>NZ_JACHMY010000001.1:0-4800000 GCF_014205135.1 Kribbella italica
CGGCGAAGACGGCGGCGAGCAGTAGACCCGCGCTGGTGATGACTCCGCCGGTCACGCGCAGCGCGGTGGCCATGCCTTGCCGGGTGCCGTCGGTGCGGGCTTCTTCCCGCGCGCGGGTGCTGAGGAAGATGTTGTAGTCGACGCCGAGGGCGACCAGGAAGAGGAACGACAGCAGGATGACCGAGCCGTCGAGCGCCGGGAAGTTCAGCAGGTGGTCGAACACCAGCCAGCTCGCGCCGAAGCTGGCGAAGAAGGACACGACCACGGTCAGCAGCAGGAGGATCGGCGCGAGGACGGATCGCAGTACGGCGACCAGCACGGCGCCGACCAGGAGCAGGATCAGCGGCATGATGAGCAGCCGGTCACGCTGGTCGGCTTCCTGGACGTCGAGGCTTTCGGCCGGCCCGCCACCGACCAGGACCTGGTCGCTGACCTGGTCGAGTTGACTGCGAAGGTTCCGGACCACGGAGATCGAGGCTTCGGTGCCGGGCTCGGACGACAGGATCACGTCGTACTCGGCCAGTTGGCTGTTGCGGCCGCCGGGCCGGACCTCGGCGACTCCGTCGACCTGCTGGATGGTCTGGGCGATTGCCTCCGCGTCGTCGACCGGGCCGATCACCGTGATCGGCTCGGTGGCGCCGGCCGGGAAGGCTTCGGCGAGGATCTTGGCGCCGCTGACAGCTTCGGGCTCGACCCGGAACTGGTCGTTCTGGGCCAGGCCGGTGCGGACGCCGAAGGTCCCGGCGGCCATGCCGGCCAGCAGGAGGCCGGCCACCGTGAGGACGATCGCGGGCCGTCGAGCCACCAGAACGCCGAGCCGTCCCCAGACCTTGCCCTCGGTCGCCGGATCGCCGACCCGGGGAACGAACGGCCAGAAGATCCTGCGGCCGAACAGCACCAGCGCCGCGGGCAGCACGATCAGGCTCGAGACGATCGCCAGGACGATGCCGATGATGCAGCCGATGGCAATTCCCTGCAGGGTCTCGGTGCTGGCGAGCAGCAGCAGGGCCAGCGCACAGACGACGGTTCCGCCACTGGCCAGGATCGGCTCGGCCACTCGCCGTACGGCGATCCGCATCGCTTCCAAGGGGCGCTCTTCGGCCCGCAAGACCTCCCGGTAGCGCGCGATCAGCAGCAGCGCGTAGTCGGTCGCCGCGCCGAAGACCAGCACGCTGACGATCCCGGACACCTGTCCGCCGCCGGGGATGCCGAGCCGGGAGAGTAGCTGCTCCGAAAGCCCGGTGGTGACCTGCTCGGTGAGAGCGACCACGACCAACGGGATCAGAACCAGGCCGGGACTGCGGTAGGTGAGGAGTAGGAGTACCGCCACCACACAGGCCGTCACCAGGATGAGGCGCGTGTCCGCACCGTCGAAGACTCTGGTGAGGTCCGTGGTGAAGGCCGCCGGGCCGGTCACCGAGGCCTGCAGCCCGTCGGGCAGGCTCTTGAGATCGTCACGGAGCTTGTCCACTGTCTTGGACAGCTGCTCGTCATCGCCGCCGGGCAACGGCAGGACCGCGAGCCCGACCTTCCGGTCCTCGGAGAGCTGCACCGGTACTTTGACGCCGGCCGCGGCGGACGCTTCGCGGGAGGCGGCCTGGTCCGCCGCGGTCAGCACGCCCTGGTCCGGCCGGCTGAAGACGATCAGGGCCGAGGACTGGTCGGCGCCTGGAAGTTGCTCGCGCAACTGCTGGGCCTGCGCCGATTCGGCGGCCGAGGTGGACAGACCGGTCGCGGATCTGGGCTCGGCCTCCTCCGCGGCGGGACTCAGGAGGGTTAGCGTAGCCAGCGCCAAGCCGCCCAGCACCAACAGGGCGGCGACGCGTCGGGATCGCAGGAAGAAGCCTGAACCTGGCACGGGAACTCCTCGGCAGCTGCTGAAGACTCGATAAACGAGTATCTTGGCAATCAAGACATTAGGAGATGGAGTGACTGAAGGCAAGCCGGGTGCTGAGGCCGCCGGTGGACGGGACGAACTCGTCGGTCTGGTCCAGACGCTCGTGGCCGAGGGCCAGCGGATCGGTCACGCCTTCGCTCAGCGCCACGGGATCCACGGCACCGATGTCGAGGCCCTGATCCGGATCCTGGTCGCGCCCGCCGAGACGCCGATGACCGCGGGCGCCCTGGCCGCCGAGCTCGGCCTGACGACCGGGACCGTCACCACCTTGCTGGACCGTCTCGAACGCGACGGTCATGTCCGCCGGGAGCGCGACCCTACCGACCGTCGCCGGGTCATCGTCCGGTACGCCGAGCCGGGGCTGGAGCTCGCCGGTCAGTTCTTCACCCCACTGGGACGCCACCACCGGGCGGCCACCGCGGCGTTCACGCGAGAGGACCTGGACGTCGTGAAGCGTTACCTCGCGGCCACCATCGCGTCGTACCGGGCTTATCGGGAAGAGCTCGACGACGAGATGCGGCATCGTCCGCGGCCGGCCTCAGCCGGGAAGCGTTCCCCGGATGATGCTGGCGCGTGAATGTTCGGGATTGCCGTCGTTCGGCTCCAGTGAGATGTCGACGATCCGATAGCCCTGCTGGGTCAGGTCCTGGGGGATCGTGAAGGTCCCACCGGTCTGCGGATTGAGGACGCCGAGCGAGACCATTCGCTTGCCGTCTTCGTTGATCATCCAGACCTCGTAGAAGCCCTGACCGGCGCCCAGCCCCGAAGCTTCGACCTTGAGGCGGTCGCCGCTGTTCTCCTGGATCAGGTCGGCGTTGCCGTCGCCGGACTGGCCGGCGACTGGCGTCAGCCTGATCATGGTCTCGGCCACTGGGGCTTTGGTGTCGTCACGGGTTGCCAGCAGCGTGCCGGCAACCCCGGCGCCGGCTCCCAGGACGGCAGCGACCGTCGCGGCGACAGCCAAGGCCCTCCACCGAAAGCGCCGGACCTCGGGATGCCCTGCGGGCGACGGGTTCGTGCGCTCGGGCGAAGCCGGACGGAGCGCAGTCGGTTCCTGCTGTCCGTCCTCGCGAAGGTCGGTGCCAGGAACCGGTCCGGTCTCCAGGCCCAGCTCGGCGTTGATCTGACCCCACAGCTCGCTCGGTGGCTGCTCGAGCCGAGGCAGCCGCTTGCTGAGCCGGGCGATCTCCTGCAGCTCCGCATAGCTCTCGCGGCACCGGGCGCAGAGCTGGAGATGAGTGGCGGCGGCGGTGTCCGGTGTCTGGTCGTCGAGGACCCACTGGGCGAGCTGCTCGTCCTCAAGATGCGTCGTCACCCTTCACCTCCTTCAGTCGGTCGCGCAGTTGCAGCAGGCCCCGCCGTACGTGACTCTTGACGGTGCCGAGCGGCAGGGCCAGTTGGTCGGCGATCTGCGGATATGCCTGGTCTTCGTAGAAGGCGAGCCAAAGGATGGTTCGTCGTGGGTCATCGATCTTGGCCAGTTCGTCGGCGAGCAGGACCCGATCCACCGTGTCCTGATCGACCTGGTCCGCCGCGGCCTCGCTGTTCACGAGCGCCGCGGCGGCTTCGGTGTTGCGGTGGTCGCGACTTCGGGCGGACATCCGGTCGGCGATCCGGTGCCGTGTGATTCCGGTCAACCAGGCGCCGAACTGGCCGGTCGCGGGATCGAACGTCGCGCGGCTCCGCCAGGCCGAGACGAAGACCTGCTGGGTGATGTCCTCGGCGTCGGTGCGGTTGCCGAGCGCTTTGAACGCAAGGGTGAACACCAGGGCCGACCATTGCCGGTAGGCATCGGCGAGACTCTCCTCGCGACCCTCCGCGAAGGCCTTCGCGATGTCACTCGGCGAAGGTGAACCCGCGGCACTTGTGCTCACGGCCGGAACTCTAGCGAACTCCGTGGGCGAGTGCCGTCCGTTCGAGCGAAAGGTCACCGGGACCGCCTGTGCACTGGGTTCACTGTTGCCCTGACTCCTGCCAACGGGGGCTCGATCTTTTGCGTTCAGACTGGTACGGCGGTGACGACCAGGTTGTCGCGGTAACCACCTCCGTTGCGGTCGTAGGGCCCACCGCAGGTGACGATCCGCAGCCGGGGTTCGCTGCCGCGGTCGAAGACCTGGCCGAGGGCCAGTGCGGTCTTGCGGACATCTTCCACCTTCTCCACCCGGTAGGTCGCGACGGAGTTGTTGCTCGACCGGACGGTGATCGAGTCCCCGGGCTCGAGTTTGCTGAGCCGGACGAGAGGTCCCTTGCCGAACTCCTTGCTGTCGAGATGGCCCCCGAGTACTACCGAGCCGCGCTGGTCGCCGGGTGCGGGACCGAACCGGTACCAGCCGATGGTGTTCGGGTTCGGGGGGAGCTCCATCTGCCCGTCCTTCGCGACGCCCACGGCGAGTACCGGGATGTCGAGATCGGCTGAGCCGATCTGCAGGCGGTTGGGCTGAGGACCCTCGGTGAGCGTCGGCAGCTGGGCTGCCTTCGTGCCGATGCCCGAGGGACTGCGGGGAGCGGACGGGGTCGCGGACGGGCGAGGGCTGGGGGGTGAATCTCCCACCGCCGGTCCGGAGGACTCCGCCCGCTCGTTCGGGGCAGCCGTCGCGCCTGAGTCGGAAGTTCCGCAGCCGATCAGCAGCGGGGCGGCCAGTGCGGCCATCGCGAGGATGGCCGCACCACGAACGCGAATCACGACCGCGCACGCCCCCGAACTGCCGCCGTACCGGTCGCGAGGACACCGAGGGCAACCAGTCCGAGCGCACCCATCAGCCACACCGGGACACCGATCTCGGCGGCCTGACCGCCGGTGCCGCCCGGGATGCCGCTCGGGTTGCCGTGCAGCCCGGAGATGGTCTGGACGGCGAGCTTCAGGTTCTTGCCGGACGCGCTGCCCCAGGCGTACACGATCGTGTTCGTGCCTTCCTTGAGGTTCAGGTCGGCGGGGCCGATCGCGACGGTCGACGTACCGGCGAGCGTGACGTCGGCCTTGACCGTGCCGGCCGGCAGATCGGCCTTCGCCTCCTTGGGGTTCGTCAGCCCCTTGAAGACCGGCTCGCCACCGGCGCGGACGTCGACGGCGGGCGCCGCGGCGTCGTGCCGAACGGTCACCCGGGCCTTGCCGGCGCCGAGCTTCGACGTGTCGTTCACGTACGGCGTGAGGACCGGCTTGCCGGCCGCGCTCAGGTGGGCGACGACGGTGATGTTGGCGCCACCGGGGACCTCGACGTTGTTCGCCTGGATGACGGCCGCGCCGCCCGCACCGGCACCGGCCGCGGTCACTTTGAGGTCGTAGGTGCCTTCGGGCAGCTTGACCGGGTCGGTGAGCGTGCCGGGCTTGAAGTCCGTCAGCAGCGCCTTGCCGTTGGCATAGACGTCGACGGTCGGACCGGGCACCGCGTGCAGCACCGACACCGTGGCATTGGCGGTCGGCTTGGCCTGCGCACTTCCTGCGGCGGCCACAGGGACCCCGGCCGCCAGCAGGCTGGTGGCGACCAGAGCAGTGACTCGACGGATTGACATGGAACCCTCCTACGGAATGGGTGTTCTTGTACCTCTCTTCCGGTCCAACCCCTTGAATGGATGCGCCGAACAGCGCGAAACTGGCCGACTCAGAGCCTTGTGCGAGCAGTCGTGCTGAACATTCGTCCGCGCAGGGCGTCCGAGGAGGCGCAGCATGTTGCCCGTTGCCGTTGCTCGCGAATACGGGCGCCGCTGTGGAGGAGCCGCTACGCCTGTGGCCGACCATGCTGATCGTCCTGCGGGAAGCTCGGCGCGAGACGGCGCGGAGGGGGCGGATCGCTCCAGCCAGCAATCAGTTCGCCATCGTCAGCTCGGTCTTCCATCGAGACGCTCGACTACGCCGACAGCTTCCTCCGCGACATCTGACTGGATGAGCGCTCGGACGGCGACTGGCCGCTGCTCCCTTTCAGTGCTGGACCGGCAGTCTGCCCAGGTCGCAAGTCGTCCTACTGATTACCAGCGCGGCGGCTAGCCGTGCGCTGTCGCGCTACGCCCTCGCCGGGGGCTCGCGGACGCGCGACATCCTCACCCCATCACGTTTGCCGACGACATTCGACCACGCGTCGATCCGCATCGGCTTCGCGCCCACGGACAGCGATGGATGAGATCCGCGGAGCTGGGCTGACGCGAGATCAGGCGACCGGATCGTGACCCCAGTTCATCAAGGAGTAGCGCCAGTCGGTGTTCGAGACGTCGCCGGAGGGACGCTGCTTGGTGTGGCGGTGGACGTAGCCAACGACCTGGCGCATATGTGCGTAGTCGCTGTCGCTGAGATCGGCCTTGTGGGTACCGAGAAGTTCGATGATTCGCCGACCACTGCGATGACCAACCGACTCCGAGCCGTCGCTGGCCTTCTGGCCGACGCGCTTGGAATCATCGGCATTCAGCCATTTGTCCAGCTGCTGCGGACTCATGTTCACCACGTCCCGGAACTCGCGATACGTTTCGTCCTCGTCCTCGGTCACGAGGACTTGTTCCCTCCCCGGCGCAACGCCGACGGCTTGTGAACTGCGGTGTTGCCGGACTTGTCACTACGAACCAGGTACTGCGGCTCCTCAGGTGACGCGTCCACCGTCCGCCCTCCCGCCTGGGTTCGCTCGGTGATCTTGCGCTCGACCGTGCCGTGCGCTGTTCCGCCGTGGCTGTCCCACTCGACGACATCGCCCTTGCTGAAGGTTTGCCCGCTCACGATTCCACCTTTTGTCGATGATCAGTGAAACCATCGGTACCCGCTCGAACTACGGACAATCGGTTGGTGTCCCAGGCAGGCAGGCAGCCGGCTGGTTGTACCGGCCACCCTGATCGTCCGCGAGTCGGCCTGATCAGTCGTTCAGTCGCCGAACTCGATGTCCTCGAAGAGGGTCCAGGGACCGCCCAGGTAGTTCCAGACCGACCATCCGGTCGCCAGCGCTGTCGGCCAGTGCTGCGTGCGATTGAGCTGGATGTGGAGCTGCCGGGCGATCGCAGGGTTCACCTTGTTCTGAACGGTGATGTGCGGCCGGAAAGGCTGCTGGTCCTGCGGGATGAGCCAGTTCCACCAGCGCCGGGCCAGTTTGCGATGGAGTCCGTCCAGGTACGGCGACCGGACGTCGACCGCAACTCCACGCCCCAGAAATCGCGAATGGCTGAAGGCGACGTCGAACGGCGACGGACGTAGTTCGCAAAGATCGGCGAGGATGTCGGCAGAGCGTTCGGCCGGTAGCCGGTGGAAGAGGGTGAGATGGGCTCCGACTCGATTGAGTCGAGCCGGGTAGTGCTGTCGCCGTAACTCGTCGAAGATCGCCGTGCTGTACTCGTCGAGGCGCAGGGTGACGACCAGTGGGGGATCACGGGGCGGTGCTTCCACGGCTCTCCTCTTGATCAACGAGTTCGGGCAGGTCCTTGAGGCGGGTGCGGGCGGTGAGTTGCCGGGCGATGCGTTGGTTGCCCTGGAGGCGGTCGGCGTTGCGGTCGAGGAACCACCAGTAGCCGGCGGTGAAGGGGCAGGCGTCGGGGCCGATGCGGAGGCGGGGGTTGTAGCGGCAGTCGCCGCAGTAGTCGCTCATCTTGTCGATGTAGGCGCCGCCGGCGGCGTACGGCTTGGTGGCGAGCAGGCCGCCGTCGGCGTACTGGGACATGCCGACGACGTTGGCGACCATCACCCAGTCGTAGCCGTCGACGAAGCAGCGGTGGAACCAGTCGGTGACCTGGTCGGGGCGCCAGCCGCGTTGCATGGCGTAGTTGCCGAGCACCATGAGCCGGGGGATGTGGTGGACCCAGCCGTGTTCGCGGACGCCACGCAGGACCTCGGACAGGCAGCGGGCCTCGACGGCGCCGCCGGCGTCGAGGTCGGTGAACCAGTCGGGGAGTTGCCGGCGGGCCTGCAGCTTGTTGCTGCGGCGGTAGTCGTCGCCGAAGTGCCAGTACAGGTGCCACATGTAGTCGCGCCAGCCGATCAGCTGGCGGACGAACCCCTCGACCGAGGCCAGTGGCGCGTCGCCGGTGCGGTAGGCGTCCTCGGCGCGCTCGACGACCTCCACCGGGTCGAGCAGGCCGAGGTTGATCGGTGCCGACAGCAACGAGTGGGCCATCCAGTCGTCCGCGGTGAGCATCGCGTCCTCGTGCGGACCGAAGCCCGGCAGGCGGTGCTCGACGAAGTCGCGCAGGGCGTGCAACGCCTCCCGGCGGGTCACCGCGAACCGACGAGGACCGTCGTCGCCGACGAAGCTGACGTCACCGTCGCGCTGCCAGCGGTCGAGATCGGCGCGGACCTCCTCGTCGATCTCGTCCTCGGTGGGCCACCACGGTTCCGCCGTACCGAGCCTCGGTTGCTTCGGAGGTGCTTCGCGGTTGTCGTGATCGAAGTTCCAGCGGCCGCCGGCCGGGTTCGAACCGTCCATCAGGACGTCGAGCCGGACGCGGGCCTCGCGGTAGAAGTCCTCCATCAGCAGCCGCTTCGCGCCGCGCCGGCCGGCCCAGTCCTCGAAGTCCTCGCGGCTGGTGGAGAACCCCCGCGCCGCGAGGACCTCGACGCGCTCGAGGCCACGGACGAACCGGTCCGCGGCGTACGTCGTCGGCGCGCAGACGCTGAGCTCGCCGCGGACCCGTTCGAGCGCCTCCCGGTAGGTGTCCGCGCGTTCGAACCGGACCTGGTCGCCGAGTTCGGCCGCGCGGTGCCGTAACGCGGACAGCACCAGATGGGCCTTCTGACGGTGGAACGTCTTCCGGGCGAAGACCGCTCTGGACTCGATCAGCAGTACCGGCTGGTCACAGTGGTCCAGGAAGTGTGGACCGAGCTGATCCGCGAACAACCATCGACGCTTCATGGCTGGACGGTACCCAATGCACAGCGCTGCCGCTTCACGCTCCCGTCTCGGTCCTTGCACCACTCAAGGCGGACGACCGGAGACCCTAACCTCGGCGTTTCACGGAAATTGGTGCGACACGTGATGTGAAGAGGCGAGAGTGCCTTGTCTGTAAGGGAAAATTGGGTTTGCGAAGACTCAATGATCCCGGACAGGAAGGCACTCTCGAGTGAAGCGTAACAAGGGCAAGGCCCCGTTCAAGGTGTCGGCGGATGGTAAGGGCACCGTGTCGCACGCCGGGACCTCGCTGCTGCGGGAGCTGGCGGCTCAGACCGGGCTGGTGGACGGATGGACAGCGGCGCTGCTGGACACTTACCGGTTACCGCCGCTGCATGCGCCGGGCCAGGTGCTGGTCGATGTCGCGGTATCGATCGCCGACGGCGGTGACGCGTTGCGGCATCTGCGGACGTTGCGGGATCAGCCGAAGCTGTTCGGGCTGGTCGCCTCCGACCCGACCGCGTGGCGGGTGGTCGACAAGGTCGATGAGGTCAAACTGGACCTGTTGCGGGCCGCGCGCGCAACAGCCCGGGAGCGGGCCTGGGCGGCCGGCGCAGGCCCGGACCTGTCCGAGCAGTTGTGGCTGCACTTCGACGCGACCCTGCTGACCGCGCACTCGGACAAGGAGAACGCCGCACCCACCTGGAAGAAGGGCTACGGCTTCCACCCGTTGCTGTGTTACCTGGACCGGCCCGACGTGTCGGGTGGAGAGGCGCTGGCCGGGCTGCTGCGGCCGGGCAACGCCGGCAGTAATACCGCCGCCGACCACGTGACGGTGCTGAACCTGGCGATCGCCGCGCTACCCGGGAACGCCCGGCCATGCCAGCCACAGCCCGGGGCGGTCGATGGACCCACCGTGATGGCCAGTGCTGATTCCGCCGGCGCCACCCACGTGTTCGCCGCCACGCTCCGCAAACACGGGATCGGGTTCTCGCTGGGATTCGCCGTCGACGAGAACCTGCAGCAAGCGATCCTGGCCACCCCGAAACACGCCTGGCAACAGGCCTACAACGCCGACGGGCAACCCCGCCGCGGCGCCTGGGTCGCCGAACTGACGGGGCTGCTCAACCTCGACAACTGGCCAACCGGTTCCCGGGTCATCGCCCCGCTTAGAACGCCCCCACCCCGGCGCCCAACTCACCTTCACCGACATCGACGGCCACCGGTTCACCGCCTTCCTCACCGACACCCCCAGCGGTCAACTCCCCGACCTGGAAATGGAGCACCGCGCCCACGCCCGCGTCGAGGACCGGATCCGCACCGGCAAAGACACCGGCCTCAGGAACCTGCCCTTCCACGCCTACACAGCCAACGCCTGCTGGCTCGAACTCGCACTCACCGCCGCCGACCTACTCACCTGGTCCCAAGCACTCTGCTTCACCGGCACCCTCGCCCGCACCGAACCAGCCACCTACCGCTACCAGATCCTCCACACCGCTGGACTACTCGTCCGCACCGCCCGCGGCCGATATCTGCGACTCGACACCGACTGGCCCTGGGCACACCAACTCGCCACCGCATTCGACCGGCTCCGCACCGCTCCCTGGCCAGCCACCTAGCCACAGCCCCTATCCCAACAACCCAAGGACCTTCGGAGCCCGCCCACCCGACGCGACAGCCGGGCCCGACCCACGCCACCAACCAGCCAACAGGCCCCCGAACCACCCAAACACCAGCAGTAAGCGACACGCCGGAACCCCATGAAAGATCGAGGCTAACGCAAGATCCGGTTGCTGGGGCACCTGTCAGATGTTCAGCGGTCGCAGTACCAGCCAGATGCCGTGGGCAATTGCCCGTTGCCCTTGTTGATGTCCAGGGCCCACGGATTGAGCAACGGGTGGGAGTCGTTGCGGTCAGCATCGATCAGTCGGATCCGTCGCTCTTGGGCGAAAGTAGGTATGGCGTATGTACGACGAGGCGTGCGTACGCGATGTCGGGTCTGGATAAAGTACGGGAAAGAGCGCCACACTTCCTTGACCGAGATCAGGTCATGGGTGGCGAACGCGGCCGCCGTGGCTGCGGTGTTGGTGAGTGGCCCGCGGGTGCCGGCTGTACTGCAGGCGCAGTAGATCTCTGTTGCGGTGGCGGTTCGGGTATCGGTGCCGGGAGCGACGCGATCAAGCAGCTCGAGACAGTGGCTCGGACGACGGGTTCGTACTGCATTCGCTCGTGGGTTGGTTTGAGCAGGCTGAAGGCGTCGAAAGGTCGTTAGCCGCTGCGGGATGCCGGAGCTGGGCTTTGACGATTCCTCCTCAGCCCATTCCAGTTGATCTCTGGCCGTGTCGATCTCTTCCAGACCCTTGAGTTCCAGCCGTGCATAGACATCGACCGAAGGCGTTCGGGCGACTCCGGGAATGCGAACTCACGAACCGGATGCGCCCGGACCAATCATCGGCCTGAAGCCGCGGGAGACGGCTGACCCAAGGAAGATAGGACTCACCTCAGCAGGTTGCCTGGGTCGGGTCTCTGTCTCGGTCCAGGCCCACGTGCAAGAGATTCCGGGCAGGTCTGACAGCTACTTTCGCGAACACGCAACTGGCCACGAGGCCGGGAAGAAACTCGCGCGTGCCATGTTTGACTTCTCCCGGACCGGACGAGCCGTACGCCGGACAGCGCAGTCTTCAACGGTTGTAAGTCGGGGTGGACGTGCCTGCGGCGAACGAGCGCAGCGGCAAGGGCGTTCCGGAACCAGTTGGCCATCTCGTCAGGCGATTTCCTCTCCTGCGCCGCGGAATGGCAGATCGTACCCGAGAAGAAGGTCCCTGATAATATCAACCGCGTGACTGAGCCGGAATGGACCGCGGACACCCTGGCGAGCCTGCCCGCGTGGACGCTGGTGCAGGCGTATCACGGGGTGGCGCAGGGGTTTACCGAGTTGTTCTCGGCGCAGCGGATGACGCCCGTGCAATTCGGAGTACTGGCGCAGTTGGCCGTGAGTCCTGGACTGACTCAAGCCGAACTCGCGCGCCGGGTGCTGATCCGCCCGCAGTCCATGGGGGAGTTGACCGGCACTCTGGTCGATCGCGGCCTCCTGATGCGCCACGGTCCGGGAGGGCGGGGGCGCGCGGTGCCGGTCACTCTGACGGAGGAGGGGAGCGCCACTCTTGCCAGGGTCGGCGCAGCCGTTCGGGAGTTCAACGACCCCGCCTCGCTCGGGCTCGACCCCGAAGAAGCCCGCATTCTCAACGGGCTGCTGCACAAACTCATCGCTGCGCAGCGGAGTAAAGCCTGACGACCCGGACAAGCGGGCGGCGTCTCGGCCAGTGGTTTGTGAACGTTTGTCAATGCCGTACTCTCCATGTATCAGGTTCCTGATTCTTTGGGGTGAGTCTCATGCGGTGGTGGACTGCTGGAGTACTACGACTGCGGTGGCTAGTCGTGGTCGGCTGGATCGTGGTGACGGTCGTCGGCGGGCTGCTTGCGCCCAAGACGATCGACGGTTTGTCCTACGATTTCGGTCTGCCCGGCCAACCGGCGTACGAGGCCAACGAGCAGATCCTCGAGAAGTTCGGTAATGGCGGAAGCGTCGATCCGCTGGCTGTGGTCCTGAGCGTTCCCGCTCCGGCGAGCGTCGAGGACCCGGCAGTGCGTTCGGAGTTCGCCGGGGCGCTGAAGCGCCTGCAGCAGCCGGGATGGCGAGTCCTGTCTGCCAGTGACGCCGAGGCCGGCGCGGCGCTGACCAGCAAAGACCGCCGTACGACGGTCGCGCTGGTCTATCCCCCGATCGTCGGAGGCCCTTCGGCGTACGCCGCCGCGCTTCCGCAGGTGACCTCGATGCTCGCCGACGTACGAGTCTCCGGCCAGCCACTGCAGGTGACCGGCGTCGAGGCTCTCCGTGAGGCCGGCGGTGGCTCGGATCGGCCCATCATCGTGGAGATCGCGTTCGGTGCGGGCGGGGCACTGCTGGTGCTCGCACTGGTGTTCGGATCATTCCTCGCGCTGGTCCCGCTGCTGATGGCGGTGGCGGCGATCGCCACGACGTTCCTGCTAATCCTGGCACTCTCGACGGCCATCGACGTCTCGTTCATCATCCAGTACCTGGTCGGTCTGATCGGACTGGGCGTGGCGATCGACTACGCACTTTTGGTGGTCATGCGCTGGCGGGAGGAACGCGGCCAAGGCGTCGAGAACCGCCAAGCAGTGATTACCGCGATGGCGACGGCGGGTCGCGCAGTGCTCTTCAGCGGTGTGACAGTGGCGATCTCCCTTCTGGCGCTGGTCGTGGTCCCTGTTCCTTTCCTGCGCAGCGTGGGTTTCGGAGGTCTGCTGATCCCGCTGGTCAGCGTGGCCGTCGCGGTGACGCTGCTACCGGTGATCCTCGCCGGTATCGGCCCCCGCCTGGAGTGGCCGCGCCGCAAGCAGCACCAAGCCGAAAGCCGGCTGTGGAAGCGGATCGGAACGGTGGTGGTGCGACACCGAGTCGTCGCGACCTTGCTGGCTGTGGCCGCACTGGCAGCGATGTTCGCGCCGGCCCTTGGCTTGCGGCTGGGCTCTCCGGAACTGACCGCGATCTCCACCGGTGACGACCCGTCGTCGAAGGCGTACCGGGCGGCGACCGATGCCGGCATCAGCGCCGGCGTGTTCCGGCCGGTCGAGATCCTCACCACGGCAGGGGCCCGAGGCGACCGACGCAGTGAGGCAAGTTGCCGGGGTGGCCGCCGTCACCGCGCCGGGCGGAGAGGCCTGGAAGCGCGGCGAGCAGCAGATCGTCACGGCCTTCCTGTCCACCGATCCTTCGACACCGGAAGGCAAGGACACCGTCGAGCAGGTCCGCGCTGCGGCGGAGAACGCGGGCACGGTGGTCGGCGGTAGCGCGGCCGAGGATGCGGACGCGGTCAGTGCCATTTGCGGGAACATCGGCTGGGTGCTGCTGCTGGTCGTCCTGGTGACCATGGTGCTGCTGGCAATTGCCCTGCGGTCGGTATTGCTTCCCATCAAGGCCCTGGTCCAGAACGTCGTTTCGATCGGGGCCGCCTACGGGCTCACCGTGCTGATCTGGCAGGACGGATTCGGAGCCGAGGCCCTCTTCGGCGCGGAGGCGAGCGGAGCGATCACCTTCTGGGTGCCGCTGGCCGCGTTCTCGTTCCTGTTCGGGCTGTCGATGGACTACGAGCTGTTCATCCTGTCCCGGATCCGCGAAGAGCACGACGCGGGTCGCTCGACCGACGACGCCGCAATCGCCGGATTGAGCTACACCGGTCGCTTAGTCAGCTCAGCGGCTCTCATCCTGTTCCTGGCGTTCATCGCCCTGTCCACGGTGCCGGTGATCGACGTCAAGATTTTCGCCACCACGTTGGCGGTGGGCATCGCGCTCGACGCCACGATCGTGCGTGGGGTGCTGACCCCCGCACTCGTCGCATGGTTCGGCCGACTCAACTGGTGGTGGCCCGGAAGTTCACGACATCGCTGAAACCAGTTCTGAATTTTGAAGCTTGTACCGAACGTTCCGGGGCCTGATCCCGTCAAGGAGATGAAGCACGTTTCCACTCTGGGAGGTCTCCCTTGTTCCGCGCGTGGCTAGCCCTGTCAGTAAGTGCGGTACTTGCTGCGGCACCAAGTACTGCTCCCGCCCTAGCGTCGGCACCATCCGATGGTGCCGACGCTCGGACGGCAACGAGGCATCGGTTCACGTTGATCACCGGCGATCGTGTGCAGGTCACCTCCAGAGCAGTGGTCTTCCGGCGGCGCCATCGACAGGTCTCAGTGGAGTGCGACAGTTCGCGGTGAGATGCAGGTCGAACGGAATCCGCTACGGCACGAAGCGAGTCCTTCGACTGGCCCGGCAGCGCTAACACGGAGCTGACGCTCGACGGGACGGCCAGTTGCTGGCGACGCAGCCTCACGCAGGTCCGCGAGTCGAGTATCGCCCGGTGCGGCTGACTAGCGGGCCACCCTGGACACCCGGCCGGAAGGCCCGCAGCGGAAGTACTCGACCCGGATCGACTCGGTTTGGACGTATCGCGCTGCCGGTGGTCCGGACGAGGTAATGCCCGTCGTACTGCCCGATCTGGACGTTCCCCCGGGCGGACTGGCTCAATCAAAGTGAAGGTAGGCAGATCGACCATGATCACGGTGGATCTACGTCATCAGTTCGGCTCCGGATCGATGGCCAAGTTCGGTAGGCCGCGGTTGCAGCTGTCCTACGACAGCAGTGACCAGGTCTCGTCACCTTCACCAATGAACAGATTCACGACCACCGCTGATCTCGCTCAGGTCCGGGCTGAAGCGAGGAAAGGCGGTCATATCGCGGTGATCGCACTCGTGGGGATGGTCTGGTACTGCTGAAAGGCCGCCGCGCCAGCTGCGCCACAATGGCCGATCCGGTCGATCTCGGCATACCCGCCCCGGCGCCCACCAAGGCGAGCACGGCCGACAATGCGTCGGTGGATTTGTTCTGACCCATGACGGTCATCAAATCCATCGCGCTGTTCGTCGTGGCTGCCATCGCTGAGGTCGGCGGTGCCTGGCTGGTCTGGCAGGGATGGCGCGAACACCGCGGCCTGTGGGATCGCCGGCGGAGTCCTTGCCCTGGGCGCCTACGGCTTCGTCGCCACCTTCCAGCCGGACCCAACTTCGGCCGGATCCTCGCCGCGTACGGCGGGATCTTCGTCGGCGTTCCCTGGCCTGGGAAATGCTCGTCGACGGGTTCCGACCCGACCGATGGGACCTCGCTGGAGCTGCGATTTGCCTGGTCGGGGTCGTCATGATCATGTACGCACCACGGAACGCGGCTTGACCAGCGACCCACCGACCGGCGCCGAGCACGAGACTCAGTCCAGGATTCGAGTCGGCGCCCTGGCCAGGTTGCATTCCGTACCTTGGTACGGATCTAGGCTGGGCTGGTGGCCGCGATGATCGATAGAGACGCAGGTGACGGCGACCGCTTGCGGGCAAGCCAGGTCGCTTCTGCTGCCGGCGTCCACGTGGAAACGCTGCGGTACTACGAACGGCGCGGCCTGCTCGATGTCCCGGACCAGACCTCTGGCGGTCACCGGCGCTACCCGGCGGTGGCAGTGGATCGGGTGCGGCTGATCAAGGCCGTCCAGCAACTCGGGTTCACCCTGGAAGAGATCGCCGACCTGATCCGCGCGCTGGCCCGCGGCTGCGGTGCCGGAGCCGCGGGCGAGTTGATGGCGCGTGCGCAGGCCAAGATGGTCGAGCTCGATCAGAAGATCACCGACCTGACGGCGATGCGCGCCACTCTCCGGGCCGCTGTCACCGGCCAGTGCGACGACCCGGTCGCGTTCTTGCAGGATCCGGACTTCGCGCTCGTCGACCTGCTCCCGGCCGCTTCTGTGTGGCCTTACCGTTTGGACGGATCCGTGATGAAGACGATCAGCACCGAAGACCCTTTGGCGATCGCGGTGGTCGACGCGATCCACACCGGTGACCAGGCCGCTCTGCAGCGACTGCTGGCCGAACATGCTGATCTGGCCACGGTCCGACTGGGCACAGACGGGCCCGGTGGGATGTCGCGCTCGCTGCTGCACATCGTGACCGACTGGCCGGGACACTTCCCCAACGGAGCCGCGACCGTCGCCGCGCTGGTCGCGGCCGGCACCGACGTGAACACCCGGTTCCACGGATCGCACGAGGAGACCCCACTGCACTGGGCCGCCAGCTGCGACGACGTCGCCGTCCTGGATGCGCTCCTCGACGCCGGCGCCGACATCGAGGCACCGGGATCTGTTCTCGGTGGCGGGTCACCGCTGAAAGACGCCACCGGGTTCCGGCAGTGGAAGGTCGCCTTCCGGCTAGTCGAACGCGGCGCGCGCACCGACCTGTCAGCCGCCGCGACCCTCGGCCTGAGCGATCGCGTGGAAGAGCACTGCACGGCCGTACCGGCGCCAGGCCCTGAGTCGATCAACCACGCGTTCTGGAGCGCCTGCCACGGCGGGAGACTCGCCACCGCCCAGTACCTGCTCGACCAAGGCGCGGACCTGAACTGGATCCCCGGCTGGGAACCTCACACCCCGCTCGACACCGCAGCCAGCAGCGGCGCCGCCGACCTCATTACCTGGCTCCACAGCCAAGGCGCCCGCACAGCCGCCGAACTCCGAAGCGACTGATCTAGGCGCTACGACCAAGCCGGCTTCTGCGCCGGATCCATCAGCAACAGTCCTGGCCGGCGGCCGCACTGATTGCACCGCGCAACTGTTCCGCCGTCGGAGCTGAGGCAATCCGGCCATCATCGTCGCGGTAGAGCCGACACGACACTCCGTGCGCAAACTGCTCCGGCGAGGCGAACGGGTCGACGCCGTCGATCAGCAGCGTGGGCGATCCCCCATGCCGAACCGTGCCGCGCCAGCTTCGCTGTCGATCACACAAGTGACGACCGGCAAATCGGTGGCCTGAGCCAGCCGCTCCAGTAAGGGCGGCAGATTCGGGCAATCCGGGACACTGAGCACTTCGAGCCTCATCCGACAACTATCCAGCTACAGGATCGTCTGTGCATCAGCGGATGTGCGTCCGATCTCCGGTGCGCTATATGCGCGAAGATCCTCCGTGCTGTTGACAGCGGCTCGGAGCTTGCCACTGAGGCGAGACCGGATCAGTGACTGCTCAAGTTCGCGGGCTGGTGGTACGGCGCCGAGCGGCTCGGCGCCGCGTACGCCGTACCTTTCGCGGTAGGCGGCGACCTCGCGGACGAGCACATGAAACTCCTCGAGTGTTCGCCCGGTCAGCCCCTCCTTCAGGGCCTCATGCCAGGGCGCGGCCTTCTGTTCCGCCTGTTCGACCAGCCAATCGGCGCGTTGGGAGATGAGGGTTTCGAGTTCGCGGAGTGGTGCGGTGAAGGCCGGGTCGGTAATGGTTGCTGTTGGGCGGACGAGCCCGGCGATGAGTGGCTGGGGCTGTGCTCGGCGGTGGTCGGTTGGGCTTGCGAGGCGTTCGACTCGGGCGTGGAGGACGGCGGCGAGGTCGCGGGCGTTGTCGAGGTTGGCTTGGGTTACGGCTTTGTGGAAAGTCGTCTTTGGGTCGAGGCCGGCGGCTTCGGCTCGGCGCAGGGCGGCGAGGAGGGGGCCGTAGGCGGAGGAGGCTCGCAGTTCTGCGCGGGCGCTGGCGTCGAGAGCGGAAGAGTCGATGGTGGCGCGGTAGCGCTGCCCGGCGGCGATTTGACAGAGATGTTCGTGGATGGGGACTAGTTGGCGGAGGTTGGTGGCGTTGTCGAGTTCGCCCTGCATGGTTTCGTGGGCTGACTTCTCGATGCCTTCTTGTTCGAGGACCGTGGCCAGGACCTCGTACATGCTTTCGCGGGTCTGTGGTTCGTGGAGATCGCCGGCCGGTTCGTGGGTGGCGATGTAGGCGTTGTTAGCCTTGCGGCCGCGGGTCATGCCGACGTAGAGGAGTGGGCGGGTCATGCGTTCGGTGACGACGAGGTGGGCTGTGTCGACGGTGATGCCTTGAGCTCGGTGGACGGTGGTGGCATAGGCGAGTTCGACGGAGTTCGCGACGTAGGCCGCGGGCAGGGTGATGGTTTGGTGGTCGGTGTCTTCGACGGTTAGGGAGCCGTCGGCCCAGCGGCGTATGACGTTCCAGGTGCTGCCGTTGCGGACGAAGTTGTTGTTGCCGTAGGTGAGGTGGCGATTGTTGAGGCGGGTGACGATGCGGTCGCCGACGCCGGCTTGGTTGCCGTCGTGGAGCGGGAGGCCGTTGGGTTCGACCTCTCCGGCGGTGATGCGGTCCAAGCGGGCGCGGGCGTTGAGGCGGATCACGGTGGCGTTGTCGGCGGCGATCAAGAGGCTCGTGAGGCTGCTGCGGGTGTCTGAGAGCCACGCGCGGTAGGCGTTGATCTCGCCTTCGTCCGGTGTGCCGGCGGTGAGCCGTTTGTGGTCGTCGTAGGTTTGGATGACGCCGAGGTCGCCTGCGCGGAGTTCGAGGCTGGCGTCGGGTTCCCAGTCGTCGGTGAATCGCCAGACCTCCTGGAGACTCGCAGCCTCAGTTTCCATGGAGACAAGGCGGAATGCGCCGCCGGTGTCGACGGCACTGAGCTGGGCGTCGTCGCCGACCAGGAGGAGTTTCGCTCCGGCCTTGGAGGTCTCGCGGGCGAGGGTAGCCAGTTCCATGGTGCCGGCCATGGAGGCTTCGTCGACGATGACGAGTTGGTTGGGGTGGAATCGCCAGCGGTCGGCTTCGGCGCGGAGTGCGGCGAGGCTGGTGAGGATGCGTTGCTGGCGGCGTTTGCGGCGGAGGCGTTCGGCGATTCTTGCTGCTCGTTCGAGGTTGGCGATGCGTTGGTTGCGTTGTTCGGCGCCGAGGCCGACGGCTTCGTGGACCCATTTGGCGAGGTTGTCGGTCGGGATGCCCAGACTGCCCGAGAGTACGTCGGCGGCTGTGCTGGATGGCGCGATGCCGATGACCGATGACGGGCCGTGTGTTGTCTGCCAGGCTTTGCGGAGTCCGGCGAGGAGGCTGGTTTTGCCAGCACCTGCCGGTCCGACGAGGGCTTCCAGGCGCTGCCCGCTCTCGAGCAGTCGCGTGAGAGCTTTGCGTCGGTCGGTGCTCAATCCCGAGACGCCTTCGACCGTTGTCGACGCGGTCGGGCCGGTCCGGTCCTGGGCGAGGTCCAGCAGCAGACGCTCTGCGCCGAGTACGACAGGGGACGTGAAGATCGCGCCGTTGTGGATCCGGTAGATGCTCTCGCCTTCGACGCGCTCGCCGGGCAGATTGACGATTTCGCCGGGGGTGAGGCTGATGGAGTGGTGTTCTGCCCTGTCGGCGATGGCCTCCAGGGTGTCCAGCCGGTCCTTCGTTGTTGCGAGGCGTAGGAGGCGGGTCTGCCGTGCGGCCTCGGCCAGGATGTTCCAGCGGGTCCAAGTGGCGCGCCTCGCTTGAAGGGCGAGAACGACCGTGGCGCCATAGGCGTCCAGCGTCTCTGGGCTGAGGTCTGCGTGCGTCAGGAGACGGTCTGGGACGTCGGTCAGGCAGTCGGCAAGGGCGGTTCTGGCGTTGGTGCCGAGAGCGACATCTGCGCGTCGTCTCCAGTCGACCATCAGGTCGGCGAGCGGCTTGGCGAGATGCTTGGGTGGGCGGTTCATCAGGGTCGCCTGCTGCCTCAGCGCGTACATCTCTTGCCGTGAAGGAGCGCTAGCGCGTCGCGAGAGCAGTAGCTCGAGGTTCGACTCGATCTGTTCGGTTCGCGAGGAGAATTCACGCAGCAGATCGTCGGGGACTCCGGTGATCTCGAAGCCGGGATTGCGTTGCTCGCCGCGGTCTCGAAGGTCCCAGTCCACACCCAGCCGGCGCGTCAGGCCGTCCGCGAGCAGGACGTTGTGGATCTCCGACATCGCGACCGCGGAGCTGAACAAGACCCGGCCGTCCAGCGTTTTCCACTGGCCGTCCTTGCTCTGGACCCGGTTGGCGATGACCAGATGGGTGTGGAGTTGGGGATCGCCGCTTCGGGTGTCCCAGTGGTCGAAGGCGGTCGCGATGACGCCTCGGGTATCGATCTGGGCGATGCCGCCGTCGCCGGTGCGGGTGAAGACGGCCTGGTCTTGGATCAGGTCGAGGACGTCTTGGACGGCGTCGTAGTGCGCGGCCGCGACCTGCTCCTTCACGCCGACATCGGCTGTTGCCCAGAGCGCGGATACGGACTTGGCGGGGGAGAAGGTGATGTCGAATCCGGCCACCGCCTGTCGGGCTCGTACGCGAGCTTCAGTACGTCGTACTTCGGTGATAGCTACCGCTAGATCGGCCTCGGAGAGATCTGCGGGCAGGTCGGCGATGCGAGATTGAACCCTCTCTTCCAGGGAACGGTAGACACGAAAGGGCCGGCCGAGTTGCTTGCCGTCGACGGGGTCTTGCGCACGTCCGAAGAGCGCTGCCATCTGCTCCTCGGTGACTTCGTCTCCGGCCTTGATCTGTCCTTGTCCGAGACCGGGCAGGCCGCGACCAGCCCATCGGCCTGGTGGATAGCCGTCGGCAACGTAGTACGCGGTCAAAGGGGTCGCCATCCGGCGGTCGACGTCCGCGGCGGCGATGTGCTTGATGAGGTACTTGTAGCCGTCGCCGGCACTCAGTCGGTGGATACTCAACACTCTGACGACCGAGAAGTCCGGTTCTGCAGCTCCTGGCGGAGGAGCGAGTTCAGCAGTTGCAGGCGGTCGACCTGT
The DNA here is from genome assembly GCF_014205135.1 of Kribbella italica. NCBI lineage: Bacteria > Bacillati > Actinomycetota > Actinomycetes > Propionibacteriales > Kribbellaceae > Kribbella > Kribbella italica. The sequence continues at coordinate 20,859 of NZ_JACHMY010000001.1, forward strand.
GCCGCGATCGAGTCGATTGCCTCAAGCAATAGACGCAGATCCGCTGCTGGGTAGAGCGGGCTACCAAGCCCGGCAGAGATGACCGCTCGGCGAAGATACCGAAGGTTGCGCCGCAGCGAGTCAACCGCCTGGCCACCTGGCGAGTCGATGTCTTTCCGTCGACGCCAGGCTCGGAGACGGCACGGATCTGAGCAGAACCGGTGGTCGGATCGCCGCCGCGAAAAGGGGGCACCGCAGTCCGAGCATGTAGCCGACAGCTGGGCAATGTGGCCGGCTGGGGTGGGGGAGCGGTCGCGCATGTTGAGTTCAACGGCCCGCGCCGAGTGCGCCGGCCCGCCGTTTCGGCCGCTGAAACGCCTTGAATGCAAGAAGTGTGTCGGTGATGCTCCCCTTCCCGCCGGGACGGGTTCTCATCACTTCGCACACCGAGCTCTGACTGACGCGCCGCCCAACTCGGTCGACACCGCCTGTGCAGCCGACGTCATCGGCAACCGTTGAGCAGGGGAGATCGGTTCTGGGGCCGCGTGGGGTGCGGCCTGCTCGGCAGAACGCACCCCACGCGGTGATGGGCGGCCGGCGAGTTATCCACAGATTTCTGAACCGTCGCCCGCGGTCCCCACGAACCGGCCAATCCTGTTGGTGACGAAAGGGAGAACACCTTGAACAACACGATGGCAGGCGACGACCAGCAGCGGTCAGAGGTCGTCGAGCTCGTGACTCGAGCCGAGGCGAGCGTCGAGGTACTGGAGAATACGGCGCCGAACGGGTCGTGGGCGATGACAGCCTTCAGTCGCTACCGCGTTTGCGAGCTTCTGGGCGTGACGCCGTACCAGCCGTACGCCGGTGACTCGACTGACGACCCGGCCGGCCTCTTCGAGGAAGCGGCTGGCCTCGTTGACCAGTTCGAAGTGTCGATCGAGGGGCTGAGCTGGCGGTTGGCGCTCGCGGACGCGCTGCGGTCCGCAGCGAAGGACATCCGGATGGTCGCGGATGCGCGCGAGGTATGAAGATCTGCTGACAGTGGCGCGGCGCAGGGCGGAGGACTCCGCGGGCAGAGTGAGCACAGATCCAGTGCAAGGTGCGGCGGGGTGGACTGCCGTACTGGCTGCGACTCGTCGACAGATGACCTGGCTCAGATTCGAGCTGAGGATTCCCGATGCCGGGAAGCCACCATCGCACGGCGACCCGGCGCTGATGGCTGTCGCACAAGCTCTGGGCGCCGCCTCAGATCTGCTTGCGGGTCAAGACGCTGTCACTGCGGCAGTGCTCGACGATCGGGAGGCGCTCGTCGCAGCCCGTGCAGCGGTGGCGAACATCGCTTCGATCGCTGCAGGGTCGGCGCTGGGCGCGATGACGTCGGTCGCCAAACGTCGTCGTACCGTCGAGCAGCGCTCTCTGGCCAGGCAGTTGCGATTCGCGCGGCGGGAGCTGGAATCTATTGTCGCTCAGCAGAACGGGCATGTGCTCGGCGCGTTGGGGGGATTGACGGCGGGCATGCCGGCCAGCGGCACCAACATCTGGGAACAGATCGCCTACGCAGCCGCGCACTGGGAGCGTCTGAACGATGAAGTGCCAGCGCGGAGCCTTCTGACCAGGGATCTCCGGTCGGTCACTGCGCAGATCCGTACTGCGGCTGGACATGGTCGCTACCTCGTCAGAGCAGTGGGTTCCTCTGCAGAGCGACTCGGGTTCGGAGACGCGACGATCTTGCGGCTGAGGAGAGCGAACACGGCGTTGCGACGGAGTGATGCGAGCTCGATCCGAACGGCCGCCGCTTGGAGTCGCAACGTCTCTGATCTGGGAGGAGTCACGACAGTTCCGGGAGAGGTCGCTTTCAGCGAGCTGCACGAGGCCGTACGGCGTGCGATCGGAGGCCCTGGAGGCGCACTCCGGCCAGCTGAGGAATTGGTCCTGGATCGGTGGGCGGCAGGCGCGTTGCTCGAGGCGGCCGATGAGCTTGTCCACTCAGCACATCAGGTTGCCCTACTACAGCGTCGAGCTGTGTTCGACCTCGTCATGACAGGACGGCTGTTCATTCCCCGTCTCCACGCAGTCCGGCTGGATCCGGCGTACCGGCAGCTCACTGCCGCACCGGTAGGCAAGCGCCAGCGGACTTGGGTGCGGGCCGAGCGAATCGACCTCGTGCCTGAGCTGACGGAGTCGCTGGCATCAGTGACGGAGCTGCTCGGCGAAGCGGCGCTGGTGTGCAGGCAGCTCGCGGACACGGATGATGAGCGCCGGCCGACACGGCTGGCGGCTCCGACCAAGCCTGGCAGCCCGGATCGGAGTCGGAAGCGTCGAGCTGTGACGTCAGGCGCCGATCAACCCGACACGAGTCCGGCCGTTGAGCTGCCATGAACGTTGCAGATTCAGGAACCACAGGAGGCGCCTCGTCCACGGTTGATTCGTTGCACGAGCTGCTCATCGAGGAAATCCGAAAACTCCGAACGGCGGACGACTGGAAGCGATGGCTCAAGACCGCGGCGGCCTTCCACGAGTACAGCTTCAGGAACGCGATCCTGATCGCGGCACAGCGACCGGACGCGACCCTGGTCGGTGGCTGGAGCACGTGGAAGCACCTCGGCCGGAACGTGTCGAAGGGGGAGAAGGCGATCCGGGTCTTCGCACCGGTCTTCTCGCGGTCGAAGAAGGTGGTCGACGACAAGGGCGCGACCGCCAGGCGGGTCGATCTCGAGCTGGCAGACGACTCGGAGACGGCGAAGAAGCGCTCTGGTCGACGGCTGGTCGGCTTTCGCGTCGCGTACGTCTGGGATGTGTCGCAGACGAACGGCGAGCCGTTGCCGAAGCCGCCCGCTTCTGCGCAACTCGTTGGTCCGGCGCCGACAGGACTGTGGGAGGGGTTGGCGACGTGCGTCGAGGGTGAGGGATTCCGTCTCTCGGTGGGACCGACCGGGCGAGCGGGTCGTGACGGCTTCACGGATTTCGAGGCGCGGCGGATCGTGATCTCAGACTCGCTCGGTGAGGCTGCCTCGGTGTCAGCCTTGGCGCACGAAGTCGCGCACATGAGGATGCACGATCCCGATGCTGTCGCGTCGTCCGGCAGCGTGATGTGCCGAGGGATGCGAGAGGTCGAGGCCGAGTCGGTCGCCTTCATCCTCCTGGCCCATCACGGTCTGGAAACCGATGGCGACAGCTTCCCGTATGTCGCGGGCTGGGCTGCCTCGGTCGACAAGGCGGCGCCGGAGCGGGTAGTGCAGAGGAGCGGCGAGCGAGTTCTGCGGATGGCGCGGGAGCTGATCGATCTGACCTCGCAGTACCGGGCTCTCGTCGGCCGAAGGCCGCCGACTAGACATCTGACTGCAGTGCCCGATGCTGCGTCGCCGGCGCCAGATGGTCCGGGGTTCTAAAGGTGGGCGGGAGCGAGAGAGTTGCGGCGCTGCAGCGAGCGCGGCAGCGGCAGGCGCGCATCGAGACAGCGACGGGGCGTGCAGTTCGGGCTCGGGCTGCGCTGGAGCGGGCGAACCGCTCACGAGCGCTAGCGATCCAGCGTCACGACGAGAAGGTGGTGGAGGCGGAGATAGCTTCCGTACGGGAGGCCGTCGAGCTCTCCAAGGTGTGCGGATCCGTCGAGGCGGCTGCGGAGATCCTTGGCTTGTCTCAGCGCGACCTGCGTCGACTGTTGAAGTCCGACGTGCGGGAGCCGCATGTTCAGAAGAGGCCTGTGCCGCGCCGAACCGTTCGGCGCGGCACGGGGACCGCCGAGGAGGGAGGTGAGGATGAGCGACCCGAAGCATGAGCCCCTGTGGAGTATCGACCGAGTCTCGGCGTACTTGGGCATTCCCAAGTGGACACTCTACGGATGGCGGAAGAGCAAATACGGGCCGCCGGCCAGCCGGATGGGACGCCACCTTCGGTACGACCCTGCCGACGTGATCGCTTGGAAAGAACAGCAGAAGGATCCGGTGGAGAAGGCTCCGCAGTGATCAACGCAGCGCTCTGGAGATGATCACTGGTAGACGCCGGTACGGCGCGTTCGCCGCGCTCCAGTCGGTGGTTGCGAGGACTGATCGAATAGCGTCTGCCGCATCGCTCACCTGCCAGTTGGTCAGGTTCGGCGGAACGAGCCAGCGATACCGGTCGGCGTCCTCGCCTTCTGTACCGGGCGCCGCGATCCACGCGGACGATCCGCCGATGACGTCGCCGCCTACCGCAGCGGCGTCACCGTGCGAGATGCCACCGGGTTTCAGGAAGAACTGCCACATCTTGGTAGAGCGGGCAAAGGCCGTGGGGCAATCGGTGCCGAGGACCTGGTGCAGGTGGGAGCCGTACGAGGCAGGGAGACGGAGAACGTCGAACGGTTGGGTGACGAGCGCGATCGCCCATCCAGCGGTTCCCCAATGCCGGTCGGCGTCCCGGCCGCGGGTGATCAGTACGGGGGGACGGAGCGTGATATGAGGTTCCGTGCAATCGCGAAGAGGGCAGATGCAGCGGCCGTCCCGGCGTACCGCCAACCGCGCTACAGGCCATCCCTTGGCCGCGAAGCGAGTAGCCTCACGGCGGATGCGAAGCGCCTGCTGCTCTGCGGACCGGAAGAGGCTAGCCACAGCGGGCTACCGCGAGCAGAAGCGAGCTGGTGTGAACGAGCTCGGGGTACTGGTCGGCGACCCGGCTGCACTCCAGCGCAGTTTGCAAGGGGTCAGGTGTGACGAGAGTGGACGGGAGCGCCTGGTCGGCGAAGTGCGCATCGATGAGGACCGCCAGCCAGCCTCCAGGCCCGGTGAGTCCGTGGATGTCGATGTTCGTCGCAACTTTCGACAGCTCGCTTCGCAGCTGTGGGACGCTGTGGTAGGTCGTCATCACGAGGCGGTCGTTGTCCGGACTGTAGCCTTCGGCAAGGATCTGACGGACGATTGCCCGGCGGTCCTGAAAGGTGTTCGCGAGTGCTGAGCCGACAAGGTTTGCGGCCCGGTTGATCGCGGTGACGAAGATGAAACCACCGGGGCGAAGGACGCGGGCCGCCTCGCGGAGGGCTGCGACTCGACTGAATTCCGTTCTGAGGTGGTACATCGGTCCGCCCATCAGAACGGTGTCGAAGCTGTTGTCGTCCCAGGGCAGATGTCGAGACTCGCCCCGAACCGCATTCACTCCGGCAGCCCGGGCCTCGGCAACGTGGCGCTCGAGCGGATCGAGCAGGCGTACGTCGTACCCCTCGTCCTGCAACCAGGTCGCATGGGCTCCGGGCCCGCCGCCGATGTCAGCAATCGCCGCGGGTGGCGACGGTAGATAGCGCGCCAGGAACTCGCGCATTCGTTGGCGTTCGAGCTGTCCTTTGAGGTTTGCGTCGAAGCGCTGCGCTTCGTTGTAGCGGTAGGTGTAGTACTCCTCGAGTTGGCTCATGTTCTCGATGGACGTCACAGGAATCCTTCGGTCCGAGCGACTCGTTCACGGTCGCGGGCAGGTGGTCCCGCCGGTGTGCGCACCGGCGAAGGGGCTGGAACGGCGGACGAACGCGCGGTGCGGTCAGCACGTTCGCCCGCCGGTCTGGCGGATCCCGCATTCGTGAGGAGGACAGGGGAGACCGCCCAGCGACTGCGAGATCCGGACTGGGGGGCGGGGCCGGTTCAGGCGTTGAGGAGGTCACCTGATGGAGGGGCCGGCCCCGCCGGTTCTTGGGCTTTCGACGGCTCAGTCTTCGTCCATCAACTGCCGGAAGCGGGCGTTCATCCTGGCGAACCAGGCGACCGTCAACCGGCCGATCCGATGGCGAAGGCCGCTCAACGCGAGGCGCCTACAGAAGACGGACGGTCCGGAACCGGAACGCACGTCACCCGCAGGCCGGCGAAGCGGCGAGTCATAGCCGCTGCGTAACGCTCGGCGGCGGGCGCTTCGGCGACGTGGTCCGCGATCGGGTGATCGCCGAACCACACACGGACGCGCATCTTCTGATCGGTGTCGCTGGGCGGCCTGACGTCGTTCACTGTGCACTCCCAAACTCCCTCGCCGACTGGTCGACGGCGTACGGCAAGAATGCTTGTCGTAGTGAGGACGCCGATACTCTGAGTTGGGACGTCTTGGGACGTTTCGTGTTACAGTCAAGAGGACGATTAGGGACGTTTCAATGCAAAACGGGGAGGTCGGGTGAACGACGCTCTGCGACGGGCGATGTACGCGGCCGGGCTTGGTGAGGTCGACATCGCCGCACGTCTCGATGTTGACCCGAAGACGGTCCGGCGTTGGATGAAAGGTCGGCTCCCGCATCCACGGCATCGCCAACTAGTGGCGCAACTGTTTGAGGTCGATGAACCAGATCTCTGGCCCGAGCTCCTGGCGCTGCCGGGTGAACGGGGCCGGTCGGCGGAGATGGCGGCGATCTATCCGCAACGGAGCGCGGTGGGTAGGGAGAGCTGGCTGGAGCTGTTCGAAGCAGCAGAGAAGGAGATCGGTGTCCTCGCCTACAGTGCATTGTTTCTCGCTGAGGACAGGCGAATGATCCGGCTGCTGGAGGCGAAGGCTGAGGCCGGAGTCGCCATAAACCTTGCCTTAGGCAACCCCGATGGTGAGCAGGTCGCGCAGCGGGGGAGAGCCGAGAAGATCGGCGATGCGATGGCCGCGAAGATCCGGAACGCGCTCGTGCTCTACCGGCCCCTGCTCCGCCATGCGAGTGTGAGCCTGCGGTTGCACGACACCATCCTCTACAACTCGATGTTCCGGGCTGACGATCAGCTCCTGATCAACCAGCACGTTTTCGGCATCCCTGCTGCCCAGGCGCCGGTCTTCCATCTCCGCCGCCATGACGGTGGCGAGATGTTCGCGTTCTACCTGGAGAGCTTTGCCGAGATCTGGAGTTCGGCCGAGCCGGTCGACGGGCTCAGCGTCTAGGGACGCCTGTCGTGGTCAAGACGTCCCTGAAACGTCCTGACAGACCCTTCTTCGTCACGGGCGAACACTCGTAAGGTCGCGGTCATGACTGGAACGACGTGGGCCAGGACGCTCGCAGAGGGACTCCTCGCCGAGGCGTTGCCGCGGCGCTGGGCGCATGTCCAAGGTGTCGCCGGCCGGGCCCGGACGCTGGCCGCGATGCTTGGTGATGACACCGACCTGATCGAGGTCGCCGCTTGGTTGCACGACATCGGCTACGCGCCGAGATTGGTGCGTTCTGAGTTCCACCCTCTCGATGGCGCCAGGTACCTCCGAGACGAGGTCGGGGCGGACGACGTCCTGTGCCAATTGGTTGCACATCACACCGCTGCCGCGATCGAAGCTGAGGAACGAGGCCTCGGGCTGGAGTTGGGCGAGTTCGCTCGGCCTGCGCCGCGGCTGCTCAACGCGCTGATCTACTGCGATCTCACTGCGGGAGTTGATGGTACGACGGTCGATGTAGAGCAGCGCCTGGCCGAGATCCTGACGCGCTACCCACCCGAACACGTGGTGCATCGGTCGATCACCCGCTCGGCGCCGATCCTGCGGGAGGCGGCTCGCAGCGTTCGTCGATGCTTGGCCGCCCCTTGCTCAGGTGAGGTGAGGGGTTCCTGAATTCTCCAGGTAGTGATCGATCCGCATGCGCATCGATCGGTCCATCTGGAGCCTTCCGAGGCTGTCGAAGCTGGCCCACTCCACCCGGGTGCTCTCGTCACTAGGTGTCGGAGTACCCCCGGTGGCGCGACCCTTCAGCAGGATCGAGAACTCCTGCCGAGCCTCGCCGTTGCTGGTGTACAGGATGATGTGCTTCGGATCGGTGTAGATACCGATCAGCCCGGTGATCTCACAATCGATCCCGGTCTCTTCGCGGGTCTCCCTGATCGCGGCCTCGGTCATCGACTCACCGAGATCGATAGCACCGCCGGGGACTGCCCAGTTGCCGTTGTCGGACCGCTGGATCACGAGCACCTTGCCGTCCTCGTTCTCGATCACCACGTTCACCGAGGGCACCATGCTGTTGGCGGGTGGTGCGGCCGGGTCGTCGTAGTAGTCGATCCTGCGGGCCATCAGTCCTCCGGTGGTAGTGGAACGGCCGTCTGCCAGACGTTGTCGAAGCTCTCGAGATAGATGGCCGCGAGTTCGCCGCCGGCGACCTTGCGGAAATGCCACACCGGTGCGTGCGGTGCGGGGAAGCCGTACGCATGAGTGTTGACGAGAACGCTCTCGTCCGAGCGATAGATCGAGTTGTACAGAACCGTCCGGTGCATCCTGAACTCGACGCCTGCAGTCTCGCGTAGAGGTGAGTACAGGATCAGCGCGTTGCGAACCTTGGCGGCCATGGCATCACCGACACGCTCCTGCTCGCCGCGGTCAGAGACATGCGAGTCCTCCGGGTCTCCGACCAGGAAGCGGACGCGGACGCCCGCGGACGCCTTCTTGCGGATGATGGTCTGCAGGCCACGGTCCTCGGCCAGGAACAGGCCCGCGTAGACCAAGACGCCGATGTCTTCCTCGGCAGTCTCGAAATGCCGTCGCCAGACGTCACGTGGTACCTCGCTGCGGTGCGGGTACACGGCCAAGATCTCGCTGGCGGAGGCCTTCGTCACCTGCTCGCGCGGAAGCGCATCCGGCCACAGGTAGCCCTCGTCGAGACCGAGCAGGGCCGACACCTGGTAGCGGTGGCGACGATGCGGATTGCGGCCGTTGACCCAACGCTCAACGGTCTTGGTGTCGACTTCGACGGCAGAGGCCAATTCGGCTGGCGACATGCTCTTCTCCAAGAGCGCGGTGCGAAGTCGTTCGTTGGCCATGGACCTAACCTAAGACATCTTGGGACGTTTTCATCCTAGGCAAGACGTCCTCGAAGCGTCCAGGTGGGTAGTAGTGGCGTCCTCACTTTCCGTAGCAGGCTGTCGTCATGAAACGACGACCAGCCTCCGGCCAAGGCAAGAGACCATGGGCTGCTCGCGCGTCATGACCAGGGATGAGCGCCAGCCCAACCTCCTGCTGAAGCAGGCGCGTGGCACGCTCTCCCAGGCTCGACTCGCCGAACTCGTCAACGACGAGATCCTGCGCGCGACGGGGTCGGTCGGTGCGATCACTGCCAAGTCGATCTCCGACTGGGAGCGTGGCTGGTACAGCTGGCCGGGAAAGCACGCCCGTGACGCGCTGTGCCGAGTACTAGATGCTCCTGACGCCGCAGCGTTGGGGTTCGAGAACCGTCGCACGGCGGCCGAGCCTGCGCCTGCCGTCGTCGCCGCGCTGGACATCACGGCATTGCTCGATCTGGCCGGCTTGAACGGGAAGGGTTCGCTCGGCCAGGGCGAGGTCGGCCGGCTCGAAGTGCCTGGCGGTCGTCTGTTCTCGGGCCTCGACCTCGACGCGTTCTACTGGCCGGCTGAACCAACCGGAAGCGATCGACTAGCGGTGAGATCGCTCGATGACGCGGCGACGGTCCGGCCGGACAGGCGGTCCGCGGTGATCGCCGTGACCGATGCCGCGGGGGAGGAGTGGTACCACGTTGCCGACGGTCGTCAGTTCGCCCGGCAGCCGCTGGGACCTGACCAGACACGCGATCTCTCCTCGGCCTACATCCTCGACGACCTCACGGTCGCGATTCTCTGGATGATCACGAACACCGATGCAGCGCTGCTCTCAGACGACTACTCGCTCGAGCACTACCGGACCCAGCTGAGCCCGTACGACGAACTACCGTCGTCCAGCCTCACCTTCGGGGCTGTACCGGACCTGCACGAGCTCTCGGCTCGCTGGCTGGGCTCCAGATTTTGCGCGGACCACATCCTGCGCAACCTCAACCGGCTGACCTCGGCGCCACTGTTCTGGAGTCGCGAGCAACGCGGCGAGGAGGCATCGTCGTGGTTGATCTGGACGCACAAGATCCAGTACCTGAGCGCGACCTCGAAGGTGCTGAAGCGCCATCGACGGGCGTTCTGCATCCCTGAGCACGAGGCGGCCAAGTCGCCGCGGTACGAGCGCGTTCTCATGCTCCTCGCCGTCACCCTGATGGAGGCATTCCAGATCACCGTCGACGTCACCACCGATCCCGACCACGGCCAGGTCGAAGGCTTCGTCCTCGGCGGTGAAGCCATCGTGGCGAACTGGCTCCGCGCTCCCGGTCTCTGGTACGTCGAGGCGAGCGCACCGCCGTCACGCCGAGCGGTGTACCGGGACATTGCCGCGGCTGCCACCAGTCGCTCGATCATCGATCAACCGACGACGGCGCGCCGTCTTGAAGCTCTCGCCGGCTATCTCGACATCCCATGGCGCTGGTTTCGCAAACGCTGCACAGAACTGTCGGCAGTCGGCGCCAGCGGGATCGCCCAGCCTCGCAGCAGACTGCTTTCCACCATGGGCCTCGACCTCGCCCTCAGCTACGTCGCCAGCCTCGACCGCAACGAAGGAGCATGACTTGCACGCCGCCGAACTGACTATGGGCCGCACGTTCGCCGTCCGCTTCGACCACGGCGAGGATTTCTTCACCTCACTCGCCACCTTCTGCGAGCACCACGGTGTACGTCAGGGATTCATTCCGATGTTCATCGCGGGCCTGCGTCAGGTCGAACTGGTCGGCACCTGTGAACGAGTGGCGGAGCCCGAAGCGCCGGTGTGGTCCTCAGTTCGTCTGGAGAGCGTAGAGGCGTTCGGCGGCGGGACTCTCGCCTACGACGCGGACGCCGACGCCGTTGTGCCTCACATACACGTCTCGGTTGGTCTCAAGCACCAGTCAGCTACGGCGCACACGAGCCACCTACTGAGCGCCGAAGTTCAGTTTCTGACCGAGATGTATGTGGTCGAGGTGGCTGGCCCGACGATGTCCCGAGTTCGATTGGCTGACCTGTACGACGTGCCGCAGCTCTTGTTCTGAGATCGCTCAGTCTCCACACTCGGCCCAGGCGACGACTAGGCGAGAGAGCTGAGGGCCGCCGGACGGACCGAGCGATCGACTGGTCGGCGATCTCGGACTTCCGTGATGCCAGTGTTGTTATGAGCCAGGCAAGGCAAGTGCGGCAGCCAGCTCAGTTCGCGGGCAGCTCACCGGCACAATCGACCCAAGCCATCAGCACGCGCTGCCGCGCTGTGGCCACCGAATCACACCTAATCGTGGGTTTGCGCTGGAAGCTACGGAAAGGCCAGAACAGCTCGACGCGCGCGCGGGGTCGGCCACCACGGTGCCGACCTGCGGCGCAGGAACCGCTCTGTGAGCTCGACGCGGCGCGGTCCGAGCTGGCCGGCAAACGGTTGGCCTGCTGGTGCCCGCTCGAGCTGCCGGCGGACGATGACCGCGGCCAGTGCTGAGCGCTGGTGATCTGACGGTGGTTCAGACGCTCACCGAAGCGGCCACGATGCCTTTGGCCTGCTCGATCACGACCCGGCTGTCCAGCGCCGACTGCAACTGGCCAGCGATAGTCTCGCTCTGACGGACCGCGCGATGCTGCAGCAAGCCGATCGTTGCCGCGTCACGCAGCGCCTGTGCCACCGCGATATCGTCAGCGGTCAGTACCGGCCGGTCACGGCACAATAGCGTCGTCGCGCCCAGCACCGTGGCTCTGCCCGCGAAAGTTGACGGCGTTTGCTCGTGAAAGCCGACGGCAGTTGGTCTCGTCTCTGACCGTCGGCTGCGGTAAGTCCGCCGGTACGGTCCCCGAACAGCACCTGGTCTGCCGCTTGCCGCGCAGCTGCTCGAAGGTTGCCGGCTAGAGGTTCTGGAGGTCGGCGTCGACCAAGTGGCGGAGGGCTTGTGCGTGGTCCTGATAGGCGGATCGTCCTGTCTGCGTCAGTCGCAGCCAGGTCCGGATCCGGCCGCGGCCGGTCGGCTTGGAGATCTCCAGGTAGCCGGCAGCGGCCAGGATCTTGAGTTGCTTGCTGAGGGTCGCATCGCTCACTTCGAGAAAGTCCCGGACGATGGCGAACTCCCCGGAGTCGACGCCGGACAAGAACGCGCAGATCCGGAGCCGGTGAGGAGAGTGAATGATCTCGTCGAACCGTGCGGTCATCTCGCGATCGGCCCATCCCGGACCTCGTCGCGCAGTGCTTGACCGACCCGGGGGCTGCTCGCCGTCACGATGACCGCGACCCCGAGGCCGATCAGCACGACCACCCCATCGAGATCGGTGAAGCGGGCCACGGTCGCCGCAGCGATCACCCCGATCATTGCCGAGAAGGCGGCAACACCGGCCCAATGATCGGCTCGGCCACCGGTCTGAACGGTCACCGCGAGACCGGTCACCCGCTGCCGCCACATCACCAGCAAGATCGCGCCCGCGATGAACAACACCATGGCCGGGATTCGAACCCCCCAGCCACCCAGACCGAAGGCCACCGTGAAAGCACCGGCGCCCAGACCGACCAGCGGGTGGAACCACCCAGGCATCTTCAACCGCTCAGCCGCAGCGGACCGGGCCTCGCGCACGACCTCCAGATGATCGCTGTCGTCGAACTCCTCATGACTTACCATATCGGCAACTCAACCACTTGCACTAACGGTAAGTCAAGGGTTCGGGAGGCTTGAGAAGGCAGGTCGGGGTCTTGCTGAAAAGATCGGTCGAGTATGTCGAAACCAGCTGGGTGGCTCCGACAGCCTTGATGAAAGCACCAACCATCGACAACTCTGGGAGAGATCGTGACCGTCCAGTTCAAGCCTTACCTGTACTTCCAGACTGAGTGCCGCGAGGCGATGACCCACTACCAGGCGGTCTTCGGTGGCGAACTCGAGGTCACCACGTTCGGCGACTTCGGCATGGTGGGAGAAGGGGATCCCGGCCGGGTGCTGCACGCGTCGCTGACTGTCTCCGAGGGCCTGGTCCTGCAGGCCGGCGACGTCACGGCGGGCTCCACCGCGCGCACGGGCGGCTCGATCCAGATCAGCGGCAGCGACGAGGCCCAGCTGCGTGGCTGGTTCGACGCCCTCACTAGAGACGGCGAGGTTCACATGCCGCTGCAGCAGGCGGCGTGGGGCGGCCTGTTCGGCCAAGGCGCGGACCGGTTCGGTATCACCTGGCTGGTCAACGTCGCCCCAGACGGGAACTGACCAACGACCAACGCTGAACGCGATCCGGGTCACCGGGGCAAACGCTGAACTTGGCCAGCAGCCTTGCGGCCTCGATGTTGCTCTTGGGAGGCGACGCCACAGGTAGGACAGCCGTGGTGGTGCCGCCAAGCCCGGATGTCGCGTCCTGCTGCAGTTACCGTCCAGCAGGTTCCGTTGTCGGCGATGTCGAGCCAGCCGAGCTGGATGAACAGGTCCGGCCAGCCGTCGGGCGGGCCGGCCGTGGTGTGTGAACTAACCGTGAATAGGCTGTCCGGAAAACGTGCGGCACCTCACTGACCCGTTTTGATGGCCATCCGGGATCAGGAGCGGTTGCTCCGGACGGATGTTCATGAGGTCCGTGGGCAAGAAGAAGCCAAGGTCCTCGTTCGTTCGCTTCTGAGTTCAAGCCCGAGATTGTCGAGTTGGTCGGTCGGTCAGGTCGTGGAAGCATCAACCAGGTCCAGCGCATCGTCATGACCCCGCCAACTCCTCGAAGGCGTCCAGCCAGCCATCCTGTGGATGAACGGACGGCGCCTGGCGGCAGCTCAGGTGGCGGGGTTCTGGAGAGCTTGGGCGAAGCGGGCGGTGATCAGGATGGGGCGAGTGATCGCGGTGCCGACGACGACGGCGAAGGCTCCTCTGGCCAGGGCCTGCGCGGCTAGTTCGGGAGTGTCGATCCTGCCCTCGGCCAGGACCGGGATCTCCAGCTGTTTCGCCAGTTGCTCGAGCAGGTGGAGGTCGGGTCCGCTTGTAGCGGACTCGTCCCCGGTGTAGCCGGCCAGCGTGGTGCCGACCAGATCGGCGCCGGCCGCGGCAGCGGCGACACCCTCCTGGTAGTTGGACACGTCGGCCATAACGAGTGCATCGGTGCGCTTGTGCAGCTCATCGATGTTCTCAGCCAGGGTACGGCCGTCGGGACGCGGCCGGTCGGTCGCGTCGATGGCCACGATGTCGGCGCCGGCCGCCACGACGGCAAGTGCGTGGTCCAGCGTCGGGGTGATGTAGACGCCCGAGTCACCGTCCTTCCACAGCCCGATGACCGGAACCGAGAGAGCGGCGCGGACCTCGGCGATGTCGTCAACGCTGTTCACCCGCACGGCGGCGGCACCACCGAGCACCGCGGAGCGCGCCATCGCCGCGATCATCCGGGGCCCGTGCAGCGGCTCTCCGGGCAGTGCCTGGCACGACACGACGAGTCCACCCTGAAGCCGGTTCAGCAGCTCTGACCGGTCCGGTCGCGGCGTCGGACCGGACCTGGGCTCGCTCGTCGTCGAATCGGTCATCAGGTGGTCCCTCCGGGGTGTGTGAGGCCGAGTTTCTCGGCGTACGCGGCGGTCAGGTCCCGCCAGGTCGTCCTCCCGGTCGCTGTGGCGACGTTCGGCGGACGGAGGGGGCCGGCGGCGAGTCGTTCGCCGGCGGCATGCAGAGTTGCGCGGTCCCGATCGCCGGCCAGGTCCTCCGGGCACACCTCGAGCCGTTCCCGGCGTTCGCCGGCCAGGCCGCCGGCGGCCGTCAGCAGTTGGGCCGCGGGAAAGAGCGGGTCGCTCGGCGGGATGTCAGTTGTCCAGGCGATCGCCGCACCGCCGACGACCAGTGCCCGTTGTACGGCGAGGCGGTGGCCGGGCTGGTCCAGCACGGTCGCCGGCGTGAGCCCGCGCGCCGCACAGTACGCCGCAAGCGTCCCTGCGGCCTCTCCGACCGACCACTCGGCACTGTGCACTCGGTAGGCGGCCGCCGCGACCTGGGTGGCAGCGAGATTCTTCGCGGCGGCCAGCAGGTTCACCGGCCGGTCGGCGATGAGGGCGCGCATCGGTATCTGGAAGGGCGCGGTCGCGGCGTACACGGTGTCCGGGTGACCGACGCGCGGGTGGAAGTCGATGTGGTACTGCGCCACTCCGACCGCGTCCGGCATGGCTTTCGCGCGGGCCCGCCCCGGCACTGGCGCGAGGTCGGTACCACGGACCGGGCCGGCGGTTCGCAGCCGCCGGGACTCGCGGACATAGGGGAACGCGGCCAACCCGTCCGCGGTGCCGGCCACGGCCGGCGCGAGCCGGAGGGACCGGAAGCCGGCTCCCGAGCCGTCGTCATGGGGAGCTTGGGTCTGGAGCCAGTGCAGGAAGCTGAGCGACTGCTCGCGGGACTCGCGCCTGGCTCGTTCCGGTTCGTGCACCAAGGAGGCGTCGGCGTAGTCGTTGGAGACCCAGTTGATCAGCGCCACGTCAGGGTCGTGGCTCAGCCGACGGTAGCTCCAGAACGGCGGCCGCCCGTCGGGTCCGTCGACGAACATGCGGAACCGGTGGGTCCGGCCGTCCCATCCGGGCACGTCGAAGGCGAACCGGTCGGCCCACCGGTGGTAGGACCCGGGACGGCGTACGGGCTCGAAGGTAGCTCCGGGAACATGTTCGACCACGAAGGACCACGTACAGGCCTGCATGGCCAGCGGGTCGGGCTGCGCCAGTGCATGCTCCTCGCCGAACACAGGCCCTTCCGAGCCGGTCACCCAGGGCGCGCCGGCCAGCGGGAGCAGGTCGCCGAGCTCGGTCGCATCGCAGAACAGGCTTGCCTCGACGACTGTGCCGTCGGTGAAGGTGACTTTGCGCAGGGATCCGGCGGTGAGCGTGACAGCGGCGGAGGCGATGCCGGTCAGGACCCGGACACCGGCTTGGTCCAGGAGGGTTTCGAGCACCCGTCGGCCGACAGCGGGCTCGAAGCACAGCCGGCTGACCCAGCCTTCCCCGGGGTTGAGCTGTCCGCCGGAGGCAGTGCGGACCGCGTCGCGGAACGCGCCGTAGGTCGCGGTGCCGGGGAAGGTTTCGACGTCGGGGTGCTCGTCCAGAGCACTGACCAACTGGCTGGTGACCTGCCCGCCGACCTGGTCGGTCGCCTCGGTCAGTACGACACGCAAGCCCCGGCCGGCAGCGGCGAGTGCGGCAGCGCAGCCGCCCAGGCCGCCACCGATCACTGCGACATCAGCGGACACATTCATGCGGGGTTCACCTCGAAGTCGATTTCGAACGTCCGGTTCCAGGGGAAGCGGACGTTCTCGATCCGCCAGCCCGGGTCGATCTCGGCGAGGCGTTCGGCCAGCAGCCGATGCGCGTCACGAGTCGCCGCCGAGTCGGGGTCGATATGGTCGTGATGGCCGGGGTCGCTACCGATGGTCGCGCGTAGCTCTGCACGGGCGCAGCTCATCCAGCCCCAGTCCTCCAGTAGCCGGTGGCGCAGCAGCCGTGCGTGGGCGGCCGGGTCGAAGCTGCCCAGCCGCTGCCCGACGACGGTGGCCAGCGCGTGTGCGAGCGCCGTACCGATGGTGTTTCCCGCTGTGTTCCAGCCCGCGAAGCCGGCCAGCCGGTCCCAGCCTGTTCCGAGCCGGTCGCGGAGGGCGGCCATCAGGGCCGGGTCGGCGCCGTTCGGATAGGCGCAGTCGGCGATCGCGACTTGTGCGTCGGCCGCCAGTAGCGCAAGGACCAATTCTGCCGTGAGGGCGGCAGCGTTGAGGTCCGTCGTGGCTGGTGGGTCCAGATTGAAATCGCCATCGCCCCGGGCTGGTGGATGAATCACCAGGTGCAGATCGGCGCGGTCGTCACCCACGAGCTGCCCACCGGCGGCCGCGATCTGGCCTGCCGCGGTGTCGCCGACGGGCACGTTCTCGTACGGCGCAACCCGGTCCAGTCCGGCCACGGCATGCACTTTTACCCGGGGTGAGGTGAGGGCGGCTTCGTGCAGGATCGCTCGCACTGTCAATACGGTCGCGACCTCATCCGCGCCCGGGTAGGTCAGGACCGTACGGCCGAGGTCGAGCCAGTCGCGCCAGCGGCCCAGCCACTGCTGTTCAGCAGTTCCGACCGCCGCGCGGGCGGTGTCGTCAGCGCCGATGACCAACGTGGTGAGAATGCCCTGCTGCGCCAGGCTGAGGGCGGCGAGGTTCAGAGTGTGATTGCGTAACCTGCGACCGAAGAAGTCGGCCGCCACGGCTGCCGGTACGGGTGTGCGTATCTCGCTGCCACGGTGCATCTCGGCCGACAGGGCGTGCAACGCGCGTCCGTGCCGGGCGTAGTACTCCGGCTCCTCGAAGGCCTCGTCGGCGTCCGGCGTACGCATCACGACGGCCGAGGCGTGAACCGGTACGCGCAGCTCACGCAGCACCTCCCAGCTGTTGAGGACCTGGCTCAGGCCCTCGGCGCCCAACCGTGACGGGAGCAGGCCGCCCAGACCGAGGGTCTCGAGTGCGACTACCGCGCCGGCCGCGCCCGGTGCCTGTTGCACGAGCCACTTCCCCAGGTCTTCCCGCTCACCGGGACTCCTTAGCCGCGGCAGGAGATGAGCCGGCGGAAGAACCACCTGGACGCCTGCCACCGCCCCGACCAGCTGGGGTAGCGCGGTGGTGGCCGGCCGCTCGTCCAGGGGCAGCAGGATGAGGCGCTTCATGACAAGGTCTCCCGAGCGATCGCCGCGGCACCGATGACCACGGCGTCGGCGCCAAGTTGACTTTGCCGTAGGCAGGGCGCACCGACGGCTGGAATCAAGGTGCCGGAAAGGGCGTCAGCCAGCGGCCGGCTGAACACGTCACCGGAGTCGAGCACGCCGCCACCCAGCACGATGACGTCCGGGTCGAGGGTGTTGACCAGACCACCGAGAGTTGCGCCCAACGCGGCGGCACCTTGGGCGAGGACCTGCCGGGCCACCAGGTCGCCGGAATCAGCCCGCCGTACGACCTCTCGCAGATCCCGGACTTCCTCGCCGGACCGGCGGGCGAACTCTGCGGTCATGGCTGGACCTGACGCGACGGCCTCCAGGTGTCCGTCACGGCCGCAGGGGCAGGCCCGGCCGCTTGCCGCGGCAGCCTCGAGGTGACCCAGGTGTCCGGCCGCGGCGTTCCGGCCGTGCACGGGTGCACCGTTCACTATGAGCGCGCCGCCGACACCGGTGCCGACCATCACCGCAATCACGTCGCGGGCTCCGCGAGCGGCGCCGTAGTGGTGCTCGGCAGAGGCAAAGGCGGACACGTCGTTGACAGCACGCACCGGTACGCCGAGGTGTGCGCGAAGTTCTTCGCCGAGGTTCGTTCCGGCCCATCCGTCGATCGCGTTGGTGGCGCCGACGATCACCCCGCGGTCGGGGTCGACCACTCCGGCCGTGCCGACGCCGACGGCCGCCAGGTCCTGGCCGGCGCTGACCTGGCGCACCAAAGCGGTCACGGCGGCCAGGACAGCGCTGGGTCCGTTCGACGCAGGCGTGGTCGCGGTGGCGCGGACGACGATCGTCGCGTCGGCCGAGATCAGCGCGGCGACGAGCTTGGTGCCGCCGATGTCGACGCCCGCAACCGCGGCGTCGGGGCTCACGTACCGCTCCTGGTGACGGTGACCTGGACGTCGTACCGGTCGGCTCGGTAGAGGCCACGCGCGCGTTCGATCGCGCGCCCGGCGGTGTCGTAGGTGATCCGGGTCATCAACAGCGCCGCGGAGTACGGCGGGACGCCGAGGAGCTCGGCTTCGCGGGTATTGAGGACGGTGGCGCGGATGTGCTGGTCCGCGCGGTCCGGAGCCGAACCTGCCTCGTCGAGCAGCTGGTACAAGGAATCGCCGAGGACCCTGTCGTCGAGGTCGGGCAGCAGCGCGGCCGGCAGCCACACGTTTTCGAGGCACATCGGCACGCCGTCCGCGGTGCGCAGCCGTTCCAGGTGCAGCACCGGGTCGCCGGGGGGCAGGTTCAGGTCTTGCGCGATGCCGGCGTCGGCCTCGAGCCGTTCGTGGGTCAGCAGCCGGGAGCCCGGGGTCATCCTGCGGGCAGAGATGTCCTCGCTGAAGGAGGTCAGGCGAAGCGACTTCACCACGGTGGTGGGGTCTGCCACGAAGGTTCCCGAGCCGTGGACCCGGTAGACCAGGCCGTCGTCGGTGAGCAGCCGTAAGGCCTGGCGCACCGTCATCCGGGACACTCCGTACGTGGCCATCAGCTCGCGCTCGCTCGGCAGCGGGTCGTGCGGCAGGAGTTTGGACAGCTCCACGCGCAGTAGTTGACGCAGCTCCTGGTACTTCGTCTGCCGGGTGCCCTTCGCGCCGGCGCCGTTACCGGCCTGCGTTGTCTGTGTCGTCATCCCTTGACCGCCCCTTCGCCGACGCCGCGGAAGAAGTATTTCTGCAAGCTGAAGAACAGTGCCAGCAGGGGGATGAGGGCGATCATGGTGCCGGCCGCGATCACCCGCTGGTTGGAGGTGAATGTGCCGGACAGGTACTGGATTCCCACCGTGAGGGTGTAGTTGTCGGGATTCTTCAGCACGATCAGGGGCCACAAGAAGTCGTCCCAGGCGAACATGAAGCTGAAGATGGCCACGACGCTGAGCGTGCCACGGACCGAGGGCATTGCGACCCGCCAGAACCGTTGCCACTCCGAGGTGCCGTCCAGGATGGCGGCCTCCTCCAGCTCACGGGGCAGCGCGAGGAAGGCGTTGCGCATCAGCAGGATCGACAGACCGGTCACCGCGGTCGGCAGGATCACCCCAGCGAGGGTGTCGACCAGGCCGAGTGACCGCGCGGTGAGGAACACCGACACCATGATGACCTCGAAGGGGATGACCATGGTGGACAGGAAGAGCCAGTACGCCGCCGTCCGGCCCCGAAACTTCATCCGGGCCAGGGCGTAGCCGGCCATGCTGCCGAACAAGCAGTTCGTCGTGGCGGCGGCCACCGCCACCATCAGCGAGTTGCCCGCGAACTGCCAGACGGGAATGGTGTCGGCCACCTCGGCGAAGTTTTGCAACGTCGGATGCGCCGGGATCAGCTGGGGAGGATAGTCGAAGATGTTCTCGGTCGGGCCCTTCAGCGACGTCGACAGCTGCCACAGGAACGGCCCGGCCAGGAAGACGAAACCGACGCACAGCAACAGGTAACGCAGGGCCAGACCGGCCACCCCACGGCGGCGCCGCGGACGGCCGGGTGCCGGGTCGCGGTCTCCCGCGTGCCGGGGCCTCTCGGCCTCGACGGTGGTTTCAGAAGAGCTTGCGGTCGAGTTGCTCATCAGCGCTCCCTGCTCATCCGGAAGAAAATGATCGAGAACCCGACGGTGCAGATGAACAGCACGAGGCTCATCGCCGAGGCGTACCCGGTCTCGCCGGCCAGGCCCAGGCCGACGTCCCGGATCCGGAAGACCAGCGACTGGGACTGACCGCCCGGGCCGCCCGAGCCGTTGCTCATCACGTAGATCTCGGCGAACACCTTCGCCGAAGCGATCACCGACAAGATGCCGACCAGCAACATCGTCGACCGGATGGTGGGCACCGTGATCGACCAGAAACGTCGTACTTCGCCGGCGCCGTCCAGCGCGGCGGCCTCGTGCAGCTCGGCCGGCACGTTGGCCAGCGCGGCGAGGTAGACCACCATGTAATAGCCGAGTCCTTTCCAGACCGTCACGAACATCGCGCTGAAGAGCAGTAGCTGGGCGTCGGTGAGGAACGGCAGCGGGCCGCTGATGACCTGCAGACTCTGCAGCACCCAGTTGACCAGGCCGTCGCTTTGCAGCAGCCAGGTCCAGACCAGACCGACGACCACCATCGAGGCGACGACGGGGGAGTAGAACACGGCCCGGAAGAACCCGATCCCGGGGACCTGTCGCTGTACCAGGAGTGCCAGCAGCAACGGCAAGGTGACCAGCAACGGGACGCATACCACGACGTACAGGGCGGTGTTTCCCATCGCCAGCCAGAAGGTGTCGTCCTGACCCATCCGGATGAAGTTCGCCAGTCCGGTGAAGTGCCCACCGCCCAGCGCCTTGGCATTGGTGAAGGCCAGCACCGCCGTGTTGGCGAACGGGCCGATTGAGAACGTCGCGGCGATCAGCAGCGCCGGCGCCAGGAACAGCCACGGTGTGTACCAACGGCGTCCGGTCATGAAGTACTCCGATCCTCGGACCTGACTGCGGAGAAGAGACGGTGCGGCGCCGTGGACCGGCGCGCCGCCGGCCTCAGCCGTTGTTCGCCAGGATCTGGTTGCTCTCGTCAACGGCCTGGTCGAGGGCGTCCTTGGCGGACAGCTTGCCCTGCATCGCCAGCTGGACCTTGCCGATCACGACCTTCTTCACCCGGTCGTCGAACTGCAGCGGAACGAGATTCCTGGCCTTGGCGATCTGCTCGGCGGAGATCTTCCGCGCCTGGGACTCCACGCTCCCATCGGAGGTGTCGGTGAAGTACGGGTCCTTCAGCGAAGCGGTGGTCGAGGGCAGGATCGTGACGATCTTGGCGAACGCCAACTGGTTCTCGGCGTTGGTGATGAACTTGGCAAATTCGACCGCGAGCTTCTGATACTTGCTGGCGGCCGGCACCAGCAGGCCCATCACCGACATGTTCGGCGTGCCGCCGGGCCCGGTAATCTGCGGGCCGACCTTGGTCACCGCCGCCACCTTCGGGGCGTTCTCCTTCACGATGGTCAAGAAGTTCGGCCCGCTCGGGAACAGCGCGATCTTGCCCGCCTGGTACGCCTCGATCTCCTTGGAGTGGTCCTGGGTCAACGAGTCCGCCGGTACCGCCTTGGCGTCGTACAGCGCCTTGAGCTGCTCGACATACCGCACGGCCTCCGGAGTGTTGAACGTCCACTTGGTGCCCTGCTCGTTCAGCAGCGGCACCCCGAGCTTGGCGAGGGTGGTGACGAATGAGTTCTCCAGGGCCGGGTGCAGCCCGTAGAACTGGCCCCGACCGGCGGCGGCGAGCTTCACGGCGTACTGCTCGAGCTCCTGCACCGTGGTGGGCGGCTTGTCACGGTCCAGGCCGGCTTTGGCGAAGAGGTCGGCGTTGTACATCGTGACCTCGGAGGTCAGGTACCACGGGAAGCCGTACGCGCCGTCAGCGCCGGGGACCTTGAAGGCGTCCCACGCGCCTGGAACGTAGTCGTCCTTGACGTCACCGGCGACCTTCGCCAGGTCGAGGAACAGCTTCTTCTGCTCCAGTGGCTGGGCGAAGTTGGGGTTCAAGTTCACCACGTCGGGCAGGGTGCCGGCCGTGGCGTCGGTGGTCAGTTTCTCCTGCGCACCCTGGAACGGGATGTCGACCCAGTTGATCTCCGTGCCCGGGTGAGCTTCCTCGAAGCGCGCGATCACACCATTGATGTAGTCGGTGAAGGTGGGCTTGAGCTGGAGCGTCTGGAAGGTGATCGTCCCCTTCAGTTCGCCGCTGAGCTCCGCCGGGCCGGAGGCGGCGCCGGGGTTTTCCCCGGAGCCCAGGCCACATCCTCCCAGCGCCAGCGCGATCGCGGTCACGGCAGCGCCGAGGCGAGTGCGCCGCCCGGGCCGTACCCGAATTCTGTTCATGGGTGCTCCTGTCAGCGAAGGATGGCCGTCCGACTGCGGGTTGCCGGACGAAGATGACCACACCGTCACACCAAGTGGTCCGTACCAGTCTCTGACGGTTCCTACCCGACGTCAACCCCACAACCCCGCTAACAGCAGCGATTGCGGGCGGCATCCGACGGAAGGTCGCTCTTGAGGGTTTACTTGTCCGTACCACTTGGGTCACGATTGGCCTTGCCCTGCCCCACGCACAGAAAGTCGACGACACCATGTTCGGACGACGATCGAGCCGGCCCGCCCGGCACGCACTGACCGCGACAGCACTCGCGCTGTCGATGATTTCGCTGCTTGTCCCGGCCGCCCGCGCCAACGATCCGGGTGGCAGCGGGCCTCGTGCCGTTGCGGCCGACGGCACAACGCAGGCGATCACGGCCATCAACCCGTCCAGCCGGACCGCCGGCTCGTTCGCCCTTTACACGCCGGACTTCGGCGCCAGCACCAAGACCAACCAGTACGGCGGTGAGGCGGTCCTGCGGGAGACGGCCGAGCCCGGGACCTACCGGGTCGACAGCGTCTGCACCGCCTTCGACCCGTGCGCCAGTCCGGGCAACAACGCGATCCCGGTCGACGGACTCGTGCTGTCCGCCTCGCCGGGCGGTACTCCCGATGTCCGCCTGTTCCTCCGGGACCACGTTCAGGCAGGCGAGCTGATCCGACTGGCCGATCTGCTGATCCGCACCGTCACCGCCACGCTCGACGCGATCGATCCCACCGTGGCAAACAACCCGCCAGGCGTCGATCCCGCCACCGGCAGGTGCTACCCGGGCTGCCGTGGCGGTGAACAGCTGATCGCCTACACGGCGGCATCCGGTGCGCGCACCGGAACGAACGACTTCGGATTCGAGGTGGACGTCGTCAACGGCCGAGTGGTCGCCCGTGGCGGCAACAACCGCGATATCCCGAGGGACGGCTTCGTTCTGTCTGGACACGGTGGTCGCGGCAACTGGCTGTCCAGCAACGCCGTACTCGGCGCGAAGGTCACGCTCGATGGAGGCGAGGTCACCATCATCGTGGACGCTCAGACCTACATCTACGGCGCCGAACAGTCCGTCACCCGCGCTCGACAGGGCCTGGCCCGGTCCGGCGCCGATTGCCTCGACTTCCCGGTGGACTCGGCCCAGTCGACCACCAACGAGGCCACTGCCCTCCTGGCCCAGGCGCGATCGGCTGCCGAGGGCGGCGACACCGACCGTGCCGTCAGCCTGGCCGAGAACTCCCGGACAGCCGCCGACCTCGGTTGGTACCGCACGCGAGAGTCCCGGCCGGTCGAAGGCCGCGGCATCTGGGTGCGCCCCGTCGAGACGACCCCCGCACAGATCGACAAGACCCTGGACCGGTTGACCACCGCGGGGATCAACATCGTCTTCCTCGAGACGGTCTGGCAGGGCTACACGATCTACCCCAGTGAGGTCGCGACCCGCCACGGGATCGCGCGGCAGCGGCCGGAGATGGTGGGCTTCGATCCCTTGAAGCACTGGATCGACGGTGCGCACGCCCGTGGCATGGAGCTGCACCCGTGGGTACACACGTTCTTCGTGGGTGCCCAGGCCGTCAACGAGAACGGCGGCCCGGGCCCCGTCCTGACCGCCCATCCGGAGTGGGCAGCCGTCGAGCGGGAAGACGTCGGGAAGTCCGGCCCTCAACCGTCGTCGCAGGAGCCCGGCTACTACTTCGTCGACCCGGCAATCCCCGCCGCGCGCAACTACGTTCGCTCCGTGTTCGAGGAGATCCTCACCAAGTACGCCGTCGACGGCCTCCACCTGGACTACATCCGCTACCCGGTCTCGCTCCCCTGGCAGACCGCGTCCTACTCGTACTCCGACCACAGCCGGCAGGCGTTCCAACGCGAGCACGGGGCCGACCCTTACACCCTGACCCCTGCGGACGAGCTGTGGACCACCTGGAACCAGTGGCGCGAGAAGCAGGTCACCACGTTCGTCGCCGAGGTGCGCGAGATGCAGCGATCGGTGGCGCCCGACCTGCCGGTCTCGGCGGCGGTCTTCCCGAATCCCTCGGACGGTCTGGCGAAGAAGTTCCAGAACTGGGACGACTGGGTCGACAAGGGCTACGTCGATTTCCTCACCGGGATGTCATTCGGCACCTCTGGTGAATCGGTGGCCGAGGAGACCAAGCTGATGCGCGACGCGGTCGGCACCGGCAATCTGCTGTACACGGCCACGTACGGGCCCTTCCGCTCCTCGACTCCCGACGTGATCGTCGAGCAGGTCCAAGCGGTCCGTGACGCCGGCGCGGACGGCGCGGCGCTCTTCGCCTACAACCAGCTCTCCGCCCCACAGTCCATCGCGCTGACCGAGGGAGTCTTCCGGACCAAGGCGCTCGTCCCGCACCAGGATCTCGTCGCTGCGGCACGGGCCGGCCTCGCCTACACCGGCCGCGGAGTAACGAAGGCCGACGGCACCTGTGTCTCCACCAAGGCGGGCCGCCAGCTCCGGCACGACCTCCAAGCCGCCGACCGCTGGCTACGACTCGGCAAACCCGACCGAGCAGTTGCCGCGATCACCAGCGCGACCAAGGTGATCCAGGCCGACGCGACCGTCCAGCCCGGTTACGCAGCACGAGTTCTCCGTGATCTCGACATGTACCAACGCTGGATCCGCCGCTCGAGCTAACTCGTCAACGGCGCACCGGCGGCACCCGACCCGGATGGATGGATGGATGAATGGATGGGTGCCGCCGGTGCCGGTTCGCCTGCCTCAGCACAGCCACAGGCGGTGGACACCTCCTCGAGTCGGCCTTCGATCCCTTACCCAGTTGCGCTGAGCGGCGCCGCTGTGGGCGGAGTTGAGTTCGATCCAGCCCATCAGGGAACGGTCGCCCTGGATGACCGGTTCGATGGCGTCCGGTCCGGCGAGGGTGCGGGGATGGAGGGCGTGGGTGACGGCCAGGAGGAGCCCAGCACGGGCTTCGATCAGCTGCCGGGTTTCGTCGTCGACGTCGGCCTCGTACGGCGTGATGTCCGGATGATCGAAGGTGATCACGACTGATCGTGGTCGCAGCACCGCGACGGCACCGAAGACAGGGCGGTCGAGGTCGAGCCGTGCCCCGGGGACCAGACCGGCTGTCTCGAAGCCGCGGTTGAGGGCGACTCGCCAGTGACCGATCGGCGCCTCGCGGATCAGCAAGACCCGCTCCAGGCCGGGGTTCAGCAGCACGACGGCTCTGGCCGCATCGGGATTGCCGTGGTTCCCGGGTGCAAGGAAGGTTCCGGTGCGGTGGACCACCGTGGCTGGGGGAGTGACCGGCATCGTCGATCTGAGAATCCATCGCGATTCGCGGCAGCCCGGATGGTGGAGGGTGGCTTGCGCCACGACCCCGAACTGCTCAACGGCCAGGGTGTGTTGGCCTCCGCCGAGGGCTCGTCGGCAGGTCTGGCAGGTGACCGGCCACAAGCTCTTCAGTACGGCGTACAGGCGGTCGCCTAGCTCGTTGCGGATCCGGTGGTCGATGAGGAGACCAGTGTCGCCCATACATTCTTCTTCCGCAGGTAAGTCCAATTTAGGCTCGATTCGCCGCAGATGCGGAGTCGGATGCGCGGGATCGGGCCGCGTTCGCGGAACGTAATGCCCGCGCGGCCCGTCCGTCGCCGGTCGTGGCGTCGAAGTACGGGGGACCGCTCTGCTCGATGGATGGAGATCCCCGATGCTCACCCTCGCTCTGATCGGACTGCTGGGCGGGCTGATCACCGGCGTCTCGCCGTGCGTGCTGCCGATGCTGCCGATCATCTTTTTCGCCGGAACCGCTGGGAAACCTGCGGACAACGGTGCTGCTTCGAAGCGCGGCCGCTCGACCGCGGAAGGATCGGCGGACGGCGACGTGCTCGTCGATGAGGTCGAGGTCGGCAAGCCGCCACGGGACTTCCGGCCGCTGAAGATCATCGCCGGGATCGTGGTGAGCTTCACTGTCTTCACGCTGGCCGGTTCGGTCATCCTGTCCGCGCTGGGCCTGCCGGATAACTTCCTGCGCTGGGGCGGCTTGACCATCCTGACGCTGGTCGGCCTCGGCCTGATCTTCCCGGCCCTCGGGCACTGGATCGAGAAGCCCTTCTACCGGCTGCCGAAGATCAACAAGAACAACAGCGGCCCGTTCGTCCTGGGGCTCGGGCTCGGAACATTGTACGTGCCGTGCGCAGGCCCGGTGCTCGCGGCGATCACTGTCGCGGGTGCAACTGGCAACGTCGGCTGGCGGACCGTCGTACTGACCGTGACCTTCGCGATGGGTGCGGCGCTGCCGCTGCTGTTCTTCGCCTCGGCCGGCTCGCGGATCTCGCAGCGAGTGAAGGCCTACCGCGACCACGCCCGCGGCTTCCGCATCGGCGGCGGCATCGTGATGATCGCCCTCGCAGTCGCGCTGGCCTTCAACATCACCGACGTCATCCAGCGCTCGCTGCCCAGCTACACCAGCGGGCTGGAGAAGAAGGTTGCCGAGAACGAAACCGTGCAAGGCGCTCTCGCGCCGGCCCTCGGCGCCGGCGGTGAAGAGTTGGCCAAGTGCAAGCCCGGTGCGGCCGAGCTCGCGTCCTGCGGTACGGCGCCCGCCTTCACCGGGACGCAGCAGTGGTTCAACAGCGCGCCGGTGACGCTGGCAGGGCTTAAGGGCAAGGTCGTCCTGATCGATTTCTGGGCGTACTCCTGCATCAACTGCCAGCGCGCGACCCCGCATCTGCTCGCCTGGGACAAGGCGTACAAGTCGCTCGGCCTGGAGATCGTCGGGGTGCACTCGCCGGAGTTCGCGTTCGAGAAGTCGGCGGGCAATGTGCAGTCCGCGATTCGCAAGGAAAAGATCACCTACCCGGTCGTCCAGGACAACAACCTGGCCACCTGGACGGC
Organism: Kribbella italica; assembly: GCF_014205135.1. NCBI lineage: Bacteria > Bacillati > Actinomycetota > Actinomycetes > Propionibacteriales > Kribbellaceae > Kribbella > Kribbella italica. Next base: position 47,967 of record NZ_JACHMY010000001.1, read on the forward strand.
GTACCGCAATCAGTACTGGCCGGCCAAGTACCTGATCGATGCCCAGGGCACGGTCCGGTCGATCAAGTTCGGTGAAGGCTCGTACGACCAGACCGAGAACCAGATCCGCGAACTGCTCACCGCCGCGAATCCCGGCGTGAAGCTGCCGGCGCCGGTCGACGGGACGGTGAAGGCCGATGTCGGGATGGACGGCCGGACGCCGGAGACTTATCTGGCTTACGCCCGGTCGACCAACATGAAGGGCACCGGCAAGCTTGTGCCGCGCAACACGCCGACGGCGTTCGGTCTCAACGCGGCGCAGCCCGACGACACCTACAGCCTCGGCGGCAATTGGCTCGTCGGTCCTCAGGACGTCACCTCGTCCAAGGGATCCCAGGCGCGGCTCAACTACAACGCCGCGAAGGTCTACCACGTGCTGTCCGGCCAAGGCACCGTCACGGTCTCGATCGCGGGTGAGCCCGACAAGACCATCCAGGTCTCCGGTACGCCGAACGCCTACGAGCTGGTCAACAAGTCCGCGGTGGAGCGCAAGACGATGACCTTGACCTACAGTGCCGGCATCTCGGCCTTCACCTTCGCCTTCGGGTGATCCGCATCGCTTTCTTGCCGGTGGCAACGGTCAAACGCGCAGGCCGAGGTGCGCCGTACCGGCGTACCGGGCGCCGGTGCCGAGTTCTTCCTCGGAACACAGGGGCAGCGGGCTGATCGCTCGGCCTGGCGACCGTTGTGACAAAAGCTGCAACCACACCGAAGAGGTCGGCCTGCGGCAGCTGAATCCACGACAATGCATCATGCGCAGCCACCTTCTCGATGCCTCCAACTGGTTGGTCGGGCTTCTGTCCGGACTGGCGTACGGCGTGCTGTTCGGCCTGGCCACGAGGTTCCTCATGGGCGAGAACTGGAGTGCTGCGCTGATCGCAGGAGGAGCCACTGCCCCGGCGTTCGGTCTTGCGATGGGCCTCGTCAACCGGAGAATGAAGCGACTGATGGCACCGGTCGAAGGGGGCGCGTTGGACCGGAAGCAGCGCGGACTCGCACTGCGTGCGGCCCAGTGGGGTCCGATCCCTGACGATCCGTCAGTCCGGGCGGCCGCGGTGGAGTTCGCCCGTCGGCAGGTCGCGCAGGCGGACAGACGATGGGCTCGGGTGACCCTCATCGTAGGGGCGGTGTTTCTCGGACTGAGCTCGGTGCTGAGCCTCCTCGATGACGACGGAGACTGGTTGGGAGTGGTCCTGCCGTTGTGCGGTGCTGCGACCTTTGTGTACCTGCTGTTCCAGCCGCGGCTTCTCCGCCGGCGAATCGCGGCGCTGTCGTCTAATCAGCCCGGTGATGACTCCGATTGACGCTTCGCCGTGCGCTCGGCGACACGAGGTCGGCGCCAGGAAAGATGCGACTGGATCGCAGATTGCCTCTGCCGCGCACCCAGCCGCGGAGCAGTTGGTTCCGAACTACGAGTCATGCTGTCGTCACTGAACGCACTGTTGATCCGGTTCGAGGGTTATGTCCATGGTTGGTTGGTTCGGCATGCGATCACCGTGCTGCGGGTCAGTATGGGCGCGGTCTTCGTCGGATTCGGGCTGCTGAAGTTCTTCCCCGGGGCGAGTCCGGCAGAAGGGCTCGTTGTGACGACGATCGACCTGCTCAGCTTCGGTCTGATTCCCGCGTCGCTCGCTTTGGTGCTAACGGCGACGCTGGAGTGCCTGATCGGGATTGGCCTGCTCATCGGCCGGGGGTTGCGATTGACGATCTACTTGTTGGCCGTTCAGTTGTTGGGGATCTTGTCGCCGCTGGTGATGCTGCCCGGCCGTCTGTTCAGCGGACCTCATCATGCGCCGACGTTGGAGGGGCAGTACGTACTGAAGGACCTGATCCTGGTGGCTGCGGCGATGGTGATCGCCACTCGTTTCCGCGGTGCCCGGATCACGCGGCCGGAGAGCTCCAGCGAGGGGATCGCCGAGGCGAATCGAACCGACATGCGGGTTTGACCGATCCACGGCTGCTCGTGCGCCGAATGGCTCCGGACAGCGGCTCGCCCCCTGCGTAGTCTGGGTGCGACTCGCTGGGCGCCGCCGTGGCCGCTCGGCCGGGCGGAACTCGACTTCGGAGAAGGACATGTTCGACAAACTGTTCATCCGTAACGCGATCGACCGTAGTGCCGAGAACGGCGTCGACCGGCGCAAGTTCCTGCGGGCTGCCGGTGTCACCACGGCCGGCGTAGGGCTGGCCGGCGGTGGCCTTCTGGCCGGCAGCGTACTCAACCCGGCGGCTGCCGACTCGGGCCCCCTTGGTCTGGACCTCGACCTGGATCTCGGCCTGGGCGAGAACCACCACCCGGGTGGTCAGCCGAGTGACGGCGCGGTGCTGAACTTCGCGCTGAACCTGGAGTACCTGGAAGCGGAGTTCTACCTGCGCGCCGTTCGGGGCTACGGCCTGTCCGCCCTCGACGTGCTGGGCAAGGGCAAGCTGGGGATCGTTCGCGGTGGCCGCAAGGTCAAGTTCCAGACCAAGGCGGTCAAGGCGTACGCCGACGAGATCGCCGCCGACGAGGTCGCTCACGTCCGGTTCCTGCGCAAGGCACTCGGTAAGGCGGCTGTCGCGCGGCCGGCGATCGACATCGACGCGGCCTTCACCGCCGCGGCGACTGCCGCCGGGCTGATCAAGCCTGGCCAGAAATTCGACGCCTACGCCAACGAGAACAACTTCCTGCTCGCCGCATACGTGTTCGAAGACGTCGGCGTCACCGCCTACAAGGGCGCCGCGCCGCTCATCACCAACAAGACATTCCTGGAAGCAGCAGCCGGCATCCTCGCGGTCGAGGCCTACCACGCAGCCAACATCCGCACCAGCCTGGTCGCAGCCGGCCTGGAGGTTCCCTCGGTGGCCATCTCCAACGCCCGCGACAGCCTCGACGGCAAGACCGACCTCGACCAAGGCGTCACCTACCAGGGCAAGACCAACATCGTCCCGACCGACGCCAACGGCATCGCCTTCAGCCGCGGCGCCGACCAGGTCCTCAACATCGTCTACCTGACCCCGAAGAAGGCCACCAAGGGCGGCTTCTTCCCGGCCGGCGTCAACGGCTCCATCAACACCAGCCGGGCGAACTGACGGTTCCGATCGGCTGAGTACCGGTACGACTGCGGGCCTCGTCCAGGTGGACGAGGCCCGCAGCATCCTCAAGGGTCGTTGAGTTGTCGGCTATCGCCTGATGAACAGCGGTACGACGTGGGTGAACGTGCCCCTCTTCGGGGTCGCGTACTTGCCGCTTGGCAGAGCGTCGTTCCAATCACCGTCGCGATCGAAGGATGCGGTGCGGCATCCTCGTCCGCCCCCGAACCCGAGGGGCAGGCCGTTGACGGCGCAGTGCATCCAGACACCGTGATCGTCGTCGATACGGGTGATTCGGTGGTGGCAGTGCCGGCAGTCGGCCCACCACATCAGCGGGTCCTCGACCGTGCCGCGCTTGCCGAGGTCCTCGAGGCGGACCGTGTACCACTCGACCTCCGCAACTGCCTGCAGGAGGCATTCGGTGAACAGGACAACGGTTCCGCGGCCGTACTCGCGCTGCATGATGCGCTGGCCGACATGAATTTGACGGTCACCACTTTGGTCGGCGTCGGGTGTGAGTCGGTCGGCACCAAGACGCACCTCCCGCGCATCCGTCCTCATGTTGCGAGGCTACGAGAGCGGAGATGGCGCAAGCGATGAAGTTGCGCGAACTTGCCTGGTGCTTGGAGGTCAGATCACAGCATCCTGGCGAATGCCCGGTTGGTCTCGCGCTGACCGGCTACGTACGGCGGGATGGCCTGGTACCCGGATGCCAGGTACAAGCGAATGGCGGCGTAGTTCAGCGCACCGGTTTCCAGCAGGACCTTGCGAGCGCCATGGGCAACGGCTTGGTGCTCCAGCTCGCCGCGATCCAGTCGCGGACGTCTTTCTCCAGTGCCTGAACGCTTTTGTGGACACCGCGGCGGAGTAGTTGGTCGGTGAGGAAGGCGAACCAGCGCTCGACCTGGTTGATCCAGGAGGAGCCGGTGGATCCGTGGACAGCTTGAACCCGTCGCTCAGATGCGGCTTCAACTCGAACTTGCGCCAGATCCGCCCGATCGTCGACTTCGACAACCCGGAGCGCTCGGCCATCGATTTGCGCGACCAATGCGTGGCGTTCTTCGGCGTCTGCTCCAACGTCGCGGTGACCACCTCCTCGACCCTGTCCAGCAGGATCGAGGGCGGCCTGCCCGGCCGGGGCTCGTCAACCAAGCCATCCAGCCGCCGCGCCACGAACTGCCGACGCCACTTGGTCACCGTGTTCGGCGCAACCCGCAGATCCGCGGCCACCTGCTTGTTCGTGGCCCCTGACGCGCAGGCCAGCACGATCCGCGCACGCACCGCCAACGCCTGCGCGGACTTCGCCCGCCGCGACCAACGAACCAATCGCTTCCGCTCACCAGCGGTCAGCACCAACTCGGCCTTCGGACGCCCTGGGCCCTCTCAGCGTCGGAGTCCACGTCGTGACCGAGATGTACCTGGTGGAGGTTGCCGCGCCGGTGATGGGGGTCGCCTGAAGACAAGCTGCGGCATTAGTCGGGGGCGTCCTCCAGGAGCAGCAGGTGTTGGATGCCGGCCTGATTCACTAGGTCTGTTGCGAGAGCGCGAACCTGCCTCAGAAAGTCAGCGTCGTCGCCATCAGATCGAACTGTCGTTGTGATGGGAACGAAGCTCGGAACGGGCGGGCCAGCAACCGTATCTACGAGGAGGCGGCTGTTGGTCTTCTGTTCGAAGATCAGGTTCTCCTGACCTTCCCATTGGATCCCTACTGTCACCTCGTCCTCACCGGAGCTGCGGGGGGCCGAGGCGAGCCTCAATAAGGCCATCAGATCCGCGGTGAATGTCTCCACGTACTCGGTACGGCACACGTTCCCTGCTGTGTGCTCCGTGACGCTCCGGGGGTAGCCGCCGATGGTTGAGGCGAGTGAGATGAGCCGTCGTCGTGAACGGTGGCCCAGCTCTCGCCCCAGCCGCCCAGGGTGTGCTCTTGTGGTGACGCTACCCAGCTCCGCAAGCCCGGTCGAGGGCGTTGCCCCATCTCGATTCCGTTGACGGGACGCCCCCCAATCTTGGGCTGAGCGATGGATGTACTTGAGTCCCTCGGGCTCCATTCCCCAGAAAACGGACGATGCCTCTGCCTGTGTGATGCGCGCCTGCGCGACGACCGGGACCCGGGGGCGCGCTACTGACGATCCAGGCGCGCTCTGCGGTGGAGCGACCAGCAGCCTGGTCGTACAGGGCAGCGAGGGCTTCGCCGGAACGGCGCCGCTCGTCCAGGCGGGCCCGGTACATCGCCTCGATCTGACGCTCCTTCATCCACTCCGTATCCGCGTCGTTCCGGATTGAAGCACCGAACATTTCGTCGCGGTAGATCAGGTGCGGCCCATCGACGGACGGTGGTACGACTACGACGACGGCTCGCCGTCCTTCGGCGCCGAGGCTGCAGATCCCGAGACCGAACACTGGTGGAGTGATTGCGTTGTACGCGGCCTTCCGTAGAGCGCGCTCGTGGTTCTCGCTGAGCGGTCCGGCGTCGACTCGCCCGACGGCTGCCTTCGCTTCCTCGGCGACCCCGAACACGATGACGCCGCCACCGCTGTTCGCCCTGGCCGCGATGTCTTTCGGAAAGTCGGTCTTCGGGAGTCCGCCCGAGGGCGGAAGCTGCTTCTTCCAGTCAAGATCTTCGGTCTCGGTGACTCCCAGGCTGACGGCCTCGTCCAGCATCTCGTCGGTTAAGGATCCAGGTTGCCGCCCGAGAAGACGGTGTAGAGCAGTGAAGAGTGCCGTGTCGCGATCGTTGCAGAGTCGTGTCGGCGCCGCTGGCCACCGCGGTCGGGTACCGCGGCGAGCCCGAGCTGCGTGGTGTGTTGTTCGCGGTAGCTCGGGCTCGCTGATGGTCTTACTCGAGGTCCGGGTCGAAGGCGCGCTGTAGCGCCTCGGCTGCGGCTGGGTTGGTGGATTGGCGGTCTAGGTAGTTGTCCTGGGTCATGGAGATTTTGGCGTGGCCGAGGTGGTCGGCGACTTGGCGCGCCGTCTGGCCGTGGTCGTCGAGGGCTGTGGCTGTGGTTTTGCGGAACACATGGGAGGTGATCCAGGAGAGGGTGTCGGCGTCGGCCGGCTCAGTTGCTGCGTCTAGTTGGCTGGCGAGGGCTAGCGAGTCGTCGAGGGCTAGGCCGTAAGGCCGGACCAGGTCGGTGATCATCCAGCGGTCGACCTTGATTCGGCCGGTTTCGATGAGTTCGACCTTGGTTTGGGGCCAGGCGAGGGCGTCGGCGACTGCTTTGCGGGTCATGCCGGCTTCACGTCTTGCGGCGCGGAGGGTGAGACCGAGGTCTCGGCGTGCTGTGCTGCCAACTGGGGAGAGACTTGTGCGTAGGGAGCGTCGGACGTTGGAGGGGTCGCGGTAGCCGCCGTTGGTGTCGGGGAAGACGGGTTCGTCGAGGCGAACTCCTGCGGCGAATCTTCTGCGGAGTACGACGAGGAGCCAGTTGGGGATGGCGAGTTCGCGTTGACCGGCCTTGGACTTGGTGGTCTTGCTGAGTAGGCCCTCGCCCTTGACCCGGACGATGGTGTTGGTGATCTTGACGCGTCCGGTCTCCAGGTCGGCCTGGTGCCAGAGGACGGCGAGGGCCTCGCCGATTCGGGCGCCGGTGCCGAGCATGAAGGTGACCAGGTCGGGGAGGTCGGCCTTGATGGCGGATTCGTCGTTGGCGAGGTGGGTGCGGACCAGGCGGACTTCGTCGGCGCCGAGGGCACGGGGAAGCTTCTTGGCGTGGTGTTCGATGCGGTCGACTTCGCGGACCGGGTTGACGGAGATGGCACCGTAGCGGACGGCGAGGTTCATGACGCCGGAGATGATGCTTCGGCAGGTCCTCGCGGTGGGGGCGCCGGCCTTGGTCTTGATGTCCGTGATGACTCTGTCGATCCGTGGAGTGGTGGCCTCGCCGAGGTGAAGCTCGCCGACGGCGGGACGCAGATGGTTGTTGATGGCTCGGCGGTAGGTGTCGAGGGACGTGGGTGAGCGGTGTCCTTCGGCTACGAGGGCGGCGAACTTCTGGTCCCACAGGTCCATGGCTTTGGAGACCTTGTCCATCGCGGTCAGCTCGCCGGCCTGGCTGGCGGCGGAGCGGGCCTTGAGCTTCTTCAGCAGGTTGGCCTCGGCGGTCGTCTTGTTCTTCCCGAAGGCGGAGACCACGCGGACCTTGCCGTCGTGATCGCGGAAGTTGGCCCGTGCCCAGACGCTGAGGGAGCGCCCCTTGGCGTCTTCCTTCGCGACCTGGGTGCGGATACGGCCCCAGCTTCCCAGTGGCAACGGTTGTCTCGGCATCTCACACCTCCGACGTGGTGGTCTGGAGATGGCTCAACGGCTGGGCGGCTGAGGCGATGTGAGTTAACGCACAGTGACGGAGCGCCGGGAGGTCAGCGAGGGCAATCAGGTGACCTGTGAGTGGACTGGCGAGACACACGGCCTGCCGGTCGTGGCCAGCTCGTCTAAGGCATGGGCCAAAAGCGTGTGTAAAGCGTGTGCTGGGGCAACGAAAGAGCCCAGGACACTCGCGTGACCTGGGCTTTTGTGCGCCGCCAGGGACTCGAACCCCGAACCCGCTGATTAAGAGTCAGCTGCTCTGCCAATTGAGCTAGCGGCGCGTGTTGTTTCCTTCGAACGAAGAGAACAGTAGCAGGGGATCGGGGGAGAAGAAAAATCGGTTCTGGGGGGTGTTGGTCAGGGGTGGAGAGCGAGGACGGCCTGGGCTGCGTTGTGGCCGGGGATGCCGCTGACGGCGCCGCCTCGGCGGGCTCCGGAGCCGCAGATGACGAGGTTGGCGACGTCGGTTTCCACGCCCCAGCGGCCTGCTTCGGTGTCGTCGTCGGACCAGGGCCAGGCCAGGTCGCCGTGGAAGATGTGGCCGCCGGGCATGCCGACCGAGGACTCGATGTCGAGAGGGGTTTTGGACTCGATGCAGGGGTTTCCGTTGGCGTCGAGGGCGATGCAGGAGTCGAGGGGTTCGGCCAGGTAGTCGTCCAGGCCGGCGAGGACCCGGCGGGTGGACTCGGCGCGGGCGGCTTCGTTGTCCTGGGCAAACAAACGGGTCGGGAAGTGGACGCCGAAGACGGTGAGGGTGTGGTGGCCGGAGGCGACCAGCGACGGGCTGAGGATGGAGGGGTCGGTGAGGGAGTGGCAGTAGACCTCTGACGGCGGTACGGCGGGGAGCTCACCGGCGGCGGCTTCGGCGTACGCGGTCTCTAGCTGGCTGTAGTCCTCGTCGATGTGGAAGGTCCCGGCGAACGCCCGGCGCGGGTCGTCGCCGGACTTCAGCTGGGGGAGCCGGGAGAGCAGCAGGTTGATCTTCAGTTGGGAGCCCTCGGGGGTCGGACCGGCGGCCCGCCCCCGCAGCCGATCCAGTACGACGGGCGCCACGTTCGCGAGCACGTACGAGCAGTCGACGGTTCGCTCTCCGTCACCGCCGAGCCAGGTCACCGCGGCGCGGGTGCCGTCGGCCTCGATCGCGGAGACGGCGGCGTCGGTCACGATCGAGGCGCCCGCGCGCAGGGCCGCGGCGAGCAGCGCGTCGGTCACCGCGCCCATGCCGCCGACCGGGACCCGCCACTCGCCGGTGCCGTTGCCGATCAGGTGGTAGAGGAAGCACCGGTTCTGCAGCAGCGACTCGTCCTGGAGCCGGGCGAAGGTGCCGATCACGCCGTCGGTCGCGACGACGCCGCGGACCGTGTCGTCGGTGAAGCGACGTTCGATCGTCTCCCCGAGGGGACGTTCGACCAGCTCCGACCAGAGGGCGGGGTCGACGCGTTGGCGCACCGCAGCGGCGGACTGGAGCGGTTCCAGGAGGGTCGGCGCGATGACGGCGGCCAGCTCCGAGACTGACCCGTAGAACTCCCGCCACGCCTCGTACTCGGCATCGCTCCCGGTCAGCTCGGCAAACGCCGCCCGCGTCGCAGCACCCTCCGGCCGGTCGATCATCAGGCCGAGGTCGCGGCCACCCCGGCGTACCGGCGTGTACGACGCGACCGAGCGCGACCGCAGCTGCAGGGACAGCCCCAGGTCGGCGACGATCTTGTCGGGCAGCAGGCTGACCAGGTACGAGTAGCGCGACAGCCGCGCGTCGACCCCGGGGAAGACCTGCTGGCTGACCGCGGCGCCGCCGGTGTGCGGCTGCTGCTCCACGACGAGCGTGCTCAGACCCGCGCCGGCCAGGTACCCGGCGGCGACCAGGCCGTTGTGCCCGCCGCCGACGATCACGACGTCGTAGAAATCCCTCATCGGACCGGCCACTCCAGTTCGTGGTACGCGGCGTCCCAGAACATCCACTCGTACCGAGTCGTGGTGGAAAAGTGCCGATGGCAACGATCGCGTTCGCCCGGGCCGACCTCGGCGCCGAGTGCGTCCGTCACCGCCAGCACCGACTCTACGACCGCGTCGAACTCGGGGGAACCGTACGACGCGATCCACTCGGCGTAGACCGGGTCCGGCGAGGACTGCTTCAGCAGCTCCCGGCCGACGTCGCGGTAGATCCAGTAACACGGCAGTACGGCGGCCACCGCCTCGGCGTACGTGCCGGTCGCGCACACCGCGGTCAGGTACGACATGTACGCCGTGGTCGTCGGCCCCGAGCCGGTCGCGTCGACGTCGGCCGTAGTCAGCCCCAGCGACCCGAGCAGCGAGGTGTGCAGCTCACGCTCGACGTCGATCGCCTCGGCCGCGTGCCGCGCGAACATGCTGACCGCGTCCTCGTCCGTGGCCCGGGCCGCGACCAGCGCCAGCGCGCGCGAGTAGGCGCGCAGGTAGTGGCTGTCCTGGACGATGAAGTACCGGAACCTGTCGTGCGGCAGCGTCCCGTCGGTCAGCCCGGTGATGAACGGGTGCCGGAGGATCTCGGCGTACACCTTGGCGGCCCCGGCGTCCCACAACTCGGTGGAAAACGTCATCCTCGATCTCCTCGCGCTCGACTGCCCCGACCCTAGCCAGAAGCGCGCCACCGCGAACGAGACGAAAGTCACGCGGCGGCCTTACCCTGGCGCCATGGTGGAGCAGCGATCGGACGTCGGCGGGCCGCCGTACGGTGCTGCCCCGAGCATGCCGCCCGACACCCCGCTGCTGCGCCGGATCCGGGCTTCCGTGATCGGCGACGACCAGGTGATGCCCGGTCCGTACGGCCCGCGTCGCGTCACGTACGCCGACTACACCGCCTCCGGCCGCGCGCTGACCTTCCTCGAGGACTTCATCCGCGACGAGGTGCTGCCGCGGTACGCGAACACGCACACCGAGTCCAGCGGCACCGGGCTGCAGACCACGCGGCTGCGCGAGGACGCCCGGCGGATCATCCACGACAGCGTCGGCGGCGACGACGAGACCGCGGTGATCTTCTGCGGCTCCGGCGCGACCGGCGCGATCGACAAGCTGATCGGCGTCCTCGGGCTGCGGATCCCGGCGCAGCTCGACGACGAGTACCACCTGAGCGACGAGATCCCGCGCGAGCACCGGCCGGTCGTGTTCATCGGGCCGTACGAGCACCACAGCAACGAGCTGCCCTGGCGCGAGTCGATCGCGGACGTGATCGTGATCGGGCAGGACGCCGACGGGCACATCGACATCCCGCTGCTGGAGTCCAAACTCGTCGAGTACGCCGACCGCCCGCTCAAGATCGGCTCGTTCTCGGCCGCCAGCAACGTGACGGGCATCGTCAGCAACACCCATCGGGTCTCCGCTCTGCTGCACCGGTACGGCGCACTGTCGTTCTGGGACTTCGCCGCGGCCGCGCCGTACATCGAGATCGACATGTACGGCGGGCAGGCCGACGACCCGCTGGCCTACAAGGACGCGATCTTCCTCAGCCCGCACAAGTTCATCGGCGGGCCGGGGACGCCCGGGGTGCTCGTCGCGCGTCGGGAGTTGCTGCGCAACCGCGTGCCCGACGTACCGGGTGGTGGCACGGTCGCGTACGTGAACCCGACCGAGCACCGCTACCTCGACGACCCGGTCCACCGCGAAGAGGGCGGGACGCCGGCGATCATCGAGTCGATCCGCGCCGGGCTGGTCTTCCAGCTCAAGCAGGCGGTCGGCATCGCGGTGATCCGGGCGCACGAGGACGCGTACCTGCGGCGCGCGGTCGAGACGTGGCGGGCCGAGCCGAACCTGGAGATCCTCGGCAACCTGGACTCCGAGCGGCTGTCGATCGTGTCGTTCGTGGTGAAGGCGCCGTCGGGGCGGTACCTGCACCACAACTACGTGGTCGCGTTGCTGAACGACCTGTTCGGGATCCAGTCGCGCGGCGGCTGCTCGTGCGCCGGCCCGTACGGGCACACGCTGCTCAACATCGACCTGGCCCGGTCGGCGGAGTTCGCCGAGGAGATCGAGCACGGGTGCGAGGGCATCAAGCCCGGCTGGGTGCGGGTCAACTTCAACTACTTCATCTCCGAGGCCGTCTTCGCGTACGTCGTGGAGGCGGTCCGCCTGGTCGCGCAGGAGGGCTGGCGCCTGCTCGGCGACTACCGCTTCGACCCGTCGAACGGCCTCTGGCGGCATCACCGCGGTCCGGTCGAACCGCCGATGCGGCTGTCGCAGGTCAGGTACGACCGGGACGGCGCGCTGCGGTACCCGCGGCACAACACCACCGCACCGGAGTCGGCCCTGGCCGGCTACCTGACCGAGGCGCGGGAGCTGCTGGACGCCTGCCAGCACGCCGACACCGAGGCCGAGGGCACGGTCAACACGGACTTCGACCAGCTGCGCTGGTTCGACCTACCGAGCAGCTGCCTGTCACCGGTGGTTCGCTAGCCGTTGGTCCTGCCGGTGCTTCCGCGGACCAGGAGGCGGGGGCGGAAGTCGGTGGCGTCGGCGGCGCCCTGGCCGGTGAGTTGGGCGTGGAGTAGTCGCCAGGCCTGGTTGCCGAGGGTGTTGCGGGGGACGGCGGCCGACGTCAGGGGTGGCGTGGTGAAGCGGGCGAACGGGATGTCGTCGAAGCCGGTGACGGAGATCTGGCCGGGGACGGAGACGCCCAGCTCGTGCAGGCCGCTCAAGGCGCCGAAGGCAACCATGTCGTTGTAGGCGACGGCCGCGGTGGCGCCGCTGCTCGCGACCGCGCCGGCGACGGCGTGGCCGTTCTCGAAGGTCGCTCCGCACGCGACCTGGATCAGCTCGAACGCGTTGCCCTGCTCGGAAAGGTGGAGCAAGGCGTCCAGGCGTTCGCGGTTCGACGTGCTGGGTGGTGGGCCGGCCAGGTACACGATGCGGCGGTGGCCGAGGGAGAGCAGGTGGGCGACCAGGTCCTGGATGCCGGCCGCGTAGTCGACGGACAGGGACGGTACGCCGGGGAGTTTGCGGTTGATCAGTACGAGCGGCGCGAGCTGCGGCACGAGGCGTTCGAGATCGGCCGTCGGCAGCCGGGGAGACGCGAGGACGACGCCGTCGCAGCGCCGGCGGGCCTCGAGCGCGAGGACCTCCTCGTCCTCGACCTGCTCGTTCGATTCGGCAATCAGCAACCGGTGCCCGTCGGCGCCGGCCGCGAGGCTCAGGCCGCGCAGTACGTCCTGGAACATCGGGTTCGACAGGTCGGGCACGATCAGCGCGATCGTCGCCGTCCTGCCGAGCGCGAGGCTGCGGGCGACCTGGCTGGGGGCGTAGTCCAGCGCGCGGGCCGCCGTGAGGACACGCTCGGCGAGCTCGGGCGCGACCGTGGCGCGGCCGTTCATCACCCGCGAGACCGTCGCCCGGGACACGCCCGCGGCCTCGGCGACCAGCTTGATGTTGGCCGACACCCTGGCGTTCGGATCCACCTTGTTCCTCCCCTCGGCCCGGCCAAGATAACGCGCGGAGGGCCAGATGAGAAACCGGTCTCTCGCCAGCTAATCCCTTGTAGCGAAACATTTTCGCAGGCCTTGGTGAGGCATTGACACGTTTCAAGCTCGGCTGCTAGAAACCGGTTACTCGATCCGGAGGTGAGGCGTTGAGCCCCTACACGCGGTACAGCCAGCGCCGCCGCGACGCGGTCACCGGCTACCTGTTCCTGACCCCGTGGCTGATCGGCCTGGTGGCGATCACGCTCGGCCCGATCCTCGCCTCGCTCTACCTGGCCTTCACCGACTACTCGCTGCTGAAGCCGCCGGAGTGGATCGGCCTGGCCAACTTCCAGGAGATGCTGACCGACCGGCGGCTGCACAAGTCGCTGCTGGTCACCTTCCAGTACGTGTTCGTCTCGGTCCCGCTGCAGCTGCTGATGGCGCTCGGCCTGGCGATCGTGCTGAACAAGGGCATCCGCGGCCTCGGCTTCTACCGCTCGGTCTTCTACCTGCCGTCGCTGCTGGCCGGCAGCGTCTCGATCGCGATCCTGTGGCGGCAGATCTTCGGCCAGGAGGGCCTGGTCAACGACGTCCTGGCCAAGGTCGGGATCGAGGGGCAGAGCTGGGTCGCCCATCCCGACTTCGCGCTGGGCACGCTGATCCTGCTGAACGGCTGGACCTTCGGTGCCCCGATGGTGATCTTCCTGGCCGGTCTCCGGCAGATTCCGGCGTCGTACTACGAAGCGGCCGCCGTCGACGGCGCCGGGCGGTGGACGACGTTCGCGCACATCACGCTGCCGCTGCTGACCCCGATCATCTTCTTCAACCTGGTGCTGCAGGTGATCGGCGCGTTCCAGAGCTTCACGCAGGCCTTCGTGGTGAGCGGCGGCACCGGCGGCCCGGCCGACTCGACCCTGCTCTACACCCTCTACCTGTACGACGAAGGCTTCGGTTCCTTCCACATGGGTTACGCGTCGGCGATGGCGTGGGTGCTGCTGGTGATCATCGCCGTCCTGACCGCGATCAACTTCCTGTTCGCCAAGCGATGGGTGTTCTACGGTGACGAGTGAGACGCTGACCCGGGTCCGTGCGGGCCGCCCACCCGGGACCGAACCGCGCGGCAAGGGCCTGCTCAAGCACGCGATGATCGTCCTGTTCGGCTTCGTGATGCTCTACCCGCTGCTCTGGCTGCTGTCGAGCTCGTTCAAGCCGACCGAGGTGATCTTCCGCGAGCCGTCGCTGCTGCCGAGCAAGGTGCAGTTCAGCAACTACACCGACGGCTGGACGGCGCTCGCGCACCCGTTCGAGCACTACCTGCTGAACTCGGCGCTGATCGCGGTGCTGGCGATCGTCGGCAACCTGCTGACCTGCTCGCTGGCGGCGTACGCGTTCGCCCGGGTCGAGTTCCCGCTGAAGAAGCTGTGGTTCGCGTTGATGCTCGGCACGATCATGCTGCCGATCCACGTGCTGATCGTGCCGCAGTACGTGCTGTTCTCGAAGCTGGACTGGATCAACACGATCCTCCCGCTGGTGGTGCCGAAGTTCCTGGCCCACGACGCGTTCTTCGTGTTCCTGATGGTCCAGTTCATCCGGGGGCTGCCGCGCGAGCTGGACGAGGCGGCCCGGCTGGACGGCTGCGGGCACTTCCGGATCTACGCGCGGATCGTGATGCCGCTGTGCCTGCCGGCGCTGGCCACGTCGGCGGTGTTCACGTTCATCTGGACCTGGAACGACTTCTTCAGCCAGCTGATCTTCCTCACCGACCCGGACAAGTACACCGTGCCGGTCGCGCTGCGCTCCTTCATGGACGCCCAGAGCGGGACGTCGTGGGGACCGCTGTTCGCGATGTCGGTGGTCGCGCTGGTGCCGATCTTCGGCTTCTTCCTGGCGGGCCAGCGCTACCTCACCCGCGGCATCGCCACCACGGGGCTCAAATGACCATCGGACAAAGGACCACGATCATGAAGCGTTCGACGTACCGGCGGATCGCCGCGCTGGGATTGGCCGGTCTGCTGCTTGCCCTGCCCGGCTGCGGCGGGGACTCCGGCGGAGCCTCGGACGACCCGAACGCGCCGGTCACGCTGCGGTTCTCCTGGTGGGGCAACCAGGACCGCGCCGCGCTGACCCAGAAGGCGATCGACGCGTTCCAGACCGCGAATCCGGGCATCACGGTCAAGCCGGAGTACGGCGACTTCAACGGGTACTTCGACAAGCTCGCGACCAGCGTCGCGGCCAACGACGCACCCGACGTGATCACGCTGGGCGGCGCGTACCCGCGGGAGTACGGCGATCGCGGCGCGCTGCTCGACCTGGCCGAGGTCAAGGACACGCTGAAGACGGACAAGATCGACGCGGCGTCGCTGTCCAACGGCAACTTCGACGACAAGCAGTACGGCGTACCGACGGGCGTGAACGCCTTCGGTGTCGTGGTGAACCCGAAGGTGTTCAAGGCGGCCGGGGTCGCGCTGCCGGACGACAGCACGTGGACCTGGGACGATTTCCAGCGGATCGCGGGCCAGTTGGCGAAGGCGTCGCCGAAGGGGACGTACGGCGCGGAGGACCCGACGAGCGCCGACGTACTGGATCTGTACGCGCGGCAGCGGGGTGAGTCGCTCTACACCGACGACGGCAAGGTCGGGCTGGGCGAGCAGACGCTGACCGACTGGTTCACGATGACGACCGGGCTGCGGGACGCGGGCGCGACGCCCCCGGCCGCGGTGACGTCGGAGCTGGCCGGGCAGCCGGCGCCGGAGCAGAGCCTGATGGGTCGCGGGCTGGCCGGGATGCAGCTGGACTGGACGAACCAGCTCGGATCGTTGCGCAAGGCATCGGGTTCGGAGTTGCAGTTACTGCGGGCACCGGGTGAGGGTGCGGCGACCAAACCGGGGATGTGGCTGCAGGCCTCGCAGATCTACACGATCAGTGCGCGGACCAAGCACCAGGAGGCGGCGGCGAAGCTGGTCGACTTCCTGGTGAACGACCCGGCGGCGGGCAAGATCACGCTGGCGAACCGGGGCATCCCGGCGAACTCCGAGGTGCTGGCCGCGGTCAAGCCGTCGCTGCCGAAGGACGAGGCCGCGTCGGCGGACTTCATCGCGGCGATCGCGCCGAAGGTCGGGCCGGCCTTGATCATCGGGCCGACGGGGTCGACGGAGAGCGTGAAGATCCTGGAGCGGACGAACGCGGAGGTGCTGTTCAACCGGCAAACCCCGGCGCAAGGGGCGAAGCGGTTCCTCGAGGAGTTGGCGGCGGCGATCCAGTGACCTCGATCGACCGGCGGGCGCTGGTGGGACGGCACGACGTCCAGGTGGCGGGCGTCGTACCGGAGTCGCCGTTGTCGGTGGGGAACGGGGAGTTCTGCTTCACGGTGGACGTGACGGGGTTGCAGACCTGGCCGGAGCGGTACCCGGTGGAGCCGCGGACCGGCGACGACCCGGTCGGGTCGCTGCTGGGGACGTTGTCGCAGTGGGGATGGCACAGCTTTCCCGGGGCTTTTGAGTTGGGCGAGACGCGACGGGACTATTCGACACCGCGCGGGCCGGTGCCGTACGTCGATCTGGGCGGGGAGATGGAGCTCGGGACGACCTCCGAGCCGGGCCAGACGCCGGCCGAGGAGTGGTTGCGGGCGAATCCGCACCGGCTCGAACTGGGGCAGATCGGGTTCGTGCTCCCGGGATCGCCGGAGGATGCTCAGCAGCGGCTGGATCTGTGGGGCGGGGTGATCGACAGCTCGTTCGTCGTCGACGGGCAGGACGTGCGGGTGCGGACGTTGTGCGCGCCGGACGAGGACGTGATCGCCGTACGGGTCGAGTCGATGGCGCGACTCGGGGTGCGGCTCGCCTTTCCGTACGGATCGGGGGCGTGGGGCAACGGCGCGGACTGGGAGCAGCCTGGGGCGCACACGACGACGGTGCACGCGGTGGACGGTGGCTGGCAGCTCGAACGGTGGCTGGACGGCACGCAGTACTGGGTGATTGTCGGTGCCGAGGGTGCGCGGCTGGAGCAGATCGGGACGCACGAGTTCTTGCTCAGGGCAATGGCTGAGGTGCTGGAGCTGCGGATCGCCTTCTCGGCCGCGCGGCGGGCGGTGCCGGCCGGATTCGCGGAGATCGAGGCGGACTGTCGCCGGTCGTGGGAGAGGTTCTGGGAGTCCGGGGCGGCGGTCTCGTTGGCCGGGGACGCGCGGGCTGTTGAGATCGAGCGGCGGGTGGTGCTGTCGCAGTACCTGACGGCGATCAACTGTGCGGGGTCAGTGCCGCCGCAGGAGACCGGGCTGGTCTGCAACAGCTGGCGGGGGCGGTTCCATCTCGAGATGCACTGGTGGCACGGCGCGCATTTCGCCTTGTGGGGAAGGGGCGAGCTGCTCGAGGGGAGCCTCGGGTGGTACGAGCGGATCTTGCCGGTGGCGCGGGAGACGGCGCGGATTCAGGGGTACGGCGGGGTGCGGTGGCCGAAACAGGTCGCGCCGGACGGGCGGGAGAGTCCGAGCAGCATCGGGCCGTTCCTGGTGTGGCAGCAGCCGCATCCGATCTACCTGGCGGAGCTGGTTCGGCGTACGGGGTCATTGGACGCGGTCGAGCGGTACGGGCGGGTCGTGCTGGAGAGCGCGGAGTTCATGGCGTCGTACGCGGTGAAGACGGCGCGCGGGTACCAGCTCGGGCCGCCGTTGATCCCGGCGCAGGAGTCGTACTCGGCGATCCGGGGCTCGGTGGTGAACCCGACGTTCGAGTTGGCGTACTGGCGCTGGGGGCTGCTGGTCGCGCAGGAGTGGCGTTCGCTTCTCGGACTGCCGCGGGAGCCGCGGTGGGCCGAGGTGGCCGACGGGCTGGTCGCCGCGCCGGTCGAGGACGGTTGTTATGCAGCGATCGAGGGGACGACCGTGCGCACGGATCATCCGTCGATGCTGTACGCGCTCGGGGTGGTGCCGGATACGGCGTACGTCGACCATGAGGTGATGCGGCGGACGTTGGCCGGCGTACTGGATGACTGGGACTGGGAGAGTACGTGGGGGTGGGACTTCCCGGCGATCGCGATGACGGCCGCGCGGCTCGGGGAGCCGGAGCTCGCGGTTGACGCATTGTTGCTGAAGGCCACCAAGAACGACGTCCTGCCGAACGGGCACAACCGGCAGACGCCCTCGCTGCCGGTCTACCTGCCGGGCAACGGCGGTCTGCTGGCCGCCGTCGCGTTGATGGCGGCGGGCGCCGACGGTGTCGCCCCCGCTTTCCCTCGCGACTGGACTGTCCGCCACGAAGGACTGCACCGCTCACCATGAATCCAAGGAGACTCGTGACGCTCACCAAGAACCGCCGCTACGCTCTGGTCGGGACCGGTTCGCGCGCCGGCATGTACGTCGGCGCCCTGACAGCGACGTACGCCGATGTCGGGACGCTCGTGGCCTGGTGCGACACCAACCCGACGCGGATGGCGTACTACGACCAGGTGGTGACGGCCGCCGGTGGGACGGCACCGCCGCATTACGGGCCGGACGACTTCGCGCGCTTGCTCGAGGAACAGCGGCCGGAGGTCGTGATCGTCACGTCGCCGGACGCGACGCACCACCGGTACGCGACGGCCGCGCTGGCGGCCGGCTGCGACGTGGTCGTGGAGAAGCCGCTGACGACGTCGCTCGAACCGGCCCGGCAGATCGCCGAGGCGGTCGAAGGGTCGTCGGGGGATCTGGTGGTGACGTTCAACTACCGGTACTCGCCGCGCAACAGCGAGGTCCGGCGGCTGATCGCGTCCGGGGCGATCGGCACGGTGACGTCGATCCACTTCGAGTGGGCGCTGGACACCGTGCACGGCGCCGACTACTTCCGCCGCTGGCACCGCCGGAAGGAGATCTCCGGCGGCCTGCTCGTGCACAAGTCGAGCCACCACTTCGACCTGGTGAACTGGTGGCTCGCGGACGTCCCCGAACTCGTCGTCGCTGCTGGCGGTCTGCGCTTCTACGGCGACAAGAACGCCGCCGACCGCGGCCTCACCGACCGACCGGCGCGTTCGGCCGGAGCCCCGGGGCTGTCCTCCGACCCGTTCGCGCTGGACCTGGCCGCCGACGAGAAGCTGCGCGCCTTGTACCTGGATGCCGAGGGCGACGACGGCTACATCCGCGACCAGGATGTCTTCAGCCCCGGCATCACCATCGAGGACAACATGGGGCTGCTCGTCACGTACCGCTCGGGCGCGATCCTCACCTACTCCCTGAACGCCCACGCCCCCTGGGAGGGCTACCGGGTCTCCATCAACGGCACGGAAGGCCGCCTGGAGCTGGAGGTCGTCGAACGCAGCTTCGTCGGTACGGCGGCCGCGGTCGACCCCAGCATGAACCCCGACGACCCGAAAGCCACCGCCACCAACCCCCGCCCGGCCGGCGAACGCATCCTGCTCCAGCGCCACTGGGAGCCCGCCGAGGAGATCCCCATCCCGGCCGGCGAAGGCGGCCACGGCGGCGGCGACAACCACCTGCTGGACGACATCTTCCGCCCGAGCACCACTCCCGACCCCCTTCACCACCGGGCGGGCTATCAGGACGGCCTCCGCAGCGTGGCCGTGGGGATTGCCGCCAACCGCTCGCTGGAGACGGGTCTGCCGGTGAACATCGGGGAGTTTGGTCTGCCGCTGGACCGCTGACCCACACCGCGCCCACACGCCAGAGAGGAGAGAAGGCGGCGTCGTGGGCGCAGGCGGGCTCAGGTGCCGTTGGTGCGGGCTGAGGTGGTGGCCAGGGCTTGCTCGTAGCCGCCGCTACGGGTGGGGGTCCAGAGAGTGCCGTTGACGATGAGCGAGCGGGTGCCCAGAGGGCGGGCCGCGGTGGCCAGGACTGGTTTGCGTTGCCAGGTGCAGCCGGTGCGGTAGGCCTGTTGGGTTACCCGGACGGCTACGGCGCCGGGCCCCTCGGCGTACGTGGTGGCTCGGAGGGCGCGGGTGCAGCCGGCGGGGGTGGCGACGATGAGGACCAGTTGGCGGTCGTCGGCGACTACCGGGCGGATCTCGAAGACCTTGACCGTTGTGGTCTTCGGCGTGGGGGTAGGTGCCGGGGCGGCTTGGGTGACCGGCGGTGGAGCGGGTGCGGGGCCGGGCTCGGAGGAGCCGAAAACCTTGGCGAGGACGAACACGCTGAAGGCGAGCAGGCCGATCAGGAAGGTCACCACCACGGCGACCGCGTACACGAACCACACGCTTCCTGAGGACTTCATCTCCGTCATGTTCTCAAACAGAACAGTCCAAGTCGCGCCCGCAACGCTGTCCCGGCGGCCAGGTGCCGTAGATGTCACAAGGTGCAATCCACGGCAGACCAGGTGTGGGGCATCGGCCCGCAGCGGTCAGTTCTCGGGAAGGAGTTGTTCGGCTGAGCACCACCAGCTGGTTCGGCCGCCGACGGTGCCGGTGGTCATCGGTGCGTGGTCGCGTGGGCACGTGCCACCTGGGCGCCGGTGGGGAACGACGGTGAGGGTGTGCACACCTCCTCCACGAAAGGCGGCCGCGATCGCGGTCCGGATCGAGCGCAGGAGCTTCGTGGTCTGGGCCGGCGACAGGTCCCGGACGGTCGTTGCCGGATGCAACCTCGCTCGCCACAGCACCTCGTCGGCGAGCAGGTTGCCGATGCCCGCGATGCGGTGCTGGTCCAGCAGACGCGCTTTGACCGCGGTCGACCCACCGCTGGACAACGCCGTCCGGAACTCGCCCGGCGTCATCGTCTGCGCGTCCGGGCCGAGCTGGTCCACCGGGGGATCGAGCCGGACCCGCCCGAGCCGGCGGGGGTCGACGAGCATCAGCCGCCCGCCGTCCTCGAAGGTGAGCGTGAACCGCGCCCAGTTGTAGTCGCCAGGCTGTCGCCGGCCCTCCCAGTAGTCGCCGCCGTCGGTTTCGGTACCGTCGGGATCGGCGACGACGATCTTCCCCGACATCCCGAGATGGATCCCGAGGGTGACCGCGCTCTTGGCGCCGTGGCTCTCGCACCACATGCTCTTGCCCTGGCGCTGGGCGCTCACGAGTGTGCTGCCGAGCAGCGCCGCGCGGATCTCACCCGGCCGGTGCGGACGGCAGACAAAGGAGTCGCTGTCGTCGACCTCGACGATCCGCCGCCGCAGACCGTGCTGTTCGACCACCGATCTGGCCGCCTCGACCTCGGGAAGCTCAGGCACCATCCGAGAGTAGCGTCACCGCGATTGCCCGAGGTCCACGGCTTGACCAACTGTCGGCGTGACCGCACCGAACCAGGCGCCCTGACTGGACGGCGTGGGATCTAGAAGACGTCGCGCAGGGTCTCCAGGAGGCGGGCGATGTTCGCCTCGTCGCGACGGTAAGAGGTCCGCTTGCCCCGCCGGGTGGCGACCACAAGCCCTGCTTGCCGCAGCATCGCGGGCCAAACTCGCGGCCCCTGGCCGCCTGGTCGATGAGGGCAAACTCCGGCCGGTGATCGGCGCTGTGCTGGAACTGGCAGACATCGCACAGGCGCACACATGCTGGAAGGCGGCTCTGGCCGCGAGGGTCGTCGACGCCCACGCGGCAAGGTCGCCATCGCTGTGCACCAGTGAGTGTGCGGGGTGATCGAGGACGTACGCCGTGAACGCGGGCCGCCAAGCCATCCTCGATATCGGCGTCATCGTCAATGGCGACTGTCTCGTCGCGCCGTTCGTTCGGGTCGTCGGCTAGCGGGGGACCGCCAGTACGGCCTGCAGGATGTCTTCGAGTGTGGTCTTGCTCAGCTGGGTCCGCACGGTGCCCTCGATGCCGGCGTAGACATCTTGCAGCGCGGGCTGGACGCCGTGGCCGATCACGCACCCCTCGTCGGGGCTGGCGCGATGTAAGGCGAAGAGTGGTCCGGGTTCGACCGCGTCGTACACGTCGAGCAGGGTCATCGAGGCGAGGTCGCGGGTCAGTGACCAGCCGGCGCCGGCACCGCGGCGCGCCTCGACCAGCCCGGCCTCGCGCAGCTCACCGAGCAGGCGGCGGATCACGACCGGGTTGGTGTTCGCGCTCCCCGCGATCTGGTCCGAGGTGGCGACCGGGTGGCCCTGGCGCTGGTACAGACCGATCCAGGCCAGCGCGTGCGCCGCGATGGTCAGCCTGCTGTTCGCGCTCACGGTGACAAGGCTACGGCAGCTGTTGTCGTAATCAAGTGTGTTACGTTGATCGCGATGTAACCATTCTTGTTACGATTGAGGAGCAGGGTATGAGCAAGGCATTGGCGGGCAAGGTTGCGCTGGTCACCGGAGGGTCCCGAGGGCTGGGTGCTTCGACGGTCCGGTTGCTGGCCGGGCAGGGCGCGGACGTCGCGTTCACCTACGTGCATTCGGCGGCCAAGGCACAAGCCGTGGTCGACGAGGTCCAGGCGCTCGGGGCCAAGGCCGTCGCGTTCCAGGTCGACCACGCCGACACAAGTCAGGCACCGGCGCTGATGGACCAGGTGGTCGCGACGTACGGCGGACTCGACATCCTGGTGAACAACGCGGCCATCTCGGTCGAACAGGGCCGGACCGTCGACGACCCGGACGTGGACACCACAGCCCTCGACCGGATGCACGCCGTCAACTACCTCGGCGTGATCGCCGTCGTCCGGGCCGCGGTCAAGGTGCTCCGCGACAACGGCCGGATCATCACGATCAGTTCCGGGCTCGGCTCGCGCGTCGGCGTCCCCGGCGTGGCCGACTACGCCGCAACCAAGTCCGGAATCGAGCGCTACACGCTAGGCGTCGCCCGCGACCTCGGCCCCCGCGGCATCACCGCGAACGTCGTCGAGGCCGGCCTGATGGAGTCCGGCATGAACCCGGACCCCGAGACACTGCAAGCGCTGGTCTCCAGCCTTTCCATCCAGCGGATCGGCCACCCCGACGAAATCGCCGCCGCCATCGGCTTCCTAGCCGGCCCCACCGCCACCTATGTCACCGGCGCCGTCCTCGACGCCCACGGCGGCTACAACGCCTGAAGCCACCCTTGGACACACTGGTCCTTAGCCTGCACTCACTCCTCCGTAGGCCAAAGGTCCATTGACCTAGGTGAAGCTGGTGCCCCGAACAGCACACCCGACCGACAACCCCAACCACAGCAGCCGAGCAAAGCGAAGGCAAGCGGCCGCAGGCTGATCGTGGTGCACCACAACGCGGTAGCACAACCCACCCCAACCACAGCAGCCGAGCGAAGCGAAGGCGCAGGGGGTGCGGGTGGCGAAGCCCCCGCAACGCGGCAAGCGAAGCGCAGCCGCACAAAATGCCGAAGGCGACCCGGTCCGCGCTTTCCGCGGACATGGGTCGCCTTCGCCTGAGGGTGAGTAACGGGACTTGAACCCGCGGCCCCCTGGACCACAACCAGGTGCTCTACCAGCTGAGCTATACCCACCATTGCCGCCCTGACTGCGGCGGCTCGGTAATCATAGCGACGTTGGTCAGTTGTCGGAAATCGGGGTGGTGACCAGGCTGGCGGCGGCGCGGGCGGTGTCGGAGTCGGGGCCGGGCTGGGGGACGAAGACGGTCTGGCGGTAGTAGCGCAGCTCGGAGATCGACTCGGTGATGTCGGCCAGGGCGCGGTGGTTTCCGGTCTTGGCGGGGGTGGCGTAGTAGACGCGCGGGTACCACCGGCGGACGAGTTCCTTGATGGAGCTGACGTCGACGTTGCGGTAGTGCAGGTGGGCTTCGACCTTGGGCATGTCGCGGACCAGGAAGGTGCGGTCGGTGCCGACGGAGTTGCCGGCCAGGGCGGCCTTGCGGGGTTCCTTGACGTAGCCGCTGATGAAGTCGAGCACCTGCTGCTCGGCGTCGGCGAGCGGGATGCCGGCGGGCAGTTCCTCGAGCAGGCCGGAGGCGGTGTGCATGTCGCGGACGAAGTCGCCCATCTGCTCCAGCGCCTGCGGGGGCGGGGCGATCACGAGGTCGATGCCGTCGCCGAGGACGTTGAGTTCGTAGTCGGTGACGAGTACGGCGACCTCGATCAAGGCATCGTTCACCAGGTCGAGGCCGGTCATCTCGCAGTCGATCCACACCAGCCGGTCATTCATGGGCACTCACCTTACGGCGCGTCCGTGGCGAGGTCGCGCCCGGCAGCCGAATTACCGGGCGTGGCGGGGTCGGCTGTACGGCGTACGGAGGTCAGCTGGGTGCGTGGCCGACGTGGATGCTGCGGGCGGACAGCGAGGCCAGGTCGGTCCGCCGGCCGAGGAAGTGCGGGCTGTCCGGGTCGAGCAGTTGGTGCCAGACGGAGAGGTCTGTGGTGGACAGGAACACTTCTTCGGACGCATGGCCGTGGCCGTGCCCGGTGGGCTCGGAGGCAGCTGGGTCGAGGCGGGCGACGCGGTGGCGGAGTTGGTCGATGACCTGGTCGCGGTCGGCGTCCGACAGTGGGACGGGTTTCTCGGTGAGGACCGTGCGAGTGGTGACGGCGGTCAGGCCGGCGCATTGGAGGGCGTCGGTCCAGCCGTACGGCATGGGGACCGAGCCGGGGATGCCCTCGCGCATGGCGGCGAACCAGCGGTCCTGAGCAGCGTCGAGGCGTAGCTCGAGACCGGGCTCGCCGAGGCCGAGATCCCAGGGGAGCATGCGGGTTGGCAGGCCGCCTTCGGCGAGTGCAAGCCGGCCGCCGGAGGCGAGGAGCGATGCGAGCGCCGCGACAGCCGCCTGCTGGTCGGCCGCGTGGTGGACGGAGGCGGATGCCCAGATGAGGTCGGCATGTGGGGAAGCGGAGGAGGCGGCGGCAGCGGTGGCGATCGCCGCGCGGAGCGGTTCGGGGCCGTCGTCCATCGAGACCAGTTCGCAGCGGACCAGGCCGGCGGTGTGTTTGCGGGCCTGCTGGAGGACCTCCTCGTCGGCGTCGAGGGCGACGACCGTGGCTTCCGGTACGGCGGTCGCCAGAGCCATGGCCATGCCGCCGCCTCCGCAGCCGACGTCGACGATCAGCCGGTCGGTCGGGCGGACCAGGTCGGTGGCGGCGAGGGCGTTCCAGCCGGCCTCGTCGGTCGCGGTCTTGCGCAGGTGCTCGGCGTGAGCGGCCCAGTCGATCTCGGTCATGCGGCCAGTGTCGCGGATCACGCGCGTCGGCGTCGTACGGTGTGCGGATGATCGCGACGAAGTTCTCGACCGAGCGGCTGGAGCTGCTGCCGCTGGCCGTCGAGTACGCCGAGGAGATGGCGGCGGTGCTGGCGGCGCCGGAGCTGTACGGGTTCACCGGAGGTGAGCCGCCGTCGGTGGAGCAGTTGACGCAGCGCTACCAGAAGCAGACGGCAGGTCCGGGGCGGCCTGGTGAGTACTGGCTGAACTGGGTGATCAGCCTGGACGGCGTACTGGTCGGCTACGTGCAGGCGACGGTGATCGGCGCCGAAGCGGAGATCGCGTGGGTCGTCGGCGCGGACTGGCAGGGCCGGGGAATCGCGCGGGAGGCGGCGATCGGCCTCACCGAGTGGCTGCGGAAGCAGGGAACTGAGCGACTGGTGGCTCAGGTGCACCCGGAGCACGTCGCGTCGGCGAAGGTGGCCGCGGCCGCCGGGCTCGAGGCGACCGGCGAGCTGGACGACGACGGGGAAGAACGCTGGCAAGGCTGAACCACGCCGTACCAACGGAACAGGCCCGCACCGACGAGTCGGGGCGAGCCTGTTACGCGCTTGGGGTTCAGACCGGGCGGACGTTCTCCGCCTGCGGGCCCTTCGGGCCCTGGGCCAGGTCGAACTCGACCTTCTGGTTCTCGTCGAGGGTCCGGAAGCCGTCCGTCGCGATCGCCGAGTAGTGCACGAACACGTCGGCGCCGCCGCCGTCCTGCGAGATGAAGCCGAAGCCCTTTTCGCCGTTGAACCACTTCACTGTTCCGCTAGCCATGATCTGCTCCTTTGGTGGGGCGGGTATCAGGTCCGACGGTTGCCGGCACCTGGGTTGCCGAACGAGCCCTCCCACCCGGACCGTGGCCCGGAAATGGAAAAACGCCCTGCGGATCACAACCTCCGCGGGCGTTTCAAGAACGAACGTGGAACTGCAAAACTGCAACCGACGGAAACGGTAGCACGAAATCACTGCGAGTACAGAGAGTGCCGCCGCCGCGTCCGGGGGATCCCGAATTCCCCCGGACGGCGCAGGTCTGGCACCCGGTTCAGCGGGCGTGGTCGACGGCCCAGGCCAGCGCGTCGTCGGCGATCGTCTCCCAGCCGGGCTCGGCCGGCATCAGGTGCGAGCGACCCGGGTAGACCTTCAGTTCCGTGACGGTCTGGTCCGACTTGTAGTGCTTGTAGTTGGAGCGCTGGATCGCCGGCGGCATCAGGTGGTCCTCGCCGCCCGACATCAGCAGCAGGGGAGCGCGCCGGTCGTTGGCGTAGTCGACCCAGGTGGCCTGCTTGCCGGGCCTGAAGTTGGCCAGCACGCTGTCCCACAGGATCCCGCCCGAGGCGGGGATGTGGTACCGCTCGTACAGCCGGCGCGACTCCTCCTCGGAGAACGTGTTCGTGAACGCGTAGTGCCATTGCTCGTGGGTGTAGCCGATCGCCTTCTTCCGGTTCGCCGGGTTGTTCAGGACGGGGAAGGTCGCCTTCACCTGGTTCGGCGGGATCACCCGGACGCCCTCGGTCGGCGCGGAGTTGATCGCGACGCCGGCCGCGCCGTACCCGTGGTCGAGCAGGATCTGCACGAACGCGCCACCGGCGGAGTGCCCGATCAGGATCGGCGGGGTGTCCAGCGCGCCGATGACCTTCTCGTAGTGGGCGATGATCTCCGGCACGGTGATGTCCCGGATCGGGGTCGAGTCGGCGTTCAGCGCCTCGACCTCCACCTCGTAGCCCGGGTACGCCGGGGCGATCACCGTGTAGCCGAGGCCCTCGTAGTGCGCGATCCAGTGTTCCCAGCTGCGCGGCGTGACCCAGAAACCGTGGACCAGGACGATCGTGTCGGGTGTCATCTGTCTGTCCTCCTGAGAAGTGCTGCGGTCGATGACTCCAGTCTTCGTCCACAGGCCCCCCGCGCACGCCCCGATCCGGGCCATACTTGCCCCAGATCAGGACACCCGAAAGGGGGCCGAGATGGCCGACAGGCACCGGGTCGCGATCGCGGTGCTCGGGGGGACGATGGCGCTCGACCTGGCCGTCGCCGTACAGGCGTTCGGGCGGCGCCCGACGATGTTCGACCGGATCCGCACCGAGCCGGAGTCCCCGTACGACGTGGTGCTGTGCGGGCGGACCGGCGTACCGACCTTCGGTGAGCTGCTCCCGATGGCCGAGCTGGCCACCGCGGACACCGTCGTCATTCCCGGCGTCGACGACCCGCTCGCCGCCCGTGACCCCGAGACGCTGGAGGCGATCGCGTCGGCGGCCGGTGACGGCGCCCGGCTGATCTCGCTCTGCGCGGGCGCGTTCGTCCTCGGGTACGCCGGGGTCCTGGACGGGCATCGCGTCACCACGCACTGGGCGCTGGCCGACGACTTCCGCGCCGAGTTCCCACGGGTGGAGCTGGCCGAGCACGAGCTGTACGTCGACGACGGGCAGGTCCTCACGTCGGGCGGGATGCTCGCGGCGGCCGACCTGTGCCTGCACGTACTCCGGTCCGACCACGGCCAGTCGTACGCGAACGACATGTCCCGGCTGCTGGTCAGCCCGCCGCACCGCGCCGGCGGTCAGGCGCAGTACACGAAGATCATCGAGAAGCCGCTGACCGGCGGGCTCGCGCCCGTGCTGGCGTGGATGATCGAGCACCTCGACGAGCCGCTGTCCCTGCAGTACGTCGCGGACCACGCGCACATGAGCACGCGGACGCTGGCGCGGCGTTTCCGGGCCGAGACCGGGCAGTCGCTGCTCGACTGGGTGGTGATGCGACGGGTCGAGAGAGCACGCGAGCTGCTGGAGGAGTCGGACCTGACCGTCACCCAGATCGCGTACGCCGCCGGCTTCGGCTCGACCGAGTCGCTGCGCCGGCACTTCCTGCTGAGCAGCGGGACCAGCCCGGGCGCGTACCGCGCGACCTTCAAGCTCGCGGCCGGGTAGCTACCAGGAGCCGCGGTGGTCCGGCACCATGAACGCGAACGGGATGATCAGCACCAGCACCGCCGCGAACACGATGAAGCTGTGCGCCTGCGCGACCCCCGGGTTGGCGGCGTGCGACAGGATCGCCGTGGTCACCGAGACCGCGATGATCCCGCCCGACTGCCGGAACATCCCGCGCAGCCCGGCGATGGCGGAGATCTGGTCCGGCGCGAGCTGCAGCGACGCGTTGTTCGAGGCCGGGATCGACAACCCCATCCCGATCCCTGTCACGGCGGCCGCCGCGGCCAGCCACGCGTACGGCGTGAGGCCGTGCGGCGCCAGCGACATGATCGTCATCCCGCCCGCGACCAGCAGGAACCCGCCGATCATCGGCGCGCGGTAGCCCGTACGGCGCAACGCGAACACGGCCAGCCCGGCCACGCAGATCATCCCGACAGCCCTTGCCGTGAGCAACGTTCCGGCCTCGAGCGGCTGGATCCCGTAGCGGGCCTCGGCGTACAGGGGGACGAGCGCGCCGAAGCCGAGTACGGCGGCGCCGTACAGGAGGTTGATCGCGTTCATCACGCCGAAGCCGCGGCCGCGCAGCAGCCGGACCGGGATGAACGGGTCGGCGGCGCGGTTGGCGTGCCGGACGAAGAGGATCCCGAAGACGAGGGCGAGCACCTCGCTGGCGATGAACAGCGGGTCCGACGGCGACGCGCCGCCACTGCCGAGCGAGCTGATCCCGTACATGCCGAGCAGGATCGTCAGCGCGAGCAGAGCCGCGCCGACCAGGTCGATCCGGGCCGCCTTCTTCGGCGCGCTGTGCGGGATGAACTTCCACGCCAGCAGGATCAGCAGGATCCCGGCCGGGACGTTGACCAGGAAGATCTCCCGCCACGACCAGTACGTGACGATCACGCCGCCGATGATCGGGCCGAGGATGCCGCCGATCGGGAAGATCGAGGTGAACATGCCGACCGCGCGGTCGCGGTCGCGGCCGAACTGCTCGGCGACGATGCCGGTCGCGGTCGGCATGAAGGCGCCGCCGCCGATCGCCTGGAACGCGCGGAACACGACCAGCAGGTAGATGTTGTCGGCCAGACTGCAGGCCAGCGAGGCGACGGTGAACAGGACGGCGGCGAGCAGGAAGATCTTCTTCCGGCCGAACTGGTCGCCGAGCCGGCCGGCCACCGGCATCACCAGGATCTGGCCGAGCGCGTAGATGGTGATCGTCCAGCCGCTCCAGTTCAGCTGCGCGCCGAGGTCGCGCTGGATCGCGATCAGGGCGGTGGCCACGATGGTCTGGTCGATCGAGGCCATCAGCAGCGCGATCGAGACGATCGGGAAGACGATCCACCGCTTCGGCGACGGCTCGTCCCCGCCGAGCGCGGGCCCGTCGACGACGGTGGTCGGCCCATCACTGGAAGGGCCGGCGGCGGCTGGGAGACTCTGGGGTTCCATCAGCAGTCAGAGTACATTGCTTGCCAGCAGGCAATAAAGGGGTAGCGGATGTCCGACACCGAGACGTTGAACAAGCTGCGCGGCGTGATCTCGCGGCTCGCGCGGGAGCTCAACGCCACGGCCACCGACGAGGGCCTGACGCCGACCCAGGCGTCGGTGCTCGGGCTGATCGCGTTCCGGGGCCCGCTCGGCCTGACCGAACTGGCCCAGCTGGAGGGCCTGAACCCGACGATGGTCTCCCGCGTGATCGGCCGGCTGACCGAGCTCGGCCTGATCCAGCGCGACCCGAATCCGGCCGACCTGCGTGCCATCCAGGTCGAGGCCACCGCCCAGGGCCACGAGCTGCAGAAGCGCATCAAGCTGCTGCGCACCGAGGCGATCGGCAAGTGCCTCGACCAGCTCCCGGAGGAGTCCGCCCGCACGATCATCGACGCGTTGCCCGCGCTGGAGGAACTGGCCATCGCGCTGCGCTCGACGCACGGCTGACCACCAGGGGTAGACACGACCGGCCTGGCCAGGGAACCCTGTACAACGTTGTAACCCCTGGACAGATGAGGCGTGCATGAACCGTGAGGGCTCCCAGCGGAGAAGACGGACCGGACTGCTCGCGATGGCGATGGCAGTCATCGCGTCAGGAGTGGTCATGACCCCGGCCCAGGCCGCGCAGCCGGCCGCCGGCCTGACGGAAGTCACCGGGCAGCACACCGAAACCGTCACCTCGCCGGACGGGAAGCTGCGAGTCACGATCGGCAGCGAGAACGGCCGGCTCGTCTACAGCGTGCGGAGCCGGAGCAAGGTCCTCGTCGGCACGTCCGGACTCGGGCTCGACCTCGCGGGACGGCCCAGCCTGACGCAGGGCATGACGATCGAGTCGGTCGAACGGCGTACGGTCGACGAGACCTGGAAGCCCGTCTGGGGGACCTCGAGCCAGGTCAGGAACCACGCGAGCGAGCTCACCGTGCACGCCGTCCAGGCCGGTACGGGGTTCGAGCTCGACCTGGTCTTCCGGGTCTTCGACGACGGGGTCGGCTTCCGCTACCACTTCCCCGGCCAGCCCGGCCTCGACGACTACACCGTGACGGCCGAGAAGACCGAGTTCGCCCTCGATCCCGCCGCGCGGAGCTGGTCGATCGCCGCGGGCACGGACTGGAACGCCGACGAGAAGCACTACCGCGACCTGCCGTTGTCCGGCGTCGCCACCGCGCAGACGCCGATCACCGCGTCGCCGGCCGCCGACTCGTTCGTGGTGGTGCACGAGGCCGCGCTGATCGACTACCCGAGCATGACGCTGAAGGCGGTGCAGGGCCGGCCCGGCACGTTCGCCAGCGAGCTGATCTCCCTGCCGGACGGCACCAAGGCCAAGCTGGCCGGCGAGTTCTCGACGCCGTGGCGCACGCTGACGGTCGGGCAGCGCGCCGGCGATCTGGGCGAGTCGCACCTGATCGAGAACCTCAACGACCCGTGCAAGATCTGCACCGACACGTCCTGGATCAAGCCCGCGACGTACGTCGGTGTCTGGTGGGAACTGCAGCGCCGCGACACCACCTGGTTCGCCGGGCCGAAGCACGGCGCGACCACCGCGCGGGTCAAGCAGTACATCGACCTGGCCAAGCGGGCGGGCGCCAAGTTCGTGCTGGCCGAGGGCTGGAACACCAACGCCGGTGGCCAGTGGGCCGGTCAGGACTTCCTCACGCCGCAGGCCGACTTCGACCTTCCCGAAGTCCTCCGGTACGCCGAGGCGAACGGCGTCGGCTACATCGCGCACAACGAGACCCGTGGCGACGTCGACTACTACGACGCGCACCTGGAGGAGATCTTCTCGACGTACGAGGAGCTCGGCATCCACGCGATCAAGACCGGCTACGCCACCAAGTTCCTGCTCGGCGGCGTGAACCGCAGCCACTACGACCAGGAAGCAGTCCGCCACTACCAGCGCGCCGTCGACGCGGCCGCCCGGCACAAGATCACGGTCAACGCCCACGAGGCGATCAAGCCGACCGGCCTGGGCCGCACTTACCCGAACATGATGTCCGGCGAGGGCGTCGCCGGGATGGAGCAGCAGAACTACATGGGGGCCCAGGGCAACCCTCCGGCGCAGGCGACGATCCTGCCCTTCACCCGCTTCATGGGTGGGCCCGCCGACTACACGCCCGGCGTACTGAACGTGACCTGGGACCCGGCCCGCCTCGGGACCCGCGTGCAGACCACGTCGGCCGCGCAGCTCGCGCTGTACCCGACGTTCTTCAGCCCGCTGCAGATGCTCGCGGACACGCCGGAGAACTACGCGGCCCATCCCGGATTCGCCTTCCTGAAGGACCTTCCGGCGAGCTGGGACGAGACGCGGGTCCTCGACAGCGTCATCGGGGACTACACCACGACGGCCCGGCGCAGCGGTTCCACCTGGTACCTCGGTGCGATCACCGACGAGAACGACGGGGTGCTGCAGACGCCGCTGTCGTTCCTGCGGCGCGGCACGTTCGTGGCCGAGATCTACGCCGATGCCGAGGGGACGAGCTGGAAGGGTGACCCGCTGCCCGTCGAGATCAGCAAGGTGCTGGTCAACTCGTCGACCCGGTTGTCGATGGCGCTGGCCGGGGCCGGCGGCCAAGCGGTCAAGCTCAGGCCCGCGACCGCGACGGACCTGCGGACACTGTCCTGGTACGCCGGGCCGCGTGCGGGCTACGGCACGCCCACGACCGCGCTGGACGCGGCGACCCAGCAGCTCAGCGTGAAGGTCCCGATCAGCAACTCGGGCAGCACCGTGGCCGGCTTCCCGGCGCAGGTGTTCATCGACGGTCGAGCCGTCGGACAGCCGCGCGATGTACGGGTCGCTGGTCGCGGGACGCGAACGGCCGAGTGGACGGTGCCTGCTTCCGCCGTACCGGATCGGGATTTCCTGGTGGCGGTGGGTGCGCCTGGTGGGCAGCGTGGTCGAGCGGTGCGAGTGGCTCAGCCGCGTTCGCTGCTGAAGCTCGTTCCTGAGCTGCGGCGGTCCGGCAAGTTGACGACGTTCGCGATGGTGCGGCTCGAGGTCCCGCTGATCAAGGCGGAGGGCCAGCTACTGCGGGGTGACGTGAACGGCCGGCTGCTGGCTCTGCAGGAGGCGCGGCTGGCGCTGTACGGTCTGCCTGTTGCTGAGGTGAGTGCCGAGGCCCGTACGGCGATCGACGAGTTGCTGACCACTCGGCTCGGTGAGCCGCAGGGATTGTTGTCCTTGGCACTCAAGGTGCGGCAGGCGGCCGTGGACCCGGTGTTGTCGAGCCGGCTCCTTGCCGAGCTGAAGAGTGCGATCGCCGCGGCGGTCGTCGACGACCGGGCGGGGATGCAGGCGGCTGTCACCCGGTTCACCGCCCTGGTCGAGGCGGGGCCGATCGATCCCGCGGTGGCCGCGGAGCTGCTGGCGGCCGGTGGAGTGTTTGCCGCCGGCCCCCGAACGATCGAGGCGGAGTCCGCGGAGCTCGTCAGTGGCGCGTGCCGGCGTACTGATCACACGGGCTACACGGGCACGGGTTTCGTGGCTTGTCTGAAGACCAAGGGCAGCGCCGTACGGTTCGTCGCGCCGGTCGTCGCGGCGGGTCTCTACTCGGTGCGTCTCCGCTATGCCAACGCGATCGGCACGACCCAGACGATGACGCTGGCCAGTGGGACGAAGTCGGCCCAGCTCCAGCTGCCCACGCTGGCGAACTGGGACACCTGGTCGGAGCACGAGGTCGCCCTGCCGCTCGACCCGGGCAGTCCTGTGACGTTCACTTACGGGCCGAACGACAACGGCAACGTCAACCTGGACTCGATCACCCTGGAGGCCGACCCCGGCGTGGTTCATCGCTGAGCTGCGCTTCCGTCCGGCGTAGGTTTCACCCGGAGCGAGGTGCGGGAGGTCGCCGAAGATCTCCTG
Organism: Kribbella italica; assembly: GCF_014205135.1. Taxonomy (NCBI): domain Bacteria; kingdom Bacillati; phylum Actinomycetota; class Actinomycetes; order Propionibacteriales; family Kribbellaceae; genus Kribbella; species Kribbella italica. The sequence continues at coordinate 81,089 of NZ_JACHMY010000001.1, forward strand.
CACGGCCGCGGTGATCGCGGGCCAGTCGGGAGTAGCGGGGACATCGATGACCGGTCGGTCGTGCTCGGCCGCTTCCTCCCGGATCCGCCTGGCCAGCACGACATCGCGCGCGAGCAGACCTTCGAGGCGCTCTGGCAGCGGGGTCCTCCACGCGAGCTAGCCGGGCCTCCCGGGCTCGGCGAGTTTGCTCGGGGTCAGGGACGAGCCACACCGCGACAGGGACCTCACGGCCGACGACGGGAAGAGCTGCGGACCTTCGACCAGCGCCGGTACGGCGCCCAGGTCGCGGGCGCGGATGTTCTAGGAAACCGGCGGATCGGCAGCGTCGTTCATCCGGCCGATCCTGCCACCCGACACGGGGGAGCGCTTTCCCGGAGCCTTGGTAGGCAGGGCCTATCGGATGACGCCGAATGTGACGTTGGTCATGCCTTGACCCTTCTCGAACGCCCGGCCTACTGTATGCGGTATACCGAGCCCCTCCGAAAGGCGGGACCATGGAAACTGCTGTGCCCAGGTTCGCCGTGAACTGCTCGCTCCTGTTCACCGAACTGCCTTTGCTGCAAAGACCCGCCGCCGCTCGTACTGCCGGCTTCGAGGCCGTGGAGTTCTGGTGGCCGTTCGACTCCGCTCTGCCGGGGGACGCCGAGGTCGACGCGTTCGAGCGCGCGATCCTGGAAGCCGGCGTCCAGCTGACCGGACTGAACTTCGCTGCCGGTGACATGCCGGGTGGCGACCGCGGCCTGGTGTCCTGGCCGCAACGATCGCTGGAGTTCCGCGACAACCTCGCGGTCACGCTGGGGATCGGGGAACGCCTCGGCTGCCGTGCGTTCAACGCGCTGTACGGCAACCGGGTCGAGGGAGTCGCGCCCCAGGCGCAGGACGAACTGGCCGCCGAGAACCTCGCGCTGGCCGCCACCGCGGCCGGTTCCTTCGGCGCCACGGTCCTCGTCGAACCGGTCAGCGGCGCCGAACACTACCCGCTGCTGACCGCGGCCGACGCGATCGCGGTGATCGACCGCGTGGTCGCCGAGTCCGGTGTCACGAGCATCGGGTTGCTGGCCGACCTGTACCACCTGACCGTCAACGGGGACGACGTGAGCAAGGCGATCACGACGTACGCCGACCGGATCGCGCACGTACAGATCGCGGACGCCCCCGGGCGCAACGAGCCCGGCACCGGCACGATCCCGATCGGGCAGCATCTCGGCGAGCTCGCCGAGGCCGGGTACGACGGCTGGATCGGCTTGGAGTACAAGCCGTCCGGCCCGACCGCCGACAGCTTCGGCTGGCTGACCGACCGCGAATCGTCCTGACCGACGTCCTGACCGACAAGGAGCTGGCATGCCACGAATGACTGCCGCCCGCGCGGCGGTGGAGATCCTCCGGCGCGAGGGCGTCTCCCACCTGTTCGGCCTTCCCGGCGCCGCCATCAACCCGTTCTACGCCGCCGTCCGGGCCCAGGGCGAGCTGAAACACGTGCTGGCCCGGCACGTCGAGGGTGCCTCCCGCATGGCCGAGGGCTACACCCGCGCGAAGGCCGGCAACATCGGTGTCTGCGTCGGGACGTCGGGCCCGGCCGGGACCGACATGATCACCGGCCTGTACGCCGCCTCGGCCGACTCGATCCCGATCCTGTGCATCACCGGGCAGGCGCCGGTGGCCAAGCTGCACAAGGAGGACTTCCAGGCGATCGACGTACCGTCCATCGCGCAGACGGTGACCAAGCTGGCGGTCACCGTGCTGGAGGCGGCCCAGGTCCCGGGCACCTTCCAGAAGGCGTTCCAGGTGATGCGCGGCGGGCGTCCCGGCCCGGTGCTGATCGACCTGCCGCTGGACGTCCAGCTGACCGAGATCGACTTCGATCCCGAGCTGTACGTGCCGCTGCCGATCGCGACCCCGCGCGCCAGCGTGGCCCAGGCCGAGAAGGTGCTCGACCTGCTGGCGGCGGCCGAGCACCCGCTGATCGTGGCCGGTGGTGGCATCGTGAACGCCGACGCGGCGGACCTCCTGGTCGAGTTCGCCGAGCTGAACGGCGTACCGGTGGTGCCGACGCTGATGGGCTGGGGCACGATCCCGGACGACCACCGGCTGATGGCCGGCATGGTCGGCCTGCAGACTTCCCACCGCTACGGCAACCAGACGCTGCTCGCCTCCGACCTGGTCGTCGGCATCGGCAACCGGTGGGCCAACCGGCACACCGGCGGGCTGGACGTCTACCGGGGTGAGCGCAAGTTCGTGCACATCGACATCGAGCCGACCCAGATCGGCCGGGTGTTCGCCCCCGATCTCGGCATCGTGTCGGACGCGAGGGCGGCGCTGGAGACGCTGATCCACGTCGCCCGGACCCGGATGGCCGAGGGGCCGTTGCCGGACCGGTCGGCGTGGGCGGCCGAGTGCCGGGACCGCAAACGCACGCTGGTACGGCGTACCGACTTCGACGACGTACCGGTGAAGCCGCAGCGGGTCTACCAGGAGATGAACCATGCCTTCGGACCCGACGTCCGGTACGTCTCCACGATCGGGCTGTCGCAGATCCAGGCCGCCCAGATGCTGCACGTCTACCGGCCCCGGCACTGGATCAACGCCGGCCAGGCGGGACCGCTCGGCTGGACCGGTCCGGCCGCGCTCGGGGTCGCGGTCGCCGATCCGGAGTCGACGGTCGTGGCGCTGTCGGGCGACTACGACTTCCAGTTCCTGATCGAGGAGCTCGCGGTCGGCGCGCAGTTCAAGATCCCCTACATCCACGTGGTGGTGAACAACGCCTACCTCGGGCTGATCCGGCAGGCCCAGCGCGGGCTGGACATGGACTTCTGCGTCCAGCTCTCGTTCGACAACATCAACACCCCCGAGCTCGGCGGGTACGGCGTCGACCACGTCAAGGTGGCCGAAGGCCTGGGCTGCAAGGCGTTGCGGGTGTTCGCGCCGGACGGGATCGGACCGGCGCTCGAGGAGGCCAAGAAGCTGCTCGTCGAGCACGAGGTACCGGTCGTGGTCGAGGTGATCCTGGAACGCGTCACGAACGTTGCCATGGGCACCGAGCTGGACAACGTGGTCGAGTTCGACGAGCTGGACGGCGTGGTCGACCCGATCCCGACCGCCTCCGGCCTACGAGACTGAAGGAGGGACACGATGAGAGTCGCAGTTCTCGGCGCCGGAGCGATCGGCGCGTACGTCGGCGCGGCCCTGCACCGCGGCGGGACCGAGGTCCACCTGGTGGCTCGTGGCGCCCATCTCGAGGCGATCCGGAAGAACGGCGTCCAGGTGCACAGCCCGCGCGGCGACTGGCTCGCCCGGACGCCGGCCACCGACGACCCGCAGGAGATCGGTCCGGTCGACTTCGTCTTCCTCGGGCTGAAGGCCAACTCGTACGCGACCAGCGGCCCGCTGCTGGAACCGCTGCTGCACGACAAGACCGCGGTGATCGCGGCCCAGAACGGCATCCCGTGGTGGTACTTCCACGGGCTGCCGGGCCCGTACGAGGGGCACCGGATCGAGTCGGTCGACCCGGGTGGTGAGGTGACCCGGGTCATCCAGCTCGAACGCGCGATCGGCTGCGTCGTCTACTGCTCGACCGAGCTGGACGGGCCGGGCGTCGTACGGCATCTCGAAGGGACCCGGTTCTCGATCGGCGAGCCGGTCGGCGGGCAGAGCGAGCGGTGCCTGGAGTTCAGCGAGGCGATGGTCGCGGGCGGGCTGAAGTGCCCGGTCGAGAACGACGTCCGCAACGACATCTGGATCAAGCTGCTCGGCAACGCGGCGTTCAACCCGATCAGCGCGCTGGCCCGGGCGACGATGGTCGAGATCGCCACCCACCAGGGCACCCGCGCGATGGTGAAGCTGATGATGGAGGAGACGCTGGAGATCGCCCGAGCGGTCGGCAGCACGCCCGACATCTCGGTCGACAAGCGGATCGACGGCGCCGAGCGGGTCGGCGAGCACAAGACCTCGATGCTGCAGGACCTGGAGAAGGACAAGCCGCTCGAGCTCGACGTGATCCTCGCGGCGGTGGTGGAGCTGGCCGACCTGACCGAGACCTTGGCGCCCACCCTGCGCGCGGTGCACGCCGTCGCGGATCTCTTGTCCAGCAAGGTCGGTACGTCGGCCGAGAAGGTCGCGCACGCTCCCACCTCGGGCCGGATCCCCGGCCCGGGCCGGCCGGCCGCGGTCGTCACCCCCTGACCAGGCGGGTCCGGAGGCGAGCCCTGCCCACTGCGCGCGTTCTGGGCCCACCTGTTCCACCCGCTGCGCTCCGAAGGACTCCGCGAGGTCTTTCGGGGCGCAGCGTCTATTTCGGTTGCCGGTCCTCAGCCCGGTGACTAGCGTTCCGGGCACGTCCTACCCCGCAGGGAGCTGAGGCATGCCCGGTCGTTCGCGCACGCGCTGACTCATCCGTCACCGCGTGCTGCCCGTTTCGGTGGCACCGCGACTCGTCGCGACCTCGAGGACTTCACCGTGCCCTGGAACGACCGTGAATTCGTCAAGCTCTGGATCGGCCAGACCGCTTCCAACCTTGGTGCCCAGACCGCCCAACTCACCCTGCCGCTCGTCGCGCTGACCGCGCTCGGCGGTGGTGCCGGACAGCTCGGCGCCCTCCGCGCCGCGCAGCAGATCCCGATCCTCGTCTGCTCGCTCGTCGTCGGCCGGCTGGTCGACCGCCTGCGGGCCCGCAACCTGATGGTGTACGCCGATCTCGGGCGCGCCGTCGTCCTGTCCGCGGTCCCGGCGGCCTGGCTGCTGGGCTGGCTCGGCCTGCCCTTGCTGTACTGCGTCGCCTTCCTGCTCGGCGTACTGTCCGTGTTCTTCGACGTCGCCTACCAGGCCTTCCTGCCCCGTCTGGTCCGCCGCGAGCAACTTGCCCAGGGCAACAGCCTGCTGGAGAGCGGCCGGTCGGTGACGCAGATCTCCGGGCCGGCCCTCGGGGGCGGACTGGTGTCGTTGCTCTCGGCGCCCGTCGCCGTCGTCGCGCCGGTGGTGTTCTACCTGTTCTCGTTCCTCTCGATCCAGCGGATCAAGCGGGCCGAGCGGCAGGCTCCGGTCGCGAGCCGGTCGGTGGGCTGCGGCTGGTCTTCGCCGACCGGTCGTTGCGGGCGATCGCGCTCGCGTCCGCGGTGGGCCACTTCTTCTTCGCCGGACTGATGACGGTGTACCTGGTCCACCTCGGCACGAGCTTCTCGGGCGGCGTTGTCGGGCTGGTCCTGGCGGCGCTGGGTCCGGGCGCGCTGATCGGCGCCGTGTTCTCCGCGCGGATTCCCCGGCGCTTCGGCTTCGGGCCGGTGATGATCCTGGCGGCGGTCGGCGCGGACGTCGTGATGCTCGTCGTACCGGTGTTCGCTCCGGGGGTGGTGGTCCTGATCGCCGTCAACGTGGTCTGCGGGGCGTTGACCCAGTTGATCGACGTCTCGGCCACCTCGGTACGGCAGGCGATCACGCCGCTGGACGCGCAGGGCCGGGTGGTTGCCGCGCTCAACTTCCTCGGGCTGGGGCTGGCGCCGGTGGGTTCCCTGCTCGCCGGCGCGGTGGCGGAGGTGCTCGGTGTTCGGGCGGTGCTGCTGGTGTGTGCGCTCGGGATGCTGCTGTCGCCGCTCGCGATGGTGCTGTCGCCGCTGGCGAGGCTCGGGCGGGTGCTGCCCGACCAGCAGGACCAGTGGTCTTCTCAGTAGCCCACTGGTATCCGTGGTCCTGCCGTAGGGTCGAGGTGGAATCTCACGTCGCAAAGGAGCGAGCATGAGGCTGGACCACCAGACCCCCGCACGGGCACCGGACGGCAGTGCGGGTGACGCCGACTACGGGCGGATCGGCGTCGACTACACCGCCTACCGCCGGCCCGAGCCGCAGATCGCCGCCGCGATCCGGGACGCGCTCGGCCCGGCCCGGAAGGTCCTGAACGTCGGCGCCGGCGCCGGTTCGTACGAACCGACCGACGTGGACCTGGTCGCGGTCGAGCCGTCGGCGCAGATGCGCGCCCAGCGTCCGGCCGGCCTGGTCGAGGCGATCGACGCGACGGCCGAGGAGCTGCCGTTCGCCGACGGCACGTTCGACGGCGCGATGGCGACGTTCACGGTGCACCAGTGGCGCGACCTCGAGGCCGGCCTGACCGAGGTCCGCCGGGTGACGCGCGGATCGGTCGCCGTACTGACGTGTGATCCGACCCTGCTGCGGCGCTTCTGGCTGCACGAGTACGCGCCCGAGGCGATCGACACCGAGGCACGCCGCTACCCGCCGATCGAGCGGATCGCGGCCGCGCTCGGCGGTGGGCAGGCGTTCAACGTGCCGATCCCGCTGCTGTGCACCGACGGCTTCGGCGAGGCGTACTACGGACGGCCGGAGCGGCTCCTGGATCCAGGAGCTCGCCGGGCCAACTCCGCGTGGAGCTTCGTCCCGCCCGAGGTCCACGAGCGCTTCACCGAGCACCTCACCCGCGAGCTGGCCGACGGGACCTGGGACAGCAAGTACGGGCAGCTGCGCAACCAGCAGCACTTCGACGGCTCGCTGGTGCTGTTCGTCTCCGCCTGACAGCGGACGACCGCCGACGGGGGAGCTGGCTTTCCCCCGCCGGCGGCCCGCGTCAGGTGTTTCGTCCTGACAGTTCCTCGACCACCTTCAGCAGTGCCGAGTGGTCGAGGGATCCGTGACCCATGGCACGGGCCGCGGACACCAGTTGGGCGACCAGGCCGGTCACCGGCAGCGCGACGCCGGCCGCGCGGGCGGCGGACAGCGCGATGCCCATGTCCTTGTGGTGCAGGTCGATCCGGAAGCCGGGGGCGAACTCCCGGCCCAGCATCGTCGACGCCTTGAGGTCGAGGATCCGGTTCCCGGCCAGGCCGCCGGCCAGCACCTCGAGCCCGCGCTCGCCGTCGACGCCGGACGCCTCCAGCAGCACGATCGCCTCGCTGACCAGCGAGATGATCCCGGCCACCATGAGCTGGTTGGCGGCCTTCACCGTCTGGCCCGCGCCGTGACCGCCGACGTGCACAATCGTCCGGCCGAGGTCCTCGAAGATCGGCCGTGCCGTCTCGAACACGTCGGCCTCACCGCCAACCATGATCGACAGCGACGCCTTGATCGCGCCCTGCTCGCCACCGCTGACCGGCGCGTCCAGCACCTGTACGCCGTGCTCCGCGCCGACCCGAGCGACCTCCAGCGAGGTCTCCGGCGCGATCGACGACATGTCGATCAGCAGCAGCCCGGCGGGAGCCGACTCCAGTACGCCGCCCGCTCCGAGCACCACCTCGGCCACCTGCGGCGAGTCCGGCAGCATGGTGATCACCACCTCCGCGCCCGCGACCGCCTCGGCGATCGTCGGCGCGGGCTTGCCGCCGGCTTGCAGCAGCTTCTCGACCGACGCCGGTACGACGTCGTACCCGCTGACGTCGTACCCGGCCCGGACCAGATTGGCTGCCATGTGCGACCCCATGATCCCGAGGCCGATGAATCCGATCTTCCGCGCCATCACGAACCCACCGGGTCGAGACTCTGCTCGAGCGCGACCCGCATCAGTCGCGCGGTCTCGGACGGCGTCTTGCCGACCTTGACCCCGACCGCCTCCAGGGCCTCCTGCTTCGCGACCGCCGTACCGGACGAGCCGGAGACGATCGCGCCGGCGTGGCCCATCGTCTTGCCCTCGGGCGCGGTGAAGCCGGCCACGTACCCGACGACCGGCTTGGTCACGGACTCGGCGATGAACGCCGCCGCCCGCTCCTCCGCGTCGCCGCCGATCTCGCCGATCATCACGATCGCCTCGGTGTCGGGGTCGTCCTGGAACGCCCGGAGCGCGTCGATGTGGGTGGTGCCGATGATCGGGTCGCCGCCGATGCCGATCGCGGTGGTGAAGCCGTACTCGCGCAGCTCGTACATCATCTGGTACGTCAGCGTGCCCGACTTCGAGACCAGCCCGATCCGGCCCGGACCGGCGATGTCGGCCGGGATGATGCCGGCGTTGGCGAGGCCGGGGCTGATCAGGCCGGGGGAGTTCGGGCCGATGATCCGGGTCCCGTTCGCCTCGGCGTGCGCGAAGAACGCCGCGGTGTCGTGCACCGGGACGCCTTCGGTGATCACCACGACCAGGCCGAGGCCCGCGTCGACGGCCTCGATCACCGCACCCTTGACGAACCGCGGCGGCACGAACACCACCGAGGTGTCCGCGCCGGTCGACTTCACCGCGTCGGCGCAGGACCCGTAGACCGGGATCGAGCGCTTCGCGAAGTCGACCGACTGGCCGCCCTTGCCCGGCGTCACGCCGCCGACGATGTTGGTGCCGGCGGCAAGCATCCGGGAGGTGTGCTTCTGCCCTTCGGCCCCGGTCATGCCCTGCACGATGACCTTGCTCTTGTCGGTCAGAAAGATCGCCATCTGTCCAGCTCCTATCCGGCCTGCGCGGCCAGCTCGGCGGCGCGGTCGGCGGCACCGTCCATCGTGTCCACCACCGTCACCAGCGGGTGGTTCGCCGTGGCGAGGATCTTGCGGCCCTCGTCCACGTTGTTGCCGTCCAGCCGGACGACGAGCGGCTTGTTCGCCGTGGGGCCGAGCAGCTCGAGCGCCTGCACGATGCCGTTGGAGACCGCGTCGCAGGCGGTGATCCCGCCGAACACGTTCACGAACACGCTCTTCACCTGCGCGTCGCCGAGGATGATCCCCAGCCCGTTGGCCATCACCTCGGCACTGGCGCCGCCGCCGATGTCGAGGAAGTTCGCGGGCTTGACGCCACCGTGCGCCTCACCGGCGTACGCGACGACGTCGAGCGTCGACATCACCAGGCCGGCGCCGTTGCCGATGATCCCGACCTCGCCGTCGAGCTTGACGTAGTTCAGGCCCTTCTCCTGTGCGGCGGCCTCCAGCGGGTCGGCCGCGGCCTTGTCCTCGAAGGCGGCGTGGTCGACGTGCCGGTACGCCGCGTTCTCGTCCAGCGTGACCTTGCCGTCCAGCGCCTCCAGCGTGCCGTCGCCGAGCTTGACCAGTGGATTCACCTCGACCAGCGAGGCGTCCTCGGCGATGAACACCGTCCACAGGCTCTTCACCACCTCGGCGGCGCCGTCCGGGAAGCCGGCCGCGGCGACGATCTCGGCGGCCTTCGCGTCGTCGACGCCGACCGCCGGGTCGATGGAGATCTTCGCGATCGCGTCGGGGTTGGTGTGCGCGACCTCCTCGATCTCGACACCGCCCTCGGTGCTCGCGATACACAGGTAGCCGCGATTGGCCCGGTCGACCAGGAACGACAGGTAGTACTCGTCGGCGATGTCGGCCGCCGGGGCGAGCAGGACCCGGCGTACGACGTGCCCTTTGATGTCCATCCCGAGGATGTCCCCGGCGCGGGCGGTCGCCTCGGCGGGATCGGCGGCCAGCTTGACGCCACCGGCCTTGCCGCGGCCGCCGGCCTTCACCTGCGCCTTCACCACGACCCGGCCGCCGAGCGCCTCGGCCGCCGCGGCCGCGTCGGCGGCGTCCTCGACCACGCGGCCGAGGGTGACCGGCACGGCGTGCCGGGCGAAGAGTTCTTTGGCTTGGTACTCCATCAGGTCCACGGGGGCAGTCCTCTCCTCACACAGCACCTGCTTGGGCAATATGGCGACTGTATGCTGTATGCAAGTTCACACACAAGGGCTCTGGGGTCTGGACAAGAGGTAGCGGAGAGGAGTACCAAAGTTCCATACGGTATGCAGTAGTCAGGAGGCGATCATGACGGACGCGACCACCAGTACGCCTCCCCGGGACGTTCGGGACGTGTACGGCCGCCGGTACCGCATCGGCGAAGACGCAACTGAACTGACCGGGCGCTCCCGCCGGTGGCAGCTGTGGGCAGCCTGGGCCTGCATGGCGGCGATCAGTCCGCTGCAGTACTCCTTCGGGGCGGCCGCGCTCGGCCTCGACTCGGGCCGGGCCTGGGGCACGGTCCAGACGATGTGGCTGCTGGCCGTCTTCGTGGCCTTCCAGGCGCTCGTCGCCATCCCCGCCGCCTGGCTCCAGCGCGTACGCCGGGTGACGCCGACCCAGCTCGTCGTCCTCGGTGGGTTCCTGGCCGCGGCCGGGCTGGTGACGCTCGCGCACGCCGGCAGCTACGTCGGCGCGTTGTTCGGGTACGCCGTCGTCGGCGGCGCCGGAGCCGGGCTCGTCTACTCCGCGTGCATCACCACGGCGGCGCGGTGGTTCCCCGACCGACGGACGTCGACGATCGGGTTCGTCACCGGCGGGTTCGCCGTCGGCGCGGTGCCGAGCATCGCGCTGCTCACGATCTTCGAGACCACTGGGGGTCAGCGCTACGTCTTCGACCTGACCGCGGTCGTCGCCCTGCTGATCGTGATGACCGCGGGCGGCCTGCTCAAGGACCCGCCGCGGCACTGGTGGCCGGCCGACATCGACGCTCAGGCCTGGGCCGTCGACCGCACGCTGAACCGCAGCATCCCGAACAACCTGCCCGCCGTGCGCTACTACCGTCCGGCCGAGGCGATGAGGACCGGCGCGCTGCCGCTGATGTGGCTGACGCTGGCGATCAGTACGGCGCTGTCGCTGTTCGGCATCGCGTTCGTGGTCAGCTACGCGACCGAGGCCCAGCTCGGTGTCGCCGTCGCCGGACTGGCCGCCGGACTGCTTGCCGCGGTCAACGGTCTCGGGCGGTCCTTCGCGGGCACGCTGTCCGACCGGTTCGGACGGCGGCGCGTGCTGGCCGCCGTACTGATGGTCGAGGGCTTCACCCATGTCGGTCTGGTGCTGGCTGGGGAAGCCGGGGCAGGCGTCGCATTCGTGCTGTGCGCGATGTTCGCCGGACTCGGCGGCGGTGCCTTCTACGCGATCATGGCGAACCTCGTGCTGGAGTTCTTCGGCGAGAACAGCCTGCTGCAGAACCAGTCGATCCTCTACAGCGCGAAGGCCGTCGGCGGCCTGGTCGGTGTCGGCGTCGCCGCGGGCCTGGTGGCCACGGTCGGCTACCGCCCCGTCTTCCTCGCGGCCGGCGCGCTCGGGCTGATCACCGCGCTGATCGTCCGCTTCCTGAAGCAACCCGGACGGCCTGCGCTGTCGGTGAGCTCCCACTTGGGTACGCCGGTAGCCGGCGCGATCAGGCCGGGCGAGTGAGCCGGACAGAGGTGGGCGCCGACCTCAGTTCCGAGTATGCCTGGGTGCGTCGCCCGGAACCCTGTGTTCTCGAGCTCGTCTCCAAGCTGGCCCGGGAGCCCTGGACGGACCGGCCGACTTGCGTGCATCCGGTCCTCGGGTCGGTCGCGCGGGCTGTGCACGACCACTGCAGCCCGCGCGGCCGGCGGGAATTGTTGCCGTTGGCCCCTTTGTTCCTCGACACCGCGCGGACAGGTTTCGACCTGTCCGCGCGGCTGGTCGCGCTGTGTGTGTCGAGCGCAGTGGCGGGTCCGGGGGAGTGCGGCGATGACGAGCACCGGCGACTGCGGAACGCGCAGGAGACCGCGTGCTACCTGCTGGCCGGCCGGTCGGGTGCTCCGCCCGGCAGACCCGCGCGCTGGTGGCTGCCCGCGTTGGACCGGCTGAAGCTCAGTGAGCCGTTCTACCGCACGGTTGTCGCGACCGAGCACGCCGCGGAAGCAGTCGTGGTCGCCGCCCGGGGCGACGACCACGACGTACGACTGAAGAGGCTTCTACGTCAGTGCCTCTCCCTCGCGTCCTAAGGAGTCCGGCGGCCCGGTGCGCCGAGACCTTCGTGGTCGACGTCGCCGGCGCCCCACAGTCCGTGCTCGCGGTCGTCGTCGGGAATGACCATCAGCTCCTGGCGGTGCGGGGCGCGGACCTGCTGCTCGAGCCGGCGCAGGTCGGCCGTGCAGCGCGCGAGGTCGTCCATCAGGCGCAGGACGTCGAGGTGCGGGCCGAGGCGAATCCTCAACTCCGCAACGGCTCTGTCCAGTGCCTGGATCGCCTGCCGGGTGCGGTCGAGGTCCTCGTTGACGGTCATCGCGGCTCCTTGCTCGACGGGTGCGACCTCTGGACAACGGAAAAACCGTGCGATATGACTACACCATACGGTATGCAATCTACGAAGTGTCTGCCTTTCCTGAGGAGATGACTGCACAGATGGCCCAAACAGTGTCCGAATCGAACGCGGTCGCGAACCCGACCGAGCCGGAGCCGAAGGCCGCCACGATCTCGGGCGGGCACCTGGTGGCCAAGGCTCTGAAGGCCGAGGGGATCGACGTGATCTTCACCCTCTGCGGCGGTCACATCATCGACATCTACGACGGCTGCGTCGACGAGGGCATCGCCGTCGTCGACGTCCGGCACGAGCAGGTCGCCGCACACGCGGCCGACGGCTACGCCCGGATGACCGGCAAGCCGGGGTGCGCCGTGGTGACCGCGGGTCCTGGTACGACGGACGCCGTCACCGGTGTGGCCAACGCGTTCCGCGCGGAGAGCCCGATGCTGCTGATCGGCGGCCAGGGCGCGCTGAACCAGCACAAGATGGGGTCCCTGCAGGACCTGCCGCACGTCGACATGATGACCCCGATCACCAAGTTCGCGGCCACCGTGCCGCACACCGCGCGGGTCGCCGACATGGTGTCGATGGCCTTCCGCGAGTGCTACAACGGCGCGCCCGGCCCGTCGTTCCTGGAGATCCCGCGCGACATCCTGGACAACTCCGTACCGGTCGACTCCGCGACCGTGCCGGAGGCCGGCCGCTACCGCGGTTCGACGAAGTCGATCGGTGACCCGGCCGCGGTCGAGGCGCTGGCCGACCTGCTGGCCCGCGCCGAGAAGCCGGTCGTGCTGCTCGGGACCCAGGTCTGGACGTCGCGCGGCAGCGACGCGGCGATCGAGTTCGTCCGCAAGAACAGCATCCCGGCCTTCATGAACGGCTCGGCCCGCGGCACCCTGCCGCCGGGCGACCCGCACCACTTCCACCTGTCGCGGCGCTACGGCTTCAACAACGCCGACCTGATCCTGATCGTCGGGACGCCGTTCGACTTCCGGATGGGCTACGGCCGCCGGCTGCCCAAGGGCGCGACCGTGGTCCAGATCGACATGGACTACCGCACCGTCGGCAAGAACCGCGACATCGACCTCGGGCTGGTCGGCGACCCGGGCGCGATCCTGGCCGCCGTCACCCAGGCCTCGTCGGGCCGGGTGCAGAAGGCCGGCGACCGCAAGGCCTGGTTCAACGAGCTGCGGGCCGAGGAGGACGCGGCGTACCAGAAGCGGCTGCCCAAGCAGCTGTCGGACGCCAACCCGATCCACCCGCTGCGGCTGGCCCACGAGATCAACGAGTTCCTCACCGAGGACTCGATCTACATCGGCGACGGCGGTGACATCGTCACCTTCTCCGGCGGTGTCGTCCAGCCCAAGTCGCCCGGCCACTGGATGGACCCGGGCCCGCTCGGCACCATCGGCGTCGGCATCCCGTTCGTGATGGCGGCCAAGTACGCCCGTCCGGACAAGGAGGTCGTCGCGCTGTTCGGTGACGGTGCCTTCTCGCTGACCGGCTGGGACTTCGAGACGCTGGTCCGGTTCAAGCTCCCGTTCGTCGGGGTGGTCGGCAACAACTCCTCGATGAACCAGATCCGCTACGGCCAGGAGGCCAAGTACGGCCACGACCGCGGCCGGATCGGCAACACCCTCGGCGACGTCAAGTACGACGAGTTCGCCAAGATGCTCGGCGGCTACGGCGAAGAGGTCCGCGACCCCAAGGACATCGGGCCGGCGATGCAGCGGGCCCGCGAGTCGGGGCTGCCGTCACTGATCAACGTGTGGGTCGACCCGGACGCGTACGCGCCCGGAACGATGAACCAGACCATGTACAAGTAGCGATCCCCGGTGTGCGGTCCGTACGCCGTACGGACCGCCACCCAGTACTGGAGGACCACTATGGGTAAGGCCCTTGAAGGTGTTCGCGTACTCGACATGACCCACGTGCAGTCGGGACCGTCCTGCACCCAGATCCTCGCCTGGCTCGGCGCCGACGTGGTCAAGCTCGAAGCGCCGACCGGTGACATCACCCGCCAGCAGCTGCGCGACCTGCCCGACGTCGACAGCCTCTACTTCACGATGCTCAACTGCAACAAGCGCAGCATCACCTTGAACATGAAGTCCGAGCGTGGCAAGGAGATCTTCACCGACCTGGTGAAGAACTCCGACGTCCTGGTGGAGAACTTCGCCCCCGGCGCGATCGACCGGATGGGCTTCACCTGGGACCGGCTGCAGCTGATCAACCCCGAGCTGATCTTCGCCTCGATCAAGGGCTTCGGCCCCGGCCGGTACGAGGAGTTCAAGGCCTACGAGGTGGTCGCCCAGGCGATGGGCGGCGCGATGAGCACGACCGGGTTCGAGGACGGCCCGCCGCTGGCCACCGGCGCTCAGATCGGTGACTCCGGCACGGGCATCCACCTGGTCGCCGGCATCCTGGCCGCGCTGTACCAGCGGACCGTCACCGGCAAGGGCCAGCGGGTGAGCGTGGCGATGCAGGAGGCCGTGCTGAACCTCACCCGGGTCAAGCTGCGCGACCAGCAGCGGCTCGCGCACGGCCCGCTGAAGGAGTTCCCGAACGACACCTTCGGCGACGAGGTGCCGCGCTCGGGCAACGCCTCCGGCGGCGGCCAGCCCGGCTGGGCGGTCAAGACCGCGCCCGGCGGCCCGAACGACTACATCTACGTGATCGTCCAGCCGCCCGGCTGGGCCCCGATCGCGAGCCTGATCGGCAAGCCCGAGCTGGCCGAGGACCCCGACTGGTCCACGCCCGCGGCCCGGCTCGACAAGCTCGACAAGATGTTCGCGCTGATCGAGCAGTGGACCGAGCAGCACACCAAGTTCGAGGTGATGGAGAAGCTGAACGCGCTGAACGTGCCGTGCGGCCCGATCCTGTCCACCAAGGAACTGATCGAGGACGAGACGCTGGCCGAGCTCGGTGCCGTGGTCGAGGTCAAGCACCCGGCCCGGGGCGCGTTCAAGACCGTCGGCTGCCCGATCAAGCTGTCCGACTCGCCGGTCCAGGTGGAGACCTCACCGGGCCTCGGCGAACACAACTCCGTGATCTACGGCGGCCTCGGCATCGACACCGCCGAGCTGGAAGAGCTCAAGGCCGCCGGCGTCGTCTGAACGCCGTACCGACAACCCACGCTAGGGAGCTTCAGGCAATGACCTATGACAAGGCAGCAGTCCAGTCCATCCTCGACCAGGCTCTGGCGGAAGGCCGCACCTCGCTGAGCGCACCCGAGGCCAAACTGGTCGCGGACGCGTACGGCATCCCGACCCCGGGAGAGGGCCTGGCCACCACTGCCGAGGGCGCCGCGGGCCTCGCGGCCGAGATCGGTTTCCCGGTCGTCCTGAAGATCGTGTCGCCCGACATCCTGCACAAGACCGAGGCGGGCGGCGTGGTGGTCGGTGTCGACAGCGCCGAGGCGGCCAAGACGGCGTACGACCAGATCGTCGGCAACGCGAAGGCGTACGACGCCAGCGCCTCGATCACCGGCGTGCAGGTGCAGAAGATGCTGGTCACCGGCGGTGACGTGCAGGAGGTCATCGTCGGCGCGGTCACCGACCAGACGTTCGGCAAGATCGTCGCCTTCGGCCTGGGCGGTGTCCTGGTCGAGGTGCTCAAGGACGTCACCTTCCGGCTGGCGCCGACCTCGCCGGACGAGGCCCGCTCGATGATCGAGGGGATCGGCGCGCACGAGATGCTGAACGGCGTCCGTGGTGCCAAGCCGGTGGACAAGGAGGCGATCGCCCGGATCATCACCAAACTGTCCGACCTGGTCGAGGACTTCCCGCAGTTCGCCGAGGTGGACCTGAACCCGGTGCTGGCCGGACCGGACGGCGCCACCGCGGTGGACTTCCGGATCATCGTGGACGCCGAGGCCGGCAAGCCGGTGGAGCGCTACACCCAGGAACAGATCCAGACCGCGATGACCCGGATCATGAAGCCGCGGGCGGTCGCCGTGATCGGCGCCTCGAACGAGGACGGCAAGATCGGCAACTCGGTGATGAAGAACCTGGTCAACGGCGGCTATCAAGGCGACATCTACCCGGTCAACCCCAAGGGTGGCGAGGTCCTCGGGCTGAAGGCGTTCCCGAGCATCACCGACATCCCGGGTGACGTCGACGTCGCGGTGTTCGCCGTACCGGCCAAGTTCGTCGGCGGCGCGCTCGAGCAGTGCGGCCAGAAGGGCGTCGCGGGCGCGATCCTGATCCCGTCCGGGTTCGCCGAGACCGGCGAGCAGGAGCTGCAGGACGAGGTCGTGGCGATCGCCAAGAAGCATGACGTGCGGATCCTCGGGCCGAACATCTACGGGTACTACTACCTGCCGGAGAACCTCTGCGCGACGTTCTGTACGCCGTACGACGTGAAGGGCAGCGTGGCGCTGTCGTCACAGAGCGGTGGGATCGGGATGGCGATCCTCGGGTTCAGCCGGTCCAGCCGGATGGGCGTCTCCGCGATCGTTGGGGTAGGCAACAAGGCCGACATCGACGAGGATGACCTCCTGACGTTCTTCGAGACCGACGACAACACCAACCTGATCGCCATGCACCTGGAAGACCTCAAGGACGGCCGGGCCTTCGCCGAGACCGCGGCGCGGGTGTCGAAGAAGAAGCCGGTGGTCGTGCTGAAGGCCGGCCGCACCGACATGGGTGCCCGGGCGGCGAGCTCGCACACCGGCGCGCTGGCCGGCAACGACAAGGTGTACGACGACATCCTGCGCCAGAGCGGCGTCGTCCGCGCCCCGGGCCTGAACGAGATGCTCCAGTACGCCCGGGGCATCCCGCTGCTGCCGACCCCCAAGGGCGAGAACGTCGTCATCATCACCGGCGCCGGCGGCTCGGGCGTCCTGCTGTCGGACGCCTGCGTCGACAACGGCCTGCAGCTGATGGCGATGCCCGACGACCTGGACGCCGCGTTCAAGAAGTTCATCCCGCCGTTCGGTGCCTCCGGCAACCCGGTCGACATCACCGGCGGCGAGCCGCCGTCGACGTACCGGAACACGGTGGCGCTGGGCCTGCAGGACGACCGGATCCACGCCCTGATCCTGGGCTACTGGCACACCATCGTCACCCCTCCGATGGTGTTCGCGAAGCTCGTCGCCGAGGTGGTCGAGGAGTACCGGGCCAAGGGCATCGACAAGCCCGTGGTCGCCTCGCTGTCCGGCGACGTCGAGGTCGAGGAGGCCAGCCAGTACCTGTTCGAGCACGGCGTGGTCGCCTATCCCTACACCACCGAGACGCCCGTCCAGGTGCTCGGCGCCAAGTACCGGTGGGCCCGCAACGCGGGACCGCTCGGGTCTTGAGTCCCCGCCACTCCACACAGTAGAAAGCCGGTGATGCGTTTGGGCCGGGGGGAAGTGCACGGGGGAGCCGTAAGTCTCGTCAAGCTGGCGTCGATATAAGGAGTCCGCCTTGGACGTCACAAGCAAGACCTCAGAAGTACCCGAAGAGCCCGCGGCGGCCGCCGGGACCGAGCGCGTCTGGAAGGCCGGCCGGCTCGAACCGATGCCGATCCGGCCCCTGCCGCCGGCACCGCCTTCCCTGCACATCCTCGGTCCGACCGTCTTCCTGGTCGCGCTGGGCGTCGGCATGGGTGAGTCCTACATGTGGCCCCGGCTCGTCCTGGTGTTCGGTCCGGACATCCGGTGGCTGTTCCTGGTCGGTGTCACCCTGCAGGCGTTCGTGCTGCTGGAGATGGCCCGGTACGCGATGGCGACCGGTGAGTCGATCTTCTTCGGCGCGGCCCGGATCTTCAAACCGATGATGTGGTTCTTCTACGTCGCGGCGATCCTGATCTACATGTGGCCCGGCCACCTGTCGGCCGGCGCCTCGGCGTTCGAGGAAGTCAGCGGCATCCCCTGGCAGGCGACAGCCTGTGTGGCGCTGGTCTTCGTGGGGGTGCTGTTCAGCCTGCTGTCGGTGATCTACAACTTCCTGGAGAAGTTGCTCGGCTTCC
Source organism: Kribbella italica (assembly GCF_014205135.1). Taxonomy (NCBI): domain Bacteria; kingdom Bacillati; phylum Actinomycetota; class Actinomycetes; order Propionibacteriales; family Kribbellaceae; genus Kribbella; species Kribbella italica. Next base: position 98,964 of record NZ_JACHMY010000001.1, read on the forward strand.
TGATCGGCCTGCTGGTGGTCGGGACGTCGGTGATCGCGGCCATCGTCGGCCAGTGGGGCGACCTGGCCGACACCATCCAGGGCATGTTCGCGTTCGGGTACTTCCCGGACAAGGCCCTGTCGTCGGCGTGGTTCCCGATCGTGGTGGGTTCGATCGCCTTCGCCGGCCCGTCCGGCATGCAGCAGATGTGGTACACCCTGCAGCTGCGCGACTCCGGGGCCGGCATGGGCGCGCACATCCCGAAGATCCGCGGGCTGCGGTCGTCCGGCGAGGCCGAGGCGATGCCGTCGCGCGGCTTCATGTTCGACACCGAGGACCCCGAGGAGATGAAGAAGTGGAAGGGGTGGCGCAAGTGGGTCACCTTCGATGCGCTGCTGCTCTTCTGGGGCATCACGATGCTGGTCACGATCTCGTTCACGGTGCTCGCGCTGTCGGCGGCCCGGGAGAACCCGAACGTGGCCGGCCTGATCGAGGGCGGGGACCGCGAGGCCGCGCTGAAGGCGATGTCCGACGCCTTCGCCTCGGCCGGCAGCCCGTTCCTGGGCTCGCTGTTCTTCGGCTTCATCGCGCTGATCGGTCTCAACGCGACGCTCGGTCTGTTCGACTCGTTCAGCCGGGGCCAGGCCGACATGACGTACTACTTCATCCCCGGGGCCAAGCGGTTCTCGATGTCGAGGATCTACTTCGGGTTCCTGTGGGGCGTCATCGTCTTCGGGATCCTGATCCTGCTGTTCGGTCCGGCCGACGGACCCGCCGGAATCCTCGACGTCCTGGCGTTCTTGTCCACGTTCGCGATGGGCGCGTACTGCATCGTGTTGCTCCTGGTGAACAACAAGTTGCTGCCCAAACCGATCCGGCCGGGGCCGCTGCGCAACGTCATCATCGGGTTCGGCGCGGTCTTCTACCTCGGCATGCTGTTCTACAGCCTGATCCGCTTCGGCGTGGTCCTGGACTGACATGACCACCGAGACGAAGATCCACCAACTCGTGGAGTTCACGCTCCCGGCCTCCGTGGTCGGGATCTCGGCCGGCCTGATCGCCGCGCTGCTGGGCGGCTTCGCCGGCCAGCCGCTCGGCTGGGCCGCGATCACCGGACTCGGCCTGGCGGTGCCGCTCGTCGTCCTCGGCATCGGGTACTCGGCCCTGGTCGGTCTCGGCAAGGCGCCGGCCGGGGTGTTCGCCCCGGCCGCCGCCTACTGGGCGATCGGGTTCCCGCTGGCGATGCTGGTGCACGCGATCACCACCGAGTGGGCGGTCACCGGTACGCCGGGACTGCCCGACCAGCCGCTGCAGTTCCTGGCCTTCCGGGCGCTGCTCAGCATGGGGTTCGCGATCGGGTTCCTCTGGATGCACGAGCAGGTCGGCCGGCACTGGTGGCCCCGCATCATGGAGCACAACGTGTACGCCCAGCACACGGTGGAGCAGTACGTCCACCTGGCCGAGTCCATGGAGGCCCGCAAGCAGGCCGCCGCCCGGAACCGGAAGAAGCGGAAGGCGCACGTCTGACCCAGGTTCGTCAGGGGTGTCCCACCCTGTTCCCGCATCACACGCCGCCCGCGACTGCCCTGCCAGCCGCGGGCGGCGGCGTACCCGGCCCTGCCCGCCGGGTGTGCTCGAGCACCGTGGAGGAGAATCATGAACGTTTCGCTGTCGGCGTGGATCATCACCATCGCCGCCCTGCTGGCCCTGCTGGTGCTGGACTTCCTGATCGTGGCCAGGAAGCCGCACGAACCGTCCCTGCGCGAGGCGACCCTGTGGGTGTCCTTCTACGTCGGCATCGCGCTGCTGTTCGGCGTCGGCCTGACGGTCGCCGCCGGCGGTGAGTCCGGTGGGGAGTTCTTCGCCGGCTGGCTGACCGAGTACTCGCTGTCGGTCGACAACCTGTTCGTGTTCATCATCATCATGGGCAAGTTCGCCGTGCCCCGGCAGTACCAGCAGAAGGTGCTGCTGGTCGGGGTCGCGCTGGCGCTGGTGATGCGCGGGATCTTCATCGCCGTCGGGGCGGAGGCGATCTCGCACTTCAACTGGGTGTTCTACATCTTCGGCGCGTTCCTGCTCTACACCGCGTGGAAGCTGGCGACGTCGCACGACGACGAGGACGAGTTCAAGGAGAACGTCGTGCTCGCGAAGGTGCGCAAGGTGGTGCCGACCACCGAGACGTACCACGAGGCGAAGCTGACCACCCGGATCGACGGCAAGCGGTTCGCGACGCCGATGCTGATCGTGATGATCGCGATCGGGACCACGGACCTGCTGTTCGCGCTGGACTCGATCCCGGCGATCTTCGGGCTCACGCAGGAGCCGTATCTGGTGTTCACCGCCAACGCCTTTGCCCTGATGGGGTGTTGCGGCAGCTGTTCTTCCTGATCGGCGGGCTGCTGGATCGGCTGGTCTACCTGTCGTACGGGCTGTCGGTGGTGCTCGGGTTCATCGGCGTGAAGCTGATCCTGGAGGCGCTGCACCACAGCGGCGTGAAGTGGGCGCCGGAGATCCCGATCGTGGTGTCGCTGTCGATCATCCTCGGCACGCTGGTGGTCACGGCGGTGCTGAGTCTTGTGAAGTCGTCGCGGGACGAGAAGGCGAAGGCCAGAGAAGAAGAGGTTGCCGGAGTCGAGTGAGGTCACCAAAGAACGCGCCCCGGCGGACCTTCGGTCCGCCGGGGCGCGGGGGTATGGGAAGGGGGGCCTGGCCGCCGGGGCTCGTCGGCTTCGCCGACGTCGATCAGTCGGTGGTGCGGCGGCGTCTGGTGGCCGGCTTCTTCTCCGGGGCCGGGGTTGCGGGAGCTTGGCCGGACTGGAGCTCGTGATACGCCGTACGGGTGTGTTCGGTGTGCTCGCGCATGATCTGGGCGGCCTTGTCCTCGTCGGCCTCGCTGATCGCCTTGACCAGGCGGGCGTGCTCGCGCCAGGAGGCGGCGCCGCGGACGGGGGCGACGGGGGTGTAGTACCAGCGGACGCGGCGATCGACCTGGCCGGCGAAGTCGACCAGGAAACGGTTGCCGGACATCGCGGTGATCATCGCGTGCAGCTCGCCGTTGGTGCGCACCGCGCCGTCGATGTCACCGGACTCCTGGAACGCCGTGCCGACCTTGCAGAGCTCCTTGAGCTGCGCGACCGCCTCCTTGGTGGCGTGCCGGGCCGCGAGCCGCGCGGACTCCGACTCCAGCGCGGCCCGCGCCGCCAGGAGCTGGTCGACCTCGTCCTCGGCCGGGACATGGACCATCGCGCCGAAGCCGGGGCGCAGGTCCACCCAGCCCTCGTTGTTGAGCCGCTGGAGGGCCTCACGGACGGGCTGGCGGGAGACGCCGAGCATGCCGGCCAGCTCGACCTCGACCAGGTGCCGGCCGCGCTCCAGCGTGCCGTCGATGATCATCTCGGTGAGGGCCTCGTAGACCGACTCGCGCAGCGGTGTCGGCCGCTTGACGTGCCGAACGCCGGGGGAGTCGGCGGAGGAATCCGGGCCCGCGCTGATGGTGGTCATGAGGTCCTTCCCGAACAACGTGATGGCACTTGGTAGACAGTCTACCAAGTGCCAGGTCTGTTGCCACGCTCTTCGTTGAGCTAGCGGATTTTCTTGTGGTGGAGCCTGACGGTTCCCGTCCTGCTCCCGGTGCTCCGGATCCATGGATCGTGTCCCGCGGGGAGTCCGCCGCCGCGGTCCGGATCCAGGTGCCGGCGGGTGCCGGTCATCCGTGCCCGGAGCACCGATTCGGGGTGTGGGTCAGGCCGCTGTCGTCTCACGCACGGGCTGCTGGGCCTCGTCGTCGCGCCGGGTCTCGTGGGCCCGGTCGATGTCGGCGTCGAGGTTCAGTTCCCGCCGCAGCTCCGGGGAGTCCGGGAACTGCCGGCGAGCTGCGAGAGCGCCGAACCTACGGGTGAAGATCATTTCTTCCTCTCTCTCTAAATACTGGCTACTGCATACATTCAACCAGAGGGATCTGGGCGTTATGCCCGGATCTCACGTGATCCCGGTAACACGGTGTCCCTACGGGTTCTCACGACTTCGCCGAGTAGGAGTGCGCGCCGGCTCCGGCCAGCCGGCCGCCGTCGACGATCAGGTACTCGTCGCGGATCGGCGTCCGCGCGAACCACGACTCGAGAATCTCGCGCGTCCCCGCGGCGTACCGGGTCTGCGCCGACAGCGACGAGCCGGAGATGTGCGGCGTCATGCCGTGGTGCGGCATCGAGCGCCACGGGTGGTCGGCCGGTGCGGGCTGCGGGTACCAGACGTCCCCGGCGTACCCGGCGAGCTGTCCGCTCTCCAGGGCCCGTACGACGGCGTCGCGGTCGACGATCTTGGCCCGGGCGGTGTTGATCAGGTAGGTGCCGCGCTTCATCGTCGCGAGCAGCTTGTCGTCGAACAACCCCTCGGTCTCCGGGTGCAGCGGTGCGTTGATGGTCACCACGTCGCAGTGCGGCACCATGCTCGCGGTGTCGGGGTGGAAGGTCAGGTTGAGCTCGCGCTCGACCGACTCGGGCAGCCGGTGCCGGTCGGTGTAGTGCAGCTTCATGTCGAACGGCGCGAGGCGGCGCAGGACCGCGAGCCCGATCCGGCCGGCCGCGACGGTGCCGACGTGCAGGCCTTCGACGTCGTACGAGCGGGAGACGGCGTCGGCGATGTTCCAGCCGCCGTCGGTGACGATCTGGTAGGAGGGGATGTAGTTGCGGACCAGGCCGAGCGTCATCATCACCACGTGCTCGGCGACGCTGATGCTGTTGGAGTAGGTGACCTCGGCAACGGTCACGCCGGCCGCGATCGCGGCGTCCAGGTCGACGTGGTCGGAGCCGATACCGGCCGTGATCGCCAGCTTCAGGTGCGGCGCCTTCGCGATCCGCTCCGCGGTCAGGTACGCCGGCCAGAACGGCTGCGAGATGACGATGTCGGTGTCGGGCAGCTCACGGTCGAGGACCGAGTCGTCGCCCTCCTTCGACGAGGTCACGACCAGCGTGTGGCCCTGGCTCTCCAGGAAGTTCCGCAGGCCGAGCTCGCCGGACACGCTGCCGAGCAGCGCGCCGGGCCGGAAGTCGATCGCCGACGGGGACGGCGCGGTCTGTCCGCCGGGGTAGGACTCGATGACCGGTACGTCGTCGCGCGCGTACGACGTCGGGTAGCCGTCGGTCGGGTCGTCGTACAGGACGCAGAGGACCTTCGCCATGGTGAGCAACTCCTTGTTCTGAAGGGGTTTCCGTCCCTTCAGCCTGGCGGTGACGAGGCCGCCAGGTCCAAGACTTGCTCGCTATGTCGGGATAGCGGGCGGCTATCCGGCCAGCTCCGACGAATAGCCGGAGCCCATCAGATGCACGTCCAGCAGCTCGTCCAGCGCGGTGTGCACGCCGGCCTGCCGCGCGACGTCGAGCAGAGCGCGGGCCAGGACCGGCTCGGGGCTGCGGGCGGCGATCACCAGTCCCACTCGCGGTCCGTGCGCGGGGCTCTTCAGCGGTACGACGCGCATCCCGTCCGGTACGCCGAACATGTGCAGCCAGGCGTGCGAGATGACGGTCGACCAGTGGTTGCCGTGCAGGTGGCTGTAGAGACCGGAGACGGTGTCGCTCTCGATCGCGGGCTCGGCACTGACGCCGTCGTCGGTGAAGTAGCCGTTCATGATCCGGCGGTTGCGCATCTGCGGCGACAGCAGGCACAACGGCTGCTCGGCGACCTGCCCCCAACTGGCGACCGGCAGGTTGGCCAGGTCGCTGTCCTGCGGGGTGAGCAGCAGGTAGCGCTCCTCGTACAAGGGGGTCTTGCGCACACTGCCGAGCGTGTCGTCGTCGAGGTAGGTCATCGCGACGTCCAGCTCGAACCCGGCCAGCTTCTGGGTGATGTCGCGCGACGACAGCGACTCCAGCGTCACCCGGGCCTGGTCGTGCCGCTCGCAGAACGGCGTGGTCAGCAGGGAGACGACCGGCATCGCGGTCGGGATCGCGCCGAGCCGCAGCGTGCCGGTCAGGCCGCCGCGCATCACCGACAGCTCGTGGCGCAGGGCGTCGCGCTCGGCGAGGATGCGCTGGGCCCAGAGCAGGACGCGTTCACCCTCGGGAGTAAGGCCTTCGAAGCGGCGGCCGCGGCGCACGATCGGGACGTCGAGCTCCTGCTCGAGCTTGCGGATCGCGGCCGACAGTGACGGCTGGGAGACGTAGCAGGCGTCGGCGGCCCGGGCGAAGTGGCGTTCGCGGGCGAGGGCGACGAGGTACTCGAGCTGGCGGAGCAACATGGATCAGCCTCGTTCCGGCCGGACGGAATACCGATCGCTTGTATACATAATCCAGTATTACATGCAGGTGAAGTGGCTGGAAGGCCGAGGGTGCCGAGGAGGGGACGGGTAGTGTGACCTGGATCACAGTTGTGGGGTGTCTGCCCGGCGGTGCTTCGTTCGACGCGTTGGCACAGGCACCAGTCAGGCGACGCAAAGGACAGCGACATGGACAAGGTCATCTCCTCGGACGGTACCGAGATCGCGTACGACACGTTCGGGTCCGGGCCCGCTCTGGTCCTGGTGGCCGGCGCGATGACCGACCGGCTGTCGTACGGGCCGAGGGCGGCTGTGCTCGGCGAGTACTTCACGGTCGTCACCTACGACCGGAGGGGACGCGGCGACTCGGGCGACCAGCCGGAGTACGCGGTCGAGTGTGAGGTCGAGGATCTGGAGGCGGTCCGGGCGGTCACCGGTGCGACGTACGGGTCGGCTGACTCCTCGGGCGTGATGGTGCTGCTGCGGGCGGCCGCGGCCGGATCGGCGTTCGACAAGCTGTCGATCATGGAGCCGCCGTTCCGTGTGGAGGGCGCGCCGCCGGCGCCGCACCGCTATCTCGAGCGACTGCAGGAGTTCGTTGCCGAGGGCAACCCGGGTGGGGCCGCGGAGCTGTTCATGGTCGAGGCGGTGGGGCAGCCGCAGGAGCAGGTCGACGCGATGAGGTCCGCGCCGTTCTGGGCCGGTCTGGAGGCGATCGCGCCAACGCTGGTCTACGACGCGCTGCAGTTGGACGGCGAGGTGCCGAAGGACCTGCTCGCGACGGTCGCGCAGCCGACGCTGGCGCTGCACAGCACGTCCAGCCCGGAGTGGCTCCAGCGAGCTACCGCCGCGGCTGCTGCCGCTCTGCCGAACAGCACGCTGCTCGGGCTCGAGGGGAGCTTCCACGACATCGCGCCGGAGGTGCTGGCGCCGGCGCTGGTCAACCACTTCCTCGGTTAGCGGTCGTCGTACGCGTCTCTGGCGGGTACCGGCGGGCTGCCCCTGGGCGCCTTTCGACTGCCTCCGGAATCGCCGTAAAGAAGTCGTAAGCGGGTCGGGTGATGCTTCTCGGCATCAACTCGATCCGCTCGAAAGGCGACTCCGATGCGCAAGCTCAAGCTCCAGGTCCAGACCACGGCCGACGGGTTCATGGCCGGCCTGAACCACGAGATGGACTGGATGCGGTTCCCCTGGACCGACGACCTGAGCGCGTACGTCGACGCGTTGACCACGCCGGTCGACACGATCGTGCTCGGCCGCAAGCTCGCCGAGGGTTTCATCCCGGCCTGGGCGTCGCGCCCGGAGCACGAGGACGAGGCGTCGATCGACTGGATGAACAACACGCCCAAGGTGGTCGTCAGCCGGAGCCTGACCGCGTCGCCGTGGGACAACGCCGTGGTCGCGAACGACCTGGTCAAGGCCGTCACCGAACTCAAGTCCCAGCCGGGCGGCGACCTGATCGCGTACGGCGGCAGCACGCTGATCACCGGGCTGATCGCCGAGGGCCTGGTCGACGACATCTACCTGTTCGTCAACCCGACCGCGATCGGCGCGGGACTGCCGGTGTTCCCGGTCGGTGCTCAGCCGCTCGATCTGGTCGAGGCCGTCGGGTTCGAGTGCGGCATCACCGCGCTGCACTTCGTACCGAAGCCCTAGGTCGTCGTCACGGGGGCACGCTGACGTCGGCGCCGGCCTTCCGCGGAAGGCCGGTCCGCCGGTGGGTCAGGTCAGAGAACGTGCAGCTTGTCGAAGGGGGCGAGGACCCGGAGCAGCTTGCCGCCGCCGAGATCGACCACCACCGCGTGCGTTCCCTCGACGGCGCTGATCCGGCCCATCCCCTCCTTGTCGTGGGAGACCCGGTCGCCCTCCTCGAAGGTCTTGATCGGCTTGGGTTCCCTGGGCTTGAAGGGACTCGTGGACAGGTGACGACGCGTCGTCGCGCGAGAAGGCTCCATCAGAACTCAAGTATGCGCCTCTTTCCGCCGTCGCGTCTCGGCCAGGCTTGTCAAAGCTGATCGCCCGGTCGCGTTCGGTAGTAGTCCGAGCACTGTGGGTGCTCGTCGTGTGTCAGTTGGGCTGGGTGCCCGTCACCGTGACCTCGGCCAGGGCGATCACACCGGCGCTGGTGGCCGGCGACTGCACCTTGACGTACCGGGCCACGGTGTTGGTCGGCCGACTGGTGACCGCCCCCGGCGTCGCCCCGAGGCTCAGCTTGGTCACCGTGGAGTCGGCCATCAGCTGGGCGTAGGTCCGGCCCGACATGCTGGCGGTGGAGAGGAACACCACCGCGTTGTTCAGCTTGTCGGCCGAGGCGTCGGTCCGGTTGTGCACCGTGACGTTGCCGACCCGGGAGTTGGTCAGCAGGTCGACCTGCCACCACGGCTGCGAGCTGGACGCCGTCCGGCTCACCGACCCGGCGGCGAAGACGCCGTTGGTGTTCCCGTCCACGGCGCGGGCGGCGGTGCCGACGTCGGTCGACGACTGCGTGGCCGGCCGGTTGGTGGACAGGTTCACGGTGCCGGTGGTGCCGCCGACCTGCAGCTCGGCCAGGTTCAGGGTGGCGAAGATGCTCGACAGCTGCACCCGCACGTACCGGCCGGTGGCGTTGCCCGCGTTCAGGGTCAGGCTGTTGGTGGCGGACGAGAACGCCGAGAACGACATCTCCTTCACCGAGTCGTCGGCCTGCAGCGAGGACATCGACCGGCCGGTCATGCTGGTCGAGGAGATGAACACCGAGCCGCTGCCCATCCGGTTCGAGTCGGTCCGGCTCCACACCGTGACCGTGGAGACGGCCGCCGCGGAACCGAGGTCGACCTGCCACCACGGCTGGGTGGAGAGGTTGGTCTGGGTCACCGAGCCGCTCGCGAACACGCCGTTGGTGTTGCCGTCCACCGCCCGGGCCGCCACCGCGGTACCGCTGGTGCTCGACTGGGTGGCGGCCTTGCCCCGGGCCAGGTTCGGACCGGTGACGGTCACCGTGGTGGTCGACACCGCGCTGTCCACCTTGCCGTCCCGCACGACCAGGCTGAAGGTCAGCGTGGCCGGTGTGGACGGGGTGGTGAAGGTCGGCTTCTGCACCGTCCGGCTGGACAGCGTCACCGCGGGTCCACCGGTCTGGGTCCAGGTGTAGGTGAGTGGGTCGTTGTCGGCGTCGCGGCTGCCGGAGCCGTCCAGCGTCGCGGTGACGCCGGACTCGGCCGACTGCGCCGCCCCCGCGCTCGCCACCGGCACCGTGTTGTTGGTGGTGACCGTGGTGGTGACGGCGGGGCTGTTGGCCTTGCCGTCCCGCACCACCAGGCTGAACGTCAGCGTGGTCTTGGTGGACGGGGCGGTGAAGGTCGGCTTCTGCACCGTCCGGCTGGACAGCGTCACCGCGGGTCCACCGGTCTGGGTCCACGTGTAGGTGAGCGGGTCGTTGTCGGCGTCGCGGCTGCCGGAGCCGTCCAGCGTCACCGCGGCACCCGTGTTGACCGTCTGCGCCGTACCGGCGTTCGCCACCGGCACCTGGTTGACCGGGCTGGTGGTGGTCACCGTTGTGGTCGCCGCCGCGCTGTTGGCCAGGCCGTCCCGCACCACCAGGCTGAAGGTCAGCGTGGAGGCCGAGGACGGGGCGGTGAAGGTCGGCTTCGCGGCCGTCGTACTGGACAGCGTCACCGCCGGTCCACCGGTCTGGGTCCACGCGTAGGTGAGGTCGTCGCCGTCGGCGTCGGTGCCGGACCCGTTCAGGGTCACGGTCGTACCAGCCACGACCGACTGCGGCGCACCCGCGTTCGCCACCGGGACGCGGTTGTTCGACTCCGAGAGCGGCCGCGGGGTGCAGTTGCTCATCGAGACCGTGAAGGGCTGGACGTCGTTGTCCGTCTCGATCAGGGCTCCGTCCTCGGCGCCGTCAAGCGAGATGGTGTACGACTGGCCGGCGTTCACGCGGATCTCGGTCCACTCGTCCGTACCGCGTTCCCACTCGACGATCAGGACCCGGCCGGTGACCACGCGGACGGTGCACCCGTCGGCCCAGGAACCCATGTACGGGTAGAGCGGAACGCCCGACTCCGTGTAGACGTTGCGTGCGTTGTCGCCGGCGCGGCCGTTGCCCTGGTACGCCGTTCCGACCGGCCAGGTGATCACGCCGCCGTACCAGTCACCGGGGTTCTCGCCGGTGCCGGCGTAGCGCCAGCGGGCGTTGACCCAGGAGACCGGGTCGCAGGTGGTGGGGTCGGTGCAGTCGGGCGGCGTCGGCGGGACCGGCGGGCCGGGCACGAAGGCGTACTCGAACGGCGTACCGCTCTGCACGCTGACGATGCTGCTGCCGCTCAGAGTGGTCGGCACGGTGTAGCTCTGGCCGGCCGACAGGTTGGCCAGCGACGCGTGCGAGTCCCCGACCGGGCCGGAGAACACGGTGGCGCTGCCCGACGTGATGGTGATCTTCCAGTTCGCCAGCTGCGGGGCCGGCGCGTAGACGTCGTGCGAGGCCGTGTAGCCGTAGCGGGCCCTGGTGGGGTCGGTCTCGGCCGGCCAGACGGCGGCGTACCCGCTGTCCGACGGACCCCACGGGCACGGGCTGCTGGTGCAGGTCCAGGTCACCCGGGGCGACTCGCCGTCGCCGGCCGGCGGGGGCGTGACCGGCCCACCCGGGGTGAACGTGTACTCGAACGCGGCGCCGCCCTGCACGCTCACGATGCTGCTGCTGCTCAGGGCGCTCGACACGGTGTAGCTCTCGCCGGCCGACAGCGCGGCCAGCGACGAGTGCGAGTCCCCGACCGGGCCCGCGTACACGGCGGCGCTGCCGGAGGTGACGGTGATCTTCCAGCCGGCCACCTTCGCCGCCGTGGCGTACACGTCGTGGGAGACGGTGTAGCCGTAGCGGGTCCGGGTGGGCTCGACCGTCGCGGGCCAGACTGCCGCGTTGCTGGTGTAGCTCGTACCCGACGGGCAGGGCGTGCCGGTGCAGTTCCAGGTGGCCGGCACCGATCCGTCGCCGGACGCCGGCGGCGGCGTGGTCGGCTCGCCCGGAGTGAAGGTGACCCGGAACGCGCCGTCGTCCTGGATGCTCACGATGCTGCTGTTGCTGAGCGTGCTGGACACGGTGTAGCTCTGGCCGGCCGACAGCGCGGCCAGCGACGAGTGCGAGTCGTCGGCCGGGCCCGCGTAGACCGTGGCGCTGCCGGAGACGACGGTGATCTTCCAGCCGGCGACCTGGGACACCGGAGCGTAGACGTCGTGGGAGACGGTGTAGCCGTAGCGGGCCCGGACCGGCTGGGCCGCGGCCGGCCAGACGCCTGCGTTGCTGGTGTAGCTCTGGCCTGACGGGCAGGGGCTGGTGGTGCAGTTCCAGGTGGCCAGCACCGAGCCGTCACCGGAGGTCGGCGGCGGCGGGTCGGTCGGGGTGCCGGGGGTGATCGTGTAGTCGAACGACCCGCCGCTCTGCACGCTGACGAGGCTGCTAGTGCTCAGGGTGCTGGGCACCGTGTAGCTGTCGCCGGTCTCCAGATTGGCCAGCGACGCGTGCGAGTCGTCGGCCGGGCCGGCGAACACGGTGGCGCTGCCGGACGTGACGGTGATCTTCCAGCCCGCCACCTTGGGCGCCGGGGCGTACACGTCGTGGGAGACGGTATAACCGTAGCGGGCCCGGACCGGCTCGGCCGCGGCCGGCCAGACCGCCGCGTTGCTGGTGTCCGACGGGCCCCACGGGCACGGGCTGCTGGTGCAGGACCACGTCGCCACCACGGAGGACGCAGGATCACCCTCGGCTGCCAGTGCGGGTGGGGCGGTGAGGCCCAGCACCATCAAGATTGCAGTGGTGAGAACGCACAACGCGGTCGCGAAACGTTTCGGCATGCCGGCCCCCCGGATTGTGACTCTCTGCTTGCGGCAAACCGTCGCCCCAAAGACGCTCTCTGTCAACAGAAAGAAGCGAAAAGAGGCAGCTGCGAAGCATTTGCCAGGGACTTCATCACGCTACGGAAAATCGCCATTACGCATTGATGAGAAATGGGGATATCGCGGGACCGAAGGGCGCGGGGCGAGTACGGAGCGTAGCGATGATCAGAGGGCCCTGCCCGGCCGGCTAGGTGAGAGTCCGCCGGGGACGCGGCTCGGTTCGATGCCCGATCAGTCGGGCCTCTCGGCGATATCGCTTACTTCCAGTAGAGGTTGCCCTGGGTGCTGAGGCTGAGGCGTACCTGGTCAGGGTCCGCGAAGATGACCCGGCACGTCTGGAAGCGCGAACCCGGTGCGATCCACCCGGCCGGCGGGGAGCTGTAGTCGGTGCAACTCGGCAGCTCGAGATTCCCGCCCAGCAATCGGAATGCGCCGGCGTCGCCGCCGTGCAGGTCGCCGGTGAGATTCGGCCCACTGTAACCACTGAAGGCGCTGTCGCCCTTGTCGCCATCTTCGTTGACCAGCACTACCCGGATCAGGTAGGCCGACCGCGAGACCTGGTCCGGGTACGCGCCACGCAGGAAGTTCATGTCTTCGTCCGAGGCCTTGTTCACGCCGGTGACGATCACCCCGACCCGCGTCGGGCGATCGGCCCGGCCGATCGTGATCACCGCTTTGGCACCGAACCTCAGGCGCGTGCCCGCCCGCGTGGAACCGGGCAGCGGCGACGGCGGAGTGAGATTCGGCGCCAACAACAGAAGGTAGTCCACTTCCGGCGCCCAACCCTGCTTCGTCGAGTAACCGATGTTCGGTCGAAAGGCGCACGGCCCCACGCGAGCGTGTTCATCGCGGCCTTGCTCACGGCCCACTGCGCCGTGGCCTGCGGCTTTGGTTGGCGCGCCCGGCAGGATTCGAACCTGCGACCAACGGAGTCGCAGTTCGAGTCATCATCGGAGATCATCGACGGTCCGGAAACTGCACCTGACCTGGGCATATGCCTTGTTTCGGATGGAGCTGAGTTCATCCGGCATCAGGGGTAATCATCATGAATAAGCCCCTTCACCGGTAACGGAACCGGTAACTCCGTCGCGCTTCTCCTGCTCGTACAGAGTCAGTGCTGCGGCGATGCGAGCAGCCAGGCGATCGGCCGGCTCAGCGATGCCCTCGGCTGGATCGACGTAGGCGCGCGGCCGGCTGGAGGTGACGACCGTCCCTCGCCGCCGAACCGGCGTCACCATGCCCTCGGCCGCGAGGACGCTGATCGCAGCACGGACGGTCTTCACGGTCGTGCCATAGTGCTCGGCCAGGTCTGCCTGACGGGGAAGTGTCGAGTCCACGGGGTAGTCACCGCGAGAGATCGCGGACCTCAGCTCGTCGGCGATCTCTCGGTATCCAGTCACGCCGGCAGGCTAGCGAACGATGAAGGTGTTCGGGTCGACGACCTCGACGCGGGAGGCGTCGCCGCCTGACCTGCGCTCGGCCTCGGTTCGGGCCAGCGGGGTGAGATGGTTAAGGCCCAGCCGGACTGTGGTCACCGGCTGGGCCTTCGGCTTGCTGGACTGGGACGGAAGTCGTTTCCTCGGCATGCCGCCCACCCTATCGATCAGACAGGGGGCTGGAAGCCCTTTCGGCTGCCGTTCCCGTGGCACGTCTTGCACGTCTCGGTCACCGATGCCGTTCCGCCCTGCCCGGTCCCGAGCTGAACCACCGCCCGCGCAACACGAATCTCCCCGCTGCCCCCGCAGTCCGGGCACAGCGTGTTGAACTCGGCCTTCATCGGTTCGTCCATCCTGATCCTCCGCACTGCGGACAGGGCTCCTGCACGTTCTCGGTCACGGCCTTGCCGTTCTTCATCCGCACCTTCGGCGTAGTCTTCCACGCCTTACCCTTGCAGGAAGGGCAGATCTGCTGCGGAGGTCGATTGTCTCGTGGCATTGCTCTTCTCCCATTCTAGGCCAAGAGGCCGTAGACGGCGCCAAAGAGGATCAGCCCGCCGATGACCACCAGGCACGCCCAGAAGGCGAAGGTGAGTCGCGGCGAGGTTAGGCCGGCATCTCGCGCCTCGCTCGCCTCGCGGTACTCGTCGAGCATGGGCTGCGTGATGGCCGCACCAATGTCAATGACACTCGGCCTGGACTGCTGCGGCTTCGGGCGCTCGCCCCGCCGAGGCCAGGCGAACGTCACGATCGTTGAGGTGTGCGGAACCGGCTGATCGTCCTGGGTCACCGCTTCAGGATACGCATGACCAGCGCAACGAGTCCGATCCCCACCACCACGGTTGGCGGTGCAACCATGCAACCGCCGCTGCCCTTTCGGTGGTCCGTGTTGCCCTTGTGGTTCTTGCCCTTGGCCTTGTCCTGGTATTCCTTGTACTCGCTCATCTTTACTCCCGTGGAGTTGGACGGACCAGGCCCCCTCTCGGCAGAGGAGGAGAACGTGAGGAGCGTTCAAGCCGAGAGAGGGCCTGGGATGGAGGGCGGGGTTGCCGCCGTCGCAGGGGACAGGACGGCAACCCCGCCGATCATGGGGCGCTAGTCGCGCGGGTCGTACGGCTGGTCGGGTGGGTAGGCGGCTTCGTAGTCAGAGACCTGCTTCGCCCGGATCTGATCGTTCGGGTAGCGGAGCCGCAGCACGTTGGCGTACGCCTCGGCGAGCGACGTCGGCGCTACTCGCCAGTCGATGATGACGTTGTCGCGGATGACCATCACCCTCCAGAAGGTTCGCTCAATCATCAGTCGGGCGGAGTGACCGGCTCGTTGGTGATGAGCAGCCTGGCGAATCGTTGACGATGCAAGGCTTCGAGCTTGTCCGCCAGATCGGAAACGCAGGTCGAATCCGCGATCGCGAACTCCCCGAACCACACTCGAACTCGTCGCCATTCAGGCTCCCCCTCGGTCGTGGCGTGCATCCCGGTCTTCGTCTCCCCGCTCGATCAGATCCCCATCGAGGTGCCGCTCACCACGGAGCCACCCCTCGAACGCCTTCCGCTGGCCCTCGGGGCATCGAGCCACCAGCGAGGCGATCTCACCCTCACTGAGCGCATCCTGAGCACTCAGTGCGTCGTCCCTTGTCAGCGCCATGGCACTGACCGTAATCACCTGAGAGCTAGGAAGTATTACCAGCCGTAATGCAGCCCTCACGGAGTTCACGAAGCGGGGCTACGCTGGAGACATGAGCGAGATCGATGACGAGCGATTCATCGGGCAGCGGGTCAAGATGTACCGCAAGCTCCGGAACATGACACAGAAGCAGCTTGGCGACTTCGTGGGTAAGTCTCAGTCTGCCATCGCGCAGTACGAGAGCGGGTTCCGGCCGGTCGCCGACAGGGATGTTCTCTACGGCCTGGCGCTGGCTCTCCAGGTCACGGTTGGCGACCTCACGGGCCACGCCGAGGACAAGGCCAACCCTGCCGTCGCAGCCTTCCACGCCCAGGTGCCTCGCATTGAGGCGGCGCTGATGAATCAGGGACACGGGGATGACCCGAGCGACCCCAGGCCGCTCGATGCTCTCGCTGCCGACGCTCGACGGGCGCTCAAGATCAGGATGAAGAACGACTACGCCACGCTTGGCGGCATCCTGCCCGGCCTGATCAACGACCTGTACCGGCACACGGCCTCGGATGACGAGCGCACACGGCTCCGGGCATGGAGCGAGCTCGCGACGGCCGGCTTCGTCACGACGCTGGCGACGAAGGGGCTGGGCTTCGTGAGCCTGGCTTGGAACGCGGCAGGCGCGACGACGGAGGCCGCTCGGATCGTCGGCGACCCAGGCGCGATGGCTGCGGCCGAGTTCGCACGGGCTCAGGTACTGCTCTCTACGCCGGGCTCTCTCCGGGCGTCACTCGCGCACTCCGCCGGCGGAGCCGACAGGCTTCAGTCTGAGCTGACCAGCCCCGAGGGGGCAGAGCTGTACGGGATGCTCCACCTTCAGGCAGGGCTCACCTCGGCCGCCGTAGGGCAGGACCCAGCGGCGCACATCCGGGAGGCTGCCGAGACGGTGCGAAGGTCTGGCGACGGCTCTGCCTTCGAGCTGGCCTTCGGCGCTGAGAACGTGACCGTTTGGCGGATGTCGATCGCCAACGAGCAGCGGCGCCCCGGCGCGGTGATCGAGATCGCAGAGTCCATCAATCCGGAGGCGATCACCACGGAGGACCGAAAGTCGCGGTACTTCATCGAGCTGGGTCGCGCGCACGTGGCCGAGAAGAACTACCGGGCGGGGATGTCTGCATTGCTCCGCGCCGAACTGGTTGCCCCGCAGCAGGTGCGCTCGCGCACCGTCGTCAAGGAGTTGGTAGGGCATATGCTCCGCAGGGCTCAGCGTGAGTTGGCCACCGGAGAGCTGGGCAAGCTGGCTCAGCGCGTGGGTGCCGTACCAGCCTGAGACTGGACACCCGCCCCCAACTCGGGGATGATTTCCGGTCGGGTCAGGGGTGGCCCGTCATCTACCTGGGGGGATCTCATGAAATCAGTCCTGCGCGCCATCACGCTCCTTGCTCTGGCCGGCGCACTCACAGCCTGCGGGGGGAGCGAGGAGCCGGCATCTGCGCCAGCTCCGACCACCGCAGCTTCGACCGTCGCGCCGGCTGTGAACAAGGCGGCCACCGAGCAGGCGTACGTGCTGGAGGTGGCCGCGGCTGTGCCCGAGGGCCTGCTCGCCCGAGCCGAGCTGATCGAGGCCGGCTACGCGAGCTGCAAGGCGTTCCGCGACAAGCCGGGGAACATGGCCACGCTCGTCGAGAACATGAAGAAGGACAATCAGACGGAGGAGAAGATCGCACAGACCAAGGCCATTGCAACGGCGGCGATCCACAACCTCTGCGTCGACCAGGCCGGCGACCTGTAGGTAACGCAACAAAGCCCCCGACCTCAGTCCGAGGTCGGGGGCTTTTCGTGTGCGTCCGCACCTGGGAGCCAGAAGCCGACAGGGTTGCAGCGGCGGTCGCCGATCGCCACGAAGACATGGCCGGGAACCCACTTGGTCGCGCGCCCGTCGATCCACTCCTCGCCGTCCACGCTCCACACGACTCGGGCTCGGACGGGGCGACCCGCCTGCTCCGGGATGTCGCGAGCGTTGGGCGGCCAGCTCTCGTTCAGCGCCGTCTGCCACTTGTTGTGCATCGGCGCCATCCGCTCGAAGGCGTCTGCGTTAGGCATGGATTTATTAGAACACGTGTTCGACAACGCAGGAAAGCCCCGACCGCGACACCTGTTATGTCGCAGGACATAGGTGACGGATCCACATCAGGACATCGGTGACACTTTCGGGGATCTTGGTGGTGACACTTCGGTGAGTCGTCGGGGTCGGTGGTGTCCTGGCTCGGTCGACTCCGCGGGTGTCGAAGAATGAGCTTGTTGATCCTCGTGTCCGTCTCGCGATCGCACAGTGGCCGTCTAACGCTCCACGTGGGGCGGTGACGACCTTCTGTGCCGAGCACGGCATCTCGCGCAAGACGTTCTATGAGATCCGGCGGCGCAGCCTCACCGACGGGCCCGCGGCGGCGCTGGAGCCGAGATCGCGGCGACCGAAGTCGAGCCCGTCGAAGCTGGCCGATGAGGTCAAGCAGCAGGCGATCGGGGTCCGGGCTGCACTCGAGCAGTCCGGGCTGGACTGCGGCCCGATCAGCGTGCACGACAAGATGCACGCGATGGGCCTAGAGGTGGTGCCTTCGGTCGCGTCGCTGGCCAGGATCTTCCGCGAGGCCGGCGTGGCACGGCTGGAACCAAGGAAGAAGCCAAGGGCTGCGTGGCGCCGGTTCGTCTATCCGGCCCCGAACGCCTGCTGGCAGCTCGACGCCACCGAGTACGTGCTCACTCGCGGCCGCAAATGCGTGATCTTCCAGCTCATCGACGACCACTCCCGCTACGCGGTCGCTTCCCACGTCGCGTGGGGCGAGACCTCCGAGGCGGCGATCGTCGTGTTCGACAAGGCCGTGACCGCCTATGGCGTGCCCCAGCGGCTGTTGTCCGACAACGGATCGGCGCTCAACCCCTCGCGGCGCGGACTCCTTGGCCAGCTCGTCGTCCACCTGATGGCCCTAGGCGTCGAGCCGATCACCGGCAAGCCCTACAAACCAACCACCCAGGGCAAGAACGAACGCTTCCACCAGACCCTGTTCCGCTACCTCGACAAGCAGCCACTGGCCGCCGATCTGGCCCAGCTGCAGACCCAGGTCGACGCCTTCGACCACATCTACAACACCCAGCGCCCCCACCAAGGACTGCCCGGCCGCATCACACCCCTGACCGCCTGGCAGGCCACCGAGAAGACCGAGGCACCCCGCCCCACCCGCGATCTGTTCCGCCGTCCCGTCACCCGGCCCCGACCCGCCCGGACACCGGTGCCTACCGACCTGCCCGACGGCACCGTCGTCAAGAAGCTGGCCAGCAACGGCGTCTTCATGCTGAACAAGGTCCAGTACATGGTCGACGGGCGACGAGGTTTCCAGCAGGTCCTCGTCATCACAGCCGGCGACAAGATCACCGTTGCCGACCTCGAAGGCGAGATCCTCATCGAGCACACCAGGCCCGCGCCCGGAGTGACCTACGTCGGCAACGGCCGCCCCAGCGGCCCACGCCAAACCTCTAAACCGTCACCGATGTCCTGACACATCCAGTGTCACCGATCTCCTGATCCAGAACTGTCACCCATGTCCTGAGACATCACACCCGACCGCGACACCCGACCGCGATGGTCGAGGGCTGGTCCCTAGTCGTGGCCGGCCGGGCAGACCCACCGGATCGGCAAGCCCTCGGCCCACACCAGGACGGCGTGGCACCGAGGGCACTTCACCCGCACGGACGGTCGAGGTGGCGTCACTACTAACACACTGCGGCCTCAGTGAACTCGCCGCCGTTGAGGTGGGCAACCAACTTCCCGACCCCGGTGAAGAGGCGGACGTTGATGCCCTGCGGCGAGATCTCCTGGTTGTACGCGACATCCTTCTCGGACCAGTCGAGCCCGTAGTGCAGGAAGATCGCGCGCCGCTCCTTCAGGGTCAGCTCGGCCTTCTCCCACCCGGTGTTCATGTCCGCCAGGTGGGCGTACAGGGTGTTGCCCTCTTTCTTGTTCGGCGTCGCCCGAGGCATGTCCTGCGGAGGAGCCTGCGGGGCCTTCGCGCCCCACACGGCGTCCGGATCCCAGAGCATGGGCAGGAGTTGCTCGACCATCTCTCGGGTGTAGGTCATCGGACTCTCACCGAGAACGGCACGTCGGGATACCGCCAGCGAAACCGGTCGAGCTCCTGATCCACTGTCCGGTTCGTGGACTCCGCGATGGGTAGCCGGCGGATGTCGTAAATCCCCTCGATCATGTCGCCGCGCAGGCCCTGCAAGCCGTGAGTGTTCGTCGGCGTGAGGATGATCGGCTTGCCCAGCTCACTCTTCATCGGGTGCGGAAAGTGGAGGTCCAGGAAGTCGCGAGCGTCGCCGGAGAAGCTGGCCACCACTACGACAGGCTTCACTCGACACCTGCCTTCTCCAGGAGCACGTCGTACGAGGTCAGCTTGTCGGCGTGCTTGGCCTTGGTCTTGTACTGGTCCTTCAAGTCCTGGACCAAGCGGTGGTGCAGCAGGCCCAGCTCGTCGCCGTAGGCGCACTCCTGAAGGTCTTCCTTGGTGGCGACCAGGATGCGAGCGTCCTGCTCCAGGTCTTCGATCTCGACAGCGTGCCGGTACTTCTCGTTCTTGCTGATGGACCGAGCTGCCCGCTCGATCACCTGGGCGACCCCCTCCACGTCAAGGACCGCCCAGTCGATGTTCAGGTCTTCGTCGTTCACTAGCGGATCAACTCCCTCACGTCGATGCGGTGGTCCTTCGCGATGCCGATGAGCAGGCCGGGGGCGCCGCCAGTCCCCTTGAAGTGGCGGAACCAGGTGCTCTCGGACTCCATGGCCGGCACGCCCAGGAAGAGGCGGTTACCCTCGGTGTCGACCTCCTCGTGGTGGAGGTGGCCTTCCACGAGCACGTCGACCATGTGCATCGGCGAGCTGGCGTTGAACGCCTGGTCGCTCCACCAGGTCATGTGCTTGCCCGGCTTGTGCTTGTGGCCGTGGGCGTGGGCGATGATCGTGTTCGCCACATCGACGACGACGATCATCTCGTCGGTCTGCGGGACGAAGAACTCGACGTGACCGAACTTCTCCGGCGCGAGCTTGGCCGCGTCCGAGACCGCGATGAGCGACTCGGTGTCGTGGCTGTCGTCGTAGCGGGTGAGGCCCTTGCCCTCGAAGCGGATCGTGTCGCCGTGGTTGCCCGGAACCGCGGCCATGGTCAGGCGCTCGGCCAGCGGCGCGAACGTGAGCATGGCGTGGAGCATCACGCGCCGGGTGAGGCGGATCTGCTCGGTCAGGGTCAGCGGCGTGCGCCAGGCGTTGGCTCCGCCCTGCGACTGGAAGCCCTCAATGTGGTCGCCGAGCCAGCCGATGTGCACGTGGCCGATGTCGTAGCCGGCGAACCGGTACCAGGCCAGCTTGTTCGCCGCCTGGTTCAGGCAGTCGATGGTCCGGCGGACCGTGCCCTCCGCGCCGTCGCCGTCGATCTTGCCGAACTGCATGTCGCCGAGGAAGATCGTGAAGCCGTGTGTGCCCTGTGGGCGCTTGACGACCGGCTCGTACAGGTCGATGGCCGAGAGCAGCTCGTCGAGCGGGAGAGCGGAACGTCCGGCCGCTGCGACCCGCTTGAAGGTGTACCGGTTCGACTCGCCGGTCTCGCCGTTGGCCATGGTCCACTCGCCCGAGCGGAAGCCGGTGGCCTCCCACTCGTCGGGGTTCTCCCCCTTGGCGCGCAGGTAGAACCGCGCCGCGGACTCGTCGGCCTCGCCTGCCTGATCCTTCACGGTCACAGTGGCGGTGTCGCCGCTGATCTCGATCTGCCGGGTGAAGTCCTGCTCGGGGTTCAGCTCGCGGGCCGGGGTCGCCGGGCCTACGGGCTTGTCGAGCAACTGCTGGAGGAGTGCGCTAGTCAAGGTGCTCACACTCCCTTCTGAAGTGCTCGTCGGTAGTTGCGGATGGTGGTGGCGGACACGGGGAGTCCGTGCTCGTTGAGGAGGGAGGAGAGCCAGTCGGCGCTGGTCCCTCCGAGGAGGTGCTCTGCGAAGCGGGCTCGCGCCTCGTCCTCCATCGACGACCAGGCGTCGGTGAGCTTCGGGCCGGGCTTGCCGGGGAGCTTGATCACCGGTCGACCTCCAGGCTGAAGCTCGGGATCTGGAGTGTGCCGTCGCGACCGGCGAGCACGCGAAAGACCTTCTTCGCCTGCCGCACCGTCTCCACCAGGTCGTCGCCGACCGGCCGGAACTCGACAGCAAACCCCGTCAGCGAGTGGGTCAGGTCGCCGATGACCACGGCGTTGATCCGCTCGCGCGTCCCGTCCTCGTGCTCCAGGGACATCTCGCCCGGCACCTCGCCGGAGACCAGCCTCACAGGCTGGCCACGTAGTTGCGGTAGAGATCGGTGACCGGGGTCTTCGAGCGGAAGTACGGACCGCTGAGCAGGTGCCGCGGCGTCGCGGTGAGGTTGGCCATGTGCCAGACCGACTGATTGATCCGGTCCTGCATCGCCTTCAGATCCGCGGCTTCCTTCGCCTTCTTCTCGGCAAGCGCGTCGGCCTTGCGCTTGGCTGCCGCGTCGATGCCCTCGATCTCGTTGAGGATGTCGGCGGCCTGCTCGATCAGCCCAGCGCGGCGCTCGTCCGGCTTCGACCACTCACTGACGTCGTCCTCGCCGACCTCCATGCGCAAGTCCATCCACGCGCTGGCGATCTCCTCGGTGATCTTGGTGAGCCGATCGGTTACCTCTTCGGTGTACGTCACGCTGCTACCGCCTCTCGTCCAAGGGCAGCGAAGATCGCGTCCGCGCCGCCCGCCAGGTATGTGTCAGTCACGTCCGCGGTGAGGCGGACGGGTTTGGCCGAGCGCAGAGCTCGGGTGATCTTGGCTGTCAGTTCGGCGCCGGCATCGTCGGGATCTGCCCAGACGTAGACCCGGCTGAAGCCCGCGAGCATGCGGCGGTGCCGGTTGGCCCACATCTTGGCGCCGGGCACAGCTACGGCATGGAGCCCCAGCATCCGAAGGACAACCGCGTCGAGCTCTCCCTCGCAGACATGGATCTCGTCGCCGGCCAGGTGAATCGCGCCGATGCCGTACATCCGGGGGATGTCGTCGGCGATCGTCATGTACTTGCCGTGGAACAGGTCCCGGCAGTTGTGGTCCTGCAAGCACCGGAACCGGATGGTCAGCGGGCGACCGTCCTTGTCCAGGTAGGGGATTGCGAGGAAGCCCTGGAACTTGCCGTGTCCGGGGAAGGGATCGCTAACGACGCCAAGACGGTTTGTAACCGCCGCCTCGCGGCTGATTCCCCGATCGAGCAGGTACCTTGCGACGGCCGGCGTAACGGCTGCCTGATAGGCGCTCGTCGCCTCCTCCAGAAGCTCCATCTGCGAGTCCGAGAGCGGCCGCAAAGTCTCGTGCTCCGACAAAGTTCACACCTTCTTTCTGCTTGATGAGTTCGTACGAGTCACCGCCGTTGCCGCACGAGTGGCAGTTCCACAGGCCGCGCTCGGTGTTGATCGAGCACGACGCCGTGCGGTCCTCGTGCAGCGGGCACTTGACCATCTGGGAGACCCGGCCGCGGTTGACCGGCACGTCGTAGTGCTCCAGTAGGTCGGCGAGGTCGGGCCTCCCGTCGCTCATCGGGTGACGCCCTCTTCGCGCAGCTCGCGCACCAGCACGAAGGGGTCGAGCGGCGTGCCGAGGAAGTGCTCCTCCAGCTCGACCAGCTCGATGTGCGCACCCCACTCGTCGTGGGCGCCGAGGAAGTCGATGCCGGCGGCAAGCACCTCGTCGTACTCGGTACGCGTCAGGCCGGCCACGCCGCACCGCCCATCGCTTCGAGCTTCTTGATGTCGGTCGGGTCGTCCGGGCGAATGTCGGCCAGCGGCCAGTGGATGTGCCGACTGCCCATGGCTGCGAGGATCACCGCGTCGCCCACGTCGTTGTTCGGGATGTGGAAGCCGAGCGGTTCGTACGTCGCCTTCGCGGCGGCGTAGACCTCGGGCTTCTTTGCGGCTCCGTTGCCGGTGCCGTACTTCGCCCGACCTTGCGGCGAGACCGTGGCGACCGGGATCTCGAACGACATCAGCGCATCGACGACCATCCACCACAGGCCGGAGCGATCGTGTGGCGAGCCGAACGACGAGCCGTAGCTCGGGTTCTCGATGACCGCCAGGTCGACGTGGGTGTGGGGAACGATCTCGCCGACGATCTCCTGGCACAACGCGCTCAGGCGCTGCTGGCGGGTGGCCAGGTTGTCGGTCTTCTTGCCCGTCGACTTCGCGGTGTACGTCCACTCCGGCTTGCCGAGGTGGATCATCGCAATGCCGGTGGACGTGAGCGACAGATCCAATCCTGCTACTCGCACTGCCTCACCTCCTCTCTCATGCGGCCATCCGGTTGATGGCGTGGAACCTCGTCTTGTCCGGCTCGCACCGGAGCACGGCGAAGTTCCGTCCGGTCGCGTCTGATGGCCCCATTCGTTGCTTGAGGCAAGCGACCTTGTATTCCAGGGTGTTCGGGTCGAGCGCGACGGAGAGGCTCAGCTCGGGCTTCTCGGACAGGCCGCCCTTCACCTGGTCGCGCGACGGCGGGTTCCATGGGTCCGCCTTGGCATCCCACGACTTGTCGGATGCGTGGTGCATGAGGATGACCGTCGCGCCGGTGGCTCTCGCCAGCTCGGTCGCGTTGGACATCACTGCCATCTGTTCGGTGTAATCGCTCTCCGCACCCTCGAAGTCCATGAGGTTGTCGAACACGATGACCTCGGGATAGCTGTTGTGCAGCTCGACGTACGCCTCCAGCTCCTCATCCACCTGCTGCCAGGTGATCGGGGCGCCGAACGAGAAGGTGAAGTTCAGATCCGACAGGGCCTCGGTGTAGAGGTCCCGGTTCGTGGCGAATCCTTGCTCGACCTGCTCTGTCGTCTGGTTCGTCTTCATCGAAGCGAGCCGCGACGACGCGGTGAAGGCGGACATGTCGGCGCTGAAGTACAGCGTCCGGAGGTTCATCTGTGCCGTCCAGAAGAGGGCGAAGCCCGACTTCTGGGTGCCTGATCGGCCGACGACCATGATGACCTCGCCGAAGCGGGGGCGAACTCCCTTGGCGTAGATCGCCGAGAAGGCGTCCACGCGGGGGAGTTCGCGCCCCGATTCAGAGTTGAGCGCGAGCGACCTCGAAGGGGTCAGCACTCAGCAGTCTCCGTAGCTCAGTCGAAGCCCGGAGCGTCGGCGGTGGCGGCCTCGGTGGCGGCCTCGCGCTTGATGTAGTAGGCGCCGACCGCGGCGACCCGGTCACCCGGCACGTTGAAGTCGAAGACGTAGTAGTTCTTGCCCGTCGCCTTCTTGACCGTGACCAGCATCGGAACGCCGGTGCCGATGTGCTCGCGCGCCTCGCCGGCCAACGCAGAGTGCGTGATCTTCGCGTCGCGGAGCACGTCGAACGGCGCTCCCTCGTCGAGGTTCTGCGAGTTCCGGAAGATCGTGATGTCGCAGACGATCTCGTCGCGGTAGGTCACGTCACCCTGGAACTCGTTCCTCTGGTTCTCCAGGACCCGCTTCGGCTCGATCATCAGGGCCAGGTCGGCAGCGTGCTCGGCCGGCTTGAAGAAGGCGCCGTTGGTGTTCTTCTGGGTCGCGAAGGGGTTCGTCACGGTTGTGGTTCTCCTGTCAGTCAAGGGATGTGAGGGCATGCGACAGGGCCGGTGGCACACTAACACACCAGCCCTGAAAATGAGCGCGAGGGAGCGTTCGCTCAACCCGCGTCAGCGAGAGTTACACTAACACACTCTCGCGACGATGTCGAACCGTCAGACCAGGGCGCGGATCTTCTCGGCGCGGTCGTACGCCGCCCAGGCGTCGTTGTATGCAGCGTCGGCCAGCTCGCTCAGGCCGGTCACCTTGAGGGAGTGGTCCGCCTCCAGGTCGTCGAGCTCGCGCTCGTGCCGGCTGACCATGCGCTCACGCTCGTCGGCGTAGGCGATCTCGGCCTGCTCGATCTGGAACGTGGCCTCGTTGGCGACGGCGCTCAGCTCGGCCTCGGCCTGGACGTGGTCCTCGATCAGGTTCTCGAAGACGGAGGCGGCCGACGAGTGCAGCGCCAAGGCCGCGCCGTACTGCTCGCCGAGGGACGGGGTGGGCGGGGTCTTCTTCAGCAGGTTCTTGATCACGATTAGGTGGTCCTCTCTCTCGTCAGTGCTTGAAGTTGGTGAGGCAGCGGGCCGGAACCTCGGCCGCCTTGGCGAACTGGAACCAGGCGCACGGGATGTGCGTGCTGATCCAGATCAGGAGGCCGATCACGATCAGCACGGGAATGCCGGCGAGCGCGATGGCCAGAGCTTCTTTGAGCTTGCGCCGGCTCACGACTGCTGGACCGGCACGTCGTCGGGCAGCTCGTGGCCGAGGCAGTGGGCGCACTCGTTCGGCCAGAGCCACGAGTAGTCGCACCGCTCGGCCGGCAGGCCGTAGAGCAGGCGCAGGGTCGCGGGGTTCACCTCGATGAGGTTGAACGTCGAGGAGAACGAGCGGAACTGGTGCCACCCGGTCAGCGCGATCTCGTGCAACTGCTCCATCGACTCGCTAGCCCTACCCATCATCGGGCCGTAGCCCTCGACGAGGTCACCGTAGGTGTAGCCGACCGACTCCATGCTGACCGCGTTCAGGAGTCGTCCCGGATATCGTGCTCGGCCAGGGTCTCCTCGCGACCCTTGGTGTAGCCGTCGTCCCACCCGTCCGCGGTGCTCACGCCGCCGCCTGGAGGGACTTGCCCTTGGCCTTGTACGCGGCCATGATCTCGGGGTTGGCGTCGAACAGCACCTTGTTCTCGGCCCACACGAGCTGGAGCGCCTTGACACTGGTCTGCGAGTTGACGGTGTCGATCATGACGTCGACCGGGTTCGGAGTGGGGTCCGCGGCCTCGGCCTTCGCAGGCGAGCTCGCGCCCTCGGCCGCCTTCCACGGGTCGCCGTCCTTCATGGCCTCGTGCACCGCCGCGGGGATCTGGTCGCGGGGCTGGGTGCTGGCCGCCGCGTTCGCTGCGGTCTCTTCGGACTTGGTCGCGAGGACCGCGCCGAGCTTGTTCTGCACCGTGGTCACGGCCTGGGCGACAGCGTCGCACATCAGGCGGATCTCGAAGTCGGTGCGACCGTCGCACTCGCTCGGCTTGAGGCCGAAGTAGGCGATCTGGTCGGCGCGAACCGCCTCGCGCTCGCCGCTGAAGTTGATCAGCGACTCCTTGTACTTCTCGCCGGTCTTGTAGGTGACGCTCGTCCGGCTGGTCAACTCGTTGTCTGTCACTCGGTTGGTGCTCCTCTCCTCGGCGCCGCTTGTGAGGTACACACTAACACACTCACACCGGCGAGGTCAAGCTGATCTTTCAGGGCTTCGAGCGGGCCGCTAGCCACGCTCACGCAGTACACAGTACACAGTAACACACTTACGCCGAACGAACAAGTTCGGTTCTGAGCGCGTTCTTGCTGAACGGGATGAGGGCCTTCTTCCCGCGGTTGCGCAGGTCCCGCACCTTGCCGGCGACCTGGACACCTTCCCAGCCCATGTCGAGGTCGGCCCAGTAGAGCTCGGCCTCGCCGCTGCCCGCCGGCAGGTTGATGATGATGCCCCAGTCCTTGCGGACCTCGCCCATCGGTCGACGGCAGTGCCTCACGCTCGCCGGGGTGTGGCTGTAGAACTCCCCGCGTGAGTAGATGGAGAGCTGCATGGCGATCTTGAGCTGGCCGAAGTCGACCCGCCCGGTCTTGAGGTCGGTGATGAGCAGGTCGTCCTCGTCGATGATCTGCCCGTCCGGCGTCACCAGCTCGACGAACTCCCAGTCCTTGCGCCACTGGTCGTTGCTCAGGTCAAACTCTTCCTCCAGGTACGCCATGCTCACGTGCTCGCCGGTGATCCTGTTCCGGTAGCACGACCACTTGCTCACCCGGTCGGGCGTGCCGGCGACCTTCAGCTCGTCGACGACGACCAGGCGCTCCATCTCCACGTGAACGAAGTGCCGATACGTACGCCGGTAGGCATCCATGTCGACCACGTCCTCGAACGACACGTCGTCGGGGAGCACCTCGCCCTGGTCCTTCAGCTCGGACAGGCCATGCAGGTAGGTGCCCCGCTCAGCCTTCTTCTCCGAGCCGGCCGTCTGCTTGGCCACCTTGGCGCGGCGGTTCAGCCAGTCCTTGTCGTCGGCGTTCTCGGGGTCGCGCTCGGCCACGCCCTCCGTGAGGCTCGGGTCGAGCACTACGCCGATCAGGACGGAGCGTTCGCCCCAGGCCATGAGCTGCGACTTGTCCTCCAGCACGTCGATGTAGCTGGTGACGCGAGAGTAGGCCCGCGTGATCTCACCCTTGCCCTTACACTTCGGGCACTGGATCGTGTTGCCCGGCCGCTTCTCCGAGGGGATCCGGCCGACGCCGTCGCACTGCGGGTTGTGGCAGACGTTGCGGATCTTCGGCCGGCCCGAGCCCTCCTCGCGAGGGACCTCGTTGTCGCCGCCGGCAGCGCGGTTCTGCTGGAGCTTGGCGTTGGTACTGGGCTCCGCGAAGACCGCCGTCACTCGACCACCTCGGCGAGCCAGATGCGAACCGTGCCGTCGTCCAATGTCTCGGCGGGGCACTCGCTCTCGGGCATGACCTCGAAGCCGTACGCCGGCAGTGCGCGGATCAGGATGGTGAGGGCGCGCTCGTCGTGGTCGGGCGCGGCGTCGATGTAGAGCTCCTCGTTCTCGCAGTCGAGGTGGACACTGATGCCGCCCGAGCTGATGGTGATCGCCAGCCGCTCCCAGAGCTTGGGGACGACGGACGATCCGACGAGCTTCAAGTGCGGACGCGCAGCGGAAGTGACCGGCGGGTGAACCAGCTCGGCAACCACAGTGACGTACCTCCTGGTGTGTTAGTGGTGATGTTCATGCGGCATTTCTATACCAGGGTGTGATGGTGTGTCAACTATGCGGACGCGGATTGCAGTTTGTTGCAAATCCGCGGTTCCCCCCGCGCGACAGAAAAGGCCCCCAGCCACAAGCCGGGGGCCTCGGTGCCTCCGTCCCCCGGTTGTGACGGGAAACCTAGCAGTCGGAGGGATGTGACAGATAGTCACTATTGGGGTTACTGGGGAGTTGTGATCTCTCTGTTATTGAACGTTCAAACGCAGACCTAGGAGTCTCGCTTGTCCCGACTCCTTCGAGGCGTGGTCTTGCTCTCAGGCTCACGAATCAGGTCGTTGTCGATCCCCGGCCGGCGAGGAACGTAGAAGAATCCGCGCTCCGTGTCGGGGTCGTAATGAACCACAGTGCCGGTCTCGCGTCGCGTCTCCAGCCATCCGGGAAGTCGCTCAGCGTCACGCTCACTCAGCTCCATCCCGGCGCGCTGGCGGGCCACGGCGCGAAGGAGCGTTACGGCGTTCCGCCAGCGGTGCTCGTCCTTGATCTCCCACGGGATCAGGTCGTCGTCGCGCACCAGCCGCGCCTCGATCCCGTTCCGTCGACGGAAGTTCCCCCACATGGAGGGCACGGTCTCGATGCCGTACTTCTCTCTGTACTGCTCGACCATCCAATCGTAGGTTCGCCCCTCGTCGAACCAACGGATCACCTCAGCCTTGTCCTGGATTTTCGATGCCGGCATTGGAGCCCCCTCTCGATGTCCTGCCCCGTCAATGGGGTTGTGTAGATGAGTCCATAGTTGCCCAACTGAGACACAGTGTCAAGGTGTTACAGTTTAGGGACGTGGCGTACATCACGCCGAGATAGGAGCAGTAGCTATGGAGATCGTCATCCAGGTGTGTGACGTGTGTGAGAAGGTGGGCAAGCCGGTGAAGCAGTACGGGGTCTCCGAGGATGACCGTGTCGCGAAGCCCGTCCTGTGCGCTGATGACGCCGCCCCGCTGGAGCGGTTCCTGCCGAAGGCGCCTGGGGGAAAGGTCGTCGCGGCAGCGAGGCCGGCGACGAAGCGGCCCGCAAAGAAGGCGGCGGCCCGCGGCGGTCGGCAGTCCGGGGTCATGACGATGGAAGAGATCGAAGCCCAGAAGCGCAAGAGCTGAGCAACGACGAAAAGCCCCCGCCGTGAGGCGGGGGCTTCGTCATGTCAGGCTCAGTGGTTGATGCTGGCCTGGTCGTCCTTCAGGAAGGCCGGCAGGTAGCCGAGGTCTTCCAGCTTGTTCTTGACCTTGGAGATCAGGGTGGTCGCGGCTAGAACCAGCCCGAAGACGTACGCCTCGCTTTCCAGGCTGACGCCGAACTCGTGCAGCATCGGCACGATGACGGCGATGACGGCGAGTACGCCGAGCGCCATGTCGATGCCGGTGCGAACGGCGCGGCGAGTCGAGGTCGAGGAGATCTTCTTCAGCACGGTGTTACCTCCGATGAGGGTGTCGGACAGGGTGGGCTTGCGGTGCTCGGCCATCAGCCGTTGACCACGACGTGGTAGCCGTAGCGGGCCATGAGGGCGCCGGTCCGGGGACCGAAGACGCCATCGGCGGCGAGCTTGTTCTTGCGCTGGACGGCCTTGACCGCCTGGAGGACGAGCGCGTTGGCGCCGGTCCAGTTGATCCACTGCGGGTGGCTGGTCTTGTTGACCCAGGCGGCCTCGTGCTCGGCGGTGATGAAGTTCAGCCGGCGAGCCCACGCCATGAAGGCGCGGATGTCGAGCCAGGTGGCGTCGGCCGTGCGCATGTGGCCGCCCGGCTGGATCAAGCCGGCGCCGAACTTCAGGCTCCAGGTCACGATCGTCACGTCACGCTCGGGCGCAGAACTCGGCGGCTTGGTGGAGCCACCGCGGATCTTCCGGGCGACCGCCGCGACGCGCGCCTTGGAGGCGTTGATCTCGAAGTGCATCTCGTCCTTGCGGCCCGAGTAGTCGCCACCCCAGCGGATGGCGCCGTCGTACTCCTTCAGCTTCTGGCGGATCTTCGCCGCCTGCGCCGCGGTGAAGGTGTTGCGCGCGGCGAGCGGGTGGTCGACGGCGTTGGCGTCGGCCGCGGTGCCCGAGGCGTGGTTGCTCAGGTCGGTGCCGCCGCGGACCGGGCGCTCGGCGTAACCCCAGTCGTCGAAGATGCCGCCCTCGATGTCCTCGATGTTCTTGTCGAACCAGGCGAGGAAGTGGGTCAGCAGGAAGCCGGCATCGCCGCTCGCCAGGCGCAACTTGCGCGTAGTTCCGGGGATGGTCCAGCTCTTAGTCAGTGAGATGTCGTTGGCCGGCCAGCCGTTCTGGCTCTTGGGCATGAGTGCGTACCTCCAGGGTGGTGTGGGCAGTTCGGTACAGACGGAGGCCCCGGTGCCTCACTAGCACACCGGGGCCTGCGACATGGTTGGTCAGTTGGCGATCGAGCGGAGTTCCTCGCGGGCGTCGTCGAGCGCGGCCTGGATCGCATCGAGCCGTAGCTCGACGGCCATCCGGCGCTCGCGCTCCGCATCTCGGTCGGCGATGGCGTGGTCCCGGTCAGCCTCGGCCCGGTCGGCTCGGGCGGTCTCGGCGGCGAGCACTGCGGTGAGGGCTACAACAGCCGTCTCCGCGCCGTTCACGATGATGCTGTCCCGTTCGACCGGGACCTTCTTCCGCGCCGTCCAGGCCGCAACCACGCCCGCTACCGCGGTGCCGGTGAGGAAGGGCGCGGCGAGCTGGATAGCCAGAGGGATCTCACTCACGAGCCGACCCTCCGGAACGAGATCCGCTGGTACTCGTGGCCGGAGATCAGGTTGAGGTTGCCGGTCGAGGT
Organism: Kribbella italica; assembly: GCF_014205135.1. Lineage (NCBI taxonomy): Bacteria > Bacillati > Actinomycetota > Actinomycetes > Propionibacteriales > Kribbellaceae > Kribbella > Kribbella italica. Next base: position 129,821 of record NZ_JACHMY010000001.1, read on the forward strand.
CTGGCGGCAGGCCAGGATGACCTGGTCGTTGGCCGCGAGGCGGACCTCGCCGTTCAGCCGGACCGTGGTCCAGCCGATCTTGGCTGCGTCGCGGGAGTCGTAGTCGATGTAGTCGCCGTTGGGCGAGCCGTCGACCCGAGCCAGCCGCAGCTCGCGAGCTCCCGTGGTGTTGCTGTTGAAGGTCAGCGTCACGTCGTAGACGTAGCGACCCGCGGTCGGGAAGCTGAAGCGCGCGCTCTCGAAGGTGTAGCCGATGCCGCTCTGGCCGCCGTTGTCCATGCGCCAGTCGAGGATCTGCCACACGTCGTCGGGGATGCTGATGCCGCCGGCAACGCCGACACGCCACGCCTCCGAGCGCATGATGTACGGCTGGTTCTCCAGCGTGGACAGCCGAGCGAACACGTCGGCCGGCACGATGGTCGCCCAGGCCGAGCCGTTCCAGAACTCCCACTGGCCGATGGTGGTGTTGTAGCCCAGCCGGCCGTAGCGCGGCGAGCTCGGCCTGGTGGCCGTCGACCAGGGGCCAACGGTGCTGCCGAGGAAGAGGCGGTCGTCGGTGATCTTGGCGGGGTTCACGTTCACATCGCCCGGCGAGATCAGGATCGTTGCCACCGGCATCTCGAAGATTCCGATGTCGGTCTGGTTGAGCGAGGGGACCGGGCCGCCGGCCGTGCCGGAGATGACGACCGGGAGGATCGAGTTCGCGGCGGGGTCCAGGCGAAGGACCACGCGGTGGTACACCGGCGCCGAGCTGGCCGCCGGGATGGCGATGGGCTCGACCGCGGTGTTCTGTGCGCCGTGGCCGCGGACCAGGGCGAAGCCCGGCTGGGCGGTGACGTTCATGCCGGACGCGGCGACGATCTTCCAGGCGGTGCCGCCGTAGGTGTCGGCGACGCCGGTCTGCTGGAGCTCACGGAAGAGGGTGGTGTACTGCCCCTCCGTGCTGTCCTGGTTGTCGAATGGGAAGGAGCTGATAGCCACTAGGGATCTCCAATGGGGCTGAAAATGTGAGGGGTTAGCGCCCCAGGTGCTCGATGGTGATGCGGGCGTAGGCGTCGCCGGGCACGAGCGTGAGCAGGCCGCCAGCGGACTGGAAGACCTGCACCCAGACGGTCTCGTTTGAGGCGAGGCGGATGGCGTCGGAGACGCTCAGCGCGGTGAAGCTGGTGGAGTTGCCCGGCAGCGACTGGTAGGCGAACATGCCCCTGGTCGAGGAGTGCAGCGCGATGTAGCGGTAGCCGACCGTGCCGCTCGGGACCGAGGGGAAGGTGACTCGCGCGCTCACCAGGTAGCGGCCCGGCACTCTGGTCGTGAACTCGCCGCCGCCAACGCTGAAGTTGTGGGGGATCAAGTCAGTGCCGGCCGGGTCTGCCGAGGAGTCTCGCTTGACGGTCCAGCGGAGCACCTGCCACGCATTGGGTGGGATGGCCGACGAGGCGGATGCCTTCAGGTTGGGCACAACCCACTCGGTGTACGGCCGGGTCGTCTCGACCCCGGTGTTCCGCTCGATCGCAGAGATCCTGCTCTCCACGCTGGAGACCCGGCTCGCCATCCCGTCGCCGAACTGCGTCGGGTCGCCGATGGTGACGCCCACGCGGAAGCCGGTGGCGTCCGCCTTCAGGACGTAGCCGGTTACGTCGACCTTGAGCTCCTGGCCGTCGACCGTGACTGCGACCCGGTCGCCCAGGTTCCAGTCCGTGCCGAAGGTGGCGGCGCTGTCGTCGGACGGGACGGTCTGGGCCGAGACTGCGCTGAAGCCAGCGTCGTCCAGGGCTTCCTTGCCGGCGGCGGCCAGCTCGGCGGGATCGTCCTCCGTGCGCTGGTCGATGAACCGCTCGATGCGCCGACCCCACTGGGCCTGCGCTGCGACCGACGCCGCGGTGGTGTACTCGGAGAGCTGGCGCGTCTCGTCGACACCCTGGCCGCCAACGATCGCGACCGTGAGCCCCGGTGGGGAGGTGGCAACCTTCTGGCTGGCAAGGGATCCGTTGCGCGCGTCGAGCCGGATGATGTCCGACTTGTCGCTCACTCGGTAGGTCTCGAAGACCAGGCCGGCGCCGCGCTGCACGACCCTGAATCCGAGCCCGAGCCCCTCCTGGATCGCCAGCTCGGCGAGCAGTTCTCCGAGGGGCTGGAAGTTCGGGGCCTTGGTCACGTACGCCCCGCGGCCGAGGTCCGTGCCCGTGGTCAGGCCGGCCTTCTTCCGGGCCGCGGTGGCGAAGGAGCCGATGTTCACGTTGACGTACGCGTGCATCAGCGTCTCGGCGAAGCCCGAGCGCCTGTCGGCCTTGTATCGCTGGGCGTTGACCGCCCGGCTTGGGTCGGGGTAGGCCAGCGTGTCCGCCAGGATGACGGTGTCGGTCACGCCCTCGATCGTCAGGGTGCCGCCGGGGTCGGTGGTCGATGTCACCTCGGTGGGCGTGACCATCGGCCCGGAGAACAGCACGTCCTCCGGGCCGTCCACGATGAGGCCCGAGCCGGGCGTTCGGAGGATCGCCGCGAGCGGGTGATCGGCTCGGAGGCTGAGCGTCCAGCTACCGACGTTGTTGTGGTCGACGGATGCCGTGAGGTTCAGCTCGGCGGGGACGATGATGCCTTGGCGAACGAGCGACTTGTCCCGGACGGTGACAGTGATGTCGTCGAGCTTCAATCAGACCACCATCCACTTCCGGTCTTGCCAGGTCACCCGGATGCGGGCCTTGGCGGAATCGACCACGTCCATGGAGACGTGGGCAGTACTGGTGCCGGGGGCAACGGTCCACATTCGTGGAGCCGCACCGACGCTGGCGAAGCGGTTGGCTCCAGTGGAGTCCCAGACGCGCCCCGACTTGGTGTCGATGTAGAGGGTCACGCCATCGGCGAGCGTCCCGTTCCAGGCGATCCTCTGGCCGCTGGGCGAGATCGCCTCGAAGTTCGTGCCGGAGGTGATCTCCCATAGCGGGTAGGCCGGAGCGTCGCCGCCGTTGACCAGGGTCACGTCGCCGAAGGCTTGCGAGGAGCGGACCTTCAGCGCGGTGAGTGGGCCGTTGAGGAGTCCTCGGCCGGCGCCCTCGGTGACGATGGTCAGGCCGCCGTCGCGGGAGCTGATCCAGTACGGATCGCCCGCCCTGAAGGTGATGACCATCATGAGGTCGCGCTCGCCGATGGTGTCGGCTCCGTAGACGTAGCTGCCACCGCCGACGCGGACGACATTGCAGTACCAGTAGGTGCCATCGGCCTCTACGAGCCGCAGCTCGCACTCGCCGGACACCATGATGGCCAGCCGGGAGACGAGGGCCTTCAGCCCCTCGCGATCCTTGCCGTCGAAGTACAAGGGCAGGTCGATGTCGCGGGGCAGGACCCGCTGCCCGCGGAAGGTCGCGCCGTCGCCTGCGCCCTCGATCCACTGCACCGAGACCGGCGGCAGGCCGAGACCGGTTACCCCGGTCAGGGCCTGCGCGCCGCGCATCTCGGGCGGGATCAAGTCGTACACAGGGTCGTCCTCCATCAGGAGGGAATCCAGGTCGAGCAGATCCCCTGTGACGTTGGACTTGAGTACGAGCTTGACCATTACCAGTTCACCATCCTTGAGCGTTCGGCAGCCGCGAAGAGGTCTTCCTCGGCGTTGATCGAGGAGCCCTCGGCCGCGTGGTAATGAAGGACGCGCTGTGCGCCGGCAGCCCCACCCGAGAGCGAGGAGTCGACGGCGGACGCGAGCTTCAGGGACTGCCCGGACGGGCGCTGGGAGGCCATGTCCTCCATGGCCGCGGAGACACGGGGGACCGAGGCGGAGATGCCGTTGGCGAACCCCTGCCCGACGAAGCCACCGATCGCCATGAACACGCGAGACGGGGACTTGATCTTCAGTGCCTTCTTGATCGCGGCGGTGAGCACGTCGGCGATCCGCAGCATCTGGAGCTCAAGCGGCTTCTCCATTGCCTTGAGCCCCTTTACGAGGCCCTCGGCGATGTGGATGCCGTTGGCGTACTGCGTGTCCGCTGCGGCCTTCGCAGCCTTGCCGGCGTACGTCGCCAGCTCGGCCTGGAGCTTGTTGATCTCCTTGACGCCGGACTTGCCGGCGCCGAGGATCGACTTGCCCGCTGCGATGCCGGCCTCCGGACCAGCCTGTGCGATCTGGTCGAGGGCGGTCTTGTTCAGGCCCGCCTTCTGGAGGTCGGCGAGCACCCGCTGGAACTCCGCGGCTGCGTTGCGGGCCTTGATCAGGCCGGCCACGATCGCGTCGTACGAGTGCTTGTCGCCCGCCGTCACGTCGCCAGCGCCGACGAGGTTGCCGTAGATGCTGGAGGCGTAGCTGGCCGACTTCTTGCGGAGGTCGTCCAGGTTGGACTGAGCGGCCTTCATCCGCTTGGCCAGCGCGTCCTGAGCCTTGGTGACCAGGGCGAGCGCGGTCTGGCTGTTGGTGACGAGGGTGTTCAGGTGAGCCTTCTGGTTCGCCGTGAGCACCCTGGACATCGAGCCGATGACCGTGTTGACCTTGCCGATGTTGGTCTTCACCATCGACGGGATGGCGTTCGTCAGGCCCTTGAGCGCAGCCCGCAGGACGGGGATCTGCTTCTTGATTCCGACGATGAAGCCGTTGATGACCTTCACGCCCGCGGGCGTGAGGATCGTGGCGTCCCGCTCGGCCGGCCCCTTCCACTCAGGGAGCTTGTCGGTGATGCCACCGAGGACGCCCCGAATGCTGGGGATCGCGCTGGTGATGCCGCTGACGAAGCCGGAGATCAGGGAGCGGCCGGCCGAAACCAGCACGCCGCCGAGGTTGCCCAGGGCGCCAGCCGCGCGAGTGCCGAGACTCTTGACCGTGGAGATCGCGGAGTCGACGCCCGTCTTGACTGCGGCGACGAGCTTGGCCATCGCACCGCTGGCCGAGGTGACCATCGAGTTGAAGCCGGTGACCAGGTTGTTCTTGGCCTGCCCGACCTTCGCGCTGACGGTGGCCTGCACCGAGTCGAATCCGACGCGCACGCTGGCGGCGATCCTGGAGACCGCGGAGCCCGTGTCGGTGTTGGCGGTTGCCCAGCCGGCCTTGATGTCGGCGACGACCGTGTCCATCTTGCCGGAGATGGTCGTGCCGATGTCCTCGAACCAGCCCTTGACGGCGTTGAAGCCAGCCTCGACGTAGCCAGGGATCTCGGTGACGAAGCCGTCCGAGAACAACTGCTTGAGGATGTCGATCGTCGGGCCGATGTTGGTGACCAGGTTGGACAGCGCGAGCCAGGGCGCGTTGAGCGCCTCGGTGAGCGGTCCGATCAGGTAGCCAGCGATTTCGCCCAGCGGTCCGAGGATCGGAGAGACCGCTTCGAGCAGCAAGCCGAAGGCTTCGATGATCGGGGTGAGCGCGAGCGCGAGCTCGGTCGACCCTTCGATCAAGCCGGGCAGGATGTCGGTGGCGAAGCCGACCAACTGCGGGAGCAGCGGGGCGACGGCCTCGACCAGGCTGATGAACGCCTGGGCCAGGGACGGCAACAGCTCGCCCAGCTTCGGCATCGCCTCTTCGACCAACTGCTTGAACGAGGCGAGCAGCTCCGGCGTAACCAGGTTGGCGAGCGCCTCGGCGATCGGCGGCAGGAGCGGGGCGATGATCCCGATTGCGTCCGCCAGCGCCTCACCGAGCAGGTCGATGATCGGCGTCAGGACGGGAGCGAGCTCGGTGACCACGTCGGCCAGGGCGCCGAAGGCCGGACCCAGCACGGGACCGAGGTTCTCGGCCAGCTTGCCGGCCACTTCGAGGATGGCCCCGAACGCATCGCCGAGCTGCGGCAGGTACGGCAGGATGGCATCGACGCCGGCCGAGATCCCACCGAAGAGGGTCTCGATTCCCTGCTGCACTGCGGGAGAGGCCAGCGCCTTGGCAATGCCGCCGATGACCTTGCCAATGGTCTCGCCAGCGAGCGGCAGGACCGTGGTCGCGGTCTTGGATAGGGCCAGGAACAACTTCTCCAGGCCGGGGCCGGCGTTCTTCGTCAGGTTGTCCATGGCCGTGTGAGCGGCCTCGAACGTGGTGACCAGGGCGGTCTGGAAGGTGGCGCCGTTGACGACTGCACCGATCCGCTCCAGGGCGTCGGCCAGCCCGCTGAGGGACGAGCCACCGGCGGCCTGAGCAGCCTTCGCCAGGCCGGACAGGATCTTGCCGGCGCCAGCAGCGACGCGGCCCAGTTCCTTCAGCGCGAACAGGCCGGACTCGATCCAGCCCTCCAGGCGACCATCGGCCGCGACGGCGGTAAGCCAGCCGTCGAACTGCTTGGCGATGTCGACGAACCACTTGGCCAGGCGGGGCAGGTAGCCCGCGCCGACCTTGCCGAGCGTCGCGATGGTGGAGGCCAGCGAGCTGGTCGCACCCTCGGCGATGCCGATGGAGTCGTTGAGGTCCCGGAACATGTTGCCGAGCAGGCCGTCGAACGACGTGGTGAGCGCCGTGGCCAGGCCGCCGAAGAACACGCCGAGGTTGCCGGCGGTCTTCTGGAGTCCGGCCGAGAGCTCGGGGAACACGTGGTCGACGAGGTTGCGGATCGGCTTCTCGGCCACTGCCCAGAACTTGCTGGACATCTGGTCCTGAAGCTTCGAGAACTTCTTGCCCACCTCGGGGATGACCTTGTTGAAGTCCTTCAGCACCGCGAAGCTCGCGCCCAGGCCGATGGCGATGCCACCGAACAGGCCGGGCAGCGCGAAGGCCAGTCCGCCGATCTGAGCCAGCGACGCCGACAAGGCGAACAGGTTGCTCGCGCTCGCCAGGGCGAACGCACCCAGGCCGGCGATCGCCTCAGCGATGGTGCCGATCAGGGGGACGTTGCGGTCCAGGTTGGACAGCGAGCGGGTCAGGTCTTGGAGGTAGCCGTTCAGGACTCGGGCGCCGGACAGCGCCGCGAGGGTTGCGCCGACCTTGGCGACCGACGCCTTGTTGATCGAGGCAACGATCTCGGCGCGGCGCTTCCGTGCGAGCAGGGCGAGCTGGGCCTGAGCCTTCAGCCTGGCGCGCTCCTGAATGCTCGGCTCGATGGCCGTGTCCTTCAGGTCGTCGAGCTTGTCGCGCAGGTCGGCGATGTCGTTCTCGACCTTGTGCTTGTCGCGGTCGCTCATCTCCGGCTTGATGGTGGCCTGGAGCTTCTCGATCTGCTCCAGGATGCCGGCCATCTGCCGACGCATCCGAGTGGTGGAGGAGGCGTCGAGGGAGGGGTGGAACTTGAGATCCTTCAACTCGGCGTTCACGCGCTCGCGCATCTCGGCGAACGCCTGGTCGTCGATCGCGACCTTGATCTTGGTGGCCTCGGCGACCTTGTCGGCCAGCAGCTTCTTCGCGGCTTCGAGCGCCGGCCGGTCGAGCTTCACGTCGACGGAGATCTCGTCGAGCTTCTCAATCTCGCGCTGGACCTGCTTGAGTGTCGCCTCCAGGGAGGTGAGGGAGTTCTCGTTCACCCTGAGGGTGACGGAGCCGAGCTCCTTCTTCACCTTCGCGGCGGTGGCCTTGGCCTGGGCCACGACCCCGGTGGCGTCGAGGTTCAGCTTGATGTCGAGGGCATCGACCGACTTCTCGATGGCGGTCAGGTCACGCTTGAGCGTGCGCCGGAAGTCGTTCGTGTCGGGCATCACCTTGACCGCGATCCGGCCGATGATCTGTGTTGCCATGCACTGCTCCCTTCATTACTGGAAGCCGCGGTACAGATCGGCTACGGTCTTGGGCTTTTCGCGCTCGTCGGGCTTGGGCTTCACCGACTCGGGGCGCGGGTACAGCGGGATGTTGGGCGCCTTGCCCTTCCACTGACCGGTGGCGCGGGTGTTCTGGTTGAGCGCGTCGTAGTTGTCGGCCGCCAGGTGGCGGTCCTGGCCCCAGCCGTAGTGCTCTCGGCCGCCGGCGACGAGCGCCATCGTGAGGCAGGTGTCGGGTAGACCCCTCGCCAGGATGTTGACGATCTGGGGCGATGGCCCCCGACCTTCGATCACGTCGACCAGGTCGACGCCGTAGTGATCGAGCAGGTCGGGGTAGAGGCCCTCGCCGTAGTCGTCAATCAGTCCTGCGAGGGCGAGGCTTCCCCCACCTGGGCGCCCGAGTTGAACATCTCGAACACGGTGGCCAGCATCGTCAGGTCGCCGTCGAGCTCCTTCAGGAGCTGCTTGGCGTACTTCTGGTTCTCGGCCACCAGGAGCAGGCTCTTGGCCAGCAGCTCCTCGGTGTCGCTCTCCTCGTCGCCCTGCTCCTTCTGGAGCGCCATGAGCTGGTCGCGCTTCTCCTTCTTCAGGCGCAGCGGGTTCAGCAGCCGGCAGACGGAGCCGTCGCCCAGCACGATCTCGGTGGAGCCGTACTTCGCCTCGGCGGCGTCGCGGATGTCATCCAGGGTGAAAGAGTTGGACATGGTTTTGCGGACCTCCAGGGTTGATGAATGGGGTAGTGCGAAATCAGTGGGGGAGCGGACCTTCGCTATGGGGCACGGGCGGCGCCCCCTCCCCGCGACGGGTCCGCAACGCATCGCGGGGAGGGTGGTTCAGTGGGGCTGATCAGCCCTCTTCGATGACACCCAGCGGCGTGACCGCGTAGGTCCAGGTGTTCGTGCCGAGCTGGAGCGGCTTCACGCCCAGCGGTAGGCCGGCCAGCGACTCGGTGTCGGCGATGGCCAGGTCGTCGCCGCGGTAGATCTCGGCCTTCGGCGCGTAGAACGCGAAGACGTTGCTGCCGTCAACGAAGATGCCGATGAAGGCGCAGGTCGTCGGGACCGGCTCGGTCGGGACGCCGATGGTGCCGTCCGCCAGGGTCGGCGCGTTCGAGCCGTAGAACAGCTTCAGCGACTTCTCGTCGAACTGCTGGAGCGTGAACGCCAGGGTCTCGGACCGCGAGGAGTACTTGGTCCGCAGCGTCTTGTTCTGCAGGGTGCTCAGCACGGTGGCCTCGCCACCCTCGGAGCTGATCGCGAGGATGTCCTCGATCGAGGTGTGACCGACGTTCTCCCACGCAACCGCGGGCGAGAGCAGATCGGCCGGAAGGGCGGTGCCGGTCACCGCGGTGAAGTAGTTGCCGGCCCCGATCACCAGGGTCGCGTTGTCGTTCAGTGCCACTAGGGGCTCCGTTTCTGTGGGCAAAGCAAAAGGCCCCCAGCGGGTGCTGAGGGCCTTGCTTCGTTGGGGTTGGATCAGGGGGTCTGAGTGCTCGCCGGCTTGCGGATGACCAGGTCGTAGACGGTCTCGTAGCGCGTCACCCCGGTGGGGAGGTCGGCGTACTGCACAGGGCCGGTGGCGGTCGCCCAGTCGGTCACTCGGCGAGGGGCCGATGACATCTCGACCTTGACCAGGTGGCCACGGTGGGGGACCACGATGTTGACCGAGTCGCGGAGGATCACGCGTACCGCCTCGGAGAGGAGTGCGGCATCCTCGTCGCCGTTCACGCCGTCGCACATCGCGTGGATGTTGATGCGAGCTGCATCGAGGAAGCGCGGATCGCCACCCCACTCCCCGAAGTTGGGGGACCGTCGCGGAATGACGAGGGGGAACTCTTGGTGATCGGCGATGAGGGATCTGACTTGCACCCCCGGAAGTTGTCCGGGAAGGAGCTCCAGCAGGAGGTCTTCCACTGGGTGCATCTCGGTCAGTGCGATCACATCGGGGTGCAGGGTCGTCGTCATCGGCGCCCCCTGCTCTTGAGGTGCGCCGCGTTGCCGAGGATGTGTAGACCGTCCATGCCGCCGACGAGCTCACCGTCCTTCTCGTACGGCTCACGGCCGAACTCGATGGACAGGGCGGCGAGCTGGCCGCGCTCGTCGGACAGGACCACATACCAGTCGACGCCGCCGTCTTCGATGTCGATTTCTGCATCGCCATCGTGGTGATGCTCGGCGAGGCCGGCTTCGGCTCGGCCGGCGACTTGCAGGGTTCGCTCCTCCAGCTCGCGCTGGACCTCGGGGAGAATGGCCAGGGCCTTCTCGACCTTCCGGCCGCCGAGCGTGCGGTAGACCTCAGCCATTGTTCGGACGCTCCCGGATGTCGATGGACCAGTGCCGTACGTGGCGGGATCCGTGGTGGTAGGCCGGCGGCGTGACAACGTCCCAGGTCCGGCCGAGGTAGTGGACCAGCGACCAGAGCTCGACGCCGTCCAGGTTGGCGTTGACGCCGATCCGGATGACGTTGATCTTCTGCTGGCCGGGCACCTCAGCCTTGGCGCTGCGCTGCGGGATCGTCCACGCCTTCACGACCCAGGGGTTCGCCGCGTCGGCGGCCTTCACCTTGTTGCCGCGATTGTCGGTCTGCTCGATCGTGCGCCAGATGGTGAGCGGCTGGCCCCGCCTGCGCTGCATGCTCACCAGGGGTGGCTATCGCTGTTGAACAGCGGGAACGGGGCGCCGTGCTCGGTAGGGACCAGGCCCTCCCGGCGCCGAGTGCGGGTGCCCCAGGCAATGACCGGCACCGAGAAGATCTTCGTGATGCCGGCGAGCTTGCGGAGCTGGTCGATCTCGCGGGGGATGAAGTAGGCGGAACCTGCGTCCTCGCCTCGGCCGTCCCATGCCAAAGTCTCATCACCGGCACGGGATTGGGTGTACCCGTCCGGGTTCTTCATGTGCCTGGCGGCAGCCTTCAGTACCAGCCGACTCACCTGGGGTGGGGTCGTTGCCGGGTCTGCCCATGAGGGCTTGCCGTAGTGCCGGGCGTCGTCGGAGAGATCCTCCAGCGCGCCCATCGCCTCGCGCTCCTCGTCATCATCCATGACGAACGGGAGTCGGTTGGCCAGTTCTTCGAGGGTAGCCAAGGGCTCCATCGCGGGCTCCTATCTGCCGGAGGTGAGCAGGGGCGAGACCCGAAGGCCCGCCCCTGCTCGTGATCACTCGGTCGGGGTCGCGACCGAGGCGTCAGCCTCGTTCTTCGCCTTGCGGCCCGGCGCGGCCGGCGTCGCGGCGGAGCCGTCTGCCTTCTTCACCGTGCTGGCCTGACGGGTCTGGTTGTCGACCGTCTTCTTGGCGTTGCTCGGCAGCCACAGGCCGGTGATGTTGCCCAGCTCGGTCATCTTCTCGTCGTCGCCGTCCGGGTCCGGCAGGATGTCGAAGCTCGCGGCCTCGGTCGCGCCGTCCGCCAGCTCCAGCTTGAACGCCCGGACGAAGTGCTCGTAGTCGGACACGAAGCCCTGGCCGTCCGCGTCACGGCCCACGAGGGTGTCCATGACCTGGCGGTAGGAGTCGTAGGTGTCGACCAGCGAGCGGTCCACCTTGTAGTCCATGTCGTAGTCGACCATCCAGCGCAGGCTCACGCCGTTGTGCGACGCGTTGGCGCCGAACGGGATCGAGTTCGGGACGGACGCGGCGCCGGTCACGAAGACGAACGCGGAGTCGATCATCACGATCGCGGTGCCCGGCGGCAGCTCCTGGGCCACGACGAAGTCGAAGCCGTAGCGCCGGCCGAGGGTGGCCTCGCGCAGCGCGGTGACAGCCTCGGCCTCACCGACGTTGGAAGCCAGGTTCAGCTTCTCGTCCTCCAGCAGGGCCGCTTCCACGTCCGTGCCGCAGAGGATGGTCCGCGCGCCGGCCGGAACGTTCAGCCGGTTCATGACCGAGCGGGCGCGGATCAGGCCCTTGCGCAGGTTGGTCGCGTCCAGGCCGAGCTGGATCTCGTACGGCGCGTCGACCAGGAAGTCGGTCGAGTGCGCCTCCAGACCACGGCCCACGGCTTCGGTCTGCTTGGTGACGAGCTTGCTCCAACCGTCGAGGTCGAAGTCCTTCTGCTCGTCGGTCAGCCGGATGCCCGACATCGTGTCGCCACCGAAGGTGACGGCGACCGTCTTCTCCTTGTACTCGTCGAAGACGACCGGCTGCGACCGGTCGTTCCGCCAGCCGTAGCTGCGGAAGGGCAGCACGCCCTCGACCTTCACGTTGACGGTGTCGTCCTTCGCGCCCTTGAAGCGGGCGATGTCCTCGCGGAAGAAGACCTGCGGGACGATCAGCGTCTCTTCGAGCGAGACCGCGGCGGTGGCGGCGATCTGCTCGGCCTTGACAACGTCGTGCTCGGTGTATGCCATTGTGTTGCGGCCCTCCTAGGGCATGAGAAAGCCCCCGAGGTCAGTTCCTCGGGGGCTCGGTGGGGGATGGTCTGGAGGCGTTACCGGCGGCGCTTGCGGGCCGCGCGGGAGGCGGCCACGGGGTCGAACGCCCCGGTGTCGGAGGTGCCGGGCTTCAGCCCTCCGGAGAGGTTCTCCGGCTCGACCTCCTCGGCGGGGGCGAACTTCGCGAGCTTCTCGGCGTGCGCCTCCAGCTCCTCGGCCGTCTGGCCCTGGAGCACGGCGGCGAGTTCGTCAGGGAGCTTGTGCTTGGTGGCTACGGTGTTCACCAGTACCTGTCGCTCCAGATCGGCGTTCGCCGTCTTGAGCTCGTTCACCGCGGCCTCGTACTCCTCGGGAGTCTTGGCCTGACCGAGCTTGGCCTCGGCGTCGCGGAGCTTGGTCCGGTAGTTCGCGGCCTCGCCGCGGACCTTGGTCAGCTCCTTCTGCGCCCACTCGGGCAGCTCCTTCAGCGGGTCGGGCTGTTCGCCCTCCGGCGCCGCGCCTTCCGGCGGGGTCGTGCCGTCCGGCGTCTCCGGGGGAGTGGTGCCGGCGGGGACCTCAGGGGTCTCGGTGGTCTCGGTGGATACGGTGGTGTCGCTCACGCTCACGCCTCCTGGACGTTTGTGGTGGGAGTGGCCTTCGCCGCCTGGGCTTCGGCTCGTTGTTGCTGTCGGATGTAGCGCCGCCATGCGGAGACGGCGGCCTTCCCGGAGAGTCCGCGCGTGACCTTGGGCCACTCGTCGGCGTACTGCCGATTGAGCGCGTACTTGGGGTCGCTGTCGTACTGCTCGTCGGTGAAGACCGGCAGGGCCTCGCAGTGGCAGTTGTCGTGGTACTTGTCGCCATCGGCGTACTCAGCCGTCTTGGCGGACTTGTAGACCGCGCCGCGGCTGATGAGCATCGCGCACCAACCACAAGGCGTTCCGGTGGTCGAGAAGCGGGCGTAGCCGAGGGCGCGTTCGTCGTGCTCCATGGCCGTCCACAGCTCGGCGCGAGCTCCGTTCAGGACGAGTCGCTCGAACGCTGCACCCTGTCGGGCGCCGGCCTGGCGGTACGCCTCGGCGCGGGCGGTCTCGATGTCGTCGTACGGGAGCTTGCCGTCGAGGTCGCCGAACAGCCGGCCGAGGTTGGTCGGCCCGAGGGCGTCCAGGACGAGCTCGGCCTCGCGTTCGGCCTCACGCTCCTGGCGTTCGGCGTCGGCCGCGAGGCCAGACAGGTGCTCGACCGGGATCTCGTTGGACCCGGAGTCCGTGTCCTGACCGGCCGGCCTGGGCAGCAGCGCCTCGAACTCCTCGCGGAGCACGTCGAGGGTGATGGTGGCCGGCTCGGGCTTGTTCGGGTCGGCGATCGTCGAGCCAGTGCGGAGCGCGCGGGCCAGGCGGTAGTACGCCCGGCCGAGACTGCGCGCCTCGGAGCGTCGACCGCGCAGCGCCCTCGTGGCTCGGTTGAGCCACGTCGTACGGACGCGAGCCATGGAGGCCGGCGGGATGCTCTGCCAGAGAGCAAGCGCCTCCTCCAGGCTCGCGAGGCCGATCTGGGAGAGTGCTACGTGGAAGACCTGGTCGACCCGCTCGGCTTCTCTCTGCCTCGCGGGGGTGGTCACTCAATCGCCCCCACGATGGGGGCCGGCGCGGAGCTGCGGAAGCTCGTGCTGTCGTTGGTCGTCGCCGAGCCCGTCGAGCGGGTGACGGCCTGGGAGAGCGCCAGGGCGGCGTCCTCGTCCTCGGCCATGTCTTCCCACTGATCAAGCTCGGTGCGGGTCACGCCGGGGATGCGAGCCCACAGGCCACGCTTCGGCACCTGGAGCTGCTCGCGGATCTTGCCGAGGGCATCGGCAGCCTGAGCGAGCGAACGCTGCTCCATGTCCCGCCAGAGCGTCTCGCCCTGGTAGTCCTCGGCAGCCGCGGCCTCACCGTCGATCTCCGCGGCCAGGCGGAAGACCCGCTCCCACGCCTCGCCGAAGCCCTTGCGGAACTCTTCGACCATGCGGGAGAAGGCGGTCTCGGCGGCGAGCAGAGCCTCGGCGGACAGGTTTGCGATCTGCCCGAGCAGGTGGTGCGGGGGTGTCTGCGACAGCGCGGCCATGTGGCGGAAGCTCATGTCGATCGATTCGATGAACCCGCCGAGCGGGGTCTCGTCGAGCGAGCCGAACTTCACATTGTCGTCCTCGGCGAAGAGGAAGCGTCGCGCGTTGTGGTCCATTGGGGCTGGCTTGGCGTTGCCGGCGTCGTCCCGCACGGGGACGTAGTCGACGATGTCGGCCTCGACTTTGGTGTAGTTGCCCTCAGCATCGACGCCCTGCATGAGCAGCGGGGGCGCCATGCCGGTGACCCAGCGGACCTTGAAGCTCGCGTAGGTCTGGGCGACCAGGAGGTCGAACACCGTCTGGTTGATCCGGTTCTGGATCGCGATCATCGGCTCGACCAGGCCGGTCGTCCGGCCCTCGGTGTCCAGGTGGCAGACGAAGCGGGTGACCGGGCACTCGGAGGCGCCGTGGATCTTGCCCTTGCCGACCTGGACCGAGTCGGCGTCCGTCAGGGACTTGAAGGTCACCTCGTACTCGTGCTTGCCGTCGAAGAGGCGAGCCTTGCCGGGGATGCGTTCGTCCTGTGAGCCGGTCGATTCTTTGGTGATGGTCAGCGCGTAGAGCGGGGTCTCGTCGTTGGCCGGATCCTCGTACAGCGCCGCGGTCTTCAGGGCCGACAGGCTCTTGGTGCGAGCGCGGCCCTTGACCTTCTCGGTGAGGGTGAAGCTGTGGCCGAACTTGAACGAGGCGCGGTAGATCGCGGACTGGCGGGCGTCCAGGCGGGACCACTGCCAGTGCTCCATCTCGTACGAGGAGGTCGCTCCGGTGACCGAGCGGTTGCCCGGCCGGAAGTCGTCCACGTACATCGCCTGCGCCGGCGCCCCAGTGAGGAGCGGCATGACGTTGGTCTTGGCTCGCTCGGCGAGCAGCTTGTACTCCGCGTCGGCGTTGTTCGGCATGTAGGGGTCGTCCTGCTCGCCCTCGACGTACCGATCGAATCGCTCCAGCAGGGGGCGGTCGTTCGCCAGGATGGCGAGCAGCTCGACCGCTCTGGCCGTCAGGTCAGCCACGTGCGTCACCGTCCTTACATGAAGTAGCCCTTGCCCGTGCGCTTCTTTTCCTTCTTCGCGCGGGTGCGCAGGTCGTAGAACGCCTCGTGTGCCAGCAGGAGTGCGGCGTAGAGGTCGACCTTGCGGGGGGACTCGCGGCTTTCCTTGCCGAAGCTGAGTCCGTGGTTGTTGGTGCGGCGACGCGCGTTGAGCATGTGCCGCTTGATGGCGAGATCGCCGTCGTACTTGAGCTTTGCGTCGAAGACGCTGCGCATCAGGCGCTCGTGCGCCAGGGTGACGAGCTTGAGGGACGACCGCATGTCCCAGGCGATGGCGTTGTGCCCGCCGGACTTGACGGTCAGACCCTCGCTGTAGTCCTCGGCCCAATCGCCGATGTAGGACTCCCAGAGGGCCACGTCAGCGTAGAAACCCTTGACCTCGTACAACCGGAACATCTCGCGCACCTGGCTATCGACCTGTTCACGGTTGACCTCCCAGCGGGGAGCGTCGGGGTCTTCGTTGCTGTTGGCACCGTCTGGCTTGAACCAGTGGCCGAGCTTGAAGATGGCCTGATCACTGATGCGAATCGCCACCAGGGCGGTGTCGTCATCGGTCTTGCCGCCGTCGAAGCCGGCCACGATCTCGTCGCCAGGGTGGAGCTCAAGGTCGGGGTCCTCCATCGCGGAGAGCTGGTCCGGCCCGTAGAGAGCGTCCTCCTCGGCGACGATCTGGTTGAGCCACATCCGGCGCGATCGCGAGGCGGACATGGAGCCCGTCTGGATCGACTGGATGATGGTCTCGACGCGCAGCCACACGGCGTCGCCCCGGATCTTGGGGATGACGATGTGCAGCGCCTCGATCGTCAGCGGAGTGCGCGGATGCGCCTCGACGCTGTCGTACATCATTCCGATGTCGACGGTGCGGCCTTCGAGGATCTTCTCGTGGACCTCGCGCATGATCTCCGCGACGCTGTCTTCACCTGGAAGATAGGCGTTGGTGATCGCGAGGTAGCGAGCGTCCTTCTTGGTCGCGTTGCCGTCGATCGTCTCGTACATCTTGATGCCCTTGTTGGACGCGACCCAGTGATGGGTCTCGTTCAGCAGGGTGAATGTGGTTCGCTTGCCTTCGATCGCGCGGTACGACGAGGTGACGGCTTCGAGCCGGCACTTGCCACCCATCGCGCGGATCAGCTCCGCGCCTTCCTTGACGCGGTACTTGGCCTTGAAGCGATCGCTCATCAGGCCAGGGATGAGTTCCATCGTGTTCGTGGTCTGCGACTGGTTGACCGCGGTCACCTGGACCCAGGTCTTGCGCAGCGCAGCACCCACCGGGTTGCCATCGGCGTCCCAATGGGAGAAGCGGCTCGGGCCGACGAGCTCGACCAGGCACATCACCGCGAGCACGGGGTCCTTGCCCCAGCCCTTCATGCGCTGGAGGACCCCGGTGCGGTAGATGAAGCGGCCGTTCTCGTCGACCGCGTACCACCAGAGGATGAAGCGGAGCTGCTCCATCGTGAACTTCCACGGCTTGCCGTCTTCGCCGAGCAGCCATTCGCTGCACCAGCCGGCGATCTGCCAGCCCAGCGTGCGCTGCGGGAGGAACCAGGAGCCGTCCTCGTTCTTCGCCCAGGTGGGGCCGAGGTAGGTCGGCTCCAGGGCGTCGATCTCTTCGGTGGAGAGGGGGTTCATCGCAGCCATCGCGACTCACCCCCTCTCGTGACCGCCTAGCCGAAGAGGGAGGCGCGAGCGGTCGTGCTCGTCTGGTAGGTGGTGGGGCCGAAGTAGACGTGGTCGGCGTAGAAGGTGCCGGCCGCCTCCTGGACGTAGAGGGCGACCTGGACGAGGCGGGTGTCGGGGTGGAGGACGCCGACGTAGCTCGCGCCGGCCGTGGACTCGCCGGGCCAGGCGGTGCTCTGCGCCCACGCGCTGGTGGATGCGGTCCCGCGGACGGAGCGGCCGGGGATGCTCGTGCCGTTCTCGTCGAACTCGTTGATGCGGACGGAGAACTTGCCGGTCCCGGTGGGGGTGCCTTCGTGGCGGATCTGGGCGGACAGCGCGAAGGACCGGCCACCCTGGACCGCGACGGTCTGGGAGACGGTGACACTGTCCGAGCTCGTGGTCGTGTTCGGGGACACGATCCGGAGCGACTTGGATCCGTTGAGGCCGGTGGCCGGCGCGTCGTCGACCACGCTCACCGTGGTGCCCGTGGCGGCGGCGCCGGCAGTGATGACGGTCCATCCGACCAGGTCGTTCTCGAAACCGCCGTTCACGACCTTCGGGCCGGGCAGCGCCTCGGCCGTGGTGAGGCAGGGGATGCCGTTGGCCTCGCAGAAGTCGAGGGCTTCGAGCACCTGCTCCTCGGTCGGGGTGTCGGGGTTGCCGATCTGGTGGGCGTACGTCGTCAGGGTGACGGCGTTGGCCATCACCTGGTCCCGCAGGATCGCCATCAGCTGAGAGTGCGTCTGCTGGTTCCAGGGGAACCGGCCGTGCTTGAAGCCCTCGTAGTCCGGGCGAAGCAGCCAGTTGCCGGCCTTGGTCGACGAGCCGATGAAGCCCTGCGCCAGGCCGGTGAGGGCCACCCGGTCGTAACGGAGGTAAGCCTCACGGTCGGTCACGTCGGAGTGATCGCCCAGCGGGTAGGCGTAGCTGCGCACCTGACCACTCAGACCGATCAACCCGTCCAGCGTGGCGACCGAGTTGTCCCACTCGGGCTGGCGCTGGGCGGCGGTGAGGCCGGTCATCGACACGTGGTTGACGCTGTGCGAGCCGATCTCGTGGCCCAGCGCGAAGATGTCCGCGACGGCGGAGGCCGGCATGTGCTGCGCCCCGCCAAGCAGGCCCGTCGTGAGGTAGAAGGTCGCCTTCTGGCCGCGGTCCGCGTGCCACTGGGCGACCTGCGGGTGGGTGTCCCATCCGTCGTCCCAGGTGAAGACGACGGCGCCGCGAGCTCGCAGAGCGGGGACCGGGCGGTGGACCAGGCGGTCGACCTCGGTCTCCACGACCTGCACCCGCGTGGTCAGCTCGGTGATGTCGCCGGTGCCGGCCTCTTCGAGGCTCGTCACCCGCTGGTCGAGCCCGTCGTACGTGGCCTCTTCATCGCTGCGCCAGTCGATGTCGCTGGGCTCGCGGAAGATCGCCAGGGGGTCGTTGTTGTTGCTCAAGAGATTCCTCCTACGGCGCGACCCCGAGCTCGCGCCTGTACTCGGTGATGGCGTGGACGCTGGCCGGCTCGGTCTCGGGCTCGGGTTCGGCAAGCTCGATGCGGGCGCGGCGGCGATCGCCCTCGGTGAGGAGGAGTCGCTCCATCGCGGTCATGATGGCCTTGAGCATTTCGGGCGAGCGGCGCTCAGCCTTCTTGTAGTACGTGAGGTCGTCACAGAGGGAGTAGGCGTAGGCCCAGTCGGTCTGCTGGTAGTAGTCCTCCTGGCCGGACACCTTCATGGCTTCCCAGATGCGCTTCGCGATCGGGTGCCAATCCTTGTCGGCGCGGGGGATCGAGACCTTGCGGCGCTCGCCCGAGGAGATCGGGCGGCCGGCGTCGCCACCCTTGCGGGATCGCTCGCGGGCTAGGTCGTCACTGTGGTTCGGCGTCGGTCCCGGCAACGGGCTCACCTCCTCGGGGCAGTTGGAATCCGAGCGGGGCGGCCGGCACCTCCTCCAGCTCGACCTCGTGGTCTCGGTGGAACAGGGTCAGGGCGACCCGCAGGTCAATCAGGACGAACTCGCCGAAGGCGATGTGGATGTGCACGATCGCCTCCTGGCGTAGTAGTTGCGGGCCGCCGAGGAATCGAACCTCGAACGGTCGGGGTTGGAATCCGACCTGCGCACACAGAGCGCGACCCATGACTGCACCGCCCCCGGCGTGGTGACCGAGGGCGGTGCAGGTTTTGCCGATGGGGGAGCGACCCCCTTTGTTCACCGTCGACTCGGCGCTCCCTCGCCGCTGCGTACTTTGCGGGTCCGTAGGGACTACGAAAGCCCCCGGATCAGCGAGCGGGAGAGGGGCGCTCAGAGCTGATCACGGGGGCTCAGGAAGGGGCACATGTAGCGAGGCACGCGCCGCACCTTCCCGGTCATTCACAGCTCGCCGGGGTGTTTCTCGGCTCGCCGAAACTTGCTGTTGTTCCGCCGCCAGTTCGCGGCCCGCGCATCCGCGCCTTCCTTGCCGGACTTCTGCCCGTGGTGGAAGGAGCACATGGAGCGGAGGTTCTCGATGCTGTGGTCGTCGTTCGGAATGTGGTGGTCGCATTCCTCGGCCGGCCCCGTACATCGTTCGTCGTAGACGTTCTCCCACGTGCAGCGGAAGTCGTCGATGCGGAATCGCTTCTTCCGCCTGGCGTCCCAGTCCGAGGGGAGTCGGTTGCGGCGATCTGAGTTAGCCCAGTTCGGCACTCCAACCACCCCCTCGGACCGGGAAGTAGAACCCCGACCACGTGTCGACCATCGCTGGTCGGTGAGCTTGGCTCGTGGACTCGGGGTTAGCTCTTAAGACTTAGAGCGAAGGTCTTCCTCTTCACTTCTTTCCTCTTCACTCTTTCGTCTTACTCTTTAAAAGACGCAGCGGCGAAGTCACTTCTCAACACAGGATCCGTGTGACCTAGGACACACTAACACACTCAGGTCTTAGACCTGAGTGCCACCGGCGAAGTGATGGGGAGGGAGGAGAGGAAGGACTGAGAGCTACGTGTTAGCTACTAGGAGCTAGAGGGGGCTGACGCCCCACGAGCATCTCGACCGAAGATCTTAAGTACTTATCCGACCGTAGCATGGAGCGCCAAACGGTGCAACTAACACACCCGCGGCGCCGGCGAGGTGGACGAGAACGACCTTGGAGCCGGCTGGCGCTCGGGCCGAAACCGCCGTTAGGTGCCCTTCCGTGCCACCCTGAGCGCCGCGCCAGACGGTCCGCGGGCAAGAGCGCCACTCGGGACAAAAGCCCTGGTCAGAGGCCGTCTGGCGCCGTCGCACGGACCCTGCTGATCCACTCGCCGGCGGTGACCTGGCGGTCGCGTTCTGACCCTGGAACCGTGGCAGAATCCTAGCTGCTAAACATGGCGGTGCCCCTCCAGACGCGCGCGGGGATGGTACCCCCACCCCTCCCGCCTGTCAATGGCCGGGGCCCGTGGTCCTCGCCACTAACACACAGGGCTTGACAGCGGTGTGTTAGTGAGGCAGAGTTCTACCCATCAGCACGACGCAGGGCCGGAGCGACCGGCCACCAGGGGGCGCACAGGGCGCCGACCGCACGCAGGCTGACAACTCCACACAGGCACACCGCGCAACACACGCGGTGTGGATCGGCCAAGAGAATGCCGGGGCAGTCACCGCACGCAGCACGCAGGCGGGCACGGACTCACCCGGATAGGGCAAGAGCAGCGACAGCCTCCAAGTGGCCCCAGATGGGCACGCCCGCCAAACCATGGCAGTAGCCACCGATCCACACCGCTCAGCGACTCGGCTTGACACACCATCACATCCATGATTGACTGTGTCTCAGTTGGTCAGGGCGGCTGGATCTCCCGCTGGGAGCTCTCCGGTTAGAGCTTGTCTCCCGCCCGCCGATCGACTGGAAATCGAAAGTCGCAAGTTGCACACGGTGTGCAAGTGTGGTAAGCTTGCACCAGCAAGACACGGACACAACAACTGAATAGGCCCGAGATCGAATCGACCGCGTCCTTCGGGACAACGTAAAGCATCACGGGCAACGGGAACTCCGGGAAATGAACGGCGCGCATTCGCCGCCGGAGGGCCAAGTACTTACTTGCCGGGAATGTTGTACCTGGCAGGCGGGCAACGATGGAACCGCCGCACAAGAGCTCTCGATACGCCTAGCTTCGATCCGGTATGCCGGTGAGAGGCGACAGCTACCAGGTCGACAGCAGGGTTGCGGTAGGCCGCGAGACGAGCCGCGCCGGAGTCTTTCGCAATGCAGCTAGCTGCTACTGTCCTTGGGCATACCTGAGGTCGGCGAGTGAGATTGCGAAACCAGCCACACTGGCCGGGCCGAACGGGAAACCGGGGAGCTGCCCGAAGGTGTGGCTGGGGCCGGAGAGGGTAACGGTGCGAGCCTCGCTCGCTCACCTCTCCGGCCACAAATGTAACAACCCTCCGGGTGCCGCACCTAGGCTCACTCTCTCCGAACACGTTGACGAGAGGTGAGCGGGTGCGAGCGACAGACCGATCGAATCGGAACGGAGGGACTCTATTTTTTGACCATGGTGTGTTAGTGTGTCACCCACGTGATGGTGAGGGAGTCGGACATGACGAGAACGGACAGGCTGGCACTTGAGGCGCAGCTCGCCGCCCAGCGCCGAATGCGCGAGATGCCCGCTCTGGCGGGTGAGGTTGTGACCGAGTTTCACGCTCGGATCTGCCGGGAGGTTGGCCACGCCACCCACACGGTCGACGGCATCGATCAGGGCGTCTGCCCTCGGTGCGGCGACGTCACGGAAAGGCCGGCCGAATGACCGACTACACGTGGGACGACATCTTCGACAAGGCCAGGCCGAATCCCGGCGACGACGGGAAGTGGAGCAAGGCTGTCATCGCGGTGAACGGGGGAGACACCGCTCCGATTCCCGGCACGACCAAGCACCGACTGACTACGGCTGGCCTCTACCAGTACGACATCCACCCCTCAGGGGTCCTGCTCAAGAAGCTCTGAGTCACCTGATACCTGCACACCTCCCGGCACGGGGGTGGAGGTGTGCAGCCCTGGCTACTCAGCCGAATCACCCGAACCACGAATCAGAGGAGAGCTCTGCCATGAGCCAGAAGCTGCTGACCGAGAACGTCCCAGGCACTCACTTGGGCCGTCACCCGCACGGAACCGAGATCTACCGGCACGGCAAGGTGAAGCACCGCATGCAGGACCGCGTGGTCCCCGGTGGTGAGGTGTCGGTGAGGCACGTGGCCCCGAGGCCGCGGCCGGAGGGTGAGCGGAAGTTCCCGTGGCACCTGATGGGTCGCTGACGTGCGGATCCTGTGTGCCCTGGCCATCGCCGTCGGGATGCTCTCGGCGAGCTGGAACTACTACCAGCCGGACAGTCAGTGCGGTCACGCCGCATCGCTGGAGCCCGGACAGATGAGCTTCTGTCTCGACGCCGACCTCGATACGTCGGGCGTCGTGGACATGCGTGACGGCCGGTGAAGCAACCGCCAGGACAGGCAGGCAACGGGGTTCGAGTCCCCGGCTGGCACTCAGACAGACGTACGGGGATCAAGGAGGCGTCTGTCCAGCGGTAATCAATCCGCAGAGCGGAAGAAAGGAATGGGTCGAGATGGGTCGAGCGAAGCGAAATCGCAGGGTCCGACCGAAGCGTAAAGGCTTGTCACCGTGCCGCATCCTGCGGGACTCGGTGGGGGATGCGGCGACGTATCGGTGACCGAGCACACGGCGAAACCACGTGGCCTCCCGCCAGGAGTCGCGTGGTCCGGGACAGGGTGGCGCCCTGCCCGCTGAGGATGCCAAGCCAACTGGGGGTGAGCTCCGATGTGATCCGCGGCTGAATCCGTGAATCCGAACGGCGACTCGTGAAACCAGGGACAACTTCACAAGCACCTACCCCCGAGCCCGATCGTTGCGATCGCTGGCCGGGACACAGGGAAGAGACGTAGGCACGTGCGAGCCAGGCTGACGCAATCGCACATACCAATCCCACTTGAGATGAGAGAGATCCGCATGACTGTCACGCTGGAAAACGTTCGGACGCTGGTCCCCGCTACCCACCTTCGGGATGCACTGAGTGCGGCGCTGTTGAGTGCGGGGAAGGATGTGTTCCTTCCGATCCTGGCCGCGGTGCAGGTTGAGAAGTGTGGAGGGGAGTTGATCTTCCGGGCCACTGATCGATACCGCCTGACTCGGGTCACGATCACGCTCAACTCAGAGGATGCGCCGTCGCCGGACTGGATGGTCACACTCTCTGCGGCGGACGTGAAGCAGCTCGTCAACGCACTCCCCAAGCCGAAGAAGGGGCAGGCGCCGGCGCCTGTGGCGCTGACCGTCGAGGACGGCATCCTGCACGCTGACACGGGCCAGGCTGAGCTCCGACTCAAGCCGCTCGACGGCGACTTCCCGAAGGTCGACGGGATCATCCCGACCGAGATCAACCCGGTCGACGAGATCGGCTTCAATCCGAAGTACCTCGCCGACCTGGGCAAGATGCCGGGCTTCGACGGGAATCAGTCCGTCAAGCTCCGCTTCAACGGTCCCAAGGCGATGCGTGCCGAGTGGGGTAGCGACGACGTGCAGTTCGTCTACCTCCTGATGCCGGTGCGCCTCAACGGCTAGATGTGTTAGTAGTGCTTCACCGCCCGAACGGTTCAAGCTCCGGTTCGATTCCGGAGCGGGCACTCGCAGAACCTAGTGTGTTAGTGAGGGAATCATGAGTGACGCGATGGTGTGGGTGGGCTGCCTCGCCTGCTACAACGGCGGCGACTTGGTCGGCGAGTGGTTCGACGCGGGAGACGCGCCGACCGAGACGACCGGTGAGAACGAGTTCGATGCTCGGGTCAAGGTGCCGAGTGAGCACATCACCGAGGCTCACGAGGAGCTTTGGGTGATGGACACGGACGGCATGCCGGAGAGCCGGGAGATGTCGCCCGACGAGGCGAACCGGATCGGCGCCTTCCTGAACGAGATCGAGAGCCACGATCGCCTGACGACCGAGGCCGTGCGGATGTACGCGCAATGGGCAGGCGTTGCGTTCGTCGACGTGGATCTGCGGAGGTGCGACGACGCATACCGGGGCGAGTGGGACTCCGAGGTGGACTTCGCGCAGGACTATGCGGACGACTTCCTCGACAGGGAACAGCCCTGGCCGCTGAATCACATCGACTGGGATGCGGCGACCGAGGATTTCATGCAGGACTACTGGTCCGGAGAGGACCCCTCCGGCATGGTCCACATCTGGGACGCGCACTGATGAGCGCCGTGATCGAGAAGGCCAGCCCGCTTGAGATCGGGTGCTGGATCGAGGGACACCGCGGCCGGTACGTCACCTCCGAGCTGGTGTGGAGGGCTGCGAATCGTGGCTTCGAGATCGACGACGACGACCGGCGTGCGCTCGAAGCGTACGAGGCCGGCGACGAGTCGATCGTGTGGGACGGCCAGGACTGCGACGTCTACGACTGGGTCGTTGATCTCGCGGATGACGCCGAGGTGTGGATGAACGAGAACGTCGCGCCGGAGGGTCACGCCTTCGGCTGGCACGACTGCGAGTTCTTCCTCTGGACCGACGAGGAGTGGGCCCAGAACGCCTACTGAGCAACCAGCCCTGAAGGGAAGTCACCCCGGTTCGAGTCCGGGGAGGGCACTCGCACCACCCCAACGAGAGAGACGAGATCCACTCATGACGACCACCGTCACAGAGCCCATGATGTTCAACGAGATGCGCGTCAAGCGCGTCGAGGTGTCCGTCCTGGCGAAGTTCCAGGCGTACGTCGCAGTCACCTTGGATGACGACGGCAACGAGATGATCGAGCTGCCCGAGGGTCGCATCGGGTACGAGATCGCCGACGCGATCGAGTACTACGCCGCGCACACGTCCGACGCCCAAGATGGCGACGCACTGGTGGCGCTGGTCGGTGGCGGGATTGGGAACACGGTCGAGATCGAGGTTGCCGCATGGGAAGTCGAGAGCGACGACACCTCCGCTGACGTGCAGGATGCGGTCGACCACACGGAAGCGTGGAAGTCGTGACCCGCCCGCTGGCCGACGTGCTCGATCACTACGACGGGCTGGCCAAGAGCCGCAAGTACCTGGCCGAGCTCTACGAGCTGGCGGAGACCGGAGAGGCTGGCTACGAGGAGGCAGACGAGCTGTCGGCAGACCTCAACGAAGACCTCCGCGACATCGCTGACGACCTGGTCGCACTGCTCCGCAATCCTGTCGTCGCGCCCACTCCAGAGACGCCGGAGCATGAGCTCTACGCGGTCTACACCGTCGATGGTGAGTACGACAGCGCGCAGCTCTACCGCGATGTCGATGCCGCCGAGGAGGTGGCCGAGATCCTCTGTCGCGACCGCGGCGAGGGCTACGCCTGGACCGACAGCGTCACCGTTCACTGATTCACCAGCCTGACTGGCAGACACGCGGGGTTCGAGTCCCCGGCAGGCGCTCCGGCGTACAGACCAGTGCGCCATCCCCTGAATGGAGACACACCAATGAAGCACACCACGCGCAAGACCACCCCCGAGGCCAAGCGCGAGACGCTGCGCCGTCGCCAGGTCCGTGCGATCAAGACCCTGGTGAAGTGATGAGCGACCGAGCTGTGGTCGAGGAGATCATCCCCCCTCGCCCGACGCTGAAGGAGGAGGCCGAGCGCCTCCGCTCGTACTGGGAGCGGCACGGCAACAACCCCGAGGCGGTCGCCAAGTGGGCCGTGACGGACATGGTCGGAATCCTGAACTACATCATCGAAGGGGAATGACGTGAGCGACTACGCGCAGGGTCTGATCGAGGAGACCGGAGACTTCCGGGTCCGAGTGGTGTACGACGAGAGTCAGTCGGAGTTCCCCGACTTCGTGCAGTCGGCAGTGATCTCGATGAACGACCGCTACCTGTCCTACAACGACACCCGCGGACTCGGCGCGCTGGTCCGGCGGGAGTGGTCGGAGCGACTGCGCGACTTCGACGTGATCGACCGGTGGCTGAAGATCTTCCACGGCGTGCGGGCGGTGTCCCAGGTGGACACGCGAGACGCCACCTACCTCGTGCTGCTGACCGAGGACGCGCGGTGGTACTACGGCACGCCCGAGGATCGAGTGCAGGAGTGCGCGGACGGCGACGCCGAGACGTTCATGCAGTGGGCCGAGGGTGACATCTACGGCTACGTCGTGGAGGAGCGCGCCACTTGGCGTCGCGAGGGTGGCGACGAGGAGACGATGGAGACGTGGGAGGAAGTCGACTCCCTGTGGGACCTCTACGGCCACGACTACGCCTCAACCGAGGCGCGCGAGGCGCTGACCTCGTGGGCCGGAGATGCGGCGGCGGCATGAGTCGGGCGATCTACTCGATGAAGCCTGCCGCGCGGACCGAGTACCTGAAGTCCAGGGTCGGGGAGTGGGTGGTCGTGATCTATGGGCGCCACTACCGACGAGATGCGCACTGCAAGATCCTCGGCGTTGCGCCCTCGCTGACCAACTCGTTCGCCGATCAGCTCGTGGTGCAGAGCCACTACGGCGGCGACATGTTCGTCCTCTCGTCGGCAGAGCTGATCCGATTCGAGGAGAGCTGACGTGATCGCCGCACCCGAGGCCGAGGCCACCTTCGCACTGCGGATGAGGCAGAGGCGCGACGCGCTCGGCATCAGCCAGAAGGTCCTCGCGCGGAAGGTGTCGCTGGAGCGCGGCTGGACCGAGCAGGCGACCATCGCCCGCATCGAGACGGGCAAGCGGGGCGTCAGCCTGGCCGACGCCATCGCCTTGGCTCAAGCACTGAGCTGCGAGCTCGGCGACCTGCTTACTCCGGTGAAGTGTCAAGCATGCAAGGACAATCCGCCCGCTGGCTACTCGTGCCAGACGTGCGGGACATCGAGCGAGAGGAGCACAGCGTGACCACCTTCACCCTGAAGTACGACGAGGTACGCACCGCGATGTTGGAGCTGGCGGCCGAGCGCCCGGACTTCAACTACCACGAGAGCGACGACTTCAAGCAGGTTCAGCACTGCGTCTACGTGAACCCCAAGACGAAGGCTCCGAGCTGCCTGGTCGCCGCGGTCGTGGATCGAGTGCACGGACCCGAGGCGCTAGCACTCCTGGCCGACGCCGAAGACGTGCACCCGGATTCGTTCGGCGTTGGCGGTCAGGGCTGGCCGAGAGAGCTGGAGATTCCGGAGGGACGGACGGCCGGTCTCCTCTCTGTCGGTCAGGACCTGCAAGACCAGGGATACACGTGGGGCTACGCAGTGGCCGAGGCCACTCGCGACTACTGATCCACCAGCCTGAATGGTTGCACCTCGGTTCGATTCCGGGGCAGGCGCTCAAGCACGACCACCACCAGACATGGGAGACCGAGCATGGCCAGCTATCGAGTGACGATCACTGAGGTTGCGGAGTACGCGGTGCACGTGGAGGCCAACTCCGAGGACGCGGCGATCTGGGCTGCCGAGGAGGAGTTCCTGAACAACGGCGCCCACTCGTACCCCGTCGTCGTTGAGGACCGCACCGTCGAGGCCGAGGAGATCCCGTGAACCTGTACCTGAAAGCCCTTGCGCAGCAGCTCGACGGCCCGCCCGCCGAGGACTACGCCTGGATCGTGGACATCGACCACCTCGCAGACGAGGGGGAGACCGGCGACGCCGGCACGATGGGACCGAGCCAGGCGCCGGCCGAGCTGCTAGCCAAGCTGGAAGCTGGTTTCGGGGACGCCATCTGGAAGGTGTACGACGACGACGGCGAGCTGTACTACACCGGCCGCCTGGTGTGCATCCTCGAAGAGGACGGGCTTCCGTCGAACGAGGCCATGGCTGGCCCGCTGGACGACTGGGGCGTGGGCGCCGGAGCTACCGAGGTGCGATACCCCGGCAAGCCGCACTGGAACTGCCCGTGAGCCGGGAGAATCCTCGCTCGCCAGAGTGGGCGAAGTTCTACGAGAACCACCCCAACGTCATCGCCAGTTGGGGTGAAGCGAACGACAGGGCGAACAACTGCCCGTGCGTCCCCTGCGGTGTGGTCGTCGAGGAACCCGCGGCCGTCCGCGCCGACGCTGGATGGGTGGACGACGACGAGGACCTGATGGCGTACGCCAGCCCTGACTCGGCAAGCGGTGCGGTGTTCGTCGCCGTCGAGGCGGCCGACCACCTGATCGCCTACCTGACGCCGGGCGCTGCCGAGCGGCACGCCCGAGACATCCTGGCCGCCGCCGCCCTGGCCCGGTCCATGAACGAGGAGGACTGACGTGCACATCGACAACGAGGGCGAAGCCCTGACCACGCAGCACATCGTGCTCGATGGCCCCGACGACCAGCTCTACGTGACCTACCAGGGGGTGACGCTCTCGATCAGTCTCGGCGAGATGGATCCCGAGCTGGTGTTCCACCCTCGCCCCATCGAGCTGGACATCATGACCGAGGACGACCTGGTCCTGACGCGCCACAGCCCGCGCTCCGAGCCTGGCGACGGCGTGCGCATCCACCTGGACGGGATCGAGTACGCCCAGCTCGATCGCGCCTACCTCAAGGACAACTGAAGAGAGGGCACCCGCACTTGGACACGATTCAGCAGGACTTCGAGCAGTTCCATCGAGAGAACCCGCAGGTCTTGCTCAAGCTGGAGGCCATGGCTCGGAACTGGTTCGAGCAGGGGCACTCCAGCGTCAGCATCGGGATGCTCTGGGAGACCATGCGCTGGCTGACCGGCATCGAGACGACGGGCGACATCTACCGCCTGAACAACAACTACCGCAGCCGGTACGTCCGGCTGCTCATCGAGCGCAACCCGAGCTGGGAGACAGCCTTCCGGGTGCGAGAACTGAGGGCAGCGTGACCGAGACGATGGTGATCTCCGAGACCGGAGGGAAGAAGGCGCGGAAGCCGCAGCAGATCCACCGCCTCGACCCCCTGGCGTTGGCGTACGTGGCCGAGGTTGCGTCGTGGGGTGGTGCGAAGTACGACCTCGACGAGGACGGCGACCACTACAACTACCTCAACGGCTTCCCCTGGTCCGACACCTACGACGCCGGCCAGCGGCACCAGATGCTGCACTGGTCGGGCGAGGATCGGGACCCGGAGTCCGACCTCTTCCACATGGGCCACGCGGCCTGGCATGCGCTGTGCCAGCTCGGCTTCATGATCCGGGGGATCGGCACCGACGACCGGCCGAAGAAGTACCAGCGCGAGCCGAACGAATGGGACCAACTCGCCGAGCAGGCCGAGGCTCTGCGAGAGCAGGCGATCAGGACCCAGACGCCGGTGGTGATCGCTTGCCGGCCGAACGACGAGCCGAAGACCGAGCTGCTCGACTGCGACGAGGAGCGGTGGCACCGAGCCCGCACCGGAGACTCCTGGTACTGCACCGCCGCGACGGGGTGCGACGAGGCGACCGCCACCGCCCGAGCCGAGCGCAACTTGGTCGAGGCGAACCGCGAGGTCACGACACTGGCCGACATCCGCCGCAAGTACAGCCCGCTCACCTTCGTGGGCTGATACCTCACTTGCACACCGTCGAAGCGGTGTGTTAGTGTTGCACAAACACACCACGACAGCGAGGAGAGACGCACAGTGACCAACGAGAACACCACCATCACAGTCGAGGACTTGGCCGGGCTCGAAGCCCTGCCGACCGGCACTGAGTTCCGCGGCATCGGCCGGTTCTTCAGCCTGGCGCGCACCAGCCATGGCGTGGGCCTGGCGAACTCCAGCACGGAGTACACCACCAATCACATCGCCAACACCTACCTGCCGGCCGAGATCACCAACCCCGAGACGCTGGGGTCGTTCGCCGGAGTCGGCGACCGGGTGCGCATCGTCCGTGAGTACGAGGTCGAGGGCCGCGGCGAGTTCGACGGCGAGCTCGGCGAGGTGGCGGAGGTCCACCCCGGCCAGACCTGGTCCTACTCCGTGAAGACGGACACCGGCCCGCTTATCGGCGCCATGGTGGTCGAGCTGACCGACACGCCGAAGCCCACCGAGCCGGTGGTCGCGACCGCAGTGAAGGTCGGCGACCGCGTCCGCATCGTTCGTGAGTTCGAGGAGGGGACGAGCAGGTACGACGGACGGCCCGGCACGCTGACCCGCATCGACCCCGACAGCCAGGCGTTCCCGTACTCGGTGACGCTGGACGACGGCGACTACGACATCTTCTTCCAGGTGGAGCCGCTGATCGAGCCGGGCGCCGAGCCCACGCTGGAGTACCCGCTGGTGAACGACGCCGCCGGCCTGAACGCCCTACCGGGCGGCTCGATCGTGGTCCCGCTGGCCGAGGGCTACTCGCCGCGGATGTTCTACGGCGCCGGCTTCTCGGACGACCAGGCGGGGTGGCGCTGCTTCGCCGACAACAGCTTCGACCTGACCGACCAGACGCTGGAGCTGGCGCTCGACGAAGGGGTGCTCGTGGTCTACCAGCCCTGATTCGTCAGGTCACGGTGTGTTACTTGCGATTGGGGCGAGACATCAGGGTCTCGCCCCGCCTGACGAGAGGAGATCTACCCCCATGGACTTCAAGTACTTCGAGCTGAGCTTCACCTTCCCCGCCGAGCTCGCCGCCAGCATCTTGGCCGCCGACAAGGCCGACCAGTACGACGAGCTGGTCACGCTGTTCTCTGACGAGGGTGGCATCGTCGCCGCGGTCACGGTCGCCTCCTCGGAGAAGCTGTCCTTCGGTGAGTTCCTGGACGACGCCATCGACATGGCGACCGACACATTCGTCACGCACACCGCGGAGGAGGTCGACATCCCGCTGCCGTGGAGCGTGAAGCTGGTCGACCGCGAGCTGATGAGCGAGTACTTCCAGCAGGTCGCGACCGCCCCGGTCTTGCCGGCCTGCGGCCCGATCGAAGACGACGGACTGGAAGGTGCCGGCGTCTAGCTGTGGCGATCACATGGAAGGACATCCCCGGATACGAAGGCCACTACCAGGCCAGCTCGGACGGGCGGGTGAGAAGCCTGGATCGCACGGTCTCGATGGGGCGCGGCGGCCACACCAAGAAGATACGCGGATGCATCCTGCGCCCAACGGTAGAGCGGGATCGATGGGGTCACCTGAAGGTCGGTTTGCGCAGGGATGGCAAGACCGTCACTCGCCGGGTGCACAGCCTCGTGATGTTGGCGTTCGTCGGTGAGCGGGAGGACCCGAGCCTGGTGACCTGCCACGGAGATGGGAATCCGGCCAATAACCATCTCTGCAATCTCCGGTACGACACCCAGTCGAACAACAGTCTGGATGCGGTCAGGCACGGCACGCACCCCACCGGATCGAAGACCCACTGCCCGAAGAACCACGAGTACACCGCGGAGAACACCCTCGTGCGCCCCAGGGGTGAAGGGCGATTCTCTCGAACGTGCCTGACGTGCAAGCGCGCAGCTGGACGGAAGGGGCCGTAGTGGCAATCACTTTCACCAAGAAACATGTCGCCACGATGGCCGAGGTGCTCGACCGGGATCACGAAGACCTGGACGCCGCGGCTGTCGCGGCGCTGAGCGCGGCCTTGGAGATCATCGAAAAAAGGGCGAAGTTCACCGTGGTGGGCCAGCTCCGCTTCCCTGCCGGACACCTGACGCCGGACGAGGCGCGGGCCAACCAGGTGGCGCTCGGCTGGTACGCCACCGAGGGGCAGGCCGATGCCGCCGCCCTCTCGCTGGTCTACTCCACGGCCACGCACGAGACGTTCCAGACGTGGACGTTGCCGATCTTCAACGGCACGCCGGCTGCGTACTACACCACTCGGAAGCAGGCGCGAGAGGCGGCCGAGAACTCGCTGAAGTCCGGCCCCGAGGCCGAGCTCCAGCGCCGGGTGCAGTGGTTCAAGGACAACCCCGAGGCCGAGACGCCCGACTGGGGACCGATCTGGAAGACGGAGGTGAGTGTGTGAAGACCGTGGCGCACAGCATGTGCCCGTGTGGCAAGCGATCGTTCGCAAGTGAGCGGTTGGCCGAGAAGGCTCTCGGCAAGGCGAAGGCGAGCCACCGAGCTCGGATGGAGGTGGTCGGCTCGCGACGCATCGGCAAGCAGGAGAACCGCTTCTACCTGTGCCAGGCCGGCGACGCCTACCACCTCACATCGGAGAGCCGGCGCGACTACCAGATGCGCACCATCCCCGCCCCGACCCTGACCTGGGAGCAGTTCCAGGCGAGCGAGAGGAGAGCCGCGTGATTCCCACCGAAGCGAGAGACATCAACCGCCGGGGCATCCTCATCAAGGATGCACTGAGCGGACGAAGCGATCGCCGCATCCTGAAGGGAACCCTCGTTCGAGTCCTCGACATCAAGGCCGGCCCCTTCCACGGGCAGGCTGGACCGGGGAGCGACAAGGTCCTAGTCGAGCCTGCGGACACGGACGACTACGCGCTGTGGACCGCGGCGCGCAATGTGGAGCTGCTCGACGATGGCGTGCGCTACGGCCACACCCACGGCGTGGTCTTGCCGCCGGCCATGTCGATACAGACCCACGCCAAGTGGTTCTCGCCCGTCGAGAGCGGTGGCGAGGTCGTCCATCGGGGCATCACACACAACGGGCGGTTCCAGGGTCAGTCGGCGCAGTCCTACATCGACACGCTCGCCAGCAACGGACCGTTCGTGACTCTCGACTTCAACCGCGAGGTCCACCGCAACGACTTCCACGACATGCAACTCCGGGATGCAGTGATGCTCAGGGATCTGTTGGACGTGGCCATCCGAGACGCGCAGGAGGTACAGCAGTGAGGATTCTCAGCCCCATCCAATCGACGACCATCATGATCCTCGGTGACAACCCCGTGCGGTTGACGTTCCCGGACGGGGGCACCATCGACCTCGCCGTGGGGCAGGAGATCGAGGTGGAGGTCGTCGAGGCAAAGCCGCGGGGCACCACGAACTGCGGCGGTGAGCGCAAGCTCACGCCGAAGGCCGAGCCAACCACCGGCTGGGAGTGGGTGCGAGACTCGATGCGCCGCGGTGATGAGGCTGCGGTCGAGCGTCAGCGTGCCGAAGAGGCCCGACTGCGGCGCCGGCCGAGCAGGTTCGTCGACGGCGAGGGTGACACCTGGGTTCGGGACGCCGGCGGCACCTACGCCACCACTTGGGCCGGTGACTCCGGCTACTGGTCGGGGTGGACCTACGAGCACGTCGTCGACGCCTTCGGAGTGGGCTGGTGAGCACCCTCAGGGTCCCGAGCATCTACGAGCACCCGGTCGGCAAGATCGTGGAGATCGTGGAGGGCGAGCCCTACTCGAACCAGGTCGAGCCGAGCGGAACCACCGAGTGGATGGACGACGACGCCGAGGTGGTGACGAGCGAGATCGTGGAGGCTCGGCCGGCGGACCCGTTCGACCTGTTCGGACCGCCCGAGCCCAGACACACCATCATGGTCGACCTCGACGTGCCGGCCACGCTGATCCCGTCGACCACGCCAGGCCACTCGCATCTCTACATCGACGTGCCGGTGAACTGGAGTGACTACCAGCTCCTGCTCGACGCCCTGGCCTTGGTCGGTGCGGTCGAGCCGGGCTACGTCCAGGCATCCAAGGCTCGGGGCTTCACCTCCCTGCGCCTGCCGTGGGTGAAGAAGCGCAAGACCGCGGCGGCGGCGTGAAGGCAACCATCACCTGGGACGAGACCTGGCGCCGGACCGCCGAGGTCGAGGTTCAGGAGTGGGAGGTACGAGACGCCTTCGGAGTGAGTGAGCACGAGCCGATCACCGGCGATCAACTCTACGAGTACCTCGAAACGATCGAGGACGCCGGCGAGGGCATTCCCTGGATCACCGGCCAAGGGATGGAGGGCTACGACTTCATGCAGTACGACCTCACCGAGGTCGTCACCGACGAGTTCGGCTCGTCGAACGACCACAAGTGCTGGTGCATCGGGCTGGATCACCACCGGAAGTGCCCGAAGTGGGTGCTTCCGATCTGATCGAGGTCTACACGGACGGAGCTTGCTCCGGAGGCACCGGGGGATGGGCCTGGGTCGTCGCTGACGGCCCGGAAGGGTCCGGGGCAACCAACGACACCACCAACCAGCGAATGGAGCTCCAGGCGGCG
The DNA here is from genome assembly GCF_014205135.1 of Kribbella italica. NCBI lineage: Bacteria > Bacillati > Actinomycetota > Actinomycetes > Propionibacteriales > Kribbellaceae > Kribbella > Kribbella italica. The sequence continues at coordinate 163,576 of NZ_JACHMY010000001.1, forward strand.
TACGAGGCGGCTCAGTCACTGTTCGGTCCGCTCACCATCGTCTCCGACAGCTCGTACGTCGTGAACTGCTTCAAGCAGGGCTGGTGGAAGGGCTGGCACGCCCGGAACTGGGTCAACTCGGCCCGCAAGCCCGTCGCAAACAAGGACATCTGGGAACCGCTCATCGAGCTGGTCCTGCACCGCGGAGACATCGACTTCCGCTGGATCAAGGGCCACTCGGGGCACCCACTCAACGAACGAGCCGATCGCCTCGCGGTGGCGGCCAGACAGGGGGTACAGCAGTGATCGAGTTCGAGGGTTGGCCGAAGACGCCGCGCCTGTTCCGTGACGTGAGCATCACGGAGAAGATCGACGGCACCAACGCCGCGGTGATCATCCGCGAGTTCAGCTTCGGAGAGCTGGCCGACTACGCCGGCCCCGAGGTGCACGTGCTCGGCCCGGTGGGAGAGTGCGAGGTGCCCGAGAAGGAGTACCTCGTCGGGGCGCAGTCGCGGAAGCGCCTGATCACTCCGGGCAAGACCACCGACAACGCTGGCTTCGCGGGGTGGGTCTACGACAACGCCGTCTATCTGGTGGACATCCTCGGCACTGGCCGCCACTTCGGTGAGTGGTGGGGCTCCGGCATCCAGCGCAACTACGGCCTGACCGAGGGCGAGAAGCGGTTCAGTCTGTTCAACACCCACCGCTACCGCCCCCTGCTGACCGCCGCCGTGTCGGACATCGACGGCTACGAGATCCTGCCCGAGCTGGACGTGGTCCCTGAGCTGTACATCGGCCCGTTCTCCACCGACATCGTGTACATGGTGCTGGAGGACTTGCAGGAGACCGGCTCCCACGCGGCGCCGGGATTCATGAAGCCGGAAGGCGTCATCGTGCACCACTCGGCCGCCGGCCAGGTGTTCAAGGCCCTGTTGGAGAACGACCACCTGCCGAAGGGGGTTGCAGCGTGAGCAAGACGAGCTGGGAGGACATCGACCGGCTGACCAAGTTCTGCAAGGCGTACCGCGAGCGCCGGCCGAACTCGCCGATCGTCCGCGGAGTGAAGATCCCGGACGGCGACCCGATCCATCTGGACATCTCCGACCTGGAGACCCTGGTCGAGCAGGCGAAGGACCAACTCCCGCTCCGAGACAGGATGCGACTCCACGAGACCGTGCTCTGGACCTTCGACGAGGGGCAGCGGCGCGTGGTGCGGGTCGACCAGTCCAGCCCGACCGAGCGACGCATCATGGCGGCGCTGTGAGCACGCCGGCCGAGGTCGAGACCGACCCCATTCGGATCTACGCCGCCGAGATGGTGCGGAAGTACGGCCAGCACAACCCGGAGTGGGACCTGATCGCGGAGTGCTGGGAGGGCGAGGAGGATCTGACCGGTGAGGAGTTGGATCGAGCCTTCAGCCTGATCCTCCGGGCCGAGGTCGTCATCACGCTTCCGAGCGTGGAGGACGAGCTGTGAGCACCTACCGCGTCTACATGGGGACGGAGGCGTCCACCTCGGTTGAGGTCCAGGCCGAGGATCGCGAGGACGCCATCGAGAAGGCGTACGAGAAGTTCCAGGGCGTCATCTTGTGCCATCAGTGCGCGCACGAGGTGGACCTGGGCGACTTCGAGGTGCCGGTCGACAAGGACTACGCCGTCGAGCTGGTCGAATGAGCTGCGAGAACTGTCCACCCGTGGTCCACTTGACCCCGAAGGATCTCGCCGCGCGATGGCGGGTCTCGGTCGGCCATCTGGCCAACCTCCGCTCGGAGGGTAGAGGGCCGGACTTCATCCGGCCGGGGGGTCGAGTCGCCTATCGGTTGGCCGACATCGAGCAGTACGAGGAGCGCACCCTGGTGCGCCAACGCAAGGCTGCCTGACCGGGCGGCGGTGATCCACCACGACATGAAACGGGGGAGTGATGGCAGGGAAGGCGCTCGGGCTCGGAGAGCACGGAGAGATTGAGGCTATCCCGCAGAAGCGGGACGGGGCCGGCAAGTGGAAGCGGGCGGTACACCACCGCTCCGCTGAACGCTGGCGTGCCCGAGTCTACTTCCGTGGCTTCGATGGCATCACCCGAGAGATCTCCCGCTTCGGCAAGACCCGCCGGGCAGCCATCGAGAACGTCGAGGATGCCCTCAAGGAACAGCCAAGCCTGGGCGCCGCACTGGAGGGCATGACGCCATCAACGCCTGTCCCGCTGGCCGGAGAGCTCTGGCTTGAGCAGATCAAGCGCCCCGAGTCGAAGCTCTCGGCCGAGACGATCGACGACTACGAGCGTGCGTTCAAGAATCATGTGAAGGGCAAGTCGTCCACTCTGCGGGGTCTGACCCTGAAGCAGGCCAACGATCCCCAGAGGCTGCGCCTGTTCCTCCAGGAGGTGGCAGACCGACGCGGCACTGGTGCCGCCAAGATGGCCAGGCAGGTGATGTCGGGCATCCTCTGGATGGCGGTCGACGACGGCGTATTCACGGTGAACGCGACGAGGATGGTCAGGCCGGTCAAGGCGAAGGTCAAGAAGCAGACCGTGCGCCAGGCTCAGCACGACCACCAGCGTGCCTACACCGCCGAAGAGGCCGATGCGGTCATGGCGTACGCCGACAAGCTCGCCATCGACGAGGCCGCCAACCCACGGACGCTGCGGAAGTGGGCGACGACGGCCGACCTCAACGCATTCATGAAGGGCACGGGCGCTCGCATCGGCGAGGCTCGCGGCATGAGCTGGGAGGATGTCGACCTTCTCACGGGCTGGGCACTCATCCTCGGCACCAAGACCGAGGGGTCTAGGCGCGCGGTCAGGATGCCGAGCTGGCTCCTCGAACGGATACGAGAGCGAGGCGCTCGGTACGGGGTCGAGGGCCTGATCTTCCCATCACCCCATCAGACCGACGATCCCTGGAAGCCCTGGGATCAGTCGAACTGCAACAAGGCGGTCCGGCACATACTCGACGGCGCGGAGATGCCGTGGGCCATCCCGCACACCTGGCGTCGCACTGTCGCGAAGCGACTGGAGGAGGCTGGGTGGGATCTGTCCGACATCGCGGACCAGCTCGGCCACGGCGATCCATCCATGACGGCCGACCACTACCTGGAGCGCGATCTCATGGGACGAGGCGACTCGCGCGCCGCCGATATCCTCTAGCCAGCTCGCCCGAGGTGCCCGGTACAGTACCTCGGGCGGGATACGCCCCCGTAGCTCAGTCCGGATAGAGCGCCGGTCTTCTAAACCGTTGGTCGCTGGTTCGAGTCCAGCCGGGGGCGCAAGTACCCATCACCGGTAACTTAACCGGTAACTCACCTCAAAAAGAACGGCCCCTGACCTGCATAACCGCAGGTCAGGGGCCATATCTGTGTTTCCAGGACTTCTACCAACGGATTAGAAGTCCGACGCTCTATCCAGCTGAGCTACGGGCGCCCGTGCCTGCGGCACGGGGAAGAGTGTCTCAGATCGGGGGCCGATCACGCTCGTGGGTTCCCGGTGCGGCGTCACGGGGCGTACGCCGTACGGGGACAGCGGGTGGATAAGTACAGCCTTGTCGTTCCATCCCGGTAACGCCGAGTGGCCGGTTCTGCCGTGCTGACGGGACTCCAACTAGGCTGCGGTCATGAGTTACCCCTCAGGAGGCCCTGCCGACGCGCCGCAACCGGCGGCGAACGGCTCGGCCGGCGCGCCGTACCCGCAGCCGAACACGCTGGGACCGCACCCGGTCCCGGGCCAGCGGCGCAACCGGGGCCTGCTGATCGGCATCGTGATCGCGGTGGTGTTCGCGATCGCGGGGCTGCTGATCTTCGGCATCGTGGCCAAGTCGGTCGGTGCCAGCGGCTTCCTGTGGGGGATCGGGCTGGCCTTCGTCCCGATCGTGATCATCATCCCGCTCTACCTGTGGCTGGACCGCTACGAACCCGAGCCGGTCCGGTTCCTGGTGTTCGCACTCTGCTGGGGCGCGTTCATCGCGACCCTGGCCGCACTCCTGATCAACACCCAGGCCGCGAGCCTGCTGCACGAGACCACCGGCGGCGGCAACCGGGCCGCGGTCTTCGTCGCGCCGCCGGTCGAGGAGTTCGCCAAGGGCTCGGTGATCCTGCTGCTGGCGCTGGTCCGGCGCAAGGAGTTCGACGGGATCATCGACTCCCTGGTGTACGCCGGGATGGTCGGGATCGGCTTCGCCTTCACCGAGAACATCCTCTATCTCGGCCGCGTCTTCAACCAGCTCTCCGAGGAGGGCGGCAGCGCGGCCGGCGTCCAGGGCGTCATCGGGCTGTTCATCCTGCGCTGCGTGGTCTCACCGTTCGCGCATCCACTCTTCACCTCCTGTACGGCGATCGGCATCGGCATCGCGGTCCGGCACCGCAGTACGGCGGTCCGCTTCCTCGCGCCGGTGGTCGGATACCTGACCGCCGTGCTGCTGCACGGCCTGTGGAACGGCGGCGCGAGCTGGGCGGGCGGCAGCGGCTTCCTGACCGTGTACCTGTTCCTGATGGCGCCGCTGTTCATCGCGATGGTCGTCTTCGCGCTGGTGATGCGCTCTCGCGAGGGACAGATGATCGCGTCGAGGCTGTACGACTACGTGCGCTTCGGCTGGATGAACGGCCAGGACGTCCCCCTGATCGCGACGCTGCGCGGCCGCAAGGCCCTGCGCCAGAACGCGAAGCGGTACGGCCCGCAGGCCGAGGCCGCGGCGAAGGCCTTCCAGCACACCGCGACCGAGCTCGCGTACCTGCGCGACAAGATCGTCCGGCAGGTGATCGGCGCGGACGCGCTGGACACCGAGAAGAAGCTGCTGGACGAGCTGCGGGCGCGGAGACCTTCTGTTCCGTTCCCGCCGATGCCCGCGTTCGCCACCGCCACGCCTGCCATTGCGCCGGCTGGGCCGGGGGCACCGCCGTACGGCGGTCCGCCTGTGCCGCAGCAGGGGTATCCAGGGGGGCCTGGGTACGGCGGTGGGCCGCAACAGGGTGGGCCGGCGTACCAAGGTGGGGCTCAGCAGCCGGTGTACCCGGGTGGGCCGCAGCAGCAGGCGGCGTACCCGGGTGGGCCGCAGCAGCAGGGTGGGGCCCAGCAGCAGGGTGCGGCTCAGCCGCCGTACCAGCAGCCGCAGGAGGCGCCTCGGGGGCCGGAGCAGGGCGGTGGTCCGGGGGTACCTGGAGGACAACAGCCGGGTGGTTATCCGGACGGTCGGACGGGGTATCCGTCGGGGCAACCCGGCTACCCAGCGGGCCGGCCCGGTTACCCACCGGGACCCACTGGAACCCCGGGACCGCCGGGAGGATACGGTCCCTATCCACCGTCGCAGTGACTTGCCCCCCGTCCACGCCGCCACACGGGATGAAGATGACTTTGCTTCTGCGCTGTCCGACCGGGCACTCTGTGCTCGTGGACGGACACCGTGGCTGACATCAGGTCAGCAGCTGGTGAGGGTTCGGAGCGCTCGGATGAGCCGCAGGTTCCGGACCAGGCGGAGCCTGCCCGGATGACGACCGACACCGGTGCCAAGGGCAAGGGCTTCTGGCGCCGCCGCCGTCGCAAGACGGAGGCGGTCGAGCCGGAGGCGACGCCTGCTGTCGAGCCGACGCCTGGGCCGGCCACGGAGTCGACTGCTGACCCGAAGCCTTCCGACGACGAGACCGTGGCGTCGGCTGACGCGGATGCGAAGCCTGCTGCCGACGAGGCTGTGGCGTCGCCTGATGCGGATGCCGAACCTGCCGCCGACGAGGCGACCACGCCGGCTCCTGCGGATGCGAAGCCTGCCGCCGACGAAGCGAGTGCGCCGGCTGCTGCGGATGCGGAGCCTGCCGCCGACGAGTCGACGGAGGAGTCGGCCGAGCCGACGGCTGCTGCTGAGTCTGCGCCGAAGGATGCTGCTGCGGCTCCTTCGAACAAGTCGGCGGAAGGCGACGAGCCCAAGCCGGCCGATGCGGTCGAGCCGGGCAAGGCCGACGAGGCCCAGCCCGACTCGAAGGACGAGCCCACCGACGAGAAGGCGTCCGAAGATGAGGACGACCGACCGGCCGTAGGTGTGACGTACGAGCCGGAGGAGTCTCCGGACGGCTTCCCGTTGGAGTACGGCGAGATCATCATCGGTCTGCCGAAGGGCGGCGAGGTCCCGGAGTCCGAGCGGATGGTCGACCCGCAGACGGTCGCCGCCGAGGTGCCGGACGACAAGCCGGAGAAGGCGGCCGCCAAGGATTCAGCGGAAGAGCCGGCCACCGAGGCAGAGAAGGAAGAGCCGGCAACAGAAGAAGCCGCTCCCACCGAGCCCGAGCCCGAGGACACCGACGAGGCTTCGGACGAAGCCGACTTGGAGACCGAGGCTGCGGACGAGCCGGTCGAGGAGGTCGCACCAGCTGCAGACGAGTCTGTAGAGGAGTCGCCGGCCGACGATGCTGAGGCTTCGGACACCGATGAGGCTTCGGACGAAGTCGCCCCGGAAGAAGAAATCGCGCCCGACGAAGAAGCCGTGTCCGCCGAAGAAGTCGAGGCGGAAGAAGAGGCCGCCCCGGACGAAGAAGCCGAGCCGGAGGTTGTGCTTTCGGCTGAAGAACTGGCGGCGAAGGCGGCCGAGCAGCAGGCGGCGATGGCTCTCATCACCGCGTTGATGAAGCTGCGCGGAGCACTTGCCGACAGCAAGCTTCCCCTGGATGTGGTCGGCGCCGACGAGGCTCGCCAGCAGCGGAAGGCGATGCTCGACCAGCTGGACGACTACGTCCTCCCGCGTCTCGTGCAGCTCGAAGCACCCGTCCTCGCAGTCGTCGGCGGATCCACCGGTGCCGGCAAGTCGACGCTGGTGAACAGCCTCATCGGCCAGGTCGTCAGCGAGCCCGGCGTACTGCGCCCGACCACCCGGTCCCCGGTCCTCATCCATCACCCCGCCGACGCCGAGTGGTTCGCCGGCGACCGGGTCCTCCCCGGCATGGCGCGCTCGAGCGGCGACAGCCCGGGCGGCATGGAGGACCCCGGCCAGATCCGTTTGGTTGCCGCCGACACCATTCCGCGCGGCCTCGCCGTACTGGATGCCCCGGACATCGACTCCGTCGTCGAGGCCAACCGCGACCTCGCGACGCAGCTGCTCGCGGCCGCGGATCTCTGGCTGTTCGTCACGACCGCCGCCCGGTACGCCGACGCGGTGCCGTGGGAGTTCCTGCAGAGCGCGTCCGACCGCAGTACGGCGGTCGCCGTCGTACTGGATCGCGCCCCGGCCGACACCATCGACGACATCACCGGTCACCTCGCCCAGATGCTGCTCGAGCGCGGCCTCGGCGACTCGCCGTTGTTCAGCATCAAGGAGACCGTGGTCGACGACCGCGGCATGCTGCCGAACGAGACGGTTGCCTCGATCAAGGACTGGCTGATCGACCTGGCCGCCGACGCGGAGGCGCGGTCGGCCGTCGTACGGCGGACGCTGCAGGGCGCGGTCACCGCGATGACGAAGAAGACGCCGGCCTTCTCGAAGGCGGTCCGGGACCAGGCCGACACGTTCGTCGAGCTGCGCGCCAACGCCGAGACGGCGTACGAGCGCGGGGTGAAGGACATCGCGAAGGCGACCCAGGACGGCACGATGCTGCGCGGCGAGGTGCTGGCCCGCTGGCAGGAGTTCGTCGGGACCGGCGAGCTGCTGAAGGGTCTGCAGACCAACGTCGGACGCATGCGCGACAAGGTCCGCGCGTCGATCGTCGGCAAGCCGCCGCCGACCCGCGACCTCAACGACGCCGTCGAGTCCGGGCTGGAGTCGTTGCTGCGCGAGCACGCGGAAGCCGCGGCCGAGCGGGCCGAGGAGTCGTGGCAGTCGACCGCCGCCGGACGGCAGCTGCTCGCCGCCGGTGAACGCGACCTGGGCCGGATGTCGAAGGACTTCCCGGCGTCCGCGGGCCGTGCGGTGCGTGAGTGGCAGGGCTTCGTGCTCGACCTGGTCCGCAAGGAAGGCGCGGACAAGCGGTCGACGGCGCGCATTCTGGCGTACGGCGTGAACGGCCTGGGCCTGTCGCTGATGGTCGTCATCTTCGCCAGCACGGCGGGCATCACCGGCGCCGAGGTCGGCGTCGGCGCGGGCACCGCGGTGGTCGGGCAGAAGCTGCTGGAGGCGGTGTTCGGCGACCAGGCGGTGCGGACCCTGGCGGCGAAGGCCCGGCAGGACCTTGACGATAGGGTTCATGCGTTGATGGATGCGGAATTCGCCCGCTACCTGGCTGTGCTCGACCAGCATCCGGTCGATCCCGAAGCACCCAGGCAACTGACCGAGGCCGCACGCGCGGTGGAGGACTGCACGTGACGGGAATTGTGGATACGGTCAAGGGCCTGGTGCGCGGCTCTTCCGATGTCCTGACCAAGATCGAGGCGCTGGAGGACGCGGCCGAGGCCGGCAAGGGCCGCCTCGACCGGGTAGTGCTCAGTGAGGCCGAGCAGATCGTCGACCGGGCCGGGCAGCGGCTGCGGATGTCCGGCGACCTGACGGTGGTCGCACTGGCCGGGGCCACTGGTTCCGGCAAGTCGTCGCTGTTCAACGCGCTGACCGGGCTCGACCTGGCCGCGATCGGTACGCGCCGCCCGACCAGCTCGATGCCGCTGGCCTGTGTGTGGGGTGAGGAGCCGGCCGGCGAGGTGCTGAACTGGCTGGGTATCCCGCGGCGCCACCAGGTGCAGCACCGCAGCTCGCTGGAGGAGGCGCAGTCGGAGGACCTGGACGGACTGGTCCTGCTGGACCTGCCCGACCACGACTCGACCGAGGTCGAGCACCGGCTGATCGTGGACCGGCTGGTCGAGCTGGTGGACCTGCTGATCTGGGTGGTCGATCCGCAGAAGTACGCCGACGCCGCGCTGCACAACCGGTACATCAAGCCGTTCGCGTCGCACTCGTCGGTGATGGTGTTCGCGCTGAACCACATCGACAAGCTCACCGAGGACCAGCGCAAGAGCTGCCTGACCGACCTGGACCGGCTGCTGAAGGCCGACGGGCTGAAGAATCCGACCGTGGTCGGTACGTCGGCGGTCAGCGGCGACGGCCTGGCCGAGATGCGCGGCCTGCTGGTCAAGCGGGTCAGCAACAAGCGTGCGGCGCGGGAGCGACTGGCGGCCGACGTCGACCGGGTCGCGGACCGGATGGCCAGCCAGTGCGGTACCGCGAAGACGCCGGAGATCGCCAAGTCGGACATCACCGAACTGGTCGACGCGCTGTCGGATGCTTCCGGCGTACCGGTGGTGGTCGACGCCGTACGGCGTTCGTACCTGCAGCGCGCTCGCGCGGCGACGGGCTGGCCGGTGACCAAGTGGCTCGGCCGGTTCCGGCCCGACCCGTTGCGGCGGCTGCACCTGGACGGCGGCGCGCGCCAGCAGGGCAAGGCGGCCCGCAAGTCCGCGTCCAACGAGGTGTCGATCGCCCGCTCTTCGTTGCCTGCGGCAACACCGGTGCAGCGGGCCCGGATGGACACCGCCGTACGGACGATCACGAACAAGGCCGCCGAGGGGCTTTCGCGGCCGTGGGCGGACTCGGTGCGGACCTCGGTGCGCAAGCGCGAGGAGTCGCTGGGCGACGAGCTGGACCAGGCTGTCGCGCGGACCGATCTCGGGGCGACGTCGACGCCGGGCTGGTGGGGCGCGGCGCGATTCCTGCAGTGGCTGCTGTTCCTGGTGGCGCTGGGTGGCGCGGTGTGGCTGGCCGTTCTGGCCGTCGTCGGGTACCTGCAGCTGGAGGACCCGCCGCTACCGAAGTGGAACGGGATCCCGTACGCGACGCTGATGCTGATCGGCGGCGTCGTGATCGGGGTGCTGGTGTCGGTGGCGTGCCGGCTGTTCGCCGCGAACGGCGCGAACCGGCGGGCCCGGCTGGTGGCACGGGCGCTGCGGTCGGAGCTGGAGAAGGTTGCCGACAGCCACGTTGTCGACCCGGCCCGGACCGAGCTGGACGCGTACACGATCTGCCGCGACAAGCTGGCGGTCGCGCGGCGCTGACGCGCCCGCCGTGAACACGAGACCGGGACCGTGAACAGGTGCTGGCCTGTTCACGGTCCCGGTGTGTCGGTGCCTAGTTCTCCGGCGGGTTCTCGGGGACGTACTGGGCCGTCGAGATCGCGATCGCCTCGTCGAGGTCCTTGTCCGTGGTGGTCCCGGAGGCGCGGATCGCCTCGATCCAGGCCTTGATGCAGGCCTCGTTGTACTCGACGACCTCGGGGGAGTTGGCCATCTCCACCGGGTCGGCGTCCTCGGGAAGGTCGCCGTCCAGGTAGAGGGCGAGGCCGGCGATGGCGCCGTCCCAGCCCGGGCCGACGTACAGGGCGCCGGCTCCGCCGGGAGCGGGCGGGCCCTCCATCGAGTGCTCCAGCTCGAAGTCGGTGGTGTCACCGGTGCCGGGCGTCAGCCGGACCTCGAGCAGGCTGGTCGGGCCGCCGAAGGTGACCTTGTAGCGCTGGGGCGGCTCGCACTCCAGGATCTCGCCGCCCGCGTTGCCCTGGATCTGGAAGCTGCCGCCGACCTTGAGCTCGCCGGTGACGGGGGAGAACCAGCGAGCCATCCGCGCGGGGTCGGTGAGTGCGTCCCAGACCTCGTCGGGCGTTCCCTGGTAGGTGCGGCGCATCCGCACCGTCGCCGTCTCGCCGGTCCGGGTGACCTCGCGCTGGACCGCGGTGATGTGTTCCAGGATGTCCATCGGTGTGCTGCCGCCTCTCGTGAAGTGCTTGCCGGGCTCCAGAATGACGGGGTTCGCTTATATAAGTCAAGGCTAAGGCTTTGAGTTGTCCCCAGGCCCGGAAGTCGTCCTCCCGGGAAGGTCGATCGCGGGCATCTTCTCTGGTGACAGCACATCCGCGATCGGAGGAATCATGAGCAATGACGCGTACCTGACCCTGACCGGCTGGGTCGGCAGTGAGGTCGAGCTGAAGAAGCTGGAGGGCGGGTCGACGGTGGCGTCGTTCCGGATCGGGTCGACGCCGCGGAGCTTCGACAAGGGCCAGAACACGTGGGTGGACCGCCCGACGACCTGGTTCACCGTGGACTGCTGGCGCTCGCTGGCGCAGAACGTCGCCGAGTCGATCAACCGCGGCGACCCCGTCGTGGTCTACGGCCGCCTGAAGACCAGCGAGTGGACCGAGAACGGCGAACCCCGCTCCCGCACGCTGATCGAAGCCTTCGCGGTCGGCCACGACCTCTCCCGCGGTACGACGTCCTTCCGCAAACAGTTGCCCCAAGGGTTCGGGGCACAGTCTTCGCCGTTCGACGATCTCCCGGTCGAAGCGAACCCCTTCAGCGCCGAGGAGGCCGCGTGAGAGGTGGACTGGTCAGGACAGACCGGGGCAGGGTGAGCGGGTGACCGAATTCGTGAAGGAGAACTTGACCGGTGCGCGGTTCGAGGACGTCCATCTCACCGGCGCGAGCTTCCACGACGTCGATCTGTCCGGCGCGCGGTTCCAGCTCGTGGACCTGAGCGGCGTCACGATCCGCGGCGCCGCACTGGTCGACGTGGAGATCGACGCGCAGATCGAGAACCTGCGGATCAACGGCGTCGACGTCGTACCGCTGGTGGAGGCGGAGCTCGATCGTCTGCAGCCCGAGCGCGCCAAGATGCGCCCGGTGGACGCTGCCGGCTATCGCGAGGCCTGGGCCGCTCTCGAGCGCTTGTGGGACGGGACGGTCGAGCGGGCTCGGGCGTTGCCGGCCGAGCGGTTGCACGAGCGGGTCGACGGGGAGTGGTCGTTCGTCGAGACACTGCGGCATCTCGTGTTCGCGACGGACGCATGGATCGGCCGGGCCGCATTGGGTGATCCTGCACCGTGGCACCCGCTCGGCTTGCCCCACGACGAGATGCCCGACTCGCCGCCGGTCCCTCGCGATCGCGATGCTCGTCCTGGGTTGGACGAGATCCTCGCGGCCCGGGGCGAGCGCCAGGCGATGGTGCGCGAGTACTTCGCCCGGCTCACCGACGACCAGCTCACGACTTCGACAGCCCCCGTGGAGGGTCCTGGCTATCCCGCATCCGAGAGCTACCCGCTCACCCGCTGCCTGCGCGCCGTCGTACAGGAGGAGTGGCTGCACCGCCTGTATGCCGAACGGGACCTGGATGTACTCACCTCGACCGGCTGAAGGGCTGTGTGGACGGTGGGTACGGAGTTCGTATGTTCTGGAGATTGCTGGCCGCGCCTCGGTGGATCGTCGGTGGATCGATGGCGCTGGTCGTCTTCGTCGGGTACTCGATCGGGTTCAAGCTGACCAAGGAGCAGCTCTCGTGGCCGGAGGCTCTGCTGATCGGCGCGCTGGGAGGGGTGGTTGTCGCGGTGGCGGTTGTGCTGGGACTGACGATGCGTCAGCGCGAGCTGAGGGCCGTCGGGGCTGATCGGTTGTCGCCTGGACAACAGGCGAAGGCTTACCGGGCCGCGCAGCGAGGGCGGGTCGATGCCGACCCGGAGATCCGTGCTGCCGCGCTGCGGATCGCCGAGTACCGGGTGAAGGGAGGATCGAGGCAGGACCGATTGTTCGTCGTGGGGGCGGTGCTGCTCGCGACGTCAGCGGTGATCAACCTCACGGCGGGCAAGCTCAGCAGTGCGATCATCGCGCTCGTGGGTGTGGCTGGTTTCGTGGTTCTGCTTGCGCAGCTGAAGACGGCCCGCCGTCGAGCAGCCGAACTGGTGAACGCTGCCGCTCCTGGGGATGCCGCTGCTCATGCACCCGCCTCGGCCCCTGACCGGGCTGGTCCGGCAACGAGCACGCACCCTGTGCCCGCGCCGACCTCCACCTCGACCTCCGCCCCGGGGTCGGCTTCTCCCCACGCCCCTTCCGCTTCTCCTTCTGGCTCCCCGGACAACGGACTCCCCGAGGACGGCAAGGGCTGACGGGTGGGCGCCGGTTGGGATTGGGCGGGGGGCAGCGCATAGGCTCTGGAGCATGGCGGAATTCATCTACACCCTTCGTAGTGTCCGGAAGGCGCACGGGGACAAGGTCGTGCTCGACGACGTCACCCTGAACTTCCTGACCGGGGCGAAGATCGGCGTGGTCGGGCCGAACGGCACCGGCAAGTCCTCGCTGTTCAAGATCATGGCGGGACTGGACCAGGCCTCGAACGGTGAGGCGCGGCTGGCCGAGGGCGCCACGGTGGGGATCCTGCTGCAGGAGCCGCCGCTGACCGAGGGCAAGACGGTCCTGGAGAACGTCGAGGAAGGTGTCGGCGACACCAAGAAGAAGCTCGACCGGTTCAACGAGATCAGCGCCGAGCTGGGTGAGCCCGACGCCGACTACGACACGTTGCTGGCCGAGATGGGCGACCTGCAGACCGAGCTCGACCACCGCAATGCGTGGGACGTCGACGCTCAGCTGGAGCAGGCGATGGACGCGCTACGCTGCCCGCCGCCCGAGACGATCGTCGACAACCTGTCCGGTGGCGAGCGCCGCCGGGTCGCGCTGTGCAAGCTCCTGCTGCAGCAGCCCGACCTGCTGCTGCTCGACGAGCCCACCAACCACCTGGACGCCGAGTCGGTGCTCTGGCTGGAGCAGCACCTGCAGAAGTACCCGGGCGCCGTCCTGGCGATCACCCACGACCGGTACTTCCTGGACAACGTCGCCGAGTGGATCCTGGAGATGGACCGCGGCAAGACCTACGGGTACGAGGGCAACTACTCGAAGTACCTGGAGACCAAGCAGGCCCGTCTGGTCGTCGAAGGCCAGAAGGACGCGAAGCGGCAGAAGATCCTGGAGCGCGAGCTCGAGTGGGTCCGGTCGAACGCGAAGGCCCGGCAGACCAAGAGCAAGTCCCGCCTGGCCCGGTACGAGGAACTGGCCGCCGAGGCCGAGCGCTCCAAGAAGCTCGACATCGACGAGATCAACATCCCGGCCGGTCCGCGACTGGGCAGCACCGTGCTCGAGGTCAGCAAGCTGGAGAAGGGCTTCGGCGACCGCAAGCTGATCGACGGCCTGAGCTTCTCGCTGCCGCGCGCCGGCATCGTCGGCATCGTCGGTCCGAACGGTGTCGGCAAGTCGACGCTGTTCCGGATGATCGTCGGCGAGGAGACCCCGGACAAGGGGTCGCTGAAGCTCGGCGAGACCGTGCGGATCTCGTACGTCGACCAGTCGCGCGGCGGCCTGGACCCGAAGAAGACGGTCTGGCAGATGGTGTCCGACGAGCTCGACTACATCAAGGTCGCGAACTTCGAGATGCCGAGCCGCGCGTACGTCGCGTCGTTCGGGTTCAAGGGCCCGGACCAGCAGAAGCCGACCGGCGTCCTGTCCGGCGGTGAGCGCAACCGGCTGAACCTCGCGCTGACCCTGAAGATGGGCGGCAACCTACTGCTGCTCGACGAGCCCACCAACGACCTGGACGTCGAGACCCTGCAGTCGCTCGAGGACGCCCTGCTCGAGTTCCCCGGCTGCGCCGTGGTGATCTCCCACGACCGGTGGTTCCTCGACCGCGTCGCCACCCACATCCTCGCCTGGGAAGGCACCGACGAGGACCCGTCCGCGTGGTTCTGGTTCGAAGGCAACTTCGCGTCGTACGAGGCCAACAAGATCGAACGCCTCGGCGCCGAAGCGGCCCGCCCCCACCGCGTCACCCACCGCAAACTCACCCGCGACTGACCTGCGGTCGACCTGGTCGGCACAGCCCCCACCTTCCTCGGCGGAAGGTGGGGGCTCTTTCGTCCAGCACACGCCATCGGCCGGCCCGCAGCTTGACGAGAAGCGATGCGGGGAGACCGGACTCCCGGAGGACCTGGTCAGCCTGGTCGAGCCGGTGTCGCCGAACGCCAGGCCTCGTCGCCGAACGCACGGGGCCATCGCCCAACCGCGATGATCGAGCTCGCCGACGTGCCGGCCGGTTCGGTCACCACCGAGCACCTGTGCGCCCCGGTACGGAAGGTCGTCTTGCGGTGCCGGGAGTGGGCTGGTGGCGATCGGCGGGGCTAGAGGCCTGAGGCGGCTGGTCATTTGTCGTCCTGCGGTGCCAGGGGGTGGTGGTGATCAGCGGAGGTGGAGGCTGCGGCGGGTTGGTCTGAGGCGGCCGGTCGTTGTCGTCCTGCGGCGCCGGGGGGAGGGGCTGGTGGTGACCGGCGGGGCTGGAGGCTGTGGCGGTTGGCCTGAGGTGACCGGTCGTTTGTCGTTCACCGGGGTCGGGGCCTGGTTTGATCAGCGGAGTTGGAAGCTGCGGCGGTAGGCCTGGGGGACATCTGCAGGCGGCGGGTGAAGTGCTGGCGGAGGTTGACGGCGGTGCCGAAGCCGCAGTGCTGGGCGATGTCTTCTACCGGGAGGTCCGAGGTTTCCAGGAGCTCTTGGGCGTGGCGCACTCGCTGGGTGAGTAGCCACTGCAGTGGGGTCGTCCCGGTCTGTTCGCGGAAACGGCGGTTGAGGGTTCGCGGGCTCATCGCTGCCTGCCGGGCGATGTCGGGCAGCGTCAACGGCTGGTCCACGTGGTCGCGTAACCACCTCATCGTCGGCTCGAGCGAACCGCTGTCGGCGGCGGGTTCCTGGTGGACGATGAACTGCGCCTGGCCGCCGTCACGCTGCGGTGCGATCACGATGTGGCGGGCGACCTCAGCCGCCACCGCCGCACCGAAGTCGTTGCGGACCATGTGGATGCACAGGTCGAGGCCTGTCGCCGCACCGGCGGACGTCAGTACGTCGCCTCCGTCGACGAACAGCACGGTGGGATCGACCTCGACCCGTGGGAACCGCCGGGCGAAGTCCGCGGCCGAGGTCCAGTGGGTCGTCGCCCGCCGACCGTCGAGCAGTCCCGCCGCGGCCAGTAGGTAGGCACCGCAGCAGACAGAGGCGATCCGCGCGCCGCGGGCGGAGGCCTCGCGCAGGACGTCCAGCACCTCGACCGCGGGTTCCCAGTCCGTGCGCGTCCCCGGCACGATCACCGTGTCGGCGGTCAGCACCTCTTCCAGGCCGTACGGCGCGGTGAGCCGGAACAGCTCCGCACCGCTGCGGCCGACGACGGCGAGGTCGGGTCGCTCCCCGCAGATGACGACCTCGTACAACGGAGCGCCGAACACCGCCCCAGCCGGCTTGTCCCGTGAGTGCGCCGTCCCGAACACCTGGCCGGGGATCGCGAGCTCGAGGCTCTTCACCTGGTGGGCGGCCACGACGGCGACGCGATGCATGACCACAATCTATCGATGCGGGGCATTCTTGCCACTGTCGAGCGCGACCGGGCGTCGCGACGATGATTCCGTGCTCATCCTCGCCCAGGTCCTCGTCTCCGTCGCCGGCCTCCTGCTGCTGGTCCTGTCCGGCTGGCTGATCGACCAGGTGCTCAAATAGTTTGCTTCGAGGCTAAGCATAAGTAATACTTAGCCTCATGGCACAGTATGACGAGGCGGTCGACGGGGTGTTCGTCGCACTCGCCGATCCCACCCGGCGCAGCGTGATCCGGCGCCTCGGCCGCGGGCCGACGAGCGTGGGCGAGCTGGCCGGCGGGTTTCCGATGACGCTGCCGTCGTTCATGAAGCACGTCCGGACGCTGGAGTCGAACGGCCTGATCCGGACGGTCAAGGTCGGGCGGGTCCGGACGTGTGTGCTGAACCGGGAACGGCTCGCGCTGGTGGACGACTGGCTGGCTGAGCAGCGGGCGACGTGGGAAGAGCGGACTGATCGGCTGGAGAGTCTGGTCGGCGAACTGATGGAGGAGGACCAATGAATCCCGAGCTCGATCTGGTGGTGGAACGGGTGATCCGCGCGCCGCGGGCGGTGGTGTGGAGTGCCTGGACCGAGCCGTCGCGGTTTGCGCGGTGGTGGGTGCCGGCCCCGACGGTGTGTCGTGTCGACCGGCTCGAGGTGCGGCCCGGTGGTGGGCTGGTGACCCGGATGAGCGACGACGGCGCGACGTTCGTGCCGCACCTCGACGCGAGCTTCGTGGTGGCCGAGGAGCTGGAGCGGATCGTGTTCACGAACACGATCGACAGTTCCTGGCACCCGACGAACCCGACGCCGATCGCGATGACGGCTGAGGTCACGTTCGCCGATCACCCGGACGGGACGGCGTACCGGATCGTCGTTCGGCATGGGGATCCGGCGTCGCGCAAGCTGCACGAGGAAATCGGGTTCGCCGACGGGTGGGGGTCGGTCACCGCGCAGCTTGCGGAGGTTGCCGAGAGCGAGGTGGCGAGATGAAGCTCGTCCTGACCGAGTTCGTCACGCTGGACGGTGTGTGCCAAGGACCCGGGTCGCCGACCGAGGATCCGAGTGACGGGTTCACGCGGGGCGGATGGCTGATTCCGTTCCTGGACGAGACCTTCGTACGCCGTACGTCGGAATGGCTCGGGCTGGCGGACGGCCTGTTGCTCGGGCGGCGGACGTACGAGGCGTTCGCGCGGGACTGGCCGGAGATCACGGACCCGGACGACCCGTTCACGGTCCGGATGAACGCGCTGCCGAAGTACGTCGCCACGAGCACGCTGACCGAGGCCTCGTGGAATCCGACGACGATCCTCGAAGGTGACCCGGTCGAGTCGGTCGCGAAGCTCAAGGCCGAGCCGGGGCGAGAGCTGCAGATCCACGGCAGCGGGCGGCTGGGCAACGCGCTGCTCGCCGCTGGGCTCGTCGACACGCTTCGCTTGGCCGTTGCTCCGACGGTCGTCGGCTCCGGCCGCCGGCTGCTCGATCACCCCGGCATGCCCGTCGGTCTTCGACTGAGCAAGCACGAGGTGACCGGGACAGGCCTGCTGCTGCTCGAGTACGACGCGACGGGCACGGCCGAGGTGGGCGAGTACGAAGGTGTCGGCGCCTTCGTCTAACGCGGCAGGGTGAGGATCTCGGCGCCGTGATCGGTGATCGCGATGGTGTGCTCGCTGTGGGCGGTGCGGCAGCCGGTGGCGCTGCGCAGGGTCCAGCCGTCGTCGTCGGTGACGAGCTCGGCGGTGTCGGCCATGATCCACGGCTCGAGCGCGAGCAGGAGTCCGGGGCGGAGTTTGTAGCCGCGGCCGGGGCGGCCCGTGTTCGAGATGTGGGGGTCCTGGTGCATCGTCGAACCGATGCCGTGGCCGCCGAACTCGGTGTTGATCTCGTACCCGGCTTCGCTGAGGACCGTCCCGATGGCGTGCGAGAGGTCGCCGATCCGGGCACCCGGCCCGGCGGCGGCGATGCCCGCGGCCAGGGCGCGTTCGGTCGTGTCGATCAGCGCGACGCTCTCCGCGGGCTTCGACTCGCCGACGATGAAGCTGATCGCGGAGTCCGCGGCGACGCCGCCCTTCAGAACGGCGAGGTCGAGGCTGAGCAGGTCGCCGTCGGCCAGGGTGTAGTCGTGCGGCAGTCCGTGCAGTACGGCGTCGTTGACGCCCGTGCAGATGTAGTGGCCGAACGGCCCGCGCCCGAACGACGGCGCGTAGTCGACGTAGCAGGACTCCGCGCCGGCCTCGAGGATCATCGCCTTGGTCCACGCGTCGATGTCGAGCAGGTTCGTGCCGACCGTGGCGCGGCTCTTCATCGTCTGCAGGATGTCCGCGACCAGGGCGCCGGTCTCCTGCGCGCGGGGTAGTTCGGAGGGGCTCAGGATCTCGATCATGCGGCGCCTTTCGTGTGCTACCAATAACTATCCCGGCCATATTATCCCGGGACTAGAATCGGTTCATGGTCAGGTTGCCGCTCACCCCCGCGGAGGTCGAACGCGGGCAGCGCCTCGGCGCTCTGCTGCGCCTCGCGCGGGGCGAGCGCTCGATGCTCGAGGTCGCGCTCGACGCGCGGGTCTCGCCGGAGACACTGCGCAAGATCGAGTCCGGGCGGGTGGCGACGCCGGCCTTTCCGACGATCGCGGCGATCGCCGACGTACTCGGGTTGTCGCTCGATGCCGTGTGGGCGGAGATCAGCCGGCCCGAGGGCAGTCCGGGGCGCAACGCGCGGGAGTGGTTGGCCTCGTGATCAAGGCCCGTAGCGTTTGACGATCGCCGTGGCGCGGTCGTGCAGGGTTGTGCGGAGCCAGTGGGGTTCCAGGACTTCCGCGTTCGTCGCGAGTTGCCACAGTGCCCAGACGGCGTGACGCGCGTCCTGGAACGTCGCCTCCATCAGCAGCCGGCCGTCGTCTTCCTCGGTCTCGGACAGTACGGCGAGCGCCGTACCGACGAGGTCCTTGCGGCGTACCGGGTTCACTCGGGCCAGTACGGCGACCTGGTCGCCGCCGGTGCGGAACCGCGTACTGCGTTCCTGCCAGGCGCGGTCGAGGTCGATCTCGTCCGGGCGCTCGGCGGGTTCGGTGAGCACCTCGGCGTCGAGGACTCGGGAGAGTCGGTACGTACGATCCTCGCCTGATTTCGTGGCCAGCAGGTAGCCCTGTTCGCGGACCGTGACGAGGCCGATCGGGTCGACTGTGCGCCACTCCGGGGGCTTCTCGGCGGCCGCGTAGTGGATCCGGAGCCGGTGCCCGGTCAGCACAGCACGTCGTACGGCGGCCATGACTGCGTCGGGGACTTCCTCCGTGTCGCGGCGGCGTGAGAGGAGGTCGATCTCGGGCTCGAGCAGGAGGCGCTGGGCCGCGCCGGTCGCGGTGTCGCGGTAGTTGTCGGGGAGGGCGTCGACGACCTTGAGCATGGCCGACGCGAGGGCTGAGCCGAGGCCGAACGCCTGGGCGCCGCGCCGTGATCCGGCGACCAGCAGGGCGAGGGCTTCGTCGTGACCGAGCCCGGTGAGCTCGGTCTGGAAGCCGGGCAGCAGGGTGAAGCCGCCATGGCGGCCGCGCTCGGCGTACACCGGTACGCCGGCGGCGGAGAGCGCTTCGATGTCGCGCAGCACGGTGCGCGTGGAGACCTCGAGCTCGCGGGCGAGTGTGGTCGCGGAGAGTTGGCCGCGCTGCCGCAGCAGGAGAACCAGCGATACCAACCGGTCGGCGCGCACGCTCGAAACCGTACCGGAATACATGACCAAGGGTGTCGTGAATTGTTGGCAGGCTCGTCGACGAACATCCGATGCGGCGAATGGAGCTGAAGTGGCAGTGGAGCGAACGGCGGTCAACCCGGTGACGTGGTCGGTGGGAATGGGCTTCAACCAGGGGGAACTCGTCTCCGGGCACACGCGGACGTTGTACTGCTCCGGGCAGACCGCGATGAACGCCGACGGCAAGCCCGAGCACGACGGCGACATGGCGGGGCAGCTGGCACTGAGCCTCAGCAACCTGGAGGCGTTGCTCGCGGAGGCGGGGATGTCGCTGGGGGATCTGGTGCGGCTCAACGTGTACACGACGGACGTCGACCTGCTGTTCCAGCACTACGGCGTACTGGCGTCGCGACTCGGGGCTGCGGGGGTGGCGCCGAGTACGACCATGCTCGGGGTGACCCGACTGGCGATCCCGGGGCAGATGGTGGAACTGGAGGGGACTGCTGTGGCGTAGTGCCGCCCGTCGATTTCGTGAGGCTGACATCGGCCGACGGACGCGACAGTCGACCGTAAGGGCTCTGAAGGTGCTCCGTGGTGCGCTGGAGGAACTCAACCAGCGACAGGGAGGACAGGAAGATGAAGGTCACACTGCGGATGGCGGGAACGGCGTTGGCGTCTGGTGGTCTTGTGATCGGGGGAGCGTTGACCTCGGCGGCGGCGGCGCCTGCGCCTGCGCCTGCAAGCCAGAGCAGTCAGTCAGCGATGGCTGCGCTGCCGACCTGCTACCGGACGCTCAAGGTGGTGACGCCGATCAATTACGCGATACTGCCGGCGGCCGCCAACCTCGAGTGTCAGATGGGCATCGGATCGGCTGGACCGCAGGTCACGCCACTCCAAGTGTCGCTGAACCGGTGCCACGGGGCCGGGCTTGCTGTCGACTCGAAGTACGGACCGAAGACAGCTGCTGCCGTCCGGGCCGTGCAGGCGGCCAACGGGATCGCTGCCGACGGGATCTACGGGCCGGACACCCGGCGGGTGGTCAAGTGGCTGTTCAGCGACGGCAGGTGCCTGCGGGTGCTCGGTCCGTAGGCCACGACTCGAAGCCCTTCTGTGCGGCGGCGCGAGTAGACGCTTTGGAGCAGCATGTACCTTGCCACCTCCGGGTCGCCGGAGGTGGCAAGGGCAGCGGTTACTTGAGCCAGTGGATGCTGTGGCGGTGCTGGTGGCTGGCGAAGTCGTAGTCGTCGAGGGGTCGCCGGCGTTCCAGGCGCGGAGAAGCCGGTGCGGCTCGTCGCGCTCGCGTGCGTAGTACAGGTGGTGGATCTCCTCGGCATCCGGCCCGAACCGGCCGTGCGGGTGCCGATCGGTGCCGTCGCTGCGTGCGGGCTCGCAGGTGGCGTTCTTGAAGCGCGGGCGCTAGCCCGCCACTCAAGCGGGCGCCAGCACGCGCACTCGGCGCGCGACAGCGCGCACACTGCGGGCGCTAGCCCGCGCACCTCAACTGGGTGGCCCGAGTGTCAGCGTTGGCCGATGTGTTCGGAGACGGCGTCGAAGACTCGGCCTACGGCGGCGAAGTCTTCGGGGGTGGCAAGGTCGACCAGGTTTTCGCGGACGCCTTCGACGTGGGAGGGGGCGGCCTGTTCGAGGAGGGTGAAGCCGGCTTCGGTGAGTTCGGCCCAGACGCCGCGCTTGTCGCTCTTGCACGACGTACGGCGGACCAGGTCGGCTGCCTCGAGGCGTCCTACAGTGTGGGTGAGGCGGGAACGGCTCTGGTGCAGGCGGTCGGCCAGGTCGGCCATCCGGAGGCGCCGGTCAGGGGCCTCGGAGAGGCGGACCAGGATCTCGTAGTCGTTGATGCCCAGGCCGAACTGCCGCAGGTCGTCGTCCAGCTTGGCCATCAGGCGCGCAGTGCCCAGCAGGTACGCGCGCCACGCCACCTGCTGCTCGGAGTCCAGCCACCGGGTGCCAGTCGTCATCGTCACCCGGACAGTGTACCGGGAATGTAGTTCAGATTTAAACCGTTACAGCTCATCAGAGACGGTTGAAACTTGAACTACATCCTGAGAGGACCTTCATGAGCAGCACCGGTACGACCACGGCGACGACCACGATCCCCGGCCTGGTGGCCGGCACCTACGCCCTCGACACGGCGCACACCGAGATCGGCTTCACCGTCCGGCACCTGATGACCAAGGTGCGCGGCACCTTCCGCGAGTTCGCGGGCGAGATCGTCGTCAAGGACTCACTGGAGGAGTCGACCGCGGCCGTCAGCGTCGAGCTGGCCTCCGTGCACACCCGCAGCGAGCAGCGCGACGGGCACCTGCGCTCCGGCGACTTCTTCGACGCGGAGAACAGCCCGAAGATGACGTTCACCAGCACCGCGCTGAAGCCGGAGGGCGACGACTTCGTCCTGGCCGGCGAGCTGACGATCAAGGGCGTCACCCGGCCGATCGAGTTCGCGGTCGAGTTCCTCGGCGTCGAGCAGAACGCGTTCGGTCAGAAGATCATCGGCTTCGAGGGCTCCACCTCGATCAGCCGCAAGGACTGGGGGATCGACTTCAACGTCCCGCTGGAGGGCGGCAAGCTCCTGATCGGCGACAAGGTGGAGATCCACCTCGACGTCCAGGCCGCGCTGCAGGACTAGTCCGTACGCCGAAAGGCCCCGAACCCTCGTCGAGGAGGGTCCGGGGCCTTCGGTGTGTTCAGGCCTGGACCATCCGCAGCGCGAGGTCGGCGTACAGGGTGCCGAGCGACGCGGGCTTGGTGCGGTGCGGCGTGTACCAGCGCGCGACGTCGATCGACAGCGACAGCACGGCGAGCGTCGTACCGGGAAGGTCGTCGACGGTGAAGGAGCCGTCCCGTACGCCGTCCGCGAGCACCTGCTCGATCTGGGCCGAGATCGCGCGCCGGATCGTGGCGACCTCGGCGAAGTGCTCGGCGGTGAGCGCGGCCAGCTCGTACTGGACGACGCGCGCGATGGTGTGGTGCTCGGCGTGCCAGGCGGTGAAGGCGGAGACCATCGAGCGCAGTCGCTCGGTTGGAGAAGACTGATCGCCTGCTTCTCGCAGTACGGCGAGGGCCGCCTGGTGGCCGTACAGGCTGATCTCGAAGAGCAGGCGTTCCTTCGACGGGTAGTGCACGTAGAGCGCGGCCGGTGACATGCCGGCGCGGGACGCGATGTCGCGGGTGGTGGTCGCCTGGAAGCCGCGTTCGGCGAACGCGTCGATGGCGCCGGTGAGCAGCCGGCGGGCGGCGGGCGGCTGGACGTGTTCCCACACGAGGGGACTGGTGACTGCGGACACGTTGACACTCTGCACCGGATTCGCGAAGCTAAGCAAGCGCTTAGCCACAGATCACACTCGACGACCTCGGGGAAGGACCCAGCGATGCAACGGATCATCTTCGGCGAGGACCACCACGCGTTCCGGGCCAGTGCCAAGGAGTTCTGCGACCGCTCGCTGGTCCCGCGGATGGAGCAGTTCCTCGAGGAGAAGACGATCGACCGCGCGGTCTGGCTGGAAGCCGGTAAGCAGGGCTTCCTCGGGCTCGACGTGCCGGAGGAGTACGGCGGTTCGAGCGTCGGCGACTACCGGTTCAACGCGGTGTTCGCCGAGGAGGTCTCGAAGGTCTCGGCGTCGCTGTCGAGCTGCTTCGGGATCCACTACGACTGCGCCGCGCCGTACCTGGTCGACCTCGGCACCGAGGAGCAGAAGCAGCGCTGGCTGCCCAAGTTCAGCTCCGGCGAGCTGGTCGCCGCGATCGGCATGACCGAGCCGTCCGGCGGGTCCGACCTGGCCGGGCTGAAGACCAGCGCGAAGAAGGTCGACGGCGGCTGGGTGCTGAACGGGTCGAAGACGTTCATCACCAACGGCGACATGGCCGACCTGACCGTCACCGCCGCGCGGACCGACCCGAGCAAGGGCGCCAAGGGCATCACGCTGTTCGCGGTCGAGGAGGGCATGGACGGATTCGCCCGCGGCCGCAAGCTCGACAAGGTCGGGCAGACCGAGTCCGGGACGTCGGAGCTGTTCTTCGAGGACGTGTTCGTCCCGGACGAGAACGTGCTCGGCGAGATCGACCGCGGCTTCATCCACATGATGGAGCGGCTGGCCCAGGAGCGCGTCGGGGCAGCGGTCTCGAACATCGCGCACGCCGTACAGATCCTCGACGAGACGATCGAGTACGTGAAGGAGCGCAAGGCGTTCGGTCAGCCGGTCGGCTCGTTCCAGTACAACAAGTTCCTGATCGCCGAGCTGGTCACCAAGGCCGAGGTGACGAGGGCGTACGTCGACAACGCGGTCGTGGCGCACGACGAGGACCGGCTGTCCGCCGTCGACGCCGCGAAGGCCAAGTGGTGGAGCGCGCAGGTGCAGAACGAGATCCTGGACGCGTGCGTCCAGCTGCACGGCGGCTACGGCTACATGAACGAGTATCGGGTGGCCCGCGCCTGGCGCGACGCCCGGGTGACCAAGATCTGGGCCGGCAGCAACGAGATCATGAAGGAACTCATCGGCCGCGACCTGGGCCTCTGAAAGGAACTGGGCATGCCTGAAGCAGTTATCGTCTCCACCGCGCGCTCGCCGATCGGCCGGGCCGGCAAGGGGTCCCTGAAGGACATCCGGCCGGACGACCTGGCCGTGCAGATGATCCAGGCCGCGGTCGGGAGGGCCGGGCTGACCGGCGACCAGATCGAGGACCTGATGCTCGGGTGCGCCGAGCCGCACGACGAGCACGGCGGCAACATGGCCCGCCGTGTCGCCGTCCAGCTCGGGTGGGACAACACGCCCGCGACGACGGTCAACCGGTTCTGCGCGTCGTCGACCCAGACCGCGCGGATGGCGTACCACGCGATCAAGTCCGGTGAGGGCGACATCTTCGTCAGCGCGGGTGTCGAGTGCGTTTCGCGGTACAAGAACTTCGGGTCGGCCGGGGTCGGTGACCCGAGCTCGTTCAACGAGGTGTTCACCGACGCCGTCCAACGGACCGAGAAGTACGCCGAGACCAACGACGTCTGGCACGACCCGCGTGAGGACGGGCTGCTCCCGGACATCTACATCTCGATGGGCCAGACCGCCGAGAACGTCGCGACGCTGCGCGGGATCAGCCGCGCCGACCAGGACGCGTTCGGCGTACGGTCGCAGAACCTGGCCGAGCAGGCGATCGGCAACGGGTTCTTCGAGCGTGAGATCACGCCGGTGACGCTGCCCGACGGCACGGTCGTGAGCAAGGACGACGGACCGCGGGCCGGTACGACGCTCGAGAAGGTCAGCCAGCTGCAGCCGGTGTTCCGGCCGGACGGGACCGTGACCGCGGGGAACTGCTGCCCGCTGAACGACGGCGCCGCGGCCGTGGTGATCATGAGCGACACCAAGGCGCGTGAGCTCGGGCTGACGCCGCTGGCGCGGATCGTGTCGACCGGGGTCAGCGGGCTGTCGCCGGAGATCATGGGCCTCGGTCCGGTCGAGGCGTCGAAGCAGGCGCTGGCGCGGGCCGGGATGAGCATCTCCGACATCGACCTGGTCGAGATCAACGAGGCGTTCGCTGTCCAGGTGATCGGCTCGGCGCGCGAGCTGGGGATCGAGGAGGACCGGCTGAACGTGCACGGCGGCGCGATCGCGCTCGGGCACCCGTTCGGGTCGACCGGGGCGCGCATCATGACGACGCTGGTGAACGGGCTGCAGTTCGAGGACAAGCAGTTCGGGCTGGAGACGATGTGCGTCGGCGGCGGGCAGGGCATGGCGATCGTGCTGGAGCGGTTGAGCTGAGGCCGGTACGCCGGGCCGCTGGAGCTGCGCCGGGTCGGCCGGGCCTGCGGCGGGTCGGGCGGCTCGGCCCGTTCCGGCGCGGCTCAGGCCTTGCGCCGGGCCGGCGTACTGGGTGAAGGCGGGCCCCGCGTACCGGGCGAAGGCGGGGCCGGCGTACCGGGTGAAGGCGGGCCGGCGACCGAACGGACCGGTAGCGTCCGAAGAAGCTGCTTGCGTCCGAAGAGTCGGAGGCTATGGGCCTCGGTTGTTCGGACGCAGCATGGTTCTTCGGACGCTACGAGGTGGCGTGGCGACACCCGAACGCCGGGTCGGCGGGATCTGTGGTCGAGTGATGGGACTGAGGACATGGGTTTGAAGGGCCGGACGGCGATCGTCACGGGTGCGTCGCGCGGGATCGGGTTAGCGGTCGCTCAGCGGCTGGTCGCCGACGGCGCCCGGGTGGTGATCACCGGGCGCACGCAGGACACGCTGGACGCCGCGGTCGAGACGCTCGGCGGTTCGGAGTACGCGCTCGCCGTCGCCGGCAAGGCGGCCGATCCCGACCACCGCACGCAGGTGATCGAGACCGCGCTGTCGACGTACGGGTCGGTGGATCTGCTCGTCAACAACACGGGGATCAACCCGATCTACGGTTCGCTGCTCGACGTCGACAGCGCGGTCGCCGCGAAGATGGTCGACACGAACGTGCTCGCCGCGATCGCGTGGGTGAAGGCCTGCCGCGACGCGTGGATGGGTGAGCACGGGGGATCGGTGGTCAACCTGTCGTCCGTCGCCGGCCTGGCGCCGTCGCCCGGCATCGGCTGGTACGGCGCGACGAAGGCGATGCTGTCGCGCGTGACGATGGAGCTCGCTGTCGAGCTGGCGCCGGCGATCCGCGTCAACGCGGTGGCGCCGGCGGTGGTGAAGACGAAGTTCGCGGGCGCGCTGTACGAGGGCCGCGAGGATGACGTTGCGGCGACGTACCCGCTGAAGCGGCTGGGGCGGCCGGAGGACGTCGGGTCGCTGGTGTGGTTCCTGCTGTCGGACGAGGCATCGTGGATCACCGGGCAGACGCTGACCATCGACGGCGGGCTGACGCTGAACGGCGGGATGGTTCAGTAGCGGACTAGAGCTTCGAGACAGCTCGGCTCGTGGATCCCCAGGCGTCGGCTGTGTCGGGGACGAGTAGTCGGAGCGGGCCGCCAGGTCGAAGGATTCGGTCGCTTCGCCGCGGCTGTTCGTCGTGACCTGCTTGAAGGTTGACCAGATGCGGCCGCCTGGTTCGCGCAGTTGCAGTTCGCCGGGAGCGTTGGGCCAGGGATCGGCGGTGTAGGTCGCGGGGTTGAAGCGGCGGATCGTGCCAGTGAGCGTGATGCGGCGGCCGTCGCGGTGGCCGGTCAGCCCGGAGGTGGAACCGAGGCGAAGGTCGGTGACCGGCGCGTTCTGGGGGACGAGCGGGCCGTCGGTCTCGAGGTCGGTCTTCGCTCCCGCCGGACGCCAGATCCAGGTGCCTCGCTCGGTGGGAGCGAAAACGTGCCACTGGTCGGGGGTAGTCCCAGTTGAAGAACAGGCGTGACCCGACGGCGCCCTTCGGTGTGTAGGCGGTCCAACTGGCCTCGATCACGCCTGCGGCGGCGCAGTCAGCGCCGCGGCGTACGGGCGGGGTCAGGTAGGGCCGATCAACGCTCACTCGGGCCGGTACGTCGAGGGAGCAGGTCGGCTTTGCCTGCTCGCGCGTCGACGACCAGGCAACGGTCGCCCCGCCGGCGAGCACGGCAACGGTAACCGAGACAGCGATGACGGTTCGCGGTCGGCGGATGGACACGTGAGCCCCAGGGATGTGTGGGGTCATTGGATCACGCTTGGTGGTCCGTTCTGGTGGCGGCGAAGGTTTGGCGGAGGGTGATGGTGCCGTCCGCTGCTTCGTCCTCGTTGCGCCAGTCGAAGGTCGACTCGGTGATGTTGGTGAAGGCCCAGCGGGTCTTGTACGCCGTGGGTTCGCGGGCTTCGAGGGTGATCCAGTTGTCGCCGGAGTGGCCGATGAAGGTCATCACGAAGGCGTGCTTGGGGCCCATCCAGGTGGAACGGAAGGCGTTCAGTTCGGGGTCGTAGAGGCGGATCGAGAGGCCCCACTCGCCGTCGCCGTCGATGGGTCGGCGGGCGCGGCTCGGGGTGATCCAGATGTCGGCCACGGCGCGGCCGTCCAGGGCGTAGCCGAAGTGCCACTCGCCTTGGGTTTGGCGGGTGACGGCGCCGGTTTCGTCGTACCAGCGGACGTCCAGGTCCCAGCTGCCGATGAGGGGGTGGAAGACCGCGAAGCGGTCGGCGTACTCGGGGCGGGGGGCGTCGGCGACGAAGAGGTCGGCGAGGAGGTCGCGCGGGTTGGTGATCATGAGCCTGAGGGCATTTGCGTGGGCTGATTACTCGGCGGTGGAGAGGATCAGGGAGCGGAGTTTGGTGATGGCCAAGGTCAGCCCGAGGATCACGACCGCCAGCAACAGGATGGTGGCGATGGGGAGTTTGACCGCGGACTCCACTCGGGGGGCGTCGGTCAGGTTGCTGATCAGGGCCAAGGACCACTGCTGGACCGACAGGACCTTGGCGCCGTCGACGTACTGGCCCATGACGCTTTCCCAGAGGAGGGAGTAGATCAGGCCGATGGTGACGGCGTTGCCGGAGAAGACGGACAGGGCGATGAAGATCGCGACGTACGCGATGCCGGCGACCAGGGAACCGATGCTGAAGGCAACGGCTGTGGTGAGGTCGCCGGGGTCGAGGACGATGCCGGCCAGCAGGACAGGGAGGGCGCCAAGGACGAGCACGACACCGACGGCTACAGCGGCCTTGGTGAGGATGATGGTGGAGCGCTTGATCGGCTTGCTGAGCAGGTAGACGATCGAGCCGTCGTCGATCTCCGAGGCGATCGCGCCGGTGCCGGCGACCAGAGCGACCAGCGGCAGGATGACGGCGAGGCCGAACTGCTGCAGCAGTGCGACCTGCAGGCCGGACTTGTCGTCGACGGTCAGGGCGAGCAGTACGCACAAACCGACGAAGACGGCGGGGAGGATGTAGAGCAGGAGCCCGCGGCGGCTGCCGAAGAGGGTGGCGAGGGTCAGCCGGACGATCGTGCGGACGACCATCAGCGCCTCCCGACCAAGTAGGAGAAGACGCTCTCGAGCGACTCGTCGGTCGGGGAGACCTCCAGCAGCCGGATGCCCAGGTCGCGAGCCAGCGAAGGCACCAAGCGGCTGAAGCGTTCGAAGTCGACGACCCGGATCTGCACAGCAGCGGTGTCCAGGTCGGCCCCAGCGGTCGACGGGTCGGCGATCAGCGCCGAGGCGAGGCGCCGGTTGTCGCTGGAGCGCAGCCGGTACAGCATCGGCCGGTCCGTCATCAGCGTCCGGATCGCGCGGTAGTCACCCGAGGCCGCGTGCCGCCCGGACACCACGACCTCGATGTGGGTGGCGACCTGCTGCACCTCCTCCAGGATGTGCGAGCTGAACAGCACCGTGCGCCCGTCGCTGCCCATCTTGCGCAGCAGTTCCATCAGATGCAGCCGCTGCCGCGGATCCATGCCGTTGAAGGGTTCGTCGAGCAGCAGCACCGACGGCTCGTGCACCAGCGCGGCGGCCATCTTGATCCGCTGCTTCATGCCCTTCGAGTACGTCGAGATGCGGCGCTCCGCCGCGTCCTCCATCGCGACGACGGCGATCGCGGCCGCCGCGGCGGCACCCGGCGCGTCCAGCCCGTGCAGCGAAGCGTTCGCCTGCACGAAAGCAGAGCCGGTCAGTACGTCGTACACAGCCTCGGTCTCCGGCACCAGCCCGATCGCCGAGTACGCCTTCTCGTTCCGCCAGACCGGTACGCCGTCCAGCGTGACCGCGCCGACCGACGGCGGCAGGAAGCCGGCCATCATCGTGATCAGCGTGGACTTGCCGGCGCCGTTCGGGCCGAGCAGGCCGGTCACGCCCGGGCCGATCGTCATCGTCACGTCGTTGACCGCGACGACGTTGCCGTACCAGCGGGAGACCTTCTCGATCTGGATCACGCTCACCCGCGGGCCACCTTCGCGTACCGGCGGTTGAGGCCCCAGACGCACAGCCCGACCACGATCAGGTAGACCGCCAGGAACACCAGGCCCTGCGCGGTGGTCGGCATCCAGCCGTCGGAGTCGTCCCGGAACACGAACGTGCTCAGCGTCCGCGACAGCGTGAACGGCGAACCCAGGTTGGCGAAACGGGCCGCCGTACTGGTCATCTCCTGGTCGGTGTCGAGGATCGCGGTGGTGGTGACCGTCGCGGTGAACGACACGATGAGCGCGGTGATGATCGCGGCGACGGCGAACCCTCGGCGCGGTGTCGCGGCCGCGATCAGCCCGCCGATCGACGCGAGCATGATCGAGAGCAGCACCCCACCACCGAGCCCGGTGGCGAACTCACGCGTCATGTCGGTGAAGTCGAACTTCGCGAGCAGCGCGCCGACGTACAGGACGAACAGCGGGATGCCGATCAGGATCAGCAGGGCGATCACCAGCGCGCCGAGTTTGGCCAGCGCATAGTCCGTACGACGGGGAGGCCGCGCCAGGTACAGCACGATCGAGCCGTACCGCAGGTCGCGCGAGAACAGCTGCGGCGCCTGCGCCGCGAGGTACAGCGCGATCACTGGCTGCAGGTAGAACACGTAGTGCGCCGGAATCACCGGCGGGCTGTCGAGCTGCAGCGAGACCTCGATCCCGACGATGATCGCGACCGGGACCACCATCACCGCGAGCAGCAGGATCGGCATCACCTTGGACTTGCCCGACCGGCCCATCCCGTACGCGTGCCGAACGCTTGCCACCAGCAACGCCTGGCTGATCGCGAACCGGCCGAGCCGCGGGCCGTCGTAGTGCCGGTACCCGATGTCGTGGATGACGCCGGTCCGCGGGACCTGCTCAGACACTGAAGACCTCTTCCAGCCGGTGCCGGTGCGGTTCGACCCGGACGAGTCCCAGCCCGAGGTCGGCCACGGCGTCGCGGACCAGGTCGTACGTCTCCTCGCCGCTGATCTCCACCAGCACCAGCGGCCCTTCGGCGCGAACCCGCGCGCCCGCGCGAGCCAGTGCGGCGCCGAGACGGTCGCGACCGCTGAGGTCACGCACCTCGACCGCCAGTACGCCGGTCTCGCCGGTCAGCGCGGCCTTCGACTCCGAGCGCAGCAACCGGCCGCCGTCCAGTACGACGATGTGGTCACAGACCGACTCGAGCTCGCCGAGCAGGTGCGAGGTGATCAGCACCGGGATGCCGAACTCGGTGCCGATCCGCCGGACCAGCGCGAGCATCTCGTCGCGGCCGGCCGGGTCGAGACCGTTGGTCGGTTCGTCCAGGAGCACGAGTTTCGGGTCGTGGGTCAACGCCTGCGCGAGCTTCACGCGCTGCTTCATGCCGGTCGAGTAGCCGCCCATCGGCCGGTAGCGGGCCTCGTCCAGACCGACATGCCGCAGCACGTCGGCGGCGCGCTCGCGGGCCGCGGTGGCCGGCAGGCCGGACATCTGGCCGAGGTGCACGACGAACTCGGTCGCGGAGACGTCGGGCGGCAGGCAGTCGTGCTCGGGCATGTAGCCGACGAGGGCCCGGACCGCCTCGCCGCCGGTGACCACGTCGTGTCCCAGCACGATGGCACTTCCGGCGGTCGGGGCGATCAGTCCGAGCAGGATCTTCAGCAGGGTCGACTTGCCGGCACCATTGGCTCCGACCAGCCCGGTCACGCCGGACCCCACCTCGACGCTCAACTCGTCCAGTGCCGTCACGCGCGGGTAGCGCTTGGTCAGCGCTGTGGTCGCGATCACGGGCACCTGCCAACCCTAGTGGTTGACCGGCTCCTGGCAGAATCGCCGGCCGTTGCAGTCCCGTCCCAAAACCAGTGGCCGGTACGACGGCCGCCTGGTTATCGTCGCGCGCATGGAGATCAGGCCCGCTCGACCCGACGACGCCGAGGCGCTGGCCGCCGTACGACGTGACGTGTTCCCGTTCGCGGTGATGGCGCCGGCGACGATCGCGCACCTGATCACCTCCGAGGGCGCGGGCGAGAAACCGTTGCACCTGGTCGGTCTCGCCGACGGGCAGGTCGTCGCGTGGGGATCCGCCTCGATGAACACGTGGACCAGCGAGCAAGGCCAGGCCGGGCTCAACGTTCACGTGCATCCCGACCACCGGCTGCAGGGCATCGGTGGTGCCTTGGCCGAGCGGCTGCACGAACATCTCGGCGAAGTCGGCGCGATCCGCGTCCGCGTCTTCGCGTCGCCGTCCGGCGTCGAGTTCGCCAAGCGCCGCGGGTACGACGGGTCGCGGCAGATGCACTACTCCGGCGTCGACCTGCGGCAGCCGTTGCCCGAGCAGCCGCCGACACCGGACGGGATCGAATTGGTCGGCCTGGACCAGGTGACGGCCCGGCAGGCGTACACGGCCGACACCGTCGCGAGCCGGGACGAACCGGGCGACTCGCCGATCGACGCGGTCGACTTCGACGAGTGGGTGCGGGAGATTTGGGAGAGCCCCGCGCTGGACAAGGCGTTGTCCGTGGCGGCCGTCGCCGGTGCCGAGATCGCGTCGTTCACAGCGGTCGAGACGGCCGGTGACCGGGCGTGGGCGGGGATGACCGGCACGCTTCCGGCGTACCGGGGCCGAGGGCTGGCGAAGCTGGTGAAGTCGGTGGCGCTGCGGCGCGCGGCGGCCGCCGGGATCACCGGGGCGTTCACCTCGAACGACGACGAGAACGGTCCGATGCTTGCCGTGAACAACTGGCTCGGCTACCGCCGGGTGGAGACCCAGACCGGGCTGTTACGCACGCTGTGACGGGGTACCGGGGGCTTCGCTCACGCTGCGAAGTTTGCCCGCGTGTTTACACCGGTCCAGCCCAGATCGGCCCGGCGCAGGCGATATCTTCCCCAGTATTCGGTGGAAGGAGTTCCGATGGAGATCAGGCCTGCCCGGTTGGGCGACGCCGAGTCGGCGCTGGCGCTGCACGACCTGGTCGCGCCGTTCCTGGCGACCACCGGATCGAGTCTGCGGCGGCGGCTGAGCGTCCCGACGGACGGGCCCGGGGCCGGTGTGTTCGCCGCGGTCGAGGGTGACCATGTGGTCGGCTGGACGAGTACCGGGTTGATCGCTGGCTCGGACCCGCTGGACGGGCAGCTGCGGTTGATCGTCCATCCGGAGTACCGCGGGCGTAGCATCGGTACGGCGTTGCTGGAGGCGGCGCACGAGCGGCTGAAGGAAGGCGGCGCCGTCACGGCCCGGGTGTTCGCGGATCCCGCGTCGTCCGGCTGGGCCTCGCAGTGGGGTTACCGGGAGACCCGCCGGGTGCACTACGCGAGCATGGCGCCGGGGGACGCGCCCGAGCTGCCGCCGATGCCGGACGGGCTGCGGCTGTCGCCGGTGAACGAGCTGGATCCGCGGCTGGTGTACGAGGCCGACGAGATCGCGCAGCAGACCAAGCCGGGCGACGCGAAGATCACCTCCCGGCCGTACGAGCACTGGCTGGCCTCGATCTGGAACTCGCCCGCGATGGTGCTCGACCTGAGCATGGCGCTGGTCGACGACCACCGCGTCGTCGGCTTCACCCTGGGCAACGGCGACCACGAGAAGATCTGGTCCCAGATGACCGCCACCCTGCCGGAGTCCCGCGGCCAGGGCCTCGCCAAGCTGGTCAAGTGCGCGACGCTGCACCGCGCCGCCGCGGCCGGCGTCACCGGCATGTACACCGCGAACTACGACGGAAACGGCCCGATGATCGCCGTCAACGAGTGGCTCGGCTACACCCGCACCGCCACCCACGCCGTACTGATCTGCCCGCTCTGACTAGGGAACCAGCAGGACGACGGTCTCCGCGACGCAGGCGGGCTTGGTTGAGTTCTCCAGTTCGATGACCCACTGGAGGGAGACCTGTACGCCGGCTGGGGTCTCCTGGGCGCCGGAGATCGAGGCGCCGGCGCGGACGCGGGAGCCGACTGGGACCGGGGTGGGGAAGCGGACCTTGTTGACGCCGTAGTTGAGCTTCGCCGAGACGCCGTCGACGTCGAAGAGCTCCGCGCCGAAGCGGGCGATCAGGCTGAGGGTCAGGTAGCCGTGGGCGATCGTCCCGCCGTACGGGCCGGAGGCGGCGCGCTCGACGTCGACGTGGATCCACTGGTGGTCGCCGGTCGCCGCGGCGAACTGGTTCACCTGCTCCTGGGTGATCTCCAGCCACTCGGTCTCGCCGAGCTGGGTGCCGACGGCGCCGACCACTGCGTCGACGCCGGTGAAGGTGCGGGGCATGGTGATCTCCTAGTTGCGGGGGCCGCCGGCGACGTACAGGACCTGGCCGGAGACGAAGCCGTTCTCCTCGGCGCAGAAGAACGACGCGGCGGCGGCGATGTCCTCGGGCTTGCCGGTGCGCTGGACCGGGATGGCCGCGGCGGTGGCCTTCTTGAACTCCTCGAAGTCGATCCCGACCCGGGCCGCGGTGGCCGCGGTCATGTCGGTCTCGATGAAGCCCGGGGCGATCGCGTTCGCGGTGACGCCGAACTTGCCCAGCTCGAAGGCCAGCGTCTTGGCCAGGCCCTGCAGGCCGGCCTTGGCCGAGGCGTAGTTGGCCTGGCCGCGGTTGCCCAGCGCGGACGTCGACGACAGGAACACCATCCGGCCGTAGCCCGCCTCGACCATGTGCGCCTGGACGGCCTTCGACATCAGGAAGCTGCCCTTGAGGTGCACCGACATCACGGTGTCCCAGTCGTCCTCGGACATCTTGAACAGCAGGTTGTCGCGCAGTACGCCGGCGTTGCTGACCAGGATCGTCGGTGCGCCGAGCTCGGCCACCACCCGCTCGACGGCGGCGGTCACCTGGTCGGACTTGCTGACGTCGCAACCGACGGCGAGCGCCTGACCGCCGGCGGCGGTGATCGCGTCGACCGTGCCCGCGCAGGCCGCCTCGTCCAGGTCCAGCACGGCGACGGCGTTGCCGTCGGCGGCGAGCCGCTGCGCCACCGCGGCGCCGATTCCCCGGGCCGCCCCGGTCACGATCGCCACCCGCTGCTGCTCGCTCATCGCACCTACTCCTGAGTTCGGTTGATATCCGGGATGACATTACCCACGTTGCGTCAGACCGCGCGTGGTCCGGGTGCGATGATCCTGGTGTGGATCATCACAACCGGCACGTCTACCACTGCCCGCTGCGCTGGGGCGACATGGACGCGCTCGGCCACGTGAACAACGGCCGGTACGTCGACTACCTGCAGGACGCGCGCGTCGACTTCCTGTTCCGGACCGCGAAGGAGCTCGGCGCCGACGACCTGGAGACCGGGTTGCTGGTCGCCCGGCACGAGGTGCAGTACCGGGCGCCGCTGCGCTTCCGCCCCGAGCCGGTGCGGATCGAGCTGTGGATCTCCGAGATCAAGGCGGCGTCGTTCACGGTCGACTACGAGATCCTGGACGTCGCACCGGAGCGCACGACGTACGTCGAGGCGAAGACCCGGCTGGTCCCGTTCGACTTCACCGCCAACCGGCTGCGCCGGATCACGCCGGTCGAGCGCGAGGCCCTGTCCAAGCTGGTGGGCGCATGACCTTCAGCCATCCGGTGCTGGTGCGCTGGTCCGACATCGACTCGTACGACCACGTGAACAACGTGCGCTACTTCGACTACCTGCAGGAGGCGCGGATCGCGTTCCTGGCGGACGTGTTCGGGGTCGGCGCCGACGAGTTCTTCGGGCGGTCGCCGGTGGTGCTGGTCAGCCAGACCGTGGACTACCTGCGGCCGATCCTGCTGCGGCACCCGCCGTACGCCGTGGACGTGTGGGTCGACGCGGTCGGTACGTCGTCGTACACGCTGAAGTCGCGGATCGTGGACCACGCCGAGGGGCTCGTCTACTGCAAGGCGACCTCGGTGCTGGTCACGGTGACCGCCGACACGCACGCCAAGCGGCCGCTCGACGAGGCCGAGCGGGCAGCCCTCGGTCAGCACGTTGCGGCGGCTTGAGACACTGACACCGATGAGTGAGCCACAGAGCTTCTACGACGCCGTCGGCGGGGCCGAGACGTTCCACCGGCTGATCGCCGCGTTCTACCGCGGCGTCGCGGCCGATCCGGAACTGCGCCCGATGTACCCGGAGGAGGACCTCGGCCCGGCCGAGGTGCGGTTCCGGATGTTCCTGGAGCAGTACTGGGGCGGCCCGCGGACCTACTCCGAGCAGCGCGGGCACCCCCGGCTGCGGATGCGGCACCACCCGTTCGCCGTCACCCCGAGCGCGCGGGACCGCTGGCTGGGCCACATGCGCGCGGCCCTGGACGAGATCGCCCTGTCCCCGGAACGGGACGAGGAGATCTGGAAGTACATGGTGATGGCCGCGCACAGCATGGTGAACACCGACGAACCGACGTACCCCGGCGCGATCGACGTGTCCGGGCACTGAGCACCTCTTCGAAGGAGACACACGAGCATGGCAACAGTTCGCACTGCCAAGGCCCACTGGGAAGGCTCGCTGATGGAGGGGGCCGGTCAGGTCGCCCTCGAGTCGTCCGGGATCGGCACGTACGACGTGTCCTGGGCGTCGCGGGCCAACGAGGCGAACGGCAAGACCAGCCCGGAGGAGCTGATCGCGGCCGCGCACTCGACCTGCTTCTCGATGGCGCTGTCGCACGCGCTGGCCGGCGCCGGCAACGCGCCGGAGTCGATCGACACCACCGCCGACGTCACCTTCCAGCCGGGTGAGGGCATCACCGGCATCAAGCTCTCGGTCAACGGCAAGGTCCCCGGCCTGACCGCCGAGCAGTTCGCCGAGTTCGCCGAAGAGGCCAAGAAGAACTGCCCGGTCTCCCAGGCCCTGACCGGCACCACGATCACCCTGGATGTCACCTTCACGGCCTGAGTACGAACGAACGGCGCCGGTTCCCTGAGGGGACCGGCGCCGTTCGTTGTTGCTGCTGCTGGTCAGTCGGGTGGGGTGTGGCCCCCGGTGGGGCGGGCGGTGGCGTCGGACGTCGTGGCCGCGGCGGGTTGTTCGGTGGGAGCGTCCACGACGTGTTGCTCCTCTTCTTTTTCCGCGGCGGAGCCGACGCCCGACGGGCCGGCGTTGGGGTCGCGGTTGGTGAGGTTGCCGATCCGCAGGACCTCGCCGTTGCGGACGTACCAGATCGTGCCGTCCTCGCCGCGCAGGCGGGTGACGCGGAGGCCGACCGCCTCGACCACGCCGGTGGCCTTCTCCATGTCGATCAGGTCGCCGACGCCGTACTGGTCCTCAAAGATCATGAAGATGCCGGCCAGGAAGTCCTTGACCAGCGTCTGGGCGCCGAAGCCGAGCGCGACGCCGATGATGGAGGCCGACGCGACCACCGGCAGGATGTTGAAGCCGAGCTCCGCGAGCACCATCACCACCGTGACGGCGGTCAGCACGATCGTCACCGCGCTGCACAGCAGCGACGCGATCGTCTCGGCGCGCTGGGCGCGACGCTCGGTGAACAGGACGTTGTTCTCGACGAACTCCTGACCGCGCTTGGACTTGGCCAGGACGCCGGCCACGGCGCCGTTCCCGGTCCGCCGGGCGAACCGCCGGATCGCCTTGTGCAGCAGCCAGCGCAGCACGAAGAACGCCAGCACCAGGCCGACGATCCGGGCCGGGACCATGACGATCTGATCCGTCACTTCGAGCTTGCCGTCGTTGCCGCGGCGGAAGAAGGTCGGGAACTGTTCAGGCAGTGAAAGCAGGGGGTGACTGAGCAGGGACACGGGGTAGCTGAGCAGAATAGGCATCTCGCCGCCCTACTGTAGTGACCACCGCCTGAACTCACGAACCAACGTCATGGAGGAAAGACGGTCTATGCCGAGCAGGCTGGATGACGAGCTCAAGCGCTTGGTGAGCGCCGGAGTGCTGCGGCAGTACCAGGCGGACGCCCTCCGTGACGCGGCCGATGCGGACAGTGCGCCCGAAGCGTCCGGAGCGACCAAAACGGCCGAGACACCCGCGCCGAAGCAGCCCCGGCCGACTCCGCCGCACAGCTCGGCGCTGATGGAGGTGCTCGGCTACATCGGTGGCGCCTTGCTCTTGGGGGCTGTGGCCCTTCTCACCGTGGCCAACTGGGGCGAGATGGGTCGCGCGGCCCGCATCACCACCGGCACGAGTGCGGCCGTCCTCCTGCTCGCCGCCGCGGTGGTGCTCGCCCTGTTCCGCCGCCGCGAGCAGCTGAGCTCCGCACTGGCCTCACTCGGCTGCTGTGTCGCCGGCTTCGCCACGTACGTCGCGATCGAGGGCGACACCGGCCGGATCGTCGGTGTCGCTGTCGCCCTGGCGCTGGTCGTGGTCGGCGTCTGGTGGTTGCGGGGCTCGTCGCTGCTGGTGGCGATGTTCGGCATCCTCGCCGTCGGGGTGCTGGTGATCACCTCCGACGTGCTGACGCCAGCGGACAGCGTGCACACCAACACCGCGGGCATCGCCGGCACCGGGTTCATCCTGGTCGCCTTCGTGCTGGCCATGGTCGGTCTGGTCCGCGACCAGGTGACGTCGTGGTCCCTGGCCGGTGCGGCGATGTTCAGCTCGTCCATCTGCTGGCTGATCCAGGAGCGCGGCGAGGTGATGGCGCTGGCCGTCGGTACGGCGGGGCCGGCCGCGCTGCTGGTCGCGTACGGCCGGGTGCACGCGTCGTCGTACGCGGTGGTCGGGTGCTCGATCCTGCTGGTGATCTGGCCGACCGCGCTCTACCAGCTCACCGACAACGTGGCCGGCGTGGCGATCGGGCTGGTCGTCGCCAGCGCCGGCCTGCTGGTCGCCGTACTCGTGCTGTCTCGTCGCCAGCGGCGGACCGCGTGAGAGTCGTCGTACTGGGTGCAGGCGTCAGCGGTCTGTCCACTGCGCTCCTGCTGCGTGAGCGCGGCGACGACGTCGTCGTGGTGAGCGCTGACGCCACCGAGGCGACCACCTCCCACCTGGCAGCGGCAGTCTGGTTCCCCACCTCGGCCGGACCGGCTGACAAGGTCGCCTCTTGGGGCAGTACGACGTACGACGTGCTCGCAGACGAGGCAGAGCGCGGCGTGCCGGGCGTGGTGATGCGGGAGTCCCTCGTGGTCTACCGCGAAGAGCCCGGCCCTCAGCCCTGGGCCGACGCAGTCGGTGAGGTCAGACCGGCAAGGCCGGACGAGCTCCCACCCGGCTACACCCACGGACTGCGCTTCGCCGTACCCCTGGTCGAGATGCCGACCTACCTGCCACGCCTGCACCAGCGCTACCTCGACACCGGCGGTCAGCACCTCGTACGCCGAGTCGCCGCGCTCACCGACCTGCTCGACCTGTCCCCGGACGTGATCGTCAACTGCGCCGGTCTGGCCGCCGGACAGCTGGTCGGTGACAGTACGACGTACCCGATCCGCGGTCAGATCGTCCGGGTGCGCAACCCCGGCCTCACCCTGTCCGTCCGCGACGAGCACCACCCGGCCGGGCGGGCGTACATCCATCCGCGCACGGACGACTGCATCCTCGGCGGCACGCTGGACCAGGGCAGCTGGGACACCGCCGTCGATGACGCGACCACCGCCTCGATCGTCGCGCGCTGCACCGACCTGGTCCCCGCACTGGCCGACGCCGAGGTGATCGAGGCGCTGGTCGGCCTACGCCCGGGCCGGCCCGAGGTGCGGCTGGAGCGGGACGAGCAGCTGGTCGACGGCGTACCGGTCGTGCACAACTACGGCCACGGCGGCAGCGGCATCACCCTGGGCTGGGGATGCGCTCAGGACGCGGTCAGCCTCGTGTGACCTTCAGGCCGCGCAGCGACAGCGTCCCGTCGAGCGAACCGCGGCCCAGGTGCAGGTAGCCGCCGCGGAACGCGTTGTCCTCCACGGTGATCCGCGCCGGGCGGTCCAGCCGGCTCCAGGTCAGCCGGGTCGGCGTCACCTCCAGCCGGAACTTCATCCACCGCCCGCGGACCGGCTCGGCCGTCACCTCCGAGCCGAGCAGTGTGCCCGCCGGCTTACCCGCCTCGTGCTGGTAGAGGCCGACCTCGCCGTCGCGCTGCATGATCGCGTGGTACCCGTTGGACAAGCCCTGCCGGTGCTCGTAGTACCGGTCGTCGCTGTGCCCGAACGCCAGCGTGAGGTTGGCCGCCGGGTCCTTCGGCAGCACGTCGTACGACGCCTCGAACTCGATCGAGTACGTCGGTACGGTGATCGGCCCGAGGTTGCCGAGCGTGAGGAAGTGCTGCGCCTTGCTCGCGGCCAGGCGGATCGACCCGCCCAGCCCCCACTGCAGCGCGAAGCGGTCGTCGTACGGGTCTCTGGTCAGCTCACCCGCTACGGCGATGCCGCGGGCCCACTGGTCGGCCACACCGATCTCGGACTTGCCCAGCAGGTAGGTGATGTTCGAGGTGACCGCTCCAGCCATGCCCAGCGCGGTGTAGTGGGTCAGGTCGGACCGGCGGTGCAGCGGGTAGGGCCAGATCGGCATGCCGGTCGCCACGGCGTTGTCCACCAGTTCAGCGGCCAGGTAGCCGCCCGGGCCGGAGTTCGGTACGACGATCGCGTCGCTGCGCGGCGACAGCAGGCTGGCGACGGTCTGCACCGACTCGATGGTCATCTCGGCCGGGGTCGTGTAGTACGCGAACACCCCGAGGCCCTGGCGCTTGGCCTCGGTGATCCGCTTGCTCTTGAAGTACGTCTTCAGCATCACCGACGTCTCGAGCCGGTGCTTGGCGATCATCGACATCATCGGCGCGTGCGCCCGGCCGTCCTTGGCCTCCACGCAGAGGATCACCCGGCCACCGAACCGCTTGAGCACCTCCTCGAACAGCGGCACCCGGGCCTTCGTGCTCTGCCAGTACGGGCCCAGCCGGGCCACGTCGATCCAGCCCTTCTGCAGGTCGGCGTAACTGATGCGGCTGAGCAGGCCGGCCAGATTGGTGGTCCGGTCCAGACTCTGGTCGTGCAGGCAGACCAGCACGTTGTCGGACGTCATGCCGACGCTGATCTCCAGCGCCTGGGCGCCTGCGTCGAACGCCGCCTGGTACGACTCGATGCTGTGCTCGGGGAACAGGTCGCCGATGCCGCGGTGCGCGATCAGGTACTTGTTGCCGCGGTCGGCGACCCAGTCGGTCAGGTTGACGTTGCCCGCCGGTTCCGCCGTCCCGTCCGCCGCGTCGGCTCCACGACAGCCGGTAGCCGCCGCACCTACTGTCAGTGCGCCGATCCAGCCCAGCGCCGTACGCCGTGTGATCTCCATAGCCTGTCCCTCCGGCGACACAGGCCCCCGCCTGTCGCTCTACCACCGGCAGCGTAAAGGCATCCGGCGTCTGGTGGCACAGGTCGATCCACGAGCTTGACCATCTTCTGCGGCGCGCTGCGTTCTGCTCAGGGGCCGGTCATACGGCAGACTCGCACGCGTGACTGCTCCCACCCCAGCCCTTGTCGAGCTAGCGGTAGCCCACGGCGTTGCGACGGAGTACTGGGACTGGCAGGGCAGACATGTGCAGGTCTCCACCGAGGTGGTGTCGGCTGTGCTCGCCGCACTCGGGGTGGACGCGTCGACGCCGGCCAAGGCCGCCGAGGCTCTCGACGAGTACCAGCTGACCCGCTGGCGTCGAGTACTGCCCGCCACTGTGGTGATGCGCGAGGGCTGGACTCCCTGGTTCCCCCTGCACGTGCCGCACGGTACGACGGTCGAGGTGTGGGTCGACCTGGAGGACGGCGGCCAGCGTCGCGACATCCCGCAGCAGGAGAAGTGGGTCGAGCCGGAGTGGGTGGACGGCGTACAGATCGGTGAGGCGACGTTCCAGCTGCCGGGAGACCTTCCGCTCGGCTACCACCGGCTCTGCGCGCGCATCGGCAGCAGCCCGGAGGTCTTCACCGGCACGGTGATCGTCACGCCGCCGCGCCTCGAGCCGCAGCAGCTGGACCGTACGTGGGGCTGGGTGCTGCAGCTCTACTCGGTGCGCTCGCGCCGGTCGTGGGGGATCGGTGACCTGCACGACCTGGCCGACCTCGCGGCCTGGTCGGCCGGTGACCTGGGGGCCGGGTTCGTCCTGATCAACCCGCTGCACGCCGCCGAGACCGCCGGCCGGATGGAGCCTTCGCCGTACCTGCCGGCCTCGCGCCGGTTCGCGAACCCGATCTACCTGCGGATCGAGGACATCGACGAGTACGGCGACCTCGCGCCGGCCGAGCGCGATCGCGTGCGCACGCTGGGGCTCCAGAGCCGCGCGCTGAACGAGGACGTCGACTGGCTCGACCGGGACACCGTCTGGGCCGCCAAGCGGGAGGCGCTGCAGCTGCTGTTCGGCGTCCGTCCGTCGATCGGCCGGATCGCCGAGTACGGCGCGTACTGCGACCGCGAGGGCCACGGCCTGATCGACTTCGCCACCTGGGCCGCGATCGCCGACGTGCACGGACCGGAGTGGAGCAAGTGGCCCGAGGAGCTGCGCGACCCGGCCGGCCCGGCAGTTGTTGCCTTCCGCAACGACAATCCGGACGCGGTGGAGTTCCACTGCTGGTTGCAGTGGCAGCTCGACGAGCAGCTGGCCCGGACCCAGGCCCGGGCCAAGAACGCGGGCATGCAGCTGGGTGTCGTCCACGACCTTGCCGTCGGGGTGCACCCGGACGGTGCCGACGCCTGGGCGCTGCAGCGGGTGCTCGCGGCAGGCATCCACGTCGGTGCGCCGCCGGACGCGTTCAACCAGCAGGGGCAGGACTGGTCGCAGCCGCCCTGGCGCCCGGACGCACTGGCCGAGACCGGGTACGCCGCCTGGCGTGAGCTCGTCCGGGCCCAGCTGCGGCACGCCGGCGGGCTGCGGATCGACCACATCCTCGGCATGTTCCGGCTCTGGTGGGTGACCTCGGAGGAGAGCCCGACGCAGGGCACCTACGTGCGCTACGACCACGAAGCGCTGATCGGCATCCTCGTCCTGGAGGCCGCCCGCGCTGGTGTCATCGTCGTGGGGGAGGACCTCGGCACGGTCGAGCCGTGGGTCCGCGACTACCTCACCGAGCGCGGCGTACTCGGTACGTCGGTGCTCTGGTTCGAGCGGGACGCCGACGGCAAGCCGCTGGCCCCGGAGCGGTGGCGCGAGCTGTGCCTGGCCACCGTGACGACGCACGACCTGCCGCCGACGGCCGGCTACCTCGCCGGTGACCACGTCGAGCTGCGAGACCGGCTGGGCCTGCTGACTCGCCCGGTGGCCGAGGAGCTCGCTGTTGACGAGGCCGACCGCGACGCCTGGCTCGCGGCACTCCGCGAGCGGCACCTGTTGTCCGGCCACGAGGGAGAGGTCGAGCGGATCGTCGAGGCGCTGCACCGGTACGTCGCGCACACGCCGGCCAAGCTGATCGGCGTCGCCCTGGCCGACGCGGTCGGCGAGCGCAGGACCCAGAACCAGCCGGGCACCACCGACGAGTACCCGAACTGGCGGATCCCGCTGGGCGGGCCGGACGGGATGCCGGTGCTGATCGAGGACCTGCCCAACAACACGCGCCTGCGCCGCCTGGTCGGCGTCCTGAGATAACTATCTGTCAGGTGACGCTCACGAGCTGTTGACAATAGAATTGAAAGGTTGCTATCTATTGTCCTTTCCGTACCGCCCCCCTTGACGGAAAGGAAGTCCTCGCATGCGAGCACGCAGAAGAACCCTCGCCGGGATCGCGATCGGTGCGCTGGCACTGACCGGCCTGATCGCCGCGCCCACGGCGTACGGCCACGGCTACACCACGTCCCCGACCAGCCGGGCCAAGCACTGCGCGAGCGGCGCGGCCCAGAACTGCGGCAACATCCAGTGGGAGCCGCAGAGCACCGAAGGACCCAAGGGCTTCCCGGGCGGCGGTCCCGCCGACGGCAAGCTCTGCTCGGCCGGCATCGGCGCCTTCGACCAGCTGAACGACCAGCGGGGTGGAGCCTGGCCGGCGACCCAGCTCAACTCCGGTTCGCTCTACACGTTCAACTGGACGCTGACCGCGGCCCACGCGACGACCGACTTCAAGTACTACGTGACCAAGCAGGGCTGGGACCAGAACGCCCCGCTGACCCGGTCGGCGCTGGAGCTGACGCCCTTCCTGACCGTCCCGTTCAACGGCGCCCGGCCGGGCTTCCAGGTCTCGCACTCCGGGCAGCTGCCGAACCGGTCCGGCCGGCACATGATCCTCGCCGTCTGGACCATCGCCGACACCACGAACGCGTTCTACCAGTGCTCCGACGTCACGTTCTGACGGACGGCGTTTGGTAACTAACTTTCCTGGGCAAGGCACTCCTTGAAACTGACCGCCCCGCTGTTTCAAGGAGTGTCCCCATGAAAACCTCCGTACGCCGTGTGCTGGTGACCGCGGTCGCCCTCGTCGCCGGGCTGACGCCCGGTGTCGTCGCCGTCCAGCAGGCCGCCGCCGTCACCAAGCTCACCCACAGCCAGGCCACCAGCCGGTTCAGCGCCGCCGGCGTCACCTGGTCGTCCAGCGGCGGCTGCTCGAGCCGCACGAATCCGACCTGTACGTCGTTCGACCAGATCAACCTGGCGACCGTGCAGGGCACGATCACCCTCAAGCAGGCCAGCGGCTGCGCGGTCCGGGTCACCGGCGGCACCGAGGTCGGTCATGCCGGCGGCACCTACAGCCACTACAACGGGTACAAGGTCGACGTCGCCGTCAGCGGCTGCGTCGACGGCTACGTCAAGGGCACCTTCACCCGGATCGCCAACCGTGGCGACGGCGCTCCGCAGTGGCAGTCCGGCGCCGGCAACGTGTACGCCAACGAGGGCAACCACTGGGACATCACCTACCACAACTGCGGCGGCTGCTGACCCCCTGAACCCGGCTCCGGCTGTATTGCGTGCAGCCGGAGCCGGTCACCGCCTGACGATCGTGAT
Organism: Kribbella italica; assembly: GCF_014205135.1. NCBI lineage: Bacteria > Bacillati > Actinomycetota > Actinomycetes > Propionibacteriales > Kribbellaceae > Kribbella > Kribbella italica. The sequence goes on from NZ_JACHMY010000001.1 coordinate 207,902, forward strand.
GGCCTAGGCTTCGAGCCGTGACAACTCAGCTCTCCGGCCACACCCTGCTGGTGTTCGTCGGCATCCCGGCGCTGGTCATCGCGGTGATCGCGCTGCTGGTCTTCGCGTCCTCGATCGCGCAGGGTCCGCGGTACCGCCCGGGACTGTCCTGGTGGGCCCCGCCGGTGTGGATCAACGGCCCGGTGGCGACCAAGCCGGACCCGGCCAACCTGCCCCAGCTCCCCGCCGGCAGCACCCCGACCGCGACCGCCGCGAGTGGCGTCGCCCGTTCGACCGGAGGCGCAAGTGCCAGCTGGTGACGCTTTCACCCACGACCAGCTGCTCGACCTCGAGCGCGCGGTCCGGCACGCCGAGGCGGCGTCCGGCCTGCACTTCTCGGTGTACGTCGGCGGCGCCGACTCCGAGACCCGGCCGTTCGCCCTCGAGCTGCTGAACGAGCTGCCCGACCCCGACCGCACCGTGCTGGTGTACGTCGACCCGGCCGGCCGCCGGCTGGAGATCGTCACCGGTGCCACCGCCAAGCGGCAGCTGTCGGACCACTCGGCCGGACTGGCCGCGCTGACCATGCAGACGTCGTTCGCCACCGGCGACCTGACCGGTGGCCTGGTGACCGGCGTACAGCAGCTCGGCGACCACGCGCACCAGGCGCCGATGCTGCACGCCAACGAGCCGCACCAGCAGTAATTCACCTGCCGCCGAGGCCCTCCTCCGGTAGAAAGATGTGGTGAGTCCGACGCGTCTCGAGCCGACCGAGATCCAGGCCGGCGACCTGCTGCTGCGACCGCTCAGGCTGTCCGACGAGCCGGCGGTCGCCGTCGCCTTGGCGGACCCGGGCATCCTGCGCTGGACGGCCGGCAACGCCGTCATCGCGCTCCCGGCGGCCCAGCGCGCCAAGGCGTGGCTGGAGCCGCGGGTGCGCGCGTGGACGCTCGGCAACGCGGTGTTCGCCATCGACGACCTCACGAGTGGAGAGTTGCTCGGCGCGGTGACGCTGCGGGACGTGCACCGGATTCCCGACCAGGCGCTGGCGGCGTACTGGGTGACGCCCGCGGCTCGCGGCCGTCGGGTGGGTGCACGGGCGCTGGACGCGGTGAGTCAGTGGGGATTCGCCGGCGGCCTAGGGCTGCACCGGATCTCCCTGGACCACGCCCTGGTCAACGAGGGCTCCTGCCGCGTCGCCACGGCCGCCGGCTTCCAGTTGGAGGGCGTGATGCGCGACTACTACGTCGAGCCCTCCGGCAAGCGGCACGACTCGCACCTGCACGCCCGGCTCGCGACCGACCCGGGCCTGCAGAGTTAGTCGAGCGCTGTCGCGGGCTCGTACGTCGGGCACGCGTTGTTCTGGTACACCTTCTGGACCTTCGGCGAGATGCACGCGTTCATCGCGTTGAGCGACGACGACGCCGGGCCGAGGTAGACGATCCAGGTGGCCGTGGTCGGCTGCCCGCCATCCACGAGGCCGGGGTACTGGCCGTCGGCCAGCATGGCCCGCGCCGGGACGCCGGCGGCGATCAGCTGGGCGGCGAGTCCCTTGGCGGCCTGGTCGGAGGCCATGCCCGCGTCGGTCGGGTAGGTGTCGAGCACGGCGATCCACTGGCCCTTGCGGAACTTCGGCGACTCCGCGCCGGTGTCCGGCGTCTTGCTGGCGGCGGTCGTCTTCACCGTCGAAGGCTTGGCCACGGCGGGCTTGCGGTCCGCCTTCGCCGTACCGGGTGCGGCCGGGGCCGGCGGGTTCGACGGCTTCGTGGGCGCGACGGCGGCGGCGTCCCGGCCGGAGTCGGTGCTGCCGCCCGCCTGGGGCTCCGGTGAGCTGCCGTTGCTGAGGATGAACGCGACCACGCCGACGATCGCCGTACCGGCGACGACGGCCGCACCGATGGCGGCGTGCGAGCGCTTCGGCCGCCCGCCCTTGCCGCCGTTGCCGCGACGGCCCTTGCCGTTGTCGCCGCGGTTCCCGGACGAGCCGGTCGCGGTGGCGGGTGCGTGCTCGCGAGCAGCGGCAGCCGCCGTACGACGGTCGGCGGCGGGGCCGACCCGGGTGTCCCGGTTCGCCCGGCCGGGGGCGCTGTGGGTGCCGTCGGCCGGCGGGTAGTACGCGTAGTCGTCCGGAAGGTGCTCCACCCCGTACGACGTCGCGTGCGCCGCGGCGACGTGCCGCGACGGCTCGGTGTCGATCAGTTCGTCGAACGGCGCCGGAGCGATCCGGTCGGTCGGCGGGTGCTGAACTGGTTCAGGTTGGGCGGGTTCGGCAGCTTCTGCGGGCGCGAACGACGCACCCGCGGCAGCGGCCAGATCGGCAGCCGGACCCGACCAGAGGTCGGTGGGCGGATTCCGGTGGTCCAGGGATGTCACGGCAAAGGTCCTCCCCAAGTCCTTTCCGTCGGATTTTCCGGTTCAGCTTAAGCCTGAACCCGCCGGTAAGTGAGTACTCCTCAGGTGCCAGAAATCTCCTTTCCTGACAGGTGATCGCGGTCCGGAACCGGTCCGCGACAGTCTGCCGACAAACAATCGTTTGAGCGTCACCGGTAGCGCACGCGCTACCACTGTCCGGGTTTTCAGGCGATGGCGCTGAATTCCTTCGATCACCAGGCTGCTGGAAACACATTCACCGAAATCGAAGGAAATACCGTGCTGCTGAAGAAGTTCCTGACCGTGGTACTGACACTTTCCGTAGTGCAGGTGACACCAGCCGTCGCGACCCGGCCGAACGACCTGCAGCGTGACGCAGACCGCATCACCGCCGTCGGCGTCACCGGCGTCCTGGCCCGCGCCACCTCGCCGTCCGGGCACTCCCGGACGGCTGTCAGCGGGGTCGCGACGCTGGACAGGCCGGCCCGGCCGCGGGCCGACGGGTACTTCCGGATCGGCAGCACCAACAAGACCCTCGTCGCGACGGTGGTGCTGCAACTGGTCGGCGAAGGGCGGATGGGGCTGGACGACACGGTGGAGAGGTGGCTGCCGGGCTACGTTCGCGGCCACGGCAACGACGGCCGGCTGATCACTGTGCGGCAGCTGCTGCAGCACACCGCCGGCATTTACGACGGCAACTTCCCTGGCATCGACACAGCCGAGCAGTACTACGAGCGGCGGTACGACGTACGGACCGAGGAGGAGTTGGTCCAAGCAGGGCTGAGCCATGCGCCGGACTTCGCGCCCGGGACGGGCTGGCAGTACTCCAACACCGGCTACAACCTGGTCGGGCTGGTGATCAAGGCGGTCACCGGGCGGCGCTGGTACGACGAGGTCGAGCGGCGGATCGTACGGCCGCTGGGGCTGCGGCACACGTACTGGCCGGGGTCGGCCGCGCGGATCGCCGACCCGCACGCCCACGGGTACACCAGGTTCGCCGCGGGGGAGCCGTACATCGACACGACCGAGCTGGTCGACGCGGACGCCTCTGGTGGGTACATCTCGACGATCGCGGACCTGGACACGTTCCAGCGGGCGTTGTTCGGCGGGCGGCTGCTGCGACCGGCGCAGCTGCGGGAGATGACCCGGACCATCGCGGTCGGGGGGAGCGCGGCCGAGCTCTGGCCGGGCGCGCGCTACGGGCTCGGGATCTTCTCGCGCGACCTGGCGTGCGGTGGCACGGTGTGGATCCCGAGCGGGGACCAGATCGGCTACCGGACCCGGCTTGCCGTCACCGGTGACGGGCGGCGCAGCGCCGTGGTGTCGATGTCGACGCAGCTGTACGACTCGATCGACGTCGTGTTCGCGCAGGACAACGCGGCCCGGACGCTGCTGGACCGGGCGATCTGCTCGAGCTAGGTGCCCGACGGGATGCCGTCGAGCTTCGGCGCCGGGCGGGTGTCGAGGGCGTCGTCGAGCCAGGCCTCGATGTCGACCTCGGCGTTGAGGATGTGGTGCACGTACGACGAGCGCTCGTGGGTGAGCACCTCGAGCTCCCACACGGTCGGTGCCACTCCGGTCGGAGCGGGGCGGAGATCGTCGACGGCGAGACCGCTGAAGAGGCTGAGGCGGGACCGGAAGTCCTTGGACCAGGTCTGCACGACCAGCGAGATGCCTTCGTCGAACAGGTGCAGGACGACGACACCGAGGCCCAGGCCGCCCATCGCGTCGTCGAACTCGAGCTGCCGGGTCGCGGTGGCGCGGGCGGTGGCGACCATCTCGTCGTCCCAGGAGCGGCCGCGAGACGTCACGACGTACGGCTTGACCAGGCGGTGCGGATAGCGCCAGGGCATCAGGGGAGTGACCGGGCGAGGGCGGTACGCCTCGGCCAGTCCGGTGAGAGCAACTGCAGCTGCACCAGCAAGGGCGGGATCAGGGGAAGCCACCGAGACAGTCTGCTGCATGCGGTGGAAACGATCGACCCCGCCGACCAAACAGGTCGGCGGGGTCGTCGTGATAACTGAGGACTCAGCCCTCGGCGTCGCGGCGCTGGGCCGCGAGGGCGCGGACCAGGTCGGCCCGGGCCTCGCCGACGTAGCGCAGGGTCGGTGCGTCGAGCGACTCGGCCTCCGTGTCCAGCCAGCCGGTCAGCGCGTCCAGCGTCGAGGACTCCGCCAGGTTGCGCGGCGAGAGGTAGACCAGAACGTTCTCGCCCATCGAGGAGCCGAGCCGCGTGTAGACGTCCTTGGCCGCCGACAAGTACTTGCCGACGTACGGCCGCAGCAGCTCCTCCTGGCCCGGCTGCTGGAAGCCCAGGATGGTCCGGAACTGCGTCTCGTTCGGGGTGTCCTCGGACTCCACCGCGATCTGCCAGGCCGCTTCCTTGGCCTCGGCGGTCGGCCGGGCGGCCCGGGCCTGCGCGGCCCGCTCCTGCCCGGTGATGGTGCTGTCGCGGGTCAGCTCGTCGTCGATCGCGTCGCCGTCGATCCGGCCGAGCCGGGCCAGCGCGATGATCAGAGTCCAGCGCAGGTCGGTGTCGACGACCAGTCCGTCCGGCAGGTCGGTGCCGTCGAGCCAGCCGGCCAGCCGGTCCGCACCGGCGCCGGAGAAGACTCCGCCGATGTAGGCCCGGGCAAACGCGAGCTGGTGGTCGCTGCCGGCGGCCGCGTCGGCCAGCAGCTCGGCCAGCGCCTCCTCGTACTGCGCCCGCAGGGCCGCCCGGTTCTCCGGTACGGCGTAGTTGTTGATCGCCGTGGTCGCCTGCCCGAGCAGCGACCGTACGCCGGTCAGGTCCGTCTCGGCGCGGATCCCCTTGAGCACGATCCCGACGTACTGCGAGGCCGGCATCTCGGCGTCGCGCGTCATGTCCCAGGTCGCACCCCAGGCCAGCGCCCGCGGCAGCGACTCGGACAGCTGGTCGATCGACTCGACCAGGGTCGCCCGGGAGCGCTCGTCGAGCCGGATCTTGGCGTAGGTCAGGTCGTCGTCGTTCAGCAGCACGAGGTCCGGCTGCGTCGCGCCGACCAGCTCGGCCAGCTCGGTCCGCGGACCGTCGATGTCGACCTCGAACCGCTCGGTGCGGACCAGACCGGCGTCGGTCCGCCGGTAGAGCCCGACCGCGAGCCGGTGCGGCCGCAGGACCGGGAAGTCCGCGGCGGCGGTCTGCTCGATCGCGAACGACGTGAACGCGCCGTTGCCGTCGACCGCGAAGTCCGCGCGCAGCGTGTTCACCCCGGCGGTCCGCAGCCAGCGCTCGGTCCAGTCGTCGAGGTCGCGCCCGGACGCCTTCTCCAGCGGCTTCAGCAGGTCGGCCAGCTCGGTGTTGCCGAAGGCGTGGTCGGCGAAGTACTCCTTGAGCGCCGCGACGAAGGTGTCCTCACCGACGAACGCGACCAGCTGGCGCAGCGTCGAGGCGCCCTTGGCGTAGGTGATGCCGTCGAAGTTCACCTCGACCGCGTGGAAGTCGACCATGTCCGCGGCGATCGGATGCGTCGAGGGCAGCTGGTCCTGCCGGTACGCCCAGGTCTTGCGGGCGTTGCAGAACGTCGTCCAGGCGTCGGCGTACTTGGTGGTCGCGGTCGCCTGGGCCCAGTGGCTGGCCCACTCGGCGAACGACTCGTTGAGCCACAGGTCGTCCCACCAGGTCATCGTGACCAGGTCGCCGAACCACATGTGCGCGAGCTCGTGCAGCACGGTGTTCGCGCGGCTCTCGAGCTCGGCGTGGGTGGTCCGGCTGCGGTAGATGTACTCGTCGCGGATCGTCACGCAGCCCGCGTTCTCCATCGCGCCCATGTTGTACTCCGGCACGAACGCCTGGTCGTACTTGCCGAACGGGTACGGCGTACCGAACGCGCGCTCGAACAGCTCGAAGCCCTGCTTGGTCACCTCGAACAGGTCCTCGGTGTCGAGGTGGTCGGCCAGCGACGGCCGGCACAGCAGAGACAGCGGGTACGTTCCGTTCGGGCCTTCATAGGCGTCGGTGACGACGTGGTACGGACCGGCGACGACGGCGGTGATGTACGTCGACATCGGCACCGTCGGCGCGAACTCCCAGCGGGCCAGCTCCTCGCCGTTCTCACCGGTGTACGGCGTGGGCTCGGGGGTGGCCGCGTTGGAGATGACGACCCAGCGGGCCGGGGCGGAGACGGTGAAGGTGAAAGGGGCCTTGAGGTTCGGCTGCTCGAAGGTGGCGAAGACCCGGCGCGCGTCCGGGACCTCGAACTGGGTGTAGAGGTAGGTCTCCTTGTCGGCCGGGTCGACCGAGCGGTGCAGCCCTTCACCGGTGCGCGAGTAGATGCAGTCGGCGACCACGCGCAGCTCGTTGCGGTCCTGCAGCCCGTCCAGCTGGATCCGGGCGCCGTCGTACACGCTGTCCGGGTCGAGGCTGCGGCCGTTCAGGGTGATCTCGCGAACGCCTCCCGCGATCAGGTCGGCGAACGTGCTCGCGCCGCTCTCGGCGCCGAAGGTGAGCGTGGTGGTCGACGCGAAGGTCGGTGCGCCGCTCGCGGCCGTGCTCAGGTCGAGCTCGATCGCGTAGCTCACGTCACGAAGCAGTCCGGCACGGGTCCGCGCTTCGTCGCGCGTCAGGTTGGTTCCAGGCATATCGGCATCCTATGCACCTGACTGCATGTCGTGGTGAGGGTTTCCCCCAGACCTCGTTCTTTTTGTTGATCTTTGTATTGTTTAGCTATGACTGCCCCCGCTGAATTCTGGTTCGACCCGGCCTGCCCGTGGGCCTGGATGACGTCTCGCTGGATGCTCGAGGTCGAGCAGGTCCGCGACGTGAAGACGACCTGGCACGTGATGAGCCTGTCCGTCCTGAACGAGGACCGCCAGGAGCACGACGCCGGCTGGCACCGCCGGCTCGGCATCGTCCGGGTCCTGATCGCCGCCGAGCAGGCGCACGGCAACGAGGTGCTCCTGCCGCTGTACACCGCGCTCGGCGAGCGGATCCACGTCCAGGGCCGCGGGACCACCGGCTCCGACGGCGACGTGCTCGCCGAGGCGCTGGCCGAGGTCGGCCTGCCGGCCACGCTGCTGGAGGCCGCGGACACCGACAAGTACGACGACGCGCTGCGCAAGTCCCACAACGCCGGGATGGAACTGGTCGGCATGGAGGTCGGTACGCCGGTCATCGCCGTCGAGGGCGTCGCCTTCTTCGGCCCGGTCGTCACCCCCGCTCCGAAGGGCGAGGCGGCCGGCAAGTTGTGGGACGGCGTCCGCTTGGTCGCGGGCACCGACGGCTTCTTCGAGCTCAAGCGGACGCGCGACCGGAGCCCGTCCTTCGACTGAGACTTTCGGTCTCTCGTACAAGGGTTGAACGTTCGACTTCTGCGCGCGAAGGTTACCCACCAAGCATCTGACGTCGATGGTTAGTGGGTTCCCCTGTGCCTCCTCTGCGTGCTGACCTGTCCGCGGTTCTGACGACGAGTTCGGTGATGCTGACGGCCGGTGTCACCGTGCTCGACCGCGACACCGGACAGGTCACCGAGCAGCTGAATCCGGACCTGCCGTTCCGGTCCGCGTCGGTGGTCAAGCTGCTGGTGGTGCTCGACTTCCTGTGGGACCGCGGGACGGCGTACGAGATCCCTGCCGAGGACCGGGCCCGGCTCGAGGTGATGCTGCGCAGCAGCGACGACGACGCGGCCAGCTACTACTGGGACGAGCTCGGCGGCGGTGCGATCGTCGACCGGATGGTGCAGCGGCTCGGCCTGACCCACACGACGCGGCCGCCGGCCACGCACCCGGGCTTCTGGGGGTACGTCGCGATCACGGCCGCCGACACCGTCCGGATCTACCAGTACCTGCTGGACCAGGCTCCGGCACCGGTCCGGGAGTTCGTGATGGGCCAGCTGCACCAGCCGACCCGGTACGGGACCGACGGGTTCGACCAGTACTTCGGGATCGCGTCGGCGTTCAGCGGGGACTTCAGCATCAAGCAGGGCTGGTCCGGTTTCCTCGGGTCGGGCCGCTCCCGCGAGACCGACGCCGGCATCGATCTGACCAGCGAAGCGCTGCACACGACCGGCACGGTCGGACCGGGGGACCGGGCGATCGTTGCCGTCTACACGCTGCACCCGGTCGGTACGCCGTACGAGCAGGCCTATGCCGACGTCACCGAGCTGGTCCGGGCCCTGGACATCCCGGGCCCGGCGAAGCCCGGCGTCCCGGACGCCGGGTAGAGCTGCGAGACTCATGGCCATGCGAGTGCACATCGGCTCTGACCACGCCGGATTCGAACTGAAGAACCACCTGGTGCAGCACCTGACGGCTGCCGGGCACGACGTCGTCGACCACGGCCCGGCCGTGTACGACGCGGTGGACGACTATCCGCCGTTCTGCCTGCGGACGGCCGAGGCGGTGGTCCAGGACGACAGCAGCCTGGGCATCGTGATCGGTGGCTCCGGCAACGGCGAGCAGATCGCCGCGAACAAGGTGAAGGGAGTCCGGGCCGCGCTGGCCTGGAGCACCGAGACCGCCAAGCTCGGCCGCGAGCACAACAACGCGAACGTGATCAGCGTCGGCGCCCGGATGCACAGCACCGAGGAGTCGACCGGTTTCGTCGACACGTTCCTGGCCACCGACTACTCCGGCGAGGCGCGGCACACGCGCCGGATCGAGATGCTGGCCGGTTACGAGGAGACCGGCGAACTGCCGCCGCTGCCGGAATCCTCCTGAGTCTCCCGCGGTTGTTCCCGGTGAGGCCGGTCGTCGCGCGGCCGGGACACGTCCCGCGCCCGCATCGACCGGCCGATCCCGATCACGGTCGGAGTCGGAGCGCTCCGGCCCTTGCCCGCACCACCTGCTGACGTCGTCCCCATACGAGGAATCATGCCCGAAGGTCACACCCTGCACCGGCTGGCGAACGACGTCTGGGACGCGTTCGGTGGCCGGGTCGTCCGCGCGTCCAGCCCGCAGGGCCGGTTCGTCGACGGAGCCGCCCTGCTCGACGGGCGGGTGCTGCGGCACACCGAAGCCCACGGCAAGCACTTCCTGGCCGAGTTCGACGGCGGCGGCTGGCTGCACATCCACCTCGGGCTGATCGGCAAGGTCGACTTCGGGACGGCGCCGATCCCGGAACCGGTCGGCCAGGTCCGGTTGCGCTTGCAGAACGACGCGGCGTACGCCGACCTGCGCGGCGCGACGGTCTGCGAGGTGATGACCGACGGCGAACGCGAGGCGCTGATCGGGCGGCTCGGCCCCGACCCGTTGCGCGACGACCCCGATCCCGACCTGGCCTGGAAGCGGATCCAGCGCAGCAAGCTGCCGATCGGCCAGCTGCTGATGGACCAGGAAGTGCTGAGCGGCGTCGGCAACGTCTACCGCGCCGAGGTACTGTTCCGCGCCAAGCTGCACCCGATGACGCCGGGTCACCTGGTGAAGAAGCGCGAGTGGCAGGGCATGTGGACCGACCTGCTCGCGCTGATGAAGTACGGCGTGGAGACGGGCCGGATCGACACCGTCTCCGACGACCACACGCCGGAGGCGATGGGCCGCGATCCGCGCCGGGACGACCACGGCGGCGAGGTCTACGTGTACCGGCGTCAGGGGCAGCACTGCCACGTCTGCGACTCGGTGATCCGGACCGAGCTCCTGGCCGGACGCAACCTCTTCTGGTGCCCCAAGTGTCAGCGCACCGGCCTGACCCGGCGAGCACCGGTGAAGGCGCCGAAGAAGGCGCCGAAGAAGTCGATGGTGAAGAAGTAGTGACGATCTGATGCGCGGACCGGCCGGTGCCGTTATCTTCATCTCACCATGAGCGGCCGCGGCGGTTTCGCACGCCTGCGACGGGCCGGCCTGCGGGCTGCCCGGACGCTGGTTCGTCGTGCCCGCAAGTCGCATCCGCTGACGCTCCTCATGCTGCTCGGCGTCACGGTCGCGATCAGCGCGCTGTCGCTGTTCCTGCCGTCATTGATACCCACCGCGGCGCTGACTATTCCTCTGCTGCTGGGGGGATTGCTGCTGCGCTTCAAACCCCTGGTGGTGCTGACGTTCGTCGCGCTGGTGCTCGGTTCGTTCGTGATGTCCGAGCGTGCGGCCGGACTGCCGAAGGTCGGTCTCGTGGTGACGCTCGGCGTGGTCGGCTGGATCGTGCTGACCGGTGCGAAGGTGCGTAGCCGGCTGGGCGTCCAGGGCAGTCGGGGCGAGTCGATGCTGATCGAGCTGCGGGGCATGCTGACCGCCCAGGGCGTGCTGCCGCGGCTGCCGTCGGGGTGGCTGGCCGACGCGTCGATCCGGTCGGCCGGCGGCCAGTCGTTCTCGGGTGACTTCGTCGTCGCGGCGATGCGCGGCGAGGACCAGCTCGAGATCGCGCTCGTCGATGTCTCCGGCAAGGGAATCGATGCCGGGACGCGGGCACTGCTGCTGTCCGGCGCCTTCGGCGGCCTGCTCGGCGTCGTACCGGTCGAGGAGTTCCTCCCGGCCGCGAACCACTACGCCCGGCGGCAGGAGTGGGACGACGACTTCGCGACCGTCGTGCACGTGGCGATCGACCTGGGCACCGGCGAGTTCGAGGTCCGTACGGCGGGGCACCCACCGGCGATCCAGTTCGACTCGTGGTCCGGGCGCTGGACGACGCGGGACGCCGACGGGCCGTTGCTCGGGCTGGTCGAGACGCCGGAGTTCGCGGTGAACAAGGGTCAGCTCAAACTCGGCGACGCGCTCCTGCTCTACAGCGACGGGATGGTCGAGACCCCGCGCCGCGACATCGGCCTCGGGACGGATCGCCTGGCCGGCCACGCCGAACGCCTGGTCGCGCACGGCTTCGAGGGCGCCGCCGAGGAGCTGGTGGTCGAGATCGGCGGACCGGGCGACGACTCCGCGATCGTCGTGATCCACCGGCGGACGCACCCGTCCGAGGTCGCCGCCGACAGCTGTCCGGGGGCCGGTCGCAACCAGCCCGCGACACGTCGTCGTACGGCGACGCTTCGCACCGGGCGATCTGAGACCCCGGCCCTGTAGCGTGCTCCACCGTGACGACCGATGGGACGATTGACGAGACGCTGGACGGCATGAGCGCGCCGGACGTGTCGTTCGAGGAACTGGTCGCGACGATGCCGGAGTCCGTGCGGGAGGTCTTCCCGCCGGCGCGCTGGAAACTCGGCAAGCTGTGGGCGCTGGAGCTGCGGACCGAGCCGGTCGAGGTCGCCGACCTGGTCTGGATCTTCGACCTGCCGCTGTGGCAGCTCAACGGCGAACGCTTCAAGGTCACGCCGCACCAGGTCGCCGAGACGCCGATGAACTACCGCGACCACTACCAGCGGGTGATGGACGCCGACCTGGACTTCCCGATCCACCTGGTCGCGTACCGCGGGCGGCTCGTCGTACTGGACGGGATGCACCGGTTGCTGAAAGCCCACTTCCTGCGCCGGCGCTGGATCGAGGGCAAGATCCTGACCGCGGCGCAGCTGCAGGAGTGCGTCGGTCCTTAGGGGGTCGCTGCCTTGATCACTCGGGTCAGATTGCTGTGCAGTGACTCGAGTTCCTTCAGCGTCATGCCGAGCCGGTCGATGATCGCCGGCGGGATCTTCAGGGCTTCCTCGCGCAGCGCGCGGCCGGCCGGGGTCAGCTCGACGGCCAGTGAACGCTCGTCGCGCGGGTCGCGGCCGCGGGTCAGGTAGCCGGCGGCCTCAAGCCGCTTGAGCAGCGGCGACAGCGTGCCGGGGTCGAGCTGGAGCAGGTTGCTGAGCTGCTTCACCGAGAGCGGCGACTCCTCCCAGAGCGCCAGCATCACCAGGTACTGCGGGTGGGTGAGACCCATCGGGTCGAGCAGCGGGCGGTACAGCGCGATCACGCTGCGGGACGCCACGGCGAGCGCGAAGCAGACCTGACGGTCCAGCTGCAGCAGGTCGGCCTCTTCGGTCTGCGACACGGGTTTCTCCTTCGTGCGGTCTGGTCTACACTAACACTTGGTACACAAAGTATTGCCACACCAAGCGTTTGGAGCGTGGGATGAAGAACGAGGGGCTCAGCGTGTTCTACCGGATCCGGTGGCGGCTGACCTGGCTGTTGCTGCACGTGGCCGGCCCGGCGACCCTGCCGGACGCGCAGGACCCGCGCCGCCTGATGGAGCGCCAACGCGCGGCCAAGGTGGCCGCGGCCCGGCAGGCGCGCGAACAGCGGTCGGTGAGCAAGTAGTCACCTTGCGGGGGTACGGTGGGTGACATGTCATCCCAGAGTGAATACGCCCCCAGCACGAGCGACTGGGTTCGCGAGGCGGTCGAGAAGATCGACGCCACCGGGTCCACCGAGGCCGCCGGGTTCAACGGCATGGGCGTCGTGCTCATGACCATGATCGGCAACAAGTCCGGCAAGATCCGCAAGGTCCCGGTGATGCGGGTCGAGCACGACGGCGTGTACGTCGCGGTCGCCTCGCTCGGCGGCGCCCCGAAGAACCCGGTCTGGTACTACAACCTCAAGGCCGATCCGAACGTGACGGTCCAGGACGGCACCGAGACCAAGGAGTACGTCGCCCGCGAGATCGACGGCGCCGAGTACGACGAGTGGTGGCCGCGTTCGGTCGCGGCGTACCCGGACTACGCGGAGTACCAGAAGAAGACCACCCGCAAGATCCCGCAGTTCCTGCTCGAGCCGAAGAGCTAATAGCTCAGCAACACCATGCTGGACCCGGCGGCGATCTTCAGGACGCCGTCGGTGATCCAGAGGGCGCGGTAGGGGATTCCCGGGACGAGCAGTCCGAGTCCGGCGTTCAGGATGCAGAGCAGGCCGAGCAGTCCGCAGATCGGTCCGTGCGAGAACGCCAGGATCAGGAAGTGCACGCCGACCACCAGCAGGATCCACAGCCAGAACTCGCGCGAGGTCCGGTCCGGCACCTTGGCGACCACCAGGTTGACCAGGCCGACCTCGGCGACGATGCCGATGCCGAACGCGACGTACTGGTAGATCGCCGGGTAGCCGAGACCCTCGAAGATCGTCTTGGTGATCCCACCGACCATCATCACCAGGACGGCGAGCGCGGCCCCGGTGATCAGGCCCGGCAGGAACCAGCGCCGGCCGCCGACGCCACCGACCACCAGGCCGAGCCCGACCAGCACGAGCAGCGCCCCGCCGCCCCTCATCAAGGGGAACGTCTTGGCCATCCCGGTAAAGTCCGTGATCAGATCCACCGCCGAAGGGTATGCGGTGACGGGTCTAGCTCCCCGCCTGTGAGACGCTGAAGGAGAATGTCCGGCGCGTGGCGTCGACCGAGTTCTGGGAGTTCTGCTGACCACACACGACGCGGTGCGCGAACCTTTCGTCGGATCGACGCGGCTGCGGCTGGCCGGCCTGGCGCTGCACGCCTACACCGCGAGCGGCACCGTGCTCGCGCTGCTGATCGTGATCGCGGCCATCGACGGCGACGCCGTTCGGGCGCTGTGGCTGATGCTGGCCGCGCTGGTGATCGACGGCACCGACGGCATGCTGGCCCGCCGGCTGCGGGTCAAGGAGACGATCCCGTGGTTCGACGGCGCGATGCTGGACAACATCGTCGACTACCTGACCTATGCCTTCGCCCCGATCGTCCTGCTGTGGACCGGCGGGTACCTGCCGTCCGGCTCGTGGGGCGCGGTGCTCGCGGCGCTGCCGTTGCTTGCGTCCAGTTACCAGTTCTGCCGGGTCGACGCGAAGACCGACGACCACTTCTTCCTCGGCTTCCCCAGCTACTGGAACGTGGTCGCCTTCTATGTGGTGATCCTCGGGCTGAGCCCGTTCGCGACCGGCGTGATCCTGGTGACCTGCTCGATCCTGGTCTTCGTCCCGGTGAAGTACGTCTACCCCTCGCGGACCAAGGTGTTCCGGTCGATGAACCTGCTGACCACCGCGATCTGGCTCGGTTCGTACGCCGTACTGCTGGCGCAGATGCCCGACCCGAACCCGGCCGTCGTCGCGCTGTCGATGGCGTACCTGGTCTACTACGGCGGGCTCAGCCTGTACCTGACCTTCTGGGCGCCGCGGCGGAAGGCAGCCTGAGTAGTGCTGCTCGGTCTGGGAGCCGCGCTCGGGGCGGCCGTGCTGTTCGGCGTCGCCGCGATCCTGCAGGCGGTCGGCTCCCGCAAGGTGCCGACCGGGTCCGAGCTGGATCCGCGACGGCTGGCGGGGTTCGTGATCGCCCTGCTCAAGCAGCCGGCCTTCCTGGCGGCATTGGTGCTGAACCTGGTCGGGTTCGGGCTGCATTTCGTGGCGCTGCGGTTGCTGCCGCTCTACCTCGCGCAGGCAGGGATCGCGGCGAGTCTCGTCGTCACGGCGTTGCTGGCGACCCGGTTGATGGCGGACCAGCTGTCGGCGATCGAGTGGTCCGCGGTGGTCGCGGTCTGCGTCGGCCTCGGCGCGCTCGCGGTGTCGTCCGGTGACGCGGGCGAGGCCGCACGGCATCACGGGCTGACGATCGGGCTGATCGTCGGGCTGGTCGCGATCGCGGTGATCGGTGCGGTGGTGTCGCGGTCGCAGCACGCCAGCGCGACCGCCGTCCTCGGACTGCTCGCCGGGCTCGGGTACGCCGGGGTTGCCATCTCGGCGCGGATGCTCGACGACGGATCGCTGGGCGCGTTGCTGGGCAGCCCCACGACGTACACGCTGCCGGTGAGTGGTGGGCTCGCGTTCGTCCTGTACTCACTGGCGTTGCAGCGCGGGTCGGTGACGCTGGCGACGACGCCGATGATTGCGTTGCAGACGATCGCGCCGGCGGCGGTCGGAGTCTTCGTGCTGGACGACGCCGTACGGTCCGGTTGGGGCCTTGCCGCGATCGGCGGCTTCGTGCTGACAGCGATCGGAGCGCTGATCCTCGTCCGCTTCGAGTCGGTGAAGGACACTAGCGAGTCGGCCACTTCCACGGAGGCTCGTCCAGCAGGCCCTGACCCGCGATAGCGGTCTGGCCGAAGTCCTTCACGAGCTCGATCGTGCGCAGGTCCTGGCCGGTCTCGTCGGCGCCGGCTTGTAGCGCGGCCAGGAACGGGCGGGAGTGCGTCACCAGGATCACCTGGGTCTCCTTGGCCGCCGTGTTGACGAGATTCGCCAACGCGGGCAGGAGATCGGGGTGCAAGCTCGTCTCGGGCTCGTTGAGGACGAGCAGCTCGGGCGGCCGCGGAGTGAGCAGCGCGGCGACCCAGAGCAGGTAGCGCAGGGTGCCGTCGGACAACTCGGCGGCGGCCAGCGGCCTCAGGAGTCCGTGCTGCCGGAAGACGATCTCGAACCGGCCCGACCTGTTGCCGATCGCCACGCTGCTTCCGGGGAACGCCTGGTCGATGGCTTGGTTGAGCGCGTCCCGCGCACCGATCTGGTTGATCGTCTCCAGCGCCGCCGCCAGGTCGGCGCCCTCGGCATCGAGCACCGGCGTCCGCGTCCCGATCCGCGACCGCCGCGCGGGCGCGTCGGCGTCGGTGCGCAGGTGGTCGTAGAACCGCCAGCTCCGGATCCTCTCCCGGACCGCCATCAACTCCGGCGCCCGGTGCGGATCGGCGTACTCGCTGAGCATGCTGTCGAACGACTGCAGCTGGTATCCACCGTCGATCCACCCGCCGTCCTCGTCCCGGATCCGTACGGCGCTGTTGCGGCGGTCCACCAGCAACGACGCCGGCCGGAAGAACGGCCCCGCCCACAAGGCCTCCCGCTTGATCTCCGGATCCTGCCCGAACGGCCCACCCATGGTCGGCATCCCGAAGTCCACGGCGTACCCGTAGTCCTCCGACGCGAACCCCATCCGCAAACTCACCGGCCCGGTCCCGACCGTCCCCTGCACGGGGTACTCGCCTCGCCGTACGGCCTTGCCCAGGACGTCGGGCCCGGCCCAGAGCGTGCTCTGCAGCCCGCCTTCTCTGGCGAGCGCCGCCACCGCGCCGTTCCGCGAAGCATCCGCCAGCAACCTGAGCGCCCGATAGAGGCTGGACTTCCCACTCCCGTTGGCCCCCGTCACCACATTCACCCGCCCCAACGGCACCACCACCCGCCGCAAGGACCGATAACTCTCCACCGCCAACGTCGTGAGCATGCCGCCACGCTACAAACTCCCACCGACAACCCGCTGTCCGTACGGCGGGAGGACGACCCCGTCGTCGAAGAGGCACGCCGGTGTGGCACTCGCGTCCATGGGATCTCAGCGAGCCACTTGCTCTCGAGGTCTGCTGCAGTGCGCAGGTCAGCTGACCGCCTGGGTGAGGTGGGTGAGGACGGTCTGCAGCAGCGGCGACTTCTGGGCGCCTTCGCGGACGGCGGCGAAGAGGTGGCGTTGGGGGTGAGGCGGCCGGGTGGGCCGGACGACGAGGGTGGGTGGGAGGTCGTGCTGGGCCAGGCGAGAGATGAGGGCGACGGCGTGGGAGCGGGCGACGAGCTGGGTGACGGCGTGCCAGTCGTCGACCCGGTGGGTGACGCGGGGAGTGAAGCCGGCGGCGGCGCACGCGGTCGAGGTGATCGCGGCGCAGCAACCGTCCGGCGTACCGGTGATCCAGAGATCGTCATCGAGAGCCCGGAGATCGATGGACGATTCGCCGGCCAGCGGGTGGTCGGCGGGCAGGGCGACGTCGAGGATGTCCGGCCCGAGATCCACCCGGTGATAGCGCGGATCGCGCGTCGCGGGCGAGCCGTCGAAGCTGACAGCCAACGCAAGATCGACGCGCCCCGCGTCCAGCAGATCGAAGAGATCCGGCGGATCGAGCTGACGCAACGACACCTGAAGATCCGGACAGTCGGCGCGCAGGGAAGTCAGCACAGCAGGCAACAGCCCAGCACAAGCCGTCGAGAACGCCCCGATCGTGAGCTCCCCGCGCAGCGTCTCGTCCCAGGTCTCCAGGTCGTGCCGAGCCTGCTCGAGCCGAGCGAACACGGCATCGGCATGGTTGAGCAAAGCAACCCCACGATCCGTGAGCACGATCCGCCGCCCGTCCCGCCGCGTGACCGCGAACCCGACGTCCTGCGCGAGCCCAGCGAGCTGCTGCGACACCGCGGACGGCGTCAGATGCAGCGCGTCGGCGGTCGCCGTCACCGTCCCACGCTCGCGGAACTCCCGCAGCACCCGCAACCGCCGCAGATCGTCGATGAAGTCCGCCCTTAACGGTTTCATTCGCCAAGAGTAGATGGACTGAAAGGTCGAACGCCCGGCAGACTCGATCCCGTGACCACTCCACCAGTACGCCTCGGCATCATCGGCCTCGGCGCGATGGGCGCCCGAGTCCTGCAGATCGCCTCCACCCACCCCGAGTACGACGTGGTCGCCGCCGCCGACCTCAACCCATCCACCGTCAGCCAGTACGCCGAGCACCACCCGTCGATCCGTTTCACCACCACCCCCACCGAGGTGATCGCAGCAGACGTCGACGCCGTCTACATCGCCACCCCACCCGCCACCCACGCGGACCTGACCGAAGCCGCCTTCACCGCCGGCCACGCGGTCTTCTGCGAGAAGCCCCTGTCCATCAGCCTGGCCGACGGCCGGCGCATGCTCGCCGCAGCCACAACCTCAGGCCGCGCAGCCGCGGTCAACTTCGCCCTGTCCGACCGCCGCGCCACGCTGTACCTGGAGGAGGTGCTGCGCTCCGGTCTCGAGCGATCGCTTCCCGGTCGCCTCGCCGCGGGCGCCGGGACCGGTGAGGGCGAGGCTCCGGCGGTTGGTCTCGGGGTCGGGGAGGGCGAGGCCCGGGCGGTTGGTCTCGGGGTCGGGGAGGGCGAGGCCCGAGCGGTTGGTCTCGGGGTCGGGGAGGGCGAGGCCCGAGCGGTTGGTCTCGGGGTCGGGGAGGGCGAGGCCCGGGCGATTGGTGTCGGGACCGGTGAGGGCGAGGCCCCGGCCGTCGGTCTCGGGGTCGGGGAGGTTCGGGCTGTAGAGATCCGGTTGGCGTTTCCGGTCTGGCCTCGGGCGTTTCAGGCGTCGGCTGGGTGGTTGGGGGAGCGGCCTCAGGGTGGGTTCGTCCGGGAGGTGTTCTCGCACTTCGCGTACCTGACCGATCGGCTGATCGGGCCGTTGGTGCCGGTGGACCTTCACCTCGAGCATCGCGGTCCGGGGAGCGAGGTCGCGGCGTTCGGGTTGTACCGGGCGGCTGACGTGCCGGTGCAGGTGAGCGGCGTGGTGGCCGGGCCGACGACGTACGAGTGGATCGTTCGCGGTTCGCAGCGGTCCTACCTGCTGCGCGACTGGCAACACCTGTTTGTTGCTGAGGGCAAGGACTGGGAGTCGGTAGAGCTGCCTGGCGAGCAAGGAGGCGAGGAGACGCGCTTGTCGCTCTTCGCCGAAGCGGTCCGCGGGAATCACCCGGCCAACCTGGCCGACTTCGCGACGGCGTACCGCGTGCAGCGGGCGGTCGAGGCCTGGCACACCGCATGAGAGCCGTCGAGGTCAGCCAGTACGGCGGCCCCGAGGTTCTGCAGGTGGTCGACAAGCCTGCGCCGACACTGCGGGAAGGTCAGGTCCGAGTCGCGGTCAAGGCGATCGGCGTCAACTACCTCGACATCCAGGAGCGCACCGGCGCCTACCCGCGCTCCCTCCCGTACGTCCCCGGCGACGAAGGCAGCGGCACGATCATCGAGGTCGGCCAGGGCGTCGATCGGTTGCCAGGCGAACGCGTCTGCTGGCAAGGCATCACCGGCTCGTACGCCGAGGAACTCGCGATCCCCGCCGACCGGCTGATCGCCGTACCGGACGGCATCTCGGACCACCTCGCCGCCGCCCTCCCGACTCAAGGGCTCACCGCGCACTACCTTGCCACCGACGCGTACCAGGTCGGTCCCGGCGACACCGTGGTGATCCTCGCCGGCGCTGGCGGAGTGGGCCTCCTCCTGACCCAGATCGCCAAGCTGCAGGGCGCCTGCGTGATCACCGCCGTATCGACCCCGGAGAAAGCAGAACTCTCCCGCACAGCCGGCGCCGACCGCGTCATCTCCTACGAGGAGCTCAAGGGCACGGCGGCGTCGGTGATCTACGACAGCGTCGGCGCCAGCACGTTCGAGGACTCGCTGGCGGCTCTCGAGCGGCGCGGGACGCTGGTGCTGTACGGGCAATCGAGCGGACCGGTGCCGGCCTTCGATCTGATGAGATTGCGGCACGGTTCCCTGACAGTGATCCGGCCGACCCTGCGCGACTACGTGGCCGGTGACGAGCTGCAGAGGCGGGCGGCTGATCTGTTCGCCTGGATCGGCCACGGGCAGGTGACACCGCAGCTCGGTGCGGTCTACCCACTCGGAGACGTTGCCCAGGCACAGGCCGACCTGGAGGGACGCCGTACGACCGGCAAGCTCCTCCTCGTGCCCTGAGGACTCGCCGGACGAACAGGGCCCCTCCCGCGAACGGAAGGGGCCCTGCGCAACAACCTCGCGCGGCACCCGTGGGGCCACGCTTTGGATCAGGCCAGGGAGTCCTCCCAGGCTTGGTGCAGCCCTGCGTAGTGCCCGCCGTGGGTGATCAGCGAGTCCGGCGTGCCGTCCTCGATGATGCGGCCGTGCTCGAGCACGAGCACCCGGTCCGCGGTTTCCACCGTGGACAGCCGGTGGGCGATCACGATCGCGGTCCGGTCGGCGAGGATCGTGCGCAGCGCGCGCTGGATCAGCCGCTCGCTGGGGATGTCGAGGCTGGAGGTCGCCTCGTCCAGGATCAGCACCGCCGGGTCGGCGAGGAAGGCCCGGGCGAAGGCGACCAGCTGACGCTGACCCGCCGACAACCGGGAACCCCGCTTCTCCACCGCGGTCTCGTACCCGTTCGGCAGCCGCGCGATGAAGTCGTGCGCGCCGATCACCTTGGCGGCCTCGACGATCTCGTCCATCGTCGCGTCCGGCTTGCCGAACCGGATGTTGTCGGCGACCGTGCCGGTGAACAGGAAGTTCTCCTGCGTCACCATCACCACCCGCTCGCGCAGGTCGTCCTCGGTGAGCCGGCGCAGGTCGGTCCCGTCCAGCAGCACCTGACCACCGGTCGGGTCGTAGAACCGGGCGACCAGCTTGGCGATCGTCGTCTTGCCCGCTCCCGTCGTACCGACCAGGGCAAGGGTCTGCCCGGCCGGGACGTCGAGGTCGAGTCCGGGCAGCACCGCCACGCCGTCGACGTACGAGAACTTCACGTCCCGCAGCTCCAGGTGTCCCCGCGCCTTCCGGCCCGGCTTGACCGGCTCCTTCGGCTCGGGCACGTCGGGAGTCTCGTTGAGTACGCCGGACAGCTTCTCCAGCGCCGCGCTCGCGGACAGGAACGTGTTGTAGAACTGCGAGATGTCCTGCAGCGGCTCGAAGAACTGCCGCAGGTAGAGCAGGAACGCGGTCAGGACACCGACGGTGACGTGCCCGTGGTAGGCCTGCCAGCCGCCGTACGCGAGGATCGCGACGATGGTGATGTTGCCGACGCCCTTGATCGACGG
Organism: Kribbella italica; assembly: GCF_014205135.1. NCBI lineage: Bacteria > Bacillati > Actinomycetota > Actinomycetes > Propionibacteriales > Kribbellaceae > Kribbella > Kribbella italica. The sequence continues at coordinate 228,574 of NZ_JACHMY010000001.1, forward strand.
CATGAAGATCGCGTTGATCCGGAACGACTCCAGGTTCGCCTCCCGGTAGCGGTCGTTCACCCCGTGGAAGATCTCCTCGTTGCGCGGTTCGCGGCGGAACGCCTGGACCGCGCGGATCCCGGTCATCGACTCGACGAAGTGCACGATGACCAGCGCGACCGCTTCCCGGCTGCGCCGGTAGACCAGCTGCGACCGGCGCCGGAACCAGGCGGTCAGGAAGAACAGCACCGGGAACGACAGCAGCGCGAGCAGGCCGAGCTTGACGTCCAGCGTGAGCAGCAGGATCGCCGTACCGACCAGGGTCAGCAGTGCCGTCACCAGACCGTCGAACCCGGTCTCGAGCATCTCGTCGATGACGTCCACGTCGGAGGTCAGCCGCGAGATCACCCGGCCCGAGGTGTACCGGTCGTGGAACGACGGGCTGAGCCGCTGGAAGTGGTCGAACACCCGCCGGCGCAGCCCGAGCAGGATGGTCTGGCCGAGCCGGCCGGACCGCATCAGGAACACCTGCCGGGCGAACGCCTGGATCAGCGCCGACGCCAGTACGGCGAAGACGACCGTGAGCAGGGTCTGGTTGCCCTCGCCCGCCAGGATCGGCGGGATGCCCTTGTCGATGCCGAGGTGGACCAGGTACGGCACGGCGAGCCGCGCGGCGTTCTCCACCACGACGATCGCGACCAGGATCCAGATCAGCTTCTTGTACGGCCGGAGCAGCTCGCCGAGCAGCTTGCGGGACTGCTCCTTGAGCCGCACGGTCGTGGCCCGGGACAGCTCGTCGTCCCCCTGCTCGGCGTACCCGCGCCAGGACGCCTCCCGGTCGATGATCTGCTCCGGGCTCCGGTCCTCCTCGGGATCGGGCTGAGGCTGAGGTGTCTGCGTTGTCGTACTCATGCGTGCACCTCCTCTTCCTCCGCCGCGAGCAGCTGCCGGTAGGCCGGAACTGTCGCCAACAGTTCGTGGTGGGTGCCGACGTGGGTGATCGTGCCGTCCTCCAGCAGCGCGACCTGGTCGGCGAGCATCACCGTCGACGCCCGGTGCGCCACCACGATCCCGGTGGTCGCGGAGAGCACGTTGCGCAGCGCCTCCTCGACCAGGGCCTCGGTGTGCACGTCCAGCGCGGACAGCGTGTCGTCGAGCACCAGTACGGCGGGCTTGGCGAGCACCGCGCGGGCCAGTGCCAGTCGTTGCCGCTGGCCACCGGACAGCGACATGCCCTGCTCCCCGACCCGGGTGTCGAGTCCCCAGGGCAGGTCGTTGGCGAAGGTCGCCTGGGCGATCTCCAGGGCCTGCTGGACGTCCGCGTCCGTGGCGTCCGGGCGACCCAGCGTGATGTTCTCCCGGACCGACATCGAGAACAGCGTCGGGTCGTCGAACGCCGACGCGACCGCGCTGCGCAGGGACTTCAGGTCGAGATCCCTGACGTCGTGGCCGTCGATGGTGATCCGGCCGCCGGTCACGTCGTACAGCCGGGGGACCAGCGAGGTGAGCGTGGTCTTGCCCGACCCGGTGGCGCCGACCAGGGCCAGCGTCGTCCCGGGGGTGAGGTCGAGGTTGATGTCGTGCAGGACGTCGTCGGAGTCCGGCGAGAACCGGAAGCTGACGTTCTCGAACCGCAGGTGGCCCTGCGGGTTCTCGAGCTGCTCCGGCCCGGACTCGATCGTCGACCTGGTGTCGAGGATCTCGCTGATCCGGTCCGCCGACGTCATCGCCTCCTGGGCCATCGCCAGGATGGTCCCGAGTGACTCGACCGGCCAGATCAGCGACAGCATCAGCGTGATGAACGCGACCAGCGTGCCCAGCGTGATCGCGTCCCGGCCGACCGCGAGCGCGCCGAGCAGCAGCACGATCACGAGGGTCAGGTTCGGGATCACCTCCAGGAACGTCCAGAACCGCGAGGCTAGGCGAACCTTCTCCACCGAGGTGCCGTAGAGCTTGACCGCGCCGTTGTCGAACTGCGCCTTGACGTGCTCGCGCCGGCCGAAGGCCTTGATCACCCGGAAGCCGAGCGCGGACTCCTCGATGCTGGTGGCCAGGTCGCCCTGCTGGTCCTGCACCCGGCGGGAGATCGCCAGGTACTTCTTCTCGAACTTCAGCGACACCACGATGATCGGTACGGCGGCGACGACGACCACGACGCCGAGCGGCCAGTACAGCCGCAGCAGCAGGATGGTGACGACGATCAGCTGCAGGATGTTGATCACCAGGAACAGCAGGCCGAAGCCCATGAACCGGCGGATCGTCGACAGGTCGACGGTCACCCGGGACAGCAGCTGGCCGCTCTGCCAGCGGTTGTGGAACTCCATCGGCAGCGTCTGCAACCGGACGTACAGGTCGTGCCGCAGGGTCGCCTCGAGGTCGCTGACGGCCCGGGACTGGGCCCAGCGGCGTGCCCAGACCAGCAGGACCTCGCTGATGCTGAGCCCAAGGGCGAGGAAGGCGAGCGGGAACAGCAGGTCGAGCTCGCGGCGGGTGACCGGGCCGTCGATGATGGCCCGGGTGACGAGGGGAACGCTGAGGCTGACGCCGACACCGAGAACGGCCGTGGAGAACATGATCGCCAGGCGGTGCCGGTGGGGTCGGAGGTAGGGCCGTAACCGCCACAGGTTTCGGCTGCGGGCGGGGGCTCGGGTGGTAGGGGCTGCGATCGACGGCGCTTGGGCAGGGTGCTCTGAGGGCATCTGGAGGGGCGCACTTCCCAACATGCTTGGCAGTGAGTGGGGTCTGCGACCGGAAAACGGCGCGATTTTCAGTATCTCTCAGGGGTCAGCGCTTGTCCTCAGAATTCCATTCCCTGGTGATGGAACTGCTGCTACCTGCAATGACCGGGCCCCGCCGCCGCGCGGTGACGGGGCTCACAGCCATTACGGTTCGTTATGGATTGGACCGGAGAAATGCGATCCCGTCGACGGCCGCCGGGGCGGTCGAGGTCGAGACGACCCGTACTTCGCCGGTCCGGTACGCCGTCACCGGCAGGTAGGTCACCTTCCGGCCCTGGGTGGTCGCGGCGAGCGAGACCGAGGCGACCTTGACCCCCGCGTGGAAGACGTCGACCGAGCCCTGGCCGGGTCCGTTGAGCGTGACCAGGGCGATTCGGACACTCGATTCGCCGGTCTTGGTCAACGCCGCGCCCTTGGCGTTCAGAGTCGACGTGGTGCCGAGGAACGCCAGCGCGCTGCTGCCACGGGTGACCGAGCCGGCCGAGGTCAGCGCCCGGTCGTCCTGTGGATACACCGAGCAGGTCTGCGGCGACCAGCCCGACTTGTTCCCGATGACGTCCCGGGCCCGGACCTGGAAGCAGCGATCGGAGCCGGCGTTCGCACCCCAGGCGACCGAGGTGCTCTGCAGGGTCGTCCAGGCCGCCGGGTAGACCCAGGCGCCTAGCGGCTGACCGGGTGCGGCACCGCGGTAGGCGACGTCGTACGCGACGGGATCGAGGTTGTCGGTGAAGGAATACCTGTACGTCTGCGCCGGCGTGAGGATCACCCGATCGCCGGGCCGGCTGCTCACGTGTGTCGGGGCGGTGCCGTCGGTCTCGCTGCAGTACGACGCGCTCCAGGCGCTCAGGTTGAGGGCCTTGTCCCGGGAGCGGACCTGCCAGCAGGTGTCGATACCCGGGTTCGCGGTCAGGCTGACCGCGGTGAGCTTGATGCCTTGCCAGCCGGCGATCTCCCGCCAGGCGCCGTACGGCGAGGTCGGGTTCGGGCGCTGCTGGATCCGGACGTCGTAGCTCTCGACGCCGGTCGCCGGTTCGTGCGGGTCGTCGGCGGGGTCGGTGAACGCCCAGCGGAAGGTCGACGTGGTGAAGTCGCGGATCCGGTCGCCGGCGCTGGCCGTCGTCAGGACCGGGGGAGTCTGGTCGGTGCGCTGCTGCGGGTCGGGCTCGAGCCAGCTCAGCGTGATCACCCGCGGCCGGGCGGCCGGGTCGGCGTACGCGATCTTGGGCAGCCCGCTGCCGTCGGCGCGGAACGTTGCCTGCTGCAACCGTCCGAGGACCGGGCCGTAGCGGCGCTGGCCGAGGGCGGCGTCGTTCAGGTCGGTGACGAGGAGTTCCTTGGTGGCGACACCGTTCATGTCCTCGCCGGTGGCGAGCTGGGCGACGAAGCCGTTGCCGAGCTGGGCGTCCGCCGGGACCGTGAGGTTGCGCGGCGGCTCCGGACCGGTGACGTCGATGACCTGGTTGCCGCCGGCACAGCCGGTGAGCAAGGCCCAGCGGCCGTTGACGGCGTTCGGGCCGATCGTGCAGCCGCTGGCGACGGTGATGGTCTTGGACGCGCCGGCGGCGAGGTCCTGGCCTTGCAGGACGCCCGGCTCGGTGACCTTCCAGGCCGTGCTGCCCGCGAGGGCGAACGGCGCCGCGAGATCGAGGCGCTTGGCCTTGGTGGCGACGTCGTAGATCTCGCCGTTGTGCGCGACGAGCTTGCCGCCCTTGCCGAGTACGACGTCGTCGTCGGCGGGGAAGGTCAGGTCGCCGACCCGGGCCGTCGTGGCATCGAAGGACAGCAGGGTCGTTCCTTCGAGCTGGAAGGGCTTGCCGGTGTTGCTGCCGCCGGTCGCCGTCCAGGACGTGCCGTTGGTGCTCGTCTCGTACAGGGTGTGGGCGGGCTGCTGGTCCGAGGTGACCAGACGGGCGCCCGACAGACCGACGTACTGGACCTGCGCGTTGAAGGCCGGTGTCGCTTTGACGGTCTGGAGGACGCCATCGGTACCGACCGACGCGATCTTGCTCTGGGCACTGACCAGCAACCGGCCGGTGGTGAGGTCAGCCGCGTCGTGGACGCCGGTGACGAACGGTCTGGTGACGGTGCTGGTCCCGCTGACCTTGATGAGTTCGTTGCCCAGGCGAACCGCGATGTCGTCGCCGAGCGGGAGGATCGGTTCGCCGTACGGGACCTGGATCGTGCCGGTGGTCGCTGTGGTGCGTTGCTTCCAGGCGAGTGAGCGGGTCGTCTCGGTGGCGCCGGTCTGCCAGATCACGCGGTTCGGGGTCAGCGCTGCCCAGGCTGGATTGGCGGCGAGCGTAGTGACTGCGGTCGCCCCACCTGTCGCGAGGTCGACGATCGCGATCCGGCCGGACATCCCGAGCAGGAGCGACGAGTCGTTGCTGTCCAGAATGGTGGGATCACCGGCGGCATCGGTGACCGTCTTCTCCGTGTTGTTCAGGGCTCTGAGCGAGATCGTCGATCCACGGCGGAGCAACAGGCCGCCCGGATAGATCCCCTCGTACACGGCATCAGCGGGCACGCTGACCTGGCTGCTCGCGTCGGTCACGAGATCCCGGAAGGTGACCACGCCGGAGCCCACCTGGACGGCGTACTTGCCCAGCAGCACGGGCGCCTGATCCGGTTGCTCCGGTGACCTGTCGACCGTCCGCGCGGTCGCGCCGTTGGCCGTGCTCTGGATCTCCCACGGTTCCGGAGCGAGATCGTTGGGCTGCGCGTACGACGTCACGTAGTACTGACTTGTCACCGCACGGAGCCTGTACGGCGGGTCGCTCAACGCGCGGTTGCCGACGGCCTGGCCCTCGCCGAGATGTGGCGGTGGCTCCGCGGCCATCACCTGCCCTGCACCCAGCGGCAAAAGAATCATCGCGACCCCAGCCGCGACCAGTCGATGCTTTCTCACTCCAGGCCCCCTCACGAAGTTCGGCACGTTAATCGCTTTCTGCTGACAACGGAAGGATGCCGTGGTGAGCGGTACGTGATCTGGCGCCTGGATGACCTCGTCGCCCGCAACCTCGAGGTCTAGGCCGGTGTCGACGGAGGACCTCCGCCTCGCCGGTACTATCACCACCTGATCAAAGGCGGACCCCACGATGCCCGACAAGCTTCTGTCGTCCGGGACGCTGCCTGACCTGGGTCTGCCTCATCGCAGTGACCTCTTCGCGTCGCGTGAGCTGCCGGCGTACGAGCTGATCAGTACGGCGTTCGTCCTGCTCTTCGACAGCTCGTCGCGCCTGCTTCTCCGGTACGCCGATCTGCCGGCTCGTGGCGGGTGGGACCTCCCCGGCGGTCACGTCGAACCCGGCGAAACCCCACCCGAAGCCGCCGTCCGTGAACTCCGCGAGGAAACCGGCTGGCCGCTCGAGGAGTCCGCCCTCACCGTCCTCGGCTGGAACCGCATCCAGCTGGAAGGCCCCAAGCCCGACGGCTTCCGTTACCCGCACCCGACCGGCTACCTCGCCTACTTCACCACCCACCTCGCAGAACCCGGCCGCCCAACCGTTCCCGCCCCCGACTCCGAATGCTCATCAGCCGCCTGGCTGACCCCCGTCGAAGCCCGCGCCCACTGCCCCAACCGCCGCTGGCTCCCACTGCTGGACGCCGTACAAGGTCCGGCATGAGCCTGTGCGCAGCCCAAGCAGTGGCCCTCTTCTCCGAGGTCACACGCACCGGCTGCCTCTGGCCGGTCCACGAGCCATCGGCGTGCTTGGCGTTACCTGTGAAGTAATCGACGCGCCGCGCGTGGTCGGGCAGATTGCATGCCATGACGAAATCGATCGACGAAGCCACCCGCGCCACCGTCCAGAAGTTCCTCGAGCTGAGGCTCGCCGGTGACACCGAGGGGCTCGTTGCGCTCTTCGCCGAGAAGGTCGACTGGCTGCTCGCTGAGAACCCCGCCGTCCCGTGGATCAGGCCCCGCTCCACCGCGGCCGACTGTGCCGCTCAGTTCACCGAACTGACCGAGCACACCGTGCCCGAGGACAACCGCGCGTCCGTCGACGTCTTCCTCGTCGACGGCGCCGACGCCGTCATCACAGGGCACGTCTCAGGGACCGTCCGCGCGACGGGCAAGTCGTTCGCCGGTCCCTTTGCCCTCCGTCTCTCGGTCGAGAACGGCCGCATCACCCGCCACCACCTGTACGAGAACAGCCTCTCGATCGCCGAAGCCTGCACACCCTGAGCCCTGCCGCGGAGCCGGTCGCGCCCGCACCAAGTCCAATCGCCCCAGCGCGAACCCGAGCGGCCCCGGGTCAAGCCCGATCGCCCCAGCGAACTCCGACCGCCCCCCGGGCAAAGCCCGATCGCCCCCAGCACGAACCCCGACCGCCCAAACCCCTCGGGTGCCACGATGGCTCCATGGACCCGAGGCCGCTGACACCCCGTGAGCGCGAAGTACTGGCAGCGCTCCTGTCAGCCGACCTCCCCGGCGCTGCCGACCTCCGCCGCCAGGCCGCCGAGGTCCTCGTCGTCGGCGAGTGCGGCTGCGGTTGCCCGTCCGTCGACTTCACCGCCGGCGGCGGCCTCGGGATGACGGTCCGGGTGAACGCCGCCGTCACCGACTCGTACGACGGACTGTTCCTCTACACCTTCGAGTCCGCCGACCAGGAGCTCCTCGGCGGCATCGAATGGCTCAGCGGATCCGAAACCGACCCGGCCGAACTCCCACACCCCTCCACCCTCACCATCGAACCCGCCTGACCGGCGTACGGCGAGCGACCGGTCGCCACCCCGCAGGCCGCCTAGCGTGAGCGTGAACCGGTTGCCGTTGAGTGACTCCACTCGCCTCGGCCGCCAATCACTCGCTGCCCCGAGCTTCAAAGTTGCCACCGCGGTGACACGTGAGGATGCCCGGTTGCCCCAAGCTGGGGGCGGGCTAGCTTCTCAGGATGACAAACGAAGGTCGACCGTCTGAGGTCCTGCCAGGCTCCAACGCCGCGTGGGAGTCGTCGGCGCTTCCTCGCGCCATCCTGCAACTGGTGGACACGCCACGTTCGTTGAATGATCTCTCCGAAGACCTCGGCGTGACCGACGCGCGGGTCCTCTGGTACCTGGTCAAGCTCAGTGACACGGGTCGGGTTGCCGAGGACTCAGGTCTTTGGTGCCGAACGGCTGCAGGTGCTGAGCTTCTTGAAAATCCGGCCGCACAGGTCGGCGATGACTGCACGATCATTCCTGGCCAAGCGGTCTTCGACTATGTTCAGGCGTACGCCGACGCCGCTGCCGGCATGTTCGGGCCGGTGGTCGTCCAGGCGTTGGGTGAGCACGCGGGCCGAGTACCGTACACGCGCGTCGTCGAGTTCAACGAACGTCTGCTCAGCCTCATCGGCGAATACTTCGCACCCAGCCGGGTCGACCCAACGGCCAGCCCGAAGTACGCCTTCCACTGGGTCCTCACGCCGGTGGATCTGCATCCGTTGGATGACTGATCCGCAGCAGCCTGCGGGTATTCCGGCCCTCGCGCCCTCGCTCAGACCTTGGTGTGGACGATCACGGGTCGGGTCACAAGGCTTGATCGCTCGTCGCCCGAACCGGGCTGGACAAGATGAAAGGCCCCTAGCCTCAGAATCTCTGTGGCCGGGGCCTCTCACGTTCGGAGCGGGTGACGAGAATCGAACTCGCGTAGTCAGTTTGGAAGACCGGTCGAAAGCACGCTCACGTGCTGGCCCGGAGCCTGAATTGCTGCCCGCCAAGTGACCCCATCTGCCCCCGGCTGACCCCTCCTAATCGCTCGATAATCGCTCGCGACCTGGTCTGCTGCCACACTGGCCGGTCATGGAGATCAAACATCGGATGATCGTCTTCGACGCTGCGGACATCGATGCGGAGAGTGCATTCTGGGCCGCGTTCCTGGAGGGCAAGGTCGAGAACTGGGGCGACGCTTGGCGCGCGGTCTGGGTCGACGGCGGGTGGGCGCTTGGTGTCCAGCTAGCCCCTAACCATGTCCCCCCGGATTGGCCCGATGGGACTCCTGAGCAGCAGATTCACCTGGACCTGTACTTCGAGGGTGTCGAGGCCCACGATGCTGCACATGAGCGCGTGATCCTGCTGGGCGCTCGACTGCTAAGAGCTGCCGAGGACCGCACGGCCGCTCGCGGTGTCCAGGTCTATGCCGATCCGGCTGGCCACCCCTTCTGTCTGTGCTGGGTACCTGTACCGAGCTGATGACCACCACACCTGCCCCGTCCCCCTGATAGCTGCAAACCCAGGTCAGCGCGGCGCGGGTCAAGTGTCGAGCTTGCTCGATCCCGTAGGGACGCGAAGCGCTCTTGACGTGGGTCGTGATGGCCGGACAATCGAGCGGCCAGGGGGACGGGGCTAACCAGCGGTCAGACGCCTATGCAAGGGTTCTGGCCGCTTCCTCGTGCATCGGGTGGTTTCGGTTCTGGCCGGGTCGGGTCCGGGGCGGCGGGGTTCGGCCGGCAGGTCGCATGGGCCCGCCGCCCCGGGGCCGTGCCCGGGCGGGCGCGCCGAAGGCGCGCCCTTGATCCATAAGAGGTCAAATCGGCAGAGAGCGGCCGGGCGTCGTCGTGCTCCGTACGTGGCTCACCCCTCGCGCCAGGGGTAGCGACGAGGGGTGAGTGCTAGATCGGCTCCCGATCGATCAGGGTTCAGCCGGGAGCCGATCTCTACCCGGTCGCCTGCGCGTGCAAGGGGACTGGCTCCGGGATTGGAGGGCGGGACGGGCGTGGAGGCGCATCATCGGCACGCACGCCCCGCCGGTCTAGGGGGTTGTCCAGGTGCGGGTGCAGGCCCAGCATCGGTGGAGATCGCCGGCCCCTTTCCCGCTGGGCGGATGGGTCACCCTCCGGCAGATGTGCTGGTCGTGAGCGGTGTGGATGATGTCGTCAGCGCCCATCGGTTCGGACAGGTTGCACTCGTTTCGTCCTTCCGGCGGCGAGGACAAGATCCCTCGGCCGGCGGTGGCGGTGGTCGTCACCGGCCGAACCAATCCACGCCGTGTCGCGGAGCCTGTGCTTCTGTCATCTGCCGTCGCCTCCCCGCTGGTACCTTCGTACTGTCGGCTTGACTCGCCGTACACCTCAGGTAACCGGATGCGACCGGGGCAGAGTGAGGCAGAAATGGGGCATCGGGTGGCGCATCTACGCCGCGAGCTCTTGGCTGACCGCCGCAAGGCCGTTGGCCTGAGTCAGGGTGACCTCGCCACGAAGTTGGACATCGAACGGTCTACGGTGGTCCGGTGGGAAGCGGGCAGGACGGCCCCACAGCCGTGGATTCGACCGCGTCTCGCAGACACCCTTCAGGTCTCCGAAGAACAGCTCGAAGACCTGCTCCGCCCGGAGGTTGAAGGAGACGATGCTGACGTGAACCGCCGCGCGTTCGCAGGTCTGGCCACTGCTCTCGCATTGGCACCACTGACTCGCGCCCGCGTAGGCAGCCTGATTGGCACGTCACACGTGCGGCAGCTCCAAGCGCGCACCGCCCGCCTGCGACGCCTGGACGATCACCTCGGTGGCATGGACACGTACACCGTCTACACGTCCGAGATGGCTGCTACGGAACGGCTGATCAAGACCGCGAGCTACAGCGGCGATACTGCCCGCGCCCTGACGGGTGTGCTGGCTGAGCAAGCGCAGATGGCGGGGTGGGCGGCCTTCGACGCTGGGAGGTTCACGGACTCACGCCGGCACTACCGCCGTGCGCTGTACGCCGGACGAGAGTCCGGTGATCCGGGATTGGAAGGAAACTCACTCGCCTTCATCGCCTACGAGAAGGCGGACAGCGCGACAGCGGCCGAGTCAACGCGCGTCGCCGGTACTCGTACGACGCCCCGCGTTCGGGCGCTGCTGCACGAACGTCTTGCGTGGGCACACGCCGTGGCCGGCCACCCCTCGGAATCTCAACGCGCGCTGGATGCAGCCGTTGCCGCCGTCAACGAAACGTCGAGTGCTCCGGAACCGGACTTCGTGTTCTGGGTTGACCCGCTTGAGATCGACATCATGACGGGCCGTTGCTTGGCTGAGCTTCGCCGCTCTCGGGCGGTCAGTGTGCTGGAAGACGCCCTGAACCGGTACGACGACACCCACTCGCGGGACAAGGCGCTGTACTTGACCTGGCTCGCCCAAGCTCACCTAGACGCCGACGAGCCCGAGCGAGCCGCAGCGGTGACGGAGCACGCCCTTGATCTCGCAGCCGGCGTCGGCTCGGTTCGACCAGGTGGCCGCCTACGTGGCGTACTTCAACAGCTGTCCCGGTACGGCGGTCGTGAGGTCGCGGCAGTCCTAGACCGCGCCCGCAGCTAGGCCTTGCTGGTGGACTTGTCGAGCCACTCGAGGTACCGGGCCGAGCCCGCGACGATCGGAACGGCCCCAAGCTCTGGGCTCTCCCAGGGATGCACGCTCAGCAAATGAGCTTCCAGCTCGGGGTAGCGGGCTTCTGTGGTCTTGAGGAGGACCTGCCACTCCTCGCCCTCGCCGTACTCACCCGCATGCCAGAAGACGGAGATGACCGGACCCACAACCTGAGCACCGGCGGCAAGTCCAGCTTCGACAGATGACGCGGCCAGCCGAACAGCGTCCTCTCGGGTGGGCGTCGCGGTCGAGACCTGAAGGTAGGCAGCCATGGGCTGAGTCTAGGTGTGAGCCCCGACGGCGCGCCGCGCCCTCCCGTCCTGGTGGAGCTGGACGAGAGGCTGCGGTGAGATCTGGTTAGTCGGTGCGCCAGTCAGTTGGGCGAGGAGGTCGGGAGGTTCTGCGGCTGTTCGGCGAGCTTGTCGGCGTCGGCCTGCTCACGCCAATCCGTCGCCGCGCGCTGGAACAAGGCTCCGGACGGGTAGTCCAGTTCTAGCGTTCGGACGTGCTTGAAGCCTCGCTGCTCGTAGTACCGGTGAAGGCCGACGTTGTCTGTCCAGACGTCGATTCGCACCCAGTGGTTGCCGAGCTGCCCCGCACGTCGGCAAGCCCATTCGACGATGTCGTCACCCAGGCCGGCGAACTTCCGGCGGACGATCAGGCGGTGTAGGTAAAGAGCTGGTTCGGCCTGCTCACTCTCGGTCCAGAGCTGCGGATCGGAAAACGAGTCCAGAGCAACGGTCGCGGCTGTATCGCCGTCGTCGGTCCGGATCATCCACGTCTCGCCCGCCCGAATGCTCGACAGGATGCGCTCGGCCTGGGCCTCCGGGTTGGGCCACGCAACGGCCCATTGGTTGATCCCCTTCTTGGCCAGCCAGTCGCTCGCCTCCTGCCGCATGGCGACGATGACGGGGAGGTCGCCAATCGTGGCCTGCTCAACCATCATTTCGAGGCCCCATTCTCGGCCGGCACGTACGCCTGAAGGTCACCGATCTCGTAGACCACGCGGTTCCGGTCGCCGGCAAAGATCGTCAGGGTGAGCCGGAGCGGTCGGGCGTCGCTGTACGTCGTCCGGACGTAGACCAGCACCGGAGTACCGGAGCCCAACCCCCCAAGTTTTCGCGCCTCGTCAGGTGTCGGCATTCGGGTCGTGAGCTCGTCGACGTAGCCGATCTCCTCGTGGCCCTTCTTCGCCATTGCTCGAATCACGCCGCCGGGTACGTCGTGCGGTGTGAGAAGGCCGCAAGCCTGCGCGATGTCCATGGGGTAGTAGCTGTCCTGGAGGCTGAACGGCTCTCCATCGGCGTAGCGGCTGATGGCACGCGAGACGAGCGAATCGCCTTCTTCGACGCCGAGGCGGGCGGCGAGATGGGGGCTGGCGGACTTGATCCGCATCTCGAAGTCGCGGTACTCGCCTGTGCGCCCCTGGGCCTTCATCTCGGCGTAGAAGGCGTCGGTCTGATCGCTGGCGTTCCGGTCGCGACTCTCGGCCCACGCAGCGTGGTAGGTGAGCATGATCTGTTCGCGCACGATCGTGCCCTTGCCCTGAACGCTGCTGATCATGCCTTCGTTCTGGAGCATCGCGAGGGCGAGCCGGACGGTGTTGCGGGACACGTCGTACTGGTCTCGCAGTTCGACCTCGGTCGGGAGCCGGTCGCCGGCCTTGATCGTGCCGGTGCGGATCTGTTCGCGTAGCTCGCTCGCGATGCGCTGGTAGAGGGGGTCCGACTGCGCCATGGGGCTTCCTTCCGAGTTGTCCCAACAAATGGTGCCATTCCTCTTGACCTCACGCGAATGGGTGCCTATGGTTGGGGATGTACCAAAGGTTGGTACGAATCTAAGAGTAGCTGAGGAGCCACTCATGGGTATGCCGAGACGAGTGATCGTGACGTTCGGGATGGCCTTCCCGTTCGGGTTGTTCGCTGTGGGGCCGGTTGAGCCGGAGCTGGACTTCGATCGGTCGACTAAGGATCGGCCAGTGCAGGCGCGGGACAAGGAGACTGACCAGTTGGTGTGGAAGGTCGAGGTGATGGACGCGGACCCGGACGTCAAGAAGGCTGACCGGTCGATCACGATCAAGCTGCTGGCCGCAGTGCAGCCGGTGCTTCCGCCGCCGTTGCCGGGTCTGCCGTTCACGCCGATCGAGCTGGAGAACCTGTCGGCTGCGCCGTGGGTGGACACCCGGCAGTGCGCTGCGCCGGAGCAGGGTCGGGGGCATCGTTGCCGGGCGCGTCAGGGCTGGTCGTTCCGGGCGAGCGGGGTCAAGGCTCCGAAGAACATGCCGGGTTCGGCTGCGGCTGAGAAGGCGGCGTGATCGTGGCCGCCGGGGTGGTGCCGATGACGACGGTGAATGCGCACGTCGACCGGGGCACGGGCATGGAGCACACGCTGTACGGCGCTGAGGCTGGCTCGGGGCGGGCGTGGGTTGTGGTGACGGCCGGGGATTACCGGGGTGGGACGTTCCTGTTCTTCCACGACCTGGACGTTCTGACGGCGTACGGCGAGCTGATCGAGCGGGCTCGGCGGGACCTGGCCGGGGCGCTGGGTCTGTTGCCTTCGGGGGAGCCGTGCCTGTACGTGGACTTGTTCGGTTCGCTGGAGTGGAGCGACCACGACCATGCTGTGTGCCTGGACAAGCTGGTGGAAGAGCCGGTGCGGCCTGCGATGGTCGAGGTTCCGGCAGGTACGGCGTGGGAGCGTCACGACGATCCGACGGTCGAGGACAACCCGCTCGATGCCGATGACGACTACTGGACAGACGAGGACTACAGCGACAGCGACGACGACGCGGACGACTCATGGTCGAGCAACCGGCTGCTCCGCGCTGAAGGCTTGGCCTGATGGCGACATTGTTCGCGACCCGGCGGGACCTGGACGCCTGGGCCAACGCGCTGGGAGTGGCCAACGACGCTGACGCATCGGGCGAGCTGCACAAGCTCCTTGGCCGGTTGCTGGACGGGCAGGACCGGGTTCGGGCGGCGGCACGGTCGTTGTCGAAGGCCCCTAACGAGGATGTCCGCCGGTCGCTGGCTACGGCGCTGGGGCGGCTGGATCTGGCGGTGTTCGTGGTCGATGAGGCGCTGCGTGGTTTCGCGGTGCACGAGAGGGGATGACGGGCGATGGCGATTGCTGGTAGGCGGCGGGTGCTGGATCAGTGGGCCCGCGCGCTGGACGTGACGAACGACCTGGACGCGATGCACAAGCTCCGGCGGCTGATGAACGACCTGGACGACGCCCGGTCGCAGTTGCAGAAGACGACGAAGGTCCTCGCGGCGGTACCTGACCCGGACGCGAACGCCGGCGCTACGGGTGCGATGACCGCGCTGGACCAGGCGTCGGCGGCACTGCTGGTGATTGAGCGTCGGTTCAACAAACACGAGCGGGGAGGACGGTAGTCATGGGTAGCAAGGTCAAGTTCGGTAAGAAGGCAACGGGGGACTTCCCCGGCGGGCGGATGGCGGCGTCGCTGCTGCGGCATCCGGGCGTGATGGGTCCGTTGCTGGGTGTTCCGGCGTTGGTGGTGTTCGGGCAGCGTGAGGGCTGGATGCTGCCGCTGGTCGTGGCCGGCGCGCTGGCAGTGGTGCTGGTGGCGTGGGGTCTGAAGTCGCCGGCCTCGCTGCGGAACGTGGTGGGGTATCGGGTGAAGGGCTGGTCCCGGCGCTGGTTTCGGTACGCGCCGCGCTGGTGGTTCTGGATGGGTCGGCTCGGTCTGTCGGTGACTGATGAGATGACCGGCTGGATTCTGCGGCCGCGCATTCTCAAGGTCCGCTCGACCGGGTGTATCGACTCGCTGTTGCTGGATCTGCCGCTCGGGGTCCGGGCGGATCAGGTGGTCGAGGCGATCGAGGACCTTCGCCACGCTGCCAAGGCACGGCGGGTGTCGGTGCGCGAGACCGAACCGGGCCGGGTGTGGGTGGACTTCTACACCGCCGACCCGCTGCGCAAGACGGTCGCGCTGTTCCCGCACCCGACACGGCTGCGGGTGCAGGACCTGGACAACCTGATCCTCGGCTACTGCGAGGACGGCACGCCATGGCGGGTCAAGGTCGTCGGCCGGCACATCTTCGTGTGTGGCGTGACCGGCGCGGGCAAGTCATCGATCTTGTGGGCGCTGCTGTGGGCGCTGGCCCCGTACATCCATGCCGGGCTGGTCGTTGTGCACGGCATCGATCCCAAGGGCGGGATGGAACTGGAGTGGGGCAAGGAACTGTTCGAGCGGTACGAGTGCGACGACTACGACGCGATGGCCGAGCTGCTCGAAGCCGACGCGGACTACCTGGACGACCGGACCAAGCTGCTCCGGGGCAAGGCGCGCACGTTCACCGCGAGCCGGGAGACCCCGTTCGTGTTGATCGTGATCGATGAGCTGATGCAGCTCACGGTCCTGCTGCCCGGCACGGAAGGCCGGCGGATCAGCGCACGGATCGATGTGGCGCTCGGTCGGCTGCTGGGCAAGGGCCGCGCCCCGGGCTACTCGGTGTTCGCCACCTCGCTGCTGGTCACCAAAGACGTCGTCACCTGGCGCGAGCTGTTCCCGACCAAGATCGCCATGCGGCTCGACAACGAAGCCCAGGTGGAGATGTCGCTCGGTGAGGGTGCCCGGGACCGGGGCGCGGAATGCGACCGGATCCCCGAGTCGATGCCCGGCGTGGCGTACGTCCTCCAGGAAGGCAGGAAAGAACCCGTCCGGGTCCGCGCGTCCTACGTCGACGACGACCAGATCCGCCACATGGCCACCACCTTCGGAACCCACACGGCGATCCACGCCGACGCCGTCACTGTCCCGTTGATCAACCCCAACACCGTCACCGGCGACCTGGTCGAGGAAGGCGAAGCGGCATGACGCTCACCAGCATCCCCACCAGTCGCAAGGCCCAGGTCCGGCCGCAGGTCGCCGGTCAGATGGAACTTCCCATCACCCCGATCCTGCCGCTGCCGATGCGGGTCTTCGTCAACGGCTGGATCCGGCGAGACTGGCGCGACCGGGCCGCCTGCCGCGACACCGCCGCTCCCGGCTTCCACAGCGAAAACTCGGCCGAACAGGTCGCCGCTGCCGATCAGACCTGCAACACCTGCCCCGTCCGGCGGTCCTGCCTGGCTACCGCGCTCCTGCACGACGAGGAAGGCGTCTGGGGCGCGACCACCGAAGCTGAACGGGCAACGATCACGGCCAAGCTCGCGCCGCTGTCGGTGTACTGGATGACCCGATCCCAGTCAGCCCTACCGGCAGTCTGCCGGACCGACTGGACCCCCGGCGAGCCCAAGACCCTGATGCGCCGGCACTGGCAGGACGCGGCGTGATGACGGTTCAGATGCGGCTGTCCGGCGACCCCGAGGAGATCGAGGTCATGGTGAAGGTCCTTGCCGTGGTGTTCCAGCTCGATGGGACCGGACGCCTCTACACCAACCGCGGAGCCGAGGGCGTCCGCTGCTACCTCACCGCCAGCATCCCCAACAGCAACCCGACCGACCCGTCCGGGCCGGATCAACACCGGTAAGGAGGTGGTCCAGAATGACCGGCACCACGGCACTGAAGTCCCCGAAGATCACCCTGGACCGCTTCCCCCTCGACGTCGTCCGCGACCTCGCCATCACCAACGGCGTCTGCGTCCGGCCGATCCTCAACCGGGTCCTCGACACCGAGACCGGCACCGAACGCGTCGTCGGGGTCTCCTGCGGTGCGACCCTGGCCAGCAAGTGCCCGCCGTGCGCTGAGGCGAACCGGCGACTGCGAATGCAGCAATGCCGCGAAGGCTGGCACCGCGACACCGAAGTCGAGGCCCCGGAGCTGGACGCCGACCTCGAGGACGACCTGACCGACGACACCGACGACACCGAGGACAGCGACGAGGAAGAATCGCCGGGCGACGAGACCGCTCGCCGTGTCCGCTCGACCCGCCGCCGTCAAGACGCCCCGGACCTTCCCCGGCTGCCGATGGACAAACGCACCGTAGGCACCTCGTTCCACGCCCCGAACGGCAAGACCTACCGGCCGTCGATGTTCCTCACCCTGACCTGCGACTCCTACGGCCCCACCCACCGACTCCCGTACCGGGTGCCCGGCAAGGGCCTGGTCCCGTGCGGCTGCGGAGTCCACCACGGCCAGGACTCACCGCTGCTGTCGACACCGCTCGACCCCGACACCTACGACTACCGTCGCGCCGCCCTGGACGCTCTCCACTTTGCGAAGGGCGTCGACCGGTTCATTCAGAATCTGCGCCGCTGCGCCGGCTACAAGGCCCAGTACTTCGCGGTGGTCGAACCGCAGAAGCGACTCGCGCCGCACCTGCACATGGCGGTCCGGGGCACTATCCCGCGTGACACCGTCCGGCAGGTCCTCAACGCTACCTACCACCAGGTGTGGTGGCCCGCCCACGAAACCCCGCTGTACGGGCCGGAGACGGGCCAGGACCTGCCGGTGTGGGACGAGCTGGCCGAACGCTTTCTCGACCCAGCTACGGGCGTCCTGCTGCCGACCTGGGATGCGGCCCTGGATGACCTGGCCGTTGACGAGGAAGCACGGCCCGCACACGTGGTCCGGTTCGGTGCCCAGCTCGACTACAAGGGCATCGTGGCCGATGACGACACCGGCAAGCACTCCAAGGTCGGCCGCGCGATCGGCTACCTGACCAAGTACCTCGGCAAGGCGATCTCGGAGACCTTCGGTGACGATCCCGACGACCTCCACCCGGCCCAGCTCGACCACATGATCCGCCTTCACCAACACGTCAAGGTCCTGCCCTGCTCACCCACGTGCGCGAACTGGCTCCTGTACGGCATCACCCCGAAAGATGCCGACGGCAACGTTATCCCGGGCGCATGTGACTCGAAGGCTCATGACCGGCAACACCTCGGCATCGGTGGCCGGCGCGTCCTGGTCTCCCGCCAATGGACCGGCAAGACCCTGACCGACCACCGCGCCGACCGCGCCGAAGTCGTCCGCCAAACCCTCGCCGCTGCCGGGGTCGAGATGGAAGACCAAGGCGCGCTGTCGGTCACCCAGAACACCAGCGACGACGAACAACCACGGTTCATCTGGACACCGATCCGCCCCGGCGACGAAGACGTGCCCACCCACAAAGAAGTCATGGCCTACGCCATCACCAAACGCATCCGCTGGCGCACCGACTACGAGCAAGCCAAACAACGCGCACGCGACGGCACACCACCACCAGACACACCAATTCGGCAACTGACCATCGCCCCGCCGACGTGGCGGCATGACACGGGAGGACATCAATCATGGATCGGCTGCTGACAGTCGCTCAAGCCGCGCCGTACCTCGGGGCCGGCTCAGAACGCATGGCGCGACGGCTCATCGCACAGCGTCGTATCCGGTTCGTCCGGGTCGGCCGCAACGTCAGGATTCCTGAATCGGCAATCGCCGAATACGTCAAGGCGAACACGGTGCAGCCGATCGCGCGGGGGAGGGCTGCCTGATGGCCAACAAACCTGGAAAGCGCAAGTTCGGTGCCATTCGGGTTCTCAACTCCGGTCGGGTCCAGGCCAGTTACCTCGGTCCGGATGGCATCCGCCGATTCGCTGACCACACCTTCCCGGACGAGACCTCGGCGGACGTGTGGTTGACGGTGAAGCGCGCCGAACTCATTCGAGGCGACTGGATGGACCCTGACCTTGGGCGCGAGCTGTTCGACGATTACGCGACTCGATGGATCAAGGAGCACAAGCTTGGACCGCGCACAAGGGAGGAGTACGAACGCATCTACCGCGTCAGCGTGAAACCTGGCTTGGGTCGCCGTGAGGTCGCCCAGATCAAGCCGAACGTCATCCGTACTTGGAGGTCGGACCTGCTGGACTCGGGTCGCTCTGAGGATGCGGCGGCCAAGGCGTACCGGCTGGTGCGGGCAATCCTGTCGACAGCCGTCGACGACGAGCTGATTCGGCAAAATCCGTGCCGCATCAAGGGTGCCGACAAAGCACGTCGACGCGAGCGGGCAGTTGCGACCGTTCAACAGGTGTGGGCGCTGGCGACGATCCTCGACGGCCGATGGTTCGCCTTCATCCTGACGGCTGGATTGACCGGCCTGCGGTGGGGCGAGCTGATCGCGCTTCGCCGGCAAGATCTCGATCTCGACGCAGGCACCATTCACGTCGCGCGGGCCTTCGCCGAGCTGAAAGGCGGAAAGCTCGTCTTGGTGCCGCCGAAGTCGGAAGCCAGTGAGCGTCACGTCACCATCCCGGCGATTCTCGTGCAGCCGCTCGCCGCGCATCTCGATGACTACGTCGGCAGCCAGGCGGACGCGCTCGTGTTCGTGGGGGAGCGGGGTGGGACTCCGAAGCGCGGGAGCTGGAGGTCAACCGTCCGATGGACTCAGCGAGTGAAGGATGCCGGCCTGCCCGCCGGATTCAGCTTTCATGACCTGCGTCACACCGGCAACCACCTGGCTGCGCGGAGTGGCGCGTCGACCAAGGAGCTGATGCAGAGGATGGGGCAGTCGACGATGCGTGCAGCGCTGATCTACCAGCACGCGACAGATCAGCGCGCGCGGGAGATCGCGGACAAGCTCAACGAGCTAGTTGAAGGCGAAATCAAAGCCATCTCCGAGGGCAAGCCGGACGACGATGACGGGGCGGCGGGGGTGCTGGTCCCCACGGCCTAATCGCTGGCTAATCGCTCGCCGCCCGAACCGGGCTAGACAAGATGAAAGGCCCCTAGCCTCAGAATCCTTGTGGCTAGGGGCCTCTCGCGTTCTGAGCGGGTGACGAGAATCGAACTCGCGTAGTCAGTTTGGAAGACTGGGGCTCTACCATTGAGCTACACCCGCGTGCACCGGTTTCCCGGGTACGGCGTCATGATTTCACATCCGAGGGCCGGGCTCAAAACGGGTTCCCGGGAGCGGGTTGATCGACCCCGGTACGCTCCACAAGAGGGGTGGGGGCGCGAGCATGCCTCCGCGTCCACTAGACTCGTTCGGTCACTGCGGGGCGTAGCGTAGTGGCTAGCGCGCCTGCTTTGGGAGCAGGAGACCGCAGGTTCGAGTCCTGTCGCCCCGACAAACCCCTGCAGTACCTGTGGTGCGGCCTGTCCGGGCGTGCCGCGAACGTCATCGACCAAGGAGAACCGCCACCGTGAAGAGCACCGTCGAGTCCTTGAGCCCGACCAAGGTCAAGCTCATCGTCGAGGTGCCGTTCGAGGAGCTCAAGCCGAGCCTCGACGCGGCGTACAGGAGCATTGGCAGCCAGATCGTCGTCCCGGGCTTCCGCAAGGGCAAGATCCCGCCGCAGGTGATCGACCAGCGCGTCGGCCGCGGCCCGGTGCTCGAAGAGGCGATCAACGACGCGCTGCCGAAGCTGTACTCGCAGGCCGTCCAGGACAACCAGGTCAAGGCGATCGGCCGGCCCGAGGTCGACGTGACCGAGTTCAACGACAAGGAGAGCCTGCAGTTCTCCGCCGAGGTCGAGGTCCGTCCGGAGATCGAGCTGCCGGAGCTGACCGGTCTCGAGGCCTCCGTCGAGGACATCGCGATCTCCGACGAGGAGATCGACGAGCAGATCGAGTCGCTGCGGCAGCGGTTCGGTTCGCTGAACCCGGTCGAGCGCGCGGTCGGCGACAACGACTACATCACCCTCGACCTGTCGGCCACCAAGGACGGCGAGAAGATCGAGGAGGCGCAGGCCACCGGCCTGTCGTACCAGGTCGGCAGCGGTCAGCTGCTCGACGGCCTGGACGACGCGGTGCTCGGCCTGACCGCCGGTGAGTCCAAGACCTTCGTCACCCAGCTGGTCGGCGGCGCGCTCAAGGGCGAGGACGTCGACGTCTCCGTGACCGTCACCGCGGTCAAGGAGCAGGAGCTGCCGGCGTTCGACGACGACTTCGCGCAGACCGCGTCGGAGTTCGACACCGCCGACGAGCTGAAGGCCGACGTCCGGACCCGTCTGGAGAAGGGCAAGCGCCTCGAGCAGGCCGGCGACGCCCGCGACGCCGTGCTCGAGAAGATCCTGACCCTGGTCGAGGTGCCGGTGCCGGACGGTCTGCTGACCGACGAGGTCGCCGCCCGCCGGGAGAACCTGGACCAGCAGCTCGGCTACTCCGGGATGGACTTCGCGCAGTTCCTCGAGGGCGAGGAGCAGACCGAGGAAGAGTTCGACGAGGACCTGAAGAAGCGGTCCGAGGACGCCATCAAGGCGCAGTTCGTGCTGGACCTGGTCGCCGAGCAGCAGGAGCTGAGCGTCAACGACCAGGAGCTGACCGAGCACATCGTCCGGCACGCGCAGCGTTCCGGCGTCAGCCCGGACCAGTTCGCCCAGCACGCCGTCGAGAACAACCTGGTCCCGAGCCTGGTGTCCGAGGTCGTCCGCGGCAAGGCGCTGGCCTACCTGGTCGAGAACGCCAAGGTCACCGACGCCTCCGGCAACGAGGTCGAGCTGAAGACCCTGCTCCCGGACGGCTCGTACGCCGACCCGGACGCCGTCGACGTCACCGAGGCCGCCGCCGAGGAGACCCCGGCCGAGGAGCCTGCCAAGGCCTGAGTACGCCGCTGAGAACGCCCCGGATCCCTACGGATCCGGGGCGTTCTCACATCCGGTACGCCGAACTGCGCCCGTACGCCGTACCGCCTAAGCGAACTCGAGCCGGTAGTCCAGCAGCACCGGCCGCGGCGGGAACGCCGACCGGGTGCTACTCCCCGTCGCCACCCACCCGTGCTTGGCGTAGAACCGCCGAGCCCGCTGATTCCCCTCGAACACGTGCAGCCGCGCCGCAGGCCAGTCCGCCCGCAGCCCGTCGATCACCGCGTCGTGCAGCTCCGACGCCAGCCCGGAGCCCCAGCTCGGCACCGCGGTCCCGAAGTGCAGCAGTTGGTCGTACCGAGTCGCCGCGAACCCGGCCAGCCGACCCCCGTCGAGCGCCACCCAGGCGCGGATCACGGGATCCCCGATCTCCAGCGCCCACCGCTCCCTGATCGAGTCGCGGGGAAAGGGATAGGACTCCTGCGGAAAGACCGCCCCCAGCCCGAGCACCGCACCCTCCTCCTGGACCACCAGGAGCTCGTCGAGGTCGGACTCCAGCATCGGCCGCAGCAACATCCCCCCATGCTCTCCCAGCCCCAGCGGCACCATTCGCTCAGGGCGGACACGGTGCGCCGTGAGCGAACACCTGCCCACCGCCCTTAGCTCTGTCGCCGTCGCCCAGTAATGTCGGCTTCGTGAACGAGACATTTGCAGCCAGCCCCACCGCCGCGGGCGGCAACGGATCCGGCGGACTCGACGACCACATCTACCAGCGCCTGCTGAGCAACCGGATCATCTTCCTGGGGTCCGAGGTTCGCGACGACAACGCGAACGCGATCTGCGCTCAGATGCTGCTCCTCAACGCCGAGGACCCCCACAAGGACATCTGGCTGTACATCAACTCCCCCGGTGGTTCGGTGGACTCCGGCATGGCGATCTACGACACCATGCAGTGGATCTCCAACGACGTCGCCACCGTCGGGATGGGCCTGGCCGCCTCGATGGGCCAGTTCCTGCTCTGCGCCGGTGCGAAGGACAAGCGCTTCGCCCTGCCGCACGCGCGGATCATGATGCACCAGCCCTCCGGCGGTATGGGCGGAACGGCGTCCGACATCAAGATCCAGGCGCAGCAGTCGCTGCACATCAAGGCCCAGCTGTTCAAGCTGATCGCCGAGCACACCGGCCAGCCGCTGGAGCAGGTCGAGACCGACGCCGACCGGGACCGCTGGTTCACCGCGGACCAGGCCAAGGAGTACGGCTTCATCGACCACGTCGTGGCCAGTGCCGCCCAGCTCACCAGCGACAGCCCGAACTCCTGATCTCCCACTTCGTTCCTAAGGACACCGCATGAACTACTTCATCCCGCAGTGGGAGGAGCGCACGTCGTACGGCATGCGCCGGGTCGATCCCTACACCAAGCTGTTCGAGGAGCGCACGATCTTCCTCGGCACGCCGATCACCGACGAGATCGCGAACGCCGTGATGGCGCAGCTGCTGTGCCTGGAGTCGATGGACGCCGACCGCGACATCAGCATCTACATCAACTCCCCGGGCGGCTCGTTCACGGCGCTGACCGCGATCTACGACACGATCCGCTACATCAAGTCCGACGTCCAGACGGTCTGCCTCGGTCAGGCGGCCTCCGCCGCGGCCGTGCTGCTGGCCGCCGGTACGCCGGGCAAGCGGATGGCGCTGCCGAACAGCCGGATCATCATTCACCAGCCGGCCACCGAGGGCACCTACGGGCAGTCCAGCGACATCGAGATCCAGGCGAACGAGATCCTGCGCCTGCGCTCGCTGCTGGAGAAGATGCTCGCCGACGCCAGCGGCAAGGACATCGAGGAGGTGTCCCGCGACATCGAGCGGGACAAGTTCCTCACCGCCGCGCAGGCGGTGGAGTACGGCCTGATCGACTCCGTCCTGGAGTCGCGCAAGGCCCCGGTGCCGGTCGGCGCCTGACCCGGCCCTGGCCCGCTGCCGGCCTCGGTGCACCGCACCGGGACCGCGGCGGGCCTCCGGGTTCCCCGCCCGGGCGACGGCCGGAGGGACCCTAGGATCCGCCGGACCTCCCGTCAAGGGCCTCCCGTTCGCCACAGGCGTACTCGCGACGCTGTGGACAGAGCGGCGTAAGGGCCCGGAGCGGGGTACCGTCGGATCAAGGTCCGAGACGGCCAAGGTGTCCAGGGTCGCTCGGCCGGCCTCAGCTAGTGAGAGAAGGGATCTGTCCCGGTGGCACGCATAGGTGACGGCGGCGACCTGCTCAAGTGCTCGTTCTGCGGGAAGAGCCAGAAGCAGGTCAAGAAGCTCATCGCCGGTCCCGGCGTCTACATCTGCGACGAATGCATCGATCTCTGCAACGAGATCATCGAGGAGGAGCTGAACGAGGGCTCCGAGGTCGGTCTGACGGAGCTGCCCAAGCCCCGGGAGATCTACGACTTCCTCAACGCGTACGTCGTCGGACAGGACGTGGCGAAGAAGGCGCTCGCGGTAGCGGTGTACAACCACTACAAGCGGGTCCGTGACGGTCAAGGCTCCTCGAGCGCCGGCCGGCACGCCAAGGACGAGGCGGTGGAGCTGGCGAAGTCCAACATCCTCCTGATCGGCCCGACCGGCTGCGGCAAGACCTATCTCGCGCAGACGCTCGCCCGGATGCTGAACGTCCCGTTCGCGATCGCGGACGCCACGGCGCTGACCGAGGCCGGGTACGTCGGCGAGGACGTCGAGAACATCCTGCTGAAGCTGATCCAGGCGGCCGACTACGACGTCAAGAAGGCCGAGACCGGGATCATCTACATCGACGAGGTCGACAAGATCGCCCGCAAGAGCGAGAACCCGTCGATCACGCGTGACGTCTCCGGTGAGGGCGTCCAGCAGGCGCTGCTGAAGATCCTGGAAGGCACCACCGCGAGTGTGCCGCCGCAGGGCGGACGCAAGCACCCGCACCAGGAGTTCATCCAGATCGACACCACCAACGTGCTGTTCATCGTGGGTGGGGCGTTCGCCGGCCTGGAGCACATGGTCGAGGCGCGGGTCGGCAAGAAGACCCTCGGTTTCAGCATGAGCAACGAGGTCGAGGCACCGCGCGAGGCCGGTGGTTACGCCGACGTGATGCCCGAGGACCTGCTGAAGTTCGGCCTGATCCCCGAGTTCATCGGCCGGCTCCCGGTGATCACCACCGTGTCGCCGCTGGACCGCGACGCGCTGATCAAGATCCTGTCCGAGCCGAAGAACGCGCTGGTCAAGCAGTACCGGCGGCTGTTCGAGATCGACAACGTCGAGCTGGAGTTCAGCGAGGACGCGGTCGAGGCGATCGCCGACCAGGCTCTGCTGCGCGGCACCGGTGCCCGCGGTCTGCGCGCGATCATGGAAGAAGTCCTGCTCAACGTGATGTACGAGGTGCCGAGCCGCGAGGACGTCGCCAAGGTCGTCGTCACCGGCGAGGTCGTCCTGGAGAACGTCAACCCGACGCTCATCCCGCGCGACCAGATCGAGCGCAAGCGCGAGCGGCGCGAGAAGACCGCCTGAGATTCCCGTACTCCGGCGAGGAAGCCGGCCATCCGCTGAGAGGCGGAGGGCCGGCTTCCTTCCGTTGGGGGACGTTTTGTGAGGCGCGCGGTTCCTAGCGTGGGCGGGAGATCTGTTGCCTGAGCGAAGGAGACCACCGTGCGTCCGCTGGTTCGAAGACTGGGTGTTGTCCTTGGTGTCGCCGGACTCGCTGTCCCTGCCGGCGCCGCCGCGGCCCGTACGGCGGAGCGCGGGCCCGGCGTACCGGTGATCGCATGGGGGAGTTGTGGGACTGATCCCGCGCTGGCCAAGTTCCAGTGCGCGTCGGTCGAGGTGCCGACGGACTACGACCGGCCGCGGGGCGCGACGACGACGATCGCGCTGACCCGGCTGCCCGCGTCCGGCGAGCGGATCGGGTCGCTGTTCACGAACCCGGGTGGACCTGGTGGGCCCGGTATTCCCTTCGTTCAGCAGAACGCGCTCACGACGTACACGGCGGAGGTCCGGGCCAAGTTCGACATCATCGGCTTCGACCCGCGTGGGGTCGGGCAGTCCGATCCGGTGACGTGTTTCCCGACGGCGGCCGCGGAGAACGCCGCGACGGCGAACCTGATCGCGTTCCCGATGAACCGCGCCGAGGTCCGGCAACTGACGGCGCTCAACGCCACGATCGGGCGCAGCTGCACGAAGACCTCGCCGGAGCGGCTCGCGCATTACTCGACGGCGAACGTTGCGCGCGACCTGGATCTGCTGCGGCAGGCGGTCGGAGACGAGAAGCTGAATTACATCGGCTACTCGTACGGCTCGATCCTCGGGGTGACCTACGCGAAACTGTTCCCGGACACCATCCGCACGCTGGCGATCGACGGGGCGTGGAAGCCGTCGTCGTACTACGGTTCGGCGGCGAACGACGCCCCGCTCGGGGTTCGGCTCGGGCAGGGCAAGGGAGCCGCGGAGGTCTTCGCGCAGTTCAAGGCCGAGTGCCGGAAAGCCGGGGCGGCGCAGTGCGCGCTGGCGAAGCTCGGCGACCCGGGGATCGTGGCCGAGCGGGTGCTCGAGCGGCTGAAGACGAAGCCGGGAGAGCTGACGATGCCGGACGGGACGAAGGTGACGATCACCTACGCGACGATGGTCAGCATCATCTTCACCGAGCTCTACGAGCCGGCCGGCTGGCCCGGGTTGGCGGAGACGTTGGCTGAGCTGAGCGGCCGGCGAAGTGCCAGAGCCTCCGCGACGACCACGAAACTCCTTGCGGGCAAGGAGCACTACAGCTCGATCGGCGGCAGCCTGCAGCCGTGTGTCGAGGCGCAGCAGACCGGGCGGCCGTTCGCGTACGAGGCGATCGCGGACGCGGCCGACAAGAAGTCCCCGCACTTCGGCCGGCTGCGCGCGTGGGTCGGGCAGCCCTGCGAGTTCCTTCCGATCCGCGACACCGACGCCGTCCGCGGTCCGTGGACGAAGCTGAAGACCGACGCGCCCGTGCTGGTGATCGGGACCCGGCACGACCCGGCGACGCCGTACGCCGGCACGCGCCCGTACGCCGATCTCTACCGCGACGCGCACCTGCTGACGATCAACGGCTGGGGGCACACCACGATCGGCAAGAATGCGTGTGCCGACGCCGCGATCACGCAGTACCTGGTGAACCTGCAGCGGCCGGCCGACGGCGCGACCTGTGCGCAGAATCGCCGGCCGTTCGACCTCCGCTAGGCGGATGGAGGTCTCAGCCTTTGGGTGGACGCGAGCGGACGGCTTCGTTGCCTAGCGTCAGGGATGGGTGCCGCTCGCGCCCGTCCACGAGTGAGGGAGAACCGTGCGAAGAACCACGAGGACCACTCTGACCCTGGCCGTCGCCGCTGCCGTAGCCGTGCCGGCCGCATTCGCGCCTGCGGTCGCGGCGCCTGCCACCTCTGCGGCTGGTGCTGCTCCGACCGCTGCTACCACCTCGTCGGCGGCTGACGAGGCGCTCGTACGGCGTGAGGCGGCGAAGTCCGCGCGCGTCGCCGTACCGAAGATCGCGTGGAAGAGCTGCGGGAGCGATCCCGCGCTGGCGAAGTTCCAGTGCGCGTCGGTCGAGGTGCCGACCGACTACGACCGGCCGCGCGGTGCGACGACCACGATCGCGCTGACCCGGCTGCCCGCGTCGGGCCAGCGGATCGGGACGCTGTTCACCAACCCGGGTGGGCCTGGCGGACCCGGCGTCGGCTTCGTGCAGCAGGCCGCCGAGATCGCGTACACGCCGGAGGTCCGGGCGAAGTTCGACATCCTCGGCTTCGACCCGCGTGGCGTCGGCCAGTCCGACCCGGTCACCTGTTTCCCGACCGCCGCCGAGGAGAACGCGGCGTTCACCGGCATCGAGCCGTTCCCTGTGGGAGCTGCCCAGACCAAGGCCTACACGCGGGTGATGCTGCGCGCGGCCGTCGGCTGCATGACCACGTCGCCGGACCGGCTGACCCACTTCTCGACCGCGAACGTTGCCCGCGACATGGATCTGCTGCGGCGCGCGGTCGGCGACGAGAAGCTGAGCTACGTCGGGTACTCGTACGGGACGTACCTCGGCGCGACGTACGCCAAGCTCTTCCCGGGCAACGTGCGTGCGCTGGTGCTCGACGGGACGCTGTCACCTTCTTGGTACTCCGGTTCGGACGGCGACCGGCGGCCGGTCGGCGTACGGCTTCGGCAGGGTGAGGGATCGGCGGACACCTATCAGCAGTTCCTTGCCGAGTGCAAGAAGGCGGGCGCCGAGCGGTGTGCGCTGGCGGCATTGGGTGATCCGGCAACGGTTGCGGAGAAGCTGCTGCAGCGGCTGAAGACGGACCCGGCGGAGGTTCCGCTGCCGGACGGTACGACGATGACGGTGAGCTACCAGACCGCCTTGTTCCTGATCTTCCAGAACCTGTACTCGCCGCTGGCCTGGACGGATCTGGCGGCGACGCTCGCTGAGCTTGCTGCGCCCGCGCCTGCTGGTCGCTCGGCCGCGGCAGCTTCTGTTGCTGGGAAGGTACTTGGCGAGTGGAATCGCCGGCAGGAGGAGTACAGCGGTCTCGGCTCCGCGCTCCAGCCGTGCATCGAGGCGCACCAGTCGGGCCGGCCGCTCGCGTACTCGCAGTTCGCCGCGGACGCGAACCGTCGCGCCCCGCACTTCGGCGCGCTGCGCGCCTGGGTCGGCCTGGCGTGCGAGTTCATGCCGGTCCGCGACACCGACGCGTTCCTCGGCCCGTGGGACAACTCGGTCAAGTCGCCGGTCCTGGTCTTCGGCACCCGCCACGACCCGGCGACGCCGTACCAGGCCACCCGCCCGTACGCCGACCTGTACCCGGACGCGCGGATGGTCACGGTCGAGGGCTACGGCCACGCGACGATCGGGATCAGCGCGTGCGTCGATCAGAAGATCACCGACTACCTGGTGAGGCTGAAGGCGCCGGCCGACAACTCGACCTGCACCCAGGACCACAAGCCGTTCACCCCGCTCGCGAAGTCGCGCGCGGCGGCCGCCGAGCCTGCGCTGGAGCTTGCGGCGTTCGGCTTCTGACCTCTCGGTGAACTCGGCCGCCGGTCCCCTGGTCTTGCGCGGGGGATCGGCGGCTTTCTCCTTACTTCATGGCGGTGAAGGCCTCGTCGGACACCGGGCCGACGTCGTCAACGCTCACCCCGTCGTTCGCGGCCTGCACGATCACGGTCAACGTGTTCGACCCGCGGTAGCACTGCGTCGGCAGCGTGTCGGTCGACGCGACGCAGGTCGACGCCCCGACCTGCTTCACCTGATCCGGCTTCGCACCGGAGTCACTGATCGTCTTGTCGATGTCCACCTTCCCGCGCAACGCGATCACGACGTACATCCGCTCGCCGTTCAGATCGCCGTACGCCTCGACGGTCGCCTGCTTCCCGTCGTTGATCCGGCTGAGCGCTTCTCGCGTCTGATCCAGCTTCAACTGATCACGGAGCTCGGGATCGGTGATCCGATCAAGCCCCGCGAGCGCGGTCGGCGGGGTGATCCCGCGCGCCGTGTTGAGCCGATTCATCGGACCGAGCCCACCGATGTACCCGAACAGGGCCAGCACCAGCAGAACCACCAGCACACCGCCGACAGTCACCCAAGGATTCCGCCGCCAGGACCGCTTGGGTGCGCCACCCGGGGAAGTCTTCCCACCACCGGGGCGGGGGTCGGGGCCGCTGTCGAGAGCCTTTCCGCGTGGGCTAGCGGGAGCCTTCGCTCCGGCTGCCCCGGTCGCTCCGGTCGCTCCGGTCGCTCCGGTCGCTCCGGTCGCTCCGGTCGCTCCGGCCGCTCCGGCCGCTCCGGCCGACGCGGTCGTCGCAGCGCCCGACGTCCCGGTGTTCGTTCCCGCGCCCGCTGTTCCGGCGGTCGTTCCCGCGCCCGCTGTTCCGGTCGTCGTTCCCGCAGCAGGCCCGCCCGCAGCCTTTGCCGCAGGCCGACCGTCAGCCTTCGCTCCAGCCGCATCGGCCGTCGCCGCGCCCGCCGACCCTGCAGAATCCCGGCCCACAGCCTTCGCCGCAGCCCCACCATCGGCAGCCTTCGCGCTGCCCGTGCCCGTGCCCGCGGTACCGGCGGCGCTGCCCGTGCCAGCTGCACCTGCGGCGCTGCCGGTGGCAGCGGCACCTACCGCGCTGCCCGTGCCAGCGGCACCCGCTGCGGCAGCTCTACCGGCGTTGGCTGTGCTGCCTGGTCCAGCAACACCCGCCGAGCTGCCTGTGCCGACACCTGCCGAGTTCCCCTGACCGACGCCCGCCGCGCTGCCTGTGCCCGCCGCGGCCGCTGCACTGGCCACGGCGGCGTCTGCGCCAGCTGTTGCCCCAGCGCCTGCGGCGGCGTCTGCGCCAGCAGCTGTTCCAGCGCCTGCGGCGGTGCCTGCGCCAGAGGTTGACCCGGTACGCGCGGGGGCGTCTGCGCCAGCAGCTGTTCCAGCGCCTGCGGCGGTGCCTGCGCCAGAGGTTGACCCGGTACGCGCGGCGGCGTCTGCGCCAGCAGCTGATCCAGCACCCGCGGCGGTGCCTGCACCAGCTGTTGACCCAGCGCCTGCGGCGGTGCCTGCGCCAGCAGTTGACCCAGCAGCGGTGCCTGCGCCAGCGGTTGACCCGGTACGCGCGGCGGCGTCTGCGCCAGCAGCTGATCCAGCACCCGCGGCGGTGCCTGCACCAGCTGTTGCCCCAGCGCCTGCGGCGGTGCCTGCGCCAGCAGTTGACCCAGCAGCGGCGTCTGCGCCAGCGGTTGACCCAGCACCCGCGGCGGTGCCTGCGCCAGTTGCAGGCCTTGCCGCAGTCGCCTCGGGCGTCGCCGCTCCAGCAGTCGGAGGTGTTGCTCCAGGCCCACCAGCAAGCGTCGTACCAGCAGAACCAGTTGCCGTGGGTCCACCGGTGGCACCAGTACCGGCTGGCCTCTCCTCGTCAGCAGGTGTCGTGCCGGTCGAACCAGTTGCTCGCGGTTCGTCGGCGGGCCTGACGCCCGGCGAGCTGGTCGGGGTGGGTGTCGGCGCATCCGTGGCAGCTGCACCAGACGTCGACGGTGCAGGAGCGGGCGGCGTGTCAGTAGCAGATGCGGTCGACGGCTTTGCAGGGTTGGCTGACGCAGGTGTTGCCACCGGTGGACGCCTGATAGGTCCCGTGTCGGAGGTGCTTGCGGGTGGTGCCGCCGCGGGGCCACCGGCGAGCGTTGTGCCCGGTGCGCTTGCGGAAGGGGACGCGGTGGGTGCGCCGGAGTCTGTGGCAGGCGTGCGCGAACTCGCGCCTGCATCGGCAGTCGTGCTGCCAGGGGTCGCGCCTGCAGCAGCCGGGCTGCTGGGGGTTCTGCCTGCACCAGCAGTAGGACTTCCGGAGGGGCTGGTGGAGGGCTTGCTGGATGCCGCGGTAGTCGAGCCTGCCGCCGACTGCGTGCCCGTGGCGGCGGATGTGGAGCCGCTGGCCGAGGAGGTGTCCTTGGCCGAGCTTGCGGGCTGGTCCGCGGGCTGCGGGCGGAGAGGAGTCTGAGCAGGCATCGGTGTTTGAGCGGGCATGGGGGTCTGCGCCGGCATCGGCGTCTGTCCGGCCCTCGGGCCAGCAGATTTACTGGCCGGGCTGGCCGGTGTAGAGGGCGCTGTGGCCGTGGGCTGCGTCGCGGCGGACTCCGTGGCGGGTGCGGTGGGCTCCGTGGATGCGGTGGTGGGAGA
Organism: Kribbella italica; assembly: GCF_014205135.1. Taxonomy (NCBI): domain Bacteria; kingdom Bacillati; phylum Actinomycetota; class Actinomycetes; order Propionibacteriales; family Kribbellaceae; genus Kribbella; species Kribbella italica. Next base: position 259,738 of record NZ_JACHMY010000001.1, read on the forward strand.
CGCCGAGGACGTCTCAGGCGAGGACTTCGGCGATGAGTCTGCGGCGGGAGATGACGAAGCCGCGGCGGAGGCAGCCGCCGGAGAGCCGGAGGACGGCGACGCGGAGGGCGGAGAGCCGGAGGCCGGGGACGCCGGAGAGCCGGACGGCGACGAGGCTGCTGGCGTGGTCGCGGCCGGGGTGGCCCCCGGAGTATCCGGGCCTGTGGTGGACGGCTTGGAGGAGGCTGTACCTCGACCTGAGGTGGTCTTGCGGGGGGACCGCGCAGAGGACTTCGACGCCGCGGCCGCCTTCGACGTAGACCCCGCCGCCGACGCATCCGCCGCCGCGGACCCCGCCGGCCCGTCGAACGGTAGCTCCGGTGACTCCGGCGCGGCCTTCTTCGCTGCCCGGGGAGTGCTCTTCTTCGCCGTACGGCGTCCAGGCTTCTTCGGGGGCTGGTCCGCAGGGCCGGAGGCAGCCGGGGTGGGGGGCTGGTTCTCGTCGCTCACGGGTTGCTCCTTCGGACTGGCCTGGGGTCGGGCCGATGGTTCCACATCTGGGTGACTGGCTTCGCAGCGTAGTCGTTGGGGTGAAAGCCGTGACGCCCGCCTCCGGGTGCGGAGGCGGGCGTCAGCGGCGTACCGGAATCTCTCAGAGGGTCGCGACGACCGTGACGGACTCGGCGGTGTCCTCGGGGCTCCAGAGGATCTCGCCGGTGATCCGGCCGGCGGCGCGCAGGTCGTTCTCGGCGCGTTCGGCGAGGGTGAGGCGGGCGGCGGGGCCGGTGACCTCGGCCTTGCTGACCTCGGTCTTCATCGAGACCTGGGCCGTCGACTTGGCGCCGCGGATCCCGGCCAGGACCTCGGCGACCGCGTCCAGGACGGCCGGGTCCTGGTCGGCGACCGCGATGTCGACGTCGGCGACCGGCCAGGTCGACCGGTGGATCGAGCCCTCCTGCCACCACGACCAGACCTCTTCGGTCGCGAACGGGAGGTACGGCGCGAGCAGGCGCAGCTGGACCGACAGGGCGACCGCGAGGGCGGCCTTGGCGGAGGCCGCCGGGGCGTCGCCCTGGCCGCCGTACGCGCGCTCCTTGACGAGCTCGACGTAGTCGTCGCAGAACGTCCAGAAGAAGCGCTCGGTGACCTCGAGCGCGCCGGTGTAGTCGTACCGGTCGAAGGCGGCGGTCGCCTCCGCGACGGTCTGGCGCAGCTTGTGCAGCATCGCCAGGTCGACCGGCTCGGTGACGGCAGCGGCGTCCGCGGACGTCGCCCCGAAGCCGAGCACGAACTTCGACGCGTTCAGGACCTTGATCGCCAGCCGCCGGCCGACCTTCATCTGCGACTCGTCGAACGGCGAGTCCAGGCCCGGCCGGGCCATCGCGGCCCGCCAGCGGACCGCGTCGGAGCCGAACTTGTTCAGGATGTCGTCGGGCAACGCCGCGTTGCCCTTGGACTTGCTGAACTTCTTGCGGTCCGGGTCGACGACGAAACCGGAGATCATCGAGCGCTTCCACGGCAGCGTGCCGTTCTCGAACTGCGCGCGGACCACCCGGGAGAACAGCCAGGTCCGGATGATGTCGTGGGCGTGCGTGTTCAGGTCCATCGGGAAGGTGCGCGCGAACAGGTCCGCGTCGCGCTCCCAGCCGCAGACGATCTGCGGGGTCAGCGAGGACGTCGCCCAGGTGTCCATCACGTCGGGGTCGGCCTGGAAACCGCCCGGCTTGCCGCGCTGGGACTCGTCGTACCCGGACGGGACCTGCGAGGTCGGGTCGATCGGCAGGTCTTCCTCGCGCGGCAGCAGCGGGTGGTCGTAGTCCGGCTCGCCGTCGTGGGCGATCGGGTACCAGACCGGGAACGGGACGCCGAAGAAGCGCTGGCGGGAGATCAGCCAGTCGCCGTTCAGGCCCTCGACCCAGTTCTGGTAGCGGTGCCGCATGTGCTCGGGCACCCACTCCTCTTCCTTGCCGAGGTCGACGAACTCCTGCCGCAGGTCCTCGCTGCGGCCGCCGTTCGCGATGTACCACTGGCGGGTGGAGACGATCTCGAGCGGCTTGTCGCCCTTCTCGAAGAAGTTCGCCATCCGCTCGGTCTTCTTCGGCTCGCCGTCCAGATCGCCGCTGTCGCGCAGCTTCTGGACGATCAGCTCCCGCGCACTGAAGGTGGTCTTGCCGGCCAGCTCCTCGTACGCCGCGGAGCCGGTCAGCCACTCCGGGGTCTCGCGCAGGATGCGCCCGTCCCGGCCGATGACCGTGCGGACCGGAAGCTGCAGCTCACGCCACCACGTGATGTCGGTCTGGTCGCCGAACGTGCAGCACATCGCGATCCCGGCGCCCTTGTCCATCTCGGCGTCCGGGTGCGCCAGGACCGGGATCTCGACATCGAACAGCGGCGAGCGGACCGTCGTACCGAACAGGTCCTTGTAGCGGTCGTCGTCCGGGTGAGCGATCAGCGCGACACACGCCGGCAGCAGCTCCGGTCGCGTGGTCTCGATGTAGACCGGGCCGTCGGCACCGTGGAACGAAATGCGGTGGTAGGCACCCGGATACGGCCGCGCCTCCAGCTCGGCCTGCGCGACCGCGGTCTGGAAGGTGACGTCCCACAGCGTCGGCGCCTCGGACAGGTACGCCTCGCCGCGCGCGTAGTTGCGCAGGAAGGCTCGCTGCGAGGTCCGGCGGGAGTCGTCGGAGATCGTGGTGTAGAGGTACGACCAGTCGACGCTCAGGCCGACCTGGCGCCACATCGCCTCGAACGCCTGCTCGTCGATGTGCGTCAGCTCGCCGCACAGCTCGACGAAGTTCTGCCGGCTGACCGGGATCTGCTTCTTCGGGTCCGGCTTGTCCGGCGGCACGAACGACGCGTCGTACGGCAGGGTCGGGTCGCAGCGGACGCCGTAGTAGTTCTGGACGCGGCGCTCGGTCGGTAGGCCGTTGTCGTCCCAGCCGATCGGGTAGAAGACCTTCTTGCCGCGCATCCGCTGGAAGCGCGCGATCAGGTCGGTGTGGGTGTAGCTGAAGATGTGACCGACGTGCAGCTTGCCGGAGACGGTCGGCGGGGGCGTGTCGATGGAGTAGACGTCGGCCCGCTCGGCCGTCCGGTCGAACGCGTAGGTCTCCTGGTCGCGCCATACAGCGGCCCACTTCTCCTCGAGGCCTTCGAGGGTGGGCTTGTCGGGAACGCGGGAGATCTCGGTCATGCGCACAATCGTAGTGGTTGTCAAGGGATGCTCCGACCGGATATCCACAGCGCCCTAGACTGGGCTCCTGATGAGCGACCTCACGTACGCCGAAGTGTCGGCGAAACTCCAGGCCCGTTGGCCGGAGACCAAGATGGATCCCACGCTGGAGCGCGTCCAGCGGCTCACCGAGCTGCTCGGCGACCCGCAGAAGACCTATCCGGTCGTGCACCTGACCGGGACCAACGGCAAGACCTCCACCGCGCGGATGATCGACTCGCTGCTGCGCGAGGCGGGGCTGCGGACCGGCCGGTTCACCAGCCCGCACCTGGAGTCGGTCCGCGAGCGGATCACGCTGAACGGCGAACCGATCAGCGAGCAGCAGTTCGTCGAGGCCTACACCGAGCTCGCGCCGTACCTGGACGTGGTCGACGCCGAGCAGGAGCACCCGCTGTCGTTCTTCGAGGTGATCACGGCGATGGGGTTCGCGGTCTTCGCCGACGCCCCGGTCGACGTCGCGATCGTCGAGGTCGGCCTGGGCGGCACGTGGGACGCGACCAACGTCGCCGACGGCGTCGTCTCGGTGATCACGCCGATCGCGGTCGACCACGCGCACATCCTCGGCACGGACCCGGTCACGATCGCCGGCGAGAAGTCCGGGATCATCAAGCCGGGCGGTACGGCGGTGATCGCGCAGCAGAGCCTCGACGTGCTGGAGGTCCTGCAGCGCCGCGCCAACCAGGTCGGTGCGCAGGTCGCGCGCGAGGGGCTGGAGTTCGGCGTCACCAGCCGGACGGTCGCGGTCGGCGGGCAGCTGATCTCGATCAAGGGCCTCGCGGCGGAGTACGAGGAGATCTTCCTCCCGCTGCACGGCGAGTACCAGGCGCACAACGCCGCGACCGCGCTGGCCGCCGTCGAGGCGCTGCTGGGCGCGACCGAGCAGACCGAGGGCCGCGTCACCACCGAGCTGGTCCAGGCCGGTTTCGCCGAGACCACCTCGCCCGGCCGGATGGAGGTCGTCCGGACCGGTCCGACCGTCATCGTCGACGCCGCGCACAACCCGCACGGTGCCGAGGCGACCGCGGCGACGGTGTCCGAGGCGTTCGCGTTCAACCCGCTGATCGGCGTGATCGGCGTGATGAAGGACAAGGACGTGTACGGCGTACTGGAGGCCTACGAGCCGATCATGGAGACGATCGTCGTGACCCGGAACTCCTTCGACCGGTCGATGCCGGCCGAGGAGCTCGGGGAGATCGCCGCCGAGGTGTTCGGTGAGGACCGGGTCGTCGTGAGGCCGCGCCTGCTCGACGCGATCGACGAGGCGCTGCGGCTGGCCGAGCAGAACGCGATCGCCTTCGGCAGCGGCGGTGTCCTGATCACCGGCTCGGTGATCACCGCCGGTGAGGCCCGCAAGCTGCTGGTCCGGACGCCGAAGGAAGCGACCCGATGAGGTCGATGGCGTCGATCGTGCTCGGGTTCGAGTCGATCGTGCTCGCGCTGGCCACGATCGTGATGATCTCGGTCGCCGACGTCGACGCCAGTACGGCGCTGCCGCTGTGCCTGGGGCTGGCCGTGCTGGCGATCGTCGCGACCGGCCTGCTGCGCAACCGGGTCGGCTACGTGCTCGGCTGGGTGGTCCAGGTCGGCGCGGTCGGCCTCGGTTTCGTCGTACCGGTGATGTTCGTGCTCGGCCTGGCCTTCGCGGCGTTCTGGGTGATGGCGATCGTGCTCGGCCGCCGGATCGACGAGGCCAAGGCCGCGCAGGCCCGGGCCGCCGGTTAGGCTCGGCGACCCGAGACTTTCAGAGAAGCCTTCGAGAAAGAGAAGAGTGACATGTCGCAGCGCACCCTTGTCCTGCTGAAGCCCGACACCGTACGCCGCGGCCTGGTCGGGGAGATCCTCGGCCGCTTCGAGGCCAAGGGGCTGTCGATCGTCGCGATGGAGCTGCGCACGATCGACGGCGAGACCGCCGACCAGCACTACGCCGAGCACGTCGAGCGGGACTTCTACCCGCCGCTGCGCACGTTCGTCACCAGCGGCCCGCTGGTCGCCCTGGTGCTCGAGGGCGACGAGGCGATCGAGGTCGTCCGCGCGCTGAACGGCGCCACCGACGGCCGCAAGGCCAACCCGGGCACGATCCGCGGCGACCACTCGCTGTCCAACCGCGAGAACCTGGTGCACGGCTCGGACTCCCCGGAGTCGGCCGAGCGCGAGATCAAGCTCTGGTTCCCCGACCTGCCCTGAGCTAGCCCAGTACGCCGTACGACGTACTGGCGGCACTTGCTGTCCAGCCCGGCCCGGTGCGACCGCCCTCGGGGTCCGCACCGGGCCGGAGTCTTCAGCGCAGCGCCGCCGCTACCTTGTCCCGGAAGGCCTTCGTCGCGAACGCGTGCCCCGGCGTGATCGACCGCTGCACGATCTGCAGCACCACCGTGTCGGCGCCCTTGATCGCCGCGATCAGTTCGGCCTCGCTGACGTGCCCGGTCCACAGGAACGTCCCGTCGGCGAACAGCGGGCGCAGGTTGCCCAGCGCGAAGTAGCTGAACGAGTCGCCGATGATCACCGACTTCCCGGCGACCAGCCCGGTCGCCGGTGTCGTCTTCCACCGCTCGACGCCGTACAGGACCTTCGTCGGGTCGAACGCGTCGTAGCCCTGCTGCGGCGTGACCGTCGTACCGGTCGAGACCTGTAGCGACGGGGGTGTCTCCGTCCCGGTCAGTCCGAGCAGCACGTTCAGGTCGGCTGTCTTGGTCACCCGGTCCGGCGTGGTCCGCACCGGCACGGTGACGTTCAGCTTCTTCGCCAGCTCCTGCGCGAACACCGCCGCACCGGGGCCCGACCAGTGCGAGTCGGTCCTCCAGTAGGTCTGCGACTTCGTCAGCTTCTCTCGCAGTCCCAGCCAGGCCGGGTGTTCGTACGCATCGAGGGTCGCGTTCTGTGAGGCGATCCCGTCCAGCGCACACTGCCCCTCCGGTACGACGGACGGCGGCTGGACCACCGACGACTTGTTCGGCCCCGCGGTGAAAACGACCTTCCGTCCGGACCGCTCGATCACCTCGGCCAGCGCCGCGAGCCCGTCGAGTCCCTGCCGGAAACCCGGCGTCTGCTGGCACGCCTTGGTGAAGTCCTCGCCGAGGAAGAGATAACCGTTAGGCCCCCGAACGACCTTCCCCGACGCCGGCAGCTCGCGCAGTACGTGGAAGTCGAACCACGACTTCCCCCGTACGGCGGTCGACCGCCCCGCCAGCCGGTCCGACGCCCACGGCCCGACCGCGTCCAGCGCGTCCCACCCGGCCGAGGCCGCCGGTGCCGGCGCGATCGCGCGGTTGTCCACCGGCGGCTGCCGGAACCCGACGACGTACCCGAAGGCCGGTCCGAACACGAACACGAACGCGACGACCCCCGCGACCACCTGACCTCGCTTCACCCACATCCCCCTGTCAGAACTGGAAGTACAAGAACGGGCTGAACGTCCCGGCCACCGCCACGATCCCGGCGTACGGCGTGAGCACCAGCGCGACGGCCTTGAGCGACCGGCGGGCCCAGGCCGGCGCCTCCTGCAGCCCGTCGATCACCCGGCCGGTCACCCACGTTGCCGGGAGCAACACCGTCGCGAGCACCAGGACGAGCAACGCGATCCGGTGCCCGGACAGGAGGACGGCGACGTCCGGTGCGAGCGTCCAACTCGTGGGGGTGACCATTGCCTGCAGCATCTTTCCGGCGGCCGGCAACGACTCGGCCCGGAACAGGACCCAGCCGAAAACGACCAGCAGGAAGGTGATCGCGCGTCGCGGCGCGGCCCAGCGGTTGGATCGGCCGAGCCCGGTGGCGCGCTCGATGATCAGCAGCAGCCCGTGGAACGCACCCCAGACCACGAACGTCCAGGCCGCGCCGTGCCACAGCCCCGTGACCAGGAAGACGATGCTGAGATTGCGGTACGTGCGGAACGTCCCGCCGCGGTTGCCGCCGAGCGGCACGTACAGGTAGTCGCGGAACCAGCGCGACAGGGACTGGTGCCAGCGCCGCCAGAAGTCGGTGACGGAGATCGCGGAGTACGGCCGGGCGAAGTTCTCCGGCAGCCGCAGGCCGAACATCATCCCGAGCCCGATCGCCATGTCGGAGTAGCCGGAGAAGTCGAAGTAGATCTGGCCGGTGTACGCGAGCGCGCCGATCCACGCCGTCGCGGCCGACGGATCGCTGGTGGCGAAGGCCGCATCGGCCAGCGGGGCCAGCGAGTCCGCGATCACCACTTTCTTGAACAGGCCCCAGGCGAACCGCGGGAACCCCTCGGCGAAGTCCGCGAGCCGATCGCGCTGCGCGTCCCGGAGCTGGTCGGCGATCTCGTGGTAGCGCACGATCGGCCCGGCCACGAGCTGCGGGAACATCGCGATGTAGGTGACGAAGGTCAGCGGGTTGCGCATCGGCAGCCGGACGCCGCGGTAGACGTCGACGACGTACGAGAGGTGGTGGAAGGTGAAGAAGCTGATCCCGATCGGCAGCGCCAAGCTGACGATCCGGGTGTCGCCGAGGCCGAGCCCCTGCGCGATCGAGTGCACCGCGGTCGAGCCGAAGCCGGCGTACTTCCACACCGCCAGGACGGCGAGGTCGGCGGCGACCGTCGCGACGACCACGGCCTTGCGGCGCCGCAGCGGTAGGGCCCCGATCGCCAACCCCGCGGCGTAGTTGACCGCGATCAGCGCGAGCAGGAGCAGCACGAACTCCTTCCCGCCGACCGCGTAGAAGCCGAGCGAGAAGACCGCGAGCACGCCGTTGCGGGCCCGGTGCGGCAGGATCCAGCTCGCGAGCAGCACCGCGGGCAGGAAGTACCACAGGAAGAGTGGCGCGGCGAAGGACAAGCTGATCTCCCCCCAGGAGTGTTGGCATCAGTAGGTACGGGCAGGAGCCGTCCCAAGATGCCTCTGAGTGAAGAGATGCTTGAGGGGCAGGAAATGTTGCTAGCCGAGCCGGGCCTGCAGGTCCTCCGCGGTCGGGTGGTCCAGGTCGGTCAGCAGGGTCAGGGCGGACTGCCACGAGCTGCGGGCGGCGGACTGGTCGCCGAGCTCCTGGTGGACGTCGCCGAGGTTCTGCAGCATGAGGGCCTGGTAGTACAGGTCGTTCAGCTCGCGGTAGAGCGACAGAGCCTTGCGGTAGCAGGCGATGGCTTCGCCGTACGCCGACTGGCAGCGGTACGTGTAGCCGAGGTGGTCCCAGGTGGCGGCTTCGCCGAGCTTGTGGTCGACCTGCTGGTAGAGCCGCTGGGCCTGGAGGCAGTACTGCAGTGCCAGCTCGTACTCGCCGAAGGTGTTGGCGTGCAGGAGTCCCAGTGAGTTCAGCGCGAGGGCCTGGCCGGTCCGGTGGCCGGCTGCCTTGAACAGGTCGGACGCGACGAGGTCGTGCTCGTACGACTCCTTCAGGCGGTCCTGCTGGGCCAGTACGAAGGCCAGCATGCGCTCGCACCAGGCCTGGGCGACCGGATCGCCCTTGGCCAGCTCCAGTGCGCGCTCGGCCTCGGACTGGGCTTCGGGGAGTCGCTGCTGCCGGGCCAGGGCGTGTGCGTGGTAGCGCCTGGCCATCACCTGGGCAGATGCGTCGCCGGACCGCTCGCAGGCGTAGACCGCCGTACCCATCACGTCGACCCAGGTACTCCAGAGGCCGCGGCGCTCCAGATAGCCGGTCATGGTCCGAGCCAGGTGGGTCGCGTGGCCGTCGTAGCCACGGCGTACGGCGTGCTCGACCACGGCAACCAGGTTCGGGGACTCCTGCTCGAACCAGTCGAACGCCTCCTGGTAGCCGCCGAAGCTCAGCGCGTACGGCGTACCGGCGGGCTCCGGCAGTTCGTCGGGGTCGCGGTGGGGGCGGAGCCACTGGTCGCCGGCGTCCGCCGTACGGAGGTAGTAGTCGAGCAGGCGGCGCAGCGGGGCCTGCTCTTCGGCGGCGAGCTCGGTCGCGTAGGTGCGGAGCAGGTCGTGGGCGGAGTAGCGCCCGGGGGAGTGCTGGGTGAGCAGGTGGGCTCGCTCCAGCTCGTCCAGGGCAGGGGCGACGCGGTCGGGCGTCGTACCGGCTAGTGCGGCTGCGGCGTCGACGGAGAGGTCTGGGCCGCGATGTGCGCCGTACAGCTTGAACACCTGCGCTGAGGTCACCTTGACGAGCTGGTACGACCAGGAGAAGACGGCGCGGAGATCGGTGGCCTCGTCCTCGCCTGCGAAGGCGTCCAGTCCCTGCCTGGTACGCCGAAGGTCGGTGGCGACCGCTCCGAGCGACCAGGTCGGGTGGGCAGCAGCGTGGGCCGCGACGAGCGACAGGGCGAGCGGGAGTCGGGCCGCCAGCTCGATCAGCTCCTGTACGGCGTCCGGCTCGGCCTTCAGGCGGTCGCTGCCGACAGCGCCTTCCAGGAGGGCAGCCGCCTGGTCCCAGCTCATCAGGTCGAGGTTGACCGGGGCAGCGCCTTCCGTGGCGAGCAGACCAGGGAGAGCGTCGCGGCTGGTCACTACGACTCGGCAGGTGTTGCCACCTGGAAGCAGCGGGCGGACCTGCGCGGCGCTGCGGGCGTTGTCGAGCACTATCAGCAGCCGGCGGTCCTTGAGGAGGGTCCGGTAGAGAGCGGACTGCGCGGCCTCGCCGGCAGGGATGCGACCGGGCATGGACTGCAGGGCGTCGAGGAAGCAGCGGATGGCGTCAGCGGGGTCGACGAGCTCGCCGGAGGGGTCGAAGCCGCGCAGGTTCACGTAGAGCTGGCCGTCCGGGAAGTCGGCGCGCTCGGCCCACTGAACGGCCAGGGCGGTCTTGCCGACCCCGGCGGTGCCCGAGATGACGGCTATTGAGCCGGTGGGGCCAAGCAGGACCCGGTCCAGCTCCTCCAGCTCCTGCTCGCGGCCGATGAAGGTGCGCCCGACGGCCGGCAGCTGGTGCGGGACTGTCTGGTGGGCTGTGCGGGCTGCGGTTGCTCGGGCGTCTGTCGCGAGAACCGCCTGGTGGAGGCGGCGCAGCGCTGGACCGGGGTCGAGTCCCAGCTCGTCGGCCAGGTGTCTTGAGGCCTCGCTATAGGTGGCGAGGGCATCTGCCGGCTGGCCCGCCCCGATCTGGCTCTGCATGAGCAGGGCCCACAGGGACTCGCGCAGCGGGTAGCGGCGGGTCAGGCTGCGCAGCTCCGCGCTGACCGGGTCCCCTTGCTCAAGTCGGGCGGCCAGGAGAAGCTCCGTCGCGTGCAGGCGCTCCTCCGTGAGGGCCGGGACGGCGTCACGGATCAGCGCTCCCGCTGCCAGGCCCGCGAGCGGCTCACCGCGCCACAGCTCCAGCGACTCGGTCAGCAGACGCATCCGCTTGTCGGGGTCGGCGGTCGTCGTACTGGCCTCGACCAGGTCGCGGAAGCGGGTCAGGTCGATCTCGGCCGGGTCGACGGTGATCACGTAGCCCGCTGCCTCGGTCCGGATGAGCGGACGGCCCAGCAGGGTCCGCAGGCGGGACATGTAGGTCTGGAGAGCCGCGCGCGGCCGGGCGGGCAGGTCCTCCTCCCACAGGGTGTCCATCAGCTCCTGCCCGGCGACCACCCGGTTGGGCTGCAGGAGCAGAGTCGCCAGGAGCACGCGGAGGCGGTTCGCGGCCAGCTCGATCCGCCGGCCGGAGTCGTCGAGGACCTCCACCGGTCCGAGCAGCCGGAATTCCATGGCGCCATTGTGACCCCAGCACGGCCATGAAAGCGCGGAGAAAGCGTCATGAATGCGCCACCCGGCATGCTCGCCGGGCGAGGAGTCTTCGGCTCCGGCCCGCGCGGCCGCCGTCGGGAGCCCCTCGCCGCGCCTGTAGGGAGGAGCGCTCGCCCGTCAGGGGAGGGGCGAGATCTGGGGGCGCGTGGTGCCGCCGGTCGTTGCCGGCGGCACCACCCGGGCCCGGCGTACGACGGGGCTTCGGGCCGCCGTACGGCGGGTACCAGGACCGGCGTACCGGCGGGGTGTGCGCCGTTGTCCACAGGTGCGCCCCGCGTGCTGGCCGGGAGTGAGAGTACGGATACGATGCGTGGTGGACGGACGGAGTCGTGTCGGTCCCTGGGTGGCGCTTGGTCCGCGCTTAGCCTGAGAACCCGGGACCTGATCGGCGGGAGGGGGCCTGCATGGCGAACAGCATGCTCGGCCGGGACATGGCGGTCGACCTCGGTACGGCGAACACCCTGGTGTACGTGCGGGGCCGTGGCGTCGTGCTGAACGAGCCGTCCGTGGTCGCCACCCGGACCGACGAACCCCGCGAGGCGGTCGCGTTCGGGCACGAGGCGAAGAAGATGATCGGCCGGACGCCGGGCAACATCACCGCGATCCGGCCGCTCAAGGACGGCGTGATCGCCGACTTCGACGCCGCCGAGCAGATGCTGCGCTACTTCATCCAGCGGGTCCACCGCCGCCGGTACTTCGCCAAGCCGCGGATCGTGGTCTGCGTGCCGTCCGGGATCACCGCGGTCGAGCAGCGCGCCGTCCGCGACGCCGGGTACATGGCCGGCGCTCGCAAGGTGTACATCATCGAGGAGCCGATGGCCGCCGCGCTCGGCTCGAACCTCGAGGTCCGCGACGCCACCGGCAACATGGTGGTCGACATCGGCGGTGGCACGACGGAGGTCGCGGTCATCTCGTTCGGCGGCATCGTCACGTCGCAGTCGATCCGGGTGGCCGGCGACGCCATCGACAAGGCGGTCGTGAACTACTGCAAGAAGGAGTACTCGCTGATGCTCGGCGAGGCCACCTCCGAGCAGATCAAGATGACCATCGGCTCGGCTTTCCCGACAGCCGACGGCCCGGACTCCGAGATCCGCGGCCGGGACATGGTCTCCGGCCTGCCGCGCACGGTGAAGGTCTCCTCGGCCAGCATCCGGCAGGCGATCGAGGAGCCGATCACCGCGATCGTCGACGCGGTCAAGGCGACCCTGGACAAGACCCCGCCCGAGCTGGCCGGCGACATCGTCGACCGCGGCATCGTGCTGACCGGCGGCGGTGCGCTGCTCAAGGGCATGGACGAGCGGCTGCGGCACGAGACCGGCATCCCGATCCACGTCGCGGAGAACCCGCTGGACGCCGTCGTGCTCGGCGCCGGCAAGTGCGTGGACAACATCGAGACCCTGAACCGCATCCTCGTCACCGACAACCGCCGCTGATCCTGGACCCATGCTCAAAGACCTCGGCACCCCCGCGAGAGGCCTGGTCCGCGCCGCCGGACTGCCCCGCGAGATCCGCCGTCGCCGGACCGTGCTGGTGCTGGTGATCCTGGCCTCGCTGACCCTGATCGTGCTCGACGCGCGCCGCTCGGCCGGTTCGCCGGTCGATCCGCTGCGGCACGCCGCCGCGGCGGTCTTCGGTCCGCTGGAGTCCGGCGCGACGTCGGCCCGGCAGCCTGTGGACAACCTCCGCGACCGGTTCGCCGAAGTGGATACCTTGAAAGCAGAGAACGAGAAACTCCAAGCGGAGAACGAGAAACTCACCGAGGAGCTGCGCACCACCGACTACACCCGCAACCGCGCCGCCGAGCTGGACCGCCTGCTGAAGGTGGCCCCGAAGTTCACGGTGACGCCGGCCAGGGTGATCGGGATCGGCAGTGCGCAGAGCTTCAACCACACAGTGACCATCGATGCCGGAACGGCGGACGGAGTGCGGCCGGACATGACAGTACTGAACGGGGACGGGCTGGTGGGCCGCGTCGTGCGGGCGACCGACGCGACCGCCACGGTGCTGCTCATCGGCGACCGGAACTCGACCGTCGGCGGCCGGCTGAACTCGACGCTCGCGCTGGGCTTCCTGTCCGGCCGGGGCGAGACGTCCGGCACGATGGACTACAAGCTGGTCGACCTGCGGGCCCGGCCGAAGGTCGGCGACCGGATCGTCACCTGGGGTTCGAAGGGCAACGCGCCGTACGTGCCGGGCGTCCCGATCGGCACCGTCACCACGGTCACGCCGAACCAGGGCACCCTCGGATCGACCGCGACCGTGAAGCCGTTCGTCGACCCGACCCGGATCGACACCGTCGGCGTGGTCACCGGTCCGCCGGCCCGGCCGCCGCGCGGCACGATGACGCCCGAGCAGGGGCGCTGACATGATTCCGCTCCGGATCGCGGTCGCCGCGCTGTTCCTGATGATCGCCGTCACCGTGCAGACCTCGTTGCTGCCGCACATCGCCGTCGCCGGCGTCACCTGCGACCTGGTGATGATCGTCGTGGTCGGTCTCGCGCTGGCCCGCGGGCCCGAGTGGGGAGCGATCACCGGATTCGCCGGCGGCCTGATGCTCGACGTCGTCCCGCCCGCCGACCACACCGCCGGCCGCTGGGCGCTCGCCCTCGCCGTCAGTGGGTACGTCGCCGGCCTGATCCGCCGCGAGACCTCGGCCGGCCCCGTCGGCCCGATCGGCGTCGCCGGGACGGTCGTGCTCGGCGCCGCGCTGTCCCTGCTGCTGTACTCCGCGACCGGCTCGCTGCTGCACGACCCGGCCGTCGACTGGAGCGAGTTCGGCGTCCGCCTCGGTATCGCCGCGGGGTACGACGTGGTCGGCGCGATCGTGGTGATCCCCATCGTGTTGTGGGTGATGCGCCGCGTGCTGCCGGCCCGCGAACGCCGACGGGTCATGCCATGAGTTTCGACAGCTTCAACCCGGCGCCGCTCAAGGCCCGGATGCGCCTGTTCGTGATCGGCGTCCTGGTGTTCTCCTTGTTCTGCACGCTGTTCGGCCGCCTGTGGTACCTGCAGGTCATGGTCGGCGACAGCTACGCGAACGCCGCCGACAACAACCGCACCCGCGACGTGCTCACCCCGGCGCCGCGCGGCACGATCGTCGACGCCGCCGGCCGGACCCTGGTCGGCAACCGGGTCTCGCTGGTGATCTCGGTCGACCGGTCGGTGCTGGCGAAGCTGACCGAGAAGCAGCAGGAGAGCGTGCTCGGCCGGCTCGCGAAGGTGCTCGGCCAGAAGCAGGCCGACCTGACCGCCCGGATCAAACTCTGCGGCGAGCCCGGGGCCTCGAAGCCGCCCGCCTGCTGGAACGGTTCGCCGTACCAGCCGATCCCGGTGGCCAAGGACGTCAGCGAGCAGGTCGCGATCGAGGTGATGGAACGCCGCGAGGACTTCCCGGGCGTCGCGGCCGAGACGGCCGCGCTGCGCGCCTACCCCTCGCCGTACGGGGTGAACGCGGCGCACATCCTCGGGTACCTGTCGCCGATCACCACCGAGGAGCTCGACAAGATCGACGCCGCCGGGCAGGACCCGGTGCCGCACCGGTCCGACCTGGTCGGCCGCGCCGGCGTCGAGCGCACGTACGACGCCATGCTGCGTGGGGCACCCGGGCTGAAGACGGTCAGCGTCGACGCCGTCGGGTACACGACCGGCACGGTGAAGCAGACCGCGCCCGTGCCCGGCTCGACGCTGGTGACGAGCATCGACGCTCGCGTCCAGGCCTCGGTCGAGAAGGAGTTGCGCGGCGCGATCATGACCGCGCGCAAGCAGTACGACAAGATCACCAAGCGGAACTACGTCGCCGACTCGGGCGCCGCCGTGGTGATGGACACCAAGACCGGTCACATCGTCGGGATGGCCAGCTATCCGTCGTACGACCCGGGCGTCTGGGTCGGCGGGATCTCGCAGCGCGAGCTCGACGCGCTGTACTCGCCGCAGTCCGGGACGCCGCTGCTGTCGCGGGCGCTGCAGGGTCAGCTCGCGCCGGGGTCGACGTTCAAGCCGATCACGACCGCGGCCGCGCTGGGCGCGGGGTACAGCCAGAAGACCCGGCTGGACTGCTCGTCGTTCTTCGAGGTGGGCAACCGCCGGTTCAAGAACTACGAGTCCGCGTCGTACGGGATGATCGGGTTCGACCAGGCGCTCGCGCTGTCCTGCGACACCTTCTTCTACCGGATCGCCTATGCCCTGTGGCTCAAGGAGGGCGGCAACTCCGGCGACCTCAACGCGCTCGACCCGCTGGTCGAGATGGCGAAGAAGTTCGGCCTCGGCAAGGCGACCGGGATCGACCTGCCTGGTGAGGCGTCCGGCCGGATCGCGGACCGCAAGTGGAAGAAGTCGTACTACGACGCGCAGAAGGACTACTACTGCAAGCTCGCGGACTCACCTCCCGCCGGGACGTCGTCGTTCCTCAAGCAGTTCTCCCGCGAGTTCTGCGCCGACGGGTACCGCTACCGCGCCGGTGACGCGGTCAACTTCGCGATCGGGCAGGGCGACACCACGCTGACCCCGATCCAGCTCGCGACCGTCTACTCGGCGCTGTCGAACGGCGGCATCCTCTGGGAGCCGCGGGTCGCGCAGAAGGTGATCGGCCCGAACGGCAAGGCCAAGGCCGTCCCGAGCACGATCGCCGCCCGGCTGCCGGTGCCGGCCGCCGACCTGCGGTACATCGACAAGTCGCTGAAGGAGACCGTGCGGTCCGGGACGGCGGCCTGGAAGTTCAACGGGTTCCCGCTCGACCAGATCCCGGTCCGCGCCAAGACTGGTACGGCCGAGGTCTACGGCAAGCAGACGACGTCGTGGCTCGCGTCGTACACGGACCGGTACGCCGTGGTGATGATGATCAGCCAGGCCGGTACGGGCTCCGGCGCCTCCGGTACGGCGGTCCGGCACGTCTACGAGACGCTCTACAACATCAAGCCGGCCGCGCCGCCTGCGATGAAGAAGACGCCATGAGCCTGCTGACGATGCGACCGGTCCGGTCGCGCGTGGACCGGCGGTCCGCGCTCTGGCAGGCCGACTGGGTGCTGGTGCTCGGCGTACTCGCGCTCGCCTTTCTCGGTGGGCTGCTCGTCTGGTCGGCGACGTACCAGCGGACGTCGTTGACCGACGGACACCCGCAGGCGTACCTGTTCCGGCACGCGCTGAACTTCGCGATCGGCGCCGTCCTCGCGGTCGGCGCCGCGGTCACCGACCACCGCCGCCTCCGCATCCTCGCGCCTCTGCTGTACGCCGCGTCGCTGCTCGGCCTGATCCTCGTGCTCGTGCCCGGCGTCGGTGCGGTGATCAACGGCTCGCGCTCGTGGATCGAACTGCCCTGGATGTCGGTCCAGCCCAGCGAGTTCGCCAAGCTCGCGGTCATCGTCGGCATGGCGCTGCTGATCGCCGAGAAGGGCGAGACCAACCACCGCGAGAACGCCCGCACCATCGACATCGCCCAGGCCATCGCGGTCGCCGCGATCCCCGTCCTCCTGGTGATGCTCCAGCCCGACCTCGGCACGGTGATGGTGCTCGGCTCGATCGTTTTCGGCATCATCGCCGTCTCCGGCGTCCCCAAGCGCTGGATGCTGGGCCTCGTCACCGCCGCGGTCCTGATCGCGACCCTGGCCATCCAGTTCAACGTCCTCAAGGAATACCAGCTGGCCCGCTTCACCGCCTTCGCGGACCCGTCCCAGGACCCCCAAGGCATCGGCTACAACGTCAACCAGGCCCGCATCGCGATCGGCAACGGCGGCGTCTTCGGCCAAGGCCTCTTCCACGGCTCCCAGACCCAGAACGCCTTCGTCCCCGAACAACACACCGACTTCGTCTTCACCGTCGCTGGCGAAGAACTCGGCCTGATCGGCGCCGGCGCCATCATCGCCCTCTTCGCCCTCATCCTCTGGCGAGGCCTCCGCATCGCCATCAACGCCCGCGACGCCTTCGACCGCCTGGTAGCCACCGGCATCGTCTGCTGGTTCGCCTTCCAGGCCTTCGAAAACATCGGCATGACCCTGGGCATCATGCCCGTCACCGGCCTGCCCCTGCCGTTCGTCTCCTACGGCGGCAGTTCGATGTTCGCCGGCCTCCTAGCCATAGGCCTCCTCCAGAACATCCACCTCCGCACCCACGAGATCTAACCCACCCGGCCCCCGGACGACGGTGTGCCGGGAACGGGGCGTGCGAAGCAACTTGCAGGATGGCCAACTGTCGGCCGCCAGCCTTCCAACACACCGGTCTAGGCATCTAGCTCGCGGCCGCTCACCTCCACGCGTTCCGCGCAGCGGCCTCAGCCACCGGCGATCTGCCCGCCGGCATTCCAGCGTCCTCACTGCCCGCCGGCATTCCAGCGTCCTCAGCTCCCGCGGCCAACTCCTGCGCCGGTCGGCCGCCGGACGACCCCAGTCCTCGGCCGGTCAGTCCTTGGCTTCTAGCTGCTAGGTCGACCCACAACCCCAGCCGATCTCGTGGCGGGCATCGACGTCTGCCACTGATCAAGCGTCAGATCTTGCTCGTCGGGGCTTCGAACTGAGCGTGAACCAATCAGGCTTTCGTTGGATCGACGGTGGTTGGTCAGTGGTGCACGTCGGTCTGTGCCGAGTGGTGGGGTCGGCGACGTTGGTGAAGGGTGAGTGGTTGGGGGAAGTTCGTCGCCACGCGGCCCGGGGTGTACGGCGTGGCGATGTCCTACCGGAGGACGCCGTCCCCAGTCGTCCGGGGATGGCAGCTCGGCTGG
This sequence comes from Kribbella italica, assembly GCF_014205135.1. Classification (NCBI taxonomy): domain Bacteria; kingdom Bacillati; phylum Actinomycetota; class Actinomycetes; order Propionibacteriales; family Kribbellaceae; genus Kribbella; species Kribbella italica. The sequence continues at coordinate 277,304 of NZ_JACHMY010000001.1, forward strand.
GGGCCGTGGCCACAGGTCTGGGGCTAGGCGCCGGGCAGTGGCAGCCCCCGACACCGAGGCCTCGGCCTGCGTCCCAGGTCGGCTGAGCTTCAGGTTTGGCCCTGCCGTGGCGTCAGCTCTGGTTGGTCTGCAGACCGGTACGTGCTGAAGTCCCGTGACGGCGTACTTCGACCACTCATCAAGCGGCATTTGCGGGGCATCGGGTCTTCGGGCTGAGCGTGAAATCGGCAGCATCTTCGGCGGCGACGGTGGTTGGTGAGTGCTGGAGGTTCGCCCCGGTGCGGCTGGACGTCCGCTCATGCGTGCCCGGTCGGGTGGGCCGGGGGTGTACTGGTGGCCATCGACGGAGAACGAACTCGACCCGGAGCGGATCGCGGGCCGCAACCCGCTCCACCGGGAGAGGGGTTATCCCCGGGAGAACCAGCGGCGGCGGGGTGTCGGGAGATCCGCCTCGAGGGAGCCGGTGAGGAAGGCGTTGGTGCTGATGACTGTGCCGGGGAGGGGGACGGGGTGATCGGCGGGGAGGCAGATGTCGGCTTCGAAGGCGGCTGTGTGGGCTCGGGCTACTACGAAGTCCTGGCCGGTGAGCATGGTGGTGCGGCGTTCGGCGTAGCGGATGGTGCCGTTGAGGAGGGCCAGGGGTTCGGTCTCGTTGTCTGCGCCGAACAGGCCGGTGGGGATGAAGGACTCGGCGTCCAGCCGTGGCGGCCAGATCCAGTCGGCCTCGTAGTGGGCGGGGCGGGGGCCTGCGTCGCCGTCACCGAGGAGGCTGGCGTCGGCGGTGGCGAAGGTCGCTGCGTCGGCGAAGAACTCGGCGTCGGGTGCCAGGGCGACTACGCTCGCCAGCCCCTCGTGGGTGGCGTCGCCGAGTACCGGGAGTTCCTCGAGCTCGATGGCCAGGCGGGTCGCGGTTTCGCCGTCGGCCAGTACGTCGGCGACGGCGGCCTCGTCGCTGACCCGACGCACCTCGTGGAGCTGGACGGTGCGCTCACCGGCGTACGACGGTGTGACGCGGGTGATGCCGCGCTTCCCGCGGGTGAGCAGCAGCCGGGCGCCGGACGGGTCTTCCCAGCGGTGCAGTTCGACGCCGTCGTCGGTGCGGGCGACCAGTACGGCGGCCGGGCCGATCCGTTCGATCAGGTCGGCGAACGCCTCCGGAGACGGTACGCCGAGGCCGAGGCAGTCCAGGTTCGAAGCCATGCCTCGACCATTTCAGGCGCCGTACGGCGGGGCCAGGACATTTCGTCCCGTCACGCCGACCTTGCACGAACTGTCACACCACCAACGTCCGTTCAGGCGTCGAAGGCTTGCCGCGAGGTCTCGATGTGCGCGAGGTACCGGTGCGTCCAGTCGCACATTCCGCTGACGATCTCGTGCAGAGCTTGGCCGGCTGCGGTCAGCGTGTACTCGACGCGCGGCGGAACGGTCGGGTAAACGGTCCGTTCGACCAGGCCGTAGCGCTCGAGCATGCGCAGGTTCTGGGTGAGCATCTTGTGGCTGATGCCCTCGATCTCGTTGCGCAGCTCGCTGAAGCGCAGCGTGCGGTCGGCGAGCAGTTCGATGATCAGGAACGCCCACTTGTTCGCGATGTCGGAGAAGATCTCCCGTGCCAGCGAGTCGGCGCGGGTGAGATCGGCGTCCTCGGGCGCGCCGCTGTACTGCTTGGTCACCATTTGGTTCCCCGGTCACTGGAAAGTGCGTTCTTCCGTGGTCGTCCATACTCTCCTACGGTTTCTCAGTAACCACAAGAGACCACGAGAGGCGCGACCGATGACCGTCACCCTGATCAACCCCGCCGAACTGCCGCAGATCGACCTGTACCGGCAGGTCGCGGTCGCGACCGGTTCGCGGCTGGTGTTCGTCGCCGGCCAGGTCGCGTGGGACGAGGCCGGTACGACGGTCGGCGCGGGCGATCTCGCCGCGCAGGTCGAGCAGGTGTACCTGAACCTCGGCACGGCGCTGGCCGCGGCCGGTGCGACCTTCGACGACGTCGCCAAGCTGACCGCGTACCTGGTCGACTGGACGCCGGACAAGATGCCGGCGTTCCTCGAAGGCGCCGGCCGGGCCTTCGCGCGGCTCGGGGTGAACCCGGCCCCGCCGTTCACCGGCATCGGCGTCGCCGCCCTGGCCGCGCCGGACCTGCTGATCGAGATCGAGGCCGTCGCCGTCATCGACTGACGAGCCGACAGGGTGTGTCGGCCGACGTCCGGCACCTTCTGGCCACCAGGCAGAGCGACGGCCACTTCCTCAGAGCGGCATCACCGTCGTCCGGCGGTGGTGCTCGAAGACGACCGAGCTGCGGATGTCGCCGATCTCCTGGCGCTTGGCCAGCTGCAGGACGAGATCGCGCAGCGCCTGCGTGTCCTTCACCGCGACGTGGGCGAGGAAGTCCGAGGCGCCCGAGACCATGAACATTTCCAGCGTCTGCGGCAGGCTCTGCACGTAGTCCTGGAACGCGGTCGCCACGGCCATCGCCTGCGGGCGGAGCTTGATCGAGATGATCGCCTGGGTGGACCGGTCGATCGCGTGCAGGTCGACGGCCGCGTGGTACCCGCTGATCACGCCACGCTCGCGCAGCCCGCGGATCCGTTCGAGGCAGGTCGACGGCGCGATGCCGAGTTCGGCGGCCATGTCGCGGTTGGTCCGGCGTGCGTCGTTCTGCAGCATCCGCAGCAGGGCCGTATCAAGTTCGTCCATGCCGGCCAGTTTCCCTCATCGGCCGAATTTCGTTCGGTTCGCCAGCGCGTACGGCGTACAGGTGGCTAGTGTGCAGGCGGATCTGTTGAGCACGTGGAAGGAGCTCGCCCGATGCTGGCGAACAAGATGGTCGTGGTGATCGCCGCCGAGGCGCCGGTCGGCGTCGCGCTGAACACGGCGGCGTTGCTCGGGGTCGCGCTCGGGCACCACCACGAGGACGTCGTGGGCGCGGCGGTCGAGGACGCGTCGGGGGCGGTGCACGAGGGGATGAGCGCGCATCCGATCCCGGTCCTGCGGGCGTCGGGCGAGCAGTTGCGCGAGCTCCGCGACCAAGCGGCCGGGCGGGACGGCGTCACGGTGCACGACATGAACCAGGTCGCGCAGCGGTCGCGGACGTACGAGCAGTACACGGCGACGATCGGCGGGACGAAGGCGGAGGATCTGGAGTACTTCGGTCTCGGTGTGTACGGCCCACGCGCCGCGGTCGACTCGCTGACGGGCGCGCTGGCGCTCTACCGCTAGCCCGCCGGGTCAGATCACGGGGAGGATGTCACCCACCGGTTGGCCGCCTCCGAGCACGGGCACGTGCCGCAGTGCCTCCGCAGCCGAGACATCGGCGCCGCATTTCTCCAGGAGGGTCAGCGCCAGGGCGGTGGTCGCCCGCGGGTTGCCGTCGATCACCTTGACCGCGACCGCGTGGCCGTCCGGAGTCGCCATCGCGATGACGCCTTCGGCGCCGCCCTTGGCCAGTACGCCGGGCAGCAGCCGCATCGTGTCGGAGTTCAGATGGCCGCGGCCGCCGACGTACTCGGGGTACTCGCGCATCGCGGTGGCGACCTGGTGCTCCGCAGATCCGGTAGCGGCTGTGGCGAGCAGGCTGAAGGATCGGGCGAGGCCGGACAGCGGCATGCCCAGCAGGGGAGCGCCGCAGCCGTCGACGGTGAGGATGCCGGTGGTTGCCTCGGTCAACCGTTCGATCTCGGCCTGGATGGTCTGTTGCACGGGGGAGGAAGGGTCGAGGTACTTCGCCGGGTCGTCAGCTGCCATCAGCATGGCGGCGTGCTTCCCGGAGCAGTTCATCCGGACCGGCTCGGGGTCGATGCCTTCGGCAATCAAGCGGAAGCGGGTGGGTGCGTCTTCGGGGCGGTCCGGTGGGCACTGCAGAGCCGATCGGTCGAGGCCCGCGGACGCGAGCATCGCGTCGACGAGTGCGACGTGCCGGTCCTCGCCGGTGTGGCTGCCGGCCGCGATGGCCGTCCCGCGTTCGTCCAGTACGGCGCCCGCGACCAACGTCCCGACCGCCTGCAGTGGCTTCGCGGTCGAGCGGGGGAGGATCACCGCATCGACATCCCCGACCGCGACGATCGGCCGGCCGTCGGGGTCGACCGCGACGGCCATCCCGAAGTGCCGGCTCTCGACGAACCCGTTGCGGACCACCGTGGCGAGCTCGACGACCCCGTCCAGCCCAGGAACACCCTTCGACATGTCGCGAAAGCTAGCACCGACCCTAAGGTGACAACCATGCGGCTCAACCATCGGACGACCGGCCCCGACGACGCGCCCGTAGTACTGCTGGCCTCGTCGCTCGGCACCACCCACGCGATGTGGGCGCCTCAGCTCGACGCCCTGTCCAAGAACTTCCGGGTGATCGCGTTCGACCACCGCGGTCACGGCGCCGACGAGGCGCCGCCCGGGCCGTACACGATCGAGGACCTCGGCAACGACGTCGTCGAGCTGCTCAACACGACGGGTGCCGAGCGGGCGTCGTACGTCGGTATCTCGCTCGGCGGCGCGGTCGGGCTGTGGCTGGCGCAGAACGCGCCGGATCGTTTCCACCGCTTTGCGCTGCTCTGTCCGCCGGTCAACCCCGCCGCGAATGCGCAGACCTGGATCGACCGGGCCGCGCTGGTCCGCGCGGAAGGCGCTCAGGCGATCGTCGAGGCGACGCTTGGGCGGTGGTTCCTTCCTGAGTACGCCGAGGCGCATGCCGAGGAGGTCGAGGTCATCCGCCAACAACTCCTCAGTACGCCGGCCGAAGGCTACGCCGCCTGCTGCGAGGCTCTCAGCACGCTCGACCTGACCGCGGGGCTGGCCGACATCACCGCGCCGGTCCTCCTTGTCACCGCCGAGCAGGACACGTCCATCCCACCGGAAACCGTCGTCCCACTGGCCGCCGGCATCCCCGGCGCCCACCTCGAGATCCTGGAAGACGCCGCCCACCTGGTGACGTACTCCGACGCCGACCGAATCAACCCCCTCCTCCTCACCCACCTGGGCTGACTCACCCGAGGCGCCCGGCGGTTCTGTCTCGGGGTGCCGATCTCACCGGACTCCCACCGTGTGGTGGTCGACCTCGATCAGGGCTACGACTCGCTCCAGGTTCCGGTCGTACGGCTGGCCGATGTACTTCATCGCGACGCGATCGACGATCGTCCACGCGGCGTCTCCGTCGAGCCAGTCGACGACGCGGCCGCGCAGCGTTACCGGCAGGAACGGGTTGTCCGGGGCGGTCAGCGAGAGGGCGACGCGCGGGTCCTGTCGTAGGTTGCGGGCCTTGCGAGATTCAGGGCCGGTCAGGAAGACCACGTACGAGCCCTCGGTGTCGACCCAGATCGGTACGGAGTGGGGTGAGCCGTCGGGGAGCACGGTGGCGAGGTGGCCGATCGCGGTGCTCTCGACGACGGCGCGGACTTCGGTGCTGAGTTCCTTGGGCATCGCGGGCTCCTTCAGGTCGGGGTTCCTTGAGGAGACCGTAGCATTTGAAGTTCCCTCAGGGAACCCCGAAGAGCTATCCTGGGACCATGCAGAGGACCCAGTTCAGTGACATGGCGTGCTCGATCGCCCGCACGCTCGACGTGATCGGCGAGCCCTGGTCGCCGCTGGTGCTGCGCGACATCTGGGCCGGGATCAACCGTTTCGACCAGATCCAGGCCGATCTCGGCATCTCGCGCAAGGTGCTGACCGAGCGGCTGAGCTGGCTCGTCGAGCAGGGTGTGCTCGAGCGCAGGCCGTACGACGCGCGCCCGCGCTACGAGTACGCCCTGACCGCCAAGGGCACCGACCTGCTCGACGTACTGATGGCGATGTCCGGCTGGGGCGACAAGTACCTGGCTGGCGAGGCCGGTCCGCCCGTGCTCTACCGGCACCACGCCTGCGGCGACATCACCAGGCCCGAGCTGCGCTGCGCGGACTGCGGCGAGCCCATGCGTGCCGCGGACGTCGAGCTGCTGCCCGGCCCAGGCGCCAAAGGCAGGGATGCGGGGGATGGGCAACGGCGGCGTTAGGCTGGTAGGCGTTCTGTCCCCGTACGGAAGTGTCCTGATGACTGTCGAGTCGTTGTTCCCCCGCCTGGAGCCCGTGCTTCCGGGTGTGCAGAAGCCGATCCAGTACGTCGGTGGTGAGCTGAACTCGGTCAGCAAGGACTGGGACACCGCGAGCGTGCGCTGGGCGCTGATGTACCCGGACGCCTACGAGGTCGCGCTGCCCAACCAGGGCGTGCAGATCCTGTACGAGGTGCTGAACGAGCGCGACCACATCCTCGCCGAGCGGACCTACTCGGTCTGGCCGGACATGGAGGCGGTGATGCGGGAGCACAAGATCCCGCAGTTCACGCTCGACAGCCACCGGCCGGTGCGGGCGTTCGACGTGTTCGGCCTGTCGTTCTCGACCGAGCTCGGGTACACGAACATGCTGACCGCGCTCGACCTGGCCGGGATCCCGCTGTACGCCGTGGACCGGACCGAGGACGACCCGATCGTGCTGGCCGGCGGCCACGCGGCCTTCAACCCCGAACCGATCGCGGACTTCATCGACGCGGCGGTGCTCGGCGACGGTGAGGAGATCGTGCTCGCGGTCTCCGAGGTGATCCGGGAGTGGAAGGACGAGGGCCGCCCGGGCGGTCGCGACGAGGTGCTGCTGCGGCTGGCGAAGTCCGGCGGCGTCTACATCCCCAAGTTCTTCACCGTCGAGTACCTGCCCGACGGCCGGATCCAGCGCGTCGCGCCGAACAAGCCGGGCGTTCCGTGGCGGACGGCGAAGCACACGGTGATGGACCTGGACGCCTGGCCGTACCCGAAGAAGCCGCTGGTCCCGCTGGCCGAGACCGTACACGAGCGGTACTCGGTCGAGATCTTCCGCGGCTGCACGCGCGGCTGCCGGTTCTGCCAGGCCGGGATGATCACCCGCCCGGTCCGTGAGCGCAGCATCACCACGATCGGCGCCATGGTCGAGAACGGGCTGAAGCAGTCCGGGTTCGAGGAGGTCGGGCTGCTCAGCCTGAGCTCCGCCGACCACAGCGAGATCGCCGAGGTCGCGAAGGGGCTGGGCGACCAGTACGAGGGCAGCAACGTGTCGTTGTCGTTGCCTTCGACAAGGGTCGACGCGTTCAACATCACGCTGGCCAACGAGTTCTCCCGCAACGGCCGGCGCAGCGGCCTGACCTTCGCTCCCGAGGGCGGCTCGGACCGGATGCGCAAGGTGATCAACAAGATGGTCAGCGAGGAGGACCTGATCCGCACGGTCGCCGCGGCGTACAGCCACGGCTGGCGGCAGGTGAAGCTGTACTTCATGTGCGGCCTGCCGACCGAGACCGACGAGGACGTGCTGGCGATCGCGGACCTGGCCAAGCGGGTGATCGCGACCGGCCGCGAGGTCTCCGGGCGCAACGACATCCGCTGCACGGTGTCGATCGGTGGGTTCGTGCCGAAGCCGCACACGCCGTTCCAGTGGGCCTCGCAGCTCGGCGTCGGGGAGACCGACGCGCGGCTGGCCAAGCTCGGCGCGGCGATCCGGTCGGATCGCAAGTACGCGAAGGCGATCGGCTTCCGGTACCACGACGGCAAGCCCGGCATCATCGAAGGCCTGCTGTCCCGCGGCGACCGCCGGGTCGGCAGGATCATCGAGGCGGTCTGGCGCGACGGCGGCCGCTTCGACGGCTGGAGCGAGCACTTCTCGTACGAGCGGTGGCTGGACTGCGCCGACAAGGCGCTGGCCGGCGAGCCGGTCGACCTGGCCTGGTTCACCACCCGCGAGCGCGAGTACGCCGAGGTCCTGCCGTGGGACCACCTGGACTCCGGCCTCGACCGCGACTGGCTGTGGGAGGACTGGCAGGACGCGCTCGAGGAGGACGGCGCGATCGAGGTCGAGGACTGCCGCTGGACCCCGTGCTTCGACTGCGGCGTCTGCCCGCAGATGGGCACCGAGATCCAGATCGGCCCCACCGGCAAGAAGCTGCTCCCGCTGTCGGTCGTCTGAGCGTACGGCCACAGTCAGTCGTGAACGAACCTCCTAGGCGGGTCGCGGCCGTGAGCGCCTGAACGCATCCACCGCGGCGACCTGGACGGCGCCTACGCCGTCAGCCGGCTGAGCAGGCGGCGTACAAGGTCTCGCTGAGCGACAGCTGCTCGGCGCTGTCGAGCACGACGCCGGCGGCGCGCATGGTCTCCGCTGGTACGTAGGGGTTGGGTACGCCGGCCGTCCGCATCCCCGCGGCGGCTGCGGCCTCGACGCCGTGCGGGGTGTCCTCGACCGCCAGGGCAGAACGCCCCGGGAGATCGAGCCGTGCCAACGCCAGGCTGTAGACGGCCGGATCCGGCTTGTGGCCGTCGACCTCGTCGCCGGTCGTCACGACGTCGAACAGGTCCAGCGCGCCGACCCGCTCCAGGTGGCCCACCACCCACTTCCGGGGCGAGCTGCTCGCAATCCCGACGCGAAGGCCCAACTCACGGGCCTCCAGCAACCAGTCGCGGATCCCGGGCCGGAAGTCCATCGACGCGTGCATCCGGTCGCGATGCGCCGTCCGCCGTGCATGACTGGCGTCGCGATCGAAGTCCGGAACGTGCGCCGCCAGCCGCGCGTACCGGACCGTGCTGGTGTCCCCGCCGTGCCCCGGCCAGAAGTCGTCCGCGAGGTCGAGCTCGAGCCCGTGGTGCGCCCACTCGGCCTTCCAGCTCTCGACCATCGTCGTCTCGGTGTCCATCAGCAGCCCGTCGAAGTCGAACACGACCGCCTCGACCTCAACGCCGGTCAGAAGCCTCAGCCCGAGCCGGTGGATCTCCCGCGGCGTCAGTCCGCACCCAGCCAGATAGGCCCGTACGCCGCCGTACCGCTCATCGACATGATCGAGCGCCGCCAGAATCGTCTCCGGCAGTGATCGCCATAAGCGACCCGCCAGCTCGCGGTCCTCGTCGGTGCCCGGGACCGCGGCGATCCGCTGCAGAATCCCCAGGTTCGCTTCACTGACGGCGAAGTCGTCGGCGATCGCGTCCCGCGGTACGCCGGCCAGTTCCTGCAGCAGCGCGACCAGCAGGCCGGTCCGGTCCTTGCCGGAGCGGCAGTGCACCACCACCGGTACGTCCAGCGGCACCGCCGCGATCGCGCGGTACGCCTGCAGGATCTGCCCGGTGTTGCGATCGAGGCTGCCGCGGTAGATGTCGGCCATCAGCGGCTCGTCCTCGGCGACCCGGAGCTTGTCCGCGACCGGGTCGATCCACGGGATCCGCCGGTACGACAGGTCGCCGTCGAGCGGGTGCGGCTCGGTCATCTCCCAGTCCGACCGCAGATCCAGCACGAGCCCCGCCTTCGCGTCACGGAAGGCAGCCCAGCCGGCGTCGTCCAGCTGGTGCAGCGAGTCGGTCCGGATCAGCCCGGCGCGCGTCGTACCGCCGTACCGGGTGGGCAGGCCGGTGAGGTCACGGGTGTTGAGGCAACCGCTCCATTTCAGGTCCGTCACCCCGATTAGCTTATGACACCTCCTAGGGACTCGTAATCCCGCCAGGACGTCCCGTCCCACGCCTTGTGGTGCAGCGCCCGATCCGCGCCGACGACGAAGACATCGAGCAGCCCGGGCCCGCGAGAAACCACCGCCCCGGCCGGCCTCGGCCGAGCCACCGTCGTCGGCACCTCGACCAGCCAGCCCGCGAGCGCCGCGGCGTTCATCCGCAGGATCTCCGCGGCCAGCGGCCAGGTCAGCGTGCTCAACGTGTCGCCGGCCGAGTGGATGTTGCCGTTGGCACTGTCCGCGCCCTCGATCGTCAGCAGCGCCGGCAGGCCCGCGTTGATGAACGGCACGTGGTCACTCGCGAAGGGGTTGAACGACGTCTCCACCTTCAACCCCGTGTACGTCGCCGCAGCTGCCGTCAGGTCACTCAGCTGCGTCGACGACACCGCGGCGCCTTCCAGCAGCACGGTCGGCGTCGCGGTGTTCTTCGAGGCGATCATGTCCATGTTGAGCACTGCCCGGACTCGCGCCCGATCAGCGGCGGGCAGCGCGGTGACGTACTGCTTGCTCCCGTGCAGCCCTTGCTCCTCACCGCCGAACAGGATCAGCCGTACGTCGTGTTGCCACGTGCGCGTCGCCAGCACCCGCCCAAGCTCCAGTACGCCGGCCGAACCGCTGCCGTTGTCGTCGGCACCGGGTGCGGACGAGGCCGGTCCACCGGCGTGGTTGATCGAGTCGAGGTGCGCAGTGATCAGCACGAGTCCGCGCGGACCCGGACCGGCGCCCGCGCGGTCGCCGATCAGGTTCTCCGAGTGGCCGGCGCCGACCGTGATCGGCATCCGGGTCGTCGTGTAGCCCAGGGCAACCATCTTCGCGGCGGCGAAGTCGACCGCCTGGGTGAAGGTGGCGCTGAGCGAGTGCCGGGTCGGCAGGTTCGCCAGCCAGGTGACGTCGGCCTGGTACGCCGTGGGGGAGAGCTGGGCGAGCAGGTCGGCGGTGGTCCGCTCCACCCGTTGGGCCCCGAGGGGAGGGAGGTCGACGACGACCCCGGGACGCAACGGTTCGACCCGCCAGTGGTGGTTGGACCGGCGCCGCGGCTTGTCGGCGGCGGAGATCACCAGCTGACGGCCGTGGTCGAGCAGCGGAACCACGTCCGGGTAGTCGTCCTGGAACGACCGCCCGACCTGCGTGACGAGCAGCAGCCCCGGCACGGTCCGCGACGCACGGCCGAGCCGCTGCGCGGCGGCACACCACAGGATCGTCCGGTCCCCGAACCGAGCAGCCCGCCCGGCATCGGCCGCCTCGGCGGCCGGTACGACGAGATAACGCACAGGTGAAGTCGTCATCGAGTTCTCCTCTCCTTGCGTCCGAAAAATCTCCTTGCGTCCGAAGAGCCCGAGGCTATAGCGCACAGTTCTTCGGACGCATGCAGGATCTTCGGACGCAAGCGGGTTCGTCGGGGCGAGGGTGAGCCTTACTGCCAAGCGAGTTCGAGGCGGTCCGCGGTCGCGTTGACGACCAGGGCCGAGCCGGTCGCGCCGCGGGCGATCACGCCGGACGGCTCCCACCGGCCGAGGTGTTCCTCGGGGGCGTCGCCGCGGCCGATCAGGCGTTCGACGAAGGTCCCGTCGGCGCGGAACTCCACCCCCCGCCGGCCACGGGCCGGCGGGAAGGCGAAGTCGTCGCGGCGGTAGACGCTGATCCCGTCGTGGTCCTCCTCGAAGGAGTGCGTCCACCGCCCGATCAGGTCGGGACTCAGGTCGGCACCACCTCTCCGATGGTTGCCTTGGGCATCATCGCGGGCGCGGCGCCCGGTGCCGGCGCCGGCAGCGTGACCTTGAAGTCGCTGACGATCCCGCCGAGTGCCTCGTAGTCGGTGGCCGACGGTCCCCAGGCGGTCCCGTCCCACCACTTGTGGTAGAGCCCGCCGTCGGTCCCGACCACGAACACGTCCAGCCGGTCGCTGTCCCACGCGGTCACCCGCGGCTCGTCGACGCAGACCCCGCCGAGGTACTCGAAGCCCGACCACGCCGTACCGTCGTACCACTGGTGGTAGAGCGCCGAGTCCATGCCGAGCACGAACACGTCCAGCCGGTCCGGCCCCCACGAGACCGCCGTCGGCGCGCTCGCGCAGACTCCGCCGAGCGAGACCCAGCCGGACCACGCCGTACCGTTCCAGGACTGGTGGTAGAGCGCCGAGTCGGTGCCGAGGACGAACAGGTCGAGCCGGTCCGGTCCCCACGAGACCACGGTCGGCGGGCTGGCGCAGATGCCGCCGAGCGACTCGAAGCCAGACCAGGCCGAGCCGTCCCACCACTTGTGCCAGACCGCGTTGTCGGTGCTGAGCACGAACAGGTCCAGCCGGTCCGGTCCCCACGAGACCACCTCCGGCGGGCTCATGCAGACGCCGCCGAGGTACTCGTAGCCGTTCCACGCCGAGCCGTCCCACCACTTGTGGTAGATCGCGCGGTCCGTGCTGAGCACGAACAGATCGAGCCGGTCCGGTCCCCAGGTCGCGACCCGCGGCGGGCTCAGGCAGATCCCGCCGAGTTCCTCGTACCCGGTCGCGGACGGTTGCCAGGACGATCCGTCCCACGCCTTGTGGTAGACGCCGTGGTCCGTGCCGAGGACGAACGCGTCCAGCCGGTCCGGTCCCCAGGACGCCACTTCCGGTGCACTCATGCAGACACCACCCATGTACTCGTACCCGCCGACCGACGGTCCCCAGGCCGATCCGTCCCACCACTTGTGGTACATCGCCCGGTCGGTGCCGAGCACGAACGCGTCCAGCCGGTCACCGCTCCACGACACGACCGGGCCGGCCGGGACCGGCGGACCGGATTCCTCGTACGACGAGATGAGGTCGGTCCGGACGGTGTCGAGGCAGGCCTCCATCCGGGCGACCTGGTCGGTGGTGAACATGACCATGCCGCGGTCGTCGGTGTAGTCCATGTAGTTGACGAACAGGTCGCCGTTCGGCCCGTTGCTGCAGGACACCTTCGGGAACGCCGGGACGCCGAAGTTCGGGCCGCCCTGGTTCGGGGTGTCGGCGACCTCGTCGCTGCCGGAGCAGCCCGAGCCGTCGTCGCCCCAGATGTGGAACAGGTTCAGGTAGTGGCCGATCTCGTGCGTCGTGGTCCGGCCGAGGTCGAACGGCGCGGCCGCCGTACCGGTGGTGCCGAACCCGCTGTGCAGGATGACGACGCCGTCGGTCTCGGCCGGTCCGCCCGGGAACTGGGCGTAGCCGAGCAGGCCGCCGCCGAGCTGGCCGACCCAGACGTTCAGGTAGCGGTCGGTCGGCCACGGGTCGACGCCGCCGGTCGCCGAGGACTTGATCTGGTCGTCGTGCGAGAACGAGGTCTTGTTCGTCTGGGTTCTCGTCACGCCGGTGGTCGGGTTGCCGTTCGGGTCCTCGGTGGCGAGGAAGAACTCGATCCGCGAGTCGGCGATCAGCCCGGTGAACGGCGCCGGCACGAACCCGAGGTCGGTGTTGGTGGCGCGGAAGTCGCGGTTCAGGACGTCGAGCTGGCTGTCGATCTGCGCCTGCGAGACGTTCTGCACGGGCGAGTTCCAGACGACGTGGACCACGACCGGGATCTTCGCGACGCCGGCGAACCGATGCTGGCGGGCCAGGTACTGCGTTGTCGCGTTCTCCAGGGCGGACCGCGCCGCCGCGTACGCCGGGTCGCTGGACAGCAGCCGCCGGTGAACATCCATCACCCCACAACTACGCCGCGCCGGCCGCTCCACATCACCCCCGGACCCGTTGGTGTCTCCGCCCATCCCACCCGGCATCCCACCGGGGCCGGAGGCTCCGGGCATCCCGGCGCCGCCTCCGCCCGGCATCCCGCCCGCGCCGGAGGCGCTGGGCGCGGCGCCCGCGCCCATCCCGCCGGCGCCGGAGGCGCCAGGCGATCCGGGCGACCCCGCCCCACCACCCATTCCGCCCGTTCCGCTCACGCCCGGCATGCTCGTCCGCGGCGGTTCGGTCACGCCGTTGGACATCGGCGTCCCCGGCATTCCGTCGGGATCGGTTCCGTGGATCTTGTCCGCTCTCCCGTTGGCCTTTCTCGGCATTGCTCCCCCTTGGTGCACAGGGGCGACGAGCAGGACGGAACCCACGGCGGCGACGCACCCCGAGTACGCACCGAACGGTCCCGGACCGAGACGCTTTCCCAGATCCCCCAGACCCACGTTTCAGCTGAAGACGGACTCTTCCCGTCTTCCCCCACGAACAGGCTGCCCCCAAGCGACTGCTCCGTCTCACCATGCGACGGTACGCACGTACAGTGCAAGACCTCAGCCCCTGGCAACCAGATTCACCGAAAACCCAGCAAACGTTGGAGAATTGCTTGAAACCTCAAGGGGGAGGCCCGATGCGCCGAGAACTGTCCGTCCCGTTCGAGACCCGCGGTCAGCGCGGCCTGGTCAACGTCCGCGTGCTCGCCAACGACGACCCGTGGGCCTCGGGCCACCAGCTGATCGTGCCGGACCTCGACGCCGAGACGTTCCGCGGCTTCCCGATCTGTACGGCGACCCTGCGCTACCACGGCCAGGGCCTGAACGCGATCATGGGCTGGATCCAGGTGATCGCCCGCAGCTTCGACGGCGAGACCACCGTCGACGTCCTCCCGTACTTCGCCGGCGCGGCGCCTTTTTACTCGTACGGCCACCTGCCGACGTTCTTCGACGCCCCCGCCAACCCCGACCACCCCGACGGCGTCTGGACCGCGACCACGTTCCTGACCGTCGTCCCCGACGTGATCCGCACCCGCGAGGTCGTCCCGGTCGCCGCGTTCACCTGGGGCTACCGCCTGGTCGGCGGCCACCCCTCCACCCTCGACCCCGAACGCCGCGACCACACCAACTGGTCCGGCCACCGCGCCGTCCTGGAGAGGGACTACCCGGCCTGGACCTTCAGCTGAGCTCCAGCTCCAGCGCGACCCTCCGGTCGCTGGCCCGGAAGCCGAGCTTCTGGTTGACCGCGATCATCGGGGCGTTCTCCGGCGCGTTCCAGGTGTGCAGCACCGCCGGGTGATCGAGCTCCGCCTGCAGCGACCGCAGGTTCGGGATCTTCACCGCGATCCCCAGCCCGCGCCCGCGATGGTCCGGCCGGACGAACGTGTCGTACTGGTAAAGCCGCTCCGGCACCGCCCGGTTCCCACCCATCTGCGTGTACGCCGCCAGCCGCCCGTCCCCGTCGACCGCAACAGTCGTGTGCGTGAACCGTCCCTGCTCGACCCGCCGCTTCTCACGCGCGACCAACCGCTCAGGCGTCCACACCTGGATCTCCACCGACCGATCGCCGTGCGGCACATCCCGGCTCATCACCGTGTACGCATCGGCGAACTCCCCGAGCCACGCGTCCGGCGTCCGGTCACCCCACTGCACCAGCTCGTACCCCGGTACGGCGCGCCCGAGCGCGTCCACCACCGCGTCGTCCATCGGCAGCTCGATCACCTGGTGCAGCTCGGTGTGCTTCCGCACGAACCCCCGCGCCTCGGCGAACGCCGTACCGGAGCTCGTCCCGTCCGGCGAGGCGATCACTGAAGTCGTCAGCTGTGTCCGGCCGTCGGCGAGCGCCCGCGCCTTGACCTCGTCGAGCAACTGGGATGCGACGCCCTGGCGGCGGAACCGCGGGTCGACCGCGATCTCGACGTCGACCACGTGCGTGTTCTCGGTCAGCCACCAGTCCAGCCAGGCCATCCCGAGCCAGGTGTCGCCGTCGACCAGACCGAGTCCGTTCGAGCGTTCGTCGGGGTCGTTGCCGGTGAACAGCCCGCGCGTCTCCTCCTGCCCGAGCCCGACCGGGAACTCCTGCTCGGCCCGCCGGACGTCGTCCCGGACCGCGAAGAACCTCGCGAACTCGACCGGGTCGTGCCCGTCCACCTCGACGATCTGCATGCCCAGACCCTAGGACGTGTACGACGGCCGCCGCGCGCCAATTTCCACCAACGTTTCCACCGGCCGCGAAACGTTTGCCCCCTGGGCCGGACATGTGTGAGGTGAAGGCCGACGACGAAGGAGTTCTGCGTGCGTACACGACGATGGACGACCCCCTTGCTGGCGGCGGTTCTGGTGCTGGCGCTCGTGCCGGCCGGCCAGGCCTCCGCCGAGCAGCTCGACGAGACCGGCGCGCAAGACCGGAGCGTCACCCTGATCACCGGCGACAAGGTCGTCCTCAAGGGCGGTGACCCAATCTCGGTCGTTCGTCCCGCCGGCCGTGAGCAGATCGGTTTCGAGAGCCGCAAGGCCAACGGCTCCTGGACCGTCATCCCGTCGGACGTCCGCGCTGCCGTCGACTCCGGCCGGCTTGACCGCCGGTTGTTCGACCTCGACCTGCTGCTGCGCGACGGTTACGACGACGCCACGCGCGCCGACATCCCGCTGATCGTCACTGGTGCTGCCGTGCAGTCCCGGCAGGCGACCAAGGCCCTGAAGTCCGGTACGGCCCTGTCGGTGCCCAAGGAGAACGCCGCGAGCTTCCTGAAGGACCTCGGCCGGCAGACCACCCGGATCACCAGCACCAAGATCTGGCTCGACGGCAAGCTGCGTCCGTCGCTCGACCACAGCGTCCCGCAGATCGGCGCGCCGGCCGCCTGGCAGGCCGGCTACACCGGCAAGGGCGTCACTGTCGCCGTCCTCGACAGCGGCATCGACGCGACCCACCCCGACCTGACCGGCCAGGTCGTCGCGACCAAGAACTTCACCGCCGACCCGGCGGCCGACGCGGTCGGCCACGGGACGCACGTCGCGTCGACCATCGCGGGCAAGGGCGCCGACGGCTACCAGGGCGTCGCCCCGGACGCCAAGCTGCTCGACGGCAAGGTGTGCGACGACTTCGGCGGCTGCGCCGAGTCCGACGTACTGGCCGGTGTCGAGTGGGCCGTCGCGCAGAAGGCCAAGGTCGTCAACCTCAGCCTCGGTGGATCCAGCGCCGAAGGCGGACCGCTCGACCAGGCCGTCGACCGCTGGACCCGCGAGACCGGCACGCTGTTCGTCGTTGCTGCGGGCAACAATGGGCGCGAGGTCGAGTCACCCGGTACGGCGGCCGCGGCGCTCACCGTCGGTGCGGTCGACCGCGACGAGAACCTGGCGGACTTCTCCGCGCCCGGCCCGGTCAGCGGCGGCGCGATCAAGCCCGACGTGACCGCGCCCGGCGTCGGCATCGTGGCCGCGAAGTCCTCGGCGTCGCACCCGGAGGAGCCGGTCGGCGACAAGTACGCGCGGATGTCCGGTACGTCGATGGCCACCCCGCACGTCGCCGGAGCCGCGGCGCTGCTCGCGCAGCAGCACTCCGGTTGGAAGGCGACCGAGCTGAAGGCCGCGCTGACCTCGACCGCGAAGGCGAATCCCGCGCTCACGCCGTACCAGCAAGGTTCTGGACGCGTCGATGTCGCGCGGGCGGTCCAGCAGACGGTGGTCGCGATGACGTCGAGCGTTTCGTTCGGCACGGCGCAGTGGCCGCACGCGGACGACAAGCCGGTGAGCAAGGAGGTCGGCTTCAAGAACTTCGGCACCAGCGCCGTCACGCTCGAGTTGAAGGCCGAGCTGACGAAGGGCACGGCGGCGGGCGTCCTGAGGCTGAGCGCCGATCGGCTCACCGTGCCGGCGGGTGGGACCGCGTCGGTGCAGGTCACGTCCGACACCACACACAGCGGCCCAGACGGGCTCTACACCGGCCGGCTGACGGCGACCGCCGGGAGCCAGCAGGTGAACGTGCCTCTGGTCGCCGACAAGGAGGTCGAGAGCTACGACGTCGCGGTCACGGTGCTCGGCGCTGACGGCAAGCCCGTCCCGGCCGACCGGGCGTTCGTCGGGCTGACCAACCTGACCACGTTCGAGTCGAGCGATCCCGGGCGCGTTGCCAAGGGCAAGTACGGGCTCGACGTCACCGCGTTCGGGCCGGCCGGCGAGCACTACCGGATGGTCCAGCCCGAACTCACGATCAGCAAGGACACCACGCTCGTCGTCGACCTCCGGAAGGCGAAGCCGGTCAAGATCACCGTGCCCAGGGCCGACGCCGGGACGTTCGTGGTCTTCTTCGGGTACGAGCTCACGAACCGGGCCGGCGACAAGGCGCTGACGTTCAACCTCCAGCCCGAGGGCGACAAGCTCTTCCTCGGCCGGATGGGCCGCCCGGCTGCCGCCGACCGGTTCCAGGGCTTCGTCGCGTCGTACGTCGGCAAGCTCGCCGCGGACGGCACGCTGACGGACACGCCGTACGTCTACGGGCTGATCGACACCCGCCGCGGCCAGTTCTTCGACGGCCTGCAGCGCCGGATCTTCACCGACCGCCAACTGGCCCACGTCGTTGCCCAGTACAAGGGTTCGGGGGAGTCGCAGTGGGCTCTGGCCGGTCGGCAGCCCGGTGTCGAGACGTTCCCGATCGCCGCGCCGGTCAAGCTCCCGGCCAGGGTCGACCAGTACCTGGAACCGCGCACCGACTGGCAGCAGATGCTCGGCGAGGTCCAGAACGAGCCCCGCCAGTACAAGGCCGGCCGGACGACGTACGAGACGCTGACGACGCCGTAGCTCGCCGCGAGCCGCTCTCCCGTGAACGGGGGAGCGGCTAGGGCGTGTCTCTCAATTCTCGCCTAGTGGTGCGGCCGGAGCGCCCGGTTGGCCGCGGGCTCTGCGATCTGGGCGCGGAACGGGTGCGCCGGGTAGACGCCGAGCAGGCGGACCTCGACCGAGAAGAAGGCGAGCTCCTCCAGGGCGAGCGCGAGATTCGGGTCCTCGGGGTGGCCCTCGACGTCGGCGTAGAACTGGGTGGCGAAGAACGTGCCGCCGAGCTGGTAGCTCTCCAGCTTGGTCATGTTGACGCCGTTGGTGGCGAACCCGCCGAGCGCCTTGTAGAGGGCGGCCGACACGTTGCGGACCCGGTAGATGAAGCTGGTGATCACCGGGCCGGAGCCGACCGGCGGGACCTCCGGCTCGCGGGACAGGACCAGGAAGCGAGTCGTGTTGTGGTGCTCGTCCTCGACGTCCGTGGCGAGCACATCCAGCCCGTACAGGCCGGCGGCGGCCCGCGGCGAGAGCGCGGCGACGGTCGGGTCGCCCAGCTCGGCGACCTCGCGGGCGGCACCGGCCGTGTCGTCGGCGACGACGGTCGACCAGCCGTGCTCGCGGATGATCTTGCGGCACTGCCCGAGCGCGTGGACGTGGCTGCGCACGGTGGTGATCGAGTCCAGCGTCGCGCCCGGCGAGGCCATCAGCTGGAAGTGGATCGGCAGGAAGTGCTCGCCGACGATGTGCAGCCCGGACTCCGGCAGCAGATGGTGGATGTCGGCTACCCGCCCGGCGATCGAGTTGTCCACCGGGATCATCGCCAGCCCGGCCCGCCCGGTGCTGACCGCCTCCAGCGCGTCCTCGAACGTGGTGCAGGGCAACTGCTCACGGTCGGGGAACATCTCGGTGCACGCCATCGCCGAGTTGGCGCCTGGCTCACCCTGATAAGCGATCGGTCCGTCCACGATCATCCAGGCTACGCCCCGGCTGTCTCAAGCTCCGGATCAGGTGTCCGACTTGCGGACCTTCTTCGGCGCGCCGGTGGTCGCCCGGCCCTCCAGCGTCTTGGCCTTGGTGGCGTACATGTCGACGTACTCCTGGCCGGACAGCTCCATGATCTTGTACATGATCTCGTCGGTGACCGCGCGCAGGATCAGCCGGTCGCCCTCCATCCCGTCGTACCGGGAGAAGTCCAGCGGCTCGCCGAACTTGACCGTCGGGGAGGCCAGTGACGCGACCACCTTGCCGGGCGGCGCGACCACGTCGGTGCCGATCACACCGACCGGGATCACCGGGACCTTGGCCTCCAGCGCCAGCCGCGCGACGCCGGTGCGGCCCTTGTAGAGCCGGCCGTCGTGCGAGCGGGTGCCCTCGGGATAGATGCCGAACAGGTCGCCGCGCTCGAGCACCTTCATCCCGGCCCGGATTGCGCCCTCGGACGCCGAACCGCCGGAGCGGTCGATCGGGACCTGGCCGGTGCCCTTGAAGAAGCCGCGCTGGAACCGGCCCTTGATCCCGGCGCCGGTGAAGTAGTCGGACTTCGCCACGAAGGTGATCCGGCGGCGGACCGCGAGCGGCATGAAGATCCAGTCGGCGTACGACAGGTGGTTGCTGGCGATGATCGCCGCGCCGAGCTCCGGGATGTTCTCGGCTCCCTCGATCCGGGGCCGGAAGATCCGCTTGACCGGGGGGCCGAGCACGACGTTCTTCAGCACCCAGTAGATGCCCTTGCCGTCACCGTCGCCAGTGTCGTCGACCTGCTGGTCGCGGTCCGGTTCGGGCCGCGGCGACTGTGCCGGTTGCGTCATCGATGTCCTCTCCTCACGATCCCCGAGCCCTCATGATGCCGTACGACGCCCGAACATGCTCCCGCGGCGGCGGCGCGCGGCAACCGCTGACAAGCAGCCCTCATCGTTCGTAGGCTTCTCACGGCGGGCTCCGGACGAGCCGCAGGGGGACGCCCGAGCAGGAGGGCCGCAGTTGTGAGGACTGGATTCAAGGCGCGCCGGCTGACGGCGGTGGTAGGGGTGGCCGCGGCCGTCTTCGCCGGACTGCCGCTCGCCGCGACGGCATCCGGGAGTACGACGGACGCGCAGGCGGCCCCCGAGGCCAAGGTGATACCGCTGCAGGTCACCGGCCCGGCGGCCTCCCGGTTCAACCTGGTGGTGATGGGCGACGGGTACACCGCCGCCGAGCTGCCGAAGTTCCGGGAGCAGGTGGACAAGCACCTGAACATCCTGTGGAGCATCGAGCCGTTCAAGTCCTACCGGAACTACCTCAACGTCTACGCGATCGAGATCCCGTCGCCGCAGAGCGGCGTCGACTGCGATCCGGACCTGACCTCGCCGAAGGTCGACACCCCGCTGAGCATGGGCTTCTGGGGCGGCTGCAACGCGGGGAGCGTCCAGCGCCTGCTGACGGTCAGCTCGGGCGCCGCCGCGTCGTACGCGGACCTGGTCGCCGGGACCACGTCGACCAACCGCCAGATCCTTGCTATCGGCAACAGCGACACGTACGGCGGCGCCGGCGGCAGCTACGCGACCGCGTCCGGCGGCAACGCGCTGTCCGCGCTGATCACGCCGCACGAGCTCGGCCACTCGCTCGGCGGGCTGCAGGACGAGTACGACTACTATGCCCGCGGCGACCGCGGCGAGCCGTACGTCGGTCCGGAGCCCAGCTCGATCCACCACACGCTGCTCACCGAGCAGCAGATGCTGGCCGAGCAGAAGAAGTGGTGGCGCTGGCTCGGCGACGACAGCGAGAGCGGCGGCAAGATCGGGCGCTTCGAGGCCGGCCAGTACGCCGGGTCGGGGATCTGGCGGCCGAGCAAGCACTCGATGATGAAGGTGCTCGGCTACTACTTCGACCAGGTCTCGCGGGAGCGGATGACCCAGCGGATCTCGTCCCGCGCGACGCTCTTCCAGGCCAGTACGCCGGCCGGCACGGTCGCGGGTGATCAGGTGGTCTGGCTGCAGACCCTGCACCCGGCAAGCCACGAGCTCGACGTCAGCTGGACCCTCGACGGCATCGAGCTGGAGACGTCCAACGCACGGTCGCTCGACCTCGGCACGCTCGATCTGGCTCCGGGAGCGCACACGTTGACCGCGAAGATCGTCGACCCCACCGATTTCGTCCGCGACCCGGCTGTTCGGGCGTCGTCCGCGCTGACGGCGACCCGCACGTGGACGGTGGACACCAGCAAGTCGGCCCTCGCCCCCGCCCCAGCCGGCGAAGCCGTGCCGGCGGCGACCGCGGCCGACGCCCCCGCTTTCACCACCTCCACCGCCACGGATCACCCCGTCAACGCGGACGAGGTCGTCTACGTCGAGACCACCCAGTCCGACACCGACCAGCCGGGCGTGAGCTGGCAGCTCGACGGCGCCGACGTACCGAATCCGGGCAACGACCGCGACTTCGACCTCTCCGCCCTGAACCTGACCAGCCGGCACACGCTGACCGCGACCGTCGGCACCAGCACGCTGAGCTGGACCGTCGACGGCGTCCAGGCCGAGGTCGCCTCGACCCTGTCCAAGCCGCTGCTCACCGTGCAGAAGCCGACCGGCCCGGAGTACGTCTACAACGACGCGTTCACGATGAAGCTGGCCGCGACCGACGACAGCCCCGGGTACGTCGTCCCGGAGTTCCGCGTCGACGGCGACGGTTGGTACAACTACTACGGCTGGCCGACCGACGCGAACGCGCCGTTCAAGTTCACCGCCGAGGGCACGGAGATCGACCAGCTGGTCTACGGCAAGCTCGGCGTACCGCGGGTGGTCCCGTGGGACGACGTCCCGTCCGGGTACGGGCGGCACCAGGTCGAGTACCGGGCGATCGATGCCTCCGGCAACATCGGCGACGCGCGCCGGTTCGCGGTGACGTTGTTGCGTCCGGCCCCCGCTTGTACGACGACGATCACCGGCGTACGGAACGGCCCGCTGACCGTGGCGAACGGCGTGACCTGCTTGAAGAACGCGACGATCAACGGCCCGGTCAGCGTCGGCGCCGGGGCCTCGTTGGTTGCCACCGACACCAAGATCTCGGGCCCGGTCCGCGGCGTCCGGGCCGCTCAGGTCCACCTGCTCCGGACGACGGTCAACGGCCCGGTCTCGCTGGAGGCGATCACCGGAGCGGCGGTCGTCGTCGGCAGCACCGTCAGCGGCCCGGTCTCGGTGACCGGCGCGCGGACAGCGGAACCCGTCGTACTGGCCGGCAACACGGTCAACGGCCCGCTCGCCTGCTCCGGCAACGCGGCGGCGCCGAGCAACCTGCAGGCGCCCAACAAGGTCGCCGGCCCGCGCTCGGGGCAGTGCGCGAGGCTCTGACGGAGGGTCCGCGTCCGCCCTGGCCGCAGGGCCCGCGTCCGCCCTGGCCGCAGGGCCCGCGTCCGCCTGGCCGCAGGGCTCGCGTCCGCCTGACCGCGGGACCAGGTCCGCGCGTCCGGCCCGGTGACAGGTTCGTGGCAGCCCCGCGGCGGTAGTTTGCCGCTGCGGGGCTGACTGCCGGGCTTGGGAGGGCTGGATGAACGGACTACGGGTGGCATCGCTGATGGCGGCCACCATCACCACCGGGATGCTCGCGGGAGTGTTCGGGATCTACGCGAACGCGGTCATGCCGGGGCTGGCGAAGACCGACGACAAGACCTTCGTCGGCGCGTTCCAGTCGATGGACCGGGCGATCCTCAACCCGATCTTCCTGGGGCTGGGCTTCGTCGGGGCGCTGGTGTTCACGCTGCTGGCCGGCGTACTGCACCTCAAGGAGAAGGCGTTTCCCTGGATCGCCGTCGCCTTCGTGCTCTACCTGATCACGTTCGTCGTCACGATCACCGTCAACGTCCCGATGAACGACACCCTCAAGGCCGCCGGCGACCCGGACACGATCGACGTCGCCGCCGCCCGCGCCGCCTTCGACGAGGCCCGCTGGCGCTCGTTCAACCTGCTCCGCGTCGCTCTCAACACGGTCGCGTTCGGTCTGCTGGCCTGGGCGCTCTACGTCAGCGGCCGGTCCTCGGTCCAGCCGTGACCTTCTGTTGTCTCGGTCGCTGCGAGTGACGATGTGAGTCTGGGGCGCCGGGCTGTCAGAATGCCGTCGTGGCACCTGTTCAAGCTCCGCCGTCCCAGCAGCTCCCCGCGGTCCAGAAGTTGCGTGTGCGCTTCGCCAAGCGGGGACGCCTGCGGTTCACCTCGCACCGCGACTTCCAGCGCGCCTTCGAGCGGGCGGTCCGGCGCGCGGAGCTGCCGGTGGCGTTTTCGCACGGATTCAGCCCGCACCCGAAGATCTCGTACGCCGGCGCCGCGCCGACCGGCGCGGCCTCCGAGGCGGAGTACTTGGAGATCTCGCTCACACACGAGCGCGCGCCGGACGTCGTACGGGCTGCTCTGGACGAGGCGCTGCCGCCCGGGCTGGACGTGCTGGACGTGGTGACCGCCGTGGGTGGGTCGCTGGCCGAGCAACTGGAGGCCAGCGAGTGGGAGATCGCGCTGCCGGGCGTGGATGCGGCCGACGCCGCCGGCGCGGTGGAGGCGTTCCTCGCGCGGGAGGAAATTCTGGTCGAGCGCATGACCAAACGGGGGCTTCGCTCGTTCGACTGTCGAGAGGCCGTTCTCCGACTCACCGTCGGTAGTGGACCGGCGACGGTTGCCACGTGTGCGATACTGCAAGTGGTGTTACGGCACGGAACCCCGGCCGTGAGACCCGACGACGCTCTCGCCGGCGTGCTCGAAGTAGCGACGCTTCCGGTGACGGGCCCGGCTCTTCTGACCAGGCTCGCCCAGGGCCCGCTCATCGCGGCCTCCGGCACAGTGGACGATCCGCTCGCTCGTGACCGCGACGCCAACCAGGCGACCGCGACCGGCCAGGCGGTAGACCATGAGACGCACCACGCGGAGGGCGACGTCGCCGCTCCGACTGCGCCCTGAAGCGCGGGGGAGCGGGACCCAGCAGGCTTCCGCCGTGCCGGCCACCCGCCGGAAACGGCGAGACCGTGACCGCCCCCTGGGCGCGCCGGACCCGTGACAGGGGTCGCAGGATGCGCCGGAGGGCCTGAGGAGACCCGCACTGCATGCTCGACAACGAGCCGAACACCACTGAGGCCGACGACTCGGCCCCCACCCAGCCGGCCCGCAAGGCCGGCACTAAGAAGACCGCCGCGAAGAAGACGACGGCCAAGACCGCCACCACCCGCAAGCGCACGGTCAAGAAGACCGCCGCGCCCGCCGAGGTGAGCACCCAGTCCGACGCCGAGAGCGCCGACCCGGCCCCGGCTCCGGTGAAGAAGGCCGCCGCCCGCAAGACCGCCGCGAAGGCCCCCGCCAAGAAGGCGGCCGCCAAGCGCACGGTCAAGAAGGCCGCTGCCGCCCCCGCCGAGGACACCAGCACCTCCGACGCCGGCCCGGTCGTCGAAACCCCGGCCCCGGCGAAGAAGACCACCCGCCGCCGCACCACCAAGAAGGCCACGGCCCCCCAGCCCGACCTCCTGACCCCCGACTCCCCCCTCACCGACGGCCCCGTAGCCGACGCCGAGGAAGACGAGGAAACCCTCGCAGCCGAGGCCGCCACGTCTGCCCAGTCAGGCACCTCTGCCTCGAACGCAACGGGCGCCGCCGCGGCCTCAGCCACAGGCGACGTTTCCGGCGCCGGCCAGGCCTCCGGTACCACCGCCGAGACCGCACCCAAGTCGGTCACCACCACCCAGGCCGGGACGACCCAGTCCGGCACCGGCCGCGGCCGGTCCGCCCGCTCGGGCGCGACCTCTGCCCAATCGGGCAACACTGCTTCGGACACAACTGGCGCCGCCGCGGCCTCAGCCACAGGCGACGTTTCCGGCGCCGGCCAGGCCTCCCGCACCACCGCCGAGACCGCACCCAAGTCGGTCACCACCACCGGTACGTCCTACGTGACCGTCGGCGGCGGCACCCCGGCCGCAACCGAGGAGCCCGAGGCACCCGCCGAGGAGACCCCCCAGCGCCGCTCCCGCCGCCGCGCCCCCGTTGCAGCCCCGCTGTTCCAGGCACCGGTAGAGGTCGCCCCCCAGGCGGCAGCGACCAGCCCGGTCGAGGCCACCCCGGAGACCACCGACACCCCGCGCAAGCGGACCCGCAGCCGCCGCGGCGCGGCCGCCGAGGTCGACGTACAGACCGAGCAGCCGACCGACGTACCGGCCGAGACCGCGGAGATCGAGGAGCAGCCGACCGCGCGTCGCCGTCGCTCCCGCCGGGGCAAGGACGCCGAGGAGCTCGCCGAGGCCACCACCGAGGCGGCCGAGGAGATCACCGCCGACGACGCGGCCGACGACGACGCCGAGGAGGACGGCGAGGGCACCCGCCGTCGCCGTCGCCGTCGCGGAGGCCGTCGCCGCCGCAAGTCGGGCGAGGGCGCGGACGACAACGCCGACTCCGACGAGGACGACACCGACGACGAGCAGTCCGCCGAGGCCGACACCGAGGACGACGGGGAGCAGTCCGACGACGAGGGCTCCGGCAGCTCGTCGCGCCGTCGCCGCCGCCGTCGTCGCCGCAAGGGCGAAGAGGGTTCCGGCGCGGCCGACGACCCGGACGAGACCGTCGTACGGGTCCGTGAGCCGCGCAGCAAGAACACCGCGAACGAGATCACCGCGGTCGAGGGCTCGACCCGCCTGGAGGCGAAGAAGCAGCGCCGCCGTGAGGGTCGCGCCGCCGGCCGCCGCCGCGCGCCGATCGTCACCGAGGCCGAGTTCCTGGCCCGGCGGGAGTCGGTCGAGCGGGCGATGGTGATCCGCGCCCGCGGCGACCTGACCCAGATCGCCGTCTCCGAGGACAACGTCCTGGTCGAGCACTACGTCGCCCAGGAGGAGCAGGTCTCGCTGATCGGCAACGTGTACCTCGGCCGGGTGCAGAACGTGCTGCCCAGCATGGAGGCCGCGTTCATCGACATCGGCAAGGGCCGCAACGCGGTCCTGTACGCCGGCGAGGTCGACTGGGCCACGCTCGGCGGCGGCAACGGCCCGCGCAAGATCGAGTCGGTGCTGAAGTCCGGCCAGGCCGTCCTGGTCCAGGTGACCAAGGACCCGATCGGCCACAAGGGCGCCCGGCTCACCAACCAGATCAGCCTGCCCGGCCGGTACGTCGTGTACGTGCCGCGCGGCGGCAACGGCGGGATCAGCCGCAAGCTGCCCGACACCGAGCGCAACCGGCTCAAGACCATCCTCAAGGACATCGTCCCGGACGAGGCGGGCGTCATCGTCCGTACGGCGGCCGAGGGCGCGACCGAGGAGGAGCTGACCGCCGACGTCAGCCGCCTGCAGTCGTACTGGACCGAGATCGACAAGCTGTCGAAGTCGGGCCAGGCGCCGCAGCTGCTGCACGGCGAGCCGGACCTGCTGATCCGCGTCGTCCGCGACCTGTTCACCGAGGACTTCACCAAGCTGGTGATCTCCGGTGACGACGCCTTCGACCAGGTCAGCGAGTACGTCTCGTCGGTCGCGCCGCACCTGGCCGACCGGGTCGAGAAGTGGACCGGCGACAACGACGTGTTCGCCAACTTCCGGATCGACGAGCAGATCAAGAAGGCGCTGGACCGCAAGGTCTGGCTGCCGTCGGGCGGTTCGCTGATCATCGACCGGACCGAGGCGATGACCGTCGTCGACGTCAACACCGGCAAGTTCACCGGCTCCGGGGGCAACCTCGAGGAGACCGTCACCAAGAACAACCTGGAAGCGGCCGAGGAGATCGTCCGCCAGCTGCGGCTGCGCGACATCGGCGGCATCATCGTGATCGACTTCATCGACATGGTGCTGGAGTCCAACCGCGATCTCGTACTGCGCCGCCTGGTGGAGTGCCTGGGCCGCGACCGGACCAAGCACCAGGTCGCCGAGGTGACCTCGCTGGGGCTGGTGCAGATGACGCGCAAGCGGATCGGCACCGGGCTGCTCGAGGCGTTCAGCGAGAACTGTGACCACTGCGGTGGCCGTGGCCTGATCCTGCACGACGAGCCGAAGGAGTCCCGCCGCGGCGGGGGCCGCGGCCAGCAGCAGGAGCAGAAGAACGGCCACGACCACGGCAAGGCCTCCTCCGACGGCGAGGGCCGCAAGAGCTCACGCCGCAACCGGGGCAAGGGCCGTCGCGACGACGAGCAGACCGAGACCGCTGACGCGGCGCCGCACAACGGCGACGCCGCGCAGCGCCTGGCCCAGATCGCCGCCGCCTCGGCAGCGGCGAACGGGCACGACGAGGCTCCGGCCCCGGACTCGGGACCGGCGGCCGACTCGGGCTCCGAAGAGCGGGTGAACGACGTACAGGACGTTGCTGCGGAGGCCCCGGCCGAAGCGTCGGAGTCCTCGGACAACGGGTCCACCCGGACCCGTCGCCGTCGCAGCAGCCGGAGCCGGTCGAAGTCGGCCGATTCCGACGCGGACACCGCTCAGGAGCTGGTCACGACCGCTCCCTAGCACCGTTTTGAAGTTTGCGACGCTCGCGTAGTAAACTTCCCTTTCGGCGCGCATCCTGCGTGCCTCCTTTGTGTGGGCCGGGTGTGCTGGTGTGGCTTGACTCCACCAGCACCCAGGCTCGGTAAGTCTTCCGAACAAACAGAGAGTGAGATCCACGGTGTACGCGATCGTGCGCAGTGGCGGCACCCAGCAGAAGGTCGCCGTCGGCGATGTCATCGAGATCGACAGCCTGACGGACCAGGTGGGCGAGACGGTTTCGCTGCCCGCAGTCCTCGTCGTCGATGGCGACACCGTGACGACCGATGCCGCCGCTTTGTCCAAGGTGGCCGTGTCGGCCGAGGTCCTCGGCCGGACCAAGGGCCCGAAGATCACCATCCTCAAGTACAAGAACAAGACCGGTTACCGCAAGCGCCAGGGGCACCGTCAGCACTACACCCAGGTCAAGGTCACCGCGATCGACGCTAAGAAACTGTCGTCCTCTGAGAAGAAGGGGAGCTGATCTAGACATGGCACACAAGAAGGGCGCGGCGTCCACCCGTAACGGGCGCGACTCGAACGCGCAGCGGCTCGGCGTCAAGCGGTTCGGCGGCCAGCTGGTCAACGCCGGCGAGATCATCGTCCGGCAGCGCGGCACGCACTTCCACCCGGGCTCGCTGGTCGGCCGGGGTGGCGACGACACGCTGTTCGCGCTGGCCGAGGGGCGGGTCGAGTTCGGCACCCGTCGCGGCCGTCGCGTCGTCAACATCGTCCCGGCCCCGGCGGAGTAACACCGCCACCCGGCACGTTTGCAAGCTCTGAGAGGGGCGGGTCGCGGAATACCGCGGCCCGTCCCTTTCGCTGTTCCAGGAGAACCCTCTCCGAACCCTGCAGGAAGTAGAGAACACCGATGGCGATTCCCAGCTTTGTCGACCGGGTCACGGTGCACGTCACCGGTGGCAACGGCGGAAACGGCTGCGCCTCGGTGCACCGGGAGAAGTTCAAGCCGCTCGGCGGCCCGGACGGCGGCAACGGCGGAGACGGCGGCAGCATCATCGTGCGCGTCGACCCCGACCTGACCACGCTGGTCGACTACCACCGCTCCAGCCACCGCTCGGCGACGAACGGTGCCCAGGGCAAGGGTGACCACCAGGCCGGCAGCAAGGGCGGCGACGTCGTCCTGCCGGTCCCGGACGGCACCGTGATCAGTACGCCGGAGGGCGAGGTCCTCGCCGACCTGGTCGGTCCCGGCGCGGAGTTCGTCGCGGCCGCCGGCGGCAAGGGCGGCCTGGGCAACGCGGCGCTGGCCAGCTCGGCCCGCAAGGCGCCCGGCTTCGCGCTGCTCGGTGAGGACGGCGAGGAGCGCACGGTCGTCCTCGAGCTCAAGGTCGTCGCCGACATCGGCCTGGTCGGCTTCCCGAGCGCGGGCAAGTCGTCGCTGGTCGCCTCGATCAGCCGCGCGCGGCCGAAGATCGCCGACTACCCGTTCACCACCCTGATCCCGAACCTCGGCGTCGTGGTCGCGGGCGAGACCACGTTCACCGTGGCCGACGTACCGGGCCTGATCGAGGGCGCCAGCGAGGGCCGCGGGCTCGGGCACGACTTCCTGCGGCACGTCGAGCGCTGCGCGGCGCTGATCCACGTGATCGACTGCGCGACGTACGAGCCGGGCCGTGACCCGCTGAGCGACCTGGACACGATCGAGGCCGAGCTGACCGCGCACGGCGGCCTCGAGGACCGGCCGCGGCTGGTCGCGCTGAACAAGGTCGACGTCCCGGACGCGCGCGAGATCGCGGAGATGGTGACCGCGGACCTGGAAACGCGCGGGATGAAGGTGTTCTCGATCTCGACCGCCAGCCACGAGGGCCTGGACGCGCTGAAGTTCGCGATGGCCGAGGTCGTCACCAAGCGGCGTGCCGAGACGGCGAAGCCCGACACGACCCGGATCATCATCCGGCCGCAGGCGACCGGCGGGGTCGAGTTCAAGGTGAAGAAGACCCCCGACGGCGCGTGGCTGGTGCAGGGCGACAAGCCCGAGCGCTGGGTCCGGCAGACCGACTTCACCAACGCCGAGGCGACCGGGTACCTGGCCGACCGGCTGAACCGGCTCGGCGTCGAGAAAGCGCTGCTGGAGCAAGGCGCGGTCGAGGGCGACGGCGTGATGATCGGCGACGGCCCGA
This sequence comes from Kribbella italica, assembly GCF_014205135.1. Classification (NCBI taxonomy): domain Bacteria; kingdom Bacillati; phylum Actinomycetota; class Actinomycetes; order Propionibacteriales; family Kribbellaceae; genus Kribbella; species Kribbella italica. The sequence continues at coordinate 306,807 of NZ_JACHMY010000001.1, forward strand.
ACGCGGTCGTGTTCGACTTCGCGCCCGACGTACAGGCTGGTGCGGAGCTGCTCTCGCGGCGTGGTGAGGACCACCGCCTCGAGGAGGACCGTCCGGCCGCGCAGCGCCGCAAGGCCAAGGACGAGATGTACCACGCGCGCAGGTCCGGCGAGATCGAGGCGTCGCCCGACCTGTCGGAGTACGGCGCGGGCTGGACCGAGGACGAGGTCGACCTGTCCCCGGCCGAGTCGAAGGCGGCCCAGAAGGCGGCCGAGCGGCTCGCCCGCAAGCAGGCTCGGGAGCTGGAGGCCGAGCAGGAACTGCGGGCCGAGCTCGCGTTCGCCGCCGGTCAGGACATCGACATCGAGGCGGAAGACCGCAAGTAGGTGCCGTGGGCCCGCAATGATGGGGGCCCAAGGCAACTGCATCCCTGGTGGGAGAACTGATGAAACCCCGCGCGGAGGTCGTTCAGGCCGCCCGAATCGTCGTGAAGGTCGGGTCGTCGTCACTGACCCAGCGGGGCCGGATCGACCTCGACCGGCTCCGCCTGCTCGTCGACGCCCTCGCCGCCCGGCGCGTCGACGGCACCGAGGTCGTCCTCGTCTCGTCCGGCGCGATCGCCGCCGGCCTCGCACCGATGGGGCTCCGCTCGCGCCCACGCGACCTGGCGACCCAGCAGGCCGCCGCGTCGGTCGGGCAGGGGTTGCTGATGGCGCGGTACAGCGACGCCTTCGCCGCGCACGGTCTGCGAGTCGGGCAGGTCCTGTTGACGGTCGACGATGTCACCCGCCGGTCGCACTACCGCAACGCGTACCGCACCTTCGCGCGCTTGCTGGAGCTCGGTGTGGTGCCGATCGTCAACGAGAACGACACCGTCGCGACCACCGAGATCCGCTTCGGCGACAACGACCGCCTCGCCGCGTTGACGAGCCACCTGGTGCACACCGACCTGCTGGTCCTGCTCTCCGACGTCGACGGCCTCTACAACGGCGACCCCCGCAAGCCCGGCACGGTCATGCTCCCCGAGGTCCGAGGCCCCGAGGACCTGAAGTCGTTGCAGATCGGCCGCACCGGCTCGTCCGGCGTCGGCACGGGCGGCATGCAGACCAAGGTCGAAGCCGCCGCGATCGCCACCGCTGCAGGCATTCCCGTCGTACTGACTTCCGCGGGGCGAGTAGGCGAGGCCCTCCGAGGCGACCCCGTAGGCACCCTCTTCCACCCCACCGGCCGCCGCGCCAAGACCCGTCTCCTCTGGCTCCAACACGCCACTTCAGGCCAGGGCCGCCTCCAGCTCGACGAGGGCGCCGTCCGCGCGGTCACCGAACGCCGTACGTCGCTGCTGCCGGCCGGAATCCTCACAGTAGAAGGCAACTTCTCCGCCGGCGACCCGGTCGACCTGGTCTCGCCCTCGGGCGTGGTCGTCGCCCGAGGCCTCGTCAACTACGACGCCACAGAACTCCCCGACCTCCTCGGCCGCTCCACAAGAGACCTGGCCAAGGAGCTCGGCGCGGCGTACGAACGAGAAGTAGTCCACCGAGACGACCTCGTACTCCTCTGAAGAACAAGAAGGAGCAGGGATGAAGGTTGTTCTGGTGGTGCTGGCGCTGGGGCTGTCGGTGGTTGGGGTGTTCGGGGGCTGGGAGCGAGCCGGTGTGTGAGGCTGTGTCTCCGGGGGTTTCGGCGCCGCCTAGTGAGGATTGCTAGGGCTTTTCACGGCCAGGACCGGGCATTCGGCCTCCAGGAGGATGGATTGGGCCTGGCTGCCGGGGCGCCGCACTTCAAGGACTGGCGCGCGGCGGTCGCGGCGTACGTCGTACCGGGCGGCACGGGGAGTGAGACGGCCGGGCGCGCGGCCGGGGGTGCGGCCTACGATTGAGGGATGAGCGAGATCATCCAGCTGTGCCGGCAGGCCCGGGAGGCGTCGTACGCGTTGGCTGCGGCGTCGCGCGCGACCAAGGACGCGGCGTTGCACGCGATGGCGGCGGCTCTCCGGGCCAACACCGAGCGGATCGTGACGGCCAACGCGAAGGATGTCGCGGCGGCGCGTGAGGCCGGTACGGCGGAGTCGACTGTTGACCGGCTGGCGCTGGACCCGGGGCGCGTGGACGCGATGGCCGCGGGGCTGGAGCAGTTGGCGGGGCTGGTGGATCCGGTGGGCGAGGTCGTTCGCGGGTACAACCTGCCGAACGGGCTGGAGCTCAAGCAGGTGCGGGTGCCGTTCGGCGTCGTCGGGATCATCTACGAGGCGCGCCCGAACGTGACCGCCGACGCGGCGGGGATCTGCCTGAAGTCGGGGAACGCGGTGCTGCTGCGGGGCTCGTCCTCGGCGGCCTCGTCGAACGAGGCGATCATCGCCGTACTGCGAGACGCCGTCGTCGAGGCCGGCCTGCCGGCGGACGTGATCCAGGGCGTGCCGGGGGACCGCGCCGCGGTCAAGGAGCTGATGCAGGCGCGCGGGCTGGTCGACGTACTGATTCCGCGCGGTGGTGCCGGGCTGATCCAGACCGTGGTCACCGAGTCGACCGTGCCGGTGATCGAGACCGGCGTCGGCAACTGCCACGTGTACGTCGACGCGGACGCGGATCTGGAGCTCGCGCTGACGATCCTGATGAACTCCAAGACCCAGCGGCCGAGCGTGTGCAACGCGACGGAATCGCTGCTGGTGCACGCCTCTGTGGCGGACGAGTTCCTGGCCAAGGCGCTGCCGGCGCTGGCCGAGGCCGGTGTCACGGTGCACGGCGACCCGAAGGTGGTTGCTGCGGGCAAGGACATCCAGCCGGCCACGGACGAGGACTACGCGGCGGAGTACCACGGCCTGGAGCTGTCGGCGGCCGTCGTCGACTCGCTGGAGGCCGCGGTCGAGCACATCCGCAAGTACAGCTCCAGCCACACCGACGCGATCATCACCAGGTCGCAGGCGGCGTCGCGCCGGTTCGTGCAGGCGGTCGACTCGGCGGCGGTGGTGGTCAACGCCAGCACCCGCTTCACCGACGGCGGCGAGTACGGCTTCGGCGCGGAGATCGGGATCTCCACCCAGAAGCTGCACGCGCGCGGGCCGATGGGGCTGCCGGAGATGACGTCGACGAAGTACGTGGTGATCGGCGAGGGCCAGATCAGGACCTGAGTGGATCGGCGGCGCGCGGTGCGGTCAGGAGCTGAGCAGGTTGGCGGCGTCCTCGAGACTCATCTCGATCGGCTCGTCGCTCAAAGCGGCGAGGGCGGCCCGGTGATTCGGGGCTGAGTCGACGTCGATCAGCTGGATCGGGCCGGCGTGGTCCGGCCAGCTGACGACCGCGGCGGGCTGGTCGGGTGGAGTGACGACCAGCTTGGTGAGGTCGGTGCGGATTCCGTCGCCGGTGGCTTTGACCACGGCTTCCTTGCGGGTCCAGTACGTCGTGAACGCGGCCGGCTGATCCGCGGCTGGGCGGCGTACGAGGTCGTCGGTCTCCGCCGAGGCGAGGCTCACGCGCGCCAGCGCGACCGCGTCGACGGCGGGGTTGACCAGCTCCACGTCCAGGCCGATTGGTGTGGTCGGGTGGAAGGCGACGCCGACCAGGTCGCCGGAGTGGGTGATCGAGAGCTCGGCGCCCTCGGTGCGGACCTTGCCGTGGGGGCGGCCGCAGTCGGGGCAGCGGCGGTCCAGGCGGATGCTTGCTGGGGGCAACTGTTGGCGGCGGGCGAGGAGGCGGCGGACGATGGTGCAGCCGAGCAGGAAGCGGTTCTGGTCCTCCGTCCGTACGTACGCCGCCAAGCGCTCGCGTTCGGCTGGATCGAGGTCGGTGATCCATCGAGGGTCGATCGGCTGGGTGCTGAGGCGGGCCCACCAGACCTCGATCATGCGGTGTTCAACGCCCAGCTGACCGCGTCGGGGATGTCGGTGACCGGGTAGCGGACGGCGCGGATCACGCGGTCGGCGCCGACCACGAGGACGAAGCGTTTGAGGCGTTCGAGGCCGCCGGAGCGGAAGGTCGGCAGGCGCAGCGAGGCCGTGAGCTGCAGGTCCGTGTCGGAGAGCAGCGGGTGGGCGATCTGCTCCAGTTCGGCGAAGGCGCGCTGCTCGTCGGGGCGTTGGGTGCTCACGCCGTGGACCGTGATGCCTGCGGCGCGGAAGGCGTCGTGGTGCTTGCTGAAGAGTCTGTTCTCGAGGGTGCAGCCGTGCGCGCCGGCGATGGTCGGCCATTCGTCCGGCAACGGCGTGGGGCGCCCGGTCGCGGGGAAGCCGAAGATGACCGTCGTCTCGGCCGACAGCACATCGACCAGTCCGCCAGTGGTTGCGGGAAGCAACAACTCGGCGGGGACCCGGTGCCCGACCAGCTCGTGAAGGCGCTGGGCGGGTGGCTCGGCGGCATCGTTGGTGCCGGTGAGTTCGCCGTCGCCGAGGAGCCAGCGATCGCCCCAGTCCTGCAGCGCCACGAGCACCGGGAGCAGCGCCCGGCCGCGTGGGGTCAGCCCGTAGGCGTACCGCGTCGGACGTTCCTGGTACGCCGTACGCTCGACGACCCCGCTGTCCATCAGCCCGACCAACCGCTCGGTCAGCACCTTGCGGGAGATGCGCAGCGAGTCGGCCAGCAGGTCGAAGCGGTCGAGCCCGCGGGCGAGGTCGCGCACGATCAGCAGCTCCCACGGGTCGCCGACGACCGCGAGCGACTGCGCCACCGCACAGTCCGGCTCGGGCGAGAAACTGCTCCGCCGCACCTGCTGCCTCCCTCGTCCCAACCGCTCGCCGGCCGACGGCCGACCCGAATCCTGTTGCGCCCAACTTAGTCGGCCGAGTAAGTTCCCGCCAGGAACTCTCAAGGGGTGAGCATGAACTTCTGGCGCCGGATCGCCGATCTCCCCGGCTGGCTCAAAGCGGTGATGCTGGGGCAGTTGGTCAGCTCGGCCGGCGCGCTGGCCTGGATCTACCTGACCCTCTACCTCGTCGACGACCGCGGCATGAGCGCCCAGCAGGCCGGGTTCGCCGCAGCGGCGTACGGCCTGGGCCTGCTCGGCGGCAATCTCGGCGGCGGCTGGATCGGCGACCGGTTCGGCCTGCGGACAGCGGCGATCGGCAGCCAGCTGACCTGGGCGGCGGCCTGCCTGGCGATGCCGGTCGTCCCCAACAGCGGCCTGGCCGTCACAGCCGTCATCGCCGGGCTGTGCGGGGGAGCGAGCCGCCCGAACCTCAGTGCCCTCGTCGCGACCGCGATGCCGGCTGACCGACGCCGCGAAGGGATCGCGCTGTCGCGGACCGCCAGCAACGCCGGGTTCACCATCGGCCCGCCGCTGGGCGGCCTGCTGGCGGCGTACGACTTCTCGCTGGTCTTCGTGGTCGACGCGGTGAGCAGTCTGGTCCTGGCGGTGGTGGTCTGGCGTTGGGTCCCGCCTGCGACCCGAGTCGTCGTCAAGCAGGCCCACGGCGTCTGGCGGGCGCTGAGGCAGGACAGGCCGACCGTCGTACTGCTCGCTGCGATCGTCGTGGTCGACACGGCGTACCGGCAGCTCTTCGCGACCATGCCGCTGCTGCTGAGGGACGCCGGCTCGCCTGCGGTCGCGTACGGCGTACTGATCGGGCTGAGCTCGGTAGTGATCGTCCTGCTCGAGGCGCCGCTAGCAGTACGGCTTGCAGGTCACCAGGCTCGACGTGTGATCGCAGCGGGCTTCCTGCTCGTTGGACTGGGTCTGGCCGTGCTGGGAGTGTGGCCGGCGCTGGTAGGCGCCGCTATGGCAGTAGCGGTGATCACTGCCGGGGAGATGCTCTACAAGCCGACTGCGACTGCCCACGTGGCCGACGCCGCGCCAGAGGGGATGGTCGGCCGCTACAGCAGCCTGTACGCCGCTGCGTCGATCAGCGGGATGTTCCTGGCGCCGGCACTCGGCGGTACGGCGTACGAGCACGTGCCGGCGCTCCTCTACCCGGCGGCCGCCGTACTGGCTCTGGCAGCGGCCGCGGCCGTCACTGCGGCAGGGGAGCGGGCCGTGCTTCCCAGCGGGTCGACAGGACGACCGTCGTCCGGGTCCTGACCACGCCGTTGACCCGGCGGAGCTGGCCGACGACCGCCTCGAGCTGGGTGACGTCGGCGACGCGCACTTTGACCACCAGCTCCTGGTCCCCGGCCACGAACCAGCAGTCCTCGACGGCCTCGATCTCGCGGACGCCCTCGACGATGTCGTCGGTCTCCACGTCGTCGCGCTGGAACAGCCCGATCAGCGCGCTCGTGCCGAGCCCGACCTGGTCCGGGGCGACCACCGCGCGGTAGCCGAGCAGGACGCCGCGCTCCTCGAGCCGCTTCACCCGCTCCTGGACGCTCGGCCCGGACAGCCCGACGACCCGCCCGAGCTCGGCCCAGCTGGACCGCCCGTTGGCCCGCAGCGCCTCGACCAGCTGTCGATCGATAACATCCATGAATCCTCCCGTTAACCACAGATTCGTAGGGAGATCGTCTGATCTGCCTTTAATTCGTTTGTGTTCGCCGAGTGTACGGCGTACAATTTTGACTAGTCGGAGATGCCCCTCCGACATCACCACTACCCCGTGAAGGAATCATGATCACCCCCGAAGTCGCCCGTGCCCACATCTACGAGCTCCGTCGCGTCGCCGAGCTGCACAACCGTGTCGCCTCGCGCCCGTCGGCTCTGCGCCGGCTGCTGACCCGCAAGCACTGAGCTCCATCGCGCGACCGGCAGGCCCCGTGGGGCCGACCGGTCGCGCTTCTTGGGGGTGGGGCGAGATAGGCTCTACCCCATGGCTCTTCAACTCCTGCCCCAGCTGGCGCCGCTGTCCGAAGCCGCCGGCGAGGCGTCGCACATCTCGCCGTGGTGGTACGGCGGGTTCGCCCTGTTCGTGCTGGTCGCGCTGCTGGCGCTGACCGTGATCATGGGCAAGGGCCGGCCGCACAGCTGAGCGGCGGATCGAGCTGACGTGAACTCCCCGGAGCGGGTCCGGCGCCTCGGCGTCATGGGCGGAACGTTCGACCCGATCCACCACGGCCACCTGGTGGCCGCCAGCGAGGTGCAGGCGTACTTCGACCTGGACGAGGTGATCTTCGTCCCGACCGGCCAGCCCTGGCAGAAGACCGACCGGGCCGTCTCGCCGCCCGAGGACCGGTACCTGATGACGGTGATCGCGACCGCCTCGAACCCCCGGTTCTCGGTCAGCCGGGTGGACATCGACCGGCCCGGGCCGACGTACACGATCGACACCCTGCGCGACCTGTCCCGGCTCTACCCCGACGCCGAGCTGTTCTTCATCACCGGCGCCGACGCGCTGGCCCAGATCCTGACCTGGCGCGACGTCGACGAGATGTTCAAACTGGCCCAGTTCGTGGGCTGCACCCGGCCGGGGACCGAGGCGACCGAGCTCCCGCTCGACCGGCTCCCGATGGACCGGATCACCCTGCTCGAGGTGCCCGCGCTGGCCATCTCGTCGACCGAGTGCCGCGCCCGGGTCGCCAAGGGCAACCCGACCTGGTACCTGGTCCCGGACGGAATCGTCCAGTACATCGCCAAGCGCGACCTCTACACCAACCACTAGAAGGAACTTCATGCCAGCCTCCGAACGTGCCGTCGAGCTGCTCACCGCGGCAGCCGAGGCAGCCCACGACAAGAAGGCCGAGAACGTGCTCGCGTTCGACGTCTCCGAGCAGCTCGCGATCACCGACGCGTTCCTGGTCGCCTCGGCGTCCAACGACCGCCAGGTCCGCGCGATCGTCGACGCGATCGAGGACAAGCTGCGCGAGGACTTCGACGCCAAGCCGGTCCGCCGCGAGGGCGCCCGCGAGGGCCGCTGGGTGCTGCTGGACTACCTGGAGATCGTCATCCACGTCCAGCACAACGAGGAGCGCAGCTTCTACTCCCTCGAGCGGCTGTGGCGCGACTGCCCGGTGATCCCGCTGCCGTCGCCGGTGCCGGGCGCGCCGACGGACTGACTTTGCTGGTACGCCGTACGGCGGGCGTTCGCTCGGCGTACGGCGTCGAGCTGTGCAGCGGGTGTTGGCTCGCCGTACTGAACTGAACACTTGATTCGGGGTCGCCCGGTCGGCTCCGCTACTCCCGGGAGTATGGGTTATGACTGCAGGACGCCTGATCGTCTGGCGCCACGGCCGCACCGAGTGGAACCTCCAGGACAAGGTCCAGGGCCAGGCCGACATCCCCCTGGACGAGGTCGGCGTCGAGCAGGCCCGCGCGGCCGCGGCGCGCCTCGCGTCCCTCGCGCCGACCCGCCTGATCGCCAGCGACCTCCAGCGCGCCGCCTCCACCGCGGCCGAGCTGGCAGCGCTGACCGGCCTCACGGTCGAGTACGACAAGTCCCTCCGCGAGATCGACGTCGACGACTGGGCCGGCCTCACCATGGCCGAACTCGCCGACATGAACCCCGAGGCCGCCGCCCGCATCCGAGCCGGCGAACCCCAACGCCGCGGCACGGCCGGCGAAACCGTAGAAGAGGTAGCAGCCCGCTTCGCCCCCGCCCTCCAGCGCGCCGTAGAGGACGCAGACCCCGCCGACACCGTCGTGGTCGCCACCCACGGCCTGGCCGCCCGAGTAGGCGTCTGCCTCTTCCTGGGCATCCCCCAGGCCCACTGGCCCGCCTTCGGCGGCCTCTCCAACTGCAACTGGATCTCCCTCCTCCCCAGCCGCAACAACAACTGGCGCATTGAGGAATGGAACGCCGGCTCCCTCCCGGAGCCCGTCATGAGCGACGACCCGCAGCAGTAGCCGTCCACAAGACCGCGCCCCCAGGGCGCGGTCGAGTACGCCGGGCAGCTGCTCGTACGCCGGGCAGCTGCTCGTACGCCGGGCAGCTGCTCGTACGCCGGGCAGCTGCTCGTACGCCGGGCAGCTGCTCGTACGCCGGGCAGCTGCTCGTACGCCGGGCAGCTGCTCGTACGCCGGGCAGCTGCTCGTACGCCGGGCAGCAGCTCGTACGGGCGAGCCTTGCCTCCGCGCTACCGCAACCACCTCTCCACTCCCTGCCACAACACCCGTGTCTCTCGTCACCTCCACCCCCACGGGAACCGATTTTTCTTTGAGGCCCCTCTTCCGCTAAGCTTTCGGAGTCGCAAGAACGCGGGGCTTTGGCGCAGTTGGTAGCGCGCTTCCATGGCATGGAAGAGGTCAGGGGTTCGAATCCCCTAAGCTCCACCGCAGGTCAGAGGCCCTTTCCCGGTTGGGAAAGGGCCTCTGTTTTTTGACCCGGGAAGCTGGCCGGGAGGCTACGGCTCCTCGCCGGCTTCAACGCCGCTCCTCGACAGCGTCCTCAGCGCCGGCCACGCGAAGTACGGGTGCGGTACGGGCAGAGACACGTCGGCGACAACTCGTACCGTCGCGACAATCCAGCGGGCGGGCGCGAGCCGGCTCGGGACATCTCTCTCGGAGGACTGATGAAGGCACGTGCACTGGGGGCACTCGTAGGAGGCGCCGTGATGCTGAGCGGGTTGCTGGTGGCAACTCCAGCGCAGGCCGCCACGGCGTCGGTGACCTCGCCGGACGGCGGGGCGTTGGGGCAGGTGGCCGTCGCGGCGAGCGGGAACTACACCCTGATCGTCAAAGACAAGAGCTGTGACGCGCGAGGGGCGGTGCTGCACTTCAAGATCACTGGCGTCTGGAGCAAGGTCTCGGACAGCAGTTGCCATGGAGGCGCAGTCACCCGCGGCCCCATCGCGGCGGGTCACGGCCTCCGGATCGACTTCTACGTGTGCAACACGAACACGCGCACCGGCTACAAGAGCTGCTCGTCGACGAAGCGCGTCACCACCTGAGCAACGCGACACCCGGAGTCGCAACGTGCTGCCCGGTCCGCGCGCTCGCTGAGTTCCTGGGCGCGAATGCTGCCTTGGGGGCCCCGCGTGTCCCCGCTTGACAGGCAGGTTCCGTCCGCGGGGCTGTCATCGGCGGAGGGTATGTCGGACCCAGACGTTGGGTTCGACGTACACGGCGTAGTTGGAGGCGAGGTCGCAGTGCACCGTGGTCAGGGCGCCTGGTACTTCGACAGGGCCGGTCTGGTCGAACGGGAGTCCGGTCCAGGTTCTCCAGTCCTCCAGGGTTCCTGAGACCAGCCAGGATGTGGGCGCCGTGCCGACAATCTCGCCGCCGGCTCTGACGTGGGTTCTGAGCCATGGGTCGGAGGGCAGGCCGTCTTCGCGGGTCCGGTCGGCGTACTCGGGCATAGGAGTGAGTGGCTCGAGATGCTTGTGACTTGGGCGCACGGGTGCGAGGAGGCCGGTCAGATCCAGGTTGGCAGCCGCATCACGCAGTACGGCGAGCATCAGGCCTGCCAGTCCCTGACCTTGGAAGTCTTTGCTGACGCTGATGTTGAGCGCGCAGGCGACGTTCGGTACGACGCTGTGGCGGGCATCGGCGTAGGCCCAGACGACTGCTTGCTCCCAACCACCGGCAGGTAGTTGTTCGCGTCCTCGACCGCCGAATTCCAGTTGCACCGCTTGTGCGTCCGCTACAGGTGACCCGTCCTCCGTGGTCGCAATCAAACAGGTCGTCGGGAAGGCCTCGAGGGTCTGCCAGAAGTAGGCCTCGGAGATCCGGTTGTGGCGCATGAACTCACTCCAGCCACCGACGTCGATCGCAGCTCCCGCGAACTCCGGCCGCTGCGCGATCGTGGTGATCTAGACCCGGTGGCCGGATGGGAGGAGGTGCTTCATACCGGCATCGTCGCAGTTCGACGGAGTCGGTGAAGAAGCGTTTGTCCGGCTGCCGGTCAGTCGCCTGGGGGCAGGTGAGTGGTGTTGTTCAGGGACTCGATGGTTCGGTAGTGGTAGCGGTCGTCTTCCTGGAGGGTGGTGATGCCTCCGCTGGTGGAGCGGAAGGAGGCGTAGCCGGTGGAGTCGACCGGGAAGCGGAGCCAGGCGCAGAGGACGAAGGTCAGGGCTGTGCCGTGGGTGACGATGACTTGGTGGGGGGAGTTGCGGGCGAGGATCTGGTCGACGGCGCGGTAGGCGCGGTGGGCCAGGGCGGCTCTGGTTTCGGCGCCTTCGATGCCTTCGTTGTGGTGGAGGCGTTCGCCGGAGGCCGGTGGGAAGACGAAGCGGTCGTTCAGCCACTGTTGGGGCTTGCCGCCGGCGAGGCCGTAGGACTTTTCGCGGAGGTCGGTCATGAGGACGGGGGTGAGTCCTAGCTTCAACGCGATGGCCTCGGCGGTCTGGGTGGTGCGTTTGAGGTCTGAGGTGAAGAGGTCGGCGCCGGGTGGGACGAGTTCGGCGAGGCGGTTGGCGATTGCGGAGGCCTGCCGGTGGCCTCGGGGCGTGAGCTCGGAGTCGAACTGACCGCCGACGACGCGGTCGACGTGGTGCGTGGCCTCGGGGTGCGTGACGACGTACAGGGTTCTCATCGTGTCCTCTTCTGTCGATCCCGGCGAGGGAGGAATCCTGATGTGCGCGGGCGGCCGGACAGGGTGTGGATCACCAGTCTGGGCATCCTGGTCATCCGGGTGGGCAACTTTCTGCCGGTGTTCATCGTGCTCTATCTGACCGGGCGCGGGCACTCGGCGGGCGCCGCGGGTTTGTGCTGGGTGTGTCCGGGGTGGGCAACGCTGCGGGTGGGGATCTCGCCGACAAGATCGGCCGGCCGCGGCGGCGATCGGCGGCGCCGTCTACGCGATCGGCCCCTGGGCGCTCTGGGGCTTGATCGCCGCTGCCGGGCTGCTCTCCGCGCAATTGGCGCTGCCACGGCGTCGATCTGCGGCGCCGCCGTTCGACCTGTAGGTGCCGGCGGTCAACGGGACCGCCGTACGCCGAAAGGAACGAACGATGTCCACTGCAACGATCACCGCACCCAAGGTCGAAACGCTCGGAGCGCTCGCACTAGCCGGTCCGCTCTGGGCCGTCGTCGCGCTCGGCCAGGCCGCGACGCGGGACGGGTTCGACCTCACTCGTCATCCGCTGAGCATGTTGTCGACCGGGTCGCTCGGCTGGTTGCAGATCACTAACTTCGTCGTTGCCGGGGCTCTTGCGATCGTCGGTGCGCGTGGGATCGGTTGGGCGACCGGGAGTAAATGGGCGCCACGCTTGGTGACGGCGTACGGCGTGGGCTACATCTTGGCCGGCGTCTTCGTGCTGGACGCCGGTGACGGATTTCCGGCGGGTACGCCGCTGGGGGCGCCTGCGACGATCAGTTGGCATGCGATCGCCCACCTGCTGGCCGGCACGATCGCGTTCGCCGCGCTGACCGCTGTGCTGTTCGTGCTCGGTCGGTTCTTTGCTCGGCGCGGTGAGCGCGGCTGGGCGTGGGTCGCTCGCAGCGGTGGTGCCGCGGTGATCCTCGCGGACGTCGCGTCGATGGCCGGAGTGCCTGCGGCGTCCGCGGTGCTGGCGACGGGCGTCATCTACGCGATGCTGATCCTGTCGGGCGCGGCCCTGAAGCTGAGGGGTGAGCAGGCGGCGGCCTGAAGCCAAGGCGTGCGGGTACACCCGCGCGTGGCAAGATCAGCGGGTGCAGATCGGGATGCTTGGGCCGTTCGAGGTGCGGATCGGCGACGGTGCTGTCGCCGACGTACCGGGCGCTCGGTTGCGCGGGTTGCTGATCGCGCTGGCGCTGCGGCCGGGGCAGGTGGTGCCGAAGGCGACGCTGGTCGACTGGATCTGGGGCGAGAACCCGCCCGCGGAGGCCGCGAACGCCTTGCAGCGGTTGGTTTCGCGGCTGCGGAAGGCATTGCCGGAGGGTGTGGTCGAGGGGCATCCGGAGGGGTATCGGCTGGTGGTCGAGCCGGACGCGGTGGATGCTGTCAGGTTCGAGCGGTTGGTCAGCCAGGCGCGGCAGGATCCGGGGCTGCTGGGTGAGGCGCTCGGGTTGTGGCGCGGTGCGGCGATGCAGGACATCGGGCTGCAGGACAGTACGGCGTACGACGCGGCGGTGACGCGGCTCGACGGGCTTCGGCTGTCGGCGTTGGAGGACCGGTACGACGCGCAGAGCGGCGCCGAGCTGGTGCCGGAGCTGACCGACCTTGTCGCCGCCCACCCGGTGCGCGAGCGGCTGGTCGCCGCGCTGATGCGGGCCCTCGCCGCGGCTGGGCGGAACGCCGACGCCCTGCAGGTCTTCGAGCGGACTCGGCAGGCTCTCGCCGATGAGCTGGGGGTCGATCCGTCGCCGGAGTTGTCGGCGGTACATGTCGCTCTGCTGCGCGGCGAGATGGGGCGGAAGCCGGAAGAGCGCAAGACCAACCTGCGGGCCGAGCTGACGAGCTTCGTCGGCAAGGAGTCGGATCTCGCCAAGGTTCGTGAGCTGGTCGCCGGGCATCGGTTGACGACGCTGGTCGGGCCGGGCGGCGCGGGGAAGACGAGGCTGGCTGCAGAAACCGCCCGCACTCTGATTGACGGTGTGCCTGACGGCGTCTGGATGGTCGAGCTCGCGCCGATCAGCGCGGACAGCGACGTTGCGCAGGCGACGCTCGCCGCGGTCGGCCTTCGCGACGGGCTGCTCGGTGACCCGACGGATCTCGACCCGACCGATCGGTTCGTGAACGCGTTCCGTGACCGTGAAGCGCTCCTCATCCTCGACAACTGCGAGCACGTGATCGAGTCGGCCGCCGCCTTCGCTCACCGGGTGCTCGGCGAGTGCCCGAAGCTGCGGATCATCGCGACCAGCCGGGAGTCGCTCGGCATCACTGGCGAAGCCCTGTGGCGAGTCCTGCCGCTCACGCTGCCGTCGACAACCGCCGACACCGACGAGATCGAAGCCTCCGCCGCGGTCCGCCTGCTGCGCGACCGAGCAGGTGCCGTGGGCAAGGAGCTGACAGACGTACAGACCATGGCCCGCGTCTGCCGGGCACTCGACGGCATGCCGCTGGCGATCGAGTTGGCCGCGGCCCGGTTGCGCACGATGTCCCTCGACCAGCTCGCCGACCGCCTCGACGACATCTTCCGGCTGCTCACCGGCGGCAGCCGTACGGCGCTCCCGAGGCAACGAACGCTCCGAGCGGTGATCGACTGGAGCTGGGAGCTGCTCAGCGACGCCGAACGCGCCGTGCTGCGCCGGCTCTCCGTGTTCTCCGGCGGCGCCAGCCTGGAAGCCGCCGAGCGAGTCTGCGCCGGCGACACCGTCGAGTCCTGGCAGGTCCTCGAACTCCTGACGGCCCTCACCGAGAAATCCCTGATCGTTGCCGACGGCGACAAGTACCGGCTGCTCGGCACCATCCGCGAGTACGGCGTCCAGCGCCTCGCCGAGGCCGGAGAGGCAACTACCGCCCGTCACGCCCACCTCGCCTACTTCACCGAGCTCGCCGAGACCGCCGAGCCCTACTTCCGTCGAGCCGAGCAGCTGGAATGGCTGGCGACGCTCGCGGCCGACCACGACAACCTCAGCGCGGCGATGCGCGGAGCGATCGCCGCCGGCGAGGCCCAGAGCGCGATGCGGCTCGCGGCCGCGGCCGGTCTGTACTGGTGGCTCAGCGGGAACAAGGCCGAGGGCAACGAGTTGGTGATGGCCGCCACCAGGACGCCCGGCGAGGTGACCGACGAGGTGCGGGCGATGGTGTACGTCATCGTCGTGACGTTCCTCAACAGCGGGCCGGGCGACGAGCACCACGCGGAGGAGTGGATCCACGAGGCATACCGGATCAGCCGGCGCACACAGCTCGTCAGCCCGGTGCTCGCCCTGATCGCCCCGCTCGAACACATGCTGCGAGCGCCCGGCGACATCCTGTCCGCGTGGGAGCCGATGCTCGGCAGCGAGGATCCGTGGGTCCGCGCGATGGGCCGTTTGCAGCTGGGCAAGATGCGCGGCGTACTCGGCCACGGTGGTTTCGAGGCCGACGCGCAGCTCGAACTGGCGGTCACCGCGTTCCGCGCACTCGGCGAGCGGTTCGGGATCTCGTTCGCGATCACCGAGCTGGCCGAACGGATCGCCACCCGGGGCGAGTTCGAGCGGGCCTGCGAGTACTACGACGAAGCCGTTGCCGTCATCACCGAACTCGGGTCCTTCGACGACGCGATCCGGATGCGCTCGCGCCAGGCCCAGCTGTACTGGTTGCTGGGCGATGCCGGGGCGAGCACTACCGCGATGGCCGAGGCCCAGCAGTACGCCGACCGGGTCAACTGGCCGGGATCGCTGGCCATGCTCGCGTTGTCGAAGGCGGAGCTGGCCCGCTGGGCCGGTGAGACCGACGAGGCGCTGAAGCAGATCCAGCTCCTGGCCACCCTGCTCGGTGACGAAGCGAAGCAGCCGCACGTCAGCGCGACGACCGAGACGTTGCTCGCCTATGTCACCGAGGATCTCGGCGCAGCGCGCGAGCACCTCCGAGCGGCCTGCCAGGCGGCGAGTTCGGCCGGGCACGCGCCCGTGATCGCGGGCGTCCTCGTCGGGCTGGCGAACCTGGCGTTGCGCCGCGACCAGGACGAGCTCGCCGTACGGTTGCTCGCGGCAAGCACCGCCGTACGGGGCCTGCCGGACCGGTCGTTGCCGGACGAGGCCCGCATCGAGCAGACAGCGCGAAGCCGCCTCGGCGACGTACGGTACGCCGAGGCGGCTGAGCAAGGCCGGGAGACCAGCTGGGATCAGCTGTTCGAGATCACGCTCGCTTCTTGAACGTCGCCGACGCCCACAGGTAGCCGACCAGCGCGATCCCGAAGCACCAGGCCAGCGCGGTCAGCACGTCGCTCGTCTGCGGCGTACCGTTCAGGAAGCCGCGCAGGGCCTCGATGATCGGCGTGAACGGCTGGTACTGCGCGAACTGCTTGATGCCCGGGCCCATCTTGTCCGCCGGAACGATCGCGCTGCTGAAGAACGGCAGCATGATCAGCGGTACGGCGGCGAACGCGGCCGTCTCCGGCGACTTCGAGGCCAGGCCCAGAGCGACGGTCAGCCACGCGGTCGCGAAACCGAGCAGCAGGACCAGGCCGATCACGCCCAGCCAGTCGACGAAACCCGCCGACGGGCTGAAGCCCAGCAGGAAGGCGACGCCGACCAAGGCCGCGATGGCGATCACGTTGGTCAGCACGCTGGCGACGACCTTGCCGGTCAGGACCGCGTGCCGGGGAACGTCCATCACCTTGAACCGGTTGATGATGCCCTTGGTCATGTCGGCGTTCACCGCGACCGCCGTACCGCCGAGTCCGTAGCAGATCGCCAGCAGCATCATGCCCGGCGTCGCGTAGTCGATGTAGTCGACGCCGACGCTGAACGCGTCACCGAGCACGTACACGAACATGAACAGCATGATCACCGGCATCAGGACGGCGTTGAAGACCGAGGTCGGGTTGCGGGCGACGTGCCGGAAGTCGCGCTGCAGCATGACGAGTGAGTGGGACTTGGCGCTCATGATGCGACTACCTCCGTGGTGTGGCCGGTAAGGGCGAGGAACACGTCGTCGAGATCGGGGGTGTGGACGGAGAACTCCTCGGCGCTCAGCTCGTACTCGTCGAGCCGGTCGAGCACGCCGCGCAGCGACTTGGTGCCGCCGTCGCTCGGGACCTTGAGCGCGAGGGCCTCGTCGTCGCGGGTGGCGTCGGGGAACAGCCGCGACGCCGCGTCGAGTTCGGCCGGGGTGGTGAAGCGCAGCCGGACGTGCGTTCCGGGGAGCTGACGCTTCAGCTCGTCGGGGGTGCCTTGGGCAACGAGCCGGCCCTGGTCCAGGACGGCGATCCGGTCGGCGAGCTGGTCGGCCTCCTCGAGGTACTGCGTGGTGAGAAAGACGGTCACGCCGTCGGCCACGAGCTCGCGGATGATCGTCCACATCGTCCGCCGGCTCCGCGGGTCGAGACCGGTCGTCGGCTCGTCCAGGAAGATGATCTGCGGGTTCCCGACCAGCGTCATCGCCAGGTCGAGCTTGCGGCTCATGCCGCCGGAGTACGTCGACACCGCCTTGTCCGCGGACCCGGTCAGGTCGAACCGGTCGAGCAGCTTCTGTACGACGTCGCCGTCGACCGACCGGCTCAGGTCGACCATCAGCTGCAGGTTCTCCCGACCGGTCAGCAGCTCGTCGACCGCCGCGAACTGCCCGGTCACGCCGATCGCCGCCCGCACCGCCTTGGCGTCGGTCTGTACGTCGTACCCGGCCACCCGCGCTGTCCCGCCGTCGGCCCCGATCAACGTCGTCAGCACGTTCACCGTCGTCGTCTTGCCCGCGCCGTTCGGCCCGAGCAACGAGAAGATCGACCCGGCCGGTACCTCCAGATCGATGCCGTCCAGCACGACCTTGTCCTTGAACGCCTTCCGCAGCCCCGAGACCGCGATCGCTGTGCTTGTCATGGGAAGAGCTTCATCGCGCCCGCTGACATGGCTCCGCCACCGTCCTGACACGCCCTGACACCGGCCTAGGATGCGGTCATGGCGACCCGGCTGGTGCAGATCTCGGTGAAGGCTCAGGACAAGTCCGCGCTCGGGCGGTTCTGGGCGGAGGCGCTCGGCTGGAAGGTCACCGACGAGCCGGACGAGACGAACGTCGAGCCGAAGGGCGTCGAGTACCCGGACGCGACGGCCGTCTACATCGACGTACTCGCGGTGCCGGCGCCGAAGACGGTGAAGAACCGGGTCCATCTCGACCTCGCGTCCAGCTCTCCGGAGCATCAGCAGGAGCTGGTGGCACGGCTTCGTGGGCTCGGGGCGACGCCGGTGGACATCGGTCAGGGGGACGTCCCGTGGACGGTGCTGGCCGATCCGGAGGGGAACGAGTTCTGCGTGCTGGAGCCGCGGGAGATCTACCGCGACACCGGGCCGGTGGCCGCGGTGGTGGTCGACTGCACGGATCCCCGGGCGATGGCCCGCTTCTGGGGCGAGGCCATGGACTGGGTGGTTGGGGAGGTGACGGACGACTCGGCGACGTTGCGTTCGGCGCGGGGCGTCGGGCCGTACTTGGAGTTCCTGCGCGTCCCGGACGCGAAGAGCGGGCTGAACCGCATCCACCTGGACCTTCGGCCGTACGCCGGTGACGACCACCCGGCTGAGGCGGACCGGCTGCGGAGTCTCGGCGCCACCGACCTCGACATCGGCCAGGGCGACGTCCCGTGGACGGTCTTCACCGACCCGGAGGACAACGAGTTCTGCTTGCTCACGCCGTTGGGCAGCCGCTGAGCGCTCGCGGGCCGGTCTGCCGAGCACTCTCGACTATCGAGTGGGTCAGGCGCGTTTTCTGACCAATAGCCCGACCGTCCACGGGATGCTCACACCTCAGGGCCGCTCGGCAGCGGGGTCGAGTTCCTTCGCCGCGCGCCGTAGCATCTGCCGCACCATCGGCGGGTGCAGGAGGCGCACCGGTGCGAAGTACAGCCGGCCGAGCAGGTTGTGAATCTGGACGATCGTGATCACCTCCACCGCACCGTCGACGCACCGGATCGAGGCCCTGAAGTCCAGGTGCTTGTCGTCGGTGCCGATCAGCGCCTCGTGCTCGTTCGACGCGCGCACCCGAAAGGAATGCTCCGCTGCGGTGCGGATGCCGAACAGGGCGACCGCTCGGTCGCGAAGGGCGAGCGCTGAGGCCACCCACGCCGGTGGCCGGTGAAAGAGTTCGCTCGTCCACGCCAAGGGGTCGGTGGACGCCGACGGACCGACCGGCTGACGCTGGCAGTCGCTCCAATCCGCCTGCACACCGCAGGCGGCGAGCAGGGCGGACCCGGGCTTGGACGTGGCATCCGCAGGGTGCTGGTCGGTCATCGTGGTCCTCTCGGGTTCAAGATAGATACAGACGTGCACGTATCTATCTTGAGAGTAGCATTGCGGCGCTGATCCGCACCCGCGGAGATCTGCGGTCCCACGGCGACCGGTAGTGCGTCATGAACGAAGGTGGAACGACGTGAGTGCTTCCGAAGGGCGCACCCAGCTCGAGCGACGAAGCCGAACCAGAGCCGCTCTGCTCTCGGCGGCCGCCCGTGGCATCTCCACCTACGGGTACGCCAATCTGACGCTCGCCGGCGTGGCGAAGGAGGCCGGCTACACCCGGGGCGCGATCTACCACCAGTTCGAGGGCAAGGCCGAACTCGTCCTGGCGGTCGTGCAATGGGTCGAAGAGACCTGGACGACCGAGGTACGCGACCCTGCGCTCGCCGAGTCCACCCCCCTTGCCTCGTTGATGGCGCTGGCCCGCGGTCACGCGATCTACTGCCGCCGCGACGTGGCCCGCGTCATGCTCAGCCTGCGCATCGAGTTCGCCGGTCAGGATCATCCGGTGGGACGAGCCGTCGCGTCGGTCATCGACGTCCTCGAGTCGGACTGCCGGACGCTCATCGCCGCCGCCCGGCGCGACGGCTCGATCCCCCCGGGACCGCCGGTGCGGCTGACGGCCGCCGCGTTCTCCGGAGTGCTGGAGGCCGTCGGGATCGAGCTCGCCGGACAGGCACCGCACGACGTCAAGCTCATGCGGCGTGCGGTGCGGGGCACGCTGGGCCTCCCCGCGGACGAGCTTCCCGACCCTGCGCCTTAGCCTCGATGGTTCGACCGAGTCGTGGTGGTGTTGGTCGGACAGGGTGGGGCCCTGTCAGCGAAGCCCGGCCTCTCCAGTCCCGGCCAGAAACTCCTCGAGCACCGCGGCAAGCCGCTCCGGCTGGTCCTCGGGAATCAAGGTGGCAGAGTCCTCGATCTCCACCAAGCGGCCCTGAGGGAACAGTTCGGCGAGCCGTGGACCGTGGTCCCGCGGCATGAACTTGTCCTGCGTGGCCCAGACGATCAGGGCCGGCCGATCGAAGTCGCTCAGACGCGTGCTCCACTCGAGGAGCGTCCGGCGACTGGGCGCGGACGTGGCGAACTTCTTGAAGTCACGCCTGATCGCTCGGTTCTTCGACGCCGGAGCGAACCAGTCGTCCATGACGGAGTCGGGAACTCGCGTCAGGCTCAAACCACCGAAGCCGGCCGGAAGGTGCCTGAACCACTTCAGGTTCAGCAGCTTGAGCAGGAGCCAAGCACCGCCTGGCAGGGCCACCACCTTCGACAAGGGCTTCGCCGGACCCGGCGGGAAGTTGTCGAAGGCTTCGCACGCAACCATGACGAGGCGGCCGACCCTGTCCGCGCGCCCCTCGGTGACGAGGAACTGCGGCCCACCCCAGTCGTTCATGATGAGACACACGTCATCGAGTTCGAGCGCCTCGAAGAACTCGCCGAGCAGCAGCGCGACGCCTCGCTCGGACAAGTCCGCATCGGCGCGCATCGGCTGCCGGTGCCCACCCATCGGCAGGGTCGGCAGGATGCACCGGTAGCCCTCGAGGAGCGGCACGACCTTCCGCCACTGCGTCTCGTTCATCGGGAGCCCATGGGTGAAGACCAGGACCGGCCCGTCACCACCCGTGTCCACATAGTCGACCTGGCCGGCGGACAGCGTGATCTGAGGCATGGCGAGATGCTACTGGATAGATCGTTCTACTGTAATCTGAGGGAGACCTCTCCCCACACACGTCCGGACCACAGACATGCCACCCCCAACACCCTCGAACCGCGCGCGGATCGAGTCCACGGCCGCCAGACTCTTTCGCCGCAACGGCTACACCGGGACCGGCCTGAAGCAGATCTCGGCGGACGCCGGTGCACCGTTCGGCTCGATCTACCACCACTTCCCGGGCGGCAAGCAGCAACTCGCGGAAACGGTCATCCGTTCGACGGGCCGTGAGTACCTCGACCTGGTGCTCGGTCTTCTCGACGGCGATCCGGACCCCGCTGCGGCAGTGCACCGCGCGTTCGAAGCGGCCGCCACCGATCTGGCCGCGGCGGACTATGCCGACGCGTGCACCATCGCCACGGTGGCGCTCGAGGTGGCGAGCACCGACGAAGTGCTGCGCGTGGCCACGGCTGACGTCTTCGAGACCTGGGTTCAGGCGCTGGCGGAGTGGTTCGGCACGTGGTGCGACTCCGGCGTCGCGCGCGAACTGGCCCAGTCGACGATCATGATCCTCGAGGGCGCATTCGTGCTGAGCCGTGCGTCCCGGGATCCAGAACCGCTCTTGGTAGCAGGCCGGTCGATGGCCGCCCTGGTTCGCGCCGCGGTGGACCAGGCACCGCCAGGCCGGCCCGATCACGGTCACGTTCGGAGCTCATAGCTTCGGGTCCTCGACCGCGCTACTGTTCGGCGGCTTTGGACTCCAGTACGGAGCGTTCGGCGTCGTTGGTGCAGAGGGCTGCTGCCTGAAGATAGGCGGCGCGGGCTTCGTCGGGGCGGTTCAGACGGGCGAGCAGGGCGGCTTGTACGGCGTACAAGAGGTGGGACTTGCCGAGTACGCCGTCGGCCAGTTCGTTGACGATCGCGAGGCCGGAGGCCGGGCCCTGAGACATGGCGACGGCGGCGGCTCGGTTGAGGTCGACGACGGGGGACGGGGCGAGCTGGGCAAGGCCGTCGTACAGGGCGACGATGCGCGGCCAGTTGGTTTCGTCGACGGAGACCGCGGTGGCGTGGCACTCGGCGATCGCGGCCTGGAGGCCGTAGAAGCCGAGGCCTCGGCCGACGGACACGGCCTTGGCGAGGGCGGCTCGGCCGCGGCGGATGGCCGAATGATCCCAGAGGTGGCGGTCCTGGTCTTCGAGGAGGACCGGGCGGCCTTCGGCGTCGACGCGCGCGGGGAAGCGGGCCGCGGTCAGTTCCATCAGGGCCAGCAGGCTCTGCGCCTCGGGCTCCGGGGTGAGGCGGGCGAGGCTGCGGGAGAGGCGGAGGGCCTCCTGGGCGAGGTCGGTGCGGATCCAAGAGTCGCCGTGGGAGGCCGACGAGCCCTCGGTGAAGATCAGGTAGATCACGTTCAGGACCGAGCTCAGGCGGGCGGGACGCTCGGCAGGGTCGGGTACGGCGAACGGGATCTCGGCGGCGGCGATGGTCTTCTTCGCGCGCGTGATGCGGGCCTGAACGGTCGGGACGGGGACGAGCAGCGACTTGGCGATCTCGTCGGTCGTCAGACCACCGACCACGCGCAGGGTGAGCGCGACGCGGGACTCCTTGGCCAGGATCGGGTGGCAGGAGGTGAAGATCAGCGCGAGCAGGTCGTCGTCGATCGCGTCGGGGTCGAAGAGGGCGTCGGCGCCCGGAGTCGTCTCGTCGAGATCGCGAGCCAGTACGGCGTACCGCTCGTCGGCTCCCGCTCGCCGGCGGAACGCGTCGATCGCCCGCCGGCGGCCGACCGCGGTCAGCCAGTTGGCCGGCTGGTCGGGGATGCCGTTGGTCGACCAGCTGACGAGCGCCTCGGCGAGCGCTTCCTGCGCGACGTCCTCGGCGAGCGCGAAGTCGCGGGTGTACCGGGCGAGCGCGCCGACGATCCGTGCGGACTCACTCCGCCACACGGCCTCGACGGCACGCCTCGCCTCAGTCATCCAAGGCTCACAGCTGGCCGGTGGACTCGCGCCAGGTGCGCTCGTTCTGGACCCAGGGGTTGTCCTGGGGCAGCTCGTCGATGCGGGTGACGCGGCGGACCTCGATCTTCGAGTGGGCGGTGTACGGCATCCGCTTGGCCCACTCGACCGCCTCCTGTCGCGACGACACCTCGAGGATGTAGTAGCCGCTGAACAGCTCCTTCGTCTCGCCGTACGGGCCGTCGGAGACGACCGGCGCCTCACCGGTGAAGTCGACCACCACGCTCTCCTCGGGGTCGAGGCCCTCGGCGGCCAGCAGCACACCGGCCCGGATCAGCTCGTCGTTGTACTTCCCGATCGTCGAGACGATCTCGTCGAAGTCGACGTCCGCGAAGTTCGCGAAGGCCTCGTCGGTCGGCCGCATGATCAGCATGTACTTGCTCATGGGGGATGGTCCTTTCAGCTGGTGGGAGGGGCCACGGCGGCCCCTCTCCACCCACAGGTCGAACGGCGCGCGCACCGATCGACAGCATGCCAAAAGTTTCTCAGCTGGTCAGTACGACGAGCTGCTGGGTCGCCCGGGTCATCGCGACGTAGCGGTCGACGGCACCCTCGACGCCCTCGCCGAAGGACTCCGGATCGACCAGCACGACCAGGTCGAACTCGAGGCCCTTGGCAAGGACCGGCGTCAGCGACCGGACCCGGGAGGTCCCCTCGAACGTCGGGTCGCCGATCACACAGGCCACGGAATCGGGGTGCTCGGCCAGCCACTCCGCGATGATCGTGTCCCGGGCCGCCACGTTGCCATGGACAACGGGTCGCCCGCTGTCGCGGATCGAGGTCGGCACGTTCGCGTCGGGCAGGACGGCGCGGATCACCGGTTCGGCCTCGGTCATGATCTCCGACGGCGTGCGGTAGTTGACGGTCAGACCGGCCAGCTCGACCCGGTCCAGGCCGACGCGGTGCAGCCGCTCCTCCCAGGTCTCGGTGAAGCCGTGGCGGGCCTGGGCGCGGTCGCCGACGATGGTGAAGCTGCGGGACGGGTTGCGCAGCAGCAGCATCTGCCACTCGGCGTCGGTCAGCTCCTGCGCCTCGTCCACGACGATGTGCGCGAACGGCCCGGCCAGCTCGTCGGGATCGGGCGTCGGCAGAGCGCCCTCGTCGATCAGCGCGTCCTGGAGATCGCCGTGGACCAGGCTCTGCACGAGCCCCTCACCGTCGTCGGCGGCGCGGAGCCGGTCGATCACCTCGGACATCCGCTCGCGTTCCGCCGCGGCCACGGCGCGCTGGCGCCGTTTCCGCACCGACGCCTCCGGGTCGCCGAGCCGCTGGCGGGCGGCGTCGAGCAGCGGCAGGTCGGACACGGTCCACGCGTACGGGTCGTCGCGCTGCAGCAGCCGGACCTCGTCGGGCTCCAGCCAAGGAGCGCAGCGGCGCAGGTACGCCGCGACGGACCACAGGTCCGCGACCAGGTCGGTCGGTTCGAGCAACGGCCAGGCCCGATCGAAGGTGTCGCGGAGTACCTCGTTGCGCTGCAGGGACCGGCGGACCTGGTCGATCGAGATCTCCTCGTCGTCCTGGTCGATCTTGTCCAGCAGGATCGTGAGCAGCTCGTCCCAGGCCAGGTCGCGGCCCTCGTTGTGCGGCGTACCGGCGTCGACCGATCCGAAGGCCTCGGCCCAGTCGCCGACGCTGAGGTAGAGGTCGGCCCAGTCGGTCTCGACGACCAGCGGCTTGGTCGGCGGCTCCTCGTACAGCGCGGCCGCGGGCTCGATCGCCTCCACCATCTGCGCCGTCGACTTCAGCCGCAGGACGTCGGGATCGATTTCCGGACCTGCCGTCGCACCTTCGGGCAGCAGGTCCCGCAGGGTGCAGGTCTGGACGCCTTCCTCGCCGAGGCTCGGCAGTACGTCGGAGACGTACGCCAGGTACGGCTGGTGAGGGCCGATGAACAGGACGCCGCCCCGCCGCTGCTCCAGGCGCGGATCGGAGTAGAGCAGGTACGCCGACCGGTGCAGCGCGACGACGGTCTTCCCGGTACCAGGACCGCCGTCGACGACGAGCGCCCCGCGCGAGCTCGCGCGGATGATCGCGTCCTGGTCGGACTGGATGGTGCCCAGGACGTCGCGCATCCGGTCCGAGCGGTTGCTGCCCAGGCTCGCGATGAACGCCGACTGGTCGTCGAGTGCCGCCGCGTGCCCCTCGAACCCGTCGGAGGTGAACACCTCGTCCCAGTAGTCACTGATCCGGCCGCGGGTCCAGCGGTAGCGGCGACGGAAGACGAGGTCCATCGGCTTCGCGTGCGTCGCGCCGAAGAACGGCTCGGCGGCGGGGGAGCGCCAGTCGATCAGCAGCCGGCGCCCGTCGGTGGCGGTCAGGCCGAGCCGGCCGACGTACACGGGCTCGCCGTCGGTGGCGACCATCTGGCCGAGGCACAGGTCGAGGCCGAACCGGCGCAAGGTCCGCAGGCGCGTGGTCAGCCGATGGATCTCCAGGTCGCGATCCAGAGCCTCCTGCCCCGTGCCGCCCGGGGACTTGCGGATCTCGTCCAGGCGCCCGGACAGGTCGGCGATCGACTGGGCCAGGCTGGCCGCGATCGCCGCGAAGTGCTGCTCGTCGCGCCCGATCAGCGCGGGGTCGTCCTTGGCGGGGTGGCCCGCGAGGTCGAAGGCACTGGTCGTTCCCACAGACATGGGTCTCCGTTTCTCACCGATGAGTGGTTCGATCGATGATTGTGAGCTATGAACTGGGCCTTGCGGCAAGTCCCCCCATGCGCTATAAGTTGGTTGTGGCAAGGAAGACACTTCCTTGCCGCTTTTTTGTGCCCGGTGTGTGATGGACGGCGTGAGCGACCAGGGATATCTGCTCGACAACCAGCAGACCGAGGCCGGCCGGCGGTTCGAAGCGCTGTCGGCGCTGCTCGATCCGGTGACGTTCCGGCACCTCGCGGCGACCGGCCTGACGGCCGGGTGGAGCTGCTGGGAGGTCGGATCCGGCGGGCCCGGCGTACCGGACTGGCTCGCGGCGCGGGTCGGGCCGTCGGGGCGAGTCGTTGCCACGGACATCGATACGGCGTGGATGCCGGCCGACGCGGCGTACGACGTACTGCGGCACGACGTCGGGGCCGACGATCCGCCGGGGGAGTTCGACCTGATTCACGCGCGGCTGGTGCTGACGCACGTGCCGCGGCGGGCCGAGGCCCTGACCGCGATGGTCGGAGCGTTGAAACCGGGCGGCTGGCTCGTGCTCGAGGATGCGGACCCGGCGCTGCAGCCGCTGATCTGTCCGGACGAGTTCGGCCCGGCGCAGGAGCTGGCGAACCGGTTGCGGCGGGGGTTCCGGAGCTTGATGGCGGAGCGTGGGGCGGAGCTCGCGTTCGGGCGGACGCTGCCGCGGTTGCTGCGCGAGGCCGGGCTGGCCGACGTCCAGGCCGATGCGTTCTTCCCGATCACCTCACCGGCTTGTACGACGCTCGAAATCGCTACCGTGCAACAGATCCGGGACCGGCTGGTTGCCGCCGGCCTCGCGACGGCGGAGGAGATCGCGGAGCACCTGGAGAATGTTGCCTCGGGCAAGCTCGACCTCGCGACGGCGCCGCTGATCTCGGCCTGGGGACGGCGGGGACAGAGCGCTCGGCCGTCGGTCGCCGCGGGCCGCTAGAGTCGCGAGCATGGCGATCGACCTCCGTGACGACCTGGCTCCCACCGGCGTGCTGCGCGCGTCGATCAACCTCGGCAACCCGGTGCTCGCGCAGGGCACGCCCGAGCAGCCGAGCGGGGTGACCGTCGACCTCGCCCGCGAGGTCGCGCGGCGGCTGGAGGTGCCGGTCGAGTTCCTCTGCTTCGACGCCGCGAAGCAGTCCTTCGAGGCGCTCGCCGATGGTCGCGCCGACCTGGGATTCCTCGCCATCGAACCGGCCCGGGCCGGTCAGGTCGCCTTCACCTCGCCGTACGTGATCATCGAGGGCGTGTACGTCGTTCCCGAGAACTCCTCGATCACCACTCCGGCCGGTGTCGACCGAGCCGGGATCAGGGTCGGCGTGAAGGAAGGCTCGGCGTACGACCTGTTCCTGACCCGGACCCTCCAGCACGCCACGATCGTCCGCGGGGCCGAAGGCGTCGACCTCTTCCACGTCGAGTCCCTCGACGCCGGCGCGGGCATCCGCAAGCCGGTCGAGGAGTTCGTCGCCCGCACTCCCGGCACCCGCGTGATCCCGGACCGCTTCATGGAGATCCGCCAGGCCGTCTGCGCGCCGAAACGCCACGCGGACACCACCATCTGGCTCAGCGACCAGATCGAGCAGCTCAAGGCCAGCGGCTTCGTCGCCGACTCCCTGAAGCGCTCCGGCCGCCTCGACGCGACCGTCGCCCCGCTCAGCGACTAGCTGTCACCA
This sequence comes from Kribbella italica, assembly GCF_014205135.1. Taxonomy (NCBI): domain Bacteria; kingdom Bacillati; phylum Actinomycetota; class Actinomycetes; order Propionibacteriales; family Kribbellaceae; genus Kribbella; species Kribbella italica. The sequence continues at coordinate 333,355 of NZ_JACHMY010000001.1, forward strand.
GCCCGACGGACTTCCGGACGAAGAAGTAGCCGTCGGCATCGATCTTCGCCTGGACCAGCTCGCGCGTGGCCGCCCGCTGCCCCGGGTCCAACGGCCCGCTGGACAGGCTGTCGAGATAGGCCAGCACGGGTTCGACGGTCGGGATCCGCAGGTCGTCCGGATAAGTCTCGACGGCGACATCGGTGAAGCGCTCGGCGACCAGCGCCCCGGCGTTCTCGGTCACGAGGTCGTTCAGGACCATTCCGCGCAGCAGGTCCGGTCGACCGACCGCCGGCCCGAGGTCCCGCAGCTCGGCCATGTGCTCCCGCCCGTTGAGCGCCGCGACCAGCCGCCCACCCGGCCGCAGTACCCGCGCGAACTCCGCCAGCGCCACCGCCGGATCGTCCAGGTGGTAGAGCATGTGGTTCGCGATCACCAGATCGAAACTCGCGTCCGCGAACGGCAAGTGCGCCGCATCAGCCCGCCGTACGACGGCCCCGGGCACGCGCCGAAGCTCCTCGCACATCGCAGCCGAAGCATCCGTCAGCGTCAACCGAGCCCCACCAGCAGAAACCTCACCCCACAGCTTCCCGGTCCCCGCTCCCACCTCCAGCACGTCCCCCTGCGCGCCCAGCCGCTCACCCAACCACCCGAACCACCCCTGCGGATTGGTGCTGAACTCGTGCACCGCCATCCGGGCCCGCAACCGCTCAGAAGATCCGGCGTACTGACTGACAGCATGAGCGGAAGGCGTCTTCATCGCTCCACTTTAGAGCGTCACCCCGTGTGGCGGAGGGGGTGGCGGCCGGGGGTGTGGCCGTAGTGGCGGGTGAAGGCGGTGATGTACGCCGACGGGGTGGAGTAGCCGACGCGGTGGGCTACTTCGGTGACGGGGTGGGTGTCGAGGAGGACGAGGGAAGCGCGGAGGCGGAGGTCGGTGCGCCAGGTGGTGAAGGGTTGGCCGAACTCGCGGAGGAAGTCGCGTTGGAGGGTCTTGACGCTGAGGTGGAGGCGGGTGGCCCACTCGTCGAGCGTGGTGGGGTCGGACGGGTCCTGGGCCAGGGCGCGGGCGACGCGGAGGGCCCAGCCGGGGCCGTCGCTGTGGGGTGCCGAGAGGTCCCGGACCGAAGCGCCCAGGGAGGACATCAGGGTGCGGCGGTGGCTGAGAGCGACCTCCTCGGCGCAAGGTGAAGCGAGGGAACCAACCAGCTCAGCAGTTGCGGGAGGCATCGAAGCGGTGGCGATGCGGAGGCCGGCCAGAGCTTCGGGGACCTCGCGCAGGCAGATGCGGTAGACCGTCTGGCGGTCGAGCGCGTGGACGGCGTGCGTGACGGCGCGGTGGACCCAGACGGAGTCGGTCGAGTCGACGAAGTGGGTCGAGACGCCGTGGGTGACCGACAGCGGGCCGTCGGGGGACCAGTACAGCTGGTGCAGGATGTCCTGCCGGCTCTCGGCGAAGTCGAGCGCGCCGGCCGACGTGTAGCGCAGGACGAGGATGCCGTCGGGCCGGCCCAGGCCGTAGCCGTACTCCTCGCAGGTCTCCGGGTCCGTGCCGAAGACGGTCACCAGACTCATCTGTCCTCCCGGCGAGATCGGCTGTCCTCTCGGCGCTATAGCGCGCCAGCGAGTAAGGCTAACCTAACTTGGTCCGACAGCAACTGGAGAAGCCATGTCCCTGCGCCTGCTGGGTGCACTCGTCCTCGCGACCACCCTGGTCGCCTGCGGCGCCAACGAGCCCGAGGCCGCACCGGCCGAAACCCGTGTGTTCGCCGCCGACAACGGCGAGGTCACCATCCCGAAGGAGCCGCGGCGCGTCGTCGCCACCGGGTACGCCGTACCGGCTCTGGTCGAGGCCGATGCCGCGCTGGTCGGCATCTCGAGCTGGAAGCGCGGGATCCCGATGATGTCGGCCGAGGACAAGACGGCCTACGACCAGCTGGAGAAGGTCGCCGGTGAGACGGCCGACGAGACGGACTACGAGAAGATCGCGCTGGCCAAGCCGGACCTGATCGTGATCGGTGTGCCGGCGCCTGTGCTCGGTGACATCGACCTGGAGCGGCTGAAGCTGATCGCCCCGGTCGTCGCGATCGGGCCGACGCTGCCGGACGCCTGGCGCGAGCTGTCCCGCAGGCAGTCCGACGCGGCCGGCCGGACGGCGAACTTCGACCAGGCCAAGAAGGCCTACGAGGACAAGGCCGCCCAGCTGAGGAGCAAGTACGCGACCGTGCTGCAGGGCAGGAAGTTCGGTCATCTCGGCGGCTACGGCCAGGTCGAGAAGGGCAACTTCATGCGCGAGTACGCCGGTTCGTGGGGCACCAACATCGCCGGCGACGTCGGCGTCGACTACTACGGCCAGGTGAAGAAGAAGGGCGAAGGCAGCGCGGGCGTGTCCGAGTACGACTCGATCGAACTGCGTCCGAGAGCTTCCGGGACGCCGACGCGATCACCTACACGCTCGAACCCGACGGCAGCGTCGGCCCCGCGGTGCAGTCGGTGCTCGACTCCCCGCTGTGGAAGAGCATCCCGGCGGTCAAGGCCGGGCAGGTCTACCCGGTTCGCTACACCCAGGCCGCCACGTACGAGTCGGCCGTACGACGACCGTCGCGCGCCGCGCGTACGTGACGCCGCACATGCTCCGGATCACGCTCGCGGGCCCGGGCCTGGACGGCTTCCACAGCTACCAGTGCGACGACCACGTCAAGATCGTCTTCCCCGATCCCGACGGCACGCACCGGGTTCCGACGCCGAACGCGCACCAGATGCTCGACTGGCCGAAGCCGCTGCCGACCACCCGCCGGTACACGGTCCGCCGGTACTCCGGCGGCCGCGAGCTCGACCTCGACTTCGTGGTCCACTCCGGCGGTCTCGCCTCGACCTGGGCCGAGCGGCTCGCGGTCGGGGACCCGGTGGCGATCGCCGGTCCGCCCGGTGCGAAGTCGTTCCCGCACAACTACGGCCACTACGTGTTCGCCGTCGACCCGACCGGTCTGCCGGCGGCGGCCCGCTGGCTGGAGGAGTCGCCGCGGGACGTGTCGGTGGACCTGGTCGTCGAGTTCGACCACGAGGACGAGACGGGCTACCCGCTGGCCGAGCGCGCGGGCCTCAGGACCCGGTGGGTCCCCAGGTCATTGCTGGCAGCAACAGTCATGGAGTTGCCCGCCGTACCCAACACCTTCTTGTTCGCGGCGGGGGAGGCCGACGAGATCCGGCCGCTCCGGGCCTGGAACAAGGACCACTCCCTGGTCACCGGGTACTGGAAGCGCGGCGTCGCGGACGCCGACGAGGACTAGAGCCAGGGGCCCTTCCGAGGGCAGTTCGGAAGGGCCCCTGGCGTTCGGGGTCAGCCCGGGAACTTCAGCCGGACGACGTAGTTGTCGATCGTGGACGGCGACCCGCCGTTCATGTCGTTGTTCGTCGAGGTCAGCCACAGGGCGCCGTCGGGCGTCTTGGTGATGCTGCGCAACCGTCCCCAGCGACCGGAGAACAAGGCCTGCGGAGTCCCCACACCGTTGCCTGCGGCATTGATCTGGGTGACCCACAGCTGCCGTCCGGTGACGCCGGCGATGTAGATCCAGTCGTTGACGATCTCCACGCCGCTCGGCCCGGCCTGCGCGGTCGACCAGGTCCGCTTCGGTGCGATGTAGCCGCCGCAGTCGCCGATCGTTCCCTCGCACGCGGGCCAGCCGTAGTTGCCGCCCTTCTGCACGAGGTTCAGTTCGTCCTGGCTGTTCTCGCCGAACTCCGCCGCCCAGAGCTGACCGCGCGAGTCCCACGCGAGTCCCTGCGGGTTGCGGAAGCCGAGCCCCCACACGTACCGGGCGTTGCCGCCGGTGCTGAAGAACGGGTTGTCGCTCGGCGCCGTCCCGTCGGGGTTGATCCGCAGGATCTTGCCGTTCAGCGAGCCGCGGTTCTGCGCGTTGCCGGAGTTCTTCGCGTCACCGACCGCGGCGTACAGCTTGCCGTCCGGACCGAACCGGATCCGGCCGCCGTTATGGTACCGGTTCTTCGCCAGCCCGGTGAGCACCGGCTCGGACGTCGTGGCCAGGACGCCGTTCTCGTACTTCATCCGCACGATCCGGTTGTCGTTCGCGGCCGTGTGGTAGAGGTACACCCAGTGGTCGGTGCTGAAGTTCGGCGACAGCGCGAGGCCGAGCAACCCGCCCTCACCGGTGGTCGTGACCGCACCAGGGACCTTGCCCAGCGTGGTTTTCTGCCCCGTCGACGACACCAGCAGCAGTTCGAACCGGTCCCGCTCGGTGACCAGCGCCGAGCCCGACCCGTCCGGCAGGAACGCGACGCTCCAGCCGAGGTCGACCCGCGCGATGTCCCGCTCGTACTCCGGGATGCCGCCGGTCCCACCGCCGCTCGTCCGGACGGTCACCGCGTTGCTCGGCCCGGACGCGTTGCCGTCGGGGTCACGCGCCTTCACGGTGAACGTGTACGCCGTGTTGGCGCTCAGGTTCGTCACCGTCGCGGTCAGCGAACCCGTGCTGGAGACCAGCGTGCTGCCCTGGTAAACGTCGTACCCGGCGACGCTGCCGCTGTTGTCGGTCGACGCGTTCCACGCCAGCGAGACGCTGTTCGCCGTGGCGCCGGCCGATCGCAGGTTGCCCGGGACGGTCGGCGGCTGGGTGTCGCCGCTGACCGGCGTGGTGAACGTGACCACGTTGCTCTGCTGCGACGCGTTGCCGGCGGCATCGAAAGCGCCGACGGAGACGTCGTACGCCGTGTTCGAGGTCAGCGTGTCGACGGTCGCGGTCAGCGTGTTCGCGTCGACCACCTTGAGCACGTTGCCGCCGCGGTTGATCTCGTACCGGACCACGCCGACGTTGTCGTTCGCGGCCGACCAGCTGAACGTGGCGGCGTTCGGCTTGATGTTGCCGACCGCAAGGTTGCTCGGCGCGGACGGCGGCTGGGTGTCGTCGCTGGTCGGGTCGACGGTCAGCCTGTCGGCGTTCGGGCCGCCGTCGGCGGTCGTTGCCCGGGCGCGGATCTTGTTGCTCCCGGCCACCAAGGACAGCCGCACCGTCTTGGTCTGCCAGGTGGTCCACGCGCCCGTACCGGGGAAGGTGATGCCGACCGCGCCGGCGACACCGTTCACGGTGAAGTCGAGCGGCCGGGCGGCCGCCGTACCGTTCGCGTACCGCAGGGTGACGTCGGCCGGGCCGGTGGTGGGGGACTGGACGGTCCACTCGACGTAGCTGCCGACCAGGTTGTCGAAGTTGACGAACCCGCGGCCGGTGAACCCGGCATGGTTCGACTCGACCAGGCCCTGCGAGATCAGCGCGTCCTCGGCCTGGTAGTCGGTGGGCGCCGCCGCGGCGGGTGGCGTGGCGAGAGCCAGCGTCACGGCGATGGCGGTCAGACCCGCCACCGCCGTACGCCGGGCAGAACGAAGTCTCATCGGGCGGTCTCCTGACTTCCTGGGGCGGGAGGAGCTGCAGGGGAACCAACGCTGATAGGCAGGAACGTTTCCTAACTATCAGCGCTGATCACACCACCGTCGGCGAACCACTGTCAAGACGTCGGGAATGCGCCTGCCGCGCTAGACGTCCGAGCGGACCACGGCGCCGATCACGTCGTTGAACGCCTCGGTCGACGACGGGTGGGTGAAGATCGAGCTCTGCAACGCGCTCGCCGTCACGCCCTGACGCATCACCAGCGCGACCACGTTGACCAGCTCCTGCGCGTCGACGCTGAGCAGGGCCGCCCCGAGGATCTGGTCGGTGTCCAGGTCGATCACGAACTTCATCGCGCCCCGGGTCTCCTCGACGATGTACGCCCGCGGCATCGCGACGATGTCGGCGACCGGCTGGTATCCCACCTTGATCCGGTACCTGGCCGCCCGGGCCGCCTTCTCGGTCAGCCCGACCGTCGCCAGCGGCGGCGACATGAACAGCGTCTGCGGTACGGCGACCCGGTCGGTCGTCGTCCGCCGGCCCTCACCGATCAGCTGGTCGAGCACGATCCGGCTGTCGTCGAGCGAGATGTAGGTGAACTGCGGCCCGCCGTTGACGTCGCCGAGCGCGAAGATGTGCGGCTGTGCCGTCCGCAGGTACTCGTCGACCTCGACCGCGCCGCTCGCCGTCGTACGGACTCCGGCGTTGTCCAGCTTCAGCGCCGCCGTCGCCGGCTGCCGCCCGGTCGCGGAGAGGATCGCGTCGGCGGTCAGCGTGTGCTCGCGGCCGTCCTTCTCGTAGACCACGGTGTCATCGTCCCGGATCTCCAGCACCCGCGCACCCGGGACGATCCGCACGCCCTCGTCGGTCAGGATCTGCTCGGCGACCGCCGCGATGTCGTCGTCCTCCCGGCCGAGGATCCGCGGCGATGCCTCGAGCACGGTCACCTGCGACCCGAAGCGCCGGTAGATCGAGGCGAACTCGATCCCCAGGTAGCCGCCGCCGATCACCACCAGGCGGTCGGGCAGGTGGGTGGTGTGGATCAGGTCGACGTTCGTCATCGTCAGCGGGCTGTCACGCAGGCCCGGGAGGTCCGGGATCACCGGCTCCGAGCCGGTGTTGATCAGGATCGTCTCGCCGCGTACCTCGACCGGGCCGGCACCGGTCTCGACCACGACCGTGTGCGGATCGGCGAACGACGCCTCGCCGGTGATCACGGTGATCGTCTCCGCGCCGTCCAGCGCCTCGAAGTTGCCGGCCCGGAACGACGACGTGATCGCCTGGACCTCGCCGACCGCCCGCTCGAACCACTCCTGCGGCGGATCGTTCGAACGGCGCCGGCCGGAGCGGTGCACGAGGGCCTTGGTCGGGACGCAGCCCACGTTCGGGCAGGTTCCGCCGTACATCTGGTCGGACCGCTCGATCAGGACGACGCGGCGCCCGAGGCGGCCCAGCGTGCCGGCGGCGATCTTGCCGCCCTTGCCGAAGCCGATCACCACGACGTCGGCCCGGAGCAGGTTCTGTGAGGTCATGGCCGTAGTGTCGGTCCGTACACTTGAGACGTACCAGTCGTTCCCGACTCAGATTTCGGTCGTATCGTCTCATGGACTCCATCAGTCACCTGCTCAAGCTGGCCGATCTGCAGGCCACTCTCGACAAGCGCTGTCTGCTCGCCGAGGCGACCGAGATGAAGGTCCCGGCGTACGGCGAGACGGACGCGACGTTCCACCTGCTGCTCGACGGCGAGTGCACGTTCGAGACCCCGTCAGGCTCCTTCCCGTTGCGTGCCGGCGAGGCCGTGATCCTGCCGGGGAGTCCGCCGCACTTCGTCCGGACGAACGGGAGGTTCGCCCAGCAAACGTCTGAGCTTGACTCGTCGACTCCCGACAAGTACGGACCACCGATCGGGGGCCGGTACTTGATCGGTGGTGGCGGGCATCGACTTGCCGAGCCGCTGTCCGGCGTGGTCGACACCTCCGGCCCGGCGTTCGGGACGTTGCGGAGTCAGGGCGGCGGGGAGGCGGTCATCGACCTGTTCTGCGGGTACTACACGCCGGGGTCCGCCGCGGGTGTGATGCTGTTCCGCAGCCTGCCGGATCCGCTGATCGTCTCCGTGGCGGACGACGAGGCCGCGATCCGCGCGCTGTGCACGATGATGCGGAGCGAGGCGAGCAGTCCGGGGCCGGGAGCGGGCGCGATCCTGACCAGCCTGTGCGAGGCCCTGCTGGCGATGGTTCTGCGCCGGTCGGCGGGGGAGTTGACTCCCGGCCCGCTGTGGACGGCGGTCGAGGACCCGCGGATCGCGGACGCGATCGACGCCGTACTGCGGGAGCCCGGCGCGGACTGGTCCGTCGAGCGGCTCGCGCAGGTGGCCTCGATGTCACGGGCGACCTTCGTCCGGCACTTCGGCAAACACACCGGTACGACGGTGAACGCGCTCGTCACCCGGATCCGGATGATGGTCGCCGCCGACCTGCTCGGCCGCGGCGAGCTGACCGTGGCGACGGTCGCGGCCGAGGTCGGCTACCAGTCGGAGTCGGCCTTCAGCCGGGCCTTCCAGCAGGCCAGCGGCAGTACGCCGGGCCGGTTCCGCCGGCTCGGGCGCACGCCGTAGCGACCACCCCACTGGCCGACTTGGCGGTATGCCGTATACCATTGGCGCCGAATAGAATAGTTCGATGGAGGGGAGTATTCCCCCGAGCCCGGCCGCACGTCGTACCGGGCTCGCAACGGCAGTGTCGTCATCACGGAAGGCCTGGGCGGCCGACCCGGTGCTGCCGGTCCGGGCGTGAGCGTACGCCCGGGCGGAAGAGACCTCCGGACCAGGTGCTGTCTGTCGTCGTCCGGAGGAACCGTCATGGTCTCTGTCATGTCCCCTGCCGTCTGGGTGCTCACGATCGCCGGGTTGCTGGCGATCGTCGCCTTCGACCTGATCGTGATCGCACGCCGCAAACACAGCGTCACGATCAAGGACGCGACCCGGTGGGTGCTGTTCTACATCGGCCTGGCGGCGCTGTTCGCGATCGGCCTGTTCGTCCTCAGCCCCGGCGCGAGCGGGGGCGAGTTCGTGGCCGGCTACATCACCGAGTACAGCCTGAGCGTCGACAACCTGTTCGTCTTCGTGATCATCATGGCCCGGTTCGCGGTGCCGTCGCTGGCCCAGGACAAGGTGCTCTACATCGGCATCGTGGTCTCGATGCTGCTCCGCGCGGTCTTCATCCTGGCCGGCGCGGCCGCGATCTCCGCGGCCAGCTGGGTGTTCTACATCTTCGGCGCGTTCCTGGTCTACACCGCGGTCCGGCTGGCGCTGGAAGGCGAGAGCGACGAGCAGGACTTCCAGGAGAACGCCGTCCTCCGCGGGATGCGCAGGATCCTCCCGCTGACCCACGACTACGACGGCAGCAAGCTGGTCACCCGGGTCGACGGCCGCCGGATGCTCACCCCGCTGGTGATCGTGATCTCCGCGATCGGGATGGCGAACGTGATCTTCGCGCTCGACTCGATCCCGGCCATCTTCGGCCTCACCCAGGACGCCTACATCGTGCTGACCGCGAACGCGTTCGCGCTGATGGGCCTGCGCCAGCTGTACTTCCTGATCGGCGGCCTGCTGGAACGGGTGATCTACCTGAACGTCGGCCTGTCGGTGATCCTCGCGTTCATCGGCGTCAAGCTGATCATCGAGGCCCTGCACGGTTCGCACATCGACGACATCGGCGCGATCCACCTGCCGCACATCGGGATCGCCACCTCGCTCGGCTTCATCGCCGGCACCCTGTTCGTCACCACGGTCGCCAGCCTGATCAAGTCCGGGTACGACCGGCGCCGGGTGGAGACCGGGAGCGACTGAGACCGGTACGGGCGACGTGCTGATCGGCGCTGTCGCGCGAAGGCGCTGTTTTCGCCCGTGATTCACCCGGTTGATCCCCGCGCGCAGGGGTACCATCGAAAGTGCCTGGCCCGGCCGTTCCCCCGTGATGGTCGGGTCAGGTCTTTCGTTGTCTACACCGGTTTGCGATACCTCGGCTGCCGGGCGTCTTCGTGGTAACCCAGGGACTCGTAGGGTGCGACGCTGCCGGTGGGGTTCTCGGCCAGGGTCCAGATGCCGCTGGTCGTGATGCCGTGGTCCAGGAGTTGCGCGTGGTTGGCGCGCAGTAGCGCCGAGGCCAGGCCCTGGCGCCGGTACGCCGGGCGTACGCCGACCCACGGAGTGTCGGCGAGGCCTTCCTCCTCCTCGGTGCTGATCACCCAGCCGGCCAGCTGGTCGCCGTCGTACGCGAGTGTCCACAGCTCGTGGTCGGGGAAGTCGTCGGCGGCCTCGCGCTCGAACTCCTCGAAGGTGTCCTGGACGTAGCCGAGGGTGCGGTCGCTGAACACCTCGGCGTTGGCCTCGAAGACGGCGCGATGGTGATCCGTGGACGCCGCGCGGAGCTCGAGGCCGGGCGGGAGATCGGTGAGCGGGGCGCCGTCGAGGTCCAGTGTCAGGTGGACCCGTGTGAAGGCGACCTGGTAGCCGGCGGCCCGCAGGAGCGCCTCGACGGACGGGTCGTGCTCGCGGGTGTTGCCGCCGTACAGGGCGGTGCCGTCGGTGGGGTTGGCGGCCAGGTGCTCGCGGGCCTGGGCCTCCTGCCAGGCGAGGATCTGGCGGCCGTAGCCGCGGCCGCGGAAGACCGGTTCGACCCAGCCGAGCAGCAGGTAGAGACGGGTGCCGTCGGACTCGTCCCACCAGCGCAACGCCGTACAGCCGATCAACTGATCGTTGTCTAGGGCAACAAATTCCGGGGTGAAGCCGGCCCGGACGGCGTCGACGCCGTCGGTCACCGCCAGCGCGCGCAGGTCCATGGGCGCCGATTATCCCGGTGCGGGGCCGGGTTCGCAGCTGGATAATGGCCGGATGCCCACCGCGCCGTACGACGTCGCCGCTCTGCTCGGTCTGCCGGTCGAGAAGCTCGAGGAGGTCCAGCGCGCCGATCCGGCCGATCCCGGCAACGGCGTCTGGTTCCTGTGGACCGGTGGCGGGGAGTGCGTCGTGCTGCGGCGCTACCACGTACTGCGCACCAAGCTGGACCTGCTGTTCGAGGCGAAGGTGCTCGCGCATCTGACGTGCCGGGGCTGGGAAGTGCCGAGCACGGTCGCCGGCCCGATCGAGTACGCCGACCGGCTGTGGGCCGCGACGCGGTTCGTGCCCGGGCAGGCGCGGCGCAAGGAGACGGTCGCGCAGCGGGGCGAGCGAGGTGCGGTGCTGGCGCAGTTGCATGCGGACCTGCGGGATCTCGAGATCGACCTTCCGCAGCGCGAGGGGTTCTTCCAGGGCTGCGATCTGGTGGCGATGGGCAACTTCCAGGACTGGGACCCGGGCGTGCTCGCGCTCCGGGAGCTCCGCCCCGACCTGGCCGACTGGGCCGACGCCGCGATGGCCCGCGGCCGGGAACTCGTTGCCGAGCGCAAACTGCTGGAGCTGCCGCAGTCGATCGTGCACGGCGACTTCGCCGAGTGGAACGTGCACTTCGGTCCGCTGGGCGTGATCGACTTCGACCTGGCGCACGTCGACAGCCGGAGCTGGGAGTTCGTGGTCGCACGGGTGCACCGCTCGCCCGAGCTGCTCACGGCGTACCAGGAGAAGGCGACCGCGCTCGGCATCCCCTTGTCCGACGAGGAGCTCGCCGCGATCGAGCCGCTGGAGCGGATCTTCCGGATCAACATGGTGATGGCCGCCCTGTGGACCGGCCAACACACCGGCACCTTCGACCTGGTGGACATCGACCACCAACTCGCCCGAACAGGAACGCCGCGCCCCTGACACACTCGTGGTGTGCCGAGACTGGGTGAACCCGCGTTGGCAGCTGGGACTCTGCGGCTTCTGGAGCAGCCTGGGCTGCCGGGGATGCGGCCTTGGCGGGAGGGCGACGTCGCCGCCGTACGGGAGGCCTTCAGCGATGTGGAGCTCCACCGCTGGCACGTGCTGCGGATCGACGACGACGCCGAGGCGCTCGCCTGGATCGAGCAGTGGCCGGAACGGTGGGCCGCGGAGGAGGCCGCCAGCTGGGCGATCGTCGTCGACGGCCAGGCGCTCGGGCAGATCGGTCTGCGCGGAATCAACCTGTACGAGGCCAAGGCGCACCTCTCCTACTGGGTGCTCCCGGCCGCGCGCGGCCGTGGACTGGCCGGGCAGGCCGTACGGACGCTGACCGGCTGGTGCTTCGACACCCTCCGGCTGCACCGGCTGTCCATCGAGCACTCGGTGCGCAACGAGAACTCCTGCCGCGTCGCCACCAAGGCCGGCTTCCCGCGGGAGGGAACGCTGCGCGGCTCGATGCTGCACGCCGACGGCTGGCACGACGCCCACAGCCACGCCCGCCTCGCGACCGACTGATCAAAGTCTTGACATAGTCGGCGGGAACCAGTTGACTGCGACATAGTTAACACCAGAAACAAACTGGTACGGACCGGAGACGACCGCTCAGAACGTCTCCGCTCTGCGCTGTCGTGATGCCCGGATCCATTGGTGACACCAGTGGGTCTTTTCGGCGTTCCCGCAGATCTGAATGCCCTCGGCAACGGCCTGAACGCCTTACGCAGCAGGGGTTTCGCCGACTTGGTCAACTTCGGATATCGACCGGTGTGATGGCTCTTCCGCAACGCCGGGTTCTGTGTCATTCTCCCGGAGAAGAGTTCCGAGATCCTATCGGATATCGGTTCTGCTGCTGGCGGTGCGCGAGTCGTCACAGCACGTGCTGGACCAGGAAAGGGATTCGGGAGTGAGTGGAACGATCGAGGTGAAACCCGCACCACCGGCGCCGGTGGTGAAACAGGCGGTGGCCGGCGTTCGCCGCCGGCCGACCCGCCGGGCCGCGGCGGGCCGGAGTTTCGGCCGGCACTGGCAGCTCTACCTGCTGATGGTGCTGCCGATCGCGTACTTCGTGATCTTCAAGTACGTCCCGATCTCCAACGCGGTGATCGCGTTCAAGGACTACAGCCCGATCAAGGGGCCGTGGGGCAGCGAGTGGGTCGGCTTCCGGAACTTCGAGCTGTTCTTCCAGAACCCGGTGTTCTGGACCCTGGTGAAGAACACGTTCTACCTGGCCGCCTACACCGTGCTGGCCAGCTTCCCGATCCCGATCATCCTGGCGGTCGCGCTGAACGAGATCCGGGTCGGGGTCTTCAAGAAGACGGTGCAGCTGGTCACCTACGCGCCGTACTTCATCTCCACCGTGGTCGTGGTCTCGATGACGATCCTGGTGCTGTCGCCGCAGCTGGGCTTCGTGAACGACGCGATCGGGCTGTTCGGCATCCCGAAGGTCGACTTCCTCGGCAACCCGGACTACTTCCGGCACATCTACGTGTGGTCCGACGTCTGGCAGACCACCGGGTACTCCGCGGTGATCTACCTGGCCGCGCTGGCCGGCATCGACCCGGCGCTGCACGAGTCGGCCCGGATCGACGGGGCCAGCCGGGTGCAGCGGATCTGGAACGTCGACCTGCCCGGCATCATGCCGACCGCGGTGATCATCTTGATCCTCGGCGTCGGCAACATCATGTCGATCGGGTTCGAGAAGGCGTTCCTGCTGCAGAACCCGCTGAACCAGTCGAACGCCGAGATCATCGCCACCTACGTCTACAAGACCGGTCTGCTGAACGCCGACTTCTCGATGGCGACCGCGATCGGGCTGTTCAACTCCGTCGTCAACCTCGTCCTGCTGGTGGTCGTGAACTTCGTCGCCAAGCGGATCACCGGGAACGGACTGTGGTCATGAGCGTCACTCTGCAAGGCTTCCGGCGGACCGGACGGCGTCCGGAGGAGTCGCGGCGGACCGCGATCGAGGAGACCCGGACCGACAAGATCTTCCTGGTCGGCGTCAAGATCATGCTCTGGCTGGCGCTGATCGTGGTCGCCGTACCGCTGATCTACATCGTCGCCAACTCGTTCAGCAGCGCGTCGGCGGTGAGCGCCGGGCGGGTGCTGCTGTGGCCGATCGAGCCCAGCATCAAGGCCTACCAGGAGGCCTTCGGCGATCCCCTGATCATGAAGGGCTACCTGAACTCGTTCATCTACGCGATCGGCGGCACGCTGATCAGCGTCACGCTGACGATCGCGATCGCCTACCCGCTGTCGCGCAAGACGCTGTTCGGCCGCAACGTGGTGATGAGCGCGCTGATCTTCACGATGCTGTTCTCCGGCGGCCTGATCCCGACGTACCTGGTGGTCCAGGACCTCGGGATGCTGAACACCCGGTGGGCGATGGTGATCCCGAGCGCGATCGGCGTCTGGCAGGTCATCATCGCGCGCACCTTCTTCCGCTCGACGATTCCCGACGAGCTCTACGAGGCCGCCACCATCGACGGCGCCAGCGACCTGCGCTTCCTCTGGTCGATCGTGCTGCCGCTGTCCAAGCCCGTGATCGCGGTCATCGCCTTGATGTACGCGATCTTCCAGTGGAACAGCTACTTCGACGCCCTGATCTACCTGAAGGACCCAGGCCTCTACCCGTTGCAGATCGTGCTGCGCAACGTGCTGATCCTGAACACCCTCTCCGGGTCGACCACTACCACCAACCTGGCGCAGCAGCTCGAACAGCAACAGCTGGCCAACGTCTTGAAGTACGCGCTCATCGTCATCTCGAGCCTGCCCGTACTGGTCATCTATCCCTTCGTCGCCCGCCACTTCACCAAGGGCGTCATGGTCGGCGCAGTCAAGGGCTGAGAAGCCCATCCAGAAAGGAACACCGCAATGCGCTCATCCGTGCGCACGCTCACCGCGCTCGCCGCGGCCGGCCTGCTGGCCACCCTGGCCGCGTGCAGCTCCGACAAGTCCGACGCGGTCGCCAACGAGACGACGGCCGACGGCAAGACCGTCATCGACGTGTTCACGCCGGCCGACCAGACCATGAACCTGGACACCAACTCGGTGACCAAGGTCATGAGCGACAAGTTCAAGCTCCAGTTCAAGTGGCAGACGACGACGTTCGACGCCGGCCCGGCCAAGGAGAAGCGGCAGATCTCGCTGGCCAGCGGTGACTACCCCGACCTGTTCTTCCTGATCCCGTGGGTCGACGGCTTCAGCAAGGCCGAGGTGCTCAAGCTCGGCCAGCAGGGCGTCGCCGTCCCGCTCGAGCAGCTGATCAAGGACAACGCCCCGAACATCCAGAAGTTCCTGGACGAGAACAAGGCCTACAAGGAGGAGTCGACCACGCCGGACGGGCACATCTACGCGCTGCCGCAGTGGGCCGACTGCTACCACTGCAGCTTCCCGAACAAGCTGTGGATGAACTCCACCTGGCTGAAGAAGCTCGGCCTGCAGCAGCCGAAGACCCCGGAGGAGCTGCGCACGGTCCTGAAGGCCTTCAAGACCCAGGACCCGAACGGCAACGGCAAGGCCGACGAGATCCCGCTGACCGCGGACACCCAGGACGGCACCCTGATCTCGTACCTGATGGGCGCGTACGCCTACCCGCCGGTCGGCGCGAACAACGGCGTCCAGGGCCTGATCACCCTGAACGGCGACAAGGTCGTCAGCCCGCTGGTCACCCCGGAGTGGCGCGATGGCCTGAAGTTCATCGCCTCGCTCTACAAGGAGGGCCTGATCGACCAGGGCGCGTTCACCCAGAACGCGGCCGCGCTGCAGGCCCAGGGCAACGACCCGAAGGCGGTCCGGATCGGCTCCGCGTCGATGCTGCACCCGTACATCTTCGTGCAGTCCGACTCCAAGGACGGCCGGGACAAGCAGTACGACTCGGTCCCGCCACTGACCGGCCCGAACGGCAAGAGCTACTCCGGCGAGCAGTATCTGCCGACGCTCAACTACACCTTCATGCTGACCAACAAGTCCAGCAAGGAGGCACAGGTCGCGGCGATCAAGATGCTCGACTACATCTTCACCGACGAGGGCCAGATCATCACCAACAACGGCCCCGAGGGCGTCGGCTGGAACAAGCCCGCCGCTGGTGAGGTCGGGCTCGACGCCAACACCAAGCCGCTGTACAAGCCGGTCCAGAACGCGCCGAAGAACATCAGCTGGGGCGCGCTCGCGCAGTACCACAACGTGCTCGCGTTCCGGAACGCGCAGGTCACCCCGACCGACATCTACACCGGCGCCGGCTACGAGCGGCGGTTGTTCCAGGCCACGAAGCAGTACGACGGTCACGGCGACCGGGCGCAGGTGTACCCGCAGGCCGTGGTCTGGCCGGACCCGAGCCTGAGCGGTGAGCTGGCCACGCTGCAGACCAACCTGAACAACTACGTGACCCAGAACCAGTTGGCGTTCATCACCGGGTCGAAGAACATCGACTCCGACTGGGACACCTACGTCAAGGGTCTGGACAGCACCGGAATGCCGCGCTTCCTGGAGATCAACCAGCAGGCGTACGACAAGTACAAGTCCGGCAGCAAGTAACCAGAAAACCGAAGGAAGACCATGTCGCACGAGTTGTGGTTCTCGACGCCCGCACCGGATTGGTTCGAGGCGTTGCCGATCGGGAACGGACACCTCGGCGGCATGGTCTTCGGCCGGATCGCCGACGAGCGGATCGCGCTCAACCTGGACGACGTGTGGTCCGGCGACGGGCCGCGCACGCTGCGGGTGCCCGACGGGCCCGCCGTACTGGCCGACGTACGGCGGTTGCTGCTCGAGGACGGCGACCGGAAGGCGGCGACGGAACGGACGCGGGCGTTGCAAGGTCCGCTGGTCGAGTCGTACCAGCCGCTCGGTGACCTGCTGATCACGACGGCCGAGGCCGAGGTCGCGGACTATCGGCGCAGCCTCGACCTGCGGACCGGGATCGCCGCGATCGACTACACGCAAGGCGGCGTCAGATATCGGCGCGAGAGCTACGTGTCGACGCCGGACCAGGTCCTGGTCTGGACCGTCGCGGCCGACGTCCCGGGGTCGGTCGACCTGTCGGCCGCGCTGACCAGCGTGCACCCGGTCGAGGCGTCGGTGGTCGACAGCCGGACGATCGCGATCACGGGGCGCGCGCCGTCCGACCTCACCATCGAGTACCGCGACAGCCCGGACCCGATCCGGTACGAGGACGGGCGGGGGATCGGGTTCGGCGTCGTCCTGCGGGCGTTCGCCGACGGCGGTACGCTCACCACCGGCCCGGACGGACACACCGTCGAGGGCGCGGACTCGGTCACGCTCGTGCTGGCCGCGGCGAGCAGCTTCCAGGGCTGGTCGGTCCCGCCGGGGCGCAAGTTGCCGCTGCCGGACGCCGTACGGCTGGTGGATGCGGTTGCCCCGGACAAGCTTCTGCAGCGGCACCTCGACGACCACACCGCGCTGTACGACCGGGCCGGGCTGACGCTCGGTCCGGCGGTCGACCTGCCGACCGACGAGCGGGTCCGCGCGGTCGGTGCCGGTGGCAACGATCCGGACCTGGCGGGGCTGGTCTTCGCCTTCGGCCGGTACTTGCTGATGGCATCGTCGCGGCCGGGGACCCAGGCGGCCAACCTGCAAGGGATCTGGAACGCCGAGCGCCGCCCGATGTGGGCCAGCGACTGGACCAACAACATCAACACCCAGATGAACTACTGGCTCGCCGACGTGACCGGTCTGCGCGAGTGCTTCGATCCGCTGACCGATCTGCTCGAGGGCCTGGCCGAGTCCGGTCGCGAGACCGCGCGCATCCTGTACGACGCACCCGGTTGGGTCTCGCACCACAACGCCGACCTCTGGCGCGCCACCTGGCCGGTCGGCGACGGCGGCGACGACCCGGTCTGGGCGACGGCCGCGACCTGTGGGGTCTGGCTGTCAGCCCATCTGATGGAGCACCACCGCTTCCACCCGGACGAGGCCTGGTTGCGCGACCGCGCGTACCCGATCCTGGCCGGCGCGGCCGAGTTCGTGCTGGCGATGCTGGTCGAGGACGGCGACGGCCGGTTGCAGTTCATCCCGTCGACGGCTCCCGAGCACCACTTCCTGCTGCCGTCGGGGGAGAAGGCCTCGGTCGACCTCACGTCGACGTACGACCTGTGGCTGATCCGCGAGCTGTTCGCGAACCTGTCGGAGGCGGAGACCGCACTCGGTCTCTCGTCCGACCTCGCGGCGCGCTGTGCCAAGGCGGCCGAGCGGCTGCCCGAGATCGGGCTCACCGCCGACGGCCGGATGCTGGAGTGGCCGACCGACTGGCCGCCCTCGGAGTTCGACCATCGGCACCAGTCCCACCTGTACGGGCTGTACCCCGGCAACCAGATCGACCCCGCCCGTACGCCGGAGTGGGCCGGCGGTGTCCGCAAGTCGCTCGAGCTCCGCACCTCCGGCCGTCCCGCCGGTGGCTGGACCAGCGCCTGGCTGATCGCCCTCTACGCCCGCCTGGCCGAGCCGCAGAAGGCCGCCGACGTCGTCCGCCACTACACCAGCCGCCTGGTCGCCGGGAACCTGCTCCACCGCGACGGCGACATCTTCCAGATCGACGCGAACTTCGGCCTGACCGGCGCGATCGCCGAGCTGCTGATCCAGAGCCACACGGACGTCGTACGGCTGCTTCCGGCGCTGCCGGCCGAGTGGGCCACCGGTTCGTACCACGGTCTGCGGGCCCGCGGCGGCCTGTCCTTCGACGTCACCTGGCAGGACGGGCAGATCACCGCTGCGGTGGTGCGTGCCGACCGGGCCGGTCGCTTCCGGGTCGCTCTGGGCGCGACGGCCGAGCCGGTCGAGGTCGAACTGGTGGCGGGTGACCGACGTCATGTGGTGTGATCCGCAACCAGATGAGGGTTGCCTAACCGAACTCAGGTAATGTTCGCTACGAATTATCCGCCTGAGAAGAGGACACAACATGAGGAGCCGATGGACCGCGACGGTCGCGGGACTGGCTGTGCTCGGCCTGGCGCTGGCCGGCTGCGGCAGCGACGACAAGTCGGCCGACACCGGGGCCGGCGACACCGAGGTGGCGACCGGCGGACGGCTGTTCTCGACCGCCGACGCGGAGACCGCGAAGCTCGGGTCGGACGCCGCCGACGGCGCCTTTCCGCGGACGGTCAAGCACGCCCTCGGTGAGACCAAGCTCGAGAAGAAGCCCGAACGGGTCGTCGTCCTCGACAGCGGCGAGCTGGACGGCGTCCTCGCGCTCGGCATCACGCCGGTCGGCATGGGCACCAACGCCGGCCAGAACGGCGTACCGAGCTACCTGGCGGACAAGGCGCAGGGGATCCAGCCCGTCGGCGGCGTCAGCGAGCTGAACCTCGAGGCGATCGCGAAGCTCAAGCCCGACCTGATCCTCGGCAGCAAGCTGCGGGCCAACGACCTGTACGCCAAGCTCAGCGCGATCGCGCCGACCGTGATGAGCATCCGGCCGGGCTTCCCGTGGAAGGAAGACTTCCTGCTGGTCGCCGACTCGCTCGGCGAGGAGGCCAAGGCGACCCAGCTGCTGAACGACTACCAGAAGCGCGCCACCGAGGTGAAGAGCAAGGTCCAGGGCTCGCCGACGATCTCGCTGGTCCGGTTCCGCCCGGCCGAGATCCGGCTGTACGGCAACCTGTCGTTCATCGGCGTGATCCTGAAGGACATCGGCCTGCCGCGGCCCAAGGTGCAGGACATCCAGGAGCTCGCACTGGAGGTCTCCCAGGAGAACATCGGCCAGGCCGACGGCGACTGGATCTTCTACTCCAGCTACGGCAAGCCCGAGACGACCGCGGAGAACACGGTCGTCAACGGGACGCTGTGGAAGGCGCTGTCCGGCGTGAAGTCCGGCAAGGTGCAGCGGGTCAACGACGAGGTCTGGTTCCTCGGCCTGGGCCCGATCGGCGCGCAGGCCACGCTGGACGACCTGGAGAAGTACCTCACCGCCAAGAGCTGACCGCCTGTACGCCGGCCCGCTTGACGGTGGGCTGGCGTCAGTCGGGGACCCGTCCGCGGTCGTTGACCGCGACGTGCGGGGCGTACCGGCGTACTGCGGCCTCGAGCTCGTCGAACGGCAGCGTCCTGGTGAGCAGGCTGCCCGGCCAGTCGCACGACGGGCCCCAGTTCTTCGACAGCTTGGGCAGCTCGGCATCCGGGACCTTCTGGACGATCAGGTACGACGACCAGGTCTCGTCGTCCTCGCCGTGCACCTCGCGCCGCTCGACCCGGCAGATACCGTGCACCTGGTCCCACGGCAGCTTCTGCGGCTGGTCGCCGCCGAGATAGACGCCCTCGCTGTCGATCGCGAGCAGGATCTCCTCGCCGTCCGCCTCGTGCCGGGACTCCGCGGTCGTGACCCAGCCGACGCCGAGCAGCACCGGCAGCCCGACCGCGAAGATCAGCGGCATCCCGCCGAACGACAGCCAGACGGTCTCGAGCGGCTCGCGGACCGGTTCGTTCCTGGCCAGCGCGACCACGACGCAGCCGATGGTCAGCGCGATCATCAGGCCGAAGACCACCAGGCCGACGTACAGGAGCCCGGCCGTGCTCTCCCAGCGGCTCCTGCGCACCACGAACGACGGCGCGGGCTCGGTCTTCGTCATAACCGCATTGTGTGCGCTGCCGGGGTCGCGCACCAGTCCTGTGGCGCGTCCGTCACGCCGCTCCGGGCCGGGACCTGACCAGGAGAGTGCTGGTCGCGGTCGCGATCAGGTCGCCGGCCGCGTTCACTACGTTGCCTTCGGCAAATATCACCGAGCGGCCGCCCTTCACCACCCAGCCGGTGCCGATCAGCTCACCGGTGTCGGCCAGGACCGGGCGCAGGTAGTTCACCTTGATCTCGACCGACGTATACCCGACGCCGGCCGGCAAGGTGGTGTGCGCCGCGCAGCCGGTCACCGTGTCCAGCAGCGTGCACACCAGACCGCCGTGCACCATCCCGATCGGGTTGTACGACGCGTGCGACGGCTGGCAGCTGAACGCGACCTTGCCCTTCTCCACGCTCACCGGGCCGAACTGCATCAGCACCGCGATCGGTGGTGGTGGAATGGTCCCCTCGGTCAGGCCTTGCATGTACTCCAGCCCGCTGAGCGCCGCCGTCTCGGCCAGTACCTGCTCGGGATCGGTCCATCGGAACGTCTGCTCACCCATGGTCTGAATAGTAGACTCAGCCAGGTTCTTTCGGCGGACCCGGTCCTCCGATCGACGCCGCCGGGTTCGCCGTCCGTCCTTCCATCGGATGAATTACCCGGGCCTTACGTGTCACGGACTTTGGTACGGACCGCGGTTCCGTAAGAATCGACGTCATGCCCGACCGCCAGACAGCACTCGCCAGCCGCCCGCCGCGCAGCGCCGCCCGCAAGCGCCGCTCAGGTGGGCAGCGTCGTACCGGCGGCAAGTGGCGTCGCGGCATCGTGATCGCCGTCCTCGCGATCCTGTCGGCGCTGCCGCTGATGTTCCACCGCCACGTGCCGAACTCGGTCGGCAACCTGGGCAGCCTGCTCGACACCTTCCTGCCGTGGGTCGGGCTCGCCGTACCGGTGCTCGCCGTGGCCGCGCTCGTCCGCCGGTCGGCCACGGCCGGCGTCGCGCTGCTCGTGCCCGCGGTCGTGTGGGGCTTGATGTTCGGTCACCTGCTGATCCCGAACGGGTCCGACGGTGGGCCGCACGACCTGCGCGTGCTGTCGCACAACGTCGACGCCGACAACCCGGACCCGGAGAGGACCGCCGCGGACCTGCTCGCGGCCGACGCGGACGTGATCGCGCTGGAGGAGATCACGGCGGCGGACCTGAAGGTCTACAAGCGCGAGCTCGCCGCGGAGTACCCGCACGTGGTGTCGCGGGGGACCGTGGCACTGTGGTCGAAGTTCCCGGTCGAGGAGGGCAAGGCCGTCGACGTCGGCTTCTCCTGGACCCGCGCGCTGCGCGCCGAGGTCAGTACGCCGGAGGGCAAGGTCGCCTTCTACGTCGCGCACCTGGCGTCGGTGCGGGTCGGCACGAGCGGTTTCACCTCGAACCAGCGCAACGAGACGATCAAGCAGCTCGGGCAGCAGATCGCGGCCGAGAAGCGCGCCGGGGTGGTCGTGATGGGCGACTTCAACGGGACCGCGAACGACCGCAGCCTCGCACCGATCACCGCCGGTCTGCGCTCGGCGCAGGGCGCGGCCGGGCAGGGGTTCGGCTTCACCTGGCCGGCGAAGTTCCCGATGGCGCGGATCGACCACATCATGGTCCGCGGCGTGACGCCCACCAAGGCATGGGTGATGGAACCGACCGGCAGCGATCACCGGCCTGTTGTCGCCGAGCTGACGATCTAAGCCTCCGCGATCCCGTGCCGGTAGGCGTACCTGACCGCCTCGGCGCGATGCCGCGCACCGATCTTCGCGAACCCGTCGTTGGTGCTCTGCGTCCGCGGGACCAGCCGGAGGTGGAGCCCGGGTGGAGAAACGCCCGGGCACGACCCAGCGGGACTGTGGTTGAAAGCAGGAGTAACGTTCCTCACCGGTAACAGCACCTTGCGTCACGAGACGATGCGGAGGCCGGATGTTCGCACAAGAATCGGTCCTGAGGCTGGACGCCCAGGCGATCGACTACATCATCATCGCGTTGTACTTCGTCTTCGTGCTCGGCATCGGGTACCTCGCCAAACGCGCGGTCTCGAACAGCCTCGACTTCTTCCTGTCCGGCCGCTCGCTGCCGGCCTGGGTGACCGGGCTGGCGTTCATCTCGGCCAACCTCGGCGCGATCGAGATCATGGGCATGTCGGCCAACGGCGCCCAGTACGGCATGCCGACCGTGCACTACTTCTGGATCGGCGCGATCCCCGCGATGCTGTTCCTCGGCGTCGTGATGATGCCGTTCTACTACGGCTCCAAGGTGCGCAGCGTGCCGGAGTTCATGCTGCGCCGGTTCGGCAAACCCGCCCACCTGGTGAACGCGATCAGCTTCGCCGTGGCGCAGGTCCTGATCGCGGGCGTGAACCTGTTCCTGCTCGCCACCATCGTCAACGTGCTGCTGGGCTGGCCGATCTGGGTCTCCACGATCGTTGCCGCGGTCATCGTTCTCAGCTACATCACGCTCGGCGGCCTGTCCGCGGCGATCTACAACGAGGTGCTGCAGTTCTTCGTGATCGTCGCCGCGCTGCTGCCGCTGACGATCGTCGGCCTGCACCGGGTCGGCGGCTGGCAGGGCCTGGTCGACAAGGTCACCGCCGCACCCAACGGCGGCGCCGAGCAGTTGAGCGCCTGGCCGGGCAACCAGCTGAGCGGCTTCGACAACAGCTTCCTGTCGGTGATCGGCCTGGTCTTCGGTCTCGGTTTCGTGCTGTCGTTCGGTTACTGGACGACGAACTTCGTCGAGGTCCAGCGCGCGATGGCCAGCAAGAACATGTCGGCGGCCCGGCGGACGCCGATCATCGGCGCGTTCCCGAAGATGTTCATCCCGTTCATCGTGATCATCCCCGGCATGATCGCCGCGGTCGCCGTACCGGAGCTGCAGGCGGTCAAGGCCGGCACCGGCTCTGAGGTCACCTACAACGACGCGTTGCTGCTGCTGATGCGCGACCTGCTGCCGAACGGCATGCTCGGCCTGGCGATCACCGGTCTGCTGGCGTCGTTCATGGCCGGGATGGCGGCGAACCTCAGCTCGTTCAACACGGTGATGACGTACGACCTGCTCGAGCGGTACGTGATCAAGGACCGCAGCGACGGCTTCTACCTGCGGACCGGCCGCTGGGTGACGGTGATCGGCACGCTGATCGCGGTCGGTACGGCGGCGATCGCGTCGGGCTACAGCAACCTGATGGACTACCTGCAGCAGCTGTTCTCGTTCTTCAACGCGCCGCTGTTCGCCACCTTCATCCTCGGCATGTTCTGGAAGCGGATGACGGCCACGGCCGGCTGGGTCGGCCTGGTCAGCGGTACGTCGACCGCGGTGCTGGTGTTCATCCTGTCCGAGACCGGCGTGATCAACCTGCCGGGCCAGGGCGCGAGCTTCGTCGGCGCCGGTGCGGCGTTCGTCGTCGACATCGTGGTCAGTGTCGCGGTCAGCATGGTCACCAGGCCGAAGGCGGACGAGGACCTGAAGGGGCTGGTCTACTCGCTGACCCCGAAGGCCGACCGGACCGAGGCGGCCCAGGCGGGCGACCACGGCTGGTACCGCAGGCCCACCCTGCTGGCCGGCATCGCGCTCGCGATGACCGTCGTCCTCAACATCGTCTTCGGCTGACCCGGAAAGGAAGCGAGAGATGGCAGACAAGCAGAAGGCCGGAGCGTTCGACATCCGGGTGGTGATCGCGGCACTGATCGGCCTGTACGGCGTACTGCTGACGGTCCTCGGGATCATCGCCGACCCGGCCGAGGTGGACAAGGCCGACGGGCTGAACATCAACCTGTGGGGCGGGATCGCGATGCTCGTCTTCGCCGCGGTCTTCGTGCTCTGGTCGCGGCTGCGGCCGATCGTCGTACCGGCGGAGCCGTCGGAGACATCCGGCACGGAACAGGCATGACCTCCGGCGCTATCGGTCGTTGTAAGACCACTAGCGCCGGTGGTCCTTTGCGGTGGGACGCCGGCATCGCCCCCGTTCCACCGCGAAGGACCACGTATGCCTGCTGCAGCTCCGTTGTCCCGCCGGGCCTTCCTGGCCCGGATCGGTGTGCTCGGTGCGGCGCTGGGTGGAGGCGGCCTGCTGGCCCGCGGCCTCCTCGCCCCGGCCGACGCCGCCACCGGTAACCCGCTCCTGCCCCCTGTCGTCGACCTGATCCGGCCGGTGCTGGCCGAGCTCGCCCGCGACACCCTGAACGGCCTGACCGTCTTCGCGATGCCCGGACCGGACCCGTACTCCCGCACCCAGGGCACCCCGAGCAGCACGCCGGGCGCGCTGGAGTCCGGCGCGACCGACTTCATGATCGAGGCCCTGGACAACTTCGTCCCGTTCCCCGACGCGATCGCGCAGCCGATCTCGGCCGCGCTCGTCACCGGGCTCGCGGACAGCGGGATCGCCCTGCCCGGGCTCGAGCTGCTCCCGCCCGAGCTGCGGCAGCTCGACCGCGCGCTGGCGGCGTACCTGCAGAGCGACGAGGCGATCCCGCTGTCGTTCCCGATCGCCGGCCTGCTCAACCTGATGGCGACCCAGGTCAACCCGCTCGCGGTCAGCGGCGTGCACCTGTCGCCGTTCGCGCGGCTGACGTACGCCGAGAAGGCGGCCGCGTTCGCGCTGATCGAGAAGACCGACTCCGACCTGGTCGCGCTGCTCGACGTGCACTTCCCGGAGCCGCTGAAGGAGTCGGTGTCGGGGCTGCTCAAGTTCGTCGGCGGTGCGCTGATCGAGTTCGCCACCTTCGGCGCGTACAGCGAGTACGGCGTACTCGACAAGACCACCAAGACCCTCCGCAGGCGCCCGGTCGCCTGGTCCCTGTCGGGCTACCAGCCGAACGGGCCGGTCGAGGGCTGGGACGACTTCATCGGCTACTACCAGGGACGCAAAGAGGTGCACGACTGATGCGCGACGTGATCGTGATCGGGGCCGGCGGTGGCGGCCCGGTGGTCGCCAAGGAGCTCGCCGCGAAGGGGCTCGACGTCCTGCTGCTGGAGGCCGGACCGCGGCACGCGAAGCCGCGGGAGGAGTGGAGTACGTTCGAGGAGGACGCGAACAACCCGCTGTCCGGCTACTTCCGGCTCGGCCCGACCGACCGCAGCAAGCCGGCCTGGTACCGGGAGTGGCCGCAGAACTCGTTCGTCTGGCAGCTGTCCGGCGTCGGCGGCACCACCCAGCACTTCTACGGCAACTACCCGCGCGCGTACCCCGGCGTCTTCCAGGGGTACGACGGTGCCGACCGCAACGAGTACGACGTGAAGCACCGGTTCCCGTTCACGTACTCCGAGCTGGTGCCGTACTTCGAGTGGGTCGAGGCGACGATGCCGGTGATGACCGCGGCGATGGGCACCAAGGAGCAGGTGTTCTTCAAGGGCGCCGAGACGCTCGGGCTGCCGGTGCAGACCACGAAGACGACGCTCCGGCCGTCGTACCGGCCGCAGGAGAACGCGATCCTGCAGCCGGGCGGGACGGCCGGCAAGACGTCGGACAAGAACCTGCTGAACTACCCGCAGGCGACCGGCTGCACCTTCTGCGGCTACTGCTTCCAGGGCTGCATGCGGCCGAACGGTGCCCCGCGCAACCAGTTCGCGAAGCGCTCGACCGACAACAGCTACGTGCCGATGGCCATCACCGCGAACGTGTGGGCGCGCGGCGGCAAGCCGGCCGAGCTGATCGCGGACGCGTACGTGACGAAGGTGCACAGCGAGAAGCGCAACGGCGAGCTGACCGCGACCGGCGTGACGTGGCGGGACAACGTGTCCGGTGACGAGCACCGCGAGGACGCCCGCGTCGTGGTGATGGCCGGCGGCTGCACCGAGAACCCGCGGCTGTGGTTCAACAGCGGCCTGCCGAACCAGAACGGCTGGGTCGGCCGCGGGTACACCGACCACTTCTTCGACTGGATGATCGGTTCGTTCGACGACTACACCGGCAACCCGAAGGGCGTCGGGTCCAGCGCGCGCCTGGACTACCCGGGGTACGGCGGTCTGGAGAACGTCGGGCTCCCGCCCGCGCTGAACGCGTTCTCCGGGACGCTGTCGGACAGCGGGATCCGCGGCCAGTACAAGAACGGCCGCGGCGCGACCGGGCCGTGGGACGGGCCGGCCGGGCGGGTGATGGGCCCGGAGCTGAAGGAGCTGATGGCCGGTGGCATCGACCGCCTGCTGACCGTGCTGGTGATCACCGACGACGACGTCGAGGCGCAGAACCGGGTCACGCTGTCGGCGCTGCCGGCCGACGAGAACGGGCCGATCCCGAAGGTCACCTTCAAGCAGCGCAAGCGGACCCGGCGGACGGTGCGGAACCGCGAGTTCATGGCCCGCAAGGCGGCCGAGCTGCTGCGCGGCGCGGGCGCGAAGAAGGTCTACCGGGTCGACTGGGCGCCGCTCATCCTGCACGTCCAGTCGTCGATGCGGATGGGGGAGTCGGCGCAGAACTCGGTGCTCGAGGGCAGCGGCGAGGCCAGGGCCGTCAAGCGGCTGTTCGTCGCCGACAACTCGGCGCTGGCCAACGGGCTCGGCGGCCCGAACCCGACGCTGACCAGCCAGGCGGTGGCGACGCGGACGGCGGAGAAGATCTTCCAGACGTACTTCGACGGGGACCCGTGGGTGCGGTCGGAGGCGCCGGTGGTGTCGACCGATCCGCGGGTCAGCGTGCGGATGGGGCAGCTGGGGCTCTAGCTGTGTCCGTTTGACGAACATCGGCGTCCGGCCCGGTCCTGCCGTTCGGGCGCCGGTGTTCCTAGGCTCGAAGTACCCCGACGAGGAGGACTTCGAGATGACTCTGACCACCGATCTTTCGGCGCTGGCCCAGCAGTACGCGGCGCAGGGCTTCGTGCTGGTGAAAGGCCTGCTCAGCAAGGAGGAGGCGGCGTCGTACCGGGAACGCAGCCACGCCCTGCTGGCCCAGCTGAACCGTAGCGACGACCCGACCTGGAAGTCGGCGATGGGCCTGTCCGGCGGCGCCACCCGGCTGCAGCACCTGCACGACGCGCAGTTCTACGACGCGGCGTACTCGCGACTGCTGGTGGACCCGCGGTTCACCGACGTGGCCGCCGCGGTGATGGGGGTGGACAACGTCCAGCTCCACCACACCAAGCTGTTCGTGAAGCCGCCGGAGAACGGGTCGCCGTTCCCGCTGCACCAGGACTACCCGTTCTTCCCGCACACCTACCACCGGGTCGGTGCGGCGATCTTCCACTTCGACGACGCGCCGGAGGAGAAGGGCTGCGTGCGGGTGATCCCGGGCAGTCACCTGGACGGGCCGCGCGAGCACGACCCGGAGGGGTCGTACCACCTGCCCGACGTACCGTTCGACTCCGCGGTCCCGCAGCCGGCCGAGGCGGGGGACGTGCTGTTCTTCACCTACCTGACCGTGCACGGGTCCGGCGTGAACGTGAGCGACGAGGCGCGGACGACGTGGCTGGTGCAGTACCGCGACGCGGGCGACCCGCCGTCGGTGAAGACGCACGACCACTCGCTCGGTCAGGGCATGATGCTGCGGGGAGTCGACCCGACCGGTAGGAGCGGCGCTTGAGCCTGTCGTCCGTTGCGACGGCTGATCGTTTCGTCGACCTCGCAGGGCTGCTGGAGTCCTGCGAGGTCGACGGGTTTCGCGCGGACTTCGTGAGCTGGGGGCACTACCGGCCGGCGTACTGGCGCAACTACTGGCACAGCCACTCCTTCCACGAGGTCTGCCTGGCGTTCTCGGGCGAGGGGCGCTTCAACTCCGGCACCACCGAGTACGCCGTACAGCCGGGGACGGTGTTCCTGGCTCGCCCTGGTGACACGCACGAGATCGAGTCCAGCCGGGCGGAACCGTTGGGGATCGCCTTCTGGGGCTTCACGTTCCGGCCGGTCTCCAACGTCGCAGGGACCGGCTGGTGGTCCGGCCTCACCCGAGCGGACGGGCCTGTTGTCTCCCAGGCCGTCGGCGGACTGGCTTCTACTGTTGCTGCACTAGCCGCAGAAGCCGCCTCTCCGTGCTCTGGCTACCAGGCAGCGCTGGCAGCTCTCGGTGCTGCTCTGGTGGTCGACACCGCTCGGGCGTTCGCTCTCGACGACGACCTGTCGGTGGAGCCGGCTCGGTCCGACTCGCGCGACCAGGTCGTGGTGGATGCCATGCAGCGGCTGCTGCTCGACAACCTGGCCAGGCCGATCACCGTGCGGGACGTGGCGGCCGCGGTCCACCTGTCCGAGCGGCACACCGAGCGGCTGTTCCGCTCGGTCACTGGGTCCTCGCTGATGTCCACCCTGCGTCGGCTCAGGCTGGAGCTCGCTGCTCAACTCCTGCTCGACCCGTCGAACTCGGTGACCCAGGTGGCCCACGCGGCCGGCTACTCCGACGTCCGGCCGTTCTCGACGGCCTTCCGCCGTCACTACGGCACCACGCCGACCGTCTACCGCCGTACGGGCGGTACTACGTTCGGGAGCTGACCGGCCGACGCCACAGCGCGACCACGGCGACCAGCCCGGCCAGTGCCGGCAGCAGTCCGAGCGTCCCGTGGAACGGCGGCACGATGGTCTTGTACGCCTCTCCGCCGACGCTCACGTCGATCAGTGCGACGGTGGCGCCCACCGCGAAGAGCGTCGTACCGACCCAGCGGGTCCAGCGCTTGCCGCGGCTCACTCCGGCCAGTGTCGTCAGCCAGCCGACCAGGCCGAGGACTCCGACGACGACCAGGTAAGCCGTGATCGCCGTCCGGTCCTTGCTGACGTCGGCGGCCGACCAGTCCGGGTACGCGCTGCGTACGTGGTCGCCGATGCTGTCGACCGTCATCAGGTTGACCAGTGGCGCAGCTGTCGCCAGCACGGTCAGCACCAGCCCGGCGAGCAGGGCCTTCTTCGGGGACATCTCTCGAACCTCCTCATTCTTACGGTGTAAGTTTGAGGGTAAACTTACGGTGTAAGAACTTTCAAGTCGAGGAGGTCGCCGTGCCGGGTCGCCGGGCGCCAGGACAACGCGTGGGGCTGACGCGCGAGGCGGTGCTGCGCGCGGCCGTCGTACTGGCCGATCGGGAAGGGCTGAAGGCGCTGTCGATGCGACGGCTGGGTGCTGAGCTCGGCGTCGAGGCGATGACCTTGTATCACCACCTGCCGAGCAAGGACGCCCTGCTGGACGGCCTGGTCGAGCAGCTGATCACTCCCTTGACCCCACCGACCTTCCAGGAGTCCTGGCGGGAGGGCATGCGCTCCTATGCGGTCGATCTGCGCACCGCACTGCTCGCACACCCCAACCTGGTTCCTCTGATCGCCTCCAGGCCGGCTGTCACGGCTCAGAACCTCCGCGTCCTGGAGACGGCGCTGGAAGGGCTCAGCGCTGCTGGACTGCAGCCCGCCCGAGCGCTGGACGTCCTGTACGCCGTGACCGGCTTCGTCGTCGGCCATGTCGTGACGGCCTCGGACGGTGACCCGGTCGACCACCTGGCTGCGATCGACGCGGGGGAGTTCCCGCTGCTGGCGAAGGCGGCGGCCGCCGGACCGGACCGCGATGCGGACACGCGTTTCACGTTCGCGCTCGACGCCCTGCTGAAAGGACTCGACGCGGGGCGGTAGTATGGAGGTATGCGAGTGAGCCTGCTCCTTAGTTAGCCGTACTGGCAGATCCACGTCAGTACGGCATCCCCTCCTGTGTGAGGGGCTTTTTCATGTCTGGGATGCCTTTCTGGCACATTTGGGCTCAACCATCACAGAAGAATGCGGGAGTAGGACCGTGAGCGAGCAGGTGGAAGACACTCCGATCGACCGGGGCGGCTACGACTTCACCGCCATGCAGGACAAGTGGCGGCCGGTCTGGGAGAAGCTCGACCCGTTCAAGGCCAAGGACGACGGCTCGGCCGAGCGGCGGTACGCGCTGACGATGTTCTCCTACCCGTCGGGCGACCTGCACATGGGCCACGGCGAGGTCTTCGCGCTGCACGACGTCCTGGCCCGGTACTGGTTCCAGCAGGGCTACGACGTGATGAACCCGATCGGCTGGGACTCCTTCGGGCTGCCCGCCGAGAACGCGGCGATCAAGCGCAACGAGCACCCGGCGACGTACACGTACGCCAACATCGAGACCCAGGCCGAGTCGATCCGCCGCTACGCGCTGAGCTTCGACTGGTCGCGCCGGCTGCACACGTCCGACCCGGAGTACTACAAGTGGACGCAGTGGCTGTTCCTGCAGTTCTTCGAGCGGGGACTGGCCTACCGCAAGGCGTCGTTCGTCAACTGGTGCCCGCACGACCAGACCGTGCTGGCCAACGAGCAGGTCGTCCAGGGCCGGTGCGAGCGGTGTGGCCACGAGGTCACCAAGCGCGAGCTGACCCAGTGGTACTTCAAGACCACCGAGTACGCGCAGCGCCTGCTGGACGACATGGACCAGCTGCAGTGGCCCGAAGAGATCCTGCTGATGCAGCGGAACTGGATCGGCCGGTCCGAGGGCGCGTTCGCCTCGTTCCAGGTCGAGGGCCGCGACGAGCCGATCAAGGTGTTCACCACGCGCCCCGACACGCTGTTCGGCGCCACCTTCATGGTGGTCGCGCCGGACGCCAAGCTGGCCGAGGAGCTGGTCACGCCGGACCAGCGCGCGGCGTTCGACGAGTACCTGAAGGCCGTCAAGGCGTCGACCGAGATCGAGCGGTTGAGCACCGAGCGCGAGAAGACCGGCGTCTTCCTGGGCTCGTACGCCGTCAACCCGGTCACCGGCGAGCGGATCCCGATCTGGGCCGCCGACTACGTGCTGGCCGACTACGGCACCGGCGCGATCATGGCGGTGCCGGGCCAGGACAGCCGCGACTGGGAGTTCGCCGAGAAGTTCGGCCTGCCGATCGTGCGCACCGTGCAGCCGGAAGAGGGCTTCGACGGCAAGGCGTACACCGGCGAGGGCCCGGCGATCAACAGTTCGAATCGTGAAATCAGCTTGGACGGGCTGGAGATCGGCGAGGCCAAGACCAAGATCATCGACTGGCTGCAGGACAAGGAGCTGGGCGAGCGCACGATCAACTACCGGCTGCGCGACTGGCTGCTGAGCCGCCAGCGCTACTGGGGTGCGCCGATCCCGATCATCCACTGCCCTTCGTGCGGTGAGGTTCCGGTGCCCGAGGACCAGCTGCCGGTCGAGCTGCCGGACCTGCGCGGTGCGGCGCTGCAGCCCAAGGGCGTCTCGCCGCTGGCCTCGGTCCGCGAATGGGTCGAGGTGGCCTGCCCGAAGTGCGGCGGCGCCGCCGAGCGGGACACCGACACGATGGACACCTTCGTCGACTCGTCGTGGTACTTCCTGCGCTACTGCTCGCCGGGGTACACCGAGGGCGCTTTCGATCGCGATGCGGTCAATCGGTGGATGCCGACGTACCAGTACGTCGGTGGCAAGGAGCACGCCGTACTGCACCTGCTGTACGCGCGGTTCTTCACCAAGGCGCTGCACGACATGGGCCTGCTGGACGCCACCGAGCCCTTCACCCGGCTGCTGAACCAGGGCCAGGTGATCAACGAGGGCAAGGCGATGAGCAAGTCGCTGGGCAACGGGGTCAACCTGGGCGACCAGCTGGACGAGTTCGGCGTCGACGCGATCCGGCTGACGATGGTCTTCGCCGGTCCGCCGGACGACGACATCGACTGGGCCGACCTGTCGCCCGGTGGCTCGCTGCGCTTCCTGCAGCGCGCCTGGCGGCTGAGCGGCTCGGTGGAGTCCGAGGTCGGGGTCGATGTTGCCGGTGGTGACCTGGCGCTGCGGAAGCTGACCCACAAGACCGTGGCCGACGCGAGCGAGCTGATCGACTCGTACCGGTTCAACGTGATGATCGCCCGGGTGATGGAGCTGGTGAACGCCACCCGCAAGGCGATCGACTCCGGTCCGGGGGCCGCCGACCCGGCGGTGCGCGAGGCGACCGAGGCGGTGGCGATCCTGCTGAGCCTGGTCGCGCCGTACACGGCCGAGGACATGTGGGAGAACCTGGGCCACCAGCCGACGGTCGCCAAGGCCGGCTGGCCGACGGTCGACCCGGCGCTGCTGGTCGAGGACTCGGTCACCTGCGTCGTACAGATCGCGGGCAAGGTGAAGGAGCGGCTGGAGGTCGCCCCGGACATCAGCGACGCCGACCTGGAGAAGCTGGCGCTGGACTCGGAAGCGGTGCAGAAGGCGCTGGACGGTCGTGGGGTGCGCAAGGTGATCGTGCGCGCGCCGAAGCTGGTCAACATCGTCCCGGCCTGATTGCCATGCGTTCCGAACTGATCGACGTACGGACCGGTGCTGGTGAGGTCGTCTTCGACCTCACCAGCCGGTGCGAGCAGTTCGTCGCTGCCGAGGCCCACCAGGCCCAGGGCGACGGGCTGCTGCACGTGTTCGTCCCGCACGCGACGGCCGGGGTGGCGATCCTCGAGACCGGTGCCGGCAGCGACACGGATCTTCTGGCTGTGCTGGAGGAGTTGCTGCCGCGCGACTTCCGGTGGGAGCACCGGCACGGCACACCCGGGCACGGTCGCGATCACGTGCTGCCGGCGCTGATTCCGCCGTACGCGTCTATCCCGGTGCTGGGTGGGCAGCTGATGCTCGGGACCTGGCAGTCGATCTGCCTGGTGGACACGAATGTGGACAATCCTTCCCGTCAGGTGCGCCTTTCCTGGCTGCCGTCGTGAACAATTGACGTTGAGTGTCTTTTGCGGGGTTTTTGCTGACGTATCGTGATGTTGCCGGACGTGTTACCTCGGCGAAACACGTCTTCGCTTGAATATCCGCATGGCAGCCCTTGACTCGTTGCGCGGTGCCGGTACCGAGCTGATCGTGCGCGCGACCAGGAACATCTGCGCGGGCAGCCTGCTCAACGCCGACCACGGCCGGACCCTCACCGCGGCCCGCCTCTCGGACTGGACCGAGGTCCTTTCCCTGTACGCCGAGGAGAAGGCCGAGGACGCGCGCGTCAGCGCGTGACTGCCTGTTCGGGCAGCAAATCCCGGGTCAACTGCTCTGTTCCGTGCCGCCGCCCCGGGGGTGCCCGCTGTCCCCGCTCCGGTCACGTATCTTGTGCTGTGGCGGTGTGAGGCTCAGAAGGGGTGACGGGCTTTGTCGGACGCGGATGGCCGGGCTGCGGGACGGAGCGGTTTCGCCGATCTCCTGCTCGACCTGAGGGTCCGGGCGGGGTTCTCCCAGGAGGAGCTTGCCGAAGCGGCCGGCCTGAGCGTGCGGACGATTCGCGAGCTGGAGGCGGGCCGCGTCGCGCGGCCGCGCAAGGACTCGGTGCGGCTGCTGGCCTCGGCCCTGGGGCTCGAGGACGCGGGGGAGTTTCTCGCCGCCGCTGGGCACGGGACCGTCCGGCCGGTGATCGCCGTGGGTGCTCCGGCGGCGACCGGGATGCGCTGGCGGGGGACCAGGCCGATTCCGGACGGGCTGGTCGGGCGGGACAAGGAGCTGGCCGAGCTGGCTGACCTGCTGCGGCAGAACCGGCTGGTCACGTTGGTCGGACCTGGTGGGGTCGGCAAGACCGAGCTCGCGCTGGCCGCGGCCGATCGCTTCTCGGGTGTGGACACGACTGTGGTGGTCGTCGACCTGACGACGGTGCAGCGCGATGCCGCCGTACCGTCGGCGATTCTGGATGCCTTCGGTACGGCGCCTGGCACGTCCGACCTGGATGACGTGCTGTCCGGGCGCCAGCCGGGGGACCTGGTGATCGTGGAGGACAACGCCGAGCACGTGCTCGACGGAGTCGCCACAGTGGCGAACCGGATGGTCCGCAGCTTCCCGGGCGTCGGCGTACTGGTGACCTCGCGGATCCCGCTCGGGCTGCCGGACGAGGTGGTCCGCCGGGTCGAGGTGCTCGTCGTACCGCGGAACGACCGGGACTTCGCGGAGATCGCCGCCAGCCCCGCGGTCGAGATGTTCGTACGACGGGCCGCCCGGGTCCGGCCGGACTTCGCGCTGACGCCGGACAACGCGGCCACGGTCGCGCGGCTGTGCCAGCGGCTCGACGGGTTGCCGCTCGCGCTGGAGCTGGCCGCGGCCCGGGCCGGGTCGCTGTCGGTGGAGACGATTCTGACCGCGCTGGACGACCGCTTCCGGCTGCTGTCCGGGCCGCGACGGTTCGGGGCGCCGCACCAGCGGACGCTGGCCGACACGATCGCCTGGAGCGTCGACGCGCTGTCCGACGCCGCGCGGCAGCTGCTGTACCGGGCGTCGATGCTCGGGTCGCCGTTCACGCTGGACGCGGTGGTCGGCGTGTGTACCGGCCTGCCGATCGACCCGCTCGACGTACCGATGCTGCTGGCCGAGCTGGTGGACAAGTCGCTGCTGCAGCCGGTGCTGGAGTTCGAGCAGCTGTACGGCGCGCGGTACAAGATGCTGGAGACGATTCGTGAGCACGCGTACGGCGGGCTGACGTCGCAGGGCACCGACCTGACGGAGTTCCGCGACCGGGCCGTGGCGTGGTGCGCGGAGTACGTGAAGGGGCTGGAGGGCGCCTGGTCGAGTCCTGACCGCGACCGGCGGTACCGGGCCGCGAACGCGAACTCGGCGACGTTCGAGGTGGCGCTGGAGCGCGCTGCCGAGCTGGGCCAGTGGGACACCGCCGCGCAGATCGTGCTGGGCTTCCGGATCGCCTGGCAGTACCAGGCGAGCGTGGCGCAGAGCGGGATCCGCTGGGCGGTGGAGTGCGCCGAGAACGTGGAGGACAAGGAGGTCAGCGGGATGCTGCTGGCCATCGGTGGCCGGCTGTCGAGCCTGACTGGCGACGTACGGGCTGCTCGGCGGTTGTACGGCGAAGCCCGCACGCTGATCGCGCCGGAGTCGGAGATGGGCCTGGTGGCTCGTGGGGGCTGGGTGTCGTCCGGGTCGCTGCTGCTGGACACGGCGAGTCTGGCCGAGATCCCGACGCTTGTGGCCGACGCGCGGGAGCACGGGAACGTCCAGCGGTCCGCGACGGTCCAGGCGATCTGTGGGCTCGCGCTGGGCCGGTGGGGTCGGCTGCCGGAGGCCAAGGAGCTGCTGCTGGCCTGGGAGGCCGCGCTGGTGAACCCGGGGGTCTACCCGGACGAGATCGCGTACATGGCGCTCAGCCGGGTCTCGCTCGAGCTGGGCGACCTCGGTGAGGCGCGGCGGTGGGCGGAGCTCGCCCGCGACAGTCAGGCCTCCGACGACCCGGAGCGGACGAAGATCGCCGGGTGCCTGGCGATGGTGGAGTTCCAGGAGGGGCGCTTCGACGAGGCGCAGGCCCTGCTGGACGAGGCCGATGCGGACATCCGCGGGCACCGGGGGTACTTCGACTACCTGGTGATGCTGTACCGAAGCCGGCTTGCCCGGCGTACTGGGGACCTTGCTGCGGCCCGTGTCGCGATTCGCGACGCGGTGAGCCGGCTGCAGGTTGAGGGGCGTGTCGTCTACCTGCTGGATGTGCTGCCGGAGGCGGTCGCCGTACTGCATGCGGCTGGGCAGTCGGCTGCCGCTGACCTGCTGTGCGGGCAGCTGCTGGCCTGGCAGCGGACGATGGACCCGCCGATGCTGCCGACCGCTTGGGCGGTCCTGCAGGAGTCGTGCTCGAGCGCCTCGCAGGCGCCGGGCTGGCCTGAGCCGAACCCGGCCGAGTCCGTACGGCGGCTGGCGGACGACGTACTGCGCGCGCTTTCCTAAACGCTTCTCCAGTGAAGCTACCGGGGAACTGCCGGTTCTTCTGCCTCGTCGTGGGGGCCTGTCCCGACCAAGATATTCGGTGTAGGGCAGGTGCCACACAGACAGAGTTCGACGGCCGGACCGGGTGTCCGAGGCAGGAGGTGGACCGTGACGAGGCAACTGCGGACCACCGACCGGCTTAGGGAGACCACGGGACGGGCGGAGGCGACACGGAGCAGGTCCGGCAGTGATCGGTGGGGGCGCCGTTCAGCTGTCGTGAAGCTCCGGAGTGCTGCGACGTGTGGGTCTGTCCTACGTAGTACCGGGTGCCGTGCACCGTCAGGGCACCGGACCCGGGGTGGGGCTCCAGCAGCGGCCATGCACACGACACAGGGGACGAGTGCGGGCCCGGCCGACACGGGACAGCCGATGGGTTTGGTCACTCATCGGTGGGGTCGGCCGCTGGGGCTCCCCGGGGGGCTTGGTACGGGGGAGTTCGAGGTGTACTGAACTGACAGCCAGGGGGAGTCGGTTCGCAGCGAGGTGGCAGTCGGCGGAGGGGTCGGCCGCCACCTCGCTAGGCCTTCGTGAGCTTCGACTTGTCGAACGCGTAGCCGACCATCCAGTGCGGCTGCAGGCGGCAGTAGACGATGTCGTCGGCCCAGCTCGACGGTGAACTGCCGTAGTGGGCCGTGAGGTGTTGCTCGATCTCGTCGAAGTCCGCGTGGCCGGCCGTCAGGAACTCGACCTGACCGTGGCTGAACACCCCGATCCGCTCGCCGTCGACGTACGACAGGCTGGCCGCCGGGCGTTTCCTCAGATGCCTGGCCTTCGCCGCCGAGTCCGCCGTCGTGAACACCCAGCGCGCGTGCAGGAAGTGCCCGTCGACCGCGCTGATCCGCGGCTCACCCTTGGCCGTGACGGTGGCCAGGTTGAGCGTGCACATGCCGGTCAGGGCCTGGGTGAGCTCCTCGGCGGTCAAGTTGCGCTCGTCGGTGACGATGTTGCGCAGGTGCTCGGTCGAACGCCCGTACGCGGCGTCCAGCAGCTCCTGCAGCCCGGTGATCTCCGCTGTGGTTTCCCTCATTCTCCCCACTCTCGCACCAGGCACCGACGAAAACTGTCCGGTAACCTCGCTGCATGTCAGCCCGCGTGCACGTCGTCACCGACTCCACGGCGGGCCTGTCTGCGCACGAGGTGCTCCGGCTCCCGCTGACCGTCGTACCGCTGCAGGTAGTCATCGGCGGCGTCTCGTACGACGACGGCGGCACCAGCGCGGACGCCGTCGCGGAGGCGCTCAAGGCCTTCACTCCCGTCTCCACCAGCCGCCCGTCGCCGCAGTCCTTCGCCGACACGTACGCCGAGTGCGCGGCCGCGGGCGCCGAGTCGATCGTCTCGATCCACCTCTCCGGCGACATGTCCGGCACCGTCGAGGCCGCCATGATCGGCGCCAAGGAGTCCCCGATCCCGGTCCGCGTGATCGACTCCCGCTCCCTCGGCATGGGCCTGGGCTTCCCCGCCCTGGCCGCCGCATCCGCCGCCGCCTCCGGCGCCTCCCACCAGGAGGTCGAAGCGGCCGCCCGAGCACAGATGTCTTCCATCTCGTCGTACTTCTACGTAGACACCCTCGAATACCTCCGCCGAGGCGGCCGAATCGGCCCAGCCCAGGCCCTCCTGGGCACCGCCCTGGCCGTAAAACCCCTCCTCACCATCAGCGGCGGCCGCATCGTCCCCTTGGAAAAGGTCCGAACCTCTTCCCGAGCCATAGCCCGCCTCGCCGACATAGCCGTCCAACGCGCCGGCACCGGCCCAGTCCAACTAGCAGTCCACCACCTGGCCAACCTCGACAAAGCCCACACCCTCGCCGACGGCCTCGCCACCCGCCTCCCCCAAGCCAAAGAAATCGTCCTCCGCGAAGTAGGCGCCGTCATAGGAGCCCACGTAGGCCCCGGCATGCTCGCGGTAGTAGTCGCCCCCCAGTAACTCGGCCCACCCGGAGTCCTCCGGCTGTCCCGGGCGCCGGGCCCCGGCGCTCTCGGACGCCAGCCCCCGGCGCTCCCGCGTATGCACTCGGGCGCTCCCATGCGCCCACCCGGGTGCTCCCGCGCACCCACCCGCGGCTCCCGCGCACCACCACCCCCGGCCTCCTCTTCTACTTCTTCTCCTCCGGCCGCAGCCACCCCAACCCCCGGCAACCTCCCCGGCCGCATGAACACCCACCTCGAACTTCTCCACAGGCAAAAATCCCCACCCAAAAACACCGGATTCCCTCGTACTTTTCCTGTGTGAAGCCACCACGCCGCTCTCCAGCGCCGGACCCGGCCGACCGCCAGGCTGCCCTGGACCGGTTGCGCGCCGCCTCCGCCCCGAGACCGGCCGACGAACGGGAGGACCAAGTGCGAGGCGGATGGATCCCTGACACCGTGCTGCCCGAACGCCTGCGCGGCACCCGCTGGACCGTGGCCCCACGCCACCTCATCGTGATCGCCCTCGTCCTCGCCGCAGGCCTGACCTGGGCCGGCTGCTCCGTCCTCCGCTCCCAACCCGAACCAATCCCCAACCGCCCCTCCGAAACCCCCGGCCTGGTCACCGGCTCCCCAGTCACCGGACCAACCCCACCAACGAAAGCAACAACCCCACCAACCACCCTCGTCATCCACGTAGCCGGCAAGGTCCGCCGCCCCGGCCTCATCCACACCAAATCGGGCAACCGAGTAGCCGACGCCCTGGAAGCAGCAGGCGGCGCCCTCCCCGGCGCCGACCTGACCACCCTCAACCTCGCCCGCCCCCTCACCGACGGCGAACAAATCCTCGTCGGCACGCCCAACCAACCACCGCCACCCACCACCAACTCAACCAACCGCCCGGCAACCCCCACCAGCACCGGCCCGATCGACCTCAACACCGCCACCCTCGACCAACTCGACGACCTCCCCGGCGTAGGCCCCGTCCTCGCCCAGCGCATACTCGACTACCGCACCGAGCACGGCCGCTTCACCACCATCGACCAACTCCAGGAGGTCTCCGGCGTAGGCACCAAGAAGTACGAGGACCTGAAACCCCATGTCCGCATCTGACCGCG
This sequence comes from Kribbella italica, assembly GCF_014205135.1. Taxonomy (NCBI): domain Bacteria; kingdom Bacillati; phylum Actinomycetota; class Actinomycetes; order Propionibacteriales; family Kribbellaceae; genus Kribbella; species Kribbella italica. The sequence continues at coordinate 371,814 of NZ_JACHMY010000001.1, forward strand.
ACCCCACCAGCCCCGCCCCGTTCCCGGCGGCCCCACAACAGCTCCACAACCCCACCCAGCAACAGCTCCCCAACCCCACCCACCATGAACTCCACACCCCAACCCACGAAGAGCCCTCCACTCCCGACCCCGACGAAGAGCCGACCCTCGACGCCCGCCTCCTCCTCCCCGCAGCCGCCGGCTGGATCACCGCGATCCTCCTGATGCCTCAAGCCGGCATCGTCGCCGTCATCACCGCCGCAACAGCCACCGCCCTCACCCTGACCCTGCTCACCATCGCCCTCCGACGCCGCTCCCGACTCCTCTTCACCCTCGTCGCGATCACAGCCCTCTCCGCAGGCATGGCCGCAGCCTCAGCCCTCCAGATCCACCAACTGACCACCGGCCCCGTCCCAGCCCTCGCCGCCACCAACTCCACTGCCAAGCTCCATCTCAAGATCACCAGCGACCCCGCCGTCCGCAGCACCCCCGGCAACCGCCGTCCGCCGTACGTCGTCCTGAAAGCCACCGCCGAACAGCTCACCGCTCAAGGAGAAACCACCCGCATCAGCACCAAGATCCTGCTCATCGGCTCACCCGCCTGGCAGCATGTCCGCCTCGGCCAGCACGTCGAAACCACCGGCCGTCTCAGCCCCGTAGACCCCGGCTCCGACGTCGCCGCCATGCTCTCCGCCCGCTCAACCCCGAAGATCCTCGAAGATCCCGCCTGGTGGCTCCGCGCTGCCGAACACGTCCGCGCCGGCCTCCGCGAATCCGTCCAAGACCAGCCCGCCGACGTCCGCGGTCTGGTCCCCGCCCTCGTGATGGGCGACGAATCAGCCCTCCCACCCGACCTCGTCACCGACTTCCAACTGACCGGCCTCACTCACCTTTCCGCGGTCTCCGGCACGAACCTCACCCTCCTGCTCGCCTTCGTCCTCCCCATGGCCAGGCTCCTCGGCGTCCGCGCCCGCGGTCTCACCGTCGTCGGCCTGCTGATCGTCGTCGCGTTCGTCGTGCTCGCCCGCCCTCAACCAAGCGTTCTGCGCGCCGCAGCCATGGGCCTGGTCGCCCTCGCAGCGATGACCACCGGCGGCACCAGACGCCGCGCAGTCCGAAGCCTCTCCGTCGCCGTCATCGCGCTACTCCTGCTCGACACCTCACTCGCACGCTCAGCAGGCTTCGCCCTGTCCGTTCTGGCCACCGCCGGAATCGTGCTCCTCGGCCCCGGCTGGCGCGACGCCCTCGCCAACTGGATGCCACTCCGCCTGGCCGAAGCCATCTCCTGCCCACTAGCAGCCCAACTAGCCTGTACGCCGGTCGTCGCGTGGCTCTCCGGCCAGGTCTCGCTCGTCGCCGTCGCCGCCAACCTGCTCGCGGGTCCCGCAGTCGGCCCGGCCACCATCCTCGGCTTCGGCGCCGCCGGGATCGCCTTACTGAGTTCAGACCTAGCCCGCCTGGCCGGTTGGCTGGCAAGCTGGCCGGCCCGCTGGATCATCCTCGTCGCTGAGACCGGCGCAGACCTCCCAGGCGCCGTCAGCCCATGGCCCGCCACAGTCGTCGGCGTCACGATCCTCACGCTGCTCTGCGTTGCGCTGACCTTCGGCCTGCACCGAGTCCTCACCCGTCCGCTGGCAGTCCTGCTCTGCTTGGCGATTCTCGTCTTCGTGGTCCTTCGTCCCACTCCACGCCTGGGCTGGCCGCCCGCCAACTGGTTCATGGTGGCGTGCGCTGTCGGCCAGGGCGACGGCTTTGTCCTACGCGCCGGACCCAACTCTGCCGTCGTGGTCGACACCGGCCCCGACCCAACCCCGATGGACCGCTGCTTGCAAGACCTCCACATCACCCACATCCCGGTCCTTGTGCTCACCCACTTCCACGCCGACCACGCCGGAGGCCTCGCCGGTGCGGTCAACGACCGCCAAGTCGACGAGCTCGAGGTGACGCCGTACTTCTCTCCACCCGCCGAACACCGCCGAGTCCAAGCCCTCGCGGCCGCTCACCAGATCCCCGTCCGCCCAGTGACCTACCTGGAACGCCGAACAGTCGGCGCCCTCACCTGGACGACCCTTTGGCCCGCCCAGGTCCCGTCCCTGCCCGACAACCCCTCGACCACCGACGACAACGAAAGCTCGCCCGAGAACAACGCCAGCATCGTCATGCTCGTGGAGACCGCCGGCCTGCGCATCCTGCTCACCGGCGACCTCGAACCCGAAGCCCAACGGTCAGTCCTGGCCGCCCACCCCGACATCCGCGCCGACATCCTCAAGGTCCCGCATCACGGGTCGGCCCGCCAAGACCCGGCTTTCTTCGCCAAGGCTGCTCCGCGCCTGGCCGTCATCTCCGTCGGCCTCGCCAATGACTACGGCCACCCCGCCCCACGGACTCTCGACCTCCTCACGCGAACCGGCACCACCATCCGCCGTACCGACACCGCCGGAGCAGTCGCCGTCACGACCGACGGCGACTCCCTGGCCACAGCCACCCAGGGGCGGCAGCCATGACCAGCTCACCGCGTCACTCAGGAGTCCCAGATCGGCCCCAGAGCAGGGATTCCCAACCGCTCCATCCCGTGCACCACCGACCACGTCACCTTCTTGTTCGACACACAGATCACGGCCTCGGCATCCGATTCCGCGTACGCGGCGTACGCAAGCTTCACCATGTCCGGCTTGCCTTTCGCGTCGGTATCCCAGATGACCGTGTCCGGCTGCGCGGCCAGAATCTCGTCGACCAGTTCCTGTCCGTACGTCTTCACCGGATCCCGCGTCACCCAGACCAGCCGGTGCGGCACCCGAGCAGCCAGCACGTGCGCGAGCACGGGCCCGATCCCGCTCCCCGTCACCATGTAGACCACTCGCTTGAACACCGTCCCGTAGTTCGCCATCCCCGCCGTGGCCACCCCACGCACCCACACCTGCGAAGGCGGTTCGTCGATGAACTCACCAGTCCAGTCCCCAGCCCGCGAGACTGCCATCCGGAACCCTTCCTGCCCAGGCGTCGGAATCACGGCGAAGCTGTGCCACTGCCGCAACGGATGCCGCGAGATCGCCCGCGTCGTACCAGCCATCGGCGTACGACGCCCACTCTTCACCAACGCGACATGCGACGACGGCCGCACCACCTCGATCGGAATCCGCCGCAACAACATCCACGGAACCAGCGAACTGACCGTGGTCACCACCAGCACCCACACAGTCGGAGTACCAACCAGCGCCGACCCCAGCGACTCACTCCCACGCCGCTCATCCACCAGCAACACAGCGCCGACCCAGAACAACGCCGACAGTCCCCACCCACCGAACCGATGCACCCGCTCGAACAGATCATGCCGCGTCGCCCGAACCTTCGGCCGCGAAGTCAGGACAATCCCCACCAGCAAAGCAGCCTGTACGAAGTACACGACCGTGAGCGCGAGCTCGACCTGCCCGGTCGCCACCACAACCAGCCCCAGAACCAGAACGTCCCACAAACCGCCCCACCCACATGCACCCCACCCAGGTGGTACCCCTTCGCCAACGCCCACCGCACCCGCAACGGCCACGACTTGGGCACCCGCATCACCACCCGAGACAGCCAGTTCACCAAGAACTGCTGCCGAACCAGCACCCCCACCGCAAAGTTGCCCTGCGCAACCAAAGCAAGATTCACCACCGCTTGCCCCCCACCACCCCACCAAGACCTCCCCAGCCCGAGCGCGAGCACCACCAGATTGATCCCCAGCACCAGAACCATCAACCGATGGCTCTGCATCAACCGAGGATCCTTCAAAACCCGCCGCCCCAATGGAAGAGGCACCGGCAAAACCACCTCCGCCAAATCCGGCGTCCCCCGCCCCAGCCCTCCCATCCCAACCGCAGCACCCCTGCCATTCGCCGGCCCGGCATGCGGTTGCTCTGTAGTCGCACGACGTCCGCTCCCAGTCCGCGCATCCTCCCGGGCCACCCCGTTTGCCCTTACCTGCAAGCGCTTTGCCCGCGTCCCAACCGTCCGCCGCCCATGCCCAACCCGACGCCCAGGCTTGCACTCCGCCCCAGGCCCCAGACCGCGCTCCGCCAACGACAAATCCACCGCATCCATGAAATTCCCCCAGAATTTCGAACCACCCCGAAGAGCGCCGCCGATCATCACCCCGATGACCAAGCCCACGCGAACCACCGAACCAACCCGGCGTCGCAGGCTGAGACGACCTCACCCCAACCCCAGTTCGCCCCCACCCCCGTGTGCAACCCCACTGCAACAAAACCTCAACAGTCCACCCCGAACCCCCACAGCACAACGCCAACCCACTGCTGCACTCCCAAGCAACCCCTTACACCCTTGCCATCCGCCCCCAACCAAACAATCCGCCCAGCCACACCGCCCAGCCACCCGCCGCACATCAACCACTCCGCCTGCACGACCCCAACCAGTTCTCACCCATGCCACCGCCCAGCCGCCACTTACCCCAGAGGGTCGGCGCCCTCACCCCGCACCACGCATCTAGCCACCGCCGCGCTCGGCCTCCCGAGACCGACCCCGCGCCGCCAAGCACAGGCAATGCCCTGCACTCACCCACGCCAGCCGAACGCGCCGGCACCACCAGTCCCACACCACGCATCCCACCGAGCCGCCGTGCCGCAACGCCGCCGAAACCCCGACCGGTGCCCAGCACCGGTCACCGCCCTGTACTTGCTGACCGCCCACAGATCAGCCAACGCTGCGCCCGTGCCCCACACCCCAGACCCGGCAGTGCAGAGCCCGCGGTCCACGTTCGGACAGTCGATCCACACACCAGGCACAGCGCGCCACATCGCCCGCCCACCCGCCAGAGGCTGATGTGACGAGTACGGCGGTGGGACGCTGCTGCTGGCTCGGCCCGCGCCAGCTTCCGCGCCCGCTGGCGGCAGCCGCTCCACACCACTACGACGCACGGCGCACAGCGTGTGCTGGTCGCTCTCGTGGTCACCGGACGCGCTCGTCGCCCGCTCCGGCTCCGCGCGGGCTCTGTGGGCCACCTCCGACGGTCGGTCCACGAGACCACTACGCACTCGCGCCGCGCTGCCTGCGACGGCTCCAAGGGCGTTGGCCCACACCCCGCCCCGCGCTCCACCGACCTCTGCGTACAGCGCGCCACCTGTCCCAACTCCGTGTCCCCCCTTGCGCCGGCTCGGAGTAGGTCGGCCTGCGACCGCGCTCCGAAGAGGAGGCGTTGCCACCGGAGGCCGAGGTGCCTGCGGAGCCCAAGGCCGAGGTGTCGGGGAGCCGGAGGCGGCGCTGTCGCCGGGCTGACGCGCGGGTGTGCCACGTACTGCGCGTCGCCCGCGATGGCCCTCGCGGACGCGTCCCGACGGTCGGTCTACGCGACCTCCACCCTGCGGCGCGCTGCGTCGTCCGCTCCGGTTCCGCATTATCCGCGCCCCGGCTCCGAGCATGTCGGCCAGTGGCCACGCTTCCGGTGGTTGATTCGCACGTCCTGTGCGTTGGCCGGCCCGGGCGCGCTTCGGCGCCGATGGCCACGCTCCGGCGGTAGGTCTGTTTGACCTCTGCGTACGGCGTGCCGCACCGTCCCGCCCAATTGTGCGTGGCCCGCGCCGGTTCGGATCGAATCGGCCGATGGCCGCGGTCCGGTGATCGATCCGCGCGTACTGCGTGTTGCGTGGCCCGGGTTGTGCGCGTCGGGTCGTGGCCGCGTTCCGGCGGTCGGTCTGTTCGACCTCTGCGCGCGGTGTGCCGCGTCGTCGTGCCCCGGTTCTGTGCAAACCCGCGCCGGTTCGGAGCGCGTCGGCCAACGGCCACGCTCCTGCGTCGGTCCACGCCGCCGCTATGTACGGCACGCCTGGCCGCCCGCTCCGGCATCCCCCCGTCCGCCTGCCTGTCCGCCTGTGTGCCTGCCTGGGCGATTGGTTTCGCACACTGCTACTGGGCTGCTGTGTGGGCAAGTTCGGTTCTCCGGAGTACGCACGTGCCCGCCGGATCGGGGGCGGTGCGGTCTGTGGGGTGGGGCAAGGTGCAGGCGGCGGCACGCGTCATTTGCGGGCCGGCTTGGTACTCGCTGGCTAAGCACTGGAGGAGAAACCGGTGCGTGGCGCCTTGGGGTCTGGGTGTGAATGGCCGGGGAGAGATGTCCGAGTTCGGCAGCGTTCGTGTGGTCGTGAGTGTGCTGGCTGTTGGCGAGGTGGACTAGGTGGCGCGTGGGGTGGAGGCGGGGGTTGTCGGTGGGGCGTGGGATGCTGTGGGGGTTATGGCTGCTCGGAAAAGTGGTGCGCCGAAGTTGGGTGACGTGTTGCTCGTCACCGGCTCGGAGACGTTTTTGGCGGATCGGGCTGTGCGGTCCGCGATTGCTGCTGTGTCCAAGGGGAAGACTGATGTCGAGGTCACCGATGTCGGGGCGGGCGAGCTTGATGTCGGGGACTTTGCGGAGCTGACCGGGCCTTCGTTGTTCGCGACCGAGCGTGTGCTGGTGCTGCGGATGCTGGAGAACTTGCCGGCCGAGATGGTCGCCCATTTGCTGGAGTATGCGGGTGCGCCGGCGGACGACGTGCTGGTCGTGCTGGTGCACTCGGGTGGGCAGAAGGGCAAGGGTGTACTCGACAAGTTGCGCAAGGCCTCGGTGAATGAGGTCGTCGCGACGGCGCCGAAGACTTGGGAGTTGCCGCAGTTTGTGCTGGGGGAGATCCGGTCGTTCGGCGGTTCGATCGACGAGCACAGTGCGGCTGCGCTGGTGGATGCCGTCGGGCATGATCTCCGCGCGTTGTCGGGCGCGTGTTCGCAGCTGGTGTCGGACTCGGACGGGCAATCGATCTCGACCGACTTGATCAGCCAGTACTTCGGTGGGCGCGCTGAGGTCACGAGTTTTGCAGTTGCCGATGCTGCCATCGCGGGTCGTACCGAGCCGGCACTTGAGCAGTTGCGGTGGGCTCTTGATTGCGGGGTCGCTGCGGTTCTGGTCACGAGTGCGATGGCTGGTGGGCTTCGCGGTTTGGCGAAGTTTTCCAGTGCGCCTCCTGGTCTCCGCGAGGCAGATCTGGCCCGCGAGGTCGGCGTACCTCCGTGGAAGCTGAAGACTCTCCGCCAGCAGTCTCGAGGGTGGACTCCGGGTGGTCTGGCTACCGCGATCAAGGCGGTCGCCCAAGCGGATGCTGACGTGAAGGGTGCATCGGGCGACGCCGGGTACGCGCTGGAGCGCATGGTGATCACCGTCAGCCGAGCCCACGGTCGACGCTGACATCCCGGCTGGCCCCGTGCCGAGGGCAGATGCTGACAGGCTGTCGATTCGTGGCACACGGTAGGTGCTGTAATCCGTCGGACCTGGGTTCACGGACGAAGCGGATGCTTCGCTGGCCGCGCGCCGGGTAGATGCTGACTTCGTCGGCCGCGCTGGCGGCATGTGCTGACACCGGGTCGGTCAGCGGCGACGACATGCGTGATACCGGGTCGGTCCGCGACGACGACATGCGTGACACCGCGTCGGTCTGCGCCGACGGCAAACGCTGACAGGCTGCCGATCCTGGGGCGACGGCGGATGCTGGTGCCGGGTCGGTACTGGGTCGACGGCAGATGTTGATGGTCCGTCGGGCCCGGGGCGACGGCAGGTGCTGACGGCCTGCATTGGCGCCGGCCCGAGCAGGCGCCGCAACCACGGCAGGAGCTGGGGTTGCATCGACGCGGGTGCTGACGGTACGGCGTTGAGTCGGTGCCGTTTCGAAGCGGCGATGGGGCGTGCTGTGGTTCGGCCTCGGGGTGGAGGGCGTGTTCTCGGCGGTGCGGGTTGCTGCCGGCGGGTGGCCACGGTCGGTCAGGGGGCAGGCAGCCGGGGCGGAGGATGAGCGGTGGCCGGGGGTGGATTGCTTGCTGCAGTGTCTCCGGCGCTTGCCAGTGGGGCGAGTTCGCGGGGGTGGGGTGGTGGGCGCCCGGGCGACTGCCGGGCAACGGGAGTGGGCGGGTTCTGTGGTCGTCGGTGCGAGGCGCCGGGGTATGGGCTGAGCGGTCCTTTGGTGTGTGGGCTGGGTTGAGCCTTGCGCTGGATCGGCGTGTGGGCGTGACCGGACGGTCCTGCAGGTGGAGCTGGAGGTGCTGGGGTGTGGGCTCGGCCCTGGACCGCCGCGCGGGCAGGGGGCCTGGTCCTGGATCGGTGTACGGGTTGGTGCGGTGGCCTGGGCTGGATCGGCGTGCGAGCGGGGGCCCGGGCCTGGATCGGTGTGTGGGCAGGGGTGTGGGCTTGGCCCTGGATCGGGGTGCGGGGGTGGGCGGCTAGGTTGGGTGGGTGGCTACGTATGGGGAACTGCCGGGGGAGTTGGGGACCGAGCGGTTGCGGTTGCGGCGGTGGGTGGGGGCGGATGCTGCGGAGTACCGGGGGTTGTGGTTGGAGCGGGATCCGCGGGCGGTGCGGCGGGTTGATGCTGAGGGGCGGCCGACGGTGGAGGAGATTCGGGGGTGGCTGGTCGAGAATCCGTTGGCTGCCGCGCCGGGGTTGGGGTTGTTGCCGATCGAGCGGCGGGATACGGGGGAGTTCATCGGGTACTGCGGGTTGACCGTGGGGCAGGCGTCGTTCGAGGAGCCTGAGATTGCGTACGAGTTGGCTCGGCGGGCGCACGGGCAGGGGTATGCGACGGAGGCTGCGCGGGCGGTTGTCGAGGCGGCGGCGCGGACGGGGCGGCGGCGGTTGTGGGCGACCGTGCGGGAGTGGAACGCGGAGTCGTTCCGGGTGCTCGAGAAGCTCGGGTTCGAGCGGAGTGGGCGGGTGACCGCGGATGCCGAGCGTGGGGATTCGATTTGGATGACCCGGGAGCTCGAGCAGGGCTGAAGGCTCGGACCGGCAGGCTGGTACGACGACGCGCAGGCTGAGGCGCGGACCGGCGGGCTGGGAAGACGCGCAGGTTGAGGCGCGGACCGGCAGGCTGGTACGAGGTGGGGCCGGTGAAGAGGCTGAGAAGCCGGCCGACCGGAGGGGGTGCCTACCTGCAGGTCAAGGCCAGCGGTTTCAGGCACGCAAAAACGATCGGCCCGGTCCACTGGGTGGAGGGCCGATCGTTGGGTGCGATCAGAGGGAAGCGGCCTTCTTGAAGATGGACGACTTCCGGTTGGCGGCCTGGTTGGCGTGGATGACGCCCTTGCTGGCAGCCTTGTCGAGCAGGCGGCCAGCAACCTGGGCCTGCTCCTGGGCCTTCGCGGAGTCGCCGGCGTCGGCGGCCTCACGGAAGCGGCGAACAGCCGTCTTGAGGGTCGACTTCACCGACTTGTTGCGAAGCCGCGCAGCCTCGTTCTGGCGGTTGCGCTTGATCTGGGACTTGATGTTCGCCACGGAGCAGAGCCTCGATCAGGAGTTTGCGGTCAGTACAGGAAAGGTGGCGGGTGCAGGGCGGTAAACCGACGCACACACGCGAAGAGACAGATTAGCAACAACTTGGGGGGTCCTCCAAACTGAGGGGCTCCCCGCAGGTTCAGCGTACGGCGGACTCGGCCGTCGCCTTCAGGTTGACCAGGGTGGTGTGGATGCCGTGCTCGTTGCGCGGAGCGCGCTGGCCGAAGGCCAGCGCGAAGGCGCGGCGCAGAGGGCGCGGGCGGCGGTCGGTCCAGGACTCGGTAACCACGCACGTGCCGTCCGCGGCGGGGGCGAGCTCGTAGGACCAGTCCGAGATGGGGACCGGGCCGAAGTGGATGTGGAAGGTGAAGCGCCGGTCCACCAGCGCTTCGGTGACGACTCCCTGCGTGAACCACCGAGCAGCGCCGACCCGGTTGTGCCCGATGAACCGGCTCCCGACAACGCCGTACGGCGCGCTCCCGCGCCAGGTGACCCGCGTGCACTCCGGCGACCACTCGCTCATCCGCGGGAGGTCGGTGATCAGGGCGTAGACGGCCGCGGGCGCCGTGGCGACCTGGATCGACTCGCTGTGGTCCGGCATCGAAGCTCCTGGTGATCTGAAGAGGCAAGGCAAAAGAAACAGCAACAAGAACCCGGTACGACGGGCAAAAGCACCCGGCATCCCGTGACACGGCGCCGACCGAGCGTGACATCCACGCGGGCCACCGGCATACTCAGGGCCCTCGTGGCGCCGTTGGGGACGGCCGCCACCTCGGCAACGAACCAGTAAGCCGACCAGCCAGCTCCGTCCAGCTCTGGAGGAACTCCGTGCCAGCTTCTGCCCGCCGGCGTCTGACGGTGCTCACCGTCGCCGCCGTGAGCGCGACCGCTCTGGTCGCCACCGTCGTGAACCACGCGACCGCCTCCACCCCGACCCAAGCTGACCCGCAGGTCAAGGAGTCCTCGACCGGGGCGTACATCGTCCAGCTCGACGACTCCCCGGTCACCGAGTACGACGGCGACATCGCCGGCCTGGCCGCGACCCGGGTGCTGCCCGGCGGCAAGCTGCTGCGTGAGGCGACCCCGGTGGTCAGCTACGTCGAGCACCTCGCCAGCGAGCGGACCCAGGTGCTCGACCAGGTCCCGGGTGTCGAGAAGCTGTACGACTACGACTACACGTACGCCGGGTTCTCGGCGCGGATGTCGCACGACGACGCGGTGCGGCTGGCCAAGACGTCCGGTGTGAAGAGCGTCGAGCCGAGCGAGCTGCAGCAGGCGGACACCGTCGACACCCCGCGGTACCTGGGCCTGTCCGGCAAGGGCGGCGCCTGGCAGCAGGCCGGTGGCGTCGACAAGGCCGGCGACGGCGTGATCGTCGGGGTGCTCGACTCCGGGTTCACCCCGGAGCGGCCGAGCTTCGCGCCGATCAAGACGACCAAGGCCTCCGACGCGCTGGTCAAGAAGAAGTGGAAGGGCACCTGCCAGGTCGGCACGGAGGCTCCGGTGGCCTGCAACAACAAGGTGATCGGCGCCCGCTACTTCGACGCCGGCATCGGCAACCGCCCGATCCCGGAGGAGTACCGCTCGCCGCGTGACTACGGCGGCCACGGCACCCACACCGCCAGTACGGCGGCCGGCAACCACGGCGTCGACATGAAGGTGCTCGACCGGGACTACGGCAAGGGGTCCGGCATCGCCCCGCACGCGCGGCTGGCGATCTACAAGGTGCTCTGGGCCGTCGACGCGGCCGGTGGCGGCAGCGGGACCGACGCCGACATCGTGGCCGGGATCGACGCGGCCGTCGCCGACGGCGTCGACGTACTCAACTACTCGATCTCCGGCTCCGGGTCGACGTTCGTCAACGCGACCGGCCTGGCGTTCCTGCGGGCTGCGAAGGCCGGCGTGTTCGTCTCGACCAGCGCGGGCAACACCGGGCCGGGCGTCAGCACGGTCGGCAAGAACTACCCGTGGGTGACGACCGTTGCCAACGGCACCCATGACCGCGACGTCCAGACCACGGTCACCCTCGGCAACGGCAAGTCGTACACCGGCGCCGGTATCGCGAACGGTACGCCGAGCAAGCCGCTCGTCCTGGCCAAGGACGCCGGCCTCGACGGCGCGAACCAGACCAACCTCGTGCTCTGCATGCCCGGCACGCTCGACGCGGCCAAGGCGACCGGCAAGATCGTCGTCTGCGACCGCGGCGTCAGCGACCGGGTCGACAAGAGCCGCCAGGTCAAGGCCGCGGGCGGCGTCGGGATGATCCTGGTCAACCCGACCGCGAACACGCTCGACTCCGACCTGCACTCGGTCCCGACGGTCCACCTGGACAACGTGGTCGGCCCGGAGGTCAAGGCGTACGCCGCGACCGCGAACCCGACCGCCACGATCGCCGCCGCGAAGACCGTGCGCGTCAACGCGCCGAAGGTCGCCAGCTCGTCGAGCCGCGGCCCGTCCCTGGCCGGCAACGGTGACCTGCTCAAGCCGGACGTGATGGCGCCGGGCACCAACGTGCTCGCGGCAACGAGTCAGTTCGCGGCCGCCGGTGGCGAGTACGCCTTCATGAGCGGTACGTCGATGGCCGCGCCGCACCTTGCCGGCGCCGCCGCCGTACTGAAGGGCCGGTACCCGACCTGGTCGCCGATGGCGATCAAGTCGGCCCTGCTGACCACCGCCACGTCGCTGAACGCCGAGGGCGGGCCGATCCAGAACGACGCCGGCTCGCCGGGCAACCCGTTCGGGTACGGCGCCGGCCTGATGCAGCCGAAGAAGGCGATGGATCCGGGCCTGGTCTACGACTCGTCGTACGACGACTGGGCGCGGTTCGTCTGCGGGTCCGGGCAGGTCGGCGCGACGCACGAGCTGTGCGCCAAGGGCAAGATCGACCCGAGCGACCTGAACTACCCGACGATCGCGATCGGCGACCTGGCCGGCAAGCAGACCGTCAAGCGGACCGTGAAGAACGTCGGCAAGCTGCCCGAGGTGTACTTCCCGAAGGTGGAGGGCCTGGCCGGCTTCAAGGTGACCGTGACGCCGAAGCTGCTGGTCCTGCTGCCGGGCGCCAGTGCGTCGTACCGGGTGACCTTCGAGAACAACGGCGCTCTGCTGGAGCAGTACTCGTTCGGCAAGCTCAACCTGCGCTCCGCGCGGCACGTGGTCAGCAGCACGCTCGCGGTCCGGCCGCTGACCGTCAAGGCGCCGGTCCAGGTCAACGGCACGGGCACCACCGGGTCCGTCCCGGTCCCGCTCACCTCCGGGTACGCCGGGACGCTGCAGACCTCCGCGGTCGGCCTGGCCGCGGCGGGCGTCAACGAGGCGGCCCTGAAGAACCCGGGCGGGGTGTCGTTCCCGACCGCGAACCCGGCGGCCAACGAGCACGTCGCCAAGTTCACCGTGAACGTCCCGGCCGGGACGAAGTACGCCCGGTTCTCCACCTTCGACGCCGACTACCCGGCCGGCACGGACCTCGACGTGTTCGTCTACAAGGCCGGTACGACGGCAGTGCTCGGCAGCAGCACCGGCGGCTCGGCCGAGGAAGAGGTGAACCTGCCTGCTCCGGCCGGTGGTTCGTACGACGTGTACGTCGACCTGTTCGCCGGTGCTGACGAGCAGGGCGTCAAGCTCAACCACTGGGAGCTGCAGACCCCGGCAGGCAACCTCACCGCGACTCCTGCCAGCCAGCAAGTCCAGGTGGCAGGCCAGGCGACTGTGACTGCCGCCTGGTCCGGCCTGACCGCCGGCACGAGGTACCTGGGTCTGCTGTCGTACACCGACGGTGCGGCCGGGTCCGGCTCGACGGTGGTCCGCGTCGACAGCTGAGCTGCACGACGAGGGGCCCCACGCACGAAGCGTGGGGCCCCTCGTCCTGTACTACGGCTGAATCAGCCGAAGGAGTCCGCGCTTCGGGATCTTCAGCGCCTCCTGGCAGGCACCGGTCCCGAGATCGCACCGGTAGACCTCGCCGCCGCCCTCCGGGACGAGCCGGCCGGCGTTCGGAACAGGGGTGCGGCTGCTCGGGTTCGGTGTGAGCGCGCCCGACGGAGGTGGCGTCAGGCCCCGTCGCGGCTCGCCGCCGAGCATCCGGTGCCCGAACTCGACGAGCACGTGCCCACTACCGTCGGAGGCCGTCGAGGCCAGCATCTCCAGCGGGCCGGGAAGCTGCAGCTTCGTCTTGCGACCGGTGGCGACGTCGACGACGAGGTTCTGGTCGACGTCGAGAATCGTGGAGCCGTCGGCGGAGAAGTCCGGGTAGATGGCGCGACCGCCGGTGCCGCAGTGCTCACGGTCGACCACCAGTCCGGAGCCGGCCAACCGGGCCGCCTGGATGCACCAGGCCCCCTGCTTCACCCGGGTCACCAGCATGACCCGGTCGGCGTTCGGCGGTGCGATCAGTCTCAGGTCGAAGCCCCGGACGGAGAGCTGGATCAGCCGGCCGGTCGACGGCTGCCACACCAGCGGCTGGGCGCCGACCTTGTAGTCCTGGGCGAACCAGATGCCGTTCTTGTTCCAGCCGTACACGATGGAGGTCTGGTGCGGAACCATCACCGCGGCGACCTGGCGGCCGGAGGCCACGTCGTACGTGGCGATCCGGGTCTTGCCGCCACCGAGTGGCTCGGCCGTGGCCAGCTGCCGGCGATCGGGCGAGACGGCCAGGTAGTTGGTGTCCTTCGGTCCGAACGCGCGGAACGTGCCGTCGGGTCGCAGGACACCGATCCGCTGGGCGTTGCCTCCGCCGGTCCGCGGCACCGACACCGTGCCGGCCCAGCCTCCGTCGACCCGGGAGGACAGGGAGAAGACGTCGTTCGGGACCTGTACGGCGGTCTTCCCGTCGTGCAACGTCTTCGTGCCGCTGCCCTCGGAGTCGAGAATCGAGAGGGTGTAGGGGACCGCGAGAGCCGGCGCGGGCTTGGCCGGGTCGGTCTTGTCACCGAGGCGGGTGAGGAAGGGCACGGTCAGAACGAGGATCGCGCCGATGGCGGCCGCGGCCAGCACGACCGGCCAGAGGTGCCGCTTCCTGGCAGCGGCCTCGTCGAGGCCAGGAGGCTCGGCGCCGTCCGGAACCGTGGCGGCCTTGGTGTGCAGGTAATCGCGGAGGCGGGTCTCGGTGTCGTTCATCAGGAGTCCTTCAGGTGCTGGGTCAGGAGGGCGAGGCCTCGCGACGCGGTGGCGCGTGCGGTCGACTCGTTGATCCCGAGGGTCTGGGCGATCTCGGCGTGCGGGAGGTCGAGGTAGTAGCGCAGGACGAGCACTTCACGGGTACGCCGAGGGAGTTTGCTCAGCGCCCGCTGCACCTCCTGGCGCTCCTCGCTGAGCACCACCTCGCTCTCGGCCGATGCGCCGGGCCGGTCGAGAGGGGGTGCGTAGAGCCGGGCCACGCGGCGCCGGCGTAGTGCGGATCGGCTGCGGTTGAGCACCGTCGTACGGAGGTAGCCGAGGGCTTTGCCGGAGTCGTCGAGTGGCCAGCGCCGGTACAGCTCGGCGAAGGCTTCCTGGACCAGGTCCTCGGCGTGCTGACGGTCGTCGACCATCAGCACCGCCAGTCGGACCAGACCGACCCAGTGCTCCCGGTACAGCCGGGTCACGGCGGCCGGTGCGTCGTCAGGCACCGGTACGGCGGCGCCGATACTCACCATTGGATTCGTCACACCCGTCTAGACGCCCGGTGAGTCAGAACGCTGCATCAGGTGTCAGCCGAGTCGTTCGCGCAGCCAGTCGAAGTGGACCTGCGCGGTCTCGTACTGCCAGGGCCGCATGGTCGGGATGCTCGGCTGGGGCGGCTGGGTGCTGCCCCACAGGTACCCGGCGCAGAGCCCGGCGATCAGGCCGTTCACCCCCGGCTCGTCCGGGAGGTCCGGCAGGTCCACCGACTC
Source organism: Kribbella italica (assembly GCF_014205135.1). Lineage (NCBI taxonomy): Bacteria > Bacillati > Actinomycetota > Actinomycetes > Propionibacteriales > Kribbellaceae > Kribbella > Kribbella italica. The sequence goes on from NZ_JACHMY010000001.1 coordinate 386,946, forward strand.
GTACATGTCGCCGCACAGGATGACCGTGTCCGTCCAGACCGGTGCGATCGAGGCGTGGGCCCAGTCGACGAAGACGACCCGGTCCTCGGTGAGCAGGAGGTTGTCGGCCCGCAGGTCCCAGTGCGCCAGGGCACTGCCCTTCGAGAGCTCGTCCAGCCCGGTCTGGGCCAGTTCGGCGAACTCCTGCTCGCGGCCGGCTGCCCAGTCCGGTACGGCGACGCCGTCGGCGATCACCTTCTCCCACCGGCTCAGGAAGCCCTGACTGCGCTCAGCCGCGACCGGGGCCTCCGACCAGGGCGCCGGGTCCAGCGACTCGGACAGGTCGGCCAGCGCGTCGAGCACCCGGGAAGCGTCGTGCTGGTGCCACGGGTGCGGCGGCACGTAGCCGGAGATGTCCTCCAGCAGGATCCCGACCCAGTCGCCGTCGTCGTACACGCCGTACAGGCCGGGGGTCTGCGGCAGCGGGCCGATCGCCTGCATGGCGGTGATCTCGTTGCGGATCAGGTCGGGGGTGCCCGGGTTGAGCTCGGGGCCGACCGCCTTGACGAACGCACGCCGGCCCGAGGCCGTCACCAACCGCGCCGCGACGCCCGGCGAGAACCCGCCCAGCTGCGTGGAGGCCGAGACGACCGAGGCACCGAGCGAGCGCTCGACCCACGCGCGCACCCGGGCAGGAGCCTGTTCGTAGGCCAAGCGGGTCCCCAGTGCGTGCGCCATGCCTACTGAGGGTAGATGGTCGGTCCAGCCACTGGCGGCCGGTTTTCCACCGGCCGGACAGTAGCCCGGCCGGTGGAAGGGTCAGGGGCGCCCGATGCCAGGCCCCGGCAGCCCGCCTTGCCGTGGGCCGTCCTGGATGCGTTCGCAGGACCCGTTGACGACGTCGCACCTCAACGTGATGTCGCGGTTGGTTCCCAGCCCCATCTGGCCGATCAGGTGGGTGTCGTCCTCCCACACGCCCGGGTAATCCGCATGGAGCAGCCGCGGCGACAGCTGCAGACGCGTCTTGGCCCCGGTGTCGACCACCACTGCCCCGACCGTGGCTCCCTCGGCCACCAGGATCTTCCCGTCCGGTGACAGCACCGCGGTGCTGCTGCCGCACTGCTCCCGCAGAGTCCTCAGCCGCGTGCCGTCCAGTTCGGCGACCCGCACGCACGGTCCAGGCCCCTGACCGTCCTCGCCGGTCTGCGCCGGTTCACTGAGCAGGATCCGATCGGTCGTCCGGTACGCCGTCAGCCGGCGCCCCTCGGTGTCCACCGGTACCGGCTCCGAGCCCGGCTTCCAGACCCGGGTCTGGGTGCGTTCACCCCGTGGCATGAACCAGATCCCGGCACCGTTCCAGCCCAGCACCTCGGCCTCCAGGTCGGTCGGCCACGACGCCGTCTCCTTGCCGGTGGCAACGTTCCGGACGGCGACCCGGGCCTGGCCGTCCCCGGTCGGCGCGACGAAGGCGACCTCGGACCGGTCCGGCGACAGGCCCATGCCGTCGCCGGACACCGCGCCGAACGAGTTGAACGCGCCGGAGGTGTCCAATCGCCCGATCACGAGCTCACCGCCGGGGCCGTAGCGCTGCCGGCCGATGATCCACCCGCAGTCGACCCGGCCGAGGCCGAAGTAGGTGTAGCCGGTCTCGACCGGCGTGCGGACGCCGTTGTCCTCGAGATAGCCCCCCGTCCCCTCGCGGTTCGGGGCCATCGTGAACGGCACCCGGGGCGGTGCGCCGAACGGCATCCGGTCGACCTCCGGCGTGGCCGGCTTGGTGCCGTTGACCTGCGAGTACTCCAACGGCTCGACGGCGGGAGGCGTCGCGCAGCTGCCGGTGGTGACCTGGGGGTCGTGGTTCCGGGAGAGAGCCACCGGTACGGCGACCGCCGCGACCACGGCCGCCGCGGCGAGCGCGACCACGAGCACCGGCCGCGTACGCCGTACGGGAGTGTTCACGATCTCAGCTGGCACCGCGTCGTCAGGCACGGTCCGGGCGGCGGAGTCGAGCGCGTCGGTCAGACGCTGGTCGAGATTCACCGGTCCTCCTTCAGCTTCGCGCCCAGGGCCTTCAGCGCCCGGGAGATGGTCGAACGGACCGAGACCTCGGTGATGCCGAGCGTCAGGGCGATGTCGGCGTCGGACAGGTGCAGGTAGAACCGCATCACCAGCACTTCTCGCCGACGGGCCGGCAGCGTCGCCAGCGCGGCCAGCACCTCGCGCCGGTCCTCGCCGAGCATCGCCTGGCTCTCGGCGGACCAGACCGGCGGATCGACGGGCGGCCGGTGCAGTACGGCGAGCTTGCGGCGGCGCAGGACCGAGCGGCTGGTGTTCAGCACCGCCGACCGCAGGTAGGCCTCCACCCGGGTGCCGTCCTTGATCTTGTCCCAGCGCCGGTAGACGGCCGTGAAGGACTCCTGCACGGCGTCCTCGGCCGAGGCACGGTCGCCCAGCATCAGCAGGGCGAGCCGGACCATCCCGGCCCACTGTTCCTCGTAGAGCCGGGTGATCGCGGACTCACGCTCCGCGACGGGCGGCGGGTGAGTCCGGGAGCGGCCCAGGCTCAGCATCATGTTCGTCACGGTAGAGAGACACCGGTCCACGCCGTTTGTTGCACGGCCGGACGCTTCGATGCGGAAAGGGCTGGCGTGTCATGGGAAGATGGAGGAGTTGTCCTGTCTCCATCCTCAGACGAACTGGATCCCTCCGTGCCCGTAGGACCCACGACCGTTCCGCAGCCGGGTCGCACCGACCCGTCGCTGATCCGGAACTTCTGCATCATCGCCCACATCGACCACGGCAAGTCGACGCTGGCCGACCGGATGCTGCAGATCACCGGTGTCGTCGACGGCCGGCAGATGCGGGCGCAGTACCTGGACCGGATGGACATCGAGCGCGAGCGCGGCATCACGATCAAGTCCCAGGCCGTGCGCCTGCCGTACGCGCCGAAGCCGGACAGCCCCGGCGGCCTGCTCGCCGAGGACGGTACGACGTACATCCTGAACATGATCGACACCCCCGGCCACGTCGACTTCACCTACGAGGTGTCGCGGTCGCTGGAGGCGTGCGAGGGCGCGGTGCTGCTGGTCGACGCGGCGCAGGGGATCGAGGCGCAGACGCTGGCCAACCTGTACCTCGCGCTGAACGCGGACCTGCACATCATCCCGGTGCTGAACAAGATCGACCTGCCGGGCGCCATGCCGGAGAAGTACGCCGCCGAGCTGGCGCACATCATCGGCTGCAAGGAGTCCGACGTCCTGCGGGTCTCGGCCAAGACCGGTGAGGGTGTCGAGGACCTGCTCAGCGAGATCGTCGCGCAGGTCGAGCCGCCGAAGGGCGTCAAGGACGCTCCGCCGCGGGCCCTGATCTTCGACTCGGTGTACGACACCTACCGCGGCGTGGTCACCTACGTCCGGGTGGTCGACGGCGAGCTGACGCACCGCGACAAGATCAAGATGATGTCGTCCGGCGCCGTGCACGAGATGCTCGAGGTCGGTGTCATCTCGCCCGAGCCGGTGAAGGGCCTGAGCATCGGCGTCGGCGAGGTCGGCTACCTGATCACCGGCGTGAAGGACGTCCGCCAGTCCCGCGTCGGTGACACCGTCACCTCGTCGATCCGCGGCGCGACCGAGGCCCTGGGTGGGTACAAGCACCCCCAGCCGATGGTCTACTCCGGTCTGTTCCCGATCGACGGCGACGACTACCCGACGCTGCGCGACGCGCTGGAGCGCCTGCAGCTGAACGACGCCGCCCTGCAGTACGAGCCGGAGAGCTCGGGCGCCCTCGGCTTCGGCTTCCGCTGCGGCTTCCTCGGTCTGCTGCACATGGAGATCGTCCGCGAGCGGCTCGAGCGCGAGTTCGACCTGGACCTGATCTCGACCGCGCCGAACGTGGTCTACCGGGTCGAGATGGAGGACGGCAAGGAGCACGTCGTCACCAACCCGAGCGAGTTCCCCGAGGGCAAGATCGCCGACATCTACGAGCCGGTGGTGCGGGCGACGATCCTCAGCCCGAAGGACTTCATCGGCACGATCATGGACCTGTGCCAGACCAAGCGGGGCAACCTGCTCGGTATGGAGTACCTGTCCGAGGACCGCGTCGAGCTACGCTACACGCTGCCGCTGGCCGAGATCGTCTTCGACTTCTTCGACCAGCTGAAGTCGAAGACCAAGGGCTACGCCTCGCTCGACTACGAGCCGACCGGTGAGCAGTCCGCGGCGCTGGTCAAGGTCGACATCCTGCTGCAGGGCGAGACCGTCGACGCGTTCTCCGCGATCGTGCACCGCGACAACGCCTACGCGTACGGCGTCTCGCTGGCCGGCAAGCTCAAGGAACTCATTCCGCGCCAGCAGTTCGAGGTGCCGATCCAGGCCGCGATCGGGTCCCGGATCATCGCCCGGGAGTCGATCCGGGCGATCCGCAAGGACGTGCTCGCCAAGTGCTACGGCGGTGACATCACCCGGAAGCGCAAGCTGCTGGAGAAGCAGAAGGAGGGCAAGAAGCGGATGAAGATGGTCGGCCGGGTCGAGGTCCCGCAGGAGGCCTTCATCGCCGCGCTGAAGACCAACGAGCCCGCCGAGAAGGCCAAGAAGTAGGTGCCGGCGTTCGAGATCCCGGCCGGGTTCCTCGTCGTCGGGTCGCGCGGCCTGGACTGGGTCGCGTACCTGGACGGGCTGCCGCGGCTGGTCGACGAGCTGCTCGGCGAGTGGGAGCTGACCGTCGACGGGCCGGCTTGGCACGGGGAATGCGCGGTCGTCGCACCGGTGCTGACGCGGGCCGGCGAGGCGGCGGTGCTGAAGGTGCAGTTCCCGCACTGGGAGGCCGAGACCGAGCACCTCGCGCTGCAGGCCTGGGGCGGGCGCGGCGCGGTGCGGTTGCTGCGGGCGGACCCGCGGCGGTTCGCGCTGCTGCTCGAGCGGTTGTCGCCGCGGGACCTGACGACGGTCGACGACCGGGAGGCCTGCGAGCTCATCGGTACGGCGTACTCGAGGCTGCATGTCGCCGCCGGGCCGCAGTACCGGACGCTGTCGGGCGAGCTGAAGCGGTGGATGGAGGAGTTCCGCGCGATGCCCGCGTCGGCGCCGGTCCCACGCCGGTACGTCGAGCAGGCGATCTCGCTGGGCACGGACTTCGCGGCCGACCCCGGGACCGACGGCCGGCTGATCCACAGCGACCTGCACTACGAGAACGTGCTCGCCGGCGAGCGTGAACCCTGGCTGGTCATCGACCCCAAGCCGCTCTCGGGCGACCCCGGCTACGAGGTCGCGCCCTTGCTCTGGAACCGCTGGGACGAGGTCGTGGCCACCGGTGACATCCGCTTCCGGGTCCGCTCCCGCTTCTACACCGCCATCGACGCCGCCGGCCTCGACGAGGACCGCGCCCGCGACTGGGTGATCGTCCGCCAGATGCTCAACGTCCTGTGGACCCTCAAGGACGCCGGCGCCGACCAGTCCCTCCCGCAGGACTGGCTGACCCGCAACATCGCGATCGTGAAGGCGATCCAGGACTAGAAACCGGTGGAGCCTCGGGCCGCGGCGGGGGAGGATGCGGGGATGCGGCTGCTGACGGTGAACGTGGTGGAAGAGCTGATCCCCGGGCCCAAGGAGACCGGCTGGACGGCGATCGACAAGCGGCCGCAGCATGGGCGGGTCCGGGTGGGGGAGCTCGGGCTCGCGGGGGACTCGGTGTGTGACACCGCGAATCACGGTGGGCCGGATCAGGCCGTCTACGCGTACGCCGAGGAGGACGCCCGGTGGTGGAGCGAGCAGCTCGGGCGGGAGATCCCGTCGGGGTTGTTCGGCGAGAACCTGCGGACCGAGGGCGTCGAGGTGACCAACGCGCTGCTCGGTGAGGTGTGGCGTATCGGGGACGAGGTCGAGGTCCAGGTGCGGGCGCCGCGGATCCCGTGCATCACGTTCCAGCACCGGATGGGGATTCCGGGCTGGGTGAAGCGGTTCCACCAGGCCAACCGCTCCGGCGTCTACCTCAAGGTCCTGACGACCGGCACGATCGCGGCCGGTGACCCGGTCACGGTGCTGAGCCGCCCCGATCACGAGGTGACCGTCGGGGTGATGTTCGAGGCGCAGGACGGGCCGAAGCTGCGGGGCGTGCTCGACTCCGGCGTCGACCTGATGCCCGAGCTGCGCGCGACCGCCGAGCGTGTCGTGGCCCGCGGCAACTAAGCCCGGGCCGCCGTGCCAGGATGGCCCGATGGCATCGACCGACCTCGTCGTCACCACTCCCGCCGGACCGATCCGTGGCGATGCCACGGAGTACGGCGCCGTCTTCCGGGCCGTACCGTACGCCGCGCCGCCGGTCGGCGAGCACCGGTTCCGGCCACCGGCCCCTGTGAGCCCGTGGACCGAGATCCGGGACACCCGATCGACCGGCCCGACCGCTCCGCAGGCCGCCGCGTCCGGTCCGCTGGCCGACCTGCTCCCGAACCTCGTCGTCCCCGGCGACGACTACCTCCACGCCAATGTCTGGACCCCGGATCCAACGGGGTCGGCGCCGGTCATGGTGTTCATCCACGGTGGCGCGTTCGTCAGCGGGTCCAACGCGCTCAGCGGGTACGACGGAACGGCGTTCGCGCGGGACGGTGTCGTGTTCGTGACGATCAACTACCGGCTTGGCGCCGACGGGTTCCTCTGGTTCGGCGACGGCGTACCGAACCTCGGGCTGCTCGACCAGGTCGCCGCGCTGACCTGGGTGCGCGACACGATCACGAGCTTCGGCGGTGACCCCGGAAACGTCACGGTGATGGGCGAATCGGCGGGCGCGATGAGCATCGGGGCGCTCCTCACGATGCCGGCCGCCGAGGGCCTGTTCCACCGGGCGATCCTGGAGTCCGGCGCGGGCCACCACGCGATCTCGCCGGGCGCGGCCCGCAACGTCGGCCGGCGGCTCGCCAAGGTCCTGGGAGTGCCGGCGACCCGCGAAGGAGTCGGTACGGCGAGCTCCGCCGCGCTGATCGCGGCGCAGTCGCAGGTGTCCGCGCAGCTGCCCAAGACGCCGTTCCGCCGGATCTGGGGTGAGGTCGCGACCAACCTGATGCCGTTCGAGCCGGTGGTCGACGGCGAGGTGCTGCCGCAGCTCCCGATCAAGGCGATCGAAGCCGGCGCCGGCGCGGGCGTCGACGTACTGGTCGGGTACAACACGCAGGAGGCGCGGCTGTTCTTCCTGACCGTCCCCGACCGTGGCGTCGTTCCTCGACTGATGACGGCGGTGATGGGCCGGCTGTTCGGGCTCCGCCGCAAGGACCTCGCGGCCTACCGTGGGTGGGCCGACGGACCGGCGCGGGACCATGACGCGATGATCGCCATGCTGACCGACGCCATCTACCGGATTCCGGCCCTCCGGCTGGCGGAGGCGCACGGCAGGGCTCACGTGTACCGGTTCGCCTGGCAGTCGCCGGCGCGCGACGGCCGGCTGGGTGCGTCCCACGGGCTCGAACTGCCGTACGTGTTCGACAACCTGGACAACGCCGACTGGCGCGGGATGCTGGTGGGTCAGGGCGCAAGCGACGTCGCGACCCGGATGCACAACAGCTGGGTGGCCTTCGCCAAGACCGGCGATCCCGGCTGGCCGACGTACTCGCCGCAACGCCGGGTCGAGCAGGAGTTCGGCGGCGCCGACCAGTTGGTCACCGACCACCACCCGGCCAGTCGCGAGCTGTGGGCCGGACGGCGTTAGTGAGTGGGCTCCAGGTAGCCCAGCGCCGCTGAGATCTTCCGGGCGGCTTCGATCGCGGCCGGGGCCATCAGCGCGACCTGCGCGATCGACTGCTCCAGCGACAACGTCGAGATGCTCACCGCCGCGATCGCCGCTGCGGTGTGGTCGTGGATCACGGCCGCGACGCAGCGGATGCCCGGCTCGTTCTCCTCGTCGTCCAGCGCGTAGCCGCGAGCCTTCACCTGGGCCAGGTCCGCCTTCAACCCGGCCGCGGTGGTGTGCGTGAGCGGCGTACGGGCCGGCAGTCCGGTCCGGGTGATCAGCGCGTTGAGCGTGTCATCGTCCATCTCCGCCAGCAGCGCCTTGCCGATCCCGGTGCAGTGCAGCCAGAACGCCTTCCCCACGCGCGACGGCATCCGGTACGGCTTCGGGCCGTCCAGGCGGGCGACGTAGATCGCCTCGTCGCCGTTCAGCAGGCCGACGTGCACCGTGCAGCGCGTCTGCGCGACCAGGTCGGCGAGCACCGGCCGCGCCACCGTGGCCAGATCGACGTTCGTCAGCGCGTGGCCGGCGAGCCGCAGCGCCTTCGGGCCCGGGTGGTACGAGCCGTCCTCGGACTGCGCGACGAACTCGTGCTCGACCAGCGACGCCATGATCCGGTGCACCGTCGACTTGGCCAGGCCGGTGGCCGTCACGACGTCGGTGAACCGGGAGTGCTCGAGGACGGCGTCGAGCACCATCAGCGTCTTGTCGATGGCCGAGGGCGAACTCATGCCGCTCATCCTGTCACCTCTGTCCTGGTCGAACCCGGTACGCCGTACTGCCTATCTCGCGAGCCAGCCGCCGTCGACGGCGAGCACATGGCCGTTCACGTAGTCCGACGCCGCCGAGGCCAGGAACACCGCGGCCCCGACCAGGTCCTCCGGCCGACCCCAGCGGCCGGCCGGGATGCGGTCCCGGATGGCCGCCTCGCGCGCCGGGTCGGCCCGCAGTTCGGTCGTGTTGTCGGTACTGATGTAGCCCGGCGCGATCGCGTTCACCTGGACGCCGGCCGCTCCCCACTCGTTGGCCAGCGCCTTGGTCAGTCCCGCGACCGCGTGCTTGCTCGCAGTGTAGGCGGGCACGGTGACGCCGCCCTGGAAACTGAGCAGCGAGGCGATCGTGACGATCTTGCCGGCGCCGTGCTGGACCATCGCCGCGCCGATCGGGCGGGTGACCGCCCAGGTGGAGTTCAGGTTCACGTCGATCACGTGCTGCCAGTCGGGGGTCGCGGTTCCGGCCGCGGGCGCGCGGCGGATCGTGCCCGCGTTGTTGACCAGGATGTCGATCCGGCGCTCGCGGGCGATCTGAGTGGCGACCTGCTCGACGGCCGCGGGGGCGGCGAAGTCCGCGGTGACGACCGTCGCCTCGCCGCCGCCGTTCTGCTTGATCGCCTCGAGGGTGTCCTCGAGCGCGGCGTCGCGGGCGAGCAGGATCAGGTCGGCGCCGGCCGCGGCGTACCCGGCGGCGATCGCCGCACCGATCCCGCGCCGCGCCCCGGTCACCAGGGCGGTCCGTCCCTTCAGGGAGAAGACGGTCACCGCAGCTCCGTCACGTCGACGCCGTCCATGTCGGCGAAGGCCTGGTTCTCGCCGGCCATCGCCCACACGAAGCTGTACGACGACGTGCCGACGCCGGAGTGGATCGACCAGCTCGGCGAGATGATCGCCTCGCGGTCGGCGACCAGCAGGTGCCGGGTCTCCTCGGGCTCGCCGAGCAGGTGCACGATCCGCTCGGTCTCCGGCAGGCCGAAGTACAGGTAGCACTCGGTCCGGCGGTCGTGGGTGTGCGAGGGCATCGTGTTCCAGGTGCTGCCGGCGTGCAGGGTGGTGACGCCGAGCACGATCTGGCAGCTCTGCACGCCGGTCGCGTGGATGTACTGGTCGATCGTGCGCCGGTTCGCGGTCTGCTGGTCGCCGAGCTCGAGCCGGTTGCCCTCGCCGGGCTGCACGAGAGCCGTCGGGTACGCCGTGTGCGCGGCCGCACTGAACAGGTAGAACGCGGCGTCGGTGCCCTCGAAGACGACCTCGCGCGCGCCGCGCCCGGCGTACAGGCAGGCACCGGTGGTCAGCTCGAACTTGGTGCCGTCGACGCTCACCGTGCCGGGGCCGCCGACGTTGACGATGCCGGCCTCGCGGCGCTCGAGGAAGTACTCGCTGCGCAGCTCCGGCCAGGTGCCGAGGGTGAGCGGGCCGGAGACCGGGCGGGCGCCGGCCAGCACGATCCGGTCGTGGTGGGTGAGCACCGCGGTGACCGCGTCCGGGGTGAACAGGTCGTCGACCAGGTAGTGCTCGCGAAGGCCCGCGGTGTCGAACCCGGGGATCTGGGCGGGGTGAGTGGCGTGACGAACCTGGAGAGGCGAATTCATGGAACTAAGTTCTACTAGACAGAACAACAAGTCAAGAGTAGAAAGGCCTTCTTGGTTCTAGTTCCGCCCCTTGATACCAAGTTCCGCCCCTTGGAGGTATCGCATGACCGCACTGGACTGGACGGTCCTGGCCGGCTACTTCGTGCTGATGGTGCTGATCGGCCTCTGGTCGCGCACCAAGATCAAGACCGTCGTCGACTACTTCACGACCGGCGGCCGGATCCCCTGGTGGCTGTCCGGCATCTCGCACCACATGTCCGGCTACAGCGCCGTCATGTTCGTCGCCTTCGCCGCGGTCGCCTACACCTACGGCATCACCGTGTACGTCTGGTGGGCGGTCTCGATCGGCGTCGGCGTCGGGATCGGCGCGTTCGTGTTCGCCGCGCGCTGGAACCGGCTGCGCGCCAAGCACGGAGTCGTGTCGCCGCTGGAGTACCTTGCCCAGCGCTACAACCTGCCGACCCAGCAGGTGCTCGCGTACTCCGGCGCCGCGCTCAAGGTGGTCGACATCGCGTCCAAGTGGGTCGCGATCGCCGTACTGCTGAACGGGTTCACCGGCGTACCGATGCGGTGGGGCATCCTGCTGACCGGCGTGGTCACGATGCTGTACGCGACGCTCGGCGGGCTGTGGGCGGACGTGCTCACCGACTTCGGGCAGTTCGTCATCCAGGCCGCGGCCGGGATCGCGATGTTCGTCGGCGTCCTGCGGCACCTGGACGGCGTACCGACGTTGTGGAAAATGTGGGACCAGTTGCCCGAGGGGCACGGTGACGCGCTGAACGGGCCGTACACACCGATCTTCCTGATTGCGTTCCTGTTCATCAAAACCTTCGAGTACAACGGCGGCATGTGGAACCTGGCCCAGCGCTACATGGCCGCGCCGTCGGGCTCGGAGGCCAAGCGGTCCGCGCTGCTGTCGTCGATCCTGTGGCTGGTCTGGCCGCTGGTGCTGTTCATCCCGATGTGTGCCGCGCCGCTGCTGGTCCCGGACCTCGGCAAGCCCGAGCAGTCGTACGTCGAACTGGCGCAACTGCTGCTGCCGAGCGGCCTGATCGGCCTGGTGCTGGCCGGGTTCTTCTCGCACACGATGGCGATGGTCGCCTCCGACGCGAACGTGATCTCGTCGGTGATCACCCGCGACCTCGGCCCGGTGCTGGTGCCGAAGCTGCGCCGGCTGTCCGACGCCGCGACGCTGAAGTTCGCCCGGATCACGACGTTCACGTTCGTGACGGTGAGCATGCTGATCGCGATCCTCACCAACGGGCAGGGCGTCGTCCTGAAGATCGTCGTCGACCTGGTGGCCGCGACGATGGGCCCGATCTCGATCCCGCTGATGCTCGGGTTGCTGCCCTGGTTCCGGCGCTGTGGCTCGCGGGCGGCGATCGCCTCGTGGGCGGCCGGGCTGATCGTCTGGGCGGTCGTGAAGTGGGGCATCGGGTCGACCGACACCACGATGGTGGTGGCGTTGCCGCTGGCAACTTCCCTGGTCGTGTACGTCGGGCTCGGCCTGCTGATGCCGGAACGCCGCGACTCCGTCGACGTCCTGCTCGACTCGCTGAACAGCGACCCGGACGAGAACGACGAGGTGCTCGCCAGGCGAGCGGCCGCCAACGCGGCGGACTGACCCCGGGCCGCTCTTCACTCCACGAATGCGGCGATGACCGACTGCTCGGCAACGGTTGTGAGCTGCTGTGGTGTGAGCCCGACCTCGGCGAGCGCCGTCCGGTGCTCCTGTGACAACCGCACGTTGCTGGCCCGCGGATTGTCCGTGCACAACGCCACGGGCACCCCCGCGGCCAGCAACGTGTGGATCTGGTGCTCCGCGTAGCTCGGCGCCGCACCGGTCTGGGTGTTGCTCGTGAGCGACACCTCCAGCGTCACCCCGTGCGCGGCCAGCCACTCCATCAACCGAGGATCCTCAGCAGCCCGCACGCCGTGCCCGATGCGTTCCGCTTTGAGTTCCCGTACGGCGTCCCAAACGCTCTCCGGCCCGGCCGCCTCGCCGGCGTGAATCGTCACGTGCAGTCCCGCCTGCCTCGCCTGGGAGAACGCGTCCGCGAACAGCGTGGCGGGGAAGTTCGCCTCGTCACCGGCCAGGTCGACCGCGCAGAACCGCTCCTTGCGCGCCAGCAGACTCGCCATCTGCGCGGCGGCCGAGTCGGCGCCGAGATGCCGCACCACGATGCCGATCAGCCCGACTGTCAGCTGCCGCTTCTTCGCCTGCTCGGCGACCGCATCCGCGACCGCGTCGATGACTGCCTCAGGCGCCAGTCCGGTCTCGTGCGCGATGATCCCCGGGCAGAACCGCAGCTCGAGCAGCTCCAGCCCATCGTCGAACGCGTCGTCCACGGCCTCCCGCGCGGCCCGGCTCCAGTCGTCGAGGCCGGTCAGCACACCGATCGCGAGATCGACCTTGTCCAGGTAGGGCAGCAGCCCGGTTTGGTTGTCGTCGGCCACCAAAGCGGTTCGCCGTACGGACTTGTGGCCCGTCCGTTCGGCGACGTCGAGCACGGTGCTGCTCCGGATCGACCCTTCGAGATGCCGATGCAGATCAACCAGAGGAAGCATCCACCCACCCTAGCCGCCGCTCCTCCAAGTCTTCCCCGCTCCCACATCTCCGCATACTGAAATCCCAGCCCCACCCCAAACCCCTCCAACTATCCTGCTTCCCATGCGAGTAGGAGTTTTCGGAGCGACAGGTCAGGTCGGCGGCGTGATGCGGGAGCTGCTGGTCGAACGGAACTTCCCCATCGACGAGATCCGGTACTTCGCGTCCGCGCGGTCCGCGGGCACCGAGCTGCCGTACGGCGACACCAAGGTCACCGTCGAGGACTCCGCCACGGCGGACTTCTCCGGGCTCGACCTCGCGCTGTTCTCCAACGGCAAGACGGCCTCCAAGGAGCTCGCTCCGAAGGTCGCCGCGACCGGCGCGATCGTGGTCGACAACTCGTCCGGCTGGCGGATGGACCCCGACGTCCCGCTGGTCGTTGCCGAGGTCAACCCCGAGGACCTCGACGTACTGCCGAAGGGCATCGTCGCCAACCCGAACTGCACGACCATGGCCGCGATGCCGGTCCTCGCGCCGCTGCACCGCGAGGCACGGTTGACCCGGCTCGTCGTCTCGACGTACCAGGCGGTGTCGGGCTCCGGCGGCGCCGGCGTCCGGGAGCTGGCCGACCAGACCGCGGGACTCGTCGACGGCGCCGATCGGCTGGCCCGCGGCACCGACGGCGTCACGCTCCCGCAGCCGACCGTGTACGCCGGCCCGATCGCGTTCAACGTGCTCCCGCTGGCCGGCTCGATCGTTGCCGACGGCTCCGGTGAGACCGACGAGGAGCAGAAGCTCCGCAACGAGAGCCGCAAGATCCTGCACCTGCCCGACCTCCCGGTCGCCGGCACCTGCGTTCGCGTCCCGGTCTTCACCGGCCACTCGCTGAGCATCCACGTCGAGTTCGCGGAGCCCATCACCCCCGAGCGCGCGACCGAGCTCCTCGCCGCGGCGCCGGGCGTCGAGCTGGCCGACCTCCCGACGCCGCTGGCGGCGGCCGGCCAGGACCCGTCGTACGTGGGTCGTATCCGCCAGGACCAGTCGGTGCCCGGTGGTCGTGGCCTGGTCCTGTTCGTCTCGAACGACAACCTCCGCAAGGGCGCGGCGCTCAACGCCGTACAGATTGCCGAGCTGCTGCAGAAGCGCTGAACGTTCACAGCCCCGCCCCCGTCGTACGCCGGGAGCGGGGCTGCTTGCACCGGGCATTGCACGTGCATGTGGACAGCCCGGTGCGCTCTAGGCGGGGACCTCGCGGCCCTCCTCGTCGGTGCGGAGCTGGGTCAGCCGCTCGATGAACCGGCGGTCGTGGGTGAACAGGCGGGTCGTCGTACCCTCGAGCAGTGGGGAGTCCCATAGCACCTGGACCTCGCCGCCGAACACCGCGGCGACCGTGCCGCGGCCGTAGTCGTCCGAACTCACCCGCTGTCCCTCGACGATCTCGCCCATCAAACACTCCGTCGGATTTTCTGACCTGACGACGGAAAAGCTAACACAGTGCCCTAACTCGATTCAGTGTGCTTGATTACCTTGCGTGTCGCTCGAAAATAGGGTATGACGCCAGGCTTTCCGCTGATGCAGACTGCGGAAGATGAAGCCGGAGGAGCTGGACGCCCTGATCGCGGGCAACGTGCGTGCGGCCCGCGCTCGCCTCCGCCTGCGGCAGGAGGACCTCGCCGACGAAATCGGTTGGTCCCGGCCCACCGTTTCCTCGCTCGAGGCCGGCACGCGCCGGATCACCGTGGCCGACGCGGTCGCGCTCTGCCGGGCGCTGAGGCTCACGCTGCCCGAGTTGCTGCGTGGTGCACCCGCTGAGGTCTTCGAAGCACTGGGCGTCACCCCCGCCTGACCGTCGTACGCTCGCGTTGCGGAAACGTGATCGAGCTCGGGCCGTCGCGTGGGCGAGCGGCATGGTCAGCGTGCGCCGGAGCTATTACTCTCCGGTTTACCTGACCCCTGGGAGGCCAGAATGAAGCCCGTTGCCGACGGTCCGCAGCTCGCGCTGCTCAGCTCTCGAAAAGAACATCTGGCGCAGATGTTCTTCGACCGCGTGGCGGCCACGCCCAACCGGGAGGCGTTCCGGCACCCCGTCACCGACGGCTGGGCCTCCGTCACCTGGCAGCAGACCGACGAGCTCGTACGCCGGCGCGGCGCGGGCCTGATCGCCCTCGGCGTCGAACCCGAGCAGCGCGTCGCCGTCGCCGCGAACACCCGGCTCGAGTGGGTGCAGTGCTACCTGGCCGCGGTCGTCGTCGCGGCCGCGACGACGACGATCTACCCGACGACGATGTCCGCCGACGTCGCGTACATCGTCGCCGACGCCGACGTCCAGGTCGTCTTCGCCGAGGACGCCAGTCAGGTCGACAAGCTGCGCGAGCACAAGGCCGAGATCCCGTCGGTCCACAAGGTCGTGCTGATCGACGGCGAACCCGACCCGCAGGACGGCGACTGGGTGATCAGCGTCGCCGCGCTCGACGAGCTCGGCGCGCGGTACCTCGACGAGCACCCTTCAGCGATCGACGAGCGGGTCGAGCAGATCAAGCCCGAACACCTGTGCACGCTCGTCTACACCTCCGGTACGACGGGCCGGCCCAAGGGCGTCCGGCTGCCGCACTCGGTGTGGACGTACGAAGGCGCCGCCGTGGAAGGGATCCGGGTGCTCAGCCCGGACGACCTGCAGTACCTGTGGCTGCCGCTGTCGCACGTCTTCGGTCAGGTGCTGCTCGCCGTACAGTTCCAGATCGGCTTCGCCACCGCGATCGACGGCCGGGTCGACAAGATCGTCGAGAACGCCGCGGTCGTGCAGCCGACGTTCATGGCCGCCGCGCCGCGCGTGTTCGAGAAGGCGCACGGCCGGATCGTCACGATGATGGAGGCCGACGGGGGAGCCAAGCTCAAGCTGTTCCACTGGGCCTTCGGCGTCGGGGCCGAGGTGTCGAAGCTGCGGCAGGCCGGCAAGGAGCCCAGCGGCGTACTGGCCGCGAAGTACTCGCTGGCCGACAAGCTCGTGCTGTCGAAGATCCGCGCCCGGTTCGGTGGGCGGATCCGCTTCTTCGTGTCCGGCTCGGCGGCCCTCGACAAGAAGCTCGCCGAGTGGTTCCACGCGGCCGGGCTGCTGATCCTCGAGGGCTACGGCCTGTCGGAGACCGCGGCCGGGTCGACGCTGAACCGGCCGGAGAACTACCGCCTCGGCAGCGTCGGGCCGATCTTCCCGGCGGCCGAGTTCAAGATCGCCGAGGACGGCGAGATCCTGATCAAGGGTCCCGGCGTGATGAGCGGGTACCACAACCTGCCCGACCAGACCGCCGAGGTGATCGACACCGACGGCTGGTTCCACACCGGCGACATCGGGCACTTCGAGGACGAGTTCCTCTTCATCACCGACCGCAAGAAGGACCTGTTCAAGACCTCCGGCGGCAAGTACGTCGCCCCGCAGGTGATCGAGGGCCGGTTCAAGATGATCTGCCCGTACGCCAGCCAGTTCCTCGTCCACGGCAGCCAGCGCAACTTCGTCAGCGCCCTGGTCACCCTCGACCCCGACGCCATCGTCGCCTGGGCCGAAGCCAACGGCCTGGCCGGCAAGTCGTACGCCGAGATCGCCGCCTCCGACGCGGCCCGGACGATGGTCCAGGGCTACGTCGACGAACTCAACGCCGGCCTCAACCGCTGGGAAACCATCAAGAAGTTCACCATCCTCGACCGGGACCTGACGGTCGAAGGCGGCGAGATGACCCCCAGCCTGAAGCTCAAGCGCAAACACGTCGAAACCCAGTACGGCGACCTCCTGGACAAGATGTACAACTAGCGCGACTGCCTGGCGAGCGGAGGAAAGCCCCCACGCGCGGCCCTCCGCTCGCTAGCGCTCGCTACGTGCCGTGCTCCCGCCCACCCTTTGCGAGGGTGTGCGGGCTGGCGCCCGCCAAGTACGCGCTGGCGCGCTTGACGCGCGTGCTATCGCGCGCTTCGTGCGTGCGGGCTGTCGCCCGCCGAATACGCGCTACCGCGCTACGCGCGCGTGCTTCGCCCGCTTGAGTGCGCGCTGTCGCGCTTCGCTGGAGTAAAGGTGGTCCGGGGGTATGGGATGTCGGCGAGCGTTCGCTTGACGCTACTCCGTTCGCCTGCATGCACGTCCGCTCGCCGACGCTCGCTTCTTTGCCTGCTCGGCGCGGGCTTGGTGAAGAAACTCAGGCGTCCTGATGATGACACTTGAAACAATCCCTAGCTTGTACAACCCATGGCTTGTATTGTTGCTCCATGGAGGAGTACGACGTCTACGTCCTGGACGGCTGCAGCAAGTGGATGGAGTCGCTGCCCACCAGGGAGTACGACGCCTTGGCTGCTCGGATCGATCTGCTGGCTGAGCAGGGCCCGGCGACGCCGCGTCCGACGGTCGACACGATCAAAGGTTCGCGGCATCAGAACATGAAGGAACTGCGGTGCGGCAAGCTGCGGGTGCTGTTCGCCTTCGACCCACAGACCCAGGCAGTTCTGCTGCTGGGCGGCAGCAAGCAGGACCGCTGGACCGAGTGGTACCTGGAGAGCATCCCGGTCGCCGACGACCTCTACGACGAGTGGCTCGGCAACCTACGGCGAGATCCAGGCTGGGCAGACGATCCGTACGGTGAAGGAGGGAAGGACGCATGACACATCGGAAGTGGAAGGACGTGCGCGCCGAGCGCATCGACGGTCCCGAGGCTGAGGCGCGGGTTGCTGTTCAGCGTGAGGAGGCGCTGGCCGAGCAGCGGGCCTACCGGTTGGCGGAGCTTCGTCAACAGCACGGTGTCACGCAGACGCAGCTGGCCGAGTCGATGCACGTCAGTCAGGCCGCGGTCTCGTCGATCGAGCGTGGTGAGCTGACCAGGTCAGAGCTGAGCACCATCAGGAAGTACGTCGAAGCGCTGGGCGGCAAGCTCGAGATCGTCGCCGACTTCGGAGACGAGCGACTCGTCCTCGGCTGAGTCGCCGTCATCGACGGGGGGACGCAATGCAAGCCCCGCATCAGGTGACGGCTCGCCATGGTTCGGTGGGGGAGGAGTCTGGGGCGAAGCCGTGGGCCGTAGCGATGGTGGCGGCTTCGGCGAGGCCGGTGGCGAGGGCCTCGGGGTAGTGGGCGTCGCTGCCGAAGGTCAGCTGGCGGCCGCCGGATTCTCGCCACCAGCGGAGGATCAGGGGATCCAGCGGGAGGCGGGTGTTGAGTTCAAGGGCTCGGTCGGCGGCGGCCACGGCGGTGAGGGCGGCTCGTAGTTCTTCCTCGAAGTCGTGTGGGTTGAAAGGCCCGGGCCACGAGCGCACGGGGTAGTCGATGTGGCCGAGGACGTTGAAGGCGGTCGATCCACTGAGCATGCGAGGGATCTCGGTCAAGTAGCCGCGGAAGACCTCGGGGGCCGGTTGGTGGGGAAAGAGTTCCCACGGTTCGGCCATCACGCCTTGTTCGTCGGGGAGGCAGTGGAGGGAGCCGATGACTCGGTCGAAGGTGCCTTGGGCCAGGAGTGAGGCGACCTCCGCGACGTGCAGGTGCGGCTGGCCGATTTCGAGGCCGGTGAGGATCTTGAGTTCGGGATAGGCGAAGCGGCAGCGGTCGATCGACTCCAGGTAGCCGGCCACGTCGAGTGGTGGGGCCTGGAGGAGGCCGTCGGTCACGAAGCCGGTGAACTTCGGGGCCAGGAAGCCGGCGCGGAACGGCGTGAAGTCGACGTGCTCGGTGAACGCGACGACCGGGAGGCCGAGAGCGACGGCTCGGGCGCAGGTGGCGTCCATGGAACCGCGGTCGGTGTCCCAGGACCATTCGGTGTGGACGTGTCCGTCGGCCGGTAGCTGCATCGCTCCAGTGTGTTTGACCTTGACGCTACGTCAACCCTCCACCCTGTGGGTCCAGGAACGAACAGGGAGGACCAACGGGATGATTCGCGTGCAGGGACTGGAGAAGGCGTACGGGAAGGTCGGCGTACTGCGTGGTGTCGACCTCGAGGTCACCCAAGGCAGCGTGTTCGCGTTGCTCGGATCGAACGGGGCGGGCAAGACGACCGTCGTACGGATCCTGGCGACGCTGCTGAAGGCCGACGCCGGTACGGCGGAAGTGAACGGTTTCGACGTCGCCACGCAGGCGAGCGGCGTCCGGGAGTCGATCAGTCTGACCGGGCAGTTCGCTGCCGTGGACGACATTCTCACCGGGCGGGAGAACCTGGTCCTGGTCGCGAAGCTCCGGCACCTCGGGGATCCGGGCGGCACAGCCGACGACCTGCTCCGGAGGTTCTCGCTGACCGACGCCGGCGCGCGCCGCGTGTCGACGTACTCGGGCGGCATGCGCCGCCGGCTCGACATCGCGATGAGCCTGATCGGGGACCCACCGGTGATCTTCCTGGACGAGCCGACCACCGGGCTCGACCCCGAGGCGCGCGCCGAGGTGTGGCAGACCGTGCGCGGGCTGGCCGGGCACGGCGCCACGGTCCTGCTCACCACGCAGTACCTGGAGGAGGCCGAGCAGCTCGCCGACCGGATCGCGATCCTGCACCAGGGCCGGATCATCGTCGACGGCACGCTCGCCGAGCTCAAACAGCTGCTGCCACCCGCCGAGATCGAGTACGTCGAGAAGCAGCCGTCGCTCGAGGACGTCTTCTTCGCGGTCGTCGCGGACGACCGTGGGACGAGGAGCTGACCGATGCCCACCCACTTCCTCGGCGACACCGCCGCCCTCACCGGGCGGACCCTGCGCCACGTCACCCGCAGCCTGGACACCGTCCTGTCGACCGCGGTGATGCCGATCGCGATGATGCTGATGTTCGTCTACGTGTTCGGCGGCGCGATCGACACCGGGAGGGCCCGGTACGTCGACTACCTGCTCCCGGGCATCCTGCTGATCACGATCGGCTCCGGCATCTCCTACACCGCGTTCCGGCTGTTCATGGACCTGAAGAGCGGGATCCTCGAACGATTCCGGTCGATGCCGATCGCCGGGTCCAGCGTGCTGTGGGCGCACGTCCTGACCTCGCTGGTCGCCAACCTGATCTCGCTGGTGGTCGTCGTCGCGGTCGCGCTGCTGATGGGCTTCCGGTCGGGCGCCGGCGTCCTGCCATGGCTCGGCGTCGCCGGGATCCTGGTCCTGTTCATCCTGGCCCTCACCTGGATCGCGGTGATCGCGGGTCTGTCCGCGTCGTCGGTCGACGGGGTCGGCGTGTTCTCGTACCCGCTGATCTTCCTGCCGTTCGTCAGTTCGGCGTTCGTGCCCACCGCGACGATGCCCGGTCCGGTGCGCTGGTTCGCGGAGAACCAGCCGGTGACGTCGATCGTCGACACGATCCGGTCGTTGCTGGCCGGGCAGCCGGCCGGCGGCGACAGCTGGGTCGCGCTGCTGTGGTGCGCCGGCATCCTGGTGATCGCGTACGCCGGGGCGATGGCCGCCTACCGCCGCAAGATCGCCTGAGGCAGGCTGATCCCATGCTCACCATCAGCCGGCTGGCGGCGTACGCGGGGGTGACGGTCCGGGCCGTGCGCCACTACCACCAGATCGGGCTGCTGCCCGAGCCCGGGCGCGACCACTCGGGGTACCGCAGCTACGACGCTGCCGCGGTGGTGCGGCTGATCCGGATCCACACCCTGGCCGACGCCGGGGTCCCGCTGGCCCGCGTGCAGGAGCTCCTGGAGGCGAGCCCGGACGAGTTCGCCGCCGGCGTCCAGGCGATCGACCAGGAGCTGCGGACCGAGATCCGGCGGCTGCAGGCCAACCGCCGACGGATCGCCCGGCTCGCGGCGGGGGAGCACCTGGCCCTCCCGCAGAGCGTCGTGGACTACCTCGATCGGCTTCGCGGCCTGGGCGTCGACGAGCGGTACGTCGTACTGGAGCGGGACGCGTGGATCCTGGTCGCGGCCCAGGCCCCGCAGCTGGTCGAGGCCGTGATCGCCAGGAAGCACGAGGATCTGCGGGATCCCGACATGCTGCGGCTCTACCGGCTGCTCAGCGACGTGTCCGACTGGCCGGCCGACGATCCCCGGGTCGTCGAGATCGTCGACATCCTCGAACGGCGCATGGTCCGTGGGGTCGGTGCGGGGGAGATGGACGGCGGGAGCGTCGACGACCCGTTCGTCGAGCTGCTGGACGCGGTCATGGTCGAGGCCTCACCGGTCGCCCGGCGGATCGTGACGATCTTGGAGCGGCGCGGCTGGAAGGGCTGGACCCGGATCGAGCGGGTGCCGGCCGAGCGGGCCGCTCAGATTGCCCAGGGCAACTGAATGGCAACCTCACAGGTTGCTTACGAAACGCCCGGGGAAGCCGTGATCTCCCTTACCGTGGAAGAGTGGATGCCACCGGCAGGGGCGGTCGCAACTTCGTTCGGTCGTTGAACAAGTTCATCGGCGTGAGCGTGCTGTCCGGTGCGCTCGCGGCCGGGCTGGTGATCCCGTTGACCGGCCTGGTCGACCTCGGGACGCGCAAGGTGTCCGAGACGGTCGAGAGCCTGCCGCAGGAGCTGGTGACCGAGCCGCTGCAGATCCGCAGCCGGATCTTCGCCGCGGACGGGAGCCTGATCGCGACGCTGTTCGAGCAGAACCGGGTGCCGGTGCCGCTCAACCGGGTCAGCGCGGTGATGCGCCAGGCGATCGTGGCGATCGAGGACTCGCGGTTCTACTCCCACGGCGCCCTCGACGCGAAGGGCACGCTGCGCGCGCTGGTCCGCAACCAGACCGAGGGCTCGGTGCAGCAGGGCGGTTCGAGCATCACCCAGCAGTACGTGAAGCTGAGCCTGATCGCGAAGGCGGAGACCGCGGAGGACCGCGCGGCGGCGACGGCCGTGACGTACCAGCGCAAGGTGGCGGAGCTGCGCTACGCGATCGCGCTGGAGAAGCAGATCTCCAAGAACCAGATCCTGGAGCGGTACCTGAACCTGGCGAACTTCGGCGACGGCGCGTACGGCGTACAGGCTGCCGCGCAGCACTACTTCCGGACGTCGGCCGGCGACCTGACCCTGCCGCAGGCCGCGCTGCTGGCCGGTCTGGTGAAGAACCCGACCGGCTACGACCCGACCAACAACCTGAAGCGGGCGCGCGACCGCCGCGATGTGGTCCTGCGCCGGATGCAGGAACTGAACCTGATCACCGCCAAGCAGACCGCCGCGGCGCTCAAGGCGCCGGTGGTCGACCTGGCCAAGATCCGGAAGGTCCCGAACGGCTGCGCCGGGTCGCGCTACCCGTTCTACTGCGAGTACGTCGTGTCGAAGCTGCTGCAGAACCCGGCGCTCGGGGCGAACGCGAAGGAGCGCGACCACTACCTGAAGACCGGCGGGCTGTCGGTCGTGACGTCGCTCGACCCGCGGATCCAGGCGGCCGCGCAGGCGTCGATCAACGAGCACACCAAACCCCGCGACACCGCCGTCGCCGCGATCACCGTGGTCGAGCCGGGCACGGGCGTGGTGAAGGCGATGGTGCAGAGCAAGCCGTACGGCAACGGCAAGTACCAGACGGCGTACAACTACAACGTCGAGAAGTCGTACGCCGGTGGGTACGGCGGGTTCCAGAACGGTTCGACGATGAAGGCGTTCACGGTCGCGGCGGCGATCGCGAGGGGTCTTCCGCTGAGCTACCGGATCAACTCGCCGCAGCAGATCGATCTCAGCGGCAAGCGTTTCCGGACCTGCAAGGGGTACACCAGGGACCCGGACTACCAGCCGCAGAACTCGACCAGGAGCGGCGACCTGACCATGATCGAGGCGGCCAGGTACTCGACCAACACGTACTTCCTCCAGCTGTCGCAGCGGACCGGGCTGTGCGCGCCGGCGACGATCGCGGCGAAGCTCGGCATGTACAACGCCCAGACGCTCGGGCCGCTCGACCAGGTCGTGTCCTTCACCCTCGGCGTCGGCTACACGACCCCGCTGATGCTGTCGAACGCGTACGCGACGTTCGCCGCGCGCGGCAAGTACTGCACGCCGTTGCTGGTCACCTCGATCAAGGACAACGCCGGGAAACCGATCAAAACCCCCGGCCGCTCCTGCAAGCAGGCGCTCTCGCCGCAGGTCGCCGATGGTGTGAACCGGGTGCTCAGTGCGGTGATGGAGCCAGGCGGCACCGGCGGGCGCCTCAACTTCGGCAAGTGGGATCTGGCCGGCAAGACCGGAACCATCCAGGACAACCGCGCGGTCTGGTACGCCGGCTACGCCCCGAACCTCGCCGCGGCCTCGGTCGTCGCCGATGCCAACCTCCCGTACACGAACCTCATGTACGGCCACACGCTCGACGGCCGCGACATCGCCGACCCCACCGGCTCCGGGACGGCCGGGCCGCTGTGGAAGACCACCATGCAGAAGGCACTGCCCGGCCTGCCATTGCGGCGCTTCGTCCCGCCGACTCCCAAGGTCGTCGGTGCTGATCAGAAGAAGCCGGACGACGAGAAGAAGAAGCCTCGGGAAGACGACAACCGAGGCCGAGGCAACGACCGAACCCGCTAGCCCGGGACCGAGGCACACCTGACGACAAACCTCGTCGCCCGTCACCTCACAAGTACCAGCGCCCGATCGGTGGCCGGTACTTGAAAGGCTGGTCTGTCATCACGCGTCGAGCAGCGCCGCGTGTTTGCCGGTGGTGAGCGAGTGGCCCCGGTCGAGCATCTGTTCGGCGATCTTGTCGATCGCCTCCGAGAAGTCCTCGGTGGTTTCCCAGTCGTCCAGGCGGGCGAGCAGCCAGCGGCGGTAGGCGCCGATGAAGCGCTGGAACATCTCCAGCCCGTACGGCGTGAAGCGGTAGTGCCCGAGGACCTCCGAGAGATACCCGTCGGCGACCAGCTGGGCGGCGAGCGGCTCGAAGACCGCCGGTGGGACCTTCAGGTCGCCGGTGATCTCGGCGAGCGTGGCGGAGCCGTGCTCGGCGCCGCCGCGGAAGACGCGCATGATCATCCAGGCCTGGGCGAGGTTCAGCGGGATGCCGGACTCGGCGAGGACCTCGGGGGCGGGGCTGCGTTTGTGGTTCTGGACGATCAGCGCGACGAGCTTCTGCAGTTCGTGCTCGGAGTCGAAGGACGACGGGGCCGCGAAGCTCTCGCCGACGCCGGAGTTGCCGCCGGCGGTCATCCGCGCGGTGTCGCGCAACGGGACCTGCTTCAGCAGCAGAGCGACGACGAACCCGAGCAGCGCGACCGGTACGGCGGTGAGGAACACGACGTGCAGCGCCTCGGCGTACGCGGCCGTGACCGGCTCCCGCGCCGCAGGAGGCAGCGACCGAACCCCCTCGACCGTCGCCGCCAGCCGTGGATCGACGCCCTCCGGAACAGCCCCCGCCAGCTTGGCGGGCAGCTCCGACGCGTAGATCGAGCCGAAGACAGCGACGCCGAACGAGCTGCCCATCGTCCGCAGGAAGCTCACCCCGGACGTCGCCACCCCGAGATCCTTGTAGTCGACCGTGCTCTGCACCACGACCGTCGGCACCGGCATACAGAGCCCGACCCCCAGACCCAGGACGACCATGAACAGCGCGGTCGTCCAGTACGGCGTGCTGTTGGTCAGCAGCGACAGCAGGTACAGCCCACCCCCGATCAGCACCGTTCCGATGATCGGGAACGGCCGGTACCGGCCGGTCTTGCTGATCACCTGACCGACGCCGATCGACGCGACCAGCAGCCCCATCACCAACGGCAGCATCTGCAGCCCGGAGTCGGTGGCCGAGGCGCCGTGCACGTACTGCAGGTACGTCGGCAGGAACGTGACCCCGCCGAGCATCGCGAACCCGATGATGAAGCTCAGCACCGAGCACACCGTGAACACGCCGGACCGGAACAACCGCATCGGCAGCAACGGCTCGGCCGCGCGCTGCTCGACGAGCACGAACAGGCTGAGCGCGATCAGCGACCCGACCGCCATCGCCAGGATCACCGGCGACGTCCAGTCGTACTCGTTGCCGCCCCACGTCGTGACCAGCGTCAGCCCGGTCGCGGCCAGCCCGATCAGCAGGATGCCGAGGTAGTCGATCTTCGGCCCGACCGCCGCCTTCACCGACGGCAGCGTGAACGACGCGACGACCAGGACGAGGATGCCGAGCGGGATGTTCACGTAGAACGCCCAGCGCCAGTTGAGTTGGTCGACGAACAGCCCGCCCAGCAGCGGCCCGGCGACGGTCGAGACGCCGAAGACCGAACCGATGAAGCCCTGGTACTTGCCGCGCTCGCTCAGCGGGACGACGTCCGCGATCACCGCGGTCGACGTCACCAGCAGGCCGCCGGCACCGAGCCCCTGGATCGCCCGGGAGCCGACCAGCCAGAGCATCGAGTCGGCCATCCCGCACAGGGCCGAGCCGGCCAGGAACAGCACGACGCTGATCAGGAACATCCGCTTGCGCCCGTACAGGTCGCCGAACTTGCCGACCAGCGCGGTCATGATCGTCTCGGCCAGCAGGTACGCGGTGACCACCCAGGACAGGTGGTTCGCGCCGCCGAGGTCGCTGGTGATGGTCGGCAGCGCGGTCGCCACGATCGTCTGGTCGAGGGCCGCGAGCAACATTCCGAGCATGATCGCGACGACCACCGCGTTCCGGGTTCCTCGGCCGACGGGCCGCGCCTCGGTGTCCATGAGCCGAATGTAGCGACTCAGATACACACAGCGACCAAGGAACCGCCGCAACCAGGTTGCGAACACGGGTCCGTAGCATGGGAGACGTGCCATCGACACTGCCTGAGGGAGAGGTCGCGCCCCGGGACGGGTCGCTGCCGGACGCCGCCGTCGCCGAGTCCGCCACCAGGCCGTTCGGGTTCTACCTGCACGTCCCGTTCTGCGCGTCGCGCTGCGGCTACTGCGACTTCAACACCTACACCGCCAAGGAGCTCGGCGGCGGTGCTTCGCAGGCGTCGTACGCCGAGACCGCGGTGCGGGAGGTCCGGCTCGCGCGCCAGGTGCTGCCGCACGAGAAGCCGGTCGACACGGTGTTCTTCGGGGGCGGTACGCCGACCCTGCTGCCGGCCAAGGACCTCGGGGCGATGCTCAAGGCCGTCCGCGACGAGTTCGGTCTGGCGCCCGGTGCCGAGGTGACCACCGAAGCCAATCCGGAGTCCGTCGACCAGCGCTACCTTGAGGAACTGCTCGAAGCCGGGTTCACCCGGGTCAGCTTCGGGATGCAGAGCGCCACCTCGCACGTGCTGAAGATCCTCGATCGCCAGCACACGCCGGGCCGAGCTCTGGACGCCGTGAAAGAGGCGACCGCGGCCGGTTTCCGGCACGTCAATCTCGACCTGATCTACGGTACGCCGGGGGAGACGCTAGACGACTGGCGCGCGTCGCTGGAGTCGGCGCTGTCCGCGGAACCCGACCACGTCAGCGCGTACGCCCTGATCGTCGAGGACGGCACCCAACTCGCCCGGCGGGTCCGCCGCGGCGAGCTGCCGATGCCGGACGACGACGATCTGGCCGACAAGTACGTGCTCGCCGACGACCTGCTCACCGCGGCCGGACTCACCTGGTACGAGGTGTCGAACTGGGCCAAGGCCGACGACGCGCGCTGCCGCCACAACGAGCTCTACTGGCGCGGCGACACCTGGTGGGGGATCGGCCCGGGTGCGCACAGCCACGTCGGCGGGGTCCGCTGGTGGAACGTCAAGCACCCGAGTGCGTACGCCGAACGGATCGCGGCCGGCGAGAGTCCGGCGTACGCGCGGGAGATCCTCGACGAGGAGACCCGCCGGGTCGAACGGGTCCTGCTCGAGGTCCGGCTCCGGGCCGGTCTTCCGCTCGACGTACTGGACGCCGGCGGACGCGCCGCGCTGCCCGGGCTGGACGGCCTGGCCGATGTCGTCGACGATCGTCTGGTGCTCACACGGCGTGGTCGGCTGCTGGCCGACGCGGTGGTCCGCGACCTGCTCACCTGAGCGGTCAAAAGTCCGGACAAGTCACCAAACTCCCAGGTAACGGAGCACTCGGTCATCGGCGTGGTGCTGACGGTGATCAAAGCACCGGGTATGTACTGACCAAGGTGCGTTGGTATCTCAGCGTGACGGTGTGGTCCTTGACACACCCGGTGGAAACGCTCGAAACTCAGGTCACTTTCCGAAAGGGGAGCGCTCTCAACCCGTCCGAGTCACAGGGAGCAACTCACATGCGGCCCAAGGCCCGCCTCCGCCCCCGCAGTACTGCCGCCGTGCTCGCCTGCAGCCTCACCCTGCTGGTCGGCGCCTGCGGCGGGAACACCGACCAGCCCGGTAGCGCGTCCCGCGACAGCGCCGGCGACGGCCCCCGGGTCGAGCTGACCATCGCGACCTTCAACGAGTTCGGCTACGGCGACCTGTACCGCGAGTACGAGGCCGCCCACCCGAACGTCAAGATCACCGAGCGCCGCGCCGCGACCGTCGACGAGCACATCAAGAACCTGGAGACCAACCTGGCCTCGGGATCCGGGATGGCCGACATCGAGGCGATGGAGGTCAGCTGGATCTACAAGTACCTGGCCAAGGCGGACAAGTTCGTCGACCTGCGCGACTACGGCGCCGGCGACCTGACGAAGCGCTGGCTGGACTGGAAGGTCGCCGGCGCCACCGCGCCGGGCGGCAAGATCATCGGGTACGGCACCGACATCGGGCCGGAGGCGATCTGCTACCGGCGCGACCTGTTCGCCAAGGCCGGGCTGCCGACGGACCGGGCCGAGGTCGCCAAGCTGTTCCCCGACTGGGCGTCGTACTTCTCCTACGGGCGCCGGTTCAAGGCCAAGGTGCCGAACTCGGCCTGGTACGACTCGGCGTCACTGACCTGGGACGCCATGCGCAACCAGCTGATCGAGGCCTACTACTCCAACCAGGACCGCTACCTGGGCGAGGACAACGAGCTGCTGCACAAGACCTGGAACCAGATCGTCGCGGGCAGCGAGGACGGGCTGTCGGCGAAGCTGCCGACCTGGAGCGACGCGTGGACCAAGGCCTTCCGGACCGACGCGTTCGCGACGATGGCCTGCCCGGGGTGGCTGCTCGGGGTGATCCAGGACAACGCGGGGACGTTCGGCAAGGGCAAGTGGGACGTCGCCGACGTGTTCCCCGGTGGGGGCGGCAACTGGGGCGGGTCGTACCTGACCGTGCCGGTCCAGTCGGGACAGCCGGCGGAGGCCGCGAAACTGGCCGCCTGGCTGACCGCGCCGGAGCAGCAGATCAAGGTGTTCAAGAAGGTCGGCTCGTTCCCGTCGACCGTCGACGCCTACGACGCGGAGCAGGTGAAGTCGCAGGTCAACGCGTACTTCAACAACGCGCCGGTCGGGCAGATCTTCATCAACCGGGCCAACAACGTGATCCTCAAGCAGCACAAGGGCCCGCGCGACGGTGAGATCAACCAGGTCTTCTCCAAGGCCCTCGAACGCGTCGACCAGGGCAAGCAGAGCCCGTCCGCGGCGTGGAAACAGGCCCTGCGCGAAGCCGAGAAAGCTGCGAACGCCAGAATGAACAACTAACATAAGTTGTTTCTTCGAGGAGGTCCCGTGGCATTTGAAGGTCTCGCCGGTGGGACTCCGACGTTGGAGCAGGTCGCCGCGTTGGCCGGCGTGTCCCGCGCGACGGTGTCCCGCGTCGTGAACGGTTCGCCGAAGGTGCTGCCGGACACGGTCGCCGCGGTCGAGCAGGCGATCGGCCAGCTCGGCTACGTCCCGAACCGGGCGGCCCGCGCGCTGGTCACCCGGCGTACGGACTCGGTCGCGCTGGTGATGCCCGAGCCGGACAGCCGGGTGTTCTCCGACCCGTTCTTCGCCGGGATCCTGCGCGGCGTGAGCCGGACGATGGCGCCGACCTCGTCGCAGCTGGTGCTGCTGATCGAGCCGGCCGAGGGCGACGACCAGCGCCTGCTGCGGTACCTGCGCGGCGGGCACGTCGACGGCGCGATCATCGTCAGCCACCACGGCCGCGACAACGTGCTGCAGGAGTTGGCCCAGCTCCCGCTGCCGATCGTGTTCAGCGCGCGCCCGATCGGCGTCGAGGTGCCGGTCGCCAGCGTCGACGTCGACAACGTGGCCGGAGCCCGGACGGCGGTCGAGTACCTGCTCGCCAAGGGGCGCAAGCAGATCGGCATCATCGCCGGTCCGCTCGACATGACCGCCGGCCTGGACCGGCTGACCGGGTACCAGGAGGTCGCGGCCGAGGCGGGCTTCGCGGAGGCCGTGGCGTTCGGCGACTTCACCGCCGAGGGTGGTGAGCAGGCGACGATCCAGCTGCTCGACGAGTACCCGGACCTGGACGGCATCTTCGTCGCGAACGACCTGATGGCGACGGCGACGCTGCGGGTGCTGTCCCAGCGCGGACGCCGCGTGCCGGACGACGTGTCGGTGGTCGGCTTCGACGACTCGGTCGTCGCGACCACGACCACACCCCAACTCACCACGGTCCGCCAGCCGGTGGAGAAGCTGGGCTCCCGCCTGGCCGAGATCCTGATCGCCAAGATCGGCGGCGCCCACCTGACCAGCCCGGAGATCTACGGCACCGAGCTGATCGTCCGCGGGTCCGCCTGAGAGACAGCCCTAGGGCGGGTCGTTCTGGAACTGGAACTGGACGCGGATCGACGCGTCCAGTGACACCACCAGCGTGGTGTTGGACGGGTTCCACTGGTTGGGCACGAGGAACAGGCGGTTGTCGCCGACCACGAGCAGCCGCAGACCGCGGTACCGGTAGTTGAAGGTCTGGCCGGTGCTGGCCCGCAGCGCCGTCTCCTCCAGACCGGGGGAGCGGAGCTGGAGTCGCTCCTTGGTGTCGAGGATGACGGACGGGAACTGGCCGAGGTTCTCCGCGTCCGACTTGGCCAGGCCGCGGCCGGAGTACTGCGCTGTGGTCGCGGTCGCCCAGAACGCGCAGGTCGTGGTGACGACGCCGAGCAGCACGATCAGTACGACGGGAGGACGCCGCTTCGCGAGCCGGGCGGCGACGTACGAGAGATAGCCGAGCGCGGCGGCCGCGAGGCCGATCACCACGGGGACGACGAGCGCGTAGTACGCGAGGTGGCCGATCGCCGGGTAGAGGAACAGGCCGGCGACACCCAGCATCAGCAGTACGGCGGAGCCCGCGGCGGTTCGTCGTACGGCGAGCTCGGTGGGGTGGATCGCGTTGTGCAGCAGCAGTCCGGCGACGGCGAGCAGGGTGAGGACGAGCAGCGGGACCAGCAGCGGCTGCGGGCTGCGCATCACGTAGTCCTGCGTGCTCAGGCCGATCGTGTCGACGTCGATGCCGAAGTACTCGTACTGCGACCGCGCGGAGACGTAGCCGAAGTAGAACAGCAGCGCGCTGATCAGCGTGACCGGCGCGACGATGCCGGCGGCGAAGCTCACCCAGCGTTCGAGCTGGGCGCGCTGCTCAGCCATCCGAGGGGCTCGGCGACTCCTCGCCTTCGCCCTCGACCGAGATCGTCAGGCCACCCGCTTGCAGGTAGTCGTTCTGCACCTTCGCGCAGTCGTCCTCGGAGGTGCACGTCACGTCGCCGTAGATGTTGAGCACCGTCTGACCGGTGCCTGCCTTCTCCAGCTGCAAGTAGCAGCTCTCCGCGCCACTGCCGAACTGGGTGCCCTCGACACAGGGCGGTCCCTCCGGGCACGTACCCGCACCGAACTTCACGACCGACGTGTCGGTGAGCTCGTACTTCACCGCGAGGATCTCCACGCCGGACGGCAGTTCACCCGATCCCCACGCGGGCGCGAAGCACGCCTTGCCCTCGTCGTCGAACTCGACCTGACCACCCACCGGCAGCTTCGCGTTCTTGATCGCGGGCTTGTTCTGCTCGGTCTGCGGTTTCTCCGGTTCGGTCGGCTCGACCGACGGCTCGTCGGTGCTCTCGGTCTCGGCCGGCGCGGTCGTGGTCGTCGTCGTACCGCCGGCCGGTTCGTCACCGCCGGCTTCGTCGTTGCCTGCCGAACATCCTGCCAGGCACAGCGCCACCAGCAGGACCATCGATGCCCTGAAGGGAATTGCACAGCCCAGTTGGGACATCAGCACCACCCCCACCTCCCAGAGTGATCCGGGTACGGCGGGTCGGCAACAGTTCAGGGCCGCTATGTTCACTCTCCGCTGCCGAACTCTGTTTCTGTAGTTCCCCGCGTGGTATTCCTCGTAGTGGACGAGGGGGGAGACCATGTCCGACCACGAGATCCGGATCGCGCTGGTGCTCAACGGAGGCGTCAGTCTGGCGGTCTGGATGGGCGGCGTCACGCACGAGCTCGACCTGATCCGCCGCGCGTCGGCGGGCGGCCAGGCACCGCCGTCCCAGCCGTACGACGAACAGCTGGCGCAACGCTGGCGCGACCTGTGCCGCCGCGACGGCGAGCAACGCAAGCTCGTCGTCGACGTGATCGCCGGGACCAGCGCCGGCGGCCTGAACGGGTCGTTGCTCGCGACCGCCGTGTCGCACGGCTCGACGCTCGATCCCGGCGACGACCACGGGCCGTGGCTGCGGCAGAAGTGGGTCGGCCTGGGATCGCTGGAGGTCGGCAAGCTCGTCCCCGCGGTCGGCAAGCCGTCCACGTCGGTGCTCGACGGCGACTACTTCCTGACCGAGCTCAAACAGTTGCTCAAGGGCGTCGCCGGCGGCGGGCAGTCCGCGGCGGCCGAGCCGGTGACGTTGTTCGTGACCGCGTCCGGGCTCGGGGTGCAGCAGTTCGAGGCCAAGGACGCGGCGGGGCAGCGGTTCGTCGTACCGGACCATCGGTACCTGTTCTGCTTCACCAGCGAGCAACGGGCCCTGTACGACGGCGCGACGCGGTCGTTCTCGGTCGATCCGGTCAACGGGCTGGCGAACACCAAGCTCCTGGCCCGCGCCGCGCGCGCGTCGGCGTCGTTCCCGGTCGCGTTCGGGCCGGTGCTGGAGACGCCGAACATGGCGACCAATCCGCCCCGGCTGCAACCTGGTGCACACACCGGATCCGGCGCTTGGCTGGTGGACGGCGGCGTGCTCGACAACGCGCCGTTCGGGCCGGTGCTCGACGTCGTCGCCCGACGGCCGGTGACGGGGAAGGCGAGCCGGTATGTGCTGTACGTCGTACCGTCGGCAGGGATCGGGCTGGCCGCGACTCGGTTGCCTGAGGCAACCGAACCGGGCTGGCAGGTGGCCGCGCTGTCGGCGGTGCAGTTCCCGCGCGAGGTGGACTTCCGGTCCGACGTCGAGCAGCTCGAACGGCTGCTGCTCGAGGCGGATGCGTCGTGGTCCGACACGCAGCGGCTGTACGACCGGTGCGTGCACCACCCGGAGAACCGGGGCGCCCTGCACAAGGCGGCGGCGCTGCTGCAGCCGACGTACTCGCGCGGGCGGGCCGCGGGCGGGGTCTGGGAGGCCGTGACGGTGGCCTCGCCGGACCGGTCGACGGTGCTCGACGCGGCGACGGCGTTGTCCGAGCCGGAGGTCGACGAGATCCTCGCGACGGACCATCCGTGGGTTCCTGGGCCGGACGGGTCGACGGCGTTGCTGACGCAGGACGCGGACGGGAATCCCTGCTGGCCTTGGGGAACGGGCGCGGCCGAGCGCGTCGTACGGCTGGTGCTGCGGTCGCTGCGGACGCAGATCGACAACGGCGCGACCGGCGACCGCGACGTCCTGGAGAAGTGGCTGAAGGCATCGAGTGACGCGTTGCTGAAGGTATTGGCGGTCCGGGACGCGCTGGCGGCCGAGCTGGCGGTAGCGGATCTCGACCTGCGGCCGGCCGGTGGTGCCGAGGCGGTCGCGGTCGGGCTGAACGACATCTTCGAGTCGCTGCAGATCCAGCGCGCGCTCGGCGACGAGTTCGCGACGCTGGTCGCGGTGGTCGGGCCGGTGCTGGTCGAGACCGCGCTGGAGGTGGAGATCGTGTCGCGCTGTACGTCGGCGCGGACGCCGCAGCAGCGCAGTGCGCCGTTCCAGTTCCTGCGGCTCGGGCCGGACATCCCGCTGACGCTGCTCGACGAACTGCCCGAGGGGTCGATCGCGAACGACCTGAAGGACAGGATCCTGTACGGGACCCAGGTCGGTCACTTCGGCGCGTTCGGCGCGGCCGAGTGGCGGCGGTGGGACTGGCTGATGGGTCGGCTGCACTGCGTCGCGCATCTCGGCGCGATGCTCGGCGCGGAGCCGGACTGGATCCGCGAGACGCAGCGGCAGGTGCTCGCGTCGGAGGAGTGGACGGTCGACGAGCTGGCGCTGCAGGTGCGGAAGCTGGCCGAGGACTTCCCGGTCGCCGCCGGGCTCGGTGCATTGACGACGATGCGCGACGAGCTGAACGGATCGAAGGCCGGGCGCGCGACCACGCGCGGGCTGGCCGATCGGCTGGTCGAGGTGTCGGGCGGGCTGAGTCCGCAGGTCGGCGAGTGGATGAAGGCGTCGGCGGCGCGGAAGAACGAGCCGCGGTCGTGGTTGCTGCGGACTGTTCGCTGGTTCACCAAGCCGGCGCGGGAGACGTTGTGGGGACGGCTGGTCCGGTCGCCGGATCTTGGTGCTGTCCGGCGTCCGTTGGTGTTCGAGCCGTGGTTGCCGGTGGCGGCGGCTGGGGTCGCCGTACTGCTGCTGGTGGTGGCGGGGGTGGTTGGGGCGCCCGGCGTACGGATCGTTGCTGCGTTGCTGGCCGGGGTCGTGCTGGCGTTGGCGGCGGTGTTGTTCGTCGTGTCCTGGTACGTCCGCCGGGTACGGCAGCGGATCCGGCGCTGGATCGCCGCCCGGCTGCCCGAGATCAGTCCATCGTCACGAAATCGATGAGTTCCTCGACCCGGCCGAGCAGTGCGGGGTCGAGGTCGGCGAAGCTCTTCACCTTCGACAGGATGTGCTTCCAGGCGGCCGCGACGTCGGCCTGGTCGGTGGCCGGCCAGCCGAAGGTCTTCAGCACGCCCTTCTTCCAGTCCTCGCCGTACGGGATCTTCGGCCACTCCGCGATCCCGACCGACGACGGCTTGACCGCCTCCCAGATGTCGATGAACGGGTGCCCGACGACCAGCACGTGCCGGTTGTTCACCTGGGCCGCGATCTTGGACTCCTTCGAGCCGTCG
Organism: Kribbella italica; assembly: GCF_014205135.1. NCBI lineage: Bacteria > Bacillati > Actinomycetota > Actinomycetes > Propionibacteriales > Kribbellaceae > Kribbella > Kribbella italica. The sequence goes on from NZ_JACHMY010000001.1 coordinate 420,471, forward strand.
ACCAGGTGGTCCACCAGTACGCCGAGGCGCCGCCCGGGCCCCGGCTGGAACCGGTTGACGATCGCCGGCAGGTCGTCGATGCCCTCCAGGTACTCGACGACGACCCCTTCGATCCGCAGGTCGTCACCCCAGACCCGCTCGACCAGTTCGGCGTCGTGCCGCCCTTCGACGTAGATCCGGCTCGCCCGCGCGACGCGTGCCCGGACGCCGTCCACAGCGACCGACCCCGACGCGGTTGTGGTCTTCTTGGCCGGCCCCGCCTTCTTCGGCGCGACCAGACTCACCGGCTTGCCGTCCACCCAGAACCCGGGCCCCATCGGATAGGTCCGGATCTTCCCGTGCCGGTCCTCGAGATCGACGACGCCGTGCTCCCACCGCACCACCGCCCCCACGAACCCGGACGTCGGCTCCTCGACCACCATCCCCTTTTCGAGCGCGACCTCTACGGTCCGCCCGTTCTTCGGCTTACGCCAATCCCCGGCCAGCACGTCGTTCCCATACCTGTCAGCCACCCCCGAACCGTATGCCCAGAACGGTCTTTCCCCCGTCAACCACACACCCTGGAAGGGCTTTTGCGGCCCGGCGGAACTCAGGCCGCGAGGTGCTCGACCTCGTAGGCGTGGATGAACTTGTCGCGGGTGACCAGGGTGAGGCCTTCGTGCTGGGCCTGGGCGATCAGCAGGCGGTCGAAGGGGTCGCGGTGCAGGGGTGGGAGTTGCCCGGCCTCGGCGGCGTGGTGGGCGCGGATCGGGAGTTCGAGCAGGCCGCTCTGGCCGATGACGTCGAGCCAGTGCTCCGGCATCCGCAGCTTGCCGGCCGCCGTCTTGATCGAGATCTCCCACAGGCTGGCGACGCTGACGTACACCTCGAGCTCGGAATCGATCAGGTCCTTCACGCCCAGGGAGAGCTCGTCGCTGTCGCTCAGCCACCACAGGACGACGTGCGTGTCCAGCAGCAGCCGGGCCGGGGACAGCATCATGACGGCAGGAAGTCCCGGGCGATCTCGGCGTTGGTCTCGGCGGAGTCCCAGTCCTCGGCGGCCCAGAAGCCGGTCAGCGAGCCACGGCCGGACCGGGCCGTGCGCTCCAGCGGGACGATCCGGGCGACCGGCCGCCCCGCGCGGCTGATGACGATCTCCTCGCCGTGCTCGACGCGTTCGATGATGCGGGAGAGCTGGGTCTTCGCCTCGTGCATGTTGAACTGCAGGGCATCAACGGTCACGATGGCTCCCTCTGCTTAGTCCAGTTAGCTAATCTTAGGCCGAATCGCCCCTCCGGGCAATTCAGAGCGACGCGGTCGCGTGGGTGGCCCGGGTGGTGCGGTGCGGCAGGACGAGGGTCAGGCCCAGGTAGACGAGCAGGCCGGCGGTGAGGCCGACGACCCAGGAGTAGTCGTAGAGGGGCTGGAGGAACGGAATGAGGCCGTCGGCGGGGAACGGGCCGCCGTACGCGCCGCCGACGGCGAGGACCGAGCCGATCACGGTGGCGAGAACGGCTCGCCAGTTCCAGCCGGCCCAGTACCAGTAGCGGCGGTGCGGGAGGTAGAGGTCGGCGAGGAACAGGTTGGTGCGGTCGAGCAGCCAGTAGCCGGCGATCAGGACCCCGGCGACCGACGCGAGCAGGCCGCCGTAGAAACCGAGCCAGGCGAAGATGTAGATGTCCGGGTCGGTGAGCAGCCGCCAGGGCTGGATCAGTACGCCGATCACGCCGGTCAGCAACCCCGCCGTACGGAAAGTCAGCCACCGCGGCAGCGCGTTCGCGAAGTCGTACGACGGGCTGACGACGTTCGCGGCGACGTTGCAGGACATCGTGGCCAGGATCGCCATCACCAGACCGACGACCACCACGACCGGGTTCTCGAACCGGCGGGTCAGCTCGACCGGGTCCCAGATCGCCGAGCCGTAGACGATCACCGTGCCGGACGTGGTGACGATCGAGACCAGTGCGATGAACGACATCGTCGTCGGCAGCCCGATGATCTGCCCGATCACCTGCTGGCGCTGCCCGGCGCCGAACCGGGTGAAGTCCGGCATGTTCAGCGACAGCGTCGCCCAGAACGCGATCATGCCCATCAGCGACGGCGCGAAGATCTTCCAGAAGTCGGCGTCCCAGCCGAGCGCCGACGGCTGCGACAGGATCGGGCCGGGCCCGCCGGCCTTGACCAGGATCGCGATCATCAGCGCCAGGAACGCGACCGTGACCAGCGGCGCGGCCCAGTTCTCGAACCGCCGCAGCCCCTCGATCCCGCGCCAGATCAGCCACATCTGCAGCAGCCAGAAGAACGCGAAGCTCAGCCACAACGTCCACGGGTGCCCACCGACCGCCGACGCGTTCTGCCAGCCCGACCCGGCCAGCTCACCGACGATCACGTGGATCGCCTGCCCGCCGATCCAGGTCTGGATGCCGAACCAGCCGCAGGCGACGAAGGCCCGCAGCAACGCGGGGAAGTTCGCGCCGCGGACGCCGTAGAAGGCCCGCGCGAACACCGGGAACGGGATCCCGTACTTGGTCCCCGCATGGCTGTTCAGCAGCAGCGGCACCAGCACGATCAGGTTGCCCAACGTGATGGTGAGGAAGGCCTGCAGCCAGTTCATCCCGAGCGCGACCAGGCCGGAGGCGAGCAGGTAGCTGGGGATGTTGTGCGCCATCCCCATCCACAGCGCCGCGTAGTTGTACGTCGTCCAGCGCCGCTGACTGATCCGGGTCGGCGCGAGCTCCTCGTTGCCGTACCGGCTCTGCGTGACCACGGTCGGGTCGTCGAGCTCGACCCTTCCGTCCGGGTGATCGAGCTGATCCGTGCTGACCATCGGTCCCACCTCATCCCGTCGGGGCGCCTCGCACACAACGTGCGGGATGAGGTGTCACTGTGTCAACGGATAACCACGACTAGTGCTCGGGGCCCAGCAGTGGCAGCGTCGGGCGACGCGGAGCACCCAGTACGGCGTACCCACGGCGTACGGCGTGCTCCAGGTGCTCGATCGGCCAGGGCCAGTCGTCGGTGTGCTTCAGCGCGTCGTCGAGCGACGTCCCGGCGTGGTGCAGCCCGGAGATCGTGTTCGCGACCGTGCCGAGGCGCCCGGCCTGGTCGCGGACGAACTCCGCGTCGACGACCGCACCGTGTCCCGGGACCACCTTCGACTCCGCGCCGAGCAGCCCGATCACACGGTCGAGCGTCTCCGGCCACTCCAGCGGGTACGAGTCGTCGCCGTACGACGGCGGCGCGGACTCCTCGACCAGATCGCCCACGAAGAACACGTCGGCCTCCGGTACGACGACCACCGCGTCCCCGTCGGTGTGCGCGTTGCCCAGGTGCAGCAGCTCGACCCGCCGGCCGCCCAGGTCGATCACCTTGGCGACGGAGAAAGTGTTGTCGACGGCAACCAGTTCGGTCGCGGCGACCTCGGCGAGCACCTCGGCCGGGATCTCCGGGTACGCCGGGTCGGTGCCCGGGTGGTCGCGGTAGTGCTCCTGCAGCGCCGGCCCGCGCTCGGCCAGCGCCGTCGCGGCGTTCTCGTGCGCGTAGCTCGCGGCCTCCGTACCAGCTGCTTTGAGAATGGCTGAGTTCCCGAACGTGTGGTCGAAGTGCGCGTGCGTGTTCACGACCCACTTCACCGGCCGATCGGTCAGCTCCCGGATCTCGGCCAGCACCTGCTCGGCCTGCGCGGTCGACGCCCGCGGATCGATCACCAGCGCGCCGTCGTCACCGACGACCAGCCCGACGTTCAGGTCCCACTCGCGATACCGGCGGACCCAGCATCGATCACCCAGCTCGGTCCACTCACTCATGCCACGGACTTTAGCCTTCGGTGTCAGGGGGTCAGCACGTCACCCTGCTGCACGTCCGACTTGTCCACATCCTTCAGCAGCAGCCCGACGTTGTCGCCCGCGACCGCCTGGTCGGTGGTCCGCCGGAACATCTCGACCCCGGACACGACCGTCCGCAGCACCTCGGCCCCGCCGCGCTGCACCCCGACGGAGTCGTTCACGCGGATCACCCCGGCCAGCACCCGCCCGGTGACGACGGTGCCACGACCGGTGATCGAGAACACGTCCTCCACCCGCAGCTGGAACGGCACGTCGTCCTGCACCCGCGGCGCCGTCGTCGTCACGGCGTCCTGCGGCCGCTCGTCGTTCTTCCAGAACTTCCATCCCATATCAGTGACCCTATGTCGTGGCCGGTTCCGGTAAGCGATATCCACCGGCTGGGAAGGGGCTTGAAGGGCCGGTGGGACGCGCCTAGGGTCGCCTAGGCGGTTCACAGATCCGATCTCTGAAGGGCAGGCGGCGTGACGACACGACGGGCACTGGTGGTCCGGGGCGGCTGGGAAGGCCATCTCCCGGTCGAGGCGACCGAGCTGTTCATCCCCTTCCTGCGGGACAACGACTTCGAGGTCACCGTCTCGGACAGCACCTCGAGCTACCTCGATCTGGACGGCACCGACCTGGTGCTGCAGTGCATCAGCATGGGTGAGATCACCGCCGAGGAGACCAAGGGCCTGGAGGCCGCGGTCCGCGCCGGGACCGGTCTGGCCGGCTGGCACGGCGGCATCGTCGACTCGTTCCGCGGCAACGTGGACTACAGCTTCATGACCGGCGGCCAGTTCATCTCGCACCCGGGCGGTTTCGTCGACCACCGGATCGAGGTGGTCGCCGACCACCCGATCGTCGAGGGCATCGAGCAGTTCGACCTGCACACCGAGCAGTACTACGTGCACGCCGACCCGAGCAACAACGTCCTGGCGACGACCACCTTCCGGGCGCACCCGGACTACCCGTGGATCGAGGGCGCGACGATGCCCGCGGTCTGGACCCGCACCTGGGGCGACGGCAAGGTCTTCGTCTGTACGCCGGGCCACAGCCTCGCCGACCTGGACACCCCCGAGGTCCGCACGATCGTCGAGCGGGGGCTGCTGTGGGCGAGCAAGTGACCCGGATCGGGATCGTCGGCACCGGCGTCATCAGCGGCACCTACCTGGACCACCTGGCCAAGCTGCCGGGCGTCGAGGTGGCCGCGGTGGCCGACCTGGACGTGTCGCGGGCCCAGACCGTGGCCGACGCGCACCCCGGCGTACGGCCGTTGTCATCGGACGACCTGCTGGCCGACCCCGACGTCGACGTGGTACTCAACCTGACCATCCCGGCCGCGCACGCGCCGGTGCACCGGGCCGCGCTCGAGGCCGGCAAGCACACGTACGGCGAGAAGCCGCTGGCCGTCGACCGGGCCGAGGCCAAGCCGCTGCTCGAGCTCGCCGAGGCGAAGGGCCTGCGGATCGGTTGTGCGCCGGACACCGTGCTCGGCACCGGGACGCAGACCGCGCGCGCCGTGATCGACCGCGGCGACATCGGCGTACCGACTGCTGCGAGTGCGTCGTTCGTCACGCCTGGGCACGAGCTGTGGCACCCGGCGCCGGAGTTCTACTACCAGCCCGGCGGCGGCCCGCTACTCGACATGGGTCCGTACTACGTGACCAGTCTGGTGACCCTGCTCGGCCCGGTACGCCGGGTGACCGGGCGCGCTGGGCGCTCGCAGGACGAGCGCAAGGTGCACACCGGGCCGCGGGCCGGGGCGATCTTCCCGGTCGACGTCCCGACGCACGTCACCGGCATCCTCGAGCACGAGTCGGGCGCGCTGACGACCGTGCTGATGTCGTTCGACGTGTGGGCCGCGCGGCTGCCGCGGATCGAGATCTACGGCACCGACGGCAGCCTGTCCGTCCCCGACCCGAACGCGTTCGACGGCACGGTCGAGATCGCGACCGCCGCCCAGCGCGAGTGGACCGAGGTCCCGGTGGCCGGCGGGTACGCCGGAGCAGGGCGGGGTGTCGGGGTTGCTGACCTGGCGCGCGCGATCCGTACCGGCGGGCCGCATCGCGCGGACGGTGCGCTGGCGTTCCACGTGCTCGACGTCCTGGAGTCACTGCTCGAAGCGGCCGCCAAGGACCAGCCGGTGGACGTCACCAGCACGGTCGAGCGCCCGGCCGCAGTACCGTTGGGAGCCTCGCCCGAAACTGCCTGATCAGCGAACCGCTGCTACGGGTCGGTAGACTGGCACTCGGACTGACTGAGTGCCAGTCGGGACGTTACGGCCGACCGAGAGAGGGTGGTGCGCGTGCTGGACGAGCGCAAACTGGACGTGCTCCGGGCCATCGTCGAGGACTACGTGGCGACCCACGAGCCGGTCGGGTCCAAGACCCTGGTCGACCGGCACAACCTCGGCGTCTCGCCGGCGACGGTGCGCAACGACATGGCCGCGCTGGAGGAGGAGGGGTACATCACCCAGCCGCACACCAGCGCCGGCCGGATCCCGACCGACGCCGGGTACCGGCTGTTCGTCGACAAGCTGAGCACGGTCAAGACGCTGTCCGCGGCGGAGAAGAAGGCGATCTCGTCGTTCCTCGGTGGCGCGGTGGACCTGGACGACGTCGTACGGCGTACCGTCCGGCTGCTCGCGCAGATCACCCGCCAGGTCGCGATCGTGCAGTACCCGACGCTGATCCGCTCCAGCGTCCGGCACGTCGAGGTCGTCACGATGACCCCGCGGCGGTTGCTGCTGGTGCTGATCACGAGCACCGGCCGGGTCGAGCAGCGGATCGTCGAGACCCACGCCGACGTCGACGAGCAACTGGTCGCCGACCTGCGCTCCCGGCTCAACACCGTGCTCACCGGCCAGCGGCTGACCGACGCGACGACCGCGCTGACCAGCGTGGCCGAGACCTTCCCGCCGGCCGACCGGCCGTTCGTCGCGGCGATCGTGACGACGCTGCTGGAGGCCTTCACCGACGAGGGCGAGCAGCGGATCGCGGTCGGCGGCGCGGCCAACCTGACCCGGTACGGCGACGACTTCGAGCGCAACGTGAAACCCGTGCTGGAAGCGCTCGAGGAGCACGTGATCCTGCTCAAGCTCCTCGGCGAGGCGACCCATCCGCAGACCCTCACGGTGCGGATCGGGCACGAGAACCCGTACGAGGGGCTGGCCACGACCTCGGTGGTCGCGACCGGCTACGGCCCCAAGTCGGAGGCGCTGGCCACCCTCGGCATCGTCGGCCCGACCCACATGGACTACCCCAGCACGATGGGCGCCGTCCGCGCCGTCGCCCGCTACGTCAGCCAGATCCTGGCCGACTCATGACGTTCCCCTACCTCTGGTCTGGAGTATGAGCACCGATTACTACGCCGTTCTCGGCGTCAGCCGTGACGCGTCCCAGGACGAGATCAAGAAGGCCTACCGCAAGCTGGCCCGCCAGTACCACCCGGACGTGAACGACTCCGAGGACGCGCACGCCAAGTTCCAGGAGATCGGCCGCGCCTTCCAGGTGCTGAGCGACCCGCAGAAGAAGCAGGTCCACGATCTCGGCGGCGACCCGTTCGCGAGCGCCGGACCGGGTGGCGCGGGCTTCGGCCAGGCGTTCACCTTCACCGACATCATGGACGCCTTCTTCGGCCAGACCGGCGGAGCGACCCGAGGGCCGCGACCGCGGACCCGGCGCGGCCAGGACGCGCTGATCCCGCTGCGGATCGACCTGAGCGAGGCCGCGTTCGGTACGACGCGCGAGCTGAAGGTCGACACCGCCGTCCTGTGCCCGACCTGTACGGGGTCCGGCGCGGCGGCCGGGTCCGAGCCGGTCACCTGCGAGGTCTGCCACGGACGCGGCGAGGTCACGCACACGCAGCGCTCGTTCCTCGGTGAGGTCCGGACGATGCGCCCGTGCCCGAACTGCCGCGGCTTCGGGACGACGATCCCGAGCCCGTGCGTCGAGTGCTCCGGCGACGGGCGCGTGCGCTCCCGCCGTACGGTCACGGTGAAGATCCCCGGCGGTGTCGACAGCGGCACCCGCGTACAGCTGTCCGGCCAGGGCGAGGTCGGCCCCGGCGGCGGTCCGGCCGGCGACCTGTACGTCGAGATCGAGGTCGAGCCGCACGAGATCTTCAGCCGCAACGGCGACGACCTGCACTGCACGGTCACGCTGCCGATGACCGCCGCCGCGCTCGGCACGACGATCGACCTGCCGACGCTGGAAGGCGAGACCACCCCGCTGGAGATCCGCCCCGGCACGCAGTCCGGCACCGCGATGACCCTGACCGCCCGCGGTGTCCCGCGCCTGCGGCACGCCGGCCGCGGTGACCTGATCGTCCAGATCATCGTCGAGACCCCGACGAAGATCGACGACAGCCAGGCCCAGATCCTCCGCGACCTCGCCGCGGCCCGCGGCGAGGAACGCCCCCAGGGCCAGGTCCAAGCCACCCACAAGGGCGTCTTCGGCCGCCTCCGCGACGCCTTCGGCGCCCACTGAACAGCCAGACCCAGACACCGACGATGGGACTCGCCGTCTTCTACTTGGCAGACCTGGGCGAGCCGCCGCTGGACGGCGACGCCGGCGTGATGCCGGGCCTGGGCGCTCGCCCGAGCGCCCAGCAGCTCGCCGATGCCGGCGTAGCCCGCGACCCCGGAGGGGCCGACGCGATGCCGGGCCCGGGCGCTCGCCCGGGCGCCCAGCCCACCGGTCCCGGCGTAGCCGGCGAGCCCGGAGGCGCCGACGCGATGCCGGCCCCGGGCGCTCGCCCGGGCGCCCAGCCCATCGCTCCCGGCGTAGCCGGCGAGCCCGGAGGCGCCGACGTGATGCCGGGCCTGGGCGCTCGCCCGAGCGCCCAGCAGGTCGCCGATGCCGGCGTAGCCGACGAGCTCGGCGGGGCGGATGCTCTCGCGGGCCCCGCGGCTGCTCCCGGCGTAGCCGCTGAGCCCGGGGGCGGCGGCTCCTCCTCTCCCCCCTCCTCCGAGGGGGGAGGAGCTGAGCTGGTGCTCGGCGGGGCCGAGGGGCGCCATGCGGCGGTGGTGCGGCGCATCACCCCGGGGGAGCGTTTGCGGCTGACCGACGGTGCTGGGAACTTCGCCGAAGGATCAGTGACTCAGGCCTCCAAGTCCGGTGTCACCGTCGCGGTCGACCGCCGGGGGAGCGTGCCCAAGCCGACGCCGCGGTTGGTCGTCGTACAGGCGCTGCCCAAGGGGGAGCGGGCTGAGCTTGCCGTGGAGATGCTGACCGAGGTCGGCGTCGACCTCATCGTTCCGTGGAACGCGGAGCGCAGTCAGTTCCGGGCCAACCCCGAACGGGTCGAGAAGACGTTGACCAAGTGGCGGTCGTGGGCGTTCGAGGCGAGCAAGCAGTCGCGGCGGAGCTGGTTCTGCGAGGTGGCTCCGGTGGCGTCGACGGCTGAAGTTGTGCAGTTGGTGAAAACCGCCGGGCTGGCCGCCGTGCTGCACGAAGAAGCGAAGACCCCGCTGGCAACAATGAACCCACCGGTCACCGGCGACGTGGTGATCGTGGTGGGACCAGAAGGTGGCATCAGCGCCGCCGAGCTGGAAGCCTTCGCAACAGAGCCGGTGCTGCTCGGCGACACGGTCCTGAGGACATCCACCGCAGGCGTCGCCGCAGCGTCGGTCCTGCTCGCAAACTCTCGGTGGAGGACGACAGCTTGAGCTCGATGGACTGGCTGGAGTGGCACTCGTCGTACGAGGACGAGGAGTCGCCGCTGAGCCGCCGCCTCGCCTCGGTGCAACGGGCGATCCGCGAACGTCTCGACGCCGACCCCGACGCCAAGCTCCAGGCGGTCAGCGCCTGCGCGGGCCAGGGCCGCGACCTGATCGAGGTCCTCGCCACGCACCCGGCCCGAGGCCGCGTCACCGCGCGGCTCGTCGAGCTCGACCACCGCAACGCCGGCCTGGCCCGCGCCGCCGCGACCGTCAACGGTCTCACCGGCGTCGAGGTCGTCGAGGCCGACGCAGGCAGGACCGACGCCTACGCCGGCGCCGTACCGGCCGATCTCGTGCTGTTCTGCGGCGTCTTCGGCAACATCACCGACGCCGACGTCGAGACCACCGTCAAAGCACTCCCGCAGTTCTGCGCCCCCGGCGCGACCGTCGTCTGGACCCGCACCCGCGAGCAGCCCGACCTTTGCCCGGCGGTCCGGGACTGGTTCACGACCGCGGGCTTCGAGGAAGTCTCGTACGACGCCCCGGACGACGTGCTCTGGTCCGTCGGCGTCCACCGCCTGACCGCCGACCCGCAACAGCTCGAGCCCGGCCGTCAGCTGTTCAGCTTCGTCCGCCACCCTGACGTGCAGTCGACCTGAGCGACTATTTCACCACCAGCGTCTTCGAATCGGTCGAGGTCTGCCGGCCGTCCGCGGCCGACACCTCGAACACCTCGAGCGTGTACCGCCCGGCCGGCAGCTTGGGGACGACGAACGAGTACGGCGTGAGCTTGAACGCCTCCTTGGTCGTGGCCACTCCCTCGTCGAGCACCTTGCGGTTGTCGTCGGACGTGATCCGCCAGTTCAGCTGGGCCTCGTTCACCGCGCCGATGCCGCTCACCTTGAACGGCGTCGTGAGCACGGCGCCGTTGTCCGGCGAGGTGACCCAGATGAACGCCTGGACGTCGAGCGACTGCGCCCGGCCGAGCGGCTGCTTGATGTCGACCCCGAACAGCTGCGGCAGCGGCTTGCCCTGCAGCGTGACCTCGACCGGAACGGTCGCCTTGCTCGCGCCCTGGACCGTGTAGACCAGCTGCTGCAGCGCCATCTGCGCGACGCCCGGCTCCAGGCGCGTCGTCGGCACCGACTTGAAGTCCACCGTCGTCAGCGCACCGGACATCCGGACCTCGGAGACCTGCGCGCCGGCCCACGGCGAGCTGTAGTCGGGGTCGTCGGCCTTGCCGGACGCCATCAGCTGGACCGCCGCGTACGTCGCCCGGCCCTTGAACGGCACGAAGGTCCGGTACAGCCGGACGCCGGGCCCGCTCTCGAACCCGATCGTCTCGCCGAGCCAGTAGACCGGGATCGCTCCCGAGGTCTCCGGCTCCAGCCTGCCCTGCTGCTTGGTCGTCGGCTTCGCCTCGGGCGTCTGGTCGGTCGGCTCCTCCACCGACGGCGACGGCACGGTGGCCGGCGGCCGGGCGGTCGCGCTCTCCGGCGTACCGGTCGCGCTGGTCGTCGTACCGGGCGCGCCCGCGACCTCGTTGTCGCCGGCCTGCCGGTCGTCGCCGTTCAGTACGGCGAACGCCCCGATCGCGGCCGCCGTCCCGAGCACGGCGGCGCCGGCGGTGATCGCCCAGGGACGGCGGTTGACCGGCGTACGGGTGGTGCGGACCCGGGCCTGGATCTCGTGCAGCCCGTCGGCCGGCTCGACGCGGTCGGCCTCGTTGTGCAGGGCGCGCCGCATCAGCTCGTCGAAGTCGTCGTTCGGCTGGTCACTCATGTGCTCTGCTCCAGGACCTGGCGCAAGGACTTGGTCGCCCGCGCTGCATGGCTCTTCACCGATCCCCGGCTGATCCCCATCGTGTCGGCGATCTCCGCCTCCGACAGGTCACCGTAGTACCGCAGGACCATGACGGTGCGTTGCTTCTCCGGCAGGGTGCGCATCGCCTCGATCACCCGGTCGGTCTCCGCGGTCCGCAGCACCGCCGCCTCCGCGCTCGGCTCGTCCGGCAGTGAGCGCGGCAGGTGCTTGTCGACGACCACCAGGTGCCGCTGCCGCGATCGGCAGCGGTTCACCACGGCGGTCCTCAGGTACGCCAGCGCCTTGTGCGGATCGCGCAGCCGGTGCCAGCGGGCGTGCATCGCCACGAAGGCGTCCTGCACGATCTCCTCCGCCGATCCCCGGTCACGCAGCAGCAGGGCGCCGAGGCGGACCAACGACGTGTAGTGCGCCGTGTAGACAGCCGTCAGCGCCTCGTCGGCATTCCACGAGGAGTCCTGAGCCACGCACTCGTCATACACCACGGCCGGTTGTGCCACATGACGAAGACGCGGAGGACGTGTCCCAGGTTGACAGCAATTCCGGTCGGGCTTGCGGCATCTGGATTCCTGTCACTGGACGGCTCCGTTCGCTCACCGAGCGTGTTGGAGCATATTACCGGTGAGGCTGTCGGTGCGGACGGCTAGCATGGACGCAGTCAGCGTCACCGTCCTCAGGAGGAGAAGAGCCTGTCCAGGCCACGCAGTATCGAGCCGTCGCACCCGGATGCGACGCGCGCCGGCGGCAACGAGCCGCCCAAGGCGTCCCACAAGATCGTGGTGCCGAACAGCATCGACATGGTGGCGCTGCTCGGAGCCCGGGACGAGTTCCTCCGGATCATCGAGAAGGAGTTCGCGGCCGACATCATGGTCCGCGGCAACGAGATCACGATGAACGGCGATCCGGCCGAGCTGGCCCTGTCCGAGCGGCTGATCGACGAGCTGATCGCGGTGGTGCGGACCGGTCACGGGCTGACCGCCGACTCCGTCGAGCGCAGCATCGCGATGATCAAGGCCGAGACGGCCGAGAGCCCGGCCGACGTCCTGACCCAGAACATCCTGTCCAGCCGCGGCCGCACCATCCGGCCCAAGACGCTGAACCAGAAGCGCTACGTCGACGCGATCGACAAGAACACGATCGTGTTCGGCATCGGCCCGGCCGGTACCGGCAAGACCTACCTGGCGGTCGCCAAGGCGGTCCAGGCGCTGCAGGCCAAGGAGGTCAACCGGATCATCCTGACCCGGCCGGCCGTCGAGGCCGGCGAGCGGCTCGGCTTCCTGCCCGGCACGCTGTCGGAGAAGATCGACCCGTACCTGCGCCCGCTGTACGACGCCCTGCACGACATGCTCGACCCGGAGTCGATCCCGCGGCTGATGACGGCCGGCACGATCGAGATCGCGCCGCTGGCCTACATGCGCGGCCGGACCCTGAACGACGCCTACATCATCCTGGACGAGGCGCAGAACACCTCGCCCGAGCAGATGAAGATGTTCCTCACCCGGCTCGGCTTCGGCTCCAAGATGGTGGTCACCGGTGACGTCACCCAGGTCGACCTGCCGTCCGGGACGAACTCCGGCCTGCGGGTCGTGCAGGACATCCTGGAAGGCGTGCGGGACCTGACGTTCTGCCGGCTCACGTCGCACGACGTGGTCCGGCACAAGCTGGTCGGCCGGATCGTGTCGGCCTACGAAAACTACGAAGGCAGCGCTGAACCGAACCGATGAACGTCGAGGTCAACAACGAGTCCGGCGTGGAGATCGACGCCCACGGACTGATGCGGCTGAGCCGCTTCGTGATGTCGAGCCTGCGCCTGCACCCCGAGTGCGAGCTGTCGATCAAGCTGGTCGACGAGGACACGATGGCGCGGTACCACGTCGAGTTCCTGGACCTGCCCGGGCCGACCGACGTGATGTCGTGGCCGATGGACGAGCTGCGTCCGGGCAGCGACTCCGACGACACCGAGCCGCCGCTCGGACACCTGGGTGACATCGCCCTGTGCCCGACGGTGGCCGCGGCGCAGGGCGCCAAGGCCGGCCACGGGACGTGGGCCGAGCTCGAGCTGCTGACGGTGCACGGCATCCTGCACCTGCTCGGGTACGACCACGCCGAACCGGCCGAGAAGGCGGAGATGTGGGAAGTCCAGGGCCGGCTGCTCGAAGCGTGGCGCGCCCCTGGCAACCGGCTCGGCGAGGAGTGACGCGGCGGTGAGCTCCCACGACGGCGCCCTGCTGGTGGTGGCCGCGGTGCTCGTCCTGCTCGCCGGCGTGTTCGCTGGCGCGGAGGCGGCCATCTCGGCGTACTCGAAGGTGCGGGCCAACGAGCAGGTCGAGCTGGGCAACACCCGTGCGGTGCGGCTGAGCGACCTGCTGACCGACGCCCCGCGCTACCTGAACACCCTGCTCCTGGTCCGGCTGACCTGCGAGATCACCGCGATCGTGCTGGTCACCCAGGCCCTGTCGAACATCTTCACCGTGACCTGGGAGCACATCCTGATCACCGCGGTGGTGATGGTGGTGGTCTCGTACGTGATCATCGGCGTCGCCCCGCGTACGCTCGGCCGGCAGCACTCGGACCGGTTCGCGATGCTCTCGGCCGGCCCGATCATGGCGCTGACCACGGTGCTCGGACCGATCCCGAAGCTGCTGATCCTGATCGGCAACGCGCTCACCCCCGGCAAGGGGTTCGCGGCCGGCCCGTTCGCGACCGAGTCCGAGCTGCGGGCCCTGGTCGACCTGGCCGAGAAGTCCGCCGTGATCGAGTCCAACGAGCGGCAGATGATCCACTCGGTCTTCGAGCTCGGCGACACGATCGTGCGCGAGGTGATGGTGCCGCGCACCGACATGGTCTACATCGAGCGGCACAAGAAGCTGCGCCAGCTCACCTCGCTGGCGCTGCGCTCGGGCTACTCGCGGATCCCGGTGGTCGGTGACTCCCTCGACGACATCCTCGGCGTGGTCTACCTCAAGGACGTGATGCGCCGCGTCTACGACAACGCGCAGTCGGAGTCGACCGAGCGGGTCGAGTCGGTGATGCGGCCCTGCATGTACGTGCCGGACAGCAAGCCGGTCGACCAGCTGCTGCGCGAGATGCAGGCGGCCCGGATGCACGTCGCGATGGTCGTCGACGAGTACGGCGGCACCGCCGGCCTGGTCACCATCGAGGACATCCTGGAGGAGATCGTCGGCGAGATCACCGACGAGTACGACGAGGCGCCGGAGGCGGTGCAGGCGCTGTCCGACGGCGCCTACCGGCTGTCCAGCCGATACCCGATCGACGAGCTCGGCGAGCTGTTCGGCGTACCGCTGGACGACGACGACGTCGACACCGTCGGCGGGCTGATGGCCAAGCTGCTCGGCAAGGTGCCGATCCCGGGCGCCCAGGTCGAGATCGAGGGCCTGTCCCTCACCGCGGAACGGCCGTCGGGCCGCCGCAACCAGATCGGTACGGTGCTGGTCCGGCGGACCGAGGACGTTGCCGAGCAGCCGCAGGACAACAGCCATCAAACGGCCTGAGACCTTGGAGTTTTCGTTGCCCGCTGACCTTTCCGACGAGGACGCCAAACTGGTCACGTTGGCCCGGGCGGCCCGGGCCCGGACCCGCGCGGCCGAGGGTGCCGCCGTGCGTGACTCCGACGGCCGGACGTACGCTGCCTGTACGGTCCAGCTCGACACGGTGCTGCTGTCCGCGCTGCAGCTGGCGACCGCGATGGCGGTGTCGTCCGGGGTCAAAGGGCTCGAAGCGGCCGCGGTGGTGACCGACGCCGACACGGCCGACGTCGAGGTCGTTCGGTACTTCGGTGGCGCCGCGCTGCCGGTAGTCGTTGCTGATGGCAACGGAGAGGTTCGGCATGTCGTCCACACCTGAGGAGTTCCGCTCCGGTTTCGCCTGTTTCGTCGGGCGGCCGAACGCGGGCAAGTCGACGCTGACCAACGCGCTGGTCGGCCAGAAGATCGTGATCACGTCGTCCAAGCCGCAGACCACCCGGCACGCCGTCCGGGGCATCGTGCACCGCGACGACGCGCAGCTGATCCTGGTCGACACCCCCGGTCTGCACAAGCCCCGCACGCTGCTCGGCGAGCGGCTGAACGACGTGGTGAAGACGACCTGGGCCGAGGTCGACGTGATCGCGGTCTGCCTGCCGGCCAGCGACCGGATCGGGCCGGGCGACCGGTTCCTGGTCGCGGAGGCGGCCAAGGTCGCCAGGACGCCGAAGGTCGCGCTGGCCACCAAGTCCGACCTGGTCGGGCCGGACCGGATGGCCGAGCACCTGAACGAGATCGCCAAGCTGGGCGAGACGCACGGCATCGAGTGGGCCGCGATCGTGCCGGTCTCGGCGGTCGACGGGTTCCAGGTGGAGACCGTCGCCGACGAGCTGGTGAAGCTGCTGCCGCAGGGCATGCCGCTGTACCCCGACGGTGACGTGACCGACGAGCCCGAGGAGATCCTGGTCGGCGAGCTGATCCGGGAGGCCGCGCTGGAAGGCGTCCGGGACGAGCTGCCGCACTCGATCGCCGTCACCATCGACGAGATGATGCTGCGCGAGGGCCGTCCCGAGGACAAGCCGCTGCTGGACATCTACGCCAACCTCTACCTCGAGCGTGACAGCCAGAAGGGCATCGTGATCGGCCACAAGGGCGCCCGTCTGCGCGAGGTCGGGGCCAACGCCCGCCGCCAGATCGAGGCCCTGCTCGGCACGCCGGTCTACCTGGACCTGCACGTGAAGATCGCCAAGAACTGGCAGACCGACGCGAAGCACCTGAAAAAACTCGGGTTCTGATGGCGGAGGGAAACATCGCCCCGGACGCCGGCGCCGGAGCGCCACGGCATGCCGCCGCGCTCCTCAACCCGGCCTTCGCGGCGCTCAACGGCCCACACTCTTCTTTCGCGGAGGTCCGGGGGAACGCCCGGGTCTACCCGTCCGACGTAGCCCCTTTCCTCGGGCTGCCGGACGACCCGACCGAGCAGGACTGGGCCGATGCCGCCGCGCTGATCGGGCGCGGTCGGGTGGTCGCGATCAAGCACCCGGACCTCGTGGTGCCTGACACGTTCAAGGTCGATCTGGCGATCGACCTCGTGCAGTTCCTCGCCCCGGCCGGTCTGGGCGTCGAGGACCCCGAGCTGGTCGTGCTCGGCCCGGACGACGTACCGGAGATGCTGAGCCTGGTCGCCCTGACCGACCCCGGCCCGTTCCGGGCCCGCACGATCGAGCTCGGCACCTACCTCGGCCTGCGGCAGGACGGCGTACTGATCGCGATGGCCGGCGAGCGCTACCGCCTCCCCGGCTACACCGAGATCAGCGCCGTCTGCACCCACCCCGACCACCGCGGCCGCGGCCTGGCCACCCGCCTGATCCGCGCCGTCGCGGCCGGCATCGAACACCGCGGCAACCAGCCCTTCCTCCACACCGGCGCCTCCAACACACCGGCCATCCGCCTCTACGAAACCCTCGGCTTCACCCTCACCAACCACACGAAGGTCACCATCCTCCAGGTTGTCTGAGGGGTCGCTCGGCTCCCCGCCTACTCTGCGGCGTTCCTCCCGGTTCGCCTCCAGCGTTGCCAACTCGGTACGGCGAGGGCGGCTGCTCTCATGACTCCTCCGTGCCCGCTGGATCAGGACGGTCCGGGAGCGTGGTGATGGACCGGATGCGACGGCTGCCGAGCTGGACCAGCGACAACGCGGCGACGCCTCCGCAAAGGGTCAGCGCGAGCACGGGCCCGGTGCGGTCGCCCAGTCCGGACAGCGAGTCCGCCACCACCCCGCCGAGGACGGCGCCGATCGGGATGGTGCTCAGGTTGATCGTGCGGGCGGTTGCCTGAACGCGGCCGAGGTAGGCCGCTGGCGTGATCTGCTGGCGAAGAGTGGTGACGGTGGCGTTCCAGACCGGCAGCCACAGCGACGAGACGAACATCAGACCCAGCACCCACGCCGGCGCGCCACCGATGAGGCTGAGGGGCGTGAGGAGCCAGACCAGTCCTTCGAGGCCGGTGAGCAGGAGGGTGCGGCCGACGCCGAGGCGGGTACGCAGCCAGGAGGTGAACGCGGCGCCGGTGAGTGCTCCGGCCGCGCCGACGGTGAAGACCAGACCGACCGCGCCCGCCGACAGGTCGAGGGATCGGTAGAGGAAGACGATCAGGACCGTGCGATGGGCGTTGATGCCGAGGTTGCGGAGCGCGGCCGAGACGGTCAGCGGGCGGAGGACCGGGTGCCGCCACATCAGCCGGACGCCGTCCAGGATGTCGGCGAGCAGGCTGGTTCGGTGGTCGCCGCGGTTCGGCGCCGGCTCCGGCGTACGGATCGCGGTGACGCCGAGCATGGACGCGGCGAACGACGCCGCGTTGACGCCGAAGCCGATCGCGAGGCCGCCGTACTGCAGCAGCAGGCCACCCAGGGAGGGCCCGGCCAGCCGGGACAGCGAGCTGGACAACTCCAGCCGTACGTTGCCCTGGGCAAGTTTTTCGCCGGCGAGCAGCGACGGCAGGTAGGTCTGGTAGGCGATGTCGAAGAAGATCGTGGCGACGCCGACCGCCGCGGCCACGGCGTACAGCAGCGGCATCGTGACGCTGCCGGTCGCCGCGCAGACAGCCAGGACGGCGAAGCAGCCCATCCGGACGACGTTCGCGAGGATCATCACCGGGCGGCGCCGGACCCGGTCCATCAGCGCGCCCGCGAACAGGCCGAGCAGCGGGTACGCGAGCGTGCCGACCGCGGTGAGCGCGCCGACCTCGGTCGCGCTCGCGCCGAGCAGGAGTACGGCCGCGGTCGGCAGAGCCAGGGACGCGACCTGGTCGCCGAGCAGGCTGACCGACTCACCGAACCACAGCCGGCCGAAGTCGCTCGTCCGGCCGGCTGCCGTCGTGCTCCGTGCCACCGCCCGCTCAGGTCGTCTAGAGCGACTTCTGGTAGGCGATCGAGCGGGCGACGACGTGGTAGCCGAGTTTTTCGTTGATGCCGATCATGTGGGCGTTGGACTCCGCGTTCCAGGTGTCGAGCTGGGTGAGGGCGGGTTCGACGTCGCGCATCCAGAGCAGCATGCCGGTTTTCACCAGTGCGCCGAGGCGGTGTCCGCGGTGGTCGCGGGAGACCGCGGTGTCGGCCTGCTCGGCGATGTGCGGTCGTTCGCGCTCGACCGTGATGGTCGAGTGGCCGGCCAGTGCGCCGGTCGCGCGCTCGCGGGCGATCACCCGGTACAGCGTGCGGTCGTGCGCCAGTTGCGCGTCCTCGTAGGCGCGCAGCCGCTCGGGGCTGTACTCGTCGTCCTCGATGTCCAGGTCGTCCTTCGGTGCGTCGTTGATCGACGCGGTGACTGCGACCATCCCGTCGAGCATGTCCTCGGGCAGCTTGCCGGTCACCCGCACCAGCTCGTACGCCGAAGCGGCGCGCACCGCGTCGTCGTACAGGCGCTGGACGAGGTCCCAGTCCAGGGCGGTCAGGTCCTGGCGCCGGTTCACCTCGATGGCCTTCTGCTCAAAGCCCTGGTGGCGCGCGAACACGTCCGCCTTCGGCAGGTCCCACGCGCTCAGCCCGGCCGACGTGCGGCCGAGCTCCTCGGCCAGGCCCTCGCCGTACGCGATCAGTTCGCCGCCGAGCCCGCGGCCGCGCCGGTCGGGGTGCACCTCGACCTCGAACCAGGCCAGGTTCGTGTTGTCGTACGTCGGCAGCTCGACGCTGAGCACGCCGGCCAGCCGGCCGTCCTCGTCGCGCGCCAGGTACGCCTGGCCGGGATCGCCGTCCCAGCCGTACCTCAGATGCGCCGCGAACCCGCGCGGGGTCGGCAGCAGCGCCGCGGGGCAGTCGAGCTTGTGCGTGGCCTGGAACAGCGCCACGGCGTCCGCGCACCCGACCTCGTCGTCGGGGGAGAGCCTCGTGATGTCCACCAGGTCAGGATGAGCGACCGCACCGGCGGACGCGAGTGGATTTTCCGCTGTTCTTGACTGATTCCAGTTTCTGTACAAGACTTCCCGCGTGGCAAGTCCTCGAGACCTCCTCCGTTCGGTCGACCTGCGGGTCACCCGTCCGAGGCTTGCCGTCCTGACCGCCGTGCACCGGCATCCGCACGCCGACACCGACGCGATCATCCGGGCGACCCGAGAAGAGCTCCCGGACGTTTCGCACCAGGCCGTGTACGACGTACTGCGGGCGCTGACCGACGCGGGTCTGCTCCGGCGGATCCAGCCGGCCGGATCGGTCGCTCGCTACGAGGCGCGGGTCGGCGACAACCACCACCACGTGGTGTGCCGGTCCTGCGGCGCCATCGAAGACGTGGACTGCGCCACCGGCGCGGCTCCGTGCCTGCACCCGTCCGACCATCACGGCTTCGCTGTCGACGAGGCCGAGGTCGTGTACTGGGGACTGTGCCCGGACTGCTCCGCGGCCAGTTCTGAACCAGCCACCACATCGAGAGGTTGAGCATGACCGAGACGCCTGACCTGCCCCATCACGGCAGTGAGAGCGAGAACCCCGCCATCGACGCCCCGACGCCCGCGGTGCCCTCCCCGCGGACGAACCGGGACTGGTGGCCGAACCAGCTGGACCTCTCGGTCCTGCGCCGGCACGCGCCGCAGGCCAGCCCGCTGGACGGCGACTTCGACTACGCCGAGGAGTTCAAGACCCTCGACGTGGACGCGCTGAAGCGCGACATCGTCGAGGTGATGCGGACGTCGCAGGACTGGTGGCCGTCGGACTTCGGCCACTACGGCCCGCTGTTCATCCGGATGAGCTGGCACAGCGCCGGCACCTACCGGATCGAGGACGGCCGTGGTGGCGCCGGCGACGGCTCGCAGCGGTTCGCCCCGCTGAACAGCTGGCCCGACAACGCCAACCTGGACAAGGCCCGCCGGCTGCTCTGGCCGGTCAAGCAGAAGTACGGCCGCAAGATCTCCTGGGCCGACCTGCTGGTGCTGGCCGGCAACGTCGCGCTCGAGGACATGGGCTTCGAGACCTTCGGGTTCGGCTTCGGCCGCGAGGACCTGTGGGAGCCCGAGGAGATCTTCTGGGGACCGGAGGACACCTGGCTGGGCGACGAGCGCTACAGCGGTGAGCGTGAGCTGCACAGCAAGCTCGGCGCGGTCCAGATGGGCCTGATCTACGTCAACCCCGAAGGCCCGAACGGCGTACCGGACCCGGTCGCCGCGGCGCGGGACATCCGCGACACCTTCGCCCGGATGGCGATGAACGACGAGGAGACGATCGCGCTGATCGCCGGCGGTCACTCGTTCGGCAAGACGCACGGTGCCGGCCCGGCCGACCAGGTCGGCCCGGAGCCCGAGGGCGCCCCGCTGGAGCAGCAGGGTCTGGGCTGGAAGAACGGATACGGCTCCGGTAAGGGCGCCGACACGATCACCAGCGGTCTCGAGGTGACCTGGACCAGCACGCCGACGCGCTGGGGCCACGACTTCTTCAAGAACCTGTACGCGTTCGAGTGGGAGCTCACCAAGAGCCCGGCCGGTGCGCACCAGTGGGTCGCGAAGGACGCCGAGGAGAACGTGCCGGACGCGTACGACGCGGCCAAGAAGCACCGGCCGACGATGCTCACCACCGACCTCGCGCTGCGCTTCGACCCGGAGTACGACAAGATCTCGCGCCGGTTCCTCGAGCACCCGGAGGAGTTCCAGCTCGCCTTCGCCAAGGCCTGGTACAAGCTGCTGCACCGTGACATGGGCCCGCTGCCGCGCTACCTCGGCCCGTGGGTCGCGGAGCCGCAGCTGTGGCAGGACCCGGTCCCGGCCGTCGACCACGAGCTGGTCGACGACGCGGACGTCGCGGCGCTGAAGGAGAAGCTGCTCAACTCGGGCTTGTCCGTCGGCCAGCTGGTCCGTACGGCGTGGGCCTCGGCGGCCTCGTTCCGCGGCACCGACCGGCGCGGTGGCGCGAACGGCGCCCGCATCCGGCTCGAGCCGCAGCGCAACTGGGAGATCAACGAGCCGGCCGAGCTGGCCAAGGTGCTGGAGACGCTCGAGGGCATCCAGCAGGAGTTCAACGGCGCCGGCGGCAAGCAGATCTCGCTGGCCGACCTGATCGTGCTGGGTGGCTCGGCGGCCGTCGAGAAGGCGGCCCGGAACGCCGGGCAGGACGTCACCGTTCCGTTCCACGCGGGCCGGACCGACGCCTCGCAGGACGACACCGACGTCCACTCGTTCGCGGTGCTCGAGCCGCGTGCCGACGGTTTCCGCAACTACCTGCAGGCCGGCGAGAAGCTGACGCCGGAGCTGCTGCTGCTCGACCGGGCGTACATGCTGACCCTGACCGCGCCGGAGCTGACCGTCCTGGTCGGCGGCTTGCGGGCCCTGGGCAACAATGTCGGCGGCACGGCGCACGGCGTACTGACCGACAAGGCCGACACGCTGAGCACCGACTTCTTCGTCAACCTGCTCGCCGCGGGCACGGAGTGGAAGGCCTCGGCCGCGGAGGAGAACGTCTTCGAGATCCGCGACCTCGGTGCCGAGGACGTCAAGTGGACCGCGACCCCGGTCGACCTGGTCTTCGGCGCGAACTCGCAGCTGCGGGCGCTCGCCGAGGTGTACGCCGCCGGGGACGCGCAGGCCAAGTTCGTCAAGGACTTCGTCGCCGCGTGGGTCAAGGTGATGGAGCTCGACCGCTTCGACCTGAAGTGAGCTAGTACGGGTGCCGGGCCGGTCCACGATGGTGGGCCGGCCCGGCGTCGTTCACGGTTTCGGCATTCCGTACGCGTGGTCGACCGTCATCGTGAACAGCAGCCGCCCGTCGGCGACCATCGTGCGCCGGTAGTCGTCCCAGTCCGGGTGCTCGCCGGAGGCCGTCCGGTAGTAGTCGACCAGCGCCTCGACAGTCGCGTCGTCCGGCTGCTGCGCGACCGCGGACAGCTCGGCCTTGCCTTCCAGTACGACGTACGACCGGCCGCCCGGCCCGTCGACGTACAGGCTGGCCCGGGGATCGCGGCGCAGGTTCTTCGTCTTCGCGCGGTCGTCGGTCAGCGAGACGCTGATCCGGCCGCGCTCCGCGTCGTACACGTAGGTGACGTTCGACAGCTGCGGCCGGCCGTCCCGCTTGAGGGTGACCAGCGCACCGAGCCCATGGGTTCCGAGCCGCGCGGCGAGGGATTCAGTCATGCGGCCAGCCTAGGAGCTCAACCAAACTTGAAGGCAAGCCGCGAGCCTTCACAGCGAGGCTCCCAGCAGTACGCCGGTGACGACGACGGCCAGGCCGGCGGTGGTCAGGGGAGTGAGGCGTTCGCGCAGGACCAGCAGTCCGAGCAGGGTGCCGACGACCACGTTGAGGGTGCGTCCGATGGCTACGCTCTCGATCGAGGTCAGGGTCATGGCCACGAGGACGAGCCCGTAGCTGGCCGGGGTGAGGACGGCGATCGGTGCGGCGGAGCGCCAGTGCTGCAGGACCGCGCGCGGGCGGACGGCTGCGGTGAGCAGGATGACCTGGGCCAGGTTGCTGATCGCGAGGTAGGACAGGAGATCGACATCGAGCGTGGTGATCGCGAGGCCGTCCCACAGCGTGTAGGCGCAGCTGCAGGCGGCGACAGTGAGGCCGAGGGTGACGCCGCGGCCCAGCCCGCGGCGTCCTGGAGTGCGGTCCATCATGAGGATTCCGCAGGCGACGAGAGCCGCGCCGATCCACGTCACCATCGGCGGCAGTCCCGTCCACGGGATCGTCGCGAGCGTCACCAGCACCGGCGTCGTACCGCGGCTGACCGGGTAGACGATCGAGAACCCGCCCGCGCCGTACGCCTTCTGCAGCGTCACCGCGTACGCCGTGTGCAGTGCCATGCTGACCAGCGCCGCCCACCAGGCCGGCCCGAGTCCGCGCCAGACGATCAGCCCGACGGACACCGGAGCTGTCAGGACCGCGCACAACCAGACGAATCCCGGCCCCTGCAGGGGCGATCGTTTGACCAGCAGGTTCCAGGTCGCGTGGCAGCCGGCGGCAACGGTGAGCAAGGCAAGAGCGATCACGTAGACAGTGTCTACACGACCGCAGTAGACGCTGTCTACTCACCTGCCGATCACGCTGTGTGTCTCGCCGATCGAGACCCCCGGTTCGACGGCCGGGCACGGCTGTGCATAAACTCGCAGGCATCATGCGGCACCAGCTTCTCCTCCTTCGCTGCCGCGGCGAGGCCTGACCAGGCCGGTTCCCTCGCCGCGGAGTTCTGTCGTGCGCCGGTCGTCTGCGACCCGTAGTACAGCCTTCCCGAGGAGAATCCCGTGGCACCGAAGAACCAGCCTCAGCCCGTCCAGCAGCCGTCCGGGATGCCGGTAGCGCGCTACCGCGCGTTCCCCCCGATCGACCTGCCGGACCGCACCTGGCCGGCGAAGTCCGTCGAGCGGACGCCGCGCTGGCTGTCCACCGACTTGCGCGACGGCAACCAGGCGCTGGTCGAGCCGATGTCTCCGGCCCGCAAGCGCCGGATGTTCGACCTGCTGGTCCGGATGGGCTACAAGGAGATCGAGGTCGGTTTCCCCAGCGCCAGCCAGTACGACTTCGACTTCGTCCGGTCGCTGATCGAGGGCGACGCGATCCCGGACGACGTGACGATCTCGGTGCTGACCCAGGCCCGCGAGGAGCTGATCGAGCGGACCGTGCAGTCGCTGCAAGGCTCGCCGAAGGCGACCATCCACCTGTACAACGCGACCGCGCCGCTGTTTCGCCGGGTCGTGTTCAACGTCGAGAAGGCCGAGTGCCTGAACATCGCGGTCCGCGGTACCGAGACGGTGATGAAGTACGCCGACGAGCTGCTGGGCGACTGCGAGTTCGGCTACCAGTACAGCCCGGAGATCTTCACCGGCACCGAGCTGGAGTTCGCGCTGGAGGTGTGCGAGGCGGTCAGTGACGTCTGGCAGCCGGCCGCGGGTCGCGAGATCATCCTGAACCTGCCGGCCACCGTCGAGATGTCCACGCCGAACGTGTACGCCGACCAGATCGAGTGGTTCGGCCGGAACCTCACCCGGCGTGAGCACAGCACGATCAGCCTGCACCCGCACAACGACCGGGGGACGGCGGTCGCCGCCACCGAGCTGGCGCTGATGGCCGGCGCGGACCGCGTCGAGGGCTGCCTGTTCGGCCACGGCGAGCGGACCGGCAACGTCGACCTGGTCACGCTGGGGATGAACCTGTTCAGCCAGGGCATCGACCCGCAGATCGACTTCTCCGACATCGACGAGATCCGCCGTACGGTCGAGTACTGCACCCAGATGCGGGTGCCCGAGCGGCAGCCGTACGCCGGTGACCTGGTCTACACCGCCTTCTCCGGCTCGCACCAGGACGCGATCAAGAAGGGCCTGGAGGCGCTGGACAAGCAGGCCGCGGCCGAGGGCCGGCCGGTCGGCGAGATCACCTGGGAAGCGCCGTACCTGCCGATCGACCCGAAGGACGTCGGCCGGTCGTACGAGGCCGTGATCCGGGTCAACTCGCAGTCCGGCAAGGGCGGCGTCGCGTACATCATGAAGTCCGAGCACCGTCTCGACCTGCCGCGCCGGCTGCAGATCGAGTTCAGCCGGGTGATCCAGCAGCACACCGACGCCGAGGGCGGCGAGGTCGGCCCGCAGGTGATGTGGGACATCTTCTCCACCGAGTACCTGGTGCCGGGCAAGCTGTCGCTGCTGACCGTCACGTCGACGTCCGGTGGTGAGGGCAACGAGACGGTCGCCGTGCAGGTCTACTCCAACGGCGTACCGCACGAGCTGACCGGCGAGGGCAACGGCCCGGTCTCGGCGTTCGTCGACGCGCTCAAGCCGCTGAAGTACGACGTGCGCGTGCTGGACTACCACGAGCACGCCCTCTCGGCCGGCGGCGACGCCCTGGCCGCCGCGTACGTCGAGTGCGAGGTCGGCGACGAGGTCTTCTGGGGCGTCGGCCGCGACGCCAACATCCTCACGGCTTCCTTGAAGGCGGTCGTCTCCGCCATCAACCGCGCCACCCGGTAAAAGAGAGTGCGGATCATCCGCTGAGCTGCTTGGCTCGGCGGATGATCACCGTGCGCGAGGTCGACCCGTCCGACGATGCGACCTTCCGGAGCTGGTACGACGCCTTCCGGGCCGCGGCGGTCGACCAGCGCCCGGCTGCCTTCGTCGCCAACTGGGACGCACTGTCCTCCTCGCTCCGCACTCCCGGACCGGCCAAGCGCCGGATCCCGGTCGGTGCCTTCGACGGGGACCGTCTGGTCGGCGCCATGCTGTTCGAGTACCCGCTGATCGGCGACCTCGACACCGTCGACGTCGAGATCGACGTTCCGCCGGCCGAGCGCCGCCGCGGCGCCGGCACCCAGTTGTGGCGCTGGGCAACAGCTCGCGCGGCGGAGCTCGGCCGCACCATCTTCCAGGCCGAGCTCGGCGTCCCCGCAACGAACGACCCCTGGCCGGGCAGCGCGTTCGCCGCCGGCCTCGGGTTCAGCATCGGCAACGTCGAGGACCACTTCGTCGTACCCCTCCCGTACGACGCCGACCGCCTCGCGCACCTCACGAAGGACGCCGGCGACCTCACCGGCTACCGGCTGACCTCCTGGGCCGGCCCCTGCCCCGAGGAACACCTGCCGGCGTACGCCGACCTGAGGACCGCCATGGACGTCGACGTCCCCTCCGGCGAGATGACCCGCACCCCGGAGCCATGGACCGTCGAGCGCCTGCGCCAGAACGAGGAGCGGATGGCGAAGAACCACCTCGCCCTCGTCACCATGGCCCACACCGACGACGGCCTCCCGGCCGGCTACACGCTCATCTACGTGATGCCCGGCGACCCCGACAACGTCATGCAGGACGACACGCTCGTCCTCCGCGACCACCGCGGCCACAACCTCGGCACCCACCTCAAGCTCGCCAACCTCACGCAGCTCGCCGAGCACCGCACCACGCAAACCCTCCTGCACACCTGGACCGCCCAGTCCAACGCCCCGATGCAGAAGGTCAACGCCCGCTTCGGCTTCACCTTCGCCGAAGAACTCCACGAGCTCGAGCGCCACACCCCGAACCTGCGCCCGGCCGCGCGCGCCGTGGTCCTCGATCGCGACGACCGGATCCTCCTGCTCCGGTTCACCTTCGACGACCGCCCCGACGTCTGGGCCGCCCCCGGCGGCGGCGTCGAGCCGGGAGAATCGTTGCTGCAGGCACTCACCCGCGAGCTGATCGAGGAGATCGGCCTGACACTGCCGGCCGATCCGCCGCACCTGTGGCACCAGGAGGTCGTTGCCGACGGCCACGCCGCCGGGTACGACGGCGTGATCAACGACTACTTCCTCGTCCGGGTCGACACCCACACCCCGGGCGGCACCATGTCGGCGGACGAGCTCCGGGCCGAGAACGTGCACGGCCATCGCTGGTGGACCCAGCAGGAGCTCGCGGCGTACGACGGCCCGGACGTCTTCTCCCCGCGCGCCCTGCCGGTCTACCTGGCCGACCTGCTCGCGAGCGGCCCGCCCACGTCACCGCACCTGATCGGCCTGTGAGTAGGGCGTGTCTCCCGATTCTCGCCTACTGCGCGGCACTCGGCACGGCACCTCGAAGCACTGGAGCAAAGCCCACGATGGAAAAACATCGAGGCCTTCACTCCAGCACTCCGAGCTACCGCACCGAGCACCTGCTCGCTACGGCGACAATTGGGAGACACGCCCTACAGCCGGCGCTGCCAGCTGAGGTGGCCCTCGTCCATGGTCGCGTGGCCGTCGGCGCCGGCGGCGACGCTCGGGTCGTGCGTGGCGATGATGACCGCGGCGCCACGCTCGGCCTCGCGCCGGAGCAGGTCGAGCACGCGTTCGCGGTTGGTGCTGTCGAGCTCGCTGGTCGACTCGTCGGCGAGGACGACGCGGCCCTGCTGGGCCAGCCCGCGAGCGACCGCGACCCGCTGCTGCTCGCCACCGGACAGCTCCTCGACCAGGTGATCGCCGCTCTCCTCCAGTCCCACCGCGGTCAGCGCCTCGTCGATCACGTGGTCGACCTCTTTCTTGCCCTCAGCAATCAACGCCGAAGAAATCAGGGGCAGCGCCAGGTTCTCCCGGGCGGTGAGCACCCGCGCCAGTCCGTTGCCCTGCGGGATCAGTACGACGCCCTGCTTGGACGCGCCCGGCCGGTCCACTACCGGTACGCCGTCCAGCTCGACCGTGCCCGTCTTCGGCGCGACCGCCCCGGCCAGTGCCCACAGCAACGAACTCTTGCCCGCGCCGGACGGGCCGCTGACGGCCAGGACGAACCCCGGCGGCACGCGGAACGACACGTCCGCGACGGCCACCTGTTCGCCGTACACGACAGTGAGGCCGGTGGCCGTGATGCCTTGTTCGCTCATCGGGTGCCTTCCTGCTGGACCGGACTGAGCCGAACCTCGCCGTCCTCGGTGGTGGTGACCTGGAGCAGAGTCCCGGGTGGCAGGAGGTCGGCCACGTGGGGCGGCAGCGGCAGGGATCCGTCGGAGGCGACCACCGCGAACTCCTCACCGGAGCGGCCTTCGGAGGCGATCCGGCCGTCCCGGATGGTGATCGTGCGGGGGAGCGCGGCGGCGACGTCGGGGTCGTGGGTGATCAGCAGCACGGTCATGCCGGTGGCCCGGTTGATGGTGGAGATCGCCGCGAGGACTTCGTCGCGGGCCTGGTGATCGAGCTGGCTGGTCGGCTCGTCGGCGAGCAGCAGGCCGGGAAAGGTAGCGATCCCGACCGCGACCGCGGTGAGCTGGATCTGCCCGGGAGTGAGGGCGCCGAGCGGCGCTTTCGCCTGCTGGGCCAGGCCGACCAGCTCCAGCACCTCTTCCGGCGACGGCAGGTCCCGGTTGCGTGGCGCGGCGCGCTGCGCGTACTGGATGTTGTCGATGGGCGTCAGGTACGGGATCAGGTTGCGCCCGGCGCCCTGCAGCACGATGCCGACGTCGGCGGCACGCATCCGGTCCAGCTCGGCCTCGGTCATCGTCGCGATGTTGTGGTCGCCGATGTGCAGGCGGCCGGCGCTCGGTGTGAGCAGCCCGCCGCACAGCTGCAGCAGCGTCGACTTGCCGGCTCCGGACGGGCCGAGCAGGCCGACCAGTTCACCGGGCCGGACGTTGATTCCGATGCCGGAGAGCGCTGCGACGTCGTGACCCTGGCTGCGGTAGATGTGCACCAGGCCGCTGGTGCTGATCGCGAGCCCGCTCATGACAGCTCCTCCTTGATCCGGCTGTAGCCGGCCCGGCGGTTCACGCCCGAGCCGAGCAGCACGGTGGTCACGGTCAGGACGACGGTTCCGATCAGCCACAGCACGCCCGCGACGGCCCAGTTGGTGCCGAGGTCGAGCGGAATCGGCGACGGTTCACTGGTTTCGGCGAACAGCGGGATCAGCGGCAGCGCCACCTTCGCGCCGACCACTCCACAGATCGAGCCGAGCAGCACAGCCAGCGCGACCGGTCCGGTCTGCTCCCACCGGGCGGCCCGCCCGGTCGTCGAGGCCAGTACGCCGGTGATCTTGAGGCTGGCGTAGTCCTGCGCCCGCGACCGCCACGAGGTGACCACCATCAGCAGCAGCACGATGATCGCCAGCGACCAGCCGGCTACCCCGATCACCGGCGTCAGCTGCAGCGCGAGCGCGCTGGCCGACCGCCCGTACGCCGCCTCGCGGTCGGCGCTGCGGTCGACCAGCTGCGCCTGGAAGCCGGCCTTCTTCAGCGCCTCGATCGCCTGGTCGGCCTTGGTCAGGCCCTCGTCGTTCAGCCAGACCTCGAACGACATGCTGGGCAGGGCGACGGAACCGCCCAGCCGGCGCATCGTCTCCAGATCGACCACCGCGGACCGGAGCGGGTAGCGGTTGATCGGTGCCGCGAGCCGCTCGACCGGGCTGATCCGGAAGGCGATCCCGTCCAGGCCGGGCACGGTCAGGTTGTCCGACCGCGGGTAGCCGCGGGTCACCAGTGAGGGAACCAGCGGCGGGACGGAGCCGTGCTGGAGCAGGGTCTCCAGCGCGATGCTGGTGACGTGCAAGGTGAGTCCGCCGACGGGACCGTCCTTCGCGCTGATCGATCCGGTCTTCTCGCTGAGCTGCGGGATCTCCTCCCAGTCGGACGCCTTGCCGAGTGGCAGGACCGGCTTCTCGGGAGTGCCGAGCTTGCTGATCGTCACGTCCCCCTCGATACCGGACTGGTCGTCGAGGCCCCGGGCGATGCCGATCCGCAGCAGCCGGCAGCCGCCGCCGCAGGAGATGTCGGTGGACAGGTCCGTCGTACGCCCCGGCACCAGCGGCATCGGGGGGAAGTTGGCGACGTACCGGCCGCCGTCGCGGAGGCTGACCATCGTGGCCTGGATGATCACCGACTTCGCGGGCTCCTGGTCCGGCGGCGGCGTGCCGTTGACCGTCTCCGGGACGACCGGCTTCATCGGGCCGGTGCTCGCGGTGACCCGCAGGGTGTCGCCGCGCAGCTCGATCGGAGCCGGCTCCCGTGGTGCGGTAAGCTGGGCGAAGCCGTCGGGGTCGGTCAGTTCGCCACCCCGGAAGGCGATCCGGCGGAAGCTGTCCGGCTCGATCATCATGGTCCGCAGCGAGTCCGGAGCGGTCGTCGTACCGATGATGACGGGGGAGAGCCACTGCCGGTCGCGGTCGAGGCCGTCGAGAACCTTGGTGAAGTCGCCGAGGTCTCCGGGGCTCACGTCGAGGACACCTGCCGCGCCGGTCTCGTACCCGGCGCGGGTGTCCCGGTTGCCAGCGGCAACGGATGCGGCCTGGCCGGCGAACGACACCAGCGCGGTCGCGACGGCGACGACTGCCACGATGCGGGTCACCGCGGGCCGGCGTGACACCTGCAGGGCGCCCAGCGCGAGTCCGAGACGTCCCGCACGCAGGGCCTGCCGGCTGATCAGGGCTGCAGCCGGGAGCAGCAGGTGCGCGAAGGTCAGACCGACCGCCAGCGCCAGCAGGGTCGGGGTGAGCACCGGCAGGGGACCGCGGCCGCCTCCGGTCAGCGCACCGACCAGCCCGGCCGTCGCGAGGACGATGACCGCGATATCCACGGCCGCCACACCCCTGCCCCGGCGGCGTGGCACCACGCGACGCAGCAGGGTGGAGATCGGCTGACGGGCGATCGACCGGACGGTCCAGGCCACGACGGCCAGACCGATCACCAGCGCCAGGCCCAGCGCGGCCGGGACTGTCCAGTGGAACTCGAGGGGAGATCCTCCGTTGAGCCAGCTCGCCCTGACCGCCAGCAGCAGTCCGAAGCCGGACACCAGGCCGAGCAGCATCCCGGCCGCGACTGGTACGCCGAGCTCCAGCGCGAGTGCACGTCCGGCCCGGCGAGCGCTGGAGCCCCGCAGCCTGGCGACTGCGAGCTCAGGTCTGCGCTGGTCCACGACCGCGGCCAGGGCGAGGGCCAGGACGACCACACCGAACAGGGCGACCTGGACCATCACCAGCGGGATGATCGTCGCCGCCTGCTTGCGCTCGGAATCGATCGAGTCGACCAGACTGGCCAGAGCGGAGAGGTTCGAGGCGTTGTACTCGAGGTCACTGGCCTTCGCCTGGGCGTCGTTGGTGGCGGCCCTGAGCCGGTCCAGGTCGTTCACGCGGGTCAGCCCGGGCAGTGGCCGGGTGTCGAGGGTGTTGCGGTGTCCCCACGCGTTCTGGTCGAACGTGGCCCGAGGCGTCAGCAGGTAGTCCAGCTGACCGGAGTCACGTTCGGTGAGCTGTGGGTAGGAACGTCCGGTCGGCGGGCGGCCGAACCAGTAGATGTCCTTCGCGTCCACGGCCCGGTACAGACCGACGACGGTCAGTTTCCCGCTGCCGACGTACTGGGTGGGGACGATGTCCAGGCGCTGACCGATCCTGACCTTGTGGTTCTCGACGTCCGCGACCGAGGCCACGACCTCGTTCGGGGCGGTCGCACAGCGGCCGGCGGTCACCGTCACCCGTTCGCAGAACCCGTCGCGCCACAGGATCCGGGCGTTCGGTTTCGGGTCGGTGATGTTCGGGCCGGTGATCCACTGGACGTCGACGTGCGAGCCGTACACGGGGGCGCTGAACAGGGGCCGGACGTCGGCGGGAACGAGGTCCTGCAGCTTCTCCGGCGCGGTCGGCTTGCTGACGATGCGACTCGTGGGCGGCGGAAGCGCCTCCAGCTGCCAGGCCGCGACCAGCGGGCGGTTGGTCAGCATCTCGGTCGTCACGGTCTGTTCGACCGACCGCGAGAACCACGGCGCGAAGGTGGCGCACGTGCCGATCAGCAGGCTGACCCCGGCCAGTACGACGGCCTGGGACCACCGGTACCGCAACGCCCGGCCCAGAAACATCTTTTCCGTACCCCCCAGCAGTGCGTGGAACCCTGACGAGAAACTACGGACTGGCCGGTGTCACGTCAGGAAGTCGGCAGCGACCGATGCGGTTTCGTTGCGCACCTTGTTGCCTGCGCGCAACAGTTGTCACCCAGTGATACCTGTCTGTCACCGTGGGTCGATGCGACCGTGGATTCGCCGCGTCAGGGATGCTTGTCCCATGACGGATCCGAAGGTCACGCTGGAGCTGGACAGGCCGCAGGGTGGATCACTCGACGCACTGATGGCACTGCCCACCGGCGAGGTCCGCGCGTACGCCGTTCTCGCGCACCGCTCACCCGGATCCGTGGACGTGATCGCCGATGTCCTGACCCGGGCCGGGATCGCCGTGCTCGCCTTCGAGATCGGTGCCGCTGGGGCGGTCGCGGACGTCGTCCTGGCGGCGTACCACCTGCGGGCGAACTTCGAGCCGCCGGGGATCCTGATCGGCCACTCGCTCGGCGGGGTCGCGGTGCTGTCGGCCTCGCACCTGGTCCCCGAGATCCGCGCCGTCGTGACGATCAACGCGCCGGCCGGCGAGATCCCGCCGCCGCGCACCGCGCTGCTGGTGATGCACGCGCCGAACGACCAGCAGGTCGGCATCCAGAACGCCGGCCACCTGTTCGTCGCGGCCCGGCACCCGAAGTCGTTCATCGCGCTGGACGGCGCCGACCACTCGCTGTCGGCCGCCACCGACGCGGTGTACGCCGCGACGATGATCGGCGCCTGGGTCGCCCGCTACCTGACCACCCCCGCGCCGCCGGTCGCGTCCGGGCTGACGACGGGCCACCACGTCCTCGTCCGCGAGAACGGCACGCCGTACGCCCAGACCATCGTCGCCGGCCGCCACCGCCTGACCGCCGACGAGCCCGTCCCACTGGGCCGCGACACCGGGCCCACGCCGTACGACCTGCTGCTCGCGTCCCTCGGCTCCTGCACGTCGATGACGATCCGCATGTACGCCGAACGCAAGCAGATCCCGCTCCGCGACGTCTCCGTCGAACTCCGCCACGCCCGCATCCACGCCAAGGACTGCGAGAACTGCGAAACCACCAACGGCATGCTCGACCGCATCGACCTCCGCATCACCCTCGACGGCGACCTCACCCCCGAACACCGCGAAAAACTCCTCGCCATCGCCGGCAAGTGCCCGGTCCACCGAACCCTCCACTCAGAAATCCAAATCCGCACAGCGATGGCGGACTGACCCGGACGCACGCAGCGGGGCACATCCGGCGGCATCTACCCGGCTGCGACGATCAGCCAGCCACGACCTGCTGCTGCGCAAGCCATCCTGCTGACGCTGCCCGGCGCCCTACCACCACCACCGTCGTACGGCCCTCAGTAGCTCCTGTCCTTCCGGCCGCTGCAACCTCAGCCCAAGCGACCTCTCCGGCCGCAGGACCACCGACCCTCGCGCGCGGCGAGGTGCCTCCGGCGGCGTCTCCCCCGGCCGCGACGGCCGACCCTCGCGCACGGCGGGGCACCTGCGGCGGCGTCTGCTCGGCCGGGCAGTCACCGGCGAGCACGACCTGCTACTGCGCACCAACCTGCTGACGCTGCCCGACGCCCCACCTGTCCTTCCGGCCGTCGCAACCTCAGCCCACGCGACCTCTCCGGCCGCATGACCACCCACCGAGCAACCGACGTGCACCACCAGATCGAGCAGGCTGCTCCACACCTCTCTCTTCGGCCGCCACAACCTCATCCAAGGCAACCAACCCGGCCGCATGCCCACCAACCTCGCCCTCGTCGTACAAGACTCCACGGGGAGAGACCGGTTTCTCGTCTCACCAGGCCCCTCGCCGTACCAGCAGAAGAACGGGGTAGGTTCGGACGCATGCGTGAAACCCAGCTCGGAGAACTGACCGTTTCCGCCCTCGGCCTCGGCTGCATGGGGATGTCGCAGTCGTACGGTGCCGGCGACGACGCCGAGTCGATCGCGACCGTGCACGCGGCGATCGATGCCGGCTGCACCTTTCTCGACACCGCCGACGTGTACGGCGACGGCGCCAACGAGGAGCTCGTCGGCCGTGCGCTGGCCGGGCGCCGCGACCAGGTGGTGCTGGCGACCAAGTTCGGCTTCCGCCGCGCCGCCGCCGGCGACCAGCTCCCGAACGTCGTCAACGGCACCCCGGCGTACGCCCGTGAAGCCATCGACGCCTCGCTCCGCCGCCTCGGCGTCGACCACGTCGACCTGTGGTACCTGCACCGCCGCGACCCCAACGTCCCGATCGAGGAGACCGTCGGCGCGATGGCCGAAGCGGTGACCGCCGGCAAGGTCCGGTACCTCGGCCTGTCGGAGGTCAACGGCGACACCGTCCGCGCCGCGCACGCCGTCCACCCGATCAGCGCCGTCCAGAGCGAGTGGTCCCTGTGGACCCGCGACCCCGAGACCGTCGTCCTGCCGGCCCTGCGCGAGCTCGGCATCGGGTTCGTCCCGTTCAGCCCGCTCGGCCGCGGCTTCCTCACCGGCCAGCTCACGTCGCCCGCCGACTTCGGCCCCGACGACATGCGCGCCTCGCTGCCCCGCTTCACCGGCGACAACTTCCAGAAGAACCTCGACCTGGTCGACCAGGTCAAGTCCCTCGCCGCGGCCCGCGACGTCACCGCCGGCCAGCTCGCCCTCGCCTGGCTCCTTGCCCAGGGCAACGACGTCGCCCCGATCCCCGGCACCAAGCGCCGCAAGTACCTGACCGAGAACCTCGCCGCCGCCGACCTGACCCTCACCCCCGAAGAACTCACCACCCTCAACGAGGCCTTCCCTCCAGACTCCGCCGCCGGCACCCGCTACACCGAAGCCGGCCTGAAAATGGTCGGCCAGTGAACTCGGACGGCAGCAAGAACACCCCGGGTACGCCGGACGCTCGCGACGGGGGCACCCCGGGTACGCCGGACGCTCGCGACGGGGGCACGCCGGGCGCGCCGGACGCTCGCGGCGAGAACACCCTGGGCACCCCCGACGCTCGCGGCGGGGACACCCCGACAGCTCCAGGCGCCACCGGCACAAGCGCTTCCGCGTCCGCCGCCACCGGGCCTGGCGCCACCCCCGCGCCCGGTCCCACCGCCCCCGGCGCCACCGGGACTGGCGCCACCCCCGCTCCCGTCACCACCACCCCCGGCTCCACCGGGCCTGGCGCCGCCCCCGCGTTCGGCTCCACCACCCCCGGCTCCACCGGGCCTGGCGCCGCCCCCGCGTTCGGCTCCACCACCCCCGGCACCACCGGGCCTGGCCCCACCCCCGCGCCCGGCTCCACCACCCCCGGCCCCACCCCTTCGGCTCCGGGCGCCACCCCTTCAACTCCAACTGGCGCCGCCGCGGCGAGCACCTCCAGCGACGTGCCCGGCGCCCGCAGCGGCGAGCAACCACTGATCGCCGTCACCGGCTCCACCGGCAAACTGGGCTCCAAGATCGCACGCCATCTGGCCGACGCCGGCGTCCGCCAGCGACTGCTGGTGCGAGACCCCGCCCGCGCCCCCGAGTTAGCAGGTAGTGAGATCGCCCAAGCGTCGTACGGCGACCACGACGCCCTCATCGACGCCCTCGACGGCGTCCACACCCTCCTCCTGCTCAGCGCCACCGAGTCCGCCGACCGCGTCTCGTTGCACACGGCAACGATCGACGCCGCCGTTGCCGCCGGCGTCCGCCACATCGTCTACACCTCCTTCGTCGGCGCCGGCCCGAACGCGACCTTCACCTTCGCGCGCGACCACTGGCACACCGAGCAGCACCTCCGCGCGACCGGCGTCGAGTTCACCTTCCTCCGCGACAACCTGTACCTCGACTTCGTCCCCGGCTTCGTCGGCGAGGACGACGCCATCCGCGGACCGGCCGGCGACGGCCGCGTTGCCGCCGTACTCCGCGACGACGTCGCCGCGGCGGCCACGCAGGTCCTCCTCGACCCCGCCGCACACACCGGTACGACTTACGACCTCACCGGCCCGACCGCGTTCACCCTGACCGAGGCCGCCGCCCTGCTCAGCGAGAGCCACGGCCGCAAGATCCGCTATGAGCCGGAGACCCTCGACGAGGCCTACCGCTCGCGCGAACGCTTCGGCGCCCCCGCCTGGGAGGTCGCCGGCTGGGTCACGTCGTACGCCGCCATCGCCAGCGGCGAACTCGGCACCGTCACCACCGCCGTCGAACAGCTCACCGGCCGCAAGCCCACCAGCCTGGCCGAGTACGTCGCCACCCGCTGACTGTCGGACCCGTTTGAGACACTGTCCCCGTGCCGCTCTACCGTGACGAAGCCATCGTGCTCCGAACCCAGAAACTGGGCGAAGCCGACCGCATCGCCACCCTCCTGACCCGCCAGCACGGCAAGATCCGTGCCGTCGCCAAGGGCGTACGCCGTACGTCGTCCCGCTGGGGCGCCCGCCTGGAACCCTTCAGCCACGTCGACCTCCAGCTCGCCACCGGCCGCACCCTCGACGTGGTCACGCAGGCCGTCTCCATCGCGTCGTACGGCCAGGGCATCGTCGACGACTACGCCCGCTACACCACCGGCACCGTCCTCCTGGAAACAGTCGACCGCCTGGTCGTCGAGGAGAAGGAACCAGCCACCCAGCAGCACCTCCTGCTGGCCGGCGCCCTACGCGTCCTCTCCTCCGGCGAACGAGAACCCGGCCTGATCCTCGACTCCTTCCTCCTCCGCTCCCTGGCCATCTCCGGCTACGCCCCCTCCTTCGGCGACTGCGCCAAG
Source organism: Kribbella italica (assembly GCF_014205135.1). Taxonomy (NCBI): domain Bacteria; kingdom Bacillati; phylum Actinomycetota; class Actinomycetes; order Propionibacteriales; family Kribbellaceae; genus Kribbella; species Kribbella italica. Next base: position 456,693 of record NZ_JACHMY010000001.1, read on the forward strand.
TGCGGCGAACCAGGCCCCCACCGAGCCTTCAACCCCGCCGCCGGCGGCATGGTCTGCTCCGCCTGCCGCCCACCCGCCTCCGCCATGCCCGCCCCCGCCACCATCACCCTCCTGGCCGCCCTCCTCACCGGCGACTGGCCCACCGCCGAACGCACCGACCCCAAAACCCGCCGAGAAGCCGACACCCTCGTAGCCGCCTTCGCAGCCTGGCACCTAGACCGCCTCCGCTCCCTCCGCCACCTGGACCTCTCGGTCACCCCCGCCACCCCCCTCCCAGGCACCGAAGCAGTCAACTAACCCCCAGCAACTTGCAACAACCTGCAACCCCACGCCTGGCCCTGTGGACAACCTCAACCCCACGAACTCCCCGTATGGCAGAGTTGTACGGTCAGTAGTCAAAGGCCAGTGGAGGCGCATCAATGATCGGCCGGCTCACCGCGACCACCCTCGCAGCAGCCCTCGCAGTCACCCTGACCTCATGCGACTACGGCCAGAGCGCGACCCCGCCACCGTTCACACCCTCCGCGGCACCGACCAGCGTGAGCACTCCGCCCGACCCGTCAGCGTCCGCAGGTGTCGCGGCCGTGGATGCGTACAAGCGATACCGAGCTGTCATCGACACGCTGACCCGTAGCGGTGGGGCGGATGTGCGCGACGTCCCGGCAGTGACGACCGGACTCGAGTTGGTGGCGACGAACAACCAGGCTGACACCTACAAGGGACGCAAGATCCACTCCATCGGGTCGACCCAAGTGGTGTGGGCCCGCCCGAGCAAGATCGGCCCGCCGACGGATGGCGTCGTGGTGACGGTCTCGGTGCAGGCTTGTCTCGACACCTCGAAGACGCAGGCCGTCGACGCCGCAGGCAAGAATGTTCGGCCGCCCGGCACTCCCACGCGCTGGCTCGACAACCGGGAAGTGAAATTCGTCGACGGTAGCTGGAAGGTGGCGAACGGGCGCAGTCAGGGGGCAAAGTGCTGATCGCTGCCGCGGTGGCTGCCGCGTTGCTCAGCGGGATCACGTCGCCGGTCGTCGCGAACCAGCCCACGGAGCCTCCCGTCGTGACACCTGGAGGTCCTGACTGCGACGGCGATCTGATGGTCGGCACTTGCCGGATCACCGTGCTGGATGATCCGAAGGAGCCGACTGGTGGCGGCGGACGTAAGCCAAGCACGAAAACCGTCAAGGGTGCGGCATGCCAACGTGAAGGCAAACCGCTGCCGTGTACGACGAACGAAGGCTTCTGGGATCCTTCGACCTCCTGCTACCTGAAGCAGGAAGCGAAGCCGCAGGTTCTCGGCGGACCGGGCGAGATCAAGCCGGGCAGCACGTTCTACCGGTGCTTCTACGTGTACGACGTCGTCAACGGAAAGCCCGAAGGAATCGAGAGGTTCGACTCGGTGATTCGGGATCCGGGCCAGACTCAGACCAGGGATCCTCGCGAGGTGGCTCGGGAAGTTGTGGACGACATGAACTTCGTGGCACCGCAGCTGGGACTGTCGCCGTTTGTGCAGAGTGCGCGGCGGGAAGGCGTGGTGAATTCGCCCGTCTGGATGTGGGTCACCGATCCCGGGGAGAGCACGACCGGGCCGTTGTCCGCGCGGGTCACCCTCGACGGTGTGACGATCGCGGCCACCGGGACGCTGGATCGGATCGAGTGGTCGATGGGTGACGGCGGGACGGTGACCTGCAAAGGCGCCGGTACGCCGTTCGACCGGGCGGCCATGCAGGGGAAGTCGCTGAAGGAGGTGCCCGCGTCGCCGACCTGTGGGCACAAGTACGTGAAGACCTCCCGCTGCGAGAAAGGCGGCACGTTCCCGGTCACTGCCACGGCGTACTGGAACGTCCACTGGACCGGCGGCGGCATCGAGGGCGATATCCCACTGCAGTTCACCCGCGCGACCTCCCTCTCGGTGGTCGACCTACGCCCGGTCCTCGTGGCGCCGGACGGTGCCGGCGATCCGCAGGTCACCTCGCCCGCACGGTCCTGCTCCTGAGCCGTAGGTGCTGAGTCCGCACCGGGGCTACGGGAATGCATCCTGGCCTGGCCTTGGTTCGGCGGGCTCGTGCCGCGGGCTGCGTCTAGGGCCGTGCCTGCGAGCGGCCCTTGTCCGAGCCGTTCCATGGACTCTCGTCGAGGAGTACTCGGACCCCTTGGGCTCGGGCTGTCCGGCGGTCGTTGTCCCAGGCAATGATCGTGGCGAGGTCGACCCAGTCGACCGAGTTTGTCGAGTGGAAAGGTACTGCGCCTTCGGTGACGTACGCGCGCAGGTCGTCGCGTGCCATGCCGATGGCGTCGGCTGCCTCGTCGATCGGGAGTTCGGGGCGGAGCGGGGAGACCTTCACCGCCATGCCTGCGCGCATTGCCTCTAGTACGTGCTGGACTGCCGCGAACACCAGGGGAGGAAGGTCCTGCCGTTCACCAGTGGGGCCGACGACGTATGGACCGTCGGCTGTGGTCCGTCGTTCGTCCGCGTCCAGCAGGTAGATCCGCGCGTCGTTCGTGGGGCCGGGCATGAGCAGAGTTTAGTCAGCCGTGGGCTTGTTTTAGTCGCCTGAGTACGGGGCTGCTGTTGCGGTCGGTGCTTGTAGGGGCAGGTTCAGCAGTCTGCTGTGTTGGGGGCGGCGAGAGCCTGGGCGTTGCTGTCGGGGTCGACCAGTACTGGCACTGCCTCGCCGATTCGGAGTTGGGTCCCTGCTGACTGGGTCATGGGGATTTGGCCGTTGTCGCCGAGGGTGCTTTCCCAGGTGATGTCCCACTCGGTGGTTGCTGTGAGGTTGTACTTGCAGTTTGGTTGGTTGTGGGAGGTCTTCACGTAGCGGTGGCCGCAGTCGGGGGAGTCTTTGAGGCCGGAGGACTTGTTGTACGGCGTGCCGGCGGTTTCGCAGCGGAGGGTTTTGCCGTCGCCTAGGGACCAGTTGACGGCTTTGACCTGGGCCTTCACGTTCACGGTGAGGCCGGGGACGTTGGCTGAGCGGGTGATCGGGCCCCAGGTGTTCTCGGACTTAGTGACCCAGAGCCAGACGGGCATGTTGACCAGACCGATCTGCGCGGGGCCGGGGGCGGTGCCGACTTGGGGTTTGCCGAGCTTCATTTCGGCGATGGCGCGGTAGACGAGCGTCAGCGGGTCGACGACCTCGATGTCGGGCTCACCTTGGATCCAGACGAACCGGGTGACCAGGTGGCGTCCTTCGTCGTAGCCCTGCTCTCGTACACAGGCCCAGACGCTGCCTTTGGTGAGGTCCTTCCCTGTCCAGATGGGACTGTCGTACGGCGGGGGAGGACTCATCCGCTGCAGGTAGCACTGATGGGTGTTGGACCAGTTGCCGAGCTCGGAGGTACAGGCCTGTGCAGCACCTCCGAAGTTGCAGACGGGTTTCGTAGACACCTTCTTGACCGGCTTCGTCGTCTCCTCAGTAGTGCCGCCAGGTACCGGGATCGTCGAGGAGAGGACAGTGATGCATTTGCGAGTGATGGGCGAGCACTTCTTGACGTAGTGAGGTGGATCAGCCAGGGCTGCCCAGGGCAACAACCACGTTGAGAAGCAAGCGGCCAGCACCGCCAGAGTCAATCGCTTCAGCATGTGCCGCCTCCCTTCTCTTCGACGAGGAACCAGGCTTTGGCCTTCTCGTCGAGTGCTTGCGCAAAGACCAGCTTCGCGGTGGCTACGTGACGGTCGCCGTCGTTGCCGGAGTCGGGAATCGGTTTGCCGGTGGACCGAAGATTGGTGGTCACCTTCGAGCTGTCGATACAGGCGGTCAGCCGAACCTCCGGCTGCTCCAGCGTCAGCTTGACCGAGTCGACCGAGACAGAGCCGATTTGGACGAATCCTGTCTGGTACCAGCCGTTCTCCCGCTGGAACTTGATCTCGCCGAGTACATCGATGAGCCACGTGCCACCGTTGCCTGCTCTTGTCAGCGCTGTACGGTCCGACTTCCGTGGGTCGTGCAGGGTTGTGTCAACGGCTCGCCGCGCGCTTGCATACCGCACTTTGGCAGCGTCGATGGCCGCCTGCTCTTCTTCTGTCCACTGAGAGGTGGTCGGAGCAGAAGGAATCGGTGTGCTCAGGGGTGGGGTCGTGTCCGGGCGGCCCGCCTCGGGAGAAGAGCTCGTGCAGGACGCCAAGGGCAGGGTGAGGAGCAGGGTGGCGGCTGCGAGGGTGTGGCGGCGGGGCATTCGGGTCGGCTCCTGGGGCGCGGGGGTTGCGGACGGTGTAAGGGTTTCATACGGGGCGTGGTGGCGGCTGGGGTTATCCACAGGTTGCAGGTTGTTGCAGGGGTGAGGGGTGGCGGGAAGTTGCCTGTTCAAGTACGGGGGTGGGTTGGTAGGAGGCGCCGGCAGGGGATGAGGGAAAATCGCTGACATGTCGCCACTGGGTCGTCGTCGGGTTGTGGAGAGCGTGCGCCGGGGGGAGGTCGTGGCGCCGGAGCCGCATGGTTCGGGGGCTCGGCCGCCGGGGGTGCCGGGGGAGTTGGTGCCTCGGCACGTGGCGATCGTGATGGACGGGAACGGGCGGTGGGCCAAGCAGCGGGGGTTGCCGCGGACCGAAGGGCACAAGGCGGGAGAGGCTTCGCTGCTGGACGTGATCAAGGGCGGGATCGAGATCGGGGTGAAGTACATCTCGGCGTACGCGTTCTCGACCGAGAACTGGGCCCGGTCGCCGGAGGAGGTCCGGTTCCTGATGGGGTTCAACCGGGACGTCATCCACCGGCGGCGGGACGAGCTGGACGCGATGGGGGTGCGGGTGGTCTGGTCGGGGCGCCGGCCGCGGTTGTGGAAGAGCGTGATCGACGAGCTCGAGGACGCGCAGGAGCGGACCAGGCACAACGACGTGATCACGCTGCAGTTCTGCGTGAACTACGGCGGGCAGGCGGAGATCGCGGACGCGATGAAGTCGATCGCGCACGAGGTTGCCGCGGGCAAGCTCCGGCCGGACCGGATCACGGAGAAGACGATCGCGCGGCATCTGTACCATCCGGAGGTTCCGGAGGTCGACCTGTTCGTACGGTCGTCGGGGGAGCAGCGGACGTCGAACTTCCTGGTCTGGCAGCTGGCGTACGCCGAGATGGTGTTCCTGGACACGCTGTGGCCCGACTTCGACCGGCGGGATCTGTGGCGGGCGATCGAGCTCTACGCGCAGCGGGACCGCCGGTACGGCGGGGCGATTCCGAACGAGGTCGGTGGGCAGACGTCGAGTTAGTCAGCCGGTGTGACCAGGTCCGCTGGTCTCGGCGGGGGCGCGGACTTGGAGGGAGCGGAGGCGAAGGGCGCGATGAGCGCCGGCAGGACACCCGACTTCGCGCTCACCGGTTCCGGGGCGAAGGCAGCAACCCGCGCTCGATCGCGACCGTGACCGCGTGGGTGCGGTCGTCGACGTCCAGCTTCGTGAACAGGCGTTGCAGGTGGGTCTTCACCGTTGCCTCGCCGATGAACAGTTCCCGTCCGATCTCCGCGTTGCTCAACCCCCGGGCCACCGCGGCCAGGACCTGCAGCTCGCGCGGTGACGGCTGGACGGCGGCGGCTGGCGCCGGCGTACGGAGTCGCGACATCAAGCGCGCGGCGACCGGCGGCGCCAGCACTGTTTCGCCCCGCGATGCCGCCCGGATCCCGTCGAGCAGCTCGGCGTGAGGGGTGTCCTTCAGCAGGTACCCCGCGGCCCCGGCCTCGACGGCGTGCAGGATGTCCGTGTCCGTGTCGTACGTCGTCAGCACCAGCACCTTCGTCGCCGGATAACCCGACACGATCGCGCCCGTCGCGGACACGCCGTCGCGGCGCGGCATCCGCAGGTCCATCAGTACGACGTCCGGCCGGGTCGCCTCGACGAGCGCGAGCGCTTCCTCGCCGTCGCCGGCCTCGCCGACCACCTCGATGTCGTCGGTGACGGCGAGCATGCCGGTCAGCCCGGAGCGCACGATCGGGTGGTCGTCGACCACCAGTACGCGCACGGTCACGAGTTCTCCTGATTGGTTGAAGGAATGAGGACTTGCACGCGCGTCCCACGCCCCGGCGCGCTCTCCACCTGGACGCTGCCGCCCGACTCCTCGACCCGCCCGCGCATCGCGGCGAGGCCGTAGCCCGCGGCGGCCGCGGACGGCTCGAAGCCGGTGCCGTCGTCCGAGACCGAGATCCCGACCCCGTCGGCTGCCATCGTCAGCGTGATCAGCACCGTCGTCGCCCCCGCGTGCTTCCGGACGTTCGCCAACGCCTCCTGCGCCGCCCGCAGCAGCACCACCTGCTGACCCTGCGGCAGCGCGGCGACCTCCTCGTCGGGCATGTCCAGCGACACCTGTACGTCGACGCCCGTCTCCGCCGCGAACCGTTCCGCCTGCCGCCGCAGTACCTCGGTCAACGTTGCCTCCGACAACGCGACCGGCGTGAACGCGGCCACCAGCGCCCGCGCCTCCGCCAGATTCTCCCGCGCCGTGTCCTCGATCGCGCTGAGGCGATTAGCCACAGCAGAAGCCCCACCGCCGGAAGCCCCACCGCCGGCAGCCCCACCGCCGGCAGCCCCACCGCCGGCAGCCCCACCGCGCGAGAGCTCGACCGCCGCGGTCTGCGCGAGCATCACGATGCTGGTCATGCCCTGCGCGAGCGTGTCGTGGATCTCCCGTGCCATCCGCTCCCGCTCGGCCATCACGCCGGCGGTGTGGTGCGCATTGGCCAGCTCGTCGCGGGCCGCCTCGAGTTCGGCGATCAGCTCCGCCCGCTGCTCGCTCTGCGCGATCACCCGGTCGATCCAGATCCCGAGCAGCAGACTGACCACCAGGCTGATGATCATCCAGGGCAGGATGTTCCAGAAGGCGCTCATCGTCCCGCCGGCGCCGTACAGCTGGCCGGTGCCCACGCAGACCACCAGCAAGACGCTGAACAGGGCACCCTCACGAATCCGGTCCGCGAGCAGCCAGATCTGCGGCGACGCGATGAACATCAAGAAGATGGACTGCGGAAAGATCGCCACCACGCCCGCGACGCACACGATCGCGATCACCCGGTAGATGTGCGCCGGGACCCGTTGCCGCGACAGCATCGCCGGACCGCCGATCAGCGCGTACGCCGTACCGAGGGTCGCCAGCAGTGCCAGCAGGATGACGTGCTCGCGGCCGGTCAGGTCGTTCGGGAGGACGGAGACCAACGTGGTGACCGCCAGCAGGCTCCAGAAGACGATGTGCCAGGCCAGCATCGTCCTGGCCCACATCGCCTCGGAGTCCGGGGCGCGGTTGAGCTTCATGGCTGCCATCATCCTCCACGACGCTCGTCGCCGGAGCATGTCAGCCGGCGTCCCGGCGGGTCCAGCGGAAGACGCGCTGGGCGACGACCAGTCCGACCACGAGCCAGACCGAGAGCACGATCGCGCCGGTCCCGAGCTGCCAGGAACCACCGGGCTCGGACGCCTCGAAGCCGTCCGGCAGGAACACCGACCGCATGCCCTGGGCCAGCCACTTCAGCGGGAAGATCTCCGAGACCGTCCGCATCCAGGCCGGCAGGCTGCTGTAGACGAAGTAGACGCCGGAGATGAACTGCAGCAGCAGGACGACGGGCGTCACCACGGCCGAGGCCGCCTTGCCGGACTTCGGGACGACGCTGAACGCGATCCCCAGCACCGAGCCGGACGCCGTACCGAGCACGAAGATCCACAGGAAGTGCAACCACTTGTCAGGCGAGGACGGGATGTCCACGCCGAGCAGCAGCCCGGCGATCGCCAGCAGCAGCCCGAACTGGGCGATCGAGGTGACCAGGACCAGCCCGATCTTGCCGATGAAGTACGACTGCGGCGACATCGGCGTACCGCGCAGGCGCTTGAGCAGGTCCTCGTCGCGTTCCATCGCGATCGTGATCGCCAGTGACTGGAAACTGGTCAGGAAGATGCCCGAGGCGATCATGCCGGGCGTGAAGTACGTCGCGGCGTCGACGCCGTCGGCGAAGTCGGTGCCGCTGAACACGGCCGAGAAGATGGCCAGGAAGATGATCGGGAAGAAGAAGGTGAAGATCAGCTGCTCCTTCTCGCGGAAGAACTGCTTCACCTCCAGCCCGGTCCGGGACAGCCCGACCTGTACGACGGACGGCAGCGGGCGGCTCGGGGCGGTGGTGCTCATCGGGCGGCTCCTTCGAGGGTCTCGGCCTGTACCGCGCCGATCAGGTCCAGGTAGATGTCTTCGAGGCTCGGCCGGCGCACCTGCAGCTCCGGCACCTCACCGCCGAACCGGGCCATCAGCCGCGCGACCTCCGCGGTCGGCTCGTCGGTCCGTACTTCGTGCGCGCCGTCGGCGTCCAGCCAGGACACCCGCGCGGTCCGGGCGCCCCGGCCGCCGAGCGTGTCCGGCGTCGCGATCTCGAGCATCCGCCCGTCCGCGATCACGCCGACCCGGTCGGCCAGGTGCTCGGCCTCGTCCAGGTAGTGGGTGGTGAGCAGGATCGTCGTACCGGTGGTGCGCAGGTTCTCGATCAGGGTCCAGAACTTGCGCCGCGCCTCGGGGTCGAAGCCGGTGGTCGGCTCGTCGAGGAACAGCAGCTCCGGGTTGCCGATCACACCGAGCGCGACGTCGAGCCGGCGGCGCTGACCGCCGGACAGCTTCCGGGTCCGGGTCTTGGCCTTCTCCTCCAGCCCGACCGACGCGATCACCTCGGCGGGGTCGCGCGGGTTCGGGTAGTAGCCGGCGAAGTGCTGGACCAGCTCGGCGACCGACAGTTCGGCCTCGTCGCGGGACGACTGCGCGACGATGCCGACGCGGGCCCGCCAGTGCCGGTCGGCGCGCGCCGGATCGGTGCCGAGGACCTTGACGTCGCCCTCGTCGGCCCGGCGATACCCCTCCAGGATCTCCGTGGTCGTCGTCTTGCCGGCGCCGTTCGGGCCGAGCAGGGCGAACACCTCACCGTGCCGGATGTCCAGGTCGACGCCCGCGACGGCGACCTTGTCCGGGTACCGCTTGACGAGTCCGCGGACCCGCACTGCCAAGTCTGTGTCTTTCATGAGTCAACTGTGGCGGCCGGGAGCACCAGTCGGGAGCACCGGACGGTGTACCGGCTGTCCCTCGACCGGGGGACACTGCGGCGTCCCCCGATCCTGTACGGCGGCCCGCCGCTCGGCCTATCGGCCCCGGCGACCGGTCTACCGGCGTAGCGACCGGCGACCCGGCGTACCGAAATCCCCGGCCCGACGCGCGGACGGGGGCTGACGGGAGCGGCCCGGATTGGTTAGCGTCGGGCGCATGAGTCAGACAGTGCGTGGAGTCGTAGCCCTGAGCAAAGGTGCCCCGGTCACGATCGAGCAGATCACGATCCCCGATCCCGGTCCGGGCGAGGCGGTGGTGCAGGTGCAGGCCTGCGGCGTCTGCCACACCGACCTGCACTACCGGGAGGGCGGGATCAACGACGAGTTCCCGTTCCTGCTCGGCCACGAGGCGGCCGGGATCGTGGAGAGCGTCGGCGAGGGTGTCACCGAGGTCGCGCCGGGCGACTTCGTCGTACTGAACTGGCGCGCGGTCTGCGGCAGCTGCCGGGCCTGTCTGCGCGGCCGCCCGTGGTACTGCTTCAACACCCACAACGCGCAGCAGAAGATGACGCTGGCCGACGGCACCGAGCTGTCGCCCGCGCTCGGCATCGGCGCGTTCGCGGAGAAGACCCTGGTCGCGGCCGGGCAGTGCACGAAGGTCGACCCGGAGGCGAAGGCCGAGGTCGCCGGCCTGCTCGGGTGCGGCGTGATGGCCGGCCTCGGCGCGGCGGTCAACACCGGCAACGTCGGTCGCGGCGACACGGTCGCGGTGATCGGCTGCGGCGGTGTCGGTACGGCGGCCGTCGTCGGCGCCCGGCTCGCGGGCGCGGCCCGGGTGATCGCGCTCGACATCGACCAGCGCAAGCTCGACGTCGCCCAGGAGCTCGGCGCGACGCACACGATCAACTCCAAGGGCCTGGACCACGACGGTGTCGTCGAAGCGGTCCAGGAGCTGACCGGCGGTTTCGGCGCGGATGTCGTGATCGACGCGGTCGGCCGTCCGGAGACCTGGAAGCAGGCGTTCTACGCTCGCGACCTGGCCGGGACCGTCGTGCTGGTCGGCGTACCGACGCCGGACATGCAGCTGGACATGCCGCTGCTCGACTTCTTCGGCCGGGGCGGTTCGCTCAAGTCCAGCTGGTACGGCGACTGCCTGCCGTCCCGCGACTTCCCGCTGCTGATCGACCTGCACCTGCAGGGCCGGCTGCCGCTCGACCGGTTCGTGTCGGAGACGATCGCGCTGGACGAGGTCGAGGCGGCGTTCGCCAAGATGCACCACGGCGACGTACTGCGGTCTGTGGTGCTGCTTTCAGAAGGCGCCGTCTGATGGCCGCCCGGATCGAACGGCTCGTCACGTCCGGGACGTTCAGCCTGGACGGCGGGACGTGGGACGTCGACAACAACATCTGGCTGGTCGGTGACGACCACGAGGTGCTGGTGATCGACGCGGCGCACGACGCCGAGCGGATCGTCCAGGCGGTGGGGGACCGGCGGGTGGTCGGGCTGGTCGCGACGCACGGGCACAACGACCACATCAACGCCGTCGGCGGCGTCCAGGCGGTGCTGAAGTGCCCGGTCTGGATCAGCTCGGCCGACCAGATGCTCTGGTCCGCCCTGTACGACGAACTGCCGGACCACGACCTGAAGGAGGGCACCACCTTCGACGTCGCCGGGACGACGCTGAAGGCCGTGGCCACACCGGGCCACAGCCCCGGCTCGACCTGCCTGTACGCCGCCGACCTGGACGCGGTCTTCACCGGTGACACCTTGTTCCAGGGCGGTCCGGGCGCGACCGGCCGGTCGTACAGCGACAAGCCGACGATCCTGAAGTCGATCCGCGAGCGGCTGCTCACGCTGCCCGAGGGCACGGTCGTGCACACCGGCCACGGCGACACCACGACGATCGCGGCGGAGCTCGGCACCATCGAGTAGCACCCGCCGCCGGCCGGGCGTCGACCGTCGCGCACGCACCACGAGACCGGCTTCGTAGTTGCCCTGAGCAACCGCGGAGCCGGTCATTCGTCTGTTCGGAAACTTCCTGTGGACACACAATTTACAGCGCTGTAAGGTCCCTCGCAAGCCACCGCCGAGAGGGGACCGTCGAGGATGTCCACCCGCCCGAACATCCTGCTGCTGATGACCGACCAGCACCGGGCCGACCTCACCAATCAGCACAGGACCGCCGGCTCCGGTCTGGACCTGGACACGATGCCGCGCCTGGACCAGGTCGCGGCCGCGGGAGCCGCATTCGGCCGCGCCTACACCAGCTACCCGGCGTGCGTTCCGGCCCGGACGAGCCTGCTCACCGGCCGCTTCCCGACCGCGCACCACGTCCGGCAGAACAGCAATGCCGAGCACGCCTACTACTCCGAGGACCTGCTCGACGTACTGCGAGCAGCCGGGTACTCGCTGCACTTCGCCGGCAAGCCCCATATGCACCGGACCGAGCAGGACTTCGACACCTACCACGGGCCGTTCATGCACGACCGCGGTCCGGCGGTCACCGAGTCCGAGGTCGCGTTCGACCAGTGGCTGCACGACCTCGACCACGGCGTTGCCGACGAGCCCACGCCGTACCCGGTCGAGGCGCAGCTGCCGTACCGGATCGTCGACGGGGCGATCGAGGCGCTGCAAGTCACGACCGAGGACGACCCGTTCTTCCTGTGGGTCTCGTTCCCGGAGCCGCACAATCCGTACCAGGTGCCCGAGCCGTACTTCAGCCTGTACGCCGAGGAGGACGTGCCCGAGCGACTGGCCGGCCCCGAGGCGATCCCCGGACTCGGCTGGCGCTACCGCTGGCTGCACGAGCTGACGACGGCCAAGCGACCGGCGTACGACGACGCCTGGCGGCGGTACCGCGCCAACTACCTCGGCATGCTGCGCCTGATCGACGACCAGATCGCGCGGCTGCTCGACCAGCTCGGGGACCGGCTGGACGACACGATCGTGGTGTTCGTCAGCGACCACGGCGACTACGTCGGCGAGTACGGCCTGCAGCGCAAGGGCGCCGGGATGTCCGACTTCCTGATGCGGATCCCGTTCGTGGTCAGCGGTCCCGGCGTCACGGCCGGCCCGCGCGACGAGCTGGTCTCGATGGTCGACCTGTTCCCGACACTCTGCGAGCTGGTCGGCGCGGAGATCCCGGCCGGTGTCCAGGGCCGCAGCCTCGCCCCGCTGCTCGCGGGTGAGGCCGGACCCGACGTCGAGTTCGGCAGCATCTACGCCGAGCTCGGGTACGGCGGTGTCTCGTACGACGAGAGCGACCGCCCGCCGCTGCACTTCCCTTACCAGGGACGCAACTACGACGAGCTGAACTCCGTCACCCAGAGCGGTGGCGAACGAATGGTCGTCAGTGGCAACCACAAGCTGATCGTGGACGACCGCGGTCAGCACCGCCTGTACGACCTGAGCGCCGACCCGGCCGAACTGGTCGATCTGGCCGACGACCCCGCCCACCACGCCGTCCACGACGCGCTCCAGGCCACGTTGCTGCGCTGGCTGATCCGCGTCGCCGACGACCTGCCGGCCGGGGCCTACACCCCCAAAACCGTCAAGCACAACTGGCGCTGGGCTTAGAGCGCTGACCTGGAGGCGCACCATGGCAGGACTGACTCGCCGGAGCTTTCTCGGCTTCGGCGCCGCGACCGCGGCGGCACTGACTCTTCCCGGCTGCGGCGGCAGCGACGAAGGCTCGTCGGACGGGCTGCGCGTCGCCTGGTACGGCGGCGACCCGGTGCACAAGGCGATGGACGCCGCGCTGAAGGAGTTCGGCACCGAGCTGAAGCTCAGCACCGAGCGCGCGGCGTTCGCGGACTACTGGGACAAGCTGGCCACGCAGACCGCAGGCCGCAAGGCCCCGGACGTCTTCCGGATGTCGATGACGTACTTCGCCGAGTACGCGCAGCGGAAGGCGCTGCTCGACCTCAGCGGCAAGCCAATAAGGCTCGACGCCCTCGATCAGGACGTTGCGGACAGCGGCAAGCTCGACGGCAAGCTGATGGGGATCGGGCAGTCGTCGATCACGCACGCGACGTTCCGCAACCCCGCGCTGGTCGAGTCCCGCGGCGGCAAGCTGCCGGCGACCTGGAGCTGGGACAGCTTCGCGACCTTCGCCAAGGACTTCGCGGCCGACGCCGGTCCGGGCAAGTACGGCACGACCGATGTCGGCGGCAACATCCAGATCTTCGAGACCTGGTCCCGCGAGTACGGCGCGGAGCTTTTCGCCGACGGCAAGCTCGTGGTCGGCCAGGACGTGATCGAGGGCTGGTTCGCGTACTGGGACGCCCTGCGCAAGGCCAAGGCGGCGCCGGCCGCGGACGTGTCCGCCGAGGGCGGTTCGTTCGAGACGTCGCAGCTGTCGAAGGGCGCCGCGCCGGTCGAGTTCGGCTGGGTGCAGCAGCTGACCTTCTACCAGCCGCTGGTCAAGGACGCCGAGCTCGCGGTCGGCGCCGTACCGGGCCGGACGGCGGGATCGCTGCGCGGCCAGTTCCTCAAGGCGCTCGACTTCTGGTCGGTGTCGGCGGAGACGAAGAACCCCGACGCCGCCGCGCAACTGATCGACTTCCTGATCAACGACGACCGCGCAGTCAAGGCGATCGGCCTGACGCTCGGCGTACCGCCGTCGAAGAAGTCGCGTGACCTGCTGGCCGCCCAGCCGAAGACCCCGGCCGGTCAGGCGATCGCGTACGTCGAGAAGATCGAGCAGCAGGTCGGTCCGTCGCCGCAGCCCTGGCCCAAGGGGTACGGCGAGCTGAACAGCGTGTTCAACCGGCTCAACCAGGACGTCGGGTTCGGCAAGACCGACCCGAAGGCGGCGGCGGAGAAGTTCGCCGCGGAGTCGGCGCGGGTCCTCGGCGCATGATCAGCGGCACCCTGCGCGGGCGGCTGCGGGAGAGCCTTCCGGCGTACGCGTTCCTGGCTCCGTGGCTGGTCGGTCTGGTCGGGCTGACGCTCGTACCGATGGTGCTGTCGCTGTACTACTCGTTCACCGACTACAGCCTGCTCAGCCCGCCGGTCTGGGAGGGGCTCGCGAACTACGAGCGGATGTTCTCGGACGACCGGTTCCAGCACTCGCTCGTGGTCACCTTCACGTACGTGCTGCTGTCGGTGCCGCTCGAGCTGGTGTTCGCGCTCGCCGTTGCCGTCGTACTGAACCAGGGCCTGCGCGCGGTGTCGTTCTACCGGGCCGTGTACTACGTGCCGAGCCTGCTCGGCGGCAGCGTCGCGGTCGCGATCCTGTGGCGGCAGATCTTCGGTGCGGACGGGCTGGTCAACCAGGTGCTCGGTCTGGTCGGGCTGGACGGGCCGGGCTGGATCTCCTCGCCGGACACGTCGCTGTTCACCCTGGTGCTGCTGCGGGTCTGGCAGTTCGGGGCGCCGATGGTGATCTTCCTGGCCGGGCTGCGGCAGATCCCGGCCGACGTCCTGGAAGCCGCCGAGGTCGACGGTGCGGGGCGGCTGCGGCGGTTCTTCCACATCACGTTGCCGCTGCTGTCGCCGATCGTGTTCTTCAACCTGGTGCTGCAGATCATCGGCGCGTTCCAGGCGTTCACCCCGGCGTTCATCATCTCCGGCGGCAGTGGTGGTCCGTCGGACTCCACCTTGTTCTACACGCTCTACCTATACCAGAAGGCGTTCGGCAGCTTCGAGATGGGCTACGCGGCCGCGATGGCGTGGGTGCTGCTGCTGATCATCGCCGGGTTCACCGCGGCCAACTTCGCGATGAGCCGGCGCTGGGTCTTCTACGCCGACGACCGGGAGTCCCGATGAGCAGCTCCACCCGTGGCAGGGCCCCGGCGGCGAACCGCCCGGCCGGGCTGCTGTCCCGCCGTACCGTCTCGCACGCGGTGATCATCCTGGTCGGGCTGGTGATGCTCTACCCGCTGATCTGGATGCTGAGCAGCTCGTTCGAGCCGAACTCCGAGATCTTCGGCTCGTCGTCGGTCGTGCCGACGTCGCCGAGCCTCGACAACTACGTCAACGGCTGGTCGGGAACGGGCAAACCGTTCTCGCTGTACCTGGTCAACTCGTTGCTGATCTGCGGGCTGACGATCGTCGGCAACGTGCTGTCCTGCTCGCTGGCGGCGTACGCGTTCGCCCGGCTGTCGTTCGTCGGGCGGCGGCTGCTGTTCGGGCTGATGCTCGGCACGATCATGCTGCCGCAGCACGTGACGCTGATCGCGCAGTACTCGATCTTCCGCGACCTCGACTGGGTCGACACCTACCTGCCGCTGGTGGTGCCGAAGTTCCTCGGCACCGAGGCGTTCTTCATCTTCTTGATGGTGCAGTTCATCCGCGGGCTGCCGCGGGAGCTGGACGAGGCGGCGCGAATCGACGGGTGCGGGGTGTTCCAGATCTATCTGCGGATCGTGCTACCGCTGCTGCGGCCGGCGCTGGTGACGACGGCGATCTTCTCGTTCATCTGGAGCTACAACGACTTCTTCACCGCGCTGATCTACCTTTCCGACCCGGACAAGCTGACCGTCCCGCTGGCGCTGCGCACGTTCCTGGACTCGTCCGGGCAGTCCGAGTGGGGGCAGATGTTCGCGATGAGCCTGGTGACGATGGTGCCGGTGCTGGTGGCGTTCGTGCTGTTCCAGCGGCGGATCGTCGAGGGCGTCGCGACGTCCGGGCTGAAGTGAGGTGTGGGGCTCGGCGACGTCAGGACCGACGGTGGTGGCGGCCGGTAGCCTGACCGACGTGATCGATGGACGGTGGGGCGCGTGACGGGCAGACCACGGCTGGCCGACGTCGCGGCGCGGGCCGGGGTGTCGATGAAGACCGTGTCCAACGTGATCAACGACTTCCAGCACGTGTCGGCCGACACCCGCGCGCGGGTGCAGGCCGCGATCGACGAGATCGGCTACCGGCCGAACCTGTCGGCCCGCAACCTCGCGCTCGGGCGGGCCGGGCTGATCGCGCTCGTCGTACCGCAGCTGGACATGCCGTACTTCGCGGCGCTCGCCGGCCAGGTGCTGCAGGCCGCCGCGAAGCGCGACTGGGTGGTGCTGATCCAGCAGACCGGCGGCGACCTCACGGTCGAACGCGACGCACTGGCCGGCCGCTTCCCGCAGCGCATCGACGGGCTGATCCTCAGCTCGACCGCGGTCGGGTCGGCGGAGTTGCGCAAGCGGACCGACCGGACGCCGCTGGTGATGCTCGGCGACCGCAACTACCAGGGCGCCGCGCAGCACGTTGCCATCGACAACGTCGCGGCGGCCGCGGCCGCGGTCACGCACTTGGCCGAGCTCGGGCGGCGACGGATCGCGATGATCGGGTCGAGCCCGGGGGATCGGCGGCACCCGCGGCTGGTCGGGTACCGGCTGGCGATGAAGGCGGCCGGGCTGCCGATCGACGACCGCCTGATCAAGCCGGTCCGGAACAACCTCGGCGAGGAGGGCGAGCAGCAGATGACCGCCCTGCTGGCCGAGCACGCGCAGGATCCGCCGGACGCGGTGTTCTGCGTGACCGACTGGGTCGCGCTGGGCGTCGTCCGGGCGCTGCGGACGCGGGGGTTCCGGGTGCCCGAGGACGTCGCGGTGGTCGGGTTCGACGACATCCCGTACGGGCGGGCGGCGACGCCGACGCTGTCGACGATCTCGCCGGACCGGTCGGCGATCGCGCGGCTGGCGGTGGACTCGCTGCAGGCGCAGTTCGAGGCGGCCGCGGCCGGTACGGCGTACGAGGTGGGGGAGCAGCAGGCGGCGTTCCGGCTCGTGGTGCGGGAGAGCTCGGGCGGCTGAGCGATCCGGCCGCGCCCGAGCCGGTCGCTGCTGTCGGACGCGTCCTGTCTAGCGAGTGGTGGTTGCGCTGGCCTGGTCCCAGGACACGGGGGTCGTGTAGAGGACGAAGCGGTAGTCGCGGGTCTTGCTGTAGCGGTAGGACATCGTGGCGACGCCGGCTGAGTTGGTGGTGACGGCCTTCAGGCCCTTCCAGGTCGTCGTCCCGCGCTCCTTGAACTGGAACGCGCCCTTCGCCGATCGCTTGAAGTAGCTGTCGCTCGCGGTCGAGTACAGCAGCGAGGTCCCGGTCAGCGTCACGACGTCGCTCGTCCGCTTGCTGGTGATCCAGGCGGCGGTCGCGAGCCGGATGTCGGACTTGACGGTGTTCTGCGTCAGCGGGTTGCTTCCGCTGTCGAAGGCCCCCGACGGACGCCACGTGTGCAGCCCGATGGTGTGGAAGTCGTAGACGTCCCAGCTTTCCTGGGTAGTCCCGCTGATGAAGTACGCGCCGCCCTGGCTTCCTTGGCTCGGGTGGATCAGATCCCAGCCCGACGAACCACCGTTCAGCGAGCAGATGCTCGAGGCCGACAGCTTGAACTCCTTGTACGGCTGCCCGATGACCACCCGGTACGGCGCCGTCAGGGTGCAGGCCGCAGCGGTCTGGGCGCTGGCTGGTGTGGCGATGAGGGCTGCCGTTGCCAGCATCAGCGCGGCGGTCACAGCTGCCCAGGGGCGTGGCCGAGCCGGCCCTTGACGTGGCGCTTGACCTTGCCGGCGGCGCGCTGGAGTCGCTGACGATCGACTGCGCCGCGTTGCTGCCGCAGATGTCTTCGTACGCATGATTCAACCCCCAAGGTGTTGTTTCCCTAGCCATGGATCCTTGACGTGATGAGCAACGAGGGCAAGTCTCGCCATGGACTCTTGACGTGATGAGCAACGGGGGGCAAGTCTCGCTACGAATGCGCGGTGTGGTGGCCCGCGACAGGCGATGGCGCTCGTGAACTTCACCTTTCGAGTCGCCGGGGCTGAGGTGGTGAGCGCCGGCCGGGCCCGTGCGCCGGACGGTCGATGGTGCGCGCGTTCTCGCGGTGGTTGGTCTTTTTGCCGCCGACGGTGGCGGGCCCGCGCGCGGCCGGGCGGGTCGCCGCGACGTGGCGGGCGCGCGGCCGGGCGGTTGCCGCCGACGTGGCCGGTACGCGTGGCCGGGTGGTTGCTGACCATGCGGCGGGCATGCGGCCGATCGGATGGCCGCCGATGCTGGGGGCTGGGGAAATGAGCGCTGCCCGGCCCGGGCACGCGCGCTCGGGTGGATGGTCGCTGACGTGGCGGGTACGCGGCTGGTCGGGTGGCCGCCGACGCTGACGGTCGAGGCTTGTACGCCACGCCGACCGCGGTCAGCGCGGCGACAGCGTGGTGGCGGGCACCCCTCGGCAGCGCGCACAAGACACCCCTGGCACGCAGACGTGGCTGATGGCCGCGTGCCGGGTGAGCATCGCGGAGGTCAGCTGGGCATGAGCTCGGCACGATCCGGCGGCGGGCGGCTGCGGGGAGTGGCTGAGTGGCCGGCGGCTGAGTAGGCGGTGGAGTGGGGTGGGCGGGTAAAGGGAGTGGCTGAGGGACGGGCGGGCGAGTGCACGGTGGAGTGCGTCGGACTCGTCCACGGTGGGCGGACGATCGTGGGGCGGCCGGTCTCGGTGCTGAGGGTCCAGTGGCCCTGGTGGACGTCGATGTGGTGTCGCTTGCAGAGCAGAGCGAGGTTCGTGATGCGGGTTTCGCCGCCATCGGCCCAATGGACGACGTGGTGGGCTTCGGACATGGCCGGCGGGGCGCCGCAGATGATGCAGCCCTGGTCGCGGACGTTCAGCGCCCGGCGAATGGCGGGAGTGACGAAGCGGTGCTCGGTGCCGACGTCGAGTGGTTCGGAGTCCGATCCGAGGACCAGCGGGATCACTCCGGCGTCGCAGGCGATGCGACGGACGGTGGCTGCCGACAGCGTGGCGCCCGAGGCGAGGGAGCCCGTGCCAGTGCCAGTAGTCAGGGCGTCCAGGCCGATGGTGACGGTGACGTGGGGCTTGATGGCGCCGTGGGCGGGGACGGCGGTACCAGTCGCGGCAGCGGACTCAAGCACGCCGGTCAGGGCGTCGGCCTGGCGCCGGCCTCGGCTGCGGGGGTCTCGCCGGCCGTCGAGAGTCTTGCGGGGCTTGGCGCCCGCGAAGACGAGGGTCTGGAGCAGCTCGGCGTGCGCGCCGGCGAGGTAGCCGCCGAACTCGATGCCGAGTTCGCCGCGTTTCAGCCACAGGTTCTCGGCTGCCAGGGCCTGGCGCTCGTCGGGCTCGGTGCCGTCGGTGTCGAGGGTGTCCCGGACGCGTTTGCCCAGCGAGCGGAGGTCGGCGGGGCACAGCACTTGGCCGGACTTGACGAGTTCGCGCTCGGCGACCTGGAGATCCTCAACAGGCACCTGGGCCGTCGCAGGGATCCGCTCGAGCGCGGTGACGATGGCGTCGGCCTGGCCAGGATGAAGCCGTACTGAGTCGTCGGGCAGGTTCAACGCGGCGCGAACCTGCTCGTACTTCGGCAGCGCGAGGGCCAGCCGGAGGTCACGGCGTACGTCGGTGTGGTCGAGACGATGACGGGTCGAGATCAGCTGGACGGTGCCGCGCGCGCCGATCTCAGCGGCATGACCGTTGGCGTCGAGTCCGGCAAGCAGCTCAAGACGGTAGGTCTGCAGGCGGTCGAGTTGCGCTTGCACGCCGTCGAGAGTGGTCAGCATCTCGCTGCCACTCATCGACCACACCGGGCGCTGCCCGAACTCTTCCATACCGACCAGTCTGCAGTACGCCGCCGACAGTTTTCGGTCCGGGAATCCCTTGTGCACAAGGGATCTGGCAATTGGCCGGTTTCGGCCAGGTCTTGGTGGCTGTGGAAAACCTCGCTGAGGAACGACGTGTCGTCGCCTACGATCGCGGGCATGAACAGCGCCGAGGTCGTGGCCCAGAACCGGCAGTACTGGCAGGCGCTCGCGCCGCATCGGCCGGGCGAGTCCGTCGAGTTCTTCCGCGCCGGCGGCAGCGCGCTCAACCCGGACGAGCTTGCGGCGGTCGGCGACGTGAGCGGACGGCGGGTGCTCCAGCTGGCGTGCTCGGTCGGCGACGAGGCGCTGACCTTCGCCGGGCTCGGTGCTGACGTCACCGCGGTCGACCTGGCGCCGACCCACCTCTCGACTGGCCGCGCCAAGGCGGGCGCGCTCGGATTGTCCGTCGACTTCCGGGAGCAGGACATGATGGCGCTCGATCCCGAGCTGACCGGGTTCGATCTGATCTTCATCTCGTGGGGTGGCATTTGCTGGGTGCCAGATCTGACCAGTTGGGCCGCAGACCTGTCCACGCGGCTCGCGCCAGGCGGCGTACTGGTGATCAGTGAGCACCACCCGCTCTGGGAGGTCCTCACTGTCACCGCCCCCATGAGCGTCAACGGCGACTACTTCGCCCCCGCCCGCGTCGGCTATGCCGACCCGCTCAAGGCCCCGGAGATCACTCGCGAACTCGAGTCGCCGATCCTCAGCCGCAGTTTCGTCTGGAGCCTCGGTGCCCTCACGACCGCCGTACTGGCTGCCGGCCTCACCCTCCGATCCCTGCAGGAGTTCGCCGCGCCCGAGATGTACGCCGCCCTCGGCGACAAAGCCGCCTGGCTCCCCGCTACCTACCTCCTCACCGCAACCCGCTGAGGTGCGCCGCTTCGTCGTACTGGATGCTATGGGCGTGCTCTACCGACACGGCAACGTGGTCACGAGCCTGCTCATCCCGTACCTGCGTGCCCACGGCTGCACCGCCACCGAGCCGGCATATGCCTCCACCCGACAACGCAGTCGCCACTTGACCACAGAAGCGGGCGGGTGGGCTGATCATGGCCAGCCCGCGTCAGGTGGTGGGCGCTGCCCGTAAGCCGTGCACCACCGAACTGCTGGAGCGTCAGGCTTTCTGGCAGTCGGCGCAGGTGCCGAAGATTTCGAGGGTGTGGCTGATGTCGGCGTAGCCGTGTTCGGCGGCGACCTTGTCGGCCCAGCGTTCGACGGCGGGGCCTTCGACCTCGACGGTGCGGCCGCAGTTGCGGCAGACCAGGTGGTGGTGGTGGCCCTTGGAGCAGCGGCGGTAGGCGGTTTCGCCGTCGGCGGTGCGCAGGACGTCGACCTCGCGGGAGTCGGCCAGGGCCTGCAGCGTCCGGTAGACCGTGGTCAGGCCGACGGCCTCGCCGGAGGTGCGGAGCTCCTGGTGGATCTCCTGGGCTGTCCGGAAGTCGTCCAGGTTGTCCAGCACCGACGCCACCGCCGCGCGCTGGCGGGTGGACCTCGTACCGATCGCCACCGTTCCTCCTGTCATGAGATCACCGATTCTTCCCGGCAACTCGCCATTCTGGCAGACGTCGCCAAGTCAGCGCCTGTCGCCAAGCCACTCCCGGCCAAGTCGGCGCTTGCCAGTCAGTGCTCGTCCCAGTGGTCGCCGTGTGCCGCGTGCAGGTGCCCGTCGTGCACGTAGTCCACGTGGTCGCCGTGCTCGACCTTCGTGTGCCCGCACTTCTGGCCGTGTGCGTGCTCGTGCTCGTCGGTCACCACATGCGGCTCCGGACCCGGTACCCCGACCTCGGGCTCTTCATCAGCCAGCGGAGCCTGTACGGCGCGCCGCCGGCGGACCAGCGCTCCCGCCGCGGCCGCGGCGACGAAGCACGCGAGAGCCAGGACGACGATCGTCGCGCCCGGCGCCACGTTCGCGTTGTACGACGTGATGATCCCCGCCAGACACACCAGTACGCCGATCCCGCACGCCGTCACGAACGTCGACCGGAACGACCGCGTCAGCTGTTGCGCGGTCGCCACCGGCACCACCATCAGCGCGCTGACCAGCAGCAGCCCGACGGTCCGCATCGCGACCGTCACGGTCACCGCGGCCATCACCGCGATCAGCAGGTTGAGCAGCTGGACGCGCAGCCCGGTGACCCGGGCGAACTCCTCGTCCTGGCACACCGCGAACAGCTGCGGCCCGAGCCCGACAGCGACGACCAGTACGACGACCGCCAGCCCGACCACGACGTACAGGTCGGACGGCGAGACGGTGGTCAGCGAGCCGAACAGGTACGTGTTCAGCGTCGCGGCACCCTGACCGGCCAGGCCGATCAGCAGCACACCACCCGCGATCCCGCCGTAGAAGAGCAACGACAGCGCGACGTCGCCGCTGGTCTTCCCACGGGCCCGGATCAGCTCGATCGCACTAGCGCCCACCACCGCGACCAGGATCGCCGTCAGCACCGGCGCCGTTCCGGTCAGTAGCCCGAGGGCGACCCCGGTGATCGCGATGTGCCCGATCCCGTCACCCATCAGCGCCAGCCGCCGCTGCACCAGGTACGTCCCGATCGCCGGCGCCGACAGCCCGGTCAGCAGCCCGGCGATCAGCGCCCGCTGCATGAACTCCAGCTCGAAGAGGGTCATCCCAGCCACCCCGGGTTGTCGTTCACCACGTGGTGAACGTGGGCGTGGGTCTGGGAGGCGTGCGGCGGGCCGTCGTACACGATCCTGCCGCGGCGGAGGACGATCGAGCGGTCGATCAGGGCGTCCATCGGGCCGAGGTCGTGGCTGACCATGACGACGGTGGTCCCGCGGGCGACGCGGACGCGGATCGCCTCGGCGAAGATGTCCTGGCTGGCCAGGTCGACGCCGGCGGTCGGCTCGTCGAGCACGAGCAGTTCCGGGTCGGACACCAGCGCACGGGCGATCAGTACTCGTTGCTGCTGGCCCCCGGACAGCTCGGCCACGGCGTCCTTGCGGCGGTCGGCCATGTCGACCAGCTCGAGCGACTCGTCCACAGCAGCCTTCTGGGCGGCCGACAGCGGCCGGAAGAACCGCCGCTTCGACAGCAGCCCGGACGACACCACCTCGTGCACGGTCGCCGGTACGCCGCCGGCTGCGGTGATCCGCTGCGGCACGTACCCGATCCGGCTCCACTGGCGAAAGCGCGGCACCGGCGTACCGAACAGCCGGACCTCGCCGCGCGCGGCCGGGAGCAGGCCGACGATCGTGCGGACCAGCGTGGACTTGCCGGAGCCGTTCGTGCCCAGTACGGCGATGACCTCACCGGGCCGGATCTGCAGGTCGATACCCCGCAGCACGAGACGACCGCCCAGGTCGACCGAGAGATCGGTGACCTGGACGGCCTTCGCGGTGTCGGGTGAGGAGGCTGTCACGCGCAGCTGTTCGCCTTCCGGAGCTCCTGCAGGTTCTCCCGCATCAGCGAGAGGTAGGTCTCCTGTGAGTTCGCGTCCGACAGCCCCTCGATCGGGCTGAGGACCGCGGTCTTGACGTGGACGTCGCGGGCGATCGACTCGGCCACCTTCGGGCTGACGAGCTCCTCGTAGAAGATCGTGGTGACGTGCTGGCTGCGCACGATTTCCTGGACCTCCTTGATCCGCTGGGGGGTCGGCTCGGCGTCGGGGGTGAATCCGGCGATACCGACCATCTGCAGACCGTACCGCTTCGCCAGGTAGGCGAAGGCCTCGTGACTCGTCACGAACGTCTTCAACTTGCAGGACGCCAGCCCGGACTTGTACTCCGAGTCGAGCTTGGTCACCTCACCGAGCAGCGTCTTCGCGCGCTCCTTGTACCCGTCGGCGTGCGCCGCGTCGACCTCGACCAGCTTGTCCGTGACAGCCTGTACGACGCCCGCGTAGCGGACCGGGTCGAGCCAGAAGTGCGGGTCGAGCGCGTCCTCGCTGTACGCCGCGGCCTTCACAGTCGGGCGCAGTACCGACCCGCTCGGGGTCGCGGCGCCGCCCTCCTCGTGCTCCTCGAAGTCCGCGCCGGTGGCCTCCAGTTGGGCGGCCGGGGCGATGTCGAATCCGGCACTCTTGGCGTTCTGCTCCACGGCCTCGTCGACGGCCGGCTGCAGGCCCTTCTCGAACACGACCAGCTTGGCGTCGGTGATCGTGCCGACCTGCTTCGGCGTCAGCTCCAGGTCGTGCGGCTCGACGCCCGGCGCGGTCAGCGTGGTCACGTTCACCGCGTCGCCCCCCACCGACTTGGCGATGAACTCGAGCGGGTAGAACGATGCCACCACGTCGAGCTTGTCTCGGCTGCCGCCGGAGCCGTCGGCAGCGTTGCCGCCGCAGCCTGCGAGAGTGAGCAGGGTCAGGGCGGCAAGGCCGGCCGTGGCAGTGCGACGGACAGGACGACGACTAGATCTCATGACAATCATTTTCATTTAAACGGAACTGGTTGTCAAAACAGGGAGTGGACGGATGGGCAGGCGACCGGTCGGGCGCAGGCGGGCCGACAACAAACCCAACCGGCGCCGCCGGATCGAAATTCCCCGTGGTTCCGGGCACGGCCACGGTCATGGGCACGGTCACGGGCCCGGCGGCTGGGGCGACGAGCACGTGGTGGACACCTCGGTCGTGGACTCCGACGCGGTGGTCGCCCGCCGGGTCCGGGTCGTGGTCGCGGCGTTCCTGATCCCCCTGATCGCGGCCGCGATCATCGCGATGGTGGTGATGTGGCCGGGTGGCGACGTGGTGGTCGAGTCGGCCAAGTCCAGCGGTGCCGGCGGTACGGTGACGAAGCTCGAGCCGTGCCCGGAGAGCCCGGCCGACTGCGACCAGGCGACGATCCGGGTGGACTCGGGCAAGAGCGATCTCGGCGCCGAGGTGCCGGTCGAGGTGCCCAAGGGCGCGCAGACGTCGATCCCGGTCGAGGTCGGCGACAAGGTCCTGCTCGGCGTCAACGGCAGCGCCCCGATCGCCGAGCGGTACGAGTACGTCGACCACGACCGCGGCCGCCCGCTGCTGATCCTGGCGGCGATCTTCGCCGTCGCGGTGGTCGTGCTGTCGCGCTGGCGCGGCCTCGCGGCGCTCGGCGCGCTCGGGGTCACGGCGGTCACGCTGACCCAGTTCATCCTGCCCGCCATCCTCAAGGGGTCGAACCCGCTGCTCGTGGCGGTGGTCGGCGGCTCGGTGATCATGGTGATCGCCCTCTTCCTGACGCACGGGATCAACGCGCAGTCCTCGGTCGCGCTGACCGGCACGATCGCGGCGCTCGGCCTGACCGCGTTCTTGGGCTGGGCGTTCGTGAAGTTCTGCGACCTGTCCGGGATCGCGTCCGACGGCGCGTCGGCGCTCAAGGCGTACGTCCCGGACGTCGACCTGGCCGGGCTGCTGGTGGCCGGGATCGTGATCGGCGCGCTCGGGGTCCTGGACGACGTGACGGTGACCCAGGCGAGCGCGGTGTGGGAGCTGTCGGCGGCCAATCCGGCCGCGGGGCGCGCCGCGCTGTTCGGCGCCGGGCTGCGGATCGGCCGGGCGCACGTCGCCTCGGTGGTGAACACGCTCGTCCTCGCGTACGCCGGGGCGGCGCTGCCGATCCTGATGGTGTTCGCGATCAGCGGGACGCAGTCCAACTACCTGATCTCGACCGAGCAGGTGGCGATCGAAGTCGTCCGAGGTCTGGTCGGCAGCCTGGGCATCATTGCGGCCGTTCCGTTGACCACCGCGCTGGCCGCGATGGCCGTCGCCGACCGCTCGCGGGACTTGGTCTCCGACGTGGAGCACCTAGGTCCTGAGCCGGAAAACGCCGATCGAGTGGCGGATTCTCCCCAGTCGTGATGTTGCACTGATCGTGGTCTGATCTTCCGGATTCCTGTCCGGCAGGTTCTTCCGTCGCGACCGTTGGCGCTCTAGAGTTCCGATCTGTCACGGATCGTCCGCCCAAGACTACCTTCCGTGGCAGTGAGCCTGAGGAGCCGCGGATGCAGCGACGCGTGGGTGTGTGGTTGTTCGGGGCAAGGGGTTCGGTCGCGACCACGACCGTCGCCGGAGCGGCCGCACTGGCCCACGGCGCCCCGCCCGCCGGAGTCGTCACCGAGCAGCCGGCGTTCGCCGGTGCCGGCCTGATCCCGATCGATCGGCTGGTCTTCGGCGGGCACGACCCGTCCGATACGCCGCTGAGCAAACAGGTGGAGCGACTCGTTGCCGGAGGCGTCCTCCCACCCGGTCTGGACGGCCTGATCGCCGCCGAGCTGGCCGAGACCGAGCGGAACCTGGTGGTCCTCCCGGTCGCGGACACCCAGGACGAGCTGGTCCGCAGGATGGCCGAGGACATCAAGGCGTTCAGGTTGCGGAACGACTTGGAGCACGTGGTCGCGATCAACGTCGCGTCGACCGAGCCGCCGTACGAGGTGCGGTACGCAGACCTCGCCGAGCTCCGAGAGGCGCTGAAAGCCACCCGGATCGTCAGCGAGGAGAGAGGGGGAAAGGCGAGCGGCGCCGCGGAGGCGGGGCACGAGGCGGCCGGCGATGCGGAGGCGGGGCGCGAGGCGGCCGAGCAGGCGTTGCCGCCCAGCTCGCTCGGGGCGCTGGCCGCGTTCGAGGCGGGAGCGGCGTACGTGGACTTCACGCCGTCGACGTCGATCCGGCCGCAGGTGGTCCGGGACTGGGCGGTCGAGCGGCAGTTGCCGTACGGCGGGCAGGACGCGAAGACGGGGGAGACCCTGGTGAAGAGCGTGCTCGCGCCGATGTTCACCGCTCGGGCTCTGCCGGTGCAGGCCTGGTCCGGGACCAACCTGCTCGGTGGTGGCGACGGCGCGACGCTGGCCGACCCGCACGCGGCCGAGTCGAAGAGTGTGTCCAAGGAACGCGTCCTGACCGAGCTGCTCGGCGGTGAGGTGCCTGGTGAGGTGCACATCGACTACGTGGACCCGCTGGGCGACTGGAAGACCGCCTGGGACCACGTGATGTTCTCCGGGTTCCTCGGCGTACGGATGACGCTGCAGTTCACCTGGCAGGGCTGCGACTCGGCTCTGGCCGCTCCGCTCGTGCTGGACCTGGCCCGGCTGTCCGCACTGGCGCTGGAGCGAGGTCATGTCGGGGCGATGCCGTTCCTGGGGTTCTACTTCAAGGACCCGGTCGAGTCGACCGAGCACGCGCTGACCAGGCAGTACGACGAGCTGGTGCGGTGGGTGCAGGAATGCTGAAGGACCTGGTGGAACTCGTCCGGGCTCCTGCCGCGCTGACCGTGCCTGGTGACGTACTGGCTGGTGCTGTGGCGGCTGGAGACCTGCGGCCTGGCCGGATGGCTGGGCTGTCAGCAGCGTCGGTGTGCATCTACTGGGCCGGCATGGCGCTCAACGACTGGGCCGACCGGGAGATCGACGCCGTCGAGCGACCTGAGCGGCCAATCCCCTCCGGCCGGGTGCCTGCCAGTACGGCGTTCGGACTGGCGGCTGGACTCACTGCTGCCGGGCTGGCGCTAGCGGGCCGAGCTGGAGGTCGCTCCGCCCTGGCGACCTCGGCTGTGCTCGCCGCTACCGCGTGGAGCTACGACCTGAAGGCCAAGAACACGGTGGCCGGTCCGGTGTTCATGGCAGCGGCCCGGGCGCTCGACGTACTGGTCGGTGCTGGCGACCAGCGGAGGCGGGCGTGGGCCCCGGCGCTGGCTGTCGGTACGCACATCCTGGGCGTGACGGCGATGTCCCGCGGAGAGGTCCACGGCAGTACGCCGCTGCCGGCCCGCGGCGCCCTGGCTGCCACGTCGGCCATCACCGCAGCAACGCTGAGCCGCCCTGAACATGCTGCAACAGCAGTACTCACAGGACTCTTCGTACAAGCGGTAGGACCAGCACAGGTCGCTGCAGCTCAAGAGCCGAGTGGGCCGAAGCTGCGGCGAGCAGTCGGGGCGGGCATTCACGGGCTGGTGCCGTTGCAGGCGGCCTGGTGCGCCCGGGCCGGTGCACCGAGGCTCGGTGCGGCGTTGGCTGTGGCGCTGCCGTTGGCCAAGGCCCTCGCACGGAAGGTGTCGCCGACATGAGGCTCGGCTACGGCACGAACGGGTTCGCCAACCACCGGCTGCCCGAGGCGCTGACAGTCATCGCCGACCTCGGGTACGAGGGTGTCGCGCTGACGCTCGATCACAACCACCTCGATCCGTTCGGCCCTGACCTGAAGGAGCGGACGGCCGAGGTCGGGCGGCTGCTGGCCCGCTCCGAACTGGCGGTGGTGATCGAGACCGGCGCGCGCTATGTACTCGATCCGTACCGCAAGCACGAGCCGACGCTGCTGCACACCGACGGCGCGGAGTGGCGGATGCTGCTGCTGGAACGCGCGATCGACATCGCCGCGGAGCTCGGTGCGGAGGCGGTGTCGTTCTGGTCCGGCGTACTGCCTGCTGAGGTGCCGGCCGACGTCGGGTGGGAGCGGCTGACCAACAGCTGCCAGCAGCTCGCCGCGTACGCCGCCGATCGTGGAGTCGTGCTCGGTATGGAGCCGGAGCCGGGGATGCTGCTCGACGATCTCGCCGGGTTCTTCAAGCTGCACGAAGAGGTGGACGCACTCGGCCTCACGCTCGACATCGGGCACCTGGTCTGCAACGAGCCGAAGCTGCCGGAGGAGTGCATCCGGCTGGGTGCGCCGTACCTGGTCAACGTCCAGATCGACGACATGCGCCGGGGAGTGCACGAGCACCTGGAGTTCGGCACCGGCGAGGTCGACTTCGAGCAGGTCTTCAAGGCGTTGCAGGAAGTCGAGTACGAGGGTTTGGTGGCCGTTGAGCTGCCGAGACACTCGCATGCGGCGCCGACTGTCGCACGGGAGTCGCTGAGCTTTCTCCGGGACTACTTGTGAAGGCGACCGAGCTGCCCGTGGACGTCAGTGGGCTCGTTGGCCCGTTGGCCGAGGTCTTTCCCGCGGTTGCCCGGGTGACCGGAAAAGGGGCTCTGGGCAACGGGTGGTCGGCGGACGAGGCCGCGCGGGCGAAGCTTCTGGCGGGAGTCTCGGCCGCTGAGATCGCGGAGCTCTACCGCTACGGCGACACCCACGAGAAGCTGGCGATCCTCAAGGCCCTGGAGCTGGAGGACATCGAGCAAGCGGTGGGCTCGCACGGCACAGCGCTGATCGAGGACGCGATCCGGACCAACGACCAGCGCCTGCTCGCGGCCGCGCTCGGCCCGTACGCGACGAAGCATCTCAGCCGGACCGCGTTCCGGCAGGCCGTGCTCAAGTGCGTGTTCGCCGGCGTACCGCTGGCTGCCGTCGACGGCCTGCCGGAGCGCGCCGACGACGAACTGCGACGGATGATGGCCGACTTCGCCGCCGAGCGGCGCGCGGCCGGCCGGTCCGTTCCCGTGGATCTTCAGCCCTACCTGGAGGGGTGACATGCGCATCTTCGACCCGCACATCCACATGACCTCGCGGACGACCGACGACTACGCCGCGATGGCCGCGCACGGCGTCCAAGCCTTGGTCGAGCCCGCGTTCTGGCTCGGGCAGCCGCGGACCAGCGTCGGCTCGTTCGTCGACTACTTCGACGCGCTGATCGGCTGGGAACCGTTCCGCGCGTCGCAGTTCGGCATCCGGCACCATTGCACGATCGCGCTGAACCCGAAGGAGGCCAACGACCCGCGCTGCCGGGAGGTGCTCGGCGTCCTGCCGCGGTACCTGGCCAAGGACGGCGTCGTCGCGGTCGGCGAGGTCGGCTACGACTCGATGACGCCCGAGGAGGACGAGGTCTTCGCCGCCCAGCTCGAACTGGCCAAGCGCTTCGAGCTGCCGGTCCTCGTGCACACCCCGCACCGCGACAAGGCCGCCGGTACGACGCGAACGCTCGACGTCGTGCGCGAGTCCGGCGTACCGGCCGAGCGGGTGGTCGTCGACCACCTGAACGAGGTGACGGTCAAGGAGGTCGCGGACTCCGGCTGCTGGATGGGCTTCTCGATCTACCCCGACACCAAGATGGATCCGGACCGGATGGTCGTGATCCTGCGGCAGTTCGGCACCGAGCGGGTCCTGGTGAACTCCGCCGCCGACTGGGGCAAGTCCGACCCGCTGCGCACGTACGCGACCGGTCGGGCGATGCTCGCGGCCGGCTTCACCGAGGACGACGTCGACCAGGTGCTCTGGCGCAACCCGGTCGCCTTCTACGGCCAGTCCGGCCGGCTCGACCTCAGCGACGCAAGGACCGGCGACACCTTCGCCGGCAACTCGATCCTGCGGGGAGCGCGCTCATGAGGTTCCGGCATCCCGACGGCTCGCTCGTCCATCTCGCCTACTGCACCAACGTCCATCCCGCCGAGGACCTCGACGGCGTGATCGCGCAGCTCGACGGCTGCTCGTCGCTGGTCCGCAAGGCGCTCGACGTCCCGGTCCTCGGCGTCGGCCTCTGGCTCGCGCACTCGCTCGCCGACCGGCTCGCGAACTCGGCGGTCGCCCTGAACCGGCTGCGCCGCGCGCTCGACCGCAACGGCCTCGAAGTCGTCACGCTGAACGGATTCCCGTACGCCGGGTTCCACGACCGCGTCGTCGGCAAGAAGGTCTACAAACCGGACTGGACCGAGCCCGAGCGACTGCGCTACACCCTCGACCTGATCGACGTGCTGGCCAAGCTGATGCCGCGCGACGCGGCGTACGGGTCGATCTCGACGCTCCCGCTGGCCTGGCGCGACCCGTGGTCGAAGGAGCGGGACGCGGCCGCACGCGCGGCGTTCGACCGGGTCCAGGTCCGGCTCGCGCAGGTCGAGACGACCACCGGCCGCCGGATCCGCGTCGCGGTCGAGCCCGAACCGGGCTGCATCCTCGAGATGGTCCCGCAGGCCACGCACTGGGTCACCCCGTACGCCGGTCCGGGGCGGATCGGGTTGTGCCTGGACACGTGTCATCTGGCGGTCCAGTTCGAGGACCCGGCCGAGACGTTCGCGACGATGGCCGCGGCCGGCGTCGAGGTCGTCAAGAGTCAGGTGTCGGCGGCGCTGCACGTACCCGATCCCGGGGATGCCGAGGCGCGGCGGTTGCTCGACGAGTTCGCCGAGCCGAAGTTCCTGCACCAAACGCGCGAGTGGGGTGGTCCGGGCGTCGACAACCTGGACTCGGTCGATCAGCTGTCGGGGCACGCGGCCTGGCGGGTGCACTTCCATGTGCCGGTGCACGCCGCGCCGCGGGCGCCGCTGGCCAGCACGACCGGCGTACTGGAGGACTGTCTTCAGCATCTCGTCGGCGGTGAGCGTCCGTTGACGCAGCATCTGGAGTCGGAGACGTACACCTGGTCGGTGCTGCCCAACGGGCCGACGAATCAGCAGGAGCTTGCCGAGGGCATCGCTGCCGAGCTGGCGTGGCTGCGCGACCGGATCACCGGACTCGGGTTGGAGGAGGTCAAATGACCAAGCAGGTGGTCGTTCTGGACGTGGTCGGGCTGACGCCGCGGTTGCTGCGGAAGATGCCGCGGCTGCGGTCGTTGCCGTTGGCCAGGAATCTGGAGACCGTGCTGCCGGCGGTGACCTGCTCGGCGCAGGCGACGTTTCTGACCGGCGCGATGCCGTCCGACCACGGTGTCGTGGGCAACGGGTGGTACTTCCGGGATCTCGGCGAGGTGTTCCTCTGGCGGCAGCACAACCGGCTGGTGCAGGGCGAGAAGGTGTGGGACGTCGCGCGGCGCAGCAACCCGTCGTACAAGGTGGCGAACGTCTGCTGGTGGTACGCGATGGGCGCGGAGACGGACCTGCTGGTCACGCCGCGGCCGATCTACTACGCCGACGGGCGGAAGGCGCCGGACTGCTACACACGACCGGTCGAGTTGCACGATCGGCTGACGGCCAAGCTCGGCGACTTCCCGCTGTTCAACTACTGGGGACCGACGGCGGGGATCAAGTCGAGTCGGTGGATCGTTGCCGCGTCGCGGCAGATCCTTGCCGAGGACAACCCCGATCTGCTGCTGACGTACGTGCCGCACCTGGACTACGACCTGCAGCGGTACGGCGCGTCGTCGGTGCAGGCGACCCGGGCGGCGATCGAGCTGGACGGCGTCCTGGCTCCGCTGCTGGACGACGCGGAGGCGCGCGGTGCGACGGTGATCGTGCTGTCGGAGTACGGGATCACGGATGTCGCGCGGCCGGTGGACGTCAACCGGGTGCTGCGGGCCGAGGGGCTGCTGGAAGTGCACACGCAGGACGGGATGGAGTACTTGGATCCGTGGACCTCCCGGGCCTTCGCCGTCGCCGATCATCAGGTGGCGCATGTGTACGTGAAGGATCCCGCGGACCTGGAGGCGGTGGGGAAGTTGCTCGCGGGGATCTCGGGAGTTGCCGAGGTGCTCGATGCCGAGGGCAAGAAGCGGTACGGGCTGGATCATGAGAGGTCCGGTGAGCTGGTGGTTGTCGCCGAGCCGGATGCCTGGTTCACGTACTACTACTGGCTGGACGACGCGCGGGCGCCGGACTTCGCGCGCGGGGTGGAGATCCATCGCAAGCCCGGGTACGACCCGGCGGAGCTGTTCTTCGATCCGGCGGACCGGTTCGTGAAGCCGCGGGCGGCGTCGTACCTGCTGAAGAAGAAGCTGGGGATGCGGTACGCGATGCAGGTGGTGCCGCTGGATCCGTCGATCGTGCGCGGGTCGCACGGGCGGTTGCCGGCGTCGCCCGAGGACGGGCCGGTGTTTCTGAGCAGCGATCCGGCGCTGGTGGAAGGTGAGGGGCCGGTGGCGGCGACTGCTGTGCGGGACCTGCTGCTCACAGCAGGTTCACGCTGATTCGCGGACCACGATCTCGGTGGGCAGGGTGACGGAGTCGGCGCTGCCGTGGGCGATCAGGTCGAGCAGGAGCCGTGTGGTCTGCGCCGCCTGCTCGCCCATCGGGCTGCGGACGGTGGTCAGCGCCGGCGCGGTGTAGAGCGCGGCCTCGATGTCGTCGAAGCCAATCACCGCGACGTCCTCGGGGACCCGCCGTCCGGCCTCGCGCAACGTGCGCAGGGCGCCGATCGCCATCAGGTCGTTGGCCGCGAACACCGCGTCCAGCTGCGGGTCGTCGGTCAGCAGCTGTCGCATCGCGTCGGCCCCCGAGATCCGGGTGAAGTCGCCAAGGGCAACGATCGACCGCCGTCCGGTGTCCTTCAAGGTCTCCCGGTACGCCGTCAGGCGGTCCTGCGCCGCGGTCATGTCCAGCGGTCCGGAGATCGTCGCGATCCGCTGCCGGCCCTGGTCGAGCAGGTGCTGCACGGCCTTGGTCGCGCCGCCGAGGTTGTCGTTGTCGACCCACGGCATCAGCCCCGGCGTCGCCAGCCGCCCGTGCGAGACGATCGGCAACCCGGTCCGCGCCAGTACGGCGGGCAGCGGGTCGGCGCCGTCCATCGACACCAGCATCGCGCCATCCACGTGGCCGGCGGCCAGGTACTGCTCGGCCCGCCGGCGGCTCTCGTCGGACCCGGCCAGCACCAGCGACACCTGCTTGCCCGCGGCCTCCAGCGCCCGGCTCGCCGCACGCACGACCATCGCGAACATCGGGTCGTCGGAGACCAGACCGGCCGGGGGATCGGAGACGATGATCGCGATCGTGTTGGTCCTCTGGGTGACCAGGTTGCGGGCCGCGCCGTTCGGCACGTAGCCGAGCTCGGTGACCGCGGCCATCACGATCTGCCGGATCTCCGGCGCGACCGTCGGCTCGCCGTTGATCACCCGGGAGACGCTCGACTTGGACACCCCGGCCCGGGCTGCGACGGCGTGCAGGGTCGGTCGTCTCACGCGCACCCCCTCGCCGGCCTTGGGGACCGTTCCCCACGCACGAGCATCGCGGTGGTTCCGGAACCTTGTCAAGCGTCGACGAACTCTTGACACCGTTCCCCGGGCAGGCAACTCTCAGACTCGGGGAACGTTCCCCGAACCTCCTGCCCGCCCCTGGAGACGCCCATGCGTTTGTCCCGTAGACCCCTCCGTCTGAAAGCCGCTGGACTCGTCGCGATCGCGGCGAGTTTCGTGGCCGCCCTGCTGGTCGCACCGCCCGCCGAGGCCGCCGACCCGCTGCTGTCCCAAGGCAAGACCGCCACCGCGTCGTCCGCCGAGAACGTCGCCTTCCCCGCCTCCGCCGCCGTCGACGGCGATCCAGGGACCCGCTGGTCGAGCGCGTTCGGCGACCCGCAGTGGATCCGGGTCGACCTCGGCCAGACCGCCACCATCAGCCAGGTCGTGCTCAGCTGGGAGGCGGCGTACGCGACCGGCTTCCGGCTGGAGACCTCCACGGACGGCACCAACTGGTCGTCGATCTACAGCACCACGACCGGTGCCGGAGGCAACCAAACCCTGAACGTCAGCGGCAGCGGCCGCTACGTCCGGCTGCTCAGCACCGCCCGCGCCACCCAGTGGGGTGTGTCGCTGTGGGAGTTCAAGGTGTTCGGGACCACTGGTGGTGGTCCCGGCCCCGGTCCGGGCAGTGCGCTGCTGTCGTACGGCAAGACCGGCGCGGCCTCGACCCAGCAGCACGACTCGAACTGCTGGGAGTGCACGCCGGCCCGTGCGTTCGACCTCGACCCGGCCAGCCGCTGGGCCACCGCGACTGACTCCGGCTGGGTCGACCCGGGCTGGATCTCGGTCGACCTCGGCGCCACCGCGCAGATCGACAAGGTCGTGCTGCAGTGGGACCCGGCCTCGGCCAAGGCGTACCAGATCCAGGTCTCGAACGACGGGAACACCTGGACGCCGATCTACACGACGGCGGCCGGCCCCGGCTTCAAGGAGACGCTGACCGTCACCGGCACCGGCCGCTACGTCCGGATGTACGGCACGCAGCGCAACACGCCGTACGGGTACTCGCTGTGGGAGTTCCAGGTCTACGGCACCGGCGGCGCGCCGAACACCCCGCCGGCCCCGCCGGCCGACCCGTCCCCGAACCCGCAGCTGATCTTCGCCGACGAGTTCAACGGCCCGAGCGGCACCAAGCCCGACGCCGCGAAGTGGTCGGCCGACCCCGGCACCGGCCAGAACAACGAGCTGCAGGTCTACACCAACCACAACAACACCCAGATGGACGGCCAGGGCAACCTGGTGCTCGAAGCCCGTCGTGAGGTGACGCCGGGTTCGGCTTGCCCGATCGACCCGGTCACCGGCAGCGGGACGTGCCAGTACACGTCGGCGCGGATGAACAGCGGCGGCAAGTTCAATACGACGTACGGCAAGGTCGAGGCGCGGATCAAGGTGCCCAAGGGCAACGGCCTGTGGCCGGCGTTCTGGATGATGGGCGCGGACTTCCTGACCGGCCGGCCCTGGCCCTACAACGGTGAGATCGACATCGTGGAGATCCTCGGTCGCGAGACCACCAAGGGCTACTCGACGCTGCACGCCCCGGCCTACAACGGCGCCGGTGGCTACGGCGGCACCTACGGGTTGCCCGGTGGCGCCGACTTCTCGAACGACTTCCACACCTGGACGATGCTTTGGAACAGCACGAGCATCACCTACCAGGTCGACGGCACCACGGTCTTCGTCGTCGACAAGGCCCAGCTCGAGGCGACCCGCGGGCCGTGGATCTTCGACCACCCGTTCTACCTGATCCTCAACCTCGCGGTCGGCGGCGACTTCCCCGGCCCGCCCAACGCGCAGACGCCGTTCCCGGCGCGGATGCTGGTCGACTACGTGCGGGTGTACAAGTGACCGCGCGTCGGGGTTTCCGTCTCGGTGCTCTGATGACGGGCCTGCTGGCCCTGCTCGGTGCCTATCTGGTGGTGGTCGGTCGTCCCGCCGCGGCCGCCGAGACGCTGCTGTCGCAGGGCCGGCCGGTCGTCGCGTCCTCGGTGGAGAGCGGTGCCTTCCCGGCCGCTGCCGCCGTCGACGGTGACGGCGGGACGCGCTGGGCGTCGGGATTCGCCGACAACCAGTGGCTTCAGGTGGATCTGGGATCGAGCCAGACCTTCAACCGCGTCGTACTGCGGTGGGAGGCGGCGTACGCGAAGGGCTTCTCGATCCAGACCTCGCCCGATGCCACGAGCTGGACCACCGTGCACACGGTTGCCAATGGCAACGGTGGTGAGCAGAACCTGACCGTGACCGGCACCGGCCGGTACGTGCGGGTGCTGGTCACCCAGCGGGCCACCCAGTGGGGTGCGTCGCTGTTCGAGTTCCAGGTGTACGGCGGGACTGCTGCCGGGCCGATCGTCCGGGTGGCCGAGTTCCTGGCGGACTGCCCGTACACGCACCGGCTGCCCGACGACCCGATCGTGTTCCCGAACCTGCCCGGGGCGTCGCACATGCACAGCTTCTTCGGTGCGACCGTGACGAACGCCAACACCACCGTGGACGACCTGGTGAACTCGCCGACGTCGTGCAACCCGGCCGAGGACAAGTCGTCGTACTGGGTGCCCACGCTGTACGTGAACAACCAGCCGGTCGAACCGACCGGGACGACGTTCTACTACCTGGGCGAAGGCGTCCGGGACGACGTGATCGCGCGGACCCAGCCGCTGCCGTTCGGGCTGCGGATCGTGGCCGGCAACGCGAAGGCGACCGGGCCCGGTGACAACACGATCTCCCGTTGGTCCTGTCTGCACGCCGGGGACGCTGGGTCGGGTCACGACTTCATCAACTGCCCCGCCGGGTCGATGCTGGAGTCGTACCTGGACTTCCCGCAGTGCTGGAACGGGCGCGACCTCGACTCACCGGACCACAAGAGCCACATGTCCTACCCGGTGAACGGCGACTGCCCGGCGACCCACCCGGTGCCGGTGCCGAAGCTGCGGCAGGTCCTGCGGTACCCGGTGAACGGGTCGACGGCCGGCTTCCGGCTGGCGTCCGGTGGCGGGTTCACGATGCACGGCGACTTCTTCAACGCCTGGCCGGTCGCCGAGATGGCGCGCCGCGTCAACGACTGCATCCGCCCGATCATCAAGTGCGGGGCCAACGGGCACCCGTAACCCTCTGACGGCCGGGCGGGTCTCCCCGTCCCAGGGACCCGCTCGGCCGCTCCACTCCGCTCAGCGCTTTTGCAAAGAACCTTTCTTTACCCTCTGTACTGCGGTCGTCGCCGTCTGTACTCTCACCACAACCGCCCCGTTGTTCCCGAGGAGCTCTCCCATGAAGGCTCTTGCTTGTCTCGCCCTGCTCGTCGCTCTGACCGGTTGTGGTTCGTCCGTCGCCGCTTCGCCACCCCCGCCGTCCCCGACGCCGTCGGCCACGGAGCCGGAGTGGAAGATCGACCCGTCCTTCAACTCCACCGACCTGGCCTACATCGAACTCATGATCCCGATGGACGACCAGCTGCTGCGCGTCCTGGACCTCGGCCAGAAACAGGCCTCCGCCCCGGCGCTGCGCGAGTTCGCCGGCAAGGTGGCCGCCGGCCACCGCGCCGAGGTCGCCCAGCTCATCGCCATCCGCACCCGCAGCGGCCTGCCGATCCGCAACCCGCACGAGGGCCACGACATGCCCGGCATGATGACCGAGCCCGAAATCGATGCCCTGGGCAAGCTGTCCGGCCCCGCCTTCGACCAGGACTTCACCAAGAACCTGAAAGAGCACCTGGACCAGACGACCTTGCTGGCCCGCAGCATCGCCAACGCAGGCAAGGATCCGGAGACGAAGAAGCTGGGTAAGACCCTCATCGCCGGCCGAACCACCCAACTGAAACAGCTCGCTGCGGTGAGCTGACTGTTTCCTCCCACGCGCGGCCTTCCGCTCGCTGGCGCTCGCTACATGCCGTGCTCCCGCCCGCCCTTTTGCGAACGTGTGCGGGCTATCGCCCGCCATGTGCGCGTGCTATCGCCCGCTTCAAGCGGAAGCAGGTGGGCTCGGGCGGTGTGATCGGTTGCGTGCAGGTGGTTCACCCGATTCGCGCCGGGTGCGCGTGCTGCCGCCCGCCTCGAGTGGAGCACTTGGGCGCGGCGGGGTGTAATCGGATGCGCGGGGCGCTCACCCCGCGCGCGGCCCTTCGCTCGCTAGCGCTCGCTGCGCGTCGTGCTCCCGAACTCTCCCTGTGCGAGGCCCGCCGGCGACTCCGCTCGCCTCGATCAGCTGGCGGACTGAGCTGCCGGGCTCAGTTGCCGGACGAGGCGATCCGGGAGACCGCGAACAGCAGGATCACCAGGACGGAGAAGACCCGGAGCGCGCGCTGGCCCGTGGTCACCACCGGCCAGGACAGGAACCCGAGCCAGCTCAGCAGCAGTGCCAGCAGGATCAGCGCCGGGATGCCGGCGGCGAGCGGAGCGAAGACTCCGATCAGGGCCAGCACCAGGGTGATCCCGGGCAGCGTCAGCTTCGGCATCGCGTGCAGCTTCGCCACGACCGGGTAGCTGACCTTCGTCACACGCTGCCGAAGCGGACTCACCGGCTGACTGCTGGAGGAACTCATTGTCCTATTGTTCCAGCACAGCCACACCTGTGGAAAACTTCGGCCCCGTCCATCCGTACAGCGCGGTGCGTTGCACGGGATGCCCCGAGCCGTCAGCCGGCCCCGAATTCGCCGGTGACGTGCGGCGCGTAAGTGCGGATCACGGCAGTCAGGGCTGCGCGATTCAGCAAGTGCACGCGGGAGACAGCCAGCACGGCGTACCGAGCGGGCTGTTTGCCCGACGGGTGGTTGATGTGGCGCGCGGCGCGCTCGCCGCGCTCGGAGAGCGGCACCACTGAGCCTCGCGCCACTTGGAACACCAGAGCACGGTCCTCTCCGGAGTAGCTGATATCCGCATCCCGGACGTCACGCCAGGCCACGAACACACACCAGGACCCCCAGAGCTCGATCCCACGCTCGTCGGCCCGAAGCAGCAGTCGCCCGTACCTCCGCAGGTGAGCGATCGCGACGCCCACCACGAAGAGCGCCGCGCACGAGATCGTCACCGGGTACAGGCGCGGTCCTCCGGCGATGACCACGACTGCGCCCGCCGCGGGGAACATGATCCCGGCCAGGACTGTGAGCCAGGTCGTTCGAAACCGCATCTCGTAGCTGAGAGGCCCGTCCGACGGCGCAACCATGAGCCTCATGGTAGACGCCGCCAAGGAGCTCCTCCGGTCCACCGATGGGATTCCACATGGAGCGAGCGCTAGCGAGCGGAAGGCCGCGCGTGGGGGAAAGCATCTAAGGTGACGGAGTGTTCGTCGTGATCAGGTTCAAGGTGGCTGAGGGTGCTCAGGTGGAGTTCCGGGAGCGGTTGGCGGCTGCCGTGGAGGTGTTGTCGCGGCAGAAGGGGTTCGTGGCGGCTCGGACGGGGTTCAACGTGGACGATCCGGAGTTGCTGGCGTTGAGTATGGAGTGGGTCAACGTCGGGAGCTACCGGCGGGCGCTGTCGCCGTACGAGGTGAAGATGGTGGCGGTGCCGCTGCTGTCCCAGGCGATCGACGAGCCCACGGCGTACGAGGTGCTGGACGGCGGGTCCGGCGGGGTGAACCTGCTGTCGTAGCAGGTACCTTGCGGATGCGACGTGGAGGACCCCGGGCCGTTAGCCTGGACCCTTCCGTTCCACCACCTGTGTCCTACCACCCGTGTTGTTGTCTGGAGTCGAATAGTGCCCGTGGATACCGTCGATGCCGTCGTCAGCCTCAGTAAGCGGAGGGGCTTCGTCTACCCGTGCGGCGAGATCTACGGCGGTACCCGGTCGGCATGGGACTACGGACCGCTCGGGATCGAGCTGAAGAACAACGTCCGCAACCAGTGGTGGCGGGCGATGGTGACGAGTCGCGACGACGTCGTCGGCCTGGACTCGTCGGTGATCCTGCCGACCAAGGTCTGGGAGGCGTCGGGGCACCTGCAGGAGTTCGTCGACCC
This sequence comes from Kribbella italica, assembly GCF_014205135.1. Classification (NCBI taxonomy): domain Bacteria; kingdom Bacillati; phylum Actinomycetota; class Actinomycetes; order Propionibacteriales; family Kribbellaceae; genus Kribbella; species Kribbella italica. The sequence continues at coordinate 495,932 of NZ_JACHMY010000001.1, forward strand.
GCTGACCGAGTGCCAGTCCTGCCACAAGCGGTTCCGTGACGACCACCTGCGCGAGGACTACGCGCGGCGGAAGAACAAGGACGCCGACGAGGTCAAGCTCGACGAGATCGCCTGCCCGAACTGCGGGAACAAGGCCACCTTCACCGAGCCGCGGATGTTCAACGGGCTGTTGAAGACCTACCTCGGCCCGGTCGAGTCCGAGGAGGGGCTGCACTACCTGCGCCCGGAGACCGCCCAGGGCATCTTCGTCAACTTCGCGAACGTGATGGGTACGGCGCGCAAGAAGCCGCCGTTCGGCATCGCCCAGGTGGGCAAGAGCTTCCGCAACGAGATCACCCCGGGCAACTTCATCTTCCGGACCCGGGAGTTCGAGCAGATGGAGATGGAGTTCTTCGTCGCGCCGGGCTCGGACGAGGACTGGCACGAGTACTGGCTGAAGGCCCGCTGGGACTGGTACATCGGGCTCGGGCTCAACCCGGACAACATGCGCTTCTACGAGCACCCGAAGGAGAAGCTCAGCCACTACAGCAAGCGCACGGTCGACATCGAGTACAAGTTCAACTTCGGCGGCAAGGACTTCGACGAGCTCGAGGGCATCGCGAACCGGTTCGACTACGACCTGACCACGCACTCCAAGCACTCCGGCGCCGACCTGTCGTACTTCGACCAGGAGAAGGGCGAGCGCTGGACGCCGTACGTGATCGAGCCGGCCGCCGGCCTGACCCGCAACGTGCTGGCCTTCCTGCTCGACGCCTACACCGAGGACGAGGCGCCGAACGCCAAGGGCGGCGTCGACAAGCGGACCGTGCTGCGCTTCGACCCGCGACTCGCGCCGGTCAAGGCGGCCGTGCTGCCGCTGTCGCGCAACGCCGATCTGTCCCCGAAGGCCAAGGACCTGGCCGCCGAGCTGCGCCAGGCCTGGAACGTCGACTTCGACGACGCCGGGGCGATCGGCCGCCGCTACCGCCGCCAGGACGAGATCGGGACGCCGTACTGCATCACCGTCGACTTCGACACCCTCGAGGACCACGCGGTGACGATCCGGGAGCGCGACTCGATGAAGCAGGAGCGCGTCGCCCTGACCGAGGTGACCGGGTACCTGGCCCAGCGCCTGGTGGGTTGCTGACCATGCCCTTCCGTACGACGTCCGCCCGTACGACGGGTGCCCGCGCGCTGGCCGTCGGCGCGGCCGCCGTCCTGCTGCTGGCCGGTTGCTCCGACGACCCGACGCCGGACGCCGGGAGCACCCCGCCGCCGTCCGCGCCCTCCTCCGGTCCGACCAGCGCGCCGATCCCGACCGCTTCCACGCCGTCGCTGACCCCGTTGCCGACGCCGTCACTGAGCCCATTGCCGACTCCGTCGGAGGCGTGGCCGACGCCGAAAGTGACCGGTACGCCGGATGCCGACGCCCCGCTGGCGAACCGGATCCGCTTCGCGATCGCCAAGCAGGTCCAGGTCGCGGCCGGCCGCGCCGCGAGCACCAAGGTGACCTGCCCGGGCATCGACGACGCCGACCAGCCGGGCGCCCACGCGCTCACCTGCACGGTGAACTACGCGGGCAAGACCTTCACCGGTCGGCTCACCGTCGACGCCAAGCAGTACAGCGCGACGTACAAGTTCACCTCCGAGTCGGTGGCGATCGTGAAGCCGAAGGTCGTCGACGCGGTGCAGCGGGCGGCGTCGGGCGCCGCGAAGGTGACCTGCACAATGGAGGACGTGACCGTCGTCAAGCACACCGCGCAGGGCATCGCCTGTGACGTGACCACCGTGGAGAACGCTGTCCAGCCGTACCGCGCGCAGATCTCGGGGAACGGCCAGGTCCTGGTGGCCAAGGCGTAACTGATGCTCAAGCTCGGCAACCTCACCATCGACACCCCCGTCGTGCTCGCGCCGATGGCCGGGATCACCAACGCGGCGTACCGGCGGCTCTGCGCGGAGCAGGGCGCCGGACTGTACGTGTGCGAGATGATCACGTCCCGCGGCATCGTCGAGGGGGACCAGAAGTCGCTCGACATGCTGACCTTCGACGAGCGCGAGACGGTGCGTTCGGTGCAGCTGTACGGCGTTGACCCGGTGTACGTCGGGCGCGCGGTCGAGCTGCTGTGCTCGGAGTACGGCGTCGCGCATGTCGACCTCAACTTCGGGTGCCCGGTGCCGAAGGTGACCCGCAAGGGCGGCGGCGCCGCGCTGCCGTGGAAGCGGAACCTGCTCGGCGCGATCCTGCAGTCGGCGGTGAAGGCGGCCGCGCCGTACGACGTACCGGTGACGATGAAGACCCGGATCGGGATCGACTCCGCGCACCAGACCTACCTGGACGCCGGCCGGATCGCCGAGGAGTCGGGCGCGGCCGCGATCGGGCTGCACGGGCGGACGGCGGCGCAGGCGTACTCGGGCCAGGCCGACTGGACGAAGATCGCCGAACTGGTCGAGCACGTGAAGATCCCCGTGCTCGGCAACGGCGACATCTGGGAAGCCTCCGACGCGCTGCGCATGGTCGACGAGACCGGATGCGCCGGAGTGATCGTCGGTCGTGGGTGCCTGGGCCGCCCCTGGCTCTTCCGCGACCTGGCCGTTGCCTTTGCCGGTGGAGAGGCGCTCAACCTGCCGGTGCTCGGCGAGGTCGCCACGGTCATGCGCCGCCACGGTGAGCTGCTCGCGGGGCTGATGGGGGAGCAGCGCGGGCTGCACGACTTCCGCAAGCACGTCCCGTGGTACCTGAAAGGCTTCCCCGCCGGCGGCGAGCTCCGCGCCGCCCTGGGCATGGTCGACTCGCTGGCCCGCCTCGACGAACTCCTCACCCAGCTCGACCCGACGGCGCCTTTCCCCGTCGCCGAGCTGGGCGCCCCCCGAGGCCGCCAGGGTTCCCCCCGGGACCACGTCGTGCTCCCGCACGGCTGGCTCGACGACACCGACGGCCTCAACACCGACCTCGCCGACGCCGAGATCGGAGTGTCCGGCGGCTGATCGGGCTGCCGATCACCTCAAGATGCACTTCTAGACAAACTTGACTAGACGCTCCTCCTCGTGCACTCTGGCTAAGTAGCCAAACTTGACTAGTCTCTACCAATCCGTTCGCAAACACGGGAGAAGGAATCGAACCCATGGGAAAGCTTGCGATCGAGACGAGAGGGTTGAGCGGAGGTGGGCGCACGTCGGCGACGAAGCTTCTGGTACTCGGTGTCGTGCACCTCTCCGGCGGCGCGCATGGCTACCAGGTGCGGTCCGAACTGCAGAGCTGGGGTGCGGAGATTTGGGCCAAGATCAAGCCCGGCTCGGTTTATCACGCGCTGAAAAAGGCGGCGGCTGATGGCCTCCTCACCGAACACGCCGAGCCGGGCAACTCCGGGCCGGAGCGCGTTTTGTACCGCGCGACAGCTCGGGGACGTGACGAGATAGTCGAACTGGTCCGCGACGGTCTGCGGCGCACCCATGACCCCACCATGCTCGACGCGGCCATCGCCATGTTGCCCATGCTGACCAGGACAGATGCCATCGCGGACGTCAACGAGCGGGTCGCGCGCCTGGAAGCGGAGCTCGTAGGGCAGGCCAAGGGGTGGGAGAACCCGAACCCCGACATTCCCGAACACGTCCGCGATCAGGCCGAACTGTGGGCGGGACACGCACGCACCGAACTGGAGTGGGCGAAGAACCTGAGCAAACGACTGTCTGAGGGCGCCTACACCATGGCCGATGATCCGGGTTCGTGGCGAACGGTCCCCGATCACCTCAAGATGCGCACCTAATCAACCTTGACTAGCTGTTTCTTCCTCGTCTGCTCTGACCAAGTAGTCAAACTTGACTAGCTCACCAATCCGTTCGCAACCGCCGAGAGAAGGAATCGAACCCATGGGAAAGCTCGCGATCGAGACGAGAGGGTTGAAGAAGAGCTTCGGCACGACCCACGCGGTCGCCGGTGTGGACCTGGCCGTGAGCGCCGGGGGCGTGTACGGCGTGCTCGGTCCGAACGGGGCGGGCAAGACCACCACGATCCGCATGCTGGCCACGCTCCTGCGCCCCGACGCCGGAGAGGCGCAAGTGCTCGGCTACGACGTCGTGCGTGACGCCCGGGCGGTGCGGAGCAGGGTGGGCCTCACCGGGCAGTTCGCGTCGGTCGACGAAGACCTCACCGGGGTGGAGAACCTGTTGCTGCTCGCCAGGCTGCTCGGCTACTCACGCCGCCGAGGCAGGGAGCGGGCGGCCGACCTGCTCGACGCGTTCGGTCTTGCCGAGGCGGCCGACCGGCAGGTGAAGAAGTACTCCGGCGGGATGCGCCGGCGCATCGACATCGCGGCGAGCCTGGTCGTCACCCCCGAACTGATCTTCCTCGACGAGCCCACGACCGGGCTCGACCCGCGCAGCAGGAACCAGGTCTGGGAGATCGTCAGGGGCATGGTCGCCGAAGGCACCACCGTGGTGCTGACCACGCAGTACCTCGACGAGGCCGACCAACTGGCCGACCGGATAGCGGTGATCGACCACGGGAAGGTCATCGCCGAGGGCACGAGCGGCCAGCTCAAGGCATCGGTCGGCGTCGGCTCGCTGCACGTACGGCTACGTGCGCCCGAGCAGCGGGCCGACGCCGCGCGGGTCCTCGCCGGTGTCCTCGAGGTGCCGGCTGAGCCGTCCGCTGACCCGGCCGCGCTGTCCGCGCGGATCTCCGACCCCGAGCGGGTCGCCCGGTCCCTGACCGAGCTGTCCCGCAGCGGCATCGACGTCACCGAGTTCGCGCTCGGTCAGCCGAGCCTGGACGAGGTGTTCCTCACCCTGACCGGACACGCCGCCGAGGAGACACCCGAGGAGGATGCCGCATGACCGCCACGTCCGCGGAGCAGGGGTCGGCGCCGGTCACTGAGGACGCGCTGCGCAGCGTGCTGTTGGCCGGTGAGCGGCGGTCTCGCCCCGGCCCGGTGCGCACCTCGTTGACATTCGGCTGGCGCGCTCTGCTGAAGATCAAGCACGTCCCGGAGCAGCTCGTCGACGTGACCATGTTCCCGATCATGTTCACACTGATGTTCACCTACCTGTTCGGTGGCGCGCTCGCCGGGTCGACTCAGGAGTACCTGCAGTTCCTGCTGCCCGGGATCCTGGTGCAGGCGAACGTCATGATCACCATGAACACCGGCATAACGCTGAACACCGACATCCAGAAGGGGGTGTTCGACAGGTTCAGGTCACTTCCGGTGTGGCGACCGTCGCCGCTGGTCGGCGCCCTGCTCGGCGATGTGATGCGCTACTCGATCGGGTCGGCGATCGTGATCACGCTCGGACTGGTCCTAGGGTTCCGGCCGGAGGGTGGCGCCGTCGGCGTGGTGCTCTCGGTGGTGCTGCTGCTGGTGTTCTCGTTCTGCCTGTCGTGGCTGTGGACGATGCTCAGCCTGATCCTGCGCACGCCGAACTCGGTGGCGGGGGTCAGCATGATGGTGATGTTCCCGCTGACGTTCGTGAGCAACATCTTCGTGGACCCGAAGACGATGCCCGGGTGGATGCAGGCGGTCGTCGAGGTCAACCCGATCACCCACCTGGCGACCGCGGTACGCGGCCTGATGCACGGCTCGGTGCCCGCCGGGGAAATCGGCTGGGTGCTCGTCTCGTCAGCGCTGCTCGTCGCGGTCTTCGGTCCCATCACCATGGTCCTCTACCGCAACAAGAAGTAAATGCCGCTCCCGCGAGCACTTGGTCGAAATCAACTCCGACAACCCGGCCCACTCGGCCAACGCCAGCACCGCTACCAGGCCCGGACACGACAAGGAGAGCCGAATGAGCACCATCCCCAAGAACAACTCGGAAACCGTTGCGCACACGCCCGGGCGGGCGAGCAGCATCGGGGTCTGGATCCTGCACGTCGTGCTGGCGGCGATAATCGCCGGCGGCGGAATCTCGAAGCTCGCCGGCGACCCGGTCATGGTGGACATGTTCGCCGACATCGGGGCTGGCCAGTGGCTCCGGTACCTGGTCGGAGCGCTGGAGGTCGCGGGAGGGGTTGGACTTCTGATCCCGGCTCTGGCGGGCCTGGCCAGTCTCGGGTTGGCGGCATTGCTGACCGGTGCTGTCATCACCGATCAGTTCGTGCTCGAGCAGAGCCCTTGGCTGCCGCTCGCCTTACTCGTCGTGGCGGCCGTGATCGCAAGGACGCGGTGGTCGCGCACCGAGGCCGTCGTCGGCACGCTGCTCAGGCGCTGAGACAAACCTCTCGAACGGAGATGTGAGATGAACGAGATGGCCTTTCGCGTGACATCAAACGATGGCACCACCATCGCCTACGACCGGAAGGGAAGCGGTCCGGCCGTCATTCTGGTGGGCGGAGCACTCGACGAGGGGGTGGAGAACGCTCCCTTGGCGCCGGCTCTCGCCGAGCACTTCACGGTCTACAACTATGCCCGTCGGGGACGCGGCGCGAGCGGCTTCACCGAGCCGTACGCCGTGGAGAGGGAGATCGAGGACCTGGATGCGTTGATCGCGGAGGCGGGCGGCTCGGCACACCTGTTCGGGGCGTCCTCTGGTGGCGCGCTGGCGCTGGAAGCGGCCGCGGCCGGGTCAGCCATCGACACGATCGCCGTGTGGGAGGTGCCCTACGCGGTCGGGGACGACATCCGCCAGCGATTCGAGGAGTACGTCGCGGACACCCGACGCGCCTTCGACGCCGGGCGAGACGAGGAGGTTCTCGAACTGTTCATGCGCTTGAGCGGCGCCTCCGACGACAACATCGCGGCCAGGAAAGCGGCAGGCAAGCAGACGGCGCATTGGGCGCATTCGGTCGCCCTCGCGCCCACGCTGGTCCACGACAGCGTCTTCCTCAATCGCTACCAATTGCCGGCCGATCGACTGGCAACGGTCACCCAACCGGTCCTGGTCACCACCGGAGGACCGATCACGGTCCCCTATATGGCAGGCCTGCCCTCGGATTTCTTCGACCGCGCAGCCGACGAGCTTGCAGACCAATTACCCCACGCTCTACGGGAGACCCTCGAGGGGCCGGATCACGTCGTCGACCCACAGACCGTCGGCCCGCTGTTGCTACGGTTCTTCAGCAGCGAACACTGAGGGCACAGGCCTGATCCTGGGCGTGCTCGTCACCAACGTCTTCGTCACCACGCAAGGCCGGGCCGTCGTACTGACCTGGGCCTCAGTGGGACTCGACCTGGCCTACTCGCTGCTCATCGGCTCCGTCGGCCAGTCATTCCGGCCTGTGGTCGCATGCGGTCACCGTTCCCGGCTGCAGCGCAAGCACGGCGTCGGCTTCCGAACCGTGACAGCGGCGGCTGGAATCTGCATGGCCGAAGGAGAGAAAGCAACCGCCCAAACGCGGCTCACGGCTTGACGCGTACCGAGTGGTGATCGACGACCGGCTGCGCTCGGACCTCGACGCGCCGCGGAAGCAGCGACACACGGCGAAGTGGATCATCGATCGACTGCTTGACGAACATGACGGGGCCGGGGTGGTGTCGTACTGGATGGTCCGCGAGTACGTCGCCACCCGACGCCGTGAGACTCGCGTCGAGGTCGGACGGGAACCTGCCAACGCGTTCATCCCGCAAGAGCACCTCCCGGGCCGCGAGGCCGAGGTTGACTTCGGCGACGTCGCCATCCGCCTGCGCGGCGAGCTCGTAACCTGCGCGCTGTTCAGCCTTCGGCTCTCCTACTCGGGCAAGGCCGTGCACAGGGTCAGTGCCTCGGCTGGGCAGGAAGCCTTCTTCGAGGGTCACGTCCACGCCTTCAACGTGCTCGGCGGGGTGCCGACCGGGAAGATCCGCTACGACAACCTCAAGGCCGCCGTCGCGAGCGTGATCGGGTTCTCCCGCCAGCGGGTCGAGGCCGACAGGTGGACCGCCGTCCGTTCCCACTACGGCATCGAAGCCTTCTAGTGCCAGCCCGGAATCCAAGGTGCGCACGAGAAGGGCGGCGTCAAGGGGCAGATCGGCTGGTTCCGACGCAACCACCTCGTCCCCATCCCAGAAGTCGACTCCCTCGCCGAGCTCAACGCTATGGCCGACGCCTGGGACGAAGCCGACGACGCCCGGCGGATCGGGTCCCGCGCCCGCACGGTCGGGGGACACTTCGCCACCGAGCAGCCACTCCTCGCGCCCCTTCCGACCGAGCCGTTCGAGACCGGCCGCGGGTTCACCCCGCGCGTGGACCGGTACGCCCAGGTCACGGTCCGGATGAGCAAGTACTCCGTGCCCGCGCGCATGGTCGGCCGTCAAGCCCGGGTGCTCCTGAACGCCAGCGACCTGGTCGTGTTCGACGGCAGGACCGAGATCGCCCGCCACGAACGGCTCATGACCAAGGGCTCGACCCGGGTCGACCTGGACCACTATCTCGAGGTCCTCCTCCGCAAACCGGGCGCGTTACCCGGTGCGAAAGCGCTGGAGCAGGCCAGGGCATCCGGGCGGTTCACGCCCGTTCACGACGCCTGGTGGGCCGCGGCCTGCAAGGCCCACGGTGACGCCGACGGCACCCGTGCCCTCATTGAGGTCCTGATGATGCACCGGCACCTTCCACACGACCACGTCGTCGCCGGACTCGCGACGGCGCTGCTTGCAGGCGCGCTCACCGCGGACGCTGTCGCGTTGGAAGCGCGCAAGTACAACGACACAGCAGATGGCGGAGCCGACGACACGACAGCGGACCACCAGTCCCTGATGAGCGGCGACAGGGCACGCGGAGAAGGCGAGATCCCTGCCGTGCGATCGCTGACCGAGCGCCGGCTCCGTGCCCACATCCCGGCCGACACTCGGCCGCTGCCGAGCGTGGAGAAGTACGACCAGCTGTTGGCCCACCGACGTGACACCCCGAACGAAGGAGCCGCACCGTGACCACCAAGCGCCGTGGAATGACCGAAGAAGCAGCCGACGCCGCGATCGACCAAGCGTGCCGGATGCTGCGAATGCCCACCATCCGCAACTCCTTCACCGACTACGCCGACCGGGCAGGGCGTGAGTAGATGTCTTACCGCGGGTTCCTCGCCGAACTACTGCTTGCCGAGTGCGACGATCGCGCCCGACGCCGGTCCGAACGCCGGATCAAGGCCGCCAAGTTCCCCCGCGAGAAGTCCCTGCGGGCCTTCGGCTTCGACGCCAACCCCAACATCGATCCCGCCGTGATCCACACCCTCGCCAAGTGCGAATGGGTCCAGAAGGGACAGCCGCTGTGTCTGATCGGGGACTCCGGCACCGGCAAGTCCCATCTGCTGATCGCACTCGGCACCGAGGCCGCCATGGCAGGCTACCGGGTCAAGGGCCTCGGTCGCGATCGCGTCCAATGAGTCCCTTCGGCGGCTGGACCAAGACCTTCACCGACCCCCGCCTGTGCGCAGCCATCGTCGGCCGACTCACCTTCGGCGGCACCATCCTCGAGACCGGCACCGACTCCTACAGTCTGGCCCAAGCCACAAAGCAGCGGACAACCTGACACCCGTCGGGCGCGGAAGCGGTGTCGACGCAAACCAACATCCGCGGCACCGACACGTGCCCGGCGGTGTCAGAACTCGCCAACAAGCGGTGTCGGACGAAACCTCCGCAGCGGCCTGAAAGAGGGTTGGGCGTCGGTAGCAGTTCGCCCGTGCCCGTGCCCGTGGCGGTGGTGGCGGTTGCGGCTGTGGTTGGGCGGTGTGTCTGTCTCGCCCCTCGCCGCTACCGGGGTCAGCCGAAGCAGTCCTGGTTTTTGGTGGCCAGGCCTAGTTCGGTGACGGTCTTGGTGTTCTCGGTGGTGCCGATGGTGTAGAACGCCGTGGTGCTGCCGGGGACGTCTACGGTGATGCCGTTTTCGGATTCGGCGGCCTTGGGGTAGGCCGTTTTGACCTGCTGGATGGTTGAGCCGAGTTTGATGCCTTCCTTGGTGGACATTGTCTCGCTCGCGAAGATCCCCACCAGGCCGTGCTGCTTGGAGAAATAGACGCTGACGGTGTCGGCCGGGGTCGGGAAGGCGGCCAGGTCGTAGCCCTGGCAGTTGTCGCCGGACTTCTTGGTGCCGAGCTCACCGGTGGCCTTGGCCTGGTCGACGGTCATCCCGAGGCGGAGCTTGCCGTAGCCGTCGGCGCTCAGGGTGTAGTCCGGGGGCGTGCTCGGCGTCGCGGCGGCGTTGCTGGTTTTCGGCTCGGAGCCGCAGGCGGTGAGGGCGAGAACGGTCAGGATGCTGCCTGTCAGGATCGCGGCAGACTTCGGGTGCTTGAACATGCCGACCATCATTCTCGCAGTCGTAGTGGCGTTTCCAGGTTCGACGCCGGTGTCCGGGAGATGGTTGATCTCGGCAACGTTGCGGTTGGCAATCGGTTGTCTAAGGCAACGAGTTGCGCAGCTGCTCGAGGACGACGGGGTCGAGCTTGCCGGGGACGAGGCGTTCCTCGAAGTTCTCGGTGCCGGCCCAGGCGTCGAGTGTTTCGTGGCCGAGCCTGGTCAGGAGCGTGGTGACCTCGTCGGCCAGCGCGCCTTCGAGCGGGAGCAGCGTGGACGGGTCGGGCGTCCCGAAGTACAGGTCGTGGAGATCGAGCAGGCGACCGAGTTCCTCGACCGGAGTCCGGTGGTCGTCGACACGGAGGTTGATGGCGAGGTCGAGCTGACCGCCGTACGCCGCTCCGGCGCGCCAGACGCGCAGGGCGGCGCTCTGCCGGCCGCGGCGATCGCCGCCGGTCTGGTCCCCGGCGGTGAGGGACTGCAGGAGGCGGTGGGCGAACGGCTCGTCGGCGCGATCACGCCAGGCCTCCGCCATCGCGGGGACGACGCCGGGCCCGGCCAGGATGTTGCCCTGCATTGCGAACCCGTCCCCGGCCAGGCCACCGGCCCAGTCCATGCACTCCGGCCCGGTGTACGTCGCACCCCGCCCGGCCGCGTCGACGACCCCTACCTGCCGACTGTCCCGCCCGTCATCCGCCGCGGTCAGCCGCTCGATGACGTCCGCCGCCGGCAACCCCTCGGCGAGCAGGTCGAGCCCCTCCGGCCCGTACGACAGATTCGCCGCCGCCTGGGTCGCGACCGCCCCGGCGCCCGCCCGGCCCCACGGAACCACCGCCCCGACCGCCAGGAACTTCGATGCCACCGCCACACCCCAGGATGCCGACTTCACGTCGTACGCCACGATCGAGAACGTCATTGGGTCGCTTCCTTCCAGGGGGTACAACGGGCCTCGTGCAGTCTAGGCTCGGCCCATGGCGAGCACACCGGACGAGACGCGTGACGGGGTCGATCTGACCAACCTCGATCAGCCGTTGTTCGACGGCGCGGAAGCGACGAAGCGGGATCTCGTCGACTACCTCGACGCGGTGCACGAGCGGATGCTGCCGGAGCTGCGGGAGCGGCCGCTGACGGTCAAGCGGGTCCGGCCGCGGCAGCAGCCGTTCATGCAGAAGAACGTGCCGAAGTACACGCCGGAGTGGGTGAAGACGGTGACGGTCTGGGCCGAGGCGTCCAAGCGCGAGGTCTCGTACGCGCTGTGCGACGACCGGCGCACGCTGCTGTGGTTCGCGAACCAGCGGGCCGTGGAGTACCACCCGACGTTGATGCGCGCCGGCCGCTGGGACCGGGTCACGCATCTGGTGCTCGATCTCGACCCGCCGGAGGGGGACGAGACGTTCGGGCTCGCGGTGCGGGCGGCGCATCTGGTGCGGCAGGCGCTGACCGATTCCGGGCTGAAGGGCGCGGTGAAGACGAGCGGCGCGAAGGGCGTGCACGTGTACGTCCCGATCGACGACCAGATCTCGATCGAGGACGCCGCCGCGGCCACCCGGGCGATCGCGGCGCGCGCCGAGCGCGTCGATCCGAGTGTCGCGACCACGGCGTACATCAAGGAGGACCGGGAAGGGAAGGTCTTCGTCGACTCGACCCGCGCCGGCGGCGCGACGGTGGTCGCGGCGTACAGCCCGCGGATCCGGCCCGGTACGCCGGTGTCGTTCCCGGTGGGCTGGGCCGACCTCGACAACGTGTCGCCTCGCGACTTCACCGTACGGAGTGCGCCCGGACTGCTCGCGTCGGCGGATCACTGGGCCGCCGAGCTGCCCGCGCCGCAGTCGCTGCCCGAGGACCTGCTGGAAGAGGGTCGCGCGATCCCCATCGCCCGCGTCGTCGCCATGCACGAGGGCAAACGCCGGGCCAAGGCGAAGCGCGACGCGGAGGAGAACAAGTAGGTCGGAGGTGAGCCTGCCGGGGCCTCCGGGAAAGCGCGGGAGTGGGGTGGGTGGTACTGCGGCCGGTGAGATCGGAGGTGGCTCAGGCCGCTGCGGCCGGAACGACGTGGGTGGGTTCGAGCCCGGGGAGATGTGGGTGAGCGGGTACGTCGAGCCCGTCTGGACTTCGGTCGTCGGCGGGTCAGTTCTCCTGGCTGGTGGTGAGTTCTAGGGCGCACTCGCGGACGTCCGGGGCGGGGTGGTTGCGGAGGGCAACTAGTAGGTCTCGCCAGGTGGGAGGCCAGCCGGAGCGGGGGCCTGCTGCTGCGATCAGTGCCTTGAGGAACAGGCCGTCGGCGAGGTCGGGCCGGGTCGACAAATCGATGGCTGTGGCGGTGAGGTCGTTCGGTGTCCAGTGGGCGGAGTCGGCGGCGAGGCGGGACGCGAGGAGGTTGGCGGCTGTTGCCGCGGCTAGTGGGCGGTGCGCGACCTCGTGGCGGAGGGTGGCCAGATCTTCGGCGAGGGCGGGCCAGCGGAGGGCTGTGGTCAGGAGTTTCAGCCGGAGGTGCAGGTATGGCGGGTCGGTGAGTTCGTCCGCGACCGGGCGCAGGGATTGACGCGCTTCGGTCGAGCGGCGGGCGAGAGTTCTGACCAGGGTGTCGACGACCGTCGTGAGGCGTTGGCGCGCCGGGTGGTCACGATCGGGGAGGGCGTTGGGGACCTCGGGGTTGTTCTCCAGGCGGACGAGGAGCCGGACCGAGCCGACGAGTTCGTCGAGGCCGCGGTCCGGGTCGGTGGCGACGACGCCGACGAGCGCGGTGGCGGCGCTGGTCCAGGTGCGGGAGGCGAGGTCGGTGATGAACGCGGCGATCACGGGGGCGACGGCGGTGTTCCAGTTCGCCCAGTGCTGCAGCGCGAGGACGGCGGCGCGAGCGACCTCGGGCTCGGGGCGGTTGGTGACGGCGATCAGCAGGTCGGCGTACCGGGATCGGTACTTGCCGGCCAGGCCGTACGGCGTGCGCTGGGTGAGGACGGTCGCGGTGGCGGCGCTGTCGTGGACGGCTTGCTGGAGCAGGGCCCAGCTGGCGGGCTCGTGCAGGAGGTACTGCGAGGCGGCGCTGGTGATCGCGGCGCGGACGTCGCGGTGGGCGTCGCCCCAGGCGTCGGTGAGTACGGCGGCGGCGCCGGGGGCGCGGAGTTCGCCGAGGAGGCGGGCGGCTTCCTTGCGGGAGGTCACCTTGATGCCTTCGCCGATCAGGACCGGGTGGAGGAGGCTGGGGAGGGTGCTGGGGCGGACGAAGCGGGCGACTCGGGTGGCGGCGTAGATGGCTACTCGGGCGCGGTCGTTGTTGGCGTGCTGGAGGAGCTGGGGGAGGGCGAGTTGGGGTTGGTCGGACCAGGAGAGGGCGCGGAGGGCTGCTTCTTGGAGCAGGACGCTGGGCTCGGCTGCGGTGTTCGGGGTGGGGAGTGGGGTGGTGACTGGGTCGGGGAGGGGGACGTTGCGGGGGTCGGTACTTGGGGGCGGGGGTGGGGTGGTGGTTGGGGCGGGGTGCGGGGTGTTGCGGGGGTCGGTACTTGGGAGCGGGGCGGTGCTTGGGGTGGGGAGGTAGGGGTGGACGGCGGTGGGGCCGATCGTGGGGAGTTGGCCGAGCATGAGGATGGCTTCGGCTCGGGTCCACTCGGCGAGGCGGGGGTCGTCGGCGACGGTGGTCAGCACCTCGGCGTACCGGCGGTGCTGGCGGGGGAGCCAGCGGCGCAGCGTGGAGCCACCGACTCGCCAGGGGGCGTGGCTCTTGGTGAAGAGTTCGCTGCGGGCGGGGTCGGCCAGTACGACGTCCAGCAGGTCGGTGCGGACTTGGGTGACGGCTGACCAGACGGCGTCCCACTGGACCATGCCCAGGTCGCGGGCGATGATCCGGCCGACGCGGTCGGCGCGGGTTGCCGGAGGGGTGAGCCAGCGTGAGGCGGCGGCACCGACGGTGAACTCCTGGTTGGACCAGAGCGCGACCTCAAGCAGGTTCTGCAGGTGGTCGTTGTCCCAGCCCCGGCGGTCGAACGCGTCCGACACGGCGAAGAGCAGCTTGAACTCGGTGCGTTCGGCGGCGCTCTCCAAGTACGGACGCAGCGCTTCGTAGACGGCGGTTTCGCGGCCGCGCGGCAGGCCGTCGATGATGCCGTTGAGGTCGACGGCGCCGCGGTTCTGGGTGATCGCGGCGTGGGCGTCGAGGCCCCAGGCGAGCAGGGCGGATTGGTTGCGCTGGGCTCCTTGGTGGACGGCGTGGCGGGCGAGCTCGGTGAGTGCGGCGCGGCTCGGCCAGGACGTGTCGCGGGCTTCGAGCGCGTCGGTGAGCAGGGTCTGCAGCGGGGCCACGAGCTCGTCGTCGAGGACGGACGGCGGGAGCGCGGCGGCCGCTTCGAGCACCGACTGCCGGACGGGGTCCCGGTCGTTGCGGACGCGGGTCGCCCAGGAGAGCGCACCCTGGACGGACTCCAGTTGCCGGGATCGTCCGGCCGCCTGGACGACGGCGCGGTAGACGGCCGCTCGGTCTGCTGCTTCCGGGCGGGCGATCTCGGGTTCGAGCAGGGCGAAGGCTTCGTCGTACGGGAGGTAGGCGGTGATCTCCCAGCGGCGGTGTAGCTCCTCGGCGATGTCGGGCAGGGCGAGCATGCGGCGGGCTTGCTCGGTGCGGGTCGCGTGCGGGAGTACGTCGAGGAGCCGGCCGGAGAGCGCTGTCTGGGTGAGGTCGACCTCGGCGGTGATCAGGGCGAAGACGCCGGCCCGACGGGAGGGCGGGAGGTCGCTGAGCAGGCCGCTGGGATCCGGCCAGAGTAGGCGGCCGAGCGCGGCCAGGTCCTCGTCGGCGTACCGGTGGAGGCGACGGCGGACTGCTGGGGTGAGGGCTCTGGGCAGCGTGCTCGCTCGGTCGGGCGTCAGGAGGAGGGCGAGTACGCCGGTGGGGTCCAGGTCGATCAGGCGGCCGAGGATGTTGACGACTGGCCACGGGAGGTCGTCGGGAGCGATGGCCGACCTGATCAGGGCGAAGGCGCGGGGCGCGTCGTGGTCGAGGGCGGAGGTGACGCCGTACGCGACGCCCTGCCACCACTCGTCGCGGTCGGATCCGGTCGGCAGGGTCTCGGTCGCGTGGTCGAGGACGACCTGCGGGTGCCGGCGGGTCAGGCGCTCCCACTGGCCGGAGGAGAAGCAGTAGGCGAGTTCGGGGAGGAGGCGCCGGACGGTCGCGTCGTCGGTGCTGTCGAGCAGGGCTGCCGCGTACTGGTCGCCCCAGCGGTCGCGCTGTTCGTCGATGAGGCGGGCGGCGAGCAGTTGACGGCCGGTACGGCGAATGACCTGCAGCAGGCGAGGGCGGAGCGCGGCCGGTGCGTCGTCGTGCAGGATGCGCAGCTCGTCGTCGGAGACGGCCGCCGGGCTGGCCGGATCGGCCGGGCTGGCCGGATCAGTCGGATCAGCCGGATCAGCCGGATCGGCCGGGTTAGCCGGATCAGCCGGGCTGGCCGGATCAGTCGGATCAGCCGGATCGGCCGGGCTGGTCGGGCTGGTCGGGTTGGCCGAGTCCGCGGCGGTGGCCGGGGGCGCCGGGGTGGGCGTGGGGCGGCGGCTCCAGTGGCCGACCGCGGCCAGGGCCTGGGCCTGGACGGTGGGTTCGGGGTCGTGGAGGAGGCGGGTGACGTACGCGACGTGGCCGGTGATCTGGGCGATGCGGAGGCCGATGACGCGCTGGTCGGCGGGGCCGGCGGCGAGGTCGGTGAGGAGCTCCTCCAGGGCCGGGGTGCCGCGGAGGCGCCGGGCTTCGTCGGCGATCGCGCGGACGCGTGCGCCGTACGGGAGGGGATCGATCGACCGGAGGAGGTCAGCGGCTCGCATGCCGCCCATCCTGCCGACCCCGGGTGTCAGCCGCGCCGGGGGCTCGCGGGAGAGCAGGTCTGCGGACGGGCGTCAGGTCGGCCAGGGGTCGCCGAACTCGGTGTTGCGGGCGGTGCGGTAGAGGGGGCCCTGGCGTTTGGAGACGAGTTCTTCGCGGAGTTCGCCGGCGTCGGTGCAGAGGCGCAGGGAGACCAGGCCCTTGCGTTGCTGGGGGTGGCGGAGGACGCGGTTCGCCGCGTGAGCGCGCAGCGTCGGGCTGGTGACGACGTACGAGAACTTCTCGTCCTCGAAGCCGAGTTCGGCGCCCTTGGTCCGGCGGTGGACGGCGCTGCGGTTGACGCGGCTGGTGAAGTGGCACCAGTCGCGGCCGCGGGGGATCGGGCAGGCGAGGTCGTGCGGGCAGGGGGCGATCACGCTGTGGCCGGCGGCGATGAGCTGGTCGCGGGCGGCGACGATGCGTTCGTAGCCACCGGGGGTGCCGGGCTCGATCAGCGCGACCAGGCCTTGCTGGGTCGCCAGTTGCGCGACGAGGTTCTGCTGTTGTTCGGTCGACAGCTCGCTGAGCACGTACGAGACGGTGACCAGGTCGGCGGACTCGAACGTGGACTGGTCGAGCCGGCCGGTGGTCCAGGTCGTGGTGCGCACGGCAGGGGACTCGGCGTTCGCGGTGAGTTTCTTGCCTAGGGCAATCGCTTCGGTGACCTGCTCGAGCACGGTGACGTTCGCGAGCGACGGCCAGACGTCGGTCGCGGCCCAGACCGCGGAGCCCGTGCCGCCGCCGAGGTCGAGCTGCTTGACCGGCGCGAAGTCCGGCAGCTGCAAGGCGACCTGCTCCAGCGTCGAACGCACGGCGGCGAAAGTCGCCGGCATCCGGTACGCCGAGTAGGTGATGACGTCAGCAGGCGACGCCATGATCGGCGACGTCGCCGCCTGCTCCTCGCGGTACCGGGTGCTGAGCCGCTGGAAGGAGCTGGTCAGCTGCGCTGCGGGGACGTTGCTCAGAGCCGCCTCGAGCGCAGTCCGCAGATCCTGCGGCAGGTCAGCCATCTTCCGTCCTTCGTCAGCACCTACGAACCCGCAGATCCTAGTCGGCAGGCAGCGAGGCCTGCATCAGCAGTACGGCGGCCTCGCGGGCGCGGCGGGCTGGTTGGGCAGAGCCGGAGATGGCGGACGTGGTGATGGCACCCTCGCTCAGCAGGATCAAGTGGTCGGCCAGCTGCTGCGGATCCGGCGCCTGAGCGGCCGCCGCCAACTCGGTGAGGGCCTGGCGGAAGCCCGCCTTGTGCTGCTGCGCCAGCTCGGCGACCCGCGGTGACACGGCGCCCAGCTCGCCGAAGGAGTTGATGAACGCGCACCCCCGGAAGTCCTTCTGGGTGAACCACGTGTGCAGGAACTCGAACACCGCCAGGATCCGCTCGCGCGGATCCGTCGCGGCGTCCACGTGCTCGGCGAGCATGTCCTTCCACAGCTGGTCGCGCTGGTGCAGGTACGCCTCGATCAGCACGTCCTTCGACGGGAACAACTGGTAGAGCCGCTTCAGCGAGACCCCGGACGCCGTCCGGATCGCGTCCATCCCGACGGACTGGACACCGCGCTCGTAGAACAGCGCGTCCGCCGCGTCCAGCACCTGTCGCTGCGCGGTCGCCGTGTCGATCGCCATCTGCCTGCACCCTCTCGTCGCCGGGCCGCGCCCGCCGTCTGTGATCCCGAGCACCCCACTTGCGCGGAGAACCATCGTTCTCCTACAGTACAGGACACCGCGGAGAACGCCCGTTCTCCGCACCGGAGATCTTCTGGAGGAGAGTCCGATGACCGTTCTGGAGCCCGCCGCCCAAGCCTTCGCCGACGCGACCGCGCAGCCCCCGTTCCTGTTCCAGCTCGACCCGGCCGAGGGCCGCAAGGTGGTCGACGAGGTGCAGACCACCGACTACCCGAAGCTCCCGGTCGACGAGGAGTGGATCACCGTCGCCGACGGCACCAAGGCCCGGATCGTCAAGCCGGCCGGTACGACGGACGAACTGCCGGTGATCCTCTACATCCACGGCGCCGGCTGGGTGTTCGGCAACGCGCACACCCACGACCGTCTGGTCCGCGAACTGGCCGTCGGTGCCGGTGCCGCGGTCGTCTTCCCGGAGTACGACCTGTCGCCCGAGGTGCGCTACCCACACGCGCTCGAGCAGGCCTACGCGGTCGCCCGCTGGATCGTTGCCGAAGGCAAGAGCAAGGGCCTGGACGCGACCCGGCTGGCGATCGCCGGCGACTCGGTCGGCGGCAACCTGGCCGCGGCGGTGACGCTGCTGGCCAAGGAGCGCGGCGACCTGACCTTCAAGCAGCAGGTGCTGTTCTACCCCGTGACCGACGCGTCGTTCGACACCGCGTCGTACCAGGAGTTCGCCGAGGGCTACTTCCTGCAGCGCGACGGGATGCAGTGGTTCTGGGACCAGTACACGACCGACGAGGCCGAGCGGAACCAGATCACCGCGTCGCCGCTCCGCGCGACCACTGAGCAGCTGACCGGTCTGCCGGCCGCGCTGGTGATCACCGGCGAGGCCGACGTACTGCGCGACGAGGGCGAGGCGTACGCCGCGAAGCTGCGCGAGGCCGGCGTCGACGTGACCGCCGTACGGTTCGGCGGAATTATCCACGACTTCGTGATGTTGGACGCGCTGCGGGACACGCGCGCCGCGACCGCCGCGATCGACCTGGCGGTCCGGACCCTGCGTTCCGCACTGGCTTGAACTACCGAAGGGACCTTCTGAGATGACCACGAACCCCACGACCGTCGTTCTCGTCCACGGCGCGTTCGCCGACGGCGGCAGCTGGAACGGTGTGATCGACCTGCTCCAGAAGGTGCACGTCGACGTGACCGCGGTGGCGAACCCGCTGCGCGGCCTGACGCCCGACGCGGCGTACGTCGCGAGCGTGGTCCGCCAGATCGACGGGCCGGTCCTGCTCGTCGGTCACTCGTACGGCGGCGCGGTGATCGACAAGGCGGCGCAGGACCTGGAGAACGTGGTCGGCCTCGTCCACGTCGCCGCCTTCGTGCTGGACGAAGGGGAGAGCCCGGCCGGGATCTCCGCGAAGTTCCCGGAGACGCCGTTCGGGGCGGCGGTCCGGCCGACGCTGTTCCCGCAGCCGGACGGGACCGAGGCGCCGGAGCTGCGGCTCGACCCGGCGGCGTACCCGGAGGTGTTCGCGGCGGACCTGCCGATCGAGGTGAGCCGGGTGCTGGCGGCGTCGCAGCGGCCGGTCGCCGCGCAGGGGCTCGAGGAGGAGTTCACCGGCGAGCCGGGCTGGAAGAGGCTGCCGAGCTGGACGCTCGTGTCGACGCAGGATCAGGCGATCCATCCCGACGCCCAGCGCTTCATGGCCGAGCGAGCGGGCGGCACGACGGTCGAGGTCGAGGGGTCGCACTCGGTTGCGGTGTCGCAGCCGGAGGCGGTCGTCGACTTCATTCTGAAAGCACTGAGCTGAACAGATCCGGCAGGCCCGCGGCCTCGCGCAGTTCGGCGTACGCGGTGGCGAGTTTCGGCAGGGTGTAGTGCGCGTTCAGTCCGCTCGGGTTGGGCAGGATCCAGACCCGGGTCGGGCCGATCGTGCGGTCCTGCCGGCCCATCGCGGCCTTCGGCAGGCCGAAGGCGTCGCGGTACGCCGTGACGCCGACGACCGCCAGCCAGTCGGGGGCGAACTCGAGCACCTTGCGTTCGAGGTTCTCGCCGCCGGCGCGGAACTCGGCCTTGGTCAGCTCGTCGGCGCGGGCTGACGGGCGGTCGACGACGTTGGTGATGCCCAGGCAGAGGTCGAGGAGTTCGGGTTGCTCGGCGGGCAAGAGTTGGCGGGGAGTGAAGCCGGCCTGGTGCAACGCGGGCCAGAACCGGTTGCCGGGGCGGGCGAAGTGGTGGCCGGTCTGTGCGGACATCAGCCCGGGGTTGATGCCACAGAACAAGACTTTGAGGCCGGGCACGATCAGATCCGCCAACTGCTGCATCCCCACACCCTAAGAGGACTGTGGGGATGCGAGCAGGCGGGTCAGTCGTTCTGGTTGTTGAGGCCGGCGGGGAGTTGGCCGGCGATGCAGGACCGGGCGACGAACAGCCAGATCGTTTCGCCGCTCGCGTCGTCGACGCGGATCATCGAGGCGCCGAGGTCGTTGGTCGAGTAGCGGTACCCACCGGTCGCCGGCAGCGCGAAGCCGGCCGGATCGTGCAGCCGGCCCCCGGCGTACGTGCTGTCGGTGAAGTAGTTGTAATAGCCGGTGCACGCCGACGGGTTGATCCGCACGATGATCGCGCCGTTGCCCGTGTGCGGCGCGGCGTCGAAGTCGCGGCCGAACGTCCGCCGGTGTGACAGCCGCTCGCTGGTGTCCGCGCTGCAGCTGTCGGCGACCGACGAACCGGTCCCCAGATCCAGTGCCGACGGCACCAGGAACGCGCAGAAGTTCGAGCCGTCACCGGCCCGCCAGCGCCCGAAGTGGAAGTTGGTCGGCGTCGTCGTGTGGACGTCGAACCGGGTCCCGGCGATCGCCGTGCCCATCACGTACCCGCACGACTTGTTGGCGAGCCAGCCACCGGCCGGGATCGTGCCGTGGTTGTTGCACGCGACCGGCTTCGGCACGTTGCCGACGGTCGTGTACTGGTTCACGGCGTACGACGGCAGCTGGGTCGCGGCCGCCGTCAGCAGCCCCGCGGCCAGGACGGCCAGAAGCCGGCGCATCAGCAGAACCACCCGTCCTGGACCCAGCCCCGGTGGTTGATGTCGCCGTACGCGAAACCGTAGACCCAGGTCCCGGAGACGCGCTCGACCAGGAAGGTCTCCGGATGGTGCAGCGTGCCCATCCGCGCGCCGAGCGGTTCGGTGCGCAGCTCGAGATCCTGCGCGCAGACGGTCTCGCGGACGCCGACCCGGCCGTTGGCGGCTTCGGCGGACGTCGCGGTGAGGGTGGTGGCGCCGGCCAGTACGACGGCGGCGAGGGCGGTGGTGCGGGTGATGCGGTTCATCGGTCGTCTCCTCGATCTCGAACGGTCTCGGTTACCAGCTGCCCCAGCCGCCCAGGCACTCGATCCGGACGAAGCCCCAGTCGTTCGGGCCGAAGTCCTGGACCGAGGCCCAGCCGTTGTAGACCGGGTGCGCGCCGCGGGTGTGGCCGACCTTGTTGCCGGCCTCCAGCGTGCGCAGGGCGTTCACCGGGCCCGGGATCGAGAAGTCGTAGTTCTCGTAGAGGGTCGCGCTCTGGCAGGTGATCACCGCGTGCTCGGGGACCTCGACCGCGTGCGCGGCCGGAGCTCCGGCCGTCAGTGCTCCGGCGGTCAGGGCGGCGCCGAAGGCGAGTGCTGAGAGGACGAAAACGGGGCGGCGTGTCATCAGAACCTCCAATAGGCTGTCATCTGAGATGACGGTAAGGCGTGTCGTCAGAGATGGCAAGAGGTGTCATCAGTGGATACGCTGAGTCGATGAACCACCCGCGGAAGGCCTTCTACGGCATCGCCGAGATCGCCGAGGCGCTCGGCCTGAACCGGCAGCTGGTGACCGCGTGGCGCCGGCGTCGCAGCCACGGCCTGCCCGAACCGGACGCCGAGCTCTCGTCCGGCCCGATCTGGCGTGGGGAGACCGTCGAGCCGTGGATCGACGCGTTCCGCGACCGCGGTGACGGCGGGGAGATGCAGCCGGTCAGTGGCGAGCTGGCGATGCGGGCCGGGCGGCGGATGCTGCGTGTGGCCGCGCTGCTGCTGGAGCAGCCGATCCGGCTTCGGCTGCTCAGCCAGGCGCTGACCGAGGCTCGGGAACTGCTGCCGCTGGTCGACGCTGCCGCGGACGATCCGCTCAGGCGGGCCGTCGTACAGCTGCTGTCGCCCTTGCGGGTGAACGACTCCGGGAATCTGGACGAATTTCGGCGCCAGGTGCTGGTCGAGGTGGCACAGCTGGCACCTCTGGCCGAGCTGGCAGCGCAGAGCCTTCCCACCTCGGAGAGTGCGGGTTAGTGTGCGAGCCGTGATCGTCGAGGTCCCTGGCTACCGCCTCGCGGAGCCGCTGGGTGCTGGCGCGACAGGGGTGGTGTACGACGCGAACCGGCTGGCCGACGGGCAGCGCGTCGCGGTCAAGGTGGTGCATCCCGAGCTGGTCGACCCGCAGTACCGCGAACGGCTGCGTCGCGAGGCGCGGGCGGCCGCGGCGGTGGTGCACCCGGGTGTGGTCCGCGTGCAGGAGGTCGGCGGCGACGGGAACAACGCGTGGCTGGTGATGGATCGGCTGAGCGGGCCGGATCTGCAGCGGCGGCTGGCCGACGACGGTCCGCTGGAGCCTGTCGAGGCGGCCGAGCTGCTCGCGTCGGTGGCCGACGCGGTGCACGCGATGCACGAGGCCGGGGTGATCCATCGAGATCTCAAGCCGGCGAACATCATCCTGAACGAGGGACGCCCGCTGGTCGGGGACTTCGGGGTCGCGCGGCAGCTGGTGAGCCTGGAGTCGAGCACCGGGTTCGATCTCACGGGCGGGTCCTCTGACTGGCTGCGGTCTGATGCGCCGGCTGGTCCGCCGCTGGGGGCGATGGCGGGCACGGTCGCGTACATGGCGCCGGAGCAGTGGCGCGGCGATCCGGTGGCCGCTGCGGCGGATGTCTACGCGCTCGGCGGCACACTGTTCTCGCTGCTCACGGGGTTGCTTCCGTACGACCGAAAGACCCTGCCCGAGCTCGCGTACGCCGTGGCGATCCTTCCGGCGCCACAGCCAAGCCAGTACGGCGTACCGCTGGCGTTCGATGCGGTGGTGGCCAGGGCGATGGCGAAGGACCCGAAGGAGCGCTACGCAACAGCAGCTGACTTCGCGGCGGCTCTTCGGGCCGTCGGATCGGTGTCTGCTCCTCCTCGAACTGCTCTGAACAGACGATGGTTGATCGCCGTTGCCGCGCTGGTCCTGGTCGCCGGTGGAGCGGGAGCGGTTGTTGCCCAAGGCAAGGGGGCTGCGACGGAAGAGTTGACGGTGTGTGCGGAGGATGCGACGGTTCGGGATGCGCCTCGGAGTCGGACGGTGGTGGCGACTGTTTATCAAGGGGATCATCTGACGCCGATCGCGCCTCGGGACGGGGACTCTTGGGTGCATGTGCGGCTCAGGGACGGTAGTACCGGGTGGGCGCTGACCGACTTCGTTCGGCACGAGTGTTGACGTCAACCCGGGGTTGACGCGAACAGGTTGTCAACCTACGGTTGACGCATGACTCCTGGACCTGATCTGCAGCAACTCATCGACACCATCCGGACCGACACCGGCAGCGACGACGTGCTCGAGCAACTCGCGACCGCGTCCAGCACGATCACCGATCTGACCGCCACCTCCGACGCTGCTCTCGGGTACTTCGTCGACCGGGCTCGCGGCGCGGGCCGGTCGTGGGTCGAGATCAGCGCGGTGCTCGGTGTCAGCAAGCAGGCCGCGCACAAGCGGTTCTCCGACTCCTGGCCGGTGAAGCTCGATCTCGAGCGGTTCACGCTGCGCACGAAGGTGGTCATCCAGGCCGCCTCCGGGATCGCTCGTGAGCGTGGCCAAGGGTTCGTCGGCACCGAGCACCTGCTGCTGGGCCTGTTCACCGAGCCGCAGTCGGTCGCCACGCTGCTGATGATCTCGGCCGGTCTCACCGAGGACGACGTGCTGGCCGCGGTCGACGCCGAGTTCCCGCCGGCCGCGGCCGGCGATCCCGCCGATGCAGGCGAGCTCCCGATGACCCCACGCGCCTCGCACGTGATCGGCTACGCGACCGAGGAGGCCCTCCTGCTCGGCCACAACTACATCGGCACCGAGCACCTCCTGATGGCCTTCTACCACTTCCCGGGCGGCGTCGCGGCGAAGGTACTGAACCAGCTCGGCCTGACCGAGCAGGCCGCGCGCGACGGCGTCCGGGTCGCGCTGGAGGAGCTGACCAAGGGCAAGTAGTTTGGCCTCGTGCCTGACTGGACCGCGAGACTGACGCACCTGGCCGCGAAGTACGACGTACCGGGCGCGGTGCTCGGGGTGTGGGCCGACGGTGAGCAGACGATCGCGCCGTACGGCGTGCTGAACCGGCGGACCGGGGTCGAGACGACGGCCGACTCGGTCTTCCAGCTCGGCTCGGTGACCAAGCCCTGGACGGCGACGATGATCGTCCAGCTCGCCGCCGAAGGCCGGCTGGCGCTGGACGACGCGGTGGTCAAACTGTTGCCCGAGGCATCGATCGATCCGCGGATCACGGTCCGCCAGCTGCTGAGCCACACCAGCGGGATCGACGGCGACGTGTTCACCGACACCGGGCGCGGCGACGACTGCGTCGAGCGGTACGTCGCGCTGCTGGCCGACGTACCGCAGCTGTTCGAGCCCGGTACGGCGTACTCCTACTGCAACGCCGGCTTCGTGGTGCTCGGACGCATCATCGAGGTGCTCGACGGCCGGACCTGGGACGAGTCGCTTCGGGCCCGGCTGGTCGAGCCGCTCGGGCTGACCGCCACGATGACGCTGCCAGAGGAGGCGATCCTGCATCGCGCGGCGGTCGGGCATCTCGGCAGCGACGGCTCGGTCGTCTCGACCTGGCAGCTGCCGCGCAGCCTCGGCCCGGCCGGGCTGATCACGGCGACGGCCGAGGACCTGCTGAAGTTCGCGCAGCCGCATCTCGACCAGTACGCCGAGATGCGCGAGCCGCAGGTCGACTACCCCGGCGGGAGCGGCGGGGTGGCCGAGATCGGGCTGGCCTGGCGGCTGTACGACTGGGAAGGCCGTCGGCTGTTCGGGCACGACGGCGCGACGATCTCGCAGCTCGCGTTCCTGCGGATCGATCCGGAGGCCAGGATCGCGTTCTGCCTGCTGACGAACTCGGGCAAGGCACCGGCGCTGTTCGAGGAGCTGGCGACGGAGGTCTTCAGCAGTCACACCGGTGTGGGCGTGCCGCCCGGGCCCGAGCCGGCTGCGCCGACCGGGGCGGCAGAGGCGGGGGCGGCAGAGGCCGGCGCGCCAGAGGGCGGGGCCACGGAGGCCGGGGCAGGCTTCGGGGGTCGGCACTTGGGGCGCTACGCGCGGGAGAGTGTCGCGATGGAGGTTCTGCGGCGCGACGGCAAACTGATCCTTACCTACCAGGCGACCGGGGATCGGCTGGCGTTCGCCGAGGAGCCGATGCAGGAGTTCGAGCTGCTGCCGACCGAGCCGCTGGACGGCGACCACTTCGTCCTCCGCGACTCCGACGACCAGCCGTGGACGCCGGTCACCTTCCGGCCGACGTACCTGTTCACCTCCGGCCGCGTCACGCCGCGGGTTCAGGGATGAGCCTGCGCCCGGTCGACCTCGCGCGGCGGGTCGGGGTGTCGACCCAGCTGATCCGCAACTACGAGGCCGCCGGCGTACTCCCGGAAACACCGCGGACCGACAGCGGCTACCGCCAGTACGACGAACAGCACCTCGACGCGTTGCTCACCTACCGTGCACTCGCCCCGGGATTCGGCGCCGAGAGCTCGCAGCTGATCATGCGCGCGGTCCACGACGGCGATCTCGAACTCGCACTCCGCGTGATCGACCAGAGCCACGCCGAGCTGCACGAGCAACGCAGGGCAACCGACACGGCCAGCGAGGCCCTGGGCGCGGCGGCCGAGCAGTTCCTCGACGGCCAGCCGGTCTCGGGCCCGCCGCTGCGCGTCGGTGAGCTGGCCCATCAGCTCGGGATCAGGACCTCCGCGTTACGCGTCTGGGAGGCCGCCGGGCTGCTCCTGCCGGCTCGGGAGCGCGGGACGAACTACCGCCGTTACCAGCCCGGCCAGGTCCGGGACGCCCGGATCATCCACATGCTGCGGCAGGGCCGGTACGGCTTCGACCAGATCCGTCCGGTGCTCGAAGGGCTTCGCCGTACGGGGAGCACGGAGGCGCTGAGAGCGGCTGTCGCCGAGCGGCGAGCAGCGCACGACCGGCGTACGAGGGCCATGTTGCACGGTGCCGCGCTACTGGATGCCTACCTCAACAGATGAAATCCCGGGCCTTGACTGGGGTGGGCGAGCTAACGTCGTCAGAGTGACTAGTGCACCTGCTGACCTTCCCGGGAAGGCCGGCGAGCTTCGCGCCGCCGGTTACCTTCCCCGCACCATCAAAGCCGAGATCCGCGACAACCTGCTGACCAAGCTGCGCGCCGGCGACGACCCGTGGCCCGGCATCGTCGGGTTCTCCCGAACCGTGATTCCCCAGCTCGAGCGGGCGCTGCTCGCCGGGCACGACGTCGTCCTGCTCGGTGAGCGCGGACAGGGCAAGACCCGCCTGCTACGCACGCTGATCGGGCTGCTCGACGAGTGGACGCCCGTGATCGAGGGGGCGGAGCTGCCCGAGCACCCGCTCGACCCGATCACGCCCGCGTCGAAGCGCCGGGCCGCCGAGCTCGGCGACGACCTGCCGGTGACCTGGCTGCACCGCGACCTGCGGTACGCCGAGAAGCTGGCGACGCCCGACACCTCCGTCGGTGACCTGATCGGCGACGTCGACCCGGTCAAGGTCGCCGAGGGCCGCAGCCTCGGTGACCCCGAGACGATCCACTTCGGCCTGGTCCCGCGGGCGCACCGCGGGATCGTCGCGATCAACGAGCTGCCCGACCTGGCCGAGCGGATCCAGGTCGCGCTGCTGAACGTGATGGAGGAGCGCGACATCCAGGTCCGCGGCTACACGCTCCGCCTGCCGCTGGACGTGTTGCTGGTGGCAACGGCCAACCCCGAGGACTACACCAACCGCGGCCGGATCATCACGCCGCTGAAGGACCGGTTCGGCGCCGAGGTCCGGACCCACTACCCGCTCGACGTCGACGCCGAGGTGGACGTCGTACGGCAGGAGGCGCACCTGACCGCAGAGGTCGGGGAGCCGCTGCTGGAGGTGCTGGCGCGGTTCGTCCGGCACCTGCGTGAGTCGACGGCGATCGACCAGCGGTCGGGTGTGTCGGCCCGGTTCGCTGTTGCCGCCGCCGAGACCGTTGCGGCCGCAGCGCTGCGGCGAAGCGCCATCACGGGCGAGGAGCCGGCCGTGGCCCGGCCGGTCGACCTCGACGCGGTGCCCGCCGTACTGCGGGGCAAGCTGGAGTTCGAGCCCGGCGAAGAGGGCCGGGAGACCGAGCTGCTCGAGTACCTGCTGCGTCGGTCGGTCGCCGACACGGCGCGGGAGCGGTTCGCCGGGCTGGACCTGACACCGCTGGCGAATGCCGTTGCCGAGGGCCACTTGGTGACGACCGGCGAGCGAATTCCTGGTCGCGACGTACTGTCCGCCCTTCCCGAGCTGCCGGTGCTGCACGACGTGGCCGCGCGCGCCGGTGTCGAGGCGGACGATTCGCCGGGCCGGATCGCGGCCGCGGTGGAGCTCGCGCTGGAGGCGCTCTACCTGTCGAAACGACTCGCCAAGGACGCCGACGACGACACGACCGTCTACGGAGCCTGAGATGTCGGTACGCCCGGAAGGAGGGCTGAGATGACCGCTGCGATTCCCGAAGGCTGGTCGTACGGGCCCTGGCACGAAGGGCCCGATCCACTGGCGCCGCCGGTGGATCTGCGGGACGCGCTGGACGAGCTCGGCCAGGACGTGATGGCCGGGTCGTCGCCGCGGTCCGCGCTGGAGGAGCTGCTCCGCCGCGGCACCCGGAACACGCAAGGGCTGGACGACCTCACCCGCCGGCTCTGGGAGCGGCGACGCGAGATCCAGTCCCGGCACAATCTCGAAGGCACCCTGCGCGACGTCCAGCGGCTGCTCGACGAAGCGCTGGAGGCTGAGCGGCACGACCTGTTCCCGAACCCGTCGGACGACGCCCGGTTCCGCGAGGCGCAGCTCGACGCGCTGCCGTCCGGTACGGCGGCCGCCGTACGGGAGCTGGCGGAGTACGACTGGCAGTCGCCTCAGGCGCGGCAGAAGTACGACGAGATCCGCGAGCTGCTCGGCAAGGAGCTGCTCGGGTCGCGGTTCGAGGGCATGAAGGAGGCCCTGCAGAACACGACGCCCGAGGACGTCGCGCGGGTCAACGAGATGCTGGCCGATCTCAACGCCTTGCTGGCCGCGCACGCGCAGGACCGGCCGGACGTGGACCAGCTGTTCGAGCAGTTCATGGCCAAGCACGGCGAGTTCTTCCCGGAGAACCCACGCACCGTCGACGAGCTCATCGACGCGTTGGCCCGGCGAGCGGCCGCGGCGCAACGGATGATGAACTCGATGACCCCGGAGCAGAGGGCCGAGCTGGCCCAGCTGTCGCAGCAGGCGTTCGGCAGTCCGGAGCTGTCGCAGCAGTTGCAGCAGCTGGATTCGCAGTTGCAGGCGCTGCGGCCGGGCGAGGACTGGTACTCGGGTGAGCGGATGAGCGGCGACGACCCGCTCGGCTTGGCCGAGGGAGCGCGGGCGATGAACGACCTGGCCGAGCTGGACGCGCTGGCTGAGCAGCTGTCGCAGTCCTACCCGGGTGCGCGGTTGGAGGACATCGATCTGGATGCCCTGACCCGGCAGCTCGGGGACGAGGCGACGGTCGACGCCCGGCGGTTGAGCGAACTCGAGCGCGAGCTGCGCAACCAGGGGCTGCTGGAGCGTGCTCCGGACGGCTCGTTGCGGCTGTCGCCGAAGGCGTTGCGGCAGCTCGGTCAGACCGCGTTGTCCGACGTACTGCGGGCTGCTCGTGGTCAGTCCGGCGAGCGGGAGTCGGCGTCGGCGGGTGCGGCGGGGGAGTTGAGTGGATCGACTCGCCAGTGGCAGTTCGGCGACACCCAGGCGTGGGACGTGCCCAAGACCGTGCGCAACGCCGTACTGCGCACCGCGAGCGTCGGCGCGCGGGTCGGGCTCGACGTGAGCGACGTGGAGATCGCCGAGACGGAGCACCGGGCGCGCGCCGCGGTGGCGTTGCTGGTGGACACCTCCTGGTCGATGGTCCAGGAGAACCGCTGGCTCCCGATGAAGCGGACGGCGCTCGCGCTGCACCAACTCATCTCGACCCGCTACCGCAACGACGCGCTCCAGCTGATCACCTTCGGCCGGTACGCCGGGGTGGTGGAGCTGCCGCAGCTGATCGGACTCGAAGGCACCTGGGAGCAGGGCACCAACGCGCACCACGCGCTGCTGCTCGCGGGCCGGCACCTGCGGCGGCACCCGGACGCGAACCCGGTCGTCCTGATGGTGACGGACGGGGAGCCGACGGCGCACCTGGAGCCGGACGGTACGGCGGAGTTCTCGTACCCGCCGGAGCCGGCGACGTTGCGCAAGACGATCTTCGAGGTGGACCGGCTGGCCAAGCTCGGCGCTTCGCTGACCGTTTTCCGGCTCGGCGACGACCCGCGGCTGGAGAAGTTCGTCGATCTGCTCGCGCGCCGTACCGGTGGCCGGGTGCTCGCGCCGGACGCCGACGGCCTCGGAGCGGCGGTGGTCGGTGATTACTTGAGAACACGCCGAAAGTTCTGACAATCCCAAGGTGGTAAGGGTTTTCCGCCTGCGTCGTGTGGGCAGGGTCACGGTCTGACTGTGAGACCAGTGTTCAAGTGGACTGGTTTTTGGGCTTACTCTGAAGGAACGCCCCCGTCACCGGAGCCGGACGGGCCAGCGGCCACCATGCCGCGACCCCACCGCATCGCTCGACCACCTTGGGAGTGACTGTGCCGAAACTCGTCTACGACTTCGCTGAAGGCAACAAGGACCTGAAGGAACTGCTCGGGGGCAAGGGGGCGAACCTGGCCGAGATGACCAATCTCGGCCTGCCGGTGCCGCCCGGTTTCACCATCTCCGCCGAGGCCTGCAAGGTCTACCTGGCCACCGGTTCGGTGCCCGCGGAGCTGGCCGACGAGATCGACCACCACGTCGACGCGCTGCAGCAGAAGATGGGCAAGAAGCTCGGCCAGGCCGACGACCCGCTGCTGGTCTCGGTCCGGTCGGGCGCCGCCGTGTCGATGCCCGGCATGATGGAGACCGTTCTCAACGTCGGCCTCAACGACGACTCGGTGAACGGCCTGGCGCACCAGTCGGGCAACGCCCGGTTCGCGTGGGACGCCTACCGGCGGCTGATCCAGATGTTCGGCAAGACCGTGCTGGGCATGGAAGGCGACGTCTTCGAGGACGCGATCGAGGCGGCCAAACAGGCCAAGGGCACCAGGAACGATCTCGACCTGGACGCCGACGATCTCGAGGCCCTGGTCGGCACCTTCAAGGCCGCCGTCCGTGAGCACACCGGCCGCGACTTCCCGCAGGACCCGCGCGAGCAGCTGGACCTGGCGACCGAGGCGGTGTTCGGCTCCTGGAACTCCGAGCGCGCCATCCTCTACCGCCGCCAGGAGCGGATCGCGGCCGACCTCGGGACCGCGGTGAGCGTCTGCTCGATGGTCTTCGGCAACCTCGGCATGGACTCCGGCACCGGCGTCGCGTTCACCCGCGACCCGTCCAGCGGCCAGCCCGGCGTGTACGGCGACTACCTGCAGAACGCGCAGGGCGAGGACGTCGTGGCCGGCATCCGCAACACGGTCCCGCTGGCCGACCTCGAGCAGATCGACAGGACGTCGTACGACGCGCTGATGGAGATCATGGCCACGCTCGAAGGCCACTACAAGGATCTGTGCGACATCGAGTTCACCGTCGAGCGCGGCAAGCTGTGGATGCTGCAGACGCGGGTCGGCAAGCGGACCGCGGCGGCCGCGTTCCGGATCGCCACCAGCCTGGTCGACGAGGGCATGATCGACACCGACGAGGCCCTGCGGCGGGTGAAGGGCGCGCAGCTCGCGCAGCTGATGTTCCCGCGGTTCGACTCCGACGCCTCCAAGGAGCTGATCACCAAGGCGATCGGCGCGTCGCCGGGTGCCGCCTCCGGCAAGGTCGTGTTCACCTCGGCCGCCGCCGTCGAGGCCGCCGACCGCGGCGAGAAGGTCATCCTGGTCCGGCGCGAGACGAACCCCGACGACCTGCACGGGATGATCGCGGCCCAAGGGATCCTGACGAGTCGGGGTGGCAAGACGTCGCACGCGGCCGTGGTCGCGCGCGGGATGGGCAAGACCTGCGTTTGCGGTGCCGACGACCTCGACGTGAACGTCGCGGCCGAGAAAGTCACCGTGAACGGGACGACGTTCGGTCCCGGCGAGGTGATCTCGATCGACGGTACGACGGGCGAGGTGTTCCTCGGTGAGGTGCCGGTCGTTCCGTCGCCGGTCGTGCAGTACTTCGAGGGGTCGCTCGCGCCGGACGCCGGCGACGAGCTGGTAGCGGCCGTGCACCGGCTGATGACGCACGCCGACGAGATCCGGCGGCTCGGCGTACGGACGAACGCGGACACGGCCGACGACGCGGCGCGGGCCCGGCGGTTCGGTGCCCAGGGCATCGGTCTGTGCCGGACCGAGCACATGTTCCTCGGCGAACGGCGGGAGTCGGTCGAGCGGCTGATCCTGTCCGAGAACGCCGCCGAGCGGGAGGCCGCGCTGGCCGAGCTGGAGCCCTTGCAGCGGGGGGATTTCCTGGAGCTGCTGGAGGCGATGGACGGGCTGCCGGTGACGATCCGGCTGATCGATCCGCCGCTGCACGAGTTCCTGCCGTCGATGGAGGACCTCGCGGTGAAGGTCGCGCTGGCCAAGGAGCGCGGCGAGGAGCCGGGGCACGAGGTCAAGCTGCTGGCCGCGGTCCAGCGGCTGCACGAGCAGAACCCGATGCTCGGGCTGCGGGGTGTGCGGCTCGGGCTGATGATTCCGGGGCTGTTCGCGATGCAGGTGCGGGCGATCGCCTCGGCGGCAGCCGAGCTGCGGAAGGCCGGCAAGGACCCGCGACCGGAGATCATGATCCCGCTGGTGGGTGCGATCCAGGAACTGCAGCTGGCCCGCGACGAGGTGGAACGGGTGCTGGCTGAGGTCGCGGCCAACGCGACACCTGCGGGCGCGACGGTTACTACAGAGGGTGGCGCGGGGGCCGACGAGGGCGGTGTGGGTGCCGGCGGCGGCGATGCGATTGCCGATCGAGGCGGTGTCGAGTGGAGCACGCCGATCGGCACGATGATCGAGCTGCCTCGGGCTGCCGTCATCGCGGACCAGATCGCCGAGGCCGCGGACTTTTTCTCGTTCGGGACCAACGACCTGACCCAGACCACCTGGGGCTTCAGTCGCGACGACGTCGAGGGCTCGTTCTTCTCGCGCTACCTGGAGAAGGGCATCTTCGCCGTCTCCCCGTTCGAGTCGATCGACCGCGAGGGCGTCGGCAGCCTGGTCCGGACCGGCGTCGAGCGCGGCCGGGCCACCCGCCCGGACCTCAAGCTCGGCATCTGTGGCGAGCACGGTGGCGACCCCGACAGCATCCACTTCTTCCACGAGGTCGGCCTGGACTACGTGTCCTGCTCCCCGTTCCGCATCCCGGTGGCCCGCCTGGAAGCCGGCCGCGCCACCTTGGACTGAGCGCCGGCCGGGCGTCGTACACAGTCCGTACGACGCCCGCCAAGCGCTAGCCTGCTCGCATGGGGCGGTTGCGGGAGACCTTCGGGGAAGACGCCGAGCTGTACGACCGCGTGCGGCCGTCGTACCCGATCCGCGTGTACGACGACGTGGCGCGGATGCTCGGGCCGGTCGCGCGGCCGCGGGTGCTGGAGATCGGGTGCGGGACCGGGCAGGCGACCGCGCCGATGGTGCGGCGTGGGTGGTCGGTCAAGGCGGTCGAGCTGAGTCCGGCGCTCGGCGGGATCGCGCGCGACAAGCTGCCCGAGCTCGAGGTGATCGTCGCCGACTTCGACACCTGGCCGCTGCCGGCCGAGCGGTTCGACCTGGTGCTGTCGGCGACGGCGTTCCACTGGCTCGATCCGGCGACGCGGGTCGGCAAGGCGGCCGACGCGTTGCGCCCGGGCGGCGTACTGGCGGTGGTGTCGACGCATCACGTTGCCGGTGGCAGCTCGGAGTTCTGGACCGACGTCCAGGACTGCTACGAGCGGTTCACCGACGACACCGACCGGCGTGGTCTGCCGGCGGGAGACTCGGTGGCGGGCGACGAGGAGGAGATCGCGGCGTCCGGACGGTTCGAGCCGGCGCAGGTGCGCCGGTACGAGTGGGAGCTGACCTACTCGGCGGCCGAGTACCTCGATTTGCTGTCGTCGTACTCGGGGCACCGGGCCTTGACAGAGCAGGCGCGTGACGGTCTGTACACCTGTATCCGGGCCCTGATCGAGGCGTCCGGTGGTTCGGTCACTAAGCGTTACCTGACGCTGCTGACCGCAGCAAATCGTCTTCACCAACCTCTTGCGTTGGGCTGATCCGGCAGTCCAAGATAGCCGGGCGGGAAGGGCATCACACGTCGACTTTCGGGTCTGACTCGAACCAGCCGCTGTGGCGGCTCGTGACTCCCTTCCCGCACCAAATTCCCTTGTGTCGTTGGGTTTTCGCGCACTCTTGTAGAGTTGCGGGCATGGCCCTCTTCGCTGTGCAGCTGACGTTCGACCCGTCCGACTCCGAGGCACGGATGCAGGTCCGTCCGGCCCACCGGGACTACCTGGCTTCCCTCAAGGAAGCCGGCAAGCTCGTCGAGGCCGGACCGTTCGCCGACGAGTCCGGCGCGCTGCTGATCTACGACGTCGCCGACGAGGCCGAGCTGCGCGACATCCTGGCGAAGGACCCGTACACCCCGGCCGGGGTGTACGAGCTGGCCACCCTCAAGGAGTGGAACCAGGTCTTCACCGCTTAGGGTGTGTCTCCCTAGGCCTCGGCGGCCTCGAGATCGAGGTAGTCGACGTACGCCCAGAACCAGCTGAGCGGGCCGAGCACGAGCTCCGGCTCGCCGCCGTCGTCCTCGATGAACAGCAGCGTGCCGGTGCCGCCCTTGATGTCCTCGAGCACGGCACCGCACACCTCGAGCGCGGCCTCGAACGGGACCAGCTCGGGCCCGCTCTCCCAGCGCGGCTTCGGCAGTGGCAGCACCGGCGCGTCGTCGGTGCCGTTCATGTCGACCGAGACCTGCTGCAGCATCTCGTACAGGTCGTAGGAGATCAGCCCGGCCAGCGGGTGCCCGTCGACGCCGATCAGGTACGGGTCGTCGGCACCGCCGCGGAAGCTGTCGCGGACCTCGGGCAGCGCCGCGGCCAGGTCGTCGATCTCCAGGTACGGCGCTTCGGTCAGCTCTTCGCCCTCGTCGCTCATCAGCCCGCTGCGCATCTGGTCGAACTGGTGCAGCAGTTCGGACAGCTCCCCGTGGGCGCCGCCGTTCGGGGCCTTCTGCGCGCGCTCCTCGAGCCCGCGCAGGTGCTCGATCAGGTCGTCCTCGAAGTGCAGGTCGTACTTCGGCAGGCCCGGCTCACGGCCGGCGTTGATCTGCGCGACCAGCTGCGTGGAGATCGGGCCCAGCCGCTCGGCCAGCACCTCCAGCGGCGTGGTCGGCTTCTCCTCGTCGTCGTGCGCGCAGGAGTCGTCCTCCTCGGTGCCGCCGCCTTCCATCGCGAGCAGCACCGAGAACGCCGGGAAGGCGATCAGCGCGGCGGTCGCGAGCATGCCGTCGCCGATCAGCATCAGCGGGTTGCCGCCGGCCTCGGTCCGGCGCAGGTGGTCGGGCAGCAGAACGGCCGCCTGCTCGACGTTCACCTGGCTGGCCAGCGAGCTCAGGCCGTGGTCGGTGTCGACGCCGAGCAGCTCGACCAGGGTCTCCGAGCTCATGTCGAAGTTCGAGCGCAGGTAGTACCGCAGCCAGCCGGCGTCGACCGGGTTGCCGAGCAGCTCGGCGATCCGGGCGCGGAAGTCGGCCAGGTCCGCGATCGCCAGCACGACCAGCACCGGCTGGTCGCCGTCACCGATCACCAGCGGGCGGGTGTCGCCGTTGTGGAAGCCCTCGATCACCTGCGCGAGGCTGTCGGCGGCTGCTTCGAGAGGCCAGGACTCGGCCTCGAACTCGGTCACACCGGCGGCGGTGCTGACGTCGTCGGGCATCTGCTGGTCCTCTCCGATGGCGGCGGCGGGGTGGCGCTAACTTTAGTGTCCTCCGAAGGGAGCTCGTGCACATCTCCGGCGCCCAGGCACGCACCTCGCGGCGTTGGAGAAGCGGCCACGATGCTTCGCATCGAGTCCACTTCTCCGCCTTGCGATGCACGCACCTGGACACCGGAGCTGAAGCACGATCTCCCTTCGGAGGACACTAGGGGGCGGCGGTGTTGCCGGGGGTGGCTGGTCGGTGCGGCGTGACATTGACTACGCTGTAGGCGGCGGGTCGGTGCAGTGGTATCTCACATGTGAGATAAGGTCCGGCGCATGACCGATGACTACCTGAGCCGGATCGGCAACCTGATCCGGGACGCCCGCAAGCACCGCGGCTGGACGCAGACCCAGCTCGCCGATGTGCTCGGCACGAGCCAGAGTGCTGTGAACCGGATCGAAAAGGGTCATCAGAACCTCACTCTCGAGATGCTCGCCCGGATCGGCGAGGCCCTCGACTCCGAAATTGTCTCTCTCGGTGGCGGTCCGGTCCACCTCCGTGTCGCCGGCGGCCGGCAGTTGTCCGGATCGATCGACGTCAAGTCGTCGAAGAACGCCGGTGTCGCGCTGCTGTGCGCCAGCCTGCTGAACAAGGGCCGCACCACGCTGCGCAAGGTCGCGCGGATCGAGGAGGTCAACCGGCTGCTCGAGGTGCTGAACTCGATCGGCGTGAAGACCACCTGGCTGAACGACGCCGGCGACCTGGAGATCGTCCCGCCGGAGCACCTGAACCTGGGCGGCATGGACGCCGAGGCTGCCCGTCGTACGCGCTCCATCATCATGTTCCTCGGCCCGCTGCTGCACCGCGAGGACACCTTCGCCCTCCCGTACGCCGGTGGCTGCGACCTCGGCACCCGGACGGTCGAGCCGCACATGTCGGCGCTGCGCCCGTTCGGCCTGGAGATCAAGGCGACCGCGGGGGAGTACCACGCGGTGGTCAACCGGGCGATCACGCCGGGCAAGCCGATCGTGCTGACCGAGCGCGGCGACACCGTGACCGAGAACGCGATCATGGCCGCCGCCCGGTACGACGGCGTGACGGTGATCCGCAACGCCTCGTCCAACTACATGGTCCAGGACCTCTGCTTCTACCTCGACCTGCTCGGCGTGCGGATCGACGGGGTCGGCTCGACCACGCTGACCGTGCACGGCACCCCGGAGATCGACGTCGACGTCGACTACGCGCCGTCCGAGGACCCGATCGAGGCGATGAGCCTGCTCACCGCCGCGATCGTCACCAGCTCGGAGATCACCATCCGGCGCGCGCCGGTGGAGTTCCTGGAGATCGAGCTGGCGCTGCTGGAGGAGATGGGCCTGGACTACAGCCGCTCCGAGGAGTACCTGGCCGAGAACGGCCGGACCCGGCTGGTCGACCTGACCACCCGCCCGTCGACGCTGCACGCGCCGATCGACAAGATCCACCCGATGCCGTTCCCTGGGCTGAACATCGACAACCTGCCGTTCTTCGCGGTCATCGCGGCGACGGCGACCGGCCAGACCCTGATCCACGACTGGGTCTACGAGAACCGCGCGATCTACCTGACCGACCTGAACAAGCTCGGCGGCCGCGTCAAGCTCCTCGACCCGCACCGCGTGATGGTCGAGGGCCCGACGCACTTCTCCGGCGCCGAGATCATGTGCCCGCCGGCGCTGCGGCCCGCCGTGGTCACCCTGATCGCGATGATGGCGGCCAAGGGCACCTCGGTCCTGCGCTCGGTCTACGTCATCAACCGCGGCTACGAGGACCTGGCGACCCGGCTGAACTCGCTAGGCGCCCAGATCGAGACGTTCCGCGACATCTGAGTTCCGCACGAAGGCGACGGCCTCGGCCACCACGTCCGGATCGATCATGATCCGGCGATGGCCGAGGCCGTTGGTCTGCCGGTACGTCGCGCGGTCGCCGTACCGGCTGAGCAGGATCGGCGCCTGGGCCGGGTCCACTACGTCGTCCTCGTCGTTGTGGATCGAGAGGAGGTCGATGTCGCCCTGCGCGACCGAGTACTTGGTCCAGATCTCGGGGTCGCCGCCGAACAGCTTGCGCTCGATCCGGCGGCGGAGCGCCTGGTTGGTCCTCGCGGTCAGCCCGAGTCCCCGGCAGAACGCGTCGGCGAGGTAGCCGAACTCGGCGAAGCCGCTGATCGTGACGACGCGCTCGGCGTGCACGTCCCCGCGCAGCGCGTACAGCGCGAACGGGACGCCGAGCGAGTGCGCGATGACGCCGTCGAACGCGCCGTACTGCGTGGCGAGCTGGTTGATGATGCGCTCGTGGTCGAGGATCGTGCCGGCGCGGCCGGGGGAGTCGCCGTGGCCGGGAGCGTCGTACGAGACCGGGCTGTAGCCGAGGTCGACCAGTTGCTCGATGAATCGGGCGAACCGGGAGGCCCGCGAGCGCCAGCCGTGCACGAGCAGGACCGGGCGTTTCCCGTCACCCCACGCGTAGGTCACCACGCCGTCGACGATGTCGACCCGCGCCTTGCGGTGTACCTCGAGCTCCGTCGCGCGGACCTTCCCGCGACGGAGGGGCCGCCGCCACAGCTCGAAGGCCAACCGCCCGGCGACCTCCGGTGAAACCACGGCGACTGTGCGCAGGCCGGCGCCGACCGCTTGGGTCATCACTTCTCCTCACCTGCCAGGCACATCGCTGCATCCGCTTCGTCGAAAGCTCGGGGATCAGACACAGTTCCTCAATCCGGAGTAAACTATACGAACGGTCGTATTATTAGTTTGCGTGAGCCGATCCGTCAACACCCTTAGGATCAGCTCGGCAGAGGAGGTGACGATGGAGACGACGCGCGTCGACGGGCGTCTGGTCCGCGGCGACCAGACCCGCCGTGCCGTTCTGCGCCGTGCCGTCGACATCGCCTCGGTCGACGGGCTCGAAGGGCTTTCGATCGGCCGGCTCGCCAAGGATCTGGAGATCAGCAAGAGCGGGCTCTTCGCGCACTTCGGCTCCAAGGAGGAGCTCCAGCTCGCGACCATCCGTGCCGCCCGCCGCATCTACGCCGACGCGGTCGTCACCCCCGCCTTCGCCGTACCGCCCGGCCTCGCGCGGGTCTGGGCGCTGGGGGATCGCTGGCTCGACTACTCCCGCGAGCGGGTGTTCCCGGGCGGCTGCTTCTTCGCCAAGACCTCCCACGAGTTCGGCGCGCGGCCCGGCGTGGTTCGCGACTACCTGTCCGAGGTCAACGTGGAGTGGATGGGCCTGATCGAGCAAACCATCACCGAGGCTGTGGAGCTGGGCGAGCTGGCGGCCGACGTACCGGCGCTGGCCTTCGAGCTCAACGCGTTCTACGACTCGGCCAACCTTGCCTCTCTGCTCCGGGACGACCACGAGACGATCTACGGCCAGGCGCGTGAATCGATCCGGACCCGGTTGAATTCAGCTGCGCCTGCTGAGATCCCGCGGCCCTGGTAGTTCGTCGTACCGGTGGGTGGGGAGGTCTCGCCGGCCGCGGATCGGTGAGCAGAGCAAGACCAGGCCGGCCAGCGGGATGCCGGCGGTGGTGATCCAGAGGGCGGGCGTCAGGCCGAGGAACTGCCCGAGCGTGCCACCGAGGAGAGCGCCCAGCGGGATCGTGCCGTAGTTGACGAAGGACGACGTCGCGGTCAGCCGGCCGAGGAGGTCCGGCGGGCAGTACGACTGGTAGAAGGTGGCCTTGACGACGTTTCCGGCGACCACGCCGACGCCGATGGAGAACGCTCCCGCTAGGTAGAACCACGGGCTGATCGTGCTCAGGGGGATCAGCAGGGCAAGGGTTGGCAGGCCCAGCTCGGCCAGCAGGATGGTGCGGGCGGTGCCGAAGCGGGTCATCAGGCGGCGGGCCGCGAAGGCGCCGACGATGCCGCCGCTGCCGGCCGCGGCGATGAGGGCGCCAACGGTGCCGGGGGTGAGGCCGACCTCGCGGACGAGGAAGACGACGGCGATCGACTGGTAGCCCATCAGGGCCAGGTTCGAGACGGCGCCGAAGAGTGTGAGGGTGCGGAGCCAGACGTCCTGGGCGACGAGGCGGAGACCTTCGCCGATCTCGGTGTTGATCGCGGGGCGGCGGACCGGCGTACGGCGTGGTTCGCGGTGGTGGATCGCGGCCAGGCAGGCCAGGGCGATGAGGAAGGTGGCGGCGTCGACCAGGAGGCCGTTGACCGGGCCGGCGAGCTGGATGATCAGGCCGCCGCAGGCGGCACCCGCGATCTGGGCGGCGGAGGCGCTGCCGTGGAGCTTGGCGTTGCCCTCGGCGTGGTCGGCCGGATCGATCAGGGTCGGCAGGTACGCCGTGTAGGCGGTCTGGAAGAGCACGGCCGCGACACCGGTCAGGACAACGGCCGCCAGGAGGAAGTGGACCGTCAACCGGCCCGCGAGGTGAGCCAGCGGGACCAGCGTGAGCAGCAGGAACGACGACGCGGCGGCGGCCAGCATGATCGGGCGGCGGGGAAGCCGATCGACCCACGCGCCGACCGGAAGACCGATCACCAGCCAGGGCAGCCAGGCGAACGCCGTCAGCAGGCCGACCTGGAAGGTCGTTGCTTCCAGCACCGAAATCGCGACCAGCGGGACCGCGACCCCGGAGACGGCGGTGCCGAATCTGCTCGCCGTCTCGCCGGTCCAGAGCAACCGGAAGTCGCGATGCCTGCGTAGGAGACTCATGGGTGAAGCTCGCGATCGGACCCGTGGGCCGGATCGGCTGCACCACGTGCATCCGCCGCGCGGGCGGGTGCGTCGGGGTTTCTCGGGAAGGACTGGAGCTGGACGATGATCGGCTTCGCGCCCTCGCCCGGCTCGACCGACTTGTAGCGGTCGATCACCGCCGCCAACTCGTCGTTCAGTGCGGTGAGCTGCTCAGGCGCGAGCTCGAGGTCGCGCCAGTCCGACAGCGCCGCGGCATGTTGCCACTCGCCGGGCCAGTTCTGCTCGACGTACGCCTGCACTCGCGCGTAGTACCGCTGCACCAGATGCTGCAGGTAGACCCGCAGCGCCCCGCTCGTCTCCGGATCGTCGCGGAACTCAGAGGGATCCAGGACGGTCTGCCCCCGTGGCACCCTCCACCACCGCTCGCGGCGCGTGCCGCGCTCGATGTCCTCCTCGATGTAGCCGTGCTCGGCCAGCAGGCGCAGGTGCCAGCTGATCGTGCCCGTGTTCTCGCCGAGGCGCTGGGACAGCGTGCTCGACGTGGCCGGACCGTCCAGCTCGAGCGCCTCCAGGATCGTCATCCGCAGGGGATGGGCCAGGCCGCGCAGGCTCCGTGCATCGATCTTCCGCATGGTGCAGAGGATACTCTGCAAATGAGTCTCTGCAACCTTCGGACTGTCGGTGGTGGCCTTTACGGTCTGGAGCATGCGGCCACATGTAGTGGGTCATCTGGCGGTCTCGCTCGACGGCGTGACGGCCGGGTTCGAGGTGGATCTGGCGCGGTTCTACGCGATGGCGACGCTGTGGCAGGAGGACGTCACGCTCGTCGGCGCGGACACGATCCTCGCCCAGGAGTCCGCCCTGCGCTCGGCTCCGCAACCCGGCCCGCGCTCCAAGGGCCCGCTCCTCGCCGTCGTCGACAGTCGTGCGCGCGTCCGTGAGTGGGACCGCCTGCGCGCCGCCGGCCACTGGTCCGACGTACTGGCCTTGTACGCCGACCAGACGCCGGCCCGCCCGCCGGACAGCCGCACCCGCGAGATGATCACCGGCTATGAGCGGGTCGACCTCGACGAGACGCTTCAGCTGCTCGGCAAGCATCACGACGCGCGCGTGGTGCGCGTCGACACGGGCGGCACGTTGCTCGGCGTACTGCTCGCGCAAGGCCTGATCGACGAGCTCAGCCTGCTCGTGCACCCGGTGGTCGTCGGCTCCGGCCCGCGCTGGCCGGGCGGGTTCACGGACCGGCTCGACCTCGGCCTGGCCAACGTCGAAGCGTTCGAGGGCGGAGTCGTCTGGCTGCGCTACTGCATGACCTGAGTTTGAACCCCTGGATAAACTGGGTACAGTGTACGTAGTTTAACCGAGGAGGGGTTTCATGACGGGTTTTGTACCGACCGAGGCCGACGTCGCGAGCGTGCTCGCGTGGTTCGACAAGTACGACGCGCTGGCCGCGGCGAAGGACTACGAGGGGATGGCCGACCTGGCCGTCTTCCCGCTGAACGAGGTCACCGACGACGGCAAGGGCGCCGGCTCGGCCACCCAGACCGACCGCTCGGAGTACCTGGCGCAGATGGCGCAGGTGATGGGCGGCTCCGACGACGTCAAGCTGGAGACGACCCGGACTCCGCACTTCCTGTCCGACGCGCTGGTCTTCGTGGTCAGCGACGGCACGATGACGTACGCCGGCAACACCACACCGATCCGGTACGGCGACCTCCTGCTGAAGACCGACGGCGGATGGAAGTTCCAGACCATGGTTCAGGGCGGGTGGGGCTGATGTTCGCCTGAATGTCGGTGCCGCCCAGTAGTTTGAGCTGTGATGAGGAAGCAGTCGGAGGGGTACGACGAGCACGACGCCGAGCGCTGGGTGCCCGAGCCGGTCAAACGACCGGGGCGGACGGCCTTCGCGCGCGATCGCGCCCGCGTGCTGCACAGTGCCGGCCTGCGCCGCCTGGCCGCGAAGACCCAGGTGGCGACGGCCGGCAGTGACGACTTCGTCCG
Organism: Kribbella italica; assembly: GCF_014205135.1. Classification (NCBI taxonomy): domain Bacteria; kingdom Bacillati; phylum Actinomycetota; class Actinomycetes; order Propionibacteriales; family Kribbellaceae; genus Kribbella; species Kribbella italica. The sequence goes on from NZ_JACHMY010000001.1 coordinate 537,436, forward strand.
CAACCGGCTGACGCACAGCCTCGAGGTCGCCCAGATCGGCCGCGAGCTGGCCGGCACGCTCGGCTGCGATCCCGACATCGTCGACGCCGCCTGTCTGTCCCACGACCTCGGCCACCCGCCGTTCGGGCACAACGGCGAGCGGGCGCTGGACCAGATCGCGGCCGGCATCGGCGGGTTCGAGGGCAACGCGCAGACCCTGCGCCTGCTCACCCGGCTGGAGTCCAAGACGTTCACCGCCGACGGCCGCAGCGCGGGGCTCAACCTGAGCCGCGCGACCCTCGACGCCGCGACCAAGTACCCCTGGCCGCGGCGCGAGGGCCTGCGCAAGTTCGGGGTGTACGACGACGACCTGGCGGTGTTCGAGTGGCTCCGGCAGGGGCTCGGCGACGAGCGCTGCCTGGAGGCCCAGGTGATGGACTTCGCCGACGACGTCGCGTACTCGGTGCACGACGTCGAGGACGGGATCGTTGCCCACAGCATCGACCTCGACCGGGTCGGGGCCGAGCGCGCGCCGTACTGGCAGACCGTCCGCGAGGCCTACCTGCCCGACGGCGAGGACGCCCAGCTCGACGAGGCGTGGGAGCGGCTGACCGCGCTGCCGTACTGGCCAACCGGTCCCTTCGACGACAGCCGCCGCGCGCTCGGTGGGCTCAAGGACCTGACCAGTCAGCTGATCGGGCGGTTCTGCACGGCCGCCGAGCAGTCCACCCATGCCCGCTTCGGGCGACGCTCGCGCCTGGTTCGGTACGACGCCGACCTGGTCGTCCCCGACGGCACCGGCGCCGAGATCGCGCTGCTCAAGGGCATCGGGATGTTCCACGTGCTCAACTCGCCCGAACGCCAGCGCCGCCGCGCCGTCCAGCGCGAGCTGCTCACCGAGCTCGTCGAGGCGCTGGCCAAGACCGCGCCCGACAACCTCGACCTTCCGTTCGCGGCGGACTACCGCGCCGCCTCCGACGATGCCGCGCGCCTTCGCGTGCTGGTCGATCAGGTGGCGTCGCTGACCGATCCATCGGCCCAGGCTTGGCACGCGGCGCTGACCGAGTGAGGTCCGCAGGCATAGGCTGCTCTGCATGACCGATGTACAGCGGATCGTAATCGTCGGCGCGAGCCTGGCCGGAGCAACCGCGGCGGAGACTCTCCGGGCCGAAGGCTTCAGCGGAGAGGTCGTGCTGATCGGCACGGAGAGCGAGCTGCCGTACGAGCGGCCGCCGTTGTCGAAGGACGTGCTGCTTGGCAAGAAGGAGCCCGGCTCGGCGCAACTGCACGACCAGCAGTGGTACGACGACCAGTCGATCGAGCTGCGGCTCGGCACCACCGTGACCGCGCTCGACCCGGCGGCCAAGACCGTCACGACCGCCGACGGCGCGAGTACGTCGTACGACGAACTGCTGATCGCGACCGGCTCGCGGGTTCGCCGGCTCGACGTACCGGGCGGTGACCTGCCGGGCATCCACTACCTGCGCACCGCGGCCGAGTCCCAGGCGCTCACCGACGCGTACGCCGCGAAGCCGCGCGTGGTCGTCGTCGGTGCCGGCTGGATCGGGCTGGAATCGGCCGCGGCCGCGCGCGAACGTGGCTGCGAGGTGACGGTGATCGAGCCGCAGTCCACCGCGCTCGCCTCGGTGCTGGGGGAGCAGGTCGGCGAGCTGTTCGCCACCCTGCACCGGCAGCACGGGGTCACGCTGCTGTTCGACACCGGCGTCGAGGGTTTCGAGGGCACCGACAAGGTGACCGGCGTCCGTACGTCGGCGGGCGACGTCGTTCCGGCCGACCTTGTGGTGGTCGGCGTCGGCGTCCAGCCGAACACCGAGCTCGCCGTCGAGGCCGGTCTGGAGGTCGCCCCCGCCGATCACGGCTCCGGCATCGTCACCGGGCCGGATCTGCGGACGTCGGCCGACGGCGTCTTCGCCGCCGGCGACGTGGTCCGCTGGGACCACCCGCTGCTCGGGCACTCGGTGCGCGTCGAGCACTGGTCGAACGCGAAGGACAGCGGCGCCGCGGCCGCGAAGGCGATGCTCGGCCAGGACGTCGTGCACGACGCGATCCCGTTCTTCTTCACCGACCAGTACGACCTCGGGATGGAGTACGCCGGCGACGTGCCGCGCGGTACGTCGTACGAGGTGGTGCTCCGCGGCGACCCGGCCTCCGGCGCGTATCTCGCGTTCTGGCTCGACGACGACCGGCACGTGCTGGCCGGGCTGCACGTCAACACGTGGGACGCGATCGACGGCATCCAGGACCTGATCCGCTCAGGTCGTGCGGTCGACCCGGCCAAGCTCGCCGACGCGTCGGTCGAGCTCGGCGAGGTCTGAGCTGCCGGCCGGCCTCGACCTCGGCGAGGTCTGAGCCGCAGGCCCGGGCCTCGAGCTCGGCGAGGTCTGAGCTGCAGGCCCGGTTCCATCGGCGAAGGACCGGGCCTTGGCGGCCCCACCCCTCCCAGGTCAGCACCACCGCCCAGCTGAACGAAGGCGACCAGGCTGCTGTCTGATGTCGGCTGCTGGACCTGCGCCGATGCCTTGGTCCGGCCCGCTGGAAGCCGGCAGCCGGGCGGGGCAGCGGGCGGCTTCGGGATCCCCGTAGACTCGCGGCGTGGCAGGCAGGATCAAGGAAGAGGACATCGCGCTGGTGCGCGAGCGGGCGCGGATCGACGACGTGGTCGGCTCGTACGTGACCTTGAAGAACGCCGGCGGTGGTTCGCTGAAGGGGCTGTGCCCGTTCCACGACGAGAAGTCGCCGTCGTTCAACGTGACCCCGGCGCGCGGGTTCTTCTACTGCTTCGGCTGCCAAGAGGGCGGCGACGTGATCGACTTCATCCAGAAGATCGACCAGATCACCTTCCACGAAGCCGTCGAGACGCTGGCCGCGAAGGTCGGCATCCAGCTGCGGTACGACGAGTCCGGCGCGCCGATCCCGAAGTCGCAGAGCAACCAGCGGCCGCGCCTGGTCGAGGCGCACAAGGTCGCCGGCGAGTTCTACTCCGAGCTGCTCTTCGGGGCGCCCGAGGCGACGCTCGGCCGGCAGTTCCTGGACAAGCGCGGATTCGACCGCGACGCCGCGGCGCACTTCGGGGTCGGGTTCTCGCCGCGAGGTGGCGAACAGCTGGTCGCGCATCTGCGGGGGCGTGGTTTCTCCAACGCCGAGATGGTCGCGTCGGGGTTGTGCGCGGAGGGGCAGCGCGGGCTGTACGACCGGTTCCGCGGCCGCTTGATGTGGCCGATCCGGGACGCGGGCTCGGACACCATCGGCTTCGGCGCGCGCCGGCTGTTCGACGACGACAGGATCGAGGCCAAGTACCTGAACACGCCGGAGACGGTGATCTACAAGAAGTCGAAGGTCCTGTACGGCGTGGACCTCGCGCGGCGCGAGATCGCCAAGGGCAAACAGGCGGTCGTCGTCGAGGGGTACACCGACGTGATGGCCTGCCACTTGTCCGGCGTACAGACTGCTGTGGCGACCTGCGGTACGTCGTTCGGCGACGATCACGCCCGGGTGTTGCGGCAGCTGCTGCTGGACCACGACCAGTTCCGCGGCGAAGTGATCTTCACCTTCGACGGGGACTCGGCGGGGCAGCGGGCCGCGGTGAAGGCCTTCGAGGGCGACCAGGCTTTCGCGGCGCAGACGTACGTCGCGGTCGAGCCGGACGGGCTGGACCCGTGCGACCTGCGGCTGCAGAAGGGCGACGCCGCGGTCCGGGAGCTGATCGGACGCCGGGTGCCGCTGTACCGCTTCGTGCTGACGGACCGGCTGGCGAAGTACGACCTCGACCGGGCCGACACCCGGATCGACGCGCTGCGCGACGCGGCGCACCTGGTGGTGAGCATCCGGGACCGGTCGAAGGTCGACGCGTTCACGCGTGAGCTGGCCGGGCTGCTGGGGATGGAGGTCGACCAGGTCCGCACCGAGGTCCACCGCGCCGCCTCCCGCCCCGCACCCGCTGCCCGGCAAGGTGCCACGGACCGCACGCCGGTCGTCGTACAGACCGAGGCCCCGCCACCCCCACGCCAGAATCTGCCATCCCCCCGCGAGCCCCGCTTCCTGATGGAGTGGGACGTCCTCAAGCTCGCGATGCAGTACCCGGCCCTGGTCGGCGTCGCCTTCGACGAACTCGACGACCACGACTTCACCCACCCCTGGCTGGCCGCCGTCCGCGCCGCCATGTCCAAGGTCGGCGGCCCCTCCCAGGCAGCCCCCGGCGAGGCCTGGGTCGTAGCCGTCCGCGATGCCATGGGCAACGACCCCGCCGCCGCCGTCGTCTCCGCCCTGGCCGTCGAGGGCCTCCGCCTCGGCCGAGACCCCGACGAACGCTCCGCAAGAGCCCACCTGGCCCGCCTCCAGGAACTCACCTGCCTACGCCGCATCGCCGACCTCAAGTCCAAACTCCAACGCACCAACCCCATCGACAAGCCCGACGACTACAACCGCATGTTCGGCGAACTCATCGCCCTGGAGCAATACAGAACCGAACTCCGAGAACAAGCCATCTCCGGGGCGCTGTAGACGAGCTCGGGATCGCCTCTCACCGCCCGGCCAACCTCACCACCGCCTCACCCCACGCGGCCCTCACGCCCTGGGCCAGCCTCCGTGCCCAGCTCACCCCCCACACCCGCCGCTCGCCCCGGCCAGCCTCCCTACGGCCGCGCCGTGCTGCTCGCAGCCGACTCCTATCGGCCCACTTCTAATGCTTCTTCCCGGCCGCCGCGACGCCAGCCCCCGCGACGTTCCCGGCCGCATCGATAGCCACCTCTTCCCCGCGCCTGCCCCTGCGACTGGGCCAGCCGCCCCGCCTGCATCACCCCACGCCGGTTCCCTCGCCGGGGCTAGCCTCCCCACCGTCTCACCCCACGCCGGACCTCAACCCGGCAACCTCCCCACACGGCCGGGCCCAGCTGCTCGCAGCCGATCCCGCACAGGCCGGCCTCCTCCTCCAATACTTCTTCCCGGCCGCCGCGACCTCAGCCCCCGCGACGTACCCGGCCGCATCGCCAGCCACCTTTCCCCGCGCCTACCCCTGCGACCGGGTCAGCCTCCCCGCCTGCATCACCCACGCCGACCCCTCGCCCCGGTCAGCCTCCCCATCCGTCTCACCCACGCCGGCACCTCAACCCGGCCAACCTCCCCACACGACCGGCCCCAGCCGCTCGCAGCAGATCCCGCACAGGCCTCCTTCTCTAGTACTTCTTCCCGGCCGCCGCGACCTCAGCCCCCGCGACCTACCCGGCCGCATCACCAGCCGCCTCTGCCCTCAGGCGCCCCTCGTCTCGCCCTCAAGCCCGCACCAGCCCGCCTCGCAGCCCTCCGGTCAGGAAACCAGGGCCCGCTCAGGGGTTTGACCCAGTGAATCTCACCACCCACAGGGGATGATGGAGTCCAGGTCCGACCGAAGGAGAAGTTCGATGGGCTGGTTCATCCTGCTGGTGCTGATCGTGGGCGCCGTCGCGGCGTTCAAGTACCGCGTCCCCCTGATCGCCAAGCTGACCGGGCAACCACAACACCGCATCCAGCGCGCCCTGGAACGCCGCAAGAACAAGAGCTGACCCACCCAGCTACCGCCCCGTCGCACCAAGCGACGGGGCGCCCCAACCCACGCCCACCGAAGCAGCACTCGACCGACGTGCAATCCGCGATGGGTGACATCGACGAGCGGCCTGCGAACACAAGATGAGCGCTCCACTGTGGTCCAGCGCAGCCGTAAGCGCGAGCCACCACCCGCCGTACAGGCACGAGAAGAGCGATCCACCGGCCCGCTGTACGAGCAACTAGAAGAGCGACCATCGCCCCGCCGTACAGGCACAAGAAGAGCCAGCCACCACCCCGCCGTACGGCCAACAAAAAGACCGGTTCCGAGATCCGGAACCGGTCGATCGTTTGTTGCTCCCGCGACTGGACTCGAACCAGTAACCTGCCGGTTAACAGCCGGCTGCTCTGCCAATTGAGCTACGCGGGATCGCTTGTGTTTCCCTGCCCCCGATCCCCGAGGACCGGATTAGGTTAGCAGGATCGGGCCGAACTACAAAAACGGGATTCGCCGCCTGCGAGCACCCGCCCAAACTGCCTTTCGCGTCAGATTCCGAACTCGTCCCGGACCGCTCGCAGCGCCGCCTCGGCCTGCTCGATCAGCCCCGGTCGGTCCGGCTCCAATCCCTTGTCCAGAACGAAGTTCCAGGCAACCGGCGCGTCCGTCGTCGCGGGATTGCGCCGCCCGACGATCCGTACGCCCTTCTTCCCGGCCAACAGCACATGCCGCTGTACGACGATGCTCGCGTCCACCCGTTCCCGCAGCAGCTGCCCGAACCGTCCTGGGTCGTCCACGGCCAGGTCAGTCGACCGCAACGGCGTACCGAACGCGGTCGTCTCGAACACCCGCAGCACCGACTCCTCGGAGTCCCACGCCGCGCGCTCGATCGCCTCCCACCCAACCCGCCGGACCTTGTCGCCTTCCGGCAGATAGACCGCAGACCGAGTCCCCGCCACCCAGTCCCCGCCCGTCAGCTGCACCGCTGCCAGGATGTCGTCCCGCCCACCCGCAGCAACCCGAACCCCCTCAATCAACTCAGAGGGCCACACCGAACGCCGAAGTCTCAACACACCCCCATCGTCCCAGCCCACACCAACCCCACCCCGCCCACCCCACCAGCTGACGGAAGTCGTCGCCGAGACTGGGCGACGTCCGCAAGGGTGAAGCCGCGCGGGGGAGGGCATCCCGACAGCAGGTTGCTGGTTGAGGCAAACCTGATAGGTCGTCCGGTGAGGAACGGGCGAGCCGACGGCGCCAGGATCCGGTACGACGCGCCGGCGACCGGTTCCGGGCAGCCCCGCTGGCGTCGACGGGCCGGGGCGCTGTGCGGGTGGCGGTGAGGGAGCGGGCAGAGCCGCGGGCGGCGAGACATGGGTGGCCTGCGACGAGGGAGCGCCGACGCGAGGGATGGGGCACGAGGCATCCGGCGAGGGATCGGGACAGGGAGGGATGCGGGCGCGGCCGGATGCGGGCGGGTGTTGGCGGTGGGGGTGGCTTGTTGCCTAGGTTGGGGGTTATGCGATTTTTCCGGCGGCCCAAGACCGTGTCCGTGCCGGATCGGTACGGGCTGGGTGGTGGGGACGCGATCGAGCTGGTGGCTCGGCCTGATGTTGTGCGGTTGTTCGACGGCGTACGGGCCGGTGAGCGGACTCGGATGGTGGTCGGGTATCTGAATCATCCGGACCCGGCTGTTCGGCTTGCTGCTGTTCAGCAGGGGCCGGAGCCTGGTACGGCGACTGTGGCTGAGGTCGAGGAACTGGTCGACCGGCTTGCTGACCTGGATGCTGCGGTCCGGGCGGCCGCTGGGGCTGCGTTGTGGGATCTGCAGGCGGACACCGACTGCGAGCGGACGGTCCTCGTTCTGCGCGACGAGATTCGGGGGCACACGATGAGCTTCGGTGCGCCGAGTACCGAGTCGCTTCGGTTGGGGCGGGAGCCTGCTGAGCAGGCGCTCCAGACCCTGCTGGCCTCGGCGCCCGACGAGGAGGCTCATACGCGGCTGCGGGCTTTGATCGACGAACATGTTCTCCTTCCTGATTCTGTGGAGGCCGACTCGACGCTGAGGCTCGAGTTCATCGAGAAGGTCCAGCGGCGGTCGGGCGACGGGCAGGTTGCGACGTACGAGGCGTACCGCGCGACCGACCGGGCGCAGGCGCTGGCCTACCTCAAGGCTCACCCGGTGACCGAGGAGTTCTACTACCTGGAAGTGGAGACTCCGGCCGGCACGTTCGGGCGCGACGTCAACGGCATCTACGACATCTGACGCACACCGACCGCGGCCTCAGGCCCGGCGCGCATCGCCGGGCCTGAGACCCAACACCGGCGCGGGTCAGGTCGAGTTGGAGTACTCCCTCAGGCCCGGGCACTTGCGTAGGTAGCGGAGGGCCTCCAGCTCCAGCGCTCGGACTTTGGCGGGTGGTAGGCGGAGTTGCTCAGCGGTCTCCTCCAAGGTGGACAGCGGTGTGTTGTGGAGGCCGAAGCGCAGGCGGAGGATGTCTTGGGCCAGGTCGTCGAGGTGTTCGAGTTGGCAGTGGAGGTCTCGGATCAGGACGGCTCGGTGGAGCAGGTCCTCGTCGTCGATGAGCTGGTCGGCCTCGTTGATGTCCAGGGGAGCCGGGCGGATCCTCCAGGCCCGGGCTCTTTCGACCCGGGCGATGGTCAGCGACGCGGCTGCCGCCAGTTCCTCGGTGGTGGGTTCTCGTTCGAGGCGCTGGATCAGGTCCCGGTGGACGGCCGCGACGCGGCCGGCGTCGACGTACGCCTGCGCCGGCATGCGGATCAGACGGGAGCGGTCGGAGACCGCCCGGCCGAGGGCCTGGCGGATCCACCAGATCGCGTACGACGAGAAGCGGTGGCCGAGCTTGTGGTCGAAGCGCTCGACGGCCCGGATCAGGCCGATGTTGCCCTCCTGGATCAGGTCGAGCAGCGACAGGCCCTTGCCGGCGTACCGCTTGGCCAGGGACACGACGAGGCGGAGGTTGCCCTCGATCATGCGTCGGCGGGCGGCTTGGCCCAACTCGACGACCGCGCCCAGCTCGGCACGGTGGGCGAGCTCGGCCCGGTCCGTCGTCGGTGCGGCCCGGGCCAGTTGGTCGGCGGCCAGTACGCCGGCCTCGATCCAGGACGACAACTCGTACACCTCTTCCGGGCTCAGCAGCTCGTGCCGCCCGAGGTCGCGCAGGTAGGCGACCAGCCCGGTCACATCAGCGGCATCGCAGTCGATCGCGGCCATCGTTGCTCCCCTCTCTCTTGAAGGGATGGTGCCGCGAAACAGTGCTCCGGAACGGGCCGATCTGCAATCGGTGGACAACTACGTCAAGTAACTGTTCGGTAACCCTGTGTCTGTGGACAACCATCGGCAGGCCCAGGCCTCGCCGGGTTATCCTCCGGCGCCGACAACCCGGGACGCACCAGATACGATCTCCCGACAAGCGCCGGACCAGGCGCCGGGGGCGGTAGCTCAGCCGGTCAGAGCAGGGGACTCATAATCCCTGGGTCGTGGGTTCGAGCCCCACCCGCCCCACACAGGAAGCGCGAGGCTGGAGCCGTGTGGTGGGCTGTGGCGTGAGGGCGACGGCGTGCGCCGTCAGGCTGACTGGGACAGGCAGAACTCGTTGCCTTCTGGGTCGGTCAGGACGGTGTTGCCGGGGTGGCGGGCTTGGACTGTCGCGCCTAGGGCTGTCAGGCGCTGGATTTCCGACTCCACGTCGGCGGCCAACAGGTCCAGGTGGACTCGGTTCTTGCCGGGGGTGGGTTCTGGCACGCGCTGGAACCACAGGCGGGGTCCGTCGTGGGACGGTTCGACGAGGACGGTCGGGTCGTCTTCGGTGTTGGTGATCCCCAGGGAGCGCAGGCGTTCGAGTTCGGCCTCGTCGTACGGTGCGACGGCGTAGCCGTCGAGGGCGCCGGCCCAGAAGCGGGCTGTGGTCGCGGGGTGGTGGCAGTCGAAGACGATGTCGTGGAGGCGCGCCATGCGCCCATGATGTCCGCACTCGATCGACGGTGTCACCCGGATTCAGCCCCGTCGGCCGGGTCGCCTGGAATCGGCCCTGAGCTGCCTCGAGGGTGCGCGGCTGTCAGACGTTGAACTCGTGCGGCTTGGCGAGAGGCGCCAAGCCGCCGTCGTACGGAATGCAGGGTCGGCGGAGGAAGCGATGCCGCCGTCGTACGGAGTTCCGCGTCAGCGGAGGCGGGCGATGCCGCCGTACTCGATCCACTCGGTGGTCAGTTGCTTGGCGGGGACCTGTGCGTCGTCGGGGCGCCAGGTGGAGACCTCGACGAGGCCGGGCTCGAGGATGTCCATGCCTTCGAACCACGCGGCGACGTCCTGCTCCTCGCGGACGCGGCCCCAGTGGCCTTGGGTGGCCTGGTCCATGATCTTGGTGACCGACTCGCGGATCTTGGGGTCTTCGCTCACGAGTTGGCACATGACCAGGAAGCTGCCCGGGACGAGCCGGTCGACGACCCGGCGGACCACAGCCGGCGGGCCGTCGGTCTCGCTGTCGGGGATGCAGTGGAAGACCGAGTTGAACAGCACCGCGACGGGCTGGGTGAAGTCGATCAGCCGCAGCGTGTCGGGGTGGGTGAAGATCGTCTCGGTGTCGCGCATGTCGGCCTGGATGACCGTGGTGCGGTCGTCCTCGACCAGCAGGGCGCGGCCGTGGGCGAGCACCACCGGGTCGTTGTCGACGTACACGACGTGCGACTCCGCGTCGACCTTCTGTGCGACGTGGTGCACGTTGTCCTGCGTCGGCAGCCCGGATCCGATGTCGACGAACTGCCGGACGCCGTGCTCCTCGGCCAGAACTCGTACCGCGCGCTGCAGGAACTGCCGGTTGTTCAAGGCCAGAGCGCGGGTGCTGGGAACGACCTTGTCCAGCTCCTCGACCGCGGCCCGGTCGGCGGCGAAGTTGTCCTTGCCGCCCAGATAGAAGTCGTACATCCGGGCAGCTGTCGGAATGGATTCGTTGACCGTGGACTGTGGCGCCTCAGGCTGCATGACCTTCCCCAAGTTCCGAGCTGTGCCGAGCGGACCGTCGGCCGACGCACACATTACTAGCTCCCGGTCACAAGGGGTATCGGCAGGCCACGCCAAGTGACAGTCGCCCTGCGGCGATTCCGGCGCACGACCCCGAAGAGTTGGGCGTGCGCAACGCGGCGGGTTTCCGCCAGAGGAGGAATCGGTTCGCTGGGGGTGAACGGGGGTGGTGGACCGACCGGGCCGCCGACAGGGTTGGGGGAATGCGATGGCGTGGGAATCCCGAGTTCGTGAAGTTGTGGGTGGGGCTTGGGGTTTCGGCGGCGGGGTCGGCGGTGACGGGGGTGGCTTTGCCGTTGGTGGCGGTGGTGGGGCTGGGGGCGTCGGCGGGAGAGATGGGGGTGCTGGGGCGCTCGGGGTGGTGCCGCATCTGGTGTTGGGGTTGCCGGTGGGGGGCTGGGTCGATCGGGGGAGCCGGAAGCGGTTGATGGTTGGGGCCGATCTGGGGCGGGCGGGGTTGCTGGGGGCGATTCCGTTGCTGGCGGCAACGGGGGAGCTCGGGATGGGGTACCTGTACGTCGTCGCGGTGCTGGTGGGGGCGTTGACGGTGGTGTCCGACACCGCGTCGCTGGCGATGCTGCCGGCGCTGGTACGGCGGGAGGACCTGGTGGATGCGAACAGCGCGTCGATGCTGAGCCAGACCCTGGCGTCCACGGCTGGGCCTTCGGTGGGGGGACTGCTGGTGCAGGCGGTCAGTGCGCCGTTCGCGATCGTGGTGGATGCGGTGTCGTTCGTCGGGTCTGCGGTGGCGAACCTCCTGATCAAGGAGCCGGTGCGGGAGAGGCAGTCGCAGAGGCACAAGCCAACGGTGGGGTTTACGGAGCTGTTCGGGGATCCGGTGCTCAAGCCGTTGGCTCGGTCGGCGACTGTGGCGGCGGTTGCTGGGGCTATGCAGGGGCCGCTGGTGGTGCTGTACCTGGTGCGGGAGCTGGGGTGGTCGGCGGTTCAGCTGGGAGTGGCGGTCACCACGCTGGGAGTCGCGTCGGTGGTGGGCGCGCTCGTCGCTCCGGCGTACAGCAGGCGGCTGGGGATGGGACGGGCGTACCTGGTCGGTCAGCTGGTGGCGTCGGGGGCCGGGTTCGCTCTGGCGCTGGCGTGGTGGCCGTTTGTCTTTGTGGGGCAGGCGATGGCTGGGCTCGGCATGGCCTTGTACGGCGTACCGCAGCGTGCCCTGAGGCAGGCCAGAGTGGCCGACCACCTGCTGGGCCGTACGACGGCCGCCTGGCGCACGCTGGTGATCGGCGGCCAGACGGTCGGGGCGCTGGCCGGTGGACTGGTGGGGACGCTGCTGGACCTCAAGGCAGCCCTGGTGATCAGCAGCCTCGGCATGCTGGCCGGTGTCGCGCTGGCCTATTACTCGCCTCTGCGATCGCGGCGACTCTTAGAGAGAAACCTTGAACCGGCCCTGGAGGGCGTGAAGCCTGAACCGTCCAGCGGATCCGGCGGGCAACCTTAAAATCTTGCATCATGCTTCTAGGTTGAGGTTCATGGCAGTTGTTCAGGTCGACGGGTTGACGATGACCTTCCGGGCGCCCGTGCGGGAAGCTGGTCTGCGGGCCGCGCTCAGGGCGGTCGTGCACCGCGAGTACCGGCGGATCGAGGCGGTGAGTGAGCTCTCGTTCGGGCTCGACGAAGGTGAGGTCGTCGGGTTCCTCGGGCCGAACGGCGCGGGGAAGACGACCACGATGAAGATCCTGTCGGGGATCCTGCACCCGACCGGAGGGCGCGCGACGGTGCTCGGCTTCACGCCGTGGCAGCGGCGGCGCGAGTACCTGCGGCGGATCGCGCTGATCCGCGGGAGCCAGCCGATCGGCGGCCCGGCGGAGCTGACGGTGATGGACTCGTTCAAGTACCAGCGCGTCCTGTACGACGTACCGCGCGGCGACAACACCGTCGACGAGTTGGTCGATCTGCTCGACATCGGGGAGCTCCTGCACCGGCAGATCCGCGCGCTGAGTCTCGGCGAGCGGATGCGGGCCGGCCTCGCGATGGCCCTGCTGTACCAGCCGAAAGTGCTGTTCCTCGACGAGCCGACGCTCGGTCTCGACGTACTCGCCGCGGGCGCACTGCGTCGGTTCGTCGCCGAGTACGCCAAGAGCACGGGCGCCACGGTCCTGCTGACCAGCCACTCGATGGCCGACGTCGAGACGCTGTGCAAGCGCGTCATCCTGATCGACCAGAGTCGCATCCGGTACGACGGGGAGCTGGCCGCGCTGGCCGCGAAGTTCTCGGATCTCGAGGACCCGTCGCTCGAGGTCGTGATGGACCGCTTCTACCGCGACGGGATCCCTTCGTGAGCACGGTCAGCCGTACGGCGGTGCTGCTCAGGATGGGGTTCTGGCGCAGCTCGGTGGAGTGGTGGAGCTTCCGGTCGTTCGTGATCACGTTGGTCGCGGGGCAGGTGGTGACGCCGTTGCTCGGGCTGTTCGTGTGGTCGGCGGTGGTGCCGGGCGACAGCGGCGTCCCGACGTACTACGTCGTGCTGCTCGCCGTTCAGCTGATGACGGTCTCGTACGAGCACCACACGCTGGCGGGCAGCATCTACGGCGGCGACTTCGCCGTCGAGCTGGTGAAGCCGCGGCCGGTCGTGCTCGACTTCCTCGGGACCAATCTCGCGCTCCGGTGCTGGCACCTGGTCTTCGGGGCGCCGCTGATCGTCGCGGTCGGACTGCTCGCCGGTATCAGTCTGGACGGCAGAGACCTGCTGCTGGCGTTGCCGGCGATCGTGCTCGCCGCGGGGCTTCGGTTCGCTGTGACCTACACGCTGGCTCTGACCGCGGTCTGGACGCAGCGGGCGCACGGCGTGGTCGGGATGGGCGAGGCGCTGATCTTCCTGCTCGGCGGTACGGCGGCGCCGTTGGCGTTCCTGCCCGAGCCGTTCCGCGCGGTGGGATCGGTGCTGCCGTTCTGGTCGATGCTCGGGGCGCCGGCTGAGGTTGCCGCGGGCAACGTCGACGACGTACTCAGGGTGTACGCCGTACAGGCCGGCTGGCTGGTCGCGGCCGTGCTGCTCGCCGTACTGGTCTGGCGACGTGCGGTACGCCGATTCACCGCCTTCGGAGGTTAGGGATGTTGTTCGGTGTGCTGTTCTCGCTGTCCGTACGCCGGGCGGTCGCCTTCCGGGCTGACCTGCTGTTCGAGCTGCTGGTGACGATCGTCGGCGCGGGCGCCTCGGTCGCGGCGTTGCTCGTCGTCTACACGCGGACCGAAACGCTGGGCGGCTGGGGACCTGGCGAGGCAATCGCTCTGCTGGGGACGTTCCAGGTCGTGAGCGGGCTGCGCAGTACGTTCGTCGAGCCGAATCTGCAGTTCTTCGGGGAGCAGGTGAAGAGCGGGCGGCTGGACGCGATCCTGGTGCAGCCGGCGCCGAGCATTCTGCTTGCGAGTCTGGGGTCGTGCGCGCCGACCGCGTTGATCCAGGTGGGGCTCGGTGTCGGGATTGCTGTCACGGGGGTAGTGAAAGCTGACCTCGTGGCCTCGCCGGGTGGGGTCGTCGCGTGGTTGGTGGTTGTTGCCGCGGCGACGGTCACGATGTGGGCGACGCGGGTGATGGTCGCGTCGGTGGTTTTCTGGGCGTTCGGGCTGAGCCTCGATGTGCTGTACGACGCGCTGTGGCAGTTCGGGCGGTATCCGGTGCAGGTCTACCAGTCGGGGCTTCAGGTCGTGTTCACGTACGTCGTGCCCGTGTCGTTGATCGCGACGGTGCCGGTGGAGGCGCTCCGGGGTGAGGCGCTGGTAGTGGTGCCCTTGATTGTTGCTGTGGGCACCAGTACGGCGGCTTGGGTGGTGTGGCGGAGAGGGTTGCGGCGTTACACCAGTGCGACGAGTTAAGCCGTGCGGAGGCGGGCGGCGTCGGCGCCGGGTGGGGTGCCGAAGAGGCGGCGGTACTCGCGGTTGAACTGGGACGGGCTGTCGTAGCCGACCAGGTGGCCGACGCCGGCGATGTCGCGTGGGTGGGCGGCGAGGAGTGAGCGGGCCTCTTGCAGGCGGATGCGCTTCTGGAACTGGAGTGGGCTCAGGTTGGTGATGCCGCGGAAGTGGCGGTGGAAGGCGGCTGGGCTCATGCCGGCCAGGCTCGCGAGGTCGGCGACGCGGAGTGGTTCGGCGTAGTTGTCGCGGATCCAGTGGATCGCGCGGTTGACGTGGGTCAGGCTGCTGTCGGCGAGGCCGATCTGGCGGATGACGTCGGCGTGCGGGCCGGTGAGGAGACGCCAGAGGAGCTCGCGCTCGATCAGCGGGGCGAGGACGGGGATGTCGGTGGGGGACTCGAGCAGGCGCATCAGGCGGAGGGCGGCGTCGAGGATCTCGGGGCCGGCGGGCCCGGTCGCGATCGCCGACGTCGCGCCGGTACGACGCCCGCGCGCGTCGGCTGCGCCGACGGTGCGCTCCGGAGGGTCGCCTGCGCCGACGGTGCGCGCCGTGGCGTCGGCAGTGCGCGACGTCGCGCCGGTACGGCGTACTGGCGGAGTCTGGAGCAGCAGAGGCGCGATCGCTTCCGCGCGCAGCGTGATGCCCATTCCGAGCGCGGGGGTCTTCGGGGTCGCGTCGACGAAGTGGCCGGAGACCGGGAGGTCGGTGGTGACTACGAACAGGTCGCCCGCGTGGTAGTCGAAGGTCTCGTCGCCGAGCAGGAGGCGTTTGGCGCCCTGGGCCATCACGACGAGCAGCGGTTCGGTGAGCGAGTAGTCGGGCTCGGAGTACTCGACCTTCGACAGCGTCAGGCCGTCGACGGCGGTCGACAGGTCGGGACGCGCGTGGGCCGCGATGCGGTCGCGGAGCTCGGTCAACTGGTCTCGGGGCACGCCTCAAGCCAAGCACGAGCGTCAACGCCAGAACAACCCGATCCCGATGCACGTGAGAGGAACAGGCAAGGACGGGAACCGGGCTCGAGCAGGCGCCGCCTGCGGACCTAGTCCTTCTTCGGCGGCAGCGCCGGGTAGTCGAGGATCGGGTACACACCAGTGACGAATCCGTACGTCGTGTCGCCCGAGCGGGGCAGCGTGTCGAAATCATGGACCAGCTGCTCGACGCGGTCCCAGAACTCGGCGACGCGCTCGTCGGGGACGCGCGCGTGGCGGATGAACGAGCGCAGCTGGCCGGCGTCGTACGCGCTGGTCGACTCCTTCATCGCGACCTCGAAGTCGTTGAAGTCCGGCGGCAGCTCGACGCCGTCGACGCGGCGGCCGAGGCCGACGTAGAACATCCGGGCCGCGCGGCCGTAGTACCGCTCGTCGATCGCGCGCACCTTGCGGGTCCGTACGACGCGCAGGATGCCGGCGTCGGTCAGCACCTTCACGTGGTGGGCGACGGTGCTCTTCGGGCGTTTGACCGCGGCGGCCAGTTCGCTGACGGTGGCGGCGCGTTCGTGCAGCAGGCCGAGGATCGTGGTCCGCAGCGGGTCGCTGATCGCCCGCACCTGCTCGGCCGTGGTGAGCTCGATCGTCTCCTCGAGCTCGTAGTCCGGAACGGCGGAATCACTGGCCATGATCGGGTCAGACTAACACCGTGGATCGTTCGACGATCCTGGATCAACCGCGCTCGCCGGCGGCCTGGTAGCCCGCGAAAAGGGGGCCGCCGGCAAGAGTCAGCGCCTCCTCGGCGAGGTCGCGGATCGCCGCGGTGCTGGTGCGCGCGGCCAGCCAGCGGTCGGCGTACGCGGGATCGAGATCGCGGAGCTCGCGCAGCAACCACTTGCCGCTGCCGAGCCAGTGGTCGCGGAAGCTCAGAACCGCTTCGGCGGTCCGGAGCCAGGTGTACGTCGCGATCACGGCCTGCTCGTCGTCCGGGGCGTGGGTCAGGTCGTCGAGCAGATCGGTCAGGCCGTACCGCAGGCTGTCCTTCGAGGCCTGGTCGAGGGGCGCCGGGCCGGCGTCGAGGTGCTCGCGGGCCGCCTTCCGGTCGTCGGCGGGATCACCGACAGCCGCGGTGCCGAGGGCAACCATTCGGTGCAGCGCGGGACGGCGGCCGTCCTTGGCGAGGTAGTAGGCAAGGCTGGCCCGGTCGTGCACGAACAACTCGACCGGCCACCCGTCGTACCGGATCGACTCGCGGCGAGGCGCGCCGGGCGTGCCGTCGGGCAGCAGTACGACGACGTCGAGATCGGAGCCGGCCGTCCGCGCCGAGGTCAGCACGCTGCCGCCGAGCACGACCCAGACCGCCGTCGGGAAGAGGTCGGCAGCCAGGCGGCGGGTGGTCTCGAGGGGCTCCATGGGGACATCATGCAGGCATGCGACCCGGGCCTGGCGAACCAATATTCGGCAACTGGCAGTCGATTCCGCTCGACGAGTTCGTGGAGCGGGTGCTGGCTGCAGGGCCCCGCGTGGTGGCGATCGACGGCCGCAGTGGGAGCGGCAAGTCGACCCTGGCCGACCGGTTGGCGAGTGTTGCGGGCGGCACGGTGGTCCATGTGGACGACGTCGCGTGGCACGCGCCGATGTTCGGCTGGAGCTCGTTGCTGGCGGAGGGCGTGCTGGAGCCCGTACGGCGAGGTGAAGCCGTGGCGTACCGTCCGCCGGCTTGGGACGTGCACGGTCGGGCGGGTTCGATCGACGTCGGGGCGTCGCTGGTCGTGGTCGAGGGGGTCGGAGCTGGGCGGCGTGAGCTGGCGGAGCTGGTCGACGTCCTGGTGTGGGTGCAGTCGGACTTCGCCGAGGCGGAACGGCGGGGGATCGCGCGCGACATCGCGTCGGGGGTGAACGGTGATGCGACGGCGGCGACAGCCTTCTGGCACGAGTGGATGGCGTCGGAGATCCCGTTCCTGGAGCGCGACCGCCCGTGGGAACGGGCGGACTTCGTGGTCGCGGGGACCTCGCCGGATCCCGCGACCGTCGTGGTTGCCGGGGGTTGACGACGAGTACGGCGGCCGCTTCAGTTCAGGCGTGGAGTCGTACGTCGAGCAGGCGCCGGTCGGGGTGCTGGCGGGCGTCGTACGGACGGTGTGGATTCAGCGGACCGGCGACGCGTCGTACGTGCAGCGGCATCTGCCGACGGGTGGGGTGGAGATCCACTTTCCGATCGGTGGGCGGCCCCAACTCGTGGGGCCGTTGACCGGGCCGGCGGTCGAGGTGATTCCGGCGCGGACGACGATCGTCGGGGTGCGGTTCCTGCCGGGGACGGCGCCGCCGTTGCAGGCGGGGCTGGACGACCTGGTGGATCAGCGACTCGACCTGACCGACCTGTGGGGTGGGTTGGTCGATCGGCTGGTCGAGACGATGGCCTTGGCCGGTACGCCGGAGCGGGCGTTGATGGTCCTGCAGCGGCATCTGGAGCGCGAGTTCCGGGGCCGGACGGATCCGCTGATGGGTGAGGCGGTGCGGGCGTTGATGCCGTGGCAGCCGGTCACGATCGACGCGCTGGCCGATCAGCTGGCGCTCTCGGCGAGCCAGCTGCGGCGGCGGTGTCTGCGGTCGGTCGGGGTCGGGCCGAAGGTGTTGCAGCGGACGTTGCGGTTCCAGGGGTTCCTCGCGTTGGCCCAGGCCGGCGCTTCGGCGTCCGGGAGGCGCGGTGCCGACGGGACCGCCGGTCTGGCGATCGATGTCGGGTACGCCGACCAGGCGCATCTGAGCCGCGAGTGCCTGCGGCTGACCGGGCTCACGCCGACCCAGTTGCTGGGCGGGACGGTGGACCGGTGCCTGTGCGGGCACGACCACTCGGCGTCGTACCGGCCGTTCCTGCAGGCTCGATTTGTTCAAGACCGGGCGGGGCACCGGGTCTAGGTTCGAGGCATGATCACCCTGGAACCGCGGCTGGTGGTGGTGTGCCGGTCGGTCTCGGACGTCGTGGCGGGCTTGCGGCAGGGCGCCGCGACCGGGGACCGCGTCGTACCGCGCGGCGGCGGGCACTGCTTCGCGCGGCGGTCGTCGACGGACGGGATCGTGCTCGACCTGTCGGGGCTCGACGAGATCTCGGTGCGCGACGGAATCGCGACGGTCGGGGCCGGGGTGCGGTTGGGGGCCTTGTACGCCGAGTTGCACCGTCACCGGCGAGCCGTGCCGGGCGGTTGCGGGCCCGGGGTCGGGATCGCCGGGCTGACGCTGGGTGGTGGGATCGGGCTGCTGGGACGGAAGTACGGGCTGACGTGCGACCGGTTGGTCGGCGTACAGGTGGTGCTGGCGGACGGGCGGGTCGTGGAGTGCTCCGAGTCGTCGGAGCCGGAGTTGTTCTGGGCGTTGCGAGGTGCGGGCGGTGGGCAGTTCGGGGTGGTGACGTCGCTGCGGTTCGCGACGGTGCCTGAGCCGGTGATGACGCGGATCGAGGCGCGGTGGCCGGGGGTTGACCTCGCGTCGCTGGTCTCGAGGTGGCAGGAGTGGGCGCCGGATGCTCCGGACGAGGTGACGGTGAATCTGAGTTTGGGAGCTGGTGGGGCGCGACTGTTCGGGGCCTCGATGCTGAGCGCCGCGGCAACTCGGGACCTGCTGCAGGTCTTTCCGGGGCCGGTCGACGTGCAGGGTGGACTGCCGTACGCCGAGCTGAAGAGCTCGTTCGCTGATCCGCTGGAGAGGCCTGAGCTGCGTCTTCGATCGGAGTTCTTCACGTCCTCGTTGCGGGCCGGGACGGTCGCGGCGCTGGTGGGCGAGCTTGCGGGGACGCGTCGGGAGATTTCGTTGACGGCGATGGGTGGGGCGTACAACCGGGTCGCGGCCGAGGCGACGGCGTTCGCGCACCGGCGGACGCGGTTCCTGCTCGAACTTGTCGCGAACGCCGGTGACCCGTGGGTCGACGCGTCGTGGGCGAATGCACATGTCGACGGGTCCGGCGGGGTGTATCCGAACTTCCCCGATCCGGCGCTCGAGGACTGGGCCTCGGCGTACCACGGGAGCAACTACCCACGGCTGCAGGCGGTCAAGCGGGCCTACGATCCGCAGCGTTTTTTCGCCTTTCCACAAGGGATCTGAAGGGAGCGAGATGAGCAAGGTCTTCACTGCGTTGTCGGTGTCGGTCGACGGGTACATCACCGGCCGCGATCCCGGCGCCGGGCGCGGGCTGGGGGAGGGGTCGATGCTGTTCGACTGGTACTTCGACGGCGACACCACGAGCCGGGAGTTCGACGGGTTCCGGCTGAGCGAGGCGAGCGCGCGGGTCTTCGACAGTCTGGCGAGCCGGGTCGGGGTGAGTCTGGCCGGGCGCAACACGTACGACGACTCCGGGTGGATCGACGGCGGAGCGCCGCATCCGACGGCGCCGTTGGTGGTGGTCAGTCATCGGCCGCTGGATTCGTCTGTCACACCCCCTGGAGTGTCAGCAGGCATGAGCGAGCGGCAGACGCTGGTGACTTCCGGCATCGAGGACGCGGTCGCCGTGGCCCAGAAGCTTGCCGGGGGCAAGGATGTCGCGTTGATGGGCGGCGGCGTGGTGAGCACCGCGCTGGCCGCCGGTCTGGTGGACGAGGTGGTCCTGCACCAGATCCCGATCCTGCTCGGCGGCGGGCGCAGCTTCTTCCAGGAGCTGCCGCGGCACGTGAACCTGCGGCTGCTCGAAGCCGTCGCCGCTCCGGGCGTCACGCACCTGCACTACGAGGTGGTCCGATGATCCTCGTCACCGGCGGCCTCGGCATGATCGGGGCCCACACCGCCCACGCACTGGTCGAGCTCGGGCAGGAGGTCGTGGTCACGACCTACCGCCAGACCGATGTCCCGTCCTTCCTGGCCGGGCGGGTGGCCGTCGAGTCCCTCGACGTCACCGACCGGGCCGCATTTCTTGCTCTGGGCAACCAGTACGACGTACGCGCGATCGTCCATCTGGCCGGCACCGTTCCCGGTGAGAATCCGGTCGACTTCTACCGCGCCGACCTGACCGGCCTGCTGAACGCGCTCGACGCCGCGCGGGCGTGGGGTGTCCGCCGGTTCGCCGTCGCCAGCAGCCTCGGGGTCTACAGCGGGCGTCCCGAGATTCCGTGGCACGAGGAGCTTGACCTGCCGACCGTTGACCTGCCGCACCACATCGTCGCGTTCAAGAAGGCGGTCGAACCGATCTCGGTCCACGCTCTGCAGGGCAGCGGTGCCGAACCGATTCTGCTCCGGATCGGCAGCATCTGGGGTCCGCTGATGGATCCGGAGTCGCCGTTCAGCCCGATCCCGTCGTACGTCAGCGCGGTGCTGCGTGGCGAGACCCCGCGGCCGCTGCCCGCCGGCGAAGGCGGCGACTCTTGCTACGGCCCGGACGCCGGCCGCGCGATCGCGCTGCTGACGGCCGCGGAGATCCTGCGGCACACGACGTACAACGTCTCGGCCGGACGGCCGTCGACCCATCGCGATCTCGTCGCGGCCTTGGAGGCGATCACTCCCGTCGACCAGCGCCCGGAGCGAACCGACGGCGACCCAGCTGAGCAGCCGTACCTCGACATCAGCCGCCTGACCGACGACACCGGCTTCACCCCGCGCTTCGACGCCGTGTCCGCGGTCGCGGACTACTTCGCCTGGCGCAGCAAGAACCCGCGGTAGCCAATCCGTGGGAGTCGACACCGCAGGACGGCCGGTCAGCTGACCGGCCGTACCGCGTTCACTGCCTCGGCTCAGTCCGTGCCCGACTCCATCGCCGCTCGGTCGAGCAGGGCGGCTTCCTCGTCGACCTCGCCGCGGGAGGCGATCAGGTTGGCGCCGCCCTCGGGCATCTCGCCGATGAGCTGGGGGATGCCGGTGCCGATCAGCTCGGCGTGGGCGGTGCCGATCATGCCGAGGCCGGCGTACTGCTCGAGCTTGGCGCGGGAGTCGGCGATGTCGAGGTTGCGCATGGTGAGCTGGCCGATCCGGTCCAGCGGGCCGAACGCGGAGTCCTCGGTGCGCTCCATCGACAGCTTGTCGGGGTGGTAGCTGAAGGCCGGGCCGGAGGTGTCGAGGATCGAGTAGTCCTCGCCGCGCCGCAGCCGCAGCGTGACCTCGCCGGTGATCGCGGCGCCGACCCAGCGCTGCAGGGACTCCCGCAGCATCAGCGACTGCGGGTCGAGCCAGCGGCCCTCGTACATCAGCCGGCCCAGCCTGCGGCCGTCGTTGTGGTACGACGCGACAGTGTCCTCGTTGTGGATCGCGTTCACCAGCCGCTCGTACGCCGCGTGCAGCAGCGCCATGCCCGGCGCCTCGTAGATGCCGCGGCTCTTGGCCTCGATGATCCGGTTCTCGATCTGGTCGGACATGCCCAGGCCGTGCCGGCCGCCGATCGCGTTGGCCTCCATCACCAGGTCGACCGCGGAGCCGAACTCCTTGCCGTTGATCGTCACCGGCCGGCCCTGCTCGAACCCGATCGTGACGTCCTCGGCGGGGATCTCGACCTCGGGGTCCCAGAACGCGACGCCCATGATCGGCTGCACGGTCTCGATGCCGGCGTCGAGGTGCTCCAGCGTCTTCGCCTCGTGGGTCGCGCCCCAGATGTTGGCGTCGGTGGAGTACGCCTTCTCGGTGCTGTCGCGGTACGGCAGCTCGTGGGCGACCAGCCACTCGCTCATTTCCTTCCGGCCGCCGAGCTCGGTGACGAACGCCGGGTCGAGCCACGGCTTGTAGATCCGCAGGTTCGGGTTGGCGAGCAGGCCGTAGCGGTAGAACCGCTCGATGTCGTTGCCCTTGTACGTCGAGCCGTCGCCCCAGATCTGGACGTCGTCCTCGAGCATCGCGCGGACCAGCAGCGTGCCGGTGACGGCGCGGCCCAGCGGGGTCGTGTTGAAGTACGCCCGGCCGCCGGAGCGGATGTGGAACGCGCCGCAGGTGAGCGCGGCCAGGCCCTCCTCGACCAGCGCCGCCCGGCAGTCGACCAGGCGGGCGATCTCGGCGCCGTACGCCTTGGCCCGGCCGGGGACCGAGCCGATGTCGGGCTCGTCGTACTGGCCGATGTCGGCGGTGTACGTGCAGGGGACGGCGCCCTTGTCGCGCATCCAGGCGACCGCGACCGACGTGTCGAGCCCTCCGGAGAAGGCGATGCCGACGCGTTCGCCGACGGGCAGAGAGGAGATCACCTTGGACATGAGAATAAGTATGCAGTGTCCTGCATGATCATGCAAGCTGACGCCACCGGAGGAGGGACGGGTGGATCCTGGGGTCATGGCATTTCCCGGGGCAGACCTGCTGGACGACGTCGAGTTCGCGCCGGTGACGCGCGGGCAGATCGCGCGGGGAGTCGCCGCGGCGGGGATCGGGGCGGGCGACGTACTGATGGTGCACGTGCGGTTGTCCGCGCTGGGCTGGGTGGTCGGCGGGATCGACACGGTCGTCCGCGCGCTGCGCGACGCGGTGGGTGCCGAGGGGACGCTGGTCGCGTTCTGCGGGTGGGACGACAGCCCGTACCACGTGGCGTTCTGGCCGCGCCGCTGGCAAACGGCGTACGACGAACTGCCGGGCTTCGACCCCGCGGTGTCGTCGTCACGGCGAGACTTCGGCGGCTTCCCGGAGCGCCTCAGGACCTGGCCGGGCGCGATCAGGAGCCCGCACCCGGAGGTGAGCTTCGCGGCGCTCGGTGCGCGGGCCGGCGAGTTGATCGCCGATGTCGAGGATCCGTGGGGACCGGACGGGACCTTGGGGCGGCTCACGACGCTCGGCGGGAAGGTGCTGCTGCTCGGGGCGCCGTTGAAGACGCTGACCCTGTGCCATCACGCGGAGGCGATCGCGGCCGTCGAGGGCAAGCGCTACCACAGCTACCGGATGCCGGTCCGGACCAGCGAAGGCGATGTCTGGCGCGACTACACGACGCTCGACACCTTCTACGGAGCTTTGCCGTACGACGTGGAGAGCGCGGTCGGCAACCTCGCCCGGCAAGCGGTCGCGGCGGGCGCCGGGGTCCAGGGCCGGGTGGGGGCGGCTGAGATCTGGACGTTCGACGCCCGCCGGGCGGTCAGGGCTGTTCGGGAGTGGATCGAGGAGCGGTTCTGACGGTGTCTGTCAGGTGGTGCAGAGCGAACCGGGGGCGGGCAGTTTGCGGTGGACCAGCAGGCGGTCCGCGGCGTCTCGTACGCAGGGCGACAGCTGGTACATCGAGTAGTCGTCGCCCTCTCGGGACAATACGACGCTGCCGGGGAGCGTGGCGGACAGGGTGAAGCCCCACGTGTACGGCGTCGATGACTGGTGGGTGGACTGGGCGATCAGCGTGGGCGGGAAGTGGTGAACCGGCTTCGGCGTGGGGGCGTTCACGGGAACCGGCCAGCCCTGGCAGCCGGCCAGGGTGCGCCAGCCGAGGACGGCGCCGCCGAGGTGGGGTGAGAGCTGCTTGGCCATCCGGGCCAACTGGGTGAGCCCGGCGTACCCGGATGCTGCGCGCGGCGTGTCGACACAGGCGTGGGTCTGCGCCTGGACGAAGTCGAGGGTCTTGTCGTTGACGGTCGCCAGCTCCGTGGCGTCACCGTCGATCGCCTTCTTGATCGCCTGCGACGCCTTCGGCCAGAACAGGCCGAGGTTGAGCTTGTCCTGCATGGCCGCGCGGATGTCCTCGCCGGTGAGCGCCTTGCCCGGAGTCGTGGTGGGGATCGGGGTCCGGTCCGCCTTCGCGACGAGCTGGTCGAACACCGTGCCCACGTCCTGGCCGGTCAGCGCGCACCGGGCGTCGTCGCGGCACCAGGCGGCGAACCGGTTGAACGAATCCTCCGCCGCGAGGATCTCGCTGGTGAGCCGCGAGACCGGGTCCGCGGTGTCCTCCTCGGCGCTGTCGGCCAGCAGGGTGCGCAGCCGCCCGGGGAACATCTGCTCGTAGGTCTTGCCGAGAACGGCGCTCCAGCCGATGCCGTACCAGTTGAGCTGCCGTTCCCCGAGGCCGATCCGGACCGCCTCGAGGTCACGCGCGATGCTCGCCCGGTCGAGCTTCGTCAGCAGCGTCCGGTCGCCGCACGCCGCGGCCAGCGCCCGGTTGTTCCGCACCAGGTCGCGGTACTGCGCCTCGCTCGCCGGGAAGTACGTGACTCCCGGCGCGCGCTGTGGGCGGTCGGCGCAGGTCGTCGGAGTGCTGTGACCGATGCCGCGCGGGTCGACGGCGACGAGGTCGAACCGCTGGTCCAGCACGG
This sequence comes from Kribbella italica, assembly GCF_014205135.1. Lineage (NCBI taxonomy): Bacteria > Bacillati > Actinomycetota > Actinomycetes > Propionibacteriales > Kribbellaceae > Kribbella > Kribbella italica. The sequence continues at coordinate 561,964 of NZ_JACHMY010000001.1, forward strand.
TGTCCTCGAGCCCGCCACTGACGAGTGCGTACCGGAGCTGTTCGATGCTCGATCGTCCCGAGCTGTTGTTGAGCAGGAGGCTCCCGACCCGCTGCGTCGGGTCGGTAGCTTGACGGCGTACGAGGGACAGCTCGATCTGCCGGGACCACGGCCGTGCCCAGTCGACCGGCACCCGGAGCGTGCCGCAGTCCAGGCCCGCGAAGTACGGCTCCTGGCACGACTGCCATCTGATCGACGGCGTGGCGTTGCCTGCCGAGGTCGTGGTGACCGCCTGCGCGGCCGGTGTGATCACCGCACTCACACTCAGCAAGGCCACCGCGGCGACGGCCAGTTTGGTCATGATCCGCATAGCTGACTCCCAAGAATGGTTGGTGACGGTTCAGACCGACGGGACCAGGACGACCTTGCCGGCGGCTGAGCCGGACTCGGCGTACCGGACGGCGGCGGCGGTGTCGGACAGTGGAAAGGCGCGGGCGATGCGAGCGGTGATCTCACCGGCCGCGAGCTGGCCGAAGACGGCTTCGAGGTCGGCCCGCAGTTCGGCGCGGTGACGCTCGAGACGCCTGCGGCCGGACCAGAGGTTGAAGAAGGTGGCCGAGCGGCCGTTGGGCAGCAGGTTCCAGAGCGCGAGCCGGCCGAACAGCGCGAGGATGGGAAGTTTGGCGTTGCCCTGGTCGTCTCGAGTGGCCGCGGTGCCGTACGAGACGAGGACGCCGCCGCGACCGAGCATGGACCAGGAGCGGCGAAGGCCGGGCCCGCCCACGTGGTCGAAGACCGCTTTCACGCCGTTCGGGGCGAGCTCGGCGACCGCGGCGGCCGAGTCTCCGGCCCGGTCGACCGGGATCGCGCCGAGCTCCCGCAGGTACGGGAAGTGACGCTGGGAGGCGACGCCGATGACCCGGGCCCCGGCGTGCCGCGCGAGCTGGACCAGGAGCGATCCGACCCCGCCGTTCGCGCCCAGGACGACCACGGTGTCACCGCGGCCGGCTCCGGCGATCGCGAGCATCCGCCGGGCGGTGACGCCGTTGACGATGACCGCTTCGGTCTCCTCGGCGCCCAGGCCGTCCGGCACCACGGCGAGGTCGGCGGTGTCGAGCACCAGCCGGTCCGCCCAGCCGCCGGTCTTGGTGACCGCGGCGACCCGCTGCCCGACAGTGAACCCGGAGTCACCCTCGCCGAGGGTCTCGATCACGCCGACGACGTCGTACCCGGGGACGAACGGGAACGGCGGCTGGTCGTAGTACTTGCCGCGGCGCATCTGCTGCTCCGCGAACGAGACTCCGGTCGCCTCCATCCGGACCAGTGCCTGCCCGGGTGCGACCGGCGGGACCTCGCGACGGCGTACTCGCAGTCCTTCCGGTTCGACGATCCCTGGCAGTTCCACCTCGGTGATCATGTGCGCCTCCTCCGATGTTCAAGCTGTCGAAGTCGACGATGCCGTGCGGAGGACGCCGGGCGCGTCGGTGAGAACTACGTAGATCGCGGCGGTAGGTGCTCACGGCAGGCCAACTACGCTGACCGGCGGGAGCGTTTCCGTCGATCACCCAGGAGAGTCGGCTCGATGCAGTTCGTGGCGAGGCAGGCGGAACGTCAGGTGATCGACAGCCTCCTCCGGAGCGCGAACGACAGCCGCGGTGGAGCGGTCGTGATCGTCGGCGAGGCCGGGATCGGCAAGTCGAGCCTGGTCGGCACCACGACCGGCGAGCTCGACGGGTGGCTGGTCCTGCGGGCCGACGGCACCGAGTTCGAGCGTGAGCTGCCGTACGCCGTACTGCACCAGCTCTGCGCGCCGGTCATCGAGGCGCGCGCCACTCTGCCCGCCGTCCAGCAGCAGGCGCTCGGGGTGGTGTTCGGCCTCTCCGACGGTACGACGCCGAGCCCGCTGATGGTCGGCCTCGCCGTCCTCGGGCTGCTGAACGAGCTCACCCGGCAGCAGCCGGTGTGCTGTGTCGTCGACGACGTCCAGTGGATCGACGCGGGGACGCGGCAGGTGCTCACCTTCGTCGCGCGGCGCCTGTCGGCCGAACGCGTCGCGATGGTCCTGGCCGGGCGTCCCGAGGGATCCGGGTTCGCCGACCTCCCGCAGCTGCCGCTCGCCGGCCTGGACGAGAAGGACGCCCAGGCGCTGCTGAGCTCGACCGGCCGGGGTGGGCTCGACGCCGACGTGCTCGACCGGATCCTCGCCGAGGCCCGCGGCAATCCACTGGCGTTGCTGGAGTTCGGGCCCGAGACCGGCGTACCGGGCCTGCGGGACCGGCCGCGGACGAGTGTGGTCGAGGCGTTGCAGGACGAGTTCACCCGCCGGGTCCAACGGTTGCCTGAGGCAACTCAAACGGTGCTGGCGCTGGCCGCGGCCGAGCCGGTCGGCGATCTCGGTCTGCTGCGTCGCGCGACGAAGCGGCTCGAGCTGGACCTGACCGTGCTGTCCGGTGCCGAGGACGACGGTCTGGTGGTTCTCGGGCCCCGGCTGAGGTTTCGTCATCCACTGGTGCGTTCGGCGGCGTACGAGTCCGCTACTCCGCGGGTACGCCGAAGCGTGCACGCCGCGCTGGCCGGCGCGACCGACGCCGAGATCGATCCCGACCGCCGCGCCTGGCACCAGGCGCACGCGGTCACCGACACCGACGAGACCGTCGCCGCGGAGCTGACCAGCGCGGCGGAGCGGACCCGACGGCGTGGCGACCTCGCGGCGGCGTCCGCGTTCCTCGAACGCGCGGCCGGGCTCTCTCCTGAGCCCGGTCGCCAGGCCGAGCGGCTGCTGTCCGCGGCCGAGCTGCGGCTCAAGCTCGGGGCGTTCGCCGACGCCCGCGCGCTGGTCCTGCAGGCCGAGCGCCGGCCGCTCGGACCGCGGCAGCGAGCCGACGCGCGCCTGCAGCGTGCGCTGATCGACCTGCACCTCGCCCGCAGCGCCGACGCCATCGCCGCACTGGTCGCCGCGGCGGCCGACCTCGGACCCGAGGAGGCCACCCAGACCTACATCGAAGCCTTCTCGACGTCGATGTTCATCGACCGGCTGCCGGGTCGCCTGCGGCAGCTCGCCGCCCGCATCCGCGAGCAGGTGCGACCGGGACGCGATCCCCGGCCGTCCGACCTGCTGCTGGACGCACTGCTCGACCAGGCCGTCCTGCCGGTCGACGAGGCGGTCCCCGCGATGCGCCGGGCGGTGGACGCGTTTCGCGACCCGGACCTTGTGAACCCGTCGTGGATGGAGCTCGCCTGCCTGATGGCGCTCGACCTGCGGGACGCGGCGGCGACCGAGGAGATCTCGACCCGGCAGGTGGAACTGGCGCGCCGGCAGTCCACCTTCGCGGTTCTGCCGCAGGCGCTGCGGTTCCACGCGATCGGCAAGACGTTGTTCGGCCGGTTCGGGGACGCGGACGCGAGCCTGGCGGAGGCGACCGCGGTCGACGAGGCCACCGGCGCGGTCAACCTCGCCTTCGCCGAACTCATCCTGGCCGCCTGGCGCGGCGACGCCGAGCAGGTCGCCGCGCTGCGAGCGTCCCTGCACGATCGAGTTGGCCGTGACGAGGTCGTCGCGGAGCTGTACGCCACCGCGGTCCTGCGCAACGGACTCGGCGACTACACCGCCGCGCTCGAGGCCGGGCTCGCGGCTCAGCAGGAACAGCAACGCGGTTCGTACGTCGTGTGGCCGCTCGACTCCGAGCTCGTCGAGGCCGCTTCGCGCGCCGGACGCCCCGACGACGGCGTACTGGCGTTGGAGCGACTCGAGGCGGTGGCGCGCACCAGCCCGACCCCGTGGGCGGTCGGCACGTACCGGCTCGGGCAGGCGCTGCTCGACTCAGCACCGGCGACGGCGGACAGCCACTACCGCGAGGCCATCGACCTGCTGGGCCAGACCGAGGTCCGCGCCTGCCAGGCCCGTGCGCGCTTGGCGTACGGCGAATGGCTGCGCCGGGAAGGCCGGCGCGCCGAGGCCCGCGTGGAACTCCAGGCGGCCCACGAGTCACTGATCGCGATCGGCGCCACCGGGTTCGCCGAGCGTGCTGCCCGGGAGCTGTCCGCGACGGGTCAGCGGCCGCGTCGCGACACGGCCGCCCCGCTGGACAGTCTCACCGCGCAGGAACGGCTGATCGCGACCAAGGTCGCCGGTGGTTCGACGTCCAAGGAGGTCGCCACGACCCTCTTCCTCAGCCCGCGCACGATCGACGCCCACTTGCGCAACATCTTCCGCAAGCTCGAGATCACCTCCCGCCGTCAGCTCCGCGACCTGTCGTTCTGAGCCGGCCGTCGACCATCAGCACACCCTCGGGGGTGAGCGCCGCGGCGATGGCCCGGAGTGCTCGCGGCTCGAGGTCGGAGTGGCGTCCGTCGAGTGCACCGACGCGGGCGGCGAAGGCCAGGTCGTACGGCGGTTCGCCGGGCTCCAGCTCGAAGGCCTCGACGGCGGCCTGGCGGAACGTCAGGTTGGGGGCGGCCGAGGCAGAGGCCTGGGCGATGGCTCTGGCTGAGCGGTCGATGGCCAGGACGTGGCCGGTGGGACCCACGCGGTGCGCGACCTCGCGGGCCGCGGCACCGGGACCGCAGCCGATCTCGAGCACCCGTAGCCCCGGCGCCAGCGGAAGCGCGTCGACGATCGCCAGCAGGCGAGGGGAGAGACGGACTGCCACGGGAGCCTCCTTCGGATGGGACTGTCAGGCCGGCGGGAGATCGTTGGCGAGTTTGATCAGTCGGTCGAGCACTGCGCCGCGGGAGGCCCGGGCTCCATCGTGTTCGTACTCGTTGGTGACCCAGGTGGCGACGTTGGCGACACGGGCGGCTGTTTCGAGGGAGAGGGAAGCGTCGACGTACAGGTCGTCGTGGTAGATCGCGGCGGCGACGGGGACCCGGTTGGTGGCGAGGACGGCGGGGTCGTAGAGCGGGGTCCAGTCGGTGACGGCGGCCAGGAGGTTGGCGGCTTCGGCGAAGGGACTGAGGCCGGCCAGGTCCTCGACCATCCAGGGGTAGATCATCTCGCCGGTGAAGAGGAAGGGCTCGGCGGTGGGCGCGAACTCGGCCGGCTTCACCCGGGCCGCGGCCCAGTTCGTCGGGCGGGTGTCCTGGCCGTAGAGCGATTCGTGCAGGACGACGAACAGCGGGCTGAGGGTGTGGTCGGTGCGCGCCATCGCGCCGTACAGGAAGGCGTCGGACAGCTCGGGGCCGTCCCAGGCCTCGTCGATCAGCCAGTGCAGGGACTCGGCGGACTCGCTCATGCCGAGGCCGAAGCCGAGGGTCTGGAAGCGGTCGACGGTCAGGCGGTCGCCGTTGGGAAGGCGGACGTCGTTGGCGGTCACGTGGTCCGCGATGCGGCGGACCTTGGCGACGTCCTCGGGGAAGAGCCGGTAGTAGCGCAGCGTCTTGGCCTTGGCGCGCGGATAGGTGCGCGTGTAGACGTCGTCCGCCGTCGCGTCCAGCCCGGCCAGGCCGCCGGTCACGTAGCAGGCCTTCAAGCCTGACGGCGCTTTCGACAGATAGGTCAGCGTGATGAACCCGCCGTACGACTGGCCGAGCGTGGTCCACGGCTTGCCGGGGCTCAGCTGACCACGGATGAACTCGGCGTCGGCGACGATCGAGTCCGCGCGGAAGTGCTTCAGGTACGCCGCAAGCTCCTCGGCGCCCATCGACAAGGCCGTACGACGGGTCACCGGCGTGCTGCGCCCGGTCCCGCGCTGGTCGAGCAGCAGCACGCGGAACTCACGGGTCGCGCGCTCGAGCCAGCCGCTGCCGCTGGTCGGTCGCGGTGACGCTCCGCCCGGGCCACCCTGCAGGAACACCAGCCAGGGCAGGTCGTCGTCCACCTTGGTCGGCGCGACGGCTTCGCGCGCGAACACCTCGATCGTCGGACCGTCCGGCCGCTCGTGGTCGAGCGGCACGGTGAAGGTGTGATCGGTCAGCACGAGTCCCGGGATTCTGGCCACCCGGCCATTGTCCCGGATCAGCCCACGAAGACCGGATCGTTTTCCACAGCCTGGGCGACGACGTTCAGCGCGGTCTGCACCCGGAAGACGTGGTCGAGCGCGTCCTGGCCGGCGAGAACCCGGCGTACGGAGTCCAGGTGGGCCGTCTTGTACGCCGCAGTCGTGAGCGCCGCGACCAGGCGCGGCTGCCGGACGCCGGTCGCCTCCATCGCCATGGCGACCGCGTCCTCGAGCTGATCGGCCATCTCTCGCGCCCGCGCCTGCAGCGCCCGGGACTCCGCGACGATCCGGAAGAACGGTGCCTGGTGCGGCCGGACCAGGAACGGCGGGGACTCCTGCGCGGCCAGGACGAGGACCCGGTTGGCGATCGCACGCACCGCCGGCATGCCGTCCGGGCGGTCCAGTACGGCGCCGACCAGCTCGGCCTCGGTCTCCGGGTACTGGTCGAAGAGCAGGTCCTCCTTGCGCGGGAAGTGCGCGAACACGGTCGGCCGCGCGACGTCGGCCGCCTCCGCGACCTCCGAGACCGACACCTGGTCGAACCCGCGCTCGAGGAACAGTCCGGTCGCGACGTCGGAGATGTGCTGACGGAGCGCGGCCTTCTTCCGTTCCCGGCGACCTTCCACGGTGAAATCATACCCAACTCAAACTCATACCGAGTATGATTATGAGATCGGTGATGAGGAGGAGCAGGTGCAGTACCTGGAGGAGTCGGTCGAGGTGCTCGACCAGATCGAAGTGGCGGCGGCGTTCTGGTTCGGCCTCGCCGAGTACGAGGTGCCGCCTGCAGCGGACGCCGAACGGAACTGAGCCGGGCTACGGTAGGCGGGTGCGCGTAGCGACTTGGAATGTGAACTCGGTGAAGCAGCGGATGCCGCGGTTGCTCGACTGGCTGGACGAGCGGGAGCCGGACGTCGTCTGCCTGCAGGAGACGAAGCTGGCCGACGACGCGTTCACCGCCTTGCTGGGCCAGGAGCTGGCGGGGCGTGGGTACGAGACCGCCCTGTACGGCGAGGTGCAGTGGAACGGCGTGGCCCTGTTGTCGAAGGTCGGGATCGAGGACGTGGTGACCGGCGTGGCCGGGGCGCCGGGCTTCCCGAACCCGGAGGCGCGAGCGGTGGCTGCGACCTGCGGCGGGATCCGGATCCACTCGCTGTACGTGCCGAACGGGCGCGAGCCCGACTCGGACCACTACGTCTACAAGCTCGCGTGGCTCAAGGCGCTCAGGGATGTGGTCGCGGCCGGACCGGCCGAGCAGATCGTCTGCGGTGACATGAACATCGCGCCGACGGACGCGGACCTGTTCGACCCGGCGGCCTTCGTCGGATCGACGCACGTGACCGTGCCGGAGCGGGAAGCGCTGGCCGCGCTGCTGGCGACCGGGCTGCACGACGTCGTACGGGATCGTTGGCCGACCGAGCGGGTCTTCAGCTACTGGGACTACCGGGCCGGCATGTTCCACCAGGACCTGGGGATGCGGATCGACCTGATGCTCGCGTCGGACCCGGTGGCCGAGCGGGTGAAGGCGGCGTGGATCGACCGGAAGGCGCGCAAGGGGACCGGGCCGAGCGACCACGCGCCGGTGATCATCGACCTGGACGTCGCGCCGGACGGTGACCTCGGTCCCGTCGTACCGCCGCCGTCGAATCCGCGCGGCGCTCGCAAGAAGACGACCAAGCTGCCGCAGAACCGCTGATGCGCAGAGCGCTGCTGCTCGTCGTACTGCTGCTGGTCGCCGCTTCCTGCAGTGAGGACAAGCCGCAGGCGCAGGCGGTGGCTTGGTCGCAGGTGAAGGTGCCGGCCGAGCCGGTCGTGCTCACCGGGCACGGCGATCAATTGCTGGTCGGACTGCGTGACCGCGACGCCAAGGTGGTGCCACGGTTGTTGCTGGTCGAGGGGGACAAGCAGAGCGAGGTCAAGCTGTCGCCGGACCCGAGCAGCCCGTACGCCGCCCTCGCCGTCTGGAAGTCCATCGCGTACGACGGCCGCCGGGTGGTCGCGCTGGGTGGAGCGGCTGGCGGCGCGCACTCCAACGTGCGCTGGACGGTGTGGACCGGGACGACCGCCGCGGTGCAGGAGCTACCGCAGGAGTTCAACACCTTCGGCGGGCCGGACGCGGGGACGCTGTACTCGGCGGTGATCGCGCCGGCCGGGCAGGCGTTGCTCGGGGCGTGGGCCTCCAGGACATCGGGCCTGGACGCGGCGGTCTGGTTGCCGCAGGGCGCGAAGTGGATCCGGCAGGACTCGGCCGGGACGGTCCTGCGCAGTACGCCGGGACTGCTGCCCGGGCCGGGCGACGCGACGGTCTTCGGCGATGCGATCGTGCAGACCGGCTCGCAGGTGCGGCTCGCGCCGAACGTCGTACGGCAGGAGGCGGCGGTGTGGAGGTCGCAGCGGCTGAACGACGGCTGGTCGGGCTTCGCGCTGCCCGACGGCGGCGAGCGGAGTCACGGCCAGCGGGTGACCTGCGGCGAGCAGCTGTGCACGGTGACCGGGTGGGTCGAGGGCAAGCTGGCGATGTGGCAGTTCGATCCGGCGAAGCCGGACAGCGCGCGGCGGCTGAAGGGTCTGCCGGAGATCGCCGTCGGCGACAAGACGCCGTTGCCGGCGCCGGTCCTGGACGGCGACCAGGTCGTCCAGGTGGTTGCCGACGGCAATCAGGTGAAGGTGCTGCGCGGCGCGGACGGCGCCTGGACCGTCAGGACCTCCGACGGCCCGACGGGTGACGTCACCGACGCGCGCCTCGTCGGCCGCACGCTCTACCTGATCGCCGGTGGCACGCTCTGGACGTCAGCCGCCGAGTAGACCGCGGACGTACGCCGCCTGGCCGGCGTGCTGGAGATCGTCGGACAGGACGCTGTTGAGGCGTACGCCGAGTGTGACCGGCGGGTTCCAGCGCTTGTCGACGACGCGCTCGAGCTCGTCGTCGGTCAGGGTCTCCAGGTACTGGACCGAGCGGGCGTGCACGGCGTCGTAGTACCCGGTCAGTTGCGAGGCGGACAGCTTGACCGCGGCAACGTCTTCGGGCGTGTGACCGTAGCCGGTGTCGGACGGGTCGAACGGCAGGCCGAGGCGCTCGTGCCAGCCGTCGGCGGTGATGGCCTGTTCGTAGCCGCCGGCATCGGCCAGGTGGTCGTCCTGGATCCGGGTCAGGTGCCAGACCAGCCAGGCGATCGAGTTCCCCGCGTCGTTCGGGCGGGTGCTGAGGACGTCGTCCTGGAGACCCTCGACGGTCTCGTGCACGACCTCCTGGATCCGGCTGAACGCGTCGATCAGAACTGCGCTGGTGTTCATCGTCTTCCCTCCATCGCGCCGACTTCTGTCACCGTACTCCGGCCTGTGGACAGACTCGCGCGCCGCCCGGCGGAACGTTCTACTGTGAGCGGTACCAGACCTGAAGGAGCAGCTGTGGAATACCGCACCCTCGGTGCGAGCGGCACCGTCGTCTCGACGTACGCGCTCGGCACCATGACGTTCGGGAACGAGACCGACGAGGCCGGCGCGCACCAGCAGCTCGACCGGTACGTCGAGGCCGGCGGCACGCTGATCGACACCGCGGACGTGTACTCCGCGGGCGTGTCCGAGCAGATCGTCGGCAGCTGGCTGGCCAAGAGCTCCGCGCGCGACAACGTGGTCCTGGCCACGAAGGGCCGGTTCCCGACCGGCGACGGGCAGAACGACGTCGGCACGTCCCGCCGGCACCTGCGGCGCGCGCTCGACGAGTCGCTGCGGCGGCTCGGCGTGGACCACGTCGACCTCTACCAGCTGCACGCGTGGGACCCGGTCACCCCGCTGCAGGAGACGCTCAGCTTCCTGGAGGACGCCGTCCGGGCCGGCAAGATCGCGTACGGCGGCCTGTCGAACTTCACCGGCTGGCAGCTGCAGAAGGCGTGCGACCTGATCGACCGGCAGGGCTGGTCGCCGCTGGTCACGCTGCAGCCGCAGTACAACCTGCTGGTCCGCGAGATCGAGTGGGAGATCGTCCCGGCCGCGCAGGAGAACGGGCTCGGCCTGCTGCCGTGGTCGCCGCTCGGCGGCGGCTGGCTGACCGGGAAGTACTCGTTCGACGAGGCGCCGACGGGTTCGACCCGGCTGGGGGAGAACCCGGAGCGTGGGGTCGAGGCGTGGGCACGGCGGAGCAAGAACGAGCGGGTCCGCGCGGTGGTCGACGCCGTCCGGGCGATCGCCGAGGCGCGCGGGATCTCGATGGCGCAGATCGCGCTGGCCTGGCTGGTGGACCGGCCGGCGATCACCTCGGTGATCCTCGGGGCGCGCACGCTGGAGCAGCTGGACGACAACCTGGCCGCCGCGGATCTGCACCTCACGGAAGAGGAGCGCAAGCAGCTGGACGAGGCAAGTGACCCGGGTGCGGCGGACTATCCGTACGGCGTACCTGGTGTGAACCAGCGGGCCCGCCCGATCGCTGGCGGGCGAGCCTAAGGCTGTTGCCGGGGGTGCTCAGGTCGGCAGGACGTCCGACCAGAGCACGCCCAGGGCCAGGCAGGCGAGGGTGATCAGGCCGAAGACGCCGACCCAGAGAACAGCCGGTACGCCGGTGATGCGGCGCAGCTGGTCGGCGTCGGAGTTGCGGCCGGCGCCGTGGCGGCGGGAGCGTTGCAGCTCCAGCACGGCGCGCGGCGCGGCGAGCAGGAGGAACCAGGTCAGCAGGTACGCAAACGCCGACTGCACCTGCTCGGAGCCCCACCACGACACGCCGAACACGACAGCGCCGAAGACGAGCACCGACCAGAGGCCGAACAGGTTGCGGATCTGGAGCAGGAGGATCACCAGCGCGAGCAGGAGTCCCCACAGCAGGCCCACGGCGTACCCGCGACTGAGGACGAACGCGGCGGCGAGACCGAACAACGCCGGTCCCGGGTAGCCGGCCAGCAAGACGGCGATCATCCCCAGACCGTCGGGCTTACCGCGCGAGACCGTCACGCCCGAGGTGTCCGAGTGCAGGCGGATCCCGGCGAGCTGGCGGCCGGCCAGCAGCGCGATCAGCCCGTGCGCGCCCTCGTGCGCGATCGTCACGACCTGGCGGGTGTGCCGCCAGATCGGTCGCCAGGCGATCAGCAGCAGCGCCGCGACGCCGGTCCCGATCACGACCTGGATCGACGGATCGGCCTGCACGGACGTGATGTTGTCCCAAACCTCAATCACCGGCCCATCCTGACAGGTGGGTGGTCAACCCTTCCGCTCCGCGGCCTGGGCGACCGACCGCAGGATGCCGCGCGTCGCGATTGCGTGGGCGCCGGAGGTGATCACCAGCAGTCGGTAGAGCCGGCCGTGGGGGCCGGGGAAGGCGGCGTAGGTGAGGGCGCTCAGTTTGGTGTCGCCTTCGAGTTCGAAGCGCAGCAGGTAGTTGGAGAAGTGGTGGCGGCCGACCAGGTCGAGGGTCTTGCCCTCGACGCTGTCTGCGATCTCGAATCCTCCGCGGGGTTTTGTTCCGAGGATCAGTGCGAGTGGGTTGTGGGGTCCGATCAGCAGGTCGCCGGTGGCGTGCTCGGTGAGTGCTCGCCAGACCACGTCCCGTGGGTACGGAATGGTGCGCGAGTGCTGGTCGACGAAGGGTGGCTCCACCCTGGGCACGCTACTGCCAGGGGATGTGTACGGTCACGCGTTCGCGAAGTTGCTCACTGATCAGCCAGAGTTCGTGGGTGGCCGGCCAGTGGGAGAGGTTCTCGGTGTTCTTCGGTGCCTTGGTCCAGACCGCGGTGGACCCTCCGGCGGTGCCGCGGTGCAGGCAGCTCGGGTAGTCGACGCCGTCGCCGATGTTGTCGGCGTACTCCGGACAGACCCCGGTGATGACGAAGCTGTCACCCGACGACACCGCGCCCTGCATGCCCCACACGGGAGAGGCGAGGGCCTCCGAAGCCTGTACGACGCCCGCCGCGTTCGTCTTCGGCAGGCCTGTCGCAGGGTCGTGCGGCCAGCGGACGATTCGGCCGCCGCCGCGCGCGGTGTGCTCGGCGCTGACGAACGATCCGGTGTGGTCCAGGGCCAGGCTCGAGAAGCACGGGCGGTTCCCGGTCGAGGCGGCACAGCCACCGCCGCCGGCGTACCAGTAGGCCCCGACCTGCGGCAGCGCGAATGCGTGCCAGCGGGCGTGGTACTTGCCGTCGGCACCTAATCCGACCACCTCGCTGGAGGTGTCGGTGCGCCAGACGTGCCGCAGGTCGAAGACGCGCAGCACGGACCCGCTGGTCGCGACCACGAGGTAGTTGCCCGACCAGTACAGACCGTGCCCGTGCCCGGTGATCGCCGCGAAGTTGCTGTCGGAGGTCGGCTCGACGAGCAGGACGTGCCGGTACTTGTTCGTCGCGACGTCGAGGAACGAGACGCGGATCGCCGTGTCGTCGGCGTTGTGCCAGGTCGCCGCGATCACCCGGCGCGCGCCGCCGCCCGGTTGCGCGTCGCCCGAGCCGGTCACGCCTTGCGGGATCCAGACGTTGAGATCGTCGTCCTCGCCGTCCTGCCAGCAGAATCCCTGCGGATTCAGCGCGGCGTTCAGGTACGTCGCGTGGCAGAGCGCGCGGCCGGTCCGGTTCGACGCCGCCAGCACCTCCGGTACGCCGACCGGCGCGAGCTGCGGCTTCGTCTCCAGGGCGGCGATCCGGGCGCCGTACGTCGCGAAGGTGCTGCCCTGGACGAGCTGGAACCCGGACGCGTCGATCCGGGGGAAGGTCGCGGCGGCCGGGGCAGTGGCGAGCGATCCGGCCGCGGTCGCGCCGAACGGTTCCGCCGCGGTCGCGCCGAGCGATCCCGCCGGGACCGCACTGAGGGACGTGGTGATGAGGGCGATCGTGACCAACAAACGACTGATCCGCATGCTGTCGATGCTGACCGGCTTCACACCCGTTGGCCACCAGGACAACGCATGGACGGCCGAGGCGTTGACACGGAAGTACCGGCGGCGGACGGTGGACAGATCGCGACGCCCAGGGGAGGGGCGCGCCCGTTGGGGGATGTCATGACCGAACCACGCAAGACCGTCACCAAGAAACCGACGACCAGGCAGCCGTCCACCAGGCAGCCGTCGACTAGGAGGGCCGTTGCCCGCAAGGCGACCCGGGCGAAGCAGACCGAGCAGGCGGCCGCCGTACCGTTGCCGCAGTTCCTCACCGGGGCCGGCAGTCTGACGCTCGCCCAGCGCAAGTTGCTGGTCGACCAGTCGCTGCTGCTGCTCGGCGAGAACTACGTGCACCTGCCGTTGAAGGCCGCGATGCACGCCGTCAACCCGCTGCAGCGCCTGCGGGTGCTGCGGGCCCGGATGGAACGCCAGACCGATGCCACGATGGAGGCCGAGTGGACCTTCCACCGGCAGATGTCGGGCATCTTCCACTCGGTCCGCGACCTGCACACCAACTACCTGCTGCCGGCGCCGTTCGCCGGCAAGGTCGCCTACCTGCCGTTCATGATCGAGAAGTGCTTCGACGCGGCCGGCGAGCACTACCTGATCACGCGGACCGTCACCGGGTACAGCGCGCCGCAGTTCGGGCCGGGCGCGGAGGTGACGCACTGGAACGGTACGCCGATCGCGCGGGCCGCCGCGCTCAACGGCGCGGTGTTCGCGGGCAGCAACGACGCCGCCAACCTGGCGCGTGGGTTGGAGTCGCTGACGCTGCGGCCGCTGGTGATCCAGGCGCCGCCGGACGAGGATTGGGTGACGCTGACCTATGCCGGTCTGGACGGGTCGGCGCAGGAACTGCGCGAGCAGTGGAAGGTGACGACGAACCTGCCGCCGATGACGGATCTCGACGCGATCACCGAGGCGTCGGCGTCGATGGGGCTCGACCTGGACTCCGACGAGAAGTCGCGGGCGAAGAAGGCGTTGTACGTCCGGGATGTGGTCGATCTCGAGCGGGGAGAGAGCTCGGCCGCGCTGGCTGCGCCGGTTGCGGTCGGTGCGGCGGATCTGCCGACGACGATGCCCGGGGTGTTCCGGGCGCGTTCGGTGACGACGTCGCACGGGACGTTCGGGCATCTGCGGATCTTCACGTTCAGCGTGACGGATCCGGTCGGGTTCCGGGACGAGTTCGTTCGGCTGGCCGCGGCGTTGCCGCAGGACGGGCTGATCGTCGACGTACGGGACAACGGTGGGGGGCACATCTACGCCAGCGAGTTCACGTTGCAGACGATGACGCCGCGGCGGATCGCGCCGGAGCCGGTGCAGTTCATCAGTACGGCGCTGAACCTGCGGATCTGCCGGCGGCACAAGGACAACCCTTCCGGGATTGACCTTGGGCCGTGGTTCGACTCGCTCGACTTGGCGACGGAGACGGGTGCGGCGTACTCGGCGGCGAAGCCGATCACGCCGGAGGACGGGGCTAATGAGCTCGGGCAGACGTACTACGGGCCGGTGGTGCTCGTGACCGATGCGCGGTGCTACTCGGCGACGGACATCTTTGCGGCCGGGTTTGCTGATCATGAGGTCGGGCTGATCTTGGGAGTCGATGACAACACGGGTGCCGGTGGGGCGAACGTGTGGACGCACGGGTTGCTGGCGACGCTGCTGAACGAGCCGCCGCCGGCCGATCCGACGTCGCCGTACGTCGCGCTGCCGAACGGCGCGAATCTGCGGGTGGCGATCCGGCGGACGCTGCGAGTGGGGGAGCTGTCGGGGACGCCGGTCGAGGATGTCGGGGTGCGGCCGGATGCGATCCACCGGATGACGCGGGCGGACCTGCTGGCGGGGAACGCTGACCTGCTGGAGGCGGCGGGGGCGTTGCTGGCGGGGATGCCTCGGCGGCGGCTCGACGTCAGTACGTCGATGACTGGTACGACGCTGACTGTCGGGCTGGAGGTGGAGGGGGTCGATCGGGTCGACCTGTACCTGGATGGGCGGCCGATCAGCTCGGAGGACTTGGCCGGGGTTCCCATCGCCATCGAGATCGTCGAGGTGACGCCTGGCCAACTGCTGCGGGCGGACGCGTTCTCCGAAGGTCAACTGGTTGCTTCTCGACGGGTGTTCGTCTGACTTGGTGGGGTGTGCGGTGGACGCGCACCCCACCAATTCGTGTCAGAGGTCGGCGTCGGCGGGGGTGTTGGCGGTGGCTAGTTCCTCGTCGGCTCGGACCAGGTAGGGGTCGCGTTCCAGGACGAGGCGGGCGGCGGTGGCGCCGATGTCGAACCAGAGGCCTACGAGTTCCAGCCGGCCTGCTTCCTCGGCCTTGCGGACGCAGGAGAAGCTGCGGAGGTTTTCCAGCTGGACGGCGACGTTCGCGACCGAGAGTTTGTCCGCGGGGCTGAGTTTGACGCCGGTGGCCGGGTCGACGATGTCGGGGAGGGCGACGGCCCGGCGTACTGACGGTTCGAGGTGACGGAGCCAGGTGCGCAGGCCGGAGCCGTCGTCGTCGACGCTGTCCAGGGCGGCGCCGGCGGCGCCGCAGTGGGAGTGGCCGCAGACGACGATCGAGCTGACGCCGAGCACGTCGACGGCGTACTCGACGGCGGCGTCCACGGAGTTGCTGTTCGAGCCGTACGGCGGGACCAGGTTGCCCACGTTGCGGACGCAGAACTGCTCGCCGGGACCGGTGGTGGTGATCAGGTTCGGCACGATCCGGGAGTCCGCGCAGGTGATGAACAGCTGCGTCGGCTTCTGCCCGTCGGCGGCCAGCTTGGCCATCATCGGCCGGATCAGGTCGGCCGACTCCTCGAACTCGCGGATCCCGTCCAGCATCGAGGCGCGCTGGTCCGGCGCGGGCACGACCTGCTCGTGCTGCCAGGGCAGCCGGCGCTTGGCGTCGCCCTTCAGCGCCGCCCGGAACGCCGAGCGGCTGAGCTCGACCGTGCCGCCGCGCGCGATGTGCCCGCGGCGCCAGTCCTCGATCGCCTCGTACGCCGCGTGGTCCAGGTGATCGACCTGGAGCTTCACGCGGACGTCGGCGCCGGCCGGGACCGTCCGCAGCGTGCGGACCAGTGACGCGACACCGAGAAACACCAACGTGCCTTGGATCCGTACGGTCCAGACGCCGTTCTCCTCGGCCGCGGTGACCGTTGCCCTCGCCAACCGGTAGAGCACCCGGCCGAGCGCGAGCACCAGCCCGGCCAGCACGCCTTCGGCCAGGCCGAGCGCCGCCACGCCGGCCGCGGTCACGACGTACACGAGCAGTTCGTCGTGGCGCCGCAGGGTGCGGATGTGCGCGAGCTGGACCAGCCGGAGCCCGGTGACGAGCAGCACGCCCGCGAGAGCGGCCATCGGGATCAGCTCGAGCATGGCGCCGGCCGCGAGCACGAAGACCGCGATCCACAGGCCGTGCATGATCGCCGAGGCGCGGGACTTCGCACCGGCCGCGACGTTGGTCGAGCTACGGACGATGACGCCGGTGACCGGCATCCCGCCGAGCGCGCCGGAGACCGCGTTCGCGGCGCCCTGGCCGATCAGCTCGCGGTCCAGGTTGCTGCGCTTGCCACGATGAAGCTTGTCCACGGCAACGGCCGAGAGCAACGACTCGACACTGGCGACCAGGGCGACGGTCAGCACCGCGGTCCCGATGTCGAGGGCAGTGCCGGACGGCATCGCCGGGAGGATCAGCTCCTGCAGCGGGTTGTCCGGCAGGTTGACGCGGGTGACGTCGACCATGAACAGAGCGGCCAGCGCGGTGACCGCGACCACCGCGACCAGCGGGGCCGGAACGATCTTCACCTTCGGGATCCGCGGCCAGACCAGCAGGATCACCACCGTCAGCACACCGACGAGGACCGACCCGGCGTGGTGTGCGAGCAGCTGGTCGGGAAGCCCGCCCAGGTTGGCGATCAGCGAGCTCTGCGCCTGTCCACCGAGAACGACGTGGAGCTGCTGAACGGCGATCGTGACGCCGATGCCCGCGAGCATGCCGTGCACGACCGCGGGGGACAACGAGAGCGCGAGCCGGCCGATGCGGGTGACACCGAGCAGGATCTGCACCAGGCCGGCCGCGCAGGTGATGCCCGCGGTGGCGGCCCAGCCGAACTGGCTGACCAGTCCGGCGACGACAACGGTGAGGCCGGCGGCCGGGCCGCTGACCTGGAGAGGGGAGCCGCCGAGCGCGCCGGCGACCACGCCACCGACGACGGCGGCGACGAGGCCCGCGATCAGCGGCGCCCCGGATGCTGCGGCAATCCCCAAGGACAAGGGGATCGCGATCAGGAAGACCACCAGCGAGGCCGGGAGGTCATGACGGACGATGGACCTCCACGCGGCCTGTTCGACAGCAGGCTCGCGCGAAGGCGGGGAGTGGGATTTGGACTGCGTCTTGGACATGGTCGGCACGGGTCCCTCCGGCGTCGGTGCGGGTGCATCAGAACGTCGAAACAAAGAGTGTCGATCTCGTGACTCATAGTACCCAGCCGTTCAAGGCCCGACGAGCCCGAATTCGTTGCCGAAGGCTCAGATCGCCGCCACCGTGGCGAAATCGTTGCCTACCGCCCGGAAAGTGGGTGGCGCGGACATCCGCGCGCAACAGACGGACATCTCCTGTTCATCGCGAGACGCGGCGCTCGGCCTCGCCGAGGTCGTTGCGCAGCCGGACGCCGTGCCCGGGCGCTTCGGTCGCGGCGATCCGGCCGTCGACGATCGGCGGCAGGCCCTCGACCAGTTCGGCGTACCAGGTCCGGAGGAAGGCACGCACGGTTTCCTGGATCAGACCGTTCGGCACCGACTGCGTCAGATGGACGCACGCCGCCAACGTCGTCGGGCCGGTGCAGTCGTGCGGAGCGACCGGTACGCCGTACGTGTCCGCGAGTGCCGCGACCTTGCGCGCCTCGGTCAGCCCGCCCGTCCACTGGACGTCGACGGTGACGACGTCGACCGCACCTCGCTCCAGCAACGGGAGGAAGCCGCGCCGGCCGACGAGCGTCTCGCCGGTCGCGATCGGTACGTCGACGTCCGCGGACAGCGCGGCCAGAGCGTCGACCGCGTCCGGGCGCATCGGGTCCTCGACCCAGTACGGCCGGTACTCGGTCAGCGCCTGCAGGATCGCCGTCGCCCCGCGCCGGTTCCACAGCCCGTGCAGCTCGACCATCAGCTTCATGTCGAACCCGACCTCTTCGCGGATCGCCTCGATCACCGCCAGCCCGCGACCCAGCTCGCTCGGCGAGATGTCCGTCCCGCCGGTCGCCTCGGCCGCGCGGTCGAACGGCCAGACCTTCATCCCGGTGATGCCCTCGTCCCACAGGTCGCGGGCCAGCGCGGCCGGGCGGTTGAGGAAGGCATCGAGATCGTCCCAACGGGCCGGAGTCGTTGCCGGCACACCCCAGTTGTCCGATCGTTGCCTCGTACTCGTACTGATGTATCCCGGTCCCGCGCACGTGTTGTACGTCGGCAACGACTCCTGCACCGGCCCGCCGAACAGCCGGACCAGCGGCAGCCCGGCCTCCTGCCCGATCAGGTCCCAGAGCGCTAGGTCGATCGCGCCGTTCCCGCGCGTCTCCACCCCGGCCCCGGCGAACCCCGTGTACGACGCGAGCGCGCGAGCCATCGATTCCGGCGTCGGGTCCGCGGCGCCGAGCAGGACCTCGGCGGCCGACTCGTGCAGGTACGCCTCGACCGTCCGGCCGCCGAAGAACGCCTCACCCAGACCGGTCCGCCCGTCGTTGGTGTGCAGCAGCACGAACACGAGGTTCGGCTGGATGCTGGGCCTGACCGTCTCGACCGCCGTGATCCTCATCGCATGGTCCCTTCTCGTCATGTGGTCCTTACCTGTTCCCGCGCGTGCGGAAACTACGATCGAGGCAGCCGAGCCAGGAGAGAGTCGATGGAGCTTCAGTTGTCGGGCAGGACCGCGGTCGTCACCGGGGCGAGCAAGGGAATCGGACTGGCCTGCGCGGAGGCGCTGGCGTGGGAGGGCGTGCGGGTCACCGGGATCTCCCGCGACCCGGGCAACCTCGCGAAGGCGCAGGCCGAGCTGAAGGCGAAGGGGCTCGAGTACGCCGTCGAGGCCGTCGACCTGACCGACGCGGAGGCGACGAACGCGGTGTTCGCGCGGATCGGCGTCCCGGACATCCTGATCAACTGCGCGGGCGCGGCCCGGCGTACGCCGGTCGACGAGCTCGACAGCGTCACGCTGCACGCGGCGATGGAGGCCAAGTACTTCACCTACATGCACGCCACCGGGGCCGTGATCCGCGGGATGGCCGAGCGCGGCAGCGGCGCGGTCGTCAACGTGGTCGGCCAGGGCGGCCGGCAGGCGAACCCGCTGCACATCGGCGGCGGCGCGGCCAACGCGGCGCTGATGCTCGCGTCGGTCGGCTACGCGAAGGCGTACGCCGGGCGCGGCGTCCGGGTGAACGTGATCAACCCGGGCCTGACCCGCACCGGCCGCGTCGACGAGGGCCTCGAGGCCGCCGTCCGCGCCAGCGGCCGGCCGAAGGACGAGCTGCTCACCGAGATGGTGGCCGAGATCCCCCTGGGCCGCGCGGGCGAACCGGCCGAGGTCGCGAACCTGGCCGTCTTCCTGGCGTCGCCGCGCGCCAGCTACGTGACGGGCGCGGTCGTCCCGATGGACGGCGGCGTCACCTCGGCGATCTGAGGCCGGCGTGCATCAACCGATGAACCTGCTGGAGGTCGCCGGCGGGCGGGTGCGGTTGGCTGATCGGCGGACCGAGCGGAAGTGGTCCGTCGAGGTAGCCGACTTCCGGCTGGCCGCGGTCCCGGTGACGCAGGCGGTGTACGCCGAGGTGACCGGGGAGCGACCGAGCACGTCTGCGGGAGACCAGCTGCCGGTGGAGAACGTGTCGTGGTGGGACGCGGTGCGGTTCTGCAACGTGCTGTCGGAGCGCGAGGGTTTGGCGCCGGCGTACGAGCTGCTGGCGGAGGAGGCCGTGCGGTGGGACCCGGCGAGCGACGGGTACCGGCTGCCCAGTGAGGCGGAGTGGGAGTACGCGTGCCGCGCGGGCAGCACCGGACCGCAGTACGGGCACCTGGACGAGATCGCCTGGTACCGCGGGACGTCTGACGCCCGGGTGCATGAGGTCGGCGGGAAGGCGCCGAACGACTGGGGGCTGTACGACATGCTCGGCAACGTCTGGGAGTGGTGCTGGGACTACTACGACCCCGAGGTGTACGGCGAGTACCGCGTGCTGCGGGGTGGTGGGTGGTTCGACCAGGCGTGGAGTTGCCGGGCCTCGGTACGGCGGCGGAGTCATCCGACGTTCCGGATCGACGACGTCGGGTTCCGGGTGGCTAGGAGAACGGTGTGATCGGGCGGTCGACGGGAGTGCCGTCGAGGGTGAGGTCGACCTTTTCGTTGAAGAAGGCGATGTGGTTGGCGACGGGCAGGAGTGGTGCGGCGGGGAAGTTGTAGGACCAGGCGAGGTCGTCGTACAGCGCCTTGCCGGTGCGGATGGACCAGTACTGGCTGGTGTGGCCCTTGTACGGGCAGGACGTCGCGGTGTCGGTCGGCTCGAGGTGCGCGAAGGACACCGCGGTGCGCGGGAAGTAGTAGCGCGGCGGGAGACCGGTCTCGTAGACGATGACGGTCGACGTGGAGTCGGCGAGGACGACACCGTCCAGTGAGACCTGGACGTGGCGGGTGGATTTGAGGGCGTCGACCCGGGCATAGGGGTTGCGCGGGTGGACGAAGACCTCCTCGTCCTCCTCGAACCAGCTGTCGAGGGCGTCCCACTCGACGCGGACCAGGCCGGCGAGCTCGCCCTCGTCGTACTGCCAGGCGGTGCCCGACCCGGCCTGCATGACCCGGGCCTCGCCGTGGTGGAAGGTCCGCGTCTCGCCGGTGTCGGTCAGGACGCCGTCCGCGATGTCGGCGGCCGGCAGGTAGTACTGCGGGTACGGCGGGAACTCCCAGACGTAGACCGCGTTCAGAGTGTCCAGCACGACCTTGCCGTCGTGCAGGGCGCGGATCCGGCGGGGGACCGGCACGGGCCCGGTCGGGACGATCGGCTCGGGGTAGCTCATGCAGCCAGTAAAGACGCGGGACCGGCCTGAGGAAAGGCCGGCCCCGCGCGGCGATCAGACGCTGATCCAGTCGATGTCGGCGATGTAGCCGTTCGGGTTGCTGATCTTCAGGGCGTTGGTCCCGGCGCTGAGCTCGACCGGCAGGTAGGTGACCTGCGGCGTTCCCCAGTCGTTGTCGCCGAGGCCGTGGTAGTTCACCCAGTACGAGTCGGCGTCGTTCACCGTCAGCATGCTCTGCCGGCTGGTGTCACCGTCGGTGTAGGCGATCTTCACCAGGTACGTCCCGGTCGTCGGCACGGTGATGCCGTTCAGCGTCACCGACGCGTCGTACCCGATGTTGCCGACCTTCTTGCCGCCGGAGCACAGCGTGCAGTCGCCGGCGCTCGCGTTGCCGGTGAAGGTGCTGGTCGGGGCCTCCGCCTCGTACCGGACCGGACCGCCGCCCGACTTCGCGGTCAGGATGGTGGCCGGCGCGCTCGCGTCGGACGACTTGTTGCCCTTCACACCCTTCACCGTGAAGGTGTAGGAGGTCTGCGGCAACAATCCCTGAACCGTTGTGCCCGGCACCGAGCTGGTCGCAACCTGCTTGCCGTTGGCAAACACCTTGTACGACGTGGCGCCGGTGCTCGGCTGCCAGGTCAGCGCGGCCGTCGTATGGCTCGTGTCCGTCACGGTCAGATCGGCCGGCCGGCTCGGTGAGGCCGACTGGTTGGGCGTGATCTTGAAGAGCTTCGACCCGTGCGCGGGCAGCGCGGCGCTGACCTTGCCGGAGACGTTACGCGCGGTCTGCCCGGCCCACACGTCGCGGACCGAAGCCTTGCCAGAGAGTCCGAGCTGGGCGAAGTTGCCGGTCACGGTCGCGGCGGTGTCGGCCAGGTTGAACAGGCCGACCGTGACGCTGCCGTCCGGGTTCTTCGCGTACCAGGTCTGCTGCAGCTGGTCCTGGTTCAGCGGCCGGGCCGGGACGCCCGCCTGGTTGATCGCGATCACCTCGCGGTTGGTCAACAGCTTCAGCCCGTACGGGTCGAGCTTGGTCAGGTCGTCGCCGACGAACAGCGGCGCGGCGTTCATCGCCCAGAACGTCATGGAGCTCTGCCGCTCGACCTCGGTGATGCCGTCCATCGCGCCGTTGCCGACGTTGATCGCGTCGAGGTTGTTCCAGTGCCCCGGTCCGGCGTCGTCGACCCACTGCGGCAGGTCCCACCAGCGGCCGACCAGCGAGCCGTTCCAGCGCACGATCGTGTCGCAGTAGCACTCGACGTCGGTGTCGATCCGCCAGCCGTTCGAGTTCGCCTTCCAGGTCTCGGCGTACCGGTGGCTGAGCGACCACGACAGCGTGTACATCATCGGGCGGCCGGCGTTCTGGACCGCGCGCCACCAGGCCTCGACGTCCTCGGTGTTGTTGTGGTTCGGGTCGTCCGGCGCGCCCTTCCACGAGCCCGGACCGACGCCGTCCATCTTGATGAAGTCGACGCCCCAGCCGGCGAACAGCTTCGCGATCGAGTCGGCGTACTTCTGCGCGCACGGGCTGGTGTAGTCGATCTTGTACGCCTGGTCCCAGCCGTTCGTCGTCCGCAGGTCGGGGTAGACGATGTCGCGGGTGAAGCAGCCCGGCGCGTTGTGGATCGGGGTGTTGCCCTCGCGGTAGACGTCGAAGCCGAGGCCGACCACGGTGTAGATGCCGAACTTCAGCCCGAGCTTGTGGAGGTCCTGGCCGACCGCCTTCATCCCGCGCGGGAAGCGGGCGAGGTTCGCGGTCGGGCGGCCGTACTCGTCACCGCCGTTCTGCCAGCCGGCGTCGATGTTGATGTACTCGTAGCCGTACGGCTTGAGCTTGGTCGCCATCGCGTGCGCCTGGGCGAGAATGTTCTTCTCGTTGATGAAGCTGCCCGGGCCGTCGGGGTTCACGCCCGGGTAGTTGGTCGACTGCAGGCTCCAGCTGCTCCAGCCCAGGTACGGCTTCGCCGCGACCTGCGGGTGCTTGGCCGGTACGGCGGCCTTGTCCTTCGGCGCCGCGATCGGCGCCGTGCCCTGGAAGGCGGAGTTTGGCTGGACCAGCGCCGGCTTCGGACCGGGCAGGGAGACGTTGGGCGGGCCGGCGTCGGCAGGAGCGATCGCTACGGCTGCCGATACCAGGGCGGCAGCCGCGGTGACCACGACCGCGGCGCGACGTTTTCGGCCGGTGGGGACAGGCATGGGGAGTTCCTCCGTCTCGAGGCGGGAGCGGGGCGCGTGCGGCCGAGCCTAGGTCGGATAAATTTACGGGGTCAAGTAACAAGGCCCGATAACTCTGCGTAGGGTTTGCCGCATGCACCTGTACGCCGAGCGCCGGGGCTCCGGCGAGCCCCTGCTGCTGATCATGGGAATGGCCGGCCACCACCGGATCTGGGGCGAGCCGTTCCTGGCCGGGCTGGCGGAGCGTTTCGAGGTGCTGACCTTCGACCAGCGCGGGATCGGGACGAGCGATCGCGCCGACGGGCAGTTCAGTACGGCGGAGCTCGCGGACGACGCCGCGCGGGTGATGGACGAGGCCGGGTGGACGGACGCGCACGTCTTCGGGATCTCGCTCGGCGGGATGGTCGCGCAGGAGCTGGTGCTGAACCATCGCGCGCGGGTCCGGCGGCTGACGCTGGGCTGTACGTCGCCGGGAGTGGGCTCCGGTGAACGGCGTGGAGATTCCGCGCGGGGCGCTGCTGGGATCGGCCCCGGCCCCGAACGGTTGCTGGCGGCGATGCGGTCGGGGCGCGAGGCGACCGTGCTGCGGACCGGGTTCGAGGTGAACCTGTCGGCCGGGTTCGCGGCCGATCCGGCGCACTTCGCGGCGTACCAGGAGGATGCGCTGGCCGCGCGTGTTCCGGTGCCGGTGGTCGGGATGCAGTTCCAGGCGGCCTTGCAGCACAACGCGGTCGACCGGCTGCCGGCGCTCGACGTACCGGCGCTGGTGATCCACGGGACCGCCGACCAGATGATCCTGCCGACCGAAGGCGAGCGGCTGGCGATGCTGATCCCCGGCGCTCGGCTCGAACTGCTCGAAGGTGCAGGGCATCTGTTCTGGCGCGAACAGCCGGAGCGTGTGATCGAACTGCTAAGCAACTGAGACAAACTTAACGTTCGGTGAGCACCGTCCTACCTGGCGTAGACATCCAGCTAGGAGGGGACGGATCATCAAGACTTCAAGGCGAAACGTGCTGCTCGCAGCCGCCGGATCACTGGCGCTGGTCACCGCGGGGGCGAGTGGCGCGGCAGCCCAGCGACAAGGCGCCGAACCACCGTTGAAAATCGTGGCCGGGAGCACCGATGTCACGCTCGACCGGTTCTCGGACTACGGCGTCGACCTGGATCTCGGGACGCACCTGGTGGCCGGCAAGTCGGCGATCGAGGTGCGCACGACGCGCAAGTCGTACAACGACCCGGTCGTCGCGCAGCTGATCGTGAACGGCAAGCCGAAGCCGTTGCCGAAGGGCGCGGTCACCGACTTCACCGGGCTCGGCAGGTTCCTGCACGTCACGATCAAGGATGCCAAGGGCAAGAAGGTCATCGACCGCGACCAGGCCTTCTGCCTGAACGGCGAAGGGTCGCGGACCAGGCCGGACGCGCCGGACACGTCGCCGTACCCGGACGACTGCAACGCCAACCCGTTCACGCTCGGCGCGGTCTGGGGGCTGCAGGCCGGCTGGTCGGCGAACACCTACGGCTCCAACGCCGAGCCGGTCGATCTTCCGGTCGGCAAGTACACGGCTACGGTCAGCGTGAACCGCGTCTACCGGGACTTCTTCAAGATCCCGGCGTACGACGCGAGCGTGGGGCTGAACCTGACGGTCAAGGAGGCCGAGGACTGTGGTCACGGTGGGGCCGCGGGCTGCCGTCACCAGGCCCCGAAGGTCTTGGGCGCGCCGGAGGTGAAGAAGACGTCGGCGCCGAAGCCGAACGCGTCCCGGCCGACCGGCCGGGCCGGCGTACCGGCTGGGCCGAAGCCGGACCTGCGGGCGCTGCCGGCCTGGCAGATCACTGTTCAGCCAGGGGAAGAGGGAACGCCGGAGGCCAAGAAGGACTTCCTGCAGTTCTCCGCGAACGTGTGGAACGCCGGGCCGTCGACGCTGGTACTGGACGGGTTCCGCCGGCAGGGCAAGGACCTGATGGACGCGTACCAGTACTTCTACGACACCAACGGCAAGCAGGTCGGCTACCAGAAGACCGGCACGATGGAGTGGGACCCGCGCGACGGTCACACCCACTGGCACTTCACCGACTTCGCCCGCTACAGCCTGCTGAACGCGAAGCAGACCGAGGTCGTCCGCAGCCAGAAGGAAGCGTTCTGCCTGGCCGCGACCGACTCGATCGACTACACGGTGAAGAACGCCAACTGGCACCCGTCGAACACCGATCTGCACACCGCCTGCGGCAACCACGGCTCGCTGTCGGTCCGTGAGGTGCTCGACGTCGGCTCCGGCGACACGTACGTCCAGTCGCTGCCCGGCCAGTCCTTCGACGTGACCGACCTGCCGAACGGCACGTACTACGTGCAGGTGGTCGCCAACCCGGAGAAGCGGCTGTTCGAGTCGAACACCGCCAACAACGTCTCGCTGCGCAAGGTTGTGCTCGGCGGGACGCTGCACCACCGCACGGTCAAGGTGCCGCCGGTCGGGGTGATCGACGCCCCGTAGGACGGCGGTTGCCGCTCGCACTCCCGGGTCCGCCCGCCCGGGAGTGCGAGGCTCTTCGACCAGGAGTACAGGTCTTGACCTGCTTCGGCCGGGCTGGCAGCTTCGAGAGGGAAATCGATTTCTCCCGCCGCCCCGGAGGTCATCGTGAGGAAATCCGTCCTGGTTCTCGCCGGTGTTCTGCTGCTGTCCACGCTGGTCGCGCCCACCGCACCGGCCCGCGTCGCCGCGTCCCCACCTGAGAGCACGTTCTTCTCCACCGTCCACGTCGACGCCGGCGCGACCGTCGGTGCGCCCGCGGTCGGCGACGATCGCGACCACGGCGATCTGTGGCCCAACTGCTGGTCGAACGACGACCACGTCTACGCGGCGTACGGCGACGGCATCGGCTTCGGTACGACGGGCAGCGACATCGGCGTCACCCGGATCGCCGGCCTGCCCGGCAGTCTGAGCGGCACGCAACTGTCGAGCGGCGACCAGGTCGGCAAGGTGTGGACCGCCAACCACTCGCGCAAGCCGACCGGACTGGCCTGTGCCGGCGGCGCGCTGTACCTCGCCGTCCAGGATCTCGCCTTCGACTTCGACGACGCGCCCGCGGCGACGATCGCGAAGTCGGTCGACAAGGGCCGGACCTGGACCTTCGACCGGGCCGCGCCGATGTTCGGCGGGTCGAAGTTCACCACGATCTTCTTCCTCGACTACGGCAAGGACAACGTCAACAGTCCGGACGGGTTCGTCTACGCGTACGGGCTGGACAACAACTGGCGGGACTCGTTCTCGAACCGGGTGCCGGATCCGGTCGACCTCTGGCTGGCCCGGGTGCCGGTGGCGAGAGCGCAGGACCGGTCGGCCTGGCAGTTCTACGCCGGCGGCGACGGCGTACCGCAGTGGACCGCCGACATCAACGCTCGGGTTGCCGTTCTGCACGACGATCGCCACGTCTACCAGAACGTCGGTACGCCGGGCCGCGCGCGGAACCTGACCACGATCAGCCAGGGCGGTGTCGTCTACAACAAGCCGCTGAACCGCTACATCTACACGTCGTGGACCGAGTACACGTTCGAGTTCTACGAGTCGGCGACGCCGTGGGGGCCGTGGCAGCGGTTCACCCCGAAGGACTTCGGCGGGTACCCGTGGACGCACGCGAAGCACGGCGGGTACGCGACGACGATCCCGTCGAAGTACATCAGCGCCGATGGCCGGAACATGTGGTTGCAGTCGAACGTGTGTCCGTGCGGTGGTGGGATCAGTGATCGGTGGGCGTACACGTTCTCGCTGCGGCGGATGGCGCTGACGCCGTCGGTGCCGTCGACGCCCGGCAACGGTCTCGATGCCGCGCGCAACCTGTCGCGTGAGGCCGGGTCGGTGGCGATCGAGCGGGCCACGCACTTCGGGCAGCTGATCCTTGCCGACGGCAATCGGGCGCAGAACGAGGACGACTGGAACGACGAACGGAAGCCGCTGAGCTGGTGGGGTGTCACGTGGCCTCGGGCGTACAACCTCAACCAGGTCGTCTACACGACGGGGAAGATGTTCGGCGACGGCGGGTGGTTCGCGTCGGCGCCTCGGGTGCAGGTGCGGCGGGGTGGAGTGTGGACCGACGTGGTCGGGCTGAGTACGAGCCCGGCGTACCCGACGAGCTCGGCGGCGGGGACCAACCGGGCGTACACGTTCAGCTTCACGCCGACGTCGGGCGACGGCGTACGGGTGATCGGTACGCCGGGCGGGACGCAGACGTTCACGTCGATCGCGGAGTTCGAGGCGTACTACCGCTGAAAACTGCCGGCCGGTCGGCAGCTGACCGGCCGGCAGTTCGTCTCTATCGGTGAAGTGGCTTGCGTCTGGTCCTGGTCGTGGTGGTGTGCGGGTCGGTCCGTTGGTACCTGCGCCTCGCCAAGGTGAAGGGACGCGGCTTGGACGGGATCGGGGGCTCGGGGCGGGTGAGCTGGATCGGGAGCTGCTCCAGGCCCAGTCGCACCGGCGGTTGGCGCCAGGGCGAACGGGTGCTGCGGACAACGACCACCCGGAACCGGCCGGCTCTCGCCAGCTTGATGCCGATGGCAACTGTTGCCACGGCCGGGATCAGGCCGGCGAGCAGCAGGCTGGTCCGGGCGCCGAAGTGCTCGGCGATCGCGCCGACGGTCGGTCCGCCGATCGCGCCGCCGCCGATGAAGACCAGGTTGTAGATCCCCGCGACGCGACCGCGCAGCCCGTCCGGGGTGGTCAGCTGCACCATCGACTGCGCCGCGGTGAGGAACATCAGCGTCGCCATCCCGAGCGCGCACAGCAGTGGCAGGAAGGTCCACAGTGACGGCTGGAGCGCCGCCAGGATCTCCGTCACGGCCAGGATCACCGCGATCCCGACCAGGTTGCGCAACCGGGTCGGCCGGATCCGCCGTGCCGAGAGCAGCGCGCCCGCCAGGGAGCCGACGGCGACGACGGAGTTCAGTACGCCGTACCCGGTGGCTCCGGTCTTGAAGACGACGTCCGCGAACGCCGTCAGCGTGACCGGCAGGCTGATCGTGAACATCCCGAAGATGCCGACCAGCACGATCGCCCAGCGCACGGCCGGCTCGTGGAAGGCGTACCGGACGCCGTCGCGCAGACCGTCGCGGATCCGCAGCGCCTGGCCGGCCCGTCGGGCGGCCTGGAGCCCCGGCATCTCGCTCTCCCGCATCATCAGCAGCGCCGAGATCGAGCCGAAGAACGTGATCGAGTTCAGCGCGAAGGCCCAGCCGGCGCCGATCGTGCCGAGCATCGCGCCGCCCAGCGCCGGACCGATCAGGCCGCCGAGCTGGAAGGTGGACGAGACCATGCTGATCGCGTTGCGCAGCCGCTCCTTGCCGACCAGTTCGGTGACGAAGGACTGCCGGGTCGGGTTGTCGACGGCGGTCGCCAGGCCGAGCACGAGCGCGAGGGCGTAGACCTGCCACACCTTCACGTCGCCGGTGAACGCGAGCACCGCCAGGACGGCGGCCAGGGTGCCCATCGTCGACTGGGTGACGAGCAGGATCTTGCGCTTGGGGAAACGGTCGGCGATCACCCCGCCGTACAGGCCGAGCAGGAGGGTGGGGAGGAACTGCAGCGCGGTGGTGATGCCGACGGCGGTGGCGCTGCCGGTCAGTGTCAGCACCAGCCAGTCCTGCGCGATGCGCTGGACCCAGCCGCCGGTCGAGCTGACGAACAGCCCGCTGACCAGGAGCCGGAAGTTGCGGACCTGGAGAGCACTGAAGGTCTCACGGAAACCGGGGCGCCGCTGGGTCGGCGGCAGCTCACCCGGGGTGGTCCGCGGAGTGGAACGGTGGGTGTGGAAGTCGGGGACGGGGACAGAACCGGTGGCCCGGGTGGTCAAGAGTCAACCCTTTGGAAGTGGACGTGTCAGGGGAGGTCTGTTCCATCCTCACCGGTCCGGGCCGGATTCTCACAACGAATTACTCCTATTAGTCTTATTACGAGTCGCGATGAGAGGGAATCGATGGCCTACGATCCGGACCAGCTGCGCACGTTCCTTGCCGTGGCGCAGTCGCTGAGTTTCACCCAGGCCGCCGAACGGCTGGGCATCCGCCAGCCGACGGTGAGTCAACACATCCGCAAACTGGAGGCGGCAGTCGGGCGGCCGCTGTTCGTGCGCGACACCCGGACGGTCACGCTGACCGCGGACGGCGAGGCGATGGCCGGGTTCGCCCGGACGATCCTGGCCGCCCACGAGGAGGCCGTCGGGTACTTCACCGGTTCGGAGCTCCGCGGCCGTCTGCGCTTCGGCGTGACCGACGACCTCGCGCTGACCCCACTGCCGCGGATCCTGCGCGACTTCCGGCAGCTCTACCCACGGATCGACCTCGAGCTCACCGTCGCCCAGAGCCCCAACCTGCTCCGCCGCGTCGAGTCGGGTCACCTCGACCTGGCGTACGTGAAGCACTCGGTCGGCGCCGCCTCCGAACCCAACGGGCGCCTGGTCCGGCGTGATCCGCTCGTCTGGGCCGGCATCTCCGGCACCCGCATCGCTCCCGACGGTCCTGTCCCGCTGGTCGCCTATCAGGCCCCCAGCCTGAGCCGGATGCTCGGCGTACAGACCCTGGAGAGCGTCGGCCGTCCGTACCGGGTCACCTGCATCGTCCGAGGCGTCAACGGAGTCCTTGCTGCCGTCCGCGCGGGCCTCGGCATCGCGATCTTCGCCCACTCGCTGATGCCCGCCGACCTCGTCGAACCACCGCCGAGCGCCGGGCTGCCGGAGCTCCCGTCGATCGATCTGGTCCTGATCACCAACCCCAGGGCCGCCAAGGAACCAGCCGAGGCTCTGACCGCGGCAATCCTCGGCAGCAACGCGCCTTTGAAGCCTTCCAACAACTGAATACAGCTTTGCTCCTGGGGCACTGGGGCCTCATGGCTACCACCGTGGGTGACTACCTGTTGGAACGGCTTCGGGAGTGGGAGGTCGACACCGTCTTCGGTTACCCCGGTGACGGCATCAACGGACTGCTTGCCGCGTGGACCAGGGCCGACGGCCCGCGCTTCATCCAGTCGAGGCACGAGGAGATGTCGGCCTTCCAAGCCGTCGGCTACGCGAAGTTCACCGGCCGGGTCGGCGTCTGCGTCGCGACCTCCGGCCCAGGAGCGATCCACCTGCTCAACGGCCTGTACGACGCGAAGCTCGACCACGTGCCCGTCGTCGCGATCGTCGGCCAGACCAACCGCTCGGCAATGGGCGGCTCGTACCAGCAGGAAGTCGATCTCCACAGCCTCTTCAAGGACGTCGCCAGCGAGTTCCTGGAGACCGTCACCGTCCCCGAGCAACTGCCGAACGTGCTCGACCGCGCGATCCGTACGGCGCTGAGCCGCTCGGCGCCGACCGCGATCATCATCCCGGCCGATGTCCAGGAGCTCGACTACACCCCGCCGGAGCACGCGTTCAAGATGGTCCCGTCGAGCCTCGGCTTCGAGCCCGGGACCCAGACGCCGGACGCGGACGCCGTACGACGTGCCGCGGAGCTGATCAACACCGGCGAGCGGGTCGCCCTGCTGGTGGGACAAGGCGCCCGCGGTGCGCGCGCCGAGATCGAGCAGGTCGCCGAGCTGCTGGGCGCCGGCGTCGCGAAGGCGCTGCTCGGCAAGGACGTGCTGAGCGACCACCTCCCGTACGTGACCGGCTCGATCGGCCTGCTCGGCACGCGTCCGTCGTACGAGCTGATGACGGGCTGCGACACGCTCCTGACCATCGGCTCGAGCTTCCCGTACTCCCAGTTCCTGCCCGAGTTCGGCAAGGCCAAGGCCGTCCAGATCGACGCCGACGCCGCGATGATCGGGATGCGCTACCCGTACGACGTGAACCTGGTCGGCGACGCCGCGACCACGCTGCGCGCCCTGATCCCGCTGCTCGACCGCAAGGAGGACCGCTCCTGGCGCTCAGGCATCGAGGAAGGTGTCGAGCGCTGGTGGAATGTGATGGCCGGGGCAGCTCACGTCGACGCCGACCCGGTGAACCCGCAGCTTCTGTTCCACGAGTTCTCCGAGCGGCTGCCCGAGGACTGCATCGTCGTCGCCGACTCGGGCTCCGCCGCCGACTGGTACGCGCGGCAGCTCCGCTTCACCGACTCGACCCACGGCTCGCTGTCGGGCACCTTGGCGACGATGGGCTCCGCGGTTCCGTACGGCATCGGCGCGAAGTTCGCGCACCCCAGCAACCCCGTCGTCGCGTTCTCCGGCGACGGCGCGATGCAGATGAACGGCCTGGCCGAGCTGATCACGATCAAGCGGTACTGGCAGGAGTGGTCGGACCCGCGCCTGGTGATCGCCGTACTGCACAACAACGACCTCAACCAGGTGACCTGGGAGATGCGGTCGTTGCAGGGTGCACCGAAGTTCCCCGACTCGCAGACGCTGCCCGACGTCGACTACGCCGGCTTCGCGCAGTCGGTCGGCCTGTCGGGGATCGCGGTCAGAAAACCTGACGAGCTGGCCGCTGCCTGGGACAACTCCCTGGCTGCCGACCGGCCGACGGTGCTCGACGTGTACTGCGATCCGGATGTGCCGCCGATCCCGCCGCACGCGAGCTGGGACCAGATCACCAAGATGACCGAGTCGCTGTTCAAGGGCGACGAGGACCGGTGGGGCGTGCTCAAGGAAGGCGTGAAGACGAAGCTCCAGGAGCTCCGGCCGTGACCGTCAGAGCGCGTCGCCGCGGACGACCAGGACGATCACGCTGACGACGGCCACGCCGATCGTGACCAGGAACGGCGCCTGCTTCCACGCCACGATCACGCCGAGCAGGACGGCGACCACGCCGAGCGCGATCCAGCCGACGACGCCGATCGGGCCCGCCGGCGCGACCGTGAGCAGGACCGTGGCAGCAGCGAGGGGGAGCGGCGCGAGCAGCCTGGAGGCCTGCCCGAGCCGCTGCGGCCAACCCCGTACGCCGGTCGCGAGGTCGTCGGCGAGATCCGGTACGACGTTCGCCAGGTGTGCGCCGACCCCGAGCAGCGCGGTCGCCGCCGTGGCCCACCACGGCGCCCAGGCGCCCGTCGTGCCGAGGGTGACGAACGACGGCAGCGCGCCGAACGCCACGGCGTACGGAAGCCAGGAGACCGGTGTCGACTTGAGCCCGAGGTTGTACGCCCACGCGCAGGCGACGAACAGCAGATGGGCCAGGCCGGCCAGGACGCCGTTGGCGAGCGAGACCGGGATCGTGACGGCCAGCGCGACGACCGCCGCGACCCACAACGTCCGGCGGCCGACGAGTCCCAGGACGACAGGCTTGTCACGCCGGTTCACAATGGAGTCGCGGGTGGCATCTATCGCGTCATTGCTCCAGCCGATCGAGAGGTGGCCGGTGAGGATGGTTGCGGCAACGAGGAGAGATCCGGCGAGGCCGCGGCCCGCGGACCAGGCGACGGCCGTGACCAGGGCGGTGACGGCAACGGTCGGGCCGGGGTGGCAGGCCAGAGCCAGACCTTTGACGGCTGCGAGTCGGCTCACCGAAGCAACGATGCCACGATGAGCCGGATCGCCGCGGTGCAGGCCGCGTTGCCGCCGTACCGGTATCAGCAGGCCGAGCTCACCGAGGCGTTCGCGGACCTGTGCCTGCCCGACGGCAAGGGGCTCGCGCTGCTGCGCCGGCTGCACGCGAACGCGGGCGTGTCGTCGCGGCACCTCGCGATTCCGCTGGAGCAGTACGGCGAGTTGAAGGACTTCGGCGCGGCCAACGACGCGTGGATCGCGGCCGCGGTCGATCTCGGGGCCGAGGCGGTGAGCGGCGCGCTCGCGGCGGCGGGGCTGACGGTCGACGACGTGGATCTGCTGATGTTCACGACCGTGACCGGCGTCGCGGCGCCGTCGATCGACGCGCGGGTGGCGATGCGGCTCGGGCTGCGCGAGGACGTGAAGCGGCTGCCGCTGTTCGGGCTCGGGTGCGTCGGGGGAGCGGCGGGGATCGCTCGCCTGCACGACTACCTGACGGCGTACCCGTCGCACGTCGCGGTACTGCTGTCGGTGGAGTTGTGCTCGCTCACGCTGCAGCGGGATGATTCGTCGTTGCCCAATCTGGTGGGTGGGGCATTGTTCGGCGATGGTGCTGCGGCTGTGGTGATGACTGGTGCCGATCGGTCGGCTGCTGGGCCTTCGGTGGTCGCGACGCGGAGCCGGCTGTACCCGGACTCCGAGCGGGTGATGGGGTGGGACGTCGGGTCGGGCGGGTTCCGGATCGTGCTCGGGGCCGACGTACCGGAGGTGGTGCGGAAGTACCTCGGCGGCGACGTCCGGGAGTTCCTCGATGGTTGGGGCCTGACCGTGCCCGAGATCGGGACGTGGGTGAGCCATCCGGGCGGGCCGAAGGTGCTGGAGGCGGTCGCCGGGACGCTCTCTTTGCGGCCGGGGGCGCTCGACCTGACCTGGAAGTCGCTCGATGCGGTCGGCAACCTGTCGTCGTCCTCGGTGCTGCACGTGCTCGGTGACACCATGACCCTGGATCCTGCAGGTCCGGGCGTGCTGCTGGCGATGGGCCCGGGTTTCTGTTCCGAGCTCGTGCTGATGGAGTGGTGATGGACCCGTCGTTGTGGTGGTACGTCGTACTGGTGCTCCTGGTCGGCCTGGAACGGGTCGCGGAGCTGGTCGTCTCGCTGCGCAACGCGGCGTGGAGTTTCGGGCAGGGCGGGGTGGAGTCCGGGAAGGGGCACTACCCGTTCATGGTGGTGCTGCACACCGGGCTGCTGGCCGGGTGCCTGGTCGAGGCGATCGTTGCCGACCGCCCGTTCGTACCGGCGCTGGGGTGGACGATGCTGGCCGTCGTACTGCTGGCGCAGGGATTGCGGTGGTGGTGCATCGGCACGCTCGGGAAGCAGTGGAACACGCGGGTGATCGTCGTACCGGGGTTGTCATTGGTTGCTCGCGGCCCCTATCGGTTGCTCCGGCACCCGAACTACGTGGCGGTGGTGCTGGAGGGGATCGCGCTGCCACTGGTGCACACGGCGTGGGTGACCGCGGTGGTGTTCACGGTGCTGAACCTGCCGCTGCTCGCGGTCCGCATTCGCGCCGAGGAGACGGCACTGGACACCGCGCTGACCGGCGGCGGCTCAGCACCGCCCGCGCACCCGCCGGCCCCGTGATCGACCTCCTCGTCGCCGGTTCGGGGCCTGCGGGAGCCGCGACGGCGATCCGGGCGGCGCTCGCCGGGCTCGAGGTGGTCGTGATCGAGCCTCGTGAAGGACCTATCGACAAGGCCTGCGGGGAGGGGATCGCTCACAGCGCCGCCGCTTACTTGTCGCGCCTGGGGGTGCAGTTCGAGGGTCGGCCGTTCCACGGCATCCGGTACCTCGACGCTTCGCACTCCGTCGACGCCCGCTTCAGCGCCGGCCCTGGGCTCGGGGTCCGCCGTACCGAACTCCAGCGCGGTCTACGGCAGCGCCTGGACGCTCTTGGTGTACCTGTCGTCCGCGCTCGGGTGGGCGAGATCTCGCAAACCTCTTCCTCGGTCACCGCCGCCGGCCACACCGCCCGCTACCTGGCCGCCGCCGACGGTCTCCATTCACCGATCCGCCGCCAGCTGGGCCTGGCCGCCGCCCCCGCCCGCTCCTCCCGCGCTGCCCTCAGCTTCGGCGGCTCCCGCTCCTCTTCCCGCCCCGCGGGGGCGGGCGCGAGTTCGGCGCGGCGGGGCTTACGGCAGCACTTCTTCGTCCGTCCCTGGTCCGACCTGGTCGAGGTCTACTGGTCGACCCTCGGTGAGGCCTACGTGACACCCGTCGCCGACGACCTCGTCGGCGTCGCCGTCCTCACCTCGGCGCGTGGTTCCTTCGACGACCACCTCCGCGCCTTCCCCCGCCTGCGCGCCCGCCTCGGCGACGCGCCGCCGGCATCCGGCGTACTGGGTGCTGGGCCACTGCGTCAGCGAGTCCGACGCCGCGTCGCGGGACGTGTCCTGCTGGTCGGCGACGCCGCCGGTTACGTCGACGCGCTCACCGGCGAGGGGATCGCGGTGGCGTTGAGGACCTCCGCCGAACTCGTCGACTGCATTCGTGACGACCGCCCCGAGGACTACGAGGCCGCCTGGCGCCGTGTTTCCTGGGAGTGCCGCGCGCTCACCGCATCGTTGCTCTGGGCCCGCAACAGATCGTTGCTCGCTCCCCGCATCGTCCCTGCCGCGGCCGCGCTACCAGGTGTCTACGGCGCAATCGTCAACCGCCTGACATGAAGGGGCCCGGCGATCGCTCAGACAATCGCCGGGCCCAAATGGTTCGAGCTCCCTGGTGAAGAGTTCGACCCACTCGGCTCAGCTCCCTGGTACGGCATTTCCTGAAGGGGGCTGAGACGTCTTCGTGATCAGTACTTTTCCACCCGGATGTTGCCCATCGATTGCCGGAATGTGAAGCCTTGTTACGTCGGGCTGTGGCGAACGTCTCAGTGCTCGGTGCGGACCGACGCGATCTGCAGCTGCAGCGCGAGCCGTTCCCGCGGGTCCGCCAGGTCGAGCCGCGCGATCTCGCCGATCCGCTTCATCCGGTGCCGCAGCGTGTTGGTGTGCAGGTGCAGGTCCTTCGCGGCCTGCTGTGGCTGGCCCGGATGGTTCAGCCACGCCTCCAGCGTGTCGACGAACGCGGTGTCGTTCTCGATGTCGTGCCGCAGCAGCGTGGCCAGCGGCCCGTCCATCTTGGTGGTGTCGAGCGAGGTGACCGCCCGGTGAACAGTCAGTACGTGCCAGGCCTGCTCGACCCGCAGCGCCGGTCCGCGCGCAACACCACGCCGTACGAGGTTCAGCAGCTCCACCGCCTCGGCACGGGAGCTGGGGAGGTCAGCGGGGTAGCGGGCGCGCCCACCGGCGGCGGCCGCCGTACCGGGGTTGTCCTTGGCCTGGTCGCCCACCAGCTTGCGCAGCCAGCGCCAGGAGCCGGGCACAGCCTCACCGTCGGACACCACAGCGAACACAGTGCCGTCCAGGTCGGCCAGCAGCGGCTCACTCCAGCCTTGGCGGCGACCTAGCGACTCCCACAGGTCCAGCTGCTGCGGTACGTCGTACCCGTCGGGTGAGTTCAGTGCGACCACCCGCCAGGGCGGTGAGGGGAGTCTGACCTCTACCGGCGCCTCAGGAGAGAACTGCCTGAGCACAGTGCGCAGGCGGTCGATCGCCGAGCGCCTGGCAACGTCCGCCTGCGCCCGGAGTCGCAGCAGGTGCAGTGCCAGCACCGAGGCCGCGTTGCTGAGCTCTTCGGTGACCTCTTGACTCACCGGGCCGTCCACTACCGCCCAGATCGAGCCCAGCCACTCACCACCAGCCCGGACCGGTACGACGAGCCGCGGGCGGATGCCGTTCGGCCCGTCGGGCACCAGGAACGGCTCGCTCGACCGGGCCAGCCGCCGGAAGATGCCCCGGGCGCGGAAGTGGGCGATCACCTCAGCGGGCACGCGGCGGCCGACGATGGTCGACACCCGGGTCGGGTCGGTGTCGGACAGGTCCTGCTGGGAGGAGTAGGCCAGCACCCGCGACTGGTTGTCCTCGATGGTTACCGGCGCGTCCACGATCGCCGCGGCCGCGTCAGCCAGGGCGAACAGCTCCTGGTGGACCCCAGCGTCACCAGCGGCGGGGGAGTCAGGTGCGGCCGCCCGGTCGATGACGCCGCGGAGCAGCCAGACCACGTGCGCCCAGGTCACGGTCGGCTGGAGCGCGATGAGTGTGAGCAGCCAGCGCTCCGCCGTAGCGACTACAGCCGGCTCCTGCGCCAGACCGGTCCGCAGTACGACGCCTGACGCGTTGCCGGCGGCACAGCGCTCCAGGAGCTCGACCGCCTCCTCGGCGTTGCGCAGGCCGAGCCCGAGGACCAGATCGCCGGGCCCACCGGTCGCCGGTTCCTGCGGATCGGCGAGGAAGACGTCCCGCACTTCGGTGTCTCCCTGACCCGCGACGACGGTCTCGAACAGGGCTGGGCCGACGGCAACGACCAGGTCAGGCGCGGTGATCATAAGGTTATTGTGCTCTGCGCACTGTCATTTGCTCCAGCAGTGGTGCGATCGCACCATGACAGCGCTCCGGGACCGGCGCACCATCGAAACATGGTCGCTGCTGGTTCAACCACACACATCGTCCCCGACCGGGTCGCCATCGTCGGCGCCGGCATGGTCGGCCTCGCCACTGCCTGGTTCCTCCAGGAGCGCGACATCGAGGTCACCGTGTACGACCGTGAGGGTGTCGCCGCGGGAGCGTCCTGGGGCAACGCGGGCTGGCTCACGCCGGGCCTCGCGACCCCGCTTCCGGAGCCCGCGGTGCTCAAGTACGGCGTACGCGCTGTCCTGAGCCCGTCCTCGCCGGTCTACGTACCGCCGACCGCGAGCCCGCGGCTGCTGTCCTTCCTGACCCGGTTCGCTCGCAACAGCACCGCCGGGCGCTGGAAGACGGCGATGGAGTCGCTGGTCCCGATCAACCGGCAGGCCCTGAGCGCCTTCGACCTGCTGGCCAAGGCCGGGGTCGAGGCCGAGACGTACGAGGCCAAGTCGTTCCTCGCGGCGTACCGGACCACTGAGGAGCGCGCGGTGCTGCTCGACGAGATCGAGCACATCCACGCCGCCGGCCAGGGCATCGAGTTCGAGGCCATCACCGGCGACGACGCCCGGGAGATCGAGCCGTCTCTGTCGGACGAGATCGGCGCGGCGATCCGGTTGCACGGCCAGCGCTTCATCAACCCCGGCGACTACGTCCAGCTGCTCGCCGACTCGGTCGTCGCCCGCGGCGGCCGGATCCTCAGCGGCGAGAACGTGGCCGACATCGTCGACGGGATCCGCGACACCCGCGTGGTCACCGCCGACGGCGCGAGCGAGCAGTACGACGCGGTCGTGATGGCGACGGGTGCGTGGCTCGGCGACCTGGCGCGGCGGTTCGGCGTCCGGACCGTCGTACAGGCTGGTCGTGGGTACTCGTTCAGTGTCCCGATGGCGCACGTACCGGCCGGACCGGTGTACTTCCCGGCGCAGCGGATCGCCTGCACGCCGCTGGGCGACCGCCTCCGGGTGGCCGGGATGATGGAGTTCCGCAAGCCCGACGCGAAGCTCGACCCGCGCCGGATCGACGCGATCGTCGAGGCCGCCCGTCCGCTGCTGCGCGACGCCGACCTGGACGCCCGCACCTTCGAGTGGGTCGGACCGCGCCCCTGTACGCCGGACGGCCTCCCGCTGATCGGTGCCACGTCGTCCCCGCGGGTCTTTGCCGCCGGCGGGCACGGCATGTGGGGCATCACGCTCGGCCCGATCACCGGCCAGCTCCTGGCCGAGACCATCACCACCGGCCGCCGTCCCGCCGAGCTGGCGCCGTTCGACCCACTCCGCTGACCTTTGTGGCGGATCGCATCCAGCGACCCGCCACCGACCCGGGCCGTGGCGACACCTCACCGCCACGACCCACCCGGCCGGCCAGAGATCTCTGCCCCGGCCCCACCCGCCTCCAGCGCGGGCGCCCCACCCGCTCGCTCCTCGAGCGGCGCACGACCCCCGTTCCACCTCAACAACGGGGCGCACGATCCCCGCTCCACCTCAGAACGGGGCGCACGACTCCCGGCACCTCAACGGGACGCAAGCCCCCGCCGGACCCTCGGCGGGACGCACCACCCCCGCTGGACCCTCGGCGGGACGCACCACCCCCCGCTGGACCCTCAGCGGGCGCACCACTCCCGCCGGACCCTCGGCGGGGCGCACCACTCCCCGTCCCTGCGCGGGAGGCACGACCCGTTCAGCAGCGAGCGGGCAGCACCACCCCACTCGCGCCTGGAGTGGGCAGCACCAAGTCCGCCATGCGGGGCGGACCAGAACAACGGGCCCCGGCTGCGCCTGAGCCGACCCGGCACCACCCGCTCGACCCTGAGCGGCAACCCGTCCCTTCCGGGACGGAGCGCACCACCCGCCTCCCCTGAGGCGGCAGCACCACCGACCGGCAACCCCGAGACCGGTCCCGAGAGCGTGGTTCCCACCAGCACCTGGGAACCACGCTCTCGTCGTGCTGCCACCAGCCCGTACGCCGCCCACCCCGGCAACTGCGCCCCCGACCTCCAAGTCGGAACCCCTCACCCCAGCACGAACCCGACCACCCGCCCCACCCCAAACCTTCCAGGTCGTAACCCCACACCACCAACGACAAAGGCCCCGGTCCCGTCCAACTCAGACGGAACCAGGGCCTGTTGTCCTGAAAACCTCAGTGCGTGTGCGGCTCACTCCCGTGCTCGGCCTCGTGCGCCGCGATCTGCGCCCGGACCTCTTCCATGTCCACCGCACGCAGTTGGCTGATCAGATCCTCCAGCGCCGGCGCCGGAAGCGCCCCCGGCTGCGAGTACAGGACGACACCGTCCCGGACCGCCATCAGCGTCGGGATCGACCGGATCTCGAACGCCTGCGCGAGCTCGACCTGCGCCTCGGTGTCCACCTTGCCGAAGGTGATGTCCGAGTGCTCCTCCGAGGACTTCTCGAACACCGGCCCGAACATCTTGCACGGACCGCACCACTCAGCCCAGAAGTCCACCAGGACGAGCCCGTCGGAACCGACGACCTCGTCGAAGTTCTGCTGGGACAGCTCGACCGTTGCCACTACGACCTCCGAAAGAATAGGGAATACGCGCTGTTCAACACCGGCGGCCCCGCCAGTGTTCCCACGGCCCGCCCGACCGGCACCGGTACCCCGGTGAGCGCGCTCCCACCCTCACACATCGCACCGTGCCGGCCACACTCCGCACCGGCCGCCGGGTACGACGACTCGGCCCATCCGATCGGTTGCCTCAACCGAACAACTGATTCACGTCCCGCGAGACACCGGACTGGAAAGCACTCTCCCGGGGCAGACTGCCCCACCGAAGGGATCTGCCCTTCCCAGCCCGGCCCGCGCCGTGTTCGGTGGAGCGGTCAGATCGGAATGTCGACGAACGGAGACGCGTAGTCGTGGACCTCGTCCAGGATCGCCGCCGCGGCCTCCGGCGTCAGTTCGGACCGCTCCTGCTCGGCGACCACCATCTGCCGCAGCAACCGGGTCTCGCCGGCCGTCGCCAGCCCGGTGATCTCCGGGTGCCCGTTGAGCAGCCAGGCCGTCGCGGCCGTGATGTAGCGCTGCTCGTCGAACGGCCGGTACCAGGTGTCGTACGTCTTCTCCTCGCCGTCGGCCCAGTTCCGCCGGGCGATCATCTTGATCGTCATCAGGCCTGCGTCGGAGGCCTGTACGGCCTCGACCAGCGCCGCGTAGTCGTCGGCGTACTGCGGGTCGGTCGAGAGCCGGTAGTTCAGCGGCGTCAGCACCGAGTCGAAGTCGAACCGCCGCAGCCCCTCCCGGTGCACCGCCGGCGCCTGGGCGGTGTGCCCGGTGATGCCGATCGCGCCGACCATGCCCTCTTCCTTGGCCCGTACGGCGGCCTCGAGCGACCCACCCTTCCCGGTCACCAGGTCGAGGTTCTCCAGGTCGCAGACGGCGTGCATCTGGATCAGGTCGATCCGATCGGTTTGGAGCCGTTCGAGCGAACGATTGATCTCCGACCACGCTTCGTCATAGGTCCGCCGGCCGGTCTTGGTCGCGAGAAAGATCCGGTCCCGGATCTCACCCATCCGCGGCCCCAGCCGCAGCTCCGCGTCGCCGTAGTCGGCGGCCACGTCGAAGTGGTTGACACCGGCCTCGAGCGCCTCCTGGATCGACGCGTCGGCGGTGTCCTGATCGACCCCACCGAGCGCCGCGGCGCCGTAGATCAGGACCGAACTGTGGTGCTCCAGCCTGCCCAGCCGTCGAGTCTCCATGCCAGTCCTTCCGCCAGTACTTCCGGGCGCCGGCCCGATGGTCGGCGAAGTCACCAAGAACCTATTACTTTGACCCTGCGCCACGACAGAGTTTTCCACAGGCTGGTACGGGCATCGACTACACTGCGTGATCAGTTGAATCGATTCTCTACCCTGTCCTTCGCACGGACTTTCGAACCTGTCCACGGCGTGTGGCATGGTTTGCGCTGCCTGATCGAGCCGGTCGGGCATGAGAGAGGAGCTATGGCGACGGTACCGAAGGTGTCACGCTTCGAGCGGAAGGGTGCATCTGCCCCCGAGTGGGGTAACAGTATGGCTGCGGGGAGCGATGGAGCATCCGGATCCTGGTCCCAGGACTCCCGGAGGACAGTTGCTTGCCGTATCCTCCCGGCTACTGTCCGCGTAACTGCTGTCTGAGGGGCGGGGAGAGATGAGTTGGTGGCGAACGGTCCTGAATCTGCCACCCAAAGGTGAGCACTGGTCGGACCAGCGACGGACGAAGAAGCCCAAGGGCCGTCCGCAGAACACCGCACCGGAGTGGTGGCAGCACCCCGACGGCCCGGTGTCACCCACCCCTCGCCAGGCACAGGGCGTCGCCGCGCAGTACAGCGCGCCGCCTCCGGCCACCGGTGGGGTGATGGCGCCTCCGCGCCGGCCCCAGGGCCCGGAGACTCCTCGTACGGCGAACCAGCCGCCGCAGCACGCCGCCGCTCCCGGCCAGCGACCCCCGGAACGTCTTCGCCAGCGCTCTGCGCACGGAGCCCACGCGGCACCCCAGCCGCCGCGTGGACCGGTGGAGCCGGGCCAGACGCCCTGGGCGACCGAGCCGGAGTCCTCGTTCTCGACCTGGGCACGGCGGTTCTTCCGCGGCCTGGTCGTCGCCGTGCTGCTGCTCGCGGCGATCAGCGGCGTCCGTTCCTGGGTCCGGCCCACCACCGGGACCAACGGCGGCACCGTGGCCAACCAGTCCGGCTTCCCCGCCGACGAGGCCCGCTCCGTCGCGACCCGGTACGCCGTGTCCTACCTCAACTGGGACGAAGGCAACCCGGAGGCCCGTCCGGCGCAGATCAGCCTGGACCTGGCCGCCGGGCTCGACGCCCGCGCCGGCTGGAACGGGCGAGGCAAGCAGACCGCCAACGCGGCCTACCCGGGTGAGGTCAAGGTCGACTCCGGGGGCGTCACGGCAGTCGTCGACGTCCGGGTGCAGGTGCGCCCGTTCATCAAGCAGGCCCGCGGCTGGGCCGGCCAGGCCTACAGCTGGCAGCGCGTCGCCGTACCGGTGGCTCGAGCGTCGTCCAGGGTCGTCGCCAGCGGCCCCCCGACGTTCGTGGCCGACGAGCGGGTGGCGCTGCCGGACAACATGCCGGATGCCGGCGTACCGGACGACGACCTGGCCGCGGCCACGCTGAGGGACGCCCAGGCGTTCTTCAGCGCGTACGCCGAGTCCGACGCCAAGGTCGAGGCGGTCGCCGCTCCGGGGGCCGCGATCCGCAGCCTGAACGGTGCGGTGAAGCTCGGTGAACTGAAGGACTGGCAGGTCTTCACCGGAAACGATGACGAACGCCGGGCCACCGGTGCCGTCACCTGGAAGGGCACGGGGGACACCACCCTCGACCAGACCTACACGCTCACCCTGCGGCGGACCGTCGCCGCGGACGGAGCCCAACGATGGCAAGTGGCTGCCGTCGGATGACCACAGCTGACCGCCGTCGTACGACCTATGCACCAAGGGAGACACCGCAATGATGACGACTCAACTGGTAGCCAGCGTGGTGGAGCTCGCCGCGCCGCTGGCCGACCCCAACGTGCCCACCGGCGCGGACTTCAAGGACTGGGTCCTGGTCATCGCGGGGAACATCTTCATCGCGATCCTGGTGCTGCGGGCCATCGGCCACTACTTCAAGCGCGAGTGGGGCGAGCTGTTCGGCCACATCGCGGCCGGGGTGCTGGTCGGCGGGCTGATCTACGCCAACAACCAGACCATCAACGTGCTCAAGGGCTTCTGGGGATTGCTCTCCGGGGGTAACTGAATGCGTGTCGGCCGGACCCTGACCCACCACTTCGAGATCGAGACCCGGCAGTACGACCTGCTCGGTATCGACCTCGGTGAAGGCGCCCGTCGCCGGATGATCATCTTCGGTGCGGTGATCATCCTGCTTTGGATCGCGCTGCTCGTGCCGTTCATCGGCGTACCGAAGAAACCGACGGTCAGCCTGTACGTCGTACCGCCGTTCGTCATCACCGCGTTCGGCTGGCGCGCGGGCAAGCACCACGAACGCCGCCGCCGGGTGACCGAGTGGGCGCTGGCCGTCCGCTACGCGCTGCGCGCGCACCGCCCGATCATCGGGCTCGGTGCCCGGGCCGCGGACAAGACGGAGTACCTGCCGTGGCGTGAGCGCGTCGCGACCCAGAAGGTGGCCAGCCTGGCCAAGGCCAGAGTGACCCCGGAGTGGGAGCGCGAGGTCGTCGAGGAGCTCGACCCCCAGGTCCGCGCCGGTGCGGACATCACGGTGAACCAGCGGGCCCGCCTCCTCGGCGCGGACCACGTGCAGAAGGTCAGTCGCAGGACGTCGTCGGGGCACAGCCGACTGGACAACGAGGGGCACTGATGAAGATCGCGGACAAGCTCCTGAACCTGGTCGGCGTCGGTCGTGAACGCGGTCTCCCGCCGCCACGCCTGGTCGCGATCGCCGACGGGCTGCTCGTCACCGAGCGCAGCGCGGAGGCGTGGTTCCTGATCTCGGTGGCGAACACCGACCTGGCCACCGAGGGCGAGCAGGACGCCGCCCTCGACGCCGCGGTGAGCGCGGCCGCGACGATCCTCGGCGACCGGCTCAGCCACCTCAAGGTGGTCTGGGGCCGTTCGACCGGCCAGGACTACCTCGACAGCGTGGCCGGCCACTACCGGCTCGGCGACCACGAGGCCTGGGCCCAGACCCGTGCCGACCGGATCGACGAGATGCGGATGCCGGAGCGGTACGTCGCGCTCGGCGTCCACCTCAGCGACCGCGACCCGCGCGCGACCGCGCAGGTCCGCGGCTCGATCAGCGACGCACTCGGTACGACGTCCTGGCGCGTGAGCGCGCGCGAGCTCGCGCACCTCGACGAGCGGGTCCGCAAGCTGGCCCGCCAGCTCGGCTCGACGGTCTGGCGGGCGCACACCGCGCCGGCCGAGGTGATCTCCTGGCTGGTCAGCCGCGAGATGCACCGGGGCGCCGTCGCGGCCCCCCGCCGTGGTCTGATCACCGGCGCCTCGCTGGCCCGCCTCACGGCCGGACGAGTCGTCCCCTACACCGACCACCTGCGCATCTACGACACCCGCGGCCAGATCGCGGCGTACACGACCGTGCTCGCGATGACCGACTTCCCCGAGGAGCTCGAGACCCCGGGCGCGGGGGAGTGGCTGCGGACGCTGTCGGAGATCAAGGCGATCGACGACGACGGCGACGAGATCGACGTCACCGTCGAGGCGTCGGTGCGTTTTCGCGTGCTGACCAAGAAGACCGCGCGGCACCTGGTCGACGAGACCCGGAAGTCGGCCAAGGAGCAGCGGCGCTCGGCCGCCAAGGGCACCGCCGAGGAGACCGCCGACGAGATCGTCGAGACCGAGCGGATCATGCGCGAGGTCAAGCGCGACATCAACCGTTCCGGCCTGACCCTGGTCGAGGACCACCCGCGTCTGCTGGTCAGCGCGGACACCCGCGAGGACCTCGAGGCGTACGTCGACGCCGTCATCGCGCACTACGCCGACCGCGGCATCACCGTCGCCGCCGGCGCCGACGAGCAGCGCGACCTGTGGCTGGAGTCGCTGCCCGGCGACCAGCTCCGGGTGCCCGACCTCGGCCACGTCCGGGAGTCGACCGCGTTCTTCGGTTCGTGGTTCTGGGGCGGCGCGTCGATCGGTGACGCCACCGGTCCCTCGATCGGTTACCTGACCGGTTCGACACCGGGCCTGGTCCGCTTCGACGCGGCCGCCGGTTCGGCCCTCGGCGACGCGACGACCACGCTGTTCCTCGGCCGCTCCGGCCGAGGCAAGACGACGGCCGCCATGCTCGGTGGCCTCGACTCGGCCTTCGCCGGCGCGTGGGTCCCGCTGCTCGAC
Source organism: Kribbella italica (assembly GCF_014205135.1). Taxonomy (NCBI): domain Bacteria; kingdom Bacillati; phylum Actinomycetota; class Actinomycetes; order Propionibacteriales; family Kribbellaceae; genus Kribbella; species Kribbella italica. The sequence continues at coordinate 606,772 of NZ_JACHMY010000001.1, forward strand.
CTGAAGGGCGACGCCGCGGGCGTCTCGGCGGTCGCCGCCGAGTACGGCGTACCGACTGCTGTCATCGAGATCACCGCGCAGTTCTCCGGTGCCGCGGACCTGCTCCGCGTCCTCCCGGTCGACGACGCGCTCCTGCAGGCACCCTCCCAGCTGATGCTCCTGCTCCCGCCGCACCTGCGCGGCGCCGCCGAAGCACCGGTGATGGCGGCCACCCGCGCCGAGATCCAGTCCCCGGACCCGTCGTCCTGGGGCGTCATCCAGCGCCTCTGCGCGTCCGAGTCCGAGACCACCCGTACGGTCGGCTTCGCCCTGCGCGACCTGGTCGAAACCGGCCTCGGCTCGGTCGTCGCCGGCCCACCGTCCGGCCTGTCGTCCCTGACGACGAACCCGGGCCTCTGGGTCGTCCAGATGCCAGGCCTCACCCTGCCCTCTCCCGAGTCGGCCCCCGAGTCCTGGTCCCCGATCGAACGCGTCGGCATGGCCTGCCTGCGCGGCTGCCTGGCCTGGATGGTCCGTACGACGGGCCGCCGCGAGTTCCGCGGCCGCTCCAAGGTCGTCATCGTCCCCGAGGTCCACCTCCTGACGAAGACCCCCGACGGCGCCAGCTTCCTCGACTACATCGCCCGCGTCGGCCGAGCCCTCGGAGCCTCGCTCGTCCTGGACACCCAGGACCCCGCGTCGATCCTCAAGCTCCCCGGCCTGGTCGAGCAGATCACCACCCTCTTCGCCTTCTCACTACGCTCCCGCGAACAGGTCGACTCCCTGCTGGAACTGCTGGGCCGCCCCCAGACGGCGCCGTACCAAACCCTCGTCCGAGGCATCAACACCGCCGCCAACGGCAAGTCCATCCGCCACGGCCACTGCATCATGCGAGACCGCTGGGACGAAGTCGCCACCGTCCAGATCGACATCCCCAGCCAACGCGTAGCCGACCTCCTCCGCACCACCCCGGAGTCCGAGCACGCCCTAGAACCCACCCAGCCCATCCCCACCCTCCCCGAAGACATCGACCCCTTCGCCGAGGACGAGGAAGACGACGCCCTCCTCCCCGAACCAGCCGCCACAGCCACAGCCCAAGCCGAAGCCCACACCACCCTGGACCCCGAGCCCCTCCAGGACGCCCCTCTCCAAGACGCCCCTCTCCAAGACGCGCCTCTCCAGGACGCGCCTCTCCAGGACACACCTCTTCGGGGCGACCCTCTCCAGGGCACCCCACCTCCCGCCGTCCCCGCCCACAGCACCCCGGCCTATGGCCCGGCCGCCGACGGCACCCCCGCCCCCGGCGTGCCCCTCCACGGCACCCCGTCCCAAGGCCTACCCGTCGACGGCACCCCCGCTCCCGGCATGCCTATCCACGACACCCCGCCTCCCAGCGTCCCCACCCAGGGTCCCTCGGCTCCCGCCCAGCACACCCCGTCCCACGGCGTAGCCGCCTACGGCACCTCCGCCCACGACAACCCCACCCAGAACGGCCTCCCGGGCCAGAACGCCCCCGCCCAGGCCACCCCAGCTCACGGCGTAGCCGCCTACGGCACCTCCGCCCACGACAACCCCGTCCAGGACACACCGGCTCCCGGCCCCGCCGCCCACGGCACACCGACCCAGCCGGCCCACCTCCAGGACACCCCCGCCCAAGGAAGTCCCCTCGCACCCCCACCCGCAACAACTTCCGCCGCCCCCAACGGCACCCACCCCACGCCCCACCCCCCGGTAGCCCAGCAATCCGGCACCGCCCCCGCCCCCCTCTCCCCGAACGGCAACGGCCACACCCCCCACCCCACCCACCACGAAGCCCCCATAGGCCCCGACGAGGTCTACGACCAAGAAGCCGACGACCCCGGCTACAACAAGGCCATGTACACCCCCGACGAGACCCCCTCCAAAAAGGAGCACGTCGGATGAGGTGGCTGCGCCGCCTGAGAACGGCGCTCACAGTCCTCGCCATCTCCTTCATCGTCACAGCCCAAGTCGCCCTCGCAGCCGACCCCGACACAGGCCCCACCAACCCGACCGGGTTCGGAGACCTGCTGCCGACCCCGGACCTGACCCACGGCGACACTCGGACGCTGTTCGAGCAGTACAGCCCAATGGTCTACGGCCTGGACTTCGAGACCAGCCTTCGGGACCCGTTCCAAGGTGTCTTCAACGGCTACGCCCACATGGTGATGATGTACATCATCGCGATCACCCGAGGCGCGATCTCTGTCGGTTGGTGGCTGTTCTCCTTCACGGACATCAAGTCGCTGACGGAAACTGCCTCGTCGGCGATCGGCAATGTCAACACTGAGCTCGTCGGTTGGCTCCTGCCGTCTGCACTCGCCTTCGGCGCAATTGCCGCCTACGCACAGCGTCGCGCCAGCGGAAGCGCGATGGGTCAGTTGATCTGGGTTTTCGTGGCCGGCCTGATCGCAACCAGCTTCGCGGTGGCCCCGAACACGTGGCTCAACGGTGTCGACGGTGCGCGGCAGATCGGCGCTGACGCCGTTGTCGGTACGTCGACCGAGGTACTCGGGGGGACGATCAAAACGCCCATCGACTGGCCTCAACCGAGCTTTGCAGGAACCAAGCAGGACACCTTGCTGCGGAAATCCGGTGATGCGACCTGGCGCGCGTTCGCTGCGACTCCCTGGTGTGTGGCGGAGTTCGGGTCGCTGGCGGCATGCGAGCGCTACGGCAAGGCGATCCTCGACAAAGGCACTGATGGCGACGCTCGAAACCAGTACATCGACAACGAGATCAGCAAGGCGGAGGGCGGCGGCAGCGCCCCGACAGTCGAGTGGGCCAAGGGGAAAAACCCCTTCGGTCGTGTCGGTGTCTTGACCTTAGGAGCAATTGCGGCCTCCTTGTTCGCCTTTCTGACGGTGTCCCTTGCCTTCACCGCCCTGATGGCGTTCGTCGGTTGCATGCTCCTGCTTGTCGTCGGTGTTCTCTTCGCCTGTTTGTGGGCGATACCGGGCAGACCACGGCAATGGGCGATGAATTGGTTCGAAGCACTACTTGGACTGGTGTTGCAGTCAATTCTCGCGTTGCTGGTGTTCTCGACGACGCTTGCGTTGGTGACCGCTGTGTTCGGCCTGACGGACACGCTCGGCTGGTTGCCCGTGAGTGGATTGGCGATTGCTGTATTGATCGCCGGCTTCCGGCTCCGGCGACTCTTCGAAAGCATGAGCACGATGATGCGCCCAGGTTCCGGGAGCCTCCTGATGGGTGGACTGGCGCGCCGCGGAGCGATGACGGCTGTTCGGCGCCTCATGGGTGCTGTCGGGAGCCGGGCGGCTAGCCCAGCAGTTGCTGAGAAGTCAGCAGGCAAGGGCAGCGGGGCCGGCGACACCTCCGTCGAGCGTGCCACCTCGGTGCGCGTCTTCCGGCAAGCACCCGCGGTTGGTGCATCGGGTGGCGCACCGATGGTTTCGGGACAACGGCAGCCGCACGAACTTGCTGCGGCGCAGGATCGTCGAGCGATCGAGGGCGGCAGCACGACGAGCGGCAGCGGTGCACGACGCCGGAAAGAAGGCTTGATGGGACGGCTGAAAGATCAGCCCCGCGTCGTCCAAGCCGGCTCGATCTCGGCGACGCCGATGAAGTCGGACTCCAGTTCGGGACGACGTCGCGCAATCACGGTAGGGATGGCGCCCAGTGGCGGCGGCAGTACTACCGCATCGGCCGCCGGAGGCGGGACCAGCTCATCCGCCGAGAGCCGGCGTGCTCGGCACGCGCGCGAAACAAAGGCAGCCCCTGCGTCGAGCAGCCGATTTGAGCCTCGGCTGCACGCCCACTCCGCGAGCCTGCGGGACGGGCCGCCGAAAACCCTCCGTGAACGTCGCAGACCGACGAGCGGTGGCCAGCGACGCTTCCGTGAGTACTCGAGTGTGACCAAGGACGGTGTGACCGTCATGGTGCCGACGCGCAGGTGAGCCGACGATGACGAAACGGGATCGCAACCGAAGGCGAGCCGGCGCTGACGCGGACGGCGCCAAGGACGATTCCGCCCAAACGGATGATCTACGTCCTGACGAACCGTCCGGATGGCGCGACGTCATGAGTACGGACTATTCGTACCCGGACGAGCTTGACGACCTCGGACGCAATGAACGCCGGAAGGCTAAGCGTTCGTGGCGGCGCGACGATCATGCCCAGCGGATGGCGTGGCTGCGGGACCAACGTCGGACAGAACCGACCAGTCCGGTCACAGTGATCGTGGTCGTTGTCATCCTCGCGATTATCGTTCTGGGCTTCGGCGGCGGACTGCCACGGCTGTTAGGACGAGACGACTCACCGGAGCAGGACGTCGGCTTGCTGGCTCCTTCACCTCAGCCTGAGCGACCTGCGCCGACCGGTGATCCGAGCCAGAACACACCGTCAGCTGTGTTGACTCCGTCCACATCGGTCTCGACCCCGCCGATTCTGACTGAACGCCCATCCGCTGTCGCGACCTCGGCAGCGACAGATGTGATTGCTGTGTGGGCTCGGACGTTCTACACCAGGGATCCCTCCGCTGAGTCGTACGCCGATCTGGTGACGAAGACCGGGCCGTACATCACTAATGAGGTCGGCGAGAGTCTGACCGAAGCAGGAGACAGTACCTACGAAGCGCTGAAGACAGATGGAGGCAAGTCCACAGTCGCCGACGTCACGGTGACTGCTCCGAGACCTGACTCGGCTCCCGTGGACACACCCACACGGATCAGCCGACTGGTGACAATCACGATCGATATCACCGGTAAGCGACCGAACCGAATCCAACTCCCACTCGTGGTCACCATGATTCCAGAGGGGGCTGTGTGGGTTGTCAGCGATCTGAACGGCGGAGCCGGACCATGAGCAACGGGGAGTGGTGATTCCATGTTCATGGTCGGAGGATCGAGCGGACTCGCGGGTGCCCGATCGGTGGCGCTGAAGGCCGCCGGCGCGGTCGCCTTGGTGGGGCTACTGGGGGTGGTCACAATTCTGCCGTTCGGTGCGGCCGGCGACCGCTTCGTCGCCGGCTGCCCGCTGGGCGACACCGGCAGAGCCGATGACCCACCGGTTGACGCGACGATGCAGCAACGGCAGGCAGGCTTCGCCAAGATCATCGACAACGTCGCGGTGGCTCGTAATCTGCCAGGACGAGCCACGCTGGTCGCGTTGATGACTGCGCTTCAGGAGTCGCAGCTGGAGAACATCTCCTACGGCGACCGTGATTCCGTCGGGCTCTTTCAGCAGCGTCCGTCTGCGGGCTGGGGAACAGTCGAGCAGATTCTGGACCCGACGTACGCGGCCGAGGCCTTCTTCGGCCGACCGAAGGCTCCGAGCCCGCCCGGTCTTGTGGACATTGACGGTTGGCCATCGATGTCTTACACCGAAGCGGCGCAGGCGGTCCAGGTCTCTGCGTTCCCGAACGCCTATGCGCGGCACGAACACGCCGCTCGACGGATCGCAGCGGTGGCCGGCATCGACCTCGACCGCCCCGGTGATCCCTACGGCGGGCGTAAGGTCACGACCCCGGGAGTCCCCAGCGGGGACGAAACCGTGTCAGCTCTCGACAACTGTGACGAGGGCGGAGGGCTGATCTCGGGACGGCCGGTCAACGGCGTCTGGCCTCCCCAGCAGGCGACGATCTCAGATCCCACCGGCACCGGCGGGATGGTGACGCCACGGACGGCGGCATGGATCGCGTTGGCACGCACCAACCTGGCCAGCCCAGCGATGAGTTGCTGGGACGCCCATGTGTGGAATCCAACGAGTGACCACCCCAAGGGCAAGGCCTGCGACGTTTTCGTCGGGGGCGATGGAAGGCGCTCGCCGGCGGTTCGTGCGAAGGGCGACCGCATCGCGAACTGGACGATTCAAACGGCCGGTACGACGGGGGTCAGATACCTCATCTGGTACGGAAAGATCTGGAGTGCCCGTACCGGGCAGTGGAAGCCGTACAACGGTGGCGGAATCTACGATCCGAGCAATGCGACCGGTGGACACTTCGACCATGTCCATGTATCGCTCTACTGATGGCAGAGGCGTTGAATGAGTGGTGTTGAGGGCGGTTCCGATCGACCGGACGGGCCGACGGGCGGCGACCCGCGCAGGCCGACCGACGGTCAGGGGGACGGTACTCCCCAGCTGCCGATCCGCGGTCCGCGACAACCGGAGCCGATGGGTGTTCAGCGCCCCGGCGGTGGAGGTCTCCTGCTGTCCGAGATCGTCAACGGTGCAGTCTGGGCACTGGCCAGCTTCTTCATCATCTACTGGTTCTGCCAGCTCTTCGGAGCCGATGATGCGACCTGGATCCTGATCGCGATCTGGCTGGTGTCGGGAGCCATCGTGTTCTGGCGAGGAATGGACTTCCTGCTTTCGCGGTTCCTCTTCGGGCTGCGTCAGCCCACCATGGTTGAAGGACAACGCCTGATGCCGAGCTGGCACACGGTGGCCACGCGGTCCGGGCTCGACATGAACACCTACAGTTTGTGGATCCAAAACGCAGATGGCGCGACCGCTGGCGTGGGAGCAGGAAATACGGTCACAGTGACGGGCTGGGCCATCTTCACTCTGCCGCCCAGTCACCTGGAGGCGGTCTTGGCGTTCGATCTGGCGACTCATCTTCACGGCCGTACGTGGCTCAGCAGACTGGCGCTCTGGTACTCGGTCCCGGCAAGACTCGTGGCCCTGGGAGTTCGCCAGCTGCTGAAATTGAGCCGGACGATCCCGGCCATCGGCTGCACTATCGTCGGGTTCCTGCTGATGGCCTACATCGGCATCCTGCTGTTCGCGTTGGTGTTCTACGACAGCTTGGCGGTTCCGCTGCTCTACCTGTCGCCCGTGCTGCTGCCGTTCCTCTTCGGAGGTCTGGCGCACTGGAACCAGCGGATGGCCGACCGTGCGGTGGTCGACATGGGGCATGGCCGGAAGCTACTGGAAGTTCTCTACGGCTGGCAGGGACAGCATCAAGAGGCCTCCAGGCGTATGGCGATGACGCAGCCCGACTGGCTCGCCGGGCAGCCGTCGGTCTCAGAACGCATTCGGGCGCTGGAGAACTACATCCAGCGTTCTTGAGGAACTCCTGCTCGCGTTGTCCGAGGCAGACGACTGAGTTCCTGCCTTGGCGGTCGCCCGTGGAGGCTCCAGGTTTTCCCTTGTTTGGGGGGAGGGGTGGGGTTTTGCTTCCCAAGATGGTGGGTGGCGAACTAGGGTCGCGACGGATCGTAGTCGTGTCACCACGTCAGTTCATGGGAGGGCAGAAGATGACGAAGCGTAAGGCGGTCGCGGCGGTGGCTGCGGGGGTGCTTGCTGCTGGGTTGGGGTTGTCGGCGACTGGTTCCGCGGGGGCGGCGCCGGGGGCGGCGGTGCCGGGGAACTTGAAGTTGGTGAAGACGAAGAACTCGTTGCTCGGTAAGCACGTGTGGTACCAGCAGACCTTCAAGGGGCTGCCTGTGGTGAACGGGTACTACGCGAAGCACTTCGACAAGTCGGGCAAGGTCACGCAGGTCTCGGACGGGCGGGACGCCGTACCGGAGTCGCTGGATGTCAGTGCCAAGGTGCCGTCGGCAACGGCGACGAAGTCGGCCAACTCGGCCGTGAGCGCTCGGGCGGCGCGGAACCGGATCGCGCAGCCGAACAAGAGTGTGGTGCAGACGCCGACGGCGACGCAGGGTGCGGCTCAGTTGGCGGTGCTCGGTGGGCCCAATGCGCGGCTCGTGTGGAACGTCACCTCGCGGTCGAGTGAGGGTGTGACGCGGTCGCTGGTCGACGCGAAGAACGGGGTCGTCGTCGAGTCGAAGGTGATCAGCGACAACGCCGAAGGCCGCGGTTCGGTGTTCGACCCGAGCCCGTCGGTCACGTTGAAGAACGAGGATCTGCTCGACAACAACGACAAGAACAGCAACGAGTTGTTCCTGGCGCAGAAGAACGTGATCCTGCGCAACCTGGACGGTTCGGGCAAGCTCAACGGTGCTTACGTCAACATCCTCGAGGCCAAGGGTGGGGTGGCGCAGAACAAGAACAACACGTTCGTGTACCAGCGCGCCAACGACAAGTTCGAGCAGGTGATGGCGTACTACCAGGTCAACCAGACCCAGGAGTACATCCACTCGCTCGGCTTCACCGAGGTGAACAACGAGTCGCAGGACTTCTCGATCAACACCTTCGAGGGCGACAACAGCTTCTACGACCCGAGCGTCGACCTGATCACGATGGGCGAGGGCGGCGTCGACGACGCCGAGGACGCCGAGGTGATCTGGCACGAGTACGGTCACGCGATCCAGGACGACGTCGTCCCGGGCTTCGGTGAGTCGCTCGAGGCCGGCTCGATCGGTGAGGGCTTCGGCGACTACTGGGCCGTGCAGCAGTCGATCCCGGTCAGCAAGGGGTACGACATCCCGTGCGTGATGGACTGGGACGCCACGTCGTACACGGCCGGCCCGAAGCACTGCCTGCGCCGTACCGACACCGGCAAGACCACCGACGACATCGTCGGCGAGGTGCACGACGACGGTGAGATCTGGTCGAACGCGCTCTGGGACATCCAGAAGGCGCTCGGCCGGAACAAGGCCAACAAGGTGATCCTGCAGGGCACGTTCTTCTACGCGCCCGACACCAGCTTCGCCGACGCCGCGCGCGTCACGGTCCAGTCGGCCCGCCTGCTGTACGGCAAGGCGGCCGCGGACCAGGTCACCACCGCGTTCAAGGCCCGCAAGATCCTGTCGTGACGACCCCGGCTCATGCGCCCACCGCTACTGTGGGCGCATGAGCTGGAGCACTGCGGAGATCCCTGACCAGTCCGGACGTCTCGCCCTCGTCACCGGCGCGACCAGCGGAATCGGCTATGCCACCGCCCTCGAACTGCTCAGACACAACGCCGACGTCCTGATCGCGGCGCGCAACCCGGACAAGGCCGCGCAGGCGGCCGCCGAGCTGACGGCCAAGGCGGGAAAAGCGCCTGAGACGATCGAGCTCGACCTGGCTGACCTGACCAGCGTCCAGCGGGCCGCCGAGCAGATCACCAAGACCCACGATCGCCTCGACCTCCTGGTCAACAACGCCGGCGTGATGGCCCCGCCGTACCGGCAGACCCTGGACGGGTTCGAGCTGCAGCTCGGCACGAATCACCTCGGGCACTTCGCGCTGACCGCCAGGCTGATGCCCCTGCTCCAGCAGGCGGACAAGCCGCGCGTCGTCACGGTCAGCTCGTTCATGCACAAGACCGTGCGCGGGATCGGCAAGTCCGACTTCACCGCCGAGAACGGCTACCGCAAGTGGGAGTCGTACGGGAAGTCCAAGCTCGCCAACGTGCTCTTCATGCTCGAGCTGAGCCGCCGAGCGGGCGACAGCCTGATCAGCGCCGGCTCGCACCCCGGGTACGCCTCGACACACCTCCAGGCTGCCGGGCCGGAGCTGGCCGGCCGTCAGCTCCAAGCCCGCCTCTGGGCCGCTGGCACGCGCCTGGTCGCCCAGTCAGCCGCTGCCGGCGCCTGGCCCAGCCTGTACGCCGCGACGCTGCCCGGTCTGCGGTCGGGCGCGTTCGTCGGCCCCGGCTTCCTCGGCTACCGCGGTGCTCCGCGGTCGGCGACCCCGACCAGCACCGCCCAGGACCCCGAGCTCGCGAAGCGGCTGTGGGCCTGGTCGGTCGAGGCCACCGGGGTCGACGCGTTCTGAGGAAGCACCATCCGGTGCGTCCCGCCGACGAGGTCGGCCAGGTCCACTCGGGACAGGGCACGGTGACCCGGCCGTTGACAGCCCCGGCCGGGCGCGGCGCCGGGTCAGCACCGGCCGTGCCGGAAGCGGCGACCGGCCGCAAGCACACACCGTGCGCGCCGGGTGACAGACCGGTGATTTCGAAGCTACCCTTCGATAGTCCTCGTCCGCCCCCACGGAGGTCTCCACAGATGGCTACGACCCGACGCACCTTTCTCGGTCTCACCGGCGCGGCGGCTGCGGCCGCAGCTGGCATCACCCCGGCGTTCGCCCGCGACAGCGCGACGCTCTACATCGGCACCTACACCTCCGCCGGCGGGACCGGCATCGGCCTCGCCTCGTACGACGCGACCAGCGGCGCGATCACCGCGACCGGCGTCCTGACCGGAGTCCAGGAGCCGTCGTTCCTGATCGCGGACCCGTCCGCAAGATTCCTGTACGCCGTCAACGAGCAGACCGACGGCGGCGTGACCGCCGTCGCGGTCGATGCCCCCGGCAAGCTCCGGGTGCTGAACCGCCAGTCCACCGGCGGATCCGCGCCCTGCCATCTCGCACTCGTTGCTGACGGCAAGTACCTGGTGAGCGCCAACTACGGCTCGGGTGACGTCGCCGTGCACCCGGTCAACGCCGACGGAAGCCTCGCCGCGCGGACCGATCTGGTCAAGCACGTCGGCGCCGCGCCGCACGCGCATCAGGTCGTCGAAGACCCCACCGGCCAGTACATCCTGTCGGTCGACCTCGGCACCGACACGGTCTACACCTACACGATCGCCGCGCCCGGCAAGCTGACGGAAACAGCCCAGGCCAAGCTCGAGACCGGCGCCGGCCCGCGGCATCTGGCCTTCCATCCGAACGGCCGGTACGCGTACGTCGCGAACGAGCTCGACAGCACCGTCGTACCGTGCGAGTACGCCGACGGCCGGCTCACCCCCGGAACGCCGCTCCCCACGGCGCCCGCGAACTCACCGCAGAACTATCCCGGCGAAGTGATCGTCTCGGCCGACGGCAACTTCGTGTACGTCAGCAACCGCGGCCACAACAGCATCGCGGTCTTCGCGATTAGCGCGGACGGCGCGACGCTCACCCGCACGGCGACTCCGTCCACGGGCGGCGACTGGCCACGCCACTGCGCCATCGACCCGACCGGCACGCTGCTGCTCGTGTCGAACCAGCGCTCCAACTCGATCACTACCTTCCACAGAAACCAACAGACTGGAACCCTGACCCCGGCCGGCAGCTTCACCACTCCGAGCCCGGTCTGCACGCTGGTGTGATGTTCGAATCTGAGTGACCTCTTGCAATTCTGTCGTGGGAGCGTTTCCATCGAGCTGTCCTTTCCCCGCCCCGGAAGGAAACAGCAGCATGAAACGACGCCTCGCCGCGGTCGCGGCCGGCCTCCTGGCCGCGACCGCGATCGTGGTCCCCACCTCCCAGGCCGCGCCGGCCTGGGAGATCGGGACCCCACCGCTGAGCACGCCCTGGACCGATGAGGTCTCACCGGCCAACGCGCTCCCGGAGTACCCGCGGCCGCAGCTGACCCGCGACCGTTGGCAGAACCTCAACGGCCTGTGGGAGTTCGCCGCCGCGACACCCGGCGAAGCCCCTCCGTTCGGCCGCCAACTGGCCGAGAAGGTGCTCGTCCCGTACCCGATCGAAAGCGCCCTGTCCGGAGTCCAGCGCCACGAGGACCGGATGTGGTACCGCCGTACTTTCACCGTCCCGCAGGGCTGGAAGGGCCGGCAACTCCTGCTGCACTTCGGCGCGGTCGACTACGACGCCAAGGTGTGGGTCAACGGCCGCCAGGTCGCCACGCATCGCGGCGGGTACGACGGCTTCTCGGCGGACGTGACCAACGCCTTGCATCACAAAGGCCCGCAGGAGGTGATCGTCTGGGCCGAGGACCTCACCGACGAGACGTTCCAGCCGATCGGCAAACAGCGCGAGGTCGGCGACCACGGCATCTTCTACCAGGGCAGCTCCGGGATCTGGCGCACCGTCTGGATGGAGCCGGTGGCCCGCTCCTCGATCGAGCGCCTGCAGTTGACGCCCGACGTACCGGGCAGGGCCCTCAAGGTCACCGCCGACACCACCGGCCCGACCAACCTCGACATCGAGACGACCGTGTACGACGGCCGCCGCAAAGTCACAGCTCTCAAGGGCAAGGCCAACCAAGAGCTCAGGATCAAGATCCCCAACCCGAAGCTCTGGTCGCCCGACAACCCCTTCCTCTACACGCTGAAGGTCAAGCTGATCGACCGCGGCAAGGTCGTCGACCAGGTCGGTTCGTACGCCGGACTGCGTGAGGTCGGCAAGGTGAAGGGGGCCGACGGCAAGCTCCGGCTCGCGCTCAACGGCAAGATCCTGTTCAACCTGTCGACGCTCGACCAAGGCTTCTGGCCGGACGGCCTCAACACCGCGCCGACCGACGAAGCCCTCCGGTTCGATCTCGAGCAGCACAAGGAACTCGGCTTCAACACCGTCCGCAAGCACATCAAGGTCGAGCCGGACCGCTGGTACTACTGGGCCGACAAGCTCGGCCTGATGGTCTGGCAGGACATGCCGGCCTCGAAGACCGACCCGATCCCGCCGGCCTGGCAGGCGCAGTACAAGGCCGAGCTGCACGAGATGGTCGAGGAGCACAAGAGCTTCACCTCGATCACCACCTGGGTGCCGTTCAACGAGGGCTGGGGCGAGTGGGACCTGGCCGAGACCGGCCGGATCGCCGACAGCGTCAAGGCCCAGGACCCGTCGCGGCTCGTCAACGCGCACAGTGGGATGAACTGCTGCGACTCCCTCGGCGACTCCGGTCGCGGCGACATGATCGACCACCACGCCTACCTCGGCCCGGCGACCCCGACGCCCTCCGGTGACCGGGTCGCGGTCGACGGCGAGCACGGCGGGTTCGGGCTGAAGACCGAGGACCACATGTGGTTCGGCGACGGCTTCGCGTACGAGATGACGCCGGACTCGGCCACGCTCACCCGCCGGTACGTCGAGAACCAGCGCGACGTCCTGCGGTCGGCCAACACCTGCGGGATCAGTGGCTCGGTCTACACCCAGATCACCGATGTCGAGGGCGAGGTGAACGGCTTCTTCACCTACGACCGGCAGGTCCCGAAGATGGACTTCGCCCAGGTCCGCACGATGAACGAGCAGATCATCGCCGAAGCGGACGGAACCGGCAGCGGCGGACCCAATCCACCACCCGGTACGCCGGGTGCCGACGGCATCCATTTCTACCCGCTCGACGGCTCGGGGGAAGACGTTGTCGGCGACAACGATGCGACGCTGCAGGGCGGCGCGACGTTTGCCCCCGGCAAGAACGGCCAGGGCGTCGCGACGAACGGCACGAGCCAGTACGTCGACACCGGCGCCCAGCTGATCGACACCAACGGCAACTACACCGCGACCGCCTGGGTGAAGCTGAACAAGGCCGACGGCGGGTTCCAGACCGTGATCAGCCAGGACGGCGACCGGGACAGCGCGTTCTTCCTGCAGTACTCCGGCCAGGACCAGCGGTTCGCGATGAGCTTCCCGGGGCAGCGCGCGCTCGCGCCGACGAAGCCGAATCCCGGGCAGTGGTACCACCTGACCGGCGTACGGGATGCCGCCAAGGGCGAGCTCCGGCTGTACGTCGACGGCGCGCTGGTCGCGACCAAGTCGGCCTGCACGCTCGACGCGACCTCGACCGGCAACACCGTGATCGGGCGCGGCAAGTTCGGCGGCAACCCGGTCGACTACCTGGACGGTGTCGTCGACCAGGTGCACCTGTTCGACCGCGCGCTGGAGGCGACGGAGGTGAAGGCGCTGTACCACTCCGGACGCTGATCGTGATCTCGGGCCCCGCGCGGGGCCCGAGATGCGAAACCGTCGCGGAGGACCGATCCTGGTAGTGCCGACCAGGGAGGTAGGGCCGATGACCGCTCCCAGCCGTGTGCTCGCTCCACCGAACGTGACGCGCTTCCGTCCGCCGCGCTTCGGCCTCGGGGGATCCCGGCTCGGTGCCGCCGAAGGCACGGTGGCGACCGCCACCATCGAGGCGGCGTACACGGCCGGGATCCGCTTCTTCGACACCTCACCGGCGTACGACGACTACCAGCGGCGCCTCGGCGCGGGCCTGGCGGCGCACCCGCGGTCGGGCTTCTTGGTGTCGACGAAGGTCGGGCTCGAGGGTGTTCGCGAGTCGGTTGCCGGCAGCCTCGAGCGGCTGGGCGTGACGACGCTCGACCTCGTCTTCGTGCAGGATCCCGGCGACGCACCGATCGACGCCGCGTACGGCGTACTGGCCGAGCTGCGCGAGCGCGGAATCGTCGGCGCGATCGGTGTCGCCGGGCGGGAGTGGCAGCAGCTCGATCGGCTCGTCAAGGAGCTCGAGCTGGACGTCGTCCTGCTGGCCGGGCAGTACTCGTTGCTCGACCGGTCCGGTGGGCCGCTGCTGGATCGCTGCCAGGCAAGGGGAGTAGCGGTGATCGTTTCCGGCGTCCTCACGAAGGAGATCCTGCTGACCGATCGATCCAAGCAAACGACTGACCCACTGACGATCCGCGCGCGGCGGATGTCCGCGGTCTGCGAGCCGTACGGCGTCTCGCTGCCGCAGGCCGCTTTGGCCTTCCCTGGCAGGCATCCCGCGGTGACGTCGGTACTGATCGGCGCGGCGACGCCGGCCGAGATCCGGGCCGACGCGGCGCTCGTGCGCCAGCCCGTGCCCGAGCGGTTCTGGCGCGATCCGGAGCTGGCGCGGCTTCTCGCAGGGTGAGGGCTTGTCAGCCCGGAGCCGCTGAGGAATTCTGGTGGCCTCGATTCCTGTGGGGGGATGTCCTTGTCCAGAATCACCGCGTCCTGCCTGCGCGCCGCCGCGCTGGCCGGGCTGCTCGGTTCGTGCCTGGTCGTCGTCACGACCGCGCCCGCCTCGGCCGCCGCCATCACGGTCACCACGACCGCCGACGTGGTCAACGGCGGGGACGGCCTGACCTCGTTGCGGGAGGCCTTCAGCACCGCGTCCGCCAACGGCGCCGACGACGTCATCACACTCGGCGCCGGCCTGACGTACGCGTTGTCGGTCTGCTCCGGCCCGCTGACGCATGCCGACAGCCACGAGTTGATTGTCCAGGGCAACAACTCGACGATCGAGCAGACCTGTGACGCGAAGGGCATCGTCGACAGCACCAGCCACGACGGCCGGCTCGAGCTGCAGGACCTGGCGATCGACGGCGGCCCGAACACCACGAACACCGCGCTGGAAGGCGCCGCGGTCCGTTCCGACAGCGAGCTGCTGCTCAACAACGTCGAGGTCCGCGACGTGCTCTCGCCCGGCGGCAGCGTCGTCTGGAGCAGCTTCGGTCACGGCATCACGCCGTACCGGATGACCTTGCTCGGCGGCAGTCTGCACGACAACACCGGCAGCGTCGTGAGTTGCGACAACTGCTCGCTGGCGGTCAACGGCACGACCATCTCGAACAACACCGGCTCCGGCATGTCGCTGGTCGACGGGTACCCGGTCGACATCCAGAACGCGTCGATCGAGAACAACACCCGGACCGGGATCACCAACACCGGCCAGGGGTTCGCGGCGAACAAGATGACGGTCGACCTGACCAGCATCTACGGCAACGGCCGGGCCGGCATCCTGTGCAGCAACTGCGGATCGCTCAGCATGTACTCGACCAACGTCGCCAACAACGGGCTGACCGCGGCCGACGCGCGCGGCGGCATCTCGTTCACCGCGTCGAAGCGGGGCAACGGATCGACCGGGATCAGCGGCCTGCTGTCCACCGTGACCGGTAACAAGAGCACCCAGCCCGGCGGTGGCATCTCGCTGACGCCGGTGCTGATCGAGGCCGCGGGCGTCACGCCGGACGTCGGGCTCGACCGGGTGCTGGTCGAGAACAACCAGTCGGTCGGCGGCGGTGGCGGGGTCTGGCTCGGGTTCGGCGCGCTGCACATGTACAAGGGTTCGCTGATCGGCAACAGCACGACCGGCGGCAACGGCGGCGGCGCCGGCACGATCGACGCGACCGGGCCGTTCGACCTGTCGTTCGACGAGACACCGATCGACCACAACTCCGCGACCGGCGACGGCGGTGGCATCTACGCGCAGGCGATCACCGACCTGCGCATCGACCGGACCGGCCTGAGCAACAACACCGCCGGAGGCAACGGCGGGGGCGCGAAGGTCGTCAACAGCTACTCGGTGACGCTCGACGACATGGCGGTCGACGACAACACGGCCGCCAACGGCGCCGGGCTCGACATCGCGACCGAGAACCTCGGCGGCAGCAAGGTGACCTTCGCCGGGAACGTCGCGACCGGGACCGGCGGCGGCGCGCGGGTGTCCGCCGTCGCGGCGAACTTCCTGAACAGCACGTTCAGCGGCAACACGGCCGCGACCGGCGGCGGGCTCGCGATCACCAACGGCGCGGTGGCGACGCTGACCCACGTGACGATGGCCGACGACCAGGCGACGACCGGCGCGCACGTCGCCGCCGTACCGGCTGCTCAGGTGCGGACCGAGAAGAGTGCGATCGTGCTGCCGAAGGCCGGTACGTCGTGCGCGGGGATCGGTGGCGCGTTCGCGGGGACGTCGCTCGGCTTCTCCGTACGGCGTGACGCCAGCTGCGGGAGTGTGGCGTCGGACCTGGTGACCGCCGACGATCCGCAGCTGGCGGCGCTGGGCGGCGGTGGGTTCGGGCGGGTGCGGGTGCCGGCGGCAACGAGTCCGCTCGGTGGTCGGGTGCCGGTGGCAAATTGTCTGGTCGAGGACGACCAGCGGATGACGGCCCGGCCCGCCGGGGCGAACTGCGAGGCCGGGTCGGTCGAGATCGTGGAGGCGCCGGGGCCGGCGGCCGCGCTGACGGCGTTGATCGCCGAGGTGAAGGCGCTGCACCTCGCGAAGGCGGTAGAGGCCAGTTTGGTGTCCAAGCTGGAGGCCGCCCGGGTGGCCGTGCAGAAGAACCAGAGGCCGGCCGCGAAGACGCTGCTGACGGCGTTCGTGATCGAGGTGAGGGTGCTGGCGGCGAAGAAGGTCGTGCCCGCGGCGGCCGCGAGTCAGCTGGTGGCGAAGGCCACGGCGATCAAGAACTCGCTGTGAGGTCAGATCGATCACCAACGCTCGGTGATCGGGCCGGGCGACAGTAGGCTGGGGACCGGGTCCGCGAGCCGCGGACTTCCGGACGAGACGGCGCCGTACCCGACGCAAAGACGACGCCAGCCCCTGGAGGGGCAGTGTCATGCATGCAGTCGACGTCCTCGAGATCGCCGGTGCGATCACCATCCTGATCGCCTTCGCCGCGTCCCAGGCGGGGCGGTTGGAGCAGAAGACCCTTCGGTACCAGGTGCTGAACCTGGTCGGCTCGGGCGTCCTGGCGGTGATCGCCGGGGTCGAGCAGTCCTGGGGGTTCCTGCTGCTGGAAGGGACCTGGGCGGTGGTCAGCTTGATCGGGCTGATCGCGCTGGTGAGATCCCGGCGTACGGCGGCTGCCGGTTGACCGTACGGCGTACTGGTTAGAAGCGGTCTGAGGGGTCGACCGGTCCGGGCGTGCCTGTCGTGCCCGGGGTGCCTGGGCCGGGGCCCGTGGTGTTGGGGCTGCCGGGGCTCGTGGCCGTCGGGCTGCCGGGGCCGGTGCTGCCGGGCGGCGGAGTGGTCGGGGTGATCGTGACTGTCGCCGTACCGCTCGGGTTGGGGATGACCGGACCGGGGTCCACCTCGGGGGCGTTGCGGAACAGCAGCCAGGCGATCAGGACGGCGATCGCCATGATCAGGGCCATCACGATCAGGGAGAGGATCAGCGCGAGCCGGGAGGCCGGGCGGAGGACCGCCGGCCAGGGGAGCGGCCAGATGCGGAAGAGGCCCGGGCGGCGGCGGTTCTCCCAGTAGTGCCGGAAGTCGGGGCCTCGGACGCGGCCGAGCTGGGGGACGCGGTCCATCAGTACGGCGGACAGGACGTCCTCGCCGCGGCGCTCGGCGATCAGGCGCTCGTCGGCGGCGGAGCTGGAGCCGTCGTCGTCGCGGAGGGGGCCCAGGGCCACCCAGAGGGCCAGGTCGTCGTCGTCCTGGTCGTTGTGGGCGAGGACGGAGTCGTCGGGGAGGTCGTCGACGGCTCGGACGAAGCGGTCCCTGGCGGAGGCGTCGTCGGCGGAGCCCTCGGTCATCATCGCGACGACGGCGCCGCGGCCGGACTCGTCGGCGGCGGCGTACAAGTAGCCGGCGGCGTTCGCGCCGAGGCGGCCGCGGAGCCAGAACTCGCCGACGCGGGGCGGATCCTCGGGAAGGAGGGGGAGCGCGTCCGGGATCGCCGGCACGGGGACGCTCGCCTCAGGAGCGTCCGGGGGTGCGGCGGTGGTGGACTCGGTCGCGGTCATGTTGGGGTCAATCCCACCATATTGACGGTAACCGTGTCTTGTTGCCTGCTCCCGGTGTGGTGGTTTAGGGGAATTGGGTGGGAGATGGGGAGGTCTGTGCGGGCGCCGTCGCGGGGGTTGAGGTTGGCGGCTACGTGCGGTGGGTTGTGGTTTGGGCTCGTCGGGGGTGGGACCTGGCGCTGGGGCGGATGGAGAGTTCGGGGAAGACTTGGTGGCTCGGCGGTGGGAGATGCGTTGTTCGGGGGTGGGTGGCGGTTGGATTACGGGGGGGTGAGGGAGTACTGATTTGAGTGGGTGGGGAGGATGGGGAGTGGCCGTGGTGTGGGGTTGCCCCTGGATCTGATGGAATGGCCGTTGTTCCCGAGCACCAGGCCCGTGTGGGCCCCGGAAGGACAGGCATGACCGAAACCACCGTCCCGGCAGGGTCAGTGGCCCAGCAGTCTCGTCTGGTCGGCGAGGCGATCACCGAAGTCAAACGCGTGATCGTGGGCCAGGAGCACATGGTCGAGACGCTGATGGTGTCGCTGCTGGCGAAGGGGCACTGCCTGCTCGAGGGAGTGCCGGGCGTGGCCAAGACGCTCGCCGTACGGACCTTCGCCTCCGTCGTCGGCGGGTCGTTCGCGCGGATCCAGTTCACCCCTGACCTGGTCCCGTCCGACATCGTCGGGACCCGGATCTACCGGCAGACCCGCGAGGCGTTCGACATCGAGCTCGGACCGACGTTCGTGAACTTCGTGCTCGCCGACGAGGTCAACCGCGCGCCCGCGAAGGTGCAGTCGGCGATGCTGGAGCTGATGGCCGAGCGGCAGGTGTCGATCGGCGGGCAGACCTTCCCGATGCCGAAGCCGTTCATCGTGATCGCCACCCAGAACCCGATCGAGTCCGAGGGCGTCTACCCGCTGCCCGAGGCGCAGCGCGACCGGTTCCTGGTCAAGATCGACGTGCCGCACCCGCGCGGGCACGAGGAGTTCGAGATCCTCCGCCGGATGAGCGTCGACCCGCCGCAGCCGCGTCAGGTGCTGCAGCCGGAGACGATCATGGAGCTGCAGCGCTCCGCGGAGCAGGTCTTCGTGCACAACCTCGTCGCCGAGTACGCCGTCCGCCTGGTGATGGCGACCCGGACGCCGACCGACTTCCACCTGCCCGACCTCGAGCCGATCATCGAGCTCGGCGTCAGCCCGCGCGCGACGCTCGGCCTGATCTCGGCCGGCCGCGCGCTGGCCCTGATCCACGGCCGCGACTACCTGCTGCCGAGCGACATCCAGACTGTCGCGCTGGACGTGATGGGCCACCGGCTCGGCCTGACCTTCGACGCGATCGCGGACAACATCGACGCCCGCGCCGTGATCGAGCGGATCCTGGCCACGGTCCCGCCGCCGCAGCCGGTCTGGCGCGACGGCAACGACCAGTCCGGCCGTCCCGAGTTCGTCTAGCCGATGGCCAACCGACCCGACCCGAGGGCTGCGATGACGATCTCGCAGCTCGCTCCCGAGCGCGCGCTGCGGCGCCTCGAGCTGACCGTCGTACGGCGGCTCGAGGGGTACCTGCACGGCGAGCACCTCGGGCTGCTGCCCGGGCCGGGGACCGAGCTGGCCGAAGCCCGTGAGTACCAGGTCGGCGACGACGTCCGCCGGATGGACTGGGCCGTCACCGCCCGGACGACGATGCCGCACGTCCGCGACCTGATCGCGGACCGCGAGCTGGAGACCTGGGCGCTGGTCGACCTGTCCGCCTCGATGGACTTCGGTACGTCGCAGCTGGAGAAGCGCGAGCTCGCCGTCGCCGCCGTCGCGACCGTCGGCTTCCTCACCCACCGGCTGGGCGACCGGTTCGGCGGGCTGATGCTGCGCGACTCGACGCTGCGCCGCTGGCCGGCCCGCTCCGGCCGCCTCGCGCTGTACGGGCTGCTCCGCGCGCTGCTCGCCGAGAAGGACCACGGCGAGCACAAGGCGCGCAGCGACCTGGCCGGTGCGCTCGACTCGATGGCCCGGACCCAGCGCAAGCGCGGGCTGCGGGTCGTCGTGTCCGACTTCCTGACCCCGGAGGACGGCGAGATCGACAGCCGGATGGAACCGTCCTGGGAGCGCGCGATGCGCAAGCTGACCGCGCAGCACCAGGTGCTCGCGGTCGAGATCGTCGACCCGCGCGAGCTCGAGCTGCCGAACATCGGGGTCGTGATGATCGGTGACCCCGAGACCGGCGCGGTGCGCGAGATCGACACCCGCAAGCGCCGGGTCCGCGACGAGTACGCCGCCGCGGCACTCGCGCAGCGGGAACGAACCAGGAGCGCCCTGCGTAGGGTAGGTGCCGGGCACCTGGTTCTGCGGACCGACCGGGACTGGGTCGCCGACACCGTGCGGTTCGTGCTCGCCTACAAGCGAGTCGCCCCGCGCCTGCACCAACCGCCGAAGGGAGTGGCTCGCTGATGGAGTTCCTGTCTCCGGCCCGACTCTGGTTCCTGCTGCTGATCCCGCTGGTGATCGCGGCGTACATCTACCTGCAGCACCGGCGCGCCCAGTACGCGCTGCGCTTCACCAACATCGCGCTGCTCGACCGGGTCGCCCCGCGGCGCCCGCAGTGGCGCCGGCACCTCGCCGTCGGGCTCGCGCTGCTGTCCGCCGCGACCTGCGTGGTCGCGTTCGCGCAGCCCAAGGACGAGGTCAAGGTGCCGCGCGAACGGGCCACCATCGTGGTCGCGATCGACGTCTCGCTGTCGATGATGGCCACCGACGTCGACCCGAACCGGCTCGAGGCGGCGAAGAAGTCGGCGAAGAACTTCGTCAACCAGCTGCCGTCGAAGTTCAACGTCTCGCTGGTCAACTTCGCCGGGACGGCGTCCATCATCGTGCCGCCGACGACCGACCGGGCGACCGTGCAGCGGTCGATCGACGGGCTGGAGCTCGCGGAGTCGACCGCCACCGGTGAGGGCATCTTCACCTCGCTGCAGTCGCTGACGCAGGTCCCGCCGGACCCCGAGCACCCGAACGACCCGGCCCCGGCGCGGATCGTGCTGCTGTCGGACGGCAAGCGGACCGTCGGCCGTACGGCGCAGGAAGGCGCGCAGGCGGCGAAGGCGAAGAACACGCCGGTCTACACGATCACCTTCGGGACCGACTCCGGCTTCATCGAGATGGACGGGATCCGGCAGCGGGTTCCCCCGGACCGCGCCGAGCTGCGCAGCGTCGCCGAGATCACCGGCGGCGAGGCGTACACGGCGGAGTCCGCGGGAGAGCTGGAGGACGTCTACAAGGACATCGGCTCCTCGGTCGGCTACGACAAGGTCGACAAGGAAGTGACGTCGAGGTTCGCGGGCATCGCGATGCTGTTCACCCTGGCGGCTGCTGGTGCTTGCATCGCGATGGCCACGCGCTTTCCCTAGTTCCCGTTGATCAGGCGTACGGCGAGGTCGGGGTTGAACTGGCCCGCCGGGGTGCTGGGTGCGGTGCCGCAGGGTCCGTCGGAGTTGCCGGGGACCTTGATCCAGAGCAGCATCTCGGCGCCGCCGCCCAGTTGGGTGGGGGTGCCGAGTTTGCGGCCGGCGGGGTTGCACCAGTTGCCGTTGGAGCCGTTGCCGTTGCGGCTGGTGTCGACGACGAACGGCTTCGGGGTCGCCATCGCGGCGCGGACGTTGTTGGCGTACGTCGTGGAGGCCGACGTCGTGTAGTAGTTCGAGACGTTGACGGCGAAACCGTGGGCGGCGCTGACCCCCGCACCGGCCAGCCGCTGGGCCATGGTTGCCGCGGGCACCCAGCCGGCGTTGCCGGCGTCCAGGTAGGCCCAGGTGTTCGGCGCCCTGTCGCGGAACTGCTGCAGCGCGAACGACAGCATGGCGTTCCGCTCGGTGATCTGCGCGGCACTCATGCACTCGAAGTCCCCGAGCGCGTCCGGCTCCACGATCACCACCGCCGGGCGCGTGCCGATCGAGTCGGCGAACGCCGACACCCACGTCCGGTACGCCGCCGGCGACCCGGCGCCGCCGCCCGAGTGCCCGCCGCACGCGTCGCGTCCGGGGAGGTTGTAGGCGACGAGCACCGGCAACTTGTCGGCGTTGTCCGCCGCGCCGACGTACCCACCGACCAGCTGCCCGATCGTCGACCCGCTCGGCGGATTCCCGAACCACCGAGCCATTGGCTTGGAGGCGATGCTCGAGTTGATCGAAGCCGCCCGCGAGTCCGACCCGTGCGCGTTCACCCAGGCCTTCGGTGTGGAGTCGGGATCGACGTAGAACCCACTGGTGAGGTCGACAGGACTGGCCAGAACTTTCGAACTATTTGGAGAGCTGTTCTCGGCGTCGGCGAAGGCCGTGATCCACGCGAGTGCCGAGTTCCAGTTCACTGCGACCTCGTTGGTGGAGTACGAGCCGATGTGGTCGGTGTAGCACGTTGCGGCGGCGCAGCCCTGGAGGTTGCGTTGGGCTACCGGGTCCTGGAGTCCGGAGTTGGGGCCGCCGGCCAGTGAGCCCGGGTACGGCGACGGGAGCGCCGGGTCGAGCGACTTGGCCCAGAAGCGGTGGTGCTGGTTCTGGCTCGCGCGTTCGCCGTACCCGGTGACGTACGACTGGTTGATCGCGTTCCGGCCCAGCAGGTAGTCGAGGGACTCCAGCGCCGCGTCCCGGTACTTGCCGGACCAGGTCAGGTCGTGCGCGATCGCCAGGATCATCGCGCTGTTCGCGACCGCGCTGTTCGAGCCCCAGACGTACTTGCCGTCAGCGGGCTTGTACGGATTGGCGTACCCCTGCCCCCGCAGCGCGGCGACGTACACGTCGGCCACCGCGGCGATCCGCTGCCGCAGCTTCCACTGGTCGAGCAGCGGCAACCGCCACGGCGCCCGCGCCAGCGCGAGATCCGCGAGCCCGCCCGTCTCCTGCCACGAGAACCCGTCAGCCGCCTTCAGCACCGTCGTGATCGACCGCCGGTACGACGCCTTGCCGGTGGCAACGAACAGCTCGGCCGCCGCCCACGAGAACTCGTCGCTCACCTTCGTGTCGTCGTACGCGCCCCCTCCGACCCCACCGTCCGGCGCATAGACCGCGGGATGCGCCGCAGCCGCCTTCCACGCCCTCTCAGCCACCCGAAGACACCGAGCCGCGAACGCCTTGTCCCACGCCGCGTAGACCCGCGCACACCGAGCCCCGACGGCCGCAACGTTCAGCGTCGCCGCCGTCGACGGCGGGTAGAGGTACCGCGGCTGCGGATCCGCCGACGGCAGCAACGGCATCCCCGTCCACGCGACGTCGTGGATCTTGTGGTGCACCATCCCCGCGAGAGAACCGGACGGCACCTGCATCCGCAGCAGGAAGTCGATCTCCCAGCGTGCCTCGTCCAGGACGTCGGGAGTCCGGTTGCCCGCCTCGGGAATGCGCAGGTCGACCCCACGATCCCGATGCTGCGCCGACCGCTCGTACAGATCCAGCAACTGCCAGGCCGCCAACGCGCCGTTCACCACGTACTTGCCGTGATCGCCCGCGTCGTACCAACCACCCCGTACGTCGAGGCTGTAGTCGCACGTCCCCGGCAGACAGGGCACCGACGTGTCGCCCTGATTCGGCGCGACACCGACGTGCCCGGCCGGCCGCGCGTACTCCTCGCCGACGTACCGCGCCTCGATCGGGATCCCGCTGCGGTTGTTGTAGAAGTACGCGAGCGAGTCCCGGCGCAACGACCGGTAGAGACCGTTGCCGATGTCGAAGGGTTCGCTCAGCTGGTCGCCGACGGCCAGCCGGAATCCCTGCCCGCTCCCGCGGTACCGCCCGAAGTCGATCAGCTGCACCCGGGTCCCCGCCGCCGCATCCAGCCCGTACGGCGTGGAGAAGCCCGAGCTCACCACCCGATCCGTTGCGTCGAGCAACCGCCACGGCTGCGCGTCGACGGCGTCGGTCACGTACGTCGCCCGCCGCGGACCGTTGCCCAGGTACCCGAGCTGGTTGACCCGCACCGGTGAGCCGAAGTCCCGGACCCCACCAGGTGGCACGACACCTCCGACCAGCGAGATGTCGTCCAGGCACAGCGTGAACGCCGCACCGGTGCCGCCGGCCTGGAAGCTGACCTGGGCGTGGTCGTTGGTCACCGTCGACGGCGCGGTGAACTCGAACGTCTTCGGTGTGGTGCCCACGGCCACCGGTTTGTTCAGCACCGTCGTCCGGGGCGCGCCGGCCAGTTGCACGACCGCGCGGATCTCGACCGCCCGGCTGGCCGAGGCGGTCACGCGCAGGCGGTAGGGCTGACCGTCCTCGACCGGGATGTCGTCCTGCCCGATCATCGAGTCCCACACGTTGACCGTCCCGGCCGGGACCTGGGCGCACAGCCGGCCGCCTTCGACGGCGGACGGCGTGCTGCCGCTGCTCCACCACGGACTCTTGCTGCCGGTGTCGAAGGTCCCGTTCAGGATCCGCTCGTACTCGGGGTCCGCGGCCTGCGCGGCGGGTGGACTGACGAAGGAGAAGACCAGAGCGGCCAGCACGAGGCCGGACCGTCGTCGGAGCGTGGACATGGCGCTGCCTCCGGAGGAGTTGGGCTGGGAGCGCTTTCAATTTCCTGCATGGTGCCGAGCGGCCGCAGCGCTGTCAAGGCTTCACCTTCGGCGCGAGTTGCTCTACAGTCCCGGCTGGGAGCGCTACCAGTTTCTCCCAATTCCCCGGATTGGAGTCCCCATGCGTACGACGACGAGGAAAGCGCTTGCCGCCACGGCGGTCGCGGCGAGCCTGGTGCTGACCGGCTGTGGCGGAGGCGAGACCGGCGAGTCCGCCGACGGCACGATCACGCTGACCGTGAAGACCTTCGGCCAGTTCGGCTACGACGACCTGGTCGCGCAGTACGAGGCGTCCCACCCGAGCGTCAAGGTCAAGCAGGAGAACATCGCCAAGCTGGCCGACTACACGCCGAAGCTGCAGCAGTGGCTGACCGCGGGCAGCGGCGCCGGCGACGTGGTCGCGCTGGAGGAGGGCATCCTGATCAAGCTGATGGCCAAGCCCGACCAGTTCGTCAACCTGCTCGACCACGGCGCCGCCGCGCTGAAGGGCAACTTCCTCGACTGGAAGTGGCAGCAGGCCCTGACTCCCGACGGCAACAAGTTGATTGGCCTCGGCACCGACATCGGGGCCCAGGGCATGTGTTACCGCAGCGACCTGTTCGCCAAGG
Organism: Kribbella italica; assembly: GCF_014205135.1. Lineage (NCBI taxonomy): Bacteria > Bacillati > Actinomycetota > Actinomycetes > Propionibacteriales > Kribbellaceae > Kribbella > Kribbella italica. The sequence goes on from NZ_JACHMY010000001.1 coordinate 631,929, forward strand.
CCGGACTGCCGACCGACCGCGCGAAGGTCGGTGCGCTCTGGCCGACCTGGGACGGATACCTTGCCACCGGCAAGCAGTTCGCTGCCGCGAACACCGGCGCCAGCTTCTTCGACACCGCCGGCACGGTCTACCAGAACATCCTGATGCAGCAGGGCGACCAGACCTATTTCGACCGCGAGAACACGCTGATCGCCGCCACCAACCCCGGCGTCCGGAAGGCGTGGGACCAGACCGTCGCGATGATCGGTGCCGGCCTGTCCGGCAAGCTGCAGATGTGGAGCCCGGCCTGGAACGCCGGCTTCAAGCAGGGCAGCTTCGCGACGATCCCGTGCCCGGCCTGGATGCTCGGCCAGATCAAGGACCAGGCCGGCCCGGAGAACGCCGGCAAGTGGGACGTCGCCCGGGTGCCGGGGCAGGGCGCGGTCCGCGGTGGGTCGTTCCTCGCCGTACCGGCGCAGAGCAAGCACCCGAAGGAGGCCGCCGAGCTGGCGAAGTTCCTGACCAGTCCGCAGGGACAGACCGCGGCGTTCAAGGCGAAGAACAACTTCCCGTCCTCCCCGCAGGCGATCGACGACCCGGCCGTGACCGGTGCGGTGAACGAGTACTTCAGCGACGCGCCGGTCGGCAAGATCTTCGGCCAGTCCGCCAAGAGCCTGAAGCCGGTCTACCTCGGGCCGGACAACCAGGTCGTCGGCGACGGGATCGGTGACGCGCTGACCGCGATCGAGCAGGGCAAGCTCGGCCCCGACCAGGCATGGACGAAGGCGATGAACGACGCCGAGCGGGCCGCGGGCAAGTGAACCGGAGCCGCCTCGACCTGCATGGAGCGCCGTACTTCTTCGTCACGCCGTTCTTCCTGCTCTTCGCCGTGTTCGGCTTCTTCCCGCTCGTCTACACCGCCTGGGTCTCGCTGCGGTCGTGGGACCTGACCGGCGACGCCGGCTTCGTCGGTACGGCGAACTACCAGCGCCTGCTCGCCGACCCCGACTTCTGGAACGCGATGCTGAACACGCTCGGCATGTTCCTGCTGTCGACGGTGCCGCAGCTGTGCTTCGCGCTGGTCATCGCCGGACTGCTGAACCGCCCGATCCGCGCGCTGATGCTGTTCCGGCTCGGCGTACTGGCTCCGATCGTCACCTCGGTGGCGGCCGTGGCCATCGTGTTCGGGCAGCTGTACGGGCGCGACGCCGGACTGGTCAACGGGGTGCTCGGGCTGGTCGGCATCGGCCCGATCGACTGGCAGGCGGGCAAGGGATCGTCGTGGATCGCGGTGGCCAGCATGGTCAACTGGCGCTGGACCGGTTACAACGCGCTGATCTATCTGGCCGCGATCCAGGCGATTCCGCGAGATCTGTACGAGGCGGCGCAACTGGACGGCGCCGGGGCGGTGCGGCAGTTCCGGTCGATCACCGTGCCGCTGATCCGGCCGGCGCTGATCTTCACCGTGGTGATGTCGACGATCGGCGGCATGCAGCTGTTCACCGAGCCGCTGCTGTTCGGCCAGGGCGACATCTCCGGCGGCAGCCTGCGCCAGTTCCAGACCGTCGCGATGTACATGTTCGAGCAGAGCTTCCAGAACTTCGACTACGGCTACGGATCCGCGATCGCCTGGATGATCTTTCTGCTCACCGTGCTGGCCGGTGTCGCCAACGCCCTGATCGCCCGCCGGCTGAAAGGTGGCATCTGATGAGAACCCGTGGCAACGCCCTGGTCTATCTCACCCTGATCGTCAGTCTGGTGCTGTCGGTCTTCCCGCTGTACTGGCTGTTCGTCGTCGCCACCCGGTCGAACGACGTCATCGGCCAGCTGCCGCCGCCGCTGATCCCCGGCGGCAACCTCGGCGCCAACGTGAGCCGCCTGTTCGGCGCCGAGGACGCGCACTTCGCCCTCGGCCTGGTGAACTCGATGGTCGCGTCGGTCGCCGTCACGGTGTCGGTGGTGTTCTTCTCGTCGCTGGCCGGCTTCGCCTTCGCCAAACTACGGTTCCGCGGCCGCAACGCCCTGCTGCTCGTCGTCCTGGCCACGATGATGGTCCCGGTCCAGATGGGCATCGTGCCGCTCTACATGGTGATGGTGAAGCTCGGTTGGCAGAACCAGTTGCAGGCCGTCGTCGTGCCGTTCCTGGTGTCGGCCTTCGGGGTCTTCCTGATGCGCCAGTACGCCGAACGCGCGGTGCCCGACGAGCTGATCGAGGCCGCGCGGCTGGACGGGTGCAGCACGTTCGGCCTGTTCGTCCGGGTGGTGTCGCCGGCGCTGCGGCCGGGCGCCGCCGTACTGGGACTGTTCACGTTCATGAGCACCTGGAACGAGTTCCTCTGGCCGCTGGCGATTCTCGAGGCGGACAACCCGACCGTGCAGTTCTCGCTGAGCCAGCTGGCGACGCAGTACTACACCGACTACACGCTGATGTTCTCCGGAACGCTGATCGCGACCGTGCCGCTGGCGGTGGTGTTCGTGCTGTTCGGCCGGCAGATCGTCAGCGGCATCATGGACGGCGCCGTCCGCTGAACTAACCTCTATCCATTCGACGACGAAGGAGCGGGATGCCGAAGCGGCAGGTGACGCTCGACGAGGTGGCCGAGCGGGCGGGAGTCTCGCGGTCGGCCGCGTCGCGGGTGATCAACAACGCCCCGCACGTCAGCCGGGCCAAGCGCGAGGCGGTGCAACGCGCCGTCGACGCGCTCGGGTACGTGCCCAACGCAACGGCTCGCGCGCTGGCCACGCAGCAGGCCGGGTCGGTGGTGCTGGCGATCTCGGGGGAGGACCCGGCGCTGTTCGCCGACCCGTTCTTCGCCGAGGTGGTGGTCGGGATCTCGTCGGTGCTGGAGGAGACCGATCTCGAGCTCGTCCTGTCGCTTGCCACGTCCCGGCGCGGCCAGGCGCGGCTCGAGCAGTTGCTGCGGACCCGGCAGGCGGACGGCGTGATGCTGATGTCCCTGCACGAGAACGACCCGCTCGCCGCGCTCGCGCAGCAGGCCGACGTACCGGTGGTGTTCGGTGGCCGGCCGCGCGACTTCGAGCCGTCGTACTACGTGGACGCGGACAACCGCGGTGGCGCGCGGGCCGCGACCGAGCACCTGATCGCCGGCGGCCGGACCAGGATCGCGACGATCACCGGACGCCTCGACGAAGGAGCCGGTACGGCGCGGTACCAGGGCTTCCAGGACGCGCTCGCGATCGCCGGGCTCGAGGCGAGCCGGGTCGCGCACGGCGAGTTCGCCGAGGACGGCGGCGCGAAGGCGATGGGGGAGTTGCTGAGCCGCTGGCCGGACCTGGACGGGGTGTTCGTCGCCTCGGACCAGATGGCGGTCGGCGCGATGCGGGTCCTGCGGGAGGCCGGGAAGTCCGTACCGGAAGATGTCGGGGTGGTCGGCTTCAACGACATCTCCGGCGCGCGGCACACCGTTCCGCCGCTCACGACCGTGCACCAGCCGATCCAGGCGCTCGGCCGGGAGATGGCCCGGATGCTGCTCGCGCTGCTCGCGGGAGAGCAACCTAGTCCACTGATCCTGCCGACGCGACTGGTGGTCCGCGCGTCGGGTTGAGCGTTACGGACCGGCCGGTGCCGGATCGCGACACGACGGTGATGTAGTTGACACGGCGAGGTTGCTGGTGTCAAAGGGATCTGTGGTGCAAGATGGACCTCGCTGTCAGGTCCGTCTGACTGTGATCGAGAACGCTGGGGAAGGCGCAGCTCGAGCACAAAGGAGGCCCTGGTGGCGACGACTCGTGGCGTTCTGTACGTCCACACTGTGCCGTCAGCGCTGTGCCCGCATGTCGAGTGGGCAGCGGGCGGCATCCTTGGCGTGCCCGTGAAACTGGACTGGACACCGCAGCCCGCGGCCCAGGGCCAGTACCGGGCCGAGCTGTCGTGGCAGGCGGAAGCCGGTACGGCGGCCAAGCTGGCGTCCGCGTTGCGCGGATGGCAGAAGCTGCGTTTCGAGGTGACCGAGGAGCCCAGCAACGGCGTCGAGGGGGAGCGGTACTCGTTCACCCCGGCGCTCGGGGTCTTCCACGCGACCACCGGGGTGCACGGCGACATCATGGTGCCCGAGGACCGGCTGAAGGCCGCGATGCTCAAGGCCGCCAGTGGCGAGGCCGACCTGACCGAAGAGGTCGAACGGCTGCTGGGAAGGCCGTGGGACGACGAACTGGAGCCGTTTCGCTACGCAGGTGACGGTGCTCCCGTTCGCTGGCTGCACCAGGTTGTGTAGGCATTGAATCAACCGCTCGACAGCAAACCTGAGAAGTTCTGAAGAAAGCAGTGCAGGCAGGAGCTTTTCGGCAGATTGTCGAGGATGCTGGAGACCCACAGCTTCCCCGGAGGATCCGGGGACCAGGCCGTGGCCGCTGGGCCACCGGGTGTCGGGACACCCCCGGTTGTCACCAACAGCGGCCGCACCACGTGGAAAGGGCGCGGACCTCACGGTCCGCGCCCTTTCTCTTGTCTGCAAGGGAATTTGTTCTACAAGGGAATGTTTCCGTGCCGTCCTCGGACCTTGCCGTTCTCCTCGGCCGTCGCGATCGCCGCGGCCAGAGCGGACCGGGTCTTGGCCGGCTCGACGACCTCGTCGACCACGCCGATCTCCCGGGCCCGCTCGATCCCGCCGGCGATCTTCTCGTGCTCGGCGGCCAGCTCGGCCTCGACCTGCGCGCGCAGCTCCGGCGCGACGTCGGCGAGCTTGCGCCGGTGCAGGATCCGGATCGCCGCCACCGCGCCCATCACCGCGACCTCGGCCCGCGGCCAGGCGAACACCCGGGTCGCTCCGAGCGAGCGCGCGTTCATCGCGATGTACGCGCCGCCGTACGTCTTGCGCGTCACCAGCGTGACCCGCGGGACGACCGACTCCGCGAAGGCGTGCAGCAGCTTGGCACCCCGTCGTACGACGCCGTCCCACTCCTGCCCGACGCCCGGCAGATAGCCCGGTACGTCGACCAGCACCACCATCGGGACGCCGAACGCGTCGCACATCCGGACGAACCGCGACGCCTTCTCCGCCGACAGCGCGTCCAGGCAGCCGCCGAGGCGCAGCGGGTTGTTCGCGATCACGCCGACCGTGCGCCCGCCGAGGCGGCCGAGCGTGGTGACGATGTTCGGCGCCCAGCGCTGGTGCAGCTCCACGCCGGAGTCCTCGTCGAGCACGCCGCCGACCAGCGGGTGCACGTCGTACGCGCGCTTGGCCGACTCCGGCAGCAGCCCGGACAGATCGGTGTCGGACACCTCGCCGGACACGTCGCCCTGGTTCGCGAACAGGTCGGCCAGCTGGCGCGCCTTCTCGAGCGCGGCGGCCTCGGTGTCGGTGGTGATGTGGACGACGCCGGAGCGCCGGCCGTGCGGCTCGGGACCGCCGAGGCGCAGCATGTCGACGTCCTCGCCGGTGACCGAGCGGACGACGTCCGGGCCGGTGACGAAGATCCGCCCCTCCGGACCGAGGATCACCACGTCGGTCAGCGCCGGCCCGTACGCCGCACCGCCGGCCGCGGGGCCGAGCACGACGGAGATCTGCGGGATCTTGCCGGAGGCCTGCGTCATCGCGTAGAAGATCTTGCCGACGGCGTGCAGGCTGAGCACGCCCTCGGCGAGCCGGGCTCCGCCGGAGTGCCACAGCCCGATGATCGGCAGCTCCTCGCGCCGCGCCACCTCGTACGCCGTACAGACGACCTCGCAGCCCTCGTCGCCCATCGCGCCGCCCATCACGGTCGCGTCGGAGCAGAAGGCGACGACGCGCGCGCCGGCGATCGTGCCGCGGACGGCGAGCATGCCGGACAGGTCGTCGGGCGTGATCAGCTCGAGGCTGCCGGGGTCGAGCAGTTGGGTGAGTCGGGTGAACGGGTTGCGCGGGTCCAGCTCGCGCGGCAGCTTGGCCGGTTTCGCGGGGGCAGTGGTCATGGGCATCTCCGGGGGATCAGCTAGCTCGAACTGCCTGCTGGAACTGATGGGCCGGGGCAGTCCCGGCCCATCACGAGAATCAGATCGACTTGAAGGCCAGGGCGACGTTGTGCCCGCCGAAGCCGAAGGAGTTGTTCAGCGCCGCGACGTCACCGTCGGGCAGCTTGCGCTGCTCGGTGGCGATGTCGAGGTCGACGCCGTCGTCCACCTTGTCGACGTTGATCGTCGGCGGTACGACGCGGTGGTGCAGCGCGAGCACCGTGGCGATCGACTCGACCGCACCGGCCGCGCCGAGCAGGTGACCGACCATCGACTTCGGCGCGGTGGCGATCGCGTGGTCGGTCGCGCTGCCGAGCGCCTTGCGGATCGCGATCGCCTCGGCGACGTCACCGGTCGGGGTGGAGGTCGCGTGCGCGTTGATGTGCACGATGTCGCCGGCCGCCAGGTCGCCCTCGCGCAGCGCCTGCAGCATCGCGCGCTCGGCGCCGGAACCGGTCGGGTCGGGCTGCACGATGTCGTGGCCGTCGGCGGTGATGCCGGCGCCGGCGAACTCGGCGTAGATCTTCGCGCCGCGGGCGACCGCGTGCTCGTAGGTCTCCAGGACCAGGACGCCGGCGCCCTCACCGAGCAGGAAGCCGTCGCGGTCGACGTCCCACGGACGCGACGCGCGCTCCGGGTCGTCGTTGCGCTTGCTGAGCGCCATCATCTGGCCGAACGCGGCCAGCGGCAGCCCGGCGATCGACCCCTCGGCGCCACCGGCGACGACGATGTCGGCGCGGCCGAGCCGGATCTGGTCGGCGGCCAGCGAGATCGCCTCGTTGCTGGAGGCGCACGCCGAGACCGGGGTCTGGACGCCGGCCAGCGCGCCGAGCTCGAGGCCGACGTTGGCGGCCGCGGAGTTCGGCATCAGCATCGGGATCGCCAGCGGCGAGACCCGGCGCGGGCCGCTGCGCAGCGCATCGTAGTTGGTCAGCGTGGTGAGCAGGCCGCCGATCCCGGTGGCGATCGCGACGCCCAGGCGGGTCTTGTCCAGCTCGACGTCGGCCAGGCCGGAGTCGGCCCAGGCCTCGCGGGCGGCGACCACGGCGAACTGCGCGTTGCGGTCCAGGCGGCGGGCCTTGACCCGCTCGATGATCTCGGTCGGTTCGACCGCGGCCGGAGCCGCGATCTTCACCGGCAGTTCCTCGACCCAGTCGGCGGTCAGCAGCTTGGCGCCGGACCGGCCGGCCAGCAGGCCTTCCCAGGTACTGGCGACGTCGCCCCCGACCGGGGTCGTCGCTCCGAGCCCGGTGATCACGACTCGGGTCTTCGACATGGTTACCTCATCCTTCGGCGAGAGAACTGGTGCGGTGGGGGTCCTGCTGGTACGGCGTACCGGCGGCGTGCTCACCGGGCCTCAGGCCCGGCGAGCAACCGCTGCCGGCACGATCGGCTTCGTCAGCCGTTCTGGGCGCGCTCGATGAACGCGACCGCGTCGCCGACGGTCTTCAGGTTCTTGACCTCGTCGTCGGGGATCTTCACGCTGAACTTCTCCTCGGCGGCCACCACGACCTCCACCATGGAGAGCGAGTCGACGTCGAGGTCGTCGGTGAAGGACTTGTCCAGCTGGACGTCCTCGACCGGGATCCCCGCGATCTCGTTGACGATCTCGGCGAGGTTGCTGCGGATCTCTTCGGTGCTGGCCATCTGTGTGGTTTCCCTTTCGGATTTCTGCTGCTCTGGTACGCCGGGACGCGTGGCCCCGGACATCTGAGGGGTCGTACTACGGGATGCGGATGACCTGACCGGCGTACACCAGTCCGGCCCCGAACCCGATGATGAGCGCGAGGTCGCCGCTCTTCGCCTCGCCACTCTCGCGCATCGCGCTGATCGCGAGCGGGACCGACGCGGCCGAGGTGTTGCCCTGCCGCTCGATGTCGCGGGCGACCTTGACGTGCTCGGGCAGCTTCAGCGCCCGCCGCATCGCGTCGGTGATCCGCATGTTCGCCTGGTGCGGCACGAACAGGTCCAGGTCCTCGGCGCTGACGCCGGCCACGTCCAGCGCCTGCTGCGCGGCCCTGGCCATCTCGTACGCCGCCCAGCGGAAGACCGGGTTGCCGTCCATCTTCAGGTTCGGCCAGTTGTAGCTGCCGGCCGCCTCCTGCCAGGACTCCTTCTGGCTGATCAGTTCGTGCTGCGTGCCGTCGGAGCCCCAGACCACCGGGCCGATGCCCGGCTCGTCGGACGGGCCGATCACGGCCGCGCCGGCGCCGTCGGCGAAGATGAACGCCGTACTGCGGTCGGTCCGGTCGGTGATGTCGCTCAGGCGCTCGACGCCGATCGCGAGCACGTACTTCGCACTGCCGCCGCGGACCAGGTCACTGGCCATCGCGACCCCGTAGCAGAAGCCGGCGCAGGCGGCCGAGATGTCGAACGCGGCGGCCGTGGGGGCGCCGACCCCGACCGCGATCTGGGTCGCGATCGCGGGGGTCTGGTACAGGTGGGTGACGGTGGCGACGACGACGCAGCCGATCTGCGCCGGGTCGATGCCGGAGTCGCGCAGCGCTTCCTTGGCGGCCTCGACCGACATCATCAGCACGGTCTCGTCGGGCTCGGCCCAGCGCCGCTCGCGGATCCCGGACCGGGTCCGGATCCACTCGTCGCTGGAGTCGATCTGCTCGAGGATCACCGAGTTCGGCACGACCGTCCGCGGGCGGTAGGCGCCCATGCCGAGTACGGCGGTGTGCTCGGCACCCTGGACGCTCGCGATCGAACCGGTCATGTCAGTTTCCTCCGCTCGGGTGCAGCCGCACCAGCGGCTGCCCGGGGGCGACGGGGTCGCCCTCCTCGACCAGCCACTCGACGACGATGCCGCCGTGCGGCGCACGCACCTCGAGCTCGTCGCGCAGGCTCTTCACCGACGCGACCACCTCGCCGGCCTCGACCGCGTCACCGGTCTCGCGCTTGACCTGCGCCTCGCGGGTGAAGGTGCCCTTCATCGGCGCGACCAGCAGCCGCCAGGTCGGCGACGCGTCGATCTCCGACGGGCTGCCGTGCTTGTCGACGAACGCGCGGGCGTCGTCGAGCTGGTCCGGCGTCTTCAGCGCGAACGTCTCGACCCCCTTCAGCGCCCGCCGGGCGATCCCGGTCAGCGTGCCGGCCGGGGTCATCTCCAGGATGCCGGTGACCTGCAGGTCGGCCATCGTCTGCATGCACAGGTCCCAGCGGACCGGCGCGTTGACCTGCTGGACCAGCCGCTGCAGGACGTCGCGGCCGTCGTGCACGACCTGGCCGTCGCGGTTCGAGATCAGCCGCGTCCGCGGGTCGTGGGTGGTGATCGAGTTGGCGTACCCGGCCAGGGTCTGTACGGCGGGTTCCATGTGGCGGGTGTGGAACGCCCCGGCCACCGAGAGCGGGATCAGCCGGGCCTTGGCCGGCGGGTCGGCCGCCAGCGCGGCCAGCTCCTCGACGGTGCCGGCGGCAACGATCTGGCCGGGGCCGTTGTCGTTGGCCGCGGTCAGCCCGTACTGCGTGAGCTTGGCCAGGATCTCGTCCCGGTCGCCGCCCAGGACGGCGGTCATCGAGGTCGGGGTCAGCGCGGCCGCGGCGGCCATCGCCTTGCCACGCTCGCGGACCAGGACCATCGCCTGCTCGGCGCTGATCACGCCGGCCCCGACGGCCGCGGCGATCTCGCCGACACTGTGCCCGGCCAGCGCGCCCATCTTCTGGAACGCGTCACCGGGGTGCGGGAAGACCGCCAGCGCGGCGAGCATGCTGGACGCGACCAGCAGCGGCTGCGCGATCGCGGTGTCGCGGATGGTGTCCGCGTCGGCCTTGGTGCCGTAGTGGGCGAGGTCGAGACCGGCGACCGCGGACAGCCAGTTCAGCCGGTTCTCGAAGACTGGGTCCTCCAGCCACGGCTCGAGGAAACCTGGGGCCTGGGCGCCCTGACCGGGCGCGACGATGACGAGCACGTGACAACTCTCCCTGAGCCGGGCCGTTCGTGGGTCTCCCGGCGGTACGAATTCTACCGGCCGGAGTTTGTAGGGATCCTACAAAACCGTCGTACCCGGCTCGCGGTTGAGCAGGCGGCCCAGTGCCAGTGCGACACGCAACGTGAAAGCGTCTCGCGGGTTGCCCGGGGAGTAGCCGGTGATTTCGCCCACACGCTTCAGCCGGTACCGGACGGTATTGGCGTGGATGAACATCGTGCGGGCCGTCGCCTCGATCGAACCGCCGGAGTCCAGGTACGCGCTGACGGTGTCCAGGAGGACTCCATCGCCTATCGTGAGCGGGCCGTAGACGTCGGTGGCGAGCTGGCGACGGGCGTGACCGTCGCCGGACAGGGACCGCTCGGGCAGCAGTTCGTCGGCGTGGACCGGACGCGGAGCGCCCGGCCAGGCGGGTGCGGCGCGCAGTCCGGCGACCGCCGCGCGAGCCGACGTGACGGCCGACATCAGGTCCTTGACGACCGGGCCGACGACGATCGGACCAGGTCCGAACCACGCGGCCAGCTTTTGTACGATCTCCACAGGTTTACTCGTACCACCGAGTACTACGACCAGCCGGTCGCCCTGCATCGCGCACAACGCGTCGGCCCCGGCCTCCCGCGCCGCCGCCCGGACGGAGTCCGCGACGTTCGCCGTACCGGACTCTCCTTCGAGCGCCCTTCCCACCACGACGGCCACCTCTGATGATCCGCTGGCACCGGTCCACCCCAGCGCCGACGCCCGCGACCGCACCGACTCGTCCGCCTCGCCCCGAATCACCGAGTCCACCACCAGCGCCTCGAGCCGAGCGTCCCACGCGCCCCGCATCTCCGCCGCCTGCGCGTAGACCGTCGCCGCCGCGAACGCCACCTCCCGCGCGTACCGCTGCATTGCCTCCCGCACCGCCGGCACGTCGTCCTCCGGCAGCAGATCGCCGATCGTGTTCTCGATCATCTCGATCGTGGTCCGCAACAACTCGACCGTCTGGTGCAGGCTGATCACCCGCGTGAACTCCCGCGGCGCGGACCCGAACATCCGCGTCGGCATCGAAGAGTTCGCCTCCGGATCGCGAAACCAGTCCACGAACGCCGTGATCCCCGACTGCGCCACCAACCCGATCCACGACCGATCCTGCGCCGACAACGTCCTGAACCAGGGCAACTCCTCATCCATAGCCGCCATCGCCGCCGTGGCAAGCGCCCCCGTAGCCCCCTGCAACCGCTCAGCCCGAGCCACATGCCCTTTGCCCTTAGCCATCACCACGCCCCGACCATAACCGCCACGGTCTTGGCGGGCGGGACGCCGGACGCGGTGCCTGCCTGCGCCAGCGGCTCGCCCGCGCCGCGCGCCCGTATGCCGATTCCGCGCTGTACGCGCCAGTGCCACTCGCCCGCACGCCGCCTCCACGCGGCGGCACCGCGCGCCCGCTCCCCGCCGCAGTTGCCGGCGCCGTGCGCCCGTACGCCGACTCTCCGCCGTACGCGCCCCCGCGCCGCTCGCCCGCAGGCCGGCTCCACGGCGTACGCGCCGCTCGCCCACAGGCTGGCTCCCCGCCCACTCCGCTCGCCGCCGTGCGCGCTCCCCGCCGTGCGCGCTCCCCGCCTGCACCACTCGCCGATTTCCGCGCCAGGGCCCCACCACCTGCTCGCCCGCCCCCACGCGCCGCGCTCCCGGCGCCGCCTGCCGGCTCGCCCGGTCCCGCCGCGTTCGGCGTGCGTCGTCTGCGCCGCCTCCTCGCCCGCTCGCCGCTGCGCGCCCCCGGCGTCGCCTGCCGACCCACGCCCGCCGCGGGCGTCGGCGCCTCCACGCTCCCGCGCCGCCGCGCTCCCGAGCCGCCGCACCCACCACCTGTTCGCCCGACGCCGCGCTCCCGACGCCCGCCCGTCGTTCGCGCCACCTTCTCGTCCGCGCGCTCCCGCGCCGTCGCGCGTCGCCCACTCCCGCCGCGTACCCGCCGCGCATCGCCCGGGTCATCACCTCGCCCGCGCGTTCCCGCGGCGCCGCCTGCCTGCCGGCCCGGTCCTGCCGCGCACCCCGCCGCGCGTGGCCCGCGCCACTTCCCTCGTCTGCGCGCTCCCGCGCCCCGGCGCAGCCTGCAGGCTGGCCCCCACTCCCGCGACACCGCCGCCCCGCGCCGTCTGCAGGCAGGCCCACCCCCGCCGCGTACTCGCCGTGCGTCGTCCGCGCCGCCTCCTCGCCTGGCTGTTCGCGCGCCGCCGCGCTTCCGCGACACCGCCGCGCCGCGCGCCGTCTGCCGGGCAGGTCCACCGCGCTCTCGCGCCATCGCGCCTGCGACGCCTGCCGGCTCGACCAGTCTCGCCGCGTTCTCGCCGTGCGCCGTTCGCGTCACCTCCGCGCTCCCGCGCCACCTCCGCGCCACCTCCTCGCCAGCTCGCGTGGCGGGGCTCGCTCGTGCTCTCCATCCGGGCCGCCGCGCAGGCAGGTGCTGCGACAGGCGCCGTACTGCTCTCACCTTGTGCACCGGCCGGCCGGCGCGGGTGGTGGTTTGTGGCTGAGCGGTGCACGAGGTGGGGGAGGTGGTGAGCCTGGACCCCAACCTTGTGCGCCGGCCCGTCGTCGTGGGCGGCGGGATGTGGCTGGGTGGTGCTCGAAGTCGGGGAGGTGGGGACGGGGTTCTGCCGGTGGTTGGTCGGTGGGACCCGCCATGATGGGGGGATGAGTGACAAGGCTGGGGTGGTGGCGGCGGTTGAGGCGTTGCGGGCGATCGGGTACTACCTCGAGCGGGACCGCCAGCCGACTCATCGGGTGAAGGCGTACCGGCGGGCGGCGGACACGATCGAGGGGTTGCCGGCGACCGAGGTGCGGGCGCGGAAGCGGGCGGGGACGCTGACCGAGTTGCCGGGGATCGGGCCGAAGACCGAGGCGGTGATCCTGGAGGCGATGGACGGCGCCGTACCGGCGTACCTGACGAAACTCGAGCAGGGAGCCGCCGCACTGACCGAGGACGGTACGGCGATGCGCTCCGCGCTGAAGGCCGACCTGCATCTGCACTCGGACTGGTCCGACGGCGGCAGCCCGATCGAGGAGATGGCGCGGACGGCGGCGCGGCTCGGGCACTCGTACATCGCACTGACCGACCACTCGCCGCGCCTGACGGTCGCGAACGGGCTCTCGCGCGAACGGCGGCTGCAGCAGCTCGACGTCGTCGCCGAGCTGAACCAGAAGCTCGCCGACGAGCTCGACGGGTTCCGGATCCTGAACGGGATCGAGGTCGACATCCTCGACGACGGTTCGCTGGACTGCGACACCGAGATCCTCGCGCGCCTGGACATCGTCGTCGCGAGCGTGCACTCCAAACTGCGGATGGCGTCCGAACCGATGACCGAGCGGATGGTCAAGGCGATCGCCAACCCCCACGTCGACATCCTCGGCCACTGCACCGGCCGCCTGGTCACCGGCGGGCGCGGGACTCGCCCGGAGTCGGACTTCGATGCCGAGGTCGTGTTCGAAGCGTGCCGCCAGTTCGGTACGGCGGTCGAGATCAACTCCCGCCCCGAACGCCTCGACCCACCCCGCCGCCTGCTGACGATCGCCGTCGAGACCGGCTGCCAGTTCTCCATCGACACCGACGCCCACGCCCCCGGCCAGCTCGACTGGCAACCGTACGGGTGCGAACGCGCCGAGGAATGCGGCGTCGAGCAGGAGAACGTCATCAACACGTGGTCGATGGACGACCTACTGGAGTGGACCAACAGCTGACACGCGTACGGCGGTAAGTGCTTCTCCGCCCGACCAGTTCACCCGGCGCCCGCGGGGCAGATCGCGGCTTACCGCCCGCAGCTCCGGCGGTCTATGGGGACCGGGGTGTGCGTGTGGACGGCGGTATAGGCGCACGCCCACCGCGGGCGCCAGCCGTCCGGCTATGGCAGTCACGGGTGGGCTTGGGGATGTGCCGGGTGACGGTGGAGGGCGCGACCTGCAGGCCGCACGCGCACAGCAGGCGCCAGCCGCTCGGCTCCCGCTGCGACCCGCGGGCTTGGGGGTGTGTGGGGTGACGGTGGAAGGGGCGACTTGCAAGCTGCAGTACGCGCACGGCGGGCGGCGGCCGCCCGGCTCCCGCAGTACGCGCACGGCGGGCGCCAGCCGCCCGGAGGGCGCGACCTGCTGGCCGCAGCCCGCGCACGGCGGGCGGCGGGCGGCAGCAGCCCGGCTCCCGCCGTCACGGGTGGGCTTTGGGGCGTGTGCGGGGTGACGGTGGAGGGGCGACTCGCAGGCCGCGGCACGCGCACAGCGGGCGCCGGCCGTCCGGCTCCCGCAGTACGCGTACGGCGGGCGCCAGCCGCTCGGCTCCCGCACCCATGGTGGGCTTGGGGGCGTGTGGGATGACGGTGGAGGGCGCGACCTGCAGGCCGCAGCTCGCACACCGCGGACGGCAGCCGCCCGGCTCCCGCAACCACGGCTGGTTTGGGGGATGTGTCGGATGACTGGCGTTGGGCGCGCCCGGGGTAGTCGACCAGGATCTGCCGGCCCCGGCCCCCAGGCCCCGTCCCGACCCCAGGCCCAGCCCGGGCCCCGGCCGCGTGGCGCGATCCGCCTGTGCAGCGGCTCGAACAGCGCGGACGACCGGGCCAGTAAAGGCGGCGCTGGTGTGCGGGAGCGCTTTGGCGTGCGGGCGAGGGCGAGGCCGGCTAGTGATGGAGAGCTGTCGTCCGGGTGACGAGTTCGTCGATAGTGATGCGGTCGAAGCCTCGGACTGCTGAGCGGACCGTGCCGTTGCCGGCGTTCGCCAAAGCCGGGGGGATCGAGGCCGCACCGTGGAGGGCGCCGAAGACGCTGCCTACGGTGGCGCTGGTGGAGTCGGTGTCTCGGCCGGCGCCTACGGAGAGGGCGAGGGTGCGGACGTAGTCGTCGTGGCCCCAGAGGAGGGCGGTGGTGATGATGGCGGCGTTGTTGAGGGTGTGGACCCAGTTGTAGGCCAGCGTTTCGTCGATCCAGTCGAGAGCTTCCTCGGCCGTGGCGTCCTGCTCGTGGAGGTCGAGGAGGCAGCGTTGGCTGTCGGCGAGGCGGGAGCGGGGTGGGACGACGGTGAGGGCTGTGCGGAGTGCTTCGGCGGGAGTGGTGGCGACGAGGGCTTGGGCGACGAGGGCGGCGGCCCACTGCGCGCCGTACAGGCCGTTGGCTGTGTGGGACAGGCTGGCGTCGACCAGCGCGAGGCGGGCGGCTTCCGCGGGGTTGCCGGGGCTCGCGTAGCCGTAGGCGTCGACGCGGATGAGGGCGCCGATCCACTCGCGGTACGGGTTGCGGGTGGTGGCCGTGTCCGGCGGGCGCAGGCCGTGGACGAGATTGCGGTACGCCGCGCGCTCGGCGGTGTACGTCTGCGTGAACGGCATCCGGTCGAGCCACTCGCGGGCGACGTCCTCCGTGCGCAGCTCGCGGCCGTACGTCTCCAGCAGGTGCAGCCCGAGCATCGTCCAGTCGAGGTCGTCGTCGCGCGGTACGGCGTCGAACCGGCCGGCCGACGCCTCGGCGGCTGACGGGTGCAAGGTGATGCCGGGCGGCGGCGTCGCGACGTACGGGACGAAGCCGCTCAACGGCCAGTCGTCGGCTGCTTCCAGATAGGTCCGTACGTCGGCGCGGCTGAGGCCTTCGACGGGCTTGCCCATGGTGTTGCCGACGCAGCGGCCGAGCCAGGCGCCTCGGATGCGGTCGGCCAGGTCATCACTCGTTTGCGCGGGACCTGGCGCCTCCGCCACTTGGGAGACAGCTGAGGGCTCGTCGTACGGCCAGTCGGGGTCTCGGCGTAGTGCGGCCAGCGCGGACTCGATGTCGGCCAGCTGCGTCAGGTCACCGGCGGCCGCGGCGATGCGGGCGCGGGCGTGCAGGTCGCCGACGGCGTACCCGGAACTCTCCAGCTGCTCCGCCTCGTCCGGGACCAGGTCGCGAAGATCGAGAACGTCGTGCACGGCGAGCCTCCAGTGGTCGGGTCCTGCCTACCCGACCACGCATCAGGGGCCGGAGTCCATACTCGTCCCATGAGCGACTTGGAGAAGGACCCGGCCGAGGTCGTCTGTGACGGGACCGGCGCCGAGGGGCCGGTGCAGGAGTTGCTGGAGCCGCGGCAGGTGGTGCTCGGCCGGACCACGAAGGTCCGTCGGCTGCTGCCGAACAAGAACCGCCGGATGGTCGGCGCGTGGTGCTTCGCCGACCACTACGGGCCCGACGACCTGACCCAGCGGGTCGACTCGTACGACGGGCCGGGGGAGCAGGGCATGCGCGTGCCGCCGCACCCGCACACCAGCCTGCAGACGGTGAGCTGGCTGTTCGAGGGCGAGATCGAGCACCGCGACTCGGCCGGCTCGCACGCGATGGTCCGCCCGGGCGAGCTCAACATCATGACGTCTGGCCCGGGCATCGCGCACTCGGAGATCTCGTTGCCCTCGGCACCTCCAACGCTGCACGGCGCGCAACTGTGGGTCGCCCTGCCCGAGTCCGCGCGCAACACCGTGACGCCGACCTTCAACGCGTACGCCGACCTGCCGGTGCTCGAGCTCGACGGTGCCCGCGCGAAGGTGATGATCGGCACGGTCGGCGGCGTCACGTCGCCGGCTCCGGCGTACACGCCGCTGGTCGGCGCCGATTTCACGATCGAGCCCGGGCGGACCGTCGAGGTGCCGCTGACGTCCGAGTTCGAGTACGCCGTCCTGGTGGTCGACGGCTCGGTCGACGCCGGAGAGGTCGCGCCGGCGTTCGGCGAGATGGCGTACTTCGGCACCGGACGCCGAACGATCGAGCTGACCGCTGGGCCCGACGGCGCCCGATTCCTGCTGCTCGGGGGTGAGCCGTTCGAGGAACAGCTGGTGATGTGGTGGAACTTCATCGGCCGCTCGCACGAGGAGGTCGTTGCCGCTCGCAACGACTGGATGGCGTCGGTCGACGCGCACGGCTCGGCCCGCTTCCCGGCCGTCCCCGGCTACGACGGCGACCCGCTCCCGGCCCCGCCGCTGCCCGGCACCCGCCTGAAGCCGAGGCCACGCTCCCGCTGACCTCACGCAGACCGTGCTCCCCGCCCAGGATCCCTCCCAGGGCGGGGAGAGGCGCGACGCAGTCTCCCGCGAAGGGCCGATCCCGTGCGGCCTCATGCGACCAGCACGCTTTCCCGCCGGACACCGCTCACGCGGCGCCGGTAGTACGCCCACGTCAGCACCAGCAGCGCAGGGCCCCACAGGTTCAGCGGCGCGTAGCAGGCGACCATCAGCACCGCCGCGCCGTCGCTGCTGAACGGCAGCCACTGCGCGGTGAACGCGTCGCGGAACCCGTACGTCCAGATCGCGATCAGGGCCAGGCTCCCCAGCGTCGCCGGCACGATCGCCGCGTACGGCGCCACCCGCCGCCCGCCGATCCACGGGATCCACGCAGGCACCACCTCACCCCACCGCCGCACCATCCCGAACGCCGTCAACGCGACCGCCTCGGAGAACAGCGTCAAGCACACGATGTAGATGTGCTCGCCGGGACCGTGCAGCGTCACCGGCCGCCCGGCGTCGTCCAGCATGCCCATCGACGACCCGGCCACCAGCCCCAGCCGCCACAGGCCGGACGGCAGCACCATGAACGGAATCGCGTGCGCCAGCCACTCGGCCCACCGCGGTACAGGTCTCTCGGTCATGCCCTCAAGCTTGCAAGGCAAAAGCCCCGAAAACCTCACCCACACGAGGGATTCGGCTCCCCCGCACGGGGGAAATTCAGCGCCGGGCGTGCCGCCGGATCCACGGCGACAGGAAGTACAGCGCCAGCGCGAAGACGATCGTCACCACCGCCAGCCCACCGAAGTACGCCGTGTCCGACGCGCCCTCGGTGGCCTGCACGAGCTGCGCGGTGATCGCCTGCCCGGCCGCCGGCGCGAGGAACCACAGCGCCATCATCTGACTCAGGAACGCCTTCGGCGCCAGTACCGTCGTCGCGGCCAGACCAACCGGCGACAAGAACAACTCACCGAGCGTCTGTACGACGTACACGAGCACCAGCCACAGCGGCGAGGCGAGACCATCGCCGGTCACCGCCGAGGCCACGGCCATGATCGCGAACGAGATCCCCGCCAGCAGCAGCCCGGTCGCGAACTTCTGCCCGATCCCCGGCCCGCGGTCGCCGAGCTTGATCCAGACCACCGCGAACACCGGCGCCAGCACGATGATCGAGAACGGGTTGACCGACTGGAAGAACTCCGGCGAGAGCGAGATCCCGACCAGCTCCAGCGACGTCCGGTCGGCGGCGAACGTGGTCAGCGTCGTCGCGGCCTGCTCGAACAGCATGAAGAACAGCATCGCCGCGACGAACAGCGGGATGTACGCCCTGACCTGCTGCTTCTCGGTCGGCGTCACCAGCGGGCTGCGCAGCAGCATCGTGAAGTACGCGATCGGCGCCAGGAAGCACAGGTACGAGATCGCGTCGACGACCGGCTTCGGCCCGACCCCGCCGGAGATCCAGGCCGACACCCCGAACACGACCACCAGCAGCGCGAGCACCGCGCCGCTGATCTTCAGCATCGTCGGCCGGTCCTCGGCGGTCAGCGGGTTCGGCGGGGCGTCACCGCGGCCGTGCAGGGTGCGCCGGCCGAGCACGTAGGCGACCAGCGCCAGCGTCATCCCGACCGCGGCCGCCGCGAACGCGACGTGGAAGCCGAACTCGCGGCGCAGGAACCCGACCACGAACGGCGCGCTGAACGAGCCGATGTTGATGCCCATGTAGAAGATCGAGAACGCCGAGTCGCGGCGCTCGTCGCCGTCGGCGTACAGCGTGCCGACCATCGTCGACACGTTCGGCTTCAGCAGGCCGGTGCCGAGGGCAACGAGCGCGATCCCGGCGTAGGCAAGGCCCTCGACCGGTACGGCGAGCAGGATGTGGCCCGACACGATCACCGCACCGCCGTACAGGACGGTACGCCGGGCGCCGAAGACGCGGTCGGCGAACCAGCCGCCGAGCACCGACAGCAGGTAGACCGACGCGCCGTAGATCGAGACGACCGCCTCGCCGAGCGACTGCCCGAGACCGAGCCCGTGCGCCTGGTCGGTCAGGTAGAGCAGCAGGATGGCGCGCATCCCGTAGTAGCTGAACCGCTCCCACAACTCGGTGGTGAACAGCGTCATCAGGCCTCGTGGATGCCCGAAGAACGTCTTCTCCCGCTCGGCGTCCGGTTGCGTTTGCGACACGCTCGACTACTCCCCGTAGATCGTCAACAGACCGTCTCGACGGTAGTCGGTCGACGCCGCCTTGAGCGATCCGGGGCCCGTCAGAGCGCGATCCAGTACCGCCGCGTCAGCCCCAGCCAGGTCTCCCGGACGTCCTCCAGTACGCCGCCGTGGCGCTCGATCGTGCACGCGGACGGCGCGTTGTCGTCGTCGCAGGTCACCAGCACCCGCTCCAGCCCGCGCTCCCGCGCACGGTCGAGCACCGCGCCGAGCGCCCACGACGCCAGCCCACGCCGGCGCGCGGACGGCCGTACGCCGTACCCGATGTGCCCGCCGCCGTCGAGCAGTTTGTCGTTCAGCCGGTACCGCAAGGTGATCGCGCCGGCGTACTTGCCGTCGTCAACGATCCACCAGTACGCCGCCGGCACGCGCCCCGGCGCGAGCTCTCGCGTCTCGTCGCCCTCGCCGGCCAGCCGGCCGACCCAGGCGGCGAACCCCTCGACGCTGCCCACGTCGTCGGACTCGTGCAGCCCTGATCCGTGCTGAGACTCGGATCCCCACTCCAGCGAGGACTCCAGCCAGGAGTCCCGCAGGTCCACGGTCGGCTGGATCAGCTCAGGCATGCGCCCAAGGCTAGAGGGCCCCGGACCCATCCCTCATCAGGTCTTCCACAGGCGAAGGGCCGCCCACCCGAAGGTGGACGGCCCTCACGACCAGGCGACCGGATCAGGCGCCGGCGCCCTCCTGCTTCACGCCGGCGACCGCGGTCGGGTCGTCGATGCGGTACTTGCGGGCGGCCTCGGCGGCCACCTCGCGCTTGACGTCACCGCGCTTGGCCAGGATCTCCAGCGTGGCGACCACGATCGACTCGGCGTCGACGTGGAAGTGCCGGCGCGCGGCCGCGCGGGTGTCGGCCAGGCCCCAGCCGTCGGTGCCGAGCGAGGTGTAGTCGTTCGGGACCCAGCGGGAGATCTGGTCCTGCACCGAGCGCATGAAGTCGCTGACGGCAACGACCGGGCCCTTGGTGTCCTTGAGCTGCTCGGTGACGAACGGAACCCGCTCGTCCTCGTCCGGGTGCAGCAGGTTGTGCTCCTCGGCCGCGATCGCGTCCCGGCGCAGCTCGTTCCACGAGGTCACCGACCAGACGTCGGCGGCCACCGAGTACTCCTCGGCGAGGATCTGCTGGGCCTTGCGGACCCACGGCAGCGCCACGCCGGAGCCGAGCAGCTGGACCCGCGGCGCGTCGGCCTCGGCCTGACCTTCGTTGAAGCGGTACATGCCCTTGAGCAGCGCCGCGACGTCGAGGTTCTCCGGCTCGGCCGGCTGCGCGACCGGCTCGTTGTAGACGGTCAGGTAGTAGAAGACGTCCTCGCCGTACGGCTTGTCCTTGTCCAGGCCGTAGCCGTACATCCGGCGCAGCCCGTCCTTGACGATGTGCGCGACCTCGTAGGCGAAACCGGGGTCGTAGTGCACGGCCGCCGGGTTCGTCGAGGCGAGCAGCGGGGAGTGCCCGTCCGCGTGCTGCAGGCCCTCGCCGGTCAGCGTCGTACGGCCTGCCGTCGCGCCGACCAGGAAGCCGCGCCCGAGCTGGTCGCCGAGCGCCCAGAGCGAGTCGCCGGTGCGCTGGAACCCGAACATCGAGTAGAAGATGTAGAACGGGATCATCGGCTCGCCGTGCGTCGCGTACGCCGTCGCCGCCGCGATCATCGAGCCCATCGCGCCGGCCTCGCTGATGCCCTCGTGCAGCAGCTGGCCCTGGGCCGACTCCTTGTACGACAGCAGCAGCGCGCGGTCGACCGACTCGTAGGTCTGCCCGTGCGGCGAGTAGATCTTCGCCGTCGGGAACATCGAGTCCATACCGAACGTGCGGTACTCGTCCGGGGCGATCGGGACGATCCGGTCGCCGATCTCCGGGTCCTTCATCAGGTCGCGGAACAGCCGGACCAGCGCCATCGTGGTGGCCACCGGGGTCTTCTCGTTGCCCTTGCTGAGCGGCGCGTAGACCTTCTCGCCCGGCAGCTTCAGCGTCGTCTTCGGGGCCACCCGCCGCTCGGGCAGGAAGCCGCCGAGCTGACGCCGGCGCTCCATCATGTACTGGTACTCCGGCGAGTCCGTGCCGGGGTGGAAGTACGGCGGGTTGTAGGCGTCCTCGAGGTCCTTGTCCTCGATCGGCAGGTAGAGCCGGTCGCGGAACAGCTTCAGGTCGTCCGAGGTCAGCTTCTTCATCTGGTGGGTCGCGTTGCGGCCCTCCAGCGCCTCGATCGTCCAGCCCTTGATGGTCTGGGCCAGGATGACGGTCGGCTGCCCGACGTGCTCCTTGGCGCTCTTGAACGCGGCGTACACCTTGCGGTAGTCGTGACCGCCGCGGGGCAGCTTGCGCAGGTCCTCGTCGGACAGGTTGCTGACCATCTGCCGCAGCCGCTGGTCGCCGCCGAAGAAGTTGTTGCGGATGTACTCGCCGGACTCGACCGAGTAGGTCTGGAACTGGCCGTCCGGGGTGGTGTTCATCTTGTTCACCAGCGCGCCGTCGTGGTCCTGCGCGAGCAGCGCGTCCCACTCACGGCCCCAGATCACCTTGATGACGTTCCAGCCGGCGCCGCGGAAGAACGCCTCCAGCTCCTGGATGACCTTGCCGTTGCCGCGGACCGGTCCGTCCAGCTGCTGCAGGTTGCAGTTGATCACGAAGGTGAGGTTGTCGAGCTCCTCGCGGGCGGCCAGGCCGATCGCGCCGAGCGACTCCGGCTCACCCATCTCGCCGTCGCCCAGGAACGTCCAGACGTGCTGGTCGCTGGTGTCCTTGATGCCGCGGTTGTGCAGGTACCGGTTGAACCGGGCCTGGTAGATCGAGTCCAGCGCCGCCAGACCCATCGAGACCGTCGGGTACTCCCAGAAGTCCGGCATCAACCGCGGGTGCGGGTACGACGACAGGCCCTGGTGCGGACCGCGGGAGACCTCCTGGCGGAACCCGTCCAGCTGGTCGGCGCTGAGCCGGCCCTCGAGGAACGCGCGCGCGTAGATGCCCGGGGAGGCGTGCCCCTGGATGAAGATCTGGTCGCCACCGCCCGGATCGTCCTTGCCGCGGAAGAAGTGGTTGAAACCGACCTCGTACAGGCTGGCCGCGGACTGGTAGGTGGCGATGTGGCCGCCGACCTCGAGGCCCTTGCGGTTGGCCTTGCTCACCATCACCGCGGCGTTCCACCGGATGAAGGCCCGGATCCGCCGCTCGATGTGCTCGTCACCGGGGAACCACGGCTCGCGCTCGGGCGGGATCGAGTTGATGTAGTCGGTGCTCCGCAGCGCAGGTACGCCGACCTGCCGCTCCCGGGCCCGCTCGATCAGCTTGAGCATCAGGTAGCGCGCTCGCGCCTTGCCACGCTCGTCCAGCACGGCGTCGAGCGACTCGACCCACTCACGAGTTTCGTCGGGGTCGATGTCGGGGAGCTGGGTCGGCATCCCCTCGGTGATGATGGCTGGTGGTTCGTGTCCGGAAGCCACGGTGTCCTGCCGTTCTGTCTAGTCGATCCTGCCAAGCACTAGTCGGTACTCCTAGCAATCCTGTCACCTGTTCGGAATGCGTTCTACTTCGCGTCCCTTCCCGGGCGAGATCCGGGCTCCCGGCGGCGGTGGGAGCGGACACGCCACCGCCGCGGCACGCGGATACCGGACACGTCACGGAACCCTCGTGCATACTTGCGCGACGCGGTAGGCCACGATGGACTACTGCTACTGACGCCTACCCCCGGTCCCCGGGGACGACGGAGGAGGACACGTGAGCGCGACCGCGGACCACGCGGACGGCAAGAGCGGCGAGCCGAACATGGCGAGCCGGCTCGGCCTGGAGAGCGGCTGGGTCGTCCAGGAGCTCGGCTACGACGAGGACTGCGACGACGCCCTGCGCGACGCCATCCAGGAAACGACCGGCGAGGAATTCGTCGGCGAGGACACCGATGACGTCGTGGACGTCGTGCTGCTCTGGTTCCGGGACGGTGACGGCGACCTGGTCGACGCGCTGTTCGACGTCCTGACCGACCTGAAGGCCGGCGGCGTGGTGTGGCTGATGACGCCGAAGGTCGGCCGGGACGGCTACGTCGACGCCGCCGACGTCGCCGAGGCAGCACCGACCGCCGGACTGTCCACGACCAGCAGCCTGACGGTGACCGCTGACTGGTCCGCCACCAAACTGGTGATGCCGAAGTCGCCGCGAGTCAAGAAGTGAGCCCCGCTGCCGCCCTCCTGGTCGGCAGCGCGGCACCGGACTTCACCGCACGCACGCAGCACGGCGAGCCGTTCCGCCTCAGCTCCCTCCGGGGCGGGCGGCCGGTGGTCGTGGTGTTCTACCCGTACGCCTTCAGCCGGGTCTGCACGAGCGAGCTGGAGGCGCTGCGGGACCGGCCCGACCTGCTCGGCGCGGCGGATTTCGTCGGGGTCTCCTGCGACCCGATGTTCACGTTGCGCGCGTACGCCGAGTCCGCGCGGCTGGAGTTCGCTCTGCTGAGCGACTTCTGGCCGCACGGGGCGATCGCTTCGTCGTACGGGGTGTTCGACTCCGCGCGGGGTTGTGCGCTGCGCGGGACGTTCGTGATCGATGCCGCGGGGGTCGTGCGGTGGTCGGTCGTGAACGACGTACCGGACGCGCGGGACCCCGACGACTACGCCGCGGCGCTGGCGGAACTGGTCCCCGGACTCGGGTAAAGTACGTCGCTCCCGGGTGCTTAGCTCAGCGGTAGAGCGCTTCCCTTACAAGGAAGATGTCGGGGGTTCGATCCCCTCAGCACCCACCCCTCTCCTGATGGTCCTCGCCCGGCCGCCTGCTCGCCGTGGCGTTCCACCTGGCGGGATCCCGCCAGGTGCCCGTCGGCCCGTATCCGATCGGCCCGACGCTCGTTGTCTTCTCTGTCAGCGGTCGGCGGATTTCTTAACCTTCGGCTGCCGGGAACGGACTCCTCCAGCCCACCCACCGGCTGGTAGGGTTCACGGCTGTCGGTCGGCACGATGAGGCACCGCCGCCCGGCCGTTTACGGGGCCTGTTCTGTCGGTGAGAGCGAGACGGGTCTGCCCTGAGCCCGGCTCCGTCCAGTTGGGGAGGCGCGTGTCCGTGGGTCGCCGACTTGGCGCCGCTGAGGTCCACAGCCGTACCCAGCCTGCACCCCGCTCACCCCACCCGGTGACCGCTTTCCCTGACCTGCACCCGACCGCCTGCGTTCGGCAGGCGTACGTCGTACTGGATGGTTTCGATCGGCCTGCCGCGGAGCAGGCTGAGCTGGTGGTGGCTACGGCGTGGTGAGGAACGGCGCGGACCGACCGGCGATCAGCACCGGGCCGGCCCTGATGATCCCGGCCGGGTACCCCCGCGACCTGCCCAGCGCGCTCCTGCGCGCCGCACGCGACTTCGGTACCGCCGGCGTCGTCGAGATCGGCCCCGACGGCCGTGAGACCCGCCTCGACTTCCCGACCCTGCTCGAGCTCGCCGCCCGCATCCTGGCCGGACTGCGCGCCAACGGTGTCCGCGCCGGCGACCCCGCGGTCGTGCACTGCACCGAACCCGTCGGCTTCTTCGCCGCGTTCTGGGCCTGCACCCTCGGCGGCATCCGCCCGCTCCTGATCTCCCCGTCACCGGCCGGCGACCGCTCCGAGGAGGGCCGCGAACGCCTCCGCAAGGTCACCGACCTGCTCGGCTGGACCGTCCTGATCGGCCGCCCCAGCGACCTCCCCGACGACCTCGGCCTGCCCGTCCTCGACCCCGACGCCCTCGCCGGCCACGAACCGACGTCCGACTTCCACCGCCCCGCGGCCGACGACGTCGCCGTCCTGATGATGTCGTCCGGCAGCAGCACCGGTACGCCGAAGCTCACGCAGCTGACGCACCGCGGCCTGGTCGAGTTCGCCGCCGGTACGCCGGCGATGCTGCCGGTCCGCCCCGGCCAGGTGACGCTCAACTGGCTCCCGCTCGACCAGAGCGGCGCCTTCCTGCTGTACCACCTGCTCCCCGTCTTCACCGGCTGCACCAACATCCACGTCAACACCGGCTGGATCGTCGCCAACCCGCTGCGCTGGCTCGACCTGATGGACCAGCACCGGGTCAACCACTCGTGGTCCCCGAACTTCGGCTACCGCCTCGTCACCACCGCGATCGCCGGCGAACCCGACCGCCACTGGGACCTGTCGGCGCTACGCAGCCTGGTCAGCGGCGGCGAGCAGATCACCGTGCCGGTGATGAGCGAGTTCCTCCGCCTGACCAACCGCTTCGGCGTCGTACCGGAGACGTTCGTCGCGGCCTGGGGCATGACCGAGACCGTCACCGGCATCACCTTCGCCCGCCCCGGCCTCACCCCGAACGTGCACCGCGTCCGCATCCCCCCGACCGGCGTCGTCGAATGGGTCGACCAGCACACGCCGTCGGGAAAGGTCGCCGTCGCGCGCCCCGGCAAACCGCGCGTCGACGCTCCCGGCGTACTGAGCCTGCTGTCGGTCGGCGCACCGGCCCCCGGTACGACGGTCCGCATCGTCGGTCCGAACGGCGCCGTCCTGCCCGAGGGCCGGATCGGCCAGCTCCAGGTCGCCTCCGCCCGCGTCACCCCCGGCTACCTCGGCAACCCGGATGCCGACCGCGCCGCCTTCCCGGTCGGCAACTGGCCGGCCCGCAAGTGGCTCGCGACCGGCGACCAGGCGTTCATCGCCGGCGGTCAGGTCGTCATCACCGGCCGCGACAGCGAACGCATCGTCCTGAACGGCGAGAACCACTACGCCCACGAGATCGAAGCCGTCGCCGGCGCCGTCCCCGGCGCCCCCGAAGGCCTGATCGCCGCCTGCGGCATCGCCGACAGCACCACCGGCACCGACCGCCTGATGGTCTTCTACGCCGACCTCCCGGGCACCCGCCCCGACCTCGTCGACGCCATCCGCGCCGCACTGCTCGACCGCCTGGCCTTGTCGGCCCAACTCGTCGCGGTCCCGCGCCACCAGTTCCCGACGACACCTGGCGGCAAGATCCTCCGTCCGCTGCTCAAACAGCGTTGGATCGAAAACAGCTTCGACCAGTCCAGGCCGCTGCGGCCTGCTGGGGTGGGTGTGGGTGGTGCTCCTGGCGTTGGTGGCTCAGGTGCTGGTGCGGGTGCCGGTGTTGCCGATGCAGGCGGAGCCGCGGGTGCCTCTGGTATGCCCGGTGTCGCGGGTGTCGCCGGCGCCTCTCGCGCGCCCGGTCTCCAGGGTGTTTCTGGCGAGCCCGGCGTCGCGGGAGCCGATGATGCCCCCGGCATCGCGGGAGCCCCCGGCGCTTCCGATACCTCTGATCCCTCCACCGCGCCGACGATCGACCCCCTCGACCGCGCGGCCGAGCTCCCCACGTTCGAAGAAGACCCCGCCGAACGCACCATGGAACTCCCGGTCGTCCGCCTCGCCTGGCGCCGAGAGATCAAGGACTCCATCCCCAAGCCCCCCGAACGCCCCACCCTCGGCGCCAACCGCCACGAGGAAGAGGCGAACGAGGAGCCCGAGCACGACAAGGCGCCCGAGTACGACGAGGCGCCGTCCGAGGAACCGACGGACAACGAGGCGCCTTTCCAGGCCGACCCTCGCGAGACCCCCGCACCCGCCGAGTCACGTTCCGAGCCCGCGACACAGTCCGAGCCCTCGTCCGAGGCCAACCCGGCGACCCGTGAGCCGCACGAGAACCCCGCGTCCGACAAAGCACCCGCCGAGTCGTCGACACACGCCGAGTCCTCGACAGAGACTGGGCCGCTTGCCGAGGTCGCTCCGGACGCCCACGAACCGCGCGAGAACGCCGACGAGCAGGCGCCTTCCGACGCCAGCCTCGCCGCTGATCCGGGCGACAACTCCGCGTACGCCGAGGCCGACGCCCAGGCGCCTTCCGAAGCCGGCCCCGCCGCTGATCCGCGCGACAACTCCGCGTCCGCCGTGGACGATGCGGAGACGCCTTCCGACGCGCAGACGCCATCCGAAGTCAACCGCGCCGTCGACCCTCGCGACACCTCCGAGTCGGACGAGGAGCAGTCGCCTTCCGCTGCCGCTTCCGAGCCGCGGGAGGATTCGGCGTACGACGGCCAAGTACCCGCCGGAGCCGTCCCGTCCACCACCCCCGAGCCCACCACCGACGCTCGTGCGACCACCACCACAAACGCAGACGGAACCTCGCCGGAGCCGATCCCCGCGGATGCCTCCGCCGATCCCCGCAAGTCCGCCGCAGTAGCCGCCGACGGTTCCCCGCCCGAACCGACCGCAGCAAGCGCACACGCCCTCCAGCCCGAGGCGCCACCGTCCGACACCCTCGCATCCGCGTCCGCCGACGAGACACAGGCCGCCGCCGGGCTCTCGCCAGCCGACGCCGACAAATCTCCCGCCGAGGCGGACTCGCCTGAACCGTCCGACGACGCCCGTACGTCGGCATCGGCCGGTCAGGCTGCGCTCGCGCCGGACGCGACCTCGTCCGATGCAGCCCCGTCCGTGGACGCTGGCAAGTCGTCCGCTGAGGTGGACTCGGCTGAACCGTCAGACGAAGCTCGTACGTCGGCGTCGGCGTCGGCGTCGGCGTCGGCGTCGGCGTCGGCGTCGGCATCGGCACCGGCATCGGCCGGTCAGGACACGCTCGCGCCGGACGCGACCTCGTCCGACGCAGTCTCGTCCGTGGACACTGGCAGGTCTTCCGCCGAGGCGGAGGCGGTTGATGCGTCCGGTGATGCTGGTACGTCGGCATCGGGCGACCAGGACGTGCTCGCGTCGGACGCAGTCTCGTCTGTGGACGCGGGCAGTTCCTCCGCCGAGGTGGACTCGGTTGAACCGTCCGACAACGCTCGTTCGTCGGAATCGGCCAGTCAGGACGCGCTCGCATCGGACGCGACCTCGTCCGACGCAGTCTCGTCCGTGGACACTGGTGAGTCCTCCGCCGGGGCGGACTCGGCTGAACCGCCCGAGGACACCCGTCTGTCGGCAGCAGCAGACCCGGCCGGGCTTCCGACGGAGGCGACCCCGACCGACGCGGCCTCTGCCGTCTCCACTGACCGATCCCTTGACGAGGACGCGCCGACCAGCGTCCTCCCACGAGTGCAGGCCTCCGAAGAAGCCCGTGCCGAGGCATCCGCTGGCGCCCCCGCGTCCGCCTCGGACGCCTCGGACGCCTCGGACGCCTCGTCCGAGGGACCGCCCGCCTCGGACGCCGACCCAATCCCGTCCGAGGCAGCACCGGCCGACGTGGCCTCCACCGCGTCCGCCGACGAGTCGGGCACTGACGCTCGGACCACCGACGTCCGCTCCTCTCCGCCCGCTGACAGGTCCGTCAGCATGGGCGAACAGGCGGACACACGCTCGTCTGCGTCCGCCGACAAGTCCGCGAGCGAAGGCGAAGAGGCGGACGCGCTGTCGTCTGCGTCCGCTGACGCATCCGTCAGCGAAGCCGAGCAGACCGACGCCACCGCGGTCGAGGATGGCGAGGAGTCCTCCGCCGTGGTCGGCGAGAAGACCTCGGTCGTGGACGGCGACAAGCCCTTGACCGAGGTCGGCACGGAGTCTTCCGCCGAGGTCGGGGTCAAGCCCACCGCCGAGATCGGCGAGAAGCTCTCGGGCGCGGACGGCGATGAGCCTTCCGCGGAGGTGGCTTCAGTCGCGGCTGCGTCGGCTGCTGAGACTGCGCGGCCTGTTGGTGCGGCTGCGTCGGCTGTTGGTGCTGCGCGGGATGCGTCGGCTGCTGAAGTTTCCGACGAAACTCGTCCGTCGGCGGACGCGGACGAGTCTGTGGCCGAGGCGACTGCGGACGGGTCGGCCTCGCAGGCCGCAAGCGACGAGTCCCACGACGAGGCACGGCCAACCGACGTCGTACCGGCGGAGGAGCCGACCGAGGTCGTACCGGCGGAAGAGCCGACCGAGGTCGTACCGGCGGAAGAGTCGACCGACGGTCTCCCGGCCGGGAGCGCCTCCCCGACGGCGATCGTGGTAGAGCCGGTCCGGTCTGCCGAGGGCTTGGATGTGGCCTCCGCCGAGGCTCGTCAGCAGGGTACGACGGGTAGCGAAGACCACCGCGGCGACGAGCCGCAGACTGATGCGCTGCCGAGCGGCTCCACGCAGAGCGGCAAGGCATCGACCGATGTGCCGGAGCCTGACGCAGTTGACGCCGAGGTACCGATGTCGGCCGGCGTTGATGAGGCTGCCGTCGACGTACCGATGTCCGCCAGCGTTGACGAGGCTGCTGCCGGATCGGCTGGCGGGTACAAGGCGCCGGGCGAGACGGATGCCGAGCAGACCGTCGCGGCACGAGCCGATGTTGTGGCTGCGCAGACCGACGCGGGACGAATCGAGGGGGAGGCCCCGCAGACCGGCGCGGGACGAAGCGAGGAGTCGCGGCCCGAGGCAGTTGATGTCGACGGGCCGGTGTCTGCGCGTGCTGGCGAGGCTGCCGCCGAATCGTCGGCGGGCGACGAGCCGTTGGGTGAGGCCGCAGACGGTCAGGTAAGTCCTGCCGCCGAGCAGTTCGATGATGAGGCGCCTACAGACATTGACACCGCCGAGGGCCTCACCTCGGCCGCCGCCGACGAACCGCCTGCCGGGGTAGCTGGGGGCGAGGAGGCCGTGGGGGAGGAGGCATCGACTGAAGGTTCCTCCGCGAGCGACCGCCCGGCAGACGACGCACGTCCGGACGACGGGGTACAAGAAGCTGATGACCCGCGTTCGGCCGACGAAGTGCGACAGGCCGACGGCGTACAGGTCGCTGAGGACCGGCGTCCGGCCGAGGGTGTGCAGGAAGCCGGTGTGGCGCGTTCGGTTGGAGACGTGCAGCGGGTCGACGCGCAGGAAGCTGACGATGCGCGGGCATCGGAGAGGGAGCTGTCCACCGACGTGTCCGACGAGGTTGCTTCGGCCGGGGTGGCGTCGGCAGGTGAGGGCTCGACGGATTCAGATGAGGTGCCGGTTGAGGCTCCGACGACGGCTGACATTGTCGAGTCTGCTGAGATGGTCACGTCGGCTGACCTGCGTGAAGCCGTCATGCCTAGTGACCTGGCCGAGGCCGGCGATGCTGAGTCGTCGGCCGGTGGCGACACTCAGACAGAGCCCGCGGCAGCTGAAGCTGAGACCGCTGCTGAGGAGCCCGAGGACCGACGCGGTCGACTGGACGGCACTGAAGCACCCGGCGAAGGAGACCGGCCTGAGGTAGTTGCCTCTGGCGACGATGGGCAGTCGGACGAGCAAGCGCTGGACACCAACGGACCTGGGGCTTCGGGCCTAGCTGCGGCGCCGATGCTTCCGACTCGGGAGTCCAGTCCGAGTGAGGACGTTGCCGGGGACGTCTCGGTGGTCGAGCTGGCGCAGGCGGCCGCCAAAGCCCCGGCTCACGCAGGCCGCGGCGCAGCAGCAGGCCAGGTAGCAGAGCCCGTGGCCGTCGTCGGGCTCGCGGCGCGGCTGCCGGGCGCCGGTGGGCTGGATCAGTTCTGGGACAACCTCGTCAACGGCGTCGAGAGTCTGCGCAGGTTCTCGCCTGAGGAGTTGCGCAGTGCGGGTGACGCCGAGGCGTTCGGGGACGACGAGTTGGTTGCCGTCAGTGGTGCGCTCGATGACGTCGAGTCGTTCGATGCCGCCTTCTTCGGGCTCAGCGCGCGGGAAGCCGAGCTGACGGACCCGGCGCAGCGGCTCTTCCTCGAGGTGTGTCAGCAGGCGCTCGAGCACGGTGGCCATGCGGGATCGACCGACCGGATCGGCGTGTTCGCGGGCTCCGGCATGAACTTGTACGGCGCGCAGCCGGGCGAGAACCTGGCGACCCGCGTGGCCTACCGTCTCGGCCTGACCGGCCCCGCGATCGGCGTACAGGCTGCGTGGTCCTCGTCGTTGGTCGCCGTACACCTGGCCTGCCAGGCCTTGAGGAGCGGCGACGCCGACCTCGCGCTGGCCGGTGCGGCCGCCGTACATGTGCCTCAGGCAACGGGTTACCACGCCGGCGCGGGATCGATTCTCTCGCCGAGCGGGCATCTCAGGGCGTTCGACGCCGACGCCGACGGGACCGTCGGCGGCAACGGCGTCGCGGCCGTGCTCCTGAAGCGGCTCGACCAGGCGATCGCCGACGGCGACACCGTGTACGCCGTGATCCGTGGATCCGCTGTCAGTGAAGGCGACCAGGTCGAGCTCGTCGAGCGGGCGCTGGAGAAGTCCGGCGTCCCGGCCGACTCGATCAGCTACGTCGAGGCCAGCGCGTCCGGTACGCCGGACGCCGACGCCGCCGAGTTCCTTGCCCTGAGCAATGCCTTGCGCAAGCACACCGACAAGGTCGGGTTCTGCACGATCGGTTCGGTCAAGCCGAACATCGGCCACCTGGCCAGCGCGGCCGGCATGGCGGGGCTGATCAAGACGATCCTGATGCTGCAGCACCGCACGCTCGTCCCGACGATCAACTACGACCGGCCGAACGTGAAGCTCAAGCTGACCGGCAGCCCGTTCGTGATCGGCACCCAGGTCGGCGACTGGGAGTCCAGTACGCCGTTGCGCGCGGGCGTCAGCGCGATAGATGCCCGGGGCACCAGTGCGCACGTGATCCTCGAAGAGGCGCCGCGCCAGATCCGCCGCGGCGACGACGGCCCTGTCGTCCTGGCGCTGTCCGCGCCCGACCCGCACGGCCTGAGCGACCTCGCCGACCTGTACCGCGCCGACTTCGAGGCCGGCACCGGTCACCGGCTGATCGACCTGGCCGGTACGGCGGCGCTCGGCCGGCCGGCGCACCGGCACCGGATCGCCGTCGCGGGGTCGTCGGAGCAGGAGCTCGCGGAGGCGCTCGGATCGGCGATCCCGGCGGAGGTTCCGCGCGGCGGGCCCGGCCCGCTTGGGTACGCGTTCACCGGGCAGGGTGCCGCGCGACGTGGCATGGCGTCAGGTCTTGCAGCACGGTTCCCCGTGTTCCGGTCGGTGCTCGACGAGTGCGACAAGGTGTACGCCGAGGAGTTCGGCGGGAGCCTGCTCGAGCTGCTGCTCACCCCGGCGACCGGGACCGAAGGCGTCTGGCCGACCGAGACCGCGCAGCCCGCGCTGTTCGCGTTCGAGCTGGCGCTGGCGAGGCTGTGGGAGTCGTTCGGCGTCCGGCCCGCGCTCGTGGTCGGGCACAGCGTCGGCGAGTATGCCGCCCTGTGCGTCGCGGGCGCTTTGTCGACAGCGGACGGCGTCCGGCTGACCGCGAAGCGCGGCGAACTGATGCAGCGCGGAACGGTGCCGGGGGCAATGGTTGCCGTGCGCGCCGATGCCGACCGGGTGCGCGAGCTGGCCAAGACCCCTGGCGTCGAGGTTGCCGCGGGCAACGGTCCGCAGTCGTTCGTGCTGGCCGGGTCCGAGGTGATCGTCGGGCAGCTGGCCGAGCAGCTCGACCGGTTGCAGGTGTCGTGGCAACGACTCGACGTCGATCGCGCGTTCCACAGCTCGCTGGTCGACCCGATCCTGTCCGACTTCGCCGAGATCGTGGCCAAGGTCAAGCTTCGGCCGCTGCGGACGCCGATGGTGTCGTCGTGGTCGGGCGAGCTGCTGGAGAGCGGCACGAAGCTCGACGAGGACTACCTGGTCGGCCAGTTGCGGCAGCCGGTGCTGTTCGGCGACGCGGTCGAGGCGTTGACCGCGGCCGGGTGCCGCCGGTTCCTGGAGCTCGGGCCGGACGCCGTACTGTCACCGGCCGGTCGGCGGATCGCGCCGAACAGCACCTGGATCCCCGCGCAGCGGCTCGGGCAGGACCCGGTGCTCGCGACGATGAACGGGCTGGCCGAGCTGTACCTGCAGGGGACCGAGATCAACTGGGCGAAGGTGTACGCCGACGGCGGCCGGGTGCCGCTGCCGACGTACCCGTTCCGGCGGGTGCACTACCCGGTCGACCTGTTCGCCGCTCGCGCGCCGGAGCCGGCGCAGGCGAAGGCCGCGCGGGTCGAGGAGCCGGCGGACGACCTCCGTCCGGTCGAGCGGACGAGCGGCGCGCTGAAGCGGATCCCGCTGGACCCGCCGGCCGCGAAGGCGACCGAGGAGATCGCGCCCGAGCCGGAGGCGGCCGAGGAGTCGCCGTTCGCCATCCCCGCGGACGACGTCGACCGCGTGCTCGTCGTACCGGTGCCTGAGGCAACCATCAAGGTGCCCGAGGCCACCGACCACGCCCCGAAGCCGGACGGGTACGCCGCCGCGGCCGACCCCGAGGTCGTTGCCGAGCGCTACCGTGAGTCCCTCGACCTGGTGCTCGACCTGACCAGCGAGCAGCTCGGACTCGACCCGTACGACGTCACCGTCGACCACTCGTTCGCCGAGCTCGGCGCCGATCCGGCGTCGATGCAGCGCGTGCTGGACGAGGTGCTGCGCAAGTTCGACGTCGAGGTGAAGGCCGAGGCGCTGTTCGAGGACCTGATCACGCCGCACAAGCTCGCGTCGGCGGTCGCCGCCAAGACGCCGCCGTCGGCGTTCACCGCGCAGCCGAAACAGGCCAAGCCGGTCACGCTGAAGCCGGCCCGGATCAGGGTGCTGCCGGAGGTCCCGAAGAAGGAGGAGCCGAACTCGCGCGCCGCCCTCGCGGTGCTTGGGTCCGGCCTGGCGGAGCTGGCCGCGAAGGTCGACGCCGCGGCGTCGGCGACGAGCGAGGCCGACCTGCCCGGCTCGGGCATGGCTGCGCTGATGTCGCAGCAGCTCCGTGTCGCCAGCCAGCTGGTCGACGGTGTCACCAAGCTGATGCACGAGCAGCTGGCGCTGCTGGGCGACGTACCGCAGGCGCACGGGGGAGCCCAGGCCGGTACGCCGCATGCGGGAGCCGGCCACGCCGGCGCGGGAGCGGGCCAAGGCGGAGCCGGCCACGCAGGAGCAGGAGCAGGCCAGGTCGGAGCGGGTCAGGCAGCCACGGGTCAGAGCAACCCCGCCGCAGACGCGGCAACCATCGAGGCCGAGCGCGCCGGCCAGCGGGCCGCGATCCAGTACTGGCAGGCCGCGCTGAGCGGAGCCCAGCCGCTCGTGCTCCCGGCGGACAAGGCTCGCCCCGAAGCAGCGGCCGGTACGGCGGCGCTGGTCCACGAGTTGGACGCCGGGCTCGGCGAGGCCGTGTTCGCGTTCAGCCGGCAGCGCCGGCTCAGCCCGCTGATGACGATGCTCGCAGCGGTCGGCACGGTACTCGGCCGGTTCGCGGCGCAGGACGACATCACCATCGGCGCGGCCGCGCTGCGCAGCCAGGAGCCGACGCCCCTGCCGCTCAGAATCGACCTATCCGGCGAACCGGACCTCGGCGAGCTGGCCCAAAGGGTGCGCGAGGCAACGACCGGCGCGTTCGACCACGCCGGCGCCGACCTCGCCGTACTCGAGCAGGACCCGCTCTACCAGGTCCTGGTCGTCTTCGAACCGGCCACCGACGAGCTGCCTGCCGGTCTCGACCTCAGGCTCACGCTCGCGAACCACCTGCAGGGCATCACCTGCACGGCGGACTACCGCTCCGGCCTGTTCGACGAGTCGACGATCAAGCGGCTGCTCGACTACCTCGAAGCCGTGCTGCGTCGCGCGCTCGCCCAGCCGGCCGCGTCGCTGCCCGACCTGATGCTGCCGATCGAGTCCGATCGCCATGCGCTGCGGGAGCTCGAAGGCGCTGCGCCGGCGAGCGGGCCGGTCGGCCGGGTTCGCCGCAACGCGGTCGTCAGCGGTGAGCTGAGTGGACTGCACACCCTGTTCGAGCAGCAGGTCGCCCGTACGCCGGACGCGATCGCGCTGATTCACGGCGAGCGCGAGATCTCGTACGCCGAGCTGGATCGCCGCGCGAACGCCGTGGCCTGGCAGCTCGTCGACCTTGGCGTGAAGCCCGGCCAACTGGTCGCCGTACGGGTTGCTCGTGGCGCTGAGCTGGTGGTCGGCGTACTGGCTGTGCTGAAGTCCGGGGCTGCTTACCTGCCGCTGGATCCTGGGGTGCCGGAGGCGCGCTGGGCCTTCATGACGGCCGACGCCGGCGCGGTCGCGCTGGTCGGCGACGACGCGGCGCTCGCGGACCGGCTCGGGCTGCGGCTGGTCCCGGTGGTTGCCGGAGACAACGACGTACGGGCCGATCAGGCGCCGCCGGTGAAGGCCGCGGCCGATGATGTTGCCTACTGCATCTACACGTCGGGCTCGACCGGGAACCCGAAGGGCGTCGCGGTTCCGCATCGCGGTCCGGTCAACCTGATCCGGCACTACCTGCGGTCGCGGTCGTCGCTGCGGACGCTGCAGTGGACGTCGTTCGGGTTCGACGTGCACGTGCAGGAGATGTTCACCGCGCTCGCGTCGGGGGCCGCGCTGGTGCTGATCGGCGAGGACGACCGGTACGACCCGGACGCGGTCGTTGCCGCGCTCACCGAGTACGGGATCGAGCGGCTGTTCATGACGTTCACGCCGCTGACCGCGCTGCTCGCGACGATGGACGAGATGCCCGAGCTGCCGGCGCTGCGGGAGATCGTCGCCGGTGGTGAGGCGATGGTGCTGACGCACGGGATCCGCGACTTCCTCGCGGCGCATCCGGAATGCCTGCTGTACAACGAGTACGGGCCGACCGAGGCGTCGGTGGTGACGACGATCCACCAGGTCGACCCGGCCGAGGACCGGCCGTCGATCGGGCGGCCCATCGACGGGGTCGTCGTACGGCTGCTGGACGAGGCGCTGCGGCCGGTGCCGGTGGGTGCGGTCGGCGAGATCCACCTCGGGGGAGTGGCCGTTGCCCAGGGCTACATCGGGCGGCCGGACGAGACGATGACGTCGTTCGTCGCCGATCCGGCGACGCCGGGGAGCCGGCTGTACCGGACGCGCGACCTCGGCCGCTGGCGGCCGGACGGGACACTGGACTACCTAGGCCGGGTCGACGACCAGGTCAAGATCCGCGGCCACCGGGTCGAGCCCGGCGAGACCGAACACGTCCTCGCCGACCTCGACGGCGTGATCGACGCGGTCGTCGTCGCCTGCGTCAATCCGGCGGGGGACACGTGCTTGATCGGGTACGTCGTCCTGGACGACGAGGACCCGGCGGTGCTCGCGCGATTGATGCTCGAGCTGACCAAGGAGCTTCCGATCTACTTGGTGCCTGCGGACCTGATCCCGATCGACGAGCTCCCGCTGGACGCCGCCGGCAAGCTGGACCGCCGCCAACTCCCGGAACCGGAGTGGCTCCAGCCCTGACGGGGAACACCAAAGCCCGCCCGGTGACCACCGGGCGGGCGCATCCGGGTTGGTTCTGCACCGTGGACGGGGGTGTGAGTCCCGGTGACAGCCCTCCCGCAGTCACCGGCCCACCGTCCGCGGTGCAGAACCCGCGACGATCCTCATCCCTCCTGAGGATCGATCGCACTCACCGCCCGGCGGCGCAGCAGCGCGTAGGCGCTGATGACGCAGATGAGCAGCGAGTAGACGGCCCAGACGGATCCGACGTTGCCGAGCTCGTTCCCGTTCCCCCGGGATCCGATCGCGACGACGGCGGTGACCGCGACCAGCGCGATCAATGGGCCGGTCCAGCCCAGCACGCCCATCCGTACCGGCTGCTCGGACGCGGACGGGTCGTCCGGGTCGAGCGCGGCGGAGACGGCGCGTCCCCGGAGGGACTCGTGCAGGGCCGCGACGCCGCACGCGGCGGCGACGTTCAGGAGCAGCAGGCGGTCGGCGACCTCGGCGACCGGTACGCCGGCGACGGTGCCGTAGACCACGGCGTACACGTCGACGGGAACCGTCGCGGCGGCGGCGCCGAACACGACCAGCTGGAACAGCCGCGGACGGCGGACCGAAGCCCGCAGGCGGCCGTCCGCGCTGGTGGTGACGACCACCAGCGCGGTGAAGAAGAGTGCGAAGACGACGAGTACTGCGACGTCCATCAAGACCTGTTCCCCTGGTCGAGCGTTGCCCCGGACAACGCTGGTGGACGTGCGTACGCAACCTGTCGAGCCCGCGTGCGCGGCGGAGAGTCGCCTCTCCGCCGCACTCGCAAGCGGTCAATCCCTGGCATGCAGGCCCCCCTGATTGCCCTTGGATGACGTGCCCCCACCCCATCCATCCGTTGCATCGCGTGGACAGGGGTCGCCGTTACAGACTTTTCGGCATTGGGTAAAAATTGCGCAAATTTGCGCGGGAGATCCCTTTCCGCGCGGCATCACTGTGTGTAAGGCCTGCGGCCACGGTCACGCGCGGTTCCGTCGGACTGTCGGACAGAATTCAATGACCCAGGTACGGCGAAACGGCCGCGCCCGCGTCAGCCAGGTCGGCTCAGGTCGTCGCCCAGGCGAGCCGCGCCGCGCCGAGCAGGCCGGCGTTCGCGAGCTGCGCGGGCTCGACGGTCAGCTCGGTCACGAACGGCAGCTGAGCCAGCCGCTTCACCCACCGGCTCACCGGGTCGAACAGCACCGGCCCCGCCTTCGCCACACCCCCGCCGATGACCACGGTCGTGAGGTCGACCGTGACCGCGGTCGCAACGATGCCTGCGGCAAGCGCCTGGGCGCCGTCGTCGAACACCGCGAGCGCGATCTCGTCCCCGGCCGCGGCGTCGGCCGACAGCACGGCCGCGTCCACTCGCTCACCCGCACGCCACCCACGCCGCTGAGCGCGAGCGACCATCCGGGGACCGCTCGCGTACGTCTCGACGCACCCGTACGAACCGCAGGCGCATGCCTCGCCGTCCAGGTCGACCACCATGTGCCCGAGGTGCGCGGCGTTGCCGGACTGGCCGAGCAGCGGCTTCCCGTCGACGACGATCCCGGCGCCGACGCCGGTCGAGACCACGATGCCGAGCAACGTGTCGACCGCGCGCCCCGCGCCGGTCCAGGACTCACCGAGCGCGAAGCAGTGCCCGTCGACGCCGAGCTCGACCGGTACGTCGCCGACCAGCGCGCGGACCCGGTCGACGAGGGGGAAGTTGCGCCAGCCGGTGATGTTCACCGGGGAGACCAGTCCGTGGGTGAGGTCGAGCGGACCCGCCGAACCGATCCCGACCGCGATCGGCGTCGTACCGCCGACGACCCGTCCAACGAGCTCCGCGAGGGCGTCGAAGACCTGGTCGGCGTTGCCGGGCGGAGTGAGGATCCGGTCCTCGGTGAGGATCGTCCCGTCGGCGGCCACCAGGGCGGCGGCCATCTTGGTGCCGCCGATGTCGATGCCGAGAACGGTCGCTGAGTCAGCGCTCATGGGCGGGTGATCTGCACTGTCACGGTGATCGGGCTCCGGTCGGGTGGCGGTCAGGTCGAGAGACAACGTTATCCGCAAGTAGCTGATACAGCGAGAGGTAACCAGTGCTAATCACGCACCACCACGCCACAGCGTGCGCGAATTGGTCCACCAGGTGCACCGACGGTCACTGACAACGATGGCCTTTGAAAGGACAAAAAAGCTCCCGCCGTCTCGCCCTGCGGGCGAGACGGCGGGAGCGGAGGGAAGGCGCGGTCGCCCGGGCCGAGCCCGCTGCGCGGGCCGGTGGTGCGGAGCCGCGGGCCCGCGGAGCGGGAGTGCGTCGGCGACGCGACAGCGGGCGGCGAGGCGGAAGCGGCCGGCGGTCGGCCGCGGTGGTCAGGTCAGCTCTAGCCCCGGGCGGCCGGCTTCTACGGTGAAGCTGGCTCGGGTGGAGACCGGAGCTCCCGGCGTACTGACGTACGGGACGACCTTGAAGTCGGCCTGCAGGGTGTCGCGGGTGATGCGGGTCTTGACGTAGCCGCGCTGGTTGTTGAGCAGCTTGATGTGCGGGTTCTCGTCGAGCTGCAGCTGACCGCCGGCGGGGAAGTCCTGGCCGTCGCCGCCGGAGGTGATCGAGGTGGTGACCAGCTCGACGCCGACGGTGCGCGACGACGGGTCGCGGAAGTCGGCCTTCAGATCGTTCGCGTAGTGCTTGTGGACGTCACCGGTCAAGACGACGGGGTTGGTGACGTGCCGCTGCCGGAAGCCGTCGAGGATGCGCTGTCGCGACGCGACGTACCCATCCCAGGCGTCCATGCTGTAGCTCACCGCGGGCCCGGCGGTGAAGTCGCGCGCACCGAAGAACACCTGCTGCCCGATCACGTCCCACGTCGACGACGACCGGCCGAGCCCGTCCAGCAGCCACTTCTCCTGCGCCGGTCCGGTGATCGAGCGCGCCGGGTCGAGTGCCGCCGGGCAGTCCGACGTCGTGTCGTTGCAGGCCTGGTCGCTGCGGTACTGCCGGGTGTCGAGCATGTGGAACGACGCCAGCCGGCCCCACTGGATCCGCCGGTAGATCTGCATGTCGATCCCGCGCGGGATCGAGCTGCGCCGCAGCGGCATCATCTCGTAGTACGCCCGGTACGCCGCCGCGCGCCGCTCCAGGAACCCGGCCTGCCCGGCCGGCGACGGGATCTCGTCGGCGTAGTTGTTCTCCAGTTCGTGGTCGTCCCAGACCACGGCCCACGGCGCGACCGCGTGCGCGGCCTGCAGGTCCGGGTCGGTCCGGTACTGCGCGTGCCGGACCCGGTAGTCGGCCAGCGTCCAGATCTCCTTGGCCGGCGAGTGGGCGCGCGCGCCGGTGCCGCCCGCGCCCTCGTAGATGTAGTCGCCGAGGTGCAGCACCAGCGACGGGTGATCCTCGGCCAGCCGCCGGTACGCCGTGAAGTAGCCGCCCGAGTAGTTCGAGCAGGAGACGAAGGCCATGTCGAGCGGGCTCCCGTAAGTCCCCGGCAGCGGCGTCGTCAGCGTGCGGCCGATCTCCGAGACGTGGCGCTCGCAGCGGAAGCGGTAGTAGTACTCGCGGCCGGGCAGCAGGCCGCGGACCTCGACGTGGACGGCGTGCGCCGACTCCGGCGTGGCCGAAACAACGCCGGACCGTACGACGCGACGCATGGCGGGATCGAGCGCGACCTGCCACTGCACGTGGTACCGGCGGCTCGGCATCCCGCCCATGCCGTCGGCGGCGAGCGGGTCGAGCGCGAGGCGGGTCCACAGGATGACGCTCTGGTAGTCCGGGTCGCCCGAGGCGATGCCGAGGGTGAACGGGTCCGGCAGCGGCTGGTGCGAGCCGGCGGCCTCGACCGGCATCGGCGAGCCGGACGCGGGCAGCGATCCGGCCGCGGCGACAGCGGTGGCGCCGGCCGCGGTGGCCACCAGCAACGTGCGACGAGTGATCGGTGTGACGGGCATGGCGGAGCTCCGTAACTGATCGGGGGGATGGAATCCCATCCACCCTTGTGTGCTGCTCCGAACCTCAGATGACGCTGGGAGGTGACCTTGGTGAACTCACTGGGCGTGAGACATCTCCGGGTCCATTGGCATCGGATGGTCCGGCGCGAGAGGGTGACGCTATGAGTGACCAACTGGAACGCGACGCCGCCGGCGCCCTGATCGTCGGCTTCACCGGTACCACCGCCCCCGACGACCTGCGCCGAGCGATCGCGAACGGCCTCGGCGCGGTGATCCTGTTCACCCGCAACGTCGTCGACGCCGACCAGGTGTCCGCCCTGACCACCGCGCTGCGCGCCGAGCGGCCGGACCTGCTGATCGCGATCGACCACGAGGGCGGCGAGTTCAGCCACCTCGCTCCGGCGAACCCCTGGCCGCTGTCCTCGCCGCGTGCGCTCGGCGAGCTCGACGACACCGACCTGACCCGCGCCGCGGCCCGCGACGCCGCCGCGACCCTGGCCCTGCTCGGGATCGACGTGATGCTCGCGCCGTCGGTCGACGTCAACAGCAACCCGGCCAACCCGATCATCTCGACCCGCTCGTTCGGTACGACGGCCGGCGTGGTCTCCCGCCACGGCGTCGCCTTCGTCCAGGGCGTGCGCGACGCCGGCATCGCCGCCTGCCCGAAACACTTCCCGGGCCACGGCGACGTCGCCGTCGACTCCCACCTCGCGCTGCCGCGCGTCGACCGGTCGATCGAGCAGGTCACCGCCGTCGAGCTCGCGCCGTTCCAGGCGACCATCGAGGCCGGCGCGGACCTGATCATGAGCGCCCACATCGTCTTCTCCGCGTACGACGACCAGCCGGCCACGCTGTCGCGCCGGATCCTGCAGGGCCTGCTGCGCGACGAGCTCGGCTTCACCGGCGTGATCACCACCGACGCGCTCGAGATGCAGGCGATCACCAGCACCCGGTCGATCGAGCAGGCCGCGGTCGAGTCGATCCGGGCCGGCGCGGACCTGGCGATGATCGCGATCGGCGAGGCCGACCCGCGGGCGCTGACCGCCGAGATCGTCGGTGCCGTCGGCAACGGAACGCTCGACGCGTCCCGCGTCACCGAGGCTGCTCAAAGGGTTCGTGATCTCGCCGCCGACCTGGCGGCCCGGACCCGCATGCCCGGCCTCGACGGCGCGCCGACCCGCGAGGTCGCGGCGCGGACGGTGACCGGCCAGGAGATCCCGGCGCTCGGCGGTTCGCCGTACGTGGTGGATCTGACGCAGGGGCTGCACCCGGCGTGGAACCCGTACTTCAGCGGCCTGCCCGAGGTGTTCGCGCGGATCGCGCCGGGATCGGCCGGGGTCGTGCTGCGCGCGGCGGACGCCGAGGCGCTCGGCGAGGCCCAGGCGGCGGCGATCGGCCGGCCGCTGGTGGTCGCCGTACAGGACGCGGTGCGGACGCCGTGGATGCGGTCCGCGCTCCAGCACTTGATCGAGAGTCACGAGGGCGACGTGTTCGTGCTCTGCACGGGGATCCCGGAGGATCGCGCGCTGGTGCCGGCGAACGTGCCGACGGCGGTCACGTACGGGCGGAACCTGGTGGTTCTGGAGGCGGTGACGCAGGTCCTGACCCGGCTGCCTTGAATCACTGAGGCGTAGGATCCTATATCCTATCGCTGACCCGACCTGAGGAGTCCGCGATGGCGATCCAGCCCTGGTTCGAGCAGGCCAAGCTCGGCATCTTCCTGCACTACGGCATCTACGCGGTGAACGGGATCGCCGAGTCCTGGTCGTTCTTCACCGGCGAGATCAGCCACGAGGACTACCTGAAGCAGCTCGACGGCTTCACCGCGTCGAAGTTCGACGCGGAGGCGTGGGCCGGGCTGTTCGAGGCGGCCGGTGCGCGGTACGCCGTCCTGACGTCGAAGCACCATGACGGCGTCGCGCTCTACGACACCGCGGCGAACGACCTGTCGACGGTGAAAGCGACGCCGGCGCGGCGCGACATCGTCAGCGAGTACGTCGACGCGCTGCGCGCGCACGGGCTGCGCGTGGGGCTCTACTTCAGCCATCTCGACTGGACGCACCCGGACTACGCGTCGGTGCGCCCGGCCGGGATGCCGGCCGACGAGCGCGGCAATCCGTACGCCGTACCGGCTGCTGGTGAGGAGGACCCCGCGGCGTGGGAGCGGTTCCTCACGTTCCACCGGACGCAGCTGACGGAGATCATGGACCGGTTCGCGCCGGATCTGCTGTGGTTCGACGGGGACTGGGAGCGCGATCCGGAGCAGTGGCGGATGGACGAGGTGCGCGACCTGATCGTCGCGAAGCTGCCGGAGACGGTGGTGAACGGGCGGATGCGCGGCGGGTTCGGCGACTACGCGACGCCGGAGCAGGGCGTACCGATCGTGCCGCCGGCCGGGCCGTGGGAGCTGTGCGTCACGATCAACGATTCGTGGGGCTTCCAGCACGACGACCATCACTACAAGTCGGTGCGGCAGCTGATCCGGCTGTTCGCGGAGACGATCGGCGGGGGCGGCAACCTGCTGCTCGACGTCGGTCCGCGCGAGGACGGCAGCATCCCCGAGGAGCAGGTGTCCCGCTTGCGGGAGCTGGGGGACTGGATCCGGCGTCACGAACGCGCCGTCTTCGGCACCACTCGGGGCCTGCCCAACGGCGCCTTCTACGGCGCGTCCACGGTCTCGGCCGATCGGCGCAAGGTCTACCTGTTCGCCTTCGACCGGCCGAACGAGTACTTCGTCGTCCGCGGCCTCCGCAACAAGGTGCTCAAGGCAACGATCGTGGGCTCGGACGTGGAGCTGCGGATCGATCGCCAGGGCGGCGGGATCGAGGGCGCCGCGGGGTGGACGTATCTGTACGTCGACTCGGATACCGCACTGGATCGCGACTGTACGGTCGTCGAGCTCGAGCTGGAAGGCGAGCTGGATCTGGCCGAGCATCACACCAGAGACTAGAAACGGCGAGCGGTGAGGGTCAGGTCCAGCGCGTTCTGCTCGACGTAGTTCAGCGCGTGCCGGACCGCACCCACGGACACGATCGTGTCGCCGAGCGATGACACCGCGACCTTCGGCGGCGTACTGGTGAAGGTCGCCAGCAGCTCCTCGATCGACGGCAGCAAGGCCTTCGCCGCCTCCGCGACCGCACCGCCGATCACCACCAGCTCGGGATTGAACAGGATCCCCAGCGTCGCCACGACCCGCGCCGTCCGCTGCCCGACAACGTCCAGTACGTCGATCGCCACCTGATCGCCCTGCGCCGCGGCCGCGAACACCATCTCCGCCGTCACCGGCTCACCGCCCGCGAGCTCCCGCAGTACGGTCTGCACCGCCGGGTCCGCGATCGCCGCCGCTCCACCCTCCCGCGCGATCCGCGCGATCCCGTGCGTGTCGCCGACTCCCTCGACGAGCTTGAGATACACCATCTCGCCGGCCCCGCCGCGACTCCCGTGCAGCAGCCGCCCCGAGTCCATCAGGCCCGACCCGAACCGCTCACCGGCCAGCAGTACGACGAGGTCGTCGACCCCCTGCGCCTCACCGCGCCAGTGCTCGCCGAGCACGGCCAGATTCGCGTCGTTCTCCAGCAAGGCCGGCCAGCCGTGCAGCTTCGACAACCGCGCGGTCAGCCCGGCGTCGAACCGCCGCCAGAACTCGTCGTCGGCCAGGATGCTCCCGCTCCGGTCGACCGGCGCCGCGACGCCGACACCGGCCGCGATCACCTCGTCGTCGGT
This sequence comes from Kribbella italica, assembly GCF_014205135.1. Classification (NCBI taxonomy): domain Bacteria; kingdom Bacillati; phylum Actinomycetota; class Actinomycetes; order Propionibacteriales; family Kribbellaceae; genus Kribbella; species Kribbella italica. The sequence continues at coordinate 675,722 of NZ_JACHMY010000001.1, forward strand.
CACCTCCGCGGCCAGCATCGCGTCGACCACGGCCTCGTCGACCAGGTCGGTCCGCTCGCCCGGCTCCTTCACCGCGGCGAACGAACGCCCCGCCTTGGCCAGCGTCTCGCCGCGCAGGTTGGCCACCACGACGGTCGTCTTCGCCGCACCGACGTCGATACCCAGCACGAACCCGGCGCCGCTGTTGAACTCGAACCGCCGCGACGGCCGGCCGACGCTGGTGTCGTCGCGGACCGGGTCGAGCTCGAGCACCCAGCCCATGCCGATCAGGTCGTTGCAGACCGCGTGAACGGTCGCGCGGGTGAGCCCGGTCGCCTCGATCAGGCCGGTTCCGGTCATCACTCCCGCGGTCGAGAGCACGCCGAGTAGCTTGCTCGCGTTCACCCGCCGCAGCAGCGGTGGAGTGGCCGCAGATGTCTTCGGCATATCCCTCTTGACCTCCTCGCAGTACCGTGTTCACAATACTACAGATTCTAAATTTAAAGTCTATATAAACCGCACACTCAGAGTGAGGCTCTGTCTTGACTACTCACGCGCAGGAGACGAGCGCTGCCGACTGGTGGCGGCAGGCGGTCGTCTACCAGGTCTACCCGCGCAGCTTCGCCGACTCCGACGGTGACGGCATCGGCGACCTGCAGGGGATCATCAGCCGGGTGCCGTACCTGACGTCGCTCGGTATCGACGCGGTCTGGCTGAGCCCGTTCTACCCCTCGGCCCTGGCCGACGGCGGGTACGACGTGGACGACTACCGCGACGTCGACCCGCGGCTCGGCACGCTCGCCGACTTCGACGAGCTGGTCGGCACGCTGCACGAGCACGGCATCAAGCTGATCGTCGACATCGTGCCGAACCACAGCTCCGACCGGCACGAGTGGTTCAAGGAGGCGCTGGCCGCGCCGAAGCACTCGCCCGAGCGCGACCGGTACATCTTCCGCGAGGGCGACGGCGACCAGCCGCCGTCGGACTGGGACTCGGTCTTCGGTGGGTCGGCGTGGGCGCAGATCCACGACGGCCAGTGGTACCTGCACCTGTTCGCCGCCGAGCAGCCCGACCTCAACTGGGACAACGACGAGGTCCGCGAGGACTTCCTGAAGACGCTGCGGTTCTGGTCCGACCGCGGGGTCGACGGGTTCCGCGTCGACGTCGCGCACGCGCTGAAGAAGGACCTGACCGAGCCGCTGCCGTCGAAGACCACGCTGCCCCGGCAGTCGGAGTCCAACGGCGTGCACCCGCTGTGGGACCGCGACGACGTGCATGACATCTACGTCGAGTGGCGCAAGGTCCTGAACGAGTACGACCCGCCGCGGTCGGCGGTCGCCGAGGCGTTCGTACCGGCCGCGCGTCGCGCGCGGTACGCGAGTGCCGCTGGGCTCGGCCAGGCGTTCAACTTCGACCTGCTGCAGGCCGACTGGGACTTCGACAGGTTCCGCCAGGTGATCAAGGAGAACCTCGCGCTGGCCGACCAGAACGGGTCGTCCTCGACGTGGGTGTTCTCCAACCACGACGTCGTCCGGCACGCCACGCGGTACGGGCTGCCCAAGGATCCTGACGGAGCCTGGCAGGACGGCAAGGCGTGGCTGCTGAGCAACGGCACCGAGCCGACCGTCGACGTCGAGCAGGGCCTGCGCCGCGCGCGGGCCGCCGTACTGCTGATGCTGGCGCTGCCCGGTTCGGCGTACCTGTACCAAGGTGAGGAGCTCGGACTGCAGGAGGTCGGCGAGCTGCCGGCGGCGAACCTGCAGGACCCGGCGTACTTCCGTTCCAAGGGTGCCGAGAAGGGCCGCGACGGCTGCCGCGTCCCGCTGCCCTGGACCGTCGGCGGCCTGTCCTTCGGCTTCGGCTCCGGCGGCTCGCACCTGCTCCAGCCCAAGTGGTTCGGCGGGTACTCGGTCGAGGCGCAGGAGGGCGACCCCGACTCGACCCTCAGCCTGTACCGCAAGGCCCTCGCCGTACGCCGGGGCCTGCAAACCGGCGAAGGCCTCGAATGGGTCGAGGGCGTCGAGTGGGCCCTCCACTTCCGCCGCCCCGGCGGCTGGCAGTCCATCACCAACTTCGGCGCCGCCCCCATCGAACTCCCCGAAGGAGCGGTCGTCCTCTCCAGCGCCCCACTGGAAGGCGAAAAGCTCCCCGCGGACACCACGGCCTGGCTGATCTGAAGGAGCAGCGACCCTCACCAGCCCATCGCTTTGGTGGGCTGGTGAGCACCACCCGCCACCTCCGAGAACCGGTTCCGCGGCCCGGGCGCTCTTGTCTGCCACTCAGCTCACGTGAGCCTGCTCCGCCGGCCGGCCGTGATCCGAAGGACCGGTCGACCTCGGCCGATGGCGGTACCTCTCCTCTCCCCACCCCAACCCCTTGGGGGTGGGGAGAACTCGGTGCGGCAGCACGCATCGCCGCATCCTCGCCTCGCCCGGCGCCGGGATTGTTGCCCGCCCGCCTGCCCGGGCTGCCGAGCCGATTGCGCTGGTCTTGAAAACCGGTATGGCGTCGCCACTCGGTGGTGCGCGTCGGGTGTCGCGGTGCGCGCCCGGCGCCAGGTGAACTGCGGATGCGAGCTTGCGCGATGCGGTAGCCGGCCAGGGCGACACACCGGCGACGTGCACCACTGATCAACCCCGTCCTGTGGACCGGCCGAAGGGTGGATTGAGCGTTCGGCAGCGGACCTTGGTCAGTGGTGCACGTCGGACGCTAGGTGTTGCGGTCGGTGCGCGTGCCGGGTGGGTGCGGTGTGGGCGGACGTGCATCACCTTCTAATCCGTCTCGATGGGCGTGTTGGCGACGGAGTTGAGCGGAGCAGGGGCCTGGTGGTCGGGGTTAGTGAGTGGTGCAGGTCCGGGGAAGCGCTGGCCGGGGCCTGCCTGGCGGGTGGTGCGGGCAGGGTGCGGCAGGATGGGGGCGTGGCGACGCTTGGTGATGTGAAGGCGGTACTGGATCGGTTGTACGACCCGGCGTGGGCGGAGAGTTGGGACGCCGTGGGGTTGGTGACGGGGGATCCGGAGCAGCCGGTGGGGAAGGTGTTGTTCGCCGTCGATCCGATGCGGGCGGTGGTGGACGAGGCGATCGACGGTGGGTTCGACCTGATCGTCAGTCATCATCCGTTGCTGCTGCGGGGAGTGAACAGCGTCGCCACGACGACCCCGAAGGGGCGGGTCGTGCACGACCTGATCCGGAGTGGGACGGCGCTGATCGTCTGTCACACCAATGCGGACAACGCGAATCCTGGGGTCAGTGACGCGCTGGCCAGAGCACTCAGTCTGCAAGACACCCGGCCGCTGAAGGCGATGCCGTCCGAGGCGATGGACAAGCTGGTCGTCTACGTGCCGGTCGACGAGACGCAGGCGATGATCGACGCGCTCGCCGCGGCGGGCGCCGGGCGGATCGGCGACTACGACCGCGCGGCCTGGTCGACCACCGGGGAAGGCACCTTCCGGCCGCAGCGCGGGGCCAACCCGACGATCGGCGAGGTCGGCGCGATCGAGGTCGTCGAGGAGTCCCGCGTCGAGATGATCCTCCCGCGCCACCGGCGGCGGGCAGTGGTCGAGGCGATGCGTTCGACGCACTCGTACGAGGAGCCCGCGTACGACGTACTGGAGCTGGCGTCGACCCCGAGCCAGCGAGGCGGTGGCCGGATCGGGACGCTCGACGAGGCGCTGTCGCTGCGTGAGTTCGCGGCGAGAGTCGGGCGAGGACTGCCGAGGACCGAGCACGGCGTACGGGTCTCGGGTGATCTCGACCGAAGCATCAAGACCGTCGCGGTCTGTGGTGGAGCGGGCGACTCCGAGCTCGACCGGGTCCGCGCGGCCGACGTCGACGCGTACGTCACGGCCGACCTCCGGCACCACCCCGCGACCGAGGCCCGCGCGTACGCCGATGGCCCGGCGCTGGTCGACGTCGCGCACTGGGCCAGCGAGTGGCCGTGGCTGGCCGACGCCGAACGACTCCTGACCGCGGGGTTGGCAGAGCAGGGCAGTACCGTGGACACTCACATCTCGACGCTCCGCACGGATGCCTGGGACCTTCGCCTCCAGCCCGCGGATGCTGACAACTGAACGCATGATCTAAGGAGCCGACCCTGAACGCCGAGCCCGCTGTCCAACGCCGGTTGCTGGACCTGCAGGATCTCGACCTGCAGCTGGATGTGGTCGCGACCAAGCGCAAGGCCCTGCCCGAGCACCAGGCGCTGGTCGACCTGGGGGCCGAGAAGTCGGTCGTCGACCGCGAACTGGTCGGCGCCGACACCGAGGTGTCGGATCTGCGGCGCGAGCAGAAGAAGGCCGACAGCGACGTCGACCAGGTCCGGCAGCGCAAGAACCGCAACCAGCAGCGGATCGACTCCGGCCAGGTCACCTCGCCGAAGGACCTGGAGAACCTGCAGCACGAGATCGGTTCGCTCGACCGCCGGATCTCCGACCTGGAGGACGCCGAGCTCGAGGTGATGGAGAAGCTCGAGGCGGCCGAGGTCGTCCAGGCGGAGCTGCAGGGCCGGGCCGAGGCGTTCGCCGGCCGTCAGGCCGAGCTGGAGGGCACGCGCGACGCCGCGCTCAAGGAGCTCGACGAGCAGCGCGCGACGCTGGGCGACCAGCGGTCGACCGTCGCCGCCGAACTGCCCGACGACCTCGTCACGACGTACCAGAAGCTGCGCGAGCGCAACGGCGGGATCGGCGCCGCGCCGCTGGTCGGCAAGCGCTGCATGGGCTGCCGGATGGAGCTGGCGCCGTCGGACCTGAGCAAGCTCAAGGCGGCCGCGGCGGACGTCGTACAGCGCTGCGAGGAGTGCGGCCGGATCCTGGTTCGGACGGCGGAGAGCGCGGTATGACCTACACGCACGTCATCGTCGAGGCTGACGGTGGGTCCCGGGGCAACCCGGGGCCGGCGTCGTACGGCGCGCTGGTGCGGGACCCGGCCACCGGCGCGGTGATCGCGCAGGCCGGGGTGACGATCGGGGTCGCGACCAACAACGTCGCGGAGTACAGCGGTCTGATCGCCGGGCTGGAACTGGCCGCGGAGTACGCGCCGGACGCCTCGATCGAGGTCCGGATGGACTCCAAGCTGGTGGTCGAGCAGATGGCCGGGCGCTGGAAGGTCAAGCACCCGGACATGAAGCCGCTGGCGATCAAGGCACAGTCGCTGGCGCCGTTCGGGACCGAGTGGACCTGGGTCCCGCGGGCGCAGAACGCCGCCGCCGACGCGCTCGCGAACATGGCGCTCGACGGCAAGCCGGTCCCGCTGAAGCCGGCCGAGAGCTCGGCCGCGCCGGTGGTGACCGAGGTGTCGGAGCTCGGCAAGGCGATGGCCGGCTGGGGTGGCGTTCCGGCCGAGGCGCCGACGCGGCTGATCCTGCTGCGGCACGGCGAGACGGCGCACACGGTGGACAAGCGGTTCTCGGGGTCCGGCGGGGACGACCCGGGGCTGAGCGAGATCGGCCGCCGGCAGGCCGAGGCCGCGGCGCAGTACATCGCCGGGCCGGCAGGCGGCGAGGCCTCGGCCGACGGCGCAGCCGGGCTCGGGCCGATCGACGCGGTGATTTCTTCCCCCATGCTGCGGACCCGGCAGACCGCGGCCGCGGTGGCCGAGCGGCTCGGGCTCGACGTCGAGGTGCGGGACGCGTGGGTCGAGTGCTCGTTCGGCGACTGGGACGGGCACACGTTCGCCGAGGTGCAGGAGAAGTGGCCGGACGCGCTGAACGCCTGGCTCGGTTCGACCACGGTCGCGCCGCCCGGCGGCGAGTCGTTCGACGCGTGCGCGCGGCGGGCGCGGACCGCGCGGGACGCCGTCCTGACGTCGTACCCGGGCAAGACCGTCGTCGTGGTCACCCACGTGACGCCGATCAAGCTGATGGTGCGCGGCGTGCTGCAGGCGCCGATGGCGTCGCTGTTCCGGATGGAGCTGAAGCCCGCGACGGTGACCGAGATCAACTGGTACGCCGACGGCCTGGCCTCGTTGCGCAGCTTCAACGTCGTCCCGCCGCTAGTCTGAAGCTCCCGGCCGCACCGTCGCGGCCGGGCTAGCGAGGACGGAGTGGTCGAGTGCCGTTGCAGAAGGTGCATTTCGCCGAGGACGTGCCCGAGGTGCTCAGGGCCTCGCTGCAGACGATCCGCCGGGAGCTCGAGGTGCCGGCCGAGTTCCCGCCCGAGGTGGTCGCGGCGGCGCTGGCGGCGAAGGACAACCCACGGCTGCCCGACCTGGACCGGACCGACCTCGAGTTCGTCACCATCGACCCGCCGGACTCGATGGACCTCGACCAGGCCCTGCACATCGAACGCGCCGGCGACGGCTACACCGTGCACTACGCGATCGCGGACGTCGCGGCGTTCGTCCAGCCGGGCGACCCGATCGACATCGAGGCGCGCAAGCGCGGCGAGACGCTGTACGCGCCGGACAAGCGCACGCCGCTGCACCCGCCGGAGCTGTCCGAGGGCGCCGCGTCGCTGCTTCCGGACGCCGTACGGCCCGCGCTGCTGTGGACGATCACCGTCGACGCGTCCGGCGAGGGCACCGACGTCGTCTGCGAACGTGCGTTGGTGAAGTCGCGCGCGAAGCTCAACTACGCGGGCGTGCAGAAGGATCTCGATGCCGGGACGGCGTCGGAGTCGCTGCAGCTGCTGCGCGAGGTCGGCAAGCTCCGCGAGCAGCGCGAGCTCGAACGCGGCGGCGTCAACCTGCCGATCCCCGACCAAGAGGTCGTCACGCACGACGGCCAGTGGACGCTGGAGTTCCGCGCGCCGCTGCCGGTCGAGGGGTGGAACGCGCAGATCTCCCTGCTGACCGGGATGGCCGCCGCGCACCTGATGATGTACGGCGAGATCGGGATCCTGCGGACGCTGCCGGAGTCGCACGACGACCTGCGCCGCAAGCTGGAGAACACCGCGAAGGCGCTCGGGATCGAGTGGCCGGTCGGTACGTCGTACGCGGAGTTCATCCACGGGCTCGACCCGTTGGTGCCCGCGCACGCGGCGATGCTTGCCGCGTGCACCGTTCTGTTCCGCGGCGCGGGCTACACCTCCTTCTCCGGCGGGGTTCCGGAGCGGCCCGAGCACGCGGCGATGAAGTCGGAGTACGCGCACGTCACCGCGCCGCTGCGCCGGCTGGTCGACCGCTGGACCGGCGAGATCTGCGTCGCGCTGTGCGCCGACGCGCCGGTGCCGGACTGGGTGCGGGAGTCGATGGACGAGATCCCGAAGATCATGGAGGAGTGCGACCGCAAGGCGCACGCGTACGAGCGCGCGATCGTCTCGATGGTCGAGGCCGGGCTGGTCCACGACCAGGTCGGTCAGACGTTCGACGGGGTGGTCGTCGACGTCGACGAACGCGATCCGAATCGCGGGGTCGTCACCTTGTCGACGCTTGCCGTCGAGGGGAAGGTCAAGAGCTCCTCGCCGCTGCCGCTGGGACAGCCGGTGCAGGTCAAGCTCGTCGAGGCCGACATCACCAAGCGGACGATCGCGTTCGAGCTGGCCTGAGAACGGGTCTAGCGGGTCAGGTGCTGCTCGACCGCGCGCGTGGTGCGGTCGAGGTCGCCGGTGGCGAGCAGGTCGAGCAGCGCGCCCCGGAGCAGTGCCAGTACGGCGGTCCGCCGCGCGCGGGCGTGGTTGCTCGCGGCATCGGGTTGTGATGCCTCGAGCAACTCGAGCCAGTCGTCGACGGTACTGCGCGCGTAGTCGCCCCACGGGCCGTCGGGGGAGACCAGCGAACGGCCGTAGGCCTCGACCCAGAGGTTCATCAACGGACGGCGCTCGGGGGCGGACAGCCAGGTCCACAGTTCGCGGCCGATGACGTCGAGGCCGGGCTGTTCGTCGTACCGGAGTTGTTCGAGCAGGGCCAGCTCGTCGCTGCGTGCCCTCGCGAGCAGCGCGCGGATCAGGCCGTCCTTGCTGCCGAACAGGAACAGCAGCACGCGAGGGCTCGACCCGATCGCGGTCGCCAGCGGGCGCAGCGAGAGGTCGGCGAGGCCGTGGGTGAGCGAGTAGCTGTAGGCGCGCTCGAGCAGTTCCTGCTCCCGCGCGGAAGGGGCTGGCTTCGTCGTCGGCACGCGGCTAGTATCGCCTACTGAAACAGTCGTGTCAGTAGATCGGGTGGTGCAGATGTCCGCAGCAGTGATCCGTCCCGCCGACCAGCCCGGCGATCTCGGCTGGGTGGTCCAGGCCCACGGCGAGCTGTACGCCGCCGAGTACGGCTGGGGCCTGCCCTTCGAGGCCCTGGTCGCCCGCATCGTCGCCGACTACGCCGAGGCGCACGAGCCGGCCCGCGAAACCGCCTGGATCGCCGAGATCGACGGCGAACGCGCCGGCTGCGTCTTCTGCGTGCAGGGCCCCGACGAGTCCACCGCCAAACTCCGCCTGCTCCTCCTGACCCCAGCCGCCCGAGGCCACGGCCTGGGCGGCCAACTAGTCGACACCTGCCTCACCTTCGCCCGCGAAGCCGGCTACAAACGCATGGTCCTGTGGACGAACGACCCTCTGGAGGCGGCCCGCTCCATCTACCTCAAACGAGGCTTCACCCTCACCGGCTCCGAACCCCACACCCTCTTCGGCGAAGGCCTCCTGAGCCAGTACTACGAACTCGACCTCACCTGATCGGCAGGAAGGTCAGGCGGTTGCCGTCGGGGTCCTGTTGGTCGGGGCCTGGGGTGGTGACCTCGAGGGCCAGGTGGTTGACCGGGGTGGTGGAGGCCGGCCAGGTGGGGGAGAGCTTGAGGGTGTCTTCTCGGAGGCGGAAGGTGTTGCCGTCCTGGGGTAGGCCGAGGTGGTCGCCGTAGAAGGTGGTGGCGGCGTCCAGGTCGGGGGCGTCCAGGGCGATGTGGGCCAGGCGGCGGAGGGGAGTGGTGGTGATGGGTGGGACCCGGAACTCCTCGGTGCGCTGGAGGAGCTCGACCCGGTTGCCGTTGGGGTCGGAGAGGAAGGCCAGGCGGCCTTGGCCGCTGCCGGCGACCTTGGGTGGGGTGAGTTCGGCGTACCCGGCGGCGATCAGCCGGGCGTAGTCGCCGTCGAGGTCGTCGGTCATGAAGCCGACGTGGTTGAGGCCGTACGTCGCGTCGGGCGCGGCGTTCTGGTTGTGCAGGAGCTCAATCAGGCCGGTGCCCAGTTGGAGGTGGACCCGGGTGACCTTCGGGCCCTCCATGAACAGGGTGTCGACGATCTGGGCGCCGAGGTCGGTGTAGAAGGTCAAGCTGGCGTCGAGGTCTTGGACGGGGCCGCCTACGTGGTTCAGCTCGTAGATCATGACCGCATCTTGGCAAACGTTTACCGAGACCTGTCAAGGTGCTGGCCGGGAGTGTGGCCGAAGGTCCGGCGGAAGGTGTCGATGAACGCGCTCGGGGTCGACCAGCCGCAGCGCAGTGCGACCGACGTGACGGGGTGGCCTTCGGCCAGCAGGATGAGCGCGTGGTGCAGGCGCAGCTGGGTGCGCCACTGGGGGAACGTCATCGCGAACTCGGCGCGGAAGAGCCGGGACAACGTGCGTTCGCCGGCGCCGACCGAAGCACCGAGGGTGGCCAAGGTTTGCGGAGAGGCTGGGTCGGCGGCGAGCGCGTCGCAGACCGCGGCCAGCCGCGGATCGGTTGCTTTGGGCAACTTCAAGGGCTGCTGCGCGGTGTGCCGCAACTGGTCGAGAAGGACGGCCCGCAAGCGGGTGTGCTCGGCCGACGGCAGCTCGGCGTCGGTGCAGGCGATGATCAGCTCGCGAAGAAGCGGGCCGACGGCAAGCACCGCGGGTGAGGACAGCGAGAGCGGATTCTCGGTCAGCCCGACCAGGTAGAGATCCGTCCGCCCGTAGGCCCGGTGCTGGTGCACGGTCCCCGCCGGCACCCAGATCGCCCGGTCCGCAGGCGCGATCCAGTGGCCCTGGTCGGTGGCGACGGCGAGCACCCCGCGGGCGGCGTACGCGATCTGGTGGTCGTCGTGCCGGTGCGCGTCGATGCCCGCGCCGGCATCGAGGCGGCGCAGGACGGTCGGCGCGATCGGCTGGTGGCGGCTTTTCGACATCAATGGGCAGATTATCGGAAGCCGGACAACCCCGCGCCGGACGAGGCTGGCAGGCGTGAAGAGACTCCCCACCGTCCTGCTCTCGACCGGCCACGGCAGCGTCGACCTCTACCAGGGCATCGTCCCGGTCTTGGTCCCGTTCCTGGTCGCCGAGCGCGGCTACGACTACGTCGCGGTCTCCGGCTTCGTGCTCGCCGCGACCCTGCTGTCGTCGGTGGTCCAACCACTGTTCGGCCTGCTCACCGACCGCTGGTCGATGCCGTGGCTGCTGCCGGTCAGCATGCTCGGCACCGGCGCCGGTACGGCGCTGATCGGCCTCACCGAGGACTACGCCCTCACGCTCCTCGTGATCGCGCTGACCGGCGTCGGCGTCGCGGCGTACCACCCCCAAGCAGCCCGTACGGCGCGCGCAGTCACCGGCGGCGGCCACGTCGGCATGAGCTGGTTCTCCCTCGGCGGCATCGTCGGCTTCGCGCTCGCGCCGGTGCTCGTCGTACCGCTGCTGCATGCGGGCGGCCTCGAAGCAACGCCCGCGCTGATGATCCCCGCGGTCGTCGGCGTGCTGATCACGCTTCCCCTGCTGCGCAAGGGCACAGCGCCGAAGGCCACCCGCCGAGAAGGTGCCGACGACTGGCGATCCTTCGCGCAGCTCACCACGATCATCGTGCTGCGCTCGATCGTGTACGTCGGGCTGACCACGTTCGTCGGCCTCTACATCGGCCAGCGACTGGACCTGTCCGCGACCGGCAGCTCCGCAGTCCTGATCGTGCTCTTCGGCGGCGGAGTCGTCGGCACCCTGCTCGGCGGCCGGCTCGCCAACCGCTGGGGTCGGCTGCCGGTGATGCGGATCGCGTATGCCACCGCGGCCGCCGGGCTCGCCGGCCTGACCTTCGTCCCCGGCCCGACGATGCTCGCATTCGTCGTATTGACCGCGATCGCCCTGTCCGTGCCGTTCTCGCTGCACATCACGCTCGGCCAGGACTACCTGCCGAGCCGAGTCGGTACGGCGAGTGGCGTCACGCTCGGCCTCGCCGTCAGCGCCGGCGGGCTGCTCGCGCCCGCACTCGGCGCACTCGCGAGGAGCACGTCACTGCAGACGGTGCTCGCCGTACTGATCGTGCTTCCCGCGGTCGCCGGACTGCTGGCCGGGCGTCTCGCCGAGCCCCGCCCGATCAGCTGATCCGGCGGGGCCGCGGCCGATCAGAGGATCGTGGTCCAGATCTTCGTGCTGGCCTCGCTGCCGACGAACGGGTTGTTCGCGGCCCAGAGCAGGCCTGCGTTGCCTTCGGGGACGTCGAAGTTGCACATCACCCAGCCGCCGTCCTCGCCGCGGCGGTTGAAGCACTCACGGCTCCAGTTCACCGACGACTCGGTGTCGTAGATGGTCCCGGCCGCAGGCGCGCCGTTGGCCTTGGTGTCCTTGACCCAGACGCGGTCGCCGTACGCGGCGAAGCACGCCTTGGCGCCGGTGACGGAGACGCACCAGACCCCCGTCGAGCCCTCCGGCGGCGCACCGCTCGGCTTGCCGTCGGCGGCGAACGCCTCGATCGTGGTCAGGCCCATCACCAGCAAAGTGGTGGCGGGGACGGCGATCAGGGCGCGGGTCAGCTTGTTCACAGGGTTCCTCACGTCGAGCACAGGGGGCAGTGGAACGGGCCGGTCTGTAAGCCGGATTCTGTAGTCGGTGATCATCCATCTACGGCTGCCGTTGCCGGCAGTCTCCAGCGGCCTACCCGCGAGCTCGGGCGGGCAGCCCTCGAACGCTCGCGCGAACGCCGGTTGCCCGGCGTCCTTCTTGGCCTTGCTCCACGTGGGGTTTACCTAGCCTCCGCAGTCACCTGCCGAGCTGGTGGTCTCTTACACCACCGTTTCACCCTCACCCGCACCTGAACGAACCACGGGGTTCGTCCAGGCCGCTGGCGGTCTGTTCTCTGTGGCACTGTCCCGCGGGTTTCCCCGGGTGGGCGTTACCCACCACGCTGCCCTGTGGAGTCCGGACTTTCCTCGGCGCGCACCGGAGTGCGCGACGCGATCACCCGACCGACCCGTTCCGCCGATCAGGATACGGCCTGCGGCGACACTTCGGGCCAGCGGCCGTCCGCACCACGCTCATAAGCCAGTACGTCGACCACGGCGTCCAGGTTCAGCGGTCCGTAGAGGTGCGGGAACGTCGTACCGCTGCCGTCCAGGTCCTCGTCGCACAGCGCCGAGACGAGTCGCTCGGTGTCGATCACCAAGAGCAGCAAGGGCTGCGAGACGTCGGCGTAGAAGCGGTTCGCGGTCGCGCCGACCTGTTCGAACCGGGACGCGTGGATGAAGGTCGCGCCGTCGTCCAGCGACGTTCCGCGGGTCGACATCCGGTACGCGCCCGCGGCCTGGGCGGCCGCCCACTCGTCGGGGAACGCGATGTGCAGGATCCTCGCCATGCCCAGAGATTAGCGACCGTACGGCGTACCGCCGCGAACCGGTCGAGGGTGTCGCAGGTTCCGGAACCGGTAAGGGATTGACAGCGGAGCGTGAAGCCAGAAAGATCCGATGTCTACCGCTGGTCCTCTCCGCCCCCAGGCCAGGGGTCCGCTCCATCTCCAGGAGAGATCCGATGAACACCCTCCTGCGATCCCGCCTGCCCAAAATCCTTCCGGCGATAGCCCTCCTTGCCGGGCTGATCGCGAGCAGCGGGCCTCCTCCCGCCGTCGCCGCTCCCGGCACCACCGCCTGGCAGAACGGGTCTTTCGTCGTCGACACCCCGAACCTGGTCCGGCGCTCCGGCATCGTGCTCGGCCGGGCCAATCCGCTGCCGACCGAATCGCTCCCGCTGGGCAACGGCGCCCTCGGGGCCGCGGTCTGGGCGGCCGGTGGTTTCACCGCGCAACTCAACCGCACCGACACGTTCCCGGGCCGCAAGTCACTCGGCCACGTGGTCATCCCCGGCCTGTCCCGGATGACCGGCGCGGCCGACTTCACCGGCCGCCTCGACCTGTACGACGGAATGCTGCGCCAGTCCGGCGGCGGCATGACGCTGACCGCGTTCGTCCGCGCCGACACCCAGCAACTCGTCGTCGACGTGACCGGCGCCGATCCCAACGCCACCCAGACCGCACAGGTCAAACTCTGGTCACCCCGTACGCCGACCGCCCGGGCCTCCGGTCCCGTTGCCGCCCTGGCCGAAACCTGGGTCGACAACTCCGGTGCGGGAGCGTCGGGCCGGACCTTCGGCTCGCTGGCCGGGATCACCGCGGGCGGCCGCAACGTCGTTGCCTCGATCCCCGATCCGCTGACCGGCCAGGTCGCCTTCCAGCCCAACGCCGACGGCTCGTTCCGGGTCGTCGTCGCGGCACCGACCTGGACCGGCGGCGACTCGATCGCCACCACCAACGCCGTACTGAACGGCGCTGCGACGCGGCCGGCCTCCGAGGTGCGCTCAGCGCATCTGCAGTGGTGGCACGACTACTGGCAGAAGGCCGGCCTGATCAAGATCAGCTCGGCCGACGGCACCGGCGACTACGTCGAGAACCTGCGGACCATCTACCTGTACTCCGCCGCGGCGCAGAGCCGCGGGGTGCTGCCGGGATCGCAGGCCGGGGTCGCTGACCTGTTCACGTTCTCGCAGGACAAGCGCGACTGGTACAACTCCTTGACCGTCACCACCGGCGCCGAGATCGGCCTGTGGGTCTGGGAGCACACCGGATGACCGACGACCGGGCGTTCCTGACGGCGCACTACCCGTTGATCAAGGGAGCGGCGCAGTTCCTCGGCGTCGACACCGCGCTGATCGGGCAGCTCACCGCGGCGATCCCGAAGATCCAGGCGCTGCTGCGGACCGACACGGCGACGCAGACGCAGCTGCTCACGCCCGCGCAGGATGCCAACGGCACCACCATGATCGGTCTGTCCACCCAGCCGGCGTTCGAGCCGTACGTCGAGCAGTCCGGCGTCCTGGCCATCACCGTCCCGGAGTCACTCGCGACGGACTACGACGGCCTGCTCAGGATCGCGCCCGCCTGGCCGGCCGACTGGACCGGTGAGGGAACGGTTGCCATCGGCCACAAGTCGAAGGTGCACGTCCAGATCACCAACGGCTCGCCGACGACGGTCGCGATCAGCTCCGGGGCCGCGCAGCAACTCGCCGTACGGAGTCCTTGGCCAGGGCAGAGTGTCACGGTCCTGGACGGTCAGACGAGGGCCGTTGTGGTGGCTGCCCAGTCCAACGCGACCTTCACGATCCCCGCCCAGCAGGGTCGGACCTACTTGGTGGAGAAGACCGGCGCGACCGTGCAGCCGTTCCAGTCGCTGTCCGGAACCCCGGCAACGACCGCACGACGCTACGACAAGGCAACGATCGGTCTTGCCAAAGGCAACGGAGCCGTCGCCCTGAAAGCACGGGCCAACGGCAAGTACGTCACCGCCGGGACCGGTACGCCGCTGATCGCGAACCGAGACGCGATCGGCCCGTGGGAACAGTTCGACCTGATCGAAGGAGTCGCGTGATGAGAAGAAGCCGAATCGCCGTGCTGATCACGGCGGCTCTGATCGGAGCCCTGGGCGTCAGCGCCCCCGCGGCCGAGGCAGGGTCGACCATCCCGGCCGCCGACTACCAGCAGGTGTCGCTGGCCAGTGGTGCCAACGAGCTCGGCGAGGCGATGTCGCTCGCCGTGATGCCCAACCGGTCGGTCATCCACACCGCCCGCGACGGCGCCGTCCGGATCACCGATGTCAACGGTACGACGACGCTGGCCGGCCGGTTGAACGTCTACACCCACGACGAGGAAGGACTCCAGGGCGTCGCCGTCGATCCAGGGTTTGCGACCAACCGCTTCGTCTGGCTGTACTTTTCGCCGAGGCTGTCGACGCCGGACGGGGACGCGCCGACCGACGGCACGCAGGCCGACTGGGACCGGTGGAAGGGGGAGCTGCACCTGTCGCGCTTCGTGCTGAAGACCGACAACACGCTCGACCTGGCCAGCGAGAAGATCGTGCTCCGGGTCCCGAACGACCGCGGCCAGTGCTGCCACGTCGGCGGCGATCTCGATTTCAATGCCGCCGGCAACCTCTACCTGACCACCGGCGACGACAGCAACCCGTTCCAGTCCGACAGCTACACGCCGATCGACGAGCGGACCAGCCGCAACCCGCAGTTCGACGCGCAGCGGACGTCGGGCAACACCAACGACCTGCGCGGCAAGCTGCTGCGGATCAAGCCGCAGGCCGACGGCACGTACACGATCCCGTCCGGCAACCTGTTCGCGCCGGGCACCGCGCAGACCAAGCCCGAGATCTACGCGATGGGCTTCCGCAACCCGTTCCGGATGAGTGTCGACAAACCGACCGGCATCGTCTACCTCGGCGACTACGGCCCGGACGCCGGCGTCACCGACCCGAACCGCGGGCCGAACGGCCAGGTCGAGTTCGACCGGATCATGGCCCCCGGCAACTACGGCTGGCCGTACTGCACCGGCACCAACGCCACGAACGAGACCTACAACGACTGGCAGTTCCCGAGCGGTCCGTCGGGTGCCAAGTTCGACTGCGCCGGTGGTCCCACCAACAATTCGTTCCGCAACACCGGCCAGACCAAACTGCCGCCGGCCAAGCCGTCCTGGATCAAGTACGGCGGTGATGCCGGAACGCCGCCGGAGTTCGGCGGCGGCTCCGAGTCGCCGATGGGCGGTCCGGTCTACCGGTACGACGCCGGCAACACCTCGCCGGTCAAGTTTCCGGCGTCGCTGAACGGCCGCTACTTCGCCGGGGAGCTCGGCCGCAAGTGGATCAAGGCGATCGAGGTGACCGGCACTGGTGGCGTCGGTGACATCGGTGCGTTCCCGTGGACCGGCACGCAGGTGATGGACATGGCGTTCGGGCCGGACGGCGCGCTGTACGTGCTCGACTACGGCACCGGCGCGAACAACCAGGCGTTGTGGCGGATCGAGTACAAGGGCAGCACCAACCGCAACCCGATCGCCAAGGCCGCGGCGACTCCCACCTCGGGTGGCCGGCCGCTGACCGTGGCGTTCTCGTCGGCGGGCAGCTCGGACCCCGAGGGCGGTGCGTTGTCGTACCGGTGGACCTTCGGCGACGGCGGCAGCTCGACGCAGGCCAACCCGTCGTACACCTACAACACCGCGGGCACGTTCACGGCGACGCTGACCGTGACGGACCCGACCGGGCTGACCGGTTCGGCCAACGTGCAGATCAGCGTCGGCAACACCGCGCCGACGGTGACGCTGCAGGCGCCGGCGGACGGGCAGCCGTTCTCGTTCGGCGACACCGTCCCGTTCCAGGTCACCGTCAGCGATCCGGAGGACGGGACGATCGACTGCAGCCGGGTGAAGGTGACCTACCTGCTCGGGCACGACGACCACCAGCACCAGATCACCTCGAAGAACGGCTGCAGCGGCTCGATCGCCGTACCGGCCGACGGTGAGCACGATCCGGCCGCGAACATCTTCGGGGTCTTCGACGCGGAGTACACCGACAACGGCGGGATCACCTCGCACAGCGTGCGTAAGCTCCAGCCGAGGCACCGCCAGGGCGAGCACTTCAGCGCGATGTCGGGGATCGAGTTCGCGACCCACGCCGCGGCCGAGGGCGGCCGGACGGTCGGGTACGTCGACACCAACGACTGGGTCTCGTTCACGCCGTACGCGCTGAGCACGGCGACGTCGTTCAGCGCACGGGTGTCGTCCGGTGGACCCGGCGGGACGATCGAGGTGCGGGCCGGGTCCGCGACCGGTCAGCTGATGGCGACCGTGCCGGTGGCCAACACGGGCAGCTGGGACACGTTCACCAACGTCTCGGCCAACCTGACCAACAAGCCGGCCGGCACGACGACGCTGTTCCTGGTCTTCAAGGGCGTCACGGGCAACGGGAACCTGTTCGACCTGGACGCGTTCACCCTGGCGACCTCGGGCTCGACCGGTACGACGGACACCTTCACCGTCTCTTCCTAGGGAGCTGTCATGACTACATTCACGCGACGTACGGCACTGCTGACCGGAGGAGCGCTTGTGGTCGGCGGGCTGCTGCCCTGGCAGACGGCCTCTGCGGCGCCGTACCAGGTGCTGGTGTTCAGCAAGACGGCCGGTTTCCGGCACGACTCGATCCCGGCCGGCATCCAGGCGATCCGGGACCTCGGTGCGGCCAACGGGTTCACTGTGACGGCTACCGAGGACAGTGCGGTCTTCACGGCGGCGCAGCTGGCGGCGTACAAGGCTGTGGTGTTCCTGAGCACGACCGGCGACGTCCTGAACGCCGCACAGCAGACGGCGTTCGAGGGCTACATCAACGGCGGGGGCGGGTACGTCGGAGTGCATGCGGCGGCTGACACCGAGTACGACTGGCCCTGGTACGGGCAGCTGGTCGGTGCGTGGTTCCACAGCCACCCGGCGATCCAGCAGGTCACCGCACGGGTCGAGGACCGGACCCACGCGTCGACCTCGCACCTGGGGACCACCTGGGTGCGGACCGACGAGCTGTACAACTACCGGACCAACCCGCGGCCGAACGTGCGGGTGCTGATCAACCTGGACGAGTCCACCTACAGCGGCGGCAACATGGGCGACCACCCGATCGCCTGGTACCACGCGCAGGGCTCGGGCAGGTCGTTCTACACCGGGTTCGGCCACACCATCGAGTCGTACGCCGACCAGGCGTTCCGGCGGCATCTGCTGGGCGGCATCCAGTACGCCGCCGGGGTACATCGACAACGGTGACCTGACCTTCAGTGGTGGGTCGGGGTCGCTGTTCGACGTGGACCACTTCAGTTTGAGTTAGCTGGGGTGTGCCGGCGCTCGTTTGGCGGGCGCCGGCACACCGTCCCGACACGCGCTGGTCGGCCGCTGGTCACCTGTTCGCACTAGCGTCCGGGAGATGACTCCGCCCGTAGGTGATGCGCTGGACCGTCGTCGTTTCCTGGGAGCCGTTGGAGGTGTCGCCGGTCTGGCCGCGCTCGCGCAGCTGCCGGTCGGCCCTGCCGAGGCGACCCCGAGGCCCGGGGGAGGTGACTACCCGTTCAGGCTCGGCGTGGCCAGTGGTGACCCGACGACCAGTGGGGTCGTGCTGTGGACCCGGCTGGTGCCTGACCGGTTCGTGCCGGGCGGTGGCATGCCGAACCGCAAGGTGCCGGTGCAGTGGCAGATCGCGCTCGACGCCGGCTTCCGGCGCGTCGTACGGCAGGGGCAGACGTGGGCGCTGCCGGAGCTGGCGCACTCCGTGCACGTGGAGGTCGAGGGGCTCGCGCCGGACCGCGAGTGGTTCTACCGATTCAAGTACCGCTCCGACGTGTCGCCGGTCGGGCGGACCCGGACAGCGCCGGTACGGACCGGTCGGCATGCCTCGATGAACTTCGCGTTCGCCTCCTGCCAGGAGTGGTCGAGCGGGTACTACTCGGCGCTGCGGCACCTGGCCGAGGAGGACCTGGACCTGGTGCTGCACCTCGGCGACTACGTGTACGAGGGCGGCATCCCGGCTGATGGCGGCTACCGGAAGACGCCGGTGCCCGCCGTACTGCAGGAGGCTCCGCGCGACGTCGACCGGTGGCGGATGCAGTACGCGCTCTACAAGAGCGACCCGGACCTGCAGCGGGCGCACGCGCGGTTCCCGTGGATGGTGACCTGGGACGACCACGAGGTGCAGAACGACTACGCCAACACGCAGTCGCAGTACGAGGGAGACATCACGGCGCTGCGCACGGCGGCGTACCAGGCCTGGTACGAGCACCAGCCCGTACGGCGTCCGGCCCGGCCCGCTGGCGAGGGCCCGCGGATCTACCGGCGGCTGCAGTGGGGTGACCTCGCGCAGTTCGACGTGGTCGACGGTCGGCAGTACCGCAGCGTGCCGCCGTGCGGCTGGGGCGAGGCGGACGCGTGCACCGGCGGCTACGACCCGTCGATCACCATGCTCGGCAAGAACCAGGAGAAGTGGCTGTACGACGGCCTGAAGCGCTCCCGGGCGCAGTGGGACGTGCTGGCCAGCAACGTGATGGTCGGCCGGCTCGACCACGACGGCGCGGCCGGCGACCTGCTCTGGCACGACGCCTGGGACGGCTTCCCGGCAGCGCGGCAGCGGCTGATCGAGGCCTGGCGACGGGCGGACACGCGGAACCCGGTGGTGGTGACCGGCGACTGGCACTCGAGCTTCGTCAACGACATCCACGAGAACTTCGACAAGCCGGGCACACCGGTGGTGGCGACCGAGTTCGTCGGGACGTCGCTGACCAGCAACGGCGACGGCGAGGTGTACGGGCCGTACTACGGGCCGATGATCAAGTACAACCCGCACATCAAGTTCTTCGACGGGGACCGGCGCGGGTATGTGCGGTGCTCGGTCTCGCGGGACGAGTTCCGCACGGACCTGCGGATGGTGACGACGGTGAGCCGGTCGGACGCGCCGAAGTACACCTACGCGTCGTTCGTGGTGGAGGACGGGCGACCGGGGGCTGTGAAGGTCTAGGTCGCTCGCGGGCTGTGGATATTCGACGACGGCGGGTTGCCTTGTTTTGTTAGTGTTCCGGGCATGGCGACAGACGAGCGGGGACCCGAGGCGACCGGCGACGAGGTCGCGCCCACGGCGGGCGCGACCAAGCCGGTCGACGACCTGACGACCACACGGCACGAGCTGACCGTGGGGGAGCGGACGCTGAAGTACACGGCGACCACGGGGCGGATCGTGCTGCGGCGGGAGGTGCTGACCGAGGGCAAGTTCGACGGGCACGTGCCGAAGGCCGAGGTGTTCCTGACGTCGTACACGCTGGACGACGCGGACGCGGGGTCGCGGCCGGTGACGTTCGCGTTCAACGGTGGGCCGGGATCGTCGAGCATCTGGCTGCACCTCGGGCTGCTCGGGCCGCGGCGCGTGGTGTCGGGCGACGTCGGGGAGCTCGCGCCACCGCCGTACGGGCTGGTGGACAACGCGGAGACCCTGCTGCAGGTGAGCGACCTGGTCTTCATCGACCCGGTCTCGACCGGGTACTCGCGCGCCGTCGAGGGCGAGAAGCCGGGGGAGTACCACGGGTTCACGCCCGACCTGGAGTCGGTCGGCGAGGTGATCCGGCTGTGGACGTCCCGCAACGGCCGCTGGATGTCGCCGAAGTTCCTGGCCGGCGAGTCCTACGGGACGACCCGCGCGGCCGGCCTGGTCGCGCATCTGCAGAACCGGCACGGCATGTACTTCAACGGCGTGATGCTGATCTCGGCCGTGCTCGAGTTCGGGACGCTGGACTTCACGCCCGGCAACGACCTGCCGTACACGCTGTTCCTGCCGTCGTACGCCGCGGCCGCGCACTACCACGGGCTGATCCCGGACCGGGAGCTCGCGGAGGTGCTCGCCGACGCGGAGCGGTACGCCGCCGGGCGGTACCCGAATGCGCTTGCCCAGGGCAACCGACTGCCCGCGGACTACCGATCGGAAGTGATCGAACGACTGTCGGCGCTGACCGGACTGTCGGCGGACTACCTGGACCGCGTGGACCTACGGATCGAGCACACCCGCTTCTTCGCCGAGCTGCTGCGTGCGCGGCGCCAGGTGGTCGGCCGGCTGGACGCCCGCTTCACCGGCTGGGACGCGGACTCCGCCGGCGAAATCTCCACGGACGACCCGTCGATGCGCGCGATCATGGGCCCGTACACGGCCGCGCTGAACCACTACGTCCGCGCCGAGCTGGAGTACCTGAACGACCTCCCGTACGAGATCATCAGCACCGACGCCGCCAAGGACTGGTCGTTCAAGGAGTTCGAGAACAACCACGTCACGGTCGCCGACCAGCTCGCCGAGGCGATGCGCGCCAACCCCCACCTGAAGGTCCACATCGCCTCCGGCCGCTACGACTGCGCCACGCCGTACTTCGCCACCGAACACACCGTCGCCCGCCTCCGCATCCCCACCGAACTCCGCGACAACATCGAGCTCTTCTACTACCCCGCCGGCCACATGATGTACGTCCACGAGCCATCGCGCCTGCAACAGTCCCAAGACCTCGCAGCCTTCGTCCAAGCAGCCTCGAACCGCTGATCACCCCGGGCCCCTGATGCTCCTCATCCGCCCACCCGCCCCGGCCGACCCCAGCCCTCCGCCGGCCGGGATCGCCCTGCGCGCACCAACCCCCGAAGACATCGAGCCCCTTGGCCGCACGTACTTCGCCTCCTACCCACCAGGCGTAGCCTGCGCCACCGAACCGGAAGCAATCGAAGACATCCGCCGCACGTACGCCGGCGAGTACGGCGTACTGGATCTCGCAGCGAGCCGCGTCGCGATCGACCAGACAGACAGTCGATCAGACACGACGAACGCCGTGCCGGACCATCGCGGGTTTCTCGCGGTCGACCTCCAGCCGATCGTCGGCGCCGCTCTAGTCGTAGAACGCGGCCCATGGGACGACGCCCCCGACTGCCCCTTCCTCATCGAAGTCTTCACCCACCCCACCCACCGCCGCCAAGGCCTCGCCCAGGCTTTGCTCACCACCTGCTTGACACCTGATGCCCCACTGGCCCTCCGCGTCCAAGACAACAACACCCCCGCCATCGCCCTGTACCAACGCCTCGGCTTCCGACCCAGCTGATGCACCCGCCCGCGCGCACCTGGCCACCTCACCAGCAGCCTCGACCGCGCACACCCACCGCCCCCCAACTCACCTGACGCGCCAGCGAACCCGGTGACCGCACGCTCCCTGGCCACCTCACCAGCAGCCTCGACCGCGCACACCCACCGCCCCCAAGCCTCAGCCGAAGCCGCCCTCGACGCAGACCGCTCCACCGAGTCCACCGACCTCAGCACTCCGCCGGCCGCTTTCCGTGGGGACTGTGAACACCAACGGGTGAGGGCTGGCCCACCCGCCTGAACGCCCGCTTGCGACGGAGCCTGCGGCGGCCTGCCTGTTTGCGCCTGCCCACCCGCATCCGCCCACCTGCCCACCCGCACCTGCACCTGCCCACCTGCACCTGCACCTGCCCACCTGCACCTGCACCTGCCCACCTGCACCTGCACCTGCCCACCTGCACCTGCACCTGCCCACCTGCACCTGCCCACCTGCACCTGCCCACCTGCACCTGCCCACCTGCGCCTGCCCACCTGCTTGCGTCGGCCCGCCTGCACTCGCCTGCATGTGGCGGCCCTTGTACGGCGATCAGTGTGCGCCGGTCTGTGGGCGGTGATTCGGCTGCGCTGGTCTGTCTGTCGGGTGACTGGTTCCTTGTTGGATGACTGGCGCGGTACAACGCGGCAGTCGTCCAACAACGGAGCAGTCGTCGAACAAAGGGCCAGTCGTCGGGGTGCCCGCGTGCGTTGGGCGGTCCGCGGCGCTGGGTTAGCCGGGGTAGATGCGGAAGCCGTTGTAGGTGTGGTGCTGGAAGGAGGCGTAGAAGTCTTGGGCGGTGTCGGTGACCAGGTCGATGCGGAGGGCGCCGGTGAGCGGGGCGGCGTACTCGAGCAGGGCTTGGCCGATGCCTCGGCGGCGGTGGGGTGTTGCCACGGCCATCAGGGACAGGTGGGCTTGGATGTGGCCGTCGCTTTGGAGGTAGGCGAAGCCGAGGACTTCGTTGTTCTCCACGGCGACGACGCTGGTGACGCCGGGAGCAGTCAGTACGACGTGCGCGCGCTCCGGGTCGCCGGGGAAACTCGGCCAGTCCTCGGCGGCACAGATCGCGAGTACGCCGTTCAGGTGCGCGCGGTCGTAGCGCATCACCAGCACGGCGGGCGCGCTGCCGGACCCTGACCCGGGAGTGGGCTGCGGGGCGCCGAGCCTCGGCGACGGGCGTGCGGCCTCTTCGTGAGCGCCGCGCCGGCCAAGGCCTCGGTCATTGCCAGGCCCCGCTGACGGGCGTGCATTGCCAGGTCCCGCAGACGGTTGTGGATCGCCAGGGCCAGGGATGTTCATGGCAGCGTGAGGATCTCGGCGCCGGTGTCCGTGACGAGCAGGGTGTGCTCGAACTGCGCGGTGCGGGACTTGTCCTTGGTGCTGGCGGTCCAGCCGTCGTCCCACAGGTCGTAGTCGTAGCTGCCCAGGGTGAGCATCGGCTCGATGGTGAACGTCATGCCGGGCTCGATCACGTCGTCGAACCGCTCGTCGTCGTAGTGCGGGATGATCAGGCCGGAGTGGAACGACGTCGCGATGCCGTGGCCGGTGAAGTCGCGGACGACGCCGTACCCGAAGCGCTTGGCGTACGACTCGATCACGCGGCCGATGATGCTGACCTGGCGGCCGGGCTTCACGGCCTTGATCCCGCGCAGGAGGGCCTCGTGCGTGCGCTCGACCAGCAGCCGGCTCTCCTCGTCGACGTCGCCGACCAGGAACGTCGCGTTGGTGTCGCCGTGCACGCCGTCGAGGAACGCGGTGATGTCGACGTTGACGATGTCGCCGTTCTCCAGCGGACGGTCGTCGGGGATGCCGTGGCAGATCACCTCGTTGACCGAGGTGCACAGGGACTTCGGGTAGTTGCGGTAGCCGAGCGTCGACGGGTACGCGTCGCGTTCCACCAGGTACTCGTGGCCGACCACGTCGAGCTCGTCGGTGGTCACTCCGGGCTTCGCGGCAGCGCCGACGGCCTGCAGCGCCCGCGCGGCGAGTTGGCTCGCGACGCGCATCTTCTCGACCAGTTCGGGGGACGTGACGTAGGAGCCCTCGTGCGGCGTCGGCGCGGGCTTGTCCACGTACTCCGGGCGCGGAACGGAGGCGGGAACAGGGCGGCGCGGCGAGATGATGCCGGGAGTGAGAATCGACATGGTGGGATCATTCTAGTTAGTTGCGACAACTTCACCGGGAAGGTGGTCCGCTGCGATGGCCGACGACGATCACAGCAACGAGTGGTACTACAACACGAAGACCGGCGAGGTCGAGCCCTACCAGGGTGCGAAGTCCGCCGACCGGCTCGGTCCGTACAGCTCGCGGGAGGAAGCCGCGCGGGCCTACGAGATCGCCAAGGAACGCAACGAGTCCTGGGACAACGACCCGAAGTGGAACGACGACTGAACAGCACCCGCTGAACGTGCCGAGGGGCACCACCGCACAGGTGGTGCCCCTCGATCGTTCGTACGGCGACTAACGCGACGTCGCCTTGCGGGCCGGCGCCTTGCGCGCGGTCGTCCGCTTGGCCACGGTCTTGCGGGCCGGGGCCTTCTTCGCGGGAGCCTTCTTCGCGGCGACCTTACGCGCCGGCGCCTTCTTCGCGGCGACCTTGGCCGGGGCCTTCTTGGCGGCGACCTTGCGGGCCGGAGCCTTCTTCGCCGGGGCCTTCTTGGCCGCGACCTTGCGAGCCGGTGCCTTCTTGGCGACGGTCTTCTTCGCGGCGACCTTCTTGGCGGGAGCCTTCTTCGCCACGGTCTTCTTCGCCGTCGTCTTCTTGGCCGGGGCCTTCTTGGCCGTCGTTACCTTTTTGGCGGCGACCTTCTTCGCCGGCGCCTTCTTGGCGACGGTCTTCTTCGCGACGACCTTCTTGGCGGGAGCCTTCTTCGCCGTGGTCTTCTTCGCGGCCGTCGTCTTCTTCACCGCCGTGGTCTTCTTCGTGGCGGTCTTCTTGGCGGGTGCCTTGGAGACCGCCTTCTTGGCCGCACTCACCTTCTTCGTCACTGTCTTCTTCGCTGCCGTGACCTTGCGCGCGGTCGTTGTCTTCGCGGCTGGGGCCTTCTTGGCGACAGTCTTCTTGGCGGGAGAAGCCTTTTTGGCTGTCGCCTTCCCTGCGGCTGCCTTCTTGGCTGGCACTCTGCCTCCTTGGTGCGGCTGAGGAAAACCACGGTGGATTCCTCGTCGTCCTGATGATGACAACACTTGGTGCCCACGTAAAGCACCTGTTTCGCCCACAGGTCAAGGCATCCGCGCCGGCAATTCGGGCGGTAATGCCGAAAATCCTTGTGCAGAAGGGTTTTCGGTGACCCTTGAGCATGCCGGAAGGCGCCGAAGAAATGTTGGCGACACGCGCGCCAACTGGCCACTTCGGCACGTTTTCGGACAGTGTTGTCCTCGGCAACGTCTCTGCGAACGATCGGATCCGGTGCGGTGCGAACCCTGTACGACGACCTTCACCACCCCGTCGAACTCCCGGCGAACCTCACGTCGGTGGTCAGCATCGTGCCGTCGTTGACGGAGTCGATCGCGCACACGCACCGGCCTTTGCTGACCGGCGCGACGGACTGGTGCAGCCATCCGCACGACCTCGACGTGACACGCGTTCGCGGCACCAAGAATCCCGATGTCGAACGCATCGTGGCGTTGCGTCCCGACGTCGTCGTCGCGAACGCCGAAGAGAATCGCGCCGTCGATCTCGACGCGTTGCGCGCGCACGGAATCGCGGTGTGGGTGACCACACCAACGACGGTCGAGGAGTCACTGACTTCACTCGAACGAATGCTCTCGGCGATCACCGGCGGCACACCGTCGTGGCTCGGCGAAGCACGCGAGGTGTGGCGCACGCCGTACGACGGACCGCGCCGGCGGGCCGTCATTCCGATCTGGCGAAAGCCGTGGATGGCACTCGGCCGGGACACGTTCGCGGGTGATGTTCTGCGACGGCTCGGGATCGACAACGTGCTGACGGAATCGCCCGAACGTTATCCGCGGTTCGAGCTCGGCGCGTTACCGCCGTACGACGTGGTGGTGCTGCCGGACGAGCCGTACGCCTTTTCTCCCGACGACGGTCCGGAGGTATTCGACCGGCCGGCGAAGTGCGTTTCCGGGCGCCATCTGACCTGGTACGGGCCTTCGCTGGTCGAGGCGCGGGCGGTGCTCAGCGGACAGCTGGCGTGACCTGCGCCACGGTCGTTGCCGTCTCAGGTAGACGGTTAGGTCAGGCTCACCTATCCTCCTAACGTGCCGGAGATGACCGCGAAGAAGAAGTGCTGCAAGGACAAGCCGAGGTGCAAGAAGTGCCCGGTGGTCCTCAAGCGGCTGGCTGATGCCGGCTGCGCGGAGCGCCTCGACCTGCGGCACTACGTGGTGGACAAGAAGGTCAAGAAGAAGGTCCTGAAGCAGGCCCGCGAGCGCTGAGGCCCGCGGCCAGCATCAGGACGCCTGCCGCAGCGTGATCGCCTCGACCGCGACCCGCAGCAGCCCTGGGATCGTGACGTGCGCGGCCTGACCGGTCGCCTCCAGCTCGTCGGGGTGCCACCAGCCGTGGTCGCTGATCGTCTCCAGCTCGAGCGCCTCCTGGTTGGCGAACGACACCTCGACCGTGTCGACACCGACCGCGAAGAACGTCTGGTGCTGGATGATCGGGCAGCCGCCCCACTCGAACTCGATCGTGTTGGTCGCGACCGGTTCGCCGAGCGCGTCGGTCGGCAGCAGGATGCCGACCTCCTCGCGCAGTTCCCGCAGCCCTGCCTGCACAACGGTCTCGCCCGCCTCGACGCCGCCGCCGATCGTGAACCAGTACGGCGTACCGGGTTTCAGCGGGTCCCAGCCGTGCAGCAGCAGCACCTTCCCGTCCGGGCGGACGGGCAGGACGCGGGCCGTCGTCCGCCGGACGACGGTGCCTGGTGGTGGCAACCGGGAATCTGTCACATCTCAAAACGCTAGACGACCTGTCCCGTCCTTCGACCGCTTCCCCGGCGCGTCGCCGTCAGCAACTGGCGGGCACGAGCGACGGGATCCACACGCGCCGGTGGTTGGAGCGCGGTGAGACGATCGCCGTATGACAGCGCGCATCGGTCTGGGTCTGGCCGCTCTGGGACGTCCCGGCTACATCAACCTCGGGCACGACGAGGACCTGCCGCCGGGCCGCGAGGTCGAGGACCTGCGCCGTCGTACGCACGAACTGCTCGACCAGGCCTGGCAGTCCGGAGTCCGGTACTTCGACGCGGCGCGCTCGTACGGACTGGCGGAAGCGTTCCTCGGCGAGTGGCTTGCCG
Organism: Kribbella italica; assembly: GCF_014205135.1. Taxonomy (NCBI): domain Bacteria; kingdom Bacillati; phylum Actinomycetota; class Actinomycetes; order Propionibacteriales; family Kribbellaceae; genus Kribbella; species Kribbella italica. The sequence continues at coordinate 702,529 of NZ_JACHMY010000001.1, forward strand.
CCGACCCGAAGCGCCGGGCGCAGCTGACGGTCGGGTCGAAATGGGGCTACACGTACGTCGCCGACTGGCGCTCGGACGCCGACCAGCACGAGATCAAGGACCACTCGCTCGCGACCTTCGAACGCCAGTGGCCGGAGACCCTGGAGGCTCTTGGCGGCGCGCCGGACTTCTACCTCGTGCACAGCCTGACGCAGGACAGTCCCGCGCTGGCCGACACGAAACTGCTCGACCGGCTAGGTGAGCTGGCGGCGACCGGCGTACGGGTCGGTCTGTCGACGAGTGGTCCGCACCAGGCCGAGACCCTGCGCGCGGCGCTGAAGCTCGACGGTCCGTTCACGGCGGTCCAGTCGACCTGGAACGTGCTCGAACGGTCGGTCGGGCCGGCGCTCGCCGAGGCTCACGACGCCGGGTGGTTCGTCGTCGTCAAGGAAGCGGTCGCCAACGGACGGCTGACGGCGAAGGCCGGTACGACGCCGTTCACGGCGTTCGCCGCCCAGCATCACGTCGCTCCCGACTCGCTGGCGCTCGGTGCCGCGCTGGCCAACTCGTGGGCCGACATCGTGCTCAGCGGCGCGACGACCGCTGAGCAACTCGCGAGCAATCTCGCGGCGACGGACGTCGAGCCGCTCGCCGAGTTCACGCAGACTCCCGCGGAGTACTGGACCGAACGGTCAGCCCTGCCGTGGATCTGAGATCACGTCGGCCAGCACGCGAACCCCGCGGCGGATCGCCGACTCGTTGACGTTGCCGAAGCCCATCACCAGCCCGGGCTCGGCCGCGCCGACGTCGTCCATCCGGTAGTCGCCCAGACCGCGCACGGCCACCGAACGTTGCGCGGCCGCCGCGACGACGGCCGCCTCATCCGCTCCGGACGGCAGCCGGAGTACGGCGTGACAGCCGGCCGCGAGGCCGGTCAGCCGCAGCGCGGGAAGGTGCTCGTTGACCGCGTCGATGAGCGCGTCCCGGCGTACCTGGTACGTCGTGCGCATCCGGCGCAGATGCCGGTCGTAGCGACCCGACTCCATCAACCGGGCCAGCGCCAGCTGGTCCAGCGCGGGTGCTCCACGGCTGGTCAGCGCCTTGGTCTCGACGAGGCCGTCGACGATCGTCGGCGGAGCGAAGATCCAGCCGATCCGGATGCCCGGCGCGAGCGTCTTGCTCACCGAGCCGAGCGCGATCACCCGCTCAGGAGCCAAGCCCTGCAGGGATCCGACCGGTTGCCGGTCGTACCGGAACTCCGAGTCGTACTCGTCCTCGATCACGAACCCGTCCACCTGCTCGGCCCACGCCACCAGCTCCTGCCGGCGTCCCGGACTGAGCGCGACACCGGTCGGGCACTGATGCGCGGGAGTCAGTACGACGGCCCGCGCGCCGCTCGCGCTCAGCGCGGCGACCTCGACGCCCTCCTCGTCGACCGGGACCGGAACCGACCGCAGACCGAAGCGCTCGGCGATCCGGTCGTGGTCGCGCGGGCCGGGGCTCTCGAGACCGACGCAATCGACGCCGTGCTGCGCGAGCGTGGCGAGGACAAGTGTGAGCGCGTGCCGGAAGCCGGTCGTCACGATCGTGCGTTCCGCGACGGACGCTCCCGCGCGGACACGGCGGTGGTAGGCCGCGAGGACCTCGCGCAGCCGTGGGTCGCCGCGGTCGGGTTCGTCGCCCATCAGCGTCGCGGGCGCGAGCCGGGCCGCGTCGCCGAGCGCCCAGACCCAGTCGCGGACCGGCGCGGAGGCGAGGTCGGGGATGCCGTACTCGAAGTCGACGTCGAAGCGTGGCGACGGGTGGTCGACGGGCGTCGTACGGGCCGGCGCGGTGGCTTCCGCGCGCTCGGCGACGCGCGTGCCGGAGCCGACCTCGCTGACCAGGTAGCCCTCGGCGTACAGCTGGGCGTAGGTGTCGACGACGAGGCCGCGCGAGATGCCGAGCTGGTCGGCGAGGCCGCGGGAGGACGGCAGCCGTTCGCCGGGGCGCAGCGCGCCGGTGCGGATCGCCGTCCGGAGCTTCTCCTGCAACTGGTGCCCGAGCTGCCGCGGCGTCCCGCGGTCGAGCTGCAGGAGCAGCCCAGGACCGTCGCCCTTCCACTGCACCGTCATGGCGCCTCCCAAGTGGTTCACCGGCCGACCCCCGGAATCGACCTTCAGCCCGTGTCGCATTCGACCACATGTCGAAGGTCGTCAGCCGAGGGCGGGAACACCCTGCGCGAGATCGTCGACTACCGCGTGCGCACCAGTACGCTCAGCGCGCAGCCAGCACCTTGGGAAGCTCGCGCAGGGTCGTGAGAACGGCATCCGGCCGGTGCCCGGGCGGCGGGCACGGGAAGGCGCTCCGGTTTGAGCCAAATGCCTGTCCAGCCTGCGGCTTGCGGGCCGGTCACGTCGTTCGGTAGCGAGTCCCCGATCATCGCACCCGGCGTCCGATCCACCTTCTCCGCCGCTATTTCGTACGCCGCGAGATCGGGCTTGGCGACGCCGAGGTCCTGCGCGAACAGCACGACGTCGAACAGCTCGTCCAGCCCCGGCCTTGACCGTGGAGCTTCGCCAGGGTTGCGTGCAAGGACCTGCGCATCACCTGGTCGAAGTTCCACAGCGTGTTGTCGCCGTCGAAGAACAGCGTGTCGATCAGCGGCGGCTAGAAGGTGTGTTCGTCGGCGGGGAAGGTGCCGTTGGTGACTTCGGCGGCGTACGTCGTGGCGGCGGTGGTGAGGATGCCGCGCAGGTCGGCGTACTGCTTGACGAAGCGGGGCATCGGACCGGAGCGGAGGCCGGCCATGTCCTGCCAGACGAGGACCTGGGCGTCGGTGTCGCGCCCGGCGCCGATGCCGATCGTCGGGATCGGGACGCGCTTGGTGATCTCGGCGGCGACGTCGCCGGGGACCATCTCGAGCACCACCGAGAACGCGCCGGCTTCGGCGAGGGCCGCGGCGTCGTCGATCAGGCCGGCTGCCTGGTCGCCTCGGCCCTGGACCCGGTAGCCGCCGATGGTGTGCTCGCTCTGCGGGGTGAAACCGATGTGGGCCATCACCGGGATGCCTGCCTGGGTGAGCTTCTCGACCGCCGGTACGACGGTGCGGCCGCCTTCGAGCTTCACCGCGGCGACGCCGGCCTCCTTCATGAACCGGACGGCCGTGTGGAACGCCTGCTCGGGAGAGGCCTGGTACGAACCGAACGGGAGATCGGCGACGACGAGCGCGCGCTGGGCCGCTGTCGCTACCGCGCGGGCCAGCGGGATGAGCTCGTCGACGGTGACGCGGAGGGTCGACTCGTAGCCGTAGACGTTGTTGGCGGCCGAGTCGCCCACCAGCAGCACGGGGATCCCGGCGTCGTCGAAGATCTCGGCGGTGTACTGGTCGTACGCCGTGAGCATCGCCCACTTCTCGCCGCGGTTCTTCATGTCGCGTAGGTGGTGGATGCGGTACTTGCGCGGCCGCTTACTGCCGTCGGCCGGGGCGCCGGTCGCGCCGGGGGCGTTGAGGACGCCGGAGCGGGAGGGGTCGGACGAGATGGAGTTGGTGGGGTCGCCTGCGGCGGTTTGCTGGGTTGGGCGGGGCGCTCCGGGTTGGCCGTGGGCGCCGGACTGGCCGTGGGTGCTCAGCTGGCCGGGAGTGCCGGGCTGGCCGGACGTCCCGGGTAAGCCGGATGTGCTGGACAAGCCAGGGGTGCCTGGTTGGCCGGATGTGCCGGTGCCGGGCAAGCCGGGGTGGCCGGACGAGCCTGGCAGACCTTGTGGGCCGGACGTGTCGTGGGGTGCCGAGGGGTCGCCGCCGGGCTGGGCGCGGCGGGCTCGGTGGGAGATGGCTGCTTCGGCCTTCACCTGGCTCGGGGCGTCCTGCTGTACGTCGGCACGGCGGCGGGCGCCGACCGGGCGGCCCTCGGTGCGCATCTCCGGACGGCCTTCCGGCCGGGGCTGCTCCGGACGGGTCTCCGGGTGGTTGCTCTCGTACTCCGCACTCGGGTCGGTCGGGTAACCGTTGACCGCTGCGTTCTGCTGGGCGGCCGGAGGCTGGGGCGACGGCGGGCGGTTGGCCGGCGGGCGCTGCTGGGCGCCCGGCGGGGGAGGCGTCGGAATGGACGCCTGGATGGCGGGCTGGAGGCCGGTGGACTGCTGCGCCGGGTACCCGTTGCCAGCGGCGTTGGCGTGCCCGCCGTTGCTCTGCCCGTTGCTGTTACTCAGCGTGCCGCCGTTACTCAGGCCGTTGCCGGAGCCGTTGCCGGTCCCGGAGCCCAGACCGTTGCCGGTGCTGGACCCCAGGCCGTTGCCGGTACCGGGGCCTAGGCCGTTGCTGGTCCCCGAGCCCAGGCCGTTGCTCGTGCCCAGCGAGGTGCCGTTGCTGGAGCCGAGCGGGTTGGGCGCGGGCTGGCCGTTGCCGTTCGCGCTGCCGTTGCTCGGGGCGGGCGGCGGGGTGTTGGGGGACGGGCGGTTGGTGAGCCCGTTCGACGGCGGCGGGGGCGGAGGCGTCGGAGCGCTGCCGCTCCAGCCGTTGCCCGGCGTGCCGTTGCTGTGCTGGGTCAGGCCGTTGGAGCCGTTGCCCGGCGGAGGTCCAGCCGGACGCTGCGGGGGAGTCCCCTGCTGCGGCGGCGGTCCCTGGCGGTTCGCAGGAGGTTCAGGCGCACGACGCGGCGGCTCACCCTGCTGCGGCGCGAACGGACTCTGCTGCCGCCCCGGCTGAGGCGGAGCCGGCGGCCGCTCCTGGTACGCCGACGGCGCGAACGGCGAGTCCTCGTACCGCGCGGACTCCTGCGCGATCTCCCGCGCCGGTTCGCGCCCCTCCGGCGGCAGCAGACGCCCGGGCTCTCGCCCCGCCTCTGCCGGGAAAGGCCGGCCGTTGTCACGCCCGTCCGGCGGCAGCAGGCGCCCCGGCTCGCGCCCCACGTCCGGCGGCAGCAGGCGCCCGGGCTCACGCCCAAGCTCACGGCCCGCATCCCGGCCGGCGTCGCGCCCAGGCTCCGGCGGAAACCCCCGCCCGTTCTCGCGCCCCGAGGGCTCCGGCGGCAGCGGGCGGACGTTCTCGCGAGTGTTGTCGTACGGGCTCGGGCGGCGGTCGTCGTACTGGCGTTGGGGCTCGGCGTACTGGCTCGGGTAGCCGTGGTCCTCGGCGGGGAGGAAGGGCGACTTGGGGACGTACGGCTGCTGCGGCACCGGGCCGCGCTCGTACGTGCGGGGTGCGTTCGGCAGCGACGGGGACGGGTCGAGGCCCTCGAGGGTCGAGCGGTCGCGCCAGCTGTCGCCTGCGTCGTCGGCGTAGCCGTAGTCCGAGCGGTGGTGCTCCTCGGTTGTCCGGTTCTTCGGTCCGGTCCCGTACGGCGCCGGCAGCTCGTCGTCGGCGTCGCCGTTGGTACCGGCCGACATGAAGTTGTCAACCATGCCCTCATCGTCCCACCGTTGCGGAGGGTGAGCGCCACCGGCTGTCGATGAGGCGTCGCTCACAGCGTCCGCGGGCACGCCGGACCGCCCGGGCTGCTCGTCGAACGGGCTGTCCCAGGGAGCGTCGGAAGAAGGGCGGTTCCGCCACGATCCACTCAGTTGTCGGCAGCCTTTCTGGCGTCCTCACGCCACGCGTTCGTGATCGGGAGCCGCCGGTCGCGGCCGAACGCCTTGTGGGTGATCTTGGGACCCGGAGGATACTGCCTGCGCTTGTACTCCGCCTTGTCGACCAGCTGGACCACCTTGCTGACCAGCTCCGGGTCGAACCCGGCGGCGACCAGCTCGGCGCTGCCGCGGTCCTGCTCGACGTAGTCGTCGAGCATGTCGTCGAGCAGGTCGTACGGCGGCAGCGAGTCGGTGTCGACCTGCCCGGGCCGCAGCTCGGCCGACGGCGGCTTGGCGATCGCGTTCTCCGGGATCGGCGGCTGCTTGCCCTGCGCGGCGGCGTCGGCGTTGCGCCACTTGGCCAGCCGCCAGACCACCGTCTTCGGCACGTCCTTCAGCGGCGCGAACCCGCCGACCGCGTCGCCGTAGATCGTCGAGTACCCGACCGACAGCTCCGACTTGTTGCCACAGGCAAGTACCAGGTGGCCGTCGGCGTTCGACAGGCCCATCCAGATCACCGCGCGGACCCGCGCCTGCAGGTTCTCCTCGGCCAGCCCGTTCAGCCCGAGCGTCTCCAGGAACGGCTGCACCATCGGCTGGATCGGGATCACCCGGTAGTTCAGCCCGGTCCGCGCGGCCAGCTCGGCGGCGTCGTCGCGGGAGTGGTCGCTGGAGTAGATGCTCGGGTTGGAGATGCCGAAGACGTTCTCCGGACCGACCGCGTCGCAGGCGATCGCGGCGACCAGCGAGGAGTCGATCCCGCCGGACAGCCCGAGCAGCACCGACTTGAACCCGTTCTTGCGCACGTAGTCGCGCAGCCCGAGCACGACCGCGCCGTACATCTCGGCCTCGTCCGGCAGCCGCGGCGCGATCGCGGCCGCCATCGGCTCGTACGCCGGCAGCGGCTCCTCCTGCAGCACGGTGTGCACGATCTCGATGCCCTCGTGCCCGGCGACCGGGATCGCGGTCGCGGCCGGCAGGTCGAGGTCGACGATCATCGAGCCCTGCTCGAACTGCGGTGCCCGCGCGAACACGTTGCCCTCGGCATCGGCGATCAGCGAGTCGCCGTCGAAGACCAGCTCGTCCTGGCCGCCGACCAGGTTCACGTAGGCCAGCGCGCAGCCGGCCTCGCGGGCCCGGCGCGCGACCAGCTCGCCGCGGACGTCGTCCTTGTTCGCCTCGTACGGCGAGGAGTTGACCACCAGCAGCAGCCCCGCACCCGCGGCGCGGGTGACCGCGACCGGGCCGCCGTCCTGCCACAGGTCCTCGCAGATCACCAGTGCGACGTCGATGCCGTGGATCCGGACCACCTGCAACGTGTTGCCGGGCACGAAGTGCCGGAACTCGTCGAAGACGCCGTAGTTCGGCAGGTGGTGCTTGACCGCGCTGGTGACGACGCGGCCCTGGTGGATCACCGCGGCCGAGTTCGTCGGCGAGCCCTTCGGCCGGCCGAGCCGGTCGACGCCCATCGCCGTACCGGCCGCGCGGTCGAGGTACCCGCAGACCACCACGACGTCGCCGAGGCCCTCGTCGGCCAGCCGCCGCGCGAGCGTCTGGACCTTGGACTGCGACGCGTCGACGAACGAGCCGCGCAGGGCCAGGTCCTCGACCGGGTAACCGGTCAGCACGAGCTCGGGAAAGGCGACCACGTGGGCGCCGCGCTCGACCGCGCCGCGGGTCCAGGTGACGATCTTGTCCGCGTTGGCGTCGAGGTCGCCGACCGTCACGTCGAGCTGAGCGAGAGCAAGCCGGAGCTGAGGCACCTGTGCACCTTACTGGGTCCGCGCGGCGCCCCGAAGCGACTCGGCCAAGTCTTGACCAGCGACCAAGGTTGGGCCCCGAAATACTTTTCGCCGACGACCGTCCGGGCCGCTGACGATTCACTGAAATCGTGACCACCACCGAGCAAGGACCGACCGCTGTCACCGAGCGCGCGCTGGGCCCCGACCTGGCCCGCGGCTTCATGCTGCTGTTCATCGCCCTGGCCAACTCGCACTACTTCCTGCGCGGCCCGTCGGTGCTCGGCGGCTACCCCCAGGACGGATCGGCGATCGACCGCGCCGCCACCTGGCTGATCGCGACTTTCGTCGACGGGCGGGCGTTCCCGATGTTCGGCCTGCTGTTCGGGTACGGCGTGGCGCAGATCGTCCGCCGGCGGACCGGGACCGCCTGGGCGACCCGGTTCCTGCTCTGGCGGCGCAGCCTGGTGCTCGTCGTCCTCGGCCTGCTGCACGCGACCTTGCTGTACGTCGGCGACATCCTCGGCGCGTACGGCGTCCTGCTGTTCCTCGGCGTCTGGGCGATCCGCTGGAAGGACCGCTGGCTGCTGATCGTCGCCGTTCTCTTCCTCGCGCTGACCGCGTTGCCGAGCGACACGTCGCTGTCGATCAACGCCGACCCGCCGGACGTGTCGATGCTGCCGCCGGACTTCGGGACGCAGGTCGTCGAGCGGCTCAAGGTGACGCCGCTGATCGCGTTCCTCGGACCGATCGGGTTCGCGACGCCGTTCCTGGTCGGGCTGTGGGCCGGCCGGCGCCGGATCCTGGAGCGCCCGGCCGAGCACCTTCGGTTGCTCAAGGCCACGGCCGTCGCGGGCGTCACGATCGCCGTACTCGGAGCCCAGCCGGTCGCGCTGACCCTGTCCCGCGTGATCGACCGGCCGACGGGGGACACGCTCAGTCTGGTCGGGCCGCTGCACGACGTGAGCGGGACGATCGGCGGGTTCGGGTACGCCGCGCTGATCGTGCTGATCGCCACGCGGATCCGGCGGGGGCGCGTGACCGAGGCGATCGCGGCGACGGGGCAACGATCGCTGACCTGCTACCTGATGCAGTCGGTGATCTGGACGGTGGTCTTCACGCCGTACCTGCTCGACCTGTCGGACACGTTGACGGTGGCAACGACAGCACTGCTCGCGGCGGGGGCCTGGATGCTGACGGTGTTCCTCGCGGACCGGATGCGGCGGGCGAACTATCGCGGCCCGTTCGAGCTGCTGATTCGCAGGATCACGTACCGCACCGGCGTGTCGAGTCGTCCGGCGGTCCGGCGGTGACCGACGATCCGCAGACCATCCGGAACCACCTGCGTGGAGTACGACGTGAACCTCAGCCTTGCCGACCAGCCGACGCTGCCGGACCTGTCCGACGACGAACGGCACCTGCTCAACCTGGTCGCCACGCCCGCGGCGACGCTGCTCGGGCTGGTCGCCGACGTCCTGCGGACCCGGTTGTTCGGTGAGGACGCCGCGAGCTGGGCGGATCTGTGGCAGACGAACCCGTCGACGGCCCGGCTCGAGTGGCAGGACGGGCCGGAGCTCGCCGAGGTGCTCGAGCACCTGCTGCCGCGGACGATCGAGGGGACGTTCGAGGGAGTGCCGGGGCTGCGGCCGGTGACGACGTTCGACGCGCAGGCGCAACTGGTGTGGATCGGTACGACGAGCCCGGTGGCGTTGCACCTCACGCGTCTGGACGGCTGATCACCAGGAGCCGCCGCCCCCGCTGTCAGGCGATCGTGTCGGGATCGACTTCCGCCGTGTACGACGTGATCGAGGTGAGGTGCCCCTGGGTGAACTCGTACAGGTCGCACGACGACACGAACGACGACTGCCACTTCGCGTCGACGTACCGGGCCACCGAGTGCACCGCGACGGAGTCCGCGTTCGCGATCGTCTTGAACCGCAGGAACTGCGTCGTCGACCGCGCCAGCTCCGCCAGCGCGTTCTCACACGCCTGCACCACCTGCTCCTGCCCCACCAGCTTCGCCGCCCCCACCAGGGTCCAGGTCACCTCCGGGTGCAGGAACGGATACACCTCCGAGAAGCGGTGCCGCGAGAACGCCTCCGCCACTTCCTGAATCGTCGCCATGGCGCGATCTTCTCAGAGCTTCCAGGTCCACGGCGCGTAGACGCTGACCCGTACTCCGGTCAGCAGCGGCGCCACGTACTTGGCCGAGCAGCCGTCGGCGTAGAAGTTCCGCGCCGCGACCACGTTGGCCCGGGTCAGATTGCCGCGCGCCACGTCGTACGTGCTGACCAGCTTGCGCGTCGGCCACGAGTCCTTGGTGAAGCTCCGCGCGAAGTAGTCCGCCGCCTGCGGATCCCGGTGACTGCCCAACGCCTCCGTGGTCCGGGTCGCCGTCCTGGCGTCCAGGTAGTCACCGCGACTGTCGTTCGCCGGCATCCGCTCGATGGCGTTCCGCTGCTCCTGCGGGCTCCACTCCTCGTAGTCGCACGCGAAGACCACCTGGGCGAAGCCAGGCGCGGGCGCTCGTAGCGAGGTGTCCGGATCGGTCAGCCGGTGAACCGTCAGCTGCTGGTAGGCGCTGTCGGGGAGCGCGGGCCGGGACGGCAGCTTGGTTGGGAAGACCGGCCGGGTCAGCTCCGGCGTCGGGGGAGGGGAGGGCGGAGTGCTGGTGGAGTCAGCTGCGGGGGCGGTGGCGGCCGGTTCGGTGCCGCACGCGGTGGTGAGGAGGACGGCGGCGGCGAGCAGGGCGGTGAGGCGCATGGGACAACTCTGGCTGGTTGAGGGGTCGAGATGGAGCTGAGATGTTGGGGGTGCTGGGGCGAACTGGTGGTGGTGTGTAATGACGGACGTGACGACGGGTGCGGGGCTGCGGCTGGGCCGGGTGGGGAAGACGGTCAGGGTGGTGGTCGCGGTGGTGGGGGTCGTGCTGCTGGTGAACGGGTCGGTGCGGATGTCGGACGACATGTGGCCGTTCGGGCCGATGTCGCAGTACGCGATGACGGTGCCGGACGACGCGTCGATCACCTTCACCCGGATCCAGGCCGAGACCGATGCGGGGACCTCGGTGGACGTGCCGCTGAACATCGAGGGTGCGGGGGTGGCGCGGGCGGAGATCGAGGCGCGGACGGGGGAGATCGTCAAGGATCCCTCGTTGCTGCAGCAGGTGGCGGACGGGTGGGCCCGCAAGCACCCGGACGAGCCGAAGTACGTGAAGCTGGAGCTGATCCGGGACACGACCCAGCTGGTGGAAGGGCGCGTGGACGGGCCGCCGAAGGCTGAGGTCATGGCGACCTGGCAGGTGCGCCGATGACCAGGATCGCCAACTGGTTCACGCCCAAGATCGCACTCGCCCGCGTCGCGTGGTTGCGGACGATCCTGTACCTGTTCGTCATCCTCGACATGCACGCGTTCGTCCGCGACACCCGGCTCAAGGGCGAGCACCCAGGCCTCTACCAACCGCTCTACCTGGCCCGCCTGTTCGACCTCCCGAAGCCGTCGGTCGCCAACACGACCACCCTGTACGTCGTACTGATCGTGTTCTGCCTGATCGGCGCCTCCAACCGGCTGCCGCGGCTCGCGGGCTGGGTGGTCGCGCCGGCGTTCACCTGGTGGGTGCTGATCGGGATGAGCGACCGCAAGGTCGACCACGACCACCTCGCGCTCGTCATCGCGCTGTGGGTGCTCCCGACCGTCGCGCCGAACAAGAACCGCAAGGGCTCCGTGTACGCCGACCAGACCACCTCGGAAGCGGCCGGCTGGGCGGTCCGGTGCGTCCAGATCAGCGTGATCGCGACGTACTTCCTGTCCGCGGTCGCCAAGCTCCGCAGCGCGGGCTGGGCGCTGACCTGGCCGGGCAGCGCCATCCTGACCTGGGCGATCGTGCGCCGGCCTCACCCGGTCGGCGAGTGGCTGCTGCACCACCCGTGGATGCTGCACGTGATGCAGTGGGTCGGGTTCATCGGTGAGCTGCTGTCACCGCTGGTGCTCTGGCTGAAGGGCCGCTGGCAGCTGCTCGGCGCGCTGTTCTTCATCGGCTTCCACGTCGCGAACACCGCGATCCTGCTGATCCACTTCCTGCCGACCGTGGTCTGCTGGCTGGCCTTCGCCCCGATGGAGCGGATCGTGCCCTGGTTCCAGCGGCGCCGGACCAAGGACTCAGGTGGCGACGCCGGAGAGCCCGAAGACCAGCCCGAAGACAGCCGGCAGACCCAGCAGCAGCCCGGCGCGTAGCCGGAAGCGCCGGCCGCCCGGGCCCGGCGTCCGGACGACGCGGGAGAGCACCGCACCGGCGTACCCGAAGACCAGCGCGGCGAGCAGGATCTGCTTGGTCGGCAGCGTGCCGTCGTTGTCGGTCAGTCCGAGCGTGACCAGCCCGGGGCAGCAGAAGGCGAACATGCCGTATCCCAGCTCGGGGATCGGCAGCCAGCGGCGCCCGAGAACGTCCTGCTCGGCCGGGCGGCGGCGTTGCAGCGAGCGGACGAAGCGGCCGGTGCTGAGCAGCAGGTCGCTGATGCAGAGCACGGCCGCCACGATCAGCGCGGCGTGGAAAATCGTCTGCACCCGCAGCACCCTAGGCCATGGCTCCCGGCCCTGTGGCCGGCCATGTCCCCGTCGCCACGTAACGTCTGCTTAACACTGCCGGGGCACACTGTGTGAGGTCCGGTGCCGTGCCGTACGTCGAGAGAGGTGGAACCGCCGATGGACAAGCAGCAGGAGTTCGTGCTGCGCGCGCTCGAGGAGCGCGACGTACGGTTCGTGCGGCTCTGGTTCACCGACGTGCTGGGCTTCCTGAAATCGGTGGCGGTCGCCCCGGCGGAGCTGGAGGGCGCGTTCTCGGAGGGGATCGGGTTCGACGGGTCCGCGATCGAGGGGTTCGCCCGGGTCACCGAGGCGGACATGCTGGCCAAGCCGGACCCGTCGACGTTCCAGATCCTGCCCTGGCGGGGCGAGACGATGGGCACCGCCCGGATGTTCTGCGACATCAACATGCCGGACGGCTCGGCCTCGTTCGCCGACCCGCGGCACGTGCTGAAGCGGACCCTGTCGAAGGCGGCCGACCTCGGCTTCACCTTCTACACCCACCCCGAGATCGAGTTCTACCTGTTCAAGTCGCTGACCGGCGCTCCGGGCACCTATCCCGAGCCGGTCGACTCCTCGGGCTACTTCGACCACACCCCGCAGGGGATCGGCAACGACTTCCGCCGCGAGGCGATCACGATGCTGGAGTCGATGGGCATCTCGGTCGAGTTCAGCCACCACGAGGGCGGCCCGGGCCAGCAGGAGATCGACCTGCGGTACGCCGACGCGCTGTCCACCGCGGACAACATCATGACGTTCCGCGTGGTCGTCAAGGAGGTCGCGCTCAGCCAGGGCATCTACGCCTCGTTCATGCCCAAGCCGCTGAGCGACCAGCCCGGTTCGGGCATGCACACCCACATGTCGCTGTTCGAGGGCGACCGGAACGCGTTCTTCGAGGGCGGCGCGCAGTACCAGCTGTCCAAGACCGGGCGGGCGTTCATCGCCGGCCTGCTGCGCCACGCGGCCGAGATCACCGCGGTGACCAACCAGTGGGTGAACTCGTACAAGCGGCTCGCCGTCGGTGACGAGGCGCCGTCGTTCATCTCGTGGGGTCACAACAACCGCAGCGCGCTGGTCCGGGTGCCGATGTACAAGCCGCACAAGGGCCAGTCGAGCCGGGTCGAGTTCCGCTCGCTCGACTCCGCCGCGAACCCGTACCTGGCCTTCGCGCTGATGCTGGCCGCCGGCCTGAAGGGCATCGAGGAGGGGTACGAGCTGCCGCGGGAGGTCGAGGACGACATCTGGTCGCTGACCGACCGTGAGCGTCGCGCGCTCGGCATCAAGCCGCTGCCGAACAGCCTGGCCGAGGCGATCCACGCGATGGAGGACAGCGAGCTGGTCGCCGAGACGCTCGGCGAGCACGTCTTCGACTTCTTCCTGCGCAACAAGCGGGTCGAGTGGCAGGACTACCGCAAGCAGGTCACGCCGTTCGAGCTGAACAAGCTGCTGCCGGTGCTCTAACCGACGAGGATCCCGGTGATCCACACCGGGGTCCGCCCGCCGCCCGCGGCGATCTTGTCGACCACCTCGATCCCGGCGAACACCGTCCCGACCACCGTGTACGCCGGCGGCAGCTGCGCGTCGCGGTGCACGACGAAGAAGCGCGCGCCGTTCTGCCCGGCGGCGACCGGCACCATCGCGACCGTCCCGCGCGGGTAGCTCTCCTTGCCGGTCAGCTCCGCCGGGTACCGGAAGCCGGCCTCGGCCGGTCCGCACTCCAGCAGCACGGACGTGAGCCGCCCGCACGGCGCTCCGGTGTAGAACCCGCCGAGCGCGAGGTGCCCGAACGCGTGCACCGCGCACGGCGCGCTCTCGCGGTCCAGCCGCAGCTCCACCGCGCCGACGTTGGTCGTCACCGTCACCTTCACCAGGCCGTCCGTCGGCGTCAGCGAGTACGGCGGCCGGACCGGCGCGCTCGCTCCCGTCCGCAGGTACGAGCACTGCTTGAAGAACGGTGCCTGAGCGCTGGCGATCCAGCTCTCGAGGGCGAGGACCAGTGTGGCCACAACGACGATCGCAACAACCCGCTGCCATTGACGCATAGTGACGACGGTAACACTCGGTGTGGTACCGCGACAGTGTCGCAGATAGTTACACGAATCCCCACGCTGGCGGCAAATAGTTTCCTGAGCGGTCATCGAGTGTCCACTCCGGTCGCGTGGGATTCACCCCATGCGTCGTCTGCTGACATTCCTCGGGCTGCTCGTTGCCCTCGCTCTGGCCGGCACCACCGCCGCGTCCGCCCATGTGATCGCTTCCGCCGGCTACGCCACCGTCACGCAGGACGGCAGCCAGGTGAACGTCCAGCTCAGCCTCGAGTACGCCGTACTGGCCCGCGCCGTCGACCTCGGCGAGCCCGCGACCGACGACGGTCGGCGCGCGAAGGCCCTCGACACCGCCAAGCCGACGCTGGAGACGTACCTGCACGACCGGGTCGTCATCTCCCTCGACGGCGCCGCCTGCGAGCCCGAGCTCGCCACCACGTCCGTCGGCAGTCGCGCCGGTACGCCGTACGCCGAACTCGGCCTGATCTACGCCTGCGCCGGCGACCAGGGCACGTTCCGCCTGCAGTACACCGTGTTCGGTGACGCCGAGGCGGTCGCGGACGACCACACCAACGTGGTGGAGTACCACTTCGGCGACGACTCCGGCCGGACCGTGTTCGACCGCAGCCATCACGACTTCACCGTCGGCGACTCGACGATGGCCGCGTCCAGCCTGCAGTTCGGCAAGCTGGGCGTCGAGCACATCCTGCTCGGGCTCGACCACGTGCTCTTCGTGGTCGCGCTGATCCTCGGCGCGAACAGCTTCAAGAGCCTGCTCCAGGTCACCTCGATGTTCACCGTCGCGCACAGCGTCACGCTGGTCTCCACGCTGCTCGGCGGGATCACCGTGCCCGCGATCGTCGTCGAGCCGCTGATCGCGCTGTCGATCGCGTTCGTCGCGGTCGAGAACCTGCTGGGTTCCACCCGCCATCGCCTCCCGGTGGTCTTCGGTTTCGGTCTTCTGCACGGGCTCGGCTTCGCCGGCTCGCTGCGGATCACCGATCAAGTCAGTCCGGAACTGCTCGTCTCGCTGCTGAGCTTCAACATCGGCATCGAGACCGGCCAGGCGTTGCTGCTGCTGGCCGTGTTCCCCCTGGTCCTGCTGATCCGCCGGAGCCGTCTCTCGGTCCCGGTCGTCCGCTCGGCGACCGCAGTCGTCGCCGCCTTCGGCACCTTCTGGTTCGTAGAAAGGTTCTTCCTCACATGATCGGCCTGACGCGCAAGTCGAGCGATCGTCCCCCTGCCACCCGGTGGCACAAACTCCTGTACGGCCTGGCCGGGGGCCTCGCGGCGCTCGTCATCGGCGTACCGCTGACCGGAGTGATCGCCGACGCCGTCGACGCTCCGGCCGCGATCATCTCCGGCACGGTCTTCGAGGACCGGGACAACGACAACCGGCAGGACAACAACGAGACCCCGTTGGCCGGGGTGACCGTTTCGGACGGTCAGAAGCTCGTCGTGACGGACAAGAAGGGGCACTACTCCTTCTCGTCCGACGTCGAGCGCCGCGACGTCGACCTGGTCTTCGTCACCCAGCCGTCGGGCTACTCGGTGGGCACCGACGACAACATGACCCCGAAGTTCTTCCGCAGCCTCGGTCAGCTCGCCGCCGGTGACACCCGGGAGGTGAACTTCGGTCTGCGCAAGGACAAGAAGTCCGCCGACGGTGGGTTCACCTTCGGCAACGTGGCCGACCCGCACGTGAACGCGCAGCTGCCCGAGCAGATCACCGAGATCAACACGACCCGGCAGAACCTCGCGTTCATCCAGGTCAGCGGTGACCTGACCAACTCGGCCACCGACGCGGAGTTCGAGTTCTACAAGTCGAGTACGGCGAACTCGAAGGTCCCGGTCTGGCCGGCCGTCGGCAACCACGAGTACGCCGCCGGGGCGACGTACGCGGCGCGGATCAACAACTACCGCAAGCACGTCGGCCCGGAGTGGTACTCCTTCGACTACAGCGACCGGCACTTCCTGGTGCTGGAGAACAACGGCGCCGCGCCGTTCGCCGAGCAGCTGGAGTGGGTGAAGGCCGACCTGGCGCAGAACGTCAAGCGTGGCAAGCACCTGGTGGTGCTGACCCACCAGCCGATGAACGTCCCGTTCGGTTCGCCGTCGGTGTACGACGAGTTCGGCAAGGTGCTCGAGCAGTACAAGGCCGAGCTGATCCTGGTCGGTCACGAGCACAGCAACGACGTCGAGCCGAACAGCCAGTTCGCCAAGACGGCGAAGCACATCCAGACCGTCTCGTCGTCGTACACGATCGACAACTCGCCGCGCGGGTTCCGGTTCGTGAACATGGACAACAAGTCCTTCGACAACCCGTTCCGGATCTACGGCGCCGAGAAGGACCTGACGATCGTGTCGCCGGCGCCGGGCACGTCGGTGCCGCTGGACAAGTTCCCGGGCATCCAGGTGAACGCGTACGACACCACCGACGCGCCGGTGAAGGTCCGCTACCGGCTCGACAACAAGAACTGGAAGCAACTGCAGGCGACCGGCGAGTTCACCTGGTACGCCGACCTGCCGGGCAACACCAAGATCGGCAAGCACACCCTCGAGGTGGAGGCGACCGACAAGAACAAGGCGACCTGGAAGGGCACGTCGAAGTTCACCCTGACCAACGAGAAGGCGATCAGGCCGGTCGCCGGGGCGAACTGGAACCAGCACCACGGCGACGCGTCGCACAGTGGGGTGGCGCAGGACCAGATCGCGGCCGGGCAGCGGCTGGCCTGGTCGTACCGGACCAAGGGCACCTTCCTGACCGGTTCACCGGCCATCGTCGACGGCGTCGTGTACGCCGGGACGCGGGACGAGAACGGTGAGGGCAACAGCGAGGTGCACGCCGTGAACCTCGCCACCGGCAACAAGCTGTGGAGCTACGACGTCCCGTCGTCGGTGCACGGCAGCGTCGCGGTCTCCGACGGGCTCGTCTACGTGCCGACCCTGCGCGGCACGCTGTTCGCGGTGGACGCGAAGACCGGCAAGCTGAAGTGGCGCAACGACCCGGAGGCCGCGCCCGAGGGCAACAACCAGCGCACCTACGGGTACTACGGCGTGACGGTTGCCGACGGCAAGGTGCTGTTCCCGTTCCAGACCCGGTTCGGCGAGGCGGCGGCGGGCATCCTGCTCGCGCTGGACGCCAGGACCGGGCAACGGATCTGGGGCTCGCCGATGGCCGGCAACACGATGAGCGACGGGACTCCCGCGGTCGCCGACGGTCGGGTGTACGTCGGGAACCAGGACGGCAGCATCGTGATCGCGTACGACCTGAAGACCGGCCAGAAGCTGTGGACCGGCACCGACACCCTCGGCGGCTGGCAGGACGGCATCCCGTCCGCGGGCGGCGGCAAGGTGTTCATCGGGTCGAACAACGGTCTCGTCGCGCGCGACGGTGCGACTGGCGCGGTGCTCTGGAGCTACACCAGCACGCACCCGTCGCTGGTCAGCAGCGGCGCGACGCCGTCGGCGGCCGCGCTGAGCGGCAACACCGTCTACATGTCCTTCCCGAGCGGATCGGTGACGGCGCTCAACGCCACCACCGGTGCAGTGATCTGGGACCAGCTGCTGCCGGGTTCGCAGTACCGAGGTGGATCGTTCACTTCGCCGGCGCTGTCGGGCAGCACCCTCTTCGTCGGCGCGAACAGCGGCGGGTTCTACGCCCTGGACGCGCGGACGGGTCAGCCGCTGTGGTCGCAGAACATCGGCACCTGGGTGTCGGCGGGCCCGGCCGTCAGCGGCAACACCGTGGTCGCGGGTGCCTTCGACGGCAACCTGTACGCCTTCACACCGGGCGGTACGGCGGCCAGGCCGTGGCCGGTCGTGTCCGGCAAGGTGACGCTGAAGGCCGACGGTTCACCGGCCGCCAACACCACGGTCAGTGTGGTCAAGGGCGGGACGGCGATCGGCCGGACCACGACGGATGCCTCCGGCAACTACCGCGTCGGGCTGCCGGAGGGTGCGGGCACGTACACCCTCCAGGTGGCGCAGCTCGGCTTCGCGACGGCGGCGCGCGAGATCACGGCCGGGACCGGCGAGACGACCGGGATCGATCTGCAGGTCAGCCCGGTGAGCGTCGACGCGAGCATCGGCAAGCGGCTGCCGAGCGGGCTGGTCGAGGGCGGACCGGGTGACGTGGTGATCGAGAACAAGAAGCTCGCGATGGCGGTCGCCAAGGTCTACAACGACCCGCAGCTGAGCCCGTCGACCACGGGCAAGGTGCTCGACCTCGCTCTGACCGGGCAGCCGGACCAGCTCGACTGGATCAACCTGCCGTACGTCAGCACCGCCGAGCCCGTCGGTGGCAACGCCTGGCAGCAGTTGCAGGTCCGCTCCACCGAAGTGAAGATCACTGAGAACACCGAGGAAAAGGCAGTGGTTCAGGTCACGGGGACTTCAGCTGAGCACCCTGCCCTCAAGGTCGTCACGACCTTCACGGCAACGCCTGACGAGTCCTTCATCACCGCCGACACCACGTTCACCAACGGCACGGGAGCGGCGCTGTCGGTGTGGGCCGGCGACGCGATGGACCACGACGGTGCGGGGTCGCGCTCGGCCGTCGCGGGGTTCCCGGTGGTCACGAGCGGTGGACCGTTCAGCCAGGTCCCGACCGCGAAACGGTGGATCGGGCAGAGCGGGACGACGCCGGACAACGAGACCTACGGCCTCGTCTACAGCGCGGCGTCAGGTCCGTTCACCGGCTACTCGCAGAGCAACTTCACGATGAGCAAGTTCAAGCTGGAGCTCCCGGCCGGTGGTGAGCACACCATCGGCCGCCGGATCGTGGTCGCCTCCAACGGGGGCGCCGCGGACAAGTTCGGCGTCCTCGACCAGTTCGCCTACTGAGCCGAACGGCCGGCTCCCCGGATCGGGGAGCCGGCCGTTCGGGCGATCAGAAGGTCTTGGTGTACTTCGTGCCCTTGTAGTACATCTTCACGCCGTCGGGCTTGGACGCGTCGTGGCCGAAGGACAGCTTGCCTGTGTAGGTGCTGCCACTCTTGCCCGCGGCAACATCGCGGTAGCCGTAGTCGGACGAACCGTTGCGCGTCACGTTGTAGCTGATCCCGCTGCTGCACTTGTTGGTCACGTCGACGACCCACTTGTAGTCGTTCCAGCCGTCGTTGTTCAGCTTGGTGCGGACGACCTTCACGCACGAGGGCCAGGCGGCGGCGACGGCCTGCGGGGCCGCGTCGGCGGGTGTGCCGGGAGCGGCCTGCGCGGTGAGCGGGGCGGCAAGGAGGGTGGTGCCGAGGGCGAGGATGGCGAGGACGCGCATCGTGGATTCCTTTCGCGGAGTGACGTCGCCGGGTGACGGCGAGCTGAGTCGATAGCATCCTGGCATGCGATCGTGTCACTGAATGGTGCGAAAAGCGGGGGAAATTAACTGGCGCCCGCGGTCTCGGGAGTTGTCCAGCGAGCCGCTGCGGTGGAATGGCGGTAGGGGGTGGTGAGAGCCGCGGGCGCCGGAGTGGTCGCGCGTGGCTCCGGGGCGGTCGTGCCGTCGGAGGCGAGGATCTCGACCTCCTCGACCGTCAGCAGACCGACCGGGCGGATCCCTTCGGTGACCACCACGATGCAGCCGGGGACCACCTGCTGGGCCCGGTGGTCCTGGGCCGGGACGAGGATGCCCTCGGCCGCCGAGCGCCAGGCGCCGGGGGCGAAGCGGCGCAGCGCGATGCCGACCTGCCCGTCCTCGGCCGTGCGTGGTGGAAGGTACGCGGTGGCTGTGTAGTCGTAGTCGTAGTCCGGCTCGGGCGGCCCGGACACCCGCCCACCCTGCTGGGGCGTCAACCAGACCACCGTGCCCCGAACAGCGAGCGACCCCGTCATCATGACCATGATCAGTCATCATGCCCGTCACGGACAGTTTTTGCCAAGCGACTCCGAGTGGTGGCCGTGATCACCCCGCAACCGAACCGCGATCTGCGCCGGTAACCTGCGGGGGTGGCGGAGTCGCGGAAGGTGTCCAGTGAGGGACAGCTGGTACGGCGGGGGTTCGCGGACCCCCAACGGGCCTCGAAGCTGCTCCAGCAGCTCGACCGGCTGGACGCGCGCACCCCGATGGCGACCGAGCAGCTGATCGGCTCGCTGTCGGAGTCCGCCGATCCCGATCTCGCGCTGCTCCACCTGCTCGGCCTGGCCGAGGCGCTGGACCAGCACGAGTACGACGTGTCCGCCTTCGCCCGCACGCTCGACATGGACGACGACTTCCGCCGTCGCCTGTGCTGCGTGCTCGGCGCGAGCGAGGCGCTCGGCCGCCATCTCACCGTGCACCCGCGGCACTGGTACGACTTGGCCGACCCGGCGCTGGCCGGCAACAACCCGACCCCTGACGACGTCGCCGCCCGGCTCGCCCTGGCCGTGGACGACGACAACCCGGTCGATGCGCTGCGCATCGAGTACCGCCGTCTCCTGCTCCGCCTCGCCGCCCGCGACCTCGCCGAGGGACTGCTCGTCGACGAGACCGCCGCCGTCCTGGCCGACCTCGCCGGTGGTGCCTTGGAAACTGCGCTCCGGATCGCCCGCAACCAGTACTTCGGCCAGCACCCCGGTGCCGCCGACTGCCGGCTGGCAGTGATTGCCATGGGCAAGTGCGGCGGCCGCGAACTGAACTACGTCAGCGATGTCGACGTGCTGTTCGTCGCCGAGCCGCTGGAGGGCGAGGACGAGGCCCCGGCGCTGAAGACCGCGACCCAGCTGGCCGCTGCCGCGATGCGGATCTGCTCCGCGCACACCGCCGAGGGCACGCTCTGGCCGGTCGACGCCGCGCTCCGCCCGGAAGGCAAGTCCGGCCCACTGGTTCGTACGCTCGACAGCCATCTCGCCTACTACCAGCGCTGGGCCAAGACCTGGGAGTTCCAGGCGCTGCTGAAGGCCCGCCCGATCGCCGGCGACGCCGAGCTCGGTCAGGCGTACGCCGACCAGACGGCCGGCCTGGTCTGGTCCGCGGCCGACCGGGAGGGCTTCGTCGACGACGTGCAGGCGATGCGCCGCCGGGTCGTCGACCACATCCCGGCCGCCGATGTCGACCGGCAGCTGAAGCTCGGTCCCGGCGGTCTGCGCGACGTCGAGTTCGCCGTCCAGCTGCTGCAGCTCGTGCACGGGCGGAGCGACGAGACCGTGCGCAGCGGGACGACTTTGATCGCGTTGGAACAGCTGACGAGTTCCGGGTACGTCGGGCGCACCGACGGCGCCGTACTGGCCGACGCGTACCGGTTCCTGCGCTCGATGGAGCACCGGATCCAGCTGTACCGGCTCCGGCGGACCCACTCCGTCCCCGAGCACGAGGACGACCTGCGCCGGCTCGGCCGCTCGCTCGGCTTCACCAAGAACCCGATCACCGACCTGACCAAGGTGTGGAAGAAGCACGCGCTCGAGGTCCGCCGCCTGCACGAGAAGCTCTTCTACCGCCCGCTGCTCGCCGCCGTCGCGCGGATCCCCGGCGGGGAGGTCCGGCTCACCCCGGAGGCCGCGAAGCAGCGCCTCACCGCCCTCGGGTACGCCGACCCGGCGTCCGCGCTGCGGCACATCGAGGCGTTGTCCGAGGGCGTGTCCCGGCGGTCGTCGATCCAGCGCGCGCTGCTGCCGGCGATGCTCGGCTGGTTCGCCGAGTCGCCCGATCCGGACGCCGGGCTGCTCGCCTTCCGGACGATCTCCGACGCCCTCGGCTCGACGCCTTGGTACCTGCGCCAGCTCCGCGACGAAGGCGCGTCCGCCGAACGCCTCGCACACCTGCTCGCCAGCGGCCGGTACGCCGTCGACCTGCTGCAGCGTGCACCCGAGGCGACAGCGATGCTCGCGGACGAGCGCGAGCTGGTCCCGCGCAAGCCCGAGGCGCTGCTCACCGAGATGTCTGCCGCCGCGCGCCGGCAGGACAAGCCGGAAGCCGCGGTCGCGGCGATCCGGGCGGTCCGGCGGCGCGAGCTGTTCCGGGTCGCGGCCGCTGACCTGTCGCACCTGCTCGAGGTCGAGCAGGTCGGCGAGGCGCTGACCACGATCGCGGCCGCGACGCTGACGAGTTCGCTGGAGGTCGCCCGGCGGGCGGTCGCCAAGGGCGGTGAGGAGCCGACCCGGATGGCGATCGTCGCGATGGGCCGGTTCGGCGGGCACGAGCTCGGCTACGGCAGTGACGCCGACGTGATGTTCGTCCACGATCCGTTGCCGGGGGCATCGGAAAAGGCGGCCACCGACTTCGCCATCCAGGCCGCGACCGAACTGCGCCGCCTGCTGTCGATACCGGGTGCGGATCCGGCCGTCGCGATCGACGCCGATCTGCGGCCCGAGGGCCGGCAGGGTCCGCTCGTGCGCACGCTGGCGTCGTACGCGTCGTACTACGCGCGCTGGTCGGCGGTCTGGGAGGCGCAGGCGTTGCTCCGGGCCGATCCGCTCTGCGGCGATCCCGAGCTGTGCCAGGCGTTCCGCGACCTGATCGACCCGTTGCGCTACCCGGCGGACGGCGTACCGGCCAGGGATGTCATGGAGATCCGGCGGATCAAGGCTCGCGTCGATGCCGAGCGGCTGCCGCGCGGTGCCGACCCGGCGACCCACACCAAGCTCGGGCGCGGCGGTCTGGCCGACATCGAGTGGACGGTCCAGCTGCTGCAGTTGCGCGAGGCCCACCGGGTCGAAGGGCTGCGGACGACACGGACGCTCGGCGCGTTGCGGGTGGCGGTCGAGGAAGGACTCTTCGAGCGCCGGGACGCCGACGTACTGCGGGCCGCCTGGCAACGGGCGTCGCGGATCCGGAACGCGATCATGCTGACCCGGGCCCGGCCGAGCGACTCACTGCCGCGCGATCCGCGCGATCTGGCCGCCGTGGCGCAGATCTGCGGTTACCCGCCGGGCCAGACCAGTCGCTTCTCCGACGACTACCTCCGGCTGACCCGGCGCGCGCGCAACGTGGTCGACCGCCTCTTCTGGGGCGAGTGATCCGCCCAGAAGAGGAGTCAGGTGGGCAGGGCATGTCTCCGAACCCCTCGCCTACTGCGCGGCACCCGGCACGGCACCTCGACGCACTGGAGCAAAGACCACGATGGAAGAACATCGAGGCCTTCACTCCAGCACGCCGAGCTACCGCACCGGGCACCTGCTCGCTACGGCGAGGGATTCGGAGACATACCCTAGTTGCTCTTGGCGCTCTGGCGGATCTCGCCGTTGACACCGGCGGGGAAGAAGCCGCCCTTGGTGGTGACCGCCGGGTTGAGGTAGACGACGTTCAGCACCTGGCCGGCCGAGCGGCTGTAGGCGATGCCGTTGCCGTCGGTCGGGATGATGTTCGCGGTGTCCAGCCGGTTCAGGCCCTGGTCCAGATCGGTGCTGCCGTCCAGGCTGTCCCGGGCGTCGGAGATCGCCCGCGAGGCCACGGCCAGGCCGCGGTTGAGCAGCGTCGTCCGGATGTTGGCGGCGTGGTAGGCCTCGACCGCGAGGATGCCGGCGGCCGCCTCGAGATAGGTCTTGTTGCTGATCAGCGGAGCGGCGCCCTTGTACGCCGTGACGCCGACGTCCTCGAAGACGAAGGCGGCCAGCAGGAAGTTGTCGTCTCCTGCGTAGGCGTCGAACTTCTGGCCGGGCTTGATCAGGCCGGCCGCGGTCGCCGCGGCGGTGAAGGCGGCGTCGATGTCGATCGCCGGGCGGGCCACCGCGGCCGAGCCCAGCGCGGCGCGCAGGAACTTGACGTGGGCCAGCTCGTCGGAGGCGATCTCGGTGGCGAACTGCTTGATCACCTTGTTCTTGAAGTTCACCTGACGGCCGCCGGAGACCGCGCCCGGCGTCCCCTTGCCGCCGATCGCCGAGGCCGGCAGGCCCTGGCCGTGCACGGCGCGCAGGTAGAACTCGGCTTCCAGGTACTCCAGGTTCAGCGCGAAGTTCAGGACCGCGCCGTCGCTGGGCGCGCCGGCTGCCGATGCCTCACCGGCGGCTCCGGCCGTCAGCGCCCCGGCTGCCGCGACTCCGAGCCCCGCGACGCCGGCCGAGTGCAGGAACCTGCGGCGGTCGAGCCCGTTCTCGGCGCTGCGGTCGATGGCGTTGCGGACGAACAGTTTGTCGAACATGCGACTTCACTCCCGGTGTTCGATGTCACCCGAACGGAGCTCCGCCCGGGCGCCTCCCTGCCGGCCGGGGACGGACTGCGGCGGCCGACCACTACCGGTTCGGAGCGGGCCGGGCCGTGGATGGGCGCGGATTTCACTGTCGCGCAAGCGTGAAAGCGTCGTGTAAGCCGATCGCGGGACGCTGACCTCTTCGAAAGGACACGCTGGGGGCGATTCACCATGGCGGAACTGTCGGGGGACGGTGCCACGAGCTTCACGCAGTTCGTGACACAGCGGTACGGCGCACTGCTGGGTACGGCGTACCTGCTGACGCAGGACCACGGCCTGGCCGAGGACCTGGTGCAGACCACGCTGGCCAAGTGCTGGCGGCGGTGGGACACCATCCGCGCCGAGGACCCGTACGCGTACGTGCGGCAGGTGCTCGTCAACACCTGTCGCGCCTACTGGCGGGTGAAGAAGGGCAAGCTGGAGTTCCCGACCGAGGAGCTGCCGACCCGGCCGGTGCTGATCGACTACTACGACCGGATCGAGCGGGACTCCGTGCTGGTCGCCGCGCTGGAACGGCTGCCGGGACGGATGCGGGCGGTCGTCGTCCTGCGGTACCTGGTCGATCTGAGCGAGGCCGAGACCGCGGAGGAGGTCGGGTGCGCGGTCGGCACGATCAAGAGCCAGACCAGCCGGGCGCTGGCCCGGTTGCGTGGGGATCCGCTGCTGCTCGACTACCGCAAGAGCGCCTGACGGACGCTGTAAGTTGTACCGGTGGAAACGATGGATCAGGTACGGCAGCCGGGCGTGTTCAGTCACGTCCGGCGCAGCGTGCGGATGACGGTCGGGCAGCAGCGGGTGTGGGAGACGCACTGGTCCGAGCTCGGTCGCAAGCTGGAGGAGTTGCCGGCCGGGACGCTCGACCTGGACGCCTGGTTCGGCCGGACGGCGCCGGTGGTGCTGGAGATCGGGTCGGGTATGGGCGAGGCGACCGCGCAGCTCGCGGAGGCGGCGCCCGGGGTCAACCACCTGGCCGCCGAGGTCTACCCGGCCGGGCTCGGGCAGCTGATGCTCGCGGTCGAGAAGAGCGACCTGGGCAACGTCCGCCTACTGCACGGCGACGCGCTCGACTTCCTCCGCGACCACGTCGCGCCGGACACGCTGGACGGCGTACGGATCTACTTCCCGGATCCGTGGCAGAAGAAGCGGCACAACAAGCGGCGACTGGTGAAGTCGCCGTTCGTCAGCCTGGTCGCGTCCCGGCTGCGGCCCGGCGGGACGTTGCACCTGGCCACGGACTGGGCCGACTACGCCGACGAGATGCTCGAGGTCTGCACGGCCGAGCCGCTGCTCGCCAACCAGTACGACAGCTGGGCGCCACGGCCGTCGTGGCGTCCGCTGACCAAGTTCGAGTCGCGTGCGCAGGTCGAAGGCCGCGTGTGCCGCGACCTGCTCCTCACAAAATCACAGAGCACCAAGGTCACGCCGTCCGGCTGGTGAACGACCAGTGCCCTGACGGGACCGTGTAGATCGCGTAGCCGTCCGTCCAGACCGGCTCCCCGGCGTACGGAGCTGGTACGGCGGTGACGTCGGTCGGCTGCTCCGACGGCACGTGCACCTCGGCGGTGCTGCCGACCGGGACCTGCACCTCGACGTGCAGCACGCGTCCGACCTGTCGCCAGGTCGCGGACACCCGGCCGCGAACGGTGTCGGTCCGCACCGAGGCCTGGGCCGTGTCCGCTCGCGCGTCCGGACGGACGACGAGCCGTTCCCAGCCGTTGCCCGCGTTGCGGAGTCCGGTGACGTTCTCCAGCAGCCACTGCACGACGGTGCCCTGGAAGTAGTGGTTGCGCGACCGGCTGTCGGCCTCCCAGCGCTCCCACATGGTGTCGGCGCCCTCGTCGTACCAGTAGCCCCAGCTCGGGTACGTCCGTTGCTGGGCGACCTTCGCGGCGACGTCTGCATGCCCGTACTGCGCCAGAACGGGCAGCAGTACGCCGACGCCGAGGCAGCCGGTGTTCAGGTGGAAGTCGCGCGCCTCGAGGTCGCTGACCAGGTTGGCGACGACCTGCTCGACCAGCTCGTCGGGAACCAGGCCGAACGCGAGCGGAACCGCGTTGGAGGTCTGGCGGTAGTCGGGGTCCTGCGCGCTCCGGTAGATCCCGGCCTCGCGGTCGAGGAACGCGCGGTTGAGCCCGTCGGCCAGCTCGACGGTTGCCTTGCGCAACCGATCCAGGGGGCCGGTCTCGCCGATCAGCTCGCCGATCTCGATCACCGCCGTGACCGCGCGGTGCAGGTACGCCGTCGCGGTCAGCCGCCGATCCTCCGGCGCCGGTCCGTCCGGGTAGCCCGGCGGCAGCCAGTCGCCGAGGACGCTGACCGACAACCCGTCCTCGACGCGGCCCAGCTCCCACTCGACGTAGCGCACGACCGCGTCCCAGTGCTCGCGGAGCAGGCGGGTGTCGCCGTACCAGCGGTGCATCTCCCGCAGCAGGAAGGGGTAGACCGTCGACCACTCGGTCGCCGGGGACAACTCGGTGAAACCCCAGTCGCCGGTCGGCACGATCACCGGGAGCTGTCCGTCGGCGGCCTGGCTGTCGCGGAGGTCGCCGAGCCACTTGGTGAAGAACCGGGACAGGTCGAGCAGCGACAGCATGGTCGGTGCGCCGACCTGGGCGTCGCCGGTCCAGCCGTTCTTCTCGAACATCGGGGTGTCGGTCGGGATGCCGTGCAGGTTGTTCAGCACCGTCTGCCGCATCGCGTCCTCGAGCCACTCGTACAGCTGGACGTCGGAGCTGAACCGCGCCGCCGGACGGACGTCGGAGTGAACGACCTGGAGAGTCAGCTCGGCGTGGTCGGCGCCGGTGACCTGGACGTAGCGGAAACCCTTGTACGAGAAGCGCGGCGCCCAGGTCTCGACTCCGTTGCCTGCGGCAACGTACTCGTCCTGCTGGAAGCGCCCTTCGACGTGGTCGCTCTCGGCCACGACCTGGCCGTCGGCGCCCAGCGTCTCGCCGTACTGGAGACTGATCGTGCGACCGGCCGGAGCCTCGGTCCGGAGCTGGACCCAGCCTGCCGTGGTGCGGCCGAAGTCGACCACCTGGAGGCCGGCCCGCGGGGTGGTGATCTCGACCGGTGCCACTTCTTCGACGACGCGGATCGGTTCGTGCTGCTGGGCGCGGAGCCGGCCCTTGGGCGGATCGAGTTCGAGGGCGGGGGACCAGGTCGAGGCGTCGAAGCCAGGGCTGTCCCAGCCGGGCTGCGCGAGGCGGGCGTCGTAGGTCTCGCCGGCGAAGAGGCTGTCGGAGACGGTCGGGCCGCTGGTGGCCTGCCACGTGGCGTCGGAGTGGAGTTCGGTGGTGGTGCCGTCCTCGTGGTCGACGACCAGGCGGGCGATCAGGCGAGGGTCGGCGGTCCAGGGGGTCTGGTGCCAGCGCCAGACGTTCGGTGTGGTCAGGCCGAAGAAGCCGCGGCCGAGCTCGGCGCCGAGGACGTTGTCGCCGGGCTGGAGGAGATCGGTGACGTCGTGGGTGACGTAGAGGACCGTCTTGTCGTAGTCGGTGAAGCCGGGGTCGAGGACGGCGTCGCCGACTCGTCGGCCGTTGAGGTGCAGGTCGGCGTACGCGAGGCCGCTGACGTAGAGGCGGGCCTTGGCGATCGGGCCGGGCAGGTCGAACGCGCGGCGGAGCAGGGGAGCGGCTTCGGTGGAGGCGCCGATCCAGCGGGCGTCCTGCCAGCCGTCGTCGAGCAGGGCGGTCTCGAACCAGCTCGGACGGCTCCACTTGCTCTCGCGCTCCAGGCCGTCCCAGAGGCGGACGGCCCAGTGGTAGCGGGTGCGCGGCGCGAGCTGCGGGCCGTCGTACTCGAGCTGGATGGCGTCACCGGTGACCTTGCCGGAGTCCCAGACGTCGGCCTGCTCAGGGGTGAGGAGGTCCGGGCTGGTGGCGACGAGGACCTGGTACGCCGACTGGGTGGCTCCGAAGCCGGGGGCGGTGGCGATCCAGGCGAGGCGCGGGCGGGGCTCGTCGAGGCCGAGCGGGCGGTCGGCGTACTCGACCGTGAGCTTCGCCACGTCGAGCGGGCCGCCGGGGGCCCAGCCGTCCGGAAAAGCTGGTGTGGCCACGGGGTGAGCTCCTCACATCAGGCGGTCGATCCCGGAGGACCGTACGTACCTGCAGCAGGTGAGGGCAACACCTGTGACCGCATCTGGACAGATCAGGATCGAGGGGTGAGAGCCAAGGCCCACAGCCGGTCGGGGACGAGTTTGGCGAAGCGCATCAGGAGGTCCATCTGCCAGGGGAAGACGATCCGCGCGGACTGGCGCTCGATGCCGTCCGCGATCGCGCGGGCGGCCTGGTCGGCCTTGATGATGAACGGCATCGGGAACGAGTTGGTCTCGGTCATCTCGGTCTCGACGAAGCCGGGGCAGACGGTGAGGACGTCGATGCCGTCCGGGCGGAGTTTGGCGCGCAGGGCCTCGAGCAGGTTGATCTGGGCGGCCTTGGTCGCGCCGTACGCCTCGGCGCCGGGCAGGCCGCGGTAGCCGGCGACCGACGCGATGCCGACGATCATGCCGCCGCCCTGCAGGCGCGGGATGACGGTGTCGAGGGTGTTGGCCAGGCCGGTGAGGTTGACGTCGAGGTGCTTCTGGAAGGACGCCGCGTCGAAGTCGTCCATCTGGGCCCAGTAGCCGGCGCTGAAGATCAGGATGTCGAGCCCGCCGAGTTGCTGGGCCACGTCGTGGGCGGCCCGGCGGACGGACTCCTGGTCGGTGACGTCGACGGTGCTGATCGCCAACTGGTGGCCGGCGACCTCCTTCAGCTTGTCCTCGCGGCGGGCGGAGATCGCGACCCGCGCGCCGCGCTGGTGCAGCTCGTGCGCGAGGGCGGCGCCGATGCCGGAGGAGGCGCCGACGACCCAGATCTTGCGGCCGGTGAGATCCATGTCAGGTCCTTCGGGTCAAGGCGAGCTGGACGACGTCGAGGTACCCGGAGCGGAAACCTGCTTCGGAGTACGCGAGGTAGAACTCCCACATCCGGCGGAAGGTCTCGTCGAATCCGAGCGCGTCGACCTCCGCGGCCTGCTCGGTGAAGCGGTCGCGCCACAGGCGCAGGGTCCGGGCGTAGTCGGCGCCGAACTTGTGCTGATCGATCACGGCGAGACGGCCGGCCGAGCGGTCGATCGCCTCCAGGGAAGGGATCAGGCCGCCGGGGAAGATGTACTTGTGGATCCAGCCCTGCGCGTGCCGGGTCGCGCGCAGCCGGTCGTCGGGCATCGTGATCGCCTGCAGGCCGAACCGCCCGCCGGGCACGAGCAGGCGGTCGACGGTCGCGAAGTACTCGGCCCAGTACCGCTCGCCGACGGCCTCGATCATCTCGACGCTCACCACCGCGTCGTACCGGCCGGCGGCGTCGCGGTAGTCGCACAGCTCGACGGTCGCGTCCACGCCCGCCTCGGCGATCCGCTTGCGCGCGAGGTCGCGCTGCTCGGTGGACAGCGTGATCGACGTGACGGTCGCGCCACGGCCGGCCGCCTGGATCGCGAGCTGACCCCAGCCGGTCCCGATCTCCAGAACGCGCGAGCCCTCCCGTACGCCGGCCAGGTCGAGCACGTTGTCGATCTTGCGGACCTGCGCCTGCTCGAGGTCGTCGGTGTCGTCGAAGAGCGCTGACGAGTACGACATGGTCGGGTCGAGGAAGGTCGCGAACAGGTCGTTGGACAGGTCGTAGTGGCGGGCGATGTTGGAGCGCGCGCCCGTGCGGTCGTTCAGCTCGGAGGTCGGCATGCGCTGCTCGATCACCTTGCGGAAGCGCTGGAGCGTCGGCGGGACGAGCGTGCTGAGCCGGCGGGCGAAGACGGTCAGCAGCTCGGCCAGGTCGGTGCCGGGCGCGGCCCGCCAGTCGCCGGCCATGTAGGCCTCGCCGAAGCCGATCTTGAGGTCGGCACCGATCCGGTGGAAGAACCTGTCGGAGACGATCTCCATCACCGGTCCGCCGCGGCCGAGGCGCCGGCCGTCGGGCAGCACCACTTGCACTGCGAGGTCGCGAACGGCACCTCGGAGGACCTGCCGCGCCGCGGCTGCACGAACAGAACTTCTGGGACTTTTGACGATGTCTGGCCAGCGCTCGTCGATGGTCATCGTGCGACTCCTTCCGGTGGGGTGTGCGGGCGGCGCTGCACCACCGGTAACCGGCGGAACCAGAGCCACACTCCATGGATTCGGATCAGAGTTGCGATCTGGTGGGTGACGAAAGGGTTCCGTAAGACCGTCGCGAGAACAGCTCGCCGCGCGGCGGGGCGCGGCGTACCGGTGAACGCCGCGGAGAAGACGCGCTGGTCGTGCTGGTGCAGGTCGATCGCGACCGCCAGCCGGCCGGGCTCGAGGCGCAGCGTCACGTCGTACCGGCCTTCGACGGTGAAGAAGGGGGAGACGTAGAACTGCTTGTCCAGGCTGAACTGGGTGGCGCGGCCGAGCTGGGCGTGGCGTTCGCCGTACGTGTTGTGGATCTCGAGGACGACGCAGCGCAGGTCGCCGGCGGCGGTCAGGCACCAGAAGACGGTGAGTGGGTCGAAGACGTAGCCGAAGGTACGGGCGTTGGACAGCATCACGACGCGATCGTCCGGTCGCAGCTCCACGCCGTGCGCGGCGGTGAAGTGGGCGACGTTGTCGCGCAGGGACCGGTTCGGATCGCCCAGGTGGTCGGCGGCGCGGAACGAGCCGAGCCACCCGCGGCGGGGCAGGTCGGTGACGTCGACGAGCCACTGGTACGTCCGGTAGCGGAACCGGTGCCGCTTCGGCACCCGGCGCGAGTGACTGACGTGCCCGGGGACGATCGCGGGCAGCGTGGGAAGGTCTACCACCTGACCCCCAGCCGGGAGGCTGCCTCGACACCCGAGCGGCAGCCGTCCTCGTGGAACCCCCAGCCCAGGTGCGCGCCCGCGAAGGCGAGCCGTGGTCCGCCGGCCGACGTGAGCTGCTCGGCCGCGGCGACGGACTCGGGAGTGAAGACCGGGTGCGCGTACGTCATCCGGCTGGTGACCTTGGCCGGGTCGACCCAGCCGTCCGGGTTGAGGGTGACCAGGTGCTCGTCGGCGGAGTCGAAGCCCTGCAGGCGATTCATCCAGTAGCTGACCAGGACCTGCGGCTGGTCGGCGTGGCAGTCGCGCATCCGGTAGTTCCAGGACGACCGCGCACGTCGTACGGCGGGCAGGACGGAGGTGTCGGTGTGCAGCCAGGTCGGGTTGACCGAGTAGCGGAACGCGCCGAGCAGGGCCTTCTCCTCGGGCGTCGCGTCGACGAGCAGGTCGAGCGTCGTGTCGGCGTGCGTCGCGAGGACGATGCGGTCGAAGGCGTGGGTCGTGTCGCCGGTGACGACCTCGACGCCGTCGTCGTGCCGCAGCACCGAGCGGACGGGAGTCGCCGTGCGGACGTCGCCGATCGCGGCGACCACCTGGTCGACGTACGCGCCGGAACCGCCCTCGACCGTGCGCCAGGTTGGCGAGCCGCCGACGGTCAGCATGCCGTGGTGGTCGAGGAAGCGGAACAGGTAGCGCGCCGGGTACAGCCCGGCGTCGGCCGTGCCCGACGACCAGACGCAGGCGACCAGCGGCACGGCGAAGTGCCGGACGAAGTACTTGGAGAAGCCGCGCTGCTGCAGGAACCCTGCCCAGGTGAGGCTGTCGTCGCCGTCGTTCAGGACAGCGCGGGCCGCGCGGTGGAAGCGGGGGATCTCGGTGAGCATGCGGACGAAGCGGGGATCGGCGAGCCGGCGCGGCTGGCTCAGGATCGATCCGGCGCCGCGGCCCCCGGCGTACTCGAGACCGCAGCCGTCGCAGTGGACGCTCATGCTCATCTCGGTCGGGCGGGTGCCCACGCCGAGCTCGGCGAAGAGCTTGAGCAGGTACGGGTAGGTCTGCTCGTTGTGCACGATGAAACCGCTGTCGACCCGGTGCGTGCCGCCGGCCGAGTCCGTGACGTCGTGGGTGTGCGCGTGCCCGCCGGGCCGGACGTCCGCCTCGAAGACGGTGACCCGACACGTCCGGCTCAGCAGGTACGCCGCGGTCAACCCGGCGACGCCGGACCCGACCACGGCCACCGACTCACGATGACCGCTCATGGGGAAAGCCTTCCGGGTGCATAAGTTCTGAACAACTTCTGGCTGGATCGCGGAAGTCCTTCGGAGCCGGCGGCGAAAATGATGGGTCGTCCACGGGCCGAACCCGGTGTCTCAGATGCTGATAGTGGACTGAGTCGGTCGGTTTTGTTTGCTTTCATGGTCCTCAGCCCAGGTCCCCCCCGAGCCAGGTCCGACGACAGATCGCGATTCCGCCCAGGATCGCCCGCAGCTGAAGGTCACCACTGTGAGGAACAACTTCCGCCGTACCCGCTTGCTCGCCGCCGCCGTGGCGCTGATGACCGTCGCCGCCGGCTGCTCGCGCGCCGACAGCAACGAGCAGCCGGTCGCCTCGACGGACAAGGGCCCGGCCACCGAGCTGCGGCTCGGCTACTTCCCGAACGTCACCCACGCGGCGGCGCTGGTCGGGCTCGACCAGGGCCTGTTCACCAAGGAGCTCGGCAGCACCAAGCTGGTGCCGACCAAGTTCAACGCCGGCCCGGAGGCCGTCGGCGCGCTGCTCGGCGGCTCGCTGGACGCCTCCTTCATCGGCTCCGGCCCGGCGATCAACGCCTACGCGAAGTCCAACGGCGAAGCGGTCCGGCTGATCGCCGGTACGACGTCCGGCGGCGCGCAGCTGGTGGTCAAGCCGACCATCACCAAGCCCGAGGACCTGGCCGGCAAGACGGTGGTCACCCCGCAGCTGGGCAACACCCAGGACGTGTCGCTGAAGAAGTGGCTGGCCGAGAAGAACCTGACCGGCAAGGTGAAGGTCACCAACCTGGAGAACGCGCAGACGCTGGACGCGTTCAAGAAGGGTGACGTCGACGCCGCCTGGCTGCCCGAGCCCTGGTCGTCGCGGCTGGTGCTGGACGCCGGCGCGAAGGTGCTGCTGGACGAGGCCGAGCTGTGGCCCGACGGCAAGTTCCCGACCACCGTGCTGATCGTGCGGACCAAGTTCCTGCAGGAGCACCCGCAGTCGGTCAAGGCGCTGCTGACCGGTCTGGTCGGGGCGATCGACTACAGCACCAAGGACGAGGCCGCCGCGAAGAAGGTGGTCAACGCCCAGCTGCTCGAGCTGACCGGCAAGGCGCTGAAGCCGGAGGTCATCGATCGCGCCTTCGCCAACATCAAGATCACCGCCGACCCGATCGCGGGCCAGTTCCCGCAGCTGGCCAAGGACCAGGTCACCGCCGCGATCGCGAAGGAAGCGCCAGACGTGTCCGGGTTCGCCGACTTCGGGCCGCTGAACGAGGTGCTCACCAAGGCCGGGCAGCCGACCGTCGACGCCGCCGGTCTGGACAAGAAGTAACCGTTCCGAGGGGGAACACGATGACCTCAACGATCGAGACCAGGCCGGTGGCCGCGGCCGTGACGCCCGTCCGTTTCCACCAGGTCGGCAAGACGTTCGGGCAGGGCGGCAAGGCCGTGGTCGCGCTCGACCAGGTCGACCTCGCGGTCGCGCCGGGGGAGTTCGTCTGCCTGCTCGGCGCGTCGGGCTGCGGCAAGACGACGCTGCTCAACCTGGTGGCCGGGCTCGACCAGCCGACCACCGGCCGGATCGAGCTGAACTCGTCCCGGCCGGCGGTCGTCTTCCAGGAGGCGGCGCTGATGCCGTGGCTCACCGCCGCGGGCAACATCGAGCTGCCGCTGCGGATGGCCGGCGTCGGCAAGGCGGCCCGCCGGGCCACGGCGGCTGAGCTGCTCGAGCTCGTCCGCCTCGGCGGAGTGGGCGACAAGCGGCCGCACGAGCTGTCCGGCGGGATGCGGCAGCGGGTCGCGCTCGCCCGCGCGCTGGCCTCGACCACCGACCACACCGGTTCCGGCGCGGGCAAGCCGTCGCTGCTGCTGATGGACGAGCCGTTCTCCGCCCTCGACGCGATCACCCACGACGTCCGCGAGGCGGTGCGGCTCGGCCAGCGCGTCGTCCTGCTGTCCTCGCGGCCGGGCCGGGTGGTGCGGGAGTGGAACGTCGACGGGCTCACCGACGGCGCCGAAACCGGCGCGGTGGACGAGGTCAACGCCGCGCTCCGCGAGGTGATCAGCAGCCATGCCGCCTGAGGCCACCCGGGTCCGGCCGGTCGACGCCGGTTCGGTCGAAGCAGGTCTGGACGCGCTCGACACCCCGGTGGATCTGCACCGGGAGACGGTGCTGCGGCGGATCGTCGTACGGGTCCTGCCGCCGATCGGTGCGATCGCCCTGTTCGTGCTGGTCTGGCAGCTGCTCTGGGCCGCGGCGTTCTGGCCGGAGTTCAAGCTGCCCGCGCCCGCCGACGTCGGGACCCAGATCTGGCAGCTGGTGACCTCCGGGGACATCCTCGAGCTGTTCTGGACGTCGGTGCACCGGGCCGTGATCGGATTCGGGATCTCGCTGCTGATCGCCGTACCGCTCGGCCTGGCGATCGCGAACATCACCGTCGTCCGGCGCGGGATCGGGCCGCTGGTGTCCGGGCTGCAGAGCCTTCCCTCGGTGGCCTGGGTGCCGGCGGCGATCCTGTGGTTCGGGCTCAACGACCGGGCCATCTACTGGGTCGTCCTGCTCGGCGCCGTACCGTCGATCGCGAACGGGCTGGTGTCCGGCCTGGACCAGGTGCCGCCGATCCTGCCGCGGGTCGGCAAGGCGCTCGGCGCGGGCCGGTGGAGCGGCATCCGGTACATCCTGCTGCCGGCCGCGCTGCCCGGATTCCTCGGGGGACTCAAGCAGGGTTGGGCGTTCTCGTGGCGGTCGCTGATGGCCGCCGAGCTGATCGCGACGTCGCCGGACCTGGGCGAAGGGCTCGGGCAGTACCTGCACAACGCGATGTCGCTGTCGGACATCTCGATGGTGTTCGCCGGGATCCTGCTGATCTTCGTGGTCGGCGTCGGGATCGAGCTCGCGGTGTTCCGGCCGCTGGAGAACTCCGTACTGCGGGCGCGTGGGCTGACCCAGGGGAGGAAATAGCACCAAGTCTCGGCATCTGAAACCCGGCCTACTTGGGTGACTTTGTCTGCTTTCCTTGACGGACGTCCTCCTCCGTCCCAAGGAGCAGTTCTGTGCGTCGTCTCATCCTGATCGCCCTGCTCGGATCCGTGGCCCAGCTCGTCGACGGCACGCTCGGCATGGCGTACGGCGTCACCGCCACCACGGCGCTGCTGATCACCGGCATCACGCCGGCCGTCGCCTCCGCGTCCGTGCACCTGAGCGAGGTGGGGACGACGCTGGCGTCCGGGCTGTCGCACTGGCGGTTCGGCAACGTGGACTGGCGCGTGGTGGCGCTGATCGGCGTACCGGGTGGGGTCGGTGCTTTCGCGGGGGCGACGTTCCTGTCGAACCTGTCGACCGAGTCGGCGTCGCTGTGGGTTGCGGCGTTGCTGATCCTGCTGGGGGTCTACATCCTGGCGCGGTTCGCCACCGGCAAGGTGCGCGGCGTGATCCAGGGGCGCGTGGGCGGGCGGTTCCTGGGGCCGCTCGGGCTGGTCGCCGGGTTCGTCGACGCGACCGGTGGTGGCGGCTGGGGTCCGGTGGCCACGTCGGCGCTGCTCGGGAGCGGGAAGCTGGCGCCGCGGAAGACGGTCGGGTCGGTCAATGCCGCGGAGTTCATCGTGTCGGTCGCGGCCAGCCTGGGCTTCCTGTTCGGCCTGGGCAACGAGAACATCCCGTACGAGATCGTCGCGGCGCTGCTGATCGGCGGCGTGATCGCGGCACCGCTCGCGGCGTGGCTGGTGTCGCGGCTCGCGACACAGTGGCTGGGGGTCGGTGTCGGGCTCGTCCTGATCCTCACCAACGCGCGGACGCTGCTGAAGGGGCTCGAGGTCGGGACCGGGGCGCGGTTCGCGGTGTACGGCGTGCTGGTGGCGCTGTGGGCAGGGGTCGTCGCGTACGGCGTACGGCGGTCGGCCGCGGAACGTGCGGAGGACAAGGAACTGGAGTCGATCGCGGGCTGATCCGGCGTTCGTTGGCGAGCCGAAAGGTGATCGGCCGCGCCGTCGGGGTCGCGTGCTGGAAAAGGCGCCGTACTGTGGAGGCGTGCGATATCTGCCGTTCCTGATCAGTCTGGCCCTGACCGTCTACGCGCTGTTCTCCTGCATCCAGACGCGTGCCGAGGACGTTCCCTACCTGCCCAAGCTGGTGTGGCTCGTCCTGATCGTCGTCGTGCCCTTCGCGGGCCCGATCGTCTGGCTGCTGATGTCGCGGAACGCAGGCCGCCCCGAACGCCCGGTCCGGCGTACGCCGGCACCCGGCCGCCCGGTCGCGCCCGACGACGACCCGGACTTCCTCGCGACGCTCGAGCGCTTCCGGGATCCCCGCATGGGTGGATCCGCGCCGCGGCCGGAGGATGAGAAGCCGTCCAAGGAGAAGCCTGCGAAGGACAAGCAGTCGAAGGACAAGCCCGCCAAGGGCAAGGCCGAGGACACCGGCAAAGAAGCCCCCACCGAGTCTGACGACGGCAAGCAGTAGCCGGCTGAGGTGAGGCCGGCGACCATGCGGCCGACAAGGTCTGCAGTGGCTGAGCCCGCACCGGCCGGAAAACGAACTGCAGGAGCCGAGTGGTGCCGGGCCGGAGTGGGTGCCACGGGCCAGCGCCGAGTGGGTGCCACGGGTCAGCGCCGGGCGGTGCCACGGGTCAGCGCCGGGCGGTGCCACGGGTCAGCGCCGGGCGGTGCCACGGGTCAGCGCCGGGTGGGTGCCACGGGCTGGTGCCGGGTAGGTGCCACGGGGCAGCGCCCGGGGTGGTGGGGTGACAGGCGGAGTCGGCCAGGGGGTGAGGGCTCGGGGCCCTTCAGGAGCTGGGGTTTCCGCGTGACCCCACCGGTCCCCGGACGTGCGAGGGCACGCCCGAGGAGCTCGGTGCTGGTGGGTGTTCAACCTCCGGAGCAGGAACGACCGGGGTTGGGTCCGGGCCGGAGCAGGCCGAGCCTGGAAGAGTCGGGGTGGATCGTCACCCGGCGGCCGTCAGGCGGACTTCCTGTGCTCGGCGAGGACGACGTTGTTGTCCCGCTCGGATTCCGTGGTCCCGCCCCAGACGCCGTACGGCTCTCCGACGGAGAGTGCGTGCTGACGGCACTCGGGCTGGACCGGGCAGGTACCGCAGAGTGACTTCGCCACCATCTCGCGCGCGCGTTTGCGGACGCCACGCTCCGATTCGGGGGAGAAGAACAGCTCCGGGTTGACGTCGCGGCAAGCGGCTTGCGACTGCCAGTCCCACAGATCCATGAGCGGGCGGGGTAGGCGAGGCATCCCTCTCGACATGGCAACCTCCTTGACTCACCGTGAGCGCGGACGGGCGCTCGGTGAAAACTATGCTCAACTCATGCGGAGTTCAACCCTTGTCGTCTCGAACTTCGGTCGATTCGTTATCGGCCCTTGGCGAATTCGCCCTGATTTCCCCCGAATCGGAAGCTGAAACAGGCATGATGAACGCCGTGCGACCCGCCTCCGAGACCCTCACCGTCGGGGCCGCCGCGCGCCGTCTGGGGATCGCCGCGCCGACGCTGCGGAGCTGGGAACGCCGGTACGGATTGAGCCCGAGCGCCCGCAGTACAGGCGGTCACCGCCGGTACGACGCGGAGGACCTGGCCCGGCTGCGGGCGATGCTGCGACTGGTCGACCAGGGGGTGCCGACGGCCGAGGCCGCGGCCGAGGTGCGTGACCGCAGATACCCGGTGCCGTCACCGGCTGTGACATCCGCCACGTCGGTTGCCGCGGGCCCGCAGATGACTGCCGTGGCAGCTTTCCAGCCGCCCGCCAGGGCCCGACGCGAGGCCTCGAAGCCGCCCGCCGACCTGTTCTCGCTGGCGAACGCGATGGATTCCGAGCGGCTCACCTACGAGGTCGCGCGCAGCCTCGACCGGTCGGGCGCGGTCGAAGCCTGGACGAGCCGGCTCATGCCGCTGCTCGTCGAGGTCGGCGACCAGTGGGAGCGGACCGGCGATTGCATCGAGGTCGAGCGCCTCGCCTCGGACGCGGTCGCTGGTGGCCTGAGATATCACACCCGGCGGGCGGTCGAGCGGAACCGGCCGGACGACGTGGAGCGTCCTGTCGTCCTGGCGTGCCTCGAGCGGGAGGACCACGCGCTGCCGCTGCTGGCCGTCGCGGCCGCCCTGGCCGAGCGCGGGGTGAAGGTCCGGACGCTGGGCGCCGCGACGCCCGTGACGTCGTTGTCGTCCGCCGTACGCCGGATCAGGCCGGCCGCGGTGTTCGTGTGGTCGAGCGCGCCGGAGACGGCGGACCTGGCGGCGCTGGGGACGCTGGCGCGCACGCGGCCGTCGTACGCGGTGGTGGTCGGTGGCCCGGGCTGGCAGGCGGTCGGCAAGCCGACGGGCTGGGTGAACTCGCTCTCCGACGCAGTGAACGCTCTCGTCGGCGCGGTCCGCCCTGGCTGAAGCGGCTAGGTGATCGTCGCGCCGAGGATCGCGGCGGCCAGGCCGACGCCGAGGTTGAGGACGGCGTTGAGGACCGCGCCCGCGCGGTTACCGCCGCGGGCGAGTTGCAGGGTCTCGGCAGCGAAGGTGCTGTACGTCGTGAACGCGCCGCAGAACCCGACGCCGACCAGGAGCGTCGTCGTGTGGTCGGTGACGCCGGTGAGTAGACCGAGGACGAAGCTGCCGAGCACGTTGACCGTCAGCGTTCCCCACGGGAACGGTCGCGCGCCGCGCAGGATGCGGGCGACGACGTACCGGTCGGTGAGAAACCGCAGCGGAGCTCCGACCGCCGCGCCCACGGCGACGAGCAGGAGGTTCATCGTGCCACCCGGTCCCCGGCCCAGACCGCGACCAGCGCGGCGGCCAGCGTCCCGAAGAAGTAGACCAGGGCAACGACCGCGTGATCGGGCAGCAACCGATCGGTGTCGACGGCAAATGTCGAGAACGTCGTGAACCCGCCCAGGACCCCGGTCCCGACGAAGGGCCGGAGCAGCGGGTGGGTCTGAGGGGTGATCCGCGCCAGCAGTACGCCGATCAGGAAACACCCGACGACGTTCGTGACGAACGTCGCCCAGGGAAACCCGCCGAGCTGGTGCGGCCAAGCCTCGGCCAACCCGTACCGGGCCAGCGACCCGACCACACCACCGGCGGCGATCACCGCCAGGGTCCGCCCGAGGCCGACCTCGGCGGTCACGCGGTGTCGGCGGGGTCGTAGCGGTAGTACTCGTGGGCGCCGTGGGCGATGTCCTCGGTGCCGGTGAGGGCGCGGACGACCATGGCATGGGTGATCGCGAGGACCGGGCCGTCGGTGCTCGCGGTGTGGCGGGCGATGGCGGCACGGGCCCGCTCGCGGACCGCGGACAGCGGCTCCCACGGGCGCGGGATGCCGTCGGGCCACTCGCCGCCGTACTCGTCGAGCTCGGCCTGGGCAGCCCGTACGTCGGCGACGCCGCGCCACGTGCCGGTGCTGTTCGGCAGCCAGTCGCGCAGTTCGTAGTCGACCTTCACGCCGAGCGCGAGCCGGTGGCCGATGATCGAGGCACTCTGCAGGGCGCGGGTGAACGGCGAGCTGATCAGGTACGTCGCACCGATGCCGCTGAGCAGGTCGGCGAGTGCCTCGGCCTGCTTGACGCCTTCGGCGCTGAGCGGAGCCGAGTCGGCCGCCATGCCCGGCCAGCCGCGGCCCTCGACCGGTGTGTAGTCCGGTGCGCCGTGCCGCACCAGGTAGATCTGGATCACGAGCCTGTTCTACCTGACTCGGAAGCTTCGCGTCGCGGTCCGCGTGGTGTCGCCTTCATCGCAGATGCCGCGCGCCGGCCCAGCCGCGGACATGCCCACCCGGCAGTGGGTCGGTCGGCCCGCCGGGCGGTCGCACCGCGTGCTGCACCCCGAACAGCTCGTCCAGCGCCGCCTGGTCGTCAGCCTCTGCGTCGCCCAGGGGAGTCGCGTGGTCCAGCCCCGCGAGCCTGGGCAGGATGGTGGTCCCGTCGAGCGGTGAGTGGGCGGCGTCTGCGATGCCTGCCGTCGGCGTACTGCTGTCGGCCTCGTCGAGTGGTGCCCGGTACGCCGGTGGCGGTGGGTTGTGGAAGTCCTGGAGCGGTCTGGCGCCGCGTTCGCCGAGAGGGGGCCGGCCGCGCAGCTCGGGTGGGTCCAGCGGCGGGGAGGGATCCGTCCAGCCCTCCAGCCAGTGAACCTCCGTCGCGCCGTGGTGGCCGTGAACGGCGAGGACCGAGTCGAGATCGGGCCAGACCGCCGTCGCGGGATTGTTGCCTCGCCATCGCAACGCCACCGAGCCGTCGGTGAACACGCATCCCTCGGCGACCACTCCGGTCCCCGAGACGCCGCTGAGGTCCCGGTGCCGGACGAGCTCGAACGTCCGCGGCATCACCAGCCCGCTCCGCGCCGGAACCCACCGTGCCGAACCAGACCCCCGAGCGGACTCGCCACCGTACTTCGACCCCTTAGATGCCTCGACATGTTGTTGCGACCCTCAACGACCCACCGCCCACCCCGGTTACTGGTGGGACAGCCGGGTCTCACCCCCTGACCCCTGCCGTCTCAGCCAGTACGCCGTAAGTCAGCGCGTCGCGCGGCGCATGAAGACACGGTCGGCAGGCTCCAGCCCGATCGTGGCCTCCTCCGCGCGGAGCTCCAGCAACTCCGGCGTCAAGTCGTCCTCGGCCAACTCATGGAAGCCCAGCCCCGCGTAGTACGGCGCGTTCCAGGCGACCTCACGAAAGGTGCTCAGCGTGAGGGCCGGAAGCAACTTCTCCACCGCCCACCGGTCAGCGGCACCGATCAGCGCCCGGCCCAGACCCTGACGCTGGTGATCGGGATGAACGGTGACCTGCTCGATGTGCGCGGCGCCGCCGATCACCTTGACCAGGAGGAAGCCGACCGGTCGGTTGCCCGCGTCGACGGCCACCCAGGCGCGGCCGGCCCGCTGGTAGCCGCGCAGGACGTGCAGGGCCGGCGGCGCGTGGTCGGCGACGGCGGTCATCCCGATCCGGCGGAAGAGTTCACCGCTCGCGGTCTCGATGTCCTGCAGGATCGGGAGGTCGGCGGGGCGGGCGAGTCTGATGGGCACGCGAGGACACAACCACGTCCCGCCTCGCGACCGCCACGGAATTCGGGCTGGGCCAGGTGCTACGCTCTGTCAGGTGAAGCGTTGCTATTGGCAGTTTTTTGAGTGGCCGGCCCTGGTGCCGGGCGACTCAGCCGATCGCTGACGCCCCGACGTAACACCCAGAGCCGGCTCGAGGCAAGGACATCCGTCCTTGCCTTTTCTCATGTCAGCCGGCGCTGGCTTCGGGTTCGGTCGCCGGCGGAAAGGTCTCCCCGTGATGAACACCCAGCCGCCGCAGGCAGGTCCGTCCCCGGTCGTCGATCGCCGGATCGAGAAGACAGTCCCGCTCGTCACGCCGCAGGCGTTGCACGCCGAGCTGCCGCTGACCGACGACCTCGCCAAGACCGTCGTACAGGGCCGCGACGCCGTGGCCGACGTACTGAACGGCACTGACGACCGCCTCCTGGTCGTCGTCGGCCCGTGCTCGGTGCACGACGCCGGCGCGGCGCTCGAGTACGCCGAACGCCTGCGCCCGGTCGCCGAGCGGCTGTCCGACGGCCTGCTCGTGGTGATGCGGGTGTACTTCGAGAAGCCGCGCTCCACGCTCGGCTGGAAGGGCCTGATCAACGACCCGGGCCTGGACGGTTCCGGTGACGTGAACTCCGGGCTCCGGATCGCCCGCAAGCTGCTGCTCGAGGTGCTCGCGCAGGGCCTCCCGGTCGGGTGCGAGTTCCTCGACCCGATCACGCCGCAGTACATCGCGGACACCGTCGGGTGGGGCGCGATCGGCGCCCGGACCGTCGAGTCGCAGGTGCACCGGCAGCTGTCGTCCGGCCTGTCGATGCCGATCGGCATGAAGAACCGTCCCGACGGCAGCATCGCGACCGCCGTCGACGCGATCAAGGCGGCCGCCGTACCGCACGTGTTCACCGGGATCGCGCACGACGGTACGCCGGCGATCCTGCACACGCGGGGCAATCCCGACTGCCACCTGGTCCTGCGCGGTTCCGACGCGGGCCCGAACTACGACGCCGACTCCGTCGCCGGTGCGCAGGAGCTGCTCCGGAACGCCGGTCTGCCGGAGCGGGTCGTCATCGACGCGAGCCACGGCAACTCCCGCAAGGACCACCGCCGCCAGCCCGAGGTCGCCGCCGAGATCGGCGCGCAGGTCGCCGCCGGCAACCAGGCCGTCGTCGGCGTGATGCTGGAGTCGTTCCTGGTCGAGGGCCGCCAGAACCTGGAGCCGGGCCACGACCTCACGTACGGCCAGTCCATCACCGACGCCTGCCTCGGCTGGGACACCACCGAGCAGGTGCTCGAGGGCCTGCGCGACGCCGTACTGGCCCGGCGCCGGGCCGGCTGATCGGGCGTCCGACACGCCGGAGTGTGTGATCCGCGCAACTTCTTGCTCGCTGCCCGCATCGAGGGAGTTGATGGCAACGAGGCCGTCAACCTGTGGAGGGGAAGCACTGTGCGGATCACGAAGAAGGCAGTAGCGGGGATCTCGGCGCTGGCACTGGCCGGAGGTGGGGGCATTCTCGTGATGTCGTCCGCGGACGCGGCTCAGTCCGCGCCGCAGCCGTCGGTTCCGGCGGCACGCGACGCGGGGGGATCGATCCCGAACGCCAAGGGCGCCGTCACGAACTGGCACCTGGGCAAGGGCAGCGTGTACGGCGACAACCTCGGTCCGGGGATGGTCGAGTGGTTCACGACCGTCTACAACGGGTCGGTGCACGAGATCGGGCTGGACGCGAACCTGAAGAACCAGCTCGGCAACGGCAAGGGCACCAGCGCGACGTTCGCGCCGAAGGCGATCGAGAAGATCGGCGGCCCGTTCGCCGCGAACAAGACCACCGTCGGCGAGCTGAAGCTGCCCGCCGCCGGCACGTACCTGGTCAACACCCAGGCGAAGTTCGACCGCAAGGACGCCGGGTCGGAGGGCTACGTGACGCCGACCACCGACACGTACCCGAGCCTCGTCGTCCGGTACGACGGCGACAGCAAGGATGCGGGCACCATCATGGGCAGCCCGGTCTCCAAGGCCGGCTTCGTCGAGCTGACCGGCTCGAGCACCGCCACGGTCACGGTCACCGGCCCGACCACGCTCAAGGTCTACGGCTTCGGCTACAACGAGGACCGCAGCGCCTTCGGCGCCGGCCAGATCACGGTCTCCGGCCAGGCCACCGCCGTCAAGATCGGCTGACCGCCGCCAGGAGCGTCGGTGGTGGGCCGGCTAGGCACTCACCACCGGCGCTCCGTGGAGCAACCGGACGGGAGATCTTCACGGAGCGGACCTGAGGCGTTCACCCAGGCCGGAAATCCGGATCTAATCTGCAGGTATGACTGAGATCTCCCGCCGTCTCGTTCTCGGGTCCGCCGCTGGTGGGGCGGCGTTGTCGTTGCTTCCGCCGTCGTTGCACAGCGCGATGGCGCAACCGTTGCGCAAGGGTGGCCTGAAGGCCGTCGAGCACGTGATCGTGCTGATGCAGGAGAACCGTTCCTTCGACCACTACTACGGCACCCTGCGCGGCGTCCGCGGGTACGGCGACCGCCGGCCGCTGCGGCTGCGCAACGGCAAGTCCGTGTTCCACCAGCCGGTCGCCGGTGGTGGTGAGGTGCTGCCGTTCTCGATCCGTGAGGCCGCCGCGGCCGAGGGGCGGGCGCCGGGTGACATCCAGTACCTGGGTGCGCTCCCGCACGGGTTCAGCGACGCGACCCAGGCCTGGGGCAACGGCTGGAACGACGACTGGGTCGCGGCCAAGACCTCCGCCGCGATGACCCACTACGAGCGCCGCGACATCCCGCTGCAGTACGAGCTGGCCGAGACCTTCACGATCTGCGACGCCTACCACTGCTCGGTCAACGGCTCGACCAACCCGAACCGCAACTACCTGTGGTCCGGCACGACCGGCTACGAGCCCGGTACGGCGAACCGCGCGGTCACCAACGCGGCGTACGACTACGCGCACGCGGGCTACGACTGGACGGCGTACCCGGAACGGCTCGAGCGGGCCGGCGTCTCCTGGCAGATCTACCAGGAGTGGGACAACTTCACCGACAACGCCGTCGAGTACTTCAAGACCTTCAAGGAGCTCGGCCGCAAGATCCTGGCGACCGTGCCGGGCGGGTACCGGACCACCGAGGAGTTCTACGACAAGCTGTTCGCCAAGACGCCCGAGGAGCGCGCGACGGCGTTGCGGCAGCTCGACGCGGCGGTGAAGAAGCTGCCGAAGAAGGAGCAGACGCTGTTCCGCAAGGCGATGTTCCGGTCCGAGCCGGAATCGCTGGTGCCGCGGCTGCGCAAGGACATCAAGGCCGGGACGCTGCCGCAGGTCAGCTGGCTGGTCCCGTCCGCGGTCGACTCCGAGCACCCGGGCTCGTCGACGCCGGTGGGCAGCGCGAACCTGGTCTACGACCTCCTCGACGCGATCGCCGAGGACCCCGAGGTCTGGTCGAAGACCGTGCTGCTGATCAACTTCGACGAGAACGACGGGTACTTCGACCACGTGCCGCCGCCGGTCGCGCCGCGGCCGGCGTCCGGCAACGACGACGACTGGTTCGACGGCAAGCCGATCGGGCTCGGCCCGCGGGTGCCGATGACGGTGGTGTCGCCGTGGACGATCGGCGGGCACGTGAACTCGCAGGTCTTCGACCACACGTCGGTGATCCGCTTCCTGGAGACCTGGACCGGCGTCCGTGAGCCGAACATCAGCAAGTGGCGCCGGACGGCGTGCGGCGACCTGACGTCGGCGTTCGACTTCGATCGGGGCTACCGGCAACCATCGG
Organism: Kribbella italica; assembly: GCF_014205135.1. Classification (NCBI taxonomy): domain Bacteria; kingdom Bacillati; phylum Actinomycetota; class Actinomycetes; order Propionibacteriales; family Kribbellaceae; genus Kribbella; species Kribbella italica. Next base: position 747,322 of record NZ_JACHMY010000001.1, read on the forward strand.
TCGACAAGCCGGGCGCGGTGCCGGCGCCGATCGCGCGGTGGAAGCCGACGCCGCCGGCCGACCAGGCGCTGCCGTTGCAGGAGCCCGGCCGTCGCCCGGCCCGCGCGCTGCCGTACCAGCCGTCGGTCTCCGGCGCGGTCGTCAACGGCGTCCTCAAGCTCCGGCTGGAGAACGACGGCGACGTCGCCGCGCACTTCGCGGTCTACCCGTACTCCGGTGAACTGGCGGCGCCCGAGCACGTCGACGTCCGGACGGTGAAGGCGTTCCCGATCGAGGTCGACGGCCCGTTCGAGATTGCCGTCCAGGGCCCGAACCGCTTCTGGGTCGAGCTCGCCGGCACCACCGAAGGCGTCGCGGCCGGCCTCGACGTACGCCTCGAGATCAAGCACGGCGACCTCCGCCTGGAGCTCGAGAACCGCAGCAGCAAGCCGCTCACGGTGAAGCTGAAGTCGAAGGGCTACGGCAGCCACAGCGTCACCCAGTCGCTGCGCGGCCGGCAGGCGAAGACGTTGCCCTGGCCCACCGACAAGGGCTGGTACGACGTCGAGCTCACCGTCGCCGAGGACACCACCTACCGCCGCCGCCTGACCGGCCACGCGGAAACCGGCCGCCCGAGCGTCACGGGCTGATCGGTGCGGGGTGGGCGTCGGTCCGTCGCTAGTTCTTCGGGGAGCACCCGCAGGACTGGCGGTGCATGATCTCGGCGGGCAGCCGGACTGTCTGCGGCGGAGCGTCGGGGTCGTGCATGCGGCGGAGGAGGAGTTGGACGGCTCGGGCACCGATGGCGGTGGACGGCTGGGCGACGGTGGTGAGGCCTGGGCTGAAGAGGTCGGCCCAGGCGAAGTCGTCGAAGGCTGCGACGGCCAGGTCGCGGGGGACCTTGATGCCGGCGGCTTTGAGAGCCGCGAGGGTGCCGATGGTCATGTTGTTGTTGGCGGCGAAGACCGCGGTCGGGGGATCGGGGAGGTCGAGCAGGGCGAAGGTGGCTTTGCGGCCGCCTTCGCTGGTGGAGGAGCCGTCGACGATCAGCGCGGGATCGACGGGGAGGTCGGCGCGCTGGTGAGCCAGGTGGTAGCCGCGGAGGCGTTCGGCGCTGGTGGACAGGCCGGGGATGCCGGCGACCAGGCCGATGCGGTGGTGGCCGACTGAGATCAGGTGGTCGACGACGGCCGCGGTGGAGGCCTCGTTCTCCACGCCGACCTGGTCGACCCGGAGCTCGGGGTCGATGCGGTCGACGACGACGTACGGGACCGGGCGGTCGCGCAGCAACGGCAGCGTGAGATCGCGCCAGCCGTCGGCGGGGGCGATGACGAGGCCCTCGATGTGGTGGGCGAGCAGGTTCGCGACGGCGGCCGACTCGTGGCGGGCGTCGTCGCGGGTGTCGACGATGATCAGGTTGAGCCCGGCGCGGGTGGCCTCGCCGTCGATGCCCTGGATCAGCTCGACCCAGTACGGGTTGGAGGCCGCCGTCAGCGCCAGGCCGATGGTCTGGTTCGTGCCGGCCGACAGCGAGCGCGCGATCGGGTGGTGCTGGTAGCCGAGCACGCGCATCGCCCGGAGGACGCGTTCGCGGGTCCTCGGCGCGACCAGGCGGGTGCCGTTGACGACGTGCGAGACCGTGCTGACCGACACGTCGGCGGCCCGGGCAACCTCGGTCATCGTGACCATCGGTCGAATCGTCGTCGCTCAGCGTGCTTTGCGCAAGGCTTTGCGCAAAGCCTGCGACCAGTGCGCGGACAGGTCTAGCTTCGCGATTCAAACCCGCCTGCTCCGATCCCCTGGAGGGCCGATGTCCCGCTCCAGCACGCTTCTCGCCTGCCTGGTCGTCCCCACGCTGCTGGCCGCCACCGCCTGTACGGCGACCAAGTCCGGCAGCGACTCCGGTGGCGACAGCTCCGGCCCGGTCAAGATCGGCCTGGTCACCAAGACCGACACCAACCCGTACTTCGTCAAGCTCCGCGAGTCGGCCAAGGCGCACGCGGGCACCCAGAACGCCGAGGTGATCGCGGTCGCCGGCAAGTTCGACGGCGACAACGAGGGCCAGGTCGCCGCGATCGAGAACCTGGTCCAGCAGGGCGTCAAGGGCATCCTGATCACGCCGAGCAACTCCACCGGCATTCTCGGCGCGCTCAAGCAGGCCAAGGAGAAGGGCGTTCTGGTGATCGCCCTGGACACCGAGACCGACCCGAAGGACGCCGTCGACGCGACGTACGCGACGAACAACGTCACCGCCGGTGAGCTGCAGGGCAAGTACGTCAAGGCCACGCTCGGCCAGACGCCGCCGAAGCTGCTGCTGATGGACGGTACGCCGGGCGGAACCGTGGACGAGCAGCGGCACCGCGGGTTCCTGCAAGGCATGGGCCTGAAGGACGGCGCTCCGGAGATCCTCGGCGCGGCGCCGACCAACGGCGACCAGAACAAGGCGCAGGCCGCGATGGAGAACCTGCTCCAGCGCGACGCGTCCGTGAACGCCGTCTACACGCTGAACGAGCCGGCCGCGCGCGGTGCGGTGGCGGCGCTGACGGCGAAGGGCCTGGCCGGGAAGGTCGCGGTCGGATCGATCGACGGCGGGTGTCAGGGCGTGGCCGACGTGAAGGCCGGCAAGTACCTGGCGACGGTGATGCAGTTCCCGAAGAAGATGGCCGAGCAGGGCGTCGACGCGGTCGTTGCCTTCAGCAAGGACGGGACCAAGCCGAGCGGGTTCCAGGACACCGGCGCGCAGCTGATCACGGACAAGCCGCTGCCGGGCCTGGACAGCAAGGACACCGCGTGGGGCGCCCAGAACTGCTGGGGGTGACCGATGACCACGTCGAGCGTGGGCCGGCTGCGAGCCCGCCCAGCTGAAGCGTTCCTGCACAACCCCGCCCTCGGTCCGCTGGGCGCGCTGGTCGTCGCGATCATCGTGTTCTCGCTGACCACCAGCACGTTCCTGTCCGTCGACAACCTCTCGCTCGTCGTCCAGCAGTCGCTCGTGGTGGCGACGCTGGCGCTCGGCCAGACGCTGATCGTGCTGACCAGCGGGATCGACCTGGCCAACGCCGCGATCATGGTCCTCGGCACGATGCTGTTCGCCCGGCTGGTGACCGAGGGGAGCAGTCCGGTGCTCGCGCTGATCGTCGGGTTCGTCGTCTGCGCGCTGCTCGGCGGTGTCTCCGGCGGTCTGGTGACGTGGCTCAACCTGCCGCCGTTCATCGTGACGCTCGGCATGCTCACCGTCGTCCTGGCGGCCGGGCGGTTGTACTCGCAGGGCAACTCGTGGCCGGTCACCGACCCGGTGCTGAACGTGCTCGGTGAGGGCGGCTACCTGTTCGGTCAGATCAAGGTCACGCACGGGATGACGCTGGCCGTCGTCATGTTCGTCCTGGTCTGGTACGCGCTGACGCAGACCTCGTGGGGCAAGCATGTGTATGCCCTGGGCAACGATCCGGAGGCGGCCCGGCTGACCGGGATCCACGTCGGCCGGACCCGGTTCAGCGTGTACCTGATCGCCGGCGTGATCTACGCGTTCGCCGCCTGGCAGGCCCTCGGCCGGATCCCGAACGCCGATCCGAACGCCTTCCAGACCGGCAACCTGGACAGCATCACCGCCGTCGTGATCGGCGGCACCAGCCTGTTCGGCGGCCGCGGCAGCGTGCTCGGCACGGTGGTCGGCGCGCTGATCGTCGCCGTCCTGCGCAGCGGCCTGACCCAGGCCGGGATCGACAGCCTGTACCAGGACGTCGCCACCGGCGTACTGGTGATCGCGGCCGTCGCCTTCGACCAGCTCGCCCGCCGGAGGTCCCGATGACGACACCAGCACTGCAAGCTCGTGGCCTGGTCAAGCGGTACGGCCGGGTGACCGCGATCGACGGCGCCGACTTCGACCTGTACGCCGGGGAGGTGCTCGCCGTCGTCGGCGACAACGGCGCCGGCAAGTCGAGCCTGATCAAGGCGCTGTCCGGCGCGCTGGTCCCGGACGAGGGCACGATCCTGCTCGACGGCGAGGAGACCCGGTTCCACTCCCCGCTCGACGCGCGCCGGGCCGGGATCGAGACCGTGCACCAGACCCTCGCGCTCGCGCCGGCGATGGACATCGCGGCGAACCTGTTCCTCGGGCGCGAACTGCGCCGGCCGGGTCCGCTCGGCGGCGTACTGCGGTTGCTCGACAAACCGGCGATGCGCCGGCAGGCGCAGGAGCAGCTGGATGCCCTCGGCATCGAGACCGTGCAGCACATCGGGCAGATCGTCGAGACCCTGTCGGGCGGTCAGCGCCAGGCCGTCGCGGTGGCGCGGGCCGCGATGTTCGGCAGCCGGATGGTGATCATGGACGAGCCGACGGCCGCGCTCGGCGTGAAGGAGTCGCGGCTGGTGCTCGACCTGATCCGGCGGATCCGCGATCGCGGGCTGCCGGTGGTACTGATCAGCCACGACATGCCGCAGGTGTTCGAGCTGGCGGACCGGATCCACATCCATCGGCTCGGCCGGCGGGCGGCCGTCGTACGGCCGGACGACGCGTCGATGAGCCAGGTGGTGTCCCTGATGACCGGCGCGTTGCGGATCGGCGATCCGGACGCGCCACCGGACCTGGCGGATCGCCCGGCCGAGATCTCTGGAGGTGGCCGATGATCATCAAGGCAGTGGCGTTGGCAGCTGCTTTCCTCGGAGTGGTGAGCGGCGGTGTGCGGCAGGTCCCGGAGCCGGAGTTCCCGTACCCGGTGACGAACTACCAGGAGGACAACCGCGGGCAGTTCCACTTCAGCTCGCGCGGCGGCTGGATGAACGACGTGAACGCGCCGCTGTACTACCGCGGCGTCTATCACCTCTACTACCAGCACAACCCGCACGGTCTGGCGTGGGACACGATGCACTGGGGGCACGCGACCAGCACCGATCTCGTGCACTGGCAGCAGAAGCCGATCGCGCTCGAACCGGGCGTGCATCCGGGCGATCTGTGGTCGGGCGGTGGCGTCGTCGACACCCGCAACGTGACCGGGCTGAAGGCCGGCGACGACGATCCGATCGTCGTGTACTCGGGCACGAACGGCGTCACGGTCTTCTACAGCCTCGACGGCGGCAACACCTTCTCGACGTTTGCCGACGGCAAGAAGGTGGTGGTGCCGCCGGCCAAGACCAGCCGCGATCCGAAGGTGTTCTGGGACCCGGACGCGCAGCGCTGGGGGATGGTCGTCTGGACCGACCAGGGCGGCAACGGCGCCGACTTCTACACGTCGGCGAACCTGCTCGACTGGACGTTCGCCTCGCGCTACCAGGCGGACTGGCTGTTCGAGTGCCCGGACATGGTGCGGATGCCGTACGAGGGCGGGCACCGGTGGGTGCTGAGCGACGGCGGCGGCGAGTACGTCGTCGGGTCGTTCACCGACGGCACCTTCCGGACCACGCAGCCGGTGCCGCAGAAGATCAACCAGACCGACACGTACGCCGGCGCCGGGTACTACGCGGCGCTGACCTTCGAGAACCTGCCGACGGACCGGGTGGTGTCGATGGCCTGGCAGGGCCAGAACCAGGGCACGAGCTGGACCGGGAACGCGAGCTTCCCGGTCGAGCAACGGCTGCGGTCGACCGGCGGTCAGCCACGGGTCGTGAGTACGCCGGTGCCGGAGATCGCCGGGCTGCGGGAGTCGACGCGGTCGTGGGTCGGGCGGACGCTGGACAAGGACTCGGCGAAGCGGCTGCTGGCCGGCGTACAGGCGGACACGTACGAGATCGAGGCGTCGGTCGACGTCCGGCAGGCGCGGTCGGTCGGGTTCCGGTTGCACACGAGTCCGGACGGCTGGTCGGACCGGGACGTCGTGTACGACGTTGCCAAGGGCACGCTCGACGGTACGCCGTTGCGGGCCGAAGGCGGCCGGGTGAAGCTGCGGCTGCTGGTGGACCGCGGGCAGCTGGAGGTCTTCGGCAACGACGGTGAGGTCTACCAGAGCCGGAACGTGAACTTCGACAGTCTGCCGGGCGGTGACGGCGTCGAGTTGGTTGTCGACGGCAAGGTTCGGCTGGAGTCGCTGAAGATCCACGACCTGTCGTCGATCTGGAAGCGGCCGGGCGAGTCGACGCTGAAGACGAACATCGCGGGGGACTGGTACCCGGCGTCGGGGAACTGGACGGACGCGACCGGTGGCAAGCAGGGGCAGGCGTCGGGCGACGCGTTCTACCTGAGCAAGGCCAGTGGGTCGGACTTCACGCTGGAGGGTGACGTCCGGCTGGTGTCCGGTACGGCGGCGGCGCTGACGTTCCGGGCGTCGAAGGACGCGAGCCGGCACTACACGGTGAACATCGACGCGGACGCCGGCGTGGTGAAGCTGTGGCGGCCGGGCCGGGACATCGCGGCGTTCCCGGCGCCGATCGAGCGGAACCGGACGTACCACCTGAAGGTGAAGGCCGTGGGCTCGCAGTTCACGGTCTGGCTGGACGGGCAGCAGGTGATCTCGGCGAGCGACGGCGAGATCGCGTCCGGGCAGTTCGGGCTGAACGTGTTCCGCGGGACGGCGGTGCTGCAGAACGTCAGGAGAAGTTAGGCGGGCCCTCGAGCCGGCGCTGGATCTCCTCGATGTCCTCGCGGGACAGCTGGCCGAGGATCCGGGCGGCGGAGACGACGGCGAGCGTGTTGTCCTGGTCGGCCGGTTCGGGATCGGTCTTCTCGTCCTCGAACGGCCAGGACGCCACGGCGGACAGCATCTCCTCGCGCTCGACGAAGCCGGCGGCGTACAGCTCGAGGAAGCCGCGCAACGACGGCGTGGTCTCGATGTTCGGTTCGTCCATGCCGGCAGGCTCCTCGTCTGGTCAGCGGGCGATCGGCGCGGTCCGGGCGGCGGTGACGGTGATCAGGTCGGCCGGTGCCAGGCCGAGGTCGAGCCCCCGGCGGCCGCCGGAGACGTAGACCGTGTCGTGCTCGGTCGCGGTGGCGTCGACGACGGTCGGCAGCCGGCGCTTCTGGCCGATCGGGCTGATCCCGCCGACGACGTACCCGGTGGTCCGCTCGGCGGCGGCCGGGTCGGCCATCGTCGCCTTCTTCCCGTCGAGCGCGGCGGCGACGGCCTTCAGGTCGAGCTGCCGGTCCACCGGGACGACGCCGACCGCGAGCTTGCCGTCGACGTCGACGAGCAGGGTCTTGAACACCTGCGCGGTCTTCAGCCCGAGCGCTTCGGCCGCCTCCAGCCCGTACGACTTCGCGGCGGGGTCGTGCTCGTAGGAGTGCGTGCTGAAGGTGATCCCGGCCTTGGTCAGCGTGACCGTCGCCGGGGTGCCCACCGAACTCTGCTTGCTCTTCGCCACTCTGACCAGACTAGTGGTCGGACACCCCGGAGTGCTGCAGGCGGACACAGCAATGGTTCGGCGTGGGCTCGAGCTCTGCTCTGAGACCAGAGTCAGGGCGACCGGCCAGAACGCCTCTGACCAGGTGCAGTGTCATCGCGCAGACCAGCGAGCCGTGGGCCTTGGCGAGCGCCCGGAAGGGGCAGTTGGACAGGGCGATCGACTCGCCCTCGGGGTGAGGCTCGAAACCTTGGCCGGCCAGGACTTCCAGGATGGAGTCGCCGGTGAGGGACTTGCCGTAGGTGTGGGCCTGGCGTTCCAGGGCGGCGCGGGGAGAGTCGCCGGTGGACTCCGCGTCCGTGATGGCGCCCGCGAGGAGGTGGCCGGCGACGGCGTACTGGCGTTCGGGCAGGGAGACCGCGATCTCGGTGTCCGACCGGCGGTAGAGCTTCGCGGGGCGCCCGGCGCCGGGGCCCGTGCGGCCGGTACGGCGTGCGTGGACCACCGTGAGCAGGCCCTCGGCGGCGAGTTTGTCGAGGTGGAAGGCGGCCGTGTTGCGCGGCAGCGCCAGCGCGGTGGCCGCGTCGTCACGGCTGACCGCGGCGGCGGCCGCGACGACGTACTCGTAGAGGCGGCGGCGGGTCGGTTCGTCGAGGGCGGCGACCGCCTGGAGATTGGCCTGTCGGTCCACGGGATGATTCTATCGCCAACTTCGGTTGACAAAACAGTAAACTGATCGCCTTCGATGATCAGGAGGGGCGCATGACGACGATCCGGACCGAGCTCGCCGAGCCGACCACGGCGGTGCCGACGAAGCTGCACGTCGTGGGCGGACGCCCCGAGATCGACCTGCCGGCCGCGGAACGCGCGGTGGCCGACCTGCTGGTCGCGCTGGGCCGCGACCCGGACGGCGCGCACCTGGCCGAGACGCCGCGCCGGGTGGCGTCGGCGTACGCCGAGATGCTGACGCCGCGGGAGTTCGACCTGACCACGTTCCCGAACGACGAGGGGTACGACGAGCTGGTGCTGGCGCGGGACATCCCCGTGCAGTCGCTGTGCGAGCACCACATGCTGCCGTTCCAGGGTGTGGCGCACGTGGGGTACCTGCCGGGGGAGCGGATTCTCGGGCTGTCGAAGCTGGCCCGCGTGGTGGAGCTGTTCGCGCGTGACCTGCAGGTGCAGGAGCGGCTGACCAAGCAGGTCGCCGACTGGCTGCAGGATCATCTCGCGCCGAAGGGCGTGGGCGTCGTAATCGAGGCCGAGCACCAGTGCATGTCGTTGCGCGGGGTGCGCGCGGCGGGGTCGACGACGGTCACGTCGGCCGTGCACGGCTCGCTGCGCGAGAATCCGGCGTCGCGGCAGGAGTTCTTCGCGCTGACCGGTATTTCTGCCTAGTCGCTGGTCCTGCGCACGGGCGTGGCCATGCGTTGGTGGCGACTACTTGGAGTGGGTGCGCGCTACGCCGTGGCGACGGCTGGGGGTGGGTGGTGGGTGAGGCGGCCCGTCGCCAGGATGTGGGCGACCTCGCCGGGGAGCAGGTCGGTGCCGGGCACGGTCTCCATCTCGGAGACGTCCAGCCAGCGCACGACCGTGGCGCCGCAGTGGCCGTGCACGGCGAGGATCGAGGAGAGGTCCGGCCAGACGGCGGTGGAGGGGTTGTCGCCGTGCCAGCGCAGCGCCACCGAGCCGTCGGTGAAGACGCACCCTTCGGCCACCACCCCGGTGCCGGAGACGCCGCTGACGTCGGTGAAACGAACGAGTTCGAAGGTCTGGGGTTTCACCGGCGGACCTCTGCGGTCGCGGTGGCCAGGCGGCCTGAGGGAGCTGTAACCATGGTCCTTTCCCCGGGATTCGGCGCGGGTGGGTGCTCGCCACAAACCGGGGACAGGTACCGACTGTCAGCGGGGAAGGACGGTCCGTAGCGACTCATCTTCTGGAAAACAAGCTAGAACCAAACCGCCCGGACGCGCCAGAGCTTGTCCGCGTGTCTCGGTGAGTGGTCGGATCCGTGGGACAAAAGGACGCGGCGTTCGGACTGCCGGCGTGGTCGAATGAGCCGTGTTCCTGACCATCGCCACCACGTCCAGCGGTCTCGGCGCCCCGGCGGCCGAGCTCGGTTTCCTGCTGCACAAGAACCCGGCGCGACCGCAGTCGGTCGACGTCACCAGCGGGACAGCTCATGTGATCTACCCGGAGGCCACCGACCAGGCCTGTACGGCGGCCGTCCTGCTCGAGGTCGACCCGATCGCGCTGGTCCGGTCCGGACGGGGCCGCGCGGCGGAGGGGTTCACGCTCGGGCAGTACGTGAACGACCGGCCCTACGCCGCCTCCAGCCTGCTCGCGGTCGCGCTGGGCAAGCTGTTCCGGACGGCGATGAACGGGCGGTGCGACGCGCGCCCGGAGCTGGCGGCGCGGCCGATCGAGCTGGAGCTGCACGTCCCGGCGCTGCCGTGCCGCGGCGGGGCAGCGCTGGCCGAACGGCTCTTCGCGCCGCTCGGGTGGACTGTGGATGCCCGGCCGGTCCCGCTGGATCCGGAGATCCCGGAGTGGGGCGATTCCCGGTACGTCGACCTGCGGCTGAGCGGCGTACTGCGGCTGGCGGACGCGCTGAATCATCTGTACGTGCTGCTCCCGGTGCTCGACGACGCCAAGCACTACTGGGTCGGGCCGGACGAGATCGACAAGCTGGTGAAGGCCGGGGACGGGTGGCTGGGGACGCATCCGGACAAGGAGCTGATCAGCCGGCGGTACCTGGCGCACCGGCGAGCGCTGACCGATCAGGCGCTCGAGCGGTTGACCGAGGCCGACGGGCTGTCGCTCGAGGACGAAGAGCCGGCCGAAGAGGTCGTTCAGGCTGACGCGCCGCCTTCGCTGGCGGTGCAACGGCGGGAGGCCGTGGTCGGCGTACTGAAGGAGCTGGGCGCGCACCGGGTCGCCGACCTGGGGTGTGGAGAGGGTCAGCTGGTCGGGCTGCTGCTGAAGGACGGGCAGTTCGACGAGGTCGTGGCGACGGACGTGTCGGCGCGGTCGCTGACGCTGGCCGAGCGGCGGCTGCACGTCGACGAGATGTCGGACCGCAAGCGCGAGCGGCTGCGCCTGTTCCAGTCGTCGGTCACGTACGCCGACGCCCGGCTCTCGGGCTTGGACGCCGCCGTCCTGATGGAGGTCGTCGAGCATGTCGATCCGCCGCGGCTGCCGGCGCTCGCGCAGGCCGTCTTCGGGGCGGCGCGGCCGGGGGCTGTCATCGTGACCACGCCGAACTCCGAGCACAACGTCCGGTACGAGACGCTCGCGGCCGGTGCTTTCCGGCACCCGGACCACCGGTTCGAGTGGACGCGCGAGGAGTTCCACGGGTGGGCGGCCGAGGTGTGCGCGCTGTACGGGTACGGCGTGACGTTCCGCTCGGTCGGGCCGGACGACCCGGAGGTCGGGCCGCCGACCCAGCTCGCTGTGTTCCGGAAGGAGAGCGTCTGATGGCGACGATCGGTGTACCGGCGCTCAGCCTCGTCGTACTGGTCGGGGCGAGCGGGTCGGGCAAGTCGACGTTCGCGCGCAAGCACTTCCTCGGGACCGAGGTGATCTCGAGTGACTTCTGCCGCGGGCTGGTGTCGGACGACGAGAACGACCAGGCGGCGACCAAGGACGCGTTCGCGGTGCTGCACTTCATCGCGGCCAAGCGGCTCGCGGCCGGGCGGCTGACCGTGATCGACGCGACCAACGTGCAGCCGGAGGCACGCAAGGAGCTGGTCGCGCTGGCGCGGGAGCACGACGTCCTGCCGGTGGCGATCGTGCTGGACCTGCCGGAGAAGGTGTGTCTGGAGCGCAACGAGCAGCGGCCGGATCGGGACTTCGGTGCGCGGGTCGTCGGGCGGCAGCGGTCGCAGCTGCGGCGTGGGCTGCGGAGTCTGCGGCGGGAGGGGTTTCGCGGGGTGCACGTGCTGGAGACCGTGGAGGCGGTCGAGGCGGTGACGATCGAGCGGACCCGGCTGTTCAACGACCTGAAGGACCAGGTGGGGCCGTTCGACATCATCGGCGACATCCACGGCTGCCGCGCGGAGCTCGAGCAGCTGCTGGGTGAGTTGAACTACACGATCACCCGGGATGCTGAGGGACGTGCGATTGACGCTACTTCTTCTACTGACAGAAGAGTGGTGTTCGTCGGTGACCTGGTCGACCGGGGGCCCGACACTCCCGGTGTGCTCCGGCTGGTGATGGGGATGGTTGCTTCGGGCAACGCGTACTGTGTGCCCGGCAACCACGAGGACAAGCTGCTGAAGGCTCTGCGGGGCAAGAAGGTGAAGACCTCGCACGGGCTCGCGGAGTCGCTCGAGCAGCTGGCGGCCGAACCCGACGAGTTCCGGGCGCAGGTGGACACCTTCATCGACGGGCTGGTCTCGCACTACGTGTTCGACGACGGCAACCTCGTGGTCTCGCACGCGGGGCTGGTCGAGCGGATGCACGGTCGCGCCTCCGGGCGGGTTCGCGCGTTCTGCCTGTACGGCGAGACGACCGGCGAGACCGACGAGTTCGGCCTGCCGGTCCGCTACCCGTGGGCGCAGGACTACCGCGGCCGCGCGATGGTCGTCTACGGGCACACCCCGACGCCGGAGCCGGAGTGGATCAACAACACGATCTGCCTGGACACCGGTGTCGTGTTCGGCGGCGCGCTGAGCGCGCTGCGGTACCCGGAGCGCGAGCTGGTCGCCGTACAGGCTGCTGAGCAGTACTACGAGCCGGCCAAGCCACTGCACGTCCCGAGCGCGCCGCAGCGCGAGCCCGACGTGCTCGACATCACCGACGTCACCGGGCGCCGGGTGATCGAGACCACGACGCACGGACGGCTCAGCGTGCGCGCCGAGCAAGCGGGTGCGGCGCTGGAGGTGATGAGCCGGTTCGCGATCGACCCGCGGTTCCTGCTCTACCTGCCGCCGACGATGAGCCCAGTCGCGACCTCGCCGGAGCCGGGGCTGCTGGAGCACCCGCGGCAGGCCTTCGAGGCGTACCAGGGTCAGGGCGTCACCGAGCTCGTGTGCGAGGAGAAGCACATGGGGTCGCGCGCGGTCGTGCTGCTGACGCGGGACGACGACGTCGCCGAGAAGCGGTTCGGCCTGGCCGGTCGCGGCGCGGTGCACACGCGGACCGGGCGGTCGTTCTTCGCGCCGGAGCTGACCGACGAGCTGCTGCTCGGGCTCCGCGAGGTCGTCGCCGGGGCTGGGCTCTTCGACGAGCTCGACACCTCCTGGCTGCTGCTCGACGCCGAGCTGCTGCCGTGGAGCGTGAAGGCCGGCGAGCTGCTGCGCAACCAGTACGCCGCGGTCGGCGCGGCCGCGCGATCGTCGTTGCCGGTGGCAACCTCGGCGCTGGAGACGGCGCAGGAGGCCGGGCTCGACGTCGGGGACCTGCTCGAGCGGACGCAACGCCGTACGGCGAACGCGGACCTGTTCAGCGCGGCGTACCGACGGTACTGCTGGCCGACCGACGGGCTGGAGGGCGTGCGCGTGGCGCCGTTCCAGGTGCTGGCGTCGGAGGGCGCGACGTACCACGACCGGCCGCACGCCTGGCACCTCGGGATCGCGGACCGGATGGTTGCCGCGGGCCCCGGTCTGGTCACGGCGACGCGCCGGCTGTTCGTCGACGCGGACTCGTGGGCGGACGGGATCGCGTGGTGGGAGGAGCTGACCGGCGCGGGTGGCGAGGGCATGGTCGTGAAACCGGCCGCGAACCTGGTCCGGACCGGGAAGTGGCTGGCGCAGCCGGGGCTGAAGGTCCGCGGGCAGGAGTACCTGCGGATCATCTACGGCCCCGACTACACCGAACCGGCCAACTTCGAGCGCCTCCGCAACCGGAACCTGGGCCACAAGCGCTCGCTCGCCCTGCGCGAGTACGCGCTCGGCCTGGAGTCGCTGGAACGCGCCGCCCGTGGCGAACCGCTGTGGCGGATCCACGAGTGCGTGTTCGCCGTACTGGCCCTGGAGTCGGAACCGGTCGACCCGCGGCTGTGAGCGGGCCCTGCGTCGCATAGTTCGTCGAGCGATATATAGTCGGTCGCATGAAGGACGCATCGCTGACCGAGGCGCAGTACTTCCTGCTGGCCGCACTGCAGGACGGGCCGCTGCACGGGTACGGGATCATCAAGGCCACCGAGGAGGCGACCGACGGGCGGCTGCGGCTCGCCGTCGGGACCTTGTACGGCGCCTTGGAGCGGCTTGAGCGGGCGGGGCTGGTGGTGGCCGACGGCGAGGCGATCGTGGACGGCCGCGCCCGTCGGTACTACCGGCTGACCGACGACGGCAGCGCGGCCCTGCAGCGCGAGGCGGCCCGGCTGCAGCAGGCGGCGAACGTCGTCATCAAGCGATCCCGTACGGCGCAAGCGTGAACCGGCTGGTCCTGCTGGCCTACCCGAAGGCCTATCGCGACAATCGCGGCGACGAGCTGCTGGACTGTCTCGCGGACGCTCATCCCGGGCGCGAGTGGCCACCGCCGCGTGAGGCGGCCGCCTTGCTGGGGAGCGCGCTGCGGGCTCGGGTCCAAGCAGCCACCACCGGGACCTGGTGGCCGGCCGGACTGCGGCTGGCCGGGCTCTGGCTGGCTCTGCTCGCGCTGGCGCCTTATCTGCAGGACGTGTGGAACTGGACGCTGCACATCGACCCGGCCGCGCACGCGATCAACTTCCACTTCAACGGCCGGCTCCCGTGGGCCGTCGGCGAGGGCACGCGGACGCGCCTGCTTCCGTACGGTTTGCTGCCGCTGATCGCCTTCGTCGCGTTGCTGCGCGGCCGGGCCTGGATCGCCGTGCCGGCTGCCGCGGCGATGGTCTACGCCGGGCTCACCATCGGCAGCTCGGACGTCTTCGGCAGCCAAGGTGTGGTCGGCCCGAGCTACTACGGGCTGGGTGCGCCGATCCTTGCCCACCACCTCGTGCTGCCGATCCTGTTGGTAGTGATCAGTGCGGTGCTGACGGTCCGTCGTCGTCGGGTGCGGTCGTCGTCCTACGCCTGGCTGATTCCGCTCGCGGTCGCCGCTTTCGTTGCCGGGGGCCTCCATCTCACGGCCGGTGATCCGTGGTTCCAGCGGGGGCAGTTCGTCCTCGAGATCGTGCTGGTGATCGGCGCCGGTCTCGCGACGTACCAGACTCGCGACTTCCGCTGGGTGGTGCCGATCGGTGCCTTCGGCATCGTTCGGGCCGAGGCGATCCTCACCGATCCGACCGTGCTCGCCTACCACGCGCAGCCGAGCGTCACCGCCGTACTGGCTCTGCTCGCGGCGCTGCCCGTGCTGGTGCTGACGACCCGGAAGAACACCCGGCTCCGATGAAGCGGCCTCTGAAGCTCGCCGTCGCCTTCATGGTGCTCTATCTCCTCGCGGTCTGTACGCCGTACGGCCAGTCCGTCGAGAACGCGATGATCCGGGGGTTCAGCAGCGAGACCTGGATCTCCGGCATCCGGTACTCGATCGGGCCGCCGCCGCTGCGGGGCGAGGAGGCCACGCTCGTCGTCGGGATCGTGCTGATCGTCCTGATCGCCGTCCTGCGCCGGCAGTGGCGGCTCGCTGTCGCAGGAGCTTTCGTACCGGCGGCCACGGCGGTCAGTACGTTCGTCCTCAACCGGTTCGTCCTGCCTCGGCCCGAGATCTCCGGTGCGCCCGAGTCGCTGACCGAGGTCAGCTTTCCCAGCGGCCATGTCGCGATCACCGCGGGGGTTGCGATCGGCGTGGCGCTGGTCTGCGGTCCACGCGCCCGCCCGTACGCCGTTGCCGCCGGTGCGACCTGGCTGGCGTTCGTCGCGGCCGCGGTGCAGAACCTGAGCTGGCATCGGCCGAGCGACGTGATCGGAGCGACCCTGCTCGCCGGGATCTGGTACCTGGTCGCCGTGCGCTGGTTGCCGGCAGCATCCAAGCCGGCGCTGCCGGTCGCTGACTCCGGCCGCGCTGGGGTCTTGCCGGTCCTGGTCCTCGCAGCCGTGGGAGCGGTCCTCGGTGCGGGGCGCACCGACTACCTCCTCGAAGCGATCGCCGAAGGCGTCGTGGGTCTGCTCTGCGCGGTCATCCTCTGGTCCGTAGCGTCCGAAGAATCGAGATGCGTCCGAAGAAGGGTGCGCTATAGCCTCGGCTTCTTCGGACGCCTGCAGTTCCTTCGGACGCTACGTGCACCGTACGAGTTCGGCGTCGTCGCGGTCGTGCTGATGCTCGCGATCGTCTCTGTGGTCGGCGTCGGCTACTGGCGCAGCCACTCCCCGGTGCACGTCGACACTGCCCGGCCGGAGCCTGCGGTGATCACCGGGCCGGGAACCGCCGGCCGGGGCGTGACGATCGGGAAGGCCGGCGCCACCACGAACATCGACTTCTACCTGGACTTCCGCTGCGTTCCCTGCGGCGAGTTCGAGGAGTCGGCCGGGGCGACGCTGGACCGCCTGGTCGCGGACGGCACCGCCACCCTGACCTACTGGCCGATGACCGTCATGCACTCCGGCTCGCCGCAGCTGGCCACCGCGTTCGCCGTCGCCGCCGCCAACGGTCACGCCCGCGGATTCGTCCGGGCGATCTACGACGATCCGGACAAGGCGTGGACCGATGACCAACTGGTCGAGCTCGGCAACAAGCTCGGCGTCCCGGGGTTTCGCGAGGCCCTGGCGGCGAACGGTTACCAGGGCTGGCTCGCTTCCCTTGAGGAGACGACCGTCGAGCGTGAGGTCCTCGACCTTCCCACGGTGTTCGTGAACCACCGCAAGCTGCGGGCCGATCAGCTCACGCCCGAGGGCCTCACGCTCGGGTCATAGGCCCGTCACACCCCGCAGTACGCCGTCCTGGAAGCCGATCACCAGCGTGCGGTCGGCGATCAGGGTGGGCGTGGAGAAGGTGTTGGCCTTGCTCACCTGGAGGACGGACTCCGCGGTCCCGGTCGCGAGGTCGATCCGCGTGAGCAGGCCGGTGGTGCCGACCAGCCAGGCCGTCTTGCCGTCGCGGGACAGGGCCGGGCCGGACTCGAACGCACGGAGTACGGGCCGGATCGTCCAGCGGGTGGCACCGGTCGCGGGATCGGTCATCACGACGTTGCCCTGCTCATCGATCAGCAGGAGCCCGTACGCCGTGAGCCGGGACGGCGTGTAGATGTAGCTGCCGGCCTTCTGCCAGCGGACCGCCCCGGTCACGGGGTCGAGCGCGAGTGCGGCGGAGACGGTCGCGACCAGGACGGAACCGTCGGGCAGCAGATCGAGCTCGTCGTTCCAGGCGCCGTAGATCAGTAGCTGGTACGGCGTGGTCCTGGTGGTGATCGACACGGCCCAGAGCTCGGCGCCGGTGCGGGCGTCGAACGCACGGGCCCTGCCGTCACCGCCACCGGCGAAGACGCGCTCGCCGTCGCACGCGACGCGACCGGCGAACAGGCCGTGCAGGTCTCCGGACCAGAGGATGCGGCCGCGGGAGTCGAGGCAGTACAGGCGCCCACCGGCAGCCACGAGGATGCGGTGCCGGCCGTCGATCTTGGTCATCAGTGGAGTGGACAGGACGGGGGCGTTCAGGTTGGTGGACCACGTGGTCGAGCCTGTCGATGCGTCCAGTGCGTAGACCTTGTGGTCGGCGGAAGGCACAAGGACGGTGCGATCCATCAAGGCAGGGGCTCGGTGGACGGCGCCGACGCTGCGGCGCCATCGACGGGTGACGGACCGGCCGTGGGCCGAGAAGGCCTGGACCTGACCGCCGGTGGTTGCCGCGACGAAGCCGGTGCTGGTGGGGAGCAGTGCGCCCTGGATCGCACCGTCGAGCTTGGCGGTCCAGGAGACTGTTGCGGAGTTCGCCCTGAGCTTTGCCTGCAAGGTGCGGTCGAAGGCGGCGCCATCGTTGCCGATGGCCCGTAGTTGGACGCGGTGCTCGCCGGGCGGCAGAGCGGTCGCGTTCAGGTCTCCTCGCCAGGTGTTGCCGTTTCGGGCGAGCGGGACCCACGTACCGGCGTTGCTGCCGCTGAACACGTTCTGCGGGTACACCTGCGCGAGGACCTGCGCCGGCGCGGTCTTGAAGGCAGCCGACACGGTGATCGACTGCTGCGTGGTGTGGACCGTTGCGTGCTTCGGTTCGAGCGCCTCGCCCGGGCCGGTGCGGCCGAGCGGGATCGTTGCGACGGGTGTCGAGGTCGGGGAGCCGGTGACCGGTACGGCGACCTCGGTGACGTCGAGGCGGCTGCCGTCCGCCGTACGCTCGACCCAGTAGAAGCTGGGGACGGCGTACGTGTTGCGCATCGCGACCTGGGTGAGCCCGTTGAACGCCGCGACCTGCTGGCGGTGGATGTGACCGGCGAAGATCGCGCGGACCCGGTGCCCGGCGATCCGGTCGAGGAAGTCCTCGGTGTCGTTCACGTAGTAGTTGTCCGCGCCGAGCGGGTAGTGCAGGAACATCGCGGTCGGCACGTCGTGGCCGCGCAGCGCGCGGGACACGTGGTCGAACCCGTCCGCGCCGAACAGGCCGGGCTCCTGCAGCAGCTGCATCGGCGCGAGGCCGACGACGCGGAGGCCGTGCTGCTCGAACGACGACCACTCGGGGCCGAAGTACCGGCGGTAGGTCTCGAACGCGTCGGGGGTCCAGCGGGACTCGTGGTTGCCGGGCACGTGCCGCATCCGGTCCCACAGGCCGGCCGGGATCGACGAACGGTAGAGCGCGAACTCGTCGTCGACGCCGTAGTCGGTGATGTCGCCGCAGTGCAGGACGAAGTCGGGGTTCAGGCCCTGGGCGACGGTGAGCATCCGGTGCAGGTCCTTGGACCGGTCGGGCAGCACGACGTCCGCGTGGGTGTCGGTGATCACCGCGAACCGGAGTGAGGTGGTGTCGAGGTGTTCGCCGGACGGCGCGGCCTCGGCGGTCGCCGGCAGGATGGCGCCACCGGCGAGGCCGAGACCGGTCATCCCGAGGAATTGCCGCCGGTTGGGCGGGAGGAGGGCGGAGGGATCAGTGGGACGCAGATTTGTACGCACAGATCTCGACCTAACGCTCGCCGGTCGGCCGCTGTCAACGGTTGAGCGGACTGTTGGCCAACCGGTCGCCGCCGGTTCCCGCGGACGTTCGACGCCGCCTGTGCGTCGGGTGACGAACGCCTCCGGCAACCGTGTCGGGACCGGAGGTCAGCTGACCGCTTCGGTGAGGCGGGTGAACTCCTCGTCGGTGAGCTCGACCTCGGCGGCGGCGAGGTTGTCCTCGACGTGGGCGACCGACGACGTGCCGGGGATCGGCAGCATCACGGGGGAGCGCTTGAGCAACCAGGCCAGCGCGAGCTGGGACGGGGACGCGGTGTGGTCCTCGGCGAGTTGGTCGAGCGGTCCGCCGGCGCGGGCCAGGGCGCCGGTGGCCAGGGGGAACCAGGGGATGAAGCCGAGGTCGTTCTGCTCGGCGTACTCCAGGACCGGCTCGGCGTCGCGCTGGGCGAGGTTGTAGAGGTTCTGTACGGAGACGATCCGCGCCGTGCGGCCGGCTTCCTCGATCTGCTCCACGCTGACCTCGGACAGGCCGATGTGCCGGATCTTGCCCTCCTGCTGGAGCGCGGCCAGCTCACCGACCTGGTCGGCGACCGGGACGTTCTCGTCGATCCGGTGCAGCTGGAGCAGGTCGATCCGCTCCAGGCCGAGATGCCGCAGGTTCAGCTCGACCTGCTGGCGCAGGAACTCCGGCCGGCCGAGAGGAACCCATCCGTCCGGCCCGGTCCGCACGTACCCGGCCTTCGTGGCGATCACCAGGTCGTCGGCGTACGGGTGCAGCGCCTTCTTGAGCAGCAGATCCGCGGTGAACGGACCGTACGAGTCCGCCGTGTCGATGAAGTTCACGCCGAGCTCGACCGCTCGCCGCAGCACCCGGACGGCTTCGTCCGGATCCTTGGCGTCACCCCAGACGCCGTCGCCCGGCAGCTGCATGGTCCCGTACCCGAGCCGCCGAACCGTCAGGTCCCCGCCGATGGTGAACTCACCCGACGCCGCCGCCACTGCTGCAGTCATCCCGAACTACCTCACAGGTTGAGGGTGGAGGCGGCCGTGGCGGCAGCCTCGTCGCCGTAGGCCGAGCCGAGGCGCTTGAGGAAGGCCGGGCGGTCCAGCGTGTACTCCTGGGTGCCGACCGTCTCGAGCACGGTGGTGGCCAGCGTGCAGCCGATCTGGGCGGCGGCCTCGTGGTCGAGACCGGCCGCGCGGCCGGTCAGGTAGCCGGCGCGGAAGGCGTCGCCGCCGCCGGTCGGGTCGACCAGGCCGGGAGCCGGTACGGCGGGGATCTTGGCGAGCACGCCGTCGGCGTTCTCGATCACGACGCCGTCGCCGCCGTGGGTGGTGACCCGGACGCCGACGCGGCTGAGGATCTCGTCCTGGCTCCAGCCGGTCTTCTGCGCCATCAGGCCGGACTCGTACTCGTTGCTGAACAGGTACGTCGCGCCGTCGATCAGCTCGCGGATCTGCTCGCCGTCCATCCGGGCCAGCTGCTGCGACGGGTCGGCGGCGACGGCGATGCCGTTCTCCTTGGCCAGCCGGGTGTGCTTGAGCATGCCGTCCGGGTCGTCGGCGCCGATCAGCACCAGGTCGACGCCGCCGGTCTTGGCGTGGATCTCGGCCAGGTCGATCTCGCGGGCCTCGGCCATCGCGCCGGTGTAGAACGAGGCGATCTGGTTCGCGTCCAGGTCCGTCGTACAGGTGAAGCGGGCGGTGTGCACGTTCTCGCAGACGCGGACGTGGGAGACGTCGACGCCGGCCTCGGTCAGCGCCGCGCCGTACTCGGCGAAGTCGGCGCCGACCGAGCCGACCAGCAGGGACGGGCGGCCGAGCTGGGCCATCCCGTAGCAGATGTTGGCGCCGACACCACCGCGGTGCACGACCAGTTCGTCGACCAGGAACGACAGCGAGACCTTGTGCATCTGCTCGCCGACGAACTGGTCCTTGAAGCGTCCTGGGAACGTCATCAGGATGTCGGTCGCGATCGATCCGGCGACGGCGATCTGCATGCTGGGGTTCTCCTCGGAGGGGTCGGTGTCGAGCTGTCGGGCAACCCGTAGAGACTACAGGCGACCGAACATCACGAGGAAACGGCGGCAAGCGAATGGGCAACCAGGTCCAGGTGACCGACCAGCTGCACGACTACATGGTGGCGCACGGGATGCCGCTGGACGAGATCGCGACCGAACTGGTCGCCGAGACGCAGCAGCTCGGCTCCGCCGCCGGGATGCTGACCACGGCCGACCAGGCCGCGCTGCTGACCACGCTGACCCGGCTGATCTCGGCCCGGCGCGCGGTCGAGATCGGGACCTTCACCGGCTTCTCCGCGCTGGCGATCTCGCGCGGCCTGCCCGAGGACGGGCAGCTGATCTGCCTCGACGTCAGCGACGAGTGGACCTCGATCGGCCGCAAGTACTGGGAGCGGGCCGGGGTCGCGGACCGGATCGACCTGCGGATCGGTGACGCGCACGAGTCCGCCGCCGAGCTGGACGGCGAGTTCGACCTGGCCTTCGTCGACGCCGACAAGCCGGCCTACATCGAGTACTTCGAGCACCTGGTCCCGCGGATCCGGCCGAATGGGCTACTGCTGTTCGACAACACGCTGGCCGGCGGCCGCGTGGTTGGCGTCCACGAGGAGGACCCGGTCGACCGCAAGGAGTTCAACGCCCACATCGCGGCCGACGACCGCGTCGACGTGGTGATGCTCGGCATCGGCGACGGGCTGACGCTGGTCCGCAAGCGATGACCAAGGCGGCTCCCCGGCTCGCGGTCACCGGCCTGCGGCACCTGTACGCCGACCGCCCGGTGATCGAGGACCTGACCTTCAGCCTCGCCGCCGGCCGGGCGGTCGCGCTGGTCGGCCCGAACGGCGCGGGCAAGACGACCGTGCTGCGCTGCATCGTCGGCGCGCACGAACCCGCGGCCGGCACGATCCTGCTGGACGGCGTACCGATCGACGAACGCGCGGAGACGGTCCGGCGCGATGTCGCCGCGCTGCTGGACGACCTGGACTTCTTCCCGGATCTGACCGCGGCCGAGCACCTCGACCTGCTCGCCCGCGCGCACGGGAACCCGGAGCCGGAGGACCTGGTCGACACGTTGCTGGACGACGTCGGGCTGCTGCCGGCGGCCGATCAACTGCCCGGCTCGCTGTCGTCGGGTCAGCGCCGGAGGCTGGCGCTGGCGACCGCGCTGGTGCGGCCGCGGAAGCTGCTCGTGCTGGACGAGCCGGAGCAGCGGCTGGACACGGCCGGTGTGGCGTGGCTGGCCGAGCGGCTCGTCGCGGAGAAGAAAGCGGGGACGTCGGTGGTGTTCGCGAGTCATGATCCGGCCCTGGTGCAGGCCGTGGCGGACGCCCGCGTCGAACTCACCCCGCTGCCTTGAGCGCCGCCGACGGACCGGTGGTCTTCGACCCGGCCGACTTCGGTCCGATCCCGCGCTCGGCCGAGCTGCGACGGTGGATGCGCAAGGTGCGGCGCGGCAAGGCCGACCGCACGTTCTGGCAGCAGTTCGAGGACATCTACCTGGTGATCTTCGCGCTGGCCATGCTTGGTGCGTCGGGTGGGAACGTCGTACGGCACCTGAACGAGAACTCCGCGTCCTGCGCGAACACGTCCTGCTCCCTGGTCGTCGACTACGTCCCCTTCATCCTCCTCCCACTCCTCGTGGCGGGCATGCTGCGGATTCTGCTCAGCGTCGGTCCGGTGTCGGCCTCCCGGGCCACGGGATTCTGGTTGCTCGCGACGCCGGTCGACCGCGGCGCGGTACTGCGTCCGGCCTACCGACTCGTGATCACCGTCGCGGCGGTTCTGGGCGCGTTGTTCGCGGTGGTGGGCTTCGCGGTGTTCGGTGCGTCGCTGTGGGCGGTGATCGAGGCGACGATGGTCGCGACCGCGCTCCTCGTGTGTGTCGCGTGCGCGACCGTGTGGGCTCAGCAGTCGCCGACGGCCGTCAAGTGGACTCTGCGGATCGCGGACGGCTTTCTCGTACTGGCGGCGATCGCGGCGCTCGCCCTCGCGATCGAGGCCCGGGAGAACGCGGCCTGGCAAGAATCGTCTGCGGAGACGCTGATCGCCACCGTCTACGGCACCGGGACCTCGTCCGGGTTGTCTCTCCAGCAGCAGCGGGTTCTTGTCCTCGGCGCGGCGTGCCTGGTGGTCGCTGCAGCGGCGGTGGTGATGACGGCTCGCTCGTTGGCGCGGCTGCCCAAGCAGAGTCTGGTCGCCGGTGGGGACCTGCTGGCCGGGATGGCCGGGGCGGCGATCACCATGGACGTGAGTTTGCTGGCCGACATCGTGGCCGGGCGGCACTGGCGGACGGTCGGGCGGCTGAAGTCGCGGCGCGGGCGGGGCGAGCGGGTGCAGGCGATCATCCATCGCGAGTTCCGCCGCGTACTGCGCTGGCCACGGCGGTTGATCGTTGGCGCCGGGCTGCTCGTCGTCCCGTACGCCGTGGCCGGGACCGGGTACGACGTCCTGGTGCCGATCGCGGCGGGCTTCGCCGGGTTCGTGGCGGCGCGGCCGTTGATGGACGGACTGCGCTCGGTCTGCCGGTCGACCGGGCTGGTGCGCGCGCTCGGGATGGACCTGAAGGACCTGCGCATCGCGATGTCCGTCGTACCGGCAGGTTTCGTGATCCTCTGGACGCTCGCAGCCGGCCCGGCGCTGGGTGACGCGCCAACAACCTTCGCGGTCGCGGCCGGCATCCTGACCGGCGTCGTCCGGCAGGCGTCCGCCCGACCACCGTCGTACGCCGGCCCGCTGGTCGCGTCACCCATGGGCGCGATCCCGCCGGGCTTGTTCTCGCAACCGATCCGTGGCTTCGACCTCCTGCTCCTGTGCCTGCTGCCGGTCCTCTTCGGCCTACCACCCCTGTGGTGCTACGTGATCCCCGGCATCGTCCTGGCCTTCATGTTCAGCCTCCGCCCGAAAACGGACGCCCCGGCGCCTCCAGCCGCGCCTCGCGGATGAGCCACAGATAGGACAGTCCGGAGCGCGGCTCTGGCGCAGCTAGGTCTACCGAGGTACCTTGTTTCGCATGGTAGCGGAGAAGGTGTTCAGCCAGCTCCGGCGTGGCACGCTCGAGTACTGCGTACTCGCGCTGCTGCAGGACGACGAGCAGCGGTACGGGTTCGAGCTGGTGAAGGCGCTGGGGCAGGTCGACGGTCTGGTGACGACCGAGGGCACGCTCTACCCGTTGCTCGCCCGGCTCCGGCGCGAGGGGCTGGTCGACACCGTCTGGCGCGAGTCGGAGTCCGGGCCGCCGCGTCGCTACTACACGTCCACGGCCGCGGGGACCGCCGCGCTGGCCGCCTTCATCGTCGACTGGGAGCGGTTCCGCGGCTCGGTCGATTCCGTTCTGGGGCTGAGGAGAAGTCGATGACGGTGCAGCACGACACCGACCAGCTGGTCGCCGCGTACCTGAAGTACCTGGCCAAGGCGGCCGAGCCGCTGCCGGCCGATCGGCGCAACGACCTGGTCGCCGAGGTGACCGCGCACATCGCCGAGGAGCGAGCGGCCGGCGTGGAGAGTCCGGAGCAGGTCAAGGCGATGCTGGCCCGGCTCGGTGACCCCGACGAGATCGTCGCCGCCGCGACCGACGGGCTGGTGCTGGTCAAACGTCAGCCGCGGTACCGCAGCCGCGACGTGGCCACGCTGCTGCTCCTGCCGTTCGGTGGCTTCCTCTACCTGGCGGGCTGGATCGTCGGCGTCGCGTTGCTGTGGACCTCGGACCGGTGGACCCGCGAGGAGAAGCTTTTGGGCACACTCGTGGTGCCTTTCGGGTACCTTCCGGTGCTCATGCTCGGGAGCCTGTCCACGTCGGCCTGCCGGGCCGACATCAACGGCGTGATCCTGGGCTGTGGCGGCTTCAGCTATCCGGAGTGGTTTCGCGTCCCGATCCTGATCGTCTTGTCCGCGGCGCAACTGACGATGCTGTTCGTCCTGGTCAAGAACGCCCGCCCGGGCCGTTCGGCCGCGCCTCGCGGATGAGCCACTTGCGTTCGGCCCGGTCGGTTTGTCGAGGTCCACGGGGGAAAGAAGCATCCTGGTTGAGGTCTTCCGATGTGGTGGGTGCTGTCTTAAGCTCCTGCACCTGTGCTGACCCGTCATGACAGGGAGGAGCGTGCCATGTTCTGCATCGATCCGCCGGAAGAGGCCTGACCACCAGCCCGTGGAGTGCGGCGGCACCTGGTGTTCGTGGTGCCGGGTTCCGCCGTGCTTCTCAGTCCGACCGTCAGTCGGGAGCCGATGCCTGATCCCGCCGTCGCCCTGGACCTCCAGCAGGTCAACCGCAACCTCGAGCGCTTCCACCAGCAGGCGGCTGCCGCGGGATGTGTGGTCCGGGCGCATACCAAGGCACACCGGACCACCGAGCTGACGACGCTCCAGGTGTCCGCGGGCAGCGTCGGAGCTGCCGTGATCAACGCGCGGGCCGCGATCGGGCTGGCCGCGGCCGGCATTACCGATGTGGTGGTCGCGTGGCCTTGGCCCGAGCCGTGGCGCTGGCCCTTGTACGTCGAGGCCGCGGACCGGCTCGATCGCTTCGCCGTACATGTCGACCAAGCCGAGACCATCCGAGGTCTGGGCGCGCTGGCAGTCGGCGCCGGGACGGAGATCGGGGTGCGGATCGACGTCCGGCACACCGGCGAGGACGGCGTACTGCCGCTCGCCAGGCTGGCAGCTGAGACGCCCGGCATCCTGCTGGACGGCGTCACCGGATACCCGGCCCCGGAGTCGCGCGCGGACATCGACGACCGCGCCGCTCTCGGTCGCAGGCACGCCCGCATGCTGGTTGATCTCGCCGAGCAGATCCGGGCCGAGGGCATCGACTGTCAGGTCGTCAGCGCGGGTGGTACGCCGACCGCCGAGGCGGCGATGGACGTGCCCGGCATCACCGAAGTGGTGGCCGGCGCCTACTCGACCCTGGACGCCGGCCTTGCGGCCATCGGTGCGTGCGGGCTCGACGAGGTGGCGATCAGCGTCTCGGCCGCACACGCCGACCTGCTCGACGGCTGTCACCAGCCCTGGGATCCGGAGGCCGGCCCGGTTCTCGCCGGCGACCGGTTGCTGCCGGCGCACATCTGCCCGCTGGCCAAGACGTTGATGCGCCGCGGCATCGGCTTCACCGTGCTGTACGACGGCCGGCCCGTGGACCACTGGCAGCCGATCGGAACACCGGATCGCGCATGACGCCACGCCTCTGGCTGCTGTTCTCGGCCCGGACCGTCTCGGTGCTGGGCAACGCGTTCGGGCCGATCGCGATCGCCTTCGGCGTGCTGGCGCTGCCCGGCGCGACTCCGGGCGTACTGGCGACGGTCCTGGCCGCGCAGACCGTCCCGCAGTTGGCACTGGTGCTCCTGGGCGGAGTGATCGGCGACCGCTTCCCGCGGTACCGGGTCCTGGTCGTCGCCGAGTTGATGGCCGCCGCCGGGTACGCCGCGCTGGCGGCGATGCTGCTCACCGGCTGGGCACCGATCGGCATGCTCACCGGCGCGGCGTTCGTGACCGGCGTGGCCTCCGCGCTCCTGCTTCCGTCGCTGACCGGTGTGATGGCCGAGGTGGTGGGGGAGGGCGATCGACAGCGGGCGAACGCCCAGTTGAAGCTCGGTACGAACTGCGCCCGGATCGCCGGACTGTTCGCCGCCGGCGCGACGGTGGCCCTGCTCGGACCAGGCGTCGCCCTGGCCGTCGACGCGGCCACGTACGTCGTCGCCGCGATCCTGCTCGGCGCCTTGAAGCTCCCGGTGACCGTCCGCACCGAGCGCCGCGACGTGCTGACCGAGCTGCGCACCGGGTGGCGGGAGTTCAGCCGGAGACAGTGGCTGTGGGCAACGGTCTGCGCCGCCGCGTTCATCAATGCCGCGTCGACGGCCGGGTTCGGCGTCCTCGGGCCGGTCCTGCTCCGGGACCGGCCCGGCGGATCGGTGCTCTGGTCGATCGTGCTCGTCGGGTACGCCGCGGGGATGCTGGCCGGAGTCTTCGTGGTCCTCCGGATCCGCCCCCGCCGGCCGCTGGTGGTCGCCACCGCCATGACGCCGCTGCTGGCGTTGCCGCTGATCGCGCTGGGCCTGGAACTGCCGGTGCCGGTGGTCGCCGCCGCGGCCTTCTGTTCCGGCGTCGCGATGGACGTCTTCGGCGTCCTGTGGGAAACCGCCGTACAGAACGGGATCCCGGCCGAGCTGTTGTCCAGGGTCGGCGCGTACGAGTACCTGGCGGCCTTGTCGCTGAAACCGGTCGGCTCGATCGCCGCCGGTGTCCTTGCCACCGGCCTCGGCGCGGCCCCCGCGCTGCTGCTGTTCGGCGGTGTGGTGGTGCTGGCCGGTACGGCGGCAGCGCTCGTCCCGGGAGTCCGGCACCTCGAATCGACCCAAGAAGCGGGAGCACGATCGTGACCGACAGCTATGTCGAAGGATTCGCCGAGGCCTACGACCAGTTCTGGTCGCCGTACCCCACGAAGGCCGCCGACTCGTTGCTGACCTTGATCCGGGCCGCGGTGCCGGACGGCCGCCGGGTCCTCGACGTCGGCTGCGGCACCGGGATCGTCGCCGAACGGCTCACCCGGGAGGGCTATCGGGTGACCGGGCTCGACCAGTCACCGGCGATGCTCGACCGGGCGCGGCAGCGGCTCGGGCCCAACGCCGACCTGCGATCCGGCGACGCCGCGGACTTCGCGGTCGACGCGCCGTACCCGGTGGTGGTGTCGACGTACGACATCCCGAACCACCTGGCGGATCTGGACCAGGTCGCGGCCTACCTGCGCTGCGTGTTCCGGGCGGTCGAGCCGGGCGGGTTGTTCGTGTTCGACCTCGCGACGGTCAAGGGGCTGAGCGGGATGAACAAGGTCCAGATCCGCGACACCGACGAGGCGATGCTGCTGTTCCGCGGCGCGCTGAACGAGGCGGCCGGGATGGGCTTCTACCGGATCTCGGGCGTGGTCCGCGCCGCCGACGGCCGGTACGACCGGTTCGAGACGACGATGACGAACATCGTCGTCCCGCTGGACTGGATCCTGAAGGAGCTGGCCGCGGCCGGCTGGGCCGACAGCTACCCGGCGGCGCAGCACGACCTGCTGACCCCGCTGGCCGAACCGTGGTCGACGACCGCGGCCGAGCTCCTCCACGTGTACCTCGTCTGCCGCAAGCCCTAGCTGGTCACCAGCCGTTGTTGGCGAAGCTGTGGCCGAGGATGACCTGGTCGAAGGTGTTGCCGTCGTTGTCGTCGGTGTAGGCGACGGCGACCTCCGACCACGGGGAGACGGCGACGGCGACCTGCTCCTGGCGGCCGGCGGTGAGTTGGCTGAGGCGCTGGGCGGACAACCGGCCGGTGTCGCTGCCGTCCGGGCCGAAGCCGCGGACCCAGACGTCGAGGTCGGTGGCCTGGGTGGTCCAGCCGACGACCGAGTTGGCCTGGTCGTCGATGCCGATCGAGGGTTGCGTCGCCGCCGTGGCGACCTGGAGATCGGCGTGGCGCGCGGTGCCGGTCGACGTGAAGGATCGGGTGGCGGTCGTCGTACCGGACTGCCACGCGACCGCGAAGTCGCCGTTGAAGTTCGCCGCGACCGACGCACGCGTCTGCTCGCCGGCGAGCGTGGCGTTCGCCGTACGACGAGTCAGGTTGACCGCGCCGTTGGTCCGCGCGAGCCGGACCAATCCGACGTCGTACGACGCGTTGGCGTCGTCGTCGTCGTCCCAGACCACGACGGCGTCGCCGGAGGCCGAGACCGCGACGTCCGGGGTGTGGTGCTGGCCGGTTGTCGCTGACGCGGTCACCTCCCAGGCGCGCGTGGTCGGACCGGTGAAGCCGGCCGCCTTGATCGTGGCCGGCGTACCGGTCTGGATGTCTTCCCAGGCCACGGTGAACGCGACGGCCGCGCTCGACGGAGCGCCGTCCGGGTCGACGGCGACGCGCGGCTTGATCTGCTGGCCGTCCGAGTTGCTGTTCGCGCTGCCCGACGCGGTCACGGTCCCGGCTGTGTTCACGACCCGGTACGGGACGTTGTAGTAGCCGTTGCCGTCCGGGTCGTCGGCCCACACCACGACGGCGTTGCCCTTGTCGTCCAGGCCGACGTCCGGCGTCAAGTGCCGCCAGTTGGTGACGCCGCTGCCGCCGGCGGCCGACAGCTTCTTCTCGTACACGGCGGTGCCGTTGCGGAACAGCCGGAGGTAGATCTCGCTGTGCGCGTTGTCCTCCGCGGCGGTGGTGTCGCGGTCGTCCTCCCAGACCACGGCGACGTACCCGGTCCGGTTGGTCGCGATCGCCGCGACGTCCTGGTCGCCGGTGGCGGTGCTGTTCGCGGTCACCCAGGTCGGTGCCGCGACGGCGGCGTGCGCGGTCAGGACGCCGGTGGTACTGAGCAGGACCGACGCGACGGTGATCCCCAGAAGCTTCTTCTTCATGGTCGTTTCCCCTCAGACCGTCTGCAGGCCGGGCCGGCCCTCTTCGACGACGAACGACTTCACCGTGGTCGCGGCGGCGCCGTGCTCGGTGACCTTCGCGACCGCCCGGAAGTCGGCCCGCAGCTGCGTCGGGCTGAGCGTCGTCCGGATGTAGCCGCGCCGGTTGTTGTAGAACTTCAGCCACGGGTTCGTGCCGACGTCCGGGATCGTGGTCGCGCCGTCGCCGTCGCCGCTGGACGACACCGAGCTGGTGACGAGCTCCTGGCCGATCACTGCCGACGCCGGGTTGTTGTAGTCGGCAACCAAGTTGCTCGCCCAGGCGCGGTGCACGTCACCGGTCAGGACGACCGGGTTGCGCACGCCGCGGTCCACCCAGCCCTGCTGGATCCGGGCGCGGGAGGCGCGGTAGCCGTCCCACGAGTCCATGCTCGCGCCGGTCGAGTTGAACCGGCGCGCGAAGAACACCTGCTGGCCGAGCAGGTCCCAGGTCGCGCCGCGCTGGGCGAGGTTGTTCAGCAGCCAGGTCTCCTGCGTGTTGCCCGGCAGACTGCGGCTGGCCAGGTCGGCGTCCGAGCAGATCTTCCAGCCGTCGCCGCAGGCCTGGTCGTTGCGGTACTGCCGGGTGTCGAGCATGTGGAAGCTGGCCAGCTTGCCCCACGGCAGCTTCCGGTACAGCGGGATGCTCGCGCCGCTCGGCGCCTGCGCGGGACGCAGCGGCAGGTTCTCGTAGTACGCCTTGTACGCCGCGCTCTGCCGCGCGGTCCACTGCGCCGCGCTCAGCGACGGCGTGCTGTCGGCGCGGATGTTGCCGGCCCGGTTGTTCTCGACCTCGTGGTCGTCCGGGACGACGATCCACGGCGCGGCCGCGTGCGCCGCCTGCAGGTCCGGGTCGGACTTGTACTGCGCGTACCGGCGGCGGTAGTCGGCCAGCGACACGATCTCCGACGCACCGGCGTGCAGCCGCGGCCGGCCGGTCGTCGCGCCGTACTCGTAGATGTAGTCGCCGAGGTGCAGGATGACGCCCGGGTTGTCCTCGGCCATCCGGCGGTAGACGGTGAAGTAACCCTCCTCGTAGTGCGAGCAGGAGGTGAACGCCATCACCAGATCGCGGCCGTTCGTGCCCGGCGCGGGGGCGGTCCGGGTCCGGCCGACGGGGGAGAGGTGGCCCTGGGCGCGGAAGCGGTAGAAGTAGTCGGCGTCGGGGTTGAGCCCGGCGGCGACGACGTGCACGGAGTGGGCGGCGGCGTACGTCGCGGTCACCGAGCCGGACGCGACCAGGGTGCTGAACCGGTCGTCGGTGGAGACCTGCCAGTCGACGGCGACGTTGGCGTTGGCCATACCGCCCTGGCCGTCGGCGTTGAGCGGAGCGGGCGCGAGCCGGGTCCAGAGGACGACGCTGCTCGCGTCGGGTTCGCCGGAGGCGACGCCGAGCTGGAACGGGTACGGGACGGCGGCGGTGGCGTTGAGGACGCTGGAGGAGTAGGCGGGGACGGCCGCGGCACCGGCCGCCGCGAGTCCGCCGAGCATGAGTGTTCGACGACTGATCGGGCTCATGAGGTCTCACCTTCGTGAACGGGGCGGGAGTTCGTTCACCATGGTGTCGCGGTTTCTGTAACTTTTCTACTACTCGGTGTGAACAGCTCTCGTGCGATCATCGGCGCGACGATCGAACGGGGAGTGAACGATGCTGGGCCGGCGGGAGCTGCTGCGTGCCACGGGAGTGGCGGGACTGGGGATGGTCGTGGGTGGGTGCCGCGAGGAGCCGAACGGGGACGCGCGGCCGACGAGCGGGACGCCCGCGAGCGGGACCCCCGGCGGGACGCCGTCGGGCGGGCCTGGGGCGACGGGGTTCCGGATGCCGGCCGAGGGTGGGCCGCACGAGGTGACCTGGATGGCGTACGGCGCGACGCCGGGCGTGTGGGGTGAGGACTCCGTTTCGCCGTACGGGCGGGATCTGCGCAACAGCCGGATCGTCGCGCGGCAGGACCTGGTCCGGCTCGCGGCGACGATCGCGCGGTTCGAGCCGGTCGTGCTGCTGGTGAACTCCGCGGCCGACGAGGCCGAGGCGCGACGGTTCCTGGCGGAATGCACCGCTGGACGCTCGGTGAAGGATCAGGTGGGCGACGAGCTCGATCGGTCCGGCCGGATCTACGCGGGTGGTGAGAAGCTGCCTGCGATCGGGAGCGTGGAGTTCGTCCGGATGCCGCTGAACGACCTGTGGGCGCGCGACACCGCGCCGGTCTTCGTCCGCGACGCGGGTGGACGACTGCACGGCGTCGACCTGAACTTCAACGGCTGGGGGCAGTGGCCGCCGCGCACCGGGCTGCCGGGCTGGCGCAAGGACCCGGTCAAGACGCGGAACGGGATCCGGGATCAACCGGTCACGCGGGACCGTGGCGTCGCGGCGGGGATCGCTGTCCAGGGTGACGTGCAGGTCGTGCGGACCTGGTTGACGATGGAAGGCGGCGGGCTGGAGGTCAACGGCGCCGGTCTGGGGGTCGCGACCGAGAGCTGCATTCTCAACCCGAACCGGAACCCGGGTCGCACGAAGGCGCAGGTCGAGGCGGAGCTGCGGCGGGTGTTCGGGGTCGAGCGGATGCTGTGGATGCCGGGGCGGCCGGGGATCGAGCTGACCGACTGGCACGTGGACTTCCTTGCCCGATTCGTTGCCCCTGGCAATCTCCTGTACGCCGCGTCGGACGATCCGGAGGACGAGCCCGACCAGCGCGCGCTGCGCGCGGGAGTGGACCGGATCAACACGCTGCCGGCGAACGAGCGCGCCTTGCTGCTCGGTGGTGCGGATCGCCTGACGCTGCACGCGGTGCAGCCGCCCGACCCGGAGCAGGTCTTCGCGGCGTACCAGGCGCGCAACCGCGCGCTGCCGATCACCGAGCGCGGTGCCGACGAGTTCGCCGAGACGGCCGCGACCGGGTATGTCGGGTACTACGAGGCCAACGGGTGCGTGGTGCTCGGGCAGTTCGGGGATCTCGACGCCGACCAGGCGGCGTACGACCTGCTCTCGGAGCTGTACCCGGATCGGATCGTCGTACAGATCACCACGGACGGGCTCGCGAACGCCGGCGGGACGATCCACTGCGCGACCCAGCAGCAGCCCGCCTGAGCGGGCTGCTGCCGGGCCGATCCGCTAGGGGTAGTTGACCCACTGGGCGACGTTGGTGCTCGAGTTGGACGGACCGCCGGTGTTGTTGATGACGTGGTTGATCGTGCCGCGGCCGCCGAGCGAGACCGTGACCATGTTGTGGAACTTCACGCCGGCCTTGTTCGGCACCTCGAAGGCGCGTTCGGCGACGATGCTGGCGTCGCTGGTGAAGACGCAGTAGCTGCCGAGCCCCCACGCCTCGTGCGTGGTGACCGAGTCGGCCACCTTGTACGCGGCGTACCCGCGGGTGGACCCGTTCATCCAGGCGCCCTGGTTCGGCGGGTCGTACGGCATCTCGTTCTGGTAGAAGTACGTCCGGCCGCCGTTGCCGTTCCAGATCGTCTGGTACTTCTGGTAGTGCTCGACGAACAGCCCGTACGCCGTGACGTTGTCGCCGTTGACGACCAGGCCGGTGTCGGCGGTGTTGGTGCCCCAGCCGACGCCGATCGAGTGGTCACCGCGCCACAGCCACGCGTGGTCGAGGATCACGTGGTCGCTGTTGATCCGCAGCGTCTCGGTCGCCCGGCCGACCGCTGAACCGCCAATCCGGAAGTACACGTCGTGCAGCGACGTCGGGTTCGCGCTGTGGTCGGCCGAGGCACCGGTCTGGCCGACCTCCATCAGCAGCGCCGAGTTCGTCGGCGCCGCGTCGATCAGCAGGCCGGCGATCTTGACGCCGTCCACGTCCGCGACGGTGATCGCGCTGTTGCCGTTGGTCGGCATCACCGTGGCCAGGCCGAGGCCCAGTGCGACGGTGTCCGGCCGGGTGATCCGCAGCGGCTCGCTGAGCCGGAAGATGCCCGGGGTGAACAGGAGATTCTTGCCCGCGGCAAGTTCCGCGTTCAGTGTCGCGGCCGAGACGCCCGGTTTGGCGATGTAGAACTGGCTGATCGGCAGCGACTGGCCCGCGGGGTTGCCGCTGGTCCAGCTCGGGCCGGCCGAGTTCGTCCGGATCGCCGGGACGAACACCTGGTACGCACCGGCGTTGTCGATGTAGAGGTACGGCTTCTCCCGGACCACCGGCGTCTGCGCGACCTTCGTGTACGGCGGGTTCGGGAAGTTGCCGGCCGGCGCGTTCTGCGCGCCGACGAAGACCATGTTCCAGTTCTGGCCGGTCCAGCTGCCCCAGTTGGTGTTGCGCGACAGCCACTGCTGCTGGCTGCCCGACCGGACCTGGCCGTCGACGAGCATGTCGGCCATGAAGCCGCCGCTGGCCCAGCCGCCGTCGTCCAGCGCGAGGTTGCCCTTCAGATGCATCCGCCGGTACGCCGACGCCTGGCTGACCGCCCACCGGTCGAGCCCGCCGGGCGGGGTGACCGTCAGGCCCTCGGCGCCGCGCCAGAAGTTGTGGGTCGCGTTCTGCGGTGGGAACCAGTCGGCCTCGACGTGCACGGCGCCGTTGATGTTCACGCTGCCCGGCGTCAGGCCGAGGCCCGCGACCTGGGTGAAGAAGCCGACGTTCGCGCTGACGTTGTAGTTGCCGGGCTTGAAGAGGAGGGCGTAGCGCTGTTCGCCGTACTGGTTCTCCTCCTGCTGGTCGAACACCTGGTCCAGGCGGCCCTGGATCTGGCTGGCAGGCATCGACGGGTCGAAGACCGAGACGTTCGGGCCGAGGTCCGGCGTACCGGGCGGGTTGGTCGGGGGCGTGCCGTCCACAGGGCTGATCCTGAACGATTGGGCGGCGCTGCCGTTGCAGGTGTACTGCTGCAGCTGGACGCTGTCCGCGGTCGCGGCGGACGGGACGTCGAGGCACTTGCCGCTGTTGCGGTTGACGAGGTGGTACGCGCCGTCGGCCTCCTCGACCGGGCGGAACTGCTGGTTGTTGCCGTTGCCGAAGGCCCACAAGTGGATCAGCGCGCCGTCGGCGGCGGAGACGTTGCTGACGTCCAGCACCTGGGCCGGGGCGTTGCGCGCGTTGATCCGCACGTAGCCGTCGGAGGTCGGCTGGAACTGCCACTGCTGGGCGGTGCTGGAGTTGCAGGCGTACTGCTGGACGGCGGTGCCGTTCGCCGTACCGGCCGCGCGGGCGTCGACGCACTTGCCGCTGTGCTTGGCGGCGACGGTGTTCCAGCCGGTGGGGGAGATGGCGGCGATGGCGGCCGGTGAGGTCACCACGGACAGAGCGGTGGCGACGACGGCGGCCACCAGAGACGCCGCGACCGCCGCGCGGGCACGCGGCGGTCGACGGAGCGGGGCGACTCCAGGCATGGGTGTTCTCCTCTGAAAGGGAATGACCTCAAAGGAAAACGAACTTCTTTACTTAATTCAAGAGGTAGAAGAAGGGTCGTCGGATTCCGGAACCGCTTCCGGTGCGGTCTGCTGGCTCGCGCCGTTCGGCAGGGCGGCGAGGATCGCGTTGAACCGGCGGACGTAGTCCTCGTAGCGGCCGGCCTCCTGGTTGACCAGGCCCTGGACGCGGCGCTGCAGGTCGGCGTACCGGCCCTCCTCCTGGTCGGTCAGGGCTTGCACGCGGTTGGCCAGATCGGCGTACCGCTGGGCCTCCGCGGTCTGGAACTTGCGCAGCTCGGCGAGTACCTCGTCGGCGTTTGCCATGTCGTCTCCATCGGGTCCGGCCCGCAGTACGGCGGCCAGGTCGGTACGGAACTTGTTCATCGGGTTACGGCCCGGGTCGGTCTTGCGGCGGGTGTGCTCGCGGTGACCGATCACCGCGAGCGCGTTCCAGCCGTGGAAGTCGCAGACCGCGGCGGCGTGCAGCAACGCCGTGCGGTACGCCGCCGCGGTCATCGCCCGCGCGCCGTCGTACCGGACCTCGTTGCCGTAGTAGTGCGCGTTGCCGTCGACGTTGTCGGCGCCCGGTCTCAGCTCGGACGCGTAGCCGGCGTAGTTCTGCGCGGTCACCCGGCTCAGCGTGGTCTGCGACCCGCGGCCGGCGTGGTTGGCCCGGCCGACCGCGCCGACGTGCAGGTCGCCGTCCATGTCGGTCGACACGTTGCACAACGGCCCGGGGATGCCCTCCTCGGCCCGGCCGCGCACGAACAGGAAGTTCAGGTAGTCGTCGCTCTGGGAGTTGCTGCCGGTGTGGTGCACCATCACCCCGCGCACGTCCCCGAACGCGCCGGGCCGGCCTCGCGTCCGCCATCCCGGGTACTCCCGGAACTTGACCCCCCACTTCCGCAACGCCGCCACCGTCTGGTCAGCCGTCATCGGTCGGGCCAAAACAACACCTCACACGCCTCACGTCTTCACCGACAGTGGCAAAGCTCGTACTGGGTGTAGTCCCCACCCAGCCCCCAGGTAAACCTCACCGTCCGAGGAACCTACTCACTCCCGGTGGCCGCGTCGAGGGACCAGGCGAAAACTTGGGGTTACTGGCTGAGGAGCGGGAGGAGTTGGTCGCCGACGCGGATGATCTCCTCGCGGTACGGCGTGTCCGACAGGATGAAGTGGCTGAGGCCGAGGTCCTGGTACTTGCGCAGCGACTTGGCGACGTCCTCGGCGGAGCCGACGAGCCAGGTGGTGCCGGCGCCTCCGCCGCCGTACTTGCCGGGGGCGGTGTAGAGGTTGTCGTCGAGCACGTCGCCGCGCTCGGCGAGCTCGAGGAGGCGTTGCTGGCCGACGGCCTTGAACCGCCGGGCGTTGGGGCCGTGGGTGTCGCGGAAGTTGGTGTCCTGTGCCATCTTCTCGACCTTGGCCTCGGCGTCGGCCCAGGCCTCTTCGGTGGTGTCGCGGATCAGTGTGGTGATGCGGAGGCCGTACTCCAGCGGCTTGTGCTCACGACCGAGCTCCTGCTGCAGGCCGTCGAGGCGGTCGATGCGTTCGGCGATGCCGTCGAGCGGCTCGCCCCAGAAGAGCTGGACGTCGGCGTCGGTGGCCGAGACGCGTTCGGCGGCGGGAGAGGCGCCGCCGAAGTACAGGCGAGGGTGCGGCCGGCCTTCTCTGGCGACCGGCCGGGTGGCGACGGTCGAGTTGGTGACCTGGAAGTGCTCGCCGGTGAAGGTGACGTCCTCCTCGGTCCACAACCGTCGTACGAGCTGGAGGAACTCCTTGGTCCGCGTGTACCGCTGCGCCTGGTCGCCCTCGCTGTCGCCGTACGCCGCGAGGTTGTCCTGCCCGGACACGATGTTGATCAGCAGCCGCCCGTCGCTCAGTCCGTCGAGCGTGCTCGCGGCCGACGCGAAGTGCGCGGGGTGCCAGTAGCCCGGCCGGATCGCGGCCAGCGGCTGGAACGTCGTGGTCCGCGCGGCGAGCGCCGTCGCGACGGTCAGCGTGTCCGGCCGCCCCCAGCCGGTCCCGAGCAGCGCACCGCCCCACCCGTGCTCCTCGGTCAACCGCGCGAGGCCGGTCAACCGCTCCAGACTGTTGTGCCCTTCGGTGGTGTCGTCACCCCGGTGTCCGGGCTGCACCTGGTTGGGGATGTACCAGAGGAACTCGAGGCTCATGCGCCGACCTTTCGACCCAGGACAACCGCCGACGGAAGCGGCTGTCGCGACGCGAAGAAGCTTATTACAGCTCAATTACTCGACTTAGGTCGTCTCACGGACAGAGCACGCTCCCGCCGGCGCAATCGGCGCAATCGGCGCAATCGGCGCAATCGGCGCACCCGGCGCACCCGGGGGCTCGGCCGACTGCTCCCGTTCCCCACGACTGCCGCGGTACATCGGGCCAGTGGTCACAATCGGGACCAGTCGTCGCGGAACACGCCAGTGGACCACACAAGATCCACGGATTCAGGCTCAGCTCGCCTTCTGGCCGGCGAACGCGTCCAGGATCGCCGCTTCCACCGGGTACGCCGTACTGCGGTCCGCCAGCGCGAACGGTTCCAGCAGCGCGATCCCCGGCTGGGTGATGATCCGCGGTGTCGTGCCCCGATGCGGCCACGAGGCGGCGTGGACGAGGAAGGGGTGGCAGAGGAACACGTCGCCCGCAGTACCGGTCGCGTACACCACCGGGCGATGCGCACTGGCCGCGTCCACCGGCGGACCGGCCGCGGCCATGTCGAGCCCCTCGTCGCCGGCCGGCGCGAGCACCCTCGCCGCGTGCCTTTGCTTCGCCATTGACATCGTTGTCCGCGGTGGTGACGATACTGACGCACGCCGAAGGAAACGTTTCCAATTCTGGTCGGCCGAGCCGCCTGGAACCTCGAGGAGATCCGCCCATGATCCTGAGTCGTTCACGTGTCCTGCGCGCGCTGACCGCCGGCGCGGCAACGCTGGCCGTCGGGCTGGTGCCCGTCCTGCCGGCCGGAGCCGATCCCGGGGGAGGTGCCGACGGCCCGACCGCGACCGCGCGGGCCCGGGTCGCGGCCGACGTCCTGATGAGCTCGTACGAGCCGGTCAAGGCGTGGTTCCCGTCCAGCTGGTGGAACTCGGCCGTCGCCCTGCAGACCGTCGGTGACTACATGCAGCGCACCGGCGACCGCCGCTACCTGTGGCACCTGGACAACACGTTCGAGAAGGACAAGGGCGTCTTCCCGGCCGGCTACCTGTCGGGTGATCCGCTGCTCGGCAACTTCACCAGCCGTGCCATCGACGACTCCGAGTGGTGGGCGCTGACCTGGATTCAGGCCTACGACCTGACCAAGAACCGCAAGTACCTCGACATGGCGGTCACGATCGCGAAGTACGTCGAGGACTACTGGGACGACACCTGCGGCGGTGGTGTCTGGTGGGACGCCGAGCGGACCTACAAGAACGCCGTCACCAACGGCCTCTGGATCCGGCTCACCGCCGAGCTGCACAACCGGATCCCGGCCGACCGGCACTGGCTCGGCCGCGCGCAGCAGGGCTGGAAGTGGCTCACCGGCAGTGGCCTGATCAACGCCGACGGCCTGGTGAACGACGGCTTGACCACCAGCACCTGCAAGAGCAACAACGAGACGGTCTGGACCTACAACCAGGGCCTGGCGATCGGCTCCGGCCTCGAGCTGTGGCGCGCGACCCGCGATCCCCGGCTGCTGACCACCGTACGGCGGTTGGCCGACGCCGCGGTGCGCGCCGGCGGGCTGGCCCCGAACGGGATTCTCACCGAGTCCTGCGAGGCGCCCGGCAAGTCCTGCGACGACAACCAGAAGCAGTTCAAGGGAATCTTCCAGCGCTACTGGATGGACCTGACGGACACCACGCACGACCGGCGCTACCTCGCTTTCCAGGCCCGGCAGGCCGCAAGCGTCTGGGACAACCGCGACGCGGCCGGACGGCTCGGGCTGCGGTGGTCCGGTGGCGAACCGAACGTCGTCGACTGGCGGACCCAGGCCAGTGCGCTCAGCGCGCTGATCGCCGACGTACCGGCGCGACCGCCGGTGCGGTCCCTGTCCGCGACCATGACTCCGGCGCAGCCCGTGGTGATGGCGTCCAGTGCAAGTGCGACGAAGGTCAAGCTGACGGCTCGGCTCCAGGCCACGGCGCCTGCGGGTCAGCGAATCACCGCCGACGTCCGGGCGTCGGCTCCCGCGGGGTGGACGGTCACGCCGCGCCGGGCGTCCGTGACCCTGCGCCCGAAGGGCAACGCCGTACCGGCACAGGCCGAGGTCGCGCTCGAGGTGACGATTCCCGCCGGTACGGCGGACGGCCGCTATCCGGTGACCGTGAAGGCGACGTCCGGTCCGCTCCTCGCGTTCACCACCCAGGCGGAGATCCTGGTGGCGCGCTCAGTGGACTTCGACACCGGCACCGCGGCCGAGCTGCCCTGGCTGCACGACGCCGGCGGCTCGCAGAGCAACGGCGTCCAGAACCGCTTCGCCGACGGCAACGCGTACTTCGTCTACCGCTTCCCGTTCCCGTCCGGCACCACGTCGGCCTCCACGACGCTGACGCTCGACAACGAATACGTCGTCGAGGCGAGCGGCGACGGCCGGCAGTGGACCACGGTGGCGCGGGAGACCCGGCACATCCACGACAGCTCGAACAAGGCTGCGCACACGATTGACCTGACGCCGCATCTTGGCCCGGACAAGGCCGCCTACGTGCGCATCTCGGACTCGTTCCCCGAGGAGGGCTGGGGCGGGCGGCTGTACCACCTCAGCGCGACGTACGCCGGGTAGCTCAGGTAGCCAGCGGGAGCGTGATCCGGAAGCAGGCGCCTTCGCCCACGGCGGTGAGCAGTTCGACCTCGCCGCCGTGGGCCTGGGCCAAGGACCGCGCGATCGCCAGGCCGAGGCCGGCGTTGGCACCGCCGGACCGGCTGCGGGAGCGGTCCACCCGGTAGAAGCGGTCGAACACGCGGCTCGCCTGGTCCGCACTCATTCCCGGACCCTGGTCGGAGATCTCCAGGACGGCGCGACCGTCCGCACTACCGACGCCGATGCGGACCGGCGTACCGGCCGGGGTGTGAGCGACCGCGTTGCCGACCAGGTTGGTGACGACCTGACGCAGCCGGGCCTCGTCGCCCCACACCGGCGCCGGGCCGGGTGGGCCACCACCGGGCCCGGTCAGCTCGACCGGCCGCGACGGATCCAGCGCCTGCAGATCGTGCCGGGCGTCGTTGGCCAGTGTCCGCAGGTCCATCGGGCCCGGCTCGAGCAAGGAGTCCGGCGCCTCGTCGAGCTGCGCGAGCAGCAGCAGGTCCTCGGTCAGCCCGGCCAGCCGCCCGGCCTCCTGCTCGATCCGGCGCATCGTCGCGTCGACGTCGGCGGGTTCGGGCAGTGCGCCCATCCGGTACAGCTCGGTGAAGCCCTTGATGCCGAACAGCGGGGTGCGCAGCTCGTGGCTGACGTCGGAGACGAACGTGCGCATCCGGGCTTCGGAGGCCGACCGATCGGCGAACGCCTGCTCCAGCTGACCCAGCATGGTGTTCAGCGAGCCGGCCAGCCGGCCGATCTCGGTGCCGGGCGCGGCCAGATCGGGCACCCGGCGCGACAGGTCGCCGCCCGCGATGGCGGCGGCGGTCTGCTCGATCCGGCGCAGTGGCCGCAGACCGCCGTTCACCGCGAACCAGCCGGCGACGGCCAGCGCGGCCAGGGTGAGGGATCCCGCGATCACGCTGCTGCGCCGGACGCGGGCGACGGTGGAGTCCGCCTCGGCGAACGAGCCCGCCACCACCACTGAGCCGGACGGCCGGGGCAGCGCGATCGCACGCCACCGGGCGTTTCCGTCGGACGAGGTGACGACGACGGCGGGTCCATCCGGCGGAACCTTGCGGAGGTCCTCCACCCGCGGGAGCTGCTCCGAACCGATCCGCGGTGAGCTGACCTCGCCGACGACCGCGCCGGCCGGGTCGAGGAACACGAAGTACGGGCTGCCGAACAGATCCAGTCCCAGTGCCAGCTGTCGGGCGTTGGCGTCCGCGCGCTCCGGGTCGGTCGGGGCACCGGACGTCTGCAGCAGTTGCCCGACCGAGCGGAGTTCGGAATCCAGCCTGGTCCGGAGATGGTCCTGCAGCCGTGCGTTGACAATCGTGCTGCCCGTGGCGAGGCCGACCACGAGCAGGAGCAGGGTGATCAGGAGCAACCGGGACCGCAGCGACAGCCGCCTCACCGTCGCGGCTCGCGCATCACGTAGCCGATGCCGTGCACCGTCTGGATGAGTTTCGGCTCGCCGGTGTCGGCCTTGCGGCGCAGGTACGAGATGTAGGTGTCGACGATGCTGGCGTCACCGCCGAAGTCGTAGGCCCAGACCCGGTCGAGGATCTGCGCCTTGGAGACGACGTGACCGGCGTTCTGCATCAGGTAGTGCAGCAGGCGGAACTCCGTCGCCGACAGGCGGATCGCGCGGCCCGCCCGCGTGACCTGATGGCCCTCGACGTCGAGCTCGAGGTCGCCGACGGTCAGCCGTGCGGCCGGTACGCCGTACGTACGCCGCAGAATCGCCCGGATCCGGGCGATCAGCTCCTCGAGGTCGAACGGCTTGGTCACGTAGTCGTCGGCTCCGAGGGACAGCCCGGTCACCTTGTCGGCCTGCCGGTCGCGGGCTGTCAGGAAAAGTACCGGCACCGGGTGACCCGGCCGGTCCCGCAGCTGCCGGACGACCTCGAAGCCGTCCAGGTCGGGCAGCATCACATCGAGCAGTACGAGGTCCGGTGGTTCGCGGGTGGCGGCGGCGACCGCCTCGGCGCCGGTGGACGCCGAAGCGACCGAGAACCCCGCGAACCGCAGCGTCGCCGACAGCAGTTCGCGGACTGTCGCCTCGTCGTCCACCACCAGCAGACGCTCGGCGCCGCCCGGCCGGATCACTGCCGCTTCCCCGTCGTCCATGGTCGCCAGACTACGGAGACGCTGCCGGGGATCCGGGCGTCCGCACCGAAGATCATCAGACCTCGCGGCGCCGGAAGACGACCGAAGCCACCACCAGCACCACCGCGATCCCGGCGGTCATCCCGGCCAGGTTCGTCCACGCGTCGGGGTACTCCGGAGTCGGCAGCAGCCTCCGGATCTCCGGCCCGCCGAGCGACGGCCAGTACGCGAAGGCCTGCTGCGCCCAGGACGGAAGCGCGCCACCGAAGGCCGGCACGAGCAGCGTGATCCCGACCTGGACGGCCAGACCGCCCGCGGTGGCCCGGGTCAGAGTTCCGACCGCGACCGCGAGCAGGCCGACGGCGGCCAGATACAGACCGGTACCGGAGACGGCCGTGAGGACTTCCGGATCGGTCAGCGCCGCGGTGGGAGAGCCGTGGTGACGGTCGAGCATCGCCTGACCGGCGAGGAAGGCGACGAACGACGTCAGCTGACCGGCCAGCAGAGCGACGGCCGCGAACACCAAGGTCTTTGCCGCCAGCAACCATCCGCGACGCGGCATCGCCGACAGCGACGTACGGATGGTGCCGGTCGCGTACTCCGAGGTGACGACCAGGATGCCGAGCACGCTGATGCACAGCTGAGCCATGAAGAAGCTGTTGAGCGACAGAGCGGTCGGATCCCAGGCCAGCTGGTCGCCGGGACTCAATGCGCTGTACCTGCCCTGGTCGCCACCGCAGACGAGCAGGGTGATGGCCGTGCTGAACACCACCATCGCCAGCAGCGTCCACCAGACCGAGGGCAGGCTGCGCAGCTTCGTCCACTCCGAGCGCAGCAGGTCGACGAACCGCAGCTGGGACCGGACGGCCGCGACGGCGCTCATACGGCGGCTCCGGCGTACTCGACGCTGTCCTGGGTCAGTTCCATGAACACGTCCTCGAGCGACGGCGTCCGCGGAGTCAACTCGGACAACGCGACGCCGTGCACCGCGGCGAGCCGCCCGATCTCGGTGGAGTCGAGCCCGGTGACGATCAGCGAACGCTCCGGCCCACCCCGTACGACGCCGCCTGCGGCGGTCAGGTGCCGGGCGAGCTCGTCGGCGACCTGGGCCCGGACCAGCACGGTGCCGTCGCCGTGCGAGCGGGTGAACTCGCTCATGCTGGTGTCCGCGATCAGCCGGCCGCGGCCGATCACCACCAGGTGGTCGGCGGTGACGGCCATCTCGCTCATCAGGTGGCTCGAGCACAGCACCGAGCGGCCGTCGGCCGCCAGCTTGCGCATGAAGT
Source organism: Kribbella italica (assembly GCF_014205135.1). Lineage (NCBI taxonomy): Bacteria > Bacillati > Actinomycetota > Actinomycetes > Propionibacteriales > Kribbellaceae > Kribbella > Kribbella italica. The sequence goes on from NZ_JACHMY010000001.1 coordinate 789,488, forward strand.
CGCGGATCCACCGGATGCCCTCCGGGTCGAGCCCGTTGACCGGCTCGTCGAAGATCAGGATCCGCGGGTCGCCGAGCAACGCCGCCGCGATGCCGAGCCGCTGCCGCATGCCGAGCGAGAAGCCGCCGGCCCGGCGGCGACCGATCTTGTCCAGCCCGACCATGGTCAGGACCTCGGCCACCCGGCGGCGCCCGATGCCGTTGCTCTGCGCGATCGCGAGCAGGTGGTCGTCGGCCCGGCGCGCCGGGTGCAGCGCCGCGGCGTCGAGCAACGCGCCCACCTCGGTCAGCGGCACCGGTAACCGCGCGTACTCGCGGCCACCGACCCGGACCGACCCCTTCGTCGGCGCGGCCAGCCCCAGGATCATCCGCATCGTCGTGGACTTCCCGGCACCGTTCGGCCCGAGGAACCCGGTCACGTGCCCGGGCTCGACGGTGAACGACAGGTCGTCCACCACCAGGTCCGGCCCGTACGTCTTGGTCAACCCACGTACTTCGATCGTCGTCATCCCCGCAGCCTGACCCGCGCCCCTGACCGACTGCTGAGAGTTCCTGGGAGATCTCTGTGAACCGGCCACCCGCCGCGCGGTGGCGTCGGTACGCCGTACAGGAAACTCTGCGAAAAACCTCGGGCCCACCCGCGCGAAGCGGGTGGGCCCGAGGTGGTGACGGCTACGGATCACACGTCGTAGTACAGCTCGAACTCGTGGGGGTGGGGGCGGAGCTGGATCGGGGCGATCTCGTTCTCGCGCTTGAAGTCGATCCAGGTCTCGATCAGGTCGGCGGTGAAGACGTCACCCTCGAGCAGGAACTCGTGGTCGGCCTCGAGGGCGTCGATCACGGCCGGCAGGGAGGTGGGGACCTGGTTGACCGACGCGTGCTCCTCGGGCGGGAGCTCGTAGAGGTCCTTGTCGATCGGGTCGGCCGGCTCGATCTTGTTGCGGATGCCGTCGATGCCGGCCAGCAGCTGGGCCGCGAAGGCCAGGTACGGGTTGGCCGACGGGTCGGGGCAGCGGAACTCGATGCGCTTGGCCTTCGGGTTCGAGCCGGTGATCGGGATCCGGATGCAGGCCGAGCGGTTGCGCTGGGAGTAGACCAGGTTGACCGGGGCCTCGAAGCCGGGGACCAGGCGGTGGTAGGAGTTCACCGTCGGGTTGGTGAAGGCCAGCAGCGACGGGGCGTGCTTGAGCAGGCCGCCGATGTACCAGCGGGCGGTGTCGGACAGGCCGCCGTACCCGGACTCGTCGTAGAACAGCGGGTCGCCGTTGGCCCACAGCGACTGGTGGCAGTGCATGCCCGAGCCGTTGTCGCCGAAGATCGGCTTCGGCATGAAGGTCGCGGTCTTGCCGGCGTCCCACGCGGTGTTCTTGACGATGTACTTGAACTTCATCACGTCGTCGGCGGCGTTCAGCAGCTCGCTGAAGCGGTAGTTGATCTCCGCCTGGCCCGCGGTGCCGACCTCGTGGTGGGCGCGCTCGACGATCAGCCCGGAGTCCTCGAGGTGCTTGGTGATGTCGTTGCGCAGGTCGGCGAAGTGGTCGACCGGCGGCGCGGGGAAGTACCCACCCTTGTAGCGGACCTTGTACCCGCGGTTACCGCCCTCCTCGACCCGGCCGGTGTTCCAGGCGCCGGCCACGGAGTCGATGTGGTAGTAGCCCTCGTTCGCCTTGGTCTCGAAGCGGACGTCGTCGAAGACGTAGAACTCCGCCTCGGGCGCGAAGAACGCGGTGTCGGCGATCCCGGTCGACTTCAGGTACTCCTGCGCCTTGCGGGCGATGTTGCGCGGGTCGCGCGAGTACGCCTCACCGGTCAGCGGGTCGTGCACGAAGAAGTTGATGACCAGCGTCTTGTCCTTGCGGAACGGGTCCAGGTACGCGGTCGTCGGGTCGGGCAGCAGCGACATGTCCGACTCGTGGATCTGCTGGAAGCCGCGGATCGACGAACCGTCGAACTGCAGGCCGTCCTCGAAGACCTCGGGACCGAACGACGACACCGGGACGGTGAAGTGCTGCATGATGCCCGGCAGGTCGCAGAACCGGACGTCGATGAATGCGACGCCCTCGTCCTTGACGTAGGCGAGCAGCTCCTCAGCGCTGGAAAACATACATACTCCTCGGGGTGGCTCAGAGATTCACCTGAACGTAGGCCCTGCCAATTACTCGGCCGTGACGCAGATGTTTCGCGGATGTTAAGCCCAGCGTGTCCGCGCTGACCCACTGGCGAGGTGGGGGAGGCAGGTGAGATCTGCCGCGCCCCTCCGTAGGCTAGCCACTATGGCATCATCCGCACAGCCGGGGACAGGACCCGCCGAAGAGTTCCGTTATCCGGGCAACCGTCTCGGCCTGCCCGAGGACGGCCCGGGCTCGGTCACCGGCTGGGGCCGCCGGCTGCTCGCGCTGCTGATCGACTGGCTGCTCGCCGGGCTGATCGCCTCGGCGATCACCGGCAAGCCGATATGGGCCGGTGGCAACGATTACAACACCGCCCAACTGGTCACGTTCTTCGCGATGTCGGCCGTGCTGGCCGGGCTCGCGGGCTTCACGCTCGGCCACCGGATCTGCGGTCTGCGGGTGGTCCGGGCCGGCGTGAGCGGCCCGGGGTACACGGCGCAGCCCGGCCTGCTCGCCGGGGTGATCCGCGCGTTCCTGATCTGCCTGGTGCTGCCCGCCGTCGTGTACGACCGCGACCGCCGCGGCCTGCACGACCGCGCCGCGGGCACGATCGTCGTACGGCGCTGACCGCAAGCTGCCAGCCCGGTCGAGGCCGCGCCAGGTTACGGCAGGATGGCAACCATGAAGGTGATCACCGCCACGCTGGCTGTTGCTCTGCTCCTGACCGCCTGCGGCTCCGGAGACGACTCCGGTGCGCCGAGTGCATCAGGCCCGAGCGCGACAGCGCCGAGTACGTCGGCCTCGTCACCGACGCCGAGCGACACCCCGAGCCCGACGCCGACTCCCACGCCGAAGCCGAAACCCAAGCCCGTGGCGCCGCCGAAGGCGAAGGACGGCACCAACCTGGCCGCCTGCCGCGACGCCGACTGCCAGGTCCAGGTGTCCGGCCGGACGACGATCAAGTTCCGCGGCGGCAAGCTGGTGATCACCAAGATCGACAAGTTCGCGCACTTCGAGCTGAGCGGCCAGTTCGGCGGCGGCAGCGGTCAGCTCGGCCCGGGCGCGCCGGTCACCTTCGGTGGCGGCGGCATGAGCGGTACGTTCGGCGGTTCCCAGCCGGTCCCGCGCTCGCAGGACGGGCCGGGCCTCACCCTCCGGGTCGAGTACGTCGGCAACGGTCGCGCGATCGTCGACCTGCACAACGTCTAACGGCGGGTCAGCAGCAGTTGCACGTCGTCCAGGTACCCCGAGCGGAAGCCCGCCTCGGAGTAGGCCAGGTAGAACTCCCACATCCGCCCGAACGTGTCGTCGAAGCCGAGGGCGGAGATGCTCGGCCACTGGTCGACGAAGCGGTTGCGCCAGATCCGCAGGGTCCGCGCGTAGTCCGGGCCGAGTGAGCGCAGCACCTGCGCGTGCAGCCCGGTGTGCTGGTTGGTGACCTCCTTGATCACCTTCACCGACGGGATCAGCCCGCCCGGGAAGATGTACTTCTGCACCCAGGTGAAGGTGTTGCGGGTGGCCAGCATCCGCTCGTGCGGCATCACGATCGCCTGGACGACGGCGACGCCGTCCGGCGCGAGCCGCCGTTCGATCGCGTCGAAGTAGACCGGCCAGTACTTCTCGCCGACCGCCTCGATCATCTCCACGCTCAGGACGGCGTCGAACTCGCCGATCTGGTCGCGGTAGTCCCGCAGCGCGACCTGGACCCGGTCGCTCACACCGGCGTCGGCGATCCGGCGCTGGGCGAGCAGGGCCTGCTGGGAGGCGATGGTGATCGCGGTGACCCAGGCGCCGCGCTGGGCCGCGCGGATCGCCAGACTGGCCCAGCCGCAGCCGATGTCGAGCACCCGGGAGCCCGACCGGACCCCGGCCGCGTCGAGGATCGCGTCGAGCTTGTGCAGCTGGGCGGGCGTCAGTTCGTCGTACGACGCGGTGCCGAGATCGGCCAGCGGGTCCGCCGTACCGAAGTACGCCGCCGAGTAGGTCAGCGTCGGATCGAGGAACTCCGAGAACATCGCGTTGCTCAGGTCGTAGTGCCGGCTGATGTTCTCCCGGGCGCCGGCCCGGTCGTTCTCCTGCTCACCGGGCTGGGACTTGGTCACCAGCCAGCGCAGCGACTGGGCCCACTTCGGCAGCAGGTGCCGGGTCTCCTCGTTGCTGAACCGCTGGGCGAACGGGACCAGCAGGTCGGCCAGGTCGGTGCCCGGCTCCGGGTCCCAGTCGCCGGCCAGGAAGGCCTCGCCGAACCCGGAGCCCGCGTCCTGGCCGAGCCGGTCCAGGAACGGGCCGCTGCGGTGCACGCGCATCGCCGGCCCGCCCAGCCCGTACCGCCGGTTGTCGATCGCGATCGAGGCGGGCAGGTCCTTGGCGATGATCCGGATCGCCGCCAGCGCGCCGGCCCGGCGGACCGGGTTCGAACGGGGTGCCACCAGGCTCGGCCAGGTCGTGGCCTCCGGCTGGTGCACCGCCGGCATCACATCGGTCATTTCCCGTCCTCGCCCCTAGATCCGTCCTGGCGCACTCTACGGTCGATCGGCGCACGGATGGTGCGACACCAGGCACAGGATTGTCCTCACCCAAGACAAACGGCGTCAACGCCCATCGGTTACCCACGGGATTCCGGCCCAGACCAGCGCCACGCCGATCTACCCAGCGCGTTGCCCCAGATACAGGTGGTTGCCGTCCGGGTCCTCGGCCCGGGCCTCCCGCTCGCCCCACGGCTGGTCGGTCGGCTCCTGGGTGATCGGCCCGCCGGCCTCCCGGATCGCCGCGACGAGGCCGTCGAGGTCGTCGGTGTAGAGCCAGAGGGCGATCGGCGGGCGGCCCGGCGTACGGACGAAGTCGGGGTCGTGGCCGAGGCCGACCGAGGCCTTGCCGAACTGCACGCTCACGTACGCCGGTGGGCCCTCGGGCGGGAACTGGTACACCAGCTCGCCACCGAGGACGTCGGTGTAGAACGGCAGCAGCCGGGACAGGTCGGCGCTGGTCAGGATCGGGAACACGTCGTCGACGGTCATCGGGAACCTCCTTGTTCACCAGGTTGGATGATGACCTGACGAACGAGTAGGCCCGAAATCAACAAGTACCGGCCACCTATCAGGTGGCCGGTACTTGTGACGTGGCAGTCGTCAGAGCCGGGTCAGCGGCCCTTCATCGCCTGGCGGGCGCCCTTGAGGCTGGTCGGGACCGGCCCCTTCGGCATCGGGACCTGCGGGCGGACGGCGTCCAGCGCCTTCAGCCGCTGCAGCAGGTCGGTGATCTCGGACGGCTGCAGCGCCTGCGGGAGCTTCATCACGTGCTTGGTCAGCTTGCGGATGTCGATCTCGCCCTCGCCGCTGCCGGCCATCACCGTGATCACCGGCGCGCCGCCGGCGACCCGGCTGTGCTTCTTCTGCTCGGCGGTGAGCAGGTTCTTGACCCGGCTGGCCTGTCCCTCGCCGACCAGGACGATGCCCGGCCGGCCGACGACGCGGTGCACGATGTCGGCGTTCTTGGTGACCGCGACGGCGGGCGACACGTTCCAGCCGCGACGCAGCGTCTGCAGCGCCGAGGCGGCCGCACCGGCCTGGCCCTCGATCTGGCTGTACGCCGCCTTCTCGACCCGGCGGCCGAAGACGATCGTGGCGGCCAGGAAGCCGAGCGCGACACCGAGCGGGATCCAGATCAGCGGCGGGCCGACCAGGAGGCCGAGCGCGACGAACACGGCGACCACGCCGAGAAAGATCCCGGCGAGCAGCAGCCCGATCCACGGGTCGGACTTCTTGGTCAGCTGGTACGCCGACCGGATCTGCTTCAGCCGGCTGGTCTTCTCGGCGGACGCGTCGTTCTTGGCCATCTCTACCTTGTCAATCTCTCGCTCGACGGGGTCGTGCTAAGCATCCCGGGTGGCGGAGGTCATCCGCGACTCCACCGCCTGACGGTACAGGCGTCCGGCCCGGTACGACGAACGGACGAGCGGGCCGGACAGAACTCCGGCGAACCCGATCTGCTCGCCTTCGGCCTGCAGCTCGACGAACTCCTCCGGCCGGACCCACCGCTCGACCGGGTGGTGCCGCACCGACGGGCGCAGGTACTGGGTGATGGTGATGATCTCGCAGCCGGCCCCGTGCAGGTCGGTCAGCGCCTGGCTGACCTCCTCGCGGGTCTCGCCCATGCCGAGGATCAGGTTCGACTTGGTGACCAGGCCGTAGTCGCGGGCCTGGGTGATGACGTCGAGCGAGCGCTCGTACCGGAAGCCCGGGCGGATCCGGCGGAAGATCCGCGGCACCGTCTCGACGTTGTGCGCGAACACCTCCGGCCGCGACGAGAAGACCTCGGCCAGCTGCTCCGGGACCGCGTTGAAGTCGGGGGCGAGCATCTCGACGCCGGTGCCCGGGTTCAGCGCGTGGATCTGGCGGATCGTCTCGGCGTACAGCCAAGCTCCGCCGTCGTCGAGGTCGTCGCGCGCGACACCGGTCACCGTCGCGTACCGCAGGCCCATCTTGACGACGGACTCGGCCACGCGGCGGGGCTCGTCGCGGTCCAGCTCCTGCGGTTTGCCGGTGTCGATCTGGCAGAAGTCGCAGCGCCGGGTGCACTGGTCCCCACCGATCAGGAAGGTGGCCTCACGGTCTTCCCAGCACTCGAAGATGTTCGGGCAGCCGGCCTCCTGACACACCGTGTGGAGCTCCTCGGACTTCACCAGCGCCTGCAGCTTCTGGTACTCCGGGCCCATCTTGGCGCGCGTCTTGATCCACTCGGGTTTGCGCTCGATCGGGGTCTCCGCGTTGCGCACCTCGAGCCTGAGCATCTTGCGTCCTTCTGGGGCGATCGTCACGCCCCCCAGAGTACGCCGGGGGTGTCAGGGCCTTCCCACCCGTAGGCTGGTGACTTATGTCAAGTCCTCAGCCGGTGCGTTCCGAGCCCGGCACGCCGCCGAAGACCGGGACGACCGTCCAGGGCTGGGTCCGGCCCGCTCCGACCGCCAAGGAGCAGCGGTACGACGTACTGCTGGGCCTGGTGCTGGCGCTCGCGGGCGTGATCGGGACCGAGCTGGCCCGGGGCATGTCGCCGATGCCGGCCGATCTGGGCATCGGCGGGATCGAGCCGTACGTGCTGAGCGCGGCCGGGCCCCTGGCGCTGTGCTTCCGCCGGCGCTGGCCGATCCCGGTCCTGGTGGTCGTGTCGGTGCTGTTCGTGGTGATGGGGGAGCGGGCGACGTTCGCCTTCACCAGCAACGTCGTCACCCAGGCGACCGCGTTCATGGCGATCTACGCGGCGGTCGCGTGGTCGCGGGACCGGCGCCTGATGAAGGTCTCGGTGGCGCTCGTCCTGGCGGGGATGTTCGGGTGGCTGGCGCTCGGGTTCGTCCGGGCGCTGCGCACCGACGAGTTCAAGGGCGCCAACGACACGCTGCTCGGGCCGTACGTCTCGGGCGTCGTCATCACGCTCGCGATCAACGTCCTCTACTTCTTCGGCGCGTACTTCTGGGGCCGTACGTCGTGGGGTGTGGCCCGGCAGCGGCACGAGCTGCAGCAGCAGGCCGCCGAGCTCGCCGCGCAGCAGCAGGCCAACGCCCGGCGCGCGGTGATCGACGAGCGGTTGCGGATCTCCCGCGAGCTGCACGACGTGGTCGCGCACCACATCAGCAGCATCGGGATCCAGGCCGGCGGGGCGCGGCGGGTGATGGACAAGGACCCGGACGCGGCCAAGAACGCGCTGAGCGTGATCGAGAACTCCAGCCGGACGGCGGTCAACGAGATGCGTCAGCTGCTCGGGATGCTGCGCGCGGCCGATCCGGATCTCGACGACGCCGAGCTCGGCGTACCGGTCGGGAAGGCGCCGCAGGCGGGCGCGGACCGGCTGCCGGCACTGGTCGTCGAGGCGAGCGTGGAGGGACTGGAGGTCGGGTTCCACCAGATCGGGCAGCCGGTGAAGGTACCGGAGACGATCTCGGTGTCGGTCTACCGGATCGCCCAGGAGGCGCTCACCAACGTCCGGCGGCACTCGACCGCGCGGTCCGCCCACGTGACGCTGCGGTACCTGAAGGACGCGATCGAGGTCGAGGTGATCGACGACGGCCGACCCAAGCACGCACCGGTCGGTTCCCGCCTCGGCCACGTCGGCGTCCGGGAACGGGTCGCGCTCCTGGGCGGGGAGTCCGAGATCGGGCCGCGCCCGGTGGGTGGGTTCCGGGTCCGGGCGAGGATTCCCCTGGTGGCGGCGCCGGGCGGTGCGGATGGTTCGGCAGGCGACGAGGGCACGGCCGGAGCGGCCCGCCCGGGCGGTGCGGATGGTTCGGCGGTCGGCGAGCGCACGCTCCCGGCCGGGCTGGTCAGCCCGGAGAGCCCGCCTGGCCCGGGCGGCGGCGCCGAGGTCGCGTCAGCGACGAGCCCGGGCGGCGCCGTCCCGGAGGCCGTCTCCCCTTCCCTCGACCCGGGGGCAGGGGAGACTGACCATTCCGTGCAAGACCGTGAAGGAGCAGCTCAGTGAGTGAGACCGGGACCGCCGCGCCGATGCGGGTGCTGCTCGTCGACGACCAGGACCTGGTCCGCGCGGGTTTCCGGATGATCCTGTCGGTCGAGGCCGACATCGAGGTCGTCGGCGAGGCCTCCGACGGGGAGAAGGCCGTCGAGCTCGCGCTCGAGCTGCGCCCGGACGTCGTACTGATGGACGTCCAGATGCCCGGCCTCGACGGCATCGCCGCCACCCAGCGGATCGTCGCCGCCGACGCCGGCAAGGTCGTCATCCTGACCACCTTCGACCGCGACGACTACCTGTTCGAGTCGCTCGGCGCGGGCGCCAGCGGGTTCCTGCTCAAGAACACCGCCCCCGAGGACCTGGTCGAGGCGATCCAGGTCGTCCACTCCGGCCACGCCCTGCTCGCCCCGGAGGTCACCCGCCGGGTGATCAAGCGGTTCTCCGGCGGCGGCGAGCGCGTCTACCGGCCGGACCTGGTCGCCGACCTGACCGACCGCGAGCGCGAGGTGCTCGGCCTGATCGCCCGCGGCCTGACCAACACCGAGATCGCCGGCCAGCTGTTCGTCGGCGAGGCCACGGTCAAGACCCACGTCTCCCGCGTCCTGCTCAAGCTCGGCCTGCGCGACCGCGTCCAGGCGGTGGTGTTCGCCTACGAGTGCGGCCTGGTCGTCCCGGGCGACGACGCCGCCTCCTGAAACCACAGCAACCAGCACCCCGGCGTACGGAGCAATCAGCGGCCCGGTCTGTGACCGAGGTCGCTCGAGAAACCTTCCCCCGATCGGTCACAGGCGACCCAGCTGTCCTGTCTTTGCTGGTGACCGGGCGGCACCAGGCCCCCGCGACCAACAGGAGACGGACATGAAGATCGTCGTCATCGGCGGCACCGGGCTGATCGGGTCCAAGCTGATCCGCCGCTTCGCCGCGCACGGGCACGACGCGGTCGCGGCCGCGCCGAACACGGGGGTCAACACGCTCACCGGCGAGGGCCTGGACGAGGTGCTGACCGGCGCGGACGTGGTCGTCGACGTGTCGAACTCGCCGTCGTTCGAGCCGGCCGCGGTGCTGGAGTTCTTCACCACCTCGACCACGAACGTGCTGGCCGCGGAGCGGAAGGCCGGCGTCGGGCACCACGTCGCGCTGTCGATCGTCGGCACCGAGCGGCTGCCGGACAACGGGTACTTCGCGGCCAAGATCGCGCAGGAGAACCTGATCACCAGCTCCGGCGTGCCGTTCTCGCTGGTGCACGCGACCCAGTTCTTCGAGTTCACGATCGGTATCGCCGACGCGGCGACTACCGGGTCGCAGGTGCGGATCGCGCCGGTGAAGTACCAGCCGATGGCCGGCGACGACGTGGCCGACGCGGTCGCCAAGGTCGCTGTCGGTACGCCGCTGAACGGCCGGACGGAGATCGCCGGTCCGGACCAGGTCCGGATGGACGAGTTCGTCCGCGAGGCGCTGTCGCTGGCCGGTGACGCGCGCGAGGTGGTCGCCGACGAGCACGCGACGTACTTCGGCTCGGAACTGCTCGAGGGCAGCCTGGTCCCCGAGGGCGAGGCCCAGCTGGGTCACATCCACTACGCCGACTGGGTCAAGGGCCAGGCCGAGCGATGAGCCGACCCGGCGAGCGCTGCGTCCTGCGCGGGGGCGCTGCAGAGCGACGTACCTACGGACCGGGTTGGGGAGTGAAGATAGGCCTGTGAACGACGACCTGGAGGAAGCGGCCCGGGTCTTCAACGAGCTGCGGCCGCGGCTGTTCGGCATCGCCTACCGGATGCTGTCCAGCGCGACCGAGGCCGAGGACCTGGTCCAGGACGTCTGGCTGCGCTGGCAAACCTGTGACCGCAGCGCCGTGGCCAACCCCGCGGCGTACCTGGCGACGGCGACCACCCGGCTGGCGATCAACGCGGCGACGTCCGCCCGGGTCCGTCGCGAGACGTACATCGGGCCGTGGCTGCCGGAGCCGGTGGACACCAGCGCCGACCCGCTGCTCGGTGCGGAGCGCGGGGAGGCGCTGGAGTTCGCCGTACTGATTCTGCTGGAGCGGCTGTCGCCGAACGAGCGGGCGGCGTACGTACTGCGGGAGGCCTTCGACTACCCGTACCCGCAGATCGCGGAGATCGTGCAGCTCAGCGAACTGGCTGTGCGTCAGCTGGTCAGCCGTGGACGCAAGCGGGTCACCGGCGAGCGCCGTACGCCGGTTGACGAGGGGGAGCAGCGCCGGCTGCTCAGTGCCTTCGTCAGCGCTGCCCGGACGGGCGACCTGGTCGCACTGGAGAGCCTGTTCGCTGCGGACGTGTCCAGCTACTCCGACGGCGGTGGGATCGTCCGGGCCTCCAAGTTCCCGGTGCACGGGGCGGAGCGGGTCGCCAAGTACTACAGGGCTTTCGCCGACCGCTTCTGGGTCGGTGTCGATGTGGAGCTTGCCACGGTCAACGGCTCGTCGTCGGCCCTGCTGCGGCTCGACGGCCGGCTGTTCGCCATGGTCACCGTGGTGGCCTCGGCCGAGGGCATCGACCGGATCTACTGGCAGATGAACCCGACCAAGCTCGCTGGGGTGGGCTGATGATCGACCACCTCGTCGCGGCCCTGCGGTCGGGACAGGTGGAACCCCTGCTCGCGCCCGGCGCCGTACTGGTCTCCGACGGCGGCGGGCAGGTCGCCGTACCGCTGCGGCCTGTCCACGGCGTCGGAGAGATCGCCCGGGTGATCACCGTCCACTGCACCCGCCCCGGCGCCGACCTGTCCGTCGAGCGCGTCAACGGCCTGCCGGCGATCGTCGTACGGCGCTCCGGCCGCGCCCAGGCGGTGCTGTGCCTGGACGTCGCCGACGAGGTCGTCACCCACCTGTGGCTGATCCTCAACCCCGCCAAGCTGACCGCCTGGCACCGGGATCCCTCCTGCGGATGACCCCGCTGGTCACACTAAGGACCGACGTGCGGACGCCTCCGGCTGACTAGCGTTGGTACCACTCCCACGGCGGGAGTGGCTGGGCGCTGGTTGCCTGGTCCGGGGGCCGAAGCAGCAGAGGAACGGTGAACAGGATGCTGAGCGTTGCTGGGCTGACCCGGCGGTTCGGTGATCACCTCGCACTCGACGACGTGACGTTCGACGTCGTACCAGGGCGGATGACCGGTTTCGTCGGGGCCAACGGAGCCGGTAAGACGACGACGATGCGGATCATGCTCGGGGTGCTCGCACCCTCGGCGGGGCAGGCGCTGTGGGACGGCGCACCGCTGACCCACGCGATCCGCAGCGACTTCGGCTACATGCCGGAGGAGCGCGGGCTGTACCCGAAGATGAAGATCCGCGACCAGCTGGTCTTCTTCGGCCGGCTGCACGGGCTCGACCCGGTGCGGGCGGGGGAGCGGACCGACAAGATCATCGACCGGCTCGGCCTGACCGAGCGGTCCGGCGACACGCTGGAGACGCTGTCGCTGGGCAACCAGCAGCGCGTCCAGATCGCCGCCGCGCTCGTGCACGAGCCGATCGCGCTGGTGCTCGACGAGCCGTTCAGCGGGCTCGACCCGCTGGCCGTCGACGCGATGGTCGACCTGCTCCGCGAGGAGGTCACGCCGGAGGTGCCGGTGCTGTTCTCCAGCCACCAGCTCGAACTGGTCGAACGTCTCTGCGACGACCTGGTCGTGCTCTCCCGCGGCAAGGTCGTCGCGGCCGGGTCGGTGGCCTCGCTGTCGGCCGGCTCCAGTACGACGTACCGGCTGGTCACCGATGTCGACGCGGGCTGGCTGCGCGACGTCCGGGGGATCAAGGTGCGCGACGTGGACGGCTCGTCCGGGCTCTTCGACGTGGTCGAAGCGGGCCAGGAGCAACAAGTTCTGCAGCAGGCGATGAGTCGCGGGCAGGTGCTCGAGTTCGGGCCCGAGCGCGTGGCGTTGAGCGACGTCTTCCGGGAGGCGACCCGATGAACGACCAGAAGCAGGGTTTGCGGCATCCGTGGCAGCTGGTGGCGCTGCGGGAGATCAGCACGAAGCTGCGGGACAAGACGTTCATCGGCTCGACGTTGTTCATGCTGGTCGTGGTGATGCTGGCCGTGATCGTCCCGGCGCTGATCTCCGGCAACGGTTCGCCGGACAAGATCGCCGTCGTCAACGACGCCGGCGCGCGGATCGTGCAGGCGGCCGACCAGTTCAACGGGGACGACGCGCTCGAGACGACCCGGGTGGCCGACCGCGCCGCGGCCGAGCAGGCCGTGACCTCCGGTGACGCGAAGGCGGCGCTGCTGCCGGCCGACAACGGGTACGTCGTACTCGGGGACGACCAGGTCGACAGCGGACTCCAGAACGCGCTGCGCGAGGCGGTGACCAACCTGGGGATGTTCGACAACGCCGCGAAGGCGGGGCTGACGCCCGAGCAGCTGCAGGCTGGTACGACGGTGCAGGAGCAGCTGCTCAACCCCGGACCGCTGCCCGAGATCGTGGCCGAGTTCGTCAACATCGGGCTCGCGCTGGCCTTCTACATGACCGCGCTCGGCTTCGGCATGATGATCGCGCAGAGCGTCGTCCAGGAGAAGGAGAGCCGGGTGGTCGAGATCCTGGCCGCCGCGATCCCGATCCGGGCGCTGCTGTGGGGCAAGGTGGTCGGCAACACGGTGATGGCGCTGTCGCAGATCGTCGTGATCGCGGCCGCGTCGCTGATCGGGCTGCTGGTGACCGGGCAGGCCGACATCCTCGAGGTGATCGCGCCGGTCGCGGGCTGGTTCGTGGTGTTCTTCGTGCTCGGGTTCCTGGCGCTGGCCGGACTGTGGGCCGTTGCCGGCTCGCTGGCCACCCGGCAGGAGGATCTCGGCTCGACCACGCTGCCGGGGCAGATGATCCTGATGGTCCCGTTCTTCTTCTCGGTCTTCGCCGGCGGGACGGCCAAGACCTGGGCGTCGTTCGTACCGATCGCGTCGTCGATGGCGATGCCCGGGCGGATGCTGACCGAGGACGTGCCGCTGTGGCAGCCGCTGGTGGCGATCGTGCTGCTGCTGGCCGCGACGGTGCTGATCATCCGGCTCGGGGCGAAGCTCTACGAGCGGACCCTGCTGCAGACCGGGCGCAAACTCGGTTACCGAGAGGCGCTGACCCTCAAGACGTCCTGACCGCTGTTACTTATCGTCACAGCCGGGCAAACGTTACAGACAATTGCCCGGCTGTGACATAACCGCAACACGCGTCAACTGTGTACTGCGGCGTAACCTCGACTACGGTCCCAATGCATGAACGTCGAGCTGCGCCACCTGCGGGTGGTGGTCCTGGTGGCAGAAGCGGGGTCCGTCGGTCGGGCCGCCCGCTGGATGAAGGTGAGTCAGCCCAGTCTGACCGCGCAGCTGAAACGGATCGAGTCGGCGTTCGGCGGTGAGCTGTTCGAGCGCTCCCGCACCGGCGTCACCCCGACCCCACTCGGCCGGTACGCCGTGGACCGGGCCCGGGCGATTCTGGTCGACGTCGATCACCTGTCCGCGACGGTCTCCGCGATGACCGCGGTGGAGTCCAGCGCGGTCCGGCTCGGCGGCTTCCCGACCGCGCCGATGTCCGGGATCGCTTCCCGGCTGCGCGACCACGGCGAGATCGAGCAGGTCAGCATCGAGGTCGAGTGGTCGACCAGCGTGCTGCTGCAGCAGCTGGAGAGCGGCCGGCTCGACTTCGCGCTGCTGCGCGAGTTCCCCGGCTTCGAGCTGCGGCTGCCGACCGGCGTCGATGCGTGCACGATCGTCGAGTCCGAATCGGCGTACGTCGTACTGGCCGCCGACCACCCGAAGGCGATCGCCAGCCGGCACCGCGGCGACATCGACCTCGCCGACCTGGCGGGGGAGGAGTGGATCGGTGAACCGCCGGACGACAGCGGTTTCCACGTCCTGTTCCGCGCCTCGTGCGAGCAGGCCGGCTTCACCCCGCGCATCGAGCACCACTCGGTCGACACGTCGGTCCTGATGGGCTTCGTGACCAGCGGTCAGGGCGTCGCGCTGATCTCGCCGACGTCGTACCGGATGCTCTCCAGCGACGTGACCACGCGGCCGATCGCCGGTGATCCGATCCATCGCCGCCTACTGCTGGCGTGGAGCACCGACTCGCCGCGGGCGCAGATGGCGTCGGACGTGTGCCAGATGGCCATCCACGCGTACGACGAGGCTTTCGCCGAACACGCCCGCTGGGGGCAGCACCAACGCATGCACGTTGCCTGAGGCGCACAACGAAGGCCCGGTCGCTTGGTAGCGGCCGGGCCTTTGTTTGTGTAGGTGGTGCGGGTGCTCAAGCTCCTGCTGGTCTGAACTGGCCGACGAAGAACTCTCCGGTGTCTTCGGGATCGTCCATCCGCTCGCGGTACTGCTGCCCGACCTCTTCCTTGGGCCGCACGAAGGACTGCTGGCCGTGGTTCTTGGGGGCCTCAGGCTGCGGGGTCTCGGGCTGCGGGGCTGCGGGCTGGGGAGGCTCGGGCCGCAGGGCCTCGGGCTTGGGTGCTTCCACCTTCGGCTCTTCTGCCTTCGGAGCCTCGACCGGCGGTGCTGCTTGCGTCGGGGGGTTGGCCGGCGGTGCAGCCGGTGCCGGGCTCACTCCAACCGCAGTCGCCCCCGCCGCTGTCGGCGTTGCTGCGGCCGGCGGCTCATCGTCCTTGTCGTCCTCAACAGCTTCAGGCGCCTCGGCAACCGGCACCTGCTGCGTCTCGTCCCGATTCACCGGCACTTGCTGCGTCGCATCCGAGTCAGCCGCGACAACCTGCGTCTCCTCAGCCTGCGGGCGTTGGTCCCCGGCAACGACCTGCGTCTCGTCGGCCTGCGGGCTCTCGCCCGCTGCAACGAGCTGCGTGTCCTCCGGGTCGCTCTGCTGCGCTTCAACCCGCTGCGGCTCGTCCCGCTCCGGCGCGACCTGCACCGTCTCGTCCGCATCGTTGCTCACCGCACCGACCACCGCGGTGGTCTCCCGCCCGCCCCGCGCATCCGCCTCAGCGAACTGCATCGTGTGCTCGTCCGCCTGGCTCCGCGGCTGCACCGGCGCCGGCTCGTCGTCGAACAGGTCGTCGTAGCTCGTGTTCCCGAAGTTCTGGAACCGATTGTCCGCGGCAGCCGGCGGATACTCAGCAGCAACCGGCGGCGCATAAACAGCAGCGACCTCAGCCTCCTGCTGCGCCTGCGCGAGCTCCTGCTCCCGCTGCCGCCGCTCGGCCTCGGCCCGCTCCCGCCGGCGCCGCCGTACCGACTGCACGATCAGCTGCACGGCGTACACCAGCGAGATCACCGCGAGGATCGGCACCACGCCGTTCAGCGTGTACGTCTTGACGCCGTCGATCATGCCGGTGGTCACGCCCGGGACGTCGTTCAGGAAGTTCGTCGTCCGGTTGGGGATCCAGTGCACCGCGTAGATCATCGCGCCGAACGTCAGCGCGGCACCGAGCGCGGCCGCCCCGGAGAAGTACGACACCACGGCCCAGAAGATCAGCGCTCCGATGCCGTAGGCAAGCGCCATCTCCTTCGCGTTCAGCTCGATCCCGCCGTCGGCAGTCAGCACTCCGAACGCGGCCGGCCCCGCCAGCGCCACGACGATCCCGAGAAGGAAACCAAGGAATTTGGACACGTCCCCACCGTAGCGACGTTTCCCCCACAGACAGCGACGACACTTCGGCGCCCCGCCCGACCTTCACCTACGGTCGGTCACCGAACCTCAAAACCCCATAAATCCAGGCCCAACCCACCCGAAGGCCAACACCCAACGCCCTCGGCGGCGGGCTCGTCGGCGCCGGGCCCTCGCGACAATGCTATCCCCCGCCGGCCTCACAAGTACCGGCCACCGCAGCGACGCTCACCCCACGGGAGACACAACAGCTCCCCGGCGCACCTACGGACTAACAGCCAACCCGTACGTGATCCCCGCCGGCGCCGCCTCCACGTGATCCAGATCAGGCGTCCGCTCGTACTCGTCCCACGCCAGCATCCGATCCAGCTCCCGCCGTACCGCCACCAGCACCTCGGTCACGCCGACATCCCGCCCAAGCTCCTTGGACAACGTCGTCACGTCGGCGTCCGAGATCCCGCACGGCACGATCCGGTCGAACCACGCCAGATCGTTGCCACAGTTCAGCGCGAACCCGTGCATGGTCACGCCCTGCGCCACCCTGATCCCGATCGCCGCGATCTTCCGCTCGCGCCCACGCTCGTCGGCAGGAACCCAAACCCCACTACGCCCCTTGACCCGCCCAGTCTGTACGCCGAACTCAGCGCACACCGCGATCAAGGCCTCCTCCAGCCGCCGAACGTAGTCCACCACGTACACGTGCGAGGCCAGCTTGACGATCGGGTACCCCACGAGCTGCCCCGGCCCGTGCCACGTGATCTTGCCGCCCCGGTCCACGTCCACCACCGGCGTACCGTCCACGGGCCGCTCGTGCGGCTCGGTCCGCTTGCCGGCCGTGTACACCGGCGGGTGCTCGAGCAGGATCACCGTGTCCTCACCGGTGCCCTCGGCAACCGCGGTGTGCAGCCGCCGCTGCTCGTCCCACGCCTGCTCGTAGTCAACCGCCTCGGCGCCGAACCCGGCCTCCACGTACTTGATAGCCCTCACGCGTTCGAGTGTATGCCTCGCCCTCATCCCGACGTCGCCCACTGTCCACGGCCCCCGCCCGGACGCCCACCTGTGGATAACTCAACGGCCGACACCGACGATTCGTGCACCCTCTTGGCATGGCACTCGACGACATCGCCGGCTACAGCTTGCGCCGGAAGCTCGGGTCCGGATCGGCCGGCACCGTCTGGCTGGTCCGCGACCTCGCCTCCGGCCGCCACGCCGTTCTCAAACGCATCCCCACCCCGACCATCACCAACCCCACCGTCTTCGAGCGGGACCTCACGACCCTGCTCGCGCTCAACCACCCGCACATCGCCCGCCTGATCGAAGTCCGCCAGTCCGAGTCCGACTGGCTCCTCTTCGGCCAGCACATCCCGGCAGGCAACCTCACAGCCCTCTTGGGCCGACGAGGCGACCTCTCCCTGGGCGAGCTCGTCACCCTGATCAGTCCTCTGGCCGAAGCCCTCTCACTCCTCCATCACAAAGGCCTCCACCACGGCCGCCTGACCCCCGCCAACATCCTCTTCGACGCCGACGGCCGTCCCGTCATCACCGACACAGCCCTCCGCTCCCAAGACCCCACCACCACCCAAGCCGACGACGTGAGAGCCCTGTCAGCCCTCACCCAGCTGGCCGCCGGCACGACCACGCCGTTCCCCGCCACCCTCTTCACCCACACCACCGTCCCAACCCTGGCCCGCAAAGTCTTGGACCTCTCCCCACCCACCCCTCTCAACCTCGCCTTCCCGGACCACTCCGCCGCCGCCGAACTCCCACCCACGCCCAATCCCCTTCTCACCCCAAGGCCGGCCCCCGCCCCGACTCCAATCTCCACCCCCAGCGTGATCCCCACCGCCCACCCCCGCCGCCCCAACAGCCGCCGCAAACCCCGCCGAGACAGCACCCGCCGAGACAGCACCCGCCGAGCCCGCCGCGACAACACCACCCGCCTCAACCAGATCCTCGCCAACACCACCCACCGAGCCCCCCGTTCCCGCCGAACCGCCTACGGAGTACTAGCCGCCGCAGCCCTCGCGGCCCTAGTAGTCACCGCCCTGGCGCTAACCACCCTCGGCATCCTCGACACCCCCACCACCAACCCAGCAGCAGCCGCACCCCCATCACCCACGCCCACCACCCCAACCTCTGCCAGCCCAGCGCCCGTGGTCTCGCCCGCACCCTCACCCAACTCCAAAGCCTGGCAACAAACCCTCGAAGCCCTCGACCAACGCCGAGCCCACGCCTTCTGGACCCTTAACCCCGCCGAACTGGACACGGTCTACCAACCAGGCAGCCACCCCTGGACCACAGACCGAGCCGCCCTGGCCACCTACCAAGCCCAAAAGATCCGAATCGCCAACCTCCGCTTCCACATCGAGCACCTCACCCAAGAACCCACCCCCGGCCCCACCATCACCCTCCGAGTCACCGACCGCCTCATCTCCGCCACCGCCCTGACCCCCACCGGCAAGACCCAACTCCCACCCGGCCCACCCACCACCCGCCGAATCACCCTCACCCCAACAGGCAAGACCTGGCGCATCACCACCATCACCCCCGCCTAAACCCCTTGAAAACAAACGCAACCCAGGAGACTGATCCGAATGTCGTACTGCGACGAGCGCCCCGCAACATCGATAACCGCCAGCGAAATGCTGTCACCCCTCGACGCCGCCCAAACCAACCTCACCAACCTCCAGCCCCCACCGCCTGCAGCTGCTAACGGCCCGAGAAGCCAACCTTCCCGCCCCCGAAACCAGCACCCGCGACCCGGCCCACCCGAGCCCTCCAACGAGCCCCGACCCGGAAGTCATCTCCCTCCAGCACCCCTCAGCCACCGCAGATCCCACACCCAACTCCAGGACGCCGCCGACCGGCCGCAGACCTGACGCCCGCCCCGCTGGTGCTGAACCGGGCCGACGAACCCACCCACGTCGCACTGCTGGCGAGTAGCCCCTCGAGCCCCAAGCGGCGTACCGACGCGAGCTAGCCAACCTCAGCAGAACCGCCCAGCTCCAGCACGCCGCCGACCTGCCACAGAGGAGCCCGAGCCCACCCGGGCCGTACCGCTGGCGAGTAGCCCACCCAGCCCAAGCGGCGTACCGACGCCGAGCTAGCCAACCTCAGCAGAACGCGCCCAACTCCAGCGCGGCGCCGACCTGCCGCAGACCAGCCCGAGCCCACCCGCGCCGTACCGCTGGGCGAGTAGCCCATCCAGCCCGAAGTGGGGTACCGACGGCGAGCAAGCCAACCTCAGCGAGCGGCGCCGGTTCCTGGACGAGCTGTTCGCCCGCGGACACCGCGGATGGCCGGCGTCCGGCAGATCGCGCCCCATCTCCAGCGCGGCTGACCTTCCGCAGGCCAGCTCAAGCCCAACCGCGCCGTTACGCTGGCGAGCCCATCCGGGCGGAGGTGCCGTGCCGACGGAGAGCTGGCCAGCCTCGGCAGATCGCGTCCAACTCCGGGACGCCGCCGACCTGCCGCAGACCAGCTCGAGCCCGCCCCCGTCGTACCGCCGGCGAGTAGCCCCGTCCGGCCCGAAGGGGCGTACCGACGACGAGCAAACGAACCTCAGCAGAACGCGCCCAACTCCAGCAGGCTGCCAACCTGCTGCAGACGACCTCGAGCCCGCCCGCGCCGTCCCGCTGGCGAGGCAAGCTGGATCGCGATCACCGCGGGCCAAGGCGAACCCCGCGGCGTACATCAGCAGCCCGGGCAGGCCATGCGGCGAGCAGGCCCGACTAGGCCTCAAGCACCGTGTCTGGTCAGTACAGCAAGCGCACCGCGTCTGGTCAGTACAGCAAGCGCACCGCGTCTGGTCAGTACAGCAAGCGCACCGCGCGGAGCTTCTCCACGATCTCGCGGGTGGCGCGGTCTTCGTCGCGCCGAACCAGACGTCGACCTGGCACAGCGAGAACGTCGCCGGGGAACTGGCAGCTCGCCGCGGCGATTGCGGCGTCGCGTTGGGGATCGACGGGGACGGGCAGGCGGACAGACGGGCAGGGCAGGGCGGGAGTTGGCCGGTGCGCGCGGCAGGTCGGGCGGGAGTTGGGTGGAGGTACGGGCAGGGCAGGCGAGAGCAGGTTGGGGCGTGGGCGGGTGGGTTCGCGGACTAGGGCGGGCTAGTCAGTGAGGGCTGCTGCTATGGCCTGTTGGGGAGAGGGGTGGGTGAAGGTGAAGCCGGTGGTTTGGAGGGTGGTGGGGAGGGCTCGTTTGCTGCCCAGGAGTTCCCAGGCGAACTCGCCCAGCAGGGTGGTGAGGGCTTTGGCGGGGACGGGGATGAGGGCGGGGCGGTGGAGTTGGGCGGCGAGGGTTTTGGTGAGGGTCTGGTTGGTGATGGGGGTGGGGAGGGTGATGTTGACCGGGCCTTCGACGGTGGTGTGTTCGGCGACGTGGCGGACGGCTCGGAGCCAGTCGGTGAGGGAGACGACGGGGAAGTACTGGGTGCCGGGGCCCAGGCGGCCGCCTACGCCTAGGCGGAAGGGGAGGGAGAGGAGTTGGAACGCGGGGGCCTGGCGGGCTAGGACTATGCCGGTGCGGAGGGTGGCTACTCGGCAGCCTGCAGCGCGGGCGGGGTCGGCGGCGCCTTCCCAGACGCGGACTACGTCGGCGAGGAAACCGTCGCCGAGCGGGGAGGACTCGGTGAGGAGATCGTCGCCGCAGTCCGTGCCGTAGCCGCCGATGCCGCTCTGGGTGAGGAAGGCGGGCTTGCGGTCGAGTTGGGCTGCCGCCTCGGCGAGGGTGGCGGTGGTGCGGACGCGGCTCTCGCGGATGGTTTTGCGGTACGTCGGCGTCCAGGGGCGGCCGATGTTCGCGCCGGCGAGGTTGATGAGGACGTCGGCGCCGGCGAGGGGCTTGGGGTCGAGTTGGCCGGTGGTGGGGTTCCACTGGAGTTCGTCGGGGGAGGCGGGGGTACGGCGTACCAGGCGGGTGACTTGGTGGCCGTCGGCAACGAGATCGCGGGCGAGCGCCGTACCGAGGAAGCCGGATGCGCCGGCCAGGACGTACTTCACGCGAACCTCCGGGAGATGAGCAGAACGGGCCAGGGAGACGGACGGTCAGTTGGTGCTGGGGGAGATCGGGTGGGCTCTGTTAATGGGTGGGGCGGAGGGGAGTAGCCGGTGTGCTGCTGTGGAGAAAGTGCGGAGAGAAGGTGCGGTGAGGTGGTGGAGAGGGCGCCGGGGAGGGGGAGGGGAACTCAGGGAAAGCGCAGCATGTAGGTGCAGGAGAAATGCAAGACCCGCTGCGGGCGGGTGGCCCGAGCGGGTCGGTTGCAGTGGGACTGGGGCGCTGAGCCGGCCGGTGGGCTGGCGTTGGGCGACCGGTGGACGGTGCTGAAGTGATTTGACGCCCCCGAGCGATGAGCACTGGGCCGACCTGGGTGGTACGGCGCCAGGAGTGTTGGCGCCGTACCCCAGGTGGATGGTGCACAAGGCCTGGGGTCGTGCCCGAGCGGCGCCGAGGTGGGCTCGGCGCCGTGCCGGGGTCAGACGTCGAACTGGGCTTCTTCCAGGCGGGACTTGACGGCCGTCAGGTAGCGGGCGGCGTCGGCGCCGTCGACCAGGCGGTGGTCGTAGGTGAGGGCCAGGCAGACCATCTGGCGGATCGCGATGGTTTCGCCGAGCTCGGGGTGGGTGATGACGACCGGGCGCTTGACGACCGCGCCGGTACCGAGCATGCCGACCTGGGGCTGGTTCAGGATCGGGGTGTCGAACAGGGCGCCGCGGCTGCCGGTGTTCGTGATCGTGAACGTACCGCCCGCCATCTCGTCCGGCAGCACCTTGTTGTTGCGGGTGCGGTCGGCGAGGTCGGCGATCTTCTTGGCCAGGCCGGCGATGTTCAGGTCGCCGGCGTTGTGCACGACCGGGACCATCAGGCCCTTCTCGGCGTCCACGGCGATCCCCAGGTGCTCGGCCGCGTGGTACGTGACCTCGCCGGCCTCCTCGTTGATCGAGGCGTTGAGCTTCGGGTACTGCTTCAGCGCGTCGATCGCGGCGAGCGCGAAGAACGGCAGGAAGGACAGCTTGACGCCCTCGCGGGCGAAGAACTCGTTCTTCTTCGCGGTGCGCAGCTTGGCGATCTCGGTGACATCGACCTCGACGACCGTGGTCAGCTGGGCGGAGACCTTCAGCGAGTTCACCATGTGGCTGGCGATCGCCTTGCGGATCCGGCTCATCTTCTCGGTGGTGCCGCGCAGCGGGCTGACCGGCGCCGTGGCCGCGGGGGCCGCTGCTGCCGGGGCTGCTGCCGCGGGGGCCGGGGCGGCCTTGGCTGCTTCAGCCGCGGCGATGACGTCCTGCTTGCGGATGCGGCCGCCGACGCCGGTGCCCTGTACGGCGCCGAGGTCGACGTTGTTCTCCGCGGCGAGCTTGCGGACCAGCGGGGTGACGTAGTTCGGACCCTCGGAGGAGGAGCCGTTGGAGCTGGCGGCCGGAGCCTGGGCTGCCGGGGCCTGGGCGGCGGGCGCCTGGGTCGGCTGCGGGGCGGGGGCTGCCTGCGCGGCCGGGGCCTGCGTGGGGGCCTGGGCCGGCGGGGCCTGCTGCGGGGCCGGAGCCTGAGCAGTTGGTGCCTGGGCGGGAGCCTGAGCCGGGGCGGCCTGGGGGGCCGGAGCCGCCTGCGGGGCGGGGGCCTGGGCTGCCGGAGCCGGGGCCGGGGCCTGGGCTTCCTGGGCGGGAGCTTCCTGCTTCGGCTGCTCGACCGGGGGCTCCTGCTTCGGAGCCTCCTGGGCGGGGGCCGCGTCGCCGGAGCCGACTACTGCCAGCTCGGCGCCTACCTCTACCGTCTCGTCTTCGGCGACCTTGATCTCGAGGAGCTTGCCGGCGACCGGCGACGGGATCTCGGTGTCGACCTTGTCGGTGGAGACCTCGAGCAACGGCTCGTCGACGGCTACGTCGTCGCCGACCTGCTTGAGCCAGCGGGTGACGGTGCCTTCGGTGACGCTTTCGCCGAGGGCGGGGAGGGTGACAGAGGTGCCACCGGAGGAGCCGGAGCCGCCGGAGGACGCTTGGGTGTCCGCCGGTGCCGATGCGGCCGGGGAGGCTGCGGGGGCTGAGGCCGCTTCGGCCGGAGAAGAGTTGGAGGTGTTGTCGCCGGAGGCCTGCGCCTGCGGCTCGGCCGGGGCCGCCTGCGCCTGCTGCTCGGCGGGGGCCTGCTCGGCCGGGGCGGCCTGCTGTGCGGCCGGGGCCTCGGCGGAAGCTGCGGGCTGGTCGGCGGCGGGAGCGGACTCGGTCCCGCCGGCCTGGTCGGCGGAGTCTGCCGGGACAGAGTCGCCACCGGTGGATTCGCCGGCGTCGCCGATGACGGCCAGTTCGGCGCCGACCTCTACGGTTTCGTCCTCGGCGGCCTTGATCTCCAGGAGGGTGCCGGCCACGGGGGAGGGGATCTCGGTGTCGACCTTGTCGGTCGAGACCTCCAGCAGGGGTTCGTCGACGGCAACCGTGTCACCGACCTGCTTGAGCCAGCGGGTGACGGTTCCTTCGGTGACGCTCTCCCCGAGGGCCGGCAGGGATACAGAGGTCGGCATGACGGTCGTTGCTCCTTCGTCGATCGGTCTCGAAGTCAGCCTACGGTGCCGCCGGAACGGGGCGCCGCCGGGTCACGGCGGACACGCCCGTTGCGGCGCACCACCAACTTACTCGTGGAAGTGCAAAGGCTTTCCGGCCAGCGCGAGGTGCGCTTCGCCGAGGGCCTCGTTCTGGGTCGGGTGGGCGTGCACGAGCGGCGCGACGTCGGCCGGGAACGCTTCCCAGTTGTAGATCAGCTGGGCCTCGCCGATCAGTTCGCCGACCCGGGAGCCGACCATGTGCAGGCCGACCACCGCGCCGTCCTTGGCCCGGACCAGCTTCACGAACCCCTGGGTCTTCAGGATCTGGCTCTTGCCGTTCCCGCCCAGGTTGTAGTTGAGGACCTCGACCTCGCCGTACGCCGTCCGCGCCTGCTCCTCGGTCAGGCCGACGGACGCGACCTCCGGCTCGGAGTAGGTGACGCGCGGGATGCCGGCCTCGTCGATCTGGGCCGGGTTCAGCCCGGCGAGGTGCTCGGCGACGAAGATGCCCTGCTGGAAACCGCGGTGCGCGAGCTGCAGCCCGGGCACGATGTCGCCGACGGCGTACACGCCCGGCACGCTGGTCTGCAGGTTCTCGTCGACCGTGACGAAGCCGCGGTCGAGCGCGACGCCGACCTCCTCGTACCCGAGCCCGGCGGTGTTCGGGCCGCGGCCGACCGCGACCAGCAGCAGCTCGGCCTCGATCACCTCGCCGCCGGCGACGGTCACCCGGACGCCGTTGTCGGTCACCTCGACGGACTCGAACGACGTACCGGTCTTGAAGCCGATCTTGCGCTTGCGGAACGCCCGCTCGAGCGTCTTGCTGCAGTCGGCGTCCTCGGCCGGGACGAGTCGCGGCAGCGCCTCGACGACCGTCACCTTGGTCCCGAACGAGGTCCACGCGCTGGCGAACTCGACACCGATCACGCCGCCGCCGAGCACTACCGCGGACTCCGGCACGCGGTCCAGCGTCAGCGCGTGCTCGCTGGCGATCACGCGGTGGCCGTCGAGCTCGAGGCCGGGGAGCGAGCGCGAGTACGAGCCGGAGGCGATGATCACGTTCTTGCCCGTGTACGTCGTGCCGCCGACCTCGACCGTGGTCGGGGAGGTCAGCCGTCCCTCGCCCTCGATCACGGTGATCCCGCGGGACTTGATCTGCCCCTGCAGGCCCTTGAACAGCCGGTCGACGACGCCGTCCTTGTACTTGTTCACGCCGCCCATGTCGACGCCCTCGAGTGTCGTCCGGACGCCGAACTGCTCGCCCTCGCGGGCGGAGTCGGCCACCTCGGCGGCGTGCAGCAGCGCCTTGGTGGGGATGCAGCCACGGTGCAGGCAGGTCCCGCCGAGCTTGTCCTTCTCGACGAGGGCAACGGACTTCCCGAGGACGGCGGCGCGCAGCGCGGCGGCGTACCCGCCACTGCCTCCGCCGAGAATCACCAGGTCGTAGGTCTTGCTGTCTGCCGTGGTCGTCACAGGTTCCTCCGTGGGTCAACAGGTCGGCGGGCGGCCCCGGGTCGCGGAGTTCCGGCCCGGCGTCATCTTGTCACCGAGCGCGCGGTGCGTCGTGCCCGGGCTCGCCGTACGGCGGCTGCTGTTTGCCGGCGCGTCCGCTCAGGGTGCCGAGCGGCGGTCCGGTGTCCGGCGAGGCGGCTGAGCGAAGTGAGACGCCGTCCGAACTTCTTCGGCCGGGACCGCGTCGTACTCAGCAGCCCGTACGACGGGCCGTCCGGAGGCGGGGGTCCTCGGGGGACCGGACGGTTCGGGAGCCACGTGCGGCCGCGGTCGTGGCCGTCCTCGGCGAGGAGGACGGCGGCAGCGAGGGGTGGCCGCGGCGGCACGTGGTGGGCGCGCTCCGTTGGATCGGCGACGAATTTGCACGAATAGGGGACACTTTGTCCATGAAGTGGTTCGGTCGCCGGCAGAAGCCCGGCACGTTGCGCAAGTCGGACAACCCCGACCAGGCGCATCTGCGCGAGTTCGTCCAGACGCGGCAGGGCGTCGAGGGGTTCGTCGAGCCGCGTACCGCCGTCACGGAGTACACGATGCTCCTGGTCGCCGTCGACGGCGAGTGGACCCGGCGCCGGGTGCCCTCCGTCGAGTGGGCGCACACCTTTGCCAACAAGCTGGGGATCCCGTCGTACGACGCGGCCGTGGTGGGGTACCCGCCGCGGATGCGTGAGTACAACGCCCGCCAGAAGAAGAACGGGCTGGCTTAGCGGTCCGGCGGGCTAGAGGATCGGCACGCGTTGGCGGGTTGAAGCAGCCAGCTCGGTGTCGACCGTGCCCAGCAACAGGCCGGGCTCCGAGCCGAGCCGCGCGTTCACCCGTCCCAGCGGGTCGGCGAGCACGCTCCGCCCGATGCCCAGCGGATCAGTCCCGGCCGGCGGAGTCCACGCCTGGTCGCACGCCAGCAGCCAGGCCTGCGCGTCCGACGCGCGTGCCCGGGTCAGCAGGTCCCACTGCTCCTCCTTGCCCGGCCCGGCGCCCCACGAAGCCGGTACGACGAGCAGCTCCGCGCCCAGCCGCCCCAGCGCGCTGAACTGGTCCGCGAACCGCAGGTCGTAGCAGGTCGCCAGCCCGACGGTCACGCCCCGAAGGGCGAACGTCACCAGCTCCTTGCCAGGGGCAACCAGATCCGACTCCCGCGAGCCGAAGGCGTCGTACAGGTGGATCTTCCGGTACGACGCCTCGACGCCCGGCCCGGTCGCCAGCAGCGTGTTGAACACCCGCCCGTCGGCCGACGGCTCGAACAGCCCCGCGACGACGACCACGCCGGTCTCCTCGGCGACCTTG
Organism: Kribbella italica; assembly: GCF_014205135.1. Lineage (NCBI taxonomy): Bacteria > Bacillati > Actinomycetota > Actinomycetes > Propionibacteriales > Kribbellaceae > Kribbella > Kribbella italica. The sequence goes on from NZ_JACHMY010000001.1 coordinate 815,949, forward strand.
CGCAGCCCGGTCGCGAACGGCCCGTCGAGCGGCTCGGCCACCGCCCGCAGGTCGCTCCCGAACGCCGCGAGCGTCGCCTCCGGCAGCGCGACCAGTTCGGCCCCGGCGTCAGCGGCCCGGCGTACGGCGTCGGTCGCACCGGCTAGATTGGCGACCGGGTCAGCGCCGGCCAGGATCTGGGCGGCGGCGACCCGCAGCGTGGACACAGATGTCATGAACCCTCCAAGGCTGTATACATTGAGTATGCAATTGAGTGGGGACTCCGGCCGCGACCGCGCCTACCAGTATCTGCGGGGGACCGTGCTGAGCGACCCCGCGGTCTCCGGCACGTTCATCAACGAGCAGGCCGTCGCGACCGAGGTCGGGGTCTCCCGGACGCCGGTCCGCGAGGCGCTGCTGATGCTGGCGGCCGAGGACCTGGTGCAGCTGGTCCCGCACCGCGGCGCGTTCGTCGCGCCGGTGCCGGGCCGGGAGATCGCCGAGATGATGCAGGCCCGCGGGGTGATCGAGTGCTGGGCGGCGACGAGCTGCCAGGCGGCCGGTACGGCGCCGGTCGCGTTGATGTCCGAGGTCCTGGAGGAGCAGCGCTCGATCGTGGAGTCCGGCGATGCCAGGGAGTTCATCGAGCTGGACAGCCAGTTCCACGCGCTGCTGATCGGGGCGACCGGCAACTCGGTGCTCATTCGCCTGTACGACAGCCTGCGGGCACGGCACGTGCTGCTGGGCGTGGTTGCGCTCCGGCGCAGTGCCACCCGTCGCCAGGAAGTCCTGACCGAGCACCAGGCCATCGTGGACGGCCTGGCCTCCGGCGACACCGCGGCAGCCGAGGCGGCGATCCTCCGCCACCTCGACACCACCGGCCGCATCCTCATGCACGGCTGAGTCATGCCGTAGCCACAGCGTCCTGCGGGCCGGCTTCGACGTCGTCCTGGACCGCTCGGCCCAAGCGCAGCCCGACCAGTGTCACCACGCACGCCACCACGATGTACGCCGCGATCACGTACCCCGTACCGGCCTTGGCCAGGAAGTACGTGAACGCCAGTGGCGCTAAGGCTCCGCCGATGACGCCCGCGAAGGTGTACGCGAGTGAGCTGCCGGTGTAGCGCAGCCGGGCGGTGAACTGCTCGGACACGAACGCCGCCTGCGGCCCGTACATCAGCGAGTGGAACACCAGCCCGATCACCACACCGGGCAGCACGGTCGCCAGCGACGACGCGATGGCGAAGAACACCACGCTCCACACCGCCCCGCCGACCGCACCGATCCCGTAGATCAGCCGGCGCCCATACCGGTCGGACAGCCAGCCCGACAGCGGGATCAGCCCGACCTGGAACGCCGAGCCGACCAGTACGGCGGTCACTGCCTGGCCGCGGCTCATGTCGAGCTCCTGCGTCGCGTAGGTCAGCACGAACACGGCGAACATCGCGTAGAGCACGTCCGGCCCGACCCGCGCCAGGATGGCCGCCACCAGCCCGCGGCCCTGCGTCCGCAGCACCTCGGTGACCGGCGCGGTCGGCCGGTCGCCGCGCGCCTCCAACTCCTTGAACACCGGAGTCTCCTCCAGCTTGGTCCGGATCAGCAGACCGAACCCGACCAGTACGGCGGACAGCAGGAACGCGACCCGCCAGCCCCAGCTCAGGAACGCGTCCTCGGACAGTGCGCCGGCCAGCACAGCCAGCACGCCGTTGGCCATCAGCGTGCCCAGCGGCGGCCCCACCTGCGCGGCCGACGCCCAGAAGCCGCGCTGGCCGGCCTGGCTGAACTCACTGCTGAGCAGGACGGCTCCGCCCCACTCACCGCCGACTCCGACGCCCTGCACGAAGCGCAGGAACACCAGCAGGGTCGGCGCGATCGCACCGGCCTGGGCGTGTGTCGGGAGCAGTCCGATGAAGAAGGTGGCGACGCCGATCAGCAGCAGGGTCGCGACGAGCACGCGCTTGCGGCCGATGACGTCGCCCAGCCGGCCGAAGAAGATCCCGCCGAGCGGGCGGGCGACGTACCCCACGGCATACGTCGCGAAGGCCTGCAGGGTTCCGGTCAGCGGGTCGCTGCCGGGGAAGAACAGGTCGCCGAAGACGAGCGCGGCGGCGGAGCTGTAGACGGCGAAGTCGTACCACTCCAGCGACGTGCCGGACAGGCTCGCGGCGAAGGCCTTGTACAGACTCCGGCGATCGCCCTGAGCCGCGGCGGGCGGGTGCTGCGGGCCGGGGGCGACCGGCGTGGAGCCGGTGGGCGGTGAGCCGTCGGGCGTCTTGCCTGTGGGCGTCGGCATCGATTGGACCTCCTTGGGACGATGCTCCATACTCGTCGTATACAACGTGTTCACGCAAGCTGCCGCACGATAATCGGTGGAGGTTCTGATGTCCCAGGTTCTGCGATTCACGCTCCCGGACGGGTCGGTGCGGGAGATCGAGGTGCGGTACGCCCTCAACGCCGGGTACGCCGGGCGCGACACCGAGCAGGTTCAGCACCACGTCGACGAGCTGGCCGAGCTGGGTGTGCCTGCGCCGGGCCGGATCCCGACGCTCTACCCGCTGTCGGCGTCGCTGGTCAGCCGGCCGGAGGTGGTCCAGGTCGCGCACGGGCGGACGTCGGGGGAGGCGGAGTGGGCGCTGGTGGTCGGCGACGGGCCGGACGACCTGCTGCTGACTGTGGCGTGCGACCACACGGATCGGGCGCTGGAGGTGCACGGGGTCGCCTGGAGCAAGCAGACGGCGCCGGACGCGCTGGGCGATGTCGCGTGGCCGCTGGCGTCGGTGGAGGGGGAGCTGGATGCGTTCACGTTGAAGGCGTGGGTGCGGCACGGCGACGGGGAGCAGCTGATCCAGGACGGCACGCTGGCGCAGCTGCTGCCGCCGTCGTACTGGGTGAAGGAGTTGGGCGACCTGCTGCGGCCCGGGACGGTGCTGTTGAGTGGGACGATCCCGATGATCGCGGGGGTGGATCAGTTCGCCGACGCGTGGCGGGTGGAGCTCACCGACCCGCGCGGACTGACCAGCCGGATCGAGTACGCCGTCGAGCAGCTCGCCGCGGCGTGGGACTGAAATGAAGGCTGAGCGCGAATTCTTTCCCGTGGACCAGGTCGAATGGACCGACGCCGGGAACGGCATCAGCCAACGGATCCTGAGCGAAGGACCCGAGGACAACCTCACGCGGATCGCCCGCTGGGCTCCGGGGACGACGACCGACGAGGTGATCCGGCACGAGTACTTCGAGGAGGTCTACCTGCTGGAGGGCTCGCTGACGGATCTCACGCTCCAGCGGACGTTCGGTCCAGGTGAGTACGCCGCGAGACACCCGGGGATGCCGCACGGCCCGTACAGCACGGACGAGGGCTGCACGATGCTGGAGATCCGCTACCCGGCCGGGTAGGAAGGGTCCAGCTGCCCGCGCGCCGACTGCCGTCCCGGCGCGCTGGTGAGCGCGCCGGGACAAGTCAGCTCAGCTGGCTGCGGCGGCGAGCTCGACCAGGGTGCGGACCGAGTAGCCGGTGCCGCCGGTGTGGGTGTAGCCCGACGGGCCGCCGTCGTTGAAGGCGGGGCCGGCGACGTCGAGGTGGACCCAGTCGATGCCCTCGGCAACGAAGTCGCCGAGGAAGGCGGCTGCGGCGAGGGCGCCGCCCCACGGCTCGCCGGTGATGTTGGCCAGGTCGGCGACCTTCGAGTGCGAGCGCAGCTTGTCCAGCATCTCGGCCGGGATCGGCAGCGGCCACATCGCCTCGCCGGCCGCGAGCGCGGCGTCGACGACCCGGTCGCGGGCGGTGTCGGTGTTCGCGAACGCACCGGCCACCTTGGTGCCCAGGGCAACGACACAGGCACCGGTCAGTGTCGCCACGTCGACGATCAGGTCGGGCTCGTCCTCGGACGCGCGGACCAGCGCGTCACCCAGCACCAGCCGGCCCTCGGCGTCGGTGTTCAGCACCTCGACCGTCTTGCCGCCGTACATGGTCAGGACGTCGGACGGCCGCGCCGCCGAGCCCGACGGCATGTTCTCGGCCATCGCGGCGTACGTCGTGACCTGGACCGGCAGCCCGAGCCGCGCGATCGCGATCGTCGCGCCGACGACCGCGGCCGCGCCGGCCATGTCGGCCTTCATGCTGATCATCCCGGACGCCGTCTTCAGCGACAGGCCGCCCGAGTCGAACGTGATGCCCTTGCCGACGAACGCCAGGTGCGTGACCGGCTTCTTCGGCGTGTAGCTGAGCCGGATCAGCCGCGGCGGGTTGTCCGAGCCCTGGCCGACGCCGAGGATGCCGCCGTACCCGCCCTTGGCCAGGGCCTTCTCGTCCAGCACCTCGACCTTGACGCCGTACTCCTTGGCGAGCTTCTGCGTGTGCGCGGCGAACTCGGCCGGGTGCAGGTCCGAGGGCGGCATGTTCACCCAGTCGCGGACCTGGTGGACCGCGTCGGCGACCACCTGGGCGCGCTCCAGCGCCGCCTTGGCGTCCTTGTTGCGAGCCAGGTCGGTGAGCAGCGTCAGGTTGCCCGGGGCGTCGGACGAGGCCTCGGACTTGTAGGCGTTGAAGGAGTAGCGGCCGATCAGCGCGCCCTCGGCGACGGCCCGGACGCAGTCGGCGTCCGGCGTCGGCAGCGCGAACGCGACCGACTGCGCGGTCTTCGCGGCCCGGACGCCGACGCCCGCGGCGGTGCGCAGGTCCTCGGTCTTCAGCGCGCCGTCCGGCGCGGCACCGAGACCGACCGCGATCAGCGTGGCCGACTTGCCCGGCTTCGGGCCGGGAACCTTGGTGACCTCACCGGCCTTGCCGGTGGCTCCGAGCCCGGACAGCACCTCCACCAGCCGGCCGTCGTACGCGGCGTTCAGCGACTCGGTGCCGGCCGGCAGCGCGACGCCGCCGTCGAGCTTGACGACACCGATGACGACGACGTCGGTCTTGACGCCGGCCGCATCTGACTTGCTCAGGGTGATGGTGCTCACGAAATCCTCAGTCCTCCTTGACCGGATGGCAGGTGCGCCGGTCGTGACGGTACGTGAATGCTGCGTCAGCATGCTACGTGGGAGCGTGGCGGGAGATGCGTGCCACACCATCGAGGCTGCCCCATCGGGCGATCCCGCGCCGGTAGGGCGGTCCGGTAGGTTCCGCTGCATGACCAGCTTGAAGAAGTCCCCGCTGCACGAGCGGCACGTCGCCCTGGGAGCCAAGTTCGCCGAGTTCGGTGGCTGGGAGATGCCCCTGGAGTACGGCGGGGTGGTGGCCGAGCACACCGCCGTCCGGACGTCGGTCGGCGTCTTCGACGTCAGCCACCTGGGCAAGGCGACGGTCAAGGGGCCGGGCGCCGCGGCGTACGTGAACTCCTGCCTGACCAACGACCTGGGCAAGATCGGGCCCGGCCAGGCGCAGTACACGCTGTGCTGTGCCGAGGACGGCGGCGTGGTCGACGACCTGATCGCGTACCTGCACGCGGACGACGACGTGTTCCTGATCCCGAACGCGGCGAACACGGCCGAGGTCGTCCGCCGGCTCGCCGAGCAGGCGCCGGACGGGGTCGTGGTGACCAACACCCACGACGACTACGCGATCCTCGCCGTCCAGGGCACGCACTCCGACGACGTCGTCGCCGCGATCGGGCTGCCGACGGGCCACGACTACATGGCCTTCGCCGTCGCGGACTTCGCCGGTACGCCGGTCGTGGTGTGCCGCACGGGCTACACGGGTGAGCGCGGCTACGAGCTGGTCGTACCGAACGACGCCGCCGTCGCGGTGTTCGACGCCTTGCTGACCGCGGGGGAGCAGTACGGAATCGTGCCGGCCGGTCTGGGCGCGCGCGACACGCTGCGGACCGAGATGGGGTACCCGCTGCACGGGCAGGACATCTCGCCGGAGATCACGCCGGTGCAGGCGCGTTCGGGCTGGGCGGTCGGCTGGAAGAAGGAGCACTTCTGGGGCGACGCCGCCCTACGCGCCGAGAAGGAGGCCGGCCCGCGGCGCATCCTCCGCGGCCTGCGCGCCGTCGGCCGCGGCATCCCCCGCCCGCACATGACGGTCGCCGGCGCCGACGGCCCGCTGGGTGAGGTCACCTCGGGCACCTTCTCCCCGACCCTGAAGAAGGGCATCGCCCTCGCCCTGCTCGACGCCACCGTCAAGGAAGGCGACCAGGTCACCGTCGACATCCGCGGCCGCCAGGAGCCCTTCGAGGTCGTCAAGCCCCCCTTCGTCACCGTCAACGTCCGCCAGGACTGACCGATGTAGTCGGTCGAAGCCGGCCGCCGGGCGAGCTGGTGACTCTTTGTCATCATCGACCGAGCGGCCGGGTTCCTGCACTGTCTGTGACAATCTGGCACAAAATGGCCATTGTCGGTGCTGTGCCGCCGCAATTTGTGGACGATCGGTTGCGGAGCGTGAACATTCGTTCCGAATGTACCGCCCTGGTACTCGTTCCGGTAACGATTTGTACACTGCTGCAGGAAGCGGCTGGCAAGGTGCCGGAGTGTCGGGCAGGCTAGCGCGCGGTTGTGGCGGCGGTCGTTGTCAAGGGATTTCGGCTGCACGTAGTTCCACCCCAGGGCCTGGCCCGATCTACAGACCGTGGCCGGTCCCATCCCGGAATCTGGCTGACAGAGCTGACGGAGTGCGAATGAGCATCGGTTCACCCGACTCGACCGTAGGTGTCGAGGACCACCCGTCGTCGGCGGAGCCCGTACGCGACGCGAGTGTGGCGCACGGGAAATCGCCGACGCGGATCGCGATGGACCGGCTCCGCAAGGACCGGGTCGCGGTGATCTGTGTGTTCGTGGTGCTGTTCTTCGTCCTGATCGCGATCTTCGCGCCGCTGCTGACCAAGCTCGAGGGCGGCGACATCAGCACGTTCTCCCCGGACCTGGTCGACGAGTACGGCTTCCCGGTCATCGGCATCACCCCCGACCACTGGTTCGGGGTCGAGCCGAAGACCGGCCGGGACAACTTCGCCCGCTGGGTGTACGGCGCGCGCCCGTCGCTGATCGTCGCGTTCGTCGCGACGCTGTTCGGCACCGCCGTCGGCGTGGTGATGGGCCTGCTGGCCGGCTTCCTCGGCGGCTGGGTGGACCGGGTGATCTCCTGGATCATCGACTTCGTCCTCAGCCTGCCCTACCTGCTGTTCGCGATCGCGATGGTGCCGATCGTGGAGAACATGCGCGGCGGTTCGTTCAACCTGACCCCGGACGAGCAGGCCTCGACCCGGTTCTTCGTGCTGATCTTCGTCCTGTCGTTCTTCGGCTGGGCGGGACTGGCGCGGATCATCCGCGGTGAGGTGCTGTCGCTGCGCGAGCGTGAGTTCGTGCTGGCCGCGAAGGCGATCGGTGTGCCGACGCGGCAGGTGCTGTTCAAGGAGCTGCTGCCGAACCTGGTCGCGCCGATCGTGATCTCGGCGTCGCTGGCGCTGCCGGCGTACGTGACGGCCGAGGCAGGGCTCTCGTTCCTGGGCGTTGGACTGATCGAGCCGATCCCGTCGTGGGGTCAGACGATCGCCACCGCGACCAACTGGTTCAAGGCCGACCCGCTGTACCTGTGGCTGCCGGTGCTCGGCATCACGGCCCTCGTGCTGGCCCTCGCCCTCCTGGGCGATGCGGTCCGTGACGCCTTCGACCCGAAGACTCGCCGGTAGCCCGGCGTTGCCCCAGCGGCAGAAAAGGAGAAAGACAACAATGCAGTGGAAGCGGATCACCGCTGTCGCGGCGACGGTCATGATGACCGCCGTGGCCTGTGGCACGCCGTCGTCGAACAACGGCGGCGACAACGGAAAAGCGGGCGACGCGGGCACGGCGCAGGAGAAGGCCACCGACCCGACTCTGAAGGGCCCGGCCCCCGAGGTCGAGGGCGCGAAGAAGGGCGGCACCGCGACGGTGCTGTCCGACGTCACGCCGAGCACCTTCGACCCGACCAACATCTACTACGTCGACGGCAACCAGATCGGCAAGCTGATGTACCGGGCGCTGACCCAGTACAAGCTGGACGACAAGACCGGTAAGCCGGTCCTCGTCCCCGACCTCGCCGAGGACCTGGGCACCAAGTCGGCCGACGGCCTGACCTGGACGTTCAAGCTCAAGCAGGGCATCAAGTACATGGACGGCTCGCCGGTCAAGGCCGCCGACTACGCGTACGCGATCAAGCGGTCGTTCGCGCACGACCTGTACGACTCCGGCCCGACGTACCAGCAGCAGTTCTTCAAGGACGGCGAGAAGTACATGGGGCCGTACGCCGACGGCGACAACTACGCCGGCGTCGAGACCCCGGACGAGTCGACCCTGGTCATCCGCCTGGCGAAGAAGTTCGACGACCTGCCGTTCTACGCGGCGTTCCCGATGTTCACGCCGATCCCGAAGGCCAAGGACACCAAGCAGTCCTACGACCAGAAGCCGATGACGACCGGTCCGTACATGGTCGAGAGCTACACCGCTGGGACGCAGCTGAAGCTCACCAAGAACCCGAACTGGGACGCCAACTCCGACCCGGTGCGGCACCAGTACGTCGACAAGTGGGACTTCAAGTTCTCCCAGGACCTGCTCAAGGTGCAGCGCCAGGTGCTGGCCAGCAACGGGGCCGACGCGAACGCGCTGAACTACAGCAACCTCGACGCCAGCCTGGTGCCCGAGGTCAAGGACCAGAGCCAGATCGTCCGCGGTAACTCGCCCTGCACCATCGTGCTCGGCATGGACGTGCGGAAGATCCCGATGGAGGTCCGCAAGCTGGTCGCGCAGGCCTTCCCGTACGCCAGCTGGCGCAAGGTCCGCGGTCTGACCCCGGACAGCGCCATCCCGGCCTCCACCATCCTGCCGCCGGCCGTCCCGGGCTACGAGAAGTTCGAGCTGCCGGGCCTGACCGGATCCGGTAAGGGCGCCGAGGACCCGGCCGTCGCGGAGGAGATCAAGGGCAAGCTGAAGGAGCTCGGCAAGGAGAACTTCGAGCTGAGCTACTACTACTCCAACGACGACAAGATCCGTCAGCAGCAGAACCAGCTGTGGACCCAGGTGTTCACCGCGGCCGGCTTCAAGGTCAAGTCGGTCGGTGTGCCGAAGGCCAAGATCCGCAGCCTGACCAACGACATGAACGCTCCGGTCAACATCGGTCAGGGCCCCGCGGGCTGGTGCTCGGACTGGCCGCAGGGAACCAGCTGGTTCCCGGTGCTGTTCCGGTCCGACGCGGTCAAGCTGAACAACAGCATCGGCATGATCCAGGACAAGGCCCTGGACGCCGAGATCGACCGGGTCGCGGCACTGACCCCGGACGAGCAGCTGAAGGAGTGGTCGAAGGTCGACCGCAAGATCCTCGAGGACTTCCTGCCCGCGATCCCGCTGTACTACAGCGCGAGCGCGTTCCCGATCGGCAAGAACCTCGGTCACGTCATCAACGACGTCACGCAGGGCATGCCCGAGTTCACCTCGATCTACCTGAAGCAGCCCTGATCCGGTTCGCCGGAACCACAGGTTCCGGTACGCCGGGACAACTAGCAGTCTGATCATCTGATGGTGGGGTGGTGACCGGACCTCGGTTCGGTCACCACCCCGATCGGTGAGGAGAAAACCCCCGTGCTCTACTTCGTGGCGCGCCGGCTGGTGAGCGCGCTCAGCGTCGTACTGGTCACGCTTATCGCGACCTTCACGCTGTTCTTCGTCGCCCCGACCGACCCGGCCGCGGCGATCTGCGGTGAGCGCAACTGCACCCAGGAGCGCTACAACGAGATCAAGGAGAACCTGCACCTCGACAGACCCAAGGTGCAGCAGTTCGCCGAGTACACGGCGGGAATCTTCGCCGGGCGGACCTTCGAGACCGCCGGTGTCGTGCAGAAGTGCAACGTGCCCTGTCTGGGCTTCTCGTTCAAGAACGACCGCCCGGTGACCCAGATGCTGAAGGAGCGCATCCCGGTCACGGTGTCGCTGGTCGCCGGCTACGCCATCCTGGTGCTGACCATCGGTGTGTTCGTCGGCTCGATGGCCGCCAAACGACGCGGCAGCGTGGGCGACCGGGTGCTGATGACCAGCACGCTGGTGCTCAGCTCGGTGCCGTTCTACATCGTGGCGCTGATGGTCTCGCTCTACCTGACGATCCTCTACCCGATCCTGCCGCGCGGTGGCTACACGCCACTGACGGACAATCCGGCCAAGTGGTTCCTCGGCTTCCTGACGCCCTGGCTGGTGATCGGGGTCTACAACTGCACGCAGTACGCGCGCTACTCGCGGGGCTCGATGGTCGAGACGCTGAGCGAGGACTTCATCCGGACCGCGCGGGCCAAGGGTCTGTCGGACCGGAAGGTGACCTACAAGCACGCGCTGCGCTCGGGCCTCATCCCCGTGATCACGATCTTCGGTCTGGACATCGCCGGCAGCCTGGCCGGCGCGATCTTCACCGAGCGCATCTTCGACCTTCCCGGCCTGGGCAACCTGGTGCTGGAGAGCCTGCAGACCTACGACCTGCCGGTGATCATGGGCACCGTACTGATCGCGTCGGTGATCCTGGTCGCGATGAACTTCCTGGTCGACGTCGCCTACAGCATCGTCGACCCGCGGGTGAGGCTGTCATGAGCACACCCACCAACGAGCCCGGGAAGGACAGTAACCCGATGAGCGAGCACGCAGCCGACGCCGGCCGCGGACCGTCGATCGCGACCCGCGAGCGCCGGGCCGGATCGCTCAGCCCGAGCGGCGAGACGCCGTACCTCGAGGTCACCGATCTGACGGTCAAGTTCCCGACCGCCGACGGCCTGGTCAGCGCGGTGAACGGCCTGTCGTACGCCGTACCGCTGGGCCGGACGCTGGCGATCGTCGGCGAGTCCGGGTCGGGCAAGTCGGTCTCCAGCATGGCCGTGATGGGCCTGCACGACCGCAAGCGGACCCGGATCACCGGCTCGATCAAGCTCGGCGGCGACGAGATCGTCGGCCTGCCCGAGAGCGACCTGATGAAGGTCCGCGGCGACGCCGTCTCGATGGTGTTCCAGGACCCGCAGTCGTCGCTGCACCCGCTCTACACGGTCGGCAACCAGATCTCCGAGGCGTACCTGGTGCACCACAAGGTGTCCAAGGACGTCGCCAAGAAGCGCGCCCTGGAGATGCTCGACCTGGTCGGCATCCCGAACCCGGTCCGCCGGTTCAAGCAGTACCCGCACGAGTTCTCCGGCGGTATGCGGCAGCGCGCGATGATCGCGATGGGCTTGGTCAACGACCCGAAGCTGGTGATCGCCGACGAGCCGACCACCGCGCTCGACGTCACCGTCCAGGCGCAGATCCTGGACCTGCTGAACAACCTGCAGAAGGAGTTCGGCTCGGCGATCGTGCTGATCACGCACGACCTCGGCGTGGTGGCCGAGATGGCCGACGACGTCCTGGTCATGTACGCCGGCCGCTGCGTCGAGTACGGCACCGCCGCCGACGTCCTGGCCCAGCCGCGGATGCCCTACACCTGGGGCCTGCTGGAGTCGATCCCGACGGTGTCGGCGGCCAGCGAGCGGCTGCGCCCGATCAAGGGTCTGCCGCCGAGCCTGCTGAACCTGCCCAGTGGCTGCTCGTTCAACCCCCGCTGCCCCTACAAGGAGCGGGTCAAGGGCGAGCGCTGCACCACCGACCTGCCCGAGCTGCTGCCGGTCGACGGCGCCGGTGCCCACACGTCCCGTTGCCACCTGCACGACAAGGCCTCGATCTACGAGGCCGAGGTCGCACCGAGACTGGGCTGAGGAGAGAGATGAGCAACCCCGTGCAGGACGCCCGACCCGCCGCGCAGGCCACGCCGCTGCTGCAGGTCCGCGACCTCAAGATGCACTTCCCGATCAAGGAGGCCGCCGGTCTCGGCCGGACCCGCAAGGTGGTCCAGGCCGTCGACGGCGTCAGCTTCGACCTGGCCCCCGGCGGCAGCCTCGGCCTGGTCGGCGAGTCCGGCTGCGGCAAGTCGACCACCGGCCGGATGATCACCCGGCTGCTGACCCCGACGGCCGGCCAGATCCTGTTCAAGGGCACCGACATCGCCCGGCTGAAGGAGAAGGACCTGCGCCCGTTCCGCCGGGAGCTGCAGATCGTCTTCCAGGACCCGTACAGCTCGCTGAACCCGCGGCAGACGGTCAGCAACATCATCAGTACGCCGTTGCGGGTGCACAACCTGGTGAAGAAGGGCAAGGAGCTCGAGCGTGTCCAGGAGCTGCTGGAGCGGGTCGGCCTGAACCCCGAGCACCACAACCGCTACCCGAACGAGTTCTCCGGCGGTCAGCGGCAGCGGATCGGCATCGCCCGGGCGCTCGCGGTCGAGCCCGAGGTGATCATCGCCGACGAGCCGGTCTCGGCGCTGGACGTGTCGATCCAGGCGCAGGTGATGAACCTGATGGAGGACCTGCGCCGCGACCTGGGCATCGCGTTCGTCTTCATCGCGCACGACCTCGGCGTGGTCCGGCACTTCTGCGACACCGTGGCCGTGATGTACCTGGGCAAGATCGTCGAGCAGGGCCCGCGGGAGCAGATCTACACCGCTCCGCAGCACCCGTACACGCAGGCGCTGCTGTCGGCCGCTCCCGACCTGGGCACCATCCGTGGTGTCCCGCCGAAGGAGCGGATCCGGCTGGTCGGGGACGTTCCGTCGCCGATCGACCCGCCGAGCGGCTGCCGGTTCCGGACCCGGTGCTGGAAGGCGGAGGACATCTGCGCCACGCAGGAGCCGCTGCTGGAGATCAAGCCGCGCTCGACGAACGGGCACACCGCTGCCTGTCACTTCGCCGAGCCGAAGGTCGACCTGACCGCCGCCACGGCCTGAGTACGCCGACCTCGGCCCCGCCCTGCTGCACGCAGGCCGGGGCCGAGTCATGTCTTCCCCGCCGTCGCCGGTCGTCAGGCCTGGGGGAGTAGCCGCGGTGTGATGACGTGCAGGTAGTTCGGCTCGCTCGTGAGCACCGCGGGCTGACGGCCGCCCGTGTACGACATGGTCAGCCGATCACCGGTGAACGAGTTGATCGCGTCCAGCAGCAGCCGGCCGGTGAACGCCACCGTCAGCGGATCACCCGAGCCGGTGATCGCAAGCGTCTCGGCACCGGACGCGTCGTCACCCGATCCGGCGTACACGCGGACCGAGCTTGCGCCGTACTCGAGCCAGATCGGTGTCATCCCGTCCGCGACGATGCTCAGCCGCTTCGCCACGTCGCGCAAGGCCGCTCGGTCGACGGTCGCGCTGATCGGGGTGTCGGCGGGGACGATCCGCCGGTACGGAAGGTACGGGCCGCTGAGCGTGCGCACCCAGGCGGACCGGTCGTTGTTGCGCAGCAGCAAGGTCTCGTCGGCCAGCGACAGCAGCACCTGCCCGCCGTCGGCGGCGAACGCGCGCGACAGGTCACCGAGCGCCTTCGCGGGCACCAGTACGTCGAACGCCGCCACCGTCTCAGTCAGGCGGACTTGAGCGATTCCCAGCCGGTACCGATCGGTGCTCGCCAGCTCCACGGTGTCGCCGGAGAAGCTGAGATTGATCCCGGCCAGCGCAGGCACCACATCGTCCCGGGCAGCAGAAACCCCCACCTGCCCCACCGCGACGGCGAACTCACCAGCATCCACCGCTGAACGGGGGGAGGGTGAGGAGGCAGCGTCGCCCCCGCCTTCGCTTCGCTCGGCTACGAGCGGTGCCTGGCTCCGCTCGGCGGTGTTCGTCGGGTAGTCGGCCACCGGTAGCAACGGCAGCGAGTAGACAGCATCTCCGCTGCGCACGACGAAGCGGTTGTCGGCGGCGGTCAGTTCCACCGGGCCGGGTGGTAGGAGTTTGGTGATCTCCGCGAGCATCCGGCCCGGGACCAAGCAGGTGCCCTCGGCATCGACCTGGCAGTCCAGCCTGACCTGAGCGGTCATCGCGTGATCGGTCCCGGCAACGGTCGTGCTGGAGCCGGCCGTGAACAACAAGCCGAGCAGTACCGGCGTACTGGTGCGGTGGGGGAGTCCGCCGGCGACCCAGCCGACGCGGGCGGCCAACTCCTGCTGGTCTGCTACGAGCTTCACGCGCCGCAGCCTAGGAGCGGCCGCGGCGCGGGAAACCTTCAGCTAGCTCGAATGTCCGTGCCGGAGCTCGTCCCGCTCCTGTGCGAACCGCACCGACTCGAACGCGACCAGCCCGGCCAGCAGCACCGCCAGTCCGCCGACCTGCCCGAGCGCCGGGACCTTGGCCAGGGCGAACACCGCGACGACGCAGAGCGCGGCCGTGATCAGCCGGCTCCATCCGATCGTGTGCGTCGTCCGGTACTTGAACCCGACATGGCCGAGCAGGTAGAACACGACGCCGAAGAACAGCGCGTACAGCCCGATCCCCTTCAGCGGGTCGTCGAGGTGGTGGTGCTCGGTGTCGCCGACGTACTCGAGGACCTTCTTCAGTCCGAGCGCGAGCAGCACGATGCCGGCCACCATCGGGAAGTGCAGGAACGTGTACGCGTCCCGGGCCAGCTTCGGCCGGGTCTCGTGCGGTTCGGCCGCGAGCGCCTGCTCGCCGTAGTGCACGGTCGCGTCGAAGTAGATCCACCACAGGGCCGCCGAGACCGCCAGCCCGAGCAGCGACGCGATGATGATCGGCCAGGAGATCGGCAGGTCGGTGACGCCGACGCCGATCGCGACGATCGACTCGCCCAGCGCGATGATCACGATCAGCCCGTGCCGCTCGGCGAAGTGACCGGCCGAGCGCAGCCGCCAGCCGCGTGCGTCGATCAGGTAGGTGCCGCCGTAGTCCGCGGCCAGCGCGGCGGCCCACAGCAGCGTCTGGGTGCGGCCGTCGAACTGCGACGCAACCAGCAGCAACGCCGTACCGGCCAGCATCGCCGGCGCGAAGCGGACGAGCGTACGGCGCAGGGTCTTGTCGCCGTCCGCGATCACCCAGAACAGCACCAGGTGCAGCGCCCGGAACAGGAAGTACGCGATCGCGATCACGACCGGCCCCGGCAGCCCGCCCGGCAGGTCGTGGAACGCCTCCGGGATGGCCAGCGCGATCAGGAACATCGCTCCCATCGCCAGCAGCATCACCGTCCGGACCGAGCCTTCGTCGGCCTTGACCAGGTTGCAGAGCCAGGAGAAGCCGATCCAGCTCCACCACAGCAGCCCGATCAGCAGCAGCCCGCGGACCGCGCCGCCCCAGGTCAGGTCGTGCGCCATCAACGCGGTGATCTGGGTCAGCGCGAAGACGAACACCAGGTCGAAGAAGAGCTCCAGCGTGGTGACCGTCTGGTCCTCGGAGGTGGCCTGCGCCTTGATCGGCGGCCGTCGTGTGCTCATGGCCGACATTGTGCCTCCGAAGGCGCTCGACGGCGGTACGGCGTACAGAGAACGGACCGCGACTCCCGGGCGGGGGAGTCGCGGTCCGTTGGTGGTACGGCGGGCTGCTGCCGATGCAGGGGTCAGGCAGCAACCCACCTGCCTAGAAAAATCGCACAGTCAGGCTCGGCCGTGGGCCTGGCGGCTGCGGCGGCTGAGCGAGTCGATCGTCACGGCGACCAGGAGTACGCCGGCCGTGACCATGTAGCGGACGCTGGAGTCCAGGCTGAGCAGCGCCAGGCCGTTGGAGATCGACATGATCACCAGCGCGCCGAGCAGTGCCGAGTACGCCGAACCGCGGCCGCCGAACAGGCTGGTCCCGCCGATGACGGCGGCGGCGATCGCGTTCAGGTTCGTGTCGGCGCCACCGCTGCTCTGGTTCACCGCGACCAGCCGGGCCGCGGCGAGCAGCCCGCCGACGGCGGCGAAGGTCGAGCAGGCGGCGAACACCGACAGGTAGATGAACCGGACGTTGATGCCGGCCCGGCGAGCGGCCTCGACGTTGCCGCCGACCGCCATCACCGAGCGGCCCCAGCGGGTCCGGCGGATCGCGAAGTCCGTCGCCACCACCAGGACGAGGAACAGCACGAACATCGACGAGACGCCGCGGTCGCCGTTCAGCACCAGGACCGGTACGAGCAGCACCAGGGCGAGCGCGCCGGCCTTGATCGCGATCATCGACGTCGGTGCGGCCGACAGCCCGGCCGCGGCGCGGGCGCCTCTACCGCGCAGCCGGGTCAGCACGTACACGGCGACGACGACCGCGATCAGCCCGTAGGCCAGCGCGGGCGACAGGAAGCTGCGGGTCGCGAACCCGACGAGCGCGGAGTCGAAGGGCAGGTTGAGCGAACCCTCCTTGCCCAGGACCAGCAGCTGCAGACCGAGGAAACCGAGCAGGCCGGCCAGCGTGATGACGAAGCTGGGCACCCCGAACCGGTTGTAGAGCGCGGCGTAGAACAACCCGATCACCAGACCGAGCCCCGCACCGGCGACCAGCGAGAGCACCAGCGGCCAGCCCTCGTTGACGAAGGTGACACCCAGTACGGCGGCCGCCAGGCCGCTGACCGAACCGACCGACAGGTCGATCTCGCCGAGCAGCAGGACCAGCACGATGCCGATCGCGATCACGCCGACCGACGTGGTCTGCAGGGTCAGGTTGACCAGGTTGCGGCTGGACAGGAAGTTGCTGTTGGAGATCTGGAACACCGCCCAGATGATCACCAGGCCGACCACGACCGGGACCGAGCCGAGATCACCGGTCCGCAGCCGCGCCGTGAAGGCGGAGACCGCGCCGCCGAGGCCGTGGCTGGCGATCAGCCGCTCGTCCTGCAGGTCGGCCGGGAGCGCGGCGCCACCGTTCGTTGCCTCGGGCACCGTGTCCTGCACGGCCGCCTTGGAACCGTCGACCGGGGTGGTCATGATGCCGTACCTTCCTGCTGCGTCCGGCGCGCCGCGCGCTCGGAGACCGCGTTGTCCGTCGCGCCGGTGATGGCGGCGATGATGTCCTGGGTCTTGGTCTCGGCGACCGTGAAGACGCCGTTGTTGCGGCCGAGCCGCAGGACGGCGACCCGGTCGGCCACCGCCA
This sequence comes from Kribbella italica, assembly GCF_014205135.1. NCBI lineage: Bacteria > Bacillati > Actinomycetota > Actinomycetes > Propionibacteriales > Kribbellaceae > Kribbella > Kribbella italica. The sequence continues at coordinate 832,777 of NZ_JACHMY010000001.1, forward strand.
TCACGTCGGCCATGTTGTGACTGATCAGGATGACCGCGAGGCCGCGTTCGCGCAGCCGCTCGACCAGGTTCAGCACCTCGGCGGTCTGGGCCACGCCGAGCGCCGCGGTCGGCTCGTCCAGCATCACGACCTTGGGCTGGCCGAGCAGGCTGCGGGCGATCGCGACGGTCTGCCGCTGGCCGCCGGACAGGCTGGCCACCGGGATCCGGACGCTGGGGATCTTCGCGGACAGCTGGCGGAGCAGCTCCCAGGAGGAGCGTTCCATCTCGACCTCGTCGAGCACCTTGCCCTTGCGCAGCTCGCGACCGAGGTACAGGTTCGCGACCACGTCGAGGTTGTCGCACAGGGCCAGGTCCTGGAAGACGGTGGCGATGCCGAGCTGCTGCGCCTCGGCAGGGCTGCCGACCCGTACCTCCTGCCCGTCGAACACCATCGTGCCGTCGTCGGCGGTGTAGACGCCGGCGATGGTCTTGACCAGCGTCGACTTGCCGGCGCCGTTGTCGCCGACCAGGGCGAGCACCTCGCCGGCCCGGACGTCCAGCTCGATGTTCTTCAAGGCCTGGACCGCGCCGAAGCGCTTGGAGACGCCCCGTAGCGCCAGCACGGTGCCGGTGGCGACGGGGGTGGGTGTGACAGTCATCGATTCAGCTCCTGAGAGGTTCGTTCACGGCCGTCACCCCGGTGGCGCCCCCGGCCTCCTCAGAGCCGGGGGTGCCAACCGGGGTGGGCTGCCTTACTTGAGGCCGGCGGCCGTGCAGGCGGTCGCGAACGACGCGGTGCAGATGTCGGTCACCTTGTAGATGCCGTCCTTCACCACAGTGTCGTTGATGTTGGCCTTGGTGACGGCGATCGGGTCCAGGATCGTGGACTTCACGCCCTTGAAGTCACCGGTCGACTCGGCCTCGCCGCCACCGGCCAGGGCGACGGCGGCCTTCGCGGCGGCCTCGGCCTGCGGCTTGACAGCCTTGTAGATGGTCATCGCCTGGTCGCCGGCGACGATCCGCTGGATCGCGGCGAGCTCGGAGTCCTGACCGGTGACCGGCGGGAGCGGGTTCACGCCGCCACCCTTGAGGGCCGCGATCGCACCGCCCGCGGTGCCGTCGTTGGCGGCGTACACGCCGACCAGGCCGTTCTTGATCGCGCTCAGCTGGCCTTCCATCCAGGCCTGGGCCTTGTCCGGGCTCCAGTCCGGGGTGTCGAACTCGGCGGCGATCTTGTAGCCGCTGGTGTCGAGCACGCTGTGCGCGCCCTTCTTGAAGTCGGCCGCGTTCGGGTCGGTCGGCGCGCCGTTGATCATGGCCAGGTTGCCGGTGGTCTTGCCGGCCGCCTTCAGGGTGTCGACCAGGGTCTGCGCCTGCAGCTTGCCGACGGTCTCGTTGTCGAACGAGACGTAGTAGTTGGCGCCCTCGATGAAGCGGTCGTAGGCGATGACGGGCACGTTCTGGCCCTTGGCGGAGGCGACGACCGCGGCGGCGGCCTTGCCGTCGACCGGGTCGAGCACGAGCACGTTGGCGCCCTGGGTCAGCGCGGCCTCGGCCTGGGTCTGCTGCTTGGCGGCGTCCTGGTCGGCGTTGCTGTAGATCAGCTCGCAGTCGGCGCAGGCGGCCTTGAGAGCCTCGGTGAACAGCGGCCGGTCGAGGGCCTCGTACCGGGTGGTCTTGGACTCGGGGAGCAGCAGGGCGATCTTCTTGCCGCCCGAGCCGCCGGCCGAGTCGGAGCCTCCGTCGTCCGATCCACAGGCGACCAGGGACACAGCCAGGGCCGACACGGCGATACCGAGGCCGACGAGACGAGTTGGTGAAACGGACATCTGGTGACTCCTTGACGTGAGGGCCCGAGTAGGCCTAATCGAAGTCAAGCTCGCTCGAGGCTTGACGTCAAGCCTTGAATTCAAGAAATAGAAATATCGTTGTCACACAGATGCCTTGGAGCATGAGAGCGCTCACGGGCCGAGGCCTGGAACCTCCCGCCGCGTTACGCGCGGGCTACGCGGGTGTGGCTGAGGACGGAGGCCAGTTCGATGGCGCCGAGGACGTCGGCGGCGTCGCCGAGCTCGGCGGGGCGCAGGTCGACGGTGGCGGCGGCGCTGGGGATGGCGCAGCGGTCGAGGGCCTCGCGCATCGGGTTGAGGATGAGGTCGCCGGCCTCGGCCATCCTGCCGCCGACGACGATCACCTCGGGGTTGAACAGGTTGACCAGGCCGGCCACGGCGACGCCGACGCGGCGGCCGGCGTCCTCGACGACGCGGCGGCAGCCGAGGTCGCCGGCCAGGGCGCGGGTGATGACGTCGCGCAGGCGCAGCGGGCCGTGCGAGGCGGCGAGCGAGTTGAGCAGCGCGCGGGAGCCGACGAAGGTGTCCAGGCAGCCGCGGTTGCCGCAGCGGCAGATCGGGCCGTTCTCGTCGATGGTCAGGTGGCCGATCTCGCCCGCCGTACCGGCCGAGCCGCGGAACACCTCGCCGCCGAGCACGATGCCCGCGCCGACGCCGTACGAGAACTTGATGTAGCACCCGTGCCGTACGTCGCGCAGCGCGCCGGCCCGCAGCTCGCCGAGCGCGGCCAGGTTGGCGGTGTTGTCGAGCGCGACCGGGGCGCGCAGGTACCCGGCCATCGCCGCGGCGATGTTGACCCCGCGCCAGCCGGGCAGGACCGCGTCGGACCCGGCCTCGCCGCTGACCGAGTCGACCGGCGTCGGCAGGCCGAACCCGATCGCGCCGATGTCCTCGACGCCCTGGCCGACGGTCTCGGCGAGGTCGGCGAGCAGCCGGGCGGCGCGTTCCATCCCGTCGTCGGCGACGTGGTCGGCCTGCAGCGGCATCAGCTGCTCGGCGAGGATCTCGCGGCTCTCGGACGCGATCGCGACCCGGACGTCGCGCTCGCCGAACGCGACCCCGGCGAGCAGGCCGCCGCCGGAGGCGAGCGACACCAGGACGGCGCGGCGGCCGTTGCGGATGCTGGGCGACACCCCGACCAGGCCGGCCTGGTCGAGCTCCTTGACCATGTTCGACACCGTGGCGGCGGACAGTCCGGAGGCGGCGGCGATCTCGACCTGGGTGAGCGGACCGTGCTGCCGGACAACCCCCAGAACACGCTCACGGTTGGCTTCGCGGAGCGAAGCCTGTGAGCCAGGTGCCGGGCGGGTTGCGTTCATTACATAAAGATAACGGATCGGAGGGATTCCGTCGCCGGAATGCTGCCCCTCGGTCTGACCGTGATCGCCATGTGTCCTCGCCGTTACGCGTAGTCCTGACCGTCAGGACGTCCGCCGCGACACTAATGCACCATCAGTCCCACCCGCGCCGGAACCCACGGAGGGCTGTCCAGGCACTACACGCGGTGGCGGTCGGACTCCGAAGAGTCAGGAGTCAGAGCGACAAAGCGAGGGCGAGGAGGCCGATCGGGACCGCGAGTTCGACGGTCGCGCCGAGGGTGTCACCGGTGATGCCGCCCAGAGCGGCGCGGGCTCGGCGGGTGGCGGCGAGGGCCAGGGCGACGCCGAGCAATACGGTCAGGATGGTGCCGACGAGGGCCGGTGCAGTGGTGGATGCAGTGAGCCAGGCGAGCGCGAGGAGCAGGGCCAAGGCCGCCGAGGTGACCAGTACGGCGGCGTACGGGCGGACCGTGGCGGCGACCATCGCGCCGAGGCCGTCGGGCCGTGCGGACGGTACGCCGACGCGGCAGGACCAGGGGAGCGTGAGCCGGCCGGCGACGGTCGCGACGAGAACGGCCTGCCAGCCGAAGCCCGCCTGGATGCAGGTGGTGAGGGCGGCGACGTCGATCAGCAGGACGGCGGCGATCGCGACCACGCCGAACGGGCCGATGTCGCTCTGCTTCATGATGCGGAGCTTGGTCTCCCGGTCGCGGCGGCTGCCGAAGGCGTCGGCCGTGTCCGCGAGCCCGTCGAGGTGGAGTGCGCCGGAGAGCGCGCACAGGGCGACCACCCCCAGCACCGCCGCCAACAGGTCCGCGCCCGGCTGCAGGGCCTGGACGATCGCGACCACCGCGGCCGCCAGCCCACCGATCACCACGCCGGCCACCGGCGCCAGCAGCATCGCTCCGCCGGCTGTCGCCCGATCCACCTGCCGAGGCGCTGGAGTAGGCAGGACCGTCAAAGTCCCGAACGCCAGCCGCAGCCCGTCGTACCTCATGCTGTGCCTCTCACAGTGCGATCGTCCGTCCGGCCACGCACCACAGGACGGTGTCGGACTCCCGGGAGATCGTTGCGTTCAGCCGGCCCATCAAGTCGCGGAACAACCGCGTGCCCGCGTCGGCCGGTACCACGCCCGAGCCGACCTCATTGCTGACGGCAACTACCTGGCGAGCCGTGGCCGACCACGCGGCGGCGAGCTGCTCGATCCGCTGCTCGACCTGATCCACGTTCTCCGGACGCTCCCAGATGTCGCAGCTGTCCATCGTGCGGGCGAGCCACAACGTGAGGCAGTCGATCAGCAACGGCGGCCCGTCGGACGCCAGCAGGGGAACGAGATCGATCGTCTCCGCCAGCCCCCACGAGGCCGGCCGGCGCGCGCGGTGCTTGGCGATGCGGTCGGCCCACTCGGGATCCGCCGAGCCGTCGCCGCCGGTCGCGACGTACAAGGTGTCCGCGGCCGCCGCGAGCAGCCGCTCGGCCTCCGTCGACTTGCCGGAGCGGGCCCCGCCGAGGACGAGCGTCCGCCGTGCAGCCCCAGGTGCGGTCCACGAGAGCTGGTCGCCCGAGGGCGTCAGTACGTCGTACCGGATGCCGGTCGCGGTCCGGGTGCTCGTGACTTGGTAGCCCTCGGCCGGGGTGAAGCCGGCGGCGCCGAGGCGCAGGACGCCGTCGACGGTCGCGCCGTCGGGGCCGGTGACGAGCTCAGCCATCGGTGCGGTCGAAGCTGATGGGTACGTCGAACGCGGCCTTCCGCGCCGTCCGGCGGAAGGCCTTCAGCACCGGGCGTCCCAGGGCGAGGACCAGTACGGCGCACAGGATGCCGCGCGGAATGTCCCAGCCGAGCGACGTGGCGACGACGAACAGGAAGTAGCGGTGCAAGTTCTCGGCCAGGCCGTCGCCGGGGATGAACGAGAAGTCGCTGCCGAAGGTCGCGTACGGCCAGAACCAGAGGTTCATCACCACGCCGTACAGGATGCCGGCGACGAGCGAGTACGCCGCCAGCAGGAGCAGCTCGAGCCGGCCACCGACCCGCGGCAGCAGGCCGGCCAGGCAGCCGACCCAGGCGCAGGCGAGCATCTGGAACGGCATCCACGGCCCGACACCGCCGCTGATCAGTGCACCGGCCAGCAGCGACACAGCGCCCAGGACGAAGCCGAAGCCCGCGCCGAAGGCTCGGCCGGCCAGGATGAGCAGGAAGAAGCCTGGCTCCAGCCCTGCCGTGCCGGGCCCTAGCGCCCGCAGTGCGGCGCCGACTGCGGCCAGCATGCCGAGCAGGGAGATGACCTTCGCGTCGATGCCTGACTCGGCCAGCTCAGCCAGTACGACGGCCACCAGCAACGGCAGCAGCAGGACGAACAGCCAGGGCGCGTCAGTGGTGTGGCCGAGCGCGGAGGCGCCGCCCTGGTCGGTCTGCCAGATCAGCGGCCAGCCGAACGCCAGTAGGCCGACCGCTGACGCCAGCAGCAGCGTCGCCGTACTGCGGGGCTTCAGCCGCACCAGCCGCGAAGGCACCTGCAGCGTCGTCACGAGGCGCGCTCCAGCGCGGTGGCGACTTCGCCGACGGTCAGGAACGGCAACGGCGCAAGGATCTTGGCGACCTGCGGCGCGAACGCCGGGGAGCCGGCGATGACTGTCGCGGTGTCGCCGTCGCTGACCAGTTCGCCGTCGGCCAGGACCAGGACGCGCGTCGCGACCTCGGCGACCATCTCGACGTCGTGGGTCGACAGCACGACCGCGTGCCCGTCCGCAGCGAGCTCGCGCAGGATCTCGACCAGTCGCCGCTTCGCGCCGTAGTCCAGCCCGCGCGTCGGCTCGTCGAGCAGCAGCAGGGGAGGAGCACCGCACAGTACGACGGCCAGCGCCAGGCAGAGCCGCTGTCCCTCCGACAGGTCGCGCGGGTGCATCTGGTCGTCGACGTCCGGAGCCAGCCGCTCCAGCAGCGCCCGGCAGCTACCAGCCGCCACCCGGAAGTCGCTGTCGGCTCCGGCGCACTCCTCGGCCACAGTCGGTGCGTACAGCAGGTCAGCGGGCTCCTGCGGTACCAGTCCGACCGCCTTGACCAACTGCTTGGGCTTCGTACGCCGTGGGTCGAGCCCCGCGGCCGCCACACTGCCGGAGCGCGGCTGGACGAGCCCCACCAGTGCGTTGAGCAGCGTGGACTTGCCGGCGCCGTTGCGGCCCATCAGTGCGATCACCTCACCGGCCTGCAACGTCAGCGAGACGCCCCGCAGGGCCGGTACGTTCCCGTAGCTGACCACCAGGTCGTTGCACCGGGCAATCTCCTTGCCGATCACCGCGACCCGGGAGATCGGCCGGTGGTCGCCCAACCGCTCCCGCAGTACGCCGGCCGCCCGGCGTGCGTCCCGCACCGACAGCGGCATCGGCGACCATCCAGCCAGTCGCCCCAGCTCCACCACCGGGGGTGCGACCGGTGCAGTCACCATGAGGTCAGCGGGAAGGCCGGTCGACACCGCCCCGGCTCTCCCCGCCGGCAGCCCGCCGGTGACGGCGCCTGAGATCTCGACCACTCGGTCGGCGTACTGGATCACCCGCTCGAGCCTGTGCTCGGCCATCACCACCGTCACGCCCAGGTCGTGCACCAGCCGCTGCAGCGCGGCCAGCACCTCTTCGGCCGCCTGCGGGTCCAGCGCCGACGTCGGCTCGTCCAGCACGAGGACAGCCGGGTGAGAGGTCAGTGCAGCCCCGATGGCCGTCCGCTGCCGCTGCCCGCCTGACAGTGCGGTCAGCGGCCGGTCCCGTACGTCGGCCAGCCCGAGCAGGTCGAGTGTCTCCTCCACCCGGCGCCGCATCACGTCCGGCGGGACGCCGAGCGACTCCATGCTGTAGGCCAGCTCGTCCTCGACCGTGTCGGTGACGAACCCGGCCATCGGGTCCTGCCCGACGATGCCGACCACGTCCGCCAGGTCGCGCGGCCGGTAGTCCTTGGTGTCGCGGCCGTTCACCAGCACCCGGCCGGCCAGCGTCCCACCGGTGAAGTGCGGGACCAGCCCGTTGATCGCCCGCAGCAGCGTGGACTTGCCGGAACCGGTCCGGCCGATCACCAGCGCCAGCTCGCCCTCGGGCACGGTGAAGCTCACGTCCCGGAGCGCGGGCGCGGCGGCGCCGTCGTACGTGACGGTGACCCGGTCGAACTCGATCATGCCGCCACCAGCTCACGTCGTCGGGTCAGGGGAGGAGCTGCGACCGCGGGGGCCAGGCCGATCAGGATGCCGAGCACCGGCAGCAGCGGGACCGGCGGCACGACCAGCGGACCCGGCAGCACCAGCCCCTCGACACCACGAGCCGCTGCGATGATCAGCGCGGCCGCAGCGAGTGCACCGGAGGCGATGACGAGCCACTCCGGCAGGGCCCACGGGTCCGGCCGGTAGCGGGTGCGGGTGACCCGCTGCCGCCCGACAGCCATCGCACCGGTCGCCAGCAGTACGCCGAACGCCAGCGCCCCGCCTGCTGCCGGTGCGGCCATCGCATCGGTGAGCAGGGAGTAGACGCCGAGCATGATGCCGAGCAGACCGAGCAGGACCGAGGCACCGGTGATCTGGCGTTGGCGGCGCGGGACGTGCGCCGTACGGCCGTAGCCCCGGGAGTCCATCGCCGCGGCCAGCTCGACCGAACGGTCCAGGGCGCCTTCCAGGACCGGCATGGCCGTCGTACGGAACGAGCCGCGGGTGCGGCCGCGCAGGCGGCGGGCGCCGCGGATCCGGCGCGCGTCGGTGACCAGCTGCGGCGCGAAGGTGAGTGCGACCACGCAGGCGACGCCCATCTCGTAGAGGGCCCCGGGCAACGACTTGAGCAGGCGGCGCGGGCTGGCCAGGGCGTTGGCCGCGCCGATGCAGCACAGCATGACGGCGAGCTGGCCGCCGTCGTACAGGGCGGTGACCAGGGCCTCGGCGGTCACCTCGCCGCCGAGTTTCACGCCGCTGGCCCAGTCCGGCAGGGGGACCTGCGGCAGGGTGAACAGCAGGGTGTTGCCCTGGGAGCGGGTCGACAGGAGCGCCTGCAGTACGACGCGGAGGCCGATCACCACCAGGCCGAGCTTGAGGAAGGCCAGGTAGCTGTTGGCCCAGGGGGCGTCGCTGCGGCGCGCGGCCACGACGAAGCCCGCCACCGCTAGGATCAGGATGAGCAGGACCGGATTGCGGGTCCTGCTGGCGGCTACGGCCAAGCCCAGGGCCCACAACCACCACGCCCCCGGGTGCAGAGCCCGGGGGAGAGTCAGGTGGTGGACCGCGCGCACCTGATCAGCTCTGCGCGCGTCGGCGAGCCAGCACGAAGCCACCGCCGGCCAGCAGCAGTACGACGACCGCGGCGACGATGATGCCGGTCACCGGAGCGCCGCCCTCGTCCTCGTCAGCGGTCGGCGGCTGGGCGGCGTTGGTCGGGTTCGGCGCGGGGGTCGGGGACGCGGCCGAGCCGACGGCCGGACCGATCTCCAGCGTGACCGGCGCGTCGGTCGCGGGGACCTTGATGTTCTTCACCGCGGTGCCGCAGCCGGTCGCCGGGTAGCCCTCGATGCCGCAGGTCAGGCCCTTCTCGATCCGCACCGGACCGGTCGCGGCCAGCACCTTGGCGCCGGTCGCCTTCGCGTCGGTCACCACACAGGTGCCGGTCGCCGGCGGCGGGGCGACGCCGCTCTCGGAGTCGACGGGCGTGCCGGGGTCGACGATCAGGGCGACGCGCTTCTTGCCGGTCTCGGCGGGGGTCGCGCCGCAGATCGCCTCGAAGTCACCGGTCGCGCGGGGGACGCGGGGGGTGTTGCCGCCGAGGGCGTACCGCCAGCCCTCGACGGCGCCGTCGGCCGGGACGACCTGGTCGGAGCCCTTCTGCGCGAACGCCCATTTGCCGTTGGTCCACTGGTAGTAGCCCCAGAACCGGAAGCCGTCCTCGGTGGTCGAGCTGACGCCTGCGGGGGCTGTGCGGCCGGCCTGGGCGGTGGTGCCGACGTGAGCCGCGCCGCTGGTCTGGCTGGTGGCGCCGGTCTGCGTAGTGGTGCCGACTTGGGCTGTGCCGCCGGTCTGCGTGGTGCCGCCGGCCTGGGCAGCGCTGACGGTGACGGTCCCCGCCAGCAGGAAACCCGCCAGCAGGCTGAGGACCAGGCGCGGGGTCCGGTGTGCAGTCATCTCGTGTGTCCTCGCTCGGGCCGGGCCTGCGAGAGGAGAGGTGCACCGCCGGGAACACGGGGCCGGCTCCTCCCGCGGTCCTCGGCGGGTCGGTGAGCCTGCTGCCTGGACGCAGTGTTCCGGCTCACCGCCGCCCGGTGGAGTCCGGGTGCGGCCTACGGTTGCGGGTCAGCGCCGGCTTCGGACCGGCTTCCCTGCGGCACAGCAGTAGTTCGGCCGCAGCTTACCGCCGCCGCGCCCAGGCGCGCGTGAGCCCGTACGCCGAACGTGCGCCACCCCACACGCGCCGAGCGCCCGTACAGCGAGGCGGTGGACCACCACCTCGCCGTACGGGCTCCTGCTCGGTGCTACTCCTGTGCGGCCAGGCTCATCGGGCCGTAGACCTCGCGGTCGTCCTCGAGCAGGTAGACCTGGGCCACGCCCTGGTCGGCCAGTTCGCGCCAGATCTCGCCGAGCCAGCTCTCCGCGTCGCCCTGGGCGGAGAAGTCCGTGGCTCCCAGGTCGCCTGGGTCGGCCGGCTCACCGGCGGCGGTCTCGAACCGCCACGTCCAGCTCACGAGCCCGGCCGGGTCTGCGGCGCGTCCTGCGCGGTCTTGGCCGGGTCGCTCTCGATCGCGGAGCCGAGCACCTCGTCGATCCGCTTCAGCAGCGCGTCCTCGAGCTTCACGCCGGACGCCTTGACGTTCTCGATGACCTGCTCGGGGCGGGACGCGCCGATGATCGCCGAGGAGACGTTCTGGTTCTGCAGGACCCAGACGACGGCCAGCTGGGACAGGCTCAGCCCGACCTCGTCGGCGATCGGCTGCAGCTCCTGGACGCGGTTGAGCACGTCGTCCTTGAGCCAGCGGCCGATCATGTTCGCGCCGCCCTTGGCATCGGTCGCGCGCGAACCCTCCGGCGGCTGCTGGCCCGCCTTGTACTTGCCGGTCAGCACACCCTGCGCGATCGGGGAGAACACGACCTGGCCGATGCCGAGCTCCTCCGAGGCCGGGACGACCTCGGCCTCGATGACGCGCCAGAGCATGTTGTACCGCGGCTGGTTGGAGATCAGCGGGACGCGCAGCTCGCGGGCCAGCCGGTGGCCCTCGCGGAGCTGGTCGGCGGTCCACTCCGACGTACCGATGTAGAGCGCCTTGCCCTGGCGGACGACGTCGGCGAAGGCCTCCATCGTCTCCTCGAGCGGCGTCTCGGTGTCGAACCGGTGCGCCTGGTAGACGTCGACGTAGTCGGTCTTGAGCCGCTTGAGCGACGCGTTGACCGACTCGTGGATGTGCTTGCGGGACAGGCCGACGTCGTTCGGTCCGCCCGGGCCGGTCGGCCAGTACACCTTGGTGAGGATCTCCAGCGACTCCCGCCGCTGCCCCTCCAGCGCCTCGCCGAGCACGGTCTCCGCCGCGGTGTTCGCGTAGGTGTCCGCGGTGTCGAACGTGGTGATCCCGGCCTCGAGCGCCGCCTTCACACAGGCCTTGGCCTGCTCGTTCTCCACCTGCGACCCGTGGGTCAGCCAGTTCCCGTAGGAGATCTCGCTGACCTTCAGTCCACTGTTTCCGAGATACCGAAAGTCCATACCTCAGACCCTACTTCCACCCACGGACAACCGCCCGCCGACGCTCTACCTACGGACGTCCGCCGGCCAGGGGGTGGTGGCAGTCGGTCAACTGACCTCGATTGTCAGCGTGTGGTGGCCGGTCAGGTCAGCCGGTACGGCGGTGGTTGGCCGGCCGTCGAGCAGGACCTGGGAGTGGGTGCCGGAGCCCGTGAGGGTGAGGTCGAGGGTGGCGGAGCGGTAGGGGAGGCCTGTCAAGTGGAGGTCGCCCAGGCCCTCGGGGACCACTGGGGAGATGGTGATGCCGGACGGGGTGAAGTGGAGGCCGAAGAGGGACTCGTGGATCAGGCGGAGGTACGCGGTGGCCGACCAGGTCTGGTGGGGGAGGGACTCCCAGTGGCGGCCGACCTGCCAGCCGCCGTCGACTGCGCCGGTGGTGGCGTTGTAGAGCTCGAAGAGCTCGTCGCCGGAGCCGTGGAAGAGCTGGGACAGGTCGTCGAGGGTCTGGCCGAAGGCCTGGGCATCACCGGCTGAGGCGGCGGCCGCGCCCCACAGGCCCATGACCATCGGCCAGCAGATCGCGTTGTGCCGGCCGGGGCGGGCGGCGTCGTACCGGGGGAAGTGGGGCCAGACGTTGACCATCCCGTACGGCTCGCGGTGCGCGGCCGCGAGGATCTGACGGGTGCGGGAAGGCCCGGCGATGCCGAAGTCGATGGCCAGGGCCAGTCCGGCGGTCTCCTGGTGGCGGTCGAGCCCGTCCGGACCCAGGTAATACCCGTACAGCCCGGCGGAGGCGTCCCAGAGGTGCAGGTTGATCGCCTCGGCCAGTACGTCGGCCCGGCGGTCGAACAGCGGCTCGTCGCCCAGCAGCGCCAGGCAGCGCAGCGCCCGGACGTACACCGCGTTGGTCGACAGGCACCGCAGCTCCGCCGTGCCCGGGTAGTCGAGCACGAACGACCCCCCTTGCTCGTCCGACGACTGCACCTCCTCGTACGACGGAAGCCCGCTGATCCCGTCCTGCATCAGCGCCGGCCCGGCGTACAGGCCGGTCGCGGGGTCGAAGCGCTCCCGGTCGAGGATCGCGAGCGACGCCCGGCCGATCTCGTACGCCGTCGCGGCGAACGCGGTGTCGCCGGTGACCGCTACGTGCTGCCACGCGCCGATCACCCAGATGATCTGGTCCCACCACTGGTTGTCCTGCGCCACCACCCCGCGGCCGGAGTCGCAGACCTTCAGCAGCGTCGCCCGGGCCACGTCGGGCGCGAGCAGGCTGGCGGCGTTCCAGCAGTTGATCGCCGCGTCGCGGGTCCACGGGTCGTCGTAGCCCCCGCCGGCCCGGACGAACCCGGCGGCGGTGACGTTGACGTCGAGCAGGTTGCGCAGCGCGGCGTCGTACAGGTTACTCAGGACCGGCGGGCCCTCCAGCGACGGTCGCATCGAGCAGCTCAGGCCGGCTTCTCGCCGCGGGCGACCATCGGCTTGGGCAGCCGCCAGCGCCGCATCTGCATGGTCCGCCGGACCGCGTAGAACCCGATCCCGCGGGTGCCCTCGTTCGGGAACTTCTTCGCGATCGACCGCTTCAGCCCGCTGGACAGGAAGAACCAGTCGGCCGCGATGCACGCGATCATCACCAGGAACAGCAGGTTCACCAGCCCCGGCAGCCAGGTGAACACGCCCGAGAAGACGACGCCGAGCAACGAGATCACCAGCAGCACCGGCAGCGCGAACTCCATCACCGACCAGCGGGCGTCGACGTAGTCGCGGGCGAACCGGCGGACCGGGCCCTTGTCGGCGGCCGGCAGGTACCGGTCGTCGCCGGTCTTCATCGCGTCCTGCATCTTGGCCCGCTCGGCGCGCATCTTCTCGCGCCGGTACGCCGAGGCCTCCTTGCGGTTGCGCGGCTTCTTCAGCGCGGCCTTACGGGCCTGCTCGGCCTCGCGCCGGGTCGGGGTCGGGCGGCCCTTGCCCCCGGTCTTGCCCTGGGGTTCCGCCGCGGCGGGGTCGGACGGTGTCTCGGACTTGCTACGACGGAACACGGGAGCTGGACCTCATTCGGGCTGCGAGTCGTCCACTCGGGGTGGTCCCCGGAGGATCGGGCCAGTTTATCGGGGCCGGTCCTGATGGTGTCGTGACCCATGGGGACATAGGGTGGATGACACGCACGCCGGGTCCACTCTCCGGCACAGAAGGGGTACGGATATCGATGAGCATCTTCAGGCGGATGTCGACGATCTTCAAGGCCAAGGCGAACACCGCCTTGGACAAGGCCGAGGATCCTCGCGAAACTCTTGACTACTCGTATCAGAAGCAGCTCGAACTGCTGCAGAAGGTACGCCGTGGTGTGGCCGACGTGGCCACCAGCCGGAAGCGGGTGGAGCTGCAGGCTTCGCAGCTGCAGGCCCAGTCGTCCAAGCTGCAGGAACAGGCGCAGAAGGCGCTCTCGATGAACCGGGAGGACCTCGCCCGCGAGGCCCTGACCCGCAAGTCGGGCCTGCAGGGCCAGATCGACGATCTGACCGCCCAGCACGCCCAGCTCCAGGGCGAGGAGGAGAAGCTCACCCTCGCCTCGCAGCGGCTGCAGGCCAAGGTCGAGTCCTTCCGCACCAAGAAGGAGACCATCAAGGCCACCTACACCGCGGCCGAGGCGCAGACCCGGATCAACGAGGCCTTCTCCGGCATCTCCGAGGAGATGAGCGACGTCGGTCTGGCGGTCCAGCGGGCCGAGGACAAGACCCAGCAGATGCAGGCCCGCGCGGGCGCGATCGACGAGCTGCTGGCCTCCGGCGCGCTCGACGACGCCTCCGGCACCAGCAAGGACAGCATCACCCTCGAGCTCGAGCGGATGTCGACCGGCTCGGACGTCGAGAGCGAGCTGGCCGCGCTGAAGGCGCAGGTCGGTGGCACCGAGGCGCCCAAGCAGCTGTCCCAGGACGCCCCCGGTGGGGCACAGCCGGCTCAGCAGCCGGCCCAGCAGGCCGAGCCGGTTCGACCGCAGGACGGAGACGTTCGATGATCGTTCGCATCATGGGCGAGGGGCAGTACCGGCTCGCCGACGAGAAGCTGGACCAGCTGAACTCGGTCGACGGCGATCTCGAGAAGGCCGTCTCGGCCGGCGACGAGGACGCTTTCAAGACCGCCTTCGCCGCGCTGCTGGCGTTCGTCCGCAACGGCGACCGGGTGCCGGACGACGAGCTGCACGACTCCGACGCGATCCTGCCGCCGGGTGACAGCACGCTGGCCGAGATGCGGGAGCTGATCAGCGGCGACGGCCTGATCGCCGGCTGATCACTGTTCGTAGTTGGTGCAGCCCTCCGAGGCCCTCTGGGAGCCCGGGGGGCTGTGTTTTGCGCGCTTGCGGACATCGCGGGTTCCGGACTGTAAGAACCCGCAATTCACTACTATCGGATGGCGTTGAGCCGTAGTAACCTCTGGGCATTGCCGTTGTGGGGGCGGCATTTCATCAATGTCCGTGACGGGGTGTGGTTGAGTCACGGGCCTTGATTCACCTGTGGGGGGTGGCTCTGTGTGACTGACTTTGTCGTGTCCGAAGGGTCGAGTGATCCGATCGACGGGCGGGCGGCGCCTTTTGGCGATCGTCGCCGGCCGGTCTGGTCGATACCGGCCGAAGTCCCGGCGATCGTGCCGCTGGCAGCGCGGTTCACGGAGGCGCGCTGGGTCGCGAAGTATCGCTGGGCCGCGCTGGGCGGCGATTTCGCCGCCGCGCTGATCGGGGCCACCGCCGCCCTGGTCACCCGGTTCGGTGGCCAGATCAGTCCGGGGTACGTGATCCTGGGCGCGGTGCTGCCGCTGGCCTGGCTGGCCTGCGTGGCGCTGGAACGGGGGTACGAGACCCGGTACTTCGGCACCGGTCCGGAGGAGTTCCGGTCGGTCCTGCGCGCCACGGTGGCGCTGACCGCCGTGGTCGCGGTCACGTCGTACGCGACCAAGAGCAACGTGGCCCGCGGTTTCGTCATCCTGGCGGTACCGCTGACGTGCCTGGCGGCGATGGTCGTGCGGTGGATGCTGCACCGGGCCATCGCCAACCGCCGCTTCGTCGGCCGGTGCATGCGGCGGGTCCTGGTGGTCGGGCACAACGGCCAGGTGTCGACGCTCAAGCACCATCTGGAGGAGCGGCCGGCCGACGGCTACGTGGTCGTCGCGACCTGCCTGCCTCGGGGCTCCGCCGAGGAACCCGGGCCGGACTCCAACCGGTTGGGACGCGCGGAGGTGGACATCCTCGCCGCGGTCGACCTGTACGACGTCGACGTGGTGGCGGTGGCCGCCGATCCGGAGCTGACCGGGCACTCGCTGCGCCGGCTGTCCTGGGCGCTCGAGCAGCGGGGAGTCGAGCTGATCGTGTCGCCCGGCATCGTCGAGGTCGCCGGACCGCGGATCTCGATCCGGCCGGTCGCCGGACTGTCGCTGCTGCACCTGGAGCGCCCTTCGGTCAGCGGCGGACCGCACCTGCTGAAGAACATCTTCGACCGGCTGGTCGGCGGCGGACTGTTGCTGCTGGCAAGCCCGCTGCTGCTGGTGACCGCGTTGCTGGTGCGGCTGACCAGCCGCGGCCCGGCGCTGTTCCGGCAGAAGCGGGTGGGCCGGGCCGGCGTCGAGTTCACCATGCTGAAGTTCCGGACCATGTCCGTCGACGCCGAGGCCCGCAAGGCCGACCTGCACGCCCTCGACGAGGGCAACGGGATCTTGTTCAAGCTGCGGGACGATCCGCGGGTGACCCGGCTCGGCCGGCACCTGCGCAGGTTCTCGGTGGACGAGCTGCCGCAGCTGGTGAACGTCGTGCGGGGAGAGATGTCGCTGGTCGGACCGAGGCCGCCGCTTCCGGCCGAGGTCGCGCGGTACGCCATCGACGACGCCCGGCGGATGCTCGTCAAGCCCGGACTGACGGGGCTGTGGCAGGTCAGCGGACGCAGCGACCTGACGTGGGAGGAGTCCATGCGACTCGACCTGCGCTACGCCGACAACTGGTCCATCGCCTTGGACCTGCTCATTTTGTGGAAGACCGCGCGGGCCGTCGTCGGCCGCGACGGCGCCTACTGATCGTTCCCGGCGCGCCCGGTCACGGGCCGCGGCTCCGGGATCAGCGGACAGCACAGCAGTGTTCCCGAGGGGGGAATCCATGCCACACCCCGATGTCACCAGTGATATCGACGCAAAGGAATCGACCGCCCGGTCCGAGGCCGCGCGCCTGGTCGAGCAGGCCGCACAGGGGGACCAGGCGGCCTGGCGACGGGTGGTCGACCAGTACTCCAGACTCGTCTTCGCCGTCACCCGCAGCTTCCGGCTCAGCGACAGCGACGCCGGCGACGTCTCCCAGGTGGTGTGGCTCCGGTTGCTGGAACACATCGACCGGGTCGATCCGGTCAGGGTCGGCGCCTGGCTGGTGATCACCACCCGGCGGGAGTGCATTCGCGTGCTGGCGTTCCGCAAGAGGGTGGTGCTGACCTACGAGCCGGACGCCTTCGAGGTCGTCGGCGGTGAGCAGCCGGAGCTGGACGCGGAGCTGATCGCCGACGAGCGGGCCGTCGACGTACGGCGTGCGCTGGAGAGCCTGCCGGACCGCTGGCAGCAGCTGCTCGGCCTGCTGATGGCCGATCCGCCCATGCCGTACGCGGAGATCTCCGCGAAGCTGGACATCCCGATCGGCAGTATCGGCCCGATCCGTGGTCGCTGCCTGGACAAGCTCAGGGTGCTGCTCGCTTCGTGAGCGCGCGCTGAGTCGATGGGCCTGGGCCATGCCCCCCGGCCCGGAGCCGGCGGCCGGCCGGACCGCAGAGGATCAGAGCATGATCCACGCGGTCCGGACCGGCCGCCGTGCGGTGCCTGGCCACCGGAGCAGGAAGCTGACCAGCCGTCGCGTCACCGGGTCGTCGGCATCCCCGGCGCGGGCCTCGACGACCACCGGGCCGGCCGGGCAGACCCACAGGTCGACCGTTAGTTGCCCCCGGCCTCGAGCGTCGACGTCGAGTGTCCAGCCGTGGCCGGCGAACCGCAGGTGACGGACGTCGTCGCCGATGTCCGAGCCGTCCACGAGGCTGTCGTAGATCAGGTCCAGCACCGCGAGGTCCCGTTCGTGGTGCGCGAACGCCGCGTAGCCGGCCGAGCGCAGCAGCTCGAGCTGCTGGCCCGCCGCGCGCTCCGGTCGCCCGCCCATCGCGGTCAACGCTCCCCTTGGACCTTGATCACGCTGTCGCGATCCTGGCCGTACGGCGCGCCCTGCCAGGTGGACCAGTTCACCTTGTTGCCCTGTTCGTACAGGACGAAGTTCCACGGCCCGCGGTAGGTGTTGGCGTAGAAGCGGTTGCTCTGGTCGAAGGTGATGGCGTCCTGGACGGTCTTCTCCTTGTACGGCGACCAGGCCGGGAACGTTCCCCAGTTGGAGAACAGCCCGTTGTAGCCGCACCCGCTGTTGGAGGCGCAGGACTTGCCGAGCTTGGTCGGGTCGAGCGAGAAGGTGTTGCCGTGCACCTGGACGTTCTGGGTCTTCCACCGGCAGTCACCCAGGTACGGCTGCTTGCCGATGTTCCCCGCGTTGCAGGTCTTCACCGTGGCGGTCGCCGGGTTGACCAGGGTGCCGGAGCCCGTGCTGGTGTTGGCCGGCGAGCCCGCGAACCGGTCCGCGTTCTCCCACAGGACCACGCCGGCCCAGTTGTCGGTGAACAGGTTGCCGGTGATCTCGAACGTCTGGTTGAACTGCCCCGGCACCCGCGGGTCGCTGCCGGACTCGGAGATGTACAGCGCGGAGGTCGGGAAGCCACGGTTCTCCGGGCCCTTGCCCAGACCGTTGCGGGCGAACGTGTTGCCCCGGATGCTCGCGTTGTAACTGGTCTCGTAGATGATTCCTTCGGCGGTGTTGTCCGCGATGTAGTTGCCCTCGATGGAGAAGCCGGTGTTGTTGGTGTCGGCCCACAGGCCGGCGCTGAGGTTGTCGTGCACCCAGTTGCCCCGGACGACCGCGCCGGTCACCTCCCAGAACTTGCCGCCGCCGGTGCAGCCACAGCCCGGTTTGAGCCGCTCCCAGTCGTCCACGTTGTTGCCCGCGATCTCGTTGTTCTCGATCACGATGCTCGCGACCTTGTCCGGGTTGTAGGCGTTGAAGCCGTACTGGCCGTTGTCCTGCAGGCAGTTGCCCCGGACGAGGTTGCGGCTGCCGATCATCACCGCCGAGCCGGCGTTGCGGCGGATCGTGTTGCTCTGGATCGTCCAGCCGGTGGCGGAGTTGTGGTTCACCACCCCTTCGTCGTTGTTCGTCCTCGGGGCGCCGAAGTTCTGGATGGTGAGGTTCTTGATCGTCACGCCGGTGACGTAGCCGGTGAACGCGTAGCGGTTGACCCGCTGGCCGTCGAGGACGGCCCCGGGCGCTCCCACGTAGGTGTTGCCCTCCTTGGGAATCACCTGGCTGAAGGGACCGGTGCCGAGGGTGTGCGTACCGGGCTGCAGCCAGAAGGTGCTGCCGGCCGGGCTGGCCTTGCTGAGCTCGTTGAGGTTCTGCGTCGTCGCGACGGTGATCGCGCCGGCCGGTGCGGTGGCCGGTCCGGCCAAGGCCTTGGCGTTCGCGCAGACCTTCGCCGTCGGTGCGGCCGGAGCGGTCGCCGGCGGCGCCGGCGTCGGCGCCGTGTCGGGCGGCGGTGCCGCCCCCGGGGCGGTGTCGTCACCGGCTCCGGCGACGATTCCGGCCAGGAGACCCGCGACCAGGACCAGACCGGCCGCGATGAGCACCAGGCGATGGCGGTACAGCGCGGATCGACGACCGGACGACCGGGCGGAATCGGGTTGGTCCATGAGACTTCCTTCGGCGGGGGCGATCGCGGCTAGCGGCGGGCGGGGCGGTGGGCGGGGCGGGGCCGGCCGATGGCGAACCGGTAGATGTCGAGCAGTTGCTCGAGGTTGCGCTGGGGATCGTGCTGGTTCTCGTACGTCGCCCGGGCGCGGCGGCCGTACTCCTGGTAGCGCTCGGGGTCGCGGTCGGCATCGAGCAGCAGCTTCGCCAGCGCGTCCGGCTGACCGGGTTCGAAGAGCGCGCCGTCGACGCCGTCGCTGATGAGATCCGGGAACGATCCGTGGGCGGAGGCCAGCGGCGGGACTCCGACCGCCATCGCCTCCACCACCACCAGGCCGAAGGTCTCCTCCCACTCCGACGGCAGCACCACCGCGCGCGAGCGGGCGATCAGCTCGAAGCACTGCTGCTTCGTGAGGTGCCCGGCGAGCTCGACCGACGGGCGGTCCGCGGCCCACGCCGTCACCTCGGCGAGCAGCGGACCACCGCCGGCGATGACGAGGCGGAGCGCGTCGTCACCGGCCTGGGCCCGGTAGGCGTCCCAGCCCCTCATCAGCAGCGACGCACCCTTCGGACCGTCGAGGCGGCCGACGTACGCGACCTGACGTTGCCGCTCGCCGCCGACCGGACCGTCGTACGGGACGAAGTTGTGCTTGACGAAAGTCCGCTGCGCAGCGAATCCCATCGCGGCGAGCAGCCGGCGCTGGGAGTCGGAGATGAAGATGTAGGCCGACACCAGGTCGCGCCAGCTGCGGCGGTGGGCGCGTGCCGCCAGCACCGTCGGTCCGGTCGCGAGGACCGAGCCGCGGTAGCAGCGGTGCAGCAGCGCGGGGGCCGGATTGCCGCCGGCACAGTCGTGGCAGACGGCCCCGTCGCGGAAGAAGTCGCCGCTGGCGCAGAGCAGTTTGTAGTTGTGCAGTGTCGCGACGACCGGTACGCCGGCGGCGCGGCACGCGTACAGCACGGACGGGCTGAGCAGCGGGAACGTGTTGTGGACGTGGACGACGTCGGGCCGGCTCCGCTCGAGGGTCGCCGTCAGTTCCCGCCTGCTGGTGGAGTTCCAGACCACCTTCGCCGGGAGCATCGCCTTCTGCCAGGCCGGCCAGCTCTCGATCTCGTCGCTGAGCCGTCCGAACGTGTCGACCTGGTGGCCGAGGGCCGTCAGTGCCTCGCCTTCCTGCGCGACGACGCGGTTCTCGCCGCTCGGAGCGGTCGACCGGTACGTGTTGTGGACCAGCAGGATCTTCATCGTGCTCCTTCGCGGGAGGCTCCGGAGTAGACCAGGCACGCGGCCAGGGTGAGTTCGAGCAGGTACGGCGACGCGTCGCTGAGGCCGCTCTCGGTGAAGGAGGCGACGACGCAGTAGGCCACCAGGAACAAGGCCAGCGCCCGGCGCGGACCGTCCGGCTGGAACCAGGCGGCGATCAGCACGAACAGCAGCATCGCCACGACGATGGCCACGCCGGCCAGGCCGATGTCGTAGTACGTTCCCAGCCAGTTGCTGTCGATCGGCAGGCCGTTGAAGGACTTGTTCGACAACCCGAGGCCGAAGATCGTCTCGAAGGTCGAGCGGGGCGCGGCCGCGATCGACTCCCAGACAGCACGCCGGCCGGTGAGAGCGGCGACTTCCTCGGTGTCCTGTCCGCGGGCGAGCCACGTGGTCACCACCGAGCCGAGGGTGAGCGCTCCGATGGTGAAGGCGGCCGCACCGATGGCGAACGACTTGCGGACCCGCGACCTGGTGGTGAACAAGCTCAGGCCGGCGATGAGGATGCCGGCCAGCAGTGCGACCAGGGCGGTACGGGTGTGGGTCAGCAACAGGACTGGCACTGCCAGCACGACACTGATCAGGGCAACCTCGCGGCGCAGCAGGCCGGACAACCAGAGCACCGTGGTGAGACCGACGGCCACCGCGGCGTAGTGGCCGACCTGGGTCGGTGGAATGGGCCACAGGGCTCCACCGAGCCGGTCGTCGGTGAGCGCTACGCCCGGAGCAGCCAGCAGTCCGAGCAGGACGGAGCCGAGCACGATCCACAGGAACATCAGGTGGGTTCGCACCAGCAACAGATCGCGCCGTGTCCACCACGGCGTCAGCAGCCACAGCACCGTGACGAAGAGGATCAGCCGGGATGCCCGGAAGAGTGCGCCGAACAGGAACTCGGCCCCGACGCTGGCCAGCAGCGATTCCGCCGCCAGCAGAGCCAGCAGGAAGATGAAGACGCTGGGCCGGACGCGGGCCGGCCTGTTCACGCTCAGCGCCAGCACCAGAGCCACCACGAGGGAGGACTGGGTGATGAGTTTGCCGACGCTCCCCGGGATCGGCAGGATGTGCGGCGAACCGGGAAAGAACGTCAGCACGTTCAGCACCAGCAGGCCCCAGACGGCCTGGACCCGGCGCCGCCGCCGGCGTTGCGGTGAGAGGACCCGTGGTCCGTCGGGTCCGCCCGCGAGCCGCGCCCCGATCGTCGCGATCGCACTCATCGGCCGAACATCTCCAGATCCCTGACCGGTCCGCCCGTGGCCTCGGTGACGCCGATGCCTTCGTCGGTGCGGTCCGCGTTGAGCACCACGGCCGTCTCGATCGACAGGCCGGCCAGCCGGAGCAGCTCCGCGGTGGCGTGCAGCTTGGTCGCCGTGGAGCGCCCCGCCGTCACCACGACCGCGGCCCGCGACGACCAGGTGGCCAGGTGATCCGCGCCGAGCGCGGGTGTCACGGTGGCCAGGGTCAGGACCAGGCCGGCGGAGTCCCAGGCCGCGTCGAGGGCGAGGTCGCCCGACCCGGTCGGCCGGTTGTTGTCGCCGAGGCGCAGGTAGCACCCTTCCGAGGGACCGGCGGCGGGATCGGGACGGAACACGTCGATCCGCCGGCCGCGGTCGCTGAAGTGTGACTCGTGCGTGCCGGTGGCCCTCACCCCCAGCAGATTCGCGAGCAGGCCGGTGCCACTCAGGTCGGCCACCAGGACGTGCTCGCCTTCGGCCGCCGCGGAGACGGCCAGCGAGGCGATCGCCAGAGCGGATGACCTGACGTCGTCGGCGCAGACCACGGCCAAGGCGGGCAGCGCCGCCTGCGAACGGTCGAGCTGCTGGTCGAGGTGCTGCGCGAGCAGACGGACTTCGGGGTGCCGCTGCTGGGACTCGCGCAGGTAGCCCGGGAAGGGCCACCACCGCCAGCGCGGCGGCCGGCCGGTGCTGAGCCGGATCCGGGTCGCCAGCGAGCGGGCGATGTCCTGCCGCTTCCACAGCCGGTCGGACAGCAGCGCGCGGACGACGACGAAGCCGAGTCCGATGAACAGTCCTCCGAGGAGGCCCAGAGCGGCGTTGATCGCCAGTGTCCGCTTCGCCGAGGTGGGCACCGGGGCGGCTTCGTCGAGCAGGCGGGTGCTGTTCATCTGGGAGGCCTGGACCTCTTGATCCATGAGCTGCTGCTGGATGTACTTGAACTTCTCCCGCGCCGTGGTCAGCTTCGCACCCTCCGGGCTGTTGGGCTTCTCGAGTTCGGCCGGATCGTCGCCGACCGCCCTGACCGCGTCCTCGGCCTCGGTGAGCGCGGTCTGGGCCGCGGTCAGATCGCGACGCAGCGGGGCGTCCAGCTGCGCGATCTGCTCCTTGCGGAAGGCCAGGTAGGTCTGCGCCAGGACGGTGGCCAGCTGGGTGGCCTGCTCGCTGGTCTTGGCGCTCGCCGTGATCTCGAGGACCCGGTCGGTCAGCGGAGTGACGGTGTACTGCTTGAGCAGGTCGTCCGGGGTCTCGGCCAGCTTGAGGCGGGCGATGGTCCGCTGTGCCACGGTGTGCGTGGTCACCAGGCTGACGTCGGTGGCCGCTGCCCGGGCCGGGTCGTCGCCTTGGCGGTGGGTCAGGAGCAGCCGGACCGACGACACGCTGGCCGGTGGCAGTACGACGGGCGCCGCCAGCCCGAGGACCAGCCCCACGACGGCGAGCAGGAGCCAGGTCCGCAGATGCCGTTTGACCGCATCGCGGAGGAATCGGACGGTCACCAGGCTGTCCGGCGGGTAGGCGGCCGACCGGTCCTCGGTGAACAGGTCGTCCTCGTCGTCCCAGGTCCGGTCGCCGCGCAGCGGCTCGGAGTACGGCTGGTTGCTCATCGGGTCGTCCTCCTCGCCGTACCGGTGAGCAGGGTCGGCAGCCGCGAGCCGGTACGGCGCGACGACGACGAGACCCGCCCGATGGTGCGGTCGGTGGGATCGGGATCGACCACGATCAGGCCGTCGATCTCGCGGCCGTCCGCCGCGGCCGCGACGGCGAGCCGGGCCAGTTCCTCGGCCGTCACCGTCCCGGCCGACAGCGCGACGATCGTGCTGGTGGTGCGTTCGGCACCGGCCGGCTGGGGAGTCTCCCGGTCGACCACGACGAGGTGGATGCTGAGGGCAACCTTCCCCGGGGGCTCCTGGTGGTTGTCGACCACGATCGCGGTGGACAGGCCGATCGAGGTCGCGAACGCGGCCAGCTGCGGACCGAGCGGCCTCGCCTTGTCGTCGCCCGCGAACGAGAGCACGGTCAGCGACACCGGCGCACCGCCCTTCACGTCCAGGCCGAGGTGGTGCAGCGTCTTGCGCAGGCTCCAGGCCTCGACCGCCGTGGGCGTGTAGTGCTCGAGCAGGTGGGCCCAGTCCGCGACGTTCTCGGCCCGGTACGCCGAGACCGAGGCGAGCACGGGCAGTCCGACCGCGTCCGAGACCTCGTCCCGCAGTCGCAGCCGCCGGTCACCGCGGGCCTTCGCCAGGACGCCGATCGATCCGGCCACCGCGCCGAGCAGAGCGCCCAGCAGCCCGAAGATCGTCCAGTGCACGGCCAGGTTGCCGCCGCGCGCCGTGGTCGCCTCCTCCAGGATGCGGGCGCCGGTCTTCTTCCCCAGGTCGCCCGGCAGCTTCTGGTCGGTGCTGACGAACACCAGGTAGACCTCGGCGACCGCGTTGGCCAGCTGGATCGCCTGCTGTGTCGACGTCCCGCGGGCGTCGATCTGGAGCACGTCCTGGGTGACCGCGACGACCTCCACCCGATCGCGGACCACGTCGGTGGCCAGCGTCGGCGACAGGTTCTGGCCGGCGCTCTTGAGCACCGGCTCGCTGTTGGCGATGAACACCTGGGTCTCGATGCTCTGCGCGCCGGCCGCTTTCTCCGCATCGGTCGCCGGCGGCGGTGGCAGCACCACCATCGACGTCGCCGTGTGCAGCGGTGGCTGCAGCAGGGCGAAGCCGATACCGGCCAGCAGGCCGGCCGCCGCCACGATCGCGACCACGCGCCGTTGCCGCCGGATCGCGCGCCAGGACTTCCTGACGTCCAGCTCCTGTGTGCTCACAGGCCCCTCCAGTCGAACGCCGTCCGTTGGTTCCTGTAATAGAGGGCGCGGGACGGGCACTGATACAGCAGCGGCCGATCAGTGCCGGAAGAGGAACCTGTTGGTGACGTCGGAGTCCGCGCCGAGGCGGCCGGTCCCGAGCAGCGTCGTGCTCGCGGTCTTGTGGCCGAACCGGGGCGAGTACCACCCGAGGATCGGATCGGTCTCGCCACGATGCACGGTCCAGGTCAGTTCCGGTGCAAGCTCCACCGTCGCCTGGCCGGTCGGCCAGCGGAGCCGGGCCATCGGGCCGTCGAGCTCGACCTCCACGGATGGCCCCAGGTGCCAGGCCATCCGGACAGCAGCAGCCGCGTCCAGGCTGTCCTCGACCCGCAGGACACCGCTGCGATGGTCCAGCTCGACCGTCCGGCGGTGCGTGACCGGTGGATCGGACGCCTGGTAACCGTCGTGCTCGGCGCTCCAGACCGACACGTCGGCGCCGGACGAGAACCGCCGGACGCGGCCGGTCGCCCCGCACAGCCAGAGGAACGGCCCGCCGCGGACCGACTGTTCGGCCCCGCCGATCTCGACGGTGTTGTGGCCGATCGTCGAACCGAAGTAGTTCCGCCAGGCCGGTTCGCCGTGGTAGCTGTACGTTCCGGGGTCGGCCAGGATGTCGGTGCCGCCGACCCTGACCTCGATCGCCAGCGCGTCGCAGTGGGCATGGGCCGCGATCGACAGGAATCCGTGCGGTCCCGCGTCACCCCGGCACCAGATCTCCGGCCCGGGGTCCCGGCTGCGCAGGATCGCGATCCCCGCGTCCGCGAACTGCTCCGGCCGAGTGGCCGGGCGGTCAGGCTGAACCGGCCGGCCCACCAGCGATCCAGCCAGTACGCCGGCAGCGGTCGCCGGCGTCTCCGGCCACCACGAGGCACGGCCGACGAGGGCCGAGCCGAGGGACAGGAACGCCGACCAGTTCGTCAGCTCCGGCGGATCGAGCACCAGCACCTGGCCCTCGTCGTCGTCTCCTTGGCGGGGCGGCCGTACTGTCTCGTCGACGATCGCCGCGGCCACGTCGGCCATGCGGGTCAGCAACGACCAGGTCGGTGCTGCGAGCGGATGTCCGGCGGCGTCGGCCTCGACGGCGGCGTACAGGCCGAGCTCGGCGACGAAGCGGTGGTAGTCGGTCGCGAGCTCGCGGTTGACCCCGGAGGGGAAGGTGTTCGCGGCCAGCTCCCGTTCCAGCAGAGCCCCTGCGTCCCTGCGCCACTTCGCGCTCTCGGCGAACCAGGGAAAGGCGCAGGCGGCCACCAGCTGACCGGCGGCTTCGGCGATCACGTGGTTGTTCGCCGAGGAACCGCGACTGCGGAACGCGGCGAGATACCGCTGGTGCCAGTGGAGCTGCCGGACCGCGAGTTCGTTGTGCTCGAACAGGTCGGTCACGCCGGGCCAGTCGGCGAGCAGCCGTCTGATCCAGGTCCAGCTGATCAGGCGGGTACCGATCTCGATCCCGCTGGTCCAGTGAACCCCGGACAGGAACGGGTTCTGCCGCCACCAGTCGTTCAGGTGGTCCGCGACCCGTTCGGCGTAGCTGTCGTCGTGGGTCAGGTACCAGGCCGCCGCCAGCTGCGTGAGGTGGTGGTGCCTCGACAACTCCCAGACCTGCTTGACGTTCCCGACCAGTTCTTCCGAGCGGTGGTTCAGCCGGAACGCGTACTGCGCAGGGTCGGACCGCCGGCCGGTCGCCGGATCCCGGAACCAGTCCGGCGAGCGCAGGTCGGTGCGGGCGATGCCCAGCACCTCCAGCTCACCGGCCAGGATCGCGTCGGCGGTCGAGATCACCGCCTTGCGCGCTTCCTCCGGTACGGCGGCCGCCGTACCGGACGGCAAGGTCGCGGTGAAGGCTCGCACTGATCCGCCCGGCAGAGCTTTCGGAGGTTCCTCGCCCGGCCGGACCTGCTGGGACGCCCAGGTGGTCCGGCGGACGTGGTCCCGCGTGCGCCAGGCCAGCTCGGTGGGCGACATCCGCCGCAGGCGCCGGACGTACCATCCCAGGGGCTGGCGGCTCACACCAGTCCCTGGTTGCGGTGGGCAACGGCTACCGGCTGCCCGCTCGCGAGGCTCCGGTCCACGGCGATGGTGGCCCGGGTGGTGGCGACCAGGGAGTCCAGGGAGATCGGCATCGGCGTACCGGACCGGACCGCCGCCACGAAGTTCTCCAGCTCGGTCCGCTGGCCTTTGTCGGTACCGCCGCGAGCCTTCTTCGTCGCCGCGCGGCGACCGGTCCACAGCGACGCCTTCTGGAAGTTGTCGAGCCGGGCGTTGCGGCCACCGCCGGTGATGTCGAGGGTCTCCTTCGGGAACCGTGCGTTGCCGCAGCCGAGGTAGCTGATCGTGCCGGTCGAGCCGTTGTCGAAGCGCAGGGTCACCGTCACGTCACCGGCGTCCGGACCCGGTACGGCGTACACCTCGGTCGGCAGACTGCCCAGCCACCACGAGAGCGTGTCGATGAAGTGGCCGCCCTCCCCGGCGAACCGGGTGCCCTCGCGGTCCTGGTCGAGGTACCAGCTGGTGGAGTCCAGCCGGCCGGCGTTCACCAGGTACCGCGCGGCCGAGCCGCCGCCCGGTTCGCCGAACCGGGACCGGAGGTCGGTCAGCAACGGAGCGAAGCGGCGGTTGAACCCGACCATCAGCCGATCGTTGCCAGTGGCATCGACGACGGCGATGATCCGGTCCAGCTCCTCGTCGGTCAGGGCGAGCGGCTTCTCCACGAAGACCGCCTTGCCGCGTTCGAGCGCACGGCAGGCCAGGTCGGCGTGGCTGCTGTGCCGCGTGACGACGAAGACCGCGTCGACCGAGTCGTCGTCCAGTACGGCGTCGGCGGTGGTCGAGATGCTCGTGAAACCGAAGCGGCGCTGCGCGTTGGCCGCCGACAGCGACTTGTTCGTCGCGACGTGCGTCAGCGCGGCGTCCTCGTTCTTGGCCAGGTGCGGCAGCAGCATCGAGGACGCGTAGTTGCCGGCGCCGACGAACCCGAGCCGGACCTTGCCGCTGGTCCCGCTCACGGTGGACGGCCGGGGCGTGACCGCGGCGGGCACCGGCTGGGGGAGCGGCGTGGTCTCCGGGTACTCGAACAGGAAGCCGACACCGGGGAGCGCGCCCGTGCTCAGTTGCTGGTAGACCGCGGTCGCGTCCGCGATCGGGAAGATCCGCGCCACCAGCGACCCGACGTCGAGCTGCTCGCGGGCGATCAGGTCGATGAAGCACTCGAGGTTGCGCCGCTCGGTCCAGCGGACGTAGCCCGCCGGGTAGTCGATGCCCTCGAGCTCGTAGCGGTCGTCGTACCGGCCGGGTCCGTAGGACCGGGAGAACCGGACGTCCAGCTCCTTGTCGTAGTACGCGTTCCACGGCAGGTCGAGCTTGGTCTTGCCGATGTCGACGATCCGGGCCCGGTCGCGGGCCAGCCGCGCGGCCACCTCGACCGGTCCGTTGGACGAGCCGCCGGCGGCCAGCAGGACGTGGTCGGCGCCGAGTCCGTTGCTCGCCCCGAGCAACGCGCGTTCGAGGGTCGCGATCCCGGCGTCGTCGGCCGACGAGCAGGCGATCGCGCCGGCCTTCTCCGCCATCCGGCAGCGGTCGTCGACGGTGTCGATCCCGAACACCCGGACGCCGGCCGCGACCAGCAACCGCACCACCAGCTGCCCGACCAGGCCGAGCCCGATGACCACCGCGGTGTCGCCGAGCTGCACCTCGGACTGCCGGACGCCGTGCATCGCGATCGCGCCGACGGTCGAGAACGCGGCCTCCTCCGGCCGCACGCCGTCGGGCACCGGGACGCACAGGTTGGTCGGGATCCAGTTGTACTCCGCGTGCAGGGCGAACTCGTTGCCCGCGGCAGCGACCAGCTGGCCGACGCTGAACTCCTCGGCACCGCGACCGACCTCGACCACGACGCCGCACAGCGAGTAGCCCAGGGGCGTGTAGGAGTCGAGCTTGTTCATCACCTTCTGGTACGTGTTGACCGCACCCTGCTGGACGACGGAGTCCAGCACCTTCTTGACCTGGTCCGGCCGGGCCCGCGCCTTGCCGAGCATCGACAGCCGGGCCTCGCCGACCTTCATCAGCTCGGTCCCGGTGGAGATCAACGAGTAGAGCGACCGGACGAGCACCCCGCCCGGCGCACAGCCCGGCGGTGGCACGTCGAGAACCGCCAGCTCACCGGACTTGTAGTTCTGCGCTACCTGCTTCATGGTGGTCTCTCGCTCGGGTAGGAGGGTCACGTACTGACTCCCAGCGCCCCCAGGTGGCGGCACCAGGTCTCCAACGTCAACAGCTGCCAGATCTGCTTGGAGTTGTCCTCGCGGCCGGCCCGCTCGTCCTCGACCAGCCGGGCCACTGCCTGCTGCTGGAGGAACCCGCTGCCGACCAGGTCGCCGTTCAGCAGGACGTCGTCCACCAGTTCGCGCAGGTCGTTGCCGATCCAGGCCCGCAGCGGAGCGCTGAACGAGGCCTTCGGCCGGTAGATGATCTCCTTCGGCAGCCAGGCCTCGGCCGCGCGTTTCAGCGCGAGCTTGCCCTGGCGGCCGCGGATCTTGTCCCGGCCCGGGATCGAGAAGGCCGCCCGGACCACCTCGGGATCGACGAACGGCGTCCGGACCTCGGTGGAGGCCGCCATGCTGGACCGGTCGGTGTAGGCGAGGTTCAGGCCGGGCAGGAACATCCGCGTGTCGGCCAGGCACATCCGGTTCACGTGGTCGTCGAGCGTGGTGTCGTAGTAGAGGTCGCTGTGCTCGGCCATCAGCTTCCCGACGTACGGCTCGAGGTCGGGGCTCAGGAGTCCGGCCAGGCCGTCCTCGTCGTACATGGTGTAGCTGCGCCGGAACGCGGCCTCCTCGGGCAGGTTCGCGAAGGTGAGGAACCGCTTCGACCAACGGGCGTAGCGCAGGCCGCGGCCGTTCGCGGTGACCGGCAGGCGCCGTACGGCGGGACCGATCAGCCCGTTGCGGACGACGCCCGGCAACTGCTGGTAGCGGGCCCCCATCACACTGGCCAGGTGCTTGCGGTAGCCGCCGAACAGTTCGTCGGCGCCCATCCCGGACAGCAGCACCTTCACGCCGGCGTCGCGGGCCGCGTCGCACATCAGCAGCGTGTTGATCGCCGCCGGGTCGCCGATCGGTTCGTCCAAGATGTCGACGATCCGGGGGAGCAGTTCGACCACGTCCGGCGCGATCTCGATCTCGTGCAGGTCGATCCCGAACCGGGCCGCCACCTTGCGGGCGTAGATCGCGTCGTCGGGCATCGCCTCGAGCCGCTGGTCCTCCGCGCGGAAGGTGATCGTGTAGGCGTCGATGCCGGGATCGCTGCGCTGGGCCAGGACGGTCACGAGGCTCGAGTCGAGTCCACCGCTGAGAAAGGTCGAGACCGGTACGTCGGCCACCAGGTGGGCCGCGACGGACTCCTCGATCACCTGACGCAGGTCCGCGGGCGGCCCGGCCGCCGCCTCGGCGGCGACGTCGGCCACCCGCCAGTATGTTTCCCGCCGGCTGCTTCCGTCCGGCCGGAACTCGGCCCACGAACCGGGCGGGAGTTTCTCCACGCCCTCGATCGCGCACTGCTGCTCGGGCAGCCAGTAGTAGAGCATCGACGCGATCAGCGCCCCGGGATCGGTCCGCAGCTCCGGGCCGACCGCGGCGACGAGCGCCTTCAGCTCGGAGGCGAACACCACGCCTCCCTGACGGTTCAGGAAGTACAGCGGCTTGATGCCCATCGGGTCGCGGGCGAGGAAGAGACTGCCGGACTGCTCGTCCAGCATCGCGAACGCGAACATGCCGCGGAACCGGGGCAGCGCCGCCGGCCCCCAGCGACGCCAGGCCTCCAGCACGACCTCGGTGTCGGAACTGGTCCGGAAGGTGACGCCGGACTGGGTCAGCTCGGCCCGCAGTTCCTTGTAGTTGTACAGCTCGCCGTTGTAGCTGATCGTCAGGCCCTGGTGGGACAACGGCTGGTCGGCCGCTTCGGACAGGTCGATGATCGAGAGCCGGCGGTGCGCGAGGTAAGCGCTGATCCGGCCGTCCTCGACCCGGTGGATGCCGGACGCGTCGGGGCCACGGTGAGCGATCCGGTCACTCATCGTCTCGGCGAGCGCGAGGCCGTCGTGCTGCTGGTAGCAGCCGGCGATTCCGCACACGTCAGGACCTCGCTGTCCGCGCCGTGGCGCCGTCCACCGGGCGGCCGGCCCAGTCCCGGCGACCGGTCAGCCGGTCGAAGACCCCGACGTAGGCCTTCTGCTGGTGCTTCCAGGCGAGCTTGGTCTCGACGAGCTCGCGGCCCAGCCGGCCCATCCGGCGGCGGCGGACCTCGTCGTCCAGCAGGTCGACGATCGCTTCGGCGTACTGCGTGACGTCGTTCGGCTCCACGTAGACGGCGGCCTCGCCGGCCGAGACCCTGGTCTCGCGCAGGTCGAACGCGACCACCGGCAGCTCGAAGGCCATGTACTCCATCGTCTTGTTCATCGTGGAGACATCGTTGAGCGGGTTCTTCGGATCCGGCGACAGCCCGAGATCGGCGGTCGACATCACCGCCTGCACCGTCTCGTCCGGCACCCGGCCGGTGAACTCGACGTGGTCGCCCAGGCCGAGCTCGTCGCGCAGCGCCACCACCTCGTCGAAGCAGTCGCCACTGCCCATCAGGGTGAAGGCGACGTCGGTGCGGCCGAGCTTGTTGACCACCTGGTCGGCCGCCCGGACGACGATGTCGACGCCGTCCTGCGGGCCCATCACGCCGATGTAGGCGACCAGGTACCGGTGGCCGCGCCGCCGCGACTCGTCGGCCTGACCGCGGCGCAGCTTGTCCGGATCGGGGCCGGTCCGGACGACGGTGACGTCGTCCGGCGCCTTGCCGCTGCGGGTGATCGCGAGGTCGCGGTAGGAGTCGTTGGTCGAGGTGACCTGGTCGGCCGTGCGGTGCGTCCTCCGCTCGAGGAACCGCAGTCCCTTGTACGGCAGGCCCGCCGCGTCCGGGAACCGGGACTGGTACAGCTCGGGACACAGGTCGTGGTGGTCGAAGACGAACCGGGTGCCGTCGAGCCGGCGCAGCAGAAGGGCGATCGGCCAGAAGATGTCCGGCGGGTTGCAGGCCTGCAGGACCTGGAACTTCCCCTGCCGGCGGGCCCGCAGGACGAGCAGGAGCGTCATCAGGAACGAGTACACGTACTCGCCGACGTACCCGAGCTTGCTGCCGCCGGGCGAGTATCCGCGGTACTTGTACATCTTGACGTCGTCGATGACGTGGTACGCCGGGTCGTCCGGTCCCTTCGGGCAGACCACGGTGACGTCGTACCCGGCACCGACCAGCGCCTTGCACTCCAGCCAGACCCGCCGGTCGAAGGGGACGTGCAGGTTCTGGATGATGATCAGGACCCTCGGACCGGTCACCAGCCCACTCCCTCGTACCCCGGCAGGGCCTCGACGCCCGCGCCGAGCCGGCCGCTGAGGTCGATCGTCCGGGCCGGCGGGTGCACGAGCAGCGCCTCGACCACCTGGGTGTCGGTGCTGGAGACCAGTGCCAGGTCGGCGCCGCGCAGCGCCTCGACCGGGTCGTCGGTGAGCACCCGTTGCAGGTGCGGCAGCTTCGACTCGACGTGCCGCTTGTTGGCCCCGACCAACCGGCTCGGGTTGACGATCGAGTCGTAGATCCGCAGGTTGTAGCCCTTGCCGATCAGCCGCTCGGCCAGCTCGACGCTCGGGCTCTCCCGCAGGTCGTCGGTCGCGGTCTTGAAGCTCAGCCCGAGCAGGGCCACCTCGCGCCCCGGGCCGGCGACGACCCGGTCGACGACGTCGCGGACGGTCAGCTCGTTGCTGGCCAGCGTGCCGGCCAGCAACGGAAGGTCGGTGTCGTTCGTCCGGGCCAGGTGCAGCACCGAACGCAGGTCCTTCGGCAGGCACGATCCGCCGAACGCGAAGCCCGGCCGCAGGTAGTACGGCGAGATGTTCAGGCTGGTGTCCTGGCAGAACAGCCGCATCACCTCGCGCGCGTCGACCTCGTAGTGCCGCAGGATCCGGCCCATCTCGTTGGCGAACGACACCTTGGTGGCGTGGAACGCGTTGCACGCGTACTTGAGCGCCTCCGCGGTCCGGACGTCGACCACCTGGACCGGCGTGGCCAGGAAGCCGAACAACTCGGTCAGCGCCTGGCCGGCCCGCGGGTCCGACGTACCGACCACCACGAACGGCGGCGCGAAGAAGTCGGCCAGACCGGTCCCCTCGCGGAGGAACTCGGGGCACATCGCCGCGGCGAAACTGAAGCCGTCGACCGGTGGCTCCGCGGCCAGCACCGGCTCGACGACCGTGTCGACCGTGCCGGGCGGGACGGTACTGCGGATGACGATGCTGTGCACGCCGGACGCCGGCGGCCGGACGCTCCGGGCCGCCGCCGCGATGTCCTGCACCGCGCGGCGGATGTAGGTGAGATCGGTACTGCCACTGGAGGTCGACGGCGTCCCCACACAGATCAAGGAGACGTCCGCCCCGTCCAGGGCGATCAGTGGATCAGTGGTCGCATGCAACCTTCCCGCGGCGACCCCGGCGGCCATCAGCTCGTCCAGACCGGGTTCGACCACCGGGCTGCGACCGGCGGTGATCGGATCGACCTTCGCGGCGTCGACGTCCACACCCCAGACGTCGTGGCCGTTGCCCGCCAGGCAGGCGGCAGTCACCGACCCCACGTAGCCCAAGCCGAATACGGCAACCTTCATAACGCCCCCCACTAGCTCATCGGCGCACGACTCGCTGCTTGGCGGCAGCGTCCAAGAGAGCAGCGGTGCGGTGCGCCTGATACAAGAAATCTCGATGTATCAGATCGGGGAGCCGCGGATCTGTAGTAGTCGGAAGCCGGAAAGTGGTCCGGCCCGCTGGACTGCGGCGAGGAGATGTCGATGAAGGTTCTGGTCACCGGGGATCGCGGCTACATCGGTGCGGTGCTCGTCCCCTTCTTGCGCGCTGCCGGCCACCAGGTCGACGGCCTGGACGTCGGTCTGTACGAGGGGTGTGACCTGCTGGGCGGCCCGGACCCGATCGGCGACCGGGCGCCGCGCGACATGCGGGACGTCGGTCCCGAGGAGCTGGCCGGCTACGACGCCGTCGTGTGCCTGGCCGCCCTGTCCAACGATCCGCTCGGCCACCTCAACCGGGACACCACCTACTCGGTGAACCTGGACGGGACGCTGCGGGTGGCGGCCGCGGCGAAGTCCGCCGGCGTCGAGCGGTTCCTGTTCGCCTCGTCCTGCAGCCTGTACGGCGCCGCCGGCTCCGAGGCGGTCGGCGAGGACGCCGAGCTGTTCCCCGTCACGCCGTACGGCGAGACGAAAGCCCTGGCGGAGAAGGAGTTGTCGAAGCTCGCCGACGACAACTTCAGCCCGACGTACCTGCGCAACGCCACCGCGTACGGCGCGTCCACCCGGCTGCGGCTGGACATCGTGGTGAACAACCTGACCGCGATCGCGCTGACCACCGGCCAGATCCGGATGGAGAGCGACGGCTCGCCGTGGCGCCCGCTGGTGCACATCGAGGACATCAGCCGCGCGTTCCTCACCGCCCTGGAGGCACCGCGCGAGCTGGTCCACGACGAGGCGTTCAACGTCGGCCGGCCCGAGGACGTCGTCCAGGTCCGCGACATCGCCGAGATGGTCGGCGAGGCGGTTCCCGGGTCGGAGGTGTCGTTCGCCGAAGGCGCCGGGCCGGACCTGCGCAACTACAAGGTCGACTTCAGCAAGCTCGGCGACACGTTCCCCGAGCTGAAGCTGCGGTGGACGGTGCGCGACGGGGTCGAGGAGCTCGCCGCGGCGTACCGGCAGCACGGCCTGACGCTCGACGACTTCAACTCCGCGCAGTTCGTCCGGCTCCGCCGGATCAACCAGCTGCTGGAGCTCGGACTGGTCGACGACCAGCTCCGCCGGCAGACCACCGACCAGTTCCCGGCACCCGTTCTCGAGGAGACGCACTGATGGCGGAAACACTCGGCTGCCGCCTTTGCGGGCAGCCCCTGACACGTACGTTCGTGGACCTCGGCATGTCGCCGCCGTGCGAGAGCTACCTGCGCGCGGACCAGCTCGACGAGGGGGAGACGTTCTACCCCTTGCACGTGCGGATCTGTGACAGCTGCCTGCTGGTCCAGCTGCCGGCGTACGTCGCGGCCGACGACGTGTTCAGCGACTACCTGTACTTCTCGTCGTACTCGACCAGCTGGGTGGAGCACGCGAGGCGGTTCGTCGCCGACATGCAGGAGCGGCTCGGTCTCGGTCCCGACAGTCTCGTGACCGAGGCGGCCAGCAACGACGGCTACCTGCTGCAGCACGCCGTCGCACTCGGCATCCCCGTCCTGGGGATCGAGCCGGCCGCGAACATCGCCGAGGTGGCCAACCAGAAGGGCATCCGGACCGAGAGCTACTTCCTCGGCGAACGGACCGGCCAGGACGCGGCCGCCCGGCACGGGCAGGCGGACCTTGTCGTCGGCAACAACGTGTTCGCGCACGTGCCGGACATCGTCGACTTCGCCAAGGGCCTGCGCGCGCTGGTGAAGGACGACGGTCTGGTGTCGCTGGAGTTCCCGCATCTGCTGCGGCTGATCGAGCGCCGGCAGTACGACACGATCTACCACGAGCACTACCAGTACCTGACGCTGCGGACCGCCGCGCTCGCGCTCGAGAAGGCCGGCCTGAAGGTCGTCGACGTCCAGGAGCTCGCCAGTCACGGCGGCTCGCTGCGCGTCTTCTCGACGCCGGCCGAGACGGCGGGGGAGCCCACCGAACTGGTGCTGAAGGTCCTGAAGGACGAGGCGGACGCCGGGCTGCACTCGGTCGAGGGCCACGACGGGTTCGCCCAGGACGTGTTCGCGATCAAGGCCGACCTGGTCGAGTTCCTGGTCGGCGCGGCCCGCGAGGGCAAGTCCGTCGCGGGGTACGGAGCGCCGGGCAAGGGGAACACGCTGCTGAACCACTGCGGGGTCCGCGAGGACCTGCTGCCGTTCACGGTCGACCGCAGCCCGCACAAGCACGGCATGTACCTGCCCGGGACACACATCCCGATCCATCCGCCGGAGCGGCTCGCCGAGGTCCGCCCCGACTACATCGTGATCCTGCCGTGGAACCTGCGGGAGGAGATCGTGCACCAGCTCGGCTCTGCACGGGAGTGGGGCGCGCGGTTCGTCGTCCCGATCCCGCGCCTCGAAGTGATCTGACCCGCCGGCACGGACCGGCGTAACGACCAGGGGAGGGGTTCCATGAAGGTCGTGATCTTCTGCGGGGGACTAGGGCTGCGGATGCGCAGCGGGGTCGACTCCGCACCGAAGCCGATGATGACGATCGGCGACCGGCCGGTCCTGTGGCACGTGATGCGCTACTACGCGCACTTCGGCCACACCGAGTTCATCCTGTGCCTGGGGTTCGGCGGCGCGGCGGTGAAGGAGTACTTCCTGCGCTACGAGGAGACCCACTCGAACGACTTCGTGATGACCAAGGGCGGGCAGCAGATCGAGCTGCTCGACTCCGACATCAGCGAGTGGAAGATCACCTTCGTCGACACCGGCATCGACACCAGCATCGGCGAACGGCTGCGCCGGGTGCGGCCGTACCTGGAGGACGACGACGTCTTCCTGGCCAACTACGGCGACGTGCTGACCGACGCACCGATGGACAAGATCGTCG
This sequence comes from Kribbella italica, assembly GCF_014205135.1. Classification (NCBI taxonomy): domain Bacteria; kingdom Bacillati; phylum Actinomycetota; class Actinomycetes; order Propionibacteriales; family Kribbellaceae; genus Kribbella; species Kribbella italica. The sequence goes on from NZ_JACHMY010000001.1 coordinate 868,396, forward strand.
ACCACGTGCTGGCCAGCGACATCACCGCGAGCCTGCTCGCCGTACCGCCGCAGGCGTCCTTCCACATCGTCGAGTTCGGCCCGGACGCCCGGATCAACGGGCTGCGTTCGGTCACCGAGCTGCCGCTGTGGATCAACGGCGGCTACTTCGTGCTGAAGAAGGAGGTCTTCGACGTCCTGCACTCCGGCGAGGACCTGGTCGGCGACGCGTTCCCGCGGCTGGCCGCGATGCGGCGGCTGGAGGCGATTCCGCACCACGGCTTCTGGGCTCCGATGGACACGCTGAAGGAGCGGAGCCAGCTCGAGGAGATGTACCGGTCCGGGACCAAGCCGTGGGCGGTGTGGACCCGAGAGGCCCGCGATCTCAAGAGCCTGCCGCCGGCGGCCGAGCCGGCCGCCCGGCCCCGTGAGGTGGACGACTCCGACCTGTCGGCGCCTGCGGTGGTGGCGATCTGATGCTGCCGTTCCAGCTCGGCCTCGGCGGCGGCCCGGTTCATCTGGTGGCCCTCGGCGCCCATCCCGACGACATCGAGATCGGCTGCGGGGGTACCTTGCTCCGGCTCGCCGAGACGGTGCCGGGCCTGACCGCCGAGTTCGTGATCGCGACCGGTACGCCGGTCCGCCTGGAGGAGGCGCGCCGCGCGGCGGAGCTCTTCCTGCCCGGGTGCGAGGTGACGGTCACGTCGGCGGAGCTGCCGGACGGCCGGCTGCCGACGTACTGGGAGGACGTCAAGGAGCTGCTCGAGACGGCGGCCCGGGGACGTCGTCCCGACCTGGTGCTGGCGCCGAGCCGGACCGACGCCCACCAGGACCACCGCTGCGTCGCCGAGTTGGCCACCACGGTGTGGCGCGACCACCTGGTCCTGAACTACGAGATTCCCAAGTGGGACGGGGACTTCAGCCGCCCGTGGCTGTACGTCGCCCTGACCGAGGAGCAGCTGCGCGAGAAGGTCGCGCGGCTGCACAAGGCCTACCCGTCGCAGGTCCCGCACGACTGGTTCGACGAAGAGGTCTTCGCCGGCCTGGCCCGGCTGCGCGGGATGGAGTGCCGGGCCCGGTACGCCGAGGCCTTCACGACCGCCAAAGCGACGGTGACGTGGTGACAGACAGGATGCCCGGAGGGGGAGAAGTGGTGAGCTTCAGCTGTCGTGGGTGTGCCGGCGACGACGTCGTACCGGTGGTCGATCTGGGGGCGCAGCCGTGCGCGGACCATTTCCCGCCGGTCGGCACCGCGGAGGAGGATCCGCGCTGGCCGCTGGAGCTCTGGCTCTGCCGGGACTGCAAGTTGGTGCAGCTCGGTCCGGTCGAGCCACAGCTGCCCGAACCGCCGCTGGCCGTCGAGTCGGCGACCAGCCTGGCGCACGCCGAGACCTCGGCGAAGGAACTGCTGGCCGACCACCCCGAGCTGGCCGGTGCCGCGGTGTTCGAGTTCGCCAGCCACCACGGGGGTTCGTGGCTGGACCACCTGCAGGCGGCGGGCTGCAGGATCGCCTCCGACGGCGAGCAGGCCGCGCTGGTGGTGGACGTCCACGGCATCGCGCACGAGCCCGAGGTCGGCGAGATGATGCGCCTGCGCGCGGACCGGCTGGCGCCGGGCGGCCTGCTGGTGCTGGAGTTCCACCACCTGTTGCCGCTGTTCATCGGCAACCAGTTCGACACCGTCCGGCACGGCCACTGGTCGTACCTGTCGCTCGGCGCGGTGATCCGGTTGGGAGCGCTGCACGGACTGGCCGTCGAGTCGGTACGGCGGATCGACATGTTCGGCGGCAGCCTGCGCGTGATGCTCCGGCACCAGGCCGAGGCCACCCCGGACGAGTCGGTCGTCGAGATGCTCCAGGACGAGGCGGCCGCCGGGATCTCCGACGAGATCCAGCTGGCGAGTCTCCAGGAAGCCGCCTGGCACGCGGCCGGCGCGCTCCACGACGAACTGGTCCGGCACCAGGCGGCCGGTCGTACGGTGCTCGGGTACGGCGCGCCGTCGAAGGCGCCGGTCCTGCTCGACCTCAGCAAGGTCGGCACGGACCTGCTCCCCTTCACCGTCGACGCCGCACCCGGCAAACACGGCCGGCGGATCCCGGGCTGCGGTGTCCCGATCCGCTCGATCGACGAGCTCCGCGCGGCCCGCCCGGACGTCGTCCTGGTGCTGACGTGGGACATCGCCGACGAGGTGATCTCGCAGCTCGAGGCCGACGGCCGCGGCTGGGGCGCCACCTACCTGGTCCCGCTGCCCGAGCCCCACGAAGTCATCGGCTGACCATGAGAGGGGTCCTGCGCCGCGTGACCTGGGGACTGGCCGACCAAGCGGTCACCAGCATGGTGAGTTTCGTGGTCGGCATCGTCGTCGCGCGGTCGCTGGGCGCAGTCGAGTTCGGCGCGTTCAGCCTGGCCTGGGTGACCTACGGGCTGGTGGTCAACATCTCCCGTGGCCTGGCCACGGATCCGCTGGCGGTCCGGTTCAGCGGCGTACCGCGCCCGGTGTGGAAGACCGCGGTCGCGAGCTCGTCCGGGATGGCGATCGCGGTCGGTCTGGCGACCGGTGCGATCTGTGTCGCGGTGGGGCTGGCGATCGGGGGCCGACCCGGTGCCGCGTTCGTCGCGCTGGGCGTGGTGCTGCCCGGCCTGATGCTGCAGGACAGCTGGCGGTTCGCCTTCTTCGCCTCGGGCCAGGGAGGCAAGGCGTTCCTGAGCGACATCACCTGGGCGGCGGCGCTGGTGCCGCTGCTGTACCTGGCCAAGTACGACGGGCCGAGCGTCACGAAGTTCGTGCTGGCCTGGGGCGCCGCCGGGATCTTCGCCGCGCTGGTCAGCGGTCTGCAGGCCGGCATCGTCCCCCGGTTGTTCCGGGCCCGGCAGTGGTTCGGTCAGCACCGCGATCTCGGCCTGCGCTACCTGGCCGAGAACGTCACCATCAGCGGCGCGTACCAGCTCAAGATGTACGGTCTCGGCGCGTTCGCCGGAATCGCCGCGGTCGGTACCGTGCGCGGTGGCGAGATGATGCTCGGCCCCTTCTTCATCGTGCTGTCCGGGATCGGCCTGGTGGCGGTGCCGGAAGCGGCGAGGATGCTGCGGCGCTCGCTCAAGGCGTTGCGGGTCTTCTGTCTCCTGCTCGGCAGCGCGCAGGCCCTCGCGGCGCTCGCCTGGGGACTGGCCCTGGTGCTCGCGTTGCCGCACGCCTGGGGGCACGCGGTGCTCGGGGAGGTCTGGGACAGCACCGAGCCGTTGTTGCTGCCGGCAACTTTGTCGGTGATGTTCGCCAGCTTCTACACCGGGGCCTCGGCCGGCCTGCGCGCGCTCGGCGTGGCGAAGCGGAGTCTGCGGGCCCAGCTGTGGGCCTCGGCGGCGTACCTGGTCGGTGGGGTCGGCGGCGGCATCCTGAACGGCGCGCTCGGCTCGGCCTGGGGAGCGGCGGCCGCGACGTTCGTCGGCGCGATCGTCTGGTGGCGGTACCTGGGAGTCGGGATCCACGAACGGCGCCACGACACGGAACCGGAGCCGGTCGATGCGGCCCACCGGGAGGAGATGCCAGAAATGAGGAGCACATGAACGCGGTACCGCGGTTGACCGTTGGCCTTCCGGTGTACAACGGCGAGAAGTACCTGGCCGAGTCCTTGGACGCGCTGCTGGGGCAGAGCTACGGCGACTTCGACCTGACCATCTCGGACAACGCCTCCACGGACGGCACCGAGGAGATCTGCCGGGAGTACCTGGCCCGGGACCGCCGGATCAGCTACGTGCGGCAGCCGGTCAACATCGGCGCCGCGCCCAACCACAACCGCCTCTTCGAGCAGTCCCGGACCGAGCTGTTCAAGTGGGCGTCGCACGACGATCTCTACGGGCGTGACCTGCTGCTGCGCTGTGTCGAGGCATTGGACGCCGACCGGGACCTCGTGCTGGCCCATGCCTGGCAGGCGATCATCGACGAGTCCGGTGACATCGCCCTGTTGGTCGACTACCCCCTGGCCACCGACGACCCGCGGGCCCCGGAGCGGTTCAAGAGCATGCTGATCACGGTCGGCGGTGACGACTTCTACGGAGTGATCCGCTCCGACGTCCTGCGCCGTACGCCGCTGCACGGCAGCTACCACCACGCCGACCGCACGATCATGGCCGAGCTGGCGCTGCACGGACGCTTCCACCAGGTCCCGGAGCTGCTCTACTACCGCCGCGACCATCCCGACCGCGCCGAGCGGGCCAAGCCGACGATCCGCTCCCGGGCCGCGAACCTGGAACCGCGGCGGGCCGACCCGTGGCGCAACCCGACCGCGCGGCTGCTCGCCGAGTACGTGGCCGGCTTCGTCGCCGCTGTTCGCAGAGCGCCGCTGTCGTCGGCCGACCGGCGTCGCTGTCACTTCTACCTGACGCAGTGGCTGGTGAGCAGGGCGTTGCCGGGGTCGTCGCAGCGGATCGAGGACAGCGTCGCGGCCGGAGCCGCGACCGCCCCCAGCAACGTTGCCCTGGGCGAGCACGGGAGGGCTGCACGGGAATGACCACCGCACCACGAATCGCCGTCCTCGGCCTGCTCGGCTCGGGCAACCTCGGCAACCAGGGGTCGCTCGAGGCGATGCTGCAGTTCCTGCGGAAGGCTCATCCCGACTCACCGATCACCTGCGTGTGCTCGGGTCCCGAGGAGGTGGAGCGGCAGTACGGCATCCCGTCGTTCTCCATCACCTGGTACCGGCCGCAGCGAGCGACGAGGTCGCGGCTGACCACGATCGGGCTCAAGCTCTTCGGCAAGGTCGCCGATCTGGTGCGGACGCCGCGCTGGGTCCGCCGGTACGACATCGTGATCGTGCCCGGGATGGGAGTCCTGGAGACGACGCTGCAGCTCCAGCCCTGGGGCTGGCCGTACGCGCTCTTCCTGGTGTTCTTGTCGGCGCGCCTGTCCGGAGCCAAGACGGCCCTGGTCGGCATCGGCGCGAACGTGGCCCGTGAGCGGTCGATCCGCTGGCTGTTCCGGAGCACCGCGAACCTTGCGACGTACCGTTCCTACCGCGACGAGTACTCCCGGGACGCGCTGCGATCGATGGGCGTCGACACCAGCCGGGACGAGGTCTGTCCCGATCTCGCCTTCGCGCTGCCGCCCCCGCCCCCACCGCCGCGGACGCCGGGCCGCACCGTCGGCCTGGGCGTGATGGCCTACCACGGCAGCAATGCCGACCGCGCCCGATCGGAGCAGATCTACTCCGACTACGTCGTCAAGATCACCGAGTTCGCCCGCTGGCTCGTCGACGAGGGCTACCGGGTCCGGCTGTTCACCGGCGACCCGTCGGACCAGGCGGTGGTGGACTCCGTGGCCGAGGACCTGCGCCGGACCAGACCGGAGCTGGCTGACTCCCGGCTGATCGTCGAGCCGACCGCGTCGTTCGGCGAACTGACGCAACAGCTCGCCGCGGTCGACCTGGTGGTCGCATCGCGGTACCACAACCTGCTGGCGGCAATGACCGGATCGAAGCCGGCCATCTCGATCAGCTACGCCGCCAAGAACGACATCCTGATGGAACAGATGGGGCTGGCGGAGTTCCGTCAGCCGATCCAGAGCCTCGACGTCGCCCGGCTGATCGGGCAGTTCCGGGCGCTCGAGGTCCGGGCGCCCCAGCTGACGGCCGGCATCGAGAGCGCGTGCGCCGAGTCCTCGGACGCCCTCCAGCACCAGTACGCCGCGCTGTCCGCGGCCCTGTTCGGTCCCGATCGGGTGGTCGCCGACCACGTCAAACCTGGCACCCCCGGCAACGACAAGCCGCAGGAGGCTTGATGGACGTCATCGAAGTACCGAGGATCGCCGGCGCGTTGCTGTTCCTGCCCACGCCGCACGTGGACGAACGCGGTTTCTTCTGCCGGACCTACGACCGCGCGGTCGTGCGGGCCGCCGGGCTCGATCCCGACGCGTTCGAGCAGGACAGCGTGTCGCGGTCGGCGAAGGGGGTGGTGCGCGGCATGCACGTGCGCGCCGGGGCCGGAGAGGCCAAACTGGTGCGGTGCTCGTACGGCGCGGTGTTCGACGTGGTGATCGACCTGCGACCGGATTCGCCGACGTACCGCAACCGTGAGTACTTCGACCTGACCGGCGACAACCAGGTCACGGTGTACGTCCCGGCCGGCTGCGCGCACGGTTTCCAGGCGCTGACGGATCCGGCCGACGTGTCCTACCGGATCGACCGGGCCCACGATCCCCGCGAGGACGTGAGCATCGTCTTCGACGACCCCGAGCTCGACATCGCCTGGCCGTTGCCGGTCAGCCTGATGTCGGCGCGGGACCAGGCGGCGCCCTCGTTCGCCGAGGCCACCAGGAGGCTGGCATGAGTACCGGTGAGAAGTCCTTCCAGCGGTCGGGCGACCTGAACGCGCGGTTGCACGCGGCCGTTCCCGGTGGCGCCCACACCTACGCCAAGGGCGAGGACCAGTACCCGGCCGGCCTGGCGCCGGTGATCACGCACGGCCTCGGCGCGCACGTCTGGGATGCCGACGGCAACGAGTACGTCGAGTACGGGTCCGGCCTCCGCTCGGTCAGCCTGGGCCACGCGCACCCGCGCGTGGTCGAGGCGGTACGCCGGGAGCTCGACCGCGGCAGCAACTTCGTCCGGCCGAGTGTGCTCGAGCTCGAGGCCGCAGAGCGGTTCCTGGGCACGGTCCGGACGGCCGAGATGGTCAAGTTCGCCAAGAGCGGGTCGGACGTGACGACGGCGGCGGTCAAGCTGGCCCGGGCTGTGACCGGACGACCGCTGGTGGCGATCTGCGCGGACCAGCCGTTCTTCTCCACCGACGACTGGTTCATCGCGGCCACTCCGATGTCCGCGGGCATCCCGGCCGCGGTGTCCGAACTCACCGTCGGGTTCCCGTACGGCGATCTCGCAGCGACCGAGCAGGTGCTGCGCGAGCACGACGGCAACATCAGCTGCCTGATCCTGGAGCCGGCGACCCAGCACGACCCGCCTGCCGGCTATCTGGCCGGACTGCGTGACCTGGCGCATCGCTACGGCTGTCTGCTGATCTTCGACGAGATGATCACCGGATTCCGCTGGTCGGAGACCGGAGCCCAGGGCGTGTACGGCGTGACCCCCGACCTGTCGACCTTCGGCAAGGCGCTGGGCAACGGGTTCGCGGTGTCGGCGCTGGCCGGACGGCGTGAGCTGATGGAGCGTGGCGGACTGCGGGACTCCCGTGAGCGGGTGTTCCTGCTGTCGACGACGCACGGCGCCGAGACCCACTCCCTGGCCGCAGCGATGGCGGTGTTCGACACCTACGAGACCGAGGGCGTCACCGCGCGCCTCCACGCGCTCGGCGACCGGCTCGCGGCCGGCGTACGGGAGGTCGCGGCAGCGGCCGGTGTCGCGGACCACGTGGTCGTCCGGGGCCGTGCGAGCAACCTGGTGTTCGCGACCCTCGACCAGCAGCTCGAGCCGTCCCAGGAGTACCGCACGTTGTTCCTGCGGGAACTGATCCTCGGCGGAGTGATCGGCCCGTCCTTCGTCGTGAGCGCCGCGCTGACCACCGAGGACATCGACCACACGGTGGAGGTGGTCGGGCGCGCCTGCGCGGTCTACCGCAAGGCACTGGACGCCGGCGATCCGACGGCGTGGACAGGCGGCCGGCCGGTGAAGCCCGTGTTCCGGAGATTCGCCTGACCCGGTAGGTGATCCGCCGCTACCGCGCGGCGCCGCCGGGGACGGTGAACCGGTCGATCAGCAGGGCTGTCGCCGGGATGACCATGAGGGCACAGCCGAAGCCGCCGATGGTGTCGACGGGGTAGTGCGCGGTCAGGTCGATCTGCGACAGGGCCATGACGGTCCCGCAGACGAGAGCCAGCGCGAGGACGAGGAGCGTGCCGACCGCGCGCCCCAGCTTCAGTACGTCGCTGAGCAGGAGCCCCAGCAGGAGGCCGACCGCAGTCGCGGCCGCCGTGTGCCCGCTGGGGTACGACAGGAAGTCGTCGTGGATCCGCCGGCCCACAACGTGTTTGAGGCCGACCGACAGCACCGACACACCGCCGATCCCGATCACCGTCGTGGCGGCCAGCCGCCACCGGCCCGCCAGCAGGCAGCTCGCCGTGACGAGCAGCATCATCAGCGCTCGTCCCACGGGGCCTCCGGTCCAGTCCACGGCCAGAACGGCCGGCCACAGACCGGCGGGGGCGTTGACCTTTGGCTGGATCCATTGGTCGAGCCGCGCCGGCTCGGTGTCGCCCGCGAAGAGCACCGCCGGGACGATCAGCAGCAGAGCCCCGGGAACGATCAGCAGGGCGACCGATCGGCGCAGAGCGGCGATCACCGACGGTCCGGCCGCCCGCACGCGCAGGCGCGCAGAACCTCTGTCGTCGACTGTCATGTCCCCACCCCACGCAAATTCTATCCCCAGGTTTGCGGGGATCCGTCGCAGCACGAAGGCCGCCGTAGTACTCTGCGTTGTCCTGCAGCCGACGGGCTGGTGAATTCTGGTGATGCGGGGGGCCGGAAGAAGTGGCGGGTGGGTGGGGTCGCCGAAAGGTGGCCGACAGTGGGGGCGACGCTGTGGTGGCGTGGCTTCCAGCAATTGACAGGGGCGCCGGGCAGACTACACACTGCCTCGGGCAGTGGCGTTGTGTGTCCGGACGATCGCAGCGTGAGACGAAGGGCTGGATGTGAGCGGAGTCAGTGGCGCCCACCGTCCTGTCTGGCTGGTCCCGCACGAGGTTCCGGCGATCGTGCCGCGCTCGTCCCGGGCCACCGAGCCCCGCTGGGTCGGTGTCTACCGCTGGGCCGCGGTCGGTGGCGACCTGCTGGCCGCGATGACCGGCATCTCGATCGCCCTGCTGACCCGCTTCGGATACCAGGTGGGCAGCGGATACCTGGTGCTCAGCAGCTTGATGCCGCTGGCCTGGGTCGCCGTGGTCGCTCTGTCCAAGGGGTACGACTCGCGCTACTTCGGCACCGGGCCGGACGAGTTCCGCTCGTTGCTGCGCTCGGGCGTAGGCCTCACGGCCGCGGTCGCGCTGGTCTCCTACGCGACGAGGACCGAGATCGCTCGCGGCTTCGTCGTCCTGGCCATCCCGGTGATCGTGACCGCTTCACTGGTCCTGCGGTACGCGCTGCGCAAGGATCTGCACCGGCACCGCGTCCGTGGCCGGTGCATGCACCGGGTCCTGGTGGTCGGTCACGCCGGTCCGGCAGCGACCTTGTGTGAACACCTGGAGAGCCGCCCGACCGACGGACTCAGGGTCGTCGCGACCTGCGGACCGCCCGGTGCCGGAGCCTCGGACGGGCCGCTGCAGCCGGACGAGCTGAACGGGACCGACATCGTCGCGGCCGTCGACCGGCACGCCGTCGAGGTGGTCGCTGTCGCGACCGATCCCGAACTGGCCGGGCAGTCCCTGCGCCGGCTCTCGTGGGCGCTGGAGCAGCGCGGCGTCGAGCTGATCGTCTCGCCGGGCATCATCGAGGTCGCCGGCCCGCGGATCTCGGTCCGCCCCGTGGCCGGACTGTCCCTGCTGCACCTGGAGCGGCCCTCGGTGAGCGGGGGACCGCACATGCTGAAGGCGATCTTCGACCGGACGCTCGCACTGGGCCTGCTGATCCTCCTGTCCCCGCTGATGATCGGCCTGGCCATCGCCGTCAAGGTCTCCAGCCCCGGCAGCGTGCTGTTTCGCCAGCGCCGGGTCGGCCGGGCGGGCGAAGAGTTCACGATGCTGAAGTTCCGCAGCATGTACTCCGACGCCGAGCAGCGTCTCGGCGACCTGTACGCGCTCAGCGACGGCAACGGCGTGATCTTCAAGATGCGCGACGACCCGCGGATGACGCCGCTCGGCCGGCAGATCCGGAGGTTCTCGCTCGACGAGCTGCCGCAGCTGATCAACGTCCTGCGCGGCGACATGTCGCTGGTCGGCCCGCGGCCTCCGCTGTCGGAGGAAGTCGCGCTGTACGCCGCGGACGACTCCCGGCGGATGCTGGTCAAGCCAGGGATCACCGGGCTGTGGCAGGTGAGCGGCCGCAGCGATCTGTCGTGGGACGAGTCGGTCCGGCTTGACCTGCGGTACGTCGACAACTGGTCGATGACGCTGGACCTGCTCATCCTCTGGAAGACTGTGCGCGCGGTGATCTACGGAGCGGGAGCCTACTGATGACGATCGACCCCCGGTCCCCGATCTATGTCGCGGGGCATCGTGGTCTGGTCGGATCGGCCGTCTGGCGACGGCTGGAGCAGGCCGGGTGCAGCCAGCTGATCGGCGCGACGTCGGCCGAGCTCGACCTGCGGGACCGGGCCGCCACGACGGCGTTCCTGGCCGAGCACCGCCCGGCCGTGGTGATCGACGCGGCCGCCCGGGTCGGCGGCATCCTGGCCAACCGCGACCACCCGACCGAGTTCCTCAGCGACAACCTGCGGATCCAGGTCAACCTGATGGACGCCGCGCTCGAGGTCCGGGTGCCGCGGCTGCTGTTCCTCGGCTCGTCGTGCATCTACCCGAAGTACGCCGAGCAGCCGATCCGCGAGTCGAGCCTGCTGACCGGTGAGCTGGAGCCCACCAACGACGCGTACGCGATCGCCAAGATCGCCGGCCTCCTGCAGGTCCAAGCGGTCCGAAGGCAATATGGGCTGAACTGGATCTCCGCGATGCCGACCAACCTGTACGGGCCGAACGACAACTTCGACCCGGTCAGCTCGCACGTGCTGCCCGCGCTGATCCGCCGCTTCCACGAGGCCAAGGTGAACGGCGACGACAAGGTGGTGCTGTGGGGGACCGGCACGCCGCGGCGCGAGTTCCTGCACGTGGACGACCTGGCCGACGCCTGCCTGTACCTGCTGAACCACTACGACGACCCGGCGCCGATCAACGTCGGCGTCGGCACCGACCTGACCATCCAGGAGCTGGCCGGGCTGGTCGCCCGCGTCGTCGGCTACACCGGTGCCATCGGCAACGATCCGACCAAGCCCGACGGGACGCCGCGCAAGCTGCTCGACGTCAGCCGGCTGCGCGACCTCGGCTGGGCGCCGGCCGTCGACCTCGAGCCCGGCCTCGCGCAGACCTACGCCTGGTACCTCGACCACCTGGGAGCTGACCGATGAAGAAGGCCCTGATCACCGGGATCACCGGTCAGGACGGCTCGTACCTCGCCGAGCTGCTGCTGGCCAAGGGATACCAGGTGCACGGGCTGATCCGTCGGGCCAGCACGTTCAACACCCACCGGATCAACCACCTGTACGCCGATCCGCACGAGGACGACAAGCGGCTGTTCCTGCACTACGCCGACCTGACCGACGGGTCGCGGCTCGTCACGCTGCTGGCCTCGATCCAGCCCGACGAGGTCTACCACCTGGCCGCGCAGAGCCACGTCCGGGTGAGCTTCGACGAGCCGGAGTACACCGGTGACACCACCGGGATGGGCACCACCCGGCTGCTCGAGGCGATCCGGATGATCGGGCTGGACTGCCGGTTCTACCAGGCCAGCTCGTCGGAGATGTTCGGCGCGACGCCGCCGCCGCAGAACGAGCAGACCCCGTTCTACCCGCGGTCGCCGTACGGCGCGGCCAAGGTCTACAGCTACTGGATGACCCGGAACTACCGCGAGGCGTACGACATGTTCGCCGTCAACGGGATCCTGTTCAACCACGAGAGCCCACGCCGCGGCGAGACGTTCGTGACGCGCAAGATCACCCGCGCGGTGGCGCGGATCAAGCTGGGCCTGGAGAAACGCCTCTACCTGGGCAACCTGGAGGCGTGCCGCGACTGGGGCTACGCGCCGGAGTACGTCGAGGGCATGTGGCGGATGCTGCAGCACCACGAGCCGAGCGACTACGTGGTCGCCACCGGCACGTCGTACTCGGTGCGGGACTTCGTCCAGCTGTCCTTCCAGCACGCGGGGCTGGACTGGGAGGCGCACGTCGACTACGACCAGCGCTACGAGCGGCCGACCGAGGTGGACTCGCTGATCGGCGACGCCTCCAAGGCGCAGACCGAGCTGAGCTGGAAAGCGCAGGTGCACGTGCCCGAGCTGGTCCGCATCATGGTGGACGCCGACCTGGCCGCCCTCACCGAGCAGGCGGACGCATGACAGTCGGGGAGACCGGCGCCTGGACCAGCACCGGGGACGGGACCGGGTGGGATCAGCGGGTCGACGTCCTGGGGATCCATGTCAGCGTGACGGATCTGGATGACACGGTCGAGACGTTCGGCAAGTGGATCGGTGACCAGCAGCGGCAGTTGGTCTGTGTGGCCGACATGAACGCGCTGCTGCACGCGCGGGCCGACGCGGAGCTCACGCGCGTGTACAACTCGTCGGGGCTGACGCTTCCGGACGGGATGCCGCTGGTGTGGTCGGGCAAGCGGGCCGGGTTCGACCGGATGGCCCGGGTCTGTGGGCCGGACCTGCTGGAGCGGGTGATGGCGGAGGCGGCCGAGCGCGGCTGGTCGCAGTACTTCTACGGCGGCGCCGACGGCGTACCGGAGCAGTTGCGGGACACCTTCGTCCAGCGGCACCCGCGGCTGAAGGTGGCGGGTGCCTACTCCCCGCCGTACCGGGCGCTCTCGGCCGAGGAGGACGCGGAGGTCGTCGACCGGCTCAACGCGGCCCAGCCGGACATCATCTGGGTCGGGCTGGGTGCGCCGAAGCAGGAGCGCTGGATGGCCGAGCACCGCGACCGGTTGGACGCGGCGATCCTGATCGGCGTCGGTGCGGCGTTCGACTTCCACACCGGGCGGCTGGACCGCGCGCCGTCCTGGATGCAGAAGTCCGGGCTGGAGTGGAGCTACCGGCTGTACAAGGAGCCGCGCCGGCTGTGGCGGCGGTACGTGCTGGGCATTCCGCGGTTCGTCGTGGGCGTGCTGCGGCAGCCTCCGAAGCCGGTTTCTTGAAACTTCCCCAGCTCAGCAAGCTGGCCGGGCCCGCGGGCCGGGCCGGGTGGGGACTGGCCGACCAAGGACTGTCCAGCCTCAGCAACCTGGCCGTCGGCGTACTCGTCGCCCGCAGCAGCAGCGTGGCCGACTTCGGGGTCTACGCGCTCGCCTTCGGCGGCTACACGATCGCGCTGAACGTCTCGCGCGCGGTCGCGACCGAGCCGCTGGCGGTCCGGCACTCCGGTGACCGCACGCCGTCGTGGGAGAAGGCGGTGCGCTCCGGTACGGCGACCGCCCTGCTCGCCGGGCTGGCCGCGATGGTCGTCGGGCTGATCATCGCGGCGTTGCCCGGCGTACCGGCGCACGGCGTACTGATCGCTTTTGCGGTGACGATGCCGGGGCTGCTGCTGCAGGACGCCTGGCGGTGGGCCTTCTTCGTCGTCGGCGACAGCCGGCGGGCGTTCCTCAACGACCTGGTGTGGCTGGTCGCGATGGGCGTGCTGTTCGGCGGGCTCTACCTGACCGGCTCGGCGACGGCGTTCTCGCTGACACTGTGCTGGGGGCTCGGCGCGGTGATCGCCGCGGTGTTCGGCCGGTTCCAGACCGGTCTGCTGCCGCGTTTCCGGCTGGTCAAGCACTGGCTGAAGGAGAACCGGGACCTCACTCCCAAGTACGTCGGGGAGATGCTCGCGGTCAGCGGGACGATCCAGGTCTACATGCTCGGCATCACCGCGGCCGCGAGCATCGCCGCGGTCTCGGGCATCCGTGGCGCCCAGGTGCTGCTCGGGCCGGTGAACGTGCTCAACCAGGGGATCCGCGCGGTCGCCGTACCGGAGGCTGCCCGGGCGTTGAAGCACTCGCACCGCCGCCTCTGGCGAGTAGGCCTGGTCATCTCCTTCGGGGTAGGCGCGGGCGCACTCGCCTGGGGAGCCGTCTTCCTGCTCCTCCCGGAATCCATCGGCCGGGCCCTGCTGGGCCCCGGCGTCTGGGCCGAGGCCAGCGCGGTCATGGTCCCGGTGATCCTCCTGCAGGCCCTGGGCGCCTCCAACGCCGGCGCCTTCGCAATCATGCGCGCCCTGGCCGCCGCCGGCCGGGGCCTCCGCGTCCGCTTGATCTCCTCGGTCGTCCTCATCACCGCAGGCGTCACCGGAGCCGCCCTGGGCGACGCCCAGGGCGCCGCCTGGGGCCTGGCCTCCGCAGCCTTCTGCACGCTGCTCCTGTGGTGGCACGAGGCCCACAGAGCCCTGAAAGCCCACCGGGAAGCAGCCCACAACGCAGAACGTGGTGGGCCCGCCGAAGCGGATCCCACCACGTCCCTGCTCTAAACGCCGGCTACCTCACCGTGACGGTCACCGAGGTGGCGGACTTGACGACGTTGCGGCCGTCGAGGACCTCGACGCGGTAGTTGACCTTCTGGCCGGTCTTCACCCCGGTGTCGGTGTGGGTGACGAGTTGCGCGGCCTGCCACTTGTAGGTGTTGCGGTTCCACGTGCCGACCAGCCGGGTGCCCTGGTAGAGCTTGTAGGTCATCGTGATGTTGTCCGGGTCGACGACGGTCTTGAAGGACAGGCCGACCTTGTTCTTGACCGGGCTGTTCGCCGCGGGGGCGGGCGGGGCCGGTGCCTTCGCGCCGCCGATCGCGTTGGTGAAGCGGGTGATGCCCTGCTGGCCGACCCCGTTCACCTTCAGGAAGTCACCGCCGACCCACAGGTCGGTGCCGGTGGCGGCCATTGCCAGCGGGCCGACCTTGGTCGAGCTGGCCGGATCGGCGTCGGTGTTGGGGAACCAGGGGCCGAGCTTGCCGGTCACCCCGGAGTGCGCGAGCAGGTAGTGCGTGCCCGAGCCGTCCTTGAAGTACGACGGGTCGTCCGGGCTGCAGTTGTGCGCGTGCGAGCCCTTGTAGAGCCAGTTGCCGATCGCCTTGACCGCCTCGGTCGCACCGAGGCACTTGCTCTGCCACAGCAGCTTGCCGGTGGCCACGTCCGCGGCCAGGATCCCGTCGTAGCAGCCGGCGCCGTCACCGCCGTTGGCGACGAACACCTTCGAGCCGTAGGTGTCGATGTCCTTCACCCGGGTGACGCACTTGCTGGTGGGTTCGGGGATCCACGCCTCGGCCGGCATCGCGATCGGGTCGCCGGTGCTGTTGTTCAGCGAGACCAGCGTGTTGTGGTGCTGCCTGTGCACGGTACGGAACGGTCCGCCGGCGTACACCTTGGTGCCGTTGTCGGCGACGTCGATCGCGTACACGTCGCCGTCGGCGTCCGGGTTCCACGGCATCAGCGCGCCACTGTTCAGCGCGAGCGCGGCCAGCCGGTTGCGGGGTACGCCGGAGACCCGGCCGAAGGATCCACCGATGAACACGCTGTTGCCGTAGATCGCGACCGCCTTCACGCGGTAGTTGACCGACGGCCGGAAGCTGGTCAGCGCGCCGGACGCGGCGTTGAACATCGCGATCCGGTTGCGCGGCTGCCCGTTGACCGTGGTGAAGTCCCCACCGACCACGACCCACTTCTGGTCCAGCGAGACCGCGATGCTGTAGACGGCGCCGTTCAGCACCGGCTTGAAGCTCGAGGCGTTGCCGCTGGTGCGGCTGAACGAGGCCAGGTACGTGCGGACCGCCTCGCCCTGCCCAACCGCCTTCCCCGGCGGCCGGACCCTGGTGAACAGCCCCCCCACGAACACGTTGTTGCCCGCGATGGCGACCGCGTTCACCGGCTTGTTGGTCTGCCAGGTGCTCTGTCGCAGCGCGGAGACGGCCGTGCCGAAGCCCGGCGCGGCGGCCACCACCGGTGGACCGGCCGGGATCAGCGCCGCGGCCAGCACGGCCGCGGCGGTGACTAGTACCAGAACTAACTTCTTCATCGATGTCCTCAGAAAGCGGGCGGGCCTGTCTGTTGCAGCACGCGAAATCTAGCGCTGGTGGGAAGCAGCACGGAAGCCGACCTCCCACCAGCGTTATGACGTTGTGCTATAACAGGCCGACCGTCCGCTCAGCGTGCGTTGAAATGCGCCTGGACCCGCGCGGCGTCGAGCGCGTACGGGTACACCGCCGCCTCGTCGATCGCCAGGCCGGTCTGGGTCGCGCCGCCGCCGGTCCAGTTGGCGGTGTTGTCGTAGCCGACCCGCCACCAACCGTAGTACAGGGCGGCCGTCCCGATCGTCTGGCTGCCCGCCAACACGCCGTCGACGTACAGCCGCATGGCGCCGCCGTCGTAGGTGCCGACGACGTGGTGCCACTGGTTGTTGTTCTGGTTCGACGCGCTGGTGAGCGTCCGGCGGGTGCCGTCGTTCACGCCGAAGACGATCGCGCCGTTGCTGCGCATGTAGAGCATCCGGTCGCCGCCGTCGATGCTGTTGCCGGTCCGGGAGCTCCCGAAGCCGACGATCCGGCCGCCGCGCGTGACGCTTTGCTTCACCCAGGCCTCGACGGTGAACTTCTGCGGCATGCTGAAGGCCTTCTCACCGACCATCCGGCCGCTGGCGTTGGTCGTCGCCGCGGTGTTGCCGGCGATCGCCCCGGCGCTGCCGAGCGTGATGCCGCTGAACGTGCCGTTGTTGCTCTGACCGGACGAGTCCACCGACGTGGTGGTGCCCGCGGCCTCACCGAGCCGCCAGTACGCCTGCGGGCCGTCGGCCCCGATCAGCTGCTCGTACGCCGTGGACGCCGTGCTCGCGACCGTGATCGGGTCGGAGTAGTTGCCGCGCAGCGTCGTCGTACCGTCGGTCACCTCGACCCGGTAGTTGGTCACCTCGCCCGGCGTGACCGCGGTGTCGGTGTAGTGCAGCCACGGCTTGTCCCACGGCGTCGACGTGGCGGTCCAGGTCGCGATCGTGGTGTTGCTGAAGCCCTTCAGCAGCCGGTACGTCAGCGTGCTGTCGTCGTTGTCGACCACGGTCGGGAAGTGGAGCTGCACCTGACCGGGCTGCACGCTGTACGGCGTGAGCTTGGCCGGCTTCGCCGGAGCCGACCCCGGGCCCGCGTTGGTGAACCGGGTCAGGCCCTGCTGGCCGACCCCGTTGCTGGTGGTGAAGTCGCCGCCGACCCACAGGTCCGAACCGCCGGTCGCGAACGCCAGCGGGCCGACCTCGGTGGGCGGACCGGCGTTGGTGTTGGGGAACCAGGGACCGAGCTTGCCGTCGCTGAGCGACTCGGTCAGCAGGAACCGGTAGCCGAAGCCCTGCGGGAAGCCGCCGGCGCCCTGGTTGGCGCAGTCGTGCGCGTGCGAACCCTTGTAGAGCCAGCCGTTGACGACCTTGACCGCCTCGGTGGCGCCCAGGCACTGGTTCTTCCAGACCAGCGCGCCGGTCGGGACGTCCGCGGCCCAGGTGCCGTCGAAGCAGCCGCCGCCGTCACCGCCGTTGCCGAAGTAGACCTTGTCGCCGCCGGCGTCGATCGCCTTCACCCGCGTGGTGCAGGAGCCGTTCGGCGGCGGGACCGCGGACGCGGCCGGGAAGGGCAGCACCGCGCCGGTGACCGGGTCCAGGCTCGAGACCGTGTTCTGGCTGGTGCCGTTGACGGTGCTGAACTGGCCACCGGCGTACACCTTCGAGCCGTCGTCGGCCGCGTCCACGGCGTACACGTCGCCGTTCACCGCGGGCGCCCAGGGCAGCAAGGTGCCGAGGTCGGTGCTGACCGCGGCGAGCCGGAGCCGCTCGATGTTGTTGACCAGGCCGAACGAGCCGCCGAAGTACACGGCGTTGCCCGAGACCGCGATCGTCTTGACCCGGTACGAGACCGAGGGCTTCCAGTTGGTCACCAGCGCGCCGGTGGCGGTGTCGAAGGCGGCGATCCGGTTGCGGGTGATGCCGTTGACCTTGGTGAAGTCACCGCCCACGTAGATCCGGGAGCCGTCGGCCGACGCCGCGACGGCGTACACCTGGCCGTTCAGGACCGGGTTGAAGGCGGTGACCAGGGCGCCGGTGGTCGCGTCGAAGGCGGCCAGGTAGGCCTGCCCGACCTCGTTGGTGCCCAGCGGTGAGCCCGGCGGGCGGACGCTGGTGAACCGGCCCCCGGCGTACGCCTTGCCGCCGGCGACGACCAGGCCCTGGACGCTGGCGTTGGTCTGCCAGACCGGACTGTGCTCGGCGGACAGTGACGCGCTGATGCTCTGGGCCGGTGTCGGTGTGAGTACTGCCCCCAGCAGTACCCCGGCAACCCCCAGGCGCGCGAACAGCCATCTCTTCTTCATCGTGCGGTGTCCCCCCTTGGACAGGTACGCCGTACCACGACGGCGCTGTGTGAAGTGCTGGTCCTCGGACCCCCGCAGACGAGAGTAGGGCATCCGGGGCACTCGAGGTGAACTCCCGGTATCCTGTCCTGCGCACGCAAAGAAGTGGGGGACCGGATGGAACCGGGAACAGTGGTCTGGCGCGACACCGCCCAGGCCCTGCTACGGCACAAGTGGCTGATCGTCGGTTGCATCCTGCTGGGCATTGTCGGCGCGTCCTTCTACTCCCTGTCCCAGACCGAGCGCTGGACGGCGTCCAGCCAGATCGTGGTCGGCCCGGCCGTCCCGCCCGCCCTGGTCGGGAAGCTGCCCAGCGGCACCGACAAGACCGGCCCGCTCGGTATGGATCTGCCGGCCGAGACCCAGGCTCGGGTGATCGCGAGCCCGGCGCTGCTGCGCGAGGTGGCCAAGTCCCTCGACCTGCCGACCGACGACGACGCGGTGCAGTCGCTGGCCACGGTGACCCGGGTCAAGGCCGTCACCGACAACGCGTACCTGATCACCACCGACGGCCCGACCTCCGAAGAGGCCGTACGCCGGGCGAACGCGATCGCCCGGGTCTACCTGGCCCAGCGCACGACCGAGGCGAAGGCGCTGCTGACCACGCTGGCCGGCCAGGCGCAGGACCGGTCGAAGACCGCGACCGCGCAGTCGCGCAGCCTGGTCGCCCAGATCTCCGAGGCCCTCGCCCGGAACGACTCGCAGACCGCCGCCGCACTGCGCGACCAGCGGGTCGGTCTGGCCACCGAGGCCCGTCAGGCCGCCGACGAGGCGGCCGCGATGCGCAAGGCGCTGTCCGGCGTCGGCTCCGGCAGCCAACTGGTCACCCCGGCCACCAAGGACACCGCGATGTCGTCGCCGAAGGTGCTGCGTGACATCACCGTCGGAGCCATCCTCGGTCTGGTGCTCGGCTTCGGCCTCGCCCTGCTCAGCACCCACCTCAGCCCGTTCGTTCTGACCCGCGACCAGGCGGCCAACGCGGCCAGCTCCCCGGTCATCACGGCCTCGGTCGGCCGGCGACGGTTCTGGTCCCGTGCGGCGCCGCAGTTGCCGCCCTCTGAGCTGACGGCGCTCGGCGCCGAGGCCAGCGGCGCGCTCGCCCGCCGGGAGATCAACCCGCACGGCGCCGGCACGAGCGGCGCCGCGGCGCTGCTGGTGGTCTCCGCCTCACCCACGCCGAACTCGGCCGGCATCGCGCTGGCGATGGCCGAGGCCGGCGCGCGGGACGGCCGGGAGACGCTGCTGGTGATGGCCGACCTGACCGGTGCGCCGGTGCTGTCCCACGTCACCGACCACGAAGGCCTGACCGACCTGGTGAGCGAGCCTGCTCCGACCCGTGCGGTCCGGGCGCGCAAGCTGTTCCGGCCGGGCACGGTCGCCGACCTGTACGTGCTGCCGCCGGGACTGGCCAAGGATGAGACCGCCCTGGCTGTCGGCCCGTCGCTGGTGCCGGGCATCGTGGCCGACCTGCCGCCGGGGTACTCGGTTGTCATCCACGGCCCGGCCTCGGTCGGTCGGCACGGCATCACCCCGCTGGCGGCCGCGGTGGACGCGTCGGTGCTCGTCGTACAGGTCGGGCACGACAAGGACACCGACGTCAGCCGGCTGACCTCGGCGCTGGCGTTCGCCGGCGCGCCCGTGCTGGGCGTCGTACTGGTCGGTGCGTCGCCGCATGACGAGACGCTGGGCATCCCGCTGAACTACAAGCCCGCCGACCGCAGTACGTCCGCGCTGCCGATCCGCTGACCGGCTCATGACCTTGACGGCGCCGCCTGTGCCGGGGACCAGCTCGGAGCAGAGCAGCAAGGCTCCGGTCCTGTGGCTGATCCTCTGGTGCCTGCTGGTGCTCGGCGTACAGCCGTGGTCGTCGCGGGCGGCCTCGCCGCAGGGCACGACCGGATCGACCAACAGCCTGATGAAGGGTGTCCTGCTCGGCGCGATCTTCCTGATCGTGCTCGCGGCGACCAAGCCCGGCTTCCGGACCCGGATCAGCCCGGCCACCAACCTGTACGTCGTGTACGTCCTGTTCGCGACGGCCACGGTCTTCCTGCTGGCCGACCCCGTCGGGCCGCTGCTGCGGCTGGCCCGGCTGCTGATCGGGCTCGTGCTGTTCCTGATGCTGTGGCGGCCGCTGATCCAGACGCCGGAGCGGCTGATCCGGGCCCATCTGTGGGCGCACCTGCTGCTGGCCGGGACGATCGTGCTGAGCGTCATCTACGTGCCGGAGCAGGCCTGGCGGCCGCTCAGCTCGTTCGGTACCGGCTACCGCCTCCAGGGCGTCATCATCCCGATGCTGCCGCCGCGGGTCGGCGAGGTCGGAGCCCTGCTGCTCGGCCTAGCGGTGATCGCGCTGGTCGCCCGCAAGCTGGCGGTCCTGCCGGCCGGCGCGATGATCGCGATGGGCATGGTGCTGGTGGCTCTCAGCCGCACCCGGACCGCGGCGGCCGCGATCGCCTTCGGCCTCTTCCTGGCCCTGCTGCTGACCCGCAAGACCTGGTTCGGGCGGATCGCCGCTTTGGCCGGGCCCGGCATCGTCGGGCTCGCGTTCTTGCTGATCCCAACGCTGCACACCTGGCTGCTCCGCGGCCAGGGCACTCAGCAGATCAGCTCGCTCAGCGGCCGCACCACGAGCTGGCAGTACGTCCTGGACGAGGAGGTCTCCCTCCAGACCGCCATCATCGGCCACGGCCTCGGCAACAAGCGCGTACTGCTGCGCCGCGGCGAGGGCGACATCGACGTGATGGCCATCGACAACAGCTGGCTGGGCCTCTACTGGGAGACCGGTCTGCTGGCGGTCGTCATCGTCGGCATCGCGATGATCGTCGCCTGGATCTCGGTCCTGCGCGCCCCCACGCCGTACGTCAAAGCCTGCGGCGCCCTGCTCCTCGGCTACGTCTCGGTCGCCTCCCTGAACGAGAGCGGCCTCTCCGACCTCAGCTCGATGACCCTCCACCTGCTGGTCGCCGCCGCGGTCTGCGACTCCGACCGACTACGCCAGCGGTCCAGAGCCGCCGCCCACGACAAACAGTCGGACCCACTGCCACTGCTGCTCCCGAACAAACCCCAGCAGTCCAAGCCACCTGTGCGCTAGGCAGCCCGCCCGCCACCTGTGCGCTAGGCAGCACGCCCGCCATCTGTGCGCTAGGCAGCACGCCCGCCATCTGTGCGCTAGGCAGCCCGCCCGCCATCTGTGCGCTAGGCAGCCCGCCCGCCACCTGTGCGCTAGGCAGCCCGCCCGCCACCTGTGCGCTAGGCAGCCCGCCCGCCACCTGTGCGCTAGGCAGCACTCCCGCCACCTTGGCAACACTTCTCTTTTCGGCCGCCGCGGCCTTGGCCACCGACTACCTGACCGGCCGCATGGCCGCCACCTCAGCTACTGCGGCTGTCCTGGTCGAACCCGGCCGCCTGCCACTGCTGCCAAGTCATCGGCGCACCCTTGTACGCAAACCGCTCGGCAGCCCGGTCACCGATCCGGTAGCTGTTGCGCCGGAACTGCACCGACTCCGGCGCGGGGGAGTCCTTGTTCTCGACGACCCCGGTGCTGGCGGTCGCCCCATCCATCACCACCTGGTTCCCCTCGACCAGCACATCCCGCAGCACGTACCGCCCCCGCGGCCCCTCGCCCCGCGTCCGCGACTGGATCGAGATCCCGTTGCGATTGGCGCGCACCAGATTGCCCACCACCTTCACGTCGGCGGACGTGTTCACGTTGATCCCCCCGCCGTCCCACAGACTCGGCCCCGACCCGCGCCCGGTCCCGAACCCGTTGCTCTCGACAACGTTCCCCTCGATCACGCCGTTGTAGCTGATCTCGTACCGGATCCCGTCCGCGGCGTTGTCGCGGATCCGGTTCGCGCTGATCCGCCGGTCGTACTCGGCGATGTCGCTCCACATCCCGATCCCGCGGTTGGCGACGATGTCGTTGCCCGACACCTCACCCGACGACCGCGTCGCCTTGATCCCGCCGGACTCCCAGTCCGCGATCCAGAACCCGTCGGTGTTGTTGCGCGTGATCAGGTTCTCGACGATCCGCCCCTCGGCCGACCGGAACTGCCCGATCCCGAGCTGCCCGTTGTCGGCCACGGTGTTCCGCCGTACGACGGCCCGGTCGCCCTCGATCACCATGATCCCGACCGCGTGGTTCCAGCGCACGTCGTTCGCCTCCACCGTCCAGTCGGTACCGACCTGAACCGCCCCACCCTGCGGCCGGCTCGCGAAGTGCTCGACGGTCAGCCCACGCACCGTCACCTTCGCCGCGGACTTCTCGATCGCCGTCTCGGTCCGCGCCATCTCGACCTGGTGCCCGCCCGGATCGTCAGCGACGTACACAGCGTTGGCCGTGTAATCGCCGTAGAACGTCCCACCCTTCAGCGCCGCAAGACTCATCACCCGCGTCAGATGCTTGCCATCAACGAACACCTGCTCACCCCGCTGGCACGGATTGGTCCGCTCGTCCTCGCACTTCCCCTTCAGCTTGTACGCCGCCGGCAGCGCGCCACGGACCACCCAGTACTGCCCCTCGCGCTGCCAGGTGTTCAACGTGACCGAACCGCTCAGCACCGCGCCCTGATCACTGGCCAGCGTGGACCCCTCAGTCGGCCGGATCGGCCGAGTGATCCGATGCAGCCCTTTGCTGAAACAGAACGTCGACCCCGCCGGGTTCTGATCAATCACCCGCTGCGGATCCTGCCCCGGCGCAATCCCGACGCCATCGCAAGCACCCGCCGTACCGGGCCCTGTCGCCCCCAGCTCAGCAGTAGCCGCCGCCGGAAGCCCCGGCGCCTCCGCGGCGGGCTCGGCCTCAGGCGCCGTATCGGTGCACCCGCCCAGCAGTACCAACGCCAGCACAATCCCGGCAGCGCGTTTCATCCATCCCCCAACACCCCAGCAGCAAGTCGCCCAACTGTAGTGCCCCACCCGCTGTAGTACCGCCCACCCTGCCCGCGCACCTGCCACCCGCATCCATACCCCGCGCCCACACCTCGCACCTGCCACCAGCACCCCCGCCCCTACACCCCCTGCCCGCCGGTCGCACGTGCTCCGAGCCCATACCCCGCTGGCCGCCCACACCCCGCGCCCGCATCTGCCCGCCGGTCGCCCGCGCCCCGCGCCCGCACCCGCCTGCTGCCACGCTCCGTGCCTCTACACCGCCCCTGCTCGCCCGCCGCCCGGACCCCGAACCCACACCCGCACCTGCCCACACCCGTCCGCCTGCACCCGTCCCTGCCCGAATTCGCCCCTGCCCGCAGCCGCCCGCCGGATTGCCCGCACCCCGAGCCGCATCCGCCCTGGCCGCCCACCGCGTCCGCCCCTGCCCGCACCTCGCCTCTGCCCGCCGGTACTCAGCGCGCCCCCACCCGCAGGCACGCCGCGCCCCGCGCATGCGCCTGCCCCTGCCCGCTGGCCGCGCCCCCACCCGCTGGCCGCCCGCACCCCGCGCCTACACCCGTCCCTGCCCACCGGCCGCCCGCACCCCGCGCCCGCACCCGCCCGCAGGCACCCTGCGCTTACACCCGCGCCCCGCGCCTACACCCGCGCTCCGCGCCCACGCCCGCCCGCGCCCCGCGCCTACACCCGCCCTGCCCGCACGCACTCGCCCCTCCTCGCCGGCCGCCCGGACCCGAGCCCACACCCACCTCTGCCCGCAGGCCGCCCGCATCCGCGCCCCGCGCCTATACCCGCCCCTGCCCGTCGGTTGCCCGTGCTCCGAGCCCACACCCCGCGCCGGCCCGCCCCCGCACCTGCCGACACCCCGCGCCTACACCGGCCCTACCGCAGGCACTCCGCGCCAGCCCGCACCTCGTGCCCGCACCCGCCCCTGCTCCGCCGGACCCCGAGCCCACAGCCGCGCCCCCTGCCTGCGCCGACCTCCCTGCCCGCAGTCCGCACCCTGTCCCTGCCCGCCGGTGCTCAGTGCCCCACCCGCAGGCACGCCGCGCCCCGTGCATACGCCTGCCCTGCCCGCTGGCCTGCCCGTGCCCCCGCCCGTACTCCGCGCCTACACCCGTCCCCGCCCACCGGCCCCCGAGCCCGTACCCGCCCGGCCCCGAGCCCCACCCCGCGCCCGCTTGCAGGCACCCCGCGCCTACACCCGCTCCTGCCCGCCGGCACTCCGCGCCCACCTCGTTGGCCGACTTTGAGCACGGCTCAGCCATCGTCGGGCTCGCCAGATGGCTGGCCGGTGCTCAGAGTCGCCTCGGGGGACGGGCGGTACCGCACGACGGGGTGGGCCGGGAACCTGGGCAGACTGTCTGCCGACCGAAGTACGGAGTCGTCCTCTCGTCCGGCCCGACCAAGCTCAGCTGAGGTACGTCGTCCGCGCCAGGTTGTAAGCCAGATCCTGCGCCACCTGGAACGCATCGTCCTCATCCAGGCGATGCTGAACGACCAGGTCCGCCAGATAGCCCGCGTCGACGCGCCGGGCCAGGTCGTGCCGGGCCGGGATCGACAGGAACGCGCGGGTGTCGTCGACGAAGCCGGAGGTGTTGTAAAAGCCGGCCGTCTCGGTCACCAGCTCGCGGAACCGGCGCATGCCGTCCGGGCTGTCCAAGAACCACCACGGCGCACCCAGCCGAACACTCGGGTACACACCGGCCAGCGGAGCGAGCTCCCGCGAGTACGCCGTTTCGTCGACGGTGAACAGCACCATCCGGAACCCCTCGGCGTGCCCGAACCGCTCCAGCACCGGCCGCAGTGACTGGGTGAACTCGGTCGCCACCGGGATGTCGTGGCCCTGGTCCGGCCCGTACGTCGCGTGGATGCCCGGGTGGTGGTCGCGCAGGACGCCGGGGTGCAGCTGCATGACCAGCCCGTCCTCGGCGGACATCGCGGCCATCTGGAACAGCAGGTTGCCCGCGAACGCCGCCGCGTCCTCCGGCGTGGTCCGGCCGTGCAAGGCGTCGGCGTAGATCCGCTCGGCCTCGGCGTCGCTCAATGGAGTGGCGGCAGCGCTGAAGTGCCCGTGGTCGGTCGCCCGGGCGCCGGCCGCGATGAAGGTCTGACGCCGCTGCCTCAGCGCTTCGAGGTACCCGGCGTACGACGTGGTGTCGGTCCCCGCCCGCTCGCCGAGCAGCGTGATCAGGTCGCTCCACCCCGGCCGGTCGACGTGCACGACCGCGTCCGGCCGCAGCGTCGGGACGATCCGGCCGGGCAGATCAGCGGCGATCTTCGCGTGCGGAGCGAGATCGTCGGTCGCGGCGTCGGTTGTCGACAATAGTTCGATGTTGAAGGCGTCGAGCAGCGCCCGTGGCCGGAACTCCGGCTGCGCGAGCCGCGCCGCGATCTCGTCGTACAGGAGGTCGGCGGTCTCGGCCGACGGGTGCACGCTCAGCCCGAGCACCTCGGCGAACTCGTGCTCGAGCCAGTAGCGGCTCGGCGTACCGGCGAACAGGTGCCAGTGCGAGCAGAACTCGCGCCAGACCTCGCGCGGCTCGGCCGTCGCCGTCCCGTCGCGGCGCGGGAGGCCGAGGCGGTCGGGGGAGACGCCCTGGGAGATCAGCATCCGGGTGACGTAGTGATCCGGTACGACGAGGAGCTCAGCCGGGTCGCCGAACGGCTCGTCGCTCGCGAACAGCGTGGCGTCGACGTGCCCGTGCAGGCACAGCAGCGGCAGATCCTTCGTGGAGGCGTGGATCCGGCGCGCCAGCTCACGCGCCGGCCCAGCCGGCAACGCCCGATCCGGATGAGGCTGCAGGGCCTTCGGCATGTCGTCCTCCAGTACGTCGTCTGCAACGGCACTGCAAAGGATTGCAGCAGCTTCGGGTGAGCACAAGAGCGAGTGCTGTTGACAGAGCGTTGCAATCGCTTGCAGACTCCTTCGGAACTGCGGTTCAGCGCGACGTCGAACTGGCCGGCAGTTCGCGGCTGCGGGCTGGGTGCGTCGTACGTGGCGTTCACTACCGTCGGGTGCGACGGCCGCCGCAGCACGGCGGGCAAGCTGCGTGGTTTCCGGAGCGGGAGGTGGATGTGGCAGCAACACTTCGCGATGTCGCGCGGCTGGCCGGGGTGTCGACCTCGACGGTGTCCAGGGCGCTGTCGCTGCCCGACCTCGTCAACCCGGCGACCCGCGCACGGGTGCGTACGGCGGCCGACTCGCTCGGCTACGAGCCGAACAAGGCTGCCCGCGGGTTGATCACGGGGCGGACCGGCAACATCGGACTCGTCCTGCCGGACCTCGCCAACCCGTTCTTCCCCAGCGTGGTCAAAGGCGTCCAGGCGCGCGCCCGGGCGGCCGACGTCGCGGTGTTCGTCGCGGACACCGACGAGGACGTCGCCGCCGAGATGGACCTCGTCCGCGCGCTCGCCAAGCAGGTCGACGGGCTGGTCCTCTGCTCGCCGAGAGCCGAAGCTGAGGACCTGAAGGCGATCGCCGCCGACACCACCGTCGTACTCCTCAACCGCATTGTCGACAATCTACCGGCGGTCGTCTTCGACCACGAGGACGGCATGCGCCAAGCCGTCGCCCACCTCGCCGCGCTGGGTCACCGACGCATCGCCTGGGTCGGCGGCCCCGCGGCGTCCTGGTCCAGCGATCAGCGAGGCCAAGGCCTCTCCCAAGCCAGCGCCGCCCACGGCGTCGACCTCGTCGAGGTCGGCCACTTCCCGCCGCACTACGACGGAGGCATGGCCGCCGCCGACCAGGTCGTAGCCACCGGCGCCACCGCGGTCATTGCCTACAACGACCTGGTCGCGATCGGCCTCCTGGCCCGCCTCCACGCCCGCAACATCCCCGTACCCACCCGCCTCAGCGTGGTCGGCATCGACGACATCGCGATGTCCGCCATGTCGCACCCGGCACTCACCACCATCCGCCTCCCCAAACAACAGGCGGGTCGCCTGGCGGTAGAACTCCTCCTCACCCTCCTCGACAACCCGGCCGCTGCTCCCGAACGCCGTGTCCTCCCCGGCGACCTCCTCGTCCGAGCCTCTACCACCGAGGCCCCCCAATGACTCTCAAGGTGATCTTCGGACCCACGGGGACGCGGTCGACCTCGGCCGGTCCGTTGCGTCGTGTAGAACCGCAGACTGCCGCTGGCTCTCTCCGGTGTGGCGCCATCGCTCACCCCACCGCCAAATCTCCGGTCGCAACGCGGCCCCAGCAGACAGCCCGGCCGCATGACCACCGGCCTCAGCCCCCAACCCGCCCTTGGAGGTACTCCTGATGGTGCTGCCTGACGTACTGGTACTGGGGGAGATCCTCGTCGAACTCAGCTCGACCGACCCCCTCGACGCCGGCACGAACCTCACGCTCAACTTCTCCGGCGACGCGCTCAACGCCGCGGCAGCCTCCGCAGCGGCGGGCGCCAGAACGGCCCTCCTCGCCCGCGTCCCCGACGACGAGCTCGGCGACCGCCTCCTCGACCGAGTGGTTGCCCTAGGCATCGATACCTCCCTGGTCCGTCGGGTCAACGGCCAGCACGGCCTCTACCTCCAGCACGCCGACCCCTCAGGCGCGCGCGAGTTCACCTACGTACGCCGGGGAAGCGCCGGCTCCGGCCTCGGCCCCGGCGACGTACCGCTCGACCTCGTCGCCGAAGTCGGCGCCGTACTGGCCAGCGGCATCGCCTGCGCCATCTCCCCACTCTCCGCGAAGGCCGTCCGGATCGCGGCGCAGCACAGCAAGTGCTTCGTGTACGACCCGAACTGGCGCCCCCGCCTGGTCTCCGCCGCCGGCGCCGCCACCCACCTGCGCGCCGTCGCGCCGTACACGCGCCTGATCACCCCCGGCTGGCCCCGCGAAGCCCAACTCGTCGCCGACACCGACGACCCGGCAGCAGCCTGTACGACGCTCCGAGGCCTGGGCATCCAGGCCGTAGCCCTGACCCGCGGCGAGGACGGCATCCTCCTCGACGACGCCGGCCGCCTCACCGAGATCCCGGTCATCCCCGCCCCGAGGATCGTCGACCAGACCGGCGCCGGCGACTCCTTCGCCGGCACCGTCACCGCCCGCCTCGCCCTCGGCGACGACCTCCTCACCGCCGTCCGCCTCGGCGTAGCCGCCGCCTCCCTCTCCGTCGGCGGCCTCGGCGGCACCGGCCACGTCCCCACCCTCACCCAATCCCAAGCCCACGCAGCGACCACGGAGGTCTCAGCATGAGCACCCCCACGAACCGGTCGCCCGTCCTCGCCAGCATGGAGGTCTCCGCGTGAGCACTCTCGTGAACCGGTCGGCCGTCCTCGCCAGCACCGAGGTCCGCATGAGCACTCTCGCGAGCCAGTCGATCGTCCTCGCCAGCACGACGGAGGTCCGCGTGAGCACCCTCCCGAACCAGTCGATCGTCCGCGCCGGCGCGGAGGTCTCCGCGTGAGCGCCCTCGCGAACCAGTCGATCGTCCTCGCCAGCACCGAGGTCCGCATGAGCGCCCTCGCGAGCCAGTCGATCGTCCGCGCCGACGCGGAGGTCTCCGCGTGAGCGCCCTCGCGAACCAGTCGATCGTCCTCGCCAGCGCGGAGGTCTCCGCGTGAGCACTCTCGTGAACCAGTCGATCGTCCTCGCCAGCACGGAGGTCCGCGTGAGTGCCTTCGTGGACCAGTCGATCGTCCTCGCCCGTACGGGGGTCTCCGCATGAGCGCCCTCGCGAACCAGCCGATCGTCCTCGCCAGCACGGAGGTCCGCATGAGCACCTTCGTGAACCAGTCGCCCGTCCTCGCCAGCATGGAGGTCTCCGCATGAATCGCCTGAGCCTGAGCAACCTGCCGACCAAGCCTGCTGTCGATCCCGGGGAGCTGAGCGTCGGCATCGTTCACCTCGGGCTCGGCGCCTTTCACCGGGCGCATCAGGCGGTGTTCACCGAGCGGGCCGCTCAGCTGACCGGGGAGACCCGCTGGGGGATCGCCGGCGTCAGCCAGCGCTCGGCCGCTGTGCGGGATCAGTTGGCTCCGCAAGACGGCCTCTACTCCGTCCTGACGCGTGGCACCGACTCGACTTCCATCGAGGTGATCGGCAGCATCCGCGAGGTGCTGACCGCGCCGGAGGACCCGGATGCCGTCGTCGCGCGGATTGCAGACAATCGGACAGCGGTCGTCACGCTGACGGTCACCGAGAAGGGCTACCGGGCCGCATCCGGGGGAGGGCTCGACCTGTCCGACCCGGAGATCCAGGCCGACCTCGCCGGACGCCCGCCGCGGACCGTCGTCGGCCAGCTCGCCGCCGGACTCGCCCGACGTACCGGTGAATCGTTGACAATCCTCTCCTGTGACAACCTCGTTGCCAACGGCCCCTTCTTGCAGCGGCTGGTGCACGAGTACGCCGACGCGGCCGGCCTGCGCGGCGAACAGTTCGACGCCGCCGCGTTCCCGGCGAGCATGGTCGACCGGATCGTCCCCGCGACGACCGACGCCGACCGCGACGAGGCCGCGCGGCTGCTCGGCGTACGGGACGAAGCGGTCGTGGTCGCCGAGCCGTTCCTGCAGTGGGTGATCGAGGACCACTTCGCCGGCGCCCGGCCCGCGTGGGACACGGCCGGCGCCGTGCTCACCGCGGACGTCGCCCCCTGGGAGCAGGCGAAGCTCCGGATGCTCAACGCCACCCACTCGATGCTCGCCTACCTCGGTGCGCTCCGCGGGTACGAGACGATCGCCGAAGCAGTCCGCGACGACGAACTCGCCGCGGCCGCCCGCGAACTGATCCGCTCCGACGTCATCCCCACCCTCACCCCACCCGACGGCCTCGACCTCCCGTCGTACGGCGAGTCGGTACTCGAGCGCTTCGCCAACCCGGCGCTGAAGCACAAGACCACCCAGGTCGCGATGGACGGCTCGGTCAAACTCCCCGTCCGCCTCCTCGGCACCATTCAAGACCGCCTGGCCACCAACGCCGAACCAGCCTCAGCCGCCCTAGCGGTCGCCGCCTGGATGGTCTACGTAGCCCGCAGCACCACGGTCGACGACCCCCAAGCCGATCGCCTCAAGTCAGCCATCGCGAACACCACAACCCCCACCGACCTGGTGGACGCGCTACTGGCGGTCGAAAGCGTCTTCCCCAGGAACCTCCAGGAGAACGAGGCCTTCCGGACCCTCCTGATCGGGCACGTCACCGAGCTGAGCTGACCACTCCCTGGCGAGGAGGCAGCTCATGGACCACCAGATCGCAGCCGCCAGGCGCATGCCGGCTCGTCAGATCCTGACCGCGCTCACCTGGCTCGTCGTCAACGTGGTGTTCGCTTACCTGCTCCTCTACCCGCTGGGCCTCGCCGAGCTCATACTGCGGCACGTGCTCGCCGGTCTCCTGGACGCACCGTGGTCGCCCTTCGAAGGCGACCCCGTGGACCTGCAGGCGGCCGTCGTCGGCACCGTGCTCCTTGGCGTCCCGCTGCTTGGCCTGGTCGTCGCCGTCAACCGTGGGATCCGCAGAACGCGCGGCGTGTGGTTCTGGCCCGCCACCACGGTGGTGCTGGTCGCACCCACCGTGGTGTCCGGGGTCCTCAACCTCACGCTGGCGGAGGCGTTCGGCCAGGGCGTGCTCTGGTAGCCGCTCAGCGGATGATTCGTTTGCCGAGGAGGAAGTTGCTGTCGGCGTCGAGGCCGGATCGCTGCCACTCCTTGGCGGTGAACCATTGGCCGAACTTCTGGAAGCGGTCGGCGGACAGGCTGTCGAGGAAGTACTCGTTGGCCTTCAGGGTCACCTCGCCGGCGGGGATCGCGGCGCCGGCGTTCTGCACCATGCCGGTGGCGGTGGTGCCGCCCTTCATCGTCACCTTGTTGCCGGTGACAACGACATCGCGCAGGACGTTGAGGCCCCACGGGCCGTTGCCGCGGGTGCGGGACTGGATCGAGATGCCGTTGACGTTGCCGGCCAGTGTGTTCTTGCGGACCTGGACGTTCGACGACGTGTTGACGTTGATGCCGCCGCCGTCCCACAGGGACCGGCCCGAGCCGCGGCCGGTGCCGAAGCCGTTGCCGGTGATCGTGTTGTTCTCGATCACGCCGTTGCGTCCGATCTCGTACCGGATACCGTCCGCAGCGTTGTCGACGATCTGATTGCTGGCGAACGTCCGGCCGTCGTCGTAGGCGTCGCTCCACAGGCCGACGCCCTTGTTGGCCTTGATCACGTTGCCGCTGACCGAGCCGCCGTTGGACCAGGTGGTCTTGATGCCGCCGGACTCCCAGTCGGCGATCCAGAACCCGTCGGTGTTGTTGCCGCTGATCTGATTGCCGACAATCGACCCGTTGGTGGTGCTGTACTGGCCGACGCCGAGCTGTCCGTTGGACTGGATCAGGTTCTTCTCCAGTCGTGCGCCGTCGGCGTTGACGAGCATCGCGCCGACCGCGTGGTTCCAGCGGAGGTCGTTGGCGAACACTTTCCAGCCGCCGCCCAGGACGACGGCGCCGGCCTGCGGGGCGGAGGCGAAGTGTTCGACCGTGAGCCCGCGGACGGTCACGTTCGCCTGGCCGCCGGCGATCGCGGTCGATGTCTTCGACATCTCGACGGACTTCCCGGCCGGATTGTCACCGATCCACACGGCGTTGCCGGCGTAGTCGCCGTAGAAGGTGCCCGGTACGACCTTGTCGCGGGTCGCGACCCGCTTGAGGTGCTTGCCGTTCAGGAAGAGCTGCTCGCGCAGGTGGCAGATGTTGGTGACGTTGTCCTCGCACTGGCCGATCCGCGCGTAGGGCGTGGGCAGTACGCCCTTGACCGTCCAGTCGCCGCCGTTCGCGGTCCAGCCGGTCAGCGGGACGGATCCGGTCAGTACGGCGCCCTGGTCGCTGCCCAGGGTCTGCTTGGCCTTCGGGCGCAGCATCCGGTCGATCCGGTGCAGGCCGGCGGCGAAGCAGAGGGTGGCGCCGGCCGGGCTATTGTCGACAACCTCGGCGGCGTTCTGGTCGGGGGTGACCACGATGCCGGAGCAGGCGGGGGCCTGCGACGGGCCGGCCTCGAAGCCGGCGCCGGGGAGTGGTGGCGACGACCGCCTGGACCGCGGCGTGATTTCGGGGGGCGTGATTACGGGCGGGGTGATGGTGGGCCGTGTGCTGATCGACGGTGTGCTGAGGTGCGTTACGGCCGGGCGTGTGTTGACCGGTGGCGTGGTGGGCTGCGTGGCGGCCTGCCATGTGTCGACCAGCGGGGTGGTGAGCGGCCCGAAGGCCGGCGGGGTGTTGAGCGGCCTGAGGAGCGGCGGGGTGTTGGGCGGTGGGATGACAGACGGCGGGTTGGGTGGCGTGCCGGCCGGCGGTGGGTTGAGCGGCGGGCCGGCCGGCCGGGTGGTGATCGACTGCGTAGTGGCGGCCGTCGGCAGAGGGATCCCTGGGCGCGGTGTGGCGGGAGCTGTGGTCGGCAGGGGGATCCCTGGGCGCGGGGTGGTGGGAGCTGTGGTCGGCAGGGGGATCCCTGGGCGCGGTGCGGCAGGAGCTGTGGTCGTTGTCAGGGGCATCGACGGGCCCAGGGCAACGGTCCGGCTGTCCGGGAGCATGGGAGCTGGCTGTAGGGCCGAGGTGCGAGTCTGCTGAAACGGTGACGCGGCGGCCGGTACGGTCGTACTGACGATCGCGACGACCGTCAGGGTGCCGAGCGTGCTCGCGGCGAGAATCGTCACTTGTTTGTTCATCTGTCGGGCCTCCGGGGGCGTGACTTTCCATCGGCACCCCCCGGTGCAACTACCGGCAGACTAGTACCCCGCGTGGCCTTGTCAACACATTCTGTTGCGTTTTGCCCCTATCAAGTTGCCCTCGGCGCATACTCCGTTGCGCGGTGCAATCAATTCACGCCGCGTAACTACGCTCCGTCAGACGGTGCGAGATCATCGCGTCAGTCGCCAAGGGCGGCAGTACGAGCTGGTGAGGCCCGTCAGCCGGCGAGGGCCCGCCAACCGGCGAACCCGGTCAGCGGGCGACAGGCACGCCACCCAGCGAGCCCATCAGTTGGTGAGGAAGCTCCCGCTGGTGTCATGACCCGCCGCTCGCCAGCCCTCGGCAGTCAGCTTCGTGCCGAAGCGGGCGAAGCGCTGGGCGGCGAGCCGATCGAGCTGGTAGCGGTTCCCGCTGAACACCAGCTGACCGGCCGGCACCTCGGCGCCGGAGTTCTGCACCATGCCGGTGGCCTGCGTGCCGCCGGTCATCTGCACCGAGTTGCCGGTGACGCGGACGTTGCGCAGGACGTACTTGCCCCACGGTCCGTCGCCCCGGGTGCGGGACTGGATCGAGATGCCGTTCACGTTGCCGCTGACGACGTTGTTGCGGACCGTCACGTTCGACGAGGTGTTCACGTTGATCCCGCCGCCGTCCCACAGCGACGTCCCGGAGCCGCGGCCGGTGCCGAAGCCGTTGCCGGTGATCGTGTTGTTCTCGATCGTGCCGTTGCGGCTGATCTCGAACCGGATCCCGTCGGCGGCGTTCGCGACGATCTTGTTGCCGCTGATCACCCGGCCGTCGTCGGCGACGTCGGCCCACATCCCGACGCCCTTGTTGGCCTGGATCAGGTTGCCGCTGACGGTGCCGGACGAGCGGGTCGACTTCATCCCGCCGGACTCCCAGTCGGCGATCCAGAAGCCGTCGGTGTTGTTCTGGGTGATCACGTTCGAGGTGACGTCGGCCTGCAGCGAGTTGTACTGGCCGAGGCCGAGCTGGCCGTTGTGGTGCACCAGGTTGCGCTCGATCCGCGCGCTGTTGGCCTTCACCAGCATCAGCCCGACCGACTTGTTCCAGCGGACCTCGTTCGCCTTCACCTTCCAGCCGGGGCCGGAGACCAGCGCGCCGGCCTGGGCCGCGCTGGCGAAGTGCTCGATGGTCAGCCCGCGCACGGTGACGCCGGGCTGGTTCGACTCGATCGCGGTCGCGGTCTTCGCCATCTCGACCGCCTTGCCGGCCGGGTCGCTGCCGACGTAGATCGCGTCGGCGGCGTAGTCGGCGTAGAACGTGCCGGCCTTGACCGCGCCGAGCGAGGCGACGCGGGTCAGGTGCGCGCCGTCCAGGTAGAGCTGCTCACGCAGGCTGCAGATGTTCGCCGCGTTGTCCTCGCACTGACCGGCCTTGCCGTACGCCGGCGGCAGCGCGCCGCGGGTCACCCAGGCGGCGCCGGATCGGGTCCAGCCGGTCAGCGGGACGGAGCCGGTCAGTACGGCGCGGTCGTCGCTGGCGATCGTCTGGTCGGCCTTCGGCCGGATCGTCTGGCTGATCCGGTGCAGCCCCGCGGTGAAGCAGAACGTCGTACCGGCCGGGTTCGCGTTGACCACGGACTGGGCGTTCTGGCCCGGCTTGATCGCGACGCCGTTGCAAGGACCGGCGTACGCCGGTCCGGCGGTGCCGTTGCCGGGGACGACGACCGTCTTGGTCGGCTCCGGCGGCTCGGGAGCGGTCGGCTTGCTGGTCGGCTCCGAAGGCTTCGACGGTTTCGTCGTCGGTACGACGGTCGGCGGCTTGCTCGTCACCGTGCCCGGCGGCGTCGTCGCCCGGGGTTTCGTCGGCTTCGTGGTCGGCCGCGACGACGGAAGAATGCCCGCGCCGGCCGCGGCGTCCTGATCGGTAGTGCGTGACTTTCCGGCGGTTGCCGCGTTCTTCTGATGGGAGACGACGGGATAGGCCACTGTAACGACGGCGATCGCGCTAGCGATGACACCGATGAGCAGCATCCGCTTGGGCGGCGTCCTTCTCAAAGCATCCTCCGGGTTATCGGCACGCGGTGAAACTCCCCGAGATGCGGCCTCACGAACCAGTTGTCACCACCGCGAACCTCTAAGGTGGTGCCATGCGGGTCGCCATGTTGCACAACCGTTATCGTTCGGGTCAACCCAGTGGCGAGAACACCGTTGTCGATCAAACAGCTGATTTATTGCGCAGCTCAGGACATGTCGTCGATCTCTACGCGCGACACAGCGATGACATTGAGCAAATGCCCGGCAAAGATCGCGCACTGTTACCGTTCCGCTCCATATGGTCATTTGCGGCCGAACGCGATTTAACCTTCCGATTGCAGAAACAGCGTCCGGACATCGTGCATGTGCACAACACGTTCCCGCTCCTGAGCCCGTCGGTACTGCGTTCCGCGTCCCGGGCCGGCCTCCCGGTGGTCGCCACGCTGCACAACTTCCGCCTGCTGTGCGCGAACGCCGTACTGCAGCGCGACGGCGCTCCGTGCGAGTCCTGCGTCGGCAAGATCCCGTGGCGTGGCGCTGTGCACGGCTGCTACCGCGACTCGACCGTGCAGAGCCTGCCGCTGGTCACCGGGATCGGCGTTCACCAGGCCCTGCACACCTGGCAGCGCTACACCACAACGCTGATCGCGCCCTCGGAGTTCGTCCGGTCCCGGTACGTCGCCGCCGGGTTCGCGCCCGAGCAGATCGTCGTCAAGCCGCACGCCGTCCCGTTCTCCGGGCAGGTTCGCGAGGGCGCGGGCGAAGCCGTCGTGTTCCTCGGCCGGCTCACCGAGGACAAGGGCTTCGCCGATCTGCTGCAGGCCTGGGACGCCTCGCTGGGCCAACTGGTCGTCATCGGTGACGGACCGCTGCGCGACCAGGCCGACGCGCGGGCCGCGGCGGACCCGTCCGTGCGGGTGCTCGGCGCGCTGCCGTGGGCCGAGAGCATGGACGTCGTCCGTACGGCGCGCGCGGTCGTCGTACCGGCTCGTTCCTACGAGACGTTCGGCCTCGTCGTGGTGGAGGCGTTCGCGCACGGCGTCCCGGTCGTCGCGTCCCGGATCGGCGCGCTGGCCGAGCTCGTCGAGGACGGCGAGACCGGTGCGCTGGCCGAACCGGGCGACCCCGAA
This sequence comes from Kribbella italica, assembly GCF_014205135.1. Classification (NCBI taxonomy): domain Bacteria; kingdom Bacillati; phylum Actinomycetota; class Actinomycetes; order Propionibacteriales; family Kribbellaceae; genus Kribbella; species Kribbella italica. Next base: position 904,120 of record NZ_JACHMY010000001.1, read on the forward strand.
TCGCTGCGGAAGGCACTGCGGTTGGTCACCGATCCGCGCACTTCGATAACCTGCGGCGAGCGAGCCCGTCAGGTCTATGTGGAGCGCTTCACCCCGGAGCGCGACCTGGCGGCCACGGAGAGGATTTACGCCGATGCGATCGCGCGGCACGCGGCCGGCAGCTGACCGGGCCGCCTGCCCCCTGAGTACCTGCCGGGGCAGTCATCGCCGCGCGACGGATTGCTTAGGTCACCGGCGATCACCCGGTGTAAAGTGCGCGGAGGCGAGGGGGGTCTCGTCGACAGCTGGTGGGGACCGGTTTCCCGGAGTTTCGCCAGAAGTTCGTTGCACAGGTGTTCGGCGTACCGGCCCGGCTGGGTTCGGGAACGCCGGAGGGGTAGAGCCCACAGGGGCTCAGTGGGGGAGTGCAGGGTGCCGCAGCGCATCGGTTATCTGACCGGGGTCTTCGACCTGTTCCACATCGGGCACCTCGACGTGCTCGAGCAGGCGCAGGAACAGTGCGACCGGCTCGTGGTGGGCGTGCTCACCGACGACTGGGCGCGCGAAGCCTGGGGTGCGCGGCCGTTCGTCCCGCTGGTCGAGCGAGCGCAGATCCTCGAGCAGCTGCGCTGCGTGGACGAGGTCGTCGTGGTCGACGACGCCGGATGGTTGACCGGGGTGCCGGGGGTCGAGACCGTGTTCGCCGCTGACGGGACCGACGGCGTACTGGCCGCTGACGAGCTGGACGGGGTTCCCGCCGAGCTGGTCCGCGCGCTGCCGAACCGCCGCGAGTCCCGCAGCCAGATCCTGCGCGCCGCGATCGGCCAGCGGCAGTCGCGCAGCTCCGTCGCATGAGCTCGTACGGCGACGCCGTCGCGCGGCTCGCGCGCGCTCAGAAACCTTCGGCCGGTACGCCGGTCTACTCGCGCTTCGTGAACCGCAAACTCGGCCGCTACCTGGCCGCCGGTGCGTTCCTGCTGAACCGGACGCCCAACCAGGTCAGCCTGTCGAGCGGTTTCTGCTCGCTGATCGGCATCGTGCTGCTCGCGACGATCGCGCCGAGTCTGCCGCTGGCACTGGTGGTCACGGCGCTGCTCGTCCTGGGGTACGCGCTCGACTCCGCCGACGGTCAGCTGGCCCGGCTGCGGGGTGGTGGCTCGCCGGTCGGCGAGTGGCTCGACCACATGATCGACTGCGTGAAGATCACCCTGCTGCACTCGGCGGTGCTGGTCTCGTTCTACCGGTTCGATGCCTTCAGCAACGAATTGGTGCTGCTGGTCCCACTGGCGTACCTGTGCGTGTCCGCGGTGATGTTCTTCGGGCTGATCCTGATCGACCAGTTGCGCCGGCGGCACGGCGTCTCGACCGCCAACGTGCGCGGCGACTCGGTGCTGAAGTCGCTGGTGATCGCGCCGACCGACTACGGGATCCTCTGCCTGGTGTTCCTCACCGTCGGGTGGCCGACGCTGTTCGCCGGCCTCTACGGGCTGATGCTGCTGGCGAACCTGCTGTTCCTGCTGGCCGCGATCTCCAAGTGGTACAAGGAGATGGCGGCGCTGGCGCCGTCCGGGGTCCGGGCCTGATGGGCGTCGTGGGGTACGCCCCGGGGGTCTACGACATGTTCCACATCGGGCACCTGAACATCCTGCGCCGCGCCAGCGAGCACTGCGACTACCTGATCGCCGGCGTGGTCGAGGACGACGTCGTCACCAAGATCAAGGGCCGCCCGCCCGTCGTACCGCACGACGAGCGGATGGAGGTCGTGCGCGCGATCGGGATCGTCGACGAGGTGGTCAGCGACTGGTCCAGCGACAAGTTCGAGATGTGGAAACAGCTCCGGTACGACGTGCTGTTCAAGGGCGACGACTGGAAGGGCACCGAGAAGGGGCTCCGGCTGGAGAAGCTGCTCGGCGAGGTCGGGGCCGGCGTGCACTACTTCCCGTACACGGCGTCGACGTCGAGCACGGACCTGCGACGGTTGCTCGAGGGCACGCTGTGACCGGGCCGGCGCAGGCCCGGAAGAAGATCCTCGTCAGCGCGTACGCGTGCCGGCCCCAGGGTGGGTCCGAGCCGGGCGCCGGGTGGGCGTGGGCGAAGGCGGCCGCGCGGGACCACGACGTGTGGTTGCTGACCCGCGGCAAGTTCCTGCACGAGATCGAGGAAGAGCTCGCGATCCGGCCGGTGCCGGGGCTGACCGTCGTACCGCTGGAGCTGTCGAAGTTCCTGCTCAAGCTGCGGCGGCGGAGCGCGGACGTGTACTGGTACTACCCGTTGTGGCAGCGCAAGGCCGGCCAGGTCGCCGAGCGGCTGCACCGCGAGCACGTCTTCGACGTGATCCACCACCTCACGTTCGCCGTCGACTGGATGCCGGCGGGCGTCGTACGGCGGACGTCGGCGAAGGTGATCTGGGGTCCGGTCGGCGGGTCGACGGCGGTGCCGCTGTCGATGGCGCACTGGCTCGGTTCGGGCGGCCTGGTGGGCGAACTGGTCCGCCGCGCGTGGACCGGCGCCGCCCGGCGGTTGATCGGCCGGCAGGTCGCGCAACGGGCCGACCTGGTCGTTGCCCAGAACAAGGATGTCGCGGAGGTCTTCGGACCGCACGCGCGCGAGATCGTCGTCCAGCCGAACGTCGCGATCCGCCGCTTCGCCAGCGCCTCCGGTCCGTACGAGCCCTTCGGCGGGCCCGGGGTGAAGACCGCGCTGTTCGTCGGCCGCCTGATCCCGTGGAAGGGCCTGCTGATCGCGATCAGCGCGCTCGCGCGCCCCGAAGCCGCCACGTGGGAGCTCCGCGTCATCGGCGACGGCCCCGACTGGCGGCGCGCCGAACGCCTCGCCGAGCAGCTCGGCGTCCGCGACCGCGTCGAGTTCACCGGCCAGCTCCCGCGCGAAGAGGTCCTCGCCGCGTTGCTCCGCGCCGACGCGCTCCTGGCCCCCGCCCTCCGCGAAGCAGCCGGCTGGGCCGTCACCGAAGCACTCGCCAGCGGCTGCCCGGTCGTCTGCGTCGACCGGGGCGGCCCGTCCGTCATCGTCGGCCCGGACGAAGGCGTCGCTGTCGACTGGCGAGGCGACGTCGTCGGCGAGCTGGCCAAGGGCCTGGCCGCCCTGAAAGGCCGCATCACCCCGGTCGACCGCTGGGGTCCCGACCGTCTCCCGGCCTTGCTGGCCGACTGGTACGCCGAAGCCCGCGTCACCAACTCCTGATCGGGCCCGTCAGAGGGACTCGGCCTCCGCAAGAACTTCCAGCCTCGCCTTGCCTGCCAGCCGCCGAGCCAGCTCGACGTCGCCGGACCGCGTCTCGACGTACACCCGAAAGCCCACCGGCCCCGGGTCGAGGTCCCACAGCGTCGACGCGTTGACCGCCACCGCGACCCCCGCGTGCTTGGACTCACCCCGGAACTCACCCTCGGGCGGCCACCAGCAGTCGTCCCAGTACACCAAGGTCCGCGCCGGCGCCGGCGGGATCATCGCCCAGGTGAACAGCGCCGGCTTCAGGTCCCCGACGTACACGCGGACCGGCACCGGCGCCGAGCGGGCCAGTTTCTCGAGCGCGGCCGTGTCGGTCGGCTCGACCCACAGATGCACCCCTTCCGGGCCGACGACCCCGCCGCGGGCCCGCCCGTCGGCGACCAGCAGCCACTCGACCTCGACGGCGACCTCCGGAGGCAGCAGGAACTCCAACGTCGTCCACCCGACGGTTGCTCTCGACAACCACCAGTCCAGCGCGTGGCTGGTGGTCTCGCACTCGACCTCGACCAGCACCCGATCGGACACGTTCAGCGCCAGCAGCCGGTCGACGACCTCACCTGCCTGGTCGAGGTCGCTACCGACCTCGACCAGGTGAAAACCCGAGTCGCTCACGCCCCCACCCTTGCAGACAGGGGCTGTGGAGGTGTTCGGCCCCGACGCTGCGCGCGTCCCGCGCGGCCCGAACCTGTCGTCCTCGCAACGGCGGGGTGCGCGGCGGAGCCTGCGCCCGGGGCGACAGGCTCCTCCTTCCCCCTCAGTCCCGGGCGGTCTTGCCCGGCAGGGCGAGCATCCGGTCCAGGGCGATCTTGGCGTGCCGCTCGGTGTCCGCGTCGACCTTGATCGGGTTGACGACGTGGCCGGCGACCAGGTTCTCCAAGGTCCAGACGAAGTGCGGGAGGTCGATCCGGTTCATCGTCGCGCAGTAGCAGACCGTCTTGTCGAGGAAGACGATGTTCTTGTCGGCGTGCTGCTTGGCCAGCCGCGAGACCAGGTTCAGCTCGGTGCCGACGGCCCACGACGTACCGGGCTCGGCCTCGTCGAGGACCTTGATGATGTACTCCGTCGAACCGACCAGGTCGGCCTTGGTGACGACCTCGTGCCGGCACTCCGGGTGCACCAGGACCTTCACCCCGGGAACGCGCGCCCGGACGTCGTCGACCGACTCCGGCGTGAAGCGCCCGTGGACCGAGCAGTGCCCGCGCCACAGGATCATCTTCGCCGCCGCGAGTTGCTCGCGGGTCAGACCGCCACCCGGCTTGTGCGGGTCGTACACGACGCACTCGTCGAGGCTGATGCCCATCTTCAGCACCGCGGTGTTCCGCCCGAGGTGCTGGTCGGGCAGGAACAGCACCTTCTCGCCCTGCTGGAACGCCCAGTCGAGCGCGACGTCGGCGTTGCTCGACGTACAGACCGCGCCGCCGTTGCGGCCGCAGAACGCCTTGATGTCGGCGCTGGAGTTCATGTAGGTGACCGGCACGGTGACGTCCGCGACGCCGGCGTCGGCCAGCGCGTCCCAGGCCGCCTCGACCTGCTGGATCCGCGCCATGTCGGCCATCGAGCAGCCGGCCGCGAGGTCGGGCAGGATCACCGTCTGGCTCTCGTTGGTGAGGATGTCGGCGGACTCGGCCATGAAGTGCACACCGCAGAACACGATGTACGGCGCGTCCGGCCGGTTCGCCGCGTCGCGGGCGAGCTTGAACGAGTCACCGGTGACGTCCGCGAACTGGATCACCTCGTCGCGCTGGTAGTGGTGCCCGAGCACGAACACCTGGTCGCCGAGCGCGGCCTTGGCCTTCTGCGCCCGCTCGACCAGGTCCGGGTCGGAGGCCGGCGGAAGAGCGCCCGGGCACTCGACGCCACGCTCGGAGTGCGGGTCGGTGTCGCGGCCCAGGAACAGCAGCGGAAGGGATTTCGGGCCGTCTGCGATCGTCGTCACGTCAACATCGTCGCACGCCGGCACCCCGGGATCGCGTGGTACGCGTCACTGCCCATCATGCGAAATTACCGGCGCCGATCGTTGGCGGTATCGGTCGAAAGATGTGCAAGCATCGAGAGATGACAGACGTGATCGTCGTCGGAGCTGGTCTCGCCGGGCTGAACTGCGCCCTCACCCTGCAGAGCCGGGGTCTCGCCGTCAGTGTGCTCGAGGCCGCAGACGCGGTCGGCGGCCGGGTCCGCACCGACCGCATCGACGGCTACCTGTGCGACCACGGCTTCCAGCTGCTCAACCCGGCCTACCCCGCCGTACGCCGGTACGTCGACCTGCCGGCGCTGGACCTCCAAGCGTTCACCGCCGGCGTCGCCGTCGCGGGAGCCGCTGGTACGACGCTCGTCGCCGACCCGCGCCGCAGCCCGGGTCTCGTGGCCAAGTCCCTCCTGAGCGGCTACCTGCATCCCAAGGAGCTGGCCCGGATCGGCGCTTGGGCGGCTCCGGCTCTGGGCCCGGTCCATCGTCTCCTCGCCGAGGCACAGCACGACTCGTCGGGTGGGGGAGATGTGTCGTTGCAGGAGTCGCTGGACCGCGCTGGAGTCGAGGGCAAGCTTCGGCGGGAGATCCTCGAGCCGTTCCTCGCCGGGGTACTGGCCGAGGCGGACGGCGCGACCTCGGCAGCCTTCGTACGGCTGCTCCTCCGGAGCTTCCTGCTCGGCACACCGAGTCTGCCCGCGGGCGGAATGGCCGCGTTGCCTGAGCAGTTGGCCGCGCGGCTGCGAGATCCTGTTCAGCTTGGCCGCGCGGTGACCGCCGTACGAGGCGGCGACGAGGTGGTCGTCGGCACCGTCGACGGCGAGCTCCGCGCCCGTGCCGTGGTCGTCGCCACCGATCCGTCGGCAGCCGCCGGACTCGTGCAGGTCCGGGCGCCGCAGCTGAAGGGCCTCAGCACCTACTGGTTCGCGACCGACGAACCACCGCGCACCGACAAGCTGCTGGTGGTCGACGGCCGCCGCGACGGGCCGGTCGTCAACACCGCGGTGATGTCGAACGTCGCGCCGTCGTACGCGCCGCCCGGGCAGCACCTGATCCAGGCGACCACCCTCTGGCCGACCGACGCCGTCGAGAGCGAGGTGCGGATCCAGCTGACCCGGATGTACGGGCGGTCGGCCGGCGCGTGGCAACTCGTCGTACGGCACGACATCGCGGAAGCCCTTCCGCAGCAGGCGCCGCCGCTCACCCCGCGCCGCCCGGTCGACCTCGGCGAAGGCCGCTTCATCGCCGGCGACCACCGCGACACGGCGTCGATCCAAGGCGCCCTGGTCTCCGGCCGCCGCGCCGCGAACGCGGTCACGCAGTACTTGGCCTAGGCGGGTTGAAGTAGATCTCCGCCACGCCGTACGCCGTCGGCAACAGCGGCCGATGATTGGCGATGACCGTCAACTCGGCCGCCTCCGCCGCCGTGAACCACCCGACCTCGGTCACCTCGTCGGACAACCCGGCCGTGCCCTCGACCACCTCGGCGCGGAACAGGACGCCCAGGATCTGCACCCGATTCCCGTCCGGGTAGACGACGACCAGATCCGGATCCGAGTACACCCCGAGCAGCCCGGTCACCCGCACCCGCAGCCCGGTCTCCTCCAGCACCTCCCGCTGCGCGGCCTCCGCCGGCCGCTCACCCGCGTCGATCCCGCCACCCGGCATGCACCACTCGCCGTTGTCGCTGCGCCGAGTCAGCAACAAGCGATCCCCGTCCAGCACCGCCGCCGAGGCCCCCGGCCGAAGCGGGGCCATCGCATCAGTCCGTACGCCGTTCTCGTGCAACGTCATCCGCTCTCCTCGCTCGTCGAACCTGCACCGGGGCCGTCAGCGCTCGGCCAGTCCGTCCCGGCACGCGCGGTCCGCTGCGCGGGTCGTCTCCGGCAGTCGATACCGCGGCGCCAACTCCAGCACGCGCTCGACCGCCGTCCCCAACGACACCCGATGCCCGACTGAGACGAACACCGGCTTGGTTTTGTTCTGCGTCCGGAGCACTTTCCCGACGACCTCCCCGTCGAGCACCAGCTCACTGGCCTCACCCCGCGCAGTCCCCGGCTCCTGCCACTCGCCGACGAAAGCAGTCTTTCCCACCCCGAGACTCGGCAGCCCGGTCACCACCCCGAGGTGACAAGCCAGCCCGAACCGCCGGGGATGCGCCAGCCCTTGGCCGTCACACACCAGCAGCTCCGGCGTCACCCGCAGCCGCTCCAACGCGGCCACCAGGCCCGGCACCTCCCGAAACGCGAACAACCCCGGCACGTACGGAAAGGCAGTCCGCCCTCGCACGACAGCGCGATCCACCTCCTGCAGCTCGACCGTCGCCGCCCGGATCACCTCCAGTACGACGACCGCCGCCGCGTACTCGTCACCGTCGTACGCGACATCCAGCCCGGCGACGTACCGCGGCGCCGGCGAAGTGTCGTCGGTGGTGACGACGTGCCGGCGGAGGTCCTCCTGGACGGCAATCGCCTCGGCGACGGTGAGCTGCACCGCCCGCACGCTACCGGCCCGACGCCGCACGGACCCGAGGCGGTGGCTCGCATTTGCGCACGTCGACCGCTGGGTGGCCGACGCCCACCACTGACCAACCACGCGATCGGCCGCCGCGGAGGTGCGCGCTGAGCGTGGCCGAGCCGTCGGTCGCGTGGTTGATCAGTGGTGCACGTCGACGTCGGCCCACGTCCACCCCAGTCGCCGAGCTGGATGGACCGATAGGCCCGGCCTATCCCGTCGAGAGGCCCGTCCGGCAGGTGGTTGCGGATGCGCGCGAAGGCGAGCGGGTTTGCGAGGATGGGCGCATGCGCGTGCTGATTGCTCCGGACAAGTTCGCTGGGACGTTGACGGCGGTCGAGGCTGCGGCCGCGATCGAGGAGGGGTGGCGGCGGCGGGACCCGGAGGCCGAGGTACTGGTGGCGCCGATGGCCGACGGGGGACCGGGGTTCATCGACGTACTGTCCGCCGTTGTCGACGGCACCCTTCTGGCGGTGACCGTGCGCGGTCCGCTCGGCGGTGAGGTCCCGGCGACCGTCCTGGTCGCCGGCGAGACGGCGTACGTCGAGACCGCGCAGGCCTGCGGACTGCACCTGATCGAGCCGGCGGACCGACGGCCGGAGGACGGTACGACGTACGGCGTCGGTCAGTTGATCGCCGCTGCGGTGGACGCGGGGGCGAAGCGGATCGTTCTCGGACTCGGCGGTTCCGGTACGAACGACGCGGGCGCCGGCCTGCTCGCGGCCCTCGGCGCGACCGCCGCCGGCGGCCGCCTCGACGCGGGCGCGACCGGGCTGGCCGACCTGACCGAGGTCGACCTCGAGCCGGCGCGGACGCGGATGGCGGGCGTCGAGTTCGTCGCCGCGAGCGACGTCGAGAACCCGATGCTCGGGCTGCGCGGTGCGACCAACATCTTCGGCCAGCAGAAGGGCGTCGCCGACGAGCGCAAGCCGGTGGTCGACGGCTGGCTGACCCGCTTCGCCGAGCTCGCCGACCGGAAGACCGCCGACCAGAAGGGCGCCGGCGCCGCGGGCGGGCTCGGGTACGCGCTGCTCCTGCTCGGCGCCGAGCGCGTCTCCGGGATCGACCTCGTCGCCGACCTCACCGGGCTGAAGGAGAAGGCCGGCCGGGTCGATCTGGTGCTGTCCGGCGAGGGCGCGTTCGACTTCCAGTCCCGCGACGGCAAGGTCATCGCGGGCGTCGCCAAGGTCGCGAACGACGCGATGCGGCCGTGCGTCGTCCTGGCGGGCAAGGTACTGATCGGCTCCCGCGAGATGCGCACGATGGGCGTCGAGTCGGCCTACTCCCTGGTCGACGCCGTCGGCGAGGAGCAGGCGTTCGCCGATCCGCACGGCTCGCTGGCCAAGGTCGCCGAGCGCGTCGCCCGGACCTGGGCCCGCTGAGGGTGGCTGCCCGGTGGGTGAGGCAAGTTGTTGATCCTCGAAATTGGTGTGCGACCATGGGAATGAGCGCGGGTCAGTGGGTGTTGGCCCGTGTTGACAGCGGATTTTCCGCGTGCGGCTGCCTGCCCATCAGCAGCCGGGCGCTCAAGAGATGACTGGAGTCAGGAATGACTGAAGCGCAGACCGAGCAGGCCACCGCCGCCGCGACGGGGATCCTGTTGACGGACGGGGCCGCCTCGAAGGTGAAGGCGCTGCTGGACCAGGAAGGTCGCGACGACCTCGCGCTGCGCGTCGCCGTGCAGCCGGGCGGGTGTTCCGGCCTGCGGTACCAGCTGTTCTTCGACGAGCGTCAGCTCGACGGTGACGTCGTCGCGGACTTCGACGGTGTGAGCGTCGTCACGGACCGGATGAGCGCGCCGTACCTCAAGGGTGCGTCGATCGACTTCGTGGACACGATCGAGAAGCAGGGCTTCACGATCGACAACCCGAACGCGACCGGCTCCTGCGCCTGCGGCGACTCGTTCAACTGAGCCTCACCCGAAGCCCCCGGTACCGACAGGTGCCGGGGGCTTCGTCATGCCCGGCCCACGCCGTGCGCCGTACGGCGGTAAACACCGGAAAGCGCACTCCGGCTCACCAGCGGCAGCGGCGGCGACACGCCGGGTGACCTGGAGGGTTTGTGGTCCAGGCCGGCGGGGGACCAGTCGGCTGACTAGGGTGGTTGAAGCTGGCACCCGGCGTACCGACCCCTGCAGCGGGGGAGCGAAACCCGTGGGAGGGCGATCGAGACCGTGTGGGACTACATCACCGAACGGCAGTCGCAACTGCTCTACCAGGGCTACCAGCATCTGAGCCTGGTGATCCAGTGCGTGGTGCTCGCGACGGTGATCGCCGTCGTCCTGGCCGTGCTCGTCCATCGCAACCCGAAGATCGCGTCGGCCGCCGAAGGCATCAGCGCGGTCGGCCTGACCATCCCGTCGTTCGCGCTGCTCGGCCTGCTGATCCCGCTGGCCGGCATCGGTACGGCGACGTCGGTGGTCGCGGTGACCTTCTACGCGACCCTCCCGATCCTGCGCAACGCGGTCGTCGGCCTGGCCGGCGTCGACGCGACGCTGGTCGAGTCCGCCCGCGGCATGGGCATGGGCCGGCTCCGCACCCTGGTGCGGATCGAGCTGCCGCTCGCGTGGCCGGTCATCCTGGCCGGCGTCCGGGTCTCGGCGCAGATGTCGATGGGCATCGCGGCGATCGCGGCGTACGTGCTCGGCCCTGGTCTGGGCAGCTTCATCTTCACCGGCCTCACCCAGATCGGTGGCGCCAACGCTCTCAACTCCGCCCTGGTCGGAACGCTGGGGGTGGTGCTGCTGGCTCTCGTGCTGGACGCGCTGCTGCTGGGCGTCGGCCGGCTGACGACCCCCAGGGGGATCCGTGTCTGATTCGCGTACGACGTCCGCCGCACCCGAGCCCTCGGCCGCCCACCCGATCGCGGCCGAGACGTCCGGCGACCACGAGGTCAGCGGCGTCGACATCGACCTGATCGACGTCGTCAAGCGCTACCCGGGTCAGCAGAAGCCGGCCGTCGAGGGTCTGTCGCTGCACGTCCCGGCCGGCGAGATCGTGATGTTCGTCGGACCGTCGGGCTGCGGCAAGACCACGTCGCTGAAGATGATCAACCGCCTGATCGAGCCGACGTCCGGCAGCATCCGGATCGGCGGCGAGGACATCAGCGGCCGCGACGACGACGACCTGCGCCGGCACATCGGGTACGTGATCCAGGGCGGCAGCCTGTTCCCGCACATGACCGTCGCCCAGAACATCGCGATGGTCCCCGGTCTGCTCGGCTGGGACCGCGGCCGGATCACCGAACGCGTCGACGAGCTGCTCGAGCTGGTCGGCCTCGACTCCGAGCGGTACCGCGGCCGTTACCCGCGCGAGCTCTCCGGTGGCCAGCAGCAACGAGTCGGCGTCGCGCGCGGCCTGGCCGCGGACCCGCCGGTGATCCTGATGGACGAGCCGTTCGGCGCGGTCGACCCGATCACCCGGCAACGGTTGCAGGACGAACTGCTCAGCATCCAGGAGGAGCTGCGCAAGACGATCGTCTGCGTCACCCACGACTTCGACGAGGCGGTCAAGCTCGGCGACCGGATCCTGATCCTCACCGAGGGGGCGAAGATCGCGCAGTACGACGTACCGGAAGCGATCCTGTCGAACCCGGCCGACCGGTTCGTCGCGGACTTCGTCGGCGCGGGGGCCGCCCTGAAGCAGCTGACGCTGAGCCGGGTCAGCGAGATCGACCTCGGTCAGCCGACGGTCGCGTCGGTGGGCGACACGGCCGCGGACGTACTCCGCTCCGCGCAGGCGGCGGGGGACGACTCGGTCGTCGTACTGGACGCGAAGCGGCGCCCGATCGACTGGATGTGGACCCGCGACCTGGCCGGCGTCGACCGCGTGCCGGCGCCCAAGGAGGGCACCGACCTGGTCACGATCGACCGTCGCGCGACCCTGAACGACGCGCTCGACACGATGCTCGTGTCCAGCCATGGCAGCGCGGTCGTCACCGGCCGGCGGGACGAGTACCTGGGCGTCGTCGACTTCCAGGCGGTGCTGGCCCGGATCCAAGCGCCGGAGGCGGATGAGGTGGTCTCATGACCGTCGTCGATCCAGGCACCTCCGCGCAGGAGCGGCGCAACCTCGCGGATGCCAAAGCGGCGGCCGCCGGGCTGGCGTCCGAACGGCGCCGCCGCCCGAGCTGGGGATTGTTGCTCGGGCAGCCTATTTTCGTTGCCGTGGTCCTCGCGGCGTGGGTGATCTGGCGTTCGCAGGCCGAGCTCGACTCGATCGAGCAACGCCAGCTGGCCTGGAGCGTCGTCGGTACGCTCACCGTCGAGCACCTCAAGCTGACGGTCGTTGCCACGGTCATCGTTCTGCTGATCGCCGTCCCACTCGGCATCGCGCTGACCCGCCCCCGGATGCGCCGGGCCGCGCCGATCGTCGTTGCCTTCGCGAACGCCGGCCAGGCGGCGCCGGTGATCGGCCTGATCGTCCTGCTCGCGATCTGGCTCGGCTTCGGCTTCTGGACCGCGATCCTCGCGCTCTGCCTGTACGCCGTCCTGCCGGTCCTGCGCAACACGATCGTCGGCCTGCAAGGCGTCGACCGCAACCTGGTCGAGGCCGGCCGGGGGATGGGCATGTCGAGCCGATCGGTGCTCGGGCGGATCGAGCTGCCGCTCGCCGTACCGGTGATCATGGCCGGCATCCGGACCGCCCTGGTCCTCGTCGTCGGTACGGCGACGCTGGCGACGTTCATCGACGCCGGTGGACTGGGCAGCCTGATCACGACGGGTATCCGGCTGTTGCGCTTCCCGGTCCTGGTCAGCGGCGCGCTGCTGGTCGGCGTACTGGCTCTGCTGATCGACTGGGCCGGCCGGATCCTGGAAGAGATCACCCGGCCGAGGGGACTGCGATGAAGCGCGTCATAGGGTTGCTGACGGCAACTGTTTTCGTTGCCTCCGGCCTGAGCGGCTGCGGTCTCGGCACCAGCGGCGGGTACGTCCCGACCGCGACGCTGGCCGGACCGCTGGCCTCGGCCAAGGATCTCAACGGCCTGGAGATCGGGATCGGGTCGAAGAACTTCCAGGAGCAGCTGATCCTCGGCAAGATCGCCGCGATCCTGATGCAGTCGGCCGGGGCCAAGGTGAAGGACCTGACCAACATGCCCGGCAGCGACACGTCGCGCCAGGCGATGCTGCAGGGCCAGATCCAGATGGCGTGGGAGTACACCGGCACGGCGTGGATCTCCTACCTCGGTCACGACACCGGCATCCCTGACAAGCGCAAGCAGTACGACGCGGTCGCAGGTGAGGACCTGCAGAAGTACGGGCTGGTCTGGCTCGAGCCGGCGCCGATGAACAACAGCTACGGCTTCGGCGTGACCCGGAAGAACTCCGAGAAGCTCGGCCTGACCAAGCTGTCCCAGCTGAGTCAGATCCCGCTGAAGGAACGTACGTTCTGCGTCGAGTCCGAGTTCGCGAACCGCAACGACGGCTTCGAACCGATGCTCAAGCACTACGGCGTCCCGCTCGGCTCGGGCGTGAGCCGCGACAACGTCCGCACCCTCGACACCGGCGCCGTCTACGCCGCCACCGACAACGGCGACTGCCTGTTCGGCGAGATCTACACGACGGACGGCCGGATCAAGTCCCTCGACCTGGTGGTGCTCGAGGACAACAAGAACTACTTCCCGGCGTACAACGTCGCACCGGTGATCGCCAAGAAGGTCCTCGACCAGTACCCGCAACTCCGCGACCTGTTGGCCCCGGTCTCCGCCAAACTCACCGACGCGGTCCTGATCGAGCTCAACGCCCAGGTCGACGTCGACGGCCGTGAGCCTGCTGACGTCGCGATGGACTGGCTGGTCAAGGAAGGCTTCGTCACGAGCGACTGAGCACCGCCGCGAGACCCTCTTGTAGATCGTTGACAAAATATTCAGGCACCTCCAGTGATGGGAAGTGCCCGCCGGCCTCGGGCGTCCTCCAGCGGACGATCTGCCGGTACCGCTTCTCCGCCCAGGGCCGCGGGCACTTCTCGATGTCCCGCGGATACGCCGTGACGGCCGTCGGGACGTCGACCCTGAGCTCGGGGTCGAGCGACTGGTGGCTCTCGTAGTAGATGCGCGCCGCGGACGCCCCGGTCCGCGTCAGCCAGTACAGCGTGACGTCGTCCAGAACGCGATCCCTGGAGATCGTCTCGAACGGGCTGTCCTGGGTGTCCGACCACTCGGCGAACTTGTCGACAATCCACGCGAGCAGCCCGACCGGCGAGTCGACGAGCGAGTAGCCGATTGTCTGCGGCCGTGTCGCCTGCTGCTTCGCGTACGCCGACCGCTGGTGCCAGAAGTCGCGAGTCTCCTCGGTCCACGCGCGTTCGACCGCTGTCAGCCCGTCCGTCGTCAGCCCGGGCGGCGCCTGCGCCAGCACCGTGTGGATGCCGAGAACGTGCTCCGGGAACCTGCCACCGAGAACGGTGGTGACGACACCTCCCCAGTCGCCGCCGTGCGCCACGAACCTGCGGTAGCCGAGCCTCCCCATCAGCTCCACCCAGGCGGCCGCGATCTTCTCGGTTCCCCACCCGGTGCCGGCCGGCTTGTCGCTGTACCCGAAGCCGGGCAGCGAAGGAGCCACGACGTGGAACGCCGGCGCGTCCGCGTCCTGCGGATCCGCCAGCTCGTCCATCACATCGACGAACTCGGCGACGCTGCCGGGCCAGCCGTGCGTCAGGATCAGCGGCGTGGCGTCGGTGCGCGCGGATCGGCGGTGCAGGAAGTGGATCCCCAGGCCGTCGATGGTCGTGCGGAACTGGCCGATCGCGTGGAGACGCTCCTCGAACGCTCGCCAGTCGTACCCGGTCCTCCAGTAGTTCACGATCTCGACGAGGTCGGCGAGAGGAACGCCTTGGTCCCATCGGCGCGCGCCGGGCGCGGCGCCCAGGACCGTTTCGGCCTCCGGTAGCCGTGCCGCAGCCAATCGCGCGCGCAACTCGTCGAGTTCGGCGTCGGTCGCGCGGGTTGCGAATGTTTGTACGTCGTCGCTGGGCATGAGACCTCCTGGCCGTCGCGGCGCCGGCTGCCTCCGATGCGAACCGGCTAAGACGGTTCTAACACAACTTCCCGGCCGATGTGAACCTGCTAAGATGGTTCCATGCCTGCCGAGTTCCCTGAATTCCGCCTCGGAGCCGTGCTGGCGACCAGCTTCACGGGCACCCTGTCGGAGCGTCAGGGCGACTCGGTGGAACGCATTCCCACACCGCAGCGACTCGTCGACTGGCTGGCCGTGAGCGGCCTCGCCGTGGGCTCCTGCACGAGCGCCCAGCTCGACCTCGCGCGCGAACTTCGGGAGTCGATCCACGCTGCCGCGACAGCGGCCGCGACTCAGGACGCGCTTCCTGCGGCGGCTGTCGAGGTCATCAACAACTTCAGCGCTCAGGGCCGAGCGGCGGCCGTCCTGACGCCCGACGGTCAGCGGCGATGGCGGCTCAGCTCGACTTCCTGCGTGGAAGACGCGCTGAGCGTGATCGCCGCCGACGCGATCGGCATCGTCGCCGGCGAACGAGACGGAAAGCTGGCCCTGTGCGCCTCGCCGACCTGCCGCGCCGCCTTCTTCGACACCAGCCAGAGCCGGACCCGCAAGTGGTGCGACATGAACACCTGCGGGAATCGTCAGAAGAAGGCACGCTTCAACGCCAACCGGCGAGCTTCGGGTCAGCCGGCAGGCCGGTCGTAAACGACTCGCTGGCCCAGCCCGAGCCCTCCGAGGACCAGCGCGGCCTGCACAGGCGCAACCCGGTCAGGCCGCTCAGGCCTGCAGTTCAGCTGGCAGTTGCCTCGGCAGTCCGGTCGTAGGTCCGGGCCGCAGCTCAGGCCGCAGTCCGGCCGCAACTCGGGCCGCAGCTCAGGCCGCAGTCGGGCCGCAACCCGGGCCGCAGCTCAGGCCGCAACCCGGGCCGCAGCCCAGGCGGCAGTCCGGTCGTCCCCCAGGCCGCAGCTCAGCTGGCAGCGACCTCGGCGCGGGCCCGCCGGGGGAGTAGCCAGGTGATGGCCAGCGCGACGAGGAACAGTCCGGTCGCGACCAGCGTGCTGGTCTTGGCCGCGCCGAGGAAACCGTCGGTGGGCAGGAGCTGGAAGAAGATCGTGCCGATCACCGCGACCCCGATCGCCCCGCCGAACTGCTGCATCGCGGTCAGTACGCCGGACGCCGAGCCCGCCGCGCTGTCGTCGATCGACGCCAGGATGATGTCGAACAGCGGCGCGAACACCATGCCCGACCCGATCCCGACCAGCAGCAGCGGCGGTACCAGGTCCCAGATCGTCGTCGCGTCGCCGTTGTGGACCAACGTGATCCAGACCCACACCATCGCCAGCGTCATCACGCCGATCCCGAGCTGCAGTGCGATCCGCCCGAGCTTCGGCGCGAGCAGTCCGGCCGACAGCGGTGCGCCGATCGCGATCCCGAGCGAGAACGGCACCATCGCGAGGCCGGCCTTCAACGGGCTGTAGTGCAGGCCGAGCTGGGTGAACAGGTTGAGCACGAGCGTGAACCCGGACATCGCCAGGAAGAACGTGCTGATCACGCCGAGCCCCGCGACGTACCCGCGACTGCGGAACAGCGACGGGTCGATGACGGGGTTGCCCGACCGGCGCTCACGCCACCCGAACAGCACGAACACGGGGAGCGCGGCAACCATCATGGCGATTGTCCACAATGGCCAGTCGAGCTCGCGGCCCTGGACCAGCGGGTAGATCAGCAGCCCGGCGCCCAGGCTGACCAGGATCACGCCGGCCGGGTCGAGCCCGCGGGCGCCCGGCGTCTTCACCTCGGGCATCCAGCGCAGCGCGCCGACGACCGCCGCGACCCCGATCGGCACGTTGATCCAGAAGATCATCCGCCAGCCAGCGTCGAACCAGTTCGCATCGATCAGGACGCCGGCCAGCACCGGCCCGGCGATTGCCGACAATCCCATCACCGGCCCGAACAGCCCGAACGCCTTGCCGATCTCGTCCGGCGGGAAGACCGACTTCAGGATCGCGAACCCCTGCGGGATCATCACGGCCCCGAGCAGGCCTTGTGCGACCCGGCTTCCGATCAGCAGGCCGGGTGAGGTCGCCAGCCCGCAGAGCGCTGAGGCGACGGTGAACCCGACCGCGCCGATCACGAACAGCTTGCGCCGGCCGACCAGGTCGCCGAGCCGCCCGAAGCTGACCAGGCCGATCGCGAACGCGAGCGTGTACCCGGCGAGCATCCACTGCACCGCGGCGTTCGACCCGCCCAGCTCGCGCTGGATCGAGGGCGCGGCGATGTTGACGATCGTCGCGTCGACCAGATCCATGATCTCGGCGACGAGCACGGTCGCGAGCACGATCCAGCGCCACTTGTACGGCGTACCGGCGGTTGCGGTCACCTCGCCGGGTGAGGTGGTGGTTGAGGTAGTCATCGTTGCTCCCAGTAGAACGGTGTTCGTTAACGAACACCGTTCTACGCTCGAACACTATTCGTGTCAAGTACGGTGTTCGCTACAGTGGGCGCATGAACCAGTCGTCGCCGTGGCAGCCGATCACTCCCGCCAAGCCGGCCCGCGCCACGCGGGAGCCGCTCACGCGCGAGCGGATTGTCGACACCGCGCTGCGGCTGCTGGTCGAGCAGGGCTACGAGGCGGTGTCGATGCGCAAGGTTGCCCAGGCGCTCGACACCGGCCCGGCCTCTCTGTACGCGCACGTCGCGAACAAGAAGGAGCTCGACCAGCTGATGCTCGACCGCGCCGCCGCCGACATGGTGCTGCCGGACGCCGATCCGGAGCACTGGCAGGAGCAGCTCAAGGCCGCGATGGACGAGATCCTCCGGGTGATGCGCGCGTACCCCGGCCTGGCCCGCGCGGCGATCGGTCAGGTCCCGCTGGGGGAGTACGCCATGCTCAGCACCGAACGCATGCTCGCGATCCTCAAAGCCGGCCGAGTCCCCGACCAGGCCGCCGCCTGGGCCGTCGACCTGATCCCGCTGTTCATCACCGCCACGGCCTTCGAGGAAAGCGTCCAGGGCGCCGCCGACTTCGCCCCCGAAGACCTCGCCGGATTCGTCGACCAACTCCGCTCGTTCTTCGGCTCCCTCGACCCAGCCCGCTTCCCACTCACCATCGCCCTGGCCGGCGCCATGACCACCGGCGCCAGCGGCGACGACCGCTTCGACTTCGGCGCCCAAGTAATCATCGCCGGCCTCGCCTCCATGGTCCCGCCCCAGCAGTAGCAGCAGTCCGAACCATCACAACCCCCAGCCAAACCCAGTACGACGACCGCAGGCACCCCGGCAGCCCCCGCGCCCCGCACGCCTGCCCGGTACCTCGGCACCCCGCGCCCGGCACCGCGCCACTCCGGCACCCCGCCCCCGGGCACCCCGCGCCCGGCACTCCGCCCCCGGGCACCCCGCGCCCGGCACTCCGCGCCCGGCACCGCATCACTCCGGCACCCCGCCCCGAGCACTCCGCGCCCCGCACCCGCGCACCCCGCGTCCAGGCACTCCGCACCCGCGCACCCCGCGTCCAGGCACTCCGCACCACCCGACACCCGCGCCACCCGCCCTGGGCCCCGGGAACCCCGCTCTCAGGCACTCCGCGCACCCGCGCACCCGTCCCCAGGCACTCCGCACCACCCCGAAACCCGTGCCCCGGCACCCCTGCACGCCGGGCACCCCGCATCACTCGCTCGGGTCTCCGGCGCCACCCCGCCCGCGGGCCCGGGACCCTGCACCCCGGGAACCTTCATCCCGGCATCCGCATGCCGGGCCCCGGCGCTCCGCGCCACCTCATGCACCCGCACCCCCGGCAGCCGCATCCCGCGCCGCGTGGGCGCCTCGCGCCACCCGGCGCGGACGCACACCCGCCCGGGACTCCGCTGCCGCGCGCCAGCCCGGCCACCCCGCGCCAGCCCCGGCACGCTTCCCGGCGCCCCGGAAGCCGCGGTCGGGCCCGCACCACCGCGGGCCTCCGCACCCCCGGACCCGACACCCGCGCTCAGACGCCCCGCGCTCAGATACCCCGCACGGGCACCCCTGCGCACTCGGCACCCGGCCGCCCAGACAAGCCGCGCCACCCCGGCACTAACGCCTCGGGCACCCGGCACCCCGGCACCCGGCACCGGGCTCCAGGCGCCCTGCGCACTGGGTACTCGGCAGCCCGCGCCCAGGCGCCCCCGGCGCACTCCGTGCCCCAGGCGATCCGCACCACCCCGGGCGCCTCGCACCCCGCGCCTCGGGACCACCCCGGCGCCGCGCGCACCACCCCCGGCACGCCCACTGCCCCCGGCACCCCGCGTCACCCCGGCGCTCCGCGCCACCTCGGCACCTCCGCGCCCTGGCGCCGTGCACTTCCCCGGCACCCCGCGCCAGCCCTGGCGCCCGCTCCCGGCGCCCGGGACCCCGCGCCCGGGCCGCACCACCGCGGCACTTCGGCAGCCCGCACCCCGGCCTCCGGCGTCCCCGGCACCCAAGCACCACCCGGCACCCCCCGCGGGTTCCCTCCTACGCACCGCGCCTTGGCTGGCTCGGTCGGTGCAGGCGGCGATTCCCGCCGTGGATCTCGGCGCGTGAGTCGACAATCATCCACCGCCAACAGCGCGTCCCGCGGGTGACAGGTTGCGGTCGAGTGCTTGCCGTTCACGATCGCACATGGCTAACCTTCGGATTGTCAACAAAACTACGAACGAGCGAAAGCGGTTACATCCGTGCCCAAGTGGGCACCGAGCTTGACGCTGTTGCCGATTGACGAACCGAGGAGGCCCTCCGTGGGTTCCGAACACCCTCAGCCGACCGTCGAGACCGATCCGCCGCCCGGAGTGCTGAAGCGGGCGATCGCCGCGTCGGCGATCGGCAACGCGACCGAATGGTTCGACTACGGCATCTACGCGTACGGCGTGACCTACATCTCCGCCGCGATCTTCCCGGGCGACGCCGAGAGCGCGACACTGCTCGCGCTGATGACGTTCGCGGTCTCGTTCCTGGTCCGCCCGCTCGGCGGTCTGGTCTGGGGTCCGCTCGGCGACCGCCTCGGCCGCAAGCACGTCCTCGCGATCACGATCCTGCTGATGTCCGGCGCCACCCTGTGCGTCGGGCTCGTCCCGTCGTACGACTCGATCGGCCTGTGGGCGCCGATCCTGCTGGTGCTGCTCCGGATGATCCAGGGCTTCTCCACCGGTGGCGAGTACGGCGGCGCCGCGACCTTCATGGCCGAGTACGCCCCGAGCCGCAAGCGCGGGTTCCTCGGCAGCTTCCTGGAGTTCGGCACGCTGGCCGGGTTCTCGCTCGGCGCGCTGCTGATGCTCGGCTTCTCGCTCGTGCTCAGCGACGACGCGATGGGGTCGTGGGGCTGGCGGCTGCCGTTCTTCGTCGCCGCGCCGCTCGGCCTGGTCGGCATGTACCTGCGGTCCCGGCTCGAGGACACCCCGGTGTTCAAGGAGCTGGAGGCGTCCGGGGAGAAAGAGGAGAGCACTTCCACCCAGTTCAAGGACCTGCTGGCCGGCTACTGGAAGCCGATCCTGCAGCTGGGCGGTCTGGTCGTCGCGCTGAACGTCGTCAACTACACGTTGCTGACCTACATGCCGACGTACCTGGAGAAGGAGATCCACCTCAACGCCGACCAGTCGCTGATCGTGCCGATCATCGGCCAGTTGGCGATGATGTGCTTCCTGCCGTTCGCGGGCCATTTCTCCGACCGGGTCGGGCGAAAACCGCTGTGGTGGGTGTCGCTCGCGGGACTGTTCGTCGCGGCGGTGCCGGCCTTCCTGCTGATGGGCACCAACATGGTCGGCGCGGTACTCGGGTTCGCCATCCTGGGTCTGCTCTACGTACCGCAGCTGGCGACGATCTCGGCGACCTTCCCGGCGATGTTCCCCACGCACGTCCGGTACGCCGGGTTCGCGATTGCCTACAACGTCTCGACCTCGCTCTTCGGCGGGACGGCGCCGGCCGTCAACGACTGGCTGACCGAGAAGACCGGTGACAACCTGACGCCGGCGTACTACATGATGGCCGCCTGCGTGATCGGCGCGATCGCCCTGGTCAAGGTTCCCGAGACCACCCGCTGCCCGCTCAACGGCACCGAGACTCCCGGCACCGAGGGCGCTCCGCCCCCGGTCGAGCTCGAGCCTGCCAAGGCCTGACCCAACCCAAAGCGCCGGCCGGGACAACTTGTCCCAGTCGGCGCTTTGTAGATTGTCAACCAAAGACGGCGCTCGCGAGGCGACTGCCATCAGCCGAAGACGTCGCTCACCGCGTGGACTGGTAGTCAGCCGATGGCGGCGTTCGTCGCGTCGACCGCTGTCGGCCAACGACGGCAGTTCGCAGTGCCGACCGCCCTCAGCCGAGCCGCGTCGACCGCTGTCAGCCGAGGACGGCGTTGACTGCGTCCGACCAGACGCCTGCGGCCTCGTCGACCTCGTCGGGTGAGACGACCAGTGCGGGAATGAACCGGACGACCTGCCCCCAGGCCCCGCACGTCAGCAGCAGCAACCCGCGCCGGGCCGCCTCTTGCTGTACGGCGGTTGCCGTGACTGGATCCGGCTTGTTGTCCGCGTCGCGGAACTCGTTGCCGATCATCAGGCCGAGGCCGCGCACGTCGGTGATCCGGTCGTGCTTGTCTGCCACTGTCTGCAGGGCCTGCTTCAACTGCGCCCCGCGCTCGGCCGAGTTCTCGACCAGCTTCTCGTCCTGGATCACGTCGAGCGTCGCAAGCGCCGCGGCGCAGGCAACCGCGTTCGCGCCGTACGTGCCGCCCTGCGACCCGGGCCAGGCCTTGTCCATCAAGTCCGCGGATGCGGCGATTGCCGACAATGGGAAACCTGACGCCAGCCCCTTCGCCGTCACCAGGACGTCGGCGCGCGCGCCGAAGTGGTCGCCGCCCCAGAACTTCCCGGTCCGGCCGAACCCGGTCTGGACCTCGTCGATCACCAGCAGGATCCCGTGCGTGTCGGTCCGCTCCCGCAGGCCGGCGAGGAACCGCTCGTTCGCGGGCACGTAACCACCCTCGCCGAGCACCGGCTCGACGAAGAATGCGGCGGTGTCGGCCGGCGTGCTGAGGGTCTGCAGGACGTAGTCGAGCTGGGCGAGCGCGAAGTCCGTCGCCTGCTCGACGGGCCAGCCGAAGTGCCCCGGGTCCGGGAACGGCGACACGTGCACCCCGCCCATCAACGGGCTGAACCCGGAGCGGAACTTGGTCCCCGACGTCGTCATCGACGCCGCCGCGACGGTCCGTCCGTGGAACCCGCCGTGGAAGACGATCACGTTCGGCCGCCCGGTCGCCTGCCGGGTCAGCCGGAGGGCTGCCTCGATCGCCTCGCTGCCGGAGTTGGCGAAGAACATCCGGTCCAGCCCGGCCGGCAGCACCTCGCCGAGGCGGTCGACCAGTGTGAGCAGCGGGCGGTGCATGACGGTCGTGTACTGGGCGTGGATCAGCGTGCCGACCTGGCGCTGCGCCGCCTCGACGACGCGAGGGTGGCAGTGGCCGGTGCTGGTCACCCCGATGCCGGCGGTGAAGTCGAGATAGCGGCGGTCGTCCTCGTCGTACAGCAGGACGCCCTCGCCGCGGGCGGCCAGGACGCCGGTCGCCTGCTTGAGGAGCTGGGAGAGCTCGGCCACGGGGTTCCCCCTCGTTGGAAGACTGGTAGATTGTCGACAATCAGCGTATCTCAGACGTCTCTGGCGGTGAAGGGGGTCCGATGACCGAGCTGGACATGATTCGGCAGGACGAGCAGGCGGGTTCGGGCGAGGGCTCGGGCAAGGGTTCGAGCGAGGGCTCGGGCAGGGGGTCGAGCGAGGGCTCGGGCAGGGGGTCGAGCGAGGGCTCGGGCAGGGGGTCGAGCGAGGGCTCGGGCAGGGGGTCCAGCGAGGGTTCGGGCGACGGTTCGGGCGGGGGGCCGGGCAAGGGCTCGGGCAGGGGTTCGGGCGAGGCCACGGGTTCGGGCTCGGACGAGGCGCGGGTCGTCGACGCCGTCCACAAACGCCTGTACGTCGGCGGGCAGTGGCGCGACGCGGCCGGCGGCGCGACGTTCGACGTACTCGATCCGTCGACCGGCGAGAAGCTGTGCGCGGTCGCCGACGCGACTCCGGCCGACGGCCGGGCCGCGCTGGACGCCGCGGTCGCCGCGCAGAAGTCGTTCGCCGCGACCTCGCCGCGCGAGCGGGCCGACCTGCTCACCGCCGCGTTCGAGCTGCTGCACGATCGGATCGACGACCTCGCGCTGCTGATGACGCTGGAGATGGGCAAGCCGCTGGCCGAGGCGCGCGGCGAGATCACATACGCCGCCGAGTTCTTCCGGCACTTCGCGGGCGAGGCCGTCCGGATCGACGGCGGCTACCAGACCGCACCGGCCGGGGGAGCGCGGTTCCTGGTCGCCCGGCAGCCGGTCGGGCCGTGCCTGCTGATCACGCCCTGGAACTTCCCGATGGCGATGGGCACCCGCAAGCTCGGACCGGCGATCGCGGCCGGGTGCACCAGCGTCATCAAGCCGGCGCACCAGACGCCGCTGTCGATGCTCGCGCTGATGGACATCCTCGCCGAGGCCGGCGTACCGGCCGGCGTGGTCAACTGCGTCACCGCGATGGACGCGGGCGGCGTGATGGAGCCGCTGATCCGCTCCGGCGACGCGCGCAAGCTGTCGTTCACCGGGTCGACCAAGGTCGGCCGGGCGCTGCTGGAGCAGTGCGCCGAGAAGGTGCTGCGGACATCCCTCGAGCTCGGCGGCAACGCGCCGTTCGTGGTGTTCGAGGACGCCGACCTGGACGAGGCGGTCGACGGCGCGATCGCGGCCAAGATGCGCAACATGGGCGAGGCCTGTACGGCGGCCAACCGGATCTACGTGCACGCCTCGGTGATCGACGAGTTCGGTCGCCGGCTGGCCGATCGGATGGGTGCCCTGACGGTCGGCCGGGGGACCGGTGACGGTGTCCAGGTCGGCCCGCTGATCGACGCGGCGGCGCTGGCCAAGGTCGAGTCGCTGGTCGCCGACGCGGTCGATCGGGGCGCGTCCGTGCTGACCGGAGGATCGGTTGCTGAGGGCAACGGGTATTTCTACCCGCCGACCGTGCTCACCGGCGTACCGCGGGACGCCCGGATGGCCGATCAGGAGATCTTCGGTCCGGTGGCGCCGCTGACGCCGTTCGAGAGCGAGGACGAGGTGGTCGCCGCGGCGAACGACACGGAGTACGGGCTGGTCTCTTACGTCTACACGAACGACCTGCGCCGGGCCCTGCGGGTCGCCGAGGCGCTGGAGACCGGGATGGTCGGGCTGAACCAGGGCGTCGTGTCCAACCCGGCCGCGCCGTTCGGCGGCATCAAGCAGTCGGGCCTCGGCCGCGAGGGAGGGCCGAACGGCATCGACGAGTTCCTGGAGACGAAGTACATCGGGATCGCCCTGAAGTAGGACTGGTACGGTCGGTGGTTGCCGAGTCCGGCGCTCACCTCAGGAGTTCACCTTGCTGTTGGATCGGCCCGTTCAGGACCAGATCGTGCTCACCACGGTCGGCGGTGCCGAGGACCTGCTCACCGGACCCGACATCACCGACCGCACCGACGGGGCTGTCACCTGCCGGATCGACGGCTCGCTGCGGCCGTTGCACGGCACGCGGCTCTACCTGACGGCCGCCGTACCGCTGGCCGACGAAGCCGCCGTACTGCGGTCGGCCGACACCGGCGTACTGTCCGCGCTGGACGAGCCGGTCCGGTTCCGGATCGCACCCGGTACGCCGGACGCCCGCGCGCTGTGGGACGTGCTGGTCGACAAACTCGGGTGGTCGGAGAACACGTCGGACTGGGCGGTGAACTTCGTCGCGGACCCCTCCGACGGCGGCCGCTGGCTCGGCGAGATCGGGCCGCTGCACTGGTCGCGGAACTACCCGCAGCTGGAGCGCCTGCCCTGGTCGACCAAGCCGGTGGTCGCGGAGGTGATGGTCCGGCTGGCGAAGGTCGGGACCGAGCACCACATCTTCGACCCGTTCTGCGGGACCGGGACGATCCTGCTCGCGGCGCACCCGTTCGCGTACGGGCGACTGGTCGGCTCGGACCGTGACGAGAAGGCGATCGAGCTCGCCCGCGAGAACGTGGCCCGCGCGGGGATCACGGCGGAGCTGTCGGTCGGCCAGGCGGAGAAGTCGTCGCTCGCCTCGGGGAGCATTGACCGGGTGATCACGAACCTGCCGTTCGGCAAGCTGGTCGGGAGCCATGGCGACAACGCGAAGCTCTACCCGGCGGTGCTGAAAGAGATCGCCCGGGTACTGCGGCCGGACGGTCGCGCCGTCCTGCTGACCGAGGACAAACGGCTACTGAAGGACTCGGTCGCGCGGACACCCGAGGTGAAGATCGTCCGCGAACGCCTCCTGAAGTACTCCGGCGCCAGCCCGACGGTCTTCGTGCTGTCGGGTACGCGCCGTCGCCAGACTCGGCGATGACCCTGGGTCCGGCTCCCGCTGAACCCGAGGTCGATTCGCGCTGCCCCTTGGGCTCCCACTAAACCCGCTCCCGACCCACTCCGCGCTGGCTCGGCTCCGCGCCGCTCCCGTTCCGCGCCGCTCCCGTTCCGCGCCGCCGTCAGAATCGCCGCTCATCGCGCCAACCTTCGCTGAGCGCTGCCCCGCCACTGCCCTCCGCCGGGCCTGCTGGCCGCAGCCGGCCCAGCCGCGGCTTCCCAGCTGAGCTCCGCACTCGGTCGCTCTCCGCTTCCGCGCTTCCCGCCGGGCCTCCCGCCCTGCCGACCCCGGCTCCCAGCCGAGCCGCGCTTTCCGCCGATCGCCGCTGAGCGCCGGTTCCCCGTGCACCCTGCCCCGAGCTGTTGTGTCCGAAGAATGCGCATCCGTCCGAAGGACCGAGCGTTATAGGGCACGGATTCTCGGACGGATACGGAATCTTCGGACGCTACGGGGCTGGCCCGAGGGGACGCAGGGCTGGCCCGAGGGAATGGAGGCCCGAGGGGCTTCGGGGTCAGCGGTTGGTGAGGCGGGTGATGGCGTCGTCCATGTGGGCGACCAGGAGTTGGTCGGTCAGTGACGCGTCGCCTTGCTGGATGGCCGTGGCGAGCGCGAGGTGCTCTTCGATACGGACCTCCGAGGCCGAGTACGTCTCCTCGAGGGCGTGGATGCACATCCGGGTCTCGGTGATGAACGTCTGGTGCATCCGGGCCAGCCGTGGGCTCGCGGCGAGCCGGACGAGGGTTTCGTGGAACTCGATGTCCAGCTCGCCCACCGCGGCCGGGGTCCAGGCCGCGGCCATCTCGGTGACGATGTCGATCAACGTCTGGCCGGCCGCCGCGTATCCGCCCTGGAGGATCTTCCGGGCCGCCGCGCGCTCGACCGCTTCCCGCGCGAGGTACATGTCGCGGACGTCGTCCGGGGTCATGTCCACCACGAACAGGCCGCGGTTGCGGATCGCGACCAGCAGCCCCTCCTGGGTCAGCCGCTGCATGCCCTCACGCAGCGGGCCCCGGCTGACCCCGAGCTTGCGCGCGAGGTCGGCCTCACCGAGCTGAGTGCCCGGCTTGAGCTCCCCGTGACCGATGGCCTTGCGGAGTTTGTCGGCAATGATGCTCGGCGTCGACTCCTGGGCCAGCGGTTCGATGTAGTTCGTCACTTCTGTGCTCCAAAGAGAGTTCCCAATCCTGGGAACGACGGTACCGGGCCGAGCAGGTGCAAACCCTTCCAGACCGTCACCTGGTTGGCGGTCAGGACCGGCTTGCCGACGGCTGCCTCCAGCTGGTCGATAATCTGCAAGGTGTGCATCGCGGTGTCCGGCACCAGCACGGCCTCCGCGTCAGGGTGGTCGGCCGCCTTGACCATCGCGACCACCTGGTCCGGCGCGAGCGTGCCGACCTCGGCGGCGGTGATGATCCCGTGGCTGCCCATCGACACGACCTCGGCCCCGCCCGCGGTGAGGAACCGGACGAAGTGCTTGGCGACGTCCTCCGGGTACGACGCGGCGACCGCGACCTTGGTCAGCCCGAGGTGCTTCAGTGCGTCGACGAACGCGATCGACGTCGACGACGCCGGTACGCCGAGCGCCTGGGCCACGCCGGAGGCCTGGTTCCGCGCGCCCTCGGGGCCGAACACGAAACTGCCCGACGTGCAGGCCCACATGACCGCGTCCGGGGCGGCGGCCGCCAGCTCGCTCGCTCCGTCGGCCAGGCGTTCGGCCCGCCCGAGATCCAGCAGCGCGTCGACCCGGTGCGCGTCCTCGCCGACCGAGGTGATCACCACCGGCAGCCGGACCGAGCCGTCGAGTCGCGCCTCTAGCGCGGGGTAGTCGTCCTCCGCGCTGTGCCCTGGATAGAGCAGGCCTACAGTCACCATGCTGGCTCCCTGTCACCGGAGTAGGTAGATTGTCGACAATGTTAACCCCACTCGCGCCTGGCACTCCCCAGCTCGGACCGTCTGATCCCGACGACTCCCAGGGCGGGGTTCAGATGGTTGACCGGGGGGAGAGGGAAGGCAGTGGCGCCCCCTCGGATGCGGGCGGGTACGGCGTACAGCGGATGCTGCCGTTGCTGGATCTCGACGCGTTGGCCGCGGTGAAGAAGGTGTTCGTCGGGTTCGGTGACATCACCGCGCTGCACGAGGCGCTGGACGCGCGCGGGCTCGTGACCGTGCGGCGGGCCGTGTTAGCAGGTGGCGAGGCGGTGAACTCGCAGGCTTCTGGCGGGAAGGTCGTCCGGGGGCCGCTGGCCTGGGCGGCGGCGGGGGTCAGCGGTCGGGCTGGGGTGGCGATGGGGGTCAGCGGTCGGGCTGGGATGGCGGCGGGGGCCGGCGGTCGGGCTGGGATGGCGGCGGGGGCCGGCGGTCGGGCTGGGATGGCGGCGGGGGCCGGCGGTCGGGCTGGGATGGCGGCGGGGGTCAGCGGTCGGGCTGGGATGGCGGCAGGGGCCGGCAGTCGGGCTGGGATGGCGGCAGGGGTCAGCGGCCGAGCTGGGATGGTGACGGGGGCTAGCGGCCGAGCCGGGTTGGTGACACGGGCCGGCAGCCGAGCCGGGTTGGTGGGTGATGGTGTCGTGGCTTCGCAGGTGCCTGGTGGGGATGGGGGTCGCGGGGCGGTGGGTGCTGACTTGGGCGGCGGCGGGCTGGGTTGGCAGGTGGTGGGGTGGTGAACTCGCGGGGCTCTGGCGGGAACGATCGTCGGGAGGGAGTGGGTGCTGGCGTGGCTGGTGTGGGGGTCGGTGGTGGGCGGTCGTCGTACGACGTTGGTCGGCTTGTTCGCGAGTTGCGGGCGCAGTTGCGGGGGTCCGTCGGTGACGATGCCCGTAGTCGTGCGCTCTACGCGGCGGACGGCTCGAACTACCGGGCCGTTCCGGACCTCGTCGTGGTCCCCGCGGACCAGGCTGATCTGGCCGCGGCGGTTGCCTTGGTGGCGGCCGCCGGTGCGCCGGTGACGCTGCGCGGTGGCGGTACGTCGATGGCCGGCAATGCGATCGGCGGCGTGGTGATCGATGCATCCCGGCATGTGAATCGGATTCTGTCGCTCGACGTCGAGCGGCGTACTGCGGTGGTGGAGCCTGGCGTTGTTCTCACCGATCTGCTGGCAGCGGCTCGGCCGCACGGTCTGGCGTTCGGTGCAGATCCGTCGTCGGCCAGCCGGGCCACGCTCGGCGGCATGATCGCGAACAACGCCTGCGGTGCCCACTCGGTCGCCTGGGGTACGACCGCGGACAATCTTCGTTCCCTCGACACGGTCCTTGCTGACGGCACCTTTCTCACGCTCGACACCGGCGCTTTTGCGGCGATCGGCGGAGCAGGCGTCGGCGCCCGCCCGAGCGGCGCGGACTCTGGGTTCGGCGCCCGCCCTGACGCCCGCGCCGGCGGACTGGCTCCCAGCGGACCACGTTCCGCCGGTGCGCCTCCTGGCGCGTGGGACGCGCTAGCCGCCGTACGCGCAGAACTCGCCGCCCGCCCCGGCCGCGAGGGCGACCTCCACCGCCAACTGCAGGCCCTTGTCGACAGCAACGAACTCATCATCCGCCGCCGCTTCGGTCAGTTCACTCGGCAGATCTCCGGGTACGCGCTGCATCGGCTGCTGCCGGAGAACGGGTACGACGTCGCGCGTCTGCTCTGCGGCAGTGAGGGCGGCTTCGCCGCGACCCTGCAGGCAACCGTTGCCCTGACCCCCGTACCGCCCGCGAAAGTCCTGTGTGTGTTGGGTTTCGGCGACTCGATCTCCTCGGCCGACTGTGTCCCGGTCGTTCTGCGCCACGGTCCGTTGACGATGGAGTCGATCAACAGCGATCTGGTCGAGCGCCTGCCGAGCGAGGTGCGCGACGCCGCGATCCAAGCCGGTCTGCCGGCCGGGCGGGCCTGGTTGCTCGTCGAGATGGGCGGCGTCGACGAAACCTCGGCGGCTCGGGCCGCGCAGAGGATGCTGGAAGAACTCCGCGACGGATCACCCGCGACGGCCACGCTCGTCACCGATCCGCGAGCGCAGAGCGTGCTCTGGCGGTGCCGTACCGACGCCGCCGGCTTGGCGACGCGGCGGGCCGACGGCGCTGAGGCGTGGGGTGGCTGGGAGGACGCGGCCGTTCCGCCCGAGCGGCTCGGTGCGTACCTGCGCGGCCTCGACGAGCTCCTCGCGCGCCACGGGCTGTCGGGTGCGTCGTACGGGCATTTCGGCGAGGGCTGCATGCACATGCGGATCGACTTCGACCTGCTCAGCCGGAGCGGGCTGGCGACGTACCGGACGTTCGTCGAACAGGCGACCGATCTCGTGGTGTCACTGGGCGGATCGGTCTCCGGCGAGCACGGCGACGGGCGGGCGCGGTCGGAACTGCTGGAACGGATGTACGGCGCCGACGGCGTCCGGCTGCTCGGCGAGCTGAAGCGGATCTGGGACCCGGCCGGGGTGATGAACCCGGGCATGATCGTCGACCCGCCGCCGGTCGATGCGGCGATCCGCCACGACGGGCCGGCCAAGGATCGCAAGCTGCTGACGGTCTTTGCCTACGGCAACGACAATCACGACTTCGCCCAGGCGCAGCGGCGCTGCGTGGGGATCGGGAAGTGCCGGCAGAGCTCGGGCGGCGTAATGTGCCCGAGCTACCAGGTGACCCGTGAGGAGCTGCATTCGACGCGCGGGCGGGCGCACCTGCTGTGGGAGATGCTCGAGGGCGACCTGGTCACCGACGGTTGGAAGTCGACCGAGGTTCGCGACGCGCTGGACCTCTGCCTGTCCTGCAAGGGGTGTCAGTCCGACTGCCCGGTGAACGTCGACATGGCGACGTACAAGGCCGAGTTCACCCACCACCACTACGCCCGCCGCCCGTGGGCCCGGCCGCTGTCGCACTGGTCGATGGGCTGGCTCCCGCTCTGGTCGCGGTTCGCCTCGCACGCTCCTCGCCTGGTGAACCGTCTGGCCGGACTGCCGCTGGCCAAACGCCTGGGCGGGATCGCGCCGGAACGCGCGATCCCGGCGTTCGCCGAGCAGACCTTCACGGCATGGTTCCGTGGACGCGAGGTGCGCCAGGGGTCCCGCGGCAAGGTCGTGCTGTGGCCCGACACCCTGACCGACCACCTCGCACCGGAGATCGGCCGCGCCGCCGTCGAGGTCCTCGAAGCTGCCGGGTACGAGGTCGTCATCCCCGCGAAGCCGGTCTGCTGCGGTCTGACCTGGATCTCCACCGGTCAGCTGGGAACGGCCAAGAACGTCATAGAGCGCTCTCTCGCGGTCTTGGCTCCGTTCCTGGCCGCCGGTACGCCGATCGTCGGCCTCGAACCGAGCTGCACCGCGGCGCTGCGCCAGGACGCACCGGACCTGCTCGAGAACAACCACCTCGCGGCGGCGGCCGCCGCGTCGACGTACACGTTCGCCGAGTTCCTCCAGCAATCCGGCTGGCAGCCGCCGCAGGTCGGGGGAGAGGCGCTGGTCCAGCCGCATTGTCACCAGCACGCCGTCCTCGGCTTCGACGCCGACCGCGCGGTGATGCGGGCCGCAGGCATCGACGCGGTCGTCCCCGACGCCGGTTGCTGTGGTCTGGCCGGCAACTTCGGCTTCGAGCCCGACCACTACGAGCTGTCCCAGGCCGTCGGAGAGCGCGTTCTCCTCCCCGCCGTACGGGCTGCGGATGCGTCCACACAGGTCCTCGCGGACGGCTTCAGCTGCCGCACCCAGATCGCCCACGGCACGGATCGCCGCCCTCTCCACCTCGCGCAACTCCTGGCCGCCGCACTCGAAGCACCGGGTCGAACGCAGTAGCGGTCAACAATCGACCGCTACTGCTCCTAGCGTTTCCGGTGCAAGCAACCGCAACCGGAAGGCACCGCCATGACCGTCGCCCCGATCCCGCCGGGCTACACCAGCATCACCCCGTGGATGATCTCCCGGAACACGCTCGCGCTGATGGACTACCTGACCCAGGCGTTCGACGCCGAGGACCTCGGCAAGGTGGTCGACGAGCACGGCGTCGTCGGGCACGCGGAGATGCGGATCGGGAACGCGATCGTGATGATGTTCGACGCCCGCCCCGAGTGGCCGGCCACCCCGGCGTTCCTGCGCCTGTACGTCGCCGACGCCGACGCCACCCACCGCCAGGCCGTTGCCGCCGGCGGCACCTCGGTGACGGAGGTGACCGAACTCTTCTGGGGCGACCGGGTCGGCCGCGTTCGCGACCCGTTCGGCAACCTCTACTGGATCCAGACCCGCGTCGCCGACCTCACCGAGGAGCAGATGATGGCGCGCATGAACGACCCTGAGTTCGTGCGGGCGATGGAGTACGTGCAGAGCGCGAACTTCTTCCCGGGCTCACCTGCCGAGCAGTCGTAGGGCCGCGAGCGTGTAGGCGCGGGCGGCCGTCAGGAGTTCGGTGACGGCGACGGACTCGTCGGCGCGATGGGCCTGGGTGGTGACGGAACCGGGGCCGAGGACAACGACCGGTACGGCGAGGTCGCGGGCGATGTAGCCGCCGTCGCAGGCGGCGGTCCAGCCGCCGAGCGGCAGGCCGGGCCCTCCGGCGGCGGCCAGAGCGGTGTCGGTCGCGCGGACCAGTTCGGCGTCGGCGGAGGTCTCGAAGGCGGGCATCTCCATCGGCATCGCGAGGTCGACGGTGAGGCCCCGGTCTTCGAGGTGGAGGCCGGCGACGCGGGCGCGGAGATCGTCGAGGACGGCCTCGGGGGACTCGCCGGGGAGGAGCCGGCGGTCGGCGACCAGC
This sequence comes from Kribbella italica, assembly GCF_014205135.1. Taxonomy (NCBI): domain Bacteria; kingdom Bacillati; phylum Actinomycetota; class Actinomycetes; order Propionibacteriales; family Kribbellaceae; genus Kribbella; species Kribbella italica. The sequence goes on from NZ_JACHMY010000001.1 coordinate 935,909, forward strand.
ACGCACTCGGCGGGGACGATCGAACCGCCCGTACCGCCGTGGATCTGCCCGACGCTCCAGGTCGCCGGGCCGAGCAACGGGTGGGGCTTCAGCGCCAGTTCGGCATGCAGGCGTTCGATCTCGGCGACGACGGCGGCCGCGCCGTAGATCGCGTTCGCGCCGTCGGCGGGGTTGCCCGCGTGGCAGGCGCGGCCGTGGATCTCGACCCGGAGGTAGGAGTCGCCGCGGGCGCCGATGATTGTCTGCAGGTCGGTCGGTTCGGTCGTGATGCAGCCGCGGAACCGCGGGGCCCGGTCGCCGGCGCGGCCGACCGAACCGACGTACGCGCGGATTCCCTTGCCGGTCTCCTCCTCGTCGACCAGCGCGGCCAGTTCGACGGGGCCGGTGAGGTTGGTGCCGCGGAGGGCAGCGAGGGCGGCGAGGGAAGCGGCGAGGCCGCCTTTCATGTCGGAGGCGCCGCGGCCGTAGATGCGGCCGTCGAGCAGTTCGCCGCCGTACGGGTCGGTGGTCCAGCCGTCGCCGACCGGTACGACGTCGGTGTGGCCGAGCAGGAGGAGACCTGGCGCGTCACCGCCGGGCAACGTGATGCTCAGGTTGTTCCGGCCGGGTTCGACGAGGGTCTCGGCGACCTCCAGCCCGAGCCCGGCCGCCGCCGCGCTCAGTACGGCGACCGTCGCCGCCTCGTCGCCCGGCGGGTTCTGGCCGGTTGCCCGCAGCAACGACTGGGTCAGCTCGACCAGCCACTGCTCGTCGATCCGGTCGAGCACGACCTGCTCGGTGCTGGAGATGCCCACGTACTACCCCTTCGTCTGGAGGTCGACGGCTCGTCTCAGCCGGGCGACTCCTTCGTGGATGCGGTCCGGCGGGGTCGACGCGAAGCACAGCCGGAGCGCGTCGCGGAACCTGCCGCTCGGTGAGAAAGCGCTCCCCGGAATGTAGGCGACGCCTTCGGCCAGCGCGACCTCGAACAGGTCGGCCGCGTCGACGCCGTTGTCGAGCGTCACCCAGAGGAAGAATCCGCCGTCAGGGTCGGTCCAGTGGGCGATTCCGCCGAAGTGTTCGGTCAGGGCCGCGTGCATCGCTTCCTTGCGCCGCCGGTACTCCGCGCGCTGCGTGACCAGGTGGTCGGTCAGGTGCCCGCCGGTGAGGAAGCCGGTCACCAGCCGCTGCGCCGGGAGGTTCGTGCAGGTGTCCATCGCCTGCTTCGCGCTGATCAGCAGCGGCTGCAGCTCCGGCGCGGTGTCCACCCAGCCGACCCGCAGCCCGGGAGCGACGATCTTCGAGAAGGTCCGCACGCTGAACACCAGCGGATCGCCGCCACCCAGCTCACGCAACGTCGGCAACGGGTCCCCGTCGAAGCGGAGCAACCCGTACGGGTCGTCGTCGAGGACCATCGCTCCCCACCGCCGGGCCAGCTCCAGCAGGCGGTGCCGCCGCTCGAGCGACAACGTGGCCCCGGACGGGTTCTGGAACGTGGGGATCGTGTAGATCGCCTTCGGGAGCCGGCCGGCAGCCGCGACCAGGGCCTCCAGCGCGTCCACGTCCATGCCGTTGTCGTCGACCGGGACCTCGAGCACCTGCGCGCCGTACGAGAGAGCGGTTGCGCTGCCGTTCGTGTACGTCGGAGACTCGACGACCACCAGATCGCCGGGGTCGACGAACAGCTTGCAGAACAGGTCGAGCCCCTGCATGCCACCGGCGGTGACGGTCAACCGGTCCGCGGTCGTCTCGTCGCTCGTTCCCCGCAGTACGTCGAGCAGCGCCGCGTGCAGCGGCGGATCGCCTTCGGTGGCGGCGTAGTCGTAGGAGTCCGGCCGGGCCAGCTGGGTCTCCGCGATCCCGGCCAGGATCGCGGCCGGTACCGCCTCGGCTGCCGGGCTGCCCATCGCCAGCCGGACGATGTCGTGCTGCTGCTTGTGGAGCAACGACGTGCTGGAGTCGATCACCGACCCGACCAGGCCGGCCGCGCGACCGGCGTACGGCAGGCCCGGAGGCAGCGCCACGGTCGGAGAACTGATCGCGCTCTCCGCGGCGGAGAGCGCGCTCTCGGGGACGGGGCGGTGGGCAGCTGGGGTGGTCGGCAAGGTGTTACCTCCTGATGGTGAGGTCGGGTGGCAGGTCGGTGAGGCGCTCGACTCCGTTGCTCGTGACAACTACCGGCTCGGACAGTTCGTAGCCCCAGCCGTCCATCCACATGCCGAGAATCACGTGGAAGGCCATGCCGGCGGCGAGTTCGGTCGTCTCGCCAGGGCGTAGCGAGACGGTACGTTCGCCCCAGTCGGGTGGGTACCCGATGCCGATCGAGTACCCGATCCGGGAATCCTTGCGCAGGCCGTGGCCGCGGATGACCGTGTCGAAGGCGTGGTGGACCGCGCTCCCGGTGACGCCTGGCCGGATGGTCGCCAGCGTGGCTTGCAGGCCCTCGGCAACGACTTTCGCTGTCTCGGTGAGGCGTTGGGGTGGGTCGCCGAGCATCACGGTCCGGGCGAGTGGGGCGTGGTAGCGGCCGAAGACGCCGGCCAGTTCGATCGTGGTCGCCTCGCCGGCCCGGAAGACGCGATCGGTCCAGGTCAGGTGCGGCGTACCGGCTGCTTCGCCGGTCGGCAGCATCGGCACGATCGCCGGGTAGCCGCCGCCGTGGTCCGGTGTGCCGATCGCCTGCGCGGCCATGATCTCCGCGACCAGATCGCACTGCCGACGGCCGGGCTGAAGCTGGTCGCACGCGATCCGCATCGCCGTCGCGGCGATCTGTCCCGCGATCCGCAGCTGGGCCAGCTCGTGCGGTGACTTGACCAGCCGGACCCAGTTGACCAGCTCGGTGGAGTCGACCAGCCGGCGTCCAGGCAGACCGTTGCCGAGGGCAAGGTAGCCGCGGGCGGAGAAGTAGTGCGAGTCGGCCTCGACCGCGATCGTCTCCCCGTCGGGCAGGAGAGATCGCGCTCTCTCCGCGATCCAGTCGAACGGATGGACGTCTGGCCGGTGCACCAGCTCTTCGGGGTATCCGTGGATCTGGTCTGCGCGCAGGTTGCAGGTGTAGGCGGCGCCGGCCGCGTCCATCGCGCGCGCGAACAGGTGCGGCTCGCCTTCGGCTCCGAGGATCAGGCACTGCGGGGTGTAGAACGACCAGGCGTCGTACCCGGTGAGGTAGAAGAGGTTGGCCGGGTCGGTCACCACGAGACCCGCCAGGGAGCGCTCTCGCATGATCTCGCGGACCCGCGCCAGCCGGTCGGCGTACTCGGCGGCCTCGACCGCTTGCACCAGGATGTCGCTCGGCATCGTCGTCCTCCCTCAGGCCGCGAGCAGTCGTTGGCCGGGCCCGACCGCCGGGCGCCCGGCGATGGTCAGCGCCGACCACATCGTCACCTGGTTCGCGGTCAGCACGGGTTTGCCGAGCTCGACCTCCAGGGGCGCGATCAGGTCGTATGTCGGCAGGTTGGTGCAGCTGACGAAGACGGCCTCGGCATCGCGGGTGTCGGTGTCGCGGACGAGGGCGCAGGTCGTCTCGTACGGCACGGTCCAGATCTCGGAGGTGAGGCCGAGGCCGGCGGTCGCGACGACCTCGACCTGGGCCTCGGCTAGGTAGGCGACGAGGCCGTCGGTGAGGTCTTCGGTGTACGGCGTGACGGCGGCGATCCGGGTGAGACCGAGCTGGCGGAGCGCGATCAGGAGTGCTCCGCTGGTGGTGACCGCGGTCGGCGCTCCGGCGTCCTCCATCGCCGCGACCATCCGCGCCTCGCCGGTGAGCCCGCCGATGAAGCTGCCCGACGTACAGGCGTAGGCGGTGACCAGCGGGGACACGGCCAGCACGTCGACGGCGCTGCGGGCGACCAGGGCGGGAGAGGAGATGTGCATCGCCATCTCGACGGTCGCGGCGAGCGGGACGTACGGCAGCCGGGTCAGGTAGAGGCTCACGTCGTCGGGCACCCAGCGCCACAGTTCGCGGTCCAGCGCGAAGTCGTACGGCGCGACGACGCCGATCCCTGTCTGCAGCAGGGGAGGAGCCTCAATCATGGGACTCAGTGTGGGGGCCGGGCCGGTCCAGAAACAAGGGATTGTTGACAATCCTACGGGCGGTTTCTAGCCTCGACAGCGTGCCGCCACCTGTCGAGAGTCCAGTCGTCGCGGTTCTGTGTGAACAATCCTCGGATCGACCACCCGGCCTGGAGGGCCTGCCGGTCGAGTTCCGCTACTGCGCGGCCGACGGTCTGGCCGAGGCGGTGCGGGGAGCGCGGGCCTTGATGCTCTGGGACTACTTCTCGACCGCGGTGCGTGACGTGTGGTCGGACGCGGGGTCGGTCGAGTGGATCCACGTCACCGCCGCCGGGGTCGACACGCTGCTGTTCGACGGGCTGCGCGACTCCGACGTGGTGGTGACGAACGCGCGCGGGGTCTTCGACCGCCCGATCGCCGAGTACGTCCTGGGCGCGGTGATCGCTGCCGCCAAGGACACTCGGGGCAGCCTCGACCTGCAGCGCCGGCGCGAGTGGCGACACCGCGAGACCCGGAGCATCGCCGGAGCGAAGGCCCTGGTCGTCGGCACCGGCGGCATCGGCCGGGCCACTGCCCGTCTCCTGACCGCCGCGGGGCTCGAGGTCCGTGGCGCCGGCCGGCGAGCGCTCACCGGCGATCCCGACTTCGGCGAGGTCGTTGATACCAGCAATCTGGCTTCCGAGGCCGCCTGGTGCGACTACCTGATCGTCGCGGCCCCGCTGACCGCCGGGACCAGGGGCGTCGTCGGCGCCGAGGTGTTCGCTCAGCTGAAGCCCGACGCCCACCTGGTGAACATCGGTCGCGGTCCGCTCGTGGACGAGGGTGCGCTCCTGGACGCGCTCTCCCGGGGTGCGCTCGGCGGCGCGACCCTCGACGTCTTCGACACCGAGCCGCTGCCTGCGGACCACCCGCTCTGGGATGCACCGAACACCACGATCACCGCGCACATGGCGGGCGACGTGATCGGCTGGCGCGACACGCTGGCCGCGCAGTTCGCCGGCAATGTTCGGCGGTGGGTCGCGGGAGAGCAGTTGCTCAACATTGTCGACAAAAAACTCGGTTACGTACCCGGAGGTGCTGGTCGGTGACAGCGGTCGAACTGGTCGAGGGGTACCGGCGCAAGACGATCTCTCCGGTCGAGGCGACGCAGGAGGCACTGGACGCGATCGACCGGTACGACGAGCGGGTGAACGCCTTCGTCCTGGTCGATCGCGAAGGCGCGATGGCCGCCGCGAAGGAGTCGGAGGCCCGGTGGCACACAGGGGAGCCACTGGGCCCCGGCGACGGCGTACCGACCTCGATCAAGGACGCGTTGTGGACAAAAGGATGGCCGACACTGCGCGGTAGCCACCTGATCGACGAGGCTGGTCCGTGGGACGAAGACGCCCCGGCGGTTGCCCGCCTGCGGGAGACCGGAGCGGTGATCCTCGGCAAGACGACAACGCCGGAGTACTCGTGGAAGGGCGTCACCGACTCGATCAAGTACGGCGCGACCGGCAATCCGTGGGACCCGACGAAGACCTCGGGCGGATCGTCCGGCGGCTCGGCGACGGCGGTCGGGCTCGGTATGGGCGCGTGGTCGGTCGGCACCGACGGCGGCGGATCGGTCCGGATCCCGGCGGCGTTCACCGGTACGGTCGCGCTCAAACCGACGTACGGGCTGATCCCGCTGTTCCCGCCGAGTGCGTTCGGCACGCTGTCGCACGCGGGGCCGATGACACGCACGGTGCGCGACAACGCGGCGCTGCTGGACGTGATTGCCGGGTTCGACTCGCGCGACTGGTCCGCGATGCCGACGCCCACGAGCTCCTTCCTCGACGGCATCGACGACGGCGTGGCCGGCCTGCGGATCGGTTTCTCGCCTGATCTCGGTTTTGTTGACAATCATCCGGAGGTGGACGCCGCTGTCCGCGCCGCGGTCGAGGTGTTGCAAGCGGCCGGTGCGGAGGTGAGCGAGGTCGATCCGGGCTTCGACGATCCGATCGACGCGTTCAACGTGCTCTGGTTCTCGGGCGCCGCGAAGCTCCTCCAGGCGTACGGCGAAGCGGTCGGCGACCAGGTCGACCCCGGCCTACGCCGTACCGCCGAAGCCGGCGCGCACTTCACCGCCTCGGACTTCCTCGACGCCACGGCGACGCGGATGGAGCTTGGCCGGCTGATGGGCCTGTTCCACCGCCGGTACGACGTACTGCTGACGCCGACGCTCCCGTTGCCCGCGTTCGCCGTCGGCCAGGACGTGCCGGACGGGTCGCCGTCGCCCGACTGGACCAGTTGGACGCCGTACACCTATCCGTTCAACCTCACCCAGCAACCCGCCCTGAGCGTTCCCTGCGGCTTCACCAGCGAGGGGCTGCCAATCGGATTGCAGATTGTCGGCAAGCGTCATGCCGACGGCCTCGTGCTCCGCGTCGGGCAGGCGTACCAGTCCGCGACCGCATGGCACACCCGTGTCCCGTCCCTGCAGGAGGTCTGATGAGCCGGTTCATCACCGTGTCCCTGGACAAGCGTGGCGTCAGTTGTGTCGCACGGCTGCTCGACGAGGAAGCGCCGCGGACGGCGGCGGCGGTGTGGGACGCGTTGCCGTTGTCGGCACCGGTGTTCCACGGGAAGTACGCGCGCAACGAGATCTACACGTTGCTGCCCGCGTTCGCTCCGGCCGACCCGGGCAAGGAGAACACGACGGTGACGCCGATCCCCGGGGACCTGTGCTGGTTCTCGTTCGACTCCGACGACCTCGGCAACCCGGCGTACGGGTACGAGAACAGCACGGGCACCGGTACGACGGGCGCGATTGTCGACCTGGCGTTGTTCTACGGGCGCAACAACTTGCTGATCAACGGCGACCAGGGCTGGATCCCCGGCAATGTGTTCGGCGCCATCACCGAAGGCCTCCCCGAGATGGCCGCCGCGTGCCAGGACCTCTGGATGGGCGGCGCACGCGGCGAGACCCTCACCTTCACCCGCCGGGACTGAGCGCGGCGGGGTTCAGTCCGGCCGGGCCTGGTCGGTGCGACCTGCTCGGCAGACCACCGGCCGATTGACTCTGAGACCCCAGGCCGATTCACCCGGAGACCCCGGGTCGATTCACTCGGAGATCAGGGTTTGGTCGGTGGTGCCGAAGCCGACGTTGTAGCTGATGGCGACCGACAGCCGGCCGTCGACCGGCTGGCAGCGCAGTGTGATCTTGAACGGCGCCTCCAGCAGGCGTGCGGTCGCGACGTACGTGTCGCCGTCGCCGTACGCCGAGGTGACGAGGCGCTGCGCCGGGTCGGTCAGCGTGTAGGACTGCTCGTCCCAGTCGCCCGGTGCGAAGGTGATCTCCTGCGTACCGGATTCCCACGCGCGGGCCGCGACGAAGGTGAAAGTCCCGCTGCCGTCGGCGTCCAGCCGGACCGCGGACAGACCGTGGTCGTTGGTCGCGAACGTGTAGGTCCGCCCGTCACCCGGTGCGGGCGAGGGGCCTGAAGGTGGCGTGATCTCCATCGCGGGCGGCTCACCGAAGGACGACACGGCGACGCCGGTCGGCCCGGCCTCCAGCAGCGGCAGCAAGTGCTCCCAGATGACGTCCAGTGTTGCCTGCATGTCCGGAGAGGCGCTGGTGATGACCACCGCTGTGTCGTGGTCGGGCAGCACCAGCACGTACTGACCGAAAGCGCCGTCACCCCGGTACGAGTTGTGACGCCCGCGCCAGAACTGGTACCCGTATCCCTGCTTCCAGTCCGGGTTGTCCTGGTTGCTGTTGTCAACCTGTGCCGAGGTCGCCGCGTCGATCCACTCCGCGGGGACCAGCTGCTTCCCTTCCCACACCCCACGCTGCACCAGCAGTTGAGCGAACGCCGCCAGCGAGTGCGTGCTGAGGCTCAGCCCCCAGCCGCCCATGTTGATGCCCTCGTCCGACGTCTCCCAGATCTGCTCGCTGATCCCGAGCGGCTCGAACAGCTGGGGCCGCAGGTAGTCGATCACCTTCTCGCCGGTGACCTTCTGCACGATCGCGGACAGGATGTACGTCGCCCCGCTGTTGTAGACGAACGGCGCACCCGGCGCGTTCTCCACGTCCAGCCGGAAGAACCCCTGCACCATCCGCCCGGTCCGGCCGAGCCGGTCGACGGTGTCGGCGGTGTGGCCGGTCGACATCGTCAGCAGGTGCCGGACCTCCATCGCGGCCAGGTTGTCGCTGACCTTGTCGGGCAGGTCGTCGCCGGAGAAGAACGAGACCACCTTGTCGTCCACCGACAGCAGCCCGGCCTCCACGGCCAGCCCGACCGCCGTCGAGGTGAAGCTCTTCGACACCGAGAACAGCAGGTGCCGGTCGGTCAGCCGGTACGGCGACCACTCCCGCTCCAGCACGACGTGACCGTGCCGCAGCACCATCACGGTGTGGATCTCCTGCTCGGACGCGTCCAGCGCGGCGACGAGCCCGTCGAGGCCCTCGCTGGAAAGTCCCTGGTCTGCCGGCGTACTGCGGGGAAGAGTCACCCGAAGCACGCTAGCCGCCGGGACCGACAAAATCACCCACGTTCGCCCGCCCTGAGACGGGCCGAAAGGTTCCGGGCGGCGATGTCGATTCCGCCGGCCGCCGGTCGACGCACAGGCAAGAGCACCCCTTCAGAACCGAGGAGCACCATCATGCGGAAGATCGTGGCCGGCCTGTTCATCTCCCTCGACGGCGTCACCGAGGCCCCTGACCAGTGGCACTTCCCGTACTTCGACGACGCGATGGGCGCGCAGGTCGAAGCGCTGACCGCGCGCTCGGACGCCATGCTGGTCGGTCGCCGGACGTACGAGGAGTTCGCGGCGTTCTGGCCGACGGCCGAGCTGGAGATGGCCGAGCACATGAACAACACCCCGAAGCTCGTCGTCTCCCGCACGCTCGAGAACGTCGACGCGTGGCAGAACTCGACGCTCGTCGAGGGCGACCCGATCGAGACCCTCGCCAAGCTGAAGGACGGGCCGGGCAAGGACATCAGCGTTGTCGGGTCGTCGACGCTGGTCCGCTCGCTTCTGCGGGCGAAGGTGCTCGACGAGCTGCACCTGCTGGTCCACCCGATCGCTGTCGGTCACGGTGCGCGACTGTTCGACGACGGTGAGACGGTGCCGCTGGAGCTGTTGTCCGCGACGACCTTCAGCACCGGCGTACTCCACACGGTGTACCGGCCGGTCTGAAAGGGAGTACTCCCTGGGTTTCCTGGGCACACCATGGAATGCTGCACCTCCATTCCCCTGAACAGACAGGCTCCCGGTGAACCCAGAGACCCAGGACGACCAGCCAGAGCCGACTGGCCGACTGCAAGCTGCGGTGATCCTCAACCCGATCAAGGTCGCGGACGTCGACGAGTTCCGCGCGAAGGTCGACGCGGCGCTGTCCGAGCGCGGGTTCGAGGACACGCTCTGGCTGGAGACGACCGAGGACGACGCCGGCTACGCGATGGCGAAACGGGCGATCGACGAGACCGTCGCCCTGGTCGTCGTGGCCGGCGGTGACGGGACGGTCCGGGTGGTCTGCGCCGAGCTGGCGCGGACCGACATCCCGGTCGCCGTCCTCCCGGCCGGTACGGGCAACCTGCTGGCCCGCAACCTCGGCATCTCGCTCGACCTCGACGAGGCGCTGAGCCAGCTGCTGGACGGTTCCGAGCAGCGGATCGACAGCGTGCTGGTGAAGGGCGACCAGCTCGGCGACGACCGGTTCGTGGTGATGGCCGGGCTCGGCCTGGACGCCGCGATCATCGCCGACGCCCCGGACGACCTGAAGAAGCGGGTCGGCTGGGCGGCGTACGTCGTGTCGACAATGCGCAATCTGAACCACCCGTTCGTCAAGATCGAGATCACCGTCGACGACAAACCGCCGATCACCCGCCGGGCCCGCACGGTGGTGATCGGCAACGTCGGCACCCTGCAGGCGAACATCCCGCTGCTGCCCGACGCCAAGCCCGACGACGGCATGATCGACCTGGTCGTCCTCGCGCCGCGCCGGATCAGTCACTGGCCGCGGCTGGCGCTCAGCCTGGTGATCAAGTCGCTGAACGAGGGCCGCCACATCCAGCGCTACACCGGGCAGCGGATCCAGATCAAGGCCGACAGACCAGCCGGCCGCCAGCTCGACGGCGACACCATCGAGAACGGCCGCATCCTCAGCGCCGAGGTCGATCCCTCCGCCCTCGTCGTGCGCATTCCCTGAGGGCAGAGGGACCGACGGTCAGCTCACGGGTAGCTGACCACGTTGACGGGGACGGTGCCGGGTGGTGTCACGCCCCCGGTGTCGTTGATGACGTGGGTGATCGTGCCCTGGTAGTTCAGGGACACCGTGCACAGGCTGTGGAAGCGCACTCCTGCGTTGTTCGGTGCCTCGAACGCGTTGTATGCGCTGACCGAGGGGTTCACGTTGAAGAAGTTGTAGCTTCCCAGCCCCCAGGCCTCGTGCGAGGTGACGTTGTCGCCGACCTTGTACGCCGCGTAGCCGTTGCGGCCGCTCGGACGGTTCCAGCTCGCTTGGTTCGGTACGTCGTACGGCATCTCGTTCTGGAAGAAGATCGTCCTCCCGCGCTGGCCGTTCCAGATCACCTGGGTCTTCTGGTAGTGCTCCACGAACAGGCCGGTGGCCAGTACGTCGTTGCCGTTGACAATCAACCCGGTGTCGCCGGTGGCCTGGGTCCAGCCCCAGGTGCCGGCGTTGCCGTGGTCGGCGCGCCAGGCCCAGATGTGGTCGATGATCGTGTGGTTGCTGTTGACGAGCAGGCTCGTCGTCGCGTGGCCGGCGATCGACCCGCCGATCCGGAAGAACACGTCCTGCAGGGTCGTCGGGTTCGCCGCGTGGTTCGCGGACGAGCCCGAGGGGCCGACGGTCAGCAGCGCCGCGGAGTTCGTCGTACCGGCGTCGAACAGCAGACCCTTGATGCGGACGCCGTCGACGTCGGCGACCTGCATCGCGTTGACGCCGTTGTCCGGGATCAGCGTGGGGTACCCGATGCCGAGTACGACGGTGTTCGCCCTGGTCACGTTGAGGGTCTGGTCGAGGTGGTAGATGCCCGGCGTGAAGAACAGGTTGCAGCCCGACGCCAGCGCCGCGTTGATGGTCGACGCGGTGTCGCCGGCCTTGACGACGTAGAACTGGCTCATCGGGATCGACGTACCGGGGGTTGAGCCTCCTGCCCAGCTCGCGCCGGAGGCGTTGGTGCGCAGGGCGGGGGTGAACACGCGGTACTTGCCCGCGCTGTCGAGGTAGAGGTACGGCACGTCCCGCGAGACCGGCGTGGTCGCGAGGGTTGTCTCCGGCGGGTTCGGGAACGTGGTCGGTGGCGCGCCCGGCGTACCGGAGAAGACCATGTTCCAGACGCCACCGGCCCAGCTGCCGAGGTTGCTGTCGCGGGTGTACCACTGCTGCTGCGAGATGGACGCGGTTTGTCCGGACACCTTGGAGTCGGCGATGTAGCCGCCGCTGGCGAAGCCGTAGCTGGCCGGGTAGAGCTGCAGGTTGCCGCGGATGTCCATCCGGCGGAACGGCGCCGCCTGCGCGACGGCCCAGCGGTTGGAGCCGCCGATCGGGTTCACGGCCAGGTTCTCCGCGGACCGCCAGAAGTTCTGCAGCGCGACGCCCTGGTCGGACTCGTTGAACGCGTCGACCGTGATGGCGCCGTTGATGACCACGTCGCCGGGGTTCTGGCCGAGGCCCGCGACCGACGTGTAGTAGCCGACGTCGTCGTGCACGCTGTACGCGCCGGGCTTGAACAGGTGCGCGATCCGGCGGTTCGCCATCTGCGCGGTCAGGGTGTCCTTCTGGGCGTTGAAGTCGGCGTCGAGCTGCGCCTGGATGGCGGTCGACGACATGCTCGGGTCGAAGATGCGCGTGTTCGGGCCGAAGTCCGGTACGTCGGGCTGCGTCGTGCAACTGACCTGACCGGTGCCGATCGTGTACGTCGCGCCGGCCGCGGGGGAGTCGGCCAGACCGGACTTGATGCCGATCGCGGTGAGCGTGCGCGAGGACGGCACGCTGATCGGTCCGCTGTACAGCGGCGACGACGCCGTCGGCGTGGAACCGTCGACCGTGTAGCGAATCGTGGAGCCCGCCGTGGCCGTCGAGATCGTCACCGTTTGCGCGGTCGAGTAGCTGCCGCCGGCCGGGGAGAAGGTGGGCGCCGCAACTGCCGGCGTGGTCGAGCCGCCGTGGGTGTAGCTGAAGTGCGGGGTGTCGTACTGCGGACCGCTCTTCTCGTAGGTGAACCAGTAGTCGACGACGGTCCCCGACGACAGCCCGCTGACGGTCTTGCGCCAGGTCCCGCCGCTGAGGTCCATCCGGAAGTTCTGCTGACCCTGGCCGGCGACGGTGTAGTGAACGTCGACGTACAGCGCTGCCGTGGTCGGGGTGAAGGCGATCTGGGCCTGGCCCGCGTCGAGCGAGGTGGCCGCCTGCGTGTAGTCGTCGGCCGCCGTTGCTACGCCACCCACCAGGAGGGTCGAGCAGACGGCCAGGGCCAGGGCGACGACGGCCGCACGCCAGCCGCGACGCCTTCGGTGATTTCTTGCTGGACTCCGAGACACGGGGTACCACCTCCGGGGCGGAAGAGAGGGCGGATGTGAGAGCGCTCTCACAGGGCGGACTGTAAACCGATTCCCTGCGCTGGGGAAGAGTTCGTCCTCATCCGTCCGGAGCGGAGAGCGGCGCCGCCTCGGGCCTTCGCAAGTTCCGCGCTGGACGAGCGGGCGAGCGGCGCCGCCCAGGCCTTGCGCTGGTTGCGCTGGGCGGCGCCGTTCTCCTCGCTAGCGCTGGACCAGTACGGCGACCGTCCGCGCCGGGACCGCGACGGTGCCGGTCGTGGCGGTCCAGGTTGTTTGCTTGACGATCGGATCCGAGCCGCCGGCCTGCACCGGTGAGAGCGAGAGGTTCGCGCCGGTGAGGCCCGGGATCTGCTGGCTGACCGTCGATCCTGTGCTGTTGAAGATCACCACGGCACCCTTGAGGGCCGGGTCGACGTTCGGTCCGGCCGAGTCGTCGATCCGCATCGTGATGACGCCCGGGACCGCCGCGGGGGTGCCGCTGAGCGGGAAGCTCACCTTCTGGTTGATCAGGTCGGCCGACCCCAGCCGGAACAGCGGCGTCGAGAACCTGAGCTTCAGCAGATCGGCCGCAGCCGCGGATGCCGTCGCCACGTCGCCGGCCGTCGGCTTCAACGCGGCGTTGCCGAGCAGCGGTTTCATGAACGACCACTTGGCCTCGTTGTCCGGCTTCGGCGGCAGACCGCGCCCGAAGCCGTTGTCCGCCCCGGTCCAGTCCAGCTGGTTGAACCAGTCGCCGGAGTCGTACGAGTTCCGGTCCAGCGACTTGCTGCGCAGCAGATCCGCGCCCGCGTGCCAGAACGACGGCGTCTGCGCCAGCGCGGTCGTTGCCAGCGACAACGTGTTCATCCGTACCCGGTCGGCCATCGGCATTGCCGTGGGCAACTTGAAGGTCAGCGAGTCCCACAACGTCTCGTTGTCGTGGGCATCGACATACGTGATGACCTCGTTCGGCTGATCCGCGTACCCGGCAGGCGATCCGTTGTAGTCCACCCCGTCGCCCCGTACGACGGTCCCGCTGTCCGCGGACCGGAAACTGAACGCCCGCAGGTTCCCCGCCAGCCCGAGCTGCACCAGGTCGGTGTCGTGCGCCAATCGCTTCGCCTGATCCGCCGGCGACCCGTTGACCGGAGCACCGTTCGGGTCACTCGCCGCGCCCGATCCGAACCCCTGCACCCGCGGGTCCTCGTCGAACGGCCCGCCACCGCGGACGCCGTCCCGCAGCCGGTCGGAGAACGTCGCGATCCCGGTCCCGCCGAGGTTGCCCTGCGTCGCCTGCTCGAACAGCGCGCCGTTCGCGACCTCGCCGAAGTTCCAGCCCTCGCCGTACAGGAACACCTTCTTCCCGTCGACGCCGTCGCGGGCGACGGTCAGCTTGTCCAGCGCGGCGCGGACCTTCAGCATGTTCGCCTTGCTGTGATGGCCCATCAGGTCGAACCGGAACCCGTCGACGCGGTAGTTGCGCGCCCACGACACCGTGCTGTCGACCATGATCTTCTCGGCCATCGCGTGCTCGGTCGCGATGTTGCTGCAGCACGTCGACGTCTCGACCCCACCGGTCGCGTTCAGCCGCTGGTAGTAGCCGGGGACCACCTTGTCGAGCACCGACGTCGGCGCCTGACCGGCGGCCGGCGTGTGGTTGTAGACCTGGTCGAGCACGACCCGCAGCCCCGACTTGTGCAGCCCGCCGACCATCGTCCGGAACTCCGCGACCCGGCTCAGCCCGTCCTTCCGGACAGCGTACGAGCCCTCCGGCGCGAGCCAGTGGTACGGGTCGTAGCCCCAGTTGAACCCGTCCTTCGCCGCGACGGCGGTGACGCAGGCCTGCTGCTCCTCCGAGTCCGCCGGGAGCGCCTTCAGGTCGCACGCGGGCTTGTCCTGCGCGCCTTCCGGGATCGAGGCGATGTCGAATGTCGGCAAAAGGTGCACCGTGTCGAGGCCGGCCTGCGCGAGTTTGCGCAGATGCTTGGTGCCGGCGCCCTCGTCGGCGAACGCGAGGTAGGTTCCGCGGTGCGCGGCCGGGACCGTGGTGTCGTTGATCGAGAAGTCGCGCACGTGCAGTTCGTAGATTGTCGAATCCACCGACCGCGCCAGCGGTGGAACCGGGGTCCGGGACCACAGCGCCGGCTTGCCCGCCGGATCGTCGAGGTTCACGGCCACCGAGTACGCCGAGTCCGTCGTCAGCGCGACCGAGTACGGATCGGTGACGACGTTGGTCTCCACCTTGCCCGTGCTCGGCGCGAAGACCGTCACCTCGTACCGGTAGGACGCCCCGGTCGATTGTCGACGATCGTCCGCCGTCCAGGAACCATCCGACGACGGCCGCATCGGCACCCGCCGGCCGCCGATCAGCAGCGTGACCTTCTGCGCGGTCGGCGCCCACAGCGTGAACCGTGGCACGCCGCCGTGCCACGTCACGCCGTACGAACGTCCGACCGCTGAGTCGTAGAGATCGTCCAGTACGCCGGGGATCTGCACCCCGGTCGCGTCGAGCAGGCGCCCGGCGTCGTCGTACTGGGCGAGCCCGAGCTGGCCCTTCAGGATCTTGCGCGCGTCGGCATGGTCGAGCCGCAGCGCGGTGTAGCCCTTCAGCGCCGGGTACTTGGCCAGCACCTTTGTCGACAATCCTGCTGGATCGACCCGCAGGCCGGACGACGAGCCGCCGATGTCGTCCGCGTCGACCGCGAGCCCGCCGGTCGGCGACCAGTGCAGCCGCCAGCGCGACCGCTCCGGGTGAGCCACCGGCGGTACGGCGAGCAGGTCCTTGCCCACCCAGTGCGCCTTCGCCTGCTTGAGATCGGGCTGCGCGCCCGGCTTGGAGGTCGTCACGGTCAGCAGGTGGGTCGCGAGCACGTACGAGAACGTGACGACCAGCCCGTCACCGGGAACGGTGATCGGGATGTTCGCGCCGGTCGGGCTCCCGCCTTGGCCGTAGCTCTCGTCGAACGACAGACCGTGCGCGACCTTCGCCTCATAACTGCCCGCTCCCAACTCGCTCGTCGACCAGGTGAAGGTGCCGTCGCCGTCCTGGTCGGTCAACCAGGGTCGCATGCAGTCGGGCGACCAGTCGGCCGGGCAGCCCAGCTCGGACTGGAACGAACCGGGCACGGTGACGATCGGGCCCTGTGCGTCCGAGGTGGCGAAGTGCCGGCCGTGCTCGTAGTAGAACGTGGTCGGCGTGGCCGGTGCGGTGTAGGAGATGTTCGCGCCGTTGAGGTTGCCGCCGGCACCGTAGTTCTCGTCCCACGTCTTGTTGATCGCGGCCTTGTACGCGTGCTCACCGGCGGGAACGGTGTACGTGCCCTTCCAGACCTTGTCCTTCGGGTCCAGCGTCAGCTGCGCCTGGTCGCAGTCCGGTGACCAGTCCGCCGGGCAGCCCATCTCGCTGTTGTGGTCGCCGGGCACGCTCACGTTGGCGGGCTGGGTGACCGGGCCGGTCCCGCCGCCTCCACCGCCGCCGGGCGGCGGCGGATCGCCGACCACGCCGTACGAGCCGGAGACGGAGTAGTTGCCGGAAGCATCCTTGAGCACGGCCCGGTACTCGAGCAAGGTGCCCTTGGCAAGCTTCGTCACGTCGTGGAAGACGCGGTACGGCGCGTTGTCGTCGGAGCCGAGTCGTTGCCACGTCGTCGTACCGACCGGGCGGACGCCGTACGTGACGGTCACCGGGGTGTTCTCCGGAACCGCGGCGGCGATCTCGGCGCGACCGCCGACGGTCGCGCCCGGCTCGGGCGAGCTCAGGTACACGGCCGGAGCCTTGGACCGGCGCGGGACCTTCGAGACCGCTTGGTAGACCGTCACGGACAGCGGCGGCTGGGTCAGCGTCGCCCGGCCTTCGCGGTCGGTGACGAACGACTTCGTCCCGCCGTACACGGGCCTGAAGACTTTCGACCCGTACGTCGGGATGGTCGCGGTCTTGGCGGTCGTCGCGTTGTTGGACACGACCAGGTATTCGGTCTTGTCCGCGCCGAGCCGGCTGAACGCGTACAGACCGCCGGCGTTCGACGCGTAGCGGTGAATCTGGGTGCCGTTGCTCAGTGCCGGGTACTTGGCGCGCAGCTTCTGCAGCGCGGCGATGTGCTTGTACATCGGCGCCTGGGGGTTGAACGAGTCCTTGCTGCCGATTGTCGACGATCCGGTCCCGTCGACGACCTCGTCGTCGGCGTACTCGGTGGTCTTGGTCGCGAACATGTCCTGCCGCGCGTCCTTGTCGCCGCCCGGGCCGGTGAAGCCCTGCTCGTCGCCGTAGTAGATCACCGGCTGGCCGCGGGTCAGGAACATCAGCGAGTGGGCGAGCTTGTCACGCTGCAGGAGTTCCTGACCTGCTGCCCCGGCTTGCTTGAGGAACGTGCCGACCCGGCCCATGTCGTGGTTTCCGAGGAATGTCGGCAACTGGTACGCGTTGGAGTCGGCGTCGGTGTAGTAGTCGTCGTTCGCGTAGAGGTCCCTCAGCTTGGTCGACGGGTCGCCCTTGGCGAACGCGACCGCGTTCTGCTGGAACCCGAAGTCGAGGGTGGCCTGCAGCGCGCCGGAGGTCGTGTATGTCGACATGAACTTCGGGTCGGCGTCGAAGACCTCGCCGAACATGAAGAAGTCCTTCGTCCCCTTCGCCTTCGCGGCCTTCAGGACCTCCGGCGAGAACTTCTGCCAGAACTCCAGGTTCACGTGCTTGACGGTGTCGATCCGGAACCCGTCGATGCCCAGCTCGGCCCAGGCCTTGTAGACGTCGATCATCCCGTCGCGGACCTTCGGCTGCTCGGTGAACAGGTCGTCCAGCCCGACGAAGTCGCCGTACTCCGCGCTCTCCCCGGCGAAGGTCGAGTCGCCGCGGTTGTGGTAGAGCGTCGGGTCGTTCAGCCAGGCCGGCTGCTTGACGGTCTCGTCGGCCGGCGTCTTGAAGACCGGCACGTTCGGGAAGCTCGTGTTCGGGTCCAGCGGCGGGAAGGTGTCGCCCCCGGCGTACTGCTTGTCGTCGAACACGGTGCCCGCGGCATCCTTGTACGGCGACGTCGCCTTCGGGATGTAGCCGTACTGGCCGGACTGGTAGGCGATCACGTCCGCGGTGTGGTTGGTGATGATGTCGAAGAAGACCTTCATCCCCTTGCCGTGGGCAAGCTTGATCAGCTTCTGCATGTCCGCGTTGGTGCCCAGGTGCGGGTCGATCTGGGTGAAGTCGGTGATCCAGTACCCGTGGTATCCGGCGCTGACGTCCGCGCCCGAGCCCTGCACCGGCCGGTTCTTGAACGACGGGGTCAGCCAGATGCTCGTCGTGCCGAGGGACTTGATGTAGTCGAGCTTCTGCATCACGCCGGCCAGGTCGCCACCGTGGTAGAAACCCTTGTCCGCCGGGTCGAGCCCGGTGGCGAGCCGGTCGCCGGTCAGGCCGCCGGCGTCGTTCGACTTGTCGCCGTTGGCGAACCGGTCGGCCATCAGGAAGTAGAAACGTTCCTTGGTCAGGTCCTCGCGCAGGCTCGGGCTCGCGAGCGCCTTGTCGGCCGCGGTCGGCGTCGGCCCGGCCAGATTGACCGGCGCGACGCTGACCACGTGCGTCGTGTCGTCGTAGCTGAACCGCAGCTTGGCGGGCCCGTCGATTGTCAACGGAATGTTCGCGCCGTTCAGTACGCCGCCGGCGCCGTAGTTCTCGTCCCAGCCGCCGTTGACGGTCACTTTGTACTCGTAGGAGCCGGCCGGTACGTCGAACACCTTCCCGTACGGCGCCGCCGTACCGAGCGTGCTCGCGGCACACCCCGGGTCCCAGTCCCCGGCACATCCCAACTCACTCTGCAGCGACCCGGCGAGCGTGATCACCCGATCGGCGGACGGACCAGCGGGCGCGGCGGACGGCGTACCGAGTCCCACCGCCACCACGGCAATCGCTGTCGCCCCAGCCAGCCAACGAGCACGGTGCATGACGAACCTGAGCATCGCGGGTTCCCCTCCCAAGACAGGACAATCTGCCCGGGACGCTAGCCCGCGCTCCGGACCGGGGGAAGACCTCGAAGGTCGCGCTCAGGTCACGGCACGCCACAAGGAGGAGACCGGGAGGGCGGCGATCGACGGTCCGAACCGCGTCGCCTCCGGTGCGGTGTGCAGCAGGACACCGAAATGGAACCGGTCGCCGAGCCGGTCGGCGAGGTACCGAAGGCCGTGAAGATCACGAGCCGACGGCGTGCTCGTCGCCTTGACCTCGATGCCCACCACCCGCCCGTCCGGATGCTCCAGAACCAGGTCCACCTCGGCCCCGTCGCGGTCTCGGAAGTGCCACAGTGACGGCCGTTCGGTGGACCAGGTGAGTTGTTTGCGGACCTCGTTGGCGACGAAGGTCTCCAGCAGTTGCCCGAAGGGTCCACCTGGCCTGTCAGTGGTCGACGCGGTGGCTCCGATCAGGTGAGCGGCCAGTCCGGTGTCGGTGAGGACGAGTTTCGGTCGCCGGACGACCTTGCGACTGAGATTGGTGGACCAGGCAGGGATTCGTTCGATCAGGAAGGCTTGGACCAGCAGTTCGAGATAGCCGTCCACGGTGCGGCTGGGGAAGCCGAGCTCGCTCGCGATGGCGCTGACGTTCAGCTCCTGACCTGTCCGCGCAGCGCAAAGCCGCAGAAGGCGGGGGATCTCGGCCAGCCGTTCGATGGCGGACAGGTCACGGATCACCGACTGGGTGACGGTGGTCAGGTAGCTGTCGAACCAGGCAGGGCGTCTGCCCGGCCGTCGGCTGACGACCTCGGGGTAACCGCCGCAGACGATGCGCTCGACGATCTCCTGCCGTGACAGGTCACCGGTGCGGATCAGAGCCGCCGGTTCGTCGAAGACCCGATCGACGAAGGTGTCGGTCAGGCCGTCGAGCTCGCCCTGGGAGAAGGGCCACAGGTCGATCGTCTCCACTCGTCCGACCAGCGAAGCAGCCATGTCCGGCGCCGACAGCAGCCGGGACGACCCGGTCAGCAGGAAGCGCCCGGGCCGCCGGTCCCGATCGATGGAAGCCTTGATTGCACGAAACAGCTGTGGTTCGAGCTGTGCCTCGTCGATCACGAAGGTGTCGACCGGCCTACTGACGAAGTTGCGGGCGTCGTCGCGGGCCGCTTGCCGACTTGCTTCCTCGTCGAGAGTGGCGAAGTCGTGCGATCCGAGGTAACCCAGGCCCTGGGTGAGAGTGGTCTTCCCGACCTGACGCGGTCCGTTCAGCACGACGACCGGAGTATCGGTCAGGGCGGCTCTCACGACGGTCGTCGCTGCGCGGTCGATCAGGCTCATCGACATATCGTACTGCCGATTCGTCGAGGAGGCTGTTGCCGATTTGTCGGATGTCATCCTGCCGATTTGTCGGAGGGGTGCTGCGGATCTGTCGGGGTCGAGGCGATGGTGTCGCCGAGCGACTCAGGCGGTGACGAGGCTGGGGAGCGCGATCTCGATCGGGCCGGGCATGGTCAGTTGGAGACGTCGGGCGGCGGTCAGCGTTGGACGAGGTTCGGCAGGGTCGTCTCGATGGGGGTGTGGAGGAGTTCGTCGGCCTCCTCGTCGTACGGGGTGGGCTCGGCGTTCATGATGATCAAGCGCTTGCCCGCTTTCAGGGCGACGGCGCACAGGCCGGCCGCGGGGTAGACCTGCAGTGAGGTGCCGATCGCGAGGAAGGTGTCGCAGGCCTCGGTGGCGGCGACGGCCGCGTCGAGGATCTTCTGGTCGAGGGACTGGCCGAAGGAGACCGTGGCGGACTTGAGGATGCCGCCGCAGATCTCGCAGGCCGGGTCCTCCTCGCCGGCGTCGAGGCGGGGGAGCAGGTCGGCCATGGGGATCCTGCGGGCGCATTGCAGACAATCGACGAACCAGACCGTGCCGTGCAGCTCGAGCACATTCACCGAGCCGGCCTTCTGGTGCAGGCCGTCGATGTTCTGGGTGATCAGCGCGGTCAGGCGGCCCTGGCGCTCCAGTTCGGCGAGGGCGCGGTGGCCGGCGTTCGGCTCGGCTGTCCAGGCGGGGGCGGAGAGGCGGTGCTTCCAGGCGGCGGCCCGGACCTTCGGCGACGCGACGTACTCGTCGATGTCGAACATCGCCTGCGCGGCCGGGTCTTTTGTCCACAATCCTTGCGGACCGCGGAAGTCCGGGATGCCCGACGCGGTCGAGATCCCGGCACCGGTCAGTACGGCGAAACGTTCGGTCACGCCCCCGAACCTACCGGGCCCACCTTGAGCCCACCGGCCACGCCGCTGCGCTGAGCGGCGACCGGCCGAGTTCACCGGCCACTGCCATGCCCACTGGCGACCGGCCGAGTTCACCGGCCGCTGCCATGCCCACTGGCGACCGGCCGAGTTCACCGGCCACTGCCATGCCCAGTGGTCACTCCGCCTGCTGGTGGTGGAGCGGCTGCCGTCGAGTCGACCTGACCTGTGCGTCGTGCAGCTCGAGCCTGAGGGCTCGTCAGCGGTGAGAGGGGGAGCGGTCGACTGCTCGCCGCGCGGACCGGCTGATCCGCTGTGGTGACCTGGCGCTGTTCTTGTACATCGAGCGGCTCTACGTCCGCAGGCTCCGCGCCGATGGAAGCGGCACGGTCGGCTGTCGCGCCAAGGTCACCGGCTACCTGCCGGCCATTCCGTCGCGAGGACCGACATGACGATCGAGTCGACCCACTCGCCCTCCCAGAACAGGTCGTCGCGCAAACGCCCCTCGACCACGAAGCCCGCTTTCTCGTACGCCCGCTGCGCCCGCGGGTTGAACGCGTACACGCCCAGGCTGATCCGGTGCAGGCCGAGTACCTCGATGCCGTAGTCGACAATCAGCCGGGTCGCCTCGGTGCCCAGGCCGCGGCCGCGGCCGGTCGGGCCGATCAGGATCCGGAAGTTGCAGGCCTGGTTGTCCGGGTCGTAGTCGTTCAGGACCGCCTCGCCGACGGTCTCGCCGGTGGCTTTGTCAACAATCGCCAGGTCGAGCCGGTCGGGCTGGTTCTTGCGGGTCCGGATCCACTCCAGCGCTCTCTCGTCGCTGATCTTCTCGTGGCTGCCGGTCAGCCGGGCCACCTCGGGATCGTCCATCGCGGCCTTCATCGCCGGGAAGTCCTGCTCGTCCAGCACCCGCAGGACAACCAGCTCGCCGGTCAGGATCGGCTTGGTCGAGAAGTCGGTCATGCCGGTCAGCTTGGGCCGTAGCGGTTACTCGGCGCCAACCGTTTTAGCTGAGCTTCCGTACGACGTACCGCCCGTCTTCGGCGGAGACCAGCTCCTGCTCGCGCATCCGGCACCAGGCGGGGATGTCGGTCGCGGCGGCGGGGTCGTCGGCCAGTACGGCGATGCTGTCGCCGACCGCCAGCGCCGGGAACGCCTGCGCGAGCTTGATCACCGGGAGCGGGCAGAGCATCCCGCGGCAGTCGAGGGTCGTCACATGCCCACCTCAGTACGGATCCGCTGGACCAGCCCGGGCAGAACCCGCGCGAAGCGGTCCACGTCGTCGTACGTGCTGCTGCGGCCGAGTGAGACCCGGACGTTGCCGTGGGTGAGCACACCCATCGCGGCCAGGACGTGCGACGGGCGCAGCGTGCTCGCCGTACAGGCTGAGCCGCTGGAGACGGAGAAGCCCTCGGCGTCCAGTGCGGTGACCAGGGCCTCGCCGTCGACGTACAGGCAGGAGAAGGTCAGCACGTGGGGGAGCCGGTCGTCCGGGTCGCCCACTACCTCCACATCGGTGAGGTCAGCGGCCACCCGGGTCCTCAGCTCGGCGATCCAGGCCCGGTGCTGCTTGTCCAAGGCATCGGCTTCCAGGAGACGAGCCTGGAGACCAGCAGCGGCAGCCAGCGCGGCGGGGACGTTCGGGTGCCCAGGGGAGAGGCCGTCCTCGCGTTCGTCCACCGGCCAGGCCGGTGCGAACCGCGTGCCCTTCCGTACGGCGAGTAGCCCGACCCCTGCCGGCCCGCCCCACTTGTGAGCACTCGCGGTGAGCACCGACCACCCACCAGGGATCGCCTCATGACCCACCGTCGCCGCCGCGTCCACGAACAGCGGCACGCCCGCCGCAGCCGCCACCTCGCCGAGCTCAGCCACCGGCTGCCGCGTCCCCACCTCGTGATTCGCGGTCTGCAGTGCGGCCAGCGCGACGCCAGGCCGCCTGACCTGCGAGGCGAATTCATCCGCGTCGACCCGTCCGAGCTGATCCACGCCCACCTCGTACGCCGTACCGGCCGCTGCCGCGGCGTGCAGGACCGCCGAGTGCTCGACCGCGGAGTGCACCACCGTCGTACCGATCCGTCGCCGAGCAGCCGCGACCGCGGGCAGTCCGGCATGGATCGCGGCCGTCCCGGAGGTGGTCAGGTACAGCTCGTCGGGCTGTACGCCGACGCCTTCCGCGAGCACCGCGCGGGCGTTGTCCAGCAGCAGCCGGGCGGTCCTTCCCTCGTGGTGCAACCGGGCCGGATCGGCCCACCCGGAATCGAGTGCCTGCAGCAACACCTCCCGCGCGGCAGGGTGCAGTACCTCGGCACTTGCGGCGTCCAGATATGCACGGTTGCTCACACGGGAAACGCTAAGCCCTACCTATGCGCAGAACGCGGGAGGCGGTCCAGTAGTGTTCTGTCGTCAGTCTCACCTGGGAAGGGAAAGGCGCCCCGTGGGTTCGAACGGCACGTCCGGAGTGGTCGCGCGAGCGGCGGGTCAGCAGACCCGCGCCGCGTCACGTCCGGCGAAGCGACGCCTGCTGGTCCCGGCAGCGGTAGTGGTCGGCACGTTGGTGCTGACCGGCTGCTCGTCGGAGACCAACGCGCAGTGGAAACGACTTGGACTGCCGGAGGGTGCTTCGGACCGGACCGAGGCAGTCAGAAGCCTGTGGATCGGCGCCTGGATCGCCGCCCTGGTGATCGGTGTGGCGGTCTGGGGCCTGATCCTGTTCGCCGTGGTCCGGTACCGCCGGCGTAGCGAGGACGCGCCGCGGCAGACGCGCTACAACCTGCCGCTCGAGGTGCTGTACACGCTCGCGCCGTTCGCGATCATCGGTGTGCTGTTCTTCTACACCGTCGAGCACGGCAACGTGATCACGAAGAACTCCGGTGCCTCGGTGCACCAGATCAACGTGGTCGGCCAGCAGTGGCAGTGGACCTTCAACTACAAGGACACCGTCGACGGTCAGCAGGGCGTCTGGGAGACCGGCACGCTCGACCAGCCGGCCGAGCTGGTGCTCCCGGTGAACGAGTCGGTCGAGTTCGAGCTGACCTCGCCCGACGTGATCCACTCCTTCTGGGTGCCGGCCTTCTACTTCAAGCTGGACGTCATTCCCGGCCGGACCGGGAAGTTCGAGCTGACGCCGACCAAGACCGGCACCTTCGCCGGCAAGTGCGCCGAGCTCTGCGGGCTCTACCACAGCCGGATGATCTTCACCGTCCGCGTGGTCAGTGCCGACGAGTACCAGGCACACCTGCGGGAGCTGGCGGCCAAGGGCCAGACCGGCGCCGCCACCGGTGGCCAGGACGCAACCACCATTCCCGGCCACGGGGAGCAGGAGGGTGAGAAGTGACCGACTTCGCTGAGCGCAGCGGCGCCGTAGGGGCCGCGAGCGCGCTGCCGAGGCGGCGCAGCAAAGGCCAGATCGCGGTCAAGTGGCTGACCACCACCGACCACAAGCTGATCGGCCACCTGTACCTGATCACCTCGTTCGTCTTCTTCCTGATCGGCGGCGTGATGGCGCTGCTGATCCGCGCCGAGCTGGCCAAGCCGGGTCTGCAGATCGTGAACGAAGAGGTCTACAACCAGCTGTTCACGATGCACGGCACGATCATGCTGCTGCTGTTCGCGACGCCGCTGTTCGTCGGGTTCGCGAACGTGATCATGCCGGTCCAGATCGGCGCGCCCGACGTGGCGTTCCCGCGGCTGAACATGTTCAGCTACTGGCTGTTCCTGTTCGGCGGCACGATCACGGTCAGCGGCTTCTTCACCCCGGGCGGCGCGGCGGACTTCGGCTGGTTCGCCTACGCCCCGCTGTCGAACGCGGTCCGTTCGCCGGGCGTCGGTGGTGACCTGTGGATCATGGGTCTGTACCTGGCCGGTCTGGGCACGATCCTCGGTGCGGTCAACTTCGTCACGACGATCATCACCATGCGCGCTCCGGGGATGACGATGTTCCGGATGCCGATCTTCACCTGGAACATCCTGGTCACCTCGATCCTCGTGCTGATCGCGTTCCCGATCCTGGCCGGCGCGCTGCTGATGCTGGAGGCGGATCGAGCCCTGGGGGCTCACGTCTTCGACGCCGCGAACGGTGGTCCACTCCTGTGGCAGCACCTGTTCTGGTTCTTCGGGCATCCCGAGGTCTACATCATCGCCCTGCCGTTCTTCGGCATCATCACCGAGATCCTGCCGGTCTTCAGCCGCAAGCCCGTCTTCGGCTACATCGGCCTGGTCGCGGCGACGCTGTGGATCGCCGTGCTGTCGGTGGCGGTCTGGGCGCACCACATGTACGTCACCGGAGCGGTGAACCTGCCGTTCTTCTCGTTCATGACGTTCCTGATCGCGGTCCCGACCGGGGTGAAGTTCTTCAACTGGATCGGGACGATGTGGGGCGGATCTCTGTCCTTCGACACCCCGATGCTGTGGTCGATCGGCTTCCTCACCACCTTCCTGTTCGGTGGCCTGACGGGCGTCATCCTGGCCTCGCCGGCGCTGGACTACCAGCTGTCGGACTCCTACTTCGTGGTGGCGCACTTCCACTACGTGGTGTTCGGCACGGTGGTGTTCGCGATGTTCGCGGGCTTCTACTTCTGGTGGCCGAAGATGACCGGCCGGATGCTCGACGAGAAGCTGGGCAAGCTGCACTTCTGGCTGCTGTTCATCGGCTTCCACACCACGTTCCTGGTGCAGCACTGGCTGGGTGTCGAGGGCATGCCGCGGCGCTACGCGTCGTACGGCGCGAACGAGGGCTTCACCACGCTGAACGAGGTCTCCAGCATCGGTGCCTTCGTCCTCGGCCTGTCGATGCTGCCGTTCTTCTACAACGTCTACAAGTCGCGCAAAGCGCCGCTGGTCGGTGTCGACGACCCGTGGGGCTGGGGCCGTTCGCTGGAGTGGGCGACCAGCTCGCCTCCGCCGCGGCACAACTTCGTCAGCCTGCCGCGGATCCGCTCCGAGTCGCCGGCCTTCGACCTGCACCACCCGGACATCGCCCTGATGGAGTACGGCGACAGCGGCGCGCCCCGGGACAACCTTCTGGACGCCGGTGAGGACCAGGGCCGGGTCGAGAACCTCGAGCGCAACTTGAACGCGGGCACCGGCACGACCGGGGACGGAGAGGGTAAGGCATGAAGGTCGAGGCCTGGGTCTTCGGCATCCTGACGCTGTTCGTCCTGATCGTCGCCCCGATCTACTGGGTGATGTCGGAGGACCCGACCGGGACCACCGCGCTGGTGATGACGTTCTTCCTGGCGCTGCTGGTGACGTTCTACCTGGGCGTCACCTCCCGCCGGATGGACGCCCGTCCGGAGGACCGCAAGGAAGCCGAGATCGCGGAGGGAGCCGGCGAGCTGGGCTTCTTCCCGCCGTACTCGTGGTGGCCGCTGTGGTGCGCCGCGACGCTGTCGATCATCGTGCTCGGACTGGTCTTCGGCTGGTGGCTGTTCATCATCGGCACCGGGCTGGGCATCGTCGCGCTGTCCGGCTTCATCTTCGAGTACTACCGCGGGGACCACGCACACTGACCGTGCGTGACATCGGCTCTCGCGGCCGGTGAAAACCGAACCAAATCGCAGTACCGATCGTCATCAGTACTGCGGGCCGTGATCGGCCCGCCGCGCTGGTGGCGATCCGGTGCGTCTGGAAGAGCCGTGGGGCGAGCTACGCTTGCCGGGGCGGTGCGACGAATCTCAGGGGAGCTCAGGGTGTTGGGTAGTTCGGTGCGCAAGCGCGGCCTGGCCGTGGCGGGGATCTGCGCGATGCTGGTGGTCGCGGCGGCGTGTAGTGACACCGACGGCGGGAGTCCAGCCGCAGGAGGAGGCCCTCAGTCGAGCTCCACTCCCGGCGCCTCGACGACACCAGGTGGCGACCAGAGCCAGACCCCGTCGGCCGACCCGGCCGCGGCGAACGTGACCGTCACGCCGGCCAAGAACGCCGCGGCGGTCCGTCCGGACCAGCCGGTCAAGGTCGTCACCAGCTCCGGCACGCTGGACAACATCACCGTCAGTGACAAGGACGGCGGCAAGGTCAGCGGCTCGTTCAACGACGCCAAGTCGGAGTGGACGTCGCTGCCGCAGCTCAAGCCGAGCGCGACGTACACGGTGGCCGGGTCCGCTCAGGGCAGCGACGGCAAGACCGTGCAGATCAGCTCGACGTTCAAGACCCTGGCCGCGGGCCTGAAGCTGAAGGCCTCGGTGGCACCGCTGGACGGCGAGACCGTCGGCGTCGCGATGCCGATCCAGATCTACTGGAACAACCCGGTCAAGGACCGCGCCGCGGTCGAGAAGCGGCTGTCGCTGAAGACCTCGGTCCCGGTCGAGGGCACCTGGCACTGGATGAACAGCAAGCAGGTCAACTACCGGCCGAAGAACTACTGGCCGGCCGGCACCAAGATCACCGTGAACATCGCCACCCAGGGCGTGAACGCCGGCGGCGGCGTCTGGGGCTCGGCCAGCCGGCAGATCGACTTCGCGATCGGCAAGTCGGTCGTCACCAAGGTCGACGTCAAGAAGCACACGATGGCCGTCACGATCAACGGCAAGCTGGCCCGGACCATCCCGATCACCGCCGGCAAGGACGGCTTCACCACCCGCAGCGGCGTGAAGGTGATCATGGAGAAGTACCGCACCAAGCGGATGGACGCCCGCACCGTCGGCATCCAGCCCGGCGACCCGGAGTACTACGACATCCACGACGTGCAGTACGCGCAGCGCGTCACCAGCTCGGGCGAGTTCATCCACGGCGCCCCGTGGTCAAGCGGCAGCCAGGGCACCGAGAACGTCAGCCACGGTTGCGTCGGCATGAGCCTGAAGGACGGCGCCTGGTACTTCGCCCAGACGCTGCGCGGCGACCCCGTCGTCGTCACCGGCACCAACCGGCCGATGACCACAGGGAACGGCTGGACCGACTGGAACGACTCCTGGGCCAAGTACAAGGCCGGCTCCGCGCTCGCCTGACCTCCCGCACGCCGAACCGCCCCACGCAGCCTCTGCGTGGGGCGGTTCGCGTTGCTAGGCCCTGGAGACGGGCAGCCGTACGGCGGGCGGGAGCTCGCGGCGTACGGGGTCGGCCTGGAAGGACTGGAGCATCAGGGCGGCGAAGCGGCGGGAGGCTGCGACCCTGAGGTCGGGGGTGGCGGCGCGGATGCCTTCGTTGGCCATCAGGGCAAGCGAGAGGTCCTCGAGGACGAAGTCGTCGCGGAGGGCGCCGGCCTCCTTGGCGCGGCGGATCAGCTCCAGGAGCGAGCGGAGGGTGCGGTCGCGCTCGGCGGCGAAGCCGGCCGCGGGCGGCAGGCTCGAGGTGAAGGCCCGGGCGAAGCCGCGGTCGAGGGCGTGCTGCTCCATCATCCGCTCGATCAGCCGGCTGAAGCCCACCCAGGGGTCGGCGGCGTCCAGGGCGTCCTGTGCGATGGTCGAGCAGAAGTCCATCTGCTCGGCGAACGCCTCGACGTGCAGGGCCTCCTTGGTCGGAAAGTGCCGGTAGAGCGTCGCGACGCCGACTTCCGCCCGCCGGGCGATCTCCCGGATCGGCACCTCCAGGCCTTCAGCGGCGAAGGCCAGGCGGGCGACGGCGAGGATCCGCTCCCGGTTGTCCCGGGCGTCCGACCTGAGGCGCGTTCCCACTTCTGTTGTCACCTCTCTCACTTTAGCTAACCGGACGGGGTGTTCCGTTACGTTCGCGGACATGAGAGTTCTGGAGTTCAGCGAGTACGGACCGCCGAGTGTTCTGCGTGTGGGGGAGGTGGAGGCGCCGCGGCCGGCGCCGGGACAGATTCGGATCGCCACGCGCGCCTCGGGGGTGTCCGCGGGGGAGGTGGCGATCCGGGCGGGGAGATTCCGTGAGTTCGTGCCGGTGGAGTTCCCGTACCGGGCCGGCTTCGACGCCGCCGGTGTGGTCGACGAGGTCGGCGAGGGCGTGGCTGGGGTGAGTGTCGGGGACGAGGTCTTCGGGTTCACCACCATGACGGACCGGGCGGCGAACGCCGACTTCGTCGTACTGGCTGCTTGGGCGCCAAAACCGGCCGTTTGGAGCTGGGAAGAGGCCGGAGGGGCCGCTGGGAGCGTGGAGACCGCTACGCGCGTCCTGGACCGCCTGAGGGTCCGTTCAGGCGACACCGTGCTGATCCAGGGTGCGGCTGGGGGCGTGGGGACCGTTGCTGTCCAGATGGCTGCCGCCCGCGGTGCACGAGTCATCGGTACGGCGAGTGAGCGCAACCACGGCTTCCTGGAGTCTCTGGGCGCCGAGCCCACGACGTACGGGCCTGGGTTGGAGGAGCGCGTCAGGGAGCTGGCGCCGGGCGGGGTCGACGCGGTGTTCGACTGCGCCGGGGGAGCTCTGGAGCAGTTGG
This sequence comes from Kribbella italica, assembly GCF_014205135.1. Classification (NCBI taxonomy): domain Bacteria; kingdom Bacillati; phylum Actinomycetota; class Actinomycetes; order Propionibacteriales; family Kribbellaceae; genus Kribbella; species Kribbella italica. The sequence goes on from NZ_JACHMY010000001.1 coordinate 964,928, forward strand.
TCGCCATCGCGGGAGATCCGTCGCGCGTGGTGACGATCGCCGACTTCGAGGCGGCGCGGTACGGCGTCCACATGTCGCACAGCGCGCCGGCTGACGAGACCGGTGAGGTCGTCGGTGCCGCGGACAAGCTCGCCATGCATGGGCTCAGTGCGGCAGTCGAGCTCGCGAACGACGGCCGGCTTCGGATCCCGGTGGCGGCGGCGTTCAAGCTCACGGAGGCAGCGGCGGCCCACGAACTCAGCGACTCCCGCCACGCCCGCGGCAAGATCGTCCTGCTCCACTGACCGACGGGGAGCTGCCGAAGCGAGCAAATCCCTGGCGACCTCCCGGGCAGACGCCCGACAGCAAAGGCCCCGGCTCAATCGAGCCGGGGCCTTCACGTCGTGCGGGTCAGTGCTTGGTGATCTGCCCGCGGGCCGTCTCGTCGTCGACCTCGACGGTGCCGGTGAGCCCGGGGACCTCGTCGCTGTGACCGAGCTCCTCGTGGTCGTCGTGACCGTGGCCGTGGGCGTGAGCCTCTTCGATCTCCGTAGCGGTCGGCTTCTGCACCGCGTCGGCGAAGTAGAAGCGGGACAGCGCCGCGCGGACCCTGGTCAGGCCGCGGTGCGGAGCCGCTACGCCGTTCTCGTCCGTCTCGGGGCCGACCTCGAGGGGCAGCGTCCGGTCGCGGGCGGTCAGGGAGTAGGCCTCGTAGTTCGAGATCGGGGCGTGCTTCTCGGTGTACTCGCCGTCGGGCGACCGCATGATGACGCCGGTCTCCAGGCCATGCAGCAGCCGGTCGTTGTCGGCGCGCTGCAGCGAGATCGCGATCCGGCGGGTCGCCCAGAAGGCGAACACCGGGCCGAGGAACACCGCGAACCGCAGGAACCAGGTGACCGAGTTCAGCGAGATCCCGAAGTGCGTGGCGACCAGGTCGTTTCCACCACCGATCCACAGCAGGCCGTAGAAGGTGATGAACGCGGCGCCGATCCCGGTCCGGGTCGGCTGGTTGCGCGGCCGGTCGAGCAGGTGGTGCTCCCGCTTGTCGCCGGTGATCCACTGCTCGATGAACGGGTAGAGGGCCACCAGGGTGACGAACGCCGGCGGGATGATCAGCGCCGGTATCAGCAGGTTCCAGCTCAGCGTCACGCCCCAGAAATGGGACTCGAAGCCGGGCATGATGCGGACCGAGCCTTCCAGCCAGCCCATGTACCAGTCGGGTTGTGAGCCTGCCGTCACCTCGGCCGGGTTGTACGGCCCGTACAGCCAGACCGGGTTGATCTGCAGCAGCGCGCCCATCAGGGCGGTGATGCCGAACACGACGAAGAAGAAGCCGCCGGCCTTGGCCATGTAGACCGGCATCAGCGGGTAGCCGACGACGTTCTTCTCGGTCCGGCCGGGACCGGGGTACTGGGTGTGCTTGTGGTACACGACCAGCATCAGGTGCGCCGTGACCAGCGCCAGGATCAGGCCGGGGATGAGCAGGACGTGCACGGTGAAGAACCGGGAGACGAAGTCGTCGCCGGGGAACTCGCCACCGAAGATGAAGAAGCTCAGCCAGGTCCCGATCACCGGCGAGGCCTGGATCATGCCCTGCGTGATGCGCAACCCCGTACCGGACAGCAGGTCGTCGGGGAGGCCGTAGCCGATGAAGCCCTCGATGATGCCGAGGAACAGCATCCCGAAGCCGATCACCCAGTTCAGCTCGCGCGGCTTGCGGAACGCGCCGGTGAAGAAGATGCGCAGCAGGTGGACCATCATCGAGGCGACGAACAGCACGGCCGCCCAGTGGTGGATCTGCCGCATCAGCAGGCCGCCGCGGATGTCGAACGAGATGTCGAGGGTCGAGGCGTAGGCCTCGGACATGTGCAGGCCCTTGAGCAGGCTGTACGAGCCCTGGTACTCGACCTCGGCCATCGACGGCTTGAACCAGAAGGTGAGGAAGACGCCGGTCAGCAGCAGGATGATGAAGCTGTAGAGGGCGATCTCACCGAGCATGAACGACCAGTGGTCGGGGAAGACCTTGCGCAGGTTCTTCTTGCCGAGCTTGGCGATGCCGATCCGGTCATCGACCCAGGCAACCGGCGGGGGAAGTTCTTTCGTGGCCACTGTTGTCACCCTCGTTCCCAGAAGCTCGGGCCGACCGGTTCGGTGAAGCCGCTCTGCGCGACCAGGTAGCCCTCCGCGTCCACGGCCAATGGTAGCTGCGGGAGCGGACGGGCAGCAGGCCCGAAGATGACCTTCGCTCCGTCGGCCAGGTCGAACGTCGACTGGTGGCACGGGCAGAGCACGTGGTGGGTGGTCTGCTCGTACAGCGAGATCGGGCACCCGACGTGGGTGCAGATCTTCGAGTAGCACAGGATGCCGTCGATACCCCAGTTCTCGCGGCCGGCCGGGGGACGGATCTCGCTCGGTGCGATCCGCACCACGATCACCGCCGCCTTGGCCTTGGCGTTCTGGTACTCGACGGCGCTCTCCTCCTGGAGCGGAGCGAGGTTCGCGGGCGCCGCGTTGACCAGCTGACCGACCACCAGGTCGGACGGCTTGATCGGGCGCAGCGTGACGTCGTTGACGACCCGGATGCCCTGGGCCCAGATCGTGTCGTACAGCTTGCGGCCCGGCGAGGGGCCGAGGTCGCGCAGCAGGACGACGGCCGGCAGGCCGAGCAGCGCCATCGCGCCGATCAGCGAGCGGCGGATCAGCGTACGGCGGCCGAAGCCGGACTCGGCGGCACCGGCCTGGAAGCCCTCGATGATGTCCGCGCGCTGCTCGGGGCTGGCGCTCGCGTCGTGCCGCAGCTCGACGATCTCGGTGTCGACCATCAGCTTCTTGGCCCACTGGATGGCGCCGGCGCCGATCAGGAACAGCGCCAGACCCAGGCACAGGCCCAGCGTCATGTTGTTCGCGTTGCCCGACAGCGGGCCGAACTCCAGGATCGCGTCGCGCGGGATCGCGAAGTACCCCACGCAGGAACCGAGCGCGAGCAGGCCGGCCAGCGTGAACATCGTCGCGACCTGCCGCTCGACCCGGTCGGCGGCCTTCGGGTCGATGTCGGTGATCCGGTGCTCGTGCGGCTCGATGCCCGGATCGGCGATCGGCTCGGCCAGCTCCACGGCGCCATGGCCGTGGTCGTCGTCCCCGCTCACCGCGGGAAGGTTCTTGTCACTCATTCGGCCTTCGCTCCCTTGGCCCTGACGCCCTTGGCGCCGATCCAGACCGCTACGCCGACCAGCAGGCCGATCCCGACCAGCCAGCCCCACAGACCCTCGGAGACCGGGCCGAGACGGCCGAGTCCGAAGCCACCCGGGTCTTTCTGCTCCTGCAGCGCGTTCAGGTAGGCGATGATGTCGCGCTTGTCATCGGGCTGCAGCACCTGGTCGGAGAAGACCGGCATCTGCTGAGGCCCGGTGAGCATCGCCTCGTAGACGTGGACGGGGTCGACCCCCATCAGCGACGGAGCGTAGCGGCCGTTCGGCAGCGCGCCGCCGCTTCCGGCGAAGTTGTGGCACGCCGTGCAGTTGGTCCGGAACAGCTCGCCACCGCGGGTCACCTGGTCGTCGGTCGCCTTGCTGATGTCGTAGGACTCCGACGCCGGCACCGCCGGGCCGGGCGCCAGCGACGCGACGTACGCGGCCAGGGCCTCGATCTCCTCCGGCGTGTACGCCGGGGTCTTGCGCGGGATCTGCGCGCCGGGCTGCATGGCCGGCATCCGGCCGGTGCCGACCTGGAAGTCGACCGCGGCCGCGCCGACGCCGATCAGCGACGGACCGGCCAGGTCGCCCTCGCCGTTGCCGCCGCCCTCGGCGTTCAGGCCGTGGCAGCTGGCACAGCCGACCGCGAAGAGCTTCTTGCCCTCCTCGATCTGCTGGGACTGGGCCGAGTTGTCGGCGACCGCGTTGTCAGGGGCGAAGGCGGCGTACGCCGAACCCACTGCGAGGAGGCCGAACAGGAGCACGACGAGGCCGGCTGACCGGTGCCGTCGTCGCGCAGACAAAAAGCGCGCCGGTGACAAGGAAAGTCTCTTCTCACTCATTTGAGCAGGTAGATGGTCGCGAACAGGGCGATCCAGACCACGTCGACGAAGTGCCAGTAGTACGACACGACGATCGCCGAGACGGCCTGTTCGTGGGTGAACTTACGAGCCATGTACGTCCGTGCGAGCACGTACACGAAAGCGATGAGACCGCCGGTCACGTGCAGACCGTGGAACCCGGTGGTCAGGTAGAAGACCGATCCGTACGGCGACGAGGCGATCGTCACACCCTCGTGGATCAGCGTGGCGTACTCGGTCACCTGGCCGGCGATGAAGACCGCGCCCATCAGGTACGTGAGGATGAACCACTCACGCATGCCCCAGGAGCGGACGTTCAGCACCGATCCGGTCCGGCCGACCCGGCCGTGCTCGGCGGCGAAGACGCCGAACTGGCAGGTGAACGACGACAGCACCAGGATCGTGGTGTTCACCGCCGCGAACGGGATGTTCAGGAGCGCTGTGGAGGCGTCCCACAGAGTCTCCGCTCCCGGTGCCGCGGCGGCGGTCGTCACCGACCGGATCGTGAAGTACGCCGCGAACAGGGCGGCGAAGAACATCAGTTCGCTCGAGAGCCAGACGATCGTGCCGACACTGACCATGCTGGGACGGTCGTGGTGTCCGTGTTCACGGGACGCTGGGAGTGCGGTTGCAGTGGCCACGCGGTCATTATGTCGGTCCAGGTTCCTGACAGCACGCCCACCCCCATGCATGTCGGCTCTCTTTGTAAATCACACAGCCTGGTTCTTACTGTGGGAACGTGCTTCCCCTCCACGCCGGACCCGGCGATCAGATCGAGCCGATCACGCCGCTGCGGCTGCTGACCGCCTGGACCTTCGAACCGGTGCTGCTGACCGTGATCGTGGCCGTCGGCGCCCTCTACCTGTACGGCGTCCACCGCCTGCGCGCGCGGGGGGACAAGTGGTCGCGCGGACGGACGTTCTCCTTCGTCGGCGTCGGTCTGGGCAGCGCGGTGATCGCGACCCAGTCGGTGCTCGGTGCCTACGACACCGTCCTGCTCAGCGTGCACATGGCCCAGCACATGGTGCTGTCGATGCTCACCCCGCTCGCGATGGCGCTCGGCGCGCCGGTGACGCTTGCTCTGCGCACCCTTCCGCAGCGGCCGCGCGGATGGCTCCTCTCCGTCCTGCACTCGCGGTTCGCCAAGGTGATCTGCTTCCCGATGATCGGCTTCACGCTGTTCGTCCTGAGCCCCTGGGCCCTCTACTTCAGCGGCTGGTACGACGCGACGCTGCGCTCGACGTTGCTGCACGACCTGCTGCACGTCCACTTCATCGCCGTCGGCGCCCTGTTCTTCTGGCCGCTGCTCGGCCTGGACCCGGTGCCCGGCCGGGTGATCTACCCGTTCCGGCTGATCCTGACCTTCCTGACGTTGCCGTTCCACGCCTTCCTCGGGATCACGATCATGTCCGCGAACAAGCTGATCGCCGAGGACTGGTACACCGCGTTCGGCCGCTCCTGGCCGCCGTCACCGCTGCGTGACCAGTACATCGCGGGCGGTCTGCTCTGGGGCTCCGGCGACATCGTCGGACTGATCTTCTTCGGCGTGCTCTTCGTCCAGTGGGTGCGTCAGTCGCAGCGTGAGGCCAAGCGTGAGGACCGGCGGCTGGACCGGTTGGAGGAACAGGCGCGCAGAGCCGCGCGGCCACCCCGGTAGCATGCGCGGTGTTATCTGCCTGTCCACACACAGCTTGGGATGAAGCGATGAGTTCAGAGCGTCCGCTGAAGGTGCTGGTCTACAGCGACGACCGTACGACGCGGGAGTCGGTCCGCCTCGCCCTGGGCAAGCGGCCGGCCGCCGACCTGCCCGAGCTCGAGTACTTCGAGTGCGCGACCGAGCCGGCCGTGATCAAGACCATGGACAAGGGCGGCATCGACCTGGCCATCCTGGACGGCGAGGCCGTTCCAGCCGGCGGGATGGGCATCGCCCGGCAGCTCAAGGACGAGATCTTCCGCTGCCCGCCGGTCCTGGTGATCACCGGCCGTCCGCAGGACGCCTGGCTGGCCACCTGGTCGCGCGCCGAGGCCGCGGTCTCGCACCCGATCGACCCGGTCCGGCTCGCCGAGGTGACCGCCGGGCTGCTGCGGCAGCGGGTCGAGTCGCTGCCCGCGACGACCTGATCCGGCGATGACCGCCGCATTCACCTGGCCGCAGGTGCTCAACCCGCTGCTGCGGCACGAGGACCTCGACGGCGCCGCCACCGGCTGGGCGATGGAGCAGATCCTGTCCGGCGCGGCCACACCGGCCCAGCTGGCCGGGTTCGTGATCGCGCTGCGGTCCAAGGGCGAGACGGTCGTCGAGGTCGAGGGACTCGTCACCACGATGCGCGACTTCGCCACCCGGCTGGAGGTGTCCGGCCGCACGCTGGACGTCGTCGGCACCGGGGGTGACCAAGCACACACGGTGAACATCTCCACCATGTCGGCGATCGTCGCGGCCGGGGCCGGGGCGAAGATCCTCAAGCACGGCAACCGCGCGGCCTCGTCCGCGTGCGGCGCTGCCGACGTACTGGAAGAGCTCGGGATCCCGCTCGACCTGACCGCGGACCAGGTCGCCGCGGTGGGGGAGCGGGCCGGGATCACGTTCTGCTTCGCGCCGGCGTTCCACCCGGCGCTGCGGCACGCGGCCGTCCCGCGGCGCGAGCTCGGCGTACCGACGACGTTCAACTTCCTCGGCCCGCTGGCCAACCCGGGCAACCCGTCGGCCCAGGCCGTCGGGGTCGGCGACGGGCGCGTCGCGGGCCTGATGGCCGGCGTACTGGCTCGGCGGGGGATCGACGCGCTGGTCTTCCACGGCGACGACGGGCTGGACGAGCTGACCACGATGACCACGTCGCAGGTCTGGTCGGTCGGCGGTGGATCGGTCGAGGGACCGGTGACGCTGGATCCGCGCGAGCTGGGGATCGAGCCGGTGCCGACCGGAGCGCTGCGGGGCGGCGACGCGCCGTACAACGCGAAGGTGGTCCGGGCCCTGCTGGACGGGGAGACCGGGCCGGTGCGGGACGTAGTACTGCTCAACGCGGGTGCGGCGCTGGCGGCGTACGACGCTCAGCCGGGGACGGTGCAGACGCGGATCCGGGCCGGGATGGACCGTGCCGCCGAGGCGATCGACTCGGGTGCGGCCAAGGACGTGCTGGAGCGGTGGATCACGATCTGCCGGGAAGTTCGCGGCTGACGCTTGTTCTGTACGGCGCCCGCTCCTCGTGGTGAGGAGCGGGCGCTGTGCTGTCCGGGCTAGTTGCTGAACTGGATCTGGGAGACCTTGGTACGCCAGACCGGCAGCCACTGCGGGGTGGAGCCGGCGATGTCGGCGACCGACACGACCGCCGTACCGTCGCCGCGATCGACCACCGCGACCATCACGGTCGAGAACGTCTCGGGCAGCTTCGGCTTGCGGACGTCGACCTTGATCGTCAACTCGTGGCCCGCGTGCCCGTCGACCGTCAGCGGTCGGTGGGTGGCCTTGCCGATCAGCTTCACGTTCGGGTCGTAGAGGCGGACCAGCGCTGTCTCCGTCGCCTTGATGGTCGCGCTCTTGAGACCGGCCGGGGTGTTGGTGAACACGATGCCCTTGCCCAGACTGCCGAAGGCGACGTAGTTGATCCAGTCCTCCTTGCCGTCGTAGTCCTTGTGGACGGTCATCACGCCGGCCGCGCCGCCGTTCAGACCGGTGCTGTCGCCCTGCGAGGTCCACGCCGACGACATCATCGGCATCGTGTCGTCCACGCCGTTGTAGAACAGCCCACCGATGACGCGACCTTCAGGAGTCGGCGTCGGCGAGGGGCGAATCGACGGGCTGATCGTCTTCACGTCACCCGCGGTCCCCGCCGGCACATCAACCGGCGAGACGGCCTGCGCATTGGACCACAGCCAGGACGCGCTGAGCACAGTCGTCAGCACGGCCACCAGGACCAGCGACAACGCACCGATGAGCCGAGCCCGCTGGATGTTCCCGCCCGATGGACGGTCGACCACGCCGTAGGAGTCGTCGTCCCCGCCGTCATCCGGCGGCCCGCCGACCTCCTGGTTCTGCCAGCCGCCACGGGCGGCGCGCCGAGCCTGGGAGCCGTGCTGGGCCTGGGAATCGTGCTGGGCCTGGGAGCCGTGCTGGGCCTGGTCCTGGCCCGGCAGTGCCTGCTCGGTCGGGCCCAGCGGCACCTGAGGGCGAGAGGTCGGTCCAGCGCCCAGTGGCGACTGCTCCACACCCCCCAACCGCTGCGGCTGCTGCCCGCGAGACGGAGGCCCCTGCGGCTGTTGCCCTTGAGACAGCGGCCCCTGCGGAACGTGCCCTTGAGACGGAGGTCCCTGCGGCGGACCTTGCGGCGGTCCTTGCATCGCCGGACCCTGGTACGCCCCGGGCCCCTGCTGTCCGCCCTGCCAAGGCTCTTGCGCCCCAGCCCACTGCCCCTGCTGCGGACGCTGCCCATAAGGCACAGCAATCCCAGGCCCCTGCGACCCAACAGCCCCACGCGGTCCCTGCGAGTCACCAGCCTGAGCAGGCCTTTGCTTACCCATCCCCTGCGAACCGGCAGGCTGCCCAGGACCCTGTGCCTGCGGGCCGCCTGGCTGCCCGGCACGCTGCGCCGACGGACCGGCTGGCTGCCCGGACTCTTGCCCACCCGGCGCCTGCGGACCGGTTGGTTGCCCAGGCCGTTGCCCACCTAGTCCCTGCGGACCGCCCGGCTGCCCGTGCCAAACCGACGCCTGCGGACTGGTTGGTTGCCCGGGCCCTTGCGCACTTGGTCCCTGCGGGCCGTTCGGCTGCCGCTGCCCAATCGGCGCCTGCCAACCGGTTGGTTGCCCAGGACCCTGTCCACCCGGTCCCGGCCCGTACTGCCCAGGCGCGTCCGACCGACCCTGCTGCGGCAGTTGCCCGTACGACGCCTGCGAACCCACCGGCCCACCCGGCTGCTGCTGTCCCTGACGCGGCCCACCCGACTGCCGTCCCCCAGGCCCGTCCGACTGCTGCACGGGCGTACCCGCGTGCTCCGCCGGACCTCCGGCGTACCGGACCGGCTCACCAGTCTGTTGCCCAGGCGCGCTCGACCGCTCCGCCGGACCACCGGACTGCTGCACCGGCGCACCCGCGTACGGCGCCCAACCGCTTGGGTGCTGCGCCGGGCCACCTGCCTGCTGCGGTGCACCGCTCGGCGGTTGCCCACCAACGGGTGGGGCCTGCTGTGTCATCGGCCTACGCGGTTGCTGCATCGGTTGCCCGGGTGTCTGCTGTCCGCCACCGACTGGTCCATCAGAGGCGCGTGGACGCAGAGGAGGCGGCGGCGGAGGAGCCGGCGCCCGCGACTGCCCGAACAGCGGGTCAGACCCACCCAGCGAATCCGGACCCCCGCCAGCCAACGAGTTCGAGGACGCGCCAAGCGCATCTGACGATCCACCAGTCGGAGAACGCCGAGGCTCGATCAGCGGGTCTGACGACCCACCGCTCTGCGACACGGTCGGACGGCCGCCCAGCGGGTCTGACGACGCAGCGCTCAGGGGATCTGACGACCCACCGCTCAGCGCGTCTGACGATCCACCAGTCGGGGAACGCCGAGGCTCGATCAGCGGGTCAGGCGACCCACTGCTCGGCGAAGCCGACGAGGCACCGGCCGAGCCAGCGTGCGGGACCGTCGGCGGCTGTGACTGGCCGTCGAGTGAGGCCGGTGGTCGGTTGCCAAGGGCATCCGATCCGGCGCCGCCCTGCGACGCCGGTGGACGGTCGTGCGGGGTGCGCGTCCTCGACTCATCGCCCAGCGGATCTGACGGCCCACCGCTCAGCGGATCCGACGACCCACCGCTCGGCGGAGCGGACGAGGCGCCGGCCGAGCCCGCGTGCGGGACCGTCGGCGGTTGTGACTGGCCGTCCAGTGAGGCCGGCGGGCGGTTGCCTAGGGCATCCGATCCGGCGCCACCCTGCGACACCGGAGGACGGTCGTCCGGTGTGTGCGCACGCGACTCGTCGCCCAGCGCATCCGGGGGAAAGTCCGGCCGGCGTGGAGGGCTCGGCGGCGGGGACGGTGCGCTGTGGCGGGGTGGGGTTTCGTTCTCAGCCAACGTTGATTCCCTTGTAGAGCTGGGCTTCGGCCGTCCTCAGATCCGGCCGGTTGGTCGGGATGTCGCTGATGTAGGCGACGGCGGTGCCGTCGCCCAGATCGAACACCGCGACCGTCAGGGTCAGGGCCCGGGCGGCGATCTTCGGGTTCGTCGCCGTGACGGACTGCTGGAAGTACCAGCCGTTCTTGCCGGATCGCTTCACCGCGCCGTTGCGCAGGTCCGCGAACTTCACCGGGATGTCGCCGTACAGCGTGCTGCGCAGTTGCCCGGACAGGTCTCCGGCGGTCGCCTTCACGTCGCCGTTGAACAGCACCGACGTCCCGAGCGAACCGACGAACGCGTCGGCGTACCAGCTGTTCTTGCCGTCGAACTTCTCCTGCAGCAGCACGTACTGCCCGCTGGAGTTGACCAGCTGCGGAACGAGTCGCTTGCGGTCCGACCACGGTGGGCGCTGCCGCGGGAACGAGATCGCTTCGGAGGCGATCCGTCCGCCCTCGTGCAGCTTCGGGTCCTTGGACTGACCGGGCCGCACCGTGCTCTGGCTGCCCGGGGGAGTCGTCGGCTGGCTCGTCGGTGCGGTCGGCGTGGTCGGGGTGCCGCTCGGGGTGGTCGTCGGTGCGCTGCTGGTCGGCTCAGGCTCGGCCTGCTTGTCGTCGCGGTTGGCGACGAAGAACACTCCGGCGACGATGATCAGTACCAGCCCGACCGCGCCGGCGACGATCAGCAGCGTCTTGGGCGGTCCGCCTGGTTTGTCTCCGCCGGGCGACTTCTGCCGGGTACCGCCGCCAGTCGGGCCGCTTGGCCCGGCCTGCCACTGCGTCTGGCCGCCCTGCTGGGGTCCCCATCCAGTTGCGCCGCCCTGCTCGACCCCTACCTGCTGGGTCTGGCCGACGCCGTGCCACGGGTCGTTCTGCTGTCCCTCCGTCTGCCACCCAGTCGCACCCTGCTGGCTGTTGGTCTGCCACTCGTTCTGCAGGTCTTCGGTCTGCCAGCCGGCCGCACCCTGCCCGCCTTGCTGACTGCCCTGTTGGCTGTTGCCCTGCCAGTCGGGCGTGCTCTGCTGCGGGTCGCCCTGCCACTCCGGAGCGCCCTGCTGCTCACCGGTCTGCCATTGGGTGGTCTGCTGGTCGGCCCACTGCCCCTGCTCACCGGCCTGGCCCCACTGCGGTGTCGCCTGCTGCTCGTCACCCGTACGCCAGTGATCCGGGAAGTCGTCGTTCGTCGGCGTCTCGTCGGGTACCTGCCACAGCTGAGGCTTCTCGTCCCCGGCCGCGTCGCCGGCGTCGGTCGTGGTCGCGGGGTCTGTTGCCAAGGACAACGTCCACTCGCCCTGCGCCGGCCCGGCGTCACCCGCGACAGTCGTCGGGTCTGGTCCGCTGATCTGATCGCTCGCTTCAGGCGGCGCCTGCTGAGTCCAGTGCCCGGCGTTGGTCTGCCCGGCCGACTTCTGCGTCCAGGTCGCGCGGGCCTTCTCCGCAGCACTCAACGCCGCGGCATCAGCACTGGTACCGCCACCAGAACCAGCCTGTACGCCGCCCTGCCCGTCGCCTGCCGCTGCAGCCCCGACCTCACCCCAGCCGCCAGTCCCCGAACCACTCGCGCTGACCCCACCAGTACTCGAGCCCCCGGCCGCGCCCGTGTCCAAGTCATCAGACCCCACAGCTCCCACCGCACCCCAGGTGCCGGCTGCAGCGTTGTTCGCCCCGTTCTCGCCCCAAGCCCCAGCTCCAGCAGACGACGGAGTCCACCCACCGGCCCCAGCGGCGGTGCCACCAGCCCCGGTCGTCTCCTCGGCGTCGCCGGCCTCCTCCGCACCGGTCGCCCCGCCACCCCACGCAGCACCAGAGCCCGCCGTACCGGCTGCAGTTCCACCGGCGTCCGTCGTCTCGGCCGTGGCCCCACCGCCCCAAGCAGCACCGCCGCCGGAACCAGAGCCCGTCGTACCGGCCGGAGACCCACCGGCGTCCGCCGTATCGGCCGCGGCCCCGCCGCCCCAGGCTGCACCGGAACCAGACGCCGCCGTACCGGCCGCAGTCTCACCGGCGCCCGCACTACCGTCCGCGGCCCCGCCGCCCCACGCTGCACCGGAACCAGTACCGCCAGCAGTCTCGCCGCCACCCGTAGCACCGGCCGCGGCTCCGCCGCCCCACGCCGTACCGCCGCTCTCGTTCCCAGCGCCCTCAGACGTGCTCGACCAGCCCGCCGTGCTGATCTCCTCGGTGGCGTCCTCCGGCTCGGAGGTGGGCTCGTCCGGCGTCTCGCGCTCGGTCTTGTTGGTCCACTGCGTCCCGTCCCACCAGCGGATGGTGTCGGGCTGTCCGGTGGGGTCCGGATACCAGCCGGGGGGAGGGTTGCTCATGGGTTCACCGTAACTTCAGCGGGGTGTCAGTCTGGCCACGCGATCCAGCCTCAGAGACCATCCTCCTGGCCCAGGCTGAACGCGGCCTCGAGGTCGTGCGTCGAGTACGTCCGGAACGCGATGTGCGTCTCCGTGCTCTGCACCCCCGGCACCCGGTTCACATGGTCCGGAATCACGGTCGCCAGGTCGTCGTGGTGAGCCACCCGCACCATCGCGATCAGATCCAGCCCGCCGGTCACCGAGTACACCTCGCTGACGCCCTCGATCGCCGCGACCTGCTCGGCCACCTCAGGAATCCGAGCCACATCCGCCTTGATGAACACGATCGCCGTGACCATGACGTCCTCTCCGTAGTTCCCCGCAACCCCTACCGCGCTGAAGCATAGTTCCGCCGCGACCTCCCTCGCCGCCCGGACAGCCTCACCTGTGGACAACCAGCCGAAGTTCACCGCCGTACGCCGTACAGCCGACCTGGCGCCGAGGACGGATCAGCCGATCACCGGCCACACGTCATCACGTCCGCCAACGGCGCGCAGCGGCCGGGTCGGGCATCCGGTTCAGCGTCGCCGTATCCGCCGCTGGATATCCGCCGTCTCCGGGCGCGTTGACTGACGCGTAGTTCGATGACTGACGCGGTGTACCGCGCCAGTCGTGGCATTCGGCTGCAGTCGTCCTGAACGGCGGCACTCGGTGATCCCGCGGGTGGTCGCGGCGACCTTGTGCACGGTCCAGCCGGATTCGTGACGAAACTGCGGCTGGGTGGTGCTCAAAGCGCGAGCTGGCGGGGACGGATGCGGTCGCCGACGCCGCTGGGTGTGCGGACCGTTCGGACCAATGCGGCCGCCGACTGGGCCGGAGCGGCTGAGGTCGGCTATCGGCTGGGCGGGAGCTGCTGGTCAGCGGCCGGGAGCAGCCGGGTCACGTGCCGACTCGGGCCGGGCCGAGTGGGCGCATCGAGCGGCGCCGGCGTTCGGACGGGTGGTGGTGGTCCTCGGAGCGGGGCGGGTCGAGCCGGCGCAGGTGGCGGCCGGCGCCGCTGATGGGGCAGGTCCAGGTGCCGTTCATCTCGACCAGGCGGATGCCGGGCTGGTCGAGCCAGCGCAGGACCAGCTCGATCTCCTCGGGAGAGGCGGTGGCGACCGGGCCGATGCCGGGGAGGACGGTTTCGGCGGAGGCGCGGAGCATGTCGAGGTACTTGCGGGGGTCTGTGCCGCGGACGGCGATGCCGGCGGCGGCCAGGCGGCCGTGGCGGACGACGTGGAGCTCCCAGCCGCCGTCCTCGGTACGCCGGGCGGCGCAGATCTCCGGGCAGCTGGTGACGGCCGCCATCCGCTGCATCTTCGCGCTGCTGCGGACGAAGGCCCCGAGCCGGTCCCGGTGCAACGCGGCGTCCTCGAAACGCTCGTCGGCGGACAGGACGTCGATCCGCCGCGTCAGCGCCTCGATCACCGGGCTCGGGTCGGTCACCAGCGCCGCCCGCAGCCCTTCCACGAACGCGCCGTACGCGTCCATGTCGATCCGGCCGTCGCACGGCGCGACGCAGCGGCCCATCTCGGCCAGCACGCACGGCGACATCCGCGGCGCACGCGACATCCGCGGCGTGCACTGCCGGATCGGGAAGGCCTCGTGCAGCGCGGCCATCGCCCGCTCGGCGGTCTTGCGCGAGCTGAACGGCCCGAGGTACCCCGCGCCGTCGTCCTTCAGCTGCTTGACCAGCGACAACCGGGGGAACGGTTCGACGGTGACCTTCAGCCAGTGCTGCCGCTCGGGGAACTTCGACCTCCGGTTGTACCGCGGTTTGTGCTCCGCGATCAGCCGCAGCTCGCGCACCTCGGCCTCCAGCGACGTGCCGCACTCGATCCCGCGCACGCCCGACGCGATCCCGATCATCTCGCCGATCCGGGTCCGCGTCTCCGAGGCGGTGAAGTACGACCGGACGCGGGTCCGCAGGTCCTTGGACTTGCCGACGTACAGGACCTCGCCGCGGTCGTCGGTGAACAGGTACACGCCAGGGGCGTGCGGCAACGACTCGGCCAGGTGCCGCTTCTTCCGTACGGCGGGCGCGACGCGCGCCGAGAACGTCTGCAGGTCCTCCAGCGTCTGCACGCCGAGCGAGCCGACCCGCTCGAACAGCCCGTGCAGTACGTCGACCGTGGCGCGCGCGTCGGACAGCGCGCGGTGGTTCGGCGTCGTCGTCGCGCGGAAGAGCTTCGCCAGCGTGCCGAGTTTGCAGTTGGGCACCTCGTCCGGCGTGAGCACCCGGCGGGCCAGCAGCGCGGTGTCGACGACCGGGAAGTCGGGCCAGTCGTACCCGTGCACCTGGCTGTCGTGCTTGAGGAAGCCGACGTCGAACGGCGCGTTGTGCGCGACCAGCACGCAGCCGCGGGCGAACTCCAGGAACGCCGGCAGCGCCGAGCCGATCCGCGGTGACGTGGCAACCATCACGTCGGTGATGCCGGTCAGTACGGCGATGAACGGCGGGATCGGCTCGGACGGGTTGACCAGGGTCTGGAACTCGCCGACCAGCTCGCCGGCCCGGACCTTGACCGCGCCGATCTCGGTGATCCCGGAGTCGCCCGGCGCGCCGCCGGTGGTCTCCAGGTCGACCACGCAGAAGGTCACGTCGCGCAGCGGGGTCCCGAGGTCGTCGAAACTCGGCTGCACGCCACGGATCGGCGCGAGCGGTCCGGGCGCCGGGGCAGCGGCGGGATCCGGCGAGGGGCTGCTCATGGCCACGACGCTAGAAGCCCCCACCGACAATTCCTGCGCTGACACGCGGCCCGACCGACTACGCTGCCCGTATGCGTATTCAAGCGATCACCGTGATTCCGGGCCCGGTGCCCGGCCGCTGTGGTCTGCATCACTGGCTGAGCCAGACCTCCGTCCGGGCCGGACTGCGGACCGGTGACTGAGGCAGGCACCGCCGCCGGGTCCGCTACCACCGCCTTGCCCGAACCGGTCCGGCAACGGGTCGTCGCCCTCGCCGCCCAGGCCCTCGGCCAGCTGCCCGCGACCGACATCCCGGCCCCGCTGCGGCGGTTCGCCAGCTTCGCTCCGGCCAAGCGGGCCAAGCTGTCGGCGTCCGTGCTGGGCCCGATCCTCGCGACCGACGAGCACTTCCGCCGGCTGATCGCCTTCGAGGTACGCCGGGAGCACCCGGAGCTCGGCGACGCGATCGCCGAGGGCGTACCGGTCCCTGCCGCCGAGCCGGTCGAGGCAGCCGCCCTGGCGTACCTGCTGCGTCCGGACGACTGGGAGGAGCGGGTGACGGCGGCTGCCCAGGTGCAGCCGGCCACGCCCGTCGTTGACGACCAGGTGGTCAGCCGCCTCAACGACCAGCTCGACCAGGCCCGGACCGAGACCCGCCAGGTCCGTGAGCGGCTGCGCGAGCAGGTCACCGAGCTGAAGTCGGAGAACGTCACCCTGCGCCGCAAGCTGAACGAGGCGCGCCAGCGGATCACCGGTCTGCAGAGCGAGCTCGAGCAGCGGACGATCGAGGCGACCACTGCCGACGAGCGGGTCGCCGCTGCCCGTGCTGAGGTCGAGCGGGAGGTCCGCAAGCTGCGGGCCCGCGTGACCGAGCTGGAGGCCGTTGAGCACGCAGCACGTCGTACGGCGGGCCAGGAGCGGGAGATGGCGTCCACACGGACCAGACTGCTGCTGGACACGCTCGTAGAGGCTGCCGGTGGGCTACGGCGCGAGCTGGCGCTGCCGCCCGGCGGAGAGCTCCGCCCTGCCGACACCGTCGCTGGTGTCGAGCCGTCGGCGTCACCAGTCGGGCGTACGGCGCCCGACGACGATCCCGCGCTGTTCGACGAGCTGCTGGCGTTGCCGCAGGTGCACCTGATCGTCGACGGGTACAACGTCACCAAGACCGTCTGGCCGAACTCGCCGCTGCACTCGCAGCGGCAGCGACTGGTCACCGCGCTCGGCGCGCTGGTGGCGCAGCGCCGCGTGGAAGTGACGGTGGTGTTCGACGGCGCGGAGCTGTCCGGACCGGTCCAGCTGACCCCGCCGCGCGGCGTGCGGGTCCGGTTCAGCCCGGCCGGTGTGATCGCCGACGAGGTGATCAGGCAACTGGTTCGCGCCGAGCCCGCGGGCCGGCCGATCGTGGTCGTCTCGTCGGACCGTGAGGTTGCCGAGAGCATCATCCAGCTCGGCGCCCGGGCGCTGTCCGCGGTCAGCCTGATCGCCCGCATCGCCCGTCCCTGAAGCCGATCCCGCCGTCCGCCGGGAGGAACGGCCCGATCCTGCGATCGCCGAAGCCGACGGCACCATCCCCGCGGCCGTGACGCACCGGAATTCCGCGCCGGCGCGAAAACTGTCGGCGGGGTTCTTTAGCGTCCTTCTCAGCCGGATGCAAGTCCGGCCCTTCCCCACTTGGAGGACGCTGTGCTGATCGACTGCGACGCGTGCGTGATGAGAGGCCCGGGCTGCCGGGACTGCGTGGTCACGGTGGTGCTCGGCCTGACGGCCGAACCGGCGCCGGAGCTGCGGATCGACGACGACGAGCGCGCGGCGCTCGACGTACTGGCCCAGTCCGGTCTGGTGCCACCGCTGCGGCTGGTCCATGCCGTCGGCAGTGTCGAGCCGGATGTTGCCACGGAAGGAGAATCGGCCGCCGACGCTGTCTGATCCCGCGTACGGGTCGCGCGTGCACCGCGACCGGTACGGCAGGGGCAAGGGTTTGCCCACGTTAATTTTGGATCAAACCCGAGGGGCGAATTGCACCGGTCACGAATCGGTTACTACTGTTACCTCTCGTTGCCTCAGCGTGTCGGTCTACCGGACCGGCCGGGCAGCAACCAGCCGAAGGGTGACCCACCGGCTGGCGGCGGATCTGCTGGGAGTAGGTTCGGCGCCACGAACGTGCGGTCGACGGGGACGGCGCGAGCAGAGGAAGGGACCGACCGGGCTGTGTCCACCGGACGCATCAACCGCACCAAGGGAATCGCTCTCGCCGCCATCACCAGCTCCGCCGTCGTCGCGGGGCTGCTGTTCTTCCAAGGCGCCGCGGACGCGGACCCGAAGCCCACGCTGGATCAGGCGAAGGCCCAGGTAGCGGCACTGCAGCACAAGGCCGAGCAGGCCGGTGAGTCCGCCAACGATCTGCGTGGTCAGATCAAGGCGTCGAACGACCGGGTGAAGGCGCTGCAGACCGGGATCAAGAAGCAGCAGGCCCAGGTCGACGCGGTGAAGCGGCAGATCGGCTCGCTCGCGGTCGCCGGGTACCAGACCTCCGGGATGACGACGACGGCGCAGCTGCTGCTGTCGACGAACCCCGACCAGTTCCTCAGCCAGGCCTCCACCGCCCAGGCGTACGCCGGCCAGCAGAACTCCGCGCTCCGCAAGTTCCAGGCCGCCCAGGGCAAGCTGGCCGACCTCCAGGCCAGCGAGCAGACCGAGCTGGCCGCGCTGCAGGCCGTGCAGGCGCAGCAGAACGGCCTGAAGAAGCAGATCCAGACCAACCTGGACGCCGCCGAGAAGGTGCTCGGCAAGCTCAGCGACGCCGAGCGGGAGCGGATCCAGGCGGAGAACGAGAAGGAAGCCGACGAGGCCCGCGAGCAGCGGACCAGCCGCAGCGGCCGGATGGACGACGAGGACGACGACAAAGAGCTGCCGAACGTTCCGGCCAGCGGCCGCGCGGCGGCCGCGGTCAACTACGCGATGGCCCAGCTCGGCGACCCGTACGTCTGGGGTGCCGAGGGTCCGAGCTCGTTCGACTGCTCCGGCCTGACGATGGCGGCCTGGAGCCGCGCCGGCGTCTCGCTGTCGCACTCCTCGAAGGCGCAGATCAACGAAGGCCGCCGGGTCAGCAAGAGCCAGCTGCAGCCGGGCGACCTGGTGTTCTTCTACAGCCCGATCAGCCACGTCGGGATGTACATCGGCAACGGCCGGATGGTGCACGCCAGCCGCCCGGGCAAGCCGGTCAAGACCGAGTCCATCAACGTCATGCCGTACAGCGGCGCGGTCCGCCCGGGCTGAGCAGGCGCGGGTTCAGATTCGTGATCGCGGCTCCGGGGAAGTACCCCCGGGGCCGCGTCGTTTCACCACCGGTGTGTTCTCCTGTCGGGGAGGACGCCTAAAGTGACTCCCCGGACGGGGGCAGGTGAGCAGCAAGGGGCCGAGGTGAACGAGGACCAGCGCGACACGACGCCGCTGCCTGCCGTTCCGCCTCGTGGCGACCCCGCGGGCAAGCCGCCGTCGGACCAGACGACCGTGGTCATCCCCGCCCAGCACGCCGCACGCCGCCCGGAGAAGACTCCGGTCACAGGTGGCGGCTGGTGGGACGACGCTCCCGCAGGCGAGATCAAGACCGCAGCTGAACGGCCGGCGCCGGCCACAGCAGATCCTCAACTTGCTCTTCTCGGAAGCAGTGACAAACCCCCAGGCGAAGGTTCCTGGAAGGGTGTTGTCTGGCCCCTGCCCAAGCCTCTCGTCAAGCGGATCGCCCTCGGCGCCGCGGTCGGGGTGGTCGGTGTCGCGGCGTTCGCCGGCATCCAGCAGCTCGGCGACGATCCCGCCGACCAGGCCGGGCCGAACGGCACGCCCAGCCCCGGCCAGACCTCCACGACCCCCGATGAAGCCTCCGAGGGTGTACGACGGGCCGTTGCCGGCGAGGCCGTGCTGCAGAAGATGGTCGACGCCGTCCGTGCCGAGAACCGCACCGAGTTCCTCGCCGCGATCGACCCGCAGGCCAAGAGCTTCGACGAGCAGGCCCGCACGATCTACACCAACCTCGGCAAGCTCCCGCTCGCGACCTTCCAGCTGCGCTACGTCAGCGACGACCCGGCCGCCCTCGAGCCGGACCGCACCCGCCAGCTCGGCGGCACCGAGTCCTGGCTCGCCCAGGTCGAGGTCTCCTGGCAGCTCACCGGCTTCGACGCGAAGCCGGCGCGCGAGACCCTGCCGGTCACGTTCGTCACCCGCGACGACGGTACGACGTACGCCGCCTCCTTCTCGGAGCGCTTCGTCGCCGGTCAGCGCCGGCCGATCTGGGCGCTCGGCAGCATCGACGTCGCCAAGAGCGAGCACAGCCTGGTGATCAGCCTCGACTCCCAGGCCAACGCCGACGACTACGCCGAGGTCACCGACCGCGCGGTCGACTCGGTCAGCAAGGTCTGGGGCCGCAACTGGCGGCAGAAGGCGGTCATCTACCTGCCGTCCAAGCAGTCCCAGATGGAGAACGTGCTCGGCGCCCAGCAGGGCACCTACACCCAGATCGCGGCCGTCACGATGGCCGAGCTGGACACCCCGCAGGTCGGCGCCCCGGTCCGGATCGTCGCGAACCCGAAGCTGTTCGACGAGCTCGGCAAGCAGGGCCGGCGGATCGTGCTGACCCACGAGACCACCCACGTCGCCTCGACCGCTACCGCCTCGCCGGTACCGTTGTGGCTGGCCGAAGGGTTCGCTGACTACGTCGCCTTCACCGCCGTGTCCGTGCAGGACGAGTCGGCGGCGAAGGAGCTGTTCAAGGCGATCCGGGCGGGCAAGGTCCCGAAGGGGCTGCCGGCCCCGGAGGCGTTCGCCGCGTCGTCGACGGAGCTCCCGCAGGCCTACGAGTCGGGCTGGCTGGCGTGCCGCCTGATCGCCGAGCGGGAAGGACAGAGCAAGTTGGTCAAGTTCTACCGGACCGTGCACGCGTCGAAGAGCCCGACCGGGCTGGCCGACGCGTTCCGCACCGTGCTGGGCACCACCGAGCAGCAGTTCGTCGCCGACTGGCAGAACTACATCAAGCGGCTCGCCGGTGTCTGACCGGCGCGCCCCCTGGATCGCCGGTCTGCTGGTCGCCGCCGCCCTGGTGGTGGTGATCGTCACCACCACGCCCTGGCACCTGATCGACCTGCCGAAGCCCGATCCCGCGCTCGACTTCACCAGCGCTGAGATCGACCGCCAGCAACGGTTCCGGCACGCTTTGTTGCCGTGGTCAACGACTTCCTGGGTGCTCTCGGTGGTCGTCCCGCTCGCGATCGGATTCAGCCCGCTCGGCAAACGCCTGTACGACGTACTGCGGCTGCGCCGCTGGTGGCTGGCCGTCCCGGTGCTGGTCGCCGCGCTCGGGCTGCTGACCTCGGTGATCACGCTGCCGACCGACGCGCTGGCCGAGCAGGTCACCCGCGACTACGGACTGTCGACCGAGAGCTGGGGGCTGTGGCTGCGCGACCGCGCGGTGAACTGGCTGCTGATGTCGGTCGCCCTGATCGCGATCGCGCTCGGCCTGATCGCGCTGGCGAAGAAGTGGCGGACCTGGTGGTGGGCGCCGGCCGCGATCGCCGGCGCGGTGCTGGTGCTCGGGGTGTCGTTCGCCTACCCGGTGCTGGTCGAGCCGCGGTTCAACGACTTCACCTCGATGGCGCCCGGAGCGCAGCGCGACGCGTTCATGCAACTCGCGCGCGAGGACGGCGTACCGGTGAAGGATGTCCTAGTTGCCGATGCGTCGAAGCGGACGACCGCGCTCAACGCGTACGTGTCCGGCTTCGGGTCGACGCGGCGGCTGGTCGTGTACGACACGCTGCTGAACGACGCGACGCCCGCGCAGGTCCGGCTCGTGGTCGCGCACGAGCTCGGGCACGCGGCCGAGGACGACGTCCTGCACGGGACGCTGATCGGGACGCTCGGCGCGGCGTTCGCCGTGGTGCTGCTGCGGTTGTTGCTCGGGGCCCGGATGGCCGACCCACGGCGTACGGCGTTGCTGCTGGCCCTGATCGTGTCCGGGACGACGCTGGCCGCCCCGGTGCAGAACCTGGTCAGCCGCAAGATCGAGGCCCGCGCCGACTACCACTCGCTGCGGCTGACGAACGACCCGAAGGACTTCGTCGAGATGCAGCACGCGCTGTCGGTGACGAACATCTCCGGCCTCGAACCGAGCGCCTGGCGCTACTGGATGTTCGCCAGCCACCCGACCCCACCCGAACGCATCGCGATGGGCCGGGCCTGGGGGACCGAGCACGGCGACCCCGTCCCGCCACTGGTCAAATGACGGTCCTGGTCGTCACCAACGACTTCCCGCCGAGACAAGGCGGCATCGAGACCTTCGTCCGGGCACTGTGCGACGAGCTGCCGGATCCGGTGGTCTTCACCTCTCACACATCAGCCGACAAGTCCTACGACCGCACGCTGGACTTCCCGGTGATCCGCGACCGCACCTCGATGCTCCTGCCCACACCTCGCGTCACCCGCCGCGCCGTCCAGCTCCTGCACGAGTACGACGCCGACCGCGTCCTCTTCGGCGCCGCCGCGCCGCTCGGTCTGATGGGCCCGGCGCTGCGCCAGGCCGGCGCCCAGCGAATCGTTGCCCTCAGCCACGGTCACGAAACCTGGTGGGCGAGCCTCCCGGCGACCCGTCAAGCGCTCCGAAGGATCGGCGACTCCGCCGACGCCGTCACCACCGTCTCGGCCTGGTGCGAGCAGCGAATCGCCCGCGCGTTGTCGCCCAAGGCAACGATCGAGCGCCTGACGCCGGGCGTCGACACGGCCAGATTCTTCCCCGGCTGCGGGGGAGACGAGGTCCGCGAACGCCTCGGCCTCCGAGGCCCGGTCGTCGCCTGCGTCTCCCGCCTGATCCCCCGCAAAGGCCAGGACACCCTGATCCGCGCCTGGCCCCGCGTCCTGGCCGCCGTACCGGATGCTGTCCTGCTGCTCGTCGGCGGCGGCCCCGATCGCCACCGCCTGGAGACGCTCGCCAAACCACTCGGAGACGCGGTCCGCTTCACCGGAGCCGTTCCCTGGCAGGACCTTCCGCCGTACGTCGACGCTGCCGACGTCTTCGCGATGCCCACCCGGACGCGCCGCTTCGGCCTCGAGCCGGAGGCCCTCGGCATCGTCACGCTCGAGGCGGCGGCGACCGGGAAGCCGGTGGTCGTCGGCGACTCGGGCGGTACGGCGGACACCGTCCGCCACGGCGAGACCGGGTATCTGGTCGACCCGTACAACCCGGTCGCGACCGCGGTCCGGCTGATCGAACTGCTGACCGATCCGGGCCGTGCGCAAGCATTCGGCCGGGCCGGCCGCGCGTGGGTCGAGGCCGAGTGGACCTGGGCCCGGTCCGGCGCCAAGCTCCGCGGCCTGCTCGACGTCTGACCAAAAGTGTGTACTCTTGGGGACATGCATCAGATGTCGCGCCTTGCCGCAGCCGTACGAGCTTCCCGCTCTCCGGCTGCCGCGGCCTGACCTCTTCTCACAGAAACCGGCGACCGGAAACGGTCCGCCGGTTTTCGCGTTTCCGAGGCCTGCACATCGTTTCCGGTCCACACCCCAAGGACCCGAAATGACCATCACCAAGACCTTCGTCGACTTCTTCACCGAGCACGGCCACACCCCGACCACGGGATCCTCGCTGATCCCGCGCCCCGGTGATCCGGTGCTCTTCACCACTTCCGGCATGCACCCGCTCACGCCGTACCTGGAAGGCGAACCACATCCACTGGGACGGCGCCTGGTCGGCGTGCAGCGATGTCTGCGCACGACCGACCTGGACGAGGTGGGCGACCCGACCCACCTGACCGTGTTCGAGATGCTCGGCTCGTGGTCGATGGGCGACTACGGCAGCGAGCAGACCCTGCGCTGGGGGTACGAGCTGCTCACCGAGCGGTTCGGGATCGACCCCGGGCAGCTGTACGTCACTGTGTTCGGCGGCGACGACCAGGTCGAGCTGGACCAGGAGTCGCTGCGCACCTGGCAGTCGCTCGGGCTGCCGATCGAGCTGACCACCGACGAGAACTGGTGGTCGAACGGCCCGACCGGTCCGTGCGGCCCGGACTCGGAGATCTTCGTCTGGACCGGCGAAGGCTCGCCCGAGGGCACGCCGACCACCGACGACCGCTGGGTCGAGGTGTGGAACCACGTGATGATGCGCTACCGCCGCCTCGACGACGGCTCGCTGGAGCCACTGGAGCAGCGCAACATCGACACCGGCCTCGGTCTGGAGCGGCTGACCATGCTGCTCGAGGGCAAGCAGTCGGTGTACGAGACGAGCCTGTTCGAGCCCTGGACGCAGACCGTTCCGAAGCTGTGGAAACTGGACGAGGAGTCGGAGCGGATCGTCATCGACCATCTCCGCTCCAGCATCGTGATCGTCGGCGACGGCGTGCACCCGTCGAACACCGGTCGCGGCTACGTGCTGCGCCGGCTGATCCGCCGGGTGCTGACGATCCTGTGGCGCGACGACGAGACCCGCTCGCTGTCGGACCTGCCGATCGAGCTGTTCCAGCAGACCCTGGACCACTTCCACCAGGGCGAACTGGTCACGCTGGTGCGGCGGATCATGATCGACGAGGAGATCCGCTTCACCAACCTGCTCGACCGTGGCCGGAAGATCCTCAGCCACGACCGCTTCCGCAAGCCGCTCGACGAGAGCGACTTCGAGTACCTGCACGAGACCCACGGCCTGCCGCGGGAGCTGGTGGACGCCCTGCTTTAGAAGACCTGGATGGCCCGGGTGGTCGTGTCGTACGGCGACCAGCCCGGGCTCCCGGTCTTCGCGAAGCTCACCCAGGCGGCGTGCACCCGGTCGGCCAGCTCTTGCGGCGGCTCCGACCCGAAGAGCGGAGACGTCGCCGTCGACAGAGTGTCGAACACGAACGGCAGCTCCAGCGAGTGGCAGGAGCCCAGCCCCTCCAGCGGCGACTCCCAGCTGAACTCGTACACGTACGCCGTACCGCCTGCTGCCTGCTGCGCCTCAGCGAGCCGGATGGTCGGCTGGGTGAAGGCGCGCTCGCTGCTGATCGCCGTGAAGATCTCACCCGGCGTACCGGTGTACTGCAGCGCCAGAGCCGGGTCCAGCCCAGCCCGCCCGAGCAGAACGGGCAGGGCCTCAGCAGTGATGCTCGCAGCGACTCCACTGGGCACACTGAACAGGTTGAACTCGTGCCGCGTCGTACCGGCCATCACCTCGACACCAGTCGCAGCGCCGCCTCTGATCGCAGCCAGCGGCTGCTGGTCGATCAGCTGCCCGTCGATCACCGGGAAGAACGGCATGATGCCGCCACCCGCCTGCACCGTCGTCACACCCCACCGAGCCGGGTCGGGCGCAGCCCGGAGCTCAGCAGACACCTGCTGCTGGACGGCGATCAGCTCAGCCGTCTCCACGGACTCCAGCCCGGCAGCAGTCGCCGGTACGCCGAGCCGCTTGGCCACCTCGGCCGTGACGAGTGCCAAGTCGCTGTCCAGTGCAGTCGCCTCAGCCGACCCGCTCTGCACGATCGCGCGGCGGAACAGCCCCTTCGCCGCCGGCACAGCGAGCAGCGTCGCCACGCTCATCCCGCCGGCCGACTGACCGAAGATCGTCACCTGCTCGGGGTCGCCGCCGAACGCGGCGATGTTGTCCCGGACCCAGCGCAGCGCCGCGAGCTGGTCGAGCAGTCCGCGGTTGCTGGGCGCGTCCGGCAGTACGCCGAAGCCCTGCACGCCGAGCCGGTAGTTGACGCCGACCAGCACGACACCGTCCCGGGCGAACGCGCTCCCGTCGTACGCCGGTGTGGCGTTGGACCCGTTGCGGAACGCGCCGCCGTGGATCCACACCATCACCGGCAGCCCGTCGCCGCCCGGCGTCCACACGTTGACGTTGAGGAACTCGTCGCCGTCCTGCGTCGGGTTCGTCAGCAGGACGTCGAAGGGCGGGTCGTACGGCGGCTGCGGCGCGGTCGGCCCCAGCTCGGTCGCGTCGCGCACCCCGTCCCACGGGGTGACCGGTTTCGGTGCCGCGTAGCCGACCGGGCTTCCGGCGTACGGGACGCCCAGGTACGCCGTCACGCCGCCGGTCGTGACGCCCCGGATCCGTCCGCCCTCAACTGTCAGCTCCATGCGGCCTATCCTCGCACCGACTCCGGAACCTCATCGGTGATCGGGATCTCGGCCGGCGCCACCTTGCCGACCGACGACTGCGCGACGAACGCGCCGAGCAGCACGATCGCGCCACCGATGATCTGGTTGGTGCTCAGCGTCTCGTTGAGCAGGATCCAGGCGAACAAGGTCGCGGCCACCACCTCGACGTACGCGACCGCTCCGCCGATCGCCGCCGAGAGCCGCTGGACCGCGGCCGCGCCGGCCAGGTACGCGACGACGGTGCTGACCACGATCAGCCAGGCCGCGAACAACCAGCCAGGCGCCGATCGCTCGCCGATCGCGATCGTGTCGGTGAGCGCGTTCCACGGAATGCCCCAGGGTGCCGCGATCGCGGTCAGCAGGATCGCGCCGACGACGCTGCCCGCGGCCGTCATCACCAGCGGGTCGGCGACGCCGGTCAGCTTGTCGATCAGGATGAAGTACGTCGCCTGGCACGCGGCCGCGCCGAGCCCGGCGAGCAGGCCGACCAGGTCGAGCTGGACGCCGGACCAGACCTCGACCACGGTCGCGAGCCCGACCAGCGCGATCCCGACGCCGAGCGCGGCCGACTTCGGCACGGCGACCTTCCGGCCGAACTTGAGCCACGCGACGACCAGTACCGGCCCGGAGAACTCGAGCAGGATCGCCACGCCGACCGGCAGCCGGCTCGCGGCGATGAAGAACAGCGTCTGGCAGCCGGCGATCCCGGTCAGGCCGTACAGCACGAGCTGCGGCCAGGACGCGCGCGCGGCCCGGAGCCCGGCCGCGCCGCGGAAGATCAGCACCAGCGGGACGAGCAGGGCGGCGGCGCCCAGGATCCGCAGCCAGGCGGCCTGCTGCGGCGACATCCCGGCGCCGATCAGGGCCTTGGCGAACGGCCCCGACCCGCCGAACGTGATCGCCGAGAAGAGCGCGAAACCGAGACCGATCGACTTGGTCCGGGCAGCATCCTGTGTCATGGGCGTCATGCTGTCACACCCATTACACGGCGTCGAGGGTGTTTCCAGGCCTTGGTCGTCGTCGTGGTCAGAGCACGTTGACCGCCCGGGCCGCGACCACCGCGATCGTGAGCAGCGAGATCGCCGACTGCACTGTCATCAGCGCCTTGACTCGCGCCGACAGCGGCATCGTGTCGGTCGGGCTGAACGCGGTCGCCGCCGTGAACGCCACGAAGAGGTAGTCGGTGAACCCGGGCAGCCATTTCTCCCACCCCGGGATCTCGGCCGTCATCTGCGGGAACAGCAGGTCCGCCCGCTCCACCTCGTGCTCGTGCTCGGGCGCCCGCGCGAACGGCCCACCGCGGTCGACTTCCCAGTACCAGACCGCGAAGGCCACGACGTTCGTCACCCAGATCAGCAGCGCGGACTTCACCAGCACCATGCCGTCGGTGGCGTTGCCGGAGGTCAGGTAGTCGATCAGCCCGGCCAGGTAGATCCCGTTGAACACCACGAGTGCGCCCAGCAGCGCCAGCTCGACCCACCGGAGCCAGGGCTCGTCGCGGCTCAGGTGGAACGGGTTCATCCACACCAGCGGCACCAACAGCGCGGCACCCATCGCAGGCAGCAGCCAGCGGGGGAGCGACAGCACCTGCGCCGGCACAGCCACCTGCAGCGCCAGTACGACGAGCACCGCGAGCGATGCCGGCCACCTGCGCATGTGCTTCTTGCTGAGCGCTACAGCCTTCGGGACCTTGATCACTCCAGCATTCTGACGCGTCGGTGCCCTTAGCCGACGGATGCGTCGACCACGGCCTGCCCGACGTCCGTACGCCGGTAGTGCACCTGGTGGCTCGTCCGACGCCGGGTCACCAGCCCAGCGCCGTACAGGGCCTTGAGATGTTCAGCCACGGTGCCCAGTGCCAGCCCGTACTGCGCCGCGAGCGCACTGGTCGTAGCGGGCGGGTCCAGCGCCGTCAGCAGGGTCGCGCGCGTGCGGCCGAGCAGGGTGGCCAGGGGGTCGGGTGCGGCCGGTGCGTCGTCCCAGAGGCGGGCCGCGCCGCGGGCCGGGTAGACCAGCGTCGGTTGGTAGCCGGGGGCAACTACTGCGACCAGGTACGGCCAGGCGAAGGCGCCGGGAACCAGGAGCAGGCCCTCGCCGGTCAGCTCGCTGTCCGGCTCGCGGTAGCGGGACGCGATCAGGCGGTCGTTCCAGGACAGCGTGGGATGCAGGTCGTCGAAGAGCTTCGCGAGTCCGCCGCTGGTCAACTGTTCACCGCGGTGAGCGATGTCGTCCTCGAGCACGCGACTGATCGCCGGCCAGTCGGGCTCGATCAGAGTGGTCCAGGCGCTCTCGATCTGGTCGGCGAACCGCTCCCGCGTACCGGCCGGATCGGCCAGCATCCGGTCGATCGCGGGCGCCGCCGGGTTGTTCAGTTCGTCCCGCGACCTGATGAGCTCAGCCCGTACGACGTCGAGCGGCGCGGTCCGGACCCGCGCGATCTCCGTACTGAACTTGGCCCGCGAAGCCTTCGGCGGGGGAGTGAGGAAGTCCGGCGTGAATCCGCTCCGCGGCTGCACTGCCCGCAGCATGGTCAGGTCGAGCCGCGCTGCCGCCTCGGCCTTCGCCGCGACCCAGGGAGAGTAGAGCGGCCGGTGCTTGCTCCCGTTCAGCACGCGCACCGCCGACACCGTCTCCCACAGCGGCGACATCCCGAACCGGCACCGCAG
Source organism: Kribbella italica (assembly GCF_014205135.1). Lineage (NCBI taxonomy): Bacteria > Bacillati > Actinomycetota > Actinomycetes > Propionibacteriales > Kribbellaceae > Kribbella > Kribbella italica. The sequence goes on from NZ_JACHMY010000001.1 coordinate 992,856, forward strand.
CGCGTCGGCCCGGCTGAACCGCAGGACGGTCATCGGCACGAACTTTCGGTCATTTCCGAAACTATAGTCCGTGATGCTGTCGTGGGGTCACGCTCGCAGCGTGAGTACGCAGCCAGCCAGCGCCCCGCAGTCGACCAGGCCCGCGCAGTCGACCAGTTACCTGTCCGTCCTGCGCATCCCCGGCCTCCGCGCCGTGTTCACCGCGCACGCCGTCTCCATGGTCGGCACCGTCGCGGCCCAGGTCGCGCTCTCCATCCTGATCTTCGACCGCACCGGCTCACCTTTGCTCTCCGCGCTCGTCCTGGTCTGCTCGTTCCTGCCGTACGCCCTCGGCGGCACAGTCTTCTCGTCCATCGCAGACCGCTACCCAGCTCGCCCGCTCCTGGTGACCTGCGATCTCCTCAGCGCGCTGTGCATCGCGGCCATGCTCATCCCCGGCCTACCGGTCGCAGCCCTGCTCGGGCTGCTGCTGCTCACGGGCCTGATCGCCCCGATCTTCGCCGGTGCCCGCTCGGCCAGCCTCACCCAGTTGCTCCCCGCTAACCTCTTCCCGACCGGCCGATCCCTGCTGCGCACGATCAGCCAAACCACGGTCCTCACCGGCTTCGCCCTGGGCGCGATCGCGGTCGCCGCGATCGGTCCGACCTGGCTCTTGGCCCTCGACGTCCTGACCTTCGCGCTCTCCGCCGTACTGATCCGCTTCGGTACGCCGCCGACCCCAGCACCAGGAGCCGGCGGCAACACCCTGCAGGCTTCGCGCGAAGGCCTCCACTACCTCTTCACGACGCCCAAGGTCCGCAACCTGCTCCTGCTCACCTGGGCAGCCCCCGCCTTCTCCGCCGTCCCCGACGGCTTGGCCGTCGCGTACGCCGCCCAAACCGGCGCCGCCGCGTCTGCCGCCGGTGCCCTCTTCACGGGCTACGCCGCCGGCACCGTCCTGGGCGAGGTGGTTGCCACGCGCCTCAGTCCCGCGACCCGCCGCAGACTCCTCGTTCCCTTGCTCCTGGCAACCCAACTCCCCGCGATCGCCTTCGCCTTCACCCCGTCGGTCGCAGGCGCGGCCGTCCTGCTCGCCGTCGCTGGAAGCGGCCACGCCTTCAACCAGGCCATCGACCCGATGATCCTGGCCACCGCCGACCCGTCGTACCGAGGTCGCCTCTTCACCGTCCAAACCAGCGGCCTGATGACAGTCCAAGGCGTGACCATCGCCCTGGCCGGGGTCGTCGGCACCTTCGTCCGCCCCAACCTGACCATCACCTGCGCGGGCGTCCTCGGCGTACTGGTCACCCTGACTCTGGCCAGAAAGGTGATCAGCTCAGAAACCGCCGCACCTGACGCCGGGACCGCAGCCGGATGAACTGAGCCTGCGGGAACGCGGCCTGATCCACCGCCTCGTACTCACGCTTGCTCGGTCCGTACGTCCGCCAGGCCCACACCACGATCGACCGCGACGGATCCCCGCTGAGCTGATCCCTGAGCGGCCGCTCGCGGTTCCCGTTCCACAGCTCGACGCCGGTCGCCGTCCGCCGGAGGGTGCGCAGGATCAGCTGCCACATCACGACCACCCGCGGCAGATCCACCCACACCACGGCATCGGCCGCTCCCCAGGTGATGGCCCGGATCCGCGCCGAGTAGTTGCCGTCGACAACCCAACCACCAGACGCCGTCGCCGCCGCGACCCGCTCCACGAACTCGTCCTCCCCGAGCTTCGTCCACCCGGCCTGCCAGAACAACGCATCCAGCTCGACCTGCGGTACGCCGAGCCGCCCGCTCAACCCCCGAGCCACCGTCGACTTCCCACCCCCGGCGACGCCGATCACCACCACCCGCGACACCGGGCCGTGCACCGGTCCATCCGTCCACCCCATCCCGCGACCGTACCGGGTCGGTGGGCTACGGAGCCGCGACCGGCTGGGCTCGGTCGGTGGCGAGCTTCACGGCGAACACGGCCAGGGCGGTGCCCGTCACATAGCGGTGGATCTTGGCCCACAGCGGTTTGCGGCTGAAGAAGATCGCGACCGAACCGGCGGTGATCACGAAGATCGCGTTCACCAGGACGCCGACCGCGGTCTGCACGAGCCCGAGGATCAGGCTCTGGGCACCGACGTGCCCCCGCGACGGATCCACGAACTGCGGCAGCAACGAGATGTAGAGGATCGCGATCTTCGGGTTCAGCAGGCAGGTGAGCAGGCCCATACCGAAGAGCTTCCGCGGGCGGTCCGGTTCCAGGGCGTTCGGGGTGAACGCCGAGCTGCCGCCGGGGCGCAGCGCCTTCCAGGCCAGCCAGAGCAGGTAGACCGCGCCGGCGAGCTTCAGCCCGACGTAGATCTCCGGCACCAGCGCGAACAACGTCGCGAGTCCGGCAGCCGCCGCCAGCAGGTAGATCAGGAACCCGGTGCCAACGCCCGCCAGCGAGATGAGCCCGGCGCGGCGCCCTTGGACGACCGACCGCGAGACGAGGTAGATCATGTTCGGCCCGGGCATCACCACGAGACCCAGTTCGATCAGTGCGATCCCGATCAATGCTTCCGTGCTGACCACCATCGCCACTCCTCACGTCGTCACCGCCTCGGTGAACCTAACAGCCGCACCGACGGGCCCCGCAGGGGTTTTCCCCAGGTGAGACGACGCGCGGTCCAGCTCGTCGACGACCCGCTGCGCCTCAGGCGCTGGCGCGGACGACCAGGGGAGCGGTCACCAGGCACCCCGGCTGGTCGGACTCACCGGCGATCTCCCGCAAGGCGCGCTGGAACAGGCTGTGCGCGATGTCCCGCAGCGGGATCCGTGCCGTGGTCAGTGGAGTGTCGAGCATGCTCGCGAACGGGAAGTCGTTGAAGCCGGTGACCGCGACCTCCTCGCCGGCCTTCACCCCCAGGCGCTGCAGCGCCCGCATCGCGACCACGGCGAACGCGTCGTTGTCGGCCACGAACACGTCCGGGCGGTGCTCGCACTCCATCGCGGCCGTGACGAAAGCACCGACGCGATCGAGGTCGTCGAACGACTCCGTCGAGTGCGGAGCGGAGAACTCCCGCCGGAACCCTTCCTCCCGCTGGTGCACCCACGGCAGCTCACTCATCGTTCGCAGGTACGCCGCACGCGAGCGCCCCTTCGTGTGCAGGTACCGCCCGATCGCCGCCATCGACTCGACGTTGTCCACGTCGACCCAGCACTGCCGCTGCCCGGGACCGGTGCGTCCGAACGCCACGAACGGAAACCCCTTCGCGCTGAGGAACTCGATCCGTGGATCGTGCGGCATCGTCTCCAGGACGACGATCGCGTCGACCTGCCGCGCGGCGATCAGCTGCTCGTACAACGCGATCTCGGTCTTGCCCTCGGTCGGCGTCGTCACGTGCACGCCGTACCCGGAGACCGCGGCGGCCTTCACCAGCCCGCCCAGCAGGCCGTGCAGGAAACCACCGAGCCCCGGGTCCACGTCGTCGTCCAGGTACAGCGGCAGGCCGATCACCTGGCTGCGGCCGGACGACAACGCGCGGGCGGCGTGGTTCGGCGTGTACCCGAGCTCGTCGATCGCGGCCTGCACCGACGCCACCGTCTGGTCGCTCACCCGGTGCGGCGCGTTCAGCACGTTGGACACGGTCATCGCCGACACCCCGGCCTTCCGCGCCACGTCGGCCACGGTCGTCCGCCGGCTCTTCCGCTCGGTCGCCATCAATCCCCCTTCGTCACGCCCATCCAACCAGCGCCGTGCGTCACCCGGCGACTCGCTCGATCCTGGCCACCCCACCGACCGGTACGTCGAGCGCCCACAACCCTTCCGGCGGAGTCGCGGTACGCCGCCCGACCTCGACGCCCGAGCAGTCCGACACGACGACCTCGACCGGCCCGTCACCGGCACCGTCGAGCAGCACGGTCGGCTCGTTCCCGCCGTTCACCAGCAGCAGTACGCCGGCCGGCGCGTTCAGCCGGACGACGGGATTCGAGTACACCGCCACGATCGTCTCCTCGGCCGAGATCGCCGCGACCTGCGTGTACCGGGCGTCGGGCCGCACCGGCACCAACTCGCCCCGCAGCAGCGTCGCCGCATGATCGCGCAGGAACCCGAGCCAGTACTGCACCACGCGATCGTGTGCCTCCGGCAACGAACCGAGCTCCACCGACACCTGCGCCGAACTGAACAGCACCCCGATAAACTGCTCGGCCACGGCTTCCGGCGACGCCTCCGGATGCCACATCAGCATGTCCGAGTGCACCGCCCGGTCGCCGGCGAGCAGCCGCGCGTCGACCGTGCGGACCCGGTTCTCCACCGCGTCCAGAGCGCAGTCGCCCGCGCGCAGGAACGTCCCGTACTGCCACAGCCGCGGGTTCACGTAGTCCTGCCGGAACTCGATCAGCAGGTCCGGCCGTAACCGTTGCAGTTCGTCCCGGACCGCGGCGAAGAACAGCTCGACGCCTTCGTCGACCGTCGCGCAGTCGCCCTCCGGCGCGGGCGGCGGGTTCTTCCAGGCCCAGCTGTCGATGAAGTCGATCTTCAGCCCGTCCACACCCCAGTCGCGCACCGGCCGGACGCAGCACTCGACCAGATGCTCGCGGACCTCCGGGTACCGCGGGTCGAGTGCGACCGTGGTCTGCTCGTCGTCGAGGAATCCGAGCGCCCGGTCGCCGAACCGGTCCCAGGCCTTCGAGTGCCGGCCCATCAGCGGCGGCGCGATCCACAGCACGTAGGCGACGCCGAGCGCGTGCACCCGCCGGACGTGCTCGGCCATGTCGGGGAAGCTGCTGCTGGTCGGCTCCCAGTCACCGCAGTACGCGTAACCGCGCGCGGTGTTGTCGGTCTGCCAGCCGTCGTCGACGATCACCGCGCTGCACCCGTACTGCGCGCCGGTGGACGCGTGCCGCTCCACGGACTCCTCGGACACGTGCTGGTGGTCGGAGTACCAGGTCGAGTACATCGCGGTGCGCGCGACCTCCGGCACCGGCACGATCCGGTCGCCGAGCTCGGCCGTCCACGCGTCGGTGACCCCCCGCAGCCCGGCGGCGAAGTGCAGCGCGCGCAGATCGATCCTGAGCGTGAACCGGTGCTGCCCGTCGACCAGCTCGACGTCGTCGACCACGAGCTCGACCAGGTGCTCGGCGGTCTCCTCGTTCACCCCCACGGCGAAGTCGCAGCCCCGCACGCCGGACGACAAGGACACGACCAGCGGGCTCACGTCGTCGGTCCGCACCAACGCGGCGACCGGCGCCGACCGGACCGAGCGGACGTCGCGCTGCGAGCCCCAGTCGGTCGGGAGGTTGCGGTGCGACCCCTGAGTCGCCTGCCACAGCGTCGCCGCGCCCTCGACCGGCCAGGTCCACCGGATCCGCACCGGCTCCGCCCGCAGGTCCGCGGCGACGAGCTCGACCAGTTGCACTCCGGTCGCCGGCGCGTCCAGCACGCGGACCGAGCCGGCCGAGACCGTGGCGGTCCGGGTGGTCGAGCCGTCGGAGGAGCGCACCTCGAAGGAGGCCTGGAGCGGGACGGGCATGGCGACTCCTGTCGTCGGGACTTCACTCTCGGCATTGACTATAGCGGTAAAATAAGGCTGCACCCAAGGTATTGACGAATGCGCCATCCGTGCTAATTTTACCGCTAAACACGGATTCGTCGAAAGGTGGCCGCGATGCCGGAGCCGACCGTCACGTCGGACAGCGCGTACGTCGAGAACGCCTTCGCCTGGGCGCGTGAGCGCGCGCTGGCGTGGGTGATGACGGACGCCGCGCCGGCCAACCTGCCGTCGTACTGGGCGGGGTATCCGTCGCGGGAGATGTTCTACTCACGCGACGTCTGCCACCAGGCCGGCGGTGCGCATCTACTCGGCCTCGACGCGGAGAACTTCGCGATGCTGAAGCACTTCGCCGCGTCCGCCACTGCGGTCCGCAAGTGGTACCCGGTCTGGGCGTTCCACTTCGACGGCGCGATCGCCGCGCTCGACTACCGCGGCGACGACGAGTTCGTGCGGGAGATCCCCGCCGTCTTCGACCTGACCTGGCGCGCCCTGGAGCAGTACGAGTGGACCGGCGACCGGCGCTGGCTCGACGATCCCGACCTCGCGGCGTACTACCGGCGATCGGTCGGCGAGTTCGTCGCGGCGCACGACCACGACGGCGACGGCGTACCGGAAGCTCCCGGGACCGGTGACATCTTCGTCGGCTCCGCGACGTACAACGAGCAGGACGCCGAGCACCCGCTGATCGTCGCCGCGGACGGAATCGCCCTGCAGTACGCCGCCCTCAACGCGCTCGCGCGCCGGTACGGCGACGAGTACGGGCAGCGTGCGGACAAGATCCAGCAGGAGTTCCTGGCGACCTGGTGGGACGAGCGGCACGGCCGGTTCGCCCGCGGCCGGACCGTCGACCACGGTCTCGACTTCGGCTGGGGTCTGGAGGCGAGCTGGATCGGGCCGATGACCGGACTCACCGGCGACGGCCCGCACAACGAGCTGTTCCTGGACTTCGTCGAGCAGCAGCTCGAGCTGTCGCCGCCGAAGAACATCGAAGCCTTCAGCTACCTGCCCGAGGTGTTCTTCCGGCACGGCCGCGACGAGTCCGCCTGGCGCTGGCTGCGCCACCTGATCGACAGCCGCGACGACTATCCCGAGGTCTCGTTCACCGTCGTGCACCACCTGGTGGCGGGGCTGCTCGGGCTGCGACCGGACGCCGCGGCGGCCACCCTGTCCATCGACTCCCACCTGCCGGCCGACATCGGCCGACTGACCGCCGACCACGTCCGGGTCGGCGGGTGGGACCTCCGCATCGCCCAAGAAGGACGGCACACGACAGAGGTCACCGTGCACAGCGGACCGGGGCCGCTCACGGTGACCGTCGGATCGGCCGGCACCAGCACGATCCAGCCCGGCGGGACCGTCCGGGTGACCACAGAGACGAAGGACCCCTCATGAAACTTCGCAACCGCCTGCTCCCGCTCGGAGCCGGACTCACCGCCCTGCTGCTCGCCGCCGGATGTGCGACCGGCAGCCAGCCGGCCGCCAACAGCGGTGGCGGCGACGAGAACGGCGACATCACCTTCTCGTTCTGGGGCACCAACTCCGAGGCCGCCTCGCTGAAGGCGATCGCGGCCGCCTTCGAGCAGGCCAACCCGGGCACCAAGGTCACCACCAACTGGATCCAGGCCGACTACGAGCAGAAGCTGCAGACCTCGATCGCGGCCGGAACGCAGTCCACCGTGATCGAGATCAGCAACAACACCCTGGCCGGGTTCGCGCCGAGCTTCGCCGAGCAGCAGGTCGACCCCGGCAAGTTCGTCCAGCCGAACATCTCCGAGGCACTGAAGTTCGAGGGCAAGTACTACGCCACCCCGTTCACCGCGAAGCCGAAGGTGATGGCGGTCAACCTCGACGCCTTCAAGGCCGCCGGGCTGCCGGCGCCGAGCCCGACCACGCCGCTGACCCTGGACGGGTTCAGGACGATCGCCGCGAAGCTGTCCCACGGCGAGGGCAAGAACCGCGTGTTCGGGACCAGCAACATGTGGTTCAAGGGCTGGCTGACGGCCGCCGGCGGCGGTTTCTACAACGCCGACGCCACCGCCTGCACGTTCGGCGACAGCCAGGGCATCTCGACCGCGCAGTACATCGTCGACCTGCAGAAGGAGCGCGTCGCGCCGAACTCGATCGACATCGAGGGCCAGGACCAGGCGCAGTGGTTCGCGGCCGGCCGGCTCGGCACCTTCAGCGACTTCGGGCCATGGACGGTCGCCGACTTCGCCAAGATCAGCAAGCCGAACTGGACCCTCGTCCCGGTGCCGGGCCAGGGATTCCCGCTGGAGATCGGTGGCCTGGCGATCGCGAAGAACGCGGGTGGCAAGAAGGCCGAGACCGCCAAGAAGTTCGTCGAGTTCGCCAGCACGCAGCAGGTGGCTCAGGACCTGCTGATCCAGGGCAACACCGCGCTCGGCGTACCGATCATCGCCGCCTCGACGCCGACGCTGGAGAAGGTGCTGCCGGCCGGGCGCAACCTCGCGGCCTTCACCACCGCGATGAAGACCGGCCAGATCAGCCCGTCGGTGCCGCGCGAGGGACAGATCGCCGGTGACGCCGACAAGGGCATCACCAGCTACACGCCGCTGGGCAGCGGCAAGGACGACGTGGCCAAGGTCCTGCCCGGCCTCAACGACAAGTGCACCGCGGCCCTGAAGCAGTGAGGTAGACCGTGAACCCGACCATCGGATGGATCCGCCAGCTCGCGGAGTCCTGGGGAGTTCCCGCGGTCCTGGTGCCGCTGGTCCCGTTCCTGGTCCTGCTGATCGTCCTGTACGCCGTGATCGGGCTTGCGGCGTACGGGGCGTTGCGCAAGTGGCCGCGAGCCGACAAGACGATCGCGTTCTGGCTCTTCATCTCGCCCTGGCTGATCGGCTTCCTGATCTTCACCGTCGGCCCGATGCTGTCCTCGATCTACGTCAGCCTGACCTCGTGGGACCTGATCACGCCGCCGGAGTTCGTCGGCGTGGCCAACTACTCCGAGGCCTTCCAGGACCCGCGCGTCGCTCAGGCGATCAAGGTCACCCTGCTGTACGCCGTGATCAGCGTGCCGCTGCAGACCGCGCTCGCGTTCGCCGTCTCCCTGCTGATGAACGTCGACCTGCCGGGGATCCGGCTGTTCCGCACGATCTGGTACCTGCCGAGCCTGGTGTCCGGCGTGGCCCAGATCGTGCTGTTCCTCTGGGTCTTCAACCCGCAGTACGGGCTGGTGAACGACATGCTCGGCAAGGTCGGGATCGCCGGGCCGGGCTGGTTCAACGACGCATCCTGGGCGCTGCCGACGGTGATCCTGATGAGTCTGTGGACGGTCGGCGGCGCGATGGTGATCTACCTGGCCGGACTGAAGGACGTGCCGACCACGCTGTACGAGGCCGCGGCGCTCGACGGTGCCGGACCGCTGCGCCTGTTCTGGCACGTCACGCTGCCGCAGCTGAGCCCGATCATCTTGTTCAACGTGCTGACCGGCATCATCGGCGCCCTGCAGATCTTCACCCAGGGCTTCATCGTCAACGGCGGCCCCAAGGACTCGCTGCTGTTCTTCGTCTACTACCTGTACGACAACGCGTTCCAGAACTTCCGGATGGGCTACGCGTCGGCGCTGGCCTGGATCCTGTTCGTCATCATCATGGCGCTGACCGCCGTGACGCTGCGCGGGAGCGCGTTCGCGATCTACTACGAGACCGAGATGGGCGGGCGGCGCCGCCGTCCGCGCGTGAGGAGGGGCTGAGCCATGGCCGCACTGGTCGACACCGGCCGCGCCACCGACACGGCAGCGACCGTTCGCCGCGCGGACCGGCCCTACTGGCGGCGCAACCTGCCACTCACGCTCGTGCTGTACGTCGTACTGGGGCTCGGATCGCTCGCCTTCGTGTACCCGTTCCTCTGGATGATCGCGACGTCGCTGCGCTCGCTCGCCGGGGTCGGCAACGCCGGCGCGAGCATCTGGCCGAGCGAGTTCCTCTGGGGCAACTACACCCGGGCGATCACGTCGTTCCCGTTCTGGCGGTACGCGCTGAACTCGATGCTCACCACGCTGATCCCGATCGTCGGCACGGTGTTCTCCTGCGCGCTGGCCGGGTTCGCGTTCGCGCGGCTGCGGGTGCGGTTCTCCGGGGTCGTGTTCGCCGTCGTCCTGGCGACGATGCTGCTGCCGGGGGAGGTGACGATGGTTCCCCAGTTCATGCTGTTCAACAACCTGGGCATGATCGACACGTTGTACCCGCTGATCCTGCCCGCGTTCTTCGGGTCGCCGTTCTACATCTTCCTGTTCCGGCAGTTCTTCTCCCGGATGCCGGCCGAGCTGGCCGACGCCGCAGTGGTCGACGGGTGCGGGTGGTTCAAGATGTTCCTGCTCGTCTACCTGCCGCTGGCGCGTCCCGCGGTGGTGGCGATCTCGATCCTGCTGTTCATGGGCTACTGGAACAACTTCCTCGGCCCGGCGATCTACATCAACTCCGACCAGTGGAAGACCCTGCCGCTGGCTCTGGCCGGCTTCCAGTCCGTCAACGGCACCGACACCCCGTTGCTGATGGCAACCTCGGTGCTGATCACGCTGCCGTGCCTGGCGATCTTCTTCCTGGCCCAGAAGCAGATCACGAACGGCATCACCTTCACGGGCGGGCGGTGATCGGGGCCGGGGGAATCCGGTTGACCCGATGGCGGTGCTCGTCGATGATCCACCCATGTCTGAGCGCGGGAAGCCTGTCGACGGGCTGCTGATCATCGACGTCCAGGTCGGGCACGTCCAGGGCGACCACGCCGTACCGGACGCGCGGCCGCTGGCCGAGCAGGTCGCAGTGCTGCTCGACGCGGCGCGGGAGGCGGGGGCGCTGGTCGTCCACGTCCAGAACGACGGTGAGGAAGGGCAAGTGGACGCGCCGGGGACTCCGGGGTGGGAGTTGCACTTCGCGCCGGTGGCCGGCGAGACGGTGATCCGCAAGGAGTACGACGACGCGTTCCGGGAGACCTCGCTGGAGGAGCTGCTGACCGCGGCGGAGGTGAAGTCGCTGGTGGTCTGTGGGCTGATGTCGGAGATGTGTGTGAGCGCGACTGCCCGGACGGCGCTCGATCGCGGGTACCGGGTGGTGCTGCCGCACGACGCGCACGGCACGACCGGCGTACCGGGGACGCCCGGGCTCGGTGAGGCGATCCCGGCCGCCGTCGTGTCCCGCGTCGCCGAGTGGGCGCTCGGCGACGGCGCCGGGATCGTCCCGCATGCGAAGACGGTGACCTTCAGCCGCCGCGGCTGACGAAGGTGTGCGCCTCGGCCAAGAGGTCACCCCATCGAGTGGGGTCGGTCGGGTAGGGCACAGCGGCCCACTCGCGGGTTTGGTTGCGGCCGATGTGTACGGGCTCTGCCTCGCCGGCTGCCAGTAGTTCGGCGACGCGGGGCGCGGGGAGCTTGAGAATCAGCTCTCCCTCGCGACCCACGAACGCGAACACCTTGGACGATCTCGCCCCGCTGTCGGGCGCGACCCGCAACGCCTCGCTGCCGAACATGAGCGAGCGATCGACGTCCGGTACGTCGTCGTACGCGGCGGCGAGCTCGTCGAGGAGTTCCTGGCCCTGGCGGCGATCAGGGTGCATCGGCGGCCCGGGCTTCGGCGAAGGGGAGCCGGTCGAAGATGATGCGCAGGTGGGTGATGCGACCGTCCTCGACCGTGAGCAGTTCCGCGCCGGGCGCGCTGGCGACCGGGACCGTGCGGGTGTCGTACATCAGCAGCGCGGTCGACTCGTCGCCGTACGACGCGACGAGGGCGGCCTCGAGCAGGATCTTCGAGAACGGCTCCATGAACTCACGGAACCCCTCGGCGCCCTCGATCGGTCCGGCCGGGGCGAGGCAGACGATGTCGTCGGCGACGTACTGCATCGCGGCCTCGAAATCGTGGCCGGTCCAGGCGCGGTGGTAGGCGAGGGCGATGTCGAGTGCGGTCATCGGGTGGATCCTTCCGGTCGAACGGCTGATGAATGGGTAGACACCGCTCGGACCACGATCGGAACTGTCCACGCTGACTGACACGATGGGGCGATGACGAGTCCGTTGCTGGAGCGTGCGCAGGGTGGGGACGAGCGCGCGTTCCAGGAGCTCACCGCGCCGCACGTCCGCGAGTTGCACCTGCACTGCTACCGGATGCTCGGCTCGGTCACCGACGCCGACGACCTACTGCAGGAGATCCTGCTCGCGGCGTGGACCGGGCTGGACGGATTCGCCGGCCGGTCGTCGCTGCGCACCTGGCTCTACCGGATCGCCACCAACCGCTGCCTGAACGCGATCCGCGACGGCAAGCGCCGCCCGCCGACCGAGCCGCTCCCGCCGTTCGACCCACCGGAGCCGACCCGGCGCGGCGACATCACCTGGCTGCAGCCGTACCCCGACACCTGGCTCGAGGACCACGCCGTACGCCGGGAGACCATCGAGCTCGCCTTCGTCACCGCACTGCAACGCGTCCCACCCCGCCAGACGGCGACGCTAGTGCTGGTCGATGTCCTCGGCTTCACGATCGCCGAAGTCGCCGACCAGATGGACACCACCCCGACGGCCGCCAAGGGCGCCCTGCAACGCGCCCGCGCCGCGATGAAGCAACCACGCTCCCGCAGAGCTGCTGACCGCGAGGGGGAACGGGCGGGCCGCGCGCCGGTTGACGGCGCGGGGGAGCGAGCGGGCGGTGTGCCGGGTGACGGCGCGGGGCAGTGGGTGGTCGGTGTGCCGGTCGCGGGGGAGCGAGCGAGCGGTGTGCCAGGTGACGGCGCGGGGGCGCGGGTAGGCGGTGTGCCGGGTGACGGCGCGGGCGAGCGCGCCGGCGATGTGCCGGTCTACGGCGCGCGGGAGCGGGCGGGAAACGTGCCCGTTGACAGCGAGCGTGAGTGGGCGGTCGCTCGGCGGTTCGCGGCGGCGTTTGTTGCCGATGACATCGAGGCGGTGACGAGTCTGCTCACCGACGACGCCTGGCTGGCGATGCCGCCGGCGCCGCACGAGTACCAGGGCGCCGTGGCGATCGCGGCGTTCCTCCGGGCGAGCGCCAACGCGGACGGCCGCCGTGATGCGCAGCTGCGGCTGGACGCGAGCGGGTGCAACCACCAGCCGGGCCTCATCTGCTACTTCCTCGTCGAGGGCCGGGACCCTTGGTACGCGGGCCGGTTCGTCCTCACGATCGACGGCGAACGGATCAGCCGGATCACCCGGTTCCTCGAGCCCGCGCTGGAGAAGGTGCTGACCTAAACACTTCGTACCAACGGCGTACGGACTGGCACGATGTCCGGTGTGGACCTGGTGATCATCTTCGGACCCTCAGCCGTCGGAAAAATGGCCGTAGGGCACGCTCTGTGCGAACTCACCGGCTACAAGCTGTTCCACAACCACGCGATCATCGAACCGGTGCTGGAGATCTTCCCGTTCGGCTCGCCGCCGTTCACCCGCCTGGTCTCGGAGTTCCGCCGCCTCGTCATCGAGGAGGCCGCGGCCTCGGACCTGCCCGGCCTGGTGTTCACCTTCGTGTGGGGCCTCGACAATCCCGGCGACGCCGACCTGGTCGCGTCGTACCTCGAGATCGGCGAGTCCCACGGCGGCCGCTCCCGGCTGGTCGAGCTCTACGCCGAGCAGTCCGAGCGGATCGCGCGCAACAGCACGCCGTTCCGGCTCGAACGCAAGGCCAGCAAGCGCGACCTCGAGTTCTCACAGACCAACCTGCTGGAGATGGACGCCAAGCACACCCTCAACACCGGCGGCCCGCGCACGAAGGCCGAGGACCTGATCGAGAAGTACGACCACCTCCGGATCGACAACACCCACCTCACCGCGCACCAGACGGCGGAGCAGATCGCGGCGGCCTTCAGCCTCCCGGCCGACGCCCACCACTGATCAACCCCACCCGCCACGCCGCCCCGCGTAGGACGGCGAGGATCACCGACGCGCGGCCCTGAGCGGGCGCCCCGCCGGACGAGGTGGGCCGATCAGTGGTGGCCACGGGCGCCCGGTCCGGTTGCTCCGGCGACCTCGGCTTCCCCAGCTACTGGAACGTGGGCGACGACTCAGCGCGCCTGGCGGGCTTCGATGATCTCCAGGTAGTGCGGGTTGTGCATGATGCCCAGCACGTTGCCGAACGGATCGACGACCGAGGCCGTGGTGAAGTCGCTGCCGGAGTGCGACGTGATGGGCAGGTACTCCTGGGCGCCCATCGCCAGCAGCTTGTCGAACGTCGCCTGCAGATCGTCGACGTGCCAGTGCATCACCGCGCCGCCGGGTGCGTTGCCGGCGCCGGGCGGCGCGTACTTGCGGTCGATGAAGCCCAGCTCGTCGCCGTCGTCACCGATCCGGAACTCGATGTATGCCGGCGGCGCCGGCGCGGCCGGGAAGGCGAAGTCGATCTCCTGGCCGAGCAGTTCGGTGTACCAGTCCCGGGCCGCGGCCAGGTCGTCGGCGTAGAAGCTGATGGTGGCGAATCCTCGGAACATCGGGTTCTCCCTGAGTCTCCGCGGTGGCGTGTCCACCGCGATGAGACCATCCTGCGCCGGATAAGTGCTCACCCAATGAGCACTTTCCCGAAGAACTTTCGGGACAGACACAAACTGTCGGCGACGGGATCTACGATCGCGGGATCAGGCTTCGAACAGCGCTCCGGGAGGGCCCATGACCACGCTGACCGATCGACCGAACACCGCGCTGCTCGTCATCGACGTGCAGAACGGCGTGATGGACGGCACCCACGACCGTGAGTCCGTGGTCGCCAACATCGCGGCGCTGGTCGACAAGGCCCGCACGGCCGGCGTCGAGGTCGTCTGGGTCCAGCACAGCAGCGACAACCTGAAGCGCGGCACCGCCGAGTGGCAGTACGTCGCGGAGCTGGCCCGCGCCGAGGGCGAGTCCGTCGTCCACAAGCAGTACCCGGACTCCTTCGAGGCCACCGACCTGGAGCCCGTCCTCGCCGAGCGCGGCATCGGCCGCCTGTTCGTCTCGGGCGCGCAGACCGATGAGTGCATCCGCTCCACCCTGCACGGAGCCATCGCCCGCGGCTACGACGCCACTCTCGTCGCCGACGCCCACACCACGGAAGACCTGTCCGAGTGGGGCGCGCCCACGCCGGACCTGGTCATCGCCCACACCAACCTGTACTGGGACAACCACCAGGCCCCGGGCCGCACCGCCGGCACGACCACCACTGCCGAAGCCGACTTCAGCAGCTGAGAACTACTTGCTGTACAGGGATTCCACGTCGGCCTCGTGCTTCTTCATCACGATGTGGCGGCGCAGCGACAGCTTGAGGGACAGCTCGCCGTTCTCCTGCGTCCAGTCGGTCGGCAGGATGGTGAACTTCTTGATGCCCTCGGCCTTGGACACCGCCGTGTTGGCGTCGTCGACCGCGGTCTGGATCTCCGCGATCAGGTCCTTGTCCGTGCACAAGGTCTCGAGGTCGGTCGGCTTGCCGTGCTTCGACGCCCAGTTGCCGATCGTCTCGGTGTCGATCGTGATCAACGCGGCGATGAACGGCTTGCCGTCGCCGACGACCATGCACTGGCTGACCAGCGGGTGCAGGCGGATCCGGTCCTCCAGCACAGCGGGGGCGACGTTTTTGCCGCCGGCCGTCACCAGGATCTCCTTCTTGCGGCCGGTGATCCGGATGAAGCCGTCGTCGTCGAACTCGCCGAGGTCACCGGTGTGGAACCAGCCATCGGCGTCGATCGCGGCCGCGGTCGCCTCGTCGTTCTTCCAGTAGCCGACCATCACCTGGCCACCCTTGAAGCACAGCTCGCCGTCCTCGGCGACCCCGACCGTCACACCGGGCAGCGGGCGCCCGACGGTGCCGATCCGGATGTCGTTCGGCAGGTTCACCGAGACGGCGGCGGTGGTCTCGGTCAGGCCGTAGCCCTCCAGCACCGGGACTCCGATGCCACGGAAGAAATGGCCGAGCCGGTCGCCCAGCGGCGCGCCGCCGGAGACGGCGTAGTCGACCTGCCCGCCGAGTACGCCGCGCAGCTTGCCGTAGACCAGCTTGTCGAACAGCGCGTGCTTGGCCTTCAGACCGATCCCCGGGCCGCCCTGGTCGAGCGCCTGCGAGTACGCGATCGCGGTCGCCGCGGCGGCGTCGAAGATCTTGCCCTTGCCGGCCGCGTGCGCGGTCTGGCTGGCGGTGTTGAACACCTTCTCGAACACCCGCGGCACGCTGAGGATGAACGTCGGCCTGAACTCGCCGAGGTCCGCGACCAGGTTCTTCACGTCGGCGGTGTGGCCGACCTTGACCCGCATCATCACGCAGCCGACCTGGATGATCCGGGCGAACACGTGCGCCAGCGGCAGGAACAGCAGCGTCGACGCGCCCTCGAGCCGGAACAGGTCCGGCAGGATCTTCGTCGCCGACCCGAGCTCGTCCATGAAGTTCGCGTGGGTGACGTGGCAGCCCTTCGGCCGGCCCGTCGTACCCGAGGTGTAGATCAGCGTGGCCAGGTCGCCCGGCACGACCGCCGTACGGCGCTTGTCGAGCTCCGCGTCGCTGATCTGCTGGCCGAGCACGGTCAGCTCGTCGACCGCGCCGGACTCGATCTGCCAGATCTCCTGCAGTGCGGGAGCCTCCGCGCGGGCGGACTCGACGACGGCGCCGTGCGCGGCGTTCTCGACGACGGCGACGACGGCCTCGGAGTCGGTCAGGATCCACTGGACCTGCGAGGTCGAGGAGGTCTCGTAGATCGGCACGGTCGCGGCGCCGATGCTCCAGATCGCGTAGTCGATCAGCGTCCACTCGTACCGCGTCGCGCTCAGCAGGGCGACCCGGTCGCCGTGCTTCACGCCGGCCGCGATCAGGCCCTTGGCCACGCCCGCGACCTGGTCGGCGAACTGCGCGGCGGTGATGTCGAGCCAGCCGCCCTCGACCCGCTTGCTGAACACCGCGGTGTCCGGGTGCGACGATGCGTTCGCCCAGACCGGATCGGCCAGCCCGCCAGTGGTCGGGGCGTCGATCACAGCAGGGACGGTGTACTCACGCATCCGCGTCTCCTCGGTCGAGATGTCAGGCAGGATGTCGGCTTCGGCGCACGTTACAGTCACTTACCCACAAGTAGCCAGGTCAGTGTGACCCAAGGAACCAAGGACAGATGCATGCACGTCACGAAGCTGGACATCAGCTGCGACGACCTGGTCGTCGCGGATCCAGCCTACGTGGCGCAGCGGCTCGGTTCGGACACCCTGTGGCGTGAATGGTGGCCCGAACTCGTCCTGACCCCGTCCGAGCGACGTGGGGTGGAGGGCGTCCGCTGGGCCGTCACCGGTGCCGCGGTCGGTACGGCGGAGTGGTGGCTGGAGGAGGTCCGCGACGGTGTCGTCGTGCACTGGTATCTGCGGGCCGACCCCGTACGGCGTACCGGCGTACGGCGGTTGCGGCGGCTGCAGGAGTCGTACGTCGCGCGGTACCGGGAGCGGATCTGGCGGTTCAAGGACGAAGTCGAAACGGGCCGCGCCGCGGGCGAGCGCAGGTCCGGCTGGGAACCCGCGATAGTCTCCGGGAGGGGCACCGGTGCCCCGCACCCGGCCGTGCCGCAGAACAACCTGCACGCGGACCGGCGACCGTCCCGGCAGCGGAGAGGTGAATCGATGGCAGAGCAGACCACCTCGACCATCGTCGTGAACGCGACCCCGAAGGCGATCATGGCGGTGATCGCGGACTTCGAGGCCTACCCGGAGTGGGCGGACTCGATGCGGGAGACGCAGGTGCTGTCGACCGACGAGGCCGGCCGGCCCAAACAGGTCCGGTTCAAGGTGGATGCCGGGGCGATCTCCGACGAGTACACGCTGGACTACGTCTGGTCCCGCAACGAGGTGACCTGGTCGCTGGTGCAGGCCAAGATGGTCAAGGGCATGGACGGCGCGTACGTGCTGCGCGACCTCGGTGCCGAGGGGACCGAGGTGACCTACCGGCTGGCGGTCGACGTGGCCATCCCGATGATCGGAATGCTCAAGCGCAAGGCGGAGAAAGTCATCATCGACACGGCCCTCAAGGGGCTGAAGAAGCGCGTCGAGTCCTGATTCCGTGACACGCGTTCTGCTGTACACAGGTAAAGGTGGCGTGGGCAAGACCACGTCCGCGGCCGGCACCGCCACGCTGGCCGCCTTGCGGGGCCTCCGCACGCTGGTGCTGTCGACCGACGCCGCGCACTCGCTGTCGGACGCCTTCGACTCCGAGGTCGGCGGCGAGCCGACCGAGATCGACGACCTGCTGTTCGTGCAGCAGATCGACGCGCAGCGGCGGTTCGAGCGGTCCTGGGGTGACATCCAGGCCTACCTACGGTCGGTGCTGCACGTCGTCGGGGTCGACCCGATGGAGGCCGAGGAACTGACCGTGCTGCCGGGCGCCGAAGAGGTGCTCGCGCTGCTCGAGGTCCGCGATCACGTGCGGTCCGGGCGCTGGGACGTCGTCGTGGTCGACTGCGCGCCGACGGCGGAGACGCTGCGGCTGCTCGCGCTGCCGGAGGCCCTGAGCTGGTACATGGACCGGATCATCAACGCCGAGCGCAAGGTGCTGCGGTCGTTCCGGCCGTTGCTCGGCAAGGCGTCGGGGTTGCCGATGCCGGACGACACTGTCTTCGATGCGCTACGGCGGTTACAGAAGGACCTCGCGGACATCCGGGCGTTGCTGGCCGGGCCGGATGCGTCGGTGCGGCTGGTGCTGACGCCGGAGGCCGTGGTGGTCGCCGAGGCTCGTCGGTCGATGACGACGCTTTCCTTGTACGGGTACCGCGTGGACGGGATCGTGGCGAACCGGGTGTTCCCGGCGGCCGGGGCCGACAACTGGCGGCGGCAGTGGGTCGCCGCGCAGCGGGGGATCCTCGAGGACGTCCAGGACTCGTTCAGTCCGCTGCCGATCTGGGAGTCGCCGTACCGGGCCTGCGAGCCGGTCGGGGTCGAGGAGCTCGCTGCGTTCGCCGTCGAGATGTACGGCGGGGACGATCCGTTCGCGCGGGCCTCCGACGAGACCTCGCTGCTGGTGGACCGGCACATCGACACCGACGGGCGGACGTACATCCTGACGTTGCCGTTGCCGCTGGCATCGGCCGCCGATCTCGAGCTCGCGCGGCACGGGGACGAGCTGATCATCACCGTCGGGTCGTACCGTCGGGTGATTCCGTTGCCGGCGGCACTGGCTCGCGGGGTCGTCGCCGGGGCCCGGCTGGACGACGGGAAGCTGCAGGTGCGGTTCGCGCCGCGCGATCCGCTGCCGCGGCCGGTCCTCGAGCCGGACCTCGCCGAGGAGTTCCGCGAACAGATGGAGCTCGACGAGACGCCGATCCCGGAGGGCACTCGATGACACCGCCGAAGGAGCCCGTGGGGTCCGTCGCCGAGGAGGCGGCCAAGCTGTTCGCCGTACTGCGGGCTGCTGGTGCCGCGGATTTTGCCGACCCCGCCGCCACGCGGGCTGAGGCCGGCGCGGATGCGGCCGGCGAGGCCGCGCGGGCTGAGGCCGCTGCGGCCGGGGAAGAGCGTGGGGGTGCCGAGGCCGACGACACAGCAGGTGGCGAGCGGGGCGGCCGGGTGCGCTCGGCAGGTGGTGAGCGGGGCGGCCGCGGGCGCTCGGCCTCCAGCGGCTTTGCCGCGGAGGGGGCCTATGCCACTAGCGCGGATGCGGCCGGTGAGGCCGCGGGGGCTGGGGCCGCTGCGGCCGGAGAAGAGCGTGGGAGTGCGGGGGCTGATCGGTCTGGGGCTGGGGCCGATCACGAGCACGGGGCCAACTGTCAGTGGTGTCCTGTGTGTCAGTTGATTGGCAAGGTGCGGCAGACCAGTCCCGAGACCATCGAGCAGCTGTCCACGGCGGCGGCGGGGGTGCTGGGGGCTGTGCGGGGTTTGGTGGAGGCCGCGGCCGAGGCGGCGCGGCAGGCGAAGGTGGACGCAGAGTCGCGGGCCGCTGGGGAGCAGGACACGGAAAGACCAGCTCGGTCGCGGGTGGACCGGATCGACGTGAGTGAGGACCCCGAACCATGGGACTGACCATCGGCATCGACGTCGGCGGTACGAAGATCGCGGCGGGCGTGGTCGGCCGCGACGGGACGATCGGGGCGCGTGCGCACCGTGACACCCCGGCGGGATCGGTCGACGAGACCGCGCAGGCGATCTGCGACGCGGCCGCGGAGCTGATCGCGGGGCACGACGTCGAGGCGGTCGGGATCGGCGCGGCCGGGTTCGTGTCGTCGGACCGGGCGACCGTGCTGTTCGCACCCAACCTGGCCTGGCGCGACGAGCCGCTGGGGAAGCGGGTGGCCGACGTACTGAAGGTTCCGGTCGTCGTCGAGAACGACGCCAACGCCGCGGCGTGGGGCGAGTTCGCGTTCGGCGCGGCCAAGGACGTCGAGCACATGGTCTGCGTGACCGTCGGGACCGGCATCGGCGGCGGGGTCGTCATCGGCGGTGAGCTGCTGCGCGGTGCGCACGGCGTCGCGGCCGAGCTCGGCCACATGCGCGTCGTACCGGGTGGTCATCGGTGTGGTTGTGGCGCGCGCGGGTGCTTGGAGCAGTACGCCTCCGGGCGCGCGCTGGTGCGTGAGGGGCGTGCGCAGGCGGAGTCCGGTTCGCTGGCGGCGGCGCAGCTGATGAGCGTCATCGGCATCACCGACCCCGCCGAGCTGACCGGGCCGATGATCACCGAGGCCGCCGCGGGCGGCGACCCGTGCGCGGTCGAGCTGCTCGACGACCTCGGCCGCTGGCTGGGGGAGGGACTCGCGAGCTTCGCGACGCTGTTCGACCCGAGCACGATCGTGATCGGCGGCGGCGTGAGCGCGGCCAAGGACCTGCTGCTGAACTCGGCGCAGGTCGCGTTCGAGAAGAACCTGCCGGCCCGCGCGAACCGTCCGCACCCGAGCATCGTGATGGCCCAGCTCGGCAACGACGCGGGCATCATCGGCGCCGCCGACCTGGCCCGCCGCCCGGTGGAGAACCGCTAGTGCGGCGAGCAGCCGGTACGCCGGTCCGCCCGCTGCGCGGCGGGCCGTTCCGCCTCACCCCGCCGACAGCTACCAAGTGCCGGCCACCGATCGGGAACCGCGAGTCTTCCGCGCCCGTGCCGCCACACCGTGAGTCGGTTGCGCCCGTGCCGCGCATCGGTGGGTCGGTTGAGCCCGGCCACGGTGAGTCGGTTGAGCCCCGCCACCGTGAGTCGGTTGCGCGCGTGCCGCGTCACCGTGAGTCGCTCGTCCCCATCCCGCGTGGCCGGGACGGCGCGTCCGCCGTACGCGCCCTGCGTACAGGCGGGGCGGAGGAGGCCGCGGTGTGCGGTGTGCGGCGGTTGGCAGGGCGTGGTTGGCTGGATGTGTCCGGTGAAGTGGTCCAGGGGGCTGTTGGGGGTACGGCGAGGAGGGTCGTGCGATGGCTCTGACACAGGCGCTGACGATCGGGATCGACATCGGTGGCACCAAGGTGGCCGCCGGGGTGGTCGACCCCGAGGGCAACATCCTGGACAGGTTGCGGCGTGACACGCCGACCAAGGACCCGCGCGAGACCGAGGACGCGATCGCGGACATCGTCCGGGACCTGGAGTCGCGGCACGACGTGATCGCGGTCGGGATCGGCGCGGCCGGGTTCGTCGACGGAACGCGGTCGTCGGTGCTGTTCGCGCCGCACCTGGCCTGGCGGCACGAACCGCTGCGCGACGCGGTCGAGCGCCGCCTCGGGCTCCCGGTCGTCGTCGAGAACGACGCGAACGCCGCCGCTTGGTCGGAGTGGCGGTTCGGCGGCGGGCAGGGCGAGAGCCACCTGGTCTGCGTGACGCTCGGGACCGGTATCGGCGGCGCGATCCTGAACGACGGCGCGCTGCAGCGCGGCAAGTTCGGCATCGCCGGCGAGTTCGGGCACATGCAGGTGGTGCCGGGCGGTCATCGCTGCGAGTGCGGCAACCGCGGGTGCTGGGAGCAGTACGCGTCGGGGAACGCGCTGACGCGAGAGGCCCGCGAGCTGGCGCTGTCCGGTTCGCCGGTCGCGCACAACCTGCTGCGGGCGGCCGAGGGCGACCCGCGCAAGATCAACGGGCCGATGGTGACCGAGCTGGCCAAGGACGGCGACCCGGTCGCCGTCGAGCTGCTCGAGGACGTCGGCCGCTGGCTGGGCATCGGCCTGGCCAACCTCGCGGCCGCGCTCGACCCGGGCACGTTCGTGATCGGCGGTGGAGTGTCGGACGCGGGCGAGCTGCTGCTGGCGCCGGCGCGTGAGGCGTTCAAGCGGACGCTGACCGGGCGCGGGTTCCGGCCGGAGGCGCGCATCGTCCGCGCCGTACTGGGCCCGGAGGCCGGCATGGTCGGTGCGGCTGACCTCGCGCGCGAGGAGGCGACCTGGCTGCGCCGGGTCCGGGTGAAGACGACCGCGGTGACGGCGAAGACGGCCGGGGCTCGCAGTGGTCGCTCGACGCGTCACGAGCGCGCCGCCCGGAAGTCGGCCGGTCGTCGTACCGGAATGCGCGCGGCCGCGCCGGAGCTTCCGCCGGGCGAGCTGCAACTCGACAAGACCCCCGAGCTGCAGGGCGACCCCGAGGCATGAGCGTGGGCCCGTCGTTGCGGGTGCTCTCCTACAACGTGCATCGCTGGGGCGACGACCGGGAGGCGCTGGCGCGCGTCGTACAGGCGTGTGCTCCTGATGTCGCGCTGGTGCAGGAGGCGCCGACCTGGTGGGGGACCCGGCGCAAGCGGCGGGCGATGGCGGCGTCGTTCGGGATGACGTACGTCGCCGGCGCCGCCCGCAACGCCATTTTGGTTGCTGGAAGCACCGAAGTGCTGGAACCCCTGCACTGGCGGGTCTGGCGGCCTTTCCTGCGCCGCAGGTTCCGGCTGATCGCCACCCAACTGCCCGGTGGCGGAGTCGGCGGGCGCGTGACGCTCGGCTCGACCCCGCTGGCGTTGGTCGTCTGCCACCTCGGCCTGCACATCCGCGGCCGCCAGCACGAGCTGGAACAGGTGCTGAAGGGCTGTCGCTCCTTCAACCTTCCGTACCTCCTGGTCGGCGACCTCAACGAGGAACCCGACGGCCCGGTCTGGAAGCGCTTGGCCGACGAGGGCCTCACCGATCTCGGTATCGACGCCGGCCCGACCTTCCACTCCGACAACCCGGAACGCCGCATCGACGGCGCCCTGCTGTCGCCGGAGCTCCACGGCCGCCTGATCCCGCTCGACGAGATCGACGGCGTCACTCGCGACGACCTCGCGAAGGGCTCCGACCACTTGCCGCTGCTGATCGAGCTGACCGAATAACAGGTGGCCGCCGGGCCTGAGCGGACGGCAGGATGAGGGGATGACGAGCAGACCTGTTGCGCTGGTGACCGGAGTCGGACGACGCGTCGGGATCGGTGCCGGGATCGCGGAGGCGCTCGCGGCGAGCGGGTGGGACGTTGCCTTCAGCTACCTGACCGGGTACGACGCGCGGATGCCGTGGGGGCCGGACGCCGAGGCGCGTGCCGAGACGACCGCCGTACTGGAAGGGCACGGCGCGCGGGTGCTCGCGGTCGAGGCCGATCTGCAGGACGTCGACGCGCCGGCCGCGCTGATCGGCACGGTGCGCGACGAGCTCGGACCCGTCCGCGCGCTGGTGATGGCGCACTGCGAGAGCGTCGACAGCAGCATCCTCGACACCACCGTCGAGAGCTTCGACCGGCACTTCGCGGTGAACGCGCGGGCGATCTGGCTGCTGATCAAGGCGTACGCCGAGCAGTTCGACGCGCCGTACGGCACCGGCCGGATCGTCGCACTGACCAGCGATCACACCGTGCACAACCTGCCGTACGGCGCGAGCAAGGGCGCGCTGGACAGGATCACTCTGGCCGCCGCCGAAGAGCTCAAGCACCTCGGGCTGACCGCGAACGTCGTCAACCCGGGTCCGATCGACACCGGCTGGATGTCGGCGGAGATCAAGCAGTCGGGGACCGACGCCACCGCGCTCGGTCGCCTCGGCACTCCGCAGGACACCGGGGACCTGATCAGCTTCCTCTGTTCCGAGCGGGGCGGCTGGATGAACGGCCAGCTGCTCTACAGCAACGGTGGTTTCAAGCCGTAGCTACTTCTTCCGGCGGTTGAGGAACGCGAGCATCGCCTCGCGCGCCGGCTCCGACCCGAACAGACTCGCCGACAGCTCGGCAAGATCCTTGCCCCGGGCATCGATATCGGCGAGCAGCTCGCGGGTGAGCAGCTTCTTCGTCTCCCGCAAGCCTTGTGGCACGCCCTTCAGCAGCGACGTCAGTACGCCGTCAACCGCGTCGTCCAGTTCCTCGTCCGGCACCGCCCGCGAGACCAGCCCGAGCCGCGCGGCCTCGGTCCCGTCGAAGCCGTCGCCGGTCAGGAACGTCAGCGAGGCGGCGCGATCGGTCAACCGGGGGAGCACCGTCAGCGAGATCGTCGCCGCCGCCAGCCCCAGCCGCACCTCGGTCAGCGCGAACGTCGAACTGGCCGCCGCCACGCTGATGTCCGCCGCCGCCACGATCCCGATCCCACCCGCCCGCACCGGGCCGGCCACCCGGGCAACCACCGGCTTCGGGTTGGCGACGATCGCCCGCTGGACGTCGACCATCCGCTGCGCGCCGACGCCCATGCCGACCGTCGTCGCCTCGGTCAGGTCGGCGCCGGAGCAGAACACATCGAGCGCCGACCGGATCACGATCACCCGGACCGCGTCGTCCGCACCGGCCGTCGCCAGCCGCTCCAGCAGTTCCCCGGTCAGCTGCTGCGACAGCGCGTTCTTGTTGTGCGGCGAGTCCAGCGTGATCGTCGCAACGCCGTCGGCCGACCCGAGATGCACCAGTTCGCTCATGCGGCCCATCCTGCCCTGCCAAGCTGCCGGTGCGCCGTAACCATCCCCACACCGCGCCCCGACCGTAGGCCCGGCGGGGCTCCGCTGGTCTCCTGTGGGACGACTGGCGCGATGTACCGGAGCAGTCGTCGCACAAGGGAGCAGTCGTCGTACGAGGGATCAGTGGGGCGGGAGCTAGTCGACGTACAGGCAGAACGGGTGACCGGCCGGGTCGAGCATCACCCGGACGTCGTCCTGGGGCTGGAAGTCCGCGAGCTCGGCGCCCGAGGCGACGGCGTGGGCGACGGCCTCGTCGAGGTCGTCGACCTCCAGGTCGAGGTGCATCGACATCTGGGGCTGCCCTTCGGCGGGGGGCCAGACCGGGCGTTGGTAGTTGGGCTCGGTCTGGAAGGCCAAGTTGTAGCCGGCGTCCTTGGACGGCGCGAGGGTGACCCAGTTCGGTTCGTTGCCGAAGATCTGCCAGCCGAGGAGGCGCTGGTAGAACTGGCCGAGCTCGCGCGCGTCCGGTGCGTCGAGAACGACACCGAACCAGTGGGACTTCGTGCGGAGTGTCATGAATCACACCCTGCCGCGCTCGCGGCGTACGGTCTAGGCCGGTGGCGCGGTGAGCGGGTCGCCGTGCCGGTGCACGATGAACCACTCGTCGTCCTCGCGACGGAAGATCATCGTCGTGCGCAGGACATGCTCGTGCTCACCCGGCCGGTCGACGTACCGGACCGTGCACCGCTCGATCGCGACCGTGTACGCCGTGTCGGAGCCGGCGTGCTTGTCCAGGTACTCGAACTCGACCTTCGCGCCGCTCGGCGCGAACTGCGCCGAGGCCCACGCGTACCGCGGACCGATCTGCGACCAGCCGACCTCCTGACCGCCGAAGCCGCCGAAGATCGACGTCTGCTCGCTGCGCGACACCAGCGGCAGCCAGAGCGAGACGTCACCGTTGACGAAGGCGGTGTTGGCGTCCTCGAACCGGCGCAGGAACGCCTCGAAACTCATAACCCGTCTCTCCCGGGATCGTCGGAGCGCGCCGGACGAGGGCGCGCTCCCACGATAGGCCCGCGGCGGTCTACTTCACGTCCGCGTACGCCGGCGACAGCTCGCGCGCCAGGTGCTCGATGAACAGCCCGACGTCGGTGACGATGCCGCGGGCCTGCGACGATCCGCGGTCGGCCAGCTTGGTCACCGTGGCCGGGTTGATGTCCACGCAGGTGAGCGGGATCGCGGCCGGCAGGATGTTGCCCGTCGCAACGGAGTGCAGCATGGTCGCGGCCATCAGGCAGTAGCCGACGCCGTCCAGCTCGGCACGCATCGCGCGCTGCCCGGCCAGGACGTCGGTGTAGACGTCGGGCAGCGGGCCGTCGTCGCGGACCGACCCGACCAGCACGTACGTGCCGCCCTTCTTCACCATCGCGTGCATCACGCCGGAGGTGAGCACGCCCTGCTCGACGGCGGCCGCGATCGAGCCGGACTTGCGGATGGTGTTGATCGCGCGGATGTGGTGCTCGTGGCCGTGCTCGACGCCGCGGCCGCGGGCCAGGTCGACACCGAGCGACGTCCCGTACAGCGAGGACTCGATGTCGTGGGTGGCCAGCGCGTTGCCGGCGAACAGGACGTCGACGTACCCGGCCTCGACGATCGCGACCATCGCCGGGGCCGCGCCGGTGTGCACGATGCCGGGGCCGCCGACCCAGAGCACCTTCTGGCCGTTGGCCTTCGCCTCGCGCATGCCGTCGGCGACCTGCTTGACCAGCACCCGCTGCGGCTTCTCGCTGGAGACGTCGGACTCCATGAAGCCGAACGCCTCCTCGCTGCTGGCGACGATCGGCGGCGCGACCTTGACGCCCTGCGCGCTGGTGACGACCCGCATCCCGGCCTTCACCTCGGACATCGGGATGGTCCGGACCGTGCTCGATCCTGGGCCGTTCTCGACCAGCAGGCCGCAGTCCATCTCCGGGTTGGTGACCTGGATCCAGTGGCCGTCGAGGCGGACGCTGGTCGGCAGGTTGGTGGTCGAGTAGAAGCCGTCGGGGAAGACGCCGTCCTGGTCGACCGCGGTGATCTCGGCGGTGCCGGGGTTGACCAGGTTCGCGCCCTTGGTCTGGATCCGCATCAGCAACCGCTGCAGGGACTCCTCGTCCTCGGCGCCGACCGTCATCCGGACCGTCGACGGGTCGTCCTTGTCGTAGCCGAGGTCGAACTTGTCCAGCGTGTACTCGCCGCCGTAGCCGCGGATGTCGTCGAGGACCCGGGACAACAGCCCGGAGTCCATCAGGTGGCCGGTGATCTCGACCGTCTCGGTGACCTGCACGGGATGCCTCCTCCGTCAGCGGGGGTGTCGGATTGTCCGACGATCCGCCACTCTAGACGACGGCGCCGTCGTCCGGGGTGTCCTCGGGCGGGAGGCGGTCGTTCATCCGGATCACCAGGGTGAGGAAGCCGGCCATGAAGCCGACGACGCCGAGCAGCGTGATCCGGCCGGTGCCGAAGTCGAGGACCGCGGCGAGGATGAGCAGCAGCGGACCGCCGATCAGGCCGAGCCAGGCGGCGCGGGTGATCCAGTCGAGCCGGGGGCCGCGAGCCGGCTCCGGCGGGACGTAGTGGTCGTGCGGGTCGTCGGTGCGGCGCGGCGGCGGTTCCTTGGGCGGGTCCTCGTCGGTGTCACCGACGACCAGACCGGCCGGTACGTCGATCAGCGGCTCGTACGAGTTGTCGTCGACGTCCTCGCTGGCGGGCCAGCGCGGGACCGGCGGTACGTCGTGCCCGGGGGCCGACGGCGCGTTGAACTGCTCGACGAGCGAGGCCCACTCGGCGTCCTCGGTGCTGCGGTCGATCACGCCACGCGCCTTGTCGACGGCGTCGGAGTCGACAAAGATCTCCTCGAACCCGGCCGGGACCTGAGCCTTCGCGGCCGCCGGCACGGAAGGCGCGTCCTCGTCGCCCGGCGTACTCGCCTTCGGTGCCGGCGACTCGTCGGTGGGCGTGGGGGCGTCCGGCATCGCCGGTGGTGGCGAGCAGTACGCGGCGATGCCCGTGTCGGCCAACGCCTTCAGGACCGCGGTCGTGACGAGAGGGTCGATGCCGCCCAGCGACGTGTAGGTCGCGGCGGTCAGGCCGTTGTCACGCATCGGTGCCGATCCGGCGGACGAAGGCGGTCGCGTCGGCGAAGATGCGTGGTGCGTCGTTGTCCAAAGTGGCCACGTGATAACTGTCCTCGAGCAGGGTCTCGGTGACGTCGCGGGACGAGATCCGGGACAGCACGGTCCGTCCGGAGCTCGGTTCGACGACGTGATCGACAGTACTGCGGAACAGCAGCACCGGCTGCGTCACCTTCGCCAGATCGTCCCGCGTGACCTTCCACAGCTGCGACAGCGAGTGCAGCGCGCGCAACGGCATCCGGTCGTACGCGCCCTCGTCGACGCCCGGCTTCTTGATGTCGTTCGAGATCCCCGGGAACGACGGCAGGAACCGCTGCAGCACCGGCAGCGCCGCCAGGCGCTTGTCGTCGGTCTGCACCGACGGGTTCACCAGCACGAGCCCGGCGACGTCCGCGCCGTGCTGCTCGGCCAGTCGCAGGACGAGGCACCCACCCATCGACAGCCCGGCCAGGAAGACCCGCTCGTGCTCCTTGCGCAGCCGCTCGAACTCGTTGTCGAGCACGGCGTACCAGTCCTGCCAGGTCGTGGTGTTCGCCTCGCGCCAGTGCGTGCCGTGCCCGGGCAGCCGCGGTACGGCGACGCCGAACCCCTCGCCGGCCAGGTGCTCCGCGAACGGGCGCATCGACTTCGGGGACCCGGTGAAGCCGTGACTGAGCAGGATCCCGGTCGCGGCGTCCGGGCCGGAACCGGGGCTGCGGAACTCCTCCGCGTGGGCTTGCACGGGCACAGGTGCTCCTAGAAGTTCGCGTGTTGCCTGAGTCGTAATGGTCGCAGCCGCCGGGCCCGTCGCCCACCCCGGCCAGGGTGTCGGTTCGGTGACGTGATCGACGACACCACACAGTGTGCAACCACAGATCGACACGGAGCGCAACCCCCCGATTCCCTGGCGGTGACATTGCTTGAGGAGGAAGCTGGAACGTAAGGTCCTCCCCGGCAGGGTGCGCGGTGCCTGCCGATGCGGGACACTGGAGCTGGCCGAGTGGTGGAGGTGGCACGTGCTGTACATGTTCATCCGGCGGTTCCTCGTCGCGCCGCTCGCGAGGTTGCTGTTCCGGCCCAAGGTCAGTGGCCTGGACAACATCCCGGAGACCGGTCCGGCGCTGCTGGTCAGCAACCACCTCGCGTTCTCGGACTCGATCTTCCTGCCGGTCGCCGTACCGCGGCAGATCGTCTTCCCGGCCAAGTCGGAGTACTTCACCGGCCCGGGCCTCAAGGGCAAGCTGGTGGCGACCTTCTTCCGGTCGATCGGCCAGATCCCGATCGACCGCTCCGGCGGGCGCGCCTCGCTGGCCGCGCTGAACACCGGCCTGGAGATCCTCGGCAAGGGTGAGCTGTTCGGGATCTACCCCGAGGGCACCCGCTCGCCCGACGGCCGGCTGTACAAGGGCAAGACCGGCGTCGCCCGGATGGCGATCGTGGCCGGCGTCCCGGTCATCCCGGTCGCGATGATCGACACCGAGAAGGTCAACCCGCCCGGCACGATGGTGCCGAAGTGGTTCGTCAAGGAGCCCGGCCGCCGCCTGCCGCGCCTGGTCCGCCCCGGCGTCGCGATCGGCAAGCCGCTCGACTTCTCCCGGTACGAGGGGATGGAGCGCGACCGGTTCGTGCTGCGCTCGGTCACCGACGAGATCATGTACGCGATGATGGAGCTGTCCGGCCAGGAGTACGTCGACATGTACGCCGAGAAGGCCAAGGAACTGCTCAAGGCCGGCGAGAAGATCGACGACCACCTCAAGCCGCGGCTGGACGACACCAAGGCGTCCTGACCGGCGACCAGCACGACCTGAGCGAGGATGTCCGGCGTGGAGACTGACCGGAACGTGCTCGGTGGTGACCTGGAGGAGTGCGGCCTGGACCCGGTGACCGGGTTCTTCCGCGACGGCTGCTGCAGCACCGGGCCCGAGGACCTGGGCAGTCACACCGTCTGCGCGGTGGTGACGGCGGAGTTCCTCGCGCATCAGGCGTCGGTCGGCAACGACCTGAGTACGCCGCGGCCGGAGTACGGGTTCGCCGGGCTGAAGCCGGGGGGACCGGTGGTGTGTGGTCGCCGCGCGGTGGTTGCAGGCGTACCACGACGGCGTCGCGGCTCCCGTCGTACTGGCTGCCACGCACCGGCGGGCGCTGGACACCATCCCGCTCGCGGTGCTGCGGCAGCACGCGGTCGACGTACCACCTGATCTCAGCTCGCTGGAGTGAGACGGCTGCGCAGCGGTTCGGGGGCCTCGAATATGGTTGGCGTATGCAATTCGCGACGTTGAACGAAGGCGTGGTGCCGGGTGTCCCCAGCCTGGACGAGCTGCGGGACCTCAAGCCGCTCCAGCAGCCCGAGTGGCCGGACCCGGTGGCGCTGGAGCAGGTGATCGGCCAGCTGCGCAAGCTGCCGCCGCTGGTCTTCGCCGGTGAGTGCGACGACCTGACCGGCAAGGTCGGGGCGGTCGCGCGCGGTGAGGCGTTCCTGCTCCAGGGCGGAGACTGCGCCGAGACGTTCGACGGCGTGACCGCGGAGAACATCCGGGCCAAGCTCCGGGTGCTGCTGCAGATGTCCGTCGTCCTGCAGTACGCCGCGAGCGTGCCGGTGGTGAAGGTCGGCCGGATCGCCGGCCAGTACGCCAAGCCGCGCAGCTCCGGCGACGAGACCCGCGACGGCGTCACGCTGCCGTCGTACCGGGGTGACGCGGTGAACGGCATCGACTTCACGCCCGAGTCCCGCATCCCCGACCCGCGGCGCCTGCGCGAGGTCTACAACGCGGCCGCCGCGACGCTGAACCTGACCCGCGCGTTCACCACCGGTGGGTACGCCGACCTGCACCAGGTGCACGCCTGGAACACCGACTTCGTCCGCTCCTCGCCGGTCGGGCGCCGCTACGAGCAGCTGGCCTCCGAGATCGAGCGGGCGCTGGCGTTCATGCGTGCCTGCGGTGCGACCGCTGACGAGTTCAAGACCGTCGACTTCTACGCGTCGCACGAAGCGCTGATCCTCGAGTACGAGCACGCGCTGACCCGGATCGACTCGCGCACCGAGCAGCCGTACAACGTGTCCGGGCACCTGCTCTGGGTGGGCGAGCGGACGCGGCAGCTGGACGGCGCGCACGTGGAGTTCCTCGCCACGCTGTCGAACCCGCTGGGCGTGAAGATCGGCCCGACGACGACGCCGGAGTACATCCGCGCCCTGATCGACAAGCTGAACCCGAAGGGCATCGAGGGTCGGCTGACGTTCATCACCCGGATGGGCGCGGGCAAGATCCGCGAGGCGCTGCCGCCGCTGCTGGAGGCGGTCCGCGACCACGGCTCGCCGGTCGCGTGGGTCTGTGACCCGATGCACGGCAACACCTACGAGACGCCGAACGGCTACAAGACCCGCAACTTCGACGACGTGGTCAACGAGGTCCAGGGCTTCTTCGACGCCCACGAGCAGGTCGGGACGTGGCCGGGCGGTCTGCACGTCGAGCTGACCGGCGACGACGTGACCGAGTGTCTCGGCGGCGGCGAGGAGCTGGTCGCGGAGGACCTGGTCAACCGCTACGAGACCGCGTGCGACCCCCGGCTGAACCGGCACCAGTCGCTGGAGCTCGCCTTCCTGGTCGCGGAACGGCTGCGCGGAGCACAGTCTTGATCGATCTTCGGTCCGACACCGTGACGCGGCCGTCGGCGGGGATGCTGGCGGCGATGACGAGCGCGCCGGTCGGGGACGACGTGTACGGCGAGGACCCGACGATCACCGCGCTCGAGGAGCGGGTCGCGGGGTTGCTCGGGCACGAGGCGGCGCTGTTCGTCGTCACCGGCTCGCTGGCGAACATCCTCGGCGTCCGCGCGCTGGTCCCGCCGGGGTCCGAGGTGCTGTGCGAGGCCCGGGCGCACATCGCACGCGCCGAGCTCGGTGCGCACGCGACCGTCAGCGGCGTGACCACGCGGACGTGGAGCACGCCGGACGGCCGGATCGACCTCGGCCAGATCCGCGAGCTGATCGCGCCGGATCTCGGCCCGTACTTCGTCCAGACGGCCGCGGTGTCGGTGGAGAACACGCACAACTTCGGCGGCGGCTGGATCCAGCACTCGTACGACGCGCTGGCGGACCTGCTCGACGAGGCACGGTTGCCGTTGCACCTGGACGGCGCCCGCCTGTGGAACGCGTCGGTCGCGACGGGGGTGCCGCTGTCGGCGTACGGATCGCGCGCCGCGGCCGTCAGCGTCTGCTTGTCGAAGGGTCTCGGTGCACCGGTCGGATCGGTGGTCGCCGGCTCGGCCGAGCTGATCCGGGAAGCGCGCGTCTGGCGCAAGCGCCTCGGCGCCGGCTGGCGCCAAGCGGGCGTGCTCGCCGCCGCCGGTCTGTACGCCATCGACCACAACGTCGAGCGCCTCGCCGAGGACCACGCCAACGCCCGCCGGATCGCCGAGATCCTCGCCGACGCGGCGCCGGGCTCGGTCAAGCCCGACCAGGTCGAGACCAACATCGTCGTCGCCGACCTGGCCGCCACCGGCCACACGGTCGCCGAGGTCGTCGCCGGCGCCGAGCAGGCCGGCGTCCTCGTCGGGGGAGTGGGCGCGACGCAGCTGCGCGTGGTCACCCACTTGGACGCCTCGGCCGACGACTGCCGCCAGGCTGCGGAGACGATCGCGCGCCTGCTGCGCTGAACCGTCAGCGGTTGCCGATCGCCTTCTGCACACACGGCCCGAAGGTGCCGGTCTTCAGGAAGCTCATGCCAAGCGGTCCGTACTGCCGCTTCTCGGCGGTGTCCGGCGGCAGAACGGGACGCCCGATCATCAGGGTGTAGTCCTTGTACTCGGCCGACTTGAACGTGTACGAGATCCCGTTCCTTGGCTGACCGTTGACGGGCGCGGTGATCGCGAAGTGGGTTTCGCCTTCGGGACCGATGCCCTGCGGGGTCCGTTCGCACCGCCAGCCAGGTCGGAGGTAGGCAACCTCGGCCCGCACCCCGGCCTCGGCCAGCCGGCGTTCCAGCCCTTCGGCATCCTCCTCCCGGTAGATCGTGACCGTGATGGCGCCGTCGTCGGCCTTCGTCACCGCGTACGCCGGTGAGGTGGTCTCCCCACCACCCATCAGCGGTACGGCGACCGCGAAGCCGGCCACCAGCGCGCCTCCGGCCGCGAAGGCCACGGCCGGCCGCCGGCGCGACCGCCGTACCGGAGCGGGCTGCCAGGCCTCGTCGAGGGAGTCGACTGGGCCGCCGACGATGCGCTGCAGGTCGGCTTCTGCACGGGGGTCCAGGGTGAGTGGTACTCGGGTCGCGGGGTCGTGAGCGCGGACGGTGTCCAGTCTCGCGGTGCGCTTCATCGTCGGTCTCCTGTGCTTTGAACGACCCCGTCGACGGCAGGCGCCGGCGGGGAGGGCTCGCGGATCCCGGCGGCGGACCTCAGCCGCCGCCGGGCGCGGTGCAGCCGGACTCCGGCCGCGGTGGTGGAGCAGCCGAGCGCGACGGCGAGTTCGCTGCCGGTCAGGCCTTCCCAGGCGTTCAGCAGCAGGACCTGCTGGTCCTGCACGCTGAGTCCGCCCAACGCCACGGTCACATCGGCCAGCGCCTGCGCCGACTCGACCTGTTCCGCCGTCCCGGGCGTCACAGCGTCGGTCGAGGCCTCGGTCGCCAGTCGCCGCAGCGCCAGAAGCTCCCGCCGGTCGCTGCGGTACCGATGGCCCAGCCGGTGAGCCGCGACCCGGTACAACCACGGCAACTCGTACCGCGCCGGAATGTCGTCCCGCCGCCGCCACGCGACCTCGAACACCTCCGAGACCACGTCGCGCGCCGCCTCCACTCCGGCGGACCGGCGGACGGCGTACGCCAGCACGGCCACGTAGTGCGCCCGGTACAACTCCTCGAACGCCCGCTGCTCCCCGCCGCTGATCTGCTCCACACCCTCATATCTCCGCACCGCGCGTTCGCTTACACCTCAACGATCAGTCGCCTTTGGGTCCACCTCGGGGCTGTCCGGTATTCGCCTCGGGTGGCAGGCCCGGGAAGGGCCTCAAGGTAGGGTGGTGCAACGTCGGGTCACAGCGTTCGGGGAGAGCCGTGCGAGAGATCGTCGTGTTCAGCGGTAATGCTCATTCCGGCCTTGCCGAGCAGATCTGCGCCGATCTCGGCGTCGAGCTCTCGCCGGTCGAGATCCACCGCTTCAGCAATGACTGCCTGCAGGTCCAGTTGCAGGTGAACTGCCGCCAGCGTGACGTCTACATCGTCCAGCCGCTGGTGCCGCCGACGCAGGAGCACCTGATGGAGCTGCTGCTGATGATCGACGCGGCCCGCGGTGCCTCGGCGGCGCAGATCACCGCCGTGATGCCGCACTACGCGTACGCGCGGTCGGACAAGAAGGACGCGTCGCGGATCTCGATCGGCGGCCGGCTGGTCGCCGACCTGCTGGTCGCGGCCGGTGCGGACCGGGTGCTGACGATGGCGCTGCACGCGCCGCAGGTGCACGGGTTCTTCTCGGTCCCGGTCGACCACCTGACCGCGATCGGCGTACTGGCCGACCACTTCCGCGGCACCGACCTGACCGACACGGTCGTGGTCAGCCCGGACCTCGGCAACGCGAAGACCGCGACCCAGTTCGCGCGGCTGCTCGGGCTGCCGGTGGCGGCGGGCAGCAAGCAGCGGCTGGCCGACGACCGCGTCGTGATCGACGCGATCGTCGGCGACGTGGCCGGCAAGAAGGCGATCGTGCTGGACGACGAGATCGCCACCGGCGGCTCGATCATCGAACTGCTCGACCGCCTGAAGGACCTCGGCTGCACCCAGGCCGCGGTCGCCTGCACGCACGGCCTGTTCGCCGGCAAGGCGGTCGAACGCCTGCGCTCGCACCCGTCGATCACCGAGGTGATCAGCACCGACACGGTGCCACGCCCGGACGGCTTCCCCGAGCTGCAGGTCAGCTCGGTCTCCAAGCTCTTCGCCGCCGCGATCCAGCGCATCCACGACGGCGAATCGGTGAGCAGTCTGTTCGACGGGGTCGACCCGACGCATGCACCGCCGCAGCCCAAGCTCCCTTTCTAGCTTCCGCGGCAGCCCGGGCTCCCTTCTGCCTTCGCAGCAGCCCGGGCTCCCTTCTGCCTTCGCAGCAGCCCGGGCTCCCTTCTGCCTTCGCAGTAGCCCAAGCTCCCTTCTGCCTTCGCAGTAGCCCAAGCTCCCTTCTAGCCTTCGCATCGGCCCCTTCTAGCTTTCGCAGCAGGCTCGGTGCAGCCACTCCGGCTCGTGCCACCAGTACTCGCTGTCGTGGGCGTGGGCCTGGTCGCGCCGCAGCGGTTGCGGCCCGGCGCTGACTTTCGCGGTCGTCGCGAACGGCTCCAGTAGATCGTCAACAATGTGCAACCGTCCGGCGACCATCACCTGCTGGACGGCGGCCGCGTGTCGAATGTCTGCCAGGGGATTGCCCCGGACGAACGACAGGTCCGCCTGTGCGCCCGGCTGCACGACGGCGAGCTTGTCCTCCAGGTTCAGCCAGCGCGCCGGGTTCCGCGTTGCCGTCGTCAGGGCTTCGTACGGCGTGAAGCCGCCCGCGACCATCGAGCGCAGGTTCGCGTGCAGCGACACCGCGACGTTGTCGAGCGGCGCGTCCGTGCCGGCGATGACCAGTCCGCCGCCGCGATGGATGCGCAGCACCATGTCGACGTTGCCCCGCAACAGTTCGCGCGTGGTCGCTCCGGCCGGGCCCGCCGCGGTGTTCACCTCGGTCTGCAGCGCGGCGTACTCCCACGCCGGGAACAGCGTCGTCGTCCGGCGATCGGTGAGCAGCGACGGATCGTCGACATGCGCCATCGTCGAGTTGAACAGCGTCGGCGTGACCGACAGGCCGGCCCGGGTGAACAGCGTGACCACGTCGGCGTACGCGCGACCGAGCCGGCTGACGGTGTGCGAGTACCCGAGCCGGTTGGTCGCGCCCGTGTGTTCCATCCCGTCCATGCCGAGATGCTCAGCCGGGTAGAGGTAGTGCGACGACAGTTGCAGGCCGAGCTGGTGCACGGCCGCGATCGCCCGGCGCTGGTACTCGATCGGCAGCCGCACGTACGTCTTCACCAGGTCGTACCCGACACCCGCGACCCGGTCGAGCTCGAGTCCGAGCTGCTTCAGCGATACGGTCGGGCGCATGAAGTTGTAGTAGACCCGCGAACCGTCGATCGCCTCACCGGTCGCGAAGTACCGCGGACCGGTCAGCGATCCGTGCGCGAGCGCTTCCCGCGTCTCCTGCATCTGGTACACAGGATCGCCGGGAGAGCGCGTACTCGTGATCCCGTACGACAGCCACAGGTTGCCCTGTCGCGCACCCCAGGCCCGCCCGCGCAGGTGCCAGTGGTTGTGCGCGTCGATGAGCCCGGGCATCACCGTCAGCCCGGACGCGTCGATGTCCGCGCGTCCCCGGTGCGGCCGGACCGCGGCGATCTTCGACCCGTCGAGCACCACGTCGACGTCCTCACGCAGCTCCTGCGCGCGGCCGTCCCACAACGCGCCCGCGTGGATCGTGACGTGCTGGTTCACCTTCGCCCGCCGCCAGGTCAGGTCGAGCCGGATCGTCCGCGGCCGCGGATTGTCAACATTTGTACGACGCAAACGCCCGTTGTTCAGGTAGATCAGCGTCCGATTGTCGACCCACGCCGGTGAGTCGGTGACCTCGCTGGTCACCGCTCGTGGCTTCCCGGTGAAGCGGCCGCGACGATCGACCGGTACGACGTACAGCAGGCTCTCCACGACGAAGGCGAGCCGGCGTCCGTCGGGGGAGAAGACCGGGCCGTCGTCGCCGCGGGTCGCGAGCGAGCGGAACGGCATCGGTTCGACGTACTCGAAGGCGGTGGTTGCGACGTCGACGTACAGGAGCTGGCTCGTGCCCTCGCGGAACCGCTTCGAGAACGGCTTGACCGCGGCGAGCACGATCGTCCGACCGTCGGCCGACCAGCTGACCCGGCCGGGCTGGAACAGGGTGGGCGTCAGTTGACGGACCTGCTGCGAGGCGAGGTCGAGTACCCAGGCGATGCCGTCCTGGTCCTGGTAGGCGATCTGCCGGCCGTCGGGGGAGAACCGCGGCGCGGTCTGGGCCCCGGGCAACGAGGACAGCTTGGTGTCGGTGCCCTGGGCAAGGTCGTGCAGCCAGAGGTCCGCCGTGCCGTCGCGGTCGCTTGCGTAGAGCAACTTGCGGCCGTCGGGCGAGAAGTCGGGATCGGAGTTGAAGTAGCCGTCGGCAACGACCTTCCGGGGAGTCCCGGTGCCGTCGGTCCGGGCCAGCCAGAGCGCGTTCAGAGCGCGGAAGCTCAGCCATCGACCGTCGGGAGAGACGGTCGGGCTTGCAATCCCCTTCACCGCTTGGGGTTTCGTCGACTCGATGTCGGGTCGCTTCGGCCGCGGGCGCTTCGAGGTCACCGGGACGATCGCCGTGAACGGAACCGCCACGGACGAGTCGCCCGAGCGCTTCATCACCTGACCGTCGGCCGTGTAGTAGAGGTCGTTGCCGGCCCACGACGGCGGTACGGCGAAGACGTCCTTCCCGGTGGTCACGGTCGCGTCGCCGATCACCAGGTCGCAGGTCGGGCCGGTCAGGCGAACGTAGGCCATCTGACCGCTCGGCGAGTACGACGGGCCGAACACGGTGTTGCCGGTCTTCGCGGCAACGACGGTCCGCCGTACGCCGGTGGTCAGGTCCAGCTCGACGATCGCGGTGGTGTCGGTCGTGAACGCGATCTTGCGGCCGTCGGGGGAGACGGCCGGTTCGGCTTCCTCGGTCGGGTCGTCGGTGAGCGCGACGATGGCGCCGGTGCGCAGGTCGAGCCGGTGGATGCCGTAGGTCCCGCTGCCGCCGCGGTCGGAGGAGAACACGAGCGCCCGGCCGTCCGGGGTGAAGTGCGGCTCGCGGTGGTCGTACCGGCCGGTCGTGAGCTGGCGGAGTCCGTGACCGTCTGGTCGGATTGTCCACAAATGGAAGTTGCCGTCGCGGTAGGACTGGAAGACGAGCTGCTTCCCGTCCGGCGACCAGCGGGGGCGGGTGGCGTCCTGCAGGTCGTCGGTGAGGCGCGTCGCGCGGCCGCCACCGGCCGGCGTCACCCAGATCGCGGTGACCAGGTCGAACGCCAGCCGGCGGCCGTCCGGGGAGACCGCGACCATCAGGTTCGTGCCTTGGGTCAGCGTGGCCTGGTTGCTGCCGGCGGCGTCTGCGGCCGCGGTGTCCGGCAAGCCGGCCGTCGGGGTGTCGACAATCGACACGGCGGCGGCTTCGGCGATCGGGAGTGAGCCGGCCGCGGCCAGGCCGCCGCTGAGTTGCAGGGCGCGACGGCGGGAGATGCTCCAGGCAGGGGTTTCTTCGGGGTTCACGGGCGGATCCAATCCCTGGGGGCGATGGGACGGAACCGAATCTGCCAGCAGTGTCCATGCCAGTTGAGCCTGTACGACGGTTCGCGCGACGAACGGGTGATTCGTTGCGACGAACGGCCGGGCTCTATCGTCTGCGGCATGAGTTCCCCCGACGATCCGACGCCTCCCGCCGCGCCCCCCGGATCCGGCGAAGCCCCGTCCGCAGCGCAGCCCGGCGCAGACGCAGCTGACGCAGCGGCAACCGGTCGCGGCCCGGCCGGTGAGGCGGCGATCGGTGGTGGTCCAGCTGGCGTAGCGGCGACCGGCGGCGGCCTGGCTGGTGAGGCGGCGACCGGTGGTGGCGCGGGTGGTGGGGCGGTGACCGGTGGTGGTCGGGCGATCAGTCGCGGCCCGGCCGGCGCAGCGGTGACCGACGGCGGGCCGGTCGGTGAGGCGGCGATCGGTGGTGCTCCAGCTGGCGCAGGGGCGACCGGAGGCGACCCGGCCTGTGAGGCGGCGACCGGTGGTGGCGCGGGTGGTCGGGCGATGACTGGTGGTGGTCCGGCCGGTGAGGCAGTGACCGGTGGTGCGGCGGCGACTGGTGGTGGCCTGGTCGTGCCGCCGCGGCTCCGTGGCGCACTCGCCGCCGGTGCCTGTGTGGTGGTCGCCCTGGGCGCGGCTCTGGCTGTCGACAGTCGGCTTGATCGGCACTGGGCCACTCGGGGGATCACGCTGCTGCTCGCGCTCGCCTGCGCGGCGGTGCTGACGGTCGAGAACGGCCGCCGGGCGCGGCGGATCATCGCGGTGGTCGGGCTGCTGATGTTCGGGTTCGTCTTCCCGGTCACGTCGACGACGTGGTCGACTCCGCCGGAGATCGACTTCGCCCTGCGGGTCGCGGACGACGCCCAGGAGGCGGCGGACAAGAGCGCGCAGAGTGTCGTCACCGTCGAGGACGTCAGGCGCGCCGCCGAGGCCCGCGGCGGCGCGGTCGGCTCGCTCGTTACCGACAAGTCGCCCGAAGCACGCGGCTCCACGGCGTACCCGCTGATCATCCGCGCGCATAAGGACCAGGGCCGCCCCTGGGCCTGCCTCACGTTCGAGAACGGCCTCACCGCGAAGGTCCGCGCCTGTTGATCGGTACGCGCTCGCGAGTTCCGGAGCGGCCTGACCGCGAAGGTGCGCGCCTGTTGATCAGTACGTGCTCGCGAGTTCCGGAGCGGCCTCACCGCGAAGGTCCGCCCCTGTTGATCAGTACGCGCTTGCGAGCTCCTCGGCCCGCGCCCACGGATCCCACGTGATCGGTACGCCGTCGAGCTGAGCGGCGACCACCTCGAAACCGGCGTCCCAACCAGCAGAGGCAGGCCCAGCCGCGTCGCGGTCGGCCAGCACGTTGGTGAAGACCAGCCGGCACCCGTCCGCCGTGCCGGTGAGCTCCCAGGTCAGGATCTCGTCCAGCCACTCGTACTCGAGCACGTACGGCGGGTTCCGCCGCAGCATCCGCCCGTTCGGCTTGCGCTCCGGATCGTCGTCCAGGCCGTACGCCGTACGCTGCCGCTCGGTCACCCCGAAGAACAGCTCGCCCTCGACGGCCAGATCCACCACCGCGGGAAACCAGGCGGCCAGCTGCTCCGGGTCGGTCAGGGCCCGCCAGACCTTCTCCGGCGGATGCCCGAACAGCCGGACGAAGCGGATCGCCACCCGTCCGTCCTCGGTCGCGTGCACGGTCCCGCGGTCGGATGCCATGACTGGAATATAACCAGAGAGGCATGTAAGTGCAAGCTGCCGGAACGCGACGCTCCGGCCGGAAGCCTGAGCAGAGATAAGCTGTCCACGACGTGAGAAATCGATTTCCAACCCTCCCCAACGAGCGGCCGGAACCCTAGGCTCGCGGGCATGACTCTTGGGAACCTGGCCGGAATCAGTGCCGTCGCGGACGTGCAGAGCCGCTCGATCAGTGCGGAGAACCCGACCGGCGAGCCCGGTCAGGGCGGGCGCCGGACCGAAGGAACGGGCGCCAACGCGGCCCGCGATCTCGGGCAGGGCTGGAAGGTCTCGCCGTCGATCGAGATCGGCCCGGGCGAGACCGCGACGCTCGCCGACATCGCCGGCAGCGGCAGCATCACCCACATCTGGCTGACGACGCACAGCGACAACTGGCGGCGACTCGTGCTGCGCTCGTACTGGGACGGCGACGACGCGCCCGCGATCGAGGCCCCGGTCGGCGACTTCTTCTGCTCCGGCTGGGGACGCTTCGCGCAGGTCAACTCGCTGCCGGTCGCGGTGAACCCGAACGGCGGCTTCAACTGCTACTGGGAGATGCCGTTCCGCGAGCAGGCGCGCCTGACGATCGAGAACACCTCGGACGAGAAGGTGATTGTCTACTTTCAGATTGACTACTGGCTCGGCCAGGTCGCGGACGGCTCGGCGTACCTGCACACGCAATGGCGCCGCAGCAACCCGCTGCCGGACAAGACCGTGCACACGCTGCTCGACGGCGTCGAGGGGCCGGGCCACTACGTCGGGACGTACGTCGCCTGGGGCGTGAACAGTTCGGGCTGGTGGGGCGAGGGCGAGGTCAAGTTCTACCTCGACGGCGAGGAATGGCCGACAATCTGCGGCACCGGCACGGAGGACTACTTCGGCGGCGCCTGGAACTTCGACCTCGGCCCGGACCGCGGTGGGTACGCCGAGTTCAGTACGCCGTACCTGGGGATGCCGCAGGTGATCCGGCCGGACGGCCAGTACGCGAGCCAGATGCGGTTCGGGATGTACCGCTTCCACCTGCCCGACCCGATCCGCTTCCGCGAGTCGCTGCGCGTCGACGTCCAGGCGCTCGGCTGGCGCTCGGGCGGCCGGTACCTGCCGCTGCAGGACGACATCGCCTCGAC
This sequence comes from Kribbella italica, assembly GCF_014205135.1. Lineage (NCBI taxonomy): Bacteria > Bacillati > Actinomycetota > Actinomycetes > Propionibacteriales > Kribbellaceae > Kribbella > Kribbella italica. The sequence continues at coordinate 1,033,428 of NZ_JACHMY010000001.1, forward strand.
CGCGTTCTTCTACTCGACGAAGACCAGCACTGCCCGCCCGGACGCTCCGACCCACGACGTCATGGAGATCTGCTGAACGATCTTCGTGCACGGCTCAGCCGCGATTCGCCCCGATCGTGACTGGCCCGTGCACAAGCTCGCTCTCAGGGATGGGCGAGCGGGCGTTCCAAGGCGGCCACGGTGAGGACAACGAGCGCTGACGTCCAGCCGAGCGGCGCCTCGCCGGCCGGTTGGAGGTCGCGGTTGACCTTCTCCGGCAGGGCTCCGCTCGCTGTGCGGTGGGTGTCGAGCCAGGTCAGGAGTTGCTCGGCCGTCGTCCGGTCGCCGCGGGCGGCGGCGCTGAGGGCGAACAGCGCGGTCTGCGGAGTCCAGGCGACGCCGTCGGCACGCCACTGCTCGCCGGGAGTGACGCCGCCGTTGGGCTGGGTGAGGACGTTCCGCGTCCGGTCGATCGCCTGGTCCAGCTCGGCGTCGGCGGGAGCGAACGGCGGGCCGAGGATCGTGATGATCGCGTCGGCGCCGCCGCCGATGCCGATCTTCATCCCAGGCTCCAGAACACTGACAGCGCGCGCCGGAGTCCGCGGGTAGTCGGGGCCGAAGTGCCGATCTGTTGCCTTGGACAACCGGTCGAACGCGGCCTGCCAGCGCTCGGCCTCGGCCGGGTGATCGAGTGTGCGGGCGATCGCGAGTCCGGCGCGCAGACCGGTGAGCAAGGGCGCGACGGTGCCGAGGGTGACCTCGGACTCCTCGCGTTCCCAGTAGTCGGGAGACGCCGCCGGGAGACCGTCAGGGCCGAGTTCGGCGACGATCTGATCGGCGGACTCCTTCACCATCGGCCAGTACCGGCCGAGGTCTCGGCCGCAGAACCACGTTGCCCACAGCACCCAACCGGAGCCGTCCAGCTGTGGTTCGCGGCCGTCGGCCGGTACGCCGCCGGTCTCGGCGAAGTAGCGCGCTTCCCATCGACCGGCTTTCGGGCGGACCCGGTCGAGGAACGCGAGGATGCGGTCGGCCTCGGCGTACTGGTCGAGCGCGCAGCGCGCCGCGGCGACGAACGACGCGTCGCGCGGCCAGACGAACCGCCAGGGGCCGTTGTTGCCGGCCAGCGTCGCGCCGTTCGGCAGCGTCAGCGCGTCGAGATCGGCCAGCGCGTGCCGCACCAGGTCGGCGTACGGCGTACTGGTGGTGGCTGGGGGCAACGGTCGGCCAGGGATGCCGTCGGCAACGAGTTGCGGCTGTGGATTGCGGTCCAGGTTCGAAATGGTGGCGGAGGCAAGGATCGCGAGCAGCGCGGAGACGACGGCGGCCGGGAACCACCGGACCCGTCGCGCGCTGTTGTCCCGCATCACCGGCCTCCTCCGACTCGTGAGCAACTACTGGCCGAGGTGCTGGACCTCGGCCTCGATCTTTCGGCGTGGAGCGAGTTCGACCAGGTACATCGCCGACATCACCAGCGCGCCGCCGACCAGCATCCGCGCGGTCACGCTCTCCGACCCGAACAGTACGGCGAACGCGGACGCGAACACCGGTTCCATCGTCATCGCGATCGCCGCGCGCGTCGGGGTCAGGTGCGCCTGCGCCCAGGTCTGCACGATCAGCGCGAGCGCCCCCGCGATCAGTGCCATGTAGACGACACGGACCCAGTCGCCGCCGCCGGAGGGCAGCGTGAACCCGCCGGGGATCGCGCCGATCGCGCACACCACGGTGATCACGACCATCTGCAGCGCCGACAGGCCGAACGCGTTCGACGGTGTCGACCAGGCGCCGAGGCCGATGATGTGCAGCGCGTACAGGCCGGCCGATGCCAGTGTCAGCAGTTCGCCGGTCCCGAGGCTGAAGTCGCGCAGCGACAGGACGCCGAGGCCGATCGTCGCCAGTACGACCGCGATCCAGGCCCAGCGGCCGATCTTGTGCCGCAGGATGACCGCGGCCAGCAGCGGCGTGAACACGACGTACATGCCGGTGACGAAGCCGGAGACGCTCGCCGACGTGTGCCGCAGGCCCTCGGTCTGGACCAGCTGCGCGATGCCGTACGTGATGCCGAGGGCGACACCGCGGCCGCGGTCGAGCCGGCTGAGCCGGGCGATCGCCGGGGGATGGACCGCGATCAGTGCGACCGCGGCGATCAGGAAGCGCAGCGCCAGGTAGTCGGCGACGTCCATCCGGTCGAGCAGGTCCTTGGTCAGGAAGAACGTGGATCCCCAGGCAGCGGCCACCGCGAGCAGGGCGATCACGGCGATGCGCGGGTGATTCACGAGCAAAGCTAACCAGACACCTGACAGGGCGACCAAAACGCCGAGGTGGTCTTTGGAGTGAGCCCCGCCCTGTCCGGCCCCGACCGGCCCTGCCCCGTCCCGCCCCGTCTCGCCCGGCCCCACCCGCCCCGCCGGACCCGCCCCGACCGACCCGCCCTGTCCCGTCCCGTCCGACAGGCCGGGCCCGCCCTGTCCTGCCCGACCCGACCCGGCCTGTCCTGTCCCGACCCGCCCGGCCCGCTCCGCCCGACCCGCCCGGCCCGGCCTGTCCTGTCCCGACCCGACCCGACCCGACCCGCCCGGCCCGCTCCGCCCGACCCGCCCGGCCCGACCCGGCCCGGCCCGCTCCGCCCGACCCGGCCCGCTCCGTCCGACCCGGCCCGCTCCGCCCGCCCAGTCCCGCCCGCCCGGTCCTGCCTTGCCCCGCCTGCCCTGCTCACCGGGTGGTGTTGGCTCTTGACAATAGTTAACATTAGGCTGAATTATTGCGTCATGGTGAACGATCAGGTCGACCGGTTCTTCGAAGTACTGGCGGACCCGACCCGGCGGCAGGTGGTGCGGCTGCTGGGTGAGGGACCGCAGCGGGCCGGCAAGTTGGCGACCGCGACCGGCGTCTCGTCACCGGCGATGAGCCGGCACCTGCGGATCCTGCTGTCGGCCGGCCTGGTGACCGACGAGCGGGTCGCCGAGGACGCCCGGGTCCGGGTGTTCCGGCTGCGGCCCGAGCCGGTGGTCGCCGTACAGGCCTGGCTGGATCAGGTGCAGGCGCACTGGCAGGAAAATCTCGGTTCGTTCAAGAAGCACGTCGAGGACAAGGGGACGTTATGACGAAGCAGTCCGCGGCCGCGACCGTCGAGGTCGCCGCCGACCCGGAGACGGCGTTCAAGGTCTTCACCGACGAGATCGACCTGTGGTGGGTGCGCGGGCCGATCAACTTCTTCGACTCCGCCAGGGCGATCGAGATGCGGATCGAACCCGGAGTCGGCGGCCGGATCCTCGAGATCTACCAGGTCGGTGCCGACGCCGCCGTCGAGGACGCGCTCGAGCTCGGCCGGATCACGGTCTGGGAGCCGGGCGTGCGGCTGGGCTACCGCAGTTCCGTCGACGACACCGAGACGACGATCGCCTTCGAGGCGGTCGATGCCGGGACGCGGGTCACCGTCGAGCAGGTCTTGGTGCCGGGTGGCAAGCAGGCCTTCTACATGTGGCCGAACGTGATCGTCTGGCTGCTGACCTGGATCGACCGCCGCGACTCGGCGCCGCGGACGACGCGCGACCTCGACCGGATCAGCATGGCCTTGTACTACGAGGACCCGGCCGCCGCCGCGCGCTGGCTGAGCGACGTCTTCGGCCTCGACTCCTGGGACCGCGTCCCTGCCGAAGGCGAACGCGCTCCCTGGCTGGAGCTGCACCTCGGCAACTCCGCGCTGATCCTGTTCAAGCTGAAGGATCGCGGCGCACCGCGGCTCGACCACGGCCTGTGGGTGTACGTCGACAATCTCGACGCGCACTTCGCCCGCAGTACCGAGCGGGGCGCCAAGATCCTGTCCGAGATCCACCAGCACGGCTACCGCCGGTACGAGGCCCAGGACCTGGAAGGTCATCACTGGACCTTCGCCCAGGCCCGTCCCACGATGGCCTGATGTCGACAATCTACTATCAGGACTCCGGCCGTGGGGACGCCGTTCTCCTCCTGCCCGGGTGGGCGGGCAGCATCGCCGAGTTCGGCTGGTTGCGCGGCGAACTGAGCGAGGGCTTCCGTGTCATCGCCGCCGACCTGCCCGGTTCGGGCCGGTCTCAGCCGCAGCCGCGGGACTACTCGGTCGACTTCTACGCTGAAGACGCTCGGGCCTTCTTCGGCTTGCTGGACGAGCTCGGGATCTCCACCGTTCACCTGGTCGGCTTCAGCGACGGGGGAGAAGTCGCCTTACTGATGGCGGCGCTGTCGCCGCCTCGCGTGCTTTCGGTCGTCACGTGGGGCGCGGCCGGTCGCATCGTCGAGCCGGCCAACGGGCCGACGTTCGACCAGCTGGAGCACCTGATCGACGAGCCTGTGCCCGAACTGCTGCCGCTCGCGGCCTATCTGGTGGAGGCGTACGGCGTCGACAATGCACGAGCGATGGTGAGCAACTGGGCTGCAGCGCTGCGGGGGATCGCGGCGAGGGGTGGAGATGTGGCCAGGGCCCGGGTGGAGAGCATCCGGTGCCCGGCATTGCTGATCGGCGGCAGCGATGACGTGTTCTGCCCGCCGTACCTGGTGAAGGAGATGGCCGACGCGATCGCCGGCGCGCGGTTCGACGAGTTCGAGGGCGCTGGGCACGACCTGCACCGCTCGGCGGCCGGGCGTTTCGGTGCGACCGTGAACGAGTGGCTGAGTCTGCATTAGCCGGGCACGAGTGGCTGCGTTGGAATGTGGAGAGGACCCGGGTGGAGAGCATCCGGTGTCCGGCTTTGCTGATCGGCGGCAGCGATGACGTGTTCTGCCCGCCGTACTTGGTGAAGGAGATGGCCGACGCGATCGCTGGCGCGCGGTTCGACGAGTTCGAGGATGCTGGGCACGACCTGCACCGCTCGGCGGCCGGGCGTTTCGGTGCGACTGTGAACGAGTGGCTGAGTCTGCATTAGCCAGGCGCGAGCGGCTGAGTGTGGCTGCAACGGGGACGTGCGTGGGTGACCGGGGCTGCTGGCTGCCCGGCCGGGGGTGGTTGCTGGACAGTGCCGGGGGCTGTGCGGGAGCGTGCGTCGGTGACCAGGGGGTGCTTAGCCGCCCCGGGCGGCGGTGGTCGCCCGGGGCGGTGCCGGGGGGGTGCACGGGAGTGCGTGGGTGACGACCGGGTGGGTTTGTGCTGGAGTGCGCGCGAGCGTGTGGCTGAGTGGGCTGCACGGGAGCGTGCGTGGGTGACCGGTGGCTGCTGAGCCGGCCCGCCGGGGTGGTCGCTTTGGATGGTCCCGGGGGCTGGACGGGAGCGGGTGTGGGTGACGGCCGGGTGGGTCTGCGCTGGAGCGCGCGAGCGACTGGCTGAGTGGGGCTGCACGGGAGCGGTGGGTGACCGGGGCATGCTGAGCTGCCTCCGGGCGCGGCGGTGGTCGCCTGGACGGTGCCGAGGGCTGGACGGGTATGCGTGGGTTGCGGCCGGGTGGGTTTGTGCTGGAGTGCGCGCGAGCGAGTGGCTGAGTCCGCGGTCGAGCGATTGTGAACAATTGGCTGGGTCTGTGTTGGACGTGACCTGCGTCATGAAATGTCACAGGGGCTGAGCGGTTGGTGTCTTGAGGCCGAACCCACCAGGGAACGGAGACGAGACGATGATCAAGAAGATCGAGGCCGTGGTGATCGGTGGCGGGTACGCCGGAGTGATGGCGGCCAACCGGTTGACCAAGCGGGCTGACGTGGCGGTGACGTTGATCAACCCGCGGGCGACCTTCGTCGAGCGGATCCGGCTGCACCAGTTGGTCGGTGGGTCGGACGACGCGGTGGTGGAGTACGACCACGTGCTGGCCGACGGGGTGCGACTGGTGGTCGATGCTGCGGATCGGATCGACGCGGCCGAGCGCACGGTGACGCTGGTGTCGGGGACGACTGTCTCCTATGACTACCTGGTGTACGCCGTCGGCAGCGGGACGGATGTCGAGCAGGTGCCTGGGCTCGAGTTCGCGTATCCGCTCAACTCCCTGGAGGAAGCTGAGCGGTTGCGGTCGATTGTCGACAATGCCGAGGCGGTGACTGTGGTTGGCGCCGGGCCAGCCGGGATCGAGACCGCGGCCGAGCTGGCCGAGGCGGGACACCAGGTGACGCTGGTGTGCGGTGGGGTGCTCGGGCCGTACCTGCATGCGAGCGGCCGCCGTACCGTCGCTGCGCGGCTCGACAAGCTCGGCGTGAACATTGTCGACGGTCCCGGTACGACGGTCGCGGCCGTGACACGTGATGTCGTCCAGCTCGCTGACGGGCGGGAGCTGCCGAGTGACCTGACGATCTGGACCGCCGGGTTCGGCGTACCGGATCTGGCCGTGCGCAGCGGGCTCACCACCGACGCGCTGGGTCGCTTGCTCACCGACGAGACACTGACGAGTGTCGACAATGAGCGGATCGTCGCGGCCGGGGACTCCGCGGCGCCGTCGGACCTGCCGTTCCGGATGGGCTGCCAGTCGGCCGTTCAGCTCGGCCCGCAGGCCGCCGAGACTGTGCTCAGCCGGATCGCGGGCAAGAAGCCGGTGGACGCCGGCGTTGGGTTCGCTGGGCAATGCATCAGCCTCGGGCGGGACATCGGGATCTTCCAGTTCGCGCACCGCAACGATGTTGCGATCAGCCTGCACCTGCGCGGCCGGTTCGGCGCGCTGGTCAAGGAGATGATCTGCAAGAGCACCGTCTGGCAGCTCCGGACCGAGGGGCGCCGGCCCGGTGTGATGAAGTGGTGGATGAAGGACGGCAAGCGCCCGCAGCTGGTGCGCGGCGCGCGCGACGCTCGCGACGTGCGTGACGCCTGCGGCGTGGGCGACGTCGGCGACGTCGGCGGTGTGCGCGGCGCTGGCGATGTGGGCGGAGTGCGTGACATGCGCGGTGTGGGTGGCGGGGAAGGTGTGGGCCGCGTGGGCGGTGTGCGCGGCGCTGGCGATGTGGGCAGTGTGCGTGACCTGGGCGGTGTGGGTGGCGCGGAAGGTGTGCGCGGTGTGCGCGGTGCGGGAGGTGTGCGGGACGTGGGGGATGTGCGTGAAGTCAGCCAGGCGTGAGAGGGAGAGATCGATGACCGATCCGGCCACCGAGAGTTTTGTTGCTCATCGCAACCTGCTCTTCACCGTCGCGTATGAGATGCTCGGCTCGGCGGCCGATGCCGAGGACGTGCTGCAGGAGACGTGGTTGCGCTGGGTCGGTGTCGAGCTGGAGCAGGTGCGTGACGAGCGCGCCTACCTGGTGCGGATCACCACTCGGCAGGCGCTCAACCGGCTGCGCACGATGAAGCGTCGCAAGGAGGCGTACGTCGGCCCGTGGTTGCCTGAACCGTTGCTGACGGCACCTGATGTCGCGGAGGACGTCGAGCTGGCCGAAAGCTTGTCGATGGCGCTGATGCTCGTGCTGGAGACGCTTGGGCCGACCGAGCGGGCGGTGTTCGTGCTGCGCGAGGTGTTCGGCGTCGGGTACGACGAGATCGCGGAGGCTGTCGACAAGACGCCTGAGGCGGTCCGTCAGATCGCGCACCGCGCTCGTAAGCACGTCGACGCCCGGCGTCCGCGCGAAGCGGTCTCGGCGAGCCAGACCCGGCTGGTGCTGGAGAAGTTCCAGCGCGCGATCGACACCGGCGACCTGCAGAGTTTGCTCGACGTGATGGCGCCGGACATCGTCCTGATCGGCGACGGTGGCGGCGTTAAGCAGGCCGCGCTCCGGCCGATTGTCGGCGCCGATCGGGTGATTCGGATGGTCACCGGGGGTCTGGGCAAGGTCGACGCCAAGCTCAGCCTCACCCCGACCGTGATCAACGGCAACCCGGCCCTGCTGGCCCGGCTCGACGACGAGCTGGACGGCGTGATGGTGTTCCGGATCGAGGACGCACTGGTCACCGGTCTGTACTACGTGCGCAACCCCGAGAAGCTGTCCCGCCTCGACGCCGAGACGACGCTCACGCTGCGCTGAACAGCACGAAACGGGCGTCGGTGGGGTGAGGGAGTAGTAGTCGGAGCCGACGCCGAACGGGCGTCGGTGGGGTGAGGGAGTAGCAGTCGGAGCCGACGCCGAACGGGCGTCGGCGGGGTGAGGGAGTAGCAGTCGGAGCCGACGCCGAACGGGCGTCGGCGGGGCGCGGCCACTCAGACGATCGTCACGATGATCGTCGTACCGGGCTGGGCCTGCTTGCCCGCGGCGGGGTTCTGGCCGGCGACCAGGTTCAAACCCAGGTGGAACGGCGCCTGCTCGACCTTCACCTTGAAGCCGGCCTCGGTGAGGATCTTCTGGGCGTCGGCCAGGCCCTTGCGGCGGACGTTGGGGACCTCGACCAGCGGTGGGCCCTTGGAGACGACGACCTGGACCTTGTCCTTGGCGAACAGGGTGCCGTTGTTCGGGGTCTGCGACACCACCGATCCGGCCGGCACCTTCGGGTCGTAGGCGTCGGTGCGCTCGACCACGAAACCGGCCTTGCGCAGTGACCGGTTGGCGCTCTGGAACGGCTTGCCGGTCAGGTCGGGCACGGTGATCGGGCGCTTGCCGAGGCTGACCCACAGGTTGACGGTGTTTCCGGGCTTCATCACCGTGTTGAGCTTCGGCGTGAAGGTGATCACCTTGCCGGCCGCCACGGTCTCGTTGTACGTCGTGGTGACTTTGCCGGTGACGAGACGGATCGCGTCCAGCGCGAGCTTCGCCGCCTCCTGGTCGAGCCCCTTCAACTGCGGAACGCGGTACCGCTCGGGGCCCTTGGAGACGGTCAGGCCGACCTCGCCCTCCTTGCGGATCCGGTCGCCGGGCGCGGGGCTCGTCCCCATCACCTGGCCGCGCGGCACGTCCTCGGAGAAGTCCTGGTTGGCGATCGTCGTCTTCAGCCCGGCCTCGCCGGCCCTGGCCGACGCGTCCGCGGCGCTGAGGTTCAGCAGGAGCGGCGTCTCGGTGTAGCGGTGGATGCCGTAGTACCAGCCCGCCGTTCCGACGCCGATCGCGAGCGCCAGTACGGCGATCAGCGCGATCAGGCCGCGGCCCTTGCGCGGCCCGGCCTGGCCGACCCGCGACGAGGGCGCGGGATCGCGCGGTACGATCATCGTGTCGTTGTGCCGAGGCTCGGGTCGCCGCTGGTACTCGTGACGCCGGCCGTTGGTGGGTTCGAGCCGCCGTACGGGGGTGTGCTCGACGTACCCGCTGCCGCGCGTGTAGCCGTCGTCGTCCCACTCGGTCTCCTGGCGCATGGCCTGCAGCGGCACGGTCAGGTCGCCGGTCAGCTCGGGGTCGTCCGGCAGCCCTTCCTCCAGCGCGCTGCGCACGCGGCGGACCTGGCGGCTGAGCACACGCGCGTCGGCCGGACGTAGGTCGCGGTCGCGGGCCGTGGCCCGCTGGACCAGCGCGTCGACGTACGGCGGAATGCTCGGCTCGAGCAGCGACGGCGCCGGTACGTCGGCGTGGACGTGCGCGTACGCGACCTGGATCGGGGTCTCGCCGGTGTGCGGCTTGGCGCCGGTGAGCAGCTCGTACAGCAGGATGCCGGAGGAGTAGACGTCCGAGCGGGCGTCGGCGCTGCCGTCGGTGACGAGCTCGGGCGCGAGGTAGGAGACCGTGCCCATCAGCAGGCCCTGCGTCGCGGTCTGGCCGGTCGTGGTGACCGCGCGGGCCAGGCCGAAGTCGGCGACCTTGACCGTGCCGTCGTGCGAGATCAGCACGTTCTCGGGCTTGATGTCGCGGTGCACGATGCCGGCGTCGTGGGCCGCGGACAGCGCGGACAGCACCGGCATCAGCAGGTCGAGCGCCCGCGCGGGGGACAGCGGGCCGTGCTCGCGGATGACGTCGCGCAGCGTGCGGCCCGGGACGTACTCCATCGCGAGGAACAGCGTCCCGTCGTCCTCGCCCTGGTCGAAGACGGCGACGACGTTCGGGTGCGAGAGCTTCGCGGCGGCCCGCGCCTCGGCGACGAACCGGCGGCCGAACTCGGCGTCGTCGCCCATCCCGAGGTGCATCACCTTGAGCGCGACGACCCGGTCCAGCCGCATGTCGAGGGCCTCGTAGACGGTCGCCATCCCGCCCTTGGCCACGCGCGCACCGACCCGGTACCGCCCGTCGAGCACCCGCCCGACCAGGCGGTCGCCGACCTGGGTGTCTACGTCGTCCGTCACGTGCGGTGAGCCGCCTCTCGATGCCTGTCTGCCTAGTGCCCCATGTCGGTGATTCTCTGGCGCTTGCGGCGCCCAGGCACGCACCTCGCGGCACTGGCCGAGCATCCACGATGCTTCGCATCGAGGAAGCCCGTCCAGCACCACGATGCACGCACCTGACCACCGCAATCACTCAGACAATCACCGACATGGGGCACTTGAGAGTGTAAATAAGTGGTCCCGGCGAGGCTTTACCGCCGCGCCGGGACCGTCGTTCGGCACCGTCCGGAGCCGTCACTCCGCTGCCTGGGTCAGGCCGGGTTCCAGCCGCTCTCGAGGCGGGCCTTGATCTGCAGGACGCTCTTCACGTATTGCTTCGTGTCGGCGTACATACCGTTACGCCGGACGCCGCCGAGACCCTGGTAGTAGCCGGCGACGGCGATGTCGAGCTTGGCCGCGCCGGTGAGCATCTCCAGCAGGACGACGCCCGCGGTGATGTTGTCCTTGGGCTTGAGCAGGTCGAGCTTGCGGCCGACGACGCCGGAGGAGTACCGCCCGGTCGACGGGATCACCTGCATCGCGCCGATCGCGTTGGCCGGCGAGACGACCCGCTGCTTCCAGCCCGACTCCTGCCAGGAGATCGCCAGCGCGAGCTCCGGGTCGACGCCGTACCGCTTCGAGGTGCTGATGATCGTCGACCGGATCTGGGCGCGGTTGGGCAGCTTGCGCTTCCTCAGCGTCGCGCGGTTCTTGTCCGCGGCGTCGACCACGTGGTCGGCGTACTTGCGGCCGGCGAAGGTGTCGTTGCGCTTCTTCTTCGACGCTGTTGCCTTCGGCACCGGAACCGGGACCAGGATCGCCTTGCCGACGAAGATCTTGTCGCTGCGCTTCAGCGCGTTCACCGACAGCAGGTACGCCTGGCTGACGTGGTACCGCCGCGCGATGCCGCCGATCGTGTCGCCGGGCTTCACGACGTACTTGATCCGGCCGCGGCCCGCCGGCGTTGCCGCCGGCCCCTGCTTCTTGGGCTGGCCGGGCAGCTGCAGGACCTCACCGGCGTAGATCGCGTTGCCGTTGCCGGGCAGCTCGTTCAGGGCGACCAGCGTCTTGACGGTCGTCCCGTGCCGGGCCGCGATGTGACTCAGCGTGTCGCCCTGCTTGACCTTGTACTGGCCGAGGCCGGGCGACCCGGCGGTGATCACGCCGGCCGCGATCAGCGGGACCGCGATCCCGGTGAGCACCTTGACGACGGTACGCCGCCGGTTACGCGGTTCGGGCTGGACGTCGTTCTCGGGCTCCGGCGCCGTTGCGCTCGTGTTCGTCATCATCCATCTCCCCGTGTCAACGTCCCTTGACCGTAAGTGGTGGTACTGATGTGACAACAGGGACGGACGGGGCACGGGTTACGGCTGTTACGCAATGTTTACAGTTGACGCCTGAACTACATGGATGTGGTTCACAACCGACGCGCCCGTTGGGGTTTACGCCCAGGACGGTGCCACCGGCAACTGGTGCCGAAGGCATCGACCTCGGAACGGCGAACTACAGCGCGGCGCGGCCGTCCAACGGCGACGAGGCCTGGGCCGCGTGGTAGCGGCGGGGGATCCGTCCGGCCAGCAACGCGTTCCGTCCGGCGGTCACCGCGTCGCGCATCGCGGCAGCCATCAGGGCCGGCCGCTCGGCGCGGGTGACAGCCGTCGCCAGTAACACTGCGTCACAACCGAGCTCCATCGCGAGCGCGGCGTCGGACGCCGTACCGATGCCCGCGTCCAGGACGATCGGAACGTTGGCGGCCTCGACGATCATGCTGATGTTGTGCGGGTTGCGGATCCCGAGACCGGTGCCGATCGGTGCACCGAGCGGCATCACCGCGGCGCAGCCGACCTGCTCCAGCCGGCGGGCCAGGATCGGGTCGTCGTTGGTGTAGGCAAGGACCTGGAACCCGTCCGCCGCAAGGGTTTCCGCGGCGTCCAGCAGTTCGACCGGGTCCGGCAGCAACGTGTGGTCGTCGGCAACGACCTCCAGCTTCACGAGATCGGTCTCCAGCGCTTCGCGCGCGAGACGCGCGGTGAGCACGGCCTCACCCGCGGTGAAACAGCCCGCGGTGTTGGGCAGTACGGCGATGTCGTGCTTGCGCAGTACGTCGAGGACGGACCCCTGCTGGCTCGGGTCGAGCCGCCGCAGTGCGACGGTGGTCAACTGCGTGCCGGAAGCGATCAACGCCTCTTCCAGCACCTCGAGGCTGGGCGCTCCGCCGGTGCCCATCACCAAGCGGGACGTGTACTCACGACCCGCAATCACCAAGCTGTCGTCGCTCATGGTTCCTCCTCAACCGCCTTGAACCGCGGTGACGATCTCCACCCGGTCGCCTTCGGTCAACGTCGTCCCGGACCAGTTGGTCTTGGTGACCACCGCTTCGTTGACCGCCACCGCGACTCCGATCGGGCTGCGGGCCCACCGGTCCACCACGTCGGCGACGGTCGCCCCGGCGTCGATCTGCTCGGCGGAGCCGTTCACCAGCACGTTCATGACCTCACTCACCCCATCACCTTAGGTACTGCGCCGGCGCTGCCGTGCGCCCGGTCACCCCGTGAGAAGCGGTCGGCGAGGAACGGCTCCGCCAGCTTCGGCAGTACGCCGGTCCGCACGGTCTCGGCGATCACCTGCGCGGTGATCGGCGTCAGCAGTACGCCGTTGCGGTAGTGGCCGGTCGCCCACAACAGTCCGTCGAGCCCGGACGCGCCCAGCACAGGGGCGTTGTCCGGAGTCGCGGGCCTCAACCCGGCGACGGTTTCCACCAGTTCCAGCTCGTCCGTGATCGGCAGGACCATCCGGGCGTCGCGCAGGAGTGTGAACACGCCGCCCGCCAGGACTCTGGTGTCGTAGCCGAGCTCGGACGTCGTCGCGCCGACCACCAGTTCGCCGTCGGGGCGGGGGACGAGGTAGACCGAGAAGCCGCGGGCCGTCGCTCGTACGGTGTGCTGCAGCGCGGGCCGGTACGCCTTGGGGACGCGCAGGCGGAGGATCTCGCCCTTGAGTGGCCGGACCGGTGGGCGTAGCTCGTCGGGGATGCCGTTGAGCTGGGCGGTCCAGGGGCCTGCGGCGGCGATGATGTGCTCGGCGTGGATGGTGTCACCGTTGTCCAGCTCGACGCCGACGGCTTTGCTGCCGTCGATCAAGATCCGGCTGACTGATTGTTTGATGAGGGTCACGCCGGACAACTCGACCGCCCGCAGCAGCGCGGCGACGGTCTGTCGATTGTTGACAGAGTGGTCGCCCGGGACCCAGACCCCGGCGGTGACGCCCGCGGCGAGCAGAGGCTCGCGCTTGCGGGTCTCGCGGCCGGTGAGTTCCTCCACCTCGAGACCGAGGCGGCGCTGGTACTCCGCGAGGCGACGGATCGCGGCCGCGTCGTCGGCGTCGTACGCGACCGAGAGCGTGCCGGTCCGGTGCAGTCCGGCCGGGAGACCGGTCAGGGCCTCCAGCTCCTCCGCGAACGACGGCCAGGCGGCGTTCCCGGCCAGGTTGAGTGCGAGCAGGTCGTCCTCGCCGTACTCGACCTCGGTGACCGGGGCGAGCATGCCGGCTGCGACCGAAGATGTCCGAATGCCGGGTGTCGGGTCACATACCGTCACCTGGATACCGTCTGCAGCCAGTCGCCAGGCGGTGGACAAACCGATCAGTCCGCCGCCGATCACCACGACCCCGGACCTCGACTCCGTCATGAGCTAACAGTACGACGGTATACACATGGCACGCTTAGCCCTGTGATTGACGACACCGCGCCACTCCGCGACCGACTCGACGCCGCCCGGCTGTACCTGTGTACCGACGCCAGGCCGCAGCAGGGCGACCTCGACCAGTTCCTCGACGCCGCGCTGGGCGGGGGCGTCGACATCGTCCAGCTCCGGCAGAAGGAGATGGAGGCCGCCGACGAGCTCGCCGCGCTGGAGATCTTCGCCGACGCCTGCAAGCGGCACGGCAAGCTGCTGGCCGTGAACGACCGCGCCGATATCGCGTACGCCGCGGGCGCCGACGTCCTGCATCTCGGTCAGCGCGACCTGCCGGTGCCGCACGCTCGCGCGATCACCGGCCCGGACGTGATCGTCGGCCGCTCGACGCACACGTTCAGCCAGGTCAACGCCGCGGTTGCCGAGACCGGTTCGGACTACTTCTGCGTCGGCCCGACCTGGGAGACCCCGACCAAGCCGGGCCGGACCGCGGCCGGGCTCGAACTGGTCTCGTACGCCGCCAGCCGGCAGCAGGTCAAGCCGTGGTTCGCGATCGGCGGCATCGACCTGGAGCGGCTCGACGAGGTGATCGAAGCGGGCGCGAGCCGGGTGGTCGTCGTTCGGGCGATCACCGAGGCCGACGACCCGGCCGAGGCGGCCGGCGAGTTCGTCCGGCGGCTGCGGAGCGCCTGATGATGAACAACCCGAAGGTCGCGCGGATCGTCGCCGCCGTGGTGATCGCGATGCTGGTGATCACGCTGGCGGCGTCGTTGCTCGGGTGCGGAGCCTCCGACGGCAAGGCGTCCGGCGAGCCGTCGAAGGATCCGGACAGTGGGCTGGTCTTCGTCGCGGTCGACGATCTGCCGAAGGAGGCGCAGCAGACGCTGACGCTGATCGGCGAAGGCGGGCCGTACCCGTACAGCCGCGACGGTGTGACCTTCGGGAACTTCGAGAAGATCCTGCCGAAGCAGAATCGCGGGTACTACCGCGAGTACACGGTGAAGACGCCAGGCGAGAAGGACCGCGGCGCGCGGCGGATCGTGACCGGGAAAGGCGGCGAGCGTTATTACACCGACGATCACTACAAGTCGTTCCGCCGGATCGCGGCGGACGGGGGGACCGACGGATGACTGAGTTGCGCGCGTTGCTGGACGCCGGACTGCGGCCGGGGGTCTATCGCTGGCGCTCTTCGTTGAGTCTCGAGCAGGTCGGCCCGCGGGTCACGGCGGCCGGGTGGGGGTTCGTCCCGCTCGACACGACGGGGGTGCTCGACAAGGCGGGTTTCCTGGACGTCTGCGCGACGGCCTTCGACCTTCCGCGCTGGTTCGGCCGCAACTGGGACGCTCTCGCCGATTCCCTGAGTGACCGCTCGACCGGTGAGCCGGAGCTCGTGCTGTGGGACGGCTGGCGCGAGCTGCTCGACCACGATCACGACACGGTTGATGTGGCGCTGCAGATCTTCTCCGAGGACACCAAGGAGTCGGGTCAGCTTCGTGTGCTCCTGCGCGAGGCCGAGGACGCGCCGGATCTGATCAGCGACCTGCCGGTCGTCTAGGCAGGCCGAAGTAGGACCGTACGCCGGGGCTGTGGGCGACGTGGTCGGGTGGGCGGATGCTCAGGTCAGGAAGGCCGACCGACTGCAGCAGGCTGCCGGCTTGCAGGTCCAGGATCTCCGCCGACCGCAGCTGCCAGGTGGGGTGCTCGTTCGGTAGGTACCAGGTCCGGCCTGCGCGGCGGACGTGCAGACCCCAACGGGCGGTGAGGAAGAATTCGAGCCCGGTGGACTCGATTGGTGCGCCCACCTGAACGGTGATCCGACTTGAAGGTTGTTGGGTCGTGTACGTGTGGGTGATCGCGGTGGTCTCGTACCGCATGTGGGTGTGGCGGTAGGGCAGGCCGAAGATCGTGCGGGCGGCGGCGACCACGTCGCGCCGGTTGGCGTCGAGGCTGAGGAAGAAGACGCCGCGGCGGCCGTGGTCGTCCACCGAGTAGAGACGGATGTTGGTCTCGAGGAAGTCGGGCAGCAGTGCGGGCCCGCGGGCGAAGCCGTTGCCGACCATCCGGAACGGGATCAGGCCGACGTACGCCCGGCCCTCGAAGGTGTCGGGTCGCGTGCCGGGTGGGTAGAAGTGCGCGATCGACGCCGGATCGACCGCCCAGTGGATGAACGTCAGGTCGAGCCAGGACTGTCGCAGGATGCGTGGCCGGGGGAGCGGCGG
Source organism: Kribbella italica (assembly GCF_014205135.1). Lineage (NCBI taxonomy): Bacteria > Bacillati > Actinomycetota > Actinomycetes > Propionibacteriales > Kribbellaceae > Kribbella > Kribbella italica. The sequence goes on from NZ_JACHMY010000001.1 coordinate 1,049,409, forward strand.
CGCTTCCGCGGTGACAGGTTCGACCATGCCTTCAAACTAGCGCCCGGTCTCACGCCGCTTCTGCTCCAGTGCCTCCACGTCGGCGACGAACCACAGCTGCCACCCGCGGTTGCTCTCCCGCACCCAGTCGCGGAACGGCGTACTGCTCACCTCGTACGACGAAACGTCGCCGACCACCGCCAGCCCCATCCCGTACTGCGCGAACTTCTGCACGATCTCCCCGGCCACCCCGCTGCTCAGCACGAAGAACTCCGCCGGCAGATCCTCGACCCGCACGGCCACCCACGACGCCTGGTGCCAGTACGACGCGTCGCCGATCAGGTCGATCGCGTCCTGCACCGACCGCAACGCCTGCGAGTTCACGAACACGCTCATCGCAGGAACTCCAGCACCCGCTCGGTCTGCGGCGGCAGCAGATGCCCGGCGCCCTCGATCGTCACGGACCGCCCGGGCAGCCGTCGCGCCGTACCGGCCGCGTCGAACATCCGGTCCTTGCTGCCGACGATCGCCAGCAGGTCCAGGTTCTCCAGCTGCTCGTCGGTGAAGGTCGGCATCGCGCCGGTGCGCGCCGCGAAGTGCTTCTGCACCAGCAGCGCGAAGCCCAGGTTGTCCCAGTCGAGTCCCTCGGGAAGCGGGCCGATGATCGTCGCGACCGACCGCCGGTGACCCCACTCGCCGAACGGCCGCAGCAGGAGGGCCGGCAGGATCGGGAGCACCTTCATCCGGCTGAGCCCGGCCGGCGACAACAGTGCCAACCGCTGGACCCGGCCCGGCCGGCGGGTCGCGTAGTCCAGGGCGAACCAGGCGCCCAGCGAGAACCCCACGACCGAGAACCGCTCGACGCCGAGCCCGTCGAGGACGTCGTCCAGCCATTCGGCGTACGCCGGTGAGCCCAGCTCGGGGCGCGGCGATGCACTCAGCCCGGGCTCGCTGATCGTGTCGATCGCGTGCACGCGGAAGGTCTTGCTCCAGGCCGGGACGTCGTTCGACCAGTCGAGCGTCGTACCGGCTGAGCCGTGCAGGAGGATCAGGGGCGGCGCGCCGGCCGGGCCGCTCGACACCACGAAGGTCGGGCCTTGCCGGGTGTCGATCAGCCGCTGCTCGCTCGGCACCGGCCAGTCCGCGAGCAACTCGCGATACTGGGCGTGCACGATGGACTGGCCGGTGGAGGAGCGGTAGGTCATGTACCTAAACTACCCTATAAGTCCTTATCGCGGTCTCTATAGGGAATTCTAAGGAAGCCAGATGCGCCAGGAGTTGTACTCGGTCGAGCAGGTCGCCGAGCAGTTGGGCCTGCACGTCCGGACGATCCGGAGCTACGTGCGCGACGGCCGGCTGAAGGCGACCCGGATCGGGAAGCAGTACCGGATCACCCGGGAGGACCTGGAGGCGTTCACCGGTACGTCGGTGGTCGCGCCCGGCGCGGTGTCCGCGACCAGGCACGCCGAGGTGTCGAGCATCGTCCAGATCGACGGCGTCGACCGGACCGGCGCCGACCGGATCACGACGTACGTGACCGCCTCCATCAACCAGGAGGGCATGGGCCGGCTGCGGGTCGAGCTCGCCTACGACGAGACGCGTGGGGTCCTGAAGATCATCATCCTGGGGGACCTGGACATCACTGCCGACGTACTGCGGCTGATCGACGTCATCGTCACCTCATAGGTGCCGTGACGTCGCCGCGATCGCCAGATCGGCCAAAGCCTTGCGGGAGGTCTCGTCCTGGACCGGTGAGCGGTCGAGGGCTTCCATCGCCTCCGCCGTCCGCTCGCTGATCAGGTCCTCGCAGGCCTGCACCGACCGGCTGTCCTGCAGGATCTCGCGCAGCAGCTGGATCTCGTCGTCGTCCAGCTCGGCCCGCCCGAACAGCCGCTCGAACTCCGCCAGCTGCGCCGGTGAGGCGTGGTCGACCGCGTGCGCGACCAGCACCGTCCGCTTCCCCTCGCGCAGGTCGTCGCCGGCCGGCTTCCCGGTCACCGCCGGGTCGCCGAACACGCCCAGCAGGTCGTCCCGCAGCTGGAACGCCTCACCCAGCGGCAGCCCGTACGCCGACAGCGCGTCGATCAGGTGCTGGTCCGCGCCGCCGAGCGCGGCGCCGATGTGCAGCGGCCGCTCGACTGTGTACGTCGCCGCCTTGTAGCGCAGGACCCGCAGCGCCAGGTCCAGGTCCGAAGTGCCACTCGCCTGCGCGACGAGGTCGAGGTACTGACCCGCCGTCACCTCGACCCGCACCGCGTCGAAGAACTTCGAGGCGCGCGCCAGCGCGGCCGCGTCGAAGCCCGAGGTGTGCAGCATCTCGTCGGCCCAGATCAAGCACAGGTCGCCGAGCAGGATCGCCGCGCCGATCCCGAAGCTGACCGGGTCGCCACCGGAACCGCTCGCCTCCGACCGGGCCCGCTGCAGCGCCTCGAACCGCTTGTGCGCGGCCGGTGCTCCGCGGCGGGTGTCGGACGAATCCATCACGTCGTCGTGCACCAGGGCGCTGACGTGCAGCATCTCCAGGCTCGCCGCGGCGGTCAGGATCGGCCGCTCCGGATCGCCACCGGCCGCCCGAAAACCCCAGTAGCAGAACGACGGCCGCAGCCGTTTGCCGCCGCTGGTCGCGTCCCGCGCGGCCTGGACCTGCTCGGCCAGCTCGGGGCCGAGTTCGGCCAGCCGTTGTTCCTGGACGTCCAGGAACTCGGTCAGCGTGCGCTGGATCTCGGTCGGGATGTCTGCGTCGGCATGCACGTCTCGGAGGTTAGCCGGTCGCCCCTGGCGGGCCCACGCCCCGGTAGGCTTGCGGGATGGCCAACGGTTTCCCCTCGACGCTTCCCGGCAGCACGCCGACGATCCGCGAACTGCTCGCGACGGGCGACCGGTCCTTCTCGTTCGAGTTCTTCCCGCCGAAGACGCCGGAGGCCGAAGAGGTGCTCTGGCGCTCGATCCGCGAGATCGAGAAGCTGCGCCCGTCGTTCGTCTCGATCACGTACGGCGCGGGCGGTACGACGCGCGACGGCACGATCCGCGTCACCGAGCGGGTCGCGCAGGACACCTCGCTGACGCCGCTGGGTCATCTGACGGCGGTCGCGCACTCGCGCGACGAGCTGCGCTCGGTCATCGGCGCGTACGCCGGCGCCGGGATCCGCAACGTGCTCGCGCTGCGCGGCGACCCGCCGGGTGGTCCGCGGCAGCCGTGGGTGGCGCATCCCGAGGGGCTGAACCACGCGATCGAGTTGGTCGAGCTGGTCCGGACGCTGGGCGACTTCTGTGTCGGCGTCGCGGCGTTCCCCGACAAGCACCCCGAGGCCGCCGACCTCGACTTCGACGCCCGCGTGCTGGCCGAGAAGGCGAAGGCGGGCGCGGACTACGCGATCACCCAGATGTTCTTCGGCGCGGACGACTACTTCCAGCTGGTCGAGCGTGCTTCGGCGCTGGGCTGCGACATCCCGATCCTGCCCGGCATCATGCCGGTCACGAACATCAAGCAGATCCACCGGATGGCCGAGCTCACCGGCATGGCGCTCCCGGCCACCGTCACGGACCGCCTGCACGCCGTCGAGGGCGACCCGGCCGCCGTACGAGCTGTCGGCATCGAGATCGCCAGCGAGCTGTGCGACGAACTGCTGACCGGTGGTGCGCCGGGCATCCACTTCATCACCCTCAACCGCTCGACGGCGACCCGCCAGGTCTACCTGAATCTCCAAGGCACCACGGTCTGACCCAGGGGCTTCGCGGCAGCTAGGGTTTGCAGATGGCTGACCCGAGTGACCTGCTGATCGATCGCACGCTGGTGCTGCTGCGGCACGCGAAGGCGGTGCCGCCGGAGTCGATGGCCGACCTCGACCGGCCGCTGGCCGAGCGCGGCCGCGCCGACGCCGCCGCGGCCGGACGCTATTTGGTTGCCCAGGGCATCGAAGCCGACCTGGTCCTGTGCTCGCCGTCGATCCGGACGACGGAGACCTGGGAGTACGCCGCCCAGGCCGGCGCGACGACCACGGAGCTGTGGTTCGACCGGCGGATCTACAACGCCGACACCGACGGCCTGCTGGACGTCGTACAGGAAGCCTCGCCCGACGCGCGCACGGTGATCCTGATCGGGCACGCGCCCGGCATCCCGTGGCTGGCCGACCAACTGGCCCTCGACGGCACCAGCCCGGACCGGGTGGAGCTGACCAAGAAGTACCCGACCAGCGGACTCACCGTCCTCCACCACACGTCCCGCTGGTCCGACCTCACCGCCGACGACTGCGACCTGGTCTCCTACGTCATCCCACGGGGCTAACAGAAGAACCGAAGTATGGTGTGTTGCGTCCGAAGAAGTCGCATGCGTCCGAAGGACCCGAGGCTATAGGGCTCGCTTCTTCGGACGCATGCGACTTCTTCGGACGCTTCGACCTTCCGGTCAGGAGGCGCGGGTCGGCAGCCAGTGGGTGGTGCTGTTGACGGTGATCATCCGTTGGGTGGCGCGGGTCAGGACGACGTACAGCGCACGGACGCCGCCCAGGGTGTCGCTGACGATTCGGTCCGGCTCGACGACGACGACCGCGTCGTACTCGAGGCCCTTGGACTCGAGCGGGGTGAGCGTGGCGATCCGGGGATCGTTGAGTTCGGCAAGGACCGCGTCGACGGCCGCGCGGAGCTTCGGTGGGACGATGACGCCGACCGTGCCCTCGACCAGGTCGAGCAGTTCGGCGGCCGCGTCGGCCGAGGCTTCGGCGACCTTGCCGGCGTCGAAGATCCGGTGCTCCGGCTCGACACCAGTACGCCGTACGGCGTCCGGCAGGTCGGCGTCCGGGATCTGTTGCCGGATCACCTCACCGGCGAACGCGTAGATCTCGGCCGAGTTCCGGTAGTTGGTGGACAGCCGGAACGTGTGCCGCCGCAGGTGCGACAGCATCGTCTCCATCGCGGTCCGGGCCTCGTCCGGGTCCGGCCAGGAACTCTGCGCCGGGTCGCCGACGATCGTCCAGCTCGCCTGCGGACCGCGCCGCGTCACCATCCGCCACTGCATCGGGGACAGGTCCTGGGCCTCGTCGACGAGGACGTGCGCGTACTCCTCGGGCTCGTCAGCCTCGGCCGCGGCAGCAGCGCGGGCCCGGCGCTCCGACGTGGTGAGCACCTCGTTGACGCCGTCCGACAGGCCTTCGAGCCAGTCGAACTCCTCGTCCTTGCCCGCCTCGGGGATCGGCGCCCGGCCGAGCAGGTGGGTCAGCTCGTCGAGCAGCGCGACGTCAGCGACGGTGATGTCGTCCGTGCCGCGGATCCCGGCCGCGAGCGTCTCGATCTCGACCGGGGTCAGGTCGTGCCGCGCCCAGCGGGTGAGGCGTCGCGGGTCACCGAGCCAGCGCAGCACGGTCTGCGGCGTCAGCACCGGCCACCAGGCCGCGAAGAAGGTCCGGTACGCCGGAAGGTCGGTGACCTGGTCGCCGAACGACTCGCGATCGGCGTACACGCCGTTGCGCAGGTCCTCGGGGAAGCGGGTCCACAACGCGGCCACGAGTCCCTTGCGAGCCTCGGCCGCGGCGCGGTTGCGCGGCGTACGGCGCAAGGCGTTGCGGCGGACGTTGTCCAACTGGTTCGCGTCCAGCTCGACCGTGCCACCGCCGATGAAGACGCGCAGCGTGGTTGGTGCGTTCGGGACGCGGTCGCGCGCGGCGCGCGACAGCAGGCCCTGCATCCGCAGCGATCCCTTGATCGCGGCCACCTCGGCGTCGTCGATCGCCGTCGCCCGGACGCCGTCGACGAGCTCGCCGACCGCGCGCAGGGAGACCGTGTTCTCGCCGAGGCTCGGCAGCACGCGCTCGATGTAGGCCATGAAGGCGGCCGACGGCCCGACCACCAGAACGCCGCCACGCTCGAAGCGGCGCCGGTCGGAGTACAGCAGGTACGCCGCGCGGTGCAGCGCGACGACCGTCTTGCCCGTCCCCGGACCGCCGCCGATGACGGTGACGCCGCGGGCCGGAGCCCGGATCGCCTGGTCCTGCTCGGCCTGGATGGTCGCCACGATGTCGCGCATCGTGTGCCCACGGGCCCGCGACAGCGACGCCATCAGCGCGCCCTCACCCATCACCGGCAGATCCTCGGGCGCCCGCTCGGGGCCGAGCAGGTCGTCCTCGATGCCGATGATCCTGGCGCCCTTGTTGCGCAGGACGCGACGCCGGACGACGCCGAGGCGGTCGGTCGAGGTCGCGCGGTAGAACGGCTCGGCCGCGGGGGCCCGCCAGTCGATCACGAGCGGCTCGTACTCGGCGTCGCGGACGCCGATCCGGCCGACGTACAGGCTCTCCAGGTCGGCCGCGTGCTCGGCCGGCGGCTGCTCGTCGCCACCGTCGGAGTCGAGCCGGCCGAACACCAGGCCCTCGTGCTCCGCGTCCAGCTCGGCGATCCGCCGGGCCGCGGCGAACACCAGGACGTCCCGCTCGTACAGCCCGGTCTGCTCCTCCTCGCGGACGCGACCGACGTTCTGCGCCTGGGCGCGTTGATGACCCTCGACCGCGATCCGGGACGCGGACGCCGACGCGGCCTCGACCCGGTCGTAGACCCGGTCGACGTGCTGTTGCTCGAACTCCAGTTCTGCCCTCTCGACCGACTCGGGATCGGGTGACGTGGGGGTTTGGTCCACCGGGGTCCTCTCTACTGCCGGGGCAGTTTCCCCCGACACGGAACACATGAACGCTCAATCGTAGTGCGCCGATGACGGCGACCCCAGAGGAGGTCTCAGGTTGACGGCTTACGCCTTGCCGACGGCGTCCGCGACGATCGCGGCACCGAGCGTCGTGGCCGGTACGCCACCGCCCGGATGGGCGCCCGCGCCCACGCAGTACAGGCCCTTGACGGGCGAGATGTTGCCCGCCCGGCGGCCCGCTGTCCTGTAGCCCTCCCAGGCCACACCGGTCCACCAGGAGGCCGACGTCTGGCGGCTGATCACCTTGTCGCGGATGTGCAGCCCGCGGGCGACCAGCAGGTCGACCACGTCGTCGGTGGGGTAGCCATGGACCAGCACGGACCAGGCGGTGTGCCCGGCGGGCGCAGTACCGCCCGTGCGGACCGTGACTGTCGGCGTACCGTGCAGGACCGTCTCGAACGGCAGGTCCGGCACCGGGCCGCGCAGACCGAGGTGTACGACGTACGCCGCCTGCGCCTGGTGGGTCTTCTCGACCTGCTTGCGCACCTTCTTGGCTGCCGGGTCGCTGACCAGCTGGGTGTAGAGGACGCGCGGGTCGATGTCGCTGACCACTACCTCGGCCAGCAGCTCAGTCCCGTCAGCCAGCCGGACGCCTGTCACCACGCCGTCCTTGCTGGTCACTGCGGCGACCTCGGCGCCGGTCCGGACGTCGATCTTGCGCTCGACCGCCCGCTGCGCCAGTGCGTCGCCCACGGCGGCGAAGCCACCGGCCACGGTCCAGCGGCCGAACGTGCGCTCCAGGTACGACCAGACCCCGACGTACCCGGGAGTGGACCGGGCCTCCGACCCGTGCTGCGTCGCGAAGTACCGCAGTACGGCGCGCGCCCGGTCGTCGTCCAGGTGGCGCTCGGCGACGCGGTCCAGCGACTGCCACGGCTTCAGCCCGCGGAGGGCAGGCAGCGGCAGCCGGTCCAGCAGCGGCGGCTCGAGCGAGGTCTTGCGGAGGATCTGCCAGGTCTCGCCGTAGGAGTCGACCAGACCGGTCCAGGCCTTGGCGGTCTTCTCACCGGCCAGGTCGGTCCAGGTCTCCAGCTGGGCCGCGCGGTCGCCGATCGGGAGGTCCAGCACCGAGCCGTCGCCGAACAGGTGCCGGCGCGGTGTGGTGACCGGGTCGAGCTGGACCAGGCTCTCGATCGGGCGGCCGGACTTGCGGAACAGGTCGCGCAGGGCGGCCGGCAGCGTCGTACTAGCTGCTCCTGCGTCCCAGCTGAAGCCGTCGGCCTCGACCCGGCCGAGTGCGCCGCCGAGACGGTCCTCGGCTTCGCAGACGGTGACCTGGTGGCCGAGCTTGGCCAGACGGACGGCAGTGGCGAGACCGGCGAGGCCGGCCCCGATGACGATCACGCGGGACATCAGAGGGTCGTGCTCCCAGTCGCTGGATTGCTTCGTCGTTCCCGCCAGGCCCGGAACCTGACGAGGCCGCGCCGGATTGCGCGCAGTGCGAGGTAGACGCCGATCAGGCCGAGCACCAGCAGTACCGCCGCGACGATCAGCGCGGCGGTCGGGTGGAAGGCGGCCAGCGAGACCACGCCGAGCACGGCGACGTCCTCGCCGGAAGAGGCGGCGATGTTGGTGACGGGCTCGGGCGAGGTGTTGATCGCCAGCCGCAGGCTCGACTTCACCAGGTGCGAGACCAGCGCGACGACGCCGCCCGTGGTGGCGATGAACGCCTGCTCCAGGTTGCTCGCCTGACCGGCCATCAGCGCCGCGATGATCGCGCCGACCGTGGGCCGGATCAGCGTCGAGACGGTGTCCCAGGCGGAGTCGACGTACGGAATCTTGTCGGCGACGAACTCGACCAGGAAGAGCGCGCCGGCGGCGATCAGGACGCCGTTGGAGGTCAGAGCGGTCGGTACGTCGTCCACGTCGGCGAAGCGGCCGAGCAGCCCGAGGACGAGCACGCAGGCGTAGGCGTTGATCCCGCTCGCCCAGCCCGACGTGAAGGCCAACGGCAGCGCTTCCATACTGTTGCTCCGAACTCGATCGCGGTCAGTAACGAACCTCGTGCCGCGAGTTTTGGTTAACCGTTGACATCCGCTCCGCCTCGACCCAGAGTGAACAGGTTGCCGGTCTGCGTGACCGCCACACACTCCAGATCAGGGAGAACGAACATGCGTCGTCGTCCGAAGATTCTCGCCGCCCTGGCCGCGTTGGCGCTGCCCATAGCCGCGATCGGCGTGTCGTCGAGCGGGCCGCCGGCCGAGGCGTCCACGCCGGCACCGGGCCTGGCGGCCGCGTTCCAGTCCGCCGCGCAGCAGTACGGCGTACCGGAGTCCGTCCTGCTGGCCGTGTCCTACGCGGAGACCCGCTGGGACGACCATCAGGGCAAGTCGAGCACGTCGGGCGGCTTCGGGCCGATGCACCTGACCGCTGGCGACCCCAGTGCGCTGGTGGAACGCTCGGCCGGGCAGAAGCTCGCCAAGGGCGACTCGCTGCGCACTCTGTACGAGGCGTCCGACCTGACCGGGCTGGACCCGGTCGCACTGCGCAACGACGCCGCGGCCAACGTGGCGGGCGGTGCTGCGGTGCTGGCGTCGTACCAGAAGTCGCTGGGGCTGCCGGTGGGTGCCGCTACCTCGCCGGCCTCTTGGTACGCCGCTGTCGCGTCCTACTCCGGGGCGACCAACAAGGTCGGAGCGTCGGCGTTCGCTGACGACGTCTACACGATTCTCGCCCGAGGCGCCGCCCGGACGACCAACACAGGGCAGCAGGTCAGCATGCCCGCCGTCGCGGCGACGCCGGAGCGCGACCAGCTCTCCCGCCTGAAGCTGGCCGCCGGGGCGAAGGACTCGGCAGGGGTCGAGTGCCCGTCCGGACTGGCCTGCGAGTCGCTGCCGGCGCCGTACCAGAAGACCGGCGACGCGGCGACCGACTACGGCAACCACGACCTGGCGAACCGGCCGAAGACCGGCAAGGTCGACTACATCGTCATCCACGACACCGAGGGCGGCTGGCAGGGCACGCTGAACCTGGTGCAGGACCCGACGTACGTGAGCTGGCAGTACACGATGCGCTCGTCGGACGGGCATACCTGGCAGCACGTGAAGGCCGACGACGTCGCGTGGCACGCCGGCAACTGGTACGTGAACATGCACAGCATCGGGATCGAGCACGAGGGCTTCGCCGCCCAGGGCGCGACCTGGTACACCGAGGCGCTCTACCGGAACTCGGCGCGGCTGGTGAAGTACCTGGCCAAGAAGAACAACATCCCGCTCGACCGGGCGCACATCATCGGGCACGACCAGGTGCCCGGCACGATCCCGTCGACCGTCGCGGGGATGCACTGGGACCCGGGACCGTATTGGGACTGGGAGCACTACTTCGACCTGCTCGGCGCGCCGATCTACGGGCACAAGATCTTCCCGGTTCGTACCGGTTCGATCGTGACGATCAAGCCTGGCTTCGCGTCGAACGTGCAGGTCGTGACCGACTGCGTCACCGCCGGTACGGCGTGCGCGCCGCAGGGGACGAACTTCGTCTACCTGCGCCAGGCACCGGACGACGCGGCGCCGCTGGTCAAGGACCTCGGGCTGCGGCCGGGCTCGTCGGCGTCGACGACGCAGGTCTCCGACATCGGTGCGCGGGCGGCGGCCGGCTCGCAGTACGTCGTGGCGCAGCGGTCGGGGGACTGGGTGGCCGTCTGGTACCTGGGCGCGCTGGCCTGGTTCAAGAGCCCGGCGTCCGCGCCGGACGCGTTCGCCAAGCCTGGGCTGGTCGTCAAGCCGAAGGCCGGCAAGGTGACTGTCCCGGTCTACGGGCGGGCGTACCCGGAGCAGGCGGCGTACCCGGCGGGTATTCCGTACCAGGCGGTGACGCCGCTGCAGTACTCGATCGGCGCGGGCCAGGCGTACCCGGTCGGCGACGCGACCATCGAGACCGACTACTACCGGGCGACCACCTTCGACGGGCAGCCGCCGACGGACCACGTGCAGGTGCTCGGCAAGGACCGCTACTACCAGATCTGGTTCGGGCACCGGATGGCGTACGTCCGGGCCGCCGACGTGGATCTGCGTCCGGCGTTCTGACCGCCTGACTCTGTGAGACTGGCGGTGTGACCGACCACGTGAGCGACGAAGCCGTTCAGCAACTGCTGGACGGCTTCGTCGCGTCCACGGCGGCGTTGCCGGCGCAGGCGATCTGGATCCACGGCTCGCTCGCGCTCGGCGACTTCGTCCCGTCGCGCAGCGACCTCGACCTGGTCTGCGTCCTGCCGGGCCTGGTCGATCCCGCCGCCATCAAGGCGATCCACCGCCCGCTCACCTCACCTCTGGGCCGCCGGCTCCACTGCACGTACGTACCCGTCGACGGGTTGGCCGATCCCGCGGTCCGCCACCCGACCTTCGCCCAGGAGCACTACCTCACCCGCCCGGTCACGCCGGTGACCCGCCGCGAGCTCGCCCTCAGCGACCTCTCGCTGTTCGGCCCACCACCCTCGTCGTTGCTCCCAGCAACCACCGACGCCGAGCTGGCGGACTTCGTCCGCGCCGACCTGCTGACCTTCTGGTACCCGGTCACCGCCAAGCGCACCCCGTGGCTCCGCGACATCTGGATCGACCTCGCGATGGTCACGCTCGCCCGCGCCGAGACCACTCTCCGCACCGGTGCCCTGATCACCAAGCAGGCCGCTCTCGCCCACCTGCCCACGCTCGGCGCACCGGCCGCGGTCGTTCACGACATCCACCAACGCCGCTACGGCGGCGCCGTGGACCGATCCCTCAGCTGGCGCAGGCACCGGGCCGAGCTGACCCGCACCTACCTGCGCGCCAAGATCCCCGCCGTCGCCGGCTAGCTCCGCCCCGACACCGGTTGGTGAGTCGGGCACCGCTAGTTGACGACGACCGGGGTGCCGTTGGTGAGGTGGAGGAGTTCGGCGTACGTGGTGGGGAAGATCGAGTGCGGGATGCCGCCGGCGGCCCAGACCTCGGCGTACTGGTCGAGCGCGGTGTCGACGAGGGTGCGGACGGGAGCCGGGTGTCCGACGGGCGCGACGCCGCCGATGGCCTGGCCGGTGTGCTGCTTCACGAACTCCGGCGTGGCCCGCTTGAGCTTGGTCAGGCCGAGCTCGGCGGCCAGCTTCGCGGTGTCGACGCGGTGCGCGCCCGACGTGAGGATGAGGACCGGCGTACCGTCGCCGTCGAAGATCAGACTGTTGGCGATCGCGCCGACCTCGCAGCCGAGTTCCTCAGCGGCAGCCGCCGCCGTCGGCACGGCCTCGTCGAGGATCCGGATCTCGCCGGTCGCGCCGGCCGCCGCCAGGGCGTCCGCGACCCGCTGGACGTTGGGATGAGTGCTCACGCGTCGACCTTACTTCTCGTAGATCGTCGACAATCGCCGGTACGCGGCCGGGTTGCTCAGCAGATCGGTGCTGTCGGAGATCTGGTCGATCGAACCGATCAACGGCAGGTCCTTGAGGCCTGCGTCGTGCACCTGCGCCAGACAGGCGTCGACGAACCGCTCCGCCCCGAGCACCATCGCCGGCCGCTCGTGGAACTGCCGGGCCGTCGGGTCGACCTCGTCGGTGATCCCGAGCTTGTTGTGCCGGGCCGCCACCAGCTCGTACGCCGAGACGAGCGCCTGCTCGCGGTGCTTCTGCGCCTCGGCCCGGGTGGCCTCCATCAGCAGCTCGTCGAGCCCGTCCGCGGGCCCGAGCCGGTTGAACGCCGTACCGAACCACTTCGAGTACGGCGCGTAGGTGCGCTCCATCAGTAGCGCCAGCCGCATCACGTCGCGAGCCAGGCGGGCAGTGAGCACCCGGGAGCCGAGCTCGTCGCCCACCTCGTAGGTGCGCTGCACGAACGGCTCCTCCTGCGCGATCCGGGACCACTGGCAGGCCAGCATCCACAGCCAGACGTCGTCCGGGTACCACTGCAGGTCGGCGCGGATCCGCTGCAGCCGGCCGTCGTCGGCGTACACGGGCCCGGCGACGACGCCGAGGAACTTCTGCTGCGGGGTGATCAGCCAGTTCGCCGTACTGAGGTCGGTAGTGGCGTCGAAGCCGAGCAGGTCCTGGAGCCAGTCGGACAGCGTCGTCACGGTGATGTGGTGGATCGGCTGCTGGGTGTCCCACCCGAAGCGCACCGGGTGCCCGCCGTACTCGTCCGGCAGGCCCTGCTCGACCAGCTCCTTGACCTGCTGGACGTCGCCTTCCTCCACGAACACCTGGAGCCGCGGCCCCCAGCCGTGGTCGGTCGACCGCTCGGTGTCGTAGCCGAGGACGTCGGAGCCCCAGCCGAGCAGGCCGGCGGCGTACGGCGTACTGCCGAGCAGTGGACGGATGACGTCGGCGTGAAAGTCCTGGCTCAGGTCACGCGCCGAACGGAAGGTCGTCATGCGTCCCGACCCTAGGGCCGAAACGCCTTGCCTGCATCAGGTTTTCAGCTCGGCCGCACCGAACGAGACGTTGAACCGGTTGCACCAGATCGAGACGCTGCTGAAGTCCCCGAGGTCGACCTCGCTGGGGATCACGTAGTTCTGGCTGCCCTTGTTGCCCTTCAGTTGCCCGAGGCTCCTGGCCTTGCCGTCGTCGAACACGTGCCAGCCGGCCTTGCCCTCGACAACCTTCGCGTCGCTCAGCCAGACCTCGAGATCGGGACCGTCGGAGGTGTCCAGGTCCTGCAGCCGAAGGATCCGTGAGCCGTCAGCCAGCCGCACGATCGACACCGCTCCGGAGGTGTCGTGCTCGTGCGTGACGAACGTGCCCTTGCTGAGCACCGCCGGGCCCGCGTCCTTGCTCGGAACGAGCGTGCTCGACGGCTCACCGGAAATTGTCGGTGGCGCCTTGGAGGATGTGGTCATGAGAGACGGAGCAACGGTCGGTACGGCGCCTGGGAGGGCCTCGTCGACGACCGTGTCGGTGACGAGCCGCCACGGCTGGAAGAGCGGTAGCGCCACGGCGGCGACCGCGACGACAGCCGCGCCCGCGACCACGCCGATCAGTTTGCGGTGGGAGGCCATCGGGTCGCTCGCTCTCGTTCGATCGGTCCGGGGTGGTGTCTCCGGAGGGGTGGCACCAGTCTGGCCGGACGCGGCGCGGTCCGGGGCGCGCCGGGGCTTACGGCCCGTTGACGTCTGTCGGCGGGCGAGGCTACGCTGTGAGTGTTCGAACAGATGTTCGATTGCCTCGGACCCGGGTTCGTCGGGAGTCCGGAGCGGGGCGATCGGCACAACTGCTCGGCTCCGGTGCGGAGTTGCGGCCGCATCGGTGACCGGCGGACCCGGTGGGCCGGGCGCCGAGGTGGACCTCGACCCCCACCCGGCGCCCACCCACCGGGCCGCTACCCAGGGGAAGTTGGCGTACAGGAGGCGATGGAGCATGTGGGAGTTCGACGAAGCCGTCGAGGTGCGGACCGGCGTCGTGGACGGCATCGAGTCTCCGGAGCAGTTCCTGTGGCGCGGCCGCCTCTGGATGGTGTGCGCGGTCCAGGCGCACTGGACCGAGACCGCCGCCTGGTGGGAGCGCGGGGTGATCGGCTCCGGGGTCGGCGCCACGGCGACCGCCGTCGCGGCCGGATCGTCCGCCGCCGTCGGTGTCCTGGACGCCGACTGGGGCCCGCGCCGTGCGGTCTACCGGGTGGAAGCCGGCTGCGGCCGGCACGCCCGCCGCGAGATGTTCGACCTGGCCCACGACCCGGACTCGGGCCGCTGGCAGCTGGAGCGGGTGACCGACCAGTGACCCTGTCCCGTCTGCTGCGTACGACCAGCCTGCAGTCCCCGCGAGAAGACCAGCCGCTCACGGACTCCGTGGAGGAGTCCGGGCTCCAGCCACTGATCTGTGGAAAGGGTGAGTAACCGATGACCGTTTCACCGGTTTCCCCGGCCGCCGCCGGATCGGCGACCCGCGACCTGTCCCGCGCCCGCGCCGCCCTGGCCGAGGCCCGCGAGACGAGCGACCACCTGATCCGGTACTCGACCGCCCACGTGGCCGCCCTGCGCCTGGCCGCCGCGGTCCTCGCCGTCCGGGCCCGCCCGGTCCGCTCGGGCCCGCGCCGCCGCGTGCAGCGCAACGCCTGGGTCCTGCTCGCCGAGGTAGCGCCCGAGTTCTCCGAATGGGCCAGCTTCTTCGCCGCCGGCGCCTCCCAGCGCGCCGCCGCCGAGGCCGGCCTGGAGCGAGCCGTCAGCATCCGCGAGGCCGACGACCTGATCCGCGAGGTCGAGACCTTCTACGGCCTGGTGGAAGAAAGCCTGCACCTGACCACCCAGCAGACCCTGCCCGAGTACTCCGACCCCCAATCGGTCCTGGCCCAGCCCTGGATGCAGGCCAGCTGACCCCACACCTGGCTTGCGGCGAGTCCCCCGTTCTCACCGCAAGCCGGCCAACCGGGCGGCCTCATCACCCGCCCACCCACCTGAAGGACCCCGGCCCGCCAATCCACCGGGGTCCTTCAGTGCGCCCGCCGCCGGCCGCCCCGCCGCCGACCGCCTATCCGCGTCGCCACCCGCGCATCCGCCTCGCTGCCGAGATGTCCTCGCCCTGGTGCCGCTGCCCGAGCTGCGTCGCGGTCCGGCGTCCGCGCCGTTGCCAAGGCGCAGTCATCGGGGCGTCCGACCACAGTGCCGCTGCCCGCCTCGCGTCGCCGACCCGTCCCTTGTGTCGCCGACCGCGCCCCTGCGTCGCCGCGGTCAGGGCAGGGGCAGCCGAGCTACAGCTGGACCTCGTCCCGCGTTCGGGCGACGCCGTGCGGCGTCCGGCTTATCCGATGCCCAGGCCTGGGTTGCCGGTGGTCTTGCGCTGCCGAGTGTCCTGCGCCATCGCCCCCACGCCCGGCGCGCGGCCGGCGGCCGGGTCCACCTCGGTCAGCGCGGCGGCCGGGATGCCCTTGTGGTGGAGGGCTTCGACGACCGCGCCGGTGAAGCGATCCGGGCGGTTGCTCGTCGCGTGGACGTCGCGCAGGTTCACCCGCCCCTCGGCCAGCAGGGCCAACCGGGGATGCAACTTCGCGAACGCGGCAGCGAACTTCTGGTCACCACGGCTGCTCATGGTCCCGTCCGGATTGGCCCTGTACACCTGCTGCGTCCCGTCCTGCGCGCGCACAGTGAGCCGCACCACGGCGCCCGTGAGACGCGCCTGCTCTAGCGCATCGACCAACGGCCGGTACGGATGCTGCTCGTCGGCGACGACGCTGACCCGGACAGTGGGCGCCTTCGGTGACCGGGGCGCCTGCGAAGGATCCCAGCCGGCCAACGCGGGTTCTCCGGCCTCCATCCGGGCGAGCATCGCGTCGTAGTCGCGCCGGAACATCGTCAGGTACGCCTCACCGGCGGCAGCGCGATGGTGCGAGTCGGAGCGAGTCACCTTGGATCTGCCGTGGCGATCGACCCTGCGCCGTTCGAACTCCAGGTGGTAATCGACCATCACCTTGACCGTGACCGCCTCACCGGACTCGTACACGCCGACCTCGTGCCGAGCACCGGTCGTACTACTGTCCTTTTCGGCAACCTGCTCACCCCAGCTCACGGATGCGGTCACCCCGCCGTCCGCGGTCGTTCCGCCGACGGTCTTGGTGGTGGGCAGCAATCTGTTGCTCTGAGCGGCCAGCTGACTGGTGTGGATCTCGCGGGTGTTCTCGCCGAGCTGGATCCTGCTCCTGTCGTCGGGATCCGAGACGAGTTCCAGCCCGGAGACCTCCGCCCGGACGCGGACCACGACGGTACGCCGCGGATGTCCTGGCACCGGCAGCGGGACGAGCTCGTGGCCCGCCGCGTCGGCCATCTGCCGGAACGCGACGCTCCGGCCGGAAGCCCCGAGCACGGTTTCGAGCGTGGTCCTGTGCCTGCGGACGCCGGCGCTGGAGAGCAGATCCGGCTGACCGAGCCGACGGTAGACCGCCTCGAACAGCGTGTTCACCGGCGCGTCGCCGGTCCGGTACGGCTGGGTACCCTCCGTCAGGTAGTTGGGCGGCAGCGTCACCGGCCGGTGGTCGAACACCTCGGCGGGTTCCTCGGCCTGGACCGGACCGACCACCGACGAGGGAACGAACAGCCCCAGGCGTCCAGTCGACTCCCGCCGGGTCGGAGGCGGCACGGTGCCGACGAGATCTCCGCCGGGCAGCAGCGAGTCCTCCACCTCGACGATCAGCCGGAAATCCCGCTCGACCCGCGTGGTGTCCAGCCAGAACCCCTCGCTGATGCGTGCTTTTACGTCGGACCCGGCCGCGGTCGTGGTCGCGCCGACGCCAGTGCCGACACCGGCCGAGGCGCTGATCCCGTCGGACCCCGCGCCGCCCGCCGTACCGCCGTACGACGTGGTCGCGGAGGCGTTGCGGCTGCGTTCGCGGAACGCCCACAGCTGGACGAGGTTCCACACGTTCTCGTGCTGATCCGCCGGGGCACCACCCTCGACGGTGACCGGTCCGTCGAAGGCGAACCGGACACGCACGCGGAGATTCTGCCGTACTCCGGACCTCTCGATCGGGTACTCGCGGACCAGGCCGCCCGGGTCGAGCATGCTCTCCAGGTGCCCGCGGCCGCGCCGGTCGGCGAAGTCGCCGTTGAGGCCGCTGGTGAGCACCGGATTCTCCAGCGCGGCCGGATCGTGCCGCTCGATCGTGGCGTACACCTCGCGCAGCAGATCGGTGTCGTTGCCCTCCAGGTCCTGCACCGAAATCCGGTCCACTGCCGCAGCGCCCATCGTGGTCCGGTAATGCCGCGGCAATGCGACCTCGACGCGTTGCCGGGTGAGGTCCTCAGCCTTGACGAGTACGGCGGCGAGGGTGTCGTCCGGGGCCGGCCGCAGACCGGCTGCGGACCGCAGCTTGTCCGCCAATCGCTCGGCGGTGTGGGTGACCGCGAGACCGTCGGTCACCCCGGCCTTCTCCTTCAGGTAGCGCCGGATCAGCGCGGTCGCCGTACGCCGGGGGAGTGCGAGGTTCCCGTCCAGCAGTCGCTCGACCGCGTCGGACGCCTTCGCCAGCGGCAGATCCAGGTCCCCCTGCCCGTAGGAGCGCAGGGCGTCGGCCTCCGGAAGGGTGAGCACGATCGCGCCGCTGTCCAGCTCCACCTCACGGACGTCGGCGCCGCCGGCCCGAAGCTCGGCCTGAAGGACCAGGTCACCCCAGAACTGGTAGTGCTGCCCGGCCCGGAACAGGGTCCGCTCGACCCCGGCCGTGCCGGACTCGGTGCTCGCCGAGGATCGGCTGACGGTCTTCGTCGCGGCGAGCGTGCCACCGATCGATGAGCCGTCCTCGTCGACCTGGGCAGCGCCGCCGCTGACTCCGCTCGTCCGGCCGGTGCTGACGCCCGCCGTACTCGTCACGCTGTCCATCGTGGTGTTGAGGTCGGCGATGACGGGGTGGCCGCTGCCGACGTACCGGAGGTTCTGGATCCGGTTGCTGATGCTCAGGCTCGAAGGGCGCGGAGCGAGACCGCGGTGTACGACGGCCCCGAGCAGATCGGAAGGCGCCGGGTTGACGATCAGCCCGGTACGGAACGTGGTGGCGAGCAGCTCCGGCCGGGCGACCAGGTTCCGGGTGGCCAGGAACCCGCTGACGTGGTGCAGGGCAGCGCTGTCGGCGCGAGCCAGCTCCGGGACGGCCTCGATCAGCCGGCCGACCGGATCCCGGGCGTCGACCTGCTGGATCGTTGCCGTCTGCAACAGAGTGGGATCGACCAGGCCGGTGATCGATGGGGTCGGCCGGACACCGCGGTCGCAGAACTCACTGTCCAGGCGAACGGCGGCGCGTCCTTCGGCCACGGCCAGTGGCTCGGAGTCGCCGGTCGAGGTGACCTCGACGATCTTGAGCGTGTGCGGTACGTCGAACACCGCGACCCGCGCGCCGGACTCGGACATCGACATCCGGTAGGCGGAGTTGGCCAGGGTCCAGCTGGAGAACCGGCCGAGCGAGGCCCGCCCGTGGTTGACGCCGACCGTTGGCAGTGCCGGCCCGTTACTCAGACCGAGCTTGGCCGACCACGGCAGGCTTTTCGCGTCGCTGCCGGACCGGGCGACCGAGTTCACGCCCATGTCGAGGTTGACGACAGTGTCGCTGTCGGTGAGCCCGATCAGTTTGGCCCGGTCGAAGTGCTGCTCGACCGTGATCCGGTAGTTGTGCAGACTCGGCGGCAGCCCGGCGCGGTGCTTGCTCAGGTGGAACAGTGCGCCTTCCTGCGTGAGCTGGTCGTAGCCGATCTCGAGCCGCGGCTTCGCGAGTTGCCGACGGGTTCGTTCCAGGTTCTCCGACAGGCTGAGGAGCAGAGCGGGGTCCCGGCCGGTCAGCTCGCCCGGCAGCGGTTGGCCGTCGACATCGAGTGGTGGGACCAGGGAGCCGTCGGAGTGGGCGGCGAGGAACTCGCGCAGCGCGATGTCGGCGCCCTCGAACTCACCGATGATCGCCGGGCCCGCGCCCCGCAGTTGCCCTGGCTCGTTGCCGAGCCAGGCCGGAAGCCGAAGCTCCTCGTCGGTCTCCTGCGGATCGCCGCGGAGCAGCAACCGGCCGTCGGTTCCTCGCCGTGGGATGCCCTCGGCATCGCGTACCACCGCATCCGACGGCACCGGCAGGCCGTAGCGGAACGCTTCCCGCTCGACCATCCGCAAGCAGACGTCGCCTTCGCCGTCGACGGTGAACGCCTCCGCGCGGTCCAGTCGATGGATCGTGACCTTGTGCCGCATCCGGAGTTTCATGGCGAGCGTGGGCCCGAGGCGATGACCGCTCCAGCGAGTGCCTTGGTCGGTGGTGCTCATGCCGTCGTCGGTGCTCGTGGCGCGACCAGCCCGCAGTCCCGGTGCCAGGTCGGCTGCCGTCGTACCGACGTCGGACAGCGGGCCTCCGGCGACGGCCAACGTACCGCTGACCGTCCTGGACCTGCCGGCCGTCCGGCCGCCCACGGCGCCGGAGGTGCCGACGCGCCAGAAGTCGATCTTGTGGTCGGGTGAGCTGTCGCTCAGCAGGTCCGCGGACTCCCGCTCCGCGAACGTCTCCAACTGGGCGTAGGCCACCGGCCGGCCGCCGCTGGTGATGAGTCGCCAGAGTCCGCCCGGCTCGGTGGTCTCGTCCAGCCTGGTCATCGCGTCCTCGACCAGCAGGCCCCGCAGCCTGTCGTAGCCGACGCGGTCGAGCCCGCCGAGCCGTTCACGAAGGCCGTCGACGGCCTGGTCGCACAGCTCGAGCAGTCCGTCGGCCCGGGTGGCGACGTTCTCGGGCAACGACGTACGACGTTCGGCCGACAGACCCAGTGACTGCAGCGAGACGGTCTCCGCGGGCGGACCGACCGTGAGGGTTTCGCCGTACCCGAGATCGAGCGAGGTCGGATCGCCGGCGTCGACGAGGTGCTTCGGGGACCATGGGCCGCGCGCGGACGAACGAATACGCCACGCCCAGCGCGGCTCGGTCGAGCGGTAGTGCAGGATCTGGCCGCGGAGGACCTCGACCGCACCCGTGAACATGAACTCCGTCGCACCACCGCTGGTACTGCGGGTGCAGTTGGTGGCGATCTCTGCGCCGGGGGACGCCAGCGCCGACAGCGCCCTGAGCCTGCTGCTGTCCGGGAGCGCGGCCGCGAGGTCCTTGAGACTCATCCCCGCGGTCACCCCGGTCGCGTCGGTCGCGGTCGTCGTGAGGCCGGCCGCGGCCTGAGTCATCTGCCCGACCCAGGCCTCGTCGAAGTCGACGGGGCTGTCGAGGACCTCCTGCAGTTCACCGGGATCGAGGGTGAGCTCGATCTGGATCAGGTCGTCGACGTCAGCGCGCGGGTCGTTGCCGACGGTCAGGACAACGCCGTCCGGGGACAGTAGCCGCCGGGTCTCCGCACGCAGCGAACCGTGCAGGTCATCCGGCGTGAAGCGGAACGGTGCCTTGCGTTCGGCCAGCGCCTCGTTCAGGTCCCTGCACAGGACTGTCAGGTGCGGCAGCCGGCCCGACGGAAGCGCGTTGTGCTGGACGGTTCTGGACGGCAGCGTGGCGGCCGCCGCGGCTTTGTAAACCTCAATCTGCTCACGGGCTGCCCGAGCCATCGCGTCGACTTCGGCGCCGGATTGGTTGCTGTCGGCCACTACTTGATGAAGGCGGGCGGTTTCTCTCGCCTGCTGCGCGGCTGCCGCACAAGCGGCCGCGATCAGGCTGTACCGTTCGGCCGACGCGAGCTTGCTCGCCGCCTTCAGACGCAGCTTCCGTGCCCGCTCACCCGCGGCATCGTCCTGACCCGCTTCCTGCTCGTCAGCCGTCCTGAGTAGGTCGGCGGCCGCTTCCGCGGCTGCGGCCGCGCTCGCGGTCCGGTTCTCGGCTCGGTGCTCCTGCCGTACGGCGGCCGCTTCTAGGTCGCCGACCTGGCGGCTTGCCCACTCGCCTGCTTCGCCCCAAGGGAGGGGTGGTGGGGGTTGACCGCCGCGGCGGATGGCTGTCGCGAGATCCGCCAGTTCGTTCTCGACAGACTGCAGCGTGCGAGTGCCGCGGCCCGCCAGAGTCTCGTGCCACTCCCGGCTCAGGTGGCGGAATTCGTCGTACTGGGCCTTGGCCAGTCGGTGACGCCGAGTGCCCCGACGGCCCAGCACTGACAGGATCCGTCCGAGAAAGCCGGCCGACTGAGCGCGCTCGTGGCTGGGCAGGCGATGCCGGCCACCGCCCGCCCAGCGGTGTGCTCCGCCCGACGAGCGTTCACTGCCGTCGGCCGAGCGGTGCCGCTCACCGACCAGCCGGCGGTGACGTCCGGGGGAGCGCCGTGACGCAGACACGGTCCGCGGCCTCAGACCGATCCCGTGTCCCGGTGGGCGGCCCTCGAGGTCACGCCGGTGAACGGCCCGCAGGAGATCGCCGCAGTGGTCACGCCCGGTTCCCTTCCGTCAAGCCTGGTTCGACGGTTGTCGTCGCGAGGCGCTGGTCGCTGACGGTAGCAAGGACTGGAGGTCGAAAGTCGGCTGTCTCAACTGACAAACTGCAGTATGTTCCGGGCCTCGGCCGACAGCGAGAAAGCCGGTGCGTGGGGTAGGAGGGAACGGGAAGTAGGGTAGGGAGCGCAGGGTGGACGGGTGTCTGCCGGGGTGTGCGAGGAGGAGCCTTGATGGTCGACCGACGTCGGCGTTCGTTGCGGACGGCGCTGGTGGCCGAGGCGCTGCGGGTTGCGTTGGCCGGGCGGACCCGGACCGACCCGACCGCTGGGCTCGACATCGTGGATCTGGGCGGTGGCACCGGCGGGTTCGCGGTGCCGCTGGCGGTCGAGGGGCACCGGGTGACCGTGGTCGACCCGAGTCCGGACGCGCTGGCCTCGCTCGAGCGCCGCGCTTCCGACGAGGGCGTGAGCAAGCTCGTCCACGGCGTCCAGGGCGACGCAACCGACTTGCCGCAGATCGCGGGCAAGGCAACGGCCGACGCGGTGCTCTGCCACGGCGTACTCGAGGTCGTCGACGACCCGGTCCAGGCGCTGCAGGCCATGGCCTCCGTACTGCGAGACGGCGGCGTCCTCAGCCTGTTGGTTGCCCAGCGCAACGCCGTCGTCCTGGCACGAGCCCTCGCCGGACACCTCACCGAAGCCCGCACCGCCCTCCAGGACCCCGACGGCCGCTGGGGCCCCGCCGACCCGATGCCCCGCCGCTTCGACGAAGCAGCCATCGTCGCCCAACTCGCCGAGGCGGGTTTCATGGTCCACACCGTCCACGGCGTCCGCACCTTCACCGACCTGGTCCCCGCCGCCATCGTCGACTCCGAAGCCGGCGCCGCCGAAGCCCTCGCCGATTTGGACCGAGCCGCCAGCCAGCACCCGGCTTTCCGGGCGCTCTCGCCCCAGCTCCACATCCTCGCCACCCGCTGACCGCTGCTGCCGCAGGTCCCGGCTGCGGGCAGCAAGGTGTTCCGCCCGGGGTCTGGGTCGGCTGGCGGTGATTGCGAGCCCATCGGGTGAGGGGATGTCGGCGTCCAGCTGCGGGCCCTCCCCTCGAGGCTCAGCGAAGCTGAGCGCCAACCACGTGCCGCCGCGGTCGCCCCTCGGGGGTCAGCGGAGCTGAGCGCGCCAGCCACGTGCTGCCACGCCCTCCGCTCGGGGGTCAGCGGAGCTGAGCGCGCCAGCCACGTGCTGCTACGCCCTCCGCTCGGGGGTCAGCGGAGCTGAGTGCGCCAGCGCCACGTGCGGCCGCGGCCACCCCGCGCCAGCCACGTGCCGCCGTGATCACCCCGCGCCAGCCACGTGCCGCCGTGATCACCCCGCGCCAGCCACCCTGCCGTCGTGGCCACCCCGCGCCAGCCACGGCCGCTGCGGCCCCCGTGCCGGATCGCTGGCGAGCAGCCAATCCACCCCGAGACGGCGGCCGATGCCGGATCTCGCGGCGTCCGCAGCAGGCGTCCGCTTGCGGCCCGGCGCAACCAAGGGCGAAGCACCCCATCCACCTCGCTTCCGCCGCCCCGCGCTGGCTACACCCGCGCCTGCGATGGATCCCCCGGCGACGAAGCAGGAACCGGGTCCGCGCTCGTTTAAGGCTCGGCGCGGTCCGCTCCGGTGGCACGCGCCAAGCGGCCGGCCGCGACCACGGGTGATGCACCCCCAGTCAACTCGCCCCCGCCGCCTCGCGCTGTCTACGCCCGCGCCTGCAGTGGATCCCCGGTCGAATCGCCGGCCATGGATCTGCAACACCTGGTGCAGCGCGTGTAGAGCCTTCGTTCGAATGCCCGACCTCCGGTGGGTCACGCTGGGCGGACGTGCACCACTCACCAACCGGCGATTGCCCGGGTGGGTGACGGGGGATTACGCCGCAGGAGACGCCGCCGGCGGTGGTTAGTGAGTGGTGCAGGTTCGGACCGGTACGGGTACCGATGACCTGCGCGCCTCGGCGGGTGTCGACGGTGGCCGCTTGCTGGCCTTCGCATCCGGCAGCCTGATCTTGTGGCTGGACCGACGCCGCCCGACGGCGTGGTGCACGGCCAGCCGAGCCCTGGTTGTCAGAGGAACTGGGGGTGGCTGCGCCCTCGGCGCGGGATCTGTTCAGCCGAAGTCGGCGGGGACTATGTGGAGCTTCTCTGCGATTCGGGCCAGCGCTTTCTGGTCGGTGGAGTTGAGCGCGTCGAGGACAGTACGGCGTACAGACCGCAGGTGGGTGGGGGCGGCCTGCTGTACGAGGTCGAAGCCGGGGGCGGTGAGTTCGGCGAGCGTGTAGCGCCCGTCGGCGGGGTCCGGCGTACGGACGATCCAGCCGCGCTGTTCGCAGCGTTTGACGACGTTGGACAGGCGGGAGAGCGAACCGCTGGCGAGGAAGGCGAGCTCTCCCATGCGCAGTTTGCGCTGCGGTGCCTCGGAGAGGTGGCTGAGCACGAGGTACTCGAACAGCGTGAGGCCGTGTTCCTGCCGCAGCGGCGACTCGAGCTTGCCGGGCAGCAGCAGGACCAGGGAGATCAGCCCCGTCCACGCCGCCTTCTCCTGCTCGTCAAGCCATCGCAGCTCGTCGTCGTCCTGGTGTTCGCTCATCCGCTCTCCTGTGCCGCTCGTCGATCGTCCCGCTCGGGTGAAGTCTGCCATCACTTTGTGCTTGAAGTCATCGCGCGCTACTCTTACTTCAAGCATGAAGTCATGACCGACGGAACGCACCCTACGGACAGGAAGAGGAAACATCATGAGCACCGTGACTTTCGGCGTCGCTGCGGGCTACGGCGAGAAGCTGAACAAGGCCCTCGGCTACAGCGGAGCCGTCCGTGTCGACGACCGGGTCGAGATCTCCGGACAGGCCGGCGTGGACGACGACCTGGTCATCCCCGACGCGCTGGAGGACGAGATCGTCCAGGCCTTCGACAACGTCGAGCGCACGCTCGCGACGGTCGGCGCGACCTGGAAGGACGTCATCCACGTCAACTCGTACCACAAGGTCGCACCCGGAGAGGACGTCATCGGCCCCGACCACAACACGGTCATGGCCGAGCAGTTCCGCCGCCGCCTCGGCGGCCGCGCTCCGATCTGGACCGAAACCGGCGTCACCGTCCTCGGCCTTGCCGCCATGCGCATCGAGATCCGCGTCACCGCGATCGTCGGCTCGGGGAACTGAACCAACGACGGGCCGCAGGCCGCCCGTGGCCGAGAGGGTCGGCGTGGCCGATCCGCCCTCCGGTTCCTCCAGCGACCACTCGCTGCTCGTCAGCATCCTCCGGCCCGTCGAACACGTGGTGAACCGCTCGAGCCGGCCTACGGCCGGCGCTCGAAGTGCGGCGCGCGGAGGTTGGCAGCCGGGCCCGCGGCCGGCGCTCGAAGCGCGGCCTGCGGAGGTCCGCAGCCGGGCCTGCGGCTGGCACTCGAAGGGTGGCGTGCGGAGGCTCGGAGCCGGGCCTGCGGCTGGCGCTCTAGCGCGGCCTGCGGAGGTTCCGAGCATGCCCGCGGCTGGGCGCCTCAAGTGCGGCCTGCGCCGGTGCAGCGTTGAGGACTGCCGTGGGTGGAGGGCCGGCGGCGCCGGCAGTCGCTCGATGGCTCGAGCGAGCAGAGCGGAGCGACCGGTACGAGGCGGCGCGGAAGGTTGGTCGGTCCCGGTGCCGCCTCGTGGATGGTGGTCGGCCTGGTCTCCTCGGCCGACTTCGGCCGGTGCTGCTTCTAGTCGGCTACCTGGATGGCTCGGGCGGGGCAGAGGGCTGCTGCTTCGTGGACGTCGGGGGAGAGGGACTCGGGCGGGGTAGAGGTGACCAGGACGACGATGCCGTCGTCGTCTCGTTGGTCGAAGACCTCGGAGGTGGTGAGGACGCACTGGCCGGAGGCGATGCAGGTGTCCTGGTCGACGGTGACCTTCATGGGATGTCCTTTGCTACCAGGTGACGGGCAGGGAGTAGACGCCGTAGATCTGGGCGTCGTGCTTGAAGTCGATCTGGTCCAGGTCGACGGCGCGGCGGAGGGTGGGGATGCGGCGGTAGAGGGTGCTGTAGACAACCTGCAGTTCCATCCGGGCCAGCGGCTGGCCGAGGCACTGATGGACGCCGAACCCGAAGGCGACGTGGCGGCGGGCGTCGCGTTCGACGTCCAGGGTGTCGGGGTCGGCGAAGGCCTCGGGGTCGCGGTTGGCGATGTCGTTGGGGAAGATCAGCCCGTCGCCGGCGCGGATCTGCCGGCCGGCGTACTCGAAGTCCTCGGTGGCGACGCGACGGCGGCCTCGGTGAGTGATGTTGAGGTACCGCAGCAGTTCCTCGACGGCCCGGGCGACGACCTTCGGGTCGTCGGTGTCGCGCAGTACGGCGAACTGCTCGGGGTGCTCCATCAGTGCGAGGGTGCCGAGGGCAATCATGTTCGCGGTCGTCTCGTGGCCGGCGACCAGCAGCAGGATGCCCGTACCGGCTGCCTCGCGCCGGGTGAGCTCGCCGGTACGGACGCGGTCCGCGAGCTCGGTCAGTACGTCGTCCGCCGGTTCGGCGAGCTTCCGGCCGATCAGGCCGTCGAGGTACTCGATCAGCCGGTCGGCGGCCGCTTTACGTTCTGCCGGTGGCGTCTCCAGGCGGATCAGCATCCGGCTGGTCTCCTGGAAGAAGTCGTGGTCGTCGTACGGGACGCCCAGCAGCTGGCAGATCACCAGCGACGGCACGGGCAGCGCGATGGCCTCGACCAGGTCGGCGGGTTGCGGTCCGGCGAGCAGTTGGTCGATCAGATTGTCGACAATCTGCTGGACGCCGGGCTGCATGGCACGGACGCGCTTGATCATGAACGGCGCGGTCACCATCCGCCGCAGCCGGGCGTGCTCCGGGTCGTCCATCTGGATGAACGCGAAGCTGTCCCGGTCTCGCGAGACGTTCGGGATGCTGTCCGGGTACCCGGTCCGGGTGCTGTCGGCGCTGACGCGCGGATCGGCCAGCAGTGCTCGCTGGTCGGCGAACCGGGTCACCAGCCACGGCGTACTGCCGTCCCAGATCTCCACCTTGGCCAGCCGCTCCTCGGCCTGCAGCGACTTGAGGTCCGGCGGTGGGTCGAACGGGCAACCAGTTGCCTTCGGCATCGGGTAGGCCAGGGGTGCGGTCTGCTCGAGTGTCATCAATCTCCTCTCGACATCACGGAAGTCACCAGGTCACGGGAAGCTTGTGCACGCCGTACACGATCGCGTCGTGCTTGAAGTCGACCTGGTCCAGCGGGACGGCGGCGCGAAGCGTCGGGATGCGCCGGTAGAGCGTGCTGTAGACAACCCGCAGCTCCATCCGCGCGAGTGGTTGCCCGAGGCATTGGTGGACGCCGAAGCCGAACCCGACGTGCCGCTTGGCGTCGCGGCGGACGTCCAGGACATCGGGGTTGTCGAAGACCTCGGGATCGCGGTTGGCGATGTCGTTGGGGAAGATCAGGCCGTCGCCGGCCTTGATCGTCCGGCCGCCGACCTCGATGTCTGCCAGTGCGACCCGGGTCAGGCCACGGTGGGTGATGTTGAGGTAGCGCAACAGTTCCTCGACGGCGCTGTTGACGACGGCCGGGTCGTCGGAGTCGCGCAGGACGGCGAACTGGTAGGGGTGCTCGAGCAGGACAAGGGTGCCGAGGGCAATCATGTTCGCGGTCGTCTCGTGGCCGGCGACCAGCAGCAGGACGCCGATCCCAGCGGCCTCTTCGCGGGTCAGTTCGCCGGTCGTGACGCGCGCGGCCAGTTCGGTCAGGACGTCGTCGCCGGGCTCGGTCAACTTTCGGCCGACGAGGTCGTCCAGGTACGACGTCAGGCGCTCGCGCGCGGCCATCCGTTCTTCCAGCGGCGTCTCGATCCGGATCAGCGCCTTGCTGTTGACCTGGAAGAAGTCGTGGTCGGCGTACGGGACGCCGAGCAGTTGGCAGATCACCAGCGACGGCACCGGCAGGGCGAACTCTTCGACCAGGTCCGCCGGCTGTGGTCCGGCGAGCAGGTGGTCGATCAGGTTGTCGACAATCTGCTGGACGCCGGGTTCCATGGCGCGGACGCGCTTGATCATGAACGGCGCGGTCACCATTCGCCGGAGCCGGGAGTGCTCGGGATCGTCCATCGAGATGAAGCCGACTGGGCTGCCGGTCCTGGGGGTGTTCGGCTGCAGGATGGGAAAGCCGTCTTTGGTTCGGTCGGCGCTGACCCGGTCGTCGGCGAGCAGCGTGCGCTGGTGGGCGAAGTGGGTGACCAGCCATGAGGTGCTGCCGTCCCACAGGGTCACCTTCGACAGCGGCTCCGTGGCCTGCAGGGTCTTCAGCTCCGGCGGTGGGTCGAACGGGCAACCAGTTGCCTTGGGCATCGGATACTGCGGCGAGCCGCCGTCGAGCGGTGCTGTGTCGAGATGGCCGGTGTCGAGCTGCATCGGGTTCCCTTCGGGTGGAGGTTCAGGGGCGGTGGTTCAGGCCGGCAGCGATGCGGCCGGGGGGAGGGGGGAGGCCGCTGCGGCCGGAGGAAGCAGAAGAGGTCTGGGTGGGGTGGTGCGGGGCTGTAGAGGCGGCTCGGCGCAGGATCCGCCGGCTGGCCGTTGCGGCCGGAGGAGGCGGGAGGGGACGAGGTGGGGTGGTGCGGGCGGGATGGATTGCGGGGTGTCGAGGGTGGGCTGGGGGCGACGGTGAGGACTGGGCCTCGGTTGGAGTCGAGGCAGGGGTGGGGTCCTGGCCGGCGGGCTCAGGGGTCCGTGGTTCTGGGGTGGCCGTCACGGGGTGACCGGGGCTTGCCAGATGCCGGTGATGGCGTCGACGAGGCCGGTTGCTAGGTCGGGCCAGGTTTGGCGGGGCATGGGGGTGCCGGCGGCGAGGCCGCGTTCGAATTCGGCGCACATTTGGACGACTAGGCGGCTGGTCATGTCGCCGCGTTCGAGCCGGGCCGGTAGGGGGAGGTCGGACAGGACGTCGGTCAGGCCGTCGAGGATCTTCAGGGCGGTGGGGGAGGACAGCGTGATGTCGGCGGCGATCTCGCGCAGGGCCGGGTCGGTGAGGAGTTGGGCCTTGAAGCGGGCGTACCAGGTCGGGTTGCCCAGTTCGGCCAGGTGGTCGGTGGACGAGTGGACCAGGCAGCCGACCCAGGCGCGGATGTCGGCGCGGTCGTCGATGCCGGCGACCATCTGCTCGCGGAGCTCGTCGATCCGGGTCGTGTGCCGGTGGATGATCGCGCGGACCAGATCGGTCTTGGTGCCGAAGTGGTAGCCGACGGCGGTGTTGTTGCCCTGACCCGCCGCCTCGCAGATCTGCCGGCTCGAGACCGCGGCGACGCCGTACTCGGCGAACAGGCGCTCGGCCGTCGTGAGGATCAGCGTGCGGGTCGCCTGCGAACGGCCGGTGCGGGACTGGAGATCACTGTTGGTCATGGGTCGGTACCTCCGCGTACAGCTTCGTCCGGGAGTACGTTTAAGTCAAGCGCCTGACTTAAACGTGAAGGTGTGGAAGCGTCCGGAGTACGGCGAACAAGGCCTCCGGAGGCCGCTGAATGAGAGCGGTTGCCGGACCGTGACGCGCGGGAGAGGCGGTCAGGGTTTCGTGGACCGCACCGGCGGCCTAGACTGGACTCGGCCTATCGAGATCGCGCTCACCATGGAGGGATCGACGGTGCCCCTCTCGGAAGAAGAGCAGCGCCAGTTCGAGCAGCTCGAACGTGCCCTCGCTGCGGAAGACCCGAAGTTCGTCTCCGCCATGCGAGGAACCAATGTGCGCTTGTACTACAAGCGCCGGGCAGTTCTGGCCGGCGTTGGATTCGTGCTGGGCATCGTGATTTTGATGACCGGCGCGATCATTCCCAACACCATCATCGGCGTCATCGGTTTCGTGGTGATGGTGGCCTGTCTGTACGTCGCGGCGCTGAGCATGAAGCGGATCAGCAACGCCGGCGACGGTGACGACCTGCCGCCGCCCCCGCCGCCGACCAGCAAGAAGCACCGGACCAGACACGACTCGTCCGGCAGCTTCATGGAGCGGATGGAAGACCGCTGGCGCCGGCGGCGCGACGAGGACCTCTGAACCCGCGCTGACCGGTTCTGCGACCACACCCGCGCCGCGCGCCGGGTGTGGTTCTGGTTTGCCCGCTCGATACATCACTCCCGGTCACTGTGGGTACCGGTGGACCGCACGCGTTCAGGCGGTCGCCAGGTCGCCACGGTCGTCGTTGGGAGTCGAGCATGAGCATCGGAGTCGGGATCTTCCTGATCGCCGTCGGGGCGATCCTTGCCTTCGGGATCCGGGACAACGACGCCGGGGCGGTCAACCTGACCGTCGTCGGGGTGGTGATCATGCTGGCCGGCGCGGCGGGGATCTGGTTGTCGTACAAGATCACCAACGACCGTCGGCGGGTGCCGACCGATGCGATCGACCCGGCGGTCGAGGAGCAGTACCGCACGGTCGAGGCGAGCCACGAGCACGACGAGCACCACACCCGCATCGAGCACCGCCCCGAGGGCGCGCCGAAGTCTGCCAAGTCGGCGAAGCCTGCAAAGTCGGCGAAGGCACGGCCGCAGCCGATCACGCCGCAGCCGGTTGAGTCGGACGTTGGCGAGCACTTCGATCCGGTCCAGGCGGTCGACAAACCGCGTACGCCGGAGCAGCCGACGCAGGCGCCTGTCGAGGAGCCTCCGACTGGGGACCGCACTGTCGAACTGGACCCCACTGCCAGCGGCCTCCCGGAGCAGCCGCGCCGGCGTACCAACTGACATCTCCACCAACAGAACCCCTGGACCAGATGGTCCGGGGGTTCTGTTGGTCGATGGGGGGAGGCGAGTTTGCAGGCGCGCCGGTCGGTGGTGGGGGTGAGGGGTCCACGGGGCGCCGGTGGTGCTCGTGGAGGATGGGGGCACGCCGGTCCCGGACCTGGCCGGCTGCGCCGGCGGGTGGTGGAGGTGTGCGGTGTGCTTGCAGGCGCGCCGGTCGGTGGTGGGGTGAGCGGTCCACGGGGCGACGGCCGTGCTCGTGGAGGGTGGCGGGGCAGCGTCGGCCTCGGACCTGGCCGGCTGCGCCGGCGGGTGGTGGAAGTGAACGCTTGGTGGTGGGGAGGGTGGGCTGTTCACGCGGCGCCGGCGGTGCTCGTGGGTGGTGTCGGGTGTCAGTCCGCGGGGCGGCTTCGGCGGGGGAGGACTGTGCTGCGGATTCTGGCCAGCAGTAGGTCGAACTCGTCCAGCAAGTCCGATGCCTCCGTGCTGCCTCGGTTGAGGTACCAGCGCCAGGACGGTGGCAGCAAGCGGGCTCGCCAGCGTTGCACGAGTTTGGCTTGGCTCCACAGGGCCTTGCGGACGTCGGCGGCCTCGGTGCGCAGGTCGACTTCGGCGTCGGCGAGGCCGGCGTAGCGGACTGCTTCGAGGCCGCGGGCCAGGCGGTGGGCCTGTGGATGGACGGACTCGGGGAGTTTGCTCGCCATCCAGTCGCCGAGCTGGCGCGGTGTGGAGCTGTCGGACCAATCGAGGCCGAGGTCTCGTGAGGTGTCGCGGATCTCCGCCCACAGGCCCTCGACGCCGAGGCGGCCGGGTGGGCGCGCGAAGCGGCGGCGGCGGGTGAGTGAGCGGATCAGCCACGGGATGCCGAGGACGAAGATCACGACGACGCCGATGCCGATCGCCTTGGCGCCGCCGTTGCTGAACCAGTTGCCGGAGTCCACCGGGACGAGACCGTTGTCGTCGGGCAGGTTCCGGTCGCCGGGGCGCTCGAGCTCCGGGTCCGTGGAGGAACCCGGCGTGGTCGGTGCGGTCGTCGGCGCGGCGGTCGGTGTCGACGGCAGCGGCTCGGCCGGCTCGGTCCAGCTCGGGGTGCTCGCGACCCGCGCCGAGGGCGTCGGCTCGAAGCGGACCCAGCCCTGCCCCTGGAAGAACAGCTCCGGCCAGGCGTGCATGTCGTGCATCCGTACGACGTACTGGCCGTTCTTGCCGGGCTGGCCGGGCAGGAAGCCGATACCGACGCGCGAGGGGATGCCGAGCACGCGCGCCATCAGCGCCATGCCGGTGGCGAACTGCTCGCAGTAGCCGACCCGGTCCTGCAGCAGGAACTTGCGCAGCGCCGTCATCCCGCTCTTGTTGTCGGTGTCGGTGCTGTAGGTGAAGTCCCCACCGCGGAAGAAGCTCTGCAGCGCGACCGCCTGCTGGAACCGGTTCTCACCCGCGTCGGCGACGACCTTCTCGGTCAGCTCCCGGATGTCGTCCATGTTCCTGGTCGGGATCTGGCTCGTGTAGGAGTCCGGCTCGGTACCGGGCGGGGTCGCCTGCAGCAGCTCCGGCGTCAGCGGCAGCTGGTAGGCCTTGAGCCGGTAGTTCTTGCCGGCCACCCCACCGCCGCCGTTCGTGGACACGACGTCCAGCGACGAGGGCTCGTAGCGCCAGCGGTCCTTCAGCGAGATCGAGCGCAGCGGGTACGGCACGGGCGCGAACTGCGACCGCAGGTTCCGGCTCACGTCGATCTTCATCTCGGTGGTCGGCACCTTGCTCAGGTCGCCGTTGAAGCCCGGCGGGGCCTGCAGGTCGTTGTCGGGAACCTTCTGGCCCTCGGCCCGCGGCGAGATCCGCCAGGTGTTGCCGTCGAACTGGTCGAGCGCGGTCAGCCGCAGGTACGTCCCGCCCGGCGGGCCACCGGTGTAGGTCAGCGCGGTGACGTTGTCGCCGCGCTTGAGGTTCTTGCCCATGTCGAGCATCGGGTCGGTCGACGTGATCGACGCGCCGATCCCGGTGCCGGTACCGCCGCCGGCGAGACCGTTGCCGATGACACCTTCCGGCAGCGCCGGCAGCAGGGCCGGCAGCAGCGCGGCCAGGGCGATCACGCTCAGGCCGATCCGGCGGCCGGCCTGGCCGAGCGCGGAGGCCTCGATCGGTTCGGACGCGTCCAGGTGCGAGACGCCGGAGATCCGGCGCCCCCAGCGACTCAGTCTGGTCCGGCCTTCCGCGGCCAGCAGCACGATGTAGCCGACGGCCGGCGGGATGAAGAGCAGGGCCGGCAGTCCGCCGTGCACGGTCGCGGCGGGCACCGTGTACATGGTGAGCAGCAGCAGCCCGGCCCACGCGGCCTGACGCAGCTGTACGGCGATCAGGTGGATCAGCAGCCCGGTGGCCGCGATCACCGACGCCGCGAACAGGGTCAGGTGGTCGTCGGCCGGCAGCGGCGCGCTGAAGCGGTTGATCGCGCTCATCGCGTTCACCATCTGCTGGTTGAACTCGAGCGCGGTCTCCTTCCACGGCAGCAGCCCGAACCGCAGCGTGTCGCGCAGGAAGATGAACGACAGCATCTCGACCAGCACGACCAACTGCACCACCGGTACGACGAACCGCGGGGCGCGCAGGTTCTGCAGCAGGATGCCGGTGCCGGTGACGGCGGCGCACAGGAACGCACTGATGAACAGGAACGGCCCGGAGAACACCGGTGTCAGCACCAGCGCGCCGAGCACCGTCGCCGCCCAGGCAGCGAGCGAGATCCTCACGTGACCGGTCATGCGATCCTTCCGCTTCGTAGTCCCAGGCTGGACCACACGGTGGGTAGGGGATCGCCGCGGCGGACTCTGGCGACGCGCCAGCCGTTGCGGCGGAGTTCGGACTCGGTGGCGTCCGTGGCGGCGGCCAGGCGGTTCGCCTTCTCGGTGCCCTCGACGCCGACGGCCCAGCTGACCGCGTCGAGCAGCAGCGCGACGCCGGTGGCCTGGCCGGTCCGCCAGCGGTTCAGCGCCGTGATGTCGTCGCTCGTGCAGGCACCGACGACGGCGATCGCGAGGCTGGGCTCCTGGACGTGCCGGTCGACCGTGAGCAGCGGGCCGATCTCGGCGTACTTGTGCTCCTCCACCGTCGCGCACTCGGTCAGCACCTGCTGCGTGGTGAGCGGCTGGTGTACGGCGGTCGAGGTGCGGTGGGTGATCGCCGACAGCGTCGTCGGTCCGCCGAGCAGGGTGGTGACGTAGCCACGCCGGATCCGGTCGGCGCCGATCGACGCGACCGCGCTGACCGACCACTCCAGACTGGACGACGGGCCGTGCCCGTGGTGCGAGATGGTGCGGGCGTCGAGGAAGATCGCGCACCGGCTCTGCCAGGGCTGCTCCTCGCGGCGCACCATCAGCGACCCGCGACGGGCCGTCGAGCGCCAGTGCACCCGGCGGAGGTCGTCGCCGTCGCGGTACTCGCGAACGGTCGCGTCCTCCTCACCGGCCGACGCGATCGCGCGCGGCCGGTTCTCGCCGGATCCCGCGCGGTCCGAGCCGAGCCGCACCTCGGGCAGCTTGTGCACCCGGGGCGTGACCAGCAGGTACTGGCTGCGCGCGAAGGTCCGGCTCGTCTCCACCAGCCCGAACGGGTCGGCGACCGTCAGCATCAACGGCCCGACCTGGAACAGCCCGCGCACGTCCGACTTCACCGGATAGGTGACGGTGCGCTTCCAGTTCGGGCTGACGCGGTCCACCACGAACCGCGGCCGGTGGCCGAGCACGTAGGGGATCCGGTCCTCCAGCAGCAACAGCCCGGCCGGCATGCGCCCTTCGTTGCTCAGGGCGAGCTCGACCGTGGCCGGCGTACCGACGGTGACCTGGGCCGGCGCGAGGCTGCGGCGGACCTGCAGCCGCAGCCGGGTGCGGCCGACCACCAGAGCGGCCACGACCGGCAGCGCGACCAGGAGGATGCCGACGCGCAGCAGGTCCTTCTGGCCGAGCAGCAGAGCGCACAGCGACGCGGTGATCCCGGCAGCGACGAACGCCCGCCCCCGGGTGGTGAGTCCGCGCAGTGCCTGCCTCATGCCTCAGTCCCGGCGAGTGCGGGGCAGCGGCACGGAGGCGACGAGCCCGGTGATGATGTCCGACGCACCGCGACCACCGAGGTGGGCCTCGGCCGCCGGGAGCACCCGGTGAGCAAGGACCGGTACGGCGAGCTCCTGCAGGTCGTCCGGCAGCACGAACTCGCGCGAGTCCAGTGCCGCGGCGGCCCGGGCGGCCCGGATCAGGTGCAGCGTCGCGCGGGGGCTGGCGCCGAGGCGCAGCTCCTGCGAACGACGGGTCGCACCGACCAGGGCGACGGCGTACTCCTTGACGGACTCCGACACGTGCACCGACTGGACGGTCTTGACCAGCCGCAGCACCTGCTGGCTGTCGGTCACCGGCTGCAGGTTGTTCAGCGGGTCGGTGGCCGAGTGACCGTCGAGCATCCGCAGTTCGGCGGCCGGCTCGGGGTACCCCATCGAGACGCGCGCCATGAAGCGGTCGCGCTGCGCCTCGGGCAGTGGGTAGGTGCCCTCCATCTCGATCGGGTTCTGCGTCGCGATCACCATGAACGGCGTCTCGAGCTGGTACGTCGTGGTGTCGACGGTGACCTGGCGCTCCTCCATCGACTCCAGCAGCGCGGCCTGGGTCTTCGGCGAGGCCCGGTTGATCTCGTCGCCGACCACGATGTTCGCGAACACCGCGCCCGGCTTGAACTCGAAGTCGCGGACCTCCTGGTTGAAGACCGACACGCCGGTGATGTCCGACGGCAGGAGGTCGGGCGTGAACTGGATCCGGCGCACGGTGCAGTCGATCGAGCGGGCCAACGCCTTGGCCAGCATCGTCTTGCCGACGCCCGGTACGTCCTCGATCAGTAGATGTCCTTCGGCGAGCAGCACGGTGACTGCTGTCTCGACGACATCGGGTTTGCCTTCGATGACTGTCTCGATGGCTCGGCGGACCCGTCCCGCCACCTCTGTCAGCTCGTCGAAGTCCATGGCCGAGCTGGTCGCGGTGGTGCTCACCCTGAGTCCTCCCATTGGTTGTTGGCCGACTCATTCTGACCCGGGCCAGGGGTCGGGCCTAGCCCTGCGCGGAATTCGTTACCGGCTGTTTCGGCACCGATGAAAGTAATCCTCACCCGGTGTCGCTGATCCATCACCTGTCGGGGTGGATCTTTCCCACCCAGCCTACGAGAGGAGCGAAACGGGGCAGATTTGGTTGACGGTGGGGCAAAGTGGAGTAAGGTGGAGCGCAGTGGTACTGATTTGGTGGAAATCAGCTCGACCTGAGACGGAGAGTCCGCAACGGGGAGGTGGAGCGTGTTCCTTGGAACGCACTTCCCCAAGCTCGACGACAAAGGTCGGTTGTTCCTGCCGGCGAAGTTCCGCGACGAACTTTCCGAGGGTCTGGTGATCACCCGCGGGCAGGAGCGTTCGCTGTCCGTGTGGCCCGAGGCGGAGTTCGTGCAGCTGACCGAGCAGTTGAAGCAGGCTCCGATCACCAACAAGGGTGCCCGGGACTACCTGCGGATGCTGTTCGCCGGAGCCTCCAACGAGGTGCCGGACAAGCAGGGCCGGGTCACCATCCCGCCGATGCTGCGCGATTACGCGGGACTGGATCGCGACTGTGTCGTCATCGGGGCGATGAACAGGGTGGAGATCTGGAACACGGAGAACTGGACCAGGTACTCCGCGGAACAGGAGCAGGCGTTCGCCGACCTGTCCGAGGAGGTACTGCCCGGGATCTTCTGAGCAGTGCGACAACTGGGCTGCGACAACTGGACAGGGGAACACCGGACGTCCGGTGAGATCACGGGTCCGACTTCCGACCTGGGTGTTGGCGCCACTTCCCCGGTGCCAAGGCGACAGGTACTTCCCCGGGAGGCGAACCCGCGATCTGACCGGACGACAGGTGTTCCTCCGCGGATCTGTTCAACACAGTCCTCCACCCGACGCTTCACCACCGCCCCCACAGCAGGTAGCAGTACACGGAACCCGCGGGGGCAGGGTCGCTCCCGCGGCTATCGGAAGGGTCGAGATGGACGGTGCCGAGCGCGACGCGCAGGGAACGGGTGGCTGACGCCATGACCGTCCCGACGCCGTCCGACCGCCACGTCCCCGTCATGCTCGACCGGGTCGTCGCCCTCCTGGCCCCGGCCCTCCAGCACCCTGGTGCCGTCCTCGTCGACGCCACGCTCGGGCTCGGTGGACACTCCGAGGCGTTCCTGGAGCGCTGCCCGGAGGCCCACCTGATCGGGCTCGACCGTGACCCCGCCGCGCTGCGGCTGGCCGGCGAGCGGCTCGCGCCGTACGCCGGACGCACCACCTTCGTGCACGCCGTGTACGACGAGCTGCCGCGCGTCCTCGACGAGCTCGACGTGCCCGCGATCGACGGCATCCTGTTCGACCTCGGCGTCTCCTCGATGCAGCTGGACGAGGCCGACCGTGGCTTCGCCTACGCGCAGGACGCGCCGCTGGACATGCGGATGGACTCGACCGCGCCGACCACGGCGGCCGACATCCTGAACACCTACAGCGCGGCCGACCTGGCCCGGATCCTGTTCCAGTACGGCGAGGAGAAGTTCTCCCGCAAGATCGCCGACCGGATCGTCCGGGCCCGGGAGGCCGAGCCGTTCACTAACAGCGCCCGGCTGTCCGAGCTGGTCCGCGACGCGATCCCGCAGGCGGCCCGCCGGACCGGGGGACACCCGGCCAAGCGGACCTTCCAGGCGCTGCGGATCGAGGTCAACGGCGAGCTCGAGGTGCTGCGGCGCGCGCTGCCGGCGGCGGTGGCGTCGCTGGCGCTGCACGGGCGGATCGTGGTGATGAGCTACCACTCGCTCGAGGACCGGATCACCAAGCAGACGCTGGCGGCGGGTGCGAAGTCCGACGTACCGGACGACCTGCCGGTGATCCCGGCCGGGCACGAACCGTTCCTGAAACTGCTCACCCGCGGGGCCGAACGGCCGACCGAGGACGAAGTGGCGGCCAACCCGCGGGCCGCCTCGGCCCGGGTCCGGGCCGCAACGAGAGTCCGCGAGAAAGGGCTGGTGGCTTGATGAGTACTGTCTTCAGCCCGTCCAAGGCACGGGTCACCCCGGCAGCTCCGGCGAAGAAGCAGGAGCCGAAGCTACGGATCGTGTACGGCGCGCCGTTCCGGCCGCCGCGGATGCCGTTCGTCATCTTCGTGGTGTCGCTGCTGGCGGCCGGCCTGGTCGGCCTGCTGCTGCTCAACACGGAGCTGCAGCGCGGCACGTTCCAGGTCACCGCGCTGAACCAGCAGGCCGACCAGTTGCGTGACCAGCAGGAGCAGTTGGAGCGGCAGGTCCGCACGCTGGAGTCGCCGCAGAACCTGGCCGACCGGTCGCTGCGGATGGGCATGGTGCCGAACCCGAACCCGGTGTTCCTGCGGCTGTCCGACGGGCGCGTGCTCGGCGTACCGGCCGAAGGCAAGGCGGGGACCGGGGCGGCGATGTTCGGCCCGGGGCTGCCGACCGCTCCGGTGACACCGAAGCCGCCGGTCGCCAGCACACCCATCAAGCCGACCACGCCCATCAAGCCGACCACGCCGGTGAAGCCGAGCACTCCGGTGAAGCCGAGTACGCCGGTGACGCCGCCGGCCGCCACCAAGCCGCCGGCGAGCACCGACACAGGGACCAACACACCGACCGGGGGATGATCGGATGACGGAACGACGGGGAGACGAGCCACCACGCAAACGCGGTGGTGAACCGGGCCGGGGCAACCCGCCCCGCAAGACTCCGTCGTCCCGTCGCTCCAGTACAGAGGGCGGTCGCCCCGCTGCACAGCGTCCCCGCCGCCCGGCGCCGGAAGAGCAGAGGGGCAGGCGTGAAGACCAGCCACGTCGAAGAGCAGAAGAACCACGCCGTACGAGAGACGGACAGGAGCTGCCGCGGCGTGCTGCCAAGAAGGCCGCCGCGGGCCGTCCTCGGAAGACCGCTGAAGGGCGACCCGCTCCTCGACGCGTAGGCCCCGACGGGCGGCCGCTCGCCAAGAAGTCGGCGGCGCCCCGGAAGCGTCCCGCGCAGAAGCGGCGGCCTCCGGCGCCGCGGAAGCCGCGGGTGAAGAAGCCGCCGCGGCTGCTGAAGCTCGGGCGTCCCGCGCTGCGGCTGCGGGTGACGTTCGGCGTGATGGCGCTGGTGCTGTCGCTGTTCGCCGGGCGGCTGATCGTTCTCCAGGGCGTCGACCCGGACCGGTACGCGCTGGCCGCGACCAAGGAGAACACCAAGCCGTTCGTCCTGCACGCCTCCCGTGGCTCGATCCTGGACCGCAACGGCGTCCCGCTGTCGGTGTCCGAGGACGCGGTCGCGATCACCGCCGACCCGACCCAGACGGGCAAGGTCGCGAGCCAGTTGGCCGGCGTACTGGCCTCGCGGCTGTCGGTCGACTACGCGACGCTGATGAAGAAGCTGACCGCCAAGGGCCGGTACGTCATCCTCGCGAACAAGGTCAGCCCGCAGACCTGGAACCAGATCACCGCCGAGCTCAAGGAACGCAATAAGGCGCTCAAGGAGCAGAACAAGGCGCTGCCCGAGGAGCAGAAGAAGCCGCTGCTGGCCGGCCTCTACACCGAGGCCGACCCGGTCCGCAGTCACCCCAACGGCACCATCGCGGCCAACGTGGTCGGCATCGTCGGTGCCGAGGGCAAGGGTCTGGCCGGGCTCGAGTACGGGCTGAACGACAAGCTGTCCGGCCAGGACGGCAAGGCGATGTACGAGGTCGATGCCCGGGGCAACAAGATCCCGAACGCCGACCACACCGTCGAGGAGCCGAAGCCCGGCGTGTCCGCGCAGCTCACCCTGGACGCCGACCTGCAGTGGTTCGCCGAGCGGCGGATCGAGCAGGCGGTCAAGCAGTACAAGGCCAGCTCCGGCTCGGTCGTCACGGTCGACGTCAAGACCGGCGAGATCCTGGTGATGGCCAACTACCCGAGCTTCGACCCGAACAAGCCAGTGAAGACCGCCGCGCTGAAGAACCGTGCGCTCGAGCAGGTCTACGAGCCGGGCAGCGTGCAGAAGGTGGTCACGATGGCGGCGCTGGCCGACGCCGGGCTGATCTCGCTGGACACCAAGCTGCAGGTGCCCGGCGTCTACACCGTGCAGCGCCGCTCGATCAAGGACGCCTTCGACCACGGCGTGCTGAACCTGACGATGGCCGGCGTGATCGCCAAGTCGTCGAACGTCGGCACGATCATGGCCGCCCAGCAGATGCCGGTCGGTGACTTCGTGCACTACCTGAAGAAGTTCGGCTTCGGCGAACCGACCGGGATCGGCTTCCCCGGCGAGAGCCGCGGCCTGATGCCGCCGGGCGACGAGTGGAGCGAGCTGACCCGGTCGAACGTCGCGTTCGGCCAGGGCCTGTCGGCCAACGCCGTGCAGATGGCGGCCGCGGTGAACGCGGTGGCCAACGGCGGGGTCTACATGCCGCCGAAGCTGATCAAGGACTGGGTCGGCGCCGACGGCAACGCGACGCCCAACCAGACCGCCGCGCCGCGCCGCGTGGTCAGCGAGTCGGCCGCCAAGCAGGTCACCACGATGATGGAGGCCGTCACCGGCAAGGGCGGGACGGCGCCGCTGGCCGCGATCGCCGGCTACCGCGTGGCGGGCAAGACCGGTACGGCGCAGGAGGTCGACTCGGCCTGCGGCTGCTACCGCAAGTGGGCCACCTCTTTCGCCGGATTCGCCCCGGCCGACAACCCGCGGTTCGTTACGTACGTCGTACTGCAGGACCCCACCAACGGGCGGGGCGGTGGTTTCCAGGGAGGTCCGGTGTTCCGAGACGTGATGAGCTACGCGCTGCAGAAGTACGCGGTCCCGCCGACCGGTGCGAAGCAGCCCGTCATCCCCATCACCTGGTGATCACCCAGGGTCAGGTAGGTGTCACACGCCCCGGAACGGTAGCCTCTGGGGCCGTGTCCACCCCTTCCGCCGCAGGCGGCGCCGTAGCCGCGATCAGGCCGCGGCACACCGTACCGGTCGCCCTTGCCGACCTGGCCAGAACCGCTGGGGCGGAGGTCCCGGCGGGTTCCGCCGAGGTCCCCGTCACCGGTGTCTCCCTCGACTCCCGCTCGATCCGGCCCGGTGACCTGTACGCCGCGCTGCCGGGCGCCGCGACGCACGGCGCGGCCTTCGTCGCCGGCGCTCAGGCGAGCGGCGCGGTCGCCGTACTGACTGATCCCGCGGGCGTCGAGCGGGCGCTGACCGCCGGTCTGCCGCTGCTGGTCGTGCCCGACCCGCGCGCTGTGCTCGGCGCCGTCGCCTCCACGGTGTACGGCGAACCGACCAGTGAGCTGCGGCTGCTCGGCATCACCGGGACCAACGGCAAGACCACCACCAGCTTCCTGCTCGACTCGGTCCTGCGCAGGCTCGGCCCGGCCGCTCTGGTCGGCACGATCGAGACGCGGATCGGCGACCAGGTCGTGAAGAGCGCGATGACCACGCCGGAGGCGACCGACCTGCAGGCGTTGTTCGCGGTGATGCGCGAGCAGGGCGTCGCGTGGTGCGCGATGGAGGTCTCCAGCCACGCGCTGGCCAAGGGGCGCGTCGACGGTGCCCGCTATGCGGTCGCCGGGTTCACGAACCTGAGCCAGGACCACCTCGACTTCCACAAGACGTTCGAGGAGTACTTCGCTGCGAAGGCGTCGCTGTTCACTCCCGAGCGCTGCGACCTGGCCGTGGTGAACATCGACGACGAGTACGGCCGCCGGCTGGCCGCGCAGACCGTCGTACCGCTGGTCACCGTGTCGACCACGCGGGACGCGGACTGGACGGTCGCGGGGACGCACCAGTCCGAGCACGGCTCGACGGTG
The DNA here is from genome assembly GCF_014205135.1 of Kribbella italica. Taxonomy (NCBI): domain Bacteria; kingdom Bacillati; phylum Actinomycetota; class Actinomycetes; order Propionibacteriales; family Kribbellaceae; genus Kribbella; species Kribbella italica. The sequence continues at coordinate 1,090,388 of NZ_JACHMY010000001.1, forward strand.
ATCGACATCCGGGGACCGGGCGAGGAGCTGACGATCGAGATCGTCCTGCCCGGCGACTTCAACGTGGCCAACGCGCTGCTCGCGGTCGCGATGCTGCGGCAGGTCGACGTACCGGCCGAGCAGATCGCCGAGGGCCTGCGCGACGCGCGGGTGCCGGGGCGGATGGAGACCTTCCTGCGCGACGGCCTGGCGGTGATCGTCGACTTCGCGCACACGCCCGACGCGGTCGAGCTGGCCCTGCGGGCCGCCCGCGGCGCGACCAAGGGCCGCCTGTACGCCGTGGTCGGCTGCGGCGGCGACCGCGATCCGTGGAAGCGCCCGGCGATGGGCGCCGCCGCGGCTCGCGCCGCGGACGCGGTGATCGTCACCGACGACAACCCGCGCAGCGAGGACCCGGCGCTGATCCGCGCCGCCGCGATCGAGGGCGCGCGCGACGCCGTACCGGGCGTGGACCTGCGCGAGGTCGGCGACCGGCGGGAAGCGATCCGGACCGCGATCGAGCTGGCCGGCCCGGGGGACACCGTGGTCGTGCTCGGCAAGGGCCACGAGACAGGACAGGACGTCGGCGGCGTGATCCACCCGTTCGACGACCGTCAGGCAGTGCGTGAGTTGTTGGAGGAGACCCGGTGATCCCTGTCAGTTGCGGTGACATCGCCACGGCCGTGGGCGGTGAGCTCGCCGGCGTCGATCCGGCGGCCGTCGTCGACGGCTCGGTGGCGAAGGACTCGCGCGAGGTGGTCCCGGGCGGTCTGTTCGTGGCGCTGCCCGGCGAACGTGTCGACGGCCACGACTTCGTGCCGGCCGTCACCGCGGCGGGCGTGACGGTCTCGCTGACGACCCGGCCGGTCGACGGCTGTCCCTGCGTCGTCGTACCGGACACGCAGGTCGCGCTCGGTGAGCTGGCCCGGTACGTCGTGGCGCAGCTGCCCGACCTGACGGTGATCGGCCTGACCGGCTCGCAGGGCAAGACGAGCACCAAGGACCTGATCGCGCAGCTGGTCGCGCCGTACGGGCCGACGGTCGCGCCGGTCGGCTCGTTCAACAACGAGATCGGCCACCCGCTGACCGCGCTGCAGGCCGACCGGACCACCCGGTTCCTGGTCGCCGAGATGGGCGCGCGGCACGTCGGCGACATCAACTACCTGTGCCGGATCACGCCGCCGACGGTCGGTCTGGTGCTGAACGTCGGGCACTCGCACATCGGCGAGTTCGGCAGCCAGGACGCGATCGCGCAGGCCAAGGGCGAGATGATCGACAACGTCGTGGCCGGTGGCACCGCGGTGCTGAACGCCGACGACCCGCGGGTCGCCGCGATGGCGTCGCGCACGGAGCAGACCGTACGGCGGTTCGGCGAGGCGCCGGACGCCGACGTCCGGGCGACCGGTGTGAAGCTCGACGAGAACGGCCGGCCGAGCTTCACGCTGCAGGCCGACGGACAGTCCTTCGACATCCAGCTGCAGCTGATCGGCGAGCACCAAGTGGCGAACGCGCTGGCCGCGACGGCCGCCGTACTGGCTGCGGGGCTGACGCCGGAGCAGGCCGCGGCCGGGCTGAACGAGGCCACCACGGTGTCGAAGTGGCGGATGGAGGTCACCGAGCGCGCCGACGGCGTGACGGTGATCAACGACGCGTACAACGCCAACCCCGACTCGATGCGGGCCGCGCTCAAGGCGCTGGTCGCGATCGGGCGGGCCCGCGGCGCCCGGACCTGGGCGGTGCTCGGGCCGATGGGTGAGCTGGGGGAGACCTCGACCGAGGAGCACGACGGCGTCGGGCGGCTCGCCGTACGGCTGGATGTGAACCGGCTGGTCGCGGTGGGCGAAGACGCCCGCCCGATCCATCTCGGGGCCTCGCTCGAGGGATCGTGGGGCAACGAGTCGGCGTACGTCGAGACCGCGGCCGAAGCGCTCGAGCTGCTGGGCAAGGAACTGCAACGGGGTGACGTGGTGCTCGTGAAGGCGTCCAGATACGTCGGGCTCGACCGGCTGGCGACGGCTCTCCTGCAGGAGGCCGCGCAGTGATCTCGATCCTGTTCGCGGGCGCGATCTCGATGGTCCTGACCCTGCTCGGTACCCGGCTGGCGATCAACCTGCTGTCCAAGCGCGGGTACGGCCAGGAGATCCGCGACGACGGCCCGACCTCGCACCACACCAAGCGTGGCACGCCGACGATGGGCGGCACGGTCTTCATCATCGCGACGATCGTCGGCTACTTCGCCGCGAAGCTGCTGACGATGAAGCCGCCGAGCGCCTCGGCGATCCTGGTGCTGTTCCTGTTCGCCGGGATGGGTGCGGTCGGCTTCCTGGACGACTTCATCAAGATCTTCCGCCAGCGCAGCCTCGGCCTGCGCAGCAAGGCGAAACTGGCCGGCCAGACGATGGTCGCGGTGGTCTTCGCCGTCCTCGCGCTGCAGTTCGCCGACGAGCGCGGGCAGACCCCGGCCTCGCCGTTCATCTCGTTCATCCGCGACATCCAGTGGCTGCACCTGCTGCCGGTCCTGGTGGTGATCTGGATCCTGCTGCTGATCGCGGGCATGTCGAACGGCGTGAACCTGGCCGACGGCCTGGACGGCCTGGCCACCGGCGCGTCGATGATGGTGTTCGGCGCCTACACGCTGATCTGCATCTGGCAGTCCAACCAGAGCTGCGCGACCGCACCGGGCGCCAAGTGTTACGAGGTGCGCGACCCGCTCGACCTCGCTGTGGTCGCGGCCGCGCTCACCGGCGCGCTGTTCGGCTTCCTGTGGTGGAACGCGTCGCCGGCCAAGATCTTCATGGGCGACACCGGTTCGCTGTCGCTGGGTGGCGCGGTGGCCGGCTTCGGTGTGATGACCCGGACCGAGCTGCTGGTGCTGCTGCTCGGCGGCCTGTTCGTCGTCATCACCGCGTCGGTGATCCTGCAGGTCAGCTGGTTCAAGATCACCAAGCGCACCGGCGGGGTGGGCAAGCGGCTGTTCCGGATGGCGCCGCTGCAGCACCACTTCGAGATGCTCGGCTGGGAACAGGTCAACGTGGTGATCCGCTTCTGGATCATCTCGGGTCTGTGCGTCGCCACGGGGCTCGGGCTGTTCTACGCGGAATGGGTTGCCGGATGAGTCTGACCACACGCGCCGACGACGGCTGGGCGACCACGCGCTTCGTCGTTCTGGGCTTCGGTACGGCGGGTTACGCGTGCGCCGACTCGCTGCTGCAGGCGGGCGCCGAGCACGTCGTCGTACTGGACGACCGCGACAACGAGCAGCTGCAGGAGAAGGCGCAGATCCTCGGCACGCTCGGCGCGGAGATCAAGCTCGGCCCGGGCAGTACGGCGGAGCTGCCCGCGGACGTCGAGATCGTCGTCACCTCGCCGGGCATCGCGCCGCACTCGCCGTTGCACACCGCGGCGGCCGAGCGCGGCGTACCGATCTGGAGCGAGATCGAGCTGGCCTGGCGGCTGCGCGACCCCGCCAACGCGGCGCCCTGGCTGTGCATCACCGGGACCAACGGCAAGACCACGACGGTGCAGATGCTGACCGCGATCCTGACCGCCGCCGGGCACCGCGCGGTCGCGGCCGGAAACGTCGGTCTGCCCCTGCTCGAAGCGGTCATGGATCCCGAGCCGTACGACGTGATCGCCGTCGAGCTCTCGAGTTATCAACTGCATTATTCTTCGTCTCTGTCCCCACACTCGGCTGCTGTGCTGAATGTGGCACCAGATCATCTTGACTGGCACGGCTCACTGGCTGCCTACGCGGCAGACAAGGGGCGGATCTACACCAACTGCCAGGTCGCCTGCGTCTACAACGTCGCCGACTCCGCGACCGAGAAGCTGGTCGAGGACGCCGACGTCGTCGAGGGCTGCCGCGCGATCGGTTTCACCCTCGGTACGCCGGGCCTGTCGATGGTCGGGCTCGTCGACGAGTACCTGGTCGACCGCGCGTTCGTCGAGCAGCGCGCCACCTCGGCGCTGGAGCTCGCGACGCTGGCCGACATCACCCCGGCGGCCCCGCACAACGTCGCCAACGCGCTGGCCGCGGCCGCGCTGGCGCGGTCGTTCGGCGTACCGGCGGCTGCCGTGCGCGACGGGCTGCGCGGGTTCCGGCCGGACGCGCACCGGATCGCGCACGTCGGAGAAGTTGCCGGAGTCAACTACGTGGACGACTCCAAGGCGACCAACCCGCACGCCGCGCAGGCGTCGCTGCTCGCGTACGAGCACGTGGTCTGGATCGCCGGCGGACAGGCCAAGGGCGCGACCTTCGACGAGCTCGTGGTCGCGGCGCGCGAGCGACTGCGCGGCGTCGTCCTGCTCGGTCAGGACAAGGCCGTGATCGCGGAAGCACTTGCCCGACACGCGCCTGAGGTCCCGGTGATCGTGGTCGGGTCAACGGACACTGGAGCCATGGAGACCGTGGTGGGGGAGGCGACCAAGCTGGCACAGGTGGGTGACACCGTGCTGCTGGCGCCGGGCTGCGCTTCTTGGGACATGTTCGCCAACTACGGAGCCCGCGGGGACGCTTTCACCGAAGCCGTGAACCGTCTGGGTTCCTGACGCCGGAGGTGATCGCGCATGACGTCGATCATTGACCGGCCGGAGCAGAAGTCGCCCGAGCGCGGTGGCGGTACCGGCTCCGGACTGATGGCCGCGATCCGGAACGTGCTGGACCGGCCGCTCACGTCGTACCACCTGGTGCTCGGGGCGACCGGCCTGCTGATGGTGCTCGGCCTGTTGATGGTGTTGTCGGCCTCGAGCGTGCTGTCGCTGCGCACGAACGGCAACAGCTACACGATCTTCTACCGCCAGCTGATCTGGGTCGGCGTCGGTCTGCCGATGGCGTACGTCGCGTCCCGGATGACACCGCGGCACTTCCGGATGCTCGCGTACGTCGCGCTGCTGGGCTCGACGTTCCTGCTGGTGCTGACCTACGTGCCCGGCCTGGGCAAGAACGTCAACGGCAACACGAACTGGCTGTCGTTCGGCGGCCCGCTGCAGATCCAGCCGAGCGAGTTCGCCAAGCTGGCGCTGGTGATGTGGTGCGGCGACCTGTACGCCCGCAAGCAGAAGCTGCTCACCCAGTGGAAGCACCTGCTGATCCCGATGGCGCCGGTCTGCGGCCTGGTGATCGCGCTGATCGTCGGCCAGCGTGACCTCGGGACCGCGCTGGTGCTGATGGCGATCATGATCGGCCTGATCTGGGTGGTCGGCGCGCCGACCCGGCTGTTCGTCGCGGCGATCGTGGTGGTCGGCGCGATCGCGGCGTACTTCGTCAAGACCGCCGAGCACCGGATGGCTCGGCTGACCAACTTCATGAACCCGTTCGCCGACCCGACCGACGTCGGCTGGCAGGCCTACCACGGTCTGTACGCGCTCTCCACCGGTGGCTGGTGGGGCGTCGGGATCGGCAACAGCCGGCAGAAGTGGGGCAACCTGCCCGAGGCGCACACCGACTTCATCTTCGCGGTGATCGGTGAGGAGCTCGGGCTGATCGGCTCACTGACCGTGCTCGCGCTGTTCCTCACCCTGGCCTACGCCGGGATCCGGATCGCGACCCGGTCCACCGAGCCGTTCATCCGCTACTGCGCGTCCGGCATCACGGTCTGGATCATGGCCCAGACACTGGTCAACCTGGGCGCGGTGATCGGCCTGCTCCCGATCGTGGGGATCCCGCTCCCGCTTTTGTCGTACGGTGGGTCCGCACTGCTGCCGACGCTGATCGCGGTCGGCATGCTGCTGTCCTTCGCGAAGGCCGAGCCCGGCGCGCAGGCCGCCCTGAAGGAGCACCGGCGGCCGTTGTTCGGGTGGATGTCGGCGCGGCGCACACCTGGCCCGAGCGGCCGTGAGAACACGCGGGAGCGTTGAAAGCTGTGCCGAGCATCGTTCTGGCCGGTGGGGGAACCGCCGGTCACACCTCACCCCTGATCGCGACCGCCGACGCCCTGCGCCGGATCGATCCGACCGTCGAGATCATCGCACTCGGAACCGAGCGGGGGCTCGAGACCCGGGTGGTGCCCGAGGCCGGGTACCGCCTCGAACTGATTCCGCCGGTGCCGCTGCCGCGCAAACCCACGCCGGCGCTGTTCGCCGTACCGGGCAAGATGCTGACCTCGGTCAGCGCCGCCCGCAAGGTCCTCGACGAGGCCAAGGCCGATGTCCTGGTCGGCTTCGGCGGCTACGTGTCGACCCCGGCGTACGTCGCCGCCTGGCGGCGCAAGACGCCGATCGTCGTGCACGAAGGCAACGCGGTCCCCGGCATCGCGAACAAGTTCGCCGCCCGCTACTGCACCGAGAACGTGATCACCTCGTTCCCCGGCACCGACATCCCGCACGGCCGGTACGTCGGCCTGCCGATCCGCCGCGCGATCTCGACCATGGACCGGGCCGCTCTGCGGGCCGAGGCGCTGGAGTTCTTCGGGCTGAACCCGTCGGCGCCGACGTTGTTCGTCACGGGTGGTTCGCAGGGCGCGCAGCAGCTGAACAACGCGTTCGCCGGCGCGGCCGCCGACCTGCAGGCCGCCGGGATCCAGGTCCTGCACGCGATCGGGCCGAAGAACACCCTCGAGGTCGAGCAGACCGGCCCCCTGCCGTACCGCGTCCTGTCGTACGTCGACCGGATGGACCTGGCCTACGCCGCCGCCGACCTGGTGGTCTGCCGCTCGGGCTCGAACACGGTGACCGAGGTGTCCGGCGTCGGACTGCCGGCGATCTACGTTCCGTTGCCGCACGGTAACGGTGAGCAGCGGCTGAACGCCAAGCCCGTGGTCGATGTGGGCGGCGGACTGCTGGTCGAGAACGCGGCCGTCACGCCGGAGTGGGTTCGCGCGACCGTGCCGCAACTTCTGCACGACCGGGCGCGTCTGACAGCCATGTCCACAGCAGCCCAAGGCGTGATCCGGACCGACGCCGACGACCGGTTGGCGCAGATCGTGCTCGATGTGGTGAGGTCTGCTTCGTGATCGTCACCGCTCCTGACACTCTCCTGCCCGCCGAGAAGCTGGGCCGGGTGCACTTCGTCGGCATCGGCGGCGCCGGCATGTCCGGCATCGCCCGGATCATGGCGTCGCGCGGCATCGAGGTCTCCGGGTCCGACGCCAAGGACGGCAAGGTGCTCGCCGCGCTGCGCGCGCTCGGCGCGACCTGCTGGGTCGGCCACGCCGCCGAGCACGTCGCCGCCGTCGACACCGTCGTGGTCTCCACCGCGATCCGCGAGACCAACCCCGAGGTCGTCGCGGCCCGGGCGGCCGGGATCCCGATCCTGCCGCGCGCCGCCGCGCTCGCGTCGGTGATGGTCGGCCGGCGGACGATCGCGGTCGCCGGGACGCACGGCAAGACCACGACCACGTCGATGCTGACCGTCGCGCTGCAGCACTGCGCGGCCGATCCGTCGTACGCGATCGGCGGGAACCTGAACGAGTCGGGCTCGAACGCGCACGACGGCACCGGCGACCTGTTCGTCGCCGAGGCCGACGAGTCGGACAAGTCGTTCCTGACCTACAGCCCCGAGGTGTCGATCGTCACGTCGGTCGAGCCCGACCACCTGGACAACTACGGCGACGAGGCCAGCTACTTCAAGGCGTTCGAGGACTTCTGCGGCCGGGTGCGGCCGGGCGGGTTCATGGTCGTCTGCTTCGACGACGCGGGTGCTCGCCGGCTGGTCTCGTTCGCGCGGGAGCGTGGCATCGACGTCCGGACGTACGGCGAGGCCGAGGACGCCGACCTGCGCGTCACCGAGATCACCGCGACCGGTGCCGTCCAGTCGTTCGCGCCGATCTTCCGCGGGCGCAAGCTCCCGGTCGTGAACCTGCAGCAGGCCGGCAAGCACAACGCGCTGAACGCGGCCGCCGCGCTGACCGTCGGGCTCGGTCTGGGGTTCTCCGCGGCCGACCTGGCCGAGGGACTGGCGTCGTTCACCGGGACCGGACGGCGGTTCGAGTTCAAGGGCGCCGAGGACGGCGTACGGGTCTTCGACTCCTACGCGCACCACCCGACCGAGCTGACCGTCGACCTGATCGCGGCCCGGCAGGTGGCGGGGGAGGGGCGCGTGATCGCGTGCTTCCAGCCGCACCTGTTCAGCCGGACACGGATCTTCGCCGCCGAGTTCTCCGAGGCGCTCGCGCTGGCCGACGAGGTCGTCGTGATGGACATCTTCGCGGCCCGGGAGGACCCGGAGCCCGGCGTCACCGGTGCCCTGATCGCCAACCACGTGCCGCTGAAGCCGGAGCAGGTGCGGTTCGAGCCGTCCTGGTCCGCCGTACCGCGGGTGGTCGCCGATCTCGCGTTGCCAGGCGACCTCGTGGTCACGCTCGGCGCGGGTGACGTGACGCTGATCGGGCCCGAGGTGGTCGGGCTGCTGGCCGAACGGGCGGCGCACAACGCCGCGCTGATCGAGTGATTCCGGAGACTGGCACAGCATGAGTCAGGACGCTGATCTGGCCCGGGCCCAGCAGCGGTTCGCGCGCCGGCAGCGGCTGGTGCGCTGGAAGGGCTGGCTGCCCTGGGCGGTCGGCGGCGCGGTGGTGCTGCTGTCCGCGATCACCGTCTGGCTGTTCTACTTCTCGTCTGCGCTGGCCGTCGACGGCGTCCGGGTGACCGGCGCCGACACGGTGCCGGTGGCAACGGTCACCCAGGTCGCCGAGGCGCCGCTGGGCACTCCGCTGGCCAAGGTCGACCTGAACGTGATCGCCGAACGGGTGCGCGGCATCCAGTCGGTCGCCGACGCGCAGGTGACGCGCGCGTGGCCGAACCAGTTGGAGATCGTCGTCACCGAGCGGGTGCCGGTCGTCGTGGTCACGGACGGCAAGCAGTTCGAGCTGGTCGACGCCACCGGGAAGGCGTTCAAGACCGTGCCCGCGCGGCCGGACGGGCTGCCGGAGGCGCTCGTGGTCGGGGAGCGGCGGGACGTGACGATCAAGTCGATCGTGACTGTGTCAGCCGCATTGCCGGTCGCACTGCGGTCCGAGGTACGGTCGATCTCGGCGGCCTCGCCGGACTCGATCACGCTCAACCTCGGGTCCGGGGTGAAGGTTGTCTGGGGCGGGTCCGATGACAGCGCGCGAAAGGCCGAGGTACTCAGCGTGCTGATGCGCCGGCAGGCCAAGGTGTACGACGTGTCCGCGCCCGATCTCCCTGTCACCAAAGGGGAAAAGAGGTAACGCGTCACATCCCGAACCACATCACGGGACGGGCGGCGAGGCGCGTGGACATTGGCAGAACGCGTCCCGTAGCGTGCGACGCAATCGATAAAGTCGAGATAACTCTAAGCATCCACTTGAGGTTCAGTCTTTTCGCTGGAACTTTCGCTGGAACACGGCCGGGGACGGCTGGATAGACGGCCAACTGGTCACAACGGGACAGAACGAGGCGAGAGGCGCGGACGTGGCGGCACCGCAGAACTATTTGGCACTCATCAAGGTCGTCGGTATCGGCGGAGGCGGCGTGAACGCCGTCAACCGGATGATCGAGCACGGTCTGAAGGGCGTTGAGTTCATCGCCATCAACACCGATGCGCAGGCGCTGCTGATGAGCGACGCGGACGTCAAGCTCGACATCGGCCGCGAGGAGACCCGCGGACTCGGTGCGGGCGCGAACCCCGCCATCGGGCAGAAGGCCGCCGAGGACCACGCGGAGGAGATCGAGGAGGCGCTCAAGGGCGCCGACATGGTCTTCGTCACTGCGGGTGAGGGCGGCGGGACCGGCACCGGTGGCGCGCCGGTGGTGTCCCGGATCGCCCGCTCGCTCGGCGCGCTGACGATCGGCGTGGTTACCCGGCCGTTCTCCTTCGAGGGCAAGCGGCGGGCGACCCAGGCGGAGGACGGCATCGCCGCCCTGCGCGAAGAGGTCGACACCCTGATCGTGATCCCGAACGACCGGCTGCTCACCATCTCCGACCGGGCCGTGTCCGTGCTGGACGCCTTCAAGCAGGCCGACCAGGTGCTGCTGCAGGGTGTTTCCGGGATCACCGACCTGATCACGACGCCCGGCCTGATCAACGTGGACTTCGCCGACGTCAAGGCCGTGATGTCGAACGCCGGCTCCGCGCTGATGGGCATCGGCTCGTCCCGCGGCGAGGACCGCGCGGTGGCGGCGGCCGAGGCGGCGATCTCCTCACCGTTGCTCGAGGCAAGCATCGAGGGTGCGCACGGCGTCCTGCTGTCGATCGCGGGTGGTTCGGACCTCGGGCTGTTCGAGATCAACGAGGCCGCGCAGCTGGTCTCGGAGTCGGCGCACACCGACGCGAACATCATCTTCGGCGCGGTGATCGACGACGCGCTCGGCGACGAGGTCCGGGTGACGGTGATCGCGGCCGGCTTCGACGGCGGCATGCCGAAGCGCCGCGAGCAGGCGATGAACAGCGCCCGCCCGCAGAACCGCGCCGGCAGCGCCGAGGCCCCGCCCGCCCGCCAGGACAACGGCTTCTCGACGCCGCCGCGCCAGGACAGCACCGGCTTCCCGCCGCCGCGCCAGGACGGCTTCGCCGCTCCGCGCCAGGAGAGCTTCTCGGCGCAGATGCACCAGCCGGGCACCGACAACAACCCTCCCGGGTACTCGCCGGGTGGGGTCGGCACGAACGCCGCGTCGCAGGGCCAGGGTGCTCAGGCCTCGCAGGGTCAGCCCGCGCAGGGCCAGTCTTCCCAGGGCCAGTCTTCGCAGGGCCAGTCTTCGCAGGGTCAGCAGCCGCAGTCGCAGCCCACGCCGCCGCAGGTCCCGGGCACGGTCCCGTTCAGCAGCAGCAACCCGGCCCCGGGCTCGAACCAGCCGCCGGCCGAGGAAGCCCAGGTCACCCAGGGCCAGTTCGGTACGCCGCCGTCCGACGACACCGTCCCGGTCCCGGCCAACACCGAGAACCGCCCCGGCGCCGGCACCACCCACTCGGCCCGCCCCCAGCCCGGCGAGCCGGTCCGCACCCCGCCGCCGGCCCAGTCCAACCCGGCGCCGTACTCGACCCCGTCGTCCAACCCGACGCCGGCCCAGACCCCACCCACCCGCCCCACCCGCAAGCCGGACCCCGAGGAAGACCTCGACATCCCCGACTTCCTGAAGTAACCACCAGCACCCCCGAACGCCCCGGCCTCCGGCCGGGGCGTTCGCTTTGGTGGGGGGAAGGAGGGCGGTCGCCCCCGGAACGGCTGGGCTCCGCCCGCCGCCGGCGAGGCCGCCGCCCGCCCAGACCTGCTGGGCTCCGCCCGCCGCCGCGAGGCTTCCGCCCGCCGCCTTTGGCGCGGCTGAGGCTTCAGGTCTGTGGCTTGTAGACCGACACCACCACGCCGTGGCGGGGTTCGCCTGGGCCTGCGTCTTTCAAGGTCGTGATGATCTTGTCCAGCTGAGCGGTCAGTTCCTCGGCCTGGGGCTTGGTCAGGCGGATGTTGCGGATGTTGAGCATCGGTTCCTCGGCGGTCTGCAGGTCGGCGGCTACCGCCTGCAACGCGATGGCGTTGTTCTCGCGGGCACCCTCGCCGGTGAAGGTGAACCGGTGAGCACTGCGGCGGTAGTACTGCTCGGTCCCGCCGCGGACCTGGCGGGTTTCGGTCACCTCGACCATCCCGGCCTCCCGCAGTACGCCGAGGTGGTGCGCGATGTTGCCCTTCCCGGTGCCGAGCGTGACCGCCAGCTGACTGGTCGTCGCGGCCTCCAGCCCCAGGGCGAAGAGCAGCCGGTGCCGCAGTGGGTGGCCGAGCGCCTTGAACTGCGCGGCCGTGGAGACTTCCAGCTCTTCGTCCATGAGATCAAGCGTCAAGGTTCCTTGACGCTTTGTCAATCCGCGTGCTTCACTCCTGGCCATGCACAGCGACGAGATCCGAACCATCGTGGACCGCCTGGCCGCCCTCGTGAGCGAGCACTACGTGTTCCCCGACGTCGGCCGCGAGATCGCCGACCGCCTGACCAAGGCCGCCGCCGAAGGCCGGTACGACGTACTGACCGACCCCGAGCAGCTGTCCGTCCAGGTCACCACCGACCTCCAGATCGGCAACCAGGACAAGCATCTGCGCCTCAAGTTCCACCACGGCGAGGTCCCCGACGAGACCGATCCGGTCGAGGAGGAGAACTACTGGGCGACCCGCGCCCACCTCGACGCCGGCGGGATGGCGCGCGTCGAGCGGCTGCCCGGCAACATCGGGCTGCTCGAGATCAAGCCCCTGCTCTACGACCCGTCCCACGCCGGCGCCGCCCTGATCGCCGCGATGTCGTTGCTCTCGGCAACAGATGCGCTCATCCTCGACCTCCGCGGCTGCCTCGGCGGATCGCCCGACCAGGTCGCGCTGGTCTGCAGCCACCTGTTCGACGGCGAACCGGTGCACCTGAACGATCTGGTCACCCCCGCCACCGGCACGGTCCGCCAGTTCTGGACCTCCCACGTTCCCGGCCCCCGCTTCGGCGGCACCAAACCGATCTGGGTCCTGACCAGCGGATCCACCTTCTCCGGCGGCGAAGAACTCACCTACGACCTGCAGCAGCTCGGCCGGGCGAAGGTCGTCGGCGAACGCACCGGCGGCGGCGCCCACCCGCGGCAGGGCTTCAAACTCCACTCCCACCTGGAAGCGACCGTCCCGCTCCACCGCGCGCTCAACCCGGTCTCCGGCACCAACTGGGAAGGCACCGGCATCACCCCCGACCTCGAGGTCCCCGCGACCGACGCGTATGACATCGCCTACCGCGAAGCCGTCGACCACGTCCTCGCGCTCCCCGCCACACCCGAACGCCTCCCGCTCCTCGACGAGGCCCGGGCCAGTTTGGTGGGCTGACCCACCAGATGCGCCGGGATGTGCTGCGGCGGGGATGCGGTGCGGTGGGGAGGCCGGGGTGGCGGGTGCGGGGCCGGGCCGGTCAGCTGGGTAGCCTTCAGGCGTGTTCGGTTACGACGAGGTTCTCGGTAGTGCTCGCTTCGCCTTCACCGATCGCTACGGGGGAGCCAGCCTTCCGCCGTACGGCGAACTGAATCTCGGCAGCGCGGCAGGTGACGAGGCCGAGGCGATCGCCGAGAACTTCCGCCGGGTCGCAGCCGCGTTCGACCTGACCCCGGAGGCAGTCGTCCGGGTCAGCCAAGTGCACGGCCGCGACGTCCACGTGGTCCGGCCGGAGGACGAGCTCCCGGTCAGCCCGAACCCCAAGGCCGACGCCCTCGTCACGACCCGGACCGACGTCCTGCTCGCGGTCCGCGCGGCCGACTGCCTGCCCGTCCTGCTCGCCGACCCGGTCAACGGCGTGATCGGCGCCGCCCACTCCGGCCGCCGCGGCCTGTACGCCGGGGTGGTGCCGGCCACGGTCGACGCGATGCGTGGGCTCGGCGCCGAGTCGATCACCGCCGTACTCGGCCCGTACGCCTGCGGCAACTGCTACGAGGTGCCGGCGGAGATGCGGGCCGAGGTGGCCGAGCGCGTTCCGGCGTCGTACGCGGAGACGAGTTGGGGTACGCCGTCGATCGATGTCGCCGCCGGGGTGACCGCGCAGCTGACCGAGCTCGGCGTCGAAGTGGTCGACCGGACACGCTGCACGATCGAGTCCGAGGACCTCTACTCGTACCGGCGCGAGGGCCAGGTCAGCGGCCGCCTCGCCGGGCTGATCAGGCTCGGCGAATGACCGGCGAGGAAGACCGGGCTGGGCGAACGACCCGCGAGGACGAGCTGCGGGGCAACGTCGCGCAGGTCCGCGAGCGGATCCGCGCGGCCTGCGCGGGCGCCGGACGCCCTGAGGACTCGGTCACACTGGTCGCGATCACCAAGACGTTCCCGCTCGAGGACGTCCGGACGCTCGCCGCGCTCGGCGTCACCGACACGGGGGAGAACCGCGAGCAGGAGCTGAAGCAGAAGGCGCCCGACGCGCCGGGGCTCACCTGGCACTTCGTCGGGCAGCTCCAGTCGAACAAGGCCCGCTCGGTCGTGCGGCTCGCCCAGGTCGTGCACTCCGTCGACCGGCTCTCGCTGGTCGGCGCGCTGTCGAAGGCCGCGGTGGCCGAAGAGAAAACTGTGCGGTGTCTGCTGCAGGTGAGCCTCGCGTCGTACGGGCCTGAGGGCGCCGAGACGGGGATGAGCCGCGGCGGGGTCGCGCCGGGCGACGTGCCGGACCTTGCGGGTGCTGTCGCCGGCGCCGACGGGCTGGAACTCGGTGGGGTGATGGCCGTTGCACCGTTGGGATCCGACCCCGACGAGGCCTTCGCCGCGCTCCGTGCGGTGTCGTCGCGGCTACGCTCCGAACACGCCGGCGCCGGCTGGATCTCGGCCGGGATGACCGGTGACCTGGAGGCGGCGATCAGGCAGGGAGCGACACACGTCCGGCTCGGGCGTGCATTACTCGGAACGCGTCCCCCACTGGGCTAGTGTCGACATCGAGTGGATCGCGAGGTCTGCTCACTTGTCGGAGGACCGGATTCGAAGGGCTGGAGGGCCATGAGCGGCGCGCTGCGCAAGATGGGTGTGTACCTCGGCTTGGTCGAGGACGGCGAGCGCTACAACGCGCGCTACGACGACGAGTACGACGACTACGACGAGTACGAGGACGACGTCGTCGACGGGGAGTCCCACGAGACCGAACCGGTCCGCGAGTCCCGGGACGCGCGTGACCCGCGCGACAGTCGCGAGGTCCGCGACGGTCGTGACCCGCGCGACCGCGAGGAGCAGGGCGCGACGGTCAGCAAGTTTCCAGATCGGCGTGGAGTCTCACCTTCCCCGGAGGTTACCGAGTTGGCCCGCATCACCACCGTGCACCCGCGCAGCTACAACGAGGCGCGCGTCATCGGTGAGCACTTCCGTGACGGTACGCCCGTCATCATGAACCTGACCGAGATGGACCACGCCGACGCCAAGCGGCTGGTCGACTTCGCCGCCGGGCTGATCTTCTGCTGCCGTGGCTCGATCGAACGGATCACCACCAAGGTGTTCCTGGTCTGCCCGCCGAACGTGACGGTCGCCGCGGAGGAGAAGGAGAAGATCGCCGCGGACGGGTTCTACAACCAGAGCTAGTGGGCTCCCGTGACTTCCCCGGTCTTCTACACTCATTGACGACATGGTTGCTCTAGCGCTCGTCCTCAGTGTTCTCAGCTGGGTACTGCTCGCCTTCTTCCTGCTCCTGGTGGCGCGGTTCGTACTCAGTTTGATCGTCATGTTCGCGCCCCAGTGGCACCCCAAGGGCCCGCTGCTGCTGCTGTTCGAACTGGTCTACTCCGTGACGGACCCGTTCCTGCGGCCCCTGCGCCGCATCCTGCCCCCGATCGGGGCGGGCGGGATCCGGATCGACCTGTCCATGCTGATGTTGTTCGTGCTCGTCTCGCTGGCGATGTCGGTCAACAACACCGCGATCCGGTCCCTGTGAGCGGCCGGGAACGTACCCCGGCCGGACCGTCGCGGGGCAGCTTGAGGAAGCGGCAGGAGGGGTAGAAGCAGACCGAGCAAGCCGGCGAGGGTCAAGTTGTCGCCCGGCCCGGATTCCGCCAGAACACAACGAAGCGATAACGTGATCTACTGAGTCGCCGGGGTTTGCGCCCCAGACTCCGCCAAGACACAGACAAACGAGGTGAAAGATGCCGCTGACGCCGGATGACGTCCGCTCGAAGCAGTTCACGCCCGTCCGATTGCGGGAGGGTTACGACGTCACTGAGGTCGACTCCTTCCTCGACGAGGTGGAGGCCGAGCTCGAGCGCCTTCTTGCCGAGAACGAGGAGCTGCGCGCGAAGCTGGCGGCGGCCCAGCGCGCTGGTGCGGGTCAGGAACGGCCGGTCGACCAGACCGCCGCTCTCCCGCCCGTCGTGCAACAGCCCAAGCCCGCTCCGGTCGTGGTCGAGAAGCCGGAGGAGAAGCCCCCAGTCGTCGCTCCCGCTGTAGCGGCCGCGGGGGCTGCTGCGGCAGCAGGGACCGTCGGCGACGCGTCCAGCTCCGCCGTACGGCTGCTCGAGATGGCCACCAAGCACTCCGACGACCTGGTCCAGGAGGCGAAGGACACCGCCGACAAGATCATCGGTGAGGCCCGCGCCAAGGCCGAGCGGCTGGAGAACGAGGCCCGCGGCAAGGCCGACCGGATGACCGGTGAGGCCCGCGCCCGCGCCGAGAAGCTCGACGGCGAGATCGCCGAGCGACGCGCGCAGATGCTGGGGACCCTGGAGAAGCAGAAGGGCCAGCTCGAGCGCACGATCGACGACCTGCACGCCTACGAGCGCGAGTACCGCAGCCGCCTGAAGACGTACTTCACCGAGCAGCTCAAGGCGCTCGGCAACGGCGACGACACGCTCAGCCCGCGCAACGGCTTCCGCCCGGAGGCCCGCGCGCAGGCTCACGGTCACGGCGTGTAAACAACACCTCGGGTGAGGAGGCGGTGCTTTCCGGCGGCACCGCCTCTTCGTCATGTCCGGGAACTTCTGACTGACCGCGCCGCCGCGGTGACTCAGCGTCAGAATCCGGTCCGAGTGTTGAACTGAACGCAGTCTTTACCAAAGTCCGGAAGCACCAACGCAGCGGGGCCCGAGCCTGAATCCAGGCCGGGCCCCGCTGCGTTCGCACGATCTGCCGGCTCCCCGGCTCCCCTCTGTTTTTCCCCTACCTGCCTGTCGCCCCGGCGCAGCCGGGGCGACAGGCAGGTGCAGTTCAGGCCTTGGTCAACCAGTAGGTCAGACCGAGGTCCTCGTCGGTCCCGGTGCTGAGGCCGTCGGTTGCCTCGGGCGCCGATTGGACCACCGCGGTGGCGAGCACCTCGCGGGCGACGTCGTCCGCGTGCTTGCCGAGGGCATCGGCCAGTTCGGAGTCGGTGGCGTTGAGCCAGACGCTGATCCGGTCCGACACCTCCAGGCCGGCGTTCTTGCGGGCCTCCTGCAGGGTCCGGACCACCTCGCGGGCCAGGCCGGCCTGCTTCAGCTCCGGCGTGACCTCCAGGTCCAGCGCGACGGTCTCGCCCTGCTCGTTGACCACCGACCAGCCCTCGCGCGGCCGCTCCGAGATCAGCACCTCGTCGGCGCTCACCTCGACCGGCTCGCCCTCGACCTGCACGGTCGCCGTACCGGACGCCTTCAGCGCCGTGGCCAGCGCGGCCGCGTCGGCCGCGGCGATCGCCTTGGCCACCACCGGCGTCTGCTTGGCGAACCGCTTGCCCAGCTCCCGGAAGTTGCCCTTGGCCGAGTGCTCGACCAGGTCGGCACCGGCCGACGACAGCGGCTCGACCGTGCCGACGTTCAGCTCCTCGGCGATCTCGCGCAGCAGTTCGCCGGACAGGTCCGCGATCGCCGCCGACCCGACCAGCGCACGGCTGAGCGGCTGCCGGGTCCGGACCTTCGCCTCGGCCCGCGCCGACCGGCCCAGCTCGACGACCCGCTTGGCCATCGACACGTGGGTCGCCAGGGTGTCGTCGATCAGCGCGGCGTCGTACGCCGGGAACGTCGACAGGTGCACCGACTCCGGCAGCCCCGGCGTGACCGGCCGGAACACGTCCTGCCAGACCCGCTCGGTCAGGAACGGCGTCAGCGGCGCCATCAGCCGGGTCAGCACGTCGAGCGTCTCGTGCAGCGTCGCCAGCGCGCCGGTGTCACCGGCCCAGAAGCGGCGCCGCGAACGCCGTACGTACCAGTTCGACAGCGTGTCGACGAACGAGCTGATCAGCGCGCCCAGCTTCTGCGTGTCGTACCCGGCGTAGGCCTCGTCGGCGTCGCGGACCAGCCGGTGCGTCTCGCTGACCAGCCAGCGGTCCAGCACCGAGCGCTCGGCGACCGGCGGGACGTCGGACGGGTCCCAGTCGGCCAGCCGCGCGTACAGCGCGTGGAAGGCGGCCGTGTTCCAGTACGTCAGCAACACCTTGCGAACGATCTCGTTCAGCACGTTCGGCCCGATGCCGCGCGCCTTCCACGGCGAGCCGGAGGCGGCCATGAACCAGCGCACCGCGTCCGCGCCGTGGTCGTCCATCAGCGGGATCGGCTCGAGGATGTTGCCCAGGTGCTTGGACATCTTCCGGCCGTCCTCGGCCAGGATGAGCCCCAGGCAAACCACGTTGCGGTACGACGACTCGTCGAACACCAGCGTGCCGATCGCCATCAGCGTGTAGAACCAGCCGCGGGTCTGGTCGATCGCCTCGGAGATGAAGTCGGCCGGGTAGGCCTTCTCGAACTTCTCCTTCGAGCCGTCCACCCACGGGTAGCCCCACTGGGCGAACGGCATCGAGCCCGAGTCGTACCAGGCGTCGATCACCTCGGCGACCCGGTGCGACTCACCGCCGCAGGTCGGGCAGGCGAAGGTGATGTCGTCGACGTATGGGCGGTGCGGGTCGGTGCTGCTCAGGTCGCGGCCGGCCAGCTCGCCGAGCTCGGCCAGCGAGCCGACGCAGACCAGGTGCTCCTCGGCGCAGCGCCAGATCGGCAGCGGCGTACCCCAGTAGCGGGAGCGGGAGACAGACCAGTCGATGTTGTTGCGCAGCCAGTCGCCGTACCGGCCCCACTTGACCGACTCGGGGAACCAATTGGTCTTCTCGTTCTCGCGCAGCAGCGCGTCCTTGACCTGCGTGGTGCGGATGTACCAGGACGGCAGCGCGTAGTACATGACCGGCGTGTGGCAGCGCCAGCAGTGCGGGTACGGGTGCTCGTACGGCAGATGGCGGAACAGCACGCCCCGGGCGTCGAGGTCCTTGACCAGGTCCTGGTCGGCCTTCTTGAAGAACTGGCCACCGACCAGCGGCAGGTCCGCGTCGAAGCGGCCGTCCGGACCGACCGGCTTCACCACCGGCAGGTCGTACGCCTTGGCGACCAGGAGGTCGTCGGCGCCGAAGGCAGGGGACTGGTGGACCAGACCGGTGCCGTCCTCGGTGGTGACGTACTCGGCCAGTACGACGTAGTGGGCCGGCTCGTCGAACGCGACCAGCTCGAACGGCCGCTGGTAGGTCCAGCGCTCCAGCTCGCGGCCGGCGTACGTGTTGGTCACCGTCCAGCCCTCGCCGAGCGAGCCGAGCAGCGGCTCCGCGACGACCAGGGACTCGGTGCCGTCGGTCGCGACGACGTAGTCGACGTCCGGGTGCACGGCGACGGCGGTGTTGGAGACCAGGGTCCACGGGGTCGTGGTCCAGACCAGCAGCGACGCCTGACCGGCCAGCGGACCGGAGGTCAGCGGGAAGCGGACGTAGACCGACGGGTCGACGACGGTCTCGTAGCCCTGGGCCAGCTCGTGGTCCGACAGGCCGGTGCCGCAGCGCGGGCAGTACGGCGTGATCCGGTAGTCCTCGACCAGCAGGCCCTTGTCGTAGATCTGCTTGAGCGACCACCAGACGGACTCGACGTACTGCGGGTCCATCGTCTTGTACGGGTGCTCCATGTCGACCCAGTAGCCCATCCGGCTGGTCAGCTCGGTGAACGCGTCGACGTTGCGCAGCACGGACTCGCGGCACTTGGCGTTGAACTCGGCGATGCCGTACGCCTCGATGTCGTTCTTGCCGCTGAAACCGAGCTCCTTCTCCACCGCGACCTCGACCGGCAGGCCGTGGCAGTCCCAGCCGGCCTTGCGCTCGACCGAGAAGCCCTTCATGGTCCGGTACCGCGGGAAGAGGTCCTTGAAGACCCGGGCCTCGATGTGGTGGGTGCCGGGCATGCCGTTCGCGGTCGGCGGGCCCTCGAAGAAGGTCCACGGCGCGCCCCCGGCGCTCTGGGCCAGGGACTTGGCGAAGGTGTCCTGCTCGTCCCACGTCCGGAGCACGTCGTGCTCGATCGCGGTGAGGTCCACCTGGGCCGGTACCTGCTGCCACGGGGTGGTCGGGGTGTCGTCCGCCATTGTCTGGCCGTCCTTCGTCGAGCTGCTGCCGGACGAAGGGACGACGTACGGCGACGTCGCCGTACTCCGCGGTACCACCCTTCTTGATGACTCAACGTCATCCACTTCGTTTCGCTCCGCTGCCGGGTCTAGTGAGTCGTGAGACCGTTCTTCCGGCGGCTCCGGGGTGATGGCCCCATCAGCGCCTTGCGGTGGCGGAAAAAATTGTACGACTTCACACCAGCGGGCGACTAATCTTTAGTCGGTTCCGGCCCGTGATCCGGCCGCAACGCGCAGAACATCGAGTCGCTTGGAAGAACCGGCTACCGTGTCTTCTCAGTCTGCGCGTCAGGCTGGCGCTCGGCGTCAGCTTGACCTACTGTCTTGCGACCAGTCCGCTTCAGTCTCCGACGAAGGCAGGGGGTAGTCGAGTCATGGCTACATCGGCAAAGAAGTCCGCCCCCGGTAAACGCACCGCCGCGGCCGAGAAGAGTGCCGCGACCGCCAAAGAGCCGGCCAAGAAGGCCGCGAAAACCCCTGCCAGGAAAGCTCCGACGAAGAGGGTGGCCATGAAGACCAACGAGAACAGGACCCCGGCAACGGCGCCGGCCAAGTCGCCCAAGAAAGCCGAGAACCTGACCGTCCGCGACGGGGAGAACCCGTGGACGGCGGCCGAGCTGACCGAGCTGCGCGGTGAGCTCGAGGCCGACGTGCTGCACCTCAAGAAGGAGATCCGCGACGCCGAGCAGGAGATCGTCGGCCTGCTCCGCGACGGCGGCGACGGGGCCGGCAACGACCAGGCCGACGTCGGGTCGACCACGCTCGAGCGCGACCACGAGATGTCGCTGGCCCGGAACGCCAGCGAGATGCTGGACCAGATCGAGCGGGCGCTGGCCAAGATCGACGACGGCACGTACGGCGTCTGCGAGAGCTGCGGCAAGGCGATCGGCAAGGGACGGCTGCAGGCGTTCCCGCGTGCGACACTGTGCGTGTCATGCAAAGAACGCGAAGAACGCCGCTGAACCAAGACCAGTCGTCCCACCCGTCAGGGGACGCCGAAGACCTGACCGAACCGGCCGACACCTCGTCGGCCGGTTCGCCGTCGTCTCCGGACGGCCCGTCGGCGCCCGAGCCCGGCTCTCGGATCGCCGCGGACCCGGCGCCCGAGTCCGGCGCGGACCCGGCGCCCGCCGTACCGGCCGAAACCGACCAGGGATCTGCCGCCGATCCGGCCGAGACCGACCAAGTAGTTGCCACCGAGGCAGCTCCGGTCAAGCCCCGGTCCTGGCGACTCACCGCGGTTTTCGCCGTCGTCGGCCTGCTGATCCTCGGGCTCGACCAGCTCACCAAGGTGCTCGCGCTGCGGCATCTCACCCCCGGCGAGCCCGTGAACGTGATCGGCGAGCTGCTCAAGTTCAACCTGATCCGCAACCCCGGCGCGGCGTTCAGCCTCGGCTCCGACTTCACCCCGGTGATCTCGACGATCCAGATCATCGTCGCGGTCGGCGTGATCTGGCTCTCGCGCCGACTCGGGTCGGCCGGCTGGGCGGTCGCCTTCGGGCTGCTGTTCGGCGGCGCGGTCGGCAACATCACCGACCGGATCTTCCGCCAGCCGTCGCCGTTCCACGGTCACGTGGTCGACTTCCTGCAGACCCCGCACTGGGCGATCTTCAACGTCGCCGACATGGCCGTCACCTCGGCCGCGATCCTGCTGGTGATCCAGACCCTGCGCGGCATCAAGCTCGACGGCACCAAGGACGTGAGCGGCAAGTGAGCGACTCCCGGACCGTGATGGTCCCGGACGGCCTGGCCGGCGAGCGGCTGGACGCCGCGCTGTCGCGGCTGTTCGGCGTCTCCCGGACCAAGGCCGCCGAGCTGATCGAGTCCGGTCTGGTCCAGGTCGACGGCGCGAAGGCGCTGAAGTCGGCCCGGGTCACCGCCGGCGTGATGCTCGACGTCGAGCTGCCGGCGCCCCCGGGCGAGGTGAGCGTCGTACCGGAGACCGTCGACAACCTCCGGATCGTGCACGACGACGACGAGATCGTCGTGGTCGACAAGCCGGTCGGTGTCGCGGCGCACCCGTCCCCGGGCTGGACCGGCCCGACCGTGATCGGGCACCTGGCCGGCGCGGGCTTCAGCATCTCCACCAGCGGCGCGGCCGAGCGCAAGGGCATCGTGCACCGGCTCGACGTCGGGACGTCGGGGCTGATGGTGGTCGCCAAGACCGAGTACAGCTACACCGTGCTCAAGCGCGCCTTCAAGGAGCGCACGGTGAAGAAGATCTACCACGCGCTGGTCCAGGGGCACCCGGACCCGTTCACCGGCACCGTCGACGCGCCGATCGACCGGCACCCGCACCACGACTACAAGTTCGGCGTCGTGGCCGGTGGCAAGCCGAGCGTCACGCACTACGAGACGCTCGAGGCCTTCCGGTACGGCACGCTGCTGGAGATCACGCTGGAGACCGGCCGGACGCACCAGATCCGCGTCCACATGGCCGCGATCGGCCACCCGTGCTGCGGCGACGTCACGTACGGCGCCGACCCGGTGCTCGCCGACCGCCTGCAGCTGAAGCGCCAGTGGCTGCACGCGATGCGGCTCGGCTTCACCCACCCGGGCTCGGGGGAGTACGTCGAGTTCACCTCGGAGTACCCCGACGACCTGGACCAGGCCCTGGACCGGCTCGTCGACACCCAGTGAAGCTCTACCTGTCGTCGTTCCGGCTGGGCGACCATCCGGAGCGGTGGGTCGCGATGCTGCCCGCGCGGGGCCGGATCGCGGTGATCTGCAACGCCATCGACACCGAGGAGCCGATCCTCCGCGAGGAGAAGGTCCGCGCCGAACACCGTTGGCTGGTCGAGCTGGGCCTGCGCCCGACAGAAGTCGATCTGAGGAACGGCCTACCTGATTTCCAGGAGTTCGATGGTCTGTGGGTGCGTGGTGGCAACGTCTTCGTCCTGCGCGAAGCCATGGCCCGCAGCGGCCTCGACCAGCTCCTCCCGGACCTGATCCGCTCCGAGCAGATCGTGTACGCCGGCTACAGCGCCGGCTGTTGTGTCCTCGCCCCGAGCCTGCGCGGCCTGGAGCTGTGCGACGACGCCTCGGCGGTCGACGACGTCCTGTGGGACGGCCTCGGCGTACTCGATGAGGCCTTCGTCCCGCACGTGAACTCACCCGGCCACCCAGAGACCGAGCTGATCGAGCAGGTCCGGGAGCTGTACGACCGCACCGCCGTACCGTACGTCACCCTCCGCGACGGCCAGGCGCTCGTCATCGATGGCTCCTCGCGCGAGCTGGTCTAGCCCCAGCCCGTACTCACCGACGCCCGGCAGCGGTCAGGCTCGTCACCGGCCTGGGTGAACAGCGCGGTCAGCATCGGTACGGCGTACCCCAGCGCCTCCCGCGGCAGCGGCCCGTTGATCACCAGCGACGCCAGCCCGTGCCCGATGACCCAGGCCTGCGTCGCCACCGCCAACGACTCGGTCCCGGGGGTGAACCGCCCGTCAG
Organism: Kribbella italica; assembly: GCF_014205135.1. NCBI lineage: Bacteria > Bacillati > Actinomycetota > Actinomycetes > Propionibacteriales > Kribbellaceae > Kribbella > Kribbella italica. Next base: position 1,113,568 of record NZ_JACHMY010000001.1, read on the forward strand.
CGGTCGCGCGAGCGACAGCCTCGACCAGCGGCTGCAGCCCGGCGTCGGCGCCCGCCGGATCCTCCAGCTCGACCGAGGCGTCGAACATCACCCGGTACAGATCCGGGTTCGCCTCGGCGTTCGCGACGTACGCCGCTCCGAGAGCGGCCAGGTCCCGGACCGCGTCGTCCGTCGGCCCGAGCTGCGCCAGCACGCCCGTCAGTCGCGTGAAGCCCTCCTGCCGGACCGCCTTCCAGAGCCCGTCGATGCCGTCGAAGTACGTGTAGACCGCCATCGTCGACACCCCGGTGCCGCCCACCAGCGACCGCAGCGTGATCGGCTCCCGCGCCCGGAGCATCTGGGCCGCGCGCTCGATCAGCAGCGACCGGACGGCCGGATCTTTCGTTCTCGCCATGGCCCAACTATACATAACACGGTTATGGTACGAGAAATCCCACCGAAGGAGCCCGCCATGAGCGTCACGCTGATCACCCCGACTGCCTGGCCAAGCCGGACGTCTACCGGCAGCTGTCCGTCGCCACCGGTTCGCGACTCGTCTTCCTCGCCGGGCAGGTCGCCCGGGACCGCGAAGGCCGTCCGGTCGGGACGGGCGACTTCGCGGCCCAGGTCGAGCAGGCCTACCTCAACATCGGCAACGCGCTGACCGAGATCGGCGGCTCGTTCGACGACGTGGCCAAGCTGACGATCTACGTCGTCGACTGGAGTCCCGAGAAGTTCCCGCAGCTGGGGGAGGGGGTCGCGCGTGCGGCGGCCAAGCTGGGCGTCGACCCGCTCAAGCCGATCACCCTGCTCAGCGTCGCCGCGCTGGGTGAGCCCGACCTGCTCGTCGAGGTCGAGGCGACCGCCGTGCTCGACTAGAGCTGGTCCAGCGCCTTCGACAGCGTCGTCAGCGCCTCGACAGCCCGGGCGAACTCCTCCTGCCCGAGCACACTGCTCAGACGCTTCGCCTGCTTGGCCTGCTCAGGGCTGATCGCCCGTACGGCGTCCAGCCCTTCGCTGGTGACCGCGACCAGCTTGGCCCGCCGGTGCGCCGGATTGTCCCGGTACTCCGCGAGTCCGCGCTCCACCAGTACGTCGGCAGTGCGCTGGACGGCCTGCCGGGTGATGCCCATCTCGCGGGCGATCGACGCGACCGGTAGCGGCGTCTGGAGGACGGCGCCGAGCACCTGCCACCAGGTCGCCGTCAGCCCGACCGGCTTGGCCAAGCTCTCGGCCAGCTCCAGGAACTGGCCGTTGAGCTTGAACGTCGTCAGCGCCGCCGCACCGAGCAGCTCCTGGTCACGAGTCACCTGTCATGCACCCATCAGCTCGTAGAACCCGGCCGGGTTCTTCTCGCCGTACAGCTTGTACCAGGAGTCGAGCACGCCCGGCTCGTAGATCCCTAGTTCGGCGAAGACCGCCCTGGCGAACTCGATCGGCGCCTGCGCGCCGGCCGTGATCAGTCCGCCGTCATTGACGGCCGGCTCGTCGCGGTAGAGCGCGTCGCCGCCGTACCCGAGCCCCTCGAGGAACTCCTTTGCGTTGCTGGTGTGCTCGTGCTCGTCGAGCATCCCCGCGAGTGCGAGCCCGCCGGTCGCGCCACAGATCGCCGCCACCGGTACGCCGGCCGCCCGGAACTCGCGCGCCTTCGCGGCGTACGGGTGGAACGCCTCGGTGGGGAAGAACTCGTTGCCCGGCAGTACCAGCATCGCGCTGTCGCCCGGGCTCAGCTCGTCGAGCGTGAGGTCGGGCAGCACCCGCAGCCCGCCCATCGTGGTGACCGGCGCGGCGCTCGCGCCGACCGTGCGAATCCGGAACCGGCCCGGACTCTTGTGCCAGGCCGGGCTGTTGACGTGGGCGGTGAGGAACCCGATCTCCCAGTCGGCGAGCGTGTCGTAGACGGCGACGTGGACGGTGGTGAGGCTGTTCTCGGTCATGACAACAGCTTGTCAAAACGACAACATGTTGTCAATAGGACCTGACCGGATACCGGGCGATTCCGGGCCTGGCCGGGTGGTCGTAGGCGGGTCGCCGAAAACTGTCCGAGCGACCTGCCTAAGCTGTCTTCGTTCCGCTCACCAACGCCCTGGGAGGTCTGCGCAGACATGGCGTCCAGCGACAGTTTCGTGCACCTGCACAACCACACTGAGTACTCCATGCTGGACGGCGCCGCGCGGATCGACGAGTTGTTCAAGGCCACCAGCGAGGCCGGTATGCCGGCGCTCGCGACCACCGACCACGGCTACGTCTTCGGTGCGTACGAGTTCTGGAAGACCGCGAAGAAGTACGACGTCAAGCCGATCATCGGCGTCGAGGCCTACCTGACTCCGCAGACCCACCGCACCGAGCGCCGGCGGGTCAAGTGGGGTGACGCCGGCAGCAGCCGCGACGACGTGTCCGGTGGCGGTTCCTACACGCACATGACCCTGCTGGCGAAGAACACCGGCGGCATGCACAACCTGTTCAAGATGGCCTCGCTCGCGAGCCTCGAGGGGTACTACTTCAAGCCCCGGATGGACCGGGAGCTCCTGCAGACCTACGGCCAGGGCCTGATCGGGACGACCGGGTGCGTCGGTGGCGAGGTGCAGACCCGGCTGCGGCTCGGGCAGTACAAGGAGGCCCTCGAGGCCGCCTCGGAGTTCCGCGACATCTTCGGCGCGGAGAACTTCTACTGCGAGGTGATGGACCACGGCATCGAGATCGAGCGGCAGACCCAACGGGAGCTGCTCCGGCTGGCCAAAGAACTCAACCTGCCGCTCGTCGCGACGAACGACCTGCACTACACCCGCCAGGAAGACGCCACCGCGCACGCTGCGCTGCTCTGCGTCCAGTCCGCCTCGACCCTGTCGGACCCGAACCGGTTCAAGTTCGACGGCGACGAGTTCTACCTGAAGACGCCGGCGCAGATGCGCGAGACGTTCCGCGACCTTCCCGGGGCCTGTGACAACACGCTGCTGATCGCCGAGCAGTGCGACGTCACCTTCACCGAGGGCGAAGGCCGGTTCATGCCGCGCTTCCCCTGCCCGGACGGCCACAACGAGGAGTCCTGGTTCATCGCCGAGGTCGAGACCGGCCTGCACAAGCGCTACCCCGAAGGCGTCCCGGACCACGTCCGCAAGCAGGCCGAGTACGAGATCGAGGTCATCACCTCGAAGGGGTACGCCGGCTACTTCCTCGTCGTCGCCGACTTCATCAACTGGGCCAAGGAGCACGGCATCCGGGTCGGTCCCGGCCGTGGATCCGGTGCCGGTTCGATGTGTGCGTACGCGATGCGGATCACCGACCTCGACCCGCTGCAGCACGGCCTGATCTTCGAGCGCTTCCTCAACCCGGAGCGGATGTCGATGCCCGACTTCGACATCGACTTCGACGACCGCCGCCGCCCCGAGGTGATCCGCTACGTCACCGAGAAGTACGGCGACGACCGGGTCGCGATGATCGTCACGTACGGCACGATCAAGGCCAAGCAGGCGATCAAGGACGCCGGCCGGGTGCTGGACTACCCGTTCGCGATGGGCGACCGGATCACCAAGGCGATGCCGCCGGCGGTGATGGGCAAGGACGTGCCGCTGTCGGGCATCTTCGACCCGCAGCACAAGCGCTACTCCGAGGCCGGCGAGTTCCGCCAGCTGTACGAGTCCGACCAGGACGTCCGCAAGATCGTCGACACCGCCCGCGGCCTGGAGAACCTGAAGCGCCAGTGGGGTGTGCACGCGGCCGGCGTGATCATGTCCTCGGAACCGCTGATCGACCTGATCCCGATCATGCGCCGCGACCAGGACGGCCAGGTGATCACCCAGTTCGACTACCCGAGCTGCGAGACGCTCGGCCTGGTCAAGATGGACTTCCTCGGCCTGCGCAACCTGACGATCATGGACGACGCGGTCAAGAACGTGGAGGCCAGCCGCGGTATCACGCTGGACCTGGACGCGCTCGGCCGCAGCCTCGACGACAAGGCGACCTTCGAGCTGCTCGGCCGCGGTGACACGCTCGGCGTGTTCCAGTTCGACGGCGGCCCGATGCGGGCGCTGCTGCGGCTGATGAAGCCGGACAACTTCGAGGACATCTCCGCGGTCGGCGCGCTGTACCGTCCCGGCCCGATGGGCGCGAACTCGCACACCAACTACGCGCTGCGCAAGAACAAGCAGCAGGAGATCAGCTACCCGCACGACGAGCTCGCGGTCGCGCTGGAGCCGATCCTCGGGACGACGTACGGCCTGATCGTGTACCAGGAGCAGGTGATGGCGATCGCCCAGCAGCTGGGCGGTTACACGCTCGGCAAGGCGGACCTGCTCCGCCGGGCGATGGGCAAGAAGAAGCGCGAGGTGCTCGACGCGGAGTACGTCGGCTTCTCCGAGGGCATGAAGGCCAACGGCTTCTCGGCGCAGTCGATCAAGGCGCTGTGGGACGTCCTGGTCCCGTTCTCCGACTACGCGTTCAACAAGGCGCACTCGGCGGCGTACGGGCTGGTCTCGTACTGGACCGCCTACCTGAAGGCGAACTACCCCGCCGAGTACATGGCCGCGGTGCTGACGTCCGTCAAGGACGACAAGGACAAGATGGCCATCTACCTGAACGAGTGCCGCCGGATGGGCATCAAGGTGCTGCCGCCGGACGTCAACGAGTCCGACTCCGACTTCACCCCGGTCGGCACCGACATCCGCTTCGGGCTGTCCGGGATCCGCAACGTCGGCGTCAACGTGGTGGCCGAGATCGTCGGCGCGCGCGAGTCCGAGGGCCGGTTCACCGACTTCGTCGACTTCATCGACAAGGTGCCGCTGCCGGTCTGCAACAAGCGCGTGATCGAGTCGCTGGCCAAGGCCGGCTCGTTCGACTCGATGAACCACGCCCGGCGCGCGGTCGTCGCGGTGCACGAGCAGGCCGTCGACGAGGCGATCGACCTCAAGCGCAACGAGGCGCACGGCCAGTTCGACCTGTTCTCGATGGGCGACGACGAGGCCGACTCCGGCGACGGCAACAGCCGGCTGACGGTCCGGGTGCCCGAGATCGAGGAGTGGGACAAGGCGACCAAGCTGGCGCACGAGCGCGACATGCTGGGGCTGTACGTGTCCGACCACCCGCTGTTCGGCGTCGAGCACGTGCTCACCAACGGCACCGACTCCACGATCGGTCAGCTGCTCGCGGACGAGGACCGGCCCGACGGCAGCCGGGTGACGATCGGCGGTCTGGTCACGGCCGTCCAGCGCAAGGTCAACAAGCGCGGCGACATCTACGCGATCGTCACGATCGAGGACCTCGAAGGTTCGATCGAAGTGATGATGTTCTCCTCGGCGTACCAGCTGCACGCGCACCTGCTGACCAACGACGCGATCATCTTGATGAAGGGCCGGGTCCGGCGCCGTGAGGACCGGCTCGAGCTGAGCGGTGACGAGGTCACCGTGCCGGACCTGACCCAGGGCCCGAGCGGCCCGGTGGTCATCACGATGCCGGTCAACCGCTGCACCCAGCCGGTGGTCGACCAGCTGCGCGACGTGCTGCAGTCGCACCCCGGCATGACCGAGGTGCAGCTGCGCCTGCAGGCCCGGCAGAAGACGACGGTGATGCGGATCGGCGACCGGTTCCGGGTCACCCCGACGTCCTCGCTGATGGCGGACCTGAAAGCCCTGCTCGGCCCGTCCTGCCTGGCCGGCTGAGGCACCGGTGAGCGAAAGCATTGACCCGGTACGTCACACTGGCCCCGTGAGTCAGCCACTACCACCCGACCCCACCCAGCCGAACCCCCAGGGGCCTTGGTCCACCGGGCAGCCCGAGCCGAGCGCTCTGGGGCAGGCAGGTTCGCCGGGGTACGCCGGGCAAGCGGGTCCGGGGCAGTCGGGTCCGGGGCGGGCCGGGCAAGCGGGGTACGCCGGGCAGGCGGCTCCGGGGGAGTCAGGCCCCGGGCAGACCGGGCAGCCGGGCTCGCCGGCGTACGGCGGGCAGGGCTGGGCGTCTTCGGAGGCCGCCTCGGGGCACGCCTCTCACTCCACCCAGGGGCACGGCTCGGTTTCGTCCGGGCCGGTGTACTCCGGGGGCAGCGGGCCGTATGCGCCGCAAGCGTTCGGAGGGTCGTTCGGGGCTCCTCGGCAGCCGGCGCCGAAACTTCCCTGGAGCCGGGCGATCGCGGTGACCGTCGCCGTGTTCCTGGTGGCCGGGGCGATCGCCGGGTGGGCGTGGCAGCAGTACGCACCGCTCGCGCAGTACACGATCGACGAGAACGGCGGCGCCCTCGGCGAGGAGCAGATGACCCGGGTGTTCGGCCCGGACGGCATGTTCGTCGCGATCGGCTTCCTCACCGCGCTCGTGCTCGGCGCCGCGCTGTTCTGGTGGTTGCGCGACTACGGACCGTGGGCAGTCGCCGTCGTCTGCGTCGGCTCGGTGGTCGGCTCGGCCGTCGCCTGGGGCGTCGGCATGCTGCTCGGCCACGACCCGCTCGACCCACGTCTCCAGGCGGCCAAGCCCGGCGACCTGCTCGCCGCGCCGCTCGAGCTGCACACCTGGACCCCGCTCGCGGCCTGGCTCGTCGGCGCCGCCCTCGCGGCCGCGATCATCGCCGCGCTGACCTGGCGCGCGGAACCAGTTGCAACCACATCGGTATCTTCCGCGTCAGAATCATCGGCGCAGGTGAAATAGCCTGTTCCGGCCCGGTGGCATCTCACCGGTGACGCGAGGGGGCACGATGTCCGACCAGACCAATCCGCCGGTCAACCCGCACCAGCCCGGTGCAACCGGCGGCCAACCGGGCCCGAACGGCCCGTACCCCGCTCCTGGCACCCAGAGTCACCAATTCGGTGCTCAGGGCAACCAAGGCCTCTGGCCGCAGGGCGGTGGCCAGCCGCCGCAGCAGGGCGGGCAACCGCCGTACCAGGGCCAACCGCCGTACCAGGGGCAGCCGGGTTACCAGGGCCAGCCGCAGTACGGGCAGCCGCAGCAGGGCTACCAGGGCCAGCAGCCGCCGTACGGACAGCCGCAGTACGGCGGTCCGCAGGGTGACGGTGGCCAGCCGCCGTACGGGCCGGGCTTCGGCCAGGCCCAGCAGTGGCAGCCCGAGCCGCCGAAGCGCCGCAACAAGTGGATCCCGCTCGTCGCCGTCGTGGCGGTGCTCGCCGTGCTCGGTGGCGGAGGCCTGTTCGCCTACGCGCGGCTCAACGGTGGCGGCGGTCAGCCGGCCGAGGTGCTGCCCGGGACCGCGGTCGCCTACGCCCGCATCGACCTGAATCCGTCGGCCGGTCAGCGCGTCGCCGCACTGCGGTACCTGATGAAGTTCCCGTCCGCGAAGGAGCGGATCGGACTCACCAGCGACAACGACGACCTGCGGCAGAAGCTGTTCGACCTGCTGAAGAAGGAAGCCGGCGACGAGCTCGCCGACGTCGACTTCGAGAAGGACGTCAAGCCGTGGCTGGGGGACCGGGCCGGACTGGCCGCGCTGCCGCCGTCCGGTGACAGCAAGACGCCGGACGTCGTGGTCGCGGTCCAGGTGAAGAGCGAGGACAAGGCCAACGCCGGCCTGGACAAGCTGTTCGCCAAGGAGAAGGAGAAGCCGGGCCGTGTCTTCACCGACGGCTACGTGCTGCTCGGCGACAACCAGGCCGTGGTCGACTCGGCTGCTTCGACGGCCAAGGACAGCCCGCTGAGCAAGAACTCCAAGTTCGACGGCGACATGGCCGCGCTCGGCGAGCAGGGCTTCGCGTCGTTCTGGGCCGACACCGCCGGACTGGCACTGCTCGGCAACAGCAAGCTGACCGAGGAGCAGCGCAAGGCGCTACCGGCCGGCTCGATGGCCGCGGCGCTGCGGTTCGACGCGAGCTACGTCGAGCTGAAGGGCGTGGTCCGCAGCGACCAGACCGTGAAGACCGGCGCGGCCGATGCGGGCGACCTGCTCGCGAAGCTGCCGGAGAGCTCGGCGGGTGGGATGGCCGTGTCGGGTGGTTCGGACCTGGTCGACACCGCGTGGGAGCAGATGAAGAAGTCCAGCGGCATCGATCTGGAGGAGCTGACCTCGGGCTTCACCGACCAGTACGGGCTCGTCCTGCCGGACGACCTGAAAACGCTGCTGGGCAAGAACTTCGCGGTCGCGATCGACCGGGACAACGGCGAGAACGGCCCGCAGATCGCCGTCCGGTCCGAGACCGACCCGGCCAAGGCCGCTGTGGTGGCGGACAAGGTGATGCGCCTGGTCCGTGAGCGCAGCGAGCTGAACATCCCGGTCGAGAAGGCCCAGGACGACGACACGCTGGTGATCTCCACCGACAAGGGCTACGCCGAGAAGGTCCTCAAGGGCGGCAACCTCGGTGAGTCGGAGAGCTTCAAGCAGGCGATCCCGGACCCGAAGGGCGCGGTGCTCGCGGCGTACGTCGACTTCGACGGTATCGGCGCGCTGACCGAGGAGCTCAAGACGAACAAGGACGCCGCCGCGCTCCGCTCGGCCGGCGTCACCATCCGCCACACCGACGGCGGCCAGGCCGACTTCACCCTCCGGGTGGTCGCCAAGTAGTCAGGCTCTGCCCAAAGGCCCGGACCGTTGAGCTGTAACGGTCCGGGTCTTTGCGATGGATCCAGTGCCCGGTGCCGTCGAACTCGACCCGCGTGGTCGCCGGGCGACGTCGTACCATCTCGGCCGCCAGCTCCTCGCTGAGCAGAAAGCTGTCTGTTGCTCTCAGCAACAACATGGGTTGCCGTACGGCGGTCCAGTCGTCCCACCAGACGCCGGTGTTGCCGTGCTGCGCGGCCATCATGTCGTCGAGGTCGAACAGCAACTCCCAGCCACCGTCCCGCTGGACCACGCTCTCGAGGAAGTAGCTGGGCTCCGGGGTCGCGGCGAAGAACGCCTCCGCTGCTGGGCGATCAGGGAAGCGCGTCGGCCATCCGGTGACGTCGAGTACCGGCTGGGGCAACTCTTCCGTGACGGCGCCGACGTCCTCGACTACGACGCCCGCCACCAGGTCTGGCCGCCTGGCTGCCAACTGGAACGCCGTCACGCCACCCAGCGAGTGTCCGATCACCAGTGCCGGAGCGAGGTTGAGATCTTCGGCGAGCTCCGCCACATCGGCGACGAAGGCCTCACGCCCGAAGCCTGAGCTGTCCTCGGCCGCTCCCGTCAGCCCGTGCCCGCGCAGGTCCGGCGCGATCACCCGGTACTCGGGCGCCAGCCGCTCGGCGATCGCCGCGAAGGTCTTTCCCCGCCCGAACGTGCCGTGCAGAGCCAGGACCGGGAGCCCGCTCCCGCCGGAGTCCTCGTACTGAAGTTTCACGGTCTCAGTCTCCCCGCACCACGCGCCGGCTGGGTACACCTGCCAGGGACACCCCCAAGAAGGTGCTGACGGCAACCACCGCCGCCGCGACGACCAGACTGACCCGGAACCCGGCCAGGAAGTGCGCCGTACCGAGCAGGGCCCCGAACAGCGCGGCCGCCGTGCCGCTCCCGACCTGCCGGCTCGCGTTGAGCAGCCCGGCGCCGAATCCCGCCCGCGCCGCCGCGATGCCGTCCAGCATCATCGTGGTCATCGCGGGCGCGACGAGTCCGGCCCCGGCTCCGATCGGCAGCAGCCACGCGATCAGTGCCCAGAGCGAGACCTGCTCGTCGACCGAACACAGGCCGAGCAGTCCGGCCAGCATCAGCCCTTGCCCGACCAGCAACACCCGCCCGGCGCCGTACCGTGTCGTCAGCCGGCCGGCCAGCAGGTTCGCCGGGATGATCAGGGCGGTCATCGGGACGAAGACGAGTCCACTGACCCAGGCCGACTTCTCCAGCAGCTGCTGGACGAACAGGGTGACCACGAAGATCACGCCGTACGACGAGAAGTTCACCGCGAACCCGGTCACGGTGCTCACCACCGCTCCCGGGCCGATCGACAGCCGGCCAGTGCGCCGTACCGATCGCTGACCGGTTGGGACCGCGCACGTGGCGACCAGGATCGGCAGCCCGACGGCGACGTTCAACCAGAATGTGGCGGACCAGCCGAACGTGGTGGTGATCGCCCCGCCGACCGGAGAGCCGACGACCAGGGCGACTGCGCCGGCTGCGGACCATCGCCCGACGGCGCGCGTACGGCGTACTGGATCTGAGGTCGCCGCGGTCAGCAACGCCAGACCCGACGGCAGCACCGCCGCGGCCGCCGCTCCCTGCACAGCTCGCGCGGCCAGCAGCACGGTGAGGTCGCTCGCGTCGGCGCAGACCATCGACGTCGCCACGAACCCCGTCATCCCGATCGCGAACGCGCGACGGGCGCCGACCCGGTCGGACCACACGCCGGCCGGCAGCAGGCAGACCGCGAACACCAGCGAGTAGCCGCTGAGGATCCAGGCGAGCGCGTCGTCGGCGCCGAGCTCTCGCCCGATCGACGGCAGCGCGACCGTCACCAGTGAGGCGTTCAGAGTGATCAGGAAGAAGGAAGCGGCGGCGACTCCCGTAGCGAGCGCCGGCCGGGGCGTGATGGCATCCACGGCTACTACCGTGGTCGTTGCCGGCCGCCACGGAAAGGTTGCCGGGTGCACCTGTCAGGGACAGTCAGGAGGACCAGCATGTCGCGGTACGCCGGCCGGTCGCGCGAACTCGGCGCCTTCCTCCGCGAGCGCCGCAACCGCCTGGCGCCTGCCGCGGCCGGGCTCCCCGACACACCACGGCGTACGCCGGGACTGCGCCGCGAGGAGGTCGCCGAGCTCACCGGACTGAGCGTCGGCTACTACATCCGGCTCGAGCAAGGGCACGCGCGGCACCCGTCGTACGGCGTACTGGATGCGTTGGCTCGTACCCTCGACCTGACCGAGGACGAGACACGCCATCTCAAAGCTCTCGGCGGGCAACGGGAGGCGCCATCGGCGCCGGCGACCGAGCGGGTCTCGCGCTCGGCGCTCCGACTGATGAGCCTCTTCGCGCCTCCGACCGCGGTGGTGGTGCTCGGCCGCACCGGCGACGTCCTCGCCTGGAACCGCTCGGCGACTCGCCTCTTCCCCGGTCGCCTGCCCGAGCCGGGGGAGCGCCCGGGACCCGGCTCGAACAACGCGCGGTACATCTTCCAGGACCCGTCCGCGCGCACCCTGTTCAGCAACTGGCCCGAGGTCGCCGACGACACCGTCGCCCACCTCCGCTCCGCCGCCGGTCACCTCGTCGACGACCCCGCCGTCCGGGCCCTCGTCGACGAACTGCTCGAGACCTGCCCCGAGTTCGCCACCCGCTGGGCCCGCCGCGACGTTCGCGAACGCGTCTCCGGCGACAAGCACCTCGATCACCCGCAGCTGGGCCGCATCACCATCGGCTACGAAGTCACCGCCCTGCTCGACGAGCCGCACCAGTGGCTCGTCGTCTACTCGGTCCCCGCCGAACTTCTTCACGCGCCGATGTCGAAATCCTGACCCCGGCTTCTACCTCCGGGTGTCACCACCACCCGAGAGGACCCGCAATGAACCACATCACTGCCATCAGCACCATCGCCGTCCCGGTCACCGCCCAGGACCGAGCCGTCGCCTTCTACGTCGACACCCTCGGCTTCGACCTCCACTTCGACGCCGAGCTCCCCCAACTCAACGGCCGCTGGATCGTCGTCGCCCCACCCGGCGCCACCACAACCCTCGCCCTGATCCCCACCACCGACCAAACCCCCACAGGCGCTGACACCGGCATCCGCCTCACCACCCCCAACGCCGCAGCCGCCCACGCGGCCCTGACCGCCCAGTCAGTCGCCGTCGACGCCCTACTCAGCTGGCCCGGAGTCCCGCCCATGTTCACCTTGCACGACCCGGACGGAAACACCCTCTACCTGGTCGAGGGCTGATCCACCTGCACCCGCGCCGCACCGACTCCGCACCCGCACCGACTCCGGCCGGCCCGGTCACCGCGCTCGCCCTCAGCCTCGGTCCGATCACCGTTCCCACCGAGCCGGCTCCGCCGCTCCCTTGAACTCAAGGGAGCGGCTTCGCGCCCACAGTCCCCCGAGTCCGCCGATGCCCACCACTGTCCAACCTCCAGCGCCCGCCCGGTCCCACGCTCAGCAGCGAGCGACCGAGCCCGGAATCGGTGGATTGATCAGTGGTGGGCGTCGCCCTCGCCCGCTCCGCGTCCGGCGCCCCAGGCCCCCTGCGTCCCGATCCACCCCCAGGCCGCCCGCGTCCCGATCCGCCCCAGGCCGCCCGCGTCCCGATCCGCCCCAGGCCGCCTGCGTCCCGATCCACCCAGGCCCCTTGTGCCCTTCAGCGGCAGGCCTTCGGAGTGCTCGACCGGTGAGTGCCCACGGCGGCGTACGGCTGCTCAACAGTCCCACCGGGAGCAGCCACACCCACCGCCCACAAGCAGCGCCCGACCACGGTCGACCCGTGCAGATACCCAGCACCGGGGGGAGCGGTCGTCTCGACAAAAGCGTTGCCCGACAGCTCAGCCACGATCGGCTCCTGCGTGGTGGGATCCCCGCCAACAGCCACCGGACGCCCGTCGACGAACTCCAGGTCGTGGAACTGCCCCGTCCGCACCGGCGCCGCGACCTCGGTCCACTTCTTCCCGTCGAAGTGCAGCGCCAGCGGCTGCCGCCAGAACTCCTCGCTCGGCTTCTCACCCACCGCCCAGATGTCGTCCGCCGCGCGCACCACCAGCTGCGCGATCTCGAACTGCCGATCGGTCGGCATGTCGATCGGCAGCTTCACCTCCCGCCACGCCTTCCCGTCGTACCGGGCCATCCCACCGATGCCCGCCGCCCACACGTCCTGCGGCGAAACCTGCTCGAGGTCATCGAGATAGATGATGTGCTGCAAGCCCGCACTCGGCAGCGCCGTCCACTTCCCGCCGGCGTACCGGCGTACGGCGGTCTGGTAGTTCCCGTCCGCATCAGTCGCAGCCTCGCCGACCAGCACCCCTGCTCCAGCGGCCGTCACAGCCGTGTACTGCGAGGAGCCGGCCACCGGCTCGACCGGATTCTTCACCCGGCTCCACGCCATCCCGTTCCAGCGCTGCAGCAACGCCCGGTCGCCGTTCTCCGGGTCCTCGGTCGCGCCTACCGCCCACACGTCGCTCCGCGAGCGAACGAGCAGATCGTCCAACCGACCGTCCGCCACGGAACTCTCCGTACGACGCCAAGCCTTCCCGTCCCAGTACGCCGCGAGCGGGTGGAACCGCAACGCCTCACCGTCCTGCTCGAGCGAGATCCCCACACTCCACTGCGCGCCATCGGCACGCTCGGTCGTGTAGAGCACCGCGGTCCCCAGCTCGGTCGGCGTCTCGGTCCAGTCGATCGGCGCCGGCGCGGCAGCACCCGCCACGGTTGTCGTGAGCAGCAACCCGGTCAGCACAGAGGTCAGCAAGGCAAAGCCCTTCGTCGTCGGAGTCTCCACCCCGTACGACGCGCCGACCTCCCCAACGCGTTACCCCCGCCGACCCGCCGAGCCGCCGACCCGCCGAGCGACGAGCCGCCGACCGCCGATCGACGAGCCGCCGGGCCGCGGAAACGCGTTACCTCCGACGAGCCGCTGACCGACAAGATCAGGGATCGACAGCACCGAGCACAACCCGAACAGCGCGATGCACAGGTCGCCGACGACCTCGGTGCCACTACGCACACCAGACGCCGCACAGCGATCCCTGCCGCTCAACCCGCGAGCCCGCCCGCCCAGCTACTCCGCAGCCAGCGCCTCCAGCACCCCCTCGCCGTACTTGGCCAGCTTGTTCTCGCCGACGCCGCTGATCTTGCCCAGCTCCGTCAACGAGCCCGGCAGATCGGTCGCGATCTGCCGCAGCGTCGCATCGTGGAAGATCACGTACGCCGGTACGCCCTGCTCCTTCGCCGTCGCGCCCCGCCAGGCGCGCAGCCGCTCGAACACCGGCGCCGCCTCGGCGGGCAGGTCGACGACCTTCTTCTTGCTCCCGCCGCCCGACGACTTCGACCGCCCGACCCGCTCGGGTTCGCGCCGCATCATCACGTCGCGGCGCCGACCGAGCACCTCGGCGCTCTCGGCCGTCAGCAGCAGCGTGCCGTAGTCACCTTCGACAGTGAGCAGCCGCTGGGCCAGCAGTTGCCGGATCACCCCACGCCACTCGGTGTCCTTCAGCTCGGTCCCGATGCCGAAGACGCTCAGGTCGTCGTGCCGGAACTGCTTGATCTTCTCGGTCGTCTTGCCGAGCAGGATGTCGATCACCTGGCCGGCGCCGAACTTCTGGTTCCGCTCGTGCTGCAGCCGGTACACCGTGGAGAGCAGCTTCTGCGCCGGGATCGTGCCGTCCCACGACTCCGGCGGGACCAGACAGGTGTCGCAGTTGCCGCACGGCTCGCCCTGCTGGCCGAAGTACGCGAGCAGCTGGACCCGCCGGCACTGCACGGTCTCGCACAGCGCGAGCATCGCGTCGAGGTGTGAACCGAGCCGGCGCCGGTGCGCCGCGTCGCCTTCGGACGTGTCGATCATCTTGCGCTGCTGCACGACGTCCTGCAGCCCGTACGCGAGCCAGGCGGTCGACGGCAGACCGTCGCGACCCGCGCGTCCGGTCTCCTGGTAGTACCCCTCGACCGACTTCGGCAGGTCCAGGTGCGCGACGAACCGTACGTCGGGTTTGTCGATGCCCATCCCGAACGCGATCGTCGCGACCACGACCAGGCCGTCCTCGCGCAGGAAGCGGGACTGGTTCTTCGCACGCGTCCGGCTGTCCAGACCGGCGTGGTACGGCACGGCCTCGATCCCGTTCTGGGTCAGAAAAGTGGCGGTCTTCTCGACGCTGTTACGCGACAGGCAGTAGACGATGCCCGCGTCGCCGGCGTGCTCGGTGCGCAGCAGGTCGAGCAGCTGGCGCTGCGGGCTGTCCTTGCCGACGATCCGGTACTGGATGTTGGGCCGGTCGAAGCTGGCGACGAAGTGCCGCGCCTCGGTCAGGTTCAGCCGGGTGGCGATCTCGGCGTGCGTTGCCTCGGTCGCCGTCGCGGTCAGCGCGATCCGCGGAACGTCCGGCCAGCGCTCGTGCAGCTCCGACAGCATCAGGTAGTCGGGGCGGAAGTCGTGCCCCCACTGGGACACGCAGTGCGCTTCGTCGATCGCGAACAACGAGATCTTGCCCTGGTCGAGCAGCCGGACCGTCGCGTCGACCCGCAGCCGCTCGGGCGCCAGGTAGAGCAGGTCGAGGTCGCCGGCCAGGAAAGCCTGCTCGACCTCGCGACGCTGCTCGAAGTCCTGCGTCGAGTTCAGGAAGCCGGCCCGTACGCCGAGCGCGGTGAGCGCGTCGACCTGGTCCTGCATCAGCGCGATCAGCGGCGAGATCACCACCCCGACGCCGGATCTGACCAGCGCGGGGATCTGGTAGCACAGTGACTTGCCGCCGCCGGTCGGCATCAGGACGAGCGCGTCCCCACCACCGACGACGGTCTCGATGATGTCGCGTTGCTCCCCGCGGAACGCGTCGTACCCGAACACCCTGTGCAGGACCTGCAGGGCTTCGGAGTCTGGCAGTTCCGGTGTCGTTTCGGCCACGCGGCGATTCTACGGAGGTCGCGAGGTTCGCGGGGGGACCCTGTGGATTACTTGGTCTCGCCGGCGTACGTCCCGACGCTCCAGACGTTGCCCTCGGGATCGGTGACGGCGAACCCGCGCGATCCGTAGTCCTCCTCGCGCATCTCGCGCAGCACCTTCGCACCGGCCGCGATCACCTGTGGATAAAGGGAATCCGGATCGTCGTGAACGAGATAACTTCCCTGTGCCTGGCCGACGAAGCGGTCGAACTCATTGGGTTCGGCGTTGCGGTCGACCGAGCTGACCATCACCCCACCACCGTGCGGCCACAGCAGTTCGGCGTGCGCGATCGATCCCTCGGCGACCCCGGGGTAGGAGGCGACCAGCGTGAACCCCAGCCCTTCGGTGAGGAACTTCAGTGCGGCCTGTCCGTCGCGGTAGATCAGCGTCGGCCAGACGCCGATCCGCCCAGTGCTCTGTGTTGTGTTCATGTCCACGACTCTGCCTTCTCCACGAGAGGTTCGTCTTGAACGTATGGGAGTTCCTCGGCGATCCACTGCCGCGGCGAGCAGCCGGCGAGCGCGTTCCACTCCCGGGACAGGTGCGCCTGGTCGGCGTAGCCGAGATCGGCGGCCAGATCTGCGAGTTTGGTCCGCGGCGCGTGCTTCAGCCGCTGGACGGCTTGCTCGAAACGCATCACGCGGGCAGCGACCTTGGGCGCGAGTCCGTACTCCTGACGGAAACGTTCGGTCAGGTGACGCCGGCCCCAGCCGACCTCGGTCGCCAGGTCCTGTACGCCGACGCCGCCGCTGGTCTGTGCGAGCCGTTGCCAGGCCCAGCAGATCTCGGCGCGGGGCTGGGGGACAGGCTCGTTGCGCCAGGCCTCGAGCAGCAGTTGCTCCACCATGGCGAAGCGCTGCGCCCAGCTGGGTGTCTCGCGCAGTTGCTCGCTGAGCTCGCGGGCGGGCCGGCCGAGTACGTCGTCGAGCGGGACCACGATCGAGGCCAGCTCGCTCGGTGGGAGACCGAGCAGCGCGCGGCTGCCGGCCGGCGTGAGCGCAAGCTGGAGCCCGGCCCGGTTGGGGGACTGGCCGATCCGCACGGCTGTCGAGTGGAGTCCACCGGCGAGGGTCTCGAACTTCTGCGTCGGCGCGTCCGGCCAGGCGATGCCCAGCGGCTCGTCCAGCGTGATCACCACAGTCAGCGACCGGGAGGGCAGCCCGCGGTGCAGCTCGGGCGGCTCCCCGCGGTAGTCGTAGCCGATCAGGTCGTCGAGGTACGGGCGCAGCGCGGGATGCACCCGGTGCGCCTGCAGCTCGAAGTCCTCCATCGCCCCAGGCTAGATCGCGGACCCGACAAAAGCTCCCCTCAGACTGGGCGGCGGGCGATGACCAGGCGGCCGAAGTCGGTGCGGGCCAGACGTTCGATCTCGAAACCCGCGGTCTTCGCCTCGTCGGCCAACTGCTTGGCGGTCCGGCCGAACGGCACACCCCAGCCGTGCGCGACCAGCTTCCGGAGGCTGTACGCCGGTCGATCGGCCTCGTCCGGTTCGGGCTCCATCTCCTGCATCAGCAGTACGCCGCCTGGCTGCAGCACCCGCAGCAGCATGGCGAGCGTCTCCGCTCGGGTCTGCTCGGGGAAGAACGGCTGCGCCCAGAACGCACCGCTGAACCTGTCCGCTTCGTCCAGCTCCCGCGCATCCATCACCCGGATGTCGATCCGATCCGTCACGCCGAACGCCTCCGCCCGTCGTACGGTCTCAGCGGCGACCGTCGGGACCAGCTCGATCGCGACGGCCTCCATCTCCGGGTACAGGGAGGCCAGCGTCAGCGTCGCGCAGGCGACTCCGCAGCCGGCGTCGAGCCACGGGCCGGCCTTGATCGCGGCGGACAGCTCGGGCAACTGCGGGACGAAGATCTGCTCGTACAGCGCCTTCGTCACGGCGCCTGCCGCGCCACCCGCCGCGCGAGCGACCACGAGCGCGTCCGGCTCGGTCAGCGGCAGCGGTCCGGGCTCCTCGGCCGCCGTACGGGTCAGCCGTGTCATCAGTTCGGAGCGATCGAGCAGGTCGTCCAATCCGATCCAGGCATCCGCGGCGGCGAGCGCCTCGAAGGATGCGCTCAGCTGTACGTGCCCGTCCAACTGTTCCACGATCCCGTGCGCCTCGAGAACGGCGAGGACGTCGGTCAGCCGGTCCGGCGGCAGGCCGGAGAAGTCGGCGAGCGCGGCGAGCTCGCGGCGTTCGAGGAGGAACTGCGTCCACCCACGGTCCCGCAGGGACGTCAGCAGGGCCAGCGCCTGGGCACCGTTCGCCCAGGTCTCCACCTGGTCTCGCGCGGCGCGGGAGAGCGCGAGCCGCTCCATCGGGTCTGATCCGGTGGTGGCTACCGGTACGGCGTCGTCAAGTGTGCTCACAGGGACAAGATGCAGGACGGCGCGCGACGTTCGGACACTCGCCCTGGGGCGTGGCGACTTCCCGTCGTACGCGACGCGAACATCCCGTTGGAACCAGGACGTGGCCGGGTGAGCTGCCGGGATGTGGGACCGGCGTTTCGGCATTCGGGACGGGAGTGGCAACATGCTAGGTGAGCAGTCCGAGAAGCGAGGAGATACCGTCGTGCCTGCATTGAGGTCCCGTACTGTCACCCACGGTCGCAACATGGCGGGCGCCCGCGCGCTCATGCAGGCCTCCGGGGTAGCGCGGGAGGACTTCGGCAAACCGATCATCGCCGTGGCGAACAGCTTCACCGAGTTCGTGCCGGGGCACACCCACCTCCAGCCGGTGGGCCGGATCGTGTCCGAAGCGATTCACGCGGCCGGTGGCATCGCGCGCGAGTTCAACACGATCGCCGTCGACGACGGCATCGCGATGGGCCACGGCGGCATGCTCTACAGCCTCCCGTCGCGCGACCTGATCGCCGACTCGGTCGAGTACATGGTCGAGGCACACTGCGCCGACGCGCTGATCTGCATCTCCAACTGCGACAAGATCACCCCGGGCATGCTGATGGCCGCGCTGCGGCTGAACATCCCGACCGTGTTCGTCTCCGGCGGACCGATGGAGGCCGGCCGGGCGACGCTGGTCGACGGCACCGTGCGCAAGCTGGACCTGATCGACGCGATGTCCGAGGCGGTCAACGAGAACGTCTCCGACGCCGACATCCAGCGGATCGAGGAGAACGCCTGCCCGACCTGCGGGTCCTGCTCGGGCATGTTCACCGCGAACTCGATGAACTGCCTGACCGAGGCGATCGGCCTGTCCCTGCCCGGCAACGGCTCGGTCCTGGCCACCCACACCGCCCGCAAGGCCCTGTACGAGAACGCCGGGCGCACGGTCGTCGAGATCACCAAGCGGTACTACGACACCGACGACGAGAACGTGCTGCCGCGCAACATCGCGTCCCGCGCCGCGTTCGAGAACGCGATGGCGCTCGACATCGCGATGGGCGGCTCCACCAACACGATCCTGCACCTGCTGGCCGCGGCGCAGGAGGCCGAGGTCGACTTCGGGCTGGACGACATCAACGCCGTCTCCCGGCGGGTGCCGTGCCTCGCGAAGGTCGCGCCGAACGTCGCGCCGGGGGGCACGTACTACATGGAGGACGTGCACCGGGCCGGCGGTATCCCGGCGATCCTCGGTGAGCTGTACCGGGGTGGTCTGCTGAACGAGGACATCCACACCGTGCACAGCGACTCGATCGACGAGTGGCTGAAGACGTGGGACCTGCGCGGCGGTTCGCCGTCCGCGGAGGCCGTCGAGATGTGGCACGCCGCGCCCGGGTGCGTGCGGTCGGCGACCGCGTTCTCGCAGTCGGAGCGTTGGGACACGCTGGACACCGACGCGGCCGGCGGATGCATCCGCGACAGCGCGCACGCGTACTCGACCGATGGTGGCCTGGCGGTGCTGAAGGGCAACCTGGCCGAGGACGGCTGCGTCGTGAAGACCGCCGGCGTCGACGAGTCGATCTGGACGTTCCAGGGCCCGGCCGTGGTCTGCGAGTCGCAGGAGGAAGCCGTCGAGAAGATCCTCGCCAAACAGGTCCAGCCCGGCGACGTCGTCGTGATCCGGTACGAGGGCCCGAAGGGCGGGCCCGGGATGCAGGAGATGCTCTACCCCACGTCGTTCCTGAAGGGCCGCGGCCTCGGCAAGGTCTGCGCACTGGTCACCGACGGCCGCTTCTCGGGCGGTACGTCGGGCCTGTCGATCGGCCACGCGTCACCCGAAGCAGCCTCCGGCGGCACCATCGCGCTGGTCCAGGACGGCGACCAGATCCGCATCGACATCCCCAACCGCTCGATCGACCTCCTGGTCGACGAGACCGAACTGGACGCCCGCCGCGTGGCCCTCAACGGCATCTACGCCCCCAAGTCCCGCGACCGCAAGGTCTCCCAAGCCCTCCGCGCCTACGCCGCCATGGCCACCAGCGCCGACAAGGGCGCAGTCCGAGACGTCACCAAACTCGCCTGACCCCCTCGCGCGCCCGGCCCCCGGCCGGGCGCGCGTGCACCACCGCGCGTGCACCACCGCGCGTGCACCACCGCGCGTGCACCACCGCGCGTGCACCACCGCGCGTGCACCACCGCGCGTGCACCACCGCGCGTGCACCACCGCGCGTGCACCACCCCGCGAACACCACCCAGGGGGCAGCGCGGGCCGCTCCGGGCGGGCACCACTCGCGAGGACCACCCCGCGGGCACCACGGGTGCGAGCGCCACGGCGTGGGCAGCACCGCGGGTGCAGCAGCACGCGGGCATCACCCGGCGAGCGGCGGGACCATCGGGCGAGGACCACCGCGCGCGAGCGGCACGCCCCGAAGCACCGCCGGGCGGGGGCCACCGTGCGAGCACCACCCCGTGAGCACCACCGGGCGGGTGGCACCGGCGCGGGCAGCACCCGTTAGCACCACCGGGCGCGCCGCACCGCGGGTGCAGCACCGGGCGAGGGAGCACCGGGCGGGCGCCACCCACGCGGGCGCCACCGTGCGAGCACCACTCCGCGGTCACCAGCGCGCGAGCAGGCCCCGCGAGGATAAGCGCCGCGAGCACCACGCGGGGAGCACTCCGCGAGCACCGCCGGGCGGGCACCACCGCGTGGACAGCACGGCGCGAGAATCA
Organism: Kribbella italica; assembly: GCF_014205135.1. NCBI lineage: Bacteria > Bacillati > Actinomycetota > Actinomycetes > Propionibacteriales > Kribbellaceae > Kribbella > Kribbella italica. Next base: position 1,134,073 of record NZ_JACHMY010000001.1, read on the forward strand.
CCCCGCGAGCAGCACCACCGGGTAAGCAGCACCCTGCACAACCCGGGCACTTAGCGCCGCCGCGCGGGCACCACCGGGCTGCACCACCAGCAGCCGGGCACACCTCGCGGCACCACCACCCCGCAAACACCGCCGCGCGGGCAGCACCACGCCGTAAGCACCACCGGGTGAGCAGCAGCGCGCGACGACGACCGGGTGGGCGCTACCGCCCGGGCACCGCTTCGCGAGGAGCAAGCTCGAGCGGCACCACTCGGGCAACGCCGGGCGGAGACCACCGCGCGGGCGGCAGCGCGCGAGGACCACTGCGAGCACCACCGAGCGAGCAGTACCGCGCGGGCAACCACCCTGTGAAGCGGTACCGCGTGAGCAGCAGCACGCGGACAGCACCACCCGGTACACCATCGGGCGCCACCGCGCGAGCCGCACGGCGCGAGCACCCACGGCGCGAGGACCACCGCGCGGGCAGCAACACCGGGCGAGCGGTACCGCGTGAGCAGTGGCACGTGGGCAGCACCTCGTGAGCACCGCCGGGCGGGCGCCACTCCGCGGGCAGCACAGCACGGACACCACCACGCGGACACCACCACGCGGGCAACACCACCGGGTGAGCAGCGGCCCGGATGCGCCCCGGGTGAGCAGCAGCGCGTGAGGGCTGCCGGGCGGGCGCCACCGTGCGGGCCGCACTCCGCGAGGATCGCTTGCGACGAGTGTGGGGCTGGTGGGAGAGCGGTGGGCTTGGTTGCACGGGGTTGCCAGCGGCGGGTGGCGGCGTCAGGTGGTGGCGGTTTGGTGGGCTGGGTTGGTGGTGGGTTTGAGGTGGGCGGTGCCGGTCTCAGGTGTGATCTGCGCGAGGACTCAGCGCGCGGGGGAGTGGGGTTCGCGTGGGTCGGTGTGGTCGTGGCCTTGCGGGTTCGCGCGCATTCGGCGCGGTGGGCGTCCGGGGAGTCATGGGGTCCGGTGGGCGTGTGGGTAGTTCACGTGAGGACTCAGCGCGGCGGGGTGTGAGGGTGCGGGTAGTTCGCGCGAGAACCCAGCGGGGGGGGGTGAGGGGCACGCGTAGGTCACGCGAGGACTCAGCTTGGGGCGGCACGCTTAGGTCACGCGGGGATTCAGCGGGACGGCGGTGGGGTGCATGCACGGGAGTGCGGGGATTCAGCGTGGAGGCGCGACAGCTCGAAGGCGAGCGCCGGGGATTACAGAAGCTCCAGGTCGAAGGCCAGGGTGATGGCTTCGGTGAGGGAAGGCTCTTGGTCGGGGAGGACGTAGCCGATCAGGCGGCCCAACTGGAGTTTGGGGATGGTTTGGATGTTGTCGCAGCTGATGGCGCTGGGGTGGTCGAGGCCGTTCTGGGGGCCGACGAGTACTTCCGTTGAGAGGCCTCGGATGGTGCTGGTGATGGGGGCGACGGTCACGTTGGTGAGGCGGGGGCGGATCAGTTCGCGGGTGAGGACGACGACGGGGCGGGGCTTGTCGAGGCGGGCGATGTGGATGGGGCGCATCAGTCGAGGTCGGTGAGTACGGTTCCGCCGGCGGTTGCGGCCAGGCCGTCGAGGTCGGAGGGTTCGCCGTACTCGGTGAGCAGGGCGAGGTCGCGGGCGGCCAGGTCGCGGCGGCGCTCGCGTTCCATCGCCCGGGCTACTACCGAGGCGCGGGAGGGGGCCAGGTTGGCGTCGACGAGCCGGTCCATGAAGTCGACCAGCTCGTCCGGCAGGCGGACGGTGATCTGTTTGCTCATACCACGACGATACCACCGTGGGATTCAGCCCGGTATGGACCGCTCAGTTCGGGTTCATGGTGGACCAGGACATGTCCGTGTCGGGCAGGGAGGGGATCGCCTTGATCGCGGTGAGCTCGGCGTCGAGGAGGCCGATCAGGTGGGCCAGGCGGGTGGTGGTGTCGGGGGCCTCGAGCAGTTTCTGGCGTTCGGGGGTGAGCAGGGTGGTGGCCGCCGACATCAGGTACGACAGGGTGCTGGGGTCGTCGGGCAGCGAGCCGATGTGCAGGCCGGGGCGGGAGATCTCGGTGACCGCGGCGGCGTAGCGGCGGAAGCGTTCGACGGCGATCGTCGCCGTACCGAGCGGGTCGTCGCCGAGCTCCTCGTCCAGCCACTCGACGTCCGCGACCAGGTAGTCGCCGCCGCTGTCCAGCTCGTCGACCTTGAAGCGGCGGTTGCCGGTCAGCGTGACCTCGACCGGGCCGTCGTCGTCCGCGTCGATGGTGATCTCGGAGATGGTGGCCGCGCAGCCGGTGCCGTACAGCGAGCGGAAGACCCGGTCGCCCAGTTCGTACCCGTCCCGGACCGCGATCGCGCCGCAGACCATCTCGCCGCCGTTCTCGACCAGGTCGCGGATCACCGATCGCCCCTGGGCGTCCGTGATCGGCAGTGGGAGCACCAGCCCCGGAAAGATCACCGTCTCGACGGTGAGCAGCGGCAGCCGAGAGTCCATACGTCGAGCCTAGGGCAACCATCCACAGTCCGTACGCCGAACCACGGCACAACTGGTGTGACCACTAGACTGGGCCCATGATTCGCCGCGTCGACCTGCGGGGCCGAGTGGCGGCCGGAGAGCTCAACGATCTCCCTGCCGAAGTTCACGCCCTGGTGCCCCGAGCCGTGTTCGACGTCGAGAAGGCTCTCGACGTCGTCCGACCGATCTGTCTGGACGTCCGGCATCGTGGTCTCGAGGCGATCAGGGAGTACGGCGAGAAGTTCGACCAGGTCCGCGTCGACGACCTGCGGGTCCCGGCCGAGGCGCTGAAGACCGCGCTGGAGGAGCTCGACCCGACGGTGCGCAGCGCCTTCGAGGAGTCGATCCGCCGGGTGCGCGAGGTCAGCCAGGACGAGCTCGGCGGCGACGTCGCGTCCGAGCCCGCGCCGGGTGGGCGGGTCACGCAGCGGCTCGTGCCGGTGCAGCGCGTCGGGCTGTACGTGCCGGGCGGGCGTGCGCCGCTGGCTTCCAGCGTCGTGATGAACGTCGTACCGGCTCAGGTCGCCGGGGTGCCCTCGCTCGCTGTCGCATCGCCCCCGCAGAAGGAGTTCGGGGGGCTGCCGCACCCGACGGTGCTCGCGGTGTGCGCGATGCTCGGGATCGACGAGGTGTACGCGATGGGCGGCGCGCAGGCGATCGCCGGGTTCGCGTACGGGTTCGACGGATGCCGCAAGGTCAACCTGATCACGGGTCCGGGCAACATCTATGTCGTTGCCGCGAAGCGCTTTCTGCTCGGGCAGGTCGGGATCGACTCCGAGGCCGGGCCGACCGAGATCGCCGTACTGGCTGACGACACGGCCGACCCGGTGCACGTTGCCGCGGATCTGATCAGCCAGGCCGAGCACGACCCGATGGCGGCCAGTGTCCTGGTGACGCCGAGCGAGTCGCTGGCGGCTGCGGTGGAGGCTGAATTGCCGGTGCAGGTTGCCAAGACCAAGCACGCCGAGCGGGTGACCGAGGCGCTGGGTGGGCAGCAGTCCGCCATCGTGCTGGTCGACGACCTTGACCAGGGGACTGTGCTGGTTGATGCGTACGCCGCTGAGCACTTGGAGGTCCAGACCGAGGACGCCGAGGAGCGGGCCGCGCTGATCAACAACGCCGGCGCGATCTTCGTCGGTGGGTGGTCGCCGGTATCGCTGGGTGACTACTGCGCGGGGTCGAACCACGTGCTGCCCACCGCTGGATGCGCGTGCCACTCGTCCGGTCTGTCCGTGCGCAGCTTCCTGAAGGCGATGCACGTCGTGAACTACAGCCGCGACGCGCTGCAGGAGGTCGCCGGTCACGTGGTCGCCCTGGCCAACGCCGAGGACCTCCCGGCCCACGGGGCAGCCGTGTCCGCACGCTTCCCCGAGCCGGCCGCGGCGTCCGCCGACAACGGCGCGGCGTCCGCCGACAACGCCGCAGCGTCCGCAGGTGACAGCTGATGGCGCGCTTCGACGGGCTTCCGCTGCGTGACGAGCTGAAAGCCTTCGAGCCGTACGGCGCACCGCAGCTCGACGTACCGTTCCTGCTCAACGTCAACGAGAACCCGTACCCGCCGAGTGACGCCGTCGTCGCCGACATCACCGCGTCGGTCGCCGAGGCCGCGCGCGGTCTGAACCGGTACCCCGACCGCGACTTCCTGGCCCTGCGCGCCGACCTGGCCGCGTACCTGGGCCGCGAGTCCGGCGCGCACCTGACCGCCGAGCAGATCTGGGCCGCCAACGGGTCCAACGAGGTCATGCTGCACCTCCTGCAGGCCTTCGGCGGCCCGGGCCGGACCGCGCTGTCGTTCGCGCCGACGTACTCGATGTACCCGGAGTACGCCCGCGACACCAACACCGGTTGGGTGGTCGGCCGCCGGTCGCACGACTTCACGCTCGACCAGAGCAAGGCGCTGGCCGCGATCTCGCGGCACCGCCCGTCGGTCGTGCTGCTGGCCTCACCCAACAACCCGACCGGTACGGCGCTGCCGATCCAGCTGGTCGAGGCGGTCGCCGGCCGGACGGCGTCGATCGGGGCCGTCCTGGTCGTCGACGAGGCGTACGCCGAGTTCCGCCGGGCCGGTACGCCGAGCGCGACCAGCCTGCTCCCGGCGTACCCGAACCTGGCCGTCGCCCGGACCACCTCGAAGGCGTTCGCGCTGGCGGGGGCCCGGGTCGGTTACCTTGCCGCGAGCAAGCAACTGGTCGACGCGCTGCGGATCGTCCGGCTGCCGTACCACCTGTCTGCCGTCACCCAGGCGGTCGCGCGGGCCGCGTTGCGGCACTCCGACGAGCTGCTCGGCCGGGTCGAGCAGTTGCGCGTGGAGCGGGACGAGACGGTCGACTGGCTGCGGGCGCAGGGCCTCAAGGCGGTCGACTCGGACGCGAACTTCGTCCTGTTCGGCACGTTCACCGACCGGCACGCGGTCTGGCAGGCGTTGCTCGACGACGGCGTACTGATCCGCGAGACCGGCCCGGACGGCTGGCTGCGGGTCTCGATCGGTGCCGCCGCCGAGATGGCCGCGTTCCGCGCGTCCCTGGAGAAGGTGCTCAAGTCCGACATCGGAAGGCAATCATGAGTGAGCGCAGCGAGCTCATCGAACAGGACAGCGTGGACCGAGCCTCATCCGCGCCCGGAGCGAAGCGAGGACGTGGATGAGTCGCACTGCCCGCATCGACCGGGAGACGAGTGAGTCGAAGGTGCTGGTCGAGCTCGACCTCGACGGCACCGGGCGCGCCGACATCTCCACCGGGGTCGGCTTCTACGACCACATGCTCAACGCGCTGGCCAAGCACGCGCTGCTCGACCTGCACGTGAACACGGTCGGCGACCTGGAGATCGACGCGCACCACACCGTCGAGGACACCGCGATCGGCATCGGCCAGGCGCTGAAGGAAGCGCTCGGTGACAAGAAGGGCATCCGCCGGTTCGGTGACGCGACCGTGCCGCTGGACGAGGCGCTCGTGCACTGCACGGTCGACCTGTCCGGCCGGCCGTACTGCGTGCACACCGGCGAGCCCGACGGCCAGGTCTACGCGATCATCGGCGGCGACTACGCCGGATCGCTGACCCAGCACGTGTTCGAGACGCTCGCGTTCAACGCGGCGATCTGCATCCACGTCCGCGTGTTGTCCGGGCGCGACCCGCACCACATCGTCGAGGCGCAGTTCAAGGCGTTCGCGCGAGCACTGCGCGCGGCCGCCGAGCTGGACCCGCGGCAGCCCGGGATCCCTTCCACCAAAGGCGCCCTGTGAGCACGGCGACTGGCGGAGGGACCTGTGAGGACGGCCCTGTGAGCACGGCGACTGGTGGGGCGACCTGTGAGGATGGCCCGGTGAGCACGGCGCCCGGTGGGGGACCTGTGAGGACGGCCCTGTGAGCAAGAAGGTCGTCCTGCTCGACTACGGCTCGGGCAACATCCGGTCCGGTGAACGCGCCCTGCAGCGCGTCGGCGCGGACGTCACCGTCACCGCCGACTACCAGCAGGCGCTCGACGCGGACGGTCTGCTGGTTCCTGGGGTCGGGGCGTTCGAGGCCTGTATGACGGGGCTGAAGTCGGTCCGCGGCGATGTCGTCGTGGACCGCCGGCTGACCGGCGGGCGCCCGGTGCTCGGGATCTGCGTCGGCATGCAGATCCTGTTCGCTAAGGGCATCGAGCACGGCGTCGAGACCGAGGGCTGCGAGCAGTGGCCGGGCACGGTCGAGCGGCTGCAGCCGAAGCACCAGGAGCCGGTCCCGCACATGGGCTGGAACACGGTCGACGTCCCGGGCGGCAGCACGCTGTTCGAGGGGATCGACAAGGAGCGGTTCTACTTCGTGCACTCGTACGGCGTGCGCGAGTGGGCGTTGAAGGACACCCGCGAGTCGGTCACTCCGAAGGTCACCTGGTCGACGTACGGCGAGGACCGGTTCGTCGCCGCGGTCGAGAACGGGCCGCTGACGGCGACCCAGTTCCACCCGGAGAAGTCGGGTGACGCGGGAGCCGAGCTGCTGGCCAACTGGGTCCGCTCGCTCTGAGCGAGCCGCCAGCGTCCGAAGAAGTGCGATGCGTCCGAAGAAGAGTGCGCTATAGCCTCGGGTTCTTCGGACGCATGTGGATTCTTCGGACGTTCGCCGAGGTACATCGCCGTACCACGGCGTCGCCCTGGTTCACTCCTGACCAGGGCGTTCGGCGTCAGCCTGCGCCGATCACGGTTCGGTAATCCGCGTCCGATTTCCGGGCCGGACCTCTTCCGTAGATGACATCGGTGCTGTCACACTCACTCGCCAGGACGGTGGGAACCTTCGGGGATCCAGGAGGCCGGACGTGCTGGCAGCGAAGAATCTCGAGGTCGTCTACGACGATGTGATGCTGGTGCTGCGCGGCGTCAGCCTCGAGGTGCCCCAGGGCAAGATCGTCGCGCTGCTGGGCGCGAACGGCGCCGGCAAGTCCACGCTGCTGCGCGCGTTGTCCGGCCTGCTCGACCTGCACGACGGAAAGATCAGCCGCGGAACCATCACGCTGGACGGCGAACCGGTGCACGGTCTCGGGCCCAGCAGGATCGCTGCCCTGGGCATCAAACAGGTGATGGAAGGCCGCCGGATCTTCACCGAGCTGACCGTCGAGGAGAACCTGCGGATCGGTGGACACGTCAAGCCGCGCGCGCTGAAGACCAACCTGGACCGGACCTACGACCTGTTCCCGGTGCTGGCCGACCGGCGCCGCAAGGTGGCCGGCTACCTGTCCGGCGGCGAGCAGCAGATGCTGGCGATCGGGCGCGCGCTGATGTCCGACCCGAAGTACCTGCTGATGGACGAACCGAGTCTCGGCCTGGCGCCGATGATCGTCCAGCAGATCCGGGACGTGATCGTCGACATCAACCGCGCCGGGACGACGGTGCTGCTGGTCGAGCAGAACGCCGCGATGGCGCTCGCGATCGCCGAGCACGGCTACGTGCTGGAGAACGGCGCGATGGTGATGGACAAGCCGGCCGCGGACCTGCTGGCCGACGGCGACGTCCGCGAGTTCTACCTCGGACTCGGCGCCGAGGGCTCGTCCCGGTCGTTCCGCGACGTGAAGCACTACCGCCGGCGGAAGAGGTGGCTGTCGTGACCGCCACCGAGACCCGGCCGGACGACACCGCCGCGACCACCCGACCGGTGCTCAGCTTCGACGACGTGCTGCTGGAGTTCTCCGGCGTGACCGCGCTGAACGGCGTCAGCTTCACCGTCGACCCCGGCGAGCTGTTCGCGGTGATCGGCCCGAACGGCGCGGGGAAGACCTCGATCTTCAACGTGCTCTCCGGCGTCTACCGGCCGCAGCGCGGCTCGGTGCGCTTCGGCGACGAGGAGCTGATCGGCCGCAAACCGCACGCGATCGCGCGGCTCGGCATCGCGCGGACCTTCCAGAACATCGAGCTGTTCTCCAACCTCACGGTGCTCGACAACCTGATGCTCGGGCGCCACCACCACAACCCGTACGGCGTGCTCGCGGCCTTCGCGTGGCTCGGCAAGGCGCGCCGCAACGAGCTGGCCAACCGCAAGGCCGTCGAGGAGATCGTCGACTTCCTCGAGCTCGCGCAGTGGCGGCGGATGCCGGTCGGCCTGCTCCCGTACGGCGTGCAGAAGCGGGTCGAGCTCGGCCGGGCGCTCGCCGCCGAGCCGAAGCTTCTGCTGCTGGACGAGCCGGTCGCCGGGATGAACCTGGAGGAGACCGAGGACATGGCCCGGTTCATCCTCGACATCCGCGACGAGCTGGGCCTGCCGATGGTGATGGTCGAGCACGACATGGGCCTGGTGATGGATCTGGCCGACCGGATCATGGTGGTCGACTTCGGCCGCCCGATCCGCACCGGCCGCCCGCGCGAGGTCGCGGCCGACCCCGACGTGGTGCGCGCTTACCTGGGCGAAGAGCACAGGATCGTGCCATGAGGACGATCGCCACTCGGGTGCGCCAGAGAGCCGAGAGCACACCCGACCTGATCGCTTTGAGAGAAAAGGATCTCGGGCTCTGGCAACAAGTCAGTTGGGCCGGCTACTGGGACACGGCAACGTTGGTGGGTCACGCGTTGCTTGCTCTTGGCATCGAGCCCGGCGACCGGGTCGCGATCCACTCCGAGAACCGCCGGGAGTGGCTCTACACCGACGTCGGCGCGGTCGCCGTACGGGCGGTCACGGTCGGGCTCTACCCGACGAACCCGACGGCCGAGGTCGCCTACCTGCTCCGCCATTCCGGCTCCCGCGTCCTGATCGCCGAGGACCAGGAGCAGGTCGACAAAGCGCTGGCCGTCGCCGACGAGCTGCCCGAGCTGGAGCACATCGTCTACCTCGAACCCCGCGGCATCAGACACCGGTACGACGACCCGCGGCTGCTCGCCTGGCCCGACTTCCTTGCCCTCGGCCACGAGCATCGGACCGAGAACCCAACCGCCGTAGCGGAAAGAATGGACCAGACTCAGCCCGACGACGTCGCCACGCTGGTCTACACCTCAGGCACCACCGGCCCGCCCAAAGGCGTGATGCTGACCGTGGCGAACGTCGACTACGCCATCCGCGAGCTGGTCGAGCAAGGCGGCTTCACCGCCCCGCCGCCGTCGTCGAAGGACAGCGTTCTCTCGTACCTCCCGCTCTGCCACGTCGCCGAGCGCGTTTTCAGCTGCTGGTTCGGCGCGGGCGCCGGTGTCTGCGTCCACTTCGCCGAGTCGATCGAGACCGTCGCCACCAACCTGCACGAGGTCCAGCCGAGCATCCTGTTCGGCGTCCCGCGCATCTGGGAGAAGATCGCCGCCGGCATCCAGATCCGGATCTCGTCCGCCGGCCTGCTCAAGCGGTCCGTCGGCACCTTCTGGCTCGAGCAGGCGGACTGGATCGGCACCGTCAAAGCGGCCAACGGCGGCAAGCACACCCCTGCCTCCAAAGCAGTCCACGCCATCGGGTACCTGATCTGCTACCGCGCACTGCTCGACCGCGTCGGCCTGCGCAAGGTCCGGTACGCCGCCTCCGGTGCCGCGCCGATCGCGCCCGAGGTGCTGCGGTTCTTCATGGGCCTGGGCCTGCCGATGCACGAGGTGTACGGGATGACCGAGAACTCGGCCGTGGCCACCGCCAACCGTCCGGGCCGGGTCAAGCTCGGCACGGTCGGCGAACGCCACGAGGGAGTCGAACTGAGGATCGACGAGATCAGCGGCGAGATCCTGACCCGGCACGACGGGACGTTCGCCGGCTACTGGCACGACCCCGAGGCGACCGCGCGGATGCTCGACCCGGACGGCTGGCTGCACACCGGCGACGTCGGCGAGTGGGTCGACGGGACGCACCTGCGGATCACCGACCGGATGAAGGACCTGATCATCACCGCGGGCGGCAAGAACATCGCGCCGTCGGAGATCGAGAACGCGCTGAAGGCGTCGCCGTACCTCAAGGAGGCGGTGGTGATCGGCGACGGGCGCAAGTACCTGACCGCCTTGATCGGGATCGAGCCGGACACGGTCGGCCACTGGGCCCAGCAGGAGAGACTGCCCTACTCGACGTACCGGGACCTGAGCTCCAAGCCCGAGGTTCTGAAGCTCGTGCAGGGTGTGGTCGACGAGGTCAACGAGCGGTTCGCGACGGTCGAGCAGGTGAAGACGTTCCGGCTGCTGCCGAAGCTGCTCGAGCACGAGGACGGCGAGCTGACCGCGACGCAGAAGGTGAAGCGCGGCGCCGTCACCTCGGCGTACGGCGAACTGGTCGAGTCGATGTACCGCGGAGGTGCCCGGTGAACGACCTCGTCGCGACGGTGGTCCGTGGTCTCGGCAACGGTTCGATCTACGCCCTGCTGGCGCTCGGGTTCGTGATCGTCTACAAGTCGATGCGGGTGATCAGCTTCGCCCAGCCGGCGTTCATGATGGCCGGCGGCGTGCTGGTCAGCCATCTCGTGCTGCAGATGAACTTCTTCCTGGCGGTCGTGCTCGCGTTGCTGCTGACCGGGTTGCTCGGCGTCGGCGTCGAACGCGTGGCGCTGCGGCCGATGATCGGCAAGCCGGTGTTCGTGATCGCGATCATCACGCTCGGCGTCGACGTGGTGATCCGTACGGTGGTCAACTCGTTCATCGGCGTGGACATTCGCCAGATGGGCGACCCTTGGGGCCTGAAGCAACTGAAGGTCGGCAGCGTGACGATCGACCAGCGGCACCTCGCCACCCTCGTCACCACCTTGGTCGTCGTCGCGGCCCTGTTCGCCTTCTACCGCTGGTCCCGGACCGGCCTCGCGATGCGCGCCGCGTCGTCGGACCAGGAGGTCGCGCAGGCCCAGGGCGTCTCGGTCGGCGGCGTGTTCTCGTTGTCCTGGGCGCTGGCGGCGATGCTGGCCGGGCTCGCCGGAGTGTTCCTCTCGACCGGCATCGGGCTGGAGCAGAACCTCTGGCTGACCGCGCTCAAGGCGTTGCCGGTGATCATCCTCGGCGGCCTCGACTCGCTCGGTGGCGCGGTCGTCGCGGGCCTGTCCATCGGCGTGGTCGAGGCGCTGGTCGGCAACTACGGCGGCTCGGTCAGCCCGGTCTTCGGTGGCGACTTCTTCCTCGTGGTGCCGTACCTGCTGATGCTGCTCGTCCTCCTGGTCAGACCGTACGGACTCTTCGGAACGCGAGAGGTGGAGCGGATATGAGAGGGCGCCCACTGCTCTACACCGCGTACGGGCAGGACATGGCGTTGCTCAACACGCCGGGCAAGCGGTGGTGGACGCTGGTCCTCGCCCTCGCCGCGATCACCCTGCCGTTCATGCTCGAGGACGATCTGCTCGTCGTACTGGCGACTGCTTTTGTCGCGGCGATCGGCGCGATCGGGCTCAACCTCGTCACCGGGTACGCCGGGCAGGTGTCGCTCGGGCACGCGTTCTTCCTGGCGATCGGGGCCTACACGGCAGCGGCGCTGTCGGGGGATCCGGACAGCACCCGGCTGATCGGGTTCGGGATCACGTCGTTGCCGATCTGGTTGCTGGCGGCCGGGCTGGTCGCCGGGCTGGCCGGGTTGATCGTCGCGCCGTTGGCCGCGCGCCTCAGGGGGTTGTACCTGGCGGTGGTGACGCTCGGGCTGGTGTTCATCGGGGAGCACTTGTTCAAGCACTGGCGGGAGCTGACCGGGGGAGTGGGCGTCGGGCGGCCGGCCGCCGTACCGGAGCTGTTCGGCTTGCAGTTCGCCGTCGACGGGGCGTTCTTCACCAAGGCGCAGAAGCTGTACCTGTTGATGTTCGTGCTGCTGGTGATCTTCGGTGTGCTGGCCCGGAACCTGGTCCGCTCGCGGATCGGCCGGGCGCTGGCCGCGGTCCGCGACCGGGACCTGGCCGCCGAGGTGATCGGGGTCGACGTGACCCGGTACAAGATGGTCGCCTTCGCGGTGTCGTCGTTCTACGCCGGGGTCGCGGGGGCGCTGCTGTACGTGATGATCGGTTTCGTCGAGCCGGGGTCGTTCAACCTCGCGCTGTCGGTGCAGTACATCGCGATGATCCTGGTCGGCGGCGTGGCGACCATCTCGGGATCGGTGCTGGGCGCGCTGTTCATCACGCTGTTGCCGCGGGTCACCCGCGAACTGCCGGCGGTGCTGCCGTTCGTCAGCAGCAGTTCCACCGCCGGGGGCATCACGGTCTTCCAGGTCGAGGCGATCCTCTACGGCCTGTTGATCATCGGCTTCCTGATCTTCGAACCGCGAGGGCTGTTCGGGATCTGGATCCGCATCCGCACCTACTGGAAGTCGTGGCCGTTCTCGCACTGACCCGCCAGGGCGGAGCTGGGGAGGCTGAGGAGGAAGAGCGATGAACAGAAGTCGCAGGACGGTCGCGGTGGGTCTGGTGGCCGCCGTACTGGCCGTTGCCGGGTGCCGCAACGACGCACCCGAGACGCAGGAAGGCAGCGAGGGCGTCAAGTTCGACGTCGGGGTGACCAAGGAACCGTGCCCGAGCGCGGTCGACCAGGCCAAGGGCTGCATCTACCTCGGCGTCATCTCGGACCTGACCGAAGGGCCGTTCAAGGCGCTCGGGGTCCCGGTGACCGAGGGGCAGAAGGCGTTCTGGAAGCGCGTCAACGCGGCCGGCGGGATCGGTGGCTACGAGGTCGACGTGGTCAAGTACACCAAGGACAACAAGTACAACCCGCAGGTCCACAACGAGGTGTACGCCGAGATCAAGCCGAACGTGCTCGGGCTCGCGCAGACCCTCGGCTCGCCTCCGACCGCGGCGATCCTGGCCGATCTGAAGTCGAGCAACGTGATCGCCGTACCGGCCTCGTGGACGTCGGCGTGGGCGTTCGAGGACGTGATCCTGGAGTCCGGGACGAACTACTGCTTCGAGTCGATGAACTCGGTCGACTACGGCGTGGAGACGCTGAAGGCGAAGTCCGTCGCCGCCGTGCACTTCCCGGGCGACTACGGCGACGACGCCGCGGCCGGGGCGAAGCTCGCGGCGACCGGGAACGGGCTGACGTTCACCGACATCCCGACGGCGGCCGGGCAGGAGAACCAGGGCGCCGCGATCACCAAGCTGGTGGCCGCGAAGCCGGACGTGGTCGTTCTCGCGACCGGTCCGACCGAGGCCGCCACGATCGTCGGCGGTGCCGCGCAGGCCGGCTTCAAGGGCAAGTTCATCGGGGTCAGCCCGACCTGGAACCCGGCGTTGCTGAAGAGCCCGGCGGCGCCGGCGCTGACGGCGCTGTACCTGCAGTCCGGCCCGTGGGCGCCGTACGGCACGGACACGCCTGGGCACAAGGCGCTTCGCGAGTCGGTCGGCGACGCCGCGTTCAAGGCCGCGCCGAGTGACGGCTACACGGCCGGCTGGGTCTGGTCGTACCCGATGAAGGCCGCGCTGGAGAAGGCCGTCGAGAGCAAGGACCTGACCCGCCCCGGCCTGCTGGCCGCGGTCAAGTCGCTCACCACGGTCGACTACGAAGGCATGCTGCCCGCCGAAGCCGGCAAGTACGGCGGCGAGCCCAACGACCGCGTCTTCCGGCAGAGCCTGATCTCCAAGGTCGACGCGCCCTCACCGACGGGCGTGGCCGTGGAGAAGGACTTCTTCACCGGCAAGACTGCTGCCGACTACGACTTCACCAAGCCCTGCTACCAGTAGATTCACTGCGGTCACGGTGAGTGCCTGACACTCGTTCTCTTGCTGTTGGGTTGTTGTTTACCGTACGTTCACTGGCGACAACTGCTTGTACGCACAAGGAGGCCCGCCGTGACCGCAACAAATCCCCTGTCCAGGCGTCAGTTCGTCGCCCGAGCGGCCGCGGCCGGAGTCGCGGTCAGTGTGGTGGGGTCCGTCGACGCGCTCTACACCGCTCAGCCGGCGCTGGGCACGTCCGGGCCGAAGATCGGGTACGGGCCGTTGATCGAGGACCCCAAGGGGATGCTCGACCTGCCCCGCGGGTTCAGCTACCAGGTGCTCTCGCGGGAAGGCGCCGTCCGCAAGGACGGGCTGAAGACGCCGAGCCGGTTCGACGGGATGGGGACCTTCCCGGACCGGCACGGCGGCAACCGGCTGGTCCGCAACCACGAGTGCAGCCCGACCGCGACGATCGGCGTGAAGGCGCCGCCGGAGCGGACCTACGACCCGATGGGCTTCGGCGGCACCAGCACGCTGGTGGTCGACCGGCACAACCACTCCACCAAGGAGTTCACCAGCCTCGGCGGTACGGCGATCAACTGCTCCGGCGGCATCACCCCGTGGCGCACCTGGCTGACCTGCGAGGAGACCGAGCTCAAGGCCGGCGAGAGCGGCTACACCAAGGACCACGGCTTCATCTTCGAGGTCGACCCGTACGACGACCGCCGCAACGTGCACCCGACGCCGCTGAAGCAGATGGGCCGGTTCCAGCACGAAGCCGTCGCGATCGACCCGTCGACCGGCATCGTGTACGAGACCGAGGACGCCTTCGTCGCGCCGCTCGGCGGGTTCTACCGCTTCCTCCCGAACCGTCCGCGCGGCGGCTGGGGCAGCCTGCGGGCCGGTGGTGAGCTGCAGGCGATGCACATCCCGGACCTGCCGGACCTGTCGGTGGTGCAGGAGCCGGGCACGGAGTTCCGCGGCGTGCGGTGGGTCAAGGTGCCCGACCCGCTGGCGACGTCGGAGTCGGTCCGGGCCCAGGACTACGCCAAGCCGATCACCGGCGGGTACAAGCTCGAAGGCTGCTGGTGGGGTTCGCTGGACCGCTGCGTGTACTTCGTCTCGTCGTTCGCGCGGACCGAGCTCGGCCCGAAGGTCGACCACGACGGACAGGTCTGGCGCTACGACCCGCGGCGCCGGACGCTGCGGCTGATGGTGATCTTCACCCGCCCGTCGCCCGGCTCGGACGACCCCGAGTTCGATGCCCCGGACAACATCACGATGTCGCCGTACGGCGGGCTGATGATGTGCGAGGACGGCCTCGGCGAGCAGCACATCCTCGGCACCACGGAGGACGGCGAGGTCTTCAAGTTCGCGCGGAACCGGGTGAACAACGGGACGCCGGAAGAGCCGGAGTACGGCGAGCTGGCCGGCGCGGGCTTCTCCGCCGACGGCCGGACGATGTTCTTCAACGTCTACACGCCCGGGATCACCTACGCGATCACGGGCCCCTGGCGGCGCAGGCGCTGATTCGTGACGCCGGAGGTCAGCAGGTACTGGCCTCCGGCGTACGTCGCCATCGTGAGCGCGCTCCGGCCCGGGAAGTCGTGCCCGGCCAGCCGGAGTGCGATCAGCGCGTCCGAGACCAGGAACAGCGCGCCGCCGGCGCCGCTGCGCGGGTTGTGCCAGCGGGAGACCACAGCGGTTGCCGTGAGCAACAACGCGTACGCCGCGACCGGGACGCGCTGGGAGCCGAGCCCGCGCGAGAGGACCGCGACGAGCGCGGCCCAGAGCGCGCCGTACGCCGCGAGGACGCGCCACGAGCGCTGGGTGGATTCCGGGAGCATGAGCGCCAGGTAGCAGGCGTGGGCCGCGGCGAAGGCGGCGATGCCGGCTGACTGGAGCTCGGTCTCCAGCAGGAGATCGCCGGCGGCCGACGCGAGCAAGGCCGCCTGGAGCAGTGGAGGGGCTTCGCGGGTGCGCGACCAGGCGAGGAGCAAGGGCATGAGAGTGGCTTTGCTGGCCTGCCGGAGGATCTTCACGTCGAAGGCGACCGCTGCTACGTGCACCACCGAAGCGGTCCAGTAAACAGCTGAGTGCTTCCTTCCGGCGATCAGCTTGCTCAGGCTCATGCGGTCGAGTGTGCCGACTCGAGATGAACAGAACAGAAAGCCCGGGCACGGAGGATCCGTGCCCGGGCTGCTCAGCCGAGTGACTGGGGGGTCGGGCTGAGCGGGTCTGTCAGGGTTCGTCGATGACGATCGCGGCCTCCATCTCCAGCACGCGGCGGTAGTCGTCGTCGAGGGTCTGGGCGTCGCTGTGGATCAGGATCACCCAGGCCAGGCAGGTGAACAGGTCGACCGTCTCCGGGACGACCGCGTCCTCGTCGTGCAGGATCTTCATCCAGTGGAACGACTTCAGCGACTCGATGCCGTCGAAGACCTCGCGGTTGCGGAAGTACCCGTCCCGGTACGCCGAGACGAAGATCCCGCGCAGATGCTGAACCAGGTCGAACCCGTCCCGCACCTCGCCGCGCACCCGGTGCGCGACGGTCCGCTTGATGTGGTTGTCACCGGTGGCCAGCTCGCTGACCATCTGGTGACCGCCACCGGCGGGCCGGGCCGCGACCTCGATCAGCCGGGGGCCGTCCGCGGTCATCATCACCTCGGCGTGCCCGCACCCGATCCGGATGCCGACCGCGTCCAGCACCTGCTGGGTGTACGGCCAGAGCGCCTGGACCTCCGGGTCGTCCTCGGCGAGGAAGTCGATCCGGTGGTAGATGCCGATCTTGTCGCCGCGGCTGATCTTCGTGTAGCGACAGACGTCGACCAGTGAGTGCTTGCCGTCGACGGTGTAGCTGTCGACCAGGTACTCGGTGCCTTCGGCGTACTCCTGGATCAGGACGGCGTCGTTGACCAGGCCCATCTTGTTGGTCCGCCCGAGCACCCGGTCGAACCGCTCGCGCCAGTCGCCGTCCTCGAAGACGACGTACACCTCGTCACCGGCGGCGCTCTTCGGCGGCTTGATCACCAGCCGCCGTCCGAGCAGGTCGTTCTCCTTCAGCCAGCGCTCCGCCTCGACCGGGTCGGCGGTCCGGATCTGCCGCAGCCGGGGCACGCCCGCGAGGCGCAGGGCCTCGGCCATGTCCCACTTGTCCCGCCGCGCGGACGCGAGCTCCGGCACGTTGCCGGTGCCCGGGACCAGGATCTCGATCAGCTGGTCGCACAGCTCGGTCCCGCTCTCGGCACCGGGGAACAGGTACTCCGGCTCGTACTGCCGAAGCTCCTCGGCCAGCGCGGCGACGTCCCCGGTGAAGTAGTGGATGTGCTCGAACTCCTCCGGGTGCCAGCTTCCCGTGAACGCCGGCGGCGGCACGAGCCCACTCAGTACGGCGACCGGAGTCTGCCCGGCCTCCTTGAAGGCGGCAGGATATTCCTGCCCGGTGGACAAGGGGTCCACGATGATCGTGTATTTGGACATCAGGGTTCTCCTACGACGAAGTCTCGCTCGGCAGCGGCTCGGTGGCCGGGGTCATGTCCACTGCTGGTTCCTCGGTGGCGGCGAGGGGCTTGCCGGGCATCCCGATGGACGCCAGGACGATGCCGATCAGGCCGGCGAGTCCGCAGTACAGCCACACGTCGGTCCCGGAGTTGTTCCAGATCCACACCCCCAGGAACGGGCCGAGCGCGGAGCCCAGGCCGAACATGGCGTGCGCCGACCCGACGTACCGGCCGAGCAGTTGCGGCGGCGCGGCCATGCCGGGATAGGCGAACATGGTCGGACCGGCGATGATCTCGGCCAGCGTCCACAGCAGCGTGCCGATCACGAAGATCGCCACTCCGCCGGGGAGCGCGTAGAACGCCAGACCGCCGCCGAGCAGGACGAAGCCCGCGATCACGACGAGCTTGGGTGCCCAGTGCTGGACCACCTTGGTGACCAGCAGCTCGCAGGTGATGACGATGAACCCGTTCAGCGCGACGACCGCGCTGAACCACCACGTCGACAACCCGTCGGCCTTCATGTGCAGCGGAAGTACCGCCAGGTACTGCATGTAGATCGCGGCGTTGATGAACATGCAGACCAGGAACAGCACGTACTTGTAGTCCCGCAGCACGGTCAGGTAGTTGCCGGCGGCAGCGGGTTCGGCCGGTACGTCCTGCACCGCGCCGTCGTCCGCCGCGGCCGTGGACCGCCGCTTCGGCAGCGCGATGATCGCGACTGCCGCGTACGCCAGCGCGGCCAGGGCCTCACCGATGAACAGCAGGTCCCACGAGACGGCCACCAGCGCCGCACCGACGAGCGGTGCGGCCGTGGCGCCGACGTTCATCGTCAACCGGTAGACCGCGAAGATCATCACCTGGCGGTGCTTCGGGGTCAGTTCGGTCAGCAACGCCGCCGACGCGGGCCGGTAGAACTGCCCGACCGCACCGGCCAGCGCGACCACGATCAGAACGGCCGTGTAGCTCGGCACGTACGCGATCGCCAGCACGAACCCGGCCATGCCGAACATGCTGATCAGTACGGCGGCCCGGGGCCCGATCTTGTCCGACAGCGAGCCGCCGATGATCAGACCGACGACCGTGCCACCGCCGTACACGCCGAGCGCCGTACCGGCCTGGACGTCGGTGAAGCCCTTCGAGGTGGTCAGGAAGAGCACCAGGAAGACCTGCAGGAACCAGCCGAGCTTGTTGACGAAGTTGCCGATCAGCAGGGCCTTGACCGCGACCGGCGCCTCCCGGATGGTCACCCAGACGCCGGTGTCCTCCGTGGTCTCGGTCATGACGTCGGCTCCTCTGGCTCCTTGACCTTGCCCGACCAGCGCAGCGCCTTCTCGGCGGCGTCCAGCCCGGCCCGGCAGTCGTCCGTCGACGTCGCCACCACGGTCGCGTACGCGATCCGGCCCCACAGGGTGCCTTCCGGCGGGGGACTGGTGGTCTGGCCGGCCTCCATCAGCGGGACCAGCTGGTCGATCGTCGCCGGCAGATCGGCCTCCTCGAAGGCGACCGAGTCCAGCACGGTGTCGTTCTCGTCGACGTAGAAGAACCGCACCCCGCCGACCATCGTCCGGTCCGGGACCAGCTCCGGGGAGCGCCCGGTCGCGACGGCGGCCGCCGCCAGCCCCGGGTCGGCGCCGGTCGCCTGCAGCCCGAGGTACGGGATCATGTCGCCGCCGATCCGGGCGTTGATCTCGATCACCTTCGGCCCGTCGGCGGTCATCATGATCTCGGTGTGCGTGACCCCGTCGGTGAACTCGATCGCGGCGTGCGCGTCGGCCAGCACCTGGAACAGGTGCTCGTCGGCCAGCAGCGGGTCGGCCGCGTCGACGAAGTGCCCGATCTCCTCGGCGTACGGCGGGTAGCCGATCTCCTTGCGGGCCAGGCAGAACGGTGTCACCTGGCCCTGGAACACGGCCGCGTCGATGCTGATCTCGTAGCCGTCGGCGAACTCCTCGACCAGCACCTTGACGTCGTAGTGCGGCGCCTCCGGAACGGTCGTGTCGTGCGCGAAGGCCCAGTTCGCGCTGAGCTCCTCGGCCGAGTTCACCTTCACCACGCCGAGGCTGGCGGCCAGCGCGCGCGGCTTGAGGATCACCGGGTAGCCGAGCTTGTCGGCGGTGACGAGCGCCTCGTCGACGGTGTCCACGAGCACGGACTCCGGCTGCGGGACGCCCTGCGCGGCGAGCGCCGTACGGGTCAGGTGCTTGTCACGGCACCGGTTGATCATCGCCACGTCACCGCCCGGCAGGCCGAGCGCCTCGGCGACGTGGGCGGTCTGCAGGATCCGCGCCTCGTCCCAGCAGAGCACACCGTCGATCGGCTGCTCGGCGTCGAGCTTGCGGGCCGCGGCGACCAGCGCCTCGGCGTCGAGCGTGGTCTCGAGCACGGTCCAGGCCTCGATGTACTCCTTCTCCCAGGTCGGCTCCGCGTGCAGGAACATGTGGATCCGGTACTGCGGCGCGACCGAGCGCAGGATGTACTCGCGGAACAGGCGCATCCCGGTCGCCACCACGAGCAGGTGCGGGCGTTCGTTGCTGGGGTTCATCTCAGGCCTCCCGGACCGGAGCAGGGATCTGCTCGATGTAGGTGACACCGCTGCTGCCGTCGCTGCGGCGGAAGTGGTCGGCGATCCGGATGTTGCCCCGGGCATCGAACTCGGGGATGCTCACGCACTCGCCGCTGACCACCTCACCGGCCGCGGTGAGCAGGCAGTACGCGGCCCGGATCGAGCCGTCGTCCTCCAGGTGCCCGACCAGCCGGCCGCTGCGCAGCGTGCCGCCGGCGTAGAACTCGGCCCAGACCAGGTCGTTGTCGCGGTGGTACTGCCCGTACGGCGCGCCGCCGGCCGGGTCGTCGACCACCAGCCGGAACCAGACGCCGTCGACGTCCGGGACCACCGGGTGCTCGGAAGCCGCGGCGGTCACCACTGCACCGCGCACAGCTCGTCGGAGATCGGGTAGATCTCCCGGTCGAACATCGAGTTCAGCACGATCGCGGCCCGGACCGGCAGCTGGGTCAGGCCGGCGTTGGTCAGGCCGTGGCTGTACCGGCTGGCGTTGAACGAGTAGATCCGGTGGCCGTTCATGCCCTTCCAGCGCACCGAGTAGTCCGGCTCGACCAGCATCTCGCCGTCGTCGTCGTAGTCAATCCGCTCGCGCAGGTCGTCGCTGAACGGCGCCTGCACGTGCTCGCGGCCGGCGGCGACCACGACGTGCCGTACGTCGTGGTGCTCGGGGGTGACCGTGGTCGAGCAGTTCAGCCGCAGCAGGCCGTCGGCGAGCAGCTCGGACGACATCACGTCGCGGCCCGGCAGCAGGGTGACGGGGAACCGGCCCAGCGTCAGCAGGCCGTCGTAGTTGCCCTGGTAGAGCGCCCGGAGCCCACCAGGAGTGATCGCGTCGCCGCTGTAGCGGGAGTCGACGATCATCTCGCGCCGCTTGCTGCGGTTCAGGCCCTGCAGGAACTCGATGTGCGACGGGCGGTACAGCTCGTTGGCCATCGGGGAGTCGTCGATGCTTCGGAACCACTGGTTGCGGCCGAGCCACCGGATGTCGGTGAAGCCCGAGCCGAGCAGGCGCAGTACGCACTCGAGCCCGGTCTGGCCGCCGCCGACGACCGCGATCGGGTCGGCCTTGTGCGGCTCGAGATCAGGCATCCGGACGCCGAGCTCGTCGGCGATGAAGGCCCGTCCGGACGGCAGGTTGCGGACGTACTCCGGCCAGACCGGCCGGGTGCCCAGACCGAGGACCAGGTGCTCGGAGACCGCGACCGGCGTACCGTCGACGGACACCTCGAAGCCGTCGTCGGTGATCGCGATCGAGTCCACCCGCGAGCTGAAGTTCACCACGCCCAGGCGCTCGGTGGCCCAGGCCAGGTAGCGCTCGTACTCGATCCGGGGGAGCGAGTCGAACTGGGAGTTGATCAGCGCGTAGAGCCGCCCGGAAGTGACCAGGTAGTTCAGGAACGTCAGTTCGTGCCGGGGGTCGACCAGGGACACCAGGTCCTTCATCCATCCGGTCTGCATCCGGACGCCCGGGTAGAGCAGAGGCGTGTGCCAGCCGGCCACCGGCCGGGAGTCGAACAGGGCCAGCTTCTCCGTGGTGACGTTCTTGTAGAGGGCGGCCAGCGAGAGGTTCGACGGCCCGGCTCCGATCCCGATCGTGTGGTACCGGGTCAGGCTGGTGGTGTCGGTGGCTCGTCTGGTGCCTGGTTCCATGATGGTCATGCGCTTGTTCTCCGTCCGCGAAGTGGTGGTGCGCGTGTTCGTACCGGTGCCGAGCAGCGTGTTCGCTGCCGTCCGGCTGGCGGCCAGCGCGGTTTTCACGCTGCCGCCGGACCCACCGGTGAAGGTGAAGAGCCGATGGGTGCTGCCGAGTACCGACCAGAGGGTCAGGACCGGCGGATCGGCGTAGCAGTCGGCGTTGGTGACCGTGTGCGCGGTCTCCGAGAGCCGAAGGTGTGGCAGCCGCTCACCGGCGAGCCGGACGGCCTGGGCCGTCAGGTCGTGGATCGGTGCGCTGCTGCCGGGCGGGACGGACCAGCGGTGCGTGTCGACGCCCAGCAGCAGACCGCCGTCTGCCGTCGGGCGCCCGTACAGGTCGCTGGTCTCGTCGACGAACATGGTCGGGAGGGCTCCCGCCACGCGGTGCACGGCGACCTGGATCGCCTTCGTCCGGTACTGGTCGGCCGGCAAGGCATTGCCGGTGAGCAGCCCGGGCGTCCACGGGCCGGCCGCCACCACGACGACGTCGTACCGGTCACTGCCGCCGGGTGTGCGGCAGGTGACCGAGCCGTCGGGGTGCGGAACCAGCCCGAGCACAGGGCCGGTGACGACCCTGCTGTTCTCCGAGCGGGCCAGCTGGTCGATCACCAGGGCCCGCAGTTGGTCGGGCCGGATGAACCCGGCCCGCTTCTCCAGTACGCCGACCGTCCCGTCCGGGAGCCCGTGCCAGCCGAGGCGGCGCAGCGTGCTCCCGTCGACGACCTCGGTGGAACCGGGGTGCACGTGCTCCACCTCGGCGACGGCGTCCTCCAGCCCGTCGTACCCGGTCATCAGGTACGTCGAACCGGTCTCGGTGTAACCGGCCTGGTCCAGCAGGCCGGGCGTCTCGAACAACTCGGCCAGACTCTCGACCGCGAGCCTGCGCTGCTCCGGATGGGTCTCGAAGCCGCGGACACCGCCACCGGACGCAGCTGTGGCGTCCGGTCCCGGTACGCCGGTGACGAGGTCGACCTCGACCGCCGGGGAGGACCGGAGCCGCCAGGCGAGCAACGTGCCGGCGATGCCGGCTCCGATCACGCAGATCCGCATCGGCTACTCACCGATCCCGGTCAGCGCCGTCAGCAGGTGACCGGTGTCCCGGACGCCCGCCTCGAGTAGACCGATCAGGCTGCGCGCGGCAAGCGCCGGGTCGAATCCCACCGGGCGCAGGGCGGCCTCACCACGGGCCACCTCCCGCGCGGCAAGGGCCGGATCGAGCGTTACCGGAGCATCGGCTCCGTCGGCCAGCAATGGTTTCACCCGGTCGGCGAAGGCCTGAAAAGAATGCCAGGTGAAATCGCTGCGGTAGCGGTCCGGGCGGTCCCAGGCGAGATACAAACGAACGATTGACGGGTCTTCCTTGTGCAGCAGTTCGTTCGCCCAGATCGCATGATTGCGGCTGGTCGAGAACTTCGCGCCGTCCAGGGTGTAGAACTCGTTCACGACCAGACCGGAAAGCGGCAGCTCGGTCATTCCGCAGGCCGCCCACAGGGCCTGCCAGTAGACCGCGTACCAGTAGGCGTTGTCGAGACCGAGGAAGTGCCACAGCGAGTCCACCCGGCCGAGCGCGGCCAGGTACCCGGGCAGGTCGGTGGCCACCGGGTCGACGGCCCGGGCGATGTTCGCGAGGTCGGCCAGCGCGACCTCCGTGTACGCCCCGATCCGCAGGCCGGTCAGCGCCCGGTCGCCCTCGATACCCCAGTTGGTCGGGTAGGCCAGCGCGATCTCCGGCAGCCCGGTCGCCAGCTGCCGGCCGATCAGAGCCCGTACGGCGGGTGGCAGTTGCGCCCTCAGCCAGACCGAGGTCAGGGCTTCGCGGTAGTCCTCCATCCGCAGGACGGGCACGTTCGCCTGGAACGGGCGAGGCGCTCCACCACAGCGGCCGCAGACCGGATCGACCATGGTGTCGACCTGGGTGAAGCCACCGCACACCTCGCACGCGCCACCGGCGGCCGGCGAGTGACAGCCGCCGCAGAGCCCGCTCAGGTAGGACTCGTGCAAGGTCCGGTCGCAGTCCGCGCAGGCGTACAGCGTCACTTCGCGCAGCGGTGCCGCGCCGCTCGTGACGAGGTGGTTCACCAGGTCGCGGATGACCGGCGCGTACCCGTCGGACAGCGGGTCGCTGAAGCGGTCGTAGCCGATGCGCGCCTGCTGGTAGGTCTCCTGCATGCCGGCGCGGAAGTCGGCCATCATCACGCCGACCTCGACGCCCTCGAGCTCGGCCCGGGTCAGGACGTAGTTCTGGTGGACGTCCAGCCCGCTGGTGACGACGACGTGCTCGCCCCGGGCCCGCGCGGCCCGGGCGGCGATGTCGGCCGCGACGTAGGGACCGGACAGGTGGCCGACGTGCAGCGGCCCGTTCACGGTGGGCTGGGGAAAGGTGTAGACGGTGACTGGTTCTGCGACCGGATCAGTCATGGCCGACTGCCACGGTCTCGGCCGGTCTGGCGGCCAGCGCGGCGGCCGCGCCGGTGGCGGCCTCGGGGTACCAGTAGGCGCTGAAGACCATCAGGGCCTCGTCGGCCGACCGGTTCTGGACGACGTGCGCTTCCTTGCTGTCCAGCAGGAAGGCGTTGCCGTGCGGGACCACGGTCTCGGTGCCGCCGACCAGGACGTGCGCCGTACCGGCCACGACGATCGACAGTTCGAGCTCGGGGTGCTGGTCGATCGGGCTCTCGTCGCCCGGGGGCACCGAGTACCACATCGCCTGGAACGGCAGCGTGGACCCGAGGCCGTACTGCTCCCAGCGGACCACGCGAAGATCGTTCACGAAGAGGCTCTCGCCGGTGACCACATCGAATGTACGCATGCTTCACTACCCTCCGTAGCCGCGTGTGCGCGCGGCTCGAGAAGTGTGCGGAAATGAAGGTACGGACAAGACGCGTATTCAGCCTTGGATGAGCGCCCAGCAGCACGCGGCGGCGTACGACGTGGGCGAAACCCGGCGACCCCCCAGTCTCCGTGGCCGAAAATATAGGGAAGGTCACGCTCGGAGTAAAGGGGAGTACGCAACGAATTCCCTAAAAGGCGTAACCGCACCGGAAATCATTCGTTGCGCACATCCGCCGACCGCATTCCGTGCCGGTTCAGGCACGCAAAGCGATCGGTTGGTTGAACTTGGTCAGACCTGCCCGGGGAAGGCGGCCGGCCTGCCGCCCCAGGCCAGCTGCTCACGCGACGTCGCGATCAGCGCCTGGATCGCGAAGGTCCGGGTCCGGTCCTGCTCGGCGGCCTCGACCAGGTCGCCGTACACGGCCGTCAGCCGGCGTTCGAGGCCGAGCACGAGGGCGACCGCCGTGGCCGCGGTGGTCACCGGCTGCGGCAGGTCGTACGCCGGTGCGGCCGCGGCCGGGGTCAGGCCGCCCTCGATCAGCAGCTCGGCGAGCTGGTCGCGACGGGACCGGTGCCGCTCGTAGAGCGTGGTCGCCGCTCTGAACCGGGCACCGCTGAGCTTCCCGCCGGCCACGCCCACGCCGTACAGGGCCGCGTGCTCACCGGCGATCGCCGCTTGGAGGGCTTCGAGCTCGGTCACGCGCTCGCCTTCTTCTTCGGGGTCAGGGTCGCGGCGAGCTGGCTCTCGGAGGCGGCGATCATCGCGAGGACCCGGGCAGGCGGGCCGGCGAGCTTGCCGGCCGCGGTGGCGTGGGCGACCGACAGCTTCTGCTCCCGGGCGGCGAGATCAGCCAGTACGGCGGCCGACGCCTTCGGCAGCGGCGGGAGCTTGCCGGGCTGCGGCGGCGCCGTACCGCTCAGCTCCTTGAGCTTGGCGGCGTGCGCGGCGTGGCTCTGGAAGGCGAGGGCCAGCTGACCGCGCAGGGCGGGCAGGGCCTGGCCGGCGGCGCTCACCCGCAGCGCGAGTTGCGCGATCTGGGTGGCCGCGGCGGTCAGCGCGGCGACGACCTTCGGGTCGGTGCTCGCCTCGGGCGGCTGGACCGTCCCGTCCGGACCTCCCGAGGCTCCCGGCGTACCGGTGGCCGGCTTGTCGTCGTCGCACCCACTGACCAGTACGACGGCACCCGCCACCACCAGGGCGGCGCGGCGGGACAAGTGGATGGGGGCCTCCGGCATGGCCGAAACCTTATCGGCTCCCCAGTCCGGTCGAGCCGTTGGTCAGGACAACCTCGCGGGCCGGATAAGGTGGGCTACTGCCCTGCGGATCGGGGCAGAACGGGTGCACAACTGGAGAGAGGCAGGTTTACCTGTGAGCCGAAAGACTGACCACACGGACACCACGAGCCTCGAGAACTTCCTCCGGCCGATCGTCGCGCAGTTCGGCTGCGACCTGGAGGACGCCGAGATCGCGCCGGCCGGCAAGCGCCGGCTGCTGCGGGTGCTGGTCGACCGCGACGGCGGGATCAGCCTGGACGACGTCGCCGACGTCACCCGCGCGATCTCCAAGGCGCTGGACGCCGACGACATCATGGGCGGCGGCGCGTACACCCTGGAGGTCTCCAGCCCCGGCGTCGACCGGCCGCTCACGCAGCCGCGGCACTGGCGGCGCAACCTGACCCGCCTGGTCGCGGTCACGCTGGACAGCGGTGACAAGGTCACCGGACGGGTCACCTCGGTGACCGACGAGACCGCCGAGCTGGACGTCAAGGGCCGCACCCGCACGGTGAAGTTCGCCGACGTGGTCAAGGCCAAGGTCCAGATCGAGTTCAACCGGCCGGCCGGCAAAGACGAAGAAGAAGTCCCGGAAGACCACGAAGAAGACGACGCCGGCGCTGCTGACGGCACGGTGGAGGAGAACTGATGGACATCGACATGGCCGTCCTGCGCTCGCTGGAACGCGAGAAGGACATCGCCTTCGACGTCGTGGTGGAGGCGATCGAGCAGGCCCTGCTGGTCGCGTACCACCGGACCGAGGGCGCCCAGCAGCACGCCCGCGCGGAGCTGGACCGCAAGACCGGGCACGTCCTGGTGATGGCCCGCGAGCTGGACGACGAGGGCAACCTCGTCCGCGAGTTCGACGACACCCCGGCCGACTTCGGCCGGATCGCGGCGACCACCGCCAAGCAGGTGATCCTGCAGCGGCTGCGCGACGCCGAGGACGAGGTGCGCTACGGCGAGTTCTCCGGCAAGGAGGGCGACATCGTGTCCGGCATCGTCCAGCAGGGCCGCGACCCGCGGTCGGTGATGGTCGACCTGGGCAAGATCGAGGCCGTGCTGCCGGCCCCGGAGCAGGTGCCGGGGGAGAAGTACGAGCACGGTTCGCGGCTGCGGGTCTACGTGGTCGGGGTCCGC
Source organism: Kribbella italica (assembly GCF_014205135.1). Taxonomy (NCBI): domain Bacteria; kingdom Bacillati; phylum Actinomycetota; class Actinomycetes; order Propionibacteriales; family Kribbellaceae; genus Kribbella; species Kribbella italica. Next base: position 1,160,575 of record NZ_JACHMY010000001.1, read on the forward strand.
AAGGGGTTCAAGGGCCCGCAGATCACCGTCTCGCGCACGCACCCGAACCTGGTCAAGAAGCTGTTCGCGCTGGAGGTGCCGGAGATCGCCGACGGCACCGTCGAGATCACCGCGATCGCCCGGGAGGCCGGCCACCGGACCAAGATCGCGGTCCGCACGCTGAACCCCTCGGTGAACGGCAAGGGCGCCTGCATCGGCCCGATGGGCCAGCGGGTGCGCAACATCATGCACGAGCTGCACGGTGAGAAGATCGACATCATCGACCACAGCGACGACCCGGCGACCTTCGTCGGGAACGCGCTGTCACCGGCGCAGGTCTCCTCGGTGGAGGTCGTCGACGCGGCCGCGCGCGCCGCGCGGGTCGTCGTACCGGACTACCAGCTGTCGCTGGCGATCGGCAAGGAGGGGCAGAACGCCCGCCTGGCCGCCCGGCTCACCGGGTGGCGGATCGACATCCGGCCGGATACCGATGTGACTCGTGGGGACGAGAAGGTAGACTGACTTCTCGGTCGGTCGACTGAGTCGTCACCACACCCTGAGGAACTGTGACAGAGACTGCAGAGGCGCGCCCTGAGAAGGTTCGGGAGCGCACTTGCATCGGGTGTCGGAAACGGGACAGTCCGACCGGCTTGCTGCGGATGACGGTGTCCGGAGGACGTGTCCTCCCGGATCCCGCGCATCGAGCACCCGGCCGTGGGGCGCACTTGCACCCGGTGACCGGGTGTCTCGACCTCGCCGAGCGGCGCAAAGCGTTTCCCAGGGCCTTCAAGGTCCCGGGACCGCTTGATCTGAGCCTCGTCAGGGCACAGGTCGAGAAGCAGTAGCACCAAGAGCACCACCAAGTGCGGCCGCCCGGCCGCCCGCGGCATGAGCCGCGACGACATGAAGGCGGGTCATCGACTCATGACCACTCGATGAGTGTCGAACGATGAGTGCAATGCGATGAGCATGTACGTCAACTAACGGTCCGCGCCCCCAGGCTCGGACCAGAGGGAGAGTAGTGGCAAAGGTCCGGGTCTACGAGCTCGCGAAAGAGCTCGGAGTTACCAGCAAGGTCGTCCTGACCAGGCTGAACGACATGGGAGAGTTCGTCCGATCGGCGTCTTCGACGATCGAGGCACCCGTAGTCCGCAGATTGGCGGAGGAGTTCGAGAAGAACCCGCCGAAGAAGCGTGCGGCCAAGAAGGCCGCCGCCAGCACGTCCGCAGCGCCGCAGGCGACCGCTCCGGTCACCCCTGCGGAGCCCGCCGCGCCGAAGGCAACCCCTGCCCCCGCGGCACCCGCCGAGCGCGCCACCGCGCCGGCCGCCGAGGCCGCTCCGGCCCCGGCAGCACCGAAGGCTCCCGAGGTCTCCGCCCCCGCGGCTGAGGCTCCGGCCGCTCCGGTCACCGAGGCTCCGGCCAAGGCGGCCGAGCCCGCCGCGCGCGCCGCCTCCCCGGCGACGCCCGCACCGGGCGGTGCGGCGCGCCCTGGTCCTCGTCCCGGCCCGCGGCCTGGTCCGCGGACCGAGCCCGCTCCGGCGGCCACCCCCGCGTTCGAGGCCCCGGCCGCGAGCACGGGTCAGGCCAGTGCGCCGGCAGCGACCGACGCTCAGGCACCTGCCGAGCAGGCTGCCGCCGGCCAGCCGACCCAGTCGGCCCCGGCGCAGGAGCGTCCGGCGGCCGCCGAGGCTCCGGCCGCTCGCGCGCCGCGTGAGGACTCCCGTCCGGCACCCCGTCCCGGTACGCCGGGCTCCGGTCCGCGCCCGGGTTCGGCTCCCCGTCCGGGTGGCTCGAGCTCCGCGCCGCGTCCCGGTGGTGCTCCCCGTCCGGGTGGCGCTCCGCGTCCCGGTGGCGGTCGTCCGGGTGGACCCGCGGCCGGTGGATCCGGCGGTCCCCGTCCGGGTGCCCCGCGTCCGGGCAACAACCCGTTCAGCTCGACCCAGGGCATGCAGCGCGGTGGCGCCCGCCCGGGTCAGGGTGGTGGCGGTTCGCAGGCACCGGCGGGCGCGAGCCCGGCCGGCATGCCCCCGCGCCCGCCGCAGGCCCGCAGCGGTGGCGGCAACGACCGTCCGCGGTCGGGCGGCGTACCGGGTGCTCCCCGGCCGAACCCGGCGATGATGCCGAAGTCGTCCGCCGGGACCTTCACCGGCCGTCCGTCCGCTCCGGCGGGTGGCGGCGGTGGCGGCCGTGGCCGTCCCGGTGGCGGTGGCGGTCCGGGTGGACCGAGCGCCGGTCCGCGCGGTGGCGGCGGTGGCGGCGGTGGCGGTTTCCGTCCCGGTGGTGGCCCGAGCGGTCCCCCCGGTGGTGGCGGCGGTCGTCCGGGACCGGGCAACCGGGGCCGGGGCGGGACACAGGGTGCCTTCGGGCGTCCGGGTGGTCCGGCTCGTCGTGGTCGCAAGTCCAAGCGCGCCAAGCGCCAGGAATTCGACAACATGCAGGCTCCGGCCGTCGGTGGCGTTCGCGTCCGGCACGGTAACGGCGAGGTCGTCAAGCTCGCCCGCGGTGCCTCGCTGACGGACTTCGCCGAGAAGGTCGGCGCGGATCCGGCGTCGCTGGTGCAGGTGCTGTTCCACCTCGGTGAGATGGTGACCGCGACCCAGTCGGTCAACGAGGAGACCCTGCAGCTGCTGGCCACCGAGCTGGAGTACGACGTCCAGATCGTGTCGCCGGAGGACGAGGACCGCGAGCTGCTGCAGTCGTTCGACATCGACTTCGGCACCAACGAGGGCGACGAGACCGACCTGGTCAAGCGGCCGCCGGTCGTGACCGTGATGGGTCACGTCGACCACGGTAAGACCAAGCTGCTGGACGCGGTCCGCGAGGCGAACGTGGTCGCCAAGGAGGCCGGTGGCATCACCCAGCACATCGGTGCCTACCAGGTCACCACCGAGGTCGACGGCGTCGAGCGCGCCATCACCTTCGTCGACACCCCGGGTCACGAGGCGTTCACCGCCATGCGTGCTCGTGGTGCGCAGGCCACCGACATCGTCATCCTGGTGGTCGCGGCCGACGACGGCGTGATGCCGCAGACGATCGAGGCGCTGAACCACGCCCGCGCGGCCGGTGTGCCGATCGTGGTCGCGGTCAACAAGATCGACGTCCCGAGCGCGGACCCGACCAAGGTGCGCGGTCAGCTGACCGAGTACGGCCTGGTCCCCGAGGAGTACGGCGGCGACACGATGTTCGTCGACGTCTCGGCGAAGTCCCGGATCAACATCGACGGGCTGCTCGAAAGTGTCGTGCTGACCGCGGACGCGGCGCTCGACCTGCGGGCCAACCCGAACATGCCGGCCCAGGGCATCGCGATCGAGGCCAACCTCGACAAGGGCCGTGGTCCGGTGGCGACCGTGCTGGTGCAGCGCGGAACGCTGCGGGTCGGCGACTCGATGGTGGCCGGTCCGGCGTACGGCCGCGTGCGGCTGATGCTGGACGAGCACGGCAACGCGGTCGAGGAGGCCACGCCGGCGCGTCCGGTCCTGGTCCTCGGTCTGACCGCGGTGCCGGGCGCCGGTGACAAGTTCCTGGTCGTCGACGACGACCGGATGGCTCGCCAGATCGCCGAGAAGCGTGAGGCCCGGGCTCGTGCGGCGGCCAACGCCAAGCGGCGCGCGCGTCGTACCCTCGAGGACTTCATGGCCTCGATGGAGAAGGGCGAGACGCAGGAACTGCTGCTCATCCTGAAGGGCGACGTGTCCGGTTCGGTCGAGGCGCTGGAAGACGCCCTGGTCCGGATCGAGGTCGACGACGAGGTCAACCTGCGCGTCATCGACCGCGGCGTCGGTGCGATCAACGAGAACGACATCAACCTGGCGATGGCCTCCAACGCCGTCATCATCGGCTTCAACGTGCGGCCGGCGGGCAAGGCCGGCGACGTCGCCGACCGCGAGGGCGTCGACATCCGGTACTACTCGGTGATCTACTCCGCGATCGACGACATCGAGGCGGCCCTGAAGGGCATGCTCAAGCCGATCTACGAAGAGGTCGTGCTGGGCCAGGCGGAGATCCGCGAGATCTTCCGCTCCTCGAAGGTCGGAAACATCGCCGGTTGCTGGGTGACCAGTGGGCTGGTCCGCCGCAACGGCAAGATCCGGCTGATCCGCGACGGTGCGGTGATCGTCGACAACGGCGAGCTGTCGTCGCTGAAGAGGTTCAAGGACGACGCGTCCGAGGTCCGCGAGGGCTTCGAGTGTGGTCTGACGGTCAACAACTTCAACGACATCAAGATCGGCGACATCGTCGAGTCGTTCGAACTGCGCGAGAAGCCGCGCAGCTGACACAGGGCCGTACGCCGGGATCCATCGATCCCGGCGGCAGGTTCGCGGAGTAACGTCCGGAGCGGCGGTGTCACAGCCGCCGCTCCGGACGTTACGCATGAATGAGGGAGTGAGCCCGGATGGGTGAAGCAAGGGCGAAGCAGCTGGCCGACCGGATCCAGGTCCTGGTCGCGGAACTGCTCGAGCGCCGGGTCAAGGACCCGCGGCTGGGCTTCGTGACGGTGACGGACGCCAAGCTGACCGCCGACCTCGGCGAGGCCAGCGTCTTCTACACGGTGTACGGCGACGAGCAGGAGCGGGCGTCCACGGCGGCCGCGCTGGAGTCGGCCCGCGGGCTGATCCGCAGCGAGGTCGGCAAGGCACTGGGACTACGGCGGACGCCGAGCCTGGCGTTCTTCCTGGACGCGATCCCGGAGAACGCCGGCCAGATCGAGGAGCTGCTGGCCAAGGCCCGGCAGGCCGACGCCGAGGTGGCCAAGTCCGCCGCGGGTGCCAAGCCGGCCGGTGACGCCGACCCGTACAAGCACCGCGAGGACGATGACGACGACGAGTGAACCGATCGTTGCCGACGGCATCGTTGTCGTCGACAAGCCGGCCGGGCTGACCTCGCACACCGTGGTCGCCCGCGTCCGGCGGCTGGCCGGCACCCGCAAGGTCGGGCACGCCGGCACGCTCGACCCGATGGCCACCGGGGTCCTGGTGGTCGGGGTCAACCGGGCGACCCGGTTGCTCGGGCACCTGCAGCTGGCCGACAAGTCGTACGACGCGACGCTGCTGCTCGGGTCGACCACGACCACCGACGACGCCGAGGGGTCGCTAGTCACCACGGCGTCCCCCGAGGCGGTGGCCGCGGTGAGCGACGAGGCGATCGCGGTGGCGGTCGAGGACTACCGCGGTGAGATCTCGCAGATCCCGTCGAAGGTGTCCGCGATCAAGGTCGACGGCAAACGCGCCTACGAGCGGGTCCGGGCCGGCGAGGAGATCGAACTCAAGGCCCGCAGCGTCACGATCAGCCGGTACGACGTCCTGGCGGTCCGGCGGGTCGAGCAGGGCCTCGAGATCGACATCTCCGTGGACTGCTCGAGCGGGACGTACATCCGCGCGCTGGCGCGCGATCTCGGGGCCCAACTGGGCGTCGGTGGGCACCTGACGGCGTTGCGGCGTACGCGGGTGGGTGGGTTCGACCTGTCCGCGGCGCACACGCTGGAAGCGCTGGGGGACAAGTTCGTGCTGCTGCCGATCGCCGAGGTGGCGGCGGAGACGTTCCCGCGCTTCGACGCGGACGCCGACCAAGAGGTCGCGATCCGCACCGGGCGGCCGCTGGCCGGTCTGAAGCTGACCGAGGGCGAGACGGCGATGTTCGCGCCGGACGGGACCTTCCTGGCGCTGTACGCGCCGCACGGCCCGCTCGCCAAGCCGAGTGCGGTCTTCGTCGGCTGACCTCGCGCCCGGCTGCTTCCGTTGTCGACGACTGACGCGGATTTCGACGACTGCCCCGGTACAACGGAGCAGTCGTCGCATACGGGATCAGTCGTGGCGGACGGTTCCGGCGGTCCCGTCGACGGTCGTGCGGGATCCGTCCGTGAGGACGCTGGTCGCATCGGTGACGCCGAGGACCGCGGGGATCCGCTGTTCGCGGGCGACGATGGCGGCGTGGGACAGCTGACCGCCGACCTCGGTGACGACGGCCGCGACGACGCCGAACAGCGGCGTCCAGGTCGGGTCGGTGAAGCGGCAGACGAGGACGTCGCCGCGGCGGACGCGGCCGAAGTCCTCGGGACCCCGGACGATCCGGGCCGGGCCGGACGCCGTACCGGCGCTGGCGGGTCTTCCGTGCAGCACTGCACCACTCCTTCAACAGAATGTTGACAACGATCTGTTGATGATGGACCGTTCGGGGGTGCAAAGCAACGATCACGCCGACGCCGAGCGGGAACGCCAGGCGCGGCAGCAGCTTCTCGACCTGGGTGCCGACGCGCTCGACCGGCGCCCGTGGCAGCCGGGTCCGGTGCCGCCGTCGGCCGTGGACCTGATCCAGTTCTTCCTGTGGAAGGGCGCCGACCAGGAGGACGCGCTCGCCGCACTGAAGCTGATGCCGGCGGCCCGGGCGGAGATCGACCAGTTGGAGACCGGGCTGCTGTTCGCGGCCCGCGGTCTCGGCCTGACCTGGGCGCAGATGGCCCAGGCCCTCGGGCTGAACTCGCCACAGGCCTGCCAGCAGCGCCTCGACCGGCTCACCGCGCGTCAGGGCGACGCATGAAGTCGTCGCCGGACCTGCTCGTACTGCACGCCGTACGGCTGAAGGGGATGGGCGAGGAGCGGACCATCGCCGCGAGGTTCGCGCTCGATCCGGCCGTGGCGCGGGAGTTCCTGCTCGACTACCAGGCCTACGGCTGGGTGACGTGGAGCGAGTTCGCCGGGACGGGCGGTTGGTCGCTCACGCCGGCCGGACGCGCGGAGAACGAGCGGCGGCTGGCCGTCGAGCGCCAGGAAGTGGGCGACGCCGTACTGCGTGAGGTCTATCAGGAGTTCCTGCCGCTCAACGCGCGGCTCCAGCAGGCGTGCACGGAGTGGCAGCTGCGGCCGTCGCCGGACGATCCGATGGCGTTCAACGACCACACCGATCCGGCGTGGGACGCCCGCGTCGTGAAGACGCTGACCGCGTTGAGCCTGCGCCTGGACGAGCTGGTTGCGCGGTTGTCCGGCGTACTGGATCGGATGGGTGGGTACGACCAGCGCTTCGCCGGCGCGCTCGGTCGGGTGCCACGCGACCACACGTGGGTGGACGGGTCGGGCAAGGACTCCTGTCACACGGTCTGGTTCGAGCTGCACGAGGACCTGATCGCCACGCTTGGGGTCGAGCGCGGTCAGTAGGCTGGAGGGGTGCGTTCCCGACCTACGTTGAGCTGGACCCCTGGTCCTGAGGTGCTGGCGCTTGCACCCGGTACGGCGGACCTCGCGCCGGTGATCGACGCGGTGGCCGCGGGCGGGGCGGTCGTGCTGTCCGGCGCGGGGATCTCGACTAAGAGAAGCCGGACCCCCCACACTAGGTAGAGAGCCGCAGTCGGCGGCCGGGGGAGGTGGTCAGGGTGCCGATCAAAGCGGCGGTGTACGTGCGGATCTCGCGCGACAGCCAGGGTGAAGGACTGGGAGTCGCGCGGCAGCTTCAGGCGTGCCGGGACATGGCGGCCGCGAAGGGCTGGGAGATCGACGACGCGTGGATCCTGAACGAGAACGATGTCTCTGCCGTGAAGAGCCCGCGTCCGCTGTTCGAGCGGCTGCTGAAGGGCATGGAGTCAGGGCAGGTGCAGGCGGTCCTCGCGTTCAAGGTCGACCGGTTGATGCGTCGTCTGGATGACATGGTGCGGCTGTGGGACGTGGCGAAGCGGCGGAACGTGCTGGTGACGACGGTGTCCGGCGAGCTGGACCTGACGACGCCGACCGGCCGGTCGAACGCGATGTTGTGGGGCGTGCTGGCGGCGATCGAGATTGAGAACCTGCGGGATCGGTTGGAGCGGAAGGCGCTGCAGTCGGTGAACGCTGGCCGGAATGCGAACGGCGGGTCGCGACCGTTCGGGTGGGACTCGACCAGGACTCAGCACGTCTTGGAAGAGGCGGAGATCATCCGGGATGCTGCGGCACGGCTCATCGACGGCGAGTCGCTGACGTCGGTGGCCAAAGACCTGAACCGCCGAGGTATCCGGACGGCGGGGTGGACCGACCGGCTCCGAAAAGCCGAGCAGGAGTTGGCCGAACAGCGGAAGTCCGACCCGGACGCGGGGCCGCTGCAGTTGCCGCCGGTGATTCCGTGGGACGTGCGGAAGCTGTCGGATGTGCTGTCGAACGAGCGGCACGCTGGGCGGGTGGAGCACCGCGGCAAGGTGGTGCTCGGCCCGGATGGGCAGCCGGTCAAGGCGCAGTGGGAACCGATCCTGGAGCCGGACGTCTTCGACCGGCTGCAGGCTGCGATCGCGGCCCGTCGGCAGGTTTCGGATGCGTGGACGGGGGAGCGGCGCCACCTGCTGTCCGGGACGCTTCTCCGCTGCGGGTTTGAGGGGTGTGGTCAACGGTTGCTGCCCGATCAGCAGACGGGCGGGGCGTACGCGTACCGGCACCGCGGGCACGTGTCGCGGAACCGTGACCACGTGGACCGGATCGTCTTGGCGGCGGTGATCAAGCGCGCTGACGAGAACCCGATCGAGGTGACATCGTGGGAGCGGGCCGAGCGCGCCGACCTGTCCGTTGAGATCGAGCGCGTCGAGCGGCAGCTGAGCAACCTGGAGGATCAGTTCCTCCAGCACGGCGGCGACGCTGCACGGCTGGCCCGGATGACGGCCACCCTCGATGCGCAGTTGCAGACGCTGAAGGCCGAGCGCCTGGACATGCTGGAGTTCGAGACCGGTGTCCGGTGGGCCAGCTTCGACATGTCCGAGATGCTCGCCGAGTCGGCGTCGCTGCTGCCGAACGACGACCCGAACAAGTCGCAGGCGATCGAGGAGCAGCGGTCAGCGATCCGGATGTACGTCCAGCGGATCGTGATCCACCCGACGAAGATGCGCGGTAACCGGTTCGACGAGTCGTCCGTCAAGATCGTGTGGCGTGACGTGAATCGGCTGCGTTGGCGGGCCACCGTGGAGGCGTGAAACGCGACGCCAACTCTTGACACTGGCTGGCCCGGATCCCTTCAGTCGCAAGGGATCCGGGCCGGTTTGTGTCAGACGCAAACTGCGCCCCAGACGGCTTCTGCGGCTAAGATAGGCAATGCAGCACAACCCCCTGGCGGAGGAAAAACCCGGCTCGCGAAGGCGACTCGGAGAAGAAGTACCCGCTATGGAGGTGGTGGAAGTGATCGCAACACCGCGAGGCGTCCAGCCCGCGAAGGCCGTTCTGGTTCTGCGCGGCATCACAATCCGGCACGCAGCCGCCCAGACCGACTACGACCGGAACTACGTCGGCGCCGTGTTGAACGGCCGCATGGTGCCGGGCCCGAAGTTCAAGCGGCGGATGTCGGCGTTCCTGGAACTGCCCGAGGACGAGTTGTTCCGCGACCGATCGGAGCAGATGGCGTCCTGACCCGAGACGTGAAGAACCCCGGCTCGGGTGGAGCCGGGGTCCTGATGACCGACCAGCGCGGACACGAAGGAGCAGTCGATGACCAAGGTAGCAGGGACCACGGACAGCGCGGGGTTTGGAATCGTCCCGCGTCACCTCCGGGGCAAGTTGAAGGCGAACGAGATCGCCGTGTACGTGGCGCTGTCATGGCGGACGGACGCCGAGGGCGGATCGTTCCCGTCGCACGCAACGATCGCGGAGGAGGCCGGATGTTCGGTGTCGACCGTCCAGCGCGCTCTGAAGCGGCTGCAGGAGTTGGGGTTGGTGGTGTGGCAGTCCCGCAGCCGCGAGAACGGCGCGCAGACGTCGAACCGCTACCGGCTCGACCTGTACGGCGCGGGACTGCGAGCCCCCCGGTCACAGGGACCGACCCCCTCAGTCACAGGGACCGACGAACGAGAACCACGGGAACGAGAACCAGTAACTACGGCTGCAGCTCGCGCTGCAGATGGCTCGGCGTTGCCGAGCGCGCTGCGACGCAAGGGCAAGCCGACGAAGCAGGAGACGCCGACGGCCGAGTCGCTGATGATCAGCGAGACGGAGGAAGAGGCCGAGCGGCGGCACGAGCGCGAACGCGCGGAGAGCACGATCGGGACCGACGCCGTCGAAGGCGTCGAGACAGCATGCGCGCGGGCAGGTGTGAAGCTGACGCGGGCGGAGAAGGTGGGCCTGTACGTGTTGCTGGCCACGGAGCCAGTGGACGTGAGAGAGCTGGCGCTGTACCTGCTGGAGGACTGGAACACACCCGACCATGTCCCGAAGCCCGGCCCGATGATGGCTGGTCGTGTGCGCGCAGCGATCGAACAGGCGAAGAGGTCGTTGGCGGTGGCGTCGTGATGGCTGCCGAGCACGCGCACCAGCACTGCGGCCATGGACATTGCCTCAGCGGCCGGAACCTCCGGTTCGAGGGGCCGGACCACTCGTGGCGGCGCTGCCGGGCCTGTCGGCGAATCGAAGCGCTGTCGCGGTATCACCGCGGCCGGACACAACGAGCGATGGGACTGGGTGCGTGACGTACGACCTGAGCAACCGAGTAACCGGAGGACGGCTGGCGGGCGTGATGATCGCCGGATCTGTGGCCAGAAGCCAGGTCAAGCCGATGCCAGACGCAACGACGAGAGCGGCTGTTCGAGGCCGCATCAACTACGAGTAAGGAGCGGGCAGATGGTCTACACCCCAGACGTGCGGAGCTTCGGCGGCCGACAGCTGACGGAGGACGAGCGGGCGTTCATCGCGACGATGGAGGGCGGCCGCCGGAAGCTGACACCGATGGACCGCGGGCGGTTGGCGGCGTACCGGCTGCGGGGCGACGAGTTGGACCGCGCCCGCATCGACCACATCACCGGTGGACCCAAGATCGAAGGAGCGAGCGAGCAGACCGCGGAGGACGAGATCGATGTCGACGCGCTGGTCGACAAGGCCGTCGACCGCGCGCTCCGGAAGGCGGGGTTGGCGGAGTGAAGACGCTGATCGATGAGCACCCCGCGGTCGTGGAGATCGAGGAACGGCGCGCCAAGATCGACGCGGCCGAGGCTGCGTACCGGGAGTGGATGGCACACGAGGTCGAGGCTCACCGGCAGGAGGTCGAGGCGTACGAGGCCGCGAAGGAAGCCGCGGTGCAGTCTGGTCGCCGGTTCGAGGGCCAGCGGCCGGCCGATTCGCCGACGGAGGATTGTGACGCCCGGCTCGACCGGTTCCGCACGGAGCGGGCGATGCTGGACATGGAGCGTTTCCGGACGGTGGCGGCGCTGCGGGAAGAGCTGGTCCAGGTGGCCCGGGCACGGTACGACGACGCGATCTCGACGGTCCGCGAGCACGTGGAGGCCCTGTCGCGGATCCTGACCGAGGTGCGGTCGCTGCAGGTCGCGGTGCACACCATGGCGACCGCTCAGAACGAGTTGGATGCCAAGGACCCGCGGAAGGGGCGCCGGGAGCTGGAGCCGATCCGGAGCGTGGACGTGGCGGGTCTGGTCGATGCCGCTGTGTCCGGCCGGGACCTGCTCGCTGTCCAGCCGGAGAGGAAGCTCGGCCAGACGGGGAGCTGGGGAGGCTCGACGGCCACCGCATGGGAGCCCCCGCTCCCACCTGAACCGCAACGCGTCGGCGGCTTGACACGCTGACGCGCTGCGTGCCGGGCGTCCGCGTCTGCCACCGCTCCGCGGGCGCCCGGCTGCTCCACCCACCCCACTCCCCGTCGACCCCTGATTGGCCGAATGCGGCCCGTCCAGCCGGTCCCAGCCACAACCCAGCCTTCGCCCCCTGAACCTGGAGGAACCCGTGACGTCAGGCAGTGCGGAGAGCACCGAACCGACGGGCAAGAACGCTCGCCATCTGAATGCCGATCAGCGGCCGTTCGACCGGCAGCCTGGAGAGTCGAGCCGGGCGTACGCGGCGTTCGTGAAGTTCCGCGACAGCACCGAGCGGAAGGTGAGCGATCAGGGCGGCTCCGCGTTCCGGTGGTCCGCCGAGTGGTCGTGGGGATACCGGGCGTACGAGTACGACCTGTTCATGGCTGAAGCCGACCTGAAGGATCAGGTGCGGTTCCGACGCGAGATGCACGACAGGCATCGGCGGATGGCGCGGCTCGCGCAGTCGAAGGTGGTCGAGTGGCTGATGACCCAGAGCCCGAGCGGGTTGTCGTCTTCCGAAGCCGCGCGCTGGTTTGAGTCTGCGGTTCGAGTGGAGCGGGCCGCGAACGGCTCCGATCTGCCCGGTACGTCGGAGGGCGACCGGCCGCAGCAGGGCCCGGCGGAGAGCCTGGCCGATGTGTTCGGGCTACCGCCGGAGCAGGAAGCGGCTCTGGCGCGCCTGCTGCACGCCGGTGTGCCGCGGGCGATCGATCCGGAGGAGTAGGTACAGCTACCCACCCCTCACGGTAGGCACTCTCAGTGACCGTCTGCTGAGTAAGTCGGCTCAGCCAGCCTTCAGCACGGCGGCCAGTTCTCTGCCTCGTACCGGGAGCTGGCCGCTGATCGTTGTGGCGACCCCACGGAGGTCGTGCACCGCGGACCCGTTCAGAGCGACAGCGTCGGGTGCGAGCCCTTCGGCCAGGTCAGCGGCAGCAGCCAGCTCGCCGGTGAGCACCAGGGCGCGCGCCTTGAACGCAAGGAACCGGACCCGGTCGCGGTGATAGCTCTCGGGCAGCGCCTTCACCGCGTCGTCCAGGAGACTCACCGCTGCATCACCTCGGCCCAGCTCGATCTCAACGAGAGCCTGCTGGTGTAGGTACCAGGTCGGGCCGGAGAAGTAGACCCAGGGTGGTTCGCTGTCGGGGTCGGCGGCTGAGGCGTCCCAGCGTTCGCGTGCCCGGTCGAGGGCCCGGTGCGCGGCGTCGGGGTCGTTCTGCATCGCGTGTCCGCGGGCGAGTTGGGCGAGGCTGAGCGCATCGACCCCCGGGGCGACGCGGCCGTCGTGCCAGAGCGCCGCTTCGGCCAGCCGGACGGTGCGGAAGCCGTCGTTCTGGAGCCACGCGGCGTGCGCCTTCATCGACCGGACCGTTGCGGCCATGTTCGGATTGCCTGCCTCGATCGCCAGTTCGCCGGTGAGGTCGTACCAGCGGGTGGCGTTGGTGAAGTCGCGGGCATCTTCGTAGACCCAGCCGAGAAACTGGCCGTACTCCGAGCCGAGCTGGAGCAGCCGGTCCCGTACGTGCCCGTCGGCGTCGCCGCGCAGCTGGTCGACGGTGGCGAGCTGAGCCTTGACCACCGGCAGGATCGCGGCGCCCCCGATCCGGTCCTCGACCAGGCGGTGTTCAACCAGGCAGCGGGCCACCCAGTCGGCTACGGCGTCGTCGGGGCGGTACCGGTTGCCGAGAGCACCGGAGATCCGCTCGACCTCGTCGGCTGGCTCCGGGTCAGGCATCAGGGCGAGCAGCACACCGTCCGCGCGCAGGAGTTCGTCCAGGCGCTCGACAAGGTCCGCTGACGGCTTCTGTCGACCGGACAGGACCCGCGACAGGTAGGCGTGGTCGACGTACAGAGAGCGCGCGGCAGCCCGGAGGGACAGGCCGCGAACGTGCAGCAACTCGCGGGCACGCACGCCGAACTCGAACACGGCTGGTGACCTCTCGTGGTGACTGGTGACTGTCCAGCGTAGTCACCACGGCGGTAGTACCGCTCGCGCACGGTGAGCCACAAGCTTCAGGCATGAGAGCAGACACGGGGCAGCGGACAGGCGTCGAGTGGGTCGGGCGGCCGGACGAAGACTCGCCCGAGCTGGAGCGCGACGCCCACGGCTGGCCGATCCTGCACCAGGCGTGCGATTCGGTGAACCCGGCCAACCGGCACCGCTGCGTCGTTGGCCGTCACGTCGGCGAGCACCGCGACGACACTGGCGCGGAGTGGCTGGACAACGGCCTCTAGATCGGCGGGGCGTGCGTGCCGACCCCTGCATCCGCGCCCGCCCCGCCTTCCACTAACTGTCCCGGCCCCGGACCCTGACGAGGGGATCGGGGTCGCTGCGCGTTCCGCGAATTAGTGAGTGGAAAACGGTCAGAAATACATGTCGAAACCGCGCGATAAAGGACGCCAACAATGGCTAGCGGAAGTGCGGTGACATAGAATTTTGATGTAGCACAAATTGCCCGAATACGGGCGATTAGAGCGGCCCCCGGCGGTGTTCGAGCACCGGCCGAGGGCCTAGATCACGGACCTTCAGAGAGGACCGAGACCATGAGCAACAGCCTACGCAAACCCCGGACCACCGCCAGCAAGGCAGCGACCGAGGCGGCACCGGCGAACCCGAACCCGCAGGTGCCGAACCCGAAGGTGCCCGCAGCGGCACCGAAGACCGAGCCGAAGGAGCTTCCGCAGCCGTACGCGCTGGTCGACAGCGAGTCGGTGCCGGTGCCGTACTACAGGCCGGTCGTGCGGGTCCTGACGACGAACGCCGACGGCAGCGAGAGCACCGAGCTGCTGGAGTGCCCGCACACGAGGTACCTGCACGAGAACGAGAAGACCGCGATGGCCTGCGGGCGTCGGCTCGCCGCACAGCGTGGCATCCGGATCGGGAGCGACCAGTGATGGCCCCGGCCCGCAGCGACGAAGAGCTGATGCAGGCGATCCGCGAGATCATGGCGGGCCCGTACAACGCGGACTACGTGGTGCACGCGATCCGGCAGTTGCTGGAGCCGGAGCCTGAGCCGCGCGAGGTCCGCAAGGACAGGCGCGGATGGATCGAGTTCGCAGACGCGGTTATCGAGCTGCCGGACGACGGCACTGCCTGGGAGCGTCACGACGACCCGGAGCAGAACCGATGATCCCCGGCGGTTGGAGGCTCGCGACCTGCTCCTACGCGGAGTACGAGCCCGGCATGGGCGTGCCGGTCCGGACCAGCGTCGGCCCGCACCCGGCGTACCCCGACATCGCGTGGATCGGTGCGCTCGCGCCGTTCGGGATCTTCGGGAAGATGGACGACCGGCCGATCGATGAACAGCGCGCCGCGTACTGGAGCAGGCTGCACCAGCAGGCAGCGGTGATCGAGACCCGATTGGACCAGCTCAGTACGGCGTACCCCGGGCGGCCGTTGGTGCTGCTGTGCTGGTGCACCCGTCCCCCGGCCGGGCGCGGAGTCACCGTCGCGGAGTGGGTCTCGACCTGTCACCGGCGCTGGGCTGCGGCGTGGTTCGGCGAGCATCACGGGCTGACGGTGCCGGAGCTGGGCGTCAGCGGACTGGAAGACAACGCGAGCGTTCTGGACTTCCCCGTGCCGGGACACACCGCCATCCCCGGCGACGCCGGTTCGACCGTCTCCGGGGCGTCCGGCGCCGACCAGCACCATCCCCGCGGCGGTCACTCATGATCCGGGCGTACACGAGGGTGTCGACGGTCGAGCAGGCCGACTCAGGCGCGGGCCTGGCAGCGCAGCGGGACGCGATCACCCGCGAGGCGGCGTACCGGGACTGGGGCGAGGTCGAGTGGTACGTGGACGGCGGCGAGTCCGGCAAGGACCTGGAGCGGCCGGACATGACGCGGCTGCTGTCGGAGATCGCGCGCGGGGACGTGCTGGTGACCAGCAAGGTCGACCGGGTGAGCCGGTCGCTGGTCGACTTCGCGACCCTGATGGAGCGGTCGCAGCGTGAGGGCTGGTCGATCATCGCGCTGGACCTGGGCCTCGATCTCTCGACACCGCAGGGCGAGTTCGTCGCGACGATCCTTGCGGGCTTCGCGCGGATGGAGCGGCGGTTGATCGGTGACCGCACCCGGGACGCGATGGCGGCGATGAAGGCGAACGGGAAGCGGTTCGGCAGCCGGTCACGCCTCCCGGTCGAGGTCCAGGAGCGGATCGAGGCGCTGCACTGCTCGGGCCGGGCGATGACAGCGATCGCGGAGTTGCTGACCGCCGAGCAGGTGCCAACGTCGACCGGGTGCGCGACCTGGTACGCGTCTACGATCCGGAGCGTGCTGCAGGCCCGGGCCAACGACCGGTTGGCGGGCCTGCTGTGACGGCGCGTACAGCTACCCCTCCCACACTGCAGGCGGGCGGCCCTGAGAACTCTGGGCATCGAGGGCTCTCTCAACCGAGTCGGGGATCCCGGACTACCGGGGCGCGACCGGGAGTCTGCGGACGCACACCCCGATGACGTACGGCGACTTCGTCGGCAGCGAGGCGGGACGGCAGCGGTACTGGGCGCGGAGCCACCTCGGCTGGCGGACCATCGCGCGGGCCGACCCCAACGACGGCCACCGCGCCGTCGCGACCCTGCAGGCGCGCGGCTACCTGAGCGGCGTGATCACGCAGAACGTCGACGGCCTGCACCAGGCGGCCGGCGCGCGCGACGTGATCGAGCTGCACGGGAACCTGGATCGCGTGATCTGCCTGGCCTGCGGCGACACCAGCCCGCGCGAGGAGCTCGACCGCCGGTTCCGCGTCGCCAACCCGGACTTCGAGGGAGAGGCCCTGCGGATCAATCCGGACGGTGACGTCGACCTGCCCGAGGAGACGGTCCGCGAGTTCGGCCTGGTGGCGTGCCGCGCCTGTGGGTCGCCGCTGCTCAAGCCGGACGTGGTCTTCTTCGGCGAGAACGTGCCGAAACCGCGCGTCGACCGCTGCTACCGGCTGATCGACGAGGCCGCGTCGATGCTGGTCCTGGGCTCGTCCCTGACCGTGATGTCAGGCTTCCGCTTCGTCCGGTACGCCGCGAAGGCCGGCAAGGCGGTGCTGATCATCAACCACGGCATCACCAGGGGAGACCCGCTCGCGACCCACCGGATCGACCTTCCACTGGGTGAGGCGCTGACCGAGCTGACGACCGCCCTCGGCTGACGACGGCGACGGTGAACACCCACAGATAGACCGTCTCCGCGGCCAGCCGTTCCATCAGCCCGACCGGCCCCCGGCCGCCGAGCGCCAGGACCAGCCCGGCCAGCCCGATCACCGAGATCACCGCCGTGACGGCCGCGGCACGGCCCGCGAAGGTTCCGCGCATCGTCGCCGCGCTGAGGACCAGCACGGCGAGTGTCGCCAGGAACAGCGGTACGGCGAGCAGCGAGTGGAGCTCGATCGAGACGTCCCCCGGGACCAGCGAGGTCGCGATCCCGAAGACCGCGATCACGGCCCAGAGCGCGACGAACCAGCGCGGGCGGGTGGACAGGCCGCGCAGTAGGACCGCGCCGAGCGCGAGCAGCAGGTAGAGCACGATCCCGCCGGAGTTGAACCAGGCGTGGCGGGGCGAGCACGACCGAAGGACTCCGCCCGGCCGCTGCTCGGTGGTGCAGGTCGTCCAGCCCAGGTCGCTGACCGTGTGGTGCAGGAACTCGTACGGCACGGGCCAGGCGGCGACGACGGCCAACTGCAGGCCGAAGTAGGCCGGCGGGACGACCAGCCAGATCGCGCGGCCGGCCAGGAGCGATCCCTCAGGTCTCATGCGAACCCCGTACCCCGCACGGGGGACCAGAAAAGCGCCGGGCCGGTCCACGCGTGAAGTGGGCCGGCCCGGCGTCCGCCGTACGGATTGGAAAGGGTCAGCGTTGCGCGCCGGTCCGTAGGCGGTCCACGTGGGCCCGGTAGGCCTCCGGCAGGCTGGTCTTCGCGGCCTTGCTGCTCAGCTCGCGGGCCTGCCGCGCGAACCTGGCCTGTTCGTCCGCCGTCACCGTCTCCGGTGCGCCGGACAGCTTCTTGTAGGTCAGCGACGCGACGCCGGCCTGACCCTCGAACCGCGGGTGGTAGTTGAACGCCCGCAGCAGGTTGACGTCCTTGCCCTGGATCCACGCCTGGCCGTCGGGGGCGCAGGCGTCGTGGCCGGTCGACGGCCCGAAGGTGTCGAGGTACTGCGCCCCGGCCGCCTTCGCGGCGTTCGAGACCGCCTTGTTGAGCTCCTGCTCGATCGAGTACAGATAGCCGTAGTCGCCGTCGGCGAACGGCAGGATGTCCGGGCAGGTGCCCTTCTCCGGCGCGATCTTCGGGTACCCGATCAGGACCACGGTCGCCTTCGGCGAGCGCACCTTGATCGCCTTGGCGACCTCGGTGATCCGGCCCTGGGTCTTGGCGATGTCGGCCTTCAGGGTGTCGACGCCGTCGACGGTGAAGCGCTCCTTGCAGGGCGCGCCCGCGGGGTCGCTGTCGCGCAGCTTCGGGCAGGTGTCGATGATGCGGCCGAACACGCCGAAGTCGTTGCCGCCGATCCCGAGCGTGACCAGGTCGGTGTCCGGTGTCAGCGCGTCGAACTGCGGCGCGGCGACGCCCAGCGGCGTGCTCTGCGGCGTGGTCATGTGGGTGGTGTCGGCGCCGCCGCAGCTGACGTCGGTGAAGCGGTAGATGTGCAGCATGCCCGCGAGCAGCTTGGGGTAGTTGCTGGTCGAGCGCAGGCAGCCCAGCGAGAGCAGCTCCGGCAGCGGCACCAGCGGTGCGGAGGTGTAGGAGTCACCGAGCGCGACGTACTTGCTGTACGACGCCTTCGGGGTGACCGGGGACCGGTCCGGCGCGGTGGCCTGGGCGGGGCCGGTGACCGACACCGCGCCGAGGGTGGCCAGCGTGGTGAACACGGCGACTGCACGGGAAAGCTTCACTTGACCTCCGGGAAGTGACAGTGCGGCCCACAGTAAGTTGAGTCACCGGCCGATTACAAGGGGTGACCGGGGACCTGGTGCAACAGGCCCGGAGCTTTCGTGGAATCCTTCTGCCTATGCGTGTCTGGCACGGTTTGGACGAAGTGGGCCCTGACTACGGTCCGTCGGTCGTCACCATCGGCAACTTCGACGGCGTGCACCGCGGCCACCAGGAGGTGCTGGCGCACGCCCGCGCGCGGGCCGAGCAGCTCGGTGGTCTGCCGGTGGTCGCGCTCACCTTCGACCCGCACCCGATGGCCGTGCTGCGCCCCGACAAGGCGCCCGCGACGATCAGCGAGCCGGAGGAGCGGGCCAAGCTGCTCGGCGACGCCGGGGCCGACGCGGTGCTCATCCTGCCGTTCGACAAGGAGACGTCGAACTGGTCGCCCCAGGAGTTCATCGACCGCGTCCTGGTCGGCACCCTGCACGTCCAGGCCGTCGTCGTCGGCGAGAACTTCCGGTTCGGCCACAAGGCGGCCGGGCACGTCGACACCCTGGTCGAGGCGGGGGCCGCGGCCGGGTTCGAGGTCGAGGGCCTCGCGCTGCGCGGTGAGGGCCAGCCCTGGTCGTCGACGTACGTCCGGGAGCTGATCGCGGCCGGCGACGTCGAGAAGGTCGCGGTCGCGCTGGGCCGCCCGTTGCGGGTCGTCGGCACGGTGGTCGAGGGCGACAAGCGCGGCCGCGAGCTCGGCTACCCGACCGCGAACATCCCGGCCGAGTCCGGGTCCGCGATCCCGCTCGACGGCGTGTACGCCGGATGGCTGCGCGTGCTCGAGCCGGCGCCCGGCGCTCCGGCGTACGGCGATGCCTTCCCGGCCGCGATCAGCGTCGGCAGCAACCCGACGTTCGACGGGATCGACCGCCGGGTCGAGTCGTACGTGCTGGACCGCGACGACCTGGAGCTGTACGGCTCGCGGGTCGCGGTGGACTTCGTGGCCCGGCTGCGTGGCTCGCAGATCCGCTTCGACACGATCGAGGCGCTGCTGGTCCAGATGAAGACCGACGTCGACCAGGCGCGGCGCCTGCTGACGGGGGACACCCCAGGGTGATTAGGGCGGCCTGTCCACAGGCTGATACCCTGGCTGCTGCCGTCT
Source organism: Kribbella italica (assembly GCF_014205135.1). NCBI lineage: Bacteria > Bacillati > Actinomycetota > Actinomycetes > Propionibacteriales > Kribbellaceae > Kribbella > Kribbella italica. Next base: position 1,180,080 of record NZ_JACHMY010000001.1, read on the forward strand.
GAACGGCCGCGGATCGAGAGTGCCCGGGTGACAAAAGCCCCGGTGCGCCGCGCAACGGACATCGAGAGGATCAATAGTGTCGTCTGCCAATCCTGAGGCGAAGAAGAAGATCATCGGCGAGTACGCCCTGACCGAGGGCGACACCGGTTCCCCCGAGGTCCAGGTCGCGCTGCTCACGCACCGCATCGCCGACCTGACCGAGCACCTGAAGGAGCACAAGCACGACCACCACAGCCGTCGTGGCCTGCTGCTCCTGGTCGGTCAGCGCCGCCGGCTGCTGAACTACCTGGCGAAGAAGGACATCAACCGCTACCGGTCCCTGATCGAGCGGCTGGGTCTGCGCCGATGACGTCGTGAGAAGCGGCCACCGCACCCCGGTGGCCGCTTCTCGCGTATCCGTGCCCAAGTGTTCGAAAGGGCATGGAACAAACTGAATAGCTAAAACGACAACGAGACGACGCGACCCGCGTACCGGGACGACGACCGGTCCTCGGTAGTGGCCTTCGGGACGGACCGTCCCGCGGGCCTCGATCGAAGACCGGCACACCCCCGGAGCCCGCGCCTCACGTCGTCTCAGAGTGAGAGAGGGGTATCCCGTGTCGGGATCCACCAACGCGCCCATGGAGGGCGCACAGTACGCCGAAGCCGTGATCGACAACGGCAGCTTCGGCACCCGCACCATCCGCTTCGAGACGGGCCGTCTGGCCCAGCAGGCGGCCGGCTCGGCCGCCGCCTACCTCGACGGCGACACGATGGTGCTCTCGGCCACCACGGCCAGCAAGAAGCCCAAGGACCAGTTCGACTTCTTCCCGCTGACGGTGGACGTCGAGGAGCGGATGTACGCCGCCGGCCGCATCCCGGGCTCGTTCTTCCGTCGCGAGGGTCGCCCCTCCGAGGAAGCCATCCTGACCTGCCGGCTGATCGACCGCCCGCTGCGGCCGTCGTTCGTCTCCGGCCTGCGTAACGAGATCCAGGTCGTCATCACCGTCCTGGCGCTGAACCCGGACAAGCTGTACGACGTCCTGGCGATCAACGCCGCGTCGATGTCCACCCAGATCGCCGGGCTGCCGTTCTCGGGCCCGATCGGCGCCACCCGCGTCGCGCTGATCGACAAGCAGTGGGTCGCGTTCCCGACGCACACCGAGCTCGAGGACGCCGTCTTCGACATGGTGGTCGCCGGTCGCGTCACCGACACCGGTGACGTCGCGATCATGATGGTCGAGGCCGAGTCCACGCCGGGCACCTTCGACGCCGTTGCCGCCGGCAAGCAGGCGCCGACCGAGGAGATCGTGGCCGAGGGCCTCGAGGCCTCGAAGGGCTTCATCAAGACGCTGGTCGAGGCGCAGGCCGCGCTGGCCGCCGCCGCGTCCAAGCCGACCGGTGAGTTCCCGGTCTTCCCGGACTACCAGGACGACGCGTTCGCCGCCGTCGAGGCCGAGGCGACCGAGGAGCTGACCCAGGCCCTCGCGATCACCGGCAAGCACGACCGCGACGACGCCACCGACGCCGTCAAGGCCGCCGTGGTCGCCAAGCTGGCCGAGTCCTTCGAGGGACGTGAGAAGGAGCTGTCCGCGGCCTTCCGCTCGCTGACCAAGAAGCTCGTCCGCAACCGCGTGCTGACCGAGAAGATCCGGATGGACGGTCGCGGTCTGGCCGACATCCGCCCGCTCAAGGCGCAGGTCAAGGTGCTGCCGCGGGTGCACGGCTCAGCGATCTTCGAGCGCGGCGAGACCCAGATCATGGGTGTCACCACGCTGAACATGCTCCGGATGGAGCAGCAGCTGGACACGCTGTCGCCGGAGACGCGCAAGCGCTACATGCACAACTACAACTTCCCGCCGTACTCGACCGGTGAGACCGGCCGGGTGGGTTCGCCCAAGCGTCGCGAGATCGGTCACGGTGCGCTCGCCGAGCGCGCCCTCGTGCCGGTGCTGCCGTCGCGCGAGGACTTCCCGTACGCGCTGCGCCAGGTCTCCGAGGCGCTCGGCTCGAACGGCTCCACCTCGATGGGTTCGGTCTGCGCCTCGACGCTGTCGCTGCTGTCGGCCGGTGTGCCGCTGAAGGCGCCGGTCGCGGGCATCGCGATGGGCCTCATCTCCGGTGAGGTCAACGGCGAGACCGAGTACGTCGCGCTGACCGACATCCTGGGCGCGGAGGACGCGTTCGGCGACATGGACTTCAAGGTCGCCGGCACGAAGGACTTCGTCACCGCCCTGCAGCTGGACACCAAGCTGGACGGCATCCCGGCCAGCGTCCTGGCCGGTGCGCTGACCCAGGCCAAGGAAGCCCGCCTGACCATCCTGGACGTGATGTCGAAGGCCATCGACGCGCCGGGTGAGATGAGCGAGTTCGCGCCGCGGGTCATCTCGGTGAAGGTCCCTGTCGACAAGATCGGGGAGGTCATCGGCCCGAAGGGCAAGATGATCAACCAGATCACCGACGAGACCGGTGCCGACATCTCCATCGAGGACGACGGCACGGTGTACATCGGTGCGACGGACGGCCCCTCGGCCGACGCGGCGCGCGCGATGATCAACGCGATCGCCAACCCGACCATGCCGGAGAAGGGCGAGCGCTACCTGGGCACGGTCGTGAAGACGACCAACTTCGGGGCGTTCATCAGCCTGCTGCCGGGCAAGGACGGTCTGCTGCACATCTCGAAGCTGCGCCCGCTGGCCGGTGGCAAGCGCGTCGAGGCGGTCGAGGACCTGCTGTCCGTCGGCCAGAAGCTGCAGGTCGAGATCGCCGAGATCGACGACCGGGGCAAGCTGTCGCTGATCCCCGTCATCGAGGGCGAAGAGGGCGACAAGGCTGACGAGAAGGCCGACGACGCAGAGGTCGCTGCCGCCGAGTGAGTCGAGCTACCACCAGCACGTTGCTGAGCCCGGAGCAGGGCGGTCCCGTCAAACGGACCGTCCTGCCCTCCGGGCTCCGCGTGCTCTCCCAGTCCGTACCGGGCTTCCGCTCGGTCACCTTCGGCGTGTGGGTCGGGGTCGGTTCGCGCGACGAACCGGTGCAGCTGTCCGGCGCCACGCACTTCCTCGAGCACCTGCTGTTCAAGGGCACCGAGCGCCGTGACGCGCTGGAGATCTCCGCGTCGCTGGACGCCGTCGGTGGGGAGATGAACGCCTTCACCGGCAAGGAGTACACCTGCTACTACGCGCGGGTGCTGGACTCCGACCTCCCGCTGGCCGTCGACGTGATCTGCGACATGATCACCTCGGCGACGCTGACGCCGGCCGACGTCGAGTCCGAGCGGGACGTGATCGACGAAGAGATCGCGATGCACGCCGACGAGACCTCCGACCACATCCACGACCTGTTCGCCGAGCAGCTGTGGGGCCCGACGCCGCTCGGCCGCTCCATCACCGGTACGCCGGAGTCGGTCGCCGGGCTGACCCGCCGTCAGGTGATCGGCTGGTACCGGCGCCGCTACCGCCCGGAGAACATCGTCGTCTCGGTGGCCGGCAACGTGGAGCACGCCGACGTCGTTCGCCTGGTCCGCAAGGCGTTCGAGCGGCACTGGGCGACCGGCGAGGCCGAGCCCGCACCGGTGCGCAAGGGATCGGGGCGCCGCCTCCCGACGTACGGGGGAGTGCAGGTCCACCACCGCGACGTCGAGCAGGCGCACCTGGTGCTCGGCATGCCGGGGCTCGTGCGCAACGACGAGCGGCGGTACGTCGCCGGCGTACTGCACGGGATCGTCGGCGGCGGGATGTCGTCGCGGTTGTTCCAGGAGGTCCGCGAGAAGCGCGGCCTGGCCTACTCGGTGTTCACCTTCGGTTCGGCGTACGCGGACACCGGCATGGTCGGGGTCTACGCGGGCTGCCTGCCGAAGAAGGCGCCGGAGGTGCTGGAGGTCGTCCGGTCCGAGCTGAGCACGCTCGCGGCCGGGGGCATCACGCCCGACGAGCTGCTCCGCGGCAAGGGCCAGATGCGTGGCTCGGTCGTGATGGGCATGGAGGACACCGGGGCCAAGATGACCCGGATCGCCAAGGCCGAGCTCGTGTACGGCGAACTGCCGACCGTCGACGAGATCCTCGACCGCATCGACGCGGTCACCCTGGACGACGTCCACCAGCTCGCCACCGAGCTGTACGCCGGGACGCCGGCCCTCACCGTGATGGGCCCGTTCGACGAGGACACCCACCAGTTCGACCTCTGAGTGGCGTATCGTCGCTCCCAGCGATACGTCACTCGTTATCTGCCTCTGGATTCGCTGAACAGAATCACATCGCACTTAGCGGCCTTCGTGTCCCGCCGGCTGAGCCGGCTGGGACTTCGGCCTGCGATGAAAGAGGACCTGCATGTCCGGACTGTCGACCCGTGAAGCCCTCCGGGACTCTGCTCGTACTGCTGCTGAATCACTCGAGGACGCCGCCCGCTGGGCGCGCGGCTGGCTGGCCGTGTCGGCGGCGCTGCTGCTCGCGCAGGCCGCGCTGCCCGCGGCGCAGGTGGTGTTCCTCGAGCGACTGGTCGACAGTCTGTCGGCCGGCCAGCCGTCGTGGGGGCCGTTGCTGGGCCTGACGGCGGTGGTCGGCGCGATGTACCCGCTCGGGCAAATCGGGCTGGCGGCGACACAGCGCATGGCTCTGCGGCTCCGGCTGCGGTACCGCGTGGATCTCGCGCACGCAGCCGCTCGGCTGGCGCCGAGCCGGTTGGCCCGGGCCGATGTGACGACGGACCTGGAAGCCAGCCAGGCGGCCACCGCCGTGATGGACGTGGTGGCGGGCAGGACCTTGCAGGTGCTCGGGGCCGGTGTGACCTCGGTGGTGCTGTGCGCCGTGGTGTGGGAGATCAACCCGGTGTCCGGTCTTCTGGTTCTCGCCGCGCTGGTGCCGACCGTGCTCGCGTTCACCGGTATCTCACGGATGGAGGCCCGCGGGTGGCCGCTGGTCGCCACTGCCGACCGGCGGGCGGCGTACGCGACCGAGCAACTCGTCCAGCAACGCCCAGGGACCGAACTGGCGGTGCTGGGCACGGGCGGGAAAGTCGCGGAGTTGATCGCCGGGCGACGGACCGAGGCGACCAAGGTTCTGGACCGGATGATCGGCTCGGCGATGCTGTGGGAGTTCGCGGCGGCTCTGGCGACCGCTGCGCTCTTCGGCGGAGCGCTGGTCGCACTCGTGCGGGGTGGAGCATCAGGAGCCGGCACCGCGGCCGCGGTGGCCGGCACGATCTCCGGCCTGAACGCGATCCGCCTGTGTGGGTACGCGTTCGGCACGATCATCACGGCGTCCCCGCAGGCGCGGATCTACCGGCGGTTCGTCGCCTCGGTCCCGCCGGCCGCACCGCAGCTCGTGGTCCGCGACGTCGGATCGCTCGAGCTCGACAGCGTGAGCTTCACCTATCCCGGCGCCGATCGGCCGGCGCTGCGCGACGTCTCGATCCGGGCGGAGCGCGGCGAGATGATCGCGCTGGTCGGCGTCAACGGCGCCGGGAAGACGACCGCGGTCAACACGCTCGTCGGGATGCTGACGCCGTCCACCGGCCGCGTGCTGCTCGACGGCCGCGACGCCGCCGCCCTGACCGAGCCGGAGCGGCTCGGCCACTTCGGCCTGCTGGTGCAGGAGTTCGGCAAGTTCGAGTTCGGCCTGCGGGACATCGTCGCGCTCGGTGCGCCGGGCCCGGTCACCGACGACGCCGTACGACGTGCGCTGGAGTCGGCCGAGGCGCAGACCTTCACCGGACGGATGCCGGACGGCCTCGGCACCCAGCTCGGTCAGCAGTGGGGCGGAACGGGAGTCTCCGGCGGCCAGTGGCAGCGCCTCGCGCTGGCCCGGATCTACCTGCGCGGCGCCGGCGTCTGGATCCTCGACGAACCGACCTCGGCGATCGACGCCGAGGCGGAGCGGGAGATCTTCTCCGAACTGCGCCGGACCCGGCACGAGCGGATCACCGTCGTGGTGTCGCACCGGGCCTGGACGCTGCGGGAGCTGGACCGGATCTACGTGCTCGACGAGGGCGTCGTGGTCCAGGAGGGCCGGTACGACGAACTGCTCGCAGCGGACGGCGGACGGTTCGCGGAGATGTTTCGGGACCAGATGAAAAAGTGAGCTGTCATCTGATGACTTCGGGTCGGTGGGCGGGCTATGGTCGAGGCGGAGGCCTGTGAAGTGGCCGGGTGCTCTGAGGTCTTCACTGACCGTGTCTCCGAGTAACTTCCTTGTTACGTCAGCCGTTTTTGTTGCTGACAACGTTGACATGCGCAGTAACGACCAGCCAACATGGCGACCACATTCCGCCCGCCCTAGCGGCCCTCCGCCGAGGAAGTTGGTTCGACCGTGCGACGTACGACTGGTGTTGTGGGGGTCACGCTGGGGCTCGCCCTGGTGCTCGGCGCCTGCGGTGACGGCAACAGCGGCAGTGGGGACGGCGGCGCGGGAGGTGGCGCGAAGAGTGCGGTGATCGCGATCGCCGCCGACCCGCTGGAGTACATCAACCCGCTGAACGAGAACGGCAGCCCCGGGATCCAGATCGCGCAGGCGATGTTCGCGCCACTGGTGGCGACCGATCCGGGCACGGGCAAGACGGTCAACGTGCTGGCCGACTCGGTCACACCGGACAAGACCAGCCAGACCTGGACGATCAAGCTGAAGCCGGGCAACACGTTCCAGAACGGCCAGAAGCTGACCGCCAAGGACTACGTCGACAGCTGGAACCTGACCGCCCAGGGCTCGACCGCGTGGAAGAACAACGGGTTCTTCTCCAAGGTCGAGGGCTACGAGGCGCTGAACCCGCCGACGCCGGACGGCGCCACGCCGAAGCCGACCTCGGTCAAGGCGCTCAGCGGCCTGAAGCAGCTCGACGACCTGACCTTCTCGGTGAAGCTCAAGGTGCCGTTCTCCCAGTTCGGCCTGACCCTGCAGTACCTCGGCCTGGCGCCGCTGCCGGAGGAGGTCCGCAAGGACCCCGACGCGTACAAGCGCAAGCCGATCGGCAACGGCCCGTTCAAGCTGGACGGCACCTGGAACCCCGGCGACGACATCAAGCTGGTCAAGTGGGACGGCTACAAGGGCCCGAACGCCCCCGAGGCCGACGCGCTCACCTACCGCTTCATCTCGAACGCCGACACGGCGTACAACGAGTTCCTGGCCGGCACGGTCGACTTCGTCGACGTCCCGTCCACCAAGATCCAGTCGTTCAAGACCGACGCGCCCGATCAGTGGGTGACCTCGGAGAGCTCGGGGGCGAACTACCTGACCCTGCCGGCCTGGGACGCCCGGTACAAGAATCCCAAGCTGCGGCACGCGTTCTCGATGGCGATCGACCGCAAGTCGCTGTCGAACCTGGTCGGCCTGGCCACTCCGGCCAGTGGCCTGATCGCGCCGGACATCAGCGGGTACCGCGAGAACGCCTGCAAGTACTGTGATTTCGACGCGGCCAAAGCCAAGACCCTGCTCCAAGAGGCCGGCGGGTTCTCCGGCGCGGTGAACATCAGCTACAGCACCACCTCGGCCACCGGGCAGGTCTTCGCCGAGGCGATCGGCAACATGCTGCGCCAGAACCTCGGGCTGGAGGTCAAGTACACCGGCAAGCAGGGATCCGAGATCACCGAACTCGCGGACACCCGCAAGCTCGACGGCCTGCGGTTCTCCGGGTGGGGTCACGACTACCCGTCGATCGAGGACTACCTGACGCCGATGTTCAAGTCCTCCGGCGACGCGAACTTCTCCGGCTACACCAACCCCGCGCTCGACCAGATCCTGGCCAAGGGCGACGCCGAGCCGGACCAGGACAAGGCGATCAAGCTGTACCAGCAGGCCGAGGACATCGCCCTCGAGGACATGCCGCTGATTCCCTTGTACGCCAAGCAGAACGCCTACCTGCACTCGGCCAAGATCGAGCCCCGGGTGTCGAAGTACACCGGAGTCCAGGCGCTCTACTCGACGTTCCAATGATCCGGTTCGTACTCCGTCGCATGCTGGCGGCCGTCCCGATCGGTCTGATCGTCACGCTGGGGGTCTTCGCGCTCGTCTTCGCGATGCCCGGAGACCCCCTGCGGGAACTGGCCGGTGACAAACCCATCCCGGCCGCGGTTCTGGCCGCGAAGCGTGCGCAGTTCCACCTCGACCAGCCGTTCATCGTCCAGTACCTGCTGTCGATGAAGGACATCCTGACCGGCAACTTCGGTACGACGTTCGCCGGCGGCGACATCGCCGCCCAGCTGAAGCTGCGGATCCCGGTGACCCTGAAGCTGACGCTGCTGGCGAACGCCTTCCAGTGGACGCTCGGTCTGCTGTTCGGCATCTACGCGGGGTTCCGGCGCAACGGACTGGTCGACCGCTCGCTGCTGCTGATCACCCTGGTTCTGCTGGCGGTGCCGGGGCTGGTGGCCTACTTCGCCGCACAGTTCCTGTTCGGCGTGCAGCTGAAGTGGTTCCCGGTCTCCGGTGTGCTGGAGGGTTTCCCTCGCTCGTACCTGCTGCCGGCGCTGGTGATCGGCCTGCTCGGATTCGCCGGGCTGGCGCGGCTGATGCGCACGTCGATCGTCGAGACGGTCAACGCGGACTTCGTCAAGACCGCCCGGGCCAAGGGGCTGGGGGAGCAGCGCGTGCTGTGGCGGCACATCCTGCCCAACGCTCTGCTGCCGGTCGTCACCTTCATCGGGCTCGACCTGGCGGGCATGTTCGGCGGCGCGATCATCACCGAGTCGATCTTCAACCTGCCGGGGCTCGGTCAGTTCATGTTCCAGGCGATCAAGCTGAAGGAAGGTGGTGTCGTGGTGCTGCTGTCGACCCTGGCGTTCGTCTCCTACATCGTGATCAACCTCGCCGTCGACATCCTGTACGGCATCCTCGACCCGCGGGTGCGCAATGTCTGAGGTGCAAGCGGTCGTCGGTGCGGAGACGCAGGACCTCGGTGACGGCCGGACCCTGTCGAACCGGGAGCTGCTACGGGCTCTGCTGCGCAAACCGCAGTTCGTACTGTGCTCCCTGATCCTGCTGGTGTTCTTCACGATGGCGGCACTCCCGCGGTTGTTCACGTCGGTGGACCCACGCTTGTGTGAACTGGCCAAGAGCCGCCAGCCACGGACCGGCGGCCATCCGTTCGGGTTCGACATCCAGGGCTGCGACTACTTCGCCAACGTCGTCTACGGCGCGCGCCCGTCGGTGCTGGTCAGCATCGTCGCGAGTCTCGGGGTCTTCCTGCTGGCCGGGACGTTCGGTCTGCTCGCCGGCTACTTCCCCGGATTCATCGACGGTCTGATCTCCCGCACCGCCGACGTGCTGTTCGCTGTCCCCGGTCTGGTGCTGCTGATCGTCATCCTGAACTCGGTGCCGAACCGGAGCATCTGGATCATCGTCGGCGTCATCCTGCTGATCGGCTGGCCGGGCGGCATGCGGCTGATGCGCTCGACGGTGTTCTCCGTGCGCAACCGGGAGTACGTGCTGGCCGCGCGTTCGGTCGGCGTACCACCGCTGCGGATTCTGCGCCGGCACGTGTTCCCGAACGCCATGGCACCGCTGCTGGCGATGACCACGCTCGGCATCGGCGGCATGGTCGGGCTCGAGGCGGCCTTGACCTTCCTCGGGGTGGGACTGCAGCCACCGTCGATCTCCTGGGGATCGCAGTTCGGTGTCGCGGCCTCCTACCGCGACACCCCGCACCTGTTCATCTGGCCGGCGCTGTTCATCTCGACGATGACGATCTCGTTCATGATCATCGGCGACTCGATCCGCGACGCCCTCGACCCGAAGTTGATGCGATGAAGAGCACGGGCGAAGTGCTGTTGCAGGTGGAGGATCTGAGTGTCGAGTTCGACACTCCGCAGGGGACCGTGCGGGCGGTCGACGGGGTGTCGTGGGAGGTGCATGCGGGGGAGACGCTCGCGATCCTGGGGGAGTCGGGGTCGGGGAAGTCGGTCTCGACGCAGGCACTGACCGGGATCCTGGAGATGCCGCCGGGGCGGATCGTGTCCGGTACGGCGAAGTACCGCGGTGAGGACCTGATCGCGATGTCGGTGAAGGAGCGCCGCAGGATCGTCGGCGACCGGATCACGATGGTCTTCCAGGACTCGCTGTCCGCGCTCAACCCGGTGCAGTCGGTCGGCCGGCAGATCGCCGAGTGCTACCGGGTGCACCGCGGGATGTCCAGGAGCGACGCGATGAAGCAGGCCGCGCGGATGCTCGACCAGGTGCGGATCCCGGCCGCGGCCAAGCGGGTCAACGACTACCCGCACGAGTTCTCCGGCGGCATGCGGCAGCGTGTGATGCTCGCGATGGCGCTCGCGCTCGACCCCGACGTGCTGATCGCGGACGAGCCGACGACGGCGCTCGACGTCACCGTGCAGGCGCAGATCCTGGAGCTGATCGCGGAGCTGCAGGCCGAGCGCGACATGGGCGTCGTCCTGATCACCCACGACCTCGGCGTGGTCGCGGACGTCGCCGACAACGTCGTGGTGATGTACGCCGGCCACGTGGTCGAGCGGGCCGCGACGGCCGCCGCGCTCGAGCAGCCGATGCACCCGTACACCGAGGGACTGCTCGGCTCGATGCCGTCGGCGGACCTCAAGGGCCAAGAGTTGCCGACGATTCCCGGTACGCCGCCGTCGCTGCGCGCGATCCCGTCCGGCTGCGCGTTCCGGACGCGATGCAAAATCGCGATCGACGAGTGCTCGCACGAGGTCCCACCGCTGCTGACCGTCGCGCCCGGCCGCGACGCGGCCTGCATCCGCCGTACTGTGTTGAAGGAGGCCGTCGGATGAGCGACGAGTTGCTCGTAGCAACGAATCTGGTGAAGCACTACGACATCAGTCCGGCGTTGTCCTTCGGGACCAAGACGCTGGTCCGGGCGGTCGACGGTGTGGATCTCGTACTGCGCAAGGGCGAGTCGCTCGGCATCGTCGGCGAGTCCGGCTGCGGCAAGTCGACGCTGGTCCGGCTGCTGGCCGCCCTGGAGAAACCGACCGAGGGTGAACTCCGGTACGACGGAGTCGACGTCGCCGGGCTGAAGGGCCGCGCGCTGCGGCGCTGGCGACGCAACGTCCAGGTCGTCTTCCAGGACCCGTACTCGAGCCTGAACCCGCGGATGCGCGTCGGCGAGATCGTCGCCGAGCCGCTTGAGGTCCACCCTGACGTCTCCAAGGGCCTGGACATCCGCAAACGGGTCCGCGAACTGCTGGAGCTGGTCGGTCTGCGGGCCGAGGACGAGACGAAGTTCCCGCACCAGTTCTCCGGGGGCCAGCGGCAACGGATCGGGATCGCGCGCGCGATCGCGCTCAACCCCGACGTACTGCTCTGCGACGAACCCGTGTCGGCGCTCGACCTTTCCGTCCAGGCGCAAGTGGTCAACCTGCTGATGCGGCTGCAGCGTGAGCTCGGGCTGAGCATCATCTTCGTGGCGCACGACCTGTCGGTGGTCCGGCACGTGTCCGACCGGGTGGCCGTGATGTACCTCGGCAAGGTCGCCGAGCTGGGGCAGCACCACGAGGTGTACGACGTACCGGCGCACCCTTACACACAAGCGCTTCTGTCGGCCGAGCCCGGTCTGGCCCGGGCCGGTGGACGCCGGCGGATCGTGCTCGCCGGCGACCCGCCGTCGCCGGTGTCGCCGCCGTCCGGGTGCCGGTTCCACACGCGGTGCCTGCAGGCCGAGGCGAAGTGCTCGGTCGACGTACCGGAGTTGCGGGTGATCGAGTCGAGTCAGCACGTGGCGTGCCACTTCGCCGAAAAAGCGCAGGCGAGTTTCGCCGCGGGCGTGGCATCCTGACCGCGTGCGAGTGCTGATCGAGCCGCGACCGCGGGACGACCTGGGGCTGGTGCTGCTGCTCGACCTGGCGCTGAAGGAGCTCTTCACCCGCTACCCGGCGAGTACGTCGCACCCGGTCGATCCCGCCACGTCCTTCTTGGTTGCCGACCACAAGGGTGACGCGGTCGGCTGCATCGGTCTGCTGCCGGTGGTCGCCGGGGTCGGCGAGATCAAACGCATGTACGTCCGCCCCGACCAGCGCGGCCAGGGCATCGCCCGCTGGCTGCTCGGCTCGGCCGAGGCCCTGGCCCGGCACCGCGGCGCGAGCTCGCTCCGGCTCGCCACCGGGAGCCGTCAGCCCGAGGCGATCCGCTTGTACGAGTCGCTGAACTACCGGCCGGCCCCGGCGTACGGGAAGTACGTCCACGAGCCCACGGCTCTGTGTTACGCCAAGTCGCTGAACTGACGCGCGACGGCCAATGAGATCCTTGGCCGGACGACTGGTGTGGAAAGGGTGCGGATGATCAAGGTCGGGGTTTTGGGGGCCAAGGGCAAGATGGGCGCCGAGACGTGTCTGGCGGTCGAGGGCGCGGACGGGCTGGAGCTGGTGGCCCGGCTTGATCAGGGGGACGAGCTGGAGGAGCTGGCGAAGGCCGGTGCTCAGGTGGTCGTCGACTTCACCCGGCCCGAGGTCGTGATGGACAACCTGGCCTGGTGCATCGCCAACGGCATCAACGCGGTGGTCGGGACGACCGGGTTCGACGAGGAGCGGCTGGCGACGCTGCGCGGGCAGCTGGAGAAGAGCCCCGGGACCGGCGTGCTGATCGCCGCGAACTTCTCGATCGGCGCGGTGCTGATGATGCAGTTCGCCGCGCAGGCGGCCAAGTACTACGAGTCGGTCGAGATCGTCGAGCTGCACCACCCGGACAAGGTCGACGCGCCGTCGGGCACCGCCCGCCGTACGGCGGAACTGATCGCCGCGGCCCGCCGCGAGGCCGGGTCCGGCGCGATCCCGGACGCCACCACGACCGGGCTCGACGGCGCCCGCGGCGCCGAGGTCGAGGGGATCCACGTGCACGGGATCCGGCTGCGCGGCCTGGTCGCGCACCAGGAGGTCCTGCTCGGGAACGTCGGCGAGAACCTGACGATCCGGCACGACTCGATCCACCGGGAGTCGTTCATGGCCGGCGTGCTGCTCGGCGTCCGGCGGATCGTCGACACCCCGGGGCTGACGATCGGCCTCGAGCACTTCCTCGAGCTCGACTGAGTCGTCGGGTGATGACAACACCTCGTTGGACGGTGGGGCCTGGCGCCTCGGCCGGCGGAGCGGTCGCCCGATGACCGCCAAGCGGGTCGTGGTCGTGATCGCGGTCGTCTTCGTCGCGTACGCCGTGCTGCTCGGCTGGCGCGGCGTGCTGCTGATCGGCACCGGCGACCCCATCGCGGTCGGCCTGGGGATCGCCGTGCTGGTGATCCCGCTGGTCGGGCTGTACCTGGTCTGGCGGGAGCTGCAGTTCGGTCGTCGTACGGAGGCGCTGGCCCAGGAGCTCGACCTCGAAGGCGGCCTCCCGGTCGACGACCTCCCGCGCCGCCCGTCCGGCCGGATCGAGCGCTCGGCCGCGGACGCCGCGTTCGCGCAGTACCAGTCCGAGGTCGAGGCCGCACCGGCCGATTGGCGCACGTGGTTCCGGCTGTCGACGGCGTACGACGCGGCGGGAGACCGCCGCAGAGCCCGCGCCGCCATGCGCACGGCCATCGCTCATTATGACCACACGTGACCGGAGCACCCGCCGAGCCGGAGGCGAGGCCAAAAGCACAGAACAAGCAGGTGTTTGAACTGGCTGGTACCTGGGAGTTGGCTGGGAACTGGCTGTAGTGGGCGACAACCCACCCGCGATGCGGCTATTTTCAGGGGGTGCGCGGTAACCGCCGCGTACGGGTCGGAGACTGGGTGGAGCCGTCCTGTGCCGTCTGACGGGTCTCGCCGCGGCTCGGACGACGTTCGCACCACGGGTTTCGGTGATCTGTTGCGCCGGCACCGGCGAGAGGCCGGGCTGTCGCAGGAGGGGCTGGCGGAGCTCGCGGGGGTGAGTGTCGACGCGATCGCGGCCCTCGAAAGAGGTCGTCGCCGGGCGCCCAGGCCGCACACGCTGAGGTTGCTCGGGGACGCTCTCCAGCTCGGCGCGCCCGATCGGGCCCAGCTCGCAGCGGCGGCCCGACGCGACGGCGACAGCCCGCGCTCGACGCTGCGGCCCCCGCCGGTCCCGGCGAACCAGCTGATCGGCCGTTCCACCGAGCTGACCGAGACCGGCCGTCTGGTAGGCGAGCGGGTGACCCGGCTGCTCACGCTGAGTGGGCCGGGCGGTGTCGGCAAGACCCAGCTCGCGCTCGCGCTGGCCGGTGGGATCGGGCACAAGTTCGAGGACGGCGTGTGCTGGGTGCCGCTGGCGCCGATCGCCGATCCGGCCGCGGTCGCCCCGACCGTCGCGACCGCGACCGGGCTGCACCCGCTCGACGGCGCGCGCCTGGTCGACGAGATCGCCGAGCTGGTCGGGCGGCGCAAGATCCTGCTCGTCCTGGACAACTGCGAGCACGTCGTCGCCGACGCGGCGCAGGTCTGCGGCGTCCTGCTGGAGTCCTGCCCGAACCTGTCGATCCTCGCGACCAGTCGCGAGCTGCTCCGGGTTCCCGGCGAGAGCGTGTACGTCGTACCGCCGCTGGCCCTGCCGGAGCTGGAGCAGCAGCCCGACGCGTCGCCGGCCGTCCGGTTGTTCGTCGACCGGGCCACGGCCCGCGGCAACGCACCGCGGGAGCAGATCGAGCAGGTGGCGAGGGTGGTCCGCCGGCTGGAGGGCATGCCGCTCGCGATCGAGCTGGCCGCGGCCCGGACCAACGTGCTGACCGTCGAGGAGCTGGCGACCGAGCTGGAGACGTCGTTCGGCATCCTGGCCGGCGGTGCCAGTACGGCGGGACCGCGGCAGCAGTCGCTGGAGGGTGCGATCGGCTGGAGCTACGAGCTGCTGACCGCGCCGGAGCGCGAACTGTTCGCCGAGCTGTCGGTCTTCGTCGGCGGCTGGACGCTCAACGCGGCCGCCGCCGTTCTGACCGGTACGACGACGCCCGGTCCGCGGGAGCGCGCCGAGACGCTCGACCTGATCAGTCGCCTGGTCGACAAGTCGCTGATCCGGGTCAGCCGCGACGGCGGGATCGGGCGGTACGACATGCTCGCGGTGATCCGCGAGTACGCCGCCGACCGGCTCGCGGCGAGCGGGCGGGCCGAGGAGGTCGCGCGCAACCACGCGACGTTCTACCTCAGCCTGGCCGAGGAGGCCGAGACCAACCTGCGCGGCGCGAACCAGGGCGCCTGGCTCGACCGTCTCGAAGGCGAGCTGGACAACCTGCGCGCCGCGATGAGCTGGTCGCTGCGGACGGAGTCGAGCGCCGAGGCGATCCGGCTGGCCGGCGGGCTCTGGCTGTTCTGCTACCTGCGCGGTCACTACGCCGAAGGCGGCGGCTGGCTGGAACGCGCGCTCGCCCTGGTCGACGGCGAGCCCGAGCTGCAGGCCGCGAAGGCGAAAGCAGAGCTCGGCGCGGGCATGCTGGCCTTCCTCCAGTGCGAGTACGACGTCGCGACCGCGCGCCTGGAGTCGTCGCTCGCGCAGTACAAGAAGCTCGACGACACCGCCGGTACGGCGCTGGTGATGCAGCGGCTCGGCGGGGTCGCGCGCGAGCGGGGCGACTACCTGACCGCCGAGAACCTGCACTGCCAGAGCTACGACCTGTTCGAGAGTCTCGGCGATCGTGCCGGGATGGCGTGGGCGCACAACCAGCTCGGCTTCGTCGCCTGGCTGCGCGGCGACCTCGAGATCGCGGCCCGGCGCTGCAAGCGGGCGCGGGACAGCTTCCGGACGGTCGGCGACGGCGAAGGGCTGGCCTGGTCGCTGATCAGCCTCGGCACGATCGCGCAGTACGGCGGCAAGCTGGTCGAGGCCGAGGAACTGCTGCAGGAGAGCCTGGCGCTGTCGCAACGACTCGGCTATCGCGAGGGCGTCGCCTGGTCGCTCAACCAGCTCGGCATCGTGGAACGGCGGCGCGGCCTGACCGAGCGGGCGGTTCATCTGCTCGACGAGAGCCTGGCCGAGCATCGCGACCTGGGGGACCGCTGGCGGTCGGCGAGTGTGCTGGAGGAGCTGGCAACAGTCGCGCAGGAGCGGAAGCGCACGGAGTACGCCGCGTTCCTGCTCGGCGCGGCCGACGGGATCCGTGAGGTGATCGGAGCGCCGATCCCGGAGATCGAGAAGGCCGACCGCGCGGCCACCCGGCGCGCGATCGAGGAGACGCTCGACCGGCGAGCGTTCCGCGCGGCCTGGGCCGCGGGCCGGGCGACCCCGCTGTCGGCGGTCGCCGACGGCTACCCAGGCCCATCAGCAGCCCCGGACCGCTCGACCCGGCTCTAGCCTGTCGTCGATCCGCACCTCGCCAGTTTCTCTCAAGTAGTTCCACCCGACGGGATTTTGTTCCAGCGACTCGGCAAACGCTTGCCAAGCTTCTGTGGATGACCTCAGACTGTGCCTCCTGATCCGCCCATCAGGAAGGTGTTCGATGACGAGACAGTTCAGCCGGCGCAGCGTGCTCGGCGCCGGAGGCGCCATCGTCGGGGGAGTGGCGCTGGGAACCCGCAGCGCCGAGGCGACCGGCCTCTGGCAGTCCGACCTGGTCCGGTACGACGCGCGCTACCGCCTGGTCTACCGCGAGGACGGCGAAGGCAACCGCATCCCCGACTTCAGCCATGCCGGCTACCACCACGGCGACCGCCCGATCCCGCACGTCCGGACCGTCAAGACCGTGCGACCGGTCGAGGGTGACAACACCGCCCACCTCCAGGCTGCCCTGGACGAGGTCGGCGCCCTGCCGCTCGCGCGCCGCGGCGCCGTACTGCTTGCTCCAGGCAATTATCCGGTGGCCGGCACGCTCCGGGTGAACCGGTCCGGGGTGGTGCTGCGCGGTTCTGGTGACGGCGCCGACCCGCGCCGGGACACGATCATCCAGGCGACCGGCAACACGCCGGTGGCGCGCGACGTCGTCGTACTGGGTGGTGGAGGACCGGCGGGTGGTTGGCGCGGTGAGGTGCCCGGGACGCGGACCGACATCACCTCGGACTGGGTGAAGGTCGGGGCGCGCTCGTTCGAGGTCGCCGACGCGAGCGGGCTGCGGCGCGGCGACAACATCGTCATGATCCATCCGTGCACCGAGGCCTGGCTGGCCGCGGTCGACCACGGCGGGACGGCGACCGACGCGGGCTGGACCGTCGACAGCCAGCCGATCACCTACAACCGCCGGATCACCGGGATCCGCGGGACCACGGTCACTGTCGACGTGCCGGTGTTCGAGCACCTGCGGCGCGATCGCGCGCAGTCGTACCTGTACGTCTGGGACCGGGCCGGGCTGGTGACCGAGGTCGGCGTGGAGAAGCTGCGGATCGACATCCAGTTCGCGGGTGATCCGGATGTCGACGAGGCGCACGCGTGGGTCGCGGTCAAGGTCCGGCAGGTCGAGGACGCCTGGGTGCGGGACAGCACGTTCCTGCACTTCGCGAAGGCCGGCGTCGAGACCACCGAGGCGACGCGGGTGACCGTGCGGGACTGCAGCGCGCTCGATCCGGCGTCGGTCGTGACCGGCGGGCTGCGCTACAACTTCAACTGCGAGGCGTTCTCGCAGCAGGTGCTGTTCGTGGACTGTCACGCGACGAAGGCGCGGCACGCGTTCATCTCGAACGGCGCGAGCAGCGCGTCGGGGATCGTGTTCCTGCGCGGTACGTCGGTCGGTGCGCTCGCGTCGAGCGAGGGGCACCGGCGGTGGAGCCAGGGGCTGCTGTGGGACAACTTCGTCGACCGCGAGCCGAAGGTCGACCTGGTGCTCGGGATCTACAACCGCGGCGACTACGGGACCGGTCACGGATGGGCGACGTCGCACTCGGTGGGCTGGAACTGCGATACCGGGGCCGCGCAACTCGTCGTACAGAAACCGCCGACGGCGCAGAACTACGCGATCGGGTGCCGGGGTGTGATCACCGGGGACGGGCCGTTCGAGCAGCCCGCCGGATACATCGAGGGAGCGAACCGGCCGGGGTTGTTCCCGCGGTCGCTCTACCAGGCGCAGTACCTGGACCGGCAGCGCTGAGGTGTGACAGCCGGATCCCGGCTGGTGCGTCCACCAGGGCGCACCACCCGGGCCGGTGGATCGGAGACGACCGCCCCGCCGTCTCCGACACCTGGCCTCGCGAGGCACCACGACCTGGGGGATCGAAGGTACCCCGCGAGGGACTCGCAACACGGGACGGACGCCGCACGTACGAAGCCCGGCCGGCTGTGGTTCTCTGTCTGACCCCCCAGGCAGTCCCCCCACCCTCACAGCCGGCCGAAGCCACGTCGGCGGTGTCCCCCTCCGGTCGAGCCCTCCCGGTCGGCCTTCGGGTTTCCCGCGTTGACTCAAGGTTGTCGCGGTCACGCTGCGTCGCACAGGGACGCAACCCTGACATCGCCCTGACAAAGCGGTTCTGACAACGAAAGCCCGGTCCGGATTTCGCGGATTGTGACGGAAAGCTGGCGGTCCGTGCCGGAAATTGCGGTGATTTGCCGGGGCGAGTGGCGTTATTCGTGCAGATAGCCGGAAAGGTCGCGGGTCATTCCCGCGATCCGGTGCAGTGGTGTTCCTTCCGCGCCTTCCGGGGGAGTCATCGTCGGTCCGGGCAACCCCTCGCCCTGGCAGGTGGTGTCCTTGGCCGGCGCGCGGCCGGAGCTGAGGAACGCGTCGACCAGCTGGTCGGCGCACTTGTTCACGCCGCCGTAGATGCCGTGGTCGCCTTCGCGGGCGATCGTGATCAGCCGCGAACCGGCGTACCGGCGATGGGCGGACTGGGCCAGCGACAGGTTGGTCGCGGGGTCGTGCACCGACTGGACCATCAGCGTCGTCGGCAGCCCGGCGCCGGTGGGGGTCGGCAGCGTGCGCCGCGGGCGATCCCAGGACAGACAGGGGTTCTCGTTCATGCCCCAGCCGAGCAGCGGGTAGTGCGGGCCGAGCCGGGCGGACAGGATGTCGCCGTACTCGCGGCCCTGTGGCCACTCGCTGTCGTTGCAGGTGACGGCGGTGAAGGTCGCCTGCTGGGCGTCGTCCGCGAACGGCCGGCCGAACGGGCTGAGGCCGATGGCCGGCTTCGTCGCGCGCCGGACGAGCTGGCGCTGGCGCTCGACCGACAGGGCGTCGACCTTGCGTTGCGCGGCCCGTGGACCGCCGGCGGTCTGGGCCTTGGACAGGTCGCGGAGAAAGGCGAGATCGGTGGCGAGGCTGAAGAAGTCCGCTTTTGTATACATATCGCCGACGACGAGGTTGTCGAGGGTGTTCTGGTCGTAGGTGATCTTGACCGAACCGTCGAGGTATTCCTCGACCGCCGGTTGTTTCTTCAGCTCCGCGCGCAGCTTGTCGTAGGTACGGATCACCAGTCGCGGAGTGTTACCGAGTTTCAGCTCGCGGTCGTACCTGGCCGCCCAGGGCGCGAAGTCCTCGCGGAAGCGGCGCTCGAAGGCCTGCGGCTGGGCCTCGAAGGTGTTGATCCACGGGCGGGTGAAGTCGGTGTTCGAGTCGAGCACGAAGCGGCCGACGTGCTCGGGGAAGAAGGTCTGGTAGTACGCGCCGAGCCAGGTGCCGGCCGAGTAGCCGACGTAGTCGATCGTGGCGTAGCCGAGCAGGTGCCGGATCAGGTCCATGTCCTGCACGGTCTGCGCGGTGTCGACGTACGGGAGCAGGCCGCGGGACTGCTGGTCGCAGTACGGGCGGGTGAGCTCGGTGGCCTCGGCGATCAGGTCCAGGTTCGCGGGGTCGCGGTCGCGGGCGTCCATCGTGTAGCCGGGCGCGCCCTGGCAGCTGACGTTGGAGCTGTCGCCGGTGCCACGCGGGTCGAAGCCGACGGCCAGGTGGTCCTTCGCGAGCGCGGCCCGGCCGGCCAGGAACGGCGCCATGCCGAGGCCGGCGCCGCCCGGTCCGCCCGGGTTGCCGAAGACGACGCGGCTGGGCTTGCCCTTGACCGGTGCGACCTTGCTGACCGCGATCTGGATGTCATCCGCCTTGTTGCCCTGGTGCCACCAGTCGCGGGGCGCGGTGATCTTCGCGCAGCTGACGCGGAGCGCGGGATCGCCGCAGGTCTTCCAGACAGGCTTCTGGTCAAGGTAGCGGTTGGCGACGTAGCCGGGTCTCTTCACCACCGGCGCCGGCTCGATGGCGGCGGTCGCGCCGGAGCCAGGGACGACGAGCAGGGCGGGAACACTGATACCGAGGCCGAGCGTGGCCAGGGTACGGAACTTCATACATCCTCCATGCGTGACGGGACCGTCGCAATCTGTCACGTCAACGGTCCGCGGTCGAACACCACCCCCGGCCCGTCGACGGCCGGCCGTCTGCTACGTGCAGAGCTGCGGCCTGAGGACGTCGTAGGCCCAGTCGGCGAACTGCTCGCTCGTCCAGCCGCGGGTGGTGACGAGGAGGAGGTAGAGCTCGGTGCTGAGTACGGCGTACAGGATGTCGGCGGCGTGCCCGGTGGTGACGCTCTTCTGGGCGCCGGGCTTGGTGAGCAGGCTTCGCGCTGTCTCGTTCTGGACGATGAGGCGGGGGTCTGCGTTCGGCCAGAGATCGGCGACGGCGGCGTCCGAAGCGGCTGCCGCTTCGAGCATCTTCATGATCGGGGCGACCCTGCTGAGCACCTCCGTGGTGCCGACGACGTGGGCTCGGAGGTGCTGGTCGGCCGTCGTGCTCGCTTGCGCCTCTCGGAACCACGGCCGGTCCATCGTCGCGACCGGTTCGTCGTCGCCGGCGATCGAGCGGTCGACCACCTGCTTCAGCACGGTCTGCTTGTTGCCGAAGCCGTAGTAGATGGTCTGGACGGCGACGCCGGCGGCCTGAGCGATGTCCTGCAGGGCGGTCGCGCCGTACCCGTCCCGGACGAACAGTTCGGCGGCCGCGTCCAGCACCTTGGCGCGGGTGATCCGCGACTTCTCGGTTCTGCCGTCGACCTTCTTGACCTGGCTCATGTTTGTAGTCTATCTCTAGAGTTAATTACTAGAGTTCAACTACAAGGAGTTTGCGATGAGTGTTCTGCGACTGACTCGGCTGACCGTGGACGCCGCCCGGGCGGACGAGATGCTGGTCCGCCGGGCCGCCCTGATCGAGGCGGTCCGGCGGACGACCGACGGACTGACCGACACCAAACTGGCCCGCGTCGACGAGGAAACCTGGCTGGACGTGTGGCGCTGGGACTCCGGCGAGACCCTCGACCGGGTCGCGGCCACGGCCCCCGCCCTCCCTGAGGCCCAGGCCGCGTTCGCCGTCGTACGGGACGCGCAGGTCGAGCGCTACGACCTGGTGGACGAGCGGTAGGGCTGGTTGAGTTGTTCGGCATGGTGGACAACTCGGCTGATCTGGTGGAGCGGGCGCGGCTTGTGGTCGAGGCGCTGGAACGGGACGACGTCGAGGGCGTTGCCGCGGCTCGGTCGTCGCGGCTTGCGGGCTGGGAGCCGGGGCCGTGGATGCGGGACGTCTGGGCCGCGCGTCTGCAGGCGGCGGCCGGGTCCGGTCGCCGCCTGGTCGCGGGGTGGAAGGTGCACGACGAGATGGCTCGCTTTCGGCTCGAAGGTGACGGTGGCGAGGCCTTCGTGACCGTGCTGCTGGACGCGGAGGGGCTCGTCGGGCTGGATGTCGCCGCGGAGCTCCGGGACTGGAGGTTCGGGATCTGCATCGGGTGTTCCGGCGAGCAGCAGGACGAGCTTCGGGCGTTCTGGGAGCGGCTGGTCGAGGCGCCGCTCAGCTTCGGTGACGGGTTCGGTGCTGCGCCGCGGTGGCCTGATCCGGCGTACCCGCAGCAGTTGCATCTCGACGTTGCCGTTCCCGACCTGGAGGCTGCTGAGGCCGACGTACTGGCTGCCGGCGCGACGAAGCTGCGGGACTCAGGGGACTTCCGGGTGTACGCGGATCCGGCGGGACATCCGTTCTGTCTCTATCCCGGTGAGGCCCGGGAGTTGGCGCGGGTGGTGATCGACTGCCCGGATCCCTTGGTGCTGGCGGATTTCTGGTCCGGCCTGCTGGGGATGCCGGAGCGGGTCGAGGAGACGGCGGACCGGATCGTGATCGCCCGGCCGGACCGGCGGCCGCCGATGATCGCGCTGCAGCGAGTGGAGGACTACCAGCCGCCACGGTGGCCGGATCCGGAGTTTCCGGCGCAGCTGCATCTTGACGTCTTCTTCGACGACCGGGAGGAGCGGGAGCGGCTCGCTCTGCGGCTGGGAGCGGTGAAGGTGCCGCCGCAGGGTGGGAGCTGTCCCGTGTACGCCGATCCGGCGGGGCATCCGTTCTGTCTGTGTATGACGGGGGAGTAGTTCTGTCGGCGGTCGGATCTAGGGTCGGACAATGGGAACTGGCGAACAACTGATCGGGCAGTTGGAGTTCTACTGGGACGTGCATCTGCGGCCTCGGCTCGAGGGGTTGAGCGACGAGGAGTACCTGTGGGAGCCGGCACAGCCGAGTTGGTCGGTACGGCGGGACGGCGCCGGGCGGGTGGTGTTCGACATCGAGGACCCGGCGCCGGAGCCGCCGCCGGTGACGACGATCGCCTGGCGGCTGGTGCACATCGCGGTCGGGTGCTTCGCGATCCGGGCGAACACGTTCTTCAACGACGGGACGACCCCGGCGGACGCGGGCATGTTCGACCCTCGGCAGATGCCGGCGGAGCTTCCGCTGACCGCTGCCGAGGGCTTGGCGTTTCTGGATCACTGGTACGCGCGGTGGCACGACGGCATCCGCTCGCTGGACGAGGAAGGGCTCGCCCGGCCGCTGGGTCCCAAGGGCGGCCCGTACGCCGAGGACTCGATGCTCGCGCTGATCACGCACCTCAACCGCGAGACCATCCACCACGGCGCCGAGATCTCGCTGCTCAGAGACCTGTACCGCGCCCGCGGCTCGAGGGCGGCCGGGATCAGTTCGCCGGGGCCACGCTGAGGACGATCTTGCCGGTGGCCTGGTTGGTCTCGCCGCGGCGGTGGGCCGCGGCGGCCTCGGCCAGTGGGAAGACCGAGTCGATCTCGACCCGGAGCTTGCCTTGGGCAACGAGGTCGGTGATCGCGGTGAGCGCGCGGCGGTCGGGCTCGACCAGCGTGAACTCGGCGCGGATCCCCCGCCGCCTGCCCTCCTGTGCGGTCGGCTCGTCGACCGGGAGGATGGACACGTACGAACCGTCGTCCTTCAGTACGTCGAGCGACCGCCGACCGGTGTCACCCGAGATCGGGTCGAAGACCAGGTCGACCGGCTGCGCCCGCAGTACGTCGGCGAAGTCGGCGGTGCGGTAGTCGATGACCTCGTCGGCCCCGAGCGATCGGACGAACTCGTGCTTGGCCGCGCTCGCCGTACCGATAACGTACGCGCCGAAGCTCTTCGCGATCTGCACCGCCAGGTGACCCACCCCGCCCGCGGCCGCATGCACCAGCACGCGCTGCCCCGAGCGCAGCCCGCCGGTCTCGACAAGGCCTTGCCAAGCGGTCAGTGCGGCGAGCGGCAGGCCGGCGGCCTGCTCGAAGCTCAGCGCCTCCGGCTTGCGGACGAACTGCCGCGACGGGGCAACGACGTACTCGGCGTACGCGCCCGGCAGCACCGGGAACTTCGGCATCCCCAGCACCTCGTCGCCCACCTGCACCCAGGTCACGCCGACGCCGACCTCCTCGACGACGCCGGCCACGTCGAACCCCAGGATCACCGGATCGCTCCCGCGCCCGCCCTCCGCGCGGCCCTTCCAGTCCGTCGGGTTGATCGCCGCCGCATGCACCCGGACCAGGATCTCGGTCGCCCCGGGGCTCGGCCGCCGGACTTCCTCCAGGTGCAGGACCTCGGGCCCGCCGGCGCCTTTGGCGACCACGGCCCGCATCGTCTTCTCGTTCGCTGTCATGCCCCGAGTCTTTCGCGGCGCCGCCCCCGTGCCCACTGGCCTGATGGACATCATGTGAAACTATCGGGCCATGTCTGTTCGCCCGGCCCGCCCGCACCGCGTCGCCGTACTCGCGCTGCCCGGCGTCGTCCCCTTCGAGCTCGCCATCCCGGCGCGGATCTTCGGCGGCGCCTTCGCCGCTGACGATCCGCTGTACGACGTGCTCACCTGCACGCTCGACGGCGCTCCCGTGGAGACCGTCGACGGCTACTCGATCACCGTCCAGTACGACGCCTCGGTGCTCGCCACCGCCGACTCCGTCGTGATCCCGCCCTCGCATCAGCTCCAGAAGATCCTCGACTCCGCGGGTCAGCTCGATCCTGCTGTACTGCGTGCGCTCGAGCAGATCCGCCCAGGGACGCGACTGCTGGCGATCTGCACGGGCGCGTTCGTGCTGGCCGCGGCCGGTCTGCTCGATGGCCGGCCGGCTGCGACGCACTGGGCCGGGGCCGAGCAACTCCAGCAGCTGTTCCCCGCTGTCGCGGTCGATCCGATAGTGCTCTACATCGACGACGGCGACGTGCTGACCTCCGCCGGCGCGGCCGCGGGGATCGACTTGTGTCTCCACGTCGTACGCCGTGACCACGGGAGCGCCGTCGCCAGTTCGGTGGCCCGCGCTTGCGTCGTACCGCCTCGACGGGACGGCGGCCAGGCGCAGTACGTCCGCCGCCCGATCCCGCCCGCACGAGACGGCGGTACGGCGGGCACCCGCGCGTGGGCGGTCGAGCAGCTCGGCCGGCCGCTCAGCCTCGTCGAGCTTGCCGAGCACGCGCGGATGAGTGTCCGGACCTTCACCCGGCGATTTCGCGCCGAGACCGGGGTGAGCCCCGGGAGCTGGCTGGCGATGCAGCGGCTCGACTATGCCCGCCAGTTGCTGGAGGACACGGAGCTGACCGTCGACCAGATCGCCGACCGCGCCGGGCTGGGCACGGGGACGAACCTGCGCCAGCAGCTGCGCGAAACCGCTGGGGTGTCGCCTACGACCTATCGGCGGATGTTCCGCAGCGAAGAGCTGGCGGAGGCGTAGTCACGGATTCTTCGTCAGTGGGATCCCTGTGTGGGTCCGGATGTGGTCAGGGATCGGCTCATGGCGGTCGCCGGTGGTGGGGATACCGGCGGGCTCGATCACGACGATCGACGCGCCGCCGTCGGAGAACGGGCGGTGCTCGACGCCGCGGGGCACGACGAAGACCGAGCCGGGGGAGAGCGTGACGGTGCGCTCGTCCGGGTCGCGGAGGGCGATACCGAGCTCGCCGTCGAGCACCAGGAACAGCTCGTCGGTGGTCTCGTGCAGGTGCCAGATGTAGGAGCCGGCCACCTTCGTCACCCGGACGTCGTAGTCGTTCAGCCGGGCCGCGATCCGCGGGCTCCAGAGGTCGTCGAAGGTCTTCAGGACGGCGTGCAGGTCGACTGGTTCGTTCATGGGTCCAGCCTCAGCGGTACGCCGGGTGTGGGGTGAGTGCTAGAAATGGCGTGTGCCGAAAGAATCCTCGCAACACCGCGATCGTCCGCCGGCCGACCGTCACGGAGGCGAGCGCGGCGGCGCGCCGGAGGACGCGGGCCGTCGAGCGTCCCGCCTGACGGCCTCCGCGCGGTCGCCCTCCGCGGACCCGGCGCCCCCTGTGCATCGGGTCGTGGTGATCGTCGACGCGGGGTCCAACCCGTTCGAGCTCGGGGTGGCGACCGAGTTGTTCGGACTGCGGCGACCTGAGCTCGGCGTGCCGTGGTACGAACTCGCGCTCTGTACGCCGTCGCCCGAGGTGCCGATGCATCTGGGGTTCTTCACGCTGAGCGGCGTCGGCGACCTGAGCGAGGTCGACACCGCCGACACGGTGATCGTCCCCAACCGGCCCGACCCTGAGGAGCCGGTCTCGCCCGCGGTTCTGGACGCCGTACGACGTGCTGCCGCGCGCGGCGCCCGGTTGGTCAGCTTCTGCACCGGCGCCTTCACGCTGGCGGCGGCCGGCGTACTGGACGGCCGGCGGGCGACCACGCACTGGCGCTGGGCGGCGTCGTTCGAGCGCAGGTTTCCTGCGGTGGGTCTCCAGCCCGACGTCCTCTTCGTTGCTGACGGCAACGTCTACACGGCGGCCGGGAGTGCCGCGGCCCTGGATCTCGGCCTGCACCTGATCCGCACCGACCACGGCGCCGAGATCGCGAACGCCGTCAGCCGGCGCCTCGTCTTCACAGCCCACCGCGACGGCGGCCAACGCCAGTTCATCGACCAGCCCGTCCCTGCCGTCGCAGACACTTCCCTCGCACCGCTCCTCGCCTGGGCTCGCTCCCATCTCGCCGACCCGCTGACCATCACCGACCTAGCCGACCGAGCAGCAGTCAGCCCCGCCACCCTCCACCGCCGCTTCCAGTCCGAACTCGGCACAACCCCACTGGCTTGGCTCACCACCGAACGAGTCGCCCTGGCCTGCCGCCTCCTCGAACGCGGTACCCCGGGACTCGACCGCATCGCCCGCCAGTCCGGCCTGGGTACCGCCACCAACCTCCGCCTCCAACTCAAACGCACCACGGGTTTGACCCCGACGACGTACCGGCGTCGCTTCACGCTCGCCTGACAATCAGCCGCCCCGCCGGCGCTTCATAAACAGTTGGCGCCGCGGGTGCGGGCCGGGGTTGGCTGGAGTGGTGGACGACTGGGCGAACATCCGAGCCGACCTCGAGCGGCGCAGCGGCGAACCGGTGCTCGCCTTCGAGCCGGCGTCAGGCGGCTCTGGCGGCATCAAAGGAATCGTTCGGACGACCAACGACCAGTACTTCCTCAAGGCCGTCCCACTCTCGTCCCCATGGCTGGCCGACTGCCGAGTCGAGGCGTCGGTGACCAGCCCGCACTCGCCCCGCTTGCGATGGACGGCCGAGTACGCCGGCCACCTCGTCCTCGCCTTCGACGTCGCGCCGGGGCGAGAGCCGACTGAGCCCTGGCCTGAAGCCGATCTTCGTCGGGTCCTCGCCACTACCGATCGCCTTGAGGCAACGGCGACGGGTGTGCTGCCGACGGTGGTCGATCGGATGCGGGGGCGGTGCAGCACCTGGTGGGTGCTTGCGGAGTACGGCGTACGGGATCGGTTGAGTGTCGGGCAACTGTCGGCGTGGGAGCGCCTCAATCTCAGGCGGTTGGCTCAGGTCGAGGGGGAGTGGGAGCGGCTGGTTGCCGGGGATCAGCTGCTGCACTTCGACCTTCGGCACGACAACCTGCGGCTGGGCGACGACGGGCGGGTCTGGGTGCTCGACTGGGGTCGGTCCTGCCGGGGGCCGGGGTGGGTTGATGCGGTGTGTCTGTTGCTGGAGTCGTCGATCGGGGCGCTCGATGCGGAGGTGCTGTTCCGGCAGACGGCGCGTGGGGCAGCGGCTGATCAAGCCGCGGTGGATGCGTTCCTGGTGGCGTTGGCGTCGTACTGGCGGCATGCGGGGAGCCGGCCGGCTGACGAGGCGAGTGCGTGGATCCGTCCACGGCAGGTGCGGTCGGGGCGGGCGACCGTGGAGTGGCTGCAGCGGCGGTGGGGTTAGTCGTCGGTGCCGGGGGCGGCGTGGAGGCGGATTTGTTTGATGCGGACGGAGGCGTCGCCGTACAGGTCGAGTTCGCGGTGGGCGCCGTCGGGGGCCCAGCCGGACTCGGTGTAGAAGGCGCGGAGGACGTCGTCGGTGGCGTTGACCCAGACGGTGATGCGGGTGAAGCCGTCGGCGCGGACGGTGTCGACGACCGCGTTGAGGAGGCGGGAGCCGTGGCCGGCGCGGGTGGCTTCGGGGTCGACCGCGAGCTCGGCGATCAGGGCGTCGTGGCGGGGGTCGCCGTCGGGGTCGTCCGAGGGGGTGATCGCGGCGAAGCCGACCAGGTCGCGGCCGGCGAGGGCGACCATGACGCGGTTGCGGGCCTCGCCGGGGGCCAGGAGCGCGGCGCGCCACTGGGCGGCGAACTGGGCGGGGCTGAGGTCGAGCAGTACGTCGGGCGGGAGGAGGCCGTCGTACGCGCGGCGCCAGGCTGCTACCTGGACCTCGCCGATCGCGTTCGCCTCGGCGGGGAGGGCGAGGCGCACGCTGGTCTCCGCGATCGGCGAATCTCCGTGCATTGCTGCCAGGTTTTCTGGTTCTGGTACGCCGAACTCGCTGCTCATCTGTCCATCCTCCCAAAGGACTTCAGAGGAGAAGAGGGGAGGTGCCCCTGGAGGGTTGGTGGTGATGCGGCCGGGGAGGTTGGTGGGGGCTGAGGTTGCTGCGGCCGGGAAGAGATATGAGAGGGGCGTACGGGTGGTCGCGAGGTGGGGGTGGGCTTGAGGTGGGCGTGGCGAACGCCCGCTGGCGGAGGGGCCGGCGGGCGTTCGTCGGAGTGGGTAGGTGGGTCGGCTGGGGGTTAGCGGCCGTAGACCAGGCGGCGGAGGAGGGTTTCGGCGGGGCCTCGGTAGGTGTTTTGTTTCATGGCGTAGGCGGCGATGACTGAGATGGTCCAGACCGCGACGGCGCTGGTGGCGGCGGCGAGGGCGGGGCTGCCCAGGTGGTTGGCGAGGTGGGGTCCGTACGGCGCGAGCAGGAGGGTCCAGCAGATCGACTGGAAGAGGTAGCCGCTCATCGAGCGCTGGCCTAGGGCGGAGATCGCGGTGAGTGGGGTGCCGAGCTGGTCGGTGCGGCGGGTTTTCAGGAGCTTGGCGACGATCAGGCCGAAGAGGGCGACGTACCCGGGTCCGCCGAACTGCCCGCTGATCTGGGCCAGGAACTCGAAGGTACCCAGAGCGTCCCCATCGACGTGCAGCCAGCCGGCGCCGACCAGGCCGAGCGGCAGCCCGCCGAGGACGGTCACGCTGAGGCCGACGACCGCGACGCGGGTCAGCAGGGTCTTGTGGGCTTCCGGGCGCTCCAGGATCTGCCGGCGCGCGGCCCACATGCCCAGCCAGACAACCACGATCAGCCCGGTGACGAACGCGGTGTGCGCCGGGTACTCGTGCAGCCGGTCGACCAGAGCCGAGCCCCAGCTGTCGGCGGCGAGCGACGGGTTCGGGCTGTTGACGATCGTCGCGGCCGGGCCGGACGAGTTCAGTGCGGCGATCAGGGCAATCGCACCCGTGACGACCACGTAGACCAGCTGCAGCGCCCAGATGACCACGATGATCCGGTGGAACTTGTCGCCCCGGTTCAGCAGCAGCAAGGTGCAGGCGACGCCGATGATGCCGTAGGCGCCGAGGAAGTCACCGAAGTACAGCAAGGTCGCGTGCACCACGCCGAAGACGATCATCCACAGGTGCCGCTTCAGCAGGATCGAACGCACGGCGCCCACCGAAGCGCCGGAGTTCCGCTGCCGCCGGGCGAGCTGGACCAGCCCGTACCCGAACATCACGCCGAAGACCGGGTACGCCCGGGCGTCGACGAGCGTCAGCTTGAGGAGGTTGAAGATCCGCTCGAGACCGTGCGGACTGCCGTTCACGCCAGGCGCGCCGGCGAAGGCGACGTTGGCGGCGTTGGCCAGGGCGATCAGCAGCAGCATCGCGCCGCGGATCAGGTCGGGGGCGAGTGCGCGTTCCCGCCCGGTGACGGGGCCGCGGTGATCGACGGCCGGGGGAGTCGCTGTGGGTGCCACGGCGGGACGTCCTTCCAGGAAACTGTGCAGGCTTTGAACTGTTACCTGAATCCTGCCGCCGCGCACGGCGTGCTCCCAGCGGCCTGACACCCCAGAAGAGGTGGTGCTACCACCACCCCGTCCGCTCTTGTGACACTTTTCGTCCGAAGTGGCGAACAAGTGTCACAACTGGGCTATGCTGACGAGCATGGACAGCTTCCAGGCCACCATCGACGCCGACGGCCGGATCGAGCCGCGGGACGCGATGCCGGAGGGGTACCGCAAGACCCTGATCCGGCAGATCGCCCAGCACGCGCACTCCGAGATCATCGGCATGCAGCCCGAGGGCAACTGGATCAGCCGCGCGCCCTCGCTGCGCCGCAAGGCGATCCTGATGGCCAAGGTCCAGGACGAGGCCGGCCACGGTCTCTACCTGTACGCCGCCGCCGAGACGCTCGGCGTCGACCGGGCCGACCTGCTCGACCTGCTGCACAGCGGCCGGCAGAAGTACTCCAGCATCTTCAACTACCCGACGCTGACCTGGGCCGACATCGGCGCGATCGGCTGGCTGGTCGACGGCGCCGCGATCGTCAACCAGGTCCCGCTGTGCCGCTGCTCGTACGGGCCGTACGCGCGGGCGATGGTCCGGGTCTGCAAGGAGGAGTCGTTCCACCAGCGGCAGGGCTTCGAGATCCTGCACACGCTGTGCAACGGCACCGAGGGCCAGAAGGCGATGGCGCAGGACGCGCTCGACCGCTGGTGGTGGCCGAGCCTGATGATGTTCGGCCCGCCGGACGCCAGTTCGACGCACTCCGAGCAGTCGATGGCCTGGGGGATCAAGCGGCACAGCAACGACGAGCTGCGGCAGCGGTTCGTCGACATGACCGTGCCGCAGGCCGACGTACTGGGTCTGCGGGTTCCCGACGACGGCCTGCGCCTGAACGAGGAGACCGGTCACTACCGCTTCACCGAGCCGGACTTCGCCGAGCTGTACGAGGTTGTCAAGGGCAACGGTCCGTGCAACCAGGAGCGCCTGGCCCACCGGGTCAAGGCGCACGAGGACGGCGCCTGGGTCCGTGAGGCGGCCGCGGCGTACGCGGACAAGAAAGCACAGAAGGAGAACGCCGCATGATCGAGCCGCTCTGGGAGGTCTTCGTCCGGTCGCGCCGCGGCCTGTCGCACACGCACGTCGGCAGCCTGCACGCGCCCGACGCGACGATGGCCCTGCGCAACGCCCGCGACGTCTACACCCGCCGTCAGGAGGGTGTCTCGATCTGGGTCGTGCCCGCCGCCGACATCACCGCGTCCAGCCCGGACGAGAAGGACGAGTTCTTCGACCCGGCGGGTGACAAGGTCTACCGGCACCCGACGTTCTACACCGTCCCGGAAGGCGTCGACCACCTGTGAGCGACCTCTTCGCCTACACGCTCCGGCTCGGTGACGACGCGCTGATCGCGGCGCAGCGCACCGCAGAGTGGATCGCGGCCGCCCCGCAGCTCGAGGAGGACGTTGCCCTCGGCAACATCGGGCTCGATCAGCTCGGCCAGGCCCGCTCGCTGCTCCAGTACGCCGGGCAGGTGGAGGGCGCCGGCCGGACCGAGGACGACCTCGCCTACTTCCGCGACGAGCGCGACTTCGTGAACCTGCAGCTCTGCGAGCTCCCGAACGGCGACTTCGGGCACGCGATGGCGCGGCTGCTGTACTTCGCGACGTACCAGCACCTTCTGTACGAGCAGCTGCTCACCTCGACCGACGAGACGCTCGCGGGCGTGGCCGGCAAGGCGGTCAAGGAGGTCGCCTACCACGTCGATCACGCGACCCAGTGGGTGCTGCGGCTCGGCGACGGGACCGAGGAAAGTCACCGGCGCATGCAGGCCGGGCTCGACGCGCTGTGGCCCTACATGGCCGAGCTGTTCGAGACCGACGACCTCGTACGGCGGCTGCCGGGCGTGGCCGTCGACGCGTCGACGCTCGAGGAGGAGTGGGTCCGCCGGGTGACGCGCGTCATCGACGAGTCGACCTGCGAGCGGCCCACGTCGCCGTACCAGCACACCGGTGGTCGCGACGGCAAGCACACCGAGCACCTGGGCTACCTGCTCGCCGAGCTGCAGCACGTCGCGCGTTCGCACCCGGGGGCGACATGGTGACCGACACGGCGATCTGGGACGCCGTCGGCGAGGTGGCCGATCCCGAGGTGCCGGTGCTGACGATCGCCGACCTCGGCGTACTGCGTGACGTCCGGCACGAGGGCGACGAGGTGGTCGTGACGATCACCCCGACGTACTCGGGCTGCCCGGCGATGGACCTGATCCGGCACGAGGTCGAGCTGACGCTGGACTCGCTGCACCTGAAGGGCCGCGTCGAGACCGTGCTGTCGCCGGCCTGGACGACGGACTGGATGAGCGAGTCGGGCAAGGCGAAGCTGACCGAGTACGGGATCGCCCCGCCGACCGGGACGCGTGCGGTCGGTGGACCGGTCAGCGTGTCACTGACGATCCGCTGTCCGCTCTGTGGATCGCCCGACACCTCCGAGCTGAGCCGCTTCGGGTCCACGTCCTGCAAGTCGCTGTGGCGGTGCAACTCCTGCCGCGAACCCTTCGATCACTTCAAGGCGATCTGATGAGTACTGTGCAGCCCCGTCGCCGCGCGACCTTCCACCCGCTGACCGTCCAGGCGATCGACGCGATCACCGACGACTCGGTCGCGATCACCTTCACCGTCCCGGCCGAGCTGGCCAGCGAGTACGAGTTCACCGCCGGCCAGCACCTGACCGTACGGCGGACCGGCGAGGACGTCCGGCGCAGCTACTCGATCTGCTCGCCGGCCGGCTCCGGCGTGCTGCGGATCGGCGTGAAGAAGATCCCCGGCGGCGACTTCTCGTCGTACGCCGCGAACGTGCTGAAGCCCGGCGACACCATCGACGTGATGACGCCGCTCGGCCGGTTCGGGACGACGCTCGACCCGGTGCACGACAAGCACTACGCGTTCGTCGCGGCCGGCAGCGGGATCACGCCGGTGCTGTCCCTGGTGGCGACGATCCTGCAGGTCGAGCCGCTGAGCCGCGTCACGTTGCTGTACGGCAACCGCACTGCGGGCTCGGTGATGTTCGCCGACGAGCTGGCCGACCTCAAGGACCGGTACGCCGAACGCCTGCACCTGGTGCACGTCCTGTCGCGCGAGTCGACCGAGGTCGAGCTGTTCAGCGGCCGGATCGACAGCGACCGGTTGCGCCGGATGCTCGACACGATCCTGCCGGCCAAGACCGTCGACGAGTGGTTCCTCTGCGGGCCGTACGCGATGGTCGTCGGCGCGCAGGAGCTGCTGCTGGAGCAGGGCGTCGCGCGCGAACAGGTGCACGCCGAGCTGTTCCACGTCGGCGACGAGGCTCCGGTCGCACGGGTCGAGGAGACCGTGGTCGACGAGGACGCGGCCGAGGTGACCGTGATCCTCGACGGACGGCGCTCGACGTTCCCGCTCGGCGAGCACGCGAAGGCGGTGCTCGACGCGACGCTCGCCGTACGGTCCGACGCGCCGTTCGCCTGCAAGGGCGGCGTGTGCGGGACGTGCCGCGCGAAGGTCGTCGACGGCACGGTCCGGATGGACACGAACTGGGCGCTCGAACCGGACGAGATCCGGGCCGGGTACGTGCTCACCTGTCAATCGCACCCGACGTCCGCGAAGGTCACACTCGACTTCGACGCCTGAGCGTTGCGGTCCCCGGTTCTGTCGGTGGGCGCTGAAAGAATCGGCGGCTCACGACAGAGGGGGTGGGGCGCCGTGATGGGGCGTTCGCATGCGTTGTCCGGCTGGTGCGCGGGGCTGGCCGTCGCGCCGGTGGTAGGTCTGACCTCGGTGGCCGAGGTGGTGCCGTTCGCGGCCGCGACCGCGGGGTACGCGCTGCTGCCCGACCTCGATCACCCGGGCGCGAGCGCGTCGCGGCTGCTCGGCCCGTTGACGGGGTTCGTGTCGAACGTGATCCGGGCGTTCTCCGCGTTGCTCTACTCGCTGACCAAGGGACCGCGCGACGAGGACAGCACGGGTCAGCACCGGCACTTCAGCCACAC
The DNA here is from genome assembly GCF_014205135.1 of Kribbella italica. Classification (NCBI taxonomy): domain Bacteria; kingdom Bacillati; phylum Actinomycetota; class Actinomycetes; order Propionibacteriales; family Kribbellaceae; genus Kribbella; species Kribbella italica. Next base: position 1,213,411 of record NZ_JACHMY010000001.1, read on the forward strand.
GGTGGTCGCGGCCGTCCTGCTCGGCTTCGCGACGTCGAGCGCCGGTGCGGCCGGCGGGTGGCGGACGGTTCTCGCGATCGCGTTGCTCGGACTGGTCCTCGCGGCCGACGTCCTGGGGGACTGGGTGCTGCTGGTCGTGATCGCGGCCGGCGGCTGGACGATCATCGGCGGCTGGCTGCCCGGTACGTCGGCGGTCGAGGCGCTGCGCGGCGGGCTGGACGGGATCGGCAGCTGGATCGGCGTGGCCGTTGCCCTCGGCATGTTCGTGCACTGCCTCGGCGACAGCCTGACGCGATCCGGTTGCCCGTGGCTGTGGCCGCTGCCGATCCGGGGCGAGACCTGGTACGAGATCCGTCTGCCGAAGCTGCTGCGCTTCCGCACCAACGGCCCGGTGGAGAACCTGCTGATCGCGCCGGCGCTCGTCGTCGGCTCGTTCCTGCTGCTGCCAGGTGCACTGGCCGTCGCCGCCGATCTCGCCGCGACGATCTGGTCGACGACCTCGGTCTGGATCGCGGGCGGATGAAGCGCACGATGAACCTCGGCGGCCAGGCGCTGAGCGAGGTGCCGCCGCTCCAGGAGCACACCGGGCTGCGCGAGCTGTACCTCCACGACAACCAGCTGACGGGGCTGCCCGACTGGCTCGGCGACTTCCGCGAGCTGCGGATCCTCGACCTCAGTCACCAGCCGCTAGGCGCGCTGCCGGACTCACTCGGGCAGCTGACCAGCCTGGAGTTCCTGTACGTCAGCGATCTCGCCGTCCGGGCCCTGCCCGATTCGCTGGGTGAGTTGGGCTCGCTGCGGTACCTCGGGGCGACCGACAACAACCTGCCCGTCGTACCGGAATCCCTGGGGCGCTTGCGCGAACTCGTCGAGCTGCGGCTCTACGGGAACCAGCTGACCGTGCTGCCGGACTCGTACGGCGAGCTGAGCTCGCTGCGCGAGTTGCACCTCGACCGGAACCCACTGGCCGGTGTGCCGGGGACGTTCGACCAGCTGACCGAGCTGCGCGTGATGAGTCTGCGCGGTACGGCGCTGACGGAGTTCCCGGTGGCGCTGAGTCGGTTGCCGCGACTGCGGCACCTGGACCTGCGAGCCAACCGGATCACCTGGTTGCCCGACCTCGGACCTGACGCGTTCCCGGTGCTCGAGAAGCTCGACCTGCGCTGGCTGGACCTACCGGTCGTCCCCGAGTGGGTGCACGCGCTGGAACGCCGCGGCTGCCTGGTCTACCGGACTGCTGCCTAGCGGTAGTCCTGCGGGCGATCGGCCAGGTCCTGCGGACGACCCAGCAAGTACGACGGCGCGCCGCCGGCTTCGAGCGCGGCGGCGAACCGCTGCTGGTTCCGCGTGCCGGGGAGGACCTCCAGCACGATCAGCGGGATCGCCAGCACCGCGCCGACCAGCACGACCCAGAAGCTGTCGGCGACGAAGCCCAGCGCGATCGAGACCAGGAAGGTCGCCTCGCACAGCGCGAAGCGGACGAAGGTCGACGAGGTGAAACGCCGCCACGACTCGGCCTGTACGTCGGCCGGGCGGCCGCCGTACGGGAGGGGAGCGGTGCGGAAGCCGACCAGTTCGCAGATCGCGTAGGCCCCGACGGCGGCGGCCAGGACGACCAGCGGCGCCCAGACCGCGGGGAACGGGCCGAGCCCGTCCTCGGCGAGCACGAACCAGAGCACGAGCACCAGCAGCGGAACGGCCATCAGCATCGTGCGGACCACCAGGGTCAGCGAGGCCGCGGCGGCAGGGCGGGTTGCGTTCAACGGGTTCGACACGGAGAGAACGCTATCTCCTGGTCGATCCAGCGTGGCAGTACGCTGACGCTGACATGCTTGTGCCGCTGAAAACCCCTGTCCGGTCGACGGAAAGTAGTCGTCTCGTCACACCAGGTGCGCACAGAAACTTTTTCTGAATTTCTGGCCGGAAGCTGTAACGACTGCTGGGCGCGGCCCGATAGGACGAGTGAGCCTGGTGGCTGCCCGGACCCCCGAGCGGACAGCCACCAGGCCTACTCATTTCCTGAGGCGTTCGGAGCGGTAATCTGACCCCCATGTCCTCAGCAGCAACGTCGCCGCCTTTCGGCCGGCTGACCACCGCGATGATCACCCCGTTCCGGCCGGACGGCTCGCTCGATGTCGACGCTGCGCAGAAGGTCGCCGGCTACCTGGCCGACCAGGGCAACGACGCGCTGATCATCAACGGTACGACCGGCGAAGCGCCGACCACCTCCGACGCCGAGAAGGACCAGTTGGTCCGCGCCGTCCTGGAAGCCGTCGGCGACCGCGCGCAGGTGATCGCCGGGGTCGGCACCAACGACACCGCCCACACGATCGAGCTGGCCAAGGCGGCCGAAGCCGCCGGCGCGCACGGCCTGCTCGTCGTCACGCCGTACTACAACAAGCCCCCGCAGGAAGGCCTGAAGGCCCACTTCACCGCCGTCGCCGACGCGACCGGCCTGCCGAACCTGCTGTACGACATTCCCGGCCGGGCCGGGGTCGAGGTGAAGACCGAGACGCTGATCGCGCTGGCCGACCACCCGCGGATCGTCGCGGTCAAGGACGCCAAGGGCGACGTCGCGGCGGCCACCAAGGTGCTCGCGAACACCGACCTCGCGTACTACTGCGGCGCCGACGAGCTCAACCTCGCCTGGCTGTCGATCGGTGCGGTCGGGATCGCGAGCGTCGTCGCGCACGCCGCCAGCCCGCAGTACCGGCAGCTGATCGACGCCGTCGTCGCACAGGACCTGGTTGCCGCCCGCGCGATCGACCGGCGGCTGATCCCGGCCGTCGAGGCGATCATGACCCGGACCCAGGGCGCGATCATGGTGAAGGCGGCGCTCCAGCTGCTCGGCGTGATCGAGCACGCCGCCGTACGGCTTCCGCTGATCGAGGCCACCCCCGCGCAGGTCGATGCGCTGACCACGGATCTCAGGACGTCAGGACTGGTTGCATGAGTCATCCCCACCCCGACCTGTCCGCCCCCGAACCACTGGCCCCCGGCGCCCTGCGGGTGATCCCGCTCGGCGGCCTCGGCGAGGTCGGTCGCAACATGACCGTCTTCGAGTACGACGGCAAGCTGCTGATCGTCGACTGCGGCGTGCTCTTCCCGGACGAGAACCAGCCCGGTGTCGACCTGATCCTCCCGGACTTCCAGCCGATCCGGGAGCGTTTGGACGACATCGTGGCGGTCGTTCTGACGCACGGCCACGAGGACCACATCGGCGGCCTGCCGTACCTGCTGCGCGAGCGCGGCGACATCCCGGTGCTCGGGTCCCAGCTGACGCTGGCGCTGCTGGAGGGCAAGCTCAAGGAGCACCGGCACCGCAACGTGCCGCAGCAGGTCGTGGCCGAGGGCGAGACGGTCCGGCTCGGGCCGTTCGAGTGCGAGTTCGTCGCGGTCAACCACTCCATCCCGGACGCGCTGGCCGTGGCGATCCGGACACCGGCCGGCCTGGTGCTGCACACCGGCGACTTCAAGATGGACCAGCTGCCGCTGGACCACCGCATCACCGACCTGAACGCGTTCGCCCGCCTCGGTGACGAGGGCGTCGACCTGTTCTGCGTCGACTCCACCAACTCCGAGGTGCCCGGGTTCACCACCCACGAGCGCGACATCGCGCCGGTGCTCGACGGCGTCTTCACCAACGCGAAGAACCAGCGCATCATCGTCGCCTGCTTCGCCAGCCACGTGCACCGCGTCCAGCAGGTGATGGACGCGGCGGTCAAGCACCGCCGCAAGGTCGCGTACGTCGGCCGCTCGATGGTCCGCAACATGGCCGTCGCCCGGGACCTCGGCTTCCTGAAGGTGCCCGGCGACACCCTGATCGACATGCGCGAGCTGGACGACTACCCGCCGGAGCAGGTCGTCCTCGTGTCGACCGGTTCGCAGGGCGAGCCGATGTCGGCGCTGTCGCGGATCGCGGCCAACGACCACCACGTCGTGCACATCCAGCCCGGCGACACCGTCGTCCTGGCGTCCTCCCTGATCCCCGGCAACGAGAACTCGGTCTACCGGGTGATCAACGGCCTGACCCGGCACGGCGCGAACGTGATCCACAAGGGCAACGCGCTGGTGCACGTGTCCGGGCACGCGTCGGCCGGTGAGCTGCTCTACTGCTACAACATCGTCAAGCCGCGCAACGTGATGCCGGTGCACGGCGAGATCCGGCACCTGCACGCGAACGCGGAGCTGGCGCGGCAGACCGGCGTACCGGCGGAGAACGTCGTGGTCGTCGAGGACGGCGTGGTCGTCGACCTGGTCGAGGGCCGGGCGGTCGTCGCGGGCAAGGTCGAGTGCGGGTACGTGTTCGTCGACGGGTCGACGGTCGGCGACATCACCGAGACCTCGCTGAAGGACCGGCGGATCCTCGGCGACGAGGGTTTCATCTCGGTGATCGCCGTGATGGACTCCGTGACCGGCAAACTGACGGCCGGGCCGGAGATCCAGGCCCGGGGCTTCGCCGAGGACGACACCGTCTTCGACGACCTGAAGCCGAAGATCGAGGCGGAGATCGAGAAGGCGATCGGGAGCGGGGTGGACGACATGTACCAGTTGCAGCAGGTGATCCGCCGCGTGGTCGGCAAGTGGGTCAGCGACACGCACCGTCGCCGGCCGATGATCATCCCCGTCGTCGTGGAAAGCTAAGGGCTTCTTATCTGAGGGGTGGGCGTGTGAGTGAGCGAAGCGAACGAACCAATCAGCAGAGCAGTAAATACTCACAGGCGCCCGCAGCGAAGCGAGGACGCCTGTGAGTATCACCGGTGTCAACGGAGCGGGGCAGCGCCGGCCCACCATGAAAGAGGTCGCCGCGCGGGCCGGCGTCGCGCTGAAGACCGTCTCCCGGGTGGTGAACGAGGAGCCGAACGTCAGCCCCGAGCTGACCGCCAAGGTCCAGGCCGCGATCAAGGACCTGAACTACACGCCGAACGAGTCGGCCCGGATGCTGCGCCGCGGCCGGACCGGCACGATCGCCGTGGTGATCCGCGACATCGGTGACCCGTTCTTCGCCTCGCTCGGCCGCGCGGTCGAGCTGTGGGCGCGCTCCAGCGGCTCGGTCGTGATGATCGGCCTGACCGACGAGGACCCCGAACGCGAGCGGGACGTCTGCCTGGAGTTCGTGGCCCGGCGCCCGGACGCGCTGATCATGGCGCCGATCGGGGAGACCCAGGAGTACCTGGCCCCGCACGTCGACGCCGGGATGGCGGTCGTGACGATCGACCGGCCCGCGCACGGCATCGAGGCGGACGCCGTCCTGGCCGACAACGCCGGCGGCATCGACCAGGCGATCGACCACCTGGTCCGGCAGGGCCACCGCCGGATCGCGTACCTCGGTGACGACGAGCGGATCTTCACCGCCCGCGAACGCGTCGTGGCCTACCGCGCGGCGATGGCCCGGCACCGGATCGAGGTCGACGAGGACCTGGTCCACCTGTCCGAGCCGACCACCGAGGGCATCGGGATCACGCTGTCCGCCGTACTGGATCGGCCGGAGGCCGCGACCGCGCTGCTGTCGGCCAACAACATGACCACCGCCGAGGTCCTCCGCGGCATGGCCGGCCGCCGGGACCGGGTCGCCCTGGTCTCCTTCGACGACCTGGCGCTGGGCGATCTGCTCAGCCCGGGCCTGACCGCGGTGGCCCAGTCGGCCGACGTGATGGCCCGGACAGCCATCCAGCTGATGACTGAACGGCTGCCCGAACCGCACCGACCGGGACGCACGGTGCGCGTCCCGGTCAAGCTCACGATCCGCGGATCGGGCGAGATCCCGCCTAGTTAGTAGCGGGTGCGCGCATGGCCGCGGTCAGCGGGCACTGGAACGGGTCGCGGGCGCGCAGGCCGACGTTGTTCAGGTAGTCGATGACGATCCCGTAGGACTCGAACAGCCCGACCTCGGTGTACTTCACCTTGTGCTTCGCGCAGTACTCGCGCACGATCGGACGCACCCGGCGCAGGGTCGGCCGCGGCATGCTCGGGAACAGGTGGTGCTCGATCTGGTAGTTCAGGCCGCCGAGCAGGAAGTCGACGACGATACCGCCGCGGATGTTGCGCGACATCAGCACCTGGCGGCGCAGGAAGTCGACCTTCATCGTGGCGGGCACCAGCGGCATGCCCTTGTGGTTCGGGGCGAACGACGCACCGAGGAAGACGCCGAACAGGGCCAGCTGCAGGCCGAGGAAGGCCGCGGCCTTGCCGGGCGGGAGCAGCAGGAACAGGACGGTGACGTAGCCGCCGAGGCGGGACACGACGACCGCGGCCTCGATGCGCTCCATCCTGGTCGCGCCCTTGCGCAACTGGTGCTGCAGGCTCGAGACGTGCAGGCTGATGCCCTCGAGGGTCAGCAGCGGGAAGAACAGCCAGCCCTGCCGGTCGGTGAACCACTTGGCGAAGCCGGTGCGCGACTCGGCGTACTCGGGGCTGAAAGCCAGGACGCCGGGGCCGATGTCAGGGTCCTTGCTGATCTGGTTCGGGGCGTTGTGGTGCTTGCTGTGCTTGTTGCGCCACCAGCTGATGCTCATCCCGGCGATCCCGCCGGCCAGGACGCGTGCGGTCCAGTCGTTCCAGGCGGCGGAGTCGAAGATCTGCCGGTGGGCGCTGTCGTGACTCAGGAAGGCGACCTGGGTCAGCACCAGCGCCAGCGCGGCCGCCATCAGGAGCTGGAACCAGGAGTTGCCGAGCAGGATGAATCCGGTGATGATCCCGCCGAGCGAAAGCAGTACCAAACCGATCCGGGTCCAGTAGTAGGCGTACCGGCGGCGCAGCAGACCCAGGTCGCGCACAGTGTGCAACAGGTCGCTGTACAGGCTGGTGTAGCGCTGCTGAGGAGTCGAATCGTCAATGACGGTCTGCGACAAAGAAAACGCCTCGTTCCCTGGAGTGCATCAGTCGATGCGCTACCGGGTCCGGGGCAGCGCCACGAGTAAGTGGCTGTCTAGGCTCAACGGAACCACGCCCCGAGGCGACACGCAACTAATGGGCCAGCAGCGTGGACGTCCTGAGTGATCCTTCCAACACTCCCTGTGCGACCGTGGTCAGGCCCTGGCCGCTGCCGCGGGCGTAGGAGCGCATCGCGGTGAAGGCGGCGGCCAGGGTCAGACCGGCCCGTTCGGCGAGCATGCCCTTGGCCTGCTCGATCTGCACGCGGCTGTCCAGCGCGTGCTGGAGCTGGCTGGTCAGCTCGACGTACCCGCGCATCTCGCGCTCGTGCAGCAGGCCGATGGTCGCCATGTCGGCGAGCGCCTGCCCGAGGGCGGCGTCCTCCTGGCCGAGCGGCGCCGGGTCGCAGCGGTAGAGGTTCATCACCCCGATCACCTGGCCGCGCAGGCGCAGCGGCAGGGCGTGGGCCGACAGGTAGCCGCCGGAGCTCGCGAGCTCCGGCCAGCGGCTGATGTCGGCGTCGATCACCGCCTGCCCGGTCCGGAAGCACTCCAGGCAGGGCCCTTCCTCGTGCTGCTGCTCGACCAGCTCGAGCACCTCGGCCCGGTCGTCCGACGAGGCCATCACATGCAGTACGCCGTGGTCGTCGGCCAGCATCAGCCCGGCCGCGTCGACCGCGAGCAGCTCGACGCTGACCTCGGCGAGCACGCCCAGGAAGTCGACCAGGTCGAACTCGTCGACCAGGGTGTCGGCGAGGAGGACGAAGATCTGCGCGAGGCGGCGTTCCCTGCTCATGCGCTGATCGTCCCTTCTCCGGTCGGTGCCTCCATCATCGGGCCTGCCACAAGCCCCGGACCAGCGTCGCTGAGTTGTCAGTCAGTTCGCCTCGCGGTCACACGGCGGTCACCCGCGAGGAGCACCTTCGGACCCATGAACCTGAGCCGCCGCCAGCTCTTGGCCGCATCCTCCGTGGCGGGCGCCTCGCTCGCCGTACCGGGTGTCGCTTCCGCCGTACCGTCCGTCGTCCGCCGGGACCGCCCGGCCCTCCCGTCGGGCCTGATGAGCGGGGACGTCACCGCGAACTCCGCCGTCGTGTGGTCGCGCACCGACCGCCGGTCGCGCCTCGTCGTCGACCTGACCAGCCACGGCCGGTTCGACCGGGCGATCCGGCTGCGGGGCCCGGTGACCGGGCCGGACGACGACTTCACCGCCCAGCTGCCGCTGAAGGGCCTGCGGCCGGGCCAGCGCTACGACTACCGGGTGTCCTTCGAGGACGCGTACGGCCGTCGCGGCGAGAGCCTCGAGGGATCGTTCAGTACGCCGGGCCGCAACCGCGGCGTCAGCTTCGTCTGGACCGGCGACACCGTCGGCCAGGGCTGGGGCATCAACCCGGACTTCGGCGGCATGGTCGCCTACCGCGCGATGCACCGCACCGACCCGGACTTCTTCCTGCACTCCGGCGACAACATCTACGCCGACGGGCCGATCGAGGCGTCGGTGACGCTGGCCGACGGCACGGTCTGGAAGAACGTGGTGACCGAGGAGGTCGCGAAGGTCGCCGAGACGCTGGCGGAGTACCGCGGCCGGTACAAGTACAACCTGCTCGACCACAACGTCCGCGACCTGTACGCCGACGTACCGATCGTCAGCCAGTGGGACGACCACGAGACCGTGAACAACTGGTACCCCGGCGAGATCCTGACCGACGACCGGTACACCGAGAAGCGGGTGAACGTGCTCGCCCGGCGCGCCAAGAAGGCGTTCCTGGAGTACCTGCCGATCGCGCACCAGGGCGGCCAGGAGCGGATCTACCGCAAGGTCAGCCACGGCCCGCTGCTCGACGTGTTCTGCCTGGACATGCGGACCTACCGCGGCGCGAACCCGGCGCCGGGCGAGACCGGTCCGGTCGCGATGCTGGGCGCCGAGCAGGCCGCCTGGCTGGTCCGCGAGGTGGCGTCGTCGAAGGCGGCCTGGAAGGTGATCGCGAGCGACATGCCGCTCGGCGTACTGGTTCCGGACGGCGACCTGATCGAGGCCGTCGCGAACGGCGTCGCCGGCGCGCCCGGTGGTCGGGAGCACGAGATCGCGTGGGTGCTGAGCCAGTTCAAGCGTCGCAAGGTGAAGAACACGGTCTGGCTGACCGCGGACGTGCACTACTGCGCCGCGCACCGCTACGACCCGGCGAAAGCGACGTTCACCGACTTCGACCCGTTCTGGGAGATCGTCGCCGGGCCGGTCAACGCCGGCACCTTCGGGCCGAACGCGCTGGACCCGACGTTCGGGCCGCAGCTGGAGTTCGTCAAGGCGGCCGACTTCCCGAACCAGCCGCCGAGCGGCGGCAACCAGTTCTTCGGGCACGTCGAGATCGACCCGCGCAGCGAGGTGTTCACGGTCTCGCTGCGGGACCTGTACGGCAAGGTGCTCTGGCGCAAGGACCTGCCGCCGGCGCGTCGCCACTAGGCCACCTCTGGGGACGTTCCACCCGATCCGGGGCCCGGCGCCTGCGCGGGGTGCCGCCAGCCGGCGGTCCGGATCGGGTGGGACGGTTGCTAGGGAAAACCGTCGGCGGTTGCCGCGGGCGGCGGGCTAGGTTTGACCGCATGACCGCCGCTTACCCGTCGAGCCGCCGCGACGACGTCGTCGAGACCTTGAACGGCCAACCGATCGCCGATCCGTACCGCTGGCTGGAGGACCCGGACTCGGCCGGGACCAAGGAGTGGGTGACGCGGCAGAACGCGTTCACCGAGGCCGAGCTGTCGTCGTACGGCGAACGGCCGTGGTTCCAGGAGACGATGAGCGCGATCCTGGCGCGGCCGCGGGCCGGCGTTCCGGTGCGCAAGGCCGGCTGGTACTTCGTCGGCCGCAACGACGGCACCCAGGCGCAGGACGTGGTGTACGTCGCGGAGTCGCTCGACGAGCTGCTCGCCGGCGGCCGGGTGCTGATCGACCCGAACACGCTGTCCGACGACGGCACCGACTCGCTCGGCACCTTCACGGTCAGCCCGGACGGCAAGTACTTCGCGTACGGCATCAACGAGAGCGGCAGCGACTGGATCACGTTCCGGCTGCTCGACATCGCCACCGGGTCGCCGGTCGACGACGTGGTGAGCGAGGCCAAGTTCAGCGAGGCGACCTGGCTGCCGGACTCCTCGGCGTACTTGTACGTGCACTACCCGTCGGGCGGTCGCAGCGAGGGGACGGAGACGCGGGCGCTCGGCGCCGGCGAGCTCAAGCTGCACCGGATCGGCACGCCGCAGAGCGAGGACGAGCTGGTCCTGCGGCTGCCGAACGAACGGTTGTACTTCGACGTCGACGTCACCGAGGACGACCGGTACGTCGTCCTGCACATCTTCGAGGGGACCGACCCGCGGACCCGGCTGTGGCTTTACCCGCTGGTCGACGGCGGGCTCGGTGAGCCGGTGAAGGTGATCGACGAGTTCGCCTTCGAGGCGCTGTTCGTGCGGATGTCCGGCGACCGGCTGATCCTGCGGACCGATCGGGACGCGCCGCGCGGGCGGGTGGTGTCGAGTGATCTGTCCGGGTCGTTCGTGGACGTGATTCCGGAGAGTGCGGCGACGCTCGTTGAGGTGCGGGGGACCGCTGGTGGGCTGGTGACGGTGTCGCTGGTCGACGCGCAGCCGGTGGTGACGCTGTACGACGTCTCCGGTGGGGACGCGCGGGTGGTCGAGGTGGGTGCTGGTGGGTTGGTGGGGCTGAATTCTTCGGTGAAGTCTGACGAGGTGTTCGTCGGGTTCTCGACCTCTGTCGAGCCGACTGTTGCTTATCTCGTGCTCGACGGGGCCGCGCGAGCACTGCCCGAGCTGGTCCCGGCGGGGGCGACCTACACGCCTCCTGCTGTTGTCGTGGAGCGCCGCGTGGAGCCGGGCCGTTCGGTGCCCTACTACTTGATCAGCCGTAGCGACCTTGGGTTCGATGCGCCGCGGCCGACGCTGCAGTGGGGGTACGGCGGCTTCCGCATCCCGGTGTTCGCCGACTACCGGCCGGGCTGGGCGGCCTGGCTGGCGGCTGGGGGAGTGCTGGTGGTCACCAACCTGCGGGGCGGCGGCGAGTTCGGCAGCGAGTGGCACGACGCCGGGCGGCTGGCGAACAAGCAGAACGTGTTCGACGACTTCATCGCGGTTGCCGAGCACCTGTTCTCCAGTGGAGTGACCACACCGGCACAGCTGGCGATCCACGGACGCAGCAACGGCGGCCTGCTGGTCGGAGCGGTGATGGCGCAGCGGCCGGACCTCTTCGCCGTCGCACTGCCGGGCGTCGGCGTACTGGACATGCTGCGCTTCCACCTGTTCACCGTGGGAGCAGGCTGGGCGTCGGACTACGGTCTGCCCGACGACCCGGCCCAGTTCGAGGACCTGCTGGCCTACTCACCCCTGCACAACCTGCGGGACGGTACGACGTACCCGGCGACGCTCGTGGTCACCGGTGACCACGACGACCGGGTGGTGCCGCTGCACAGCCACAAGTTCATCGCCGCGCTGCAGCACGCGCAGGCGGGGGACGCTCCGGTGCTGACCAGGATCGAGGTCGACACCGGCCACGGATTCGGGAAACCCGCCGCCATGGTCGCCTCGGAGTGGGCCGACCTGCTGGCGTTCGCCGCTCACCACACAGGTCTTTCACCGGAGCTGTAGCACTCACCAACCCGCTGGCTGGGTCGCCTTCGATGGCCTCGCCGAGCGGTGGATCGGCCTTCGTCGGCGGGTTGGTGAGTGGTGGAGGTTCACCAGATCTGCGGGGCCTCGAGGTCGCGCGGGTCGTCGGCCGGCTGGCAGCCGTGCGCGGACTCCTCGTAGCTGCGGCTCAGGCCCTTGGTCGCGAGCGTGCGGACCGCGCTGACCAGGCGGTCGACGTGCTCGCGGCTCGTGCCGAGGCCGAGGCTCGCGCGCACCGCCGTACCGTGCTCCGGCGAGTCCTGCAGCAGGTGGCCGACCAGCGGGTGCGCGCAGAACTTCCCGTCGCGGACGCCGATGCCGTACTCGGCCGAGAGCGCCGCGCTCGTGATGGTCGAGCTGATCCCGGCGACGGTGAAGCAGACCGTGCCCACGCGGTCGGCGTCGGCGCCGAAGATGTCGTACGTCGTGACGCCGGCGATCTGCGCCAGGCCGGTGCGCAGCCGCGCGAGCAAGCTGCGCTCGTGCTGCTCGATCGCCTCGCGGTGCTGGCTGATCGCGGCGCACGCGGCGGCCAGGGCGATCGCGCCGATGACGTTGGGGGAGCCACCCTCGTGCCGGGCCGGGCCTTCGTTCCAGACCGTGGCCTCGGTGGTGACGGAGGCGGTCGCGCCGCCGCCGTACAGGTAGGGGTCGGCCGCGTTGAGCCAGTCGGCCCGGCCGATCAGCGCGCCGGCGCCGTACGGGGCGTAGAGCTTGTGGCCGGAAAGGGCGACCCAGTCGACGTCCAGCTCGGCGATGTCGACCTCACGGTGCGGTGCGAGCTGCGCGGCGTCCAGACAGATCCGGGCGCCGTGCGCACGGGCCACGGCGGCCAGCTCAGCGATCGGGAAGATCTCGCCGGTCACGTTGCTCGCACCAGTCACGACGACCAGCCGCGGGCCCTCGGGCGCTTGGCGCAGTGCGTCGGCGACAGCAGTGACCGCACCGGTGGTGGTGGACGGAGCCGCGAGCCGGACGGTCCGCTCGGCCGGCCAGGGGAGGAGGGCGGCGTGGTGCTCGGACTCGAAGACGATCACGGTCGCGTCGGCGGGCAGCGCCTTGGCGAGCAGGTTGAGCGCGTCGGTGGTCTGCCGGGTGAAGATCACCTGGTCGTCCTCGCGAGCGCCGACGAACGAGTGCACCTCGGCGCGGGCCCGCTCGTACCACTGCGTGGTGATCCGGGAGGCGTACCCGTTGCCGCGGTGCACCGACGCGTACGACGGCAGCGCGGCCTCGACCGCACGGCGTACCGACTCCAGACAGGGCGCGCTGGCGCCGTGGTCGAAGTTCGCGTAGTCGGTGACCCGGCCGTCGGCCAGCGGGACCAGGAGGTCGGCGCCGACGGTGGCGGGGATGCTGCCGGTGGTGAGCCGGGTGACGGCCTGGCGGGTCGCCGTGGTGTTGGCCGGCTCGAGGATGGAGAGGATCGACATGCTGCTGCTCCCGGATGTCCGCACTTGCCGAACGGGGTGTCCGCACGGCCTGGTCCTCACCCGGGGCACCCCACCGCGGTGGAGGGTTGCCGTCCAGCTAGCCGGGGCTTGTCGCTGGCTCTCATGACCTGCCGACGACGATAAGCAACGGACCGGTGGATGCGCTAGCAGCTATCCCGGATTTTGAGATTCTCCGCCATATCGTGAGATGGGAACCTCGCGGCGGGTCTGGGGCATCTGAGGGGCAGGGGGTGGTGTCGGATGGCTTGGTGGGGACGGCCGAAATGCCCGGTCCGGGCCGAGGAGCAGGTGTGGATCGAGGAGTCGCTCGACTGGCTCGTCGAGTCGTTCGGATCCAACGTGCTGGAGCGTCCGGTGGTGCTGCCTTCGGCGTCGTTCTTCCCGCCTGGGTACGCCGGGTCCGAGGCGGATGTGCGCGCCGTCTACGCGACCGTCGCGGGGCTGGTCGGCGTACCGGTCGAGCGGGTGGTGCTGGAGCTCGAGCCGGACGACGCGATGGACGACCTGATCGACGGGCTGCCGGTGGAGATGCGGTCGCGTGGAGCCGCGGCGCACTGGCGGCGGCGTGAGGGTGTGTCGGTGATCACGGTCGAGATGGCCAAGGCGCGGGAGCCGGTCGCGCTGGTGGCGACGATCGCGCACGAGTTGGGGCACGAGCGGCTGCTGGGCGAGGGGCGGCGCGATCCGGATCTGCGCGACGACGAGCCGATGACCGATCTGTTCACGGTCTTCTTCGGCTTCGGTGTGTTCAGCGCGAATGCCGCTTTCGAGTACAGCCGGTCGACGACCGGGTGGCGGACCAGCCGGCTCGGGTACCTGACCGAGGCGATGTACGGGTACGCGCTGGCGCGGTACGCGTGGCTGCGCGGCGAGACCGATCCGGCCTGGGCCTCGCGGCTCGACACGAATCCTCGGACTTACCTGAAGCAGGGCCTCAGATATCTGGATGCGGACTGAGGTGCCGGCGGGGGAGGATGCGCGGATGACCTGGACCGCCCCTGCCGTCGACCGGCCGACCGGATCGCTCGTGGCTCCCGAGCGCGAGCTGCTCGCCGGCTACCTGGACTTCTACCGTCACACCCTGCTCTACAAGTGCGCGGGTCTTCGTGGTGAGCAGCTGGCCGAGCGGAGTGCTCCGCCGTCGACGCTGTCGCTGCTCGGGCTGATCCGGCACGCGCGGAAGGTCGAGCGGATCTGGTTCCGGATCCACTTCGCCGACGTACCGGCGTCGCCGGTCTTCGACCCGGCGCTCGGCAAGGACGCGGACTTCGAGCTGATCGACGCGGCCGACGCGCAGGCGTCGTACGAGGCCCTGATCGAGGAGTGGAAGCTGTCCGACGAGGCGGCCGCCGGGCGGTCGCTGGACGATCGGTTCACGTTCTCGGGGGAGGAGTCCTCGCTGCGGATGATCTACATCCACCTGATCGGGGAGTACGCCCGCCACTGCGGGCACGCCGACCTCCTGCGGGAGCACCTGGACGGGGTCACCGGGGCCTGAGCCGGGGCTCGTCACGGCGACCCCGACAGTTGCTCCGAGCCCCTAAGCACTTACGCTGCGGCCGTGCCTTTCCCGCTCGCCCACCCGGCCGCCGTCCTCCCGCTGCTGCGGCATCCGTTCGTGCCGTCGGCGCTGGTGGCCGGCGCGCTCGCGCCCGATCTGCTGTACATCGGGCCGCTCTACACCTTCGCCACGCGGCACATCAACGGGAACCTGACGCTGACTCTCACCCACGAGTTCAGCTCGGCGTTCTGGCTGGACCCGCTGCTGGCGCTCCTGGCCCTGCTGGTCTACCAGCTGATCCTCCGGCGTCCGCTGGTGGCCCTGGCTCCGCCGTCGCTGGCCGGCCGATTCGCTGTTGCTGAGCGGCCGAGCGTGCTGTGGACCGTCGTGTCGCTGTTCCTCGGCGGCCTGACCCACGTGGTGTGGGACTCCTTCACCCACGGCGACGGCTACTTCGTCCAGCACTGGTCGTTCCTGAGTACTTCGATCACACCGGCGTGGGACGTCAACCGGGTGCTCCAGTACGTCAGCAGCATCGGCGGCGTACTGGCCATCGCCATCTACCTGGTCTTCTGGTGGCGCCGCACGACCGCTCGGCCGGTGGGGGACGGGCTCGCACCGGCTGCCCGGTACGGCGTACTGGCCGCGGCCTGCATTCTCGCGCTGGCCTTCGCCGTCGTCTCGGTACGTCGTGCTGCCGCCGACTCCGACGACCTGGTCGGTGAGGCCGTCGTACGGTTCGCGCTCAGCGGTCTGGCGTCCGGTGCCGTCGCGGCGCTGGTCCTGTACGTGCTCGTCTGGCAGGTGCTCAGGCTTCGGCGTACCTGATCAGGTCCGGGCGCCGAGCAGCTGCACGTTGCCGCGGCCGTACCGGTCTCTAGGTAGCGCCGTCTCGCAGGTCCCATCCCCGATGCTGCACCGGATGATCCCGACCGGAGTGTCCTCGCCGGTGTCGACCACCATCAGGATGTGGTCGTCGTCCTCGGCCACGGCCATCACGAACTGGACACCGACCCACTGCCGCCGTACGTGGCCGTTGTTCGCGTCCAGCGCGGCAGTGAAGGCCTCGGCGCCGCCGCCGCGGAAGTCCTCGCTGGCCACGACGGTCTGGTCGTCGGGAGTGAACCCGTCCAGCGAGTACTTGCAGGTCCGGAACTTGCGCTTCCCGGTGTCGAGCTCGGTGACCGCACTGCAGAAGGTCTGGGCCGCGCCACTGATGAAGTCGGCCGCCGCGGTGCCGGCCGTGTTGAGTCCTTCGAACCCGCGGACGGTCGTCACCGCCGTCACCTTCCCGGACTTGGAGTCCCACCGGTAGTACGTCTCCGGCGCCGGGTACCCCTTGCCCTCGGCACTGAAGTAGACGAGGTCGCCACGCACGGCCAGCACCTGCGTACGCCCGTACTCGGGCCGCTTCAGCGACCGCTGAACCAGCTCGGTGTCCCGCGAGTCGAGCCAGTAGACCGCGCTCTGGCCGTCCACGGCGTACGCGGCGAGGTCCTCCTCGGCCGACGCCACCAGGCTGCTCACACCGGCAACCCGACCGGGGCTGAACGCCTCGGCGTACGGCTCGATCCTCCGGAGCTCGGTCGTCACGTCGCCGGTGGAAAGAATCGTGAGCAGACCACCACCGAACCGAACCACCTGCTCGATCGGCTGCTTGCCCGGAACACTGGCCACCGGCCCGGTCCCACCGCGGACAACCCGGTCAACCAGAAAAGCCATCTGCGGCCCCTGCCCTTGAGGGAGCTTGGCGAGATCGACCTTCACATCAGCGGGAACCGACGCCGTCCCCGAGGCCGCCGCCGACGGCGTCCCACTCAGCGGTCCGGCCGCGTCGAGACTGTCATGCGGAACCCTCCGAACCGCCAACGTCGCCCCGGCCGTCACCGCAGCCACCGTCAGCCCGGCCACCAACACGATCAGCCGGACTCGCACGTTCTTCACCTCGGTACGCCCACCTTCGTCTCGACCCCAGTAGGTCGGATGCCGGCCGCGCCCTTTTGGTTGGCCTCAGCTCGCCTTTCATCGGGAACTGGGCGTGATCAGCCCCGACAAACGACGCTACACCGACCGAGCTGTGGCCCAGCGGCACAACCGGGTGCGCGGCGGGGCGGTTCAGTGGCCGGTAGGGGCGTCCCGCCGCGCGGCGGGACACCGGCCGGGAGCGGGCGCAGCGACGCGGCTTCTAGCGAGGCGGGGGCTGGGAGGGCGCAGCCGCTCGCACAGCGGGGCAGTGGGTGGGAAGCGGCGTCGCGGGGCAACCTCCTGCGCGGCGGCACACCGGCTGAGAGGCGGTGCAGCGGTGCAGTTTCTTGCGCGGCGGCGCGGCGGCCGGGGAGGCGGCGCAGGCTTCTCGCGCGGGACACCGGCTGGGAGGCGCACAGCCGCCCACACCGCGGGGCAGCGGCTGGGAAGGCCCAGCGGTGCAGCGGCCAGAAGGCGGTGCAGCCGCTTTCGCGGCGGGACATCGGCCGGCAGGGGCGCAGCCGCTTGCGCGGTAGGGCGCCGGGCTCCCTCCTCTCTCCCCCCGCCTGGGCGGAGGCCCACGCTGTGACGCGACGGATGGGGCAGCGTGACCGGCGTGTGACACGTGTGACTCGAGTGGTCCTCGGGGTAGCCTGCTAGACATGGCGACCCGCACGTCTTCCCCGGCGCGGGCGCAGAAGTCGGCAGCCAAGCGCCCGAGTACGGCGCGTTCGGCGGCCGGTGGACGCTCCCGTCCGTCAGGCGCCCAGAAGCGTGGGCAGAGCGCGAAGCGCGGTGGTAGCACCGCCGCGCGGACCAGTACGCCCAAATCCGGCGGGGGAGCGGGGCCGTTCGCGGCCGCGATGATCGCCGTCGGCCGCGGGCTGGTGAAGCTGTGGCTCGGCTTCGCGCACCTGCTCGGCAGCATCGTCCGCGGTGTCGGCAAAGGCGCCCGCGACCTCGACCCCGCGCACCGCCGCGACGGCGCCGGCCTCGGCCTGATCGGTCTGGCCGTGATCGTCGCGGCCGCGATCTGGTGGACCCTGCCCGGCGCGGTCGGCGACGGGATCCGCACGGTGGTCAGCGGCAGCGTCGGCATGCTCGGCTGGGCCGTCCCGCTGATGCTCCTGTTCATCGCGCTGCGCACCCTGCGCCACCCGGACCGCAACGGCCCGGCCGGTCGCCAGGTGATCGGCTGGACGGCGATCGCCCTCGGCATCCTCGGCCTGGTCCACATCGCCCACGGCATCCCGCGGCCGAGCCAGGACGGCGACCTGCCGCTGCAGGAAGCCGGCGGCGCGATCGGGTACGTCGTCTCCTCGCTGCTGTCCGACCTGCTGACGTCGTACGTCGCCTCGCCGCTGCTGGTCCTGCTCGCGATCTTCGGCGCCCTGGTGGTCACCGGCACGCCGATCTACGCCATCCCGCTCCGCGTCCGCGCCGCGTTCGACGTACTGCTCGGCCGGACCGAGATCCCCGCCGACGCGCCCTCCGCGCAGCCGGCCACCGACGACACCGTGCGGCTGACCCGCAAGGAGCGCCGCGCCAAGGCCGCGCTCGACGACGACGGCGACCCGACGATCAAGCCGTACGACTCGCCGGTGCTCGAGGGCCGCGAGCTCTCCAAACGCGGCCGCAAGTCCAAGCCGCCGGTCGAAGAGGACCCGTACGACGTCGACGGCGACGCCGCGGATCCGATCGCCGCCTCGACCGCCGCGGCCGCCGCCCCGGCGAAGTCGGGCAAGGGCGACTCCGCACCCGAGCCGCCGCCCCACACGCCCCTGCCGCAGCGCGTCGAGCAGCTCAGCCTGTCTGGCGACATCACGTACACGCTGCCCGACGGCCAGATGCTGAAGCCCGGTTCGGTGCACAAGGCCCGGACCAAGGCCTCCGACGCGGTCGTCGATCGGCTCACCGAGGTGTTCGACCAGTTCGGCATCGACGCCCAGGTCACCGGCTACACCCGCGGCCCGACCGTCACCCGGTACGAGGTCGAGCTCGGCTCCGCGGTGAAGGTCGAGAAGGTCACCGCGCTGTCGAAGAACATCGCGTACGCCGTCGCCTCGGCCGACGTACGGATCCTGTCCCCGATCCCCGGCAAGTCCGCGATCGGTATCGAGATCCCGAACACCGACAAGGAGATCGTCAGCCTCGGCGATGTGATCCGCTCGGCGAGCGCGCGCAACGACCACCACCCGATGGTGGCCGGCCTGGGCAAGGACGTCGAGGGCGGCTTCGTGGTCGCGAACATGGCCAAGATGCCGCACCTGCTGGTCGCCGGTGCGACCGGCTCCGGCAAGTCGGTGTTCGTGAACTCGCTGATCACCTCGGTCCTGATGCGGTCCACGCCCGACGAGGTGCGGATGATCCTGGTCGACCCCAAGCGGGTCGAGCTGAACAGCTACGAGGGCATCCCGCACCTGATCACGCCGATCATCACCAACGCCAAGAAGGCCGCCGAGGCGCTGCAGTGGGTCGTCCGCGAGATGGACATGCGGTACGACGACCTCGCGGCCTTCGGGTACCGGCACGTCGACGACTTCAACAAGGCGGTCCGCGCCGGCAAGGTGAAGCCACCGCCGGGCAGCGAGCGCGTCCTCACGCCGTACCCGTACCTGCTGGTGATCGTCGACGAGCTCGCCGACCTGATGATGGTCGCCCCGCGCGACGTCGAGGACTCGATCGTCCGCATCACCCAGCTGGCCCGCGCGGCCGGTATTCACCTGGTGCTGGCGACCCAGCGCCCGTCGGTGGACGTCGTGACCGGTCTGATCAAGGCCAACGTGCCGTCCCGGCTGGCCTTCGCGACCTCGTCGCTGGCCGACAGCCGGGTCATCCTGGACCAGCCCGGCGCGGAGAAGCTGGTCGGCCAGGGTGACGGTCTGTTCCTGCCGATGGGCGCGAGCAAGCCGATGCGGATCCAGGGCGCCTGGGTCACCGAGCACGAGATCCAGGCCGTCGTGGAGCACTGCAAGGAGCAGCTGCAGCCGACGTACCGCGAGGACGTCACGGCCGTGGCCGGTCCGAGCAAGGACCTCGACGACGAGATCGGCGACGACCTCGACCTGGTCGTCCAGGCCGCCGAGCTGATCGTCTCCACCCAGTTCGGTTCCACGTCGATGCTGCAGCGCAAGCTCCGGGTCGGTTTCGCCAAGGCGGGCCGCCTGATGGACATCCTGGAGAGCCGGGGAGTGGTCGGGCCGAGCGAGGGCTCCAAGGCCCGAGACGTCCTGGTCAAACCCGATGACCTAGAGGACTTCGTCGCCACCCTGCGAGGAGAGTGACCGTGCCGGCCCCAACCACCATCCCCCGTGAGCCGTCCGACCCCACCACCCCCGCCGCCCCGGAACTCCCCACCACCCACCCCCAAGCCCGCAGCGCCCAGCCCATTCCCCAGGCCCCCAAGCGCAGCACCACCACCCCGGCACCGCCGACCCACACCCCCACCGAAGCCCCACCCCGCCGCGGAGTCCGCCCAGGCCCGTCAACCCGAGCCACCCAACACCCCTCCGCCAGCCGAAGCAGCGATCAGCCGCCCGCGAGCCGTGGCGCTGAGCAGGGGCCCGCGAGCCGTGGCGCTCAGCAACTGCCCACGGGCCGCAGCGCCCAGCAGGCTTCCGCGGAGCCCGCCGCCCAGCAGGCTTCCACGGCCAGCAGCACCCAGCAGACTTCTCCGGACCGCGCCGCCCAGCAGACTTCTCCGGACCGCGCCGCCCAGCAGGCGTCCACGGCCCGCAGCACCGAGCAGGCGTCCGCGCGTGCCGACACCCGGTCGGGCTCTCCGCGTGCCGACGGCCGGCCAGGCTCTCAAACGGCCGAGGGCGTCGCCGCCTCCGACGCCGCCCTCAACCCCGTGCCTGCGACCGTCTTCGGCTCACCGGCTCCTCTGCGGCCGGTGCCGGTCGAGGCGAACCTCTCGCCGTCCCGGCGCAGCTCGCGCCGAGGTTCCCCGGCCACGGACACCCAGGTCTCCACGCCAAGCCGCACCCGGCAAGGAGCCCAGGTTTCCGCACCACGTGACACCCGGCGGACTTCCTCTTCTGTTGAAGTCCCGGCCGGCTTTGCGGTCAGCGAGGCTCCGAGCCTCACCTTGGTCGGTGCACAAGCATCGAGCGGCTCGCGAGGAGGTCCGGTGCAGGTACGCAACGAAACTCCGGTCGACGCCCGGTCGGCGGAACCGGTGCAGCACGAGCAGTTGGACGGTCCGGGCAACGACCCGGCGTACGAGGGCGAGGAATCGGTGCACGACACGCAGTTCGACGTCGAGGAGTTCGACGTCGAGCCCGACGAGTTGCTTCAGGAGTTCACGGTCCGCTCCTCGCAAAAGGTTCACGGCGGCATCGCCGTCGGCGCCGTGCTGGTGGCCATCGGTTTCGCCACCTCGGCATCGACCTCACCGACAGGCGTCCTCCGATGGTTCGCCGCGGCCGCCTTCGCCGCCCTCGCGGTGATCTGCGCCCGCGCCCTGACCGTCGGGGACATGCTGGTTGCCGACCGCGTCGGGATCCGCCTGCGGATCGGCTCCGAGTGGATCGGCACCCGCTGGGAAGAGATCGAGGAGGTCACCGTCCTGCGTCGCCGGCACCCGCTCGACGACGGCCGGATCGCGGTCCACCTCCTCGACCCCGGACCGATGCTGGCAGCCATGCCGGCCGCGACGCGCAGGACCACTGACGCCAACCGTCGCCTGACCGGGACCTCTCTCGCGGTACCGTTCGGGTTGACGGCACGGCCGTCGAACGGGGAAGTGGTACAGGCTCTGCACATGCTGGCGGACGCGAGATGTCCGGTCAGGGAACAAATCTGACTCTGCCGTGACCCCGTCGGGCCAAGGCCGTTGACTTGATGTCGGCGGATCGGTAAGTACACGGGCGGTGGAGAGGCGGTGGGAACGTGACCATCGGCAGCGAGCTCACGGCGGCCCGCGAACGGGCGGACCTGTCCATCGAGCAGCTGAGCGCGGCCACCCGGATCAGAACAGGTCTGCTGGTCGCGATGGAGGACGACGACTTCTCCCGGTGCGGCGGAAACTTCTACGCCCGCGGCCACATCCGTTCGATCGCCCGCGTGGTCAAGGCCGACCCGGCGCCGCTGCTCGCGGCGTTCGATGAGGCCTACCCGCCGAGCGAACCCGATCGCGCCCGCCGCGACGAACGCATCGAGCCCCGCAAACCCCGCCTGCACCCGGTCCGCCCCCGCTGGGCGGTCGTTGTCGGCGCGATCCTGGTCGGCCTGATGGGCTGGGGCATGGTCCGCCTGTTCACCCTCCCCAGCGACGTCGAGGCGAACGCCTCCCGCAGCGCCAGCCCCACCCCGGCCGTCACCACGCCTGTCGCCCCCAAACCGAGTGCGACGAAGCCGCCGCCCCCGAAGCCCAGCACCCCCGCCAAGCCGAAGCCCGCCACCAAGGTCGTAGTGGTCCTCAAATCCACCGGCGAGGGCACCTACGTAACCCTTCGCAACTACTACGGCGAGGTTCTCTTCCAGGGCCGCCTCGGCACCGGCTCCACCCAGACGGTGACCTACCCCGGCTCCATCCGAGTCTCGGCCGGCGCCCTCAAGAACCTCACCGTCACCATCAACGGCAAGAAGGCCGTCCCCACCACCAGACGCTTCACCATCACCCCCACCGGCACCATCCAAAAGGCCCCGTAACCGCAGTCGGCCCCGCACTCCCGCCCCGTGTGACGGGAACCAGCGATGAGGCGGCGGAACAACGGCGGTGGCGCTGGCCGCGGCGTGCGGCGACCGGACGCTGCTGACGAAGCTCGACCGGGCGAGCATCGCGCGACCTGGAGGCGGTCCGGATCGCGTAGCGCCGACTTGATCGCCCGGCTCGTGGCCGCCCGGTTCGTGGTCGCCCGTCTCGGGGCCGAGCGACATGGCGGTAAACCGTCGTACGCTCAGCACGTCTGCCGCCCAGCTGCAGCAGACGAGGATCTGCTCAGACAGCCGGCCAGCGTTAATCCTTCGCGTTCGCTGACTGGTCCGTGCCAGCCTTCTGGCGTGGCAGCGGAAGGAGAAGGGCCCAGCTCGGGTGACCTCACGCGGGATTACGGCATCAGAGCTTCCGTATTCACCCCGCACGCGGGCGGATTCGAGAGTGAGTGCTGGGTCGCCGACGACACCTGGTTCATCAAGGTCTGGCGGGACGAGATCTCGCCAACCGCAGCACCGGGCAGGCTGGCGATCCTTGGCGAGCTCCAGGCGCTCGGTCTCCCGGTGCCGGCTGCCGTGCCGACGTTGTCGGGCAGTCTTCACGCGACCTGGAACGGACGACCGTACGCCGTCTTTCCCTTCGTCCACGGTCGCCCCGCCACCGATGACGACTGGCGCTTGTCGGCTCGCGCGCTTCGTCGGGTCCACGACACCCAACCGGCGAGCGGTGGTCTCACGCTGCCGGTCGGCACGCTCGACGAGTCCTACGTTCAACTGCTGGCAGCAAACCTGGATCACCCGTGGATAGCGGATCGCAGAGACGAGATCGCCGCGGCGATCGACCGCCTGCACAACGCCGTACAGCGCGCGGATCAGGTACCTGCCCGTCGCGTCCTCTGTCACACCGACTTCATCACCCTCAATCTGCTCGTGGACAGCGATGACCAGCTCGCCGCGATCCTCGACTGGGATCAGGCGGTGCTGGCTCCCCGCGAGCACGACCTCTGGGTCGCGGCGGAAACTCGACAGCTGGAGGACTACCTCACCGAGTACGGCGCGCGGGACCTGAGCCTCGATCATCTCGAGTGCACACTCCTGTCCCGCGCACTGGGCGACCTGACCGCCCGTGTCCTGGGCGAGGTCGACCGCCCAGGCGTGCAGATGTGGGGCTTCGATCGTCTGGCCAGGCTGGACGACGACCTTGCTCGGTTCCGGCCGTTCTGCGGCGGCCTTTGAGCGGACGACCAGCACGCGCGTCGGCTGTCGGCGAGGTGGTTGGTTATGGGCGTTGGGGTGGCAGCAGTCATACTCGGGGTGATGACTACGAACCCCACGACTGTCGCCCTGGTCACGCTGGGCTGTGCTCGTAATGATGTGGACTCCGAAGAACTGGCCGGTCGGTTGGAAGCCGGCGGGTTCCGGCTGGTGGAGGACGCGTCCGAGGCGGACACCGTGGTGGTGAACACCTGCGGATTCGTCGAGGCGGCCAAGAAGGACTCGGTCGACACGTTGCTGGCCGCGTCCGACTACAAGGACTCGGGCCGGACCCAGGCGGTCGTCGCGGTCGGATGCCTGGCTGAGCGTTACGGCGAGCAGTTGGCCGAGGCGCTGCCGGAGACCGACGCGGTGCTCGGCTTCGACGACTACGCGGACATCTCCGACAAGCTGCGCTCGATCCTGTCCGGGACCAAGCACCAGTCGCACGTCCCGCGGGACCGCCGCAAGCTGCTGCCGCTCGCGCCGGCCGACCGCGCCGGCGCCCAGGGCGTCGCAGTCCCTGGCCACGGCGACGCGGCATCTGACAACGGCAGCGCGGTCTCCGTGCACGCTGCCGCGGGAGCGCACGCCTCTCATATCCCCGCCTCTCTGAAGCCCACGAACGGCGATGTCGACGCTCTGGCGGCCGGCGCGACGGCCGAGCTGAAGGGGCGCGCGGTCAAGCCGTCCGACCCCGCTGAATTGACCATCGACGCGCCGGACCTCATGAGCGCGCCGGCCAGCGGACCGCGCGTGATGCGACGGCGGCTGGACGGCGGCCCGATGGCGCCGCTGAAGCTGGCGTCGGGCTGCGACCGACGTTGCGCCTTCTGCGCGATCCCGGCGTTCCGTGGCGCGTTCGTGTCGCGGCGTCCGACCGAGGTGCTCGGCGAAGCCCACTGGCTCGCCGAGAACGGCGTCCGCGAGGTCTTCCTCGTCTCGGAGAACTCGACGTCGTACGGCAAGGATCTGGGCGACCTGCGGCTGCTGGAGACGCTCGTCGGCGAGATCGCGGCGGTGCCGGGTCTGACGCGGGTCCGCGTTTCGTACCTGCAGCCGGCCGAGATGCGCCCGACCCTGATCAGCGCGATGACGTCGACGCCTGGCGTCGTGCCGTACTTCGACCTGTCGTTCCAGCACGCGTCCGGCCCGTTGCTGCGCCGGATGCGCCGGTTCGGTGACGCGGAGCGGTTCCTCGAGCTGATCGAGCAGGTCCGTGCCCAGGCGCCGACCGCGGGCATCCGGAGCAACGTGATCGTCGGGTTCCCGGGGGAGACCGAGGAGGACGTGGACATTCTCTGCGACTTCCTTTCCCGCGCCGGGCTCGACGCGATCGGGGTGTTCGGGTATTCCGACGAGGACGGCACCGAGGCCGAGACCTACGACGGCAAGCTGGACGAGGACACCATCGCGGCCCGGCTCGACCGCGTCACCAGGCTGGCCGAGGACCTGACCTCGGCCCGCGCCGAGGCGCGGATCGGTGAGACGCTCGAGGTGCTGGTGGAATCCCTGGACGGCGACACCGCCGAAGGCCGTGCCGCCCACCAGGGCCCCGAGGTCGACGGCTCCACCACGCTGACCGATCTGCCCGACGGTCTGGCGCTAGGAGATCTCGTCGTCGCCACCGTGGTGGCGAGCGAAGGAGTCGACCTCGTCGCGCAGTACGCCGCGCACGTGCAGCCGCAGGAAGTCGTCCAGGCAGCTAATCTGACCGCGTGACGAACCCGCCGACGAATCCGGTGCCGCACGCGGCCACCGGTCCGATCAGCGCGCCGAGCGCCTGGAACGTGGCGAACGCGCTGACGGTGCTGCGGCTCGTCCTGGTGCCGTTGTTCGTCTGGCTGCTGCTGCGCGACGGTGGGGCCGACGACGGGAACCGGCTGCTGGCGACGGCCGCCTTCGTGGTCGCGATCGTCACCGACCGGTTCGACGGCGACATCGCCCGCCGCTGGAACATGGTCACGAACTTCGGCAAGATCGCCGACCCGATCGCGGACAAGGCGCTCACCGGTGCCGCGTTCATCGGACTGTCCCTGCTCGGCGACCTGCCGTGGTGGGTCACCGTCGTGGTGATGGTCCGCGAGTGGGGGGTGACCGCGCTCCGGTTCTGGGTGATTCGGCACGGGGTGATGCCGGCCAGCCGCGGCGGCAAGCTGAAAACGGTCCTGCAGGCGATCGCACTCGGTCTCTACCTCCTTCCTTGGCACTCGGTGGCGGTCCTGCACTGGACCGCTGTCGCCTTCATGGCCGCGGCCGTGATCGTGACGATCGTGACCGGTCTCGACTACGTCGGCCGGGCGCTCCGTCTGCGCGCGGCCGCCAAACGTCCCCTTCCATGACGGCCGACACGCCCGGCGTCGAAGGTGGCGCAAACACGCCGTCCTCCAACTCGGCCCCTGGCAGGCACACCGCTTCGCACGAACCCAGCAGCCTCGACGCGGCGCTCGACCGCTTCGTGGACCTCCTGAAGGAACGCGAAGCCACCGTTGCCACCGCGGAGTCGCTGACCGGCGGTCTGGTCGGCGCCACGCTGACCGACGTAGCGGGGATCTCTGCCGTCTACCGCGGCGGCGTGATCGTCTACGCCACCGAACTGAAGGCGACCCTCGCGGGCGTTCCCGAGGACCTGCTGGCCGCTGTCGGGCCCGTGCACGCCGATACGGCCCATGCGCTGGCGGCGGGCGTCCGGGAGCGGCTGGGGGCCACCTACGGCCTTGCCACGACAGGTGTGGCCGGACCGGATCCGCAGGCCGGGATCGAGGCCGGCACGGTGTACGTCGCGGCGGCCGGACCCCACAAGGTCGAGGTCCGGAAGCTGTCGCTGACCGGAGATCGTGCGGCCATCCGCTGGGGGAGTGTCGAGGCCGTCCTGCGGCTCGGGGCCGACTTGATGACGGAAGATCTCGGCTGATCGGGGTGTTGGGACCAGCATGGGCAGAGGTAGGGCAGACTGGAGCGGCGCACCGAAGCTGGACGTTGCGAACAGTAGTGACCCGGCAACGGGTACCGTTGGTTCCCACGGCCGAGCTACGGTGCGAGTAGATTCGGTCCGACAGGCGGAAGGGAGAAACCTCATGGTGCTGGTTCGTGGCCTGCTGGGCGACGTACTGCGGCGTAAGCGGCTGCGCCAGGGGCGCACTCTGCGCGAGGTGTCCGCCGAGGCCCGGGTGAGCCTGGGCTACCTCTCCGAGGTGGAGCGCGGTCAGAAGGAAGCCTCGAGCGAGTTGCTGGCAGCAATCTGCACGGCCCTCGACGTACCGCTCTCGATGATCTTCGCCGAGGTGAGCGAGGACCTGGCCCGCGAAGAGGCTCTGGTGCTGGCGCACACGACGATCGAGCCCGAGGTCGTCGCGGCCTGATCGGGTCGTCATGACTCGTCACCCGCCTTGGCGGCGTGGTGGCGGGCGTTGAACTCGCTGACCAGGTACGTCGTCTTCCTGACAGGCCTCGGGGCTACAGTCAGTGGCCCCTCCAGAAGGTCGGTCCTGAGCAGCAGTTGAGCCGGGATCGGTGCGGTTCCGTTGCGCCTGAAGAGTTGGTTGACGGTCGGCAGATACGACGTCGTGAGCGGGAAGTAGATCAATTCGATGCGCTCGGCACCGGGATAGAAGCGGTTCGGCTGGTCGCAGTCGAGGAGACGGTGCCCGTCCTGGACGGCCAACGCCAGCGGCTCCAGCAGCGCGAGTCCCGTCGGGGCGTCGCAACCGAACACCATGAACTCCGGATGCGCGCGCCGGCACAGACCGATCGTCGACGTGACCGGAGCCGGCCATTCCGGCCTGGCATCGTGCTCGACGACCCAGCCTTGGTCGCGGACCAGTTGCGCCACCTGCCGCGGGTACGCGTCGTCCGGGCGCCGGTAGCAGATCTCCGTCATGACCTTCTCCTCTCCGAGTCGAACATATGTTCGATCTCGTCTTGTCAGAGAAGGTATCCGTTTCCGGTTCGGTCGCCGGGGTTGTCCACAGGTCAGTTCTCGGGCTGGCAGCGCGGGCACCAGTAGCTGACCCGCGCCCGCGGCGGTTCGCCGATCGGAGCTGTCCGGATGAGCGTGCGGCACCGCCGGCACGGCTTCCCTGGCCGCTCGAAAACCCAACTGCGCTGCCCCGGCCGATCAACCCCGGTGGTGACCTGCGCCGCGTGAACCAGATTCGCCTTCATCAGCCGTCGGCTCAGGTCGACCGCAGCCCCGACCTCGACCGTCGAGACCGGACGCCAAGGATGCAGCCCGAGCAGGAAGCAGACCTCGGTGCGGTAGAAGTTCCCGATGCCGGCCAGGTTCCGCTGGTCGAGCAACGCCTCGCTGATCGTCCGCTCGGGATCGGCCGCCAGGTTGGCCAGCGCCACCGCCCGGTCGAACGACGGCGACAGCAGATCCGGCCCGAGATGCCCGACCACGGTCTCCTCCGCGGAGGTCGCCACCAACTCCAGGACCGGCAGCCGGTACCCCACCGCGGTCCAGGACTCGGTCTCCAGCACCGCCCGAACCTGGTGGTCAGGCCCGCCTTTCCACCGCTCGCCGGGCCGGTAGAGATGCCAGCTCCCGTCCATCCGGAAATGGCTGTGGATCGTCGTTTCGCCGGAGAGCCGCATCAGCAGATGCTTGCCGCGAGGCACTACCTTGATCATCGTCCGGCCGCTCAAGTCGGTGGTCGCCAGCGTTGGCACCCGGAAGTCGGTCTTCGTCAGCACCTTCCCGGCCAGCGCTTGGTCGAGCCGCTTGGTCGCGCGCCAGACAGTGTCTCCTTCGGGCATGCCAGCAGCCTCAGACGCGCAGCCGCAGCCCGCGCGGCGTCGCGTGGAAGCCCGCCTTGGCCAGTGCGTCCCCGAAGGCTGTGTGGCGCACCTGTTCGCCGTCGGCGGTCTCGACGCTCAGCTTGCCCAGATGCCCGTCCCGAATCGCGAGCGCGAGCGCGTCAACGGCCGGCTGCAGCAGCTCCGGATCCTCGGTGAAGCTCAGGACGGTCCGCCCGCCGCGCTCGACGTACACGATCAGCTTCCCGTCGACGAGCATGACCAGCGCGCCGGCCTTCCGGCCCGGCCGATGTCCGCCGGCGTTCTCCCGTTCGGGCCAGGGGAGGGCAGCGCCGTACGGGTTCGCAGGATCCGAAGCAGCCAGTACGACGGCCCGTGCGGCCGAATCCTCCCGTCCACCGCCAGGCGCGCCGTCCGCCAGCGCTCGCAGCCGATCGACCGCGCCAGGAAGCGCGAACTGCGCCGCTCCCAGCCCAGCCACGAAGTACCCACGCCGGCACCGCCCTGACTCCTCGAAGGCGCTCAGAACCTTGTACACGGCCGCGAATCCGCCCGGAGTCCGCTCGGTGATCACCGAGCCCCGCGTGACGATCCCGTAGCGATCCAGGAGCGTCTCGGCCGCCGCATGCGCCCTGCGCGTCGCGTCCTCACTGCGCTCCGGCAGCAACGACCATCGCCCGCCGGCTGTCGGCGGACCACTGCGGGCAGGCATCGCCGGTCGCCCAGGCCGCGGCGCCCGCCCAGGTCGCGCACGCGGCGTCGCCCGTCG
The DNA here is from genome assembly GCF_014205135.1 of Kribbella italica. Lineage (NCBI taxonomy): Bacteria > Bacillati > Actinomycetota > Actinomycetes > Propionibacteriales > Kribbellaceae > Kribbella > Kribbella italica. The sequence continues at coordinate 1,242,316 of NZ_JACHMY010000001.1, forward strand.
GGTCCGATGACTCCCGCGACCGCCGCCGACCAACGAGCGCACCGGCGCCAAGGTATCGTTCGTCAGGTACCCAGCCCAGACGAGATCCCAGAGGACCCCGACCATCGTCTCGTCATCGACCACGCCACTCGCCGCGCCGACCGCATCGCTGAGCTGACGGAAGAAGAACGCACCCCCACCGGCCAGCGCGTCGAGCACCGCCTGATGCGTCTCGCCCACCTCGAGCGTGGAGTCCGGATCCGGCAACGTCAGATCGCAGTTGTCCGCCAGGTGCAGCGAAACCCAGCCGTCCGTCCCCGGCAACGAACCGGACCCCGCCCAGATCACCTCACCGGTCGCGGTCAGCTCATCCAGCATCGACGGCTGATAGCCCGGCACTCGCGCCGGCAGCACGATCGACTCCAGCGCCGACCCAGGCACAGCGCATCCAGCCAGCTGCTCGATCGCGCCCAGCAGTACGTCGTACCCACGTCCGCGACTGCTCGTGATGCCCTGCCAAGCAGGGAGGAACCGCGCCAACGCGGCAGGCTCGACCGGCTCGACCTCCTTGCGCAGCGCAGCCAGAGAGCGCCGCCGCAGCATCCGAAGGATCTCGCTGTCGCACCACTCCATCGCGAGGCCGCCAGGCAGGAACTCGCCCTCGACAACGCGACCCGCGGCACCGAGTCTTCGCAGCGCATCCGTCACGACTGCGACGCCCGTCCCAAGATGCGTCGCCAGATCCACAGCCCGGAACGGCCCGTGCGTCCGCGCGTAGCGCGACACCAGGTCGCCCAGCGGGTCCGCGACCGACTCGGCATGCGCCTCCGCGACTCCAGGCGGCACCGGCACGCCGAGTGCATCGCGCAGTCGAGCAACATCCTCGACCACGGCCCACCGATGCTCGCCCGCGATCCGAACCCGAACCACCCGCCGAGCCGCCGCGAGATCCGTCAACCAGGCCTCGGCGTCCGACCCGTCGACACAACGCTGTCCGGCCTCGTGAACCGACAGCGGCCCAACCAACCGCAGTACGTCGAACAGCCCCTCCGCATCGCGCGCCCTGCGATCCTCCGCCAGCCGCTGCAACTCGGCCTCGGTCCGCAGCACGACCTCGGCATCGAGCAGCTCACGCAGCTCGGTGCGGCCGAGCAACTCGGACAGCAGACTCTGATCGAGCGCGAGCGCGGCGGCCCGCTTCTCCGCCAGCGGCGCGTCACCCTCGTACATGAAGGCGCCCACGTACCCGAACAGCAGCGACTTCGCGAACGGCGACGCCTCCGTGGTCTCCACCTCGACCACGGAGATCCGCCGCTCACCGATCCCGGTCAGCAGATCCTTCAGCGCGTTCAGGTCGTAGACGTCCTGCAGCACCTCGCGCAGCGTCTCCAGCACGATCGGGAACGACCCGTACTTGCTGGCGACGCTGAGCAGCTGAGCCGACCGCTGGCGCTGCTGCCACAGCGGCGATCGCTTCCCAGGATTGCGTCGCGGCAGCAGCAGCGCCCGCGCGGCGCACTCGCGGAAGCGGGCCGCGAACAAGGCCGATCCGCCGACCTCCGCCGTCACCAGATCCTCGATCTCGGCCGGGTCGAACAGCACCAGCTCGGCCCCCGGCGGCGGCTCGTCGGTCTCCGGCAGCCGCAGCACGATCCCGTCGTCGCCCGAGACCGACTGCGCGTCCATCCCGTACCGCTCGCGCAGCCGCGCGGCGATCGCCAGCGCCCACGGACCGTGCACCTGCCCGCCGTACGGCGAGTGGATGCAGACCCGCCAGTCGCCCAGCTCGTCGCGGAACCGCTCGACCAGGATCGTTACGTCGTTCGGCACCCGGCTGGTCGCTTCGCGTTGCTCGCCGAGGTACGCGACCAGGTTGTTCGCCGCGTACTCGTCCAGACCCGCGTCGCGAGCGCGTTTGATCGCCTTCACCGGCGAGAGCGCAGCCATCGTTCGAACGAACGCGCCGGTCGCCGCGCCGAGCTCGGCAGGTCGTCCGACTGCGTCACCCTTCCAGAACGGCAGCCGACCGGGCTGGCCCGGCGCCGGCGAGACCAGCACCCGGTCGTGCGTGATGTCCTCGATTCGCCAGCTGGACGCGCCGAGTGTGAACACATCGCCCACGCGCGACTCGTAGACCATCTCTTCGTCCAGCTCGCCGACCCGGTGGTTGGTCGACTCGCCGACCAGGAAGACGCCGAACAGCCCGCGGTCCGGGATCGTGCCGCCGCTGGTCACGGCGAGCCGCTGCGCGCCCGGCCGGCCGGAGATCTCCCCGCTGACCCGGTCGAACACGATCCGGGGCCGCAGCTCGGCGAACTCGTCCGACGGGTACCGCCCGGACAGCATGTCCAGCACTCCGTCGTACGCCGAACGCGGCAGCGTCGCGAACGGCGCGCACCGGCGTACAAGCGTGTAGAGCTCGTCGACGTCGATCGTGTCGAGAGCGACGATGGAGACGATCTGCTGGGCGAGCACATCGAGCGGGTTCGCCGGGATGTGCAGGCTCTCGATCAGCCCGTCGCGCATCCGCTGCACCACGACGGCCGTGTCGACCAGGTCGCCGCGGAACTTCGGGAACAGCACGCCACGGGACGTCGCGCCGACCTGGTGACCGGCCCGTCCGACCCGCTGCAGCCCGCTGGCGACCGACGGCGGCGCCTCGACCTGGATCACCAGGTCGACGGCGCCCATGTCGATGCCGAGCTCCAGACTGCTCGTCGCGACCACGCACGGCAGCCGCCCGGACTTCAGGTCAGCCTCGATCAGCGCGCGTTGCTCCTTGCTCACCGAGCCGTGGTGCGCCCGCGCGATCAAGGGCGGCGCGGCGAAGGACGCTCCGGACTGCGCCATCACCTGCGCGGGCGAACCGGTGTCCGCCAGCTCCAGCTCGGCGCGCTCGGCGGCGATCTCGTTGAGCCGGGCCGTGAGGCGCTCGGCCAGGCGGCGCGAGTTCGAGAAGACGATCGTCGAGCTGTGCGAGGAGATCAGGTCGAAGACGTGCTCCTCGACGTGCGGCCAGATCGAGGCGTGCTGAGGCGGACCGGCGGCCGAGCCCGACGTCTCGATCTCGGTGCTGGCCAGCTCGGCCATGTCCTCGACCGGTACGACGACGCTCAGGTCCCACTGCTTGGTGAACTTGGGCTGGACGACCGTCACCGGCCGCTCGCCGCCGAGGAACCGGGCGACCTCGTCGACCGGCCGGACCGTCGCCGACAGCCCGATCCGCTGGGCCGGCTTGGGCAGCAGCGCGTCCAGCCGCTCCAGCGTGAGCGCCATGTGCGCGCCGCGCTTCGTCCCCGCGACCGCGTGCACCTCGTCGACGATCACCGTCTCGACGCCGCGCAGCGACTCGCGCGCCTGCGAGGTCATCATCAGGAACAGCGACTCAGGCGTCGTGATCAGTACGTCGGAAGGCCGGCGCGCGAACCGCTGCCGCTCGCTGGTCGGCGTGTCGCCGGAACGCACGGCCACCTCGACGTCGACCGGCGCCTCGCCGAGCCGTCGCGCGGTCTCCCGGATGCCGATCAGCGGGGCGCGCAGGTTGCGCTCGACATCGACCGCGAGAGCCTTCAGCGGTGAGACGTAGAGCACCCGGCAGCGCAGCTTGGGGTCGTCCGGCGGGGGAGTGGTGGCCAACCGGTCCAGCGCCCAGAGAAAGGCGGCCAGCGTCTTGCCCGACCCCGTGGGCGCGACGACCAGCGCGTCCCGGCCCGCGGTGATCGCGTCCCACGCCTTGAGCTGGGCCGGGGTGGCCGCTTCGAAGACGTCGCCGAACCACGCCCGGGTCGCGGGCGAGAAACGGCTCAACGCGGTGGACTTCTGCACGTTCCCCATCTTGCCGGGTCCCTCCGACAGTTTCCGGTCCGGCGCCTCAGGTACCCGCCCCGGCGCGTTCTGTCCCCTTGGTCTGGAATGATCGGTGTCATGAAGAACCGCTTGCGCATGGCGCTCGTCGTAGGGGCGTGCCTGGTCGGCCTGACCGGGTGCGTGAACCTCGACGCCGACCTGAAGGTGAACTCCGACGAGACGGTGTCGGGGACCATGAAGATCGGTGTCGACAAGCAGCTGGTCGAGTCCAGCGGGCAGTCGCTCGACGCCATCCGTAAGCAGGTCGAGGGCGAGATCAAGAAGAGCGAGACCGCGGGCGTCAACTGCAAGCCGTACGAGGACGACAAGTACGTCGGCTCGGACTGCACCTTCGACAATGTCCCGTTCAGCGACATGGGCACGTCGACGGCCGGCGGGGTCGGCTTCCGCAAGGACGGCGACAAGTTCGTCGTCAGCGTGAAGGACACCAACCTGGGCAACCAGATCCCGGACAGCGTGCAGCCGGTGATCAAGTTCAAGATCACCATGCCGGGCAAGATCCTCGAGCACGACGACGGCGCGCAGATCAGCGGCCGGACGGCGACGTACGACAGCCTGGACAAGCTCGGCAAGGTCTCGCTGACCTCCGAGGCCGGCAGCGCGTTCCCGGTCTGGGCGATCATCCTGATCGTCGTGCTGGTGCTCCTGGTCGCGGCCGCGGTGGTGTTCTTCATCCTGCGCGGACGCAAGAAGCAGCAGTTCCCAGGCGGTGGGCAGTACGGGCAGTACCCGGGCCAGCCGCAGCAGTGGGGACCGCAGGGGCCGCAGTACGGCGGTCCGCAGGGCCCTGGCGGTCAGTACGGGCAGCAGCCCGGTCAGTACGGCCAGCCTGGTCAGCAGGGTCCGCAGTACGGGCCTCCTGGTCAGCAGTACCCGGGCCAGCCGCAGTACCCCGGTCAGCCGCAGCAGGGTCAGCCTGGTCAGTGGGGTGGCGGTCAGCAGCCTCCGCCGCAGCAGGGTGGACAGGGTTGGGGTCAGCCGCCGAACCAGCAGCAGCCTCCGCAGCAGGGCGGCTGGAACCAGCCCCCGCAGCAGGGCCAGCAGCCGCCACAGCAAGGCCAGCCTCCGCAGCAGGGTCAGCCGCCCCAGCAGGGGCAGCCCCCGCAGCAGGGCGGTTGGGGCCGCCCGCCGCAGGACGACGGGCGGGCATGAGGCTTACCGAGTTCTGGGATCGGATGGACCAAGCGCTCGGCGCGTCGTACTCGAGGACCTGGGCCGAGACGCAGGTGATCAGCGGCCTCGGCGGCCGCACGGTCGCCGAAGCACTCGCCCAAGGTGAACACGCCAAGACGGTCTGGCGGGCCGTCTGGGCACACCTCCAGCTACCACCCAGCGAACGCTGACAACTCTGGCGGGCAGCAGACCTAGCTGCTCGCCAGAGTCGTCTCCGGCTCGGGCCGTACGGTCTCCGGCTCCGGATCACGCTGCTGGGCCAGCTTGCTCGGCCACCACAGGTGCCGGCCGATGTCGAGGTTGAGCGCGGTCACCAGTACCGACCGGACCACGATCGTGTCCAGCAGCACGCCGAGCGCCACCGCGATCCCGATCTCCGCGAACGCCACCAGCGGCAGCGTCGCCAGTACGGCGAACGTCCCCGCCAGCACCAGTCCGGCCGACGTGATCACCCCACCGGTCGCCGCGACTCCGATCAGGGCACCACGACGGGTCCCGTGCTGCTTGGCCTCCTCGTGCACCCGGGTCATCAGGAAGATGTTGTAGTCGATGCCCAGCGCCACCAGGAAGACGAACACGAACAGCGGCAGCGACGTGTCCGCCCCCTCGAAGCCGAGCACGTGGTGGAAGACCAGCGAGCTGATCCCGAGTGCGGCCCCGAACGACAGCACGACCGTCGCCACGAGCAGTACAGGGGCCAGCAGCGACCGCAAGAGCAACGCCAGGATCAGCAGCACCACAGCCAGTACGACGGGGATGATCACCTTGTTGTCGTGCGCGGCAGCCCGCTGGGTGTCCAGCAGGATCGCCGTACCGCCACCCACCAGCGCATCGGCGTCCGGCACCGCGTGGACGGCGGCTCGCGCGCGGTCGACGGTGTCCTTCGCGGCCTGGCTGTCTGCTGGGTCCTGCAGAGTCCCCTCGATGTAGGCCAGTCCGGCCGCCGCCTGCGGCTCGGCCACCGCTGCGACACCAGGTGTGGTCTTCAGGGCAGCACTGACGGCAGCGGCCTGATCGGCGTTGCTGACAACGACCAGCGGGTTGCCGGCACCGGCAGGGAAGTGCGCGGCAACGATCCGCTCGCCGATGACCGAGTCCGGCGTGCCGGTGAAGGACTCCTCGTTGGAGAGCCCGTCCGGATTCAGCGACAGCATGCCGAGTGCTGCGGCGGCCAGCAGGACAGTGGTGGTGATCCAGGTCAGCCGCGGCCTCACAGAGATCCGGCGACCGATCCGGCCCCAGACGCTGGTCTCGGTGTGGTCGTCGGACCCGTACGTCGGCCGCAGCGGCCAGAAGACCCAGCGGCCGCAGATGACGAGCAGAGCCGGCAGGAGGGTCAGCATGGCGAGCAGGGCGATGACGATGCCGACCGCGGCGACCGGACCGAGCCCGCTGGTCGAGTTCATCGATGCCAGCAGCAAGCAGAGCATGCCGGCGACCACAGTGGAGCCAGAGGCAACGATCGCGGGGCCGGAGCGCTGCAGAGCGAACACCATGGCCTCGTGGCGGTCCTGATGGCGGCGGAGCTCTTCCCTATAGCGCGCGACCAGCAGCAGGGCGTAGTCCGTACCGGCGCCGAACACCAGCACTGTAAGGATTCCTGCACTCTGCGCGTTCACAGTCAGGTCGGCTCTGGTCGCCAGGAGGTAGACCACAGCCTGTGCGGCGAACAGGGCGGTCCCGGCAGAGAGCAGGGGGAGTAGCCAGAGCACCGGACTGCGGTAGGTCAGCAGCAGGATCACGATGACCACCGCGCCCGCCGAGTAGAGCAGCTTGCCGTCGATGCCCTCGAACGCCTCCTGCGAGTCAGCAGCTGTCCCGCCAGGCCCGGTGATGTGGAAGCTCAGTCCGTCAGGGCGGTCGGCTGCGATCTGGCGGAGGTCAGCGGCCCGCTCACCGATGACCTCCCAGCCACCGGAGCCCGCGTTGATCGGCACGATCACCTGCAGCGCCTGGCCGTCCTCCGACGGGATCGGGCCGACCACTTCCCGGTCGACGCCCTCCAGCTCGCCGTACGCCGTGACGTCGGCCGCGACGGCCTGCTGGTCAGCAGGGGTCAGGCCGGACGAGCGCTCGTAGACCAGGACGGCCGGGATCTCGTCCGGCGACGAGAACCGGGCAGTTGCCTGCAGCACCTCGGTGGACTCCGCATTGCCTGGCAGCCAGGACACGGCGTCGTTATCCTGCGCACCGGTCAGTTTGCCGGCCGGGCCGAAGGACATCGCGATCGCGGCGATCCACAGCACCAGCACGATCCACTTGGACACCTTGCCGCACGGCAACGCCGCGAGCCGGCCGATTCCGCTCATCCGCGATCACGCCTCCTGGGGGAAACCGCCCGCCCGCCGTACGCCGGGTCAACGACGACGGCACCCCCGGATTCAGCGTCCTCGCTGCCGTAGGAGGCGTCAACGAGCCCGGAGTAGTACTGCGATCACGCTACGACGCCCAGCCGGTTCGGGCCGCCCACTCCTCGGCAGGAAGGTAGATCAGGTCGCAGACGGGATCCTTGAGGTCCGCGTAGTCGCCCACGTTGTCGAACGGGAGGGCCGCTGCCCGTTGCTTGAAGTTGCCGTACGCCGCCGCCGTGTCGGGGTGAGCCCGTAGGTAGTCGCGGAAGAGCAGCGCGTACCTCTGGTTGGCGTGGCCCTCCACACGGATGTGCAGGTTCACCCGGCGGCGGTACATCGGCTCGACGACCAGCCGCTTGACCCACTGCAGTTCCTCGGCCGGCAGGCCCGGTACCGGGTGGTCGCGGCGCGGCGGCCTGAGCTCCCAGTCGGCGCCGACCAGCAGCTGGGCGGCGTCGTCCAGTTGCGGCTCACCGGCGACCGTGGCCTGGATGTCGAGCACGTCCTTCGAGGCCAGACCGGGCACGGCGGTCGAGCCGATGTGGTCGACGCGGGTCACGGTGTCGCCGACGATCCGGCGTACGGCTTCGGCCGTCTTCTCGAACTGCGCGGCCCAGGTGGGGTCCGGACGAACGATGGTGATCGACGAGCTCATGCCCTGATCATTCCAGTGCGGGCGCTGCTCGCACAGGTCAGACCGGCTTGACCCTGAACGAGCTGTTGGTGAGCAGGTCGGCGGCGGCGTACGCGGCCTTGCGGATGCCCTTGCGCTCGTCGAAGAAGCCGCCGACAAGACCGACGCCCGGCAGCTTGCCGATGGCCCGCGCGCCGAGGCTGCCGCGCGGGCGGTCCTCGAAGACCTCACCGAGTCCACCGAACAGCTTGGAGATCCGCCACACGAGCCGGACTCCGTGGCGAAGGCCGCGCTCCTCCGACTCGTCGCCGAGACCCAGCTGCTTGGCCACGTCCTGGCCGGCCTCGGTCGGGTCGTCGTACCGGAGTACGTCGTCCGGTGTGATCGGCCGGTTGGTCAGGACCCGAGCGATCACCGCCGTCCGGTCGGCGTGCGCCTCCACGCCGTACTCGCGACAGACCGCACCGATCACCATCGCCTGTACGGCGGCGCCGAGCGTGTCCTTGATCGGCAGGGCGTCGGCGGCCGCACCGCTGAGCCGGGGGAGTCCCGCGACGACGGCGGCGAACCCGCCGAGGCGTTCGACCCACCAGTCGCAGCGGGCGGCCAGCGGGAGCGTCGGCCACTCGGTGTGCCCGGGGACCTTCATCTTGAGCAGCCGGTCGATGGCCAGGATGAGCGCCTTCTCGGCCAGGTTGGGTTGCTCCTGGGCGGAGTACTCGGTCAGGGTGGTGCGGATGCCGAACGGGTCCTGGGTGCGCAGTGCGTCGAGCACCGAGTCGATGCCGAACTCGACCCGGCTGAGCGCGAGGACGACGGCGGAGTCGGGGATGTCGGGACGGTCGGTCACCCTGGTCAGGGTAGGTGCAGCCGGGTTCTCGGGAGTTGTCGGCGTGTCAGTTGCAGTTCGAACACCTGTTCGGGTTAGTTTGTGGCGTGCGGGATTCGCCGGGCCAGGCCCGGGTTGTCCACAGATTCAGGACGGCTCCGGAAATTGTCGGTGGAAACCCATACCTTCTCTGACGACAACGAAATTCCTCCGGGCGGCTGGGACAGCGGCCCGAAACGACTAGATGGGTCAGGTGGCAGTCAGATGGCTGGTGCAGCAGCGAGTGCGGAGCGGGCCGCGGCGGATCGCGAGAAGGCGCTGGCGACCGCGCTGACGCAGATCGAGCGGCAGTGCGGCAAGGGCTCCGTGATGCGGCTGGGTGAGCAGGGCAAGGCGCCGATCGAGGTCATCCCGACCGGGTCGATCGCGCTCGACATCGCACTCGGGATCGGTGGTCTGCCGCGCGGTCGCGTGGTGGAGATCTACGGTCCGGAGTCGTCGGGTAAGACGACGGTCGCGCTGCACGCCGTGGCCAACGCCCAGAAGGCCGGCGGCATCGCCGCCTTCATCGACGCCGAGCACGCGCTCGACCCGGACTACGCCGCGAAGCTCGGCGTGGACACCGACGCCCTGCTGGTCTCCCAGCCCGACTCCGGTGAGCAGGCGCTGGAGATCGCCGACATGCTGATCCGCTCCGGCGCGATCGACATCGTCGTGATCGACTCGGTGGCCGCACTGGTGCCCCGGGCCGAGATCGAGGGCGAGATGGGTGACAGCCACGTCGGTCTGCAGGCCCGGCTGATGAGCCAGGCGCTGCGCAAGATGACCGGTGCGGTCAGCGGGACCAACACCACCGCGATCTTCATCAACCAGCTGCGCGAGAAGATCGGCGTGATGTTCGGCTCCCCGGAGACCACGACCGGTGGTAAGGCGCTGAAGTTCTACGCCTCGGTGCGGCTGGACGTCCGCCGGATCGAGTCGCTGAAGGACGGTACCGACTTCGTCGGCAACCGGACCCGGGTCAAGGTCGTGAAGAACAAGGTGGCCCCGCCGTTCAAGCAGGCCGAGTTCGACATCATCTACGGCCAGGGCATCAGCCGCGAGGGCAGCCTGCTGGACCTCGGTGTCGAGCAGGGCTTCGTCCGCAAGGCCGGCGCCTGGTTCACCTACGAGAGCGACCAGCTCGGTCAGGGCCGGGAGAACGCGCGCAACTTCCTGCGCGACAACCCCGACCTGGCCAACGAGCTGGAGAAGAAGATCAAGGAGAAGATGGGCATCGGCCAGGACAAGGTCGCCGCCGACGCGACTCCGCCGGTCGAGGTCGATGTCGACTTCTGATCCCCAGCCCGCCACCGGCCTGACCCAGGCCGAGCGACTGGCGTTGGCCCGCCGGCTCCTCGCCGACGGGCCAACCGGCTCTACCCTCTGGACCCCCGACGGTGCCGACAGCACCGCGGGGGAGTCCAGCTCTCCTTCGCCGGGTCCTGCGTCGGCTGATGCTTCTCAGGCACGGGAAGACGCTGGAGCTAACGGCCGGCCCGCACCAGCGGACGCCTCTCGGGCGGAGGACTCCTGGGTGGAGGACTCCGCCCAGGCAGCGCCGGCTCGGCAAGCTGGTCGGGGTTCCGCTGCAAGGCGCGGGGGTGCGGCAACGACCTCGCTGGACGGCCCGGCGAAGTCGTCGGGTCCCGGCAGTCGGGGCTCGGCGTCTCGCCCCGGCAGCTCGGAGGGGCGGCGGCGATCGTCCGCAGTACGGCGAGCTGTCGACGAGGACGACGCCACCTGGGCGGAAGACGAGGGCCGCTCCGGCGCCGTTTCCGGCATCCGTGCGACCGCGCCCGAGCTTCCTGACCCGTGGGACACCCTCGAAGACGAAGCCCGGCGCAAGAAAGCCCGCCAAGCTTCAGCGGCCGAGGAACCCGACCCGTGGGATTCGCTGGTACCGCCGACATCCGGCCGCCAGGGCCAGGACTCCGACGAGCCGGACCCGTGGGACACGCTCGACACCAGCTCCGCCAAACCTCAGGCGGCAGCGGATGGGGTTGACCCGTGGGACCAACTTGATGCCGCGGGCTCCAAAAACACCCGCGCCAGGTCCAAGGGCGCGAGGCCCAGCACGACTGCGGGACGCGCAGCACGCGGTACGGCGAGGGCCGGCCGGCAGACGAATCAGCCGGCGACCGGCGCGGATGCTTCCGCCGATGAGTCGAGGACGAACGTTTCCGCCCAGGACGCTGGGTCCGGCGGCGAAGTCGGCACGGATGTGCGTGCGGCGCGAAATCGACGCACGGCAGCTGATCCATCGGCATCGGCATCGGCCGCGGATGCGCCGGGTGCTGTGCGCTCCTCGGATCGGCGCTCCGGTCGGACGGCCGCTGGCGGTCGGACAGTCGCCGAGACGGCTGACGGCAGCGCGCAGGCGGATCCTGCGGGAGTTGCTTCGGCGGATCGTGGGATTGCAGCCGGTCGAACGGCTGCTGGTGACGGCGAGGTGTCGCCGGATTCGGCAGGCGATCCTTCGGCGGATCGTGGGGATGCTGCCGGTCGAACGGCTGCTGGGCGGACGGCCGCTGGCGGACGGGAAGTTGCTGAGGCGGCTGCTAGTGACGTCGAGGGGTCGGCAGACTCGGCAGGAGATACGTCGGCGGGTCTTGGGATTGCGGGCGGTCGGACGGCTGCTGGCGGACGGGTAGTTGCTGAGGAGGCAGTTGGCGACGGCAATGCCTCGGCGGATTCGGCAGGCGATCCTTCGGCGGATCGTGGGGATCCGGCCAGTCAAACGGCTGCTGGACGAGTAGCTGCCGAGGTGGCTGCTGGTGACGGCGGCGTGCCGGCGGATCCCGCAGGAGTTGCTTCAGCGGGCCGTGGGAATGCCGCCGGTACGGCGGTTGCTGGGCGGGCCGCGACCGGTGCAGGAGACGCGAGTGCGTTGGCGGATCCGGTGGGATCTTCGTTGGCGGGACATGGTTCTGCAGATTCGTCGGTAGGGCTTGGGGATGTGGATCCCTCGGTGGGGCGCAGGGGTATAGAGCAGCAGTCCAGTGGGCGGTCGTCGCGGGGCGGACGTTCTGGGCGGCGGCCTAGTCGGGGGTTCGGTGGGCGTCCGAAGCGAGGTTCGCGGGAGGGCGACGAACCTGGTTCGTCGTCGGATCCGGCGTTGGATCGCGATGCTGATCCGCACCAAGTGGCGCGGACCATCCTGTTGGACAAGCTCACGGGACAACCGCGGACGCGGGCCGAGTTGGCCGACGTACTGGCTGATCGGGAGATCGCGGACGAAGTCGCCGATGAGGTGCTCGACCGGTTCACCGAGGTCGGGCTGATCAACGACGCCGCGTTCGCCACCGCCTGGGTCGAGTCCAGGCACCGAGGCCGCGGACTCGGCAAGCGAGCCCTTGCCCAGGAGTTGCGCCGCCGAGGTGTGGACGACGAGTTGGCCCGCGATGCGTTGGAAGAGCTCGACTCGAGCCAGGAAGAAGAGACCGCCCGGGAGTTGGTGCGCAAGAAGCTCCGCTCGATGCGTTCGCTCGACCGGCAGGTCGCCATGCGCCGCCTGATCGGCATGCTCGCCCGCAAGGGCTATCCCGGTGGCCTCGCCATGACCGTGGTCAAACAAGAACTGGCCGCCTCCGACGAGGAACTTCCTCTCCTCAACGACTCGGGCCTCGAAGCCGAGTAGCCCGCAAGCCCGGACTGGTCACCCAGAGGTGCTCTCCTCCTCCCGCGGCGACCTGTTCAGCTCCGAGTGCCCCACCCGCAGCCTGCTCGACCGGGTCGACACCCGGCCACGATGTTGCACCACCGGCCTCCCAGCGCGCCATCGGTGAGCACGCGACTTCAAGGCGGTCGAGGACGTGTCGATGACGATCGAGCCCTGCTCAGTCGCCGCGTTCGTCGGCTGTTCGGCTGTGGGAGTTCAACTCTGCCCGGAGGTCGTCCTTTGGATAGCGCGGTCCGCATGCCGTACTCGCGGGCTCGATCGCCGCATGCGGACCGGTGCCGCGGACCGGTGCCGCGGACCGAGCCCGCAGACCGGCGTCGCGCACTGGAGTCGCGCACTGGAGTCGCGCACTGGCGTGGCGGACCGGTGCCATGGACTGCCGTCGCGGACCGGTGCTGCGGACTGGCGTCGCGGACCGGTGCCGCGGACCGAGCCCGCAGACCGGCGTCGCGCACTGGACTCGCGCACTGGCGTGGCGGAGCGGGTACCGCGGACCGAGACTGCAGACCGGTGCCGTGGACCGGTGCCGTGGACCGGCGTCGCGGACCGGTGCCGTGGACCGGCGTGGTGGACCGGCGCGGTGGACCGGCGTGGTGGACCGACGTGGCGGACAGGTGCTGCGGACCGGCGTGTTGGACCGGTACCGCGGACCGGTGCCGGTGAACGGCACCGGCAGTTCGACCAGGGACTTGGCGGTGCCGTGGACTGGGGGAGCGTGGTAGCTCGTCGGTACGACGCGCCCTTCGGCGCTGGCGTGGCGGACCGGTATTGCAGACCACGGCCGCCGACCACGTCAGCCGTGAGCGGTGAGCGGTGGGGGGGGGGGGGGGCGCTGATGCTGGGGGCGAACGGGATGCGGGTGCCAGCTGGTGCCGTTGATGGAACGGGCCAGATCGCCAGTCCTGCGACGACGGCGACTTCGTGGGCGGGCCGGCCTTGCGGGGTGACGGATTGCGTTGTCACTGGGGTTGGCGGTGGCCCGTGGCAACAGTTTGGCGCGAGGCCGATGGGCAGGTCGTGCCCGCACTCGGTAGGTCTGGGGCGTGATGGAGGGGCAGTGCTCGCTCGTGGGGCTGCAGACTGGGGGGATGGGATACGTGGGGTCTTATACGTGGCGGTTGCGGCGGTGGGTGGGGAGTGACCTCTTGTTGATGCCGGGGGCTCAGGTGGTGGTGGTTGGGGAGGGGGAGCGGGTGTTGTTTCAGCGGCGGCGGGATTCGGGGTTGTGGGAGATTCCGGCGGGGGCGGCGGAGCCGGGGTTGAGTTTTCGGGGGACTGCGGCGCGGGAGTTGTTCGAGGAGGCGGGGTTGCGGGTGCGGGAGGAGGAATTGGTGCCGTTCGCATCGTTGTCCGAGCCGGAGGTGCACGAGATCACGTATCCGAACGGGGATCGGATGCACTGTTTCGCGTTGTGTTTCGAGGCTCGGATCTGGGAGGGGGAGCTGCGGGCGGAGCCGGAGGAGGTGAGTGAGGCGGGGTTCTGGGCGGTGGATGAGGCGCCGGGGGAGTTGCAGCCGCAGACCGAGGTGGTGCTGGGGCTTTACCGGGCGTACCTGGAGAGCGGGCAGTTCCAGGCGCGGTGAGCGCTGGGGATGGGATTTTCGGCGGTTCTGGGCGGGATTTCGGGGGTTGAAGGGTGGTGGAGGGATGGGTTGCAATGCGGGGGGTGGACGGCGAGGGATGTTGACGGGTGTCGGTGACGGGTGTGTCATCCGAAGGAGAGACCGGCTTGGCGCTGGTCGTAGGCTGGGATTTTTCGTTGAGATCCGCCCCTGACACCTCTTTGGAGGGTGCAATGAACGATTTCCAGGAACAGGCGAAGAACTGGCTCCGGAACGTCGTCAAGCAGAACCCGGACAAGATCAAGGCAGGTGTGGAGAAGGCCGGCGACCTGATCGACAAGCAGACCGGCGGGAAGTACGCGGAGAAGGTCGACTCGGTGCAGCAGAAGGTCGGCGGCTATGTCGACTCGCAGCAGGCCGGCGACCAGACCGCGGGTACGCCGCCGACCGGGCCGAACGACGGGGCGCCGGACGCGCCGACCCAGACGCCGGATGCGCGGGTGCCTGACGCTGCTGATTCCAGTGCGGGCGACGCGAGCAACACGGACTCCACCGCCGAATCCAGCACCACCGACTCGAGCGCCACCAACTCGAGCACCACCGACTCGAGCGCCACCAACTCGAGCACCACCGACTCGAGCGCCACCGGCCCGAGCGCCACCGACTCCGCGTCGAGCGATGCCGGCGCGCCCGACTCGGATGCTGCCGACTCCAGCAACAGCGACCCGGACGGCGGGGTTGTCGGTGGACAAACGCCAGATGTGAGCGAGAGCGACGCGAGTTCGGCCGGTTCGCGGACCGAGGGCGCTGAGACCGGCGGTACGGCGACCGGTACGTCGGACGGCGGCCTCCCCGGGCCCAGATAGCCGACGGCCCAGCACGCCCCCGGGTGCGTCGTACCCGGCGGGACAATGACTCCGCACCCCGGTCCATGGACGGCGTACGCGCCTCCGGGCCGGGGTGCCGGCGTTTTGGCGGGTGCGGCCGTTCGCACGATCTAGTTGCTGGGCCCAAGAATCAGCGGACACGCGGACTGTCGCGGAGAGTAGTCGAGCGAATCTAGACTGTGACTCCCATTGAGGGGGTGGCATGCGGCGACGGCGGCGGCGTGGCGGGAGACCGCCCTTCCAGGCGTGGGGACTCCTCCTGAGCGTCCTGATCGTGTGGATGGCCGCCGAACGCTACTGGTCCGAGGCGATCGTCATCGGCGCGATTGCGGCGTTCTACGGTACGGCGATCCGGCTGACGAGATGCCGGGTGGAGACGACAGCCCACCGGCCGTGCGGCTGGATGGTTCGCGGAGTGGCGGGGACCTGCAGGTACCACGTGGGCTACAAGCGTGGCTTGCCGCGATTGGTCCGAGGCGCAGGCTTTGCCGGACTGCCGACCTTCATGTGGCCGCGGGACACCTTTGGTGGTCTGGTGGCGACCCGGGCTGAGCCCCAGCCACGGACCCCGGCGGTCGCGATGGCGTCGGCCAAGGAGCGGCGATCTGGGTACGACCGGCTGATGGCGGTGCTGGCCTTGGTCGGAGTGGTCGTGGCTGTGGTCGGGGTGGCGCGCGACTTTGTCGCGGGGTGAGCAGAACGGCCGATGGGGATCAGGTCGTGGTGGGAGTGTGTCCGTCTTGACCCTGTGGATAGGCGCGCTTAGCCTCGGAATCAGTAAGGGGACTGTCCACCCGGACGGTTGATGACATAGCAGAGGTCGGCCGGTTGGCCGAGGGCCGGAGTGCGCGCAGGCGTGGTCCGGGGACACGAGACCAGAGCTCTTGCGAGCTTGCCGGTGACGGGCACACAGTTTGTCGCCGCATAGGAACGGACCCGGCGCCCACCGGGGAGCATCGCGATCGGCGCACTCGGCCGACGGCGGAATCCCGGTTGGCGCGTTCCGGCGTACCGTCTTCTGGCGTTCGGGCCGCTGTGTGGTGATCCCTTCGACAAGAGCTGGTCACGCCCGAGCGTGACTCGATGAGGGGAGACGCCGATGCCGCAGCTTTCGGCCGGGCCGTACGCCGTGATCTCGTACGCCGCGACGCTGACGGCGACGTCCGTCGGGCTGGTGGTCGTCGGTCTCCTCGTGGTCGGGTTGCTGGGCTGGATCGGGGTGACGTTGACCCGGCGCAAGGGCGCCGAGGTGGCCGCCGCGGAGGCGAACGCGAAGCTGGAGGCCGCGACCGCGGTCGCCGAGGCGAAGTCGGTCGGTGACCGGATCCGGCGCGAGGCCGAGGACGAGGTCGCGGTGATCAGGGCCCGCGCGAAGGAGTCCGAGCAACGGACCGAGGAGGTCCGCCGCCAGGCCGAGCAGCAGGCCGAGGAGCTGCGGCGTCAGACCGAGGGGCGTGCGAAGGAGATCGAGCAGCGCGCCGACGAGGTGCGCCGCCAGTCCGAGGACCGCGCGTCGGAGATCCGGCGGGAGGCCGAGCAGCGGGCGTCCGTCGTACGGCGGGAGGCCGAGACCGAGGCGCAGTCGATCCGCGACGACCTGCGGGAGCAGCGGCTCGAGATGGAGCGGCGCGAGCACCGGTTGACCGAGCGCGAAGAGCGGCTCGACGAGCAGCTGCGCGGGATCGAGGAACGCCAGAACGAGCTCACCGGTCAGCTCGCTGAGCTCGACCGGCAGCGGGCCGAGATCCGGGATCTGGAGGACGAGCGCCGGCGGATTCTCGAAGGTGTCGCGAACCTGACCAGCGAGCAGGCCAAGACCGAGCTCGTCGCCGCGCTCGAGGCCGAGGCGAAGCGGCACGCGCACACGATCGTGCGCGACATCGAGCGCCAGGCCCAGGACGAGGGCGAGATCAAGGCTCGCAAGATCATCACCGGCGCGGTCCAGCGGCTCGCGTCCGAGCAGACCAGCGAGTCGGTCGTCTCGGTCGTGCACCTGCCCAGCGACGACATGAAGGGCCGGATCATCGGCCGCGAGGGCCGCAACATCCGCTCGTTCGAGCAGACCACCGGCGTCAACCTGATCATCGACGACACCCCCGAGGCGGTACTGCTGTCCTGCTTCGACCCGGTACGGCGGGAGACCGCGCGGCTGACCCTGGACTCGCTGGTGCTGGATGGCCGGATCCACCCGAGCCGGATCGAGGAGATCTACGAGCGCAGCAAGGGCGAGGTCGCCGAGCTGTGCCTGCGCGCGGCCGAGGACGCGATGGCCGAGGTCGGGATCACCGACCTGCACCCGGAACTGGTGCGCACGATGGGGCTGCTGCGCTACCGGACGTCGTACGGGCAGAACGTGCTCAAGCACCTGATCGAGTCCGCGCACATCGCGTCGATGATGGCGGCCGAGCTCGGGCTGGACCCGCAGCTGTGCAAGCGCGGCGCGTTCCTGCACGACGTCGGCAAGGCGCTCACGCACGAATCCGAGGGCAGCCACGCGATCGTCGGCGCCGACCTCGCACGCAAGTACGGCGAGAACGACGACGTCGTGCACTGCATCGAGGCGCACCACAACGAGGTCGAGGTCCGGACCGTCGAGGCGGTGCTGACCCAGGCGGCGGACGCGGTCAGCGGTGGCCGGCCGGGCGCGCGGCGCGAGTCGCTGGAGGCGTACGTGCAGCGGCTCGAGCGGCTCGAGGAGATCGCGATGCACCACGACGGCGTCGAGAAGGTGTTCGCGATGCAGGCCGGTCGCGAGATCCGCGTGATGGTGCTGCCGGACGCGGTCGACGACATCGCCGCCCAGGTGATGGCGCGCGACATCGCCAAGCAGGTCGAGGAGGAACTCACCTACCCTGGCCAGATCCGCGTCACCGTCGTCCGCGAGTCCCGCGCGACCGAGGTCGCCAAGTAACCGGTGGAAACGGGCTGCGGCGTTGGCTACGGTCGTGGCGTGCTCGAGATCAGACCCGCAACGCGCCAGGACGTCGAACGGCTGCTCGACGTCGCCGCTTCGCCTGCTCGGCGGGCGCACCTGGAGAGCCGGTGGGTCGAGCAGGAGCAGGATGATGCGGTGTTCCTGCTGGCCCACGACGAGGGCGGGATCGTCGGGCAGACCAGCCTGCTGCGGACGTCGAAGTACGCCGAGGTCGCGGCGGCTCACGATGTGGCGGAGATCAACGGGCTGCACGCCTTCGTCCAGGGCGCAGGCGTCGGATCGGCGCTGATCGCGGCGTCCGAGGAGCTTGCCCGCGCCTGGCGACGAGACGCGATCGGGCTCGGGGTCGGGCTGGAGAACCCGGGTGCCGCGCGGCTGTACGCGCGGCTCGGGTACCAGCCCACGCAGTTTCGGGTGATCGACGAGTGGACCGAGGTGGATGCCGACGGCACCGTTCTCGTCACCCACCGGGATCCCTGCGACTACCTGCTGAAACCGCTGCCTCGGTAGTTGCCGTACACGAGCTGAACCAGACGTCCCCGGTACGCCGAACGATCAGCGGTGCTCGGTCGGGCGCTCCTTGTACTCGCTCGGGGTCACGTCGATCTCGTGCTCGAGCGGGTAAGCGTGCGGGTCGGTGCGGTACTGCTCCTCGACGCGGGGTTTGATGATCGCCGCGTCGTCGTGCTCGGGGTGGTTGCGGTTCGCGACCCGGTACGACAGCCACATCCCGGCGAGGCCGGCCAGCATGATGATGACGCCGACCACGGTGAAGTTGATCGGGCCCGAGGTGTCGCGGACCGCGAACGCGATGATCGCGCCAGCCGTGACCAAGGTGATTCCGACGCCGATGCGCATCCTGTGCCTCCGTCTCCCGGCCGCGCGCGGCCGATCACTTGGGCGGGGGATGAGGGTGACGTTGCGTTGCCTCTGCTCACTCCTGGTACCCATCTGGTCCAGTTGCCATGCACCGCCCGTCAGCGGAAGGCCGACTGCCCGGTCAGCGCCTGGCCGATCACGAGCTGGTGCACCTCGGACGTGCCCTCGTAGGTGAGCACGGACTCGAGGTTGTTGGCGTGCCGCAGCACCGGGTACTCCCCGCTGATCCCGTTCGCGGCCAGGATCGTGCGGCACTCGCGGGCGATCGCGATCGCCTCGCGGACGTTGTTGAGCTTACCGACGCTGACCTGCTCGGGCCGCAACGTGCCCTTCTCCTTCAGCCGGCCGAGGTGCACCGCGAGCAGGACGCCCTTGTTCAGCTCGACGGCCATGTCGGCCAGTTTCGCCTGCGTCAACTGGTACCCAGACAGCGGTTTGTCGAACACCTGCCGCTCACCGGCGTACGAGACGGCCGTCTCGAGACAGTCCCGGGCGGCGCCCATCGCGCCGAAGATGATCCCGAACCGCGCCTCGTTGAGGCAGCCGAGCGGACCCGACAGCCCGCGCGCCTCCGGCAGCATCGCCGACGCCGGCAGCCGGACGTCGGTCAGGATCAGCTCGGACGTCACCGAGGCGCGCAGCGACAGCTTGCGGGTGATCTCGGGCGCGGAGAATCCCGGCGTGTCCGTCGGTACGGCGAAGCCGCGCACCCCGTCGTCGGTCCGGGCCCAGACCACCGCGACGTCGGCCACCGAACCGTTGGTGATCCACATCTTCGACCCGTTCAGGATCCAGTCGTCGCTGTCGCGTCGCGCGTTGGTCCGCATCCCGCCCGGGTTGGAGCCGAAGTCCGGCTCGGTCAGCCCGAAGCAGCCGATCGCCTCACCGGCCGCCATCCGCGGCAGCCACTCGGTCTTCTGCTCCTCGCTGCCGTACTTCCAGATCGCGTACATCGCCAGCGAGCCCTGCACCGACACCAGCGAGCGCATCCCCGAGTCGGCCGCCTCGATCTCCAGGCAGGCCAGCCCGTACGCGACAGGTCCCAGCCCGGCGCACCCGTACCCGGTGAGGTGCATGCCGAGCAGCCCGAGCGCGCCGAGCTCCTTGGCCAGGTCGCGCGCGGGGATCGTCGCCGACTCGAACCACTCGGGCAGCGACGGCCGGAGGCGCTCGTCGGCGAACCGGCGGGTGGTCGCCCGGATGGCGAGCTCTTCCTCGGTGAGCAGCGAGTCGACGTCGACGAGATCCAGGGAAACGGTCATGCCGTCAAACTATCCGCAACCCGCGCCGGTCGTCCCTGCGGCGAACCCCACAGCTGGTTGTGGATTGCCTCACCTCTCAGGCTGGAGAACGCCTCACTTGCTGTAGAACGGCCACCACCAGTACCGCTTGCGCGGATGCCGTACGACGATGCTGCCGTGCTTGGCCTGCCCGGTCACGTGCAACCGGACACCGCCGGAGCGCGGCGCGGTGGCCTTGTTCACGGCGGTGCCGTGGACGACCTCGACCTCGTCCAGGTCGATGCTCCAGCCCACTGGCACGACCATCACCACGGAGCTGTGCTTGGCCTGGGCGTGCACGTGCACCTCCGACCATCGGACCAACGCGTCGGTGAAGTCCAGTTTGACGGACGCGTGCTCCGCCACCGCGATCACCCGCTCCGGCACCTGCCAAGGGCCTTCGCGCTTCTGCGCGCTGTGTTTGGCCCGGATGGTCAGTTCGGCCGCGTTGCTGCCGTGCGTCGCCGGCGCCAGGTCGGCCGTCGCCGTCCGCAGCTGCACCTCGGTCTTGGCCGAGTAGATCTGGCTCAGCCGCTCGTCGAGCTCCTCGAAATCGAGCCGTCCGTCACTGTGCGCTTCCTGCACCAGCGAGGCGGCGCGTTCGCGGTCGTGGTCGGAGGCCCGGCGCTCAGGTGGCGGCTGCTGCAGACTCATAAGTCCAAAGGTAGCGCCGCGCAGGGCGTCGGCCCTCGAGGGATCAGGAAGGGCCGACGAGATCGGGCCGGTCCCGCAGCTGGCGGCGCGACGAGATGCCGAGCTTGCGGTAGATGTTGCCGAGGTGGGTGTCGACGGTCCGCGGGCTGATGAACAGGCGCGCGGCCACCTCGTTCGAGGTCGCGCCGGTGCTGACCAGGCGAGCGATGTGCAGCTCTTGCGGAGTGAGTTCGTCGTACGTGTGGCCAGTCCGCCGGCGCGCCCGCTCCCCAGTGGCGCGAAGCTCCCCCGCGGCGCGCTGGGCGAAGGCCTCGAGTCCCGCGCCGCTCAGCAGTTCGTACGCCGTGGCCAGGTGCTCGCGGCAGTCCTTCCGGCGGCCCTCGCGCCGCAGCCATTCGCCGTACAGGAGGTGGGCACGGGCACGGTAGGGGAGGGCCGGACTGCCTTCCAGGCGGTCGATCGCTTCGCGGTAGTGCTCCTCGACTCCTGTCACCAGCCCGCGCGCGTACGCCGCAATGCCGAGGCCGACGGCGGTCCCACTCGCCCCGGTACGGGCAGTCAACTCCTCCAGGGCGGTGGCCGCTTCGGCAGCCTCGCCGCAGCGGACGGCTGCCTCCACCAGTTCGGGGAGCGCGAAGCCGGCCAGGCCGATCTCGTCCTGCGAGGTAGCGAGTCGCGCCGCGACCAGGGCGGCCGGATAGTCCGCCAGGCCGTTGTTCAGTACGGCGGCCGCCCAGTGCAGGTTGGCGCTCAGCTCCTCGCTGGCCGCGGCTGCCTCGAACAGCTCGGTCGCCTCTTCCCGGCGCCCGCGCATCGCGGCCAGGTGCAGCCGGTGGTAGACCAGCCGCGGAGCACCGATCGCGTCGGCGATCGCTTCCTCCTCGGCGATCGCGGTCGTCGCCCGGACCAGGTCGCCGGTCAGCGCCGAGTTGGATGCCAGCTGGGCCAGGCCGAGGCGCAGGACGAGCGGCGAACCCGAAGCACGCCCGGTCTTCATCAGCCAGGTCACCAGCGCCGCATGGGTGTCGAGGTCCCACAGTTCGGCGGCGAGCACCGCCGTCAGCCCGGGCCGGTCGGTCCACAGCGGCCCGGCGACGTCCTCGAGGATCTTCCGGATCAGCGGTACGGCGGCCGCATGCCCGTCGGTGGTCAGCACGGTCAGCGCGTCCAGGATGTCCGGGGAACGCCGACCCGTCGAAGCGGCCTCCGCAGCCTCCAGAACTCTGCCCATCACCCCCTGGGCACGACCGACCGCCAGGCTCATCTCCAGCGCGTCCAGGAAGCACCGGCGGGACTGCTCGGGGTCCTGCGTCGCCAGGCGTTGGCCGGCCCGGATGACGAACATCGGCCCGTCACCGCCGTCGCGACGGGCGAAGGCGATCTGGCCGCGCAGGAGATCGAGTCGTGGCTCGTGGGCCGCCGAGTTCCCGACCGTGGCGAGCAGGTCCGCGGCCGCGTCCGGGACTCCCGCGTCGAGCTTGGCCTGTACGGCGGCCAGCGTGCGCTCGATGCGCTTGGCCGGGTCCAGCGACAGCGCTGCCGACCGCTCGATCAGGTCGGCCGCGGCGATGACTCCGCCGCGCGACAGGGCGCGAGCCGCGGCCTGCTCCAGCTCGGTGGCGACCTCCTCGTCGGGGCCGGCGCCGGCCCGGGCGCGGTGCCAGGCGTGCCGGTCCGGGTCTGTCGCCGGGTCCGTGACGTCGGCCAGGACCCGATGGGCTGTCCGGCGCTGGGTGTCGTCGGCGGCCAGATAGACCGCCGACCGTGCCAACGGGTGGCAGAACCGTACCCGCGTCGCGAACTCGGCCAGACCCGAGACGGTCGCCGTCGTACTGGCCGCGGGGACGTCGATGCCGAGGCGTTGAGCGGCCGGCCACAGGAGCGCGGGGTCGCCGGTCGGATCGGCGCTCGCGATGGTCAGCAGCAACCGCGCGCCGGCGGGCAGATCGGCCAGCCTGGCCTGGAAGCTCCGCTCGATCCGGCTCGGGACCGACGACGTGTCCGGTACGGCGAACCCGTCGGTCCGGGGGAGTTGGAGCAGGGCCAGCGGGTTGCCGCGCGCCTCGGCCAGCAGCCGGTCGCGGACCTGGTCGTCGAGCGTGATCCGGCTGTTCGCCGCCAGCAAGGACCGCGCCTGGGCGTCGTCCAGGCCACCGAGCTCGATCCCCGGCAGCGTGTCCAGCTCGTCCGGCGTACCGGGTGTGCGGGCGGCGATCAGCACGGCCACGGAGTCGTCGGGGATCCGCCGGGCGACGAAGGTCAGCACCTTGAGCGACGCCGGATCGAGCCAGTGCGCGTCGTCGACCAGGCACAGCAGGGGGCTCTCATGGGCCGCGACCGCCAGGAGTTCCAACGTGGCGAGACCGACCCGGAAGAAGTCCGGTTGACCGATCGCGATCCCGAACGCCACCTGCAGGACGTCGCGGTGCTGGGCCGGAAGCTCGCCCAGACCTTCGGGCGAGAGCAACGGCCGGCACAGCTGGTGCAGCGCGGCGTACGGCAGTTCGGACTCGAACTCCGACCCCGCGGTCCGGATCACCCGGAAGCCCGGCGCGGTCTGCCGGGCGTGCTCCAGCAACGCGCTCTTGCCGATCCCCGCCTCGCCCCTCAGGACGAGTGCGCCGCCGCGGCTCTGTGCCGCGGCGCCGATCAGCTCCTTGATCGACCCGATCTGCTCTTGCCGGCCGGTGAGCGGAGCCGGGGCCGGCGACGGGAGCATGCGCCCACGGTACCGATGTACGTAGTTTCCACCGAGGCGATGGCAGGGCCCACCGGGCGAAGGTGGTGGCACGTCTCGACGAGGCGCCGAAAACCTCACCGCACCGGTCGGTGCACAACGAAAGGCAGTGCCATGTCAGTCGCCACTCCCGCCCCCTGGGCGGACCGGATCGGACGCACCCTGCTGGCCTTCGACGCGGTCGCCACGGTCGGCGCCTTCGCCTACGGAATCGGTCGTGTCCTCGAAGCCTCCGACGCGACGGTCCAGATGGAGTTCTGGGTGACGACCGCCTACCTGGTCTTCGCCGGGCTGTGGGCCCTGCTCGCCTGGCGGCCGCGGCAGTTCCGCGGCCTCTGGGAGCTGGTGCTGGCGCAGAAGATCGCCGTGACCGTGTTCGCCTTCGTGCTGATCGACACCGACGGCGCCAGCCGGAACGCCGTCAGCGACACGATCATGGTGGTGACCACGCTCGCGGCGTACTTCCTGTGCCGGGGCTGGCTGACCTGGCGCCGCTCCGGCACCGCCGAGGTGGCCGAGGGACAACTGGCCGACGCCACCCGGTGACGGGTTGTCCACAGGACGGCGTACGGCGAATCGCTGGCGGCGGGCCCGACCTGAAACAATGGCCGGGTGAATCCGCGAACCGTCGTCATTCTCGGCTCGACCGGCTCCATCGGCACTCAGGCCCTGGAGCTGATCGGGCGTAACCGAGACCGGTTCCGGGTGTGCGCGCTGTCGGCGGGTGGGGGCAACGTCGACCTGCTGGCGCGGCAGGCGCTGGAGTTCGAGGTCGACGTGGTGGCGGTCGCCAAGGCGACGGTGGCGCAGGATCTGCAGCTCGCGTTCTACGCCGAGGCGCAGCGCAAGGGGTACGCGCAGGGCGAGTTCCGGATCCCGAAGATCCTGACCGGGCCGGACGCGTCCAGCGAGCTCGCCGCCCTGCCGTGCGACGTCGTGCTGAACGGGATCACCGGTTCGCTCGGGCTGCGGCCGACGCTGGCCGCGCTCGACGCGGGCAACACGCTTGCCCTGGCCAACAAGGAGTCGCTGGTCATCGGCGGTCCGCTGGTCACCCGGCGGGTCAAGCCGGGGCAGATCGTGCCGGTCGATTCCGAGCACAGCGCGATCGCCCAGTGCCTGCGCGGCGGCAGTGGCGACGAGGTACGCCGGTTGGTGCTCACCGCGAGCGGCGGGCCGTTCCTCGGCAAGGCCCGGTCCGAGCTGGCCGAGGTGACCGTCGAGCAGGCGCTGGCGCACCCGAACTTCGCGATGGGCCCGGTCGTCACGATCAACTCCGCCACCCTGGTCAACAAGGGCCTCGAGCTGATCGAGGCGCACCTGCTCTTCGGCGTACCGATCGACCGGGTCGACGTCGTCGTGCACCCGCAGCAGGCGGTGCACTCGATGGTCGAGTTCACCGACGGCGCCACGATCGCCCAGGTCGGCCTGCCGACGATGACGGTCCCGATCGCGCTCGGCCTCGGCTGGCCCGACCGGATACCGGACGCATCGCCGCCATGGGACTTCGCCACGGCGAGCAGCTGGGAGTTCCTGCCGCTCGACGGTGAGGCGTTCCCCTCGGTCCAGCTGGCCCGCGAGGCCGGGACCCGGGGCGGTACCGCCCCGGCGGTGTTCAACGCGGCGAACGAGGTCTGCGTGCAGGCGTTCCGGGACGGCCGGCTGCCGTTCCTGGCGATCGTCGACACCGTCGCCCGGGTGGTGACCGAGCACGACGTACCCTCGTACGAGGAACTGTCCATCGACGACGTGCTCGCCGCGGACGCCTGGGCGCGGACCCGGGCTCGCGAGCTGACCGTCGGCGGCAACGACAACGGCCAGGAGACCACACAGGCATGACCGCTCTACTGACCCTCATCGGCGTGGTTCTGTTCGTCGTGGGCATTCTCGTCTCGGTCGGCCTGCATGAGGTCGGTCACATGGTCCCGGCCAAGTTGTTCGGGATGAAGGTGACGCAGTTCTTCGTCGGCTTCGGCCGGACGATCTGGTCGGTCAAGCGCGGCGAGACCGAGTACGGGATCAAGGCGATCCCGGCCGGCGGGTTCGTCCGGATCATCGGCATGATGCCGCCGGCCAAGGGCCAGGACCCGACCAAGGTCCGCAAGGCCAACACCGGGCCGATCCAGTCGATGGTCGAGAACGCGCGCTCCGCGGAGTACGAGACGATCGAGGCCAGCGACGACGGGCGGCTGTTCTACCAGAAGGTGTGGTGGAAGAAGCTGATCGTGATGGCGTCGGGCCCGCTGGTCAACGTCGTGATCGCGTTCGTCCTGTTCGGCGGCCTGTTCATGCTGTACGGCGCGAACGTCGCGCAGACCACGGTCGCGACCGTGACCGACTGTGTGATCCCGGCCTCCCAGGCCTCGGCCGACCGCAAGTGCCAGGACGGCGACCAGAAGTCGCCGGCCAAGGTGGCGGGCTTCCAGGTCGGCGACAAGATCGTCGCCTTCAACGGGACGGCGATCGACAGCTGGGACCAGTTGACCCCGCTGATCCGCGCCAACACCGACAAGCCGGCCACGATCGTCGTCGAGCGCGACGGGGCCCGGACCGAGCTGACCACCAGCACGATCATCAACCAGGTCCGCGACGACGTGAACTCCGACAAGTTCGTCCAGGTCGGCTTCCTCGGCGTCTCGCCGGAGCAGAAGGTCGAGCGGCAGGACTTCGGCTTCGTGGTCGACAAGATGGGCGAGCTGACGGTGGCCACCGTCAAGGCGCTCGGCAACTTCCCCGAGAAGCTGGTCGGGGTGGCCAAGTCGATCGTCGGCGGCGACCGCGACCAGGACAGCCCGATGAGCGTCGTCGGCGCCAGCCGGGTGGCCGGCGAGGTCGCGGCCAACCAGGACCTGACCGGCGGCGCGCGGATCGCGTTCCTGATCTCGCTGCTCGCCTCGCTGAACCTGTTCCTGGCCCTGTTCAACTTCATCCCGCTGCTGCCGCTGGACGGCGGGCACATGCTCGGCGCGATCTGGGAGGGCGTCAAGCGCGGCTTCGCGAAGCTGCTCGGCCGGCCCGACCCGGGCTACGTCGACGTCGCCAAGCTGCTGCCGATCGCCTACGTCGCGGCCAGCGTGATCGTGGTGATGGGCGTGCTGCTCGTCATCGCCGACATCGTCAACCCGATCCGGCTCTTCAACGGATAACCCTTCTCAACGGTTAAAGGACACATGAGCATCTCCCTGGGCATGCCCGCGCTGCCTCCGCCGACCCTCGCCCCCCGCCGCAAGACCCGCCAGATCAAGGTGGGCAAGGTGCTGGTCGGTGGCGACGCGCCGGTGTCGGTGCAGTCGATGACGACGACCCTGACGTCGGACGTCAACACCACGCTGCAGCAGATCGCGGAACTGACCGCGGCCGGCTGCGACATCGTCCGGGTCGCCTGCCCCTCGCAGGACGACGCCGAGGCCCTGCCGGAGATCGCCAAGCACTCGCAGCTCCCGGTGATCGCCGACATCCACTTCCAGCCCAAGTACGTGTTCGCGGCGATCGAGGCCGGCTGCGCGGCGGTCCGGGTCAACCCGGGCAACATCCGCAAGTTCGACGACCAGGTCAAGGAGATCGCCAAGGCCGCCAAGGACCACGGCACCTCGATCCGGATCGGCGTGAACGCCGGCTCGCTGGACCCGCGGCTGCTGGAGAAGTACGGCAAGGCCACGCCGGAGGCGCTGGTCGAGTCCGCGGTCTGGGAGGCCTCGCTGTTCGAGGAGCACGACTTCCACGACTTCAAGATCTCGGTCAAG
Source organism: Kribbella italica (assembly GCF_014205135.1). Classification (NCBI taxonomy): domain Bacteria; kingdom Bacillati; phylum Actinomycetota; class Actinomycetes; order Propionibacteriales; family Kribbellaceae; genus Kribbella; species Kribbella italica. The sequence goes on from NZ_JACHMY010000001.1 coordinate 1,269,547, forward strand.
CACAACGACCCGGTCGTGATGGTGAAGGCCTACGAGCTGCTGTCCGAGCGCGGCGACTGGCCGCTGCACCTCGGCGTCACCGAGGCCGGCCCGGCGTTCCAGGGCACGATCAAGTCGTCGGTCGCCTTCGGCGCGCTGCTGTCCAAGGGGATCGGTGACACGATCCGCGTCTCGCTGTCCGCGCCGCCGGTCGAGGAGGTCAAGGTCGGCCTGCAGATCCTGCAGTCGCTGAACCTGCGCGAGCGCAAGCTCGAGATCGTCTCCTGCCCGTCCTGCGGGCGCGCCCAGGTCGACGTGTACACGCTGGCCGAGCAGGTCACCGCCGGGCTCGAGGGCATGGAGGTGCCGCTGCGGGTTGCCGTGATGGGCTGCGTGGTGAACGGTCCGGGCGAGGCGCGTGAGGCCGACCTCGGTGTTGCCTCCGGCAACGGCAAGGGCCAGATCTTCGTCAAGGGCGAGGTGATCAAGACCGTTCCCGAGTCGCAGATCGTCGAGACCCTGATCGAGGAAGCGCTGCGGATCGCCGAGGAGATGGGCGAGTCCGTCGACGGCGGCGAGCCGACGGTCACCGTCGGCTAGTTGTACTGCCCAGGCAGGTTGGTTGAAGTTTTGTGATGACACGTTGTGAATGTGATTGATGGGTGAAGGCCTCCCGGCGTGAAGTGGAGATGTCGAGTAACCGCTTCACGGCCAGGAGGCCTTCGTGTCCCACGCTAACGCTGCATTGACCCCTCGCGCGCGCCTGCGGCTGGCGCGTCTGGTTGTGGATGAGGGCTGGTCGGTTTCGATGGCCGCCAAGATGTTCCAGGTGTCGTGGCCGACCGCGAACCGCTGGTCCAGCCGCTATGCCGCCGCGGGTCCGACCGCGATGTCCGACCGGTCATCGCGACCGCATCACAGTCCGGCCAAGACACCATGAGGTGCCACGCGTTTTCCGGACAGCCTTTTAACGGTTAGTTCACGCTGCAGACTGTAATTCGAGGTAATCTTCGTGGACTTGCTGCGGGGTCTTGTAGCCGAGCCCCGAGTGGCGACGTTTGGTATTGTAGCGTAATTCGATGTATCGGGCAATATCGCGGCGTGCTTGTTCCCGGGTCGGGTATTCGGTGCGGTGGGTGCGTTCGTTCTTCAGTGCTCCGAAGAACGATTCCGCCATCGCATTGTCGTAGCAGATGCCAGTCCGGCCGACTGATTGACGAATGTTGTTATTCTTCAATGTCTCGGCGAACTGGGCGGATGTGTAATTACTTCCCCGGTCGGAGTGGAAGATCGCGCCGTCGGAGAGCTCCTGATTCCGGGCAGCCATTTCGATGGCTGCTTCGATGAGTGGGGTCTTGTAGTTGTCGCCCATCGCCCACCCGATCACGGCTTTGGTGTGGCAATCGATCACAGTCGCCAGATACAACCAGCCTTCCCAAGTCGATACATAGGTGATGTCACCGACCATCTTGACGCCGGGCCCGTCGGCGGTGAAGTCTCGCGCGACCAGGTCAGGGATCGGGCCGGCCTGGCCGTCCTGCTCAGTCAGGCTGTGCCGCCACGGCCGCGGCTGGCACGGCTCCAGGCCCAGTTCCCGCATGAGTTTGCGCACCAACTCCAGCCCGCAGCCGACGCCCCACGCGATCAGGTCAGCATGCACGCGCCGGTATCCGTAGGTCTCGTCGGACTCCTCGAATGACTTGGCGATGATCAACTTGAGTTCGCCTTGGCGCTTCACGGTCGCCGACGCCGGCCGGCTGCGCCAATCGTTGAAACTGGATCGCTTCACCCCGAGCCATCGGCACATCTTCACAATCGACGGCGCGTCTTCGTTCTTCCCGGTCAGACTGTCTGCATATTCCGCGTCGATGAACTCGAACTTGTCGCTCAACGATGATCCTTGGCGAAGTATGCTGCGGCTTTTTTCAGGAACTCGTTCTCCATCCGGAGTTCCCGCGTCTCCCGCTCCAACTCGCGGAGCCTGGCACGCTCATTCACACTGAGTGCCGGTTCCTCGCCGGCATGGTCACGCTTATAGGCGCTCACCCAGTTACTGAGGGTTCCCGGGTTGATGCCCAACTCCCTGGCAACCTGAGCGACAGGACGTGAAGTCTCGATCACCGACTTCACGGCTTCCTCCCGATACTCAGGAGTGAAATTCTTTTTCGGACGCGGCAACATCTTCCCTTTCCAGACAACCCAATCTTAGTTGGGTCACTGTCCGGAAGGTTCGTGGCGCCTCACCACCGGCGTCTGTGCGACAGATCGTGCGGTTGCGGTGGCGTATGCGGCTCGGCCCTGTCCAGATCGCCGGCCGACTGGCCATGGCATCCTCGACCGTTCACGCCGTACTGGTGCGCTGCCGGATCAACCGGTTACGCCACATCGACCGCGTCACCGGCGAGCCGATCCGCCGCTACGAACACCCGCACCCGGGCGCGATGCTGCACGTCGATGTCACCAAGTTCGGTCAGATCCCCGACGGCGGCGGCCACCGCTACCTCGGCCGAGCCCAAGGCAAGAAGAACGGCCTCACAACAGCTCACCGCACCGGACAACGCGGACACAACCACCGTGCGCTGGTCGGAGTAGCTCACATCCACACCGTCATCGACGACCACTCCCGCGTCGCCTACGCCGAAATCCACACCGACGAAAAAGCCGCCACCGCGATCGGCGTACTGCACCGAGCCGTCGCCTGGTTCGCCGCCCGCGGCATCACTACCGAACGAGTCCTGTCCGACAACGGCTCGGCCTACCGATCCCGCGCCTGGAACGACGCCTGCACCGAACTCGGCATCACACCCAAGAAAACCCGGCCCTACCGACCCCAGACCAACGGCAAGATCGAACGCTTCCACCGCACCCTCGCCGACGGCTGGGCCTACAACCGCTTCTACACCAGCAACCAAGAACGCAACTCAGCCCTCGCACCCTGGCTCCACTACTACAATCACCACCGACTCCACACCGCCATCGGAAACCAACCACCCATCAGCCGGTTAACCAACCTGCCTGGGCAGTACAGCTAGTCCGTACGCCGGCCGCGCGGCCGAGGAGTCAGAACGCTGGTGGTGAAGGTGCCACGGTCCCGTCCGTGGCACCTTCGCGTTGCCCGGCGCCGGTACTCTTCGGGGCGTGACTCGGTATCTGGTGGTCAGCGCGATCGCGGGCGAGGCGAAGTACGTGCCCGAAGGGATTCCGGTCGTGCTGACCGGTGTCGGCAAGACGGCGGCCGCGGTCGCCACCGCGAAGGCGCTCGCGGCGACGGACGCCACCGATCTCGTCGTCCTCAACGTCGGTACGACGGGCGCCCTGCGCGACGGGCTGGCCGGGCTGTACCTGCCCAGCGAGGTGATCAACCACGACGTCAACGCCGACGCGGTCCGGGCGATCGGGCTGGACCCGAAGGAGTCGCTGGCGATCGAGGGCGGCGACGGGACGGTGCTGGCCTCCGGCGATGTGTTCGTCACCGATCCAGTGGTGCGGAGCCGGCTGGCCGAGCGGGCTCACCTGGTCGACATGGAGGCGTACGGCGTGGTGTTCGCCTGCCGGGAGTTCGGCGTACCGGTGCGGTTGGTGAAGTACGTGTCGGACTCAGCCGACGACAGCGCGCTGGACTGGCCTGCGCAGGTCGATGCTGCTGCCAAGGTCCTGGCGGAGTGGGTGCGGCAGGAGACCGGGATCGCCTAGCCCGGCTGGCCCGTGCTGATGTCTCGGCCTGTGGTGGTCTGCCAGTAGAGGACCTGGCGGCCGGAGCGGCGGCGGTGGAGCAGGCCCGCGTCGGACAGGACGCGGAGGTGGTCGGCGACGCTGGCGAGCGAGAGGCCTGTGGTTGCGACGAGCGACGTCGTACTGACCGGGGCGGCGGCTTCGACGAGGATTCGGGCACGGTTGCGGCCGAGGAGGCGGACCAGCGGTTCGGCGAGTGGCTGGACGGCGGCGAAGATCCCGCTGACCGGGTAGTTGATCGCGAACTGGTCGGGCAGGCGCCAGGTCACGCTGGAGCGCAGGCCGTGGGTGGCGATGAACATCAGGTCGTGCCCACGGACGTCGGTCGGCGGGAAGTTCGTGCGGTTGACCTGAAGGCGGCCGTCGCCGAGCCAGCGGATGTCCGGACCGAGGCCCTGCAGGACGCCGGACCAGCCGCGCGCGCTCAGGCTCGACGTCCGGGAGACGATGTCGGCCTGGAGGACGCGGTAGCGCCGGGGCCAGTCGGGTTCGATCGTCGTCGTCCAGATCCAGCGCAGGAGGCCGGCCACTTCGGCCGCAAGGTTATTGCCTTCGGCAACCAAGCGGGGGAGCAGACTTGGGCCGTCGGGCGGGGGGACGTCCGGTGCTGGTCGGCTCGTGTCGGTGGTGCCTGAATCTGCGGGTGGGCGGGCATCGTGATCGACAGGTACGCGGGCGTTGCGGATGGTGCCGGCGAAGGAGGACTCGTCGGGGGAGCGGGTGACCAGCAGGTCGGCGCGGATGTGGGCGTCGGTGGTGGCGGCGAGTGGGGCGATCTCCTCCTCGAAGGTGAGGTCGGGCGCGAGTGGCGGGACCGTGAGGAAGTCGGCGGTCCAGCGAGGTCCGAACGACGCCTCGATGACGGCGGCGCCCAACGGGTGAGCGGCCAGCTCGGCCTCCCAACCGGGTAGATGCAAGTCGCGCCAAGCCCGGTACCGGGGCTGGGACGGCTGCCGGAGCATCTTCAGCGCCGACACCGTCTCGGTCAGCTGGGAGGTGCCGAAGCGCGCGTTCACCAGTACGTCGGCGTCGACGAGGAACTCGGACACGACCCTCCTGAGGTTTCGGCTCCAGGCGAAACTGTAGGCCGGAACCCGTCGCACCGCGAGGGTTGAACGCATGAGCACCTACCGCGAGATCTTCCGCCGCTCCGAGTTCCGCAGCCTGTGGCTGAGCAGCGCGCTGAGCAACGCGTCGTCGACGATGACGAGCCTGACCCTGGCCATCGTGGTGAACAACCAGACCGGGTCGGCGTTGCTGACCGCGTTCGTCATGTTCGGCCCGTCGCTGGCGCAGGTGGTCGGCGCGTCCACGCTGATGTCCGCTGCCGACACCGCCCGCCCGCGGCGGATCCTGGTCCTGCTCGCCATGCTCTCGACGGCAGCCGTCGCGGCCCAGGCGGCGTTCGAGCTCTCGTCGGCCGCCCGGGTGATCCTCACCCTGGCCGTCGCGTACGGCCTGAGCATCGGCGCCGGCGTCCGCTGGGGACTGCTGAACGAGGTCGTCGCGCCCGACCAGTTCGTGCTCGGCCGCTCGGCGATGAACCTCTCCGTCGGCGCCATGCAGATCGCCGGCTTCGGCGCGGCCGGGCTGCTGCTCCAGGTCTTCAACCCCAACCAGGTCTTCTGGCTGGCAACTGCCTTCGCCGCACTGGCCATCCCGGTCCTCCGCTTCGGCCTGCAGGACCGCGCGCCGCGCAGGGTCGCCCGGACGAGCCTCCGCGAGACCTGGCGCGGCAACCGCGCCCTGCTGCAGCGGCCGAGCACTCGCCCGCTCCTGCTCGCCCTGTGCATCCCCAACGGGCTGATCGTCGGCTGCGAGGCCCTCTTCGTCCCGTACGCCGGTGCGGGTGCCGGCCTGCTCCTGGCGGCAGGTGCCGCCGGCATGATGACCGGCGACCTGGTGGTCGGCCGCTTCCTCAACCGAACCTCTCGGCGCAAGGTGAGCGCGTACCTGCGCTTCCTGCTCGCCGCACCGTTCCTGGGCTTCGCCTTCCACCTGCCGCTCGGCGTACTGGCTGCGCTCGTCGCTGTGGCCTGCACCGGGTACGGCGCCTCGCTCGCTCAGCAGGAGCTGCTCACCGATGCGACTCCCGTCGAGCTCCGCGGTCAGGTGCTGGGCCTGGAGTCCGCCCTGCGCATGACGACGTTCGGCGTCACCGCAGTGATCGCCGGTGCGACAGCGGACCTCGTCGGCCCGGCCACAGCGATGACGGGCCTCGCCGTACTGTCCCTGCTGGCTTCGGCGGCGCTCACCCGGCCGCTGGCGCGGGTGGCCCGGCAGTCAGCAGATGCTCCAGCACCTTTGTCTCCCGCACCAGCCACCGCATGACGCCGACGCCTCGCTCCCGCACGGCACGGTTGGCCCGCAGCGCGTCGGCCACGGTGATCCAGCGAGGCGTCAGCTCGAGCTCGGCCTCGTAGCCCTCCAGCTGCTGCTCGGCGAAACCCGACGCAGGAGACGAGCAGAAGAAGTAGTGCGAGGTCATCTTGAACACCCGGTACTCCGGCTCGTTCGGCCGCAGGTACTCGATCGTGCTGCCGCACGACAACCCGACCTCGACACCGGCCAGCCCGCACTCCTCGACGTACTCCCGCTGCAACGCCGCCGCCTGATCCTCGCCGGCCTCGACCCCGCCGCCAGGGAACTTGTAATCACCGTGGCGCGACCCGAGCATCAGCAGCTCGTCCCCGCGAAACAGCGCACCCCGCACGGCGGTGCGCTGCAGCGTCCGGCCCGTCAGGTCCAGATCCGGATCGTGCCGAAAGCTCCCGAGCATCATGCGCACCATTCTCGGGCCTCGGCGAGAGCCTGCTGCCAGAGGCTGCGGCGACCGTAGGCTTGACCTTGACCCCAGGGGCAGGGTTTAGCGTCGGTGACGAGGAGGCGGGATGCAGATCGGGGACCTGGCGGCCGAGGCCGGTGTGACGGTCAAGGCGGTGCGGTACTACGAGGCGCAGGGACTGCTGAAGCCCGAGCGGGAGCCGAACGGCTACCGCCGGTACAGCGCGGAGGACGTCGTGATTGTCCGCGAGGTGAAGGCGTTGCTGAGTCTCGGGCTGACCGCGGAGCAGACCTACCCGTTCATCGAGTGCCTGCGGGCCGGCAACGACCGGGCCGACGTGTGCCCGGCGTCGCTGTCGGCGTACCGGTTGCGGATCGCGGAGGTGGATCGGCGGATCGCCGAGCTGACCGACCTGCGCGGCAAGCTCACCGGCCTTCTCGCCGATGCCGAGAACTGGAGAAGGAGACCGCATGACCCTGCAGGTTGTTGACCAAGGCAACTTCGACGAGCTGGTCCTGCACGCCGGCAAGCCCGTCCTGGTGGATTTCTGGGCGCAGTGGTGCCCGCCGTGCCACCAGATCGTGCCGGTGCTGGAGCAGATCGCCGTCGAGCGGGCCGACCGGCTGAGCGTGGTCAAGCTCAACGCCGACGAGAACCCGGAGATCCCCGCCCGCTACCGGGTGATGGCGATGCCGACCCTGATGCTGTTCCACCACGGCGAGCTGATCTGGTCCGTCGTCGGCGCCCGCCCGAAGGCCTGGCTCCTGAAGAACCTCGACGACGCACTGCTCACCACGGCCGTCTGACCCCTGGGGCCCGCGGCAGGTCCTCCGCCTGTCGCGGGCCCACTGGTGCGCGGTCGAATAGCTTGCTAGCATCCTATCCATGCCTGAAGATGCCAAGAAGGCGCAGTTCAACGTCTACCTGCCGCCCGAGCTGATTCGCCGGGTCAAGCACAAGGCGATCGACGAGAGCGCCAGCCTGTCCGCGCTGGTCGAGCAGGCGCTGGCGGAGTACCTGGACAACCATGGGGAGGCGCGAGGATGAACGACGTGGTGATTCGGCCGTTGCGGTTCACGGCGGACGTCGGGGCGATGCGGGGGTTCCTGGAGACGCTCGGTCTGGCGCCGCGGATCCTAGGGAGGCACGGTAGCTGGGTGGACCTGGTGGCGGGCGACGGCATGGTCGCGCTGCACGACGCGGAGTCGTCGTCGACCGGCGGCAAGCACGGTGACACCCGGCTGTCGTTCGAGACCCACGGCATCGATCGGCTGAAGGAACGATTGGTTGCCGCGGGCCACGAGGACGCGACGACCTGGGACGAGGCGTACGGCCGGGTCCTGTCGGTTACCGCGCCCGGCGGGCTGGTGATCTGGATCGACGAGCGCTCCGAGGATCTGTACGGCTACAAGCTCCACCAGACCCCGCCGGATCCCCGGCTGACGGTCAGTCCACATCTCTCCGGTGCTGTCGAGGATTGGAAGCCGTTCCTGGAGTTCCTCGGAGTGCGGCAGCCCGTCACCTTCGACCAGGCCGGCGACTTCGCCGTACGGCTCGAGCTTCGCACCACTGAGCCGTTGGCCGACGTGACCGACCGCCTGCAAGCAGCCGGGTACACCGCCGAGCTGGTTCAGGGCACGATCGAGATCACCGACCCCGACGGCCAGCCGGTCCGGGTGCACGCATGATCGCCGTCCGCCCGGCGACCCTCGACGACGTCGACGCCGTCCGCGAGGTGGGGCTGAAGACCTGGCCGGTCGCGTACGACGGCCTCGCGTCGCCCGAGTTCGTCACCGACGGCCTGGCCGCCTGGTGGTCGCGCGAAGCGGTCGAGCGGGGGATCGCGCGAGGCATCACACTGGTTGCGGAAGGTCCCGCGGGGGAGATCGTCGGGATGACCGGGCTCGGGCAGGAGGAAGGCTTCTGGGTGATGTGGAAGCTCTACGTGCTGCCCGATCACCAGGGGAGCGGTGTCGGCAAGGCGCTGCTCGACGCTGCGATCGCAGCGCTGCCGCCGGGGACGAGCGAGCTGCTGCTCGACGTACTGGTAGGCAACGAGAAGGCGATCGGCTTCTACCGCCGCAACGGCTTCGGCCCGGCGGCACGGACGCCGTCCCGCGATCTCGGCGACGAGTTGATGTGGATGAGTCGTGCCCTCTGACGATCCGGTGACGGCTACAGCCCGGCTGCGCGACGACCCGGACTTCCGGCGCTACTGGCTCGGCCGGGTTCTCTCGACGGCCGGGTCGATGGTGACGGCGATCGCGCTGCCGGTGCTTGTCTACCGGTTGAGCGGATCGCCGTTGCTGACCGCCTTGGTGACCGCGCTCGAGGCCGCGCCGTACTTGCTGGCGGGGTTGTTCGCGGGCGCACTGGCCGATCGATGGAACCGCCAGCGCGTCATGGTGGCGGCGGATCTGGTCAACGCCGGGCTGATCAGTTCCGTGCCGATCGCTTACTGGCTTGGTGGATTGACCGTCGCGCAGGTGCTGGTGGTCGCGTTCCTCGTCCAAGGTGTCGCCACCTTCTTCGACGGCGCCAACTTCGGCGCCCTGCCGGTCCTCGTCGGGCGCGCTCAAGTCGCGCAGGCGAACGCGGCCGTGTGGTCCGCGTCCAGCCTGGTCGAGCTGCTCGTCCCGGCGCTGGCCGGCCTCGCGCTCGCGGTGATCAACCCGGCGACCCTGCTCGCGCTCGACGCGTTGAGCTTCGCCGCGTCGGCATTGGCGATCCGCGGCATCATCCGCGCGATGTCGGAGCAACGGGCCGGACGTGCGCCGATGCGGCCGCGGGTGGTGTTCGCCGACATCGCGGAGGGCGTGCGGTACCTGGTCCGGCACCCCGGCGTCCGCACGATGACGATCATCGGCAGCATCCAGTCCTTCGCCGGCGGTGGCTTCATGGCGCTGATGGTGGTCTGGACCGATCGTGTCCTGCACATCGGTACGTCGGGCCTGCGCTTCGGTCTCGTGTACGGCGCCTGGGGGATCGGTGCGCTCGCGGCGGCGTCCGGTCTGCCGCGGCTGCTGCGCCGGATGCAACCCGCCGGGATCACGTTGTACGCGCTGCCGGCCTCGGCCGCGCTCGGGGTGGTGACCCCGTTGATGCCGACCTGGCCGCTGGCCGCGATCGCCTTGCTGGTCTGGGGTTCGGCGTACGTGCTGGTGATCGTCAACTCGATCTCGTACCGCCAGCAGGTCACGCCCGAGCACCTGCTCGGCCGCGTCAACACCGCCGGCCGGATGCTGTCGTGGGGAGTCGGCTGGACGCTCGGCTCGGTCGCCGGTGGTCTGCTCGGCAGCCACCTCGGCGTGCGCACCGGGATGCTGGTGCTCGGCGCCTTCGCCTTCACCGGCGTCCTGGTCGCGTGGACCTCGCCCCTGCGGCAGTTGGCATCCAGAGCCGACCCGGTGCAAGCCTGAACCGACCCGCTACGCGCCAGAACGTCCACAATCAGCTAGGTTCTCCGCGTGGGCGTACGGGTTCTGGGTCCTCGCGACCTCTCAGCGGCGAGGGCCGTCATCGCTCGCGACCCTGTCGTGAACGTGTTCGTGGACAGCCTCGTGCAGGCGTCCGGGCTCGATCCGCGCCGCGGGGCGGAGGTCTGGGGATACGTCGAGAAGGGCGTACTCGAGTCGCTGTGCCATGCCGGCGGCAACATGGTTCCGGTCGGCGCCGGAGAGGCCGCGTTGCGCGCCTTCGCGGCGTACGCGCTGCGTCGGGGGCGCACCTGTTTCCAGATCCTCGGACCGGCCGTCGCCGTCGACCAGTTGTGGACGGCGCTCGAACCGCACTGGGGCCCGGCGCGCGAGATCCGTGGCGAGCAGCCGTTCATGGTGATCGACGGACCGCCGCAGGTCGAGCCCGATCCGCTGGTCCGCGCGGTCGAACCGGTCGACCTCGGGATCCTCTACCCGGCCTGCGTCGCGATGTACACCGAGGAGGTCGGCGTCCCGCCGCAGACCGGACCCGACGGCACCTTCTACCGGTCGCGCGTGGCCGAGCTGATCCGCGCCGGGCGCGCGTTCGCGCGGATCGAGGACGGCAAGGTCGTGTTCAAGGCCGAGGTCGGTTCGGTCGGCTCGGGCGTCTGTCAGATCCAGGGTGTCTGGGTCGATCCGGAGCGGCGTGGTCAGGGACTGGCCGCGCCCGGGATGGCCGCCGTGGTCGAGCTGGCCCGGCAGATCGCGCCGGTGGTGACGCTGTACGTGAACGCGTTCAACACGCCCGCGCGGGCGGCGTACGAGCGGGTCGGCTTCCGGACCGTCGAGACCTTCGCGACCATCCTGTTCTGAGGCTGAGCGCTCGCTGTGATGGTACGGCGACCGCGGGTGAGGTTTGCTGTTCCGAACCGCCCCGCCCCGCGGAAGGAACCCCATGCGGAAAATCACTGTCCCCCTGGCCTGCCTGGCACTCGCCGCCGCTGCCGTCGTCGTCGCCCCTTCGGGCAGCGCCGCCCCACCGGTCGCCGCTCCTGAGCCGGCGTACTACTCGCTCAAGCTCCCGGCCGGTACGACGGTCGCCGGGCTGATCCGCGACGGGTACGACATCAGTCACGGCCACGGCTCCCGCCCGGTCGTCGTCGCGACGCCTTCCGAGGTGTCGCAGTTGCGTGAGCGTGGCGTCGAGCTCGGCAAGATCGGTGACGTCTACCAGCCGCTCCCGCGGGGCGTCGATGCCGCCGGCACGTTCTACGGCGGCTATCACACGTCGACCGGGCACGAGGAGCACAACGCGGCCGTCGCGTCGGCGCACCCGGACCTGGTGAAGCTGTACGACATCGGCGACTCGTGGAAGAAGACGAAGGGCCAGGGTGGTCACGACATCCAGGCGCTGTGCATCACCAAGCTCGCGGCCGGCGACTGCGCGTTGAGCAGTACGGGCAAGAAGCCGAAGTTCGTGCTGCACGCGCAGATCCACGCGCGGGAACTGTCGACCGGCGAGCTGGCGTACAAGTGGATCGACCTGCTGGTGTCGTCGTACGGCAAGGACGCGGAGATCACGTCGTTGATGGACACGCGGGAGCTGTGGGTGGTGCCGATGGCCAACCCGGACGGCGTCGACGTCGTGGCGTCGTCGCCGAGCCGGCCGGTGATGCAGCGCAAGAACGTGAACAACACCACTGGCGGTTGCCCGGCCGCGGCGGCCGGGATCGACCTGAACCGGAACTCGAGCTTCCAGTGGGATCCGCAGGAGGGTGGGCCGTGCGACGAGACCTACCCGGGGACGAAGGCGGTGTCCGAGCCGGAGACCGTTGCTGTTCAGGGGCTGCTGGACAAGCTGTTCCGCGACACCAAGGGGGACGTCGGATCGCCGGCCGCTGCTGACACGACCGGGGTGTTCCTGACACTGCACAGTTACGGCAACGACATCCTGGCGCCGTACGGGTACACCAACACGGCCGCGCCGAACCGGGCGGCGTTGGTTGCTCTGGGCAATAAGATGGGTGCGTTCAACGGGTATCCGGTGTCGACCGGGGACGGTGGGGTCGGGTACTTCGCGCCGGGCGCGACCGACGACTGGCTGTACGGGACGCGCGGCGTGCCGTCGTACACGTTCGAGGTCGGGGCCGGGTCGGGGAGCTGCAGCGGGTTCTTCCCGGCGTACTCGTGCATGGACTCGACGTTCTGGCCGAAGAACAAGGGCGCGTTCCTGTACGCCGCGAAGGCGGCGGCCACGCCGTACGGCACGCTGCCGTAATGTACTCGTAGGTAATAAGGTGTGCCCATGAGTCGACGGAGCAGGAGCACCACGGGGCTGGCGGGCATGTTCGCGGTGATGGGCGTGCTGCACTTCGTCAAGCCGAAACCGTTCGAACGGATCGTCCCGAAGGCGTTGCCGGCCAAGAAGGAGCTGGTCTACGCCTCCGGGGTGGCCGAACTGGCCTGCGCCGCGGGGCTGCTCCACCCGCGGACGCGGCGGGCGGCCGGGCTGGCCAGCGTGGCGCTGCTGGCGGCGGTGTTCCCGGCCAACGTGCAGATGGCGCTCGACGTGAACCGGAAGGGATCCGGGCGCGCCAAGGCGATCGCCTTCGGGCGGCTGCCGCTGCAGATCCCGCTCATCCGGGCGGCGCTGAAGGCGTCCCGCGAAGTGGGCTGAGACCCGCCTGGGGATAACTGGTCGGACGGAATGCGGGAGACGGATATCCTCCTTGGTGTCCGAAGTTTCTGTCCTACTGGTTCTTGCCTGGAGATTCCCGTGATTCTGCGTATGTCGTCGTTGTTCCTCCGCACCCTTCGCGAGGACCCGGCGGACGCGGAGGTCCCGAGCCACAAGCTGCTCGTCCGCGCCGGCTACATCCGCCGTACCGCGCCCGGGATCTACACCTGGCTGCCGCTGGGCCTGCGGGTGCTGCGCAACGTCGAGAAGATCGTCCGCGACGAGATGAACGCGATCGGCGCGCAGGAACTGGTCTTCCCGGCGCTGCTGCCGCGCGAGCCCTACGAGGCGACCGGCCGCTGGACCGAGTACGGGCCGAACCTGTTCCGGCTGAAGGACCGCAAGGGCGCCGACATGCTGCTCGGGCCGACGCACGAGGAGATGTTCACCCTGGTGGTGAAGGACCTCTACTCGTCGTACAAGGACCTGCCGCTGTCGATCTACCAGATCCAGAACAAGTACCGCGACGAGGCGCGGCCGCGGGCCGGCGTGCTGCGCGGGCGTGAGTTCGTGATGAAGGACTCCTACTCCTTCGACATCGACCAGGCCGGGCTGCAGGCGTCGTACGAGCTGCACCGCAAGGCGTACATCGCGATCTTCGACCGGCTCGGCTTCGACTACGTGATCGTGCAGGCGATGTCCGGCGCGATGGGTGGGTCGGCCTCGGAGGAGTTCCTGGCGATCGCGGAGAACGGCGAGGACACCTTCGTCCGCTCCCCGGGTGGGTACGCGGCCAACGTCGAGGCCGTCGTCGTGCCGCAGACCGCCGCGGTGGACTTCGCCGGCGTACCGGCGTCCGAGGTGGTCGACACCCCGGACACGCCGACCATCGACACGCTCGTCGACGCGCTGAACGCGAAGCACGCGCGCACCGACGGCCGGGAGTGGACGGCCGCGGACACGTTGAAGAACGTGCTGGTGATGCTGGTGCACCCGGACGGGACGCGCGAGCCGCTGGCGATCGGCGTACCGGGAGACCGGGCGATCGACGAGAAGCGCCTCGGCGCGCAGGTCGAGCCGGCCGAGGTGGCCGCGTTCGAGGACGGCGACTTCGCCAAGAACCCGGCGCTGGCCAAGGGGTACATCGGCCCGGGCGTGCTCGGCCAGGAGAACAGCTCCGGCATCCGGTACCTGCTCGACCCGCGGGTCGGCGAGGGCTCGGCGTGGGTCACCGGCGCGGACAAGTCCGGGTACCACGTGATCAACCTGGTGCACGGCCGCGACTTCACCGCCGACGGCACGATCCAGGCCGCCGAGGTGCGCGACGGCGACGACGCGCCGGACGGTTCGGGTCCGCTGTCGGCCGCCCGCGGGATCGAGATGGGACACATCTTCCAGCTCGGCCAGAAGTACGCCGACGCGCTCGACCTCAAGGTGCTCGACCAGAACGGCAAGCTCGTCACGGTCACGATGGGCTCGTACGGCGTCGGCGTCACCCGCGCCGTCGCCGCGATCGCCGAGGGCAACCACGACGAGCTCGGCCTGATCTGGCCGCGCGAGATCTCGCCCGCCGACGTCCACCTGGTCGCCACCGGCAAGGACGCCGAGGTCTTCACCAAGGCCGCCGAGATCGCCGCCGAGCTGGAGGCCCAGGGCCTCACGGTGCTGTACGACGACCGCGAGAAGGTGTCGCCGGGCGTGAAGTTCAAGGACGCCGAACTGCTCGGCGTCCCCACCATCGCCGTGGTCGGCAAGGGCCTCGCCGACGGCACCATCGAGGTCAAGGACCGCCGCTCGGGCGAACGCACCGACGTCCCGGTCGCGGAGGTCGTCGCCCACCTGGTCGCGGCTGTCCGCAGCTAGTTTGTTTCACTCGTCAGAAGCCCCCTCGCTGAAGCCGGCGAGGGGCTTCTGTGCTTTCCAGGGAAGGAGCCCGATGGTTGCCCAGCCGGTGTTGCCCGTGGGCTCGCGGTCTCGGGCGTGAACCTGGTGCCGACTCCCGTCGGCCAGCCGACTCCCGTCGGCCAGCCGACTCCCGTCGGCCAGCCGGCCGACGATGTCTGCACCTTCTGCGCGATCGCCACGGGTCGTCTTCCGGCGCGGGTGGTGTACGAGGACGACTCCGCGATCGCGTTCCTCGACATCCGGCCGCTGCGCCGCGGGCACACGCTGGTCGTGCCGCGCGTCCACGTGGTCGACCTGGCTGCTGAGGGCGCCGGCGAGGCCGTCGCCGCGGTCGGTCCCGCTCTGCAGCGGACGACCCGGCTCCTCCTCGAGCGCTTGCCTGCTGACGGGGTGAGCCTCCTCCAGGCCAACCGAGCTGCTGCTGGGCAGGAGGTGTTTCACCTGCACTTCCATCTCGTCCCGCGGTGGACGGGTGATCGCCGGCTGAACGACTGGACCTCTGATACAGAAGCCGGCGGTGCGCTGGACGACTTGCATGACCAGCTGACGGAGCCGCGCGTCTGATCGGTGCTGCGTCAGGGGCGGACCCAGACGGTCCAGCGTTCTAGGCGGTGGTAGGTGAGGCGTTGGTAGACGGGCTGGCCGGCGTCGCTGGCGATGAGGGTCGCCGGTTGGGTTGGATGATGGGTGGTGGCGGCCCAGGTGATGGCGGCGCCGGCGCCTCGGCCTCGGGCTTGGGGGAGGACGGCGACGTTCTCGACGACGGTGAGGCCGTGGGCGGTGTGGGCTACTGAGGTAGCGAGCGGGGTGGTGCCGTCGTACGCCACCCAGGCGCTCGTGTCGTCGGCGAGGAAGCTCGGGGAGTAGAGGGAACCGGGTTCGTACGGCTGGAGTTCGGGGAGTGGGTAGCCCTCGATGAGGACTCGTTCGGCGTCGGCGAGGGTGGGATCGTCGGTGACCTGGCGGATCTCGAGGTCGGTGGTCGGCGGGGTGATCGGCGTACCGGGGAAGCGCATCATCAGCGGGGGATGGCCTGCGAGGGCCAGGCCGTACGGCGTGAGGTCGCCGGTCGGCCAGGCGCTGACGTACAGGTACGGGACGGTGCGGGGGAGTTCGCGGTCGATGGATGCGATCACTTCGGCGGGGTCGACCGGTTGTTTCGGGACGATCCAGTTGGTGATCGGGCCGCGGTCGCCGAGGATGCCGCCGGCCCAGGTGTCGCCGTCGTACCAGGGACGGTCGGCCCGCCGGGCGGCCGCGACGGCCCAGGACGCGTGGGCGAGGACCGCCTGGCGGACGAATGAATCGTCGGCGGGGACCTCCGGCTCCCAGCCGGTCGTGAGGTGTTCGTCCTCCGGCGGCAGGATCGATGAGCTCATGCGGATCATCTCCTCGACAGACGTCGATTCACTGTCGCACGAAAATATCCGGAGATTTCTCTGCGAGTGATGTCGAGGATCGTCGGGTCGCTGCGATCAGGGGGTGCGGCATCCATCACGGGGTGCCCGGGGACTGAATGGGTGGGACACCATGACGGGAAGTTCGGCAGCGCGGTCCGGGGTCGACGGGCTGCGGGCGGCGGTGCAAGGCGAGGTGCTCACGGACCTCGATGCGGCGTACGAGGTGGCGGGGAAGACGTTCAACGTGCAGGGGTATCCGGCGGTGGTCGTGCGGTGTGCGGGTGCCGAGGACATTGCGGCGGCGCTGCGGTACGCCGGGGAGCATCAGCTGCCGGTGGCGGTGCGGAGCGGCGGGCATCATCCGGCCGGGTTCGGGACGAACGACGGGGGACTGGTGATCGATGTCGGCCTCCTGGACGAGGTGTCGGTGCTGCCGGATCGGCGGACGGTTCGGATCGGGACCGGGGCAACCTGGGGACGAGTGGCCAAGGAGCTGGGGAGTTCGGGGCTGGCGATCTCGTCGGGTGACACGGCTGCGGTGGGGGTCGGCGGGTTGCTCGGTGGCGGTGGGATCGGATGGATGGTGCGGCGCCTCGGGCTGGCGCTCGACAGCGTGGTCGGGGCCGAGGTGGTGACCGCCGATGGAGTCGCTCGCCGGGTGGATGCGGTGAACGAGCCGGAGCTGTTCTGGGGTGTTCGGGGTTCCGCTGGGAGCCTGGGCGTCGTCACGTCGTACGACGTGGTGGCGGTGGAGCAGCCGACGGTGCTGTTCGGGAGTCTGTTGTTCCCGTGGACGCAGCTCGAGCAGGTGGTGACCGGCTGGGCCGCGTATCTGGCGGATGCGCCGGTGGAGTTGTCCTCGTCGGTGCAGCTCCCGCCGACGATGGTCGCCGACCGGCAGGCGCCGATCGCCGTGATGGTGTGCGTCTCGGGTGATCTCGCGCAGGCCGAGCAGTTGCTCGCGCCGCTGCGGGCTCTCGGCACGGTGCTCACCGACACCGTGGCGGAGATCCCGTACGGCGACATCCTGACCACCGAGCAGATGCCGCCGGGCTGGACGCTGCGGATGCGGAACGGGCTGTTCAACCGGTGGGCGCCTGAGCTGGTGGAGACGCTGGCCGAGGCCCGTCGGCGGATGCCGGCGATGGCGGTGGACGTTCGGGCGCTCGGGGGTGCGTACGGCGCGGTCGGTGCGGACGCGGCGGCGTTCGCGCATCGCGGGGCGCGGTTCATGGTGAACGCGGTTCTGCTCGGCACGACTGAGATGTACGGCGGTCAGGTCGACGAGTTCGAGGAGCTCTGGAAGGGGCTGGCGCCGGAGCGTGCGTACGGGAACTTCCTGTCGCATCCGACGGCGGACGACCTCGACCGGTGCTTCCCGAAGTCCCATCGGGACCGGCTGGCGGCGTTGAAGGACGCGGTGGATCCGCAGGGGGTTTTCGGTACGGCGCTGACGGTGCCGCCGACCGAGCGCAGCGCCTGACTGACGCGTTGTTCGACCACTGACGCGATGTATCGGGCCAGTCGCCGAACAAGGGAGCAGTCGTCGAACAGCGCGGTGGTCAAGGCCTAGGTGGGTGATTCAGGGGGGAGGTGGGTGAGGCGGTCGCGGAGGTAGTTCTGCTCGGCGGTGTTGCGGGTGCGGTCGAGGGCGGCCTCGTACTGGGCGCGGGCGTCGTCGTACCGGCCGGCGAGTTCGTGGAGGTGGGCGAGGACCGACAGGCGGCGGTGGTGGTCGCCGAGGTGGCGGTCGTCGGCGAGGGCGTCGACGATCGCGATCCCGGCGTCCGGGCCGTCGGTCATTGCGACCGCCACGGCCTGACCGAGGCGGACCATCGGGCCGGGGTCGATCTCGGCGAGGATGCGGTAGAGGCCGGCGATCTGTTCCCAGTCGGTCGATTCGACCGAGTCGGCCTCGCTGTGGACGGCCGCGATTGCTGCTTCCAGTTGGTACGGGCCGACGCGGCCGGACTGCAGGGTTGCCTCGATGAGGGTGGTGCCTTCGGCGATCTCCGAGGTGTACCAACGGGTGCGGTCCTGGCGGTCGGCCGGGACGAGGTCGCCGCCGGGGCCGGTCCGGGCGTCGCGGCGTGCGTGGGTGAGGACCATCAGCGCCAGCAGCCCGGCGACCTCGCCTGTTGGCGCAGCGGGGTGGCGCTGGGCCGGGGGAGCGTCGGCGGGGTCGCGGTCAGAGGCGACGGACTGGTGGAGCATGCGGGTGATGCGAAGCGCTTCGGCGGCCAGGTCGAGGCGTTGCAGGTCCTGGCCGGAGCTGGCGGTGTGGCCTTCGTTGAAGATCAGGTAGAGGACGTGCAGGACGGCGCGCAGGCGTTCGTCGTACTCGTCGCCGGTCGGTAGTTCGAACCTGGCGCCGGCCTCCTTGATCAGGCGCTTGGCGCGGCTGATGCGCTGGGCGACCGTCGACTCCGGGACCAGCAAAGCGGCGGCGACCTCGGCGGTGGTCAGGCCGCCGACCGAGCGGAGGGTCAGTGCGATCTGTGAGGCCGCGCTGAGGGTTGGGTGGCAGCAGAGGATCAGCAGGCGGAGGGTGTCGTCGGTGTCCTCGGTCTCGGCGACGACTGGGGTGCGCAGGAAGTCGGTGAGCTCGCGCTGCCTCCGGGCGTTGTCGCGGCGCCAGCCGTCCATCAGCCGACGGGAAGCGACGCTGATCAACCAACCAACCGGTTGTACGGGTACGCCTTGCTCGCGCCACTGCGCGGACGCCGCGAGCAGCGCCTCCTGGACGGCGTCCTCGCACTGGTCGAACACGCCGTACCGCCGCACCAGCGTCGCCAACGCCTTCGGCGCCCCAGCCCGAATCGCCGCCTCGAGCTCCCCATCAGGTGCGACCGCTCCGGCGGAGTGGGTCGCATCGCGCGCGGTGTCGGGATCTCCGGGAATCACAGGTACCGGATCACTCACCCGGGTCCAGCTGCGCCAGGCCCGCTTCGTCCAGGTCGCGGATCGGGCGGACCTCGATGCGCTGGACGGCGGCGTACGGGACGTCGGCGGCGATCTCCAGGGCGCGGTCGATCGACGGGACCTCGACGACCAGAGCACCGGCGAGGAACTCCTTGGTCTCCAGGAACGGGCGGTCCGAGATCACCGGTGTACCGGCGACGGTCTGCACGGTCTTGGACTCCGACGGCAGCTCCAGCGCGAGGATCTGCACCAGCTCGCCCGCGGAGCGCAGCCGGCCGATGCGGTCGACCAGGTCGTCGCCGCCGATCAGCGCGCGGCGCTGCTCGGCGGTCAGGCCCTCCAGGGCCTCGGGATTGTTGTGGATCAGCAGCAAGAACTTCACCACCCCATTGTCGCGATCCAGGCGGTCCACGTCCGCTGGTTTCTGTGGAGCCGGTCACGTAAGGGTTCACCGGTACTACGTCCTGACCTGATCATGGAACCGTGAGTGCATTCCGGGGGCGTTGTGCCTGATATCTCCCTGTGGACGATCGTGTTCCTGGTGGTCGCGGCCTTCTCGGCCGGATGGATCGACGCGGTGGTCGGCGGCGGCGGGCTGATCCAGCTCCCCGCGATGCTGCTCGGCCTGCCGAACGCGTCGCCCGCGCAGATCCTGTCGACCAACAAGATCTCCTCGCTGTGCGGTACGGCGACCAGCGCGGTCACGTTCGGGGTGAAGGTCCGCCCGGACCGCCGGACCGTGATCCCGTTGACGATCCTGGCCGGCCTCGGCGCGGCCGGCGGGGCACTGGTCGCGACGAAGATCCCGATGAGCTGGTTCAAGCCGATCGTGCTCGTGCTGCTGATCGGCGTCGCGATCTACACCGCGCTGAAACCGTCCCTCGGCGCCCGCACCGCGCTCAGGTGGGACGGCCGGCGCCACTACGTCGCCGCCGGCGCGGTCGGCCTGCTGATCGGCTTCTACGACGGCGCGGTCGGGCCCGGGACCGGTTCGTTCCTGATCTTCGCGCTGGTCGGCCTGCTCGGCTACAACTTCCTCCGCGCCAGCGCGAAGGCGAAGATCGCGAACGTCGCCACGAACCTCGGCGCGATCGCCGTGTTCGCCGCGCACGGCGCCCCGCTGTGGGGCCTAGGCCTGACGATGGGCGCCGCCAACATGGTCGGCGGCCTGCTCGGAGCCCGTACGGCGGTCGCCCGCGGTAGCAAGTTCGTCCGGGTCGTCTTCCTGGTCGTGGTCAGCGCCCTGATCCTCCGCCTCGGCTACGACATCTTTGCCTGAAGCAACCATCCGCGGGCGGCGCCGCCGGACCGGCTCCGGATGGACTACCGTCTCCGGCATGAAGGTCCTGTACGACGGCCCGGTGCACGTCTCCTACTTCCAGATCTACGTGATGTCCGGCGGGACGTTCGCGAGCGACCCGGCGGAGTCGAACCACGGCCAGGCCAACGGACTCTGCGGCGCCGCGCTGCCGGGAACCCTGTTCCTGACCACCGGCCTGCACACCGGGCAGACCCACTTCACCCTCGAGCTGTACGCCGACCAGCCGCCCCTCGACGACACCTGGGAGGAGATCGTCGAGGCGTCCTTCCGCCCGGTCGAGGACGAGATCGCGCTGGTCGAGTGGGCCGGCGAAGCGGTCCACCTCCTCGACCTGCCGATCGGCGACTACCGCGTCCGCTACTGCGCGACCGGAATGGACGCGGCCGCGGCGGCCGACACGGTGAAGGACGACGAGGCGCCGATCGACCGCTACCTGCTCCAGTTCTGGCCGGCCGCGCCGCAGCCCGACGCGATCCTCAAGCAGACCGCGGAAGTCGCCGAGTACTGGCACCACGCCTGGAAGGACTAGCCATGGTCGATTACGACGACCGCCTGCACAGCGTCTACGCCGCCGGCCGGGCCATCGGCCAGGAGACCATCGACGCCTGGATGCACGCGTTCGCCGAAGTCGTCCCACCGCAGCGCCCGCTGACGGTCCTCGACCTCGGCTCGGGGACCGGCCGCTTCACGGGAGCGCTGGCCGAGACGTTCGGCGGACCGGCGTACGGCGTGGAGCCGTCGGCCCGGATGCGCGAGCAGGCGCCGGCGCATCCCGGCGTGACCTACCTCGAAGGATCCGCCGAGGCGATCCCGATGCCGGACGCGTCGTGCGATGTGGCGCTGCTGTACTTGTCCTTCCACCACTTCACCGACCAGCAGCAGGCGTTCCACGAACTGCATCGCGTCCTGAGGCCCGGCGGCGTCGTGCTGCTGCGCAGCCAGTTCGCCGACCGGATGCCGGACCTGCCCTGGTACCGGTACTTCCCGTCGGCCCGAGCGGTCGACGCCGCGATGTACCGGACGGTCGAGGAGACCGAGCGGCTGGCGCGGGCGGCGAACCTCGTTCCGGACGACGAGGTGCGCGTGGTCGAGGCCGAGCGGCAGCGCACCCTCGAGACGCTGTACGAGCGGATGAGCACGCGGGCGCTGTCGACGTTCGAGCACCTGCCGGCCGACGAGATGGACGCCGGCTTCGAGCAGTTCCGCCGCGATGCCGTAGCGGATCCGGACCGGCCGACACCGGTGATCCCGGCAACGGTGATGGTGCTCCGCCGGGTCGCCTGACGCTCCCGAACCCGGCCGGGCACCTTGCCCGTTCGTGCAGATCCTCTACTGCGTGTCCGTCCGGCGACCTAGGGTCGCGACATGACGACGATCTTCGACGGGCGGATGGGCCTGACGTTCGGCCAGATCTACCTGATGACCGGTGGGGTGGACTGGCCCGATTTCGACGACTCCCGCCGGGGCCAGGTCAACGGCCTGCTCGGCGCCGCCCAGCCCGGCCGGTTGCTGCTGACGACCGGCCTGCACAGCGGCGAAGTAGGGCTCCGGGTCGAGCGGCTGGACGAGGAGCCCGTGCTCGACGACACCTGGGAGGAGATCGTCGAGGTGTCCTTCGAGCCCGCGGGCCCGGCGCTGCTGCTGCACGGTCTCGACTCGAGCCAGTTCGTGAAGACCGAGCTGCCGGTCGTGAGCTACCGGGCTCGCTACTGCGCCGCCGACATGGACAAGGGCAAGGAGATCGACGTGGTCAGCGACGACGAGCCGGTCGTCGACCGCTACCTGCTCCAGCTCTGGCCGGCCGCCCCGGCGCCGGACGTGATCCGCAAGCAGACCTCGGCCACCGCGTCGTACTGGCACCAAGAGCACTGACAGCACCAAGCGCTAGGGAGCCCTAGACGTCCCAGTGCGCCTTCACCGCTGAAGGCTTGCGGAAGACCAGCCCACGCGGCGGAGGCGACGACGGCGCGAGCCGCAACCCCGGCAACGCCAACGCGGCCCGCAGCGCGGTGAGCGCCTCGAGCCGGGCCAGGTGCATGCCGAGGCAGATGTGCGGACCACTGGCCCAGGCCAGGTGCCGCCGGGCGTTCGTACGCCGTACGTCGAACTCGTCCGGCGACGCGAAGACCGAAGGATCGCGACCGGCGCCGGCCAGCGAGACGACGACCAGGTCCCCTCGACGGATCGAGCAGCCGGCGAGCTCGATGTCCTCGGTCGCGTACCGGTCGACCACAGCGGCCGCGGGCTCCAGCCGCAACGACTCCTCCAGCGCGTTGGGCAGCAACGACGGGTCGGCCAGCACCTGGTCGAGCTGCGCGCGAGAAGTCAGCAGGTGCCACAGGCAGTTGGTGATCATGCCCTCGGTGGTCTCGATGCCGCCGAACATCAGTACCGCCGCGTTCGCCACCACCTCGTCCACGCCGAGCCCGGCGTGCGCCGCCTCGGCGACCAGCGAGTCCGACGACTCGATGCCGGAGGCAACATGTGCGTGCAGCCGCCCGAACGCCTCGGCCCCGGCCGCGGTCACCCGCCGCCCGGCCGCGACGCCGGTCACCGAGTCCGAGATCGCCTCGTACCAGCCGAGCACGGTCGAGGCCGACGCCGGCGGCAGCCCGAGCGAGTAGGCCACCACCGCGACGGAGAGCGGACCGGCGAGAGTGCGCCGCAGGTCCGCCGCGCCGTCCTGGACAAAGGCCTCGACCAGCGACGAAACCGTCTCGTTCACCGGCTCGGTGAACCGGGCGCGCGTCTCCGCCAGCCCGAAGGCGTGCTCGAACGGCGCCCGGTGCGCCGAGTGCGCCGTACCGTCCAGCGACAGCATCGACGGCCCGACCACCTGCGCCGTCGAGAACCGCGGATCGTCGACGGTGAACACCGTGGGATCCCGCAGCACCCGCACGGCCAGCTCGCGCCCACTGACCACCCACCCGTCGAGCGCGTCCATCCACCCGACCGGTCGCACCGCCGCCAGCGCCGCGTGCGGGGACTCTTCCAACTCCGCCAAGGTCACCATCGGCCTCGATCGTACGACGGCCCTGACCTCGACTCGTTCGGATCACCAGCCGCGACGCCGCCAGTCCGGCAGGGAAGGAGCCTCGGCGGCGATCGTCGTCGACGGTCCGTGGCCGGGATGGATCGAGGTAGTGGGGGCGTAGCCGGTGAGAAGGGTCTCGACCGAGGTCATGATCGTGGGGAAGTCGGACAGCGGCCACCCGGTCAGGCCCGGGCCACCGGGAAACAGGGTGTCGCCGGTGAGCAGGTGGCCGGGCATCGCGAGGGTGATGCCGTCGGGGGAGTGGCCGGGGGTGTGCCGTACGTGGAGGGTGAGCTCGCCGGCTGTGACGAGCTCACCGTCGGCCAGCTCGTGATCGATCCGGCCGGTCCAGAGCTCGCGGTCCGGGTCGAGCTGGATCCTCCCGCTGGGCAGCAGGTCCGCGGTCGCCGTACCGGCATCCCAGTGGCCGGTCGCCCGAGCCTGCTGTAGCTCGTGGGCCCAAACCTCAGCGGCGGCCCGGTGAGCGAGCACCGGAGCGTCGACCAGTTGCGCGAGCAGCGGCAGAGCGAGGTGGTGGTCCCAATGAGCGTGGGTCAGCACGATCGCGCGGATCCTGAGGTCCTGGACGGCGGCGGCCAGTCGCTCCGGTTCGTCGCCGGGGTCGACCAGCACCGCGTCCGAACCGTCGCTCGCGTGAACCACCCAGGTGTTGGTCGCCAGGGCACCCGTGACGATTCTGCGCAGTACGACGCCGTGGTCCACGGTCAGTTCCCGGCGGCGCGGACCAGGAGATCGGCGAAGACCTCCGGGCGGTCGTGGTCGACGACCGGGTAGCCCGCTGCCCAGGGGCCTTCCCAGTGAACGGTGATCCCCGGATTGTGTTCGGCCGAGCCGTCGGGGAGGAACAAGTGCGGGCTGCCGGTGATCTCGTCGCCCTGGCTGACGGCGAAGTCGTCCATCACGGCACGGCGGAAGGTGCCGTCGTCCAGGTCCGTGGTCAGCCGGGCGTGATCGAGGTCGAGGCCGGTCGCGAGGTCCAGCACGACCGCACGATGGCTGATCGATCGGCTGTGCAGCCAGAAGCCGATCCGCAGGGCCCGGTCGAGCTGCTCGCCGGCGGACAGGCTCTGCGCCTTCGCCGCCAGGACGGCCTCGGCGGCGAGCAGCACCGTGTGGGGGTAGAGGTCGTCGGCCGCGGACCAGACCCGGAAGCCCGCCGCCGGTTCGATCTGGCCGAGGCCGACCGCTTCGGTGTCGGTTCCCCGGCGCGGGTGCGGTCCGTCGAAGAGCTCGAGCGGGAAGACGTGGTGGTCGAACCGGACCACGTCGTCGAGCCCGAGCTCGGTGCGGGTCCGCCACAACCGGTGGACGGCGACGTGGGCGAACGGGCAGAGCAGGTCGGACCAGATCTGGATCGTGCGCGGCGCGGTCGCGGGCCGGGCCGAGGTGCTCGTGGTGGTCATCCGTGCTCCTGGTGCTCGGTGCCGCGCGGATTGGTGCCGAACCGCCGGGGAGTCACGAGTACGGCGGTCCGCCGATCGCGCGCCATCTCCCGGTCGTACTCGTCGAGGTCGTCGTGGCGGCCGCCCGCGGCGTGGTAGATGTCGCGCAGCAGCCGGCGCAGGGCCTCGCTGTCCACTCCGTCGAGAGGGTCGTCCGGTCCGGCCAGCTCGGCCTCGCCCGCGACGGAGACCCACTCCCAGCCGGCCCGGAAGACCAGGGTGGCGCGCGGGTCCCGGCGCAGGTTCCGCTGCTTCGCGGTGTTGCCTCGGGCAACGAATGCGACGACCGGGCGGCCGGTCACCGGATGCGGGAGGAGGCCGGCGTTCACCAGGCTGGTCGCCGGTTCCACCGACGCGCGCAGCGTCACCAGGACGGCGAGCCAGTGCTCGGCGGACCCATAGGCCCGGACCAGCTCCAGTCCTTCGGCGGTCGTTTCGGATCGTGTCATCAGCTCTCCTCGGCGGAATCGGACCATGGTCCGCTCTCAGGGAAGGAGAATATCCGGACCGCGGTCCGAATTGTCAAGACAGGGCTTCGCGATCGCCGGAACGAGCTGATACCACTCGGCGTACTGGTATTGCTGAGACAGATCGGATCTCAACGACTCAGCGGGGCAGCGGGTTACGAAACCAGAACCTTGGGCATCTAGGGTGTGGGCCATGTCTGAGAACCTGGTGCTGCTGCCTGCCGTCGACGTGGCGGACGGGCAGGCGGTTCGGCTGGTGCAGGGCGCGGCCGGCAGCGAGACCTCGTACGGCGACCCGCTGTCCGCCGCGCTGGCGTGGCAGGAGGCCGGCGCCGACTGGATCCACCTGGTCGACCTCGACGCCGCGTTCGGTCGCGGCAGCAACCGCGAACTGCTCGCCGACGTCACCGGCAAGCTCGACGTCCAGGTGGAGCTGTCCGGCGGGATCCGCGACGACGACTCCCTGGAAGCGGCGCTGGCCACCGGCGCCCGCCGGGTCAACATCGGCACGGCCGCGCTGGAGAACCCGGAGTGGTGCGACCGGATCATCGCGCAGTACGGCGACCGCGTCGCGATCGGCCTGGACGTCCGTGGCCGGACGCTGGCCGCGCGCGGCTGGACCAAGGAGGGCGGCGACCTCTACGAGGTGCTCGACCGCCTGGAGAAGGCCGGCTGCGAGCGGTACGTCGTCACCGACGTGACCAAGGACGGCATGCTCCAGGGCCCGAACCTGGACCTCTACCGCGACCTGTGCGCGCGCACCGACCGGCCGATCGTCGCCTCCGGCGGCGTCTCGAGCCTGGACGACCTGAAAGCACTGAGCACGCTCGTGAAGGACGGCGTCGAGGGCGTCATCGTCGGCAAGGCCCTGTACGCCGGCGCGTTCACCCTGACCGAGGCACTCGAACTCACCCGTGGAGGCGACAAGTGAGGCTTGCCGACAAGCTGGACGGCAAGAAGGTCCTGGTCACCGGTGTGACCGGGTTCGTCGGTGAGGCACTGCTGCACCGCATGATCGGCGATCTGCCGGGCACGACCGTGGTCGCGATCATCCGGCCGAAGGGCTCGCTCAAGGGCACCGACCGGATGGCGCAGCTGCTGCGTAAGGACATCTTCAAGCCGTTCTACGGCGAGGGCACCCCGTACGCCGACGCCGAGGCGCTGACCGCGGCCCGGGTCCAGGTCGTCGAGGGCGATCTGTCCGACGTCCCGGAACTGCCGACCGATCTCGACATCGTCGTGCACTGCGCCGGCGACGTCAGCTTCGACCCGCCGATCCACGAGGCGTTCACCACCAACGTGCTCGGCACCAAGAGCCTGCTCGAGCGGATCGACGAGAGCCGGGCCGCCGACGGCCACTCGATCCACTACGTGCACATCTCCACGGCGTACACGGCCGGCCGTCGGCGGGGTGCGATCCCGGAGGCCCCGGTCGAGCACACCGTCGACTGGCGCAGCGAGGCCGCGGCCGGGATGGAGATGAAGTCCCGGATCGAGGGCATGTCGCGCTCGGCCGCGATGCTGACCAAGTTCCGCAAGGACTCCGAGAAGCTGCACCGCCGCGCCGGTCACCTGACCGCCGCCGCCGACACCGAGCGGCGCCGCAACGAGTGGGTTGCGAAGAAGCTGGTCGAGACCGGCACCGAGCGGGCCCGCAGCCTCGGCTGGACCGACTGCTACACCTTCACCAAGGCACTCGGCGAGCGTGTGGTCGAGGAGTTCGCCGCCAAGCTGCCGACCTCGATCGTCCGGCCGGCCATCATCGAGTCCGCGGTGCAGAGCCCGCACCCGGGCTGGATCGAGGGCTTCAAGATGGCCGAGCCGCTGATCCTGGCCTACGGCCGCGGCGAGCTGCCCGAGTTCCCGGCCAGCCCCGACTCCGTCGTCGAGATCATCCCGGTCGACCACGTCGTCGGCGCGATCTGCGCGGTGATGGCGACCGAGCCCGAGCTGAGCAAGCCGGAGTACTACCACGTCAGCTCCGGCGCCCGGAACCCGCTGACCTTCGAGCAGCTGTACGCCGGCGTGCGTGCCTACTTCTCCAAGCACCCCTTCGACCTGGGCGAGCGCGGCGCGGTCCGGCTGCCGGTCTGGAAGTTCCCCGGCGGCGACTCGGTCGAATCCATGCTGCGCTACGGCGAGAAGGCGCACACGATCGCCGACAAGATCATCACCACGGTTCCGCGCAGCGAGCGGGTCCGCAAGTACGCGCGCGAGCTCGACGTGCAGAAGCGCCGGCTCGACTTCCTGCGCCGCTACATGGACCTGTACTCCGAGTACGCGCAGGCCGAGCTGCAGTTCATCGACGACAACGTGCTCGCCCTGCACAACGCCCTCGAGGGTGACGACCAGGAGAAGTTCGCCTGCGACACCTCGGTCGTCGACTGGCAGTACTACTTGCAGGAACTGCACTGCCCGAGCGTGACCGAGTCGATGCGCCGGCTGGACGTCGTACGGAAGAAGCGCAACAAGGCGCTGGCCGAGAACGCCGGCGTCCTGAAGAAGGTCCAGCCGTCGGAGGACGCCGAGATCATCGCGGCCTTCGACATGGACGGCACGCTGCTGTCGTCGAACGTGATCGAGACCTACCTGTGGATGCGGCTGCCCGAGCTGGACAGCCACCAGCGGGTCGGCGAGCTCGGCGCGATGCTGCGCAAGCTGCCGAAGCTGATCTCGGCCGAGCGCAAGGACCGCGGCACGTTCCTGCGGACCATCTACCGCCGGTACGAGGGCGCCGACCTGGAAGAGCTGAACCAGATCGTCGACGAGGTGCTCGCCGAGCACGTGCTGGAGCGACTCAGCGGTGACGCCGTCCGGCGGATCCGCGAGCACCGCGCGGCCGGGCACAAGACGATCCTGATCACCGGCGCGGTCCGGCCGCTGACCCGGCCGCTCGAGCCGCTGTTCGACGAGATCGTCGCGGCCGAGCTGGCCGTCGACGACCGCGGCCGCTGCACCGGGTACCTGTCCGGCCCGCCGCTGGTCGGCGAGTCCCGGGCGGCCTGGATCAAGCACCGCGCCCGCGGGACGAACATCGACCTGTCCAAGTCGTACGCCTACGCCGACAGCCACTCCGACCTGCCGATGCTGGCCGCCGTCGGCAACCCGGTCGCGGTCTCGCCGGACGTCTCGCTGTTCCGGGCCGCCCGGGCCGCGCGCTGGCAGATCGTGGACTGGAAGACACCCACCACTTCCTCCCGACTGGAGATCCCTGGGGTGAACGCCCGATGATGCTCGCCCTCGAGATGTACCGCTCGCCGGCCAAGTTCCTGGCGGCCAAGGCGGTCGGCAGCCGGATCCCCGGCGTGCTCACCGGCCCGGCCGCGCCGCTGCGCCTCGTCACGATCAACGAGCCGAAGGCCGACCGCGACGGCTGGGCCCGGATCCGGCCGATCCTGTCGGGTATCTGCGGCTCCGACCTCGGCATGGTCACCGGTCACACCAAGCTGTACTTCTCGGCGCTGGTGTCGATGCCGTTCGTGCCCGGTCACGAGATCGTCGGCGAGCTGCTGGAGGACTGCGAGGACCTGCCCAAGGGCACCCGCGTGGTGATGGACTCCGTGCTCACCTGTGCCGCCCGTGGCGTCGAGCCGTGCGAGAGCTGCGTCGCGGGTCGTACCAACCGCTGCGACCGGATCACCGTCGGCCACGTCGCGCCGGGTCTGCAGACCGGCTTCTGCCAGGACACCGGCGGTGGCTGGGGCAACGTGATGGTCGCCCACCGCAGCCAGCTGTACGCCGTACCGGACGGTCTGTCGGACGAGCGCGCCGTCCTGACCGAGCCGCTCGCGGGTGCGGTGCACACCGCCCTGCGCGCCAAGGTCGAGCCGGGGCAGTCGGTCCTGGTCAGCGGAGCCGGAGCGGTCGGGCTGTTCGCGACCCTCGCGCTGCGCGAGCTGACGCAGGCCGGCCGGATCACGGTCGTCGCCAAGCATCCCAAGCAGCGTGAGCTGGCGAAGGCCTTCGGCGCGAGCGACGTGGTCGCGCCCGACGAGGTCTTCCGCGGCGTACGCCGGGCAACGGGCGCCTTCCGGCTCAAGCCGGAGCTGAACGCCAAGGAGTTCCTGCTCGGCGGCGTCGACATCGCCGTCGACGCGGTCGGCAGCAAGGACTCGATCGACACCGTGCTGCGGGTCACCAAGGCCGGTGGCCGGGTGGTCCTGGCCGGGATGCCGTCGACGGGTGCGGACCTGTCGCCGGTGTGGTTCCGCGAGCTGGAGCTGACCGGCACGTACGCGTCCTCGCGGGAGGAGCCGAACGACCGGCCCGCCTTCGAGACCGCGCTGGAGATCGCCGCGAAGGCGCCGCTGGACGGCGTGGTCGGCGCGCGGTACCCGCTCTACCGGTGGCGTGAGGCGTTGGACCACGCCCAGTCCGCCGGCCGCCTGGGCACCGTGAAGGTGGCCTTCGATGTGAGGGCCTCATGACGGCTCCGCTGCTGAACGTACGACGAGAGAGGTTCTGACATGTCTCGGCCAGGGTTTGTGCTTGAGGTGGACGACCGGACGCCGCCGCTGCTCGTGCACAACGGTGAGGGCTTCCTGCTGGAGCGGTTCCCGCTCGGCACCCGGGTGGTGTACCCGCCGGAGGCGCTGCCGCCGGTGCGCGACGTCGAGGAAGCGATCCAGAACGCGCTGCTGCACCCGCTGGAGTCCGAGCCGCTGCCGGAGCTGCTGCGGCCCGGGATGCGGCTGACGATCGCGTTCGACGACATCTCGCTGCCGCTGCCGCCGATGAAGAAGCCCGACATCCGCCAGCGCATCATCGAGGCCGTGCTGACGATGGCCGCCGACGCCGGCGTCGACGACGTCGAGCTGATCTCGGCCAACGCGCTGCACCGCCGGCTCACCCCGAACGAGCTGCGCGACATCGTCGGCGAGCGGGTCTTCCGGTCGTTCTTCCCCGACGGCAAGCTGTACAACTTCGACGCCGAGGACGCCGAGAACCTGACCCACCTGGGGCAGACCCGGCACGGCGAGGACGTCGAGATCTCCAAGCGGGCGGCCGAGTCCGACCTGCTGGTCTACGTGAACGTGAACCTGGTGGCGATGGACGGCGGCCACAAGTCGACGTCGATCGGGCTGGCGTCGTACAAGTCGCTGAAGCACCACCACAACAGCCACACGATGATCCACTCGCGGTCGTTCATGGACCACAAGGCCTCGAAGATGCACCACTCGGCCTGGCGGATGGGCGAGATCCTCACCGAGCACGTCAAGGTCTTCCAGATCGAGACCACGCTCAACAACGACATCTTCGGCGGGCCGCTGGAGTTCCTGCAGAAGCGCGAGTGGGAGTGGTCGATCAAGGACCAGGCCTCGATGCTCGGCGCCAAGCGCGGCCTCGCGCTGGCCCCGGCCAAGGCCCGGCGCAAGATCTTCCAGGACGTCCGGGCGAACTACGGGCTGACCGGGATCCACGCCGGCAAGATCGAGCCGGTGCACGACAAGACCATCGAGAACGTGCACAAGCAGCACCTGGTCGAGGTGCAGGGCCAGTCCGACGTCGCGATCATGGGCGTGCCGTTCGTCGGCCCGTACAACGTGAACTCGGTGATGAACCCGATCCTGGCCGCCTGCATGGGCCTGGGCTACTACTTCAACTCCTACCGGGGCAACCCGATCGTCCGCAAGGACGGCGCGGTGATCCTGTACCACCCGGTCGACTACGAGTTCAGCCAGCTGCACCACCCGTCGTACGTGGACTTCTTCGAGGAGGTGCTGTCGGAGTCGACCGACCCGGCCACCATCGAGGCGAAGTTCGAGAAGCAGTACGCCGAGGACCCGTGGTACATCCACCTGTACCGGACGTCGTACGCGTACCACGGCGTACACCCGTTCTACATGTGGTACTGGATCAGCCACGCCCTCGACCACTGCGGCGACATCGTCTGGGTCGGCGCGAACCGCAAGACCGTCGAGCGGATGGGCTTCCGGTCCGCCTCGACGCTGCAGGACGCGCTGGAGATGGTCAGCCACTCGGTCGGCCGGTCGCCGTCGATCACCTACCTGCACAACCCGCCGCACCTGCTCGCGGACGTTCGCTGATGGGGACGAACCTGGTGAAGTTCGGGCGGGACACCGCCCGCGACGTCAAGCAGGTCGCGCGCGGCTGGCGGTGGGGACGGCGCACGCAGGTCCCGCGCTCGGCCGAGCCGTACGTGATCCCGAAGGAGTCCACGGTCTTCCCGACCAAGTGGGCCCGGACGCCGGCCGCGATCGCGGTCCGCGAGGTGCTGCAGAAGGGCGCGCTCAACTCGGTCCTGCGGTTCGAGGTGAACCCGCAGGTCAGCGGCCTGGACTCGCTGACCAAGCTGGACGGCCCGGCGCTGATCGTGGCCAACCACTCGTCGCACCTGGACACCCCGCTGGTGCTCTGCACGCTGCCGGACGGGATGCGCCGCAAGACCGCCGTCGCGGCGGCCGCGGACTACTTCTTCGACACCTGGTGGCGCGCGACCGCGTCGGCGATCGTGTTCAACACGTTCCCGATCGAGCGCCGCGGCGGCAAGCTCAGCGCGACACCGGGCGACCTGCTCGCCGACGGGTGGAACGTGGTCGTCTTCCCCGAGGGCACGCGGTCGCCCGACGGCTGGATGGAGCGCTTCCGGATGGGTGCGGCGTACTTGGCCGTCGAGCACAACGTGCCGATCGTCCCGGTCGGCATCAAGGGTTCGTTCGCCGCGATGCCCCGCGGCCGCGGCTGGCCGGTGCCGGGACGTCCGACGGTCGCCGTACGGTACGGCGACCCGCTGCACGCCAAGGACGGCGAGAGCGCCCGCGAGTTCGCGCCGCGCATCGCCGCCGCCGTGTCGGCGCTGCTCGACGAGGAGTCGACCACCTGGTACGAGGCCCGCCGCCGCGTCGCGACCGGCGCCTCCCCCTCCCAGTCCGGCCCGGACGCCGCCCGCTGGCGCCGGGTGTGGGAGTCGACCACCCCGATCAAGGCCCCAGCCGGCAAACGCCGCGCCTGGAAGTAGAGGCTGCACCCCAACGGCCGCAGGCACTCCGCCTGCGGCCGTTGCCTGTGGAGGAAGTTGCGACGGCGCGGCCACCCTGGCGGTAAGGGTCGACACGGGTCGGCGTCTCCTAGCGGGACGCTGAGAAGGCCAGGAAGTAGACCCCGGTCCTCCGCCGCGCCTGGAAGTAGAGGCTGCGGCACCGACCGAGCGCGGAGTACCTGCTGAGGGTGCTCCGCGCTCGTTTGTGGTCCCCGAGGCCGGGCTCACCAGTTGTCCATCCGGAGTTCTGCGACGTTGACCGGATGGCCCGCCACTCCGGTTGTGGGAGCGCTCTCAAGCACCTACTCTCAACACGTTCGACTGTCCGCCCCCTGTCGACCGAAGGTGAGACCCTTGCCCAGACCCCGGCGACTTCTCGCTGCCGTGACCACCCTCGCGATCACCACCTCGTCGCTCGTCCTGAGCGCCGGTACGGCCTCGGCCAACGATCACTACAGCAGTATCGAGTCCGCCGCGGCCTCCAACGTCGACTGGATGAGCCGAGTCCCCGGCGACGTCACCCTCGACAAGCTCTCGGTGCCCGGCACCCATGACAGCCTGGCGCTGTGCGGGATCTCCGGTGAGGACGGCAGCTGCGAAGCGATCACCACCAGCATCACCAAGACCCAGGAGAACCACGGGTACAGCGCGGAGACGCTGACCACCCAGCTCACCGCCGGCATCCGCGCCCTCGACATCCGCGTTCGCGTGGACAAGGGCGAGGCCGGGGTGAGCTTCACGGTGCACCACGGCGCGTTCTATCAGCGGGCGAACTTCGCCGACGTCCTGACGAAGGTGCGGGCCTTCCTCGCCGCGCATCCGCGGGAGACGATCCTGCTGCACCTCAAGGCCGAGTGCACCGGTGAGGCCGGGTCCTGCAGCGACGCCGGCGGTTACGGGAACGACGAGTGGCGCCGGAAGACGCTGCGGTCGTACCTGGAAGGCAAGGCGTACACCGGGAACGGTGACGAGTCGAACCCGGCGACCAACTGGAGCAGTCTGTTCTGGGCGCCGTCGGTGACCGGCGACAGCCAGGCCGACACCCCGAAGCTCAGCGAGACGCGCGGCAAGATCGTGCTGGCGGGGTACCGCGGCGTCCGCGGCGGGATCTACTCGGGCTACGGGCTCAAGGTCCCCTACCCCGGGGGTGGGTCCAACGACGAGTGGGTCCAGGACGACTACCAGGTCAGCGACGTCAGCTCCATCGACGACAAGTGGGAGAAGGTTCGTACCCACCTGCGCCGGACGAACGGCGTGTGGGACCTCACCCGGCCGGGCGAGAAGGAGCACGTCCACCAGCCGGACTCGATGTACGTGAACTACACCAGCGGCACCGGTTCGGGGGCGCATCCGTTCACCGTGGCCGGCGGCACGCCGACCGTCACCGGGGTCAACGAGTTCCTGATCCAGTGTCTGCGCGGCAGCAGCGACCGCTGTCCCGAGTTCTACCCCGGCCGCGACGAGAAGTTCGGTGGTCAGCCGTCGATGACGCGGACCGGCGTGATCATGATGGACTTCCCCGGCGGTGGCCTGATCGACGAGATCGTCGAGCGCAACCCGACCGGTCCCGATCCGGTGGACGACAACGGAAGAACGTTCCGTGGTCCAAGGTGACGCACCTCAACCACGCGTTCTCCTCGGCGGCGGTCGACAAGATCTCGGTCGGAGCTCGGCAGCGTAGGTGCCTGGAGGGCGGATGCGGTCCGTTCTGGACTTCCTCGCTAGCCTTGTCCCCGTGACTCTCGCCGTGCGTGTGATTCCCTGCCTGGACGTCGATGCCGGGCGGGTGGTCAAGGGGGTCAACTTCGTCAACCTGCGCGACGCCGGCGACCCGCTCGAGATGGCCAAGCTGTACGACGCCGAGGGCGCCGACGAGCTGACCTTTCTCGACATCACCGCGTCGTCGGGATCCCGCGAGACGACGTACGACGTGGTCGGGCGGACCGCCGAGCAGGTGTTCATCCCGCTCACCGTCGGCGGGGGTGTGCGCGAGGCCGCGGACGTGGACCGGCTGCTCCGGGCCGGCGCGGACAAGGTCGGCATCAACACCGGCGCGATCCACCGGCCCGCGGTGATCGAGGAGATCGCGCACCGGTTCGGCAACCAGGTGCTCGTGCTGTCGCTCGACGCCCGGCGGTCGGCCGAGCAGCCGAGTGGGTTCGAGGTGACCACGCACGGCGGGCGGAAGTCGG
Source organism: Kribbella italica (assembly GCF_014205135.1). Taxonomy (NCBI): domain Bacteria; kingdom Bacillati; phylum Actinomycetota; class Actinomycetes; order Propionibacteriales; family Kribbellaceae; genus Kribbella; species Kribbella italica. Next base: position 1,303,843 of record NZ_JACHMY010000001.1, read on the forward strand.
CCGGGCTGGACGCGATCGAGTGGGCCCGCAAGGGCGCCGAGCTCGGCGCGGGCGAGATCCTGCTGAACTCGATGGATGCCGACGGCACCAAACAGGGCTTCGACCTGGAACTGATCCGCGCGGTCCGCGCCGTGGTCGACGTCCCGCTGATCGCCAGCGGGGGAGCGGGTGCGCCCGAGCACTTCCCGCCCGCCGTCGAGGCCGGCGCCGACGCGCTGCTCGCCGCGAGCGTCTTCCACTTCGGCGACCTGCGGATCGCCGACGTCAAGAAGGCCCTCCGCGACGCCGGCATCGTGGTCCGGTGAACGAAATGGTTGCCCAGCGCCCCGAACCGAAAGCCGGTACGACGCCCGCCCGCGGCACCGCAGGCGCTCCCCCCGCCGGAACTCCGGTGGGCGGGGGCCAGTCGGGCGGGACTCCGGCCGGCTCTGCTGCCGGTACGACGCCTGCTCGCGGCGCCGCCGCTACCCCTGTCCCCGGGGGACCGGTGGGCGCCGGGCCCACGACCGGCCACGCCACCGGGCGTCCACCCGAGCTGATCGCCGACGTCGAGCAGGAGCTCTCGATCCTGCTTCGTCGCGCGCGGTCCGCGCAGATGCTGCTGGCGCGCCGGGTGCACCCAGAGATGGACGCCGCCGGCTACGCCCTGATCTCCCAGATCGACCTCGGGACGGCGGGCGGCGGCGCCGGCGTACGGGCCTCTGATGTCGCGCAGGCGCTCGGCCTCGACAAGTCGACGGTCAGCCGGGGTCTGTCCCAGCTCGAGACCCTCGGGCTGATCGAGCGCATCGGCGACCCCGACGACGGCCGCGCCCGGCTGCTCCGGATGACCACCGCCGGCGCCGAGCGGTACGGCGCGATGCGCGCCCAGCGCCAGGCCGAGTTCCGCGCCATCCTCGACCGCTGGGACAGCACCGACCTGACCGACCTGGCCCGTCTGCTCGGCCGCCTCAACACCGACCTGAGCTGACTCTCACCCTCCGTAGTCACCAGCCCACCCCGCGCACAGATGGTTGTGGAAACCAACTATTCAAGTATATAGTTGGGTTATGCAACTAGCCCAGCAAGCCTCTGTCCCGGAGGTTGAACGGGACACGCCGGCGCAGGACGTTCTCGAGGGCGTCAGCTCTCTGATCCGCGCCGTGCGGTGTATCGAGCACCGGCACCTGTGGCCCGACTCCGGGCTGCGGCGGGCCGACGCGAGCGTGCTGAAGGTCCTGGCCAAGGACGGCGAGCAGCGCGGCGGCGAGATCGCGACGAAGCTCGGCGTCGACGCGTCCGTCGTGAGCCGACAGCTGACCACGCTCGAAGCCGACGGCCTGGTGAGCCGTCGGCCCGATCCCGCCGACGCCAGGGTCTCCCTGGTCGCGCTGTCGCCGATCGGGCGGCAGCGCCTCGAGGCCCTGTACGCCGGCTACACCCGGCACCTGCGATCGGCCCTGGCCGACTGGAACGACGACGACATGGCAGCCGCCGCCGAGACCCTGCGCAAGGTGGCCGGCGCCGTCACCGCGGCTGCCACGTCCGTGAGGCGTCCCACCACTTCGACTGGAGAAAGATGACTGTCACCGAGACCCGGCCGGCTCCTGCCGCGCCGGAACTCACCCACCGCGAGATCCTCGAGATCCTGGTCGGGCTGCTCGCCGCGCTGTTCACGGCGATGCTCAGCTCGACCATCGTCAGCAACGCCCTGCCGACGATCACCGCAGACCTCCAGGGCAGCCAGACGCAGTACACCTGGGTCCTCACCGCGAGCCTGCTCGCGACGACCGTGTCCACCCCGATCTGGGGCAAGCTGTCGGACCTGATGAGCAAGAAGCTGCTGGTGCAGCTGGCGATCTCGTTGTTCGTGGTCGGCTCCGCGCTGGCCGGCATGGCGCACAGCATGGCGTTCCTGATCGGCGCGCGCGTCCTGCAGGGCCTGGCGATGGGCGGCCTGATGGCGCTCGCGCAGGCGATCATCGGCGCGGCGATCCCGCCCCGCAGCCGCGGCCGGTACTCCGGCTACATGGGCGCGGTGATGGCGGTCGCGACCGTCAGCGGTCCGCTCATCGGCGGTGTCATCGTCGACACCAGCTGGCTCGGGTGGCGCTGGTGCTTCTACGTCTGCGTCCCGCTGGCCGTCGTCAGCCTCGTCGTACTGCAGAAGTACCTGCACCTGCCGGTGATCAAGCGCCGCGTGCAGATGGACTACCTCGGCGCGATCCTGATCAGCGCCGCCGCGAGCCTCCCGCTGATCTGGGTGACCTTCGCCGGTCACGACTTCGGCTGGATCTCCTGGCAGTCGGCGCTGTTCGTCGGCGGTACCGCGGTGCTCGCCGTGCTCGCCGTGTTCGTGGAGACCCGGGCGGCCGAGCCGCTGGTTCCGCTGAAGGTCGTCCGCGAGCGGACCACCGCGCTGGCGATCGTGGCCAGCCTGTCGGTCGGCGTCGCGATGTTCGGCAGCGCGCTGTTCCTCGGCCAGTACTTCCAGATCGCCCGCGGCTACAGCCCGACCGAGGCCGGACTGCTGACCATCCCGATGATGCTCGGTTCGTTCGTCGGCTCGGTGGGTTCGGGCCAGATGATCACCCGCTACGGCAAGTGGAAGCGCTACCTGATCGCCGGCGGCGTACTGCTCGTCGCGGGCCTCGTCGTCCTCGGCACGATCGACCACACCAGCCCGTACTGGTACGTCGGCCTCGGCATGCTGTCGATGGGCATCGGCATGGGCATGATGATGCAGAACCTGGTGCTCGCGGTGCAGAACACCGTCGACGTCAGCCAGATCGGTGCGTCGAGCGCGTCGGTCTCGTTCTTCCGCAGCCTCGGCGGTGCGGTCGGCGTCTCGGTCCTCGGCGCGGTCCTCGCGACGCGGGTCAAGGACCTGCTGATCGAGGGCGTGCTGCACGGCCCGGGTGGAGCTGCCGCGGCCGGCAAGCTCCAGGACGGCAGCGGTACGAGCCTCCTCGACGTCAACCACCTGCCGCCGCAGCTCGCCGAGCTCGTCCGGCAGTCGTACGGCGACGCCACCGGTCGCATCTTCCTGATCGCCGCCGCGTGCGCGCTGGTCAGCCTGATCGCGGTCTTCTTCATCAAGGAGGTCCCCCTGAGGACCACGGTGGCGAAGCTCGAAGAACCGATCGAACTCGACTAGTCACCGGTCACCCAACAAGTACCAGCCACCTCTCGGGGGCTGGTACTTGTTGACTCAGCACCTACCAAGTACCAGCCACCGATCAGGTGGCTGGTATTTGTTGTGGTGGTGCTGCTCAGACCTTGCTTGTACTTGTCAGCAGAACACCTTCTGGTGGCTGCAGGTCGTCCAAGGTCTTGGTGCTGATGATCGGAGACCGCAGCAACCAGAACACCGAGAATGCTCCTCCGACACCCGAGATGATCAACGTCTCCCGCACCCCGATCCACGTCCCCAGCGCACCACCGACCACCGCACCCAGCGGCCGTACGCCGTAGTTGATGCTCGCGAACGCACCGACCACCCGGCTCCGCATGTGGTCGTGCATGACGGCGGCCTGCAGCGAGTTGAGCGGGACGTCGAAGCACATCACCGCGAACGACCCGATGAACTCGGCCGCCGCGAGCACTCCCGCCCGGGCCCAGAACGGTCCGCCCCCGAGCACCAGGACAGCCATCGAGGCCGGGAAGACCACCGAGGCGACGGCGATCAGGCGGCCGGCGCCGATCAGGCGTGCCAGGGGAGCGGCGGCGATCGCGCCGAGCAGGCCGCCGGACGCTCCGATGCCGAACGCGACGCCGATGGCCCCGGCGGACAGTCCGAGGTTCCGGCTGGCGAACAGCACCAGCAGCGCCATCCCGATCATGTTGAAGAAGTTCACCGTCGTCGCGCAGCCGAGGCTGGCGCGCAGGTACGGGTGCCGCATCAGGTACCGCATGCCTTCGCCCGCCCGCCGCCACAGCGACTCGGTCGTCTCGTCGGCCGCGCCCGGTTCGACCTTCAGGCGCGAGACCTGGAACGCCGAGAACAGGAACGAGAACGCGTCCACGACGATCGCGACCGGCGCGGTCAGCCATTGCACGAGCACACCGCCGACGGCCGGCCCGGCCATGAACGAGAACGACCGCGTCGCCGACAGCTTGCTGTTCGCCTCCAGGAACTGCGCCCGCGGCACCACCCGGACGAAGAACGCCGCGTTGGCGGTGTTGAACACGACGTGCGCCGTACCGGCCAGGATCGCGATCACGTAGAGCTGACCGAGCGTCAGCACGTCCAGCCAGTACGCCGCCGGCAGCGACAGCAGCACGACGGTCCGGCTCAGGTCGGCCGCGATCATCAGCGGCCGCTTGTCGCGGTGCTGGTCGACCCAGGTCCCGATGAACAGCGACAGCAGGTTGGGCAGCCAGACCGCGGCGGTCAGGAGCCCGGTCTGGAAGGCGCTGGCGTCGAGCAGGGTGACGGCGATCAGCGGGAGCGCGAGCTCGCTGACCCGGTCGCCGAACTCGGAGACGGCCTGCGCCGACCACAACGTCCGGAACTGCCGGTCGCGCAGCAGGCTGCTGGCGGACAAGGACTTCATCGGGCCTCACTCGGTTCGGTCAGCCGGGCCGGCTGAATCAGGGCAGGGGGCAGCGCCGTGGGGCGCTGCGGGCGGTACGGGAAAGACTCAGGAGTCGGTTGCTTCCGGCAACAACATGCGGAGGTGCCGGACCGGACGGGCCTCTGCGGGCGCGCCGTGCGGACCACGCTGGACGTACGGCGCGAGCAGGTCCTCGATCGCGTTCTCCAGGGTTTCCAGCTCGTCCTGGGTGACGTGCAGCAGGGTGTTCGACCCGCCGCCGGCGCGGTTCCACTCAGGGTCGAGCCTGGGTTCGGTCTCGGCGAGCCAGTGCTGGGCGGCCTCGAGCGCCTGGTTCATCATCTCGGCGCGCAGCAGCCGGCCGGCCTCGGTGCCCTCGGGCGTGTCCGGCATCTCGTACCGGAACCCGCGAGCGGCCGCCTGCCACCACCGCTGCCGCCGGTCCCCGACGCCGTCCGGCGGTGGTCCGTCGGTGACCAGGCCGAAGCCGGCCAGGTGCCGCAGGTGCCAGCTGGTCACCGACGGCGAGGCGCCGACATGCTCGGACAGCTGGGTCGCGGTCGCCGGGCCGTTCTTCTGCAGGTAGCTCAGCGCCGCCAGGCGGACGGGATGGGCCAGCGCCCGCATCGCCTGCGGGTCGGTGACCTCGAAGTCGCCGTACGGATTTCTGAGAGACATGTTTCGAGAGTAATCTCTCACATCTCGCTGATGCAATACCTGGAAAAAGGATGGAACCTGATCCGGTGGCAGCGCGTGTTAGCGGTGTGAGGCACAACGAGACCGACCCGAACGCGGAGGTCGCGGCGCTCTACGCCCGGACCTGGCCGCGGCTGATCGGTGTCCTGGTGTCGATCGGCGGGTCCCGCGCGGACGCCGAGGAGGTCGCGCAGGACGCGTACGTGAAGCTGCTCGGCCGCTGGGACAGCATCCGCCGGTACGACGACCCGGAGGCCTGGGTCCGCGCGGTCGCCGTACGGACCCTGATCAGCAGGCTCCGGCGGCAGCAGGTCGCGCAGAAAGCCTCCGCCAAGTTGCTCGGGAGAACAGGAGAGGTCCGTGAACCGGACGGTGACGCACTCGACGTGGCGGCGGCGCTGGCCAGGATCCCACCGGCCCAGCGGGCAGTGGTGGTGCTGCACCACGTGATGGATCTACCGGTCGACCAGATCGCCGACGAACTGCAAGTGCCGCCGGGCACCGTGAAGTCCCGGCTGGCCAGGGCCCGCCAGGCCCTGGCCCCGATGCTGGCCGTCCAGGAGGTGCCCCATGGCTGAGCTGAGGACCGACCTGCTCGTCGAGTACGTCGACGAGCAGACCCCCGAGCAGGCCCCGCCCTTCCAGGGCGTCGAGCGGGGAGCCCGCCGCCGCAAGCGGCAGCGCAACCTGCTGGCCGTCGCGACTGTGGTGGCAGTCGCGACGGTCGCCACGGTGGTCACCCAGGACGTCCAGCGCGGCGCCGAGCCGGCCGCCCCGATCAGTACGCCGACACTCGGCGTACTGGACGACGGGCCGCCGCCGGCCCAGTTCACGTTCGGTACCACCCTGATGCTGCTGCAGAAGGAGATCCCGGTGACGGCTGTGCGGCCGGTGCCCGGATCGCCTTCGGTCCTGCAGGTCGAGGCTCCCCGGTCCAGTGCGCCCGGGGAGGGGTGCTACCCGCACACCATGGTCCGCATCCTCGATCAGGACGCGACCACGGCCCGGATCGCGGCGTACCGCTACGTGGTGGCGCCGGACGAACCGGGCGGCGGAGAGTGCTCCAAGCCCCAGACCGGCCCGGTCAAGGTCGAACTCGACCTGCGGACCGCGATCGGTACCCGCCGCATCATCGCCGGCACCACCGGCGACCGGGTGCTACTGAACTGACGACCTCGCCGGGACGGACCGCGACCGCCCCGGCGAGGTCGTCGACCTAGTCTGATCGCCCAACGCTTGCGATCAGCGCCGCCTGTGGATAAACCCCGGCCGTCCTCACCCCACGCTTGTATCCTCAACGCGGAAGGAGCAAGGGGGCACTGGCGAAGTCGCCCAGTCAGTGCGTCAGTGCGATCTGCTTCTCCCAGATGTGGGTGACGACGGTCGGGCGCATGCCGACGGAGAGGTAGAGGCCGAGGGCGGGCGTGGGGTTGTTGGTGTCGACGTGCAGTGTCGTGCCGGTCCGGCCGGCTGCTGCGTCGCGGGCGAACTGGTCGCGGAGCAGGAACTTGGCGAGGCCTCGGCCGCGCGCTGACTCCAGTACGCCCAGGCGCCCGATGTAGTTGCAGTTGTCGCTGCTCACGAACTGATCGCCGCACTCGCGCACGCCGACCGCTTCGCCGTCGAGCTCGGCCACGGTGAGCTGTGACCAGTCGAAGGCCGACCGGGATTCTCGCGAGGCCACCCACTCGTCGTACGGGCGGGGGACCGCGCCGGGCTGGGTCGCGAAGGACTCGGCGATCACCCGGTGCGCGGCCCGTTTGGTCGCGTCGTCGAAGGCGCCGACCTGCAGCTTCACACCCGCGGGCGGCTCCGGCGCGGGCGCCGGCGTGGTGTGGTTGATCCGCATCAGATGGATCGCGGTGCTCCGGTCGAAGCCGGCGTCGGCGAGCATCCGGCCGGTGGTCGCGTCCTGCTCCAGCTGCCCGAAGTGCAGCTTGACCTCCGGCAGGCCCGCCGTACGCGCCAGGTCGACAGCCCGCGCCGACGCCGTCGCGAACAACCACGCGGCAACTGCCGGATCCGCCGCGAACACATCCAGATCCACCTGCGGCCGCGCGCCGGTCAGCACCGCTGTCGCACTCCCGACGAGCTCGTCCCCGTCGTGCACCAGCCAACTCCCGCTCGCCAGCTCGATCGCCGGATCCCGCAGGTAGTCGGCGACGTTCTCGTAACTGTGCTTGGGAAACCCGAGCATGGGCGTCGTGTACGCCGCCATCTGCGCGGTGATCGCCGCAGCATCGGCAAGCTCAGCGGGCTGAACGGTCAGCCCAGCGGGCAACGCGGCAGTCATCCCCACATCGTGAACACGACCAGCCACACTGTCCAACCGATTACCCCCGCCAGGTCCGTAGGCTGGGCAGATGCCGATCGCCGTACGGAACCTCGTGCCGGACTTCCTCGAGTTCTGGCGACGAGCGGCCCGGCTGGACGAGCACGAGCAGCTCGCACTCTGGGCCCAGTACGCCGACCAGCACCCGGAGGTCGTCAACGACCTTCGCCGCAGCGGCCGCGCTCCCGATCCGCGGCAGGCGCTCGAGCGCTACCCGGCCGACCTGGCCCTGATCGAGTCGAACGCGAAGCCTGCCGCCGGCTGGGTGCGGGACGCGGCGGCGCTGGTCACACCGGTCCTGGAGGCGACCCAGCTGGACCTGCACGCCGTGGTGATGGTCGGCCTCGGCACGGCCAACGGCTGGGTCGCCGACTTCGGCGGTACGCCGACGCTGTTCCTGGCCGTCGAGCGGATCCCGGACGAGCGCGCCGCGCGGATCGTGGCCCCGCACGAACTCGCCCACGCGGTGCAACTGCAGTTGCCCGAGACCCCTTGGCCCGACGTCGGGCCGCTCGGGCAGTGGATCTACGCCGAGGGCTTCGCGACCGCACTCACCGCCGAGCTGCTGCCGAAGTACGGGCTGGTCGAACACCTGTGGTTCGGCGGCGGGTACGACGAGTGGATGGCGGACTGTCTGCGTGTCCTGCCCGCCGCGGAACAGGCGATCCTGGCCGACCTGGACTCCGAGGACGACGAGCTCATCGGCCGGTACCTGACCCGCAACCAGGAGTCGCCCTTCCCCGACCGCATCGGCTATCTGGTCGGCACGCGGTTGGTGCAGGACCTTCGGCGGACCTACACCTGGCCCGAACTGGCCAGGTGGTCCCGCGAGCGCGCGACGGAAGAGGTCCGCCGCGCACTGACGGGCTGAGGTGCGGCGGCCTCCGTACGCAATCCGACGAACAGCAGGTCAGGTGGTCTTCAGCACCAGGCGCCAGGCGTCGATGGCGAGGACGGCTCGCATGCCGACGGAGAGGTAGAGGCCGAGGGCGGGAGTCGGGTTGTTGGTGTCGACGTGGAGGATCGTGCCGGTCCGGCCGGCTGCCGCGTCCTGGGCGAAGGCGTCGCGGAGGAGGAACTTGGCGAGGCCCCGGCCGCGCGCCGCGGGCAGTACGGCGAGCCGGCCGATGTAGCTGCAGTTCTCGTCGGGGACGAACTCGTCGGTGCACTCGCGGAACGCGACGGGTTCGCCGTCGAGCTCGAGGAGCGTGAGCTGGGACCAGTCGAAGGTCGACCTCGACTCGTGCGCCGCCGCCCATTCGTCGTACGGGCGCGGGACGAAACCGAACTGGCCGTCGAAGGCAGCGTTCAGTACGGCGTGCGCCACGCGCCGGGTCGCGTCGTCGAGGGCGCCCCGGCGGACGGTGATACCGGGCGGGATCTCGGGGGCCTGAGGCGATGCGGTGTGGTCGATGCGCATGCGGTGGAACGTCGTACCGGGAAGGAAACCGCGGGCGGCGAGCAGGGCGCGCTGGGCCTCGTCGGTGCGGTAGGCGCCGGCGTCGACGGAGATCTCGCGGTGCCCGTGGGCGCGGCCGAGGTCGGCGGCGCGGGGGAGTGCCTGGTCGAGCAGCCAGTCGGCGGCGGCGCGGTCGGTGGAGACCAGCTCGAGGTCGACGGCGCGGTGGTCGCCCTTGCCGAACACGGTCGCGTAGCCAACCGGTTGGTTACCTTCCAGGACCAGCCACGCGTCGGTGCCGAGTTCGAGACCCGGCTCGGCGAGCTCGTCGATCATGTCGTCGAGCGTGTAGTCGGCGAACCCGACCACCGCGGTGTTCCGCGCGGCGACCAGCGCGAAGATCTCCTCCGCGTCACCAGCGGTCGGCCGGCGAAAGGACAGCTGCTCGGGCAGCACAGCACTCATGCCGACATCGTCGGCACCCGGCAGGAGCCTGTCCAACCGATTACTCCGCCCCGGAGTCACCGGCTACGACTCGTGAGTGCTCCGGGTGGCGGTGATGGTGGACCTTGAGCACGCCTCAGCCACTGATCGGGTGTTGGAGTGGCTGGTCGGTGCTCAAGGCTGGCGGGGCGGGGGTTGTGGCGGTCCGGCCTCCCCGGTCGCGGGGCTGAGGGGAGGCCGGGACGGATCAGCGGTCCTTGGTCCACTCGGTGTCGGGGGTGTTGGTTGCCGAGCGGCTGGTCGAGGGGCTGATCGCCGCGGGCGGAGCCGCGTCGGACCAGGAGGCCAGCGTGATGCCTACTGCGTCTTCGACCGGGCGCGGGGTGGTCAGGTAGTTGTTGCTGATCATCGAGAACACCAGCTTGCGGCCGTCCGCGGTGGAGACGTAGCCGGACAGCGCGGTCACACCGGTCAGCGAACCCGTCTTGCCGTGGAGGTTGTTGGCGGCGGGAGTGCCGGCCATGCGCGAGCGCAGGGTGCCGCCGACGAAGCGGTCGGGGTTGCCGGCGATCGGCAGGGCGTCGTACCACTGCTGGAACCACGGTTCCTTCTGCGCGGCGATCAACAGGTCGGTGACGCTGTCGGCGGTGACGTTGACCTTGCGGGACAGGCCGGAGCCGTCGGACAGGCGGATCGCGGAGGTGTCGACGCCGACGCTCTGCGCATAGTCGGTGACCACCCCGAGACCGGCCGGCCAGGTGCCGGACGCCTCGGCGACAGCGCCCATCGCCTTGACCAGGGTCTCGGCGTGCATGTTGTTGGAGAGCTTGAGGAACGGGTTCATCAGCTCGCCGACCGTCATCGACTCGTCCCGCGCCAGCCGGCGGGCGCTCGCAACCGGGGTGGCGGCGACCTTGATCCGCCCGTCGACCCGCACGCCCTGAGCGGCGAGCGCGCGCCGGAACACGTCGGCGGCGTACACCTCCGGCTCCCACACGGTCACCCACTCGGTCCCGACCGACGCGCCCAGAGGAACCGATCCACTCACCCGTACGACGTTCGTCCCGTGGTCCCGCTCGATGCTGAGCGTGTTGGCCGACCCCGCGGCACCGGTCTTCGCGGTGCTGACCAGCTTGATCACGCCGTTCGCCGGGACCAGCTTCAATCCGACCGGCGCCCCCGCCTTGGTGCCCGGGCGGCTCTCGACGATCGCCGTACCGGAGTCGTAGTCGGTGTTCGGCGCCAGCGTCAGCGCGGAGATCTGCGCGTTGTAGTAGAACGGCTCGTCGTCCCAGGCCCAGCTGTCGCCGAGGCGGACGTGGTCGAAGTAGGTGTCGTCGGCGACCAGGTCACCGTCGATCCGCCGTACGCCGGACTTCGCGACCTGCTTGGCCAGCGCCACGTAGTCGCCCTCGAGTGCGGTCGGGTCGCCGTACCCCTTCAGATACAGGTCGCCCCGCAGCTTGCCACCCCGGACCGGCGCGGTTGCCAGGACGTCGGTGTGGAACCGGTACGACGGCCCGAGCGTGTCCATCGCGGCCGTCGACGAGAAGAGCTTGGTGTTGGACGCCGGCAGCAACCGGGTCGAGCCGTCCCGGTCGTACAGCGTCTCGCCAGTCGTCGCGTCGCGCACCACCAGCCCGACCTGCGACCCCTGGAACCGCGCGTCCGCGAGCAACGCGTCGAGCTGCTGCTGCAGCCCGGTCGCGGCCACCTGCGCCCCGGCCGTGGAAGCCGACTGACCCGACGAGACCGACTGGCCGACCAGTCCGGTGGTGGCCGCGAGCGCGGCAGCGACGGCGACAACCCCGCGCGGAGACACCTTTGGTAAGAACTTCACGACAACTCCAACCCCTCAGGCGGAAACCAACACACCGGAGTCAACACCCGCCGGCGGCCCCGGTCCAGCGATCGGGCGCGCCGAACGTGCACCACTCACTAACCAGTGCGACACGCCGGGTGTGGCGGGCGATCGTCGGCGTGTCGCCGGCTTGGACAGTGGTGCACGTCCGGGCTGCCCTCTACTCATCCAGGTGAATCGATGGAAAAGTAGTCTCCGCAGGTACCGCCCCACCTGAGGAGCTCACCGATGCGTAGACGAGTTCTGGCCGCGCTGGTCGTTCTGACCGCGCTCGCCACCGCCATCAGCCCGGCCACCGCGGCCGAGCAGCGAACGACCGCAGCCGTCTTCCCGACCGCCGTGATCGGCGAGGACTTCCCCGATCCGGACGTCATCCAGGTCAACGGCACCTGGTACGCCTACTCCACCAACAACGGCCGCGGTCACGTCCCGACCGCGTCCGCGCCGAGTGCGAACGGCCCGTGGACCATCCGCGGCGACGCGATGTCCGGCGGTCCGTCGGCGGGCTGGGCGCAGTCCGGCCGGACCTGGGCGCCCGACGTCCACCCGAATCCCGACGGCAGCTTCACCCTCACCTACACCGCCTGGCACAAGGCCTCCGGCCGCCAGTGCATCGGCGTCGCGACCGCGAGCTCACCGCTCGGCCCGTTTAGTCCGGTCGGCAGCCAGCCGCTGATCTGCCCGCTGAATCTCGGCGGCGCGATCGACGCGAACACCTTCGTCGCGAACGACGGCACCCGCTACCTGCTGTGGAAGAACGACGGCAACGCGATCGGCGTCAACTCCACCCTCTGGCTCACCCGTACGACGAACAACGGCACCGCCCTCACCGGCGGCAACACCGCGCTGATCTCCTCCGGCGGCGTCATTGAGGCACCCGACCTCGTGCAGCGCGGCAGCCAGTACGTCCTCTTCTACTCCGGCGGCAGCTACACCGGCTGCGAGTACCTCACCTCGTACGCCGTCGCGCCCAGCCTCAACGGCCCCTGGACCACCGCGTACCGCCCGCTGATGACCACCGCCTCCTTCGACAACCGCGTCTGCGGCCCCGGCGGTGCCGACTTCGTCGGTGACAAGGTCTTCCTGCACGGCTGGGTCAACGGCTCCCGTCACCTGTACGTCGCCGACCTCGGCTGGGCCGGTGACTTCCCGGTCGTCCGCGGCAGCCGGGTCCGGACCGAGGCCGAGCGCGGCACCCTCAACAACTGCCGGGTCCGGACCGGCGCGGCCGGGGCCTCGCAGGGCGCGGTCGCGGCGTACATCGACTTCGCGGACTCCTGGGTCGAGAACACCTTCTACGCCCCGCGCGCCGGCAGCTACACGCTGTCGGTCGGGTACGCCAACGGCACCGGCGGCACGGCCACCCACGGGGTGGTTGTCAACGGCAACAGCCAGGGCGCGGTCAGCTACCCGGCCGCCGGCTGGGACAACTGGCGCCAGGCGTCGGTGAGCGTGACGCTGAACGAGGGCTGGAACACGATCCGGCTGACCAAGGGCACGTCGTACGCCGAGGTCGACTACTTCGAGCTGCAGTAGGGGTTCACCCCGCCGCGAACTCAGGGACCACCCGGGAACCACCCGTCCGTTGCGTGGCGCAGTGGGCGGGTCCCGGGCCGGGCCTCGTAGTCTCGTTCCAGTAGTGCAAGCAGTGAACTACTCGAACGGGGAGTCCGAAGGTTGGCCAAACCACCTGAGCAGGTCACCGGCGACCGGCGCCGGCGACCGATCTGGCTCGACGTCCGCCGGACCACCCGCGGCCTGCAGGCGATGCTGCTCGGCGGGCTGGCGTCACTGGCCTCGCTCGTCATCACCTTCTGGACCCTGCCGCAGATCAGCAGCGACGGGCCGCTGCCGGTGCTCCGGCTGGTCGTCCTGCTGGCCGTGATCGGGCTGCTGATGCGCTGGCTGCTGGCCGGGCTGGCGATCCTGATCGGCTCGGTCGGCGTCCTGGTCGGCGGCCTGCTGTCCCAGTTCGGCGTGGTCTACCTCGGCGTCACCCTCGATCCCGGCGTCAACCTGCACGGCGGGGTCGAGGCGCCGGTCCTGGTCTCGATCGTGATGTCGTCGGTCAGCGCGTTCGTCGGCTGGGTCGCGTACGCCGGCAGCGACGACGCGTACGTCGCCGAGGTGATGCGCGGCGTCCGCCGCCGGGCCCGCCGGATCCAGCCCGCGCCGAAGACCGGGATGCTGATCGTCCAGATCGACGGCCTGGCCGCGCCGCTGCTGAACTGGATGGTGATGTCGGGCAACCTGCCGCACCTGGGCGGCTGGATCCGCGACGGCAGCCACTCGATGCTCGGCTGGCACACCGGCGTACCGGCGACCACCCCGGCCAGCCAGGCGGGCATCCTGCACGGTGGCTCCGGGCAGATCCCGGCCTTCCGCTGGTACGAGAAGGAGACCGGCCGGGTGATGGTGACCAACCGCGCCCGCGACGCCGCCGAGATCGAGGCGCGGATGTCGACCGGCCGCGGCCTGCTCGCCGACGGCGGGGTCAGCATCAGCAACAACTGGTCCGGCGACGCCCCGAACTCGGTGCTCGTGTTCAGCCGGGCCGCGCTGCCGCCGACCCGCAGCCGCGGCTACGTCCGGTTCTTCTCCAGCCCGCAGGGTGCCGCCCGCGGGCTGGTGCTCTGCGTCGGCGAGATGATCAAGGAACTGCACCAGGCCCGGCGGCAGCGCCGGCGCAAGCTGGTCCCGCGGGTCAACCGCGGCGGTTCGTACATCTTCCTGCGCGCGATCTCCAACGTGCTGCTGCGCGACCTCAACGTCTCGCTGATCACCGACGAACTGGTCAAGGGCACGCCGGTCATCTACTGCGACTTCGTCGACTACGACGAGGTCGCCCACCACGCCGGACCGACCCGGCCGGAGTCGCTGCAGACGCTGGAGGGCCTCGACCGGGTGCTCGGGGCGCTGCAGCGGATCATCGACACGCTGCCGCACTCGTACGAGATCGTCGTACTGTCCGACCACGGCCAGAGCCAGGGGTCGACGTTCCTGCAGCGGTACGGGCGGACGCTGACGCAGGTGGTCGACGACCTGGTCGACACCACCAAGGAGCCGGTCGCGGCGACCGGCCGGTCCGAGGGCTGGGGACCGGTGAACGCGTTCCTGACCGAGCTGAGCCTGCGCCGTAGCGTCGCCGGTTCGGTGACGCGGAAGGCGCTCCACGGCAAGGCCACCCGCGGCGAGATCGAGCTCGGCCCGCGCGACTGCGAGCCGCCGGTCGCGGCCGACGAGCAGATGGTCGTCACCGCGTCGGGCAACCTCGCGCTGATCTACCTGGCGACCACGCCGGGCCGGGTCCCGCTGGAGGAGATCGAGCTGCTGCACCCGCGGCTCGTCCCCGGTCTGGCGACCCACCCCGGCGTCGGCTTCGTGGTGATCGACTCGCTCGCCGAAGGGCCGGTCGCGATCGGCCGGGCCGGTGTCCATGTGCTGCGGACCGGGCGGATCGAGGGCGAGGACCCGCTCACGGCGTACGGGCCGATGGCTGCCTCGTCGCTGCTGCGGCAGGCCGAGATGCCGCACAACGGGGACATCGTCGTGGTCAGCCGCCTGGACGAGTACACCCACGAGGTGGCCGCGTTCGAGGAGCTGGTCGGGTGCCACGGCGGGATCGGTGGCTGGCAGACCGAGGCCGTGCTGGTTCACCCGCGCCGCTGGGCCGTCGACGAGGCTCCCGTAGGCTCCGACGCGGTCCACGCGCTGCTGGTCAGCTGGCTGGACCAGCTCGGTCAGCGCAAGCGGTCCGGAGTAGAGACGGTCGACCAGTTGCAGGAGTCCGACCGGGTGGACAGCGATGCGAGTGTGGAGGCCTGAGGCGTGCGAATCACCTGGTGGGGGCACGCCACCTCCACGATCGAGGACCGGGGGACGAAGCTGCTCACCGATCCCGTGCTGACGGCCCGGATCGCGCACCTGCGCCGCCGCCGCGGCCCGCTGCCGCTGCCGGAGGCGGGGGAGTGCGACGCGGTGCTGATCTCGCACCTGCACGCCGACCACCTGCACCTGACGTCGCTGCCGTTCGTCTCGCCGGATGCTGCCCTGGTCGTCCCGCGCGGCGCGGCCCGGCTGATCCACGCGGAGGCCGGCAAGGCCTACTCGGACCGTTGCATCGAAGTTGCGCCGGGCAACCAGATCAAGATCGGCGGGCTCGAGATCACCGCGGTCACCGCCCGCCATGACGGCAGGCGCCTGCCCTGGTCGCAGTACCGCGCCCAGGCCCTCGGGTACCGGGTCGCGAGCTCGCCGAGCGTCTGGTTCGCCGGTGACACCGGCCTGTACGACGAGATGGCGGCGGAGGTCGGCCCGGTCGACCTGGCGCTGATCCCGGTCGGCGGCTGGGGACCCACGCTCGGGGACGAGCACCTGGATCCGGTGCGCGCCGCCGAAGCGGTTCGGCGAGTCGGTGCTCAGTACGCCGTACCGGTACATTTCGGGACGTTCTGGCCGATCGGCTGCGACTGGCTCAAGCCCGAGTTGTTCCTGCCGCCGGGGGACCGGTTCAAGGCGGAGATGGCGTCGGCGGACGCCCGCGTGAAGGTGGAGGTCCTCGTGCCGGGGGAGTCGACGGAGGTGGTGCGGCCGTGAGCGGTGACGCCCATTTCGATCTCTGGTACCTGGTCGTGCTGGCCGGCGCGGTTCTGATCGGCGCGGTGCTGCCCGTCCTGCCGACCGGCGCGGCGGTGTCGGCCGGTGCGGTGCTCGCCTCGCACAGCAACCCGATCGGGCTGGTCGGCGTACTGATCGCTGGTGCCGGGGGCGCGTACGTCGGCGATCTGATCGTGTACGCCGCGTGCCGGGCCGGTGGTGAGCGGCTCGCCAAGCGGATCGGCTGGCTGCGCGAGAACGCGTCGCTCGACGCGCTGCGGGAGCGGCTGGCCGAGCACGAGATCACCGTGCTGCTGACCTCCCGGCTGATTCCGGGCGGGCGGGTGCCGGTGCTGCTCGCGGCCGGTCTGGCCGGGTACCGATGGCATCGGTTCGCCGTGGTGGACCTGGCCGCGTCGTCGCTGTGGGCGGCGGTCTACATGGCGATCGGGCTGCTCGGGTACGCGCTGTTCGACAAGCCGTGGCAGGGCGTCGTGGCCGCGATCGTGCTGGTGCTGCTGACCACGGTGGTCAGCAGCCTGGTCCAGCGGTTCCGGAAGAAGAAGGCGGCCTCCGCGCAGTGAGGGCGTGTCTGACGATTCCCGCCTACTGCGCGGCACTCGGCACGGCACCTCGAAGCACTGGAGCAAAGACCACGATGGAAAAACATCGAGGCCTTCACTCCAGCACTCCGAGCTACCGCACCGAGCACCTGCTCGCTACGGCGGGAATCGTCAGACACGCCCTAGAAACCGAATGACTTGCCCTGCAGCTGAGCGGTGATCTCCGGATCGCCGTCGAGGTCGACCTGGGCGACCGCCTGCCGGCCGAAGCAGAACAGGACCAGCTCGGCCGGCTCGCCGGTCACGGTCACCGAACCGGCCGCGGTCGGCTTCTTCGCGACCGACTCCCGCCCGTCCGGCAGCCGCAGGACGACGCCGCTCGGCGCCTTCCGGAGCATCGACCGCGCGGCCAGCTTGAGTCCCTTCCACAGGCCCTCCTGCTGCTCGCCCGGCAGCGCGCGGACCTGGAAGTCGGGAACCGCCCGCCGGACGTCCTCGTGGTGCACCAGGTACTCGGGCGTGTTCAGTTCGCGGCCGATCACCGGCAGCGCGTAGATCGAGAACGACGGCGGCCCGCCGCGGACCTTGCCGACCAGCTCGGTGAAGCTCCAGCGGGTCTTGACCGCGGCCATCCGCCGCTCGGTGGTGCCGGCCAGCGCCGGCAGCATGATCCCCGGCGCGGCGATCGGGTCCGACTCCCGCACGTACAGGTGGGCGGCCAGGTCGTGGGTCAGCCACCCCTCGCACAGCGTCGTCCGATCAGGCCCGGCCTGATCGAAGAGGTCACACAGTGCGAGTCGTTCTGTCCGGCTGTAGTCGGTCACAACTCGATCGTAGTTGTCGGAGCCCAATGGCAGAATGTCAATCGTTGTCAGTCGCACCGACTGTCCACACACCTGACACACCGCCGTGACGAAGGATGCCTCGTGCCGTTGCCGAAAGTCCCCACCAAGGGGAGCGTGACCCGGCGCGGGTTCGCGGTCCTGCGCGTCGCGATCGCCGAGGAGCCGTGGGTCTTCGCGCTCTCGGTGGCGGCGAGCATGCTGTACGGCGCGATGACGGTCGCGGACGGCTGGGCGCTGGGCTGGGCCACCGACCACGTGATCCGCCCGGCCCTGGAGCGCGGCGACACCACCTTCGGCGCGCTCGCGGCCCTGGTCTCGCTGTTCCTCGGCATCGCCGTACTGCGCGCGATCGGCGTGGTCGGCCGCCGGATCGGGGCCGGCGTGATGCAGTTCCGCCTCCAGGCGACGTACCGGCGGCGCGTCACCCGGCAGTACCTGAAGCTCCCCCTGGAGTGGCACCACCGGCACCCGACCGGGCAGCTGCTGTCCAACGCGAACGCCGACGTCGAGTCGATCTGGTTCGTGATCGCCCCGCTGCCGATGGCGATCGGCGTGATCGCGATGCTCGCCTTCGCGACCGCGGCGATGTTCGCCGCCGACGTCTGGCTGGCGCTGGTCGGGTGCCTGGTCTTCCCGCTGGTGTTCGTCGCGAACGTGATCTTCCAGCGCACCCTGCAGCCGCTGGCCACCCGCGCGCAGGAGCTGCGCGCGGACGTGTCCGAGGTGGCGCACGAGTCGTTCGACGGCGCGCTGGTGGTCAAGACGCTGGGCCGGGAGGCGGCCGAGACCGAGCGTTTCACCGGCCCGACGATGGCGCTCAAGGACGCGAACATCGCGGTCAACCGTGCCCGCGGCGCCTTCGACCCGGTGATCGAGGGACTGCCCCGGCTCGGCGTACTGGCCGTGCTGCTGGTCGGCGTCGGCCGGGTGCGGTCGGGCGCGGCGGACGCCGGTGACGTCGTCCAGGTCGCGTTCCTGTTCACGCTGATCGGCTTCCCGATCCGCGCGCTCGGCTGGGTGCTCGGCGAGCTGCCGCGCTCGGTCGTCGGCTGGGACCGCGTCCAGCGCGTGCTCACCGCCGAGGGCGGGATGGAGTACGGCGATCAGAAGCTGACCTCGATCAAGGCCGCGCGCCTCGACGTCGACGACCTCCGCTTCGGGTACCTGCCCGACCGCGACGTGCTGCGCGGCGTCGACTTCACGATCGAGCCCGGGCGGACGGTCGCGGTGGTCGGCCCGACCGGCTCCGGCAAGTCGACGCTGACCACGATGCTGACCCGGCTGGTCGACCCGGAGGAGGGCGCGGTCCGGATCGACGGTGTCGACCTGCGGACGCTGGCCCGCGACGAGCTGGCCGGATCGGTCGCCCTGGTCGCGCAGAACGCGTTCCTGTTCGACGACACGGTCCGCGGCAACATCACGCTCGGCGGCGACTTCACCGACGACGACATCTGGGACGCGCTGCGGATCGCGCAGGGCGACGGCTTCATCCGGTCCCTGCCCGAGGGCCTCGACACCAAGGTCGGCGAGCGCGGGACGACGCTGTCCGGCGGCCAGCGGCAGCGGATCGCGCTGGCCCGGGCCCTCGTCCGGCGGCCGCGGCTGCTGATCCTCGACGACGCGACCAGCGCGGTCGACCCGCAGGTCGAGGCCAGAATCCTGGCCGGCCTGCGGAGCGCCGTCCAGGGTGGGCGGTCGGACACGACCGTGCTGGTGATCGCGTACCGCAAGGCGACGATCTCGCTCGCCGACGAGGTGCTGTTCCTGGCCGAGGGACGGATCGCGGCGCAGGGCACGCACCTGGAGCTGCAGGAGCGGTCCGCGGAGTACCGCGATCTCGTCGACGCCTACGAGAAGGACGCCGCGCGGCGCGAGGAAGAGGCCGAGCTGGCCGCCGAACTGGACGATCTGGACAGCGAAGGAGCAAGCGCGTGAGTGCCGCGGAGGCCACCCGGCTCGACGCCGGGGACAACGCCGGAGGACTCGACACCCTGCGCCAGGGGATCAAGGTCTCGCCGGAGCTGGCCCGCGGGTGGTGGATCACCGGGCTGCTCGCGCTGACCATGACGGGCGGGCGGATCGTCGTACCGATCGCTGTTCAGCAGACCATCGACAAGGGGCTGTCCGGGCCGGGCGGCCCGGACATGTCGTTCGTGGCGTGGATGTGCGCGGCGTGCGTGGGTGGGATCCTGGTGACCGCGTTCGCGTCGTACCTGACCACCGTGCGGCTCGCGATCAACTCCGAGAGCGGCCTGGCCACGATGCGGATCAAGGCGTTCCGGCACGTGCACGACCTGCCGGTGCTGACCCAGTCGACCGAGCGGCGCGGTGCGCTCGTGAGCCGGGTGACGTCCGACGTCGACACGGTGTCGCAGTTCCTGCAGTTCGGCGGGTTCATCTTCCTGGTCAGCATCGGGCAGATGCTGCTCGCGACGGTCGTCATGTTCGTGTACTCGTGGCAGCTCGCGCTGGTGGTGCTGATCTGCTTCATCCCGCTGTTCGCGAGCCTGAAGTCGCTGCAGCGGCTGATGTCGGCGGCGTACGGCGTGGTGCGGGCCAAGGTCGGCGAGATGCTGTCCGCGATCGCCGAGCCCGTCGTCGGCGCGCAGGTGGTGCGGGCGTACGCGATCGAGCGGCGGACGCAGCAGCGGATCGACGCGTCGATCGAGGACTACCGGAAGACGGCGACGCGGGCGCAGGCGATCACGGGGATCACGTTCTCGATCGGTGGCCTGGCCGCGGGGCTCGCGAACGCCGGCGTGCTGACGGCCGGGGTGCTGCTCGGGGTGGACGGGAACGCGACGCTGGGGGAGATCCTGGCGTTCATGTTCCTGGTCGCGCTGTTCTCGGACCCGGTGCAGATCGCGACCCAGGTGCTGACCGACGCGCAGAGCGCGTTCGCCGGGTGGCGGCGGGTGCTCGGCGTGATCGCCACGCCGGCCGACGTGGTCGACCCGGGGTCCGACGGCGTGACGCAGGCGCGGGGGCCGATCACGGTCGAGTTCGCGGACGTGAACTTCGCTTACCCGGAAGGGGAGTTGGTGCTGCGGGACGTCGACGTACGGCTGGAACCGCACCGGCGCGTCGCCGTCGTGGGGGAGACTGGGTCGGGCAAGACGACGTTCGCGAAGCTGCTGACGCGGTTGATGGATCCGACCTCCGGTGCGGTGTTGCTGGATGGCGCGGACGCGCGGACGATTGCGTTCAGCTCGCTGCGGGAGCGGGTGGTGATGGTGCCCCAGGACGGGTATCTGTTCGACTCGTCGCTGGCGGAGAACGTGCGGTTCGGGCGGCCTGAGGTGACGGACGCCCAGCTGCTGGAGGCTTTCGAGTCGCTGGGGCTGACGGACTGGCTCGAGTCGTTGCCGGATGGGCTGGACTCGCCGGTGGGTCAGCGGGGTGAGTCGCTGTCGGCTGGTGAGCGGCAGTTGGTCGCGCTCGTGCGGGCGAACATCGCGGACCCGGACCTGCTGGTGCTCGACGAGGCGACGTCCGCCGTTGACCCGGGGACTGAGGTGCGGGTCAACGCGGCGCTGGAGCGGCTGATGGCCGGCCGTACGTCGGTGACAATCGCGCACCGGCTGTCGACCGCCGAGGCGGCCGATGAGGTGCTGGTGTTCGACGAGGGGCGCGTGGTGGAACGCGGTGCGCATGCGGAGTTGCTTGCTGTGAACGGGATCTATGCGCGTCTGCACGCCAGCTGGATCGCCCAGCGCTCGGCCAACTAGTCCGGCTCCCAGCCGCCCGGGCGGGCCCCGCGCCTCCCTCTCGCATTTTTCCCCCGGGTGGGGACGCGACAGGGCGGGCCCGGAGAGGGAGGAAAGAGGCTCCAGGACCGCCCTGTCGTTCAGGGAGGGCAGTGCTGTTGAGGCAGCACGCCCAGCTCAGAGGGTTACGGCGTCGGTACGGCGCCGTTCTGCCCGGGACCCGGCTGCGGGACCAGCAGGAACTCCACGCCACCCTTGTCGTCCACAGCTGCGTCCAGGATCTTGTCGTCCAGCGTGTTCGCCGCGTTCTGCTCCAGGAACACCCGTGCCCCGCTCTCCTCGACCACCTGGTCCCCCGGCTTCGGAGCCTCGGTCGTGGTCACCGCCAGGGCGGGATCGGTCGGGTTCTCCTGGGAGATCCGCACGCCGGCACCCTCCGGCGCGCCGTCGACGCCGGTGATGGACTTGATGACCAGAGTCGCGTTCTCCGTCAAGGTCAGCACAACTACTCCTCGTTGTCGATCAACACGGTGAGCCCGCCCCGTGCCCGATGGCCTGGAGGCCAAACATGCCCCGTCCGCTGTGCGGACCACGGGGGATGCGGTTGCGGGCCTCGTCGCCCGTCCGTCTTTCGAGCGCCGACCCTCGTTCGGTGGCTGGTACTTGAAAGACCTCACCGGCCGTCCGCCTCCGGCTCGCCGACCTGCGCGGGATGCGGCGGGCATCAACGCGGCCAGGCGCTCGTGCCATCGGCGAGCCGTCGGCTCGCCGGCCTGCCGCCGAGCGTGCCGCCGGCCCGCGGGCCCGTCGGTGTGCCTCGTCCCCCGTCCGTCTTTCAAGTACCGACCCTCGAGCGGTGGCCGGTACTTGAAAGGCGGTGGGGGTTGAGGTGTCGGCGGTTCGAGGGGGCGGCGGGTTGAGGGGCGGGCGGTTGAGGGGCCGGTGGGTTGAGAGGGCCGGTGGGTTGAGTGGGGCCGGTGGGTTGAGAGGCCCGGTGGGTCGAGCCGTCGGCGGGTGGTGTGGGATCGGGGGATGACTATCGAGCGGGAGACTCCGGCGGTGGGTGGGCTGGAGCTGGTGGCGGCGCGGTTGGCCGAGTGGCAGGTGGACGGTTCGGCGGTGCAGTTGCATCCGGGGGATCTGGGGTGGTTCTGGCGGTACGGCGCCGAGCGGACGGCCGCCGCGGTGCGGACCTGGGCCCGGGACGGCGAGCTGCTGGCGGTGGGGATGCTGGACGAGCCGGATCTGCTGCGGGTGGCGATTGCTCCTGGTGCGCTGGAGGACGAGGAGCTGGCGCGGCGGATCGCCGCGGATGTGGCTGACCCGGCGGCCGGCGTACTGGTGGAGGGGAAGGTCTACCTGGAGACCCCGAACGACTGCCGGGTGCGGGATCTGCTGTTCGCGGAGGGGTGGGAGCTGGATGACCCGTGGCAGCCGCTCGAGCGGGATCTGACCGACGAGGTCGAGGACTCGGGGCTGGCGGTCGAGCTCGTGACGGCGGAGACGGCGGGGGTGCGGGTGGGGATTCAGCGGGCTTCGTTCGACGGGTCGACGTTCAGTGACGAGCGGTGGCAGGCGATGGCGGACGGTACGCCGTACGCGCGAGCGCGGTGCTTGATCGGGCGGGACGCGAACGGCGAGGCGGTGGCGGCGATCACGGTGTGGTCGGCGGGCAAGGGACGGCCTGGGTTGATCGAGCCGCTCGGCGTGCATCGGAACCATCGCGGACATGGGTACGGGCGCGCGATGACGCTGGCCGGTACGGCGGCGCTGCGGGAGCTCGGGGCGTCGCGCGCGCAGGTGCTGACGCCGTGCTTCAACGCGGGAGCGATCGCCACGTACCGCAGCGCGGGGTTCGGGCTGCTGCCGCAGCGCCGGGACCAGTACCGCAAGGTTTAGGCGCGACAGGTGATTTCAAGTCTTCCCCGCACGACGGGGAAGACTTGAAAAGCTCGCCGGCCGCCTGGGGCCTCGTCAGCCCGCCGACACCTCGTCAGCAGCCCGCAGCACCCGCAGAATGTTGCCTCCGGCAAGCTTGGCCAGGTCCTCGTCCGACCAGCCGCGGTCGGCCAGGGCGTAGAACAGCGACGGGTACGACGCGACGTCCGGCAGCCCCACCGGGAACTGCGGGCAACCGTCGTAGTCACCACCCAGACCGATGTGGTCGACCCCCGCCACCTCGCGCACGTGCTCGACGTGGGCGACCACGTCCTGCAGCGTCGCCTTCGGAGCCGGCTTCGGATGCGCGGCCGCGATCTTCTTCTGGTCCGCCGGCTTCAGCGGGTCCAGGTCCATCGAATCGGCCAGCTCGCGCGCTTCGGCGACCCAGTCGACGAAGGCCTGCGAGACGAAGTACGGCACGAAGGTGACCATGCAGACGCCGTCGTTCCCGGCCAGTGTGGTCAGCACGTCGTCGGGCACGTTGCGCGGGACGTCGCAGACCGCGCGCGCCGACGAGTGGCTGAAGATCACCGGCGCGGTCGTGACGCGCAGCGCGTGCCGCATCGTGTCGGCCGACACGTGCGACAGGTCGACCAGCATGCCGATCCGGTTCATCTCGGCGACGACCTGCTCGCCGAACTCGTTCATCCCGCCGAGCACCGGCTCGTCGGTGGCCGAGTCGGCCCAGGAGACGTTGTTGTTGTGCGTCAGCGTCATGTACCGCACGCCGAGCGCGCGCATCACCCGCAGGACGCCGAGCGACTCACCGATCGAGTGCCCGCCCTCCATGCCCATCAGCGACGCGATCCGGCGCTCCTTGAACGCGGCCTCGACCTCGTCCGCGGTCGGCGTCAGCGCCATCGACTCGGGGAACCGCTCGACCAGCCGGCGCACGAAGTCGAGCTGCTCGAACGTCCGCCGTACGGCGTCGTCGTCCTGCGGCACCCACAGCGACCAGAACTGCGCGGCGACCTGCCCGAGCCGCAGCCGCGGCAGGTCGGTGTTGAGCTTCGGCACCGAGACGCTGAGGTCGTGCGCGTCCAGGTCGTAGTTGCACAACTCGTAGAACGCGATCGGCAGGTCGTTGTGCCCGTCGATCAGCGGATGGTCCTGCAACAGCGTCTGCACCCGCGCCACACTCGTCGTCATGGCCACATCCTGTCAGGACTGCGGGTACGACGCACGAGGAGCCGCGAACGTTTCCACCACCCGCCGCAGCACCCCCAGCGCGTCCAGCCCGGGCAGTTCGTCGTACGCGATCGTGCCGGAGGCGTGGACGACCAAGTACGTCGCTTGCGCGGGCCAGAACCCGAAGCCCGCACCGGCCGGCTGCCGGCCCAGCCGGCCGCGTCGGGCGACAAGCTGAAACGCCAGCCGTGGTCCCGGGCAACGAACTCCTGCCGGGCGATCTCGCCGCGACGGCGGTTCTCGGCGTAGTAGGCGTTCAGGTCCATCGGCAACCCTCCTGGTCGGGACCGTATCCGGCCTGGGGGACAATGGGCCGGTGAGTATCGAGGAGCTGACCTTCGACGCGGCCGGGCTGATCCCGGCGGTGGTGCAGCAGTACGACACCCGCGAGGTGCTGATGGTCGGCTGGATGAACGCCGAAGCCGTCCGCCGGACCGCCGCGACCGGGCGGAGCACGTTCTGGTCGCGCAGCCGTCAGGAGTACTGGGTGAAAGGCGAGACCAGCGGCCACCGCCAGCACGTGAAGCAGATCCTCGTCGACTGCGACGCCGACACCCTGCTCGTGCTCGTCGACCAGGAAGGCCCCGCGTGCCACACCGGCACCCGCAGCTGCTTCGAGCACGGCGAGATCGAGGTGAAGGCGTGAACACCCCGACCATCGAGACCTTCCGCGAGTACGCCAAGGACCGCCGGGTCATCCCGGTCACCCGGCGCCTGCTGGCCGACGCGGAGACGCCGATCGGTGTCTACGGCAAGCTCGCGGCCGAGCGTGAGGGCACGTTCCTGCTGGAGTCGGCGGAGAACGGCGGCGTCTGGTCGCGGTACTCGTTCATCGGCGTCCGCAGCGCGGCGACGCTGACCGAGCGAAACGGCGAGGCGATCTGGACCGGCAACCCACCGGTCGGCCTGCCCGCGACCGGCGACCCGCTGCTGGCGCTGCGCGAGACGCTCGAGATCCTGCACACCCCGCGCCTGCCCGGCCTGCCGCCGCTGACCGGTGGCATGGTCGGCTTCCTCGGGTACGACGCGGTCCGCCGCCTGGAGAAGTTGCCCGACACAACGGTCGACGACCTGGGCCTGCCCGAGCTGACCTTCCTGTTCGCCACCGACCTGGCCGCGCTCGACCACGAGACCGGCGAGATCTGGCTGATCGCGAACGCGGTGAACTGGGACGACTCCGACGAGCGCGTCGACGAGTCGTACGCCGACGCCGTCCGCCGGCTCGATGCGATGGAGCGCGACCTGGCGCAGCCGACGCCGTCGTACGTCGTACGGGCCGATCGCCAGGTCGAGGCCGACCCGCACCGGCAGCGCTCCAGCGCGGAGTACCGGGAGGCCGTCGAGCACGCCAAGGAGGAGATCCGGGCGGGCGAGGCGTTCCAGATCGTCGTCTCCCAGCGGTTCGAGCTGGAGACGACCGCGAGCGCGCTCGACATCTACCGGGTGCTCAGAAGGTCCAACCCGAGTCCGTACATGTACCTGGTCCGCCTGGACGGCTTCGACATCGTCGGCTCCAGCCCGGAGGCGCTGGTCAAGGTCACCGACAACAAGGTGATCCTGCACCCGATCGCCGGCACTCGCCGTCGCGGCGTGACGCCGGAGGAGGACCACGCGCTGGAGGAGGAGCTGCGCGCGGACGCCAAGGAGCGTGCCGAGCACCTGATGCTGGTCGACCTCGGCCGCAACGACGTCGGCCGGGTCTGCGCGCCCGGCACGGTCGAGGTGGTCGACTTCATGGACGTCCGCCGGTACAGCCACGTGATGCACCTGGAGTCGACGGTCACCGGGCGGCTCGCGGCCGGCCGGACCGCGTTCGACGCGCTGACCGCGGCGTTCCCGGCCGGAACGTTGTCCGGGGCCCCCAAACCGCGGGCGATGGAGATCATCGACAAGCTCGAGGTCACCCGCCGCGGCGTGTACGGCGGTGTCGTCGGCTACCTGGACTTCGCCGGTGACGTGGACACCGCGATCGCGATCCGTACGGCGGTCCTGCGCGGTTCGACGGCCTACGTCCAGGCCGGCGCCGGCATCGTCGCCGACTCGGACCCGGCCGCCGAGGACGCCGAGTGCCGCACCAAGGCGGCCGCCGTACTCAACGCGATCGCCGTCGCAGGAACGTTCACCGAGGTCTGATGCAGAAGCCGCAACGACTCGTCGACCTGCTCGCCGTCCTGGCGCTGGCGCTGCTCGCGCTGTCGGCCTACCTGACCTGGTCGACCGCCGACCCCGGCAGTGGCCGTCCGTCGGTCGACTTCAACGGGTACGCCGTCACCCGCGCGCCGCTGACGATGGGCCTGGCCGCCCTGGTCGCGGTGGTGGTCGCCAAACTCGCCGGTACGGCGGTCCGCCGCGTCCTGTCCGCCCTGGTGCTGCTGATGGGTGTCGCGGCCGTCTGGGTCGCGCTGCAGGTCCGGCCGAGCACGACCGAGCTGGGCCGGATCCGCCCCGAGCTGAGCCAGGCGGTCACCGACCACGTCGGCCTGAGTACCGGACCCGCTCCCTGGCTGGCGCTGGCCGGGGGAGTGGCCCTGGTCGTGGCCGGGCTGACCGGCGTACTGACGGCGCACCGGTGGCGACGGCCGACCCGGCGCTACGAGCGTGATCCGGCCGCCACACCCGCGGATCAGTGGAAGGCGATCGACGCGGGTGAGGACCCGACGATCTGATCGCGGCGGGCTACCGCCACAATAGGACGGGACGACGACGAGGAGTGGCCCAGGTGACGGACAAAACCAGCACGGAAGTACCGGTCAAGTACGAGAGCGACGACGACGCCCACGCGGGCGGCCTGCACGGCAGCACGCCGGCGGCCTGGACCGCCGTGGTGATCGTGCTGGTCGGGTTCACCCTCGGCGCCATCGCCATGGTGATGGGACCGAACTGGGTGCTGTTCTGGATCTCCGCCGCGATCGCGGTGGCCGGCGGACTGGTCGGCAAGGTGATGCAGTTGCTCGGCTTCGGTGCCAAGTCCAGCGACCACCACTGACGGACGGACCACGACATGACTGTGCTTGACGACATCCTCGCCGGGGTTCGGGAGGACCTCGCGGAGCGCCAGGCGTCGGTCAGCCTGGACGACCTCAAGCTCGAGGCCCAGCGGATGCCCGACGCCAAGGACCCGATGCCGGTCTTCCGCGGCGACGGGATCGCGGTGATCGCCGAGGTGAAGCGGTCCAGCCCGTCCAAGGGCGAGCTGGCCGAGATCACCGACCCGGCCGCGCTGGCCGGGGAGTACGAGCAGGGCGGCGCGGCGGCGATCTCGGTGCTGACCGAGAAGCGGCGCTTCAACGGCAGCCTCGACGACCTGCGCGCGGTCCGCGGCCGGGTCGACGTCCCGGTACTGCGCAAGGACTTCGTGGTGTCCTCCTACCAGCTGTGGGAGGCCCGCGCGGCCGGTGCGGACATGGTGCTGCTGATCGTGGCGGCGCTGGAGCAGGAGGCCCTGGTCTCGCTGATCGAGCGGGCCCAGTCGATCGGCCTGTGCCCGCTGGTGGAGGTGCACGACGAGGAGGAGACCCGGCGCGCCGTCGACGCCGGGGCCCAGCTGATCGGCGTGAACAACCGCAACCTGAAGACCCTCGAGATCGACCGTGACACCTTCGCCCGGGTCGCGCCCGGCATTCCGGCCAACCTGGTCCGGGTGGCGGAGTCCGGTGTCCGCGGCCCGCGTGATGTAATCGAGTTCGCGCGCGCCGGGGCCGATGTCGTCCTCGTCGGTGAAACCCTGGTGACCGGCAGCGATCCCCGCTCCTCGGTCGCCGATCTGGTCGCTGCCGGATCGCACCCCGCCATCCAGCAGCGTCACTGAGACGTAGAACCCCTGCTCCGTCAGGGGTCCGGATCGTCCGCGGGCTCGACTTCGGTCGGGCCCGTCGGCCGTTTCCGGGCCTCGACCGACGGGGGTCGGAAGGCGAGAGATGACTGCACTGCTGCTCCCCGACCAGCTCGGGCACTTCGGCCGCTTCGGCGGCCGGTTCATGCCGGAGGCCCTGATCGCCCCGCTGGACGAGCTGACGGCGGCGTGGCAGGAGGCGATGGCCGACAAGTCCTTCACCGACGAGTTCGAGCGGATGCTGCGCGAGTACGCCGGCACCCCGAGCCTCCTGTACGACGCGACCCGGCTGTCCGCCGTCGCCGGCGCCCGGATCCTGCTCAAGCGTGAGGACCTCAACCACACCGGCGCCCACAAGATCCGCAACGTGCTCGGCCAGGCGCTGCTGACCAAGCGGATGGGCAAGACCCGCGTGATCGCCGAGACCGGTGCCGGTCAGCACGGCGTCGCCACCGCGACCGCGTGCGCGTACCTGGACCTCGAGTGCGTCGTCTACATGGGCGAGGTCGACACCGAGCGCCAGGCGCTCAACGTGGCCCGGATGAAGCTGCTCGGCGCCGAGGTCATCTCGGTCAAGACCGGCTCGCGGACGCTGAAGGACGCGATCAACGAGGCCCTGCGGGACTGGGTCTCCAGCGTCGACGACACCCACTACCTGCTCGGTACGGCGGCCGGCGGCCACCCGTTCCCCGCGATGGTGCGCGACTTCGTCCGCGGCATCGGCGACGAGGCCCGGGCCCAGTCGCTGGAGCTGCTCGGCCGGCTGCCCGACGCGGCGATCGCCTGTGTCGGCGGCGGTTCGAACGCGATCGGCCTGTTCGCCGCGTTCGTGCCGGACACCGACGTGAAGCTGTACGGGATCGAGGCCGGTGGCGACGGGTACGAGACCGGCCGGCACGCCGCGACCATCACGGCCGGGCAGATCGGCGTACTGCACGGCGCCCGGTCCTACCTGCTGCAGGACGACGACGGCCAGACGATCGAGTCGCACTCGATCTCGGCCGGCCTGGACTACCCGGGCGTCGGCCCGGAGCACTCGTGGCTCGCGGAGACCGGGCGGGCGTCGTACCGGCCGGTGACCGACGCGGACGCGATGGACGCGTTCAAGCTGCTGGCCCGGACCGAGGGCATCATCCCCGCGATCGAGTCGGCGCACGCGATCGCCGGGACGCTGGAGATCGCCAAGGAGCTCGGCCCGGAGGCCGTGCTGCTGGTGAACCTGTCCGGCCGCGGCGACAAGGACATGGACACGGCCGGCGAGTGGTTCGGCCTGATCGAGAAGGGCGCCCAGGCATGAGCGGCGACGAGACGGTTGCCTTGGGCAACGGTGGGCGCGCGATCCGGAAGGCCCAGGACGCCGGGCGGGCCGGGCTGGTCGGCTACCTCCCGGCCGGTTACCCGACGATCAACGTGGCCGTCGACGCGGTCAAGGCGATGATCGACGGCGGCGTCGACGTGGTCGAGCTCGGCCTGCCGTACAGCGACCCGGTGATGGACGGCGTGACGATCCAGCGCGCCGCCGAGGCGGCGCTGGCCGGTGGGCTGCGCACGCGCGACGTGCTCGCGACGGTCGAGAAGCTCGCGGCGTACTCCGACGTCCCGGTGCTGGTGATGACGTACTGGAACCCGATCGAGCGGTACGGCGTCGACCGGTTCGCCGCCGACTTCGCCGCCGCCGGGGGAGCGGGGCTGATCACGCCCGACCTGATCCCCGACGAGGGCGCCGAGTGGGTCGCCGCGGCCGACAAGCACGAGCTGGACAAGGTGTTCCTGGTCTCGCCGTCGTCGACCGACGCGCGGATCGCGATGACCACGGCGAACTGCCGCGGCTTCGTCTACGCGACGGCCGTGATGGGTGTCACCGGGACCCGCGACCAGGCCTCGGACCTGGCCGCGCCGCTGGTGGCCCGGACGAAGGCGACCACGGGGATTCCGGTCGGCGTCGGGCTCGGCGTGTCCAACGGCGACCAGGCGGCCGAGGTCGCGACGTACGCGGACGCTGTGATCGTCGGGTCGGCGCTGGTGAAGGCGCTGACGGCGGGCGGGCCGGCCGGCGTCCGGGAACTGACCGAAAGTCTGGCCGACGGCGTCCGGCGGGAACCCACGGCTCCCGCCGCTCGTTAGTACGCCCGTGAGTCGAACCAGGAACGCGGCCGTATTCTTCGCCGCGGTGACTCTGCTCGCCCTCGCCGGGTGCAGCAGCGGGCAGAAGCAGGAGGCCGACAATCCGGGCGGGGCGGTGATCCGCACCGCATCGGGCGACCCCAACGGGCTGCGCGGCGCGGTGCTGGACCGGCCGTACGCGCTGCCGGCCAAGTCACTCACCGACACCGCGGGCAACGAGTTCAACCTGCGGACGTCGACCAAGAAGCCGGTCACCCTGGTCTTCTTCGGCTACACCAACTGCCCGGACGTCTGCTCGACGGTGATGGCCGACGTCGCCTCCGCGCTGACCAAGCTCGACGACCCGGTCCGGGACAACGTCCAGATGCTGTTCGTCACCACGGACCCGGCCCGCGACACCGGCCCGGTGATCCGCAAGTACCTGGACCGGTTCGACCCGTCGTTCGTCGGCCTGACCGGGTCGCTGACCTCGATCAAGGACATCGCGCAGGCCGTCGGCGTCCCGGTCGAGGGGATGAAGAAGCTTCCCTCCGGCGGGTACGAGGTCGGCCACGGGGCCCAGGTACTCGGTTTCGGCAAGGACGAGAAGGCCACCGTGCTGTGGCTCGACAACGCCGCGATCGGTGACATGGCGCACGACTTCGGCAAGCTGGTGGAGGACAACCGGTGAGCCCGCGGGCCTGGTTGCCCTGGGTGTCGACGGCGGCCCGGCTGACGCTGGGCGTCGTGATGCTGGTGGCCGGCGCGCTCAAGGTCGCCGACCCGGCGATGGCCGCGCAGGCCGTCCGGGCCTACGCGTTGCTGCCCGAAGCGCTGGTGACCCCGGTGGGGTGGGGTCTGCCGTTCCTCGAGATGGCGATCGGCCTGCTGCTGATCGTCGGTTTCGGGACCCGGCCGGCCGGAGTGGCCGCCGGGGTGTTCATGGTGGTGTTCATCGCCGCGGTCTCGTCCGCCTGGGCCCGCGGCCTCTCGATCGACTGCGGCTGCTTCGGCGGCGGCGGTGCGGTCGCGGCCGGTCAGACCAGGTACCTGCAGGAGATCCTGCGCGACACCGGTCTGCTGGTCCTCGCGGGCTGGCTGTTCGTCCGCCCGCTCAGCAAGTTCGCCCTCGAATCAGATCCCCACGGACCGACAGGAGCCACGGCGTCGTGAGCAAGAGCAAAACCCCGGTGAACCCGCTGCTGCAGAGCAAGAAACGCCGGATCGGGCCCGGCATCGTCGTCGTGGTCGTCCTGCTGCTGGCGCTCGGCGCGGGCGTAGGTGTCCAGTACTGGCGCAGCAACTCCGGCGTCGAGGTCAGCTCGAGCGGCGGACCGGAGCCGACCGTGATCACCGGTCCCGGGACCACAGGTCAGGGCGTCAAGGTCGGGCAGGCGGGTGCCAAGGTCAACATCGACCTCTACCTGGACTTCCGCTGCCCGCACTGCAAGGACTTCGAGGACGAGGCCGGCGAGGCGATCAACAAGCTCGTCGACGACGGCACGGTCACCCTGACGTACTGGCCGTTGATGTTCGTCAACCCGGACAACTCGCCGCGGCTGGCGAACGCCTTCGCGGCCGCGGCTGCCGAGGGCAAGGCCCGCAGCTACGCCGACGAGCTGTACGCCGACTTCGCGAAGTCGTGGACCGAGGACCAGCTGATCGAGCTGGGCAAGCAGCTGAAGGTCGACGACGGCAAGTTCGAGGCCGGGGTCAAGGGCAACACCTACGGCGGCTGGCTGGAGTCGGTCGGCCAGGCGGCCACCACCCGCAAGGTCGAGGGCACGCCGACCGTCTTCGTGAACGACAAGCAACTGCCGGCCGACGCGCTGACGCCGGAAGGCATCACCGCCGCCGTCAACGAGGCGAAGGGCTGATCCGTCGCACTCCGAGTCCCCATCGTGACCGCGGGTTGGTGGTCGCGGTGGGGAGGGTCGAGTAGCGTTCGTCCTTGCCATGTCTAGTCAGCTGACCGCCGTGATCGTGCCGGCCTTCATCCCCAGTCCCAGCCAGGGTGTCTGGCACCTCTTCGGTCTGCCGCTGCGTGCGTACGCGCTCTGCATCCTGGCCGGCATCTTCGTCGGCTACTGGGTCGGCCGGCGGCGCTGGGTCGCCCGCGGCGGCTCGGCCGAGGTGCTCGCCGACATCATCATGTGGGCGGTTCCGTTCGGTCTGGTCGGCGCGCGGATCTACCACGTCCTCACCGACTGGAACCGGTACTTCGGCACGGACGGCGACCCGGTCGAGGCGCTGAAGATCTGGCACGGCGGGCTCGGCATCTGGGGCGCGATCGCCTTCGGTGCCCTCGGCGCGTGGATCGCCTGCCGCCGGCACAAGGTGCCGTTCCTCGCGGTCGCCGACGCGATGGCGCCCGGGATCGCGCTGGCGCAGGTCCTGGGCCGCTTCGGCAACTACTGGAACCAGGAGCTGTACGGGCGGCCGACCATGCACTGGTTCGGCCTGGAGATCGACCCGCAGCACCGGGTGGCCGGCTTCGAGCAGTTCGCGACCTTCCACCCGACGTTCCTGTACGAAGCCTTGTGGAACCTCGGCGTCGTCGCCCTGATCATCGCCGCCGACCGCCGCTTCAAGCTGGGCCACGGCCGCGCCTTCGCCCTGTACGTCGCCGGCTACACCGTCGGCCGCGCCTGGATCGAGAACCTCCGCATCGACACCGCGGACCACGTCCTGGGCCTGCGCCTGAACGTGTGGACGTCGCTGATCGTCTTCGTCGCCGCGGTGATCTTCTTCGTCGTCAGCGCCCGCCGGCACCCCGGCAAGGAAGACCTCCGGACGGCCGAGCCGGCTCCTGAGAACGGTGAGCCTGCCGAGGCCTCGGACGACACGGCTTCGGAAGAGTCGGCGGAGAAGGACTCTGACGACGTACAGTCCAAGGTCGAGGCCAGCACGCCACCCGCTGACGGGTCGCGTGACTGACGAGAAGAGCACCACCCCGGCAGGAGACGAAGTGCCTCGCACGTCGCCTCCTGCTGCTGTTTCCGCCGAGCACTCGGGGGATCACACTCATCGGGATGTGACCGGTGGGTGGCTCCGGCCTGCGGTGTTCGGGGCGATGGACGGGCTGGTCAGCAACTTCGCGCTGATCGCCGGGATGGACGGCGGGACCTCGTCGGGCTCGCAGTTCATCGTGCTGGCGGGGCTGGCCGGGCTGGCGGCCGGGGCGTTCTCGATGGCCGCGGGGGAGTACACCTCGGTGGCGTCGCAGCGGGAGCTGGCCCGGGCCGAGATCGAGGTCGAACGGCTGGAGATCCAGCGGCACCCCGGTGACGAGGAGCTCGAGCTCGCCGAGACCTACCGCGCGAAGGGCCTCGCCCCGGAGCTCGCCGACCAGGTCGCCAAGCAGTTCCACGCCAACCCGGAGCAGGCGCTCGAAGAGCACGTCCGCGAAGAGCTCGGCCTCGACCCCAACGACCTCCCGTCCCCGGTCGTCGCCGCCGCGTCGTCGTTCGTCTGCTTCGCCGTCGGCGCCCTGATCCCGCTCCTCCCGTACCTGCTCGGCGCCTCCAACGTCGTCCCCGCGCTGATCATGTCGCTGACCGCGCTGTTCGTCTGCGGCGCCGTCGTCAGCCGCGTCACCAGCCGCTCCTGGTGGTACTCCGGCCTCCGCCAACTCCTCCTCGGCGCAGCGGCCGCCGGCCTCACCTACTTCGTCGGCACCCTCGTCGGCCCGGGCATCGGCTGAGCCCGACGCCCACCACCGTCCAAGGCCCCGTTCACAGCTCCCAGCGCCCCTCCGCACGCCTGAGCACGGCTCCGGGGAGAAGCGTGGTGGGTGCTGCACGTCGGCTGCCCGAGCTACACCGCGTTCCACGACGCCTGGTCGCAGGCGAGGTAGACGACCTGCTCCAGCTCCACCAACCGCCGTACATGCTCACCGGGCTCCGGCTGACCAAGCGACCACGCCGCCCGCGACGCCGCGGTGAACGCGGCAACCAGTACGGCGCCCCGTCGTACGGCGGGATCGCCGAAGGCGTCGACCAGTTTGTCCAACGACAGGGTCGACGCCAGCAACAGGTCCCCGTGCGCCGGGACCCGCGGCAACGCCGCGAGCTCGGCCAGCGCGGCCTCCCGCCGGGTCCACAACCGGTTGGGTGCCTTGAGCAACGAATCGCTCAGGCCGGCCTCGCCGAGCGCGGACCAGCCGGTTCCACCCAGTCCATCCAGAGCGTGATGCCCTCGGCATCCTCTTCCACCCGGAGCGTCTCCGGCGCTCTCAGGCCCGGCGTACGCCGTACGAGGCCGGACTCGGCCACCAGGGCCTGGCGGCGCCAGTACGCGTGGTGGCGGGGCTGCTCGGTGCCGCGGACGAGGCGTTTGACGACCGCACCCTCCGGCGTACGCCAGACTCCGCCGTTGTGCCGGCCGGTGCCGAGCGTGAGCGGGGTCCAGGAAAGATGCATGGACACCACCATGAGTCAGAACGCGCCGGATGTTCACCTGGTTTCGGGTGGTCGGAGGGCGGTCCCACCTGCGAAGATAGAGCGACGGAGTGAGCGCTTGCTTACAGGGCGTGACACTCAACAGTGAAAGGGCGCCCGGCCGTGAAACGGCTGTCCACCAGTCGGGCGTCTTGAGGTAGTCTCGGGACTCCCGGCTTGGGCCAGTGTTGTCCCGCGGCCAGTTGTTGACCGTAGGACGACGGGAGCCCTGAATGTTTGGTCGCCCCCCATACCCGAGCGAGGGTTTGTACGACGGCAAGCACGAGCACGACGCGTGCGGTGTCGCCTTCGTCGCCACTCTCACCGGTGAACCGAGCCACGACATCGTGGCCAAGGCTTTGACCGCCCTGCGCAACCTCGAGCATCGCGGCGCCTCGGGCGCCGAGCCCGACTCCGGCGACGGCGCCGGCATCCTGATCCAGGTCCCGGACGCGTACTACCGCAAGGTGTGCGACTTCGACCTGCCCGGGCTGCGCGCGTACGCGACCGGGATCGCGTTCCTGCCGCAGGACCCGGACGACGCCGCCAAGGCGGTGGCCCGGATCGAGGAGCTCGCCGACGAGGAGAACCTGGTCGTCCTCGGCTGGCGCGACGTCCCGACGACGCCCGACCTGCTCGGCTCCACCGCCCGTTCGGTGATGCCCGTGTTCCGGCAGCTGTTCGTCGCGTCGAAGGCCGGCCGCGTGCTCGGCCTGGCCCTGGAGCGGATGGCCTTCCGGCTGCGCAAGCGCGCCGAGCGCGAGACCGCGACGTACTTCCCGTCGCTGTCGGGGCGGACCATCACCTACAAGGGGATGCTGACCACCGACCAGCTGGACAAGTTCTTCCCCGAACTGACCGACCC
This sequence comes from Kribbella italica, assembly GCF_014205135.1. NCBI lineage: Bacteria > Bacillati > Actinomycetota > Actinomycetes > Propionibacteriales > Kribbellaceae > Kribbella > Kribbella italica. The sequence continues at coordinate 1,339,189 of NZ_JACHMY010000001.1, forward strand.
CGACCTCGCCTCGGCGATCGGCGTCGTGCACAGCCGGTTCTCCACCAACACGTTCCCGTCCTGGCCGCTGGCCCACCCGTACCGGTACATCGCCCACAACGGTGAGATCAACACCGTCCAGGGCAACCGGAACTGGATGCGCGCCCGCGAGGCCCTGCTCGCGAGCGACCTGATCCCGGGCGACCTGGAGCAGCTGTACCCGATCTGTACGCCGGGCGCCTCCGACTCCGCGTCCTTCGACGAGGTGCTCGAGCTGCTGCACCTGGGCGGCCGGTCGCTGCCGCACGCGATGCTGATGATGATCCCGGAGGCGTGGGAGAACGCCGCCACGATGGACACCAAGCGCCGCGCGTTCTACGAGTTCCACTCGACCCTGATGGAGCCTTGGGACGGCCCCGCGAGTGTCGTGTTCTCCGACGGCACCAAGGTCGGCGCGGTGCTCGACCGCAACGGCCTGCGCCCCTCGCGGTACTGGGTCACCGACGACGGTCTCGTCGTCCTCGCGTCCGAGGCCGGCGTGCTCGACATCGACCCGGCGACCGTGGTCCAGAAGGGCCGGCTCGAGCCCGGCAAGATCTTCCTCGTCGACGTCGACGCCCACCGGATCGTCACCGACAACGAGGTGAAGTCCGCGCTGGCCGACGAGAGCCCGTACGACGAGTGGCTGCACGCCGGCCTGATCCGCTTCGAGGACCTGCACGAGCGCGAGCACGTCGTCCACAGCCACGCGTCGGTGACGCGCCGCCAGCAGGTCTTCGGGTACACGGAGGAAGAGCTGCGGGTCCTGCTCACCCCGATGGCCAGGACCGGCGCGGAGCCGATCGGCTCGATGGGCACCGACACCCCGATCGCCGTCCTGAGCGACCGGCCGCGGCTGCTGTTCGACTACTTCGTGCAGCTGTTCGCCCAGGTGACGAACCCGCCGCTGGACGCGATCCGCGAGGAATTGGTGACCTCGCTGTCGTCGAGTCTCGGCCCGGAGTCCAACCTGCTCGACCCCGGCCCGGCGTCCTGCCGTCAGGTGGTGCTGCCGTTCCCGGTGATCACCAACGACGAGCTGGCCAAGCTGCGCCACATCAACCTGGACGGCGACATGCCGGGCCTGGCGACGATGGTCCTGCGCGGCGTGTACGACGTCGAGGGCGGCGGCGAGGCGCTGAAGACCCGGCTGGACGAGATCTGCGCCGAAGCGTCCGCGGCGATCGCCGAAGGGGCCCGGATCCTGGTCCTGTCCGACCGGCACTCCAACGCCGAGAAGGCGCCGATCCCGTCGCTGCTGCTCACCTCCGCGGTGCACCACCACCTGGTCCGGGAGAAGACCCGCACCCAGGTCGGTCTGGTCGTCGAGGCCGGTGACGTCCGCGAGGTGCACCACGTCGCGACCCTGATGGGGTACGGCGCGGCCGCGGTCAACCCGTACCTGGCGCTGGAGTCCGCCGAGGACCTCGCCCGGCGCGGCACCTACCTGCCGGGGGTCGACCCCGAGCAGGCGGTCCGCAACGTGGTGAAGTCGCTCGGCAAGGGCGTGCTGAAGGTGATGTCCAAGATGGGCGTCAGCACCGTCGCGTCGTACACGGGTGCGCAGATCTTCGAGGCGACCGGGCTGTCCCCGGACCTGGTCGACGCCTACTTCACCGGTACGTCGAGCAAGCTCGGCGGCATCGGCCTGGACGTCGTCGCCGAGGAGGTCCGCCGACGGCACCTGCGGGCCTACCCGGCCAGCGGGATCCTGCCGGCGCACCGCAAGCTCGAGATCGGTGGCGAGTACCAGTGGCGGCGCGAAGGCGAGCCGCACCTGTTCGACCCCGAGACCGTGTTCCGGCTGCAGCACTCGACGCGGACCGGCCGGTACGACATCTTCAAGCAGTACACGAGCCGCGTCGACGAGCAGTCCGAGCGGCTGATGACGCTGCGCGGGCTCTTCGGCTTCGATTCCGGTCGCGAGCCGATCAGCATCGACGAGGTCGAGCCGGTGGCGGAGATCGTCCGGCGGTTCAGCACCGGCGCGATGAGCTACGGCTCGATCAGCGCCGAGGCGCACACCACGCTGGCGATCGCGATGAACCGCCTCGGCGGCAAGTCGAACACCGGTGAGGGCGGCGAGGACTCCAACCGCCTGCACGACCCGGAGCTGCGCAGCTCGATCAAGCAGGTCGCGTCCGGCCGGTTCGGCGTGACCGCGGAGTACCTGACCAACTCCGACGACATCCAGATCAAGATGGCGCAGGGCGCGAAGCCCGGCGAGGGCGGTCAGCTGCCCGGCCACAAGGTGTACCCGTGGGTCGCCGGCACCAGGCACTCGACGCCCGGCGTCGGCCTGATCTCGCCGCCGCCGCACCACGACATCTACTCGATCGAGGACCTGGCCCAGCTGATCCACGACCTGAAGAACGCGAACCCGTCCGCACGGGTGCACGTGAAGCTGGTCTCGGAGGTCGGGGTCGGCACGATCGCGGCCGGGGTCAGCAAGGCGCACGCGGACGTCGTACTGATCTCCGGGCACGACGGTGGGACCGGCGCGGCTCCGCTGACGTCGCTCAAGCACGCCGGTGGTCCTTGGGAGCTCGGCCTGGCCGAGACCCAGCAGACCCTGCTGCTGAACGGTTTGCGCGACCGCATCGTCGTGCAGACCGACGGCCAGCTGAAGACCGGCCGGGACGTCGTGGTCGCGGCGCTGCTCGGTGCGGAGGAGTTCGGTTTCGCGACTGCGCCGCTGGTCGTCTCGGGCTGCATCATGATGCGTGTCTGCCACCTGGACACCTGCCCGGTCGGCGTCGCGACGCAGAACCCGGTCCTGCGCGAGCGGTACGCCGGCAAGCCGGAGTTCGTGGTGAACTTCTTCGAGTTCATCGCCGAGGAGGTCCGCGAGTACCTGGCCGAGCTCGGCTTCCGGACCCTGGACGAGGCGATCGGCCACGCCGAGGTGCTGGACATCAAGCGCGCGGTCGACCACTGGAAGGCCGACGGGCTCGACCTGTCGCCGATCCTGCACGTGCCCGCCGTACCGGAGGGTGCGTCGCTGCACCAGACCGTGCTGCAGGACCACGGCCTGGACAAGGCGCTCGACAACGAGCTGATCCGGATCTGCGCGCCGGCGATCGAGAACGGCGAACCGGTCCGGGCCCAGCTCCCGATCCGGAACGTCAACCGCACGGTCGGCACGATGCTCGGCCACGAGATCACCAAGAAGTACCGCGCGGCCGGCCTGCCGGACGGCACCGTCGACCTGACCTTCACCGGGTCGGCCGGCAACTCGTTCGCGGCGTTCGTACCGAAGGGCGTGACGCTGCGGCTGGAGGGCGACGCCAACGACTACGTCGGCAAGGGCCTGTCCGGTGGCCGGGTCGTGATCCGCCCGGACCGCGACGCGCGGTTCGACGCGGCCGACCAGATCATCGCCGGCAACGTCATCGCGTACGGCGCGACGTCCGGCGAGCTGTTCATCAGCGGTGGCGCGGGGCAACGGTTCTGCGTCCGCAACTCCGGCGCCACCGCCGTGGTCGAGGCGGTCGGCGACCACGCCTGCGAGTACATGACCGGTGGGCGGGTCGTCGTGATCGGCGCCACCGGCCGGAACTTCGCGGCGGGCATGTCGGGCGGCGTGGCCCACGTGCTCGACCTGGATCGTTCCCTGGTGAACCCGGAGCTGGTCGATCTGCTCCCGCTCACCTCGGACGAGTCCGACCTGTTGCAGGACCTGGTCCGCCGTCACCACGAGGAGACCGGTTCGGAGCGGGCGGCCAAGCTGCTCGCGGACTGGACCGCCGCCGAGACCAGGTTCACCACGGTGATGCCCCGCGACTACGCCCGGGTGCTGGCGGCCAAGGCGGCCGCCGAGCGCGACGGGCTGGACGAGGACGCCACCACGCGAGCGATGATGGAGGCCATCTGATGGCTGACCCGAAGGGGTTCCTGACCACGCAGCGGGAGGTGGCCGAGCGCCGCCCGGTCGCCGAGCGGGTCCAGGACTGGAACGAGGTCTACCCGGGCGGACCCGGCAAGGCGCTGCTGCCGATCATCGGCAAGCAGGCCGGCCGGTGCATGGACTGCGGGATTCCGTTCTGCCACTCCGGCTGCCCGTTGGGCAACCTGATCCCGGAGTGGAACGACCTGGTCTGGCGTGACGACTGGACCGGGGCGATCGAGCGGCTGCACGCGACCAACAACTTCCCGGAGTTCACCGGCCGGCTCTGCCCGGCGCCCTGCGAGCCGGCCTGCGTGCTCGGCATCAACCAGGAGCCGGTGACGATCAAGAACGTCGAGGTCGCGATCATCGACAAGGCCTGGGAGGCCAGCGACGTCCGCCCCCAGCCGCCGGAGTGGCTGACCGGCAAGACGATCGCGGTCGTCGGCTCCGGCCCGGCCGGCCTGGCCGTCGCGCAGCAGCTGACCCGGGCCGGTCACACCGTCGCGGTGTACGAGCGGGCCTCGGCGCCGGGCGGGCTGCTCCGCTTCGGCATCCCCGAGTTCAAGATGGAGAAGGCCCAGGTCGAGCGCCGGATCCAGCAGATGAAGGAGGAGGGCACGGTCTTCCGTTCCGGCGTCAACGTCGGCAAGGACGTCACCGGGACCCAGCTCAAGCAGCGGTACGACGCCGTGGTGATCGCCACCGGCGCGACCGCGGCCCGCGACCTGCCGGTGCCCGGCCGCGAGTTCGGCGGCATCCACCAGGCGATGGAGTACCTGCCGCAGTCCAACCGGGTCGCACTCGGTGAGACGGTCGAGGACCAGATCGTTGCCACCGACAAGGATGTCGTGATCATCGGTGGTGGTGACACCGGAGCGGACTGCCTCGGGACGGCGCACCGCCAGGGCGCGCGCAGCGTGACCCAGCTGGAGATCATGCCGCGCCCGTCGGACGAGCGGCCCGACGCGCACCCGTGGCCGACGTACCCGATGATCTACCGGGTCGCCTCCGCGCACGAGGAGGGCGGCGAGCGGGTGTACGCCGTGTCGACGAACAACTTCGTGGCCGACGACAACGGTCGGGTCGCCGGGCTGGACCTGGTCGAGGTCGAGCTGGTGAACGGGAAGTTCACGCCGGTCGAAGGCAGCGAGCGGACCATCCCCGCGCAGCTGGTGCTGCTGGCGATGGGCTTCCTCGGTCCGGAGAAGGAGGGCTTCCTCGAGCAGCTCGACGTCGAGCTCGACGAGCGCGGCAACGTCAAGCGCGACAAGGCGTACCAGACCTCGGTCGACGGCGTGTTCGCCTGCGGTGACGCCGGCCGCGGCCAGTCGCTGATCGTCTGGGCGATCGCCGAGGGACGCTCCTGCGCCAACGGCGTGGACGCGTTCCTGACCGGGTCGTCGACGCTGCCGACGCCGATCCCACCGACGGCCCGGCCGTTGGTGGTCTGACTCTCGTGCTGACCGGGCGCCGCATTCACCGAAACGCCGCGCCCGGTCGAACGAGGGTTTGACCCGGACCCATAAGTTGGTGGTCGTGCCTCGACGACTCCTGACCCGCGCGCGGCTCCGCAAGACGGTGCCGTGGGCCTTGCTGGTCGTGCTCTGGTTCGTCGTCTCGGTCGTGGTCGGGCTGCTCGGGTTCGCCAACGACTCCGAGCGGGTCACCATCGGCGCGCACACCGCGCAGGTCTCGCCGACCTTCGACTCGCACGCGACCCTCGACCTCGGCGCGGTCCTGCCGCGGCTGCGGCTGGACATGAACCTCCCGCTCGGGCTGGGCGTCAACCTCGACGTCCAGGAGACCGACGCGTCCAACCTCAACGACCTGCTGCAACGCGACGCGCTGATCGCGTCCCAGCCCGACGGTGAGATCGCGCGGATCCGCGAGGTCGTGCAGCAGATGGCCGTCGACAACGCGGTCGCCGGGGCCGGGTCCGGGTTGCTGGTCACGGTCCTCGTGACGACCGTGTGGGCGATGCTCGGGCCGAAGCGGCGGCGCGAGCTGTTCGGGCTGGTGCACCGCGGTGAGCGGCGCGTGCAGCACCGGGCGGTCGTCGTACTGGTGGCTCTGCTGGTGACGGTCGCGTCGGTGATCGGGCCCGGGCAGATGCGCCAGGAGCAGGCGCCGCCGACGTCCTGGCGGCCGCTGGGGGAGCTGCTGCCGGAGGTGTCGTTCGACGACCGGCTGAAGACCGTCGAGGTGGCGTCCGGGTTCTCCACCGACGGGGGAGTGGGCGTCATCCGTACGGCGTTCGAGACGTACGAGCGGTCGACCGAGTTCTACGGGAAGCTGCGGGACCGGGTCAGCCGGGTCGGCGGGCGGATCAGGCCCGCCGGCGAGGGCGAGACCGTCGCGCTGCTGGTCTCGGACCGGCACGACAACATCGGGATGGACCCGTTCGCCGCCGAGGTCGCGAAGGTGGCCGGGGCGAAGATCCTGATCGACGCCGGCGACGACACGTCGTCGGGGCAGTCGTGGGAGGCGTTCAGCATCAACTCGCTGGCGCAGCACTTCAAGGACCTGAAGGTCGTCGCCGTGGCCGGCAACCACGACTCCGGCGGCTTCGTCGAGGACGCCATGCGGCGGAACAAGTTCACCGTGCTCGACAGCAAACCGGTCGAGGTCGAGGGGATCCGCTTCCTCGGCGACAGCGACCCGACCCGGACCGGGCTCGGCAGCGCCGACACCCCGGGCGACGAGACCACCAGCGAGCAGTCGACCCGGCTCGCCGAGGTCGCCTGCGGCCAGGCCGAGGACGAACCGATCTCGACGATGGTGGTGCACGACCCCGCGTCGTACCAGGAGACCGCCGCGCGCGGATGCGCCTCGCTGCTGGTGTCCGGGCATCTGCACCGGCAGGTCGGGCCGGACACGAAGACCGTCGAGGGGCGCTCGGTCACGACGTACACGAACGGCACGACCGGCGGAGCGGCGTACGCGTTCGCCCTGGGCTACACGCTGCGGCGGCCGGGTGAGGTCACGCTGATCACGTACGCCGACGGGCAGCCGACCGGCCTGCAGACCGTCACGGCCGAGCTGACCGGCGAGGTGACGGTCGGCACGTACCGGCCGTTGCCGGCCTGAGTTCTGCTGCCCGGTCAGGCGTTCTCGCGCTCGTCACGTGATGTTGACCGGCCGGTAACGGGGGCGGACCAGCGGGCCAGTGGTCTTGTAGGAGTAGGGTTTTGTGACGTGCGTCGCGCAAAGATCGTTTGTACGCTCGGCCCGGCTACGGCCGCCCCGGAGCGCATCCTGGAACTTGTCCAAGCAGGTATGGACGTCGCTCGGCTGAACCTGAGCCACGGCGCCCACGCCGAGCATGAGCGCATCTACCACCGGATTCGCGCTGCAGCGGAGGAGACCGGCAAAAACGTCGGCATCCTCGTCGACCTGCAGGGCCCGAAGATCCGGCTGGCGGAGTTCGCCGAAGGCAAGGTCACGCTGACCTACGGCGAGCGCTTCACCATCACCACCCGTGAGGTCCCCGGTGACGTCACCATCTGCGGTACGACGTACGACGGCCTGCCCGGCGACGTCAGCCCCGGTGACCAGCTGCTGATCGACGACGGCCGGATCGCGCTGGTCGCCGAGGAGGTGACCGGGACCGACGTGATCTGCCGGGTCACCGTCGGCGGGCCGGTGTCGAACAACAAGGGCATCAACCTGCCCGGTGCCACGGTGAGCGTGCCGGCGATGTCGGAGAAGGACGTCGAGGACCTGCGCTGGGCCCTGCACCTGCCGGCCGACATGATCGCGATGTCGTTCGTCCAGCGGGCCTCCGACATCCAGATCGTGCACAAGATCATGGACGAGGAAGGTCACCGGATCCCGGTGGTCGCCAAGATCGAGAAGCCGCAGGCGGTCGCCAACCTGGACGAGATCATCGAGGCCTTCGACGGCTTCATGGTCGCCCGCGGCGACCTCGGCGTGGAACTCCCGCTGGAGGAGGTCCCGCTGGTCCAGAAGCTGATCATCGACCAGGCCCGGCTGAACGCGAAGCCGGTGATCGTCGCCACCCAGATGCTGGAGTCGATGATCTCCGCCCCGCGCCCGACCCGCGCCGAGGCCTCCGACGTCGCCAACGCGGTGCTCGACGGCGCCGACGCGGTGATGCTGTCCGGCGAGACCAGCGTCGGCCGGTTCCCGATCGAGACCGTCAAGACGATGGCCCGGATCGTGGAGTCCACCGAGGACCACGGCCTCGGCCGCGTCGCCGAGATCGACTGGGAACCCCGCACCAAGGGCGGCGTGATCGCCAAGGCCGCCGCGGACGTCGCGGAAGCGCTGGATGCGAAGTACCTGGTCGCCTTCACCCAGTCCGGCGACACCGCACTCCGCCTGGCCCGCTACCGCACCGAGATCTCGGTCCTGGCGTTCACGCCCGTCCCGTCGGTCAGTGCGTGGCTCAGTGTCGTCTGGGGCATCGAGACCCACATCGTCCCCACGGTCGACCACACCGACGAGATGGTCCGCCAGGTCGACCAGCGCCTGCTGGAACTCGGCAAACTCCAGAAGGGCGACCTGGTCGTCATCGTCGCCGGCAGCCCCCCCAGCATCCCCGGCTCCACCAACGCCCTCCGAGTCCACCGCATGGGCGACGCCATCTCGGGCGCGGCCCCGGCGTACCGGGAGTAGGAACAGAGCAAGTGGTTGCTGCGGCCGGTCAACTGACCGGCCGCAGTGCTTTGAAGAACAGATAAGAACATGGAGCTGTGGTCGCTGTCGGCGGTCGGGTGATCGGCGGCGGAGCCGTCAGGTCTTGGGGCCGACGATGCGGTCGAGTGCGGCTACGGCTTCTCGGCGGGCTACTGAGAGGGCGTTGGAGCGGGGCATTCGCCACGGGCCTCGCCGTTGGCTCGGTTGGTTGTCCAGTTCGCAACCCGGCAGCCGTCGGAGAGAAACAATCCGCGGAGGAACGGTTCAGGGCGCTGGGCAACTATTTCTTGTTGCCAGGCGGCGAGGACGATCGGCCGGAGGTGTTTGCGCCCGGGACCGTGCTGAGGGAACAGGCATGGCCAGTGCTTCCAGTACGACACCAGGTGAGTGCAGCCGGGTGCCTGAACTCGATGGACCGGCCGGCCTGGGTTCATTGCGGCGACGATCTCCGCGGCCTCGGTGATGAGGTTCGGGTAGGCCTCGTCACACGTGATCCGGAGGGCATGGACGGCTCTCCTGTGTTCGGACAGGCAGCCGTCACCCAGATAGAGACCAAGCGATTGCGAGTACTCGCCGGCCGCAAGCGCGGAGCCAGTGCAGCGAGGACATGCAGTGGGATCGACCGCAGGCAGCGGATTGTCCCGCCAGGCACGGATCGCACTGCGGCTCACAGAAAACCGGCGGCTGACCGAACTCAGAGTCTCACCAGCAGCAAGTGAGTCCAGCGCGGACTGTCGCGTGCGGGCGTCGTACACGGGAAGAGTCTCGCAGCGAGGACCGACAGTTCTGGCGAGGTTTCTGGTGCCCTGGGTGGGATTCGAACCCACACTGTACGCAGTTTGAGTGCGCTCTCTCTGCCGTTGGAGTACCAGGGCTTTGCGCGGAAGATCCTAGCGTACGGGAGGCACCGGCCGGTGCATCGGCGTACATGCTGTGCTGAGCCGCCGTGTCCGGATCGGCTTGCTTGTCAGGCTGCCGGGAGGTGGGCTCGATAAGGTGTCGGGTGTGACTGCTAAGCGTGTGGTGATCGCTGAGGACGAAGCCCTGATTCGGATGGACCTGGCGGAGATGCTGGCTGAGGAGGGGTACGACGTCGTCGGGCAGGCCGGGGACGGGGAGGAGGCGATTCGGCTGGCGGTCGAGCATCGGCCGGATCTGGTGATCCTGGACGTGAAGATGCCGAAGCTGGACGGGCTCAGTGCGGCGGAGAAGATCGCGGGGGAGCGGATCGCGCCGGTGCTGATGCTGACGGCGTTCTCGCAGCGGGAGCTGGTCGAGCGGGCCCGCGACGCCGGCGCGATGGCGTACCTGGTGAAGCCGTTCTCCAAGGCCGACCTGCTGCCGGCGATCGAGATCGCGGCCAGCCGGTACGTCGAGCTCGCAGAGCTGGAGCGGGAGGTCGCCGACCTGTCGGAGCGACTGGAGACCCGCAAGCTGGTCGACCGGGCCAAGTCGGTGCTGCAGACCAAGTTCGGGCTGTCCGAGCCGGACTCGTTCCGCTGGATCCAGAAGACCGCGATGGACAAGCGCGTCTCGATGCGCCAGGTCGCCGAGCTCGTCGTCGACGAGGCCGGCTCCTAGCCGACGCACCAGGGGTCTCCAGGCAGCTTTCGCCACCGACAGAGCCCCGCAAGATGGCACGAAATGCCGGCTCTCGCCACCCGTTCGGGCGTGGCGGGAGCCGTCGTGCGTCCGAGGAACGAGACGGCCGTCACACAGCGTAAAAGCGGACCGAATACCCCTGGCACGCATTGGTTGTCAATGTGGCTCTGAGTGCGTCCCGCCGCCACAGTCAGTGACCGTGCTGAGCAAAGCCAGTGGCGACCGATCAGGATGGTGCTTACAGCTGTAACGACCTCACAACACACGCTGGGTCACGTTCGCCTTGACTGCTCAGCGGGGTCTAACCTGCGGGTGCTCGCGGGAATCGCGGGGGTCCGGGGATCCACTCGGGCTATCCAGACATGGGAGGAACAGTGCACCAGCGTTCCGTAGTACGGGTCGGCGCGTCGCTGATCGTTGCGTCGTTGGCCCTGACTGCCTGCGGTTCACGCAGTGACGACAACGGTGGCGGGGGCTCCGGCGACGCGACCAAGACGGCCAAGATCGGCGTGATCGCGCCGCTGTCGGGCGACCTGTCGGCGCTTGGTCTGGGTATCCAGCACTCGGTCGAGCTGGCCGTGAAGCAGGCCAACGACTCCGGCGCCGTTCCGGGCTGGAAGTTCGAGGTCTCGGCCAAGGACGACGAGGGCAAGACGGACCCGGCCAAGAACGCGGCCACCGCGCTCGCCGGTGACAAGGACGTGATCGGTGTCGTCGGCACCCTGAACACCAGCACGAGCCTGCAGGTTCAGCCGGTGCTCGCGCCGAAGAACATCGCCCAGGTCTCGCCGGCCAACACCGGCCCCGCCCTGACCCAGGGTGCGGACTGGCAGAAGAGCCCGAAGCGGCCGTACCCGACGTACTTCCGCACCTGCACCACGGACGCCGTCCAGGGTCCGTTCGCGGCGCGCTACCTGTACAACACCGCGAAGATCACCAAGGTCGCGACGATCCACGACAAGAAGGCGTACGGCCAGGGTCTGGTCGGCACCTTCACCGAGGAGTTCAAGAAGCTCGGCGGTCAGGTCACCTCGGCCGAGACGATCACCGCCGACGAGAGCAACTTCTCCGCCGTCGTCTCGGCGATCAAGCCGTCCGCCCCGCAGGCGGTCTACTACGGCGGTGAGTACCCGCAGGCCGGGCCGCTGTCGCAGCAGATGAAGGCGGCCGGTCTGAACGTCCCGCTGATGGGCGGCGACGGCATCTTCGACCCGAAGTACATCCAGCTCGGTGGCAAGACCTCCACCAGCGACCTGGCCACCTCGGTCGGCGCGCCGACCGACGCGCTGCCGTCGGCGAAGAAGTTCGTCGAGGACTACAAGGCGGGGAACTACCCGGAGCCGTACGGTGCGTACGGCGGCTACTCCTACGACGCGGCCAACGCGCTCATCGCCGCCCTGAAGGAGTCCCTGAAGGACGCCACCGACGTCGAGTCGGCCCGTCCGAAGACCGTCGAGGCGCTCGGCAAGGTCTCCTTCGAAGGTGTGACCGGCAAGGTCGCCTTCGACCAGTACGGCGACACCACCTCCAAGGTGCTGACCGTCTACAAGGTCGACGCCGGTAAGTGGGCGACCGTGGAGACCAAGGACTTCGAAGCAAACTAGTCGGCCTCGTGTCCGGGGGTGGGAGCGAAAGTTCTCCCACCCCCGTGGCATGTCGGCACAGAGGTAGTTAGGAGGTCGACGTGGACCAGTTCTTCCAGCAGCTCGTGAACGGGCTGACTCTCGGGTCGTTGTACGCCCTGATCGCGGTCGGGTACACCGTCGTCTACGGCATCGTGCAGCTGATCAACTTCGCGCACGGCGAGATCTTCATGATCGGCGCCTTCGGCGCCCTGACGACGTACTTGTTGTTCTTCGACGGGCAGACCAGCGTCTGGATCCTGCCGGTGATGATCATCGGGGCGATCATCGCCTCGACCGCCACCGCGGTGGCGATGGAACGTGTCGCGTACCGTCCCCTGCGGAACGCGCCACGGCTCGCACCGCTGATCACCGCGATCGGGATCTCGGTGTTCCTGCAGGAGTTCATCCGGCTCCTGTACGACCGGCCGCAGTGGACGCTCGTCGTGATCGCCCCGGTCGTGGTGTGGGTGGCGTACGTCGTGGCCACCCGCGGGCTGAAGCTCAACCTGAACCACCCCGTGACGAAGTGGCACGACCGGACGCCGTTGATCGCCGCCGGTGTCGTCGCGCTGCTGGTCTGGGCCCTGGTCCGCCGGCTCGTCGACCCCGGCTACGCCTTCACGCCCGTCGTCCTGATCGCCGGCGTGGTCGTCGGCGTGGGCGCCGCCTGGCTGCTGGCCCGGACCGGGTCCGGTGCCGAGCGCGCGAAGCTCCTGCTGACGCCCTCGTTACAGCTGGCCGGCGGGGCCGTCGTCCTGCTCGAGGTCCTCTGGGTGGTCTACCGCGAGATCCTCAGCTCGATCGAGTGGCCGAGCGCGAAGCAGCGCATCCCGTTCCCGCAGATCGACGTGGTCACCGGGTCGGCGCTGCAGCTCGGGGGCGTGACGATCCAGCGGTCGGCGGTCTTCACCGTCGGCGCGCTGATCGTCTGCACCGCGATCCTGTGGTACTTCATCAACCGGACCCGGCTGGGCCGCGGCATGCTCGCGGTCTCGCAGGATCCCGACACCGCGCGCCTGATGGGCATCAACGTCGACCGGATCATCGTGGTCGCGTTCGCGCTCGGCGCCGTACTGGCCGCCGTCGCCGGTGTCTCGCAGGGTCTGCAGAACAACAACATCGAGTTCCGGATGGGCTTCCTGGCCGGTCTGAAGGCGTTCACCGCCGCGGTGCTCGGTGGGATCGGCAACATCTACGGTGCGGTCGCCGGTGGTCTGGTGCTCGGCGTCGTCGAGGCGATGGCCACCCAGTACATCCCCGGTCAGTTCGGTGGGAGTACCTGGAAGGACGTCTGGGCGTTCGTCATCCTGATTCTGGTACTGGTCTTCAGGCCGCAGGGCCTGCTCGGGGCGAGGGTGGTGGATCGCGCATGACGCAGGTCGACACGACAACCGGTACGACGGAACCGGCGGCGGCGCCGTCGAAGGCCGCCTGGCCGCTCGGTCTCGCGGGTGTGGTCCTGGTGATCGCCGGCTCCTTCCTGTCCTGGAGCTACGACGGTTCGATCCTGGGCGACCTGTCGATCAACTTCTACCCCGGCGGGCTGCAGATCCTGGCGATCATCGCCGCCCTGCTCGCGCTGGTGCTGCTGCTGGCCGAGCGCGGTCCGCTCAGCCGGCTGAACGTCTGGCTCGACACGACCCTGGGCCTGCGGGCGCTGGGCCTCACGATGACGCTCTACATGCTGCTGGTGCTGATCGCGATCACCGTCGAGTCCGACGGCCTGATCAACGTCAACCCCGGCGGCTGGATCTCCTTCGTCGGTGCGGTCGCGCTCCTGGTCTCGTCCCGGATGCTGCCGCTGCGGACGCTGCACGACATGGGCAAGGCGAAGCTCCCGGGCTGGTCGGAGATCCTCGCGATCGCCGTCCTGATGGCGTCGGTGCTGTTCGTCTCGGCGTACGCGCTGGGTCTGGACGACGCCTGGGGCTTCGTGCTCTGCCTGGTGTTCATCGCGGCCGTCGTGGCCGCGCTGTTCCGGACCGGCTCGATGACGTGGGTCGGCCACGCCGCGCAGCGGCACAAGAAGGTGCTGACACTGTCGTCGTTCGTCGTCGCCTTCCTGTTCCCGTTCACCCAGAACGGCTCGGACGCGAACATGTCGATCGCGACCCAGGTGCTGGTCTTCGCGGCCACCGCCATGGGCCTGAACATCGTGGTCGGCCTGGCCGGCCTGCTGGACCTCGGGTACATCGCGTTCCTCGGCTCCGGCGCGTACGTCGCGGCGATGCTGTCGAACTCGGCGTTCGCGACGATCGGCTGGACCCCGCCGTTCCTGGTCGTGGTCCTGGTCGGTGCCTGCGTGGCGGCGACCTTCGGCCTGATCATCGGTTCACCGACGCTGCGGGTCTCCGGCGACTACCTGGCGATCGTGACGCTGGGCTTCGGTGAGATCTTCCGGCTCGCGATGGCGAACCTGGACGGCAACAACGGGCCGAACCTGACCAACGGCCCGAACGGCATCCCGGGCATCCCCGACCTGCAGGTGGGTGGCTTCAACTTCGGCGACGAGCACAACATCGCCGGGATCGATCTCGGGCGCTTCTCGAACTACTACTTCCTGCTGCTGGTCCTGATCGGCGGCATCATCCTGGTCTTCGCCCGGCTGAACAACAGCCGGATCGGGCGGGGCTGGGTGGCGATCCGGGAGGACGAGAAGGCCGCCGAGGCGATGGGCGTGAACGTCTTCGGCCTGAAGCTGCTGGCGTTCGCGGTCGGCGCGTTCCTGGCCGGTCTGGCCGGCACGATCAAGGCGCACCAGGACGGAGCGGTCAGTCCCGACCAGTACGTCTTCCTGGAGTCGGCGTTTCTGCTGGCGGCCATCGTGCTCGGCGGTATGGGCACCATCGCCGGTGTGTTGCTCGGTGCAACGATCCTGAAGCTGCTGCCGGAGAAGCTGCGGTTCTTCTCGGAGTACCGGCTGCTGCTGTTCGGTCTGCTGCTGGTGCTGATGATGCGGTTCCGCCCCGAGGGCCTGGTGGCCAGCCGCAGACGGCAGTTGGAGTTCCACGAAGAGGACGAGGAGCTGGCCGTCGCGGTCGAGCAAGAACTCGTCGAGGAGGCGAAATGACCGTCACGGAACCGGCGCCGAGTGCGCCGAGCACCGGCCGGCCGGTGCTGGAGGCCTCCGGGGTCACCATGCGGTTCGGTGGTCTGCTGGCCGTCAACGACGTCAACCTGACCGTCCGCGAGGGCGAGATCGTCGGGCTGATCGGCCCGAACGGCGCCGGCAAGACGACGTTCTTCAACTGCCTGACCGGGCTGTACAAGCCGACCAGCGGTCAGGTCCGGTTCGAGGGCACGCCGTTGCCGCCCAAGCCGCGGGCCGTGGTCAAGGCGGGGATGGCGCGGACGTTCCAGAACATCCGCCTGTTCGCCAACATGACCGCGCTGGAGAACGTCATGGTGGGCCGGTACTGCCGGACGTCGGCCGGTGCGCTGACGTCGGTGCTGCACGGCCCGAAGTACCGTCGCGAGGAGGCGGCCACCCGGGCGCGGGCCCAGGAGCTGCTCGAGTTCGTCGGGCTCGGCAGGTCGACCGAGCACCTCGCGCGGAACATGCCGTACGGCGACCAGCGGCGGCTCGAGATCGCCCGCGCGCTGGCCACCGACCCGAAGCTCATCCTGCTGGACGAGCCGACGGCCGGTATGAACCCGCAGGAGACCAAGCAGGCCAGCGACCTGATCTTCAAGATCCGGGACTCGGGCCTGTCGGTGGTCGTGATCGAGCACGACATGCGGTTCATCTTCAACCTGTGCGACCGGGTGCTGTGCCTGGTCCGCGGTGAGACGCTGATCGAGGGCCTGCCGGGTGAGGTGCAGTCGGACCCGCGGGTGATCGAGGCCTACATCGGCACCGGCGAGGACGACGACGAGGACGAGTCGAGCGACGGACGGCCGCAGGACGGTCCGGAGGAGGGGCGATGACCGCGATGCTAGAGGTCCGCGACCTCGAGGTTGCCTACGGCAAGATCGTCGCGGTGAAGAAGATCAGCTTCTCCGTCGAGCAGGGGCAGGTGGTGTCGCTGATCGGCACCAACGGCGCCGGCAAGACGACCACGCTGCGGACGATCTCGGGGCTGCTGCGCCCGACGGCGGGCGAGATCCTGTTCCAGGGTCAGCGGATCGACGACGTACCGGCCCACGACATCGTCACGATGGGGCTGGCGCACTCGCCCGAGGGCCGGCGGATCTTCCCCCGGCTGTCGGTCGAGGAGAACCTGCTGCTCGGCGCGTTCACCCGCAACGACCAGTCGGCGATCCGGACCGACCTCGAGGCGGCGTACGCGCTGTTCCCGATCCTGGGGGAGCGGCGCAAGCAGCCGGCCGGGACGTTCTCCGGTGGTGAGCAGCAGATGCTGGCGATGGGCCGGGCGATGATGAGCCGTCCCAAGCTGCTGATGCTCGACGAGCCGTCGATGGGCCTGTCGCCGATCATGATGAAGCGGATCATGACGACCGTCACCGAGCTGCAGAAGCAGGGCACCACGATCCTGCTGGTCGAGCAGAACGCCCAGGCGGCGCTCAAGCGCGCCGACTACGGCTACGTCCTGGAGGTCGGCAAGATCGTCGTCCAGGGCACCGGCCGCGAGCTCCTGGTCAACGACGACGTCCGCAAGGCGTACCTCGGCGAGGACTGACCCGTAGCTTCACCGACAGGAGCCGAGGGCCCCCACTTTGGGGGCCCTCGGCTCCTTTTGTAGGGGTGGATTGTATGGGTTGTACCTGTTGTGCACGCTCGGTCACGGTTAGCGTCGGGTGCGTCAACTGATTTCCGCCCGGACGACGAGGAGGAACATCATGAGAACGCAACGATCGATCGGTGTGCTGCTGGCGTGCTGCCTGCTGATGCTGCTGGGGGTGAACACCGCGTCCGCCCACCCGGCCGAGCCCGTCGCTCCGGCGCCCGCTGCCGCGGTCCCTGAGCCGCACAGCTACTACATGTGGTGCCGCAGCCCCACGGGACTGATCTCGTACCCGAAGGACCCCAGCGAGTGTCGCGGCGGGAACATCAAGATCATCTCGACCTACGACGGCGCGGTGCACGGCGCGATCGACATGTACGCGCTGGAGCACAAGCTGGTCCGGCCGTACAAGACCTGGACCGAGGCCTACCGCGCGTGCACGGCCGAGATCATCTGCGACCTGATCGTGGCGGTGGTGCAGACCTACCTGCTGACGAAGCTGAGCATCGCGTACAAGTTCCTGCGGACCCTGCTCTGACCGTCTGGTTGCCGTCCGCAACCGTTCAGTTGCGGACGACAACCAGGAGCTGGACGAGGAGTGGTGCGACGATCAGGGCCGGCAGGAGGTCGGCGACGGCGACCTGCTTGATCTTCAGCAGCCGCAACGCCACGCCGATCAGCAGCAGCCCACCGGTGGCGCCCAGGGCCGTGACATGGGCCTCCGGCAACACATCGCCGAGCAAGGCCCCCACAGCCGTCATCAGGCCCTGGATGACCAGTACGACGAGCGCCGACGCCGCGACGCCCCAGCCGAGCGACGCGGCGAAGGCGATCGAGGCGAAGCCGTCCAGCACCGCCTTCAGGAACAGCTGGTCGGCGCCCCGGCCCAGTCCGTCGGACAGCGCGCCCAGGAACGTCAGCGGGCCGACGCAGAACACCATCGACGACGTCACGAAGCCTTCGACGAAGGTGCTCTCACCCTCGCCGCGGCTGAACCGGTGCTGCAGCCAGCTGCCGAAGCCCTCCAGGCGTTGCTCGATCTTCAGCAGCGACCCGGCGATCCCGCCGATCAGCATCGCGCCGAGTACGATCAGCACCGGGGCGCTGTCGCCGACCGCGTCGCTGAGGGCCGCGTCGCCGACGGTGAGTGCCGACGTGACCGCGATCAGCAGCGTGACCAGGCCGAGGGCGTCGGTGACCAGGTCGCGGGTCCGGCCGGGCAGGCGGTGCCCGATCAGGACGCCGAGGACCGAGCCGACAAGAACCGTCGCGACGTTCACGACGGTGCCGATTCCGATGAACAAGCGTGCTCTCCGATCGCCGGCGATCACAGCCGGTGTGGTGGTGGTCGCGTCGCTTTGCAAGCGACCGCCGAAGCCCTACTGTTGCGCGGGGACGAGCGTATCCGCCCGGTCCTGTTCACCTCGGGGGTGGATCACACCAGGAGGCCGACGTGGCAGCTGCCATCGAGGTGCGCGACGCACGCCCCGACGATGCCGCTGCCCTGGTGACGCTGTGGGGTGAGATGTCGATCGGCACCGGTCACCAGCGTGCGCTGGCCGCACCGACGCCGGCGTCGGTGCGGGCCTCGATCGCCCGGCTCGGCAAGGATCCCGGGGCCCGGCTGGTGGTCGGCGAGCTCGACGGGCACGTCAGCGGGATGGTCTACCTGCGCCGTACGCCGATCTCCCCGCTGCACGTCGAGGAGACGATGACGGTCGAGTACCTGCACGTCACCGACCAGGCCCGGCGCCACGGACTGGGCAAGGCGCTGGTCGCCGAGGCCGCCGCGTGGGCCGAGCACGAGAACTGCCCGTACCTCGGTGTCGTCGCCCCACCGCTGGCCCGGGAGGCGAACCGGTTCCTCGCCCGCCTCGGACTCGGCCAGGCCGCCGTACTGCGGTTCGCCGGCACGCACACCGTCCGTCGCCGGCTCGCGGCCGAGCACGCGCCGAACCTGCTGGCGATGCTGTCGTCACGCCGTTCGGTGATCGCTCGCCGGGCCCAGCTCGGGCACCGGTCCGACCTCACTTCTCCGGCGGAGCCTGAATCAGCTGGCAGGTGATCCGCGCGGTGCAGACCCGCTTGTCCCGCTCGTCGGTGACGACGATCTCGTACGACGTGGTGGTGCGGCCCAGGTAGATCGGCGTGGCCACACCGGTCACGACGCCGTCCCGGACGGCCCGGTGGTGGGTCGCGTTGATGTCGACGCCGACCGCGACCTTTCCGTACTGCGCCGCGTGCAGGGCGGACCCGATCGACCCGAGGCTCTCGGCGAGCACGCAGGACGCGCCGCCGTGCAGCAGCCCGTACGGCTGGGTGTTGCCCTTGACCGGCATCGTCGCCACGACCCGCTCGGGCGACGCCTCGCTGACCGCGATGCCCATCGCGCTGAGCAAAGTGCCCTCGACGTCCATCCCCGGCGGCAGCGCCGTCCCTCCACCACTCTGATCACTCACAGAGCGCAGACTACCTTCGCCCGGCGTGAGAGAAACTGTCCGTGCCACCCACTAGAGTCGGTACGTGGCTCCAGAAACTGACATCTCGACGACGACCAAGGACCCGGAACCGGTGGTGGGCGACTCGCCCCGGCCGCGGATCCTGCTGCTGGACGGGCACTCGCTCGCGTACCGGGCGTTCTTCGCGCTGCCGGTGGAGAACTTCTCCACCACCACAGGTCAGCACACCAACGCGGTGTACGGGTTCACCTCGATGCTGATCAACATGCTGCGCGACGAGCAGCCGACGCACATCTGCGTGGCCTTCGACGTGTCCCGCAAGACCTTCCGCTCCGAGCAGTACACGGAGTACAAGGCCGGCCGGTCGAAGTCCCCGGACGAGTTCAAGGGGCAGGTCTCGCTGGTCAAGGAGGTGCTGGAGGCGCTCCGCATCCCGACCACCGAGATCGACGGCTGGGAGGCCGACGACATCATCGCCACGCTCGCGACGCAGGCCGACGAGCAGGGCTTCGAGGTGCTGATCAGCTCCGGCGACCGCGACTCCTTCCAGCTGATCAACGACAACGTCACGGTGCTGTACCCCAAGCGTGGGGTTTCCGAGATCGCCCGGATGGACCCGGCCGCGGTCGAGGCGAAGTACGGCATCCCCCCGCGGCTGTACCCCGATCTCGCCGCCCTGGTCGGCGAGAAGAGCGACAACCTGCCCGGCGTACCGGGCGTCGGTGACAAGACCGCGGCGAAGTGGCTGAACCAGTTCGGTTCGCTGAACGACGTGATCGACCGGGTCAACGAGATCAAGGGCAAGGCGGGCGAGTCGCTGCGCGAGCACCTGTCCGACGTGATCCGGAACCGGCAGATCAACGAGCTGGTCCGCGACTTGTCGCTGGACGTGGCCGTCGACGACCTGGTCCGGCACCCGTGGGACCGCGACAAGGTGCACACGCTGTTCGACAGCCTGGAGTTCCGGGTGCTGCGCGAACGCTTGGTCGCCGAGCACGAGCAGGTCGAGGAGACGATCGAGGAAGGCTTCGACCTCGAGGGCACGCAACTGAAGCCGGGCGAGGTCGCGGCCTGGATCAAGGAGCACGTGTCGACCGGTGCGCGGACCGGCGTCGCGGTGCAGGGGACGTGGGGTCGGGGGACCGGTGAGATCACCGGGCTCGCGCTGGCGACGTCGACCGGTGCCGCGGCCTGGTTCGACCCGGCGGCGCTGACGCCCGACGACGACGCGGCCTGGCAGGCCTGGCTCGCGGACGCGGCGCAGCCGAAGGCGCTGCACGACGCGAAGGGTCCGCTGCTCGGGTTCCTGGAGCGCGGCTGGACGCTGGCCGGGTTGACCTCCGACACCCAGCTGAGCGCGTACCTGGCCCGTCCGGACCAGCGGTCGTACGACCTGTCCGACCTGACCGTGCGGTACCTCAAGCGTGAGCTGCGCACCGAGGAGGCCGACAACGGTCAGCTCAGCTTCGACGACGTCGAGGGCGGCCCGGCCGCCGACGCGACGATGCTGCGCGCCCGCGCGATCGCGGACCTCGCCGACACGCTCGACGCCGAGCTCGAGAAGCAGGCCGGTACGGCGTTGCTGGCCGACGTCGAGCTGCCGCTGATCGACGTGATCGCCGCGATGGAGCGGGACGGGATCGCGGTCGACCGGCCGTACCTGGAGCAGCTCGAGGAGCGGTTCGCGACCGGTGTCCGGGACGCGGCGGCCTCGGCGTACGAGGTGATCGGGAAGGAGATCAACCTCGGGTCGCCCAAGCAGCTGCAGGTGGTGCTGTTCGACGAGCTGCAGATGCCGAAGACCAAGCGCACCAAGACCGGGTACACGACCGACGCGGACTCGCTGCAGTCGCTGTTCGAGAAGACCGAGCACCCGTTCCTGGCGTACCTGCTCGCGCACCGGGACGCGACCCGGCTGCGGCAGACCGTCGAAGGGCTGCTGAAGACGATCAGCCCGAAGGACGCCCGGATCCACACCACGTTCAACCAGACGATCGCGGCGACCGGGCGGCTCAGCTCGACCGACCCGAACCTGCAGAACATCCCGATCCGGACCGAGGAGGGCCGCCGGATCCGCGAGGCGTTCGTCGTCGGCGAGGGCTTCGAGGCCCTGATGTCGGCCGACTACAGCCAGATCGAGATGCGGATCATGGCGCACGTGTCGGAGGACGAGGGGCTGATCTCGGCGTTCAACTCCGGCGAGGACTTCCACTCCGTCACCGCCGCCCGGGTGTTCTCGGTCGAGGCCGGCGACGTGACGCAGGAGCAGCGCGCCAAGATCAAGGCGATGAACTACGGACTGGCGTACGGGCTGTCGGCGTACGGGTTGAGCCAGCAGCTGAAGATCGGCGTGGACGAGGCCAAGGGCCTGATGGACGAGTACTTCGAGCGCTTCGGTGGGGTGCGGGACTACCTGCGCAGCATCGTGCTCGAGGCCGGCAAGAGCGGGTACACCGAAACCATCCTCGGTCGCCGCCGCTACCTGCCCGACCTGACCAGCGACAACCGCCAGCGCCGCGAGATGGCCGAGCGAATGGCCCTGAACGCACCGATCCAGGGCTCGGCCGCCGACGTCATCAAACTGGCGATGCTCAAGGTCGACACCGCCCTGCGCGCCTCCGGCCTCAAGTCCCGGATGCTCCTCCAGGTCCACGACGAACTGGTCTTCGAGATCGCCCCCGGCGAACGCGAACCCCTCGAAACCCTGGTCCGCCAGAACATGGGCGCCGCGGTCGACATGGCCGTCCCGCTGGACGTCTCGGTCGGCGTAGGCCGCACCTGGCACGAAGCAGCCCACTAGCTCCCCGCGAGCCGAACCTGCCCGATCAGCCGATCAGCCGATCAGCCGATCAGCCCGTGGGTCCGCGAGCATTCTCGCGGACCCACGGGCGGCGGTGACCTCGAATTGAGCCCTGGAACTCCACGGACGCAGGGCGGACACCTGCTCCCGCCCTACGCGACCAACTCGGCGAATCAATTTCCGCTTCCACCGCTCGATCTGTGCCTCGGTCAGGTCGCGGTGGTTTAGTCGGTGCCCGGTGCCCGGTGCCCGGTGCCCGGATCAGTCGGCCAGGGACGAACGTCCATGGTGAACCTCGGTCACGGCCGATGGTGGCTCGACCGGGCGGGGTGAGGGCCGCTTCTGGGCAGGCTGGTGGGGACGGTCTGCGGCGGGATCTCTGGGGTGGTCGCAGGTGTCCGCCACTCCTGGTCGAGGCGGAGGCCTGCTGTGGTGGCGGCGTTGTCGATGACCTGGCGCCAGTGATCGATCCAGTCGGGCGGAGGGCGCCGGCCCTCGGTGGACAGGCCGAAGGTCCATCGCGTGGCGTTGGCGCGGTCCAGCCACATCCGCGTGCGGTGGTAGCCGTTGTTGGGAAGGTAGCGCTCGCCGAGTTCGATCTCGTCGTCTTCCCCCGACGTTGGCTCCTGGTCCAGGTGAAGGGTGTGCCGCAGCGCTGCGAGGTGGTCGTCGTCGAGCGGGCCGACGTACGACAAGGTGATCAGTCTGGCGACCGATCGGGCGGACGGCGGAACCAGTGGACCGTCGATCGAGACCGAGGGCGACGAGTGGGTCTGCTCGGATTCGAGGGTGAGTCCGAGGGCAGCGCCGGCCGCCCGGGCTTCGGTTCGGGCCTTGGCGACGACGGCTTCGGACGGCTCGGTCCGCAGGTACTCGACCGCGACGGTCCATCGGCCGGAGCGCGGGCGGCGCAGCGTCATCGTGATCCGGCCATCCGGGGAGTTGCTCAAGACCTTGAAGCCGAGATCTCGGTCGACGTCGTTGGTGAGTGAGCCGTGGACAGACAGCCCGAGCTGAGCGCACAGGACGTCCACCGCACAGTCACCGGAGAACTGCGCCCACCACGCCTGTCCTACCGTCCAGCCACCGATGACGGGACAGGTGCGGGTCCGGTCGTCGAACCAGGCCAGCAACTCCGATGCCTCACCTGCATTGATCAGCACCAGGTCCTGATCCAGCTCACCGCCCCGGAACCAACGGCTCAGCGTGTCAGTGGGTATCCACGAACCGTCTCGCGTGAGGATCTCGTCCACGCAACGACCCGGTCCATCCGGGCGCTGCCGCACCAGTCCGACCGGACCCTCGGACGCAGTGATCTCGACGACCGCGTAGTAGGCGCTCGGGTCGGTGCTCATCAGTGGTGTCGTCTCCGCGCCGTCGGCCGCTGGGCAAATGCCCGTTCCAGTGGCACAGAGTAGCCCCCTGACGAGGTCCGGCTGGCTCCGAACGAACGAGCCGGCTCGTGATCTGCCTGGCTCAGCTGGTGGCGAAGACCGGGGCCGGGTTGTTCTTCACAGCGTCGGCGATGCAGAGCTCTTCGCGGGGGTGGAGCTCCGGGTGGTCGGTCAGCGGGAACCAGGCGACCTCGAGGGACTCGTCGTCGTTGACGCGGGCTTCGCCTGCCGTGGGGTGGCAGCGGAAGCAGAGGTCGAGGTACTGGACCTGGTCGCCGTTGGGGTAGGCGGACGGGGGCAGGGACTCGACGCGGACCAGGCGGTCGACGACCGTCGTCACGGCGGTTTCCTCGTGGATCTCGCGGACGATCGCCTCGGCGGGTTGTTCGCCGGGTTCGAGGATGCCGGCGGGGAGGCTCCAGCGGCCGTTGTCGGCGCGGCGTACGAGAAGAAGGCGGTCGGTGTCGTCGAGGACGACCGCGGTGATTCCGGGCATCCACAACAGATCGTGACCGATCTTCTCGCGCAGGGCGAGGATGAACTTCGGCGTCGTCATGGTTCGACCCTAGCCAGGGCGGGGTTACTTGATGCAAGAAAGTGAAACGGTTCAGGGCATGTGGTGAACGTTTCATTGGAAATCACCGACGGTTCACGACGATTCCACGGACGGTGACACCGACCCCTTTCGGGGCCCAGCGATCTGTGCCATCCTCACCTGCCAAAAGATCCTGGATCCTATCGGATATCTCATGAAGCCTCGGTGGCTTCGACTGGGAGGCAGCGTGCAACCAGCAGTGAGGACAGGTGCCGTCCGGCGGCGCAGTTTCGTCGCGGGCGCGATGGGGCTGACCGCGGCGGCCACCAGCGGTCTGCTCAGCGGCTGCGGTCCGGACGAGGCGGTCGGGGCGAGTCCGGAGAGTCTCGCGGCTCCGCCGGTCACGCCCGGGCCGAAGACCGGCGGCATCGTGTACCCGGACGGGTACGTCGGGCCGGTGGCCCGCAAGCTCGGGCCGATCGTCACCGAGCCGACGAAGTTCGTCGTCGTGGTCCCGCAGGACCTGACCGTCGGCGACTGGGCCAAGAACAAGTTCACCAAGTGGCTCGAGCAGCGCACCGGCATCACGATCGAGTTCCGCCAGGTCGCCGGCGCGGACGAGGACGTGACGATCAAGGTCAACGCGATGATCGCGGCCGGCGACATCCCGGACGCGTTCATGGGCGTGAAGTTCAGTCCGTCGCAGCTCTACCTGTACGGCGCGCAGAACCTGTTCGTCGACCAGACGGCGTACACGGACAAGTACGCCCCGAACCTCCAGCAGATGTTCCACGACTACCCGCTGGCCAAGAAGCTGTCGACGTCCCCGGACGGCAACGTCTACGTCTACCCGTCTTTCAACGACTGCTACCACTGCCGGGCCGGCAAGTCGCGGACCTGGATCAACACCCGCTGGCTCCGGCAGGTCGGGCTGGCGATACCGAAGACCACCGACGAGTTCCGCGAGGTCCTCCGGGCGTTCAAGAAGGCCGACCCGGCCGGCGGTGGCCGGACCCTGCCGTTCGTCGGCTACAAGGAGGACGGCACCAACCAGGTCACCGTCGACAAGTTCGTGATGAACTCCTTCCTCTTCAACCCGACCTCGCCGTGGCTGGTGGTCGACGGCGGCAAGGTCAAGGCGGCGTACTCGCAGGACGGCTGGCGCGAAGGACTCAAGTACCTCAGAACCCTGTACGGCGAAGGCCTGCTGAACCGCGACGCGTTCAGCATGACCGCCGAGCAGTTGCAGCGCGCCGGGAACAACAAGGACGGCTCCCTGCTCGGCGTGTTCCAGGGCAACTACTGGGGCAGCGCGATGGACGTCGACGTGGAGGACCCGAACGCGCGCTGGCACGACTACGAAGCCCTGCCGCCGCTGACGGGCCCGGACGGTTTCCGGGTCGCCAACTGGGACCACTACACCGGCTTCGACCCGCGGCTGGTGATCACCCGCAGGTGCCGGCGGCCGGACCTGCTGGTGAAGTGGGCCGACTTCCAGCTCGACCTCGAGGTGATGATGGCCGCGTACGCCGGGCCCGGCAGCTGGAGTTTCGCCAAGCGCGGCGACAAGGCGATCAGCGGCCAGCAGGCGCTGTTCGGCATCTCCGGGACGTGGGCGCCGGACAAGACCAAGGACACCTGGGCGCAGCGCAACCCCAACTACCGCTCCGGCGACTTCCGGCTGTCCGAGCGGGTCGACCCGACCAAACCGACGTTCGAGAAGCCGCTGTACGAGCAGACCCGCGACCGCTACTTCCCGTACGCCGAACCGATCGAGCAGCAGTTCCCGCCGGTCGCGCTGGAAGGTGACCAGGCGGCGCTCGACGCGTCACTGCTGCTCGACCTGAGCGGTGAGGTGGTGCAGACGATGGCCCGCTTCGTCACCGGCAAGGCCGACCCGGCCGACGACGGGCAGTGGAACGACTACCTGGGCCGGCTCGACAAGATCGGGCTACGGCCGTACCTCGACATCCAGCAGGCCGCCTACGAGAGCTTCCAGGGGTGAGGGCATGACGACGACCCAGTCCGCACCGGAGCGCGAGTCCGACGACTACCTGCCGGCCGCGGTCAAGGAGACCCGCTCCGACCGGATCGTGCTGATCTGCAACTACACCGCGCTCGGGCTGTTCTCGCTCGCGGTCCTCTACCCGCTGGTCTACGTGCTGAGCGCCGCGTTCAGCGAGCCGAAGAACGTCCAGTCCGGCGAGGTCTGGCTGTGGCCGGTCGGGCTCAGCCTGGAGTCGTTCCGGTCGATCTTCGACTACGACGGGATCGTCCGCGGTTTCGGCAACTCGGTGGTCTACGCGATCGGCGGCGCGTTGCTGGCGACCGTGCTGACGCTGCTGGCGGCGTACCCGCTGTCCCGCCGCGACCTGCCGGGCAAGGGGCTGATCCTCGGGCTGTTCCTGTTCACGATGATGTTCAACGGCGGGCTGATCCCGAACTACCTGGTGGTCGACCGGACCGGCCTGCTGGACACCCGCTGGGCGATGATCCTGCCGACCGCGATGGCGGTCTGGAACGTGATCATCACCCGGACCTACTTCCAGACCACGATTCCCGAGGAGCTGCACGAGTCGGCGCGGGTCGACGGCTGCAGCGACATCGGGTTCTTCTGGCGGGTGGTGCTGCCGCTGAGCAAGCCGATCATCGCGGTGAACCTGCTCTTCTACGCCGTCGCGCAGTGGAACTCGTGGTTCAACGCGCTGATCTACCTGACCAGCGAGCACCTGTTCCCGCTGCAGCTGGTACTGCGGCAGATCCTGGTCCAGAGCAACGTCGATCCGTCGCAGGTCCGTGACGTCGCCGAGCTGCTGCGGATGAAGGAGCTGCAGGAGCAGCTGAAGTTCTCGCTGATCGTGATCGCCACCATCCCACCCCTGCTGGTCTACCCCTTTGTGCAGAAGCACTTCGTCAAGGGGGCCATGGTCGGCTCGCTGAAGGGATAACGCCATGGCCACCGAAACCATCGAGCGGCCACAGGTCGCGCCCACGCCCGCACCGCTGCCCCGGCGCAAGCACGCGCAGACCCTCGGCGCGCGGATGAGGAAGAACTGGCAGCTGTACCTGATGCTCGCGGTGCCGCTGATCTGGCTGGGCATCTTCGCCTACTGGCCGATGTACGGCGCGATCATCGCGTTCAAGGACTACAACGTCATCGACGGCATCCTCGGCAGCCGCTGGGTCGGGTTCAAGCACTTCGAGCGGTTCGCGGAGTCGTACCAGTTCTGGCGGCTGATCAAGAACACGCTGGTGCTGCACGGGTACGAGCTGCTGGTCACCTTCCCGCTGCCGATCATCCTTGCCCTCGGCCTCAATCTCGCGCGGAGGCGCTGGTACCGGCGGTCGGTGCAGATGATCACGTACGCGCCGCACTTCATCTCCACCGTCGTGGTGGTCGGGCTGATCGTCGTGCTGGTCGACCCGAACACCGGTGTGGTGAACCAGTTCCTCGGGCTGTTCGGCATCGGGCCGGTCGAGGTGCTGTCGAATCCGGACTGGTTCCGGCACCTGTACGTGTGGTCGGCCGCGTGGCAGACGATGGGCTTCTCGGCGATCATCTACCTGGCCGCGCTGACGTCGGTCTCGCCCGAGCAGCACGAGGCCGCGATCGTCGACGGCGCCTCGCGGTTGCGGCGGGTCTGGCACGTCGACCTGCCGGCGATCCGTCCCGTCGCGGTGATCCTGCTGATCCTGAACATCGGTTCGATCATGTCGGTCGGCTTCGAGAAGGTCCTGCTGCTGCAGAACCCGCTGAACCTGCAGACCTCGGAGGTGATCGACACCTACGTCTACAAGCTGGGCTTCGTCTCCCAGATCCCGCAGTTCAGCTACGCGGCCGCGATCGGGCTGTTCCGCTCACTCGTCGGTCTGGTCCTGCTGGTCCTCGCCAACACCCTCGCGCGCCGCTTCGCCAAGTCCAGCCTCTGGTGAGTAGGCAGCCAGCAACCGGTCCCGGGCGGCCGCCTTCTCGGCCGCCCAGTCGGCGCTCCAACTGACGTTGCCGAAGTGGACGACGCCTTGCTCCGACAGCGTCCAGTGCCTGCCGTGCGTCTTCATCACCTGCGTGAGCAGGCCGAGCGTGTCCCACCACTTGCCGCCACGCTCGGCCTGCACGGCGGCGGGGGAGAGGCCGACGTGCTCGACCGTACGACGGAAGGCGTCGTCGTTGCGGATCAGCGCGCAGAACGGATGAACCCGCTCGTTGAGCTGGATCTCCAACGAGTACTCGATCGGATCCGGCCAGGCCGCGTCCGGGCTGTTGCGGATCGACTCGCGGACGTACGCGACGGGCGCCGCGTTGTCGGTGGGCTGGAGCTCCTCGCCCTGATGAGTGATCCACCGGGCCTGCACGGCGAAGCAGTCCGGGTCGGCGGTCAGCTCGGCCGCCAACGCCTCAATGGTGCCGTCGGCAACAAAGCACACGTCGCAGTCCACGAACAGGTAGGCGTCGTACTCCGGCCGGGCCAGGACCGCGGCGCGCAGGATCTCGCCGTGGGTGGTGAGCGTGTGGTCGGTCGTGTAGCCCGTCTGCACGACCTCGACCGACGGGAAGCGGGCGAGCCGGTCGAGGTCGGTGGAAGCGTTGTCGAGGACGACGACCCGTACGTCCTCACGGTCAGGATGATGGTGCAGCAGCGACGCCAGCAGCAGTTCGGCGTACGGCGTCGTGCCGTGGTTGACCGTGAGGACGCAGATCTTCATTCAGGCTGGGCGGCCGACTGCCGGTGGAGGCCCGAAGCCAACGCGACCGAGAGGGCGATGGCGCAGGCGCTGGTCATCGCGACGAGGACCTTGACGCCGGTCATGCCGGTGGCGATGTCGGCGCCGAGGATGATCAGCGTGGCGATCGCGAGGCCGGCCAGGCCGATCCAGATCAGCAGGGCGGCGCGCTTCTCCTGCTGCGCGATCGCGGCGTACACGACCAGCTGCAGCACGGCGTACGACGAACCGGCCAGGGCGAACAGCCAGGCGATCGGGCCGACCGGCGCGTAGTCGGCGCCGCCGACGATCTTGACCACGAGGTCGGGCAGCACGAGCGCACCGAGCACGGTGCACACCCCGAGCGCGGCGACGGCCTGGATCGCGCGGCGCAGGCGCTGCGTGTCACCCGGACTCGTGGCCAGCGACGGGAACACGATCACGATCACGAACTGCGGCAGGAACAGGCAGGCCTTCGCCACGATCACGCCGGCCGCGTAGTACCCGCTGTCCTTGGAGTCGAGCAGGCCGCGCGCCAGCAGCACGTCGGCGTTGGCGATGACGAAGAACGCGAGCAGCGTGTGGGTGCCGTGCACGGTCTCGCGCAGCACCTCCTTGACCTGCTGGATGCTCCCGCCGGTCGACCCCCGCAGCAGGAACGTCCCGAGCAGCGCCGGTACGGCGGCGCCGAGCGCCAGGCCGATCATCGCGGACGGCACGCTCGGGTGGACGAGCAGCGCGCCGCCCCCGAACAGCAACCGGCCCACTCCGGTCGACGTGTAGACGGCCGCCAGCTCGGTCCAGTTCTTGCCGCCCTGGAGCACGCCCAGCTGCGAGCCCATCACGGTCAGAAAACCCAGTGTCGGTGCGACCATCACAGCGGCGATGATCGAGTCGATATGAAGCAGCCACATGATCAGCGGCGTCGCGACCAGGCAGACCGCCGTCAGCCCCACCGCGGCCCGGCGGCCGGCCTTCAGCATGCTGTCGGCCAGCGCGGCCTCGCCCGGACCGGTGTGGGTGGCGATCCGGCGGGCGCCGGACGCCTGCAGTCCCAGGGAGGCGACGTTGCCGATCAGCAGCAGTCCCAGCAGGGCGGTGACGGCGCCGAACTGCTCCGGAATCAGCCGGTGGACCGCAATCAAGGTGAAACCGTAGGCGGCCACGTTCATGATGGCCATACCGACGGCGACCACCGTGGCGCTGCGGAGGAACGCCAGCTTCGGTGCGGCCGGCTGCTGATCGGGAGTCGTGTCTGAGGTCATCCGGCTTCTGTTCTGCTGGTGGTGGGTCGGTTGTAGGTTGCGCTGGAACAGTACTGCGAGGAGGCGGTCGTGGAGGGGGGACCCAACCGGGTGGCCCGGCTGATGCCGTGGGCCTGGCCGGTGCTGCTCACTGTGCTGATCACCGCTCCGCTGCTCGCTCCGGGGTTCGTGGTCGGCTACGACCTGGTGTTCGTGCCGGACCTCACGCTACGGCGTGACCTCTTCGGTGTCACAACTGCCTTACCGCGCGCGGTTCCTTCCGACGTCGTGGTCGCGCTGCTCGACGAGCTGGGTGGCGGCCAGGTGCTCAACAAAGTGGTCCTGGTCGCCGTGCCGCTGCTGGCCGGGCTCGGCCTGACAGCGCTCTGGCGCGAGCTGCGGCTGGGTGGACCACTGGCCGGCGCGGCCGCCGCGACGCTCTACGTTTGGAACCCGTTCGTCGCCGAGCGCTTCCGCCTCGGCGCCTGGGCCCTTCTTCTCGGGTACGCCGCCCTTCCGTGGCTGGTCCGGTCGGCTTTGCGCCTCCGCCGGGGTGAGGGGTGGGTCGGCTTCCTGCTGGCCTCTGCGCTCTGCGCGCTGACGGCCTCCGGCGGCATCGTTGGTCTACTCGTCGCCGGGCTCATCCTGCTCTGGCCGCGCGGCAGCAGACCCGGCCCACTCGTCGGAGCCGTCCTGCTCAACCTGCCGTGGATCGTCGCAGGCCTGGCCCGTACGTCGGCCGCCACGACCGACCCGGCGTCCGTCCCCGCCTTCGCAGCCCGCGACGAGGGCTACGGGGGAGTGCTTCCGACTGTGCTCACGCTCGGCGGGGTGTGGAACGCCAACGTGGTGCCCTCGCGCCGCGGTGACCTGGTCCCTGTCGTGGTGGCCTTCGTCATGCTCCTGATCGCCTGCGTCGGTGTTGTTCTGTGGTGCCGGCTGGAACGACTGGCGGCGAGTCTGGTCGTGGCGGCGGGCGTCGTCCTGGTGATCGCGATGGCCGGTGTTGTCGCGGCCGAGCCGTTCTCGTGGGTGGTGGCTCATGTGCCAGGCGCAGGACTGTTCCGGGACGGCCAGCGGTACCTGGGTCCACTGGTCCTGCTGGAGGCGATCGGCTTCGGTGCTGCGATTGCCGCCCTGCTGAAGGCCGCGCCACTGACCTGGCTGGTCGGTGCGACCGCTGCGCTGATGCCACTGGCCGCACTGCCGCAGCTGGTCGGCGGAGGCTTCCACACGTCGCAGTACCCGGCCGACTGGGAGCAGGCACGTCTGGTGATCGGGTCGGACTCGCAGACCGGTGACCTGATGCCCTGGCCGTTCGAGACCTACCGGGCACCGAGCTGGAACGCTCGCCGCCCGGTGCTCGACCCGATGCCTCGGTACTTCGACAGGGGCGCGGTGGTCCCGGACGAGCTGATCGTCGGCGGCAACCGGCTGGACGGCGAGGACCCGCGGGCCGCGGCGGTCGCGGAGGCGCTGCGCACCGCTGTACGGACCGGCGCCGATCCGTCGCCGGAGCTGCTGCGGCAGGGGATCGGCTGGATCGTCGTGGACCGGGAGGCCGGCGGGCCGCAGCCGCGTCAGCTGATCCCGCGGCTGACCGAGGAGTTCAGCGGTCCGACGGTCAGCGTGTACCGCCTCGACGGGACGCCCAAGGAGCAGCACCTCCCGGCCTGGCGGGTCGTCGTGATCGCCGCCGCCTGGATCGCGGCGGGCGCCGTACTGGTGGTCGCTCTGCTGAGCGCGGCACCGGTCGTGCAACGCGTCCGATCCAAGCTCTAGCCGCCGGGGCGGCTCGTTGTTACTCTTCGGTTTACTTCGAGGAGGGGACACGTTTCATGGGAGCTTTGATCGGTGCTGTCATCGCGGTGCTCGCGGGGGCGGGGATCGCGTCGGCCGCGGTCATCGGGGTCGTCCAGTCCGTGCGGGAAGACCCGGCCAAGCCCGGCCCGGAGGCAGCTCAGGGCCAGGCCGACGTGCCGATCGTCGCCTACGGGAACAAGTAGGACCTCTGCTGCTCGAGGGCCGGCCGGCCGGTCAGGACCCGGTCGAACGCGGTCGCCGTGGCCGACCAGGTGTAGTTGCCCGCACTGGCCAGCGCACCGGCCGCCAGGGCCCGTCGCCGGCTCTCGTCCAGCAGCAGCGCGGTGATCGTCGCGCTGAACTCCGCGGGGTCGTCCACCAGCACTCCTGACACCCCGTCCTGCACCGACTCGGTCGGCCCGCCCGCACTGCGATAGGCAACAGTCGGTACGCCGTGGCCGGCTGCCTCGCCGACCACCAGCCCCCAGCCTTCCTTCAGGCTCGGCAGGGCCTGCACCCACGCTTCGTCGTACGCCGCGTGCTTGTCGTCCTCGCTCACGTGCCCCCGGAACTCCACCGCGTCCTGCAGCCCCAGCGAAGCGACGTACTCGCGCAGCGACTCCTCCCACCAGCCGGAGCCCACGACCACGAGCCGCGCGTCGGGCAGCACCGCACGCGCCGCGGCGATGGCGTCGACCGCGTGCTCGACCTGCTTGTGCGGCACGATCCGCCCGACGCACACCACCGTCGGTACGGCGGACTGCGCGACCTGTCGCGCCGGTGCGGGGTCGGTGCCGTTGTGCACGACGTCGACCCGCTGCTGATCGACGCCCAGGGCAACCAGTTCGTCCCGGGAGGCCGAGGACACCGTGACGTAGCGGCAGTCCCGGTAGAGCCTCGGCGCGACCCGCGACTCGAGCCACCACCCGAAGCGGCCGCGCCGTCCCGGGTACACCACCTGCCACTGCTCCTCGTGGACGTGGTGGACCAGCACGACCACCCCGGTACGACGTACGAGGCGGGTAAAGAATGGCAGTCCGTTCTGCACGTCCACCACGCGGTCCGGCCGGCGCAGCACGGTGTGCAGCAGGCCGCGCAGGTACACGGTCACCTTGCTGCCCCGGTAGACGTACCGGACGTCGTACCGCCTGGCCTCGCGCGGGCTGCCCGGGTAGGCCGCGCACAGCACGGTGACCCGCCAGCCCAGCGCTGCAAGGCCTCTCGCGACTTCCTCCACGTAGCGTTCGGAGCCACCACCCTCCGGATTCGTGGTGTCCCGCCAGTTCAGCAACAGCACGCTCTGAGCACGCACTCCACAACCCCCACCCTCGACGAAGCTACCCCCGGGTAATGGGGCGCGAGGTTACCAGGCAGTAACGATGTCCGCCAGAGGTCGCGAGATCGGTTATCGTCCCGCCTGTGCGCGCATCGATTCCGGACTCCGTGACCACCGCCGGGTGGACGCCGGACGTTCGCCGCGCGCTGCGGTTGTTCCGGGCCTTCGGGGTCGAGCAGAGCGACCCGGACACCTTCTACGGAACGCTCGCCGCGGACTCGGTCGGCCAGCTCTCGGCGTACGCCGATCTGCGCGGGGCGCGGATGCTCGACGTGGGTGGCGGTCCCGGCTACTTCGCCGACGCGTTCCGGGCCGCCGGGGCCCGCTACTACGCGGTCGACTCGGACCTGGGTGAGCTCAGCGGCCGCGGCGAGCCCTCACCGGGCACAGTGCTCGGCAGCGGGATGGCTCTGCCGGTCGGCGACCAGCAGGTCGACATCTGCTTCTCCTCGAACGTCCTGGAGCACGTGCCGGACCCGTGGCTGATGGCGGACGAGATGGTCCGGGTCACCAAGCCGGGTGGCACGGTCTTCCTGTCCTACACCGGCTGGTGGGGTCCGCACGGCGGCCACGAGACCGCGCCCTGGCACTACCTCGGTGGGGACCGGGCCGCCCGCCGGTACGAGAAGCAGAAGGGCCACCCGCCGAAGAACAGGTTCGGCGAGTCCCTCTTCCCGATCACCGTGGCCGGCGGACTCCGCTGGGCCCGGCAGTGCGGGGACGCCGAGCTGGTGGCGACCGTGCCGAGGTATCACCCGCGCTGGGCGTACGGCGTACTGGCTTTGCCTGGGGTGCGTGAGGTCGTGACCTGGAACCTCGTCCTGGTGCTTCGGCGCCGATGAGCGGGCTACTGCGAGGACCACTCAAGCGGCTGAAGGCAGGCAGCCCGGAGCAGGTGGTCTGGCGAGCACGTCTCGTCCTGGGCTGCCTGCTGCTGATCGCGCTGTCGTTCCACCAGGCGCCGGGCAAGATCGTGCCGGACACCAAGCTGGACCTCACCGCCAACCCGGGTGCCTTCCTGGTCCGGGCACTGCACCTGTGGGATCCGCAGGGCGCCTTCGGCCAGCTGCAGAACCAGGCGTACGGCTACCTGCTACCGATGGGCCCGTTCCACTGGCTACTGGACCTGGTGAACGTTCCGTCCTGGGCCATCCAGCGCGCGTGGTGGGCAGTGGTCCTCTGTACGGCGTTCCTCGGTGTCTGGAAGCTCGCCGGAGCACTCGGGTACGGCGCACCCTGGGCCCGCTTCACCGTCGCGCTGCTCTACGCGCTGAGCCCACGGATGCTCGGCGAGGTGGCGATCACCTCGATCGAGGTCTGGCCGCTCGCAATGGCCCCCTGGGTCTTGCTGCCGCTGGTGACGCCGAGAGCCCGCTCCGGATGGTGGCGGGTCGGCTGGTCGGCCGTGGCGTTCGGACTGGTCGGGGGAGTGAACGCGGTCGCGACCGGCGCGACGCTGGTGCTGCCCGCGCTGTGGCTGCTGACGCGCCGGCTGGACCGGTCGACCCTGAAGCTGGCGGCCGGCTGGTTCGGCTGCATCGTCGCGGTGTCGTTCTGGTGGCTGGTCCCGTTGCTGCTGCTCGGCCAGTACAGCCCGCCGTTCCTGGACTGGATCGAGAACGCGGCGACCACGACCAGCAGCGCGAGCATCTTCGAGTCGTTCCGCGGGACCTCGCAGTGGCTGAACTTCCTGGCCACCGGCGGCGGGCCGAGCTGGCCGGCCGGTTGGCTGTTCGTCACGCAGCCGGCGCTGATCATGACGACCGCGGCCGTTGCCCTGCTGGGCCTGGCAGGCCTCGCGATGGGCTCGCTGAGGAACAGAGGCTTCCTGCAGCTCTCGGTCGTCGTCGGCCTGCTCCTGCTGACGCTGGGCCATCACAGCTCACCCCTGTCCGGCCAGGTGCAGGACCTGCTCGACGGACCGCTCGCAGCACTGCGCAACACCCACAAGTTCGAGCTGGTCGTACGGCTGCCGCTGGCGCTCGCTGCAGCTCACGCACTGACCCGGCTGACCAGCTGGGCGACGGCCCGCGGCGTGCAGCGACGTCTCGTGCCTGCACTCGCCGCCTGCTTGGTCCTGTCGGTGGCGACCCCGGCCATCTTCGCTCAGCTACCCAGAGACGAGAGCTACGAAGCGATCCCCGCACACTGGCATGAGGCCGCGTCCTGGCTCGACAGCCAGCAGACCAGCGGCAGCGTACTCGTCGTACCGGCCGCGTCGTTCGCGGACTTCACCTGGGGCTCCACGAAGGATGAGCCGTTCCAGGCGTTGCTGAAGCGGCCGATGGCGGTGCGCGACGCCGTACCGCTCGGATCAGCCGGTACGACGCGCTGGCTGGACGAGGTGGAACGCCGACTGGGCTCCGGCGTCGGCGACCGGACCCTGCAGCAAGCACTAGCTCGAGCGGGGGTCCGGTATGTCGTCGTCCGCAACGACCTCCGGTACGACGCGCAGGTGAGCCCGACGGTCGCCGTGCACGAGAGCCTGGCCGAGGCGGGCATCGCACGAGCGGCGTACTTCGGACCGGCGACCGGCAGTTCGATCGAGTCGCCCACCCTGACCTTGGACGAGCGGACCCGGCTGCCCTACCCCAGCGTGGAGATCTACGACGTCGGCGACGAGGTCAGGCCGGCCCGGCTGGTCCCGCAGTCCCAGTTGGTCGCTGTGCGCGGCGGCTCCGAGGACGTGCCGTCGGTGCTCACCGCACTGGGCGGCAACCGCGAGGCTGTGCTCAGCACGGACGCCAACGGCCTCGACCTGCCGCTGGTCCAGACCGACGGCCTGCAACGGCGGGAGGTGTCCGTCGGGCGCCCGGCCGACAACTACTCGCCGGTGATGACCGCGAGCGACCCCGGCCGGATGGGCCGCCGCACGCTCGACTACCTGCTCGACCCGCCCTCGCCGCCGACCACTCGCGTGTGGGCGGGCGGAGTGGCCGACGTCCGCGCCTCGTCGTCAGCGGCCGATGCCGACGCGACCCTGCGCACCGGACCGGGCAACGGACCGTTCGCGGCCGTGGACGGCGACCCGTCGACCCGCTGGATCTCCGGCACGTTCGGGAAGAGCAGCGGCGAGTGGCTCGAGCTGAACTTCACCGCGCCGCGCAAGGTGTCCGACCTGAAGATCCAGTTCTCACTGCAGGCACCGACGACCGACCCGGTCCGCACCCTGACGGTGGACACGGATGCCGGCTCGCTGACCAGCGTGATCGAGGGCACGGGCAAGCCGCAGCCGGTCCCCGCCCCGGACGGCTTCACCCAGCGGCTGCGGCTCAGTGTCGGCGTGACCGACGGCAAGAACCCGAACGGCGTCGCCATCGCCGAGGTGATGCTGCCCGGACTGACACCGGTCAGTCGGCTCGAGGTACCGGGCGGTCTGGGCAAGCAGCCGGACGCACTGGTCTTCCGCACCGAGCAGGCCGGCCGCTCGGCCTGTCTGCACGCCGGTGTCCGTCCGCTCTGCCGGCAGAGCGTCGCGAAGGACTCGGAAGAGGCGACTGGTCTCTACCGCAGCGTCGACCTGCCCGGCGCCGCGTCGTACAAGCTGCAGGGGACGGCGTTGCCGCGGGACGGCGCGTCGCTGGAGCGACTGCTGGAGGTACCGGGCGGGATCACCGCGTCGGCCTCCTCGCGAGCAGTAGCCGCGCCCGAGGGCCGGCCTGGTGCAGTGGTCGACCAGGACCTCGGCACCGGCTGGGTGGCGGCACCGGAAGACGAGCGCCCGACGCTGACCTTGAAGTTGCCGGGGTACCGGAAGTTGCAGGGCATGCAGTTCCTGAGCGACCCGTACCTGGCCGCAGCCCGGCCGACCGAGGTGGAGGTCCGCTTCGACGGCGGTCGGGCGACGACGCTGCCGGTGACTCCGGAAGGGTTCGTGACGTTCCCCGATCGGTTCAAGTCCGTCCGCACCGTCGCGCTGGCCTTCACCGGGACGCAGGACGTGGTCGACGTCGACTCCGCGACCGGTCTGTCCCGCCGTCTGCCGGTCGGCGTGGCCGAGCTGCGCATCCTCGGCGCCAACGACCTGCGCAAGGCGATCGACCCCAAGGCGGTCACCGGCGCGGTGTGCGGGTTCGGTCCGACGGTCCAGGTCGACGGCGTACCCGCGGCGACCAAGGTGACCGCGACGATGCTGGACGTGCTGCAGCGGCGGCCGGTGAAGTACACGCTGTGCCAGCAGCCGTCCGTACCGCTGCAGTCCGGTCGCCACACTCTGGATGTTGCCGCCAGCAAGGACTTCACACCGGTCGAGGTGACGCTGACCAAGACCGATGCGGTGACGCCGGAGAACGTGCCTGCGCAGGGCGTCAACGTCTGGCGGCCCAGCCCGGCCGAGCTGACGCTGGAGGCACCGGTGGCCACCGAGGACTCGGTGCTGACCGTCGCGCAGAACTTCAGCACGGGCTGGGAGGCGTACGACGGCACCGGCCGCAAGCTGGTCCCGATCCGGGTCGGCGGCTGGCAGCAGGGCTGGCTGCTCCCGGCAGGGCCCGAGCAACAGGTCACCGCGCGCTTCACGCCCGACCGCGACTACCGGGCCGGTCTGCTCGTCGGACTGGTCGCCCTGATCCTCGTTGCCGGGTTGGCGATCTTCTCGCGGCGCCGGTCGCGCCACTCCGGCCACCGGCTGCGTGAGGCCCAGCGGCTCGGTGCCTGGCCGGCCTCCGTCCTGCTGGTGGTGGCAGGTGTCTTCATGGCCGGCTGGATCGGACTGGCCGTCACAGTCGTCGCTGCGGCGTTGGCCTGGTTCCTGGACGGTCGCAGGATCGCCCTGATCGGTGCGGTCGTCGTAGCGGTCCTGCTCGGTACGGCGATCGCCGCGGCTCAGCCCTGGCCGGACGGCGATGCGGGACTGACGTCCGGAGTCGTCCAGGGATCCGTACTGCTGGCCGTGGCGTTGGCGGCGCTGTCGAGGCCGACCGGCGAAACGTCGTAGGACCGGTCCCGCCGGCCGAGCCGCATGATCGGCCGCTCCATCAGGTAGTAGCTCGCGGCGGCGACAGCGGTCGACAGGACCAGCGTCGGCCAGAAGAGCAGGGCGAAGTGGCCCTCGAAGGGCTTGATGTCGAAGAGTTGCTCGACCAGACTCAGCACGATCAGGTGGTAGCAGAAGACACCGAACGAGATGTCTCCGGCGACGTGCCCGATCCGGCCGCCGAGGATCGCGGCGGTCCGCCGCGACGGCGTGATCGCCGGGAACACCACACAGGCGGCGATCGCGGTGTAGAGCAAGCTCTTCACGAACGCCTGGCCGGCGCTCGACGACGTCAGGTTGTACGGGCCGGCGAGCGGGCCCGACGCGATCACCAGCAGGACGGCCGCGACCGCCCAGATCGTGCCGGGGACCGTGGACAGCGTGTCGAGCGCGGAGTGCCCGAGCCGTCCGCTGCTCCGGGCGACCTGCCAGAGCGCGAAGCCCATGCCCACCGCGAACCAGCCGAGGTAACCGGGCAGCCAGAGCCCGGCCATCGGCTGGTCGGTCGCGTTGACGGCAGCCATCCAGACCGGGCCGAGCAGCGTGAAACAGGTCAGCACGGCGAGCCGGCGACGTACCGCCTTGCGGGTCGGGCGCTCGTAGCTGATCAGCAGGCGAGCCAGGAACGGCAGCAGGAGGTAGAACGCGCCCTCCGTCGCCAGGCTCCACATCTGGGTGAGTCCGTCGGCGGCGGGAGAGCCGACGTAGATCTGGCTCAACGACGCGTGCCGCAGGTACGTCGTCCAGGTGATGCCGTCCTGGCGGGGGACCAGCAGGGCCGCGAGGATCACGGCCACCCACAACGCGGGCAGGATCCGCAGGGCCCGGTTGCGCAGGTACGGGAGCGTCAGCGGCGGCTCGGTCTCGCCGAACCAGGCGACGACGTACGGCCGGTAGAGCAGGAAGCCGGAGATCGCGAAGAAGATCGCCACTCCGACGTCGAGCCGCGCCAGCAGGCCGGCGAAGGGGCCGTTCAGCGAGTCGCCGCTGTGGAAGCCGACGTGCGTGGTCAGCACGGCGAGGGCTCCGAAGGCCCGCAGACCGTCCAGGGCGGGGAAACGCGTCCGTCTCATGCAGTCACCTGTGTCATTCGCTCACCCGGGGCAGGCCGATCTCGACGTTGCCGATGCAGAGGTTGCTCTTCGGGTCGGTGCTCCGGAACCGGACCGCGGCCAGGTCGGTCACCGGGGTCGGACCGAGATACCTGTTCGCCAGTCCGGCGGGCCACACCGCGGGTACTGCGGCCGGTACGGCGACGGAGCGGCCGTCGGTGCCGACCAGCTCGATCGCGACGGTGTGCTCCACTCTGCTCAGGTAGCCGACCTTGACGAACCAGTTGGCCGTCGGGCGCTCGGCGGTGGTCGCCTTCAGCGGCAGCGTCACCGTGCTCGCGCCCTGGAGGAAGACCGAGCAGATCTGCCCCTTGCCCTTGGGTGGGATGGCCGCGGTCGCCCACGCACCGAGGTGCGCCGGACGGATCCGGCCGGCGTCGTCGACCATCCGCGGTTCACTGCTCGAGGACTGCAGCTGGAAGGGGATTCCGGCCGTCCGGAGCACGGGGGAGACGCGTGGATCGGCCGACAGCGCGACGGACAACGAGTTCGGCAGGCGGGTGTCCCAGAGGTTCACCGCCGGACCGGCGTTCTCCAGCTCGGCGCGCAGCGTCGCGAAGTACGGGCGGGACGGGTTGTCGTCCCAGTACTGCGCGAAGCTCGCCAGGGAGACGACGGCGGCCGTCGTCCAGGTGATCATCGCGCCGGCGGCGACCAGCGGGGGGAAGCGGATCCATCGGGCGGTGAGCACGACCGCGAGTGTCAGGGGGATCGCCAGGTCCGACCAGTAGTGGTAGTGCACGGTGAAGGAGGCGCCGAAGAGCGTGAAGCGTCCGTAGGAGACCAGGAGCAGCGTGACCAGGGTGTAGATGCCGACCGAGGCCCAGAGCAGTAGGACCCGGCGGTCGTGGCGCCATGCGGTGAGGAGCAGGCCGGCCGCGACGATCCCGCCGAGGACCACGACGGGGCCGGGAGCGTCCGCGAGGCCGAAGGCGCCGGAGATCGGGCTCCAGTGCCAGGGGCCGCCGGCGAGTGCGCCTAGCGGTACGGCGAACGACTTGCCGGCCAGTTCGACCAGGGTGCCGAAGCTGGGGAACCGGCCTGCCGTGGGGCTGCCGTTGGCGGCGTACAGGATGCCGAAGGCAACGATCGGGACGGTCAGCGCGGCGGCGTACGGCCAGGTCCGGCGCAACCAGGGCTTCAGGGGAGTCTCGCGCAGGTAGAGCGCCAGGGCGAGCGCGGTGACGAGGACCAGGCCCGATTTCTCCCAGCAGGCCAGGGAAACCAGCAGGGAAAGGGGGCCGTAGGCAACGGCTCGGCGGCGGTGGCCGGCGGACCAGTCGACGGTCGCGTGCAGCAGGAGGAGGCCGAAGACGTGGGCCGGGAGGTTGTTGACGCCGCTGGACAGGGACATGAACGACGGCATGCTGAGCGAGGTCAGCGCGTAGAGGACCGTGCCGGTCAGGACCCACCAGCTCGCGCCGAGCAGCCGCAGCAGGAGCAGGCCGAGCAGCGTGATCGCCAACGCCTGCAGGAGAACCCGGCAGACGACGGTGAAGTCCCAGTTCAGCGGCGCGAGCTCGGCGAAGGTTGCGTAGACGAAGCGCAGGCCCGGCGCGATGTGATCGTTCACCGGGGTCAGCAGCTCGCGCGGCGCGAAGCCCTCGCCGCCCTGGACCAGGAACTCGACGTCGTCGCTCAGCCAGGAGCCGCGGCGCGCGAGCAGGCCGAGCACCACCGACTGGACGACCGCGACGCCGATGACGAGTGCCCGCAGTACGGCCGGATCGGGCGCGGACCAGTGGCTCGCCGACGCGCGCCGAACGGCCGGTTCGGGCCCGGTGCGACGGCGTACGAGCATGCCTTGGATCCCCCTCATGGGGCCGGACTATATGTCAGCCAGGGACGACCTCGAACTGCCTCTGTTCAAGAACGCTACTCGCTGGTAGCGTCCCGCGGACAGACCGGGAGGGGTTGTTGTGGGGAATCGCAGTCGGATCGTGCTGCTGGCACTGGGGATCTTCTTCGTCGGGGTGGCCGTGATGGCCAGGTTCTACGCCTACCCGACGCTCGCGGTGGCGCCGCCGGACCAGGTCGCGCACACCACGTCGACGACGACGCAGGACGGCACGGTGTTCGTGGTCGCGACGCAGAAGGAGACCCAGCTGCCGCTGACGTCGACCCGGACCGTGCGCGGTGACGTGGTCGCGGCCGAGAAGATCGGCCAGGCGCTGAACCGCGAGGTGGTCGTGTTCGACACCGCGGTGGTCACCGACGACGACCCGGCGTACGCGTTCCCGAGCGAGGACGACGCCAAGCGCGACGACAAGGCGCCGCTGAGCTTCGTGCAGGAGCGGGTGGTGCTGGACGCGCACACCGGCGAGGCGATCGCCTGGGACCCGGACAAGGCCACGGACAACAGCGGCGAGTACATCACCACGACGCTGAAGACCGAGGACCGCAAGCGGCCGGGCGACCAGGTCTTCAAGGACGGTCACCAGGGGCTGGTGCTGAAGTTCCCGTTCGGCACCGAGAAGAAGACGTACAAGTTCTGGGACAGCACGCTGCGCCAGGCGTTCCCGATCGAGTTCAAGGGCGAGACCGAGCTGCTCGGGCTGAAGGTCTACAAGTTCGTCCAGGAGATCCCGAAGTCCGAGGTGCCGCAGGCGGCCAAGCTGAAGGTGCCGGGCGCGCTGATCGGTGAGAAGGGCCAGCCGTCGGTCGTCGTCGACCGCAGCTACCAGAACACCCGAACGCTGTGGATCGAGCCGGTCACCGGCGCGATCATCAAGGGCGAGGAGAAGCAGCTCGCGACGATCGACTACAACGGCGAGGTCAAGATCACCGCGACCGACGCCACGATCGGGTACGACGACGCGACGGTGAAGAAGAACGTCGAGGGTGCGACGGTCGACGGCAAGGCCGAGGGCGGGTACGCCGAGAAGGCGTCGCAGCTGAACCTGATCGGCTTCTGGGTGCCGCTACTGTCGCTGATCCTGGGCCTGCTGCTGCTCGGGCTGGCCGGGTTCCTGTCGCTGCGGCCGAAGGCTCGCCGGGCGGCCTAGGGGTTGTCCCGCTAGGGCTTGGTGCCGGCCTTGTGGGCGGACCAGATCGCGGTGCCGGGGACCAGGCGGCCGCGCTCTGGTCCCCAGCCGCCCCAGACCTGGTCGTGGCCGGCCGGCCACTCCGGTTCGAGCAGGTCGTCGACGACGAAGCCGGCGCCGGTGAGCGCGCGGATCCAGTCGCCGGTGGTCCGGTGGTGCTCGGCGTAGATCGCGACGCCGTGCTCGTCGACCTCGACGTACGGCGTGCGGTCGAAGTACGACTGGGTGATCCGCAGGCCGGCCGGGGTCGGGTCGTCCGGCATGCTCCAGCGGATCGGGTGGGTGACCGAGAAGACCAGCAGGCCTTGGGGTTTGAGCGTGCGTGCGATCTCGCGCAGGGCGGCCTCGGCGTCGGCGACGAACGGCAACGCGCCGAAGGCCGAGCAGGCGACGTCGAAGGTGCTGTCGGCGAACGGGATCGCGGTCGCGTCGGCGGCGACCGTGCGGACCGGCGTACCGGTCTTGCGGTCGAGTGCCTTGGCAACCTCGAGCTGCTCGAAGGAGATGTCGAAGGCAACGGCCCGCGCGCCTTGCTTGGTCAGCCAGCGGGCGCACTGCGCGGCACCGCAGCCGATCTCGAGCACGCGCTTGCCGCGGACGCTGCCGAGGAGCTGGGCATCGGCCTCGTCGACGCCCTCGGGACACCAGACGAACCGGTCGTCGCCGAGAAAGGCGCCGTGCTCCTCGAGATACTCGGTCGCGGCCGAGTCCCAGTAGGTCTTGCTGGCCTGCGAGGTCTGCGCCTCGGTCAGCTCGATACGTTGCGGCTCGACCACGCCGTCACCCTATCCCCGGGGCCCCGGGAACCTATTTACAGGTTGGCTTCGGCGTAGACGTCCATCGCGTCCCGTAGGTACTCGACCAGCGAGTCGTCACCGGAACCGATATTGCGGCGGAACCGTTCGTCGTCGACGTACAGCTGCGCGAGTCCGCGGTAGGCCTCGGCCGTCGGCGTCCAGAACAGGCTGGTCACCTCGAAGTGCAGCTGCACGACGTCCTGCACGCGCTGGTCGGACACGTCGGCGCCCTCGGCCTTCAGTACGGCGAGCCGCTCGTGAACCCGGACGTACCCGGTCTTCGCCTTCTCGGCGTCGGCCGTGGACCAGGACTGCATCTTGCGGTAACCGGCGTCGACGACCTCGTCGCCCCAGCGCTCGCGCGCCTCCGCCTCGTACGGGTTGTGCTCGAATCCCTCGAACACCTTGTCGGGTGCCATCTCTCCTCCGTTCTCGATGTTCTCGATGGTCGACTCGACGGTCCTGACCAGTCGCCCGAGCCGCAGCTGCTCACGCAGCAGCCACTCCTTGTGCTTGCCGAGCACCTCGATCGTGTCCCGCGGACTGCGGTGCGCGATCACCTCGGCGACGACGTCGAGGCCGAGTCCGAGGTCCCGCAGCAGCAGGATCTGCTGCAGCTTCAGCAGCTCCTGATCACCGTAGTACCGGCGCCCGTCGGGCGCCGTCCGGACCGGCTCGAGCAGGCCGATCGCGTGGTAGTGCCGCAACGTCCGCGCGGTCACTCCCGAAGCCTTCGCGACCTCGGCGATCGACCAGGTCATCTCCGTCCTCCCATCGACTGACTTCACCGACGGTAGAGGTTGCCGTTACGTCAACTTCAACCTGGTTTTCAGACCGGGAGCGACAGCTTCGTGAGTTCTTCGGAGACCTGCCAGACGCGGTGGGCTTCCTCGGGGTTGCGGAGAGGGGAGTAGAGCTTCTGCTCGGCGGGTGGGCCGCCGAGGTGGCCGGGGCCGCTGGGGCCGTAGAGGCGGGCGCCCCGGGCCTCGGGGGAGGTGGCGGCGTGCAGAGCAGGGAGGCCGGCGGACTCGACGGTGCCGAGGAGGATGCCGCGCGCGGACAGGGCGCCGATGAGTTTGCGGCCGAGGGTTTCGCGGGCGCGGCCGACCTCGGGGCGGGCGGCGAGCAGGTTGGTCGGGGCGACGCCGGGGTGGGAGAGGTTGCTGGTGATGCCCCAGTCGCCGGCCTGGCTGCGGCGGTCGAGCTCGAGGGCGAAGAGTCCGAAGGCGATCTTCGACTGGGAGTACGCCTTCATGCCGTCGTACGAGCGGTCCCAGTTCAGGTCGGTCCAGTTGATGCTGCCGCGGTTGGCGGCGACGCTGAGCTGCGAGGTCACCCGGGCACGACCGGCGCTCAGCAGCGGGAACAGCTGGGCCACCAGCGCGAAGTGACCTAGGTAGTTGGTGCCGAACTGCAGCTCGAAGCCGTCGGCCGTGCTCTGGCGATCGGGCGGAGTCATCACGCCGGCGTTGTTGATCAGGAGGTGGATCGGCCGGCCGTCCTCGCGCAGCGTCCGGCCGAGAGCCGCGACCGAGTCGAGCGAGGACAGGTCGAGATCATGGAGCTGTACTTCGGCGGTGGGGACGGTCTGCCGGATCGCGGCGACGGCGGCTTCGCCCTTGAGGCGGTTCCGTACGGGGAGCAGGACCTCGGCCCCGGCCGCCGCGAGCCGGCTGGCGATCCCGAGTCCGAGGCCGTCGCTGGCTCCGGTGACCAG
The DNA here is from genome assembly GCF_014205135.1 of Kribbella italica. Classification (NCBI taxonomy): domain Bacteria; kingdom Bacillati; phylum Actinomycetota; class Actinomycetes; order Propionibacteriales; family Kribbellaceae; genus Kribbella; species Kribbella italica. Next base: position 1,383,584 of record NZ_JACHMY010000001.1, read on the forward strand.
GGCACGCCGGCCCGAGAGGTCCGGCACGGTGAGGTCGGGGGTTCTCCGGGGCATCTGGTCCTCCTGCTGGGTATGGATGCTGAGGCCAATGTATGCGGTGATCACAATGTAGTCAACGATCACAATGTAGGCAGTGCCGACTAAACTGCGGGCATGACCAAGCGCCCGTACCACCACGGAGATCTCCGGGCCGTCCTGCTCGAACGGGCCGGGAGTGTGCTGGACGAGAGAGGCTCCGACGCGCTGTCGCTGCGCGAGCTGGCGCGCGACATCGGCGTGAGCCCGGGCGCGCCCAGCCGCCACTTCGCGACCAAGCAGGCGCTGCTGGACGCGCTCGCGCTGGACGGCTTCGAGCGGCTCGTCGCGGACATCGCGGCCGCGGAGGGCGGCGTGGGGCCGGCGTTCGACGAGCGGCTGGGTGCGATGGCCCGCGCGTTCGTCGGCTTCTGCCTGGCGAACGCCGCACTGGTCGACCTGATGTTCTCGGCCAAGCACAGCCCGGAGGCGTCGGAGGCCCTGGGGGCTGCCGCCCATCGGTGGATGGCGCAGGGACTCGAGCTGGTCAGTGAAGGTCAGCGCCGGGGTGAGGTCCGCGACGGGCCGTTGGATCGGGTCGCGCTGACGGTGTTCGCTCCGCTGCAGGGGTACGTCGGGTTGGCGGTCAGCGGCGTACCGCTGCCGGAGGCCGCGGACCGAGGACTCGACGACGTGATCGAGTCCATCGTCCGCGGCTGCCGGCCGGACTAGCTAGGACTGCTCGGCCCGGGTCGCGATCGCCTGGTTCATCGCGTGGAACTGGGGCTCGATGGTGTCGCGCAGCATGCCGGCGGTGAAGGGGACAGCAACGCCTCGGAAGACCTCCTCCTGGACGAGCTTGCTGCGGCCGTTCGGGAGCGGCTCGATGCGGAAGGCGTGCTCGCCGTCGAAGACGCCGCCGAAGCCGATCTTGCCGATCCAGCGCAGCTCGCGGCCGGGCTCGACGGCGAGCAGCTCGGGGGTGAACTCGGTGTCCTTGCCGTTGGTGTCGCGCAGCACGTTGGTGATCGTCGTACCGGCCTTCAGCTCGCCGGTCGACGAGATGATGAACGGGTTCCAGTCGGGGTAGTGCTCGCGGTCGGTGAGGACCGTCCAGACCTGGTCGGGGGTCGCGTCGATCTCGAGCTCGGTGTGCAGGACGGTCGGGCGGGCGATCGCGACGACGGAGTACCCGATCAGCAGGATCAGCAGGGCTCCGAGAGCGAGCAGCAGGCGGCGGCGGGCAGGGCGCCGGCGTACGGGGGTGGTGGTGGCGGTGGTGGTCATCGGGGCTCCTCGGGTCCTAGGACGCTGGTGATGAGCGTCCGGGCGTAGTCAGGGGTGAGTGGCTCGCCGGTGACGAGGAGCCGGTAGTAGAGCGGGCCGACCAGCTGATCGACCAGTACGGCGGGCGCGACGTGGTCGAGCACGAGCCCGGCCTGCTGCGCGTTGGCCACGACCGCGGTGACCGCCTGGTGGCGGCCGGCCCACAGGGCGCGGACGGCGTCGCCGACGCGTGGATCGCGGGCCGCCGCGGCGGCCAGGTCCGCGATCAGCGTCGTCGGAGTGGCCGCGAGGTTGGCGGCGATCGCCGTGACCAGCTCGGTCAGGTCGCGGCGGGGATCGTCGCTCGGCTCGAAGGGGACGTCCTCGCGCAGGGTGACGATCAGCGCGACGACGAGCTCGGCCTTGGTCGCCCAGCGCCGGTACAGCGTGGTCTTGGCGACCCCGGCCCGTTCGGCGACCCGATCGATCGACAGGCCGTCGTACCCGCCGTGCCGGAGTTCCTCGGCGGCGGCGGCGAGCACTCGGCCGTCGATCGCGGCGTTCCTGGGTCTGGCCATGGAGTTACGATACCGCAGTATCGAAATGAAGTCGAACGGCTCGAGGTCTTGCCTCGGCAGCGAGCAGTGCCCATGCTGTTGCGAACTGTTACTGGCCGGTCACTTAACGTCGAAGGGCAGCGCGATGCAGATGAGATCAGTACGGGTCCGAGTGGTCGCCGCCGTTGCCGCGGCGGGTCTGGTGGTCGCGGGTTCGGTGACCACGCCGGCGGCCGCGGCGCCACCGCTGGTGTACGTGGCGATGGGCGACTCGTTCGCCGCCGGCTCGCTGGTCCTGCCGGCCAAGGAGGTGCTCACCTGCGCGCGCTCGGCGGTCAACTACGCGTCGCTGATCGCCCAGCAGCTCAAGCCCGCGAAGTTCCGTGACGTGACCTGCGGCGGCGCGACGACCAACCACTTCCCGAACCCGCAGCCGGGCATCATCGCGGGGACGGCGGCACCGCAGTACGACGCGCTGAGCGAGGACACCACGGTCGTCTCGGTCGGGATCGGCGGCAACGACATCGGCCTGGTCGGGCTCGCGGTCTCGTGCGTGAACCTGCTCCCGCAACCGGTCGGGACGTCCTGCAAGGCGACCAACACCGCGGGCGGCGTGGACCGCCTCGCGCAGAAGATCGACGCGTTCGCGCCGACGTACGGGACGGTGATCGAGCAGATCCGGGCCCGGGCCCCGCACGCGAAGATCCTGATGGTCGGCTACCCGACCGGGATCAAGAAGGGCGGCTGCTGGCCGGTCGTGCCGGTCTGGGGTGCCGACGCGGACTACCTGCAGGCGGCGCTGACCCGGTTGAACACGCGAATGGCGGAGCAGGCGAACGCGCACGGCGCGACGTACGTCGACCTGGCGACGCCGAGCGTCGGTCACGACATGTGCAAGAGCGCCGGGACGCGGTGGATCGAGGGGCTGATCCCGAGCCTGACGACGAACGGTCTGGTGCCGCTGCACCCGAACGCGGCCGGGCTGCGCAACGCCGTACCGACGGTCCTGGCGGCGATCGGTACTCCGGCGAAGGTCTGACGGCTTGTCGGTCGGTGCTGGCAGGATCGTCGCCGTGGATGGATTCGAGGCGATCGCTGCCAGCGCCGTACCGCTGACCGGTGGGTACGGCGGGGAGACGTTCGCGGTCAGCGCGGCCGGCGAGGACGCCGTGCTGAAGCTGTACGCGAAGCGGCCGGGACGGGCGGCGGTCGACGCGGCGTTGCTGCGGCTGGTCCGCGGGCTGCTGCCGGTGCCGCGGGTGCTGGACGCGCAGGTGGATCAGGTGGACGGCAATCCGACGTACGTGCTGACGGAGCGGTTGCCGGGGATGAATCTCGAGACCTTCCTCGTGGAGGCTGACGAGCGGCAGCGGGTCTCGGTGGGGGAGCAGTTGGGGGAGTTGCTGGTTCGGTTGAGCGGGATGCCGTTCCTGGCCTTCGGGGAGTTCGTCGGGAGTGGGCTCGCGATCGAGTCGTTCGGGGCCGGCGGGCTCGACGAGTGGCTGGAGTGTCATGTCGAGGCGCTCGGGCTTTCGCGTGGTCAGGTGGAGAACCTGCGGGACGTCGTCGCCGAGGCCGGGGACCTGGCCGACAGTGGAGCCGACCGGTTCTGTCTGGTGCACAGCGACTTCAATCCGAAGAACCTGCTGGTCGATCCGGCGACTGTCAGGATCACCGGGCTGGTCGACTGGGAGTTCGCGCACAGCGGTACGCCGTACGGGGATCTGGGGAACCTGCTGCGGTTCGGCGATGATCCGGTGCTGGAGCGAGCGGTGCTGGACGTTGTCCGGGGGAGTGGGCTGGACCTCGGCGACCGGCTGGTCGAGCGGGGTCGCGCGGCCGACCTGTGGGCGCTGATCGACCTGGCCGCGCGGTCCGGGCAGAACCCGGTGGCGACCGCCGCGCACAGCTTGATCACCCGGATGGCCGACACGGGAGACCTGTCGGCGGGCCGTCCGGATCCGGACGTCGTACATTGAGATCAGCAGGACGTCGGGTGACCTCGGCGGGCGGCCGGGAGGGACCGGGTGCCCCGGGTTGTGCTGCCCCAGCCGGTACACGTATTCTGTGAGATGCGCTATGGGCCCGCGCGACCTCGGACGGAGCAGGCTCGTGCTCGCAGCAGTCGGTGGTGAATCTGTCCTCAGAGCTTTCCAGCGGTTTGGTGCGATCCAACGGCCCGTGCGCAGCCGTACGACACCATCAGCCCACGGAGCAACCCACCACATGACGGCCAGCATCGAGGCACCTCTCGACCCCGCAGTGCGCACCACCCCGCAGGTAGCGGTCAACGACATCGGGTCGGAGGAAGACTTCCTCGCGGCGATCGATCAGACCATCAAGTACTTCAACGACGGCGACATCGTTGAAGGGACCATCGTCAAGGTCGACCGGGACGAGGTTCTCCTCGACATCGGTTACAAGACCGAAGGCGTCATCCCCTCGCGCGAGCTGTCGATCAAGCACGACGTCGACCCGAACGAGGTCGTCAACGTCGGCGACCACGTCGAGGCCCTGGTTCTCCAGAAGGAGGACAAAGAAGGCCGCCTGATCCTTTCGAAGAAGCGCGCCCAGTACGAGAAGGCCTGGGGCACGATCGAGAAGATCAAGGAAGAGGACGGCGTCGTCACCGGTACCGTCATCGAGGTCGTCAAGGGTGGCCTCATCCTGGACATCGGCCTGCGCGGCTTCCTGCCCGCGTCGCTGGTCGAGATGCGCCGGGTCCGCGACCTCCAGCCGTACGTCGGCCAGGAGATCGAGGCCAAGATCATCGAGCTCGACAAGAACCGCAACAACGTGGTCCTGTCGCGTCGCGCGTGGCTGGAGCAGACGCAGTCCGAGGTGCGGATGAACTTCCTCACCCAGCTGCAGAAGGGCCAGATCCGCAAGGGTGTCGTCTCCTCGATCGTCAACTTCGGTGCGTTCGTGGACCTCGGCGGCGTCGACGGTCTGGTGCACGTCTCGGAGCTGTCCTGGAAGCACATCGACCACCCGACCGAGGTCGTCGAGGTCGGCCAGGAGGTCACCGTCGAGGTGCTGGACGTCGACATGGACCGCGAGCGCGTCTCGCTGTCGCTGAAGGCGACCCAGGAAGACCCGTGGCAGCAGTTCGCCCGGACCCACCAGATGGGCCAGATCGTGCCCGGCAAGGTCACCAAGCTGGTGCCGTTCGGTGCGTTCGTCCGCGTCGAGGAGGGCATCGAGGGTCTGGTGCACATCTCCGAGCTCGCCGAGCGTCACGTCGAGATCCCGGAGCAGGTCGTCCAGGTCAACGACGACGTGATGGTCAAGATCATCGACATCGATCTCGAGCGTCGCCGGATCTCGCTGTCGCTGAAGCAGGCCAACGAGGGTGTCGACCCGGTCTCCGACGACTTCGACCCCACGCTGTACGGCATGGCGGCGACGTACGACGACCAGGGCAACTACGTCTACCCCGACGGCTTCGACCCCGAGACGGGCGAGTGGCTCGAGGGCTTCGACTCGGCGCGTGAGGAGTGGGAGCGGCAGTACGCCGAGGCCCACGCGCGCTGGGAGGCGCACAAGAAGCAGATCGAGGACGCCAAGACGGCGGACGTCGAGGCCGGCGAGGCGTCGACGTACTCCTCCGCCACCGGCGGCGGCGCGGCTCCGAAGGACGACGCTCCCGTCGAGGGCGCGCTCGCATCCGACGAGGCGCTCCAGGCTCTCCGCGAGAAGCTGACCGGCCAGGGCTGATCCACCCGCAGTACCCGAGACCCCCGCACCCCCGTACTGGGTGCGGGGGTCTCGCCTTTTCCCGGCAGACCTGCCCAGCCGCCCCGTGCTCGAGCTAGCTGCCTGTGGTGGCCAGGAGGGCCTGGAGCGACTCGGCGTTGAGTTCTGGGGAGCCGGTGAGGTTGTTGGTGGTGAGGATGGTGAGGGCCTGGTGCCAGTGGTGGCGGGCCTCGGCCGGGTTACCGGATTTCTGGTGGGCGTGGCCGAGGTTGGCCAGGGAGACTGCTTCGCCCCAGCGGTCGCTGAGGGCTCGGCAGAGGGTGAGGGACTGTTCGTAGAGGGCGGTCGCGGTGGTGTGGTTGCCGCGGGCAACTTCTGCGGTGGCGAGGGTGTCGAGGGCGAAGGCTTCTGCCCGGCGCTCGCCTGAGAGGTGGTTGCGGTGGACGGCTTGTTCGGCGGCGGCGCAGGCCTCGTCGGGGCGTCCGTCGGCCAGGTACATCTGGGCCATGCTCGCCAGGTTGCGGGCGATTTCGACGTGGTCGTCCGGGGCCAGGGCCGCGATGGCCTGCTGGTGGTGCTCGATGGAGGCCTGCGCGTCACCGGCGTACCGGAACATCCGGCCGAGGACGGTGAGGACCGAGGCCCGGCCGCGTTCGGCGTCGAGGGTGTCGAACAGCTTCAAGGCGTGGGTGAGGTGCTCGGAGCATCGCGGGAAGTCCCGGCGGTGCAGGTAGGCGGCCCCGAGGCCCTCCGCCAATGTGGCTTCCGCGAGAAGGTCGCCGGTACGGCGAGCAGCTTCGAGCCCGACGCGCTGCAGTTCGAAGAGCTCGTCGAAGGCCCGCAGGTAGATCAGGTACGGCCAGAGCGCGAAGGCAAGCCGGTACGCCGCGCGGTCGTGCCCGTGGCGGACCGCGTCGTACACCGCCGCGATCAGGACGTGCCGCTCGGAGGTGAACCAGTCAGCAGCCGTTGGCGTCGCGTCGAACGTCAGCGGCGTGACCCCGGGCAGCGGCGAGCCGAAGTGCAGCAACGGCTCCGCCCGCTCCAGCATGACCTTGCCGTTGAGCGCCGAGTGGGCGTACCAGTCCAGCAGCCGGGCGCGCGCCGCCTCGCGTTCAGTCGGCTCCTCGACCTGCTGGACCAGGGTGTTCGAGTAGAGCCGCAGCAGGTCGTGCAGCTGGTACCGCCGGTCAGGCTGCTCCAGCAGGTGAGCCCCGACCAACCCGTCCAAGCACTGGGCGGCTTCGGCCTCGGAGGTCGCGGCCAGCGCGGCAACAGCTCCCAGCCCGAGGTCCTGCGCCGGCTGCAGCGCCAGCAACCGGAACATCCGGGCCTGCCCAGGTGCCAGCACCCGGTACGACCAGTCGAAGACGACCCGCAGCGCGCCGTCGTCGTCCTCGTCCACGTCCAGTACGCCGAGCCGGTCCGGGTGATCCCGCAGCTCAGCGATCAACGCCCGTACGCCGGCCTCCGGTTCCCTGGTGACCCGCTCGGCCGCGATCGCCAGCGCCAGGGGTAGCTGCCCGCACAGCTCGCTCAGCTCAGCGATCTCGGCGGCGGTCGCCTGCACGTGGTGCGGCTCGAAGGTCGCCGTCAGGTACGCCGCGGCGTCGTCGGCACCGAATCGGTGGAGTGCGACTCGGTGGGCTCCTTCGCGCGCGGCCAATGAGCGCAGCTGGCTGCGGCTGGTGATCAGCACGAGGCAGCCGGAGCCGGGCAGGAGTGGGCGCACCTGCTCGGCGTCGCGGGCGTTGTCGAGTAGTAGCAGCACCCGGCGGTCGGCGAGAACGGTCCGCAGCATTGCGGTCCGTGCTGGGCCGCGCTCGGGGATCTGGGCGCCGGGGACGTCGAGAGCGCGCAGGAGGGTGTCCAGGGCGGTGTCGGGGTCCATCGGCTCGCCGGGGCCGTAGCCCTGGAGATTGAGGTAGAGCTGGCCGTCGGGGAAGCGGTCGGCGACTCGGTGGGCCCAGTGCAGGGCGAGGGAGGTCTTGCCGACGCCGCCTTGGCCGTGGACGGCGAGGATCGCCAGGGGGTGGTGGTTGCCGATGCCGATGCCGGTGCTACTGGTGTTGCCGGAGCCGGAGCCGGAGCCGGAGCCGGAGCCGCTGGCGCTGCCGGCGGTGCTGGCGGTGCTGGCGCTTTGGGGGTGGTCGCTACCGGTCCTGGGCTCTCCGCTCAGGGCGTCGAGGCGGTCCAGCGCGGCGGCTCGGCCGGTGAAGCGGGCTGGGCCCGGTGGAAGCTGCCGCGGTGCAGCCCGGGCTGGTCGCTTGGGGTCGGTGGCCTCCAGCAGCTCGGCGTGCAGGCCGCGCAGCTCGGCGACCGGGTCGACGCCGAGCTCGTCGGCGAGGCGGCGGCGCAGTTCGTCGTACAGGTTGAGGGCCTCGGCTGGTCTGCCCGAGTGACTGAGTGCCGTGAGCAGGCGTAGCCACAGGGACTCGCGGAGCGGGTACTTGGCGGTGAGCTCGCGCAGAGGTGGCAGTACGACGTCCTGGCGGCCGGCGGCGAGGTCCAGGTCGATCCGGCGTTCGGTGGCGGACAGGTAGGCCTCGGTCAGCCGGGGCGCTTGCTCCCGGTCGAGCCAGTCCGAGCGGATGCCGCCGAACGGTTCGCCGCGCCACAGAGCCAGCGCGGCGGTGAGCAGGTCGCGCTCGGCCGCCGGATCGCTTGCCAGGCTGGCCTGTTCGAGCAGCTGGGCGAAGACGAGAGCGTCGACCTGCTGCGGGTCGACGCGGAGCGCGTAGCCGCCCGGAGTGGTGTCCAGACTGATGTCCGGCCCGAGCAGCGTGCGGAGCCGGGCGACCGACGTGTGCACGCTGGGCCGCAGGTTGGCCGGCGGGTCGTCGCCCCACAGACGCTGGCCGATCGCGTCGACGGAGACAGCGTCCGGCACGGCGAGAGCGAGGACCGCCAGGAGAGCGCGGACGCGACCGGTCAGGCCGGGAAGCGGCTCGTCGTCGCGCAGCGCCTCGAACGGCCCCAGCAGCCGGATCTCCAAGTCGGTCCTCCTGTGTACGTGCGCCCATTCTCCGGGACACCAGGGGCGACGGCCCGTGCGAGCGGGTGGTTCGTTCGGCAGCCGGACGGGCCGGGGCTCGGCCACTCGGTAGGGTGCAGGCGTGCTAAGAGTTGGGTTGACCGGGGGAATCGGGTCGGGCAAGAGCTCTGTGTCGCGGCGGCTGGGGGAGCGGGGGGCCGTAGTGATCGACTCCGACATGCTGGCGCGGGAGGTGGTCGCGCGGGGGACCGACGGGCTGGCTGAGGTCGTCGCGGCGTTCGGCGACGGCGTACTGACGGCCGAAGGCGAGCTGGACCGGCCCGCTGTAGGCAAGCTTGTCTTCGGTGACGAGACCGCCCGGCGGAAGCTGGAGGCGGTGATCCACCCTCGCGTCCGGGCTCGGGCGGCCGAGATCGAGCGGTCGGCGCCGGACGACGCGGTCGTGGTGCACGACATCCCGCTGCTGGTGGAGACCGGTCAGGCGGACAAGTTCGACCTGGTGCTGGTGGTCGACGTACCGGTCGAGGTCCAGGTCGAGCGGCTGACCGCGCAGCGCGGCATGGCCGAGGACGAGGCGCGGCGGCGGATCGCCGCGCAGGCCTCCCGTGAGGAGCGCCTGGCCGCCGCGGACGTGGTGATCGGCAACGCGGGCGGCCTGGACGAGCTGGACCGCCGGGTCGACGAGGTCTGGGCCGAGCTGAAAGGGCACGGTCCGGACACGAAAGCGTGACCCCCGCCCGGGAAATGATGATTTCCGGCCGGCCTGTACGAGAATCACGCCGGTCCCGCACGGCCTAGCTAGGGAGAAAGCGCGTGGAGTGTCCCCGCTGCGGCTCCGAGGTCCCCGACGTCTCGCAGTTCTGCCACCACTGTGGCACCGGACTGCGGTCGGCGGACCCGGGGCGCAAGAAGGCGTACGCCGCCAGACCGGACGAGCCGGTGGCTTCGTTCAAGCTGGTGTCGACGATCATGCCGCAGGGCTCCGGCCAGCAGCCGTACACCTACAAGGTGGCGCTCGGCGTCGCGCTGCTGCTCACCGTGGTGACGGCGGCGGTCGGTGCGCTGCCGGTGGCGATCATGGTGGCCGCCTTCGCGATCCCGATCGTCTACATCCTCTACCTGTACGACGTGAACCTCTGGGAGGACGAGCCGGTCCCGGTCGTCGCGGCGGCGTTCCTGCTGACCGGCGTCCTGGCGGCGGTGTTCACCTGGCTCTGGTCGGACCGGATCGGCCTGTCGCTGGACACCATCGGCAGCAACGACGCCGGCCCGGTCGGCCGTGACCTGCTGATCCTGCTGCTGCTCGTCCCGGTCGTGTCGGTGCTGATCCAGCAGGCCGGACCGCTCTACCTGGCCTCCAGGCCCCGGTACGACGACCTGATGGACGGCTTCACCTTCGGTGTGGTCGCCGGTGTCGGGTTCGCCTGCTTCGAGACTCTCGTCCTGCACTGGGGCTGGATCAGCGGCGGGTTCGCCGGTCCGGGCTCCGGTGCGGGGACGTGGATCTCGGTCGTCGTCCTGCAGGGGTTCGTGAAGCCGCTGATCTACGGGTCGGCGGCCGGACTGGCCGTGGCGGAGTTCTCCGGGCTGGGCGAGAAGTACGACGGGTTCACCCCGCGCTGGGTGATCGGTGTGCTGCAGGCGATCGCGGTGAACGCGCTGTTCCAGGGCGGGGTGTACCTGCTCGGCTTCGTCGGCGGACAGGGCTCCTGGATCGGAGCGGTCCTCGGAGTGATCTGGGGCCTGCTGCTGCTCGGCGCACTGATCGTGCTGGTCCGGACCGTGCTGCACAAGGGCCTGCTGGAAGCAGCGCTCGAGTCGGCTGCTCGCGGTGGGTCGAACCACGCGTCGGGCGAGCAGGCGTTCTGCACGCGGTGCGAGATGCCGTTGCTGCCGCACTCGGACTTCTGTTCGGCCTGTGGCAACGCGGTGCGATCGGTGCCCAAGTCGGAGCGAGGGGTCGTGGCATGAGCAACCAGCAACCGCCGTACCAGGGCCGGCCGCCGCAGCAGCCGCCGTACCAGGGGCCGCCTCCGCAGCAGCCGCCCTACCAGGGCCAGCCTCCGCAGGGACAGCCGCCGTACCAGGGGCCGCCGCAGCAGCCGCCGTATCAGCAGGGGCCTCCGCCTCAGCAGCCGCCTTATCAGGGTCAGCCGCCGTACCAGGGACGCCCTCCGCAGCAGCCGCCGTACCAGGGTCAGCCGCCCTACCAGGGTCCGCCGCAAGGCCAGCCGCAGTACCAGCAGCAGCCGCCGTACCAGCAAGGGCCTCCGCCGCAATACCAGCAGCAGTACCCGCCGCAGCAGCAGTGGGGTCCGCAGGGACAGCAGCAGTTCCAGCCGCGCGGTGGGCGTGGCCAGGGCAGCAAGAAGATCCTGGTGCTCGCCGGTGGTGCGCTCGCGGTCGTGGTGGTGATCGGTGTCGTGCTGGCGCTGGTCTTCGGCCGCGGCGACGACAACACGGTGCAGCCGAGCCCGGACCCGCAGCCGACCAGCCAGCCCAGTCAGAACGCGGACAAGGGCATCGAGGTCGGGGAGGGCGTGTTCGTCGATCCGGCCTCGGGGTACCTTCGCAAGACGCTGGAGGGCTTCAAGGGCGTCTACCTGCTCAAGCAGGGGGAGGGCTACTTCATGGTGCAGACCATCAAGGCCGGCAAGGACACGGCCGACACCGTGCTGCCGATCCTGATCGCGAGCGAGAAGAAGGCGCGGCCGACCGGGTTCAAGACCAAAGCGGTGCAGAAGGACACGCCCGGCGCCGACGACAAGACGCCGGTGAAGCAGGTCTCCACCCAGGCGTTCCAGTCGACCTCGACCGGTCAGGGCGGAAGCTTCGGCGTGGTCGGGTTCATCGGCGTGATCGAGCGCGACGACGGGATCATGACGATCGTTCAGGTGTACGGCCGGCAGGACAAGTCCGCGACGTTGCAGCCGGACTCGACGGCCATGTTCAGGTCGGTGGTTGCGAGCCAGTGAGCAACAAACGCGACAAGAGCCAGCAGCCCGACAACCCTTGGGTCCGCAAGACGGGTCCGGACGACGACGGCGACGACGGCGCGGCGCCCGAGGAGGAGCTGCCGCCGTCCCCGTGGTCGCTGGAGGTTCCGCCACGCCCGTCTCCCTGGACCGACCCTGCCGGGCCGGCCGCACCGGCCAACGGTGGTTGGGGCCGGGCCAGCACGGACCAGCCGACCGCACCGGACCGTCCGGCCACGCCTGACTCCGGTACGGCGGCAGCCGGCGGCTGGGGCAAGACTGACGAGTCCGCCGCTGGTCCTGGTGCTGGGTCTGGTGCGACCGAGACCAGCTCCTCCTGGGGAGACAAGGTCGGGTCGCCGTCGCTGCGGCGTCCGGAGCCGGTCAAGAAGAAGCCGCCGGTCCCGCCGCTGCTGCTACCGATCGCGGGCGGGCTGGCGGTGGTCCTCCTGGTCGCCGTGGCGCTCGTCGTACTGACCGGTGGTGACGACAAGGCCAAGACGCCGACTCCCACGGTGACGACGCCGCCGGCTTCGACGTACACGCCGCCGGCGAACGCGATCGCCGTCGACCACGGCGTCTCGATCGTCCCGGCCAACGGCTGGAGCCTGCTCGCCACGGAGACGCAGGGCAAGCAGCTGGTCACCTACGCCCCGAACCGCGAGCCGCTGGCGTTCCTGTGGGTCCGGCAGAAGCTGAACGTGTCCGCGAACACCTACCTGCTGGGCATCGTCGAGGGTGAGACCGAGAACGAGAACACCCAGCTGGGCGACGTACGGAACCTGCCGTGCCCGAAGGACGTCTTGGTGGAGTGCGTCGCGATCACTTACACGTCCACCACCGCCAAGTCCGGCAAGGTCCAGGGCTCGGTGGAGGTCTACCGGCGCAAGGACGGTGTCGTGACCGCGCTCGACTTCCGCAGCAGCGCGACGTACGCCGCGAAGGCCGAGTCCGAAGCAGCGCCGATGAAGCAGTCGGTCATCGACAGTCTGTGACCACCCAGCTCAACCAGACGACACAGCGCGAGAGGCCCTGATGAGTCAGCAGTACGGACCTCCCCAGAACCAGTACCAGCCGCCCAGTCAGCCTCCTGGCCAGCCGCCGGCTGGTCAGGGTGGCTGGGGTCCGGGTCCTGGCTACCCGCCGCAGTACCGGCCGGGTGGACGGAAGAACCGCAGGACCCAGTGGATCGTGATCGGCGGTGCCGCGCTGGCCGTCGTACTGATCGCGACTGGGGCGGTCCTGCTGGTCACCGCGGGCAAGAAGGACACTCCCGCCGCACCGGTGGCCGGGACCACGCTGACGCCGGCGCCGGTCGGCACGATGTACACCCCGCCGGCGCCGTCGCCGACCGTCACGCAGATCACCAAGGGCCCGTACGACAAGGGCGTGGAGATCGGTGGGGGAGTCTGGTTCACGCCGGCCAAGGGCTGGGTCAAGGACCCGGACAAGACCCGCTCCGGCCACAGCTACCTGCTGCCCGAGCCCGGCCGTCCGGGGGCGATCGACGGGTACTTCTGGATCCGGCAGACCAAGCTCATGGGGGCCAAGGCGTTCGCCGAGCACCTGGTCGACGTCGAGTCGAACAACCTGGACCACGTGGTGATCGGCAAGGGCGGCTTCCGGCCCTGCCCGAACAAGGCGCTCAAGCTCTGCTACGCGACCAACTACTCCGCCGTGGTCACCGTGAAGGGCAAGAAGCCGGTGGTCTTCTCCGGGTTCGTCCAGGCCTTCGAGGACTTCACCGGCCAGACCACGGCGACCGACGCGGCGCTGCAGCGCGAGGTCTGGCCGAAGCGCAAGCAGGAGATCCTGAACATGAACGGGACCCTGGTCCGCTCCTTCTGACCGCCTTTCCGTACGGCGTACGGATCGCGATTTCGGAAACTGTCGGCGCGGGGTCGTACGGTGGAGGGCATGAGACAGGTCTCGGATCTCCAGCGTATGGTCGCGCCCCTCGAGGTGGTGTCCGACTTCGATCCGGCGGGTGACCAGCCGGCCGCGATCGCCGAGCTCGAGCGGCGGATCAACGCCGGCGAGCAGGACGTCGTCCTGCTGGGTGCCACCGGTACCGGTAAGACGGCGACGATGGCGTGGCTGGCGGAGAAGATCCAGCGGCCGATGCTGATCCTGCAGCCGAACAAGACGCTGGCCGCGCAGTTCGCGACCGAGCTGCGCAGCTTCTTCCCGGAGAACGCGGTCGAGTACTTCGTCTCGTACTACGACTACTACCAGCCCGAGGCGTACGTCCCGCAGACCGACACCTACATCGAGAAGGACTCCTCGATCAACGAGGAGGTCGAGCGGCTGCGGCACTCGGCGACCTGGTCGCTGCTGACCCGGCGCGACGTCGTCGTGGTGGCGACGGTCTCCTGCATCTACGGCCTGGGCTCCGCCGACGAGTACCTGAACCGGATGATCCACGTGAAGGTCGGCGACGAGATGGATCGCGACGGCCTGCTCCGCAAACTGGTCGGCGTGCAGTACGCGCGCAACGACCTGGCCGGCACCCGTGGCACGTTCCGGGTCCGCGGCGACACGCTCGAGGTCTTCCCGGTGTACCAGGAGCTTGCCGTGCGGGTGGAGTTCTTCGGTGACGAGATCGAGCGGGTGATGACGCTGCACCCGCTGACCGGCGAGGTGCTCAGCGAGGAGAGCGAGCTCTACATCGGCGCCGCGACGCACTACGTCACCGCGCCGGAGAAGATGGAGCGCGCGATCACCTCGATCGAGGCGGAGCTGGCCGATCGGCTGGCCGAGCTGGAGCGCGGCGGGCAACTGCTGGAGGCGCAGCGGCTGCGGATGCGGACGACGTACGACATCGAGATGATGCGTCAGATCGGCACCTGCTCCGGCATCGAGAACTACTCCCGTCACACCGACGGCCGCGAGGCCGGGACGGCGCCGCACTGCCTGCTGGACTACTTCCCCGAGGACTTCCTGCTGGTGATCGACGAGTCGCACGTCACCGTGCCGCAGATCGGCGGGATGTACGAGGGCGACATGTCGCGTAAGCGGACCCTGGTCGAGCACGGCTTCCGGCTGCCGTCCGCGATGGACAACCGGCCGCTGCGCTGGGAGGAGTTCCTGGAGCGGATCGGCCAGACCGTCTACCTGTCCGCGACTCCGGGGCAGTACGAGCAGGACAAGTCCGACGGGTTCGTCGAGCAGATCATCCGGCCGACCGGCCTGATCGACCCCGAGGTGATCGTCAAGCCGACCAAGGGCCAGATCGACGACCTGATCCACGAGATCCGGCTCCGGGTCGAGAAGAACGAGCGCGTCCTGGTCACCACGCTGACCAAGAAGATGTCCGAGGACCTGACCGACTACCTGCTCGAGATGGGCATCCGGACCAGGTACCTGCACAGCGAGGTCGACACGCTGCGCCGGGTCGAACTGCTCCGCGAGCTCCGGATGGGCGAGTACGACGTCCTGGTCGGCATCAACCTGCTGCGCGAGGGCCTCGACCTGCCGGAGGTGTCGCTGGTCGCGATCCTCGACGCGGACAAGGAAGGCTTCCTGCGGTCGGGCCGCTCGCTGATCCAGACCATCGGCCGCGCGGCCCGGAACGTGTCGGGCGCGGTGTTCATGTACGCCGACAAGATCACGCCGTCGATGGAGATGGCGATCGACGAGACCAACCGGCGGCGCGCCAAGCAGGTCGCGTACAACACCGAGAACGGCGTCGACCCGCAGCCGCTGCGCAAGAAGATCGCCGACATCACCGACATGCTCGCCCGCGAGGACGCCGACACCGCCGAACTCCTCGGCAACGGCCGGACCCAGTCCCGCGGCAAGGCACCGGTCCCCGGCGGCGGCAAGAAGGCCGGCGACAAGGCCAAGGAACTGGCCGGCGGCCTCCCGTCCTCCGACCTGGCCGACCTGATCCAGCAACTCACCGACCAGATGCACAACGCCGCCGCGGAGCTGCAGTTCGAGGTCGCGGCCCGCTACCGCGACGAGATCTCCGAACTGAAAAAGGAACTCCGCCAAATGGTCAACGCCGGCGCGAAGTAGACCTGCTGGCCGGGGCCGCTGTGTCCCACCGCCCAGCCGCGAGCCCACAAGCTCAAGCCCCGCCCTCGCCCCGGATGGCGAGGGCGAGGACCGACTCCACGCCCAGACGCCTCAAGATGTGCTGACAGACGGACTGGTACCCGGCCAGGCAGTCCAGCCCGCGACCTAGTGGCGAGCGGACGTCCGAGCCTGCGCGCGGGGGAGGCCTCGAGCTCCAGCCCCTCGTCCCGGTGGAGGGCGCGCCCGAGCCGGGGCGGGGAGGCTTCAAGTCCCAGCCCAGGACCCGGTGGCGGCAGGCGTGGGCCGAGCCCGCGCGCGGAGGTCTCAAGTCCCAGCCCCTCGTCCCGGTGGAGGGCCTGCTGAGCCCGTGCGGGGAGGCTTCAAGTCCCAGCCCAGGACCCGGTGGCGGCAGGCGCGGGCCGAGGGTCTCAAGTCCCAGCCCTCTACTCGGTGGCGAGGGCGCGGCGTGCCGTGCGAGGAGGCTTCAAGTCCCAGCCCTCGACTCGGTGATGGGTGGCGCAGTGCAGCGCCTGCGACTACTCGGCTGTCCCGGGCGGCGTCGGTTCGGTGATGTGGAGGCAGCGCGGTGATGCTGCCGCAGCTTGGGCCGCCGGATGGTGGTGTGGTCGACCCCGCACCCGAGGGTTAGTTCCAGGTCCCGCCCCGTGGCGAGGGCGCGGCCGAGCCCGCGCCCGGAGGCTTCACGTCCTAGCACCCGATCCGGTGGCGGGTGGTGCGTGCCGGGCCTGCGCCCGGAGGCCTCAGGTCCCAGCCCTCGTCGCGGTGGCGAGGGTACGGCCGAGCCCTCGCGGGGAGCCTCGAGTCCCGCCCAGGACCCGGCAGCGGGAGGCGCGGGCCGCGCCTGCGCCCGGAAGCAGCCGCAGGCCGAACTCATCCCGAGCCCGATCGCCATGGTGTCAAGCCCCAGCGCTCGACTCGGTGATGGGTGGCGCGGTGTTGCGCCGGCGACTACTTGGGTGTCTCGGGCCGCATCGGTTCGGTGATGTGGAGGCAGTTGGGTGCCGGTGGGACGGCTTGGGCTGCCGCCGGGGTGGCGCGGCCGAGCCCGCGCCCGGGGTTAGAGTCCCGGGCCCCCGCCGACCGTGCTGAGGGCGTCACCGCCCCCACGCCCGGAGGCTTCAAGCCCAGCCCTCGATCCGGTGGCGGGTGGTGCGGGCCGAGCCTGCGCTGGAGTCCTTGAGCCCCAGCCCTCGACTCGGTGGTGGGAGGCGCGGAGTTGCGCCGGCGATCACCTGGTTTGGTCGCGGTGGGTGGTGTCGGGACAGATGAGGTGGAGGTAGTGGAGGGGTGCGGGTGTGGCGGGTTGGGGCGCTGGCTGGTGGTGGGGGTGCGGGGCCCGCGCCCCGGGGCGCAAGTCTTTGCCCTCGACTCGGTGGTGGGTGGTGCGGTGCTGCGTTGGCCACCACCTGGTTTTGTGGTGTGGTGTTGCGCGGGGGCTACTGGGTTTGTGGCCAGGGGGTGGTTTTGGGCCAGGCTATGCGTAGGCAGTGGGGGTTGCCGGTGAGGCGGGTGGGGTTGCCGCCTGGGGGTGGGACCTGGGCTTTTTCTACGGTGGTGCCGCCGCTTGTTCGGTAGAACTGTTGGGCGGAGGTGTTCTGTTCGAGCACCCACAGGTACATCGCCTGGTGTGTGGCCTGGTTGGTGACGGCGGCGGCCGCGTGGGTGAGCAGGGTGGTGCCGATTCCTAGGCGGTGCTGGTCGTGGCGGACGTGGAGGTTGTCGACCAGGCTGCCCCACTCGGGGTCGTGGTCGAGCATCACGTGGACGAAGCCGACCAGGCGGTCGTCGTACTCCGCGAGGACGGTCGCCGTGCCGGTTGGTGTGGCCAGGCGGGCTGTCCAGACCGCGTTGCGTTCGACCGCTATGTCCCCGTCGAGGAACGCGTCGGCGTACGCGCCGCGGTAGTGGCGTCGCCAGCTGTCCGCGTGCAGTTCGGCGACCTGCGCGGCGTCGTCCGGGCCGGCGGACCGGAGCACGACCGGGCTCACCGGGACACCTCCGATGCGTCGTCGGAGGTGGTGGAGAGGATTGTGCAAGAGGTTGCTCGCATCGTTCTACCGTTCCCGCAGGTCAGATTGATGGAATAGGAGGAGTCGGTTTCCGAGAGCGCGCCGAGCGCTCCAGTTTGGACAAGGTGGACAACTCATGCAGGTCGCACTGGTGACAGGTGGCAGTTCGGGCATCGGACGGGGCACGGCGTACCGGATCGCCGCGCGGGGGATGGGAGTGATTCTCACCTACGGCGGCAACGAGCAGGGCGCGCTCGACACTGTCTCAGCGATTGAGAAGGACGGCGGGACCGCGGTCGCGCTGCCGCTCGACCTCGGGCGTTCGGAGACCTTCCCGGCGTTCCGCGACGCCGTCGTCCGAGCGCTGCGGGAGACCTGGCAGGTCGAGACCCTCGGCGCCCTGGTCAACAACGCCGGCTTCCCGCAGACCGAAGCTTTCGGCGAGGCCACCGAGGAGGTCTTCGACCGCCTGTACGCCGTACTGCTGAAAGGCCCGTACTTCCTGACCCAGACCCTGCTGCCGCTGATCGAGGACCACGGCGCGATCGTCAACGTCAGCAGCAACTCCTCGATGCACACCAACGCCGAGCCCGGCTACAGCGGCTACGCGACGATGAAGGGCGGGCTCAACGTGATGACCCGGTTCCTCGCGAAGGAGCTCAGCCCGCGCGGTATCCGCGTGAACGCGGTCGCTCCCGGCTCCACGCTGACTCGCCTCGGTGGCGACGCCTTCGACAAGTACCCCGAGGTGATCCCCGTCCTGGCCGCCAAGACCGCGTTCGGTCGGGTCGGCGACCCCGACGACATCGGCCAGGTCATCACCGCCCTGATCTCCGACGAGACCCGCTGGGTCACCGCGCAGATTCTGGAAGCCTCCGGCGGCTACGGCCTCTGAGCCGGCGGTCGTATCGTTCAGCCCAGGAGGTGGGCGATGCGACTGACCGGGAAGGAACTGCTCGAGCACTGTCTGGCCAAGCCGGGCGCTTGGCAGGACGAGCCGTGGGAGGGCGACGTGGTCGCGAAGGTGAGCGAGAAGATCTTCGCGTTCCTCGGCGACGAGTCGGTCGGGATCAAGTGCGGGGCCAACCGCGACGAGGCGGACGAGCTGGTCAACGCCTATCCCGATGACGTCGGCAAGATGGCCTACATCGGGCGATCGGGCTGGAACACGGTCCGCCTCGGCGGCGCCGTACCGGATGACGAGATTCTCGAACTGGTCGACGCGTCGTACACGACCGTGGTCGGCAAGCTGCCCAAGAGCCGGCGCCCGCCTGGGCACACCACGCAGTGATCAACCTGATCACACAGCGAAGTTATTCCCGCGGCGGAGCGTGATCATTCCGACATGCGGGTACCGGGTCGCCGATTTGGAAACTTGGACATCGACCCGCCAGAATGGTGGGAGTTTTGAAGGGGAGTATTCCTTCGCGGCGGTATCGTCATCACGGTCAGGGAGTTCGTCTCCACGCCCGGTACCGCCGGCCAGGCCCGAGGATTCGAGCCAGGCGGAAGAGACCTTCGGAGTCCACTTTCGCTTGCGCTCCGGAGGTTTGCCTGTGCACGTCCACGATTACGTCTGGTACATCACGGTCGGGGTGCTGCTCGCGCTGCTGGCGTTCGACGTCTTCATCATCGGCCGTCGCCCGCACGAGCCCACCACCAAGGAATCGGCCACCGCGATCGCGTTCTACGTCGGTCTCGCGGTCGTCTTCGGCCTCGGGGTCTGGGTCTTCTCGGGCGGTCAGTACGCCGGGGAGTTCTTCGCGGGCTGGCTGACCGAGTACAGCCTCAGCGTCGACAACCTGTTCATCTTCCTGATCATCATGGCCAGGTTCCAGGTGCCCAGGAAGTACCAGCAGACCGCGCTGCTGATCGGCATCATCCTGGCGCTGTTCTTCCGCGGCATCTTCATCGCCGTCGGTGCCGCCGCGATCAACCAGTTCTCCTGGGTCTTCTACCTGTTCGGCGCGTTCCTGGTCTACACCGCGGTGCACCTGGCCAAGCAGGGCGAGAACGACGATGACGACTACAAGGAGAACGCGGTCATCCGGTTCGCCCGCAAGCGGCTGAACGCGACCGACGAGTACAACGGCGTCAAGCTGACCGTGGTCAAGAACGGCAAGCGGCTGTTCACCCCGATGGCGATCGTGATCGTCGCTCTCGGTACGACGGACCTGCTGTTCGCGCTCGACTCGATCCCGGCGATCTACGGCCTGACCCAGGAGCCGTTCCTGGTCTTCACCGCCAACGTCTTCGCGCTGATGGGTCTGCGGCAGCTGTACTTCCTGCTCGGTGACCTGCTCAAGCGCCTGATCTACCTGTCGCTCGGCCTGTCGGTCGTGCTCGCGTTCATCGGGGTGAAGCTGGTCCTGCACGCGATGCACGAGAACGAGCTGCCGTTCATCAACGGTGGTGAGCACATCAAGTGGGCGCCGGAGATCCCGATCTCGGTGTCGCTCGGCTTCATCATCGTGACGCTCGGCATCACCACGGTCCTGAGCCTGTGGAAGTCCCGCAAGATCGCCGCCGCCGAGGCGGCGAACGGTGGGCCGGCCAACGGCGAGGCGGCGCCGGCCGAGACCGCCGGCGGCGAGCTGGACGAGTCGACGCCGCGGCCGCAGGACGACGTGGACCCGCGCACCAAGGCGGAGATCGACGGCCTCCCGGAGCCGGAGCCGCACGAAACGGACTCGAAGAAGCCCTGACCTGGTAAGAGCACAAGCGCCCGCACCGGATCCCCGGCGCGGGCGCTTGTGCTGTTGGGTGGGGGTTGGGGGTGGGGGGGCAGCGTCGCCCCGACGCCACCCGCTGCGCGGGGGCGGGGTGGTTGCCGCGCTTGCGCGTCAGAGTCGGCCGGCCAAGACCATTGCGCGGAGGCGAGGCCGTCGCCGCGCTTGCGCGTCGGAGTCGGCCGGTAGAGACCGCTGTGCCGGGGTCGGTCGGCGGACACCACTGCGCGGGGCGGGGCGGTTGCCGCGTTTGCGCTTCAGGCTCGGCTGGCCGAGACCGTTGGGCGGGGGCGAGGCGGTCGCCGGGCTAGTGGTTCAGAGGCGGCCGGCTGCGACCAGGGTTGCGCGGCGTTCGGGGAGGAGGGGCTCGTTTTCGAGGAGCTTGCCGGTCTCTGAGGCGTGCAGCATGCCTTCGGGCGAGACGAAGCCGACGTGGTGGACCTGCTGGCCGGGGCGGGCGAAGAAGTACAGGTCGCCCGGCTTCGCCTCGTCGATCGCCACGGACTCCAGTGCGTCGGCCTGGTCGTGGGCGTCGCGGGGGATTCGCTGGCCGAGGACCCGGCTGACCGCGTGGATCAGGCCCGAGCAGTCCAGCCCGTACGCCGAAGTGCCGCCCCACAGGTACTCGAGCCCGAGGAAGAGCGACCCCAGGCGCAGGCGGTCCTCGGGGGTGGCGGGTGTGTCGACGGCGCGCAGGGAATCGTCGGCGAGCCAGCCGAAGGCGCCGTCCGCCAGGGCGACGCGGGTGAAGCCGTCCGCGTGGTCGACCGAGGAGAGGACCGTCCCGAAAGACAGGTCGGCGATCGCTCCGGCGCCTGGTTCAGCCGTCAGTGACGTCACCGGGACAGTCACGGCGACCGGCGCGGTCGCCGAACCGGGCAGCTCGCCCAGGTGCGCCGACGGGACCCAGCCCGGGTAGCCCAGCTCGTCCTGGGACGACGGCTGCCAGGGCGCGACGATCTCGGACCAGCCGTCGCGTTCCGAGCGGACGATCACCGGTTCGCCGTACAGGAGTTGGGTGAGCGTCCGGCCGTGCAGGCCCAGGCGCGTCTCCGTGTCCATCGATTTCGCCCAGGCGGCGGCGTCGGGCGCGGCGGCGACCGCGGGGGCGTCGATGGCACGGGGTGCTTCGGGGGAGGTCCACACGGTGCTGACCGGGACCTTGGCGGCTACTACCTTCATGCGATCAAGCCTGTCACGCCGAGCCCAGGAGTCGAGGGCAGATGGATGGTGGACCCTTCGTAGGTGATCCCGCCGTCGACCGGCGGCTGCCGCAACCACCAGGCCGCGTCGAGATCGTTGACGGCCGTCGTCGGGTACGCCGCGACCAGCGCGGCCGCCGCGCCGACACCGACGTGGCTCTCCATCATCGAGCCGACGATCGCGCCGAGCCCGTGCTCGCGGGCCAGTTCCAGCAGCGTCCGGGCCGGCCCGAGCCCGCCGCACTTGGCGAGCTTCACGTTGACCAGGTCGGCCGCGCCGTGCCGGATCACGTTCACCAGGTCCCGTACGCCGTACACGCTCTCGTCGGCCAGGATCGGCGTGCTGACCCGGTCGGTGATCCAGGCCATTCCCTCCAGATCGGCCGCGGCGACCGGCTGCTCGACCAGTTCGATCGCGCAGCCCGCATCCTCCAGCGCGCGGATCGCGGTGACGGCGTCGCGGCGGTTCCAGCCCTGGTTCGCGTCCAGCCGGATCTTCGGCGAAGGACCGACGGCCTCGCGCACCCGGCGTACGCGCTCGAAGTCGGCGGCCGCGTCGCCGGTCCCGACCTTCACCTTCAGTACGTCGAACCCGTCGCGCACCCGATCCTGAGCAGCGGCAACCAGCGCGTCGGCGTCACCGGCCGACAGCGTGACGTCGGTCCGTACGGTCGTCGCGGTCGAGCCGAGGAAACCTTGCAGCGTCAGCCCGACGCGCCGCGCCGCGAGGTCGTGCAGCGCGACGTCGACCGCGGCCTTGGCGCCGAAGTTGCCCTGCGCCGAGCCCTGCAGACGCCGCAACGCCTCGGTCAGGTCGTCCGGCCCGAGCCCGTCGAGCGCTATCGCGATCGGACCTTCGACGCAGGCCTGCGCGCCGGCCAGCGATTCGCCGGTCACCTTCCAGACCTGCGGAGCCTCACCCCAGCCGGTGTGCTCGCCGTCGCTGATCGAGACCAGCAAGGACTCGGCATGGGTCGCGGTCCGGAGCGCCGTCACGAACGGCGTGTGCAGCGGCGCCGACACCAGATGCGTGGAGAGCTTCATCTAGCGCACCGCCCCGAGGTCGTGCCGGTGCTGCCAGGCCTCGGCCGCGATCGCCGCGATCAGCTGCTGCGCGTCGCGATCGGGCAGGTCGGACGTCGTACAGACGACCAGCACGAACGGGTCCGCGTCGGCCGGGCGGACGATGCCGCCGTCGTGCCGGATCCGCAGGTCCCAGCCGTTCTTGTGCTCGACGCGGGTGCCGTCGGGGACACCCGCGGGGATCTCGCCGTTCCACTCGTTCGCGGCCAACAGGTCGCGCAGGTATTGGTTGCCAACAGCACCCAGTACGCCGGCCAGGCCGGCCGGCGTCATCAGATTGCTGATCCCTGCCTGCTGGGCGCCGGAGTCGTCGATGCCACGCCGGATCACACTCTCGTCTCCAGCGAACTCGGTCAGTACGGCGTTCGCCGCCTCGACGCCGACCAGTTCCAGCACCAGATCCGTCGCCAGGTTGCTCGACCGCGTGATCATCTCCCGGGCCAGCCAGCTCAACGGAACCTCCGAGCCGAGCTTCTCCCAGGTCGCCGGCGCCTCGTCCTCCGCGCGGTTCACCCCGAACCGCCCGCCGGCCGCCGACGCGAAGTCGTTGTGCACGGTGACCGGCTGGTCCAGCGCGAGCTCGCCCGCGTCGACCTTGCGCAGCATCGCCATCGCGACCGGCAGTTTCATCGTGCTCGCCGAGTAGTGCGGCCGCTCCGCCTCGTGCGTGAACACCGCGACGCCGTCCGTCCGGCCGAGCCAGACACCGAACGCGCCCTGGCCCTCCACCCCGCGCAGCAGGTCAGCAATTCCCATGGTCGTTACTTTTCCACATCCCGGGCAGATCTGAGGTAGCGGGCTTGCGGAGCGGACCCGCCTGGCAGACTGCCTTGCGTGTCCAGAGCACTCGGCCTGATCCTCGGCTTCGCCGCCGACCGCGTCCTCGGCGACCCGCGCCGTTTTCACCCGGTCGCGGGCTTCGGCCGAGCCGCGTCCCGGCTCGAGGGCGTCGCGTACGCCGACTCACGAGCAGCCGGTACGGCGTACGCAGCCGTGCTCGTCGGTTCGGTCACCGCCGCGGGCGTCGCCGCCGAGCGGCTCACCAAGGACCGGCCGGTCGCGCGGACGCTGGTGACGGCCGTGGCGACCTGGGCCGTCCTCGGCGGGCGGAGCCTGGAGCGCGAGGCCTCGGTCATGTCCGGCCTGCTGGAGGCGAAGAACCTTCCGGCGGCGCGCGAGCGGCTGAGTCACCTCTGCAGCCGCGACGCCACGGATCTCGATGCCGACGAGTTGGCCCGCGCGACTGTGGAATCGATCGCGGAGAACACGAGCGACGCGACGGTGGCGCCGCTCGTGTGGGGTGGGCTGTTCGGTGTGCCGGGGTTGGTCGGCTATCGCGCGGCTAACACGCTCGATGCGATGGTTGGGTACAAGTCGGGGCGTTATCTCAGGTTCGGTTGGGCTTCGGCGCGGTTCGATGATCTGGTCAACCTGGTGCCTGCTCGGGTCTGTGCGGTGCTGACTGGGCTGGCGTCAGGGCGGCCGCGCGAGGCCTGGCGGATCTGGCGGCGCGACGCCGGCGGACATCCGAGCCCGAACGCGGGACCGGTCGAGGCGTCGTTCGCCGGCGCGCTCGACCTGCGGCTCGGCGGGACCAACACGTACGGCGAGGAGATCGAGGACCGCGGCACGCTCGGTGACGGGCTCCGGCCGGGCGTCGCCGACGTCCGCCGTACGGCCGTGCTCGCGAGGAGAGTGTCGTACGGCGCGGCAGCCGTCGCGGCGATTCTGGCGATCGCGGGCAAGCAGGTCGCGGGCAGGCAGCTCGCGAGCGAGCAGGTCGCGCGGCGGCGTACCGGACGGGGAGCACGATGAGTCTGAGCCAGCGGCCGCTGCGGATCGCGCTGATCCGGCACGGCGAGTCGGTCGCCAACCTGGACAAGTCGGTCTACGAGACACTGCCCGACCACTCCGTCCCGCTGACTCCGCACGGGCACGAGCAGGCGGCCGAAGCGGGCAAGCACCTGCGCACGCTGTTCGAGGACGAGCCGGTCCGCGTCTACGTGTCGCCGTACCTGCGGGCCTTGCAGACGCTCGACTCGCTCGGGCTGGACGACCTGATCGGTATCGCCCGGGAGGAACCGCGGCTGCGCGAGCAGGACTGGGCGAACTTCCAGGACACCGAGGACATCGAGCGGCAGGAGCAGTTGCGCGACTCGTACGGGCACTTCTTCTACCGGTTCACCCACGGCGAGTCGGGCTCGGACGTGTACGACCGGGTGTCGAGCTTCCTGGAGACGATGCACCGCGACTTCGAGACGCCCGACTCGCCGCGCAACGTGCTGCTGGTGTCGCACGGGCTGACGATGCGGCTGTTCTGCATGCGCTGGTTCCACTGGTCGGTGAAGTTCTTCGAGACGCTGCGCAATCCGGACAACGCCGAGACGCGCGTGCTGCTGCGGCAGCCAAACTTCCGGTACAAGCTGGATCGGCCGTTCGAGCAATGGACGCACTACGAACCGAAGGATGGGGAGCGTTCGGCATGGTTGTAGAGCAGACCCGCAAGACCGCCCTGGAACTGCTGGATGCGCTGACGTCCGAGCAGCGGGCGAAGGCTACGGCGCCGTTCGACACCCCGGACCATCGTGAGTGGACCTATCTGCCGGGTGACCGGCCCGGACTGCAGCTGACCGAGCTGACCGCTGAGCAGGAGCAGCACGTGCACCGCCTGCTCGAGCTGGCGTGCAGCGAGCGCGGTGTGGGCGACGCACTGGCGACCATGGCCGCCGAGATCATCCTGCGCGAGTTGCCGGACGTCGGTGCGACCGGTGGCTGGCAGGGCACGGTCGTGGGGGAGCGCTACTTCCTGCGCATCCTCGGCGACCCGTCCGGCACGGACCCGTGGGCCTGGCGCCTCAACGGCCACCACCTGGCCCTGCACGTGACACTGGTCGGCGACCGGATCTCCTTCGTCCCCAACTTCATCGGCTCCAACCCTGCTGAGGTCCGCCAAGGCCCGTACGCCGGCCGCCGCTTCCTGGCCGCCGAGCACGACCTGGGCTTCCAGCTCCTCCACGCCCTCGATTCAAGCCAGCGCGAGGTCGCCGTCGTCTCCACTGCGGCTCCGGACGACATCCTCACCCGCCACGACCCGGTGGCCGACGCTTCCCTCCTGCACCGAGGCATCGCGTACGGCGACCTGCAGGACTCCCAGCAGGACCTCTTCACCCGCCTGCTCGACCAGTACGTCGGCCGAGCCGCCCAGCCGATCGCCGAGCAGGCCTGGGCCAACCTCCGCGACCAGGGCCTCGACCACCTCACCTTCGCCTGGGCCGGAGCCCTCCAGCCCGGCGCCGGCCACTACTACTCCATCGCCGGCCCCACCTTCCTCGCCGAGTACGACAACACCCAGTCCGACGCCAACCACATCCACTCCGTCTGGCGAGACCTCGACAACGACTGGGGCCAGGACCTCCTGGCCGCCCACTAC
Organism: Kribbella italica; assembly: GCF_014205135.1. Classification (NCBI taxonomy): domain Bacteria; kingdom Bacillati; phylum Actinomycetota; class Actinomycetes; order Propionibacteriales; family Kribbellaceae; genus Kribbella; species Kribbella italica. The sequence continues at coordinate 1,409,582 of NZ_JACHMY010000001.1, forward strand.
GCCGCTCACCGCTGATCACAGCTGAGGCCGGTCGGCTAGAGTCTCGGTGTCATCGACGGTCGTCAGCAGGAACCCGGTGTGAGTCCGGGGCGGTCCCGCCACTGTGACCACGTTCAGCGTGGGAGTCAGGAACTGCAGCCGTCGAACTGCCCACCCGGGGCGTGGACACCCCGAGGAAGGACCGGACGCGCATGCCCGCGAACCTGTTGCTGCTCTCCACCGCCGACACCGATCTGCTGGCGGCTTCGCAGGCCCAGGTGGGCTGGAAGGTCGCCAACCCGGCACGCGTCGAGGTCGCCGAGCTGTCGCCCCTGCTCGACGGCGTCGAGGTTGTGGTGGTCCGCCTGCTCGGTGGTCGGCGCGCCTGGGAGGAGGGGCTCGACGCGGTCGTCGCCTCCGGTCTGCCGGTGGTGGTGCTCAGTGGTGAGGCCGCACCCGACGCCGAGCTGATGTCGCTGTCGACGGTCCCGGCCGGCGCGGTGACCGAGGCACTGGCCTACCTGCGCGAGGGCGGCTCGGAGAACCTGGGCAACCTGGCCGGTTTCCTCCGCGACACGATCCTGCTCACCGGCGACACGTTCGACCCGCCGCACAGCCTTCCGGCGTACGGCGTACGGGCTGGTCGTTCCACCGAGCTGGACGGGCGCCCGGTGGTCGGCATCGTCTACTACCGCGCGCACGAGATCTCCGGCAACACCGCCTTCGTCGACGCCCTCGCCGACGCCGTGGACGCGGCCGGTGCTCAGCCGCTGCCCGTCTACTGCGGCACACTGCGCGGTCTGGACCCGTCCAGCGCCGACAACGCCGAGCTGTTCGACCTGCTCCGCAGCTGCGACGTGCTGGTCACCACCCTGCTCGCAGCGGGCGGCACTGTCGCAGCCAACGCGAGCGCAGGTGGAGACGACTCCTGGGACGCAGGTGCCCTCGCGTCGCTCGACATCCCGCTGATCCAAGGCCTCGCGCTGACCTCGACCCGCGAGCAGTGGTTGGAGAGCGACGCCGCGATCAGCCCGCTGGACGCCGCGACCCAGGTCGCGATCCCGGAGTTCGACGGCCGGATCATCACGATCCCCTTCTCCTTCAAGGCGTACGACGCCGAAGGCATCGCCAGCTACCAGCCCGACGTCGAGCGTTGTATCCGCCTGGCCGGGATCGCCGTCGCGCACGCCCGGCTCCGGCACGTCCCGGCGGCCGAGAAGAAGCTCGCGCTCGTGCTGTCGTCGTACCCGACCAAGCACGCCCGGATCGGCAACGCGGTCGGCCTGGACACTCCGGCGTCGGCGGTGGTTCTGCTCGGCCAGCTCAAGGACGCCGGGTACGACCTGGGCCCGGACCTCGACCTGGACGAGCTGCAGGGAGCCGAAGGCGCCGACGGCCTGATCCACCGGCTTATCGCGGCCGGAGGCCACGACGTCGACTGGCTGACCGACGAGCAGCTGTCCGGTGCGGTCGCGAAGATCTCGCTGTCGACGTACCAGCAGTGGTTCGGCCGGGTGCCGGAGACCCTGCGGGACGCGATGACCGAGGCCTGGGGTGAGGCGCCGGGCTCCCTGTACGTCGACACGACCGGTGCCGAGCCGGCGATCGCACTGGCCGCTCTGCAGTTCGGCAACGTCGTCCTGATGATCCAGCCGCCCCGCGGGTTCGGTGAGAACCCGGTGGCGATCTACCACGACCCGGACATGGCTCCGTCGCACCACTACCTGGCGGCGTACCGCTGGCTGGAGGCTCCGGTCGCGGAGGGCGGTTTCGGCGCGCACGCGGTCGTCTACCTGGGCAAGCACGGGACGCTGGAGTGGCTGCCGGGCAAGGGGATCGGCATGGCGGCGGACTGCGCGCCGGACGCCGTACTGGGCAACCTGCCGCTGGTGTACCCGTTCATCGTCAACGACCCGGGTGAGGGCACGCAGGCCAAGCGGCGTGGGCACGCGGTCGTCGTGGACCACCTGGTGCCGCCGATGGCGCGGGCCGAGACGTACGGCGACATGGCCAAGCTGGAGTACCTGCTGGACGAGTACGCCACCGTCTCGGCACTGGACCCGGAGAAGGTGCCGACGCTGCGTGCGCAGATCTGGACGCTGATCCAGGCCGCTCAGCTGCACCACGACCTGCACACCAGCGAGAAGCCGGAGGACGAGGAGTTCGACGAGTTCGTCCTGCACCTCGACGGCTACCTGTGCGAGATCAAGGACGTGCAGATCCGCGACGGGCTGCACATCCTCGGTGGCGGGCCGGTCGGTGAGGCCCGGGTCAACCTGGTGCTGGGGATCCTGCGCTCCGCGCAGATGTGGGGCGGGACGTCAGGCGCCGTACCGGGACTGCGAGCGGCGCTCGGTGCGACGTACGACGTGGACGAGGCCGCCCTACTCGCCGATCCGGGGCGTGCGGTGCCGGCTGAGCTGGCGGCGCTGTCAGAGCTGGCTGACCTGCCTGCAGTGAGTGCGGCCGACGGTGTGGACCTGCTGGAGGCTGTGGCACGCAAGCTCGTGCTGGGCCTGGAGACGCTGAGCTGGGACGCTTCCAAGGTGCCGGTGCTCGTCGGTGAGGTGCTCGGCCGGCAGTCCGCTGGTGTGGAGGCGTCGCTGCGGTTCGCCTGCGAGGAGGTCGTGCCGCGGCTGGCGCGGACCGGCGACGAGCTGACGAACGTATTGCGCGCGCTGGACGGCCGCTTCGTCGAGGCCGGACCGTCGGGCTCGCCGACGCGCGGCCTGGTCAACGTGCTGCCGACCGGGCGCAACTTCTACGCCGTCGACCCGAAGGCGATCCCGAGCCGGAACGCGTGGGACGTCGGCGTCGCGCTGGCCGACTCGCTGCTGGCGCGGCACCAGGCCGAGACGGGGGAGTGGCCGCGGTCGGTCGGACTGACCGTCTGGGGTACGTCGGCGATGCGCACCCAGGGCGACGACCTGGCCGAGGTCCTGTGGCTGCTCGGCTGCCGGCCGGTCTGGGACGAGGCGTCGCGCCGGGTGTCGGGCTTCGAGGTCGTCCCGGTCGCCGAGCTCGGCCGGCCGCGGGTGGACGTCACGATCCGGATCTCCGGGTTCTTCCGGGACGCGTTCCCGCACGTGGTCGCGTGGCTGGACGAGGCGGTCCGGACCGTCGCCGAGCTGGACGAGGATGCCGCCGACAACTACCTGCGGGCGCACGTCCTGGATGATGTTGCTTCGGGCAACGACATGCGGTCGTCGACGGCGCGGGTCTTCGGCTCCAAGCCCGGCTCGTACGGCGCCGGCCTGCTGCCGCTGGTCGACGCGCGCAACTGGCGCACCGACGCCGAGCTGGCCGAGGTGTACGCGGTGTGGGGCGGCTACGCGTACGGCAAGGACCTCGACGGCGCCGAGGCGCGGCCGTCGATGGAGCGTGCCTACGCGCGGATCCAGGTCGCGGCCAAGAACGCGGACACCCGGGAGCACGACATCATGGACTCCGACGACTACTTCCAGTACCACGGCGGCATGGTCGCGATGGTCCGCCACCTGACCGGGGCGAACCCGAAGGCCTACATCGGCGACTCCGCCGTACCGGCCCAGGTGAAGACCCGGACGCTGGAGGAGGAGACCAAACGCGTCTTCCGCGCCCGCGTCGTCAACCCGCGCTGGATGGCCGCGATGCAGCGCCACGGCTACAAGGGCGCGTTCGAGATGGCGGCGACCGTCGACTACCTCTTCGGGTACGACGCGACCGCCGGCGTGGTCGACGACTGGATGTACGAGACGCTGACGACGGAGTACGTCGCCAACCCCGAGGTCGCCGAGTTCTTCCGCAAGTCCAACCCGTGGGCGCGGCACGGCATCGCCGAGCGGTTGCTGGAGGCGGCCCAGCGCGGGCTGTGGTCGGAGCCGTCGGAGGAAGCGCTGGAGACGCTGCGGACCGCCGTACTGGAGACCGAGGGCGACATCGAGGACCGCGGGTGATTGGGTAGAGGCATGGCTCGTGTGCTGATCACCAACGACGACGGTTACCGGGCGCGGGGGATTCGGGCCCTCGGGGCGGCGCTTGCCGCGGCCGGCCACGAGGTGCTGGCGGTGGCGCCGCTGGATGATCAGAGCGGCGTCGGGTCGGCGCGCGCGGGGATGGTCGACCGGCCGGTCCGGACTGCTTCGGAGACTGTCGGCGGCGTGACCTACATCGGCGTCGATGGGACGCCCGCGCTGGCGGTGACGCTCGCGCTGGTGGGGGCGTTCGGCGAGGTGCCGGAGGTGGTGGTGTCGGGGATCAACCACGGGCACAACATCGGCGTACCGATTCTGCACTCGGGCACTGTTGCGGCCGCGCTGACGGCTGCTGGGCAAGGGCTGTCGGCGATCGCGATCAGCATCGACTCCGAGGATCCGAAGCATCTCGACACGGCGGGCGAGGTCGCCGCGAAGGCGCTCGACTGGCTGATGCCGGAGCCTGTGGGGACGGTCATCACCGTCAATGTGCCTGACCGTCCGGTCGACGAGTTGGAGGGCGTACGGCGGGCGCGGCTGGCGCCGATCGAGCGCTCTCGGATCACTGGCTCACAAGCACCTACCGGCGAGCCGATGATCACCCTTTCCGCGCCGGCAGCCGGCGCGGGAGCCGACACGGACGAGGCGCTGCTCGCTGCGGGCTACGTGACGGTCACGCCGATCGTCGGGATTCGCGAAGTCGACTCGTCCGGGGCCGCTGACTACCTGGCTCAGCAGTTCGGCTGAATCAGCTAGACCTTGTCCGCCTTCCAGTACGTGGGGCGCCACCAGTACAGGATCGTGCCGTCGGCGATGAACCCCGGCGTACTGTCGCCCGGGCTCTCGAACACGTCGTGCCCAAGATCGATCGGCCGCCAGCCACGCTCCAGCGGCTCGTCCTCCCGCGGCGGCCGGACGTGCTCGAGCGCGTCCCGGTCGCACGCGCCGTACGCGAGGTAGTTCTGCTGCGCCTGCACGAGCGGTACCTGGTTGGCGCCGAGCATCGTGTCCGGCGTCCGCAGCTGCACCTGGTCGTCCTCCCAGAAGCAGACCGGGCAGATCGCGTAGCCACCCGGCGGGTCGTCCATCGTCAGATGCCCGCAGCAGACACACGGAAAGCGCTCACTCATTCCCGCAGTATTTCTAGGGAGTGGTTCACACCGGGTGAGGTTTCTCTCCGGGCGGCGGCCGTCCGGCGGGGATGTGGAATGATCGCCGGGACGGCAGGAGAGGAACACCGGTGACGGCCAGCACGGCCGGAGTCCGGGGCGGTCCCGCCACTGTGACCGGACGCGATCCGGAAGCCAGGACATCTCGCGCCGTCCGCCAGGGAGCGCTCTCCGCGTTTCCGGGCGACCGTTGCCAACGCGGGCGTGGACACCCGCAGGACGAAGGGACCCACCGCCGATGCGGCCTGCTCCGACCCCGACCGGCTTTCCGTTCACCGCGGTGGTGGGGATGGACGACCTCCAGCTCGCCCTGATCCTGGCGGCGATCTCCCCGGCCATCGGCGGCGTGCTGATCCGCGGCGAGAAGGGCACCGCCAAGTCCACCGCGGTCCGAGCCCTCACCGAGATCCTCCCCGCCGTCGACGTGGTCCCCGACTGCCGCTTCTCCTGCGACCCGGCGAGCCCGGACCCGCTGTGCCCTGATGGGCCGCACACTCCGGCGCTCTCCCCGGGAGTCCCCGCCGCCGATCTCTCTCTCGGGGGAACGGAGCGGGCTCACCTCCCGTCGGCCGGTCCGACGCCCCTGGGGCACCTCCCCGGATCCACCTCGGGTTCCCCGGCGCCGACCTCCGTCTCCCGCCCGGCTCGGCTCGTCGAGCTGCCCGTGGGCGCTACCGAGGATCGTGTGCTCGGCTCGATGCATCTCGAGAAGGCTTTGGCCGAGGGCGTCACGGCGTACGAGCCGGGCCTGCTGGCGGCCGCTCACCGCGGACTCCTGTACGTCGACGAGGTCAACCTGCTGCACGACCACCTGGTCGACGTACTGCTCGATGCCGCGGCGATGGGCCGCGCGACCGTCGAACGCGACGGCGTCTCGGTGACGCACCCGGCGCGCTTCGTCCTGGTCGGCACGATGAACCCGGAGGAAGGCGAGCTCCGCCCGCAGCTGCTCGACCGCTTCGGCCTGACGGTCGACGTCGTCGCCAGCCGCGACCCCGCCGTCCGGGTCGAGGTGATGCGGGCGCGGCTCTCGTACGAGGCCGATCCGGCGTCCTTCGTCACCCGGTACGACGGCGCGCAGCGCGAGCTCGCCGAGCGGATCGTCAAGGCGCAGAGCCTGCTCACCGACGTGATCCTCACCGACTCGGCGCTGCGGCAGATCGCAGAGATCTGCGCCGCGTTCGACGTGGACGGGATGCGCGCCGACCTGGTCACGGCCCGTACTGCGGTCGCGCACGCGGCGTGGTCCGGGCGGACCGTGGTCGAGGTGGAGGACGTGCGCGCGGCGGCGAAGCTCGCGTTGCCGCACCGGACGCGGCGGAATCCGTTCGACGCGCCGGGGCTGGACGAGGACCGGCTTGATCAGGTGATCAACGAGAGCACGCCGCCGGAGGATCCGGATGATGATCCTGATGGTGGGCCTGACGGCGGATCCGACGACGGACCGGACAGCGGCCCTGACGGCGGCCGGGACTCCCAGCCGTCGGCTGCGGACGACTCGTCCGGCCCGGAGGACTCCTCGGCCCCGGACGACCCGGCGCAACGGCCCGACGAGCTCGATGGTGCCGACCAGGTCCCGCCGGCCGGCAAGCCCAGCGACCCGGACAACCCGGGATCGCCGGAGAGCGCGCTCTCCGGCGGTGCTCCCACCGGTGACGTCGCGGCCAGCTCCACGCCGTACAAGGCTCGCCTGCTCAGCGTCCAGTCAGCCGGCACGGGCGTCGCCGGCCGCCGGTCCCGCGCGATCACCGAGGTTGGCCGGGTCGTCGGCGACCGCGCGCGCGTCGGTCGCGAGTCCGGTCGCCCACACCTCCTCGCCACGCTGCGCGCCGCGGCCCCGCACCAGCACGCGCGCGGTCGATCGGGGCCGGGCCTCGCGGTCCGCGCCTCCGACGTACGGCTCGGGGTGCGCGAGGGCCGCGAGGGAAACCTGGTGATGTTCTGCGTCGACGCGTCGGGCTCGATGGGCACCAAGCGGCGGATGGGCGAGGTCAAGACCGCGATCGTCTCGCTGCTGCTGGACGCGTACCAGCGCCGCGACAAGGTCGGCCTGGTCACGTTCGCTCGCGCGGAGGCGACCGTCGCGCTCCCACCGACCGGCAGCGTCGAGACCGCCGTCCGCCGGCTGGAGTCGCTGCCCACCGGCGGCCGTACGCCGTTGGCCGAGGGGCTGCTGCAGACCGCCGAGGTGCTCAGGATCGCCGCGATCCGCGATCCGCGCCGGCGGCCGCTGCTCGTGCTGGTCACCGACGGGCGCGCGACCCACGGAGAGAGCGCGTTCGCGCGGGCTCAGCAGGCGGCCGGGTGGATCGCCCACCAGGGCATCCCGACGGTCGTCGTCGACTGCGAACCGCGTCGCGGCGTCCGCCTCGGCCTGGCCGCGGAGCTGGCGACGACGCTGCGCGCCGAGTACCTCGATCTGGGAGAAGTAGCTGCGGGCAACTTGATTCGCGCGGTCACCGATCGGAGCGCCGCATGACAGGGCCGATCCGTACGAGGCCGATCCGGAAGGAGGCGAGCTGATGCCGCAGGGACAGCCGAGCGTCGTACCGAAGGACGGCCTGACCACCCGGCAGCGCCGGAACCGGCCGCTGCTGATGGTGCACACCGGTGAGATGAAGGGGAAGTCGACCGCGGCGTTCGGGATGGCGCTACGGGGCTGGAACCAGGGCTGGAACCTCGGCGTCTTCCAGTTCGTCAAGAGCGCGAAGTGGAAGGTCGGCGAGGAGAGCGCGTTCCGCGCGCTCGGGAAGTTGCACGAGGCAACGGGTGAGGGCGGCCCGGTCGAGTGGCACAAGATGGGTGAGGGCTGGAGCTGGTCGCGCAAGGCCGGTACCGACGAGGACCACGCCGCCGACGCGCTCGAGGGCTGGCGCGAGATCCAGCGCCGGATCGCGGCGCAGACCCATGACCTCTACGTGCTCGACGAGTTCACGTACCCGATGAAGTGGGGCTGGATCGACGTCGACGAGGTGGTCGACACCCTCGTCAACCGCCCCGGCCACCAGTACGTCGTGATCACCGGCCGCAACGCCGACCAGCGGCTGCTCGACGCCGCCGACCTGGTCACCGAGATGACCAAGGTGAAGCACCCGATGGACGCGGGCCAGAAGGGCCAGAAGGGCATCGAGTGGTGATTCCGCGGATCGTCGTCGCCGCACCCGCGTCGGGTGCCGGCAAGACGACGGTGGCCGTCGGCCTGATGGCGGCGCTGCGCCGGGCCGGGCACACGGTGGCCGGCTTCAAGGTCGGCCCGGACTACATCGACCCCGGTTTCCACGCCGTCGCCACCGGCCGCCCGGGCCGCAACCTGGACGCGATGCTGTCCGGCGAGGAACGGGTCGCGCCGCTGTTCGCGCACGGCGCGGCCGGCGCCGACCTTGCCGTCGTCGAGGGCGTGATGGGCCTGTACGACGGCGCGCTCGGCACCGAGGGGTTCTCGTCGACCGCGCACGTCGCGAAGTTGCTGCGGGCACCGGTCGTGCTGGTCGTCGACGCGTCCGCGGCCGGGCGCAGCGTCGGCGCGGTGGTGCAGGGATTCGTTGCCTACGACACCGGCGTACGGATCGTCGGCGTGATCCTGAACAAGGTCGGCACCGACCGGCACGAGGCCGAGGCCCGCGCGGGCGTCGCGCCTACCGGCGTACCGGTGCTGGGGGTGCTGCGTCGGGACACCCGGCTGACGGTGCCGAGCCGGCACCTGGGGCTGGTGCCCGCCGACGAGCAGCGGGCGCAGGCGGTGGCTGCCGTGGATGCAGCGGCTGAGCTGGTCCGGGCTGGTGTGGATCTGGAGGCCTTTGTCGCGGCTGCTCGAGGTGCTGCCTCGCTGGAGACAGTGGCGTGGGATCCGGCGGCCGAGGTGACTCCGGCGGAGGAGGGGCGACCGGTGGTTGCTGTGGCTGGGGGACCGGTGTTTTCCTTCCGCTACACCGAGACGGCTGAGCTGCTGACTGCGGCCGGTGCTGATGTAGCGACCTTCGACCCGCTGCAGGACTCACTGCCGGAGGGGACCGCCGCGCTGTACCTGGGCGGTGGCTTCCCGGAGATGCATGCGGAGGCGCTGTCGAGCAACGAGGCCTTGCGTGCTCAGGTGGCGTCGGCTGTGGTCGGTGGGATGCCGGTAATCGCCGAGTGCGCCGGACTGCTCTACCTGTGCCGCTCGTTGGACGGGCACGCCATGACCGGCGTACTGCCCGCTACGGCTCGGATGACCGGCAAGCTGACGCTGGGCTACCGCACGGCGATCGCTGCGAGTACGACGGCCTTCTTCGACGAAGGGCGACGCGTCCGGGGGCACGAGTTCCACCGGACCGCGGTGACGCTGGATGCGGACGCTGATCCGGCCTGGTACCTGCCTGACGGCGTGGAGGGGGTCACACGGCCGTCCGTGCACGCGTCGTACCTGCACCTGCACTGGACGGCGACTCCGGACGTGCCCGCTCGGCTGGTCGCCGCCGCACGGGTACACGTGGGGCTGGAGAAGTGACGCTCGTCCTGGGCATCGGTCTGCGCGCCGGTACGTCGTACCGGGAGCTGCGGGACCTGGTGGATCGTGCGCTGACCGGTGTGGTGGGTGTGGTCGGGACAGTCGCGACTGTCGAGGGACGGGAGGACGAGCCGGGGCTGCAGCGGCTGGTGGCCTCGTTGGGGGCGCAGTTGCTTGTCGCCTCGGCGGTGGACCTTGCTGGGCAGCAGGTGCCTTCGCCGAGTGAGCAGGTGGGGGAGCTGGCCGGTACGGCGAGTGTGGCGGAGGCTGCGGTCGTGCTGGCTGGAGCGGAGCTCGTCGTACCGAAGGTGAAGTCGGCTGGGGCGACTGTGGCGGTTGGACTGCTCGGGCCGGCTGCACCGGGCTACTCGTGTGCGGATCGTGACGTGGTGCATCGGGTGATCGCGGAGCGGCGCGACGTACGGCGTGGGTTCCTGGACAAGCCTGTCGACGACGAGCTGCTGACCAGGGTGCTGGAGGCGGCGCACCGGGCGCCCAGCGTCGGGCTGAGCCAGCCGTGGGACTTCCTGCTGATCAAGGACGTCGCGACGCGGCGGAAGATCCATGACCTCGCCGCTGCCCAGCGGGACGCCTTTGCTGCGTCGCTGCCGGCGGACCGGCGGTCCGCGTTCGACGGGCTGAAGATCGAGGCGATCCTGGACACGCCGCTGAACATCGCGGTCACCTGTGACCCCGCACGGGGTGGTCGGCATGTGCTGGGTCGGCACGCGGACCCGCGGACCGTCTGGTTCTCGGCTGCTATTGCTGTGCAGAACCTGTGGCTGGCTGCGCGGGCTGAGGGGCTGGGGGTTGGCTGGGTGTCGTTCTTCGACCCGGCTGAGGTCGGGGCGGTGCTGGGGCTGCCTGCTCATGTGGAGTTGCTGGGGTACCTGTGCGTCGGGCATGTCTCGGAGTTTGCGGCTGCGCCTGAGCTGGTGCGTTCGGGGTGGGCTGCGCGGCGTCCGCTGGCGTGGGCGGTGCACCAGGAGCAGTGGGGGTATCGGGGGCTGCCGGGTTCTTCGGTGAGCACCACGGCTGCGCTGCAGGATGCTGCTGCTTCGTCCGGGCGGGTTGGTGGCGGCTCGCAGGTGCTGCGCCTAGTGGTGCTGGATGGCGGCGACGTTGCTGAGCACCTGGGGGCGGCGGACGTTCTCGTCGTACAGGTGGGAGCTGAGCAGCCTGCTGCGGACTTCGGCGTGCTGTGGCGCCCGGCACGGACTGCTGACGAGGCTGTCGAACTCGGTGTCGAGGTGGCGCGCGACCTGGTACTGCAGGGGGTCGGGGAGCTGCTGGTGTCGTCCATTGGTGACTCTTTGGTGGCCGAAAGGCTGACCGAGGGCATCCGATGGGGTGGACTTGCCTGCGGCGCGGTCGTCAAACGTGTGGATGAGCCCGCGGCGGTGACAGACTCACCCGCATGACGGTCCCACCGAACGGCTCAGCGCCGATGCACGTACCCGCCTTCTCGATGAAGCAGCGGATCACGATGATGGCGAACAAGTACGAACTGATCGCGACCAACCCCGACGGCACCGACGGGCCGTTGCTGGCGTTCGCGCAGCAGAAGCGGATGGCGTTCAAGGAAGAGGTCACCTTCTACACCGACGACCGCAAGACGCAGGCGGTGTTCTCGTTCAAGGCCCGCAAGCGGCTCGACCTGGGCTCGGGGTACGACGTGTTCGACCCGAACGGGCAGGCGATCGGGTGGTTCAAGAAGGAGTTCGGCAAGAGCCTGCTGCGGTCCAGCTGGCAGCTCACCGGGCCGGGCTTCAAGTCCGACGGCACCGAGCGGAACGCGAAGGTCGCGATCATCCGGCGGATCTGGGAGTTCGTCCCGTTCGTCGGCGAGATCCCGCTGCCGTTCATCTTCCACTTCGACTTCACCGACCGGGCCGGCGGTCAGCCGCTGCTGTCGGTCGAGCGGAAGGTCTCGGTCCGTGACCGCTACCGGGTCTCCGTGCACGACTCGCGGGTGGACTTCCGGGTCGCCGCGGCGATGACGGTCGCGCTGGACGCGCTGCAGAGCCGCTGAGGTCTGTACGGCGGGCGCCTGCGGGCTCGAGGCAGGCCGCCACCTGGGTCCCCCCGGCCCTCGGCCTCCCGCCCCGGCTCCCGGCCCCGCCTCGGCCTCCCGCCCCGGCTCCCGGCCCCGCCTCGGGCTCCCGCCCCGGCTCCCGGCCCTTGGCCTCCCGGCTTCCCGCCCCCGCCGGGGGCCTGGTCTCGGGTGGGCGGTGCGCCTGAATTGAGCGCTTTGTGCCGGGGGACTCACTCTTTTGGGTGAACTGACCCTGAGAGGCCTTGGTTCCGGCCGGTGGCGGTGCGAGTCTTGAAGACATGGCAGCAACGAGGCGCGGTCGACGGTGGTTGGTTCCGGTCACGGCAGTCGCGGTGGTCGCGGGCGTGGGTGCGCTCGGGCCCGTGGTCGCGGACGCGTCTCCAGATCTCCCAGGGATCACGGCACAGGACCTGCTCGCCAAGGTGCAGACCGCCAAGGTCGACGGCCTGAGCGGCACGGTCCGTTCGGCGACCGATCTCGGCCTGCCCGCGCTGCCGGGCGTCGACGGCGCGAACCAGCTGCCGGATCTCCTGACCGGTGAGCACACGGCACGGGTCGCTTTCGCCGGCCCGGACAAGGCCCGGGTGTCCGTCCTGGACGACATGGCGGAGCGGGTCTGGACGACCGACGGTAAGTCCGCCTGGGCGTACGACTCCGCCGAGCGCGAGGCCGTGAAGCTGACGCTGCCGGCACGTCCCGCGAAGCCCGAGGTCGCGCCCGAGAAGGAGGCGTACGACCCGCAGGCGGTGGCGAAGAAGTTCCTGGCCGCGATCGACCCGAGTACGGCGGTCGACGTGACCGGCACGGAGTCGGTGGCCGGCCGCGACGCGTACAAGCTGCGCCTGGTGCCGAAGACGGACAAGACGACCGTCGGCTCGGTGACGCTGGCGATCGACGCGAAGACCTGGGTGCCGCTCGAGGTGACCGTGCTGCCGCGGACCGGGAAGAACCCGACGGTCCAGGTGGGCTTCGAATCGGTGTCGTTCGACGTACCGGCGGCCAGTACCTTCGCCTTCACCCCGCCGGCCGGCGTCAAGGTGACCGAGAAGAAGCTGCCCGCGATCACACCGAAGAAGCACGAGACCCCGAAGGCATTGCCGAAGAAGCCCGCGGCGGACGACCGCCCCACGGTCATCGGTCAGGGCTGGGAGACCATCGCGGTCGTCCGAGGCGTCAAGCTCCCCGCCGACAACGGCCCGCTGAACCAGCTGCTGGCCAACGCCCGCACGGTCGAGGGCTCCTGGGGCTCCGGCAAGATCCTCACCAGCAAGATGGTGAGCGCACTGATCACCGACGACGGCCGAGTCCTCGTCGGCCTGGTCACCGCCGACACCCTCGCCGCAGCCGCCCCGCTGGCCCCTCGCTGACCACCATGCCCACCACCCCGGAGTCCCTCGACGGCTGCCCCTCGACCGACGTAGACCCATCCACGTACGCCGAGGCCACGTCTCAGGCACCGGCCGCCGCGGAGGCGTCCACCGACGCCGACGCAACGGCGGACGACCCCGCAAGACCCACCGACCCGACCCCCGAGGCGCTGGAGCCAACGACGGACTCTGACCCCGGGGTGACGTCGGCGGCGTCGGTTCAGCCGACGCCGGTGAGTGCAGGCTCCGCCGCCCAGGGGACAACGGCGGCTGCTGTCGGCGGACTTGGTGGTGAGTCGGCGGCGTCGGCTCGGCCGACGTCGGCGAGTGCGGGCTCCACTGCGCCTGGGGTGACGTCGGCGGCTGCCGGCGTACCTGCTGGTGAGTCGGCCGCGTCAGCCCAGCCCACGCCGGTGAGTGCGGGCTCCACCGCGCCTGGGGTGACCTCGGCGGCTGCCGGCGTACCTGCTGATGAGTCGGCACAGCCCACGTCGGTGAGTGCTTCTGCGACTGGATTTCCTGCGGGTGGGGGTGGGGCTCCGATTGTGACTCGGGGGCTGACCAAGCGGTTCCGGGGTGGACAGGTGGCGGTCGCGGGGATCGATCTGGAGGTCCCCGCGGGAAGCATCTTCGGATTCCTGGGCCCCAACGGGTCGGGCAAGACGACGACGATCCGCATGCTGCTGGGCTTGATCGCGCCGACCTCGGGGACGGTGGAGCTGCTGGGGCAGCCGATGCCGAAGGCCCAGCTGGCAGTGTTGCCGCGGGTCGGTGCGCTGGTGGAGGGCCCGGCGTTCTACCCGTTCTGGACCGGGCAAGCGAACCTGCTGCGCTTCGACGCCGCCGACCGCACCGCCGACCCACGGACTCGGAAACAGCGAGCGGGCGAAGCGCTGGAACGCGTCGGCCTCTCGAACGCCGCGAAGAAGAAGGTCCGCGCGTACTCACTCGGCATGCGCCAGCGACTGGCGATCGCGGTCGCCCTGATGCAGCGACGAGAACTGCTGGTCCTGGACGAACCGACCAACGGCCTCGACCCGCAAGGGACCCGGGAAGTCCGCTCACTGATCCGCGAACTGGCAGACGACGGTACGACGATCTTCACGTCAACCCACCTCCTGGCCGAGGTCGAGCAGCTGTGCACCCACGCGGCGGTCATGAGCCGCGGCCAGCTGCTCCGCCAATCGACCATGGCCGAGCTGCGCTCCGAGCTCCGACCACGCCTGGTGGTCCGAACACCGGACCTCGACCAGGCCGAGCAAACCCTCGTCGCCCTCGGCGTCCGCGACCTCCGCCGCCCGAACGTCCACCCGGCCGACGACCGAGACGGCGTCCCGGCGGTCGAGGGTGACCCCGGCGACCTGCCGATCGACAAACTTGCCGCCGCCCTGGTCGCGGCCGACGTACGGCTGCACGGTTTCGGCCTCGAACGCCCCAGCCTCGAGGAATCCTTCGTGGCACTGACCGGGGAGGGCTTCGATGTCGCCGAGTGACGTCCAGGTTGTTGGCCAGAGAGGTGCTGTCACCACTGCCCCCAGCAGCACGAGCCGCACGTCGGACGAGCAGCCCCAGCGCCCTGGAGCCGGCCGGCACACGTTGGCGCTCTTCGGCACCGAGCTGCACCTGGTGTTCGGCCGGGCGCGGACGTGGGTTCTGCTCGCCGTACTCGGCGTCGTACCGATGCTGGTCGGTGTCGCGATCCGTTTGTCAGGATCGTCCGGCGACGCCGAGGGATTCATCGGTCAGGTCGCAGGCAACGGCTTCTTCCTGATCGTGGCGAGCCTGGCCTTGTCGCTGCCATTCTTCCTACCGACCGCCGTGACGGTCATCTCAGGAGAGTCACTCGCCGGAGAGTCGAGCCTCGGCACCCTGCGAAACCTGCTGACCGCACCCGCCGGCCGTTCACGCCTCCTGGCCGCAAAGATGGTCGCCCTCGCGATCTTCTGCCTCGCCGCGACCTTGACCGTATGGCTCGGCGGCCTGATCGCCGGCTTCATCCTGTTCCCAGTCGGCGACGTCGTACTGCTCTCCGGCTCGACCGTGTCCCTCGCAGACGGCTTGCTACGAGCGCTCGGCATCGCGGTCCTGATCGCAGCCTCCCTCCTCGGCCTAGCAGGAATCGGCCTGTTCGTCAGCTCCCTGACCTCCACCCCACTCGCCGCAATGGCCGCAACCTTCGGCGCGTTCATCGTCTTCGGCATCCTCGGAGCAATCCCCCAGATCGACGAGATCCACCCCTGGCTCCTGATGTACGGCTGGACCTCGTTCGCCGACCTCCTCCGCGACCCGCCGTACTGGGACGCCATCATCCGCAACCTCCTCATGCAATCCGCCTACCTCGCCGTCTTCTACGCCGCCGCCTGGGCCCGCCTAACCAGCCGAGACGTCAACGGCTAAACCCGCGCCGAGCCGATGACGCGCTGACCGCCACCGGCCGCTGTCCCTGAGCCCGCGCCGGTCTCCGGCCGCTGTCCCGTGCTGGTCGCCGACGGCGTCCCCGCGGTCGATGACGGGCTGATCCTCCACCGGCCGCTGCCGGTGAATCCGCGCCGGTCTCCGGCCGCTAACCCTTGCCGGTCGCAGACCCGACGGCTTCCCCGCGGTCGATGACCGGCTGACTTTCACCGGCCGCTGCCGCCGGACCTGCGCCGGTCGCCGGCTGCTGACCCTTTCGGTCGCCGACGGTTCCCTGCGATCGATGACGGCCCGCTCCGTCGAGTGTCGGTATTCCGGCCACGACCCCTGGCGGCCAGTGCTGCCTCCGATGCGGAGGGCTGGCCGGGCCGCCGCTGAGTGTCAGTGCACCGGCTACCACTCGCCGGCGGCTGACCCCGCGCGGTCGACGACGGCTGCCTCGTCCCCGTCACGCGCCAGCGCACCGACCACTCGCACCGCCGATCCTCCTGCGCACGGTCACCTCCGGTGCACCACCACCTCCCGCTTTCACCACGTGCATCGGCCTCACCACCACCTACCCTCCAGCTGCCTGCCATACGACGACTGGCATGTTGTTTGACGACTGACGCGGTATATCGCGTCAGTCGTCAAACAAAGGATCAGTCAACCCGTCGCGAGATGTTGATGGCTGGTGGGACCGGTGCGCGGTGGCGGCTGAAGTTGCGGGGGACAATGGGGCCGTGCGTGCTGATTTGGTGGCTGTTCTGCGGTGTTCGGTTTGTGGTGGTGGGCTGGAGTTGAGGGATCGTACGGCGCGGTGCGGGCTGGGGCATGCCTTCGACGTGGCCAAGCAGGGGTATCTCAATCTGTTGCCCTCGGCATCGACTGGGATCGAGGGGGACAGTGCGGAGATGGTTGACGCGCGGGCGGAGTTTCTGAGCCGGGGGTGGTATGCGCCGATTCGTGAGGCACTGGTGGACAGTCTGCCGAAGGTTGGCTGGGCTTCGGGGGACGCCGGTCCGAAGGATGCGGCGCAGGCGTCGACCGACAGCCGGGTGCGGCAACCGCTCGCGGTGGAGGTCGGGGCCGGTACGGCGTACTACCTGGCGGGGGTGGTCGACGCGGGCTGGCGGGGGATCGCGGTTGATGTCTCGCGGTACGCGGCTCGGCGGGCGGCGAAGGTTGATCCGGGCATCGGGTCCGTGGTCGCGGATGCCTGGCGAGGGTTGCCGGTGCGGGACGGGGTGGCCGATGTGGTGCTGGATGTGTTCGCGCCGCGGAATGCCGGTGAGATGGCTCGGGTGCTGGCGCCGGGTGGGACGTTGCTGGTGGTGACGCCCAATCAGCAGCATCTGGGGGAGTTGATCGACGTGCTCGGGATGGTGAGCGTCGACGGGGAGAAGGAGCGGCGGCTGGTCGAGTCGCTGGCTGGGTTCGAGCGGGTCGAGCAGCGGGTCGTGGAGACGACGATGCGGCTCGATCATGAGGCGATCGAGCAACTGGTGGGGATGACGCCCAGCGCGCGGCACGTGGATCGGGAGGCGCGGGCGGAGCGGATCGGCGTACTGGCTGATCCGATGGCGGTGACCTTGTCGGTCACGGTGTCGGCCTGGCGGACTGTCTGATCACCGCCCGGATGCCGGCTCGAGCTCGGCACTCGGGAAGAGGATCAGGTGAGGTCGGACCAGCTCTCGCGCCAGGCTGCCGGATGTGAAGCTGCTGCTCTCCGGCTACGACGCGCGATTCGGCGACCAGGCCTTGGAGCTTGTCGCGAGGTGGGTCAGGCGGCGGTGCTGCTGAGCGTGCGGGCGACCTCGGAGGCGTGTTCGCCGGCGGTCGTGTGGGCGTCCTGCTCGGAGACCTTGGACAGATCGATGAGCTCCTCCATGCCGGGGGTGACCGGCGCCAGGGTGAGTTCCGCGGCTGCGGTGCGGACGTTCATGCCGAAGACCTCGCCGAAGATGCGGTTCAGGTACGGCGTCGCGTGGTCCCAGCCTTCCTTCGGGGTGCCGGGGGCGTAGCCGCCGCCGCGGGCCAGGGTGAAGATGACCGGCCGGCCGGCGACCGCCGTACCGGCGAGCAGGTCCTGGTCGGTGAGCAGCAGATCGATGTAGGCCTTCACGTTCTGGGCGATGCCGTAGTTGTACAGCGGTACGGCGATCAGCACCGCGTCGGCGGCCTTGAACTCGGCGATCACGTCGGTGGCGAGCGCCTTGGCCTCGGCCGGGTCCGCGAAGTCGGCGCCGGCCGGAGCTTCCGCGCCGAACTTGGCGGTGATCAGCGCGGGCCAGACGCCGGCCGGGATCGGGTGCAGCCCGAGGTCACGCCGGACGACGACACCGTTCGGGTGCTCGGACTTCCAGGCCGCCTCAGCGCTGTCGGCGAGCGCGCGGCTGACGGAGCCGTCGAGCCGGAGGCTGGCGTCGATGCGAAGCAGGGTGGTCATGTCGTTCCTTCCAGAGAGGGCAACTCGAGGTGAGCTGTCTCGAAGATAGTCTGTGGAGCAGAACATATTCAATTCAGATCGTATTCCGGGTGGCCTACACCACGTACGATGGGTCTCGTGACCAGTTCATCGCCCGAGGCGAGCACGACCCAGGGGGCCCGCGGCACGTCCGTCGAGGCCGACCTCGGTTGGGCGCTCGGCGTGGTCTTCCGCCGGTACGTGAAGCAGAGCGCGCTCGCGCTCGAGGGCGTGCCGGGTGGCCCGCGCGGTTACCAGGTGCTCGCGACAGCCAACGTCGAGGGCCCGAAACGGCAGCTCGACCTGGCCGCGCAGCTGGAGATCGACCGGACGGTGATGACGTACCTGCTGGACGATCTGGAGAAGGCGGGCCTCGTCCAGCGGCAGCCGGATCCGGCGGACCGCCGCGCGCGGTTGATCGTTGCTACGCCGAAGGGTGTCGAGCTGCTCTGCGACCTCGAACGCCGCCTCCGGGCGACGGAGGACGAGGTGATGGGCGGTCTGGATGATGGGGAGCGGCTGATCTTTCGGATGTTGCTCCAGCGTGTGGCTCGGCAGGCTAATGCGGTGGATCCGGTCCACAATGCGTGCACGCTGGTTGAGCAGGATGACGTGGGGCTTTCGGACTCCTGAGGGGCAGGGGCGTCTGACTACAGGTCGGTGGTGATGCGGCCGGGCAGGCGCGCTGTGGTTGAGGCCGCGGCGGCCGGGAAGTGCGGGGGAGGCTGGCGCGGGCGGCGCGGGCGGCGCGGGCGGCGCGGGCGGCGCGGGCGGGTGCCGCGGGTGGTGCGGGCGACCTGGCGGCTTCGCAAGACGTAGAGCTGCGGTAGCAGGTGGGGTGTGGCTGGGCGCTGCGTCGGCCGGGAAGTGCCTCGAGGACGACGGCGGTTGGCGGCCGGTGGGTGCGGGCGCGCGCTTGCGGGTGTGCTGGAGGTCGCGCAGGACGTGGGCGCAGCGGTAGCGGGTGAGCGCGCTAGGAGTTGGGTGGCCGGGAAGTGTGTCGCGGGCGGTGGGTGGGTGGTGTGGGCGTGCTGAAGGTCGCGCGGGACGTAGGCGCGGCGGTAGCAGGTGGGGTGGCTGGAGTTTACGGCGGGCGGGAAGTGCGTCGAGGGCGGCGCGGGTGGCAGGCCGGTGGTGTGGGGCGTGCGCTTGCGGGTGTCCTGGAGGTAGGCGCGGAGGCAGGCGCAGCGGTGCAGGTGAGGGCGCGGCAGGCGGGCTGGGGTGACTGTTTCCAGGGCCTGGGTGGCTAGTGCTGGGTTAGGTCACTGCAGGGGGACGAAGCCTGATTCGTAGGCGAGGATTACGGCTTGGGTGCGGTCTCGGGCGCCTAGTTTGGCGAGGAGGTTGGCTACGTGGGTCTTGATGGTCTGGAGGCCGAGCACGAGTTCGCCGGCGATTTCGGCGTTGGACAGGCCCTTGGCCATCAGGCGGAGGACCTCTTGCTCGCGGTCGGTCAGGTCGTACTGGCCCAGGCCCGCGGGCTTGCGCTCTTGCTGGTCTACGTGGGCCAGCGCGAGGGTGCGGATCGCCTCGGGGAACAGTAGGGACTCGCTGCCGGCGACTGTGCGGATCGCGGCGATGATGTCGTCGGGGGGAGTGCGCTTGAGCAGGAACCCCGAGGCGCCGGCGCGGAGGGCGTCGTACACGTAGTCGTCGTTCTCGAAGGTGGTGACGACGAGGACCCGTGGTGCGGGGTCGAGGGCGTCGAGCAGCAGCCGGGTGGCCTGGATGCCGTCGAGGGCGGGCATCCGGACGTCCATCAGGACGACGTCCGCCCCCGTACGGCGGACGAGTGGCAGGACCTCGGCCCCGTCGCCGGCCTCGCCGACCACGGTCAGGTCGGGCTCCGCGTCGATGATCGCGCGCAGCCCGCTGCGGATCAGCGGTTCGTCGTCCACTACGACCACCGAGATGTCCACACTCATCCTTTCGTCGTCACCGCCACCGGGAGGGTGACGGCCAGCCGCCAGCGGCTGCCGTCGAGGCCGGCCTCGACCGTCCCTCGCAGTACGGCGACCCTTTCACGGATCCCGGCCAGACCTCGGCCGCCGCGGGTGGACTCGACGTCCGAAGCGGCGGGAGTGGCGTCGACCGGGTTGGTCAGTTCGAGCAGCAGACCGGAGGAGTCGAGGCTGATCGACAGATCCACCTCGACGTCGCCGGCTGGGCGGCCGGCGTGGCGGATGGCGTTGGTGAGGCCTTCCTGGACAATCCGGTACGCCTCGCGGGAGACGGCGGCCGGCAGGGTCGACAGGTCGCCTGAGCGGTGCACCTCGACGGTGATTCCGCCTGCGCGGGTCGCCTCGACCAGGCGGGTGACGTCGCCGAGGGTCGCCTGGGGTGCGGTCGCGGATCCGGGGCGGCGGTCGTCGCGGAGGAGGCCGAGGACGTGGTCCAGGTCGGCGAGCGCGGCTCGGGCCGAGGTCTCCATCGCGGCGAGGGCGGTCTCGGCGAAGGCGGGGTCGGTGGCGAGGACCCGGCGGGCGGCGGCGGCCTGGATGGTGACGAGGCTGAGCGCGTGGCCGACGCTGTCGTGCAGCTCGCGGGCCAGGCGGTTGCGCTCGGCAAGGGTCGCCGTACGGCGTTCGAGCAGCTCGATCCGCTCGGCGGGGGTCGGGCCGAGGACACGCGGGGCGGAGTACGCCAGGAGAGCGCCGACGAGGGCCGAGAGCAACAACATCAGGACGATGCCGGTCAGGGCCGCGAGGGGCATCCAGAGATCGGTCCAGCGGCCGCTGACGTGGTAGTCGGTGCCTGGGACCAGTTCGTGGGCGCCGGGGCTTCGGAAAGGGGCTGCGAGCAACACCGCGCCGAAGCCGACGACCGCCGTACTGAGGATGCCGACGAAGCCGCCGGTGATCAGGTGCAGGCAGAACCAGAGCGTCGTACGGCGGCGTTGGGGCCACGTGCGGGACGGGCCCAGCGGGCGCTCGTCGAACTTGACGCCGAGGAGGGACTCGACGGCGATGCCTTCGACCTCGCGAACGGCGGGGAGGACGCCCAGGAGGACTGGGGGAGCGATGACCACGATCGTGACGACGATGACGGTGATGATCTGGGGGAGTTGGAGCTCTTGGATGAGGGAGACCAGGGCGCTGTCTACCAGGACGAACGCCAGTACCAGGGCAGCGCCCAGGAGGAGGTAGACCCAGCGCAGGTACGTCGACCCGCGGAACAGCACGTTCGCCACGTGGTCATCCTGTCAAAGACGCGGGCCGTGGTGCTCCCTCCGGCGGGTGAAGCGGGTCCCCCGGAAGAGGGAGAGCGTTTGCATGACTTGGGTCACAGGCAGTAGTGGGTTTACGTAAATTTGTCGCGGAAGGCACACATTCGTCCCGATCGGACGTCGCGATCTGCTGTCCGGGCGGGTACGGTCTGTGGTCGGGGCGGGATGCCCGTCCTGACCGGACGTGCAGGGGAAACGGCTCCAGGACGGGCGGCACAAGGGTTCTGAGGGGACCCGCGCGGTGGACGTAAAGTCCCCGTGAAGTCCCCGGGGGCCGATTGACCGCTCTTCCATATTTGATGTTTGATCAAATATCGGAGAGGAGAAATCCAGCATGAGGTTCAGACGTTCGGCCGTCGCTGGGGTGGCGGTCCTCGCACTTGCTCTGGTGAGCGCGTGCAACGACAGCGAGACGGGCCAGAACGGGGACACATCCCTCGAGAAGGTCAGCTACCTGACCTCCTTCGGCACTTTCGGCCGTGAGGCCTACGCCTATGTCGCCCTCGAGAAGGGCTACTTCAAGGACGCCGGGTTCGACGTCACCATCACTCCGGGCAGCGGCACCGTCGACGTGCTCAAGCTGGTCGCCGGCGGTCAGGCGGACTACGGGATCGGTGACTTCACCGCGACCGTGATCACGCTGGGGAACCAGAAGCTGCCGGTCACCACGGTCGGCATGGTCCAGCAGAAGTCGATGGCCGCGATCGTCGCCCTGGAGGGCGGGTCGATCAACCGGCCGGAGGACCTGCCGGGCAAGCGGATCGGCGACCAGCCGGGCTCCACCAACCAGGTGATGTTCCCGGTCTACGCCAAGGCGGCCAAGATCGACCCGGAGCAGACCAAGTTCGTCGCCAACCCGCCGCCCCAGCTGCCGCAGTTGCTGTCCAGCGGCAAGGTGGACGGCATCGGCCAGTTCGTGGTCGGCGTACCGCTGGTGGAGAAGGCCGACAGCAAGGGCCGCAAGGCCGTCGTCCTTCCGTACGGCAACCTGCTGCCGGACCTCTACGGCAACACGATCATCACCCGCAACGACCTGGCCAAGGACCACCCGGACCAGGTGAAGAAGTTCACCACCGCGCTGTTCAAGGGTCTGCAGGACGCGATCGACGACCCGGCCGGGGCGGCCAAGACGCTGGCCAAGTACGTACCGAACACCAACGTCGACGTGGCCACCGCCGAGCTGCAGCTGATGAAGCCGTACGTGAAGCCGGACGACTTCACCGGTCCGCTGGGCGAGGTCGACCCCGTCAGGGTGCAGAAGGTCATCAGCCTGCTCGAGGAGGCCGAGGCGGTCAAGCCGAAGGGTGCGATGAAGCCGGCCGACGTGGTCAACGACGCGCTGGCGCCGAAGGGCTGACATGATCGAGCTGGACGGAGTGGGTCAGGTCTTCGAAGGGCGCGGCGGCCAGGTCCAGGCGCTCGACGCGATCGACCTGCACGTCCGGCAGAACGAGTTCGTCACGCTGATCGGCCGGTCGGGGTGTGGCAAGTCCACACTCCTCCGGCTGATCGCGGGGCTGCTCCCACCGACGTACGGCGCGGTCACGGTGGCGGGCGAGCCCGTCACCGGGCCGCGGCGGGACGTGTCGTTCATGTTCCAGCGCCCGGCGCTGCTGCCGTGGCGCTCGGTGCTGTCGAACGTGATGCTCCCGGTCGAGATCTCCGGCGACGACACCGGCCGCAAGGAGTACAAGGAACGCGCTCACGAGCTGCTCGAGCTGGTCGGCCTGTCCGGCTTCGAGAAGCGGCTGCCGCACGAGCTGTCCGGCGGCATGCAGCAGCGGGTCTCGCTGTGCCGGTCGCTGATCCGCCGGCCGCAGGTGATGCTGATGGACGAGCCGTTCTCGGCGCTCGACGCGCTGACCCGGACGGAGCTGTCGGAGGAGCTGCAGCGGATCCAGATGGAGCTGGCCACCACGATCGTGTTCGTCACGCACTCGATCGAGGAGGCCGTGCTGCTGGCCGACCGGGTCGTCGTCCTGACCCCTCGCCCCGGCCGGCTGCGTGAGGTGGTCGAGATCGACATCCCGCGGCCGCGCAGCCTGGGCACCAACGCGCACCTGACCGAGGTGGCGCAGATCAGCGGCCGCCTGCACGGACTGCTGGCCGAGAAGACGCACCCGGTCGACGCCCCCGAGGCGACGCGATGAGCCGTCGCTCGTCGTGGCTGACCACCTCCCGGACCAGCGCGATCCTGCTGCCGGTCGTCGGAGTGTTCGTCGCGATCGCACTGTGGTGGCTGGCGATCGTTGCGTTCGGCATCGAGCAGTTCCTGCTGCCCAGCCCGTCCGACGTCCTGAAGCGCTTCCTGGAGCAGCCGGGCTACCTGCTGCAGCAGACCGTGGTCTCGCTGGTCGAGGCGCTGACCGGGTTCGGCCTGGCGATCGTGATCGGGGTCCCGATCGCGCTGCTGATCGTCCGCTCCGCGATCCTCGAACGCCTGGTCTACCCGCTGCTGCTGGCGGTGAACGCGATCCCCAAGGTCGCGATCGCGCCGCTGCTGGTGATCTGGATGGGCTTCGGCCAGGTCCCCAAGATGGCGATGGCGCTGCTGGTCTGCTTCTTCCCGATCGTGATCTCGACCGCGCAGGGGATGAAGTCGACCCCGGCCGAGCTGGTCGAGCTGCTCCGGTCGCTGAAGGCCAGCCGGACCCAGGAGTTCTTCAAGCTCCGGCTGACCTACGCGCTGCCGCAGATCTTCACGGGGCTCAAGGTGGCGATCTCGCTGGCCGTGATCGGCGCGGTGATCGGTGAGTTCGCCAACTCCACCGAGGGTCTGGGCTACGTGATCTGGAACTCCGGCGCCTCGGCCGACACCCCGCTGGCGTTCGCCGCGATCGGCCTGCTGTCGATCATGAGCATCATCTTGTTCTACCTCCTGGTCCTGCTGGAGCACCTGCTGCTGCCGTGGGCCGAGGAGACCCGGTGACGACCCAGGCGTCGGACGCCGACCGGCGCGTGCTGGTCCGTCCGGCCTGGCTGGAGGCGACCGTCTCCGCGGTGTTCACCGCGCTCGGCTTCGAGCCCGCCGACGCGGCCCAGATCGCGCACTCGCTGGTCGAGGCGGATCTGCGCGGGGTCAGCTCGCACGGCATCATGCTCGTCCCGATGTACGTCGAACGGCTGAACGCCGGGGGAGTCACCCGGGAACGCGAGCTGGACGTCCTGCACGACGCGGGCGCCGCGATCGTCGCCGACGCGCGCGGCGGGATGGGTCAGCTGTCCAGCCCACAGGCGATGGGACTCGCGATCGACCGGGCCGGCCGGTACGGGATCGGGCTGGTCTCGGTCCGCAACGCGCACCACTTCGGTGCCGCCAGCCGCTGGGCCGTCCAGGCCGCCGACGCCGGGTGCCTCGGGATCGCGATGTCGAACACGACGCCGCTGATGCCCGCGCCGGGTGGCGCCGAACGGATCGTCGGCAACAACCCGCTGGCGATCGCCGTCCCGACGCAGGCCGGCGCGGAGATCGTGCTGGACATGGCCCTGTCGGCCGTTGCCCTGGGCAAGATCCGGCTGGCGGCGTCGGCCGGGCGGTCGATCCCGGACACCTGGGCGACCGATCCGTCCGGCGTACCGACGACCGATCCCGAGGCCGCCGTCCTGGGCATGCTGCTGCCGGCCGCGGGCCACAAGGGCTTCGGGCTGGCCCTGATGATCGACGTCCTGACCGGCGTACTGAGTGGTGGCGGCTGGGGGGACCAGGTTCGGCCGTTGTACCGCGAACCTGACCGGCCGAACGACTGCGCGCACCTGTTCCTCGCGATCGACCCGGAACTGCTGGGTGGCATCGAGGGGTTCCGGCAGCGGTCGTCGGCGCTGGCCGAGCGGGTTCGCGGCAGCGCGACCGCGCCCGGCGTCGACAGGTTGTACCTGCCGGGCGAGATCGAGGCGGATCGTGCCCGGCAGCAGCGGCGGACCGGGGTCCTGATCGAGCGGTCGGGTCTGGACGGTCTGCTGGCGGCGGCCCGCGCGGTGGGCGCCGTGGTTCCGACCGGAGGGGTGCAGAACTGATGCCGAAGACCCAACTGACCAGCGCCGAGCTGCACACCCCGAACGGGGTGTTCTCGCAGGCGACCACGATCGAGGCGACCGGGCGACTGGTGTTCGTCTCCGGGATGACCGCGCGCCGGCCCGACGGCAGCATCGCCGGGGTCGGCGACGTCGGCGAGCAGACCCGGCAGGTCTGCGAGAACGTCCAGGCCGCGGTCCGCGAGGCCGGCGGCACGCTGGACGACGTCTGCCGGGTGGACGTGTACGTGCGCAACATGGAGGACTTCGCCACGATCCACGAGGTCCGGGCGCGTTACTTCCGCGAGCCGCTGCCCGCCTCGACCATGGTCGAGGTCAGCAAGCTGGCCCACCCGGACTACCTGATCGAGATCTCCGCGATCGCGGTGGTCGCATGACGAAGTGGACAGGTGGTGATCGCATGCGTGGCGTCGAGTGGGTGTGAGATGAGATTCGTGACAGTGACGTACGCCGGAGCCGAGCGGCCCGGCGTACTGGACGGCACCGAGGTCGTCCTGCTCCCGTACGACGACGTGGTGGCCGTGATCGAGGCCGGTACCGACGCGGTGCTGACCGGTGAACGGATCCCCTTCCGGGAGCAGGACCTGCGGGCGCCCTTGCGGCGGTTCCGCCGGGACATCCTCTGCACCGGCTGGAACTACTGGGACCACTTCGAGGAGAGCCGCGGCAAGCGCGACGGCCAGGACGTCGACCGGCCCGAGCACCCGACCTTCTTCACCAAGGGCCCGGACGTCGTCGTCGGACCGTACGACCCGATCGCCTACGACCCGGCCCTGTCGGCCAAGTGGGACTACGAGGCCGAGCTGGCGCTGGTGATCGGCAAGACCGGCCGCAGCATCAAGGTCGATGACGCGCTCGACCACGTGTTTGGCTACACGCTGGCGAACGACGTCTCCCAACGCGACCTACAGCGGGCACACGGCGGCCAGTGGCTCAAGGGCAAGAGCATCGACGCCACCATGCCGCTCGGTCCCTGGATCGTGACGCCGGACGAGCTGGGCGACCCGCAGGACGTGCAGTTGACCTGTCTGCTCAACGGTGAGGTCATGCAGGACGCCTCGACCAAGCAGATGGCCTACGACATCGCCACGCTGATCAGTGAGCTGTCCTTCGGGATGACACTGCGGCCGGGTGACCTCCTGCTGACCGGTACGCCGTCAGGCATCGGCAACGCCCGGGAGCCGCAGGTGTTCCTCAAGGAGGGCGACGAGGTCGTCACCCGGGCGGACAAGATCGGCGAGCTGCGCAACACGCTGGCCTACCAGGAGCTGTCGTGACCAGCCGGCTGGAGCTCCTGCCCGGCGGTGGCCGTGGAGGCCGCCGTACGCTCGCTGAGACCGCAGCGGCCGAGCTGCACCAGCTGATCCTGTCCGGTGAGCTGCCCAGCGGTACGCCGTTGCGTCTGGTCGAGCTGGCGAACCGGCTGGAGATGAGCCAGATGCCGGTGCGCGAGGGGCTGCGCCGGCTGGAGGCGCTCGGCCTGGTCGACATCATCCCGCACCGGGGCGCCTGGGTCCGGGAGCTGTCGCTGGAGGACCTGCACGACACCCACGAGACCAGGCTGGCGCTGGAGAGTCTCGCCGTACGGGCTGCTGCCGAGCACTTCGCGGAGGCGGACGAGCAGCAGGCCATCGCGGCGCTTGAGGAGCACCTGCGGCTGTCGCGGGCCGATGACTCGATCGGCGCCCGGCAGGCGCACGCCGACTTCCACTTCGCGCTCTACCGGGCCGGTGGCTCGCAGTGGCTGGCCCGGGCGATCGAGCCGGTCTGGCAGAACAGCGAGCGGTACCGGTTCGGCAGCCGGCAGACGCCGTTCCAGATCGAACAGAACCGGCAGGAGCACCAGGCCATCCTGGACGCCTGCGTCGCGCGCGACCCGGACGCCGCCGAGCAGGCCCTGCGCAACCACCTGGCTGGCGCGGTGCAGCGGATCACCGAGACGATGACCTCGAAGCAGAAGGGGACGTCGACATGAAGGTGAGCTTCGACGCGACCGGCGAGGTCGTGGTCGTCACAGGTGGAGCGCACGGCATCGGTGCCGCGCTGGCGTCGGCCGTCGTGGCCCACGGCGGTACGGCGGTGGTGCTGGACATCAGCGCGCCGGCCGACCAGCGGGTCGAGTACGTCGAGGTCGACGTGTCCGACCGGGCCGCGGTGTTCAAGGCGGTCGGGACGGTGATCGAGCGGCACGGCCGGATCGACGGGCTGGTCGCAGGTGCCGCCGTGCAGCCGCGGTCCGCCGTACTGGACACCGACCCGGCTGAGTGGACCCGGACGCTGCAGGTGAACCTGGACGGCGTGGTGTGGGTCTGCCAGGCCGTCGTACCGCACATGGTGGAGCGGTCGGCCGGCTCGGTCGTGGTGTTCACCTCCGGCCTGGCCGCGACCGGCTTCCCGCATGCGGCGGCGTACTCGGCGAGCAAGGCGGCCCTGACCGCCTTCGCCAGGACGCTGGCGGCCGAGGTGGCCGAGCACCGGGTCCGGGTGAACATCGTCGCGCCCGGAGTGGTCGACACCGACCAGTTCCGGGCCGCCAACGCCGGAGCCGACTTCGACCACTGGCAGGAGACCACCGGCATCGGTGAGCCCGCCGACGTGGTCGGCCCGCTGCTGTTCCTGCTGTCCGACGCGGCCGCGATGACCGGGTCCCAGTTGACCCGGGAGCGCGCTTTCGCCCGGTTGACCGACCTCACGGAGTGACGAGTGACCTCGACTGACCAGCAACTGCCCGTCGCCGTGGTCGGCGCCGGACCGATCGGCCTGACCACAGCACTCGGCCTGGCGCACTACGGCGTGCCGTACGTGCTGCTGGAGGAGGATGCGACGCTGTCGTCCGACACCAAGGCCGGTACGACGCTGAGCCGGACCCTGGAGATCTGGAACCGGTACGGCGCGGTGGAGGGCATTCTCGCCTCGGCGGTCCGGATCGACGAGATCGGTGACATCGACCGGGCCACCAACACGCCGCGGGCCTCGGTCCAGCTGGCCGAACTGGTCAACGACACCCAGTTCCCGTTCGTGATCAACCTGCCGCAGCAGATCATGGAGCCGATCCTGGCTGACGCGCTGCCGCAGCCAGTGCTCACGCAGCACCGGCTGACGTCGTTCGAGGTCCGGGACGACCGGGTGGTGCTGCAGCTGGACACGCCGGACGGTCCGCGGGAGCTGGAGGCGTCGTACCTGCTGGCCTGTGACGGCGGCCGGAGCAGGATCCGCGACGCGCTCGGGGTGAAGGTGGTGGGGGAGACCCTGCCCGAGCGGTACATGCTGATCGACGTGGCGGTGGACCTGGACGTCGACAACGCCCGCGACTATCCGTACCTGGCGTACTTCGCGGACAAGACCGAGTGGATGGTGCTGATCCGCCAGCCCGACAACTGGCGGTTCCTGTTCCCGCTGGCGCCCGGTGCGGACACGCCCGGCACCGAGGACCTGCTGGTGAAGGTGAAGCAGTTCATCGGTGAGGTGGACCAGATCGAGCTGCTCGGCACGGTCATCTACAACGTGCACCACCGGGTCGCCGAGCAGTGGACCAAGGACCGCAAGGTGTTCCTGATGGGCGACGCCGCCCACCTGATCACTCCGATGTGGGCACTGGGGCTGAACACCGGCGCCCTGGACGCGTCCAACCTGCCGTGGCGGCTGGCCTGGGTCCTGCGCGGCTGGGCCGAGCCGTCGTTGCTGGACGGGTACGAGCGGGAGCAGCGGCCGGTGGCGATCGAGGGCTCAGGGGAGATGGCCGAGGCCGCCCGCAAGTACATGGCACAGCAGCGTGGTGCGGTCACCGAGGACACGGGCGCGTGGGCGACGGCGTACAACCGCACGCTGCTCAGCGTCCGGCTCGACGTGGAGGGTGTGGGCGACTGGTCGATGGTGGCGACCAGTGCGGCACCGCCGGCCGTGCGGGCAGGGGACCGGGCACCGGACCTGGCGCTGCAGAGCCCGACCGGCCGGGCCACCATCCACGACCTGTGCCGGGACTCGTTCGTCGCGCTGTACTTCACCGACGTACGCCGTCGTCCGGAGATCCCGGTCAACGACTCGCCCGCGCTGCGGCACTACGCCGTCTCGCGGTGGGACGCGCCGCACGACTCCGGCCTGCGGGACCGCTCGCTGTTCGACCCGGGCAGCATCGCGACCAACCGGTACGGCGTACCGGCGGGCAGCGTCGTACTGATCCGGCCGGACGGCCACATCGCCGCGGTGGCCCCGATGGCACCCGGTGTGGCCGAGGAGCTCTACACGCGGGTGACCGGTCGGCCCGTCCCTCGGGAGGCGTCATGACGTTCGACGAACCGCTGCGGGAGATCCTGCTGCAGACCGACGACCTGGACTGGGTGGACAAGTCCCTGGACGGGCTGTCGCACAAGATGCTGTGGCGCGACCCGGAGACCGAGGCGTCGATCGCGCTGGTGCGGTTCGAGCAGGGGTCGGGGATCCCGTCGGAGCACAAGCACGCGTCGAACCAGTTCATGTTCTGCCTGTCCGGCCGGTACGTGTACCTG
The DNA here is from genome assembly GCF_014205135.1 of Kribbella italica. Taxonomy (NCBI): domain Bacteria; kingdom Bacillati; phylum Actinomycetota; class Actinomycetes; order Propionibacteriales; family Kribbellaceae; genus Kribbella; species Kribbella italica. Next base: position 1,439,216 of record NZ_JACHMY010000001.1, read on the forward strand.
CCGACCGGGACGACGCTGACCAAAGGCAGCTTCTACTGGAACCCGAAGGGCGTCGTGCACGGCCCGACGCGTGCAGAGGAGACCTCCGTCCTGCTGGAGGTGTACGACGGCCCGCACTACCCGGAGCGGCCGTCCTTCTACGACAACGACGAGGACGCACGCTGACATGGCCGGCTGGGACGTCCACACGCACCTGATACCGCCCACTGTGCTGGCTGCTGCCCGCAGTGGCTCGTTCGGCCTGTCCATTCAAGGCGAGTCGCTGGTGGTCGACGGTGAGCACCGGCTGCCGCTCGGCAAGCTCGCCGACCCGGCCGCGCTGCTGCAGTGGGTCAGCGACCAGGACCTGGACGGCGCAGTGGTCTCGGTGCCGCCTGCGCTGTTCCGGTACGACCAGGGCGTGGAGTGGACCGCACTGCTCAACCAGGGACTCCGTGAGCTGGCAGGACCGCAGCTGCGGGTGCTGGCCCACGTCCCGCTCCTGCACGCCAGCGCTCCGGCCGTCGCTGCCGCGCTGGGGCAGGAGGGCGTGTTCGGCGGCTTCGCTCTCGGTACGCCGGGGTTCGCCGGGCTGGACGCGGTCTGGAAGGTGCTGGACGAGCTGAACGCGTTCACGCTGGTCCACCCGGGCCACAGTTCGGACCGGCGGCTCGACGCGTTCTACCTGTCGAACCTGCTCGGAAATCCTTACGAAACAGGGCTTGCGGCCGCCGAGCTGGTCTTCACCGACGTACCGGCGCGGTTTCCGGGGATCAAGTTCTGCCTGTGCCACGGCGGTGGCGTGACGGCCGCGCTGGCCGGGCGGTGGCAGCGCGGGATCGACACCGACCGGCCGGGGATCGAGGCGCCGTCGCTGGCGGTGGCCGAGGCGCTGCAGCGGTTCGTGGCCGACGACCTGGTGCACGATCCCGCCGTACTGCCGTTGCTGGAGTCGACGTTCGGGGACGTGCTGGCCGGGAGCGACTGGCCGTTCCCGATGGGCAGCGACCAGGTGGATCCGCGCCGGTCGGCGGCCGCCGGCGAGCTCACCCGTCCGCTCGGTCAGGGGGGCCGGTCAGCGTGAAGCCAACTGTCCCTGAGCGGCAAGATGTGATCAGATATCAAATGCAGGTGGGGTTGACGGGCACGAGTGGGGTGGATGGATGAGCGCGCGACAAGGCATCGTGCTGCGCTGCTACGGGCCTGGGGAGCAGCTGAAGGCCGAGGAGACCGAGCTGGTCGCCGGGCCGGGAGAGACCCTGGTCGAGATGGACGTCGCCTCGGTGACGCAGCTGGACCGGACCGTGCTGGCGGGCAAGCTCGCGCAGCAGCTGCAGCCGCCGTTCGTCCCGGGGTCCGAGGGCGCCGGTGTGGTCGTCGACTCGGCGGTGTACCCGTCGGGGACGCGCGTGGTGATCCGCGGCGGTGGTGTCGGCGTGGCCCGGCCGGGGACGTGGGGCTCGATGGCAGTCGTGCCGGACTCGTCCGTACACGCGCTACCGATCGGGCTCGACACAGCCGAGGCGCTGGCCCTGCTGGCTCCTGCGCTGACTGCGCACACCGCCGTACGGCGTGTGGCCGGCGTCGGGCAGGGCGAGACGGTCGTGATCACCGGAGCGACCGGACTGGTCAGCCGGCTGTGTGCCGCGGTCGCTCGGGCGGCCGGAGCCGGCAAGGTGATCGGTCTGGTCCGGTCGAACGAGTCCGTCGAGCTGCTGACCCGCCTGGTCGACCAGATCGTCCGGGTGGACGAGCTGGGCCAGGTCGGCCGGGAGCTGCCGTGGTGCGACGCGGTCATCGACACCGTGGGCGGCCCGGTGACCAGCGGGGTGATGAGTCACATCACGCCGGGCGGCCGGATCGCCATCCTGGGCTACACGGCCGGGGAGTTCGCCACGCTCGACCTGCACCAGCTGATCGGGCGGGACCTGCGGGTGCTCCCGGTGAACATGCAGCGGACGACGATCGAGGCCGGGACGGTCGCCCAGGTGCTGGCCGACATCGCGCCCGCCCCGATCACGCCGGAGCTGGACATGCTTCCAGCGGCTCGGGTGGACGACGCCCTCGACCGCCTGACGGGCGGTACGGCGGAGCGGCGAGTACTGCTCGACCTCACCCGGCTGCGCTGAGTAGTGGACGGGCGGCGACTCCGGTGACAGGCTGGACCGCTGGCCGGTCGGCCGGCTGGTCTGTGCACGGTTGCGCGGGGGCGCGATGAGCAATCCGTCGCCGGAACGCCCGAGAAGCCCGTGGCACCGCTACGGTTACCTCCCAGACGTGTGCGCAGTGGACGAGAGAGGCAGCCCACACCCAATGACCCGACGACTCGAGCTCACGCCCGGGGGGCCCAGCGGCCGGCGTACTCTCGCCGAGGAAGCCGCTGCCGAGCTGCACGAGCTCATCCTGTCCGGCGAGCTGCCGAGCGGCACCGCGCTGCGGCTGGAGGAGCTGGCCAAGCGGCTGGACATGAGCCAGATGCCGATCCGGGAGGGGCTGCGCCGGATGCAGGCGCTCGGCCTGGTCGAGATCGTCCCGCACAAGGGCGCCTGGGTCCGCGAGCTGTCGATGGAGGACCTGCGCGACACCCACGAGACCCGGCTGGCGCTGGAGACGCTGGCGGTCCGGGCTGCTGCGACCCGGTTCGCCGAGTCCGACGGCGTGGTCGCCAAGGCCGCGCTGGCCGAGCACGTCCGGCTGTCCAAGGTGGGCGACATCGTCGCCTCCCGGCAGGCGCACACCGAGTTCCACTTCGCGATCTACCGGGCCGGGGGATCCCGCTGGCTACCGCGCGCGATCGAGCCGGTCTGGCAGAACAGCGAGCGGTACCGGTTCGGCTCCCGGCAGACCAAGGCGCGGATCGAGCAGACCCGCCGGGAGCACCAGGCGATCCTGGATGCGTGCCTGGCCAACGACGAGCTGGGCGCGGACGCGGCATTGCGTGAGCACCTGGAGGGTGCGTTCCAGCGGATCAGCGAGACGATGGCCCGGCGGTACACGAAGGACTAGGGCGTGGCTGTCGGGTGTCAGTCGGCCAGCCGGGCGGGGAAGCCGCCGGTTGCGATCGGGGACCAGCGGGTCGGCGTGATCCGGATCAGGCACTTGCCCTGCTTGCGCATCGCCTCGCGGTACTCGTCCCAGTCCGGGTGCTCGCCGGAGATCGAGCGGTAGTAGTCGACCAGCGCCTCGACGGCGTCCGGCAGCTCGATCACCTCACCGGTGCCGTCCACCTGGACCCAGGCGCCGTTCCAGTCGTCGGACATCACCATGACGCTGGTCTGCGGGTTGCGCTGCACGTTGGTGCTCTTGGCCCGCTCGGGGTAGGAGGAGATGACGATCCGGCCCTCCGCGTCCACCCCGCCGGACACCGGCGAGGCCTGCGGCGTCCCGTCCTGGCGGGTGGTGATCAGCAGCATGTGGTGGCGCGGGCGGATGAACTCCAGCAGCCCGTCGAGGTCGACCTTGGTGTTGGTGGCAATCGTTCGTGGCATGGCACTCACCCTAGTCCGGTCGCTGTCTCGTGCACGCTCAGCCAGCGCACGCCGTACCGGGCGGACTCGTCAGGGGTGAGTACGGCGGTGACGCGCCGCGACTCGCCGACCGAGTGCCGCTCCAGGAAGCGGCAGACGACCACCTGGTCGGTCCGGATCACCAGCTCGTACTCCTCGATGCCGATGGTGAGTCCTGGCACCGCGTTGCGCGCTCCGGCCAGTGCGTCGCTCAGCTCGGCCAGGCCGAGTCGCGTGCCGTCGACGGCCACCAGGCTGAACTCCGGGCGGTGCATCTGCCGGAAGGTGTCGAGCAGACCGGGCTCCGCCTCAGTCCCCAGCCAGCGGGCGAGGTCCTGGTGGTGCCGGACGATCTCAGCCTCGATCATGGCTTCCCTCCCTGCGGATCGTCCGGGTGGCATGGTGGGGAGTTTAGGCTCATCCGATGGATCAGTACGCCGAGTTCCGGATGGCTCCGCAGGTGCGTGGACGGGCGCTGGCGCCGATGGTGGGGCTGCTGGTGCTGCTCGCCGTGGTGCTTCTGCTGCTGGGGTCGCTCGGTGGACTAGCGGTGGGGATCCTGGCCAGCGCTGTCGGCACGATCGCCGCGGTGGCCTACCTGATGCTGAAGCTCAACCGGCTGTCGGCGGCCAACGTGCTGCGGTTCGACGACTGGGGGATCCGCTGGGAGGCCGGCGGGGGAGTCGTCCACCAGGTGGCCTGGGGCGACGTGACCGGAATCGGCGCGGTGAACGTGCAGCTGGCCCCGCGGCGGCGGTTGCACGTCGGACCGGTCCCGCAGCAGGTGCAGGTGTCGATGGCCGATCACGGCGTGCAGGGCTGGTCGACGGTGACGCTGCCGGCCCGGGTGCCCGCGGCGATGCGGCAGGCGCTGGCCGCGATGCCCGTCGACCCTTCCGGGAAGCGGCACATCGGGATCCCGCTGGCCGCCTTCGACCCGAACTGGCCGGCCGGCCCGATCGGCGCCTGGATCAGGGCTCGCCGTCCTGACCTGTGGAGTTCCTGAAGCTGTGGACGGCCGGATTGACATGAGTCGAACAGGTGTTCGAACATGGGGACGTGACGGGGACAGCTGCAGCCGACGAGGCACCGCCGATTCCGGCCGAGGACACGACGGTCCGGGCCGGGCGGATCACCGCGCTCGACCAGGCGCGTCAGTTGCTGGCGCGCGCGCAGGCTCAGAAGGCCGCCCGGGCGGCTGAGGAGGCTTCGGAGGCGTCTGTTCTGACGGCTCTTCCCACGCTCGACACCGCGCGTTCCCGGACGGTGGCGGCTCCTCGGACCACCGAGACACGGGTTCAGCAGGCGCTCGACACGGCGACCGCGGAGCGGGCGCTGCCGACGGTGCCGGCGGTTTCCGAGTTGCTGTCCGGTGCCTTGCGCGGCGGCGCGGTGTATTCGGTGCGCGGCTCCAGCGCGTTGGTGATGGCGATGATGGCCGGGCCGTCCGCCGAGGGGGCGTGGTGCGGGGTGGTCGGGATGCCGTCGTTCGGCGCGGAGGCGGCGCGTGGTCTCGGGGTCGATCTCGAGCGGTTGGTGCTCGTCCCTGATCCTCAGCACGACTGGCTGAGCGTGGTTGCCGCGCTGGTCGACGCCTTGACCGTGGTGGTGGTTCGTCCGCCGGGTGAGGTCACTTCGGGCGAGGCATCGCGATTGTCGGCCCGGCTGCGTACTCGGGGCGCGGTGCTGATCGCCGTCGGGTCCTGGCCGGGGAGTGAAGCCCGGCTGGAGGTGCAGGCCAACACGTGGAGCGGTTTGGGTGCCGGCGAAGGGCACCTCACGGCTCGGCGGGCGACCATCGCGGTCACGGGTCGTGGCGCCGCCGTACGGCCTCAGCAGCATCAGCTGTGGTTGCCGGCGCTCGACGGGAGCATCCGGCCGGTGGAGGAGGTCCCGGTTGACGGGACTGTTCGGCCGGCGGGCGACGGCTGGCTGCAGGAGGCGGTCGGCTGATGGGCTCGATCCGGCAGGTGGGAGTGCGGACGATGGTGGTGTGGGTGCCGGACTGGCCGGTGCTCGCGGCGGCTTCGGTGGAAGGGGTTTCGCCGGACGCTCCACTGGCCGTCTTGCTGAAGGGTCGCGTGCTGGCCAGCTCGGCCACGGCCCGCGCCGAGGGCGTACGCCGTGGGCTGCGCGCCCGGGACGCCCAGTCCCGCTGCCCGGAGTTGCTCGTGCTCAAGTACGACCCGGTGATCGACGCGCGGGCGTTCGACCCGGTGATCGGCTGCCTGGAGGCGCTCACCCCGGGCATCCAGGTGATCCGCCCCGGCATGTGCGCGCTGAAGGCCCGCGGCCCGAGCCGGTTCTACGGCAGTGAACCGGCCGCCGCGGAGAAGCTGCTCGACCGGCTGGAGACGTACGACGTACCGGGCGGTCGGGTGGGGATCGCCGACGGCCCGTTCGCCGCGGAGCAGGCGGCGCGGGCCGCGTCGGCGCAGACCCGGGTGCAGGTGATCCCGTCCGGTGGGTCGGCCGAGTTCCTGGCGCCGCTCACGGTCGACACGCTGGAGCGGCCGGAGCTCACCGACCTGCTGCGGCGGCTCGGGCTGCGGTCGCTCGGCGCCTTCGCGCGGCTGCCCGCGACCGAGGTGCTGACCCGGTTCGGACCGGACGGCGCGTTCGCTCACCGGCTGGCCCGCGGCGACGACGACCGTGCGGTGGTGGCCCGGCAGGTCCCGCCCGAGCTGACCCGGACCCTCGACTTCGAACCGCCGGTGGACCGGGTCGACCAGGTCGCGTTCGCGGTCCGGACGGTCGCGGACGAACTGGTCGGCCGGCTGACCGCGCTCGGCCTGGTCTGCACCACCCTGCGCGTCGAGGTCGGGACGGAGTCCGGCCGGGTGCACGAGCGGGAGTGGTTGCACCCTCGCTGGTTCGCCCCCGGTGACGTGGTCGACCGGGTTCGCTGGCAGCTCCAGGGCAGCGGTACGGCGACCAGCGAGCTGACCTCGCCGGTGGTGCGACTCCGCCTGATCCCCGAACGGGTCGACCCGGTCGGCGCCCACGTCGACACGCTGTGGGGGAGCGGCCCCGACGAACGCATCCATCGCGCGCTGTCCCGGGTCCAGAGCATGCTCGGCCACGGCGCCGTCGTCACCCCCGTGATCAGCGGCGGCCGCGGCTACGCCGACCGCCAGACCCTGATCCCCTGGGGCGATCCCCCCACGCCCGCCCGCGCCCCCACCAGCCCTTGGCCGGGCTCCCTGCCTGGGCCGGCGGCGCCACCTGCACCTGTGCCTGCTGCCGCTCCGGCACCCGTCGCTGTCGCGCCCGTGCCTGTCACGCTCACGCCCGCGGCACCCCCGCCTGTGGCGCCTGCACCCACGCCCGTGCCCGTGTCTGTCGCACCCGCAGCACCCGCACCTCGGGTGGCTTCTGTTGTTTCTGTTCTTCGGCCGGCTCCAGCCTCTGTGCCTTCTACCTCTGAGCGTGAGTCCTCTGCGCCGGTGACCCACCGGCCTTTGCCCACTACAACTCCACTGCCGTTGCCGTCCACCTCCGGCTGGCCGGTTCCGGTGCCGACGTTGGTCTATCCCTCACCCCGTCCCGCCGAAGTGCTGTCGGCCGACGGGCGCCAGGTCACGGTCAGCGCCCGCGGCGCCCTCTCCGGCGCGCCCTCGGCCTTCCGCCTGCTCCCGGCCCCACAAGTTGCCGACAGCAACAAGCTGCACCCGATCACCGCCTGGGCCGGCCCCTGGCCGGTGGAGGAACGCTGGTGGGACTCCGACACCGAGAACCGCCTGGCCCGCTTCCAGCTCGTCACCGCCGACGGCCGCGCCTGGCTGGCCGCCGTCCAGAACACCCACTGGTGGATCGAGGCCAGCTATGACTGACCTCACCGCCGGCTGCCGGCCGGTCGAGGGGCACTTGGTCTGCGCCCGGCGTCACCTTCTGGCCGCCCACCGGCAGCGCCATCGGCTTGCCGCTCACCGTCACCTGCGCTACGCGCGCCGTCACCTCCTGGCGGCTCACCCCGGCGTCCTGCAGTTCGCCTCCGACCTTCACGCACCCACCACTCCCGCCCGGGCAACCCGGCGCCACCTCACGCCGTACCGACTCACGCCGTACCGGATCTCCTGTCCTGCAAGGCATTCCCTGCCCGGCGCGCGGCACCTCCGGCTGCCCTGTCACCGCCGCCTGTCCGCCTGCCGTCATCTCCAACGCGCCCACCGTCAGCTCCGCCAGCTGCAGAGAGGAGCCACCCGTGGGCTGGAATAACCCGGCGGTCCCCTGGTCGGAGCTGGAGCGCAAGCTGTCCGGCCGGACGCGCCCGCCCGCTCCCGCCGACGAGTTGCTGGAGGCCGACGGCGGCGACGGCCCGGCCTGGTCACGCCACCGCCCGCCGTACGACCCGGACCCCGCGCTGCGACCACGCCGGCCCGAGGGACCGGTCGTGCCGTACGCCGAGCTGCACTGCCACTCGTACTACAGCTTCCTCGACGGTGCCTCCGCCCCGGAGCAGCTGGTCGAGGAGTCCGTCCGCCTCGGCCTGCACGCGCTCGCGCTGACCGACCACGACGGGTTCTACGGCGTGGTCCGGATGGCCGAGGCCGCGGAGGAGTACGCCGACCTCCGCACGGTGTTCGGCGCCGAGCTGTCGCTCGACCTGACCAAACCGCAGAACGGCGCGGCCGACCCCGAAGGCAGCCACCTGCTGGTGCTGGCCGAAGGCCAGGAGGGGTACCACCGGCTCGCCGGAGCGATCACCGAGGCCCAGCTCGCCGGCCAGGAGAAGGGCCGCCCGGTCTACGACCTGGAGGAGCTCGCCGACCACGGCAAGGACGACTGGCTGATCCTGACCGGCTGCCGCAAGGGCCTGGTCCGGCGCGCGCTCGAGCTCGGCGGGCAGGCGTACGGACCGGCGGCCGCGGCCCGCGAGCTCGACCGGCTGACCGCGCTGTTCGGCAAGGACCGGGTCGTCGTCGAGCTGATCGACCACGGCCTGCCGACCGACAGCAGCCGTAACGCCGTACTGGCTCGGCTCGCCGCCGAGCAGGGACTCCCGGTCGTTGCCACGAACAACGTTCACTACGCCCACCCGCGCGGGCACCGGCTGGCCGCCGCGGTCGCCTCGGTCCGGGCGCGCCGATCGCTGGACGCGATGGACGGCTGGCTGCCCCCGGCCGGTACGGCGCACCTGCGGTCGGGCGAGGAGATGCTGGCCAGGTTCCACCGGTACGACGGCGCTGTCGCGCGCTCGGTCGAGCTGGCCGACCAGCTCGCGTTCAGCCTGCGCGCCGCCAAACCGAGCCTGCCGCACCAGGAGGTTCCGCCGGGCTACGACGCGATGGGCTGGCTGCGGAAACTGTGCCGTGACGGTGTGAAGAAGCAGTACGCGAGCAAGCCGAAGCTGCGACCCGAGGCGGAGGCCCGGGTCGAGCGGGAGCTGGCTGTGATCGACTCGCTGAAGTTCCCCGGCTACTTCCTGATCGTGCGCGACATCGTGATGTACGCCAAGCGCCAGGGCATCCTCTACCAGGGCCGCGGCTCGGCGGCGAACTCCGTGGTCTGCTACGCGCTCGAGATCACCGCGATCGACCCGGTGCAGTTCAACCTGCCGTTCGAGCGGTTCCTGTCCGCGGCCCGCGACGAGGAACCCGACATCGACGTGGACTTCGACTCCGACCGGCGCGAGGAGGTGATCCAGTACGTCTACCGCAAGTACGGCCGGCGCAACGCGGCCCAGGTCGCGAACGTGATCACCTACCGCCCGAAGCTCGCCGTCCGGGACATGGCCAAGGCGCTCGGGTTCAGCACCGGGCAGCAGGACGCGTGGTCGAAACAGGTCGACGCGTGGGGCGCGGTCCGCAGCAGCGTCGACCACGACATCCCCGAGCCGGTGGTGAAGCTGGCCGAGGACCTGCTGAAGTTCCCGCGGCATCTGGGCATCCACTCCGGCGGCATGGTGCTGACCGACATCCCGGTCGGGCACGTCGTACCGGTCGAGCACGCGCGCAAGGAGAACCGGACCGTTCTGCAGTGGGACAAGGACGACTGCGCCTGGATGGGGCTGGTGAAGTTCGACCTGCTCGGGCTCGGCATGCTCGCCGCGCTGCAGTACTGCATGGATCTGGTGCGGGCGCACCTGGGGGAGGACTGGACGCTGGACAGCATCCCGAAGGAGGAACGCGGCGTCTACGACCAGCTCGGGCACGCGGACTCGGTCGGGGTGTTCCAGGTGGAGAGCAGGGCGCAGATGAGCACGCTGCCGCGGTTGCGGCCGCGCAGCTTCTACGACCTGGCGATCGAGGTGGCGCTGATCCGGCCCGGCCCGATCCAGGGCGGCGCGGTGCACCCGTTCATCCGCCGCAAGCTGGGCGAGGAGCCGATCACCTACCTGCACCCGAAGCTGGAACCGGTCCTCGAGCGCACGCTCGGCGTACCGCTGTTCCAGGAGCAGCTGATGCAGATCGCGATGAAAGTCGGCGGCTGCAGCGGCGAGGACGCCGACCTGCTCCGCCGCGCGATGGGGTCCAAACGCGGTGTCGAGAAGATCTCGTCACTGCGCGCCAAGCTGTACGACGGCATGGCCGAGAACGGCATCACCGGCGACCTGGCCGACCAGATCTACGAGAAGATCGAAGCCTTCGCGAACTTCGGCTTCGCCGAGTCCCACTCGATCAGCTTCGCCCTCCTGGTCTACGCCAGCACCTGGTTACGCCTGCACTACCCAGCCGCCTTCCTCGCCGCCCTCCTCCGCGCCCAGCCCATGGGCTTCTACTCTCCCCAATCCCTCACCGCCGACGCCCGCCGCCACGGCGTCCAGGTCAACCGCCCCGACCTCCACCTCTCCCACATCCACGCAACCCTCGAACCAACTGAAGCCGCCGAGCCCAACCCCACCGAACCAGCCGCCGCTGAGCACCACCCCACCGAGCCAACCTCCGCTGAGCCCCAGCCCGCGGAGCCCCACCCCGCTGGGCTCCGCTCCACCCTGCCCCATCCCACGCAGCCCCGCCCCGCCGTGCCCGATCCCATGGGTTCTCCCGCTGCCGAGCCCCAGCCGGTCGAGCCCGACTCCAGGGAGCCGCACTCCGACGGGTCCCAGCCCATGCAGCCCTGCTCTGCCGGACCCCGGCTCACCGGCGCGCCCTCTACGGAGCCGGGTTCCGCCGGGCCCCACCCCACGCAGCCCCGCTCTGCCGAGCCGCGACCTGCCGGGCTCGGCGGGCTGCTTGGTTTGACCTCGGCGGGTGCTGCAACTGATGCATGCCTTGAGCAACCTTCTGCGGCTGTGTCGTTCGCGGGGAGTGCGGGGTCCTCGTCTGGGCAGGTAGCTGGTGGGTCCCCGGTTGCGGGTGGAGTTCCTGGGGTGGTTCCGACTACCGGGCACGAAGGGTGTTTGGAGCAGGAGCAGCCGGAGGTGGGGGATTTCGATCCGGAGGTGCGGTTCGACTCGGACGCGCATCGGCGGGACGGGCTGTTGACGGTGCGGCTCGGGCTGGCCGGGGTGAAGTCGATCGGCGAGAGTACCGCGACGCTCATCGTCGAGGAGCGGGAGAAGAACGGCGCGTACGCCGACATGGCCGACCTGGTACGCCGGACCGGGCTCACCGCCGTACAGCTGGAGGCGTTGGCGACGGCTGGGGCGTTCGACGGGTTCGGACTGTCCCGTCGGCAGGCGCTCTGGGACGCCGGGCGAGCCGCGGAGGAACGCCCTGGTCATCTGTCCGGCGTGAGCAGCGCCGGCCCGCCGCCGACACTGCCCGGGATGAGCGAGATGGAGACCACCATGGCCGACCTCTGGGCGACCGGGATCTCGCCCGACGACCACCCGATCCGTCACGTCCGCGCCGTCCTCGACACCCGCGGCATCCTCCGCGCTGACCAACTCGCGACCGCCCCCGACGGCACCCGGGTCCTGGTCGGCGGCGTGGTCACCCATCGCCAGCGCCCCGCCACCGCCTCCGGCGTCACCTTCCTCAACCTCGAGGACGAGACCGGCATGATCAACATCATCTGCTCCGGCGGCGTCTGGAACCGTTACCGCCGCATCGCCCGCGAATCCAGCGCCCTGATCATCCGCGGCCGCCTCGAACGCTCCCAGGGCGTCACCAACCTGGTCGCCGACAAACTCGAACGCCTCCCACTAGCAGCCCGAACCACCTCCCGAGACTTCCGCTGACCGGCTCCCGAGACTTCCGCTGGGTCTCGCTGTCGGCGATGTCGCACCACTCGAACGTCCGGCGCATGATCCCGCCTGGGTCGAGCTGGTGCCCGGCACCCCGGCCAGGACCGCCTCCGGCAAGCTGGTCGTCGCCGACGATGTTCTCCTGCTCCGCGCGGCATGGTCCAGGCTGGGATGACCCACGCGTGGAGTGGGAGCAGCCGGGCCGGATCTGCGCGGCGATCTGTTCGCGGTCCTGGGGACCGGCTCCTGGTGGCCCGGCCGAGGGCCACGCGGCCGGCCTTCGACACGACGAACACCGACGAGCGGGTGAGCAGAGCCGGGCCCGAAGGTCAGCCTCGGTGGTGCCGTTCCGCGCTGGTGAGGTGATCGAGGGCATCGAGCACCATCCGCACCCCGAGGCGCCTTCCGGCGCGGCGCAACGGTCGCGGGGTGGTTCAGGCGCGGCACAAGGGTCGCCTGGTTGGGTTCGGGTCCAGCGCAACGGTCGCGCGGTGGTTCCGGCGCGACGCAACGGTTGCCCGATGGTTTCAGGTGCGGCACGACGGCCGCGCGGTGGTTCCGGCGCGGCACGACGGCCGTGCGGTGGTTCCGGCGCGGCGCACGGTTGCCTGGGTGCCTTCAGGTGCAGGACAGCAAGTCGCATTGCGGCTTCAAGTATGGGACTGCTAGCCGAGTGCTGCGAGCAAGGTAAACAGCAGGCTGACGGCTACGACCGTGCCGATCAGGCCCAGGATTACGCCGAGGCCGTTGCGTTTTACCTTGCTGTGGCCGATGCTGCCGGCGGACGCGAACTGGTGGTACGGCGATGCGTAGAACACCGGCACTGCCTGGTTCGGCTGGACCGTGAAGTCGAGTGCGGCCCTGCCGAAGTCGCGCATCCACTGCGAGTGGATCTCCACGTGCAGCGGTCCGGCGTACACCGGGATGTCGTTGCGGCCGTACTTGACCGGCACCTTGTAGCCGTTCAGATGCACCGTCGGCGGGATCATCGTGCTCGTCATCATGCTGCCCTGGATGGTCAGGTGCAGCATCCCCATCGGAGCCTGCGGCTGGAACTGCGGCGGCTGTTGCTGGTAGCTCATGCGGCTCACGATAGAGCGACCGCGGTGCTCGGCGGATACCGGATGTTCCTGCCGTCTGGTGGGTGTCGGCGGCGGCTGGTTGGGTGAGGGGACGGCGATGAGGGCGGTGTGGGATGGCGAGTGCGGAGGGGCGGCCTCGGGTCGTGGTTTCGGTGACGGCTTCGGTGGACGGGCGGGTGGCTTTGCGGCGGGGAGAGCCGTTGATGGGAGAGGCGGCTTCGCGGACGTGGCGGGGGATGATGCCGGCGAGTGCGGACGGGGTGGAAGAGGGCCGGACCGCGGAGCTGGCTGAGCGGTGGAGTCCGCAGGCGGTGCTGGAGGGGAGTGGGTCGTTCGTCGCGGACTCGGCGGACCCGGTCGAGCACCTGGGCGAGTACGACGAATCGATCGAGGAACTGCAGGGCGACTTCCTGCCGGTGGAGGTGGGGAGGCGGCCCGGGCGCGAGAAGTGGTTCACAGTGGTGGACGGCCGGGGGCGGATCGCGTGGGACGTCAAGAGCCAGGGCGAGTACGACGTACTGGTGCTCGTGTCGCGGGCAACGCCGGCGGCTCATCTCGCGTACTTGCGGCGGGAGCGGATCGCCTACCTGGTGGCGGGAGAGGACAAGGTCGATCTCGACGCCGCGCTGCGCAAGATGTACGACGTGCTCGAGGTGACCTGCGTGGTGTCGACGGCCGGTGGAGGGCTCAACGGAGAGCTGCTGCGGGCCGGCCTGGTCGACGAGATCCACCTGGTGATCAGTCCGGCGATCATCGGCGGTCTCGGGACGCCGACCGCGTTCGACGGGCCCGAGCTGCCGGCCGGGCAGGCGCCGACGCCGGTGCGGCTGCTGTCCACCCACATCGAGAAGGACGGCCTGATCTGGCTCGGCTACGAGGTGGTGCGGAAGGAAACCAGCGGCGCGTGACGACCAGGGCGCCTACGATCGGGAGCCATGCACAGGAGCCGGGTTTCGACGTTGCTGATCGACGTACCGCAGGCGGAGGCGCCGCGCGCGAAGGACTTCTGGTCCGCCGCGCTGGGAGTGCGGACGGGGAGCCCGCCCGGCGAGCCGCAGTACCTCAGCCTGTACGACGCGGTGCCGGGACTGGTGACCGCGATCCAGGTGCTCGAGGAGGGTGAGCCGCGCTACCACCTCGACATCGAGACCGACGACGTCGACGCGGAGACCGCGAGGCTGCTCGGGCTGGGCGCGGTCGAGGTGTCGAGTTGGCAGGGGTGCAACACCTTGCGTGTGCCGGGCGGGCAGTTGTTGTGCGTCATTCCGGTGCACTCCGACCCGGAGGAGTTCGCCGCCAAGGCGACCCCCTGGCCGTAAGCGTCGGCGCAAGGGCCCGGTCAGGGGCCGGCTCGGGACTCTCCCCGATGCGGCCGGCCACCCACGCTGACTAGGGTCGAACCGCGGCCTGGGGGCTGAGGCGTGGGGGTTTGATGAAAGCCATCGTGCAGGACCGGTACGGCGCGCCTGACGTGCTGGAGCTCCGGGAGATCGACCAGCCGGCACCAGGCGCCAGTGACGTTCTGGTGCGGGTTCATGCCGCCGCGGTCAATGCGCGGGACTGGCACTTGATGCGCGGTGATCCGTACGTCGCGCGGCTGATGGACAAGTCGACCTTCGGCCGGCGCGGACCGAGGCAGCCGGTTCGGGGGAGCGACTTCGCGGGCGTGGTCGAGTCCGTCGGGGCGGGGGTGACGAGGTTCAAGCCGGGCGACCGGGTGTTCGGTGAAGCGGACGGTGCCTTCGCCGAGTTCGTCTGTGCGCCGGTGACCTCGGTCGCGCACCTGCCGGCGGCGCTCACGTTCGGGCAGGCGGCGGCGTTCCCGCTCGCGGCGAACACCGCGCTGATGGGTCTGCGCGCGCTGGAGGCGGGTCAGCACTTGCTCGTGAACGGCGCGTCCGGCGGGGTCGGCACGTTCGCCGTACAGATCGCCAAGGCGTACGGCGCGGAGGTGACCGCCGTCTGTAGCACCCGCAACGTCGACCTGGTCCGCGAGCTCGGCGCCGACCACGTCGTCGACTACACCACCACCGACTTCACCAGAGCCACCGCCCAGTACGACGTACTGCTCGACCTGGTCGGCAACCGCACCCTCCGCGACCTGCGCCGCCCCCTGAAGCCAGGCGGCACGCTCGTCCTGTCCGGAGGCGGCGTCTCCCGCGGCGGCAGCTTGATCGGCCCGGTGGGCCTGATCATCCGGGGCACCTTGCTCGCCAAGCTCACTCGCCGCCACCACATCGAGGTCCTCGAAGCCGTCCCGCGCGCCGACAACCTCCGCGCCCTGGCCGACCTCGCCGAGACCGGCAAGGTGGTCGCGGTCGTTGATCGCGAGTACCCGCTCGCCCAGGCCGCCGAAGCGATCCGCTACCTGGAGGTGGACCACGCGAGGGCCAAGGTCGTCCTGACCCTCTGACCTCACCCGGCCCGAGCCGAGGTCGTCCTGACCCAGCCCGAGCCCAAGGCGCGGGACACCACGACGTGTGTCCCGCCGCCCACGGAGAGAGTGCTCGGGTGAACGAGTTGCCGAACACCGCCTGCCTGCAGCGCTCTCAGCTGAGCGCCTCCGCGCGGGCCGCCAGGTAGTGCCGCTCGGGGAACGACTGGGTCAGCCGAGCCGCTTCCTGGTACGCCGTCCGAGCAGCTTCGAGGTCGCCCGCCAGTTCGAGCAGATGCGCCCGTACGGCGGTGGTGCGGTGGTGGTCCTCGGGGGCCTCGCCGAGAAGGTCGAGGCCGGTCCGCGGACCGTGCACCATCGCGACGGCGACGATCCGGTTCAGGGTGACGATCGGGCCGGGGGAGAGGGTCTCCAGGAGCTCGTAGAGCACGAGGATCTGGCGCCAGTCGGTGTCGGCGGCATCCAGCGCCTCGGCGTGCACCGCGGCGATCGCGGCCTGCAGCTGGTACGGGCCGATGGGCGCGGCGCTGAGCGTCGTACTGATCAGGTCGGTGCCTTCGGCAATGAAATCGCGGTGCCAGCGGGTGCGGTCCTGGTCCGGGAGAGGGATCAGCGCGCCGGTCTCGGAGGTCCGGGCGGGGCGCCGGGCGTCGGTCAGCAGCATCAGCGCGAGCAGGCCACTGACCTCGCCTTCGGCCGGGAGCTGCGCGTGCAGCTGGCGGGTGAGGCGGATCGCCTCGGTGCTCAGCTCGACGCGGTGCAGGGCCTCGCCGGAGCTGGCGGTGTAGCCCTCGTTGAAGATCAGGTAGAGCACGTGCAGGACGGTGGCCAGCCGCGGGCCGAGCTCTTCGGCGGGCGGCATCCGGAAGGTCGCGCCGCCGGACTTGATCGATGCCTTCGCCCGGCTGATCCGCTGACCGATGGTTGCCTCGGGCACCAGGAAGGCGCGGGCGATCTCGCCCGTCGTCAGTCCGCCGACGGCGCGCAGGGTGAGCGCGATCTGCGACGGGGGAGTGAGCGCGGGATGGCAGCAGAGGAACAGCAGTGTGAGCGAGTCGTCGCTCTCCGGGACGGGCTCGTACGACGGCCCGTCCGGCGTCTCGAACGACCGATGGGGGTCCGCGGCGGCGACCGTCTCCTCGCGTTTGCGCCGGGCCGTCTCGCTGCGCAGCAGCTCGATCCGGCGCCGGGACGCGACGGTGATCAGCCAGTTCAGCGGCTGGTCGGGAACGCCGTCGGCCGGCCACTGGGTGGTCGCCGCGAGCAAGGCCTCCTGGACGGCGTCCTCGCAGAGGTCGAACCCGCCGTACCGGCGGACCAGCGGGCCGACGACCCGGGGAGCGAGCTCCCGCAACAGACTCTCGATCTGCCCCGGCAAGCCGTCGTCCGGCTGCCCCGAGAATCCCCGCTGCCCCGAAAGACCCCCTTCCGGCTGCCCCACGGTGCTCACAGCAGAGTGCTCAGGTCCCGGACCGGACGGATCTCGACGATGCTGTACTCGGCCTCGGGGATCTGCGTGACGATCTCGGTCGCGCGCTCGACGGTGTCGCACTCGACCAGGTAGAAGCCCGCCAGCTGCTCCTTGATCTCGGCGAACGGGCCGTCGGTGGTGACCGCCTTGCCGTCGCGTACGAGCACTTGGCGGGTCAGTGCGGGATCGTCCAGCGACTCGCTCGCGAGCAGCTCGTTCTTCACGCTCAAAGCGTTTTCGAGGGCGGTGTAGCCGGCCATCGACTCGCGTCGCTGCTCCGGCGACAGCTGGTTCCACAGCGCGCGGCCCTCGGGGTTGCCGTAGATCAGGATCAGGAACTTCATCACCCCACAGTACGAGGCGCGAGAGTCTCCCTTCGGTCTCGATCAGGTCACCGGTCGGTGTCGTGCGTAGCCGGGCCGGTCAGGTCGCGTTCGAGTAGTCAGGGGCAAATCAGGGCTACCCCGGTGTGGCCCGGGCGAAACCTGCTCGCATGCCCCAGTAGAGTTACCGGCGGGACTGAGCCAGCGGACAAAAGGGGGAGAGTCGCGTGCCGGACTTGGAGGTGTCCGACCGGGTACTGACGATCCCGAACGCACTGAGCTTCGTGCGGTTGCTCGGGGTGCCGTTGTTCCTGTGGCTGATTCTCGGCCCGGAGGAGGACGGCTGGGCCCTGCTGGTGCTCGCCGTCTCCGGTTTCACCGACTGGGCCGACGGCCAGATCGCCCGCCGGATGAACCAGACCACCCGGCTCGGCCAGATGCTCGACCCGGTCGCCGACCGGCTCTACATCTTCGCGACCGTGCTCGGCCTGGCACTGCGCGACATCATCCCGTGGTGGCTGGCGATCGCGCTGCCGCTGCGCGACCTGCTGCTGACCTTCACCCTGCCCGCGCTGCACCGCCGCGGCTTCAACGCGCTGCCCGTGCACTTCCTCGGCAAGTCGGCGACCTTCTGTCTGCTGTACGCCTTCCCGCTGCTGCTGCTCGGTGACGGCGACAGCACGCTCAACCTGCTCGCCCGGGTGTTCGGCTGGGCGTTCGCGATCTGGGGCACGGCGCTGTACTACTGGGCCGGCGCGCTGTACTTCGTGCAGCTGCGGCACCTGATCCAGACCGTCAAACCGATCAGTGGGCAACCGGGGAGATCGTGACTCAGCAAGCTCCACCCGGGCAGCGGCGCGTGGACGCGTCCATGTCGCTGCTGAACAACCTGATGGCGCACCCGCTCGACGAGGGGTACGCGATCAGCGCGCGGGCCCGTCCGTTGACCGGTGGGCCCAAGAAGGCCCGGCACCGGATCATGCTGGTCGTCGCGTTCGTCGTCCTGGGATTCCTGCTGGCGATCGCCGCGTCGCAGAACTACCGCGCCGCCCCGGCGGCCGAGAAGCAGCGCAACGAGCTGGTCGAACGCGTCGAGCAGGCCGACGGCCGGCTGAACGACCTGCGCAACCGCCAGACCGCCCTGGTGGGTGAGGTGCGCGGGCTGCAGGCCGGCGCGCTGAGCGAGTCCGACGCGGCGCTGCAGAAGAAGGTCGACGACCTGGAGCTGCAGGTCGGCTCGATCGCCGTGACCGGGCCCGGCCTCAAGGTGGTCGTCGACGACGCCAAGAACGCCGACGACAAGGAGGGCCGGCTGCTCGACGTCGACCTCCAGCAACTGGTCAACGGGCTGTGGACCGCGGGCGCCGAGGCGATCGCCGTGAACGGCCACCGGCTGACCAGCCTGACCGCGATCCGCGGCGCCGGCAGCGCGATCACCGTCGACTACAGCTCGCTCAACCCGCCGTACACGGTGCTCGCGATCGGTGACACCAACACCTTGCCGGCCCGGTTCGCCCAGAGCTCGGGCGGCCAGTGGGTGCAGTACCTGGTGAGCAACTTCGATGTCCGGATGACAACCACGACGGAGGACTCCTTGCTGGTGCCAGCCGATGCCACCATCGCGCTGCGGTACGCGAAGGTGGGACCGAAATGATCGCCGTGCTCGGTCTGGTGATCGGCGTCGTGATCGGCCTGCTGGTCGCGCCCGACGTGCCCGACTGGGCCCAGCCGTACCTGCCGATCGCCGTCGTCGCCGCGCTCGACGCGGTCTTCGGCGCGCTGCGCGCGTTCCTGGACGGGATCTTCGACGACAAGGTGTTCGTCGTGTCGTTCGTGTCCAACGTGCTGATCGCGGCCCTGATCGTCTACCTCGGTGACCAGCTCGGCGTCGGCTCGCAGCTGTCCACGGGTGTCGTCGTCGTGCTGGGCATCCGGATCTTCACCAACATGGCCGCGATCCGCCGGCACGTCTTCCGGGCCTGATCATGAGCGACGACCAGCGACCGCCCGAGGAGCCGAAGCGCCCGCCGCAGCACCGCGGCGAGGCGCACCACCGGGCGTCCGCGCCGAAGCATCCCGACCGTACGCCGCCGCCCGGGCCCGAGGGGCCGGGCGAGGGATCGGCCCCGGCCTCGCCTTCGGCGGCGCCCTCGCCCTCGGCGGAGGCTTCGGGTTCGGGTCCGGACGGTACGCCGGCTGACCCGGCACACCCGGCCGCGCCGACCCCGATGCCGCGCGCCAAGGGGCCGAACCTGGCCCTGCGCCGGTTGAAGGCCGGCTTCAAGCCCTCGCGCGGACAGGCGATCGTCGCCGTCGTACTGGCACTCGTCGCCTGTACGGCGGTCGTCCAGGTCCGGGTCAACCGCGCCGACGACGGCTACCAGAACGCCCGCCGCGAGGACCTGATCGCGATCCTCGACGGCCTGAACCAGAACAACCGCCGGCTGGAGAGCGAGATCACCGAGCTGGAGGAGCGCAAGAACACGCTGTCCTCCAGCGCGGACAAGGCCCAGACCGCGCGCGAGCAGGCCGAGCAGCAGGTCCGCACCCTCGGCATCCTGGCCGGCACGCTGCCGGCCCAGGGGCCGGGTGTCCGGATCACGCTGAACGACCCCGAGGGCAAGATGACGTCGGGCAACCTGCTGGACGCGATCGAGGAGCTGCGTGACGCCGGCGCCGAGGCGATCCAGATCAACGGCTCGGTCCGGGTGGTGGCCAGTACCGACCTGATCGACGACGCGCCCGGGGTCCGGGTGGACGGCGAGAAGCTCGTCTCGCCGTACGTGGTCGAGGCGATCGGTGAGTCGCACAACCTGGCCGAGGCGGCGAACTTCCCCGGCGGTCTGGTCAGTGAGGTGACCGGTCCGCAGATCGGCGGCACCGCCGAGGTGACCGAGCTGCGGCAGCTGACCATCAGTGCCTTGCACGCGCCGGAGGAGCATCGCTACGCTCGCCCGGCCCCCAGCCCGACCAAGTAGATCCTGAGCGAAAGAGGACCCGAGGTGTACCCCGAAGACCTGAAGTACACGGCCGAGCACGAGTGGCTCAAGGCCGGCGAAGAAGGCCCGGTGCGGGTCGGTATCACCGACTTCGCCCAGGACGCGCTGGGCGACATCGTGTACGTCCAGCTGCCCGAGGTCGGCGCCGTCGTACGCGCCGGCGACGCCTGCGGCGAGCTGGAGTCGACCAAGTCCGTCAGCGACCTGTTCGCGCCGGTCAACGGCACCGTCCGGGCCGTCAACGAAGCGCTGGCCGACCAGCCCGACCTGGTCAACACCGACCCGTACGGCGAGGGCTGGCTGCTCGACCTCGAGGTCGACGACGACGAGGAGGTGGCGGCCCTGATGGACGCCGACACCTACAAGGGCCAGCTCGACCAGAGCTGACCGGTCGGGAGGACGTCCGCACACCTCCCGCCAACTGATAGGTTTGCGGCCTCAACCGCCGGTCGAGGGTTGAGGCCTCAGTCCACACTTGCACCAACGACTGTCATCACGGGGATCTACGACAACGTCGCCGGACCGCCGGCGATCGGGAGGATCACAGCATGCCGTTCTGCAACCAGTGCGGGCACGAGAACTCCGAGGGCAGCAGGTTCTGCTCGCAGTGCGGAACGATGCTCCCTGGCGCGGACCGTCCGGTGCCCGCCCCCGGCGTCACCGACACCGCGATGCTGACGCCGATCAGCGCCGAGCCCGACACCGAGCGGATCGAGCTGGCCGGTGAGGGCCTGACCGCCGAGGACGAGGCCGCCGTCGGCGCGCTGCCGGCCGGGTCCGCCCTGCTGATCGTCCAGCGCGGGCCGAACGCGGGCAGCCGCTTCCTGCTCGACGTCGACGTGGTCACCGCCGGCCGGCACCCCGACAGCGACATCTTCCTGGACGACGTCACGGTCTCGCGCCGGCACGCGGAGTTCCGCCGCGACCCGGCCGGGGTCAAGGTCCGCGACGTCGGCAGCCTGAACGGCACGTACGTCAACCGCGACCGGATCGACGAGGTCGCGCTGGCAGGCGGCGACGAGGTCCAGATCGGCAAGTACCGGCTCGTCTACTACGCCAGTGGCCAGGCCTGAGGCTGACGCCGGAGGAAGCAGCATCGGAGCGGTGCTGCAGGTCCTGCAGGCCGAGTTTGCCGACGTCACCATCTCCAAGCTCCGCTTCCTCGAGGCCGAGGGACTGGTGACGCCGGCCCGGACGGCGTCCGGGTACCGGAAGTTCAGTGCGGCCGACATCGAGCGGCTGCGGTACGTGCTGACCGCGCAACGCGACCAGTACCTGCCGCTGAAGGTGATCAAGGAACACCTCGGCGCGATGGACCGCGGGCTGCGGCCGACACCGGGCGGCCGTCCGGCGGCGCCTGCCGCGGCCGAGCCGGCCGGGCTGCCGGTGGCCGAGGACTTCGGTGCCGACCGCACCGAGCTGAAGCTGACCCGTGAGGAGCTGCGGGTCGCGGCGGGGATCACGGCGGAGCTGCTCGAGCAGCTGGAGAGTCATCAGCTGGTGGTGGCTCGGGGCAACCACTACGACGGCGACGCGATCCTGGTGGCGAAGGCGGCCGCGGAGTTCGGGCGGTACGGCGTGGAGCCGCGGCACCTGAGGCCGTTCCGGACGGCGGCCGACCGCGAGGTCGGCCTGATCGAACAGGTCGCCGGGCCGCGGCGCGACGACAAGACCCAGGAGCTTGCGGCCCTCGCCGTACGGTTGCACGCGGCACTTGTTCGGTCTCGTTTGTCCCGCTGAGGGGGCGCTGCCTGGCGAGGTCGGCGGTGATGCGGCCGTCCAGGTCGGCTGTGGCTGAGGCCGCTCCGGCCGGAAAGAACGTGGTGGGGACGCAGGCCCGACCGGCGGGGGACTGGCGGGGCGCGGCGGTGGACCGGGGACCGGCCAGACCGGTGGGGGCGCGGCGGTGGACCGGGGACCGGCTTGTGTCACCGGTGCGGAGTAGGCTGAGGGATGTGCGCGAAGTCGACGTAATCGGAGTCCGGGTCGAGATGCCCTCGAGTCAGCCGATCGTGCTGCTCCGGGAGGTCGGCGGTGAGCGGTACCTGCCGATCTGGATCGGCGCGGCCGAGGCCAGCGCGATCGCGTTCGCGCAGCAGGGGATGGAACCACCGCGTCCACTGACCCACGACATCTTCGCGGAGGTGATCCGGGTGCTGGGGCACACGCTGACCCAGGTCCGGATCGTGAACCTGACCGACGGCGTCTTCGAGGCGATCCTGGTCTTCGACGACAAGACCGAGATCTCGGCCCGCCCGTCGGACTCGATCGCGCTCGCGCTGCGGACCGGTACGCCGGTGTTCTGCGCCGAGGAGATCCTCGCCGAGGCCGGCGTCCCGGTGCCCGAGAGCGAGTCCGACGAGGTCGACGAGGTGGAGGAGGAAGAGGAAGTGGAGCGCTTCCGCGAGTTCCTCGACCAGATCTCGCCGGAGGACTTCGACAAGTCCTGAGCGTGCGTTACGACCGTGTGTTGGGTGTGTCTGGTACAAGGCCGGGTTGGTAACGATTCGGCCCGGAGCCGCGACACGCTTTCGGCTCGGAGCGGTTGTCGTTGACCGGGTCAGGTCGGCGGCTTACCTTGAAGGAGTTGTGAGGAGTTGTAACTCCACGGATGTAGTCCGTTCCAGTCAGTACCCAGGGAGGCTCAGGCGTGACACGCACCGGCGACACTGATCTGACGGCGCAGTCGGCGTCGGAAGCACACGCCGACGCGGCTGCCGCAGCGGGGGTGCAGGGCCTGCTCTTCGACGACGACCTGCGCCCGATGCCGGAGGATGTCGGCTTCCGCGGCCCGACGGCCTGCGCGGCCGCGGGCATCACCTACCGTCAGCTCGACTACTGGGCCCGCACCGGCCTGGTGTCGCCGTCGGTCCGTCCGGCCACCGGCTCGGGCACGCAGCGGCTCTACGGCTTCCGCGACGTCCTCCTGCTCAAGGTGATCAAGCGTCTGCTCGACGCCGGCATCTCGCTGCAGCAGATCCGGACCGCGATCGCCCACCTGAGCAAGCGCGGCATCGACGACCTGACCCAGATCACGCTGATGAGTGACGGCGCCTCGGTCTACATGTGCACCTCGCCGGATGAGGTGATCGACCTGCTGGCCGGCGGCCAGGGAGTCTTCGGCATCGCCCTCGGCGGCGTCTGGCGCGAGGTCGAGGGTTCGCTGTCCGAGCTGCCGACCGAGCGTGCCGACGGCAACGACGAGGAGTCCGGCTCGCACGCGAACGACGAGCTCGCCGCTCGCCGCCGCGCCCGGATGACCGGCTGATCCCCGAGCTATCCCCAGCAAAACAGTGCGCCCACTCACCGCGGAAACCTTGCGTGGTGTGTGGGCGACTTTGTTGCTGCCCCTCGACGCTGACGACACGATCGACTTCGCCCGCCTGAAGGCCCAGCTCGACCACCTGCTCACCAGCGGAGTCCACGGTGTGTACGTGCACGGCACGGCGGGCGAGTTCCAGACCCTGACCGAGGACGAGTACGACCGGATCAACGACCTCCTCGCCGCGCAGACCGAGCTCCCGTTCCAGCTCGGGGCCAGCCATCCCTCGGCCCAGCTCCAGCTCGATCGCGTACGCCGGGCCGCCGCGCTGCGCCCCTCGGCGATCCAGGTGATCCTGCCCGACTGGCTGTCGCTGAGTGCCGGCGAGGCGCTGACCTTCCTCGACCGCGTCGCCGAGACGGCGGACGGCGTACCGCTCGTGCTCTACAACCCGCCGCACGCGAAGACGCAGGTCGGGCCCCGGCAACTCGCCGACCTGGCGCGCGCCGTACCGACGCTGATCGGGCTGAAGAACGCCGGGGGAGACGCCGCGTGGTTCGGCCAGGCGCGGGAGTCCGGCCTGTCGCTCTTCGTCCCCGGCCATTTCCTGGCGAGCATGACGCCGCTCGGCGCGGACGGCAGCTACTCGAACGTCGCCGCGCTCTCGCCGGCCGGTTCCGTCAGGTGGTACGAGCTGATCGAGACCGACCACCAGGCGGCACTCGACGTGGAGCGGCGGATCGCGGAGTTCTTCGCCGGGCACATCGCGCCACTGCAGGCACGCGGCCTGTCCAACCCCGCGCTCGACAAGTTCCTCGCCGCGGTCGGCGGCTGGGCCGACGCCGGGACCCGGGTCCGCTGGCCGATGGCGTACGCCGAACCGGACCTGGTCGGACCCGCGCGGGTGACCGCGCGGCGGCTGCTGCCGGAACTCGACGAGGGCAACTGGTAACCTCGGGGTTGCCGTACACAGCACTCGGGAGAGTCCCAGGTTCGCCTGGGCGCCGAAGGGGCAATTCCTCCCCGGAACCTCTCAGGCCCATGGACCGGGTGCCGCAGGCGACTCTGAAGCGCGCTCGCCGCGTGACAGAGGGGGAGGCCACCGGCAGACCTGTCAGCAACGGAGCCTCCACTCATGACTGTGCAAGATACATTTCCCACCCCACCGCCCCGGTCGCACGACATCTCCCCACAGATTTCGGCCACCTTCGCCGACCGCCACATCGGTCCGCGCGCCGACGAGGTCGCCCGGATGGTGCAGACCCTCGGGTACGCCGACGTCGACGCGCTCGTCGATGCCGCGGTCCCGGCCTCGATCCGCTCGGCCGAGCCGCTGCGGCTGCCCGAGCCGGCCTCCGAGGTCGACGCGCTGACCGAGCTCCGGCAGCTCGCCGCCCGCAACACCGTGGCCACCTCGATGATCGGCCAGGGCTACTACGGCACCTTCACCCCGTCGGTGATCGTCCGCCGCCTGGTCGAGAACCCCGCCTGGTACACGGCGTACACGCCGTACCAGCCGGAGATCTCCCAGGGCCGGCTCGAGGCGCTGCTGAACTTCCAGACCGCCGTGTCGGACCTGACCGGCCTGCCGACCGCGAACGCGTCGCTGCTCGACGAAGGCACTGCTGCCGCCGAGGCGATGACGCTCGCGCACCGGTCGAACCGCAAGAGCAAGAGCAACCGCTTCCTGGTCGACGCCGACTGCTTCGCGCAGACGATCGCCGTCGTCGAGACCCGCGCCGAGGCGCTCGGTATCGAGGTCGTCGTCGCCGACACCACCGATGGTCTGCCGGACGGTGACTTCTTCGGCTTCCTGGTCCAGTACCCCGGCTCCGGCGGGGTCGTCCGCGACCTCAAGCCGTTGGTCACCGCCGCGCACGAGCGCGAGACGCTGGTGGCCGTCGCCTCCGACCTGCTCGCGCTGACGTTGCTCGAGGCACCGGGTGAGGCCGGTGCCGACATCGTCATCGGCTCGTCGCAGCGCTTCGGCGTCCCGCTGTTCTACGGTGGCCCGCACGCGGGCTTCATGTCGGTCCGCGCCGGGCTCGAGCGGTCGTTGCCCGGTCGCCTCGTCGGCGTCTCGGTCGACGCCGACGGCGCGCCGGCGTACCGGCTGGCGCTGCAGACCCGCGAGCAGCACATCCGTCGCGAGAAGGCGACCTCCAACATCTGTACGGCGCAGGTCCTGCTCGCCGTCGTCGCGTCGATGTACGCCGTCTACCACGGCCCCGACGGCCTGAAGGCGATCGCCGAACGCGTCCACGCGAACGCCGACAGCCTGGCCGCGTCCCTGCGCGCCGGTGGCGTCGAGGTCGTGCACGAGCAGTTCTTCGACACCGTCCTGGCGCGCGTCCCCGGTCGTGCGGCCGACGTCGTCGACACCGCCCGGCAGAACGGCATCTGGCTGCGCCTGGTCGACGCGGACCACGTCGGCATCTCCTGCGACGAGAAGACCGACGCCGCCGCGCTCGGCCGGGTCTGCCGCTCGTTCGGCGTCCGGTACGACGCTTCGCTTGCCGGTGGCAACCTGGCCGAGGCCGTCACGCGTACGTCGGACTACCTGACCCACCCGGTCTTCAACACGCACCGGTCCGAGACGGCGATGCTGCGCTACCTGCGCAAGCTGTCCGACTACGACTACGCGCTCGACCGCGGCATGATCCCGCTCGGCTCGTGCACGATGAAGCTGAACGCGACCACCGAGATGGAAGCGGTCACCTGGCCGGAGTTCGCCGACCTGCACCCGTTCGCGCCGATCGAGGACGCGGCCGGCTACGTGAAGCTGATCGGCCAGCTGGAGCGCTGGCTGGCCGAGGTGACCGGCTACGCGAAGGTCTCGATCCAGCCGAACGCCGGGTCGCAGGGCGAGCTGGCCGGCCTGCTGGCGATCCGCGGATACCACCGGGCCGAGGGTAACGAAGAGCGCAACGTCTGCCTGATCCCGTCGTCGGCGCACGGCACCAACGCCGCCTCCGCCGTGATGGCCGGGATGAAGGTTGTTGTTGTCAAGGGCAACGACGACGGCACCATCGACCTGGACGACCTGCGGGCCAAGGCGACCGAGCACGCGGACAAGCTGGCCGCGATCATGATCACCTACCCGTCCACGCACGGCGTGTACGAGGAGAGCGTGACCGAGGTCTGCCAGATCGTCCACGACCACGGCGGTCAGGTGTACGTCGACGGCGCGAACCTGAACGCCCTGCTCGGCCTGGCCAAGCCGGGTGAGTTCGGCGGCGACGTCTCGCACCTGAACCTGCACAAGACGTTCTGCATCCCGCACGGCGGCGGTGGCCCGGGCGTCGGTCCGGTCGCGGTCGCCGCGCACCTGGCGCCGTACCTGCCGAACCACCCGCTCCTGGACCAGGCCGGTCCGGACTCCGGGGTCGGCCCGATCTCGGCGGCGCCGTTCGGTTCGGCCGGCGTCCTGGCGATCTCCTGGGCTTACATCCGGATGATGGGCGCCGAGGGCCTGACCTCGGCGACCAAGGCCGCCGTCCTGACCGCGAACTACGTCGCCAAGCGGCTCGAGAACGCGTTCCCGGTGCTCTACACCGGCGAGAACGGCCTGGTCGCGCACGAGTGCATCCTCGACCTGCGGCCGATGACCAAGGAGACCGGCGTCACCGTCGACGACGTCGCGAAGCGCCTGATCGACTACGGCTTCCACGCGCCGACGATGTCGTTCCCGGTACCCGGCACGCTGATGGTCGAGCCGACCGAGTCCGAGGACCTGGGCGAGCTGGACCGCTTCATCGACGCGATGATCGCGATCAAGCACGAGGTCGACCGGGTCGCGGCGGGCGAGTGGCCGGCCGACGACAACCCGCTGGTCAACGCGCCGCACACGGCGTCCGCGGTGATCAACGACAAGTGGGAGCACGCCTACACCCGCGAGGAGGCCGCGTTCCCGCAGTCGGTCGACCGGACCACGAAGTACTGGCCGCCGGTCCGCCGCATCGACGGCGCGTACGGCGACCGCAACCTGATCTGCTCCTGCCCTTCCCCGGAGGCCTTTGAGTGACTCTTCGTTCTGACACCGCCGCCGCCTTGTACGCCGAGGTGGCGGCGGCCCAGAGTGAATGGAAGCTGCCGTCGATCACGGCCGGTGTGGTGCGCGACGGTGCGCTGGTGTGGACCGGGTCGCGGGGGCAGTTCGCCACGGCCGACGGTGGGTTGCCCGGTCCGGAGCGGCAGTACCGGATCGGGTCGATCACCAAGACGCTGACCGCGGTGCTGGTGATGCAGTGCCGCGACGACGGGCTGCTCGCCCTGAACGATGCCGTGGGCAAGTACCTGCCGGGGATCGCGTTCGGGGACCTGACGATCCGGCACCTGCTGTCGCACTCGGGCGGGATGAACGCCGAGCCCGAAGGGCTTTGGTGGGAACGCAATCCGGGAGTGTCGTTCGAGGCGCTGGCCGCGGCGATGGACGAGTCGCAGGCCGCGGGAGTACCGGATCAGCGGTACCACTACTCGAACCTCGGCTACGGGCTGCTCGGGGAAATCGTCTCGCGGTTGCGGGGTGCTTCCTGGATCGAGCTGGTGCGTTCGCGGATCCTGTCGCCGCTGGAGATGCGGCGTACGACGTACTTCCCGGAGGATCCGGCGGCCGAGGGTTTCTCGGTGCATCCGTTCAGTGGCCGGCTGTCTGAAGAACCGGCGTACGACTCGCTGGCGATGGCTCCAGCCGGGCAGCTGTGGAGCACGATCGAAGACCTGGCGCGGTACGCGTGCTTCTGGATCGATCCGGTGTCCGAGGTGCTGAGCCGCGAGAGCGTCGAGGAGATGTCGGCGCCCGCGTCGGCCGATCCGCGCGAGGCGCTCAACGCGGCGTACGGGCTGGGACTGCGGTTGCAGGCCGACGACCCGTACCTGTTCGCCGGGCACACCGGCTCGATGCCCGGGTTCGTCGCGGGCCTGTTCTTCGACCGGGCCCGGCGCATCGGCGCCGTCGCGCTCGCCAACGCGACGTACGGCAAGTGCGCCTCGGTCCCGCTCGACCTGATGCGGGCCACGCTGACCCACGAGCCGTGGCTCCCGCAGGAGTGGGTCCCCGAGCCCGAGCTGCCGCAGGGCGAGGATCTCCTGGGCCACTGGTACTGGGGCAACACCCCCGTCACCATGACGGTCAGCGGTTGCATCCTCCAGTTGAGCGGCGCTCTCACGTGTCGTTTCTCACCGTTGGGCCCTGACCTCTACCAGGGCCGCGACGGCTACTTCGCGGGCGAGAAACTGCGCGTGGTCCGCGACGACCACGGCAGCGTCGCCGAGCTGAACATCGCGACGTTCGTCTTGACCCGCGCGCCGTACGGCCGCTGAATTGACATCACCTGCTGGAGAAGTAGGTTAGGGCTACCTAAGTAAGGGTTGCCTTACTCAACAACTTTTCCTGGAGTCGCTGGATGTCGCAGCAAGTGGGTCCCGCACCGTTGAGCTCATCGGTCCGGGCGCCGTACAGCCCGCACGTCGTGCAGTGGCCGTTGGCGTCCACGGTAGTGGATCGGGACCGCGGGCCGTTGCCGGCTGGGTTACCGGCCGACGTGTTGCGGCGAACGGCGGCGATGCTCGGGGAGCCGCGGGTGCCGTCGACCGGCGTCGGCGAGTCGGCGGCGCTGGATCTGATCGCCGGACTGCTGGAGCGGGACGGGATCGATCTCAGTCACCCGCACGCGGCGGCGCACCTGCAGCCGCCGGTGCTTCAGGTCGCGGTGGATGCCGATCGGCTGGCCTCGGCGAGCAACGCGTCCATGGACACCTACGACTCCGGCCCGGCGACGCTGGCGATCGAGCAGTGGGTGGTGCGGGCGCTGGCGGGGATGGCCGGGTTCGGTCCGGCGGCGGACGGCGTGCTGACACCGGGTGGCTCGATCTCCAACCTGCTCGCGATGCTGATCGCGCGCGACAACGCGGCTGCGGCGGCCGGTCTCGACGTACGGCGGAACGGCGTGTACGGGATGCGGCGCCCCGTGGTGCTGTGCTCCGAATTGGCGCACTTCTCGATCCAGCGCGCGTGTGCCGCGCTCGGGTTGGGCGAGGACGCCGTGATCGCGATCCCGACCGACGGTGACTTCCGCCTGCGCCTGGACGTCCTTGCTGACGAGCTGGCCCGGCCGGGGCGGACGCCGATCGCGGTGGTCGCCACAGCCGGTACGACGGACTACGGCTCGATCGATCCGATCGAGGGGATCGCGGAGCTCGCCCGTCCGTACGGCGCCTGGGTGCACGCGGACGCGGCGTACGGGTTCGGTGCCCTGTTCTCCGACCGGCTCGCGCCGCTGCTGGCCGAGCTGCCGGCGGCGGACTCGGTCACACTCGACCTGCACAAGATCGGCTGGCAGCCGGCCGCGACGAGCATGCTGCTGGTCGCGAACAAGGAACGCTTCTCGGCACTCGGGCGATCGGTCGACTACCTGAACCCGGTCGACGACATCGACTCCGGCCTGGACGGTCTGCTCGGGCGGAGTCTACAGACCACGCGCCGCCCCGACGCTGTGAAAGTCGCCACGACGCTGACCGCTTACGGGCGGGCCGGACTGGGCAAGATGCTCGACACCTGCCACGAGCTCGCGCACGCCGCCGCGGCCAGGGTCGTTGCCGACAGCAACCTCGAGCTGCTGGCGCCGGTGACCTTGACCACGGTGCTGTTCCGGGTCGCCGGGCGGGGCCTGGACGCGGCCGGCGTGGACGCGCTCCAGGGGGAGGTCCGGCGCCGGTTGCTGACGTCGGGACGGGTGCTGATCGGCCGGACCACCATCCCCGGCGGTGGTGACCGCCCGGCGGCGGTCGCGTTGAAACTGACGCTGCTCAACCCGAACGCCACCGCGCCGGACCTCGAGGAACTGCTCGACCTGGTCGTGGCCACCGGCCACAAAGTCCGGTCGGCCGGCGGCGAAGGAGCAGCGTGACCCCCACCACCGCAGCAGCTGTCACCACCCACCTGAACGCCATCCTCAGGTGCTACACGCGAGAGGCCGGGGTGCCGGTCTCACCTGGTCGCCTCAGTTTCTTGGTCGGTGATGCCGAAGTCACCGCCGAGGTGTTGCATGCTTCGCCGACCGGTCTGCACCTGTTCACGGACGTGCTCGTCGACGGCCAGGTCTCCGCGCCGGAGGAGCTTGTGCGGCTGCTCGCCGTCGATGCCGACCCCACCGAGGTCGACGACCTGGCCGCGCGCACCGCCGAGTCGGTCCGCAACGTCGCGACGTTCTTCGACGGCCCGGGCGCGGAGGCGCCCGGCCGCTTCCTCGCCCATGAGCAGGCCCTGCTCGTCGGGCATCAACTCCATCCCGCTCCCAAGAGCCGGGACGGGCTGAGCGGAGCCGAGCTGGCGGCGTACTCGCCGGAGCTCGGTGGCCGCTTCGCAGTGCACTGGTTCGAGGTAGACCAGAAGCTGGTCTCCTCGGATCAGGTGGCCGGTGCGCCGTCACTGCAGGGACTGGACGCCCCGCAACTGATGGCCGCACTGGCCGGTACGACGCCTGCCGCGGGTGCGGCGCTGATACCGGCGCACCCGTGGCAGGCCGAGTCCCTGCTCCACCGGCCGCGTGTGGCCGAGCTGATCCGCTCCGGTCGGGTCCGGCCGCTCGGACCGCTCGGCGCGCAGTGGTACCCGACCTCCAGTCTCCGCACGGTGTACCACCCGGACCTGCCGGTCATGCTCAAGCTGTCCCTCGGCCTGCGGATCACCAACTCACGCCGCGAGTCCACCCCGACAGAGCTTCGCCGCGGGCTCGAGATCAACCGCCTGCTCGACGCGGCGTACAACGCCGGTACGGCGACCGCCCACCCCGGCTTCTCGATCGTGCGCGACCCGGCGTGGGTAGCGCTCGACGAGGGCGGCCCAACGCTCACCGGACTCGACGTAGCTGTCCGGGAGGTCCCCGCTGACGTCGACAGCTACGCCTGTCTCGCCGGACTCGTCGCACCGCGGCTGGGCGGCGTCAGCCGCCTCAGCGCGCTCCCCGGCGTACTGGAGGATCCGGCTGCTTGGGTGGCGTCGTACGTCGACCACGTGCTCGTCCCGATGCTCTGCCTGTACGCCGAGACCGGTATCGGCCTGGAGGCGCACCAGCAGAACACGCTGGTCCGGCTCGACGACACCGGACGTGTCAGCGGCGGTGCGTACCGCGACAACCAGGGGTACTACCTGGCGTCGTCGTACCTGAAGGGCATGCTCGCGGTGACCGGTCTGCGCGACTCCACGCTGGCTGTGGTCGAGGACGCGATCGTCGACGACCGGCTGACCTACTACCTGCTGCACAACCAGGCGCTCGCAGTGGTCGGTGCACTGGGCGTCGACGGGGTAGCGGACGAGCTGGAGCTGCTGGACGTCGTACGGGATCGCCTGGCCGACGCGCTGCCGTCGCTGAAGGCTGCTGGACCTGACGGCGACCGGCTGGCTCAGCGCTGGCTCACGGCCGACCAGCTGCCCTGCAAGGCGAACATGCTGACCCGGCTGAAGGGCATCGACGAGGTGGTCGCACCGCTGGACAACCAGTCGGTCTACCTCGAGATCCCGAACCCCTTGCGGCTGGGCGCGGCTCGATGAGGTGCGAGGTCGCGCCGGTGCTGCACCTGGACGACGGCTTCGACCTCCGCCCGGCTCTTGCGTCCGACGCCGGTGTCGTGGCGCAGTGGATGGCGCAGCCGCACATCGTGCCCTGGTGGGAGTCGGACTGGCCGGTGGAGCGCTGGGCCCGGTCGCTGGACGAGCAGGCGGCGGGGGAGCACTCGGTCCCGTGCCTGGTCGCTGCTGACGGCACTGACCTGGGGTATGTGGAGCTGTACCGCGTCCGGCACGACCGGCTCGCGGAGTACTACGCCTGGCGCGAGCACGACTGGGGACTGCACGTCGCCATCGGCGACGTCGCCCAGGTGGGGCGGGGGATCGGGCGGCGGCTGCTGCGCGCCCTGGCCGACGCCGTACTGCGGGCCGATCCCCGCTGCGACCGCGTCGTCGCCGAACCCGACGTCCGCAACACCCCGTCGCTGCGCGCGTTCGCCGCGGCCGGGTTCGAGCCGGCCGGGGAGCTACAGCTGCCCGAGAAGACCGCACTACTGATGGTCCGCACCCGGACCGTGGAGGCATCATGACATCGGATCCGTACGACGTGATCGCGATCGGCGCCGGCCCGTTCAACCTCGGGCTGGCCGCGCTGGCCGACGGGCTGGACCTGCGGGTCGCCGTGCTGGACAGCCGGCCGGAGTTCACCTGGCACCGGGGGCTGATGTTCGACGATGCGATGCTGCAGGTCTCGTTCCTGGCCGACCTGGTCAGCCTGGTCGAGCCGGCGCACCGGCTGTCGTTCCTGTCGTACCTGCGGGACAGCGACCGGCTGTACCAGTTCTACGTGCGGGAGCAGTTCCACCCGACCCGGCGTGAGTACGAGTCCTACCTGCGGTGGTGCGCGGCGCAGCTGGACTCGTTGCACTTTGGGCGCGAGGTGACCTCGGTGGAGTGGTCCGGGTCGGTCTTCAAGGTGGTGGCGGGTGGTGAGGTCTTCGAGGCTCGGCACCTGGTGCTTGGAGTCGGCACTGAGCCCGCCGTACCGGCTGCACTCGCTGACCTGCCTGCTGAGCGGCTGCTGCACTCGGCCGACTACCTGTACCGGCGGGACGAGCTGCTGCGGGCTGGGCGGGTGACAGTCGTCGGGTCCGGGCAGTCCGGGGCGGAATGCGCGCTGGACCTGCTGCGGGCCGACGGACCGGCTGTCAGCTGGCTGACCCGTACGGCGTCGTTTGCGCCGCTGGACTACTCGAAGCTGGTGCTGGAGATGACCACACCGTCGTACGTGGATTACTTCCACGCGCTGGACGAGCCGGTGCGGGACCGGCTGGTCAAGGAGCAATGGCGGCACTACAAGGGGATCTCCTCCGAGACACTGGACCAGATCCACGACCTGCTGTACTCACGCGAGCGGTCTGCTGAGCTGCAGTGTGGTGTGGCGGTCACTGCTGCTGTTGAGGGGCCTGACGGGGTTGAGCTGACGCTGCGGCATACGGACAGCGGTCGGACCTTCCAGCACGTGTGTGACGTGGTTGTCGCCGCTACTGGTTACCGGAACCGGGCGCTGGAGTTTTTAGGGGACTCGGTCGAGTCGCTGGTGCAGCGGGATGCTGCGGGCCGGTGGGTGATCAACCGGGACCACAGTGTCGGCGGTCTGGCCAAGCTGTTCGTCTCGAACGCCGACCTGCACAGCCACGGCGTCGCGGCGCCGGACCTCGGCATCGGGGCGGTCCGCAACGCGACGATCCTGAACGCGGTCGCCGGGCGCGAGGTGTTCCGGCTGCAGAAGTCCACCGCCTTCACCAGCTTCGCCCAGCCCGCATGAGCTGGGAGCGCTGCTCGTCGGAGCTACTGGCGAAGCTGATCTCGCAGTTCTGCAGTGAGGCCTTGCTGACGCCCGTGGACGGCCGGCTGGAGCTGGGCTCGGTGGCCTACACCTTCGAGTACACCGAGGGCGCCTTCGCGACGTACCGGGTGACGCCGGGGTCCGTGCAGCGGACCACCGCCGGCATCCTCGGCAACGACGAGAGCGAACCGGCCATCGACCCGCTGCAGTTCCTGCTGGACGCAGGCGGCGTACTGGGGCTGGACGGGCCGACGCTGGCGGGCTACACGGCTGAGCTGTCCAGCACGCTCGCTGCCGACGTGCGGATGGCCTCCACTGCTGTGGGGAGTGAGGAGCTCGCTGACCTCCACCACACCCGGCTGGAAGGGCATCTGACCGGCCACCCCATCCTGGTCGCCAACAAGGGCCGCCTGGGCTTCTCCGCCTCCGACAGCGAGCTGTACGCACCAGAGGCCCGTACGCCGCTCCGGCTGGTGTGGCTGGCGGTGCGGCGAGGCCTGGCCGAGTTCCGGGGGACTCCTGACCTGTCGGAGCACGCGGTGGTCGGCCGTGAGCTGGGGCCTGAGGTTCTGGAGGCCTTTCGGGGCTCGTTGGTCGACCCGGACTCGTACGTCTGGTTCCCAGTCCACCCGTGGCAGCTCGACCACGTCGTCCGAACCCAGTGGTCCCGCGAACTCGCCACCGGCGAGATCGTCGTCCTGGGGGAGTCTGCTGACGACTATCTCCCTACCCAGTCCATCCGGACGATGGTCAACGTCTCGTCGCCCCTGCGCTACCAGGTCAAGCTGCCCCTGAAGATCCTCAACACCTCCGTCTACCGAGGCATCCCGACCCACTGCACGCTGGCCGCCCCGATGGTCACCCAGTGGCTCCGCGGCCTCTGGTACCGCGATGAGGTCCTGCAGTCCCTCGGCGCCGAACTCCTCGGCGAGGTCGCCTCCGTCACCGTCCGCCATCCCCAGCTCAACACGGCCCCCGGCGTCCCGTACCAATGGACCGAAACCCTCGGCTGCATCTGGCGAGACCCCTTGGACCCTCGCCTGCGTCCCAACGAAACCGCCTGGCCCTTGGCCGCCGTCCTCCACGTCGATGCCGCCGGCGAGCCCCTCGTAGCGACGTACATCAAACGCTCCGGCGTCACCCCCGAGGTCTGGATCAGCCATCTCCTCACCACCGTCCTCAGACCCCTGCTCCACCTCCTCCACCGCTACGGCATCACGGTCAACCCCCACGGCGAAAACCTCGCCATCATCTGCGACCCGTCCGGCCTGCCGTCCCGCCTGGTCGTGAAGGACCTCGTCGACGACGTCAACATCTCCACCACCCCCATCCCCGCCCGAGGCCTGGAACCCGACTCCCACGACCGAGTCCTTCCCCGCAAACCGTGGAACGTCCTCCGCCAGTACCTGGTCGACGCCCTCTTCCTGGGCGTCCTCAACCCGCTGTCCACCCTCGTCCCCGAGGTAGACCTCTGGGGCTTGGTCAGAGGCGAACTGGACCTGTACGCCACCCAGAACCCTCAGCTCGCATACCGGATTTCTGCCACAGCGCTGACCGGAGAAACGTTCACCCGGTACCCGCTGAACGGCTACCGCCTGACCCTCGGCTACACCGACCTGGACACCCGGCCCCCGATCCCGACAACGGGTGAGTTGCCCAATCCGCTCCATGCGACCGTCGCGCTACCACCGCAGCGTTGAAAGGCATCAGGGTCGTTGCGATCGTTGTGGCAGGTCGTTGTCGCATGTGAGACTTGGTTGATTGGCGTCGTCCTCACAGACAGGACCATTCACAGTGAGATGGATCGACAACCAGGCCCCAAGGTCAACAGGACCTCGCGGAGCGCAAGGATGTCAGCCGGCGATGTTGCCCAGTCGACCGTTACCGATGTGGGCCGACGACATCGGAAAGCATCGCAAACGCCTGTCCGACGCCTGGTCGGAGGACACGAGATACATGGGCGGTCTGGATCAGCCGGACGGCCACAGGGCCAAATCGAGCGGGCAGTGCGGAGTCAGTTCGGCCTGGCTGATCGAGCAGCTGCTCGATCGCGTCGACGCGTCGAGGCTGTCGTACTGCTACGGCCAGGTACGGCTCGGAACGACGCCGTTGCTGATGGCGCACTGCTGGGTCGAGGTCATGGAGAGTTCCTACGAGCAGCGCTGGATCGTCGACTGCACTGCCGACCAGGTCGAAGCCCTCCGACGGTACGAAGTCCTCTGCTGGCCGCACGACGAGCTCCTCGACCAGCTGGAGATCAGTTATGACGCCAGTATCGCGCGGCTTGGTTCCATCGAGCTGACCAACGATCTTGTCCAGAAGCGCCTGGACATCCTGAAGCACCGTTTGCGCACGCAGGAGAGTTCGGCCGCCTGACATCACCGGCCATGAGGAAACTGATGGTTCACCCGGTCGTACTCGTGAGTGAGGCCCAGCTCGCCGCATCTCTGGACGGAGCGTGCGAGACACGCATGAGCGTGAGACGTACCCATCGCGGATGCAAGGTCTACGACAGGAGGCGGCCGGATGAGCGCCCTTGCAATCGGGACAGAAGTTCCTGGCCTCCGGGAATCGGCCCGGACCCCCCTAACGCTCGAACTGTGCCGGTCGGGCGACGAGCGTTTCGCCACCACAGTCGCCGCCGCGGCCGCACGGAACGGCGTCGAGACGCGGGCACTCACCGTACGAACGCTGCTGCAGCTGCCTAGGGTTGCGGCGCACAGCGGTCGGATCCGGCGGCGTGATCTCGAGGCCGAGCTGCGGAACGCGGCGACCGGCCTGCAGGCCGACCAGGCCAAGATCCCCGACCTGGTCCCGACCGAGACATACACGCTGAGCGCACTGCACCTTGTCGAGTGCGCGACCGAGGACGCCGAGGCGATCTTCGGGAATCTGCACTATCTGCGGAGCGCCCGGCCCGGGTCGCGGAACTTCGCGTTGGTCGATCCGATCCATCGACGGCCGGTGACGTTGTGCAGCGTGTCGCCCTTGGACTGGGCGCTGGTGGGCAAGCAGTTGAGCCGGCAGTTCGGCGTACCGGCGGAGCGGATGTGGGACGTGTCGCGGGTCTACTCGTTCGACGTCGCGCCGGCCAATGCCATTTCGACACTGCTCGCCGGGGTCCGCAAGGAATTGTCCCGGACCGAACCGAGCGCGGAACTGCTCACCACGGTGGTCGACCAGAATCTCGGATTCACCGGTTCGAGCTATCGCGCGGCGAATTGGCAGCACTGGCTGTCGGTACGACCGCGGCCCTACCTGTACATCGACGGAGTCGCGATCAGCCTTCGCCAGTTGCGCAATCGGTACGGCACGCAGAGCCTGCTCGACGTGCGGGCGAGATCTGGGGTTGTGGTCGAGCAGAGCAGAGTCGCGCTGGCGGACTCGATGATCTACTGCGCCCGTGTGCGCGGAGTGACGGAGGTCGTCGAGCCTGCCGCGCGCCGACGGCTGCGTCGCCGCTCCTGACCTGCTGTCCTAGAGGACTGGGCTTGGTGCCGGCTCCCTGACCGAGTCAGGAAGCCGGCAGGTCGGTCGCTTCAGATGCCGAAAATCGCTGCGATCTGGAGTATCCCGAAAATGAAAACTGTGGTGAACGCGATCAGAAATGCGGTGAACAGTCTCCTCCAATACCGGATCGTGAACACGGCAATCAGGATCGCGATCAGGAGCAGCATTCCCTCGTTTGTCGGCATGGCATCTGCACCTCCGTCATGCTATTTCTGGTGCGACATCAGGTTGATAATGTCGCCAGTGGCTTCGGCGGTCGATGCTTCCATTCAACAGGAGATAGGAATGCCGTCAAGGCAGTCGAATCGACGGTCGGCGGGGCGTACTGGCGCCGATGAGGCGGCGGCAAGGGAAGTTTGGCGGCGAGACCGGACTCTGGTCACCGCCAGACTGTAAGTTTTGGCGCCAGTCGATCGTCGGCCGTGGCTAGTTCGGCCGGCGACTGTCGTCCCGTTGGTTCTCCGCGGCCAGTTCAGGGCTTTTGGCTACCCGGTTGACGGTCTCGAGCCGGCGATTGACATCGTCACGGTTTGGTAAAGAGTTGAAGGCTGGCGTCTCGTCCTTCGCCTCGACAGCCTTCGAGAACTCGGAGCCTGCCTGAGCCATCGCAGCTGTGGCCCATCGAACCGCCTCTGCGAGTCCGGGAGAGTCGCCGATTCCTGTTGGATCCTCGATGAGGCGATGGGCGATGGCGGCACAGAACGCGTCGCGCGAGATGGCGGAGTTTGCCATCGTGTAGAGGTGGTGAGGTGGGTTCTCCGTGATTACGTCCGCCATGTCCCGGTACACCGATGAACCGTGATCGTTCATCACGCAGACGTTCTTCACGCCCTGACTCAACAGGTGCTTGTAGAGGCTGTCGCCGGGCAGCGTGGGGTGTTCCTTCGAGAAGATCTGCTCGAACTCCCAACGGCGCCCGACTAGATAGTCCACATGTGTGAGAACACGGCGGGCGAGTTTGTTCCCTTCGACATATGGCTGTCCCGGGGTGACGATCACCTGAGGTCGATCAGGGGGAAGTCCTGCCACCATGGTCAGCAACTCTTGCATGATCCTGGTTGGAATCTCGAAGGTCACCAGCAAGGCATCGCACGAGGCGATCCGTGCGGATGCGGCGTTGATGTCCTGTGAGGTAATTCTTGCATGGCCACGGAAATTCACCGCCGTGCTGTCGCCGAGTGGTAGCTCGAAGATTCCCGTGAAGCTCGTTCCGCTCCAGTTGTCTTCGCCTTCGAGATATTCATTGTCGGCCTTGTTGGCAATTCTTATCAGAGATGTATCAACTCGTGCGGCCTGGAGTTGTCCGATAATCAAGTCTTGATACTCGTCGTCAGCGATGGTTGCCAGTAGTGCTGTATTAAGGCCAAGTCGCGCGGCGGCGATCGCCTGCATAAAACCTTTCCCGCCAGGAGTGACCTTGAAGCTCGAGGCCTCCGTGGAGGTTTCGTGAGGTGGGAAGTCGTGCACTCTGAACGTCAGGTCCATCGCCACGCTGCCGACCACGACTACTTTTCCGATGCTCTGTGCTGGAGGGCCAGCGCGGACTGACGGTGCGGTGCCGTTGCCTGGGGCCTCCAGGAGCGCCTTCGCCAGGACAGCCAGAGCTGTCAGTTCACCGCTCCGGCGAAGGTGCCGCGCTGTGGGAGGTTTCTGCCGATTGCCTTCGGGGCGGAGCTCTGCATTGCCTTTGGACAGAGCTTCGTGGAGGTGTGACCATCGCTCAACCAGCGCTGCCCGACGTTTGTCCAAAGTTGATTCGGTGAGTTCTGTCCTGTCTCTCTGGCTCAGGTTCTTGGGCAGCTGGTCATCAAGTGCCAGGACGATCCAGAGCACCAGCCGTTGAGTGGGATCCGGCAGGCTCGCGGTGCACTGAACGATCAGTCGGCGAATTGCGGGGAACATGTCATCGGGGTTTCCAATACGCTCGAACCGTCTGAAAGCGTAGAGTCTTGAAAGCCCTGCCGCGAGCGTAATCTTCGATGCCGGGACGTTGTCGGGTGGGATGCCGCGACCCTTACGAAGGCTCTTGAGGATCTCAAGTACTTCCTGGTGGGTTATTCGGTCGTTCCGTTCCACATGGGCCCCCTCGGCTCGCCGCGAGGTCTATTATGGGGAGAAGTTGCCCACCTTGACAGTCCGCGCGAGTTAAATGGTCTTCAGTGCAGGTGTAGGTCAGAAGTTCTGGGCCTCGCGGAGTTTGCGGTTGATGCGGTCGCGGTCGGGCATCGTGGTGGCCAGCGGGAAGTCCTCGGCGGCGCAGGCCATGGCGGCGGTGACCCAGCGGGCGGCGGCCGGCGTGAGGGTCGGGCCGTCGTCGATGAGTTTGGCGGCGAGGGCGGCGCAGAAGGCGTCGCGGGTGATCGAGACCTCTTTGAACGGGGAGCGGGAGACCGTGGGGAGACGGTCGATGGTCGGGGCGGTGCGCGAGTAGATCAGGCCGCCGCCGTTGCCGAGCAGGCACAGGGTGCCGACGCCGCCGTCCAGCAGGTGTTCGCCGAGGCGGTCGGCGTCGAAACGGTCCTGGTCGGTCGGGCGGTAGCGGGCGAGCTCCCAGGCGTGCGCGACGAGGTAGTCGATCTGGCCGAGGGCCGGGCGGGAGATGCGGCCGTCGGGGTGTGGCTGGCCGGGAGTGACGATGACGATCGGCCGGGTCGTCTCGTTCGAGTGGGCCAGGCCGAGGGTGCGCTGGACGGTTTCGCGGGGGACCTCGAAGGTGAGCAGCAGCGCGTCGCAGTCCGCGATCTGCCGGCCCAGCAGGTCGACGTCGCGGACGGTCAGGCTGATCTCCTTCTCGTTGCGCCAGACCGCCGCGATGCTGTCGCCCAGGTCCAGTTCGAAGACCCCGGTCATCGGCGTCCGGGCACCGCGGACGATCTTGAGCAACGACGTGTCGACGTTCTCGGCGCGCAGGTGCTGGACGATCTCGTGACCGAACGGATCGTCGGCGACCGCGGCGACCGCGGCGACCATCGACACCTTCAGACCGAGGCGGGCGGCGGCGATCGCTTGGGTGACCCCCTTGCCGCCGGGCGTGAGGGTGAAGTCGTGCGCGGGGACGGAGGTCTCGTGCTGGGGGATCATCTTGGTCCGGAAGATCGCGTCCATCACGGCGCCGCCGACGACGATCACGCGGCCCGCGGGGGCGCTCGGCGGCGGGTCCGGATCGGTCGCGCTGGACAGCGGGCCGGCGGTGGGGGAGACCGGACCCGGTTGGATCAGGCGGCGCGCCAGTTGGCGGAGTACTTCGGGTTCGGTGCTGCCGCGCAGGGTGCGGTCGCTGGGTGGTTCGGTGGCGGTCTCGCCCATCGCCTCGTGGAGGCGGCGCCAGTTCGCGAGCAGCGTCGCGCGGCGGCGGCCGACGGCGCCGGCGCGCAACGACTGGATCACCTTGTCATCGAGGCCGTGCTGCGCGTAGACGTCGGCGAGAACGCCGAGGCCGAGGACGGCGTCGGCGACGATGCGGTGGGTCGCGTTGCCGGTGTCTCGGACTGCCTGGGCGATGATCTGCAGGGCCGCGTCCGGCCGGCCGATCTCCTGCCGTTCCGCGTGTGCGCGGACGACGGGCAGGTTGAGCAGGGAGGCGACGTCCTCGTTCTTGGTGTCCTCGAGCCTGGCCAGAACCACGCCGGCCCGCATCCGGAGCGCTCTCAGCGCATGCGTCAGTACGACGGCGTCGGATGAGTCCGGATCATCGCGGTTGGCCATTCGCCCCCCGGCTTCATCGTGGTTCCCCTCCAGTATGGGAAGCGGGGTGCCGGCTCGCACCGCGGGCCGGAGTGTCCGCGGCGCCGGCCGGCCGCGCGGTGAGGGCTCAGTTGGATACCAACCGCCTACAGGTCTGATGACGGCCAGTAGCCGCCGGGGCGAGCAGGTCCGGATCCGGCCGGCCGGTCAGTGTCTCGCCGGTCCCGGTTTCGGCTGGCCAGGGACGGTGCGAGCCGGAGAATGTTGCTATTAGCAATTAATTGGGCCAGGTCGTTGCGGTTGGCAAAGGAGAGGCGGCGGGAAGACGGGTCGTGAGTTGTCGCGTAGGCTGCAGCGGGTCTGCCGGTTTCTCTGATCGGCACGGCGACCACGGGGAGCAGGATGAAGACTGAGCAGGAGCTCGCGAGGGCTCAGCAGGACAGGTGGCAGCGGGCGTACGACGAGAACCCGCGGCTGCACGGGTCGGAGCCGTCGGCGGCCGCGCGGTGGACGGTTCGGCTGTTCGGTGCCGCGGGCATCGACGACGTGCTGGAACTCGGCGCCGGGCACGGGCGGGACGCGTTGTACCTGGCCCGGCAGGGGTTCAGCGTGCACGCGACGGACTTCAGCGAGTCGGCGCTCGACCAGTTGCGGCTGGACGCTCAGCGCGACGGGCTGGACGATCGGGTGACGGCCGCGTTGCACGACGTACGCGATCCGTTACCGCCCGCTGACGCGACGGTGAACGCGGTGTACGCGAACCTGCTGCTGAACATGGCGTTCACCCGGTCGCAGCTGCGGTCGCTGATGAACGAGGTCCGGCGGGTGCTGCGGCCCGGTGGGCTGTTCGTGTACTCGGTGTGGTCGACCGAGGATCCGCACTTCGGCAAGTGCCCGGAGGTCGGTGACGGCCTGTACGCCAAGGACGGTTTTGCCGGGCGGTTCTTCGATCGGGAGCTGATCGGCGAGCTGGCGGATCACTGGGAGCTTGGTGGAGCCGACGCGTACGACGAGGGGCCGCGCAAGCTCTGGCGAGTCACTCAGGCGAAGCCTGCCTGACCGCCTGACCGCCTGACCGCCGTGGGAGATCGGCGTTCGGCCCGCGAACTCAGGCGACCGGCTGGCCGAACCAGCGGTTGAGCTGCGCGTCCAGGTCCTGCTGCTTGTCCCCGATCCAGGCGACGTGGCCGTCGGGGCGGAGCAGGACGCACGGGACGTCCAGTGGAGCAGTGGGATCGGCGAGGTGGTCGACTCGGTCGGACCAGGCGCCGACGGTCAGGCGTTCGGTGCGGTCCAGCAGGAGGCCGCGGCCTCGGTGCAGCTGGTCGTAGAGGCGGCCCTGTCGCAGGTCGAGATCGCGCAGGCGTCGGCCGAGGAGGTCCGGACCTTCGCCGACGTCGTAGCGAAGGTCGATCGCGGTGATCTTCTCGATCAGGTGGCGGTTCACCTCCTTGAGGTCCATCAGCTCGGTGAGCAGCCGCCGTACGGCCTGCGGACCCGGCTCGGTGGACGACAGCTCCAGTTGCGCGCGGGTGTTGTCCAGCACGTCCGCAGCGACCGGACGGCGCTCGGCCTCGTACGTGTCCAGCAGGGTTTCCGGAGCCCAGCCGCGGATCTGTGCGGCCAGCTTCCAGCCGAGGTTGAAGGCGTCCTGGATCCCCAGGTTGAGGCCCTGCCCGCCGGTCGGTGGATGGATGTGGGCCGCGTCGCCGGCCAGCAGCACGCGCCCGACCCGGTAGCGTTCGGCCAACCGGGTGGCATCCCCGAAGCGGGACAACCAACG
The DNA here is from genome assembly GCF_014205135.1 of Kribbella italica. NCBI lineage: Bacteria > Bacillati > Actinomycetota > Actinomycetes > Propionibacteriales > Kribbellaceae > Kribbella > Kribbella italica. Next base: position 1,481,696 of record NZ_JACHMY010000001.1, read on the forward strand.
CGGCGAATGCACGCCGAAATCCGTCCCGGCGAGGGCGCGCAACTGGTGCCGGAAGTCCTCGAGCGTCGGCGCCTCCGCGCGTTCGCTGACGTCCACGACGGGCACGACGACGCGATAGAGACCTTGGCCGAACGGCGTGAGACTGAAGCTCTTGCTGGTCTGCTGAACCTCGGTCACCTTGGCGGCGATCTCCTCTTGCGGCGCCGCGACTTCCAGCTCGCCCATCAGCGTCTCGGTCCGCGACGGCTCGCCGGGGAATCCGACGCCGAGCAGCTTGCGCACCGTGCTGCGGCTGCCGTCACAGCCGACGAGGTAGCGCGCCCGCAACCGTTCGCCGTCCGGCAGCCCGACGGTCACGCCGTCGTCGTCCTGCGCGATACCGGCGACCGTGCCGCCGCGCCGAACTTCCGCGCTCAGATCGATCGCGTGTTCTTCGAGCAGCCGTACGACGACCGGCTGCGGGATGCCCAGCAGGTAGGCGTGCGCGGAGTCGAGGCCCTCGGGTACCGGCTTGCTGATCGCGGCGAAGAACCCGGCCGCGGGGCGCCGCCTCCCGTGGGGGAGCAGGCGCTCCAGCAGCCCGCGCATCGCCATCACTTCGAGGCTGCGGATGTGCAGACCGACGATGCGGACGAACGACACCGGTTCGGTGTCCTTCTCCAGAACGAGAACGCGGACGTCGTGCAGCCGGAGCTCGGCGGCCAGCATCGCGCCGGTCGGCCCGCAGCCGGCGATGATCACGTCGTACAGGAGGGTCTCGATTCTTCGTGCGGTGTCACGGACGACTGCAAGCTACAAGCCCCGGTACGACGTCGTCCACACCTTTCCAGCTGCTTGCCTAGGGCAACGGCTGCTGCGGCCGGAGGCCGTCGAGGACGAGCGCGAGCATGCGCGGCGAGCGGTCGTCCGGCCCGCGCGCCGCCCGCCACAGCGCGCCGGTGAGCTGCAGGAAGTCGCCGGGGTCGGCGTCGGTACGGATGCTGCCGTCGTGCTTGCCCGCGTCGAGCAGCTGATGCGATCGGCAGGGGCTGCCGCCTGGGCGCGCTGCCGCGAGGGCGCGCTGCCGTCTCGGAGCGGCTGTTGTGCGAGCCGTCGTACGGGAGGCTCCTGGGGGAGCCTCCCGGGACTGATCAGTTCGCTTGGCTTGGGGTGGACATGTTGAAGTCGGGGATCAGGAGAGGCGGCGTCGCGGTGCGGGAGAACTCGTCGCCCCATTCGCGGGAGAAGGACGGGACGGTGGCGCCGGCCGTGGTGAAGCGGTCGAGGAGGTCGATCGGGCTTTCGTTGAAGCGGAAGTTGTTGACCGCGGCGGTGACCTCGCCGTTCTCGACCAGGTAGACGCCGTCGCGGGTGAGGCCGGTGACCAGCAGGGTTTGCGGGTCGACGACGCGGATGTACCACAGGCAGGTGAGCAGCAGGCCGTGGTCCATGCCGGCGACCAGGTCGTCGACCGAGCCGGTGGCACCGTCGACGGACAGGACGTAGTTGTCGATCGTCGGCGTGACCGCGGGAGCGCCGGTGAGGTCCGCGGTGAAGCGGCTCTGCATCAGGTTCTCGAGCTTGCCGCCGCGGATCCAGTCGGTCGCGGTCAGCGTGAGGCCGTTGTCGAAGACGCTGGACGATCCACCGGACGACCGCGCGACCGCGAACGGGAACGTCTCCAGGCCCGGCAGGTGCGGGTCGGAGCGGAGGTTGACTGGCTGCTTGGACAGTACGTCGTCGACGCGGGAACCGCCGCCTGGCTTGGAGAACGGGCTGTTGCCGTCCGCGGCGTCACGGCCGTCGAGCGTCCAGAACAGGTACGTCGTCAGGTCGGCCACAGCGGCCGGCGGCAGGATCGTGGGGTGCCGGCCCGCGTCGACCGCGACCGTCCGCGAGGCCCAGCCGAGCCGGCGGGTGAGCTCGGCGTCGAGCGTGTGTGGGTCGATGTCGCTGAAGTCCCGGGTCGCGGCACCCGCCCAGGCGGACTGCGCGAGATCGCCGGACTTGCCGGTCGCGCTGACGAATCCGCGGGGGAGCGAGTGCCGCAAACGCATCCCGGCCGACGATCCGGCGTACAGCGTGACGACCTCGTGGTCGGCGAAGCCGTAGAGCCAGCGGCCTTCCTTGCCCGCCCGGCCGAGCACTTCACCGAGCGCCGGCGCGAACTTCTCGTACACGTTGACGGAGGTCTCGTCGGCCTCCTCGTCCCAGCCCGGGCCGACGGTGCCGTCGACCAGGGGGCGTGCGTCCTCGGCCGGCTCGGCGTCGCGCGCCGTCGCGACCGCGGCCTCGACGATCTCGTGCAGCGTCTCCGAGGTGACCGACGAGCGGCTGACGATGCCGACCGCCGTGCCCTCGCCGGCGCCGACCGTCGCGATCACCGTGACGCTGGTGCCGCGCATCGCGCCATTCGTGGTGAGGGTGTTGTTGGCCCAGCGCAGGTTCGCGCTGGAGGTCTCGGCGACGAGGACGACACAGCCCTCGGCCCCCTGCGCGGCCGCGAGCTCCAGGGCCTGCTCGACGGTGTCCTGCGGGGTGAGCTGAATGGCGGTCGTCACCGGCCGGCCTCCTGCGTGGTGTTGAGGATGTTGACGTCGCGGAACAGGGCGGACGGGCAGCCGTGGGTGACCGCGCCGGACTGGGACGGCTGCGCCTTGCCGCAGTTCAGCGCGCCGCCGAGCAGGTAGGTCTGCGGGCCGCCGACCGCCGCCATCGAGCCCCAGAACTCGGTGGTGGTCGCCTGGTACGCGACGTCGCGCAGCTGGCCGTCGAGCTTGCCGTCGGTGATCTTGAAGAACCGCTGGCCGGTGAACTGGAAGTTGTAGCGCTGCATGTCGATCGACCAGGACTTGTCGCCGACGATGTAGATCCCGTTCTGCACCTGGCTGATCAGCTCCTCGGTGGAGGGGCCGTCGGGCGCGGGCTGCAAGGAGACGTTGGCCATGCGCTGGATCGGGATGTGGCCGGAGGAGTCCGCGTACGCGCAGCCGTTGGAGCGTTCGGTGCCGAGCACGTCCTCGTTGACCTTCGCCATCCGGCGGTCCACCTGGTAGCCGACGAGGAGGCCGTCCTTGACCAGGTCCCACTGCTGACCGGCGACGCCCTCGTCGTCGTACCCGACGGTGGACAGGCCGTGCTCGGCGGTGCGGTCGCCGGTGACGTGCATGATCGGCGAGCCGTACTTGAGTGTGCCGAGCTGGTCGAGGGTTGCGAAGCTCGTGCCGGCGTAGTTGGCCTCGTAGCCCAGGGCGCGGTCGAGCTCGGTGGCGTGGCCGATCGACTCGTGGATGGTCAGCCAGAGGTTCGTCGGGTCCACGACCACGTCGTACCGGCCCGGTTCGACGCTCGGGGCAACCATCTTGTCGGCCAGCCAGCCGGGGATCTGCGCGAGCTCGGTGTCCCAGTCCCAGCCGGTGCCGGTCAGGTACTCCCAGCCGCGGCCGGCCGGTGGCGCGCAGGTGGTCATCGTGTCGAAGCGGCCCGACTCGGGGTCGACCGACGTCGCCTGGATCGAGGGGCCGATGCGGACGCGTTGCTGCGTGTACGACGTGCCTTCGGAGTTCGCGTAGAACTTGCACTCGTGCACGGACGCGACGTGCGCGTTGACGTGGGTGACGCCGTCGGCCTCGAGCAGGCGGCGGCTGTAGTCGGCGAGCAGCGCGACCTTCTCCGCGCGCGGCACGCTGAACGGATCCACCTCGTACGACGAGACCCAGGTGACGTCGTCGTACACCGGCTCGTCGGCCAGCTCGATCGGCTCGGTGTTGATCGGGCGGGAGACCTGCGCCAGGTTGACCGCCTGCTCGGCGACGGCGACCGCACTGTCGGTGGTCAGTGCGACGGCGGCGGCGAAACCCCACGTGCCGTCGTGCACGACACGCACGGCCAGGCCGAGGTCCTCGTCGTCGCGGGCGCTCTCCAGCGCGCCGTCGCGCAGGGCGATCGACTCCGAGCGGATGCGCTCCAGCCGGAACTCCGCGAAAGTCGCGCCGAGATCCTTGGCACGTTGCAGGGCGGCGCCGGCCAGCTCGTGGCGCGGAAGGGCGAGGAAGGACTCGTCGAGGTCAGGCACGGGAACGACCTTAGTACGTCGTACGGACGGTTTTCGCGCGGATCGAATGCGTTGTGGACAACGCCGCCTCACATCCCGTGGACGTCGATGTGCCGGGCCTCGTCGACGGTGGTGCGGGAGGGCCAGGAGTCGATGGGGCGGAGCAGGCCGGAGGCGAACCAGGCTTCGATGGAGCGGTGCTCGTGGGGGTCGGGGACGTAGACGACGCGGGCGGACCAGTCGCCGGAGTTGGTGCGGCGCCACTCGAGGATGAGGCCGGGCCAGGGGCCTCGTTCGTGGGCGGTCGCCAGGACCCAGCAGTGCCGTCGGTGCCGCCCTGGCGGCTGTTCGCGTGGATAGCGGCGATTGGTCCCCATGGATCTAGAATAGAACAGGTGTTCCCTTGTCCTTCCTGGTTCTCGGTGCCGAGACTGCCTGCCCGAAGCGGTGGACCTCGGGCCCGGGAAGATGGTTGCGCAGATCAACGAGTGCTCGGTGCCAGGAGGGCGTACGGCGATGGCCGGTTCAGTGGTGAGACGTCGACGCAAGGACGCGCTCTGGTTGGTGGCCGGCGGCCTGGTGATCGGGCTCGTCGGGCTGCTGGTGGGGCTGCTCGGGCAGTCGGGCGAGCAGGTCGCGCGGATGTGGGTGGGGGCGGAGGTCCGGGAGGACGGGAGTGCGCGGATCACCGAGGTGATCGACTACGACTTCGCCGGTGCGGACAAGCACGGGATCTTCCGGACCGTGCCGCTGGACGCGCGGGGCGACCTGACGGACGTCTCGGTCACGATGGACGGCGCCAAGGTCCCGTTCCGGGCCAGCGGCACGCTGCTGACAGAGCTGGTGATCGGCGACCCGGCGTCGACGGTGACGGGGACACACCGGTACCGGATCGAGTACACGCTGCGGACCCTGGGCAACCTGGAGCGGCTGGCGTGGGACGCCGTCGGCACCGAGTGGGAGGTGCCGATCAGGCAGGTCGAGGTGCACGTCGTCACGCCGTACGCGCTGCGCTCGGTGCTTTGTGCGGCAGGGACGTACGGGTCCGGCGATCCCTGCGGGACGACGCGGCAGCCTGTGCCGGGACAGATCGATGCCAGTCATGGAGGCCTCGACAAGGGGCAGGGCCTCACTGTCTACGGGACGTTCACCAAGGCCGGTGGCGGCGGGGCGACCCTGCCCGCGGCGCCGACCGGGCCGGCGCCGTCCGAGGCCGAAGGACACCTGGTGCAGGGGTGGTTGTGGATCACCGGCATCGCCCTCGCGGCGGCTGTGCTGGTCACGGGACTCCTGCAGTTCGCGGGACGGGCGCGGGTGCGGGGCGCGGACGGCAGCATCCGCCGGATGGATGCCGGCCGGCTGGCGCGGACCGTTCGGCCGTCGGGCCTTCCGCCCACGGAGCTCGGACCGGCCCAGGCCGGGATCCTGCTGACCGGGCAGGTTCGCAAGAACCATCTGGTCGCGTGGCTGCTCGGCGCCGGGCTGGACGGCCACCTGCGGATCACCGGGGCGACCCGGCCGGTACTGCGCAAGGCCGACGAGGAGCCCGCCGACGCCGACGAGCTGACCCGGCGCGTGATCGGCACTCTGTTCGCCAACAACCGGGATGTATCGCTGCGCAAGCACAACCGGAAGTTCGCCGAGGCGTGGAAGGAACTGGAGGCCGGGTTGAAGGCCTGGCGGCAGTCCGACGAACTGGAGCTGTGGGTGCCGGGTGCGGAGCGCTCGCGCCGGGTGGCGCTGTTCGGCGGCGTACTGGCCACTGTCGCCGGAGTGGTCGTGCTGATCTTCAGTGCCGGCGGTGTGCTGGACACGGGCACGGGCTGGCGGGTGCCGACCGCGATCGGCGCGGCCCTGGCCGGTGGTGGTCTCGCGGCAGCGGTCCGGTCGTGGGAACTGGTAGCCCGTACGGCGCGAGGTTCGGAGCTGTGGTGCCAGGCCGAGGCCTACCGCCTCTACCTCGTCGGCCTCGACGGCTGGGACGGTCGCGACGAGGACCTCCTCACCGCCTGGGCCGCTGGACTCGGCGAAACCACCTCCTGGGTGCTCGCCGCTGAGCGCGCCACGAAGAAGGGCGGTTCGGCCCGGCTGGCCCAGCCCGAGTACGACCACGTCCGCTGGCAGCTAGGTTTGTACCTGCCCGCCGCGACCGACAGCGCCAGGTCGTCCAGCGGTGGTTCGGGCAGCTCGTCCTCCGACAGCAGCTACAGCGGCAGCTCCAGCAGCGGCGTAGGCGGAGGCTCCGGCGGCGGAGGCGGCGGCTCCTGGTGACGAGCCACCTGGCTCAGTAGTCGATGAGTTCGCGAAGAGCGCCCAGGTGGCGGGTCACGACTCGAGGGTGGTGAGGTCTCGGGTGGTGTAGCGGTGGTGGTCCAGTTCTTCTTCCATGAGGACGTAGAGGCATTCGGCGATTGGGCGGTTGCCTTCGGGGTAGCCGGGGGCGGGGGTGCGGGGGCAGGGGTGGTTGAGGTCGGGGTGGGAGTTGAGGATGTCGCGGACGGTCGCCTGGCGGGAGTGGCGGGCTGCGAGGACCTCGGCGTACGACGGAGTGGCGGTGAGCGTCATGCCCAGGGCGGCGGCGTCGGTGGGGGAGTAGGCGGACTGCGGGAGGGCCAAGGGGTGGAACGGGTTCTCCTGGTCGAGGATGGTGCGGCTGGCCCAGGAGTCGGTGATGAAGACGAGGTGGCGGAGGGTTTCGGTGAACGACCACTCTTCGTCGACGCGTTGGGAGAGCAACGCTTCAGGGAGCTGCGAGGCGCGGCGCGTGGTGGCGGCCCAGAGGGACTCGATGGTGGTCCACAGGGCGCGGAAGTCGTCGAGGCCGGCGACCGAGCGGAGCTGGACGCGTTCGGGGTGGCGGCGGTCGAGCTCGGACTCGACGTACGCCGTGACGTCGACGCCGTTGACGACCAGGTTCTCGACGTACCCGGACATCGAGACGTCGACCAGGGCGGCGTCGACGACCTTGGCGCCGGTCAGGTCGCAGTCGACGAAGCGGGTGCCGCGGAGGTCGGCGACGTGGAAGCGGGCGCCGTGGAAGCGGTCGGTGTCGGGGGTGCGGTCGTGGCCGGCGGACCAGCGGTGCGGGCCGAACTGTGCGGTCATGGTCAGCATTCTGGACCGGATCCAGGACGATTTCGGGTAGTGGGAACCGCGAACGCCGCCGTGGTGTAGTTCAGGCACAGGGAAGGGAGGCGGCATCAGCGACGAGGCCGCGATCGTGCACCGGGTCCGGGGTGGTGATTCCGCCGCCTACGCGGAGCTGGTGAACCGTCATGCCCAGGTGGCGCAGCGGATGGCGGTGCTGCTCGGTGCCGGTGCGGACGCCGACGACGTGGTGCAGGAGTCGTTCGTGAAGGCCTACCGGGCGCTCGGCAGCTTCCGGACCGACTCGGCCTTCCGGCCCTGGCTGCTGCGGATCGTGGCCAACGAGACGCGCAACCAGGTCCGCTCCAGACAGCGGCGCGTACGGCGTGAGGAGCTGGTGGCGCTCCCCGACGAGGTGCTCGACGACCCGGCGACCGCTGCGCTGTCGTCGGAGCGCAGACGCGAGTTGCTGGACGCGCTGAAGGCCCTGCCCGAGCAGTACCGACTGGTGGTGACGTGTCGCTACCTGCTGGAGCTGGACGAGCAGGAGACCGCCACAGTGCTCGGCTGGGCGAGGGGCACGGTCAAGTCGAGGCTGCACCGTGCCCTGAAGAAGCTACGGACTCAACTGCCGGACAAGGAGGTGCAGCGATGACTGATGAGCAGCTGGCTGAAGAGCTGCGGGCGCTCGGGCGCACCTTCACACCTCCTGTTGCACCTGACCTGGCGACGGCCGTGCTGGAACGTGTGGCCGTACGCCGTACTGCCGGCGAGGTGATCCGGAGCAAGTGGCGGGCCCTGCTGGCGTTGCTGGCCGTCCTGGTCGCGGGTGCCGTGGTGGCTCCGCCGGTCCGGGCTGCTGTGGCGGAGTGGCTGAACATCGGCGGCGTGGAGGCCCGGCCTGTCCCCAGCGGCCCGACCAGTGCACCCGGTCCGCCGGTTGTCACCGGGCAGCTGTCACTCCAGGAGGCCGGTCGGCTCGCTGGAATCACACCGCTCGTCCCCAAGTGGCTCGGTAAGCCGGACGGCGTCGAGGCGTCAGGCGGCAAGGTGGCGATGAGCTGGAACACAGCGGACGGCGTCGTACGGCTGGAGCAGTTCAAGGACCGGTTGTCGCCGTACTACGTGAAGAAGTACTACGACTCGCTGGAGCCTGTGCCGGCGGTCAACGGCTACTGGTTCAGTACGCCGCACGAGCTGGTGCTGGAGGACCAGTACGGCAACGAGCGGTACGAACGCGTCGCCGGTCCCACGCTGGTCTGGCTGTACGACGGCCTGACGTTCCGGCTGGAAGGCGCGGCGGACAAGGACCGCGCCACGGAGATCGCTCAGTCGGTGGAGCGGCCGTAGACCGAGACGTGCATGCCCTCGCCGGTGTAGCGCTCCTTCTCCCAGCCGCCCCAGCGGTCGACCAGACGCAGCCCGGCCAGGCGGGCCATCAGGTCGAGCTCCGACGGCCAGGCGAGCCGGCAGGAGATCGGGCCGAGATGGACCCCGGCCGCGTCGAGGCGGACGTGGTTCTCGTCGAGGATCTGGGTCGCCGGGTCGTAGCGGCAGACGTCGAGCACGACGTACGACGGTTCGACCTGCTCGGCGTTGACGTACTGGTTGCTCGGCAGCCAGGCGCTCGGGACGGCGGCCTCGATCAGGAAGACGCCGTCGTCGGTGAGGTGGCGGGCGGCGTTCTCGAAGCAGCGGACCTGGGCGTCCTGGGTGAGCAGGTTGAAGATCGTGTTGAAGACCAGGTAGACGAGCGGGTACTGGCGGCCGGTCGTGGTGGTGGTCATGTCGCCGACGAGGACGTCGAAATCGGCGCCGGGCCTGGTGCGGAGCTGCTCGGCCATGTCGGGCGACAGCTCGATGCCGTCGACGCGCATACCGCGTTGGGCCAGCGGATGCGCGATCCGGCCGGTGCCGATGGCGAACTCCAGGGCCGAGTCGCCGCGAGCCAGGTCGGCGAGGAGGTCGACGGCCACCTGCTCGTCGCCGCGGGAGGACTTGACGTCGTTGGCGGCGACGGCGGGACCGAAAGCAGCTGCTGGATCGAAGTCGCGCATGGTCTCAGCCTTGCGGGAGCGGGCGAGGTCGGCAACCGGATTTCCGGAACCACCGAGCGCCGAGCGGTGTAGGAGAGGTATGAAGACTTTGCTGCGGTTGGGTGGTGTGTTGTTGCTGATCGTCATGTCGGCGTGGGTCGCGGCGCCGGCGCAGGCGGGTGGACCGACGAGCGTGCTGGTGAGCGCGCCGGCGATCCCGAAAGTCGTTGCCGCCGGCTACCAGGAGGCCAGGTACAACGACTTGATGAGCTCGGTCGGGATGCAGGCCAAGAACCATCCGGGCTGGGAGGCGGACAAGAACTACGGGCGGGTGATTCGCGCGACCTGGCTGATCCATGACATGTCGGTCTGGCGGCTCGACCTGATCTACCCCGACGCCGAGGGCGGGCCGTGGGTGGCGACGTTCGAGAGCTACAACGAGACGATGGCGGACAAGCCGGTCTGGCATCCGGCGGGTGACGGCGTCGCGCTGACCAAGGTGCTCGGCGAGCTCGGACTGCTGCCGGGCAAGGCGGGTAGCGACGGCGCGACTCCGGACGTCGCGGTGAGCGAGGACGTGACGACGGCCGCCGCCGCGACCACGAGCGACGGCACCGACGCCTTCACCGGCTGGCGCTGGGCGCTCCCGGGGGCTCTAGTCGGTGCCGTGCTCGCAGTTGTCGCGGTCAAGTTCTGGCCGCGGCGCCGCTGGGAGCTGATCGACCAGGAGTAACGCGCAGACCAGGCGCAGCCTCCGGACCGGGGACGGCCTCCGGATCAGAAGCCGACCTCAGAGGTCCGCGACCTTCACCAGAACCTTGCCTACTGCACCGGACTCGACGGCGCGGTGCGCGTCGTCGGTCCGGTCCAGGCCGAACTCCAGCAGCGGCAGTCCCGCGACCTCGCCGACCGGCAGCGCGCCGTCGGCGATCGCCGCGTTGATGTCCTCCGCGCCGGCCGCCACCTTGTCCCAGCCGAACGTGTAGCCGAGCACGAACTGGTAGCGCACGTTGAGGCCCATGTTCTGCCCGATGTCGATCGCGAACGGCGTCCCGCCGTCGTTGGCGTAGATCGCGATCGTGCCGCGGTTCTTCAGCACGGCGAGATCGAGCGCGTTGTTCCGCCCGGCCGCGACCTCGACGATCAGGTCGACGCCCTCCGGCGCGATCGCGCGGATCTGCTCGGCGGCGTCGTCGTCGCGGTAGTTCACGACGTGGTGCGCACCGGCGGCCTTCGCGTACGACGCCTTGGCCTCGCCGCTCACCGTGGCGACGACGGTCGCGCCGGCCCAGCGCGCGAGCTGCACGGCGGCGTGGCCGACCGCGCCCGCGCCGCCCGCGACCAGGACGACAGCGCCTTCCAGCGCGCCGGGCGCGAGGCGCGACGGCCCGTCCTCGGCGACGGTCAGCGACCGGTGGGCAGTCAGTGCAGGGATCCCGGTCGCCGCGCCCAGCTCGAAGCTCGCGCCGTCGGGCAAGGGAAAGACACGGTTCACGGCAAGGATCGTGTACTCCTGGGCCGTCCCACTCGCCGGACGCTGGTACGCCGCCAGCGACACCCAGACCCGATCGCCCACCGCAAAGTCCCCGACATCCGGACCGACCGCGTCGATCACCCCCGCGCCGTCGTGGTTCGGCACCGAGAGCGGGATCTCACCCTCACCAGCGCCGTACGCGCCGCTGCGGCCCTTCCAGTCCGTCGGGTTCACGCCGGACACGGCCACCCGGACCCGGACCTCGCCGGCGCCCGGCTCGGGCACGGCCAGGTCGGTCACCCGCAGCACGTCCGCGGCACCCAACTCGCTGAACACAACGGCCTTCATCAGTACTCCTCATCGCTCGACGGCTCTTGCCACCCACAACCCCGCACGGGCCGCGGATCTTCCCGGGAGCGTCAGCACGAAACAACAGTACGTCGACCCACATTCTCACCATTCAAGACGGCGTGCCGGGAGTGGCAGACTCTGGCCTACCGTCCTCTGGCTGGGTTCAAGTCCATCGTTGTCAGGAGTTTTCGTGGGTTCCTCGGTCGCCACGGCCGTCTCACCGACCCGGCAGGCCCTGCGCCGTGTCCGCCGGGACCGCAGTGCCCGGCTCGGCGCCGTCCTGGTTCTCGCCCTGATCGTCATCGCGCTCGCCGCGCCGCTGCTGGCCAAGCTCGAGGGCCAGGACGCCTACACCTACAACATCGGCCTGCTGGATCCCCTGCGGGGCAACGCCCCGCGCGGCGCGGTCGGCGGGCTGAGCGGCGAGCACTGGTTCGGCGTCGAGCCGCTGACCGGGCGTGACCTGTTCGCGATCACCGTGCTCGGACTGCGTACGTCGTTGTTCATCGCGATCGTCTGCACCGTCATCACCACGACCGTCGGCACCCTGGTCGGCATCAGCGCCGCGTACTTCGGCGGCTGGTACGACGCGATCGTGTCGCGGCTGCTCGACTTCCTCTTCGGGTTCCCGCAGCTGGTCTTCATGATTGCCCTGGGCATCATTGTTCCGGCCTCGTTCCCGCGCTCGCTGCTGCTGATCCTCGTGCTCAGCGTGTTCGGCTGGGCCGGACTGGCCCGCCTGATCCGCAACCAGGCCCGCTCGCTGGTCACCCGCGAGTTCGTCGAGGCCGCCCGCTCGTCCGGCTCCAGCGGCTGGCACGTGGTCACCCGCGAGCTGCTGCCGAACCTGCTCGGCCCGGTGCTGGTGATCGCGACGATGGCCGTGCCGGGCATCATCGGCACCGAGGCCGCGCTGTCCTTCCTGGGCGTCGGCGTACCGCCGCCGACACCGAGTCTCGGCCGGTCGATCTCGGACTCGATCGCGTGGGTCTACACCGGCACCGACCCGTGGTTCCTGGTCTTCCCGGGCGCGATGCTGTTCCTCGCCGTCCTCGGCTTCACGCTGCTCGGCGACGGCGTACGGGACGCGTTCGACGTCCGGCTGCGGAGGGCGAACTGAGATGCCCGACCTGCTGTGGTTCGTGATCCGCCGCCTGCTGGCGACCGTGCTGGTGATGCTCGCGCTGAGCCTGGCCGTCTACCTGATCTTCTACGCGCTGCCCGCCGACCCGGCCCGACTCGGCTGCGGCAAGCCCTGTACGCCGGACCGCCTGGAGCAGGCGCGGCACTTCATGCAGCTGGACCAGAGCGTCGTCCAGCAGTACGTGAACTTCCTCAAGGGCATCGTCGCCGGCCGCAGCTTCGGCGAGGGCGCCGCGACCGTCCAGTGCAACGCGCCCTGCTTCGGCTACTCGTTCCCGCTGGCCCGCCCGGTCACGACGCTGATCCTCAGCCGGCTGCCGGTCACGGCGTCGATCGCGCTCGGGGCGGCCGTGCTCTGGCTGATCATCGGCGTCTCGCTCGGTGTCGGCGCGGCGCTCAAGCGGGGCAAGCTGCTCGACCGCGCGGCCGTCGGGTTCGCCCTGGTGGGCGTGGCCTCGCCGTCGTTCCTGGTCGGGCTGCTGGCGATCCTGGTCTTCGGTTTCTGGCTCAACATGGTGCCGGTCAACGGCTACGTGCCGTTCACCGAGAGCCCGGTCGACTGGGCCTGGCACCTGATCACGCCGTGGCTGGTGCTCGCGGCGCTGAACGCGGCGTCGTACATCAGACTGACCAGGGCGCAGATGCTCGAGGAGCTGAACCTCGACCACATCACCACGGCCCGGGCCAAGGGCGCGGGCGAGGGGCGGGTCGTCGTACTGCACGGGCTGCGGGGCGTCCTGGTGCCGATCGTGACGATCTTCGGGCTCGATCTCGGCAGCCTGCTCGGCGGCGCGATCCTGACCGAGAAGGTGTTCAGCATGCAGGGTCTCGGCGAGCTGCTGATCAGCGGTGTCGGGCAGCTCGACGTCGCGGTGGTGGTCGGCGTGACGTTGTTCTCGGCGTTCCTGGTGATCCTGGCCAACCTCGTGGTGGACGTCCTGCACGGAGTTCTCGACCCGAGGGTGGGCCATGCCTGATCAGCCGGTGCTGGAGGTCCACGACCTCCACGTCACGTTCACGACCGAGGGCGGCCCGGTGCCGGCCGTGGCCGGGATCGACTTCGCCGTCGCGCCCGGGCAGACGCTGGCGATCGTCGGCGAGTCGGGCTCGGGGAAGAGCGTCAGCTCGGCCGCGGTAATGGGCCTGCTGCCGTCGAACGCCACGGTGAAAGGCGAGGTGCTGCTCGGCGGCCGCGAGCTGATCGGGCTGCCGAAGGACGAGCTGCGCACGATCCGCGGCAACGACATCGCGCTGGTCTTCCAGGACGCGCTGTCCGCGCTCAACCCGTACTACAGCGTCGGCTGGCAGATCGCCGAGGCGTACCGGCTGCACCACGACACGTCCAAGAAGGACGCGTGGAAACGGGCGGTCCGGATGCTCGATCTGGTCGGCATCCCGTCGGCTGCGCAACGGGCCCGCGCCTACCCCCACGAGTTCTCCGGGGGAATGCGGCAGCGGGTCGTGATCGCTATGGCTTTGGTGAACGACCCGAAGGTGCTGATCGCGGACGAGCCGACGACAGCGCTCGACGTCACCGTCCAGGCGCAGATCCTGCGGCTGCTGGAGGACGTGCAGCGCGAGTTCGGCACCGCGCTGGTGCTGATCTCGCACGATCTCGGGGTGGTCGCGGAGGTCGCCGACGACATCCTCGTGATGTACGCCGGGCGCGCGGCGGAGCGGGGGACCGTCCGCGACCTGTTCTTCCGGGCGGCGCATCCGTACAGCCTGGGGCTGCTCGGCGCGATGCCGCGGGTCGACGTACCGCCGAGGCACCGGCTGGCGACGATTCCGGGGAGCCCGCCGTCGCCGGGGTCGATCACGACGGGGTGCCCGTTCCAGCCGCGGTGTGCGTACGCGCACCAGGTGGGGGAGCGGTGCGTGACCGAGCGGCCCGAGCTGACGCCGCGTCCGGGCGAAGGCGATCACGAGGCGGCGTGCCATCTCGGGCGCCGGCCGGAGGTCGCGCCGTGAGCGGGGAGAACGTGGAGGTCCGCGAGGTGCCCGCCGGCGGCGAGGAACTGCTTCGGCTGACTGGGGTCAAGAAGTACTTCGGCGGGCACGGCTTCCGTTCCAAGGGTCCTGTGCGGGCCGTCGACGGGATCGACTTCGTCGTACGGAAGGGCGAGACCGTCGGGCTGGTCGGGGAGTCCGGGTCGGGTAAGTCGACGCTGGCGCGGCTCGCGATGCGGCTGCTCGACCCGACCGAGGGCCGGGTCAGCATCGCCGGCCAGGACGTCACCACGCTGCGCGGCCGCAGGCTTCGGCCTGTCCGGCGCAAGATCCAGATGGTGTTCCAGGACCCGCAGGCCTCGCTCAACCCGCGGCAGTCGGTCGGCACGATCCTCAGCACGCCGTTCCGCGCCCAGGGGATCAAACCGACCCGGGCCCAGCTGATCGAGCTGCTGCACCAGGTCGGGCTGTCCGAGGAGCACCTCGAGCGGTACCCGCACGAGTTCTCCGGCGGCCAGCGCCAGCGGATCGGCATCGCCCGCGCGCTCGCGGTGAAGCCCGACCTGCTGGTCTGCGACGAACCGGTCTCCGCGCTCGACGTCTCGGTCCAGGCCCAGGTGCTCAACCTGCTGGCCGATCTGCGCGACGAGCTCGGCCTGTCGTACGTGCTGGTCGCGCACGACCTGGCCGTCGTACGGCAGGTGGCCGACCGGATCGCGGTGATGTACCTCGGCACGATCGTCGAGGAGGGCCCGGCCGCGGACGTCTACGCGAACCCGGCCCACCCGTACACGCGCGCGCTGCTGTCCGCCGTACCGGTTCCCGAACCCGGCGCGGTGCGGGAGCGGATCGTGCTGACCGGCGACGTCCCCACGCCGATCGACCCTCCCTCCGGGTGCCCGTTCCGGACCCGCTGCTACAAGGCCCAGGACGTCTGCGCGACGGTCCGGCCGAGTCTCGAAGAAGTCGGCGGCGAGCACCGTGCCGCCTGCTACTTCCCCGAATCCTCTGAACCCCCCACGTCTGAGAGGACACCATGAAGAGCATCACCCGGGCGGTCGCTGTCGCAGGGGCGCTGGCCCTCGCGCTGGCCGCTTGCAACGCCAACGACAAGTCCACGCCCGGCGCCGGCGGCAGCGACGCGGCCGCCGAGAAGGGCGGCACGTTCCACATCCTGAGCACCAGCAAGGAGATCAGCTACGACCCGGCCAAGAGCCAGAACCTCGGCATCAGCGGCATCCACCTGGTGCTGCGCGGCCTGACCTCGTGGAAGACCACCGAGGGCAAGGGCGCCGAGATCGTGCCCGACCTGGCCACCGACACCGGGCAGGTCAGCGACGGCGGCAAGACCTGGACGTACAAGCTCAAGCCGGGCCTGAAGTACGCCGACGGCTCGCCGATCGTCGCCGCCGACCTCAAGTACGGCGTCGAGCGGTCGTTCGCGCCGGAGCTGTCCGGCGGTCTGGGCTACCACAAGTCCCTGCTGGCCGGCGCCGAGAAGTACACCGGCCCGTACAAGGGCCAGCAGCTCACGTCGATCGAGGCGCCGGACGACACCACGATCGTGTTCAAGCTGAACAAGCCGTACGGCGACTGGCCGTGGATCGTCAGCATGCCGGCCTTCTCGCCGGTGCCGAAGAAGGCCGACACCGACCCGGCGCACTACGGTGAGGACCCCGTGGCCAGCGGCCCCTACCAGATCAAGTCGTACGCGCCGGGCTCGAAGCTGGAGCTGGAGCGCAACCCGAACTGGGACCAGGCGACCGACCCGGCGCGGACCGCGCTGCCGGACACGATCGTCACCGACATGGGTCTGCAGCCCGACGTCATCAACCAGCGGCTGATCGCCGACGCCGGCGACGACCAGTTCGCCGCCACCACCGGGACGTCGGTGCCGGCCGCGCTGATCCCGACCGTGACCGGCAACGCCGCGGTCAAGGCCCGGGTGGCGACGTCGCCGTCCGGTGCGCTGCAGTACCTGGCGATGAACAACAAGCGCCCGGCGCTGGCCAACCCGGAGGTCCGCAAGGCGATCCAGTACGCCGTCGACAAGCAGGCCGTCCAGGTCGCCGAGGGCGGCCCGGAGTTCGGTGGCGAGATCGCGACCACGCTGATCACGCCCGGCATCGAGGGCTACACCAAGTTCGACCTGTACCAGGCGCCGCCGCAGGGCGACCCCGACAAGGCCAAGTCGATGCTCGCCGCCGCGGGAGCCACGAACCTGAACCTGGTGCTGGCCGCGGACAACCAGAAGCTCGGCGTCGCGCAGGCGATCCAGCAGGGCCTGAAGCGGGCCGGGATCACCGTCACCATCAAGCCGTACGAGGCCGAGGCGCTGACCGAGGTGCAGACCAACGCCAAGGGCGACTACGACCTGACCGTCGGCAGCTGGCTGCCGGACTTCCCGAGCGCGATCGGCAACATCCAGCCGCTGTTCGCCTCGTCGGAGATCGGCAACGGCGGGTACAACCTGTCGCGCTACTCCAACCCGGCCGTCGACACCGCGATCGCCGCGGCGACCGGTGAGCCGGACCACACCAAGGCCGCGGCCCAGTGGGCCGCGCTGGACCAGCAGATCCTCGGCGACGCGCCGTTGGTCCCGCTGCTCTACGCGACCAACGCGTTCCTGCACGGGTCGAAGGTGCAGGACTTCTACCTGGGCGCCTACCCGCCGTACCCGAACGTGCTGATCGTGGGTCTGAGCAAGTAGGTCCTACGTCCGGCCCTCGTTCTCCTGGGCCTCGAAGAGGGTCGGCTGGGTCTCGGCATCGAGTCCCCAGTCGGCCCTCAGCACGGTGTAGCCGGCCTTCTCAGCGGCGGCGCAGACCTTGACGTCGTCGTCGACCAGGATCGCGACCGGGCGATCGGCCTTGAGCTGCTCCAAGCGGTAGAGCTTCATCGTCGCCGACGGCCGGCGGTCGTTGTTGCGCCGCATGAACAGCTGTCCGTCCGGGAAGCCGTTGTCCTTCAGCCACTTCACCGTGTCCCGCCGCAGCCGCTCGGGCCGGCCGGTGAGATAGACGAGCTCGTGCCCCTCGGCCAGCTGGGTCGCGACAGCCAGTCCCTCGTCCAGCACCGCGTCGTCCTTGGCGCCGGCGAAGAACGAGTCCCAGTCCTTCGGCTTCCTGTTCAGGAAATGGACGCGCCGGCTGGTGTCGGACAGCGTCGCGTCGATGTCCAGTACGGCGTACGGCGGCTTGTCGTCAGGCACGGAGATCAGTGTCCCCTATGCGTCGCGGCAGGCCTCAGCTGACCAGGTCTCCCGGTCGACGGCGTACTCGACCTCGCCGTGCTCGGTCCCCGGCAACGGATCCTCGAAGACCACGTGGAACACCCGCACGAACCGCAGCCCCGACTTCACCATCACCCTCCGGGACTTGGTGTTGACGGCCATCGTGTCGGCCACCACCCGCTCGGCCCCGAGGTCGGTGAACGCCTTGGCGATCAGCGCCCGCGTCCCCTCGGTCGCGTACCCGTGGCCCCAGGTCTGGCGCCGCAGCCGGTAGCCCACGTCCACCGTCCCCGGCGTCGCCGTCGGCTGCAGCCCGAACCACCCCACGAACTCGCCCGTCGCCTTCTCGTGCGCCGCGAACGTCCCCAGCCCCGGGTGCCGCGCGTAGACGTCGAGCATCCCCGGCAGCACCTTGTTCTCGATCTCGTCCCGCGGCGTCACCTTCCCGGTCAGGAACCGCATCACCTCGAGATCCGAGTCCAGCCCGACCAGCAGCTCCACGTCCCCACTCGTGAACTCCCGCAGCACCAGGCGCGCGGTCTCCAGGTACGTCTCCATGCGCCGATCCTGGGTGATGGACGGGCGGCACGGCAACGGGGTTTCGCGGCCGCGCCGGCGGAGCGGACCAGACCGGAAAGAGTCGGTGTTCTGTCAGGGAGATTCCGAATGGGTGTTCGGATGCCGGGCGGTCGAGGGGTTGTGGGTGTGTTGGGTTGGGCGGTAGTCGGTGGGTCGGGTTAGCGTTCTCGCGCGATGGACGAATCGATCACGTTTCTGCACAGTTCGGACTGGCAGCTGGGGATGATGCGCCGGTTCCTGGGGCCGGACGGTCAGGCCCGGTGGGGTCAGGCGCGGCTGGACGCTGTCGCGCGGATCGGTGAGGTCGCGGAACGGACCGGTGCGCGGTTCCTGGTGGTCACCGGGGACGTGTTCGAGCACAACCAGGTCGAGCGGCAGACGATCCTGCGCGCGTGCGAGGCGCTGAAGCGGATCCCGGTGCCGGTGGTGCTGCTGCCGGGTAACCACGATGCCCTCGAGCCGGGCTCGTTGTGGACGTCGGCGCAGTGGGCCGCGCACAAGCCGGACCATGTGCGGGTGGTGACCGATGAGAGGCCGTTCGAGGTGGTGCCGGGGGTCGAGATCGTCGGAGCGCCCTGGCGTTCGCGCCGGCCGGTGTCGGACCCGGCAGCCCCGGGCTACGCCGGGCTCGAGCCCGTCGCCCAGAGCGCCAAGAGCCGCGCGACGAGCAGCAGCACGGGCGGCGCGAAGGGCAGCGGCACAGGTGGCGCGAAGGGCGCCCAGCCCGCCGTACGGCGGATCCTGCTCGCGCACGGGCAGCTGACCAGCCTGAGCGGCGGCATGTCCGACGTACCGACCATCGACCAGGCGGCGCTCGAGGCCGCGGTCGAGGACGGGCGCCTGCAGTACGTCGGGCTCGGCGACCGGCACTCGATGACCGAGGTGACCGAGCGGATCTGGTTCTCCGGGACGCAGGAGGTCACCGCGCCGGAGGAGACGCATCCGGGCAACGTGCTGGCCGTGACGCTGACCGGGGACGCGATCACCGTCGAGCCGCAGCGGGTCGGCGCGTGGCACATGGTCGAGCACCACGCGGAGCTGGACGGCGAGGAGTCGCTGAAGGCGCTGGAGGACTGGTTCGCCGAGCTGCCGGACAAGGAGCGGACGTACGTGCGGCTGGCCGCCGATGGGTCGCTGCCGTTGCCGCTGATGAGCCGGCTGGACGCGACGCTCGACGCGCTGGGCGAAGTGTTCGCCAGCGTCGAGAAGTGGCCCAAGTTCTGGACCGTCCGGCCCGCGCCGGAGGCCGCCGACCTGGACGCGCTGCAGCTGAGCGGTCCGGCCCGGGCGGCGATGGAGGAGCTGCGGCAGGCGCTCGCCGGTGGCGACGAGGCGGCCGGTGCCGCGCTGACCTTGATGCACCGTCTGGCCAGGGACGCCGGATGAGACTGCACAGCCTGACGCTGCGGAACTTCCGCGGCGTCGCGGAGCGCACTGTCCAGCTGCCCGCGATCGGTACGACCGTCGTGGTCGGTGACAACGAGGTCGGCAAGTCCAGCCTGGTCGAGGCGTTCGCGCTGGTTTTCGACTTCCCGGACGACTCCAAGTCCAAGCGGATCGCCGACGTCCAGCCGGTCGGCCACGACGTCGCGCCCGAGGTGACGGTCGAGCTGACCCTGGGCGGCCGCGAGTTGACCTACACCAAGCGCTGGCTGAAGAACCGGTCCACCGAGCTGTCCGTGGTCACGCCGGACGGCCGCCGCCAGACGTTCACCGGTCGCGAGGCGCACAACGAGGCCGAGCGGCTCTTCACCGAGAACGTCGACCCGGTGCTCTGGCAAACCCTCATGGTCAGCCAGGGCCAGTCGCTGATCCTGCCGACGCCCGCCGACGCCGAGCCGCTGATCACCGCCGTCACCGCCGAGTCCGGTACGCCGGTCGACGGCGCCTCGATGCCGCTGGTCTCCGCGGTCGAGCACGAGTTCCTGCGGTACTGGACGCCGCGCGGCCGCCCGACCGGGGACTTCGCCAAGTCGGCCCAGGCGGTGACCGCGGCCGAGCTGCGATCCGCGCAGGCCGCCAAGGCGATGGAGGAGGTCGTCGCCGACATCCGCCGGGCCGAGCGGCTCGCTCTCGACCTGGAAGACCTCAGCAGCAGGCTGGCCGAGCACCTCAAGTCCGTCGAGGAGCTGCGGGTCCGTAAGAAGGAGACCGACGAGATCCTGCTGCGGCGCGACTCGGTGCGCGCCCGGGCCGAGACGGCGCGGGCCCGGCTTGAGAACCACACCCGCACCCGGCTGGAGCGCGAGCGGCTGCTCACCGAGCTCGAGCGCTTCACCACGGCCGCCGGTGAGCTGGCCGAGCTGCGCACCGAGGCGGAGAAGGTCGCCAAGGCCTCCACCGACACGCTGCACGCCGCCGAGGCCGCGCTGGCCGAGGTGGTCGAGCTGAAGGACGACCGGCGCGGTGACGTGCAGCACGCCGAGCAGCGGGTGTCCGAGCTGATGGACCGCGCCGAGCTGGACCGGCTGACCGGCCAGCAGGCCGAGCTGGCCGACGTACGGGCCCGGATCGCCGCGGCGTCGCGGGTGCTTGACGGGATCAAGGTGACCGACGCGCTGGTTGCCGAGCTGGAGGACTCGCGGGCGAGGGTGGTCGAGGCGCGGGCGGCGCTGGCGGCCGGCGTACCGGATGTGCTGGTACGACGGCTCGGCGCCGAGGAGGTCTCGCTGACCGGGACCGGGCTGGACGCTCACGGCGTCGAGGTTCCGCCGCAGCTGGCGGAGGGTGCCGAGCTGTCGATGCTCGTGTCCGGCGAGCTGCACATCGGCGTACCGGGTCAGCTCGAGGTGACCGTTCGCGCCGGGGGTGACGCGGCCTCGCTGCGGTCGCTGGTCGACGAGGCCGTACGGCGGGAGACGGACCTGCTGAAGCGGGCCAAGGTCCGTGACCTGCAGGCTGCGCGGGAGCTGCTGCGCAAGAGCGATACCGCGTCGGCGGAGCTGCAGGAGGCCCGGCGGACCGAGCGGTCGCTGACCGCCGGCGGTGACCCGGGGGAGCGGATCGCCTTGCTGGCGGCGCGGCTGGGCGTCTTCGGCGACGAGCCGGCCGAGGACGAGGACGAGACGCCCAAGGGCAAGCAGCAGCCGGCGGTGGAGAACGTGCCGGGACAGATGTCGCTGTTCGAGGAGTTCGCCGAGGACACCTTCGACTTCGAGGACCTGGTGATGCCGGAGCCGCTGGCGCCGGACGACCTGGCCGGTGCGCAGCGTGCGCTGGAGGACGCGCGGACCGAGCTGGCGACGGCGGAGCGGTTGCTGGCCGACGCGGAGTTCGCGGCGGCGCAGGCGCGGAAGGCGGCCGACGAGGACCGGTCCGAGGCGCAGCAGGCGCGGGCCCGGGCGGAGCTGGCGGCTGAGCGCGTTGCTGCGGCGACGGCCTCGTTGGAGGCGGCTCGTGCAGTGCTCGCCGACGAAGACGTCGACGCGGCCGAGGAGCAGGCGACCGGCGAGGTCGAGGCTGTGCTGGAGGAGTACACCGCCGTGCAGGAGCAGGTGGACGCTGCCGGGGCCGACCACGTCGAGGGCGAGCTGGCTGACGCGTTGGCGGTCGCCGGGCGGCTGCAGGGCGAGCGGGACACCCTGCGCGACTCACTCCGTACGACGGAGGGCCGGCTGGAGCAGTCGGGGCGTGACGGGCTGGCGACTCGGCAGGACACGGCGGGGGTGGAGCTGGCCGCCGTACGGGCCGAGCACGAGAACCTGCAACGCCGGGCCGAGGCCGCACGGCGAGTGCACGAGACGCTGGGCCGGCACCGGGCCGCGGCGCAGACGAAGTACTCGGAGCCCTTGCAGAGCAGGATCGAGGCGCTCGGCCGCAGTGTCTACGGGCCGACGTTCCGCGTCTGGCTCGACGACGACCTGGCCGTCGCCGAACGCGAGCTGGACGGCAACCGGCTGCGGATCGAGTCGCTGTCCACCGGCGCCCAGGAACAGCTCGCGATCATCACCCGGCTCGCGATCAGCCACCTGGTCAGCACCACCGAGAACAGCGTGCCCGTCATCTTCGACGACGCCCTCGGCTGGTCCGACAAGGCCCGCCTGCGCGACATGGGCACCCTGCTCGGCCGCGCCGGCGACCACGGCCAGGTCATCATCCTGACCTGCATGCCCGACCGCTACGAGTACGTGCCCCGGGCAACCTTCATCAAGCTGCAGTGATCACAGGTCGTCCGGAGAGCCCTGCTGGGCTTTCCGGTCTGCGGCCGCCCGTTGCTCCTGGTGGGAGCTGTACGCCGTGGTGTGGTACGCCTCGTCGTACGCCGCCATCGCCGCGCTGAGGCCGGAACCTGCCGTGCCGCGTTTGCGTGACCACCTGGCCAGCCCGGTGAAGGCGGCCAGCGTGATGGTCAGCGCGAGCGCGGCGATCAAGTACGGCACGGGTCCAGGCTAGGCCATCTGGACCATGGCGATGATGGGCTCGGTGGGAGTCACGGCGCCGGGGGAGTTCTCGACGGTGATGCCCAGCGCGGTCTTGTCCTTGATGCCGCCGGTGAACAGCCTGGTGGTCTCCGGGGTGGCCAGGCCGGCCGAGTGCGGGGTCCGGGACTTGTCCATCAGCCAGAGCTGGTAGGTCTTGCCGTCGGGCAGCTTGGGCAGGCCGCGCAAGAGGACGATCGCTCGGTCCTGCCGGGCGGACAGCACTACTGCCGCGCTGCCGCCACCAGCCACAGCTCCGCGGGCTGTGCGGGCGTCGGGCTGGGCCAGCAGGCCGGCCAGGTCCCTGTTCTGCTGCTCGACCTCCTGGCTGTCACGGTACTGGTCGATGGCGATCCCGCCGGTGGCGGCGACGGCCAGAGCCGCGGCGGCCAGGGCGAGCATCGAGCGACGCGTACGGCGTGCCCTGAGCGGTGTGGCGACCTCGGCCGGCTCGAGCTCGGCGTCGGTGTCGGTGACGATCGGCGGGAGCTGCCGGGTCGCCGCGATCTCCGACAGGACCCGTGCCTTCAGCGCGGCCGGCGGTGGCGTCGCAACCGCCGTCCCGAGTTTGTTGGCCGCTTCCCTCAGCTCGGCCACCTCTGACCGGCACGACGGGCAGTCGGCCAGGTGCGCCTCGAACCCGATCCGTTCGTCCTCGGGCAGTGCGTTCAGTACGTAGGGACCGGTCAGCATGTGCACGTCCGGTGTTGTCATGGCCCTCACCTCCCCGTCACACCCAGGCAGTCGCGCAGCCTGATCAGGCCGTCGCGCATCCGCGCTTTGATCGTTGCCAGCTTCGCGTCCAGCAGTTCGGCCACTTCGCGGTAGGAGTAGCCGCCGTAGTAGGCCAGCGTCACCGACTCGCGTTGCAGCTCGGTCAAGGCCGACAGGCAGTGGCGGACCTGCTCGACCTCGAGATTCGTGGTGACCGCCTCGGCGACCTCGTCGTACGCCGTGGTGGAGCTGGCCGCGGCGACGGCCTGCTCCCGGTCGGTGGCCGACTGCTCCGAGCGGACCCGGTCGATCGCGCGCCGGTGCGCCATCGTCAGGATCCAGGAGGTCGGTGAGCCGCGGTCGGCGTCGTACCGGGTGGCGGTCCGCCAGACCTCGACCATCACCTCCTGGGTGACTTCCTCGGACTGGGCCGGGTTGCGCAGCACGCGCCGGATCAGTCCGAACACCCGCGGCGTCATCTGGTCGTAGAGGACCGAGAACGCGTCGGTGTCACCACGCGCCACCCGGGCCATCAGCTCGGCAGGCGTCGTACCGCCGGTGCCGGTCACCACCGGCCACGGAAGAGCTGTCGACTCCTCGCTCACGGGCATCCTCTTCGCTCGTCAGAACTCGGTCGGAAGAGCTTCGGAGCAGAGGCCGTGGCGGATGGGTCTCCTACCTGAGGATGCGCTCGGGTGCGCTGTAGATCACACAGCGCTCGCCGCGGGTGAAGCCGGCCAGCGTGATGCCGAACTTCCGGGCCAGGTCGACGGCGAGGCTGGACGGCGCGCCGACCGCGACGATCATGCCGATACCGGCGGCGACCGACTTCTGGACCAGCTCGTAGCCGGCGCGGCCGCTGAGGGCGAGCACCAGGCCCTTGCGGCTGTGCTGGTTGAGCACGGTCCAGCCGACCACCTTGTCGACCGCGTTGTGCCGGCCGACGTCCTCCTTGACGACGACCTTGCGGCCGTCGGTGGTGAACAGTCCGGCCGCGTGCAAACCGCCGGTCCGCCCGAACGTGGGCTGCGCGTCGCGCAGCAGATCGGGCAGGCGCAGTACGAGGTCGAGCGGAGCTTCGACCGGGTCGACCGGGTCGTACTCGCGCTCGGCCAGCTCGTCGAGGCTCTGCTGGCCGCAGACGCCGCACGCGGCCGAGGTCACGCCGTACCGCTGCGGGGGCTCGCGGTCGGGCGGGCCGTCGAAGGTGACCGTCACGGTGTTGAACTGCTGCTCACGGGTCAGGACGGAGTCGGTGCAGTAGGCGACCGTACGGATCGCGTCCGGCCGTACGGCGAAGCCCTCGGCGAGGCAGAACCCGGCGGCCAGCTCGAAGTCGGACCCCGGCGTGCGCATCGTGACGACCAGCGCCTCGGGCGGTCGGCCGGGCCACTCCAGCCGGAGCTCGAGCGGCTCCTCGGTGACCACGACGTCCTCGCGCCGCGACGTCTTCGCACCGTCCTGAACCTCGACCTTGTAGCGCGTCACGGGGCCTTTGCTCATGTATACGATCTTATGCTGCGGGGGAGAAACCGACCGATCGGAGTGAGCCGTGCGGGTGTCCCGTCGACTGCTGCTCGCGAGTTCGCTGGTCGCGCCACTGACCGCCCACGTGACCACCTCTCGAGGAGCCATGAGCACTACGAGCACTGTGAAGGACCGTGTCGAGGCGCTGGTCGAGCTGTACCGCGACGACGTCGCGCCGATCGTGGCGCTCGGCGATCCGGTGCTGCGCCGCAAGGCCGACCCGTACGACGGGCAGCTGGACGGCGAGCTGCTGACCGCGTTCGTCGAGCTGCTGCGGCGGACGATGAAGGCGGCGCCCGGGGTCGGGCTGGCCGCGCCGCAGGTCGGGATCTCGCTGCGGATGGCCGTGATGGAGGATCCGGCGACCGTGCCGGCGGAGGTCGCGGAGGCACGGGAGCGGTACCCGCTGGAGTTCTTCGCGGCGATCAATCCGTCGTACGAGCCGGTCGGGCGGACGCGTCGGGGGTTCTACGAGGGGTGCTTGAGCATGCCGGGGTACACGGGGGTGGTGAACCGGCCGCTGAAGGTCGACGCGGTCTACACCGATCCGACCGGTGAGCGGCGGAAGCGGGCGCTGTCCGGGTGGCAGGCGCGGATCTTCCAGCACGAGACCGATCACCTGAGTGGGACCGTGTACGTCGACAAGCTGGAGCCGCGGTCGCTGGCGACGTCGGCGAACTACACGAACCGGTGGGCCGATCCGGTGCCGACGAAGGCGGCTCGGGAGTTGGGCTTTCACCTGGACTAGCTGGACCAGCCTCGGCGCATCGCGAGCCAGTCGAGGAAGGTCCAGGCGTAGAGGCGCTGGTGGCGGCGGAGTTCGGGGGTGCAGCCGGCCGGGGGTGGGGTGTCGAGGTCGTGGAGCATGTACGCCGCGATGACGGCCGCGCCGCAGTCGAGGTGGTCGGCGGGGACGTCGGCGGTGAGCGGTGAGCTGGTGATCGCTGCCTGGGTGTCGATGCCTTCGTACTGGGCGATCGGGAGCAGGCAGGACCAGTCGAACCACCTCGGGCCGAGGGAGAGCCAGTTCCAGTCGACGGTCCAGCAGGTGCCGGCCGGGTCGATGAGGAGGTTGTCGGGGCGCAGGTCGCTGTGCATGGCGGTGTCGCCGGCGAGGGCCTCGGGGTAGAGCGCGATGAGGTCGGTCAGCTCGTGGAGTACGTCGGGGAGCCAGGGCTGGAAGCCGGGCGGGAGCGGGCGGTCGCCGGAGCGGATCTGGTCGGGGAGGTCGATCGGCCAGCCGCCGGAGGCGATGTCGGCGACGAGGACGTCGAGGCCGGCCAGGGGAGTGGGTGTGAGGGCGTCGGCCATGGTCTCGCAGGCGCTGGTGACGGCGGCGAAGTCGGCGACGGTCCAGGGTGAGCCGGGCATGCGGCCGGGGATCCGCTCGGAGGCAACAGCAAACCACTTGGTCGTGCTGGCTGCGGGGGCCGACTCCCTGGCGGGGGCCGGTACTTGGGCGGTGGCGGGGGGCTCGGCTGCCGTCGTTGCGACGATCGCCGGGGCTTGGGTGGTGGTCGCGGGGGGCTCGGCTGCCGTCGTTGCGACGATCGCCGGGGCTTGGGTGGTGGTCGCGGGGAGTTCGGCTGTCGCCGTTGCGACGATTGCTGGGACTCGGACGGCGTCCGGGAGTTGCGGGACGATCTCTGCCTCGCGCTGGTAGGCGCCGTACGCGTGGAGGGTGTCGGGGGCTGCCTTGACGAAGAGTTCGCGGACGTCGGCGAGGGTGACGGGGGCTGCGAAACCGCCGGTGAAGCCAGAGCCGACCGGGCGGCCGGCCTCGGCGATCTCGGTGCCTAGGGCAACGGCCAGCGCGTGTTGCAGGGCGGCGGGCAGCGTGTCCCAGCCGGGGCGGGCCGAGGTGGCGGTGTAGTCGACGACTGGTGGTCCGGACATGCCGCAGACCCTAGCCGCCCGGGCGTCCAGCGAGCCTCTCATTTCTGGTGGCCTGTGGACGGTTAGCGTGCGCAGCATGGACGGATCTGTGGTGCTGCACGTGCTGGATCTGGTCGGCATCTTCGTGTTCGGGATCACCGGGGCGCTGGTCGGCGTACGGAAGAAGCTCGACGTGTTCGGGATCCAGGTGCTGGCGCTGGTGACCGGGCTCGGCGGTGGGTTCCTGCGGGACGTGCTGATCGGCGCGACACCGCCGGCCGCGTTGCAGGACTGGCGGTACCTCGTCGTCCCCGTGGTGGCCGGGCTGCTCACGTTCTTCCTGCACCCGCGGATCGGCCGGGTCGAGCGGCTGGTGAACATCTTCGACGCGGCCGGCCTGGCGCTGTTCTGCGTGACCGGCGCGGTCAAGGCGACCAGCTACGGACTCTCGCCGTTGCCCGCGGCCTTGCTCGGCACGATCTCGGGCATCGGCGGCGGAGTGATCCGCGACATCCTGTCCGGCCGCGTGCCCGTCGTGCTGCGCTCGGAGATCTACGCGACCCCGGCCTTCCTCGGCGCCGGCATCGTGGTCGTCGCCGCGGCGCTCGACTACGAGGAGCTGTGGGTGCCGGTGACGGCCGCAGTCATCTGCTTCCTGATCCGCCTGATCGCCATCCGCCGCGGCTGGAACGCCCCGCTGCCGCGCTAGTTATGGGCGAACACCGTCTTCGGCCGAGCGAACGTGATCGACACCCCGGCAACCCCCGCGCAGAGTACGCCGATGAACACCGGCACCCAGTACGCCGACGAGGCGCCCCACAGGTCGACCGCGTGACCAGCGGCCGCGTTGCCGGGAGCAACACCGAGCAGGATCCCCGTGACCGTCCAGGTGATCGCCTCGGTCAGCCGCTGCGGCGGCACCCACTCCTCGACGCAGGCCGTGACCGCCACCATCGTCGGTGCGATCGTCAGCCCGGCGCAGAACAGCACTCCACCCAGTACGACGGTGTTGCCGACCCAGGGGAGTGGCGCGAGCGAGATGGCCAGCAGGATCGTCCCGATCAGCAGCCGGCGCTCCACCGGCGCCCGCCAGTGCACCGAGCCGTACCAGAGCCCGGCCAGCAGCGACCCGAACGCCCACACCGCCAGTACGACGCCGGACATCCCCGGCTGCCCCTGCTCGGCGGTGAAGGCCACAGTGACGACCTCCGCACTACCGAGCGTCGCGCCCAGCCCCAGACCGATCAGGCTGAGCAGGAGCAGCGACAGCCACGGCAACGGAGCCTGCTCGGCCCCGTTGGCCTTGCCGCGACCAGGCGGGTCGGAACGCCGCAGCAGCGCCAGCCAGGTGCCGCCGGCCAGCCCGAGCACGCCGGCGGTCGCCAGAGCGACGTACGGACTGACCTGGGTCGCCAGCGCGGTGACCAGCACCGGGCCGATGATGAAGACCACCTCGTCGCCGACCGCCTCCAGCGCGAACGCGGTCTGCAGCGCCCGGCCGCGACCGAGCAGGTGAGTCCAGCGGGCCCGGACGAACGAACCGACCTGCGGACGAGTAGCGCCGGCCAGGAACGACAGCAGGTAGAGCAGGGCGGTCGGGGCGTCGGCCCGGACCGCCAGCAGGAGCCCGGCCAGGCCGATCGTGCAGAGCACGCTGCCGGTCAGCAGCAGGCTGCGCTGCCCGAACCGGTCGACCAGGCGGCCCTGGATCGGTCCGGTGATCGCACCGGCGACCACAGCCACACCGGAGACCGCGCCGGCCAGCCCGTACGAGCCGCTCTCCTGGGCGATCAGGATCACGATGCCCAGCCCGATCATCGAGATCGGCATACGCCCGAGGATCCCGGCGGCGCAGAACGCGGCAGCACCGGGACGGCGCATGAGGGGGACGTAGGGCATCAGCATGGGGGACCGTGCACACCGTATCCGGAGGGCCTGACAAACTCGTGACATGGTCCACCCCGTGTCGCCCGATCCGGCCCGCGCCGATTCCACCCCGGCTCGCACTGACTCCGACCCGTACGACGCCGTGCTGCTGCTGTCCTTCGGTGGACCCGAGAAACCCGAGGACGTGCTGCCGTTCCTGCAGAACGTCACCCGCGGCCGTGGCATCCCCGACGAGCGGCTCAAGGAGGTCGGCGAGCACTACTACGGCTTCGGCGGCAAGAGCCCGATCAACGACCAGAACCGGGCCCTGCTGGCCGCGCTGCGGGAGTCGTTCGACGAGATCGGCCTGGGGCTGCCGGTGTACTGGGGCAACCGCAACTGGGCGCCGTACCTGACCGACACGCTGCGCGAGATGGCCGCGGACGGGATCCGCCGGGCGGTGGTGATCGTGACGAGCGCCTACCCGTCGTACTCGGGTTGCCGGCAGTACCGGGAGAACCTGGCCGACGCGACCGCCGCGGTCGAGAACGCGCCGGTGATCAACAAGCTGCGGCACTACGCGAACCACCCGGGCTTCGTCGGGTCCTTCGTCGAGTCGACCGCGGCCGCGCTGAGCGAGCTGCCCGAGGGCGCGGCGATCGCCTACGTGACGCACTCGATCCCGACCGCGATGAACGCGACCAGCGGCCCGGACGGCGACGGGTACGTCGGCTGGCACCTGGACGTCGCCGCCGAGATCACCGCCGAGCTGGAACGGCGGACCGGCGTCACGCGCCGGACCGACCTGGTCTACTGCTCGCGCTCCGGCCCGCCGCAGGTCCCGTGGCTCGAGCCGGATGTGAACGACCACCTGGAGGAGCTGGCCGCGGCCGGGGTGCCCGGCGTGGCCGTCGTACCGATCGGGTTCGTCAGCGACCACATGGAGGTCATCTACGACCTCGACACCGAGGCCGCGGCGACCGCGGACAAGCTGGGCCTGCCGATGGCCCGCGCGGCGACGCCGGGCACCGACGCGCGGTTCGTGACGATGCTGCGCGACCTGGTGGTCGAGCGGGCCGAGGCCGAGCGCGGTGAGCAGCCGGAGCGGCCCTGCGTGGGCAAGCTGGGCCCCGGCTGGGACAACTGCCGCCCCGACTGCTGCCCGGCCCTGCGCCGGCCGACCACCTCCACCCAGACCGCCGTACCAACGACAGCAGGACCGAAGGACACCGCATGAGCACCCCGCAGGAACTGCTGAAGCTGGCCGTCACGGTCGCCACCGAGGCGGCCGAGCTGATCGTCGAGCGGCGCCGCGGCACGATCACCGTGGCCGACACCAAGAGCACCGCGACCGACATCGTGACCGCCGTCGACCGTGAGTCCGAGGAGCTGATCCGGGCCCGAGTGCTCGAGGCGCGGCCGGACGACTCGTTCCTCGGCGAGGAGGGCGACGACATCGACGGGACCAGCGGCGTCCGCTGGGTCGTCGACCCGATCGACGGCACGGTCAACTACCTGTACGACATCCCGACGTACGCCGTCTCGATCGCGGTCGAGCAGGACGGCGTGACGGTCGCCGGGGTGGTCGTGGACGCGCCCAAGGGCGAGGTGTTCACCGCGACACTCGGCGGCGGCGCGTTCCTGGACGGCAAGCCGATCCAGGTCTCGGACTGTACGTCGCTCGACCGGGCCCTGGTCGGGACGGGCTTCGGCTACGACCCGGACCGGCGGCTGGTGCAGGCCGAGGTCGTCCAGCACCTGATCGCCAAGGTCCGCGACATCCGGCGGATCGGGGTCGGCGCGATCGACCTCTGCTACGTCGGCTGCGGGCGGCTGGACGCGGTGTACGAGCGCGGGCTGAACCCGTGGGACTACGGCGCCGGCGCGCTGGTCGCCTCCGAGGCCGGAGCGCGCGTCGGCGGCCTGAACGGCGCCCCGGTCTCGCCGGAGATGTCGATTGCCGCCACGCCCGCGGTGTTCGATGCGTTACACGACGCCCTCGCGGCCGCGGACCCGCTGCGTCAGTAGCCGCGGCACCCCGCGCGCAGTCCCCGTGCTCGTTTGTGCACACAAGCTGCTTGTACGGGGCGGTAACGCGCAAACTTCTGTTCGGTCCTGACAATTTCCTCGACACGCGGGTCAGAAGGTGGACCCCGGCGCGCGTGATGGCCGGGTTATAGGGCACAATCCCTGCCTCGGGAGCGGAAGCGAGTCCGGTCCCAGCCTGTCTGTCAAGGGTTTCGGGGGACCAGAGGATTCCGGGCGGAATTTCTCGGGCGTGTTATCCGTTCCTGGGCTCAGCAGGCAACACCACGGGTACGAAGAGGGCAGGGAAACACCATGGCGACTGACTACGACGCCCCGCGCAAGACGGACGAGGACTCCAGCGAGGAGTCGATCGAAGAGCTGAAGACTCGCCGTCACGACAAGAACTCCGGCAAGGTCGACGAGGACGAGGCCGAGGCGGCCGAGAGCTTCGAGCTGCCCGGCGCCGACCTGAGCCACGAGGAGCTGGCGGTACGGGTTCTCCCGCGCCAGGCCGACGAGTTCACCTGTTCGAGCTGCTTCCTGGTCCACCACCGCAGCCAGCTCGCGAACAGCAAGAACGGCCAGCTGATCTGCCGCGACTGCGCTGCCTGACACACAGCACGGTCGCCCTGCTCGGCTGATCCGTACCAAACACGGGACCGTCCCCCTTCCGGGGGCCGGTCCCTTGGTGCGTTCTAGGCCTTCACGACGTCCTTGGCCGCGCCCTTGACGGCCTCGGTCTCGAAGCCCGGGGGCAGGCGCCCGGTGGACTTCAGCCAGTACTGCGCCGCCCGCTGCTCGGCGAACCGCTTGGCGACCGCCGCGGCCGCGCCGCTGGCGACCGCCCAGCTGACCACCTCGACGTAGCCGGCCTCGGTGCTGCCCTTCTTCGGCGGCTTCCCGCCGGACCCGATCTTCCAGGCCGTGTTGACCGCCTTGTTGGCGACCAGTCCGACCACCATCGTGAAGACCGCCAGCACCAGCTTCCAGCCGATCTTGGCTCCGATCACCACTGCCTCCTCTAGCTGATCCCGTGACTTCAGGATCTTGCCACGCTGCTCTCCGTCAGAGCCGCTGCGAGCCGCTCCGGGTTCCGCGTGGCGATCAGCCAGTACGGCGCCGGGTCGTGCGGGTCGGTGATCTCGACCCGCACCGCGCCCCGCAGGTAGCTGCGCAGCACCAGGTACGCCGCCGGGTCGCAGTCGCGGCCGAACGCGTTCCGGACGGCCTCGCCGGTCAGGGGCTCGACCTTGCCGAGGTACTCGCGCTCGATCGAGGCCTTGCCCGCGCGGAGCCGCTCGGCGTCCACCTCGACCAGCGCACCGCCGTACCGGACGAAGAGCGCGGCCAGGAGGACAGCGCACACCCCACCGGCGACCAGGCCGGCCGGCTGGCCTGCGGGGACCGCGACGATCAGCCAGATGGTCAGGACGAGTAGGGCGGCGATGATCCACCAGCGCACCGGCACGCTCAACCGCTCCCGATAGTTCGTCACAGGACCAGCCTGGCATGTGGCTCAACAGGTGGCGTAGGTAGGGTCGCCTCCTGTGATCGAGCCCCCGACCCGCTCTGCGACCCCGCAGCGTGAGCTGGAGCCGCCGGAGCGTCACCCGGAGGCACCTGCTCCCGGCACGGTCCTGCCGTCGCACTACGAGAACTGTGTGGCCTGCGGGCCTTCGCACCCGACCGGGCTGCGGCTGGTGTCTACTGCCGGGCCCGAGGTGAGCATCAGCGGCGAGTTCACCGTGACTGCTGATCACCAGGGCGCACCTGGTCTCGCGCACGGCGGCGTACTGGCGCTGGCGCTCGACGAGACGCTGGGCGGTCTGTCCTGGCTGCTGCGGCGGCCGATGGTGACCGGGCGGCTCGAGACCGACTACATCCGGCCGGTGCCGGTCGGTACGACGCTCTTCCTGACGGCCCGCTGCCTGGGCTTCGCCGGACGGCGGATGTACGCCAAGGCCGTCGGGCGGCTGGGACCCGAGGGCAGTGTGGCGTTGAGGGCGAGCGCTGTCTTCGTCGTCGTACCGCCGGAGCACTTCGTCGAGCACGGCACCGACATGACGACCGAGCAGGTCCACGACTACGAGGTGAACCCATGACCGAGGTACTGATCCAGCGGCTCGACCCGGAGTTGCCGCTGCCGTCGTACGCGCACCCGGGCGACGCGGGCGCCGACCTGGTGGCCTCGCACGACGTCACGCTGAAGCCGGGGGAGCGTCAGCTGGTCGGCACCGGCATCGCGATCGCGCTGCAGGACGGGTACGCCGCGTTCGTGCACCCGCGGTCCGGACTGGCCGCGAAGCACGGGGTGTCGATCGTCAACGCACCTGGCACGGTGGACGCGGGCTACCGCGGCGAGATCAAGGTGTGCCTGGTCAACCACGACCCGCACGAAGAGGTCACGCTGCGGCGTGGCGACCGGATCGCGCAGCTGGTGGTCCAGCAGGTCGAGAAGGCCCGCTTCGTCGAGGTGACCACCCTGCCGGGCTCCGCGCGCGGTACCGGGGGACACGGCTCGACCGGCGGTTTCGGTGATGTGACACGCTGATCAGGTTGCCGCCCGCTGACCTGCGGGTACGGGAGACTACGGCGGGGTTCGTGCCGCCCCCAGAAGACTGACGATCGAGGAAGTAGGCAAGAGCAGTGATCTTCCGCCGCAAGGCCAAGAACGAGGACGCCCCGGAGACCGTGGACGCCGTCGAGGAGACGACGACCGGCGAGACCGCCGAGGACGGTGGCACCCAGGACAGTGGCGCTGAGGGCAGCGACACCGAGGGCAGTGGCACCGAGGAGTCCTCGACCGCCGCGGCCGGCCAGGACACCGCGGGTGGCCCGTTCGACGTGACCGAGGTGGACCCGGCGACGCTGGAGGCCGAGGACCGGATCGACCTCGGCGCGCTGGTGATCACCGGCCTGCCGGGCATGGAGCTGCGGCTGCAGGTCGACGAGCAGAGTGGCGACGTCCAGGCGATCCTGCTGGTGCTGGAGGACTCGGCGCTGGAGCTGCGCGCGTTCGCCGCCCCGAAGACGGCCGGCATCTGGGACGAGGTCCGCCGCGAGATCGCGGGCGAGGCCACCAAGATGGGCGGGACGGCGTCGGAGACCGAGGGCCCGTTCGGCACCGAGCTCGTGCTCGTCGTACCGGTGCAGGACCCCGAGGGCCAGATCTTCAGCCAGACCTCGCGGGTGATCGGCATCGACGGCCCGCGCTGGCTGCTGCGCGGCACCGTGCTCGGTCGCGCCGCGGTCGAGCCGGACGCGGCACCGCCGATGGAGCAGGCCTTCCGCAACGTCGTCGTGGTCCGCGGTTCGGAGCCGATGGCGCCGCGCGAGTCGCTGGCGCTGAAGCTGCCCGCGGGTGCGCAGCCGGCCGCCGAGGAAGAGGCCTGATCCCGATGTCCGGATTCCGGTTCGGCGCGTTCGCGCGCGGATTACACTGATCTCATGGGGAGCGACAAACCCGCAGGGTTGTGGCGGCGTGCCTTCCGCGGCCTGGCCGGCGACCAGGACGAGCAGGACGCCGAGGTACTCAAGGACTTCGCCCACGACTGTGGCGCGCGGTCGATCACCGGTTGTCACGACCGGGAGATGGTGACGCTGTACGGGACGCTGCGCACCATCACGTTCAGCCCGCGCGGCGGTGTCCCGGCCCTGGAGGGCGAGTTGTACGACGGCACCGGAACGGTGAAGCTGGTCTGGCTCGGCCGGCGCAAGATCGCCGGGATCCACCCCGGCTCGGAGCTGATCGCGTCCGGGCGGATCGGAGTGGTCGACGGCGACCGGGTGATGTTCAACCCGCGCTACGAGCTGCGTCCGACGGCCGCGCATGGCTGAGCCGCGGGCCGGCCGTGACACCAACACGGACTCCGGGACCGACCGGGACCTGGACGGGACCATCGACCCTGGCCTGGGCCGTGATCAGGACCTGAACCGTGACTCGGACCCTCAGCTGGGCCGTGACGCCGACCAGGCCCCGAAGCGGCCGACCGACGAGGAGCTGGCCGGGATCCTGCGGCCGGAGCTCGAGGCCGCGGAGTCGGAGCTGACCGGCGACCAGCCGGACACCTCCACCGACGACCGGCCGAAGACCACCGACAAGGACTTCTTCCAGGCGCTCGGCGGCTGGGGCGCGCTGCTCGACATCGGGCTGCCGTGGATCGCGTTCCTGATCGTCTACAGCGCCAGCGACAAGGACCTGAAGCTCGCGCTGCTCGTCGCGATCGGCTGTGCCGCGGCGGTCGCCGTACTGCGGCTGGTGCGCAAGCAGCCCCTGCGCAACGTGCTCGGCGGCTTCGTCGGCGTCCTGATCTCCGCCTGGGTGGCGAACCGCAGCGGCAACGCCGAGGACGTCTACCTGCCCGGCCTGCTGACCAACGTCGGCTACGGCCTGCTCTACCTGATCACCGTGCTGATCCGCTGGCCGCTGTTCGGCCTGCTGTACGGCCTGATCACCCAGACCGGTACGGCGTGGCGCCGCGACCCCGCGATGCTGCGCGGATTCAGCCGGGCCACCTGGGTGTTCGTCGCGCTGTTCGCGATCCGGCTGGTCGTGCAGGTGCCGCTGTACCTGGCCGGCAGCCTGAACGCCCTGGGAATCGCGAAGGTCGGCCTCGGCCTGCCGTTCTACGCCCTCGCGCTGTGGCTCGCGTACGCCGTACTGCGTGGCTCGCTGCCCCCGGACAAGTGGGACGAGGCGCGCGACCACATCACCCACCTGCTGGGCGGCGGCAAGAAGAAGTAGCCGTTGGGGGAAGGCACCGCCTTCCCCCAACTACTCACTTCCGGTGGTGCGGGGAGAGCATGTCCTCGAGCTGTTCCTCGGTCTCGTCCGCCGCGACGAACAGCAGTTCGTCGTTCAGCTCCAAGGTGCCTTCCGGGTCCGGCCGCAGCACGCGGCCCTCGCGGATGATCGTCACCAGTGCGGTGTCGGTCGGCCAGTCGATGTCGCCGACGCGCAGGCCGATCATGGGGGAGTCCTCGGGCAGCGTCAGCTCGACCAGGTTCGCGTCGCCCTGGCGGAAGGTGAACAGCCGGACCAGGTCGCCGACCGAGACCGCTTCCTCGACCAGCGCCGACATGATCCGCGGCGTCGACACCGACACGTCCACGCCCCACGCCTCGTTGAACATCCACTCGTTGCGCGGGTGGTTGACCCGGGCAACAGTGCGCGGTACGCCGAACTCGGTCTTGGCCAGCAGCGAGACGACCAGGTTCACCTTGTCGTCACCGGTGCTCGCGATCGCCACCTGGCACCGCTGCAGCGCCGCCTCCTCCAGCGAGGACAGCTCGCACGCGTCGGCCAGCAGCCACTCGGCGCGCGGCACCGACTCGGCCTTGATCGCCCGTGGGTCCTTGTCGATCAACAGGACCTCGTGCCCGTTCTCCAGCAGCTCGCCGGCGATCGAGCGGCCGACGTTCCCCGCGCCGGCGATGGCTACCCGCATCACAGCTCCTCAGGCTTGGCGCCGAGCTGGGCCTCGACCGCCGCGGCGGCGGTCTCCAGCATGACGACGTGCACCAGGTCACCCTCCTGGATGACGGTGTCTGCCTTGGGCAGCAGACCCTCGCCGAGCCGGGTCAGGAACGCGACCCGGGCGCCGGTGGCCTTCTCCAGGTCGAACGCCGCCCGCCCGACCCAGCCGGAGTGCACGTGCACCTCGGCCAGCCGGATGGTCGCCGACGGGTCGCGCCACTCGGGCTCGGACCCGCTCGGCAGCAGCCGGCGGATCATCTGGTCCACCGTCCACTTCACCGTGCCGACGGTCGGGATGCCGAGCCGCTGGTAGACCTCGGCGCGCCCGGGGTCGTAGATCCGGGCGACGACGTTCTCGATCCCGAAGTTCTCCCGCGCGACGCGCGCGGCGAGGATATTGGAGTTGTCGCCGTTGGAGACCGCCGCGAACGCCTCGGCGTCCTCGATCCCGGCCTCGATCAGCACCTCCCGGTCGAACCCCATGCCGGTGATCGTGCGGCCGGAGAAGTTCGCACTCAGCCGACGGAACGAGTCGGCCGACTGGTCGATGATCGCCACTGTGTGGCTGCGCTTCTCCAGGGTCCGGGCGAGCGTCGACCCGACGCGTCCGCAGCCCATGATGACGACGTGCACTCCGTGATCACTCCCTGCCCCGCGGGGGGCCGCTGGCATCCATTCGGCGGTGTAGACGCTACACCGGACCGGGGCTCCCTCTAACATCCTCGGTGTGACCCCCGCTCTAGGCGACATCGGTAAACGCATCCTCATCGGACGCAAGCTGCGCAGCACGCAGCTCGGCGAGACGCTGCTTCCGAAGAAGATCGCACTCCCGGTGTTCGCCAGTGACGCTCTGTCGTCGGTGGCCTACGCGCCCGACGAGATCTTCCTGACGCTGTCGCTGGCCGGGCTGGCGGCGTACAGCTTCTCCTGGAAGATCGGCCTGCTGGTCGCGTTCGTGATGCTGATCGTGGTCGCGTCGTACCGGCAGAACGTGCACGCCTATCCCTCCGGCGGCGGTGACTACGAGGTCGCGACCGTGAACATCGGCCCGACCGCGGGCCTGACCGTGGCGAGCGCCCTGATGGTCGACTACGTGCTGACGGTGGCGGTGTCGATCTCGTCCGGTGTGCAGAACGCGAAGTCCGCGCTGCCGTTCCTGGCCGGCCACGAGGCGACGCTCGGCGTCGGGCTGGTGCTGATCCTGACCGCGCTGAACCTGCGCGGCGTCCGGGAGTCCGGCGCGCTGTTCGCGATCCCGACGTACATCTTCATGGCCGCGATCATCGGGATGACGCTGTGGGGCTTGGTCCGGCTGACCACCGGCAACCTGCCGCTGGCCGACAGCGCGGCCTTCGACGTGCACCCGGAGCCGGGGCACGAAGTGTTCAGCGGCGTCGCGGCCGCGTTCCTGCTGGCCCGGGCCTTCTCCTCCGGCTGTGCGGCGCTGACCGGGGTCGAGGCGATCAGCAACGGCGTACCGGCGTTCCGCAAGCCGAAGAGCAAGAACGCCGCGACCACGCTGCTGCTGCTCGGCACGATCGCGATCACGATGCTGATGTCGATCCTGTTCCTGGCCGACAAGATCAAGCTGCGCTTCGCCGAGGACCCGGGGACGCAGCTGTACCGCGACGGCGTACCGGTCGGGGACACCTACACCCAGAAGACCGTGATCGGGCAGATCAGCGACTCGGTCTTCTCGAACTTCGCGCCCGGCTTCTACCTGGTGCTCGGCGCGACGATGCTGATCCTGGTGCTGGCCGCGAACACCGCGTTCAACGGCTTCCCGGTGCTGGCCTCGATCCTGGCCAAGGACGGGTTCCTGCCCAAGCAGCTGCACACCCGCGGCGACCGGCTGGCCTACAGCAACGGCATCATCTTGCTGGCGGCCTGCGCGGTCGGGCTGATCATCGCGTTCGACGCCGAGGTCACCAAGCTGATCCAGCTGTACATCGTCGGGGTGTTCGTCTCGTTCACGCTCAGCCAGTTCGGCATGATCCGGCACTGGACCCGGCACCTGAAGACCGAGACCGACACGGTCGCCCGCGGCCGGATGATGCGCTCGCGCTCGATCAACGCGGTCGGCCTGACGCTGACCGCCACGGTGCTGGTGATCGTGCTGGTCACCAAGTTCACCCACGGCGCCTACATCGCGATCATCGCGATGGCCGTGCTGTTCGTGATGATGAAGGGCATCCGCCGCCACTACGACACGGTCGGCCGCGAGATGGCCGTCGACGAGGGCGACCAGCTGATGCTGCCGGCCCGCGTGCACGCGATCGTGCTGGTCTCCAAGCTGCACAAGCCGACGCTGCGGGCGCTGGCCTTCGCCAAGGCGGCCCGGCCGTACATGCTCGAGGCGGTCACCGTCGACGTCGACCGCGAGGAGTCCGAGACGCTGCAGTCCGAGTGGGAACGGCACGACATCCCGGTCCCGCTGAAGCGCCTCGCGTCGCCGTACCGGGAAATCACCCGGCCGATCCTGCAGTACGTCCGCGACATCCGGCGGCAGTCGCCGCGCGACGTGGTGATGGTCTACATCCCCGAGTACGTCGTCGGCCACTGGTGGGAGCACATCCTGCACAACCAGAGCGCGCTGCGGCTCAAGGGGCGGCTCTTGTTCACACCTGGTGTGATGGTGACGTCGGTTCCGTACCAGCTGATCTCGTCCGAGGCGGCCCAGGAACGGCAGGACCGGGTGGAGCGGGTGGCCGGACAAGTACGCCGGGGCGCTCGCAAGACGTCAGGAGATCGGTGAGGGACGAGGTCGTCGTCGGGACGGTACTGGAGCTGGAGATTGGCCCGGTCGCGCACGGCGGGCACTGTGTCGCGCGGTACGAGGGCCAGGTGGTCTTCGTCCGGCACGGGCTCCCGGGGGAGCTGGTGCACGCGCGGGTGACCGAGCGGACCACCAAGTACCTGCGGGCCGACGTCGTCCAGGTGCTCACGCCGTCACCGCACCGGATCGAACCACCGTGCCCGTACGCCGGGCCGGGGCTCTGCGGCGGCTGCGACTTCCAGCACGCCAACATCGTCGAGCAGCGGCGGCTGAAGGCGACCGTGGTCTCCGACACGCTCCGGCGGATCGGCGGCATCGAGCGGACCGTGACGATGGAGTCGCCCGGTGACGACGGGCTCGCCTGGCGCACCAGGATGCGGTACGCCGTGGGGCCCGACGGGCGGCCGGGGATGCGGGTGCACCGGTCGCACGACCTGATTCCGGTCGACCAGTGCTTGATCGCGCACCCGGGGACGCCGTCGGTGCTGGATCAGCGCTGGCCGGGGACCGAGTCGGTGCAGGCGGTGGTGTCGTCGGAGGGCAAGCAGGCGGTGCTGACCGACGCGGCGAACGGCGGGCGGGTCGTCGAGGTCGTCCGGGACCGGCGGTTCCGGGTGGAGGCCGGTGGGTTCTGGCAGGTGCATCCTGCCGCGGCGACGACCTTGGTCGACGCCGTACTGGCTGGGCTGGAGCCTTCGGCGGGGGAGACCGCGCTGGACCTGTACTCCGGGGTCGGGCTGTTCGCGGCGTTCCTGGCGGAGGCCGGGTGCGCGGTGCTGGCGATCGAGGGGGACAAGGACGCGGTCAAGAACGCCCGGCGCAACCTGCACGACCTGACCGGCGTCACGCTGGAGCAGGGCGACGTGGACCGGGTGCTGAACGGCGCCGTCCGGCAGGGGCTGTCGCAGGTCGACCTCGTCGTACTGGATCCGCCGCGGACCGGTGCCGGCAAGCACGTCGTACGGCGGATCGCCGGCCTGGCGCCGCGGAAGATCGCGTACGTCGCCTGTGACCCGGCGGCGCTGGCACGGGACCTGAAGACGTTCGCGGGGCTCGGGTACGGCGTCAGCTCGCTGCGGGCGTTCGACCTGTTCGGGATGACCCATCACATAGAGTGCGTGGCCGTGCTGGAACCTGTGACTGGTTAGTTGCCGGGCGGCTCGGGTACCGTTCTGCGCTGGTGCCCTGATGTTCGCTGGAGACCTGATACCCGATGCCGCTCGTCGATCTGGATGACCCGGAGGAGCTCCGCGCCCGCTGGAGTGCTCTCGCCGCGGTCGCCCATGCCACCGGCTTCGACCGCCGCTGGTACGCCGACGCCGACGGCTGGTACCACCAGGACGAGACCGGTTCGGACCTGCGGATGGTGCGGCTCGACGGTGGGCGGTCCGTGCTGTTCGGCTACCACACGCAGCACAGCCAGACCCGGGGGACGGACCTGCTCGCGGGCGCGCCGGACTGGATCGGGCAGCCAGAGGTCAAGCGGCGGATCACCGCCGGTGATCTCGGGTTCGTGTACGGCTCGTTCAACGGGACGTGGGCCCGGGCGTCGTACGAGGGTGATCCTTGGCAGCCGGTGGACGACGGCTTCGGCCCGATCGGCGCGTGGATCACCTCCGACGAGGAGACCGCGCGGGAGCTGGTCGAGTGGGCTGCTGAGTGGGCCGACTACCTGGGCGGGCTGGACGAGCTGGTGCCGCTCGGGGTGGGGCTGATCCGCTCGGCTGCTGCTTCGAGCTTGTCGGCCGAGGAGCTGGACGGGTTCTTTGCGCGGCTGGGGATTGGGCGGCGGTCGCCGCAGCAGCCGGATCTGCGGGCGGCGCTGGCGGCTGTGGGGCAGTTCGATCAGGTGCCTGGGGTGGCTGTTGCTGAGCCTGCGCCTGTCGTTGAGGAGCCTGAGGACGAGGAAGAACTCTTCATCGTTCCTCCGGGCGTCAGTCCGTTCACCGGCCAGCCGATTGCTGAGGACGCTCATGAGGTCATCGGCGCCGAGCCTTCGTACGACGCGCAGCCGTACGATGCTCAGCCTTCGTACGAGCCCCAGCCGTCGTACGAAACTCCGCCGCCGCCTGAGCCGGCCGACAACTACGGCGTAGTCAGCAAGAAACCCCGCCTCTTCGGCCGCAAGAAAAAGCAGCCCCGCGAGGACGACAATGCCTCCCTGGCCGGCCTGGGCCTGGCCGCCCCCGACCCCGAGCCGGCGCCTCCGCCTCCCCGCAGCTACGACCGCCCCCTCCCGTCCTCAGAGCCCCCACGCGTAGGCGCCCCCGTCCAGGACGGCGAAGACTTCTACGCCAGCCTCTTCGCCGACGCCCCCTCCGCGGCCAGTTACACCCCCGACACCCCCACCGACCAGCAACCCGCCGAACCCCCGTGGTCAGCCAACGACGCCACCAGCGAGTTCGCCTCCGTCGGCGAGGACCCCGCCGAGGACGAGGCTCCGTACCCCCCGACCGTTGACGCGGCCTCGTACTACCCCGCCGAAGACGACGCGGCTTCGTACAACCCCGCCGACGACACGGCCCCGTACACCCCAGTCATCGACGACACGGCCCCTTTCACGCCCTTCCCGGACGCGGATCCCCGCCGCTTGGATTCCCCCTTCGCGCCATCCTCAAGAGCCCAGCAGTCCGGCCCCGATGCACAACCGCCTGCCCCCGGCTCGCCCTTCGCACCCCACGCGCCCGGCCAAGAACCCCAATCACCCTTCGCTCCGTCGGCTGGCGCCTCCCCGTTCGCCCCCCAGGCCTCGGCATCCGCAGCAGACGACACCGGCGCCATCGCCGACACCAACCAGGCGTACTCGACCGCAGACGACGACACCGGCGTCATCACCCCCATCGACGCCGACGCACCGTCCGCCACGGACGACGACACAGGCGTCATCCCCCCGATCGCCGACCCCGGCACCACCGACTCCTTCACCGCCGGCGACGACACCGGCATCACCCCGCCGATCGCCGAAGCCATCACCCCCACGGACTCCACCCCCGACGACGACACCGGAGTAATCCAACCCGTCGCCACCCCGGACTCCGCCCAGGGCAGCCACGCGCCCTTCCCACCAGACGCACACCACGACCAGCACCCGCCCACAGCCGAATCGCAGGACCACCAGCCGCACTCCCCACTGAACGCCCCCCAGCGCCACCACCCAACGTCGTCCCTGGAAGCCCACCAGGACCCACGCGAGTACTCGCGCACGGACAGCCCCCAGAGCCAACTCCCAGACTCGTCGCCGGACGCAGCCCGGGACCACCACCCAGGCTCGCCCTTGGACGCGGCCCGAGTTCAGCACCCAGGCTCACGCTCGGACGCAGCCCAGGATCAGCGTTCGGACTCGTCCTTCGGGACTCTGCAGGACCGCCAGGCCTCCTCGCCGGACGAACGGGACCATCGCCCAACTGCACCCCACGACGCCGGCCAGAGCCACGGCCCGACTCCGCCTCTCGACGCCGCTGGTTTCGACCAGCCCGGCTCGCCTCTGGACCGCGATCAGTACCGTCGCTCGGACTCGTCCGTACAGGCGGCCCAGGACCAGCACCCGAGTTCCCCCTCGGACGCCCGCCAGGACCGTCATCCGGCCTCGCCTGACGATGCACCCCAGGACCAGCATCCGACCTCGCACCCGAACGACGCCCAGGGTGACCGCCCGCCCTCGCCCCTCGCCGCAGGTCAGCCCCCTCGCGCGGTCTCGCCCCTCGACGCCCACGCCCCGGACCACCCGGCGCAGGCCGAGCCCAAACCCCCGTCCCCGATGGAACGCGAGTGGGTAGGCGGCGCCTGGATC
The DNA here is from genome assembly GCF_014205135.1 of Kribbella italica. Taxonomy (NCBI): domain Bacteria; kingdom Bacillati; phylum Actinomycetota; class Actinomycetes; order Propionibacteriales; family Kribbellaceae; genus Kribbella; species Kribbella italica. The sequence continues at coordinate 1,524,051 of NZ_JACHMY010000001.1, forward strand.
AACGGCGAGTGGATCGAGGACGCCGCCGCGTACCTGGCGGCCAACCCTCACCTGGCCCACCCACCCCGCCCCGCCCGCCGCCAACGCAGAACCCCATCCGCCGACCCGACCACGCCCGAGGGCCTTCACACCCCCGCCAACCCCTACGCCGAATCCCGCCCCAACCCCTACGCCGAATCCCGCCCCGACACCTACGCCGCCGATTCCCGCCGCGACGCCCCCGCGGCCGAATCCCGTACCGCTGAGTTCGGCCCAGACGCCCACGCGGCCGAATCCCGTGGCGCGGAGTTCGGCCCAGACGCCCACGCGGCCGAACCCCGTGGCGCGGAGTTCGGCCCAGACACCCACACTGCCGAATCCCAAGCCGCTGAGACTCACCCTGACGCCTACGCGGCCGAATCCCGAACCGCCGAATCCCGCGCCGACACCTACACCGGCGAATCCCGCGCCGACACCTACACCGGCGAATCCCGCGCCGACACCTACACCGGCGAATCCCGCGCCGACACCTATGCCGGCGAAGCCCGCGCCGACGGCGGTCGCCTCGACAGCCGCGAGCTTGACCCCGACGACGAGTCCCAAGGCACTGCCGATCTCCCCACGGAGTCCATCGAGGCACTCCCCGCCCTCGTCGAACCACGAGACACCGCCGACACCTATGCCGGCGGAGACCGCGCCGACGGCGGTCGCCTCGACAGCCGCGTGCTTGACTCCGACGACGAGTCCCAAGGCACTGCCGATCTCCCCACGGAGTCCATCGAGGCACTTCCCGCCCTCGACGATCCGCGAGACACCGACGACCGCCGGGCCGACGACGTGCCCGGTGATGACGATGAGCCGGCCGCGGCAGACCGGCCCGCGCCCGACGCGGTGGCGGGCGCGTGGGGCTCTGACCCGCGGGGCGAAAGCGACCACCGGGCGGGCGACGTACACGGTGGTGTCGAGGAGCCGCGGTCGGCAGACCGGCCCGCGCCCGACGCAGCGGCGGGCGACGTACACGGTGGTGTCGAGGAGCCGCGGTCGGCAGACCGGCCCGCGCTCGACGCAGCGGCCGGCGACGTACACGGTGGTGTCGAGGAGCCGCGGTCGGCAGACCGGCCCGCGCTCGACGCAGCGGCTGGCGACGTACCCGGTGGTGTCGAGGAGTCGGGTGCGGCCGACCGGCGCACTGCCGACGAGTCGGACACTTATCCGCGGGGGGACAGCGAGCGCCAGGCCGACGTACGCGCTGGTGTTGATGAGCGGGGTGCTGCGGACCAGGAGGCGGCCTACGCGTCGAGTACCGATCTGCGCGGAGACAGCGACCGGCAGACCGACGCACGCGCTGGTGTTGATGAGCCGGGTGCGGACCTGCAGGCGGCCGAGGCGTCGGGCACTGACCCGCGGGGAGACGGCGACCGCCGGATCGCCGAGCTGCCGACGGAATCCTTCGATGCACTTCCTGCCGCCGACACGAGCGATGGGCGGGCTGCCGGCACGCAGGGTGCCGATGGGGATGGGCGCGACGCGCGGAGCGATGACGACCGTCGAGCAGTCGACGTACGGGGTGGCGGCCGTCCGGTGGACGGTCAGCGGGCGGATGGTGAGTCTGGGCCCAGCGGTTCGCGGTGGGTGTCTGACGGACCTGCGGAGGCTGAGGCGCAGCCGGCGAACACGCGGTGGGCTACCGATGAGCCGACCGCGGAAGCTTCCGATGGCGACGCCGTTGGTGTGGAGGCGGTCGACGAGAGCGACACTGCCGGGGATGGCGGTCGGTGGATCGCTGGTGCGGAAGACGCCGACGATCTGGTCTTCGAAGACCGGTTGATCGGTGAGGACGCCGACGTTGAACGGTCGGGTGCCGGCCGCGTGCTTGGGGCTGCGGCGGAGGACGTTGACGGGTCGTCTGTGGGTGAGCAGCGGGCGGACGGCGTCGGGTTCGAGGATGAGGCGCCGACGGCTGAGATCGCCGCGGTGGTTGACGGGCTGGCTGATGAGGAGATTGCGCGGGTCGACTCGGGGGAGAGCGCTGCGGCTGGGGATGGGCCGCGGACTTATCCGCCGTTGAGTGATCAGTACGGCGGGTCGGGGGGCGAGCTGGACTACGAGTACGCGAACGAGGTCTTCCACGACGAGATCCTCGGTGGCGCGGACTGGACGGCCGATCAGCTCGGTGAGATTTCGATCAGTGAAGCTCGACCTGAGGTTGAGGCAGAAGCCGCCGGTACGTCGGAGTCGCAGGACGCCGAGCTGCAGGTACATGAAGTCGACGAGACCGAGCAGCAATCTGCTGAGGTGGACGCCGAGGCGGAGATCGCCGAGCAAGAGCCAGCTGAGCAAGCACCAGGTGCCGAGCAGGCAACTGCCGAGCAGGCGCCGGGCGGCGACCAAGTATCAGCGGCCGAGGTAGTTGCTGTTGGCATCGATGAGTCGGCCGATGCCGCCGATGCGGAGGATATGCCGGCGTCGGAAGATGCACCGACAGCGGAGGACGCGCCGGGGTCAGAGGAGGATGCGACCGCGGAGGTTGCAGAAGTTGCCGAGCCGGAAGGCGCCTCTGAGTCCATCGTCCTCGAGGAACCGGCAGACGCGGACGACGAGCCGGATCAGACGGCCGACCACGTGGAGGCGCAGCACGAGGCTGCCGGGGATGCGGCGGCCGCCGGTGCGGCACAGCTTGTCGGCGAGGCGACCGCCGCACAGGCCAACGGGCTGAACGGCCATCACCAGGAGCACCCCAACGGCCACGCCGAAATCCCCAGCGACCACGCCGAAACCCCCAACACCCACCCCACCGACGACGCCTCCGCAGGCATGCTCATCCCCGAGCTCTCCAGCCCGGGCATCCCCATCGCGCTCCCGCTCGGTGTTGAGCAGGCCATGCGCACCGAGCCCGAGCGCCCCCGCCCGCGCCCCAAGGAGTCCGCCGCCTTCGAAGCACTCCGTGCCTGGTGCCGCGCACGCACCAACGTCGTACCGTCTGGCTTCACGCTTCAGGTTCAGGTCCTCGACCCCGCCCGGCCGTCGTACCGGTTCGACCTCGAGCCGGCGCGGGTCGACGACGAGGAGTGGCCCGACGACCGGCTGAGCGAGTTGCTCGGGGATCTGTGGATCGAAGAGGCCCGGACCGATCACGGCGGGTGGCTGTTCGCGCGGATCGACGCGGCGGGCCGGACCCTGCGGATCGACCGCTGGTACGACCAGGTTCCCGAGTGGTGGGACACCCAGCTCCCCGGCGCGATCGACGTCGAGGGGCTCGTACGACGCCTGTACCGCCGCGGTCCGGACTGGCAGCCGTCCTACCTGGAGCAGCTGTACATCACCGCGGGATAGCGTTGTCCCCATGTTGCTCAGGATCTTCACCGAACCCCAGCAAGGCGCCTCGTACGACGACCTGCTGGCCGTCGCGCAAAAGACCGAGGAGTGCGGCTTCGACGCGTTCTTCCGTTCCGACCACTACCTCGTGATGGGCGACGAGGACGGCCTGCCGGGGCCGACCGACGCCTGGATCACGCTGGCGGGGCTCGCCCGCGAGACCAGCCGGATCAAGCTCGGCACGCTGGTCAGCTCCGCTACGTTCCGCAATCCCGGCGTGCTCGCGATCAGCGTCGCGCAGGTCGACCAGATGAGCGGTGGTCGCGCCGAGCTCGGGCTGGGTGCGGGCTGGTTCGAGGCCGAGCACGCGGCGTACGGGCTGGACTTCCCGGACACGCCGGGCCGGTTCGACCTGCTGACCGAGCAGCTCGAGCTGATCACCGGGCTGTGGGACACGCCGGTGGGGGAGAAGTACGACTTCACCGGCAAGCACTACCAGCTCAAGGACTCCCCGGCCCTGCCGAAGCCGGTCCAGCAGCCGCACCCGCCGATCATCGTCGGCGGCGCCGGCAAGAAGCGCACGCCCGCGCTCGCGGCGCAGTACGCCGCCGAGTTCAACGCCGGCTTCAAACCGCTCGACGACACCAAGACGCTGTTCGACCGCGTCCAAGCAGCCTGTACGGCGATCGGCCGCGACCCCAAGACCCTCGCCCTGTCGGCCGCGCACCGCGTTGCCGTCGGCAAGGACAAGGCCGAGGTCGAACGCCGCGCAACGGCCGTCGGCTGGTCCCTCGACCAGCTCGCCGAGAGCGGCGTCGGCGGCACCCCGGCCGAGGTCGTCGACCACCTCGGCCGCTTCGCCGAGCTCGGCGCGGACCGGTTCTACCTCCAGATCATGGACCTCACCGACCTGGACCACCTCGAGCTGATCGCCTCCGAGGTCCTCCCGCAGCTGTCCTAGACCGCGGGCCGCCGCATGATCGCCGCGGTCAGGGCGAAGAGTGCGGCGGCTCCCGCGAGGGCGACCGGTAGGCCGGCCACGTGGGCGACGAGCGTGATCAGCAACCCGCAGACCACCTCGCCGAGGTACTCGGCCTGCGCGAGGAACGAGTGCGTGGTCGCCCGTACGTCGCTCGTGGTGCGCGCGTTGACCCAGATCATCGAGATCACCCGGGTGAGCGGTACGGCGATCCCGGACACGAGGATCAGCGCCGCGGCGGCGCTGATCGCGTTCGGCGCGAACGCCAGCCCGATCGCGCCGGCGGTGCCGACCACCGCCGCGACGCCGTACGAGTGCCGCGCGTGTTCCCCGTCGAGGCGGCGTGCCCCGATCCGCAGGGCCACCGCGCCGAGGACGAGGGCGACGAAACCCAACCCGGTGAACCAGATGATCGGGTCGAGCCGGATCGGCAGGCCCAGCTCCAGCAGCTGTTTCGGTGCGAGCCGCCCGGCGGCGTCGGTAGCTCCGTTGATCAGGAAGGTCGCCAGGAAGATCCGCAGCAGGTCCGGGCTGCCGCGGACCAGGCTGAGTCCGCGGCGGAACGTCGTCCACGATGCCGCCCACCGAGGGCCGGTGGCCGGGACGAACCGTTCCTCGCTGAAGCGGGCGACGACGTACAGGCTCAGCAACAGCATCGCCACGCCGGCTCCGACGATCGCCACGTCACGCCGGGTCGCCCAGGCGAGGGCTCCGATCACCACCAGCCCGGTCGCCGCGCCGGAGAGCTGAGCGCGGGCGGTCCGGGCGAGCACGAAGGAGATGCGATCAGGGGCGTCCAGCTCGTCGGTGATCCAGGCGATGTCCGAACCGCTCGCGAAGGTCCACGCGAGTCCCCACAGCACCTGCGTTGCCAGCAGCAACGGGAACGACGTGACGAGTCCGGTCGCCAGCATGGCCGTCCCCATCAGGACCTGCGAGACGACCAGCGACCACTTCCGGCTGACCGTGTCGGCCAGTACGCCGGCCGGCACCTCGCAGCACAGCGCGAAGATCCCCTGAACGGCCCCGATGGCGACGATCTGGGCAGCGCTCAGCCCGGCGTCGAGCACCAGGTAGACCGAGGTGACGAGCCACCAGCCGTTGTGCAGCACGGCGCGGACCCAGTTCCACCGGACGAACGCGCGGGTCAGCACGTCCTGCCGCGAACTGGCCACGCGGTAGTCGATCAGGCCACGGCGGCGAGCGGCAACGCAATTTCGCCCTAGGGTGGTGGCTCGATGTCGTGTATCTTGATGTCGAGAGAGTTTCGGCCGGGAAGCAGCGGCCGGGAAGTTAGGGCAGCCTGACCTGTGGCTCGGGTGGGCGGCTCGGCAGGATGGGTACCAGCGGAACAGGACGGACAGAGGAGCAGGTTGATGGCCAGCGTCGACAGCTTCGGTGCCAAGGGTGCACTCGAGGTCAACGGACAGTCGTACGAGATCTTCAGGTTGGCGGGCATCGAGGGCGCGGAGACCCTGCCGTACTCGCTCAAGGTGCTGCTCGAGAACCTGCTGCGCACCGAGGACGGCGCGAACATCACCGCCGACCACATCACCAAGCTGGGCAACTGGGACGCGAACGCGGCCCCGGACACGGAGATCCAGTTCACGCCGGCGCGCGTGATCATGCAGGACTTCACCGGGGTGCCGTGCGTCGTCGACCTGGCCACCATGCGCGAGGCCGTCGCCGAGCTCGGTGGCGACCCGACCAAGATCAACCCGCTGGCCCCGGCCGAGCTGGTGATCGACCACTCGGTCATCATCGACGTCTTCGGCCGCCAGGACGCGTTCGAGCGCAACGTCGAGCTGGAGTACGAGCGCAACCGCGAGCGGTACCAGTTCCTGCGCTGGGGCCAGACCGCGTTCGACGAGTTCAAGGTCGTCCCGCCGGGCACCGGCATCGTCCACCAGGTCAACATCGAGCACCTGGCCCGGACCGTGATGGTCCGCAACGGCCAGGCGTACCCGGACACCTGCGTTGGCACCGACAGCCACACCACGATGGTCAACGGCCTCGGCGTCCTGGGCTGGGGCGTCGGCGGCATCGAGGCCGAGGCCGCGATGCTCGGCCAGCCGGTCAGCATGCTGATCCCGAAGGTCGTCGGCTTCAAGCTGACCGGCGCCGTTCCGGCCGGCGCGACCGCGACCGACGTCGTCCTGACGATCACCCAGATGCTGCGCAAGCATGGTGTGGTCGGCAAGTTCGTCGAGTTCTACGGCGACGGCGTCGCGGCGGTGCCGCTGGCCAACCGCGCCACGATCGGCAACATGAGCCCGGAGTTCGGCTCCACCTGCGCGATCTTCCCGATCGACGACGTGACGCTGGAGTACCTGCGGCTGACCGGTCGCGGCGACGACGAGGTCGCGCTGGTCGAGGCGTACGCCAAGGAGCAGGGCCTGTGGCACAACGCCGAGGTCGAGCCGCGCTTCTCGGAGTACCTCGAGCTGGACCTGTCGACCGTCGTCCCGTCGATCGCCGGCCCGAAGCGGCCGCAGGACCGGGTCGCGCTGAGCGAGGCCAAGGAAGGCTTCCGCGGCGCGCTGACCGACTACGCGACCGAGGAGCTCGAGGTCGACCCGTCGGAGACCGGGAGCTTCCCGGCCAGCGACGCGCCGAACGGGCACGGTCACGTCAACGACGAGCCGCACGTGCCGCACGGCGCGAACGGCCGCCCGTCGAAGAAGACCACGATCAGCCTGAACGGCCAGGAGGTCGAGCTCGACCACGGCCACGTCGTGATCGCCTCGATCACCTCCTGCACCAACACCTCCAACCCGTCGGTGATGCTGGCCGCCGCGCTGCTGGCCAAGAACGCGGTCGACCGCGGCCTGACCAGCAAGCCGTGGGTCAAGACGTCGCTGGCCCCGGGCTCGAAGGTCGTCACCGACTACTACGAGAAGGCCGGCGTCACGCCGTACCTGGAGAAGCTCGGCTTCCACCTGGTCGGCTACGGCTGTACGACGTGCATCGGCAACTCGGGCCCGCTGCCCGAGGAGGTCTCGGCCGGGGTGCAGGAGGCCGACCTGGCGGTCGTGTCGGTGCTGTCCGGCAACCGCAACTTCGAGGGCCGGATCAACCCGGACGTGAAGATGAACTACCTGGCGAGCCCGCCGCTGGTGATCGCGTACGCGCTGGCCGGGACGATGGACTTCGACTTCGAGACCGACGCGCTGGGCCAGGACACCGACGGCAACGACGTGTTCCTGCGCGACATCTGGCCGGCCGCGGACGAGGTCGAGAAGGTGATCGCCTCCTCGATCAGCAAGGAGATGTTCACCAAGGACTACGCCGACGTCTTCGCCGGTGACGAGCGCTGGCAGTCGCTGCCGACGCCGGAGGGCAAGACCTTCGACTGGGACGCCGACTCGACGTACGTGCGCAAGCCTCCGTACTTCGAGGGCATGGCCAAGGAGCCGTCGCCGGTCACCGACATCAGCGGCGCGCGGGTGCTGGCGAAGCTGGGCGACTCGGTCACGACCGACCACATCTCCCCGGCCGGTGCGATCAAGGCCGACGGCCCGGCCGGCAAGTACCTGGCCGAGCACGGGGTGGACCGCAAGGACTACAACTCGTACGGCTCGCGGCGCGGCAACCACGAGGTGATGATCCGCGGCACGTTCGCCAACATCCGGCTGCGCAACCAGATCGCGCCGGGCACCGAGGGCGGCTTCACCCGCGACTTCACCCAGGCCGACGCGCCCGTCACGTCGATCTACGAGGCGTCCGAGGCGTACCTCGCGGCCGGTACGCCGCTGGTCATCCTGGCCGGCAAGGAGTACGGCTCCGGCTCGTCGCGCGACTGGGCGGCCAAGGGCACGGCGCTGCTCGGCGCGAAGGCGGTCATCACCGAGTCGTTCGAGCGGATCCACCGCTCGAACCTGATCGGCATGGGCGTCCTGCCGCTGCAGTTCCCCGAGGGCGAGAACGCGGAGTCCCTCGGCCTGACCGGCGAGGAGACCTTCGACATCAGCGGCGTCACCGCGCTGAACGACGGCGAGGTCCCGCGCACCGTGCACGTCACGGTCACCGGCACCGACGGCGGCACCCAGGAGTTCGACGCGGTCGTCCGCATCGACACCCCGGGTGAGGCGGACTACTACCGCAACGGCGGCATCCTCCAGTACGTGCTCCGCTCGCTGATCGCGAACTGAGTCAGGCCCGTACGACGGACGAAGGCCGGCAGCAGGAGCTCCTGCTGCCGGCCTTCATCGTTCGGCTAGCTCAGCGGCACATGCCGTTCCTCTCCCGCGGATCCTCGTTACCGGCCATCCGGTCGCCGTCCTGCCAGAGGCCTTCCGAGAACCGGCCGGTCTTGTCCATCTCCTGCAGGACCTTCCAGTTGCGGCTGCCCTGGATCGCTTCGGTGGCCTGCTTCATCTTCGCCTTGTCACCCGCCTTCTTCGCGACGGCCCACTGCTCGAACCATCCGCAGGCGACCGCCTCGGTGACCTTGGCACCGAACTGGTAGCGACTCAGCACGAGGACCTTCAGGAACGGCGTCCGGTCGAAGCCGGGCAGGACCGGTACGTCGGCCAGCATCTCGTCGATCACCCGCGGTGCGTCGGACTGCTTGACGATCGTGTCCGGCATCGCCCCGAGCCAGGTGTCGGTGTCGACGGTCTTCAGCTTGGCCACCAGGCTCCGGTACGCCGCGACCGAACCGACGTCGCCGCGGATCTCCAGCAGGTAGCGACCCTGGGGCGGGAACAGCGCCGTCAGGTCCGCCGAGGTGCCGATCTGGTACAGCGTGCCCTTCTGTCCGAGCAGCTCGATCGCACTGCCTCGCGCCGGCGCGCCGGGATCCTTGAATCCGGCAAGGCGCCCGGCGTAGTGGCCGGCGGGCCGCCAGTTCACCTGGAGCCGCTCCTTGCCGCGGCCGAACCTGATCTCGCCGTCGTCGGCGGTGAACTGCGGGATGTCGACGATCTTCCAGGCCGGGTCGTCGAGCACCAATCGCGGCGTCGCGTCCGTCACCGCGCGGAACTCGGCGCCGTACGCCGAGACCGGCGCGACCGGGTTGCTGCCCTCGGGGAAGAAGACTCCGGTGAGCGCCACGGCGACCGTCGCCGCGGCCGCGAGCAGGATCACCGCGCGGCGCCGGGCCTTGGGCCGCCGCCGAGCTGATGCGTCGGCGAAAGTCGGTACCGCGTGCTTGCGGCGGGGGTCGCTCGGCTCTCCGGAGACGCGGCCCGGGCCGGTGTCTGGTGCTTCGGTGCTGATGATGTCCTCCAGCAGGTCGGACTCGGCGCCGTCGGTCCGCAACTGCCGGACCGTCGCATCGCCGTACGGGTTGGCCCGGGCGATCAGACGGTCGAGCTCGTCGTCGTTCATTGCTCCTCCTGTGCTGGTCGCTTGGGTTGGTCTTCCCGTTCATGTCCGGAATCCCCGAAGGCGTCTCCGATCGCAGTCCGCAATCTGGTTCTGGCCCGGTGCAGCCGCGTCCGCACGGTCCGGGCCGGTACGCCGAGCACGACCGCGGCCTCGCGCGGTTCGAGCCCGTCCCACGCGGTCAGCATCAGCAAGTCGCGATCGTCGTCGCTCAAACTGTCCAGGCCCTGCTGGATCACCGCGGTCGAGCCGGTGAGATCGCTGTGGTCGGGCATCGCCTCGACCAGGTGCTGCCGCAGGCGCCCGGCGAGCCGGTCCCGCCGGAGCTCGCCACGGCGATGGTTGGCGACGACGCGGCGCGCGACGCCGTACAGCCAGAGCCTGGCCGAGTCGTCCACCGGCACCTCGTCGATCCGCCGCCAGGCCACGAGCATCGACTCGGCGACGACGTCGGCGGCATCGTCAGGCGAGCCGACCCGCCGCAAGGCGTACCCGAGCAGCGGGCGGAACTGGCTGTCGAACAGCTCCCGAAACCTGCGTTCGTGGTCCGGCATCACACCGAGGTCAACCGGTGGGGGCGGACTCGAAGGACTCCTCATGTTCCACCCATGTCCGGGAGTATGGCGGTCGTTACAGGTCAGGCCGATTGGATTTTGCCGGTGCTGGATGGGGCGCTCGGCGGTGGTCGGCAAGGCCCGGATGACGTTTGCAGTCATGACACTGAGAGGCTGGGTGGCGTGGAGCTCGGTGTGCTGGTGCTGGGGGGACTGGCGATCGCGGTGGCGGCCGTCGTCCAGGGAACGCTCGGGCTCGGGCTGATGCTGATCGGAGCGCCGGTGGTAGCGCTGCTCGATCCGTCGCTGATGCCGGGCGGGATGCTCGTCCTCGGGATGCTGCTGCCGATTCTGACCCTCGCGCGCGAGTGGCGGCAGATCGACTGGCGGCAGGCCGGGTGGCTGACCGGCGCGCGAGTGGTGACGACGCCGTTAGGCGTCCTCGTGCTGGGCTGGCTGTCGGCGCGGGCGATCGGCGCGGTGGTCGGATTCGTCGTCCTGGGGGCGGTCGTGCTGACGTTCTGGCGGCTCGACGTCCGGGCGACCCGGCAGAACCTGATCATCGCCGGAGCGATCGCGGGGGTCTCCGGTACGGCGGCGTCGATCGGGGGTCCGCCGGCGGCGGTCGTGCTGCAGCACGAGCAGGCGCCGCGGCTGCGGGCGACGCTGGCGGCGTTCTTCTTCATCGGATCCGCTGTGTCGCTCGCGGCGATCGGGATCGGCGGGCAACTGACCCGGCACCAGCTGCAGTACGGCTTGGCGTGGATCCCGGCGCTCGGGATCGGGTTCGCCGTCGCCGTACCGCTGCAGAGCCGGTTCCGCGGGCCACGACTCCGGCAGACGATCCTGATCCTGGCCGGACTCTCGTCGATCCTCGTCATCCTCAAGTCGCTGCTCTGAGTTGTCGGTGCCGCCCGCTTTACTGGTCGCGTGGCAGCTCATCCGCGAGAGGTGGTCCAGGTCGCGTGCGCCCAGTACGGCGAGGAGGTCGTCGTCGGCTGGTGCGTCGCGCTGCTCACCGGGGAGATCTCCGGCGAGGACGCGTACGGGCCGGACCTGCCGAAGCTCGTGGCGATCACCGGCAGTACGAACCCAGGCGGCTGGAAGCACCCGGTCGACCCGGTCAACTACTACTGGGTGCGGGTGTGGGCTGCGCGGGTCCTCATGTACGCGTGGCAGGACGACGCCGTCGATGCGCTGCGAGCGGTCGCCGACGACCCGGCCTGGCGAGTGCGGGAGCACGTCGCCCGAATCACCGCACAACGCGAACTCGGCGAACTGGTCGATGCCTTGATCCCCATGCTCACCCACGAACTCCCGCGCATCCGTGCAGCCGCCGTACGGGCTGTCGGCGCCGCAGGCGAGTACGAACACGCGGAGGCGATCGGCCCCCTCCGCAACGACCCCGACCCTACCGTCCGCACAGCGGCGGCCAAGGCCCTCACCAAGCTGTCGACCCGCCTGGACCGCCCGCTGGACTGACCGACCGGCCGAGTCGATCCCGGCTCAGAGGGCGGCGGTGACCTTGGGGAGGGCCGGGCCGGTGAGGTTGAGGAGGCCGGCTGGGCGGCCGGTGGCGGTGAGGATCAGGTCGGCGAGAGGGCCGCGGAGTTCGTGGGAGCCGGTGCCGCTGGACCAGGGGTGGTCGGTGGCGATCAGGCGTACGTCGCGGAGGCGCTTGGGCGCCCCGTAGAACTTGCTGCTCAGGACGTGTTCCAGCGCGATGACAGCGGCCTCGGCGGGCATCGGGCGAGGGCGGCCGAGCGGGCGGGCGACGTCCTGACCGTGCACCAGTGCGTCGAGCAGCGGGTCGACGATGCCGGCGCCGAGGGTGCGGTGGGCCGAGGTCGCGGTCTCGCGGAGCTGGGTGACCAGTTCGGCGGGGGAGAAGCGGGCGGCGCGCTCGGTGGCGAACAACAGCTCCATCCGGTCGAAACTCCCGCGCGCCCGGATCGCGCCCTTGATGACCATCGGCACGGTCGTTCGCGTCGACAGCGTCATGTGCGCGGCGACATCGTGCACGGTCCAGCCGGCGCAGAGCGAGTCGGCCTGCCACTCGGCGGCGGTCAGGCTGTCGAAGAAGTCGGCGAGGCTGAGTCGCTCGGCGGTGGTCAGGGCGAGTACGGCGCGGTCGTCCATGGAGGTTCCTCTCGTCGGTCTTTGCATCACCACGAACGAGGAGCGCGTGGATGGACAGCTAGGGCGAAAGTCTCTGCAGACGACGCTCGACGTGCCGCCGTTCCGGGTCGGTGCCGGCCGAGTCCAGAGCTCGCTGGTACGCCGCGGCTGCTTCGGCGCGGCGGTTGAGGCGTTCGAGGAGGTCGGCTCGCGCCAGGTGGTACGGGTGGTAGGTCTGCAGCAGCGGTTCGTCGGCGAGTTCGTCGATCAGGCGGAGACCTGCCTCGGGGCCGTCGCGCAACGCGAGGGCGGCGGCGCGGTTGAGCGCGACGACGGGGGAAGGCACGAGCGCCAGCAGTACGTCGTACAGGGCAACGATCTGCGGCCAGTCCGTGGTCGCGACGTCGACGGCCTCGTCGTGGAGGGAGGCGATCGCGGCCTGGACGCCGTACGGGCCGGGTGGGCCGGTGATCGCGGTCAGGACGAGGGCGCGGCCTTCCTCGATCATCGTGCGGTCCCAGCGGGCGCGGTCCTGGTCGTCGAGGAGGACGAGTTCGCCGTCGGGGCCGGTGCGGGCGTCGCGGCGGGCGTGGATGAGCAGCATGAGCGCGAGCAGGCCGGCGACCTCGCGGTCGGTGGGCATCAGGCGGTGCAGGATGCGCGCGAGGCGGATCGCCTCGTCGGCGAGGTCGACGCGTTGCAGGTCGGCGCCGGAGCTGGCGGCGTACCCCTCGGTGAAGATCGAGTAGGTCACCTGCAGTACGCCGGGCAGCCGCTCGGGCAGCTCGTCGGCGGACGGTACGCGGAAGGGGATTCTGGCCTCGCGGATCTTCTTCTTCGCGCGGACGATGCGCTTGGCCATCGTTGCCGTTGGCACGAGGAACGCGCGGGCGACCTCGGGGGTGGTCAAGCCGGCCAGGCAGCGCAAGGTCAGCGCGATGCGGTCCTCGGCGGGCAACGCCGGGTGGGCGCAGGTGAAGAACAGCTGGAGGCGATCGTCAGGGAACTCCGAAGCCGGCGCCGGATCCCTCAGGTCGGCCTCCACCTGCAGTACGGCGAGGCGCGCGGCGTAGGTCTTGTCGCGGCGGAGACGGTCGACGGCCTTGCGGCGAGCCGTCGTCATCAGCCAGGCGCCCGGCTTGGGCGGTACGCCGTCGATGGGCCACTTCTCCAGGGCGATCTCGATCGCTTCGGAGGTGACCTCCTCGGCCAGATCGAGGTCCCCGAACCGTCGGCTGAGCGCGGCCAGCAGCCGGCCGCGCTCTTCGCGGAACACCTGCTCGACCATGCCGACCGCGTCGGTGGGGAAAGACCCGGGAGAGCGCTCCCCGCCCGAGGCGGGGAGCGCAGGCGTCCCGTCAGGCATCAGTCGAAGTCGGCGATGGGGCGGACGACGATGTTGCCGCCGTCCCGGGAGCCGGGGCAGCGGGCGGCCCAGTCGAGGGCGACGTCCAGGTCGGGGACGTCGATCACGTAGAAGCCGCCCAGCACCTCACGGGTCTCGGCGAACGGGCCGTCGGTGACGGTGCGGTGTCCGGCGGCGTCGACCTTCACGACGGTGGCGGTGACCAGGTCGGCCAGCGACTCGCCCGAGACCATGATGCCGGCGTCGCGGACCTCCTGGTCGAAGGCCATCCAGTCGGCCGGCGTACAGCCCTCGACCTCGCCGGACGGTGTCGGGGACGCGTTGATCAGCAGCAGGTACTTCACGGTGGATCTCCTCGGTTCGTCGGTCGTTGTGCCTCTACCACGAACGACCGGGCCCCAGATGGACAGCGATCACGCGGACAGTGCGTCCCGCAGCTGAGCGGCGTACGACGCGGCCTCGGCGTCGTCGGCGTACTTGGTCCGCGGCCAGAAGAACCCGCGCAGCCCGTCGCCCTTCGTCCGCGGTACGACGTGCACGTGCAGGTGCGGCACCGACTGCGACACGACGTTGTTCACCGCCACGAACGACCCCTGCGCGCCGTACGCCGTACGCACAGCCGCCGCGACCGACCGCGCCGCCCCGAACAGCGGCACGGTCAGTTCGTCCGGGAGCTCGACCATCGTCGCGACGTGTTCACGCGGCACGATCAGCGTGTGCCCCTTGAACACCGGCCGGATGTCGAGGAACCCGACCACCTCGGGCGTGTCCAGCACGAGGTGCGCCGGCGTCGACCCCGCGACGATCGAGCAGAACAGGCAGTCGGCCATCACCCGATGGTTTCGTCCACGAAGCACCAGCGCCAGTTCTCGCCGGGCTCGAAGCTGCGCATCACCGGGTGCCCGGTCCCGGCGAAGTGCTTGCTGGCGTGCTTCATCTGCGACGAGTCGCAGCAGCCGACGTGCCCGCAACCGAGGCACAGCCGCAGGTGCACCCACGTGCCGCCGGCCGCGAGGCACTCCTCGCAGCCCTCGGGCGTGTTCGGCGTCTTCACCACCGGGGCGTCGGCCAGGTGCTCGCACGGACCGCCCTTCGGGGCCGGCCCGCGGAGGTCGTCGGACTGTCCGCCGACGTCGTCGGCTTCTGCGCGATCCAAGATGGACTCCTCGATGTCGAGTGCGATCTGTGCCCGTTGCAGCACCTCGTCGGCGACGAGGCCCTCGTCCCGGACCTTGAGGATGTGGCCACGCTCGGCCTGCAGCATGACCATCCGAAGTCGACGATAAGCCTCACTCGGCGTTTCGTACTCGGTTTCGGGCCGGCCGAGTCGCTCCCACGCGGCCAGTGCCCGCGCCTCGCCGCGCTGGCGGAGCAGCTCGACGACCTGCGGCGGGTCCTCGGGCGTGAGGACCCGGTCGAGCTCCTCCTCGCCGGCCTTGTGCGCGGCCTGCAGTACGGCGGCCTCCTGCAGCGCGTCCTCGGCCGGGTCGGGGCCGGGCAGCCGCATCCGTCGTACCAGCCAGGGCAGTGTCGAGCCCTGCAGCAGCAGCGTCCCCGCGGTGACGGCCAGCGCGATGAAGACCAGCACCTCGCGGTGCGGCGTCTCCGGCGGCAGCACGAACACCGCGGCCAGCGTCACCACGCCACGCATGCCGGCCCACGACACCACGACCAGCGCCTGCCAGGTCACCGGCCCGGGCCGCGACCGGCCGAGGATCTTGCGGGACAGCATCGTCACCGGGAACAGCCAGATCGGCCGGATCAGCACCACGGCGAGGAAGACCCCGATGGTCGCGATCGCGATCGTGCTGCCCGACAGCGGGCTCTCCGCCAGGTCGTCGAGGATCCACCGGGTCTGCAGGCCGATCAGCAGGAAGACCGTGTTCTCCAGCAGGAACTGGATCGTGCGCCAGTTGGTCCGCTCGGAGATCCGCGACGCCGCCGACTGGATGATCGGCGCCTTGTGCCCGAGCAGCAGCCCGGTGACCACCACAGCCAGTACGCCGGACGCGTGCACGTAGTGGTTCTCCGCCGCGACGTACGCGATGAACGGCGCGGTCAGGCTGAGCGTCGTGTCCAGCACCGGGTCGGTGAACCGCCGGCGGATCTTGGCCAGCACGATCGCGACGACCAGACCGACCACGACGCCGCCACCGGCCGCGCGCAGGAAGTCCAGGCTCACGTCCACGAACATCGGAGTGACCAGCGCGGCCCCGATCGCGGTCCGCAGGCAGACCAGCGCGGTCGCGTCGTTCAGCAGGCTCTCGCCCTCGAGGATCGTGACCACGCGCCGTGGCAGGCCGACCTTGCGGGCGATCGCGGTGGCCGCGACGGCGTCCGGCGGCGCGACGACCGCGCCGAGTGCGAACGCGGCCCACAGCGGCAGCGGCTTCTGCCCGTCGGCCTCGGCCAGGCCTCCGAGCAGCCAGTACGCGACGAGGCCGACGCCGAGCGCGGTGAAGGCCACCAGGCCGACCGACAGCAGGCCGATCGAGCGCCGGTGCTGGGAGAAGTCGACCAGGCTGGTCTTGATGGCCGCCGAGTACAGCAGCGGGGGCAGGAAGCCGACCAGCACGACCTCGTGCGACAGCTCCACCCGCGGGACGAACGGCAGGTACGACGCCACCACGCCGATCACGACCAGCAGCAGGGGAGCCGACACCCCGATCCGGCGGGCCAGCGCGGCCCCCGTCGCCACCAGCGCGACCAGGGCGACGATCTCGATCGCGATTTCCACGCGCACAGTGTGTCAGGCAGACCCGCGATCCGCCCGCAAGGAACCGAGCGCCTGTGGACAACCCTCTGGCGCCCGGCTGTTCCAACGGTCCTGGGTGTCGTCTACGGTGACCGCACCGGACCGTCCCCGTACGAGGAGTCACCGTGCGCCGTCTGAAGACTCTTGCCCTCGGCACCGTCCTTGCCCTGCTGGCGGTCGGGCTGCCGGCCTCGGCCGCCGCCGGTGCGACCGATCCGGTCACCACCAACGGCTGTGTCGAGAGCGTGCCCGAGCCGGGCAGCACGACGCCGGTGCGGATCTGCTACTCGCTGTTCAAACCGGCCGGCGCGTCCGCGCGCCGTACCGTGCCACTGGTCTTCCACAGCCACGGGTGGGGCGGCAGCCGGACCAAGGACGCCGCCGCGTTCGCGTCGTACTTGCAGGCCGGGTACGGCGTGCTGAGCTTCGACCAGCGCAGCTTCGGCGAGAGCACCGGCGTCGCGCACGTGATGAACCCCGATCTCGAGGGCCGCGACGTGATCCGGCTGGTCGACTTCGTCGCCGGGCTCGACTGGGTGACCAGACAACGGCCGGGCGATCCGCTGATCGGCGCGATCGGCGGATCGTACGGTGGTGGCTACCAGTTCGCCGGCGCGTTCACCGAACTGCGCGACAAGGGCCGCACCCGGTTCGATGCGCTGGTCCCCGAGATCACCTGGTGGGACCTCAAGCAGAGCCTGGCGCCGGACGAGTCGGCGCGGACGATGTGGCTGACGATCCTGTACGCCGGAGGCGGCCAGAACCTGCCACCCGCGGTCCAGGCGGCGTTCGTCGCGCTGATCACCACCGGCGCCTGGCCGGCCGGACAGGCCGGTCGTGACCTGGACGCCTTCTTCGCGAAGAACGGACCGGCCTGGCACGTACGGCACGGCCGGAAGCTCGACGTACCGGTGCTGATCGGGCAGGGACTGTCGGACAACCTGTTCAACCTCAACCAGGGTCTGCAGAACTTCGACCGGGCGCTCACACCGCGGGCGCGGGCCCGGTCGATGCTGGTCGGCTACAACGGCGGGCACACGTTGCCGAGCGTCGTCCCGCCGGGCTACGCGACGCCGGGCGACCCGTGCTCGATCGCGCTCGGCAGCCCGAACTTCGGGGCGCTCGCGCAGCGGTTCCTCGACCTCAACCTCAAGCACCGCCGCAGTGGGCTGACCGGATTCGGGCGCTACCACCTGGCGACCGCCGACGGACGCTGCGCGACCGAGCGCGACCTGACGCCGAACCGGCGGTACACCGTCGGCAGCGTCACCAGCAGCGCGAACGCCGGGCTGCCGGTCACGGTCGAACTGGCCAAGGGCCCGATCACTGTCACCGGCGTGCCGCGGCTCGACGCGAAGGTGACCACGCTGCGGCCGGACGCTGCGGCGTACTTCGCGCTGAGCGTGGGCACGTCGCCGCTGGACGCGAAGATCGTGCAGAACAACACGATGCCGCTGCGGGAGCCGCGCGTCGTCCGGAACGTCCGACGGACCGTCGAGCTGCCCGGGATCGCCGTCGACGTACCGGCCGGGAAGTCGCTGTACCTCAGCGTCGCGCCGGCCGCCGACATGTTCGCCGGGCAGAACGGACTGCTGCCGAACGCGGTGAAACTCGACCGCGCCGCGCTCAGTCTGCACCGCAGTTACTGAAAGTTTCGTGAGTGACCCTGCAAAAGCTTGCGGGTGACCCTCAGTTAGTGGACTCTTGGATCGCTGCCGGGCTGGCCGCACTGGGACGGGGCGGTTCCGGTGGTGGCCGGCCCGGCCGCCTGACTTCTAGCGGACCTGATCCAGGTACGCCTCGTACGCCGTCAGGAACGGCTCCTCGGTCATCACTGCGCCCGACAGCCGGTCGCACGACGCCTGCGCGGCCCGGATCACGTCGGGCGGGTAGTCGTACTTCACCTGGTGCTCGGCGAACTCGTCCTCGTCGTCGACGTAGAAGCTGCCGTCGCGCCGCTTCACCACGTCGAGGTCGAGATCGACCATCGTGAACTCGTCCTCGCCGAACGTCACCGGCGTGGTGATGTCGCAGTAGATCTCGGTCCTGGCCGGGACGTCGTTGAAGGCGGCCGTGAACCACTGGTCCCGCGGGAACAGCATCACGCTGGCCGCGTCCATGGTGATCGCCGGCTCCTCGCCGCGCTGGGCGACGGCCCCGGCCGGCATCCCCAACCACACGCCGTACTGGTCTTCTCCGAGGTGGGTCATCCACTGGTGCCAGTGGAGCTTGCCGTCGTACTTGCGAAACACAACCCGCACCTTGCGCATGGCGTCACCGTACCGGCGCGACCGGTCACCTCCGGCCTCGCTATCCTGTGCCGCATGCGACGGATGCTCATCACCGGCGGCGCCGGCTTCATCGGCTCGAACTTCGTGCACGACACGGTACGGCGGTACCCCGACGTCGAGGTCGCGGTGCTCGACGCGCTCACGTACGCCGGCAGCCGGAGCAACCTGGACCCGGTCGCCGAGCAGGTCACCTTCGTGCACGGCGACATCTGTGACGCCGAACTCGTCGACCGGCTCGTCGGCGCGACCGACGTGCTCGTGCACTTCGCCGCCGAGTCGCACGTCGACAACTCGCTGAACGACCCGTCGCCGTTCATCAAGTCGAACATCATCGGCACCTTCACGCTGCTCGAGGCGGTCCGCAAGCACGACAAGCGGATGCACCACATCTCCACCGACGAGGTCTTCGGCGACCTCCCGCTGGACTCGGTCGACCAGTTCACCGAGACCACGGCGTACGACCCGTCCTCGCCGTACTCGGCCTCGAAGGCGAGCTCCGACATGCTGGTCCGCGCCTGGGCCCGCTCGTACGGCGTGGCCGCGACGCTGTCGAACTGCGCGAACAACTACGGCCCGTACCAGCACGTCGAGAAGCTGATCCCGCGGCAGATCACCAACGTCCTGATCGGCGACAAGCCCAAGCTGTACGGCGCCGGCGAGAACGTCCGCGAGTGGACCCACGTCGAGGACCACAACGACGCGGTGCACCGGATCATCACCGACGGCCGCCTCGGCGAGACGTACCTGATCGGCTCCGGCGATGAGCGCAGCAACAAGCAGATCATCGAGAAGATCCTGACGCTGATGGGCGAGCCCGAAGACGCCTTCGTCCACGTCAACGACCGCCCCGGCCACGACCTGCGCTACTCCAACGACTCCACCAAGATCCGCACCGAACTCGGCTGGACCCCCCGCTACGCCGACTTCGACGCGGGCCTGTCCGCCACCATCGACTGGTACAAGGCGAACACGGCATGGTGGGAACCCCAGAAGGGCACCGCCGAGGCGAAGTACAAGGTCCTCGGCCGCTGACCTCCTAGTCCGCCAACCCCCGGACGCGGTCCAAGTAGGTCTTGTAGACCGTCAGGAACGGTTCCGCGGTGGTGATGTTGGACACGACCCAGGCGCAGGTGGCCTGGGCGGTGGCGACTACCTGGGGTGGGTAGCCGTAGTGGACCTGGTGGGCGGCGAACTCGTCTTCGTCCATCACCTTGACCGTGCCGTCGCGGAGGCGGCGGATGTCGAGGTCGAGGTCGACGGCGGTGACGGTGTCGACGCCGAACTCGGGCGGCATGGTGATGTCGCAGTAGATCTCGGTGGGGTGGGGCGCGTCGTTGAACAGGGCGCTCCACCACTGGCCGCGGGGGAAGAGGCGGACGCGGCTGTGGTCGACCGGCCTCCAGGTGCCGTCGGCGCGCTGGGCGCGGTCGCCGGGGCGGGAGCCGACCCAGAGGCCGTGGTCGTCCTCGCCGAGGTGGAGGGACTCCATCAGGCGGTGGGGGCGGCCGTCGTACTTGCGGAACAGGGTCCGCACCATCTCCATGACGGTTACTCTAGGTGAGATGGATGCCACCGGTGAACCACTCGACCGTCCGGAGCGTCCCGTACTGTGAGATTGCTCCGGAAGGCCTTGCCGCGTTCGGCATCGGCGACCGGGGTGCATAGACTCGACCATTCGAGGACAACCCTGCGGAGGAGCTCGATGCGCTTGCTGGACACGGTCGGAGGGCCGGCGGACCTCAAGGACCTGACCGATCAGCAGCTGACGGACCTGGCCGCGGAGATCCGCGACGTGCTCGTCGAGACGGTGTCGCGGACCGGCGGGCACCTGGGCCCGAACCTCGGCATGGTCGAGATCACCCTGGCGATGCACCGGGTCTTCGACTCGCCGCGCGACCGGCTGGTCTACGACACCGGTCACCAGACCTACGTGCACAAACTGCTCACCGGCCGGGCGCCGAAGTTCGACACCTTGCGCCAGCAGGGCGGCCTGTCGGGGTACCCGAGCCAGGCCGAGTCCGAGCACGACATCGTCGAGAACAGCCACGCCTCGACCTCGCTGTCGTACGCCGACGGCCTGGCCAAGGCGTACCGCCTGCGCAAGGAGGACCGGCACGTGGTCGCGCTGATCGGTGACGGCGGCCTGACCGGCGGCATGGCCTGGGAGGCGCTGAACAACATCGCCGCCTGCGACGACCTCAAGCTCGTCGTGATCGTCAACGACAACGGACGGTCCTACAGCCCGACCGTCGGCGGCCTGGCCACGCACCTGACCAGCCTGCGCACCAACCCGCGGTACGAGAAGATCCTCGACCTGGTGAAGACCAACCTCGGCCGGACGCCGTACGTCGGACCGCCGATGTACGAGGTGCTGCACGGGGTGAAGAAGGGGCTGAAGGACATGCTCGCCCCGCAGGGCATGTTCGAGGACCTCGGCCTGAAGTACGTCGGCCCGGTGGACGGCCACGACCGGGTGGCGATGGAGGACGCGCTGGCCAAGGCGAAGGCCTTCGGCGGGCCGGTCCTGGTGCACGCGGTGACCCAGAAGGGCTTCGGGTACGCCGCCGCCGAGCAGGACGAGGAGGACAATTTCCACCAGGTCCGCCCGGCGCACAAGCCGCGTGGCTGGACCGACGTGTTCGCCGAGGAACTGGTCGAGATCGGTCACCGCCGGCCGGACGTCGTCGCGATCACCGCGGCGATGCTGCACCCGACCGGCCTGGCGGCGTTCGGGCAGGAGTTCCCGGACCGGATCTTCGACGTCGGGATCGCCGAGCAGCACGCGGTGACGAGCGCCGCCGGGCTCGCGATGGGCGGGCTGCACCCGGTCGTCGGGCTGTACGCGACGTTCCTGAACCGCGCGTTCGACCAGTTGCTGCTGGATGTCGCGCTGCACAAGTGCGGGGTGACGTTCGTGCTCGACCGCGCCGGGGTGACCGGTGACGACGGGGCGAGCCACAACGGCATGTGGGACATGTCGCTGCTGCAGGTCGTGCCGGGTCTCCGCCTGGCCGCGCCGCGCGACGGCAAGCGGGTCGCCGAGCTGCTGAACGAGGCGATCGAGGTGGACGACGCGCCGACCGTCCTGCGGTACGCCAAGGGCGAGGTGTTCCCCGACCTCGACGCGATCGACCGGATCGGTACGACGGACGTCCTGGTCCGCACCGGCACGGACGTGCTGATCGTCGGGATCGGCGCGATGGCCGCGACCGCGGTGGACGTCGCCGAGCGGCTCGGCGCGCAGGGCTTCGGGGTGACCGTGGTCGACCCGCGCTGGGTGAAGCCGGTCGCGCCGGAGCTGGTCGAGCTCGCGGCCGAGCACAAGTTCGTCGTCACGATCGAGGACAACGGCCGCGTCGGTGGTTGCGGTGCGGCGATCGCGCAGGCGATCCGGGACGCCGGGGTCGGTACGCCGGTCCGCGACTTCGGGATCCCGCAGCGCTTCCTCGACCACGCCAAGCGGCCGGCGATCCTGCAGGAGATCGGCCTGACCGGTCAGGAACTGGCCCGCGAAGTGATCGAGCTGATCACCCGGGACCAGGGGGACGCGATCACCAGTGAGCCCGACACCGCCCGCGGCCGGCCCGCCGGGGCCTGATCCCGAGCCTGCCCCCTGGTTCCCCCAGGAGCAGGCTCAGGAGCCGCCCCGGCAGCACCCCGTCGACCCGGCCGAGGCCGAGACCGGGGAGCTGCCGGCCGCCTCGTGGTTCCCCGAGGAGGACCACCCTCGTGACCAAGGCAGCGCCGCATCCAGCGAGCCTGCCTCCCTGCTTGCCGGGGAGGCAGTCCGGCAGCACCCCGTCGACCCCGCCGAGGCGGACACCGGCGAGCGCCCGGCCGCCGCCTGGTTCCCGGAGGAGTCTCCTCAACCCGGCCGGCCACCCCACGACCCGGCGGCTGCCCCCTGGTTTGCCGAGGAGCCTGCGCAAACCGCTCAGCTGCAACCACCTGAGGCAGGCGCCGAGCCGGCCCAGGTTCCGCCTCGTGGGCGTCACGCGGCGGCGACCCCGCGCCGCCACGGCGTCGGGCCGATCCTGATCGCCCTTGTTCTCGTGGCCGCAGCCGTCGCCGGTGGGCTGGCGCTCCACAAGTCCGGGACCGACAGTACGACGCCGCCCGTGGCCGCCGCGTCCAAGACGCCCGAGGTCGACCGGGCCGCCCGCGCGTCCGGCGTCGACGCCGTACTGACCGCCCGCGCCGAAGCCGTGCGGCTCAACAAACCCGACCAGTTCCTCGCCGCGATCGACCCGGCCAACAAGGCCCTCCGCGCCCGCCAGCGCACGCTGTTCGACAACCTTCGCCGCTTCGGGTTCGCCAGCCTCAAGTACGAGCGCCTCCAGGAGCAGTACGACCAGGCGATCACCGACAAGTACGGCCCGAGCACCTTCGTCGTCGCCGTCGCGATGACCTACCAGATCCGCGGCATCGACCCGGTCCCCGCGCGGACGATGCTCGGCTACACGTTCGTCCAGCGCCCCGACAAGAAGTGGACGCTCGTCTCCGACACCGACCTCGACAAACGCCTCCCACGCGGCTCGCACCAGGAGGCCTGGGACGTCGGCGAGGTCCTGGTCAAACGCGCACCCCGAGTCCTCGTCGTCGTGGAGACAGGCCAGACCAAGCTGGCGGCGAGCCTGCTCACCAAGGCCGGCAGTGCGGTGAAGGCGGTCAGCAAGAGCTGGCCCGGCGGCTGGACCGGCTCCGGCGTGGTGATCGCGCTCGACGACAAGGTCGTTCGCGGCGCGGACTACACGCTGCCGAAGAACGCCGAGGACGCGCTCGCGATGGCGACCTGGGTCTACCGCTCGCTGCCCGGCGAGGTCAGCGGCGTGGGGGAGCGGACCGACTCGTACGTCGTGATCAACCCGCGCAACCGGAGCAAGATCGACGCCCGGACGCTCGCGCACGAGTTCACCCATGTCGCGACCGCGCCGTACGGAACGTTCGCGCCGCGCTGGCTGGTCGAGGGGGCCGCGACCTGGGTCGAGTTCCTGCCCATGGACGGCGCTCGCGACCTGGCGATCGGCACCTACCGGCAGACCGTCCGGACCAAGTACCTGGCCAAGGCGAAGGCGCTGCCGGCCGACGCGACCTTCTTCCAGGACTCGCTGAAGTCGTACCCGCTGTCCTGGCTCGCGGTCGACCTGCTGATCGAGCGGTACGGCGGGACCGAGCTGGTCACGCTGTACCAGGAGATGGCCGCGCTCGGGCAGACCCAGGCCGAGCGCGACCGGATCATGCTCGAGCACCTCGGCCTGACCGAGGCCGGCCTCTTCCAGGCCCTCAAGGCTGCGGCCGCCGCCTGATCCACCAGGCGGAACCGGTTACGGCCATCACTGCTCCGGCAGCGGGGAATCCCGGGGATTCCAGGGGCAAAGTTGTATACCCGGCGTGTCGGTGGTGGATTCAGCAGGACCGAGTAGGGTAGCCGGGCTGTCGCTGGACGGGCGGACCGGAGGAATCGACCCGACGTGAGTGTGTCACCCCCTGACGCTGCCCGGCCGGGCGCTCAGGCACCGCCCCCTAGGCCCCGCCGCTGGCTGGGTCTGCTGGTGGTGGTCGTGCTGACCTGCGGCGGTGTCGCGTACGCCGTCGAGCAGCGCGAGGACGACGCCCGCAGCCGGCCCAAGGTGAGCGTCGGCCCGGCGTCCCCGCCGAACCAGAGCAACAAGCCGCCGTCCAAGACCGCGGCCGCGGTCGCCGCCCGGCGGCAGGCGGTCGACATCGTGCTGCTGCGCCGCGCGAAGGCGGTCCGGGACGGTAACGAGAAGCTGTTCCTGGCCGACATCGACCCGGCCGACACCAAGCTGCGCCAGGAGCAGCGGACGCTGTTCGCGAACCTGGTCGAGATCGGCTTCACCGAGGTCGGGTACAGCCAGGCCGAGGAGCGGTTCGACCAGGCCGCGGTCCGCGAGCACGGCTCGTCGACGTACCTGGTCCGCGTCCTGATGCGCTACC
The DNA here is from genome assembly GCF_014205135.1 of Kribbella italica. Taxonomy (NCBI): domain Bacteria; kingdom Bacillati; phylum Actinomycetota; class Actinomycetes; order Propionibacteriales; family Kribbellaceae; genus Kribbella; species Kribbella italica. Next base: position 1,548,694 of record NZ_JACHMY010000001.1, read on the forward strand.
AGATCCCGAAGGTCGACCTCGACCCGGTGACCACCGAGCTCGGCTACACGTTCGTCAGCCGCGGCGGCCGCTGGGTCATCACCGACGACCGCGACCTGGACGACGAGCTCGGCCCGACCGCGCACCGCGAGCCCTGGGACCTGGGCCGGATCGAGGTCCGGCGCGGTCCGCGGGTGCTGGCGATCGTGGAGAAGGGCGACACCGATCGCGCCGAGGCGATCGTTGCCGAGGCCAATGAAGCACTCGGCCAGGTGACGGCGTACTGGCCGCGCCGCTGGCGTGGATCGGTGCTGATCGTGGCGCTCGACGACACCGAGGTCCGGGACGCGCGGTTCGCCGACGAGGACATCGAGTCCGCCGCGAGCGCCGGCTCGACGTTCACCTCGCTGCCCGGTCAGGACACCGCGGACGGTACCGTCGGCGGCGCGTACATCGTGGTCAACCCCAAGGAACGCGACCGGATCGACGAGATCCTGCTGTCGCACGAGATCACCCACGTCGCCACCGCCGACCTCGGTGGCTACGAGCCGCTCTGGCTCGCCGAGGGCGCCGCGGAGTACGTGTCCTGGCGCGGGATCGAAGCGGTCGGTGGTGCCGGCGAGGTCGCCAAGTGGGAGCAGGAGGTGATCGACCAGGCGCTGCCCGGTCTGGTCGCGCTGCCTTCGGATCTCGGCTTCTACGAGAGCAACACCGACGTGTACGGCGTGAGCTGGCTGGCCGTGCGCTTCCTGGTCCGTGAGATCGGTCTCAAGGCGGTCGAGGACCTGTACGAGGACCTGGCCCGGCACGGCACCGACCAGACCAGCCGCGACCGCATACTGCTGACCCGCACCGGGTACACCGAAGCGACGTTGTGGATCTCACTCAAAGACTACCGACCTCAACGCTAAGTAGTACTTTGATCTGAAATACTTTCTAGGAGGCGTCGTGAGTCTGTTACGGACCAAGACGATCGAGCAGTCGATCGCGGACACCGACGAGCCGGAGTACCAGCTCAAGAAACGCCTCACCGCCCTGGACCTGACCGTGTTCGGCATCGGTGTGATCATCGGTGCCGGGATCTTCACGCTCACCGGAAGGGCTGCCCAGGCGTACGCCGGGCCGAGTATCGCGTTGTCGTTCGTGCTGGCCGCGATCTGCTGCGGCCTCGCGGCGCTGTGCTACGCCGAGTTCTCCTCGACCGTCCCGGTGTCGGGATCGGCGTACACGTTCTCGTACTTCTCCCTCGGCGAGGTCTTCGCCTGGATCATCGGCTGGGACCTGCTGCTCGAGCTGATGCTCGGGGCAAGCGTCGTCGCCCAGGGCTGGTCGACGTACGCTGCGCTGTTCCTGGAGCAGATCGGTCTGGGCTGGCCGGACTCGATCGGCCCGGACTCACATGTCAACGTGCTGGCGATGCTGCTGATCATCGTGCTGACGATCCTGGCCACGGTCGGCATCAAGGAGTCGCTGCGGGTCAACCTGGTGCTGGTCGCGGTCAAGCTGTTCGTCGTGCTGTTCGTGATCATCGCCGGCCTGTTCTACATCAAGGGCTCGAACCTGACCCCGTTCATCCCCGACAGCGTGCCGGCCGAGAACGGTGACGTGACCATCACGACTCCGTTGTTCCAGGCCCTGTTCGGGTTCACGCCGTCGACGTTCGGCGTGATGGGCCTGGTGTCGGGCGCGTCGCTGGTGTTCTTCGCGTTCATCGGGTTCGACGTGGTCGCGACCACCGCCGAGGAGGCGAAGAACCCGCAGCGCGACCTGCCGCGCGGCATCATCGGCTCGCTGGCGATCTGCACCGTGCTGTACGTGCTGGTCTGCATCGTGATCACCGGGATGGTCAACTACAAGGACATCAACGGCGAGGCCGCGCTGGCCGAGGCGTTCCGGTCGGTCGGCCGGCCCGGGTTCGCGACGCTGATCTCGGCCGGTGCGGTCGCGGGTCTGACCACCGTCGTGCTGACGCTGATGATCGGTGCCGCGCGGGTGGTGTTCGCGATGAGCCGCGACCACCTGGTGCCGGCCAAGCTCGGCAAGACGCACCCGAAGTTCGGTACGCCGTACCGGCTGACGATCGGGATCGGCGTCGTGGTCGCGATCGTCGCGGGCGTCACCCCGATCGGCAAGCTGGAGGAGATGGTGAACATCGGCACCCTGGCCGCGTTCACCCTGGTCTCGATCGCGGTCCCGCTGCTGCGCCGGCGGCGGCCGGATATCCAGCGCTCGTTCCGCGTCCCCGGCAACCCGGTGGTGCCGATCGTGGCCGCGGTGATCTGCATCTACCTGATGCTGAACCTGTCGCTGGAGACCTGGCTGCGGTTCGCGATCTGGATGGCGCTCGGCTTCATCGTGTACGCCGTCTACGGCTACCGCCGCAGCCGCGTCGGTCTCGAGGAGAAGACCGGCGAGGCCACCAAGGCCTAGCTGCTCGCCGCGACAGCCCACGTGCCACCGAAGGCCGCGCCACCGGATCTCGTCCGGGGGCGCGGCCTTTGCCGACGGTAGGATTCTTCAGTCGACCGCCTGTGTCTTCCAAGTACCGGCCACCGATCGGGGGTTGGTCCTTGTGAGGTGGCGGGCGACGAGGGGCAGTGGCGCTGGTTCACCGGAACTCTCGCAGAGGGCAGACTCTTTCATGAAGCACCCGAGGCGCCTGCTGGCGGCCGTCGCGGCGCTCGCGCTGGCCGGGACCGCCGGCGCCGTGGTCGTGACGCGCTCGGGAGACGTGCCGGCCGGGAGCACGGCGGCCGCGCTGGAGGCGCCGGGCACGGCGCCCGAGCTGAGCGCCGCCGAGAAGAAGAGCCGGCAGCGCGAGGTCGACCTGCTGCTGGGCAAGCGGGCGACCGCCGTACTCAAGGGTGATCTGAACGGGTTCCTCGCCGCGGTCGACCCGAAGCAGCCGAAGCTGGTCGCGCGGCAGAAGCTGCTGTTCGCGAACCTGCGCAAGTTCGGGTTCAGCACGCTGAGGTACTTCACCGCCGACGACTGGGCGGCGCCGAAGCTGGCCGAGAAGTACGGGCCGTCGACGTACACCACCCGCGTGATGATGCGGTACCAGATCGCCGGCGTCGACCCGAAGCCCGTGCAGACCGACCTCGGCTACACGTTCGTCCGCCGCGACAACCTGTGGGTCCTGGTCGAGGACGGCGCGATCGACGAGACGCTGAGCCGCGACGGGCACCGCCAGCCGTGGGACTTCCAGGAGGTCGCGCTGGTCCGGCGCGGCAAGGTCGTCGTCGTGGTCGCGCAACGCGAACTCGCGCTCGGCAAGACGATCGCGCGGGTCTCGCGGGACGCCGTCGCCGCGGTCCGCCGGCACTGGCCGCGCGGCTGGGACGGCTCGGTCCTGGTGGTCGCGATGCCGGAGCCGCAGGTGATGGCGACCGTGTGGACGTCGGGCACCGGCCGCGGCTGGACGATCGCCGCCAAGGCGGTCACCTTGTACGAGGGGGAGCAGCTCGGCAAGCCGTCCGGTCCGGCCGTCGGCAGCCGGATCGTGATCAACCCAGCGCTGCGCAAGGACCTCGACGAGGACCTGCTGGTGCACGAGATGACCCACGTCGCGACCGTGCCGATCGGTCCGCTGGTCCCGCTCTGGCTCGCCGAGGGCCTGGCGGAGTACGTGCGCTGCCGGTCGGTCGAGGACGATCCCCAGTGGACCGTCGACCCGTACCGGAAGACGGTCAGGTCCAAGTACCTGCCCGGCATGAAGGCCCTGCCCGACCGCGACGCGTTCGACGCGAACGGCGACCGCGCCTACGGCCAGAGCTGGTGGGCCGTCGAGTACCTGGCCGACGAGCTCGGCATGACGAAGGTCGCCGCCCTGTACGCCGACCTGGCCGTGCACGGCACCACCGACGCGGCGTCCAGCGCGATCCTGAAACGCCACACCGGCCACACCCCGGCCGAGCTCACCGCGGCGGTCAAGAAGTTCCGGGGCTGAGCTTCCGCTGGTCCCGCGGCGGCAGATAGCGCGCCGCCTTCTGCTCCAGGCTGTCGCGCTGGGTCGGCCTCCGGGCGATGCTGATCCCGCCGTGCCCGGCCGCGAACGGGTAGGTGCCGAACCACAGCCCGCCGTCGCGGTCCTGCAGGATCGAGCGGACCAGGTCTTCGACCAGTTCGCCGTCGGCCGTGTACGACGTCCAGTCGCGACCGTCGTACCGGCTGACGCCGCCCTCGGTGCCGAACCACATCGTCTGCTCGGCGTCGATCAGCATCGCGTAGACGCGGTCGTGCACCAGCCCGTCGGCGGTCGTCATCCGGTACCAGCTGCGGCCGTCGTACACCGACACCCCGCGCATCGTGCCGAACCACATCCGGCCGTCGGGATCCTCGAACATCGAGTACACGCAGTTGTCCAGCAGACCGTCCTCGACCCGGAAGTTCTGCCAGCGGGTCCCGTCCCAGCAGCCGACGCCGGCTCCGTCGCCGTGATCGTAGGTGCCGACCCAGATCCGGCCGCGGGAGTCCTCGAAGACCTTCAGGATCTCGACCCCGGGCAGGCCGTCGCGTTTGCCGAACGCCTGCCACTGGCGGCCGTCGTACCGGTGCAGGCCGCCGCCGGTCAGCCGCGAGCGCCAGGTCCCGGCCCAGACGTTGTCGTCGGCGTCGACGTGCAGGGTGAGGATGCTCTTGCCGGTCAGTCCGGCCTTGGTGAACCGCTGCCCGTCGTACCGGGTGAGGCCGCGGTCGGTGCCGATCCACAGCTGCCCGCGGGAGTCCTCGCGGATGGAGGTGACCGCGTTGCTGGCCAGGCCGTCGCGCTTGGTGTACGTCGTCCAGCTGCTGCCGTCGTACCGGCCGAGGCCGCCGCCCCAGGTGCCGACCCAGATCGTGCCGTTGGAGTCCTCGAACAGGTCGTAGATCCAGGGGTGGGGGAGTCCGTCCGCGGTGGTGACCGAGGTCCACTCGAAGGTGTCTTCGTTGCTCTCGGCAAGGAATGCGCGCATCAGCTCCCGCAGCTCGCCGCGTCCGGCCGGGACGCCACGTCCGGTGCGTTCGATCGAGTCGCCGGTCACGGCTGGTCTCCCTTGCGTCGCAGGTTCTCCAGTTCGGTGCGCAGCCGCAGCACGGTGGCCGACTCGTCGTCGATCGCCTGCAGGAACTCCTGGTTCTGCTCGCGGATCCGGTGCTGCGCGTCCTCCGGCACGGTGAGTTCGGCCTCGGTCGCGTCGGCGCGCAGCCGGGCCAGCCGTGCGTCGAGCCGACGGGCCGCTGCCCGGTACGACGCCAGCCGCTCGGTCGCCTGGCCGGTCGACAGCTCCGCGCCGTCGTCGTCGTACGGGCCGAGCTCGCCGCGGTGCTGGACGACGAACGCCTCCATCAGCACGTAGTCGCGTTCGCGGTAGACGGCGTGCGCGACCGCGAACTCCTCGGGCGGCGCCGTCGAGGTGTCGGTGTGGACCTTCGGCAGCACGATCCGCTTGAACTCGCGCAGGATCCGGCGCCGGCTCAGTTCGTCGAGCCCGTCGTCGGGGAGCGGTTCGGCGGACGCCGAAGGGTCGTCCTCGTCCAGCGGGCCGGGCACGGTCTCGACCAGGGCGGCCTCGACGTCGGCGGCGAGGGCCGCGTCATCGGCGTACTCGTCTCTGTCGAGCCGCGTCCGGATCCGGTCGAGCTCCGCCTCCAGGCGGCGGCGCTCCTCGATCAGTTGCTGGAGCTGGTACCCCGCACCCATCACCTGGGTCCGGAAGGCGTCCTCGAGAGCCCGCATTCGGGCCGACAGTCCGACGTACGCCGCCAGAGTGCGCACCACCTGCTCACGGACCGCGTTGGCCGCCTGGTTCGCGGCGATGACTCCGAGTCCGTCCTTTGCCAACTCACTCACCCAGGCACCCTAGTCAAGGATCAGGGCACCGGCTGGTGGGTGGCAGGAACCTGCTGCTGGGGCCGGAGCGGGCTTCCGGGCTCCGCACCGACCCCAGCAGATCGTGGGTCAGGCCAGCGACGCAACGCCCTTGGCGAGGAAACGCTGCCCGTTGGCCTTCTCGGCGATGCCCGAGCGGTCCAGGTACGGCGTGATGCCGCCGAGGTGGAACGGCCAGCCGGCGCCGAGCAGCAGGCACAGGTCGATGTCCTGCGCCTCGGCGACCACACCCTCGTCGAGCATGATCTTGATCTCCTCGGCCAGCGCGGTCAGTACGCGGGTACGCAGCTCGTCGGCGCCGGACGGCTGGTCGCCGACGGTGACCAGGGCCTCGACCTCCGGGTCGACCGACGGCTTGCCCTCGGCGCTCCAGACGTAGAACGAACTCTTGCCCGCAGCAACGACCTTGGCGAGGTTCTCGGACACGGCGAACCGGTCCGGGTAGGCCCGGTTCATCGTCTCGGCGACGTGCAGCGCGACCGGCAGACCGACCAGCTGCAGCAGCACGAACGGCGGCATCGGCAGTCCGAGCGCCGACAACGCCTTGTCCGCTTCAGGAATCGGCGTGCCCTCGTCGACCGCCGCGCTGACCTCGCCGAGGAAGCGGGTCAGCAGCCGGTTCACCACGAAGGCCGGCGCGTCCTTGACCAGCACGCACGACTTCTTCAGCTTCTTGCCGACCGCGAACGCCGTCGCCAGCGCGGCGTCGTCGGTCTGGTCGGCACGGATGATCTCCAGCAACGGCAGCACCGCGACCGGGTTGAAGAAGTGGAACCCGACGACCCGCTCGGGGTGCTCCAGATCGGCGGCCATCTCGGTGATCGGCAGCGACGAGGTGTTCGTCGCCAGGATCGCCTCCGGTGCGACGATCTTCTCCAGGTCGGCGAAGATCGTCTTCTTCAGCTGCAGCTCCTCGAAGACCGCCTCGATCACGAAGTCCGCGTCGGCGAAGACCGCGCGGTCCACCGACCCGGTGACGAGCGCCTTCAGCTGGTTGGCCTTGTCCGGGCGGATCCGGCCCTTGCCGAGCAGCTTGTCGATCTCGCCGTGCACGTAGCCGACGCCGCGGTCGACCCGCTCCTGGTCGAGGTCGGTGAGGACGACGGGCACCTCGAGCCGCCGTACGAACAGCAGGGCGAGCTGGCCGGCCATCAGCCCGGCACCGACGACGCCGACCTTGTTGACCGGACGGGCCAGCGACTTGTCCGGCGCACCGGCCGGGCGCTTGGCGCGCTTGTTGACCAGGTCGAAGGCGTAGAGGCCGCTGCGCAGCTCCTCGCTCATGATCAGGTCGGCCAGCGCCTCGTCCTCGGCCGCGAACCCACGGTCGCGATCGTTGTCCTTGGCCGCCGCGATCAGGTCCAGCGCCCGGTACGGCGCGGGCGCCGCGCCGCTGACCTTGAGGTCGGCGAACGCCTTGCCGCGGGCCACCGCCGCGTCCCACGCGTCGCCGCGGTCGATCTCGGGCCGCTCGACGGTGACCTCGCCGGTCAGCACCTTGCTCGCCCAGATCAGCGACTGCTCGAGGAAGTCGGCCGAGTCCAGCAGCACGTCGCCGATCCCGAACTTCACCGCCTCGGGGCCGGAGAGCATCTTGTTCTGGTTCAGCGCGTTCTCGACGACGACCTTGACGGCCTTGTCGGCGCCGATCAGGTTCGGCAGCAGGAAGTTGCCGCCCCAGCCCGGGAGCAGGCCGAGGAAGACCTCCGGCGTGGAGATCATCCCGGCGGCCACCGAGACGGTCCGGTACGACGCGTGCAGCGCGACCTCGAGGCCACCGCCGAGCGCGACGCCGTTGACGAACGCGAAGCTCGGCTTGCCGCCCTCGGTCAGCTTGCGCATCACGCCGTGGCCGATCCGGCCGAGATTGAGCGCCTGCTCGCGCTCGGTCAGCTTCGGTACGCCGCTGAGGTCGGCGCCGGCGGCCAGGATGAACGGCTTGCCGGTGACGCCGATCGCGACGACGTCCTCGCGGGCCAGCGCGGCGTCGATCGCCGTGTTCAGCTCGGCGAGACCCTTCGGGCCGAAGGTGTTCGGCTTGGTGTGGTCCTGGCCGTTGTCGAGCGTGATCAGCGCCATCGTGCCGGCCTTGTTCGGCAGGACGACGTCCCGGCTGGGCGCGAGCGTGACGAGCTCGTCGTTCTCGATCGCGGTCGCTTCGGCGATCAGCGTGTTGAGGTCGCTCATGCGGCGCTGCCTTCCCAGTTCGGGTTCTCCCAGATGATGGTTCCGCCCATGCCGAGGCCGACGCACATGGTGGTGAGGCCGTAGCGGACCTCGGGGCGCAGCTCGAACTGCTTGGCCAGCTGGACCATCAGCCGAACGCCGGACGAGGCCAGCGGGTGGCCGTACGCGATCGCGCCGCCGTACGGGTTGACCCGCGGGTCGTCGTCGGCGATCCCGTAGTGCTCCAGGAAGGCCAGCACCTGGACGGCGAACGCCTCGTTCACCTCGAAGGCCTGGATGTCGTCGATGGTCAGGCCGGCCTGCTTCAGCGCCTTCTCGGTCGCCGGGACCGGGCCGAAGCCCATCACCTCGGGCTCGACGCCGACGAAGGCGTACGAGACGAGCTTCATCTTCGGCGTCAGGCCGAGCTCCTCGGCCGCCTCCGCCGAGGTCAGCAGGGCGGCGGTCGCGCCGTCGTTGATCCCGGCCGCGTTGCCCGCGGTGACCCGGCCGTGCGGGCGGAACGGGGTCTTCAGCTTCGCCAGGTCCTCCAGCGTCGTCCCGGGCCGCATCGGCTCGTCGGTGGTCGCCAGGCCCCAGCCGTGCTCGGCCGAACGGGTCGCGATCGGGACCAGGTCCGGCTGGATCAGGTCGTTCGCGTACGCCTTGGCGGCGCGCTCCTGGGAGGCGACCGCGAACGCGTCGGTGCGCGCCTTGGTGATCGTCGGGTAGCGATCGTGCAGGTTCTCGGCGGTGGAGCCCATCACCAGCGCGGAGGTGTCGACCAGCTTCTCGGAGATGATCCGCGGGTTCGGGTCGACGCCCTCGCCCATCGGGTGCCGGCCCATGTGCTCGACACCGCCGGCGATCACCACGTCCTGCGCGCCGAAGGCGATCCCGGAGGCGGTCGTGGTGACCGCGGTCATCGCGCCCGCGCACATCCGGTCGATCGCGTAGCCCGGGGTGGTGTTCGGCAGCCCGGCCAGCAGCGCGGCGGTCCGGCCGATGGTCAGGCCCTGGTCGCCGATCTGGGTGGTGGCCGCGATCGCGACCTCCTCGACCCGCTCGGGCGGCAGCGACGGGTTGCGGCGCAGCAGCTCACGGATGCACTTGATCACCAGGTCGTCGGCGCGCGTCTCGGCGTACTGACCTTTGGCCTTGCCGAACGGGGTGCGAACGCCGTCGACGAACACGACATCGCGGATCTCACGGGGCACGAGGCCCTCCTTAGGGTGGGGTGGCAACACCGATGCTACCCGTCGGTAATGAATGGCCCCAAGACGGCGCGCCTGTGCGGCTGCTCACAACCGCCGGTGGGGCGAATGTGCGTTGGGCGTGGCGCCCGGGTGGGATCGGGCGCATGCTGGACCAAGGCACGCTTCGGGAGTCGCTCAGATGAACAACTTCGATTTCGCCGTCCCGGTCCTGAGCCGGGGCAAGCACCGCAATCCGCGCAAGGGCGCCTGCTTCATGGAGTTCGCGTCCTACCTGGCCGGCGAACCCTGGTCGGACCATCCGTCCTGCACGCACCCGCTGCTCGCGGGCGTCGCGCGCGACGTCAACGACTGTACGACGGACGCCGGCCGGTCCCGGCTGGCGCCGCTGATCCCGTCGGTGATCGGGCTGACACCGGACGACCCGCACGTCGTACCGCGGGTGACGGCCGTCTGCATCCAGGAAGCCCTGCCGGTCGTCTCGCAGGAGCGCCAGTACATCCTGGCCGTCGCCCTGATCGTGGGGGAGCGGCAGCTCGCGGCGCTGGACGGGCGCCCGCTCGACAGCATGGACCCGGCCTCGCAGGAGGTCCTCGACTCGGTCCCGTCCGCGACCAAGTGGGCCCGCGCGTTCACCGCCAAGGCTCACCGCGGCACGTCCGACTACGCCCGCCGTACGGCGCCCAGAGCGGTCTCGTGCGCGGTCGAGGGCATCTCGCAAGCCTGCGTCCCCGACCCGGACCAACGGCTCTACCGGCTGCTCAACAACGCGATCGAGGAGTGCAGAACCTGGGTGCCGGCCAAGCCGTCCCGGTTTCCGCAGGCTGCTCGACAGGCTGTTCCGGAGGAGAACCGAGTAGCGCAGTAGGCTCATTGCGTGACCCTGGAAATCGACACCGGCTCCGGCCTGATGCCCGTGCACGTCTGGGAAGGCTCCGGTCCCGGCCTCCTGCTTCTGCAGGAGATCTTCGGGGTCTCGGAGTACATCCAGGAGCGCGGTGCCCAGCTCGCCGCGCTCGGGTACCACGTCGTCGCGCCGGAGATCTTCTGGCGCCTGGACGACGTCGACCTCGACCCCGACGCGACCGACCTCCTGGACCGGGCGCTCGCCGTACTGGATCGCCTCGACTGGGATCTCGCCGTGTCGGACTCGATCGCCGCGCTGGAGTACCTGCGCGGCCGCGACACCCCGGTCGGCGTGATCGGCTACTGCTTCGGCGGCGGCCTCGGCTTCAACGTCGCCGCCGCGGCTGATCCGGACGTCCTGGTCAGCTACTACGGCTCCGCCCTGCCGAACCTGCTGCCGCTCGCGCCGGACGTGACGGCGGCGAGCCTGCACCACTTCGGCGACGCGGACGACTATCTCCCGCGCGCGACGGTCGACAAGATCGTCGCCGAGCTCGGCGACGCCGAGGTCCACCGTTACCCGGGCGCCGGGCACGCGTTCGACAACCCGATGCCCGCGTTCCACCACGCCGAGGCCTCCGCGCAGGCCTGGCAGCGCACCACCGAGTTCCTGTCCCGCCAACTGCCTCCCGAAGGAAACGAATGAGCCTGTACGACATCGCCCTGCGCACTCTGTCCGGCGCCGAGACGTCCCTCGGTGAGTACAAGGGGCAGACCGTGCTGATCGTGAACGTCGCCTCCAAGTGCGGCGCGACCCCGCAGTACACCGAGCTGGAGAACCTGCAGCAGAAGTACGCGTCCCGCGGCTTCACCGTGCTGGGCGTTCCGTGCAACCAGTTCGGCGGACAGGAGCCGGGTACGACCGAGGAGATCCAGGAGTTCTGCTCGACGACGTACAGCGTGACGTTCCCGATGCTGGACAAGACCGAGGTGAACGGCGAGGGCCGGCACCCGCTGTTCCAGGAGCTCACGCTCACTCCGGACGCCGAGGGCAACGCCGGTGACGTCCAGTGGAACTTCGAGAAGTTCCTGCTCAGCTCCGAGGGCACGGTGGCGGCCCGCTTCCGGACCCGTACGACGCCGGAGTCGCCCGAGGTCGTCGACGCCATCGAGCGTCAGCTCCAGGCCTGAGCGCCTCTTCACCACTCCAGGACCCGGCGCAGGACCTTCAAGTAGTTCCCCCGATCCCCGTGACCAACTGGTCCGGGGTTCGGGGCGACGAGCTAGTCCAGCGACTTGGCCGGAGCAGTGACCGTCAGCGCATCAGCCAACACCTGACCGGTCAGCCCGACCTGCCACTCGCGGGCACCGTGCTCGCGCAGGAACGTCTTCACCACGTCGAGTCCCGGCTCGGCCGGCGGCGTCCACGCCAGCCGGCGAATCGTGTCGGGGGAGAGCAGGTTCTCGGTCGGCAACCGGTGCGCCTCGGCGATCTCGCCGACCGCCGCGCGTGCGGCCGACAGCCGAGCCGCGGCGTCCGGGTCGCGATCGGCCCATGCGCGGGCCGGCGGCGGTCCGTCGTACCGGGGACCCTGCTTCGGCAGCTCACCATCGGGCAGCCGGCGAGCGTGATCGATCGCCTCCCACCAGGTCCGCATGTGCCGATGCGCGCCGCGGCCCTTGAAAGCGGTCAGTTTCTGCAGCGTGTCCCGGTCGACCGGCATCGCGGCCGCGGCCTCGACGATCGCCGCGTCCGGCAGGATCCGGCCGGGGGAGATGTCGGCGGACTCCGCGATCTGGTCGCGCGCCTCCCACAACGCTCGGACGACGGCCAAGCTGCGACGGTTGCGGACGCGGTGCATGCCCGACGTACGGCGCCACGGATCGGGCTTCGGCTCGCGCGGCGGCGCGGACAGGATCGCGGCGAACTCCTGCTCGGCCCAGTCCCACTTGCCCTCGCGGCGCAGCTCCTGCTCGATCGCGGTGCGCAGCTCGATCAGCATCTCGACGTCCAGCGCGGCGTACACGAGCCAGGGGCTCGGTAGGGGCCGGGTCGACCAGTCGGCGGCCGAGTGCTCCTTGCGCATCCGGTACCCGAGGACTTCGCTGACCAGCGAGGCCAGGCCGACCTTCGGGTAGCCGAGCAGGCGCCCGGCCAGCTCGGTGTCGAAAACAGTGCGCGGAACCATGCCGACCTCGGCCAGGCAGGCCAGGTCCTGGTTGGCCGCGTGGATGATCCACTCCGCGTCGACGATCGCGTCGCCGAGCGCGGACAGGTCACCGAACGGAATCGGATCGACCAGCGCGGAGCCGGAACCCTCACGGCGCAGCTGGACCAGGTACGCGCGGTGGGAGTAGCGGTAGCCCGACGCGCGCTCGGCGTCCACGGCCACCGGGCCGCTGCCGGCCTGGAACGCCTCGACGACCTCCCGCAGCGCGCTGTCGGTGTCGACGACGTCGGACAGCCCGTCGCGCAGTTCGAGCAGCGGAAGGGTCTCGGTCGGGTCCTCGGGGACGGGCGACTGCTGGGTCTCGGCCGGGCTCATCGGCCCCGCTGACCGCGGCGGGTAGGCATCGCGACCACGCCGGGCGGCACCGGCGGCAACCCGGCCGCGGTGCACAGCACTTCGCCCCACGCCTCGGCGTGCCGCGTCACGTCGATCCCGCCGTCCGGGCCCGGCACCGGGCTCCAGGAGGCGCGGATCTCGATCTCCGCGGTCGCGTCGTCGTCGGCCATCCCGCCGAAACTCTCGGACACCACTCTGGTGACGGTACCGCTCGGGGCCAGGAACTCCGCACCCCGGTCCGCCAGCGCCTCCATCAACCAGGTCCAGCCCACGCCACCGAGCAGCGCGTCGATCACCATCTCCGGTTCGACGGCCGCACGCACGTACGCGACACAGCGGAAGGTCGACTGCCAGGCGTCGTTCCCGTCCGGGTCGTAGAGGACGACCAGACGGCCGGTGGCGACGTCGTCACCATCAACCGTCACGTCGGCGCTGACCGCGGCCGCGTGCGGAGCGATCCGCTGCGGCGCGGGCATCTCCTCGACGAAGACCTCGGGCCGGAACCGGGCCTCACGCAGTTGCGTCAGGGCCTCGGCGAACTCCGCGGGTGGCGCGTCGACCTGCTTGCGGGCACCCATGCTTCGCAGCCTACGACTGATCACTCACCGACGCCGGTGACGACGCGCCGGTAACGGGTTTCGGGCATGGGATCATTGCCCTGTGCCCGTGAACCAAGCAGCCCAATCACAGACCGCTGTCGGTAGCTCTTCGGACTCCTCCTTGGACCGCTCCGCCTTCCTGCTGGCCGCCCGGGGTGAGCCTGGGCCGCACACGCCGGTCTGGTTCATGCGCCAGGCGGGTCGCTCGCTGCCGGAGTACCGGGCGATCCGCGAGGGCACCACGATGCTCGAGTCCTGTATGCGACCCGACCTCGTCGTGGAGATAACGCTGCAGCCGGTACGCCGTTACGGCGTCGACGCGGCGATCTTCTACTCCGACATCGTGACGCCGCTCAAGGCGGTCGGTGTCGACCTGGAGATCAAGCCCGGCGTCGGCCCGGTGATCGCTTCGCCGGTGAGGGCCTTGGAGGACCTGGACGGGATCCGGCCGGTCGATCCGGCGGACGTGTGGTTCGTCACCGAGTCGGTCCAGCAGCTGAAGGCGGAGCTCGGCGGTACGCCGCTGATCGGCTTCGCCGGCGCGCCGTTCACCGTCGCGTCGTACCTGGTCGAGGGCGGGCCGAGCAAGGACTACGCCCGGACCAAGTCCCTCATGCACAGCGACCCGAAGCTCTGGCACGCCCTGGCCGACCGCCTGGCCGACGTCGCGATCGCGTACCTCTCGGTCCAGATCGAGGCCGGCGCCTCGGCGATCCAGCTCTTCGACTCCTGGGCGGGCGCGCTCTCGCCGCGCGACTACGCCCAGTTCGTCCAGCCGCACTCCGCGAAGGTCTTCGCCGCGCTCGAGCAGTACGGCGTACCGCGGCTGCACTTCGGCGTGAACACCGGTGAACTGCTCGGCCTGATGAGCGAGGCCGGCGCCGACGTGGTCGGCGTCGACTGGCGCGTACCGCTCGACGAGGCCGTCCGCCGCATCACCGCCGCCGGCGGCCACCCCAAGCCGGTCCAGGGCAACCTGGACCCGGCCCTGCTGTCGGCCGGCTGGGACGCCATCGACCCCCAGCTCGACCGCATCCTCGCCGAGGGCAAGGCGGCCCCCGGCCACATCTTCAACCTGGGCCACGGCGTACCGCCAACCACTGATCCCGAGGTCCTCCACCACATCGTCAAGGCCGTCCAGGAGAAGTCAGCCCGAAGCTGAGTCGTCCCCCGGCCGAGGGGCCCACCCGAGGGGTTAGCCCGGAGCGTCCTCCTTGGCCAGGTGTGCGGTGACGTCGTCGGCAAGCTTGGCCAGCAGGCGACCTAGGTCTTGCCGGTCCTGCGTGGGCCAGTCGGCGACCACCTCGCTGAACCAGCCGACGATCGACGCCGTGTAGCGGTTCGCCGCCGCGGCACCCTCTGCGGTCGGCTCGATCAGGCTCACTCGCCGGTCCGCCGGATGCGGCACCCGTCGTACCAGGCCGCGCTGTTCCAGCCCCTGCGTCTGCCGGGTGACGTGCGGCCCGACGACCTGCATCCGCTCCGCGATCTCGCCGATCCGGAGCGGCTCGCCCGCCATCGCCAGCGTCAGCAGGATGCTGAGCGCCGGCCGGTCCAGGCTCAGTCCGGTCGCCTCCGTCGCGCGCTGCGCGAGCCGGCCGCGGTTCATCGCGTTGCTGATCTGCGCGAGCCGGGGGAGCGCCGTCAGCTCCTCCGGAGCGGCGTCGCGGACCGGGCGTTGCTCGGCATCCATTTGATTACCTAACTTAGGTATGTATTCTGATCAACAAGTAGATACCTAAAGTACGCATCTTGGATGCGGATTGTCAGGAGGACACGTCATGAATCGCACAGTGCTGATCTCCGGCGCGAGCATCGCCGGCCCCGCGCTCGCCTACTGGCTCGACCAGTACGGCTTCGAGGTGACGGTCGTCGAGAAGGCCGACGCCGTCCGCGGCGGCGGGTACGCGATCGACGTCCGGGGGACCGCGCGCGACGTCGTCGACCGGATGGGCCTGATGCCGGAGCTGCGCAAGGCCCACGTCGACTCGCAGAAGGTCTCCTTTCTCGAACCCGACGGCACGCTGATCGCCGCCATGCGCCCCGAGGCGATGACCGGCGGCGCCGAGGGACTCGACCTCGAGGTCCGCCGCGGCGACCTGGCCGACGCGCTCTACACGCCGATCCGCGACAAGGTCGAGTTCCTCTTCGGCGACTCGATCGCCCGGCTCGACGACCGTGGCGACCGCGTCGACGTCGTCCTCGACAGCGGGATCAGCCGCAGCTTCGACCTGGTCATCGGCGCCGACGGCCTGCACTCGAACACCCGCCGCCTGGTCTTCGGCCCGGAGGAGGAGTTCCACTCGTACGTCGGGTTCGCGTTCGCCGGCTTCACCCTGCCGAACGAGTTCGGCCTCTCCCACGAAGGCGTCGTCTGGAACATCCCCGGCCGGACCGCCGTTCTGTACGCCCACGAGCCCGACGAGCTCGTCCACGGCTTCCTCACCTTCGAGCAGGACGAACCGCCGTACGACGCCTTCCGCGACCCGATCGCCCAGCGCGACCTGGTCGCCGCGAAGTTCCAGCACCAAGGCTGGCACGTCCCCCGCCTGGTCGAGGCCATGCGAACCTCCGACAGCCTCTTCTTCGACATCGTCAGCCAGATCCACATGCCCACCTGGTCGCAAGGCCGGGTAGCCCTGGTCGGCGACGCCGCCTACGCCACGTCCTTCATGTCAGGCCAAGGCTCCAGCGTCGCCCTCGTCGGCGCGTACGTCCTGGCCGGCGAACTCGCCACCCACGACAACCACGCCGACGCGTTCGCCGCGTACGACCACCGAATCCGCCACTTCGTCGAAGAGAACCAGGCCGTGGTGGAAGTCGGCCGGCGAATCCTTGCTCCCACCACCCAAGCCCTCCTCGACACCCGCAACCAGGCCCTCCGAGCCTCCGCCGAAGACGGCCACCAAGGCCGAGCAGCCAACACGGGGCTGGTCCTGCCGGACTACCAGTAGCCCCCGGCACCACCCACCAACTGCCGGCTCCCACACGCCGGCCGCCGGCTCCCACCCCGACGGCCGGCGCCGTGCCGGCCAACCGCCGACCGCGGCGATCGACGTCGGCCGGGCCTACGACTCGATCAAGCTGGCCGCCGACGCCTGGCTGCCCGGTCGGCCTCCGGCTTGTGGTGAGCCGGGAGCCGCGGTTGGGGCAGAGACAGCGGAGGGAGATAGATCGCGGGGGAGAGAGACCGCGGGGGACACCGCGAGGGTCGCAGGTGGAGACCGCGGGGCGGAGTCCACGGGGTGAAGACCGCGGGGCGGAGTCCACCGGGGTGGAGACCGCGGTGGTCTCCGGGAGTCGGTGGGTGGTGGTTGGTGGGATTGCCGGGTGGGTGAAGATGAAGCTGTGGATGCTCGGGTGGTGGTTGTTGTTGGTGGTGGGGTCAGTGGGCTGGCGGCGGCTCATGCGTTGGTGAGTGGGGCGAATCCGCCGCGGGTGATCGTGCTGGAGTCCTCGCCTCGGTTGGGTGGGAAGCTCGCGGGGGATGTGCTCGAAGGGGTGCCGGTCGACCTGGGGGCGGAGTCGGTGCTGGCTCGGCGGCCGGAGGGGGTGGACCTGATTCGGGCGGTCGGGCTGGCGGACGAACTGGTGCATCCGGCAACGACCTCGGCGGGGTTGTGGGTCGGGGACCGGATCCGGGCGATTCCGCCGACGGTGATGGGGGTTCCGGTGGATCCGGCCGAGACCGTCGACGTACTCGGCGAGGAAGCGGCCGCGCGGGTTGCCGAGGAGAAGGGCCTGCCGGAGCCTGCGCTGACGGAGGACGTCGCGATCGGGCGGTACGTCGCCGACCGGATGGGCCCGGCGGTGACGAACAAGCTGATCGATCCGCTGCTCGGCGGGGTGTACGCCGGGCGCGCGGAGGAGATCTCGATCGCGGCCGCGGTGCCGGAGCTGTACGCGAAGCTGAAGACCGCCCCGAGCTTGCTGGCGGCAACGGCTGAATTGAGGGCGACCAGCCAGCGACGCGCGGCCGACGGCAAGCCGGTCTTCGCCGGCCTCCGCGGCGGCATCAACCGCCTCATCACAGCACTCGAAGCCGACCTGATCGCCCGAGGCGTCGAGATCCACCGCTCGGCACCAGTCCGCCGAATCACGCGCACCACCACAAGCGCCGCCGCCGCCGCCTCGTCCGGGACGGGGACGCCGGGCGGAACCGGCACCCACGGCGCCGCTGGCACGGCCGTGTCGTCCGGGAGCGCGAGCGGGACCTCGGGAACGCCCGGCGGGGCCGGGGACCGGCTGGTGTACGAACTAGAGGCCGGTCCCGTCCCCGCGCCGCGGTTCTTTCACGCTGATGCTGTGATCGTTGCCACGCCGGCCTCGCCCGCGGCGCGGATGTTGGCTGGGTTGGTGCCTGCGGCGTCGACCGAGCTGTCCGCTATCCAGTACGCGAGTATGGCGATCGTCACGCTCGCGGTGCGGAAGGCCGATTGGCCCGATCAGGCGAGCGGATCCGGCTTTCTCGTGCCGTCCGACGAGGGCCGCACGATCAAGGCGGCGACCTACTCGCACGCCAAGTGGCAGTGGTCGTCCGAGGCCGGTGGTGAGCTCGCTGTACTGCGGTGCTCGGTGGGGCGGCTCGGTGAGGAGTACGTGCTGCAGCGGTCCGACGAGGAGTTGACCGCGCTCGCGGCCGCCGATCTGCGCAAGGCGGTCGGGCTCGGCGCGCCGGTCGTCGGGGCGCTCGTGAGTCGCTGGGGCGGCGGTCTTCCGCAGTACGCCGTGGGCCATCTCGACCGGGTCGACCGCGTGGAAGCGGCCGTCGCCGGGGAGCCGGGGCTGGCGGTGTGCGGTGCGGCGTACAGAGGTGTCGGGATCGCGGCGTGCGTCGCCTCGGGGGGCCGGGCGGCAACCCGGGTGCGGGCTCACCTGGACGCATTGGCGACAATGGGTTCGTGACCGACGCGAACCAGCCCGAGAGCAGCACGCCCGCGAAGCCGAAGGCCCGCGAGCTGAACAACGTGATCCGCTACACGATGTGGTCGGTCTTCAAGGTGGAGACGCCGCTCGGTGACGCCGATCGCGCCGAGCTGGCCGCCGAGCTGACCGAGCTGGTCGGCAAGCTGGCGGCCGACGACGTGGTGATCCGCGGCTGGTACGACGTGGAGGGCCTCCGCGCGGACGCCGACTTCATGGTCTGGTGGCACGCGCCGACGTCGGACGTGCTGCAGACGGCGTACCACGCGCTGCGCCGGTCGCGGCTCGGGCGGCACCTGGCGCCGATCTGGTCGCAGCTCGCGCTGCACCGGCCGGCGGAGTTCAACAAGAGCCACATCCCGGCGTTCCTGGCCGACGAGGAGGCGCGTGGGTACATCTGCGTGTATCCGTTCGTCCGGTCGTACGAGTGGTACCTGCTGCCCGACGAGGAGCGTCGCCACATGCTCGCCGAGCACGGCAAGATGGCGCGCGGGTACGCCGACGTACGGGCCAACACGGTCGCGTCGTTCGCGCTCGGGGACTACGAGTGGATCCTGGCCTTCGAGGCCGACGAACTGCACCGGATGGTCGACCTGATGCGCGACCTGCGCGCGTCGACGGCCCGGCGGCACGTGCGTGAGGAAGTCCCGTTCTACACCGGCAAGCGAACCGAGCTCGGCGAGCTGGTCGCGAACCTCGCCTGACATGGAACGCAAGGCCTTTCCCGTCCTGTACGTCGGCAACGTCCGCCGCGCGGTCGACTTCTACGCGCTGCTGGGCTACGAGCAGACCTACCAGTTCCCGCTCGAGGGCGACCCGCACTACGTCGGCCTCGAACGCGGCGAGTCGTCACTCGGCCTGGCCGACACCAACTGGCCCGAGGCCCAGCTCGGCATCACCGTCGGCACGGCGCCGCGCTTCGAGCTGTTCGTGTACGTCGACAACGTCGAGACCCAGGTCGAGTCCCTGCGCGCCGCCGGCTACACGATCGTCCAGGAACCGGCCAACATGCCCTGGGGTGAACGCCAGGCCTACGCCTTCGACCCCGACGGCAACCCCGTAGCCCTCGCCACCCCGATCTGAGGGGGAGGGGAGGGCCGCTCTCGGCGGGCAAGGCCGGTTCCGGCTGACGACCTACGAACGCCCTACCGGGGTCAGAGCTGGGCGCTGAGTTCGATGTTGATGTCGTCCGGGTCCTGGAACGACAGGATGGCGGCGCCCATCTCGGTCAGGTCGGTGACCTCGCCGCGCGGGATGCCGGCCTCGTCCAGAGCCGTCGCCGCCTTCTCCAGGTCCGCGCGCGACGAGACGCCGAAGCTCAGGTGGTCCAGCCCGGTGCGGTCGGCGTCGAACTCCTCCGCGCCGACCGGGCGCAACCCGAACAGCGCACCCTGCGGCGTCTGGTACACGCACCCGCCGTACAACCGGGCCGGATCGTCGCGAACCCCCGGCTCGTTCACCGCGGCGGACTCGTCCGCCGCCACCGGCCAGCCGAACACCTGGTCGTAGAACGCCTTCGACCGGACGATGTCGGTGACCGTCAGCCGGACATGGGCGAAACCTTCACTCTGCACGATTGCCATGGCCCGCCGGTACCCCGGCGGACCGATGGCAACCTCAGGCCTCGGCCAGCGTCAGGCTGATCGAGTTGATGCAGTAGCGCAGGTCCGTCGGCGTGCCGTAGCCCTCGCCCTCGAAGACGTGGCCGAGGTGGGAGCCGCAGTTGGCGCAGCGGACCTCGACCCGCTTCATGCCGAGGGCGGTGTCCTCGATGTACTCGACGCGCTCCTCGGCGAGTGGGGCGAAGAACGACGGCCAGCCGCAGTGCGAGTCGAACTTGGTCTCGCTGCGGAACAGCTCCGCGTCGCACGCCCGGCACTTGTACACACCGACGGTCTTGGTGTCGGTGTACTCACCGGTGTACGGCCGCTCGGTGCCGGCCTTGCGCAGTACCTGGTACTCCGCGGGGGACAGCTGCGCGCGCCACTCCTGGTCGGTCTTGTCGATCGCGTACTGCTTGGTGCCGTCGGTCACGGTGCCCGTACCTCCTCAGGTCAAGGAGCCGGTTCCCCGGGGGAAACCGGCTCCTTTTCATTATCGGCGGCCGGGCAAGCGAAACCCCGTCCGGGGGCCTGGTGTCAGCGCCCCGTAATCACCGGTACCAGGACGGCAGCGGGATCAGCCGCACCACCTGCGGGTCGTGGTCGGAGATCTGGTCGGGGAACTCCGCGTTCATGTGCACCACGTCGTACGACGACGCCGGCTGCAGGTTCCGCGACATCAGGATCTGGTCGAGGATCTGGCTGTTGCCCTCGAACACGTAGCTGTACCGCTCCTTGGCGGGCAGCGTGCGCGGCAGATCGATCAGCGACGTCTTGCCGGAGCCGACCAGGATGTCGGTGGTCCGGCTGAAGTCGAAGTCGTTCAGGTCGCCGAGCACGACCACGTTGGCGCCGCGGTCCTTGGCCAGCAGCTGGTCGACGAAGGTCCGCACCGACTGCGCCTGCTGGTGCCGCTTCGGCGCCGAGCTCTGGACCGGCGGCTGGACCCGGCCCCAGAGCGGGTCGTCGCCGCCCTTGGAGCTGAAGTGGTTGACCACCACGAACAGCGACTGGCCGAGCCAGGTGAACTCGCCCGCGAGCGGCACCCGGGTGGCCTCCCAGGCCGGGTTGGCCGGGTCGACGCGACCGGGCGACGAGCTCAGGTGCGGCCGGCCGAACCGGTCGGTGGTGATCGTGGTCCCCACCGTGGAGCCGCCGCCCGCGCGGTCGACGAACTTGACCGGCCGGTCGGTGCGGTACATGAACGCGACCCGGATGTTGCCGCCCGGCTCGCCGCCTTCCTTGCCGTCGACCGGGTCGATCTGCCGCCAGGCGTACTTCGGGCCGCCGGCCTTCCGGATCGCCGCGGCCAGCGTGTTCAGCGTGACGTCCGCGGCGGTCGTCCCGGAGTTGGTCGCGCCGTCGTTGTCCTGGACCTCCTCGAGGCCGATGATGTCCGGCGACGCGAGGTTGTGCACGACCGCCTGGGCGAGGCCGTCGAACTTGGCGGCGCCGTCGGACGGGTCGAGGTTCTCCACGTTGAACGTCGCGACCGAGACCTGCAGGAGCGACGACGGCGTGGTCTTCTCGCGCTTCAGCGGACCGGGTACGACGGTCGGCGTCTGCGTGACCAGGAACTTGAAGTTGCCGAACCCGTAGTCCAGGACCCCGGTCACGGTCCCTGCGAGCGTGTCACCGGTCTTCGCGTCCGGCACCGGAGCCAGTACGTCGTCCAGCAGCACCCGCTCGGGGTTGCTGTCGTTCTTCTGCAGCAGGATCCCGCCGCGGACCGTCCGCAGCCCGGACCCGGCCGGAACCACCGACAGCTCGCGGAACGAGCTGGTCGGCCCGGTCACCTGCGGCTTGTCGATGCCGAGCCACATGCCCTCGAGCGACTCCCAGAAATCGAGCCCGTCGGTGGCCGGCTGGAACGTGCCGGTCGTCTCGACGTCGCCGTTCGAGTCGTCGTCGATCACCGTCGACGGCGGAACCCGCCCGCCCGGACCGACGATGGCCGGTGCGGGGATCGCGGCACCGGACCTGATGATCGTGACGGCCGGGTTGGTCAGCTCGGTGGTGGTCAGGTTGTCGCTGCCGCCCGATCCGCCCGGGCGGAACTCGGCGACCGTGCCCTGGACCGAGACCTCGTCGCCGACGGTCACGTTCGGCGCCGAGCTGGTGAAGACGAACAGGCCCTCACTGGTCGCCGGGTCGTCGTCCGGCGCGGTGTCCTGGAACCAGAACCCGTTGCCGCTCCTGGCGGTGACCACACCGGTGACGTCGCGAACGAGCTTGCCGTTCAGCGGCGACAGGTGCGCGGCGCCCTGGATCTCGTGGATCTTCGCCGGGATCGGGTCCTCGGCCGGCGGCGCGGAGGTCAGCGTCTTCGGCGACGGGTTCGCGGACTCGAACTCCGAGGAGTTGTTGTCGGCGTCCTTCGCCGGGTCCTTGCGGGTCGCCGACGTGGTGTTCGACAGCCCGGGCGCCGCGGCCGTCTCGAAGTCGTTGGCGGCGCCGTACCCGACGAAGTCGATCACGCCGGGCGCGGTGGCGCAGCCCGTCGCGCACGCCAGGGACGTCACCGAGTTCACGAGCGCGACCTTGCCGGACGCCGCGGACATGTTCACGGTGCCGGTCGCGTCGGGCGCGGGCATCGGCTGGCCGTTGGCCCCGCCGGACGCGCCCTGCGCGACGTAGACACCACCGGGCGCGATCGAGCCGGACAGCGTGATCTTGTTCGCCCAGGAGGTTCCGGCGGCCGCCGCGTACTGGATCGACCAGCCGGTCAGGTCGACCGGGGCGCTGCTGTTGTTGGTCAGCTCGACGAAGTCGTTCGTGTACGACGCGCCGGAGTTGCCGCCACCGCCGTACACCTCGGTGATGACCACGGTGGAGGAGGCGGCCTGGGCCGGGGCGGCCGCGACGGCGACCACTCCGGTCAGGACGAGAGACGATGTGACCACGAGGGCGCCCAGGCGGCGCCGTGATCGGTTCTGGGCAGACATGTGGCGGATTCTCACACCCGTAACGGACCTCGCCAAGGCCCAACACGTGAACAGCTGGTACGCCGTGGAACGCGAGGGTGATCATGCACCCGGCGGTCAGTGGTCGAGGGCAAGCAAACGATAGACCTCGAGCGGCTCGGCCTTGCCCTTCAGGCTGATCGGCCCGAGCGACTCGGTCACCGCATCGGGCAGCAGCGCCTTCGTCGCGGGCCCGATCGCGACGCCGCCGCCGGGCGCCTTGCCCTCGATCCGGCTGGCCACGTTGACGGTGTCGCCGATCACCGTGTGCGTCCGGCCACCCTCCGTGCCCAGCAGGCTGACCGACGCGATGCCCGTGTTGATCCCGACCCGGAACCGCGGCCAGTCCGGGTGCTCGGCGCGCACCTTCTCGGCCGCCACCTGCAAGGCGAGCCCGGCCGCGGCCGCCAGCCGGGCGTGGTCGGGCTGGTCGCCGCGCTTGTTGAAGGTGACCATCAGCGCGTCGCCGATAATTCGGTCCACCTCGCCGCCGTGCCGCCCGACGACCGGCGGGACGACGACCTCGAAGTACGTGTTCAGCATCGCGGTCACCTCGTCCGGCTCGTGCTGCTCGGAGAACGTGGTGAACCGCATCAGGTCCGCGAACAATACGGACAGTTCGCGCCGCCCGGCCACGGTGCCGGCGACGTACAGGTCGGAGAAGCGCTCCTCGTACCACTGGATCCGTACGCCGGCCACGACCAGCACGAACGCGGCGAGCAGCAGCAGGTGCCACTCCCACCACGACAGCGCCCAGTTCCGCGCGAAGACCAGCGCGAGCATCGCCTCGGCCAGCAGCACGAACGCCGACACCAGGGAGAGCAGCATCAGCGACGGCCGCGCGGACCACATCCGCAGGTAGCGCGCGGCCGCGACGCCGTACAGCAGGACGGTCGGTACGGCGAGCGCGGTGAGGATGCCGTCGGCAACTTCCGGTACGGCGGTGTCGTGCAGCGGCGGAAGTTGGGTGACCGAGGCAACGGCCCACAGCGCCATCAGCACCAGCAGCCCGGCCCGGATCCGCCGGCCGCGCCGCATCCACGCGACCGACCGCTCGCCCTCGAACCGCAGGCTCGACAGCACCGCGCCCACCGATCCGGCCGCGACCCCGACCGGCGTCGCGAGCACGAACCCGGCGTTCGGCGTACTGAGCAGCACGCCCGGCGTCGCCAGCGCGTGCAACGCGAGGAACCCGGCCGCCGCCAGGAACGCCAGCGACACCAGCAGCACCCGGGGATCTCCACGCCGCAACGCGGCCGAACCCATCGCCTGAGCCAGTACGGCGCTCAGCGCGGCGGTCAGCAGCACCAGCCAGAAGTGCGACGGGTGATGCTCCCAGTGCACGTCCAGCCTCGGTGCCCGCAGCAGCAGGAAGAGCGCGACGAGCGGCACCAGCAGGGCGGCAGCCGTCAACACGACCATCGCTACGGAGTACATGAAGCGGGGTGGGGTCGGGGGAGCGTCAGCCATCGGAGGCGGCCTGCTCGGCGATGCGCACGGCCTTGAGGTGCTCGTGGACCTGCGACACGACGACCGAACCCTCGCCGACCGCAGACGCGACCCGCTTCACCGACCCGCACCGCACATCACCGACCGCGAACAGTCCCGGGACCGTCGACTCGTACGGCTGCGGCGTCCGCGACGAGTTCCACAACCCCGACGCGATCGCGTCCGCGCCTGCGGCGACGAACCCGTGGTCGTCCCGTCCGACCGCGGCCGGCAGCCATCCGGTCCGCGGTTCCGCGCCGATCATCACGAACAACCCGTCGGCGGCGAGCACCTCCTCCGCGCCGGTGTCGCGATCGCGCAAGGTGACCTGCTCCAGCCGCCCGTCGCCGCCGCCGTCGACGACCTCGCTGGACGCCCGGACGGCGATGTTGGGCGCCGCGTCGATCACATCGATCAGGTACTGCGACATGGTGGCCGACAGCTCCGGCCCGCGAACCACCAGCGTCACCTGACGGCAGTACCGGGCCAGATGGATGACGGCCTGCCCGGCCGAGTTGCCGCCGCCCACCACACACGCGTCCAGCCCGGTCAGCCCGTGCGCCTCGGAAACACTGGCGCCGTAGTACACCCCGGCTCCGGTCAGCGCTTCCAGGGCCGGTACGCCGAGCCGCCGGTACGACACGCCGCTCGCCAGCACCACCGCCTTGGCCGACACCTCGCCGACTCCCTCGATCTCGGCGGTGAAGACGTTGTCCAGAGCATCGAGTTTCACGACCTCCCGCATCAGCGCGAAGTGCGCCCCGAACACCCACGCCTGCTGGTACCCGCGCTGCGCGAGTTCCGACCCGCTGATCCCGCGGGAGAACCCGAGGTAGTTGCGGATCAACGAGCTCGTCCCGGCCTGACCGCCGATCGCCTCCCGCTCGACGACCAGCGTGCGCAGCCCTTCGGACGACGCGTAGACCGCCGTCGCCAGCCCGGCCGGCCCGCCGCCGATCACCAGGACGTCGAAGTCGCGCTGCTCGTCGTCCAGCGTCGTCGAAACGCCCCACGCCTCGGCGATCTCCACGTCGGTCGGATCGTGCAGCACGGTCCCGCCGATCGCGGGCATCCACACCACGACGCCGTCGCCGGGATCGGGCTCACCGATCTCGGCCAGCACGAGGTCCGCGTTCGCGGTCCCGGTCGCGCGGAACGCGCTCGGGATCCCGTTGCGTCCGAGCAGCGCCTGGATCGCGTGCCCGCGCGCGGACCGCTCGTCGGCGACCACGACCACCTCGCGCAGGTTCGCGACCTCGTTGCGCGACCACTCCTGGACGAACTCCGCGACCGTGCGGTGGAACAGCTCGTCGTGCCCGATCCACGGCTTCAGCACGTAGTAGTTGATGTCGCCCTTCGACATCGCGGCCAGGATCGCCGCGGCCGTGGTCCGCTCGGCCCACGCACCCCACGGGATCGTCAGCGCGCGGCGCGCGTCGGGGTGCGCCTCGCGCGCCGTGGCCAGGACGGCGGCCCGCTCGTCGTCCGGCAGCTCGTGATCGACCAGTACGACGGCCACCCGCTGCTCGAGCTCGTGCGCCAGGTCCAGGCAGTGCAGCGCGGCGGCGGCCGTCAGCTCGCCGCGCACTCTGAAGTCGACGCCGAAGCTGCGTTCGAGCTCGTTCTCGATCCGGTCCAGCCGCAACGGATCACGGTCGACGACGAGCAGCAGCGGCCGCGCCTCGCGAAGGCTCGACCGTACGCCGGGTTCCCCACCCATGGATCGACGGTAAGTCCGGGGTCCGCGGCGCGGCAATGGACAAAACGTTTGATCACCGGCCCTGCCCGCCCCAGTGGGACAGGGCCGGTGATCAAGTACAACGAGCAGCCGGCTACGACGAGGTCGCGGCTTGGTTGCTGTCGGCGATCAGTTGACGCTCACCCCGGACCAGGCCGCGGCGACGGCGGTGCGCTCCGGGCTCGAGGCGCCGTACAGGTCGGTGGCCGCGTTCAGCGTCGCGGTCCGGGCCTGCGCGTACGTCGTACCGGTGGTCATGTAGGTCGTCAGCGCCCGGTACCAGATCTTGCCGACCTTGTCCTTGCCGATGCCCTGCAGCGTGGTGCCGTTGCAGGTGGTCGAGTCGTGCGGCAGTCCGCCGAACGTCTTGGGCCCGGTGCCCTCGGCGAGCAGGTAGGCGAAGTGGTTCGCGACGCCCGAGGAGTAGTGCACGTCGATGTTGCCGATGCCGGAGTACCAGCAGTCCTTGGACTGGCCGTCCTTGCTCGGCTTGTCCATGTACCGCAGCGCCGGGCGGTCCTTGAGGATCTCCTCGCCGATGTAGTAGTCGCCCGGGTCGGCGGTGTTGTTCGCGGAGAACTCGACCAGCGTGCCGAAGATGTCGCTGGTGGCCTCGTTCAGGCCGCCGGACTCGCCGGAGTACGTGAGGTTCGCGGTCGCGGTGGTGACGCCGTGGGACATCTCGTGCCCGGCGACGTCGATCGAGACCAGCGGGCCGGCCACCACGCCGTCGCCGTCGCCGTACGTCATCTGCTTGCCGTCCCAGAAGGCGTTCACGTAGTTCGTGCCGTAGTGCACGCGGCTCGGGACACCCTTGCCGTCGTTGAAGATGCCGTTCCGGCCGTGGATCAGCTTGAAGTAGTCGAACGTCTTCGCCGCGCCGTAGTGCGCGTCGACGGCGGCCGAGGCCCGGTCGGTGTTGACGCCGGTGCCCCAGTGGTTGTCCGCGTCGGTGAAGCGGGTCGGCACCGGGCAGCCCAGGCCGAACAGCTGGCACAGGATCGAGTCGGTCTTGTTGTTCGCGTCGGCGGTGTAGCCGTTGCCGCGGGCCGGGTCGGTCAGCGTGAAGCCGCCGGTGGCCGGGGTGGTGTCGATCCCGACCGTGCCGGAGTACAGGCTCTTGCCGTCGCCGCCCGCGGTGTGGATGTGCTGCTCGCTGACGAGCTTGGCGCCGGTCAGCGCGTCCACGGTCGTGGTGAGGTGGCTCGGCGTCCCGTCGGCCTGGGTGCCGCCGGTCGTGACCAGGTACGCCAGGCGGGGCGCGCCCTTGCGGGCCTCGATCACCAGGGACGGTTTGCCCTCGGCCTTCATCCCTCGGGACAGTATCCCGCCGGTCAGTGCCTTGGCGGTGGCACCGGCGAGCGAGATCTTCGGCGTCCGGTCGACGTTCGCCGACCGGGTCAGGGTCAGGCTGGCGTCCTTCCAGGCACCGTCCTTGGCCTGGTGCACCACGACGTCGCCGCCAAGCACCTTCAGGCCGCCGATGCTGCGGTCCATCCGGACGTGGCTGGTGCCGTCGGCGTCGACGATCACGTCGCGGACGGCGAACGCGTCGGCGCCGGTGGCCTTCAGCGTGCCGAGGTTCTGGCCGATCGCGGCCTTGACCCGAGCGGCCGCGGCGGCGGGAGACGGGCCGGGTTCGGCCTGCGGGGCGCCGGTGGCGGTCCCGGTGCCCAGGCCCAGGGCGGTGGCGGTCGCGACTGCGGTGGCAGCGGCGAGCAGGGCGGATCTGTTCATCCTCGTGCTCCTTCAAGAGTGTCCCGGGGGCCTCACGCCCCAGGAACGAGGTGCTGGAACGTTACCGCCCGGTCACCTAGGGTGGCCAGGGGTTGGGAAAAGTTCGCTTTTCCTGGTGGTCGCGCCCACTTCTGGTCCGTGCCGGGCGGTAGCGTCGCGGCATGGCGGCGACGAAGGCAATCGAGCTCGAGGTGGCTGGACGGACGGTCCGGGTGAGCAATCCCGACAAGCCGTACTTCGCGGACCGGGGGCTGACCAAGCTGGACATCGTTAAGTACTTCGTCGCGGTTGGCGACGGCATCCTCGGCGCGCTCCGGGACCGGCCGACCACGCTGGAGCGCTGGCCGGGCGGCTGGTTCGAGGGCGCGAAGCTGTCGACGCGGATGGACAACAAGGGCGACGCGTTCTACCAGAAGCGGGTCGCCAAGGGCGCGCCCGAATGGGTCGAGACGGCGACGATCAAGTTCCCGAGCGGGCGGCCCGCCGACGAGGTCTGCCCGACCGAGCTCGCGGTCGTCGCCTGGGCGGCGAACCTGGGCACGCTGACCTTTCACCCCTGGCCGGTACGACGTCCTGAGCTGGACTCGCCGGACCAGCTGCGGATCGACCTGGACCCGCAGCCGGGGACGGACTTCAAGAGCGCGGTCGCCGTGGCTCCGGCGCTGCGCGAACTACTGGCCGAGCACGGTTTGGAAGGTTTCCCGAAGACGTCGGGCGGCCGCGGGCTGCACGTGTACGTGCCGATCGAGCCGCGGTGGGATTTCATCCAGGCGCGGCGGGCGGTGATCGCGCTCGGGCGGGAGCTGTCGAAGCGGCTGCCGGACCAGGTCACGGTGAACTGGTGGAAGGAAGAGCGCGGCGAGCGGATCTTCATCGACTACAACCAGATGGCGCGGGACCGGACGATCGCCTCGGCGTACTCGGTGCGTCCGAACGCGCGAGCCCGGGTGTCGGCGCCGCTGCGGTGGGAGGAGCTGGAGGACGTCGTACCGGACGACTTCGACGTGCTGACGATGCCGGCGCGGTTCGCCGAGGTCGGGGATCTGCATGCGGCGGTCGGTGAGCAGGCGTTCTCGCTGGACTCGCTGCTGGAGCTGTCGGCCAAGCACGAGCGGGACCACGGCGAGGCGGATCTGCCGTACCCGCCGGAATACCCGAAGATGCCCGGCGAGCCCAAGCGCGTGCAGCCGTCGAAGGACAAGGACCGACCCAAGGACTAGCGGCCGATCGGCACGTTGACCCGGTCGGGCGCGGGGACTTGAGGGCGGCAGCGGGTTAGAAAGTACGGAGTGCTCCGCCGTCGACAGGGACCATGACGCCGGTCAGGTAGGAGGCGGCGGGGGAGAGGACGAAGGCCGCGACCCGGCCGAACTCCTCCGGCAGGCCGTAGCGGCGCAGCGGGATGGTCTTCTCCGCCGAGCGGCGGGTGGCGTCCGGGTCGCCGCCCTTGGAGTCGAGCTCGCGGACGCGGTCGGTGGCGATCTTGCCGGGCAGCAGGCCGTTGACGCGGACGCCGTTCGGGCCGAGCTCGTCGGCGAGCGTCTTGGCGACCATGGCCAGACCGGGGCGCAGACCGTTGGAGATCGCGAGCCCCGGGATCGGCGACTTCACCGACGACGACAGGACGAAGGCCAGCGACGTGCCTTCGGCGCCGGCCCGCGCGACCGAGCGGGCGATCCGCAGCCCACCGAGGAACACGCTGTCGAACGCCGCGCGCCAGTCGTCCTCGTCGGTGTCCAGCGCCGTACCGGGCCGGGGTCCACCGACGCTGATCAGCGCGCCGTGCAGCGCACCCCACTTGGCGATCGCCGTCGCGGCCAGCCGTTCGGCGCTCTCGGGGTCGGCGTTGTCGACCGGGATGCCGACCACGTTCTCGCCGAGCTCGGCGGCGGCCCGCGCGATCGACTCCTCGTTGCGGCTGGAGATCACCAGCCGGGCGCCTTCGGCGGCCAGTACCCGCGCGGTGGCGAGACCGAGCCCGCCGCTGGCGCCGGTGACGATGTAGGTGCGATCGCGAAGTCCGAGGTCCACGGCCACCATCCTGCCGTACAACGCCGGAGCCCGCTGAGCTGCGCGCCGTGAGCGCGCCTCGCCGTCTCACATCCCGAAACTGCGTCTCACCAGCGCGCCGAGGCGCGACGCGGAAGGACGGGCTCAGCGCTCGGGTGGCGCCGTGGAACTGTCCGACACGCCGACGGCGGTCGCCGGTCGGTTGCGATCGGCAACATCGGTGTCCGCGGGCGGGCCGCCTTCACCGGCAGGTGCTTCCTCGTCCTCGTCCTTGGTCAGGTCCTGGCGCGAGAAGTAGACCAACCCGCCGATCGCCATCAGCGCGAAGAAGAACCATTGCAACGCGTAGAAGAAGTGCGGCCCGTCGTCGATCTCCGGCCCGGGGAACTTCCCGAACGCCGCGTCCGCGGCGGGCTGCTGCTGATCGGTGGCCAGGTATCCGTCGTACAGCTTGAGGCCGAGGGTGTTCCCGTAGTCCGGTCCGTTGATCAGCCGCGCCGTGCCGTCGACCGGCGTACCGCCGCTCGTGTGCCCGCCGTGCTCGCTGCGCCGCAGCCGCCCGGTGACGGTCACCTCGCCGCTCGGCACCGCGGGGATCGTCGTCGGCGCCAGCTCGGAGCTCTTCCGCGCCAGGAACCCCCGGTCGACCAGCAGCGCCGTCCCGTCGGTGAGGATCAGCGGCGTGACGATCTCGAAGCCGGGCCGGTCGTTGACGTTCCGGTACCGGACGACGATCTGCTTGCTCGCATCGTACCGGCCGGTGACCACCGCGGTCCGCCAGTCGTGCTGCGGCCCGATCACGTGGTCAGGCCCGACGATCTCGCTGATCGGCGCCGGCGGGGCGGCCAGGTTGCTGGTGGTCACCTCGTTACGGACCTTGCGTTCGTCGAGCCGGTGCAGCTGCCAGCGGCCGAGCTGCACACAGGCTCCGGCCAGGACCAGGATCACCAGCGCGGAACCGATCCACCGCCTTGTCATCAAACGACGCACCCCACGAACTTAGGCCATGACCTGAAACACACCACCGCCGCCTGCCGCCACGTACGCTGAGGGTGTGTATACCAAGACGCAGCAGCTTGGCCTGGCCGACAACTACGGCCGGGTGGCAACGGACCTCAGGGTCTCCCTGACGGACCGTTGCAACCTGCGCTGCACCTACTGCATGCCCGAGGAGGGCCTGGACTGGCTCGCCAAGCCCGAGCTGCTCACCGACGACGAGATCGTCCGGCTGGTCTCGATCGCGGTCACCCACCTCGGCGTCGACGAGATCCGGTTCACCGGCGGTGAGCCGCTGCTGCGGCGCGGCCTGGTCGGCATCGTCGACCGTACGACGAACCTCGAGCCCCGCCCGCAGGTCTCGCTGACCACCAACGGCATCGGCCTGGCCCGCCAGGCGGAGGCGCTGGCCGCGGCCGGCCTCGACCGGGTGAACGTGAGCCTCGACGCCGTCCGCCAGGACACCTTCCTGCAACTCACCCGCCGCGACCGGCTCAAGGACGTGCTGGCCGGCCTCGCCGCGGCGCACGCGGCCGGTCTGGCCCCGGTGAAGGTCAATGCCGTCCTGATGCGCGGCGTGAACGACGACCAGGCGCCCGAGCTGCTGCAGTTCTGTCTGGACCACGACTACGAGCTGCGCTTCATCGAGCAGATGCCGCTGGACGCCCAGCACGGCTGGGACCGGGCGACGATGATCACCGCCGACGAGATCCTTGAGAAGCTGAGCGACCGGTTCGGCCTGGAGCCGACCGACGCGGCGACCCGGGGGAGCGCGCCGGCCGAGTCCTTCACCGTGCACGGCGGACCGCAGACGGTCGGGATCATCGCGAGCGTCACGCGCCCGTTCTGCGGGGACTGCGACCGGGTCCGGCTCACCGCCGACGGTCAGGTCCGCGACTGCCTGTTCGCCCGGACCGAGTCGGACCTGCGCACGGCGTTGCGTGACGGTGCCTCCGATGAGGACCTCGCCGACCGGTGGCGGACCGCGATGCGCGGCAAGCTGCCCGGCCACGGGATCGCCGATCCGGCCTTCCTCCAGCCGGTCCGCCCGATGTCCGCGATCGGCGGCTAGCGCGCACCACCAGTACGGCGTACTAGTAGGGCCGGTGCAAATCTGAACCGGAAATTTACTTTTTCACCCGTAACGCGTGCACGCGTTGTTCTCAGCCGGTGAAAGGCTCGACCTCGCGCAGGAAAGAGCGCGCGCCGAGGAAGTCGCTCAACGACTGCTTGTGCTCGTCACAGGCGACCCACGTCTTACGCCGGTCGGGCGTGTGGATCTTGGGGTTGTTCCACAGCAGCGCCCAGCGGGCGGGGGCGCCACAACCCCTTGCGGAGCAGACGGACGCCGGTACTTGATCACTCATGAGGAATTGTTCCTGATCACTCAATAATCAAAAGCCTGGGGAAAATGAAGCGACGTCGGACAGCCACGGGGGGAGCCGTCCGACGCCGCATCAAGTCCCTGAATTTCACGGGTGAACTTCAGAGCACGCGGGAGATTCTGACACGGATCAGGTGGCAGAATCCAGTCCCGGCCGAGATCACTTTTCGGTGTCGCCACGCAACTCCTGATCGGGCACGTATTCACCCTGTACGACGGGCCCCGGTTGCTGCTCCAGCTGAATGCGCGGCGGCGCCTCGTACGGGTCGGCGCCGTCGACCTTGCGGCTCTGGTGCGCGTTGGCGAACACCACCGCGACCGAGGGCAGGAAGACCGCCCCGACCAGCAGGATCCAGCGCCACGGCGACGGGGTCAGCACGGCCGCGACGAAGCACACCACCCGCAGCGACATCATCCACGCGTAGCGCGCGATCCGGCTGTCCAGGTCCTCGGAGCGACCTGGCTGGGCACTGGTCACGGAGACGACCGTTTCACCGTCGGTCTCACGTCGTCGGGGCATCTATTCTCCTCACCTAAGGACAACGGTACGCCGCTCGTTCAGGGCCGCCGCAGCCAGCTGTGAAGGGAGACCACGATGACAGATCGCACCTACCGGGTGACCGAGCTCGTCGGCACGTCCAAGGACGGCGTCGACGCGGCGATCCAGAACGCGATCGGCCGGGCCGGCGAGACGCTGCGGCACCTGGACTGGTTCGAGGTGACGCAGATCCGCGGCCACATCGTCGACAACCGGATCGACCACTACCAGGTCGGCCTGAAGGTCGGTTTCCGCCTCGAGGACTCCTGACCGGTACGCCGTCCGGCGCCCCCGGCGACCGCCCGGTTCACGCCGGCGCCGGGGGCGGGCGATAGCGTTCGTCCGGCAGGAGTGTCCATCGAGTGAGGAGAAGTGTTCGTGGCCAGATCGGTATTCGTCACCGGCGGCAACCGGGGCATCGGCCTCGCCATCGCCACCGCGTTCAAGGAGGCCGGCGACAACGTCGCGGTCACCTATCACAGCGGCGAACCGCCGGCCGGCTTCTTCGGCGTGAAGTGCGACGTCAGTGACACCGAGCAGGTGGACGCCGCCTTCGAGGCGATCCAGGCCGAGCAGGGCCCGGTCGAGGTCCTGGTCGCGAACGCCGGCATCACCAAGGACACCCTGCTGCTGCGGATGTCCGACGACGACTGGGAGTCGGTCATCCGGACCAACCTCACCGGATCGTTCAAGGTCGCCAAGCGCGCCGCGAAGGGCATGCTGCGGCTGCGCAAGGGCCGGATCGTCTTCATCTCCTCGGTGGTCGGCCTGCTCGGCTCGCCCGGCCAGGTGAACTACGCCGCCAGCAAGTCCGGCATGATCGGCATGGCGCGTTCGATGGCCCGTGAGCTGGGCAGCCGCGGCATCACCGCGAACGTCGTCGCCCCGGGCTTCGTCGAGACCGACATGACCGCCGTCCTGCCGGAGGAGACCCAGAAGCAGTACCTGGGCCAGATCCCGCTCGGCCGGTTCGGCCTGACCACCGAGATCGCCAACGCCGTGCGCTGGATTGCGTCCGAGGAAGCCGGGTACATCACCGGCGCGGTGCTTCCGGTCGACGGCGGCATCGGCATGGGCAACTAGTCACACTCACTTCTCAGTCGATCCAGGAAGGGACGCCGGTGGGCATCCTCGACGGCAAGCGGATCCTGGTCGCCGGAGTCACGCTCGACTCCTCGATCGGTTTCGCCACGGCCAAGGTGGCGCAGGAACAAGGCGCCACCGTGCTGATCTCGAACTTCGGCCGCGCGCTGAGCATCACCAAGCGGATCGCGAAACGCTTACCCGTCGAACCGCCGGTGCTCGAGCTGGACGTGACCGACGAGACGCACCTGGCCGCGCTGCCGGACCTGATCCGGGAGCACGTCGACGGCCTGGACGGCGTCGTGCACTCGATCGCGTACGGCAACCCGGAGACGATCCTCGGCGGCAAGTTCCTGGACGGCCCGTGGGACGACGTGTCCCGCGCGGTGCACGTGTCGGCGTACAGCCTGAAGGCGCTGGCGGTGACGTGCGCGCCGCTGATGAGCCGCGGCAGCAGCGTCGTCGGGCTGACCTTCGACGCGACCGTGGCCTGGCCGGGGTACGACTGGATGGGGGTGGCCAAGGCCGCGCTGGAGTCGACCTCCCGCTACCTGGCCCGCGACTTGGGTGCCCTGGGCATCCGGTGCAACCTGGTCTCGGCCGGCCCGCTGAAAACGCTGGCCGCGAAGGCGATCCCGGGTTTCGAGAAGTTCGAGGACCCCTGGCTCGACCGGGCCCCGCTGGGCTGGGACCCGTCCGACCTCGAGCCGACCGGCAAGACCATCGTCGGCCTGCTCAGCGACTTCTTCCCCTCCACCACCGGCGAGATCATCCACGTCGACGGCGGCTACCACGCGATGGGTGCTTGAGGTGTCTCCAGTGACTTCCCAGGTAGAGCTCCGCGTCCTGGACGGAGCCAACCTCTACTTCAGCCGGGCCGCGGTCAAGCTGACCCTCGACCTGTCCGCACTGATCGACGCGCCCGCGCCGACGGCCAAGTCCTACGCCTCGGCGCTCGGGCTCGGCACGACGCGGCCGGGCCGGATCGGGTCGGGGTTCCGGCAGCGGTTCGCGATCCGCGTGGTCGGGCACATCGTCCGCCGGATCGCCCGCGAGGCCGGGATCGGCCGGATCGGCGTCCGGGTGCGCCCGGAGGCCGACGTCCGGCGGCTGGTGGTCGCGTTCCCGTGGGCGCACGAGCAGCGCGCCCGCGCGCTGGGCCAGGCGATCGTCGAGGTGATCGATGCCTTCGGCACCGACGAGGCCGAGCTGACCACGCTGGTCACGGCGGTCGGCGACCGGGTCCGCAACGAACCGCCGGGCAACCCGCCGACGACGCTGCGCCCGAAGGTCCCGGTGGTCGCGGTGACCGGGACGAACGGCAAGACCACCACCTCGCGGATGATCGCGCACATCGGCCGCGCGGCCGGGCTGCACGTCGGCTGGTCGAGCACCGACGGCGTGTACTTCGACGGCGAACTGGTCGAGTACGGCGACTTCTCCGGCCCCAGCGGCGCCGGCCGCGTGCTGTCCCAGCCGGGGATCCAGCTCGCGGTCACCGAGACCGCCCGCGGCGGCATCCTGCGGCGTGGCATCGGGGTCGCGTCGAACGACGTCTCCGTCGTCACCAACGTGAGCGCGGACCACCTCGGACTGGGCGGCATCGACACCGTCGACCAGCTCGCCGAGGTGAAGGCGGTGATCACCAAGATCACCCGCCCGCGGGGCTGGTGCGTGGTCAACGGCGACGACCCGCGCACGTTCGCGATGCGGCTGGACTCGCCGGCCAAGTGCTGGGTGTTCTCCCGCGACGCCGACTCGCCGTCGATCCGGACGGTGCTGGAGGAGGGCGGCCGGGCGACCACCGTCCTGGACGGATTCGTCACGGTGCTGGACAACGCCAGTGACGCCGAGGCGCTGCTGAAGGTGACCGACATCCCGATGACGCTGTCCGGGCTGTCCCACTACAACGTCGAGAACGCGCTCGCCGCGACCTCGGCGGCGCTCGGGCTCGGGCTGCCCAAGGCGGCGGTGGTCGAGGGCCTGACCAGCTTCTCGCCGAACGAGAACAACCCCGGCCGGATGAACATGTACTCGATCCGGGACTTCACCGTGGTGATCGACCTGGCCCACAACGAGGCCGGGCTCGAAGCGCTGCTGGAGATCATGAACGGAGTCCGGGCCGAAGGCAGCCGGTTGCTGCTCGCACTGGGCTCGCCGGGGGACCGGTCCGACGAGATGGTCACCGCGATGGGCGCGATCGGGGCCCGCGGCGCCGACCGCGTGGTGATCGGGCACAAGGACCAGTACCTGCGCGGCCGGCCGCCGTCGGAGCTGGACGCGGTGTTCCGGGAGGGCACGAGCTCGGTCGGCGTCGACGACGTCCCGTCGTTCCCGACCGAGCTGGACGCGGCCAAGGCGCTGGTCGCCGAGGCCGGACCCGGCGATGTCGTCGCGGTGATGTCTCTGCAGGATCGGGCGAGTCTTGACGCCTGGTTGCGGTCCGAGGGAGCTACCGTCGACACACCGGAGACCTTGAAGAGCAAGGTCGAGCGAGCCCAGCACTGAACCCCGGCCCCCGGGTCGGGGGCGAAATCGGGGTTTCATGCGCTACCTGTGGGCCGTCCCAGCGGCGGTGATCGGCTGGTTCCTGGCGGGGTTCGCCCCGAGCTACCTGGCCGGACTGCCCGACGCGGCGACGACGTTCGTCTCGGCCTCGAACGGCCGGGTCGACCTGCTCGTGCTCGGTGGTTTCGCCGGGGGAGTTGCGGCCGGGTTCCTGCTCGGCCGCGTCCGGTACGCCGTACCGCTGGTCCTGGTGGTTGCCGCAGGCACGTGGTGGCTCAGCGGACACACGCTGTCCGCGCGCGAGCTGCTGATCACGTTGCTTGCGGCAAGTGCCGTCGGCGCCCTCTTCGGTGCCCTCGGCACCCGAAGCTCGGTGGTCGCCGCGTTCGCCTTGGCGCTGCCGCTGGCCTGGTACGCCGCCCGCCCCGCCGCGGATCTCGCCGACGACTTCCGCTGGACCTGGCAGCTCAACGGCCTGCTCGTCGCCGTCGGCCTGGCGATCGTGCTGTACGTCTCCTGCTGGCGGCGCGGCTGGCGCTCGGCGTACTTCTGGCCGGCGCTGATCGCGACGTACCTGCTCTCGTTCGCGATCGTCGACGGCGTCCGGGCGGTCGCCTCCGCGGCGGGCCGGCCGGCCGACGAGATCGCCGACGCCGGCACCGACGGCTTCTTCCAGTCCTTCGAGCCCCTCCTGACCAACTACTGGCCCTGGCTCGTACTCGCCGTCCTCCTGGCGATCCCGATGACCGCCCTCAAGCTCCGCGCGCTGCCTCCGCCGCCGCCCCCGCTCGACCCGTACGCCGACCGCACCAACGACGCCGTCCTCTCCGACGACCTCGACTGGATCGACCAGCACGAGCCC
Source organism: Kribbella italica (assembly GCF_014205135.1). NCBI lineage: Bacteria > Bacillati > Actinomycetota > Actinomycetes > Propionibacteriales > Kribbellaceae > Kribbella > Kribbella italica. The sequence continues at coordinate 1,585,768 of NZ_JACHMY010000001.1, forward strand.
GAGCGCAGGCTCCTGGCCCGCTACAACCGCGCCACCGCGGAGGAGGGCGGTTCAGACGAGCAGGTCGCGGGCGAGCCAGCCGTCTTCGTGCCATCCGGGAGGGATCGCGAAGACGGCTGAGCCGATCGTCGTCGTCCACTCGTTCAGCGCGTCGGCGGCGTCCAGCCGGGCCAGCAGCGGGAGGAACTGCCCGGCCACGTCGGCCTGGTAGCTGAGGAAGATCAGCCCGCTCTCGCGGCTCGCGCCGGTGTCCTGCACGTAGTTCAGGCCCTTGCGAAAGATCCGGCGCCCGTCGTTGGTGCTGTGGTGGGACAGCCGCGAGTGCGCGTTCTCGGCGATCATCAGCCGCCCGTCGGCGTCCCGTGCCTGCAGGTCGAGCTCGTCGTGCTCGGTCGTGCCGGTCACCGGCGCACCGGTCGCGAGCTTCCGCCCGACCGCGCGCTCCTGCTCGGAGCGGGTCAGCTCGTCCCAGGTGTCGAGGTTCATCCGGATCCGCCGTACGACGAGCGTCGTACCGCCGCGGAACCACTCCGGCCCGTCGGCCCACACCGTCGCGTCGAACTCCGGCGTCCCGACCGCCGGGTTCCCGGTCCCGTCGACCTGGCCGAACAGGTTCCGCCCGGTCACCGGCTTGCCGTCCGGGCCCGTCCCGTTCCAGAAGCCGGTCTGCCGCCACACCGGCTTCGCGAACGGCGCCGCGTCCGCAACCAGCCGCCGTACGGCGTGCACGACGCTGACCGGGTCGTCGGCCCCGACCTGGATCAGCAGGTCGCCACCGGACCACGTCGGCAGCAACCGGTCGTGCCGCATCACCGGCAGCTCGTCCAGCCCGCGCGGCTTGTACGCCGTGAGCCCGGGCCGCGTGAACACCCGCGGCCCGAACCCGACCGTCACGGTCAGCGCCGCGTTCGGAACGGCCAGCTCCGGCGCCGTGTCACCGGGTGTCGGCCGGCCTTCGGTCAGCGCGACGATGTCCGTGCTCCACAGCCGCATCAGCCGGCCGAGCGCGGCCCGGTCGGTGCTGCCGAGCAGGTTCAGCGCGACGAGTTCGGCGTGCTTCGGCGACGGCGCGCTGATCGCCGGTTGGTGGTCGCCGTACGGGCTGAGATCGCGCGACGGCACGGCCTCGGCCGGCGCGGGACTGTTGCTAAGAGCAACTGCCGTGCCGGACGCGGCGGCCCCCGCGGCGGCGACTCCGGCGTACGCGAGGAGCTGCCGGCGTGAGGGCCGCGAGTCCGGGGAGGTCAAGAGGCGGGCGTCGGGGTCTCGGAGGGGTGGTAGTGCTCTTCCTCCTCGGTGAAGTTCTTCACCGGGACGGTCAGGTCGTGGCTGCTGCCGTCGGAGAACTTCAGCGTCAGCGGCACCTCGTCACCGGGCTTCAGCGGTTGCTTGAGGTCCATCAGCATCACGTGGTCGCCGCTCGGCACGAGGTGGGCGTGCGAGCCGGCCGGTACGACGATGCCGCCGGCCTTCTCCTGCATCACCATCTTGCCGTCCTTCGTCGTCATCTCGTGCAGCTGCACGGTGCCGGCCACCGGAGAGGTTGCCGAGGTCAACTTGATCTCGGTACTGCCCGGGTTGGTCAGTGCCATGAACGCCGCCGTCATCGTGGTGTCCTTGGTGCCGGCCGTGGTCCGCACCCAGGCGTCCTCGACCAGCACGCCCGGCGTACTGACCGACGGCGCGGTGTCCGCGGCCGCGGCCTGGTCGCCGGAACCGCACGACGACACCAGGAGGGGGAGGGCAACGACAACGCAGGCCATCAGCAACTTCTTCTTCACGCACAGGCCAACGAGGGTCACCCGACCCGAGTTCCCCAACTCATGGTTGTTCTTGGTCACCTTCCTCGTCCGGCCGGACGAAGTCGGGGTCGCCGCCTTCATCGCCGGACCGCGCGCCGGCCTGGGCCAGGTGCGACACCGACTCCAGCTCGGCGAGCACCGACTGGTGCTGGTCGACACAGAGCACGACCAGGTCACCCCGGTTGGACCGGCCCAGCGCGTGCCGTACGGCGTCGAGCTCCTCCAGCACCAGCTCCACCGAGCGGCACCGCGCACCGGCGGCCATCGCGGACCGGACGCCCTCGATGATCAGCTCGGCCGACTCGCCGCGCTGACGGCCGCGCAACCGGGTGTCCTCACGGACGATCAGCTGGTCGAAGTGCTGCGCCGCGACCTCGCCGAGCTCGCGCATGTCGTCGTCGCGCCGGTCGCCCGCGGTCGCGATCACACCGATCCGCGACGGCCGCGCGAGCTCCGACGACGCGCCGAGGCTCTCGCCGATCCGGTCGACGAAGTCGCCGAGCATCCGCATCGCCGGCGCGTTGTGGCAGTAGTCGACGATCACGTGCCGGCCGTCGACCTCGATCTCGTTCAGCCGGCCCGGCGACAGGTAGTACGACGTACTGAACGTGCGCAGACCCTGCCGGATGTCGTGCAGCGGCGCGCCGGCCGCGAACGCCGCCGCGGCGGCCGCCATCACGTTCTGCACGTTCATCATCGCCCGGCCGCCGAACGTTGCCGGCAGCAAGTGTGTCCAGGCCAGCTGCATCGAGCGCCGGCCGTGCTTCATGATGATCATGTCGCCCAGCTCGGACCGCTCCAGCACGACCGCGCGGCCACCGCGCCGGCAGTGCCCCTCGATGTACTCGCGCACCTCGCTGCCGGCCTCGGCCATGCTGAACCAGACCACCTGGCCGGAGCACTTGCGACGCATCTTCCGCACCAGCGGGTCGTCGGCGTTCAGGACGGCGAAGCCCGTCCGCGGCACCGCCTCGACCAGCACGGCCTTCACGTCGGCCAGCTGCTCCAGCGTGTCGACGCCGCGCAGCCCGAGGTGGTCGGGCTGGATGTTCAGGACGACGGCCACGTCGTTGCGCTCGTAGCCGAGGCCCTCGCGCAGGATGCCGCCGCGGGCGACCTCGAAGACCGCGAAGTCGACCCGCGGGTTCTGCAGCACCATCCGGGCCGACTTCGGGCCGGACGCGTCGGACCGGATCACCAGCCGCTCGTCGATCACGACGCCGTCGGTCGAGGTCATGCCGACCTTGCGGCCCATCCCCTTGAAGACGTGGCTGATCATCCGCGAGGTGGTGGTCTTGCCGTTGGTCCCGGTCACCGCGACGATCGGGATCCGGCTGGTCGCCCCGGGCGGGAACAGCATGTCGACCACCGGCTTGGCGATGTACTGCGGCTCGCCGATCGTCGGGTTGGTGTGCATCCGGAAGCCCGGCGCGGCGTTCACCTCGCAGATCGCGCCGCCGGTCTCGCGGACCGGCTGGGTGATGTCGGGGCAGATGAAGTCGATACCGGCGATGTCCAGCCCGATCATCCGGGCCGCCTCCTCGGCGATCTCCACGTTCTCCGGGTGCGCCTCGTAGGTACGGTCGATCGAGATCCCGCCGGTGGACATGTTGCCGGTCAGCGTGAGCTTCACCGTCACGTCCTCGGGCGGTACGTCGTCCAGCGCGAAGCCCTGGCTGCGGACCAGGTCGCGGGCGGCGGCGTTCACGGTGATCCGGGTCAGGATCTTCTCGTGCCCGACGCCGCGGCGCGGGTCGGCGTTGGTGATCTCGACCAGCTCGGCCACCGTGTGCACGCCGTCGCCGACCACGTGCGCGGGGACCCGCTCGGCGATCGCCTCCATCCGGCCGTTGATGATCAGGCAGCGGTAGTCGCGGCCGGTGACGAAGTTCTCCACGATCACCCAGCCGCGCCGGGACTGGTCCTGCGCGATCGGGAACGCCTCGCGCACCGCGTCCGCGTCGGCGAGGTTCAGGCAGACCCCGCGGCCGTGGTTGCCGTCGAGCGGCTTGCAGACCACCGGGTAGCCGATCTTGTTCGCCACCGACACGGCGTCCTCGACCGTCCGGACCGAGTCCGACCGGGGCACCGGCAGGCCGGCCGAGGCCAGCAGGCGCGTGGTCAGGTCCTTGTCGCTGGCTACGTCGACCGCGATCGAACCGGTCTCCGACGTCATGGTGGCCCGGATCCGCTTCGCGTGCACGCCCTGGCCGAGCTGGACCAGGCTGGCCTTGTTCAGCCGGATCCACGGGATGTCGCGCGAGGTCGCCTCGTCGACGATCGCCTGCGTGGACGGGCCGAACGCGGTCCGCTCGGCCTGCTTGATGAACCGCTCGAGCTCGGTGGTGAACTCGAAGCCGGGATCGGGCTGGACCAGGTGGTTGACGAACCGGACGGCCAGCTCGGCGGCGGCCAGGCCGACCGCCTCGTCGGCGTACGAGTAGACGATGTTGTACCGGCCGGTGATGCCCTTGACCTGGCGGGTCTTGCCGCGCCGCATGTCGTGGCCGGCCTCCTGCTGCAGCTGCAGCGCGACGTGCTCGGCGATGTGGCCGAGCCAGGTGCCCTCCTGCAGCCGCTCGATGAACCCGCCGCGCCGGCCGCGCGAGCAGTGGTGCTGATCGAGCCGGGGCAGGTCGGCGAGCAACTGCTCGGTGAAGCCTTCGATGGTGTCGGACGGCCAGTCCTCCAGCGACCCCAGGTCGACCACCAGGTGGATGGCCGGCTCGTAGCTCCAGACGTTCGGGCCGCGGTAGACCCGGGTCTCGATGATCTTCAGGTCCGGGCTCGGCGAGCCCTGCGGGTCGGCGGTCTTACGGCGCTGGGGGGCGGTTTCGGTCATAACGTCGTCCCACTGTCTGGTTGCGGATCGGTGTCTGGTCGGCTGAGTTCGGCGCCCGCGCTCAGAGGCTCGGTCGCCTCCGGTCTGGACTCCGTCGCCGACGACACCCGCCGCGCGACCCGCTTGCCGGCACGGCGCTTCTGCTCGGCGTAGTACTGCGGGGACACCCCTTCGGCCGCGATGTCGCGGGCCAGCTTGCGCAGGTCGGCCTCGGCCTGCTCGATCTCGGCCAGCTCCTCGGCCGGCGGCTGCGGACCGTACGACAGCAGCGTGCGCGACCGCAGGTCGAACGTCGAGGTCGCCGGCAGCACGTGCAGGACGACGCCCGAGGCCAGGATCGCCTCGGACCGCTTGGCGTAGTGCGCGTTGGAGGTGATCCGGCTGCCGTCGAAGATCGTCACGGCGCCCCGGCCGACGACCTCCAGATGAGACCCCCGGACGACGGCCGCCGTGTCCTCGTCGACGCCGATCCCGAGCAGCCCGGGGGACTGGGCGACCAGCGACAGGAGCCGGCCGTACCGGTTCCGCTGGGCGAAGTGCTGGTCGACGATCGCGCCCTGGACCAGGCCGAGCCCGCCGGCGAGCTGGCTCATCCGCTGCCGGGGAGTCGCGCCGGAACGGCCGAACGCGATCATGTGCTCGGCCAGGATGCTCGCGCCGGCCGACGTACCGCCGACGGCGGCGCCGCGGCGGTGGGCGGCGGTGACGGCCCGGCCGAACGCCGTACCGGTGACCACGCCGCTGAGCTTGAGCTGGTTGCCGCCGGTCATGAAGATGCCGGTCGCCTCGTTCAGCGGCTCGATGAACGCCGGGTCGTCGGCGTCCTCGCGGTTCTCGGGGCGGACCCCGACCACGCTGGCCGCACCGAGCGCGGCGAACAGCGCGGAGTACACGTCCGTGACGTCCGGCCCGAGCGCGGACGCCGTGGGCACCACCACGATCCGCGCCTTCGGCCCACCGGCCGCCTCGACGAACTCCTGCAGCACCATCCGCTTCTTCAGCTTGTCCTCGGCTCCGCCGATCGCGAAGAGAGCACCCGGCCCGCTGCTCACCACCTGTTGAGACATAGCCGAAGAATAGGTCACGGCACGGGAGGGAGCACCACGGGGAGAGAAGAACAGAGAGAAGAACAGAGAGAAGAACAGAGAGAAGAACAGAGAGAAGAACAGAGAGAAGAACAGAGAGAAGAACAGAGAGAAGAACAGAGAGAAGAACAGAGAGAAGAACAGAGAGAAGAACAGAGAGAAGAACAGAGAGAAGAACAGAGAGAAGAACAGAGAGAAGAACAGAGAGAAGAACAGAGTAGTGGTTGCCGTTGGCTTTTAAAGCTGAGGAGGTCGTGACTTGTGTCACTGCAGGTGCTGTGTGGAGTTAGTCTCTAGTCGCGCCGGGCGGCCATGCGACTGTGATCTGAACGTCCTTATCCTTGGCGGCGACACGTCCGTCGGTGAATTACACCGAACTTCTTACAGCCCCCGCGAACCTCTTTGCGGCCGATCTGACGGCGCACCATCAAGGGAGGCTCGACGATCTGTGGATAACTCGCCGCCACGGGCAAGGCTCAAGCGACGCCTTCCGGCCATTCGGCCCACTCGAAGCCCGCTGGCCGAGCCCCGCTGCCTTCTACGAACTCGCGTACGGCTTGGCGCACGTGCTCAAGGGTGATCTCGGAGTTCTGCGGCCAACCCTGGTCATGCCCCTGGTAGTAGTAGAACACTTCCTCGCGCTGGCTGACCTGCCCAGGCACGTACCAACTGCCCTCATCCCTGCCGTCGTCGCCGGCGTAGCGGGCACCCCCGACCTTCCCCTCGGCGTAGATTGCTATGCGCAACTCGTGGTCGGGCACACCGGACTCCATCAGGGGACGAGCGGTGCTGTAGAGCGCGATGACGGAGTTCTCGAACGGCTCGGCCAGAACAGCGTCAATCAGCGTGTCGACGTCGTCCGGGGTGTCGATCAGTACGGGGTCCTCGCCGTTCTTGTAGAACGCGCGCACGGTGTTCGTCATCTCAGGTGTCCATTCTCGTCGAGACCGCGATACGTCTTCTTGAATCCTGCCGGACCGAAGACGGTCAAGGTACCGCCCGCCGGCAGGAACTGGGGCAGCAGGTCGTCACAACTCAAGTCACCGGTACAAGGCAGCTTGTTCACTGCGATCGTGGCCCGTGTAAGTCCACGCTCACGCATGAACATGGCGAACTTCGACTCGACATGCGAGGCAACCATCGGCTCGCCATCCTGCCGGCCAATTCGACGCTGCCGCATGAACGCCTTGACTTGCTGGTAGTACGGATCATCGCCTTCTCCCTCGCTCGCTAGCTGCCCACTGATGAGCGGCTGTTCGGTGCCGTCGTCGTCTCGCCAGATGCCGCGGGTCTTCTGACGAACCGGCTTCGACTCGTCTCGAACCGGCAACTTCCCAAACAGCCGCCAGGCTTCCTCGTCACTGGTTCCCAACGTTGACGGTTCATCCTCCGGGCTCGCCTCATCGCCGGACCCCGCGGCCTTGCCTAATTTGCCCCCTTCCGGCTCGGCCTGGTCGTCGTCCGGCCGGCGATCCGCGGGCGGCATGCTCCCGCCCGGCGCATCCGGTCGACGGGCGGCGCCGTCACCGGTAGGCCCAGCGGTACGAATCCCGTCGACCATCTGCTGCGCCCAGCCGTGAGCCTTTGGTGGCGCCAGAGAGAGGTAATGAGCAGCGCCCTCGCAGGCCCGCGCAGCAGCGTCGAGCTGCTGCGCGGCCATGGTGGCACTGCCGCCGGACAACTGCATGACGATCGCGGCGTGGTCGCGGCAGATACGGGCCCGGGTGTCGAGCGCGGCGATGACCCGCGGAATCTCGTTGAGACTGTCAACGAGTCCCTGCGCTACGCGTTGGAGCTCGGACAGCACGAGTGCGACCTAGAGCTGGTTGGCGTAGCTGGTGCACCCGTTCGAGGCGATGTGCAGCGACTCCACGGCCTGATCCACTGCCTTGCTGGCGGCATCGAGGATCTGGGCGATGTCGCGGTCCACGCCGGTGGCAGTGCCGGCGATCAGGGCCTCTACCTGGGTGCTGTGCTGGGTGAAGCGCTGCTTGAAGCCGGCCAAACCGCCCGCGGCTTGCTTGGCTTCGTTGGCGATCTGGTGGAGTTGCATCTGGAGCTGCTGGACCTGCGACATGTGACTACCTCGCTTCTCTGACAGTTCGGGCGGCGGTCAGACAGGCCGCGCCGTCCCCGGGACTCGGCGACCGGACAGGACGGCGCGGCCACTCCCAGGCGCGTCAACACCTCTAGTGGGAGGTTGGAACGGCTGGCACGGGTCAGCCTCGCTCGCAGTACCGCGCCAGCCGGTTTGAAGGTCCCTGCCCGAGACAGGGGGCCCGGGGTCTCGGGAGGAGGCCTCAGACAGGGACCGCTTAGTGATGGAATCGGCAGCTCACGGGCGATCACTCCGCGAGACGGCGGCTTGAGGAGGGACCGCTGCCGATTCCGCCGGTCATGAGGCGAGCAGGTGGACTCGGGCGCCGGTGGCCTGCTCGAAGGCAACCCGCAGATTGAGCGGGCCAGCCGCGCTCAGGAAATGCAGGGGACTCGGGATGACCACCGCGACGTCTTCCTGGCTCCTGATGAACTCCACGAGCGCTTCGAGCGCAGCGAAGGTCCGGTCGGAGTACTCGATGTAGGTGTAGCCCATCGAGTAGCCCTCGAGCCGGGCGAAGAGCGCCATCTCGTTCTCAAGCTCAGCGATCTCGTCTTCGCTGCTCAACAGGCCGCGGCGGATGTAGCCGACCAACAGCGGTCGCGTCAGATCGTCGAACAGGTCATCGTCGAGGTCGGGAGTGGAGCTCATTCCTCGTCCCGCCAGCGGCGAAACAGATCGTTGAGGCGTTTCCAGACCGCGGCGCGCCATGAGCGCCAACGGGAGGCGGTCACGACAGTTCAGCATCGCGCGTCACCGCCGCCGGCTCGTTGGTCACGCGCAGGCTGGGGAAACGGGAACGCATGGCCTCCTCGTACCCGGCTGCGGCATCCGGAGCGTTGGTGTAGTCCGCGATCAGGTGCTTGCCGAACCAGACGCAGACTCGGCGATCGGTAGGGAGGGGCATCTCCGCGAGCGTGGTCATTCGCCCTGCACCTCCTGGGCAACGTCGCAAGACGTGATGCTGAGAAGGACGGCGGTGATGACGGGCACCCACATGATCGGTCAGCTCCTCTGGTTCAGCTCGCGGAGTGAACGACCGCGATGATGGGTGAATGAAACTGCATAGCAGAATCGAGTATGCAGTTTCATTCAGTCATCTGCAAGTAGCGGTTGGTTGCGCCGGCCTCAGCGGCGGCGAAGGATGGTGCGGCTGGCCAGCAGGAGGCAGCAGGCCATCAGAACTCCGGCGGTCCAGAAGGCGGTGGCAATGTCCCACTGGCTTGCGATCAAGCCGCCGACCAGTGCTCCGAGTGGGCCGGCGCCGTTGCCGAGCGTGCGGAACGTCGTCACGACGCGGCCGAGCATCTCGCGTGGGGTGAAGTGCTGGCGGGCGGAAATCACCGAAACGGTGACGACTGACGATGCCAGACCGGCAATCGCCAGGCAGGCGCCAGCCACGATCGCGGATGAGGTCAGGGCGAGGATCGGCCAGAGCAGTGTTCGCATCGCCAGGGCGATGACGACGGCGCGTTGAAAGGAAAGGCGACTTAATAGGCGTGGAGCCAGCGGCCCGCCGGCGATGCCACCGATCGCGAGGGCGGCGATGAGGAAGCCGAACTCCCGGTCATGCAGGCCGAGCCCGTCATCGTTCGTGGCATAGAGGACTAGGAGCGCGTAGACCATCGTCGTCGTGAAGTTGGCCGCGCCGGTCAGTAGCGCCAGCGTTCGCAGCTCTCGGTGTCGTGCCAGCCACTGCATGCCCGACCAGATTGCGGTGCGGAGCGATTCGCCTGGCTGGGCCGACTCATTCTCGGGCGCTGGTCGCCGCTTCGGCACTGTTCTCAAGAGAGCGGCCGAGACGATGAAGGAGATCGCGTCCGCCAGGAACGGGAGCCAGGGTGCCAACACAAAAACGGCTGAACCCACGGGTGGGCCGACCAGAGAAGCGCCTGTGGTCTCCGCGGTCGACACGGCCCCATTGACCCGATTGCGCAGGTCGGGATCGTGATCCGTCAGGTCAGCAACGGTTGACTGGGCCGCAGCCCCGTGGAAGACCGCGCCGGCCATGACGACGAAGGCTCCGATTGCAAGGACCGGAACGCTGATGGTGTCGAGCAGCATCAGCGTGGCGATGAGACCTACAGCAATGCCGCGTGCCAAGTCTGCAGTGACCAGCGTCGTCCGGTGTGGCCAGCGGTCGACCAAGGCGCCGGCGAATGGCGAGACCAAGAGCCACGGAAGGAGTGCGGCAGCGGACACCAGACTGATCGCTACGGGGTCGCGCGTGACGGCAGCAGCCGCGAGAGGCACTGCTGCCGTCCATGCGCCGTCACCTATGGATGACAGGGAAGCCGCGGCGACGACGGCTCGTAGCCGCACCGAGAATGCGGGGCGTTTCCGAGCCGGAGCAGGCGCGTCTTCCATTGCGGGGACCTACAGGTTGAACTCGCCCTTGCGGGCGCCGTCGAGGAACGCGCTCCACTCCTTGGGAGTGAACATCAATACCGGCCCAGTCGGGTCGGTTGAGTCGCGAACGGCGGTCCAACCAGTCGCATCGGTGGCGACCTCAACGCAGGCGTTGTCGTCGGCGCTGACGGTTGCCTTGTGCCAGTTGGTGAAAGCGGTCAGCTCAGGACGGTTCGGTGACATCATCGGCAGTGCTCCAATCGGTAGGTATTTCGACTACGAGGCGTTGTGTGCGCTCACCGCGAGCCAATCCGCCGATTCGTCGGGAGACATGGCTGCACGGAGCATTCGGTCCCAGACGATGGCGTAGGTGGCGAGGTCATCACTGCCACCGAGCGCCAGGCCGACGGACGGTGTCTCAACGCGCACGACGGATTCTTGTGCCGGGTCGCTGTAGGTCACCCAGACGAAGCCGCTCATCGGTGACATTTCCATCGGGGCGTCGTTGAGGATGACTTGCAAGGTGATCCGTGGCGCGTTCGCGCAGAGGATCAGGTGTTCGAGCTGGGCTCTCCTCAAGGACGTGTTGCCTTTAGGAACCCAGCAGGCGGCGGCCTCAGTCACCACGACGTGGTACTGCGGACCGTCTTGGTGATCACGAAGCCGCGCACCACGCTTCATGCGCATGGCCACGGCTGCGTCGACATCGGTGCCGGCCGAGAACCGGGCCGACTCGATGACGGCATGGGCGTACTCAGCCGTTTGAAACGGGCCAGGTACGAGGAAGGGCTGGAAATGGCGAATCTGACTGGCCAACTCGTCGAGCTCGAGCAGTTGCCGCTGGCGATCTTCAAGGCTGCCACGGTGTATCGCTTGCCAGCTGCTGATGTCGGTGACTACCGCCTCAGCAAGCAGCATCACCCGCTCGCGTTCCTCTGTCGTCGCGTCGACTGCGTCGAGCCAACGTGCGATGACATCCATGGCCGGACGTGCCGTCACGTTGGTTTCGATGCGCGAGACCTTCGCCTGGGAGATGCCGACTCGCGTCGCTAGTTGGTCACCGCTGAGCCCGGCCAAACTGCGTAGCCGCCGTAGTTCCTGACCGAGTCGCTTCCGCTGCTCGAGGGGTGTCACAGTCACGCTCTACCCCTCCTCACGAGTCGGTACGGCTATGCAGTCTCATGCATCGTAGCGGCTTTTGCCGTACGATCGACCCCATGGCGGCTACCCATTTCGATGTTGGCGGTTACAAGCTGGCAGCAGAGATTACCGGTGATGGCACGCCCACCGTGGTCTTCAGCTCCGGATCAGGTGATGCCGGTGAGGCGTGGGTCGCCACGATCGCAGCCCTCACCGGCCCGGCCAGGCTGGTGACCTACGCCCGCGCCGGCGTCGGGGCGAGTGAGGCTTTGCCAGATCCGACCCCGCGTTCTTTCGGCGCCGCTGCTGACGAGCTTCGCCGGTTGTTGGACGCGACCGGTATTCCGGGCCCGTACATCCTCGTCGGACACTCAATCGGAGCAGTCATCGCCCAGGTGTTCGCGGCGCGCTGGTCGGACACGCTCGCCGGGTTGGTGCTCGTTGACCCGAGCGACGTCCGGCTCTGGCTGGATACCGAGATGCCAAAGCTTGTGGTGGCGGACGGCGACCGCGAAGACCACGCCTCGTTCGACGTGAAGCTCGGCGCCGAGGAGGCCATAGCGAGCCAACGGCACCTCGGCGCCCCGAGCGTTGTTGTCAGTAGTCGGGTTGGCAGATGGCTCGACTCGAAGACTCCGCATCTCTGGAAGCCCTTCACGCTCGAAGCGTTAGACGAGCGCTGGCAGCGTACGCACAGCGAACTTGCCGCCGTCCTCGGAGGCAAGCGAGTGATCGCCCAGGTGGGCGGACACTATGTGCAGAACGATGAGCCGGAACTGGTTGCGGGGGCCATCGGCGAAGTCATCCATTCTGGCGAAGCGACGCGATCGACCGAAGTCTGAGACCTCGGCAGTCAGATCGCCGACATCACACCTCGGTCGGCGGTTCTTCGGGATTCAGCTGCGTGACATCCACGGTGGTCACCCCGTCAGATGCGAGGGACGGCGATGGGATGTGGCATCCTCCCGCGAGTGAAGAAATTGATGACGGCGTTAATTCTGGCCGGTGCACTGCTCACGGCGGCCGGCTGTGGCGGCTCCGACGACTCCGGTACGCCGGTGGCCGCGGACAGCAAGGTCGCGCCGCTGAGCCAGGCCGACTTCTCGGCCAAGGTCCAGGCGGCGCTGGCGGCGAAGAAGACGTTCCAGGTCGTGACCACGACGACGGACGCGGACGGCCCGGCCACGTTCACCACGAACGTCCGGATGTCCGGTGCGACCGCCGACGCGCAGGGGAACGCCCAGGAGAGCACCTTGGTCCGGGTCGGCGGCACGCTGTACGGCAAGGGCGGCCAGCTGACCAGCGACCCGAAGAAGCCGTGGGTGAAGTACGACCCGACGGGCCAGAACGCCGCCGGCAAGGAGCCGACGACGATCCTGGCCGGCGCGATGCTGCAGCTGCTCGGCGCGCAGCTGGACCAGTACCGGGTGGTGTCCACCTCGCCGTACGCGACGAAGTTCGAGCACGCTGCCGGTGAGCCGGTCGACGGGGTCGCGACGGCGAAGTACACGATGACCGTGAACGTGCTGAAGGCGACCCAGGCGAAGGCGTTCGGGCAGTACCTGACGTCGGAGACGGCGGCCCAGTCCGGCCTCGTCGAGCTGCCGGTCGAGGTCACGGTGGACGCCGACTCGCTGCCGCGGACCTTCGCCTACGAGGCCGACGGCGCCAAGGTGAGCGGCACCTTCGGCAAGTTCGGCGAGCCGGTGACAATCACCGCCCCGGCAGCGGCCGAGATCGCCTGACCTCCCGTACGACGAAGCCGCGGCCGGCCACCCGGCCGCGGTTTCGCTGCGTTCTAGTGGCCGAAGGTGAACCAGTTGACGTTGACGAAGTCGGCCGGCTGACCACTCGTGAAGGTCAGGTAGACGTCGTGCACGCCGGTGACGTTGGAGATGTTGGCCGGCACGGTCCGCCAGCTCTGCCAGCCGCCGGTGTTGCCGATCGCGAAGCTGCCGATCGGGGCGTTCGATCTGCTGTCCAGGCGGACTTCGACCAGCCCGCTGACGCCGCCGCCGGCGCCTGACGCGACTCGTGCGACGAACTGCTTGGCCGGCGTACTGCCGAAGTCGATGGCGCTGTACCGGGCCCAGTCGCCGTTGCCGACCTGGCTGAGGTTCTGGCCTCCGCCGGAGTCGCTGGTCGTCTCAGTGGCCACCCCCGCTTGCTGCCCGAACGCCTCGGCCTGCAGGGGCCCGTACGCGCCGCTCCCACCAGGAGGCGGCGTCGTGGGTGGTGTGGTCGGGGGAGTGGTGCCGCCGCCCTTGGTGGAGACGGCGACGTAGTCGACGATCATCGGGTGGCCGGGGACGGTCTCGGCGCGTGGGGTCGGGCCGTTCAGCGCGTCGGGGAACGCGCCGCCCATGGCGACGTTCAGCAGGATGAAGTAGCCCGCGTGCGAGGTCATGCTCGCCCAGGTGTCGGCCGGGAGTTGCGCCTGGGTGACGGAGTGGAACTGTTGCCCGTCGACGTACCAGCGGAACGCGTTGGGCGTCGTACTGGTGTCCCACTCGAACCGGTAGGTGTGGAACGCCGACTGGCAGCTCGACCCGGGGCACGCGCGGCTGGCGCCGAGGCCGGTGGTCTCGTTGCACGGGCCGCCGGGGTTCACGCCGCAGTGCAGCACGGCCCAGACCGAGTTGATCCCGTTGACGTTCTCCATGATGTCGAACTCGCCGATGCCCGGCCAGTTCCAGTAGTTGCCCCGGTACGGCTGGCCGAGCGCCCAGAACGCCGGCCAGTAGCCGAGCGCCGCGTTGCCGGTGACGTTGGGCATCTGGATCCGGCCCTCGATCGCCAGCACGCCGCCGGACGGTGGCTTGAAGTTCGCGCGCTGGGTCTCGATCCGGGCCGACGTCCAGTTGCCGGCGCCGTCGCGGCGCGGGGTGATCCGCAGGTTGCCGGTGCCGTCGAGGGCCAGGTTGTCGGCGTTGCCGGTGTAGTTCTGGATCTCGCCGGTGCCCCAGTTGCCCGGGCCGCCGGGATAGCCGTGACCGGTGTCGACGATCCAGTTCGTGCTCGACGGCAGACTGCCGCTCGGGCCGTCGAAGTCGTCGGACCAGACCGTGGTCCAGCCGGCCGGGGGTGGGGGAACGCTGGCCTGGGCCGCGATCGTCAGCGGGACGGCGACCAGAACCGGTACGACGAGCGCGCTGAGCAGGGTCCTGAGGCGAGGGCGGGACGGTGGGTTCGGGCGGGAACGCATCTTGACCTCCCTGAATGGGTTACGCCAATGGGAGCGCTCTCATCGCCGCGAGTCAACAGCTCGTCACGATCTGGTGCGGCTCAGATCCGGCCGCGCAGCACCGTCGTACTGCGGCGCACGGTCATCCCCAGCCGCTCGTACATCGCCAGCGCGCCGGTCCCGGAGTGCGTCCACAGCGTCAGCTGGGTCCGGCCCTGGGCGTGCATCGCCCGCGCGGCGGTCGCGAGCAACGCCTTCGCTACACCGCGACCCCGCTGGTCCTTCCGGACGGCGACCTGCTCGACGTACCCGTCGGTGGAGTCGGGGAGGTCGAGGCTGAGCGCCGCGCCGACCAGTTCGCCGCCGGCGAAGGCGAGCGGCGACACCCCGGGCGCGAAGCTCGCGCGCTCGATGCTCATCCGCGCCCACTCGTCGTACGCGTGGCGGCGTGGCTGCCAGTCGTCGAACGCGTCCTGGATCACCTGGTACGCCGCCCGCTCGTCGCCGCGCCGGAACGCCCGGATCGTGACACCGTCCGGGATCGCGACCTCGAGGCCCGTGGTCGGCATCTCGAGCAGCCAGTTCGTCGCGAGGAGCTCGTAGCCGCGCGAGCGCAGCAGTTCGGTACCGGCCGGGTCCTGGTCGTCGACGGTCTGCGAGACCCAGTCCGTCCCGACCTCGGCGGCGCGGGCCTCCACCCAGTCGAGCAGCGCGCTGCCGACCCCGCGGCCGCGAAAGGCCGGGTCGACGTCGACCTGCGAGCGCCGTCCTCGGTTGATCCAGGCCCAGCCCGCGAGCCGTCCGTCGTCGGCGTGCACGACCAGGCTGTCGACGGTCGCGTCGAGCCCCGGCCGGGTCAACGCGGCCTCGATCCCGTCGGCCCCGGTCTCGGCCACGCCGTTGGCGTCGCGCTCGGCGGCGCTGACCAGCGCGTGGATCGCCGGTACGTCGGCGGTCGTCGCGGGGCGGGCGGTGAAGCGGTCGGGCAGTGGGGGCATGCGCGCGATCCTGCCTTTCGTCGTACGAGGTTCGCAAACGGAATGGCAGCTTGTGCTACGTCACAGCGTGTTTGCGAGGAGGGCCGGATCTGTCACCATGTGACCGAACCGGGTCGGCGTGTCCGCGATCCCCGCCTCGAGGAGTTCTTGCTGTGCGTATCGCGAAGGCCGGCGCCGTCACCGCCGTGCTGGTCCTGGCATTGGCCGCCTGTGGCTCGGACCCGGCGGCCGGACCAGCCGCCGACGCATCGACCGTCGGTACGCCGTCCGCCTCGCCGAGCCTGTCGGTCTCCGCGACCGCGCCGAACGAGCTGTCGCCCGCGAACCTCGCATCGGAGCTGCTCGGCCGGCTGAGCGCCAAGGGAACGTTCCGGATGGTCTCCCGGACGACGACCGCCGGCGACGTCGCAGTGGTCACGGCCGATCTCAGGATCAGCGGCGACCACGCTGGGCTGATCGCGACCGGTGGCGGCCGGAAGCTGATCAAGACCGGGAGCTCTGTCTACCTGAAGGACGCGGCGCTCACCGGCGACAAAGCGCGCCCGTGGTCCGAGCTCGCGGACGGCGGCCGGTCGTCGCGCTCGGGGAAGCAACTGCTGCGGGCGGCCCAGGTCCACGCGCTGATCGGCGGCGCCGCGCACGCGACCACCTTCCAGCGCGCCGACCGGATCACCGTCGACGGCGTACCGGCCCAGGAGTACGTCGTCAGCATCGACCTGGCCCGCGCCACCGCGGCCGGCGCGATGGACGGCTACCTGACCGCCGGCGCCACCGATTCGTTGCCTGAGGCCCTTACCGTGCGGATCGCCGTCGACGCCCGCTGCCTGCCGGTCCAGCTCCGTTTCACCCTGGACGACCGCAGGACCGGCCGCGCCGACGTGACGGCGACGTTCAGCCGCTTCGGCCAGAAGCTGACGCTCACCCCACCGTCCGCCGGGAGAATCGCCAGCCCGGAGACCACCTGAGCATCGCCCCGGTTCAGCTGAGGCTGTCGGCCGCTTCGACCTCTTCGCGGGAGATGCCGAGGAGGTAGAGGATCGTGTCCAGGTACGGCACGCTCAGGTGGGTGTCGGCCGCGGCGCGGACGACCGGCTTGGCGTTGAAGGCGACGCCGAGGCCCGCGGCGGCCAGCATGTCGAGGTCGTTGGCGCCGTCGCCGATCGCGACCGTCTGCGACAACGGGGTCCGGGACGACTCGGCGAACCGGCGCAGCGCGACGGCCTTGCCGGGCCGGTCGACGATCTCGCCGACGACCTTGCCGGTGAGCTTGCCGTCGACGATCTCCAGCTCGTTGGCCGCGGCGTAGTCGATGCCGAGGTCGGCGGCGATCTTGTCGGTGATCTGGCTGAACCCGCCGCTGACGATCGCGAACTGGTACCCGAGCCGCTTCAGCGTCCGGACCAGCGTCCGCGCGCCCGGCGCGAGCTGGATCGCGGCGTACACCTCGTCGAGCGCACTGGCCGGCAGCCCTTCCAGCGTCGCGACCCGGTGGTGCAGCGACTCGGCGAACTCGAGCTCGCCACGCATCGCCTGCTCGGTGACCGCGGCCACCTCCGCCTCCCGGCCGGCGTGCGCCGCGAGCATCTCGATCACCTCGCCCTGGATCAGGGTCGAGTCGACGTCCATCACGATCAGGCGCTTGGCCCGGCGGTACAGCCCGCCGGCCTGTACGGCGACGTCGAGCCCCTGCCGGACGCCTTCGAGCGCGAGCACCGTCCGCAGCGCGTCGGTATCGGCACCGGACACGGCGATCTCGACCGCGGTCACCGGGTAGCGCGCCATCCGGCTGATCCGGTCGATGTTCGCCCCCGTGTCCGCGATCCGCCCGGCGATCGCGGCGAACCCCTCGGCGGTCAGCGGCGAACCGATCACGGTCACCTGCGTCCGGCCCTTGCGGCGCGGTTCGTTGTCGCCGACACCTTTCTTGACGTCGATGTCGACGTCGAGCTGCTCGGCCAGCTCCTTCAGTTCCTTCTTCAGCTGCTTGTGATCGCGCGGCGCCGACAGCAGGACGCCGAGCACCAGGCGCCCTCGCAGCACGACCTGCTCGGCGTCGATCACCTCGAGCCCACGGCCGGCGATCGTCGACAGCACCGCCGACGTCAGCCCCGGCCGGTCCGTACCGGTCAACGTGACCAGCAGGGTGGGTCGGTCCAACGGCGGCGTCTCGTGCTCAAGCTGTCCAGTCATCGCAGAACAGAAACCTATCCGAGGCGGGCCAAAAGGTGGACGGCCGGTCCAGATGTCGGCGCGCGTCCACGCGGGGAGCGGGGCGTGCGGAGGGGCGGTTGGGTGGCGTAGGCAGTAACTCGACCAAGTACCGGCCACCGATCGAGGGTTGGTACTCGAGAGGAGCCAGCCGGTGAGGGCAGAGCGGTTGCTGCGGAGTGCGGGCTACTGCGGGGTGAACGGTCCGCAGGCGGCGACGAGGGCGCGGCGGGCCGCGGCGGCGAGCTCGGTGAGGGCCTGGCGGCGTGCGTCGGCTTCGGCGCCGGTGACGGCGGCACCGTCGTCCTCGAGGGCGGCGTCGGCGATCGCCAGGCAGCGACGGGCGGTCGCGGCGGCCTTCACCGCGCGGGCGTCGTACCCGGGGGCCAGATCGTCGCCCTTGCCCTGGCCGATCTTGCGGATGTCGATCAGCGCGTCCGCGATCTCCGGCTTCCAGCGCGCGACGTCCAGCGCGGCCAGCGACTCGGCTGCCTCGATCAGCGCCGCCCGCAGTCCACGATCGGCCTCGCCGAGATCCGCCGGCGGCGGGCTCTGCGCGGTCAGCACCGACCACTGCACCGCGGGTCCGACGTACGCCGGAACCAGCCCGATCCCGGCGCCCGACAGTACGACGGCCTCGCCGGCTTCCAGCGCGAACTCGTTGAACGACGGGGGACCGGCCAGACCGATCGGATCACCCGGCACGGGCAGGGCCAGGTACGCCTCGCGCGCACCGGCGGCGCGCAGCAGATTGAGCGCCACCGGCAACGTCGCGGGTTCGGGATGCGCCTCGAGCCCGGCGACGTGGTGCCCGACGTCCGGGCCGAGGATCCGGTGCGCGGCCGTGTCGGGATCGCAGGTCCCGGCCAGCATCGCGTTGGTCCACACGGTAAAACGCACCGAGGCGGCAGTGGTCAGCACACCCCCAAGTCTCCCACCACACCGAACACCCCGAGCACCCGCCATCGACGCCCCCTCGGCCAGCCCACCATCGACGCCCCCTCGGCCAGCCCGCGACCTACGTCCGCCCAACCGCCCCACCCACCCGCTGACTCCTCCAAGTACCAACCCCCGACAGGTGGCCGGTACTTGTTCGGGTGCACGCCGATACCCGCTCGCTGGACGACAGCGCTCGTCCGGTGGACGCCGAGGGTCGTGCCGCACCCCGAGCGACGAACCCGTCGGCCGACCCACCACCTGCGACCTCGTCGGCCGACCTACGCCCGACCGCCCGACCGCCCCACCCACCCGCCGACTCAAGTACCAACCCCCGACAGGTGGCCGGTACTTGTTCGGGTGGACGCCGATACTCCTTCGGTGGACGACAGCGCTTGTCCGGTGGACGCCGATACCCGTTCGGTGGACGACAGTGGATGCCGAGGGTCGTGCGGCACCCCGACCGACGACCCCGTAGGTTTTGCTCATGACTGCAGTGGTGGAGCTGGCCGGCATCACGATCGTTCGGGGCGAGGCGCGTCTGCTGGACGGCATCGACTGGACCGTTGACGAGACCGACCGCTGGGTGGTGATCGGCCCGAACGGTGCCGGCAAGACGACGCTGCTGCAGGTGCTCGCGGCTCAGATCCACCCGACGGCCGGTGTCGCCGGGCTGCTCGGTGAGGTGCTCGGCGCGGTCGACGTGTTCGAGCTGCGGCCGCGGATCGGTCTGACCAGCGCGGCGCTGGCCGACAAGCTGCCGCGGGCCGAGCGGGTCTCCGACGTGGTCGTCTCGGCGTCGTACGCCGTGATGGGCCGGTGGCGCGAGGAGTACGACGAGCTGGACCACCTGCGCGCCAAGGAGCTGCTGACCGAGCTCGCGATCGGCCACCTCGCCGACCGCACCTTCGGCACCTTGTCGGAGGGGGAGCGCAAGCGCGTCCAGATCGCCCGCGCGCTGATGACCGACCCCGAGCTGATGCTGCTCGACGAGCCGGCCGCCGGCCTCGACCTGACCGGTCGCGAGCAGCTGGTCCGTTCGCTCAGCTCGATCGCGACCGCCGAGGGCGCACCGGCAATGGTCCTGGTCACGCACCACGTCGAGGAGATCCCGCCCGGCTTCACCCACGCGATGCTGCTCAAGCAGGGCCGCATCGTCGCCGCCGGCCCGATCGGCCAGGCTCTCACGTCGGAAACCCTCAGCGACACCTTCGACCTGGCCCTCACCCTCCAGCACTCCGACGGCCGCTACACCGCCCGCGCCTTCTGAACGACCGCCCCCGTACGCCGGTAGCAGCCGCGGACGTCCGAGGAACTCGCATGCGTCCGAAGAACCCGAGGCTATAGCGCACCCTTCTTCGGACGCAGCCCCGTTCCTCGGACGCTTCGGTTCCCACCCGCGGAGTACTGTCGAAGTCAGAGCGTCTTCGAGTCACGACTGGGGAATCCGGTGGAGCTCGGGCTGCGTCCGACGGGTGGTGGACCTGCCAGAGGTCCTGATCGCGGATAGGGTTGGCAGATGATGGATTGGCTGCGCGAAAACGTCTGGGCCGCCTGGCTCGGAATCGCCGTCGTGCTCGGCCTGGCAGAGCTGGCCACGCTCGACTTCACCCTGCTGATGCTGGCCGCGGGCGCGCTCACCGCGGCCGGGGTCGCCGCGTTCTTTCCCGGTCTGCTCTGGCTGCAGATCGTCGTCGGCCTGTTGACGGCCGGCGCGATGCTGGCGGCGATCCGGCCCTTGCTGGTCCGGAAGATCCACCACGGCGTGGAGATGAAGACCGGCTCCCAGCACGCGATCGGCCGGACCGGCGTGGTGGTGAAGGAGATCCACCCCGACAGTCTCGGCTCGATCAAGCTCGGCGGTGAGCTGTGGACGGCGCGGCCGTTCGACGACCTCACCACGATCGCACCCGGCACGCGGGTCGAGGTGATGCAGATCGACGGCGCGACCGCGGTGGTCTACCCGATCGGCCTGCCGCTGGGTCACCACGAGCACCAACCCATCCAGCCCGACGCGCAGCCGACCGACGGCAAGCCGGACTCCGACCCACCGCGCTGACGGCTGTCCGGAGTCGTCCGAACGACTCCGGATCGTGAGGGAACCGGGCTGGGCAGTGGCCCGTCTGTAGGAAAGACTGTCGATCCTGTTTCTTCTCTGTGGAGGGTCACGTGGAAGCGTTCCTCATCGTGCTCGCACTGGTTGCACTACTGGTGGTCGTCACGTTGGTCAAGTCCGTCCGGGTCGTGCAGCAGCAGACCGTCGGCATCGTGGAACGGTTCGGGAAGTTCAAGGTCGGTCTGCAACCCGGCCTGAACCTGCTGACCCCGTTCGTCGACAAGGTGCGCTACACGATCGACATGCGCGAGCAGGTCGTCGCGTTCCCGCCGCAGGGCGTCATCACCGAGGACAACCTGATGGTGTCGATCGACTCCGTCATCTACTTCCAGGTCAACGACCCGGTGCGGGCGACGTACGAGATCTCCAACTACATCCAGGCCATCGAGCAGCTGACGATGACCACGCTGCGCAACATCATCGGTGGCATGGACCTCGAGCAGACGCTGACCAGTCGCGAGGAGATCAACGAGAAGCTGCGGTACGTGCTGGACGAGGCGACCGGCAAGTGGGGCATCCGGGTGAACCGGGTCGAGCTCCGCTCGATCGACCCGCCGCCGTCGATCCAGGACTCGATGGAGAAGCAGATGCGCGCCGACCGCGACAAGCGCGCCGCGATCCTGACCGCCGAAGGTATGCGGCAGTCGGCCGTGCTGTCGGCCGAGGGCCAGAAGCAGTCCGCGATCCTCACCGCCCAGGGTGACCGGGAGTCC
The DNA here is from genome assembly GCF_014205135.1 of Kribbella italica. Taxonomy (NCBI): domain Bacteria; kingdom Bacillati; phylum Actinomycetota; class Actinomycetes; order Propionibacteriales; family Kribbellaceae; genus Kribbella; species Kribbella italica. Next base: position 1,607,239 of record NZ_JACHMY010000001.1, read on the forward strand.
CGGATTCTGCGGGCGCAGGCCGAGCGGGAGGCACGGATCCTGAAGGCGCAGGGTGAGGCGCAGGCCATCACCACGGTCTTCAACGCGATCCACGCCGGCAAGCCCGACCAGGGTCTGCTCGCCTACCAGTACCTGCAGATGCTGCCGTCGATCGCCCAGGGCGACTCGAACAAGCTGTGGATCATCCCCAGCGAGATCGGCAAGGCGATGGAGGGTCTCGGCAGTGCCGTCGGCCAGATCGCCGGTATCCCGCAGAAGGCCGAAGGCCCGTTCCCGGAGCCGCACGAGGTCGAGCAGACCGCCCCGGCCCAGGAGCTGACCAGTACGCCGGACGCCGCGGTGGCCGAGGCCGACAATGCGGTGCAGGAGGCGATCGAGGCCGCGCAGAAGGCCGCGGTCAGCTCCCGTTCGCAGCAGCCGGCTCCGTCGACGTCGCCGGCGCCCGCGCAGGACGTCGTACCGCCGACCGCTCCGCCGCCCGCGGCCCAGTAGTTGGCCCAGTAGGTGTCGCAGTAGGTTTCGCTTTCCAGGCAACGCGTTCCGGCCCGGCCCTCACCTCCCGGTGAGTGCCGGGCCGGTGTGTTGTTGCCGACATCTGCAGGCTCAACGACCGGACGCGTGACCAGGTTGCCGCGTCAGGTGCGTAGAGTTTTGCAACGATGACATGGTTCGAGGCGCTGTTCGTCCTGGTGGCGGGTGTGGGCGCGGGCACGATCAACGCGGTGGTGGGCTCGGGCACCTTGCTGACCTTCCCGGCGCTGCTCGCTGTCGGACTCCCGCCGGTGCTCGCCAACGTGAGCAACAGCGTCGGCCTCTCACCCGGTACGGCGGCCGGCGCGATCGGCTACCGCCGAGAGCTCGCGGGACAGCGCGGCCGGATGATCCGGCTGGTCCCGGCCTCGCTGGTCGGCGGTGTGGTCGGAGCCGTGCTGCTGCTGACGTTGCCGGACTCCGCGTTCCACGCCGTGGTCCCGGTGCTGATCCTGCTCGGCTGCGTGCTGGTCGCGTTCCAGCCGTGGCTGTCGAAGTGGATCAGCGTGCCGACCCACACCCATCGCGGCGCCTGGTGGGTGATTCCGGCGGTCTTTCTCACCGGCGTGTACGGCGGCTACTTCGGCGCCGCGCAGGGCGTGCTGCTGATGGCGATCCTCGGCCTCGGCCTGGACGCCAACCTGCAGCGGATGAACGCGCTGAAGAACGTGCTGGCCACCTTCGTCAACACCGTCGCCGCGATCCTGTTCGTGATCGTCGCGGACGTCGACTGGCTGGCCGCGGCGCTGATCGCGGTCGGGTCGACGATCGGCGGCTTCGTCGGCGCCCGCTACGGCCGCAGGCTCCCGCCGATCGCGCTGCGCTGCCTGATCGTGGTGATCGGCATCGTCGCGATCGTCACGATGCTGTTCTGAGCCCGCTGATCAGCAGGTCGAGTCCGTAGTCGAACTGCTCGTCGCCACCGGTCGTCCGGGCCAGCTCCGGCGCGAGGTCGACCACGGTCGGGAACTCGGTCGCCGACAGCGACTCCATCGTCGTCCGCAGCCGCCGCAACCCCTCGGGGTCGCGCTGCTCGGTCGCCATCTGGATCTCCCACGACGTTGCCCCGAGCACGTAGGTGAACAGCGTCGTGTGCGTCCGCGCGGCGATCTCCCGGCCGAACCCGGCCGAGTGCAGGACGCCGAGCAGCCCCTCGGCGACCCGCGCGGTCTCGTGCCCACTCAGCGGCCGGCTCGCGAGTAGTTGCGCAAGGCAAGGATGCTGGAGCATCAGCCGGCGCAGCCCGCGGCAGACGGCGCGGACCTGGTCCGGCCACGCGGCACCGGCCGGTACGGCGGGCAGCAGGCCCATCAGGTGGTCGCGGACGGCGTCGTACAGGTCGTCCTTGTTGCGGAAGTACGTGTAGATCGCCATCGGGCCGACGCCCAGCTCACCGGCCAGCGCGCGCAGGCTGAAGCTGTCCAGACCACGGCCTTCCATCAGCTCCAGGGCCTTGCTGATGATCAGCTCCGAGCTGAGGGAATTGCGCGGGGTGCGAGTTGCCATACGCTGTACTGTACAGTGTAAGGAGACCAACCGGAAAGGAAGTGTCAGGCGTGCGTGCAGTGCAGATCACCGAGTTCGGCGGCCCCGAGGTGCTGAAGGTCAGTGAGGTGGACGCGCCGGCCGCCGGCGACGGCCAGGTCTTGATCACCGTCGACCGGGCCGGCATCAACTACGCCGACACCCACCAGGTCGAGAACAGCTACCTGTCCAGGACCGAACTGCCGCTGGTGCCGGGCGGTGAAGTCGTCGGCCGTACGGCGGACGGTCGCCGGGTCGTCGCGCTGGTCGGAAGTGGCGGCTACGCACAGCAGGCCGTGGCGGCGGCGCCGTACGCGTGGGACGTTCCTGAGGGGGTCAGCGACGGCGACGCGCTGGCCCTGGTGTTGCAAGGGACGACGGCCTGGCACCTGTTGAGGACCTCGACACACCTGCAGCCGGGCGAGACCGTCCTCGTGCACGCAGGTGCCGGGGGAGTAGGGTCCCTCGCGATCCAGCTCGCGAAGTTGTGGGGAGCCGGCCGGGTGATCGCTACCGCCTCGACCGAGGAGAAGCGGCGGCAGACCGTGGACCTGGGCGCGGACGCCGCGATCGACGGCACCGCCGACGGGCTGAAGGACAGGATCCTGGCCGCGAACGACGGCAAGCCGGTCGACATCGTGCTGGAGATGGTCGGTGGGCGGACCTTCGACGCTTCGTTCGAGGCGCTCGGCCGGTTCGGTCGTCTGGTCGTCTTCGGAGCAGCGTCACGAGAGGCCGCCCAGCCGGTCGATCCTCGCGGCCTGATGGTGGGCTCGAAGACGATCGCCGGGTTCTGGCTGGCCGACTGCTTCAAGCAGCCGGCGCTCCTGGGCGATCCGCTGAAGGAACTGTTCGACCTGACCGTCGCCGGCCGGCTGCACCCGGTGGTCGGCGGCGAGTACGCACTGTCCGAAGTCGCCAAGGCTCACGAGGACATGCGCGCCCGCCGTACCGTGGGCAAGCTGCTGCTCGACCCCACCCGCTGATCCTTCCACTCGCTGACCCTCACGAGGAGTTCAACCGCATGACCATCGCAGTCGAGAAAGTCATCTACACCGCCCGCGCCACCGCCCAGGGCGGACGTGACGGGCACACCGCCACCGACGACGGCAAGCTGGATGTCACCGTCGCGCCGCCGAAGGAGATGGGCGGCAACGGTGAGGGCACCAATCCCGAGCAGCTGTTCGCGGCCGGGTTCGCGTCCTGCTTCCACAGCGCGCTGAAGCTGGTCGCCCGCAAGGCGCGGCAGGACAGCGAGGGCTCGACCGTCTCCGCCGAGGTCGGCATCGGCCCGATCAACGGTGGCGCCGGCTACGGCCTCGAGGTCGCGCTGGTCGTCAGCCTGCCGGGTGTCGAGCGTTCGGTCGCCGAGGAGCTGGTCGCCAAGGCGCACGAGGTCTGCCCGTACTCGAACGCGACCCGCGGCAACATCAAGGTGGACCTCAAGGTCGCCTGAGCGTCAGCGAACCCCCTGGTTGGTCAGAATACTGATCATCCAGGGGGTTCGCCGTTCCTGCCGGAACACGGTGGTTGGTCAGAAAAGTGATCGTCAGTGCATGCGCTCGAGCGCTTCGAGCAGCAGCCGCTGGGTCTCGCCGACCGGGGCCGCCGCGATGCTCAGCGCGTCCATGATCGCGGCGTACTCGTCGAGGTCCTCGACCTTGTCGAGGTAGAGGGCGCTGGCCGCGTGCTCGATGTACACCACGTCGGGCAGGTCGCCCTCGGGGAAGCGCAGAATACTGAACGCTCCACCGGCACTCGGGTAACCGACGCTGCTGAACGGCATCACCTGGATGGTCAGGTTCGGCAGTTTGGTCATCTTGATCAGGTGCTCGATCTGCTCGCACATCGCCTCGCGGCCGCCGACCGGGCGGTGCAGGACCGCCTCGTCGATGACCACCCAGAGCTTGACCGGGTTGGCGCGGGTGAGGATCTGCTGGCGGGTGACGCGGAGGGCGACCCGCTGGTCGATCTCCTCCTGCGGCAGGTAGGTCTTGCCCAGCTGGACCACCGCGCGGGCGTAGTTCTCGGTCTGCAGCAGGCCCGGGACGAACAGCACCTCGTACGTACGGATCAGCTTGGCGGCGACCTCGAGGCCGACGTAGTTGGAGAACCAGGCCGGCATCACGTCGCCGTACCGGGACCACCAGCCGGGGTTGTTCGCGGCGCGGGCCAGCTCCATCAGCCGGTCCTTCTCGCGCTCGTCGGTCAGCCCGTACAGCTTCAGCAGGTCGGCGACGTCGCGTTCCTTGAACCCGACCCGGCCGAGCTCCATCCGGCTGACCTTGGACTCCGACGAGCGGATCTGCCAGCCCGCGTCGGCCCGGCTGATCCCCGCCGACTCGCGCATCCGGCGCAGGTGCCCGCCCAGCATGATCCGGAGGGCGGTCGGCCCGCCGTCGTCCCCGCCTGCCACGGTCACGACCTCATCACGCCTTCCCCAGCCTCCCTGCGATCCCCTGTCCAGGGCAGGCAACAGCAGCCTCTCACCCAAGACGCTCTTGATGCTATCGCTCCGGGGACGATCTGGCCCGTATTTCTTCCAGCCAGCCGCCCGCTGACCCAGCAGGAACCTCAGGCAGACGGTGTGGCCAAGGCGAGGACCGTGGCGGTGGGGAGTTTGGCCAGGTCGGCGCCGTCGACGACGAGTTTGGAGGCTCGGATGCCGCTGCCGATGACGACCAGGCCCGCGGCGGCGACCGACTCGTCGACCAGGACGGGCCAGGCGGTGGGGAGGCCGATCGGGGTGATGCCGCCGTACTCCATGGCGGTGGAGGTGACGGCGTCGTCCTGTGCGGCGAAGGAGATCTTGCGGACGCCGAGGTGCTTGCGGATCACGCCGTTCACGTCGGCACGGTCGGTGGCCAGGACCATCACCGCCGCGTACGTCGACTCGCCGGCTCGCTTGCCGTGCACGATCACGCAGTTCGCCGACGCCGCCATCGGTACGTCGTACTCGGCGCAGAACGCGGCGGTGTCAGCCAGTGAAGGGTCGATCGCGACCGCCCACGCGGGCAGGTCACCCAGTGCGGCACGCACCGGATCGGCCAGCAGTTCCGGTACGTCGGCCGCCGCCTGCCACTCGAGTTTGCCGAGCTCGGGAGCCGCCACTACGACGCCACCCCTTCCAGCAGGTCGGCGTACTCGGGGTGCTTCTCGAAGTACTGGATGTAGTACGGGCACGCCGGCCGCACCTTGATCCCCGCCGCGCGGGCGTCCTCCAGCGACTGCCGCGCGACCTTCCCGGCCACGCCGCGGCCCTGGAACTCCGGCATCGTCTCGGTGTGCAGGAAGGTGATGTGGTCGCTGGTCCGGCGGTAGGTGGCGATTCCCATCAGCGCGCCGGAGGCGTCGCGTGCCTCGTACCGGTGGTGCTCGGGGGCATCTGCGACGGTCACGTCGTCGTTGTCCATGACCGCCACTGTAGTCAGCCCGCCCGGCCCCGGCAGCGCGGTGCCCACGAGCCGAAACCCATTGGCGACGGATGAAAACGCGCCGCCGGGGTACCCGCTCCTACGGACCACTTCGGACCGGCCGGCGGAGAGAGGCGGCGTATGAGTGAGCACGCGTTGGAGGGCAAGGCGATACCGAGCCTGGTGCCCGCCCGGATGGACCGCCTGCCGTGGACCCGCTTCCACTGGATGATCGTCGTCGGCCTCGGCGTCTCCTGGATCCTGGACGGTCTGGAGATCCAGCTGGTCTCGCTGGTCGGCAACGTGCTGAAGGAAGGCGCGACCCTCGGGCTGACCACCGCCGAGGTCGGGCTGCTGGCCTCGATCTACCTCGCCGGTGAGGTCGTCGGCGCACTCTTCTTCGGCCGGCTCACCGACCGCTGGGGCCGCCGGAACCTGTTCATCATCACGCTCGTGGTCTACCTGGTCGCCTCCGGCGCGGCCGGGCTGAGCTGGGACTTCTGGTCGATCGCGTTCTGCCGGTTCGTCGCCGGGATGGGCATCGGCGGCGAGTACGCCGCGATCAACTCCGCGATCGACGAGCTGATCCCCTCGAAGTATCGCGGCCGCGTCGACATCGGCGTCAACGGCACCTACTGGGGCGGCGCGCTGATCGGCTCCGCGGTCGGTCTGGTCTTCCTCAACGACGACATCGTGCCGATCGAGTGGGGCTGGCGGCTGTGCTTCCTGATCGGGCCGGTGATGGGCCTGATGATCATCTACCTGCGCCGCCACATCCCGGAGAGCCCGCGCTGGCTGATGACCCACGGCAAGGTCGAGGAGGCCGAGCGGACCGTCGACAGGATCGAGGAGACCGTACGGCGCCAGGGCGGCGAGCTGCGCGAGGTGACCGACGACGAGGCGATCAACGTCGTCGACTACCCGCCGGTAAGGTACCGCGAGATCGCGCGGGTGATGCTGCGCGACTACCGCAGCCGGTCGTTCCTCGGCTTCTCGATGATGGTCACCCAGGCGTTCCTCTACAACGCGATCTTCTTCACCTACGCGCTGGTGCTGAAGGCGTACTTCGGCCTGAACGACTCCAGCATCGCGCTGTACTTCTTCCCGTTCGCGATCGGCAACCTGGCCGGCCCGCTGCTGCTCGGCCACCTGTTCGACACGATCGGCCGGCGCAAGATGATCCTGGCGACGTACTCGATCTCGGCGGTGGTGCTGTTCGTCACCGCGCTGCTGTTCAACGCGGGATCGCTGAACGCGATGTCGCTGACCGCCCTGTGGTGCGTGGTGTTCTTCTTCGCCTCGGCGGGCGCGTCGTCGGCGTACCTGACGGTGAGCGAGATCTTCCCGATCGAGCTGCGCGGCCAGGCGATCTCGTTCTTCTTCGCGATCTCGCAGCTCACCGGTGGAGTAGTGGCGCCGTTCCTGTTCGCGTCGCTGATCGGTGAGGGCGACAACCCGGCACGCGGTCCGTTGACGGTCGGCTACATCATCGGCGCCGCGGTGATGCTGATCGGTGGCCTGATCGCCTGGTTCTTCGGCGTCGACGCCGAGGGTCAGTCGCTGGAGAACGTCGCGACGCCGCTGTCGGCCCGCGAACGCGCGTCGTCGACCCGTTTCCAGGGCACGACCCCGCGCCTGCCGAGCGCGGAGGCCCAGGGCCGGGGGATCACCCCGATCGTCCCGAACGGTGGCGACGAGGAGGACCGCCCGAAGGACACCTAGACCCGCGCCTCGTCCCGGAACGTCCGGGGCGACGTACCGACGACGCGGCGGAACGCCGTACTGAACGCGCTCTCGGACCGGTAGCCGGTGGCCTTCGCGAGTTCGGAGATCGAGAGCGTGTCGCGCGCGAGGGCGTCCCGGGCAAGGCTCATACGCCAATGGATCAGGTACTCCAGGGGCGGGACCCCGACGTGGTTCTTGAAGGACTGGGCGAACGCCGAACGCGACATGTGACTGATCCCGGCGAGTTCCTGAAGCGTCCAGGGGTGGGCGACGTCCGCGTGGACGGCGCGCAGGGCGGCCCCGATGCCGTCCTCGTTCAGGGCGCCCAGCCAGCCGGTGGGCCGGTCCGTCCGGCCGGCGTGAGCCCGCAGCATGTGCACGAGCAGGATCTGGGCGAGGTGGTTCTCCACCAGCGGGCCGCCGGCGGCGGCGTTCCCGACCTCGGTGGCCAGGTGATCGATCAGCTGCCCGAGCCGGTAGCCGTGCGGATCGCCCGCGCGGACGATCACGAGCGGCGGCAGCAGATCGGTCAGGAGGGCCGCGTTCTGGTCGTCGAACGCGATGTGCCCGACGCAGAGGTAGAGGTCGTCCTCGGACTCCGGACCGATCCACACGAACCCGTTGGCGGCACCTGCGAGCACCGGGCCCGCGGGGCGCGGGCTCGCGTCGAGCGCGCTGGCCAGCACGTACGACGGCGGGTTGCCCAGCATGAACGTGTCGCCCGCGTGCAGGAGCACCGGCTCGTGCCCTTCGAGGACCAGCCAGCACGTGCCGCGCACGAGGCCGCCGATCCGCACGTGCAGGAACGGGTCGAAGCGCAGCGCCCACGTGCCCACGGCCCGGAGGCTGGGCCCGATCACCGTGCGGGGCCGCAGCAGGCCGATCGCGTCGGCCACCGGATCCTGAAAGCCGAGCATCTGGCACCCCTCCTGGACGATACGTAAAGAACTCCGGACTCCGCATCATGGATCGTACTGGGTTGCTCCAGCAGTATCGAAGACGGAAGAGATCGGCATCGAGACACTGATGGAGACAGTCAGATGGGACAGCTGGAAGGTAAGACGGCCGTGGTCACCGGGGGCAGCACCGGGATCGGTCTGGCCACCGCCGTACGGCTCGCGGACGAGGGCGCGCACGTGTTCGTGACCGGACGGCGCGAGGCCGAGCTGGAAGCCGCCGTCAAGACGATCGGACCGGAGCGGGCGACGGGAGTCGCCGGCGACATCGCCGAACCGGCCGACCTGGACCGGCTCTACGACGCCGTCCGGGCGCGCGGCAACGGGCTGGACGTGCTCGTGGCGAACGCGGCGGTCGGTTCGTTCGTGTCGCTCGAACAGACCACGGAGCAGCACTTCGACCAGATGTTCGGGGTCAACGTCCGCGGCACGCTGTTCACCGTGCAGAAGGCGCTGCCGCTGCTCAACGACGGCGCGTCGGTGATCCTCGTCGGGTCCACGGCGGCCGATCGTGGCGTGGCCGCGTTCGGTGCGTACGCGGCGTCGAAGGCGGCCGTCCGGTCCTTCGCGCGGACCTGGTCCACCGAGCTCAAGGACCGGGGCATCCGGGTCAACGTGGTGTCACCGGCCTGGATCGAGACGCCTGGCGGCACTGCCGCTTTCGGCGACGAGGAAACCGCCCGGGCGGTCAAGGAGAACGTCGTCGCGACCGTGCCGAAGGGCCGGATGGGCCGACCCGACGAAGCGGCCGCGGTCGTGGCCTTCCTGGCGTCGGAGGAGAGCAGCTACGTCGTCGGCGCGAACCTCTACGTCGACGGCGGGGCGAATCAGATCTGAGCCTAGGATCGGCCGGGTGAACTCGCTGCTGATCGCCGGGACGACCTCCGACGCGGGCAAGACGACCGTGGTGACGGGGTTGTGCCGGTGGTTGGCGCGCCGGGGCGTGCGGGTCGCGCCGTACAAGGCGCAGAACATGTCGAACAACTCGATGGTCTGCGCGGACGGCGCCGAGATCGGCCGGGCGCAGTGGATCCAGGCCGTTGCGGCCGGCGCCGAGCCCGAGGCCGCGATGAACCCGGTGCTGCTCAAGCCGGGCAGCGACCGCCGCAGCCACGTCGTACTGATGGGGGAGCCGTGGGGTGAGCTCACCGCGCGCGGTTTCCTGACCGAGCGCGCGGAGCTCGCGAAGGCGGCGTTCGCGGCGTACGACGATCTGGCGAGCCGGTACGACGTGGTGATCAGCGAGGGCGCCGGGAGCCCGACCGAGATCAACCTGCGGCAGTCCGACTACGTGAACATGGGGCTGGCCCAGCACACGAAGGCGCCCGTCGTGGTGGTCGGCGACATCGACCGTGGCGGGCTGTTCGCGTCGATGTTCGGCACCGTCGCGCTGCTGTCGGCCGAGGACCAGCGGCTGATCAGCGGGTTCGTGGTCAACAAGTTCCGCGGCGACGTCTCGCTGCTCCAGCCGGGCATCGACATGCTCACCAAGGTCACCGACCGCCCGACGTACGGCGTACTGCCGTGGCTGCCCGAGCTCTGGCTCGACTCCGAGGACGCGCTCGACATCCCCGCGCGCCGGACCGATCACGATCCCGACGTGCTGACGATCGCCGTCGTGCGCTTCCCGCGGATCAGCAACTTCACCGATCTCGACGCGCTCGCGGTCGAGCCGACGACGAGTGTGTTCTTCACCGCGAGCCCGGCCGAGGTCCGCGACGCCGACCTCGTCGTCCTGCCCGGGTCGCGCGCGACGACCGCCGACCTCGCCTGGCTCCGCGAGACCGGTCTGGCCGACGCGGTCCAGGCGCGCGTCGCGGCCGGACGGCCGGTGCTCGGCATCTGCGGCGGCTACCAGCTTCTCGGCGGCGCGATCGACGACCCGTACGGCGTGGAGGGCGGCGGATCGCACACCGGGCTCGGATTGTTGCCGGTGGCCACTGAATTCGCCAGGGCCAAGGTGCTCGCGCGGCCGGCGCCGACGGCGTACGAGATCCATCACGGGGTCGTCGAGGTGACCGGCGACGCCGATGAGTTCCCCGGCGGCTGCCGCAGCGGCGTCGTGTGGGGGACGATCTGGCACGGTCTGCTGGACGACGACGCGGCGCGGCACGCGTTCCTCACCGAGATCGCTTCGCTCGCCGGGAAGCGGGCGCCGGACGGCACGGTGTCGTTTGCCGGGCTGCGCGAAGATCGGCTCGACCGCCTGGCCGACGCGATCGACGAGCACCTCGACACCGACGCATTGCTCACGCTGATCGAGAAGGGCGCCCCGACCGAGCTGCGCTTCGTCCCTCCCGGAGCACCCTGAACTGTCGGTGCCGTCGGCTAACGTCCCGCCATGAACCTCAAGCCCGTGCTGCACGAGTACCTGAGAAACACCCGGGCGCTGATGCTCGCCAAGCTCGACGGGCTCAGCGAGTACGACAGGCGCCGCCCGCTCGTCCCGTCGGGGACGAACCTGCTCGGCCTGGTCAAGCACCTGATCGGTATCGAGTACGTCTACCTCGGCACGAGCGTCGGCCGCCCGCCGGAGCGCCTGCTTCCGTGGGAAGAGGACGGCTCGGTCTGGGACGGCGCGGACATGTGGGCGCTGCCGACAGAGTCGAGCGAGTACCTGACCGATCTCTACCGCCGGGCCTGCGAGCACAGCGACGCGTCGCTGGCCGCGCTCGACCTGGACACCCCGGCCGAGGTCCCGCACTGGCCGGAGGGCGGACGCAGTACGACGTTCGGCGCGCTGCTGGTCCGGGTTGTCGACGAGACCGCCCATCACGCGGGCCATGCCGACATCGTTCGTGAACTGATCGACGGGCAGGGTGGCAAGGACGCCGGCGCACTGGACGACGCGGGCTGGTCGGCGTACTTCACCAAGCTCCAGCAAGCCGCCGAGACCTTCCGCTGAGGTCGCTGCGAAACTGAGGCGCATGGAGGACGTCTTCGAGCGGGAGCGCGGGCGGATGTTCGGCATCGCCTACCGGATGCTGGGCACGGTGACCGACGCCGAGGAAGTGCTGCAGGACGCGTGGCTGCGCTGGCAGGGCGTCGACCACGCGACGGTCGCGAACCCCACCGGCTTCCTGGTGAAGACGGTCACGAACCTCTGCCTCAACCAGCTCACGTCGGCCCGCGCGAGGCGCGAGACCTACCTCGGCGAGTGGCTGCCCGAGCCCGTCCTGACCGGCCGTCCGGGTCCGCTGGACGTGGTCGCCGAGCGGGAAGAGGTCTCGTACGCGCTGCTCACCGTGCTCGAACGGCTCACCCCGCCCGAGCGTGCGGCGTACGTCCTGCGGGAAGCCTTCGGCTACTCCCATCGCGAGGTCGCCGAGCTGATCGGCACCACCGAGGTCAACGCCCGTCAGCTCCATGCCCGGGCCCGCAAGCACGTCGCCGCCGAGGACACCCGCAACCAGCCGGTCGACCGCAAGCACTGGCAGACCCTGGTCAACCGTTTCCTCGCCGCCGCCCACCAGGGCGATCTCGCAGGCCTGACCGAGCTCCTCGCCGCCGACGTGGTCTCCCGCTCCGACGGCGGCGGCAAGGTCAACGCCGCCCGCAACCCGATCACCGGCGCGGAGCGCGTCGCCCGCTACCTGCTCGGCGCGCTGACGAAGTTCGGCGCCGACGTCGAGTTGACCTTCGCCGAGGCCAACGGCGAACCGGTCCTGCTCGCCACCGACCCGACCGGCGTTCGCGCCGTCTGCTTCATCACCTTCACCGACGACCGGATCACCGCCCTCGACCTCGCGATGAACCCCGACAAGCTCCGGTCCGTCGAGGCGCACCTCGCCCACGACCCCACGCACCCGTGAACGGCTCGAGGCATCGGGCGACGATGACTTGACGACTGTGACAGTAGGACTGTCACAATAGGTCCATGGGTCCACTGCGCGGGGTCAAGGTCGTCGAGCTGGCGGGGATCGGGCCGGCGCCGTTCGGGTGCATGCTGCTGGCCGAGCTCGGCGCCGACGTGCTGCGGGTCGAGCGGCCGGGCGGTGGGCTGGCGATGGGCCCACCGGAGTACGAGCTGGTCAATCGCGGACGGCGGAGCGTTGCGCTGGACCTCAAGAAGCCCGAGGCAGTCGACGCCGTGCTGCAGCTGGTCGCTGGAGCGGACGTGCTCGTCGAGGGCTTCAGGCCTGGCGTGGCTGAGCGGCTGGGGCTGGGCCCGGAGGACTGCTGGGCGGTCAACCAGCAGCTTGTGTACGGGCGGATGACCGGCTGGGGACAGGACGGCCCGCTGGCGCAGTCGGCGGGGCACGACATCGACTACCTCGCGCTGTCAGGCGCGCTGCACGCGATCGGACGCGCGGGTGGGCCGCCGCAGGTGCCGGCCAATCTGCTCGGCGATTTCGCCGGCGGATCGCTCTACCTGGTGATCGGCGTACTGGCTGCGCTGACCGAAGCGAGGACCAGCGGCCAGGGGCAAGTGGTCGATGCGGCGATCGTGGACGGCTCGGCGCACCTGACCACGATGCTGCTCGGCGCGCTGGCGAGTGGCACCTGGAAGCAGGAGCGCGGCACCAACATCCTCGACACCGGCGCGCCGTTCTACGACGTGTACGAGACCTCCGACGGCAAGCACCTGGGTGTCGGTGCGATCGAGCCCAAGTTCTACGACGAGCTGATCAAGCTCGTCGGCATCACCCCGCCCGACCGGTACGACGTGACGACCTGGCCCGAGCTGCGCGAGCAGCTGGCCGTGGCGTTCGCGCGGAAGACGCAAGCCGAGTGGACCGAGATCTTCGACGGCACCGACGCGTGCGTCGCACCCGTCCTCGAACTCGCCGGCGAGCACCCCCATCTCGAAGCGCGCAAGGTCTTCGTCGACCACCACGGCGTACGCCAGGCCGCTCCGGCGCCGAGATTCTCCCGTACGCCGACCAGCCTCGGCGAGCCGCCGGCCAGGCCCGGCCAACACACCCGAGACGCCCTGACCGAGTGGGGTGTCACCGCCGTGGACGACCTGCTGCGCTCAGGCGCCGCCGTACAGAACTGACCCGAGGAGACCGCCCATGGACCGTCATCTGTTCGACGCCGACCACCACGCCTTCCGCGAGAGCGCGCGGGCCTTCTGCGACAAGGAGATCGTGCCGCACCACGACGCCTGGGAGGACGCCGGCATCGTCCCGCGCGAGCTGTGGACGGCGGCGGGCAGCGCGGGCCTGCTCGGGTTCATGATCCCCGAGCAGTACGGCGGGGGAGGCGTCCGCGACTTCCGCTTCAACGCGGTGCTGGTCGAGGAGCTGACCCGCGCCAAGGCCAGCGGCGTCGGGTTCAGCATCCACACCGACATCAACTCGGCGTACCTGCTGGACTACGCGACCGACGAGCAGAAGGCGCGCTGGCTGCCGAAGTTCTGCAGCGGCGAGACGATCACCGCGATCGCGATGACCGAGCCCGGCGCGGGCAGCGACCTGCAGGGCATCCGTACGACGGCCGTCCGCGACGGCGACGAGTACGTGATCAACGGGCAGAAGACCTTCATCTCCAACGGCATCCTGGCCGACCTGGTGATCGTCGTCGCCAAGACCGATCCGGACGCGGGCTACCAGGGCATCTCGCTGCTCGTGGTCGAGCGCGGGACGCCCGGCTTCGAGCGCGGCCGGAACCTGGACAAGATCGGCCTCAAGGCGCAGGACACCGCCGAGCTGTTCTTCGACGACGTCCGGGTCCCGGCGGCGAACCTGCTCGGCCAGGAGGGCCAGGGCTTCGTCCACCTGATGGAGAAGCTGCCGCAGGAACGCCTGACGATCGCCGTCGTCGCCGCGGCCGCCTGCGAGAACATCCTCGAGTCGACCCTGGAGTACGTGAAGGAGCGGACGGCGTTCGGCCGCCCGATCGGCTCGTTCCAGAACAGCCGCTTCGTGCTCGCCGAGCTGGCCACCGAGACCCAGATCGCCCGGGTCTTCGTCGACCGCTGCATCGAGGAGCTGAACGCGGGCACGCTGACCGTCAGCGAGGCCGCGATGGCGAAGTGGTGGACCACCGAGCTGCAGAAGAAGGTCGTCGACCGCTGCCTGCAGCTGTACGGCGGCTACGGCTTCATGACCGAGTACCCGATCGCGAAGGCCTACCTGGACACCCGGATCCAGACCATCTACGGCGGCACCACGGAGATCATGAAAGAGATCATCGGGAGAACGCTGGGAATCTGACCGCGTCGTGCCAGACTGCTGCCGAGAGGGTCTGGAGCGAGGGAGGTCGGCTGATGGGGATCGTGTCGCCGGGGTTCACCGGGCGGCGGCGGAGCGGGACGGAACTGCCTCCGGGCCAGTACCTGACGCGGGACTTCCCGGTGCTGTCGGCCGGGCCGACGCCGCACATCCAGCCCGAGCACTGGGAGTTCAGCATCGCCACCGAGTCCGGTGAGGTGCACAAGTGGGACTGGCCGGCGTTCCTGAAGCTGCCGGCCGAGGAGATCACGCGCGACATCCACTGCGTGACGCGCTGGTCGAAGCTGGAGTCGGAGTGGAAGGGCGTCTCGCTGGACACCCTGTTCGCCGACGTCGAGACCAGCGCGGACTTCGTGATGGCGCACAGCTACGGCGGCTACACCACGAACCTGCCGCTGGACGACCTGCTCGACGGGCAGGCCTGGATCGCGTACGAGTTCGAGGGTGATCCGCTCGGCGCCGAGCACGGGGGACCGGCCCGGTTGCTGGTGCCGCACCTGTACTTCTGGAAGAGCGCCAAGTGGGTCCGCGGCCTGGTGCTGTCCGACGCCGAGGACCTCGGGTTCTGGGAGACCGCGGGCTACCACGAGTACGGAGACCCATGGAAAGAACAGCGGTACGCCGGCGACTGACCTGGCAGGCCGGCACCGTCACGGAGATTCGCGAGGAGACCGCGACCGCCCGGACGATCGTGCTCGACCTGCCGGACTGGCCCGGGCACCTGGCCGGGCAGCACCTGGACGTCCGGCTCACCGCGCCGGACGGTTACCGCGCGTCGCGCTCGTACTCGATCGCCTCGGCGTGGACCGGTTCGACGATCGAGCTGACCGTCGAGCAGGTCCCCGACGGTGAGGTTTCGCCGTACCTGGTGGACGTTCTCAAGGTCGGCGACCCGCTGGAGGTGCGCGGGCCGGTCGGCGGCTGGTTCGTCTGGCGTCCGGACAGCGCCGGGCCGATCCAGCTGATCGGCGGTGGTTCCGGCGTCGTACCGCTGATGGCGATGCTGCGTGAGCACGCGCACGCGTCCAGTACGGCGCCCGCGCGCCTGCTCTACTCCGTACGGCGTCCGACGTCGGTGATCTACGCGGCGGACCTGAAGAAGCTGGCCATGTCCGACGACGTGGACCTGACCTTCGTCTACACCCGGGAGGCGCCGCCCGGCGAGCCCCGGGTCGGCCGCGTCGACGCCGAGCTGCTGGCGGCGAAGGCGTTCGCCCCGACCGACGACCTGACCACTTACGTCTGCGGCCCGACCCCGTTCGTGGAAGCGGTGGCCGACCTGCTGGTCGCCGCCGGCCACGACCCGGCCCGGGTCCGTACCGAACGTTTCGGACCGACTGGAGGACCGCGATGACCGCGGATGTCCCGACCTACCTGGACGGCAACGCGGCGGCGGGCGCGCTCAGCGAGGTGTTCGCCGTCGACCTCACCGCCGCGATCGGCCGGTGCGCCGGCTGCGGCCACACCGGCGTCTTCGCCGAGGTGCGCCTCTACACCGCAGCACCCGGCCTGGTCGCGCGCTGCCCGGGGTGCGACGACGTCCTGCTGCGCGTCGTCACGACCCCGAGCGAGACCTACCTGGATCTCCGCGGTCTCACGTACCTCCGGGTGAGCAACAGCTAGGGCCGGCGCCGGCGGCGTACGGTGTCGCGCTGGGTCTCGCCCACCGCGCGCTCGTACGCGAGCACCAGGCCCTGGATGGTGACGGGCTTGAACCGCTCGACCAGCTGCTGGATGTACTCCGGCGGGCCGCCGGAGTCGCGGTAGTGCGGCCAGACCTTGGTCCGGAACACCTCGGTCAGTTCCTCGGCGACCGCCCGGCCGTGGTCGGTGAAGATCCGCCCGGCCGCCAGCACCGCGTCCACCGGCAGGTCGAGGTCGAGCAGCTCGACGCCGAGGCTGAGGTGCGCGGTCGCGACCTGGAACACGTCCTCGTCGGGCGTCGGCTCGACCACGCCGAGCGCGATCAGCATCTCGATGTCGTCGTCGCTCAGCTCCCGGCCGGTACGCCGTACGAGCGCCGGCCGGTCGAGCGTCTCGGGCAGGTCGCGCATCCACGGTGTCAGCAGGGTCCGGTGCAGGGCGATGTCCTGCGGCGACGCGTTGTCCGGGATGCGCTCGAGGTAGCCCTCGATCGCGGACAGCGTGAAGCCGTGCGCCTGCAGTTCGCGGACCAGATCGAGGCGGGCGATGTGCTCGGGACCGTAGTACCCGACGCGGCCGCGGCGGACCGGCGGAGGGATCAGGCCGCGCCCGGCGTAGAACCGGAGCGTCCGCACCGTCATCCCGACCCGGGCCGACAGTTCGTCGACGGTCAGCGTCGCCTCGTCCGGGCCGGCCTCCGAGCTCGCTTCCGCCATGGCGCAGATCATAATCGCCCCGACTTGACGACTGTGACACCATCGCTGTCACAATCAGTGGGTCCACTTCAGACGACGGGATGCCCCATGACCGAAGCCTTCCTGTACGACGCGATCCGGACCCCGCGTGGCAAGGGCAAGCCGACCGGCGCCCTGCACGAGGTGAAGCCGGTCCAGCTGATCACCGGCCTGCTCACCGAGCTGCGGGCCCGGCACCCCGACCTGGACCCGGTGGCGATCGACGACGTCGTGCTCGGCGTCGTCACGCCGATCGGCGACCAGGGCATGGACATCGCCCGGACCGCCGTCCTGGCCGCGGGCTACCCGGAGACCACCGGCGGCGTGCAGCTCAACCGCTTCTGCGCCTCCGGGCTGGAGGCGGTCAACCAGGCCGCGCAGCGGGTCCGTTCCGGCTGGGAGGACTTCATCCTGGCCGGTGGCGTCGAGTCGATGTCCCGCGTCCCGATGGCGTCCGATGGCGGCGCCTGGGCGATGGACCCGGAGACCGCGCTGGAGACCAACTTCATCCCGCAGGGCATCAGTGCCGACCTGATCGCGACGATCGACGGCTTCTCCCGCGCGGACGTCGACACGTACGCCGCCGAGTCGCACGCCCGCGCCGCGAAGGCCTGGGCCAACGGCTACTTCACCCGCTCGGTCGTCCCGGTCGACGACCGCAACGGTCTGCGGATCCTCGACCACGACCAGCTCGTCCGGCCCGGTACGACGGTCGAGACGCTGGCCGGCCTGCCGCCGTCGTTCGCGGCGATCGGTGAGCACGGTGGCTTCGACGCGGTCGCGCTGGAGAAGTACGTCAGGGTCGAGCGGATCGAGCACGTGCACCACGCCGGGAACTCCTCCGGCATCGTCGACGGCGCCGCACTCGTGGCCATCGGCAACGAGAAGGCAGGCGAGGCGCTCGGCCGGGCGCCGCGCGGACGGGTGGTCGCGGCCGCGGTGAGCGGCGCCGATCCGACCATCATGCTGACCGGCCCGGCGCCGGCCGCCCGCAAGGCGCTGGCCAAGGCGGGACTCGAGGCGAGCGACATCGACCTGTTCGAGATGAACGAGGCCTTCGCCGCCGCAGTGCTGCACTTCATGGCCGACCTCGGCGTACCGCACGAGAAGGTGAACGTGAACGGCGGCGCGATCGCGCTCGGGCACCCGCTCGGCGCGACCGGCGCGATGCTGGTCGGAACCCTGCTGGACGAGCTGGAGCGGCGCGAGCTCCGCTACGGTCTGGCCACCCTGTGCGTCGGCGGCGGGATGGGCGTCGCGACCATCATCGAGAGGCTGGCGGCATGATCTCCTGGGCAGAGGACGACGGGATCGTCACGCTGACGATGGACGACCCGGACGCGTCGGCGAACACGATGAACGACGCGTACGTGAGCGCGATGGCCGCGACGGTCGAGCGGCTGCAGACCACTGACGGCCTCAAGGGTGTTGTGATCACCAGTGCGAAGAAGACCTTCTTCGCCGGCGGCAACCTGCAGGTGCTGTCGCAGATCCAGCCGGAGAACGCGGCCGAGGTGTTCGGCACGATCGAGGAGGTCAAGCGCCAGCTCCGGGTCCTGGAGACGCTCGGCGTCCCGGTCGTTGCCGCGATCAACGGATCGGCGCTCGGCGGCGGGCTGGAGATCGCGCTCGCCTGCCACCACCGGATCGTTGCCGACGACAACCGCATCGAGCTCGGCGTACCGGAGGTGACGCTCGGGCTGCTGCCCGGCGGTGGCGGCGTGACCCGCACGGTCCGGATGCTGGGTCTGCAGGACGCGCTGATGAAGGTCCTGCTGCAGGGCCAGCGGATGAAGCCCGCGCACGCGCAGTCGGTCGGCATCGTCGACGAGGTCGTCCCCGCTGATGAGCTGCTCGCCCGCGCCCGTCAGTGGATCGAGAGCTACGACGGTGACGCCAAGCAGCCGTGGGACCGCGACGGCTACAAGCTCCCGGGCGGTACGCCGTCCTCGCCGAAGCTCGCCGCGTTCCTGCCGGCCTTCCCGGCGAACCTGCGCAAGCAGCTCAAGGGCGCGCCGTACCCGGCGCCGCGGGCGATCATGAGCGCGGCCGTCGAGGGCGCCCAGGTCGACTTCGCCACCGCATCCCGGATCGAGTCGCGCTACTTCGTCTCGCTGGCGACCGGGCAGATCGCGAAGAACATGATCAACGCGTTCTTCTTCGAGCTGCAGGCGATCAACGCGGGCGCGTCGCGGCCGGACGGCGTACCGGCGTACCGGGCCCGGAAGGTCGGCGTGCTCGGCGCCGGGATGATGGGCGCCGGGATCGCCTGCTCGTGCGCGAAGGTCGGCATCGAGGTCGTGCTCAAGGACGTCTCGCTCGAGGCGGCCGAGAAGGGCAAGCAGTACTCCGAGAAGCTGCTCGCCAAGCAGTTGAAGAAGGGCCGGACGACCGCCGAGAAGGCGGAGGCGTTCCTCAGCCTGATCACGCCGACCGCGGACCCGAACGACCTGGCCGGGTGCGACCTGGTGATCGAGGCGGTGTTCGAGAGCGAGGAGCTGAAGCAGAAGGTCTTCGCCGAGATCGCCGGCGTGGTCGAGCCGGACGCGCTGCTGTGCTCGAACACGTCAACCCTGCCGATCACCTCGCTCGCCGACGGGATCGACCGCCCGGACGACTTCATCGGGATGCACTTCTTCTCGCCGGTCGACCGGATGCCGCTGGTCGAGCTGATCGTGGGGGAGAAGACCTCCGACCGCGCCCTGGCCCAGGCGTACGACGTGGTCCGGCAGCTCAGGAAGACGCCGATCGTGGTCAACGACAGCCGCGGCTTCTTCACCTCGCGGGTCTTCGGCACGCTGGTGATGGAAGGCGCCACGATGGTTGCCGAGGGCGTCGACCCGGTGACGGTCGAGCGGGCCGCGACCCAGATGGGCTTCCCGGCACCGCCGCTGGCGATGCTGGACGAGGTCACGCTGACCCTGCCGCAGAAGATCCGTGACGCGGCGCGTGCGGCCGGCGACAGCGCGGGTGCGTTCGACGAGCACCCGGGCATGGCGGTGGCGGATCGGCTCGTGACCGAGTTCGACCGCAAGGGCAAGGCGGCCGGGGCCGGCTTCTACGAGTACCCGGCGGACGGGCCGAAGCGCCTGTGGCCCGGGCTGTGGGAGCACTTCGGGGGCGGCAGCGCCGACGTACCGCTGATCGATCTGCAGGAGCGGCTGGCGTTCGCGATGTCGCTGGAGACCGTCAAGTGCCTGGACGAGGGCGTGCTGCGCTCGGTGGCCGACGCGAACATCGGTTCGATCTTCGGCATCGGCTTCCCACCCCTGTACGGCGGCGCGCTGCAGTACATCAACCAGTACGCCGGCGGCCTGCCCGGCTTCGTTGCCCGCGCGCGGGAGTTGGCGACGGCGTACGGACCGCGTTTCGAGCCGTCGTCGCTCCTGGTAGACCTGGCCACGAAGGGTGAACGGTTCGTCTGAGAGCCTCTCCGGTCTTGCGCCGGAGAGCGTTTTCGGCCATTGTCGGAACACTTCTCCAACGATTCACCTGGTGCTGTGGTCGTTGGGTTCCGGACTCTGCTCTCGGAGGTGGAGACGATGGCCGTTGGTCGTCCGAACGCTGGTTTGTCCCGACGTGACCTGCTCAAGCGGACCGGCGGCCTGGCCGCCCTCGCCGCGTTCACAGCCGCCTGTGGTGGAAACACCGGGCGGCCGGCGGACAGCGGGGGAGGTGGCAAGACGGCACTCGCGCAGTGGTACCACCAGTACGGCGAGACCGGGGCGCGCGAGGCGGCGCTCAAGTACGCCAAGGCCTACGGCGACGCCGCGGTCACCGTCCAGTGGACCCCCGGTGACTACGGCGCGAAGCTGTCGTCGGGTCTGCTGTCCAGCAAGGGCCCGGACGTCTTCGAGGGTCAACTGAACCTCGCGATGGTGAAGAGCAACCAGATCGTCGCGCTGGACGACCTGCTGGAAGGCGTCAAGGACGACTTCAGCGCCGAGGACCTGGCCACCAACACCGTGGACGGCAAGACCTACGGGATCCGGATGATCGTCGATCCGCAGGTGATCTACTACCGCAAGTCGCTGCTCGAGAAGGCCGGGATCCAGCCGCCGACGACCATCGACGACCTGATCTCGGCGTCCAAGGAGCTGACCACCAACAAGGTCAAGGGCATCTTCGTCGGCAACGACGGCGGCGTCGCCCTCGGCGGCCCGGCGCTGTGGTCGTCGGGCGGGGCCTACCTGACCAAGGACAACAAACCGGGCTTCACCGACGGGCGCGCGGCGCAGGCGTTCGGCAAACTGCACGAGCTGTACGCGAGCAAGTCGACGTTGCTCGGCGCACCGACCGACTGGACCGACCCGAGCGCGATCATCCAGGGCCTGGTCGCCATGCAGTGGATCGGCATGTGGGCGTTGCCGGCCATGCAGAAGGCGTTCGGTGACGACCTCGGCGTGTTCGCCTTCCCGGCGCTCGACGCGCAGGGAACACCGGCGGTCTACTCCGGCGGCTGGACCCAGTTCGTGTCGGCCAAGAGCGCGAACGTGGACGCGGCGAAGAAGTTCGTCAAGTGGCTGTGGATCGACCAGGCGGAGTACCAGGAGGACTGGTGCCTGAACTACGGCTTCCACATCCCGCCCCGCAAGAGCCTGGCCGCGAAGGCCGCCAAGCTGCAGGACGGCGCCGCCGCGGAGACGGTCAAGCTCAACGAGCAGTACGGCAAGACCGACAACCCGGCCTGGACCCCGAAGATGGCCACCGCGTTCGGTGACATGCTGACCAACGTCATCCGCAAGGGCGCCGATCCGGCGGCCGAGATCGGTAAGGCGGAGAAGACCGTCGGGACGGAACTGTCCCGGCTGTTCGGATGAGTCCCCGCACCACCACGAAGGGGATCCGCGGCAACACCCTGTGGTTCTGGGTGTTCGTGGGCCCCTTCGTGATCGGCCTGCTGGTCTTCAGCTACCTGCCGATCGTGTGGAGCCTGGTGCTCAGCTTCTTCGAGGCGCGCAACACGGTCACGCCGACCGAGTTCGTCGGCCTGCGCAACTACGTGGACATGCTCACCGACCGCAACTTCCTGTCCAGCCTGGGCACGTTCTCGGTCTTCGCGCTGTTCATCGTGCCGCTCACGTTCGTGCTGTCGCTCGCGCTGGCGCTGCTGGTGAACCAGGTCAAGATCGCCCGTGCCTTCTTCCGCTCGGTGTTCTTCCTGCCCACGGCCTGCTCGTACGTCGTCGCGTCGTTGATCTGGAAGCTGTCGATCTTCAACGGCGTCCGCTTCGGCCTGGCCAACACCGTGCTCGACTGGTTCGGCATCGACCAGATCGCGTGGCTGTCGACCGTCGATCCACCATGGTTCTGGATCCCGATCATCACCGTGCGGCTGTGGTTGCAGCTCGGGTTCTACATGATCCTGTTCATCGCCGGCCTGCAGCGGATCTCGCCCGCGCTGTACGAGGCGGCGTACGTCGACGGCGCTCGCCCCGGCTGGCAGGTGTTCCGCTTCATCACGCTGCCGCAGTTGCGGGCGACGGCGGTCGCCGTCCTGATCCTGAACCTGATCGCGGCGTACCAGGCCTTCGACGAGTTCTACAACCTGCTCGGCAACGTGAACTTCGCCCGGCCACCGCTGGTCTACCTGTACGGGATCTCGCTCGGCACCATCCAGGACCTCGGCCACGGCAGCGCCGGCGCGCTGATCCTGGCGGCGATCATCATGATCGTCACGCTGCTGCAGAACAAGATCCTCGGCTTCGGCAAGGCGAACGACTGATGGCCGCCGCGGAGCGGACCGCCGGTACGCCGCAGCCGATCGGCTACTCGCGCAGCGGGATCGGCCGGATCACGCTGGTCCTGCGCTGGATCGCGCTGGCGATCGCGGTGATCCTGTTCCTGCTGCCGTTCTACCTCGTCCTGCGCAACGCGCTGGCGACCGAGGCCGACATCACCGCGCCCGAGTGGACGCTGTTCCCCAAGGACCTGCAGTGGGGCAACATCAGCGAGCTGTTCAACGACGAGAGCGTGCCGATCGCGCGTGCCCTGTGGAACTCGGCGGTCGTCGGCGTCCTCGGGACGGCCGGGCAGTTGCTGCTGGCATCGATGGCGGGCTACGGCCTGGCCAGGATCCCGTACAAGCACGCCGACAAGGTCTTCTACGCCGTGGTGGCGACGCTGATGATCCCCGGCGCGGTGACCTTCATCCCGAGCTTCATCGTCGTCTCGTCACTGGGCTGGGTCAGCTCACTGCGCGGGCTGATCATCCCGACCCTGTTCAGTGGGTTCGCGGCGTTCCTGTTCCGGCAGTACTTCCTGAGCTTCCCGCGCGAGCTGGAGGAGGCCGCCCGCGTGGACGGCGCCGGGCACTTCGGGACGTTCTGGCGGATCGTCGTACCGAACTCGCTGCCGTTCTTCGCCGCTCTCGCCGCGATCACGTTCATCGGCAACTGGAACTCGTTCCTGTGGCCGCTGGTGATCGGCCAGGACTCGTCGTCGTGGACGATCCAGGTGGCGCTGTCGACGTACGTCACCGCCCAGACGATCAACATCCACCAGCTCTTCATGGCGGTCGCGGTGTCGATCCTGCCGCTGGTGCTGATCTTCGCGTTCCTGCAGCGCTACTTGATTCAGGGCGTCACGCAGTCGGGGATCAAGGACTGACCCCCGGCGGCCAAGCTGATGCGTCCGAAGAAGCGCGTTGCGTCCGAAGGAACCGAGGCTATAGCGCTCGGTCCTTCGGACGCAGGACGGTTCTTCGGACGCTCTACTCCGGGGCTGGTTACTCGGGGGCGGCGTAGACCGGAGTGGCGATCGCGCGGGCCAGGGTGTGGAAGGCGAGGTTGAAGCTGACCACCGCGGCGCTCGCCTCGTCGTCGACGTCCAGCTTGTCCACGTCGAGCGCGTGCACGACGAAGTAGTAGCGGTGCGCCGGGTCGCCGGCCGGCGGCGCCGCGCCGCCGAAGCTCTTCGTGCTGTAGTCGTTGCGGACGTGGAACGCGCCGTTGTCCAGCCGCGGCGTCGTCCCGGCGCCGGCCGGCAGCTCGGTCACGTCGGCGGGCAGGTTGACCAGAATCCAGTGCCAGAACCCCGACGGCGTCGGCGCGTCCGGGTCGTAGCACGTCACCACGAAGCCCTTGGTCTCCGCCGGGAACCCGCTCCAGCTGAGCTGCGGCGACGTGTTGCCACCGGCAAAGACCTGCGCGTCGTCGAGCGTCTCACCGGCGGCGAAGTCGGTGCTGGTGAGGGTGAACGAGCCCACCGTGGGCAGCTTCTCGTACGGGTCCTGCGCGACCGGCCGTTCGAGCGACATCTGATGATCCTCCCGGGATCTCGCGTGTGGTGATTCCGACAGTACTGGCCCCGTCCCGCGGACTCCCGCCGGGGCGCGGCGCGCGGGATGCGAAGATCAGGGTTGGCCGCGGTCCGGACGGCCGACGACGAACCTGGAGGAGCTGCGGTGGAGGAGTACCTGGCCCGGATCGGCCCGGCCGACGAGGCGGCAATGGCAGTCGCAACGCAGCGTCAACAACTGCTCACCAAGCCGGCCGGCTCCCTCGGCGTACTGGAGGACCTGTCGATCCGCGTGGCGGGGATGACCGGTGCTGTGGTGCCATCACCTGCAGTAGTCACCGTCTTCGCCGCTGATCACGGGGTGCATGCTCAGGGTGTCTCGCCCTGGCCGCAGGAGGTGACTGCTGCCATGCTCGCCAATTTTGCCGGCGGTGGTGCCGCGGTGAACGCCTTCGCGACCAACAACCGGGTCGACGTACGGGTAGTCGATGTCGGCGTGGCGAGCGACGTCGACGAGCTTGACATCGTGCATGCGAAGGTCCGGCCCGGCACCCGCGACCTGTCCGTCGGTCCCGCACTGACCGCCGACGAGGTACACGCCGCGATCACAGTCGGCTTCGAGCTCGCCGACAAGCTCGTCCTCGACGGCTACCGCTGCCTGCTCACCGGCGACATGGGCATCGCGAACACAACCGCCTCCGCCGCCCTGATCGCCACCTTCACCGGCGCGACCGCCGACCAGGTCACCGGCCGCGGCACCGGCATCGACGACGCCACCCTCGCCCACAAGACCTCCGTCGTCGAAGCCGCCTTGGTCCTGCACGAGGTCCCCGCCACCGACCCGCTGAAGGCTCTCGCGGCGTACGGCGGCCTCGAGCACGCCGCCCTCACCGGCTACATCCTCGGCGCGGCAGCGAACAGGATCCCAGTAATCCTCGACGGCGTCATCGCCGGCGCCGCGGCGCTCGTCGCCCAAGCCCTGCACCCGTCCTCCATCGACTACTGCGTAGCCGGCCACCGCTCCGCCGAGCCCGGCCACGCCGTCGCCCTCAAGGCGCTAGGCCTCCAGCCCCTGGTCGACCTAGACCTCCGCCTCGGCGAAGGAACAGGCGCCGTACTGGCCTACCCCATCCTCACCTGCGCAGTCCGAGCCCTGGCGGAGATGGCCACCTTCGAATCAGCCGGCATCACCGCAGCCGACGAACCGCCCACCACAGCCCCGGCCGCCGACCCCGGCGCTCCGGCTGCCGACGCGGGCGCTCCGGCCGCGGATCCGGCTGCCGACCCCGGCGCTCCCGCGGCTCCGGCTGCCGGCTCCGGCACTCCCGCCGCGGTCCCGCCCACCCCCGGCGCTCCCGCCGACCACGCTGCGTCCGCTCCGGCCACGAATGACCTGGGAGGCGACGCGTGACCGAGCCTTCGCCGTACCTGTCCGGCCTTGTTCTCACCGGCCGCCGTGTGGTTGTCGTCGGCGGCGGGGGAGTGGCCCAGCGCCGCCTGCCGCGGCTGCTCGAGACCGGTGCCCAGATCGACGTCATCTCGCCCGCGATCACCCCGACCATCGAGGGCCTGCTCACCAACCCCGATCTCCGCTGGGTCGAGCGGGGCTACGCCGCCGGCGACCTCGAAGGCGCCTGGTACGTCGTCGTGGCGACCGATGACCCCGAGGTCAACGACCAGGTCTCCGCCGAGGCGGAGGAACGGCGCGTCTTCTGCGTCCGCTCGGACGACCGCTCCCGCGCCACCGCGTGGACCCCGGCGTCGGGCCAGCACGATCACGTCACCATCGGCGTACTCGGCGCAGGCGATCACCGCCGCTCGGCCGCCGTACGCGACGCGATCCTCGAAGAGCTCCGCACCGGCGCCCTCGGTGCCCGCGACTCGCTCGACAAGCAGCCCGGCGTCTACCTCGTCGGCGGCGGCCCGGGCGACCCCGACCTGATCACCGTCCGCGGCCGCAGGCTGCTCGCCGAGGCCGACGTGGTCGTCGCCGACCGCCTCGCCCCGCAGCAACTCCTGGACGAGCTGCACCCCGAGGTCGAACTGATCGACGCCGCCAAGCTCCCGCGCGGCCGCTCGGCCCAGCAGGAGGAGATCAACCGGATCCTCGTCGACCGCGCGCTGGCGGGCAAGCTCGTCGTACGGCTGAAGGGCGGGGACCCGTACGTCTTCGGCCGCGGTTTCGAAGAAGCCATCGCCTGTGCCGACGCCGGTGTCACCTGGACGGTCGTCCCCGGCATCACCAGCTCGATCTCGGTCCCCGCGGTCGCCGGCATCCCGGTGACGCACCGCGGCGTGACGCACGAATTCACCGTCGTCTCCGGCCACATCCCGCCGGACCACCCGGACTCGCTGATCAACTGGCAGGCCCTCGCGCAGCTCAGCGGCACGCTCGTTCTGCTGATGGCCGTGGAGAACCTCCCCAAGATCACCGCCACCCTGCTCGCCCACGGCCGCCCCGCCACCACCCCCGCAGCAGTCATTGCCGACGGCACCCTTCCCTCCCAGGAGATGGTCACCGCCGACCTGGCCGACATCGCCACGACGGCCCAGTCCGCCGGCATCGGCGCCCCCGCCATCGTTGTCATCGGCAACGTAGTCGAGGTGGCCACGCAGGTCCGCCGATGAACCGGACGCCAGTACGCCGTCAAGCGCCCGCCGGCTCCGGCGCAGGTGGATCCGTCGGCCCGCACGACGCGGGACGTGGGCCGACTCTTCCAGCACGCGGCCACGGCGTAGCTCTCCAAGTAGTGGTGTCCGAGTGATCATCGACATCAATCAGGCCGACGACCCACGCCTTTCCGACTACGTGCAGCTGCGCGAGGTCAACCTTCGCCGCCTGCTCGAGGAGGAGCACGGGCTCTTCATTGCCGAAGGCGACAAAGTCATCCGCCGCGCGGCCGAGGCCGGGTACGAACCCCGCTCGTTCCTCCTCGCCCCACGCTGGCTGGAGACCTTGGCCGACGTACTGGAGAAGTGGCCCGAGGCACCGGTCTACCTCGTCACCGAAGACCTGGCCGAGCAAGTCACCGGCTTCCACGTCCACCGCGGCGCCCTGGCGTCGTACAAACGCCAACCTCCGGCAGACCTGGATGCCCTCCTGGACAGCGTTCAGACCGGCCGGATCGCGATCTTCGACGACATCGTCGACCACACCAACGTCGGCGCCGGCTTCCGCGCCGCCGCGGCGATGGGCGTCGACGCCGTACTCGTCACCCCCACCTGCGCCGACCCGCTCTACCGCCGTTCGGTGAAGGTCTCCATGGGCACCGTCTTCCAGGTCCCCTGGACCCGCCTCACCTCTTGGCCCGGCGACCTGGCCAAGCTCAAGGCCCACGGCTTCACCACCGCGGCCTTCGCGCTCACCGACGACTCGATCACCCTCGACGCCCTGACCGCCCGCCACGACGAGAAGCTCGCTCTCATCTTCGGCACCGAAGGCCACGGCCTCAAACCCCACGTCCTCGCCGAGTCCGAACTGACCGTCCGCATCCCGATGGCCGGCGGCGTCGACTCCCTCAACGTCGCGTCATCAGCCGCGGTCGCCTTCTACGCCACCCGCCCCTGACGTCCGCCAGCTCGACTGATTCAGGCGACCTGTCCCGGCGCTTCAGGTGACGACGGTGTGGCCGGCGGTCTCGAGGGTGGTGATGGCTTGGGCGAGCGAGCCGGCTGCGACCAGCACCAAGTCGGCCTGGTAGGTGGAGACGGCGTAGACCGACAGCCCTGCGGCAGCGAGTGGTTGGACGATGGCGGCCAGCATGGGCTCATTCTCCCTTGACCACCGGCGGGATCGCGTTGGCGACAACGGGGAGGATCGCGTCGGCGGACTCGACGGTGGTTCGGTCGATGCCGGTGGGGTCGAGAGTGCTGATGACGACGGCGTACCGGTCGCCGTTGAGTGAGCTGAGGATAGCGCCGGCCGAGTGCCAGGTGAGGGTCATGCCGCCCATCTGCAAGGTGCTCCGATTGCGTTGCAGGTGGGCGTTCTGGGCGCAGACCAGTGTGCGGCCGCGGCGGTCTTCGAGGGTCCGGATGTCCAGCAGGTTCTGCGCCATGATGACATCCCGTACGGCGAGCAGCCCGGAGATCCGAGCGGTCTCGTCGGTCTGCTGAGCGGCTTGCTGGTGATAGCGGAGCAGGCCGAGCGCCGCGGTCGCGTGGACACGAGCGCGGTACCAATCGGCCCGTGAGGTCGCGGCGATCAGCTCAGGGGCTCGGGTGTAGAGCGTGGTGAGCAGGTCGTCGGCGATCGCCCGCAGGCGGACGGCTTCGGCGGTCGCGCCGATCGACATCGCCGAGTCGAGGATCGCCTCCTGCCGGCTCCAGCGATCATCCGGGCCGAGCAGGCCGGCGAGGTCGAGGTCCGGGACGGCGGGGCCGCGGCCGCGGTCCAGGCCGTCGAGATCGCCGAGGTAGTCAAGGACATGTTCCAGGTACGCGCGCGGGCTGGGCGCACTGGTGCTCTCGGTCGGCGCATCGAAGCCGTGGAACGACAAGCGCTCCTCGACCGGCCGGCCCTCGTTGTACTGCCGCATCCAGCCAACCAGCTGGCGGTTCGCCTCCACCGCGCCGAAGCCGTGGGAGAACCCCGTCGTCATCACCGCGTCGAGGCTGCCGATCCCATCCCGGACGAAGCCGTCGACCGCGAGCGCGGCAACGCGATCCGTCTCCAGCGCGATCGACCGGAACCCCAGCTGCACCAGGGATTCGAAGAGCTCGTTGCGGATCGGTCCGAAGGAGGCGTCCTGGGTGGGATGGGCCGGCTCACCGATCGCCAGCAGCTCACACGGGCCGGTCGCGAGTTCTTGCAGGTCCTGTCTCATGTGGCTCAATCATATTATTGAAGCGTCTATTGAAAGCTTTGATGGACGTCTCAGCAGCAACCCCCTCCGAAAGTCTCAAACTACCGATCAGCCTGGGCCGACGGTTCGATAGCCTCCGCGGCATGGGTGAGCTCGAGCTGGCGACGGTAGCGGCCGCGAACGACGCGTGGGGCGGGACGGCTCCGCTGGATGCGGAGGTGGTCGAGACCGCGGAGTACCGGATGGTGCGGATGCCGGAGCGGTTCGGCAGGCACGTGATGGTGCAGTGGGTGCGCTCCGCGCGCCAGGCGGACGCCGTACTGGCGGATCTCGCCGCGCGAGCGGCGGAGTTCGGCCGGCCCGACGCGTGGGTGACTGTGAGGCTGTCCGCGCCGGCGGGGCTCGACGAGGCGTTGCTGGCGCGTGGCGCCGAGCTCGGCGACACGTACGACGTACTGGCGATGCCCCTGCCGGCCGAGCTGAAGGCGCCCGATCTTCCGGAGCTCCGGTGGGCGACCACCGTCGACATCGTGCGCGACGTGAACACCGTCGCGACCGCGATGTTCGGCGGGACCAAGGCGTCCGAGGACATCCTCGCCCAGCGGACGGTGGAGGAGCAGGAGAAGTTCGCGGCGGGAGCTGGAAGCGCGCTCGCCGCTTACGTCGACGGCATGCCGGTCGGTGTCGGATCCCTCGAGCTTGTCGACGGCGTGGCCCGGCTGGCGGGTTCCGGCGTACTGGAATCGCACCGCGGCCGCGGGATCTATCGCGCGATGGTCGCCGCCCGCCTGACGTACGCCGAGAAACGCGGCGCCACGATGGCGCTCTCGCAGGGCAACATCACCACCAGCTCGCCGATCCTGCGGCGCCTCGGATTCGTTGCCTACGGCCAAGAACGCTCCTATCGGCTGCCGCTCACGGCGTGAGCGGCGGAGTGCTCGCGCGGACCACCGGGTACGCCGGGGCAGTCCGGCGCGTGAGCTCGGTGTCCGCGGTCGTCGCACGGTAGATCGCCTCTTCGGCGACGGCGTTCAGCGCGACGTGCACGGTGGTCAGCTTCGGTACGACGTCGCGCAGCGTGCTGATGTCGTCGAAGCCGGCGACGCCGATGTCCTCGGGGATCCGTAGCCCGCGCGTGCGCAGTCCGTCGAGAGCACCGAGCGCCATGTCGTCCGTGATCGCGAACACCAGTTGAAGATCGCGCAGCTCGTCGTCGGTGAGCGAGAGCACGAAGTCGCGCGCGCCGACCCAGCTGAAGCTCAGCTGCTCGACCCGCGGATCGCCGGCGCCGGAGTCGCGCAGGCCCTGGACGAATCCTTCGACCCGTTGCTGCATCGACAGCAGGGGAGTGGCGATGCCGAGGACCAGGCAGCGGTGGTACCCGAGGCCGGCCAGCTCTCGCGCCAGCGACCGCGCGCCTTCGTGGTTGTCGAAGTCGACGGTCTCGAACGGGAGGTCGCTCCGGCTGATCAGTACGACGCGCCCGCCGGTCTCCTCGTACCGGCGCAGCTCGTCGACGAGGTCCTGCTCCGACGGCGGATCGACGTACCCGGTACCGGCGAGAATGATCGCGCGCGGCTGCTGGCCGCGCAGCTCGCGGACGAGGTCGAGCTCGCGCTCGGCGTGCCGCTCGGTGACCGCGATCGACACGTGCAGGCCGATCGCCTCGGCCTGCTTCATGATCTCGGCGGCCATCGCGGAGAAGTACGGGTCGGAGATCAGGCTGATCACCAGCGCGACCGTGCGCGACGTCCCGCGGGCCATCGCCTGGGCCGGGAGGTTCGGGGTGTAGCCGAGCTGACGGGCCGCGGCGAGGACGCGTTCGCGGTAGCTCTCGGCGACCTTGCGGGCGCTGCCGTTCAGCACCCGCGACGCCGTGGGCTGCGACACCCCGGCGTACCGCGCCACGTCGTCGAGCGTGACCGGGCGCTTCGACCCTGGCCCGCTCTGCATCGATGGCACAGGCGCAGCTTATCGACGAAAAAGGCTGGACGGGCGTGATGGGATCGGCCCATGCGGAAAGTCGTCCTGATCACCGGCCTGCAGGCCGCGGGCAAGTCCACGATCGCGCCGTTGCTCGCGTCCCGCCTCGGCCCACCGGCCGCGACCCTCGACGGCGACGTCTTCCACCGCGGCGTCGTCGCCGGGGCTGTGCACATGACGCCTGATCCTTCACCGGAAGCCGTCCGCCAGCTGGATCTCCGGTACGCCGCCACCGCCAAGATCGCCCAGCACTACGCCGACGCCGGCTTCGACTTCACCTGCTCCGACATCATCCTCGGCCCGGATGTCACGCGCTGGTTCGCGACGTTGCGCGACGTCGAGCCGCACTTGGTCGTGCTGGTCCCGTCCGTCGACTCCATCGTCGACCGCGAACTGGGCCGAGGCGCGTCGGCGTACGCCGGCTGGCAACCACCCGGCGGCACCCTCGCCGACGCTGTCCGGGCTCTCGAGGAAAGCCTCGCCGACACTCCGAACCGAGGCCTCTGGCTCGACACCACGAACCAGACGCCGGAGGAAACCGTCGAGGCCATCCTCGAGGACGACCTCATGTCTTCCCGCTGGTAGCTCTCAACCCAACGGGTCGTCTGCGACTCGGGCGTCGTGCCGGTTGCCGACGAACGGCTCCGGTGAGACCCGCACCCAGCCCGGTCGAATTCCCTCCAGCTCGGCCGCGAACACCGGGTCCCAACGGTCCAGACTCACCTCGACCACTGGGCTCGACTCGCTGGTCACGCTGAAGGTCACCCGCGCGATCACCGGTCCTTCGGCGTTGCGCAGCTGCATCACCGTGTGCTGCACTCGGCGCTTCTCGTCCGCGTCCCCGGTCCACTCCCACACCCGGAGCCGTTCCGGCGAACGCATCACCGCGGCCAGTTCGTCCTTCGTACGCCGTACGGCATCGCGGTCCCGCAGGTAGACCACGATGCGCGACACCCCGTTCCCCGACAGAAACCCCAAACAGTCCAGCACCACCTCGGCCCCCAACTCCGGCCGCGCCGCCACCCAGGCAGCAACCACCGGCAGATCGGCGTCGATCGCACGGGCCTCGTACGGCGGCAACTGCCGCATCACAACGGCCGCCCCGGCGCCGGCAACGGGACCGGCATCTCCTGTTCGTACGGCGGGAGCTCTCTGGACGCGAGGGGAGCCGCCGGTCCCTGCGGATCTGGCAGGACGTGGATGCGGTCGGGGGCGAGGGCCTCGATGCGGGCGGTGAACGCCGGGTCGATGCGGTCGAGGGTGACGTGGAGCATTCCGGTCGTGGGGTCCGGCCAGGTGGTGGTGATGTGGGTCCCGTTCCCGTCGAGCGCCCAGACCCCATCGGACAGGGGTTCGAGATCGACCGGTTCCGGGATCGGGGTGCGGACGCGGAGGTGCTCGGGGCGGCGGAGCAGCGGAACGAGCTCGGCCTGCACCCGCCGTACGGCGGTGTGGTCGTGGATCTCGACGACCAGGAGGACGTGGCCGACGTTGGAGTCGAAGGCGGCGTGGTCGGCGGCGATCTTGGCGACCAGGTCGGGGTGGTCCTCGGCCCAGGCTTGGAGGACCGGCAGGTCGAGGTCGAGGGTCGCCTGTTCGTACGGCGGGAGAGGGCGCATCGTGTCACCTCGCAGGGAACCTGGGCCTGCGTCGATGGTCTCACCGGTGGGCGGCGGAGTCTTGGGGGTTTCTGGGCTCCGGTCTGGTGTGGGCCGGCGACGCGAAGAAGCCGCCGGGCCCGGATCGCCAGCTGCCTGAACAGGGGCGGGGCGCCGGCGGACGAGCGCCCACGCCGATGCGACCTACACAGATCTACTCGCTGACCGGCTGGCCCTCGTGGGCTTCGGCGTTCAGCATGGGGGAGATCGGCCAGTCGGTCGGGTAGTCGGGGGCGAGTTCCTCGGCCTCGGCGAACAGGCGGCGCTTGTACTTGCGGGAGAGGCGGTCGCCGAAGACCATGCCCTGGGTGTGGTCGGTCTCGTGCTGCAGGCAGCGGGCGAGCAGGCCGTCGCCTTCATACGTGACGGGCTGGCCGTGTTCGTCGACGCCGGTGACCCGGGCGAAGTCCGGGCGCGCGCACTTGGTGAACGCGCCGGGCAGGGACAGGCAGCCCTCCTCGCCCTCGTCGAGGCGGCGGTCCTTGCCCTCGGGCAGGTCGAGCGCGGGGTTGCAGACGACGCCCTGGTGGCGGTTGCCGTCCTTGTCGGGGCAGTCGAACACGAACAGCTGCAGGTCGACGCCGACCTGGTTCGCGGCCAGCCCGACACCCTCGGCCGCGTTCATCGTCGCGACCATGTCGGCGACCAGCTTCTGCAGGTCGTCGCCGAAGTCGGTGACGGGCTGGTTCAGCCGGTGCATGACGTCCTCGCCCCACCGCGTGATGGGCAGCACCGAACCGTTCGTAGGCAGCGTAGACATGCGGGAAATCCTAGCGAAGCTCCGGCCGACGCAGGACCGCCACCCAGGACCTGTGCCCGTGCTCACGAAGAGCACGGGCACCCAACACGGATCAGCCCTTGGCGTTGACCTCGTCACGCCACGCGAGCCACTCGCGGACCAGGCCGAGGTCGTAGTCCGGGCCGGAGGTGTGGATCGTGAACAGCCGGCTGCCGACGTCGTACAGCCCCTTGGCCGCCTCTTCCGGCTTCTTGTCACCGACGGCCACCGAGCGCTCGATCTCGCCGGGGTCGCGGCCGATCGTCGCGCAGTGCGCGTCCAGTACGGCGTGCTTGTGCGCGATCGTCTCGGCGTCGCCGAAGCCGTGCCAGATGGTCGCGTGCTGGGCGACGAGCTTCAGCGTCTTCTTCTCACCACCGCCGC
The DNA here is from genome assembly GCF_014205135.1 of Kribbella italica. Taxonomy (NCBI): domain Bacteria; kingdom Bacillati; phylum Actinomycetota; class Actinomycetes; order Propionibacteriales; family Kribbellaceae; genus Kribbella; species Kribbella italica. The sequence goes on from NZ_JACHMY010000001.1 coordinate 1,640,789, forward strand.
CGATCAGCACCGGGATTTCCCGGGTCGGGCGAGGGTTGAGCTTGGCCCAGCGCTGCTCGATCCGCGGCAGGGCCTCGCCGAGCGCGTCGAGCCGTCCGCCCGCCGTACCGAACGGGTAGCCGTACTCGTCGTAGTCCTTCTCGAACCAGCCCGAGCCGATGCCGAAGATCAGCCGGCCGTTGCTGATGTGGTCGACGGTGCGTGCCATGTCGGCGAGCAGGTCGGGGTTGCGGTAGGAGTTGCAGGTCACCAGCGCGCCGAACTCGATCCGCTCGGTCGCCTCGGCCCAGGCCGCGAGCATCGTCCAGGCCTCGAAGTGCAGGCCCTCGGGCTCACCGGACAGCGGGTAGAAGTGGTCCCAGTTGAACACCACGTCGACGCCGAGTTCCTCGACCTCGGCGACGGTCCGCCGGATGGCGTCGTACTGCGCGTGCTGGGGCTGGATCTGAACACCGATGCGAACCGGGAAGCTCGCATAGGGGCGATCGGTGGACTCAGTCGATGTCATGCTGGCAATCCTATCGGGCGTATCGGAGGACCCCTCCGGTACACCCGCGAGCTGAGCGGGGGCGCGGATGCCGGAGCACGACGAGGTCGCGGAGTTCTCGAGGCTGTTCCTGGCGTTTCTCGAGCGGATGCACGAGACGCCGCAGGGGATCGCCCGGGAGAACGTGCGGGACCGGTTGAGGGAGCACCTGCAGGTCGAGCCCGAGGACCTGCCGGTCGTCGCGGCGAGCTTCCCGTCGTTCGACCTGCCGAACGTGCAGCTCGCGCTGGAGAGCTGGTTCGACAGCTCCGAGGTGATCGGCCTGGTCGGCTCGGATCGCGGGCACCACTCACTGGCGGACCTGCTCGAGCTGGGCGCGGGGCGTGGCCGGTTCGGGATCGGCGCGGTGGACTACCAGCGGATCGCGGTCGACGTCGGCGTCGAGATGGACTGTGTCGCGTTCGGGTTCTTCCTCGGGCGGCAGGGCGAGGACCGGTACGTCGCGTTGCTGCGGGCCGCGAACCCGCAGTTCGGGCGGCAAGAGGTCGAGCTCGAGGTGCTGGCCACGTCGCGGGACGCCGGAGATCGGCTGATGAAGGCGTTGCCGGACCTGATCCGCGAGCACAACGTGTTCCGCGGCAAGGTGATCTCGTTCGAGCGGCACGAGTTCGGTCATGGGGTCGGGCCGTTCCGGCTGCACCCGCGGCCGGGGGTCTCCCGCGACGACGTCGTGCTGCCGGCCGGCGTACTGGAACGCGTCGAGCGCGAGGTGATCGGGGTCGCGGAGCACCGCGAGGCGCTGTTGCGCGGCGGACAGCACCTGCGGCGCGGCGTGCTGCTGTACGGCCCGCCGGGGACGGGCAAGACCCACACGGTGCGCTACCTGCTGTCGCGCCTGCCGGAGTTCACGGTCGTACTGCTCGCGGGCACGAGCATCCGGTACGTCGGGGAGGCGTGCTCGCTGGCCCGCAAGCTGCAGCCGGCGCTCGTCGTACTGGAGGACTGCGACCTGATCGCCGAGGCGCGGGACCACCTGCACGGCGGCGAGAACCCGTTGCTGTTCCAGGTGCTCAACGAGATGGACGGCCTCGCCGAGGACGCCGACGTCGCGTTCCTGCTGACCACCAACCGCGCCGACATCCTCGAGCCCGCCCTGGCCGAACGCCCGGGGCGCGTCGATCTCGCCGTCGAGGTCCCGCTCCCGGACGCGGCCGGCCGGGCCCGCCTCCTCAGCTTGTACGGGCCGACGCTCGATCTCAGTCCCGCGGTGATCGACGAGGTCGTCAGCGCGACCGAAGGCACCACCGCGTCGTTCACCAAGGAGCTGGTACGACGGGCGGTCCTGCTCGCCGCCGAAGCCGGTACGTCGCCCGGCGACACGCATCTCCAGGCTGCGACCGCCGAGCTGCTCTCCGCCCGCGACACCCTGACCCGCCGTCTCCTCGGCGCGGCCGACCCGCGATAGTTGCCGTCCATGGACCTCAACGGACGCGTCGACCCACCGAACCTCGCGGGCGAGATGGAGACCCTGCTGGGGTTTCTCGAGTTCCAGCGGGGGACGTTCCTGTGGAAGTGCGAGGGGCTGACGCCGGAGCAGCTGGGGACCGCGGTCCTGAGCCCGTCGAAGCTGACCCTGCACGGGATGGTCCGGCACCTCACCGAGGACGAGCTCGGCTGGCTTGTCGCGCCGTTCGTCGACACGCCGACGCCCTACCCGTACGGGACCGAGGCGGCGCCCGGCGCCGCCTGGTCCGAGCTCGACCCGGCCAAGTACGCCGAAGACCTTCAGCGCTACAAGGACTCGGTGGCCCAGGCCCGTACGGCGATCGCAGGGCTGCCCGGCGACCACGTGGGCGTCGACGAAGGCACGTCGTACAGCCTGCGGTGGATCGTCACGCACATGATCGAGGAGTACGCCCGGCACAACGGCCACGCCGACCTCCTCCGCGAACACCTGGACGGCGCGACAGGCGAGTAGGTCATCGCACCGAAGCGCCGGGCCTTCTAGGCTCAGGTCATGAAATCGCGTATCGAGCCGGTTCGCTGGACGCCCCCGCCCGTGCCGCCGGCCCGGCAGGCCAGGCACCTCACCGTCGAGGTCGTGGCCGTGCCGGGTGACGGACCCGAGGACACGTTGATCGACGAGGACGGCAGCGTGCTGACCGGCCTGCTCGACGGCCGCGTCCTGCGGGTCAGCGCGGACGGCCTCACGATCACGACCCTGGCCGACACCGGCGGGCGCCCGCTCGGCCTGGAGTGGCTGGCCGACGGCAAGGTCCTGATCTGCGACGCGAACCGCGGCCTGCTGACGATGGACCGCGACGGCCGCGTGACCACGCTGCTCGGCGAGATCGCCGGGCAGCCGATGCGCTTCTGCAACAACGCCGACGTCACCGACGACGGCACGATCTACTTCACCAACTCCTCGACCCGGTTCGGCGTCCACGAGTGGATGGCCGACCTGCTCGAGCACTCGTCGACCGGCAGCGTCTACCGGCTGCGCCCGGACGGCGAGCTGACGCAGCTCGCGACCGGACGCCCGTTCCCGAACGGCGTCGCGCTGAGCGGCGACCAGCGGACGCTGTTCTTCGCCGAGACCGCCGGCTACGGGCTCTTCAAGCTCGACCTCACCACCGACGACGCCGTACCGGAGCTCGTCGCGCCGATCCCGGGCCTGCCGGACAACATCTCCCGCGGGTCCGACGGCCTGATCTGGGTCGCGATCGGTTCACCGCGCAACGCCGTGCTCGACACGCTGCTGCCCAAGGCCCCGGTCCTCCGCAAGGTCGTCTGGAACCTGCCCGAAGCGCTCAAGCCGAAGGCCGCCGACATCATCGAGATCCAGGCGTACGACGACGCCGGCGCGCTCGTGCACGACCTGCGTGGCACGCACCCGCGGTTCCACATGCCCACCGGCGTCCGCGAACGCGACGGCAAGGTCTGGCTCAGCAGCCTCGGGACGAGCACCATCGCGCACTTCCCGACCCCGACCAAGTGATCCCACCCCTGGGTGCATTCGATATGCACCCAGGGGGCCGGTCGCCTACTGCTTCTTGCGGTCCTCCCGTACGACGTCGCGCGGCCGCGCCGAGCTGCCCTCGTCGTCGTCGCCGTTGCCCGTGACGACCAGGGAGAAGTCGTCGCCGTGTGCCGAGACTCCCTCGATCACCGCGTTCTCGACCGCCTCGGTCCCGATCTCGCGGCGCAGCATCAACGGGTCGGTGCGCAGGTCCTTGGCCAGCGCGACCGCCAGCCCGACCATCACCAGCGCGAACGGCAGCGCGGCGACGATCGTCAGGTTCTGCAACCCCTGCAACGCCTCGGAGCCACCGCCGCCGGCCAGCAGCATCACCGCCGCGACCGCGCCGGTGAGCACGCCCCAGAAGACCACCAGCGGCTTCTTCGGCGTGATCGCCCCGCGCTGGGACAGCGTGCCCATCACGATCGACGCGGCGTCGGCACCGGAGACGAAGAAGATCGCCACCAGCAGGACGACGACGATCGTGGCGACCGACGCGAGCGGGAACGTGTCCAGCAACCCGAACAGCTGGCCCTCCGGCGTCGACTGCCCGGCGATGTCCGTCCCGTTGCGCTGGGTGTTGATCGCGGCCCCGCCGAACACGCAGAACCAGACCAGGCTGACCATCGACGGCACCAGCAGGACGCCGGTGACGAACTGCCGGATCGTCCGGCCGCGGCTGATCCGCGCGATGAACATGCCGACGAACGGCGTCCACGAGATCCACCAGGCCCAGTAGAAGACGGTCCAGCCGGACAGCCACTTGGCCATCGCGTCGCCGCCGCTGGCCTCGGTCCGCGCGGCCATGTCGGCCAGGTCGCGGAAGTAGTCGCCGATGGCCGTCGGGACCAGGTTCAGGATCAGCACGGTCGGCCCGACCACGAACACGAACACGGCCAGGACGACGGCCAGCACCATGTTGATGTTGGACAGCCACTGGATGCCCTTGGCAACACCGGAGACCGCCGACGCGACGAACGCCGCGGTCAGGATCGCGATCACCGCGACCAGGACACCGTTGCCGGCCTTGTCCATCCAGCCGAGGATCTGGACGCCGGACCCGATCTGCAGGGCGCCGAGGCCCAAGGACGCGGCCGATCCGAACAGCGTCGCGAAGATCGCCAGGCTGTCGATCACCTTGCCGATCGGTCCTTCGGTCCGCCGGCCGAGCAGCGGCGCGAACGCCGAGCTGATCAGCTGCGAGCGGCCGCGCCGGAAGGTGCCGTAGGCAATCGCGATGCCGACCACGGCGTAGATCGCCCACGGGTGCAGGGTCCAGTGGAACAACGTGGTCGCCATCGCGGTCTCCAGCGCCTCCGACGACCCGGCCTCGACCGTTCCCGGCGGGGGAGCGGTGAAGTGCGACAGCGGTTCGCTGACGCCGTAGAACATCAGGCCGATGCCCATCCCGGCGCTGAACATCATCGCGACCCAGGACACCGTCTTGAACTCGGGCTGCTCGTCGTCGGCGCCGAGCGGGATCCGCCCGTACCGGCCGGCGGCCAGCCAGATCACGAAGACCACGAAGCCCGAGGCCAGCAGGACGAACAGCCAGCCGGTGTTGTGCTCGACCCAGGTCAGGGCGCTGTCGGACGCCGTACCGAGTCCGCCGGAGTCGGCGAAGCCCCAGACCACGAAGGCCAGGGCGATGGCCGCGGTGACGCCGAAGACGATCCTGTCCACCCCTGAGCCGTGACTTCGGCTGCCGGGTGGTGGCGGGGTCGCGAGTGCGGGGTGCTCGGTCTCGTGGTGGTCGGGGGACACGTGCTGATCGTCGATGTCGATCGCCACAGGTGATACACGCCTCGCTTCGGCGCGCCTCCTTTTCAGGGGTTTCGGGGGACTGCCTGACGACCGTGTCGAAAATCGTGGAGAAATGCAACTATCGTGTGGGCCCGGCCACACCCCGGCGCCGCGGACTAGGGTGCGAGACATGCGATTCGGAATCACGATCCTGCCCGAGTACCGCTGGAGCGACGCCGCGCCGAAGTGGCGTGCGGCCGAGCAGCTCGGCTTCGACCACGCCTGGACCTACGACCACCTGACCTGGGGCGGCCTGCAGGACTCACCCTGGTACGGAACGACGCCGACCCTGACCGCGGCGGCGCTCGTCACCTCGACGGTCAAGCTCGGTACCTTCGTCACCTCGCCGAACTTCCGCCACCCGCTCGCGCTGACCCGCGAGATCCTTGCCCTGGACGACATCTCCGGCGGCCGCTTCCTGTGCGGCATCGGGGCCGGCGGCGGGATCGACACGACCATTCTCGGCGGCCCGGACCTCACGCCGCGGCAGAAGGTCAACCGGCTGACCGAGTTCACCGAGCTGCTCGACAAGCTGCTGACCAGCGACGGTGTCGACCATCGCGGCGAGTACTACGAGACCCGCAACGGCCGCACCCTGCCTGGTTGCGTCCAGCAACCACGCGTCCCGTTCGTCATGGCCGCGAACGGTCCGCGCTCGCTGCGGCTCGCGGTCAAGTACGGCGCCGGCTGGGTGACCACCGGCGGCAAGGGCGACGACCTGGACAGCTGGTGGGGCTCGGTCGCCGACCTCAGCCACCGGATGGACGACGTACTGGAGGGCCGTCCCTTCGACCGGTACCTCTCGCTGGACTCGACCGTCTACTCGCTCAGCAGCGCCGACGCCTTCGAGGACGCCGTCACCCGCGCCGCGAAGCTCGGCTTCACCGACGTGATCGCCCACTGGCCCCGCGCCGAGGGCATCTACGCCGGCACCGAGTCGGTCCTGGAGCAGGTGGCCACCGAGGTCATCCCGCGCCTGCGCTAGACCGTGCCGTTCGTGCCCGTGCCGTTCTTGCTCGTACGCCGGACGTAGGCGGGCAGGACGTACCAGAAGGCGAGGAACCAGGCCAGCACGAGCGCGACGATGACGATCGCGACCGTGCGGCTGAGGACGACGTCGAGGGCGAGCAGGACGCCGCCGCACATGGCGGCGATCAGGAAGACCAGGCCGCCGCCGGCCAGGTGGTGCGCGATCGGGACGAGCCGGTCGCGCAGCTTCTGCTGGAAGACGATCCGGTGGAACGAGACCGGGGCGAGGAACAGCGCGACGGCCAGCGCGGCGGCGACCAGGGTGCCGGCGTACACGTCGTGGGTGAAGGTGTCCGCGGTCTGGAACCGCTCCTGGAAGGCGATGCTGAGCAAGAAGGCGAACAGGATCTGCGTGCCGGTCTGGGCGAGCCGGAGTTCCTGGAGCAGTTCGTTCCAGTGCCGGTCGAGCTGCTCGCCCTTGTCCTCGTCGTCACGGCTGTAGTTCGCGGCGCGGTCCTGCTCGGTCATCGGTCTCCTCGGGGCTGTTGTGGCCGAACTGGTACCCCGATTCAATCCCATCGCAACCGCGCTGGGAACGGCGAACGGGCCGCCCACCGGAGTGGACGGCCCGCTCGATTGTGCCGTGCTGAAGAGCTGATCTGATCCGGGGATCAGATCGGACGGATGTTCTCCGCCTGCAGGCCCTTCTGGCCCTGGGTGATCTCGAACTCGACGCGCTGGTTCTCGTCCAGCGAGCGGAAGCCCGAGGTCTGGATGGCCGAGTAGTGCGCGAACACGTCCGCGCCACCGTCATCCGGGGTGATGAAGCCGAAGCCCTTGTCAGCGTTGAACCACTTGACAGTACCGACAGCCATTTGTGTCTATCTCCTTGATGGCTTGTAACAAACCGCGACCCACACCTCATGAGCCACGTGTCGCCGAAAGGCCCCAGATAGACAGAACCGGCCATGCAGCACAGCGAAAGTCAATGGGAGTCCAAAACTGCAACGCGACAACTGTAGCCGATCTGGGCCTCCGTGGAAGGGGTGACCACGAACACGTGTCGCGTAAAGTTGCCGCCCGCCACGTTCCGTGACCGGGCCCTGACGGGCACGGCAGGCGGTCGCCGCGCCGCGCCGGAACCGCCCGAAGACAACGAAACCCCCGGCGACCTGCTGAAACGTCGCGGCGCCTGCCGCTGTGAGCGATTCCAGGCCGGGACAAGGGAGGACACCAACTCCTGTACGCCGGGTGATGGCGTTGGCGGCGGTGCTGAATTCGTCGGCGTGTCGCGCGAACCTGGACAGAACCGGCCGGGTCCGCAAAGGTTTGGGCAGACCACGACCCGGGGAGAGTTCGGTGTTTCTCAAAGTCAGCCGCAGCGGCGGATTCGCCGGCCTGACGGCCAGTGGCGAGCTGGACACCTCGGGCCAGCCCGACGCCGAGCTGCTCGAGGCGGTCGCCGTACGGCTCACCGAGCAGCCGCCGGGGACCGGGCGGCCGCAGCCCGACCGGTACGTCTACCGGCTGGAGCTCAGCGCCGGCGAGCGGGTGGCCGCGGTGGTGGTGGCCGAGCAGGACCTGGACCAGGACGCCGCCTGGCTGCTCGACCGGGTCCTGACACACGAGTAAGGCCCCGGGTCTTCGGGGCCCTACTCGCGAGCAGCTACCGCCAGGCGATCTCAGGTGCGCGGTAGAAATTCACGCTGAGCGCGTCCCAGCGCGAGCCCTGACCGGCCAGCCGGTCGGAGTACGTCTTCCAGTCGAGCGCGGACGCCGGCGACCAGCCCAGCTCGGCGATGCCCGGAAGCCGCGGGAACGCCATGTACTCGAGCTTGTCCACGTCGTCCAGCGTCTCGGTCCACAGCGGCGCCTCGACGCCGGCGATCGCGCTCTCCGGCAGGTTCGGGATCAGCGTCGACGGGTTCCACTCGTACGACTTCTGGACGCTGACCAGTCCGGCCCAGTCCTGCCCGATCGGCGTACTCGCGTCGTACTTCATGTCCAGGTACGCCCGGTTCGCCGGTGACATGACGACCTTGGCGCCCTGCGCCGCGGCCTTGCGGGCCAGCTCGCGGGAGCGGTTGTCGTCGGTGCCCCAGTACTGCGCGATGCTGCCCGGCGGGAGCGGCGTCTCGGCGATCTCCTGCCAGCCCATCACCTTCTTGCCCTGCTTGGTGACCAGGGCCGACGCCTTCGGGACGAACGTCAGGTAGTCCGAGTGCGGCGTCGAGTGCGCCTCGTCGCCGCCCAGGTGCAGCACGCTGCCCGGGTTCTGCTCGGCGACCTCGCGGAACACGTCGTCCAGGAAGTCGTACGTGATGTCCTTGCCGACGCACAGCGAGCTGAAGCCGACCTCGGTGCCGGTGTAGAGCGGGGGAGCCACGCCGTCGCAGTTCAGTTCGGCGTACGACGCCAGGGCCGCGTTGGTGTGACCAGGAGTGTCGATCTCGGGGATGACCTCCATGAAGTGGTCAGTGGCGTACTGGACCAGGGCGGCGTACTCCGCCTTGCTGTAGGAGCCGCCGGGCGTCCCGGTGGTCTCCAGGCTGCCGCCGTACGTCGTGAGGCGCGGCCAGCTGTCCACCTGGATCCGCCAGCCCTGGTCGTCGGACAGGTGCAGGTGCAGCTTGTTGAGCTTGTAGAGCGAGGCCAGATCGATGTAGCGCTTCACCTCCGCGACGGAGAAGAAGTGGCGGGACACGTCGAGCATGGCGCCGCGGTAGCCGTACCGGGGCGAGTCGGAGATCGCGGTACCGCTGATGCGCCACGGGCCGGCCTGACGAGTCTTCGACTCGGCCTTGGCTGGCAGTAGCTGCCGCAGCGTGGTCACACCGCGGAACAGGCCCTCCGGGGTGGCCGCGACGACGCTCAGGGTCGAGCGGTCTGCCCGCAGCTGGTAGCCCTCCGCCCCGAGCGAGGCCGGGCCGTTGGTGGAGAGCTTCAGGTCGACCAGGCCGGGGACGGCCGGGATGATCGGGAGCGGGTAGCCGGTGGATCGGCGGAGCTGGCTGGTGAGGCCGTCGGCGACCTTCCGGGCCGCGCGGCTCTCCTTGGCGCTCGTCTCGAGGCCGACGAGGGACCAGGGCTGCAGGGCGAAGCTCTGGCCGGGCAGTGCCTGCTGGTTGGACGGCTTGGGGATCAGCGAAGGCGCAGTGCTCGCAGCGGGCTGCGGCTGGGCCGTCGGCTCGGCTGAAGCAGGGGAGGTGGCTAGGAGTGGGGACGCCAGCAGGGCGGCTGCGGCGAGACCGGCCAGGGTGACCTGACGTCTGGGGCGGACGAGTCGTGTCATGACCGGAAGTGTTCGTCCGCTCACAGCATGAGTCAAGACCTTTCGGACAGCTCCCTGCGTTAGTAGTGGTGAGCCACCGCCAGCGCGCGCGGCACATAGGCGGCGCCGAACATCACCACGTGGGTCAGGAGCGGATGCAGCCGGTGCAGGTCGACCCGCTCGCGCCAGCCGTCCGCCAGCGGGTGCGCCTCGTCGTACGCGCGCAGGACTCGCTCCACCTGCGGCATGCCGAACAGCGCGAGCATGGCCAGGTCCGTCTCCCGGTGACCACCGTGAGCGGCCGGGTCGATCAGGTGGACGCCGTCGGCGCACCAGACGACGTTGCCGGACCATAGGTCGCCGTGCAGGCGGCTGGGGCGCTCCGCCGGGTCGTCGTACGCGCCGGCCTCCAGCTTGTGGCACAGCCGCTCGAACACCTTCAGGTGAGCGCCGTCGATCGTGCCGACGTCGTACGCCGTCCGCAGGTACGGGCGGAGCCGCAGGTTGGCGTAGAACGCGCCCCACGTGTCCAGCGGCCGCAGGCTGTGCGGCAGCTCGATCGTGCCGATGAAGCCGTCGGTGTCCCAGCCGTCCGGCGGTACGCCGTACCAGCGGGCACCCGCGGCGTGCGTGACGGCCAGGAGCCGGCCGAACTCGTCGGCGGCGGCACCGGTCGGCGGGACGGTGTCCAGGTGCGGCGTGGTCATGCTGGTCGCGGTGAACTCGAGCGGCGGCGCGACCGGGACTCCGCCGGGCACGGCCAGCCAGCGCAGCCCGGCGGCCTCGACCTCGAAGAATCCCGGCGGAGCGTCGAGCCGGCGCTTCACGAACGCGGCGGGCGGGGCGGTCATGGGCGCACTCTGCCAGGTCTGTGGGGACCGGATCACCCTGACGTGGAAACCATGCGTGTCGGAAGGTGCGCGATGGGCCGGTCACCTGTCATGGTGTTCCGGGCCTTCTGACCAGGACGGGCCCAACTCCTGACAAGGAAGCTGGAGGACAGATGACGCAGGTGGCAGAGCAGCCGGGCAGTACCGCCGGGCGGCTCGGCTCGGTGGTGCTGGACTGCCCGGACCCACTCGAGCTCGCCCGGTTCTACTCGACGCTGTTCGGTCTGGAGATCGACGAGCACGGTGACGACGACTGGCGCAGCCTCAGCGGCCCCGGTTCGACGCTCGGCTTCTCGTCGCTCGCCTTCCGGCGCTCGGAAGACTACGTACCGGCCACCTGGCCGGGCACCGACGCCCTCGAGCTTCACCTCGACCTGATCGTCGAGGACCTGTCCAGCGGTCACGCGGCCGTCGTCGCCCTCGGCGCCGAGCCGCTCGACCCGGTCGACGCCCCGCCGGCCGAGAACGCCCGCGGCTGGCGCGTGTACGCCGACCCGGCCGGTCACCCGTTCCGGATCTGCCTGGAGTGACCTCGTACCGACCATCGATCGGCCGGCGTCCCAGTTCGCGGACGCCGGCCGTTCGGCGTTTCTAGGCCCAGTCCGCGCTGCCGGCGAACGGGTAGTCGCGGCCTTCGACGTACGGCGGGCGGGGCTGGTAGGTGTTGACGCCGGGGGAGCCCTGCAGGTGGAACGCGCTCGGGTACGGGACCTCGGGGTCGGTGATCCGGGTCGAGGTCGGGATGTAGCGGATCGTCAGTCCGCACCGCCGGTCCGGCGACGTGTTCGCGTTGCTGCCGTGCACGATGTTCGGGTGGTGCACCTCGACGTCCCCCGGCGCGAGCACCATGTCGACGGCCCGCGACTCGTCGACCTCGACCGCGATCTCCTTCCCGAGAACGCTCTCCACGCTGGTGTTGTCGCGCATCGCCAGCACCGGCTCGAGATGGCTGCCGGGGATCACGCGGACGCAACCGTTGCGCGGAGTCGAGTGGTCGACGGCGAGCCACAGCGTCACCACGCGCATCGGGTCGAGCGGCCAGAACGCCGCGTCCTGGTGCCAGAGCACCGGCTGCCCGGAGTACGGCGGCTTGGAGATGTAGTGCGACGCGAACAACGCGAGGTCCAGCCCGACGAAGAGCGTGGCGATCTCCAGCAGCCGCGGGTCGCTCACGAGCCACACCCAGAACGGGTCGTCGCGGAGGAACACGTGCCCGAGCTGCTCGGGCCGTACGTCGGGATGCCGGGCCTGCAGCCAGGCGACATGGCCGTTCACTTCCTTGATCAGCTCCGGATCGAGCACGTCGCGGAACACGACGTACCCGTCCCGCTCGTACGCCGCGATCTCGCTGGCTGTGGAGGTCATCTCGGGCTCCTTCGGATCGGTCCTGCCTCGATCGTCGAGGCCCGGGCCGGCTCGGCGCTAGCAGCGGGCTGACGCGAACTTGTACTCTCGTGACGTGCTGCGTCAGGCTCTGCGGTTCGAGCGGTGGGCCCTCGGCCGGCCGTACCACGCGGCGCGCGTCCACTTCGCCGCGCGGGCCCGGGACTCCGAGCTGCACACGCACGCGGACTTCCACGAGCTGATGGGCGTCGTGTCGGGCCGCGGCGAGCACCTGCTGCCGACCGGGACGCTGCCGTTGAGCGCGGGTGACGTCGTACTGGTTCGGCCGCACGACCGGCACGCGATCCGGGGCGGTGCGCCGTACGGGCTGGAGTTCGTCAACATCGCGTTCCCGAGCTCGGCCTGGCAGGGCTTTCTCAACCTGACCAGGACCAATCCCGGCAGCACCTGGGACGCCGCGCGCCGGCCGATCACCTTCCGTCCCGCCGATCCCACGGCGGCGATCGAGACGTTCGAGACCGCGCTCTCCCGCTACCAGGCCGAGCCCACGCAGTACGACCTGCTGCGGTTCTGGATCGACCTGCTCCCGCTCGTCTCACCCGACGACCTCGCCACCCCAGCCGGCCGCCCGACTCCCACCTGGCTCGCCGAAGCCTGTACGGCGATGCGCGCCGAGGACAACCTGCGCGGCGGCGTCCCACGCCTGCAACAGCTGGCCGGCGTCAGCCCTGCCCACCTCTCCCGCTCGCTGCGCGCCGCCTACGGCACGACCCCTACCGACTACGTCACCGACCTCCGCCTCGAACACGCCGCATCGTTGCTAGCAGCAACCAATCTCCCGGTCGCCACGATCGCCACCCGCTGCGGCTTCAGCAGCCAGTCCTACTTCACCCGCCGCTTCACCACCGCCCACCACGTCTCCCCCCGAACCTTCCGCCACCGGGCCCAGCGCGCCTTCGTCCCGTAACGCCGGCCGCGCGCCGACGGGCGCAGGAAGTTCCGGAACCGCGCTCGGGGAACGTTCCCTTGACACCGCGGCGGAGCGGGGCCACTCTCTCAGAGAGCGCTCTCTCACCCGCCCTGTTCACCGTCTGATTGGTCTCGCCCATGTCCTTCAGCACGCGCTCCCCGGTGCCCGCGCGCCGGTCCCCAGCGCTTCTCCGCCGCTCGCTGGCGCTCTTGTCCTCCGGCCTCCTGCTGGCCACCGCACTCGTCGTCTCTGGTGAGGCCGACGCCGCGGTCGGTCAGCAGGACGCCGCCTGCGGTACGGCGAACGCCGCCCAGGGCCGCCCGGCCACAGCCTCGTCCACCGAGAACGGCGGCGTCCCGGCTTCGGCCGCCGTCGACGGCAACCCGGGCACCCGCTGGGGGAGCGCGTTCTCCGATCCCCAGTGGCTGCAGATCGACCTCGGGTCCAGCAAGGCGATCTGCCAGGTCGCGCTCACCTGGGAGACGGCGTACGGCAAGGCCTTCCGGATCGAGGCCTCCGACAACGCCACCAGTTGGACGCAGCTCTACGCGACCACCACCAGCACCGGCGGGACCCAGACCCTCGACGTCAACGGCACCGGCCGCTACCTGCGGATCACCGGCACCCAGCGCGCGACCGGCTACGGGTACTCGCTGTGGGAGGTCGCCGTCCGCACGACCGACGGAGGCACCGGTCCCGTGATCCCGCCGACCGACCCGCGCAACCCCGACTTCGGCCCGAACGTGTCGGTCTTCAGCCCCAGCACCCCGCAGGCCGAGATGCAGAACAAGCTGAACCAGATCGCCGCCGAGATGCACACCAACCAGTTCGGCACCCAGCGGTACGCCGCACTGTGGAAGCCCGGCACCTACACCGCCGACGTGAACCTCGGTTTCTACACCCAGGTCGCCGGCCTCGGGCTGTCCCCGGACGACGTCAACCTGAACGGCCACGTCCGGGTCGAGGCCGACTGGCTGCAGCAGGGCGACAACCCGAACAACAAGGGCAACGCGACCCAGAACTTCTGGCGCTCCGCCGAGAACCTGGCCGTCACCACCCCGCCCGGCCAGATCGAGCGCTGGGCGGTGTCCCAGGCGGCGCCGTACCGCCGGATGCACCTGAAGGGCGCGCCGGAGATCCAGCTCTGGAACGGCGGCGACGGCTGGGCCAGCGGCGGCCTGTTCGCGGACACCAAGATCGACGGCCGCGTGGTCTCCGGGTCGCAGCAGCAGTGGCTGTCGCGGAATTCCGAGTTCGGCAACGGCTGGGCCGGTTCGGTCTGGAACATGGTCTTCGTCGGCGTCAACGGCGCACCGCCGCAGAACTTCCCGAATCCCTCGCACACGGTGGTCGGCCAGACCCCGCAGATCCGGGAGAAGCCGTTCCTGTACTTCGGGGCCGACGGCAACTACAACGTGTTCGTCCCGGCCCTGCGCAACAACACCTCCGGCACCAGTTGGTCCAACGGCCCGGCCGCCGGTACGTCGATCAGCCTGGCCGACTTCTACGTGGCCAAGCCCGGCGCGTCCGCCGCGACGATCAATGCAGCGCTCGATCAGGGCAAGCACCTGCTGCTCACGCCGGGGATCTACCACCTCAACGACAGCATCAAGGTCAACCGCCCGAACACCGTCGTACTGGGTCTCGGCCTGGCCACGATCATCCCCGACACGGGTCAGGCGGCGGTCAGCGTCGCTGACGTGGACGGCGTGAAGCTGGCCGGCTTCCTGGTCGACGCGGGCCCGGTCAACTCGCCGGTCCTGATCCAGGTCGGCCCGGCCGGCTCGAACGCCAACCACGCCGCCAACCCGACCTCGCTGCACGACGTCTACGCCCGGATCGGCGGCGCGCACGTCGGCAGGGCCACGATCAGCGTGCAGGTGAACAGCAACAACGTGATCGGCGACCACCTCTGGCTGTGGCGCGGTGACCACGGCGACGGCATCGGCTGGGACGTCAACACCGCGGCCAACGGGCTGGTCGTCAACGGCGGCAACGTGACCATGTACGGCCTGTTCGTCGAGCACTACCAGGAGTACGAGGTGCTCTGGAACGGCAACAACGGCCGTACGTACTTCTTCCAGAACGAGTTCCCGTACGACGTCCCGAACCAGGCCGGCTGGAGCAGCGGCGGCGGAACCCAGGGCTGGGCGGCGTACAAGGTCGCGAACGGCGTCAGCAACCACGAGGCGTGGGGCGTCGGCAGCTACTCGTTCTTCAACACCAACCCGTCGATCGTTGCCTCCCGCTCCTTCGAGGTCCCCGACACCCCGGGCGTACGGTTCCACGGCCTGGTCTCGGTGTCGCTCGGCGGCGTCGGCACGATCAGCAACGTCATCAACAACACCGGCGGTACGGCGAACGCGGCGACCCAGCAGCGCTACGTCACCAACTACCCGTAACCCCTTGCGGTGGGCCCCCGGTACCCGATACTGGGGGCCCACCGACCGCAGGGGAGAGTGCAGTGAAGACCGGATACGCGCCCGTCAACGGCCTGGAGATGTACTACGAGATCCACGGCGAGGGCGGCACGCCGCTGCTCCTGCTGCACGGTGGGCTGTTCAACATCGACCTGCAGTTCGGCGAGCTGATCCCGAAGCTGGCCGAGACCCGGCAGGTGATCGCCACCGACTTCCAGGCCCACGGCCGGACCAACGACATCGACCGGCTGCTGACCTGCCCCGGTCTGGCCTCCGACGTGATGGGTCTGCTGGAGCACCTGGGCCTCGAGCAGGTCGACGTGTTCGGGTTCAGCGTCGGCGCCGGAGTCGCCCAGCACCTGGCGATCGTCCACCCGGAGCTGATCCGCAAGGCGATCATCTCGTCGGCGTCGTTCCAGAAGGAGGGCGACCGCCCGGAGAACGCGGCGGTCGGCGAGATGAAGGTCGAGATGATCGCCGGTACGCCGATGGAGGCCGACTACCTGGCCAAGTCGCCGCACCCGGACGTCGAGCATCTGCAGGCCCTGCTCGACAAGCTCGGCACCTTCAACCAGGGCGTGCCGGAGTGGACCGACGAGCAGATCAAGTCGATCAGCGTGCCGACCCTGCTCACCGTCGGCGACAACGACGGCTTCAAGCTCGAGCACGCGGTCAAGGTCTACCAGCTGCTCGGCGGCGACGTGAACGCCGACTTCGTCGGGCTGCCCGTCAACCAGCTCGCGGTGATCCCGGGCAGCACGCACTTCTTCGGCCTGGCCCGGACCGAGCTGTTCCGCGAGCTCGTGACCGGCTTCCTGGACGCCCCGGAGCCGGAGCCCCCGGTCGCCGGTTAGGCCGAAGCCAGCGCCTTCCGGATCCGCTTGTCCGACACCGGGTACGGCGTACCGATCGTCTGCGCGAACAGACTGATCCGGAGCTCCTCCAGCATCCAGCGCACGTCGAGGAGCTCCGGACTCGGGTACTTCCCGGCCGGTACGGCGCGCAACCGCGCCTGGTACTCCTCGGTCAGCAGCTGCACGATCGCCATCCCGGACCGGTCCCGCATCGCGTTCGCCGCGACCTTGTCGAGGCGCTGCTCGATCCCCCGCAGGTAGCGGATCAGGTCGGGCAGCCGCTGCGCGCCGGTCTCGGTGATGAACCCGCGGTGCACCAGGCCTTCCAGCTGACCCCGTACGTCGGACAGCGCGGCCAGCAGCGCCGGGCTCGACGACCGCGAGATCTGCTTGTCGACCGTCCGGGCGTGCGCGAGTACCTGCTCGACCTGCTGCAGGATCGTCAGCACGGTGTCGGCGAGCTCGGACCGGACGGCGTCGCGCAGGATCGAGAACGCCGTCAGGTTCCACGCCGGGCCGCCGGCCGCCGTCATCAGCTGGTCGATCGCCGCGGAGATCGCGTCGTCGAGCAGATCGCCGACGCTGCGGTGCGGACCGGCCAGCAGCGTCATCTTCTGCTGGTTGGTCAGGTTCTTCTGCACGACGTCGACCACCGACGGCATCGTCAGCAGGAGCAGCTTGCGCGTCCCGGCCCACATCGCGGCGGCCTGGTCGCGCTCGGTCTCCTGCAGCCGGACGGCGACCGTCTTGCCCTCGTCGACGAGCGCCGGGTACCCGGCGACGGTCAGTCCGGCGCGGTGCTCGGAGAAGCTGCGCGGCAGGTCGCCGATCGTCCAGTCGGTGAGGCCGCCCCGCTCCAGCCCGCTGACGGCCTTCGACGCTACCTTCGAGATCGCGGCCGTCGTCTTCGGCTTCAGCCGTTCCTTCAACCGGGCCAAATCCTTGCTCTCGGCCACGGTCTTGCGCTGGTCGTCGACCACCCGGAACGTCATCCGCAGATGCTCCGGTACCCGCGTCCAGTCCCAGTCGGACTCGTCGATGACGACCTCGCGCAGGTTGCGCAGCTCGCGGGCGAGCGCGTCGGTGAGCGGCCCGGACGACTGGTCGAGGTGGGGGAGCACCTGCCGGGCATGGTCCGGTGCCGGCACGATGTTGCGTCTGATGGCCTTGGGCAACGACTTGATCAGCGTGGTGACGAGTTCCTCACGGAAGCCGGGAACGCTCCACTCGAACCCGTCGGCCGTCACCTGGTTGAGCACCAGCAGCGGCAGGTGCACGGTGACGCCGTCCGCGTCGGTGCCGGGCTCGAAGGCGTACGTCAGGTCGAAGGTCATCCCGTTCTGCGACCAGGTGAGCGGGAACTCCTCCTCCCGCACCTCGGCGCCCTCACGAACCACCAGCGACCGCTCGAAGTCGAGCAGGTCGGCGTCGCGCTGCCGGGCCTTCTTCCACCAGGTGTCGAAGTGCCGCCCGGTGACGACCTCGGGGCCGAGGCGCTCGTCATAGAAGGCGAACAGCGTCTCGTCGTCGACGCGCAGGTCGCGCCGCCGGGTGCGCTCCTCGAGCTCTTCGACCTCGGCCAGCAGCTCGCGATTGGCGTGGAAGAACTTGTGGTGGGTGTCCCAGTCGCCCTCGACCAGCGCGTTGCGGATGAACAGCTCGCGCGACACCTCGGGATCGACCGAGCCGTAGTTGATCTTGCGCCGGGCAACGATCGGTACGCCGTACAGGGTGACCTTCTCGTAGGCCATCACGGCGCCGGCCTTGCGTTCCCAGTGCGGCTCGGAGTAGCTGCGCTTGATCAGGTGCTGGGCGATGTCCTCGGCCCATTCGGGCTCGATCTTCGCGTTGACGCGCGCCCACAGCCGCGAGGTCTCGACCAGCTCGGCGGCCATCACGAACTGCGGCGGCTTCTTGAACAGGCCGGACCCGGGGAAGATCGCGAACTTGGTGCCGCGGGCCCCGAGGTACTGGTGCTGGTTGGCCGGGTCCTTCATACCGAGGTGCGACAGCAGACCGGACATCATCGAGACGTGCACGCTCTGCGGGTCGGCGGGCTCGCCGGAGTTGAGCGTGACGCCGATCTGCGAGGCGACCTGGCGCAGCTGGGCGAAGATGTCCTGCCACTCGCGGACGCGCAGGTAGTTGAGGTACTCGCTGCGGCACATCCGGCGGAACTGGTTGCCGGACAGCTCCTTCTGCTGCTTCTTGAGGTAGCCCCAGAGGTTGAGGTACCCGAGGAAGTCGCTGTTCGGGTCGCGGAAGCGCGCGTGCGACTGGGTGGCCTGCGCCTCGGCGTCGGTCGGCCGCTCGCGCGGGTCCTGGATCGACAGCGCGGCCGCGATCACCATCACCTCGCGGACGCAGGCGTGCTTGTCCGCCTCGACGATCATCCGGGCCAGCCGCGGGTCGAGCGGGATCTGCGCGAGCTGCTTGCCGACCGGAGTGAGCCGGCGGTGCCGCTCGCTGGCCTTCGCGGACTCGATCGCGCCGAGCTCGGTGAGCAGTTGCAGGCCGTCGGTGATGCTGCGCTTGTCCGGTTCGTCGATGAACGGGAACGCGGCGATGTCGCCGAGGCCGATCGAGGTCATCTGCAGGATGACCGAGGCGAGGTTGGTGCGCAGGATCTCGGGATCGGTGAACTCCGGCCGGCCCTCGAAGTGCTCCTCGGAGTACAGCCGGATCGCGATACCGTCGCTGGTCCGGCCCGAGCGGCCCTTGCGCTGGTTCGCACTGGCCTGCGAGATCGCCTCGATCGGCAGGTGCTGGACCTTGGTGCGGTGGCTGTAGCGCGAGATGCGCGCCGTACCGGGGTCGATGACGTACTTGATGCCCGGCACGGTCAGCGAGGTCTCGGCGACGTTGGTCGCGAGCACGATCCGGCGGCTGCTGCTGTGCGGCTGGAAGACGCGGTGCTGCTCGGCGTTCGAGAGCCGGGCGTACAGCGGGAGCACCTCGACCGACTGGCCTGGGCGGCCACGGGTTTGAGCGAACTTGTCGTTGAGGGCGTCGGCGGTGTCGCGGATCTCGCGCTCGCCGCTGAGGAAGACCAGGATGTCGCCGGGTGCCTCGACCGACAGTTCGTCGACGGCGTCCAGGATCGCCTGGGTCTGGTCGCGGTCGAGCGTGCTCGGGTCCTCGGGGTCGTTGACCGGGCGGTACCGGACCTCGACCGGGTACGTGCGGCCGGAGACCTCGACGATCGGCGCGGGCTTGCCTCCTGCGTCGGCGAAGTGCTCGGCGAACCGCTCGGGGTCGATGGTCGCCGAGGTGATGATCACCTTGAGGTCGGGGCGGCGGGGGAGCAGCTGGCGCAGGTAGCCGAGGATGAAGTCGATGTTCAGGCTGCGCTCGTGCGCCTCGTCGATGATGAGCGTGTCGTAGCGGCTCAGGTCGCGGTCACGCTGCAGCTCGTTGAGCAGGATGCCGTCGGTCATCAGCTTGACCAGGGAGCGCTCGCTGACCTTGTCGGTGAAGCGCACGGCGTACCCGATGGTGTCGCCCAGCTCGGTCCCGAGCTCCTCGGCGATCCGCTCGGCGACCGTCCTGGCCGCGAGCCGCCGGGGCTGGGTGTGGCCGATCAGGCCTTGGACGCCGCGGCCGAGTTCGAGGCAGATCTTCGGGATCTGCGTGGTCTTGCCGGAGCCGGTCTCACCCGCGATCACGACGACCTGGTGGTCGCGGATCGCCTCCGCGATCTCGTCCTTGAGCTGGCTGACCGGCAGCTCTTCGGGATACGTGATCTCCGGTACGGCGGCCCGCCGCTGCTCCACCCGCCGCTCGGCCTGCTCGAACGCCCCGAGCATCCCCTGCAGCGCCTGAGCCCGCTTGGCCGGCTCGCGAGTCGTCCGCACCCGCTCCAACCGCCGCCCGAGCTGCTCGCGGTCGTGAACCGTCAACTGCTCCAACCGAGGCAGCAAGTCACCCACAGAAACCTCTGAAGCATCTACGGCAGGTCGGTCGGCTGCCGGCTTTCCCCCGCGGCGGCGGGGCGGCCGCCGCCGGTTGTTCGCCGTACGGGCGGGGTCCTGGGCGGGACCGGTAGCGGGAGAGGGACTGGAGGACTCGGTCCGGGCATCAGGCATGGCACTGACCAGTTTAGAGGCTCCACTCCAACCGCTCACCCGGATTAGTCGCGGGGGCTGGTCACCTTCACCGCGAGGACCGGCACCGGCGACTCGAGCAGGACGCGCTGGGCGGTGCTACCGAGGATGAGTTTGCCGACCGGGCTGCGGCGGCGCAGGCCGAGGACGATCAGGGCGACGTCGTCCGCGGCGGCGGCCTTGAGGAGCTCGGCGGCGACGTCACCGGTGCCGACGGCCTGCTGGATGGTGACCTCGACGCCGGCGTCGCGGAGTTTGGCCTCGGCGGCGGCGAGTTCCTCGGCGTTGGCGTAGCGGTTGTCGATGTAGGCGTCGCCACGGCTGGTGTTCAGCAGCAGGACGCCGGCCCCGCGCAGCTCGGCTTCGGCGGCGGCCGCGGTCAGCGCGGCCTCTCCTTCGGGGGTGGGCACGTAGCCGACGAGGATCTTCACAACTCACACTCTCCCATCACGATGGACCTGCACCACCCACCAAGTCCCCACCGAACCCGCCCGGCACGCTCACCCGAGCGTGCCGGGCCGGGAACCGCGGTGCTTGGTGGGTGGTGCACGTCCGCGATCAGTCGTCCTCGCCGAAGGTCAGGCGGTCGCGGGTCGGCTGCGTGCCGCGGATGCGAGCCACCAGCCGCGGCAGGTACGGGACGAACAGCGCGAGCACGGTCAGCACGATGATGATCAGGCTGAGCGGCCGGGTGAAGAACACGCTGCCGTCGCCGTTGGAGATCACCAGCGCCCGCCGGAACTGCTCCTCCATCGTCGGCCCGAGGATCACGCCGAGGATCACCGGCGCGATCGGGAAGTCGAGCTTGCGCATGAAGAACCCGGCCACACCGATCAGCAGCGCCATCAGCACCTCGTAGCCCGAGCCGGACAGCGAGTAGACGCCGAGGCAGGCGAAGACCAGGATCCCGGCGTACAGCAGCGGCCGGGGGACCTTCAGCACCTGGACCCAGATCTGGATCAGCGGCAGGTTCATGATCAGCAGGATCAGGTTGCCGACGTACAGCGACGCGATCAGCGTCCAGACCAGCGTGCCCTGGTCCTCGAACAGCTGCGGCCCGGGCTGCACGTTGAAGATCTGGAACGCCGCGAGCATCACCGCGGCGGTCGCCGACGTCGGCAGGCCGAGCGTCAGCAGCGGCACCAGGACGCCGGAGAACGACGCGTTGTTGGCCGCCTCGGGCCCGGCCACGCCCTCGATCGCGCCGTCGCCGAACTCGTCGGGGTGCTTGCGCCCCGCCTTCTTCGCCCGCCGCTTCTCGATCGTGTACGACAGGAAGGTCGGCACCTCGGCGCCGCCGGACGGGATCGCGCCGAACGGGAAGCCCAGTGCCGTACCGCGCAACCACGGCGCCCACGAGCGCTTCCAGTCGGACTTGTTCAGGTACCCGGTCCGCAGCCGGCCCTTCTCGAGCACCGCCGGGCGGTCCGGCGTACTGCGCAACTTCGACGCGACGTGGAGGGTCTCGCCGATCGCGAACAACCCGACAATCACGATCACCACGTCGACGCCGTCGAGCAGCCGGAGCGTGCCGAACGTGTACCGCTGGGCGCCGGACAGACTGTCCAGGCCGATCAACCCGATGAACAACCCGACCGTGAGCGACAGCAGCCCGCG
This sequence comes from Kribbella italica, assembly GCF_014205135.1. Classification (NCBI taxonomy): domain Bacteria; kingdom Bacillati; phylum Actinomycetota; class Actinomycetes; order Propionibacteriales; family Kribbellaceae; genus Kribbella; species Kribbella italica. The sequence goes on from NZ_JACHMY010000001.1 coordinate 1,662,536, forward strand.
GACCAGCGAGTGGCCGACCAGCGCGGTGACCGCGACCATCGCCAGCAGCGTGATCGCGAAGTAGTCGGTGGCCTGGAACTGGCTGGCCAGGTTGCCGATCGGTTTGGCCACGAAGGTCAGCAGCACCGTCGAGATCGTTCCGGCGATGAACGAACCGATCGCGGCCGTCGCCAGCGCGGCTCGCGCGCGCCCCTTGAGCGCCATCTTGTGGCCCTCGATCGCGGTCGCGACCGAGGCGGACTCGCCGGGCGTGTTGATCAGGATCGACGTGGTCGAGCCGCCGTACATCGCGCCGTAGTAGATCCCGGCGAACATGATGAACGCGCCGATCGGGTCGGAGAAGTTGAAGGTGATCGGCAGCAGCAGTGCGATGGTCAGCGCCGGGCCGATGCCGGGCAGGATGCCGACGAGCATGCCGAGCGTCACGCCGAGCACGGCCCAGAGCAGGTTCATCGGGTCGAGCACGGTGCCGAAGCCGTGCATCAGGTCGCCGAAGACGGCAAGTGAGATCACAGGCCGAGCACCCCTTCTGGCAGCGAGATGTCGAGGAACTGCGTGAACGCGATGTAGACGACGACGGCCGTGACTACGGCTACGACGATGTCGCGGACGAGCTGGCGACTGCCGAGGACCCGGGCCGCGGCCCAGAACAGCCCGGCGGTCGCGATCATGTAGCCGAGCGGTACGACGAGGAAGGCGTACAGCACGAGCAGCGCCGACAGCGCGACCGGCTCGAACCAGCTCCGGCCGGTGATGCCGCCGCCGGACTCGGCCGGCGCCTTCGCCGTACGGGGTGAGCGCAGGCCTTCGATCAGATAGCCGATCGACAGCAGCAACCAGGCGGCAGTGACCAGGAGCGGGAAGAACCGCGGACCTTGGGGATCGAGCCCTTTCGGGCTGCGGATGTCGAAGACGCCCACCAGGAACGTCGCGCTCAGCACCACCAGGACCACGGCCGCGACGATCCGCACCAGCCGCGACGCCTCGACCTCTACGTCGGCGGTGCGGACCGGCTCTGTCTCCTCCGTGGCGCTCATACGATCCCCAGTTCTCTCAAGAGGCCTTCCACCCGGGTGGTCTCGTCGGCGATGAACTTCTTCGCCTCGTCGCCGGTCTGGAAGAAGTCGGTCCAGCCCTGCTTCTTGCGGATCTCGTCCCACTCCGGCGAACTGTTGACCTTGGTGACGAACTCGATCAGCCGTTGCCGGTCGGCCTCCGGGATGTCCGGCGGGGCGACGATCGCGCGCCAGTTCAGCACCTCGGTGTCGTAGCCCTCGGACTTCAGCGTCGGTAGCTGCCGGCCGTCGACCGTCATCGGCTCGGTGCCGGTGGTCGCCAGGACGCGCATCTTGCCGGCGGTGATCTGCTCCTCGAACTCGCTCAGCCCGGAGATGCCGACCGTGACGTCGCCGGACAGGATCGCGGCGGTCGCCTCGCCACCGCCGGAGTAACTGATGTACTTCACCTTCGACGGGTCCGCGCCGGCGGTCTTCACCAGGACTCCCGCGGCGATGTGGTCGGTGCCGCCGATCGTGCCGCCGCCCCAGCTGACCGACGCCGGGTCGGCCTGGTACTTGGCGACCAGGTCCTTCAGCGACTTCAGCGGCGAGTCGGCCTTCACCACGAACACCTCCTGCTCGGCGGTGATGGTGGCGATCGGCGTCGTGTCGGAGATGGTGATCTTCGACTGGTTCAGGGTCAGCGCGCCGACCATCACCAGGCCGGTGATCATCAGCGTGTGCGGGTCCTTGCGGTTCTTGGTGACCAGCTTGGAGATGCCGACGGCGCCGCCGGCGCCGGTCACGTTCACCACCGAGGTGGACCGGCCGGGCAGGAAGTCGTCCTCCTGGACGACGTGCTGGAACTGGCGGGCCGTCAGGTCCCAGCCGCCGCCCGGGGCGGCCGGCACCATGATCTCGACGTTGCGGGACGGAAAATCGCCCGCGACGCTGCCGCCTTCCAGGGCGGCGCAGCCGGTCGTCGCGAGAAAGCTCAGCGACAACCCGCCGGTGACGAAGGCCCTGCGGGTTACGGGGCGCGACATGGGGTACCTCCTCAGGCACGCGGGGGGACAGTGGCCTGGATCACTGGCGACCGTAGCAGCATTCCACCAGGAGGTACAGAGATTCCGTTCTGCGGACCGGCGGGTTATCTTCGACCGAGGAAGTCACCGGCGGAAGGGGCGGCATGACGGCGTACGGCGAACCGAACGCGCAGGCAGCGGCCGCGGAGCGTGGTGGGAGCGGGCGAGTGGGCGATGCCGGCGTAGGCGGCGAGCGGGAGCTGGCCGGCGTCCGCAGTGTGCACCGGGCGCTGGACCTGCTGGAGCGGTTCGACGACGAGCACCCGACCTGGACGCTGGCCGAGCTGACCACGGCGAGCAAGTTGCCCAAGACAACGGTCTTGCGGCTGGTGACGACGCTGGAGCAGCGGGGTCTGGTGGCCGCGATCGGCCCGGGGCGGTACGCGATCGGGCCGGGCTTCCTGCGCTGGTCGCGGTTGAGCAGCGCGTCGATGGAGATCCCGCCGGCCGTCCGGTCCGCGATGGGCAAGCTGGCCGCCGACACCGGGGAGACGGCCAACCTGTACATCCGGGTCGGGCGGACCCGCGTCTGCCTCGCGCAGGCCCAGGGCACGCTGAGCGTCCGGCACTCGATCGCCGTCGGTTCGGCGCTGCCGCTCTGGGGCGGTGCCGCGTCGAAGGTGCTGCTGAGCGATCCGCCGGTGCTGGAGACCGATCCGTCGGTGATCGACGACGTCGCCGGCGAGTCGCCGTACGGCAGTGACTTCCCGAAGAAGCTCCGCGCGATCGCCGCGGCGACCGGCGAACGCGGGTTCGCGATCACCCACGGAGAGCGCGAACTCGGCGCCTCCGGGGTTTCGGCCCCTGTCCTCCGCTCCGACGGCCGGGTCGTCGCCGCGGTCGGTGTCGGCGGCCCGACCACCCGCTTCAACGAGGAGCGCCTCCCGGCGTACGTCCAAGCCGTACGCCGGTGCGCGAGAACCATCAGCTCCACCGGCTGGAGCGGTTTCAGTGCCTCCTGAGGGCCCGGCCGCCGATCTGTTGGCCGGCGTACGGGTGCTGGACCTGACGAACGTGCTCGCCGGTCCGTTCGCCGGGTACCAGCTGGGGCTGATGGGCGCCGACGTGGTGAAGATCGAGGTGCCGGGCAGCGGCGACCTCGCGCGCAACCTCGGTGGTGATCCGGAGCTGAGCGCGCGCGGGCTCGGGATCTCGTTCCTCGCGCAGAACAGCGGGAAGCGCTCTCTCACGCTCGACCTCAAGGCGCCGGCGGGGCGTGAGGTGTTCGAGCGCCTGGTCCGCGACGCCGACGTGCTGCTGGAGAACTTCCGCCCCGGCGTGCTCGAACGGCTCGGCTTCGGCTGGGACGTGCTGCACGCGCTGAACGACGGGCTCGTCTACTGCGCGGTCTCCGGCTTCGGCCAGACCGGGCCGATGCGCGGGCGTCCGGCGTACGACCAGATCATTCAAGGGCTGTCCGGGATGATGAGCGTGACCGGTACGGCGGAGAGCGCGCCCACGCGGACCGGGTTCCCGATCGCGGACACCCTCGGCGGGTACGCCGCCGCGTTCGCGATCTCGGCCGCGCTCGTGAAGCGCGCCCGCACCGGGACCGGCAGCTTCCTCGACGTCTCGATGCTGGAGACCGCCGTCGCCGCGATGGGCTGGGTCGTCTCCGACTACCTCATCGCCGGCCGCGACCCACGGGCCATGGGCAACGAAAACGCGACCTCCGCGCCGTCCGGCACCTTCGCGACCGCCGACGGCGCGCTCAACATCGCCGCCAACAAGCAGGAGCAGTACGTCGAACTCTGCACGGTCCTCGGTCGCCCCGAGCTGATCACCGACGAACGGTTCGCCACCCGCGAGTCCCGCAAACACCATCGCGCCGAGCTGACGGACGAACTCGAGCTCACCCTGAGAGAGCGCTCCGCCGCCGAGTGGGACTCGCTGCTGGAAACGACCGGCGTACCGGTTGCTCCCGTGCTGACTGTTCCCCAGGCCCTCGCCCTCGACCAGGTCGCCCAACGCAACCTGCTCCACGAGGTCCGCATGCCGACCGGCGGAGAGCGCTCCCTGCGCGTTCTCGGCAGCAGTGTGCACGTCGACGGGCAGCCGGTCGGCCCGAGCGGGCGTCCGCCGGTGCTCGGGGAACACGTCGACGACGTACTGGCGGAGTCCGGGTACACCGCTGATGAGATCGCGGACCTGCGAGCCCAAGGAGTCGTATGAGCGAGTCGGTAGGGGACTGGTGGTCGACCGCGATCACCGACATCCAGCCGGGTGTCATCCGCTTGCGCGGGTACGCCGTCGAGGAGCTGATCGGCGCGGTCAGCTACCCGCAGATGGTCTGGCTGATGACCCGCGGCGAACTCCCCTCGGAGGCTGAGGCCAAGCTGCTCGAACTGACGCTGGTCGCCGCCGTCGACCACGGCCCGCAGGCGCCGTCGATCGCCGCGGCGCGGATGGCGTCGTCCTGCGGCCTCGAACTCAACAACGCGATGGCCACGGGCGTGAACCTGCTCGGCGACATCCACGGCGGCGCCGGCCAGCAGTGCCTCGAAGTCCTGCTCCAACTCCGCGACTCCGGCGGGTCACCAGAGGACGCCGCCCGCGCGTTGGTTGCCGACTACAAGCACCGCAAAGCCTTCGTCCCCGGCTTCGGCCACCGCTGGCATCCCCGCGATCCCCGCCGGGACCCGCTGATCACCGCCCTCCAGCACGCCGTCGAGGCCGGCACGGTCAGCGGCACCTACCTGGACCTCGTCCTCGCCCTGGAACAGGTCCTTGCCGAAGGCACCAAACCCGTCCCGATGAACGTCGACGGTGCTACCGCCGCGATCTATGCGTCGCTCGGCTTCGCTCCGGAGCTGGCTCGCGGTCTGTTCGTCCTGTCGCGATCCGTCGGCCTGCTCGCCCACGCCTGGGAACAGCAGCAAGAACCCACCCGCATCAAGGGGCCGCTGCCGAAGGGCATCAATCCGACGTACACCGGCCCTAGCCCTCGGTCGCTCCCAGATCCCGCTTGAGGACCTTGCCGGTTGCCGTGCGGGGCAACTCGTCCATCACGACGATCTCCCGAGGCGCCTTGTAGCGCGCCAGATTGGCTCGTACGTGGTCGATCAGCGCGTCGGTCGTCACCTCGGCCGTCAGTACGACGTACGCGACCAGGCGCTGGCCGAAATCCTCGTCCGGTACGCCGATCGCCGCCGCGTCCCGCACCGAGGGATGGGTGAGCAAGCAGTCCTCGACCTCGCCCGGGTACACGTTCTCTCCGCCGGAGACGATCATGTCGTCCTCGCGGCCGTCGACGTACAGGCGGCCGCGGGCGTCCAGGTGTCCCAGGTCGCCGGTGCTCATCCGGCCGTCGACGACGGTCTTGCTGCTTCCGTCGGAGTAGCCGCCGAAGACCAGTCCGCCGCCGGCGAAGATGCGGCCGGTCTCGCCGGTGCGGACCGGACGGTCGTCGGGGCCGAGGATCCGGACCGAGCTGCCCAGGCACGGACGGCCCACCGTGCCGGGCGCGGCGAGCAGGTCGGCCGACGACGCGATCGTCGCGATGCCGATCTCGCTGGATCCGTACGCGTCGCACAGGACCGGACCGAACTGGACGATGAAGCGTTCGGCCAGGGAGGGCGGGAGCGCGGAGGCTCCGGAGATCACCGCGCGCAGCGACGTCACGTCGTACCGGGCGAGCTCGCTGGGGTCGAGTTCGAGCAGGCGCTGGAGCATCACCGGGACGGCGACGATCGAGCCGGCGCGGGTCGCCTCGATCGAGGCGAGAACGGCGGCGGCGTAGTACCGGCGGGCGAGGACGAGTGGCGAGCCGAGGAACAGGGCGAGCATCGAGTTGAGCAGGCCGAGTCCGTGGAAGAGCGGTGGGCAGATCAGCATCGGTTCGCCCGCGCGGAGTCCGAAGCGCTGCAGGGAAGACGCCGTCAAGCCCGCGAGGCCGAGCGCTGTCGGAGCGCGGGGTGCGGCTTTCGGCGTACCGCTGGTTCCCGAGGTGAGGATCGTGATGTGCCCCGGGCGATCCGGTGCCGGCGGCTCAGGCGCACCGGCCGAGGCCAGGTCGTCGAGCCCGCTGCCTTCCGCGCGCCAACCCAGCACAGTCGGTACGTCGGTGTCGACGACGAACTCCTCGTCGTGCACGAGCAGGTCCGGCCGATGCTTCTCCAGTACGCCGGTCACCTGCGGCGCGGCGAACTCGGTGTTCACGAACAGCACGTCAGCACCCAGCCGCGACGCCGCGAGGGTCGCTGCCAGGAAATACCGATGGTTCCGGCACAGCACCGCAACCTTGCTCCCGGCAACAATCCCGTGCTCGGCGTGCAGCCCGGCCGCGATCGCCGCGACCCAGCCGTCCAGCTCGCGATAGGTCAACCGCCCCCGCTCGTCGATCACCCCCGCCCGCTCCGGGAAGCGAATCGCGGCAACAGCCCCCAGCGCGGCCATCGATTGGCCCCACCGGCGCAACGACCGTTCGATTCCCGGCAGGTGCAACGGCCCTGCCGACCGCCAGACTCCCGAGCGAGCCAGCGCCAACGACACCCCACCCAGCTCACTCGCACCACGCACGAGCCAGTCAGGCGCCCGCAACGGCCCGATAGGTCGTACCGGCGGCCTCACTGGGTCCGCTTTCTGGTGTTGCCCCTCCGGAAGTACTGCTCGAACAATCGATCGGTGGGCACGCGCAGGAGGTTGCCCAGGGCATCGGCCGGGCGGACCAACGGAGGCGTGATGTTGTGCGGACGTTCAGCCACCGCCCGGCACACCTGGTCGGCTGCCTGCTCAGGGGTCAGTCCGGGGAGGCTGTTGAGCAGGGGAGTGGGCTCGCTCATCCGGGTGTGGACCAGACCCATATAGACCGTGGACGTGGTGACGCCGTCGTGGCGCAGCTCCTGGGAGATGCAGCGGAGCCACACGTCGAAGGCGCTCTTCGAGGCCAGGTACGCCGACCAGCGGGCCATCGGGGGAGTTCGTACGCCGGCCGTCGACACGTTGACGATGTGCCCGGCACCTCGCTCGCGCATCGACGGGAGGAGCTCGAGGACCAGCTTGGCCGGGCCGAGGTAGTTGACCGCGTTGGTTCGCTCGATGTCGTGGAAGCGCTGGTAGGAGTCCGCGATCGAGCGCCGGATCGACTTGCCCGCGTTGCTCACCAGGACGTCGACGCGCCCGTGGTCGCGCAGGATGTCGGCGACCAGGCGCTCGATCGCCGCCGGCTCGGCCAGGTTCGTCGGGTAGGAGAAAGCCCGGCCGCCCGACGCCTTGATGCCTGAGGCCACCACGTCGAGCTGCTCGGCGGTTCGTGCCACCAGCAAAACGATCGCACCGGCCGCCGCGAGCCGCCGGGCCGTCGCCTCACCGATCCCGTACGACGAACCGGTGACCAGCACGACCTTGTCCCGAACGGCCTCCACCAGCCGGGCGTCCGGGATCCCGCTCCGGCCGTTGATCAACGCGACGAGCAACGGCCATCCCGGCGGGCGTTTGTCCATGCGATCGATATTACTGTCAGGTAGCTTCCAGCGACACCCTTGGCATTTCGGTAGTTCTCGCAGCCCGGTCCGGCATAGGGTCGACGGCATGAGTCGTCGATCGTTGCACCAGTCAGCTCCGGACGCCGGAGTGCTCAGGAAGCGGTTGGAGCGGGCGCAGCAGGTCGCTGCGGGGACCGGGCTGGTGATCGCGCCGGGCTCCGACCTGCGGTACCTGATCGGCCAGGGCGGCGGCTCGTTCGAGCGGCTCACCGCACTGGTCGTGCCGGCCGAGGGAGCGCCGGCGCTCGTCGTACCGAAGCTGGAAGCACCTGGGTACGCCGACGTCCCGCTGGCCGAGCTAGGCGTGGACGTGCTGACCTGGGTGGACGGCGACGACCCGTACGCGCTGGTCGGCGACCGGCTGGGCAAGCCGGACCAGGTGGCGGTCAGCGATTTCGCGATCGCCCTGCACGTGCTCGCACTGCGGCAGGCGATCCCCGCGGCCGAGCAGGTGCTCGCCGGGCCGATCGTGCGGGAGCTGCGGATGCGCAAGGACGCGGCGGAGATCGCCGAGCTGCGGGCGGCCGGTGCCGCGATCGACCGGGTGCACGCGCGGGTCCCCGAGTTCCTCCGTGCCGGGCGGACCGAGGCCGAGGTCGGCGCGGACATCACCCGGGCGATCGTGGAGGAAGGCCACGAGGCCGCCGACTTCGTCATCGTCGGCAGCGGCCCGAACGGCGCGAGCCCGCACCACGACGTGTCGGACCGGGTGATCGAGGCCGGCGACGTGGTGGTCGTCGACATCGGCGGACCGCTGCCGTCGGGCTTCAACTCCGACTCCACCCGCACCTACGCGGTCGGCGAGCCGCGGGACGCCGACGTGCGCGCGACGTACGCCGTACTGCAGGAAGCGCAGCAGGCCGCCGTGGATGCAGTCCGGCCCGGTGTCACGGCGGAGTCGATCGATGCTGCCGCCCGTTCGGTGATCGCGGCGGCCGGGTTCGGCGATTACTTCATCCACCGGACCGGGCACGGGATCGGGCTGGACGTGCACGAGGAGCCGTACATCGTCGCGGGCAACCAGCTGCTGCTGGAGCCGGGCATGGCGTTCAGTGTCGAGCCCGGCATCTACCAGGCCGGTCGCTGGGGCGCGCGGATCGAGGACATCGTCATCGTCACCGACGACGGCGTGGAGTCGGTCAACCAGCGCCCGCACGAACTCCTGGTCGTCTAAGCGGCCCGGAACGTCTTCCGGTAAGCCAACGGCGAGACGCCGAGCGAACTGCGCAGGTGGTGGCGCAGCGAAGCCGACGTACCGAGTCCTGCCGCTTCGGCGATCCGGTCCACCGGAAGATCCGTCGTCTCCAGCAGGTGGCAGGCGTGCCGGATGCGCTGCTGCAGCAGCCAGGTGCCGGGGGACTGGCCGGTCTCGGCCTTGAAGCGCCGGCTGAAGGTACGGACACTCATTCGCGCGTACGACGCCATGGCGGCCAGGCTGATCTCCTGGTCGAGCCGCTCCAGGGCCCACACCCTGGTCGGCCCGGTGCCGTCGCTGCCCTCGTCCGGGACCGCGCGCTCGATGTACTGCGACTGGCCGCCATCACGCCACGGCGGTACGACGCAGTGCCGGGCCGCGCGGTTGGCGACCTCGCTGCCGAAGTCGCTGCGGACCAGGTGCAGGCACAGGTCGACGCCGGCGCCCAGCCCGGCCGAGGTCAGGACGTCGCCGTCGTCGATGAACAGCAGGTCCTCGTCGAGCTTCACCTGGGGGTAGAGCGCGCGGAACATCTCGGCGCGGATCCAGTGCGTCGTCGCGGGACGGCTGTCGAGCAGCCCGGCCGCGGCGAGCACGAACGCACCGGTGCAGATCGAGGCGATCCGCGTCCCAGGACGGATCAGCGCGAGCGCCTCGGCGACGTCCTCCGGCAGCGTGCCCAGGTGCCGCGGCTCGGGCAGGTAGGTGCCCGGGATGATCACGGTGTCGGCCTCGGCCAGCGCCTCGGCGCCGTGGTCGGGCACGATCGTGAAGCCGGCCGACGCGCGGACGGGCTCGGCGCGGACGCCGCAGATCTTCACGTCGTACAGGGGAGTGCCGTCGGCGCGCGTGGCGGCGCCGAAGATGGTCGGCGGGATGGTCAGGTCGAAGCCGACCACCGGGTCCAGCGCGAGGACGGCGATCCGATGCGGTGTGGCCATGGCCATATCTTGACACATGGTGGCGGTCAGGCCACTGGGTTTGGCGGTCGGGCGGTACTCATACTCGGCTGAGTGACCGAGATCCTGGAGAAGAAGACGTTCCGGCTGCACCGCGCCTGGCCGGTCGCCGCCGTCGGTTTTGTCACCCTGATCGGCGCCGCCGGCTTCCGGTCGGTGCCGAGCGTGCTGATCGACCCGCTGCACGAGGAGTTCGGCTGGTCGCACGCGACGATCTCGGCCGCGGTCTCGGTCAACCTGCTGCTGTACGGCCTGATCTCGCCGTTCGCCGCCGCGCTGATGGACCGGCTCGGGCTGCGCAAGGTGGTCAGCGGCGCGCTGGTGCTGATCGCGCTCGGCAGCGGGCTGACGATCTTCATGGACTCGGCCTGGCAGCTGCTGCTGTGCTGGGGACTGCTCGTCGGTGTGGGGACCGGGTCGATGTCGATGACGTTCGTTGCGACGATCACCGGGCGGTGGTTCGTGGAGCGGCGCGGGCTGGTGACCGGGATCCTGACTGCTGCCGGTGCGACCGGGCAGCTCGTGTTCCTGCCGTTGATCGCGGCGCTGGCGACGTCGTACGGGTGGCGCATTCCAGCGCTGGTCGCGGCCGGTGCGGCGCTTGCCGTCGTACCGCTGGTGCTGTTGTTCCTGCGGGACTACCCGAGTGATGTCGGGCTGCGTGCGTACGGCGCTCCGGAGGGGAGTCTGGCCGGGCAGCGGGTGACGGCGACCGGCAGCAGCGCGCTGCGGGCGCTGACCGCGCTGCGGGACGCGTCGAAGCGTCCGGCGTTCTGGATGCTGGCGGGTGGGTTCGCGATCTGTGGTGCGTCGACGAACGGGCTGGTCGGTACGCACTTCGTCACCGCCGCGCACGACCACGGAATGCCGGTGACGACGGCCGCGTCGCTGCTGGCGCTGGTCGGGGTGTTCGACGTCGGCGGGACGATCATCTCGGGCTGGCTGACGGACCGGTGGGACCCGCGGTACTTGTTGATCGCGTACTACTCGCTGCGCGGGCTGTCGCTGCTGGTGCTGCCGTCGCTGCTCGGGCCGACCGCGCAGCCGAGCGTGTGGGTTTTCATCATCTTCTACGGGCTGGACTGGGTGGCGACCGTGCCGCCGACGGTCGCGCTGTGCCGGGAGTGGTTCGGCGTGGACGGGCCGATCGTGTTCGGCTGGGTGTTCGCGTCGCACCAGGTGGGCGCCGCGCTGGCGGCGACCGGTGCGGGGGCGATCCGGGACGTGCAGGGGAGCTACAACCTGGCGTGGTACCTGGCCGGTGGGTTGTGTGCTGCGGCGGCGCTGATGTCGGCGAGTATCGGGCGGCGGCTCGTCGTCCCGACCTGATCCTTTACCCTCGACAATGGTTCAGGTCTGTCGAGGGAAGGACCGGTTGTGGACATCGAGCCAGGCGAGTTGACCGTGGGACAGCTGTCCGAGCGCAGCGGCGTCGCGATCTCGGCGCTGCACTTCTACGAGCGCCAGAACCTCATCCTCAGCCGCCGGACGTCGGGCAACCAGCGGCGCTACAAGCGCGACACCCTGCGGCGGGTCGCGCTGATCCGGATCGCCCAGCGGGTCGGCATCCCGCTCGCCGAGGTCGCGGCGATCCTCGCGCTGCTGCCCGACAACCGCACGCCCACCCGCCAGGACTGGGAACACATCTCCGAGTGCTGGCAGGCCGAGCTTGACCGCCGCATCCTGCAGCTCGAACAGCTGCGCGACGACTTCAAGGACTGCGTGGGGTGCGGTTGCCTGTCGTTGGATCGCTGCGGATTGGCGAACCCGTACGACGTACTGGCATCCAACGGGCCTGGGCCCCAACGCCTGGTGGACCGAGAAGGCAACCCGCGCCACCCCGAGGCGAGCTGCGCGAACAACACGTGCGAGGCAACTGCCTGACTCGACCCCACCAAGTACCAACCACCTGTCGGGGGTTGGTATTGAAGGGTTGGTGGGGACACCAACCAAGTACCGGCCACCTGTCGGGGGTCGGTACTTGGTTGATCAGCCTGCCTTCGCGAGTAGAGCTTGTTGAGTTCGAGCGACCTCGGTGGCAACAACCGACTGGTCGATCGTCACCACGGTGTTGCGTTCTACTACCGAGCGGCCGTTGACCAGCAGCAACTCCAGCGGTGGTGGTGCTCCCAGCACCAGCGCAGCCACCGGATCAGCGATGCCGGCGTGGGGAAGCGTGTCGAGCCGCCACAGCGCCAGATCCGCCAGCTTCCCGGTCTCGATCGACCCGATCTCGTCCTCCCGGCCCAGCAGACGCGCACCTCCCAGCGTCGCAAGCTCCAGCGCCGCCCGGACACCGACTGCTTCCGGTCCACCGCGGGCTCGGGCGAAGAGCACCGCATGCCGGACCTCCTCGAGCAGGCTCCCGGCTTCGTTGCTGGCGGCACCATCTACGCCCAGACCCACCGGCGCCCCGGCCGCCCGAAGATCGGCGACCCGCGCGATGCCGGCGCCCAGGCGAGCGTTCGAGCTGGGGCAGTGTGCGACCCCGGTCCCGGTCCGGCCGAGCTGCTTGATCTCCGGGTCGGTGAAGTGAATCCCATGCGCGAACCAGACATCCGGCCCGATCCAGCCGACCTCCTCGGCGTACTCCGCCGGAGTGCAGTTGAAGTGTTCGGCGCACCAGTCGGATTCGTCAGTGGTTTCGGCGAGGTGGGTGTGCAGCCGCACCCCGCGCCGGCGAGCCAGCTCGGCCGCCTCCCGCAGCAGGTCGGTCGTGACACTGAACGGCGAGCACGGCGCCACGGCGATCCGCAGCATCGACCCCGGCGACGGATCGTGCCACCGATCGATCGCCGCCTCCGTCGCGGCCAGGATCTCGTCGCGATCCTGGACGACGGAGTCGGGCGGCAGCCCGCCGTCCTTCTCGCTGAGGTCCATCGACCCCCGCGCCGGGTGGAACCGCAGTCCCACCTCGGCAGCGGCCCGGATCTCAGCACCCAGCAGATCACCACCGTCCCGCGGGAACACGTAGTGGTGATCAGCCGCCGTCGTGCACCCGGTCAACGCGAGCTGCGCCAACGCACCTTGCGCGGCGACGTGCACCGACTGTTCGTCGATCCCCGCCCACGCCGGGTACAGCGTCGTCAGCCAGCGGAACAGCCCGGCGTCCGGCACGAGCCCGCGCGTGACCCACTGGTACAGGTGCTGATGCGTGTTGACGAACCCGGGTGTCAGCAGGCACCCCCGCCCGTCCACCACCCGGGCATCCTCGGACGCCGGGGCCGGACCAGGACCGACAGCAATCACTTGATTGCCATGGACAACAACATGGCCGACGAACTCCCGCCGGGCGGGATCGAGGGTGATCACGGTCGCGCCCTCGATCACGACCGCCCGGGCGGTGCCGCCGGGCCGGCGCTGCTCGCTCATCCGGGCGACTCAGCAGAAACCCGGGACGGCGTGCCACGCACTGCCCGCGTCCGTGGCGTCGTCCCGAACGACCGTTGCCTCGATCAACCCGTACGGGCGGTCCGCCGCGATGAAGACCTCACCTGGGTTCTCCACCGCGAACGGCGACAGGTCGACCAGGAAGTGATGCTTGTTCGGCGCCGAGAACTTGATCTCCGCGACCTCCGGGTGCCGCTCCAGCACGGCCGATCCCATCCCGTACAGCGTCTGCTGCAACGCGTAGCTGTGAATGCGCGCGAACTGCTCGAGCAGCAGCCCCTTGATCTCGTCGTACGACTTGTCCCAGTCGACCTCGGTGTGGTCGTAGCGCCACCGGGCGACCAGCGACGTGGCGAGGATCCGGTCGTCGGTCTCCGGCAGCGTCGTGTACTTGTCCTTGCGGAACCCGTGGAACTCCGAGCCGGTCGACTTCAGCACGGTGAGGTCGTGGATGCCGGAGACCACGTGCGCCCGCCGCTCGGCGCCGCGCCCTTCGACGTTGACGATCGTCGACCGGACGCCGCTGCCGGACCGGACGAACGAGTGGTCGTGCTCCTGCCCGTCGACCAGGATCCGCTCCCACGGGTACTCCTCGATCTCGACCCGCGCGCCGTCGGCGGCCGGCGTCGCCTCGAGGAAGTGGTCGCCCAGTGTCAGCGCGAAGTCCTCGATCGCACCGACGCCCTTCTCCTTGGCGAACGCGAACGCGGTGTTCTTCTGCGTGTCGGTCGGCAGCACCTCGGCCTGGTCGCCGGTGGTGTGCGCGTCCTCGAACCGTCCGCGCAGCGCGGACGAGACGTTGAGGTCGCGGATCTGGTGGCGCGGGGTGTCACGGTAGATCCGGACGACGCGGCTCTCGGCCTTGCCGTACTGGTTGGCTCCCAGGTGGATCGCCATCGGGTCAGCTCCCTCGATAGGTGGAATAGGCGAACGGGCTGAGCAGCAGGGGGACGTGGTGGTGCCGCTCGTCGGTGATCGTGAAGGTCACGGTGACCTCGGGAAAGAAGATCTCCTGGCCGGACGCGGCCGCGTAGGCGGCGACGTCGAACCAGAGCTGGTACGTGCCGGGCGCGAGCCCGTGCGGGGTCAGGTCGTTGACGCGGCCGTCGTCGTTGGTCCGGCCGGAGCCGAGCTCGACCACCAGGTCGGCGGCCCGGTCGCCCGGCCGCTCGGTGCCGATCCGCGACAGCCGGACCGGCACGCCGCACGCGGGTCTGCCCAGCGCGGTGTCGAGAACGTGCGTGCTGACGGTACTCATACCGGCACCTCCTGATCGACGACCTTGGTGAGCCGCAGGACGGCGATCTTGCGCAGCTCGTCCCGGACGACGGTCCGCTCGGCCGCGTCGTCGTGGCCCAGCCGCTCACGCAGCGAAGCGAGCATCTCCGCGGCCGACAGCCCGGTCGCGCAGATCAGGAACACCCGCCCGAACCGTGCCTCGTACGACCGGTTGCCCTCGGCCAGCGCATCGCGAGCTTCCTCGCCGACCCCGGACTGCTCGGCGCGCGACCAGGACGCCTCGGTGCTTTCCCCGGACGCCCGGTCGCCGATCCGCGGATGCGCGGCGAGCGCCGTGTCGACCTCGGCGTCGTCGAACGTGCTCGCGGTCCGGTCAGCGACCTCGGTCAGCGCCGCGAGGTCGTCGTACGGGCGGCCGGCGAGCACGCCGTCGACCCAGCGGTCGACGTCGCAGCAGGCCGACAGCATCGGTCTCAGTCGTTCGGCCGGTACGGCGTTGAAGGCGCGCAGGTCCATCAGTTCTCCCCAGTGGTGAGCAGCTCGCCGTCGATCCAGACGGCGCGGACGTCGGCCGGCGTACCGAGCGTGAAGATCCGGGCCAGCACTTCCTCGGCGTCGGCCGCGTGGGTGATGCCGACCGCCAGCGGTGAGCTGTCGGCGGGCCGCAGCAGCTGGGCGTCGAAGCGCTTGCCGACGCTCAGGTCGCCGACCTCGTCCAGGCCAAGCGCCTCGGCTCCGGCGGCTGTGGACAGGTGCAGCAGGTGGGCGGAGGTCAGTGGGTGACCGTGGTCGCCGAGGAGCTGCTGGCAGAAGTACGCCTGCAGCCCTTCCTTCAGCAGCGAGAACCCGGTGCCCGCGCCGACGTCCGACCCGAGCGCGACGCGGACGCCGTGGTCGAGGTGCCGGCCGATCGGGAACAGCCCGCTGCCGAGCGCGGCGTTGCTCGTCGGGCAGTGTGCGACCGTCGCGCCGCTCGTGCCCAGCAGCTTGAGCTCGACGTCGGTCGGGTGCACGTTGTGCGCGAAGACGCTGCGCCGTCCGACCAGGCCGTGCTTGTCGTACGTGCTGAGGTAGTCGCTGCCGCCGAACAGCTCGGCCACCGTGGCGATCTCGGCGTCGTTCTCGTTCAGGTGCGAGGTGAACCACGCGTCCGGTACGTCGTTCAGTACGTCGTGGCAGGCGGCCAGCAGTTCGTCGGTGCACGAGAGCGAGAAGCGCGGCGTCACGGCGTACCGGTTGCGGCCGACGCCGTGCCAGCGGTTGGCCAGGGCAACGGATTCGGTGTGCGTGCGATCCGGGGTCGTCAGCAGGTCGGGCCGCAGCAGCCGGTCGCTGACGACCAGGCCGCTGGTGACGCGCAGGCCGACGCGAGAGGCAGCGGTGAAGAGGGTGTCCATCGCGTCGACGTAGTGGGCGCCGAAGACCAGCGCGCTCGTCGTACCGGCGGCCGCGAGGCCACGGACGAATTCGTCGGCCACGCTGCCGGCGTACGCCGGGTCGGCCATGCGGGCTTCCTCGGGCAGCGCGTACTTGTCGAGCCACTCCATCAGCGGCATGCCCATCCCGCCGACCGCGCGGATCTGCGGGAAGTGCACGTGCGTGTCGACGAACCCGGGCAGCACCAGCCCGCCGGTCAGATCGACGACCTGCTCGGCAGGGTGCGCGCGGCGCAGCTCCTGGTAGGGGCCGCGGGCACGGATCACGCCGGCTTCGACGAGCAATGCGGCGTCTGTGGCGACCCGCAGGGTGCCGCCGGCGAACGGGTTGTCAGGGGTGTCGAGGAACGTGCCTCTGAACAGCGTCATGCTTTTGCCTCACGATGGGCCGGCGCGTGGTTGCGCTCGGCAATGAATTGGTGGAGCAGCCAGGCCGCCACGCTGACGGCGATGGTGGCCGGCTCCTTGCCGGGCAGGTCCGGCAGACCGATCGGGGTGGTGATCGTGGCGATCGCCTCGGGCGGGTTGCCGTCCTCGGCGAGCTTGCGCTGGAACCGCGACCACTTGGCGCTGGAGCCGATCAGGCCGATCGTCGCCAGTTGTCCGTTGCGGAGCGCCGCGTCGCAGAGCGCGGCGTCCTCGGCGTGGTCGTGGGTCATCAC
This sequence comes from Kribbella italica, assembly GCF_014205135.1. NCBI lineage: Bacteria > Bacillati > Actinomycetota > Actinomycetes > Propionibacteriales > Kribbellaceae > Kribbella > Kribbella italica. Next base: position 1,678,983 of record NZ_JACHMY010000001.1, read on the forward strand.
GAGTGCGTGGGTGCCGGGCGGCAGCTCGCCGACGACGAGCTCGGGGAGTACGGGGACCTGGTGGATGTGGACGCCCGCTACGGCGTCGTCCAGGACGGCGAGCCGCTCGGCGGACAGCTGATCGGGCCGGGAGTCGATCAGGTGCAGCTCGAGATCGTGCCGCGCCAGGATCCGGGCCAGCTCGAGGCCGACGTGGCCGAGCCCGAAGATCGCGACGGACGGCACCACGGCGAGCGGCTCCAGCAGGAGCTTCATCTCCCCGCCGCAGCACTGCACGGCCTGCTGGTACGGCGCTTTGTCGGAGAGCTTGAACTCCAGCACCTCAGACTCAACCAGCTGCTCGGCGATCATCGCGCGAGCCCGGTCGACGGCCACCATCTCCAAGTTGCCGCCGCCAACGGTCGCCCACACGTGGTCGGAGCTGACAACCATCTTGGCGCCGGCCTCACGAGGGGAGTGCCCACGCACAGAAACCACCGTCACCAACACACCAGCCCGACGCTGCTCCCGAAGGCGCTGAACCGCTCGCAGCCACTCCATGTCGGCCTTCACACTCCACTCAGACGGGAGGGGGAGGGGGAGGAGGAGGGGGCCGGCTCGCCCCGGCCGCGAGCGGCTTCGCCGCTGCGGGCGCCACTCGCGCGGCTGCCGTCGAGGGTGGCGCCTGCTGCCGAGCGGGCCTTGTCCAGGGACCAGAACACCGCTTCCGGGGTTGCCGGGGAGGGCAGGTCGACGCTGGTTCCGGCTGGGCCGAAGGCTGCCGCGGCTTGGCGGAGTGCCTCGCGGACCGAGAAGGCCAGCATCAGCGGTGGTTCGCCGACGGCCTTCGAGCCGTAGACCGCGCCGTCCTCGTGGGCCTTCTCCAGCAGGTGCACGTTGAACACCTGCGGCATCTCCGAGAAGCTCGGCAGCTTGTACGTGCTGGCCGCCTGTGTCGCGAGGCGCCCGCGGTTCGGGCCGTCGGACTCGTCCCAGCGCAGATCCTCCAGCGTCAGCCACCCGGCGCCCTGGACGAAGCCGCCCTCGATCTGGCCGATGTCGATCAGCGGGCTGAGGCTGTCGCCGACGTCGTGCACGATGTCGACCCGGCGCAGCGTGTAGCCGCCGGTGAACCCGTCGACCTCGACCTCGGCGGCCGCGACGCCGTACGCGAAGTACTTGAACGGTTCGCCGTGCATCGCGTTGGCGTCCCAGTGCAGCCCCTCGGTCCGGTAGAAGCCGGCCGCCCAGAGCTGAACGCGCTGGTGGTAGGCGCTGTGCACGATCTCCTCCCACGGCACGCCGTCGCCCGAGAGACCGCGAGCGACCCCGTCGGTGAAGCGCACGTCGTGAGGACTGATCCCGAGCCGCCCACCGGCGACCTGTTCGAGCCGCTCGCGGATCTGCTCGCAGGCGTTCTTGATCGCCGCGCCGTTGAGATCGGCGCCCGAGCTGGCCGCGGTCGCGGAGGTGTTCGGCACCTTGTCGGTCCGCGTCGGTGCCAGCCGTACCCGCTCCAGCGGTACGCCGAGCGTCGTCGCCGCGACCTGCAGCATCTTCGTGTGCAGGCCCTGGCCCATCTCCGTGCCGCCGTGGTTGATCAGCACCGAGCCGTCCTTGTAGACGTGCACCAGCGCACCGGCCTGGTTGAACGCGGTCAGGTTGAACGAGATCCCGAACTTCACCGGCGTCGCCGCGATCGCGCGCTTGCGGTTGGCCTGCGCCGCGTTGAACCGCACGATCTCCGCCTGCCGCTCCGCGATCTCGCCGGTGCGGAGCACCTCGCTCCAGCACGCTTCGAGCCGCTCCGCGTGCCGGACGGGTTGCCCGTACGGCGTGCTGTGGCCCGGCTGGTACAGGTTGCGCCGCCGCAGCTCCATCGCGTCGTACCCGAGCAACGGCGCGCAGCGCCCGAGCAGGTCCTCGATGACGAGCATTCCCTGCGGACCGCCGAACCCGCGGAACGCGGTCTGCGAGGTCTTGTTCGTCTTCGCGATCTGCCCGTCGACGCGCACGGTCGGGATCCAGTACGCGTTGTCGATGTGGCACATCGCGCGGGCCAGCACGGGCTCGGACAGATCGAGGCTCCAGCCGCCGTCCGCGGTGAGTGTGGCGTCGAGCGCGACGATCCGGCCCTCGTCGTCGAACCCGGCGCGCCACCGGCTGTGGAAGCCGTGCCGCTTGCCGGACATCGTGACGTCCTGCGTGCGGTTGAGCCGCAGCCGGACCGGGCGCCCGGTCAGCGTTGCGCCGAGGGCGGCGATCGCGGCGAAGCCGTGCGGTTGCATCTCCTTGCCGCCGAACCCTCCGCCCATCCGCAGGCACTGCACGGTCACCGCGTGGCTGGCGACGCCGAGCACGTGCGCGACGATCTCCTGGGTCTCCGACGGGTGCTGCGTGCTGCTCTGCACGAAGATCTGGCCGCCCTCGTCGACCAGCGCGAGCGCGCAGTGGGTCTCCAGGTAGAAGTGCTCCTGCCCGGCGAACTCGAATTCCCCCTCGAACACGTGCGCCGCCGAGTCCAAGGCGGCGTCGACGTCGCCGTGCTCGAGGTGCCGGCCGGTGCCCTGGAAGTTGCCCGCGGCAATTGCTTCGCGGACGGTGACCAGGGACGGCAGCTCGTCGTACTCGACCTCGACGGCGGCCGCGCCGAGCCGCGCGGCCTCCAGCGTCTCGCCGAGCACCCAGCAGATCGCGTGGCCGTGGAACATCACCTCGGTGCTGGGGAAGAGCGGCTCGTCGTGCTTCACGCCGGCGTCGTTGACCCCGGGGACGTCCTCCGAGGTCAGGACGCGGACGATACCTGGCACGTCGTACGCCGGCTTGACGCGCAGGTCGACGATCCGGGCATGCGCGTGCGGCGACTGGACGGGATAGGCGTGCAGGACGTCCTTGGTCCGGACGACGAGGTCGTCGGTATAGAGAGCCTCGCCGGTGACGTGCAGCGCGGCGCTCTCGTGCGGCAGCGGTACGCCGACCACGGCCTTGGCGGGGCGTTCGGACAGGTGGCTCATGCGCTGACCCCCTCGACGTCGAGCTGCTGGGCCTGTTGGGCATGGAAGCGGAGGAGCGACTGGCCGAGCATCGCGGACCGGTACGACGCGCTGGCGCGGTGGTCGTCCATCGGGGTGCCCTCGGTCGCCATCACCGCCGCCGCCTCGCGAACCGTGCGCTCGGTCCACGGGCGGCCGATGAGTACTTGCTCGGTCGCGCCGGCGCGGATCGGGGTGGCAGCGACGCCGCCGAGTCCGATGCGGGCCCGCTGGACGACTCCGTCGACGACGTCGAGGGCGTAGCCGACGGCCACGCTGGAGATGTCGTCGAAGCGGCGCTTGGCGATCTTGTGGAACGCGGTCAGCGGCGCGAGCGGTCGTGGGACGAGGATGGTGCGGATCAGCTCGTCGGGAGTCTTGAGTGTTTGCCGGTAGCCCGTGAAGTAGTCGGACAAGGCAACTGTCCGCTCGCCTCGGCGCGACGCCAGGACGAGCTGGGCGTCGAGGGCGAGCAGCGCCGGCGGGGTGTCGCCGATCGGTGAACCGGTCCCGAGGTTGCCGCCGATCGTCGCGCCGTTGCGAATCAGCCGCGAGGCGAACTGCGGGAACAGCTGCTCGAGCAGCGGCACCCGTCCGGCGAGCATCCGCTCGATCTCGGTCAGCGTGAGCGCGGCGCCGATCCGGATCTGGTCGTCCTCAACGGAGAACTCCCGGAGCTCGCTCAGCCGATCGACGGCAACCACCAGGGGAGACCGCACCCCGCGCAGGTTGACCTCGACCCCCGCATCCGTCGAGCCGGCCACCACCTTGGCTTCGGGGCTCTCGGCAAGAATGTCCAGCACGTCTCTCAACCGCTCCGGCCGAACGAACTCGGCCCCACCCGACACCAACCGAGTCACCGCCGCCGGGGGAGGAGGAGTCGCTCGACGCGCCGCAAGTGTGTCGTCGATCTCCGGGTCGCCCAGCGCGTACGCCGCGTCGCGGATAGGACGGTAGCCAGTACAACGACACAGGTTGCCGCTCAACGCGTGCAGATCGAAACCGTTGGCGCCGTGCTCACCGTCTCCTGTGCACGCCGTACGGGTTGGTCGGTAGTACTCGGCGGCCATGCTGCAGACGAAGCCTGGGGTGCAGAAGCCGCACTGGGATCCGCCGCGGACTGCCATTTCCTGCTGGACGGGGTGGAGCGAAGAACTGGTGCCCAGGCCTTCCGAGGTGACGACCTCCTGGCCGTCCAGTGCGGCGACCGGGACGAGGCAGGCGTTGATCGCGGTCCACTCGGTCGGGCTGTCGATACCGGGCCGGGCGACCAGGACCGAGCACGCACCGCACTCGCCTTCGGCGCAGCCTTCCTTCGCGCCGGTCAGCCCGCGGTCGCGGAGCCAGTCCAGCGTGGTGGTGTGGACCCCGGCGCCGTCCAGTGAGACGTCGGCGCCGTTGACCTTGATCTTCGGGCTCATCGGTTGCTGCTCCAGCGGGTCCTTGCACTGTGGATGGGATTGGCGTCGGACAGGAAGTCGTCGAAGCGGTAGCCGGCGATCTTCGCGATCTCCAGCAGCGCGGCGGCGTGCTCCTGGTTCTCGCAGTTGCCGAGCCGTTCGCGGCCCTGCTCGACGATCCGGGCGAACGAGTCCGCGTCGCGGACCGAGATCACCAGCGGGAAGCCGAAGCGCTCGCGGTACTGCTCGGTGATCGCGGCCAGCTCGTCGCGCTCGGGCTCGGCCAGGAAGGTGAGCCCGCGGGTGGCCTGGTCCCGCAGCGACGCCTCACCGCTCAGCCCGTCCGCGACGAGCTGCGACCCGAGCTGCGGGTACGCCTCGATCAGCTCACGCTGCTCCTCGACCGACCCGGAGAACAACGCCTCCTGGAACGACCGCCGTAGCGCGTGCGTGTCGGTGAACGGCCGCATCTCCCAGGCCCGCTCGACCATCCAGCGCGGCCCCTGGAACAGCCCGGCGAACGTCTCGACGAACTCCGCCCGCGTCATCTTGTTCACCTGGTCCAGCCGTACGGCGCTCGCCCCCGGCTGACCGGCGACGGCCGGGCCGAAGTCCTTGCCGACGTGGTGGAAGAGCAGGTTCAGCAGGATCGCGGTCAGGCTGCCGAGCGTGATGCCGCTGCCGAAGATGATCTCGGCCCAGTCCGGCACCGCCTGGGCGACTTGCGGCTGCGCGGTCACGTACATGGCCAGCCCGACGCTGGTCGCGACGATCACCACGTTGCGGTGGTCGTGGAAGTCGACCTTGGTCAGCGTCTGGAAGCCGACGACGGCGACGGTGGCGAACATCGCCAGCGCGGCACCGCCGAGCACCGGGTGCGGGATGCCGGCCACGATCGCGCCGGCCTTCGGCAGCAGTCCGAGGATGATCATGATCACGCCGGCCGCGGCGACCACCCAGCGGCTCTTCACCCGGGTCAGCCGGACCAGCCCGACGTTCTCGGCGAAGCAGGTGTACGGGAACGAGTTGAAGACGCCGCCGATCGTGGTGGCCAGACCGTCGGCCCGCAGCGCCCGGGCGATGTCCTCGCGGCCGATCCGCTTCTCGACGATCTCACCGGTCGCGAAGACGTCACCAGTCGTCTCCACCGCGGTGATGAGCATGACGACGACCATCGAGATGATCGCGGCGATCGAGAACTGCGGCCAGCCGAAGTAGAAGGGGGTGGTGACGCCGACCCAGCCGGAGTCCGCGACGGCGCCGAAGTGGGCGTCCCCGAGCGCCCAGGCGACCAGCGTCCCGACCACCAGGCCGACCAGGACGGCGACCGTTGCCATGAACCCCTTGAAGACTCGCTGGATCAGCACGATCAGTCCGAGCGTGCCCAGCGCGTACGCGAGGTTCTTGCCGCTGGTCGGGTCCGACGTCGGTCCGGCACCGCCGGTGGCGTCGCCGGCCGCGACCGGCAGCAGAGCGAGGCCGATGATGGTGATCACCGAACCGGTGACGACCGGCGGGAAGAAGCGGATCAGCCGGCTGAAGAACGGCGCGATGAAGAACGTCGCCAGACCGGCGACCAGGACCGCGCCGTAGATGACCAGCAGTCCGTCGGTGCCGCCGCCGGCGGCCAGACCGATCGCGATCATCGGCGACACCGCGGTGAACGTCACACCCTGCAGCAGCGGCAGCCGGACACCGACCTTCCAGAACCCGACCGACTGGATGATCGAGGCGATACCGCAGGTGAACAGGTCGGCGTTGATCAGGTGCACGAGTTGCTCGGTGCTGAGGCCGATCGAGTTCGCCAGCAGGATCGGGACGATCACCGCGCCGGCGTAGAAGGCCAGGACGTGCTGGGTGCCGTAGACGGCAAGACGTCCGGGGGACATCACCTCGTCGACGGGATGACGCGAGGTCTGGCGTCGGGGGCGCAGGGCTGCCTTCATCGAACACCCTCCAAGGGGTCGGCGGCGGGATTGTGACCTGCACGACAGCTTGCGTTCACCCTGTGGTCGCGGGCTATCGACGAACCTCCGAAGATCGGCCACCGCGGCAGGGCCGGTTCTGTGCGATCACCCAAAGGGCGGGGTTCAGAGCGACTTGAGCGCCAGGAACACGTCGATCTTGTCCTCGAGCCGGGACAGATCGCGACCGGTCAGTTGCTCAACGCGTTCGATCCGGTACCGGACCGTGTTGACGTGCAGGTGCATCGCCTCGGCGGTCCGGGACCACGAGCCCGAGCAGGCGAGGAACTCGCGCAGCGTGGCGAGCAGCTCGCCGCCGGTCTTGCGGTCGTGGTCGAGCACGGGGCCGAGCACGCGGTGCGTGTACGTACGCCGTACGTCGTCAGGCACTGTGGCGAGCAGGAGCACGTGGGAGGCGACCTGGTCCGAGGTCACCACCGACACCGGGGTCGTGCCGGCTCTCGCGACCCGGTGGGCGAAACGGGCTTCCTCCAGGGCGCCGGCCAGGGCGTCGACGGAGGTTTCGCCACTGATGCCGACGGCAATCCTCGACCGGCCCAGGCCGGGGGCGAGCCGGCCGAACGCGCGACGCAGCAACTCCGGCAAGTCAGGTGCCCAAGGCAACAAACCGATGAGGAGCCCGTCGCGACCCGGCGCAACTGTCGCAGGACCGATCGCTCCGGCGACATCTTCGAACACAGTGACAGCCACCTCGGCCGACCCCGCGTCGCGCGGGACTTGGTCTGCGGGCTGTGGGGTGAGCAGCTCGGCTACCACAACCACCATCGGGCGGTCCGGTTGTGCGCCGGCCTGGCGGAGGCGGGTGGTGACCTCGGGCAACGGTCCGCCGGACTCGACCAGGCTCAACGCGTCGGCCATCAACGGGCGCAGCGCGAGGCGGCCTTCGTCTCGGCGTACGCGGTCGAGGGCGGCGATCGCGCACAGCTCGTGCACGGTCTCGACCTGGTCGCGCGGCCATTGCGAGTGGTCGCCCTCGATCACGAGCAGCCAGGCGGTCAGCCGGTTGCCGAGGCCCGACCCGACCGGGAACACGCTGTACGCCGCGTCGCCGGCGTCCGCGACGGCCGGCGTCCGGTCGGCGGTGAGGAAGCGACGGGTGACCGCGTCGAGCGTCAGGTCGTCGAGCGGCTCCGGACCCGGTACGACGTGCCGCCCGGTCGGCGTGATCACCCGGCACGTGTGCCCGATGTCGTCGGAGATCTGGGCGGCGAGTTCGTCGAGGCTGCGCCCGGACGCGATCGCCGACAGCAGTTGGCGCTGACGGACCAGGCTCGCGGACAGTCGTGCTCCGCTGTCGGTCGCGGCGGCGACGTACTCGGTGACGTCCGCGAAGGCGACCTCGGTCGGCACTTCGACCAGCGTCAGCTGGTGGCGACGGCAGGCCTCGACCAGGTCCTCGGGGATCGTGCCGAACAGCGCCTTGCCGGCCAGAATCGTGGTCGCGCCCCGGCCGGCCACCGAGGCGACGAAGGTCTCGCTGTCGGTGGGACCGCGACGCCAGACCAGACCCGTCAGGACCAGTTCGCCGCCGCTGAGGTAGTTGCCGGGCTCGAGCAGGTCGGTGGTGACGAGCCGGCCGATCGGGCGGTCGGCAGCGTCCTGCGCCTGGTGCAGCAGACGCAGGCCGAGCCCCGGCGCGTCGAACAGTTCGGACAGCAGCATGTGATCACCTCCCGCCCCTTTGGAGAAACCTACAGCGCTCGGGGCGCTTGACGCTGCGGGTGACGGCAACTTATCGTCCTTTCGCAGAACAGAAACTATATTCCACAATGCGGAAGATGAGGGCTGATGATGCTGCGCTACACGGTGAACTGCTCGATCCTGTTCACCGAGCTCCCGCTGCTCGAACGGCCGGCCGCGGTGCGGCGGGCCGGGTTCGACGCGGTGGAGTTCTGGTGGCCGTTCGCCGAGGCCGTGCCGGCCGACGCCGAGATCGACGCGTTCGTGCGGGCGATCGACGACGCCGGGGTCCAGCTGACCGGGCTCAACTTCTTCGCCGGCGACATGCCGGGCGGCGACCGCGGCCTGGTGTCGTGGCCGAAGCGGTCGGGGGAGTTCCGGGACAACCTCGACGTCACGGTCGGCATCGGTGAGCGGCTCGGCTGCGGGGCGTTCAACGCGCTGTACGGGAACCGGGTCGACTCGGCTCAGCCCGCCGAGCAGGACGAGGTAGCGGTCGAGAACCTCGGGCTCGCGGCCCAGGCGGCTGGGCGCATCGGCAGCGTCGTACTGGTCGAGCCGGTGAGTGGCGCCGAGCGGTATCCGCTGCTCACCGCAGCCGATGCGCTGGCCGTGATCGACCGCGTGCAAGCGGCGTACGACGTACCGAACGTCGGGCTGCTGGCGGATCTGTACCACCTCGCGGTCAACGGCGACGACGTCGACCGAGTGATTGCCCAGCACATCGATCGGATCGCGCACGTGCAGATCGCCGACGCCCCGGGCCGTCACGAGCCGGGCACCGGGACGCTCCCGTTGCAGGCCCAGCTGAGCGCGCTCGAAGCCGGCGGTTACACCGGCTTCATCGGGCTGGAGTACAAGCCCTCCACCACTTCCGTTGACAGCTTCGACTGGAGAATCTGATGACGAACATTGCCTTCATCGGCCTCGGCATTATGGGCAGCCCGATGGCCGTACACCTCGCGAACGCCGGGCACCGGGTCGCCGGTTACAACCTCGACATGGACCGCGCGAAGCCGCTGGTCGAGGCCGGCGGACTCGCGGCCGGCTCGATCGCGGACGCGGTCAAGGACGCGGACGTGGTGTGCGTGATGGTGCCCGACTCGCCCGACGTCGAGCTGGTGCTGGCCGGCCCGGACGGGGTCTTTCAGAACGCGCCGACCGGTGCCCTGGTCATCGACTTCTCCAGCATCCGGCCCGACGTCACGATCGAGCTCGCGGCGCAGGCCCGGGCGAACGGCTTTCGGTTGCTCGACGCACCGGTGTCCGGTGGTCAGGCCGGTGCGGAGAACGCCGCGCTGTCGATCATGGTCGGCGGTGAGGCGGAGGACTTCCAGACCGCCAAGCCGCTGTTCGACCGGGTCGGCAAGACGATCGTCCACGTCGGCGGGAACGGCGCGGGTCAGACCGTGAAGGCCGCCAACCAGCTGATCGTTGCCGCCAACATCCAGGCGTTGTCGGAGGCGGTGATCTTCCTCGAGGCGTACGGCGTCGACACCAAGGCCGCGCTCGAGGTGCTGGGCGGAGGGCTGGCCGGTTCGGCGGTGCTGAACCAGAAGAAGGAGAACATGCTCTCGCGCTCCTTCGCGCCGGGCTTCCGGATCGACCTGCACCACAAGGACATGGGCATCGTCACCGCGGCTGCCCGGGAAGCGGGCGTCGTCGTACCGCTGGGTGCGCTGGTTGCTCAGCTCGTCGCGTCGGCCCGCGCCAACGGCGACGGTGGGCTCGACCACTCCGCACTGCTGCGCGGGGTCGAGCGGCTGTCCGGCAAGGAGATCGGCTGATGGCCAGGATGCGCGCGGTCGACGCCGCGGTCCTGATCCTGGAGAAGGAGGGATCGACGCAGGCGTTCGGGCTGCCGGGTGCCGCGATCAACCCGTTCTACAGCGCGATGCGCACGCACGGCGGGATCAAGCAAGTGCTGGCCCGCCACGTCGAGGCCGCCTCGCACATGGCCGAGGGCTACACCCGGGCCGCCGCGGGCAACATCGGTCTCTGCATCGGTACGTCGGGACCGGCCGGCACCGACATGATCACCGGGCTGTACTCCGCGTCGGCCGACTCGATCCCGATCCTGTGCATCACCGGGCAGGCGCCGGTGGCCAAGCTGCACAAGGAGGACTTCCAGGCCGTCGACATCGCGGCGATCGCCAAGCCGGTGGCCAAGTGGGCTGTGACGGTGATGGAGGCCGCGCAGGTGCCGGGGACGTTCCAGAAGGCGTTCTGGCTGATGCGCGAGGGACGGCCGGGACCGGTGCTGGTCGACCTGCCGGTGGACGTTCAGCTGGCCGAGATCGACTTCGACATCGACACGTACGAGCCGTTGCCGGTGACCCGGCCTGCTGCTTCGCGGGCGCAGGCCGAGAAGGCGCTGGAGATGCTGAACGCCTCCGAGCGGCCGCTGATCGTGTCGGGTGGTGGGGTGATCAACGCGGATGCGTCCTCGTTGCTCGTCGAGTTCGCGGAGTTGGTGGGTGTTCCCGTCGTACCGACGTTGATGGGGTGGGGGACGATCCCGGACGACCATCCGCTGGCCGCCGGGATGGTCGGGCTGCAGACGTCGCACCGGTACGGGAACGCGACGATGCTGGCCTCGGACTTCGTGCTGGGGATCGGCAACCGGTGGGCGAACCGGCACACGGGCTCGCTGCCGACGTACACGTCGGGGCGGAAGTTCGTGCATGTGGACATCGAGCCGACGCAGATCGGGCGGGTGCTGGCGCCGGACTACTCGATCGTGTCGGACGCTGGGGCTGCCTTGGCGGTGTTCGTGGAGGTGGCTCGGGAGTGGGCTGCTGATGGGCGGTTGGTGGATCGGTCTTCCTGGGTTGCGGAGTGCCGTTCGCGTCGGACGTCGTTGCAGCGGAAGACGCACTTCGACAACGTGCCGATCAAGCCGCAGCGGGTGTACGAGGAGATGAACCGGGCGTTCGGGCCGGACACTCGTTACGTTTCGACGATCGGGTTGTCGCAGATCCAGGCGGCGCAGATGTTGCACGTCTACAAGCCGCGGCACTGGATCAACGCGGGGCAGGCCGGGCCGCTGGGGTGGACCGTTCCCGCGACTTTGGGGGTCGCGGTGGCGGATCCGGAGTCGACGGTCGTCGCGCTGTCGGGGGACTACGACTTCCAGTTCCTGATCGAGGAACTGGCCGTGGGGGCGCAGTTCCAGATTCCTTATGTCCACGTCGTGGTGAACAACTCGTACCTCGGGCTGATCCGGCAGGCGCAGCGTGGGCTGGAGATGGACTACTGCGTGCAGCTGTCCTTCGACAACATCAACAGTCCTGAGGTCGGTGGGTACGGCGTCGACCATGTGAAGGTCGCCGAGGGGCTGGGCTGCAAGGCGCTGCGGGTGACCGCGCCGGACGAGATCCTGCCGGCGCTGGAGCAGGCCAAGAAGCTGATGGTCGAGTTCCGGGTGCCGGTCGTCGTCGAGGTCATCCTGGAACGGGTGACGAACGTTGCCATGGGCACCGAGATCGACGGGGTGGTCGAGTTCGAGGAACTCGCCGAGCGCCCCGAGGACGCACCGACCGCGATCGCCGCGCTCCGCTGATGCGCGTACTGGTTGCCGCGGACAAGTTCAAGGGCACGCTGACCAGTGCTGAGGTCGCCGCCGCGGTCGCCGACGGCGTCCGGCGAGTTCGCCCGGACGCCGTCGTCGACACGGTCCTGATCGCCGACGGCGGCGACGGCACCCTCGCCGCCGCCGTCGCGGCGGGCTTCGAACTGATCCCGGTCACGGCCACCGGGCCGACCGGCGAGCCCGTCGCGACGGCCTTCGCCCGCCGCGATAACACGGCAGTGGTCGAGTTGGCCGATGTCTCCGGCCTCATCCGCCTCCCCGGAGGCGACCTCGCTCCCATGACCGCCACCACCCGTGGCACCGGCGAGCTGATCGCCGCCGCGGTGGACGCCGGCTGCACCCGAGTCATCCTCGGTATCGGTGGCAGCGCCAGCACCGACGGAGGCGCCGGCCTCCTCCGCGCCTTGGGTGCCCGCTTGCTCGACGCCTCCGGAGCCGAGATCCCCGAGGGCGGAGCGGCACTCGCCCAAGTAGTCACCGTCGACCTGGAGCCGCTTCGCAAGCAGCTGGACGGTGTCGAGGTGCTGGTCGCCTGCGACGTGGACAACCCACTGACCGGCCCGTCGGGAGCCGCCGCGGTGTACGGACCCCAGAAGGGCGCTGGGCCTGAGCAGATCGAAGTACTCGACAAAGGACTTGGACACTGGGCTGAGCTGGTTGCGCCTGATCTCCGTGACACGCCCGGTGCGGGTGCTGCTGGAGGTGTCGGGTTTGCGGCTCTTGCGGTGCTTGGGGCTGAGCTTGTGCCTGGGATTGAGCTGGTGCTCGACCTGGTCGGCTTTCGGGAGCGGCTCGACGGGGTTGATTTGGTGGTGACGGGCGAGGGCGCGCTCGACGAGCAGACGCTGCATGGGAAGGCCGTTGCCGGCGTCGCAGCGGCGGCGAAGGCCGCGGGGGTTCCGGTGGTGGCGGTTTGTGGGATCAATCGGCTGGACGACCAGCGGCTGCGGGCGGCGGGCATCGACGCGGCGTATGCATTGACGGATCTGGAGCCCGACGTCAGCAGGTGTATCGCCGACCCCGTCCCGCTGTTGCGCGGGCTTGGGGAACGGATCGGCCTACGATGAGTTCGACCGAGAGGGGCGTCGCATGACCTCGCTGGACCTTGCCATCCAGGCCCGCAGGGTGGTCACGCCCGCGGGGGAGCGGCCGCTGGCCGTCGGCGTCGCGGGCGGCCGGATCGCGGTCGTCGCGCCGTACGGGACTCTCACCGCCGCTCGCCAGGTCGAGCTGGACGACGACGAGGTGCTGATGCCCGGCGTCGTCGACTCCCACGTGCACGTCAACGATCCCGGCCGGACCGAGTGGGAAGGCTTCACCAGCGCGACCAAGGCGGCCGCGGCGGGAGGCGTGACGACGATCGTCGACATGCCGCTCAACAGCATCCCGCCGACCTGCGACGTCCCGGCGCTGGACCTGAAGCGGAAGACGGCCGAGCGGCAGGCGTACGTCGACGTCGGGTTCTGGGGCGGCGCGATCCCCGGCAACCTCGCCGACCTGCGTCCGCTCCACGAGGCCGGGGTGTTCGGGTTCAAGTGTTTCCTGCTGCACTCGGGCGTCGACGAGTTCCCGCCGCTCGACGCCGCCGAGCTGGAGGCGGCGATGCGCGAGCTCGCGACCTTCGACGGGCTGCTGATCGTCCACGCCGAGGACGCGCACCTGATCGAGACGGCGCCCAGCGGACCGCAGTACGACGGCTTCCTGCACTCGCGTCCGCGCGCGGCCGAGAACGAGGCAGTCGCCCAAGTGATCGGCCTCGCTCGGCGTACCGGCTGCCGGGTCCACATCCTGCACGTCTCCAGCGCCGAGGTCCTGCCGCTGCTCGCCGAAGCCAAGAGCGACGGCGTCAGGATCACCGCGGAGACCTGCCCGCACTACCTGACCTTCTCCTCGGAGGAGATCCCGCCCGGCGCCACGCCGTACAAGTGCTGCCCGCCGATCCGCGAGGCCGCCAACCGCGAGCTGCTCTGGCAGGGCCTGCGCGACGGCCTGATCGACCTGGTCGTCTCGGACCACTCGCCGTCGACGATCGACCTCAAGCACCTCGACACCGGCGACTTCGGGACCGCCTGGGGCGGCATCGCCTCGCTCCAGGTCGCGCTCCCGGCGGTCTGGACGCAGGCGCGGCGCCGAGGCTTTACTCTCACCGACGTCGCCCGCTGGATGAGCCAGGCGCCCGCCGCCCAGGCGGGCCTCGCGCGGAAGGGCCGGATTGAGCCCGGGTACGACGCGGACTTCTGCGTCTTCGCGCCCGACGATGCGTTCGTCGTCGACGCGAACACCCTGCAGCACAAGAACGCCGTCACCCCGTACGCCGGATGGCCGCTCGCCGGCGTCGTCCGCCGGACCTGGTTGCGCGGCGCACCCATCGACATCGACGCCGGCCCCAGCGGCCGGCTGCTGAACAGAGGAGACGAACAATGAACCCGCGCTACTACTCGCCGGCCGGCGGACACCCCGCGCAGACCGAGCTGACCACCGACCGCGCGGTCTTCACCGAGGCGTACGCCGTCCTGCCGCGCGGCACGATGCGCGACATCGTCACCAGCCGGCTCCCGTTCTGGGACAACACGAGACTGTGGGTTCTGGCGCGACCGTTGTCGGGGTTCGCCGAGACGTTCTCGCAGTACATCGTCGAGGTCGCACCCGGCGGCGGCAGCGACCGTCCCGAGACCGATCCCGGCGCCGAGGCCGTCATCTTCGTTGTCGAGGGCAACGTTGTCCTGACCGCCGAGGGGGAGAAGCACGAGCTGGCGCCCGGCGGGTACGCGTTCCTTCCGCCGGGCACGGACTGGACGCTGCGCAACACCAGCGATCAGGTCTCCCGGTTTCACCTGCTGCGTAAGGCGTACGAGCAGATCGACGGGATCGACGTACCGCCGGTGTTCGTCACGAACGAGGTCGAGGTCGAGGGCATCGAGATGCCCGGCACCGAGGGCCGCTGGAAGACCCAGCGCTTCGTCGACCCGCTCGACGTCCGCCACGACATGCACGTCAACCTCGTCACCTTCGAACCCGGCGGCGTGATCCCGTTCCCCGAGACCCACGTGATGGAACACGGCATCTACGTGCTCGAAGGCAAGGCCGTCTACCTGCTCAACAAGGACTGGGTCGAGGTCCAGGAAGGCGACTTCCTCTGGCTCCGGGCCTTCTGCCCCCAAGCCTGCTACGCCGGCGGCCCGACCCGCTTCCGCTACCTGATCTACAAGGACGTCAACCGCCACCCGCAGCTGCCGCGCCACTTCGCCTGACGGCAGCCCTCGCTAGCGCCGGCCTCCCGGCCACGGCTCGGGCCGATCCTCACCCCACGCGTCGGGCGGCGTCCCCGCCCGGCGCAGGGCCAAGTCGTCGACCAATGCCTGCAGGCCGATCTCGCGGCGCTCCGCGTCGATCGCTGCGGCCTCCAGGTCGGGCCGGAGTACCAGCTCGTCGTTGTCGGTCACGAACGCCGTGGCGAAGGCGGCGTACACAGGCTTCTCACCGGCCCGCTGCCGGAGGTTGTCCGCCACGTGCGCGAGGTGCCGGGGATGGGACTCACCGGTGTCGACCGAGGCCCGAAGCAACGGGAGGCAGCTGGCCTGGAATCGCAGGTTCTCCGGGGTGCCGATGGAGGGCACGCCGGATCCCGCGTGCTGAAGGAGCAGCCAGGCGGCGTCGACGCCGTCCTCACCGACGAGGGACTTGCCGGGCCAGCCCCGCGTCTCCACGACGCCTCGCAGCCACTGGACGTTGTCGTGGACTACCTCCAGGACCCGGCGTACTGGCGTTGGTGCGCTGCCTGCAGGCGTCCATTCCAGCAGCACGTACGGCCACGGGGTCTCCGAGCGCGCCTCGAAGGTCGTCCGCCAGTTGTCTGCTGCCGCGAGAAACGCCGCGACAGCGGTCGAGTCGGCGTCGGCGCGGGCCAGCAGCTCCGCACGCAGCGTGTCGTCCATCGCGGCAGCCTACTGCTGGACCTGGCCGCCCGTGACGGGCTGTCGGCTGGCTGGCGTTTAAGGTGTGCCTGTGCCTGATCACTCTCGGAGACCGCGTGTGCTCGACGTCCTCGGTGTCGAGGGGGCGTGGGAGGTGCCGGACGCGTGGGTGGACGGTGTCCGGGGGCGGCTTCGCGGGTGGGCGGACGAGGCTGACGCCTTGCGGCCGGGGGTGTTTCCGGAGTTCATCGACGGTACGCCGGCCGCGGTGTGGTTCGCGCACCAGATCGCGCCGCTCCTGGCGGGATGGGTTCCGGTACTGCGCGGCGAGTACGCCGATCTCGGCGCCGTCCTGACACGGGAGTTCTACCGACCACTGGTGCGGATCGGCGGCGACGGGTACGTCGTGCGCGTCGGCGCGACCGACTGGCCGTTGCAGGTCGTGTCGGGGGCTCGCGGGTTCCCCGAGGAGACGCGCGTGCAGGCGCTGCGGCTGTCGCGGGACGTGGTGAGCCTGTTCGTGGACGCGCCGCCGATGGCGGCGCGCGCGAAGGCGTTGACGGCCGCGTTCGACCGGGTGCTCGGGGACCGCGAGGCGACCCGGATGCACGCGGCGGCGGACTACGAGACGATCGCCCAGTTCTGGCGGACCGCCGTACTGAGTGACGCGGAGCGGGCGCTGCTGCCCGAGCTGGGTGGCCCGGCGGCGGCGTTGCAGTACTCGCTCGACACGCTGCGTGACGTCCACGGGAAGCTGACGGCGGTGGTCGCGGACGACGAGACGCGGGAGTTCGCGCAGTTGCTGGCGCGGATGATCCGGGCGATCGGGCTGCGGGGTCAGCCGGCGGCGGTCGGGCAGGTCCTCGGGGTCGCCGGGTGGGACGTCGAGTACGCGATCGCCGACCTGGAGAAGAGCTTCGAGCCGCGGCGCTGGCCGGCGCGGAACACGGCGTGGCTCGCGCGGGCGGTTGCCGAGGACCAGGAGGTCCTGGCGCGGGCGTGGGCGGCCGCGGCGACGCGGGTGTCGGTGCACCTGGCCGGCGTACTGGAGCGTGGGGCGTGGCCGGAGCCGGAGGTACCGGATCTGGGCGCGTTCTTCCGGCTGCTGGAGCGGCCGGCGGTGGTGGACGACTCGATCAAGCTGGTCTGGGGCGAGAAGAAGACGGCGGCGAAGGAGCCCGAGCCGGCCGTCGTACCTAAGGCGGAGCCCAAGCCGGCACGCAAGGTCCAGGCGCCGAAAGCACAGGAGCCGAAGCCCGACAAGCCCCGCAGCGACGAGCTGATCCTCCCTGAGCCGCTCCCCGCCAACGCCGACGCCATGGCCGAGCTCGAGGCGCTCGTCGGGCTGGAGTCGGTCAAGGACTCCGTCCGCCGGATGGTCGCCGAGATCAAGACCAACCTGCGCCGCCAGGAGTTCGGCCTGCCCGCGCAGGAGCGCGCTCGCCACATGGTGTTCGTCGGCAAGCCCGGTACGGCGAAGACGACGATCGCCCGGCTGCTGGCCCGCATCTACAAGGAGCTCGGCGTACTCGAGAGCGGGCACGTCGTCGAGGTCGACCGCTCCGACCTCGTCGGCCCGACCGTCGGTACGACGGCCCCGATGACGGCGGGCAAGTTCCGCGAGGCGCTCGGTGGCGTGCTGTTCGTCGACGAGGCGTACACGCTGGTCCCCGAGGGGCAGCCGGGCGACTTCGGGCTCGAGGCCGTCGCCACGATCCTGAAGATGATGGAGGACCACCGCGACAAGTGCGTGGTGATCGTCGCCGGGTACCACCGCGAGATGCAGCGCTTCATGGAGTCGAACACCGGCCTGCAGTCGCGGTTCCCGAAGCTGCTGTCGTTCAGCGAGTACGACACCAACCAGCTGGTCGCGATCTTCGAGCTGCAGGCCCGCCAGCAGGGCATGGCCTACACGCGGGAGGTCCTGGACCGGGTCCGCAAGGTCGTCCCGCCCGCGCCGCGAGGCCACAACTTCGGCAACGGCCGCTTCATCCGCAACCTGCTCGAGGAAGCGATCTCCAACCAGGCCACCCGCCTGGCCCGCCGCGACCCCGACACGCTGACCGAGCGGGACCTGCGCGAGCTCCTGCCGGAGGACGTCAAGCCGGCCGCGTCGATGCGCGCCGAGGACTACCTCCTGCAGAAGCCCGGCACCTAGAGGACGCGTTCGCCCTCGCGCACCGGGCCCGGGGGAGTGCCCTTGCCGAAGGGTTCACCGCCGAGCGCCTCGCGGCCGTGCGGCATCTGCCAGTTGACCAGCTCGGGGCCCTTCGGGACGAGCTGGGTCGGGTTGATGCCCGTGTGCACGAGGTAGTAGTGCTGCTTGATCTGCTCGAAGTCGATCGTGTCGCCGAAGCCCGGCGTCTGGAAGAGATCGCGCGCGTAGGCCCACAGCACCGGCAGCTCGCTGAGCTTGTTGCGGTTGCACTTGAAGTGACCGTGGTAGACCGGGTCGAAGCGGACCAGCGTCGTGAACAGCCGGACGTCGGCCTCGGTGATCGCGTCGCCGACCAGGTAGCGACGATCGATCAGCCGGTCCGACAACCAGTCAAGGGCCGCGAACAGCTTGTCGTACGCCGCCTCGTACGACGCCTGCGAACCGGCGAAACCGCACTGGTACACGGCGTTGTTGACGTCGGTGTAGATGCGCTCGGCAACTTCGTCGATCTCGTCCCGCAAGGCCTCGGGGTACAGGTCGGGCGCGCCCTCGCGGTGGTACGCCGTCCACTCGGTCGACAGATCGAGCGTCATCGGCGCGAAGTCGTTGGTGACCACGGCCCCGGTCGTCTCGTCCACGATCGCGGGCACCGTGATGCCCTTCGGGTAGTGCGGGTCGCGCCGGAAGTACGCGTCCTGCAGCCGCGGGATCTTCAGCACCGGGTCGACCCCGCCGGGATCGAGGTCGAACGTCCAGCTGCGCTCGTCGTGCGTCGGGCCGCAGAACCCGATCGACAGCACGTCCTCGAGCCCGAGCAGCCGCCGGACGATGATCGCGCGGTTCGCCCACGGGCAGGCACGCGCGACCACGAGCCGGTAGCGTCCCGGCTCGACCGGGAAGCCGTCGCGGCCGTCCGCGGTGATCCGGGTGGCGATGTAGTCGGTGTCACGGTCGAACTCGTCGTTGGAGGGCACCTGTCCAAGTTACCCACCAACGACGAGTTCATTCGGTCACGCTGTGAGGCGCAGGTAGTCCACGTTGAAACCGCCGCTCTCGCAGTACACCGTCAGGTCCTGCTCACCCGCCGGCAGTGTGATCTGCGCGGTGACGGACTGGTACGTCGCCCAGCCGCCGGTGTCCGGGATCGACAGCTTGGCGAGCACCGCACCGGACGCGTCCCGCAAGGACACGGCGTCCGGCGCGACGGCTCCGGTCCCGTTCGCCGCCCGGAACTCGACCTGGTACGTCGCCGCCTGCGCCACGTCGAGCCGGTAGCGCAGCCAGTTCCCGGCCGCCGTCCAGCCGACGTTCTTGCCGCCGCTGGCCGACGGGTTGGTCTCGACGAAGTTCGCGCCGCCGTCGGTCCAGCCCTGCTGGGCGACGTACGCCTCGGCCTCGACCTTCTCGCCGATCGGTGTGCCCTTGGCGTTGACGGTGATGCGCAGCGTCACTTCGTCGTACGCCGCGCCGTCGGTCACCCGGATCTTGACGTCCTGCTTCCCGGCCGTTGCCGGACGCAACGTCACCAGACCACTGCGCGCGTCGAGGCTGACCCCGGCCGGGAGATCCTTGGCGTAGAAGGCGAGCCGGTCGCGGTCCCGGTCGGTCGCGGACAGCTGGACCTGCGTGGTGGCGTACTGGTCGGCGACGACCTCCGGTACGTCCTTCAGCACGGGCGCGCGGTTGTGGTGCTCCGAGGGCACGTCGCCCTTCCACCGGTACGTCGCGAACGAGTTCGCGGGAACCGTCGTCGTGAACGACTTCCCGGCGAGCACGACCCGCACGGTCGTCGGCGTCGGGTTCGAGTTGCCCAGGATCGCGACGAAGTCGTCGCCGCGGTCCCGGTAGACGACGTTGCTGACCCCGTTGCTGGTGGCACTGGACTCGACCCGCGTGTGCTCCGGCCCGAGGTACCTGGCGAACTGGCCCATCGCGTAGAGCTCGTCCCGCACGGTGAAGGTGCGCGCCGTGGTGTCGACCTTGACCAGGCGGTTCGGCCACTTGGTCGTCCGGCCGACCTCCTCCCAGTCGATGTCGTTGTCCCGGGCCGACGTCCAGTGCAGCGTGCCGCCGTCCTGGTCGGTGGTCTGCGCCCACATCACGTACGACGACGCGTCCAGCCGGAAGTAGTTCAGGATCGTGGCCGGGTTCAGGTCGCTGGTCTCGGTCATGTGCACCGGCTTGCCGGTCTGCTCGTACGCGTCGCGCATCACCGTGGGATCACCCCAGTACGGGTGGAACGCGATCGCGTCACTGGCCTTGCGTGTCGCCGGGTCGTCGAAGATCCGGTGGTAGTTCTTGGTCTCGGTGCTGTTCGGGTCGCGCCAGTCGTAGAAGTTGAAGTCGTGCACGTACAGCTCGGTGCGCAGCCCGGCGCGCCGGACCTCGCGCTTGATCGCGACCGCGAGCTTCTGCTGCTGCTCGACGCTGATGTCCATCGCGGGGTAGACCACGTCGATACCCGGCTCGTTCAGCAGGGTCAGCGCGTCGACCTTCACGCCGTACCGGGCGTACGCCTGGAGGTACTTGACGTAGTACTGGGCGAAGACGTCGATGCAGTCGTCGCGCAGCTTGCCGACCTGGTGGTACGACGTCGTGCTGCCCGGGTTGAGCGCTACCTCGCCGGTGAACCGGTTGTTGGTCTTCATCCAGGCCGGAGCGCTCCAGGCCGAGGCGAAGAACGTCGCCCGCGGGTTGTAGCGCTGGATCAGCTTGATCGTGTCGATGATGTGCGCGTCGACGTCGCGCTTGATCGAGAAGTGCTTCAGGCCGAAGTCCTCGCTGACACCGGCCGGGAGCTCGTTGTACGACCAGAACGGCAGGTGCTCGATCAGGTCGGGGCTGCCGATGGTCAACCGGAACCGGTCGAAGCCGGCGCCCTTCCTCGGGTCGACCAGCAGGCGGATCGCGCGGTCGCGTTCGGCCGGGGTCAGCTTCCACAGGTTCGAGACGCTGGTCTCGTCGAGCGAGAAGCCGATGCCGGTGTACTTCTGCCGCAGCGTGCTCGGGTCGACGACCACGGTCGCGTCGGCGGCACCGCCGTCGTCGCGCGTCACGTGCGTGGTGGGCAGGGGCTGCCAGGCCTGGTCGGCACCGCTGGAGTAGGTGCCGGTGACGGCGGCACCACGGTCGGGCCGGCCGGCGGTGGCCGGCAGCCCAGCGGCGGCCAGCACACTGCCGGCGGCCAGCGCGACGACAACGGCCGCGGAGAGGGAACGCCTCACGAAACCTCCTGGAGCTGGGGCGGAAAGCGCTTGCATTCAGGACGCTACCGGCGGCAGGCGCATTCCACATCCCCTCTGCGGTTCCGGAACTTCCCGGGCCGGGTGGCCGATCGAGGAAGCCGACCGTCCGGGACAGTGGTTATCGTCGGGATCATGGAGATGATGACGGGCGAGCAGATCGCCGCGGCGGAGCTGACCGACTGGCGCAAACTGGGGCAGGGCCTGCACGCCCGGTACGTGGTCGGCGACTTCGGGGCGGGAGCACGGTTCGTCGCCGCGATCGCGGAGGCCGGTACGGCGTACGGCCACCAGCCGCGAGTAACCCTGGGCGCCACGTTCGTCGACCTCAAACTGATCAGCGAGGACGCGGTGTACGTCGTCGACGGCGTCGAGCACGTGGTCGACTACACGACCCGCAAGGACCTCGACCTCGCGCAACAGATCACCGGAATCGCGGCCGCGCAGGGGCTGAAGGCCGACGTCGCCGGGATCACCACCATCGAGCTGGCGCTCGACACCGCGAACGCGGCGAAGCTCGCGCCGATGTGGGCAGCGCTGCTCACCGGCGACACTGTCGCCGTCGGCCGGGGCACTGTCTCGTCCGACGTCCGGGACGCGACCGGGCGGGTGCCGATCCTGTGGTTCCAGGACACCGACGTGCACGAGACGCCGCGACAGCGCTTCCACCTCGACGTCTGGGTCGCCCCCGACTACGCCGAGCAGCGGATCGCCGCGGCCGTCGCTGCCGGCGGCGTCGTCGTCGACGACAGCGAAGCACCGTCGTACGTCGTACTGGCCGATGCCGACGGCAACAAAGCGTGCGTCTGCACCGACTCCCTGGGCATCGACACCTGGTCCGTGACCCGCTAGGCGGCGGCGCCGGTGGGCTGGAGGTCGTCGCGCAGGCGGCCCAGGATCCGGGTCAGCAGGCGGGAGACCTGCATCTGGCTGATGCCGAGCTTGGCGCCGATGTCGGCCTGCTTCCAGTTCTCGACGAACCGCAGCTCGAGGATCTCGCGGTCGCGGGCGTCCAGGCCCGCGATCAGCGGCGAGAGCATCTCGGTCGCCTCGAACTGGTGCAGCTCGGGGTCCTCGGTGGCGGCGACGACGTCGGCGAGGAACAGGTCGTTGTCCTCCCGGGACGCCGGACGGTCGAGGGAGAGCACGGCGAAACAGCCCCGGGCGCCCTCGGCCTGGCGGATCTCGGTGACCTCGACGCCGATCTCGGCCGCGACCTCGTCCAGCGTGGGTTCGCGGCCGAGCTCCTGCTCCAGCTGGGGGATCACGGCGGCGATCCGGCCCTGAAGCTCCTGCAGTCGGCGCGGGATACGCACGGTCCAGCTGCAGTCGCGGAAGTAGCGCTTCACCTCGCCACGGATCGTCGGTACGGCGTACCCGATGAACGGCACGCCGTCACCGATCCGGTAGCCGCGCACGGCCTTCATCAGCCCCAGGCAGGCGACCTGCTCCAGATCGTCGTCCTCGACGCCCCGCCCACGGAACCGCTGAGCGATCCCACGGGCGATCTCGAGGTTGAGCTCGACCACCTCTTCGAGCAGCCGCTGCCGCGCGACGTCGTCCGTGGACCGATGCCGCGTTTCCAGCAGTTCATGGGTGGCCGCCTCGCGCAACGCGCGGTCCTCGGCCGTGGTGCAGTTCGTGGGTACGACGGTGTGCATGACAGTGACCTCGCGACGCAGTCGTCACGGCGCGGCCACTTCTCCGGACCGCGGTCATTTAGCACCCGCACTCGTACCCACCCGTCAAACAAGCGAGCCACGTCATTCCACGAGTTTGCCTTCGCTGGAGACCTCGCGCATGAGTGCGGTCAGGTCGGCTGGGATGGTGGGGATCTCTTCCTGGGTGACCTGGCCGCGGCCGGACCAGACGAGGTTGACCTGTAGCTTTTCGTCGGGCTCGGGGTAGTCCGACCGGTTGTGGCAGCCGCGGGTCTCCCGTCGTACCAGGGCGGCCTCGAGCGTTGCCCGTGCGGCCAGGGCCGAGGCTTTGAGGTCGAAGGCGTGGGCGAGGTCCTGGAAGCCGGCGATGTCGGGATGGACGCCGAGGTTGGCCATCCGGTCCTCGACCTCCGACAGCTCGTCGAGGCCCGCTGTCAGCCCTTCCTCGTCCCGTACGACGCCCGCCCGCGTCGTCATCGTGTTCCGCAGCGCGCGCTGCAGGGCGCGGACGTTCTCCTCGCCGTCGCTCGCGAGCAGCCCGTCGACCTCCGCGCGGGCCTCGCCGACGACCGAAGCCGACCGCTCCTGCCGCTGCAGTCCAGTCGAGTAGCGGGCCGCGTCCTCGGCGACGATCCGGCCGAAGACCATCAGCTCGATCAGCGAGTTGCCGCCGAGGCGGTTCGCGCCGTGCAGCCCGCTGGCCGCCTCGCCGATCGCGTACAGGCCGTCGACCCCGGTCCCGTGGTCCTCGGGCCGGACCCACACCCCACCCATCGAGTAGTGCGCCGTCGGCGCGATCTCGATCGGCTCCTTGGTGATGTCGAGCATCTGCAGTTCCAGCAGCGTCTGGTAGACCCGCGGCAGCCGCCGCATGATCGTCTCGCGCGGCAGGTGCGAGACGTCGAGCCAGACGCCGCCGTTCTCCGTCCCGCGGCCTTCCTTGATCTCCGTGTACGCCGCCAGCGCCACCCGGTCGCGCGTCGACAGCTCCATCCGCTCGGCGTCGTACCGGCCCATGAAGCGTTCCCCGGACGCGTTGCGCAGCTGGCCGCCTTCGCCGCGGGCGGCCTCGGAGACCAGCGTGCCGGCCGCGTTCTCGGGCTCGATCAGGCCGGACGGGTGGAACTGGACGAGCTCGGGGTCGCGGATCCGGCCCCCGGCCTCGACGGCGAGCCGGAACGAGTCGCCGGTGTTCTCGTCGCGGCGTGACGACGTGTGCCGCCAGATCCGTGTGTGCCCGCCGGCGGCCAGGATCACCGCGTCGGCGCGGATCAGGTACCGCTTGCCGGTCACTTGGTCGAAGCCGTACGCGCCGAACACCCGGTTGCCCGTGGTCAGGATCCGGGTCACGTACACCGTGTCGAGGATCGGTACGTTCAGCTGGACCGCGCGGTTGACCAGCGTGCGCTGGATCTCCAGCCCGGTGTAGTCCCCGGCGAACGCCGTACGGCGGTACGTGTGCGCGCCGAAGAACCGCTGCGAGATCCGCCCGTCGGCCTCCCGCGCGAACGGCATGCCGTAGCGCTCCAGGTCCTCGATCCCGCGGGCCGCCTGCTTGGTGACGATCTGGACGGTGACCGGGTTGGCCAGCAGGTAGCTCTCGCGCAGCGTGTCGGCGGCGTGCTGCTGCCAGCTGTCCTCGGGGTCCATCGTGGCGAGCGCCGCGTTGATCCCGCCGGCGGCCAGCGAGGTGTGCGCGTCGGAGCGGGAGCGTTTGCCGAGAGCAAGCACGTCGATGCCCTGCTCGGCGAGCTCGATGGCGGCGCGCAGACCGCCGCCGCCGGTCCCGATCACCAGGACGGAGGTGGAGATCTGCTGCTCGGTGACGGTCACGGTGTCGCTCCTCTTGGTCGCCGGAGATGTTCCTACGACCATCAGACCGGGCGAAAGGCCCAGGTGTGACGTGATGTGAGGGACGTCGCAGGTGCAACCGGACGAACGGGCCGGCCGGTACTCAACGCAGAAGCCATCCCCACCCGAGGAGCTCACGTGCACCGAAGACCCATCTCCGTGCTGGTCACGACCGGATTGGCCGCCGGTCTGTTGACCGTCCCACCCGGTACGGCGGCAGCCCAGGCACCCTCCACCGGACCGGCGCCGGGGACCACCGTGACACTGATCACCGGCGACCGCGTCGAGATCACCCCGGGCGCGGCCCCGAAGGTGACGCCTGCCCCGGACCGCCGGTCGATGCGGTTCCGGATCACCACCGACAATGGCCGGCTCCGGGTGATCCCGCTGGACGCCGTCGGCCCACTCACCGCGGGCCAACTCGATCCGCGCCTGTTCGACGTGACCGCACTGATCGAGGCCGGGTACGACGACGCACGCCGGCCGCAGTTGCCGTTGATCGTGCAGCGCGCGGCGTCGGCGAAGTCGGCCCCGGTCCGCCTGGCCGCGACGAGCGGGCGCCAGGAGCTCGCGAGCGTCAGTGCCTTCTCCGTGCTCGCGTCGAAGCGGGACGCGGCCGCGTTCTGGAAGTCCGTGCAGGACGGCGGCACGCTGCGCGCCGACGTCGGCAAGATCTGGCTGAACGGCGTACGCCGGCCGACCCTCGACCAGAGCGTGCCGCAGATCGGCGCACCGGCGGCGTGGGCGGACGGGCTGACCGGGCGAGGTGTCACGGTGGCAGTTGCTGAGCAGCGAGCGCGTCGGCGGCAAGAGCGGCCGGACCGTGGTGCTGGCGTCGGGCTGGACCAACGCCGAGCCGGCTGCTCCGGCGGCGGCGCTGAAGTGAGGTGAGCCGTTACCTGCCGCCCGGCACCGCGACGGTGTCGAGCGGCGGGTACGGCGACTCGGCCAGACCGAGGTCGCGCCAGACGAACCGCGGGACACCGGCCAGGAACTCGCGCAGGAACCGCGAGTTGTGCGCGATCGACACCTGGCTGTGGTCGCCGGGTGCGAACCAGACCCAGTCCTCGACGACCCGGAACGGCGCCGGCGAGGTCGCCATCAGGTACTCCATCTGGCGCGGGTGGATCACGTCGTACGCGAACTTCGTGCTCGGCGAGGTGACCTTGAACTGGTCGTTGAACCGCTCGCTCTCGAAGCTGATCCCGCGCCCGAACGAGCGGCCGGCCACCGTCAGCTCGGGCATCCGGACCGGCAGCTGGAACCCGAGGATCGCCTCGCTGTGGTTCTCGGTGACGGTCCGGGTCGTGGTCCGGCCCTCGCTGTCGGTGGACGTCTCGGTCCGCGTGGTCTGCCAGTGGTGGGTGAACGCGACGAACGGCGGGCCGTCGCCGTCGCGGCCGCGGATCACGTCCTCGGTGCGGTGGTTGTGGCCGCCGCGGTTCGTCGGGGTGACGTGCAGGAGGCTGTCGTCGACGCCGATCAGGTGCCAGTCCGGGTGGTGGTAGAAGGAGAAGCGCGGCGGCTGCTCGGGCTGGATCCGGTGGTCCAGCGGGGTCGCGTCGATCGCGTCGGCGACGGCGGCGAGCTGCTCCAGCCAGGGGCCGAGCTGGTCGACGTCCTTGCGCGGCGGGTCGAGCACGGTCAGCTGGTCGGAGTCGATCCCGAGGTTGAGGCCGGGCAGGCCGCCGGCCAGGCCGTTGAGCTGGTTGCAGACCTGCGGGGTGAGCACCTCCGCGGCGTACGACGGAACGAGCGCGCCGATCTGCCAGGCGGGTCCGAGAGCGCCCGGGGACTGCATCTTGGCCGCCTCCACGCCGTACCGGGGGCGGGCCTCGCCGCCCATCACCCAGAGCTCGGGCAGGCGGCGGGACAGGCTGACCATCGCGACCCAGCCCTTCCAGTTCTCGGACTTGTACTCGATCACCTGGAACGGGCGGCCGGACGCGGTGTGACCGGTGATCTGGTCGTCGGGGTCACGCCGGAAGCCGAGCCCGAACGGCGGGTTGCTGAGGCGCGCGACGGCATCGAGCTGTGGGCTGTTGACGAACGTCCAGCCACGTTCGCGCAGCGACTTGATGTACTGCTGGCGGCGGACCAGGGCGACGATGCCCCAGGTGATTCCGGCCGCGACCAGAACACCGATGACCAGTACGACCGTTAACGCTGTGCCCGACATGCTTGCCTCCCCGAGTACGACCTTGCAGCCGGACGATAGCGGGGGATCAGGCCAGCCGGTGCTCCGCGAGCCAGGTCGTCGCTCTGCGTTGCGAGGCGCGGGACAGCCAGGCGTCCTGGATCACCTCGGCCAGCTCCTGCCGCGACAGGCCGCCGATCCGGCTGCCGCGGACCAGGACGGACAGGTGCCCGTCGAAGTGCGGCGTGGTGAAGAACGGGCCGTTCTCGTCGGAGACCAGGGCGAGCTTGTCCTCCTCGGCCGGAACCCAGATCACGATCACGTCGTCGTACCGTTCGCCGGTCTCCGGGTCGAACGCGTCCGGCCGGGGCGTCCGGAAGAACACGAACGACTTCCCGCCGACCTGGTAGACGGGATTGCCGGACCCGCCCTGCTCGACCGTGACGTGCGGCATCCCGAGCGCGATCTCGTGCACGTCTGCAACCTTCGCTCTACGCCCCGGCATCCTCTCAGTTTAGATGTCAAAGCCTGCCCGGCGGCTCCGACCAAGGGGTGTCAGCAGGAACTTACGCGGAGGGAAACGATCATGGGCAAGGTTCGGGTTCACAACTTCACGATCACGCTGGACGGGTTCGGCGCGGGCACGGACCAGCGGCTGGAGGAGCCGTTCGGGGACGGGGTCGACCACCTGCACGACTGGATGGACCCGCTGTTCGACGGGACCGCGACCGGGCTGGACGCCGAGGTCGGCTTGGACGCCGAGTCGTTCGGGGCGACCATCATGGGGCGCAACATGTTCGGGCCGATCCGCGGCGAGTGGCCGGACGAGTCGTGGACCGGCTGGTGGGGCGCCAATCCGCCGTACCACCACGATGTGTGGGTATTCACCCACCACCCGCGGGCAGCCGTGCAGATGGAGGGAGGCACGACCTTCCACTTCACCGACGAGCCGATCGAGGTCGTGCTGGACAGGGCGAAGGCTGCGGCGGGTGAGAAGGACGTCATCGTCGCCGGCGGCGCGTCGGTCGTCCGGCAGTACCTGCGGGCCGGGCTGATCGACCAGCTCGACATCGCCGTCGCGCCGATCCTCGCCGGCGCCGGCGAGCCGCTGTTCGCCGACCTCGGGAATGCCTTGAAGCAGTACGAGGTCGTGCAACAGATCAGCTCGCCGGCGGTCACTCACGTCCGGCTCGTACGACGCTAGCGTCCGGGCGGACGATCCTGGCCCCACGGAAGCGGGTGGCGATCACCATCGCGGCCGCCACCAGAATCAGGTCCTTGAGCACGTACTGCCCTTCGAGCGTGGGAGCGTGATGCGGCCCGCTGAACAGGCGATGGGGAAGAACCACCAGAGGAGACAGAATTCCCAGCAGCTGTACGGCGAGCAGGTACACGGTCAGCCGGAGGCCGCGTCCGACGACAAGACCGAGTCCGATCATGCACTCCAGCGTCGCGGTGAGCACCAGGGCGAGCGGTCCGGGGACCAGACCGAAGCTGATCGCGTCGATGGTCGTGACGACGAGGTCCTCGGCCGGGCTCGTCCCGGGGAAGTACTTCAGAACGCCGAAGCCGACGAACACCACCCCCATGCTGAGCCGCAGGGCGGTGATCGCGTGCCGGATCAGCCAACCGTGCACAGCGCCTTCGAACCGGATCAGCGTCGCGTTCAGCGATGACATCATGTGAGCAGTTCGTCACCGATGGCTCACCGGCTGGGCCCCACGCCGAACTATCTGCGATCCAGTCGCATCGGCGATCGCACCGAGCGCTAGCGGCACAGCTCCTTGTCGAGGAGGGCGTTGACGGCGGCTTTGTGGTTGCCCGCTCCCCAGGTGACCGAGACGGTGACGCTGCGGTGGTTGGTCGGCGAGACGAAGGTCCACGTCGAGTATCCCGGCGCGTCACCGTCCTTGCCCCACGCGGTGCCGCAGGGCACGCCGCGGCTGATCACGCCCAGACCGTACTGGGAGCCGTGGGCGGTGGTCTTCAACTCCTGCATCAGGTGGGCGGGCAGCAGCTCGCCACCGAGCAGGGCCTGGAAGAAGCGGTTCAGGTCGCGGGTGGTGGAGATCATCTCCCCGGCCGCGTTCAGGATCGACGGGTTGACCTCGGTGATGTCGACCAGTCCCCGCTCGAGCGGCAGGTAGCCGCGCGCGTGCGGTCCGAAGATGAACGGGTTCGTTCCGGGGAGCGACGTGCTTTTCAGCTGAAGCGGCTGGATGATGCGGTGCTTGATCTCGTCGGCGTACGAATGGCCGGTGAGCTTCTCGACGATCAGGCCGAGCACCAGGTACCCGGTGTTGTTGTACCGGACCTCCGTGCCGGGCGTGAAGACGACCGGGTACGCCGTCGCGCGGGCGACGAGTTCGGCGGTCGTCCACGTCTTCCAGCGGATGGCGAGGAACTCCTCCGACCGCGGCGAGGGCATCGTCGCGAGCACCTCGTACAGACCGCTGCTGTGGTTGAGCAGCTGGCGGACGGTGATCCGGTCGTCGTGGACGACGCCCGGCAGGACGCGCTCGACCTTGTCGTCGAGGCTCAGCCGGCCCTCGTCGACCAGCTGCAGCACGACCGTCGCCAGGAAGGTCTTGGTCTCGCTCCCAATCCGGAACCGCGCGTTCTGCGGGACCGGCCAGTTCGTGCCGGCCACGGCGGGGCCGCTCGACGCGCGGGCCGGTCGGCCGTCGCCGCTGACCTCGACCGTCGCGCTCGTGGCGCCCGCGGCGACGACGGCGTCGACTTCTTGCTGCAGTTCGGCGGCGGGCAACGGCGTCGCCATCAGGGCAGTGCTCAGGACGGCTGTCCCCAGGGTCATCATCATGAGCACCACCCTGGCCCCGCGCACCGGCCGCCCGTAACCGGGAAAGACCTGAACCGGCCCTCGGGGAAACCCCCGCTATCCCAGGGCTTCGGGCAACGGATCGGCGTGCACGATCTGCAACCGGCTGACCGCGCGCGTCAGTACGACGTACAGGCGCTGCAGCCCGCGCGGCTCGGCCGCGACGATCCGCGCCGGCTCGGCGACGACCACCGCGTCGAACTCGAGTCCCTTCGCCAGCGTCGCCGGGACGCAGACCAGGCGGGTCGTGTCCATCGCGTCCTCGACCGCACCGAGCAGCGCGGGCTGCAGACCGGCGCCGGCCAGTACGTCGCGGAGTTGCTCGACCTGGTCGTCGGCGGCGATCAGCGCGACCGACCCGACGCCGGCCAGCGCGTCCTGGCACGCCTCCACAATGGTTGCCGTGAAGGTGTCCTTGTCGGCGGCAACGACTTCGAGGGCTTCGGCAACGGTCCGGATCCCGCTCGGCGTACCGAGCGTCGGCGCGATCGTCGGCAGCAGTTGCGCCGCGAGGTTGATGATCTGCTCGGGCACGCGGAACCCACGGTCGAGCTCGGCCACGATGCCGTCCTCCTTGCCGAGATGGGCGAGGACCTGGTCCCACGGACCGGCGGCCCAGGCGGTCGTCGCCTGGGCGAGGTCGCCGAGAACCGTCGCGGAGCCGGTGCGGCAGCGGCGTCCGAGGGCGCGCAGCTGCATCGCCGACAGGTCCTGCGCCTCGTCCAGAACGAGATGCCCGAGCGAACCGGCGTGCCGCTCGATCAGGTCGCCGAGCTCGTCCAGCAGCACCGTGTCGGCGCTCGACCACTTCGCCGACTTCGCCGAGCGCGGCGGCTTCGGCCACAGCAGCGCGGTGCGCTCGTCCTCGGTCAGCTCGGGTGCCTGCTCGGCCAGGAACTCGGCGTTGGAGAACAACTTCCACAGCACCTGCTCGGGCGTCACCTTCGGCCACACCGCGTCGACCAGCTGCTTCACCGGCTTCGACCGGGCGACGGCGTTCTGCACGCGGTCGTCGGGCGACTCGCCCCGGCGTTCCATCAGCACCAGTACGGCGTGCGCGATGCGCTGTGCGAGCGCGTTGCGGCCCGGGGTGTAGCGGGTCGACCCGTGCAGAGCGGTGACGATGTCGACGAGCTCGTAGTCGTGCACGCGGTAGCGCTGGGATCCCTTGCTGTACAGGATTCCTTCGGTCGGCGTACCGACGGAGGTCCAGAGCGCGCGGAGCAGGATGTCGGCCATCCGGGCGTCGCCCTTGAGACGCGCGGCTTCCGAGCTGTCGACGGCGAGCACGGGCTGGGTGATCAGCTCCTCGATGGTGATCTGGCGGACGTTCACCTCGCCGAGCGCGGGCAGGACCTTGCGGATGTACGACAGGAACGAGCGGTTCGGCCCGACGATCACGACGCCGCCGCGGCTGAGTCGCTCGCGCTCGGTGTAGAGCAGGTACGCGACGCGGTGCAGGCCGACGGCGGTCTTCCCCGTACCGGGTGCGCCCTGGACGCAGACACTCGGCTGCAGGGGAGCGCGGACGAGGTCGTCCTGCTCAGGCTGGATCGTGGCGACGATGTCGCGCATCGGGCCGGTGCGCGGGCGCTCGATCTCGGCGCGCAGGAACCGGTCGGCCTGGTCGAGCTCCTCGGCGCCGATCATCGGCTCGTCCTCGAAGCCGGTCAGCTCGGCGGTGTCGGAGAAGCCGTACCGGCGCCGCAGCAGGACCTGCTGCCGATCGCTGCGGGTCGCGCGGTAGAACGGCACCGACACGCGCGCCCGCCAGTCGATCACCATCGGTACGCCGGTGCCGTCGTGCACGTGCCGGCGGCCGATGTAGAACCGGTCGAGGTCCTCGATCGCACCGTGCTCGTAGTCGAGCCGGCCGAAGAACAGCGGCACGTCGGGCAGGTCGAGCAGCGCCAGTGTCCGCTGCTGGTGGGCGCGCTGGTTGGCCTCGTTGGTGAAGCGCTCGTCGTTGTCCTCGCCGCCGATCACCGGGATCTCCCGGACGGTGACGTCGTGGTGCATCCGGCGCAGCGCGGCGCGGGACTCGGTGAGGTAGTCGCGCTCGTGGTCGAGCTCGGAGTTCTGCTGGGTTTCGGCCATCGGTGTGTACGACCTCTCGCTGTCGCGGTGGGGGAACGAACGACGGTGCCGGCGGCGATCTTCGAGATCCCGCCCCGGAGCACGTCCGGTTCGTTACGACCCTTCACGCAGTGCAGACAAGCCACCCGAAAAGACAGACCGGCGACGTTAGCAGGTGGTGCGGCCGGCCACCACCGGATTTCCGGGTGAGGCCCAGGTCACTCCGGCGAGCTGTCACGGGGTGTGGGCCGTCGGTGTCTCGTGGGCAACACCGACAGAGGAGACGATGATGGAAGCACGGTTCAACCTGTTCGAGACCCCGACCGCGGCGAAGGTCGCGAAGCGGCTGTACTCGGTGGCGGGAATCTTCGCGCAGTCGACGCTGCCGAAGGCGCTGCAGGAGATCCTGGAGCTGCGCGCCAGCCAGCTCAACGGGTGCGCGTTCTGCGTCGACATGCACACCAAGGAGGCGACCGCCGCGGGGGAGTCGCAGCAGCGGCTGCACCTGGTGGCGGTCTGGCGCGAGGCCATCGTGTTCACCGACGCGGAGCGGGCCGCGCTCGCGCTGACCGAGGAGGGCACCCGGCTGGGTCCGGAGGGCGTCAGTGATGAGACGTGGGCGGGCGTGCGGAAGCACTTCACCGACGACGAGCTCGGTACGCTGGTCTGCTTGATCGCTTTGATCAATGCGGCCAACCGGATGAACGTGATCGTCCGCAACCCTGCGGGCGCTTATGAGGTGGGTATGGCGGCTGCGCTCGCCAATTGACCCGGGCGAGCGGCATTCACGTTCAGGTCGCGGGGACTACGTGGCGCCGCCGTGCTGCGTCTTCACGGGCCAGCAGCAGATAGGCACTCGCCGTCCACGTGTACGCACGATCACGCAGGCCCTCACCGGTCAGCGCGTCGAAGTTCTCCGCAAAGCCGGACCGCTCGCACAACCGCCGGAAGCGGCTGCTGGCTTCGTCGGCCAGCTCGACCTGGCCGACGGAGCGCAGCCCGTCGTCGAGCAGCACGCTCGGCGGCGCCCAGATCGGACCTCGCCAGTAGCCGTCGGCGGCGTAGTCCTCCGAGCCCGGATCCTCCGAGGCCAGCCCCCAATCGGTGAGATGCCGCCGGATCTTCACGACCAGCTGCTCGACCACCTCCGCCGGCAGGCGCCGCCCGAGCATGATCGGAAGCGCGGTCACCAGACTGGTGGTCTTGCTCGGCGTACGGCTCAACGCACCCCGCGCGACGAACCCGTTGCCGTCGTACAGCTCGCTGAGCAACGCAGCGACGATCTCGTCGGCGGTCGTGCTCCAGTACGCCGCGTCGTCGGCGCGCCCGAGCTCCTCGGCCAGTGCGGTGAGCGCGTCCAACTGCAGAACGAGCACGGTCGCGAGGTCGGGAGACTCGATCACCGGCTCGTGGTCGAAGATCGTCGCGTTGTCCCACCCGCTGTCGAAACCGTGCTGGTAGTGCGGCAGCGCGTGCCCCGGCACCCGGCGCCGGTCCAGCCAGAAGTTCGTCCAGGCCGCCAGCCGCTCGTACACCTCGGGGTCGGCCGCGCCCGACAACTTCCGCCACGCCCACCCGTGAATCGGCGGCTTGACGAAGTTGTAGACGATCCCCGAGTGCCCGACCACGTCCGGCAACGCCCCACTCGTCTCCTGATGATCGAACGGCATCAGGAACTGATCCAGCGCGAGCTCCGGCTCACCCGGCGCCAGCGCGAGTGCGTTGAACGCGTGGTCCCAGCTCCACACCCGATCCATCCAGTGCTTCGACATCAACGCGGCCTCGCGCGTGATGAATCCGTCCGCCCGCACGATGCTCGCCCACAGCACGTACGCCGCCGCCTCGGCCGCCGGGTACTCCGCGGTCCGCCACCCGGCGACCCGCTCGACGAACGCCCCGAACTCGGCCCGGACCTCGGCGACCACCTGGTCGAACTCCGCCGGACGGCCGTCGGTGGTCTGCTTCTCGCCGTACGGCGGGCGCGCAGTACCGAACTCCTCGATGACTGCCTCCCAGCCCTCGGCCCCGTCCAGCCGCACACTCCGCCCGGGCCCGGTCGTCGCCTCGCCGCGCAGCATCGTGACCCGGTACCGCCGCCCCGAAGCATGACTCGCGAAGACCGGACTCAGATCGGTCGGATCCACGAACAGATGCGCCTCGTCATCGGCCTCCAACTCCAGCGCTGTGCCTCGCCCCCGAAACCGCACCGTGTCCACAGTCTCGAACACCGCCTCGATCCGCCCAGCCGCCGCCTCCCACCGCAACACCTCGGGCGTCGCGACAAGCTCGCTAGCTTCCGAAGGCCGCAACGCGAAGACACCGACCTGCCTGGTCTGGTGCGTCACGAGATGGACATCGTCCGCCACCACCCCGCTGGCAACCACAGGCGACAGCGCCAGCCACGAACCACGCCGGCTGAAGGGAATCTCACGAAGATCGAAGTCCATGGGTTAGATCCTATTGGATATGCGATGCCTGCATCAGACGACCGCCCGCGTCGCCCTCCACCACCGTCCAGCGGCGGACCTGCAGCACTCAGTAACCCGCGGGCTGGGTTGGTGGTTGCGCTCGTGGTAGGCCGGAAGCAGGGGGTGCGGGGAGGTTGGTGAGTGGTGGAGGTGCGTTGGCGGCGGGCGGAGGAGGCAAGTTGGCGGCAGGCGGCCGGCGTACGGCCGACGATTTCGGCGACCTCGGGGAACGGGTAGCGGAACACGTCGTGCAGCACGAACGCGACGCGCTCGGCCGGCGTCATCGACTCCAGGACGACGAGGAAGGCCATGTTGACCGACTCGTCGAGCGTCACCCGGTCGGCGGGATCGTTGGGGGCGGCCTGGCCGCCGAGCCAGTCGGTGGCGTCGGGGAGCGGTTCGGGGATCCACTCGCCGACGTACCGCTCCCGTCGCGCGCGGGCCGGAGGTTGGGGGCGTCGCTCAGGTCCAGTCGGGGCCGGCTTCGAGGCGGAGGTGCAGTAGTTGTTTGAGCGGCATCGACTCGCCGTCGC
This sequence comes from Kribbella italica, assembly GCF_014205135.1. Classification (NCBI taxonomy): domain Bacteria; kingdom Bacillati; phylum Actinomycetota; class Actinomycetes; order Propionibacteriales; family Kribbellaceae; genus Kribbella; species Kribbella italica. The sequence continues at coordinate 1,713,530 of NZ_JACHMY010000001.1, forward strand.
GGGCGCCGAGGCCGACCGTGAGGGGCGGGTCGGAGGGTTCGATCTGGAGGCCGGCGAGTCGCGCCTTCAGGCTGGGACGGACGCCGAGCAGGTAGAAGTTGCCTTCGGCATCTACTGCGAGGGATCGGTTGCGCTTGAGGTACCAGCCGACGAGGTTCGTCCGGTAGCTCGCGCCTGAGCCGACGACCTGGGCACGCAAGGGCTGGGGCTCGATGCCGGCGGCTTTCACCTTGTCCACGAAGTCTGCGAGCAAGGCCCGCGCGGAGGCGGTCTCCTGCGCGCGCCGACGGTCGAGGGCCGCCGCCTGCTCGGCGGCCGCCTCACGCCGCCGATCGCGCCAGCTGGCTTCACTCTCCACGCCGCTACCTTAGACGCTGCCGCCGGGACAGATTTGAGGGATGGGCGCGAGGCGCTGTCGCCGGGATCGACGTGGGGACAGGCGTGGGGGATGGAGGGCGAGGCGTTGCCGCTGGGATCGACCTCGCGAGCGTCGGCGACGGTCGAGCGGCCGCCAGGTGCCGTTGGCGGTTTGTCAGGTGGTGGCTTGGGTGAGTAGGCCGTCGACCAGGGCGGCGAGGCCTTGGGGGTAGGTGTTGGCCTGGGCCAGCTCGGCCCATTGGCCGGCGACGGCGGTGAGGTGGGGGAGTGCGGCGGTCTTCTGGCCGGTGAAGGGGCTGTTCTCGGCGGGTGGGAAGTCGGCGTCGGGGTGGCGGCGGGCGGTGTTGGCGCGGACCAGGATCTCGCCGACGGTGTAGTACCAGATGTTGCGGAAGATCAGGACGCTCTGGGCCGGGGTGCAGCCGTGGTCGACGGCTCCGGCCAGGATCGCCTCGACGAACCACAGGGCCGGGTCGCCGATCCGGGCGACGAAGCCGTCGGTGGTGAGGACCTGGGCGGCCCAGGGCCACTCGGCGAACGCGTCGTGGATGAGTACGCCGACGGCGATGATGCGGTCGCGCGGCTCCGCGGGCAGCTCCGGGTGCGGCAGTTGTGCGGCGTACTCCGTGAGCAGCAGGAGCAGCAGGTCTTCCTTGTCGCGCACGTGGTGGTACAGCGTCGTCGCGCCGATGCCGAGCTCACCGGCCAGACCGCGGATCGTCAGCTTCTCCCAGCCGTCCCGGTCGATCAGCCGCCGGGCGGCGGCGAGGATCTCGGCCCGGGACGTGACGGGTGGCCGGCCGGTCTGGCCGCTGCTGGCGCTGGATCTGGGCACCTCCCCATCATGCTGTCCGGCGCGGCCCGATCCCAGCACCGGGGGTGCGTGGCGCCGGCGCGGGTGCCGAAGGTGCCCTTGGGGAGGTAAAAGATTGCCGGAGGCATCGGTGCCCCGACGGGAAGGCTTTCAGCAGCAACGGGCGGACGGGAATCGATGCAGTACAAGGGATTCGGCGCGTCGCGGCGCGGGCGCCGATAGGATCGCCCTATGACGCAGCCGACGCCGTACCCGCCACCGCAGTACGGGCCGCCGAAGCGGAATCGTGGTCCGCTGGTGCTCGTCGGCGTGCTTGCCGTGGTGGTGCTCGTGCTGGCTGTGCTGACCGTCGTCGTGGTGCTGCGCGACACCGATCAGCAGGCGGATTCGCCGGAGCCGCGGAACCCGGCCGCGGTCGAGTTCCGGCGGGTGGTGACGGCGACTCCGGGCACCTGTGCCTCGCCGCCGTCGACGTCCGGGATCGTCTGCGGCGCGGACGGGACGGGCTACACCCTCGGCAAGGTGGAGCTCGACGGCCGGAACGTCGCGAACGCCGAGGCGAAGTTCAGCAACACCAGCTGGGTGGTCGCGGTGCAGCTCGACGACGACGGCAGCAAGTTGTTCGAGCAGCTCACGACCGACGTGGCGATGCAGACGCCCCCGGCCAATCAGATCGCGATCGTGGTCGACAGTGAGGTCGTCAGCGCGCCGTCGGTGATGTCGGCGATCACCGGTGGGCAGCTGGAGATCAGCGCTGCCCAGTTCACCAAGGAGGAGGCGGAGAAGCTGGCCGACGCCCTCGGCGGCTGATCAGCGGGGCGAGTCCGGCCGACAGCAGGTCGTCCTCGGTGTTTCCCCCCGTCAGCGTCGGGTACGAGGATGTCGCGATCGTCAGTGCGGGAGTCGGCGGGTGTCGACAAGTTCCTGGGCGACGTCGCGGAGCTTGGTGTTGGTGTCCTGGGAGTACCGCTTGAGGATGGCGAAGGCCCGGTCGCCGTCGATGTCGAAGCGTTCCATCAGGATGCCCATCGCCATGCCGACCAGTTTGCGGGCGTCGACGGCCAGGGCCATCGTCTCTTCGTGCCGCGCGGTGGCGACGGCGATGGTGGCGTGCCGCGCGAGGATCTCGGCGATCGCCTCGTCGTCAGGCCCGAAGGCGTCCGGCTCAGGGCTGTAGAGACCGAGTACGCCGACAGTGCGAGCGTCGTCGCCGAGCATCAGCGGGACGTCGAGCACGCTGCGCACCCCGAGGGCGGAGACCTTGGCGGCCCACTTCGGCCAGCGCTCGTCGGTGTGGGTGTCGCGGATCAGGACCGTGCTCCGGTCCCGCAGCGAGGTGACCAGCGGGCCGTCCTCGGTGTCGATCTGCAGGGTGTAGACGTCGGCGACGACCGGGTCGGTCACCGCGGCGATCTCGCTGGCTTGACCGCGGGTGGACAGCGCCAGACCGGCGTACGTGCAGTTCAGCGCCTGCAGCGCGAACTGGACCACGGCCTCGACCGTGTCGTCGACCCCGGAGGCGTCGTGCAGCTCGACCGCCAGCCGCGCGAACGCGTCGGCGTCCGCGCCGTCGACAGGATCAAGCATCGCCACTCGGTCTCCCAGGTCCGCACGACGGTCACTCCGCCGCTCGGAGGACCTCTGAGCAACATTTTGCCTCACCAGCCCCAGCATGGCCGCGACCGGCCGCACGGCTCGGGCAACGGCAAGGGCAGCTGCACGGTGCCGCTCGGACCTCGGCGCTCAGCTCCGTTTGATCCTCGCCGCGTAGTTGAGCGCGGTCAGCGTCTTCTGGAGCGTCTCCAGGTCGGGAGCCGGCGTGACCGCGAAGTCGGCGTACAGGCAGAAGGCGAGGTTGCCGTCGGCGGTCCGGCCGGCGATCTCCGGCAGGCCGGCCTCGTTGTCCAGGACGAGCCAGCCGAGCGTGTCGAGCTCCTGCAGCGCGGTCGCGCTGGGGAAGTGGTCGCCGGGTGGCAGGACCAGGACCCCCGCGCCCGTGAGCTCGTCGAGGTACGCCGTGTACGCGTCGAGGAGCTCGATGACGGCGAGATCGATGAAGTCGACACCGGGGCGGGGCGAGTTCTCGGAGGCGCAGGAGATCGCGATGCCGTGCGGCAGACAGGTCGTCTGCGGCACCGGTCGCGAGTACGGCGTACCCGGGCGGCGCAGGCAGCGGCGGGTCGGCGAGATCGGCAGGGTACGCCGGTTGGTCGAGCGATTGTTCACGCGGCGGCCTCGACCTCGAAGACCCGGTCGAGGCCAGTGCGGTGCAGGGCGTCGGCGGCTCGCCGGTTGGCGTGCCGGATGACCACTCCACCGCCGCGCCGGCGGCAGACCCGGTGCGTGTCGAGCAGGGCCGCGAGCAGCGTGGACGACATCTGGTCCAGGTCGGAGACGTCGATCACGACCAGGCAGGCGCCGTCCATCACCAGGTCGTTGAGCTGCCAGCGCAGGGCGGTCAGGCCGGCGGCGACCTCGGCCTCGCTGATCGTCACGATGGCCTTCCGGGGCGGTGGGGTGGGAACGGAACGGGTCATGGCGGACCTCCCGGCGCACTGACAAGATCCTTCTACTCTTCCCCGTGGACGTTGAGAACGATCGAGCGCCTTCTTTACGATCCGATGACGAGAAGGGCCCCAGGCGTCAGCTGCTCCCGATCGGTTGCGAGGATGGTTCGATGGCGTTGCAGGTCCTGGTCGTCGAGGACGACGACCGCATCCGCACCGTCCTGCGGCTCGCGCTGGAGGACGAGGGGCATCAGGTGACCGAGGCCGCCGACACGCCCGCGGCCCTCGAGCGGGTCCGGACCGTACTGCCCGACCTGGTGCTGGTCGACCTGATGCTCGGCGAGATCGACGGCTACACCTGCATCCGGGAGATTCGCCGGCTCAGCGACATCCCGATCGTGATCGTCAGCGCCCGCTCCGACACCCACGACATCGTCGCCGGGCTGGAAGCCGGCGCGGACGACTACGTGACCAAACCCTTCCAGGTCAAGGAGCTCACCGCTCGGCTGCGCGCGCTCCGCCGGCGGCTCCGGACCAGTACGGAGGCGACCGAGCCGGACGTCGTACTGGACTCCGATCCGGTACGCCGGCTGGTGCTGTCCCGGTCGCGCGGGTCGGTGCTGCTGCAGGGTGCGGACCTCAAGCTGACCGTCACGGAGTACCGGTTGCTCGCGGAGCTGGCCCGGCCGCCGGGGCGGGTGCTCAGCCGTCCGGCGTTGCTGTCCTCGGTGTGGGAGCACGGTTTCTACGGCGACGAACGGATCGTCGACGTGCACATCCGGCGGTTGCGAACCAAGATCGAGCGCGATCCGGGCCGCCCGTTGCTGGTGGTCACCGTGCGCGGGATGGGCTACCGGCTGGACCCGCGGTGAACCGCGCGATCGCCGCGCTCGGCCTGCGGCACCGGATCGTGATCGCGTTCGCGCTGGTCGCGCTGCTGGTGTCGGCGGTGTTCGCCGTCAGCACCTATGCGCTGGCGCGGGGGTTCCTGCTGGGGCAGCGTCAGGACGTGGTGCAGCGCCAGGCGCTGGCCGACGCGGGGTTCGTGCAGCGCCGGCTCGAGACGGCGGGGGCAGACGTGTCCGCCGTACTGACCGCGGCCGGTACGCCGGCCGGCCACACGGTGGTGCTGAAGTGGCAGAACCAGTGGTACGGGTCGGCGCTGGATCAGGGGCGCGAGGCGGTCCCGGCGGAGATGCGGGCCGAGGGTGCCGAAGGGCGGGCCGCGACACAGCGGTTCAGGACCGCCGACGGGCCGGTGCTCGTGGTCGGCGTACCGCTGCCGGCCGTGGGCGGGGAGTTCTACGAGATCGCGCCGCTGAGCGAGCTCGACGGGATCCTGCGGCTGTTGAGCAGCATCCTGATCGGCGGGGCGATCCTGTCGGCGGGTGCCGGCGCGGCGCTCGGGGCCTGGGCGAGCCGGTCGGTGGTGATTCCGCTGAACCGGGTCGCGGTGGCGGCGGCCACGATCGCGGGTGGCGAGCTGGGTACCCGGCTGCCGCCGACCGAGGACCCGGAGCTGGCGACGATCGTTGCCTCGTTCAACAGTATGGTCGAGACGCTGCAGCAGCGGATCGAGCGGGACGCCCGGCTGGCGGCGGATGTGAGCCACGAGCTGCGGTCGCCGTTGACGACCTTGGTCGCGAGTGTGGACCTGCTCACCGCGCGGCGGGACGAGCTGCCGCCGCGGTCGCAGCAGTTGCTGGTCCTGATCTCGGCGGATCTCGAGCGGTTCCGGCGGTTGCTGGACGACCTGCTGGAGCTGGCGCGGTCGGACGCCGGGCTCGATCTGGGGTCGGAGGCCAGGGTCCCGCTGGGCGAGCTGCTGCGGTACGTGGTGGGTGAGGTCGGCGACGATCCGGAGCTGGTGAAAGGTGCCGAGGGCATCGAGGTACGCGGCGACAAGGCCCGGCTGGGGCGGCTGTTCCGGAATCTGCTGGAGAACGCCGAGCGGCATGGTGGTGGGGTGACCGCGGTGCTGGTGAGCCGTTCCGACGACGATGTGCTGGTCGAGGTGGACGACGCGGGGAGCGGGATTCCGCCGGAGGACCGGGAGCGGGTGTTCGAGCGGTTCGCGACCGGGCCGAATCGGCGGGGCTCGTCCTCGGGGACCGGGTTGGGGCTGGCGCTGGTCGCCGAGACGGCCGCCGCGCACGGTGGTGCCGTGTGGTGCGAGGCGTCGCCGGCGGGTGGCGCGCGGTTCGTCGTACGGCTGCCGGAGGTGAAGCGGTGAGGCGCTGGGCGTTGGGGCTGGCCGTCGTACTGATGCTTGGTGGGTGCGGAGTGCCTTCGCAGGACTCGCCGGTGGAGATCCAGCCGGAGGCGTTGCCGTCGCGGTTGCGGGAGACGGCGTTGCCGCGCGACGTGTCGCCGTCGACCGCTGGGCCCGGGCAGGTGAGCGTGGTGGTGAACTTCGTCCGCAAGGACCGGCTAGTGCGCTCGGTACGCGAGGTGCCGAACGGGCCGGCGCAGGATCGCCTGGCCGCGATCGTCACCGCGCTGGTCGCCGGCCCGACCGAGCGCGAGCGCGCCAGCGGGATCTCCTCGGCGCTGCCGGCCGGCCTGCAGTTGACGGTCACGACTGTGGACGGCGACCGCGCGGTGATCGGCCTGGTCGGCGAGACCGACGGCTCAGCCGCCGAGAACGTGCTCGCTGTCGGCCAGATCGTCCTGTCCGCGACCGCGATCCCGACCGTCAAGGAAGTCACGTTCGAGCGCGACGGCCTGCCCGTCGAAGCGCTGCTGGCCGACGGCGCGCTCACGACCAACCCGCTGACCGCCGCCGACTACGCCGCACTCCGCGCCGGCTGATGCTTGGTGCTGGGCAAGGTGATGGCGGCGATCAGTACGGCGACGAGCAGGGCTGCGGCGCAGAGGGTCAGGCCTCGGGCGTAGCCGTCGTTGAGGGAGCCGGTGGATTCGGTGTGCTGGTGGGCGGCGGTTCCGAGAGCTGCCAGGCCGAGGGATGCGCCGAGTTGGCGAGAACTGTTGAGGAGGCCGGACGCCGTACCGGTTTCGTGGGGTGCGACGTCGGTGGTGGCGGTGGCGACGAGCGGGCCGAGACAGAGGCCGAAGCCGATGCTGGCGATGACCGACGGGCCGAGGACGTCGGTGAGGAAGCTGCCGTCGGCACTGACCTGGCCGAACCACGCGAACCCGGTCGCGGTCAGCAGTGCGCCGCCGATCAGGAGATTCTTTGTAGGGAAGCGATAGCCGAGCTTGATGGCGAGCACCGAGCCGACGACAACCCCGAGGGCGAACGGCAGGAACATCAGGCCGGTCAGCGCCGGGCCGATGTCGAGCACGCGCTGCAGGTAGAGCGACATGAAGTAGAACGACGACGCCATCGCCGTACCGACCAGCAGGTTGTAGGCGTTCGCGCCGGACACCGAGCGGTTGGTGAAGAGGCCCAGCCGGACCAGCGGTTCGCGGCGCGTCGTGCGTTCGACGAGGACGAACCCAGCGAGCAGTACGACGGCGATCGCGAGCGTGATCAGCGTGGTCGGTGATCCCCAGGCATGGCGGTCGGTCCGGACGACGCCGAAGACCAGGGCCGACATGCCGGCGGTCGCGAGTACGGCGCCGAGTACGTCGGGGCGGCCACGGCGTACGGGCAGGCCGGCGGCGACTCCGCCCGAGGCCAGCGCGAACGCGATGGCCGCCATCGGGACGTTGACGAACATCACCCACCGCCAGCTCGCGTACTGGGTGAGCACGCCGCCGATCAGTACGCCGAGCGCACCGCCCGCGGCGTTCATCGCACTCCACACGCCGAAGGCTTTCACGCGGGCCCGGCCGCTCGGGAACGTCGTCGCCAGCAACGCGAGCGCGGCCGGCGCCAGGGCCGCGGCCCCGATCCCTTGGGCGGCGCGGGCCGCGACCAGGTGGCCGGGCTCCTGAGCGAAGCCGCCGACCAGCGATGCCAGGCCGAACAGGGCCAGTCCGGCGAGCAGCAGCTGCTTGCGCCCGTACCGGTCGCTGGCCTTGCCGCCTAGCAGCAGCAGCCCGCCGAAGGTCAGTGCGTAGGCGTGGATCACCCACGTCACTCCGGTCGCGCTGAACCCGAGCCCGTTCGCGATCTGGGGAAGTCCCACGTTCACGACCGACAGGTCGAGGGACACCATGAACTGCACGACGGCGACCACGGCGAGGGTGGCGCCCGACTTGTCCTGTAGCTTTCGGAACATGTTCCGAAAGTAGCATCGGAAAGCTTCCGATGTCGACCTCAGGGGGTCAGAGGTCGATGACGCGATCGGTCACGGCGGCCAGCAGGTCCGGGTCGTGGGAGATCGCGACCACGCCGATCTCCTGCGCGCGAGCCTGTTCCAGCAGCAGGTGCCAGATGCGCGCCTGGGTGATCGCGTCGAGGCTCGCGCTGATCTCGTCGGCGACGAGGTAGCGAGGGCGGGCGAGCAGGGCGCGGGCGAGGTTGACCCGCTGGAGCTCGCCGCCGCTGATCTCGTGCGGGAAGCGGTCGAACCAGACGGGCCGGACCAGGTGCGGATCGACCGCCTCGACCTCGGCCTGGGAGGCGCCGGTCTCGGCGAGGATCTCGCGGACGGTCCAGTGCGGATTCATCGCGCGTTCGGGGTGCTGGAGCACGAGCTGGACCGGGTGCGCGCTGCCGCGGGGGTCGACGAGGATCTCGCCTTTGGTGGGCGTGAGGAATCCGGCGAGGAGCTTGCCGATGGTCGACTTGCCCGAGCCGCTGGGGCCGAAGAGGCCGACCACCTCGCCGGGTTCCACGGTCAGCGACGTCCCTTGGACGACCCAATCCCGGGTGTAGCGGAACCAGAGGTCCTTGGCGATCAGCACGACTGCTCCTCGGGAACGGCGAAACCGTTGGCGGGAAGGGCCTGCCACAGGGCCTTCGTGTATGGGTCGCGCAGCTCGCCGGTCCTGAACCCGGCCGGCGTGACGGTCTCGATCGTGCGGCCTTCGCGGCAGATCACCACGGTGTCCGCGACCTCCAGGGCGCCGCCCAGCTCGTGCGTGATCAGTACGACGGCCCGGCCGTCGTCGGCGAGCGCGCGGAACTCCTGCAGTACGGCGCTGACGTCCTCGCGGGGCAACCCCGGGGTCGGTTCGTCGGCGAGGATCAGGTGCGGGTCGCCGAGGGTCGCCATGGTGAGTAGGACGCGGCGGATCATGCCGCCGGAGAGTTCGTGGGGGTAGCGCCGAAGGACCTCGGGGCCGAGGCCGCGCGCGGCGAGAACGGTCGCGGCGACACGATGCCCGGCGCGACGGCCGGCGCGCGCGCCGAGCTGGGTTGCCAGCTGTGCGGAGCGGGTGACCTGGCGGCCGATGGTGGCCAGTGGGTCGAGGTAGTCGACCGACTGGGGGAGCAGTGCGATCTCCTGGCCGGCGAGGCGGCGCCGCTCGGCGTGGTCGAGCGGGCGGCCGTCGTACTGGATGGTGCCGGACTCGGTCGCGTTCGGGGGCAGCATGCCGAGGACGGCGTGCGCGAGCAGGGTCTTGCCGGCGCCGGACGCGCCGACGAGCGCGACGACCTGGCCGCGGTCGGCGGTCAGGTCCATGCCGGACAGCGCGACGACTTCGCGGCGCCGGAGGCCGCGCTCGTACTGGACGAAGCTCACCGTCAGTTGCTCGATGGCCAGCAGCGGGCTCACAGGTGGTGGCTCCTCGGGTCGAGCAGGGCCCGGGTGTTCTCGCCGATCGCGTCGACCAGCTTGACGACGACGAGCAGGCACAGGCCAGGCAGTACGGCGAGCCACCAGGCTCCGGCGGACAGGAACCGCATCGACTCGGCCAGCAGGACGCCGATGGACGGCTCGGCCGGATCGACGCCCAGACCGAGGAACGACAGCGCGGCCTCGTGCAGGATCGCGTGCGGGAACAGCAGGACCGTGCCGACCAGGAAGTGGCCGACCAGTTGCGGCGCGACATGGCGCCGGGCGATCCACCAACGACCTCGGCCGAGCTGGCGGGCGATCATCACGTAGTCCGACGACACCACCTGGCGGGCGTGGCCGCGGAGTACTCGGGTCAGCGACGGCCAGTGGGTCACGGCGACGGCGATGACGACCGCGCGGGTGCCGCCGCCGAGTGCGAAGGCCAGGAGGATCAGCAGGACCAGATGGGGGAGTGCGAGGAAGAGGTCGACGAGCCAGGTGACCGCGCGGTCGACGACCGGACCACCGACCGCGGCCGCGCACGCCATCAGCATCGCGAGCAGACCCGAGACGAGCGCGGCGCTGACGCCGACGACCAGGCTGAGCCGCAGGCCGGACAGGACGCGGGCGAGCATGTCGCGCCCGAGTCGATCGGTGCCGAACAGGTGTTGCCAGGACGGGCTGAGGTTGCGCGCCGCGAGTTCCGTCGTACTGGCGGCGTCGACGGCGAGCGTGCCCGCGATGGTGACACCGACGACGATCACGAGGGAGAGCGTGAGGTAGGCCAGGGTGCGGCTGCGCCTGCTGGTGGCCAGGAGCTGGGTCATCGGGCGGCCCCGAGCCGTCGCGTTCTCGGGTCGAGCCAGCTGTGTAGGAGGTCGCCGAGCTGGTTGCCGGTGTAGACGAACAGCGTGGTGAACAAGGCGATTCCGAGCAGGAGCGGGACGTCCTGGCCGAGGGCTGCTGCCGTGGTCGCGGCGCCGAGACCCGGGTAGGAGAAGACCTGTTCGGCGAGGAGCGAGCCGCCGAAGAGTTCACCGAGCGAACTGAACTGGAGGAGCAGAGCGGGGCCGGCGGCGTTGCGTAGTACTCGATGAACGACCAGGCCGGTGGTGCGTTCGCCTTGCGCGCGGGCGAAGGCGACGTAGTCGCTGGCCATCGCGACGGCCACGGCCTGCCGGGTGTGCAGTACGACGGGCGCGATGCCGACCAGGCTCAGCGTCACCGCGGGCAGGAGGAGGTGGTGCAGGCGGTCGAGCAGGCCGACCTCGCTCGCGACCTGACCGACCGGTACGGCGCAGCAGACCGGAGTCCACTGGAGCGCGACCGAGAACGCGTACAGGAGCAGGAGGCCGACCCAGAACGTCGGGGCGCTGGCGAGGGTGTAGGCCCACCAGGTGATGACGCGGTCGGTGAGCTGGCCCCGCCGGATGCCGGCCAGCAGGCCGAGGCCGAAACCGATCACGCCCGACAGGCACCAGGCGACGGACATCAGCGCGAGGCTGGTCAGGAACTTGCCCGCGATGACGTCCGCGACGGGCTGGTTGAAGGTGTGGGACTGCCCGAGGTCGCCCCTGACGACCTGGGACAGCCAGCTGGTGAAGCGTTCGACCGGCGGGTCGTCGAGGCCCCAGCGCTCGGCGATCTGGGCGCGCTGCTCCGGGCCGATCGCGGCGATGTCCGCGCCGACGTACGCGTCGATGGGATCGACCGGTGAGCCGAGCATCAGCGCGAACGACGCCACGGCGACGGCGAACAGCAGCAGGACCAGGCGGACCAGCCGGGAGAGCAGGGCTCCGCCCAGCGAGCCGCCGCGGTGTCCGCGGCCGTCGCCGGGTGCGGGTGCTTCCGGCGTCTCGCTGGTCAGCACGTCCATTTCCACTGGGTGATGCCGGCGGTGACCGGCCAGCCGTGCCCGTGGGGCTCGATCTGCGGCTTGCCGATGTCGAGGCAGTCGCTGACGAAGTACGTGTGCTCGAGGTTGACCAGCCAGGCCCAGGCGGCGTCGCCGGTGGCGCTGAAGCCGGTCTGCGCGGCCTTCCAGTACGTCGTCGCCTGCTCCTGGTCGGTGGCGCTCATCGCGGCGTCGAGGTCCTTCTGGACGGCGGCGTTGGCGTAGTAGCCCGGGTTCCAGTACTCGACGCCGGCCTGGGTGGACGAGTACAGGTTGTACATCTCGGTCGGGTCCTGGCTGCCCCACCCGAACAGCACCGCGTCGGAGTGCAGCCGCTTGTCGATCACGTCCCAGCTCACGCCCTGCGCCTTGATCTGGATCCCGAGCGGCTTCACCATGTCCGCGACGCTCAGCGCGAGTCCCTGCCGCAGGGTGTCGTCGGCCGGGTAGAGGAGGTTGAACGCCGCCTTGACGCCGTTGCGCTCGCGGACGCCGTTCTTGTCGACCCAGCCGGCGTCGGTCAGCAACTGCTTGGCTTTGGCGGCGTCGCCGCTCTTGATCGCCGAGGCTGGCTCGTACCAGGGCAAGCCGTCGACGGGCCCGGTCGCGGGCGAGCCGAAGCCTTCGAGTACGCCGTCCACCAGCGCGTCCCGGTCGACGGCGTAGTTGATCGCCTGCCGGATCGCCTTGTCCGAGGTGACGTTGTTGCCGATCGCCTGCCCGTCCTTGGTCTGACGGCCGGTGTCGGCGACGTACGGGAACATCACGCCACGGTTGTCGACCGATTTCACCGGGACGAGCCGCATGCCGTCGATCGTCGTCTTGGCCAGGTTCGACGGTACGGCGGCCATCGAGGCCTGGCCGGCCTTCGCGGCCGCGAGCGTCGCGTCCTCGCCGGTGAACGTGAACACGACGCGCTCGAAGGCCGGCTTGGTGCCGTAGTAGGCCTCGTTGCGCTGCACGATGAGCTGCTGGCCCTCGTCCCACTGGACCAGGGTGAACGGGCCGGACCCGATCGGCTTGCGGGCGTAGTCCTTGCCGTGGGCGTGCTCGGGCACGATGCCGAGCGAGACCAGGCGGTTGACGAACGTGCTCTGCGGGCGGCTGAGGTGCAGCTCGACCGTGTCGTTGTCGGTGGCAACGGCCTTGCTGAGCGCGGTGACGTCGGTCAGGCCGCCGGACTTGCTGGCGGTGGTGAAGGTGTAGGCGACGTCCTTCGCGGTGAGTGGCTGCCCGTCGCTGAACTTCGCGTCGGTGCGCAGGTCGACCGTCCAGACCAGGCCGTCGGCACTCACCGAGTGTCGGGTGGCCAGGTCGTTGACGATCTTCAGGTCCGCGTCGCGCGTCAGCAGGGTCGACTGGAACAGCGGAGACCCGTACCGGCCCCAGCCGAGCGTCGGGTCGTACCCGTCCTCGGACTCGCCGCCGATCGCCAGGCGCAGTTCCTTCGGCGTACCGCTGGAGGCCGGTGTGTCGACACCTGCCGTGCACGCGGCCGAAACCATCAGCAGCCCTACGACGGCGGACGCCGCCTTCGCTCCACGCAGCACCGATTCCTCCTCGTTCCACCTGCGACTGGATCGCAGAAGTCGAGGGAAACCTATGGGGTGATCGGGGGTGAAGGCAACTGCCGTGTCAGGAACCGGCGTTGACCTGCTGGTGGGGGCGCGCGGGGTTCTGTGGTGGGGGCGTCCACCTTGGTTCGGTCGCACTCCTCAGACAAGCTGAGGAGCTAGAGTGGGTGGATGATTCGTCGCCATCCGTTGGTCGAGCAGGCTGCCGAGGAGATTCTGCGGCGGGTGGGTGCGGGGGAGTGGGCGGTCGGGCAGAAGCTGCCGGGGGAGACGACGCTGGCGGTTCAGCTGGGGGTCGGGCGGTCGACGGTGCGGGAGGCCGTTCGGGAGTTGGCCGGCCGGCGGGTGCTGGAGAGCCGGCAGGGAGCTGGGGTTTTCGTGGTCGGCACGCAGCCGGTGGAGGACTGGGACCAGGTGCTGCGGCGCGCCGCGATCGGGGATGTCCTGGAGGGGCGCCTGGCGATCGAGACCGAGGCGGCCAGGCTGGCGGCTTCCCGGCGTACGGCCGGTGATCTGCGGGCGTTGCAACGGACGCTGGTCGCTCGGGCCCGGGCGGCGGACGAGTTGGCGGACGAGGAGTACATCGAGGCCGACCTCGCGTTCCACCGCGCGGTGGTGACGGCGGCGCACAACGCGGTGCTGGGCGAGTTGTTCGACAGCTTCGTGCCGCGGGTGAGGCGGGCGATGGTGGACATGCTGAAGCTCGATGCGAAGGCACAGCAACGCGGGGATCAGGCGGAGCACGCGGCGATCGTGGAAGCCATTCGGGAGAAGGATCCGGAGTTGGCTGCGGCGGTTAGCCGGTCGCATCTTGCTGGGGTGCGCAGTGGGCTCTTACCCGGCTGACGGGACGACTGTGTAGCCGTGGGTTTCGATGGCGGTGAAGCAGAGGGCTTGGATTTCGGGGCTGGGGAAGGCGGCGCTCACGCGTTTGGTGTCGAGGTTGATGTCGGAGACGGTGACGCCGTGGGTTTGCAGGACGCCGGTGATGGTGTTGGTGCAGTGGGAGCAGGTCATGTCGGGGATCTCGAAGACCACGTCGGGGTGGGGCATGGTGGGCTCCTGTTCGAGGATGGTGAGGAAGGTGTCGACGAAGAGGTCGACCAGGCCAGGGAGCAGGGGTGGGCCGGTGGTGGTCATGTTGGCGAGGCAGCGAGGGAGCTCGCCGGCGGGGAGGTCGGCGTACTGCGGGAGGTCGGCGGCGGCGATCGCGTCGGCCTTCAGGGTGCGCAGGGTCGTGGTGGACTCGGGGGCGTAGCGGAGGCCGCCGTCAGGGCGGACTTCGAGGGCGATCGGGATCATGCCGCGGCGGAACGTCGACGACTGCAGACCCCAGTACCAGGTGTTGGCGACCACCGCGAAGATGCCGGAGTCGCGCAGGGCGATCGCGAAGGCGGCCGGGTCGTCGTACGGCGTGCTGCCGGCCAGGTACGCGTGCTGGACGAGCGCTCGGGCGGTGGTCTCGAAGCCGACGGCGAGGATCTCGCGCGGGTCGGCGTCGGTGGTGGTCGCGGTCATGACGCGTTGCTCGGCGTCGGTCAGCCGGCTCAGGGCGGGCAGGGCCTGGCGGAGCGCGAGGGTCGTCTCGCGGGCGACGACCGGGACGATGGGGCCGAGAGCGCTGCAATGAGCGACGTTGAGTACGCCGGTGCTGTCGTGCCAGAGGACTCGATGGGTCGCGCTGGTCGCGAGCTCCAGGTCGAGGTGGTTGCGTTGGGCCGGGGTGAGCCGGCCGTCGGGGGAGAGCGGCGTGACCTCGGGCTCGACGGTCCACGGGGAAGGTGGCGGGAGGTCGGGCGTCCAGGGGGCGATCGTCTCGGCCAGGATGCGGGCCGCCACCGCGCGGTCGTAGTCGGACATCGGCGCCTCCCCTGGGGACTCGTCCCAATTCTCCTGGGAAGAGCTGAACGCTGCCGATCACACCGCGTGTCCGGATGAGTTCACGGCGGTGCAGTGCGATCAGCGGGGCCTCTGGCGAAGCGGCTGACGTAGCAGCGAGTTGGCTACAGCTGCAGCAGCCCGTGCGACGCGGCAGCCTCAGCCGGCCGTAGGCCGACCGGCGGCGGCGGCAGCACAACCCGGCGATAGCCGGAAGTGCCGGCGCCAGCCGGCGGGCGCCTGCGTAGCGCGCGTGGGAAGAAGCTGCTAGCCCGCTCCGGGTCACCGTCGCGTAAGCCGCAGGACCGGGTACTCGCGCTCCGACTTCTCCTGGTACTTCGCGATCCGCGGCTGCGCCTCGGCGATCCGCTTCCACGCCGCCGCGCGCTCGGCCTGGCCCAGCCGCTCCGCCGTCACCGGTACGGCGGCCTGGCCCGCGAACTCGACCGTCACTTGGTCTGGGTGGGCCGTCAGGTTCGCGTGCCAGTCCGGGTGCTGGCTGCCGCCGCCGGAAGCGACCACTAGCCACGACTCGCCGTCGGCGAACCAGGCCAGCGGCGTCGCCCGCGGCTCGCCGCTGCGCCGCCCGACCGTGGTGAGCACGAGCACGTCCATGCCCATCATCTGCCCCTTGCCGTCGCGGATCTTCCGGCTCGCGCGGGCGCCCATCTTCACCTGCAGCCACCGCGAGAACCGTCCCGGAGTCCCCGGCTTGCGCTCGGCCTGCTGTGTTTTCGTCATACCGAAGACGCTAGAGGTCAGGCAGCCGGCGTCGCTTCTCGATTCCTGATCACCTGCGGGCGGCCGCGATCTCCCGACCCAGTTCGCTGTCCGGGAAGCGGTCGAGCAGGGTCCGGAGTTCGTCGGCACCCAGGTTCGCGCCGAAGGCCTCGGCCCGAGGCTGCAGCCGTACGCCGTCCGCGAGCCGGTCGAGCACGACCGGGTCGAAGCCCAGGTCGTCGACGAACTCGGTGACCACGGCAACGTCCGACGGGTTGTCGCCGGCCACGGCGATCGCCTTGCGGCCCGGCGTACCGGAGGGCAGGGCGCCCTCGTCGAGGTCGTGGTAGCCCATGTGGTTGAAGCCCTTGACCACTCGCGCGCCATCGAGGAACGCGGCGACGAGCTCGCTGGACGACGACCGCGGATCGGTGAGGTCCTCGCGGTGACCGTCGACTTCCCACCAGTAGTTCATCGCGTCGACGACGAGCTTGCCGCGCAGCTGGTCGACCGGGATCGCCTGGTACTTGCCGAGCGGCAGCGCCAGGACGATGAGGTCGGCCTGCGCCGCCGCCTCCACCGCGGTGGTGGCGACGGCGCCGGGAACGAGGATCTCGACGGTGAGCGCGATCCTGCCCGGATCGCCCGAGCCGGCGATCAGCACTTTGTAGCCCGCGGCAACGGCCAGCCGGCCGAGCACGGTGCCGACCTTGCCGGCGCCGAGGATCCCGATCGTGTGGACACCGGTGGCGCTCATGCCTGCTCGACCGAAGCCGGCGTCAGCTCCGCCAGCCGCTCGCGGACCTGCGGGATCACCTTGCCGCCGAACAGCTCGACCGCGCGCATCCGCGCACCGATCGGCTGCGTGCCGCTGGTGTAGATCAGGTCGAACCGCCCGACGTCCACCGCGCTGACCGCGCGCGCGATCTTGGCGGCGACGGTGTCCGGCGACCCGATGTAGAGCGAGCCGTGCTCGATCTCGGCCAGGTACTCCTCCGGGCGGATCGGCGGCCAGCCGCGCTGCTGTCCGATCCGGTCGCGGATCACCTTGTAGTGCGGCCAGTAGATCTCGCGCGCCTCCTGGTCGGTGTCGGCGACGAAGCCCGGCGAGTGCATGCCGACCGGGTGCGCCGTCGTCCCGAACTGCTCGGCGGCCCGCCGGTACAGATCGATGTACGGCGCGAAGCGGTCCGGCTGGCCGCCGATGATCGCGAGCATCAGCGGCAGGCCGTGGTGCGCCGTCCGGACCACCGACTGCGGCGAACCGCCGACGCCGATCCAGGTCTTCAGCCGGCCGGACTCGGTCTTGGGGAAGATGTCCGCGTCGGTCAGCGCCGGGCGCGTCGTACCGGACCAGGTGACCGGCGCCTCGTCGAGCAGCTTGACGAACAGGTCCGCCTTCTCCTCGAACAGCACGTCGTAGTCGGCCAGGTCGTAGCCGAACAGCGGGAACGACTCGGTGAACGATCCGCGGCCGAGGATCACCTCGGCGCGGCCGTTGGACAGCGCGTCGACGGTCGCGAACCGCTGGAAGACGCGGACCGGGTCGTCCGAGCTGAGCACGGTCACGCCGGAGGCGAGACGGATCCGGCTGGTCCTGGTCGCGATGCCGGCCAGGACGGTCTCCGGCGAGGAGATCGAATACTCCGGCCGGTGGTGCTCGCCGAGGGCGATCACGTCGACGCCGAGCTCGTCGGCCACGACGGCCTCCTCGACGACCTGACGGATCGCCACGGCGTGCGGGACCAGCTGGCCGGTGTCGTCCTGCGGGACGTCGCCGAAGGTGTCGAGTCCGAACTCGAGATCTGTCACGGGTCCTGCGCTCCCTGGGTCGTGAGGAGGTTGATGCGTCAATCCTAGCGGTTCGAGTTGACGCGTCAACCAGGTGATTTGAGAGTCGTAACGCACGGCCGGGGTGACTTCCTTCCCGGACCCGGCGGACTGGGTAGATTCGGCGCATGGCGGTCGGTCCGGCGGTACCGGTGGAGGCGGCGCGGCGGATCGCGCTGCTGGCTCAAGGGTTCGGGGAGGCGCGCCCGGGGCGGGCGGACGTGCGGCAGGTCCGGCGGGTGGTCGAGCGGGTCGGCGTACTGCAGGTGGACTCGGTGAACGTGCTGTGCCGGTCGCACTACCTGCCGGTGTTCTCGCGGATCGGGGAGTACTCGCGGGAGCGGCTGGACCGGATGTGCTGGGGTGGTGGCGAGCTGTTCGAGTACTTCTGGGGGCACAAGGCGGCGCTGCTCCCGGTGTCGTCGTACCCGCTGGTGCGGTGGCGGATGCAGGTGGCCGAGCGGCAGGTGTGGGACGAGCCGCTGGACCCGGAGCTGCAGGTGCCGTGGTCGGTCGTGGTCGGGATGCGGCGGCTGAGCGTGGAGCGGCCGGGGCTGGTCGACGACGTGCTGGCGACGGTTGCCGAGCAGGGCCCGATCACGGCCGGCGAGGCCGATCGCGACGGCGTACGACGGAAGCGGAGCGACCCGGATCCGGACCCGACGACCGGCACGATGTGGAACTGGCAGGACGCGAAGATCGCGATGGAGTACCTGTTCGCCACCGGACGGGTCGCGATCGCGGGGCGGCGGCACTTCGAGCGGCTGTACGACGTCGCCGAGCGGGTGCTGCCGACGGGCGGTCCGGAGCTGGACGACGACGAAGCCCGGCGGGAGTTCGTGCGGATCGCGGCGCGGTCGCTCGGGGTGGCGACGGCGGGCGAGCTGTGCGGGGCGACGCGCGGGCACTATCCGTTGCCCACGGCAACCGCCAGGCGTGTGGTCGGCGAGCTGGTCGACGCCGGGGACCTGGTGCCGGTACAGGTCGACGGGGTGAAGCAGCAGAGCTACCTGTGGGCGGAGGCCGAGGACCGCCCGGTCAGCGCGCGGGCGTTGCTGTCGCCGTTCGACACCTTGATCTGGAACCGGGACCGCACCGAGCGGCTGTTCGACTTCTTCTACCGGATCAGCATCTACACGCCCGAGGCCCAACGCGTCCACGGGTACTACGTGCTGCCGTTCCTCCTCGGTGACCGGCTGGTCGCCCGGGTGGATCTCAAGGCCGACCGGAAGAACTCGGTGCTGATCGTGCCGACCGTCACGGCCGAGCCCGGCGTACGGGACGTGGTCGAGCCGCTGGCGGCCGAGCTGGAGCTGATGGCCCGTTGGCTGCGCCTTGATCGGGTGCAGGTGACAGCCGGCGGAGCCTTCGGGCGCGCGGTGGCGAGTGCGGTGAAATCCCGGCCCGTGGACGCCGGGCCGGAGGGTGGGCGAGCGTCTCTACGATGACTACTGATTCAGTCGACATTCGACGCTTCGGTGAGGACCCCGCAGATGACGACCAGCTACCACGCCGCCGGTGACCGCTACGAGCGGCTGGAGTACCGGCGGGCCGGCCGGTCCGGGCTCGAGCTGCCGGCGGTCTCGCTCGGGCTGTGGCAGAAGTTCGGCACCGACTACCCGTTCGCGACGCAGCGCGAGATCGTGCTGCACGCGTTCGACCTCGGCGTCACCCACCTCGACAACGCGAACCGGTACGGCCCGCCGTTCCGCGGCGCGGAGAAGTTCCTCGGGCAGTTGCTGCGCACCGACCTCGCGCCGTACCGCGACGAGCTGGTGATCACCACCAAGGCCGGCAACCCGATCAGCCCGAGCCCTTACGCCAAAGGCGGTTCCCGCAAGTCGCTGCTCAGTTCGCTGGACCACAGCCTGCGTGATCTCGGCACCGACTACGTCGACATCTTCTACCACCACCGGCCCGACGCGACGACCCCGCTCGAGGAGACCGTCGGTGCGCTGGTGAGCGCGGTCCAGCAGGGTAAGGCCCTGTACGTCGGGGTGTCGAACTACCCGACCGACCAGGCCCACGACGCCGCCGAGCTGCTGCGGCAGGCCGGCGTACCGCTGCTCGTGCATCAACCGCGGTACTCGATCTTCGACCGTACGCCGGAACGCTCCGGCCTGCTCGACCAGGCGGCCGCGGACGGGTTCGGGTTGGTTGCCTACAGCCCCTTGGCGCAAGGGCTGCTGACCGACAAGTACCTCGACGGCACGATCCCGGAGGGTGCGCGAGCGGCCAACAGCACGTTCCTTTCGCCGGAGCAGCTCGACGGCGTGTACCGGGAGCGGGCCACCGCGCTGAGCAAGATCGCGCACGGGCGCGGTCAGTCGCTCGCTCAGCTGGCGCTGCAGTGGGTGCTGCGGCGTCCGGAGGTGACGACCGCGCTGATCGGCGCGAGCTCGACCGATCAGCTCGACCACAATCTCGCCGCGCTCGACTTCCCGCCGCTGACCGACGCGGAGCTGGCACTGATCGACGAGCACGGCGTCCACGGCACGGGTGCACGTGCCTGACCTTGGGAGTGGTTGTGACCGTTTCGCTTGAAGCCTCCTTCCGTCTGCGGTACGGGTCCGCGGACGTGCCGCCCGCTGCGTGGACCGAGGTGATCGCGCAACAGCTGGCGCACCGGTCGGTGCGGAGCTACCGGCCCGATCCGGTGTCCGACGAGACGCTGACGGCGCTGATCGCCGCGGCGCAGTCGGCTCCGACGTCGGGGAACCTGCAGCTGTGGAGCGTGGTCGCCGTACGGGACGAAGTACGCCGTACGCGGCTCGCCGAGCTGGCGGGGGAGCAGGACTTCATCACGCAGGCGCCGTTGCTGCTGGTCTGGCTCGCCGACCTGGCCCGGGCCCGGCACGTGACCGAGCAGATCGGCCAGGCGTCGTCGGAGGGTGCGGACTTCGTCGAGGCGGCGCTGCTCGGGTTCGTGGATGTCGCGCTGGCGGCGCAGAACGCGGCGCTGGCGGCGGAGTCGCTGGGGCTCGGGACGGTGTTCGTCGGGGCGATCCGCAACCGGCCGCTCGAGGTCGCCGCGGAGCTGGAGCTGCCGGCCAACGTGTTCCCCGTCTTCGGGCTGACCGTCGGTCATCCCGACCGGTACGACGAGACGTCGGTGAAGCCGCGGCTGCCGCAGGAGGCGGTGCTGCATCACGAGCGGTACGCGCTGGAGCCGCAGGCGGCGCACGTCGACGCCTACGAGGAGCTGCTGAACCGGTACTACGCGGCCGCGGGGATGCCTCAGGGCTGGGTCCGCCGGGTGGCCGCGCGGTTCGGCAGCGTCGCCGGGCTGAAGGGCCGCGAGCACCTGCGCGAAGCGCTCCGGGTCAAGGGGTTCCAGCTCCGATGAGAGCGCTCGCGTGACGGACTGGACCACTGACGCGTTGTCAGGTCATGAAGACTCACGGGGACAGTGTTGAGGAGGTTCGGCCGGACACGGTCGATCCCGGGTTGGCGGCCGCGACGCTGAGCGTCTACGCGCACCGCCACGAGGTGGTCCATTTGTTGTACTCGGCAACCGACGAGCCGGACGCGCTGCGCCGGGTCGCCGAGATCCTGCATCTGGAGGAGTCGACCGTGGCCCGGGTGCTCGACCAGCCGCTGCGCTGGATGAGCGCCCCGGCCCGCGAGGCGCTGGAGACGGCCGCCGCCCGCGGAGTGTCGATGATCCCCGAAGCGGCCGAGCTGGCGACGACGGCCGCCGGGACCGACCAGGCCTGAGGCCCGGGCCGCAGCGGCTCAGCCAGGGCCGAGAGCGCTCAGGGCGAGCAGGGCGGTGTCGTCGGCGAGCGGTTCGCCGAAGCTGGTGAGGAGGTCGGAGAGGGCCTCGACCAACTCACCGGCCGGCGCTCCGGCGTACTGGAGGGCGAGCGTTCGCAGGGCGTTCTCGCCGTAGTAGTCGCCGTTGACGCGGGCTTCGGTGAGGCCGTCGGTGTAGAGCAGGAGCGTGTCGCCGGGCTGCAGGCGCAGGCGGGTCGGCGGGAACTCACCGGTCGGCAGGATGCCGATCAGTGTGCCGTCGGCGCTCGGGAGGAAGCCGGCCGTGCCGTCGGCGCAGATCAGGAGCGGCGGCGGGTGGCCGCCGGAGGCGAACTCGACCTCGACCTGACCGGTCGTGGGATCGGGGATCAGGGTGCCGAAGATCGCCGTGCAGTAGCGCGGGTCACCGGTCGCGTAGCGCTCGTTGAGTACGGCGTTGAGCGTCGCGAGGGCGGACCCGGGATCGTGCAGGGCGGCCGCGCGCAGGGTGTAGCGGGCCAGTGACGTGACGGCGGCGGCCTCGGGGCCTTTGCCGCAGACGTCGCCGAGGAAGAAGCCCCAGCGTTCGCGGTCGACGGCGAACACGTCGTAGAAGTCGCCGCCGAGCTGGATCGCCGACGCGGTGTGGTAGTACGCCGCGGCCTCGACGCCCGGTACCTCGGGGAGCTGGGCGGGGAGCAGGGACTGCTGCAGGACGGCGAGCGCGTCCTGCAGTTGCCGGCGATCGGCCTCGGCTTGGCGCTGCGCTGCTTCGGCCACGCGCTGGGCCGCCTCGGCGACTCCCCGCGCGTCCTCCGCGTCACTCTGGGCCGATTCGGCCACCTGCTGGGCGGTCTCCGCTGTCCGGCGGCCGCGAAGGAGTTCCTCCTCGTACGTGCGGCGGATCTGGGCGTCGAAGACCGTCGTACGGACGAGGACCGGTTCGCCGTCGGCGTACTTGACCTTCGACGAGACGAGGACCGGAATGCGGCCGCCGTCGTCCTGCTTGAGCTCGAGCGCGACACCGCTGACCTCACCCTGCAGCCGTAGCGACGGCGCCAGGTGGGTCTCGTGGTAGAGCTTGCCGCCGATCGTCAGCAGGTCGGTGAAGCGCATCCGCCCGACCACGGCGTCGCGCCGCAGCCCGAGCCAGTCGAGCAGTGTGGCGTTGATCTTGACGATCGTGCCGTCCATCGCGGTCGACAGCTGGCCGCTCGGCGCGGACTCGTAGACCTCCTCGGCGCTGTCGCCGAGCGTCACTGCAGGCCCGCGAGGAAGCCGGTGATCGCCTGGTTGGTCGCCTCCGGCGCTGACAGGTGGGGGCAGTGGCCGGTCGACTCCAGCGTGACCAGCGTCGAACCGTCGATCGCGGCGTGCGTGTACGCCCCGACCTCGCGCGGCGCGATCACGTCCTCGGTCGACTCCAGGATCAGCGTCGGCACCGCGACCGACGCCAGATCGGCGCGCGAGTCGGACAGGAACGTCGTCCGGGCGAAGACCCGGGCCATCGCGGGGTCGGTCGCGCAGAAGCTGGTCGTCAGCTCCGCGCCGAGCTCGGGCCGGTCGGGGTTGCCCATGATCACCGGCGCCATCGCCGACGACCAGCCGAGGTAGTTGGACTCCAGGGAGGCCAGCAGCTCGTCGATGTCGTCGCGGCCGAACCCGCCGCGGTAGTCGCCGTCGTTCAGGTAGTGCGGCGACGGCGCGACCATCACGAGCGCGCCGATCCGCTTCGGCGCCTTGCGGGCGGCCAGGACGCCGACCATCGCGCTGACCGAGTGCCCGACGAAGACCGCGTCGCGCAGGTCGAGCGCCGTACAGACGTCGGCGACGTCGTCGGCGTACCCCTCGAGGCTGGAGTAGCGCTGCTCGTCGAAGGCGGCCGGGTCGGACCGGCCCGCGCCGACGTAGTCGAACAGGACGATCCGGTGGTCGACGGCCAGGGCCGGGACGGTCAGGCGCCACATGTTCTGATCGCAACCGAAGCCGTGGGCGAGCAGGACGGTGCGGCCGTCGGGGTTGCCGGTGATGGTGACGTTGTTCCGGCGCAGGATGTCCACCCGGTCATCTTCGCAGCCGGTGTTCGGTCTTGGGCGACGGCTTACCGGCGATCGCTACGGCGGGGGCGCTGCTCGTTGTGCACTGGGCCGGAGCACGGCTCCTCGCCGGCGGCGTCGGCCAGGTCGTAGGCGACCAGCGGGCACTGGGTGCAGTAGAGCAGGCCGTCGTCGGGGTCCACGAGCAGGTCGTGGTTGCCGGTCGCGAACGGGACCGGGCAGGCCGTGTCGGCGATCTCCTGGAGGTCGGCGAAGTGTGTGTCGCAGCGGATGCACACGGGCCCGGCGGCGAACCGGCCCTGCGAGGTGACCCGGTGCAGGTCGATCACGCGGTGACCGTTGATCTCGGCGTAGGGATCCGTCACGGGCGTCGTCCTCCAGGCTGGTCTGCGCTCGCCCTTCCAGGTGCCCACAGCAAGGGTGTGTTACGCATCCGGTCTATGACGGATCTGTCACGAGCGCGCCGGGACCTGGTCGACGACGGTCAGCAGCCGGTGCAGCATCGTCACCCGGATCACCGAGTCGACCCGGGGCCGGAGCGCCGCGAGCGTCAGCGAACCGCCCGCGGCCACCGCCGAGTGGTGCAGCTGGACCAGCGCGCCGAGGCCGCTGGAGTCGCAGAACGCCAGGCCGGACAGGTCGAGGACGAGCGCGCGGCCGGCCGCGACGACCGGTCCGCCGGCGTCGATCAGCAGGCCGGTCGTGCCGAAGTCGAGCTCGCCGGCGACGGTCGCGACGACGTCGGTGCCGCGGTCGTCGGTGGTGACCGTCAGCAGCTGGGAATCACTCACTGGTTCGCTCACTGGGCTTCACTCACTGGGGGAGTTTACGGGTGTCGATCAGGTGCTGGGCGACGTCGCGGAGCTTGGTGTTGGTGTCCTGGGAGTACCGCTTGAGGATCTGGAAGGCGCGCGCCTCGTCCAGGTCGAACCGCTCCATCAGGATCCCCATCGCCTGACCGACCAGCTTGCGGGCGTCGACCGCGGCCGTCATCGTCTCGCCGTCGCGCGCGGCCGCGACGGCGACCGACGCGTGCCGGGCCAGGATGTGCGCGATCGCCTCGTCGTCGGCGGAGAAGGCGTCGGGCAGGCCGTTGTAGAGACTCAGTACGCCGATCAGCTGGTCGGCGGCCCACATCGGAACGTGCAGCACCGAGCCCACGCCGTACGCCGTGACGCGCGCGCTCCAGGCCGCCCAACGGGTCTCGGTCGCGACGTCCGCGACGTACACGGTGGTGCCGTTGGTGAGCGCGGCGACCAGTGGGCCGTCGCCGGCGTCGATCTGCTCCTGGTAGATCTGCGTTACCAGCGGGTCGGTGACCGCGCCGATCTCCCAGCCACCGAGCCCGGTCAGCATCACACCGGCGTACGTACAGGCCTCTGCCTGGAGGGCGAACTGGACGACGGTGTCCACCGTGTCCTCCACGCCCTCGGCGTCGTGCAGCTCCACGGCGAGTCGCGCGAACACCGTGGCCAGCATCGGCTCCGGACCGTCATGGTCCAGAGCCTCCTGCAGGTCCTGCTTCTCCACCGCCGGGGCCGAGGCGTGCTCAGTCATGCCCATATGATGCACGGCCCCTGCTCTGGCTGGTCATAGCTCCCGGATGATGGTTCCGAGTCGTGACCCCGCGAGTAGCCTCCGTCCGTGGACAAGCTGCAGAAGGTGCTGGACGCGCTGGTTTCCGCGGGGGCGACGGGGGTGCTGCTGGACTGGCGTTCGCCCGAGGGCGAGTGGGTCGGGAGCAGCGGGGTCGGGGAGCGGGTCAGTGGGGTTGATCTTCAGATACACCGATGATCTGCCGGAGCCGGCGGAGACGCTGGCGAGGGCGGTGGCCAAGCCGCGAGGGTTGGGCGAGTGGGCCTACTCCAACACGAACTACGTCGCGCTGGGGTTGCTGATCGAGGCGGTGACCGGGCGGCCGTACGGCGATGTCGTGCGGGAGCGTGTGCTGGAGCCGGTGGGGCTGACGCGGACGCGGATGCCGGGGGACGAGGTGGACCTGCCGGAGCCGCACCTGCACGCGTATCTGGAGATCGACGGGAAGCTGGAGGACCTGGCGCGGATGAACGCGTCGCAGGCCTGGGCGGCGGGGCAGCTGGTGTCGACGGCGGCGGATCTCAACCGGTTCTACGCGGCGGTGCTGGGTGGGGAGTTGCTGGGTGGGGACGAGTTGGCGGCGATGCTGACCGGCGTACCGAATGGCGACGGTACGGCGTACGGGCTGGGGATCGGGCGGGAGACGCTGCCGGAGACGGGGGTGTTGCTGGCGGAGCTGCTACCGCGATATTGAGTGTTCAACTAGTCTGGGGGTAGGTGGCGACCAGGGAGTAGAGGACATGGCGATCTTCAGGCTGAATCATGCGGTGCTGTACGTCGGGGATCTGGCGGCGAGTGTCGCGTTCTACCGGGACGTGCTCGGCTTCGGGTACACGGAGGTCGGGGACAGCTTCAAGGGAGGGGCGTTCCTGCGGGCGCCGGGGTCGACCAACGACCACGACCTCGGGCTGTTCGAGCTCGGCGCGCAGGCGGGGCCGTCGGCTGCCGGGCGGTCGACGGTCGGGCTGTACCACCTGGCGTGGGAGGTGGACACGCTCGGCGATCTGGTGGATCTGGAGCAGACGCTGGCGGCCGCGGGTGCGCTGGTGGGGAAGTCGGATCACGGGACGACGAAGTCGCTGTACGGCAAGGATCCGAACGGGCTGGAGTTCGAGATCGTCTGGATCATCCCGGCTGAGCTGCTGACGGATGCCGACCGGAACAAGGCGGGCGTTGCGCCGCTGGATCTTGCGGCCGAGGTGGAGAAGTACGGGCGGGAGGCGTTGAGCGGGGTCGGGATCTCGCGGACCTGACGGGGGCTGGTACTTGGAGGCGGTCGGCGCGGCGAGGACCGACAGACGGTCGGCGCGGAACTAGCTTTCGAGGAGCGTCAGGTCGCGTTCGGCGTACTGGCGGTGTTCCCACTCCTCGTTGAGGACGATGAGCAGGCACTCCTTCAGCGGGAAGTCCTCGATCACGGGCCAGCCGGGCGCGCTCTGCGTGACGGTCGATGTGAGCTGGTCGTCGGTGAGTGACGCGATCACCTCGCGGACCATCGCCTGACGCTCGGCGCGGAGCGCGAGTGCCTCGTCCACCGACGGGCGGGCCTCGCGGTCCCACGGGATGCCCGGCCAGCCGGGTGCCTCGTCCCAGGGCAGGTCGAGCGGGTGCCACGGCGACGGGTTGCCGAGGATCATCCGTCCGATCCAGGCATCACTGGCGAAGCACAGGTGCCGCACTGTCTGGATGAACGACCACTCCTCGCCGACGTTGCGGTGCAGGTCCGCCTCGGGGAACGTCCTGGCCCGCGCGACCGTCTCGCCCCAGAGCCGTTCGAGGATCGCCCACGCCGTACGGAACCCGTCGGCGTCGTCCGGCCGCATCTTTGCGCGGTCCGGCGTACGGCGGTTGAGCTCCGCGTCGATCAGCGGCGCGATGTCGACGCCGTTCACGACGACGTTCAGAATCTCGCCGCGGATCTCCAGGTCGCACAGCTCCACGCCGTACAACTTGGTCCGGTACAGGCTGCCACCACGGATCTCCAGGTCACTGAACGCCACTTTGCGCAGCACGGTCTCGTCCATGCCGCTCACCCTAGAACCGTTGCCGGACGTTCCACTTCCGCGACAGCTCAGATGGTGAGGTGGGATCAGCGGTTCCGGTCCTCGATCGTCAGGCCGTCGCGTTCGTCGTCCCAGGCCGCGGAGGAGATGCGCCAGCCGGCCGTCGTACGGACGAACTGGATGGTCTTCATGCCGCGGCCGGTGAACGGCTCGCCGTCCTGGACGCCGGACTTGCCGTAGGCGCCGAACCAGTGGGCGATGTCGCCGAACACCTCGGTGCGCCCGTCCTCGGCCCACTCGCGGAAGTCGGTGAGGCTGCCGCTGGTCAGCAGCTTCTGGCGCGGCGCGATGAAGTCGTCGACGCCGTACGCGACCGGTTCGGCGCCGCACGTCTTGACGACCAGGGCCGAGGGCAGCAGCAGGTCACGCAGGCCGTCGAGGCGCTCGGCGACGTCGTCACCTGAGGTGAACGCGCTGAAGAACGCCTTCACCATGGCCTCGAGCTGTGCGGTATCGGTGTCCACTCGGCTGCTCCCTCTCGACCGGTCAAGGCGTCCGAGACTAGCGTCGACAGGATCGTGAAAGGGAACCTGGTTACCGTCGAGGGACCTTCGAGAAGGAGTCGGCAATGAGATCGCTGATCGTGTTCTGTTCCGTCACCGTCGACGGGTTCATGGCCGGGCCGGACAACGACCTGGGGTTCATGATCGACGACGAGGAGCTGGAGACCACGCTCAACGGGGAGCTGATGCGGGCCGCGGACGCGATCGTGGTCGGGCGGAAGTCGTACCCGGAGATGTCGTCGTACTGGACGACGGCCGAGGGCGAGCTCGCCGAGTGGATGAACGGTACGCCGAAGCACGTGCTGTCCAGCGACGACTCGTACGACGTGAGCGCGTGGAGCAGCGCGGCGCTCGCCGCGGGTGACGGCGTCGAGCAGGTCCGGAAGCTGAAGGCCCGGAAGGGCAAGAGCATCGTCGTGTTCGGCGGCGTCGAGACCGTGCGGGCGCTGGTCGCCGCGGGGCTGGTCGACGAGTACTGGTTCAAGGTGCACCCGGTGGTGGTCGGGCGGGGACGGTCGATGTTCTTCGACCTGACCGGCCGGAGCGAGCTGAAGCTGAGCAGCGTGCGGTCGTTCCCGAGCGGGAGTCTGGGCGTCGTCTACACAGCGTGACGCGCGTCGATTGACAGTCGATAGGAAGGCAGTGATAGTCGAGCCGTGCAGATGATGGATCGGGTCGTGGTACCGCTCAGGGTGTTCCTCGTGCTGCTGTTCGCGGGGCTGGTGTTCGCGCAGGTGGTGAGCCTGCCCGGGCAGTTCGGGCAGCTGAAGGGGGACGGTGCGGACCTGCGCTGGCCGCTGACGGTGTTCTCGATCCTCGAGGTGGTCTGCGTCCAGGTGGTGATCGTCTGCATCTGGCGGCTGCTGACGCTGGTGAAGGCCGACCGGATCTTCAGCGAGAAGGCGTTCGGCTGGGTCAACGTGATCCTCTGCGCGATGGTGGCCGGCTGGGTGCTGCTGCTCGGGATGACGATCTACCTGTCGGTGCGCGCGGACGACCCGGGTCTGCCGATCCTGCTGATCGGGCTCGTCCTGGCCGGCGGTGTCGTGCTGCTGCTGATGGTGGTGATGCGTGCTCTGTTGCGCCAGGCCACCACCCTGCAGACCGACATGGAGGCGGTGATCTGATGCCGATCGTGGTCCGGATCGACGTCGAGCTCGCCAAACGCAAGATGGGCGTCGGCGAGTTCGCGGAGCTGGTCGGCCTGACGCCCGCCAACGTCGCCGTCCTCAAGAACGGGCGCGCCAAGGCGGTCCGGTTCAGCACGCTGGAAGCGATGTGCCGGGTGCTGGACTGCCAGCCCGGAGATCTTCTGGAGTGGGTCGAGGACTGATGTCGATCTCGCGTCGGGCCGTTCGACGCAGGGGTGAGGATCGATATCGACGAAAGGCTGGACCATGTCTTTTCAGGCGTACCTGGACAAGATCGAGGAGAAGACCGGGATGACCCCGCGGGCGCTGCTGGAGGTCGCCCGGGAGAAGGGTTTCGAGGGACCGGAGACGAAGATCGCGCCGCTGGCGGAGTGGTTGAAGGACGAGTACGGCGTGGGCCGCGGGCACGCGATGGCGTTCCTGCACGTGGTGAAGAACGGCACGACGATCAGCGACAAGCACGTGGGCACGACCGGCGTGCACCGGGACGCGAGCGCTGAGCTCTGGCTGGACGGGAAGGCCACCAACCCCGTCGGGTGAGAGAGGGAGGGGAGGGCGGGCCGCCCGGAGCGCCACGCTTCGCGGGCGTGCTGTGGCGGGGTCCGGCCGGATGGCTCGGAACGCCACGCCACGCTGCGCGGGCGCGGGCTGGGGCGGAGGCGCTGCCGGGCGGCGTGCGCCGCCCGGCGTACAGGTCAGTTGCGGATCTCGTGGAAGCTGCTCATGTGGTTGACCATGGCGACCTCCGTCGGGAGGCGTTCCATGCTGCTGGCGCCGAGGAAGCCGACGACGCCCTCGACCTTGGCCAGGACGTGGCGGGCGTCGTCGGGAGTGGCGATCGGGCCGCCGTGGCAGATCACCAGGGCGTCGGGGTTCACCGCGAAGATCGCGTCGCGCAACCGGGTCACCAGGTCGACGGACTCGTCGAGCGTGAGGCTGCTCTGGGCGCCGATCATGCCGGACGTGGTCAGGCCCATGTGCGGGACCAGGACGTCGGCGCCGGCCTCGGTCATCGCGGTCGCCTCGGCCTCGTCGTGCACGTAGGCGAGCGTGACCAGGTCGCGCTCGCGGGCGGCGGCGACCATCGCGACCTCGGTGGAGAAGCCGAGGCCGGTCTCCTCCAGGTTCGCCCGGATGATGCCGTCGAACAGGCAGACCGTCGGGTAGTTCTGCACCCCGGCGAACCCGGCCTCCTTGACCTTGTCGAGGAACCGCGGGATGTCGCGGAACGGGTCCGACCCGCAGACGCCGGCCATCACCGGGAGCTGCTTGGTCACCGGGAGCACCTCCGAGCCCATCTCCATCACGATCGCGTTCGCGTCGCCGTACGGCATCAGGCCGGCCATCGAACTGCGGCCGGCCATCCGGTACCGGCCCGAGTTGTAGATCACGACGAAGTCGAGCCCGGCCTCCTCGGCGCACTTCGCGGACAGCCCGGTACCGGCGCCGCCGCCGATGATCGGGCGCCCCTCGGCGACCTTGCGGCGGAATCCGGCCAGCAGTTCGGCGCGGGACAGAGTGTTCATCTCGTCTCCTTCTCCAGCCAGGTGGCCAGCAGGTCCACCGCGGCGGCGGACACCGCGGGATCGTTGAGGTCGGTGTCGAAGTCGTGTACCACGATGTCCGGCCGCAATGCGGCGCGGAGGGCGGTGTAGAGCGCGTGATCGGCGGCCGGGTCGTGGAACGGCGCACCGGGCACCGACAGCTGCGACAGCCCTTGATGGGGGAACAGCACGGCCACCGGCCCGGTCGACGGGTTGATCCTGGACGCGATCCGCCGGCCGAGTTCCGCGCACTCGTCGACGCTCGTGCGCATCAGCGTGACGGCCGGGTTGTGCGGATGCAGGTGCCGATCGCGGAAGCGCGACGGGACGCGCTCGGGCCCGTAGAAGTTGACCATGTCGAGCGCTCCCACACTCACCACCTGCGGTACGCCGGTGCTCGCGGCCGCCGTCAACCGCTGAGCACCGGCCGAGCAGACCCCGCCGACCAGTTCGTCGGCCAGCTCGGTCGTGGTCAGATCCGCGACAGCCTGTACGCCGCCACTGCGGACCAGCGACTCCAGCGTCCGCCCGCCGACTCCCGTGCAGTGGAACGTCACCGCCTCGATGCCACGCTCGTCCAGCCCGGCGACGACCGCGCTCCCGCACACCGTCGTCACCCCGAACATGCTCACGGCAACCAAGGCGCCGTCGTCACCTGACCGGCGGGAAGCCGACGCCATCCCCACGCAGGCCGCGGCCGCGTTGGCGAGAACCGGACGGCTGAGCCGGTTGAGCCCGTTGATGTCGACCACGGGGTACATCAACGTCAGGTCGGCCTCACGCACGTACGCCGTGGTGTCGCCGGCGGCGATCGTGGAGACCAGCACCTTGGGGAGGCCGAGCGGGAGTGCCGCGCTGACCTCCGCCATCACGTACGCCGCGTTCGAGCCGCCGACGGCCAGTACGGCGTCGACCTCACCACGGGCGACCAGTTCGAGCACGATCACCGCAGCACCACGACCCATCACGGTCATCGCAGTGTTCCGGTCACCGGCGCGGCGCAGCCGGTCCAGCTCATCGCCACCGGCGTGTGCGACGGTCTGCCGCGTGATGGTGCGAGAGTTGCCGAGGGCATCCAGTCCCGGTTCACCCAGTACGCCGACGTCGATCAGCACCGAGGTCGCGCCCAGCTCACTGATCCGGTCGCGCAGGAACGCGTACTCGGCGGCCTTCGTGTCGAGCGCGCCGATCAGCGCGATCGCCGGCATCAACTGATCCCGTAGTCCGGCACGAGCACCTCGGCCCCGCCCTGCAGTGCCGACTGGTGGGCGCAGATCCCCGGCGCGGTCCAGGTCGCCGCCGTCCGCGCATCGACCCGCGGCCGGCGCTCCTCGACGATGCTCGACACGAACTCGTGCACGAGGTGCGGGTGCGACCCGCCGTGCCCGCCGGCAGTGAACGGTCGCAACGACACGGGCAGCAGTTCGGGCGCACCGTCAGGCCGTACGTCGCGCTCGTCGACCGCCCGTCCGCGCCGCCCGGGCTCCAGCGGCCGCATGGCGAACTCCTTCATCGGCCCGCCCTCCAGCTGCGGCCACTCCAGCGCGCCTTCGTCGCCGTACACGGAGAAGCCCTCGAGGTAGCTGCGGCCGAGCTGGAAGAACGACATGGTGACGTTGGCCACCAACTCACCAGCCAACTGGAACAGCGCGGCCTCCGTCCCGTAGCCCGGCCCCGCGACGCCGATGCGATCCGGCGTCAGCGGGCTCGACCCGAGACACCGCACCGACTCGACCCGCGACCCGGCCAGTGCCAGCGCGGGCGAGAGCGCGTGCGTGACGTAGTGCATCGGCGGATACCCCAGCCAGTACGGCGGAAAGCCGTCGAGGTTCTGCAGATGCTCACCCCGGAAGTACGCAAGCCGTCCGAGCCGTCCCGAGTCCAGCAGCGACCGCGCGTGGAAGTACTCGCGCGAGTACACCGCGGTCTCCATCATCATGTAGTTGCGCCCGGCACCTTCCTGGGTGGCGATCAGCTGGTCGAGATCGTCCAGGGTCGTTGCCATCGGCACCGCCGACGCACAGTGCCGGCCGGACTTCAGCACCTGCTGGACCTGGCCCGCGTGCAGCGCGACCGGAGTGAGCAGGTGGACGGCGTCCCACCCGGGCGCGGCCAGAGCCTCCTCAAGGCTGTCGAACCGGTCGGCGATCCCGAGCCGGTCCGCGACGGCCGCCGTACGGGCTGGGTCGCTGTCGACCACGGCGACGCGGCCGACCGACTCGTGGGCCTGGTAGATCGGGACGAAGTCGGCGCCGAACCCGAGGCCGACCACGATCACGTCGATGCTCATCGGACCGGCACCTCCCGTTCCTCGCCGAACAGGAAGACGGCGCCGCCGGTGGCGAAGTTGTCCAGGTCGGCGTTCGCCTCGCGGCCGGCCTGGGACTCCAGCACCAGCTCGAGATCGGCGCGGCTGTCGGTGTAGAGCTCGGCCTGGTAGTGGTACGCCGGGGGAGTGCCGTCCGGCGCCGGGTCGAACCGGCAGACCGTCCAGCGCTTCAGGCCCACCATCCGCTGGGCGATCGGGATGTGCTTGTCGTCGTAGTACCGGTCGAACGCCCCGATGTCGTCCGGGGTTCCGTAGAGCACGGTCACCTTGTACATGTCAGCCCTTCAGTCCGGTCAGCGCGATGCCCTCGACGAAGTACTTCTGCGCGAAGGCGAACAGCAGCACGATCGGCAGCAGCACGACGGCGGCCGCGGCCATCAGGTAACCCCACTGTGCCGTGTAGGTGCCCTGGAACGAGGCCAGGCCCATCGCGAGCGTGTACTTGTCGGAGTCGTTGAGGTAGATCAGGGGTCCGAGGTAGTCGTTCCAGACGCCGAGGAAGGTGAACACGCCGACCACGGCCAGCGCCGGTTTCGACAGCGGCAGGATGATCCGCCAGTAGACCTGGAACGGTGACGCGCCGTCGATGTAGGCCGACTCGTCCAGCTCGTACGGGATCGACAGGAAGAACTGGCGAAGCAGGAAGATGTTGAACACGGCCGTCCCGAAGAACGACGGCAGTACCAGCGGCACGTAGGTGTTCACCATCCCGACCTTCTGCCAGAACAGGAAGGTCGGGATCAGCGTCACGGCGTACGGGAGCATCACGCCGGACATCAGCAGGCCGAAGACCAGGTTCTTGTGCTTCCAGCGCAGCCGGGCGAACGAGAACGCGGCCAGCGAGCAGGACAGCAGCGTCCCGATCAGGACCCCGGCCTCGATGATCAGCGTGTTCAGGAAGTAGCGGGCGAACGGCACCTGGGTGAGCGCGCCGGTGAAGTTGTCCCAGGCGAACGGTTTCGGGATCCACTGCGGCGGCGAGACGAAGATCTGGCCGCTGTTCATCAGCGCGCTGCGGACCAGCCAGATCAGCGGCAGCAGGGTCGGGATCGCGCCGGCCACCAGCAGCGCGTAGACGAGGATCTTCTTGCCGAGCCCTCGCGGTGCGAGCGGCCGGCGCGCAGCCGGTACGTCGGTCGCGACGGCGGGTTTGTCCAGCACTGCGGTCATCGGGTGCTCCCCGCCTCGTAGTAGACCCATCGGCTGGAGTTGCGGAACAGCACGACGGTGACGGCCATGATCACCAGGAACAGGATCCAGGCCAGCGCGCTGGCGTAGCCCATCTCGTTGTTGGTGAACGCGGTCCGGTACAGGTAGTAGATGTAGAACAGCGTCGAGTCGTTGGGGCCGCCTTCGGTCATCACGGCGGCCTGCACGAAGACCTGCAGTGCGCCGATCACGCCGGTGACGAGGCTGTAGAAGATCGTCGGCGTCATCATCGGCAGCGTGATGTGGCGGAACTTGCGCCAGGTCCCGCCGCCGTCGACGGAGATCGCCTCGTACAGCTGGCGCGGCACGCCCTGCAGTCCCGCCAGGAAGATGACAGCGACGTTGCCGAACCCCCAGACCGACATCAGGACCAGCGACGGGATCGCCGTACTCTCGTCGAAGATCCACTGCGAGCGCGGCAGCCCGGCCTTCTCGGTCACCGTGTTGAGCAGTCCGAAGTCCGGGTTGAACAACCAGATCCACAGCATCGAGTTGGCCACGATCGGAACGATCGCGGGCAGGTAGTAGATCACCCGGAACACGGCCTGGCCGCGGACCGGCTGGTTCAGCAGCAGCGCGACGGCGAAGGCGACGATCAGCAGCAGCGGTACGGCGCCGAGCGTGTAGTACAGCGTCGCCCACAGCGACTTGTAGAAGCTGTCGTCGGCGGTGAACATCCTCTTGTAGTTGGCCAGTCCGACGAAGCTCGGCTTTCCGCCGATCGTCCAGTCGGTCAGGCTGATCACCAGCGACGCGATCATCGGTGCCAGCGTGAACGCGACGAAGCCGATGATCGCGGGCAGGGCCAGCAGCACACCCCAGCGGCCTTCCGTCGTCAAAGGGCTTGGCTGCTTCAGACGGCCTGCCACGTCACAGCTCCTGGGTGGGCCACTTGCCCTGCAGCAGCGGCTGCATCTTCGGTTTCAGCGCCTTCACGATGTCGATCGGCGCGCCCTTGTTCAGGCTGACCTGTTCGATTGCCGGGTCGAACACCTGGTGGATGCGCTCGGAGTTCTTCATCTGCTGGCCCCAGTCGGTGACGCCGTGCTCGAGCGTCGTCTCGACCACGGCGGTCTGGAAGTTGGCCGGGTACTTGTCCTTGAGCACCCATTTGTCGATCTCGGCCTGGTCGGTGTAGTACTTCTTCTGCAGCGGCGCCCACAGGCCGTCCTTGAACAGGTCGACG
Organism: Kribbella italica; assembly: GCF_014205135.1. Lineage (NCBI taxonomy): Bacteria > Bacillati > Actinomycetota > Actinomycetes > Propionibacteriales > Kribbellaceae > Kribbella > Kribbella italica. Next base: position 1,748,131 of record NZ_JACHMY010000001.1, read on the forward strand.
TGCGCGGGATCGTTGTAGTAGAGGTACAGCTCGATCGCTTCCTCCGGCTGCTTGGTCTTCGCGAAGATCGCGCCGGCCGCGCCGCCGGTCATGGTGAGCGACTCCTGGAACTTGGGCAGCACGCCCACGCCGAACGGCACCTTGCCCTCCATCAGGTCGAGCATCTGCCAGTTGCCGTCGATCAGCATGCCGATGCGCTTGGTCTGCAGCTGGACCGAACTGGTCGGGGCGTTCTTCCCGAGCTGGGCCGGGGTCGGAGCGACCCGGTGGACGTAGATCAGGTCCTGGATCTTCTGCAGCACGTCGACGGCCGCCGCGGAGTCGAGCGCGAACTTCGTGCCGTCGGCGTTCACGACGTCGGCGCCGTTGGACCGCAGCAGGCTGTACAGCCCGCCGCCGCCGAACGGGGCGATGGTGCCGAACTGCTTCACCTTGCCACTGTCGAACCCGTCCTCGGACGGGTGCTTGCCGTTCTGGTCGACGGTCAGCTTGTCGGCGGCCTGGACGAAGTCGTCCCAGCTCCACGCCGTCTGCGCCGTGAACGGCGCCGGGTCGAGACCGGCCGCCGCGAACGCGTCGGTGTTGTAGTAGAGAATCTGCACGCCCATCGCGAGCTGGTTCGCGGCCAGCTTGTCCTTGCCGTACCAGAAGTAGCTGCTCGGCAGCCGGTCCTTGAGGTCGGGGTACTTGTCCAGGTACGGGAACAGGTTGAGGATCAGGTCCTTCTGGGCCAGGTCGTACATCTGGGACGTGCCGAGGTATCCGAGGTCCGGCGGGGTGTTGGCGGCGACCAGGCTGGAGACCTTGGTCGGGTAGTTCGAGACCGGCACGAACATCGGGTCGATCGTCGCGCCGTCGTGGTCCTTGGCGTACTTCTTCAGCATCTCGTCGATCGCCTTCTTCTCGAAGGCCGATCCCCAGTACATGAAGGTCAGGTCGGACCCGCCGCCGCTGCCGCCGGCCCCGTCGCCGCAGCCGGCCAGCGCGGTGGATCCCAGACCGGCGGCGAGAGCTGCCGCGCCGCCGGTCCTGAAGAGCTGTCTCCTGCTCAGTCGGGTCTGTCCGATCATTGCTGCTCCTCGGGTCGTTTCGGCGAGCGTAGGACCAATAATGTCGACCGTCAACATAAAGATGTCGAGTACAGTGATAAATAGTCAGAACGCCGACACCGCAGGAGAATTCGGGATGACCACGCAGGAGTACCGTTCCGTCCGCCGGCCGCCGGCGTCGCGGATCAGCCGCTCGGGCGAGATCCTCGACCTCGTCCGCCGCGGTCAGGCGACGACGACCGGCCAGCTCGCCGACCAGCTCGGCCTGGCCCGCTCGACGGTCAACGACCGCGTCGAGCTGCTGCTCGCCTCGGAGCTGCTGAGCACGTCGACCGAGCAGGTGACCGGCTCTCGGGGCCGCCCGGCGTCGACTCTCGTCTTCAACCCCCGCGCCGGTACGACGCTGGCCGCGCAGCTCGGCATCTCCGGGATCCGGCTGGCGGTCACCGACCTGGCCGGCGAGATCCTCAGCAGCGAGATGATCGACATCGACCTGGCCGACGGCCCGCGGCACGTCCTGCGGCTGGTGACGGAAGGCTTCGACCAGGCGCTGGTCCGGCTCGGGGAGGATCGCGCGCAGGTGCACGGTATCGGCTTCGGTCTGCCGGCCCGCGTCGAGCTGGCCGGCCATCCGAGCGAGACGCCGTGGTCCGACGAGGTGGTCCGGGCGGTGCTGGCCGAGTGGTTGCCGGTGCCGGTCTTCGTCGACCACGACGTGAACCTGCTGGCCTTCGGGGAGCTGTGTGCTCGCGACGACGCGCCCGAAGTACTGGTCAGTGTGAAGGTCGGCACGGTGATCGGCTGTGGCCTGGTGATCAACGGCCACGTCGTCCAGGGGGAGTCCGGGATGGCCGGCGAGATCGGCCACACGCGCGTCGGCGACTCCGAGGTCCCGTGCAGCTGCGGCAACGTCGGCTGCCTGAACGCCGTCGCGAGCGGTGGCGCGCTGGCGCGTCGCCTGCGGGAGAAGGGGATCGACGCACCGAACGCCCGAGCCGTCGCGGCGCTGGCGAAGGCCGGCGACGTCGACGCCGGGCACGCCGTACGGATGGCCGGCCGCGACATCGGCGAAGTGCTCGCGGGCGTGGTGAACCTGCTGAACCCCGCGGTGATCAGCCTGTGGGGCTACCTGGCCGAGGCCGAGGAGCAGCTGATCGCGGGGATCCGGGAGAGCATCGCGCGGTCGGCGCAGCCCGGTCCGGCCGGCAAGGTCCGGATCGAGCCGGCCGCGATGGGCGGCGACGCGGGCCTGTACGGCGCGGCGATGATGGTCGTCGAGCACGCGCTCCGGCCGGAGGCGGTGGACAGCTACCTGCACGCGAGCCTCGACTGACCTTGCGCTGGGCGGCCTTTCGGCCCGTGATACTTGCGCGGTCAGGAGTTAGGTTAGGCTCCCCATGGTTTGATCGGAACTGTGAGGAGCAGAGGCATGCGGTCTCGGGTTGTGGCGGTTGCGGCGGCGCTGGTGCTGGCGCTGGCGGCGTGCGGCGGTGGGGGCGACGAGGAGAACGCGGCCGCGCCGGCCGGGGACGGGTTCCCGGTGACGATCGACCACCTGTTCGGGTCGACCGAGATCAAGGCGAAGCCGGAGCGGATCGTCGCGATCGGCGGCGGTGACATGGAGAGCGCGATCGCGATCGGCGCCGTACCGGTCGCCGGCGCGGACTGGTTCGGGTTCACCGAGACGCGGAGTTGGGTGAATGACGCGCTGGGCGACCGGCCGGCGCCGAAGCTGGTGGCGTCGTTCGAGCCGAAGTTCGAGGAGATCGCCGCGCTGAAGCCGGACCTGATCCTCTACGTGAACTCGATCAACGACAAGTTGCAGTACGAGACTTTCAGCGGGATCGCGCCGACGATCGCGGCGCCGGCCGGGACCAAGAACGTGTACGGCGTGCCGTGGCAGCAGCAGGTCGAGCTGATCGCCAAGGCGACCGGCCGGACGGCGGACGGCGCGAAGGTGATCGCCGACACCGAAGGGCTGGTGGCCGAGACCGCGAAGGCCAACCCGGGCTGGGCCGGCAAGACGATCAGCGCCGGGGTGTTCAGCGCCGACGAGTTCTCGGCCTGGCTCCCTTCGGACCCGCGGATGCGGCTGCTCACGTCGCTCGGGTTCAAGACCAATCCGCAGATCGATGCCCTCGACAACGGTGACTTCTACGTGAAGATCTCCCAGGAACAGCTGGAGAAGCTGAACGCCGACGTGATCTTCCTGGCTGCCGCGGACCAGGACGGCAAGGTCGACCCGAAGGTCACCAGCAACCCGGTCTACAACAACCTGGCGACGGTGAAGGCCGGGCACGCGGCCTACTTCGGCGGCGCTCCGGTGATCAACTCGAACTCCGACAGCGGGCAGTTCTCCAGCGCGTTCTCGATCGGCGGGCCGCTCGGCATCAAGTACATCACCGGCAAGATCGCACCCGTGCTGAACAAGGCCCTGCCGGCGAGCTAGCGGCGGGGTTTGCCGCGCCGGGGAGCCGGTGCCTTCTTCGCGGTCGCGGCTCGTCGTGCCTTTTTGGCGGCGGCCTTCTGAGCGGCGTTCTTCTTCTCCACGCGCTCAGGTGTGCGGGTGCTGTTGACCGTCCGGCCGCGGACGATGCCGATGAACTGTTCCATCAGGTCGCTCGGCTCACCCTCGGGCCAGGTCAGGACGACGCTCGACTCGGGCGCGTCGACGTACGGCCGGTAGGTGAGGTCCTTGCGGTGGTGCAGTCGCGCCAGCGACTGCGGGACGACGAGCAGACCGACGCCCGCGGCGACCAGTTCGATCGCCTCGGCGGTGGTCGTGGGCACGATCGTTGCCGCCTCACCCGGTCGGTCGGTCCAGGTCAGCGTGTCGTCCTGGGGGTAGAGGATGAACTCGTCGGCCAGGTCGGCCGCGGTGATCTGCTCGGCCGCGGTGACCAGGTGGTCCTTCGGGACGACGACGACGGTGGTCTCGGTGTAGAGCGGGATCGCGCTCAGCCCGGTCCGGTCGATCGGCAGCCGGACCAGCCCGGCGTCCGCACCACCCGTCCGTACGACGTCCGCCGCCTCCGCCGCCGTGACCGTGACCAGGGCCAACGTGACGCGGGGAAGGCGTTCCTTCCAGATCCGGACCCACTTGGCCGGCGTGACGCCGGGGACGTAGGCGAGCCGGAACGAAGCAGGGGTGTCGGGGTCGGTCACCGGGTCAGGCTATCCGCCGGTGGTCGGGGAGCCGGTCAACCCTCGATACCCTGGCGGTATGACGTCGCAGAAATCCCCACAAACGATGAAGCCCGCGACTGCGGCGAAGAAGCTCGGTGTGCTGCTCGACCTGACCCCCGCCGAGTTCCAGGACGGCGTGATCTCGCGCGACCAGCTCAACGCCCTGCAGGCCGACCCGCCCGAGTGGCTGCGCGAACTTCGCCGTACCGGCCCGCACCCGCGGCCGGTGGTCGCGGCCAAGCTCGGCGTGTCCATCTCCGGCCTGGCCCGCGCCGGCGTGATGGACCCGCTGACCACGGACGAGATCGAGGCCCTGAAGGACGAGTTCCCGGAGTGGCTGCGCCGCGAGCGCAACACCCACGCCGAGGTCCAGCGCGAGGCGGCCGAGCTGAAGGCCGAGAAGGCTCAGCGGTCCCAGGCCTGATTCAGCGTCTGAGCGGGCGGGCCTTCGGTGAAGGCCCGCCCGCTCGCTGCGTCAGTGCTGCGGGCGGTACTTGACCGTGCGGCCGTTCAGCGGCTGGAGTGCGCGGCTGTCGCCGTCGGGGAAGCGGCTCTGGAAGTGGTTCAGCGAGACCGGGAGGATCTCGCGGTGGTGAGCGAGGACGAACCACGAGACCGGCTCGGAGTACGGCGCGGTGGTCAGCGAACCGTCGTACCGGTACGTCGACAGGTCGTGCGGCAGCGCCGTGGCGAGGTTCACGCGGCCGAGGTCGACGTCCTCGTCGCACTCCTCCGGGACGGTCGCGAGCACCTTGTCCTGCAGGGTGCCGCCATGGCCGCCGGGAGTGATGAACAGGGCGACGACCAGCTTCTCGCCGTTCGGGCCGCTGTGCACGAAGTGCTGCTCGAGCGCGTACTGGTGGCCGTTGAGCCGGTGCTCGGAGCGGGTGTGGAAGTGGAAGTTGACCAGGTCGTAGCGCACACCGCCGACCGTCACCCAGGCCGCGCCGGCCGGGATCTCGGCGAGGATCGTCTCCTCCGCGGTGCGGTGCTCGCAGCCACCGGGCTGACCGGCGTCACGGCTCTCGTACCGGATCTTGAGCGCGAGCGAGGTCGGGTAGTGGACGTGCAGCGCCGGCAGTCCAGGCCTGGTCACGGCGTGACCGGTCCGGATGTCGATCGGGCTCTGGTGCGGACTCTGCGCGGAGGCGCTGGTGAGCAGAGAGGGCGACGCCAGCACGGCGGCAGTCGCGGGAACGCCGAGCAGAAGGGCGCGACGAGACACAGGCAGGGACACGAGAACTCCGTCTTCGGGCGGGAACAGGAAACGGCCCGGTCCTCAACCGGGCCATCTCGCAGTATGCGCTCGGTGTAGGCCGGCCGGCACGGAGGGTGGGGAGTCTCCGCCTCTACGGGCAGCGGTGGGGGCACCGCGCAGACGGCGACCACCTGACTGGCTGCGCCTGGGGTGAGAGAGGATGGGGGCATGACTTCTCCGACGACCCCCGAGAGCCCGTCGTACCGGCCTGAGGCCGAGGTGGTGGATCTGTGCAGCGAGTTGATCCGGTTCGACACCACGAACTACGGGAACGGGAAGAGCAACGGGGAGCGGGGGGCGGCGGAGTACGTCGCGGCGAAGCTCGACGAGGTGGGGATCGAGTCGACGATCTACGAGTCGGAGCCGGGGCGGGCGACGCTGGTGGCGCACTGGGAAGGGGAGGACCAGTCGGCGGACCCGTTGCTCGTGCACGGGCACCTGGACGTCGTACCGGCTGATCCGAAGGACTGGAAGGTCGACCCGTTCGCGGGAGAGATCTTCGACGGGTGCGTGTGGGGGCGCGGCGCGGTCGACATGAAGGACTTCGACGCGATGGTGCTGTCGGTCGTGCGCGCACGGCAGCGCGCGGGGGTGAAGCCGCGGCGGCCGGTGCGGCTGGTGTTCACGGCGGACGAGGAGGCCGGCGGTCTGTACGGCGCGCAGTGGCTGATCAACAACCACCCGGAGACCGTCGCGGACTGCACCGAAGGGATCGGTGAGGTCGGCGGGTTCTCGATCACCGTCCAGGACGACCTGCGGCTGTACCTGATCGAGACAGCCGAGAAGGGCATGAACTGGATGCGGCTCAAGGCGCGCGGGACCGCGGGCCACGGATCGATGATCAACGACGACAACGCGGTCACCGAACTGGCCCGCGCGGTGACCCGGATCGGCGACCACGAGTGGCCGCTGCGGCTGACGCCGACGGTGCGGGAGTTCCTGAAGACGCTGGAGGACCTGCTCGGCACCGAACTGGACCCGGAGGACCGGTCGGGGGTGCTGTCGAAGCTCGGGACGTTCAGCCGGATGTTCGGCGCGACGATCCGCAACACGGCCAACCCGACGATGCTGAACGCCGGCTACAAGGTGAACGTGATCCCCGGCGACGCCGAGGCGCACATCGACGGGCGGTTCCTGCCCGGGTACGAGGACGAGTTCTTCGCCACCATCGACGAGCTGCTCGGCGACAAGGTCCAGCGCGAGACGGTGATCGAGGACATCGCGCTGGAGACGGAGTTCAGTGGTGGGCTGGTGGAGGCTATGAAGTCTTGCCTGGCCGCGGAGGATCCGCAGTCGCGGACTGCGCCGTTGCTGATGTCGGGCGGGACGGACGCGAAGTCGTGGTCGCGGCTGGGGATCCGGTGCTTCGGGTTCGTGCCGCTGCAGCTGCCGCCGGATCTGGATTTCATGGGGATGTTCCACGGGATCGACGAGCGGGTGCCGACTGCGTCGCTGGAGTTTGGTTCGCGGGTGCTGGATCGGTTTTTGACGGAGGCCTGAGTACGGCGTACGTCGTGAGGCATGGCGACGGATAGGTCGGGCCGTCCACCGGCGACGAGACGATCGCTGTCTGCCGAGGAGTTGCTTGCGACGAAAGGCATGCGAGCGATCGGCTCGGTCGACGACCTGGCGGCGGAGACCTTCGAGTCGGGCGACGAGCTCGACGGGCTCTTGGCGTTCACCTACGCGGAACGGCTTCGCGAGATCGGCTGAGCCGACGGGGCTCTGTGGTGCAGCCGCAGCTGGTCGGCGGCGCGGCCGGTCGTCCGCCTGCTCGCGAACCGGCCGGGGTGACTCAGGCTCGGGGGTCCGAACAACGGCGATGCGTCCGAACAACGGCGATGCGTCCGAAGGATGGTGGCCTATAGCCTCGCCTTCGTCGGACGCAGGCGGATTGTTCGGACGCTGCGCTCCTGCCGGATCCGGCGAGGGCTCTACGCCGAAGGCAGCCGACCGGACCACGCACCCGGTTGACAAGCAGGCCAAGGCCAGGGAGACCGCCCCGGCCGGCAAGCGTGTGCGGCCGCGTGCGGACCACGTCTTCGGTCAGATCCAGGCCCGCGTCCTGATGAAAGGGCCAGGCTGGGCACCGGTCGCCGTCGCGTGGTGAGACGACGGCATCTACCAAAGCGTCGCCCGGCGAACGTTCGACTCGGCCGGGATCCGCGCGGCTGAGGCGGCACGACCTTGTGCACCGGTCAAGGGCTCATGGCCGCTGCGGTGGCTCGTCGGGGTGCGGAGCGCGGACGTGCTCGGCAGACGGTTGCGCCGGTGCGCGAGCCGGGCGGGTTCGTGGGCGGGTGGTCGGTGAGGCCTGCCCACTGGCGTCAGCGGGTGAGGTTGAGGGCTGATCTCAGGGTGGGGAGGAGCTGGGTGAGCGCGGCCGGTGGGGTGGTGCGGGTGACCATCGAGAGGGTCAGGCGGTAGCGAAACGGGGCGGGGAGCAGGCGTTCGCCGGGGTGGAGTTCGCCGGCGAGGGCGCTGCGGGGGATCAGGGCCAGGTGGGTTCGGCGGCGGGACATGGCGATGGTGGTGGCCAGGGTGACGCCGCGTCGTGGGGCGGCGCCGAGGGCGATCAGCCGGGTGCGGAGATGGTCGGCGCCGCGGTCGTAGGTGGAGAACGGGATCGGGCGGTTCTTGAGGGGCTGCTTGCCGCGGGTGGGCGGCGCCGCGCCGACCGGAGCGAAGAGGACGAGCTCGTCGCGGCCGACGGTCCGGGCGACGGCGCCGCGGGGGAGGACCATCTGGTCGGCGATCGCGATCAGGGCGGTGTCCATGATGCCTTCGGCAACCTTTTCGACGAGGTAGTGGCCGTGGTCGACGTGTTGCTCGAGGTCGATGTCGGGTAGTTCGGCGTCGAGGACCGGGAAGAGGATCGGCGCGAGGCTGGCGAACGTACCGACGACGAGCCGGGTGCCGGTCGCGGCGGCGCGGGTCGCGTCGTACACCTCGTCGAGATGGCCGAGGATGTGCTCGGCACGGCGGGCGAGTTCGAGGCCGGCGGTGGTCGGGCGGGCGCCGCGGGTGTCGCGGTCGAAGAGCTGGACGGCGCAGGCGCGTTCGAGGCGCGCGAGGCGTTGCGAGGCTGACGGTTGAGAGATCCGCAGCTCACGGGCAGCCGATCCGACCGAGCCGGTGCGATGGATGGTGAGCACCAGGCGGAGGTCGTCGACCGACGGACCGGGTGATGAGGCCATAGGTCCAGGCTATGGTCGGTGATCAACTCATGCCGGCTACCTGCGGCCTGCTGTCGCGGTGAGGATCGACGGTATGAGTGCTCGCCGGGACGCCGTCGTACTGCTGGCCGGAGGTGCGGCCGCGGACTTTGCGTTCCGGGTCGCGCAGATCGCGCTGCCGCTCGTCGTACTGCAGTCGACGGGGTCGATCGCTGCCACTGGGCTGGCAGGCGGTGCGGCGGGGATTCCGGTGATCTTGTCGCCGTGGTGGGCTCGGCGTGCGCGGCAGTGGGTTGACTCGGGGCCTCGGCTTGCGCTGGTTGCTTTGGTGTCCGCGGGCGCTCTCGCGATCGTCCCCGCCGCGGTCGCGCTCGGCGTACTGCACCCCGGACTCCTCATCCTGAGCGGCCTGATCCTCGGCTGCGGCGACGCGCTGTCCACCCCGGGCCGATCGGCGCTCCTCGCGGACACCGGCGACCGGTGGGGCGAGGACCGCGCTGTGCTCCTCCTCACCTGGCAGGACGGGCTCCGGCGCATCGGCATGCTCGTCGGCCCACCGGTTGGAGCGCTCGCGGTGGCCACCGGGCTGACCAACACGCTGCTGTGGATCGAGGCTGCGGCGGTGCTCATGTCCGGGCTGCTGGCAGCGACGGTGCGGAGCGAGCGCTCACGGGTGGCCGTGGATGGTCCCGCTGCCGGCGGACGGTCGCGGGGTGTCGGCGGACGATCGCGGGGCATCGGCCGCCGGTTGCGAGGCGCCGGCGGCCGAGAGACCGCTCCGACCATCCGAGCGAGCCTTCGCGGACGGGAGGACGTGCTGTACGGGTGGATCGCCCGGGGGACCGGGTGCTTGGCCTGGTTCGCGTTCACGCTCGGGCTGTCGGTGATCGGCGCGGAGCGCGGGCGGCCGGGGGTGTACCTCGCGGCAGGGATGAGTGGGTACGGCGCGGGCGCGCTGCTGGGGACGGTGGTGTCGCTGGCCGTCGTACGGCGGGTCGCGCCGATTCCTCTCGCCTCGGCTGCCTGGACGGTGATGGGGTTGTGCTGGACCGGCATGGGGGTGTGGACGACGCCTCTCGCGGTCGGTCTGCTCGGAGGATTGTCGGGGGCGACCGTCGTGCTGGGGATCGCGGCGATCTCGATCTTGATCACGCGGTCGTCGTACGGCGCTGAACGGCGAACGCTGTTGTCCGGGCAGAGCGTGGTGGTGAGTGCGAGCAGTTCGGCGGGGTTGTTCGTGGGCGGGCCGATCATCGCGGCGGCCGGCGCGGAGAGCACGTTGATCGGTGCCGGGCTGGTAACGAGCGTCGTCGCGCTTGGGGTGCTGGTGGTCCGCCGGGTGCCTCGAGATCCGGCCGTGCGTGAGGTAGCTGGAAATGCGGTGCTCGGTGAGGTGGTCGAGTGCCACACTGCGAGACATGGCGGAGATCGTGATCACCACAATGGCGGAGCGCCCTGAGGTCACGCCGTACCTGGGCGACTTCTGGAACGTCTGGCCCCGCTTCATGCTGAACGACCTGATCGCGGACGCGCTCCTGTGGCGCGCGACCGCGGACTTCGCCGACCAGTGCCTGATCGCGACCGAAAACGACGAGCTGGTCGCGCACGCGCGGAGCATCGCCTTCGCTTTCGGGGACGACGATCGGACCGAACTGCCGGCGGGTGGGTGGGATCAGGTGCTGCAGTGAGGGCGCGAGGACCTGATCGCGGGCGGACGGCGAACATGTCGAGTGCGCTGGAAATCATGATCCGGCTTAGCCACCTGGGGCGGCGGTGTCGTACGAGATGCTCGCGGCGATGAAGATGGAGGTGGTGGAAGGACGCCAGCCAGGGTACTGGATTGGAAGGACAGCAAAGCGCGGGCCAGTGCGGTGCTGTCGGGCTGTACGTCACTCTCGGCTATGGACGGAGTACAGTGTCGTCATTGCTTCGAAAAGGGTCTCAGCTTAGGGGCTCAGGGACGATTTGTTTCGAGTTCGTCGGCAATAGCAACTAGCTCGGCCCCCATCGCCCGCAGTCCTAGGGCAAGGACACTAGTATCGATTCCCGCCTCCTTGTCGGCATCCGCCCCAGACAGTTGCTCAGCGTCGATGAACTCGCGGAGTCGCCGATGAACCCGTCGAGTGGTTGACGTCAACTCGTCCTCCAGGGGGGCGACGGCGGCCGTGACTGTCACCAACCAGTCCTCGTTGTGTGAGGCAGCCTCCTGACAAGCGAGCCAGAACAGCGCAAGAACGGCCTGCCGCGTCAGGCGCTCGAGGGAGGCGGCCTTAACAACCAGCGGGACGCCGGCCGCTTCGGCCGTATCTAGCCCATCTGCGTATTTCTGGAGCCGCGAGAATTTCCACGGTCGGTCATCACCCAGCACGTCCAATGCGGACAACACCATGTCAAGCTCATGCGCGGGTGGATCCCCAGGCAACCTACGCCGAGCACCCCAGACCATCAAGATCGTCTTGACGATCTCGACCCGCTGCTCCACTGCGATCTCATCGGCACCATCCGCGGCGGTGACCAGAGCAGCGAGATGGTGCGCCATCCACTGACCGGTTACGTCGTGGTCCTCACACGCTTCGGCGAGTTTCCGACCAAGCTCCAGCGCGGCCTCAGTACTCGGTCCACCGTCCGTCCGGACCGATGAGATAGATCTTGGTCGACCGCTCGACACTGTCGAATTCATCCGATTCCTCCCGATGATAGGACGATCTGTGTATATCTCGTCTGAGGCCGACCTCAACCACCAGGGTCATATCGAGCTCGGCCAAGACTTCTATCAGAAACTGTGAGCTAACCGTCAGTCTCTGGCCACTCGTCCCGCTGCGGTACTCCCGACTCGTCTGCTCAGTGTCATCCCAAACGTGGCTGCGGAACACCTCTCTCGTCCCGTTTGACCACAGTCGTAGATCTTCGTCTGGTACGAGGCCGAATCGGTCGACGACCGCGGCCCCAGGGCGCGACGGCGGGAACACGACGTTCCTACCGTACTCGTCGTCTCGGTCGATCGATTCATAGTAGTGCGACGCGTCTATCCATGGAAAAAGTTGAAACAATGACCCACCCGTAGGCATGCGCGAGGATCTACTATTGTGATCAGTAGTCGGGAGCCCCCCAGAACTTCCTAAAATGTTCGTCTGAAGCGCAATTAGATACGCGCGAGCCGTCGCATTAGGAATTAAAGCACTCGAAATACTGACGTCTTCAGACATTTCTTTGAATACAACGTCGTAGGTCGCATCCACCACAATCCAGTCCGTGTCGTGCCCGACAACGCTCTCGAATGCTGCTGGTGTCAATGACCATCGCCACGCGTCAATCGAGCTGCCGACGATCCGCAACTCGGGGGCAGGTGCAGGAGGTGCGTCTCTACGGTCGGACAACCAGCGGCCATCACGTCGTTTCGGCATGAAATCGTTCAGCCACGAGGAGTACTCGTCAAGCTGAGATTCAGGTTCCTTGAGTACTTTCAGCCGCTGAGCGAAGTCCGCCCCCAGTGTCAGGAGCGAGTGAACCGCGGAGTAGAACGTGAAGTCGTCCTCCTGTGGCCAGCTGCGATGATCGAAATACGACCCGCTCTGTCTGAAGATTCCTGCATCGCGGCGCGGATCGTCAGCGTCATCGACATATCCGGTGAGGTCTCTGGCGATCGCAACTGTCTTCGCGGCCACGGACTGCTCGTTCGTGCCGAACGCTCGCCCAAGGCTCTGGGCCCAGTGGGACTGGAAGTCGAAGAAAAATGGGTAGCCACCGTTGTCCGGGTCTGCGCTCACCTCGCCCTTGAATGGGTCCTTTCGGGTGCGACGCGCCTCCCAGTCCAACTCCTCCCACTCAGCAATAAGGCGGCGGGAAAGCTTTTCAGCATACTCCGGGGTTCGTTCAGTCGCGCCGCTGTCAGCCAGTATCTGGAGTGTCTTCTGGGCAAGAATTTGATTGGCAGCGTGAGGAGGGCCGTCGACGACTTCGAAAAGCCACGGAACAGTCGCATTTAGGAGTTCTGCGTTCGGCTCGGACGCCGCCCTCTCTAGTGCGAATAGAAACCACATCCGCGAATGGAGCTCGTAACTGGAGAACCGGGCGTCATGAAATGGTGCAACATCGTTTGTGCCGTCGGCGAACCCAGCCAATTGAGTGAGCGTTCCTTGGTCCCCGATCTGCACCAAGAGTAGTACCGCGTGAGCAGCCTGCCACCGGCGAGCAACTGCCATATCGCCGAGCGCCGCCCAGACCAGGCCTGCAAGGCACGTGGCCGGGTCCGTCGGAGCAGTTGGGACGTTGGCGTACGGCCCGTCTGAAGCTGTGGCCGGTGGTGCCAAGTCATCGAAAAGCGCAGCGAGCGCGTCGAACACGAGCTCAGCCTCATGAACTTCAAGTGTGCGAGCGATATGGGACGCCAAGCCGAAGTATTCTTCATGATTTAGGGTGTGTGCTCGCTCTCCGAGCTTAAGGAAACCCGCCTCGAGTAGCGTGTTCTTAGACACCCCGGTGGCCTCGGCGAAGGTCGTTAGCTCCTCCCGGTCGTACCCGCGTGTTGCCGTGTTCGGCGCGAACCGGTCAGCGAACACGTCTGCCAGGTAGCTGATCGACTCGTTTAACCCGGCGTTCGAAGGCCGCCTTGATGCGTATGTGGCCGCGACGACAAAATCCTGCTCCCGAGCCCCAGTTGAATCAGCCAGTGCACGAACGGACTCAGCCACCTTTGCAGGGACCTTGTGCAGGCCGCCGCGGACTATCTCGGCCCGTGCATCGGAATACCAATCGACCTCCTCGAATGCGCCGTTCCAACCTTCCGCGGTGGTGAAATCGAAACGCGTTGCTACCTGCGCCGGATGCGGCGCCTCGGTATCCAGCCGACTGCGAGAGACGTCGGCGCTGTGGTGCTCCCGCGGGACGTCGCTTTCGGACCGCAGGTAGCTCGTGAAGCCAGAATAGATCTCGTTCAGTCTCGCCATTTCCTGCAGAGATAGGCGTTCGGTCACGGATTCCCACGGGATAGGTGCTCCCAATGCGGAGACAGCGAGCGTACCGACTGCCCCATCCGGGCTCGATGCACTTCTCATGATCGGTCCGAGCAGTCGTTCGAATGACAATGCACGCCGGTCTCGTTGTCTCGACGCGGCCGCGTAGTAACTCGAAGGGTGCATCGGAAAGAGGACACTGGCGAGTTGGGAAACGTCCGAACGCTCCGATGTGTCGAGGGCCTCGCCGACCTGGAGGAGCCGGTATGCACGCTCCGGCTGCGCGCCTGTTCCGAGTCGATGGGCGGTGTTCGTCAACGCGTACCAGCGCACATGCACGTCATCGCCGACGAGCTTCGCCTCGCCGTCGGCGACGTTGAAGATGGCTCGAGCCTCGGTTTCACTCGTTGCCAAGATTGCGCGTGCCAATTCGACGAGTTCGTCTACGCGGACGTCGGCGTTGGTACGGTCCTTCTGGCTCGCGGTCAGGGCCCTGTTGACTGCCGCGATCGCGAACTCAGCCAGAGCCGGACTGCGCGCGGAGCACCTGATCGCAGTCAGTTGGGACCATGTAAGTGATTCTCCTGAGGCTTGGTGCCATGCCGCAAACTGAGCGACAACAGTGGGATCGGGGAGCTGACCCAGGATCCGAATTGCGAAGTCAGCGATTCCGTTGACGCGAACGAACGGCGTCTCGTAGTGGTGGGTTGCGATGAAGTCCACAGAAGCGAGCGCACTGAGCGTCTGACTCACAGGTTCGACAGGTCCGTCTATCACTGAGTCGACCAGACACGCAGCCCAAGGCAAGAGTCGTGGAATGTTTTCCTTGAACGATCGGGTGTTGCGGTCATCGGTTGTTCGGTCCCCTGAGAGGCGCTTGAAGAGCGCCGGGGTAACGACATCTTTGAGTTCGAGAGACTGGCCCGAGAGTCGAGCACTTAGTGCATGGCCGAGAAGGCAACTCGTGGACGGCAATCCAGACCAGTGCTCGCCGGCGCGATTCCCGAGTGGCTCAAGGTGAATGTCGAGAATCCGGAGCGCTTCGGCGTCGGTGACTGCACCGATGCGGACGGCGTGCAGCAGCGCCCAGGTCACGCCTCGGAGGTCCCTATCGTAGGCGTAGGGTGCCCGCTGTCTTCTGAACGGAACTTGTCGGTCGCGCAGCATATCAATGAGCGCGGCTGTTGCCTCGTTCGACGGAGTGATTCCGTAGTCGAACATTGCTTCGATGACGCCGATTTGCATATGCTTGTGGAAGCCGGCCAGAACCACTAGCTCGGAGAGTTCCTCGATCCGACCGGCGTCGGCGAGCCGTGAAGCGAGTTTCGCGCTAACCTCGTGTACGAAGCCGTGGGGTCGCCACCTTGCCAGAAAACGAACACCGGCACCGGGACCTTCTAGATTAGTGATCGTCAGCGCGAGGTCGGCAATCTCTTCGTGCGTGATCACCACGCCGAGTTCGCGCCGTGCGCTTTTCTCCAGTCGCAAGACGGCGTGAATTGTGTCGCGTGAGGCGGTATAGCGAGCGCGGCCCAGATCGCGTCGGTCTACTAAGCTCGATAGCATCAAAGCTTCTACGTGAAGATTTGAGCCTGGCCAGTTGGCAGTGAGTTCGCGTCCCGAGCACAGCCCATCGACAGTATCCCGGTCGAGGAACCTGGCTGCGATGTCGGGATTCGAGCGGAACATCTTCATCCGACGTGAGTGTCCCGACGAGAGGGTTCCTGCTCTAACTGCCAAGAGTGCGGCGTCACTGTTTCGCTTTGCGCGGAGCGCCGCTCCCAGTGCGAACCGAGCGCGGGCTCGCGCAATCTCCTGTGCCTGGAGATCACCGATTTCCACCGGTAGACCATCGTCGGAGAGCGCTAGGTCGACCAACTCGCCGATCATACCGGCTTCAAACAGCAACTGAGGCAATACGGTGGCGACGTAGGCTGACTCCGTGGCATGCGGAATAACGCGGGCTGCGAAGTCGCGCCTCTGAGCCGAGGTGAGGCTGTAGTTGTTCGTGAACCATGTCTCTGTCGGTTCGTCGCGGAACTGGAGTGAGTTGTTGTTGAAATGAAGCCCGCGGCCTAGCGCAACTGCGAAGCTGCGAATTGCGTCTTCGCTGACGTCAGTTATTTTGGCGAGATCGGAGAGCGGAATGGTCGGATGCATCGTGGCGAGTGCTTGACACAGACGCTCCAGTTCGTCCGGGAGCATGTGTCCTTGCGCGGCGACCTTACTGACCTGTTTGGCCAGCAAGTTGTCGAGCTCTTGCCCTGGTCGGTTGGTTGCGATTTGAAGTGCCGAGATGGCATCAGCTGCTGTCTGAGCGCCTTCCATCGCCATTGCCTGGACTCGCGGGTTGCCGGTACTCAGGACGTGAAATTGGGCCCCGTGGGACTCAGGTGCCATCGGAAATCGAGTGTGGAGATGTGCCAGTGTTTGTCCTTGGTTGAATCCAATTAGTGCGATCTCAGGGACGTCACCCGGCAGTTTCAAAAGCTGCTTTCGCTCAGGTCGACAAAGGGCGACCAGGCGAAAGTTCGTGGGCCACTCGATCTCGAAAAGGTCGGCTACAAACGGCCTTTCATCGAATCTGGCAGCTGCCATCACGGCATTATCGGCGGCGTCAATGATGATGGTGAGAAATTTGTCGGAGTTGACTTCGCTCAGGCGCTCACACGCCGTGCGAATCTTGTTTTCGAAGGCCCGAACGTAATCGCCATGATCCGCGACCTGCGATGGTATCAGTGCGGTGCAGAGCCCCTTGCTTGCGAGCTCGTTTGCAAGCTGGGTCAGCGCAATCTTGTGTTGATGTCGCCGTTGACCGATCTGTCGGTAGTCTCCCGCGGCAAAGCTGTCAAAGATCAGCACCAATGATTCACTGATAAGCTCGTCTTTCAGCATTCCGGTGAAAATGGACTTTCCTACACCTCCGTGTGCGGTCAGAAGAAGTTTGGGTTCGGCGCCAGTGCGA
Source organism: Kribbella italica (assembly GCF_014205135.1). Classification (NCBI taxonomy): domain Bacteria; kingdom Bacillati; phylum Actinomycetota; class Actinomycetes; order Propionibacteriales; family Kribbellaceae; genus Kribbella; species Kribbella italica. The sequence continues at coordinate 1,764,717 of NZ_JACHMY010000001.1, forward strand.
AGGCTGGAAGCAACGCTAGCAACGTCGTCCGTTCGGATAACATGTTCGAGGTCCTCGAGCGCTGGCATCGCGGGGAAGAGTTGATCCTCGGTGGTGCGTAGCGTTAGGAGCAGATCATGGCGCGTAAGGGTGTTCGACTCTGCCTCGTAGGTTGCCATGCGGGAAACTTGGTTCAGGAGGTCGGCGAGCTCGGAACCGGTGCCGCCGCCCGGGATGAAACTCTTCAGTTCATCGGCGAGAATGCGCTCAACATCAACAACGCCGGAAGTTCCGTCTTCGACCGTAAAGTGCTGACAGAACTTTCGTTCTGCGGCCAGGTCCTTTCCGAATCCAAGCGCGCCGCGGAGGTACTGACCTTCCGTTGGGTGTGATAGAGGCTTCCCTTCGGCCAAGTCAACTAAGGATTGTCGAACCTTACAGTTTAGTTGCCTGTTCGTGACGAAACTGAATCGAACTTCATTCTTTCGGCCGCTAGCTATGGATTCTCGATAGATGATAGCAAACTTGTCCAATGTCTTGGATAGTTCGGAACTTGTAATGGGTTCATTAATGCGGACAGAGGAGTGCTTCAGCTGATGGTAATACACGAGACTGGGCGGGGAGTCTGTACTCGCACCGAAGTATTCAGCAACGTCGATGATCTCTTCGCCGGGTACGTTCTCCTCTGGGCTCGGTCCCTCGATGCTGATCGACTGAATGCCAGTGGTCGAGTCGAGAAGCCGCAGTGCGCGCAGCGAGGCCCAGAGGTAGTGAAATCGATCTCCACTACGTGTTGCGCGAACAGTGTCAGCATCAGTCACGGGGCGTCCTAACTCCTAGCGGAGACAAGCTTCCTGATATTAGCGGCCCACTGCGGCTGCAAGAAGCGACGATATCTGGCTCGGCTGGAAGAAGCTGGGCGTTGGGATCTTCAGGGCAGGCCGCAGCTGATGTGACTATCCCGGAGGTCAAGGTTCCGGATGCCAGGAGACCTGCAGCAGTCTGAGACGACGGCATGGGTGCGCCGCTTGGACCTCGTCGGGGCATCCGCCGCCGACTGAGAGCTACCCGACCGGCCGGGCGGCGAGCTCGGGGCACCCAACTGGTCACGTCGTTAGCATCTTGCCTATCCAATCGCCCAGAGGCACGCGACAGACTCGCCGAAGTGAGGACCAGCACAGCTGAGTCAGGGTGCGATGAGGTGCGACCGAGAGCGAGAGATGTATGAATCTGGGCGATAGATCCGCAGGTGGGCGGCGGTACTCGGAACTCGGTACTCGGCAGCGAGAGACGCGCACGCCGGCGGTAGCCGAGCGCCCCGGCGTCAGCCGGTACGGCGGGCGTTAGGCCCGCGAGTCAGCGGTAGCCGACAAACTCCGGCGCTAGCCGGTACCCCGCGGCGCCAGCCGCGCACTCCGGCGCCAGCCGGAAACCGCCGGCGATAAGCCGGCAACCCCGCCGGCGCTAAGCCGGAGGGTGGGCGGGAGTCGGGCGTAGCTGATGTCCGGAGGAGCGTAGCGACGGAGGACATCTGCGGAGCACGCGTGGGATGAAAGATCTCAGAGCGTCCGCATGACCTTGATGATTCGGCGGCGGAGCCAGACTCTTCGGCGGCCGTCGGGGTAGCGGCGGAGTCGGGCGAGTTCCCAGCCGCCGTACTCGGCGTGTTCGGTGAGCAGGCGGCGGACCGCGCCGCGGGTTTCTGTTCGGGACAACTCGAACTGCTGCAGTTCGTACTCGGCCATCCGCACCTCCGTCACTTCAGGCGTTACCTCACGAGACATCCTCCAGCGCGGCCGCGATGGCCGGCGGAAGGGTGAGCTCCTCCGTTCCCAGCACCGACTTCAACTGCATCGCCGTCCGGGCGCCGACGATCGCCGCCGTCACGCCCGGGCGGTCCCGGACCCAGGTCAGTGCGACCTCCAGCGGGCTCCAGCCGAGCCCGTCGGCGGCCCGGGCCACCGCTTCCACGATGCCCGAACCGCGGCCGTCCAGGTAGGGGTCGACGAATCTGGACAGATGCTGAGACGCTGCCCGGGAGTCCGCCGGGATGCCGGTCCGGTACTTCCCAGTCAACACGCCCCGCCCAAGCGGCGACCATGCCAGTACGCCGATGCCGAGGCCACCGGCCGCCCGGATCGCGTCCGCTTCGGCGTCGCGGGCGAGCAGCGAGTACTCGACCTGGTTCGAGACCGGTACGGCGCGGCCGGGCCAGGCCTGCTGCCAGGTGACGGCGCGGGCCGACTTCCAGCCGACGTAGTTCGACACCCCGACGTACCGGACCTTGCCCGAGTTGACCGCGTGGTCGAGCGCCGACAGCGTCTCCTCCAGCGGGACGTCGTCGGACCAGGTGTGGAGCTGCCACAGGTCGATGTGGTCGACGCCGAGCCGCCGCAGCGAGCCCTCCAGGTCGCGGAGCAGCGCGCCGCGCGAGGTGTCGGTGATCCGTTCGCCCCGCCGTACGCTGAAGCCGGCCTTGGTCGCGATCACCAGGTCGTCGCGGTCCACGACGTCGCCCAGCAGGGTGCCGATCAGGCGCTCGCTGTCACCGTCCCCGTACGCCGCCGCGGTGTCGATCAGGGTCCCGCCCGCCGCCACGAAGGCGGCGAGCTGTTCACGGGCCTCGTGCTCGTCGGTGTCCCGGCCCCAGGACATCGTGCCCAGACCGAGCCGGCTCACCGCCAGACCACTGTGACCGAGATAGCGCTGCTGCATACACCGAGCCTATTGCGGACGACGGGGAACGGCTCGTTAGGCTCGCCTGTCATGCGACTCGGACTCAACATCGGCTTCGTCCTCGGTGGCGACGATCACCTCGACCATCTCCGGCTGGTGAAGGAGGCCGAAGCGCTCGGGTTCTCGGTCACCTGGGCCGCGGAGGCGTACGGCTCGGACGCCGTCACACTGCTGACCTGGATCGCCGCGCAGACCTCGACCATCGACATCGGCGCCGGCGTGCTGCAGATCCCGGCCCGGACTCCGGCGATGACCGCGATGACCGCGGCGACCCTGGACCGGCTGTCCGGCGGCCGGTTCCGGCTCGGGCTCGGCGTGTCGGGCCCGCAGGTGTCCGAGGGCTGGCACGGCGTCCGGTTCGGCAAGCCGCTGGAGCGGACCCGCGAGTACGTCGCGATCGTGAACGCCGCGATGCGCCGCGAGACGGTCGCGTACGACGGCAAGCACTTCACGCTGCCGCTGCCGGACGGCCCGGGCAAGGCGCTGAAGCTGTCCACCCGGCCGCTGCGTGACCACGTCCCGGTGTACCTTGCGGCGGTCGGGCCGAAGAACCTCGAACTGGCCGGCGAGATCGCCGACGGCTGGCTCGGCATCCTGAACGACCCCGCTTATCTGGGAGAACAGTTGAACCACATCCGGACGGGCCGCGCGACGCGCGAGCCCGGCCTCGGCCTGGACGACTTCGACGTGGTGGCGACCGTGCCGGTGATGGTCGGTGACGACCTGCAGGCCGCCGCCGACCCGATCCGTGGCTACACCGCCCTGTACGTCGGTGGCATGGGCAGCCGGGAGAAGAACTTCTACAACCAGCTCGCGGTCCGGATGGGCTACGCGGACGCGGCCAAGGAGGTCCAGGACCTCTACCTGGCCAAGAAGCACCGCGAGGCGATGGCCGCCGTACCGTTCGGGTTCATCGACTCGATCTCGCTGCTCGGCGACAAGGCGCGGATGGCCGACAAGCTCACCGCGTACGGCGAGGCCGGCGCAACAACGCTCACGCTGACCCCGTTCGCGTCCACCGTGGACGAGCGGATCGCCGCGCTGCGCACGGTGTCGGAGGCCCTCGAGCTCGCCGGGATCGGTGACTGACCTCCCCATGACGATTTGGGACGCCATCATCCTCGGCATCGTCGAGGGCCTCACCGAGTTCCTGCCGGTCTCCAGCACCGGCCACCTCACCATCACCTCGAAGATCCTCGGTCAGCAGATCGACGATCCGGCCATCACGGCCTTCACCGCGGTGATCCAGTTCGGCGCGATCGCGGCGGTCGTGCTGTTCATGTGGAAGGACATCAGGACGTACGCCGCGGCCTGGTTCAAGGGGTTGCGGCACCCGGAGTACCGGGGTGAGTTCGACCACCGGATGGGCTGGTTCGTGATCGTCGGATCACTGCCGATCTGCGTCGTCGGGTTCGTCTTCCGCGACCTGATCTCCGGCCCGCTGCGCAGCATGTGGTGGGTCGCCGGCTCGCTGATCGGCTGGTCCTTCGTGATGGTCGCGGCCGAGCGCCTGGGCAGCAAGGCGCGGCCGCTGACCCGGATCACGCTGATCGACGCGGTCGTGATGGGCGTCATCCAGTGCCTCGCGCTGATCCCCGGTGTCTCCCGGTCGGGTGCGACCATCACGGCCGGTCTGTTCCGCGGCCTGGACCGGGTCGCGGCCACCAAGATGGCCTTCCTGCTCGGCATCCCGGCGCTGGTCGGGGCCGCGGTGTTCCAGTTGCCGGAGGCCCTCAAGGGCGACGTCGGCGTCGTCCCGGTGGTGGTCGGCACGATCGTCAGCTTCGTCGTCGGCTACGCGTCGGTGGCCTGGCTGATCAAGTTCGTCGCCAAGCACACCACCGAGGTGTTCGCCTTCTACCGGATCCTGCTCGGCATCGTGATCCTGATCCTGCTCGCCACGAGCACGATCACGGCCACCTAGTACGGCGTACGCCGCGTCGCCTGGCCTACAGCCAGCCGGCGCGGCGGAAGCCGGCGTACATGGTGGTGCAGACGACCACCATCAGGGCCAGGCAGGCGTAGTAGCCGTAGTGCCAGGTCAGCTCGGGCATGTTCTCGAAGTTCATGCCGTAGATGCCGCCGATCATGGTCGGGGCGGCGGCGATCGCGACCCAGGCGGAGATCCGGCGCATGTCGTCGTTCTGCTGGACCGAGACGCGGGCCAGGTGCGCGTTCAGCGCCGAGCTGAGCAGCGTGTCGAGCGCGTCGGTCTGGTCGGAGACGCGGATCACGTGGTCGGCGACGTCGCGGAAGAACGGCGCCGCCTGCTTGCTGACCAGCGGGACCGAGCCGTGCGCGAACGCCTCCATCGGGTCCCGCAGCGGGCCGATCGCGCGGCGCATCTCGAGTACCTCGCGCTTGAGCAGGTAGATCCGCTCGGCGTCGCTGGTCCGCTCGGGGGAGAACACCGAGCTCTCCACCTCGTCGACGTCGACCTCGACCTGCTCGGCGACCGACTCGTAGCCGTCGACGACCGAGTCGCAGATCGCCCACAGGACGGCGGCGGGGCCGTGGCCGAGGACCGAGGCGCGGTCCTCCAGGTCCTGGCGGGCGGTGGTGAGCGTCGCGCCCTCGCCGTGCCGGACGGTCACGACGTACCGCGGCCCGACGAACACGCTGACCTGGCCGGTCTCGACGGCGTCGCCCTGGTCGACGTACCAGAGTGTGCGCAGGACGACGACGACCGAGTCGCCGAACCGCTCGACCTTGGGCCGCTGGTGCGCCTTGAGCGCGTCCTCGACGGCGAGCGGGTGCAGGCCGAACAGCTTCTGCACCCGGCCCAGCTCGTGCTCGGTCGGTTCGTGCAGGCCGATCCAGCCGAAGCTCTCGCCGTCGTCGCCGATCGCCTGCGCCACGGTCTCCGGGTCGGCGGGCAGGTCCTTGCGCTCGCCCTCGGCGTACACCCCGCAGTCCACGATCACCGACCCATCATGGCACCGGAGTTGGGCGGACCGGATAACGTGCGGTTCATGCCCACGGTGATTCTGGTTCGGCACGGCCGTAGTAGTGCCAACACATCCGGCGTACTGGCCGGCCGGACGCCGGGCGTGAAGCTCGACGAGACCGGCGTGCAGCAGGCCGCTGCCGTCGCGGAGCGGCTCGCGGGCCTGCCGCTGGCCGCGATCATCACCTCGCCGCTGGACCGCTGCAAGCAGACCGCCGCGGCGATCGCCAAGCAGCACCCCGAGTTGCGTCCGGCAACGGACCGGCGGCTGACCGAGTGCGGGTACGGCGACTGGACCGGCCAGAAGATCGGCACGCTGGCCAAGGACCCGCTGTGGACGGTCGTGCAGCAGCACCCGTCCGCGGTGACGTTCCCGAACGGCGAGTCGATGCGTGGCATGCAGCAGCGCGCGGTCGACGCGGTCCGCGCGCACGACGCCGCGCTGGCCGCGAGCCACGGCCCGCAGGCGCTCTGGGTCGCGGTGTCGCACGGCGACGTGATCAAGGCGATCGTTGCCGACGCCCTCGGGCAGCATCTCGACACGTTCCAGCGGATCGTCGTCGACACGGCCAGTACGACGATCATCAGCTACACCCCGACTCGCCCGTTCCTGGTCCGGCTGAACGACTCCGGGAGCGAGCTGGCCTCGCTGGTGCCGCCTCCGCCGAAGGCAAAGAAGGGCACCCGGAAGGGTGCGCAGAAGTCCGCCGTACCCTCCTCCGACGCGGTTGTCGGTGGCCGGTAGATAGGGTCTGAGTCATGGCGCGCGTAGTGCATTCGTACGACGACCCGGACCGGTTCGTCGCCGGCACCGTCGGAGAACCCGGGGCCCGGACGTTTTTCCTGCAGGCCCGGGCCGGTGCCCGGCTGACCTCGGTGGCCTGTGAGAAGGAACAGGTGATGGCGCTCGCGGAGCGGCTCGACGTGATGCTGGACGAGGTGGCCCGGCGGTTCGACCGCGAACCGGCCGTGGTGACCGGGGTGGACGACACCGACCCGCTCGAGCAGCCGATCGAGGAGGAGTTCCGGGCCGGCACGATGACGCTGGCCTGGGAGGCCGACGCCGAGCGGGTGGTGATCGAGGTGTTCGCGGTCGTCACCGGCGAGCAGGCCGAGCTGGAGGACGTCGACCCGGTCGCCGCGGCGATGGAGTCGGAGGACTCCGAGGTGTTCATCGTCCGGATCAGCGAGGAGCAGGCTCGCGGGTTCGCCCGCCGGGCGGTCGCGCTGGTCTCGTCCGGCCGGCCGAGCTGCCCGTTCTGCGGCCGGCCGATCGACCCGGAGGGGCACATCTGTCCGCGGGCCAACGGCTATCGTCGGCATGTCCGCGAATGATGGACCCGGACCTGCTCGCGCGAGGCGAGCTGTCCCTGAACGGGCGGCTGGTGGCCGCGTCGAACGGCACCTTCCAGGGGATCGTGAGCCTCGGGGACGAGACCGCGACGGTGGTCTACAAGCCGGTCGAGGGTGAGCGCCCGTTGTGGGACTTCCCCGACGGCACGCTGGCCCAGCGCGAGTACGCGGCGTACGTCGTGTCGGAGGCGCTCGGCTGGAACGTCGTACCGCCGACGCTGCTGCGCGACGGGCCGCTCGGAGAGGGCATGGTGCAGCTGTGGATCGACGAGGCCGAGCTGCCGCCGGGCGAGACCGAACTGGTCGACATCGTGCCGCAGGGGCGGGTGCCGGCCGGGTGGGTCGGCGTGCTGGACGCGCTCGACGGGCGGCACAACCCGGTGACGCTGGTGCACGCGGACAACGAGCAGTTGCGGCGGATGGCCGTGTTCGATGCCGTGGTCAACAATGCGGACCGCAAGGGCGGGCATGTGCTCAACCCGGGGGACGGGCGGGTGTTCGGGGTCGATCACGGGGTCACGTTCAACGCTGACGACAAGCTGCGGACCGTCTTGTGGGGGTGGGCCGGTGATCCGATCCCGGGTGAGCTGCTGGACGACGTACGGAAGCTCGCGGACGGGCTGGCCGGGGCGTTCGGGCAGGAGCTGTGTTCGCTGATCACGGCGGTCGAGCTGAGCGCTACGCGGGAGCGGTGTGCGGCGTTGCTGAAGACGGGGATCTTTCCGTACCCGAGCGACGAGTGGCCGGCGATCCCTTGGCCGGCGTTCTGAGCCGGTTCGGGCTGGTGCCGCGTTCGCGTTTGAACGCGGTGCTGAAGCTGAACGCGTCCGCGTAGCCGACGCGGCGGGCGACCGCGGCGACGGTCGCGTCGGGCTCGGTGAGCAGATCGGCGGCGAGGGACATCCTGAGGTTGGTCAGGTAGGTCAGCGGCGGCTCGCCGATGAGGTCGGTGAAGCGGCGGGCGAGCGTCGTACGGGAGACGTTCGCGTGGGCGGCGAGGGATGCCAGGGTCCAGGGGGCCTCGGGTGTGGTGTGGAGGGCTTGGAGGACCGGGCCGATGGTTTCGTCGCCGGCCGCGCGGTACCAGGGTGGGGTGTTGAGCTCGAACCAGTCGCGTAGGGCGCAGACCAGGAGCCAGTCGATGAGGCGGTCGAGGACGACGCGTCGGCCGTGGGCGCCGGCGGCGATGCGCTCTTCGAGGTAGTCGCGGAGGGGTTTGCAGTCGTGGTCGGACGGTACGACGACCGCGCGGGGAAGCTCGCGCAGGAGGCGGGTGGGGAGACCGGCTCGGACGTTTGCTGAGCCGGCGAGGAGGACGGTGCCGCCGGCGGTCTCGTCGTACGGCGCGCCGAGGACCGTGCCGTCGCAACTGATGTCGATCGTCGCGCTCGGGCGGTCGGGGTCGTCGGTGACGACGAACGGCTCGGCGCCGTGCACGACGGCGGTGTCACCGGGACGGACGAGGAGCGGCGTCCCGTCCGCGACGATCCAGGCGTTCCCGCGGAGCGGAGCGATGAGCGTGAGCTCGGCGCGATCGGTGAAGCGGAGAGCGTAGGGAGCGGCGAGCACGGGCGTGCCGAGCACGGCCCCGTCGGCACGGACGGCCCGGAGGAGATCGTCGAGGGGTTCCACCACACCACGATAGGCAGACGGCACGGACAGACCCGGCGGGGCGGAGGGTGATCAGCGCGGCGTCGTCCGAAGGCGGGCGGAGGGGGGATCTCCCGCCCGCGAAGCGTGGCGGGGGCGGCGGCTCCCTCTCCCCTCCACATCCGTCCCGCGCAGCGGGACGGATGGACATGGTCGGCGGACGATTGGCGATGGGATCGACGGGGGTTCGGCGGTTGGGTGTGGGTATGACGATTTTGGTGCTTGGGGCAACAGGTAAGACCGGGCGACGACTGGTTCCCCGGTTGCGGGGGATGGGGGTTGAGGTACGGGCTGCTTCGCGGTCCGGGGAGACGCGGTTCGACTGGTCGGAGCGGGAAGGGTGGGCAGGGGTTCTGCACGGGGTCTCGGCGGTCTACCTGGTGGCGCCTGAGGAGCCGGACGTGGTGGAGGCGTTCGTGAGTGCCGCAGTGCGGGCCGGTGTCGGGCGGTTCGTGGTGCTGTCGGGGCGGGGGATCGATCGGGCGGCGGAGGTGTTGCCGCCGCGGGCTGATGGGTCGGCGGGAGTGTTCGGGCCGGGGATGGTGGCGGCGGAAGAGGCGGTGAAGGCCTCGGGCGCGGACTGGTCGGTGATCCGCGCCAACAACTTCGCGCAGAACTTCTCCGAGGACGTGTGGACGGCGCCGGTCGAGGCCGGGCGGCTGGCGTTGCCGTTGGGAGCGGTGGGCGAGCCGTTCGTGGACATCGAGGACGTGGCCGACGTCGCGGCGGTGCTGCTGACCGAGGACGGGCACGCGGGACGGATCTACGACGTCTCCGGGCCGGAGTCGCTGACGTTCGCCGAGGCGGTCGAGGTGATCGGGCGCTGGACGAAGCCGATCGAGTACGTCGAGCTGACGCCCGACCAGTACGCCGACGAGCTGCGCGCCGAGGGGTACCCGGAGGACGTGGTCGAGATCCTCGAATCCATGTTCGGCCTCATGCGGGCCGGGCACCTGAGCGCACCGGCCGACGGCGTCGAGCAGGTCCTCGGGCGTCCGCCGGCGACCTTCACGGCGTACGCTGAGCGCACCTTCGGGAGCCAGTAGCAGGCCGGCCAGCAAAATGCCCGGAGTACCGGAGAGTGGGCCTCCGGGCATGACCGGTTCGCTGACTGGATAGGCTCCGTCCCATGCAGGCGTGGACGAATCCAGACATCCCGGTCGTACCCGGGCCGGCCCGGCGTCTTCGCCTCTACGACACCGCCTCCGGCGGTCTGGTCGAGGTGCCGCCCGGGGACGGCGGCACGGCCCGGATGTACGTCTGCGGCATCACGCCGTACGACGCGACGCACATGGGCCACGCGGCGACGTACGTCACCTTCGACCTGATCAACCGGCTGTGGCGCGACGCCGGGTACGGCGTGCACTACACGCAGAACATCACCGACGTCGACGACCCGCTGCTCGAGCGCGCGACCGCGACCGGCGTCGAGTGGACCGAGCTGGCCGAGCGCGAGATCCAGCTGTTCCGCGACGACATGACCGCGCTGCGGGTGATCCCCCCGCAGGAGTACGTCGGCGTCGTCGAGTCGATCGACCTGGTCAGCGACGCGATCGGGGACCTGCAGCGCGCGGGCGCCGTGTACTCCGTCGACGAGGACCTGTACTTCGCGGTGAAGGCGGACCCGGCGTTCGGGAGCGTCTCGAACTACGACAGCGAGACGATGCGGACGCTGTTCGCCGAGCGCGGTGGCGATCCGGAGCGCGAGGGCAAGCGGGACCCGCTGGACAGCCTGCTGTGGCGTGCGGAGCGTCCGGGCGAGCCGGCCTGGGACTCGCCGTTCGGCCGCGGCCGGCCGGGCTGGCACGTCGAGTGCTCGGCGATCGCGCTGAAGCACCTCGGGATGACCTTCGACGTCCAGGGCGGCGGGAGCGACCTGATCTTCCCGCACCACGAGATGTCGGCCAGTGGCGCGCAGGTGGCGACGGGGGAGTACCCGTTCGCCCGGGCGTACGTGCATCAGGCGATGGTCGGCCTGGACGGCGAGAAGATGTCCAAGTCGAAGGGGAACCTGGTCCTGGTGTCGCGCGAGCGGCAGTCCGGCTCGGACCCGATGACGATCCGGCTCGCGCTGCTCGCGCACCACTACCGGACCGACTGGTTCTGGACCGACTCCGACCTGCTCGACGCGCAGAGCCGCCTGGACGTGTGGCGGGGAGCGATCGCCCGCGGCACCGGTGCGGACGGGGCCGCCGCTGTTGACGCGCTGCGGGCGGCGCTGACGAACGACCTGGACACGGTGGCGGCGCTGTCGGCTGTGGACACGTGGGCGGAGACGAACGGGGACGATGCGGAGGCGCCGGCGCTGGTCGCTCAGGCTCTGGATGCGTTGCTGGGGATCAAGCTCTAACCCTGCTCGACGCGAACTTCGCCACAAGTACCGGCCACCGATCGGGGGTCGGTACTTGGAGCGTGGGTGGGGGTCTGGTGCTTGAGGCGTGGGTGGGCGACCGGTGCTTGGCGCGTGGATCGGGGGCCGGTGCTGTGGCGGGGACGGGGCTTCAGGCTGTGCTGGATGCGGCTGCGGCCTGGTCGGCGCGGGCGGTGACTCGGTAGCGGCCGGGGGACTGGCCTTTGCTGCGGGTGAAGGCGCGGCTGAAGGCGTACGGCGTGGTGTAGCCGATGCTGCGGGCGATGGCGTCGAGCGTATCGTCGGTGTCGCGGAGGCGGCGGGCGGCCAGGTCCATGCGCCATTGCGTGAGGTAGGCGCCGGGCGCTTGGCCCGTCGTACTGGCGAAGCGGCGGGTGAGGGTTGCGCGGGAGACTCCTAGCTCGGTGGCCAGCAGTTCAGTGGTCCAGGGTCGGGCCGGGTCGGCGTGCAGTTTGGTCAGCGCGGACGTGAGCAGCGGGTCGTCGAGGACACCGAGCCAGGTCTCCTGCGCATCCTCCGGCCGACGCGCGAGCCAGACTCGAAGGAACTGCACCAGCAGGATGTCGACCAGACGGTCGAGGACGAGCGAGGTCGCCAGTTGAGGGTAGGCGAGCTCGCGCGTGAGCAACAGGATGGTGTCGTCCAGGCAGGTGCCGCTGCTCTCGGTGGGCAGATGCACGACCTCCGGCAGCAGGTGCAGGACCTGGGTCGACACGGCGGGGTCGTGCGAGTACATCGCCGCGAGCAGGTGGGTCTGCACCTCACCCGTCCCGAACCGCAGCACGTCGCCGGTCAGCCGGGCATGGGCCGCCTTGCCGGGATCACACTGCGGGGCCTTCGCGCCGGGATCGCTGCTGATGGTGTGGTCGACCCCGGTCGGCAGCAGGACAACGTCACCGGCCGACAGGCGCAGCGGCGCACGGCCGTGGACCGCGAGCCACGCCGTACCGGCGGTGACGGCGTAGAAGGCGGCGCCGGGATTGTCCGTCCACTGCAGCGCCCAGGGCTCGGCGCCCTCGACCCGGCAGCCGAGCGTCCCCTGGACGCCACCGACGGCGAGCACCTCCGCGAGCAGATCCATGGTGTCAGTCTATGCACCAGATGGTTATGGATGTGCGCCGAATGATCATCGTTCGATGCAGGGAGTGGTTCCTACGGTGGTTTCACCAACGCCACTTCACCCAAGGAGCCAGCTGTGAAACTGTCCGGAAGCACCGCCCTGATCACCGGCGCGAACCGTGGGATCGGCCGGCACTTCGTCGACCAGCTGCACGAGCGCGGCGCGCGGAAGATCTACGCCACCGCGCGGACGCCGCAGCCGATCGACCTGCCCGGGGTCGAGGTGCTGCCGCTCGACATCACCGATCCCGGCTCGATCGCGGCGGTGGCCGAGCGGTCCGGTGACGTCGACCTGCTGATCAACAACGCCGGGATCACGACGCACCAGCCGCTCGTCAGCGGGGATCTCGACGAGATCCGGCGGGAGATGGAGACGCACTACTACGGGACGCTGGGGACGATCCGCGCGTTCGCGCCGATCCTGGCCGCGAACGGCGGGGGAGCGATCGTGAACCTGCTGTCGGTGCTGTCCTGGCGTCCCTTCCTCGGCGCCGGTGGCTACGCCGCGGGCAAGGCGGCGGCGTGGAGCCTGACCAACAGCGTCCGGCTGGAGCTGGCCGGTCAGGGCACGCTCGTGACCGGCGTGCACGTCGGCGCGGTCGACACCGACATGATGGCCGGCTGGGACGTGCCGAAGGTCGACCCGGCCGAGCTGGTCCGGATCGTGCTCGACGGGATCGAGCACGACGAGCTGGAGATCCTGGTCGACGAGCCCGCAGCTGCGGCCAAGGCCGCCGTCGCGGGCGACGTCCGGGCGGCGTTCCCCGAACTGGGGTGACGGATCGCGGACGGCGGCGGACTCGACCCGCTGACACCTGATAAGGACCGGCCGCCGATCGAGGGCCGGTACTTGAGAGCTGATCGGGGGACAGGTGCAGGGCCGGGCGGGGTGCATGCGAGCCGAACCTGGACGGGGCGCCTGCGGGTCGAACCCGGACGGGGTGCCTGCGGGTCGAACCTGGGCGGGGTGCTTGCGGGTCGAACCTGGGCGGGGTGCTTGCGGGTCGAACCTGGACCGGGGGCCGATCTCGGTTGCCGCCGTGCGTCGTTCGAAGGTCAGCCGGTGACCGGGTGGTGGGTCTTCACCGGGGTCGGGACCGGAGCGGCCGGGGGATAGCCGACGTCGTTCGACGGGACGGGCTGCGGGCGGTCCGACGGCTTCGGGGTGGGCGTCGCCTTGGCGGCCGGCTTGGCGCAGGTCGCGGAGGCCAGGCGGATGACCTGGGCGCCGTCGCCGAGGTTGATGGTCAGGCCGGTGACGGTGAACGAGCCGTCGGTCTGCGGCGTCTGCTGGTTCACCGTGATCGTGGCCAGCGGCGCGGCGGGGATGACGGCGCCCTGCTCGGTGCCGGGGATCTGGAGCTTCTGGCCGAGCAGCGTCAGCGAGCCGATGTCGACGCCGCCCTTGTCGCCGTCGCACCAGACGTTGACCGAGTCGATGCCGAGGATCGAGCTGGGCGGCGTGAGCAGCAGGTTGCAGAGGTCGGGCAGGTTCTTCGCCGGTAGGTCGACCGTGCTGAGGTCCGGCAGCGGCAGGCCGAGATCGGGCAGTGGCAGGTCCGGGACCGGCAGGTCGTCGGCGCCGGTCGCCGGGAGCGAGGCGCAGGACTTCTTCAGGTCCGGCGGCAGCTGGACGCTGTCGAGCGCGCCCTTGCCGAGGGTGACGTCGAGCAGTTCGACCGAGGCCTTGTCGTTCCCGGCGGTGACGGTCGCGGTGCGGGCCGACAGCAACGGGTTCTTCGGCAGCTCGAGCGCCGACGAACTGCGCTCACGCCCGTCGCGCGACTCGACGTACGGCGTCCTGCTGACCGGCACCTGGCCGTCCGCGCCGATCGCGTACGCCGAGGAGGGCCGGTCGGCCGCGTTGCCGGGCTGGGCGCCGGTGACGAGGGTCAGCACCACGACCCCGGTGACGGCCGCGGCCGTCGTGACCGCCGGAACGATGTGTCGTCGCATCTGTCTCACTCACACCCTCATGTGCTGTCGATCAGGACGAGCGTCCCCAGGGGAACGCGTTGCAGCTTGTCGAGCGCGGTCCGCGGGACACGCACGCAGCCGGCGCTGACCGCCGCGCCGAACACCTCGGGCCGCGGCCAGCCGTGGATCGCGACCGTGCCGGGTCCGCCGCCGAACGTGTCGAGCGTCGGGCTGTGCGCGCCGAGCGGCAGGACGACCGGCGAGGCCGACCGCTTCGGGTCGATGATCGACCCGAGCAGGAACGTGCGGCCCGGGGGAGTCGGCGTCTTCTGCGCGCCGACGCCGGCCTTCCACTTGCCGAGGCGCTTCGCACCGTCGTACAGCTCGAGCGTGCGCGAGCCGGTGTGCACGCGGATCGTGTACGGCGAGGAGGCGTGGTCCAGGTCCTCGTCCACCAGCCAGCCGGTGGAGCGGTTGGGCTTCGACGGCAGCAGTACACGCACCCAGCCGTCGACCCGTTCGACGACCGGCAACCAGGTGGCGCCGAACTGCGCCGTACCGATCTTCGCGAACGGCTCGCCGTCGGGCGCCGAGAACACGGCCGTCTCCACGCGCGGATGCACCACGACCCCGTCGGTGCTCGCGAACGGCTGCGCGTCGAGTGGCGCGGTGCTGATCGTGGAGTGCGTCGACGAGGCCGCCAGCGTGGTCAGGTCGACGTCCGGCGTCCCGTCGTCCAGGAACGCGACGGCCCCGGCGATCCCGAGCACGGCGAGCACAGCCACCGCGGCGACCGAGCTGCCGCCGCGCTGATTCCGCGTTGCCCCACGCATGCCGAACTCCCCGTCAGACCGACCGTCCGACGACGACAATAGGACGAACGCGATTATTACGCCACAGTATGTGACGCTCCGGTCCGGTAGTGGTCGGCGATCTCGTCGCTGGTGGTCAGCCAGACGTCGGGCTGCGCGGCGATGTACTCCAGCGCCAGATCCAGGTACTTCGCGCGGAACGGCTGGCCGATGACGAAGGGGTGCAGGGCCAGGGCCATCACCCGTCCGCTGTGCTCGGAGTCGGCGCGCAGGACGTCGTACTGGTCCTTGACCATCTGGAGGAAGTCGGGGCCGGTGAGGCCGCGCAGGAAGAGGCCGAGGTCGTTGAGCTCGACGGTGTACGGGACGCTGAGCATGCCGGGGACGTTGAGCGGGTACGGCTGGTCGTCGTTGGTCCAGTCGAGCACGTAGCCGTAGCCGAGTTCGGCGAGCAGCTTCGGGGTGTGCCAGGTCTCGGTGAGCGCCGGACCCATCCAACCCCTCGGGCGCCGGCCGGTGGCGGCCTCGATCGTGTCGGTGATGCCGGTGAGGATCTCGCGTTCCTGGTCCAGCTCGTACGCCGTGTGCAGGATCGAGTTGGTCGAGCCGTGCGCCAGCCAGGCCCAGTCGCGGTCGACGCCGGCCTGGACGATCTGCGGGTTGTGCTCGGCGACCATCGCGTTGAGCAGCGTGCTCGCGCGGACGCCGTACCGGTCGAGGATGTCGATCGTGCGCCAGACGCCGACCCGGGCGCCGTAGTCGCGCCAGCCGTGGTTGAGCGCGTCGGGAACGAGGTCGAGCGGCCAGATGCTGGTCGACGGACGGTCGGTGAGGAAGTGCTCGACATCCAGGCCGACGTAGAAGGCGACCTTCTTGCCGCCCGGCCAGCTGATCGGCGGGCGCTGGGTGATCGGGCTGTAGCCGAAGGGTTCGAGTGTCATACCGGCACGGTAGAATCTGACATCAGTGTCAGGTTCAAGTGCTGGCCCGGAGGAAAGCATGCGGATCGGTGAGCTCGCGCAACGCACCGGTGTCAGCGAACGGTCGCTGCGGTACTACGAGACCCAGGGCCTGCTGGTCTCGGACCGCACGCCCGGCGGTCAGCGCACCTACTCCGAACGCGCTGTCGATCGCGTCATCCTGATCCAGGAGCTGTACGCCGCCGGCCTCCACAGCCCGAAGATCGCCGAGCTGCTGCCGTGCATGCGCGACCCGGACGGCGCGCCGAACGATCGCGCGACTCCGGCCCTCGTCACGTCGCTCACCGCCGAACGAGCCCGCATCAACAAGCTCATCGCCGACCTCACCAGGTCGCGCGCAGTCCTCGACGACGTCATCGAAACCGCCGCGCGCGAGTTGTAGTCGGAGTCGGTCAGTCCGGGTGGTTCTTGTTGCGCCTTCTCAGGTAGCGCTCGAACTCGGCGGCGATGGCGTCGCCGGAGGCCTCGGGGAGGTCGGTGGTGTCGCGTTGTTCTTCGAGGGTGGCGACGTACTCGGCGACCTCGGGGTCCTCCTCGGAGAGCTCGTCGGCGCCGCGTTGCCAGGCGCGGGCGAGTTCGGGGAGTTCGCCTTCGGGGATGGGGAGGTCGAGGAGGGCCTCGACCTTGCCGAGCAGCGCCAGGGACGCCTTCGGGCAGGGGGTGCCGGCGATGTAGTGGGGGATCGCGGACCAGACGGAGACCGCCGGGACGCCGAGGGTGCCGCAGAGGTCGGCGAAGACTCCGGAGATGCCGGTGGGGCCCTCGTACGTCGACGGCTCGAGGCTCCAGGAGGCGGTCAGTTCCGGGTCGGACGACGACGCGCTGACCGGGATCGGCCGGGTGTGCGGGGAGTCGGCGAGCAGAGCACCCAGTACGACGACCAGCTGCGCGTTCGACTCGTCGACCAGGGCGAGCAGCTCGCGGCAGAAGGTGCGCCAGCGCATGTTCGGCTCGATGCCGCGGATCAGCAGCACGTCCCGGTCGGTGTCGTCCGGACGGGCCAGGAAGACCCGCGTGGTCGGCCACGTCAGACGGCGTACGCCGTCGTCGTCGAAGCCGACGCTGGGACGGTTGACCTGGAAGTCGTAGTAGTCCTCGGGGTCGATCGCGGTGACCAGCTCGGCGTCCCACTCGTCGATCAGGTGGTCCACCGCTCCGGTGGCGGCGTCGGCGGCGTCGTTCCAGCCTTCGAACGCGGCGATCACGACCGGGTCCCGCAGGTTCGCGAGGTCGACCACTCGCCACCCCCTGTCCTACTCGTCTCCCGGTACGGCGTTCGTACCGGACTGCCAGCCTACGTCTCCGGCCATCCCGGTGCGGCCGGTTTCACGCCGAGCGGAACGTGTCGAACAGGACCTAGTAAAATTTCTACCGACCCGACTCCGCACGACGAAAACACAGGAGCTTCCCCTTGACGCTGCGCGCGGTGCTGTGGGACATGGACGGCACGCTGGTCGATTCCGAGCCGGTCTGGGCCCGCGTCCAGATCGGGCTGCTCGCGCAGCTCGGGGCGACGTGGACGGAGGAGGACTGCGTCACCCTGGTCGGCTCCGACCTGCGCGACGCGGTCGTCGCGTGGATGGCGCGGATCCCCGAGGGCGCGATCACGGCCGAGGAGCTCGCGACGCGGATGTTCGGCCAGGTCGTCGAGTCCCTCCGCCAGGAGGTCGAGTTCCGGCCGGGCGCGCTGGAGCTGTTGCAGGCCTGCGTCAAGGAGGAGATCCCGTGCGCGCTGGTCTCCGCGTCGTACCGGGTGATGATCGATGCGGTCCTCGGCCACTTCCCGGACGGCCTGTTCGCGACGATCGTCGCCGGTGACGAGGTCGTGAACGGCAAGCCGCACCCCGAGCCGTACCTGACCGCGGCCAAGGCGCTCGGGGTCGACCCGGCGGACTGCGTCGTCATCGAGGACTCCCCGGGCGGCACCGAGGCCGGTACGGCGGCCGGCGCGTTCGTCATCGCCGTCCCGCAGTGGGTGGCGATCCCGGACGCACCGCGCAGGCTGGTGCTGAAGTCGCTCGAGCCGCTGACCCCGGAGTCGCTGCGCGACCTGCTCCGCTGAGGCAGTACCGTCTTTGGGGTGCCCGCGGGGGCGACTGGGGACGAGAGGGTGGATGTGGTGAAGGTGTACACGCGCCGGGTGGTGGCGGTGGCCGCTGCCGGCGTACTGGCGGGATCGTTGGCGTCGTGCGGCGACAAGACCGGGAGCTCGACGCCGCAGCAGACCGGCGAGCCGCCACGGCAGCTCACCTTCAAGGTCGCCACCACCGACACCGTCACCTCGCTCGACCCGGCCGGCCCGTACGAGGTCGGATCGCGCACCCTGCAGGCGAATCTCTTCCAGACCCTGCTCACGATCACCGGCGACAAGCCGACGCCCGTCCCGGACGCCGCGGACTGCCAGTTCGACGCGCCGACGACCTACACGTGCAGCCTGAAGAGCGGACTCACCTTCCCGAACGGGCACGCGCTGACCTCGTCCGACGTGAAGTTCAGCTTCGACCGGATGCTCGGGCTGAAGACGCCGGGCGGGATCGCCGGGCTGTTCGGCTCGATCGCCACGATCAGTACGCCGGACGACCTGACGGCCGTGTTCACGTTGAAGAAGCCGGACGCGCGCATCCCGTACCTGTTGACCACCACGGCCGCCTCGATCGTCGACGAAGAGGTCTACCCGGCGAACAAGCTGATGCCGGCGAAGGCGGTCGGCAGCGGCCCGTACGCACTGACGGCGTACCAGCAGGGCACGAGTGCGTCGCTGACCAAGTTCAAGGCCTACAGGGGCCCGCGGGCCGCGCAGAACGACGGCATCGACCTGACGCTGCTGCCGGACTCGGCCGCGCTGAGCAAGGCGGTCACGACCGGCCAGGCGGATCTCGCCTTCCACGGCTTCGGCGCGACCGACCTGGACAAGCTCCGCGCGGGCGACCAGGTGCAGGTCGTCGAGGGACCCTCGGCGGAGATCCGCTACTTCTCGTTCCACTTCAAGTCGGTGGTGTCGCGCCGTCCCGCCGTACGGCGTGCGGTGGCGCAGCTGATCGACCGGAGCGCGATCGCGAAGAAGGCGTACGGCGACCAGGTGACCCCGTTGTACTCGGTCGTCCCGCCGGGGGCCGGCGGTCACGTCGAGGCGTTCCGTACGGAGTACAAGGAACCGAACAAGGCGGCCGCGGCGGCGATCCTGCGCGAAGGCGGAATCACCACTCCGGTGCCGTTGACGCTCGGCTGGACACCCACCCGCTACGGCGCTGGCGCGAAGGCCGAGGTCACCGAGCTGAAGCGCCAGCTCGACGCGTCCGGGCTGTTCCGGGTGACGTTGCGCAGTGTCGAGTGGCCGCGGTACCAGCAGCTCGCCCGCAGCGGGGCGTTCGACCTATACCACTCGGGCTGGCTGCCGGACTACCCGGACCCGGACGACTACCTGGTGCCGTTCGTCAGGGACGGCGGCCTCTACCAGAACGGCTACAAGTCCCAGACGGCCAACAAGCTGCTGGACCAGGAAGTCGCCGAGCAGAACCAGCTGAAGCGCGAGGGGATCCTCGAGCAGGCGCAGGCGGTGATCGCCCACGACGCACCGCTGATCCCCGTGTGGCAGGGGCGGCTGACAGTGGTGGCCGGTAAAGAGATCAAAAATCCAACCAGTATTCTCAACCCGCTGTCGTACCTGACCTTCTCGACGTTGCGGAAGTAACTGTCCGGAAGCTCGGTGCGACCCTGCGATCTGTCCACAATACGGGACGATCTCCACGTCATCACGATCGGGCAACGCCGGACATCCGCCGTTTGACTACGGCCCGTTTCGGCGGCAGGTTAAGGCGGCAGCCATGTCCGGTTTCGGTCGGTCACCACTACGAGGCAGGGGAACACAACGCGTGAGCACGCCACTCGAGGTCGAGCCGGGTTCTTCGTCGGCACAGCCGGAAGCCGTTCTCGAGGGTGTCCGCAAGATCGAGGGCCGGTCGCTGTGGCAGATCTCCTGGATCCGCCTCAAGCGGGACAAGATCGCGCTGGCCGGTGGCGCGTTCGTGGTGCTGCTGATCCTGGTCGCGATCTTCGCGCCGTTGATCTGCAAGATCGTCGGCGTCACCCCCAATGACTTCCACCAAGATCTGGTCGACCCCTCGTTGCAGACCCCGCTCGGGAATCTCGGCGGGATGAGCGCTGATCATCCACTCGGGGTGGAGCCGGTTAACGGCCGCGACATCCTCGCCCGCATCCTGTACGGCGCCCGGATCTCGCTGCTGATCGCCGTCCTGGCGACGGCTTTGTCGGTGGTGATCGGCGTCGCGATGGGCGTGATCGCCGGCTACTTCGGCGGCTGGATCGACACCCTGATCAGCCGGCTGATGGACATCTTCCTGGCCTTCCCGCTGGTGCTGTTCGCGCTGGCGCTGGTCGGCGCGGTGCCGGACTCGATTCTCGGCCTGGAGGGCGACCCGCTGCGGGTGGCGCTGATCGTGTTCATCATCGGCTTCTTCAGCTGGCCCTACATCGGCCGGATCATCCGCGGCCAGACACTGTCGCTGCGCGAGCGTGAGTTCGTCGACGCGGCCCGCAGCCTGGGCGCCCGCCGGCCGTACATCCTGTTCACCGAGTTGCTGCCGAACCTGATCGCGCCGATCCTGGTCTACGCGACGCTGCTGATCCCGACCAACGTGCTGTTCGAGGCCGGCCTGTCCTACCTCGGCGTGGGCGTCCGCCCGCCGACGGCCAGCTGGGGCGACATGCTGTCGATCGCCGCCAACTGGTACCAGGTCAACCCGACGTACATGCTCTGGCCGGGCCTGGCGATCTTCGTCACGGTGCTGGCCTTCAACCTGTTCGGCGACGGCCTGCGGGACGCGCTCGACCCACGCTCGCGATAACGGACTTCTCTCCAAACAGGGAGCCTGGGCTTCCACGAAAAAAGGGGTGCAAGAAAAGATGAGATGGAATCGCATCACGACGGCTACCGCCGTCAGTGCGGCCGTCGCCATGAGCCTCGTGGCTTGCGGTGGGGGGCCCAAGGCCACTCCGGGAGGCTCGGGCGGCAACTCCGACGGGGCCACGGCGGAGTTCAACGCCGCGGTCGGCAAGGTGTTCAAGCCCAGCGACAAAAAGGGCGGCACTCTGCGGATGGCCATCAGCGAGAACTGGGACTCCACCGACCCGGGCGACACCTACTACGGTCTGTCCTGGGACCTGGTGCGCAACTACGTCCGGCCGCTGATGACGTTCAAGGTGGCCCCGGGCGCCGAGGGCGCGAAGCCGGTTCCGGACCTCGCCGAGGCGCCTGGCGTCCCGAGTGACAACGCCAAGACCTGGACCTACAAGATCCGCAAGGGCGTGAAGTTCGAGGACGGTACTCCGGTCACGTCGAAGGACGTGAAGTACGGCGTCGCGCGCTCCCTCGACAAGGCGACACTGCCGAGTGGCCCGACGTACTTCAACGACTTCCTGCTGGACGTGCCGAAGGGCTTCAGCGTCTACAAGGACAAGACGCTGGCCGGTGTCGCGAAGGCGATCGAGACCCCGGACGACCAGACCATCGTCTTCCACCTGAACAAGCCGTTCGCGAGCTTCGACTACTTCGCGCAACTGCCGTCCACCGCCGCGGTGCCGCAGGCCAAGGACACCGGCGCGAAGTACAAGGAGCACCCGGTCTCGACCGGTCCGTACAAGTTCGAGACCTACGACCAGAACAAGGGCTTCACCCTGGCCCGCAACGATCAGTACGACGCGGCCACCGACCCGGACTCGGGCCGCAGGGCGCTGCCGGACAAGATCAGCGTCGCGTTCAACGTCAACGGCACCGACATCGACAACCGGCTGATCGCCGGTGACCTCGACGTCGACATCGCCGGAACCGGCGTCCAGCCGGAGACGCAGGCGAAGATCTTGGCCGACCCGAAGCTGAAGGCGAACGCCGACAACGTGCCGGCCTCCCGCCTCAACTTCACCGTCCTGAACAGCGACGTTCCCCCGCTGAACAACGTGCACTGCCGCAAGGCGGTGCTCTACGCGGCCGATCACGAGGGCTACCAGCGTGCCTACGGCGGTCCGATCGGTGGCGACATCGCCACCAACCTGATGCCGCCGCTGGTCACCGGCGCCAAGAAGTTCGACGACTACGGCTTCGAGACCGACAAGAACGGCAACGTCGAGAAGGCCAAGGCTGAGCTCAAGGAGTGCGGTCAGCCGAACGGCTTCGACGTCAACATCTCCTACCGCTCGGACCGCGGCAAGGAGAAGGCGGTCGCCGAGGTCCTGCAGCAGTCGCTGAAGAAGGCCGGCATCAACCTGACCACGAAGCCCTACCCGACCGGTGACTACACCAAGCTGTACGCCGGTAAGCCGGACTTCGCGAAGGCCAACAAGCTCGGCCTGATCGTTTACAGTTGGGGTGCGGACTGGGGCGACGGCTTCGGCTTCCTGAGCCAGATCGTCGACAGCCGGACCATCCGCGCCACTGGTGGTAACACCAACCTGGGCATCCGGATCCCCGAGGTCGACCAGATGATCGACAAGGCGCTCCAGACCACCGACGAGGCCGCCCGCAACGAGATTTGGGCCGGTGTCGACAAGAAGGTCATGGACGAGGCCGGCGTACTGCCGGGCACCTGGGCCAAGGGCCTGCTGTACCGCCCGGAGACCCTGGCCAACGTGTTCTCCAACGACGGTCAGAACATGTACGACTACGCCGGGATCGGGCTCGCCCTGAAGTAGCACCGGTTGCCCTGAACAACCATCAGTCGCCAGCAGAGGTAGGTGAAGGCTAAGGTGGCCGGTGATCAGCGATGATCACCGGCCACCACGCCGAGCACGGTGTTCGCATATCTGGTCCGCCGGTTGATCGGAGCAGTGATCCTGCTCTTCATCGTCACGGCCGTGACATTCTCGATCTTCTTCCAGGTCCCTAAACTCGGCGGCGCGACCGCTGACGACCTGGCCTCGCGCTACGTCGGCAAGAGTGCGGGCGCCGAGCAGATCCACGAGACGGCGGTGAGGCTCGGTTTCACCGACCCGCTGCCGGTTCAGTACGGCCGCTTCGTGAAGGGCTTGTTCGTCGGTCAGGAATACAACTACGGTCCTGCGACCGAGCGCTGCCCGGCACCGTGCTTCGGCTACTCCTTCCTGACCCAGACCCCGGTCTGGCCCGACCTGAAGGCCCGATTACCGGTCACCGCGTCCCTGGCCGGTGGAGCCGCGTTCATCTGGCTCGTCACCGGTGTGGGTACCGGCATCGTGTCGGCGCTGAGACGGGGGTCGGTGCTCGACCGGGGCCTGATGTCGGTCGCACTGGCCGGCGTCTCGCTGCCGATCTTCTTCACCGGCTTGCTCTCGCTGTCGATCTTCAGCTACAACCTGGGCTGGACCGCACAGGGCGGCACGAACCCGCTCGACGAGACCAACCCGATCTGGTGGGCCTACGACCTGATCCTGCCCTGGGTCACGCTGGCCTTCCTGTACGCCGCGTCGTACGCACGACTCACCCGGGCCGGCATGCTCGAGACGATGAACGAGGACTTCGTCCGGACCGCCCGCGCCAAGGGCCTGACCGAGCGGACGGTCGTGGTCAAGCACGGCCTGCGCTCGGCGCTGACCCCGATCCTGACCATCTTCGGCCTGGACCTCGGTCTGCTGATGGGTGGCGCGATCCTCACCGAGACGACCTTCTCGCTGCCCGGCATCGGCCAGTACGCCGTGATCGCGCTGCGCGCCAACGACCTGCCGAAGGTGCTCGGCGTGACGCTGATCGCCGCGTTCTTCATCGTGCTGGCGAACCTGATCGTCGATCTCCTGTACGCCGTCGTCGACCCGAGGGTGCGCATCTCGTGACCGAACCTCAAGACACCGTCCAGCGGATCGAGCGCGGCGAGGCCTTTCTCGACGTCCGCGACCTGAAGGTGCACTTCCCGACCGACGACGGCGTGGTCAAGTCCGTCGACGGTCTGTCGTTCAAGCTGGAGCGCGGCAAGACGCTCGGCATCGTCGGCGAGTCCGGCTCCGGCAAGAGCGTCACCAGCCTGTCGATCATGGGTCTGCACAAGGCCGGTACGGCGAAGATCAGCGGCGAGGTGTTCCTGGACGGCCAGGACCTGGTCTCCAGCAGCGCCGAAGAGGTGCGGCTGCTGCGCGGCAAGCGGATGGCGATGATCTTCCAGGACCCGCTGTCGGCGATGCACCCCTTCTACACGGTCGGCCGGCAGATCGTCGAGGCCTACCGGGTGCACAACCACGTCACCAAGGCGGTCGCCCGCAAGCACGCGATCGACATGCTCGACCGGGTCGGCATCCCGCAGCCGGACAAGCGCGTGGACGCCTACCCGCACCAGTTCTCCGGCGGGATGCGGCAGCGCGCGATGATCGCGATGGCGCTGTCCTGCGACCCGGACCTGCTCATCGCCGACGAGCCGACCACCGCGCTGGACGTCACCGTGCAGGCGCAGATCCTGGACCTGATCCGCGACCTGCAGCGCGAGTTCAACTCCGCCGTCATCATCATCACCCACGACCTCGGTGTGGTCGCCGAGCTCGCCGACGACATCCAGGTGATGTACGCCGGCCGCGCGATCGAGTACGGCACCGCGGACGACATCTTCGAGCGGCCGCAGCATCCCTACACCTGGGGGCTGCTCGGCTCGATGCCGCGGATCGACCGGGAGCGCACCGAGCGGCTGATCCCGATCAAGGGCAGCCCGCCCAGCCTGATCAACGTCCCGACCGGCTGCGCGTTCAACCCGCGCTGCAACTACTCGCAGCTGAACGGCGGAGCCAGCGAGACCGACCGGCCCGAGCTGCTGGACGTCGGCGCCGGCCACCAGGTGGCCTGCCACCTGTCCGGCGCTGACCGCGAGCGGATCTGGACCGAAGAGATCAAGCCGAAACTGTGACGGATCCCGGGAACGACGGAGCCATTGTGACCACTGCCGAAACCGAAGCCGTCAAGGCCGATCCCGCCGACGGCGAGCCGTTGCTGTCAGCAACGAACCTGACCAAGCACTTCCCGATCCGCAAGGGCCTGCTGCAGCGCCAGACCGGCGCCGTCCAGGCCGTGGACGGGCTGACCTTCAGCGTGATGAAGGGCGAGACGCTGTCGCTGGTGGGGGAGTCGGGCTGCGGCAAGACCACCACCGGCCGGCTGCTGACCCGGCTGCTGGAGCCGACCGACGGCAAGATCGTCTTCGAGGGTCATGACATCAGCCACGTCGGCGACGGCAAGATGCGGCCGCTGCGGCGGGACATCCAGATGATCTTCCAGGACCCGTACGGCTCGCTGAACCCGCGGCACACGGTCGGCAAGATCGTCGGGGCGCCGTACCGGCTGCAGGGTGTGAAGCCCGAGGGCGGTGTCAAGAAGACCGTCCAGGAGCTGCTCGAACTGGTCGGCCTGAGCCCGGAGCACTACAACCGGTACCCGCACGAGTTCTCCGGTGGTCAGCGGCAGCGGATCGGGATCGCCCGGACGCTCGCGCTGCGGCCGAAGCTGATCGTGGCCGACGAGCCGGTGTCCGCGCTGGACGTGTCGATCCAGGCCCAGGTGGTGAACCTGCTGGAGGACCTCCAGAACGAGTTCGACCTCACCTACGTGATGATCGCGCACGACCTGTCGGTGGTCCGGCACGTGTCGGACCGGGTCGCGGTGATGTACCTGGGCAAGATCGTCGAGCTGGCCGACCGGGTCAGCCTCTACGAGAGCCCGATGCACCCGTACACGCTGGCGCTGCTGTCCGCCGTACCGATCCCGGACACCAAGCGCAAGACCAAGCGTGAGCGGATCCGGCTGGAGGGCGACGTCCCGAGCCCGATCAACCCACCGCCGGCCTGCCGCTTCCACACCCGCTGCTGGAAGGCACAGGACATCTGCAAGACGGTCGAGCCGCCGCTCCTGCAGATCGCCCCGGGCCACCAGAGCGCGTGCCACTTCCCGGAGAACGCCACCGAGGAACAGGCCGCCACCGCCCTGAAGGCGGTCGAAGGCGCGGCGTCCGCGGTGTAGTTGCGCACTGCAACCAATGACGGCCTACGCAACGGCCGGGATCCCCTCGTCGAGGGGATCCCGGCCGTTCGTCGTACGGGTGGCTCAGCGGGCGACGCGTTGCAGGAGCAGGACGGCGTCGGGGCCCAGGTGGGAGCTGAGCCGGCGCAGGCCGTGGCTGGTACGGCGTTTGACCGCCGGGACCGAGCAGCCGAGGATGCCGGCCGCCTCGGTCTCGGTGCGTGACTCGTAGAACCGCAGGACCAGCGCGTCCCGCTGCCGGGCCGGCAGGTTCTGCAAGCCGGTGTCGAGCCAGTCGCGGGCCGTCACGTCCTCGCGGTGCGCGATCGTGGCGTGCTGATTCACCTGAGATTCCCCCTTCGAGCTTCTGTCTCCCGATGACATGACGCTCTGGGCCCTACGATCGGTTGCACCCGGTCGGTAGATTTCTTTCGAAGTTCCCGTCCTTCGGCCGTCAGGTGGCGGTGTGGTGTTCGTCGATCTGCCGGAGCCTGGCGTGCGCCCGGTCCTGGCGGAGCTGGTCCTCGGCGGCGGTGGCGATGTCGAGGGCTTCCCGCGCGGCGGCCCGGGCACGGTCGTGATCGCCCTGCCGCAGGTACGCCTCGGCGATGTCGATCAGGAGGTTGCCCAGACTGCTCTGCATTCCACCGGTCCGGGTCAGCGCGACGGCCTGCTCGAGGTAGTCGATCGCGTCCTCGATCCGGTTCAGTTCCAAGTCGGCCGAACCGATGTTGTGCAGCGCGAGCGCCCGGCCCGTCTCATTGCCGGACTCGACGCAGCCGGCCAGACCCTCGACGAAGTACTCGCGCCCTCGTTCCAACTCACCGCGCAGACAGTGCGACACACCCAGCACGGTCAGCGACAGATTGGTGCCCAGCGGGTCGCTGATCGCACGGGTCAGCCTCAGAGCGCGTTCGGCACGGTTGATCGCGTCGTCGAAGTGCCGCTGGTCGGCGAGCATCCGGGCGGCGTTGTTGAGTGCCACCGCCTCACCTGTCCGGTGGCCGACGGCATGGAACTCGGCGGCGGCGTGCTCGAAACTCGCCAGCGCCGGTCCGGGCTGACCCAGTTGCGCCTGCGCGATGCCCAGGTCGCCGCGAACCGCCGCCGCGAGCGTCCGATCGGTGCTGTGCTCCAGCGCGAGAGTCGCGAGGGCGGCGTGATCGAGGAAGCGGCCGCACGCGATGAAGTACGTCGTCAGCGCCACGGTGAGGCGTGCCAGTCGGTCGGCGAGCGGGCCGTCGCCGACCTTGGTGGCGAGCCGCAGGAGGATGTTGTGTTCTTCTTGGATCCACTCGATCGCCTGCCCGGAGGTGGTGAGTCGCGGACCTTCCGGCAGATCTGTCGGTGCCCACGCCAGCCGTGGGCTGAGTGGCTCGATGAGCTTGCCCGCCGTCCAGGCCGCGGCCTCGTACAGATCAAGCAGCCGGGCCAGCGCCTGCTGCTGCTCGTCGGGTGCCACGAGCCGCGCCGCGAGCTCGCGCGCGTATAGGTGGACGAGGTCGTGCGCCTGGTAGCGATCTGGTGCTACCGAGCCGAGGACATGCGCGTCCACCAAGGATTCGAGCTCCTGCGAGGCGATCGACTCCGAAGACCCGGCCAGCCGTGCGGCAGCCGCAGTACCGACTTCGGTGCTGTCGAGCAGGCCGAGTACGGCGAGCATCTTCTGTGAGGGCGTGCTCGCGTCGCTCTCGCCGAACGACACTTCGAGGCTGCTGCGCACGCTGAGGTCGTCCGTGGACAGCTCCCCGAGTCTGCGCTGCTCGTCCTCGAGCCGGTCGGCGACGTGCTGCACCAGCCGGTGCGGCTGGGCCGCCAGGCGGCCGGCCGCGATGCGCAACGCCAGCGGCAGACCCGCGCAACTGCGGATCAGGCGTGCCGAGGCGTCAGGCTCGGCGGCAACCCGCGACGGTCCGGCGACCGAGCGCAGGACGTCGAGTGCCACCTCGTCGGTGAGAACGTCGACCTGTACGTGGGAAGCCGCCACAAGCCGGGTCAGCCAGACCCGGCTGATCACGATCGCCGCGGAGTCCGCGGTGGCGGGGAGCAGGTCCGCGACCTGGTCGGGACCGGTCGCGTTCTCGAGCACCATCAGGGTCCTGCGTCCCGCCAGCCGGGTGCGCAGCAGGGAGGCCGCCTCAGCTTGGTCGGCTGGAATCTCCGGGTCGGCAAGTCCGGTGCCCCGCAGCAGTTGTTGCAGTGCCTCCCAGGGAGTCAGCGGCCGACCGGAGCCGAATCCGTTCAGATCGACGGCCAGCAGGCCGTCTGGGAACTCGGTGGCGACTTGCGCCGCCGCCGCGGCGGCCAGAGCCGACTTCCCGACGCCTGCCATTCCCTGAATCGTCACGACTCGCGCACTACCGGGCCCGGCCGGGGTGAGGAGAGCGCGGCAGAGCAGCTCGAGTTCGGGCGCCCGGCCGGTGAAGTGCGGGTCGACTTCCGGGACCTCCCGTGCCACCCGCCACGGCCCCCCGCTCGCCCCCGGTGGACGCTGCTCGGACGCTGTCGCCGTGGCCGGCCCCCGACGGGGCACCGCGGCGACGAGCTCGGCAGCGTCCGCACTGCTCAGCCCGAGCGCGATCGTCAGCCGATCGGTGGTCGACTTCCGGGGAAAGCGCCGCGCCCCCGTCTCCAGCAGCTGGATCGCCTGCTCGGTCACCCCGGTCCGCTCGGCCAGCTCCGCCTGGGTGAACTGCCTCGCGACCCGGAACCGCCGCAACATCTGTCCGAAGGTCTCCGCCACCGCGCGAACTTTACAGTCCGGCGGCAGAAGAGTCCCGGCGAGTGTCGCAGTGGTCCGGGGCGGCCCCGCGTTCGACAATGTCGAACGTACGGCGTTGTGCCGCCTCGCAAACGCTCCTACATTCCAGTCCTCCGTGGTCGTCACGGGGTGGAAGGGAGACAGAGCATGGCTACGACTGAAGCAGTCAAGGCGAAGACCCTTCTGGGGGAGTGTTCCGCCGAGCTGGCCGGTACGTTCATCCTGATCCTGTTCGGGTGTGGTGTGGTGGCGCAGGTGGCCGCCGCGGGGATCGGGGATCACGACTCCATCGCGTGGGCCTGGGGGCTCGGGGTGACCCTGGGCATCTACGTCGCGGGCCGGATGACCGGCGCTCATCTGAATCCGGCGGTGACGATCGCGCTGGCGGCGTTCCGTGGGTTCTCCTGGAAGAAGGTGCTGCCGTACTCGGTGGCGCAGTTCCTCGGCGCGTTTCTGGCGGCTCTGGTGGTCCGCTGGAACTACACCGAGGCGCTGAACAAGTTCGACCCCGGGCTGACGATCAAGAGCCAGGGCGTGTTCTCCACCCTGCCGGGCAACGGCAGCCTGGATCTCGGCGTCGGGATGTGGGGCGGTTTCCGGGACCAGATCATCGGTACGGCGATCCTGATGCTGGTCATCCTGGCGATCACCGACCTGCGCAACACGTCCCCGGGCGTCAACCTGGCGCCGTTCGTCGTCGGCCTGCTGGTGGTCGGTATCGGGATGGCGTGGGGCACCAACGCCGGGTACGCGATCAACCCGGCCCGTGACTTCGGCCCGAGGCTGGCGTCGTTCTTCACCGGGTACGAGGGAGCGTTCAAGGATCAGTTCGGGGACATCTATTTCTGGGTGCCGATCGTGGCACCGATCATCGGGGCCCTGCTCGGCGCGTTCCTGTACGACCTGCTGGTCGGGCGGCACCTGCCGATCGCCGACGAGGACGAGGAGCCCGGACGCATTCCCGAGGACAAGACCGCCGCATGACCCGGCCAACAGCGTGTGAGGAGAGGACTTTCCATGGCTGACTTCGTCGGTGCCGTCGACCAGGGCACCACGAGCACCCGCTTCATGATCTTCGACCACTCCGGCAACGAGGTGGGCAAGCACCAGCTCGAGCACTCCCAGATCCTGCCGCAGGCGGGCTGGGTGGAGCACAACCCGGTGGAGATCTGGGAGCGCACCAGCTCGGTGATCAAGACCGCGATGAACGCCCAGGGCCTGCAGTCGAGCGACCTGGCGGCGCTCGGGATCACCAACCAGCGCGAGACCGCGGTGGTCTGGAACCGCAAGACCGGGCGACCGTACTACAACGCGATCGTCTGGCAGGACACCCGGACCGACCGGATCGCCTCGGCCCTGGAGCGCGAGGGCAAGGGCGACGTGATCCGGCAGAAGGCCGGGCTGCCGCCGGCGACGTACTTCTCGGCCGGCAAGGTGCAGTGGATCCTCGAGAACGTCGACGGGGTCCGCGAGGCCGCCGAGGCCGGTGACGCCGTCTTCGGCAACACCGACACCTGGCTGCTGTGGCACCTGACCGGTGGCGTCGACGGCGGAGTGCACATTACCGACGTGACGAACGCCAGCCGCACGATGCTGATGAACCTGGAGACGCTCGACTGGGACGACGAGCTGATCTCGTTCTTCGACATCCCCCGGCAGATGCTGCCGGAGATCCGTCCGTCGTCGGACCCGAACAAGTACGGCGAGACGCTGGCGAACGGGCCCCTCCAGGGGGTGGTCCCGCTGACCGGCGACCTCGGGGACCAGCAGGCCGCGACGGTCGGTCAGGTCTGCTTCAACCCGGGCGAGGCCAAGAACACCTACGGCACCGGCAACTTCATGCTGCTGAACACCGGCACCGAGCTGGTCCGCTCCAAGGCGGGCCTGCTGAGCACGATGGCGTACAAGTTCGGCGACGACGCGCCGGTCTACGCGCTGGAGGGCTCGATCGCGGTGACCGGGTCGGCGGTGCAGTGGCTGCGGGACCAGCTCGGCATCATCTCGGGGGCGAGCGAGACCGAGACGCTGGCCCGGCAGGTCGAGGACAACGGCGGCGTGTACTTCGTCCCGGCGTTCTCCGGCCTCTTCGCGCCGTACTGGCGGTCCGACGCCCGCGGCGCGATCGTCGGGCTGTCGCGGTTCAACACCAACGCTCACCTGGCGCGAGCGACACTGGAAGCGATCTGCTACCAGAGCAAGGACGTGGCCGACGCGATGGAGAAGGACTCGGGGGTGAAGCTCGAGGTGCTCAAGGTCGACGGCGGCGTCACGGCCAACGAGCTCTGCATGCAGATGCAGGCCGACATCCTCGGCGTCCCGGTGAGCAAGCCGGTCGTCGCGGAGACGACGGCCCTCGGCGCGGCGTACGCGGCCGGGCTGGCGGTCGGGTTCTGGAACAACACCGACGAACTGGTGCAGAACTGGAACGAGGACAAGCGCTGGAGCCCGGAGTGGAACGACGAGCAGCGTGCGGCCGGGTACAAGGGCTGGGAGAAGGCCGTCCAGCGGACGCTCGACTGGGTCGACGTCGACTAGCGGCACGGCAGCGGTACGGCAGTCAGCAGTAGACACAACCGGAAGGAACAGCACAGTGGCGGTAGTGGCTCTGTCCCCGCAAGCGAGGTCGGAGGCCATCGACGCGATGGCGGACGGCCGCGAACTGGACGTCCTGGTGATCGGCGGCGGGGTGGTCGGCACCGGGTCGGCCCTGGACGCCGCGACCCGGGGCCTGACCACCGGGCTGCTGGAGGCCCGCGACTACGCGAGCGGGACCTCCAGCCGGTCCAGCAAGCTGATGCACGGTGGCTTGCGGTACCTGGAGATGCTCGACTTCCGGCTGGTGCACGAGGCGTTGCAGGAGCGCGGCCTGCTCCTGCAACGCCTGGCACCGCACCTGGTCAAGCCGGTGCCCTTCCTCTACCCGCTCCAGCACCGCTGGTGGGAGCGGTTCTACGCCGGCGCCGGCGTCGCCCTGTACGACGCGATGGCGGTCAGTTCGGGTAACGGCGCCGGCCTCCCGATGCACCGGCACCTGACCCGGCGCGGCGCGATGCGACTGGTGCCGAGCCTGAAGAAGTCGGCGCTGGTCGGCGCCCTGCAGTACTACGACGCGCAGGTCGACGACGCCCGGCACACGATGGAGCTGGCCCGCACGGCGGCGTCGTACGGCGCGCACGTCGCGAACCGGGTCAAGGTGACCGGCTTCCTGCGCCAGGGCGAGCGGGTGACCGGCGTCCAGGCCAAGGACCTAGAGAGCGGCCGCGAGTTCGAGGTCCGCGCCAAGCAGGTCGTCAACGCGACCGGCGTGTGGACCGACGACACCCAGGCGATGGTCGGCGAGCGCGGGCAGTACCACGTGCGCGCGTCGAAGGGCATCCACCTGGTCGTGCCGAAGGACCGGATCCAGTCCAGCAGCGGGATGATCCTGCGGACCGAGAAGTCCGTCCTGTTCATCATCCCGTGGGGCCGGCACTGGCTGATCGGTACCACCGACACCGACTGGAACCTGGACAAGGCCCACCCGGCCGCGACCAGCAAGGACATCGAGTACCTGCTCGACCACGTGAACGCGGTGCTGAACACGCCGCTGACCCGCGAGGACGTCGAGGGCGTGTACGCCGGGCTGCGGCCGCTGCTGGCCGGCGAGTCGGAGAGCACGTCCAAGCTGTCCCGCGAGCACGTCGTCGCGCACGCGGCGCCGGGACTCGTGGTGGTTGCCGGCGGCAAGTACACGACGTACCGGGTGATGGCCAAGGACGCGATCGACGCGGTCGCC
This sequence comes from Kribbella italica, assembly GCF_014205135.1. Classification (NCBI taxonomy): domain Bacteria; kingdom Bacillati; phylum Actinomycetota; class Actinomycetes; order Propionibacteriales; family Kribbellaceae; genus Kribbella; species Kribbella italica. The sequence goes on from NZ_JACHMY010000001.1 coordinate 1,797,096, forward strand.
AACGCGCTCGACGGCCGGGTCCCGAAGTGCACCACCAAGACGATCCCGCTGGTCGGCGCGGACGGTTATCCGGCGCTGTGGAACCAGCGGCACCTGATCGCGCGGGAGTCCGGGCTGCACGTGGCCCGGATCGAGCACCTGCTCAACCGGTACGGCGCGCTGATCAGCGAGGTGCTCGCGCTGGTCAAGGAGGACCCGTCACTGGGCGACCAGCTGCCGGGGACGCAGGACTACCTGAAGGCCGAGGTCGTGTACGCGGCCCGCTCCGAGGGCGCCCGGCACCTGGACGACGTACTGGCCCGGCGGACCCGGATCTCGATCGAGGCCTGGGACCGCGGCGCGGGCGCGGCCGACGCCGCGGCGCGGCTGATCGCGCCGGAGCTCGGCTGGGACGAGGCCACGATCGAGCGCGAGGTGTCCTTCTACCTGCAGCGGGTCCAGTCCGAGCGCGACTCGCAGGACCAGCCGGACGACGAGTCGGCCGACAAGGTGCGCCTGGGCGCGCCGGACATTGTCTCGCCGGCCTGACAAATGCTTGCCCGGAGCACCTTCGTGGGGGGTGCTCCGGGCAGAGTCCGGTCAGAAGGTGGCGCCGAGCTCGAGCAGGCGCTCGACGGCGTACGACGGGTCGATGAGTGACTCGGGCGTGTGCAGGCCCGGTGCGGCGGGGGTGCTCGTGAGCCCGAGCAGACTCTCCACGCCCAGGGTGATCCCGAGGGCTGTCAGCGGCCGCTGACCGGCGGAGTGTGTGAGGTAGCGGGTTGTCGTGTGGGCGTTGCCGGCGCGGTCGGTGCCTTCGAGGTCGATGCGGACCTCGACCGACGCCTGACCACCCGTACGGCGGCCCGCGGACTCGCCGACGCCCATGTCGAAACGGACGTCGGCCGCGCCGGTCGCGAGGGCCAGGCTGGTGACGTCGAGAATCGGGAGGCTCTGGGCGGCGTACACCGAGCCGTCGGCGCTGACCAGCTCCGCGTCGACGTCGGTGATCCACTGGAAGGTGCCGTCGCGGCGGACGAGTCCGGCGGTGGTCGCGGTCGACCAGCGTTCGAGGTCGGCGGCGCCGGCCGGGCCGCCGATGTCCAGCTCGTCCAGCAGCGCTTGGACGCGGACGCTGTCGACGCGGGCGAAGTCCTGCGCCACCGCGAGCGTCGCCAGGACGGCGATGCCCGCGCACCAGTGGCTGGCGACCAGGATCGGAGCGGCGGTCGGCCGCTGCGCGGCGGCGACGATCTCCGGCGACGTGTCGACGAGGGCGCTGGAGATGCTGAGGTACGGCACGCCATGGTCCTGCGCGTAGTGCAGGCCGTTGTGGTGGGAGTCCCACAAGGCGGCGACGACGGCCGAGTAGGTGTGGCCGGCGGGCAGGCCGAGGCCACGGCTGCGCAGATCGATCGTCACGGCGGTCGCGCCGCCGAGCTCGTCGGCGACCTTCTGGGCGCGGCCGAGGTCGCGGCCGGCGATGGTGATCGGCAGGTTCGGGTGCTGCCGGCGCAGCTGCCGCGCGGTGTCGGATCCGGCCTGGCCGGTGCCGCCGAGGATGAGGACGGGGTGCATGTGCGCTCCTTGCTACATTTTGTAGGTTACATCTTGTAGGATAGGCACATGACAGTGCGGTTGAGCAAACAGGCCAGACGCGAGCAGCTGCTCGAGGCCGCGGTTACCGTGGTCCGGACGCGCGGCGCCGACGGGCTGACGCTGGTCACGCTGGCGGAGGCCGCCGGGGTGAGCCGGCCGATCGTCTACGACCACTTCGGGACCCGGGCGGGGTTGCTGATCGAGCTGTACCGGCGGCTGGACGAGCGGCACAAGACCGCGATCGAGCGCGCCGTACGGGAGGCGGCGCCGGAGGTCGACGACATCGCGCGGGTGGTCAGCGCGGCGTACTTCGCGTGCGTCCGTGAGATGCCGGAGCTGGCCGCGGTCTCGGCCGCGGTGAAGGGGACTCCGGAGATGGAGGCCGTCCAGCGGGAGCTGCTCGACGGGTACGTCGAGCTGATGGCGGCCGCGCTCGCGCCGTACTCGACGTTGGCGCCCGGCGCGTTGCGGCTGCGCTGCGTCGGCGTACTGGGAGCGGCCGAGGCGCTGGCTCGTGAGGACGGCGGTGAAGCTGCCCTGACCGCGCTGATCGTCGGTGGGATCCAGTGAGCGGTTGGTGAGCTGACTTCCGTAGGTTGGCCGGGACCGACTGACGGGAGAGATCGATGTACCACCGGTTCGTGGCGGCGCAGGTCCGCAAGGCGTTCGCGGAGATCACCGCCGGCAACTGGGAGGCGATGGTGCGGGGGATGGCGCCGGAGTTCACCTACCGGTTCTACGGCGATCACGCGTTGTCGGGGGAGCGGCACACGCACGACGCCTTGCGCGCGTGGTGGCGGCGGGCGTTCCGGTTGATGCCCGAGACCCGGTTCACGGTGAACGACGTGCTGGTCGCGGGGTGGCCGTGGAACACGCGGGTCGCGACGGCGGTCACCGTCGACGTCGGGCTGGTCGACGGTACGACGTACCAGAACGTGGTGCATCAGTTCCTGCGGATGAGGTGGGGCAAGATCACCGAGGTCCGGACGCTGGAGGACACGGCGGTGCTGGAGCGGGCCCTCGACCGGCTGGCGGTGGCCGGGTACGAGGAGGCGCACGCGGCGCCGATCACCGACGGGGTTCCGGCCGGGCGCTGACGGTGTGGCCGCGACCTCGGAGGGTTTGCGCGCCCGGCATAGTGTCGGGTCGGAACATCGTCACGGGGATGTGGTCTGGAGGAGTGAATGGATCGGATCGCCGAGCTGATCGAGTCAGCTGAGGCGGAAGCGGTGTGGGGCTACGAGAGTTCGGCCTCACCTGCGGTGGCAGAGTCGCTAGGGCTCGCGGGCCGCCGGATCGGTGGTGGTGTCGTGCTGGCGGTGCCCGACGACGTGACGAACTACTGGAGCAAGGCGCTCGGCTTCGGCTTCGGGGCGCCGGTGACGGTCGACCTGGTCGAGGAGATCATCGAGTTCTACCGCACCCACGGCGTCCGGTTCGCGACGCTGCAGTTCGCGCCGTCGGTGCTGCCGCGCGACTGGGACGCGATCGTCGCGAAGACCGGTCTGACCGCCGGCGGGACCTGGCTGAAGCTGGCGCGGCTGGCTGGGCTGGTGGAGTCTGCCGACACCGACCTGAGGATCGGCGAGGTGCCGGTGGAGCAGGCCGACGAGTGGGCGACGACGTTGATGCGCGGTTTCGGGATGCCGACCGACAAGCTCGTCCCGATGATCTCGGCCGTGGTCGACCGTCCCGGCTTCACGCCGTACGGCGCCTGGGACGGCGACACGATGGTCGGCGCGGCCTCGCTGGCGATCCACGACCAGGTGGCGACGTTCGCGGGCGCGGCCGTGCTGCCGTCGTACCGGGGACGGGGTGCGCAGTCGGCGCTGCTCGCGGCCCGTGCGCGGCAGGCGTCGGCCGAAGGCGCGAAATGGTTGAGTGCGGAGACCGGCAAACCGGACGACGGCGAGCAGAACTCCTCGCTGAACAACATGCTCCGGACCGGCTTCGAGATCCGCTACGCCCGCCAGAACTGGATCTGGCGCGCCGAGGACTAGCTGTTGTCCTGCTGCTCGGGGCGGATCCAGCCGAAGGTGCGCTGGACCGCCGCCTGCCAGTTCGCGTACTCGGTGGCGCGCCGGTCCGGGTCCATGTCGGGCAGCCACTGGCCGGCGCGGTGCCAGTTGCTGCGCAGGCCTTCGAGGTCCGGCCAGTAGCCGACGGCCAGGCCCGCGGCGTACGCGGCACCGAGTGAGACCGTCTCGGTCACCATCGGCCGGACCACCCGGACGTCGAGCAGGTCGGCGAGGAACTGCATCAGCAGGTTGTTCGCGGTCATCCCGCCGTCGACCTTGAGCGCCTTCAGCGCGATCCCGGAGTCGGCGTTCATCGCGTCGACGACCTCGAGGGTCTGGAAGCCGGTCGCCTCCAGGACAGCCCGGGCGAGATGGCCTTTGGTGATGTACGACGTCAGCCCGGCGATCACGCCGCGCGCCTCGCTGCGCCAGTGCGGCGCGAACAGGCCGGAGAACGCGGGCACGATGTACGCGCCACCGTTGTCCTCGACGGTCCGGGCCAGCGTCTCGATCTCGGCGGCGGTGTGGATCAGGCCGAGCCCGTCGCGAAACCACTGCACCAGCGAACCGGTGACGGCCATCGAGCCTTCCAGCGCGTACGCCGCCGGCTGGTCGCCGATCTGGTACGCGACGGTGGTCAGCATGCCGTGGGTCGACCGGACGATCTCCTTGCCGGTGTTCAGCAGCAGGAACGACCCGGTGCCGTACGTGCACTTCGCCTCACCCGGGCTGAAGCAGGTCTGGCCGAACAGCGCGGCCTGCTGGTCGCCGAGAGCGGCGCCGATCCGTACGCCGGGGAGCACGGCGGTCGCCGTACCGAAGACGCCGGAGGACGGACGGATCTCGGGGAGGACCGACCGCGGTACGTTGAACGCGTCGAGGAGTTGGTCGTCCCACTCGAGGGTCTCGATGTTCATCAGCATCGTGCGGCTGGCGTTGGTGACGTCGGTGACGTGCAGGCCGCCTTCCGGCCCGCCGGTGAAGTTCCAGATCAGCCAGGACTCCATCGTGCCGAACAGGACGTCGCCGGCGACGGCGCGGGCGCGCAGGCCGGGGGTGTGGTCGAGCATCCAGCGCAGGCGGGGCGCGGAGAAGTAGGTGGTGAGAGGGAGACCGCAGAGGTCGACGAAGCGGTCCGGGCCTTCGTCGCCGGCCAGCTCGGTGATCAGGCGGCTGGTACGGGTGTCCTGCCAGACGACGGCGTGACCGATCGGCTGACCGGTCCGGCGGTCCCAGAGCAGGCTGGTCTCGCGCTGGTTGGTGATGCCGATGGCAACGATCTGGGACGGTGCCGCGCCGATCTGCCGGACGGCGGCGGGGACGACGCGGGTGACGTTGCGCCAGATCTCGGCGGCGTCGTGCTCGACCCAGCCGGGCTTGGGGAAGTACTGCTTGTGCTCGCGCTGGGCGACCGAGACGAGCCGGCCGCGACGGTCGAAGAGGATGCAGCGCGTGGAGTTGGTGCCCTGGTCGACGGCCGCGACGTACTGCTCAGCCATCAGCCGTCGTCTCGGAGGTCGCGGCCGATGGCCTCGGCGGTGGCGCGCACCATGGTGACCAGGTCGGTGCGGTGGCGCAGGCGGGTGTCGCAGATCCGCTCGATCCGGCCGGTGAGGCCGACGGCGCCGACGACGAGACCGCCCAGGCCGCGGATCGGCGCGGCGATGCCGGCCAGTTCGACGGTGTGCTCCTCGAACTCACCGGCCCAGCCCTTGGCCCGTACGGCGGCCAGTTCGTCGGCCAGCCGGGCGGGCTCGAGGATCGTCCGGGTGGTGAAGGCTTCCAGGGTCTTCGGCTTGGCGGCGCCGCTGGTGTCGAAGGCGAGCACCGCCTTGCCGAGGGCGGTCGCGTGCGGCGGTAGCGTCGTACCGACGTCCAGGTCCTGGTCGCTGTCGTCGGGCCGGAAGACGTGGTGCACGACGACCACCTTGCCCTCGACGAGCCGCCCGACCCGGACCACCTCGCCGCTGCGGGAGGCCAGCGAGTCGGCCCAGTTGATCGCGCGGCTGCGCAGCTCGTTCGGATCGAGGTAGGTCTCGCCGAGCCGTCCGAAGGCGTCGCTCAGGCGGTAGTGCGCGCCGGACCGGTCCTGCTCGACGAAGCCGACCTGGTGCAGCGTACGGACGATCCCGTGCACGGTCGCCTTCGCCAGCCCGAGCGCGTTGCCGAGATCCGCGACGCCCAGGCCGTTCGGGGCAGCGGCGAGCAGGCGCAGCACTGCGGCAGCACGCTCGATCGACTGGACGCTGCCCGGCACACCGGCAGGCTACCGGTGAACAACGCTCAGCGGAGCAGTTCGGCTACTACTCGGTCGCGATCGCTTGCAGGACGTCGAGCCGCGCTGCACGGCGTGACGGCCAGATCGCAGCCAGTACGCCGACAACCGCCGCGACCACGACGGCCGCGACGAGCTGCAGCACCGGTACGTCGAGCACGCCGAGCCCGTCGTCCGCCATCACGTGCTGCACCGCGGCCCCGGCGAACCCACCGACCAGCAGGCCGAGGACCGCGCCGAACAACGCGATCGCGACCGCCTCCACCTGCAGCATCCGCCGGACCTGCGGCCGGTCCATCCCGATCGCGCGCAGCAGCCCGAGCTCGCGGGTCCGCTCGACGACGCCGAGGGCGAGCGTGTTGACCACCCCGAGCAGCGCGATCAGGACGGCGAACCCGAGCAGCGCGCCGACGATGCCGAGGATCCCGTTGATCGGGGCACGCTCGGCCGCGGCGTACGCCTGCTGGTCGCGGACCGCGACCGAGGGGTAGTCCTGGATCGCCCGGGCGACCGCCGGCCCGACGGTCGCCGGATCGGTGCCGTCGGCAACTTCGAGGTAGAGCGTGGCGTCGATCTCGCCGCCTCCGAGCTCGGTGAACTTCGGCAGGCTGGTGAGGACGGCGTCGACCTGGTGGTTCGGCGCGATGACCGCGCCGACGGTCAGCTGGTGCTTGCCGGTGCTCGTGGTGAGGGTGAACGTCTCGCCGACCGCGAGCTCGAGCTGGTTCGCGAGGTTGCGGGGGAGCACGACCTGACCCTGCGCGAGGCTTTCGAGCGATCCGGCGGTGGCAGTGGCCGTGATCGGGCCGTCGAGGGTGCCGTCGGAGACGCCGGCGACGGTGACCGGGCGGTCGTCGACCTCGCCGGCCGACTGGCGGACGCGGTGCACGCCGGAGATGCCCTGCACCGTGGCGAGCTGGTCGCCGACCGCCGTACTGAACGGGCGGTCGCTGGTGACGACCAGCTCGGACGTCCCGATCGCGTCGGCGATGCCCTGGTCGACCGAGGCCTTGGCCGACGAGGCGATCACGAAGAGCCCGCTGACCAGGGCGAGCGAGATCATCAACGCCGACGCCGTGGCCGCCGTACGGCGGGGGTTGCGCTCCGCGTTGCGGCGGCCGAGCACGACGGCGGCCCGGCGGCCGAGCGGGAGCATCAGCCCGCGCACGGCGTACCGGCTGATCAGGGGGAGCGTCATGACCAGGCCGAGCAGCACCAGGGCGGTGGTGAGGCCGACCAGGACCGCGCCCGGCAGGCCGTCGGCCGTGAGCGAGATCAGGAGCAGGAGGACTGCCATCAGCAGCAGGAAGCCGCCGATGACGACCCGGACGACCAGGCTGCGCTCCGGGATCGTCGGGTCGGCGCGCAGAGCGACCACCGGCGAGAGCTTGCCCGCTCTCCGCGCAGCGGGGTAGGCCGCGGCGGTGGTGATGCCCACGCCGAGGAGGTACGACGCGATGATCGTCGCGGGGCTGACCTGGAGCGCCGCCGACGGGATCGCCAGGTCGAGGCGTTGGTACAGGTACTGGATGGCGCCTGCGCCCCCCACTCCGAGCAGGAGTCCCAGTGTCGAGCCAATGACGCCGATCACGAGGGCCTCGGCGAGGACCGTGCCGGTGACCTGGCCGCCGGAGGCGCCGACGGCGCGGAGGAGGGCGAGTTCGCGGCTGCGCTGGGCGACGACCATCGCGAAGGTGTTGACGATCAGGAACGTGCTGACGAACAGGGCCAGACCGGCGAACAGCAGCAGTGCCGCGGTAAGGCCGCCGAAGGTGTCGTCCAGGGCGCTTTCGCCGTCGGCCGTGACCTCGGCCGCGGTGCGGACCTCGACGGTGTCGCCAATGGTTGTCCGGATCGTGCTGCTGACGGCGTCGGGATTCTGGCCGGGCTGCAGCGCGACGCCGATCGAGGTCCAGCCGGGCTTACCGAGGAGCAGGAGCTGGGCGGTCGCGCTGTCGAAGGCGACGAGAGGTGCGCCGGCCGACGTGCCGGACAGGCCGGGGGTGGTGAGACCGGTCAGCGTGGCCGTGACGGCGCGGGCGGGGGTGACGACCTTGACCTTCTGGCCGACCTCGAAGCCCTCGCGGTCGGCGGTGTTGCGGTCGAGGGTGAGCTGCTCGGTGCCCCACGGCTGGGTGCCCTGGAGGAGCTTGAACGGCGCGGTCCGCTCGTCGTGCGGCCAGCTCGTCCCGAAGGTCGCCAGGCTGTAGGTGTCGATCGGTTGGCCGTCCTTGGCCAGGATCTCGACGTCGGGCACCAGCAGTTGGGCGTCGGCCGCAGCGACCCCTGGTACGGCGGCGATGCGGTCGGCGATCTCGATCGAGAGGGTCGGCGTACCGGCGGACAGCGGGGAGGCCGGGGTGACGGTGAGGTCGGCGGTGGCGCCGGCGAAGTTCTTCTTCAGGGCGGCGGAGAGGGTGTCGCTGAAGACCATCGCGCCGCTGACGAAACCGATGCCGAGCAGGACGGCGACCGTGCACAGGACGAACCGCAGCCGGTGCGCGAGCACCGACCGGAGGCCGAGCTTGAGCATCAGCCGGCCTGCGCCTGGGGGTCTGGGGTGGTGCCGTCGCTCGCCTGGCTCGGCCTGCCTGCGCTCGCGGTCGCCTGGGCGGTGCCGGGGGTTTCCAGGCGTTTCATCGTGTCGAGGACGGACTCGGCGGTCGGGTCGACGAGCTCCTCGCGCAGCCGGCCGTCGGCCAGGAACAGCACGCGGTCGGCGTACGCGGCGGCGGTCGGGTCGTGCGTCACCATCACCACGGTCTGGCCGAACTCACGGACCGAGCGGTGCAGGAACGCGAGGACGTCGGCCGAGGCGCGGGAGTCGAGGTTGCCGGTCGGTTCGTCGGCGAAGACCACGTGCGGGCGGGAAGCCAGCGCACGGGCACAGGCGACGCGCTGCTGCTGCCCGCCGGACAGCTCACTGGGCTTGTGGTGCAGGCGGTCCTTCAGCCCGACCGTCTCGACGATCAGGTCGAGCCAGGCCTGGTCCGGCTTGCGGTTGGCCAGGGTGAGCGGGAGCGTGATGTTCTCGAGCGCGGTCAGCGTCGGGACCAGGTTGAACGCCTGAAAGACGAACCCGACGCGGTCTCTCCTGAGGTGGGTGAGGGCCTTCTCGGTGAGCCTGGTCAGGTCGACGTCACCCAGGAAGACCTGCCCGCTGGTCGGCCGATCGAGCCCCGCCAGGCAGTGCAGGAGCGTGGACTTGCCCGACCCCGACGGTCCCATGATCGCGGTGAACCGGCCCTGCCCGAACTGCACGCTGACGTCGGCCAGCGCGTCGATCCGGGTCTCACCGGCGCCGTAGCTCCTGCCGAGCCCGAAGGTGGCGATCGCAACGGCCGGCTGAACGGGTTCCGCGGTCATGGGGGAACGCTAACGTGCGAAGGTTCCTCGGCACCGGACAACCCCGGCCCGGCGCACCCGCCCTCGTGCGGGCCCCGCGGGCGCGCACCTCGGCGTACCGCCTTCTTCCCCCCCACCCAGCGCGCCCCGCACTCGGAGAGTGCGGGGCGCGCTGGGACGTTCTTCCGATCAGGCGTCGATGACCACCGGGATGACGACCGGACGGCGGCGCCAGTGGCGGTAGGTCCAGTTGCCAACGGCGCGGCCGACCAGCTGCTCCAGCTGGCTCGCGTCGCCGATCGCCTCGGAGGCGGCCCGGGCGAGCGCCTCCTCGATCACCGGGATGACCGGCTTGAACGTCGTGTCGTCGTGGACGAATCCACGCGCCAGGAAGTCCGGTGGCTCGGCCAGCTTGCCGGTGTGGGCGTCGACCAGCAGGACGACGGTGACGACGCCCTCCTCGCCGAGCGTGCGCCGGTCCTTCAGGTTCGCCTCGGTCACCCCACCGACGGTCATCGCGTCGACGTACACGTACCCGGCCTCGACCTTGCCGGTGATCCTCGCCCGGCCCTTGTGCAGGTCGACGACCACGCCGTCCTCGGCGATGATCACGCGATCGGCCGGTACGCCGGTACTGACCGCGAGCGCCGCGTTCGCCTTCAGGTGCCGGAACTCGCCGTGCACCGGCAGCACGTTGCGCGGCTCGACCAGGTTGTAGCAGTAGACCAGCTCGCCGGCGCTGGCGTGCCCGGACACGTGCACCTTCGCGTTGCCCTTGTGCACGACGTTCGCGCCCCAGCGGATCAGGCCGTTGATCACCGCGTAGATCGCGTTCTCGTTGCCGGGGATCAGCGAGCTGGCCATCAGCACCGTGTCGCCCTCGCCGATCCGGATCATGTGGTCGCGGTTCGCCATCCGCGACAGCGCCGCCATCGGCTCACCCTGCGACCCGGTGCAGACCAGCGTGACCTTGCGGTCCGGCAGCTGCTCGAGCTCCTTCAGGTCGACGATCAGGCCCTTCGGCACGTTCAGGTAGCCCAGGTCGCGGGCGATCCCCATGTTGCGCACCATCGAGCGCCCGACGAACGCGACCTTGCGGCCGCCCGCCTTCGCGGCGTCCAGCACCTGCTGGATCCGGTGCACGTGGCTGGCGAAGCTGGACACGATGATGCGGCCGGGCGCCGTACGGAAGACGGCGTCGATCGCCGGACCGAGGTCCTTCTCGGCGGTGGTGAAGCCCGGGACGTCGGCGTTCGTCGAGTCGGTCATGAACAGGTCGACGCCCTCCTCACCGAGCCGGGCGAACCCGCGCAGGTCGGTGAGCCGGCGGTCGAGCGGGAACTGGTCCATCTTGAAGTCGCCGGTGTGCAGGACCAGGCCGGCCTTGGTCCGGATCGCGACCGCGAGGCCGTCCGGGATCGAGTGGTTGACCGCGAGGAACTCGCACTCGAACGGCCCGAACTGCCGCTTCTCGTCCTCCTTCACCTCCACCGTCACCGGCTTGATCCGGTGCTCCTTGAGCTTGGAGGTGATGAACGCCAGCGTCAGCTTCGAGCCGACCACCGGGATGTCGCCGCGTTCCTTCAGCAGGTACGGCACCCCACCGATGTGGTCCTCGTGCCCGTGGGTGAGAACGATCGCCTCGATCTTGTCCAGGCGGTCCCGGATCCAGCCGAAATCAGGCAGGATCACGTCGACGCCGGGCTGGTGCTCCTCGGGGAACAGCACACCGCAGTCGACCACCAGCAACTTGCCCCGGTGCTCGAACACGGTCATGTTCCGGCCGATCTCACCCAGACCGCCGAGAGCGACCACGCGCAGGGCGTCGTCGGGAAGGCGGGGCGGCTGACCGAGATCGGGATGCGGATGACTCATAGCCCGGACGGTATCCGAGCCCCCCGTCACACCGTGGCACCGACCTCACTTCCACCGGTGTGACCAGCACCTCAGAACAAACTTCCGCGGGTCCGCCGGCGAGGTGGCGAAGGGTAATCCGACGTCTTCGCGGACCCGCTCGGACCGGTCAACGGCGTACCCGGTAGCGCAGGTGGAGCACCCGGTCACCCTGGATCACGTCGGGGTCCTCCAGCAGGTGCTGGGCGTCGACCGAGCCGAAGTACCGCTTACCGGAGCCGAGCACGGCCGGTACGACGTCCATCCGCACCTCGTCGACCAGCCCCGCGGCGAGCGCCTGCCCACCGACGTCGCCGGCGGCGATCTCGACGATGCGGTCACCCGCGAGCTCCTGCGCCTTGGCCACGGCCGCCTCGACCCCGTCGACGAAGTGGAACGGCGCCTCCGGGTCCCAGCCCTCGGGCGCAGGCCGGTGGGTCACGACGACCACGTGGTCGATCCCGGCCGGGGGCTTCCCGTCCCAGCCGTCGGTCAGGTCGAAGACACGGCGGCCGGCGACGGTCACCCCGATCTGGTCCCAGTACGCCCGGGTGTAGTCGTAGGAGACCTGCGACACCTTGACCACGCCGCTCTCGTCCAGCGGGACGTCGCCACTGGTCAGCCAGTCGAAGAGCGGTCCGGGCTGGTCGTTCTCGTCCGCGACGAAACCGTCCACCGACACCGAGCTGTACATGACCACCGTGCCCACGGGAGTCTCCTTCTGTTCGAGGTGGCCCGAATGTAGCGGCGCACGACCCCGTCCTTCTTGTAAGAAATCAATCGGCCGGCAGCGGCCAGCTGTCCAGCGTGTGGCCCGGGTGCTCGCGCAGGAACCGCCGCCGCACTTCGACGTACCGGGTCGGCGTGAGCCCGGTGAACGCCCGGAACTCGTGACCGAAGTGGGCCTGGTCGAAGTAGCCCGCCCGAGCGGCGACGTCGCTCCAGTCGACCGGTTCGGCCGGGTCGATCGCGAGCACGGTGGTGGTGAAGCGGTAACTGCGGGCCAGCCGCTTCGGCGTGACGCCGACGAGCTCCTTGAACCGCTGCGCCAGATGAGTCGTGCTGACACCGGCCGCCACGCTCAGGTCGCCGATCGACACCGCACCGCCGGTCGCCGCGATGACACCGCCCGTACGCCGGACAAGCTCCATCCCGGCGGTCTCACGCAGCCGTCGTACCAGCTCCTCCTCGAGCAGCGTCAGCATCTCGTGCGGTCCGCCCGCCGTCGCCAGCCGGTCGCGCAACTCGGCCACGGCCGGCCGCCCCCAAACCTGCTCGATCGTCACCGGCCGATTACACAGCTCCGCCGCAGGCATCGGCAGAAACGCCGCCGGCCCCCACGGCTTGAAGTGCACCCCGACGGACCGGGTCCGGAACGGATAACTGAACTCCACCGCGCGGGTCGGCGTCGTGAGCACGCAGCCGTCGGCGTACTCGGCCATCTCGAGCTCGGTCCCACCCCGAATCCGGAACGGTTCCCCCAGATTGACGATGAGCAACGCCGAAGGACTCGGCGGCAGCATCAGCCGGGCGTACGGCGGCGTCCCTTCCAGGTAGTAGAGATCGTCGATCACCCCGTCCAGCGGCGACCGCGGCACTCTGGACACGTACTCCATCCCCCCAGCATCGCCGACAGCCCGCCTGTGGTGCACGCCTGGATCAGTCGATCGCTCCGGATCGCAACAGAAGTTGCTACCGTCATGACTCGGGGGATCGTCAAGGAGGCCGAAGTGTTCGAGTTCTCGTGGGTTGACGCGCTCTTGGTCGCTGTCGCGATCTACCTTCTCGGCCTGCTGATCCGGCGCCTGTTCAGAGCGTTGTCGTCACGGCGCCGCCCGGTCGAAATTCGGGAATGGGACGACGCGTAGCCGAGCCGGTGTTGGGTGGAATCCATCGGCGGTGATCGCCGCCCCGGCGTCAGCGCGTGCACCACGCTCCACAGAAGTGGGCGGGTGGGCGAGTCCACGCCAACCACCGACCGGGGCTGGGCGGAATCCGTCGGCCGTGATCACCGCCCCGGGGTCAGCGCATCCACCACGTCCCGCAGCGGTGGGCGGGTGGGCGAGCCCACGCCAACCGCCAACCGGGGTTGGGCGGGAACCGTCGGCCGTGAACGCCACCACCGACAGGAGTTGGGCGAGATCGGTCAGCCGTCGACGTCGACCAAGTCCACGCCTGCAGATTGTTCGGCGACTTCTTCGACGGTGCGGGTGGGGAGGGGTGGGGGTGTGCCGTCCCAGGCGGGGCAGAAGGGTTTGTAGTCGCACCATGCGCAGAGTGGGCCGGGGCTCGGGCGCCAGTCGCCGGATTCGAGGGCTCGGGTGATGGCGTCCCACAGGGCGCCGACCTTGCGTTCGCAGGCTCGGAGGTCGGCCTCGTCGGGCTCGTACCGGACGATCTCGCCGTTGCCGAGGTACACGAGTTGGAGCATCGACGGGACGACGCCGCGCAGGCGCCACAGGACCAGTGCGTAGAACTTCATCTGGAAGAGGGCCTTCGCCTCGAAGAACTCCGACGGCGACCGGCCGGTCTTGTAGTCGACGACGCGGATCTCGCCCGTGGGCGCGACGTCCAGGCGGTCGACGTACCCACGCAGGGTCAGGCCGGAGTCGAGCTCGGTCTCGACGTACAGCTCGCGCTCGGCGGGCTCCAAGGCGTTCGGGTCCTCAAGGGTGAAGTACTTGCCGAGCAGCTTGTGCGCCTCGGCCAGCCACGCGGCAAGCTCCTCGCCCTCGGCGTCGTCGGCGAACAGCTCGGCGACCTCGGGCTCAGCTTCGAGGACGCGTTGCCACTCGGGCTCCAGCATGCCGGCGGCTTGCTCCAGCGTGCGCTGACCGCGGGGCAGGTCGTACAAACGCTCCAGTACGGCGTGCACGACCGTCCCGCGGACGGCGGCGGACGAGGGCTTCTCCGGCAGGCGGTCGACGACGCGGAAGCGGTACTTCAGCGGGCAGCTCATGAAGTCGGCCGCGCGGGAGGGGGACAGCGCACCGTTCGGGTGGCTGCCTCTGTGCACGACTGCTGCGACGCTCATGCCAAAACCCTAGGCGCTGCCACCGACATCCCGCGCGCGCACCGCGACCAGCTGTGGACAACGGGTTCACAGCAAGCTCCCAGCGGACTTTCGGCGAACCATCGGTTCCGCTCGGCACGCTGGAGACCTCAAGCGACGGCAAGGGGCACACGATGACACCGCACGAACACGACCTGGGACTGGTCCACGACCTCGGCACACTCCGCCGCCGCAACGTCCTCCGCCTGCTGGCCGGCGCCGGACTCGCCGTCGTCACCGGCTGCGCGACCGACGACAGCAGCAGCACCGGTACGACGACCACCAGCACCACCCCAACAACCAGCACCCCAACAACCAGCAGCCCGACAACCACAGCAGACTGCGTCGACGAGATCCCCGAGGAGACAGCCGGCCCCTACCCGGGCGACGGCTCCAACGGCCCCAACGTCCTCACCGAGTCCGGCATCGTCCGCAGCGACCTCACCAAGTCGTTCGGCTCCGCATCGGGCGTAGCAACCGGCGTACCGCTGACCGTCGAGCTCACCATCCAAAACGCCGACCAGTGCGCCCCGCTCGCGGGCGCCGCCGTCTACCTCTGGCACTGCGACGCCCAGGGCCGCTACTCGCTCTACTCCGACGGAGCGGAGAACGAGAACTACCTGCGCGGCGTCCAGGCCGCCGACGCCAACGGCAAGGTCACGTTCACCACGATCTTCCCCGCGGCGTACGACGGACGCTGGCCACACATCCACTTCGAGGTCTACGCATCGCTGACCGAGGCGACCGCCGCCGGCAAGATCAGCGCGACCTCCCAGCTGGCCCTGCCGGAGGACGCCTGCACCGCGGTCTACGCCACCAGCGGGTACGACGGAAGCACCCAGAACATGTCCCGGACCTCGCTCGAGAACGACAACGTGTTCCGCGACGACGGCGCCGAGCACCAGCTCGCCACGGTCAGCGGGAGCGTCGGCGCGGGCTACCGGGCCCGGCTCACCGTGGGTGTGTAGCGCGGAGTTACCGGTGGCCCAGTAGGTTTGTGCCGATGTCAGAGCCGCGTGAACCTCAGAACCCCGCCCAGCCGGCCGCGCCGCCGCCCGGTACCTGGGTGCTCGGTCGTGTCCGCGGGATCCAGCTGACCATGCGGTTCACCTGGCTGCCGGTCGCGATCCTGCTGGCGCTGGGCTTCTCGGCGATCATCGCGCAGCAGTTCCCGTACCTGTCCGGCGGCTGGCGGTACTTCGCGTCGTTCGCGTTCGTGGTCGCGTTCACGCTGTCGGTGCTGCTGCACGAGCTGGCGCACGCGCTGATGGCGTTGCGGTTCAAGATCTCGGTGACCGAGATCAACCTCGGCTTCTTCGCGGCCGGCACGCACATCGAGGGTGAGCGCAAGTCGCCGCTGGAGGAGTTCGCGATCTCGGTCGTCGGGCCGATCGCCTCGCTGCTGGTCGGCGGTCTCGCGTACGCCGGTTCGCGCGCGCTCGACGAGGGCGTCGCGTACGCCGTGGTGATGCAGCTCGCGGTGGCGAACCTGATCGTCGGGGTGACCAACCTGCTGCCCGGTCTGCCGCTGGACGGTGGCTGGGTGCTGCGGGCCGCGGTCTGGAAGGCGACCGGCAACATGCACACCGGCACGATCGTGGCGGCGTGGGCCGGCCGGATCATCGCGATCGCGGTCCTGGCCGCGCCGGTGATCCTGGAAGAGGTGTTCGACCGCGATCCGACGGTGATCGACTTCGTGATCGCGCTGGCGGTCGGGTTCTTCCTGTGGATGGGCTCGACGGCGTCGCTGATGCAGGCGCGCCTCAAGCAGAAGCTGCCCGCGCTCCAGGTCCGTTCGCTGGCCCGTCGCGCGGTCGCCGTCCATGCCAGTACGCCGATCTCCGAGGCCGTCCGGCTCGCCGCGCAGGGCCAGGCGGGTGCCGTCGTGGTCATCGACGGCGACGGCAAGCCGCACGCCCTGGTCCAGGAGGCCGCCGTCACCGCGGTCGCCCCCAACCAGCGCCCGTGGACCACGGTCGGCGAGGTCGCCACCCGGATCGGCGCGGGCCACATCATCGGCGTCAACGACACCGGCGAGGAGATCCTCGCGACCCTCCGCAAGAACCCCGCGTCGGAGTACCTCGTCCTGGACACCCAGGGCCAGGTGTACGGCGTACTGGCGACCGCGGACGTCGAACGCGCGTTCCGGAGGCGCTGAGCGGCCGCTCCGGACGGGAAAGTAAGGTAGCGGCCTTATGTCTGATCTGCGTGATTTTCCTGATGCGGCGTTTTCCGGGGTTCATCATGGGCCGTTGCAGCCGGGGGAGTGGATCACGTTGTCCGACTCCAAGGGCCGGCGGCACTCGGTGTTCCTGGAGCGTGGGAAGACGTTCCACACCACCAAGGGCGGGATCGAGCACGACGCGCTGATCGACGGTCCGGACGCGGTGACGGTCCGCTCCAAGGGCGGCGTGGAGTACCTGGCGCTGCGGCCGCTGATGGCCGACTACTCGGTGTCGATGCCGCGCGGCGCGCAGGTGATCTATCCCAAGGACACCGCGCAGATCGTGACGATGGCCGACATCTTCCCGGGCGCGAAGGTGGTCGAGGCCGGCGCCGGTTCCGGCGCGCTGACCACCGCGCTGCTGCGGGCGGTCGGGATCCACGGCGAGGTGATCTCGTTCGAGCGCCGCGAGGACTTCGCCGAGGTCGCTCGCAAGAACGTGACCGGCTTCTTCGGCGCCGAGCACCCGGCCTGGCGGCTCGAGGTCGGCGACCTGGTCGAGAAGCTCGACGAGACCGAGGTCGACCGCGTCGTACTGGACATGCTGGCCCCCTGGGAGTGCGTCGACGCCGTCGCGGGTGCCCTGGCCCCGGGCGGGGTGTTCTGCGCGTACGTCGCCACCACGACCCAGCTGAGCCGTTTCGTCGAGACGCTGCGGGCGCACGGCGAGTTCACCGAGCCGCGGGCCTGGGAGTCGCTGGTGCGCGACTGGCACGTCGAAGGACTGGCCGTCCGGCCGGGCCACCGGATGCAGGGGCACACCGCGTTCCTGGTCACCGCGCGGCGGATGGCGCCCGGCGTACAGGCCCCGATGAAGAAGCGCCGGCCGGCGCCGGGAGCCTACGGCGACGACTACTCCGGACCGCGCAGATCCGAATCGGCGCAGGACACGCCCTGACGTCGCGCCAAACTGTCCGTGCCGTGCTGTATTAAGGCGCAACAGGCTCGACCAGGCAACGGTTCTATCCGCAACCGACACGTGATGGGATTCAGCTTGCCCGGCGAGGTTTTCTGGGTAAGGTCCATAGGGTCGAGCCCCACATGGTGAGGTGATGATCGTGGCTGGAGACGAGAGTCCTACCGCGGCAGAGCTGCGTAACCAGGTCCGTTACCTGGAGGCCGAGGTCGCAGCGTTGCGGCGTCGGTTGCTGGAGCACCCGGCTGACAGCCGGTCGCTCGAGAGCAGGCTGTCCGAAACCCAGGCGTCCTTGGCGAGCGTGACCGCGCAGAACGAGCGGTTGGCGGACACGCTGCGCGAGGCCCGAGAGAAGATCATCGCTTTGAAGGAGGAGGTCGACCGGCTGGCGCAACCGCCGTCCGGTTTCGGGACCTTCCTCGGCCGCAACGACGACGACACGCTGGACGTGTTCACCGGAGGCCGCAAGCTCCGGGTCGCGGCGAGCCCGTCAGTCGACCTGGACGCGCTCAAGCTCGGCCAGGAACTGATGCTGAACGAGGCGCTGAACGTGGTCGAGGCCTGCGACTTCGAGGTCGTCGGCGACGTGGTGATGCTGAAGGAGCTGCTGGCCGACGGCGAGCGGGCGCTGGTGATCGCGCAGGCCGACGAGGAACGCATCGTCCGGCTCGCGTCGCCGCTGCTCGACCAGCCGCTGCGCGCCGGCGACTCGTTGCTGCTGGAGCCGCGCTCCGGCTATGTGTACGAGAAGATCCCGAAGTCCGAGGTCGAGGAGCTGGTGCTCGAAGAGGTCCCGGACATCGACTACACGCAGATCGGTGGCCTGTTCGGCCAGATCGAGCAGATCCGGGACGCGGTCGAGATGCCGTACCTGCACAAGGACCTGTTCCTGGAGCACGAGCTGAAGCCGCCGAAGGGTGTCCTGCTGTACGGGCCGCCCGGCTGCGGCAAGACGCTGATCGCCAAGGCGGTCGCGAACTCGCTGGCCAAGAAGGTGGCCGAGCGGACCGGTGTCGAGGGCAGGTCGTTCTTCCTCAACATCAAGGGTCCCGAGCTGCTGAACAAGTACGTCGGCGAGACCGAGCGGCACATCCGCCTGGTCTTCCAGCGGGCTCGTGAGAAGGCCTCCGAGGGCATGCCCGTCATCGTGTTCTTCGACGAGATGGACTCGCTGTTCCGGACCCGTGGGTCGGGGGTGTCCTCCGACGTGGAGAACACGATCGTCCCGCAGTTGCTGAGCGAGATCGACGGCGTCGAGGGCCTGGAGAACGTGCTGGTCATCGGAGCGTCGAACCGCGAGGACATGATCGACCCGGCGATCCTGCGGCCGGGCCGGCTGGACGTGAAGATCAAGATCGAGCGTCCGGACGCCGAGGCGGCGCGGGACATCTTCTCGAAGTACCTGACCACCACGCTGCCGCTGCACCCCGAGGACCTGAGCGAGTTCGGCGGGGACCGGGGCGAGTGCGTGAGCGGGATGATCCAGCGCACCGTCGAGCGGATGTACACCGAGGCCGACGAGAACCGGTTCCTCGAGGTCACCTACGCCAACGGTGACAAGGAGGTCCTGTACTTCAAGGACTTCAACTCCGGCGCGATGATCCAGAACATCGTCGACCGGGCCAAGAAGATGGCCATCAAGGCGTTCCTCGACGACCAGCAGAAGGGTCTGCGGGTGCAGCACCTGCTGCAGGCCTGTGTCGACGAGTTCAAGGAGAACGAGGACCTGCCGAACACGACCAACCCGGACGACTGGGCCCGGATCTCCGGCAAGAAGGGCGAGCGGATCGTCTACATCCGCACGCTCATCTCCGGCAAGCAGGGCACCGAGCCGGGCCGGTCGATCGACACGGCGACCAACACGGGGCAGTACCTGTAGCACGCAGGACCGTTCACCGCCCCGATGCCGCCGGCGTCGGGGCGGTGGTGCGTCTGGTGCGGATTTCGCTGGTACGACCGGCACCGGTCTTACCATGATCCGTATGGCGACGGATGACATCCGGAAGGATCTGCGGGCGGCGGCCGCCGCGCGACAGGAACTCGGGCCGGAGTACGAAGACGCGATCATCGACAGCTTCCTGGAACGGCTGGACGCCCGCCACGCCCAGTTGCGCGGCGGTTTCCCCGAACCGGTCCGGCAACCACCACCGCCTGAGCACCCCAGCCGCGAGCGCGACCCGGGCGGCCTGGCGCTGGCCATCGTGTCGCTGGGGGTCGCGATCCCGATCACGGCGGTCTCCGCCCAGTTGCTCGGCTTCCCCGGACTCGTGGTGAGCTGGGCCGGCATGGTCGCCATCAACTTCGCCCGCGTCCTGGGCCGCCGCCGCTAGCTCAGCACCCGCCTGCACGTCGGCGATGACGTCCGGGGTGATCGCCGCGGGCAAGGGTGCTGGCACCACCTCGGTCCCTGGTTGTCGCAAAGGGGTCGGCCGGGGTTTCCCCCGATTCCCGGGCGGGGCCGGTCGCCGTACGGTCGGCGTATGGCGACGGACGAGATGCGCAAGGACCTGCGGGCTGCGGTGGCCGCGCGGCAGGACCTGGGGGCGGAGTACGAACCCGAGATCATCGAGGGGTTCCTGGACAAGCTCGACCAGCAGGCCGTCGCCCGGTACGGGCAGGCGCCGCAGCCGGTTCAGCCGCGGCCCGCTCCCACCAAGGGCGAGAACGATCCCGGCGGGCTCGCCCTGGCGATCGTCTCGGTGGTCGCCGGGATCCCGATCACCGCGATCGCGGCCAACCAGGAGGGCACGATCGCGGTCATCATCTGCTGGGGCGGGCTGGTCGGGGTGAACCTCGCGCGAGCGGTTGGTCGCTTCGTCAATCGCTGACTCGTACGGCGTCCGCGAAGCCCCGCCGCTCCGGAGGAGGACGGGCTCGGTGTTGACTACTTGGAAGGGCAGCCGGGCGAGTGCCACGGCGCACGTGCCCGGAGCGCCGCGACGCACGCGCTCGGCGGGCGCCGCGGGGCTGTGGGTCAGGGGTTGATCGGGACTGGTTTGCCGGCTGCGTCGTACGCGCGGTACTGCTGGTGGAGGTCGCTCTTGCCGTCCGGGGTGGGCTGGTACTGGCCGGGCGGGATGAGCGCGGTGCTGTGTGTGTAGGCGAACCCACCGGCGACAGCGCCCTGGGTCCACTTGCCCTGGCCCTTGGCCCAGACGAAGCGGGACTCGATCCGGGCGATTCGCGGGTCGACCCGGAGGATGTTCTCGTAGCTCGCGGAGGCCGGCTTGCGGTCCCCGGTGCCGCCGACGTCTCCCATGCCGCTGAGGATGACCGCCGGATTGCCCGGCGACGTCTGCTTCTTCCACTCCGTGTCGTGAACAGCCGCGCCGGCGCTGCCGGCGAAGCAGGTGAAGATGCCCAGGTCGTACGTTCCGCCGGGCTGGCCGGGTGTGCTCTTCGTCAGCACCACCACGCCGGACGCGGGTCCGGTGCCGCCTGGGATGGCGACCCGACGACTCCAGAGTGCGTCGACCCGCTGGGCGCCGGGCAGCTTGCAGGCGTTGGCGGCGCGGGCGGCCTCGGCCGGACTGACCGGGCCCAGGTCGACCTTCGGGAGCCAGGCCGCCCTGGGCGCCGTCGGCGTACTGGCGGACGGCGTGGAGGCGGGCGTGGACGGTCCGGCGGCCGGCTGGACTCCTGACCCGTCGAACTGGCTGCCGATCACGAGCGTCCCGGCGACGACGGCGCCGACGGCCGCGACGGCGATCGCCGGAGCTGCCCAGCGGCGCTGACCTGTGCTGCGGGGCATGGGGTCGACGGCCGTCATGACGCGGCGGCGCAGGCCGTCGCGCTGCGACGGGCTCAGCGGCGGCACGTGCGGGGGATCGAGCTTGGTGGTCATCACAACTCCTCGGTGAGGGCGACCCGGGACAGCAGGTCGGGGAAACGGCGGCGGGTGCGGTGGAGGCGAGCCTTGACGGTGCCTTCGGGAACTCCGAGGGCCGCGGCGGTCTCGGCGATGGTGAGGCCGGCCCAGACCACGAGCTCGAGCGTCTCTTGCTCGTGCCGGGGGAGCTTGGCCAGCGCCCGGCGTACGGCGGACATCTGGCGCTCGTCGTCGAGCCGCTTGGCGACAGCGGCCGCGTGGTCCGGCTGGTTCGACGGCTCGGGCAGCCGTTCGACCAGGCCGCGCAACCGGCGGGCCGTGCGGTGCAGCGTCCGGCATTCGTTCGCCGCGACGACCAGCAGCCAGCCACGGGCCGACGGCGCCGTCAGCGGGCCTGGTGGGTTCCGCTCGAACCGTCGCCAGGTGCTGAGGAACGTCGTCTGCACGACGTCCTCGGCCGCCGCCCACGACGCCGTACGCCGGAAAGCGAACGCGTGCACGTCGTCGGCGTACCGGTCGAACAGGAGGCCGAGCGCCTCCCGGTCGCCGTCGCGCAGCCGGTCCCAGAGCACGCTGTCCCCAGGTGGCCCGGCAGCCATCGGGTACTCCGTCTCGTCGATCACGATGATGTTCACACCGGGTAATGACCGCCCGGCCCCGAAAAGGTTGCCTACAGCGTCCGCAGGTAGTCGCCGAGCAGCGCGGACGAGTCGGGGACGAAGATCCAGGCCGGATCGTCGAGGCGAGCGATCAGCTCAGGCAGCGGCATCCAGGCTCCCCACTCGACCTCCTCCGGCTGGTGCCGGACCGGTCCGTCCCAGCGGCACGCGTAGAGGTAGGCGTGGTAGTCGGTGGACTCGTCGGCGTAGTCGCCCTCGGGCAGCTTCTCCAGCGGTACGCCGCTGATCCCGAGCTCCTCGGCCAGCTCGCGCACCACCGCGTCGTACGGGTGCTCGCCGGCCGCGATCACCCCGCCGGCCATGAAGTCGTAGTGCGCGGGGAAGACGTCCTTGGTCGGCGTCCGGCGGTGGACGTACACGTCACCGGCCGAGTTGCGCACCAGTACGCCGGTCGCCGAGTGCCGCAGGTTGTCGCGCCGCATCACCGACCGCGGCGCGGAGCCGCAGACCACGCCGTCGGCGTCCACCAGGGCCACGAGTTCGTCCATGCCCGCAGTCTCACACGGAGCCGGTGTAGTCCAGTTCGTGGATCCACTCGTCCCGCGGCTGCCGGTGCAGCGCCCAGTACTCCTCGGCGATGGCGTCCGGGTCGAACGCCGTACCGGGTGCCACCGAGCCGTAGACGGTCACCGTGGCGGCGTGGAGACCGCCTGCGCCGTACGTCTGGTCCAGCAGGCTCACGAGCGCCCTGACGCCGGCCTTGCCGAGCGAGAGGCTCACGTAGTCCGGCTTGGTCTCGGGCATGCCGCCGGTGATCAGGAACGAGCCACCACCGTTCGTGATCATGGCCGGCGCGAGATGGGCGGCCGCGGTGATCGCGCCGCCGACGTTGACCGCCCAGGCGTCCTGGTGTTCGCGCAGGGTCAGGTCGCCGATCCGGTCCGCGGCGATCTTCGCCGCGTTGTAGACCACCACGTCAGGCGTCCCGTGCTCGGCGACGGCCTTGTCCAGCGCGGACGTCAACGCGGCCTCGTCGGTACTGTCGGCGGCCAGCGCCAGCGTTCCTTCCACGTCAACCAGCCGCCGGGAGATCAACGCCACCGGCAGTCTTTCCCGCGCGAACCGGCGCCCGACCGCCTGCCCGATCCCCGGCCCCGCACCGATCACCACAACGCCCGGCATGTCTGCTCCCTCGACCGTGTTGTCATCTGTCATCAGGACCGTAGGCCGTGACACCGGTGTGAAGGTCAAGACGAGAGAGGCCCAGATGCTGATCGGTGAACTGTCGAGCCGGACCGGCGTGAGCCGCAGGATGATCCGGTACTACGAACAGCAGGGCCTGCTCGAGTCGGCCCGCGGCACCAACGGCTACCGCCAGTACGACGACCAGGCGCCGGCCGTCGTCGGCCACATCAAGAACCTGCTGGCCGCGGGCCTTCCGACCGCGACGATCGCCGGGCTGTTGCAGTGCGTGCACGGCGATCCGGCCCGGCCGGTCCTGTCCGGCTGCCCTGGCATGGTGGACGGTCTGCAGGCCGAGCGGGCTCGCGTCGCCGCCGAGATCAGCCGGCTGAACACGTCCCAGGAAGTGCTCGACATCCTGCTGGAAGCGGCCGTCCACGGACCTCGGTGACGCGGGCACCGGCTCGTACGGCGGCTTTGGTCGGCCGGACCGCGTAGGCTCGTGAACATGAGTGTGCGGCGGATCATGGGGACCGAGACCGAGTTCGGGATCTCGGTGCCCGGCCAGCCCGGGGCCAACCCGATGCTGACCTCGAGCCAGGTGGTGAACGGCTACGCGCAGACGCAGCCGTTGGCGCGCAAGACCCGGTGGGACTTCGACGAGGAGCACCCGCTGCGGGACGCGCGCGGCTTCGACCTGAGCCGGGAGGTGGCCGACTCCAGCCAGCTCACCGACGAGGAGACCGGCCTGGCCAACGTCATCCTCACCAACGGCGCCCGGCTGTACGTCGACCACGCCCACCCGGAGTACTCCGCGCCGGAGTGCACGAACCCGCGCGACGTCGTGGTGTGGGACAAGGCCGGCGAGCTGGTGATCATGGAGGGCGCGCGGCAGGCCCGCCAGATCCCGGGGGCGCCGCCGCTGAACCTGTACAAGAACAACACCGACAACAAGGGCGCGTCGTACGGGTCGCACGAGAACTACCTGATGCGCCGGTCGACGCCGTTCGCGTCGATCGTGCGGCACCTGACGCCGTTCTTCGTGAGCCGTCAGGTGGTCACCGGCGCGGGGCGCGTCGGGATCGGCCAGGACGGCGCCGGGCACGGCTTCCAGATCAGCCAGCGGGCCGACTACTTCGAGGTCGAGGTCGGCCTGGAGACGACGCTCAAGCGGCCGATCATCAACACCCGCGACGAGCCGCACGCGAACCCGGACCGGTACCGGCGGCTGCACGTGATCATCGGCGACGCGAACCTGTCCGAGATCTCGACGTACCTGAAGGTCGGGACGACGTCGCTGGTGCTGTCGATGATCGAGGACGGCTGGCTGACCGACGACCTGAGCGTCGACCGGCCGGTGACCGCGCTGCACGAGATCAGCCACGACCCGACCTGCACGCACCTGATGACGCTCAAGGACGGCCGCAAGCTGACCGCCGTCCAACTGCAGACGGAGTACCTGGAGCAGGCCCGCAAGTACGTCGAGGACAAGTACGGCGACGACGCGGACCGGCAGACCAAGGACGTGCTGCACCGCTGGGAGCAGGTCCTCGACCAGCTCGCGATCGACCCGATGCTGCTGGCCGACCAGCTCGACTGGGTCGCCAAGCTCAAGCTCCTGCAGTCGTACCGCGACCGCGACGACCTGGCCTGGGACGACTCCAAGCTGGCGCTGGTCGACCTGCAGTACGCCGACCTGCGCCCGGACAAGGGGCTGTACTTCAAGCTCGTCAAGGCCGGCCGGATGCAACGGATCGTCACCGACGAGGAGATCCGGATGGCCGTCTCGCACCCGCCGACGGACACCCGCGCCTACTTCCGCGGCCGCTGCATGCAGCAGTACGCCGGGCAGGTCGCGGCCGCGTCCTGGGACTCGGTGATCTTCGATCTTCCGGGGCGTGAATCGCTGCAGCGGATCCCGACCCTGGATCCGTTGCGGGGCACGAAAGCGCACGTCGGAGCGCTTCTCGACCAGTGCGACACCGCGAGTGACCTGGTTCGCACCATTACTGGGGGCGCAGCCGGGTAGGGTCTTGCCAAAGAAAGCGCACAGCGGAGGGTCGGTTGGGCGGCCGCCGCAGGCGGCGTTCTAGGAGGTGTGCCATGGCGAAAGACGGCGGTGGGCAGCAGCACAAGCAGCCCAAGCGTTCGACCACCGAGGAAGAGGTCGAGCAGGTCGAGGCGTCGGAGGACGTCGCCGAGCGCAAGGAACGGCTCGACGAGGACGTCGACTCGATCCTCGACGAGATCGACGAGGTGCTCGAGGAGAACGCGGAGGAGTTCGTCCGCGGCTTCGTGCAAAAGGGTGGGGAGTGAACCGCTAGATGACATTCGATGCCTCCGGCCGGTTGCCGGAAGCCTTCCTGACCCCAGGTGGCTCGTCGTTCATGGACTTCCTGGCCGGGCACGCGCCCGACCTCCTGCCCGGACGGCGGTCCCTGGGGACAGGTGACCTGTCCAAAGACGTCCCGCACGGTACGACGATCGTCGCGGCCACCTTCGACGGTGGTGTCGTGATGGCCGGCGACCGGCGCGCCACGATGGGCAACATCATCGCCCAGCGTGACATCGAGAAGGTGTTCCCCGCCGACGAGTACTCGTGCGTCGGGATCGCCGGCTCGGCGGGCCTCGCGATCGAGATGGTGCGGCTGTTCCAGGTCGAGCTCGAGCACTACGAGAAGCTCGAGGGCACCACGCTGTCGCTCGACGGCAAGGCGAACCGGCTCAGCGCGCTGATCCGGGGCAACCTGCCGATGGCGATGCAGGGCCTCGCGGTCGTGCCGCTGTTCGCGGGCTTCGACCACGACCTGTCCGGTGGCCGGATCTTCTCCTACGACCCGACCGGTGGGCGGTACGAGGAGCAGGCCTTCCACAGCGTCGGCTCGGGCTCGCTGTTCGCCCGCGGCTCGCTGAAGAAGCTCTACCGGGAGGGGATGACGGCGACCGAGTGCGTCACGGCGACCATCCAGGCGCTGTACGACGCGGCCGACGACGACTCCGCGACCGGTGGGCCGGACATGGCCCGGCGGATCTTCCCGGTGATCGGCGTGGTCACGGCCGACGGCTACCAGCGGCTGCCCGAGGCGGAGGTCGGCGAGATCGTCGACACCGTGGTCGGCGCGCGGCTGCAGCGTCCCGACGGCCCCGCCGCCCCGCTCTCCTGAGCCCGGTCTCCCCAGTAGAGGATCACGATGAGCACTCCTTTCTACGTCTCACCCGAGCAGCTGATGCGGGACCGGGCGGACTTCGCCCGGAAGGGCATCGCCAAGGGCCGCAGCGCGATCGCGCTGCAGTACGCCGACGGCATCCTGTTCGTGGCCGAGAACCGGTCGCCCGCCCTGCACAAGGTGGCCGAGATCTACGACCGGATGGCCTTCGCGGCCGTCGGGCGGTACAACGAGTTCGAGAACCTGCGGATCGCCGGCGTGCGCCTGGCCGACATGCGCGGGTACTCCTACGACCGTCGCGACGTCACCGGCCGTGCCCTGGCCAACGCGTACGCGCAGACGCTCGGCGCGATCTTCTCCTCCGGTGGTGAGAAGCCGCTCGAGGTCGAGATCCTGGTCGCCGAGGTCGGCAGTACGTCCGCCGAGGACCAGATCTACCGGCTCACCTACGACGGCTCGATCGCCGACGTGCGGGGGTACGCCGTGATGGGCGGCCCGGCCGAGCAGGTCGCCGAGTACGTCGGGGAGCACTACTCCGACGGCATCTCGCTGGCCGGCGCGCTACGGCTCGCCGTGGACGCGCTCGGGCACGACTCCAGCGACGTCCGCCAGCTGGAGCCGGACCAGATCGAGGTCGCCATCCTCGACCGGACCCGCACGCAGGTCCGCAAGTTCAAGCGCATCTCGGAAGAGACCCTGGCCCGGATCCTGTCGGAGTCGCGACCCGACACCGCACCGTCCGAGCCGTCGGCCCACACCGAGGGCGCCGAGCCGGTCAACGGCGGCTCGTACGAGAGCAGCAGCACGGACGACGCCGGCGATGACGACGCTCCGATCGCCCCGCCGGAGGACCCGGAAGACAACAAGCCGCTGTGACGGACGAGAACCTGATGCCGTCCGCCCCCACTCCGGGGGTGGACGGCATTGTTCGCCCTGGCGACCCGAAACCCTGGGAACTGCTGGGCGAGAAGAACGTCTACGACGGATTCCTGACCGTGAACCTTCGGCGGTACCGGTTGCCCGACGGGCGGGAGGCCGACTGGGACGTGTTCGGTCCTCGGCAGACCGCGGGCGTGGCCGGCGGGATCACCGTGCTGCCGTTGACGCCCGACGGGCGGATCGTTGCCATCCGCCTCTTCCGGGCCGGCCCGGACCAGGTCGTCACGAACCTGCCCGGCGGGTTGATCGACCCAGGCGAGGACCCGGTCGACGCCGGCCGCCGTGAGCTGCAGGAGGAGACCGGCTACACCTGCGGCTCGATCGAGGTGGTCGGCTGGATGTGGTCCGCCGCCTCCTCGACGTACCCGAAGTTCGTCGCCGTCGCCCGCGACTGCCGCCCGACCAGCGCGCAGGCACTCGACGACTTCGAGGACATCGTCCCGATCGAGCTCACCGTCGACGAACTCCGCCGCGAACTCCGCACCCCCGGCGCAATGACCGGCACCGACGCCGCATACCTCGCCCTGGACCACGCCGGCCTGCTCTGAGCCTCGTGGGCCTGTGGACAACTCGGCGCCCCTCGTCCGCGTCGCTTGTACCCTCAACACGGAAGGAACAGGGGGCGGCGGCGGGCATGAGCAGGGACGCCGGGCGGCTAAAAGGTTTGCGAGCGCGCGGAGATGCGCACAGGATGACGGGCGTGCTGACCACTCACTGGCCCTTGCGGAATCTCCGGCTGACGACCGACCGGCTCGTCCTGCGTCCTCCGACCGACGAGGAGCTGTCGGACATCGCCGACGTCGCCGCCGCCGGGATCAGCCGGCCGGGGGAGCACCCCTTCCTGAGGGCGTGGCCCGACGAGCCGGCCGCGCGGGCGCGGGGTGTGGTGCAGCAGCACTGGACCCACCTCGGATCGTGGACCCCGGACGAGTGGGACCTGGAGCTCGGTGTCTTCCGCGACGGCATGCCGCTGGGTCTGGTCGGCTTGATGGGCAGCGAGTTCCGGGTGCTGCGTGAGGTGAAGACCTGGTCGTGGCTCGGCTTGGCGCATCAGCGACAGGGGTACGGCACGGAGGCGCGGAGCGCGCTGCTGCACCTGGCCTTCGAGGGGCTGGACGCCGTGGCGGCGCGCACGGAGGTGTTCGAGGACAACTCCGGTTCCCAGGGCGTCTCCCGCAAACTCGGCTACCGGCCGGACGGGATCTCGCGCGATGTCCTGAACGGCGAGCCCATCGTGTCGGACCGGCTGCGGCTGACCCGCGAGGACTGGTTCGCCGTCGAGCGCCCCAAGGTCGAGATCGCCGGGCTCGACGAGTGCCGGGACTGGTTCGTCGACCCGAGCTGAGGGCCACCGAAGGACCCGGTGGTAGAGCAGGCTGCACCCCGAAGCCGGGTTCTGGCTGGACTGTGCCCGCGGCCCGATCTTTCTAGCGTGAGAGACGTCCTGGTACGTCTCGCACGGTTCGGAAGGTTGGTCACATGTTCAAGGCACGCAGAGGGCGCGACAAGCAGGCCGGCGGTACCGCCGTGCTGGTCGCGGACGCCCCGGCGGACTCGGCCACGCTGGACTCGGTCACGCCGGCGGACACGGTCACGCCGGCGGACTCGGCCACGCTGGACGCGGTCACGCCGGCGGTCGCCCCGGCGGACGCGGTCACGTCGGCGGGCGCCCCGGCGTACGCGGTCACGTCGGCGGTCGCCCCGGCGGACGCGGTCACGCCGGACGCCCCGGCGTACGCGGTCACGCTGGACTCGGTGACGAAGACCTACCAGACCGGGACGACTCGGGTGCAGGCGCTTGACGGCGTCTCGCTCGGCCTGCGGCGGGGGAGTTTCACGGCGGTGATGGGACCGTCGGGCTCGGGCAAGAGCACGTTCCTGCACTGCGCCGCCGGGCTCGACCAGCCGACGTCCGGCACCGTCTGGCTCGGCGACACCGAGCTGACCCGGCTCGACGAGAAGCAGTTGACCGTGCAGCGCCGGACCCGGATCGGGTTCGTCTTCCAGGCCTACAACCTGATCCCGTCGCTGTCGGTCCGCGACAACCTCACCTTGCCGCTGCGCTTCTCCGGCGTACCGGTGGACGAGGCGTGGCTGGCCCAGGTCGTGCGGGAGGTCGGCCTGACCGACCGGCTCACGCATCGGCCCAGCGAGCTGTCCGGTGGTCAGCAGCAACGGGTCGCGATCGCACGGGCGCTGATCACCCGGCCGGAGGCGGTGTTCGCCGACGAGCCGACCGGAGCACTCGACTCGCGGACCGGCAAGCAGGTGCTGCAGCTGATGCGTTCCTTGGTCGACTCGCTCGGCCAGACGATCCTGATGGTGACGCACGACCCGATCGCCGCGTCGTGGGCCGACCGGGTCGTCTTCCTGGCCGACGGCAGGCTGGCCGGCGAGCTCACCGAGCCGACCGCCGACACCGTCGCCGCGCACCTGACCCACCTCGGGGAGTGGTGATCGTGTTCGCCTTCGCCTGGAGCACGGTCAAGTCCCGCCGGTCCGGTTTCGCCGGTGCCTTCATCGCCCTGTTCTGCGGTGCCGCGCTGCTGTCCGCGTGCGGCTTCCTGCTGCAGTCCGGTCTGCTGGCCGGCATCAGCCCCGAGCGGTACGCCGGCGCGTCGGTGGTCGTCGCGGCCGACCAGAAGCTCGCCGTCGCCGAATCGCCCGACAGCGACTTCGGCGACCACGTCCCGTTGGACGCGAACCGGCTCGCCGAGATCGCGGCCGTCCCCGGCGTCGCCCGGGCCGTGCCGGACTACTCGTTCCGTCTCACCCTCGCCGGCAAGTCCGGCGCGCTGGTCCGCGGCGAGGAGGGCGGTACGCCGTCCGGCCACGGCCGCAGTTCCGTTGCCCTCGGCCCCTTGTTCGTCCGGGACGGCGCGCTGCCCACCGGCCGGTACGACGTCGCGCTCGACCGCGACGCCGCGGCGGCCGGCGGCTACGCGATCGGTGACCAGGTCAGACTCGCGGTGGGGTCGCGGCCGGCGTCGTACCGGCTGACCGGCATCGTCGACCCGCCGAGCGGATCCTTCCGGGAGCCGGTGGTCCTGTTCACCGACGAGGTGGCCAGGCAACTGTCCGGCAAACCCAGCCAGCTGTACGCCGTCGGTGTGCTGGCCGCGCCGGGAGTCGACCGGGCGGACCTGGCCGACGCGATCGAGCAGCGCCTGGGCGACTCGGTGACCACGGCGACCGGCGACGACCGGGGCAAGCTGGAGTTCCAGGACTCCTCGGCCGCTTCCGGCCTGCTGATGGCGGTGGCGGGCTCGTTCGGTGGCATCGCGGCGATCGTCGCGATGTTCGTGGTGGCCGGCACGCTCGGGTTGTCGATCCAGCAGCGGCGGCGTGAGTTCGCGCTGCTCCGTGCGGTCGCCGCGACACCGCGACAGGTGCACCGGATGATCGGCGCCGAGATCCTGATCGTGTCGCTCGCCGCCTCGGTGCCTGGCGCGGTGCTCGGCTACGCGCTCGTGTGGTTGCTGCGCGCGGCCTTTGTCCGGATCGGCGTGATCCCGGCCGACTACGGCCTGTCGCTGCTGCCCGTCCCGATCGTGGTCGCGGTGCTGCTGTCGGTCCTGACGGCCCGGCTGGCCGGCTGGATGTCGGCTCGCCGCGCGGTCAAGATCCGCCCGGTCGAGGCGCTGGGGGAGTCGAGCGTCGAGACGCCGCAGCTCGGTCCGGTCCGGACCCTGATCGGGCTCGTCCTGCTGGGCGGCGGCCTGGTGATGTGCGCGGTTCCGGTGTTCGTCGCCGGTGAGGTCGGCACGATCGTCGCGGCGACCTCGTCGCTTGTCCTGGTGATCGCCGTGGCGCTGCTCGGGCCGCGGATCGTGCAGGGCGCACTCACGCTCGTCGGTCCGGTCCTGCGGCGTTCCGGCGGTGCGTCGGGCTACCTGGCCGCGGCCAATCTCACCCAGAACTCGCGGCGGGTGGCCGGCGCCGTCGTACCGCTCGTGCTGGCGATCACGATCATGGTGGTCCAGGTCTCGGTCGGTGCCGCGCAGGTGAAGGAGGCCGGCCGGCAGGCCGACCAGGGCGTGGTGGCCGATCTCGTCGTGGCCGGCGCGGGGGCGGGACTCTCGCCCGGCCTGGTCGACGAGATCCGCGCGGTGCCCGGCGTACAGACCGCGACGGCGGTGACCAGAGGGCCCGCGACGATCAGGTACACCGACCTCGGTGACGATGCGGCGCAGTCCGTGCTGGGCTTCCCTGCGCAGGGCGTGGACGCGACGAATCTGGCGAGCACGCTCGACCTGGACGTTCGTCACGGCGACCTCGGGCGGCTCGAGGGGCCGGGGACCGTCGCGCTGAGCGAGTCTGCGGCGCAGCAGACCCGGACCGGGCTGGGGCGCCAGGTCGAGCTGTTCCTCGGGGACGGTACGCGGCTGACACCTGAGGTCGTGGCGATCTACCACAACGGCATGGGCTTCGGTGATGTGACCTTGCCGCGCGACGTACTGCTCGATCACCTGTCCACACGGCTGGACGACTCGGTGCTCGTCCGCGCCGGATCCGGCGTCGACGCGGGCGCGCTGGCTTCGGCCCTCACCCAGCGGTTCGCGGGTGACGTCGGGGTGGTGCTCGCGGATCGCCGGACGATGGCGGAGGCCCAGCAGGCCGGCCTGGACCTCAACCGGTGGACGAATCTGATCCTGCTCGCCGCGCTCTTCGGGTACGTCGCGATCAACGTCGCCAACAGCCTGGTGATGAGTACGACGGCCCGGCGGCGTGAGTTCGCGCTGCTCCGGCTGGTCGGCCTCGGCCGGCGGCAGGTCCGCCGGATGATGCTGGTCGAGGCGGCCGTGGTGATCGGTGTCGCGCTCGTGGTCAGTGCGGTGCTGTGTCTGCCGCCGATGGTGGGCGTCACGGTCGGGCTGAGCGAGGGGGCGAAGGTGATCCCGGCGTTCTCGCCGGTCACCACCGCGCTCACCGCGGGTGGAGTGGTGCTGCTCGGGCTGCTCTCGATCATGCTGCCCACGCGTCGGGTGCTACGCCATCGACCGGTGGACGCCATCGGCCTCCGCGACTGATCGGCCGGTTGAAGTGTCCGGATCTGGGCAGCACGGGCTCTTGACGAGCACTTGTGCGCAATGAATGACTGAGAGCGCACACCTTCCGCCCCGAGGAGTTGCTCATGCGCCGATTCGGCCCAGCGATGGCAGTTGCCGCCGCGCTCGCACTCGCCGTCCAGCCCTTCGCTCTGTCCGCCCAAGCCGGCCGGACGCCTCCCGGCCGGACGTCTCCCGGCGCGGTGGCGACCATCAGCTCCGGCAAGGCGTCGGTGAACCCCGAGCCTCAGCAGACCACCCCGCGCCGGGACGGCTTCGAGCTCGGCCGGACCGTCGGGCTGGTTCGGGGTCCGACCACCGACGCCGATGCCGAACGGGTCGTCCGCGCGACGCTCGAGCGTGCGGGCGTCCGCACGATTCGGGTCACCGACGGCGCGGATCCGCGGACCGATGTCACCGTCTGGCTCGGCGGCAACGACCGTGCGTTGGAGGACCTCGACGTCGCCTCGCCGGCCGGGCTCCCGGCCGAGGGGTATGTCGTTGCTGTGGGCACCCATCGTGGACGTCACCACGTCGTGCTCGCCGGTGTGGACAAGGACGGGACGTACTATGCCGCACGCGCCCTGGACCAGTTGGTGCCCGGTCAGCGCACGGCAGCGGACGAGCTCGCCGGCGGTCAGCCCGCGACCGTCGTCGCCGGGCACTCGGCGTACGGACGGCAGCTGGCCGGGATCGAGATCCGGGACTGGCCGACCATGCGGTACCGCGGGTCGATCGAGGGGTTCTACGGGACGCCGTGGTCGCACGCCGATCGGCTCGACCACCTGGACTACCTCGGGGCGCACCGGATGAACACCTACGAGTACGCGCCGAAGGACGACCCGTACCACCGTGAGCAGTGGCGCGATCCGTACCCGGCGGACAAGCTCGCCAAGCTGGGGGAGTTGGTGAACCGGGCCCGGGGCAACAAGGTCGACTTCACCTTCGCGCTCTCGCCAGGCCTGTCGATCTGCTACACCGCCGACGCCGACTACCAGGCGCTGGTCGCGAAGTTCGAGGCGCTGTACGCACTGGGGGCGCGGTCGTTCAACGTCCCGCTCGACGACATCGACTACAACACCTGGCACTGCGACGCCGACCGCGCCAAGTACGGCACGGGTGGCGGCGCGGCGGGTCAGGCGCAGAGTGAGCTGCTGAACCGCATCCAGCGCGAGTGGGTCGCGACGAAGCCGGGAGTCGCCCCGCTGCAGATGGTGCCGACCGAGTACTACAACGTCTCCGAGACGCCGTACAAGAAGGCGCTGCGCGAGCAGCTGGACGCGGCCGTCGTCGTGCACTGGACGGGGATCGGTGTGGTCCCGAAGACGATTACCGCCGCGCAGGCCGCCCAGGCGAAGGCGGTGTTCGGCCACGACATCCTGATCTGGGACAACTACCCGGTCAACGACTACGCGGCCGGGCGGTTGCTGCTGGCCGACTACAGCGGCCGCGAACGAGGCATCGCCGACCATGTCGTCGGCGTGATCTCGAACCCGATGAACCAGGCCGCGGTCAGCAAGATCGCGCTCTCCGCGTTCGCCGAGCTGGGCTGGAAGCCGTCGACGTACGACGAGCGAGCGGCCTGGGAACGCGCTCTCTCCGAGCGGGCCGGCGGGGATCGGCGGACGATCGAGGCGCTGAAGGTGTTCGCGGACCTGAACACGTACGACACGACGCTGCACCCGGAGTCCGCGCCGGAGCTGGCCGCGCGGATCGACGCGTTCTGGACGGCGTACGGGGACGACGCGAAGGGCGGCGCCACGGCCGGGGAGAGGGCGATCCGGAAGCTGCGGCCTTACTTCCAGGCCGTGACGCGGGCCCCCGCGCAGATCCGTGCCGGGGTGATCGACCCGGCGTTCGGCGACGAGGCGAAGGCGTGGCTGGATGCGACGGTGCTGTGGGGACAAGCGCTCGAGCAGTCCCTCGCGCTGCTGGCCGCGATCGACGACGGTGACGGCGCGACGGCCTGGGCGAAGCGTCAGCAAGTCGACAAGTTGACTGGTCAGGCGAAAGCGATCCGGGACGTCCGGGAGCCGCACTCCGGGACCTACCCGCGGATCGGCGAGGGCGTGGTTGACACGTTCCTGGCGCGGGCCGGGCAGGTGCACGACGAGTGGATGGGACTGGTGCCGCGGCGGACGGCGACGGCGAGCATCCCGACGTACGCGGAGAACGGGCCGGCCCGGATGGTCGACGGCGACGAGTCGACGTTCTACTGGAGCAACCGCGCTCCGGCGGCGAACGACGAGATCCGGGTCGACCTCGGTGCGCCGCGGGAGATCGGCGCGATCGCCGTACTGATGGGCAAGGACGGGAGCCCGGACGACTTCATCCAGTCCGGGGCGCTGGAGTGGTCGGCGGACGGCGAGACGTGGACCGAGCTGGCCCGCGCGACGTCCGCCGAGGTCCGCGCGACGGCTCCGGCCGGGACGAAGGCGCGGTACGTGCGCTACCGGGCCTCGGCCGCTAATGCGTCCAACTGGTTGGTTGTTAGAGAGCTATCGGTTCAGGTCACGGACGGGTCCGAGCTGGTGCTGACGGCCTCCGGTGGACCAGCGCCTGCCGAGGGATCCGCGTTGGCGCGGGCTGTCGACGGAGATGTCGGTACGGCGTACGTGGCGGGCGCGGGGCCGGGGGAGGGTGACGCGCTGACCGTGACGGCCTCGGCTGCGGCTGTGGTGGATCGGGTGACCGTGCTGCAGCGGGCCGGTGCGGTCGCGGCGGGTCGGGTGGACGTCCACACCGCTGCGGGCTGGCGGGAGATTGGTGTGGTGCGTTCGGCGTACACGGCGCTTCGGGTGAGCGGCACGGTCGATGCCGTGCGAGTGCGGTGGACCGCCGGGGCGACCGCGCCGCAGGTCGCCGAGGTGATCCTGCGCAAGGCGACTGGGTAAACTGGCCGGCGGGCCGCTACTGGCGTTCAGGTGGGTCACCACCGGGGAACGGCCCGCCGGATCTTCGGCTGCAGCCGCGCGCCTGGGCAACGACGAGTGTTCGCCGACGCCCGAAGGAGCGCGCCGTATGACTTCAGACAACAACACCGCCCGGCCGATGATCGGTACCGACCTCGCCGCCGACATGGTGGCCCAGGCCGCCGTCCGCGCCAAGAAGCTGCAGGACGAGACCGGCGTCCAGCCCTGCCTGGCGGCGGTGCTGGTGGGGGACGACCCCGCGTCGGCGACGTACGTACGGATGAAGCAGAACCGGAGCAAGAAGGCCGGCATCGGCTCGGTCAGCGTCGTGCTGCCGGCGTCGACCACCACTGAAGAGCTGGTCGCCGAGCTGACGAGGCTGTCCAACGACCCGACCGTGCACGGGATCCTGCTGCAGCACCCGGTCCCGGCGCAGATCGACGAGCGCGCCGCGTTCGAGGCGATCGCGCCGGCCAAGGACGTCGACGGCGTCACCATGCACTCGTTCGCCGCGATGGCCTTCGGCGAGCCGGGCTTCCGCTCGTGCACCCCCGGCGGGATCCTGCGGCTGCTGCAGACGTACGACGTACCGCTGTCCGGTGCGCACGCCGTCGTCATCGGCCGCAGCCCGATCCTCGGCAAGCCGGCCGGAATGTTGCTGCTGGCATCTAATGCGACCGTCACCTACACGCACTCGCGGACGAAGGGCCTGCCGGCACTGGTGCGTCAGGCCGACATCGTGGTCGCTGCGGTCGGCAAGCCGAACTTCGTCCGCGGTGAGTGGCTGAAGCCCGGCGCCGTCGTGGTCGATGCCGGGTACAACGAAGGCAACGTCGGCGACGTGCACGCGGAGGAGGCCGCGGCGGTCGCGAGCCTGCTCACGCCTGTGCCCGGCGGCGTCGGCCCGATGACGATCGCCCTCCTGCTGGAGCAGACCGTCGACGCGGCGGAAGCGCAAAACGCCCGCAGCTGACGCCGCAACCCCCTTGCGTCCGAAGAACCCGCATGCGTCCGAAGAACCCGAGGCTATAGCGCTCGGTACTTCGGACGCAGCGCGGTTCTTCGGACGTAAGGGGGCGGTGGCGAGACGGGTGAGCGGCGAGGTGGCGGTCTGACCTAATGTTGAGACTGGTGTCCAGCGCCGAGGAGCGGTGCGGGACGTGGTGATCTAGGAGGCAGGACAGTGGCGGTACGGGCGATCCGGGGTGCCACCCAGCTGGACGCGGACGAGCGCGAGCACCTGCTCGAGCGGACGGCCGAGCTGGTCCGGGCGGTGCTGGAGGCGAACGATCTCAGCTCCGAGGACCTGATCAGCATCCTGTTCACCGTCACGCCCGACCTGAGCTCGGAGTTCCCCGCGGTGGCCGGCCGGCAGATCGGCCTGACCGACGTACCGCTGATGTGCATGCAGGAGATCGCCGTTCCGCACGCTCTGCCGCGGGTGGTCCGGATGATGCTGCACACCGAGTCGGCGCGGTCGCGGGAAAAGATCCAGCACGTCTACCTGCACGGCGCCACCGCGCTGCGCCCGGACCTGACGGGCGCCCAGTGACAGAGACTGCCGCGTTGCGCGGGCCGGTGCGGATCGTCGGCACCGGTTTGATCGGTACGTCGATCGGTCTGGCCCTCGCGCGCCTCGGCGTGGTCGTCGAGCTGGTCGACGGCGACCCGGACAACGCCCTGATGGCCGAGCGGATCGGCGCCGGCTCGCGCCTGGTCCAGCTCGAGCCGCAGCTCGTCGTCGTCGCCGTCCCGCCGGACCACGTCGGCACGGTCATCGCCGAGCAGCTGGAGCAGACCGACGCCGTCGTCACCGACGCGGCCAGCGTGAAGGGCAAACCCCTCGCCGACGCCAAGGCGCTCGCCGAAGCCGCCGGCCGCGGAGGCGACCTCACCCGGTACGTCGGCAGCCACCCGATGGCCGGCTCGGAGCGCAACGGCCCGCTGGCCGGTCGCGCCGACCTGTTCGAGGGCGCGACCTGGGCGATCACCCCGCACGAGACCAGCGACCCGGCCGCCGTCGAGCTCGTACGACGGCTCGCCGAGGCGTGTGGCGCGCGGACCGTCGAGCTGTCCGTCCCGGACCACGACCTGGCCGTCGCCCGCGTCTCGCACCTGCCGCAGCTGATGTCGTCGCTGGCCGCGGGCACGCTGGTCGACGCACCCACCGAGCATCTGGAGCTGTCCGGCCAGGGCGTGCGCGACGTCACCCGGATCGCCGCCAGCGACCCCGGCATGTGGACCCAGATCGTCGCGGCCAACTCGCCCGCGCTGAGCGGCCTGCTGGAGCAGATCCGCGACGAGCTGGACCGGCTGTTGATTGCCCTGAGCAAGGAAAAAACCGATGACGAGGTCACGGCGGTACTGCGCCGCGGTGTCTCCGGCGCGGTCCGCGTCCCGGGCAAGCACGGTACGCCGCACATCGAGCTCGTCCCCGTCCTCGTCACGATCCCCGACCGCCCCGGCCAGCTGGCCCGGTTGTTCGCCGACGCGGCCGCGTCCGGCGCCAACGTCGAGGACCTGCGGATCGATCACAGCCCGGGCCGGCCGGTCGGTGAGGTCGAGCTGGCGGTCAAACCGGCGTCGGTGGAGCAGCTGGTCGACGTACTGACCGAGCGCGGCTGGTCCGTGCACCGGTAACCTTCCGCCCATGATCATCGCTGTCGACGGCCCGAGCGGTTCCGGTAAATCGAGCACGGCCCGCGGAGTGGCCACCAGACTGGGGCTGAAGTACCTGGACACCGGTGCGATGTACCGCGCCGTCACCTGGTCGGTGCTGGAGGCCGGGCTCGACCTGACCGACACCGCCACGGTCGCCGAGCGCGCCCGCGCGGTCGACCTGGGGATCAGCACCGACCCGCAGCTGGCCCACTTCACCGCTGACGGCACCGACGTCACCGAGGCGATCCGTGACCCGCGGATCAGCGAGAACGTGTCGAGGATCGCCACCAACCTCGAGGTCCGCAAGGAGCTGATCCGGCGCCAGCGCGAGATCATCGACGACGCCCAGCCGGGCGGCGGGATCGTGGTCGAGGGACGTGACATCGCGACCGTGGTCGCCACCGACGCCGAGCTCAAGGTGCTGCTGACCGCCGACCAGGACGCCCGGATGGCCCGCCGCAAGGCCGAGCTGGCCGAGGGGGCGCTGACCGCGGAGCAGCTGCGCGACCAGATCGTCCGCCGGGACGCCGACGACGCCACCGTGTCGCAGTTCGAGGTCGCCTCGGACGGTGCGGTGACGATCGACTCCACCCACCTGACCCTGGAGGAGGTCATCGACGTGATCAGCCGGCTCGCGAAGGAGGCCGAGGCCGCGCCGCCACGCGACCCGCGGGAGTCATGACAGCCGAACTGACGAGGCACCAGGAGCTGCCCCGCACCGACGACCTGCCGACGCTGCCGTACCGGACGGGCAGTGTGGTCCGGCACATCATCAGGCCGTACCTGCGCTGGCGCTACGCCCTGACCGTCCACCACGAGGACCTGTTCCCGCGGACCGGACCGGTGCTGCTCGCGCCGAACCACGTCGGCCTGCTGGACGGCCCGCTGCTGGGCGCGACCGCGCCGCGGATGCTGCACCAGCTCGGCAAGATCGAGGCGTTCAACGGGCTGCAGGGCAAGTTCCTGCACCTGGCCGGGCAGATCGCGGTCGACCGGACGACGTACGACGTGCTGGCGATCCGGAAGGCGATCAAGGTGCTCCGCGACGGCAACGTGATGAGCATCTACCCCGAGGGCACCCGTGGCCGCGGCGACTTCCGCAGGATCCGGACCGGAGTGGCCTACCTGGCCATGGTCACCGGGGCCCCGATCCTGCCCGTAGCCCTGCTCGGCACCCGCCTGCCGGGTGGCAGTGTGGAGCGGTATCCCCCCAGGGGGAGCCGGGTCGACGTCGTGTACGGCGAACCTTTCACCGTGGAGCGCGTACCCTTTCCTCGGAGGCACACCGACGTACGGGCGGTGGCCGACCAGATCGGCGACGTCTTGCGGGCGCATGTCCAGGCCGCCGTCGCAGCCACCGGCCACCCGCTTCCGGGCAAGCCAGACCAGAAGGATCCTGATGAGTGACCTGCCCACCGGCTACGAGTACGACGCCGAGCCGTCGCGCGACGACGACACCGGCCCCGTGCCCGTCCTGGCGATCGTGGGCCGCCCCAACGTCGGCAAGTCGACGCTGGTGAACCGGATCATCGGCCGCCGCGAGGCGGTCGTGGAGGACACCCCGGGCGTGACCCGGGACCGCGTCTCGTACGACGCGGACTGGGCCGGCCGGTCCTTCACGGTCGTCGACACCGGCGGCTGGGACCCGGACGCGGTCGGGATGGCCGCGCTGGTCGCCGCCCAGGCCGAGGTCGCGATCCACGCCGCCGACGCGGTGCTGTTCGTGGTCGACGCGACCGTCGGCATCACCGACGCCGACGAGGCCGTGGTCCGGGTGCTGCGCAAGTCCGGCAAGCCCGTCGTACTCGCCGCGAACAAGGTCGACGACCAGCGGGTCGAGGCCGAGGCGATGAACCTGTGGAGTCTCGGGATCGGCGAGCCGTTCCCGATCTCCGCCATGCACGGGCGCGGGACCGGCGACATGCTGGACGCCGTACTGGCCGCCCTGCCGGAGGCGCCGCCGGAGCGCGACCCCGAGAGCGGGGGACCGCGCCGGGTCGCGGTCGTCGGCAAGCCGAACGTGGGCAAGTCCTCCCTGCTGAACAAGGTCGCCAAGGAGGACCGGGTCGTCGTCAGCGACGTGTCCGGCACCACGGTGGACCCGGTCGACGAGCTGATCACGCTCGGTGGCAAGCAGTGGCGCTTCATCGACACCGCCGGCATCCGGCGCAAGGTGAAGAACGTCCAGGGCCACGAGTACTACGCCAGCCTGCGGACCAACAGCGCGATCGAGCGGGCCGAGGTGGTCGTCGTCGTGGTCGACGCCTCGGAGCCGATGACCGAGCAGGACCTGCGGATCATGGACATGGTCGAGCAGGCCGGCAAGGCGCTCGTGATCGCCTACAACAAGTGGGACATGGTCGACGAGGACCGGCGCTACTACCTGGAGAAGGAGATCGACCGCGATCTCGTTCAGCTGCGCTGGGCCCCCCGGGTGAACATCAGCGCCCTGACCGGCCGGCACATGGAGAAGCTGGTCCCGGCCATCGAGGCGGCGCTGGACGGCTGGGAGACCCGTGTCCCGACCGGCCAGCTGAACGCGTTCCTCGGCCGGTTGGTTGCCGCGCACCCCCATCCGGTCCGGTCCGGCAAGCAGCCGAAGATCCTGTTCGGCACCCAGGCCACCACGATGCCGCCGACCTTCGCGATCTTCACCTCCGGGCAGATCGAGCCGTCGTACCAGCGGTTCATCGAACGCCGCCTGCGCGAGGATTTCGGCTTCGTCGGCAGTCCCGTGCACGTCCAGATCCGGGCCCGGCAGAAGAAGGCGAAACGCTGATCGGCCCGGTGCGAAAGCACTCCCGGTGATGGGGTAAGGTTTACCCGCTCGCTCTTCGGAGCAGGCGGTTCGGGCTGTGGCGCAGTTGGTAGCGCACCGGTCTGGG
The DNA here is from genome assembly GCF_014205135.1 of Kribbella italica. Taxonomy (NCBI): domain Bacteria; kingdom Bacillati; phylum Actinomycetota; class Actinomycetes; order Propionibacteriales; family Kribbellaceae; genus Kribbella; species Kribbella italica. The sequence goes on from NZ_JACHMY010000001.1 coordinate 1,837,640, forward strand.
GGACCGGGGGTCGCCAGTTCAAGTCTGGCCAGCCCGACGGACAAGCCCTGGTGAGAGGCACCTCTCACCAGGGCTTTCGTCGTTCAGGGCTCGAAGGTCGCTGCCATCCGGGCGAGTGCGTCGAGCGCGCCCTCGAGCTGCGCGGCGTCGAGCGGCCCGATCAGCCGTGCCGCCGACAGCAGGCCGATCGTCGCGCTCGACAACGCGAGGGCGACGTGCTCGGGCGCGACGTCGGCGACCAGCATTCCCTGTGCCTGCAGGGATCGCAGCCACTCGACAACGCCCTGGTGACGTTCGCGGTACCGGCCGTCGGTGACCGTGCCGACATGGCTGCCGAGCACACCCCGGTCGTCGAGGAACGCCGCAGTCATCAACCGGTCCTCCAGTAGAACCCGTACGGCGGCTCGGTACGCCGCACCGAGCCGCGGCCGCGCGCCGAGATCGGCCGCGGCCTGGAGGCGTTCGGTACCCCGGCGCAGCAGCGCGTCCAGGATCTCGCGCTTGCCGGCGAACTCGAGGTACACGGCGCCCTTGCCGATCCCCGCCGCGGCAGCGATCGCGGCGACGCTCATCGCGTCGAAACCGCGGTCGAGCACGAGCGCCTCGGCGGCGTCCAGGAGCCGTTCGCGCCGGTTCGGGACGAGCGGGCGCGGCATCAGCCGAGCCCTCGGACGAAGTCCAGCAGGGCCGGTACGACCAGGTCCGGCCGATCGCGCTGCACCCAGTGCCCAGCGCCGTCGACCGTCAGCAGTGTCGCGTGGGGGAGGAGCTCCGCAGCGGCCCGCGCGCGAGCGATCGGTACGCCGCTGTCCCGGTCGCCGTGGACGAGGAGGACAGGGGTCGGGATCCCGGGCAGGCGATCGGTGTAGTCGGTGCGGAGTCTGTCCCACAACACCTGATCGCGCTGCCACTCGCCGAAGGTCCGCAGACTCTCGCCCGACGCGGCCTCGTCGACGACGGCCCGGACCAGCTCCGGCGTCCGCGCCGCCGGGTTGCGGACGATCGCGCGCAGGCCGCGCTCCATCGCGCCGGGGTTGCGTGCGTACCCGCGCGTCATGGCGGCGAGCAAGCCGGAGCGCAGGAGGGCGTAGGTGGTGAGCTGATTCGCCCGGCTCAACGGGCCGTCGGTCAGTCGCGGCATGATCCCGAACGATCCGAGGAGCATCGCACCGCGCGCGGCACCCGGCCGGTCGAGGAGATGCCCGAGCGCCAGGCCTCCGCCGAGCGACAGACCGCCGATCACGTAGTCGTCGAGGCCGAGTACGTCGGCCAGTTCGCCGACGTACTGGATCAGGTGCTGCTGCGTCAGCGGCCAGCTCGCCCGCGGACTCTGCCCGAAGCCGGGGTGGTCAGAGGCGATCACGCGGTAGCCCGCGTCCGCGAGCGTGGCGCCGACCTGCGCCCAGGAGAGCTCGGCGTTGTCGGCCCCGCCGCCGTGCAGCAGTAGGACGGCCGGGCCGATCGGATCGACCGGTGCCCACTCCAGCAGCGAGACCGTCGCGCCCGTTACGGCGACCGTCGTCCGTCGTACGTCCATGCCGGCTCCTCATCGTTGTGACCAGAATAGATCAGTTGGTCACTACGATGTCGGACAGGACTTTCTGGGCGGCCGTCAGGTGCACCAGCGCGCCGGCCTCTTCGTGCAACTCGACTGCGGCCCGGGCGGCTGCTTCTGCTTCGGTCAGTGCACCGGCTGCGAGTCTTGCCTTGGCCAGTACGGCGAGCACGCGGCCCCTGAGCACCCGCATGTCCAGGTCGGCTGCTCGGCGGGCAGCCTCCTCGGCCGTCGCCAGCGCGGTGTCGTCGCCAGCAGCAAGCCGCGCCGCGGCGAGTCCGAGCATGCTGCGGACCTGGATCTCGGCGGACTCCACGCGCTCAGCGATGGCCAGCGCCGCGTCGTACTCCTTGAGTGCGGCCGGGAGTTGGCCGAGGCCGAGCAGTGCGTCGCCGAGCGTCGCCCTGGCGTGGCACTCGACCAGCTCGTCGTGCACCTCGATGGTGAGGTCCACCGACTCCCGCGCCGTACGCCGGGCAGCCGGGTACTCGCCGCGGTCGCGATAGATGGCGGCTAGCCGCTCCAGGGACTCGGCCAGGTCCTGACTCCGGCCGCTGGCCCGCACCCCGGCGACCTCCTCCTGCTGCAGCGCGAGCGCGGTGTCCAGCTCGCCACGGTCCTGGTGGATGTGCGCGAGCAGGTGCAGGGCGTAGGAGTCGCGGAGGTCCCCGAACTCCTCCAGCCGCCGCCTCGCCTCCAGGGCGGCGGGGAGAGCCTCGGTGAGTCGACCGGACTGCCGCAGCATCGAGGCGATGTTCAGCCGGGCGGTCGCCCCCGCCTTCCGGTCACCGATCCGGTCCCACAGCTCGGCGACCTGCCGGAAGAGGGCCAGCGCGGCTGTCGCCGAGGTCAGGTTCGCCTCGAGTACTCCGAGCTGGTTCAGCGACCGTGCTTCGCCTGGCAGGTCGCCGGCCAGCCGGTACGCCTCCAGCGCCTTCGCGATCGTCGTACGGGACGCCACGAGGTCGCCGGTGTTGGCGAAGAGCCTGCTGAGCGAGCGGAGCATCGCTCCTCGTGCGAGGTCGTGGCCGGCCGCCTCGGCCGCCCTGAGCCCTGCCTCGGCTGTGGATCGCCAGTCGTCCGCAAGACCTCGGCCGCCGAAGTACAGGATCAGGCGCTCGGCCAGGAGCCACGCGGTCTCGTGTGGTCCGCGGCGTGCGGCGTCGAGAGTGGCGGCGACCAGGTTCGGCCGTTCGGAGTCGAGCCAGGCCAGCGCTACGTCGTCAGCCGGGGGAGCGCTGGCCGGCAGCGGGCGCAGGAGACCAGCGTTGCTGGTGGCAAAGGCCGCGGCGGCTCTGCCCAGGCCGTCGAGGTAGTTGTCGAGCAGACGGTGTCGCGCCGCGCTGCTGCCGTCGTACTGGGGTGCCAGCTCCTCCGCGTAGCTCCGGAGGAGGTCGTGCAGCCGGTAGCGCCCGGTGTGGTGCTCTTCGAGCAAGGACGCTTCGGTGAGCTGCTGCAGGAGCTGCGAAGCGGTTGACTCCGGTACGTCGAGCAGGGCGCCCGCTGCGGCCGCAGTGAGGTCTGGACCCGTGACGTGACCCAGCAGAGCGAATAGCCGGGCCAGCTGCGGATCCAGCGCCCGCAACGCGGTGCCGAACGTGCTGCGGACTGCGGCCGAGGTGTCGTCGTGCAGCGTCAGCCCGTCGAGCCGGAGTCCCTCGCGCAGCTCGGTGAGGTAGTGGTCGACATCGGTGCCGTCCATGATCTGCGCGGCGGCGATCCGGAGCGCCAGCGGCAGGTGACCGCACAGCTCGGCCAGCTCAGCGACCTGCGAGCGAGCAAGCCTGTCCCGACCTGGCAGCGTGGACAGGAGGGCCTGGGAGTCGTCGTCCGGCAGCTGCGTGAGGGAGAGCGGCTGCGCACCGATCAGCGCGGTCAGGCTGCTGAGCCGCTGGCGGCTCGTGACGATGATGGCGCAGTTCGTCGTACCCGGGAGCAGCGGACGGACCTGCTCGGCGTCGGCGGCGTCGTCGAGCAGGACGAGCACCCGGCGGCCCGCCAGCCGGGCGCGGAACAGGCCGGACCGCGCCTCCAGCCCGGCCGGTACGTCCTGCGAGCGGACACCGCTGGCCACGAGGAGATCGGCGAGCGCGGCGGCCGGCGTACTCGGGGACTGGCTGGCACCGGCCAGCTGGACGAACCACTGGCCGTCGGGGAAGCGGTGCGCGGCGTCGTACGCGACCCGGACGGCCAGAGCCGACTTACCGACACCGGGTACGCCGGAGATGACGGCGACCGGGATCTCGGTGTCGCTGCCGGCGAGGGCTGCCTGGACCTGTTCGGCTTCCTTGGCGCGTCCGCTGAAGTGGGACGGCGGCAGCGGGAGCTGGTTGCTCAGCTGCCAGTCGCCGGGCCTGGTGTCGCGTCGTACGGGGTGGCCCAGGAGTACGGCCTGGTGAGCGTCCCGCAGCTCCTGGCCGGGGCGGATCCCGAGCTGGTCGTCCAGCAACCGGCGTACGTCGTGGAAGGCGGCCAGCGCATCGGACTGCCGACCCGACTGGGCCAGGGCCTGGATCAGGTAGCTCCACAGCCGTTCACGCAGCGGGTGCTGAGCGACCAACCGACGGAGCTCCGGCACGAGGTCGAACTGCCCGCCCAGTGAGAGGTCCAGCTCGACCCGGCGCTCCAGGACAGTCAGCCTGAGCTCGTGCAGCTCGGCGAGGTCCTCCCGAGTGAGCTCGTCAGAGTCGAACCCGGTCAGGGCACCCTCCCGCCACAGGTCCAGCGCGTCGCGGAGCAGGGGCAGCTCGCGTCGCTGGTCCGGTGCGGTCTCAGCTGCTGCCAGCAACTGCCGGAACCGGAGCAGGTCGAGCTGGTCGGGGCCTACCTCGACCAGGTAGCCGCTCGACGTGGCCTGGATCAGGTCGCCGCTGTCGCCCAGTGCGGCGCGGAGGCGGGACACGACGGTGTGGATCGACCCGCGGACGTTGCGCGGCAGGTCGTTGCCCCAGATGATCTCGGCGAGCCGGTCGTGAGGGACCGGCGTACCGGACCGCAGGAGCAGTACCGCGAGCAGCAGGCGCGGCTTCCCGCCCAGCACCAGCGCCCGGCCGTCGCGCTCGATGGACAGCGGCCGCAGGAGGTGGAAACGCACGGCCGCCGTCATTGCATCTCCCGCACCGTCCGCTCGGTCCCGTGGCTGGCCGCTCACCCTACCGACGGCTCACCAGCCGCGGGCGCGCCACTCCGCCAGGTGGGGGCGTTCGGTGCCGAGAGTGGTGTCGGCGCCGTGGCCGGGGTAGACCCAGGTCTCGTCGGGGAGCTGGTCGAACAGCTTCGACTCCACGTCGTCGATGAGGGACGCGAAGCGTTCGGCGTCGCCCTGGGTGTTGCCGACGCCGCCGGGGAACAGCGAGTCGCCGGTGAACAGGTGAGGGGCGCCCTTCGGGTCGTCGTACAGGAGAGCGATCGAGCCGGGGGTGTGGCCGACCAGGTGGATCACCCGGAGGCCGACGCCGCCGAACGTGATCTCGTCGCCGTCCTCGACCTCGGTGGTGGTCGGTACGTCGATGCCCTCCGCGTCGTACCGGCCGGCGATCGTGGCCGCCCCGGTCTTCGCGACGACCTCGCCGAGTGCCTGCCAGTGGTCGCCGTGGCGGTGCGTGGTGATCACCCGGCTGATCCCGCCGGCCCCGATCAGCGTGAGCAGCGTGTGCGCGTCGTTGGCCGCGTCGACCAGCACCTGCTCGTCGGTCTGCCGGCAGCGCAGCAGGTACGCGTTGTTGTTCATCGGCCCGACCGCGACCTTGGAGATCATCAGCTGGGCCAGCTCGTGCGTCTGCGCGGGCCCGCCCACGTGGACGTTGCCGTGGTAATCGCTCATGGGTCGATCCTTGCACCCTGTCCGCCAGCGGCGGAACGGTTGCCCGTGTCGGAGTAACCAGAGGCGGGTACCGCTCGTTCGTCGGGTGTGTGGCGATCGAATATACTTTCGAAGACGGCCCCCGGGAGCCGGTCCGGAAGTTTTTGTCGGTGGCCCTCGTTAGCCTTGACCGGGCCCGTCCCTGAACCCTTCGAACGGCTGAGAGTGAGCTTGTGTCTGACCGTCTGATCGTGCGTGGAGCGCGTGAGCACAACCTGAAGGACGTCTCGCTCGACCTGCCGCGCGACGCCATGATCGTTTTCACCGGTCTGTCCGGGTCCGGCAAGTCCAGCCTGGCCTTCGACACGATCTTCGCCGAGGGCCAGCGCCGCTACGTGGAGTCCCTGTCCGCGTACGCCCGGCAGTTCCTCGGCCAGATGGACAAGCCCGACGTCGACTTCATCGAGGGCCTGTCACCGGCCGTCTCGATCGACCAGAAGTCCACCTCGCGCAACCCGCGCTCCACCGTGGGCACGATCACCGAGGTCTACGACTACCTGCGGCTGCTGTTCGCGCGGGCCGGCCGGCCGCACTGCCCCGAGTGCGGCGAGGCGATCGCCAAGCAGACCCCGCAGCAGATCGTCGACCGGGTGCTGGAGCTCGACGAGGGCACCCGCTTCCAGGTGCTCGCGCCGGTGATCCGCGGCCGCAAGGGGGAGTACCTCGACCTCTTCCGGCAGCTGAGCGGCCAGGGCTTCTCCCGGGCGCGGGTCGACGGCGAGACGATCCAGCTGACCGAGCCGCCGAAGCTCGACAAGCAGAAGAAGCACACGATCGACGTCGTCATCGACCGGCTCGCGGTGAAGGGCTCGGCCAAGCGGCGGCTGACCGACTCGGTCGAGACCGCGCTCGGCCTGTCCGGCGGCATCGTGACGCTGGACTTCGTCGACCTCGAGGAGAACGACCCGTACCGGGAGCGCCGCTTCAGCGAGAAGCTGGCCTGCCCGAACGACCACCCCCTGCAGCTGGACGAGCTCGAGCCGCGCTCGTTCTCGTTCAACTCGCCGTACGGCGCCTGCCCGGCGTGCTCGGGTCTGGGCACCCGGATGGAGGTCGACCCGGAGCTGCTGGTCCCGGACCCGTCGAAGTCGCTCGACGACGGCGCGATCCAGCCGTGGTCCGGCGCGAACGTCTCGCAGTACTTCGAGCGGCTGCTGAGCGCGCTCGCCAAGGACCTGAAGATCAAGTCGAGCACGCCGTTCGGCGAGCTGCCGGCCAAGGCGCAGAAGGCGCTGCTCAGCGGGCACGACCGCCAGGTCCACGTCTCGTACAAGAACCGCTACGGCCGCGAGCGCTCGTACTACACCACCTTCGAAGGCGTCATCCCGTACGTCGAGCGCCGGCACGCGGAGGCGTCCAGCGACACCAGCCGGGAGCGCTTCGAGGAGTACATGCGCGAGGTCCCGTGCCTGACCTGCAACGGCGCCCGGCTGAAGCCGATCTCGCTCGCCGTCACCCTCGGCGGCCGGAACATCGCCGAGATCAGCGCGATGTCGATCGACGAGGTGCACGGCTTCCTGGTCGACCTGGACCTGACCCCGCGGGAGAAGCAGATCGCGGAGCGGGTCACCAAGGAGATCGGCGAGCGGCTGCGGTTCCTGCTCGACGTCGGCCTGGACTACCTGGCGCTGAACCGGCCGGCCGGTTCGCTGTCCGGCGGCGAGGCGCAGCGGATCCGGCTCGCGACGCAGATCGGCTCCGGTCTGGTCGGCGTGCTGTACGTGCTGGACGAGCCGTCGATCGGTCTGCACCAGCGCGACAACCGGCGGCTGATCGACACCCTGGTCCGGCTGAAGGACCTGGGCAACACGCTGATCGTCGTCGAGCACGACGAGGACACCATCGACCACGCCGACTGGGTGGTCGACATCGGCCCGGGCGCCGGTGAGCACGGCGGCCAGGTCGTCGTCTCCGGCACCGTCGAGGACCTGCGCAACCACCCGGACTCGATCACCGGCGCCTACATCTCGGGCCGCCGCGAGATCCCGATCCCGCCGGTCCGCCGCCCGCTCACCGAGGGCCGCGAGCTGACGGTGTACGGCGCCCGCGAGCACAACCTGCAGGACATCGACGTGACCATCCCGCTCGGGGTGTTCGTCGCGGTGACCGGTGTGTCCGGCTCCGGCAAGTCGACGCTGGTCAACGACATCCTCTACACGTCGCTGGCCCGCCAGATCTACGGCGCCCGCGCGGTCCCCGGCCGGCACACCAAGATCTCCGGCCTGGACCAGGTCGACAAGGTGATCCACGTCGACCAGTCGCCGATCGGGCGCACGCCGCGGTCCAACCCGGCGACGTACACCGGGGTCTGGGACCACGTCCGCAAGCTGTTCGCGGACACGCCCGAGGCGAAGGTCCGCGGGTACCAGCAGGGCCGGTTCTCGTTCAACGTCAAGGGCGGCCGGTGCGAGGCCTGCTCCGGTGACGGCACGCTGAAGATCGAGATGAACTTCCTGCCCGACGTCTACGTCCCGTGCGAGGTCTGCCACGGCGCGCGGTACAACCGCGAGACGCTCGAGGTGCACTACAAGAACAAGACCGTGTCCGACATCCTGGACATGCCGATCGAGGAGGCGGCCGAGTTCTTCGCCGCCATCCCGGCGATCTCCCGGCACCTCAAGACGCTGAACGAGGTCGGCCTGGGCTACGTCCGGCTCGGCCAGCCGGCCCCGACGCTGTCCGGCGGTGAGGCCCAGCGGGTGAAGCTGGCCTCGGAGCTGCAGAAGCGCTCGACCGGGCGGACGGTGTACGTGCTCGACGAGCCGACCACGGGTCTGCACTTCGAGGACATCCGCAAGCTGCTCGGCGTCCTGGGCGGATTGGTTGACAAGGGCAACTCGGTGCTCGTCATCGAGCACAACCTGGACGTGATCAAGACCGCCGACTGGATCGTCGACCTCGGACCCGAAGGCGGCCGCCGCGGCGGCACGCTGGTGGCCGAGGGGACGCCGGAGGAGGTCGCGGCCAACCCGGCGTCGTACACGGGGCAGTTCCTGGCCGAGATCCTGCACGGGCGGGCCGCGAAGCCGAGCGCGAAGAAGGCGGCCGAGGCCACGGTCAGGCCGGCGGCGAAGAAGACGGCGGCCAAGAAGGCCCCCGCGAAGAAGACAGCTGCTGTGAAGAAGGCGGTGGCTGTGAAGAAGACCACAGCGGCGACGAAGACGACCGCCGCCAAGAAGACACCGGCCCGCAAGGCGGCAGCCAAACGCTGATCACCGAAGCTGCGTAGGTGGGCGGACCGGTTCGGTCCGCCCACCTTTGCGTTCTGCTGGAAGTGTCCGGGGTGGTGGGCAGCGGTAACCCCTCAAGCGTTTAGATTGGGCGCGGACGAGGTAGCGGACCGAAGGGGTGCATGTGTCGCGGCAGTACGACACCCAGCTGATCGAGTCGGTCGCCGTACGGCGCCGGCGGCTGCGGGAGGCCTGGCTGTTCGGTTCCGCCCGGTCGCGCAACACGCTCGACGAGGGCGTCACCAAGCTGTTCGCGAGTGCGGCGGTCGCCGCGGTGGTGTGTGCCGGCTGCGTCGGCTACTCGTTCATCCAGGACTCCAAGAGCAAGGGGCCGAACGGACCCGTTGCCCCGAGCCCCAGTTCTCCGGCGACTCCCGGGCCGAGCGGTACGCCGTCCGGGACACCGGACTCGACCGGGACCCCGCCGCCCAGCGGCACACCGCGGCCGCCTACGCCGCCGCGGACCTGAACCACCTGCCACAGCAAGGATCCAGGCCTTTGGCAGGGAACCGGATGCGACCCCGGCCGCGTCTATGGTGAGCAGGACGGCAGTCGGCGGACCACTTCGGAGGGACAGCAATCGTGGGACAGCGTTGGAGCATGGGTAAGGACACCCTCGGCACCCTGGCCAAGAAGACGGGTGGCAAGACCCAGGACCTCGGTGGTCTGGTCAAGCGCCTGGCCGCGGCGGCACAGCCGCTGGAGGGCAAGCTGCAGGGTAGCGGGCATGACGCCTTCATGAGCTTCAAGGGCCGGGTGGACGGTATCGCCGCCGACCTGAACGCGGGCCTCGCCGCGATCAACAAGGGTCAGCAGGGCATGGACGCCGCGACCCAGACCGGTATGAGCGACATGGCCCAGGCCGCCAAGAAGAGTGAAGGCGCGGCGAACTTCGACGGCGCCAAGTTCAACAAGCGCTGAGACGGGGAGACACAGGCAGATGACCGGACGCAACAGCTACGACAGCGGCGCCAGCGGCGAGACCCAGGCCGCGATCAAGAGCCTCTCGGCGCAGATCGAGTCGCTGATCGCGCAGCACCAGGCGAACGTGAAGGCGATGCGCGGCGACGCGACGATGACCAAGGTGATGGACGACTACGGCGCGGTCGAGGAGAAGTTCAACTCCGCCGCCACCGAGGTCCAGGGCATCATCAAGTCGCTGTCGTCCACGCTGGCCGAGTTCGACACGCACGCGGACACCGCGTTCAAGGCGGCCTCGAAGGCCGTCACCGACATCGGCAACACCTGATCCGCGGGGGAGCCGGCTGAGGCTCCCCACCAGGTCGGCGGCCGGCGCGCGGTCTCGCGCGTACGGCCCCCCGGTGGTGCCGTCGACGACGACGGCCTGGCAGTTCGTACGACGAAGTTCACGGGTGAGCCCTGCGCGGGGCGGCGAGAGGTAGAGGCATGGTCAACTGGACTGTCGAGGCGACGGCGGCGATGAACGGGCTGAAGGGCATGCAGACCGATGCGGCCGGCTTCGAGGCGATCGGCACGAAGCTCAGCAACGGGCTGCAGACCGCCGGCACGCAGGCCTCGCTGAACGGCAAGGGCGGCCCGATCGGGATCGCGATCGGCGAGTTCGTCGAGAAGTGGAAGGACTCGCTGCCCGGCATGGTCAAGCACACCGGTGACGTCATGAAGGGCACCGTCAACGCGCTGACCGCCCTGGCCAACGGCCACCAGGAGATGGCCCTGGCCGCCCAGCGGGGCATCCAGCTGGCCGAGGGTGTCGACCCGCGCTCGGTGATCCGCAGCGCCGCCTCCGCTGCCCGCGCCGAGCAGCAGCCACCGTCCAGCAACCGCGCCGTCTGACCCCGGGGGAGACGAACAGATGATCAAGCCCGAGGGCATCCCGAAGTTCGAGGGCAACCTCGAAGAGGTCACCAAGGCGGCCAACGATCTCTCCGCGGTCGGCGAGGAGATCAAGACCATCGGTGTGAATCTGGAGAAGAAGTTCCGGAGCAACATCGAGACGAACTACGCCAAGGGACCCGAGACCCACCTGCTCGCCGCGGCGATGCTGCCGGTGAAGCAGGAGGGCGAGCTGTTCGGCCCGAACCTCGGCAAGATCGGTTCGGCGCTGCACACCTTCGTGTCCGACGTCTCCGACGACAAGTCGGGACTGGCCTCGGTCCGCCAGCGCGCGGACGCCTGGAAGCGCAAGGTCGGCGACACCCCCGAGGACGAGATCGACGACAACGAGGACTGGGTCAACGAGGAGAACCAGCTCCACAAGGACCTCCAGGGCCACCTCGACGCGGTCAGCGCCGCCGAGCGCAAGTGCGCGAACGCGATCGCCGCGCTGTACGGCGGCAAGAAGTGGGAGGACAGCGGCCTCCGCGAGGGCGAGAAGCCGCCGGAGGATAAGGGCGAGGAGGAGAAGGACCCGCCGTGGGGCAAGCCGCTGGAGTACGACGCGCCCTGGTACGAGGACGCGGTCGACTTCGTCGGTGGCGTGCTCAAGGGTGTGTTCGTCGACGGCCTGCTCGGCACGCTGGACGCCCTCACCACGCTGATCCCGATCCAGCCGCTGCTCAAGTCGCTGGGCGTGAACAGCATCTTCGGTCACGAGCTGCAGGGCTGGAGCGACGCCGGTAACGCCTGGAAGGGCGTCGGCCTGACGCTCGCCTCCGCGGCGATGTACGCGATCCCCGGCGCGGCGGTCTTCATGCACGCGGCCTTCCCGGAGACCGCGGCGTACCTGGACAACGTCGGCATCACCGTGCTCAAGGGCATGGTCGCCTGGGACATGTGGGGCGAGGACCCCGGGCGCGCGCTCGGCCAGGTCGGCTTCAACGTGATCACCACCATCGGTACCGGTGGTGCCGCGGGCGGTGTCCGCGCGGCCGCGATCGGCGGCAAGTACGGCGCCGCCGCGGCGAAGGTGGCCAAGGGCGCCGACGTCGCGGTGAACATCGCCGGCAAGCTCCGCCCCGGCCAGCTCGCGCTGAACACCGCGCTGAAGCTGCCGAAGGTCTCCGACCTGGTGATCAAGGTCGGCAACGCCCCGGTGATCGGCGGCCTGGCCAAGTTCAGCGGCCTGGACATCCCGACCTCGCGGGCCGGCGGCATCTCGCACGCCGGCGGCGTCGACGTACCGAACACGCCCGCCTCGGTCGGCGCGCACAACTCCAGTACGACGTCCGCGCCGAGCCATGTCGACAGTCCCAGCAGCCCGTCGAGTGGCACGGACTTCAACGGCGGACACTCGGACAGCCCGAGCTCGCCCACCGGCGGCGACAGCCCCGCGTCGCACTCGGATTCGCCGGCTTCGCAGTCGGACGCGCCGGCGTCGCACAACGATGCGCCCGCCGCACACAACGACGCCCCCGGCCGCCAGGCCGACTCGCCGGCCCACACGGACAACTCGTCCCGCTCCGACAGCCCGTCCTCGGACGCGCCCGCGTCGCACTCGGACGGCCCGGCGTCGCACTCGGACGGCCCCGCGCCGCACTCGGACGGACCGGCCTCGCACAGCGACAGCCCGGCCTCGCGCTCCGATGGACCGGCCTCGCAGTCGGATGGTCCTGCGTCGCACTCGGACAGCCCTGCGTCGCGTGGCGACAGCTCGACCGGTTCGCACAGCGACAGCTCGAGCGGTTCGCACAGCGATTCCTCGAGCTCCCACAGCGACAGCTCGAGCACGTCGCACAGCGACTCACCGTCGCGCGCGGACAGCCCGAGCTCGCACAGCGATTCCCCGAGCTCGCACGGCGACAGCCCGTCGAGCCATGGCGACTCGTCACCGTCCTCACACGCCGACGGCCAGACCACGCCGGGCAGCCGGACGCCGGACTCCCCGACCCACACCCCGGACGCGCCGAGCCACCACTCGCCCGACAGCCCGCGGACCAACACTCCCGACGCCCCGGCGGCGCACCACACGCCGGACGCACCCCGTACGCCGGACGCTCCGGCGACGCATCACACGCCGGACGCACCCCGTACGCCGGACGCACCTCGGACGCACACGCCCGACGCCCCGGCAGCCCGGCACACGCCGGATTCGCCGAGCACTCACACGCCGGACACTCCGCGGACGCACACGCCCGACAGCCCGCGCACGCCGGACTCGCCGAGCACCCACACCCCGGACACCCCGCGCACCCACACCCCGGATGCTCCGCGGACGCCCGATGCGCCGCGGACGCCGGACTCGCCGAGCACCCACACCCTGGACACCCCGCGCACCCACACCCCGGATGCTCCGCGGACGCCGGACTCGCCGAGCACCCAGACGCCCGACGTACCGCGGACTCCGGACGCCCCGGCCGCGCACCACGCGCCCGACGCTCCCCGGACCGACGCCCCGGACGCCCCGCGGACGGACGCTCCGGCCGCGCGGACCGGGGACCCCGTGCAGCCGACGGTGGTTCCGCCGCCGGTGCACGCCCACACCGGTGGACCGCGCACGCCGAACACGCCGTCGACCCCCTCGCGCCCGGCCGCCCGGTCGGACGCGCCAAGGAACGGCGCCGACGAGCCGGACTTCGGCAGCACGCCGCCGCCGAACAGCCCCGGCGGTGCGCCGGCGCGCGGTGGGGACGACGACTTCGACTGGTTCCGCCGGCCGGAGCGCGACGGCTCGGGTCACCACGACAGCGACTCCGACGCACCCGAGTACGACGACACCGGCTGGATACGGGACAGCAATCCCAACAACGCGAACCTGGCTCGCTGGATCAGCGACCAGAACGGCTTGCCCCGCACGATGATGGCGAGGCTGACCGAGGTCCATCCCGGCCAGGCTCGCCACGGCACGGAGCAGGATGCCGCACGTGGCCGAGGTGTAACCGGTGACGACGCCGGTCACGGCATCGGGCACCGGTTCTTCGCCGATCAGAAGCGGAACTACATGTTCCCGCAGACGAAGAACTTCAACGTCAGCGCGTGGAAGAAGATGGAGAACGAGTGGGAGACCTGGATCCAGAAGGGTCATGAGGTCGAGGTCCAGGTGACCCCGCTCCCGGTCGGCAAGCCGCGTCCGGACAACGTCCAGGTCACGTTCGCGATCAAGGACAAGCAGGGCAACACGGTCTGGGCGGGTGGCCGCAACTTCGACAACAAGGGTGGCGTGAAGTACGACCGCTACCCGAACAAGAAGATCGACGTCTTCAAGCACCCGAAGGACGACGTCTTCCAAGGCGCCGACGCGCCCGACCTGAACACCCCGGACGCTCCCCACACCGGAGCCCCGGAGTCCCGAGGCACCAGTACGCCGGACAGCCCGCGGACGAACACGCCCGACGCGCCGAACACGCGTGGGGATGCCGACGCGCCGAACACGCGTGGTGAGGCGGATGCGCCGGCCAACCGTGGTGACGCCGACGCGCCGACCTCGCGTGGTGGCGCGGATGCACCGAGCACCCGCGGGGACGCCGATGCACCGGCCAACCGTGGTGACGCGGATGCGCCGGCCAACCGTGGTGACGCCGACGCGCCGACCTCGCGTGGTGGCGCGGATGCACCGAGCACCCGCGGGGACGCCGATGCACCGGCCAACCGTGGTGACGCGGATGCGCCGGCCAACCGTGGTGACGCCGACGCGCCGACCTCGCGTGGTGGCGCGGATGCACCGAGCACCCGCGGGGACGCCGATGCACCGGCCAACCGCGGCGACGCGGATGCGCCGCACTCACGCGGTGACTCCGACGCGCCGAACAACCGTGCTGACGGCGATGGCCCCTCGACGCGAGGCGACGCGGACGCTCCTCGGACGCGCGGTGACGCGGACGCTCCTCGGACGCGCGGTGACGCGGACGCGCCGCACAACCGTGGTGACGCGGATGGGCCGACGAACCGGGCCGATGCCGACGCGCCTCGGACGCGTGGGGACTCGGATGCTCCGCACTCGCGCGGCGACTCCGACGCCCCGAACAATCGCGCTGACGGCGATGGCCCGTCGACGCGCGGCGATGCCGACGCTCCTCGGACCCGCGGCGATGCGGATGCGCCGCACCACCGTGGTGACGCGGATGCGCCGCACCACCGTGGTGACGCGGACGCGCCACACAACCGTGGGGACTCGCACGCGCCGACGAACCGGGCCGATGCCGACGCGCCTCGGACGCGTGGGGACTCGGATGCTCCGCATTCGCGGGGTGACTCCGATGCGCCTCACAACCGGGCGGATGGCGAGCGCCCTTCCTCGCGCGGCGACTCGGATGCGCCGAGCACTCGGCGTCCGGACGACGCTCCTAGTACGCGGCAGCCGGGCGACGCGCCTAGTACTCGGTCGCACGACGGCGCCGACGGGCCTGACGCCCCGCGGACCGACGGCGACGCACCGCGTACCGACAGGGATGCACCGCGTACCGACAGGGATGCACCGCGTACCGACGCGGATGCTCCGCGGGCGGACGTGGATGCGCCGCGGACCGACGGCGACGCAGCGAGCAACCGGTCCGGGGATCAGGATCTGACCTCTCGGCACCCGGATTCGGCCGAGTGGAACGACGCGAACCAGCGGGCTCCTGAGGCGACGGACCCGCCGGTTCACGGGCGGCCGGGGGAGCAGCGGCATCAGGTCGAGCCGAACCGGTACAACACGTTCGACCCGGACAGCCGGCTGGCGAACCGGTTGCGGCGTGCGCTCGGCGACAACCCGCTGAAGAACGTCGACAAGTGGATCAAGCGGGGCAACCCGTACTTCAAGTCGAAGCTGGCCGCGTTCCGTAACAACTGCGGTGACTCCAGCCGGGCCTTCGCCGACAATCTGCAGGGTCGTGAGCCGCGCCTGGCCAACGGTGATCTGCGCAGGCCGCCGGGTGAGCGGCGGGAGATGTACGAGTACACCGGCATCCGGCCGGGGCGGATCGACGTCCCGGGCGCGAAACCGGGCCGCGAGTACACCGACGCCGCGATGAAGCAGATCGAGGACAGCCTGAAGGGCAAGCCGCCGGGCACGGTCGCGATCGTCGGCGGTTCGTGGCATAAGGGTCAACTGCCGGACGGCACCCTGCCGCCTGGTGGTGGGCACTGGTTCAACGCGTTCGTCGACGAGAAGGGCGTCGTCCGCTGGGCCGACAACCAGAGCGGCAAGACCGGTCCGTGGCCGCCGCAGTACGGCAAGAACGGCACCTTCAACGACCTCGAGGTGATGGTGCGCGAGCCGGGTGGCGCCTGGACGTCGCCGCTCGCGCCGAGCCAGAAGGTCGACGCGTTCGCGCACACCAACCCGCCGATGCCGACACACGCGCCGCACAACCCGGCCCAGCCGACCCAGCAGGTGCCGCCGATGCCGACCCATGCGCCGCACCAGCCGCCGCAGCAGGTACCGCCGATGCCGACGCACGCGCCGCAGCAGCCGACGCAGCCGCAGTACGCACCGCAGCAGCCGCCTGCGCAGCACCAACAACCGCAGCACCAGCAGCCGAGCCAGCCGCAGCACTACCCGCAGCAGCCGGCCCAGCCGCACGCGCCCCAGCAGCATCCGGGGCAGCCGACGCAACCCCAGCAGCCGTACAACCCGGCGCAGCACCAGCAGCCGGCTCAGCCGCATGCACCGCAGCAGCATCCGGGGCAGCCGACGCAGCCGCAGCACCAGCAGCCGCATGCGCCGCATCAGCCTGCTCAGTCGCACCACGCGCCGCAGCAGCCGACGCATGCGCCGCATGACCCGGCGCAGCACCCGCAGCAGCCGGGTCAGTACGCGCCTGGTCAGCCGGGGCAGCCGATGCCGCCGCACCAGCCTGCTCAGCATGCACCGCAGCAGCCGCACAACCCGGCTCAGCAGCACACGCCGAGCCAGCACGTGGAGGGTCGGCCGGGAGAGCCGATGCCGCCGCATCAGCCGACGCACACGCCGGAGCCACATCCGCATCAGGATGGGAAGGTTCCTGGTGAGGGCGAGATTGGGCGGAGGCTTGATCCCGAGCAGCCGCATCCGCATCAGGATGGGAAGGTGCCCGGCGAGGGCGAGATCGGGCGGAGGCTTGATCCTGAGGGGCGCGCTGACGTGCCGCGGGCGGAGGGGCCGTCGCGGATTGAGCGGGCGTTGGATCCTGAGGGTGCTGCTCGGTGGGATCGGGAGCATGCTCAGCCGCATCCTCACCAGGACGGCAACGTGCCCGGCGAGGGCGAGATCGGGCGCAGGCTTGATCCTGAGGGTCGCGCCGACGTGCCACGGGCCGAGGGGCCGTCGCGGATTGAGCGGGCGTTGGATCCTGAGGGTGCTGCTCGGTGGGATCGGGAGCATGCTCAGCCGCATCCTCACCAGGACGGCAACGTGCCTGGTGAGGGCGAGATCGGGCGCAGGCTTGATCCTGAGCAGTCGAGCCCGCGTCAGCCGGTTGATCCTCGGGTGGAGTGGTCGCGGCGCGAGGCCTCGCCGACTCAGCCGCATCGTGTGGACGGGCCGGTGGATCCGCGAGCTGAGTGGTCGCAGGGTCATCGGCAGCCGGGTGGAGAGCAGACGCCTGCGCCGCACCAGCAAGGGGATCACCGGCAGCTGGGTGGACCCGAGCAGCACGGCACGCGTCAGCAGCCGGGACAGGACCAGCAGCAGGGGAACCAGCAGCAGGGGAACCAGCAGCCTGGGAACCACCACCAGCCGGAGAACCACCACCAGCCTGGGAACCACCACCAGCCCGGGAACCAGCACGACCCGGGGACGCACAACCCTGGCGACAACCGTCCGGCCGACTTCGGGTCTTCCGACCACGCCGACCTGCCGCCAGGTGAGCGGGAGGTGCTCGACGCGATCGGGCGTGATGTCGACAGCACCATGCCGGCGCATCCCGAGGCCTCCTCGGTGGTGAAGAAGCTCGTCGCCGATCCGCACAAGCTGAACGTGACCGACGCTCTGCGGCGTCCCTGGTCGCGGCAGGGGACGCTCGACACGATCAAGGAGCTGGCCGACGGGCGCGTCCTGAAAGACAAGCCGCTACTGCAGTTCCTCGATGAGAACCCTGGCCAGGGGACGCTGTTCGAGCCGATCCCTGACGCGGTCAACAAGTTGCCGGACGGGACGACGCGGAAGGACGCGTTCGTGCGGGAGTCTCAGGTGCACGACCCGGCGCGGGCCGTCGGGGCAGAGCCGTCGAAGGCGGAGCTGGCGCAGGTGCGGGAGTACCAGCGGCGGTTGATGGCGGCGGACTCGGTCGTGGAGAGCGAGGTCCGGAGTGTCGTCGAGGGGCTCGACGCGTCCGTCAGCGTGCGGACCAAGGACGCGGCAGGGCTGATCGACAAGGTCCAGCGGATGGTGGCCGGGAACGACGGGCGCGCGCCGCGGCCGCAGTACAAGGTCGGGGACGTGATCGACGCGATCGGGGCGCGGATCACCGTGGAGGACACCGCGCAGTTGGCCGAGGTGATCGAGCGGGTGCGTGGGCACTACGGTTTCGGGGACGAGGGCCGCATCCTCGAGGTGGAGAACATGTACGCCCAGCCGAAGGCGCACAACCCGGCGTACCGGGTGGTGCCGATGATCGTGAAGGTCGAGCACGGCGGGCAGGTCTACACCTTCGAGCTGCAGCTGACCACCCGGCGCGCCTCGATCGCGGCGGACATCAACCACAACACGATCTACAAGCCGTACCTCGCGGTGGACGCGGCCGAGCAGGCGAAGGTGGCGCGGATGTTCGAGGAAGCCGCGGCGCTGGAGCAGATCGAGAACCGAGGGCTGAACCATGGCTGATCCCCTGATGCTGAGCACGGTCCAGGTCCGGCGCAACGACCGGTGGGAGGCGGTGGCCGTGATCGACGGCCGCCGGTACGCCGACCGCGCCGGGTTCGACGAGGCGGTGCTGGACGCGTTCGACACGCTCGACGACCTGGAGATCCCGGCCCAGCTGGAGCGCGAGGAGATCCGGCCGGACGAGCCGGCCTCGCGGCTGCCGTTCTGGGAGGACTACAAGGTGATGCTGGCCACGAAAGGAGCTGGGGGTACCGCGTGAAGGTGTTCGACGCGTGGCGGGTCTGGACGGACGCGGAGCAGCCGCTGCGCGACCGTTTGCCGACCGAGGTCGTCGACCACCTGGCCCTGGTCTACCGGGCCGCGGCGGACTGGCACGGTGACCAGGTCCGTCCGGCCGGCGAGCCGTACGTCGAGCACCTGCTGCAGGCGTTGCAGGTCGCGGTCGAGGCCGGCGGTACGACGGATCGCGACGTCCTGAGCGCTGTGCTGCTGCACGACGTCGCGGAGGACACCTCCGGCACCGTCGGCGAGATCGAGGACCGGTTCGGCCGGCGTACGGCGGAACTCGTCGCGGCCGTCACGAAACCCGAGCCCGGCCCGGGCGACGACCCCGCCGAGGTCCGCGACGCGTACCTGCGGTCCTTCGAGCAGGCGGAGCCCGATGTCCTGCTGGTGAAGCTGTCCGACCGCTACAGCAACGTGCAGGCGCTCGACACCCACCCACGGCCCGACAAGCAACGCCGGTACTACGCCGAGACGGTCCGCCGGTTCGTGCCGTTGACGGCCGGGGCGCCGCAGTTCGTGCCATTGTTCGAGCAGTGGCAGCAGCACTTCAGCCGGCTGGCTGACGACGACCAGGAGGAAACCCGCAATGCCTGAGGGCATCGAGCAGGACGTGCTGGAGCGCGCGTGCGCGCGGCTGGCCGAGTACCACAACGAGGACCTGCCGGAAGGAACGCAGCGCTACACAGCGGCCGACTTCAAGGGTTACCAGATCCACCCGTACGAGGACTGGCTGATCTTCGTGTCGCCGGACGGCTTCACCAACCAGACCTTCCTGGTCAGCGACCCGATGGTCTACGAGTCGCCGGGCTGGGAGTCCTACGAGGACGCGCTGACCGAGGCGAAGGCGCTCAAGGCGGCCGGCGCAACCCGTCGCCCGGAAGAGCCGGACGACGACGACGACGATGACGACGACTGAGACGGCCTTCAGCGGTTGCGGAACCGCCGCCAGGCCGAGGTTTTCAGCGCCTTCGGAAGCGTGACGGCGGGGGAGCGGTCCAGGTCGACGGGCAGTTCCGCGAGGAGTTCGCCGACCAGCCAGTAGACGCCGGGGGAGCAGGGGTCCGCGGCGTCGGCGTGCTCCTTGGCGACCCAGCGGGCGAACTCGTCGAGGCGGGCCTGCATGTCCTGTTTGCGGTCCACCGGGCAGACCACCAGCTGGTTGGTCGACGGCAGTGCCAGCACGGATCCGCGGCCCTTGCCGCCGCCGGGCAGGAGCTGCTCGTGGTCGACCAAAGCCAAACCAACCGTCTGGTCGCCGGGGCGCACGAACCGCTGGTACGGCGTACCGGGAACCGCCTGCAGCACCAGGCCGTTCAGCCCGTTCAGCGTGAGTTCGAGCCCGGACGGGCTGCCGGGCAGGTGGAGTCCGTGCATGACGCGGCGGACCTGCGTGAGCCGGTGCCAGTCGGGGCCGCTCTGGATGCCGAAGACGATCTCGAAGTACCGGCCGAACGGGACGCTGAGGCCGGCCAGCACGCTGTCGTACGACGCCGTCCAGCCCTGCGGACGCAGGGTGACGCGCTGACGGTCGGCGACCGCGCCGTACAGGTGCTCGTCGGTGGCGATACCGATCTCGGCGACGACGGCGCGCAGCCAGTCGTCGACGGTGCGCGGCCACAGGTGGTTCGGTTGCTGACGGCATCGATCGACCAGCTCGGTCAGCCCGACCTCCGCGCTGGAGACCAGGCCCCCGCGGCTCCAGCGCAGCTTGACGATCGGCCCGGCCGGGTCCAGCTCGGCGTCCGGCAGGAGTACCGGGAGCAGGTCGGCGACCAGGTCCAGCACCTGCCGCGGGTCGAACGGTGTATCGGTCATCGGTAGTGAGCCGCCCCTCCACTAGAGTCCGGTGCAGCATGCCATCTGAGGCGTTCATGTCGTGCAGTCGAGGGGCCGCTCGGGCCCAGCTGAGGAGAGACAGTGTCGACACGACTCGTGCACCGCCCGGCGCGGAGCACCCGGAGTATCGACACCGGGCAGCCGCGGGTCATCGAGACCCCGCCGCCCGGCGCGCGAGGCAAGGCCGGCGGCAACGCGATGCAGGCCCTGATGCCGGCCGTCGGTGTGCTCGGTTCGGTCGGGATGATGAGCACGATGCGGACCGGGATGTCCGCCGTGATCGGCGTCGGCGTGCTCGCGCTGACCGTGGTCGGCACGTTCGGGATGATGTTCTCCCAGCGCGGCCGGTCCGGCAAGGAGAGCCGCGACCAGCGCAACCGGTACCTGGACTACCTCGAGCGGCTGCGCGAGGACTTCGGCAAGATGGAGCGGCAGAACCGCAAGACCGCGCTCGCGCTGAACCCGCCGGCCGACGCCCTGGTGGACTGCGTCCGCGACCCGGCCCGGTTGTGGGAACGGCGTCGCGGCGATCCCGACTTCCTGCTGGTCCGCTGTGCGACCGGGCGGATGCCCGTGGTCCCGGCGACGCTCGCGCAGAGCGGCTCGATGATGGACCCGCCGGACCCGTTCATGATGGCCGAGGCCGAGGCGCTGGCCCGCCGGTTCGCGCTGATGCCGGATATGCCGCTGACCATCCCGCTGGACCTCGCGGGCAACGTCAGCATCGTCGGCGACCGCGACGGCGTCGTACGGATCGCGCGGGCGCTGATGCTGCAGGCGGCGGTGTTCCACGCGCCCGAGGATCTCGAGGTGGCGGCCAGCTTCCCGGCCGCCGCGCTCGCCCAGTGGCAGTGGGTCGGCTGGCTCCCGCACACCGTCGACCCGGAGCGCCGCGAAGGCCCGCACCCGTTCCGCCGGGTCGCGTCGAAGCCAGGTGACCTGGCCGAGCTGATCCGCGACGACGTCGCTTCCCGCGTCACACTGGCCAGCGAGGCCCGCCGCGGCTCGCTCGGCAGCGACAAGCGCCGGATGATCCAGCGCATGCTCGTCCTGCACGACACGTACGGCGACGTGGCGACCGAGGTCACTCCGGCCGATCCCACGCTGGGCATCGGCGAGCTGGGCGTGACCGTGCTCCACCTGGTCCAGGACCGGATGCAGGAGCCGAGCAACGTCGCCATCCGGATCACCGTCCAGGAGGCACGTGTCCTGGTCGAGGACCTGCGCGGCGGTGGCTACATGACCGCCGAGGGCCAGCTCGACGACACCCCGCTCGCGACCGCGGAGGGCCTGGCGCGTTCGCTGGCGCCGCTGCGGCTGTCGGAGGAGTCGCTCGAGGAGGACGCGTCGCTGAAGACCGTCGACTTCATGGGCCTGCTGCAGATCCAGGACCCGGGTGATCTCGACCTGGAGCGGATGTGGGTGCCGCGGCACGAGCGGGCCTTCCTCCGGGTGCCGCTGGGCGTCGACAGCCACGGCCAGCCCGTGGTACTGGACCTGAAGGAGTCGGCCCAGCTGGGCATGGGCCCGCACGGTCTGTGCATCGGTGCGACCGGTTCCGGCAAGTCCGAGGTACTGCGGACGCTCGTGATGGGCCTGCTCGCGACGCACTCGCCGGAGGACCTGGCGATGGTGCTGATCGACTACAAGGGTGGTGCGACGTTCGCGCCGTTCGAGGGCATCCCGCACGTGGCCGGCATCATCACCAACCTGGTCGACGACCCGAGCCTGACCGAGCGCGCCTACGCCAGCCTGGCCGGTGAGGTGCAGCGCCGGCAGCAGATGCTGAAGGACGCCGGCAACGTCGCCAACATCACCGACTACCGCCTGCTGCGCCAGCAGCGGCCGGAGATGCCGCCGTACCCGCACCTGTTCGTGCTGATCGACGAGTTCGGCGAGCTGCTCACCGCGCGGCCGGACTTCATCGACCTGTTCCTGTCGATCGGCCGGATCGGCCGGTCGATCGGTGTGCACCTGCTGCTGGCCAGCCAGCGGGTCGAGGGCGGCAAGCTGCGCGGCCTGGAGACCTACCTGTCGTACCGGCTGGGTCTGCGGACGTTCTCCGAGGAGGAGAGCCGCACGGTGCTCGACACCGAGGACGCGTTCCACCTGCCGCCGCTGCCCGGCTTCGGGTACCTGAAGGTCGACACGAGCGTGTACCAGCGCTTCCGCGCGGCCTACGTGTCCGGACCGTACAAGGGCCGCGTGGTGCCGGAGGAGGAGAAGGCCAAGGACGGTCCCGCCGTCCGGCCGTACCTCGTCACGCCGTACCAGCAGCCCGACCTGGCCAAGCTCGCGGCCGAGGACGAGAAGAAGGACGACAAGGACGACTCGACCGAACGCAGCACCGGGCCGACCGTGCTCGGGGTGTTCGTCGACCAGGTCAAGCCGGCCGCGACGGCGGTCCCGCAGGTGTGGCTGCCGCCGCTGCCGAAGGTCTGCACGCTGGACCAGGTCGGTGGCCCGGTCGACATCACTGCCGCGCGCGGCCTGCAGTACGCCGTACCGGCGCCGCCGATGGCGCCCGCGATCGGTGTGATCGACGACCCGCGCAAGCAGAGCCAGAGCGTGTTCCGGCTAGACCTGACCCACACCGGCGGGCACTGCGCGCTGATCGGCGGGCCGTCGTCGGGCAAGACGACGTTCCTGCGCACCCTGGTCACGTCGCTGGCGCACAGCTACACGCCCCAGGAGGTCGCGATCTACGCGATCGACCTGGCCGGTGGTGGCCTGCAGCCGCTGGCCGACCTGCCGCACGTCGGTGGCGTCGCGATCCGGACCGACCGGGAGAAGATCCGCCGGACGCTGGAGGAGGTCCGCGGCATGCTCGACCAGCGCGAGATCGTCTTCCGCGACCGGGGGATCGACACGATGGAACGGCTGCGCACGATGCACGCCGCGGGCGAGCTGCCCGAGCTGCCGGTCGCCGACGTCGTCCTGGTACTGGACAACTACGGCGCGATCAAGACGACGTTCGACGAGCTGGAGGAGCCGATCGCGGACCTGGTCCAGCGCGGCAGCAGCTACGGGATCCACATGGTCACCGCGATGCTGCGCTGGAGCGACGTCCGGATGGCGACCCAGACGCTGTTCGGCACGGTGCTGGAGCTGCGGCTGAACGACCCGTCGGACTCCAACATCGACCGCCGGCTGCAGGAGACGATGCGCAACGCCGGGCCGGGCCGCGTGCTCACCCCGCGCGGCAAGCTGTTCGGTCAGCTGGCGCTGCCGCGGACGGACAGCCTGTTGCAGGACGACGACCTCAGCGAGGCGATCCAGGGCCAGGCGCTGGCACTGGGCTCCGCCTGGCAGGGGCCGACCGCGCCGCGCGTCCGGGTGCTCCCGCACAAGCTGGAGCGGTCGACCATGCCCGGTCCGCAGCAAGAACCCGTACGGGTGCCGATCGGCCTGGACGAGACGGCGATGGCGCCGGTCCTGCTCGACCTGTTCGAGCGCGACGGGAACCTGGTGATCTTCGGCGACACCGCGTCCGGCAAGACCAACCTGCTGAAGCTGATCCTGGAGCAGCTCACCGACCGGTACAGCTCGGACGAGGTCGTGTTCGCGGTGATGGACCCGCGGCGCGGTCTGCGCGGGTTCCTCCCGGACAAGTACCTGGGCGGCTACGCGACCAGTGGCCGGGTCGGGGCCGGGCTGGCCGCCGGTGTGGCCGGCGAGCTGGAGAAGCGGCTGCCGGACGACCTGAACGACGCGGCCCCGCCGCCGGTCGCCGGTCCGAAGGTGATCGTCGTCGCCGACGACTACGACCTGCTGACCAGTGGTGGCCAGGCGCCGATGGACCCGTTCCTGCCGTACATCGCCTCCGGCCGCGACATCAGCCTGCACTTCGTGATCGCCCGCCGGGCCGCCGGTGCCGGGCGCGCGATGTACGAACCGTTCCTGACCACGGTGATGGAGTCCGGTACCGCCGGTTTGGTGCTGTCGGGCGACAAGGCCGAGGGCGCGCTGTTCACCGGTGCCGTCCCGGGCAACTACCCGCCGGGCCGCGGGCTGTTCGTCCGCCGCGGTGAGCGGCCCTCCCTGATCCAGACCGCACTGGCGGACGCGACCACGTCCGCTGCCGACCCGAAGGCGGAGTGAAGTGAGCTACGACGTGGTGGCACTGATCGACGGCAGGCCGTCGTACCAGGATGTGCTCGCCGGCATGATGGCCGCGGGACCGGACTGGCTGGTGCGTGAGGTCTCCGACGGCGCGGTACTGCAGCTGTGCTCCCCGGACGGGGTGCCGCTGGCCTCGCTGGAGGCGCCGATCCTGATCCAGGTGCCCGGTGAGGTCGAGCGGCTGCTCGGTCCGGAGCTGGCCGGCACGCAGACCCCGGTCTGGTGGATGGAGGTCCGGGCCAACCCGCAGGAGGGCGGTCCGGAGCTCGCCGACCGGTACGCCGAGAAGCTGGTCGAGCGGCTGGGTGGCAGAGTGTGGAAGCCTGTCCCGCCCCCGTTCAACCCGCCCACCCCTGCCGCACCCGCGCAGAACGCTGCTGGAGGCCAGCATGCCTAACCCGGTCGAGCTCAGCCCGGCGATCGACATCCGGACCGACAAGGTCGTCGTGATCATGCAGGACCGCCCGGTGGTCGGCATGTCCGCGTGGATGGTCGACGCGCTCGCGGCCGCGGAGGCGGAAGGCCTCGGCCTGCAGCTGGTCACCCCGGCGACTACGCAGCTCACCTTCAACGCCCGGACGACCCTGTTCCGGGGGGTCGAGTCACGCTGGGTGGTGACCGAGCCGAACGGTGAGGGCGCGTACGACGGCCAGGGCGGCTCGAAGCTGCAGTGGGACGGCCAGATGTTCGCGGCCGTCGCGGCCGGCGAGCAGGACAAGGTCGACATGAGCCCGACCTTCGCGGCGGTCGAGCTGGAGCTGCCGTGGCAGCTGATGATCACCGCCCGGGTCCGGTACCAGGCGCTCGAGACGACGGTCGTCGGCAAGGCCTCCGAGCAGCTGTTCGAGGACCTGACCGGTGCCGCGCCGGCAGGCTGGGGCACGGCCGAGCCGGTCACCCAGCCCTGGAACGTCGGCCAGCTCACGGCGTACTGCCGTCGCCGGGCGCCGAAGCCGACCTGGCTGTCGCTGAGCGGCGGCAAGGACGGGCTGAGCGCGGCGGGCGCGGTGGAGATCCACCGCCGTCCGGCTGGGCTGGAGGAGGTCATCACGATGGCCGTCTCCACTCCGGACGGCCTGCCGTCGCAGGACGCCGTACGCAAGGTGGCGGAGCGGCTGGCGAACTCCTTCACACTGGTCTCGTTCTTCGCCCAGGGCACGCGTGGCAACGGCAAGGACACCAACGCGATCCCGCACTGGACCGGCGTACCGGCTCCGATGGCGATGGCGGTCGGGAACGAGGCCCTGCAGGGCACCGGCGCCGAGAAGGCACTGGACCTGACCGGCGTCGCCGAGATCACTCCGGTGAAGATCGGCCCGTCCGGTACGCCGGCGGTCTGGTACCCGATCGGCGACGGCAAGAACCAGCTGGACTGGAACGTCTACAGCGCGCTGCTCGGCCGGCTGGTGCCGCCGGGTGCGCCGGTGGCCGGCTGAACCACGCCGGTAGTACTCGCTCAGTAGTAGCAACGATCAGAGAGGTGTGACGGGTGGCTGCGGTCTACAGCCGGGTGACCATCATCGGGCGGCAGCGTCAGATGGACGCCGTACTGCCGGTCGACGAGCCGTTGGGCCGGTTGATGCCGGACCTGCTCCGGATGCTCGGCGAACCGGTCGATCCGTCGCCGCGGCGCCGGTACCTGACCACCCCGACCGGTCAGACGGTCTCGCTGGAACTGACGCTGGGCTCGGCCCAGATCGGTGACGGCGCGGTGCTCCGGCTGGCCGCCGAGGGCGAGGTCCCGCCGCCACCGACCGTGTACGACGTGGCCGAGGAGGCGGTGGACGACCTCGAACGCCGGGGGACCACCTTCCAGCGCAAGCACCGTCAGTGGGCCTCGGGCGCCGCGCTGATCTTCGCCCTGCTGGCCGGAGCGATCGCCCTGGTCCGGGCGACGCAGCCGGACGTCGCCGCGTTCGTGCTGCTGGTCGTCGGGATCATCACTGGTCTCGGCGGCGTCGTACTGGGCCGGGCCAACCAGCGGGCGACCGCAATCACGCTGCTGGTGGTCACTCCGGTCCTGCTCGCCATCGTGGCCTGGTCGCTCGGGATGTCCGAGGACTGGTCGGTGCCGATGCGCGGTGGCATCGTCGCGCTCGCCCTGGGCGTCGGCCCGCTGCTGTTCGCGATGGCCGGCCTGGCCGGTGGCGGTCTGGTCGGCGGCGGTACGGCGATGATCTTCGCGGTGATCTGGATCGTCGGGGTCGGCGCGGGCGTCTCCGTGGACAAGCTGAGCGCGCTGATCGCGGCGGTCGCGGTGCTGCTGCTCGGGGTGCTGCCCCGGCTGGCGCTGTCGCTGTCCGGGCTGACCGCGCTGGACGACGTACGGGCCCGTGGCAACGAGATCGGCCGCCCGGACGTCGAGGCGGCGCTGAACGCGGCGCACGTCGGCCTGGCGCTGTCCGCCACGGCGATCGCGCTCTGGTCGGCCGCCGCGGGTCTCGTGCTCGCGCTGCACGGCTCGGCGTGGACGGTGAGCATCGCGGCCCTGTTGGCGTTGCTGCTGTGCTCGCGTTCGCGGTTGTACCCGCTGGCCGCGGAGGTGCTCGGACTGTTCGCCGCTGCTGGAGTTGTGATCGCCGCGCTGGTCCAGGATCTGTCCCAGCAGTCGGTGGGTGGCACACTGGTAGCAGTCGGACTGCTCGTGGTGGTGGCGATGGTCGGAGGCTTCGGTCTCTCCTGGACCCCGCAGGACCACGTGCAGGTCCGGCTCGGTCAGGTCCTGGACCAGGTCCAGGTGCTGGCTGTGGTGGCGCTGGTCCCGTTGGTGCTCGGTGCCTTCGGGGTGTTCAGCGATCTGCTCGACGTCTTCTGATCGGATGGTATGACCGGGCCGAACTGGCAGGCGGACATGATGGCCCGCCTCGACGACAAGCCTGCGGCGGCCGGCCCTCCGGCCGCGCCGCAGCAGCCCGCCCCTCACCAGGCGCAGGCGCCGGTGGAGCAGACGATGACGCCTCCGCCCGCGCCGACCGGTGGTGGGTGGGGTGCACCTGTGCCTCCGCAGCAGCAAGTACCTCAGTACGAGCAGCAGTACGCGCCGCCGCAGCAGTACCAGCAGCAGCCTCCGCCGCAGCAGCAGTACCAGGACCCTCAGTACCAGCAGCAGTGGCAGCAGCCGCCGCCTCAGCAGTACCAGCCGCCGTACTACCCGCCGCAGCAGCAGTACGCGCCGCCGCAGTACCAGCAGCAACCGCCGCCTGAGCAGCAGCAGTACCAGCAGCCGCCGTACCCGCAGTACCAGCAGCCCCCGGTGCAGCACTACGAGCAGCAGTATCAGCAGCAGCCGCCCCAGGGCGACGGCAGCTGGAACACGCCGCAGCCGCAGGGGCCGAGCGGCTGGGACAACCCGATGCCCGACGGCGGTCCTGGGCGCCAGGCGTACACACCGCAGTACCAGGACCCGCTCGGCGGAGCGTTGCCGGTGGCAACGAACACGGTCGGCCTGCAGCACGAGGAGAAGCCGGGCGGCTTCCTGCGCAAGGTCGGCCGGTTCGCGGCCGAGGCCGCCTACATCGCCGGCGCCTCGGGCCGGATGCAGCGCGACGTCGAGAACATCGCGGTGATCCGCCGCCCGATCGGCATCGGCCGGATGATCGGCGTGCTCGGCCCGGTCCCGCAGAGCGGTACGTCGACCGTCACCGCGCTGCTGGCCGACACGATCGCGTCGCAGCGCAGCGACCTCGTGCTCGCCGTCGACGCGTTCCCGCTCGAGGGCAAGCTGACCCACCGGCTCGACCAGGGCATCGCGAACACGCCGAGCTCCCGGGTCCAGCTGGCCCGCGCCGACTCGACCGCGGACGCGATCAGCGACGTGCTGGCCTCGCGCAACGTCGGCGGCGCGAACCAGATCCCGATCTCGCTGGTCGACTGCCCGGCCGGCCTGTTCGACGAGGCCACGGCGTACGTCGCCGGCTCGTCGCACGCGGTCGCCCTGGTGATCCCGACGGCGCGTGAGGACGCTCCGGCGAGCATCGCCCAGCTCGACCAGCTGACCCCGGAGGGTCAGCAGATGCTGGTCCAGAAGGGTCTGGTGATCATCGCGGAGAACCGGCCCGACGACCCGGAGCCGGTCCGCTGGCTGCAGTCGGCCGTCTCCGACCGCGGTCTCGGGTACGTCGTCCTCCCGTACGACGCGCACTTCCAGCACGCCTGGCCGCTGCGCCCGGAGATGCTCGAGCCGGCCACCCGGCGTGCGGCGCTGGAGATGGCCGCCCGGCTGGTCGAGCGCGCAACGCGTTGAACAAGTTTCCGCCGTCGCTTGAACCGATCCGCTGATCCGGCCGTTCCTCCTGGTACGGCCCGGTTTGGCAGGGTCGGGTAGAACAACAGGTAGCAGAGCGTTCAACTACATCCAGCTCACGGAGGTCCAGATTCATGAGCGACGACAGAACGGCCAAGCTCGACCGGGTGATCGCAGATGTGCGGGACCGCCGATCGGTGCTGCGCGGTGCCGCCGTGGCAGGGCTGGCGGGCGTGAGTGTGCCGTTGCTCGCGGCGTGCGGTGGCGATGGCGACGCAGGCGGTACGCCGAGCAGCGCCCCGACCAGTTCGGCGCCGTCCGACGCCCCGACGTCGGCACCCAGCTCGGCGCCCTCCTCGGCGCCGTCCAGCGGCGGTGGCCCGGTGCTCGGGCCGGCCTCGGACGTCCCGGTCGGCGGCGGCGCGGTGTTCAAGGACGCGAAGGTGGTCGTCACCCAGCCGACCGCCGGGCAGTACAAGGGATTCACCGCCGTGTGCACGCACAGCGGGTGCATCGTGGCGAAGGTCGAGAACGGTGAGATCGACTGCAACTGCCACGGCAGCAAGTTCAGCGCCACCGACGGCAGCGTCGTGAACGGCCCGGCCCGCGACCCGCTGGCCGCGGTCACCGTCTCGGTCCAGGGCGGCAACATCGTCGGCTCCG
Source organism: Kribbella italica (assembly GCF_014205135.1). Classification (NCBI taxonomy): domain Bacteria; kingdom Bacillati; phylum Actinomycetota; class Actinomycetes; order Propionibacteriales; family Kribbellaceae; genus Kribbella; species Kribbella italica. The sequence continues at coordinate 1,867,076 of NZ_JACHMY010000001.1, forward strand.
CCTGACGCAGGAGGGGTACGACGAAGGACCCGGCCGGGGAGAGGCCGGGTCCTTCGTCGTACCGGCCCCGGCTCGGCAGGGGGGAGGACCGAGCCGGGGGCGTTCAGCGGGTTACTTCTGCGCGGCCGGGTCGACGGCGCCGACGAACAGGAGCTTGTTCGGGGAACCGGCGCCGGGCTCGCCGACCTTGTCCGGGGTCGAGGCACCGAGCAGGCCGGTCGCGACGTCGGCCGGAGTGGCGTCCGGGTGGTCGGCCAGGTAGAGCGCGATGCCACCGGCGACGTGCGGCGTGGCCATCGACGTACCGCTCATCGTGTCGGTCGCGTCCGGCCCCGTGATCCCGACCGACTCCACGTCGACGCCGGGTGCGAACAGGTCGACGCACTTGCCGAAGTTCGAGAACGAGGCCTTCGCGTCGGCGTCGTCGGTCGCGCCGACGGTGATCGCCGAGGGCTCCTTGGCCGGCGAGGTGGTGCAGGCGTCCGCGGTGTCGTTGCCAGCAGCAACGGCGTACGTCACGCCGGCGTCGACCGACGCCTTCACCGCCGCGTCGAGCGCCGCGTCCGCGCCGCCGCCGAGGCTCATGTTGGCCACGGCCGGCTTCTTCGCGTTGGCGGTCACCCACTCGATCCCGGCCACCACGGACTCGGTCGAGCCCGAGCCGGCGCAGTCGAGCACGCGGACGCCGAACACCTTCGCGCCCTTGGCCAGCCCGTAGGTCTCACCGGCGATCGTGCCCGCGACGTGGCTGCCGTGCCCGGCGCAGTCGATGCCCTCCTTGCCGTCGCCGACGGTGTCGGTGCCGACCGAGGCGCGGCCGCCGAAGTCCTTGTGGTCGGGGTAGATGCCGGTGTCGATCACGTAGACGTTCACGTTCTCCGCGGTCGACGACCCGGTGTACTTCTTGTCCAGCGGCAGGTCCCGCTGGTCCGACCGGTCCAGGCCCCACGGCGGGTTGTCCTGGTTGGCCTTCATCGTCTGGTTCTGCTGCACGAACGCGACCCGCTCGTCGCCGGCCAGCTTCTTCGCCTGGTCCTCACTCATCGCGGCGGAGAAGCCCTGGATCGACGCGCTGAACTGCTTGCGCACGGTCGCGTCGTACGACGCCGCCAGGCTCTGCGTGGTGGCCTTGGTCGCCGCGACCGACCGCTCGCCCTTGAGCACGACGACGTAGCTACCGGGAATCGCCGTGGCGCTTCCGGCGCCGCGGACGGTGGCGGCCGCCGGCTCGTCGGCGTTGCTCGCGACGCCGGTGGCGACGAGACCCGACACGGCCAGCGCCGAAGCGGCGGCCGCGCCGAGCAGTGCTCTGGTACGGCGGGATGGGGTGACTGGGGACATGGGCGGTATCTCCCTCTGCAAGTGCGTGCGGCCCGGTGCCTCACGCTCGGTCCTGCCGTACACCCTGGGTGACAGACCGTGCTCGCCGCTCATCCCAATCGGTGGTCAGGTCCGAGGTATGGGGCGGTCCGCAACAGAACCGTCGGGGGACCGCAACGTGTGGCTCGGCGTGCCGACCGGTGTCGTGCTCGGCGTGACCACCGGGGTCTCGGTCGGAGTGGGCGTGGGAGTCGGGGTCGGGGTGACCGGGGGAGTGACGGGCGGAGTCACCGGGGTCGGCGGCACCAGGTAGAGCAACTTGTTCGGCGAACCGGTGCCGGGGTCCTGCACCGCGTCCGAGGTCGCTGCCTCCAGCAACGCCGTCGACACCTGCTCCGGCGTCGCCTCCGGGTTGTCGGCCAGGTAGAGCGCGATCGCCCCGGCGACGTGCGGCGTCGCCATCGAGGTGCCGCTCTTGGTCTCCGTTGCCTCCGGCCCGGTGATGCCGACCGACTCGATGTCGACGCCGGGGCCGAACAGGTCGACGCAGGGGCCGTAGTTGGAGAAGTTCGCCCGGGTGTCGCTCCGGTCGGTCGCGCCGACGGTGACCGCGGACGGCTCCCGGGACGGCGACACCCCGCAGGCGTCCGCGCTTTCGTTGCCAGCGGCAACGGCGTAGCTGATGCCGGAGGCCACCGACGCCTTGACCGCCGCGTCCAGGGCCGGGTCGCTGCTGCCGCCGAGGCTCATGTTCGCGACGGCGGGCTTGACCGCGTTCGCCGTGACCCAGTCGACGCCGGCCAGCACCGTCTCGGTCGTGCCGTTGCCGGAGCAGTCGAGCACCCGGACACCGACCACCTTCGCCGCCTTCGCGACGCCGTACTGCGTGCCCGCGATGGTCCCCGCGACGTGGCTGCCGTGACCGATGCAGTCGACACCGTTCTGGCCGTCGCCGAGCGTGTCCGTACCGATCGAGGCGCGGCCACCGAAGTCCTGGTGCTCGGCGTAGATGCCGGTGTCGATCACGTACGCGTGCACGGTGCTGGCCGTGGTGTCGGACTCGAACTTCTCGTCCAGCGGCAGCGTGCGCTGGTCGGTGCGGTCGAGGCCCCACGGCGGATCGTCCTGGGTCGCCTTCAGTGCCTGGTTCTGCTGGACGAAGCCGACGCGGGGATCGGCCGCGAGCTGCTCCGCCTGCTCCGCGCTCATCGCCGCCGAGAAACCGCGGACCGACGCGTGGAACTCGCGGCGTACCGTCACGTCGTACGTCGAGGCGAGGCTGCGGTTGGTCGCCCGGGTCAGTTCGGCCGACGGCGTCCCGCTGAGCACGACGATGTAGCTGCCGGGCACCGCTGCCGGGGAGTTCGCCTCCCGGATCAACGGCGCGAAGCGGTCGACGTCCAGCGCGACCCGCGCGGCCGCGGGCAGGGCCGGAGCGCAGACCAGGACGGCGGCGAAGGCGGCCGTCAGGCCGCGCGAGTTCGTGGACAGCTTCATGGAGGCTCCTGACTCGGCACACAGCGGGTCAGGTTTCACGCTAAAACCGGGCCGCCGCCCGGCCGCGCCACCGATCGGGAGCAGAGGAGAAGCCGTAACACGATCTCAGCCCGGCCGAGACGTCAGCGCCTCCGGAAGTTCTCGTACTTCCGGACGGCGAACCGGTAGGCCAACTCGGCCAGGGGTTCGAGCTCCTTCAGGGTCGCCTCCGACGGCGACACGACGCAGATCCAGTACTGCGGGGCGTACACCGGATGCGGCAGGACGACGTCGAGCGCCGTGTGGTCGACGGCTTCGGGCGCGGCCGGGAACAGCTTGAGGTAGTCGGCCTTCGGCAGACCGAGGTTGAGCCGCTCGACGCCGGGGCGGTCGAGGTGCGAGGCGGAGTCGTAGGCGTCGGAGGTGACCAGAGTGGCCCAGGGCATCTGGCGCTCGGGTGGGAGATCGCCGGCCGGGTCGTAGATCCAGAAGGTGTCGCCGTTCGCGGTCAGGGTCCGGCCGCCGGGCCGGTCGAGGTACTGGTCGAGGTTCATGCCTTCAAGCGTCTCATTGAAGCTGCAGTAGAGACTTTTGCGCGCTGACGGCAGTACTGGCGAGCACTGTCGGCGGGGCGAACTAGGGTGGTGCGGTGGCTGATCCATCGTCCTACCGCCCGGCGCCCGGCTCCATCCCCGACTCGCCCGGGGTGTACCGCTTCAGCGACGCCGGCGGCCGGGTGATCTACGTCGGGAAGGCGAAGAACCTGCGCGCCCGGCTGTCGTCGTACTTCCAGGACCTGGCGAACCTGCACCCGCGGACCCAGTCGATGGTGACGACCGCGGCGAAGGTCGACTGGACGGTCGTCTCGACCGAGGTCGAGTCGCTGCAGCTGGAGTACTCCTGGATCAAGGAGTACGACCCGAGGTTCAACGTGAAGTACCGGGACGACAAGTCCTACCCGTGGCTGGCGATCACCCTCAACGAGGAGTACCCGCGGGTGATGGTCGGCCGCGGCCCGAAGAAGAAGGGCGTGCGCTACTTCGGCCCGTACAGCCACGCCTGGGCGATCCGCGAGACCGTCGACCTGCTGCTGCGGGTCTTCCCGATGCGCTCGTGCAGCAAGGGCGTCTTCAACCGGCACCGCCAGATGGGCCGGCCCTGCCTGCTCGGCTACATCGGCAAGTGCGCCGCGCCCTGCACCGGCCAGGTCAGCCAGGAGGAGCACCTCAAGATCGTCGAGGACTTCTCCGCGTTCCTGTCCGGCCAGACCGCGACGTACGTGCGCCGCCTGGAGAAGGAGATGAAGGCCGCCGCGGCCGAGCTGGAGTACGAGCGGGCCGCGAAGATCCGCGACGACCTGTCCGCGCTGGACAAGGCCCTGGCCAAGAACGCGGTCGTGCTCGGCGACGGCACCGACACCGACGTGGTCGCGCTCAGCGAGGACCCGCTCGAGGTCGCGGTGCAGATCTTCTACGTCCGCGGTGGGCGGATCCGCGGTCAGCGCGGGTTCATCGCCGACAAGGCCGACGGGACGGCGAGGACCGGCGACCTGGTGTCACGGTTCATCCAGCAGATGTACGCCACCGAGACCGCCGACGCGGTCCCGCGGGAGATCCTCGTGCCCGTCGTACCGGACGACGAGGCGGCGCTGACCGAGTGGCTGTCGGAGCGGCGCGGCTCGCGGGTCGCGATCCGGATGCCGCAGCGTGGCGACAAGAAGGACCTGATGGAGACCGTCGCGCGCAACGCGCTGCAGACGCTCACCATGCACAAGACCAAGCGGGCCAGCGATCTGACCACCCGCAACCTGGCGCTGGAGGAGATCCAGGCCGCGCTCGAGCTGCCCGAGGCGCCGCTGCGGATGGAGTGCTACGACGTCTCCAACCTGCAGGGCACCGAGGTGGTCGCCTCGATGGTGGTCTTCGAGGACGGCCTGCCGCGCAAGAGCGAGTACCGGCGGTTCGTGATCAAGGGCGTCGAGGGCCAGAACGACGTCGCCTCGATCGCCGAGGTGCTGACCCGCAGGTTCAAGCGGATGCTGGACGAGCGGGTCAACGTCCCCGACGGCGAGGACCCGACCGCCAACCTGATCGACCCGGAGACCGGACGGGCGAAGAAGTTCTCGTACGTGCCGGGCCTGGTCGTCGTCGACGGTGGTCCGCCGCAGGTCGCGGCCGCGCGGCAGGCGATGGACGAGCTCGGGCTCGGCGACATCCCGGTCTGCGGTCTGGCCAAGCGGCTGGAGGAGGTCTGGCTGCCCGACGAGGAGGACCCGGTGATCTTCTCCCGGACCTCCGAGGGGCTCTACCTGCTCCAGCGGCTGCGCGACGAGGCGCACCGGTTCGCCATCACCCACCACCGCAGCCGGCGCTCGAAGACGATGGTGGAGAGCGTGCTGGACGACGTACCGGGGCTCGGTGAGGTCCGTCGCAAGACGCTGCTGCGGCACTTCGGGTCGCTGCGCAAGCTCCGCGGGGCGACCGTCGACGAGGTTGCGGAGCTGCCCGGGTTCGGCCGTCGTACGGCGGAGTCGGTGGTCCTGGCAGTGAACGCTGCGGCAACGAAGGCCGACACCGGCCGGGCGCCGTCGGTGAACACCGCCACAGGCGAGATACTGGACGACGACGGACCGGGGCCCGCCGGTCCGCCGAACGGGGAGAACCTGAACTGATGGACGAGTCGAGCGGCAACCTGATCATCGTGTCCGGAATGTCCGGCGCGGGCCGGAGCTCGGTCGCGGACGTGCTGGAGGACCTCGGCTGGTTCGTGGTCGACAACCTGCCACCGATGTTCCTGACCACGATCGTCGAGCAGGTCGTCGGCACCGGAGCGTCGCCGCGGCTCGCGGTGGTGGTCGACGTCCGGACCGGGATGTTCTTCGACGAGCTCGGGTCCGCGCTGGAGGACCTGCGGACCAAGGGGTACCGGCCGCAGGTGCTGTTCCTGGAGGCCTCCGACGACGTGATCGTGCGCCGGCAGGAGAGCGTCCGGCGGCCGCACCCGCTGCAGGGCGAAGGCCGGCTGCTGACCGGAATCCAGCGCGAGCGCGCGCTGCTCGGGGACATCCGGGCCGGCGCCGACCTGGTGATCGACACCTCGAACCTGAACATCCACCAGCTCGCCGCGAAGATCGTGAACGCCTTCGGCGACGAGGAGAACGCCGAGCTGCGGGCGACCGTGGTGTCGTTCGGGTTCAAGTACGGCATCCCGGTCGACGCCGACGTGGTGGCCGACATGCGGTTCGTCCCGAACCCGTACTGGCAGCCCGACCTGCGCCCGATGACCGGGCAGGACAAACCTGTGTCAGACTTCGTCCTCGGTCATCCGCTGGCCCAGCAGTTCCTGCAGAACTACGGGGACGTGCTGGACACCCTGCGGACCGGCTATCTGAACGAGGGCAAACGGTTCGTCACGGTCGCGATCGGCTGCACCGGTGGAAAGCACCGGAGCGTCGCGATGGCCGAGGAGATCGGGCGCCGGCTGCGCGAGAAGGGGTCACCGACGTTGGTGGTGCACAGAGATCTGGGGCGGGAGTGACGAGGGCCCCACGGGTCGTCGCACTGGGCGGCGGGCATGGCCTCGCCGCATCGCTGTCTGCCCTGCGGCAGGTCACTGACCAGCTGACCGCTGTTGTCACGGTTGCTGACAATGGTGGGTCTTCGGGCCGGTTGCGCCAGGAGCTGGGTGTGCTGCCGCCAGGGGATCTGCGGATGGCGCTGGCCGCGCTGTGCCGGGACGACGAGTGGGGCCGGACGTGGGCCGACGTGCTGCAGCACCGGTTCCGCAGCGATGGTGCCCTGCACGACCACGCGGTCGGGAACCTGCTGATCGTCGCCTTGTGGGAGCTGCTGGGCGAAGCCGTCGACGGGCTCGACTGGGTCGGTCGGCTGCTCGGGGCCCAGGGGCGGGTGCTGCCGATGTCCGCCGTACCGCTGGACATCACCGCACGGGTGATCGGGCTGGATCCGCTGCATCCCGAGGCGGTCGCTGAGATCCGCGGGCAGACCGAGGTCGCGACGACCGAGGGGCATGTGGTCGACGTCGCGCTCGACCCGGCCGATCCGCCGGCTTGTCCGGAGGCGTTGGTCGCTGTGGCCGAGGCCGACTGGGTTGTCGTCGGGCCTGGGTCGTGGTTCACGTCGGTGATCCCTAACCTGCTGGTCCCGGCGCTGTGCCGTGGGCTGGAGCAGACGAGCGCGCGGCGGTTGGTCACGCTCAACCTGGGGGAGCAGAAGGGCGAGACCGACGGGTTCTCGCCGGAGACGCACCTCGAGGTGCTCGCCGCGCACGCTCCAGAGCTGCGTATCGACGTGGTGCTGGCCGACGAGGGACATGTCCCCGACCCGGCGTCTTTGCGCCGTACGGCGGCCTCGCTGGGCGCTGAACTGGTGATCGCCGACATCGCCGACGACCAGCAGGTGCTGCACCACGATCCGGCCAAGCTGGCCAAGATCTACCGCGAACTCTTCGCCTGAACCCAGGTGGCCCCGACCCCCTCAGATCGGGGCCGCCCGGGGTTCAGCGCTTCGGGAAGATCGGCGCGCGCTCGACGGTCTTGCCGCCGGGGACGCCGACCTGGTCGTTCTGGAACGGGTTCGCGTTGAAGCGGGCGACCTCGCGGCCCTGGGCGTCGGAGAAGATCGCCCAGATCGGCGCCGACGGGTCGCCGACGGCGGTCCGGCGCGACGCCCACAGGAAGAAGCCGTTCTCGACCACGGCCGGCGAGGAGACGCCGTCGCTGGTCAGGAAGTCCACCTTCGCGACACCACGCGGTACGACGCCCCGGGAGCCGTTGTGATCGGCCCACACGACGTACGGCTTGTCGTCCGCGACGCCCTGCCGCAGGTAGTCGTCGCTCGGCGTCCCGGCGCCGGCGTTGTCCAGGCAGTACGCGTAGCGCTTCTGGTCGGGCGAGACCAGGATCGCGCTCACCCAGCTCGCGGAGGCCTGGGTCAGGGCGACCTTCCAGCCGGAGATCGACTCCGAGCCGCCACCGGCCTTCGCCGCGCTCTGCCGGTACTGGCCGTCGGCGGGCTGGCAGCGCGCGATCACCTGCGCGTCGGACAGCGTGCTCTTCGCGGGCAGCACCTCGGTGGCTTTGCCCGTCTTCGGGTCGAGACTGACCGTGGTCTCCGGCGCGGGCAGGCCGAGACCGGCGACCGGTGCCTCGTCGTCCTGACCGGGCAGGACGGCCACCGCGGTGGCCACACCGGCGACCGCGATCGCGCTGACGGCGACCGCGCTGATCCGGCGCAGCCGCTGGCCGCGGCGGCCCCGGCGTACGACGTCGTCGACGGTGTGCCGCATCGGCGCGGCCGAGTCGTCCGCCGCGTCGACCAGCAGGTCCTCGATGTCGCTGCTCATGACAGAACCCCTTCGTTGTTGTTGGCCGGAGCCCTGTCGCCGGCCGGCTCGCCCGTGCCGGGCGCCGGTCGCTTCAGCTGCTCGCGCAGTGCGGTGAGACCGCGGGAGGTCTGGCTCTTGACCGCGCCGGTGCCGATCCCGAGCACCTGAGCGGTCTCCTCGATGCTGAGGTCGGCGTAGTGCCGCAGGACCACGCAGGCGCGCTGCCGGTCCGGCAGCCCGGTCAGCGCCTGGACGACCGCGAGCCGCTCGTCGACGGCGCCGGAGTGGTCGGCCAGCAACTGGTCCGGCACAGCGTCGTCGGAGAACTCCCGGCGCCAGGGCCGCTTGGCCTGGTCGAGCACCACCGAGACCACCGCGCGGTGGGCATAGGTGGTCAGCCCGGCGTCGTGGTCCAACCGGTCCCACGCGCGGTAGATCCGGACCAGGGCGTCCTGGGCCGCGTCCTCGGCGCGGTGCCAGTCACCGCACATCAGGTACGCCGTACGGCGCAGGCGGCGCAGGGCCGCTTCGGCGAACTCGGTGAAGTCCGCCTCACTGCGTCGTCGCATCGTGCTCCTCCCGTGGCTGTCGGAAGAGGAACGACAGCCGTACCCCGAAAGGTTGCCACGAACGTGGGAATGCCGCGTAACACCGATGGAGTTGGGGGAGTTGGACCCTAGGACCGCGGGTGGCGGGGCTGGTCCGGATAGCGGGCGAGGGTCTTTGACAGCAGTGGGAGGATTTCGTACATGGCGATGACAGCACAGGTGAAGTCCGAGCTGACCAGCATCCAGGTCACCAAACCCTGCTGCCGCAAGGCCGAGGTCTCCTCGGTCCTGCGATTCGCGGGTGGGCTGCACCTCGTCTCCGGCCGGATCGTCGTGGAGGCCGAGCTGGACAGCGCTCGGGCCGCCCGGCGGCTGCGCAAGGACATCGCGGAGATCTTCGGCCACCCGTCCGAGGTGGTGGTGATCTCCCCGTCCGGGATCCGCAAGCAGACCAAGTACGTCGTCCGCGTGGTCCGCGACGGTGACGCGCTGGCCCGGCAGACCGGCCTCGTCGACAACCGCGGCCGTCCGGTCCGCGGCCTGCCGCCCGCGGTGGTGTCCGGCGCCTCCTGCGACGCCGTGGCGGCCTGGCGCGGGGCGTTCCTGGCGCACGGCTCGCTGACCGAGCCCGGGCGCTCCTCGTCGCTCGAGGTGACCTGCCCGGGGCCGGAGGCGGCGCTGGCGCTGGTCGGTGCCGCGCGGCGGCTCGGGATCGGTTCCAAGGCGCGCGAGGTGCGCAACGTCGACCGCGTGGTGATCCGCGACGGTGACGCGATCGGCGCGCTGCTGACGCGGCTGGGTGCGCACGAGTCGGTGCTGGCGTGGGAGGAGCGCCGGATGCGCCGCGAGGTGCGCGCGACGGCGAACCGCCTGGCGAACTTCGACGACGCGAACCTGCGCCGCTCGGCGCGGGCCGCGGTCGCGGCCGGGGCGCGGGTGGAGCGGGCGCTGGAGATCCTCGGCAACGACGTACCGGATCACCTGCAGGTCGCGGGCAAGCTGCGGCTGGAGCACAAGCAGGCGAGCCTCGAGGAGCTCGGTCAGCTGCACGAGCCGGCGCTGACCAAGGACGCCGTCGCGGGCCGGATCCGGCGGCTGCTGGCGATGGCCGACAAGCGCGCCTCCGACCTCGGGATCCCCAACACCGAGGCCAACCTGACGCCGGAGATGCTCGACCCGGCCTGATCGTGTCCGTTCCGTGTCGTCGGCCCGGTTGACCGAAAGCCCTGCGCTGCTTGGATTGCCGGACGGGGAGAAACCACCCGACGACATGCTGAGGACTGATGGGTACAGCCAAAGAAGAAGCCGAAGCCAGGGACCGGATCGAGCAGGAAGCGATCAAGCGGCAGGCCGATGCGCTGAAGAAGGCGGACGCGGAGAAGAGCAAGAACAAGATGGTCGCCGACCCGTCCGCGGGTGTCGGCTGGCCGGACGACGCGGTGAGCCCCAGCACCGGGCCGGTCACCGAGATCGCCGGGAAGCTCGGGGTGGGGCCGGGCGCCGACCTGGCCCTCGCCCAGCGACTGCTCGACTCCGGCCGTCGCCCGGCCGACGCGCCGACGAGCACTCCGCGCGGCGACGGCGCCACAGCGCGCATCGGCGCGGCGCTCAACCGTCCGGCGACGCCCGCCGTGGAGCGCTAGCGGTTCACCAGTAGGACCAGTGGTATTCACGTGGCGGCCCCGGGGAAACTCCGGGGCCCTCGTGCGTGGGGTGGTCTGGTCCGGTGGTCTACGCCGCGGTGGGGTGGTCTCATGTGGACGCTACCAGTGGATCAAGTGGGCTGTTGGGCTAGTGTTTCGGCTGTAGCGGCAGTGCTCGACAGCTAGTTCAAGGAGACGTAGTCCCGTGACCGTACGCGTAGGTATCAACGGCTTCGGCCGGATCGGCCGTAACTTCTTCCGCGCCGTGCAGGCGTCCGGTGCCGACATCGAGGTCGTCGCCGTCAACGACTTGACCGACAACCAGACCCTGGCCCACCTGCTGAAGTACGACTCGATCCTGGGCCGCTTCCCGGGCGAGGTCACGGCGACCGACGACGACATCACCGCCGCCGGCCACACCTTCAAGGCGTTCGCCGAGCGCGACCCCGCCAACCTGAAGTGGTCCGACGTCGGCGCCGACGTGGTGATCGAGTCGACCGGCTTCTTCACCGACGCCACCAAGGCCAAGACGCACGCCGACAACGGCGCCAAGAAGGTCATCATCTCCGCCCCGGCGAAGAACGAGGACCTGACTGTGGTGATGGGTGTGAACCACGAGCTGTACGACGCCGACAAGCACACGGTCATCTCGAACGCGTCCTGCACCACGAACTGCCTCGCCCCGATGGCCAAGGCCATCCACGACGAGTTCACGATCCAGCAGGGTCTGATGACCACGGTCCACGCCTACACCCAGGACCAGAACCTGCAGGACGGCCCGCACAGCGACCTGCGTCGCGCTCGCGCCGCCGCGCTGAACGTCGTACCGACCTCGACCGGTGCCGCCAAGGCGATCGGCCTGGTGATGCCCGAGCTCAAGGGCAAGCTGGACGGATACGCGCTGCGCGTCCCGATCCCGACCGGCTCGGCCACCGACCTGACCGTCAACGTCGGCCGGGAGACCACCGCCGAAGAGGTCAACGCCGCCGTCAAGGCCGCGGCTGAGGGCCCGCTCAAGGGCTACCTGCGCTACACCGAGGACCCGATCGTGTCGAGCGACATCGTCACCGACCCGGCCTCCTGCATCTTCGACGCCGGCCTGACCAAGGTGCTCGGCAACCAGGTCAAGGTCGTCGGCTGGTACGACAACGAGTGGGGTTACTCCAACCGCCTCGTCGACCTGGTCACCTACGTCGGCGCCTCGCTCTGACGTTCCACCACCCACAGCTTGCGTCCGGAGAGCCTCGGCTCCCTCCGGGCGCAAGCCTGTTTGCTGAGGACTGCTGAACTGTGAAGACCATCGATGACCTGGGGGACGTGGCCGGCCTGCGGGTGCTGGTCCGCTCCGACCTGAACGTGCCGATCAAGGGTGACCGGATCGGCGACGACGGGCGCATCCGCGCCTCGGTGCCGACCCTGCTGAAGCTGGCCAAGGCCGGCGCCAAGGTGATCGTCACCGCGCACCTGGGCCGCCCGAAGGGCACGCCGAACCCGGAGTTCACGCTCGCCCCGGTCGCCCAGCGGCTCGGTGAGCTGCTGGAGCCCGAGGGCGTCAAGGTGCACTTCGCCACCGACGTGACCGGCGAGAGCGCCCAGGAAGCCGTCCAGGAGCTGGACGAGGGCGAGGTCCTGCTGCTGGAGAACGTGCGGTACGACCCGCGCGAGGAGAGCAAGGACGAGGCCGAGCGCGGCGCGCTGGCCGACGAGCTGGCCGGTCTGGCCGACGTGTTCGTCAGCGACGGCTTCGGCGTCGTGCACCGCAAGCAGGCCAGCGTGTACGACGTGGCCCGCAAGCTCCCGCACGCGGCCGGCGGCCTGGTGCTGGCCGAGGTCGAGGTGCTGAAGAAGCTCACCGAGGACCCGGCCCGCCCGTACGTCGTCGTCCTCGGCGGCGCGAAGGTGTCGGACAAGCTCGCGGTGATCGACAACCTGCTGGCCAAGGCCGACAAGCTGCTGATCGGTGGCGGGATGGTGTTCACCTTCCTCAAGGCCCAGGGCCACGAGGTCGGCAAGAGCCTGCTCGAGGAGGACCAGCTCGACACGGTCAAGGGCTACCTGGAGACCGCGAAGAGCAAGGGCGTCGAGATCGTGCTGCCGACCGACATCGTGGTCGCGCCCGAGTTCAAGGCCGACGCGCCCGCGACCGTGGTCGCCGCCGGCGCGATCCCGGCCGACCAGCTCGGCCTGGACATCGGCCCGGACTCCGGTAAGGCGTTCGCGGCCGAGGTCGCGGCCGCGAAGACGGTGTTCTGGAACGGCCCGATGGGCGTCTTCGAGATGGAGGCGTTCGCAGGCGGAACCAAGGCGGTCGCAGCAGCGTTGACCGAGGTGGACGGACTCAGCGTCGTCGGAGGTGGCGACTCGGCCGCCGCCGTACGGCAGATGGGCTTCGCCGACGACCAGTTCGGGCACATCTCCACCGGAGGTGGCGCGTCGCTGGAATACCTTGAGGGCAAAGAGCTCCCTGGTCTCGTAGTACTGGAAGAGGAGTAACCGAGGAATGGCTGGCTCTGAAGCTCCGGCTGCCCGTACGCCGTTGATGGCGGGCAACTGGAAGATGAACGTCAACCACGTCGAGGCCGTGCACCTGCTGCAGAAGCTGAGCTGGACGCTGCAGGACAAGAAGCACGACTTCGAGCGGGTCGAGGTGGCCGTGCTGCCGCCGTTCACCGACATCCGCAGCGTGCAGACGCTGGTCGACGGCGACCGGATGAAGATCGTGTACGGCGCGCAGGACGTGTCGGTGCACGACGAGGGCGCCTACACCGGTGAGATCTCGGCCGCGATGCTGACCAAGCTGGGCTGCAGCTACGTGCTGGTCGGTCACTCCGAGCGTCGCCAGTACCACGGTGAGGACGACGCGCTCGTCAACGCCAAGGCGACCAAGGCGCTGGCGGCCGGGCTGACCCCGATCGTCTGCGTGGGCGAGGGGCTGGAGATCCGCAAGGCCGACGGTCACGTCGCGCACTGCGTGAACCAGATCGACGGCGCGCTGGCCGGGCTGAAGGCCGACGACGTGCGCAAGCTCGTCATCGCCTACGAGCCGGTCTGGGCGATCGGCACCGGCGAGGTGGCGACCCCGGAGGACGCGCAGGAGGTCTGCGCCGCGATCCGGGCCCGGCTCGAGGAGTCCTTCTCGCCCGCGGTGGCCGACTCGGTGCGGATTCTCTACGGGGGGTCGGTGAAGATGAGCAGCGCAGGTGGCATCATGGCCCAGCCGGACGTCGACGGCTGCCTGGTCGGGGGAGCGAGCCTCAAGGTGGACGAGTTCGCCGGTATCTGCCGTTACCTGGACCTTCAGTTAGGCTACTCCTCGTGATTACCGCTTTTCAGATCGTCGTCGTCATCTGCAGCCTGATCCTGACGGGGCTCGTGCTGCTGCACAAAGGCCGCGGTGGTGGCCTGTCCGACCTGTTCGGTGGCGGGGTGTCGTCCAGCCTGGGCGGCTCGTCGGTCGCCGAGCGGAACCTCGACCGGATCACGATCGGTGTCGGTCTGATCTGGTTCGCGGCCATCGTCGCGCTCGGCCTGCTGTACAAGCTCGGCTGAGAGGCGTAGCCGTGGCTGGTAGTGGCGGTGCGATTCGTGGCAGCAGGGTCGGAGCAGGACCGATGGGCGAGGCGGAGCGCGGTGAGTCCGCGCCCCGGCAGCGGATCGTGTTCTTCTGCGCCAACGGCCACGAGACCGCGACGGTGTTCGCGGTCGAGGCGGCCATCCCGGAGGCGTGGGACTGTCCGCGGTGCGGTCTGCCGACCAGCACCGACGTGAACAACCCGCCCCCGCCCCCGAAGATCGAGCCGTACAAGACGCACCTGGCGTACGTGAAGGAACGGCGCAGCGAGCAGGAGGCCGCCCAGATCCTCGAAGAGGCCCTGGAGCGCCTGCGCGCGCGGCGCGCCAACGGCGAGATCATCTTCTAGCCGGTACGCCGTACACCCGGGCAGTCCTCAGCGGACCGCCCGGGTGTTCGCGTTGCCGTAGCGGGCGAACAGTTCGTTGAGCTCTCCCTGAGGGATCTGGCCCTCCGCGAAACTCATCGTGCCCTGGGTCCGCAGCTCCTCGGCAGCCCTTCGGACGAAGCCCAATGCTGCCCGCGCGATGCTTCCGCCGAGGCTGATCCGGGTGACACCGACGCCGGTCACCTCGGCGACCGTCAGCTTCGAGCTGCCCAGTCCCATCACGACGTTCAGGGGTCCGTCGATCTCGGACACCAGCGTGCGCAGCTGGTCCAGGTCGTTGACGCCTGGCACGTACAGGCAGTCGGCGCCGGCCTCGCGGAACAGGTTCGCCCGCCGGATCGAGTCCGCCAGGGGAGTGGGCTCTTTGAGCAGCTGGCCGTCCGTGCGGGCCGTCAGGACGAAGTCCGGCCCGGCCGCTTCCCGCGCGGCGACGATCCGCTCGACCGACAGCTCCTCGGCGTACAGCTCGCGGCCGTCGTAGTCCTCGATATTGCCCCCGGCCAGCCCGGCATCGCGAGCTAGCCGGATCGTCTTCGCGACATCCTCCGGCCGGGCGCCGTACCCGTCCTCCAGATCGCCGTTCACCGGTACGCCGACCGCCGCGGTGATCTGGTGGATCCGCTCGAACATCACGTCGGCCGAGACCGCGGGCGCGCCGTCGGGCAGCGTGTGGTCGCCCGCGCCGAGCGAGAACGCGATCCCCGCGCTGGTCGTCGCCAACGCGGCGAACCCGGCCTCGGCCAGCACGACCGCGCTCCCGGCGTCCCACGCGTTCGGCATCACGAACGAGGCCTGGTGCAGCTCACGAAAAGTCGTCATCCCCCGATGATGCCAACCGGACGGTTCGGTTCTGGCCGAACGGACGATGCGTCGCCGACCACCGGCTGCATAGCCTGGCGCGGACCCGGTCACACCTCCGAAGGGATCTTCTGTGCCACTCCCGCTGCCGGCCCTCCACCACGTCGGCCTTGTCGTCGAGGACATCACCGCCGCCGCGGCCGACTACGAACGGCGCTGGAACGTCACCGCCGGACCCGTCCACGACCTGACCTTCCCGCAGGCCCACGTGCACGGCGAGCGGCTCGACCTGTCGGCCAGGTACAGCTTCATCGACACCGGTGCCTCGCAGATCGAGCTGATCCAGCCGGTGTCGGAGGCGTCGCCGTACACCGAGTTCCTCGAGGCCAACGGCGGCGACGGTGTCCACCACCTCGCGTACTTCGTCGACACCATCGACGACTACCTGGACCAGTTGCGCGCGGCCGGGGAGCCGGTCGACCTGGTCCTCGACGCGGTGGTGCCCGGGGGTGGACGGTTCGTCTACCTCGACGGGCTGGCGCACGGACCGGTGGTCGAGCTGATCGAGACACCGCGCTGACGCGTGCTGTCCATTGATCGGATGTAACGGTAGATACAAGACGACCTTGTATTGTAACTTTCGGTACCGCCGTTGTTCCGCCTGGACGACGGCGTTCCGAAGGAGGCCCTCGTGGCGATCATGGTTGACGCGACCGAGACGCTGTACGCCTACCCGCAGCTCTGGCGGATCCTGACCAAGTCCTGCTACTTCCTCAGTACCGGTCTGGCCGGTGGCAGCGTGCTGTTTCACACCTTCGTGCTGCGGCCGGTGCTGAACCGGGCCGAGAGCGAGACGGACCGGCGCGTGCTGAGAAACCGCTCGGCCGTGCTGCTCGCCATCGCTGGGACCGCGCTGCTGCTCGCGACGTACCCGCAGTTCGCCGGCAAGGTCACGCGCGCGACGAAGGGCATGACCTTCTCCGAGGGGCTGCAGCCGTCGGTCATCTGGGACTACCTGCAGACCGCGGCGCCCAAGAACGCGTGGTTCTTCTCCGGTGTCACGGCGGGGCTGCAAGCGCTGATCTACAGTCTCGGCGCCCTGCTGCTGATGAGCCTGTTCCTGCGACCGATGCGACGGTACGTCGACAAGATCGCGGGGATCGGGGTCGTCGTCGTCCTGGTCGCCGCGCTGTTCCTGATGGTTCCGAGCCGGTCTGCGGATCTCGAGGCGGCGTACTTCGCGTCGCACCTGGTCACCACCCTCCACCCGTACGCCGGTGGCTTCTGGATCGGGGCGCTGCTGGTGCTGTCCGGGCTGGCGCTGAGCCGCAAGCAGTTGACGCCGGACGGCGGCCTGATCTGGGCGTCGGTGTGGCAGCGGTTCAGCCTGATGGCGCAGGTCTGCGTGACGGTCCTGCTGGTGTCGGGTCTGCTCGAGGCCTGGATGGCGGTCGGGTCGGTGTCGATCGGCGACATCCTGTCCACGACGTACGGCAAGTACCTGCTGCTGAAGGTTCTGCTGGTGTTCTCGATCCTCGGGCTCGGTGCGTTCAACGAGGCCGTGCTGCTGCCGAAGATCGCCCGCGTGCGCGCCGCCGGCGATCGGCGCAGCCTGTTCCAGCTGGTTCTCGGGCACTTCCCGAAGGTCGTGCTGATCGAGGCGGTGCTCGGCGTAGGCGTGCTCGCGGTGATGCCGTTCCTGAACGGGTCGGCGCGGGAAGAGGTCGGGCTGGCGGCGGATCCGCCGCCGACCGGCGGCGTCGCGCTGGCGATGGTGCTGCTGTTCGTCGCGCTGGTGGTCTCGTTCGTGGCCCGCTTCCAGATCCAGAAGGCGATCGAAGCCCGGGCCGCCGGCCAAGCCGTGGCGGAGGAGCCCGCCACGGCCGAGGCCGGACGCTAGAAGGCGGCGACCATCCGGGCGACGGCGGCCTGGGCCTTCGGGCCGTTCACCAGGTCGGCGTCGCCTTCGGTCCCGGGCGTGTTCCAGTACAGGTAGAAGCTCGGCGGCGTCTTCAGCGTCTTCAGGTACGCCGTCTCGCGGTCGATGTCGGCGGCGCGCCGGGAGTCGCTCTTGGTCTGCTTGAAGCCGCGCTCCGTAAGTCCCCACTTGGTCGAGGCGCCGGGCGTCTTGAGCACTAGCTCGTCGTACCAGCGCTGGTGGCCCTTGTGCTCGGACAGGATCGCGGTGGCGGGCTGCGTGCCGCCGCTGTAGGTGTCGGCGCCGTAGAAGTCGGCGGCCACGCGCCACGGCTTCGGGTCCTTCGTCGACTTCGGGAAGCCCCATTGGTAGGCCATCGCGGAGTAGCCGACCTTCACGCCCGGATTCGCCGCCTTCATCACGTCACGGACGCGCTGGAACGCTTTCGCGAAGACCGGGCCGGACATGTTGTCCTCGGGTTCGTGGTACCAAATGAAAAATGTTTCGGGTTTGTTCTTCAACCATTCCGCGAGCGCGCGGAAACGCGCGTCGTAGGCGCCGCTGCCGGTTGTCGCGGGGTCGGTCTTGATGCTGACGAACGGGATCAGCCCGGCCGCCCAGGACCTCTTCGCGACCGCGTCGTACTTCGTCCGCAGGTCGACGGTCGGTTTCTGCACGCCGTCGACGAACTCCCGCGTCGCCTGCACGCCGGGGTAGCGCTTCGCGAGGCCGGCGGGCGCGGTCTTGTCGTGCACGCCCATCAGGATCGGGGTGGCGGCCTGGACGTCGTCCGCGCCGGTCGAGACGACAAAAGCCGTCACGGCCAGCGTCAGTCCGGCCGTGACGGCAATCATTCGTTTGAGCATGCCGCGGAGTTTACAAGAGCAATTACTTGATCTTTGAAGCTGCGGCATTGTCGAGCAGCCACACGGTGCGTTCTTTCCCTTGCGGAGTGGCGGCTGGTACGTCGCCGCCGGAAAGCGCGGTCTGTACGGCGTCGGCCTTGTCCTCGCCGGCCACGACGAACCAGATCTCCGCCGCGTGCGCCAGCGCGGGGAAGGTCAGCGAGACGCGGGTCGGCGGGGGCTTGGGGGAGTCGTGCACAGCCACCGCTGTGGTGTCGTCGATCGTGAGCTGGGGGAAGCCGGGGAAGAGCGAAGCCACGTGCCCGTCAGGCCCGACGCCCAGCATCACCAGGTCGAAGGCCGGGACCTGCGCCGTCTCGCCCGAGGCCGAGGCCGAGGCCGCGGCGGCCGCCGCCAGTTGCTCGGCGTACGCTGTGGCTGCTGCTTCCGGGCCCTGGCCGGTGTCGGCAGCCATCGCGTGGACCTTGTCCGGGTCCAAGTCCACCTTCGACAGCAACGCGTCCCACGCCTGGGTCGCGTTGCGCTCCGGGTCGCCGTCCGGCAGGAAGCGCTCGTCACCCCACCAGAACTCGACGCGCTGCCAGTCGATCGCCGTCCGGGCGGCGGAGTCGGCCACCGCCCGGTAGACGGCCGACGCGACGCGACCGCCGGTCAGCACGACGTGGGCCACCCTGCCGCCGGTCTGCGCGTCGGTCAGCCGCGTGACGAACCGAGCGGCCACCGCGGCCGCCAGCGCGTCGGCGTCCGGAGCCACCTGAACAGTCGGCGCACTGCTCATGAGCGCCCGGCCACCTTCTTGACAGGCTTCTTGGCAGCGGCCTTCTTCGCGGCGGTGGTCTTCTTGGCCGTCGTCTTCTTCGCCACGGCCTTCTTCGACGGCGCCTTCTTCTTCGCGTCGGCCGCGTGGGCCTCCAGCGCCGACGAGGCCGCCTTGCCGCTCACGACCGCCGTACGAACCGCTGCCTTCTCGGCCGCCGACTGCGCCGACCGCCGGTCGGCCGCGCTGACCTTCTTCGCGTCGGCCGGCATCGCCTCCCGCTCGACCATGCACGCCAGCGTCTGCGCGTACACGTCGTCCGGATCGAGTCGCCGCAGCTCCTCGCTCAGCAGCTCCGACGGCGTACGCCGCTTGAGCGCCACCGGACGGTCGGGCTGACCAGGAACGCTGAACGTCGCGATCGATCCGTCCGGCCGGCTCAGCTGGATCGGACCAGCCGGCGTGAACATCCGTACGGCGGTCAGCCCCGGTCCCCGCGA
Source organism: Kribbella italica (assembly GCF_014205135.1). Taxonomy (NCBI): domain Bacteria; kingdom Bacillati; phylum Actinomycetota; class Actinomycetes; order Propionibacteriales; family Kribbellaceae; genus Kribbella; species Kribbella italica. The sequence goes on from NZ_JACHMY010000001.1 coordinate 1,886,207, forward strand.
GGTCTTCTGCTCGACGGCCACGCCCAGCTTGCACTGCAGCCACGCCGCCATCAGGTCGGCGCTCGGGTTGCCCTTCGCCGATACGACCTCCGCGCCCGTGACGTGTGCCGGGTACTGGTCCAGGGCGGCCGCCATCAGCGCGCGCCACGGCGTCAGCCGCGCCCACGCGAAGTCGGTGTCGCCCGGCTTGTACCCCTCGGCCCGCGCCGGGAAGTCCACCGACGCCCGGCGGGTCGCCGCGGCGTCGGTGACCCGGCGCCGGCCGAGCTTGCCCAGCGGGTCGGTGGCGGGCACCTTCGGCCCACCGCCCGGCCACCAGACGATGACGGGGGAGTCCGGCAGCAGCAGCGGGGTGACGACCGACTCGGGCACCTTCGCGAGCTCGCCGTGCAGCCGCAGCAGCACCGCCTCGCCCGGAACGCCCTCGCCGACCCGGACCTCCGCGTCGAGTCCGCCTTCACCGCGGCCCGGCCGCAAGATCGCCACCAGCACGCGCGACGGGTGCTCGCGGCCGGCCTCGTTCGCGGCCTTCATCGCGTCGTGGTGGGACGACTCGTCGACGACCACCACGATGGTGCCGACCATGCCCATGGCCGGCGAACCCGCGTTGCGGCGGGCCTTCAGCAGCGCCGACGCGATCTCGCTCGACGTCGTACCGGTCAGGTCGATGATCATGGCCGCCTCCAGGCGCGTCCGTCGCGGGCGAGCATCTCGTGGGCGGAGTCGGGGCCCCAGCCACCGGAGTCGTACTGCTCCGGCTGACCGTGCTCGGCCCAGAAGTTGATCACCGGGTCGAGGATCTTCCAGCCCAGCTCGACCTCGGTGTGCTGGGGGAACAGCGGCGGGTCGCCGAGCAGCACGTCGAGGATCAGCCGCTCGTAGGCCTCCGGAGAGGACTCGGTGAACGACCCGCCGTAGGCGAAGTCCATGTTCACGTCGCGGATCTCCATCATCGTGCCCGGCACCTTGGCACCGAAGCGCATCGTGATGCCCTCGTCCGGCTGGATCCGCATCACCAGGGCGTTCTGCCCCAGCTCCTCGGTCTCGGTCGCGGTGAACGGCAGGTGCGGTGCGCGCTTGAACATCACCGCGACCTCGGTCACCCGGCGGCCCAGGCGCTTGCCGGTCCGCAGGTAGAACGGGACGCCCGCCCAGCGGCGGGTGTCCACGTCGACCCGCATCGCGGCGAAGGTCTCGGTCGCGGACGACTTCGGGATGCCGTCCTCCTGCAGGTAGCCCTTGACCTTGGTGCCACCGGCCCAGCCGGCGGCGTACTGACCGCGGGCGGTGTGCAGGTCGAGCCGCTCGGGCAGCCTGACGGCCGCGAGCACCTTCTTCTTCTCCTGCCGCAGCGACCACGCGTCGAAGCTGACCGGCTCCTCCATCGCGACCAGCGCGAGCAGCTGGAGCAGGTGGTTCTGGATCACGTCGCGGGCCGCGCCGATGCCGTCGTAGTACCCGGCCCGGCCGCCGATGCCGATGTCCTCGGCCATCGTGATCTGCACGTGGTCGACGTAGTGGCTGTTCCAGACCGGCTCGAACATGGCGTTGGCGAACCGCAGCGCCAGCATGTTCTGGACGGTTTCCTTGCCCAGGTAGTGGTCGATCCGGAAGACCGCCTCGGGCGGGAAGACCGACTCGACCACCTGGTTGAGCTCGCGTGCGCTCTTCAGGTCGTGGCCGAACGGCTTCTCGATCACGACGCGCCGCCAGGAGCCCGGCGTCTCGTCGGCGAGGCCGTGCTGCTTGAGCTTCTCCACCACCTGAGGGAAGAGGCCCGGCGGGATCGACAGGTAGAACGCGTGGTTGCCGCCCGTACCGCGGTTGACGTCCAGCTCGTCCACGGTCTCCCGCAGCCGCTTGAACGCCTCGTCGTCGGTGAGGTCGCCCGGCACGAACCGGAACCCCTCGGCCAGCTGCTGCCAGACCTCTTCGCGGAACGGCGTGCGCGCGTGCTCCTTGACGGAGTCGTGCACGATCTGCGCGAAGTCCTGGTTGGTGAAGTCGCGCCGGGCGAACCCGACCAGCGCGAAGCCCGGCGGCAGCAGCCCCCGGTTGGCCAGGTCGTAGATGGCCGGCATCAGCTTCTTGCGGGCCAGGTCGCCCGTGACACCGAAGATCACCAGGCTGGAGGGCCCGGCGATCCGGGGGAGCCGCCGGTCCTGGGGATCCCGCAGCGGGTTCACCGGGCCGGTCGGCTCTTCTTCGAGTTCAGCGGTCATCGGCCGCTTGCCTCCGACTTGTCATGGGCGTCGAGTAGAGAGATGAGCTGCTGTACGCCGGCCTTCGGGTCGGTCAGGTGCAGCCGCAGCACCGGCCGGCCGCGCTCGGCCAGGACGCCGGCGTCACCCGCGGCCTGCGCCGAGATGAGCGTGCCGAAGGTGAACGGCCGGTCCGGGATCTCCACGTCGGTGGACTCCGAGGTGGTGATCTGCAGGAACACGCCCTGCGGGTGTCCGCCCTTGTGGTACTGGCCGGTCGAGTGCAGGAAGCGTGGGCCCCAGCCGAAGGTCACCGGGCGGCCGGTCTTCGCCGCGAGGGCCGGGCGGATCGCCATCAGGTTCTCGTCGCGCTCGGAGTCCAGGTAGGCCATCACCGCCAGGTACCCGTCGTCGGCGAGCTGACCGAGCAGCGCGTCGAGCGCGCCCTCGGCGGTGTCGACACCGTCGAGCAGGCCGTCGGTCCCGCGAACCTCCACGGCGCCGTCGGTGAAGGCGGCCGCCTCGGGCTCGGGCTGCGCGTCGAGCAGACCACGCGCGGCCTTCTTGGCGCTCTCCACGTCCGGCTGGTCGAACGGGTTGATCCCGAGCAGGTACCCGGCGACCGCGGTCGCCGTCTCCCAGAGCAGGAACTGCCCGCCGAGCGAGCCCGACGTCAGTGCGGTCGGTACGTCGCTGTTCGCCTTGTCGGCCAGCAGTGCGTGCACCAGATCGGACGCCGTGCTGTGCAGTTCGGGCGCGTGCACGCCCTTCACCGCGACCGGCAGGATGCCTTTGCCGTTCTTGCCGGTGCTCTCGGCGATCAGCTGCTCGGCCCAGTCCGGGAAGCCGACGATGTCGGAGCCCTCGGCCGCGATGATCGCCTTGTCCCGGCCCGCACTGGCAGCCAATACGGCGCCGAGCACGAGCGCCGGGTTGTCGGCGGAGTCGGCCTGCAGCGCAGGAGCGGCCTCGGCCGCCTGGTCGAGCAGCTCGGCCACATCCGCACCGGCCAGGGCCGACGGGACCAGACCGAACGCGGTGAGCGCGCTGTAGCGCCCACCGACGTGCGGGTCGGCCAGGAAGGTCTTGCGGTAGCCCTCGTCGGCCGAGAGCTTCTCGAACGGCGAGCCCGGGTCGGTGACCACGACGACCCGCGAGGAAGCGTCGAGGCCCGCGTCGGTGAAGGCCTTCACGAAGACCCGGCGCTGGCTGTCGGTCTCGACCGTGCCGCCGGACTTGCTGGACACGACGATGACGGTGCGCTGCAGGTCGCCGGCCAGCGCGCGGGCGATCACGCTCGGGTTGGTGGAGTCCAGGACGACCAGCTCGACGCCGGCCGTCCGGGTGATCACCTCCGGCGCGAGCGACGAGCCGCCCATGCCGGCCAGGACGATCCGGTCCAGACCCTCGGCCCGCAGGTCGGCCTGCAGAGCCTCGATCTCGGCCAGCAGCGGCCGGGACGAGTCGTGCAGGTCGACCCAGCTGAGCCGGATGGCCGACTCGGACTCGGCCTCCGGACCCCAGATCGTGGCGTCCTTGGCGGCGATCCGGGAGGCGATCTTCTCCGACACCAGCCGGTCGATCGTCGAGGCCCAGTCACCGTTGGCGGTGCTGACCGCGGGAGTGCTCACTTGGCCGCCGCCTTGAGGGCCGCGGTGACGGTGTCCTGCAGCTCCGACCAGGAGGCGTCGAACTTGCTGACGCCCTCGTCCTCGAGCACCTGCACCACCTCGTCGTACGAGATGCCGAGCTTCTCCAGGTCCGCGATCACCGTGCGGTCCGCCGCGTAGTCGCCGCGCACGGTGTCGCCGGTGATGTCGCCTTCCTTGGCGACGGCGTCGATCGTTGCCTGCGGCATCGTGTTGACGACGCCGCGGGTCACCAGCTCCTCGACGTACATGGTGCTCTTGTACGCCGGGTCCTTGACGCCGGTCGAGGCCCACAGCGGCCGCTGCGGCTTGGCGCCGGCGGTCTCGATCGCGCGCCAGCGGTCCGAGGCGAAGATCTCCTCGTACGCCTCGAAGGCGAGCCGCGCGTTGGCGATCGCGGCCTTGCCCTTCAGGGCCTTCGCCTCGTCCGTCCCGATGGCGTCGAGCCGCTTGTCCACCTCGGTGTCGACCCGGCTGACGAAGAACGAGGCGACGCTGCCGAGCTTGGTCACGTCGTGCCCGTTGTCGAGCGCCTTCTCCAGGCCGGTCAGGAACGCGTCCGCGACCGCCTGGTAGCGCTCGAGCGAGAAGATCAGCGTCACGTTCACGCTGATCCCGGCGGCCAGCGTCTCGGCGATCGCCGGGATGCCTTCCTTGGTGGCCGGGATCTTGACGAAGACGTTCTCGCGGCCGACGATCTCCCACAGCTCCTTGGCCTGGGCGATCGTCTTCGCGGTGTCGCGGGCCAGCCCGGGCTCGACCTCGATCGAGACCCGGCCGTCGACACCGTCGGTGTCGTCGTACACGGGCTTGAACAGGTCCGCGGCGTTACGGACGTCGTCGGTGGTGATCACCCGGATCGCCTGGTCGGTGGACACGCCCTCGGCGGCCAGCCGCTCGACCTGCTCAGCGTAGGCGTTCTTGTCCGAGATCGCCTTCGCGAAGATCGTCGGGTTGGTCGTCACCCCGCTGACGTGCTGGTCGTGGATGAGGGCGGCCAGGCTGCCGCTGGTCAGCCGCTGACGGGAGAGATCGTCGAGCCAGATCGAGACGCCGGCGTCGGCGAGGTCTTGCAAACGGTCGTTCATTGTCCGAAGCCTCCGAGTTTCTGTGGTTGTCAGTTGGCGGCGTAGGTGTCTGCCGGACCGACCGGTCCGGCCGCGGCACGTCCTGCCGGTACGCCGCTGCCACCGAGCTCGGCTGCCGCGGCAATGCTGTCCTTCGCGGCCTGTACGACGGCGTCGGCGGTGATGCCGAACTCCGTGTACAGCCGCTTGTAGTCGGCCGAAGCGCCGTAGTGCTCCAGGCTGACGCTGCGCCCGGCGTCGCCGACGATCTCGCGCCAGCCGAGCTTGATGCCGGCCTCGACCGAGACCCGCGCCTTGACCGCGGCCGGGATGACCGAGTCGCGGTAGGCGTCGTCCTGCTCGTCGAACCACTCGCGGGAGACCAGCGACACGACGCGGGCCTTGATGCCCTCGGCGGCCAGTGCCTCGCGGGCCTCGACGGCCAGCTGCAGCTCCGAGCCGGTGCCGATCAGGATCACGTCGGGCGTGCCGTCGGTGTCGAGCAGTGTGTACCCGCCCTTGTGCACGTTCTCGGTGGTGGCGTAGCCGTCGGTCCCGCGCGGGAAGGTCGGCACGTTCTGCCGGGTCAGCACCAGGCCGGCCGGGCGGTCGGTGTGCTCGAGGATCGTCGCCCAGGCGGCGGCGGTCTCGTTCGCGTCGGCCGGGCGGACCACGTCGAGGCCCGGGATCGCGCGCAGGGCCGCGATGTGCTCGACCGGCTGGTGGGTCGGGCCGTCCTCGCCGAGGCCGATCGAGTCGTGCGTCCACACGTAGGTGACCGGCAGCTTCATCAGCGCGGCCAGCCGCACCGACGGGCGCATGTAGTCGCTGAAGGTGAGGAAGGTGCCGCCGTACGGGCGGGTCCCGCCGTGCAGGGCGATGCCGTTCAGCACCGCGCCCATGCCGTGCTCGCGGATGCCGAAGTGCAGGACGCGGCCGTACTCGTTGCCCTGGAACTCCTTGGTGGCGTGCTCGGCCGGGATGAACGACGGCTGGCCCTTGGGGGTGGTGTTGTTCGAGCCGGCCAAGTCGGCCGAACCGCCCCACAGCTCCGGCAGCTCCGGCGCGACCTTGGTCAGCACCTCGCCGGAGGCCGCGCGGGTGGCGACACCCTTCGCGTCGGCCTCCCAGCTCGGCAGCACGTCCTTCCAGCCGGCCGGCAGCTCACGCCGGCCGAGCCGGTCGAACAGCGCGGCCGCCTCGGGGGCCGCCGTGCGCCAGGCGTCGTACTTGGTGGTCCACTCGGCCTGCTCGGCCGTGCCACGCTCGACCGCCAGGCGGGTGTGCGCGATGACCTCGTCGGCGACCTCGAAGGTCTGCTCCGGGTCGAAGCCAAGCACCTCCTTGGTCGCGGCGACCTCGGTGGCCCCCGCGGCCGAGCCGTGGATCTTGCCGGTGTTCTGCGCGTTCGGCGCCGGCCAGCCGATGATCGTGTGCAGCCGGATGAAGGTCGGCTTGTCGGTGACGGCGCGGCCGGCCTCGATCGCGTCGTACAGGGCCTGGACGTTCTCCTCGTACCCCGTGCCGCCGTTGGTCCAGTCGACGTCGTGGACGTCCCAGCCGTACGCCGCGTAGCGGGCGGCGACGTCCTCGGAGAACGCGATGTTGGTGTCGTCCTCGATGGAGATCTTGTTCGCGTCGTAGATCACCGTCAGGTTGCCGAGCTTCTGGTGCCCGGCCAGCGACGAGGCCTCGGACGAGACGCCCTCCTCGAGGTCGCCGTCGGAGGCGATCACGTACACCTGGTGGTCGAAAAGACTTTCCCCACTGGCCGTCTCCGGGTCGAACAGACCACGCTCGCGGCGGGCCGCCATCGCCATGCCGACCGCGTTGCCGACGCCCTGGCCGAGCGGGCCGGTGGTCGTCTCGACGCCGGGGGTGTGGCTGTACTCCGGGTGGCCCGGGGTCGCGCTGCCCCACGTCCGCAGGGACTTCAGGTCGTCCAGCTCGAGGCCGAAACCGGCCAGGTACAGCTGGATGTAGAGGGTCAGGCTGGAGTGCCCGGCCGACAGAACGAAGCGGTCGCGACCGGCCCAGTGCGGGTCGGCGGGGTTGTGCCGCATCACCTTCTGGAACAGCAGGTACGCGGCCGGGGCGAGGCTCATCGCCGTTCCGGGGTGGCCGTTGCCGACCTTCTCCACGGCGTCCAGCGCGAGGACCCGCACCGTGTCGACCGCGCGCTGGTCGACGTCGGTCCATTCAAGCTTGCTGGTGGTCTTCTCCGTCACGCCGGCGGCGCTCCTCTCGCTGTTGTTTTTGTCGGCCGATCTTGTTCGTATTTCCTCGGCCGACAGGCCTGCACATCACCATGAGCGAGCCTACTCGTAAGCCTTCTGATCGCCTTTCATCCCTCGCAACCCGAATGTCGCCCGTGTTGTTCCCCGTGGTGTTCCCGAGGGGGTGGTTCGGGACCTCCTACGGGCCGTCGTAGACTGTCGAACCGTCAGCGCCGGTCCCCGGCGTCAAGCCCATTGAGTTCGAGGTGTTCGTGACGGCCGTCGACCCGCGTCCAGCCGCGACGACGTCGTACCCGGCGCCGCTGCCGACCGAGGCTGCATCCCCCGAGGTGACCAGCCCGTCGGTACGCGACGTGATCAAGGCGTACGTCGGTCTGACCAAGCCGCGCATCATCGAGCTCCTGCTGATCACGACCGTGCCGGTGATGTTCCTGGCCGCCGGGGGAGTCCCCGGGCTGGGCGTCGTGGCCGCCACGCTGGTCGGCGGGATCCTCGCCTCCGGCAGCGCGAACACGATCAACTGCGTGCTCGACCGCGACATCGACGAGCAGATGCGCCGGACCCGGCGCCGCCCGCTGCCGCGGCACGCGGTCAGCCCGCGCTCGGCGATGGTCTTCGGGATCGTGCTCGGCGTGCTGGCCACGCTGGAGCTCGGCTTCTTCGTCAACTGGCTGTCGTCGGTGCTGGCCCTGGTGGCGAACCTGTTCTACGTGTTCGTCTACACGATGGTGCTCAAGCGCCGGACCGTGCAGAACATCGTCTGGGGCGGGATCGCCGGCTGCTTCCCGACCCTGATCGGCTGGACCGCGGTCACCAACGACCTGGCCTGGACGCCGCTGGTGCTGTTCGGCGTGGTGTTCCTGTGGACGCCGCCGCACACCTGGGCGCTGGCCATGCGCTACCGCGAGGACTACGCGTCGGTCGACGTACCGATGCTGCCGGTGGTCGCCACTCCGGTCGCGACCGCGCGCCAGATCCTGGTCTACAGCATCCTGATGGTGATCACGTCGCTCGCGCTGTGGCCGGTCGCGGACACCGGTTTCGTCTACCCGCTTGCGGCGGTCGTGCTCGGCGTGGTCTTCCTGCGCGAGGCCTTCGCCCTGCTGGCCCGGGCCAACACCGGCGCCGAAGGCGCGGCCCTCCGCCCGATGCGCCTGTTCCACTTCTCCAACATCTACCTGGCGCTCCTGTTCATCGCCGCCGCGATCGACCCACTGCTGCACTGATCCACTGGTTGCTGTCGGCACGCGTCCGGGAGCGCAGAGTCCTCCCGTTGACCTGTGCGGCTCGCGGTGCTGCCATGGGGTGGTCTGTGGAGCCACACTCCACCCTGGGGAGGCAGGACACTAGGGGGAACTAGTGGGGGTTACCAAAGCACGTCTGGCTGCTGTCTCGGCGGCCGTGCTGGTCGGGTCGGTTCTGGTGGCCGCTCCGTCCGAAGCAACCGGCGGTGGAAAGCTCAAGCCGGTCGTCACCGGCATCGACTCGCCGCGTGGCGTCTCGACGTTCTGGTCGAAGATCATCTACAGCACCGGCGACGGCTCGGTGTGGGAGGCCTGGTCCAGGGGCCGGAAGATCCGCAAGCTCGGTACGGTCCCAGGTGGTTTCGCACCCGCCATCGACACCAACGCCTGGGGTACGACGTACGCGCTGACCGGTGCCGGCGGCGAACCGGGAGCACCGCCCACCCCGGGCTCGTCGACGCTGTACAAGCTGCGGCCGGGCAAGGCGCCGCTGAAGATCGCCGACATCGGCAAGTACCAGGTGAAGGACCCGGACCCGTACGACCAGGAGAGCAACCCGACCGAGAGCAACCCGTTCGGAGTCGCGGCCCTGCGGGACGGGACGGTGCTGGTCGCTGACGCCGCAGGCAACGACCTGCTGCGGGTCTGGCCGAACGGGCACATCAAGACCGTGGCCCGGCTGAAGCCGCGCACGATCAAGGTCCCGGCGGGCTACCCGCCGCCGCCGGCCTTCCCGCCGGCCGGTACGCCGGTCGTCAGTGAGGCCGTCTCCACGTCGGTCACGGTCGGCTCGGACGGCTACTGGTACGTCGGCGAGCTGCGCGGGTTCCCGGCCACGCCGGGTACGTCGCAGATCTGGAGGATCAAGCCGGGCTCGGTGGGCGCGACTTGTGACCCGTACAAACCGAACAAGGGCAACTGCCAGCGCTGGGCCGACGGCTACACGTCGATCGTCGACCTGGCCGGTGGTCCGCGTGGTGCGATCGCCGCCGTCCAGCTGGCCCGCGACAGCTGGCTGCGGTGGGAGGTGAGCGGTCAGCCGAGTGCTGTCGGCTCGCTGATCGTCCAGTGGCCCAACAAGTGGCACAACGGCGGTCCTCGCAAGGAGGTGGCCCGCGGCAAGCTTCAGCTGCCCGGTGGCGCGGCGTGGAGCAGATGGGGTGACCTGTACGTCTCGTCGCCGCTCTTCGGCCCAGGAGCGATCTACCGCGTGAGGTAGACCCTCCCCGAACAGCCCGGGGCGTCCGGCCGTCTCACCCGGCCGGGCGCCCCGGGTGCTGTCCTAGGTCGCGGGCGTTCCGCGTTCGCCGTACACGGCGGTGACCAGCGCGATCAGTACGGCGGCGAAGAACATGTGGATCAGCACGAGCACCCAGGGCAGGCCGGTGAAGTACTGGGTGAAGCCGACCACGCCCTGCAGCAGCTCCATCGCGAGCAGCCAGGCGGCCAGCTTGCGCAGCGTCCGCGAGGTCGCGGTGACGCGGGTCGCGATCACCAGCGCGATCGAGACGCCGAGCAGCGCGAACACCACGTCGGCGTGCAGCTGGCTGATCAGCTCCTCGTCGAAGCCGTTCCGGCCGGTCTCGGGATCGCCCGAGTGCGGGCCGGCACCGGTGACAAGGGTGCCGAGGGCAACGGCCAGCCAGACCGCCACCACCGAGGCGGTCGCCAGCGCGCGGACCACCGGGGGAGTGTGCGGGTAGGGACTCGTCCGCGACCGGCGCATCATCGACACGGTCAGCGTGATGATGATCGGCGAGACCAGGAAGTGCGCGGACACGATCCACGGGTTCAGCCCGGTGAGCACGCTGACGCCGCCGATCACGGCCTGCAGCGGGACGCCCAGCGCGGCCGCGGTGGCCAGCCGGCGCAGGTCCTTGCGCTTCGGCCGGTACCGCATGACGGCCAGCCAGGTGCCGATCGCGACGATCGCGACCACGAACCCGAGCATCCGGTTGCCGAACTCGATCGCACCGTGCATCCCGAGCTCGGGGTGCGGCACGTACGACGAGTCGGTGCACGACGGCCAGGTCGGGCAGCCGAGTCCGGAGCCGGTCAGCCGGACCAGCCCGCCGGTCACCACGATGCCGATGTTGACGATCACCGACGCCCAGCCCCAGCGCCGGACGACGTCCAGGCTCGGCTCGGGCACCAGACGCCAGAATCCGGTGACGGGCGGCTCGCTCGCGGGGGCCGGGATCTCGGTGCTCATCACCGGCACACTCTAATGTGCCTCCCAGAAGGAACAGTGATGGGTGGTGGCCGCGTCGATGCGGTGTTCGCCACGCGGGGTGAGCGCGGTCACGTACGGCGTCCTGGTCGTGTAGCGCGGCCAGTCGGCCCGCCCCGACCGCGCGAAGCTGGTCCAGTAGCCGATCATCCGGTCCCCGAGCCGCCGCTGCGCCGTGCTGAGTTCGACCGGCGCGAGACCGTCGTACGGTCCGCCGGAACGGAGGCCGAACAAGTACGCGAGTTCGGCGGCGTGGGAGGCGCCCGGCGGCAGATCGTTGAAGAACGGCGTGTACGTCGGGGCGGTCCGGTCGGCGAACTCGTATCCGTAGGTCGGGGTGTACCGGCTGAGCGCGCGAGTCGTCTGCTGCTGAGGGCAGGCAAAGATCCGGTCCGTGTCCAGGGAGGCGAAGGCCAGGGCGGGGTCAGGGGAGGCCGGGTACTGCTTCTCGACCTGCGCGGCGTCCTTGCCGAAGGTCTGTCGCAGGACGGACCGGTACGTCGCCGCGTCGATGTTCTTGCCCAGCAGGTACTGGACGAACATCGTGGTGAAGCGCGCCTCGTCACTGGTGTTGCCGGACAGCACCGGCACGCGGTTGAATCGGCCGGTTCTCAGTGCTTCCGGGCCGTCCAGCGGCAAGGCTCTGGTGCCGCTGGTGGGTCCGAAGCCGAAAGCAGGGTCGAGCAGGTCGGCTGCCGGGAGGGATCGCAGACAGTCGAGCGGACGGTCCGCTGTGGCGCACTTGCCGCCGGCCACCTTCCGCGCGGTCTCCTGACCGGCCTGATGGGATTCGGCGAGTGAGGCGAACGGAATGCTGTCCCGGACGGTGTGAACCGGTCCGCCGACGCCCGCCGAGGTCGGCACGCCGAGGTGGCAGGAGCCGCTCTGCATGATGGCGCGCTGGAACAGGCCGCGGGCGGTCGGGGAAACCACGTTGGCGCAGACGTCCACGCCACCGGCCGACTCACCGAACAGCGTGACGTTGTGGGGGTCGCCGCCGAACAGCCTCGCGTTGTGCTGCACCCAGCGCAGGGCGGCCTGCTGGTCGAGCAGACCGTACGTGCCGGAGTCGGCGAGACCGGGATGACCGAAGAAGCCGAACAGGCCGAGCCGGTAGTTGAGCGTGACGACCACGACGTCCCCACGATCGGCCATCCGGGCGGGGTCGTACTCGCCGCCCTGGCCCATCGCGTTGCCGCCGCCGTGGATCCACACCATCACCGGGCGGGGTCCGCTGACGCGGCGGGGGCGGGTCACGTTCAGATACAGGCAGTCCTCGGTCGACCCGGGGAGCTGCTTGCCGTTGGAGAGCTGGGGGCAGGGAGCGGGCTGCTGGGTGGCGTCGCGAATTCCGGTCCACGGTCTGGCCGGCGCGGGCGGTCGCCACCGCCGGGCACCGACCGGCGGCGCGGCGTACGGAACGGCTGAGTAGCGGTCGACGACACCGTCGCTGGTGCCGCGGACCACTCCGCCGGTGGTCAGGGTGACCGGTCCGGCGGTGGCCCCTGTCGCTGACGAGCAGAGGGTGGTCACCAGGACGGCTGCGATGGCTACTGCGGTTAGTTTGGTTCGCATGAGTCCACTGTTGTGCGGAGGCGCGGCACGGCGTCACTGACTTTCGTCCGGACCTTTTGGACGAACGGCGTGCGCTGACCGGTCTAGGGTCGTCACCATGGCGAAGGTGCTGACTGTGGTCACGCTGCTGTCGGCCGGATTCGCCGCAGTGGTGGCGCCGACACTGCCCGGTTCGTTGCCGAGGGCACAGGTCCTGGCGCTGGTCGCGGGACTGGTGGCGCAGGTCGCGGCCACGCTGCTGGTCAGCCGTCGGCAGGACCGTCCGCACCTGGGGTTCGCCGCGACGGCGCTGGTGTCGGCCGGCATCGTGCTGGCCGGTGAACCCTGGTCCGAGCTGATGACGGTCGGAGCGGTCGCGTGGATCCCGGTGGCGCTCGCGTGGGCTGCGGCCCGGGTGTTCGAGTACCACCGGACTCGCTGGCAGCTCGTCGTGTCGCTGGTGCTCGGAGTGGGGTACCTGGTGGCCGTCGGCAGCCAGGCGGACGGCGGCTGGGCGCGGGGGACCACGGCGCTGGCGGCCGCCGTACCGATTCTCGGGTCTCTGACAGTGATGCTCGCCCTTCGGCTGCGGCGGGCCCGGCTGGATCAGTTGGAGTCGTTGGCCCGGCAGCGGGTCGCTGCAGAGCGGGAGCAGTTGGCCGCGGAGATCCACGACACACTCGGGCGGCACCTGACGCTGCTGGTACTGCGGGCGAACACACTCACGCTGACGGCCGACGACCCGGCGGTGAAGGAGGCGGGGGAGCAGCTGAGTGGCTTCGGGTCGGCAGCGCTCACTGACCTGCGCAGACTGGTCGGCTTGCTGCACTCAACAGCGGCGCCGACTCCTGTGGACGACCAGGTAGCCGTCAGCGCTCAGGAGTTAGTAGCCGAGGCTCAGGCCGCTGGTCAGCAGGTGCAGCTGACCGAGCGAGGGACGAGTACGCCGCTGTCGCCGGCGCTCGGCCGGACGGTGCAGCGGGTGGTGCAGGAGGGCCTGACGAACGCTCGCCGCCATGCGCCGGACAGCGAGGTGGCGGTCGAGCTGACCGTTGCCGACGAGCTGGAGGTCGTGGTGCGGAACAGCGCCACCGGCTCGTCGGCCGGTGTGGTGCAGCCGGGTGGTGGGCTTGGGCTGGAGGCGCTGCGCCGGCGGGTCGAGCTGCTCGGCGGGCGTTGTGAGAGCGGACCGGAGCCGAGCGGTGGCTACGCTCTCCGGGTGCGGCTGCCGCGAGTGCGTCATGGGTGACCCGGTGCGGGTCCTGCTGGTCGACGACGACCCGATGGTCTGCGGGTTCCTGCGGACCATCCTGGACAGCAGCGGGCAGGTCGAGGTGACCGGTGTGGCCGAGGACGGTGCTGCCGCCGTGGAGTCGGTGGTCCGGGACCGGCCGGACGTCGTACTGATGGACCTGCGGATGCCGGAGGTGGACGGGGTGACGGCGACCGCCGAGATCCGGTCGCTGCCCGATCCGCCGCAGGTGGTGGTGATGACGACCTTCGACTCGGACGACCACCTGCTGGCCGCGCTGGAGGCCGGCGCGAACGGCTATCTGCTCAAGAGCACGCCGGCTGACGCACTGGTGAAGCTGGTGCTCGCGGCTGCCGCAGGAGTGTCGGTGCTGTCACCGGAGGCACTGCAGCGGCTCAAGCAGCCAGCTGGCACGCAGGTCGACCCGCGGATCACAGCACTGCCCGACCGGGAGCGGGAGATCCTCGCGCTGCTCGGTGAAGGGCTGACCAACGCCGACATCGCGCGGCGGCTGTACCTGAGTGAGGGCACGGTCAAAGGCCATGTGTCGCGCCTGATGGTCACCCTGGACTGCCAGAACAGGACTCAGCTCGCCCTGCTCACCACTCAGTCCCAGCGGAACGTGCGGGACACCACGTAGCCCAGTACGGCGGCCCAGAGCGTCAGCGACAGTACGGCGGCCCAGGGGATGACGCCCTGGACAGTGGAGTGGGCGAAGCCGTTCGCCAGCGCCGCACTCGGCAGGAGCCGGACGATGCCCTGCATGCCCTCCGGGTACTCGTCGACCGGCGTCATGATCGCGCCGCCGACCAGTAGCAGCAGGTACAGCAGGTTGGCCGCGGCCAGCGTCGCCTCGGCGCGGAGGATGCCGGCCATCAGCAGCCCGAGCGAGGCGAACGCCGCCGTACCGCACAGGACCATCAGGATGATGCCGATCACCGCGTCGACCCCGCCGACCGGCTTCCAGCCAAGGGCGAAGCCCGCGCCGACCAGCACGACCAGCTGGACCACCTGGATCGCCAGCACCGAGCCGATCTTCCCGGCCAGCAGTCCGGTCCGGGACAGCGGCGAGGCGCCGAGGCGCTTGATCACGCCGTACCGGCGCTCGAACCCGGTGGCGATCGCCAGCGAGGTGAACGACGTCGACAGCACGGCCAGCGCCAGCACCCGCGGTACGGCGAGGTCGACAGCCGGGCCGTCGCCCAGCGGCAGCCGGTCACCCAGACCAGTGCCGCCCAGCAACAGCAGGAGCCCCAGCGGGATCACCAGAGCCAGCAGTAACTGCTCGCCGTTGCGCAGGAGCAGCCGGAACTCCATCTGCGCGTGAGCCAGCACCTTGCGCGGCCAGGGCGCGGAACCGGGCCGGGGGACGTAGGTGGTGGCGGTGGTCTCCGGCATGGTCCTACTCACTTGTTGTCCCGCGCGGTGAGCGCCAGGTAGACGTCTTCGAGGGTCTTGGCGCCATGGTCGGTCAGGGCGTCCGGGCTGCCGGAGGCGATCACCTTGCCGGCCGACAGCACGTGCACCTGGTCGGACAGCTGCTCGGCCTCGTCCATCGCGTGCGTCGTCAGGACGACGGTGACGCCGTCCTCGCGCAGGTCGCGGATCAGCTGCCAGATCTCGCGGCGCCCGTGCGGGTCCAGACCGGTGGTCGGCTCGTCCAGGAACGCGATCTCCGGCCGCCCGACGATCGCCAGGGCCAGCGACAGCCGTTGCTTCTGCCCGCCCGACAGCCGCCGGTACGGCGTCTTGCCGCAGGTCCCGAGATCGAGGCGCTCGACCAGCGCCGGCAGGTCGAGCGGATGGGCGTGCAGCGAGGCGACGTACCGGAGCATCTCCAGCGCCCGTACGCCGGACCACGCGCCGCCCTCCTGCAGCATCACGCCGATCCGCGGCATCAGCTCGTCGTGGTCGGCGATCGGGTCGAGCCCGAGCACCCGGACCGCGCCGGAATCCGGACGGCGGAAGCCCTCCAGGGTCTCCACCGTGGTCGTCTTGCCCGCCCCGTTGGGGCCGAGCACGGACGTGACTGTCCCGCCGGTTACGGTGAGAGTGAGGCCGTCGACAGCGGTCTTCTCGCCGTACCGGACGACTAGGTTGTCGATCTCCACCGCGACTGGCACGTGTGCAGTGTAGGAAACCCGCCGACGTGACGCTGCTCACGGTCCCGGTTGGACTGAGGCGGAACGGCGTGAACCGGTTAGGGCAGCCTTATTTGAAGGGCCCCGGCAATTACGCGACACTGATGTTGTGAAAACTCCCGCGTCGTCCTCCCGCGTGCCGTCCGGCACCGCGCAGGCGCGTGACGAGTCCACCCGGGACCGGGTCGCCCGCTCGATCCTGACCAACGGGCCGTCCAGCGCCGCGGTGCTGGCCGAGCGGCTCGAGCTGACCCCGGCGGCGGTCCGCCGGCACCTGGACCACCTGCTCGGCGAGGGGCTCGTCGAGTCCCGCGAGGAGCGGGTCTACGGACCGCGGGGACGGGGCCGTCCGGCCAAGGTGTTCGTGCTGACCGACTCCGGCCGGCACGCGTTCCACCAGGCCTACGACGACCTGGCCACGACCGCGCTGCGGTTCATCGCCGAGGCCGGCGGTGACGAGGCCGTGGCGGAGTTCGCCCGGCGCCGCGTCGCCGAGGTCGAGGACCGGTACCGCGAGCTGCTGGACGCGGCGCCGGAGGGCAAGAAGGCGGAGGTGCTGGCCCAGGCGCTGAGCAGCGACGGGTACGCCGCCTCCACCCAGCAGGCCGGTGCCGGCGAGCAGTTGTGCCAGCACCACTGCCCGGTCGCACACGTGGCCGAGCAGTTTCCCCAATTGTGCGAGGCCGAGACCGAGGTCTTCTCGCGGTTGCTCGGCAAGCACGTCCAGAGACTGGCCACCATCGCCCACGGCGACGGTGTCTGTACGACGCACATCCCCGGCGCCCAGCCGGTTTCCCCCGTATCCGACGGCGAATCTGCGAGGACTGCACGATGACGCAAACCGCTCACCCCGAACTGGAAGGCCTCGGCAACTACCAGTACGGCTGGTCCGACTCCGACGCCGCCGGCGCCGTTGCCCAGCGCGGCATCAGCGCTGACGTCGTGCGCGGGATCTCGGCCCTGAAGAGCGAACCCGAGTGGATGCTCGACCTGCGGCTGAAGGGCCTGAAGCTCTTCGACCGCAAGCCGATGCCGTCGTGGGGTGCCGACCTGTCCGGGATCGACTTCGACAACATCAAGTACTTCGTCCGGTCGACCGAGAAGCAGGCGACCAGCTGGGAAGAGCTGCCCGAGGACATCAAGAACACCTACGACAAGCTCGGCATCCCGGAGGCGGAGAAGCAGCGCCTGGTCGCCGGCGTCGCCGCGCAGTACGAGTCCGAGGTCGTCTACCACCAGATCCGCGAGGACCTGGAGGAGCAGGGTGTCATCTTCCTCGACACCGACACCGGCCTGAAGGAGTACCCGGAGCTGTTCCAGGAGTACTTCGGCTCGGTCATCCCGGTCGGCGACAACAAGTTCGCCGCGCTGAACACGTCGGTGTGGTCCGGCGGCTCGTTCATCTACGTGCCCAAGGGCGTCAAGGTGGACATCCCGCTGCAGGCCTACTTCCGGATCAACACCGAGAACATGGGCCAGTTCGAGCGGACGCTGATCATCGTCGACGAGGGCGCCTACGTCCACTACGTCGAGGGCTGCACCGCGCCGATCTACAAGTCGGACTCGCTGCACTCCGCGGTCGTCGAGATCATCGTGAAGAAGGGCGCCCGCTGCCGCTACACGACGATCCAGAACTGGTCGAACAACGTCTACAACCTGGTCACCAAGCGCGCCACCTGCGAAGAGGGCGCGACGATGGAGTGGATCGACGGCAACATCGGTTCCAAGGTGACGATGAAGTACCCGGCCGTGTACCTGATGGGCGAGCACGCCAAGGGCGAGACGCTGTCGGTCGCGTTCGCGGGCGAGGGCCAGCACCAGGACGCCGGCTCCAAGATGGTGCACAACGCGCCGCACACCTCCAGCTCGATCGTGTCGAAGTCGGTGGCCCGCGGTGGCGGCCGGACGTCGTACCGCGGTCTGGTCGAGGTGGCGCCGGGTGCGCACCACAGCAAGTCCACGGTGCGCTGCGACGCGCTGCTGGTCGACACGATCAGCCGCTCCGACACCTACCCGTACGTCGACGTCCGCGAGGACGACGTCGCGATGGGGCACGAGGCGACCGTGTCCAAGGTCAGTGACGACCAGCTCTTCTACCTGATGAGCCGGGGCATGGCCGAGGACGAGGCGATGGCGATGATCGTCCGCGGCTTCATCGAGCCGATCGCCCGCGAGCTCCCGATGGAGTACGCGCTGGAACTGAACCGACTGATCGAGCTGCAGATGGAAGGGGCCGTCGGCTGATGACCGCCACCGAAACCCTGGTTGCCACCGGTAACCAGGGCCACTCCCACGGACCGGGCTCCCCGGTGCCGTTGCAGGCCCGGAGCGAGCGGACCACGTCGTACGACGTGGCCGACTTCCCGGTCCCGAACGGGCGCGAGGAGGAGTGGCGCTTCACCCCGGTCAAGGCGCTCAAGGGCCTGTACGCCGACGAGGCCGGCACCGAGTCGCCGGAGATCGAGGCCCACGGCCCCGAGGGCGTCGTGGTCGAGACCGTCGCGATCGACGCGGTGAAGGCGCTCACCCCGCAGGACCGGATCGCCGCCGTCGCGTGGAACCACGCCGCCGACGCGCTCGCGGTCCGGATCCCGGTCGAGGCCGAGCTGACCGAGCCGGTGCACGTGAACGTCGCCAGCCTTGGCGGCCGTGGCTACGGCCACCTGGTGATCGAGGCCGGCCGGCACAGCCGCGCGACCGTGATCATCGACCACACCGGCTCCGGCGAGTACGGCGCCAACGTCGAGATCGTCGTCGGCGACGGCGCCGAGCTGCGGGTCGTCACGATCCAGCAGGGCGACCACGAGTCGATCCACGTCGGTCAGCACGACGCCGTGATCGGTCGCGACGCCAAGCTCAACCACGTCGCGGTCACCCTCGGCGGCAAGATCGTGCGCCTGTCCACCAACGTCCGGTACGCCGGTCCGGGGGGCGACGCCGAGCTGCTGGGCGTGTACTTCGCCGAGTCCGGTCAGCACCACGAGAACCGGCTCTTCGTCGACCACGAAGCGGTCAGCTGCAAGTCCAACGTGCTCTACAAGGGCGCGCTGGCCGGTGACCAGGCCCGGTCGGTGTGGATCGGCGACGTGCTGATCCGGGCCGCGGCCGAGGGCACCAGCACCTTCGAGCTGAACCGGAACCTGGTGCTCACCGACGGCGCCCGCGCCGACTCGGTGCCGAACCTGGAGATCGAGACCGGCGAGATCGAGGGTGCCGGGCACGCCTCGGCGACCGGCCGGTTCGACGACGAGCAGCTGTTCTACCTGCAGGCCCGCGGCATCCCCGAGGACATGGCGCGCCGGCTGGTGGTGTCGGGCTTCTTCAACGACATCATCGGGCGGATCGGCGTCCCGGAGGTGACCGAGCACCTGCACGAGGTGATCGAGCAGAAGCTGGCCCGCACGGCCGAGCTGAGCGCGGCGGCCAAGGCCTGAGCATGGCTGACACGTTCGAGCGCGCGTGCGCCTTCGCCGACCTCCCCGACGAGGGAGTGCTGGCGACCGAGGTCGGTGGCGTGGAGGTGGCCGTCGTGAGGAGCGAGGGCCAGGTCTTCGCCGTCCGCGACGAGTGCTCGCACGCACAGATCCAGCTGTCCGAGGGCGACGTCGGCCAGTGCGAGATCGAGTGCTGGCTGCACGGCTCGCGGTTCGACCTGCGCACCGGCGAGCCGACCAGCCTGCCGGCGTACGACCCGGTGCCGGTCTACCCGGTCCGGCTCGACGGAGACGACGTGCTGGTCGACGTCAAGAACCCCCTGAACCAAGCATCCTGAGCAGACGGAGATAGAAGAAACCCCATGGCGACACTCGAGATCCGCGACCTGCACGTGTCGGTCGACACCGAGAACGGCCCGAAGGAGATCCTGCGCGGCGTCGACCTGACCATCGCCGGTGGTCAGACGCACGCGATCATGGGCCCGAACGGTTCCGGCAAGTCCACGCTGGCGTACTCGATCGCCGGCCACCCGAAGTACAACGTCACCGGCGGCACCGTGACGCTGGACGGCGAGGACGTGCTGGACATGGCCGTCGACGAGCGCGCCCGGGCCGGCCTGTTCCTGGCCATGCAGTACCCGGTCGAGGTCCCCGGCGTGTCGGTGTCGAACTTCCTGCGCACCGCCAAGACCGCGATCGACGGCGAGGCGCCGAAGCTGCGCACCTGGGTCAAGGACGTCAACAAGGCGCTGGCCGACCTGGACATGGACGCCGACTTCGGTCAGCGCAACGTCAACGAGGGCTTCTCCGGCGGTGAGAAGAAGCGTCACGAGATCGTCCAGCTGGAGCTGCTCGACCCGAAGATCGCGATCCTCGACGAGACCGACTCCGGCCTCGACATCGACGCGCTGAAGATCGTCTCCACCGGCGTCAACCGGTTCGCCGAGGCCGGCGACAAGGGCGTCCTGCTGATCACCCACTACACGCGGATCCTGCGCTACATCAAGCCGGACTTCGTGCACGTGTTCGTCGACGGCAAGGTCGCCGAAGAGGGTGGCGCCGAGCTGGCCGACGAGCTCGAGGCCAACGGCTACGAGCGGTTCCTGAAGACCGGCGCCAAAGCATGACCGACGCCCGGACCTTCAGCAGTCCGCTGGACCTGCAGTCGGTCCGGGCGGACTTCCCGATCCTGTCCCGCGAGCTCGCGGGCGGGTTCCCGCTGGTCTACCTGGACTCGGCCAACTCCTCGCAGAAGCCGGCGCAGGTCGTGAAGGCGCTGGAGGAGCACTACCTCCGGCACAACGCGAACGTGGCCCGCGCGATGCACCAGCTCGGTGCGGAGGCGACGGCGGCGTACGAAGGCGGTCGCGACAAGGTCGCCGCGTTCATCGGGGCGGCCAACCGCGACGAGATCGTCTTCACCAAGAACGCCTCCGAGGCGCTCAACCTGGCGGCGTACACACTCGGTGCCTCGCTGAAGCCGGGGGACGAGGTGGTGATCTCCGAGATGGAGCACCACAGCAACATCGTCCCGTGGCAGCTGGCCTGCGAGCGGTCCGGCGCGACGCTGAAGTGGTTCGGCGTCACCGACGAGGGCCGCCTCGACCTGACCAATGTCGACGAGCTGATCAACGAGCGCACCAAGGTCGTCTCGCTGACCTGGGTGTCGAACGCGCTCGGCACGATCAACCCGATCAGCGACATCGCCGCCAAGGCGCACGCCGTCGGCGCGGTGATGGTCGTCGACGCGTCGCAGGCCGTGCCGCAGTTCCCGGTCGACGTCTCGACGCTGGGTGCCGACCTCCTGGCCTTCACCGGCCACAAGGTCGTCGGCCCGACCGGCATCGGCGTGCTCTGGGGCCGGTACGACCTGCTCGCCTCGCTGCCGCCGTTCCTCGGTGGTGGCGAGATGATCGAGGTCGTCCGGATGACCGGTTCGACGTACGCGCCGCCGCCGGCCCGCTTCGAGGCCGGTACGCCGCCGATCGCGCAGGCGGTCGGGCTCGGCGCCGCGCTGGACTACCTGTCCGGGATCGGGATGGACAAGGTCGCCGCCCACGAGCAGGCCATCACGGCGTACGCGCTGGAGGGGCTGCAGACCGTACCGGGCCTGAAGATCCTCGGGCCGGCCACCGCGGTCGACCGCGGTGGCGCGATCAGCTTCGAGCTGGACGGCGTCCACCCGCACGACGTGTCGACCGTGCTGGACACCCGCGGCATCGCGGTCCGCGCCGGGCACCACTGCGCGCGGCCGGTGCACGAGCGGTTCGGAATGCAATCGTCGACCAGAGCGTCTTTCTACCTGTACACGACACCCGAGGAGATCGACGCGCTCGTCGACGGCCTCGGCTTCGTCCGATCGTTCTTCAAGGTGGACTGATATGCAGCTGGACAGTCTGTACCAGGAGATCATCCTGGACCACTACCGCAGCCCGCACCACGCGGGTCTGTCGGAGCCGTACGACGTGGAGGTGCACCACGTGAACCCGTCCTGCGGGGACGAGGTCACGCTGCGCGTCGAGCTCGACGGCGAGACCGTGACCGGCGTGACGCACCAGTCGGTCGGCTGCTCGATCAGCCAGGCGGCGACCTCGGTGATGACCGACCTGGTGATCGGCAAGCCGGTCACCGAGGGCATGGCGGCGTACGAGAAGTTCCTGGAGCTGATGCAAGGCCGGGGCACCGTCGAACCGGATGAGGAAGTCCTCGAGGACGGTGTCGCCTTCGCGGGCGTCGCGCAGTTCCCGGCCCGGGTGAAGTGTGCGCTGCTGGGCTGGTCGGCCTGGCGCGACGCCACCGCCCAAGCGCTTGCCAAGACAGAGGGAGTCACCAATGCCTGACCAGACCGAAGAGAAGATCGAGCTGCCCGAGGTGGATCTCGAGGCAGCCGCGGCCCCGGCCGGCGGCAGTGTCGCTGTCGAGGACGTGACGGAGGCGCTCAAGGATGTCGTCGACCCCGAGCTCGGCATCAACGTCGTCGACCTCGGCCTGATCTACGGCGTCACCGTCGACGACAGCAACACCGCGATCATCGACATGACGCTGACGTCCGCGGCCTGCCCGCTGACCGACGTGATCGAGGACCAGACCCGGATGTCGCTCGACGGTCTGGTCAACGACTTCCGGATCAACTGGGTCTGGATGCCGCCGTGGGGCCCGGAGAAGATCACCGACGACGGCCGCGAGCAGCTCCGCGCGCTCGGCTTCAACGTCTGAGCTTCCCCAGTACTGCGTTGGCCCGGGTCAGGTGGCCCGGGCTTTCGCATGCCGCGACAATGGCTGGATGAGCGAACCGGTGCGCGTGATCCGCGAGGTCGACCTGATCGAGTCCGACCCGACCAGCGGCATGCTCCGGAAGAAGGCCTTCGAGCTGCCGATCCTCTGGGCCGGCCGCGTCGAGACCGCGCCCGGCGCGATCTCCGGCTGGCACCACCACGATCGCAACGAGACCAGCCTGTACGTCGTCTCCGGCATCCTCCGCCTGGAGTTCGACGGGGGAGAGGGCTACCTCGACGCGGAAGCCGGCGACTTCATCCACGTCCCCGCGTTCACCATCCACCGCGAGTCCAACCCGACCGACGAGCCGTCGGTCGCGATCATCGCCCGCGCCGGCGGCGGCATCCCCACGGTCAACATCGAGGACTTCCGCCGGTGACTCGCGTCGTCTCCGTCGCACCCGAGCGGCTCGAGCGCTGGCTGACGGGCTTCGGCGAGCGGCACGGCGAGACGTCGTACGACGTACGCCCGGAGTTGGTGCGGTTGGTAGGGGAGGACGGTGCGATCGCCGAGGTCGCCGTGCCGTTCGGGCCGCTGGGTGAGCTGACGCGCGAAGGGCTGGTCGCTCATGTGCTCGCCGATCATCGGCTCGGGTTGCTGCTGGTACGACGAGGAGGCTACGGCGCTGGCGTGTTCGTCAGCGGCAAGCTCACCGACTCCAAGGTCGGATCCAGGCACGTGCAGGGTACGACGAAGGCCGGCGGCTGGTCGCAGCAGCGGTTCGCCCGGCGGCGCGACAACCAGGCGCGGGAGGCGTTCAACGCGGCGACCGAGGTCGCCGTACGGATTCTGGCGCCGGCCAAGCTGGACGCGCTCGTGACCGGGGGAGATCGCAAGGCGATCGACACCGTGCTGGAGGACCCGAGGCTCAAGGAGCTGAGGAGCCTGGTCCGGCCGCCCTTTCTGGGGGTGGCCGATCCCAAGCAGAAGGTCCTCGAGCAGGCCGGCGTCGACGCCCGGGCGCTCCGGATCGAACTGACCGACCCGGATCAGCCCTCGCCGTAGAGCTTCCGGAAGTCGATCAGCGTGTCGCGGTAGAACTCGTAGTCCTCGGTCAGCTTCGCGCGGGTGAACAGCTCGCGGTCCAGCTCGTGCGTCCGCAGCCCGAGCTCGGTCCAGAACCCCTCGTCCGGGATCTCGTCAGCGCCGTCGGGCAGGAACTTCAGTGCCTCGCCCATCGCGTCGCGCGCGAACTCCCAGTTGAGCTCGACCGGCGCCCGGTCCTGCCCCGGCTGACCGGTGTAGTCCAGGTCCGCGTCCTGCGCGCGCTGCGCCCACACCGACGCCAGCTGCACCCAGTCGCCCGCGTCCAGCAGCAGCGAGTTGCCGAGACCGAACCGGGCCTCGCTCAGTCGCGCCGCCTCCTCGGTCCGGTACAGCACCTGCACCTCGCCGGCCGGCGAGGTGACCGTCCAGGCCTCCTCGCCCTCGGTCCGGCTCGTCTCGGGCGTCGCGGTCACCCGCGGCGCTTCGACGGCGGTGGCCAGCACGCTCAGGTAGACCTCTGCCTCGGCCAAGGTCCTCGCGGTCAGCATCAAACAACTCCCGGATCGCTGTAGCTGTCACGGACGACGAGCAATCGCTCCACCCGGAACCTACCCGGTTCGGCGGCGCGGAGTGCACGCCCCTCGTCGGTCCAGAAGGCATCGTCCGGTACGGCGTCGCCGTCCGGCGGCACGAACTTGATCACTTCCTCGACAGCGGCCCGGGCGATCGCCATCACCGTCGCGGCCTGCTGGTCGCCGGCCGCCGCGTCCTCCGGCACGGAAGAGGCCGCGCTGTCGGCGACCGACATCCACTGCCCGGCGTCCAGCAGCTCCGACGGCTCGGGCCCGCCGAAGTTCGGGAACGGCCCGGTCGCCTCGGTCTCCGGCAGCCCGAACAGGTACTCGCGAGAGGCGCCACAGCCCGAGCAGACCCCGGCGTAGCTGATCACCAGCTCGCCGTCCTCGTCGGCCAGCCCGTGCTCCCACGGCGTCTCGATCGAGCCGCAGTCCGGGCACGGGTTCAGCTCCAGGAACAGCAGCGTCTCGTCACCGGTCCTGGCGATCGCGTACGTCGGGTCGTGGTCGCTCACCGGACTCCCATCTCCCTGCACTCCCGTCTCACTGCACTCCCATTCCGCTGCCGCGCTTGCCGCGGGCCATCGCCACGTGCCGCGCGGCGTGCGCCTTCGCGCCCTGCGCCTCCTCCGGCGCGTTGTGCGGACCCGACCGGGTGTGGTCGAGCCCGGTCAGCGCCGAGGCCGCTACGCCCTTCTCCTCGAGCGCCTGGACGACGGTCCCGCTGAACCGCTCGCCGGCGCCCTTGGCGTCGTACAGCTTGCGCAGGTCGATCTTGTTGCCCTCGGCCAGCATCGCCAGCGACGGGTGCAGCGCCCCGAACGCCGCGCCGTACCCGTTGTCGTCCTTGCTGGTGCCGACCATTGTGCCGTTCGGCAGCGCACGGTAGACCTGCTGGGCGCCGTCCTGCTGCTTCATCGTGACGACGACCTCGACCTGCTCCTTGCGGGCCCGGTCGAGCGCGTCGACCAGCGGCTTGTACGGCGCGACGGTCTTCGAGCCGTCGGCGCCGGTGACGACCTCGCTGGCCGCCACCCGTCGTACCGGTACGCGCTTGGCCAGCTTGGCGAGCTCGTCGGGGTTCCAGTGCTGCATCGGCGCCTGGCCGGCTTCCATCCGGGCCTGCATCGCCTCGAAGTCGTGCCGGAACATGCTCAGCGTGACGACGCCGGTCGCGGCGTTCTCGAAGGTCGCCTCGTGCGTGACCTTCGTCTGGTGGTCGCGGGTCGTGCGCTGCCGCCGGGCGTCGACGTGGAACGTCACCAGGAGCTGCACCGTGACCAGCTCACCGGACTCGTTGGAGTTGGTCTCGTCACGGTTGCCAGAGGTGTCGCCGCTCCGCTCCTTCGCCTGCTCACCGAACGAGGCCCCGGCCTTCAGCCCGGTGGTCGGATCGGAGGTGCCGATGTTCTGGCTGGTGGGGGCCAGCCGGGTGCTCTCCTGGCTGGTGTTGACGGCGACCTGGTGACGGTGGGCCTCACCGACCTGCGCGTGCTCCGAGCTGTCGGAGACGAGCTGCAGGCCGGACAGGTCGGCGCGCAGCCGCAGCCGGACCTGGCGCGAGCCGTGCCCAGGCACCGGCAGGCCCGGCGTCCAGGGACTGCCCGTACCGTCGGAACGCTCGAACGCGATCCGCCGGGCACTGCCGTTGAGCTCCTCGCGAATGATGCCCTTGTGCAGCTGGACGCCGGCCCGGGTCAGCCAGCGCCGGCCGCCCAGCTCGCTCGTCACCCGGGAGACGAGCGCGTCGTCGAAGTCCGGGTCGTCGATCGTCTCCTGCTCGTTGGGCAGCTCGCCGTTCTGGTCGTGCAGCTGGATCCCGCGCAGGAACTTCTGCGTGGACAGCACGACCGGGCGGTGGTCCGTGTACTCCGGGGGCTTCAGCGGCACCTGGTTGACGTCGGAGGCCGGTACGAGCAGGGTCAGGCGACCGCTCGCCTCGCGGCGGTGCGGTGCCGGCCGCTTCTCGTCGCTGCGGAACCGGTCGGCGGTCTGGCGCAGCTTGCCCTTGGTCTCGGCGCCGGCGCCCGGTGTCTCCTCGACCTCGATGACGAGCCGGAAGTCGTGCTCGACCCGCTTGGTCTTGGACCACAGCGCGCGGCTCAGGTGGGTGTTCTGGTCGACGACGTTGACCGACTCGGACGTGGTCAGCTCGGTGCTCAGCCCCGCCGACCCGGCGTCGCCGTCGGTGAGCCCGGCCCCGAGATCGGCGCCGTAGCCGACGCTGCGCGTGATGCCACGGCCTTCCTCGGTGTAGTCGTAGCCCTGCAGGATGATCAGCGCGTTCTCGGTCTGCTCCGGCTCGGCTGCCGCGCCCTCGCCCGCCGCGGCCGGCTGCGGGGGCTTGCCCTCGCTCGGTGCCTCGTCGATCGTGATCGGGCCGGTGCGCACCATCCGGACCCGGATCCGCAGGTTGCGCGCGGCCGACGTACCGGGTTCCTCGCCGCCGAACGGCAGCTCCAGGTTGAAGCCGGTCGGGTCCTTGACCTTCTCCGCGTGCCCCCGCCAGCGGATCCCCGCCAACTGGCTCCGGATCGCCGCGCCGACCGCCGGGTCACCGGCAGCGTCCGGCACCGCCTCGGCGACCGCGGCGCTCACCTCGCGCTCCATCGTGGTGACGTTGCCCTCGCCGTCGCGGAAGACGTCGCGGTCGACCAGCCCGGCGCCCATCGTGGTCCGGTAGTGGTTCGGCAGTTGCGCCTCGGCCCGGGTCTTCGCGACCTTCTCGGCGTCGGCGGCGACCTGATCGAACGTCTCCGGCTGCGCCCGCGGCTTGGTGATCTTCGCCGTCCGGGGCAGCAAGGCCTTCAGCTTCTCGTCGGTGTGGGTGGCCGCGAGCCCGGTGGTGACGCCCTGCTTGTCCCGCTGGTAGCGCCGGATCATCGCCGTGGAGGTCCGCCGGTCCAGGCTCAGGTTGCCGTCCTGCATCCGCTCGACCGCGTCCGCGACCTTCTCCAGCGGCAGGTCGAGGTCGCTGTCGCCGTACATCTTCAGCGCGTCCCGCTCCGGGATCGTCAGCATCACCGTGCCGGTGTCGAGCTCGACCTTCTCCGGCGCGGCCAGCCCGGCCGCCTTGATCTTCGCCTCCAGCTTGAGATCGCCGACGAACTGGTAGTGCTGCCCGTCCTTGATGTTCAGCCGCTCGACGCCGCGGATCGCCAGCTCGTTGCTGGAGCTGGAGATGTTGCCCGACCGGTTCACCCCGACCGAGCCGTTCCAGCCGTCGCCGGTCGCTTCGGTCATCCCGGTGCCGCCGCCGATTCCGGCGGTGTTCCCGGTCGAGCTGCCGGTGGTGAAGCCGGCGCTGTCCAGCGTCAGGTTGATGTCGCCGATGATCGGGTGCCCGCTGCCGACGTACCGGAGGTTCTCGATCTTCGTGGTCAGCGTGATGCTGCCGCGGCGCGGGGTGAGACCGCGCTGGGCGAGCGCCTGCAGCGCGTCCGAGGGCGCCGGGCTGACCGCGAAGTCCGTCCGGTACTCGGTGGTCAGCATCTCGGGGTGCGCGTTCAGGTTGCGCACGTTGACGAAGCCGGCCAGGTGGTGCAGGGCCGCGGAGTCGCTGCGGGCGACCGCGGGCAGGGCGGCCGTCAGCCGGGCCGAGATGTCGCCGGCGTCCAGGTGCTGCCAGGTCGCCGTCTGCAGCAGCTGCGGGTCGACCTCGCCGTCGATCGCGACGCACTGCGGCTCGCCGCGGTCGCAGAACTCGCTGTCGATCGACAGCTTCGCGCTGCCCTCGAGCTCGACGATCGGAGGGGTGTCGCCGTCGGGCAGGACCTCGGTGACGGTCAGCGTGTGCTTGATCCGGAAGTCGGCCAGCGGCCCCGAGCTCTCGGTCAGGGTCACGCCGTTGACCGTCGTACCGGTCACCCAGGAGAAGAACCGGCCCATCGCGGACCGCCCGTACGACGGACCGCCGCTCGGCGTACTGCCCGCCTGGTTCTCGCCGGGCCGGTCGCTGAAGCCGAGCTTGGCCGACCAGGGCAGTCCCTTCGACCGGTTGCGGGAGCGGCTGGTCGTGTTCGACCCGATGTGCAGGTTGGCGGCGGTCTGCGAGCGGTTCAGCCCGAGCCAGCGGGGATTCTCGAGGTCCTGCGTCATCGCGACCCGGTAGGTCCGCTCCTGCGGCGTGTCCCTGACTCGGTGCTGGGTCAGCGCGAACACGAACCCGCCCTGACAGGCCTGGTCGTACCCGGTCTCCAGCCGGTGCCGCGACAGCTGCTGCCCGACCCGCTCGAGGTTGGCCAGCTGACTGACCACCACCGGGTCCTGCAGGTCGACGCCCCGCAGGATCGGCTGGAAGTTCCTGTCGAGCTTCGGCACCATCCCCTCGTCGCTGAGGTGCCGCACGAACGCCTTGTACGCCGGGTCGGCGCCCCGCAGCTTCTGCACCAGCGCAGCGCCCGCGCCGCGGAGTTGGCCCTGGTCGTTGCCCATCCAGACCGGCAGCTTCATCGGCTCACCCGGCTGCGCGCAGCCGCGGGTCAGCACACCGCCGTCCGCGCTGAGTTGCGCCTTCCCGTCCTTGTCGAGCACGAGCGCGGCCTTCGGGAACGGCAGGTCGTTGTCGGCGGCCTCGTTCTCCGGCAGCCGCAGGACTGCGTCGCCCGCGTTCTCGACGTCGAACGCCTCGTCCTTGTCGAGCCGGTGGAAGGTGAGCTTGTGCTCCAGCCGGACCTTGACGCCGATGGTCTCCTCGGTGCGCTGGACGCTCGGGTGGATGGCGACGTCGCTGACGCTGAGGCTGTCGCCGCGGGACACGCTCCGGGCCCCGCGCAGCGTCGGGCCGAAGTCCACCGTGCCGGTCCCGAGGTCGGACAGCGCCTTGCCGCCGTACTCGAGAGTGGCCGCGGTCGAGGACGACGTCCCGAAGGACTGGCTGCCGCTCGCGCCGGAGAAGCCGACCCGGATCCGCTCGATCTTGTGCTCGGGAGAGCTGTCGCTGAGCAGCTCCGCGGACTCCCGGACGACGGTCGTCTCTAGCTGCGCGTACGCGACCGCGCGGCCGCCGTTGTAGATGATCCGGCCGAACCCGCCCGGCCGGGTCGCCTCGGTCAGCGCCGCCGGAGCGTCGTCGACGCACATCGCGCGGACCTGGTCGGCCGCGGTCCGGTCGAGTTTGCCGAGACGGGTCCGCAGGCCGGCGATGCCCTTGTCGGCGAGGTCGTCCATGCCGTCGACGCGGGACGCGACGTGCTCGGGCAGTTCCTGGGCCCGCTCCAGCTCAGTGGCGGGATCGACGTCCGGGTCGAACTCGAGGTCGTCCAGCCGGACGGTCTCCTTCGGGGGCGGGACCGTGTAGCTGTGGCTGATGCCCATCACCAGTTGGGAGGCGTCCTGCGGGTCGCCCGAGTCGACGACGTTGGCCTGCGACCACGGCTCACCGACGCCACCGCGCACCTGCCAGCGCCACTCCGGCGCGTCGGCGGCGTAGCGCAGGATCTCGCCGTTCAGGACCTCGACCGCGCCCGACAGACCGTTCTCCTGGGCGCTCCCGGTGACGGAGTGGCTCTGGCCCACGGCGTGCTCGAAGCCGGGGGCGATGATGTGCGAGACGCCCTTGAGCGCGCTGGAGTCCGGGAAGGCCGCCGTCAGCGTCTTGAGGTTGGCGCCGCCGTTGTAGCCGAGGGACTCGACCGTGGTGGTGGCGACGCTGAAGCCGCCCTGCCGCAGCTGGGCCAGCGCGCCTTCGTCGAAGGTCAGCGGCGACGACAGGACCTCGCGCAGCTCACCGGGGTTCAGCTTCACCTTGAACTGGATCACGCTGCCGGCGTCCGCCCGCGGGTTGTTGCCGACGGTCAGCAGGACGCCGTTCGGCGACAGCACTCGCCGGGTGCCGGACCGGAGTCGTCGGTGCAGCACCTCCGGGGTGTAGCGGAAGGTGCTCTGCCGCCGGGCGAGTTCCTGGTTGAGCTCGCGGGTCAGCTTGGTCAGGTGCGGGAAGCGACCGGACGTGATCGCGGTGTGCTGGACGTCCGGCGACGGCAGGGTGGCCGCGGCAGCGGTCCGGTACGCCGAGACCTTCTCGGTCGCCGCCTGCGCCAGCTGCTGGATCTCCGGGCCTGGCTTGCCGCCTGACGCCTCCAGCTCCTCCAGCTTGGTGAGCAGTACGCCGTACGCTTGACCGGCCTCCCGGGCCTTCGTGGCCGCGTCGTCACAGGTCGCTGCGATCGTCAGGTGCCGCTCGGCCTTGCGCGTCGACGACTGTGCGGCGTCCCTGAGCTTCCGGCCACGCACGCTGCCTGCCGAGTCGTTGCGGCCCTCCTCGACCTTCGCCTTGGTCACCGAGTCCGCAGCCGCCGTCGTCGCGGCCTCTGCCGTCGTACGGCGGAACTCCGCGCGGCTGTCGAGCCCCTTGGCTGCCTTCTCGAGTCCGGCCATCTCCTGGACGACCTGCTCGCGCAGATGGGCCGGTGTGTTCGGCTGGGCGGGCGCCTGCGCGGTCTGGGTCTGCGGTACGACGTGCAGGGCCCGTGCGGAGTCGGGGAGCGCAGGAGCCGGCTGGCCGGTCCGCCCGATCGCCTTGGCCAGCTGCTCGAGCTCACCGCGCAGCTGGGTCAGCTTCGCGGGGTCAGGGGTGGGCTGGAGCTGCTCTTCGCGCCAGTTGCGACTGACCAGCCGGAACTGGTCGTACTGCGCCGTCGCCTGCCGCTGGCGGCCCTGGAACCGGGGGAACCGGGCCCTGACCTTGTCGATCAAGCTGGTGGGCGCCTTCGCGCTGACCTCGCGGAGCGTGCCGCCGATCTGGCTCGCCCAGATGCGGGGGAGCTGCTCGGCCTTCACGCCACCGGCGATCCGGACCTGGTGCGGATCGGCCAGGCTGCCCGCCCGCACTGTGGTGTGCGCGACCAGGCGCCCCGGCGGCTCCTCGTCGACCACGCGGAAGTACTGGGCGCCGTGCTCGGCGGTAGTGACCAGGCCGAGGTTGCGGCTGGTGACGTCGTTCGGGGTGGTGATCTCACCGGGCAGGTCGGTGGGCTTGACGAGCCTGAGCGCCTCGAGCGCCTCGGCCGGTGTCAGCTTCGACTCGGACTTGGGGCGCCCGGTCGCCGTCAGCCCGGCTGCTGCCGGCGTACCGACTGTGCGGGGTACTGCGGCTTTGCGGTGGCGCGCACCGACCTGGCGGCGGTGCCGACCGGTCTCGGTACGCCGCCGGACGATCGCCGGGGGAGTGCTGGGGCGACCGAGCAACTCCGCCTCGCGCTGGATCGCGCGCGACGCCCGGCCGGTATCGGCGACCAGGGGAGCACGCTCAGCAGCGCGCTCCGCCGCCAGACGCCGTACGGCGGTTTCGGTGCTGAGCTGGTTGCTCTCCAGCACGTTGCGGAGCACGGTCCGGGCTTCGTCCTGGACGTCCTCGGCCGCGTCGGGCAGATCGAGCAACTGGTCCAGTGCGATCGTCGCTCCGTCGACCGGAGACGACCCGCCGCGGCTGTGGTCGACCTCGGCGCCCAGTGCGGCAACCGCTTCCACCAGGAGCCGCTGGTCGGTGACGTCCTCGCGCCCGGCCATGGCCTCCAGCCGGGTGTCGAGCCGCTCGACGGCCGAAAGCTCCAGCAGCTCACCGGAGTTGCTGAGCCGGACCCGGCCATCGTCGAGCGCGACGGCCTCCGGCGACACCACGCCGAGTGCGACGCCCAGCGCCGCGCGAGCCCGCTCGGCCGGCGTGAACCGCGACCGCCCGTGACCGCCCGTCGAAGTGACCCCAGGTGCTTCGGTCATCGCTGCTCGTCCCCCTCCGTATCACCTCATTGTGACGCGAGTGTGACCGCAAAGTAACTGGTGCGGTTCCCTCAGGCAACAGACTTCCGATCTCGATCGGAAAACGGTGGGTGATTGACATCCCCCGGCCACTTTCGTTGCCTGATGCATCAACCTGGATGTGCCAGGCTGGCGCGGTGAGCACTGTTCTGTCGCCCTCGTCGTGGACCGTCACCGAAGCCCGCAGCCTGACGTCCCGGCTGCGTCACACCAACCTCACCGGCCCCGAGTACGACGGCCTGGAGCTGTTCGGCGCGCTGACCGGCTACCTGGACGAGCTGTACGGCGGCGCCGGCTTCGACCGGCTGCTGGATGGGCCGGAGCGCGCCGCCCTGGCCAGGCGGATCCGGAAGGCGCGCGGCCACGGCGTACCGGTGGATCTTTCAACTACGGAAGCTGATGCGCGGCTCGACCAGCCGGTCAACGCGGCCGTGACGCTGGCCGAGGGCCGGGACCTGGCGGCCGAACTCGCCGCCGCGCCGGAGTGGCAGGGCGAACTCGGCCGCTGCCTGCAGGCGCTGTACAGCTATCTAGACCACTTGTACGGCGGACCCGGTGCGTTCACCGAGCTGCTGACGCCCGAAGAGGTCTCGGAAGTGTCCGCGGGGTAACAGCCTCGCCACGCTGTGGACCTGGGGGCGGAGTTGGTCCCTACTGGCCATTACGGTAGGCGCGTGAGTTTCTCCTCCTCCAACCGTCCCCAGGCCGCCGGCGCCCGCGCGGCCAAGCCCAGCGGCACCGGCAGACGTCTGCCCGGCAACCGCGAGCGCCGCCCCGCGCTGGCCGCCCTGGCGGTGATCCTGATCCTGCTCGGCGCCGCCGGCTCCACGCTGATCGCGCTGCGCAGCGGCGACCGGCAGTACTTCGTGGCGGTCAAGGAGAACCTGCCTCCGGGCCACAAGGTCGAGGACAAGGACCTGACCCGCGGCGACCTGGCCGGTGCGACCGGCACGCTGGTGCTGTGGTCGGACCGGGCCGCGCTGAAGGACCAGTACACGACCGGCTGGATCTACGCGGGCCAGTTCGTGTCGAAGAAGAACTTCACCAACGACCCCGTCCCCGAGGGCGGTGCACTGGTCGGTATCAGCGTGGAGAGCGGCCGGGCGCCGGCCGAGGCGGTCGAGGTGGGCGACGTCGTTCGGCTGGTCCGGATCCCGGCCGCCAACCAGGACGGCGGCCAGGCGGCCGTCATCGCGCCCGCGGCCAGGGTGACCTCCACCACCGGTTCGCTCACCGACGGCAAGACCGGCGCCAACACGACGGTCAACGTCACCGTGCTGATCCCCGACAGCCGCGCCACCACCGTGGCCGCCGCGGCCGCGGCGAAGACGCTGGTCCTGGTCAAGCTGGCCGACTCGGTGAAGCCGGAGATCTCCAACGACCCCGGAGCCCGCTGATGGCACTGGTCGCTTTGGCGAGCGCCAAGGGCTCGCCGGGGGTGACGACGGCCGGTCTGGTGCTGGGAGCGCTCTGGCCGCGACAGGTGCTGCTGACCGAGTGCGACCCGGCCGGCAGCGACGTCGCGATCCGGATGACCGCACCGGGCGGCCAGCCGCTGAACTCGGACCGCGGACTGGTCAGCCTGGCCGCCGCGGGGCGCAAGGGCCTCGGTGACGAGGTCATCATGGCGCACAGCCAGCAGCTCGACGGCGGGCTGGACGTGATGCTCGGAGTGCGTTCGCCTGAGCAGATCGGCGGCATGGGTGGCCTGTGGTCGCCGCTGGGCATCACCTTCAACCAGATGCACAGTGCCGACGTCCTGGCCGACTGCGGGCGGATCGGAGCGGCGTCGCCGCAGCTGCCCGTCGTACAGGCTGCTCGGCTCGTCGTCCTGGTCTGTACGGCGACCGGCTCGTCCGTGGCGCACCTGCGGGAACGCCTGTCGTCGCTGGTGCACCACGTCGACGCACGGCTCGCCGTGATGGTCGTCGCCGACCCGAAGCGCCGTGACGGCGTCAAGCAGGTCTGGTCGGTGCTGGACGCGATGTCGATCCAGATCCACCACCGCTGGCACCTCGCCTACGACCCGGTTGGCGCGTCGTTCTTCGACGGACGCGGACACGGGCGGCTGGAGAAGACCGCGCTGATCCGGACCGGCAGCGAGATCGCCGCCGAGATGGCCGCGGTCGTCGGCGCGCCCTCGCAGTACGAGTACGACATGGCGCAGGCCCTGCCGCAGGACGGGGAGGGCCGCCGGTGATCACCGACCAGGAGCTGGTCCGCAAGCTGCGGGTCCAGGTCGCCGAGCGGCTGAACGAGCAGCGCCGCCGCGACCAGGTCAACGGCGTCCCGCCGATGAGCGCCGAGGACGAGCGGGAGTACGCCCGCTCACTGATCGTGCAGGTGCTCGAGGACCACGCCCGCTACGAGCTGGCCGAGGGCCGGACGCCGCCGACGCCCGAGGACGACGCGCAGATCGCCGGCGCGATCCACTCCGCGCTGTTCGGCGTCGGCCGGCTGCAGCCGCTGATCGACGACCCCGAGGTCGAGAACATCGACATCAACGGGTGCGACCAGGTCTTCGTCCAGTACGGCGACGGCCGCGAGGAGCGCCCGGGCCCGGTCGCGGAGTCCGACGAGGAACTGGTCGAGCTGATCCAGGTCCTGGCCGCGCACGCGGGACTGACCAGCCGCCCCTTCGACTCGGCCAACCCACAGCTCGACCTGCGGCTGCCGGACGGCTCGCGGCTATCGGCCGTGATGGGCGTGACGTCGCGCCCGGCGGTCTCGATCCGGCGGTCCCGGCTCGGCCGGGTGTTCCTCAAGGACCTGGTCGCGAACGGGACGTTCTCCGACGAGATCGGCTCGTTCCTCAAGGCGGCCGTCGCGGCCCGCAAGAACATCATGATCGCGGGCGCCACCAACTCCGGGAAGACCACGCTGCTGCGCGCGCTGGGCAACGAGATCCAGCCGCACGAGCGGCTGATCACGGTCGAGCGCTCGCTGGAGCTCGGGCTCGGCGAGTTCAAGGACCTGCACCCGAACGTGGTCGCGTTCGAGGAGCGGCTGCCGAACTCCGAGGGCGTCGGCGAGGTCAGCATGGCCGACCTGGTCCGCCGCTCGCTGCGGATGAACCCGTCGCGCGTCATCGTCGGTGAGGTGCTCGGCGACGAGATCGTCACGATGCTGAACGCGATGAGCCAGGGCAACGACGGCTCGCTGTCGACGATCCACTCGAACAGCTCGATGGAGGTGTTCAACCGGATCAGCACCTACGCCATCCAGGCGACCGAGCGGCTCCCGATGGAAGCCACCCAGATGCTGATCTCCGGCGCGCTCGACTTCGTCGTGTTCGTCCGCAAGCACAACGACTACCAGCACGGCGGCACGCTCAGCCGGTACGTCGAGAGCATCCGCGAGGTCACCGGCTGGGACGGCCGCGTGCTGTCCGGCGAGGTGTTCGCCCCGGGCCCCGACGGCCGCGCGGCGGCGCACGCGCCGATCTCGTGCATGGACGAGCTGGAGCACTTCGGCTACCAGCCGATGGTGCACGGCCGGTGGGCGTGAGGTGGACCGATGAATGACTCGAATCTGCTGCCACTGCTGTGCGGTGCGGTGGTCGGCGGCGGGATCCTGCTGCTGATCATCGCGCTCCGCGGCACCGAGCCGCGCGAGGAGACTCCCTCGCTGTTCAAGCGCAGCCGCAGCGCCGACGGCCGGCGGCAGCTGACCCGGCTCGGCGTGGGCATCGCCGTCGGGATCATCGTCCTGGTGGTGACCCGCTGGCTGGTGCTCGCCGTGGCGCTCGGTCTGCTCGCGGCGATGGCCGACCGTTTCTTCGGTGGTACGGGCGAGGAGCGCCGCGCGATCGAGCGGCTGGAAGCCCTGGCCACCTGGACCGAGGCACTGCGCGACACGATCGCCGGCGCGGTCGGTCTGGAGCAGGCGATCCCGGCGACCGCGGTCAACGCGGCCCCGGCGATCAAGCCCGGCCTGAACCTGCTCGTCGACCGGCTGCGGATCCGCGAACCGTTGCCCTCGGCCCTGATGCGGTTCGCCGACGACCTGGACGACCCCTCGGCCGACCTGATCGTCGCCGCCCTCGTCCTGAACGCGCGGCTGCGCGGCCCCGGTCTGCGCGAGGTGCTGACCGCCCTGGCCGACTCGGCCCGCGAAGAGCTCGACGTACGCCGTAAGGTCGCCGCCGAACGGCGCTCGACCCGGCGTTCGGTCCAGGTCGTCGTCGCGATCACCCTGCTGGTCGCGGCCGCGCTGGTGCTGTTCAACCCGGTCTACGTCCAGCCGTACACGAGCTTCATCGGCCAGTTCGTGCTGTTCCTGGTCATCGCCCTGTACGCCGTGGGCCTGGTCTGGCTGCGCAAGCTGGCCAAGATCGAGGTGCCCGAGCGGTTCCTGATCCGGGCCGACGACAAACGGTCCGCGCGGGCCGGCGACGAACGGATGGAGGTGGTGGGCGGATGACCTGGGCCTTCATCTGCGGCGGTCTGGTCGGCATCGGGGTGTTCCTGCTGGTCCGGATGCTCGTCCGGCCGGCGCCCAACGTGCTGTCCACGATCGCCCGCATCGACGCCGGGCGGGCCGGCTACAGCAGCGGCTCGACCGCGAGCGCGGCGGGGGAGAAGGTGCTCGGCGGGGTCGACAAGGCCCGCGAGACCCTCGGCCGGCGGCTCGAGGCCGAGGCGAACGCGCGCGGCTGGGCGTTCGGCCGGCTGCGCCGCGACCTCGCGGTGATGAACCAGCCGTTCGCGGCGATGCTCGCCACCAAGATGTTCTTCGCGCTCGGCGCGCTGATCTTCATCCCGGTGGTGCTGTTCGCGGCGTCGTACCTGGGCTTCCCGGCACCGGGCGCGGCCCCGGCCGTGGTCACGCTGGCCGCGATGGTGTTCGCGTTCTTCCTGCCCGACCTGGCGCTGCGCCAGGAGGCGGAAGAGCGCCGGCGCGACTTCCGGCACGTGGTCGGCAGCTTCCTCGACCTGGTCGCGATGAACCTGGCCGGCGGCCGCGGTCTGCCCGAGGCGCTGATGACGGCCTCCACGATCGGCGACCACTGGGCGATGGCCCGGATCCGCCAGGCACTGGCCAACGCCCGCCTGATCGGCATCACCCCGTGGGACGCGATGGCCCGCCTCGGCGAGGACCTCGGCGTCGAGGAGCTCCGCGACCTCGCCTCCGCGCTGGCCCTGGCCGGCGACGAGGGCGCCAAGATCCGCGCCTCCCTGCTGTCCCGCGCGGCGTCGCTGCGCCGCAAGGAACTCGCCGACGTCGAGGGCAAGGCCGGCGAGCGGTCCCAGTCCATGCTGGTGGCCCAGCTCGTCATGTGCGCCGCCTTCATGCTGTTCCTCGGCTACCCAGCAGGCGCCGCGATCCTGGGAAGTTAGTGCTGAATTTTCGCGGAGCGTTATCAAGGCGGCGGATCGGGCAAGGGATCCGCCGAGGCACTTCGGTCGTCGTACCGGGCATACTGAGGCTCGGTTCGGGCTCACGAATGGGAAAGGCAATCGGATGAACCAGGAAGTGCAGTTCGTGCGCGCGATGGTCGGGTACGCGCTGGCGCGGGCCCACAACCAACGGGCTCGCGCCCGGCGCGGTGAGAGCGAGCTCGGGGCCTCGGCGCTGGAGTGGGCGATCATCTCGGCCATCCTGGTCGCCGCCGCGATCGCCATCGGCGCCGTGGTCAAGGGCGTCATCGACAAGCGCACCGGCGAGATCCAGAAGGGCTGACGCCTTGCCGCAGGGACGCCGGCGCACCACCGCCACCACCGGGCACCGCCTCGCCCGGACCGGCGGAGCCGGCTCGTCCAGGCGGCGCTTCGGCGTACCCTCTTCCGCCCGGTCGGAACGAGGAGCCAGCTCCCTGGAGCTGGCCATCCTCGCGCCCACGATCCTGGCGCTGATCTTCGTGTCGATCCAGAGCGCGCTGTGGCTGTACGGGCGCTCGGTCGCCCTGAACGCCGCCCAGGAAGGCGTGTCCCGCCTGCGGCTCGTGCAGCCTGAGCTGTACACCCCGGCCGTCGGGGAGAAGGTCCGCGCCGACATCGAGGCCTACGCGCAGCAGCTCGCGGGAAACTCGCTCGGCGACGCGAAGGTCGCGGCGCCGGCGTACAACGACCCTGAAGGTCAGGTGTCCTTCACCGTCACCGGCGAGACCATCTCTCTGGTTCCGGGCCTGACGCTCACGGTCTCCCGTACGGCGACCGGCCCGATCGAAGAGTTCGAAGCGGACGACGGCGAATGAGGAGGCCCCAGCGGACCGAACGCGGCACGATGGCCCTGGAGATGGTCATCCTCGCCCCGATCCTCCTGATTCTCTTCTTCTTCCTGCTGGCCTGCGGCAGGTACTTCCAGACCTCGTCGCTGCTCGAGAACGCGGCCCGCGACGGCGCCCGGTCGGCGAGCCAGGAGCGCAGCCTCGGTCAGGCGCAGGGCAAGGTCGACGAGGCGGTCGCCCGCACCATGGACCAGGCGGTCGAGTCCTGCAAGACCTCGGCCTCGGGCGCCATCACGACCGGGTTCGCCGCCGGCACCCCGCTGTCGGTCGAGGTCACCTGCACCATCGACTACCGGGACCTCGGTCTGCTCGGCATCGGTGGAGACACGACGATCACCAAGCAGTTCTCCAGCTCCCTCGATCCCTACCGCGGAGTCCGGGATGGCGAGAACCCCTGACCGCGCGGGCCGAGCGCCCGCCGTACGCCGAACCCTCACCCGCCTCGGTCACTGGTTCCGCATCGATGCCCCCGGCAACGACCGCGGCGCCCTCAGCCCCGCCGTCGTGATCCTCGCCCTGATGATCTTCACCCTGGCCGGCCTCGTCATCGACGGCGGCCGCCAGTTGGGCGCCCGCTCGAGGGCGGTCGGCTACGCGCAGGAGGCCGCCCGGGCCGGAGTCAGCACCATCGACTTCAACTCCGCGGAGGCGAAGATCGACATCACCAAGGCCGGCGACGCGGTCGGGACGTTCTGTGCCAAGGTGACCCAGAACGACCCGGCGGTCACCGAGTGCGGGACGAGCGAGATCGACGCCGAGCACCTGCAGGTCCAGGTCCGGATCGACAACCAGACCACCTTCCTCGGAATGGTGGGGATCAAGAGCCTGACCGCCTCCGGAGTCGGCGAGGCCCACACCGAGCAGGGCGTGACGAAACCGGACGACGCCCCGACGAAGATCCCACCCCTGGTCGTCGAGACCAAGCCGCAGGGACCGGGCACCGGCGCCCCGATCCGGTCGACCGCCGTGCCACCGACGTACGACGTCCCGTGCCCGACCTGGACCACCGGGTCGCCGATGCCGACGCCGACCTGGGACCCGCCGATCCCGTTCCCGACGACGTGCACGCCGAACGCCACGCCGACGGACACGCCGTCGCCGACCGGCGATCCGACTGATCCGACCGACCCCACTGACCCCACTGACCCCACTGAGCCGACGAAGCCGACGAAGCCGACGACGTCGACGAGCGGGGGCTGACGATGACACCGATGAGGAGCAGCGCAGTGCGAGGTCGTACGTTGACGACGGCAGCGGCCTTCCTGGTCGTCCTGGCCGGGTGCAGCGGTGGCGGTGAGACCAACAAGGGCGGCCTCCCGATCGGTGTCGACGACCAGCCGGACAGCAATCCGACGATCACGCTGCCGACCCCACCGCCGCAGTCGACGCCGGCTCCTCGCCCCACCTCGGCCAAGCCGACGACGGCGAAGCCGCCGGCCGCGACCGCGAAGGTGGTCGTGGTCCCCGGCCGCTTCGGCGCCGAGCCTGCTGTCCAAGGACTGGTCGCGAAGTACCCGCTGTACTACCAAGCGCTGGTCTCCCGGAACTCGGACATCGTGAAGACCGGCTTCCCGGCCATCTTCTACGCGGGCACCGCGACCGACATCGAGGCCGCGAAGGACGCCGGCTGGCTGATGCGGCCGCCCGGCAGCATCGTGGTCATCGGAACGTCGAAACAGCCGTACGGCGTGGTGCGGGTCAATCTGTGCCGCTCGCAACGACTGCAGTGGTGGAACCCGAAGACCCGCAAGTTCGTCGTCAACGCCCCGAAGGGGACCGGCGAGGCGATCGACATGGTCCGTACCGGTTTCGGCTGGACCATGTACCGGATGGTCCGCCCGATCCCGGCGGGAATCAACTGCGCCACCGTGCGCTATCCGGTCTAGATCGGAACGACGATGAAGACTCCCCGTGAGCCCGGCGTGCCGGGCGGAATGCTCCCCGGCGCCGCTAGGCTGCCCTCAGGACCAATGTCAGGAGTGAGGATGCGCAACCGGTTCGCCCGCGGGTTGACAGCTCTCAGCATGGTGATCGCGCTGACGGTCGGCCTGCCCGCGCCGACCGCGTCGGCCCTGGAGGTGCTCGGCGACGGCGCGTGCACGATGTACGCGAACTCGGCCGGATTCGGTGCCTACTGCAACGCAGGTCAGATCAGCCCCGACGGCCAGCCGCCGCCGTCGTGGCGGGACCAGTTGGCCGGTCGCCCGTTCATTCCGTGCCGCGACTTCCCGGTTCCGGCCGGGATCACGCTGGCCGCACCTCCGGCAGGCAAAGAGTGGGTACTCCGGCTGACGATCGTCGACTACGACCTGGAGGACAACGACGGCGGGCCCGAGGCGCACCTGGAGCGCGCCATCGTGCCGGTGTCGGCGGAAGAGAAGGAGCAGTGCCGGCACGAGGGCTACATGGACCAGTACTGGACCTACTTCAACGAGACGTATCCCGACCCGGTGCTTCTGGTGAAGCCGACCTACACGCCGCGGGTGAACGTGCCGGCGTACTTCGCGCTGGCGCCCGAGACGTCGTACGTGCTGAAGAACTACGGCGCGATCGACGCCCGGAACATCGCGAACTACTCCAATGTCCCCGCCGACGGTGAAGGTCAGGGCGAGCGGTTGACGATGCAGGCGGTAGTGGCTCGGCTGACCGTGGATCCCGGGGACGGCACCGGCCCGTTCGAGTGCCTCGGCGGCACGCTGCCGATCGGCTCGGACGGGTACGACGAGAAGGCCGACCCGTTCCACCAGGCGAGCACCTGCGGCCACGTGTACAAGCGGTCCAGCGCGAAGCAGCCGGACGGGATGTACACCGTGAAGCTGACGATCCACTGGGAGGTGTCCTACTGGCGCAACAGCCAGGGCTGGCTGCCGGTGGGCAAGGCTGACGTGAACGCTGTGCAGCGGTTGCCTGTGCAGGAAGTACAGGGGATCGGTGGCTGATGGAGGGACGACGATGGTGAAGACGACTGATCCGGTGCGGTCGGCGCGGTTGCCGCAGCGGGGGTCGGGGAGTGCGGCGGCGGACCGGCTGAAGGGGTTCGCGTCGTTGCTGGCGGTGCTTGCGATCGTCGGTGGCGTGCCGTACGTGCTGCTGACGTTCTTCGGCAGGCCCTGGCCCGACGAGATTCCCTCGCGGGACGTGTTGTTCAGTGAGCTGAGCATCGAGACGGTGCTGGGCATCATCGGGTTCTTCGTCTGGCTGGCGTGGGCGCACTTCGTGGTGTGCCTGGTTGCCGAGGCCGTGGCCGAGGTGCGGGGGCATGGGCTGTCGCCGCGGATCCCGTTGGGTGGTGGCTCACAGTCGCTGGCTCGGCGGCTGGTGGCGGGAGTGGTGCTGATCGCCGGTTCGGCGGCGGTGACGCTGCCGGTCGCCAACGCGGTCACGACGGCCGGTGTCGCGCCGACGTCGGTCAGTGTGTCGCAGGGCGGTGACGACTCCGCCTCGACGTACCGGCAGACCGAGAAGCGCAGCACGGTGCTCAGCGGTGGGCACACCGGCGTACGGACCAACAACGACCAGACCGGTCAGGTGGTCAAGTACACCGAGGTCCGGCCGCCCGAGGGGCGCAACTACGACTGCTTGTGGGACATCGCCGAGCGGTACCTGGGCGAGGGTCGTCGCTACAAGGAGATCTACGACCTCAACAAGAACAAGCTGCAGCCCGACGGCCGCCGGCTGACCAACCCGGACCTGATCATGCCGGGCTGGCAGGTCCGCCTGCCCGCCGACGCGAAGGGCCCGGGCGTGCACACGGTGCGCGTCGCGATCGACACGCCGACCCCGGTCCAGCAGGACGACAAGCTGTCGCCGAACACCAAGGACACCAAGGAGAAGGTGACGCCGAAGGTCGCCGCCAAGCCGACGGCGAAGGCCTCGACCGACGCGAAGCCGGGGACCGGCACCCGCTGGTTCGAGGAGCAGGGCACCGAGAAGCCGTCGTCGGTCTCGATCGGCAGCGGCGCGGGCGTCAAGGACACCAAGCCCGCCGAGCCGAGCATCGACGTCACCCAGCCGCACGGACCCGGTACGACGGAAGCTCAGCCCGGCGACCCCGCCGCGGGCGGCACGAAGGTGCCGGACGTGGTCGTCGAGTCGGACAGCGGGATCAGCGGGACCGAGGCCGGGATCTACGGCTTCGGGGCGACCCTGCTCGCCGCCGGTCTCGCGGTGGCGCTGAAGCGCCGGCGCGGCTGGGCCCTGGGCCCCGGCCCG
This sequence comes from Kribbella italica, assembly GCF_014205135.1. Taxonomy (NCBI): domain Bacteria; kingdom Bacillati; phylum Actinomycetota; class Actinomycetes; order Propionibacteriales; family Kribbellaceae; genus Kribbella; species Kribbella italica. Next base: position 1,928,253 of record NZ_JACHMY010000001.1, read on the forward strand.
AAGGCGGCGTCCGGGCGGCAGACCGAGATCAACCTGCGGCTGGCGGCCGACGTACCGACCGCGCAGTTCGTCGACAACTCGCTGCGCCAGCTGGGCGCGAGCATGACCGAGGCGAACCGGATGATGCCGGTCGTCGTGGCCGCGCTCGTCACCGACCGCGCGCTGACGCTGGTGCTGGAGCCGGGGGAGAACCAGGCCCCGCCGCCCGCGCCGTGGCAGGTCATCGCCGACGGGCGCCGCTGGGTGCTGCGCCGGGCGTACGCGCCGACGGGCGACGTGACCGCGCCCCCGCCGTACCCGACGCTGGTCACGATCGGCCGGAACGCCGACGGCGCCACCGTGCTGGTCGACCTGGACACCGCGCGCGGTGTCGTCAGCTTCGGCGGGGTCACCAACGCGTCCCGCGACGTCGTCGGATCGCTGGCGGCCGAGCTGGCCACGAACCTGTGGTCCGAGGGCGCGCACGTGAGCATGGTCGGCTTCGGCGACGACCTGTCGTCGCTGGCCCCGGCCCGGTTGAGCTACTGGACCCGGCTGGAGGACGCGCTGCAGGAGGTCACCCGGCGTACCGACAACCAGGTGCAGGCCTGTGCCCGCCGCGACGCCGACTCCGTGGCGACCGCCCGGATGGCCTACCCCGACGCGATGCTGTGGGGCGCGGAGATCATCTTCGTGTCCGCTCCGCCGTCGCTGGAGGAGCAGCAGCAGCTGGGCCGGCTGGCGGCCGACCCGAAGCGCTGTGTCGCGGTGGTCGTCGTCGGTGACGTGCTCGATGCGCCGTGGCGATTCGTCGTGGACGAGAAGAACCAGGCGGTCTGCCGGCTGCTCGGCCTCGAGGTCGATGCCCACAGCATCAACCCGGCCCAGTTCGCGGATCTGGTCGCGCTGTTCGAGACGGCCGAGTCGGAGGCGCGGGACAAGCGCCGTACGGAGCAGGACATGCCGGCGTACGAGTTCTCCACGATGGACCTCAGCCAGGCGGCGCCGGTCGAGGTCGACCTGCTCGGCCCGGTCGAGATCGACGCGCGCGGGCCGATCGACCCGGGCCGGGTGCAGCTGGCGACCGAGATCGTCGCGTTCCTGGCCGGTCAGGACTACGGCGTCCACCCGAACGTGCTGGCCGGCTCGATCTGGCCGCGCGGCATCAGCGACGAGCTGCGCAACGCGGCGCTGGAGCACACCCGCCAGTGGGTCGGTGTCGACGCCATGTACGCCGACGAGTCCGGCCGCTGGATGCTGAACCGCAGCGTCGTACGGGTCGACTGGGACGTGTTCCGCACGCTGGCCAAGCAGGCCGAGCTGATGGACGACCCGCGTCAGCCGCTGTCGACGGCGCTCAGCCTGGTGCACGGCCAGGCATGGTCGGGGCTGCCGGCCGGGCGGTACTCGTGGCTCGCGGCCGCCGGCATCGAGCGGCGGATGGCCGAGTCGGTCGTCGACGCGGCGCTCAAACTGGCCGAGGCCAGCCTGCGCCACAACGACGGCAACCTGGCCCGCACCGCCCTGCAGACCGGCCTGAGCTTCGCCCCGGCGTCCGAGGAGCTGTGGCGCGCGACCCTGCGCCTCGCGTCCCACTTCGGTACGACGGACGACGTCACGGTGATCGCCGGCCAGATGTACACGGCCCTGTCCAAGCACGGCGGCCCCCGCGGCGCCGAAGCCGAGACCGACGCCCTGGTCGACGAGCTCCTTCCGGGCTACCGGCGCCCGGCAGCTGTCGCGTAGTACGCCGTACGCAAGCGAAGGGCCCGCTCCCCGATGGCTGGTTCTAACGATCCCCGCAACACCCTGGATTTTCAGGGAGTTGTGGGGATCGTGGTTTCTGGGGAGTTGAGGGCGAGGTTCTTCGAGGTGCTGGATCGTGAGGGCGGCAGTATTTCGGGTGCTGCTCGGGTGGTTGGGGTGAGTCGTGCGACGGCGTACGGGTGGGCTCGGCGGGCTGGTGTGCGTGGTCGTGGGAAGACGGGCACGGCCGGGCATCCGGGGCGGTCGGAGTACGACCGGTTGCGTGCGGGCGGGGTGCGGCGCCGCGATGCGGCACGGCAGGTCGGGGTGCATGAGCGTACTGCGCAGGACTGGGACCGGGGGGTCCGCAAGATCGGTGACGCGCGCCTGCACACTGATGGTCGCCGGATCGACTACAAGACCGGTGTGACCACCATTGCTGTTGCGGCAGGGCCGTGTCTTGCGGCCGTCGAGGCCGAGCTGCATGCTCGGTTCCTCACGGTGACCGAGCGGGAGTTGATCGCTGATCTGCGTCGCCGGGGCGATTCGCTGCGGGCGATCGGGCGGGCGCTGGGCCGGTCGGCGTCCACGGTCAAACGCGAGATCGACGCCCGTTCGGTCGAGGGCGTCTACCGGCCGCACCGGGCGCAGCGGGCCTGGGCAGCCAGTCGTGCACGGCCCAAGGAATCGATGCTGGCCCAGGAGGGCCGGCTGCGCGGCTACGTCGCGGGCAAGCTGCGGGAGCAGTGGTCACCTGAGCAGATCTGTCAGGCTCTGGTCATGGAGTTCCCCGACGACGAGGGCATGCGGGTGAGCCCGGAGACGATCTACCAGGCGATCTATGTCCAGGCCCGTGGTGGGCTGCGCCGCGAGGTCACGGTCGCGCTGCGCACCGGGCGCACCCGCCGCAAACCCCGCCGCAGGCCCGAGCAGCGCACGCCCCGGTTCGTCGACGAGATGGTGATGATCTCCGAACGCCCTGCAGACGTCGAGGACCGGGCGGTTCCTGGCCACTGGGAAGGCGATCTGATCGTCGGCACCCGCAACGAGTCCGCGATCGTGACCCTGGTCGAACGCTCGACCCGCTACGTCATGCTCGGGCACCTGCCCGGCGGGCACACCGCCGAAGAGGTCCGCGACGTGCTGGTGGTCTTGATCCAGACCCTGCCCGCACATTTACGTGGCTCGCTGACCTGGGACCAGGGTTGCGAGATGGCCGCCCACAAGCAGTTCACCGTGGCAACCGGCGTTCCGGTCTACTTCTGCGACCCGCACTCGCCCTGGCAAAGGGGATCGAACGAAAACACCAACGGCCTGCTACGCCAGTACTTCCCCAAGGGCACCGACCTGTCCGCCCACAGTCCCGAAGACCTCGAACACGTCGCCCAGAAACTCAACGGCCGACCACGCAAAACGCTCGACTGGAAAACCCCAGCCGAGCGCCTGCGTGATCTACTGACAACCACATAAAACCATCAGGTGTTGCGAGGACCCCGAGAATCTGCCGATGGGGAGCGGGCCCTTCGTCGTACAGGGTGTCAGAGGGTCTGCGCGCCCCAGGTGTCGCAGGCGGTCATGTCGCCGGAGTCCATGCCGGTCTTGAACCATCTCATCCGCTGCTCGGCCGTGCCGTGGCTGAAGCTCTCGGGATTCACCTGCCCCTGCGTCTTCTGCTGGATCCGGTCGTCACCAACGGCCGCCGCCGCGTCGAGACCGCGGCTGATGTCGTCCTCGCTGAGCTCGCTGATCAGGGTCTTGCCGCTGCGGTCGGGGACGGTGGTCGCGTGGTTCGTCCAGATACCGGCCAGGCAGTCCGCCTGCAGTTCGGAGCGGACCGAGTCGGAGGTGGGACCTTCACGGCTCTTGATCCGGTCGAGGATGCCGTACAGGTTCTGGATGTGGTGCCCGTACTCGTGCGCGACGACGTAGGCCTCCGCGAAGGGCCCGCCGCGGGCGTCGAGATCGGTCTGCAGGGTCTTGAAGAAGCCGATGTCCAGGTAGACCCGCTTGTCCGGAGGGCAGTAGAACGGCCCGACCGCGCTCGTGGCCGGTCCACACGCGGTGTTGACCTGGTTCTCGAACACCCAGAGCACCGATTTGGTGTACTTCTTCCCGCGCCGGGGGAGTTCGGCGGCCCAGAAGTTCTCGATCGAGTTCTGGTAGGCCACGAAGCGGCAGTCGGGATTGGAACCCACCTGGCTGCCCTTCTTGCAGGTGTCGAGGTTCCCCGCGGCGGTGTTGCGGACCGTGGGCTCCTCGGAGCCGCCGCCCACGCCCGGGATGCCGCCGGTCAGCAGGAGGATGACCACGAGCAGGACAAGGCCGCCGACGCCGCCGCCGACCGGGATGCCCATCCCGCCGGGCAGCAGACCGCCGCCACCGCCACCGCTGCCGCGGGTGTCCTCGACGCCGCTGGTGTCCAAGTCGGCGTCCGGGTTGAATTTCACAGCACCTACACTAGACCTGGACACGGAGTAGAGGCCGCCTCGTCACGTGGCGTCGCCGACACGTGTCCCACCCCTGCCACCCGACTTTGAGGACCCCTGCGCCGCCATGATCACCGCCACAGACGTCGAGGTCCGCGTCGGGGCCCGGCAGTTGCTCGCGCCGGCGTCCTTCCGGGTGGGGCCCGGCGACAAGGTCGGCCTGGTCGGGCGCAACGGCGCCGGCAAGACGACGCTGACCAAGATCCTGGCCGGTGAGGGCCTGCCGGCCAGCGGTTCGGTCAGCTCGTCGGGCGAGATCGGCTACCTCCCGCAAGACCCGCGGACCGGCGACCTCGCCGTACTGGCTCGCGACCGGATCCTGTCCGCCCGCGGCCTCGACGAGGTCGTACGGCGGATGCGCAACGCCGAGAAGCAGATGGCCAGCTCGGACGACAAGACCCGCGAGAAGGGCATGCGGCGGTACGAGCGCGCCGAGGCCGACCTGCACGCCGCCGGCGGGTACGCCGCGGAGTCCGAGGCCGCCCGGATCGCGGCGAACCTCGGGCTGCCGGACCGCGTCCTCGGCCAGCCGCTGAACACGCTGTCGGGTGGTCAGCGCCGCCGGGTCGAGCTGGCGCGGATCCTGTTCGCGCAGGCCGAGACGCTGCTGCTGGATGAGCCGACCAACCACCTGGACGCCGACTCGATCGTCTGGCTGCGCGACTTCCTCAAGCAGTACCCCGGTGGCGTGATCATGATCAGCCACGACGTGAACCTGCTCGAGGAGACCGTCACCCGGGTCTTCCACCTGGACGCGAACCGCGCCGAGATCGATGTCTACAACGTCGGCTGGAAGGCGTACCTGACCCAGCGCGAGACCGACGAGCGCCGCCGCAAGCGCGAGCGGGCGAACGCGGAGAAGAAGGCCTCGCAGCTGGTCGACCAGGCCAACAAGATGCGCGCGAAGGCGACCAAGGCGACCGCGGCCCAGGGCATGCTGAAGCGGGCCGAGAAGCTGATGGCGTCGCTGGAGGACGTGCGCGCGTCGGACCGCGTCGCGAAGATCTCGTTCCCGACGCCGGCGCCGTGCGGCAAGACGCCGCTGATGGCCAAGGAACTGTCCAAGTCGTATGGGTCGCTGGAGATCTTCACCGATGTCGACCTGGCGATCGACCGCGGCTCGCGGGTCGTCGTCCTGGGTCTGAACGGTGCGGGCAAGACGACGCTGCTGCGGGTGCTGTCCGGGATCGAGAAGTCCGACACCGGCGAGATCATCGACGGGCACGGGCTCAAGCTCGGGTACTACGCGCAGGAGCACGAGACGCTCGACGTCAACCGGACCGTCCTGGAGAACATGAAGTCCGCGGCCCCGGACCTGAACGAGACCCAGGCGCGCTCGGTGCTCGGCTCGTTCCTGTTCAGCGGCGACGACGCCGACAAGCCGGCCCGCGTGCTGTCGGGTGGTGAGAAGACCCGGCTCGCGCTGGCGACGCTGGTCGTCTCGGCGGCGAACGTGCTGCTGCTCGACGAACCGACCAACAACCTGGACCCCGCCTCGCGCGCCGAGGTGCTGAACGCGATCCGCTCGTACACGGGCGCGATCGTGCTGGTCACCCACGACGAGGGCGCGGTGGAGGCGCTCGAGCCGGAGCGGGTTCTGCTGCTGCCGGACGGCGTCGAGGACCTGTGGACCAACGAGTACGCCGACCTGGTGTCGCTGGCCTGAGACGTTTTCCACAGCCGATCAGGACGCCCCGGAATCGGGGGTCCGTTCCCGTATGTTCTTGGGCATGGAGAACAACGGACTGCGGTTGACGGTGGACGGACCGGTCGCGCGTGTGGTGCTCGACCGGCCGGAGGTGCGGAACGCGCAGACGCCCCGGATGTGGCGGGCGCTCGCGGAGTTCGGGGCGAGTCTGCCCGCGGACGTCCGGGTGGTCGTGGTGTCGGGGGAGGGGCCGTCGTTCTCGGCCGGTCTCGACCGGGCGCTGATGACGGCCGAGCCGGTCGAAGGTGATGAGCCGCTGCTCGCGCTCGGGACCAAACCGGTCGATGAGGTGTACCAGACGATCTCCGAGATCCAGGCCGGGTTCTCCTGGTTGCGGAAGCCGGAGATCATCAGCATCGCGGCGGTTCAGGGGCATGCGGTGGGCGCTGGGTTCCAGTTGGCGCTGGCCTGCGACCTGCGGGTGCTGGCGCCGGACGCCAAGTTCAGCATGCGGGAGCCGGCGCTCGGGCTGGTGCCGGATCTCGGAGGGACGCAGCCGTTGGTCCAGCTCGTGGGATATTCGCGGGCACTGGAGATCTGTGCGACCAGCCGGTGGGTGGAGGCCGCCGAGGCCAAGGAGATCGGGCTGGCGAACATCGTCGTACCGGCGGAGGAGCTGGAAGGCACGGTCAAGGATCTGACCGATGCGCTGCTGACCCCACTCGTCGGCGCGATCCGGGAGACGAAGGCGCTGTTGCTGGGGGCTGCCGATCGCTCGTACGAGGAACAGTTGAAGGCCGAACGGGAGGCGCAGCAGCGGCGGCTGGCGGAGTTGGCGTCGTACCTCGGCTGAATGAGTCGGGAAGAAGCTGCCGACCTGGAGTGTTGTTGAGGTTGCCGGATGATCAGCGGGGAGGAGCCGAATGTCGTCAGGGATGCAAGGGAGCCGCGGCGGCGCGATGAGCTGGCGGCGGCAGGACGCGTCGGTGGTGAACCAGAAGCTGGCGAAGGGCACGGTCCGGCGGATCGTGCGGTTCGCCCGGCCGTTCCGGTGGCAGATCACGGTGTTCCTGGTGCTCGTGGTGGTGTCGGCGTTCCTGGTGATCGCGTCGCCGCTGCTGCTCAAGAAGATCGTCGACGACGGCATCAGCAAGGGCAACGCCGGCCTGGTGACCGGCCTGGCCCTGCTCGTCGCGTTGCTCGCGATCGTCGAGGCTGGCCTCGGCCTGGTCCAGCGCTGGTACTCCGCGCAGATCGGTGAGGGGCTGATCTTCGACCTGCGGACGAAGGTCTTCGGCCACGTGCAGAAGATGCCGGTGGCGTTCTTCACCCGCACCCAGACCGGTGCGCTGGTTTCCCGGCTCAACACCGACGTGATCGGTGCCCAGCAGGCTTTCACCTCGACGCTGTCCGGCGTCGTCTCGAACATCATCAGCCTGATCCTCGTGATCGGCGCGATGCTCCTGCTGAGCTGGCAACTGACGCTGGTCGCGATCCTGCTGCTGCCGGTCTTCCTGGTCCCGGCCCGGGTGCTCGGCCGACGGTTGGCCGCGCTGACCCGCGAGCAGATGCAGCTGAACGCGGACATGTCGACGGCGATGACCGAGCGGTTCAGCGTCGGCGGCGCGCTGCTGGTGACGCTGTTCGGCCGGCCGTCCGCGGAGAACGCGGAGTTCGGCGAGCGCGCCGGACGGGTCCGTGACCTGGGGATCCGGACCGCGATGCTCGGGCGGGTGTTCTTCACCGCGCTGACTTTGGTCGCCTCGCTGGCGACGGCGCTTGTGTACGGCGTCGGCGGCAACCTCGCCGTCCGGGACACGCTGACCATCGGCACGCTGCTGGCGCTGGTCGCGCTGCTTGGCCGGCTGTACGGGCCGTTGACCGCGCTGTCGAATGTGCGGGTCGACGTGATGACCGCGCTGGTTTCGTTCGAGCGGGTCTTCGAGGTGCTCGACCTCGAGCCGATGATCCAGGACCGGCCGGAGGCCGAGCCGCTGCCGGCCGATGCTTCTGCGTCGGTGACGTTCGACGAGGTCGCGTTCGCGTACCCGACGGCCGATCAGGTCTCGCTCGCGAGCCTGGAGTCGGTCGCCGTGCTCGACAAGCGCGCGTCGTCGCAGGTGCTGCACGACGTGAGCTTCACCGTCGAGCCGGGACAGATGGTCGCGCTGGTCGGACCCTCGGGCGCCGGCAAGACGACGATCACGAACCTGGTCGCTCGCCTGTACGACGTGACCGGGGGAGCCGTCCGGGTCGGCGGGCACGACGTCCGCGAGGTGACGCTCGAGTCGCTGCACGACGCGATCGGGTACGTCACGCAGGACGCGCACATGTTCCACGACACGATCCGGGCGAACCTGGTCTACGCCAAGCCCGACGCGACCGAGGACGAGATGATCGAGTCGCTGGCTTCGGCTCAGGTGTGGGACCTGGTGTCCACGCTGCCCGACGGACTCGACACGGTCGTCGGCGATCGTGGCCACCGGCTGTCCGGCGGTGAGCGGCAGCGGCTGGCGATCGCCCGGTTGCTGCTGAAGGCGCCGCACATCGTCGTACTGGACGAGGCGACGGCTCACCTGGACTCGGAGTCCGAGGTCGCCGTGCAGCAGGCTCTCGACACCGCGCTGGAAGGCCGGACGTCGCTGGTCATCGCGCACCGGCTCTCCACGGTCCGCAACGCCGATCAGATCCTGGTCGTCGACGAGGGCACGATCGTCGAGCGCGGGACCCACGAGCAGCTCCTTGCTCTGAACGGCGAGTACGCCGATCTCTACCGCACGCAGTTCGCGGAGACGCCAGCGGCTGTGTAGGCGTCCACCCTCCGGGTACCGGCCGAAGCACAGACCTATCAGCGGCCATACTGTTGATAGGGAACGGCATTGTCCTGACGTGAGGGAAGGACTTCGGGATGATCAAGTACGCACTGGTCCTGGGCGCGGGGTACGCCGGGTTCCGGCTGGCCTACAACTCCGAGGACGGTGTCCACTACGGCAAGGTCGGCGACCAGACGCTGCGGCGAGGACTGTCCCTCTTCTTCGCCGCCCTTGCGGCCGGCCTGACCTACGCTGCCGTGATGCTGCACTGAGTTGCGTAGTTACTTCAACCAGCGCAGCGCTGCGTCCGCGCAATCGTCCGGACTGCTGTTGAACGCGATCGCGGCGGTCGGCGCGTGCTGGCGGACGAGATTGATGATCTGCTCGAACAGTTCGAGCAGTGGGTCGTCCTTGCGGAGGCCGCCGCCGACCACGACGCATTCATAGGCGCCGCTCGCGAGAGCTTCGGCGACCGCTTGCGCGGGCTGGTCGTCCGGTGCGACCAGGCACCAGTCTGCGGTCAGGCCGAGGTCGTCGAAGCGGTCCCGTCCGCGGGCGATCGCGGCCAGGACCGGCTCGGGGTCCCAGCCTTGGAGCTGGGCGGGGTCGAGGCCGATGACCAGCACCCGAGCAGTGCTTGCTCCCGCGGTGCTTGGCCCCGCGCGGCCGGCCCCTGTCGCGCCGACCACGCCGCCGCCCGCGTGGTCGGCCTCGGCTCTGCCGTCGGTCGTGGCTTCGTTGCCGGGGTGTTGCATCGAGGGTCTACTTCTCCGCCTTCTCCGGGTCGTGCTCCAGCAGATGCAGGACCGGTACGCCGAGGTGCCGGCGGGCGGTGTTGGTCCAGTCGAGGTGGAAGAACTCGGCGACGATGTGCGGCCGGGTCAGGATGATGACCTCCTGGCCGTTGACCTTGTCGACCGTCGCGGTGAGGGCGTCGATCGGGCGGTCGTGCGAGATCCCGCCGACGGCGTCGTGGCCCAGGTCGCGCAGCCGTTGAACGCTGCGGCCGGTGCAGTCGCGGGCCTCGCTGTCGATGGCCTTCTGGGCCTCGGCGAGTTCCTCGCGCTGATCGACCAGGCCGGCGCCGTACAGATCGGCCGTGCCGAGGGCGCTGATCGACGCCTCGACGCCCGCTTCGGCGTTGTGGCACGGCACGAGCACGTGGTACTTCACCGGCTCGGGCATGTCCTGGTGCAGCTCGACGACCCGGTGGGCGTCCTCCTGCGAGAGCTCCTGCTCGACGAGCAGTACGACGTCGTACATCGCGGTACCTCCGGTCCTACCAGTCGGTATACCTCCATCATGCCCCGTCCGCGGGCAGAATGGCCGCATGCAGCTCCCCGTAGTTCCTCCGGTCAAGCCGATGCTCGCCAAGCCGGTCAAGCAGATGCCGGACGGAGACGTCAGCTTCGAGCCGAAGTGGGACGGGTTCCGTTCCATCATCTTCCGCGACGGCGACGAGGTCGAGATCGGCAGCCGGAACGAGAAGCCGATGACGCGGTACTTCCCCGAGCTGGTCGAGGCGGTCAAGGCGAACCTGCCCGAGCGCTGCGTGATCGACGGCGAGATCGTGGTGGTCGGCGCCGAAGGCGACCGGCTCGACTTCGAGGTGCTGCAGCAGCGGATCCACCCCGCGGCGTCGCGGGTGAAGATGCTGTCCGAAACGACGCCGGCGCGGTTCGTCGCGTTCGACCTGCTCGCGCTCGGTGACGAGGACTACACGCAGCGACCGTTCGCCGAACGGCGTACGGCGTTGGAGAAGGCGCTCGCCCCGGCGAAGTCGCCGATCCACCTGACCCGGACGACGACCGACAAGGCGCTGGCGACCGAGTGGTTCCACCAGTTCGAGGGTGCCGGGCTGGACGGCGTGATCGCGAAACCGCTGGACGGTCTGTACGAGCCGGACAAGCGGACGATGTTCAAGATCAAGCACGAGCGCACGGCGGACTGCGTCGTCGCGGGCTACCGCGTGCACAAGAGCGGCCCGAACCGGATCGGCTCGCTGCTGCTCGGGCTGTTCAACGCCGAGGGCGCGCTGGCCAGCGTCGGCGTGATCGGCGCGTTCCCGATGGCGCGACGCGAGGAACTGTTCGAGGAGATGCAGGAGCTCGTCACCGACTTCGACAACCACCCGTGGGCGTGGGCGAAGCAGGAGGAGGGCAACCGCACTCCCCGCAACGCCGAGGGCAGTCGCTGGCAGGCGGGTAAGGACCTGAGCTTCGTCCCGCTGCGGCCGGAGCGCGTCGTCGAGGTCCGGTACGACCACATGGAAGGCGTTCGCTTCCGTCACACCGCACAGTTCGTGCGCTGGCGCGACGACCGTACGCCGGAGTCCTGCACGTACGAGCAGCTCGAGGAGCCGGTGAAGTTCGCGCTCGACGACGTACTGGGCTGACTAGATCCTGGTCAGCAACTGCTGGAGGCTCTCTGGGGTCAGGCCGAGACCGGGGAACGACGCGATGCTGCTGATCGGGAAGTTGCCGATCAGCTTCAGCAGGTCCGGGCTGGCCAGGATGCCCCGCGGGTTGCCGTCGGCATCGACCCCGATCAGCTCCCGCAGCGCCACGGCGCCGGCCGGGTGCTCCAGCCACTCCTCGAGCGTGGCCATCTCGTCGAGGTGGGGGAGCAGGGGCGGCGCGTCGATGTCGACGGTCGTCGTCAGGCGCAGGTCGCGGGAGGACGCGCCGACGGAGAACTCGAAAGCGCCGCCTTCGACGACCCAGCGACCGTGCTGCGTCGACCAGTACGAGAGGTCGCGGGCGCTCAGGGTGAAGTTGACGTCGACACTCTCGCCGGGGTCCAGGGAGAGCTTCACGAAGCCTTTCAGCTCACGGACCGGACGCCGGACACGGGCGACCGGATCGCCGACGTACAACTGCACGACTTCCTGGCCGGCGCGGTCGCCGGTGTTGGTAACCCTGCAGTTGAGGTTGACCCCAAGGTCGTCGTCGACGGTCACCGTCAGATCGTCGTACGCGAAGGTGGTGTACGACAGGCCGTGGCCGAACGGGTAGCTGACGTCGCGCCCGACCGCGTCGTACCCGCGGTACCCGACGTACACGCCCTCGCCGTAGCGGACCTGACCGTGCTCGCCGGGGAAGTTGAGGTACGCCGGGGTGTCCTCGAGCCGAAGCGGCAATGTCTCGGCGAGGCGGCCGGAGGGGTTGACCTTGCCGAGCAGTACGTCGGCAACGGCACCGCCGGAGGCTTGACCGGCGAGCCAGCACTCGACGATCGCCGCTGGGTGCCGCTCCCACGGCGCTAGTCGTACGGCGGATCCGTTGCTCAGGACAACGATCAGGCGGAGGTGTGCTGCCGCCAGCCGGTCGAGCAGGGCGAGCTGGTTGGCGGGGAGGTCGAGGTGGGTGCGATCGAAACCCTCGGACTCTTCTGCGGCCGGGAGGCCGAGGAAGACAAGTACGTGGGATGCACGAGAGGCAAGCCCGACAGCCTCATCAGCAAGCTCTGTGCCACTGTCACCGCCACCGTCAGTACTCCCACTGCTGTCACCGCCGTCACCAGCGCCACCGTCACCGGCTGCCTCGCCGATGGTGAACCCAGCGGCGAACTCCAGCGGGACATCGGCCGGCAGCGCGGCCCGGAGCTCGTCGAAGGCGCTTTCCACCCGCGTCGGGTTGACCTGCGAGCTGCCTGCACCCTGATAGCGCGCCGTCCGGGCGAACTCGCCAATCACCGCAACCAGTTCGCCAGCCGCCGGCTCCAAGGGCAGCGCCGCGTTCTCGTTCTTCAGCAGGACGATGCTCGCGCCCGCGGCCTCACGGGCGAGCGCGTGGTGCTCATCGAGGTCGAAAGTCCCGGGCGCGAACGAGTCCTGGACGACTGACTCAGCCCGTTCCGAGGTGTCGGCGGCAGTCGACGTGCCGCCCTGATTCGGAGTGCCGGCCGGGTTCGACGTGCCGACCGCGTGCTCGCCGGCTGCCGCGCGCGACGCCAACTGGAGCATTCGTTCCACCGCTCGATCCAGCACAGCTTCGTCGAGCGCACCCGATGCCACGGCCGCGACGATCGCCGCGTCGCTGATCCCCAGCTTCGGCGGCATCTCCAGGTCGAGCCCGGCCGCCAGCGCCGCGACCCGGTCGTGCACGGCACCCCAGTCGGACATCACCAGCCCGTCGAAACCCCACTCGTCACGCAGTACGTCGGTCAGCAGCCAGTGATTCTCCGACGCGTAGACACCGTTGATGCGGTTGTACGAACACATCACCGTCCACGGCCGGGCGCTGCGCACCACGTACTCGAAGCCGGCCAAGTAGATCTCTCGCAGCGTCCGCTCGTCGACCTCGGCACTGACGCGCAACCGATCGGTCTCCTGGTTGTTCACCGCGAAGTGCTTGAGCGAGGCACCGACACCTTGGCTCTGCAGCCCGTCGACCAGTGCCGCACCGAGCACACCGGAGATCAGCGGATCCTCGGACAGGTACTCGAAGTTCCGCCCACACAGCGGCGACCGCTTGATGTTGATCCCCGGTCCGAGCACCACCGCGACACCTTGAGCCCGCGCCTCGACGCCGATGGCAGCGCCAACTCGCCGTACGAGGTCGACGTCCCAGGACGACCCCAGCGCACTCGCGGTCGGGAAACAAGTCGCGGGCAGACTCCCGCCGATCCCCACATGATCGCCTTCATCCGGCTGCCGCCGCAGGCCGTGCGGCCCGTCGGCCACCATCACCGCCGGTACGCCGAGCCGCTCGACCGCCGCGGTGTGCCAGAAGTCCGCCCCAAGACAAAGCGCCGCCTTCTCCTCAACCGTCAACTGCCCCAAGATCGCGCCCACCTCGTCAACCATCTGATCAGCTAACCACCCCCACCGAACTCACGGCGGGACACGAACGGAGAGGAAAGTGGCACCCGGCTGCGGAGGGGCACCGACGCCCACCACTGACCAACCCGCGCCGACCACCCACCCGCACGGCGTGTCGACGGCGTGTCGCCGCCGCGCCTGCAGGTTGGACAGTGGTGGGCGTCGCAGGCCCGCCGCAGCCGATCGAGCGAGGCCGGACCACGCGGGCGACTCCTGCGGCTGTTTGAAGAACTACTGGGCCGCGGGCCCGGCGCTCCACCAACCGGGCTGACCACCACCCGCAGGGCGTGTCGCCGCAGTGCATGCAGGTTGGACGGTGGTGGGTGTCGCAGGCCCGCCACGGCCGGTCGAGCGAGGCCGGACCCCGCGAGCGACTGCTGCGGCTCCGCGAAGACCCGGCGGGTCGCGGGCCGGTGGCCGGGCGCAGCCCTGGGCCGAGCCAGCTCCGGCGCTGCGGGCTGAGCCGGTAGGGCGGTCGCTCGGCTGCATCTGATCGGGTGCCGCGATCCTCGTCTCGGCCGGCACCGCGGTCGAGGGCTCGTCCCGCCTGCTTGGTTGGTGACCGTCCTGCGCACGGCCAACCAGGCCGCTCGGGCCGGACACTCGCCTGTACGCCGGGAGCGAGCGATCCGACGCTGTCGCGGTGGTCCAGGTCGAGGTCGAGGTCGACCAGCCCAGCGGTGCCCTCACCGCAACGGGACGCCGCTGCTGGGCGAGCGATCGGCTGCACGACCGGCGGCCGGGGCACGACCGGTGGCCGGGGCACGACCGGTGGCCGGGCAACCCATCGGCTGCACAACCGGCGGCTGGGTAACCCGTCGGCTAGGCAACCCAGCGGCCCGGGCAACCGAGCGGCCCGGGCACCGAGCGGCCGGGTGATCGGCGGCCGGGGAACCGGTGACTGGGTAATCGGCGACTGGGCAAGTGACTGAGCAATGGCGGGTGCGAGCGGCGGGTGTGCGAGCGGGCGTGCTGGACAGTGAACCGCTGGTCAGCGGACAATTCCGGAATGACCTCCGGCCTGGAACTCACGCGTCCCTCGGACCGTGAGCGGGACGCTGCGCTGGAGATCCTCCGCGAGGGCGCCGGTACCGGGCGGTTGTCGCAGGACACCTTCGTACGCCGGATGAACTTCGTGCTCGGTGCGCAGAGCCGTAGCGAGTTGCGCGACGCCACGCACGATCTGCCGGGCCGTGAGCCGCGGGCGATCGCGTGGTTGCGTGAGCTGGTCTCCAAGATCCCGCACGTCTCGCTGACCCCCAGAGCGAAGTCGGCGTCGCTGCCGGGCCTGGCTCTGCCGCCCGCCGGCTCGCCGACGATCCGGATCGGTCGCGGCCCGGGGGCCACGCTGCGCATCGCCGATGCCTCGGTCTCCCGCCGGCACGCCGAACTGCGGCACGTCGGCAACGGCTGGATGGTGCGCGACCTCAACTCGATGAACGGCACCCACCTGAACGGCTCGCGGATCACCTCCCCGACCGCAGTCCGCGCCGGCGACATCCTCCAGTTCGGCTCGGTCCTCTACACCCTCACCTGGTCCGACTTCCGCTGACCACGGACCTGGTACGCCGCACCTGATGCTCGTACGCCGTGCCTCGGCCCGGGCAAGCCGGACCTGGGCCTCGCGTGCGCCGGACCTCGGCCCTCGTACGCCGGACCTGGGTCCCGCGCATGTCAGCCCGGAGCCCCGTGCTCCGGGCCGGAGCCCGTGCGCTGGACCTGAGCCCGTACACCGGACCTGAGCCCCGTACGCCGGGCGGATGCCGACGTACGCCCGACCTGCGCTCGTATGCGCCGGACCTCCGCCATGGGATGCCGGACCTGAGGCACGCACGCCCGACCCGGGGTTCGTGTGCGCCCGACCTCGGCCGTGGGATGCCGGACCTGTGCCACATACGCCCGACCTGGGCCCGTGTGCGCGGACCGAGGCCCGCGTTCGCCCGACCTGGGCTCGTGTGCGCGGACCGAGGCCGCGTCCGCCCGACCTGGGCTCGTGTGCGCCGGGCTGAGTCCCACGATCGCCGACCTGGGCTCGCGCGCCGGACCGAGGTACGACCAGGTGCCGGATGATCTGCCACACATGCTGTGCCGGCCGCGTGGGTCGAGCCCGTGGACGGCCCGGCGATCTCGGTCCGCAGACCTGGGCTCGTGTGCGCCGGACCGAGGTCCACGTACAACCAGCTTCCGGATGATCTGCCAGATGGTGTGCCGGCTGCGTGGGTCGAGCCCGGTGGACGGTCTGCCGGCGATCACGTTCGCCGACCTGGGCTCGTGTGCGCCAGACCGAGGGCCCGGTCGCCGACCGGGGATCGTTTGGGTCGGACCTACAGCTCGCGCTCAGGTGGTTTCGGCGTTTGGGGTGTATGCGCCTTCTCCGGCGAACTCGTCTTTCGGCCGGCAGGAGCCTTCGTCCCCGCTCCCGCGACCCCGTCGAAGGCGAGCGCGCTCGCGGCCTTGGCCTGTGGATCGACCGCCGCCGCCTGGGCAGCGCCCTCCCCGGACTGCGTCGGCGGCTGCGCCGACTGCGAGGAGCCCTCACCGGACTGTGTCGGCCCAGCCGTCGACTGGGTGGCGCCCGGTTCAGGTTGAGTGGCTGTGTCCTGGGACTGTGTTGCGACCTCCGGCCGCGCGCCGGCCTCGGCCGACTGCGCGGAGCCGGCCTGCTCTTGCGCCCCGACCCCGGACCCCGCCCCAGCCCTCGGCTGTGTGCCGGCCTCCGCCGACCGCGCGGAGCCGGCCTGCGCTCCGGCCTCGGGCTCCGTCCCAACCCCCGGTCGCCCGATCTCCGGCTGCGCGCCGATCGCCGGCTGCGAGCCGGCCTCGGTCGACCGCGCCGAGCCGCTCTGCTCCTGCGCCCCGACCCCGGACTCCGCCTCAACCCCCGGCCGCCCGGCCTCCTCCGACCGGCTCGCACCCTGCTCGTTCTGTCGTCCTTGCGTGAGCTGCGGGGACGTCCCGCGGTCCTGCTCGGGGACCACCGAGTTCAGGGTCTGGGCGAAACCCCTCAGATCCTGCTGCTTGGCCATCTTGTCGATCAGGGCGGATACCGTGTTCGGGTCGCGCTGGTTGCGGCCGACCATTTCTCGCATCGCCTCGACCATCCGCGCGGGGTTCTCGCGGGTCAGGTCGGACAGGAACTTGGACAGGCGCTGGACCTGCATGGCGTGGGGTCCGGTGCTGGGTGGGTTGAAGTCCTTGGTGTTCTCGGTGACGAGGACCGTCGAGTTCGAGTGCACGGCGCCGGCGAGGACGTGCTTGTCCTTCGGGTCGGCCTGCATCTGCTGCTCGAGGCTGTCGATGCGCTCGACCATCGCCTGTGGGAAGGCCTGGTTCATCTGTGCGATCCGGCGTTCGATCGCGCCGGCCGGCAGCCCCTGGGGAGCGTTGCGGCGGACCTCGTCCATCACCTCGGCGTTCCACCGTGGCTGGAACTCGTCGCGGAACGCGAGCGTCAGCAGGACGTCGGTCTGCAGCGAACCGCGCAGGACGTTGGCGTCGAGAAAGGCGCGCCGGGACGGATCGGCCACCGGCTATCCCCGCCGACCCGAGCCGCCTGGTCCACCCGAACCACCCGAACCACGCGAGCCGCCCGGTCCACCCGAACCACCAGAGCCGCCCGGTCCACCCGAGCCACCAGAACCCTCCCAGCCACCCGAAGACTCCGAACCACCAGAACCCTCCGAGCCCGGATCCGCATCGTAGTCCGACTCGGCGAGCATCTGATCCAGGATCGACCGCTGCCGCGCCTTCAAGGCCCGCTTGAACGCCAGCGCGTCCTCCAGTCGCACCCAGTCGACCGATTCGTCGGACCGGAACGCCAGCTGCCCGGAGGCGGCGTACGAGCGCAGTTCGTCCTCGGCCATCCCGATCGCGGCGGCCGCCTCACGGATCGGCAGTTCGTGCCGCAGCGCGGTGACCTGCACGGCGAGCCCTTCGCGCAGGGCGGTCTCGACGAACCGGAGGGCTTCGATCACCTTCGGCGGTACGTCGTAACGGTTGCCCTCGGCATCGATGATGGCCGGTCCGGCGGGCACCAGGTTGCGCTCGGCGGCGGACAGCAGGAACACCTCGGACTGACTCGGCAGGACCTCCATGGCGGAAAGCTTACGTGACCAGGAGTTCCACCCGGCCTACCACTTGTCCGCTTCGAGCTCCTCCTCGTAGGCGTCGATCGCGGCCTCCCGCCGGGACGCCCGGATCCGCCGTTGCAGCTGCAGCACCTGGTCCAGCTGGACCCACTCGTCGGAATCGTCAGGCCCCAACGGCACGCCGCTGGCCGGCAGGGCGGAGCGCACCTGCTCCTCGGACAGTTCCGCCGCCAGCGCGGCCTCCCGCAGCGGCAGCTCGTGCCGCAGCAGCGAGACCTGTACGGCGTACCCCTCGCGCAGTGCGGTCTCCACGTAGTGCAGCGCGTCGAGCGCCTTCGGCGGTACGTCGCGGCGGTGGCCCGCGGTGTCGACGATCGCCGGACCGTCGGGCACCAGGCGGCGCTCATCGCCGGAGATCATGAAGATCTCGGACTGGCTGGGCACATCCATGGCGGGGAGCGTACGGGACGCGGCCGTACGACGACCCGGCCTCGGAAGTCACAAGTCGGTGTCTATCCGCAGGGGTCGAGCACGGTCGGGTGCGAGCCCGGGTGGGTCGTCCACCATGGCCGCCGGGTCGCGTTCTCGGCGATGGTCGCCCGATAGGTGTCGACGAACGCCTGGTGCACGAGATCGACATCGGACTGCGTGGTGTGGTCGGTCCGCCAGCGCAGCGTACGGCGCCAGGTGAGCGGGTGGTCCCGGATCGGCCGGACCACCGTGTTCGGGATCTCGCGGACCGTCGGCGCGCACAGGCTGATCCCGCGGCCGGCGCCGATCAGCTGCTCGATGTCGGGGGTGTCGAGGTTGGAGTAGCGGAACTGCGGCGAGAAGCCGCCGACGGACTCGCAGGTGGTCCGCAGGTAGGCGAGATCGCCGTCCTCCTGGCCCGCCGGCGGGCAGATCCAGATGTCGCCGGCCAGGTCGCTCAGCGCGATCTCGTCGTGGTCCGCGAGCCGGTGCGTCGACGGGAGCGCGACGGCGAACGGCTCCGGGTAGACCATCGTCTGCTCACGGACTCCCGGCGGGCACGGCGGCGCGTGCGCGTCGTCGCAGCGCCCCAGCATGATGACGTCCACGATGTCGGCCGCCAGCAGGTCTGTCAGCAGGGCGCACGACGAGTCCACCTGTGTGACGATCTCCCGCCCGGGCAGCACCTCCTCGAGCCGGGACAGCCACGCGCCGTACATCACTGTGCGCATCGCGCCGAGCCGCAGCGGCCCGGTGCCGTTCGTGTAGCGGCGGCTGCTGCCGACGAGGTCGTCCATGTCGGCCAGCATCGAGCGGGCCCGGCCGAGGACGTGCTTGCCGAGCGGGGTCGCCTCCACGCCGTACGGGCCGCGTTTGAACAGGGGGCCGCCGATGGCTTCCTCGATGCGCTGCAGCTGAGCGGTCAGCGACGGCTGGGAGATGCCCAGCGCCGCGGCGGCCTTCGAGACACTGCCGCTCTCGGACAGGCGGCAGACCACGCGCAGATGCCTCAGCTCGAGCTCCATAGCGGGGAGGTTATGCCCTGCTGGGATATCACAGCCATAACTCACGGGTGCCAATCTCTTTGCACAGAGGACCCCGGGCGTTCACCTGCCCAGTCCGGACCCCCGGGTTCCTCTTCTCCCGCCGCCGGCCGGTCGGTTGCAGCCCCCGGCCGGCCGCGGGGTCCCGCCCCTTTCAGTGAGGCCGCCCAATGAAGAAAAGAAGTGTCCCCGTGAAACGCACAGCCCTGCGCACCGTCGCAGCCGGCTGCGTGCTGAGTCTCGCGGCCGCCGCCACAGCGGTGGTCGCGACCAGGCTCCCCGCAGCCGACGCCCAGGCCGACCCACCGGTCAGTCCGCGCGCCGCTGCCCTGGCGACCGCCGACCGGCTGGTCGAGGGTCGCGCCGCCGAGCTCAAGGCGAGCCCCGGCGACCAGTTCGTCCGCCAGCAGGACATCAGTACGCCGTGGGGTCTGCAGTACGTCGCCTACCAGCGCACGTACTACGACCTCCCGGTGATCGGCGGCGACTTCGTCGTCACGACGGATGCCAAGGGCAACACCCGGGGCATCTCCGTCGCGCAGCAGCAGGCGATCGCCGTGAACCGTCACCCGGTCGTCGGCAAGGCCGCGGCCGAGAAGGCGGCGCTGAAGGCCCTCGACCAGGGCAAGGCCGTCCCCGGTGACCCGACGCTGGTCGTGTACGCCGGTGGCGCGAAGCCGGTGCTGGCCTGGGAGTCGATCGTCCAGGGCCGTGACCACGGCGAGGACAGCCGGCAGAAGGTGTACGTCGACGCCCGCAGCGGCAAGGTCGTGCACGCGATCGAACAGACCGCGTCCGGCACCGGCACCGGCGTGTGGAACGGCGGCAACCTGTCGTTCGGGACCACGCAGAGCGGTTCGCAGTACACGATGGCCGACCCGGGCCGCCCGAACCTGCGCTGCGCCGACTACAGCACCGGCACGGTCTACTCCGGCTCCGACGACGTCTGGGGGAGCACCTCCAAGACCGACAAGGAGGCCGGCTGCGTCGACGTCATGTACGTCGCCGCCGGTGAGTGGAACATGCTGAAGGACTGGTACGGCCGCAACGGCCTCGACGGCCAGGGCCGGTGGGCCGACGCGCTGGTCGGGCTGGGCGACGTCAACGCGTACTGGGGTCACCAGAGCAACCCCGACGGCGTGGTCTTCGGCTACAACAACAACCGCCAGTGGATCACCGGCACCGACGTCGTCGCCCACGAGTACGGGCACGGCCTGGACGCCAAGACGCCGGGCGGCATCTCCGGCCACCCGTCGCAGGAAGCGGTCGCGGACATCTGGGGCACGCTGACCGAGCACTTCCTGAACAACCCGAACGACCCGCCGGACTACGAGGTCGGCGAGGAGATCAACCTGCAGGGCGCCGGGCCGATCCGGTACATGTACGAGCCGGCCAAGATCTCCGGCCACCCGAACTGCTACTCGACCAGCCTGCCGTCGTCGGTGCACGCCGCGGCCGGCCCGATGAACCACTGGTTCTACCTGCTGGCCGAAGGCAGCAACCCTGGCAACGGCAAGCCGAACAGCCCGACCTGCAACAACGGCACGCTGACCGGCATCGGGCACAAAGAAGCGGGCAAGCTGTTCTACAACACGATGCTCGCCAAGACCTCCGGCATGAGCTACCCGAAGTGGCGGGTGGCGACGCTGGCCGCGGCCAAGAACCTGGACTCCAGCTGCGCGCTGCACGCCAAGGTGAAGGCCGCGTGGGATGCCGTTGCCCTGGGCACCCAGTCCGGCGAGGCGACCTGTACGGCGACCGGCAACGACTTCACCATGACAGTCTCTCCGGCCAACGGCTCGGTGAAACCCGGCGAGTCCGCGACCGCGACGATCAACACCGTGATCGGGAGTGGCTCCGCGCAGACCGTGCAGCTGACCGCTTCCGGCCTGCCGAGCGGCGCCACCGCGTCGTTCTCGCCGGCCTCGGTCCAGTCGGGCAACTCGTCCACGCTGACCCTGAGCACGTCGTCCAGTACGCCGGACGGCAGCTACACCGTCACGATCACCGGTGACGGTACGGCGGTCGACCGGACGGCGACGTACCGGTTGACCGTCGGCGGGACCGCCCCGCCTGCCGGCGTACCGGACGTCGACGTGGAGAAGGTCAAGGCGCACCTGGTCGCGCTGCAGCAGACGGCCGACAACAACGGCGGCAACCGCCGCGCGGGCTCGGCCGGCTACACGGCCTCGGTGAACTACATCGAGCAGAAGCTGCGCGCCGCCGGGTTCACGGTCGCCAAGCAGCGGTGCACGAACTGCACCTACCCCTCGGACAACCTGATCGCCGACTTCCCCGGTGGCGACGCGAACCAGGTCGTCATGCTCGGCGCGCACCTGGACAGTGTCAGCGCCGGGGCCGGCAGCAACGACAACGCGTCCGGCTCGGCCGTCATCCTGGAGACCGCGCTGACGCTGGCGGCGAAGAACCCCACGCTGGCCAAGCATGTCCGCTTCGGCTGGTGGACCGACGAGGAGCAGGGCCTGAACGGCTCCGAGTTCTACGTCGGCCAGCTGCCGTCCGCCGAGCGGTCCAAGATCAAGGCGTACCTGAACTTCGACATGGTCGCCTCGACCAACGCCGGGTACTTCGTCAACAACATCACCACGACGACCGGCAAGGTGCTGAAGGAGTTCTACGACGGGCTGAACCTGGCGCCGGAGGAGAACACCGAGGGCGCCGGGCGCTCCGACGACGCGTCGTTCAAGAACGCCGGGATCCCGACCAGCGGCGTGGCCGCCGGGGCGAGTGCGCGCAAGACCACGGCGCAGGCGCAGAAGTGGGGCGGTACGTCGGGCTCGGCGTACGACCCGTGCTACCACGGCTCCTGCGACAAGTACCCGTCGAACATCAGCGCGACCGTGCTCGACCGCAGTGCCGACGCCGCGGCGTACGGGCTGTGGAAGCTCGCGGTGGGGGAGACCCCGCCGGCCGGCAACGACTTCTCGTTGTCGCTCGACCCGGCCTCGCGATCGGTGGCGGCGGGCGGCTCGGCACAGACCACGGTCCGTACGACGACCACGAGCGGCGACGCGCAGACCGTGCAGCTCGCGGCCAGTGGCCTGCCGTCCGGTACGACGGCCTCCTTCTCGCCGTCCTCGGTGACGTCCGGGAGCACCTCGGCCCTGACCCTGGCGACGTCGGCCACAACGCCGGCCGGGACGTACCAGGTGACGGTCAAGGGCACCGGCGCGGTCAGCCACGAGGTGACCTTCAGCCTCACGGTGACCGGTTCGTCGTCGGGCACGGTGACGGTGCAGAACCCGGGCAGCCAGTACGGGTTCGTCGGCTTCCAGGGCTTCCCGTTGCAGATCCGGGCAACGGCCAGCTCCGGGCAGCCGGTCACCTTCCGCGCGACAGGGCTGCCTCCGGGCCTGTCGATCAGTACCAGCGGAGTGATCTCGGGGACACCGACCAGCCGCGGGACTTACTCGGCAACGGTGACGGCGACCGACAGTGGTGGGGCAACCGGCAGGACCACCTTCGGTTACCAGATCTGGTAAGTCGCGGTTGATGGGCTCCGGACCGCACACCAGGCGGCCCGGAGCCCGCACCCCGTGAGACCGCCGGTGAAGACCCGGGCTCCCCGGCATTGAGGCGCAGGGGGATTCCTGGTCTAGGTGCCCAGGACCACCTTGCCGGCGGTCTCACGGTTCTCCAGTGCGCGGTGGGCGTCGGCCGCCTTGGCCAGCGGGAAGCTGGTCACCAGCGGAACCCACTCGCCCTCGCTGGTTCGGCGCAGCGCCTTGGTCTCCAGGTCGCGGAGGCGGCGCATCAGCTTCGGGCCGATCGCCCAGGTCGCGCTGAGCCCGCGCTGCATGAGGTCGGCGGTGGTGAGCTCGACCGGTCCACCGCCGGACCAGCCGAACATCAGGATCCGCCCACCGATCGCCAGAAGCTCGAACGCCTGCTGCCCGACCTCGCCGCCGACGCCGTCGAGCACGACGGTCGGCTTCTCCTCGACCTGGTCCACCCAGTCGGGCTGCCGATAGTCGACAACGATCTGCGCACCCAGCTCCTGCACCTGCCGCGTCTTGTCGGCTCCACCCGCGAGACCGATGACCGTCGCGCCGGCGTTGCGCGCGCTCTGCACGAACAAGCTGCCCAACCCACCGGCCGCTGCCGTCACCAGTACGACGTCATCGGCGGTGATCGCTGCCTGCTCCAGAATCCCCATCGCCGTCCGGCCCGTGCCGATCGTGGCGACCGCCTGCGCGGCGCTGACGTGCTCGGGGAGTTCGTGCACCGACTCCACCCGGGCAACCGCTCTCTCGGCGTACCCACCCGGCACCGGCCCGAGATGCACCACCACACGCTTCCCGACCCACTCCGCGTCGACCTCCGCACCGACGGCCTCGACGCGCCCGGCGACCTCCCGCCCGGGGATCGTCGGCAACGTCGGGGGAGCGACCGGCCCACCGCCCGCCGTACCCTGCCGGAGCGCGGTGTCCAGCAGGTGCACGCCAGCGGCCTCGACCGCGATCAGCACCTCACCGGCCGCCGGCACCGGGTCGGGCACCTCTTCCAAGGTCAGGTTCTCGGCCGGACCGAACTCGTACAAGCGGATCGCCCGCATCTGCGCACTCCCTCTCTGGACACCTGCCGGGAACGCTAGGACCTCAACTTCAGTTGAGGTCAACCCGCACCACTTCCTTACCTTGTGTATTAAAGTGCGGGCAGGGAGGGAACGACGTGGCGAAGATCTTGAAGGGTGCGACGGCCCAGGAGACGCACAGCGCGATCCTGGACCTGATCCGTTCCAGCGGCACCGTGACGCGGGTGGCGCTGGCCGACCGGTCCGGACTGACCGGTGCGTCGATCTCGCGCGTGGTCAAGCAGTTGCTGGCCGAGGGGCTGATCGTCGAGACCGGCCTGGGCGACCCGACGGGCGGCAAACGCGCGACGCTGCTGCAGTTCAACCCGCGCGCCCGGCACGCGGTGGGGATCTCCATCGACACGCTCAGTACGACGTACGTGGTGACGGACATGAACGGCCGCGTGATCGAGCAGCTCGCGTCGAAGGGCATCGGCCGCGACACTCCCGCGACGGTGATCACCCGGCTGGTCGGCGAGCTCGAGGACCTGATCACGCGGACCGGTATCGAGTCGGCGACGCTGGTCGGCGTCGGAGTCGCGCTGGCCGGTCGGCAGGGGAGTGGATCGTCGCTGCTCCGGGCCGATCGCGAGCGCTACGCCTGGGAGCCGTTCGCCGTACAAGGGCAGCTCAGCCAGGCGATCGACCACCCGGTCGTCGTCGAGAACGACTCGACCTGCGCCGCGATCGGCGAGTTCTGGGCCGGCCGCATCCCGTCGGCCAACGACTTCGCAACGCTGTACCTCGCCGCCGGATTCGGCCTTGGCCTGGTCACGAACGGCGACGTCTACCGAGGCTCGTCCTCGAACGTCGGCGAGATCGGCCACATGGTCCTGGACGTCGGCGGCCCCGAGTGCTGGTGCGGAGGCAACGGCTGCCTCGAAGCCCTCGCCGCGCCCGCTCGTGTGGTCGAGCTGGCCCAGGCGGACGGCCCTCTTGCCACGGACCTGGGCCTGCGCGGCAAACGGACGTCCGTCCGCACGGACTTCGCGCGCATCGCCCGCCGCGCCACCGAAGGCGACCCGCGGTGCCTGGAGCTGATCCAGCAGTCGGCCCGCTACCTGGCCAAGGCCCTGCTGTCGATCACCAACCTGCTCGACCTCTCCCAGATCATCCTCGCCGGTCCCGGCTTCAGCGAGGCCGGCGACCTGTACGTGCAGGCCGCGACCGAGGAGATCAACCGCCTCTCCTTCGTCCGCGCGATCCACCCGACCCGCGTGGAGCTCTCCAAGCTGGGCCCGAGCGCGGCGGCCCTGGGTGCGGCGTCGCTGGTCCTGCACAGCCAGCTGACGCCGCACCAGACGTCGAACCGGGCGCTAGCGACCTAGGAAGGTCTTCAGCCACAGCCCGCTGTTCTTGATGGTGCGTTGCTGCGTCGTGTAGTCGATGTGGACCAGCCCGAAGCGCCGCGTGTAGCCCCACGACCACTCGAAGTTGTCCATCAGGGTCCACGCGAAGTAGCCCTTCAGCGGCAGGCCTTCCGCGACGACCTCGGCGGCCGTGGCGAGGTGCTGCTCGAAGTACGCCTGGCGTTCGGGGTCCTCGATCGTGCCGTCAGCGGTGACCTCGTCGGGGTACGCCGCACCGTTCTCGGTGATGTAGAGCGGCAGCTCGGGAGCCAGCGTGTTGATCTGGACGAGGATGTCGCGCAGGCCGTTCGGGTCGATGCCCCAGCCCATCTGGGTCTTGGCGAGACCGGTGTCGACGGCAACGACCTTCTCGCTGCCCGGCTGCGTCGTCGGTCCACCGGGCGCCGCGAACTCGCCGTCGGCCGGTGCCGCGACCGTCGACGGGCAGTAGTAGTTGACCCCGAGGAAGTCCAGCGGCGCGGAGATCAGCCGCAGCTCCGCGTCGTACCGGCCGAACCACTCGGCCGTCCCGGTGTCCTCCAGTACGTCGGCCGGGTACTTCCCGAGCAGCAGCGGATCGAGGAACATCCGGTTCCGCAGCCCGTCGACCCGGCGCTGCGCGTCGCGGTCGGCGTCCGACTCCGACGCGGCGTACACCGGCGCGGGGTTGAGCGCGATCCCGACGGTGTTGTCCGGCGTCTTGATCGCCTGCAAGGCGAGGCCGTGCCCGAGCAGCAGGTGATGCACGGCCTTCAGCGAGTCGGCACCTTCGACCCGCCCCGGCGCGTGCTCGCCGTTGCCGTAGCCGAGGAACGCCGAGCACCACGGCTCGTTCAGCGTGATCCAGTGCGAGATCACATCGGAGAGCGCGTCCTGCGTCAGCGCCGCGTAGTCGCGGAACCGCTCCGCGGTGTCGCGCACCAGCCAGCCGCCGGCGTCCTCGAGCGGCTGGGGGAGATCCCAGTGGTACAGCGTCGCGTACGGCGTGACGCCGTTGGCCAGACACGTCTCAGCGATTCGCCGGTAGAAGTCGAGACCCGCCTGGTTCGCGGCGCCGCTCCCGGTCGGCACCACCCGCGGCCAGGCCACCGAGAACCGGTACGCCTTCAGCCCGAGCCCGGCCAGCAGCCGGATGTCCTCGTCGTACCGGTGATAGTGGTCATCGGCAACGTCTCCGGTCTCGCCGTCCGCGATCTTGCCCGGCGTCGCGGCGAAGGTGTCCCAGATGCTCGGCCCGCGCCCGTCCTCCCGGGTAGCGCCCTCCACCTGGTAGGAGGCAGTCGCCGCACCCCAGACGAAGTCGTCAGGAAAGGTCGTTCTGTTCATGAAGTTCCTTCCAGCCAGTGCGTCGGGTCGGGCATCAGTTCGGTCAGGCGGGCCGTGAGCTCGGCCGGGATTTCTGTCTCCAGAGCGGCGACGAGCTGGTCCACACGTGCGGGCTTGCTGAAGCCGACGACGGTGCCGGTGATCTTCGGGTCGTTGACCGAGTGCTGCAGCGCGGCGGTGGACAGGTCGATCCCGTACTCGCGGCACGCCTTGTCCATCTTGGCCACCGCATCCAGCGTCTCCGCCGGTGCCTCGCGGTAGCCGTACTTGCTGGAACCGCCCTGGGGGTTCGCGAGGATCCCGCCGCCGTAGATCGCGGCGTT
The DNA here is from genome assembly GCF_014205135.1 of Kribbella italica. Classification (NCBI taxonomy): domain Bacteria; kingdom Bacillati; phylum Actinomycetota; class Actinomycetes; order Propionibacteriales; family Kribbellaceae; genus Kribbella; species Kribbella italica. The sequence continues at coordinate 1,954,941 of NZ_JACHMY010000001.1, forward strand.
GACCACCGCGAGACCCCCGGCCAGCGCTTGATCGATCAGCGCCTGCGCGCTGTGGTCGACCAGGCTCCACCGGTTGTGCACGAGCAGCACCTCGAAACCGCCGAGGTCGAGGTACCGCGACAACTCGCGCACCGACCCACCGGCCAGGCCGACGTGCCCGATCTCGCCGTCGGCCCGGAGGCTCATCAACGTGTCGACCGCGTCCCGCATGCTGTCGAAGTCGTGGAACTCGGGGTCGTGCAGATAGACGAGCGGCAGCTGCTCCAGCCCGAGCCGCTCCTTGCTCTCGGCAACGCTCGCCCGGACCCGGTCGCCCGAGTAGTCGTTGCCGAGAGCATCGACTTTGGTGGCGACCAGGAACCCTTCGGGCAGCCCGCCGTGGGCGGCGAGGGCCTGGCCGATCCGCAACTCGCTCTCGCCGGCGCCGTAGCCGTTGGAGGTGTCGATCCAGGTCAGCGGGCCGTCGAGCACCCGGTCGACGACCGCGACCGCTTCGGCGCGGGTGACGTCGTACCCGAACACCTCGGGCATGCCGGCGATGCCGCTGCCGCCGGCGCAGACGGCCGACACGGTCAGACCGGTGGACCCGAGCGGCCGCAGCCAGCCGTCGGTCGAGGGATCAGTCACGAGCACCAACTTTCGAGAGGGGCGGGTGGGCCGGGGCCCGACCCGGTGGGTGGCGGATGAGCGGCCTCGACCCGCCTGCTCTTTCGAGTACCGGCCACCGATCGAGGGCCGGTACTTGAGATTCATGGACAGGTGACGAGGTCCGCAAACGACAGCCTAACCGGTTAAGTCAGCGCGTGGCGAAGGCGAATCCATCAGGGTCGACATGGACCTGCGTTCCGTCCGGAGTGGTCAGCGCGGGCAGCCCGGTGGGAGCGTCACCCGCCAGTACGGCGTACGAGAAGCCGGCCACGTCGAGCTGCGGTGCGCGGGCAGACTTCTCCCGGTCGTAGGTGAAGACCTCGATCACCGTGTCGCCGCCCTTGAGGTAGCCGATGCTGAACCCGCGCGGGTCGTGCGGCTGCTCGATCGTGCCGATGAACGAGAAGCCGTGGTTGTCCCGGTAGTACGCGTGGGTCGCCTCCCGGTCCTCGACCGTCACCGCGACATGGTCGAACCGCGGCCGCGCCGGTACGCCGAGAGCGCGCTCCCGCGCGACCCCGTCCTCGTCCAGGACGGCGGCGTACTGCAGATCGCCCTGGATCATCTCCAGCAGCGTCCCGTCCGGGTCGAAGAAGAAGCAGATCCGGACCGCGCCCTCGGCGTCCAGCGGGTCGAGCTTGAACTCGACCCCGGCGGCCTTCAGTACGGCGGCCCGCTCGTCCAGGCGGTCGACCTTGAAGCCGACGTGCCGGAACCCCTTCTGCAGGTCGTCGCCGACCCAGGTGGTGTCCGCGCGCCCGCGCTCGACCTTCCGCAGCTCGACGGTCGCCGTGACGGCGTCGAGGAGAGCGCGCTCCGCGGTGGCCACACCGATGACCGGCAGCTCCAGGAACTTGCCGTAGTACTCGACCGAGGCCTGGACGTCGGTGCAGTTGACGACGACGTTCTTGATCGGCATGGATCTCCTTCGTGAGGGTCTAGTTCTTGACGGCGCCGAGCATCATCCCGGCGACGAACTGCCGCTGCATCCGGACGTAGACGAGCACGACCGGAACGACCGACAGGGTGAGACCGGCGGTGAGCGCCGGCCAGTTGGTCGAGTACTGGCCCATCAGCGTGAACAGCACCGGCTGCAGCGGCAGCGCGTCGGTGTCCCGCAGGACCGTGTTCGCGATCAGGAACTCGTTCCAGGTCTGCAGGAACTGGAAGATCACCACGGTCGCGATCCCGGGCCGGGTCAGCGGCAGGATCACCCGCCAGAAGATCACCAGCTCCGAGCCGCCGTCGACCCGCGCGGCCTCGATCAGCTCGTCCGGCAGGGTCTGGAAGAACGCCCGCATCAGGAACATCGCGAACGGCGCCGAGCCGGAGATGTAGAGGATCAGCAACCCGGTCTGGGTGTCCAGCAGTCCGAGCGTCTTGAGCTGCAGGTAGAGCGGGATGATCAGCGCCGTCGACGGCATCATCAGTGTGGTCAGGAGCAGTACGAAGAGCGTGTTGCGGAACGGGAAGTCGAGCTTGGCGAACGCGTACCCGCTGAGCGTCGCGAAGACCAGTACGCCGATCACCGTGACGGACGTGATCCAGACGCTGTTCCAGAAGTGCAGCGGGAACTCGATCTTGGTCCACGCGGTCGAGTAGCCGGCGAAGGTCAGCTTGTCCGGGATGACCGGTCCGCCGAAGATCGTGCTCGGCTCGCGCAGCGACGTCAGCAGCATCCAGACGAACGGGAACGCCATCAGCACGCAGAACGGCGCCAGCACGAACGCCGCGAAACTCTTGCCCAGCGGGAAGCGGAACGGTTTGGTGTGTTCCACGGCGGGTGCGCTCACCGGTCGGCCCTCCTGGTCAGCCACAGCTGGGCGATCACCGCGATCGTGCACAGGATCATCGTCACGACGCTGAACGCGCTCGCGTACCCGAGCTGCGGGATCGACCCGGACGTCGAGCCGAAGGCCAGCGAGTACAGGTACGTGCCGAGGACCTCGCTGCCGTGGTTCGGGCCGCCGCCGGTCATCACGTAGATGATGTCGAAGGCCTTGAACCCGTTCAGCAGCCCGAGGCTGATCACCAGACCGGTGACCACGCGCAGGCTCGGCACGGTGATGTTCCAGAACTGCTGGACCGTGTTCGCGCCGTCGACCGCCGCGGCCTCGTACAGGCTGGGATCGATTCCCTGGAGGCCGGCGAAGAAGATCAGCATGGTGAAGCCGAGACCGCCCCAGACCGTCACGACGATGATGGCCGGCAGCACGGTCCGGCTGTCGGCCAGCCACGGGTGCTGGAGCGAGTCGAGACCGATGGCCCCGAGCACCTGGTTGAGCGTGCCGATGTTCGGGTCGTAGATCAGCTTCCAGAGCACCCCGGACACCACGAACGAGACGATGCCCGGGATGAACAGGATGGTCCGGACCAGCACCCCGACGTGCTTCCACACGACGTTCACCAGAACCGCCGTGAGCAGACCGAGGAAGGTCAGGAGCACCGTCGTCACCGCGGTCAGCGCGAGCGTCACGATCATCGCGCGCCGCGCCACCGGGTCGCCGAGCATCCGGCTGTAGTTGTCGAGCCCGATGAACCGCGGCGACCCGAACCCGCCCCAGCGCGTGAGGCTCAGGTACGTCGTACGGAGGATCGGCCACAGCACGAAGCCGAGGAACAGCGCGAACGTCGGCAGCACGAACAGGTAGCCCGCGATCCGCTGGGACCTGCGCAGCGGTGAACCGAGGCGGTGGGCCTTTTGCTGCGGACGTGGTGCCGCTGACGGCCGGACTGTTGTTGCGGTCGCCACCCGATCAGCCGCCCTTGGCGTTCTGCACCGCCTGCTGCATCTCCTTGGCGACCGCGGCGGGCTCGCCGGTCCCGTCGAAGATCTTGGACAGCGGATCCCCGGCGGCCACCGAGCCCGGCCCGAACGGGATGTGCGGGCAGCCGTCGCCGTCGGTCAGCCACGACGTCATCTGCTTCATGATCGGCAGCTCGATCCGGGCCGCGGCGCTCTTGGTCGCGGGCATCGAGTTCGAGTCGTTCATGGTGGGGGAGTACTGGTCGGCCGAGTACAGGAAGCGCAGGAACTCCAGCGCGGCGTCCTTGTTCTTGCTGGTCTCCGACACCGCCCAGCCGGCGCCGGCCTGGTTCGCGCACCAGTGCCGCTTGCCGGGCGCGATCGCCGGGGTCTTCATCACCTTGTACTTCTTCGCGAACGCCGGGGGAGCGTCCTTCGACAGCCCCTGCGGCGACCACGAGCCGTTGAACAGCATCGCCGACTTCTCGGTGTAGAAGATCTGCGGGACCTGGTCGCCGCTGGTGCCCGTCGTACCGGGCTGGAAGACGTTGCCCTTGACGATCTTCTGGTTCAGCTCGAGGGCCTGGATCACCTTCGGGTCCTCGTAGGTGAGGCCGTCCTGGAGCTGGTCGAGCTTGAGGTAGAACGTCGGGTCGTCGGCGACCTGGGTGAGCAGCGGCAGGAAGAAGTCCAGCGAGCTGGTCGTCGGGTTGCAGCTGAGCGCGACCGGGTGCTTGCCGATGGCCCGGATCTTGGCCGCGGCCGCGATCAGGTCGTCCCAGGTCTCGATCTCGTCCTCGCCGACACCGGCCTTCTTCAGCATCTCCGGGTTGTAGAACAGACCGAAGGTCTGCGCCATCCAGCCCACGGCGTACTGCTTGCCGTCGAGGGTGTACTCCTGGTTGGCGGAGTCGAAGAAGTCCTTCAGGAAGTCGTCGCCTAGATCCTTCTTCAGGTCGGCCGAGACGCCGCCGGTGCCGTAGGTCAGCGCGCGGGTGTGCGGCGCGAAGATCTCCGGGACGTCGCCGCCGGCGACCGCGGCCTGCAGGGCCGGCAGGTACTGGTCGGGGGTGCCGAAGATCCGGTTCTCGATGGTGATGTTGCTGTGTGCGGCCTGGAACTTCTCGATCAGCTTCGGGAACTGGTCCTCCTGGTCGCTGTACCAGGACCAGACCCGGACGACGGCCTTGCCGCCACTGCTGCTCGACCCGCCGTCGTCGCTGCAGGCGGCCAGCGAGGACCCGAGCCCGAGCGCGGCGGCGCCGCCGAGCGCGCCCTTGAGCAGGGTGCGTCGTCGGAACGGTGTGGATGGGAGTTGCCGATCACCCTGCATGCTGACTCCTCGGTCGTTCAGCGCGGCTGCGGTCCCCGTTGACAACTTCCTAACTAAAAGTAAGAAAGCGGTCAAGACTTCACAACACCTGACTACCTCTGAGTCCGGGCCGGGCTGCTCGGCGGTGGTGGGTGTGGTGGGTGGATGTGCGCAGGTGGGCGGTGCGTGGACTTGGCGCGGGGGAGGTGGTTTGAGGCGTGGTGGTGTCGAGGGCCGGTACTTGCTGGGCGGGCCGGGGACGGTTGGACGGGGTGATTGGCGGGGGCGGATGGGGGCGTTCCGGAATCCGGATGGGCGGGGTTCGGATGGGTGTGCCGGGGGTCCGAAGGGGTGAGGGCGGATAGGGCGTTCGGGGGGCCGGAGGGGCGGGATCGTAGGGTGGTTCGTATGCCGATCCGGTTGGTTGAGCGGCGGCCGGAGGTGAGTCCGGACCGGCTGCTGTCCGAGTGCGTGCCGCCGCCTCGGTTCGCGCCTGTGCGGTTCGGGACGTACGAACCGGCGGCGGGAGAGCCGAGTCAGGCCGAGGCGCTCGGCGTGCTGGTCGAGCGGGGGAAGGTGCTCGCCGAGCCGCGGCGGGAGAGGTCCTGGTGGCAGCGGAAGGCGCCGGCGGAGACGCTCAAGCCGGGGATCTACCTGGACGGCGGGTTCGGGGTCGGCAAGACCCATTTGCTCGCCTCGCTGTGGCACGTGTCGGCCGGGCCGAAGATGTACTGCACGTTCGTCGAGCTGACCAACCTCGTCGGCGCGCTCGGGATGCGGAACGCGGTCGAGGCGCTGTCGGCGTACCGGCTGATCTGCATCGACGAGTTCGAACTCGACGATCCCGGCGACACCGTCCTGATCTCACGCCTCCTGCGCCAGCTCGTCGACGCCGGCGTCCAGCTCGCCGCGACCTCCAACACGCTGCCCGACAAGCTCGGCGAGGGCCGGTTCCAGGCCACCGACTTCCTCCGCGAGATCCAGGCCCTGTCCGGCCACTTCGACGTACGCCGGATCGACGGCCCCGACTACCGCCACCGCGGCCTCCCCGTCGCCCCCGCGCCGTGGACCGACGCCGCCGTCGAACAGGCGGCGACCGACCGGCCGGACGCGTCCTGCGACCACTTCGTCGACCTCTACCACCACCTCGGCGAGCTCCACCCCAGCAAGTACGGCGCCTTCCTGGACGGCGTGCAGACGGTCGGCATCACTGACGTGCGCGAGCTCACCGACGAGAACATCGCCCTACGCCTGGTCGTGCTCGCCGACCGCATGTACGACCGCGACCTCCCCCTGATCCACAGCGGCCTGCCGCTGGACCGCCTCTTCCCGGCGCCGATGCTCAAGGGCGGCTACCGCAAGAAGTACCTCCGCGCGCTGTCCCGCCTGATCGCCCTGGCCCACGCGGGAATGGACTGACCATTCCACCGGGACGCAAGGCTGCGTCCGGAGAACCCCTGGGTGGCTAGCCTCCGACCCATCGCGGTGCTGAGGGGGGTCCCAGTGCCATTCGTGAATGACACCTAGGAGCAGATCGCATGATTCGTCGTACTCTGACGGCCGCTGTCGCGGTCGTCGGCCTGGCGGCCCTCGCGCCGCTGTCGGCTTCGGCCGCCCGCCCCGGCCCGGTGATGCCGCCGAGCCTGAAAGGCCCGGCCTCGAAGGCCGAGGCCGCCGGTCCCTGCACCCTGTCGCTGCCCACCCGCGTCGCCATCGGCAAGCCGGTGATCACGCTGAACGGCAAGCGCATCGGCGGCTGCAACGTCCGGGACAACACGTCGGGCTGGCTCCTCGACCACCCGAGCATCGGTGACGTGAACGGGATCCTGTTCGACGCGACCGATCCGCTCGGCAAGGGCCAGTGGAGCGTCCCGGACAACCACCCGATCGGCAACCAGACCTGGTACGGCATCGGCAGCATCAACGGCGACGGCACCGAGTTCACCCAGAACAACCTCCCGGTCACGGTGAAGCTCGCCGCGGGCGCCTGGATCTCGTCGTCGCGCACGGCCGACGTCGTGACGCTGAAGGGCACGTCGCTGCTGTACTCGGTCACCACGAACAGCTACTTCAAGCGTTCGGCGGCCGGCGTGTTCCAGTTCCGCGAGAAGGGCTCCACGGTGTGGCAGACCTTGAAGGGCGGCCTGTGGACGAACTCGAAGGGTGAGGTCAGCCTCTCGTACCGGTACAGCAAGGTGCGCGACTACCGCTTCGCGCTGTACTCGACCCCGATCAGCTGGGACCTCGGCAGCGCCGTCACCACCCGCTGAGAATTGCAACTTGCTGCAACTGGTGAGTGAGCCAGCTCTCACTCGCCGTCGAACCTGATCAGCTGCGACCCTGTCGCGGACTACGCTCCGCCCATCTCATGGTGCTGAGGGGGGTCCCAGTGCTGATCAGGTTCGACACAAGGAGCACAACACATGATTCGACGTACGCTGACGGCTGCCGTCGCAGTGGTCGGCCTCGCCGCGGTAGCCCCGCTCTCGGCGTCTGCTGCCCGGCCTGACCCGGGTGCGCACTGGGCGCCGAAGACCACGTCGTCGCGGGACGCCGCCGGCACCTGCAACCTGTCGGTCCCGACGCGGGTCGCCATCGGCCGGCCGGAGCTGCTCCTGCCGGGCAAGCTGACCGGCACCTGCGCGGCCAACCCCGACCCGACCTCGGGCTGGTACCTCAAGCACCCGAGCAAGGGCATCGTCAACGAGATCGTCTTCGACAAGGAGTACGAGTTCGGCGACGGCATCTGGTACGTCCCGTCGAACCACCCGATCGGCGTCCAGGAGTTCTACGGTGTCGGCAGCGAGAACCCCGACGGCACCACCAACACCCAGAACAAGGTGCCCGTCACGGTCAAGCTCGCCGCCGGGGCGTGGATCTCTTCGTCGCGCAAGGCCGACGTCGTGACGCTGAAGGGCACTTCGCTGCTGTACTCGGTGTCCACGAACAAGTACTTCAAGCGTTCGGCCGCCGGCGTCTTCCAGTTCCGCGAGAAGGGCTCGACCACCTGGCAGACGCTCAAGGGTGGGCTGTGGACGAACTCGAAGGGTGAGGTCAGCCTTTCGTACAAGTACAGCAAGGTGCGCGACTACCGGTTCGCGCTGTACTCGACCTCGATCAGCTGGGACCTCGGCAGCGCCGTCACCACGCGCTGACGCCGTACCGCTCCTGCCCTGTCCTCACCGGTTTGCCGGTGGGGATGGGGCAGGATGTCGTCATGGCGAAGAAGAAGGCTGACGGGACGGGTGACAGGCTGCTGGACGCGTTGCGGGTACCGGCCGGGCCGGTGGACCTGAGCGCGTACGACACGCGCGCGACGACCGGGTTCGAGGGCACGAAGGACGACGGCAAGCTGAAGCTCGAGGAGCTCGGCGCCGAGGTGTCGGACTGGCAGGAGCGGCTGTTCGCCGAGGGCCGCAAGGGCGGCACCCGGTCGGTGCTGCTCGTGCTGCAGGGGATGGACACCTCCGGCAAGGGCGGCGTCATCCGGCACGGCGCGGGACTGATGGATCCGCAGGGTCTGCGGATCACGTCGTTCAAGGCGCCGACGGCGACCGAGAAGCGGCGCGGGTTCCTCTGGCGGATCCGGCAGGCGCTGCCGGGGCCGGGCATGATCGGGATCTTCGACCGCTCGCACTACGAGGACGTCCTGATCGCCCGGGTGCGGAACCTGGTCGCCCCGCCGGTCTGGAACCGGCGCTACGACCAGATCAACGAGTTCGAGGCGGAGCTGGCCGAGAGCGGCGTGACGGTGCTGAAGTGCTTCCTGCACATCTCCGCCGACCAGCAGAAGGAACGCCTCGAGGCGCGGCTGGACGACCCGACCAAGTACTGGAAGTACAACCCCGGCGACATCGACGAGCGCGAGTTCTGGCCCGCGTACGCCGAGGCGTACCAGGCGGCGCTGGAGAACTGCAACGGCCCGGCCGCGCCCTGGTACGTGATCCCCAGCGACCGCAAGTGGTACCGCAACTGGGCCGTCACGACCCTGCTGCTGGAGACCCTGCGCGACCTGAACCCGGAGTGGCCGACCGCCGACTTCGATGTCGAGGGCGAGAAGGCCCGGCTGGCGACGACCTGATGCTTCCGGCGGGTGAGTGGGAGCCGGTCGGGGAAGGGGAGTCGGACACCGACGTCTTCCGGCGCGCCGACGGTACGGCGTACGCGAAGGTCGCGCCGCGGCACGGGATCGACGAGCTGCGCGCCGAGCGCGATCGCGTGAACTGGCTGGCCACGACCGGGATCCCCGGCGCGCGGCTGCTCGACTGGATCGAGAGCGACGACGGCGTCTGTCTGGTGACGTCGGCCGTCCCCGGCGTGGCGGCGGCCGATCTGCCACCCGCGCAACGGCAGGGAGCGCTCTCTGCTCTCGGCGCGGCGTTCCGGGCTCTGCACGAGCTGCCCGGCTGCCCGTTCACGCGCCCGCTGACCGAGGTCGTCGATCAGGCCGCGGACGTCGTACGGCGTGGTGCGGTGAACCCGGACTTCCTCAACGACGAGTGGCGCAAAGAACGGCCCGAGACTCTGCTCGAGCGGGTCAGGACCGAGCAGCCGTACGCCGAGAAAGCCGCCGACCTGGTCGTCTGCCACGGCGACGCGTGCCTGCCGAACGTCTTCCTCGACCCGGAGACGCTCGAGGTCACCGGGTTCATCGACCTGGGCCGGCTCGGCCTGGCCGACCGGTACGCCGATCTGGCGCTGATCAAGGCGCAGCTGTTCGACGAGTGGGACACGTCCGTCGACGAGTTCCTGCGCGGGTACGGTCTGGAAGAGCCGGATCAGCGCCGGCTCGACTTCTACTTGTTGCTGGATCCGCTCACCTGGGGCTGACCAGCTGGAGGCTGGCGTGGAGACGTTGCGCACGGACGTGGTGGTGGTCGGCCTCGGTGCGTTCGGGTCGGCCGCGCTCTGGCGGTTGGCCGCACGCGGCGTCAACGTGATCGGTGTCGAGCGGCAGGCGATCGGGCATGCGCTGGGTTCGTCGCACGGCATCACTCGGCTGTTCCGGATCGCCTGCATGGAACATCCGGGCCTGCCACCGATCGCGCAGAAATCGCTCGAGCTGTGGACCGAGCTCGGGGCGCAGACCGGCCAGGTCCTGGTCGAGCAGACCGGCTCGCTCAACGCCGGCCCGCCGGGCAGCGAGCCCGTCGCCGGTGCCCTGGCAGCCGCAGCTCAAGCGGGTGTTCCGGTGGTCGAGCTCGACCACGACGAGCTGGTCGCCCGGCAACCGCAGTACGGCGCGCTCGGCGCTGACGACGTCGGCGTCTGGGACCCCGGCGCCGGGATCTGCTTCCCGGAGCCGATCGTGCGCGCGCAGGTCGAGGTCGCTCAGCAGCTGGGCGCGCAGGTCTTCGCCCACACGCTCGTCACCGCCGTGGAGGTCTCGGGCGACGGCGTACTGGTGAGGACACCGACCGTCGAGATCCGCGCCGAGCGTGTGGTCGTCGCGACCGGCGCTTGGCTCGGCAAGGTCGTCCCCGGTCTTCCGCTGGTGCCTCGGCGCACGCCGTTGTACTGGTTCGAGCCGAAGGATCCGGCGTCGGACGAGTTCGCGCTGGAGCGCTTTCCCGCGTTCATCTGGCAGCGCGCGGGCGGGATCGGCTTCTGGGGCCACGGCTCCGGCGACGGGTACGGCGTGAAGCTCGGCCTCGAGCACGACGGCCACGTCGCCGGTACGCCGTTCGCGGACGCCGACGAGGTCGACCGCTACGTGCACCCGCGCGGCGACGTCGACGAGATCTCGGCCGCGGTCGCCGAAGCGTTCCCCGGCCTCGACCCGATCCCGGTCAAACTCCTGCCCTGCATCGTCACCGACTCGCCGGACGGCCAGTTCCTGATCGGCCACGCGGGCGACACCGGCCGGCTCGTCGTCGCCGGCGGCGACTCAGGCCACGGCTTCAAACACGCCGGCGGCCTGGGCGAACTGCTGGCCCAACTAACCCTCGGTGAGAAGCCGTACTGCGACGCAGCTTTCCTCGACCCGAAGCGCTTCGCGGCTGACTCCCACCACTGATCAACCACCGCCGAAACACCGCCGGACCTGCAGCACTCACCAACCCCGCGGGCAGCGTCGGTGCCACGCTCAGGTACCTGGTGTGTGCCGAGCGCCGGGGCGGTTGGTGAGTGCTGCACGTCCGCGACACCGGATCGGCATGAGCCGGTCCGGTGCGGCGGACGAGTGGCGACGCTCCGTGCAGCGTGCCGGTCAGGCCGTTCGAACCAGCTGCGGGCGCGGGGCCGGTGCAGCAAGCGTGAGCAGGTCCAGGCCGGCTACGCCGTAGCGGAGCATGACGAGGCGGGCGACCTCGGCGCTGACTCCGAGCGGGCGGGAGACCGCGACGGCACCGGCCTTGCGGGCGGTGGTTTCGGCGCGGTCCGGCAGTACGCCGGGGGCCAGGAAGAAGGAGCCGACGGCAACGTGCCGGCGACCCTCGAGCCGCCACTGCAGGACGGCTTCGGCCGGGCTCGGGGACGCCGCGGTGGTGAACGCCGCGGTGACCGGGAGCTTGTGCCGCTGACCCCAGAGCCGGGCGAGCCGGGTGACGGCCGCGTTCGCCTGGGCGTCGCTGGATCCGGCGCAGGCGAGCACGAGCGCGTCGAGCTCGCGTACCCGGCTGTCCTTGAGCTCGGCGCGCATCCGGCGGTCGAGTACGTCGAGCAGCGTCTCGTCGTACCCGAGCACGTCGGAGGCGATGATCCGCAGGTTCGGGAACCGGCCGCGGGCCTCGTCGATCACGGCCGGGATGTCGACCCGGGCGTGGAAGGCGGTCGAGAGCAGCAGCGGCAGGACCACGACCTCCTCGACACCTTCGGCGGCGAGCTTGCCGAGGACCTGGTACGGCGTGGGCGGGCAGTGGTCGAGGAAGGAGGCTTCGATCCGCAGGTCGTCCCGCAGCTCGCGCAGGCACTTGACCAGCGAGTGGACGGTGGCGGCCGATCGCGGATCGCGGCTGCCGTGGGCGAGGACTACGAGCGCAGGTGCGGTCACAGCAGTTCCCCTTCTTCTTCGTCGATCATTCCGGCCGCGAGCGTCCACCCGTCGTGGGCGTCGATGAGCAGGAACGATCCGGTGATGGTGTTGCTGGAGTACGGATCGGCGGCCAGCGGTGCGGCGATCTTGAGCTGCACCTTGCCGATGTCGTTCAGGTCGAGCCCGGCGGCGTCGATGACTCCGAGCGTGTCGAGGTCGAGGACCCCGTTGATCTTGGTGACGATCGCCTGGGCGGTCGTGGTGGTGTGCTTGATCAGCAGCCGGGCGCCCACCGACAGGGGGCGGTCCGACAGCCAGCACACGGTGGCCGACAGTTCCCGGCGGGTGCCGGGGGAGGACTCGGCCGCGACGATGACCGAGCCGCGGGCCACGTCGAGGTCGTCGGCCAGCCGAACCGTGACGGCTTCGCCGGCGACGGCGGAGGCGCGTTCCTCGACCGCGGTCGAGGTGGCGCTGACCACGGCGCGGTCGATGCCGGCGACCGCCGTACGGCGTCCGGCCGGGAGCACGATCACCTGGTCGCCGACCGAGACGGTGCCAGAGGCAACTGTTCCGGTGTAGCCGCGGTAGTCGCGGTACTGGTCGTCGGTCTGCGGGCGGATCACGTACTGGACCGGGAACCGCAGCGGCCGGCCGGAGGCGTCGGAGCGCCCGGAGGCGTTCTCCAGGAACTCCAGCAGCGTCGGGCCGTCGTACCAGGTGGTGCTCGGGGAGTGGTCGACCACGTTGTCGCCGACCAGGGCCGAGACCGGGATCGCCTGGACGTCGGCGATGCCTAGCTGGTCGGCGAGTTCGCTGACGTCCTTGCTGATGCCGCGGAAGACCTGCTCGTCGTACCCGACGAGGTCGATCTTGTTCACGGCGAGGACGACGTGCGGGACCCGGAGCAGTCCGGCGACGGCCAGGTGCCGGCGGGTCTGTTCCAGTACGCCGTGCCGGGCGTCGACCAGGATGATGACGACGTCCGCGGTGGACGCGCCGGTGACCGTGTTCCGGGTGTACTGCACGTGCCCGGGGCAGTCGGCCAGGATGAACGAGCGCTTGTCGGTCGCGAAGTACCGGTAGGCGACGTCGATCGTGATGCCCTGCTCGCGCTCGGCCCGCAGGCCGTCGGTGAGCAGCGCGAAGTCGAAGTCGCCGCCGCGGGCCTCGGACACGGTCTGCACGTGCGCGATCTGGTCGGCCAGGATCGCCTTGCAGTCGTGCAGCAGCCGGCCGACCAGCGTGGACTTGCCGTCGTCGACCGATCCGGCCGTTGCCAGCCGCAACAACTTGCGCTGGGCGAGCTGGGTCAGGTCGGGCAGTTCGGCGGTCGCGTGAGTGGTGCTCATCAGAAGTACCCCTCTCGCTTGCGGTCTTCCATGGCGGCTTCGCTGGCGCGGTCGTCGGCGCGGGTGGCGCCGCGCTCGGTGATCTCGCTGGCGGCGACCTCGACGACGACCTCGGCCGGGGTGGCCGCGGTCGAGGCGACCGCGCCGGTGCAGGACATGTCGCCGACGGTGCGGTACCGAACCACGCGGCGGGTGACGTCCTCGCCGGTGCGCGGCTGCGAGTAGGGGCCGACGGCCAGCAGCATGCCGTCGCGCTCGAACACGTCCCGCTCGTGGGCGTAGTAGATGCTGGGGAGCGGGATGTCCTCGCGGTCGATGTAGTTCCAGATGTCCAGCTCGGTCCAGTTGGACAGCGGGAACACCCGGACGTGCTCGCCCGGCTTGTGCTTGCCGTTGTAGAGCGACCACAGCTCGGGCCGCTGGTTGCGCGGGTCCCACTGACCGAACTCGTCGCGCAGGCTGAAGATCCGCTCCTTGGCCCGGGCGCGCTCCTCGTCGCGCCGGCCGCCGCCGAACACGGCGTCGAACCGGTGCGCGTTGATCGCGTCCAGCAGCGGGATCGTCTGCAGCTGGTTACGGGTGCCGTCGGACCGTTCGCGCAGCCGGCCGTCGGCCAGGTAGTCCTCCACGCGGGCGACCTCGAGCCGCAGCCCGAGCGCGCCGACGGTGGCGTCGCGGTAGTCCAGCACCTCGGAGAAGTTGTGCCCGGTGTCGACGTGCAGCAGCGTGAACGGCACACCGGCCGGCGCGAACGCCTTCCGCGCCAGGTGCAGCATCACGATCGAGTCCTTGCCACCGGAGAACAGGATCACCGGCCGCTCGAACTCCGCTGCCACCTCGCGGAAGACGAAGATCGACTCGCTCTCGAGCGCGTCCAGCTCGGTGACAGTTGCCGGGGGCAAGCTCACGGCGGTCACGTGTGCAACCCGCATTCGATCTTGCCCTGGCCGGCCCAGCGGCCGCTGCGGGGGTCCTCGCCCGGGGCGACCTGCTTCGTGCACGGCTGGCAGCCGATCGACGGGTAGCCGTCGTACTGGAGCAGGTTGACCAGGACGCCGTTGTCGTTGATGTAGCCGTCGAGGTCGTCCTGGGTCCAGGGGGCGATCGGGTTGAGCTTGACCATGTCGCGCTTCTCGTCGTACTCGACGACCTGGGTGTTGGCGCGGGTCGGTGCTTCTTCCCGCCGTACGCCGGTCACCCAGGCCTTGTAGCCGGACAGCACCCGGTTCAGCGGCTCGACCTTGCGTAGCGCGCAGCACTTGTCCGGCGCCGTCGCGAACAGATCCTTGCCGTACTCCGCGTCCTGCTCGGCGACGGTCTGCTTCGGGAGGGCGTTGATCAGGTTGATCGGCAGCGTCGCGGCGACCGCGTCCCGGGTGCCGATCGTCTCGGCGAAGTGGTAGCCGGTGTCGAGGAACAGCACGTCCACGCCCGGAGCGACCTCGGCGGCCAGGTGGGGGAGCGCGCCGTCGGCCATCGACGCGGTCACGACGAGCTCGTCACCGAACGTCTCCCGCGCCCAGGCCAGCACCTCCTGCGCCGAGGCGTCGGCCAGTCGTTCGTTCGCCTCCTCGGCGAGCGTCTTCAGGTCTGTACTCATTCCACCGTCACCCGCAGTCCGATCATCTTGAGCTGGAACACCCGTGCACACGGCCGGCACTCCCAGGCGCCGTGCCCTTCCTCCGACGGACGAAGGTCCTCGTCCCCGCAGTACGGGCAGTAGAGAGGTGCAGCGCGTTCACTCATTGCAAAGCCTCCTCGTCGGCACGGACGACCCACTGGGCGAAACGCTCGCCGTCGGACCGCTCTTTCAGGTAGTTCTGGGTGACGCGTTCGATGTAGTCGGTGAGCCCGTCGGAGGTGACCTTGTGGCCGCGCAGCTTGCGGCCGAAGCCGGCGTCGAGACCGAGCCCGCCGCCGAGGTGGACCTGGTAGCCGGGGACCTGCTTGCCCTCGGCATCCATCACCAGCTGGCCCTTGAGCCCGATGTCGGCGACCTGGATCCGGGCGCAGGAGTTGGGGCAGCCGTTCACGTTGACCGTGATCGGGACGTCGAGGTCGGGGATCCGCTCCTCGAGGTCGTCGATCAGCTGGGCCGCGCGGGCCTTGGTCTCGACGATCGCCAGCTTGCAGAACTCGATCCCGGTGCAGGCCATCGTGTTGCGCCGCCAGGCCGACGGCCGCGCCTGGAAGCCGAGCTCGGCCAGCGCCGAGACCAGCGACTCGACCTTGGACTCCTCGACGTCGAGCACGATGAACTTCTGCTGGGCGGTGGTCCGGATCCGGTCCGAGCCGTGCGCGGCGACGACGTCGGCCACCTTGGCCAGCGTGCTGCCGGAGACCCGGCCGACGACCGGCGCGACGCCCACGTAGTACCGGCCGTCCTTCTGCTGGTGGACACCGACGTGGTCGCCCTGGACGGCGGGGATCTCCGGCGCGGGGCCGTCGATCAGCTTCCGGCCGAGGTACTTGTCGCTCTCCAGGACCTCGCGGAACTTGTCCATGCCCCAGTCGGCGACCAGGTACTTCAGCCGGGCGCGGGTCCGCAGCCTGCGGTAGCCGTAGTCGCGGAAGATGCCGACGACGCCCTTCCAGGCCAGGTGCACCTCGTCGAGCGGGATCCACGCCCCGACGCGCTGAGCGAGCATCGGGTTGGTGGACAGGCCCCCGCCGACCCAGAGGTCGAAGCCCGGGCCGTGCTCGGGGTGGACGACACCGACGAAGCTGATGTCGTTGACCTCGGGCACCACGTCGTGCGACGGGTGACCGGTCATCGCGGTCTTGAACTTGCGCGGCAGGTTGGAGAACTCCTGGCTGCCGATGTACTTCTCGACGATGTCGTCGATGGCCGGTGTCGGGTCGATGATCTCGTCCGCGGCGATGCCGGCGACCGGGCTGGAGATGATCACCCGCGGGACGTCGCCGCAGGCCTCGGTCGTGTACAGGCCGACCGCCTCGAGCTTCTCCCAGATCGCGGGCACGTCCTCGACCCGGATCCAGTGCAGCTGGATGTTCTGCCGGTCGGTGATGTCCGCGGTGTCGCGGGCGTAGGTGCTGGACACCTCCGCGATCACCCGGAGCTGCTCGGCGCTCAGCTGGCCGCCCTCGATCCGGACCCGGAGCATGAAGAACTTGTCGTCCAGCTCCTCGGGCTCCAGCGTCGCGGTCTTGCCGCCGTCGATCCCGGGCTTGCGCTGCGTGTACAGGCCCCACCAGCGGAACCGGCCGCGCAGGTCGGCGGGGTCGATCGAGTCGAACCCGGCGTGCGCGTAGACGTTCTCGATCCGGGCCCGGACGTTCAGGCCGTCGTCGTTCTTCTTGTTCTCCTCGTTCTTGTTCAGCGGCTCGCGGTAGCCGAGCGCCCACTGACCTTCGCCCTTGCCCTTGCGGGGGCGGGCGGGCTTGCGGGGAGCAGAGGTGACGCCAGTCATCTGGGGGCGTGTCCTTGTCTCTACAGACAGGTGCGCTCTCGCGATGGAGGCTCGAAACGTCGTCGGTTCGATCCGGTCTGCGCGGTGCGCACCCAGCGGTGATCAGGTGATCAGGGGGCCGTGAGGGGCCCGAGCAGGGTGGCTGTCAGATCGTCGAAGGACAACAGATGGCGCTGCGCATCCGCCCGAGGTCGACGTGAATCCGACCTACGAGGTGGGTTGACTGGGCAGCGAGCATGGTCACAACGATCAGCGCAGGCGGCTGACAAATCAACTCCCTATCCTGCATCCCGAGATGCGTTCTCACGATGCGGATAAGTGCACCGAATCGGTCGTGATTCTTTGCGCTCAGTTCGTGATCTGCAAGAGGCCTTGTGCAAGAGTTCTTGTCTTGGCTACGGTGGTGCGATGAGCCCCGCGAACCGGCGTACCGCCGACCCGTCCGTGATCGCCGCGATCCATCACCCGCTGCGGCGGCGGCTGATCGACCTGCTCGGGGTGAACGGGCCGTCGACCGCGTCGCGGCTGGCCGAGGCGACCGGAGAACTGGTCGGGAACATCAGTCACCACCTGAAGGTGCTGGCGGCCGCCGGGGTGATCGAGGAGGCGCCGGAACTGGCCAAGACCCGGCGCGAACGCTGGTGGCGCTCGGCCAAGGCGTCGTACTCGTGGTCGATCGCGGACGCCGGTGGGGACCCCGCCGGCGAGCTGGTCGCGGAGACCGCCGAGGAGGCGAACCTCACACACCACACGACGAAGGTCCGGCAGTGGTTCGGTCTGCGCTCGGAGTACGCCGAGCCGTGGGTTCGCGCGGCGGTGGCGACCGAGAGCTGGGTGACGGTGACGCCGGAGCGGTTGGAGGAGCTGGGGGCGCGGATCGGCGCGCTCATCCAGGAGTACGCCGACGAGCCGTCGGAGGGCGAGGATGCCCACCCCGTCTTCGTCTTCGCCCACGCCGTACCGGCCCGGCCATGACCACGGTCCAGGAAGGCCCTGTTTTTCCGCCCTTGAAGCGGGATCGGCGGGTGCAGGGGTGGATTTTTTCGGCGGCGGTTTCGCAGGTGGGGGATGTGGCCTGGTACGTCGGGCTGGCGTGGAGTGCGACGCAGGTGACTTCGCCGGCGGGGGCCGGGCTGGTGATGGGGATCGGGGCCTTGCCTCGGGCGCTGGTGCTGTTGTGGGGTGGGGCGCTGGCCGATCGGCTGGATGCGCGGCGGACGATGATTCTGGCCAATCTCGGGCGGATCCTCGTCCTGGCCGGGGCCGCGGTGATGGTCGCGATCGCTGGGGTTTCGCTGGCGCTGCTGCTTGTCGTGGCGGTGCTGTTCGGGCTCGTGGACGCGCTCTACACGCCGGCGGCGGGGACGATGCCGCGGCGGATGGTGCGCGCCGACGATCTGGTGAAGCTTGCCGCGGGCACCCAGTTGGCGAACCGCCTCGCGGTGTTCGTCGGGGCGCCGCTCGGCGGGTTCCTGGTCGCGCACGGCGGGCTCGCCGCGGTGATGGTGGTCGACGCGATCTCCTTCGGGGTGATCGCGATCGCGCTGGCCTGGGTCGTCCGCCCGCGGCTCCCGCAGGTGGCGTCCGCGGGCTCGTCGATCCGCGCCGATCTCACCGCAGGCTTCGGATATCTACGTCGCGACCTCCCCGCGCGGACGTTGGTGATCGCGTTCTTCGGGCTCAACCTCTGCGTCGGACCGGTGCTCGCCGTCGGCCTGGTGCAGCGGACCTCGGCGGCCGGTTGGGGTGCCGGTTCGCTCGGGTTGTTCCAGGCGTGCTCGGGCCTGCTCGCCGCGACCGGCGCCGTACTGGCCATGCGCTGGAAGCCGGCCAACCTCGCCCGGGCAGGCCTGCTCACGCTCATCCTCCAGGCCGCTGGCTGCGCCGCGATCGGCGTCGCGCCCCGCGCCGGCGTCTTCGTCGCGATGGGCGTGATCGGATTCACCGCCGGACTCGCCTCGGCGCAGTTGTCGGCGGCGTTCCAGCAGACCATCTCCCCGGCGTACCTGGGGCGCACGAGCAGCATCGTCAGCCTGTCCGACGAGGCCCTGATGCCGCTGGCCATGACCGGCTTCGGCGCTCTGATCTCCGGGGCCGGAATCCCCTTCGCCTGCGGCCTGCTCGGCGCGATCTTCGCCGGGGTGATGATCTGGTCGGCCCACCGATTGACCTGACCGTACGCGGGCGCTACTTTGTGGCGACCAATAGGAAAGTTTCCTAACGGTTGAACGTCGAGGAGCCCGCCATGCGCCCCTTCCGTCGTCGTGCCACCTGGATCGTGCCGGTCGCTCTGGCTGCTCTGATCGCGAGCCTGCTGGCGGCGGGAGCTCCGGCCGCCGCTGACCAACCGCGAGGGCTCGTCCGGGTCAACCAGCTCGGGTACGCCGCGGGCGCGGCCAAGATCGGCTACCTGATGAGCGGCGCGGATCAGGCCGGAGCCAAGTTCTCGGTGCTGGACCGGCACGGCCGTCGGGTCCTGACCGGGCGCGTGGCCGCGGACGCGGGGGAGTGGAACGCGGCGTACCCGCGCGTCCACCGGATCGACTTCTCGGCGGTCCGGTGGCCGGGTCAGTATCGCGTCGAGGTCGAGGGTTCGACGTCGCCGGTCTTCGAGGTGAAGCACGGCCTGGAGGAGGCCGCCGCGGACAAGGCGGTCGGATTCTTCGCCGAGCAGCGCGACGGCGCGCACGTGCCGAGCGGTCCGCTCGGGCGCAAGGCGTCGCACCTGACCGACCGGGCCGCCTCCGTCTACGACTGGCCGGTGTTCACCGGGCCGGACACGGACCAGTCGACCGGTGAACTGCGCAAGGTCGGCGGGCCGGTCGACGTCGAGGGCGGGTGGTTCGACGCGGGGGACTACCTCAAGTTCACCCACATCGCGGCGTACTCGGACTCGTTGCTGTGGGCATCGGCTCGGGACGGCCGGCGGCGGAATCCGGCGCTGCTGAAGGAAGCGCGGCACGGGCTCGACTGGCTGGACAAGATGTGGGACGAGCGGACCAGGACGCTCTACATCCAGGTCGGCGTCGGCACCGGGAACGCCGAGGGTACGTTCGTCGGCGACCATGACGTATGGCGGCTCCCGGAGGTCGACGACACGCTCGCCGATCCGAGCGAGCGCTTCCTGAAGAACCGCCCAGTCTTCCGCGCCGCAGCGCCGGGGCAGCTGATCAGCCCGAATCTGGCCGGCCGGACGGCCGCCGCGTTCGCGCTGGCCGCGCAGGTCGAGGTGTCGCCGACGAAGGCCCGCCGGCACCTGGAGACGGCCGCGCAGATCTACGCGCAGGCGAAGACGACCGGCGTGAGCCAACTGGTCACGTCGCTCCCGTTCGCGTTCTACCCGGAGAGCGCGTGGCGCGATGATCTCGAGCTGGGCGCTGCCGAGCTGGCCCTCGCCGCGCAGAGGCTCCGCGACCCGCGCGCCCGGACCTGGCTGCAGATGGCCAACTACTGGGCCGGCCAGTACCTCGAGCACGAAGCCGGCGGCGACACCTTCAACCTGTACGACGTGAGCGCGCTCGCCCACGCCGACCTGATCCGCGCCGCGCGGGCAGATCGCCGGATCGCGCTCTCCGGCGCCGATCGCACGCCCGATCGCACGGCCGATCGGACGCCTGCTCGTTCGTCGCGAGTGGACACGGCCGCGGTGACCGCTGACCTCCGCGCCCAGCTGGAGATCGGTGTCCGGCGAGCAGCCGCCGAGCCCTTCGGCGCGGGCGCCCAGTACGACAACTTCGACGCCGTGCCGCATGCGTTCGGTCTGGCGGCGACCGCTCGCCTCTACCGGGAGGTCAGCGGCGACCGGCGCTACGACACCTTCGGCGCCCGCCAGCTCGACTGGAACTTCGGCGCGAACCCGTGGGGCGTCCCGTTCATGATCGGTGTCGGCGCCCAGGTCGAGCGCTGCCCGCACCACCAGATCGCGAACCTCCAGAACCGCCCGCTGATCGGTGCCGTCGTCAACGGTCCCAACTCGGCGGACCTGTTCGCCGACGGCCTCGGCGACAACCTCGACAACATGCGCCCATGCCCGTCCAACGGCGTGGACCGCTACGAACCCTTCACCGGCAAGGGATCCCGGTACGTCGACGACGTGCGCTCCTGGCAGTCCTCGGAGCCCGCCGACGACTTCGCGGCGATCGCGGTCTACGCCCTCAACCTCTGAGAAAGCAGAGAGCGCGTGCCACCAGACGGGGGCACGCGCTCTCGAGAGACTCAGTTCAGGTCGAGGCCCGGGTAGAGCGGGTGCTTGTCGAGCAGCTCGGCCGAGGCCGCGCGGACCTTGTCGGCGACGCCGTCGGCGAGCACGTACTTCGCCTTCGACGGCGCCCCGGCCGAGGTGGTGGTCGGCGTGACGCTCGACAGGACGTCGACCATCAGTTCGGCGACCTTGTCGAACTCGTCGCCACCGAAACCGCGGGTGGTCAGCGCCGGCGTACCGATCCGGACGCCCGAGGTGTACCAGGCGCCGTTCGGGTCACGCGGTACGGCGTTGCGGTTGGTGACGATGCCGGCGTCGAGCAGCGCCGACTCGGCCTGCCGCCCGGTGATCCCGTACGACGAGACGTCGAGCAGGACCAGGTGGTTCTCGGTGCCGTCGGTGACGAGCTTCACGCCGCGCTTCATCAGGCCCTCGGCCAGCGTGACCGCGTTGTCGGCGACGTTCTGCGCGTAGGTCTGGAACTCCGGCCGGCGCGCCTCGGCCAGCGCGACGGCCTTGGCCGCCATCACCTGGCTGAGCGGGCCACCGAGCACCATCGGGCAGCCGCGGTCGACAGCGTCGGCGTACTCGGGCTGGCACAGGACCATGCCACCGCGCGGGCCGCGCAGCGACTTGTGGGTCGTGGTGGTGGTGACGTGCGCGTGCGGGACCGGGTCGAAGTCGCCGGTGAAGACCTTGCCCGCGACCAGCCCGGCGAAGTGCGCCATGTCGACCATCAGGGTCGCGCCGACCTCGTCGGCGATCTCGCGCATCTTGGCGAAGTCGACCTTGCGCGGGTACGCCGAGTAGCCCGCGATCAGGATCAGCGGCTTGAACTCGCGCGCGGTCGCGGCGACCTTGTCGTAGTCCAGCAGCCCGGTCTCCGGGTCGGTGCCGTACGAGCTCTGGTGGAACATCTTGCCGGAGATGTTCGGGCGGAAACCGTGCGTCAGGTGGCCGCCGGCGTCCAGCGACATGCCGAGCATCTTCTGGTCGCCGAGCGCCTTGCGCAGCTTGGTCCAGTCCTCGTCGGACAGGTCGTTGACGTGCTTGGCGCTCGCCTCGGCCAGCGCCGGGGACTCGATCCGGTTGGCCAGGATGGCCCAGAACGCGACCAGGTTGGCGTCGATCCCGGAGTGTGGCTGCACGTAGGCGTGCGGCGCGTTGAACAACGCCTTCGCGTGGTCGGCGGCGGTCTGCTCGACGAGGTCGACGTTCTGGCAACCCGCGTAGAAGCGGTGGCCGACGGTGCCTTCGGCGTACTTGTCGGACAGCCAGTTGCCCATCGTGAGCAAGGTGGCGGGGGAGGCGTAGTTCTCGCTCGCGATCAGCTTCAGCGAGGAGCGCTGGTCTTCCAGTTCGGAGCGGATGGCGCCGGCGACGGTCGGTTCGACCGCGCCGATGACCTCGAGAGCGTTGCGGTAGGCGGCCGACGCGGCCGTCGCGTCGAAGGGTTGAGTCATCGTCGTCTCTCCTGCGGTTGCACTCGGTCGCGGCACCCAGGCGCACGGTGCCGACGTCTTCTCGCTCCCCGGTGGTTCTCCACCTCACGCGCCAGTCGCGACGCGGTAACCCTAGCGTGTGACGGCGCCAGGCCGGACAACTCCCTGTCCGGTCAGAAGATGCGGTCCACGATGGCCCCGAACGGCGTCGTCCGGGGCAGTGTGCCGAACACTCCACTCCAGTCGCCGGCCAGTCGCGAGGCCACGAAAGCGTCGGCGACGTCGGGCGTCGAGTAGCGGACCAGCAGCGAAGCCTGCAGACACGCCGCCATCCGCGCGGCCAGCCGGCGCGCGCCGGCTTCGGCCTCGGAAACGTCGGAGAGCGCTTCCAGTACGTCGGTCACCGCCGCGTCCAGCCGATGGTCGGCGCCACGCACCGCGCCGACCTCGGTCAGCCAGGCCTGCAGCGACTCGGGCCGCCGCAGCGCACGCAGTACGTCGAGCGCGTTGACCGTCCCCGAGCCTTCCCAGATCGAGTTGAGCGGCGATTCGCGGAACAGCAGCGGCAGCCCGGACTCCTCGACGTACCCGTTGCCGCCCAGGCACTCCAGCGCTTCGGCCACCATCATCGGCGTCCGCTTGCAGACCCAGAACTTGGCCAGCGGCAGCGCGATCCGGCGGAACGCCTTGGCCTGCTCGTCGCCCGCCTCGGACGCGTCGACCGCGGCCGCGAGCCGCATCGCGAGAGCGGTTGCCGCCTCGCTCTCGATCGCCAGGTCGGCCAGCACGTTGCGCATCGCGGGCTTGTCACGCAGCAGATCCCCGAAGGCACTCCGGTACGACGTGTGCCAGGTCGCCTCGACCAGCGCGCGCCGCATCAGCGCCGCGGACCCGAGCACGCAGTCCAGCCGGGTCGCGGCGACCATCTCGATGATCGTGCGCACCCCGGCGCCCTCGTCGCCGAGACGGAATCCGACCGTGCCGCTGAACTCGACCTCGCTGGACGCGTTGGAGCGGTTGCCGAGCTTGTCCTTGAGTCGCTGCAGCGCGAACACGTTGCGGTTGCCGTCAGCAAGAACACGCGGGACCACGAAACAGCTCAGGCCTTCCGGCGCCTGCGCGAGGACGAGGAACACGTCGGCCTGCGGCGCCGAGCAGAACCACTTGTGCCCGGTGAGCAGGTACTCGTCTCCGCTGCCGGTCGGAATCGCCGTCGTCTGATTGGCGCGGACGTCGGAGCCGCCCTGCTTCTCGGTCATCCCCATGCCCGCGAGCACACCGGTCTTCTCGGCGACGGGCAGCCGGCGGACGTCGTACTGGGTGGACGCGAGCTTGGGGATCCACTCGGCGCCGAGCGACTCGGACGCGCGCAGAGCCGGTACGGCGGCGTACGTCATGGAGATCGGGCAGCCGTGGCCCGGCTCGACCTGGGACCAGACGTAGAAGCCGGCCGCGCGGGTCAGATGCGGTGACGGCCGGTCGCTCGTCCACGGCGCGGCCTGGAGCCCGAAGCCGGTGGCCTTGTCCATCAGCCAGTGCCACGACGGGTGGAACTCGACCTCGTCGATCCGGTTCCCGTAACGATCGTGCGTCTTCAGCACCGGCGAGTTCTGGTTCGCCGGGAGCGCGTGGGAGAGCGCTTCCTGCGTTCCCGCGAGCTCTCCGAGCGCGGCCAGCGCCGGATCTTTCGCCAGGTCTCCGTGCGGGCGCAGAGCGTCACCGAGGGAGGAGTCCTGGGTGAAGAAGTTCACTCCGTGAAGTGGGGGAGCCTGATTCGTTACAGCGTTTGGGTCCGCCATGTCAGTACGGTAAGCGGTATGGCACGCTCTGGGTCAGCGCGAGGCGGTGGGACGTCGGTCTCACTCGCCTGGGTGCGACGTATCCCCGCGACGACCTGGAAGCTGATCACCCAGACCGTCGGCACCTGTCTGCGGTACCGGGTCACCGGGCTGGCCGCCGAGGGAGCGTTCTTCGCGATCCTCTCGCTGCCGCCGCTGATCTTCGGGCTGGCCGGCTCGATCGGTTTCATCGCCAGCCGGTACTTCGAGGTCGAGACGATCGAGGACATCAAGATCCAGATCGCCGACCTGGCGGCGCGGGCGCTGACCGACGACTCGGTCAAGACCGTCATCGTGCCGACGCTGAACCAGGTCCTGAACGGCGGCCGCCCCGACGTCATCTCGATCGGTTTCGTGCTCGCGCTCTGGTCGGGCAGCCGCGCGCTCAACGTGTTCGTCGACACCATCACGATCATGTACGGGATGGGCGGCAAGCGCGGCATCGTCCGGACCCGCGCGTTGTCGTTCAGCCTGTACTGCGCGGCGCTGGTCATCGGCGTGATCGTGCTGCCGCTGGTGCTGGCCGGTCCGGACGCGGTCGAGGCGCTGCTGCCGCACCGCCTGGACTTCCTGAACCAGCTGTACTGGCCCGTCGTCACGATCCTGTCGGCGGGCTTCCTCAACACGCTGTACCACCTGTCGGTGCCGGTCCGGACGCCGTGGGTCTCGGACCTGCCGGGTTCGTTCCTGGCGCTGTCGATCTGGATCCTCGGCAGCTTCGTGCTGCGCTGGATCCTGCAGAGCACCGTCGGCGGTACGTCGATCTACGGCCCACTGGCGGCGCCGATCGCCGTCCTGATGTGGTTGTACATGACGGCGATCGCCGTACTGATCGGTGCCGCGCTGAATGCCGTCGTCGACCGGCTGTGGCCGCACAAGGCGCGGCGCGAGGCCGCCGAGCCGGTGATGAAGGCCGAGCCCGACCCGCACCACGACGACGAGCCCCTGACGCCGGGCGAGCTGCGGCCTGAGGTGAAGCTCGCGCGGACCGTCGAGGCGATGTCGCCGGGGTCGCCGGTGGATCCGCCCGGGCATGCGGTCGGTTATCCGTCCAACGACGCTCCCGAGAAGGAGCTGTCGATCCCGGAGAAGCCTGCCGTGGAGAAGCCTCCCGCGGGGAAGCCGACGCCTGCCGTGGCGAAGCCCGCGGCCCGGGCTCCTCGCGCCGAGAAGCCCGCCGAGGCGAAGGCCGAACCGGCGCCGGTCGGGCCCGCCGAAGAGCCGCCCGCGCGCGCCGACGCGGACAAGGTCGTCCAGGCGAACCGGACCGAAAGCACCCCGTCGTAATTCCGATGCGGTGGGTCGCAAGTCGACCTACGCTTGCCGTACCGCGACAGTCCGCCGGATCCGGCGGCCAGGACCACCGAAGGGAGTTGAGACGACCATGAACTCCGATCTGGCCCACGAGGACCACCGAGCCGATGGGCCTGCTCTCTCCCGCACCGTCCGGCCGCCGAGCTGATCTCCGCGGCCGGGCCTCCCGAAAGGTTCGTCGCACCATGTCGGCAACGCTCGAATCCCTCGGCCTGGACCAGTCCACGGCCGACTACCTCTCGGCCTTTCCAGGCCTGATCCACGGCCGCGTCATCCGCGTCGACAAAGGCCTGTCCACCGTTCTCACCGAGGACGGCCCGGTCCGCGCCAGCTGGTCCGGCGGCGTGCTCGCCGCGGTCGCCGAGGACGCGCAGTCGTCCCCGTGCACCGGCGACTGGGTCGCGCTGCGGTGCTGGCCCGACGACCGGATCACGCTCGACGCGATCGCTCCCCGCCGGACGGCGATCGTCCGCGCCGAGGTCGGCGGCTCGTCGCGCGGCCAGGTGCTCGCCTCCAACGTCGACGTGATCGCCATCGTCGTCGGCCTGATCCCCGAACCGAACATCGGCCGGATCGAACGCTTCCTCGCCCTGGCCTGGGAGAGCGGCGCGCACCCGGTCGTCGTACTGACCAAGTCGGATCTCGTCGGCGACGCCGACTCGATCGCCGAGGACGTCGCGACGGCCGCGCCGGGCGCCGACGTACTGGTCTGCAGTGCGACCACCGGTGAGGGGATCTCCGAGGTGCGCGAGCTCCTGGCCGGCAACGCCACGATGGCGCTGCTCGGCGTCAGCGGCGCGGGCAAGTCGTCGCTCGTCAACGCCTTGGCCGGTGTCAAGCTGCTCGACGTCCAGGCGATCCGTGAGGACGGCAAGGGACGTCACACGTCCGTACGGCGTGAGCTGATCCTGCTGCCGCAGGGCGGAGTCGTGATCGACACGCCGGGGCTGCGGGGGATCGGGCTGCAGGAGTTCGGTGAGGGGCTGGCCGCGGCGTTCCCGGACGTCAGCGGGCTGGCCGAGCACTGCAAGTTCAGGGACTGTGCCCACCAGACGGAGCCCGGGTGCGCGGTGCAGAAAGCCCTTGCCGACGGCACCCTTCCGGTCCGGCGGTACGAGAGCTGGATGAAGCTGCAGCGGGAGGCGGCGTTCATGGCCCGGCGGACGGATGCCCGGCTGCGGGCCGAGGCGAAGAAGGAGTGGGCCCGCCAGACGACGAACTACCGCAAGGACATCACGCCGCGGCAGTGAACGATCCGGCCAGGGTGGGCGATCAGGCTCGGTGAAAGACTCCGGGGTATGAGTCGATCGGTGCTGGTGACAGGAGCTTCACGGGGAATCGGCGCGGCAACCGCCAAGGCGTTTGCCGCCGTTGGGGATCGGGTTGCCGTGCACTACGGCGCTTCGGCCTCGGCTGCCGCGGAGGTGCTGAAGGAGCTGCCGGGGGAGGGGCACGTCGTCGTCCAGGCTGATCTGGCCGACCCCGACGCGATCCGCGGGATGGTCGACGAGGCCGCGGCCGGGCTCGGCGGGATCGACGTGCTGGTCAACAACGCGGCGGTCTACTCGGCCCACCCGATCCGGCGTACGTCGTACGAGGAATGGCAGCGAGCCTGGGCCGACACGCTCGGGGTGAATCTGGTCGGCGCCGCGAACGCGTGCTGGTGCGCAGTGCAGCACATGAGCCGCGGCGGCCGGATCGTCAACGTCTCGTCGCGAGGCGCGTTCCGCGGCGAGCCGAACCAGCCGGCGTACGGCGTGAGCAAGGCCGGCCTGGTGTCGCTCTCGCAGTCGCTGGCGCGAGCTCTCGGCCCGGAGGGCATCGCGGTGACGGCCATCGCGCCCGGCTGGACGACCACCGACATGGCCGCGGATGCGCTCGCCGGCGACGGTTACGAGCGTCGGCGGATGGAGAGCCCGCTGGAACGTGTCGCCGCACCGGAGGAGGTCGCGGCCGCGATCCTCTACCTGGCCTCACCGGCCGCCGAGTTCGCCACCGGGACCGTGCTCGACTTCAACGGCGGGTCTCACTTGCGGATGTGAAGCGCGGCGAACTCCTCCGCGGTCATGCCGTAGATGATCAGGTCCTGGTAGGCGCCGGCCAGGAACTCGTGATCCCTGAGTTGACCCTCGCGCTGGAACCCGAGCCGTTCCTGCAGCGCGATCGACGCGTCGTTGTAGGCGTAGACGCCGGCTTCGGCCTTGTGGTAGCGCCGCTCCTCGAACATGAACCGCAGCAGCACCTTCACCGCGTCGCTCGCGTACCCGTGGCGGTGGTGCTCGCGCCCGATCGCGATCCCGTAGCTGAACCGCCCGCACCGCCGGCTGGTGTCGTTGGTCGAGCACGCACCGACCACGGTGTCGGTCTCGATCGCCTCGATCGCGAGCTGCAGCCGGTCGTCCTTCTCGCCGAGCGTCGCCTGCTCCTCGGCCCAGGCTTGCATGGCGACCGCCGACCGCGGCGCGTGCACCATGTCGACGTTGCGCTGCAGCTCACTGTCCTGGTCGAACCGCTGGAAGTCCGCCCAGTCCTCGGGCTCGATCGCCCGCAAGCGGACCCGCTCACCCACCCACACAGAGCTCATGCCCAAGGATTCAAACAGTCCCCGGGACCAACCACCAGGCAATAACACCAGCCGCCAACAGGGGGTGCGGGTGGCGAAGCCCCCGCCCACGAACACCGGCCACCAACAGGGGGTGCGGGTGGCGAAGCCCCCGCCCGCGGCGGCGAAGCCGCCGCACAAAATGACGGAAGCGGCCCGGCCCACGCTTTCCGTGGGCACAGACCGCCGCCGATGACGTGGACGATACTGGGATCGAACCAGTGACCTCTTCCGTGTCAGGGAAGCGCGCTACCGCTGCGCCAATCGTCCGTATGAAGTTCTTGAAGGTTTGCGAGGTGGAGACGGGATTCGAACCCGTGTACACGGATTTGCAGTCCGTTGCCTCGCCTCTCGGCCACTCCACCACAGAGTCTCAGCCTGCTGACCTCTTCCGAGCGAACGACCGGGTTCGAACCGGCGACCTCAACCTTGGCAAGGTTGCGCTCTACCAACTGAGCTACGTTCGCACTCTCGCCGGGTGCTTTTGGCTCCCTGCGAGAGCAGAACAGTAGCGCACTTTCGGGGCCAAGAAAAATCGGTATCTCACGCTCCTGAACCCTCTGATTTGGCACACTTCCGATGTGACGGAGACCAACCTGCCCGCTCCCGCGCGCCCCCTTGCCACCCGCAAAGCCGATGCACTAGAGCGCCTGACCACCGACATCGACGCCTGGGTCTCGACCGCTTCGCCGGACGGCGTCCCGTACCTGGTCCCGCTCTCCTTCCTCTGGAACGGCGCGACGCTGATCCTCTCCACCGCCTCCCGCAACCCCACCAGCCTCAACCTCCAGGCCAGCGGGCACCTCCACCTGGCCGTCGGCGGCACGCGGGACGTCGTACTGATCACCGGGACGGCGCAACGCTTCACGCCCACCCAGGAGCAGGGCGACACCTTTGCCGAGAAGACCGGCTTCGACCCGCGGGGGCTCAAGGCGACGTACCCGTACTTCGAGGTGACGCCGGTGCGGATCCAGTCCTGGCGCGAGGCGAACGAGCTCGACGGTCGCGACCTGATGCTGGACGGCCAGTGGCTCGTCTGAGCTAGCGCGCCCCGCGGAGAATCGTCGCGATCTCGTCGTACCCGCGCCGCTCGGCGTGCTGCAGCGGAGTGACCCCGTCACTGTCCGCACGCGACGGATCGGCGCCGGCGGCGAGCAGAAGGCGGACGATCTGCTGCCAGGCCCCCGTGCCCTTGCCGAGGATGACCGCCTCCAGCAGCGCCGTCCAGCCGAGGTCGTTGACGTGATCGACATCGATCCCGGTCTTGACGACCCGGCGGACGTAGTCGACGTGCCCGCGTTCGCTGGCGGGAATCACCGAAACCCCACCGAACCGGTTCCGCAGCGTGAGGTCCGGTTGCGCCGGGAGGAGGGTTTCGAGCATGGCGACGCTGCCGGTGACCCCGGTGACGAGCCAGGCCGAG
The DNA here is from genome assembly GCF_014205135.1 of Kribbella italica. Classification (NCBI taxonomy): domain Bacteria; kingdom Bacillati; phylum Actinomycetota; class Actinomycetes; order Propionibacteriales; family Kribbellaceae; genus Kribbella; species Kribbella italica. The sequence goes on from NZ_JACHMY010000001.1 coordinate 1,984,223, forward strand.
TCCTGCCGGTCGTCCTGAGCGTCGGGGTCCGCGCCGAGCCCGACCAGCAACCGGGCGACCTCCACGCGGTCGTTCGACGACGCCAGCAGCAACGGCGTACGGCGCTTGCTGTCGGTCGACTCGATGGGCGCACCGGCAGCCAGCGCGGCCGCGGCCCCGTTCGCGTCACCGGAAGTCGCCGCTGCGAGCAATGCGGCCGCGGGCGAACTCGGGCGCTCGGTCTCGAGCGCCGCGATGACGGCGGTCTGGCCGAGCTTCCGCGCGCCCTGCACTGCCGTGACGCCGTCGCGCTCGGCCGGCTTCGCGCGGTCGGCTCCCGCGGCGATCAGCAGCCGCACGGTGTCGACGTACTGCGGTGTGCCCTTGCCGAGCAGGACGGCCTCGTGCAGCGCGGTCCAGCCGAGGTTGTTGACGTGGTCGACCGTCACGCCGGCCCGGATCAGCCGGCCGACCACTGCCGCATGACCACGCTCGGCGGCGCGGATCAGCGCGGTGCCGCGGTAGCTGTCGAGGCTGCGGACGTCGGCGCCGTGCTGCAGCGTGAGGTCGAGCAGCTCGACGTACCCCTCGCTGGCAGCGATCAGGAAGGCGCTCTGCACGGTGTCGTCGACCGCGTTGACGTCGGCGCCGGCGGTGATCAGCCGGCGCGCGGTGGCGACGTCGTTCTTCCAGGCGGCGGCGATGAGTTGGTGGTCGAGCTCGGTCGGCATGGAGGGCCTCGGGGTGGTCGTGGGCGGTGTCGTCGTGGGCGGCGGAGTCGTCGGCGATGCGGCTTCGGTGGTGGAGCAACCGGTTGCCGCCATCAGGATGACGGCGGCCGCCGACAGCGCGCGGGTCAGCTTCATCGGCGCGGCGGGGTCAGCGTGACCACCTGGTACGGCGGCGTCGCGGTCAGCTCGTCGAACTTGCTGTCGACCAGGAGCAGTCTGCCCTGCGCGAGCTTCGCGGTGGTGAGCACCCGATCGGGGTCGGTGGGAGTCGCCGCGACGAGTCGCGCGGTCCGCCCGTCCGGCGCCAGCCGGAGCGTGCTCAGCACCTTCGAGAAGTTGCGCACCACCCACAGCGTGCGGCCGTCCTGCACGAGGCCGTCGGCGTTGGCCAGGTCCGCCGTACCGGCGTCGACGGCCGACACCGAGCCGGTCCGCAGCGAGAACCGCCAGAGCTTGCCGACGTTGCCCTGGGCTACGATCAGAGAGCTCCGGTCCGGGGACAGGACGATGCCGCCGAGGTTGAAGCCGGTCTGGGTCGGGATCGTTGCCGTCGCGTCGGCCCAGGTCCGGATGCTCCAGCGGCCGTGCCGCTCGGCGACCCGGAACACCTGTGGCGCGTTCGAGTTCGTCACGTACGCCGCGCCGTCGGGCCCGATCACCAGGTCGTTCAGGAACGCGTTCGGTACGCCGGTCCGCAGCGCCGCGAGCAGCTTGCCGTCGCGGTCGTAGACCCACAGGTCCGGCGCGCCCGGATGATCAATCCCGTTCGGCCCGCCCGCGACGTACACCCGGCCGCGCGCGTCGACGGTGACACCGCGGGCGGTCCAGCGACCGTCCGTACCGTCGCCGGCCAGCCACTCGGTCGCGGACGCGGACCGCAGCCGGCCGCGGTGGATCTCGCCGCCGGTGGTCTCGGAGACGTAGAAGCGCTGGGCGCGAGCGTCGTACCCGATGCCCTCGAACTTCGACCCGCCGAGGTCGCCGGGCAGTGCGTAGGTCGTCGGCCGCGCCGCTGACGCGGTGGGGACGACGACTCCGGCCAGGGCGACGGACAGCACAAGGGTGGTGCACAGGGAGCGGACGGACATCGGGGAACCTCTCATCGCTGGAACGGGATGTCTCCAGCGTGGTCCGTGCGAGCGCCTCCGACGACGGGTGATCGGCCACCGCCGGATAGCCGATCGGATGATTCAGAAGCCGGCGGACCGGGCCTACCATCAGCTGGACATGACGACTTCACACACACCGGCCGCTGTGCTCGGCCAGGCCGGCGGGCTGGAGAAGGCGCTGCATACGACGTTCGCCGTCCTCGTGCTCGCCTCCGCGGTCCGCTACCTGGCCGGTCACGGGTTCGGCGATCAGGCACCGTGGGTGCTCGCGGGAGCTGTGGCGCTGCTGGCGACGTACGCCGCAGGGCCGGTCCTGCCTGGCCGGGTGTGGCTCGCGTTGCTGGTTGCGGTGTGGTTCGGGCTGTTGCTGCTTGCGCCTTCGTTCGCTTGGTGCGCCGTAGCGCTGTCGTTCGTGGCCCTACGGGTGCTGCCGTTCTGGCCTGCCTGTGCGGTGGTGGCCGGGATGGTCGCCGCCGTAGTGGTGCAGTGGACCCGCATGGCCGACCGGCTCGACCCGACGATCGTGCTGGGGCCGGCCTGCATCGCCGTACTGGCTGTTGGGGCGTACCGAGCGCTGGAGCGAGACGCGGTGGCGCGGCAGCTGCTGCTGGACGACCTGCATGCGGCGCAGGGGGACCTGGCCGACGCGCAACACCAGGCCGGTGCGCTGGCCGAGCGGGCGCGGCTGTCGCGAGAGATCCACGACAGCGTCGCCCAGGGGCTGTCCAGTATCAACCTGCTCCTACAGGCGGCCGAACGCGAGTGGGACGACCGACCGGCCGCGGCTCGCGAGCATGCGGCGCAAGCGGCGACGACTGCGCGGGATGGGCTGGATGAGGTACGACGGGTGGTGCGGGACCTGGCGCCGGCCGAGTTGGCGGCGTCTGGGGTGGTGACGTCTGGGGCGGCAGCCTCTGGCCGCCCGGCGCTGCCGGGAGCGCTTCGACAGACCTGCGAACGCCTCGCCGCCGTGAGCGGCATCGACGTCCAGGTCCAAGTCCACGGCACACCGGTGTCGCTAGGCCCCGAAGTGGAGACAGCCCTGCTGCGTACTGCGCGCGGTGCCCTCGCCAACGTGCTCGAGCACTCCAACGCCACGACCGCCGTCGTCACGCTGACGTACCAACCAGACTCGGTAGTGCTCGACGTCCGCGACGACGGCCGAGGTCTCGTCGACCGCACACAGGCCGACCCGGACCGCGGGCGCGGCCTGGCCGGCATCCGCGAACGCCTGAACGAGCTCGGCGGCACCCTCATCCTGGAGAGCGAGCCAGGCGAGGGCACGGCCCTCGCCGCGTCGATCCCGCTAGCCGCCAGCGAGGGCCCGTCGTGATCAGAGTCGCACTGGTCGACGACCACCCCGTCGTACGAGCTGGCATGCGGGCGCTACTCGAGGGACAGGACGACCTGTCGGTCGTAGGCGAGGCCTCCGACGCCCACAGCGCCGTACAACTAGTCGCCGCAATCCGGCCGGACGTAGTACTGATGGACCTCAACCTGGGCACTGGCCCAGGCGGCGCCGAAGCAACCGCCCGCCTACGCGCCCTCCCAGAACCCCCGCAGATCCTCGTCCTCACCACCTACGACACCGAAGCCGACATCATGAGCGCCATCGACGCAGGCGCCTCCGGCTACCTCCTGAAAGACGCCCCACCCGAAGACCTGTTCCGAGCAATCCGAGGCACCGCCCGCGGCGAAGCCATCCTGGCCCCCGCAGTAGCAGCCCGCCTGATGCGCCGCACAGGCCCACTCCTGACCGAGCGAGAGGTAGAAATCCTCGACCAACTCGCCACCGGCCGATCCAACCGAGAGATCGCCCGCCGCCTGTTCGTCAGCGAGGCCACAGTGAAATCCCACCTCTCCCACATCTACACCAAACTAGAGGTAGACACCCGCGCCGCCGCAGTAGCCAGAGCAATAGAACAACGCATCATCCGCCCACTTCCCTGAGCACCGAACTCAGCAGACAACCTCAGCCCCAGCAGCCGAGCGAAGCAAGGCCGGAATGGACTCCTGTAGCGAAGACGTGCGGAGAACGCGGCACCACAAGCAAACCCCAACCACAGCCGCCGAGCGAAGCGAAGGCGCAAGGGGGTGCGGGTGGCGAAGCCCCCGCAACGCGGCAAGCGAAGCGCAGCCGCACAAAACGACGAAGGCGACCCCCTCCGCGCTCTCCGCGGACATGGGTCGCCTATCGACTTCGTGGGCGATACTGGGTTCGAACCAGTGACCTCTTCGGTGTGAACGAAGCGCGCTACCACTGCGCCAATCGCCCGTTCTGGGGTGTTGCTGGTGTTGCTCGGGAGAAACCATAGCGCATGGAACGGCGACGTACGAAACCGGCCGGGCTACTCTTGCTGCAGGACGGAGACCCCGTCGCGTTGGAGACGTGATTGTGACTTTCTCGCACGACACCGAGCACGCGCTCGGCACGCTGGTCCGGCTGGTCAACACGCTGCCCGGGCCGAACAGCCAGGTCGACACGATGGACTCGCTCGAGGAGCTGGAGAAGTTCGTCCAGGAGCGGGAGTTCAGCGCGGTCGGGACGCTCACCGCGACGGACCTGCAGGAGGTCCGGGATCTGCGGCCGTTGTTCTCGCCGGTGTTCACGACCGGTTCGGACGCGGAGGCGGCGGCGATGATCAACGCGATCGTCGCGCGCGGTACGACGACGCCGCGGTTGACCAACCACGACGGTCACCCGTGGCACATCCACTACTCGCGCGACGGCGCCTCGCTGACCTGCCGGATCACGGTCGAGTGCGGCATCGCGCTGGCCCAGGTGATCTCGGCCGGCGAACGCGAACGTTTGCGTCGCTGTGAGGCACCGGACTGCGACGACGCGTTGATCGACCTGTCGCGGAACCGGTCGAAGCGGTACTGCGACGCGCGCACCTGTGGCAACCGCCTGCACGTCGCGGCGTACCGCGAACGCCGCAAGGCCTCGGGGGAGTAGCAAGCCCTCGGACGACGTACGCCGCGCCGGTGCTCGCATCGGCGCGGCTTGTCGTTGTGCCCGAGGCCGGTTGCAGAGCAAGCAGCGTAGTCGCGGGCAACCCGTGGCAGGCTGCCCGCGGACCTGGTTACGGGTCGATGTCTTCGGCGGAGCGTTCGGCGAAGATCTTGGCGACCGCGGCGGTGACCTCGCCGGGGGTGGTGAGGTCGCGGGCGTCGGCGCGGTGGACGGCCTGGACGTCGCGGGTGGTGGAGGTGAGGAAGATTTCGTCGGCCTCGGCGAGCTTCGCGAGCGGTACGTCGCGTTCGACGGCGCCGAACCAGGCGATCACCAGACCGCGGGTGACACCGGCCAGCGCGCCGGACTCAAGGGTCGGGGTGACCAGCTCGCCGTCGTACACGCAGAAGATGTTCGAGCCTGTGCCTTCGCACAGGTTGCCGACGGTGTTGGCGAAGATCGCCTCGCTCGCGCCGCGCTCCTTGGCGTAGGCCAGGGCGCGGACGTTCTCGGCGTACGACGTGGTCTTCAGGCCGGCGACCGCGCTGCGCTCGTTGCGGACCCACGGGACCGTCACGATCGCGGACGCCGGGGCCGGCGCCTTGATCGCCTGCGATGCGACGACCAGCGTCGGGCCGGTCGTGCCGCGCTCCGAGGACAGCGGCGAGACGCCGCCGGTGTACGTGATGCGCAGCCGGCCGAACGCGATGTCCGGATCGGCCTTCACGACCGTCGCGATCGCGTCCTCGACCTGTACGACGTCCGGCGCCGGCAGACCGAGCCCGGTCGCCGAGCGGACCAGCCGCTCCAGATGCTTGGTCACCGCGAACGGCTGCCCGTCGACGATCTTCAGTGTTTCGAAGACACCGTCACCCGTGGTCAGCCCGTGATCCAGTACTGACAGACCCGCCGACGACGGGTCGGGCAGAACGGCCCCGTTGAGCCACACGATCATTGCCTGCTCCTTCCAACGGCCCACACAGTAGCTGCCGGTCCGGGGATTCGTCTTACACCGTTGGGATTTCCTCTCCGCAGGCGTGATCAGGGGGTGAACGCAGGGTGACGAAGGGGCACCCCGATTTTTGTTCTCCCGCCTGGATGGGCTAATGTTCTTCTCGCGCCGGGGGAACGAAAACCGGTCGCGATGCGGACGTAGCTCAGTTGGTAGAGCGCAACCTTGCCAAGGTTGAGGTCGCCGGTTCGAACCCGGTCGTCCGCTCGGAGAGGGTATCCGGCAGGCCGCTTTCTCACCTGGTGGAGTGGCCGAGAGGCGAGGCAACGGCCTGCAAAGCCGTGTACACGGGTTCGAATCCCGTCTCCACCTCTGAACGACCCCCGCGGTACAACTCAACACCTGGACGATTGGCGCAGCGGTAGCGCGCTTCCCTGACACGGAAGAGGTCACTGGTTCGATCCCAGTATCGTCCACGAAGTCGATAGGCGACCCATGTCCGCGGAGAGCGCGGAGCGGGTCGCCTTCGTCGTGTTGTGCGGCTGCGCTTCGCTTGCCGCGTTGCGGGGGCTTCGCCACCCGCACCCCCTTGCGCCTTCGCTTCGCTCGGCTGTTGGGGCTGGGGTTGGTTTGTGGTGCGGCGTTTTGGCACATCACCTTCGCTACAGCGGGCCGCTCCGGGCCTTCGCTTCGCTCGGCTGCTGTGGCTGAGGCCGCCTTCGCTTCGCTCGGCTGCTGGGGCTGAGGTCGCTTGCCGGCTTTCGCCTTCGCTTCGCTCGGGCGTTGTTTTCTCTCTCCTCGAATCGGGCTTCTTGGGTGGTGGGTTGGCTTAGGGGCGTCACTCTGTGGGGAGGATGGGTTTCGCTTGGTGATCAGTGAGGGTCATCGGGGCGGCTACTGACTTCTGGGGGCGTGGTGCCGGGCGCTGTTGACGGGTTCGAGGGGTTCGAGGCGCTGGTTGAGCTGGTGCGGTTGCGGTACCGGCGGTTGCGGAAGCGGTTGGGGCGGGAGGACACGCCGCCGATCCTGGCGTGTGTGCAGCCGAGTTTGCATGAGCAGCCGGGGTTGCTGGCGGGGATCGCGGAGCAGCTGCGGCCGGGGGACCGGCGGCTGAAGCCGGTGCCTTGCGCGTACGTCGACCTGACGTCGAACCGGCGGACACGGTCGGGGCCTGATCATGATCTGGCGCCGATCGACGTCGACGACGTGCTCGAGTTGAGCGAGGTCCTGACGAAGATGACCGGGAAGCTGGGGTCGGGCAACGGGGGCAACTACCTGTTCCGGCGGACCAACCTGGTGAAGTGGTTGATGAAGATCTCCGTGCCGGAGCCGGACGGTGGGCCGCCGGCGATCAGCGGGAAGATGTTTCGGCGGGCGCTGGCGACCGCGGGGGAGGACGGGGCGACGGCGGCTCGGTACGCGCTGGACAGTTTGCCGCGGGTGCTGGCGGCCGGCGTACTGCTGGTGGTGACCGGGTTCCTGCGGGTGCTGCACAGTGGGCGGGTGCCGGGGCCGGGCAAGGGGTATCGGTGGTTCCGGAACCAGGACTTCCTGCCGCGGGGTGATGACAGCTTCGCGGAGCTGGCGTACCGGATCACCGCCGATCAGTGGCAGAAGCAGGATCCGGCGCAGATCGCCCGCCTGCTGGTGGGAGCGTTCCTGGGCGACCTGCGGCAGGCCTACCCGCGCCGCGGGTTCTTCCGGCGGTACCGGACGACGTTCCCGATCGTCCTGCTGGACGGGATCACCCGGGCCAACGGCGGATACGCGCTGATCCGGGCCGTCGCCGACGTGCGGAACGAGACACGCACCTTCGACCCGTTGTTGCTGATGACAACCAGCCGGCTGGTGCCGCCGTTGGCGTTGCCGCCGGCCGAGGACTCGTCGCTGGAGAGCAAGACCCCGGCGGAGCTGGTCCAGGGCTGGCATCAGCGCAACGAGGCGCTGAGCCGACGCCGGGAGATCGTTGCCTGGATCATCCCGATCACGGTGCACACGCGGGCGGCGGGTGAACCGCCGGCGCCTGCGGCGGGGTACCTGAGCCGGCCGTCGACGCCTTGGCGTCGGACGCGGGTTGCCCGTGGAGTGTCGGTGCTGGTGACCCTGGCGGTGATCGGCGGCGGCTACACGGCGTACGGGATGGTGGACGACGAGCGCCGTTGCGGTGACGGGTTCCAGTGGCGGGACGGGACGAGCTGGATCGGGTCGGACCCGATCGCCGACTCGGTGGCACGGATCGACGGGACCTGCGTCGGGGTGTCCGACGGGTCGAACAGTCTGCTCCTGCCGAGCACGCAGTTCGACGACGTCCGCGGGCTGATCTTCGCCCAGAACGAGCAGGTACGGCGGTTGCACGCGGAGACCGATCGCCCGTTGATGACGCTCGTGTTCGTGGCGGCGGTCGCCGACCAGGTCGGCACGGACAAGGCGCTGGCCGCGCAGCGCGAGCAACTGGCGGGGATGGCCGTCGTCCAGGCTCGTCAGCTGGACCGGAACCGCGGCGGGGAGCCGTTGCTGCGGGTGTGATCGCCAACGCGGGGCCGCAGCTGCAGCACACGCCGTTCGTGGTCGACCGGCTGCGGGTGCTGATGAAGGACGACCCGAGCATCGTCGCGGCGACCGGGCTGCACGAGAGCCGCGAGTCGACCCAGACGATGGTGAAGGAACTAGCCGCGGCCGGGATCCCGTCCATCGCGGCGACGCTGACGGCCGACACGATGGTCGACACGTCGCGGCTGTACTTCCAGATCTCGCCGCAGAACCGCCGTGAAGCCGCGGTTGCCGCGGCGTACCTGAACCAGCTGATGACCAAGGGCCAGGACGCGTTCGGGCACCGGCTGACGCGCCGGGCGCGCCTGTACAAGTCGACCGACCCGAAGGACACCTACAGCCAGAACCTGGCCGCCGACCTCCAGGAGAGCCTCGCGCGGCACGGTGTGGCGGTGACAACGACCTCGATCCGGCCCGACGGCCAGGGAGCGGACGGGCTGGACGCCGAGCGGGCCGGCCGGGACGCGTGCGACGCCCAGGGCGAGGCCGTCCTGTACGCCGCGCGCGGCCTCGTCGACTTCCAGGCGTTCCTGGACGGCATCACCGATCGATGCCCGAAGCAACCGCCGTACATCCTGGCCGGCGACGACGTCACCAAGCACGTCGCGGAGCGTACGGTCAGCGCCGCGAACCGGGCGGTCCCGTACCAGTACCTGTCGCTGGCGATCGCGCCGGAGCTCGGCGGTGCCGGGTCGCCGGCGGCGGCGAACTTCTACCAGCGCCTGACGGAGCTGTTCAACTACGAAGGAGATCCGGAACGTTCGCGGACGCTCGACGGTCACGCCGCGCTCAGCTACGACGCCGGGTACAGCGCGGTCCTGGCCGTGCGGTTCCTCGCCGAGAACAACATCGCGATCAGCAGTGCCACGCTGTGGCCGGCGCTGCTGTCGATCACCGACGACGCGGGCCAGCAGCGGCGCTACGAGGGTGTGACCGGCACGATCGACTTCGGCGGCCGGATCGACCAGCGGGTGCCGGTGAACAAGCCGGTCTACATCGTGACGTTCGAGAAAGGCCGCGCGACCGCCAAGGACAACCTGGTCTGTGGTGGTCCCGCCGACCGGGAGAGCACCTTGACCAAGCCGTGGTGCCCGATCGATCAGTAGTAGCGGCGGAGGTCCGGCCAGAGGGCTGACCAGGGTTTCGTCGGGCCGGCGCAGAGCAGGACGTGGGCGCCTTGTTCCTCGTTGTCGACGTCCTGACCGTTGTCCACGCGGGCGGCGTCGGTGCAGGTGCCGAAGTGGGCCTCGTACTGCGGGGAGCGTTCCTGGGTGACCAGGACGACCGGGCCGTCGTGGTCGTCGGTCGGCGGCGTCCAGTCGGCGTAGCTCATGTGGCCCGAGTACGCCGGCGGCAGGCCGTCGTTGTACTTGGCCAGGGCGCCGGCTTCGCCGTAGTTCCCAGCGAACAGTACGGCGCGATCGCGCTCTCCCACCGGGATCTGCTCCCAGACGGTTCTGGCGGTGGCGGCGAGCTCGGGCCAGCCGACCTGTTCGCCTTGTTCGGCGTTGACGGGCAGGACGAGGTTGACGGCTGAGGCGGGCAGGACCGGGAGGGTGAAAGCGGCCGAGGTGATGGCGGTGAGGACGGCAGCCGTGGCGAAGACGGCACGGCGTACCGGTTGGCGGCCTCGGTGCAGCCAGTCGAGGGTGGGTTGGGTGCCTGCGGCAACCAGCACCAGGAGCAGCGGCAGCGCGTAGTACGACTTGCCGCCGGTGGCCAGGACGATGACGCAGAGGACCGGGTAGGAGAGCGCGACCGGGCGCGACCAGCGCAGCGCGGGTGTGCGCCACAGACGCAAGAAGCCGGCGATCCAGACCGGGACCAGGAACGGCGAGAGCTGGGCGATCTGGAGCGGGACGAACATGATGCGGTTCTCGGTGCCGTCGTCCTCGCTGATGCCCCCGGCAACGGTCAGTTGCGGCCAGTCGTTGGTCGCCTGCCAGATCAGGTTCGGTGCGGCGATCAGCGCCGCGACCGCGATGCCGGCGGGGAAGTACCAGGTCTTGAGGATGCTGCGGGGACCGGTGATCAGTACGGCGATCAGCAGGGCCGCGAGGGGGAGCACGACCAGGTACTTGTTCTCCACGGCGATGCCGGTGGTGAGGCCGAGGGCGATCCACCAGCGGCCGTCGTTCGTCCGGAGCAGGCGGAGCGCGAAGAGCGCGATCACCATCCACGCCAGCAGGTCGAAGGTGGCGGTGGAGACCATGTGGCCGGTGCCGAGGACGAAGCCGGCGAGCGCCGTACAGGCGGCGGCGAGGATCTGGGCGTTGCGTTCACCGGCGAGCTCGCGGGCGATCAGCGCGACGACGACCACGGTCAGCGCGGCGCTGAGAGTCGCGACGACGCGCAGTCCCATCGGGGTGTCACCGAAGACCGCCATCGAGAGCTTGGCCAGCAGCGGGGTGAGCGGCGGCTGGTCGGTGTAGCCCCAGGCGAGGTGGTCGGCCGCGACGCGGAAGTACAGCTCGTCGCGGTGGTAGCCGTACCGGCCGGACAGCGCGGTGAGCACGGCGGCGACCGCGACGGCGACGAGGGTGACGGGGACGGTGGCGAAGGCAGGGACCGACGGGCGCGTCATGGCGGAATGCTGTCAGTCACCCGGGTCCACAGCCAGGGGTCGGCCACCGCGCACCGACCGATACCGGGTTGGTATGTCTCGCCATACGCGAGGGCACTTGTCTGGAGTGGTGGCGGGTGATTTGGTATGTCAACCTGCCGACAGGAGGTTCGGATGACGCTGCTCTACGAGCGGATCAGCACGTACGTGCTGGAGGAGATCCGCAGCGGGGCACTCGGGCCGGGGGACCGGGTCGCGTCCGAGACGGAGCTGGCGGCGCAGTTCGAGGTCAGCCGGATCACCTCGAAGCGCGCGCTGGAGGTGTTGCGCGAGGCGGGACTGATCGAGCGCGTCCGCGGCAAGGGGTCGTTCGTCGTCCAGGACCTGCCCGATCTGAACGGCGTCACGACGCCGCTCCGCGGCCGGATCGCCGGCGGTCCTGCTCCCTCCCGCCGCAGGCCGGGGACGATCGGGCTGGTCGTCCCGGACGTCTCGGAGGCGTACGGGCTCGAGCTGCTGCGCGCGATCGAGGAGCGCTGCGCCGACCACGGCGTCCACCTGCTGGTACGCCGGACGCGCGGCCGGCAGCCGGACGAGGAGAAGGCGGTCGACACGTTCGTCGCCTCGGGCGAGGTCGACGGGATGATCGTGTTCCCGGTGCACGGCGACTTCTACAACGCGAGCCTGCTGCGGCAGGTCCTCGACGGGTACCCGATCGTCTTGGTCGACCGCCACCTGTCCGGGATCCCGGTCTCGGCCGTTCACACCGACAACGTCGCGGCCGCCCGCGCGCTGACCGAGCGGCTGCTCGAGCTCGGCCACCGCCACATCGCCTTCGTGTCCCCGCCGCCGCAGAACACGTCGAGCATCGAGGAACGCCTGAAGGGGTTCCACACCGCCTTCGCCAAGCGCGAGCGCGAGCGGGGGCCCGACCGGCGCCAGGCGCACCAGCTCACCACGCTGCGCGCGACCCTGCCCGGGTCGTTCACCCCGGACAGCGTGCGCTCCGACGTCGCCACGATCCGCGCGTTCCGCGCCGAGGCGCCGCAGGTCACGGCGTACGTCGCCTGCGAGTACAACCTCGCCCGGATGCTCGACCGCGCCTTCACGACGCCTGCCGGCTCGCCGGCCCCGGAACAGATGCCAGGCTCGCGCCGCCCGGTGATCGCCTGCTTCGACTCGCCCGGCGACCCGATCTCCGGTGCGCCGTACCTGCACGTGCGGCAGGACCAGGAGGAAATGGGCCGTCAGGCCGTCGACCTCCTGCTGGCCCGGCTGCGCGGCGAGTCCGTGCCGAACCTGTCCCTCGTGCCGTTCCAGATCGTCGATGCCGACGACAACTGACTTCTGGCAGTACTGCGGTGGCTTCGGGAGTGTGTAGCGTCGGAGGGTGACGTGGCAGCGGGCTGGTGACCTCGGGCTGTGGGCGGGCCTGTCGTTCCTGGTGGTCGCAGAGAGCGGTTCCCGCAACGATCCCTACTGGCTGATGGGCGGCTGCGTCGCGCTGCTGGCAGCCGCCGTGCTGCTGCGGCGCACGCAGCCGCTGATCGCGCTCGCCCTGGTGATCGTGCCCGAAGCCGTGATCGTCGGCATCACGATGAACACGACGTCCGGTACGCCGATCGCGTTCGTCCCGGCGATCTCGACGCTCGCGTACCTGGCCGGGCGGCGGGAGACGCAGCTCAGGTACTTCGTCGCGCTGGTGAGCGGGTCCCTGATGCTGCTGCTCGCGCTGCGGCTGATCCTGTTCCGCGACGTGGCGGTGGCCGACTCCGTGCTGAGCTGGCTGGCGAACGTGCTGCTCGCGCTCGTGCTGTGCGTGATGCCCTGGCTGATCGGCCGGTATCGCGCCCAGCAGGCGCTGCTCGCAACCGCCGGGTGGGAGCGCGCCGAGCGGATCGAGCGTGAGCAGCGGCTGGAGATCGACCAGGTCCGGCTCAGGGAGCGCTCTCGCATCGCCGAGGACATGCACGACTCGGTCGGCCACGAGCTCAGCCTGATCGCGCTCCGCGCGGCCGCGCTCGAGGTGGACGCCGAGCTGCCCGAGCGGCACCGCCGGGCCGCGACCGAGCTGCGGGAGGCCGCCGCCACGGCGACCGAGCGGCTCGGCGAGATCATCGGCGTACTGCGCGACGCGGGCGCGCAGGCGCCCGTCGTACCGAGTGACGAGTCGGTGGCGGAGCTGGTTGACCGCGCGGCGGCGTCCGGTCTGGCGGTGCGGTTGGTGCAGGAGGGGGCGGCCGAGCCGTCGCCGATGGTGGACCGCGCGATCCACCGGGTGGTCCAGGAGTCGTTGACCAACGCCAGCAAGCACGCGCCCGGCGCCGAGGTCGTCGTCACGCTGACCCGCGCGGAGGACGAGGTCGTCGTGAAGATCGCCGACACGGGTCCCACGCGGGCCGTGACGGAGGTCCCGTCGAGCGGCACCGGTCTTGCGGGCCTGGCTGAACGCATTCGCCTGGTCGGCGGCAACCTGACCGCAGGGCAGTCGCCGAGTAGCGCCGGGTTCGAGGTGCTGGCGCGGGTGCCGCGCAGTGGTGGGCGGCCGGAGCCGGTGACCGATGTCCGGTCGGCCACGGCCGACGAGCGGGACGTCGTACGGCGGCGCGCGCGGCGCGGCTTGATCACCGCGCTGCTGGTCCCCGCGGGACTGGCGGCCGGGATCGGGGCGATTGCCTTGGGCTACTACTTGGTGGCCGGATACAACTCGGTGCTGCCGCCGGCGCAGTACGACGCGTTGCGGATCGGGCAGAATTTCGCCGAGGTCGAGGCGGTGCTGCCGCGGATGCAGATGATCGACCCGCCGTCCGAGCGCGTCGTCGAGCCCGAAGGCTGGACCTGCCGGTTCTACCGGCCCGACGGGCCGTTCTCGATCAACTACGCGTACCGGCTGTGCTTCGACAACGACCGGCTGGTCGCCAAGGACATGGTGCAGACGGGGTCGGTGCAGCCGACGCCGGAGGGCACCACCCCGGGACCGCAACGAGAAGGGACACGATGATCCGCGTCTTGCTGGCCGACGACGAGGCGATGGTGCGCGCGGGCGTCCGGGCGATTCTTGCCTCCGACGACGAGATCGACGTCGTGGCCGAGGCCGGTGACGGCGCCGAGGCGGTCGCGCTGGTGCGGAAGCACCGGCCGGACGTCGCCGTCCTGGACATCCGGATGCCGCGGATGGACGGGCTGGCGGCCGGGGCCGAGATCCGCCGGACGGTGCCGGAGACGGCGGTGGTGATTCTGACGACGTTCTCCGAGGACGCCTACATCGCCAAGGCGCTGGGCGACGGCGCGAGCGGGTTCCTGCTGAAGTCGGGCGATCCGCGGGAGCTGATCGCCGGGCTGAAAGCTGTCGCGGAAGGAGCGGCGTACCTGTCGCCGAAGGTCGCCCAGCGGGTGATCGCCGAGCTCGGTGCCGGTGCCGGTGGGGGCCGGATGGCGCGGGCGGCGGAGGCGAAGGAGCAGGTCGACGTACTGAGTCCGCGGGAGCGTGAGGTGCTCGCGCTGGTCGGCGCGGGGCTGTCGAACGCGGAGATCGCCGCCCGGCTCTTCCTGGTCGAGGGGACGGTCAAGGCGTACGTCAGCGCCGTTCTGACCCGGCTGGACGTGAAGAACCGGGTGCAGGCGGCGATCATCGCGTACGAAGCCGGTCTCGTCGGCTGAGCTGCCCTGGCCGACAGACCTGCCTTGCCGACAGAGCAGCCTTGGCCGGAAGGGGCCGCCGACGCTCCGGCGGGTGACACCCGGTAGACACTTCGTCATGGGATAGTGGGACCTCCCGGCGGGACGGTTGCCGGGGAGGACCAGCAAAGCCGGGGCGGCGGCACGCCTCGTCGAGAGAATCAGGGGATCCAGGTCGTGACCGACTCGCACAACTCCGGACAGCACAAGGACCGGGAAGCGGCGGCGGCCGAGGTCCGGAGGATGTGGCAGCCCACCCCGTCCTGGAGCCAGCCGGACCCCGGCGCCCAGGCCGAGCCCGAAGAGACCGAGCCGGCCGACGAGAGCCAGGACGCGCTCGCCCAGGAGTTCCCCGGCGACTCGTGGTCCAAGCCGAGCCAGCCGGGCCAAGCCACGCCGTACGGCGGTCAGCCGGACCCAGGCCCTGCCAGTACGCCGGGCGCGCACAGCGCCGGCCCCAGCAGCACCAGCCCGAGCAGCAGCACCGGCAGCTCCAGTACGCCGGGCGCCCACAGCTCCGGCGCAGCCGAGCCCGAGGCGAACCCCTGGGGCACCAGCAAGACGAGCACCGGCGAGGCCAGTTCCTGGAGCATCGCGAACCCCGGCTCGGCGACCGGTGCTCCCACCGGCGCGCCGGCAGCGGCCACACCTCCCGCCGCTGACCCCTGGACGCAGCCGGCCGAGCAGCCTGCCCAACAGCCCAGTCAGCAGGCCCCGAAGCTGTCGCAGACCGCCCAGCAGTTCTTCCCGCAGGGCGTCCCGAACCAGCACCCCCCGCAGCCCGAGCGCGAGGTGTCGTACCGCGCCGAAGAGCTGATGCAGGCCCTGCCGCTGCCGCGGGAGGCTCCGGCCGAGCGTGGAGTCCGCAGCGTGCTGCGGCTGCGTCCGGGCAGCTCGGAGCGCGTCGAGCGGATCGCCCGCGCGACCGCGGCGACGGCGTTCCGCCGTCCGGTCACGATCACGATCGCCAACCCCAAGGGCGGTTCGGGCAAGACGCCGACCACCCTGCTGCTGGCCGGTGCGCTCGGTCAGGCCCGTGGCGGCGGTGTAGTGGCCTGGGACAACAACGAGCTGCGCGGCAACATGCACCTGCGCACCCACGACACCAACGCCCGCTCCACGGTCACCGACCTGCTGCAGGCGATGCCGATGCTGACCCAGCCGGACGCCCGGCTCGGTGACGTCGCGGCGTACCTGCGGCACCAGGTGGCCGGCCAGTACGACGTGCTGACGTCCGCGACCACGACGTACTCGCAGATCGAGGCCAAGGACTTCGACCAGATCCACCGGCTGCTGAGCCGCTTCTACAAGGTGCTGGTGATCGACACCGGCAACAACGAGGGCTCGAGCAACTGGCGCGAGGCGATGCGGGCGTCCGACGCGCTCGTCATCCCGATCAAGTGGAAGAGCCTGTCCTGCGCGGCCGCCGTACAGATGCTGGAGGAGCTCGACAACCAGGGTCCCGAGGCGCAGCGGCTGATCCGGCGTGCGGTCATCGCCGTCAGCAACGGTCCCGGCGACGTGAACAAGGAGGTCGAGAAGCAGTTGCGCCCGTACTTCGAGTCGCGCGCCGCCGCTGTCGTCGACATCCCGACCGACCCGCACATCGCCGCCGAGGGCGCACTGGACCACTCGGCCCTGCAGCCGGCCACCCGGCGCGCCGGGCTGGAGCTTGCCGCCAAGGTCGCCGAGCAGATCACCATCGCGCTGAACGTCCCGCGCTGATCCAGCACTGAGCCCCCGACCGGTGTGAACTGGTCGGGGGCTTTGCTGTGCTCAGGCGTCGCGCTGCTGGAGGACCCGGAGTCCCAGAGCCAGTCCGCCGACAGCCCAGACCACCAGGACAGCGAGACTCGCTCCTGGTGACAGGGGATCGCCCGACCCGTCCAGGAAGCCGTTGCCGGCACCACCGGGGAGGAGGGCGGCCAGCCACTGCAGCGCCCGGATGCTGCTCTGGCCGAGCATCATCGGTACGACCAGCAGGAGCAGGAACGCCGCGGTCAGAGTGCCTGCCGTATTCCTGACCAGGAACGCGATGCCCGCGGTGAACAGTCCGGCCAGCGTGGCGTACACACCGATCTGCAGCAGGTCCATGACCAGCGCGGACGCGGTCCAGTCGGCCCAGCGACCAGCAGCGAGTCCTGCGCCGATGGCGGCGACCAGGCCGAGCAGTGCGCCGTACAGGAAGAGCACGGGGGCCAGGACGAGCGCCTTGCCCAGGACGACGTTGCGGCGTACCGGTGTCCACTGCAGGGTGCTGCGGATGCTGCCCGTCGCGTACTCCGACGTCACCGGGACCATTGCGAAGGCCGCGATGACCACCTGCACGATCATCAGCGCGCCGATGGCCATGCCACCGACCTCGGACGGCTCGACGAGCTGACCCGGTGCCGGGTTGTCGCGCTCGTACGCCGCGCTGAAGCCGAGCTGGAGTCCCAGCAGGCCGGTCAGCAGGACGGCGCCGACGACGTTGAGCCAGGTGGAGCGGACCGACCAGAGCTTGGTCCACTCCGAGCTCACCGCGCCGCGCAGACCGCCGGCTGTCGAGGTGTGGTGGACGGTGATGGTTGCCGTACTCATCGTTCTCCTACGGTGGTGAGCTCGACCTCGACCTCAGGTTCAGGGGTCTCAGATTCAGAGGTATGGCGCTTACGGCGCAGGTGCCGGACGACCTCGACCAGCAGGGTCACCGCGAGGGCCAGGCCGATGCCGAGTAGCACGCCCTTCAGGGGGTTGTCCTCGAAGGCCTTGCCGCCGATGTAGCCGACCAGGGAGCAGTAGATGCCCCAGCTGATCGCGGCCAGTCCGGCGAAGAAGGTGAACTTGCGGGCCGGGTAGCGGACGGCGCCCATGGTCAGCGTGACGGCGGTTCGGCCGCCGGGGACGTAGCGGGCGACGACCAGGACCAGTCCGCCACGTTCGGCCAGGGCGGTACGTGCCCACTGGGTCATGGCGTGCCGCTTGGTGCCTGGCTTGGTCCTCTCGATCAGCCGGCCTCCGGCGCCCCGGCCGAGGAAGTACGAGACGTGGTCGCCGAGGAACGCACCCACTGCGGCGACCGCGATCACGCCGTACAGGTTGGGCTCGCCGGTCGCCGCGAACACTCCGGCCGTGACGACCAGGGTCTCGCTGGGGATCGCCGGGAAGAACCCGTCGAGTGCCGCGAAGCCGAACAGGGCCAGGTAGATCCACCAGGAGGACATCAGCTCCTCGGTGAGGTGCAGGATCGCGTCGGTCATCACGCCACCTCGGCAGCGACGCCGTACTGAACGCTGTCGGCGGTCAGCTCCATGTAGGCCTCTTCCAGCGACGCCTGCTTGGTGGACAGCTCGTGCACCCGTACGCCGAGCTCGTAGGCCAGGTCGCCGACCCGCTCGACCAGCAGGCCGCTCACGATGAGCTGGTCGGTCCTGGACTCGACCTGCTCGGCCTCAGCGGTCAGCCGGTCCCGCAGTACGGCGCGTGCGGCCGCGTCGGGGACCCGGACGTGCACGGTGGTCCGCGACGACCCGGCGATCACCTCGGCGATCGGCGCGTCGGCGATGAGCTTGCCGCGACCGATCACCACGAGCTGGTCGGCGGTCAGCTGCATCTCGCTCATCAGGTGGCTGGACACGAACACGGTCCGGCCCTCCGCCGACAGCGAGCGCATCAGCTGGCGGACCCAGCGCACGCCGTCCGGGTCGAGGCCGTTGACCGGCTCGTCGAACATCAGGATCTCCGGGTCGCCGAGCAGGGCGCCGGCGATACCGAGGCGCTGGCCCATCCCGAGCGAGAACTGCCCGGCGTGCTTGCCGCCGACCTCGTCGACCCCGACGATCCGCAGCACCTCGTCGACCCGGCTGGCCGGTACGCCGTTGCTGCGGGCCATCGCGACCAGGTGGTTGCGGGCCGACCGGCGGGGGTGCAGGGCTTTGGCGTCGAGCAGCGCGCCCACCTTGGCGAGCGGGATCGGCCAGTCGGCGTACGGGCGGCCGTCGACCAGCGCCTGGCCGGCGGTGGGGCGGTCGAGGCCGAGGATCATCCGCATCGTGGTGGACTTGCCGGCGCCGTTCGGGCCGAGGAAGCCCGTCACCCGGCCCGGCGAGATGGTCAGGTCGAGCGCGTCGACGGCGGTCGTTCCGCCGTAGCGCTTGGTGAGTCCTGCGAGGGTGATCACGGATGCCCTTCCGGTTCCTGGAGTGTGGTTCAAACCTAGAAATCTCCGCGGGCGGGCACATCGGACCAACGGCTGGAGGGACCCCCGACTTTCGTCAGGTCCGGGCTACTACCGGGGGATCCCGGCAGGGCCTGTGGATGGCGTGTGAGGTGCGGGGAGCGAAGTCGATACCATCACTGCGTGACCGGCATCCCGGCCGATCGCGCAGACCCGAGGAGAGCAACGTGCCGGAAGTCAAGGTCCATCTGATCGGCGTCGAGGGCGAGGCTGAGCGGAGCGTGACCGAGACGACGACGATCGGGGAGCTGTTCGCCGAGCTGTTCGGCCAGGACCGCTCCGCCATCGCCGCTCGGGTCAACGGTGAGCTGCGGGACCTGTCCCGGGTCGTCGCCGACGGTGACGAGATCGAGCCGGTCAGGGCCGGGTCGGACGACGGGCGCGCGATCATCCGGCACTCGACCGCGCACGTGCTGGCGCAGGCGGTGCAGGAGCTGTTCCCGGCGGCGAAGCTGGGCATCGGGCCGCCGGTGGAGAACGGCTTCTACTACGACTTCGACGTCCCGACTCCGTTCACCCCCGAGGACCTGGGGGCGCTGGAGAAGAAGATGCAGCAGATCATCAAGGAGCGGCAGCGGTTCGCCCGCCGGGTGGTCTCCGACGACGACGCGCGCACCGAGCTGGCCGCGGAGCCGTACAAGCTCGAGCTGATCGGGATCAAGGGCTCCGCGGCCGACGCCGCCGAGGGTGCCTCGGTCGAGGTCGGAGGCGGCGAGCTGACCATCTACGACAACGTCCGGCGCGACGACAGCGTCGCCTGGAAGGACTTGTGCCGCGGGCCGCACGTGCCGGCGACCGGGTACCTGGGCAACTTCAAGCTGATGCGGACGGCGGCGGCGTACTGGCGGGGGAGCGAGAAGAACCCGCAGCTGCAGCGCATCTACGGCACGGCGTGGGAGTCGCGCGACGAGCTGAAGGCGTACCTGCACCGCCTGGAGGAGGCCGCCAAGCGCGACCACCGCAAGCTCGGGACCGAGCTGGACCTGTTCAGCTTCCCCGACGAAATCGGCTCCGGGCTGGCCGTGTTCCACCCCAAGGGCGGCGTGCTGCGCAAGGTGATGGAGGACTACTCCCGCCAGCGGCACGTCGAGGACGGCTACGAGTTCGTCTACTCGCCGCACATCACCAAGGCGCAGCTGTTCGAGACCTCAGGCCACCTGGACTGGTACTCCGACGGCATGTACCCGCCGATGCACCTGGACGAGGAGCGCGGGCCGGACGGCGAGATCCGCAAGCAGGGCCAGGACTACTACCTCAAGCCGATGAACTGCCCGATGCACAACCTGATCTTCGACGCCCGCGGCCGGTCGTACCGCGAGCTCCCGATGCGGCTGTTCGAGTTCGGCACGGTGTACCGGCTGGAGAAGTCCGGCGTGATCCACGGGATGACGCGGGCCCGCGGCTTCACGCAGGACGACGCGCACATCTACTGCACCCGCGAGCAGATGCGCGACGAGCTGAAGAACCTGCTCACCTTCGTGCTCGGGCTGCTGGCCGACTACGGCCTGGACGACTTCTACCTCGAGCTGTCGACGAAGAACCCGGAGAAGTTCGTCGGGTCCGACGAGGTCTGGGAAGAGGCGACCGAGACGCTGCGGGAGGTCGCCGAGTCGTCCGGCCTCGAGCTGGTGCCGGACCCGGGCGGCGCGGCGTTCTACGGGCCGAAGATCTCGGTCCAGGCGCGCGACGCGATCGGCCGGACCTGGCAGATGTCGACGATCCAGCTGGACTTCAACCTGCCGGAGCGCTTCGAGCTGGAGTACACGGCCCCCGACGGATCCCGGCAGCGGCCGGTGATGATCCACCGGGCGCTGTTCGGTTCGATCGAGCGGTTCGTCGCCGTCCTGACCGAGCACTACGCCGGGGTCTTCCCGCCGTGGCTGGCGCCGGTCCAGGTGATCGGCATCCCGATCACCGACGGGCACGTCGACTACCTGTTCGAGGTCGCGCAGCAGCTCAAGGCGCAGGGGATCCGGATCGAGGTCGACGCTTCCGACGACCGGATGCAGAAGAAGATCCGCAACGCCCAGAAGGCCAAGGTGCCGTTCATGCTGATCGCCGGCGACGAGGACATGGCCGCGCGCTCGGTCTCGTTCCGCTACCGCGACGGCTCCCAGAAGAACGGCATCCCGATCGCCGACGCGATCACCGAGATCGTCGAGTCGGTCCAGAAGCGCATCCAGGTATGACGGACCAGCCGCCCGGTTCGCCGTACGAGCCCGAGGACGTGGTGCAGCAGGACGGAGTCGGCGACGCCGACCCGTTCCTGCGGCTGTGGACGCCGCACCGGATGGCGTACATCGCGGGGGAGAACAAGCCGACGAGCGACGCCGCCGGGTCTTGCCCGTTCTGCCGGATCCCGGCGCTGCCGGATGCGGACGGGCTGATCGTGCAGCGGGCCGAGGCGGCGTACGCCGTACTGAATCTGTATCCGTACAACCCAGGGCACCTGATGGTCGTCCCGTACCGGCACGTCGCGGACTACACCGAGCTGACCCCTGCGGAGGTCGCCGACGTTGCTCGCCTCACGCAGGAGGCGATGGTCGCGGTCCGCGAGGTGTCGGCGGCGCACGGCTTCAACATCGGCATGAACCAGGGCGAGATCGCCGGCGCCGGCATCGCCGCCCACCTGCATCAGCACGTGGTCCCACGCTGGGGCGGCGACACGAACTTCATGCCGGTGATCGGCCAGACCAAGGTGCTGCCGCAGCTCCTGGCCGACACCCGGTCGCTGCTCGCGAAGAACTGGCCGACGGGCTAGACCCGCGCGCCTCCGGAACGACTCAGCGGAGGAAGAGCGGGAGGAGTGGCTCGACGATGTCGAGCAGGGACTCGAGCGGGATTTCGCGGGGCGGGTCGGTGAGGGCGCTGACGCGGACGACTCGTCGGCCTTTGCGGAAGACGAGTTCGCCCTGGTCGGGCAGGTAGTAGCCGGGGCGGCCGATCGGGGCCGGGCGGGGTGGGGGAGTCTGGCGCGCTTCCGGGATCGAGTCGGCGTGCAGGGACTCGACGATCGCGACCGTGGCCTCGGTGGTTCCCCAGATGCAGGTCAGCGCGCCGTTCATCCGGTAGTCGCGGCGGAGCTGGACCAGGACGCCGATGAACCGTTCGGCCATCGCGTTGGACACCTGGCACGCGGAATCGGACTGGCGGGCCGGGCGGATCACCCGCGGTACGGCGTTGCGGACGGACACGGCGACCCGGAGGAGCTCGCCGTCGAGCAGTCCGGAGGTCGTCGTGACGCGGACGATCCGCTGGGCGGCCTCGAAGACGATGCCGGTGCCGCTCGTCCGGGCGCCGGGACCGAGATCGCGGGCCGCGCCGCCGAGTTTCTCGGCCGGCTCGTACATGCCGAGCGTGTTCGCGACACGTTCGAGAGTGCCGGGAGGCGCCGCGAGTGAGCTGACGCCGATGACCGCGGGCTGACCGCCGACGACGAGCGTGCACAGGTCGAACGCGGGCAGGCCGCCGTCGTTCCAGCCGAACGGCTTGGCGATCCACTGGCTGCTCGGCCGCTTGACGAGATTGTCGGGGCCGGTCACCGCCGTACAGGCGTGGTTGCCGGGTTGGCCGACGGTGCCGTCGACGCCTTCGGGCTGGGGTGGGGCGATCACGGTCGGGATCGGGGCGACCGGCCGGGGTGGTTCGAGCGGCTTCTCGTTCGCCCGGTGCGCGACCGAGCACCCGGCGAGCAGCACCACGGACACGATCAGGCTGAGTACCGGTCGGGCTGTGGGCATGGAGGCCTCCGCAGCCGGGGACGAGGCCGGCTGAGCCCATGGTGCGCCTCCGCGGTGGGGGTTCGCCAGTGCTGCCGGAGCGGCTGAATCCGGTCCCGGGGTGTTCCTGTCACCCGATGGTGTTCGGGCTGGACTACGATCGCGTCGCCATGCTTAACAGATTCCGGCAGTTCTGGACCAAGGTGATCTCGCCGATCGCCAACCTTCTGCTGCGGCTCGGGGTGAGCCCGGACGCGGTCACCCTGGTCGGCACCATCGGCGTGTGCGCGGGCGCGCTGGTGTTCTTCCCGCGCGGCCACATCTGGCTGGGCGCCGTGGTGATCACGCTGTTCGTGTTCTCCGACCTGATCGACGGCTACATGGCCCGCACGTCGGGCACGTCGTCGAAGTGGGGCTCCTACCTGGACTCCACCCTCGACCGGCTCGGCGACGGCGCCATCTTCGGTGGGCTGGTCCTGTTCTACGCCAACTCCGAGGCCGGCGACTCGACACTGATGGCGGCCGTGACGCTGTGGGCGCTGGTGATGGGCGCGACGACGTCGTACGCGCGGGCCA
The DNA here is from genome assembly GCF_014205135.1 of Kribbella italica. Taxonomy (NCBI): domain Bacteria; kingdom Bacillati; phylum Actinomycetota; class Actinomycetes; order Propionibacteriales; family Kribbellaceae; genus Kribbella; species Kribbella italica. Next base: position 2,007,249 of record NZ_JACHMY010000001.1, read on the forward strand.
AGGCCGAAAGCCTCGGCCTGCACGCCAGCGGCGGCCTCGCCGAGCGCTCCGACCGACTGGTCGCGGTCCTCGTCGTCGGCTTCTTCTCCGACGCCCTGAACCTGCCGATCCTGCTGAAGATCATCCTGTGGGCACTGGCCATCGCCAGCACGATCACCGTCGTCCAACGCACCCTCTCAGTCCGCAAACAGGTCCTCGCCGACCCAGCCAACGCGGGCCTGGGTACGCCGAACACGGCGGCCGCCGGTACGCCGGGGGCCGCAGGCGCCGGTACGCCGGGTGCCGGGCCTGCCGGAGCCGGCACGCCGGGTGCCACGGCCGCCGGTACGCCGGGCGCCGGGCCCGCGGGAGCCGGTACGCCGGGTGCCACGGCCGCCGGTACGCCGGGCGCCGGGCCCGCGGGAGCCGGTACGCCGGGTGCCAGGGCTGCGGGTGCCGGTACGCCGGGCGCGGCCGCTGCTGGGTCGGAGAACCCGACGGGCTCAGGCACGGGCGCCTCGGCCGGTGGGCCAGGAGCGAGCAGTCCCGGCGAGGGCACTCCGGGAGCAAGCGCGCCGGAGGCTGGCGCGGGTGGCCACTCCCCGGCGGGCGGAACGGGCAACCCCGCGGGCGGCATGGGCAGCCCCGCGGGTGGAGGCAGCAGCCCTGCAGGCGGCATTGGCGGCTCCGCGGGCGGTCCGACGGGTGGAGGCGGCAGCCCGGCGGGCGGCACGGGCGGTCCGGAGGGTGGAGCGGGTGCTCCCGGTGGGGCGGCTCCTGGGGCTGGGCCGGAGCGGCCTGAGCAGCCCGGTTCTTCGTCGAGTCGGTGAGTCGTGGACGGGGTGCGCCAGCGGGCGGTTGACCTGGCTTTCGCGTTGGCTTGGGCTCTGGTTCGGCGCCTGCCGGAGTCGGTGGTGACGTGGGTGTTCACGCGGGTCGCCGACTTCGTCGTACGGCGGGACGGCGGCGGCGTACGACGCCTGCGCGGCAACCTGGCGGTCGTCCGGCCCGATGCGTCAGCTGACGAGCTCGACGGTCTCGTCAGCGCCGGGATGCGGTCGTACCTGCGCTACTGGCAGGAGGCGTTCCGGCTGCCTGAGTGGTCCGACGAGCGGATCGTCGGTCGGGTTCGCACGGTCAACGAGGAACGTCTCCGCGACGCGCACGCTGCCGGCAAGGGCGTCATCTGCGCGCTCCCGCATCTCGCGAACTACGACCACGCCGGCGCCTGGGCGGGCCGGACCGGTATGCCGGTGTCGACCGTCGCCGAGCGGTTGAAGCCGGAGTCGCTGTTCGACCGGTTCGTCGCGTACCGGGCGAAGCTCGGCATGGAGGTGCTTCCGCTGACCGGCAGCGACGAGCACGTGTTCGGCGTACTGGCCGAGCGTCTTCGCGCGGGTGGGTTCGTCTGCCTGGTCGCCGATCGGGATCTGTCGGAGCGCGGCGTGCCCGTCGAGTTCTTCGGCCGCAAGTCCCGGATGCCCGCGGGGCCTGCCGCGCTGAGCGTCCGGACCGGCGCACCGCTGATCCCCGCGACGCTCCACTACGACGGCCCCGACCTCGTGATCACCTTCCACCCGCCGATCCCGCGCGACGGCGGTCCAGCCGCGATGACCCAGCGCTGCGCCGACGCGTTCGCCGAGGGCATCGCCGCACACCCGCAGGACTGGCACATGCTGCAACGCATCTTCGTGGACTGACCGGACCCGCACGATGCTCACGCTCCCCGCCGACGTCCGTCCCGCCACCGCCTGTCCCGCCAAGGTCCGTCCCGCCGACGTCCGTCGCGCCAGCGCTCGTCATGCCGCCGCCCGTCCCGCCGGCGGCTCGGAGGGCCTGTCGTGAGGATCGGCATCGTCTGCCCCTACTCCCTCGGCACGCCGGGCGGCGTCCAGAACCACGTCCGCGATCTCGCCGAAGCGCTGCTCGCCCGTGGTCACCAGGTCTCGGTCCTCGCCCCGGTCGACGACGACCAAGCACCGCCGTACGTCGTCTCGGCCGGTCACGCCGTCGGCGTCCCCTACAACGGTTCCGTCGCCCGCGTCACCTTCGGCCCACGCACAGCGGCGCGGGTCCGGAACTGGCTCGCCGACGGCCACTTCGACGTCGTCCACGTGCACGAACCGACTACCCCCAGCGCCTCGATCCTCGCGCTGTGGGCCGGTGACGGTCCGTTCGTCGCGACGTTCCACACCTGGCAGGTCCGCTCTCGCGCGATGAGTGCCGCGTCCGGGCTGCTCCGGCCGGCGCTGGAGAAGCTCGACGCGCGGATCGCGGTGTCGGAGAACGCCCGCTCGATGATGGTCCAGCACATCGGCGGCGAGGCGGTGGTGATCCCCAACGGCCTGTACGTCGACCGCTTCGCGGGCCGCGTCCGGCCCGAGTGGCGCGGCGACGACGGCACGATCAGCTTCATCGGCCGGATGGACGAACCGCGCAAGGGCCTGGCCGTTCTGCTCGCCGCGGTCCCCGCGCTCGTGACCCAGCGGCGCGGGCTGAAGGTGCTGATCGCCGGGACCGGTCAGGGCGAGGAGGCGCGGCGCTCTCTGCCGCCGTACTGCCGCGACAACGTGCTCTTCCTCGGCGCGATCGACGACGAGGCGCGTGCGGACATGCTGGCCGGGTCGGACCTGTTCGTCGCGCCGCACCTCGGCGGCGAGAGCTTCGGGATCGTCCTGCTGGAGGCGATGGCCGCGGGCGCACCGGTCGTGGCCAGCGACTTCACCGCCTTCCACCAGGTCCTGGACGGCGGCCGTCTCGGCGAGCTCTTCGAGCCGGGGTCGCCGGACGCGCTCGTCGCCACCTGCCTGCGCCTGCTCGCGTCGCCCGACGAACGCGACAAGCTCCGTGAGGCCGGCCTGACCGCCGTACGCCGGTACGACTGGTCGACCCTCACCGACGAGATCCTCGCGGTCTACGAGCTGGTCGCGAGGTAGCCGAGTTCCTCGCCGTCCACGAGCTCGTCGCGCACCAGCCCCGTTCCTCGCCGGCTACGAGCTGGTCCTGCCGTAGTCGGCCAGGCCGACGAAGGTCCCGGCGGGACCGCGCAGGTAGCACAGCCGGATGGTGTCCTCGTACACCGCGATCTCCCCGACGAGCTCACCGCCGTGGGCGCGCAGGCGCTCGACTACGTCCTCGATGCCCTCGACGCGGAACATCACCCGGTGCATGCCGACGATGTTGTGCGGCGGGTTCTCCGGTGTCGCGGGCAGCGCCGCGGGATTGAGGTACTGCGCCAGCTCGAGCCGGCCGGAGCCGTCCGGCGCCCGCATCATCGCGATCGCGCACCGGACGCCGTCGAGTCCGACGGACTGGTCGGCGAAAGGTCCGCTGACCTCCGCCTTGCCCTCCAGCTCCAGCCCGAGCTCGGCGAAGAAGGCGACGGCTGCGTCCAGGTCGTCGACGACGATGCCGACGTTGTCCATGCCCTGAAGCGTCAAGGTGGTTCTCCTTGCTGGTCGTGCGGCCCGTGTGGCCGCTCTCACCCCTGGGACGAAGCCGCCGCGGCGTCCTCGACATCCGGGAGCACGGGTTAGCTCGGGCGGTCGCGGAAGGTGTTCAGGAGCGCCGTGCGGGACTCGGGGGACAGGGCATCGGTGGGAAGCGCGTCCAAGGCCCGGGCGGTCTGCCGGACCTGGTCGAGGTAGCGCTCGCAGCCGTCGCACTCGGTGAGGTGGTCGACGAAGGCCTGCTCCTCGGCGGGAGTCAGCGCGCGTTCCAGGTACGCCGTCACCTGCTCGACGAACTGCCGGCACTCGAGTTCGTTCACGAGGTCTCCTCCTGGGTGTAGTACGTCTCCAGCTTCGCGCGGACGAACGCGCGAGCGCGGTGCAGCAGCACGCGCTGGTTCGCGGCGGTGATGTCGAGCAGCTCGCACACTTCGTCGGCCGGCCAGCCCTCGGCGTCCCGCAACGCGATCACCACCCGCTGACGCTCGGGCAACTCCTCGAGCGCCGCGACCAGCAACCCGCGCACCTCGTCCGTCAGCACCCCGCCCTCCGGCTCGGGCCAGACCGGGGGAGGCTCCCACCAGTGCCCCGGGAACGGCTGCCCTTCCGACTGGAACCGCTGCGGATCGACGGTCGGTTGCCCAAGCTCGTCGCTCGGAACCATCTGGTGCTCCCGGCTGCCCCGGCGCTGCGCGGTGTTGGTGAGGATCCGGTAGACCCACGTCCGCAGCGACGACCGGCCCTCGAAGCGGTCGATGCCCTCGATGACCGCGAGCCAGGTCTCCTGGACGACCTCGGCGGCCGACGCCTCGGTGGACACGTAGCTTCGCGCCAGGCGCAGCATGCCGCCGGACCAGCGGTCGAGAACGAGAGCGAAAGCGCTCTCGTCGCGGTCGCACAGCCGGCGTACCAGCACCTTGTCCACGGGCAGGTCGTCCATCGACTCAGGCTAGTGAGCGAACCGGCCGGACGAGAACCCACAGCAGCGCGGCACCCGCGAAAACCACCGCGCCCGCCAGCAACCACCCCGCGGCGTACACGTCGGCCTTCTGCGTGACAGCCCCGAAGCCGAGCGCGAACGGCGTGAACAGGATCCACGACACCGCGCTGATCCCCGACGCGACGCCGGTCCGGATGGTCGAGTCGACAGCGTCGTGCACGAGGTGGCTGACATGGATTCCGATCACCACGACCAGCAGGGTCATCATGACAACAGCGATGGTCACCACAGCCAGACTCCCGCTCGTCAGCAGCACGCCGGCGCACCCCAGCATCACCAGGACGACGGTTGCCACCGGCAAGCGTCGGTGCAGGTGCAGCCGCCCGGCCAGCAGCCCGCCCAGCCCGAGCGCGCCGACGACACCGGCCCAGAACGGCCCGTAAAACCCGGCCGGCGCCTCCAGTTCGATCAGCCACAGCGGCCCGAACTCGTACATCGCCTGCAGGATCAACGCCGCCGTCACCGCAGCCGCCGCGATCGGGACCAGCCGCCCGCGGTGCAGGATCGCGCGGGCCGTCGTCCGGAGGTGCTCGCGCAGCGGAGAGCGCTCACCCGCCTCGTGCAGCCGCGGTTCGCGGAACCGGGAGAGCGCGATCAGCGACGCGATCACGAACGGCAGCGTGACGAAGTAGGTCAGCCGGGTCGACGAAGCGGCCGCGATCCAGCCGCCGGCCAGCGCGCTCGTCACCAAAGCGGCGCTCTCGATCAGGCGGATCCGGCCGATCTCCCGCTCGTACGCCGTACTGGTGCCGCTCTCCTCGAGCACGGTGTCGTAGACGACCGCCTCGACCGTGCCGGAGTACAGCGCGAAGTACAGGCCGAGGACCAGCGCCGCGACGATGTAGGTGACGACGTTCTGGCTGAGCGCGCCGATGGCGACGGCGACGAGCAGTGCGAGAGCGGCCAGCACCAGCACGCCGCGGCGCGACCACCGATCAGCCAGTACGCCGGACAGCACCTCCGCGACCGGCACCAGAGCGGCGTACGCCGCGGCCATCACGCCGATCGTCGCCGCCTCGAACCCGATCTCGGTCATGAACAGCTTCTCGACCGGGACCCAGAACGCGACCCCCTGCAGGAACGCCATCCAGCGCAGCGGGACCAGCCGCCGGAAAGAGACCGCGGGACGGGTCGGTGGATTCAGAACTGCGGTCGGCATGACACTCCCTCGAGAGATTGCTGTCACCCGGTCAGTGTCAGCAACCCCCGGAAGCGTTACAGCCGGAGTTCGGCCGCCGTCTCCGCGATGACGTTCACGTCGCCCGGAGCCGGGTGCCAGGGCAGCCGCAGCGGGTCGTCCTTGTACCGCGGTACGACGTGCAGGTGGGTGTGGAACACGCTCTGCCACGCGTCGGCGCCGATGCAGCTCAGCAGGTTCGCGCCGTCGGCGTCGAGCCGCTCGATCACGCGGCTGACGAGCGACTGCGCGAGCAGGGTCGCGGCGGTCAGGTCCTCGGCGGACGTCTCGCGCAGGTCGGTCGAGTGCGCCCGCGGTACGACCAGCAGGTGCCCGCGCGTCGCCGGGTTGATGTCCATGAACGCGAGCGCCCGCTCGTTCTCGGCCACCTGCTGCGACGGGATCGACCCCGCGACGATCCCGCAGAAAAGACAGTTCTCGGTCATGTCCCCACCCTAGAGCGTGCGGACAGGCGGACTCGGGCTGGCTTAGACTGCGCGGGCCGGGCTGACCTGGTGGTGTGAGGCCTAGGAGGGGACGGGATGGCGGACGAGCTGTTGCGGCCGACGATCACGGCGAACGTGGATCTGTCGGTGCGGCCGTGGCGGTTGATGTCGCAGGCGTACGTCGCGTTCTTCGGCGGCGTGCTCGCGGTGACGCTGATCGCCTTTCTCAACGCGCGCCGGCTCGGGCTGGACGCGTCCCGGCAGCGGCAGATCCTCGCGGTCGGCGTGGTCGCGCTGGTGGTGTCGGCGGCGGTCGTCGTGTTCCTGACCGACGACGACGCGAGCAGCGGTCTGCGGGTCGCCACTCGGATCGTGGCCGTCGTCTGCTGCCTGGCGCAGCTCCGGATCCAGCGGCCGATGGATCGCGCGTTCCAGCTCCGTGGCACCGACTACAAGTCGCTCTGGGGACCGGGGATCGCCGCGGTGATCGGGCTCGGTCTGGTGGAGCTCGTCCTGCTCGCCGCTCTGGCGGTGGCGTGGTGAGCGAACCGACCGAGGCCCGCCTGCAGATGGCCGGCCACTGGCTCCAGATCGGCCACCCGGAACGCGCTCTCGACGAGCTCCAAGGACTCTGGGGCGACGCCGCGATCGACTACCGCGCGTACCTGTTCCGCGGCGCGGCGCTGCACGCGCTGGACCGCAACAGCGAAGCGATCGACGTACTGCGTGACGGCCTGAGCCATCATGGTCCGTTCCTCCCGCTGCTGCAGATCCTGGCCGCCGCACTCCGCGCGGAAGGCCGTCTGCCCGAGGCCGAGGCCGCGCTCCTGCAAGGGCTCAGCCTCGACCCGAACGATCCCGACCTCCTGCTCGGCTACGCGATGGTCTGCCTGTCGGCCGGGCAGGCCGAGAAGGCCGGTGCCCTGGTCGAGCGCGCGGCCTCGCAAGCGCCCGAGAGCCCGCAGATCTCGGCCGCCCGCGCCCAGGTGGCGTTTGCCCTGGGCAAGGATCGCGACATGCACCGGCACTCGCAGAAAGCGCTCTCGCACGATCCCGACGACCCCGGCGCCCGCGCGCTGCACGGGACGTCGGCGATGCTGACCGGCGACGCGAACACCGGGTACCGCTCACTCGCGTCCGCGGCCGCCTCCGATCCCGGCGACGCCGACCTGCGCGAGGCCGCTCGCGAGGCCCGCCTGGCGAGTCACCCGCTGATGCGCCCGCTCCGCCCGTTCCAGCGGTTCAACCCGCTCGTGGTCTGGATCGCCGCGGTCGCCGTCATCTACGGTCTGCGCCTGGCCGGTCTGCGGCCGCTCGCCGCGGTCGCGGCCATCGCCTGGTTCGGCTTCTGCATCTACTCGTGGGTGGCACCGCCGTTGCTGCGCCGCTGGCTCAACCGGAACTGGGGACGATGACGAACGACCGGATCTCCGCGCTGCGCAAGGCGGTCGAGGCCAACCCCGACGACGTCCTGCTGCGGCTGGTCCTGGCCGAGACGCTGGTCGCTGCCGAGGAGACCGAGGCCGCGCTCGACCAGTACGTCGTACTGCTGGATCAGCAGGGTCTCCCCGAGGACCAGCTGGTCGCGGTCGGCGAGCTCGCGGCCGCGAACGGGCGGCTCGCGCTGCTGCGCAACTGCCTCGAAGCCGCCCGCCAGGCGGGGGTCGTCGAGGGCACCGGCCGGCTGCAGCAGCTCGTCGACGACATGATCGCGACCCGGACCGGCGTGAAGGTGAAGGTCGGGCCGGAAGAGACCGAGGACGGTTTCGACACAGCCGCGCCGAAGGAGGCGACGACCTTCGACCAGGTCGGCGGCATGGACGAGATCAAGCGGGTGATCCACCGGATGGTGATCCTGCCGCTGAGCCGCCCCGAGCTGTACGAGAAGTACGGCCGGCGCTCCGGCGGCGGCGTGATGCTCTACGGTCCGCCCGGCTGCGGCAAGACGCTGCTCGCGCGGGCGACGGCGGGGGAGTGCGGGCTGCCGTTCGTCAACGTCCGGATCGAGGACGTGATGGACCCCTACCTCGGCGTGTCCGAGCGAAACCTGCACGCCGCCTTCGAGCGCGCCCGGGCGAACTCGCCGTGCGTGCTGTTCCTGGACGAGCTCGACGCGCTGGCGTTCGCGCGGCACAAGCACGGCGGGTCCGAGGCCCGCCGGCTGGTCGACGTCCTGCTGCAGGAGCTGGACGCGATCGGCTCGGACAACAGCGGGCTGCTGGTGATGGCCGCGACGAACGCGCCGTGGGACGTCGATGAGGCGATGCTGCGGCCGGGACGGTTCGACCGGGTGATCTTCGTTCCGCCGCCGGACGAGCCGGCGCGGGCCGACATCCTGTCCGTCGTACTGAAGGACGTGCCGTCGGCGGGGCTGGACCTGAAGAACCTCGCAGCGCGGACGCCGATGTTCAGCGGTGCGGACCTGCGGGCGCTGGTCGAGCGGGGCGTGGACGCGGTGATCGACGAAGCGCTGGCGACCGGCGGTGAGCCGCCGCTGGCGATGCAGCACTTGGAGAAGGCGCTCCCCGCGGTGAAGCCGTCGACGCTGGACTGGCTGCACCGGGTGCGGTCGTACATCGAGTTCGCGAACCAGTCCGAGCGGTACGACGACGCGGCGGCGTACCTGAAGTCCAAGGACGTCCGGCGCCGGCTCTCCTAGACCTTCATCTTCGAGGCCGCCGAATCCGGCATGGCTTCGTACCGCGCGAACGAACGGGTGAACGACGCCGCGCCGTGGGACAGCGAGCGCAGGTCGATCGCGTACCGGATGATCTCCACCTGCGGCACCTCGGCCTTCACCAGCGTCCGGTCGTCGCCGACCTTGTCGGTCCCGAGCAGCTTTCCGCGCCGGCCGGACAGATCGCTCATCACCGCGCCGACAAGTTCGTCGGGCACCAGCACCGACACCAGGTCGACCGGTTCGAGCAGGTTCACCTTCGTCGCGTTCGCCGCTTCGCGCAGCGCCAGCCCACCGGCCATCTGGAACGCCATGTCGGACGAGTCGACGCTGTGCGCCTTCCCGTCGAGCAGCGTCACCCGGATGCCGACCATCGGGTAGCCGGCGCCGACCCCCTTCTCCATCTGCGCCCGGATCCCCTTCTCCACGCTCGGGATGAACTGCCGTGGCACCGACCCGCCGACGACCTTGTCGACGAACTCGAACTCGGTGCCCTCGGGATGCGGCTCGACCTCGATGTCGCAGACGGCGTACTGGCCGTGCCCGCCGGACTGCTTGACATGCCGCCCGTGGCCCTTGGCCTTGCCGCCGAACGTCTCGCGCAGCGGGACCCGCAGCTCGACGGTGTCCACCGAGACACCGTACCGGTTGGCCAGAGCATCCAGTACGACGTCCGAGTGCGCCTCGCCCATGCACCACAGCACGATCTGGTGGGTCTCCGGGTTCTGCTCGATCCGCAGCGTCGGGTCCTCGGCCGCGAGCCGTTGCAGCCCACCCGACAGCTTGTCCTCGTCGGTCTTCGCGCGGGCCTGGACGGCGATCGGCAGCAGCGGTTCGGGCATCGTCCAGGGCTTGAGCACCAGCGGGTCGCCCTTGTCGGACAGCGTGTCCCCGGTCTCCGCGCGGGTCAGCCGGCCGATCGCGCACAGGTCACCGGCGACGACGGCCGACGCCGGGCGCTGCTGCTTGCCGAGCGGGAACGACAGCGTGCCGATCCGTTCGTCCTCGTCGTGGTCGGCGTGGCTGTTGGCCGCGCCGAAGAAGGACGTGAAATGGCCCGACACGTGAACCGTCGTGTCGGGCCTGATGGTGCCGGAGAACACCCGCACCAGGCTCACCCTGCCGACGTACGGGTCCGAGGTCGTCTTCACCACCTCGGCGAGCAACGGCCCGGCGGGATCGCAGGTCAGCTTGCCCTTCGCGACGCCGTGCGGCGTGAACACCTCGGGCAGCTGGTGCTCCGGCGGCGACGGGAATCCGCTGGTCGCGATCTCCAGCAGCTCGAGTGTGCCGACACCGGTGCCGCTGCAGACCGGGATCGCGGGGAAGAACGACCCGCGCGCGACCGCGCGTTCCAGGTCCTCGACCAGCACGTCCTGGCCGATCTCCTCGCCGCCGAGATAGCGCTCCATCAGCGACTCGTCCTCGGACTCCTCGATGATCCCCTCGATCAGCGTGCCCCGGTGCTCCTCGATCAGCTCCTCGTACGACGCCTCCGGTGGATGCGTCGTACGCTTGCCGTCGGCGTACTCGTAGTGCGTCTGCGAGAGCAGCCCGATCACGCCGCGGCCGGCCGGGAGGTAGAGCGGCAGAACCTTGTCGCCGAACGCGTGCTGAGCGGCGGAGAGCGCGTTCTCGTAGTTCGCCCGGGCATGGTCGAGCTTGGTGATCACGACCGCGCGGGGCATGCCGACGTGGTCGCACTCCTGCCACAGAGCCTTGGTCGGTTCGTCGACGCCCTCGTTGGCCGGGATCACGAACAGCGCGCAGTCCGCGGCGCGCAGCCCAGCCCGGAGTTCACCCACGAAGTCGGCGTACCCGGGGGTGTCGATCAGGTTCAGCTTCACGCCGTTGTGCAGGAGCGGGGCGAGCGCGAGACCGACCGACCGTTGCTGCCGGATCTCGGAGTCGTCGCAGTCGCACACCGTCGTCCCGTCGACGACTGTGCCGGCTCTGGTCAGCACCCCGGAGGCGACCAGCAGCGCCTCGACGAGAGTGGTCTTGCCCGCCCCGGACGGGCCGACGAGCACGACGTTGCGAATGGCGGCGGGGCTGTCCGCACCCGGCGCGCGTTGGGAAGTGTTCGCCTTGTCTGCCATGACGTTTCCTCCTGTTCGCCCACCATTCCCCGAAGCACCGCCTCAGCACAAGACCTCCCGGCGCTCAGGCCCGGGCCCGCTGGGTCGCGGCGATGCAGGCCAGTACGGCGACCGCCGCGACCGGCGCCAGAACCGGTAGGTGCTCGCCCATCAGCAGCACCGACCAGACCAAGGTGATCAGCGGCTGGGCGAGCTGGAGCTGACTGGCCTTCGGTACGCCGATCGCGGCCATCCCGCGGTACCAGACCACGAAGGCACCGAACTGGGAGACCGCCGCGATGTAGCTCATGCCGGCAACGGCCTTGGTGGTCAGGTGGATCGGCTCGTGCGGGATCGCGAGCGCGGTGACGATGATGGAGACCGGGAGGGCGGCGACGACGGCCCACGCGATCACCTGCCAGCCGGGCATCGCCGAGGCGAGCCTGCCGCCTTCGGCGTAGCCGGCGCCGCAGACGATCAGCGCGCCGAACAGGTAGAGATCGGCGACGGTCGGTCGGCCGTGGCTCTGCTGGAGGGTGAACGCGGCGACGGTCACGGCGCCGAGGGTTGCTGCGGTCCAGAACGTCCGTGACGGGCGGTGGTTGGTGGCCAGCGATGAGATCACAACGGTCGCCAGCGGAAGGATGCCGATGACCACGGCGGAGTGTGCGGTCGTGGAGGTCTGGAGTGCGAGCGTGGTGAGCAGCGGGAAGCCGATGACGCAGCCGCCGGCGACGGTGAGCAGGCCGGCCCAGTGACGGCGGTCGGGCAGTGGCACGCGGGCGGCGTACAGACAGACAGCGGAGATGACTCCGGCGAGCAGTGCGCGGACGCCGGTCGCGGTCCACGGGCCGAATCCGTCGAGCGCCCAGACGGTGGCGGGGAAGCTGAGCGAGAAGGCGACAACGGCCGCCGTGGCCAGGAAGGTACCGGTGCGAACTGATATCGCGGGGGAGTGAGTAGCGCTATCTTGTGCTGTCATGAACGACGGTAGCAGCGGGTCGAAGATGGTGCTGGCGCTGCGCGCCGAGCTCGATCGCTACTCCGACGGACAGAGGTTGCCGTCGAGCCGGGCGCTGGTGACCACCTACCAGGTCAGTCCGGTGACGGTGTCCCGGGCGATCTCGACGCTGGTCGCGGAAGGGCTCGTTGTCTCGCGTCCGGGGGCCGGTGTCTTCAAGGCGGCGAAGCGCGCGACCGTCGTACCGGGGGATGTGTCGTGGCAGGAGGTGGCGCTCAGCGCGGCTCCGCCGGCGGCAACGGTCGACGTCGGCCCGCGGGCTGCCGATGCGGCCGGGTTGCTGGCGACGCTCGTTCCGCCTCCGGCGGAGGTGATCGACCTCAACGGCGGCTACCTGCACGCGACGCTGCAGCCGGAGCGGGCGCTGGCTGCGGCGCTGGCGCGGGCCGGGCGTCGACCGGGGACCTGGGCGCGGCCGCCGGTCGAGGGGTTGCCCGAGTTGCGGGAGTGGTTCGCGCGGGACGTCGGTGGGCCGGCTGGGTCGCTCGATGCGTCGGATGTGCTGATCACCGGCGGCGGTCAGAGCGCGCTCTCTGCCGCTCTCCGGGCCTTGGCTGCACCCGGTTCGCCGGTACTGGTGGAGTCGCCGACGTATCCGGGAATGCTGGCCGTGGCTCGAGCGGCTGGATTGCGGCCGGTTCCTGTGCCGGTGGATGCGGACGGCGTACGGACTGACCTGCTGGCTGAAGCGTTCGAGGCGACGCGGGCCCGGCTGTTCGTGTGTCAGCCGCTGTTCCACAACCCGACCGGGAGCTGCCTGAGCGCTGAACGCCGTACGGCGATGGTCGAGATCGCGCGGTCCGCGGGAGCCTTCGTCGTCGAGGACGACTTCGCGCGGCGGCTCGTGCATGCCGACTCCGCGCCGCTGCCGCCGGCGCTGGCTGCTGACGATCCCGATGGCGTGGTCGTGCACGTCCGCTCGCTGACCAAGGCGGCGTCGCCGAGCTTGCGGATCGCCGGGCTCACGGCTCGCGGTCCCGCGTTCGAGCGGTTGCGAGCGATCAACGCGGTCGACACGATGTTCGTCCCGCGTCCACTACAGGAGACCGCGCTCGAGTTGGTCGGATCGCCCGCATGGGCCCGGCATCTGCGCGTTCTCGCCGAAGCACTGCGCGACCGTCGTACGACGGTGTTGTCCGCGCTGGCGACCTCGTTGCCCGAGGTTGTCCCGGTGAACCCGCGCCCTGGCGGCTACCACCTCTGGCTCCGCCTCCCCGAGGGAATCGAAGAGCGCGCCCTCGCGGCCGCCGCTCTCCGCCACGGCGTCGCCGTCACGGCCGGCGCCGCCTATTTCACTGCCGAGGCCCCGGCGCCCCATCTCCGCCTGAGTTACGTCGCGACGCCGGGACCGGCCCAACTGGAGGACGGCATCCATCGGCTGCGCGCGGCCTTCGACCAGTGAGTCCTGGGGGCGAGTCGCCGGTCCCTGGCGGTGCGCCGCGCCGAGTGGGCCCGCTCGCCGCGGGTGGTGATCTCGATCCGTATCGTGCCGTGGCAGCCGTGGCAGCCGTGGCAGCCGTGGCAGCCGGCGCTAGCTGTTGCGAGCGCCGTACCGGAGGCCGTCGTAGAGGATGTTCGCGATGCGTACGGCGTCCTCCTTCCAGCCTTCCGCGCGGATCCCGCAGATGCCGCCGAGCGCGCGCAGGACGATCCGCCCGCTGACTCCCTCGCGGACGAGTCCGGCCGTGACGCCTGCCGCGAGCAGCTCGTCCAGGGCGCGGGCCATCTCGTCGCGGGCGTCTTCGAACACCGGTGAGTCGGTCGCCATGATGCTCTCCAGCACCTCACCCATCCCTCGGCCGACAGCAGCGTGCTCCACGAGCAGCAGCAGGAACGCGCGCAGGGCTTCGTCCGGGGCGCGGTCGGCCAGGAGTTGCTCGGGAGCGGCGCAGAGGTCGGCGACCTCCTGCCGGTAGACCTCCGCCATGAGCGCTTCGCGGGTGTCGAAGTGCCGGTACAACGTGCCGACCGCCACGCCGGCCCGGCGGGCGATCTTGTCCACCTGGGCGTCGGCGTCGGACAGGAACTCCTCCCGCGCCGCGGTCAGCAGAGCCTCACGGTTGCGGCGCGCGTCGGCGCGCAACGGACGGGCTGGGGGCACGGATCCTCCATAAGGTGAGTCGGACTCCGGTTAGCCTGTACAGTTTCCGGAGTCAGGTTCACTTTACTGAAGGAGGACGTCCGATGATGCTCGCCGACGAAGGACTCGCCGGGTTGCGCGTGCTCGTGACCGGTGCGAGCCGGGGACTGGGAGAGGCGACCGCGCGACGCTTCGCCGCGGCCGGTGCCACCGTGCTGGCCGCCTCGCGCACCGCGCCGCCGGAGGATCTGCCGGCGGTCTTCATTCCCGCCGACCTGCGGTCCGAGGAGGACGCGGCCGAGCTCGGCCGTCGGGTGACGGACAGCGTCGGTGGTGTCGACGTGCTGGTCAACAACGCCGGCGCCGCGAGCGCGGCGATGCCGACGCTCAAGCGGACCGACGCGTCCTGGCTGGCCGACCTCGAGATGAACTTGCTCGGCGCGGTCCGGCTCGACCGCGCGCTGGTGCCCGGGATGGTCGAGCGTGGGTCCGGGGTCGTCGTACATGTCTCCTCGATCGCCAGCCACCTTCCGCAGCCGACCGAGGCGTCGTACGCCGCGGCGAAAGCGGCGCTCAACGCCTACAGCCGCGAGCTGGCAACGGCGGTCGGCAAGGACGGCGTGCGCGTGGTGTGCGTGCTGCCGGGCTTCGTCGTGACCGAAGGCGCCGCGAACCACCTGCAGCAGCTGGCCGACCAGCAGGGCAGCGGCCTCGACGACGTGAAGCAGCAGATCGTGGACCACCTGAACGTGCCGATGGGCCGCCCCGGCGACCCCGAGGACGTCGCGGAGATGATCGCGTTCCTCGCCTCCAGCCGCGCCAAGTGGCTCACCGGCGCCCAGTTCCGCGTCGACGGCGGGATCATCCCCGTCGTCTGACCTAGTTGCTACTGGCAACCCCACCGAGGTGACCACCTGGAGCGACAGGACGCAGGTGAACGACTGTGCTGAGCCCCTTGGTGGACGGCGTGGCGAGCGATCCGCCGACGCCCATCAGCCCGCGGCAGGCGATCCACGTCGCGCAGGCCCGGCCGGTCAGGGTCGCTCAGCGTTGGCTGGTGACGGCGGCGACGAGGGTTTGCAGGTCCTCCGGGTGGAGGCGGGTCGTGGTGGCGAGTTGGGCCTTGGCGGCTTCGAGCTCGGTCGATGCTCGGGTGGCCTGGTCCTGGAGTTGGTCGGTGCGGGCGCGAAGGGCTTCGTGGGCTGCGATGAGCTGCTCGAACGCCTCGGCCTGAGCTGCGGAGTTTCGCGTCTTCTGTTCCTGGTGGGAGAGCGCGTTCTGGACGGTCTGCAGCTCAGCGCTCGCCGCTTCTACTTCCGTACGACGTGCCGCCTCGGACTCGCGAGCAGTGTCGCGTTCGGAACGGTGCAGGTCGCGATCGGTCCTGAGCAGGTCGCAGTCGGTCCTGAGCGTGTCGCGCTCCGCGCGGATGTCCTCGCGTTCCCGGTGCGCCGACTCGACCTCGCGGTGCGCGGACTCGAGTTCGCGGCGGGCCGCATCTCGTTCCACCAGCAGGCGTTCGGCCGCGATGGCGATCTCCCGGAGCTGACGGTCGGTGCCGGCGGCGCGTTCTGCTTCTTTGGCCGCCTGGGTCTCGGCCGCTCGACGGGCGTTGCCGGCTTCTTCGGCCTGCTGGCGGGCGGCGCCCAGGGCTTCGGTCGCGTCGAGGGCCTGGCGAGCGGCGGCAGAAGCGCGTTCCACCGCCTCGGTCCGATCCTTGGCAGCGCGCTCTGCGGCGGCCTGGCTCTGGCGGGTCTTGTTCTCGGCCTGCTCGCGCGCCTGCTCTGCGGTCAAACGCGCCTGCTCAGCCTCCGCAACCTGCGCGTTGGCCGTCTCCACCGCAGCCACAGCTGTCGCCTCAACTACATCCAACCGGTTGGTTACCGACTCGAGCGCGGTGGTGAGTGCTTCCACCGGTCCGCGGACGGCGTCCAGTTGGTCGCGCAGGCGTTCGGCGTCGAGGCGGAAAGTGCTGCTGCCGGCGTCCAGGCCCAGCGCGCCCAGGGCTTCCTTCTCCGCACGGGCCATCTGGGCGCAGGTCCGGCCGCCGTCCCAGCGGGTTTCCCGGCAGAAAGTCCGCGGGCGTCCGCCCTGGAGTCCCGGAGCGGGCAGCTCGGCCCGGCACTTGCTGTAGCCGCATCTTCCGGCGTCCACGATCATGCTCAGACCCTAGATGTTCGAGGTTAGAAAACCCGGAAACCGGTTCGGCGTTTCCAAAACCAAACCTAACTACCGCGAAACCAGTGTTTTGTGAGTCTGTTCGGAAGACTGCGGAGTGGGAAGCCGGAGCGGACTGTGCCGGGCGCGAAGATGGGCGTCATGGACGGATTACTGGTCGTGCTGGAGGCTGCCCGGCGAGCACGGGAAGAGGCTGGGGAGAACGACCAGATCGTTGGCGCGGAAGGAACCTGGCCGGGAGTTGACGACCCGGAAACCCTGAGAGAGCAGGTCGCCGACTGGCTGAGCCAGTACGCGAACGCCGGAACGAGACGGACGTACGGCTACGCCCTGGGCCTGCCGATCGCCTGGGTGGACCTGGTCGCCGGGGAAGACCTGAGCGCCGAGGGGACCAGCCCTCCGGGGAGCGGGAGTCCGCGAGCCGGAAGCTCAAGTTCGCGGCGGGAAGGCCCGCTGCACGACTTGGCCTGGTTCCGTTGGTGCGCTGGGCGAGGGATGGATCCCCGAGCGGCGACCGGGCGCGAAGTGAAGGCCTGGCTGCACCTGCTGGATGCCGCCGGAGCGGAGAAGCGGACGCGGCAGCGGATGCTGAGTACGTTGTCGGCGTTCTACGGGCATCTGACCGAGACCGGCGTCGTACCGGCGAACCCGGCAGCACTGAACCGGGCGCGGCTCGGGCTCAACCGCAGCTCGCGGGATGCTTCACCGACGATCCGGCTGACGGCCGGGCAGCTGCACGCGCTGCTCGACGCAGCGGCCAAGCTGCCGAACAGGACGCGCTTCAAGGACCTGTACGCCGCCCGCGCGGTGGCGGTCGTCGCGTTGCTGACCCTGGGCCTGCGGGTGTCGGAGTTGGTCGGGCTCGATCGCCAGCATCTGGTGGTCTCCGGCGGCGAGCCGATGCTGCGAGTGCTGGGCAAGGGCGGCGTCCATCGTGAGGTGTACCTGACGACACTCGCGGCCGAGGCGCTCGAGAGATACCTGAGAGAGCGCGATCTGCTGCAGGAGACGAGCACCCCGGCGCTCCGCGGGCGGACCAACGGGAAGGCGACGAGTCCGCTGATCGCGACGCGGGACGGCGCCCGGTGCTCGCGGTTCGACGTGAACGCGTTGCTGCGGCGGGTCGCCGTACAGGCTGGTCCGGCGCTGGAAGACGTTGCGGACAAGGTGCATCCGCATGCGTTGCGGCACGCGTACGTGACGATCGCGCTGGAGCAGGACGCGCGGATCCAGCACGTCCAGGCCGACGTCGGGCACGCGAGCATCGCGACGACGCAGTACTACGACCGCGGACGGCGTACGCGCGACACCACCGCGGCGGACCTGGTCGAGGCCGCGATCAGAGCGGCCGGAGAAAAACCCGCAGCTGATGGGGCTGTTGCGGACATACCGTAGGCAAGGTGAACTCGTCGGCAGGAACACAGATCGTGGTCGTCGGCGCCGGCATCGTCGGTGCCTCGGTGGCCTACCACGCAGCCAGAGCGGGCGCTGCCGTGACGCTGGTCGACGCCGGACGGCCAGGTGGTGGCGTGACGGCGGACTCCTTCGCCTGGATCGCGTCGTCGTTGGGCAGTGGCGTCGCCGCCGGCCTTCGGGTGATGGCGACTGACGAATACCGTCGGCTGGAGGCCGAGCTGCCGGGGCTTCCGGTGACCTGGTCCGGCTCGTTGTCGTGGCGCGTGGGGGAGAGCGCGCCGCAGACCAAGCCCGGGCAGCAGCTCGTCGACGCGGCCACGGCGGTGAAGCTCGAGCCCAACCTGCGGGAGCCACCGGAGTGGGCAGTGTGGGGACCCGACGAAGGCGCCGTCGACCCGGTCGGCCTGACCGAGCACCTGATCGCCGGTGCTCGCGAGTACGGCGCGCAGGTGCACCTGGACGTCCCGGTCAGCGGTGTCCGCCGGGACGCCGACGGTCGAGTCGCCGGAGTCGAGACGGCCGAAGGGCCGCTCACTGGTACGACGGTCGTGCTCTCGGCCGGTGTCGCGACAGCCACGCTGGCCGCGTCGATCGGCGTGAGTGTGCCGGTCGAGCCGTCACCGGCGACGCTCTTCCGGTTCCGCGCTCCCGCCGGCCTGGTCCGCACGGTGGTCAACACGCAGGACTTCGATCTTCGGCAGGTCGCGCCGGACCGGCTCATCGCGGCTGCCGACTCACCCGAGCGCACGCTGGCCGCGATCCACTCCACCTTCCGCGGCGCCGAGAGCGTCGAGCTCCTCAGCGCCCGAGTCGGCCACCGTCCCATGCCGGCCGACGAGGAGCCGATCATCGGACCGGTCGCCGACGTTCCCGGTCTGTACGTCGCGGTCATGCACGCGGCAGTCACCCTCGCACCCGGCGTCGGCCGCCTGGTCGCCAGCGAGCTGGTCAACGGCACCACCGAGGAGACCCTGGCCGGCTGCCGCCTCGACCGCTTCTAGCCCCATCGCTATGAGGACACAGGGGGACAACCTCAGCAAGCACCGGCTCCCGATCGGTGGCTGGTACTTGAGGGGGTTGGGCCGGCCGCGTGACAGCGGGCGGCGCTCGGCGCGGCCGGGAACTGGCCCGACCCGGCTCTAGCGGCGTCGGCGCGGCCGGGAACCGGCCCGACCCGGCTCTAGCGGCGTCGGCGCGGCGGGGAACTGACCTGACCCGGCTCTAGCGGGAACGTCGCTCCGCGAGCACCGCTGCTCCCCACCCGGCCGCTGCGCCGATCATCGCAGCAATTGGCGCCAAGACAATTGCTGGGTTCGTCCATTCCGAGCTTCCTGACAGCCGGGCCCACACCGCGTTCGCGATCACCAGAACGACCGCACCAGCGACAGCCCACCAGTTACGACGACGAGTCTGTGCCGGCGAGGCCATGGACCGACCCTATCCGCTCATTCCGAGGTGGCACAGAGGACGTGAACTGTGGGGGAGGCCAAGGCTTCTTGCCGTGTAGCGACGCCGGTGGACTGAGACCTCGGTACTGTCGCGGCATGCGAAGGGGACTCTGGACCGCTGTGGTCACGCTGCTCACCGGGCTTGTTCTGGCCGGGTGGGCGTTGCCGGCCGATGCCCGACCGAACGACCTCGGTGACGTCGTCAACCGGATGCAGATCGACTACACGGTCGAACGCGACGGTGTGCTGCACGTCAAGGAGACGATCGACTACAGCTTCGGCAGTTCGGGGCGGCACGGGATCTACCGCAACCTCGTCACCCGTGAGCCGTGGGTCGACGACGACTCCAAGGACCAGGAGTACCAGGTCTCCAACATCAAGGTCAGCAGTCCCAGCCAAGCGCCGGACGAGTTCGAGACGACGACCGAGAAGAGCCGGACCCAGCGCGACCAGTCGATCCAGATCAAGATCGGCTCGGCCGACAAGACGGTCGCGGGCCGCCAGGCGACGTACGTCATCGAGTACGACGTCCGCGGCGCGCTGCGGCACTTCGACGACCACAGCGAGCTCTACTGGGACACGACCGGCACCGGCTGGGACGCGACCTTCCGGCAGATCGCCGTCAGCGTCGAGGTGCCCGAGGGCGTCCAGCGGGTCGACTGCTTCGTCGGCGTCCAGGGCAGTGAGCAGTCCTGCGGCGGCAAGTCGGTGGCCGGCGGCAAGGGGATCTTCACCGCCTCCGGTCTGGATCGCGACGAAGGCCTGACGATCGTCGCCGGCATCAAGCCCGGCGTCGTCGCCAACGACACCCCGATCGTCGTCGACCCGCCCGCCTGGCTCGAGCGCAACGGCATCAACGTCCCCGGCCTCGTCACCGCCGGACTCGTCACGCTGGCCGGCCTGGCCGCGGCGATCCTCTACGGGAAACGCGGAAACCGCGATCTCCGGTACGCCGGAATGCCGCCCGGCGCGTTCCCGCCCAACGGCGCGACCGTTGCCGTGGTCAAGGACACGCTGACCACCGACCAGATCCCGGTCGCGTTCTCCCCGCCGCCGATCCCGGTCGGCGAGGGCGGTCTGCTGATCGACGCGAAGGCCAACACGACCGAGACCGCCGCGACCCTGATCGACCTCGCGGTGCGCGGCGCCGTACGGATCGACAACACCGGCGAGAAGCAGAAGGCCGTCCTGCTCAACCCGGCGCTGGCCACCGCGCCGCACGAGCAGGTCCTGGTGCAGAACTTGTTCCCCGGTCTGGTGCCCGGCACCACGCTCACGCTCGGACGCCGCCCGACCGGCGACAACTCGATGCGGCAGGCGCACGACGGGATGATCGACGCGCTGCGCCAGCAGGTGAAGGCCCGCGACTGGTACACCCGGATGCCGTGGGCGGCCCGCGGCAAGCAACTGTCCGGCGTCTTCCCGTGCGCGTGCATCGCGATGATCGGGATCTGGGTCTTCGGCGCGGGAGTGATCGGTACGGCGGTCGGCGCCGCCACCGGCGGTCTGGGCCGCGCGGTCGTGATCGGCCTGCCGGTGCTCGCGGTGATCGTTGCCATCGGCACCGTTGTCGCGCAGCGGGCGAAGGGCCGGCGCAACGCCGCCGGCCGCGCGGTGACCGACCAGCTGATCGGCTTCCGGCTGTACCTGTCCACGGCCGAGGCGGAGCAACTCCGCTTCGAGGAGGGCGAGGACATCTTCAGCAAGTACCTGCCCTGGGCGATCGCGTTCGACCTGGCCGACCGGTGGCAGCGGGTCTGCGCGCAGCTGGTCGCGGCGGGACGCATCCCGGCCGACCCGTACTGGTACAGCGGGCCGTCGTACTACACCTCAGGATTCGCGGCCGGCAGCATCAGCCAGACCGTCTCGCACACCTTCGACCCGCCGCCGGCCCCTGCGGGCAGCGGTGGTGGTGGCGGTAGCTCCTCCGGCTTCAGCGGAGGGTCCTCCGGTGGCGGCGGAGGCGGTGGAGGCGGCGGTTCCTGGTAACCGCGCGGGGGAGCGGGCCGCCGTACCAGTACGGAGGCCCCGAAACTCCCGGGTGGAACAGTCCGTCAGACCTTGCCGCCGGCCACGGCCGGAGCGGTCGGGTCGGCACCCGCGTCACCGACGGTCTCGCGGGCCAGGTAGTCCTCGAGGTGGAACAGGTTGTCGCCGGCCCGCTTCGCGACGTTGACCAGCGTCGTCATTGCGGCGACCTCCTCGACCTGCTCCTTGAGGAACCACTGCATGAACTGCTCGCCGAGGTAGTCGCCGTCGTCGCGGGCGGTCCGGGCCAGGGTCTCGATCTGCTTGGTGACCGTGATCTCCTGCTGCAGCGCGAGCTCCAGCGGGTCGAGCGCGGCCTTGAAGTCGTTGACGATCTCGCCGACTCCGGGGATCTGCGGGCGGATGTCGAGATCCAGCAGGTACTTGACCATCATCATCGCGTGGTTGCGCTCTTCGAGAGACTGCTTGTAGAAGTGCGCGGCCAGTTGCGGGAGGTCCTGGTCGTCGTACCAGACAGCCACCGCGGTGTACTGCTGTGACGCCGTGAATTCGTTGCGGATCTGTTCCTGCAGGAGTTTCGCGTACGTGCTCATGTCCACCAAGGTAATGGTGTTCGGGCGATTTCTCACCGTTGGCGAGGCTGTCCTAACGGCGTGTCAGATCCCGTCGGCGACGTGCGACCGGATCGCGGGAAGGTTGCCCAGCGGGGCGAAGTAGCCGCTGGTCCCGTGGTCGAAGGTGATCGCCGCGATGCCCTGCTGCAGCCAGACCGGCGCCTGGGCCACGGCGTCGGTGGGGGTGAGGGCGAGGACCTCGACCTCGTCGCCGGCCGCGGCCAGGCCGTTCGCGACCGCGAAGCCACGGGCCCGTTCGGCGGTGGTGAAGGCCATCAGGAACGGCTGGTCGTTGTTGACACCGACGAACGGCTGCGGGTTGTCCGGTTCGCCGCGCTGGACGAACCACCAGCGCTCGAGGGAGAACGTTGCTGACCACAACTTCTCCTGGTTGGCGGTACTCGGGTCGGCGCCGACGGCTTCGGCGAGGACGTCGGTGGGGGATGGTTCAGGCATCCCCCGACCGTACGTCGTCAGCGGTTCCCGAGCACGACGATTTCGGTGCCGCCGCCGGGGAGTGTGATGGTGATCTCGCGGCCGTCCACCTGAACGTCGATGCCTTCGGCAAGCGCTTGCGGGGCCAGCTCGTCACGGGTCAGCAACACAGCGTGAACCAGCACTGCCGGCTCGCCGGTGTGAGGCGCGGTCAGGTAAGGCGTGGCCGAGTGCGGCCCGAAAGCGTTCACCCCGAGCCCGCGGTGAACGCCGGCTGATGTGTAGCCGTGGAGACCGACGACCGAGGACTGGAGGCCTTCCGCTGTTCTTGCGGAAGCCCATACGGCTGGCGCTGAGGAGGCCGACATGCCGGCGGACACGTCGCCTGTGGCTGAGGCAGCAGCGCCGGCAGAGGTGCTGGGAGAGCCCGAGTTGCTACCCGCTGCGGGGGACGGGCCGGTGGTTCCACCCGCTTCGGCGGAGCCGGATGTCGGCCCGGTGGCTGCACCTGCTTCGGGGAAGCCGGATGTCGAGCCGGTGGTTCCACCCGCTCTGGAGGAGCCGAGCGTCGGGCCGGCGGCACCCGCTGCGGCGGAGCCGGCGGTTGCTGCGGGCAACGTGTTTGCGGCTACTGCGTAGCCGCCGCTGCGGACCAGGGATGCTGGTGGTCCTTCGACCAGGGAGGCTCGGATTTCCAGGCTGCCGTGGACGATGGACGTGGTTTCGATGGGCCAGGGGCCCTCGGAGCCCAGCCAGGCCTTGTGCCATGAGGACGCCGTACGGGCTCCTACGCCTAGGCGGCGGATTCGGCCTCGGGTGCTGGTGCGGCCCTGTTGGTCGACCAGGGAGACCAGGTTGTCGATGCGTGGGGTGTTGTCGGCGAGTTCGGGGCCGGCGTGGTTGGCGTAGGCGAGACGGTCGTAGTGCGAGTCGACCGGCGGTTCGACGCCCTCGGGCTCGGCGAGTGGCGCGTGGTCGGCGCCGTGGTTGATCAGGCGGACGAGTTGGTCGTGCCGGCTGTTGTGGACGATCCATCCAGGTGCCGGCATCGAGCGGATCTGGTCCTCGTCGTCCAGCGGGATCGACTCCTCCGGCGCGGACCACACCGGATGCTCCGGCGGCAGCAGCAACCCGACGAAACCCTTCGAAGCCCAGTACGGCGAGCCAGGACCGGAGTACTGCTGCGTCGTCGGCAGGAACGTGTCGTACCAACCCAGCGTCAGCAGCCCGCGCTCGTCCGGCACCCCGTGCTGCACGAAGTGCCGCGCGATCCCCGAGCACAGCCGCCGCGTCTGACCGGGCGAGAGCGGCGTCGAGTCCATCAACGCACCCATCCAGTACGGCGCCGCCGCGGCCATCCGATACGTCAGCGACCGCCCCTGATAAACCGGCGCCCCGTCGTTCCCGACCAGATGCACAGCGTCCTCAAGGAACAGCCCCAGCCGCTCCCGGTAGACCTTCAGCCGGTCGTCGTACACAGCACCCGGCGTCGCCGCCGCCATCCGCGTCCACAGCGCCGGGTACAGGTGCATCGCCCAGCCGATGTAGTTGTCGAAGTTCTGCCCGTCGCCGTCGGAGTACCAGCCGTCGCCGACGTACCAGTCCTCGATCCGGTCCAGTCCGCCGTCGATGTCGTCCTGCGAGTACGGCGCACCGACCGACGCCAGGAACTGCTCGCTGACCACCTGGAACAGCCGCCAGTTGTTGTCGTGCGTCGTCGACCCGATGAACCCACCGAGCCACTCCGCGACATGTTCCTGCGCCCGCGGGTCGAGCCGGTCCCAGATCCACTCGCGCGACTCGTGCAGCGCGACGGCGATCGCGGCCGCCTCGACCATCTGCTGCGAGCGCGGGGTCAGCCGCAGCCAGGACTCCGGGTGGTCCGGGTTCGCGCCGTTGGCGACTCCTCGCGCGTACCGCTCGATCAGCTGCTCGCATCCCTCACCGCGTACGCCCCCGATCCGGAACGCGGCGAGCATGAACGACCGGGCGAACCCCTCCAGCGCGTCGGACGCCGTACCGGATCGGCTCGGGCGGCCCGGCAGCTCGACCAGCGCCGAGCCGGGGGAGAAGTACGGGTCGAGCGAGTCGAGCAGGTGGTCGGCCAGTGCCTCCCAGTGACCGCGGACCCAGCCGGTCTGGCGAGACAGGACACGATCGGTGGCGGGGAGGATCAGGCGACTCATGCAAGCCTTCCTAGTTCGCTGGGACTGATGGCGTGCTGCAGCGGCCGGCCGGCGGCCAGGCGTTCGACTTCGCCGACGGCGAGCTCGCCCAGGCGGGCGACCTCGTTGCCGACGGCGCCGGCCAGGTGCGGGGTGAGGAAGACGTTGGGCAGGTCGAGCAGCCGCGAGTCCGGCAGCAGCGGCTCGGGATCGGTCACATCCAGTACGGCGTCCAGCCGGCCGCTGACGCACTCGGCCTCGAGCGCGGCGGCGTCGACGATCCGGCCGCGGGCGGTGTTGATCAGGACCGCGCCGTCGGGCAGCAGCCCGAGCAGCCGCGCGTCGACCAGACCGACCGTCTCGGGCAGCAGCGGCGCGTGCACACTCAGGACGTCGCTGCGCCGGAACAGATCGTCCAACGAGACCAGCTCGGCACCGAGCTCAGCGGCTTCGTCCGCCGACAGATAGGGGTCGCTGATCAGTACGTCGAGGTCGAAGGCCTTCAGCCGTTCCGCGACCATCCGGCCGATCCGTGACGCGCC
The DNA here is from genome assembly GCF_014205135.1 of Kribbella italica. Classification (NCBI taxonomy): domain Bacteria; kingdom Bacillati; phylum Actinomycetota; class Actinomycetes; order Propionibacteriales; family Kribbellaceae; genus Kribbella; species Kribbella italica. Next base: position 2,031,943 of record NZ_JACHMY010000001.1, read on the forward strand.
GAGCAGACCGACGGTCGTGCCGTAGTTGCCCGGGATGTTGCTCGGGTCGGGCCGGTGCTTGCTCCGCTTGTACTCCTCGCCGAGCCGGAACGCGCGCTTCCCGCTGAGCACGATCGTTGCGACGGTGAACTCCGCGACCGGCAGCGCGTTGGCGACGACGGCGGAGGTGACCTGGATCCCGCGGTCGAAGGCGACCGGCGTGACGAAGTGCTTCACCGAGCCTGCCGCGTGCACGATCGCGCGCAGCCGGGGTGCGGCGTCGAGCACCTCCGGGGTGATCTGCGGGCAGCCCCAGCCGGTCAGCAGGATGTCGACGTCGGCGAGCGCGGCGCGGATCGACGGCTCGTCGAGGAAGGTGCCGTCGGCGCGGATCCGCAGCACGTCGGCGACCTGGTCGAGCCGCTCGCGCACCGCCGGGACCAGCACCCGGTCGCGGCTGGACTCGTTCATCGCCAGCAGGACGACGGGCCGCGCCGGGCCGGCGGACGACGACGGGGCCTGCGGCTGCCCGACCGGCTGCCCGTCCGGCTGCCCGTCCGGTCGGCTGGACGGTGGGACGGCGGCGGACGAGGACGGCTCGGATTCTGTGCGCACAGGAGCACGCTAGCAAGCGCTTTCCAATTCCGCAGGTCCGATCCGCGCCGGACGCGGTGAAAAACTTCTCAACTGGTGGAATTCCTGCCCGGTGAGCGGGCGTTGTGACCAGAGAAGGCAGGATGGAGGGGCCTACCCGCCCTGTCGGCCCGCGATGAAGGAGACGAGTTACATGCTGCGACCGGACGACCTCTACGAGATCGTCGACGAGTCGGTGGCGACCGGCCCGGCGGCGACGCCCAAGGTGCTGGTGCATTCGCTCGACGGGTTCATGGACGCCGGCCAGGCGGGTCGCGTGACGGCCGACCACCTGCTCGACGTACTGGACAGCCGCCTGCTGGCGCGCTTCGACGTCGACCTGCTGCACGACTACCGGGCGCGTCGCCCCGAGGTGACGTTCTCCGAGGACCGCTTCATCGACTACACGCCCCCGCAGCTCAACCTGCACCTGCTGACCGACGACGCGGGGGTCGAGTTCCTGCTGCTCGAGGGCGTCGAGCCCGACAACCACTGGAACCGGTTCGCCGGTGCGGTCCGGCAGCTGATCGACAAGTACAACGTGACCCTGACGGTCGGCGTGCACGGCATCCCGATGGGCGTGCCGCACACCCGCCCGCTCGGCCTGACCGCGCACGCGACGCGGCCCGAGCTGGTCACCCGGTCGAACATCTGGGACGGCGAGATGCGGCTGCCCGCGAGCGCCGGCACGATGCTCCAGGTCCGCCTCGGTGAGGCCGGCAAGGACGCGATGGGCTTCGCGGTCCACGTCCCGCACTACCTGGCCGAGAACCGTTTCCCGGGCGCTGCCCTGGCTCTGGTCCACGCGATCTCCGCGGCGACCGGTCTGCTGCTGCCGAGCAAGGCGCTGCTGGACGAGGCCGCGATCACCGGCCGGATGGTCGACGAGCAGGTCGAGCAGTCCGACGACGCGTCCGCGGTGGTGAACGCGCTGGAGACCCAGTACGACGCGGCCGCCGGCTCGATCAGCCGCGGCAGCCTACTGGCGGGGTCGACGCCGTCGGCCGACGAGCTGGGCGCCGAGGTCGAGCAGTTCCTCGCCGAACTCAACCGCGACGACGACACCAACTGATCAACGCAACGAAAGGGCCCCGGGATCTCCCGGGGCCCTTTCGTTTGCCGTGGTTCAGACCGACAGCGTCGCCCGGTCGGCGGTCGACCGAGTGAGGATCCGGTCCACGCTGTAGCGGCCGGGTCCGACTGCCGCGAGCGTCAGCGCGGCCAGTCCGAGGACGACGACCAGCTCCCAGCCGCCTTCGGCGACGAACACGCCGTTCGACAGGTGCACGAACAGGAACGCGCCGACCATGTCGAGCGCCAGCAGCACCCCGGCGACCGAGGTCAGCAGGCCGAGGATGAGCGCCGCGCCGGCGATCAGTTCGGCGCCGGCCGCGTAGTACGCCGACAGCGTGGGCGCGGGAACGCCCATCTGCTCGAAGCCTCCTGCGGTCGCGGTCAGGCCGTTGGTACGGAACTTCTGCCAGCCGTGGGCCACGAACACGACGCCGACGCCCACCCGGGCGATCAGCAGGACGAGGTCACGGGCGTGGGTGGCGGCGCCGGAGGGGAGGCGGCTCACGAGGATCTCCTTCGGGTGAAACGGATGTTTGGTTGCGCGTTCAACTGCAGCCTACGGAAGGCGACCGAAAGCTCACCGAAAACCACCGGGTGAGGGGAACCACAGATGCCGGATCGGGACCGGTGGACCTGTCAGGATGAGGCATGCCCGAGTCCCTGGAGGATCTGGTCGACCTGCTCGACCTGGAGAAGATCGACGACGACCTGTTCCGCGGCCGCCAGCCGCAGACCGCCGCGCAGCGGGTGTTCGGCGGGCAGGTGCTCGGCCAGGCGCTCGGCGCGGCCACCCGCACGGTCGAGCCGGAACGGATCGTGCACTCGCTGCACGGCTACTTCCTGCGTCCGGGCGACACCGCCGTACCGATCGTGTACCGGGCCGAGCCGACCCGCGACGGCAAGACGTTCAGCAGCCGCCGGGTGGTCGCCTCGCAGAACGGGAAGCCGATCTTCTACATGTCGGCCTCGTTCCAGCGCCCCGAGCCCGGTCTCGACCACAGCGACCCGATGCCGGACGACGTGGTCCCGCCCGAGGAGGCGCCGACGCTGGCCTCGGTGCTGGAGGCGGCGACCGGCCGCAAGGCCGAGGACTGGAACAAGGAGTGGGCCGCGCTCGACATGCGGCTGGCCGGTGTGAGTGGTCGCCAGTTCTGGATCCGGGCCGCGGGCAAGCTGTCCGACGATCCGGCGCTGCATGCCTGCGTGCTGGCCTACGCCAGCGACTTGACGTTGCTCGGGGCAAGCTTGTTGCCGCACGGGCTGGTGATCGGCGACCGGCGGATCCAGCCGGCCTCGATCGACCACGCGCTGTGGTTCCACCGGCCGTTCCGCGCCGACGAGTGGCTGCTGTTCGACCAGGCCTCGCCGTCCGCGTCCGGCGCGCGCGGGTTCGCCACCGGCCGCCTGTTCACGCAGGACGGCCGGCTGGCCGCGTCGGTCGCGCAGGAAGGGCTGATCCGCCCGGTCGGGCTCGATCTCGACGAGCAATGACGATTGACCGGACTGCTACATTGATTCCCGTGAACCAGTACGCCGTACAGACGACGACGCCGGACCCTGTCCCGGCGCGCTGACTCACGCAGTCTTCCGCAAGCCCCGGGGCGAGTGCCCCGGGGCTTTTGCGTGCCACCAGTACTCGCTCCTTCCACTAGAGCGAAGGAAATCATCATGTTCGACCACCGCAAGCTCGGCCGCGAGCTCGGCCTGTTCGACTCCGACCCGCTGATCGGCGCGGGTCTGCCCTACCTGCTCCCGGCCGGCGCCGCGGTCCGGCACGCGCTGGAGAGCTACGTCGCCGACCTGGAACGCCGCGCGGGCTACCAGCAGGTCTACTCACCCGTGCTCGGGAAGCGCGAGCTCTACGAGATCTCCGGGCACTGGTCGCACTACAGCGACGACATGTACCCGCCGATGAAGGTGGGGGAGGAGGAGGTCGTACTGCGCCCGAGCCTGTGTCCACACCACGCGCTGATCTACCGCTCGCGCTCCCACAGCTATCGCGAGCTCCCGATCCGGTACGCCGAGCTCGGCGGCATGTACCGCTCGGAGCTGTCCGGCGTGCTCGGTGGACTGACCAGGGTCCGCGCGATCCAGCTGAACGACGGGCACATCTTCTGCACCCTCGACCAGGTCGCCGACGAGGCCTGCGCGTCGCTCGACCTCATCCTGCGCGCGTACGACGACCTCGGGCTGGGCCCGTCGCGCTTCCTGCTCTCGCTGCCGGCGGAGAACGCGCGGATCGGTGAGGCCGGGAGCAAGTACGTCGGTGACCAGGACAGCTGGGACCGCTCGGCCGCGCTGCTCAGGTCTGTTCTCGACGACGCCGGTGTCGCGTACGAGGAGGCGCCGGGGGAGGCCGCGTTCTACGGACCGAAGATCGACATCCAGCTCGAGGACGTGGCCGGGCGCGAGTACACCCTGTCCACCATCCAGGTCGACTTCCACCAGCCGGCCCGGTTCGAGCTCGAGTACATCGGTGCCGACGGCAACAAACACCGGCCCGTGATGGTGCATCGCGCGATCATCGGCAGCCTGGAACGCGTGATCGCGCAACTGATCGAGCAGCACGGGGGCGCGTTCCCCGCCTGGCTCGCGCCGGTGCAGGTGGTCGTCCTGCCGTTGTCGGACTCCGAGGAGGAGTACGCCGCCCAGATCGCGCGGCGCGCGATCGACCGTGGGCTGCGGGTCGAGGTGGCGCACGCCGACGAGGGCACCCTCGGCGCACGGATCCGGGAGAACCGCCACGCGCCGTACCAGCTCGTGATCGGCAAGCGGGAGGTTGCCTCCGGCCACCTGGCGGTGCGCTATCGCGACGGGCACCAGGGCGACCCGGCCGGGGCCGCGGATGTTCTCGAGTATTTATCTTTCCATTGCCGTGCAAAGTCTTGCCAGTCACTGCCGGGTTGAGAGATGGTGACGGTCAGTCATGCACTCCCTACCCAGTGCAAAGGCGGTCCGCCCCCATGAAACGCCTCACCGGAATCCTCGGCAGCGCGGTGCTCGGCACCGCGCTGCTGGTCAGTCCCACGATCGCGCACGCGGCTCCCTCGTACGTCGCGCTCGGCGACTCCTACGCCTCCGGCGTCGGCACGCGCTCCTACCTCCCCGACAGCGGTGCGTGCCAGCGCTCCACGAAGTCCTACCCGTACGTCGACGCGGCCCGGATCGGCGCGACCCTGACCTCGGTCGCGTGCTCCGGCGCCCGCGTCGCCGACGTCACCGCCAACCAGCTCGGCCCGCTGAACGCCGCCGTCAACTTCGTCACCCTCCAGGTCGGCGGCAACGACGCGGGCTTCTCCTCGGTGATCACCGAGTGCGCGAAGCCGGCCTGGCTGGGCAACTGCGACGGCGCGATCAACACCGCGCAGGCGACGATCAACAACACGATCCCCGGCCGGCTGACCACGCTGTACGCGACGGTGCGCAGCCGGGCGACGACGGCGAAGGTGATCATCGTCGGCTACCCGCGCCTGTTCAACGGCACCGACTGCAACGCCGGGACGTTCTTCAGCGCCGCCGAGATGACCCGGCTGAACCAGACCGCGGACCTGCTCAACGGCAAGATCTCCGCGGCCGCCGGTGCGGCCGGCTACACGTTCGTGAACCCGACCAGCGCGTTCGTCGGACACGCCGTCTGCGGCAGCCCGGAGTGGATCAACGGGTTGTCGAACCCGATCAGCGAGTCGTACCACCCGAACGTCACCGGCCAGGCGAGCTTCGCCAACCTGGTCCAGCCGCATCTGAGCTGACTCCGGCCGCTGACACTCACCGGGCTGCGCGGCGCCCCTGTTCGTGGTGTGATGCAGGGGTGCCGTACCCGGTGTGCGAGGCCGGCCCCGGAGGGGTGGCCGGTGTCGTCGCCGGCCGGTCGGCGCGGCATCGATCACTCTCCGCGATCGCGGATTTCCCTTGTCCTGCTGGCCTTTCAGTGCCGCGGACCCAGTCGTGCCAGCACTCTCGGTAGTGCCCTTCCAGCGTGAAGCCTGCTCGCCGAACTCACGATGCGTGATGCCGTAATCACGTTGGTGTGAGATGGATCACGGGAGGTCGCTTTCCGGATTCGCCGAATGACAGGGTGCAGCGGTCATCCGCCTGTCGAGAGCGAGCTTGGGGGCTTGTGGGTTCTCGGCGACACGCAGTACTGGGAGGAAATGCTGTGAAAGCTCGCACCTGGCTGGCCGGTCTGGCCGCCGGCGCGGTATCGCTCACCCTCGTGGCACCGGGAATGGCCAGCAGTGCCCCGGTCCAGGAGCAGGCGACCGCCAAGAGTCCTGAGGTCCGCACGCTCGAGACCCCGAAGGCCGGCGGCGCCGGTCTGGTGACCAAGCGGGACGCGACCGGTCGCGCCCACTCGGTCCGTCCGGCCACTCCGCTGAAGGCTCCGGCCTCGGTCAGCGCGAAGGCCGGCAAGTCCGCCACCAGCAAGCCCGACGCGGCCGCGGTCGCCAAGGCCCAGGTCACCGCGGTCGCGCCGTACTTCGGAGCGCGCCCGGCCGACCTGGTGGCGGAGACGAGCACGCTGTCGGAGTACGGCTCGCAGACCCGTTTCCAGCAAGTGATCGACGGCGTCCAGGTGTACGGCGGCGAGATCGTCACCAGCCTCGACAAGTCCGGCGCGCTGGAAGCCGCCAACGGCGAGGTCGCGCTGGCGACGTACGGGTCCTTCCCGGCCGCCGACAAGGCCGACGCCGCGAAGACGACCGCGCAGAACGCGGCCGTCCAGGCTGTCTCCACCCGCGGCAAGCTCGACGCCGGCAAGCTGACCGCGAAGCTGCAGGGGCCGCGCTGGTTCGACCTCGGCCTGGTCACCCGCCAGCCGGGTTCGGCCGCGCTCCCGGTCTACCTGTACGACGTGACCGGACCGGGCGACGTCCGCTGGCAGGCCATCGTGCACGCCTCCGGTCAGACCCTGCTCGCCTGGGACATGGCCGAGCACCTGAACCGCGTGGTCTGCGACGCCAACCGCACGGTGATCCAGACCGGCGCCGAGGACGTCCGCTGCGGCACCGTCTTCCAGTCCAGCCGCGCGGAGGGCGAGGCGCCGTCGGCGGTCCAGGACGTCAACCAGGTCTACGAGTACTTCGGTGACACCTCCGACACCTACGCCTCGCTGGGCACCGACCTGACCGAGCTGATCGGCGTCGACTACGGCGACGGCAAGGGCAAGGCGCTGCGCGGCACCGTCCGGATCTGCGTCGACGGCGGCTGCCCGTACGCCAACGCGTTCTGGAACGGCGAGCAGATGGCCTTCGGTGAAGGCGTCAGCACCGACGACGTGACCGGCCACGAGCTGACCCACGGCGTCACCCAGCACACCTCCGGCCTGGCCTACCTGTGGGAGGCCGGCGCGATCAACGAGTCGTTCTCCGACATCCTCGGCGAGTTCGTCGACCTGACCAACGGCTCCGCGGACGACACCGCGGCCAACCGCTGGCAGATCGGTGAGGGCTCCAGCCTCGGCGTGATCCGCAGCATGTCCGACCCGGCGAAGTTCAACGACCCGGACCGGATGCGCAGCGCGAACTGGTTCGACGACGAGTTCTTCCAGGACAACGGCGGCGTGCACTTCAACTCCGGCGTCGGCAACAAGGCGGCGTACCTGATCGCCGACGGCGGCGCCTTCAACGGCCAGAAGATGCTCGGCATCGGCCTGGCCCGCTCCGAGGTGCTGTGGCACGAGACCCAGAAGGTGCTGACGTCCGGCGCCGACTACGGCGACCTGGCCGAGGGTCTGCGCTCGACCTGCGCCAAGCTGGCCAAGAAGAAGCAGCGTCCAATTTCTGGGCAGGGCATGACCAAGGCCGACTGCGCCCAGGTCGAGCTCGGCATCAAGGCCACCGAGATGGACTTCGAGCCGGCCGTCGGCAAGCCGGCCCAGGCGCCGGTCTGCGACACCACCGGCGCGAAGGCGAAGAACCTGTTCAAGACCAGCTTCGCGGAGTACCCGGACGGCAAGATCGTCCGCGGTGAGGGCTGGGTGCTCGGCAAGGGCGAGGGTCTCGAGGGGTCGCTGGTCGACACGTCGTACTCGCAGGACGGTGACGACTCGATGCTCGGCGTCGTGACGGACCCGGAGGGCTCGATCAGCCTGCAGACCGCGAACGGCACGAAGATCAAGAACGCCAAGACGTACCTGCGGTTCACGCACGCGTACAACTTCTACAACGTGTTCATCATCTTCGGCGTCCGCACCGGGACGGCCACCTTGGAGTACTCCGACAACGGTGGCGCGACCTGGAAGGACACCGCGCCGCTGACCTGGAAGAACGGGCCGACACTCGACCCGAACTTCTCCGACGACACCGTCGCCGCCTGGCACGGCAACTCCGGTGGCTGGGAGACCAGCCGGCTGGACCTGTCGGAGTTCACCGGCAAGCAGCTGAAGTTCCGCTGGACCGGGCACGGCAAGGACTTCGCCGACCTGATCCCGGGCAACTGGTGGCTCGACAACGCCACCATCTACAACTGCTCGAAGTAGTGGACTGACGCGAGGCCCGGCGGACACCACGTCGCCGGGCCTTGCTCTTGCCCTTTATATGCCTGAAACGGTATATATAAGACATGAGCGAATCACTGACCAGTGTCGACGGCCGGACCGTGCTGCGGATGGAACGCCGGCTCGCGCACCCGCCGGAGAAGGTGTGGCGGGCGCTGACCGAGCCCGGCGAGCTCGCGCACTGGTTCCCGGCGGCTGTCGAGCTGGACCTGCGGCTCGACGGGAAGATCAGCTTCTCGTTCGACGGCGAGGACGGGGGAGCGGGCGTGGTCCGGGCCTACGACCCGCCGCGGTTGCTCGAGTTCACCTGGGGTGAGGAGATCCAGCGCTGGGAGGTCGAGCCGACCACGGATGGTTGCCTGCTCACCCTGACCGCGACGTACGACGACCGGCCGGGCTCGGCGAGTTTCACCAGCGGCTGGATCCTGTGCCTGGACGCGATGGACTCCGCACTCGGCGGCCGAGCCGTTGCCCGGGACAACTACAAGGTCCTGCACGAGCAGTTCGTGAAGATCTACGGCCTGGACGCCGGCGAGCAGCAGGCCGACGGATCGATCCGGTTCGAACGCCAGCTGACCGCGCCGAAGGAGAAGATCTGGCCCCGGCTCGCCGAGAAGCTGCAGGTCAGTCCGCCCGACGGCAACGAACTGCGGGTGAACGGCGCGACGCTGACCCTGCGCGACGGCAACGGCGGAGCCCGCCTGGTGCTCACCCAGACGGACCCCGCGGCCGGGGACTACGAGCGCTGGCGAGAGCTGATCGAGTCGGTGGCAGCCGAGGCCGTCACCGCCGACTGACCTCGGGCTCGGCCCGCCGCCTCGCTCTAGAGACCCGCGGGAGCGGTCGCGCCGACGTACTGGCGCAGGTGCTCAGCGGTCAGCGACGCGCTCGACTCGACCAGATCGGCCGGGGTGCCCTCGAAGACGATCTGACCACCGTCGTGGCCGGCGCCCGGGCCGAGATCGATCAGCCAGTCGGCGTGTGCCATCACCGCCTGGTGGTGCTCGATGACGATCACGGTGTTGCCGTCGTCGACCAGCTCGTCCAGCATCGCCAGCAGCTGGTCGACGTCGGCCAGGTGCAGCCCGGTGGTCGGCTCGTCGAGGATGTAGATCGACCCGCGCTTGCTCATGTTGATCGCCAGCTTCATCCGCTGCCGCTCACCACCGGACAGCGTCGTCAACGGTTGCCCAAGGCTCAGATAGCCCAGACCGACCGAGCACAACCGGTCCAGGATGATCCGCGACGGCCCCTTGCCGAAGAACTCGCGCGCCTCCGTCACCGTCATCCGCAGTACCTCGCTGATGTTCTTGCCCCGCAGCTGCAGCGCCAGCACCTCCGGCGTGAAGCGCGCGCCGTTGCACTGCTCGCACACCGACGACACCTCGGCCATCATCCCGAGATCGGTGTAGACCAGGCCGATCCCCTTGCAGGTCTGGCAGGCGCCGACCGAGTTCGCGCTGAACAGTCCCGGCTTCACCTTGTTCGCCTTCGCGAACTCGGCCCGGATCGGGTCCAGCAGACCCGTGTACGTCGCCGGGTTGCTCCGCCGCGACCCGCGGATCGGGTCCTGCCCCGCGACGATCACCCCCTCGTGGTTGGCCAGCGACCCGTGGATCAGCGAACTCTTGCCCGACCCCGCGACGCCGGTGACCACGGTCAGTACGCCGAGCGGGACCTCGACACTGACGTCCTGCAGGTTGTGCAGGTTCGCGCCCTCGATCCGCAGGCTGCCGGTCGGCGTCCGGACGTCCTCGCGCAGTCCGACCTTGTGATCGAGGTACCGCCCGGTCAGCGTGCCGGACTTCAGCAGCCCTTTCACGTCACCGGCGTAGCAGAGCCGTCCGCCGGCCAGGCCCGCGCCGGGACCGAGGTCGACGACGTGGTCGGCGATCCGGATCGTCTCCGGCTTGTGCTCGACCACGAGCACGGTGTTGCCCTTGGCCTTCAGCTGGAGCAGCAGCTCGTTCATCCGCTGGATGTCGTGCGGGTGGAGGCCGACGGTCGGCTCGTCGAAGACGTAGGTGACGTCGGTCAGCGCGGATCCGAGGTGCCGGACCAGCTTCACCCGCTGCGCCTCACCGCCGGACAGCGTCCCGGACTCGCGGTTCAGGCTGAGGTAGCCCAGCCCGATGTCGACCATCGAGTCCAGGGTGTCCCGCAGCCCCTCGAGCATCGGCCCGACCGACGGATCGTCGATCCCGCGGACGAACTGGGCCAGGTCGCTGATCTGCATCGCCGAGCACTCGGTGATCCCGACGCCGTCGATCCGTACGGCGCGAGCGGCCTCGTTCAGCCGCGCGCCACCACACTCGGGACACGGCCCGAGCTTCAGCGCCCGGTCGGCGAAGGCCCGCACGGCGTTCTGCATCGTGTCGCGGTCCTTGCCGAGGTACTGCTTCTTCACCTTCGGGACCAGGCCCTCGAAGGTCAGGTTGCTCTTGCCGACCTTCACCTTGGTCGCGGGGGAGTACAGGAACTGCTCCCACTGCTCGGTCGGGTAGTCGCGCAGCGGCAGGTCCGGGTCGAACAGGCCGGAGTGCACGAACAGCTGCCAGTACCAGGTGTCGACGCCGTACCCGGGCGCCTTGATCGGGTCCTGGTTCAGCGACCGGTCGCGGTCGACCAGCTCGTCGAGGTCGATGTCGGTGGCCTTGCCGAGCCCCTCGCAGACCAGGCACATGCCCTCGGCCCGGTTGAAGCTGAACGCGGACGGCGGTCCGGCGTCCGGCGTACCGATCCGGCTGAACAGGATCCGCAGCATCGTGTGCGCGTCGGTCGCGGTGCCGACCGTCGAGCGGGCGTTGGCGCCGATGCGTTCCTGGTCGACGACGATCGCGGCACTCAGGTTGCGCAGCGAGTCCACGTCGGGACGGGACAGACTGGGCATGAAGTTCTGGACGAAGGCGGTGTAGGTCTCGTTGATCAGCCGCTGCGACTCGGCGGCGATCGTGCCGAACACCAGGGAGGACTTGCCGGAGCCGGAGACTCCGGTGAAGACGGTCAGGCGGCGTTTGGGGACGTCCAGCGAGACGCCTTTCAGGTTGTTCTCGCGAGCTCCACGAACCTCGATCAGGTCAAAAGACATACCTTCAATTCTTACATTGAAGCGCTCGTAAAAACTTTGACGCTCACCTCAGGCTGTGCTCCCCGCGGAACCTTCAAGTGACGTGTGAAGCTTGAGGTTCACCGCGTCGAGCAGCTCCTGCAGCTGCCCACCGAGCACCTCGCGCTCGGCCGCACCGAGCGACGACACCAGCTCCGCTTCGCGGGTCAGCACCTGGTCGACCGTCCGCTCGACCAGCTCGTGCCCGCCCGGGGTCAGCGACACGACCACCAGCCGGGCCTCCTCCGTACGACGAGTGACCAGCCCCGACTCCTCGGCCCGCCGGATCCGCTGCGAGGTCGCGCCGGCCGTCACCAGTGTGCGCGCGGTCAGCTCCCGCGTACTCAACTCGTACGGCGGCCCACTGCGCCGCAGCACGCTCAGCAGATCGAGCGTCGCCGGATCGACCCCCAGCTCGGCCAGCAATCGCCGCCGGTCGTCGGCGAACAACTTCGCCAGCCGCCACAGGGGAGTGACGATCCCGATCGACTCGGTCGGCGCGCCGGGCCGCTCCCGCTGCCAGGCGCGCGCGATCTCCGCCGCCGGGTACGGGTTGGGCGCATCGAGCGGGTAGGCGTCAGCGAAGTTGTCGGGCACGAGCGCCATGATACGTTTAGGTCTAAACGTTTAGACCTAAACAAGAGGAGTGGCGTGTCCAGAACGATTGTGGTGACCGGGGGATCGACTGGGATCGGCCGGGCGGCGGCCGAGCTGTTCCGCGCCGACGGCGACCAGGTGGTGATCACCGGCCGCCGGGCTGACGTACTGAAGCAGACGGCCGACGAGTTGGGGGCCGAGGCAGTGGTCTGCGACGCGACCGATCCGGCGCAGGTCGCCGAGCTGGCCGCGGCGCTGCCGGAGCGGGTCGACGTACTGGTGAACAATGCCGGCGGCAACACCGAGCTGAACGGTTCGGGAGACCTGGCGGAACGGTGGATCGCCAACTACACGGCGAACGTCGTGTCGGCAGTCCTGACCACCACGGCGCTGGCGCCGAGGCTCACGACGGCGGTGATCCATCTCGGTTCGATCGCCGGGACACGGGGAGGTGGTTCGTACGGCGCGGCGAAGGCGGCGCTGGCGACCTGGAGTCTCGATCTGGCCGCTGAGCTCGGGCCCCGCGGGATCACCTCGAACGTGGTGGCCCCGGGCTACACCGCCGAGACCGAGTTCTTCCAGGACCGGCTGTCCGACGAGCGCCGCCAGTGGTTGGTCGAGTCGACGATGACCGGCCGCGCCGGTACGCCGTACGACGTCGCCGCACTGATCCACTTCCTCGCGTCGCCCGGCGCGCGGCATCTCACCGGGCAGGTCCTGCACGTGAACGGCGGCGCCCTCACCACCAGGTGACGCGGTGTCGGTGACAATGGCCGCATGCGTGCCACTGTCAAGGACGTCGCCAAGCGGGCCGGGGTGTCCCCGAAGACGGTGTCGAACGTGATCAACGGCGTCGTGTTCGTCCGGCCGGAGACGCGGGCGAAGGTCGAGCAGGCGCTGAGCGAGCTCGACTACGTGCCCAACCTGAGCGCCCGGGGGCTGCGCAACGGCCGGTCGGGGATGATCGGCCTGGCGCTGCCCGACCTGCTGCGGCCGTACTCGGCCGAGATCACCCACCTGGTCGTCGAGTTGGCCCACGAGCGCGGCTGGGGCGTGCAGATCGAGCAGACCGCCGCCGAGCCCGACCGCGAGTACGACCTGCTCTCCAAGGCGCGCTCGCACCAGATCGACGGCCTGATCCTGAACCCGGTCAACCTCGACGACAGCGCGGTCATGTCGGCCGGCTCGCTGCCGCCCGTCGTACTGATCGGTGACGTCGACCAGGACGTCGTCAGCCAGGTCTGCATCGACAATGTCGGCGCCGCCCGCGACATGACCCAGCACCTCGTCGGCCAGGGCTACCGCCGGATCGCCGCGGTCGGCACGCCCGAGCCTCCCGGCAGTCCTGGAAGGGTCGGCGGCCGCACGGACTCCGCCGGTACGGCGGCCGCACGCCTCCGCGTGATCGGCTACCGCGAGGTCCTCACCGCGGCCGGCCTGCACGACCCCGCGCTCGAGATCGCCCTCGACCGCTGGAGCCCCGAAGGCGCCGCGATCGTCGTCGGCCGCTACCTGGAGGACCACGAGCCACCCGACGCGATCTTCTGCTTCACCGACACCATCGCCAGCGGCACCCTGTCGGCGCTCTGGTCGGCGGGCGTCGCGGTGCCCCAGGACTGCGCGGTCGCCGGTTTCGACAACATCCTCGAGAGCCGCTACACCGTGCCGCCGCTGAGCACGGTCGACTTCGACCGGCGCAGCTTCGTCCAGGCGGCGCTGGACCTGCTCGGCGAGCGGATGGCCGACCGGGCCGCGGCACCGCGGCGGATCGTGGTCCCGCACCGCGTCGTGGCCCGCGCCAGCACTGCACGCTAACCAACACGTTTCGACAAAACCTCACGCCGAGGGTCTTGTCAGCGCATTGCAACGATGTAATGATCGGTGCCGCCTGCGAAGGAGACACCCCCCATGACATCGTCCGATCGTCAGTTCTCCCGGCGCCGCCTGCTCTCCGGAGCGGCCGCGCTGGCCGGTGGAAGCCTGCTGCTCGGCTGCGCGCCGGGCGCCCGCGACTCCGGCACCGAGCTCAACTACTGGCACCTGATGACCGGCGGTGACGGCATCGTGATGGCCGGTCTGGTCGATGCCGTGAACGGCCTGAACGCCGGGTTCCGCGCCGAGCAGACCGTGCTCGCGTGGGGTCCGCCGTACTACACGAAGCTGGCGATGGCCTCGGCCGGCGGCCGCGCGCCGGACCTCGCGATCATGCACGCCTCCCGGATCGCGGGCTACGCGCCCGGCGGCCTGCTGGAACCGTGGGACCTCGACCTGCTCGCCGAGTTCGGCGTCCGGGAGAGCGACTTCCCGCCGCTGGTCTGGCAGAAGGGCCTGTACGACGGGAAGCTCTACTCGGTCGCCCTCGACACCCACCCGTTCGTGCTTTACTACAACACCGAGCACGCCACGAAGGCCGGTGTCACCGACGCGATCGCCACGATGGACAGCCCCGAGGCCTTCACCGAGGTCGCGACCAAGCTGCAGAAGGTCACCGGCAAGCACGGCCTGTCGTACGGGTACCTCGGTGACCCCTCGCAGATGTGGCGGCTCTTCTACACCTTCTACCGCCAGACCGGCGCGGAGCTGAAGCTCGTCCCCGGCACCAAGGCCGAGGTCGACGAGGCCGCCGCGGTGAAGGCGCTCGAGTTCGTGCAGTCGTTGCTGAACGACACGATCGCCACCCGCAGCGGGGACGGCGGTACGGCGGTCAGCGAGTTCCTGCACGGCGAGAGCGGCCTGCTCTTCGGCGGCGTCTGGGAGCTGCCGGTGCTCAAGGACTCCAAGATGGCGTTCGACGCGATGCCGATCCCGACCCTGTTCGGGCAGCAGGCGGCGTACGCCGACTCGCACACCTTCGTGCTGCCGCGGCAGTCCAAGACCGACCCCGACCGGCGCCGGTACACCTACCAGTTGGTCGCGGAGATCCTGAAGCGCTCGGTCAAGTGGGCCGGGGCCGGCCACATCCCGGCGTACCAGCCGGTGGTGAAGAGCCCGGAGTACCTGGAGCTGAAGCCGCAGTCGAACTACGTCGGCATCCCGGCGTACGTGAACTACGACCCGGACGTCTGGTTCAGCGGCGCCGGCAGCGACTTCACCAGCTACTTCGCGGAGAACGTGCAGAACGTCTATCTCGGCAGCGGGGACCCGGCGGCCGGCTTCGACGGTTTCGTGCAGCGGCTGAACAAGCTGCTCGACCGCCCGCAACCGGTCTGATCGACGAAGGGAACCGAAATGCCGACAGCAGTCGACAGCCCCGCCGCGGACCTGGTGGTTGCGGAGGGCAACAGTACGGGCCTGGCCCGGGCCCAGCGGGGCGAGTCCCTGACCGGGTGGGCCTTCGCGGCGCCGTTCGCGGTGCTCTTCGGGCTCTTCCTGGTGGTCCCGGCCGTCTACGGCCTGTACCTCAGCTTCACCGGCGAGACCCTGACCGGCGCGAACAGCGAACTGGTCGGCTTCGCCAACTTCGGTGAGGCGCTCAGCGACCCGGACATGTGGAAGTCGCTCGGCAACACGGTGTGGTTCACGCTGCTCAGCACGGTCCCGCTCGTGGTGCTGTCGCTGGCCTTCGCACTGCTGGTGAACCTCGGGCTGCCCGGCCGGTGGCTGTGGCGGCTGTCGTTCTTCCTGCCGTACCTGCTCGCCTCGACGGTGGTCGTGCTGTTCTGGACCTGGATGTACAACCCGAAGCTCGGCCTGATCAACGGCGTGCTGGCCGAGTTCGGGATCGCGCCGGTGGCCTGGCTGCAGGACCCGAACGTGGCGATGATCTCGGTCGTGATCACCACGCTGTGGTGGACGATCGGGTTCAACTTCCTGCTCTACCTGGCCGCGCTGCAGAACATCCCCGAGCAGCAGTTCGAGGCGGCCGCGATCGACGGCGCCGGCAAGTGGCGGCAACTGTTCTCGATCGTGATCCCGCAGCTCGCGCCGACCACCGCGCTGATCCTGACGCTGCAGGTCCTGGCGTCGCTGAAGGTGTTCGACCAGATCTACATGCTCACCAACGGCGGTCCGGCCGGCTCCACCCGCTCGATCGTGCAGTACATCTACGAGGCCGGCTTCACCGGCTACCGGTTCGGCTACTCGTCCGCGATCTCGTACCTGTTCTTCGCGATCATCGTGCTGATCTCGATCGCGCAGTACAAGCTGATCAACCGCAGGAGCGCCTCATGAGCACCTACACGTTGTCCCGGGGCCTCCAGCGCGGCAAGGCGGCGTACAAGCAGGGGCACAAGCCGGGGGAGAACCCCTGGAGCGTGTCGCGGATGGTCGCGCTGCTGATCCTGGCGTTCCTGGCCGCGACCTGGCTGGTCCCGTTCGCGTGGGCGATCCTGACGTCACTGAAGAGCGAGGCCGACGCCGCCGCGTCGACGGTGAGCCTCTCGCCGCCGGACGGGTTCAGCTTCGAGGCGTACCGCAAGGTGCTGTCGGCCGGGGACATCCCGCTGTGGGCGTGGAACAGCCTGCTCACCTCGGTGGTGATCACCTTCGTGACCGTGGCCACCTCGGCACTGGCCGGTTACGCGTTCTCCCGGATCAACTTCCGCGGCCGGCGGGGGCTGTACGCCGCGATCATCGCGGCGATCATCATTCCGCCGCAGTTGCTGATCGTTCCGCTGTTCCGCCAGATGCTGGCTTTCGACCTGGTCGACACCTACTGGGGAATCATTCTCCCGCAAGCGTTTGCGCCCGCGATGGTGCTGATCCTGAAGCGGTTCTTCGACCAGATCCCGGTCGAGCTCGAGGACGCCGCCCGGGTCGACGGCGCGAACCGGCTGCGGGTGTTCTGGTCGATCGTGCTGCCGCTGTCGCGGCCGATTCTCGCCGCGGTCGCGATCTTCGTCTTCATCGGTGCGTGGAACAACTTCCTCTGGCCGTTCATCGTCACCACCGACGCCGACCTGATGACACTGCCGGTCGGCCTGCAGACGGTGAAGAGCGCGTACGGCCTGCAGTACGCGCAGAACATGGCCTCGGCGATCCTCGCCGCACTGCCCCTGGTCCTGGTGTTCCTCTTCTTCCAGCGCCAGATCATCAAGGGAATCGCGACCACCGGCTTCGGCGGCCAGTAATCCTCACATCCCCTTGAAAAGCTCCTCACAGTCAGCAAGGCTGCTGCGATGGCTCTGTCACTGTGAGGAGTGATGGGACCTGTTGCGTTATCCAACTAGTCCCTCGGGGGACCCGATGAGGAGGGGGATCTGTGTCAGCCATGAGGCGGCTCGCCGAGCAGCGCCGTGATGTGAGGAGTCACGGCACGACAACGCTCGGCAGGGCTTCGATCCAACCAGCGGTCTGCACCGGCATCCACGAGGTGAGCTCGTCGATCCACGCCGGGCGGCCGCGACGTGTGGCGGTTCTGACCTTGAGCAACGGTCTGACCACCACGCTGCGGCTTGACGACGGTGCGCAGGCACCGGAGCCGGGCGCGACGGTGTTCGTCCAGGGTGGCCGCGGGATGGGTGATCAACCCGCCACAGGTGGGGTCACTCTCGCGCCGGCGTACCCCAGCTAGAACACCCGGCTGCATCAGTGACTCGCCGGTCTCAGGTCAACGCCGAGCTGAGCCCGGCAAGTCGCTGGAAAGCCGTCACTGCTCGAACGGCTGGGTGAGTGCTCGCACCTCGATCGGCGAGTACTTCGCCTCGACCAGCCGGCCGGCCAGTTCGGTCGCGCGCTCGAGATCGCACTCGAACAGGTAGTAGCCGGCCAGGACCTCCTTGGCCTCCGTGAACGGGCCGTCGGTCACGGCCGGTGCGTTGTCCCGGATCTGTACGACGCGCGCCTGGGCGGTGGCCAGGCCGTCGCACGCGATCAGCTCGCCGCTGGCCCGGGTCTCGGCCATCACGGCGCGGTGCACGTCGAGGACCGACTCCATGCCCTCGGCCTCCAGCGCCTTCCAGGTCTCGTCGTTGCCGTAGATCAGCAGCATGTACTTCACGTGGCCTCCTCGATGGGTTTTCGAGGGTACGTCGGAGCCGGTGCCACCTGCTCGACATCATCCAGCAGCAGCTCTGGCCGCCCTTAGATCGATCGTCAACCGGTCGGCCACACTCACCGATGCATCCGAGTACTGACCCGTCAGGCAGATCGGACCGTCCCACCCCATCGTCCGCAGCGTCGCGAACACCTTCGACCAGTTCGCCAGGCCCTCAGTTCCTTGGACGAACCACGGTTTCCACGCTCCACCGACGTCCCCGGTGGGTTCGGTCCGCACGTAGGTGACGTTCTTCAGGTTGACGATCCCGAGCCGTTCCTTGGCCAGCTCCAGCGTGACCCCCGGATCGCCACCGGCCAGTACGTCGTGCGCGGCGTCCCACACCACCTTGAACTGCTCCGGCAACCCGTCGAGCAGCTGCACGACTCCGAGCGTCGAGGCAACGAACTTGCCGTGGTGCGGCTGCACCCCGACCTGTACGCCGTACTGCGCCACGAACCCGGCCGCCGCTTCGAGCTGCTCGCGGTTGCGCCGTACCGATGCCGCATACCCGTCGGGCCCGAGCTCGGCCATGATCCGGATCATCGGTACGCCGGCCGCGGCCGCCGCCGCGAAAGTGGACTCGTCGAGCCCGCTGGCGATGCTGATCGGCTCGACGCCCGCGTCCCGCAGCTGCTCGGTGAACCGCGGCAGCACCTTCTCGGCTGTTGACGCAGTCACGTACGCCGTGTCCCGGACGGGGATCTCCGCGCCGGTGAAGCCGAGCCCGGCGACGAGCTTGCCCAGCTCGTCGCCGGGCAGCTCGGCCCACGGTTTGGTGAAGACGGACCAGATGGAGTTCATGAGTTCAGCGGCCTCCGAGTCCACTCATGGTGATGCCCTTGACGAACCAGCGTTGGGTGAGGAAGAACAACACGATCAGCGGCACGGTCGTGATGGTCGCTGCCATCAGCAACAGGTTCCACTGGGTGCCGTTGGTGTCCTGGAACACCTGCAGACCGACCGCCGCCGTCCGGGTCGCGTCGCTGTTGGAGATGACCAGCGGCCAGAGCAGGTTGTTCCACTGGCCGATGAACTTGAACACCGCCAGCGTCGCGATCGCCGGCACGGCCAGCGGCACGATCACGCGGATGAACGCCTGCCACCGGTTGGCGCCGTCCAGCCGCGCGGCCTCCTCGTAGTCGCGCGGGATGCCGAGGAAGAACTGCCGCAGCAGGAACACCCCGAGCGCGGTGAACGCGTGCGGCAGGATCATCCCCGGCCAGGTGTCGATCCCCTGCAGCTTCGCGACCAGCACGAACTGCGGGATCAGCGTCACCTGCGACGGGATCATCAGCGTCGCCAGGTAGATGCCGAACAGCCAGGTCCGGCCGGGGAACTGCAGCCGGGCGAACGCGTACGCCGCGAGCGCCGCCGTGACGACCTCCAGCAACGTCGTACCGGCCGCGAAGATCACCGTGTTCACCAGGTACCGGCCGAGCGGCACCAGGTCGAAAGCGCGGGTCAGGTTCTCCGGGTGCCAGCTGCTCGGCCAGAACGACGGCCGCACGGCCATCGACTCGGCGTCGGACTGGAACGCCACCAGCACCATCATCACGACCGGGACCAGCGTCACCGCCGTGACCACGAAGCACGCGAAGACGATCAGCTTGCGGGTCGCGACCGGGTTCTTCCGCAAGGGTGCGAGTACGTCAGTTGTCATAGTGGACGAGCCTCCGCTGGAGCAGGAACTGGGCCGCGGTGATCACCACGATGAAGCCGAACAGGACCAGCGACTGCGCCGCGGCGTACCCCTGGTCGTAGTTCTCGAAGCCGGTCCGGTAGATGTACATGACCAGCGTGGTCGTTCTCGATCCCGGACCGCCGTTCGTCATGATCAGCGCCTGGTCGAAGACCTGGAACGACCCGATGACCGACGTCACGACGACGAAGAACAGCGCCGGCGACAGCATCGGCAGCGTCACGCTGCGGAACGTCTGCCAGGCGTTGCTGCCGTCCACCTTCGCCGCCTCGTACAGCTGCTGCGGGATCGCCTGCAGGCCGGCCAGGAAGACCACCATGCCGAACCCGAAGCTCTTCCACACGCTCATCGCGATCAGCGCGGGCATCGCCCAGTTGTCCGAGATCAGCCACTGCGGACCGTCGATCCCGACCAGGCCGAGCACGGCGTTCACCAGGCCGTCGCGCGGGATGTAGAGCCAGATCCAGACGAACGCGACCGCCACCGTGATCGTTGCGTACGGCAAGAGCAGCAGCGACCGGAAGACCGCGATCCGCCGGACGCCCTCGTTCAGCAGCAGCGCGAGCGCGAGGCTGACCACGATCGTCACCGGCACGCTGACGAAGGTGAAGTACGCCGTGTTGCCGAGCGCCGACCAGAACGTCGGGTCGGGACCGAGCCGGGCGAAGTTCTTGAGGCCGGCCCAGGTGGGAGAGCTGAACAGGTTCCAGTTGAGCAGGCTGATCACGCCGGCCGCGAGGACCGGGCCCGCCGTGAAGATCAGGAAGCCGATCAGGCTGGGCAGGATGAACAGCCAGGCGGTCAGGGCCTCCTTGTTCCGCGGCTTCTTGGCGGCCCGCTGGTGCTGCCGGGGAGTCGTTGCCGCAGCAGGGAGTGTGTCGACGGCCATGCCGGTCACCCCTTCCTGGCCGAGGCCTGGCGGACGTTGTCCTGGTGCTGCTCCATCAGGACGTCGAGCCGCGGCGTGATCCCGTCGATCGCCTCCTGGACCGAGACCTGCCCGAGGAACGTCCGCGGAAGGTCCTGGCCGAGCAGCTGCTTGACCTGGTTCCAGTTCGTCGTCACGTCGAACGGATGACCGCCCGCGATCTTGCCGGCCAGGATGTCCTGCACGATGCCGAGGTTGTCCGGCGGCGGCTTGAACGCGCTACCCGCGGACAGCCGGGCCGGGTTGTTGCGGCCGGCCTCGGCATAGATGTCCAGGGCCCCTTCACTGGTCAGCGTCTTCAGCAGCTTCCAGGCCAGGTCCAGGTCCTCACCACGGACCTTCGCCGGGATCGCGAAGCTCGAACCGGACACCCGCGGCGTACTGCCGGCCGCGCCGGCCGGGAACGGCATGATGTCCCAGTCGAACTTCGCCTTGCGCACGTTCACCACCTGCCACGGCCCGTTGTGCATGAAGGCGACGTTGCCCTCCATGAAGTTGGCCAACGAGCTCTCGGTGACCAGGTTGGCGATCGGCGGCGTCACCTTGTCCTTCACGAACAGGTCGACGACGTACTGGACGGCCTCCATCGCCTCGGGGGCGTTGAGCGCGCTCTTGTCCCAGGCCTCGTTCATCACGTTGCCACCGGCGCAGTAGATCCACGACACCAGGTCGTCGACCGACGGCGCGCAGGTGAAGCCGTACTGGTCCGGCCCGGTCAGCTCCTTGGCCAGGTCGCGGAACGTTGCCCACGACATCGGCACGGTCGGCGACGGCGCCGGGATGCCCTTCGCGGCCAGCAGCGTCTTGTTGTAGTAGATCACCGTCGGCGCGACGTCGAACCCGATCGCGTAGGTCTGGCCGTTGAACGAGCTGATGTCGCGGATCGGCCGGTAGAAGTCGTCGAGGTCGAAGTCCGGATCGCCGGCGATCAGGTCGTCGAGCGGCCGGTGCGCGCCGCGCGCGGCGTACGTCGGGATCAGCCAGCCGTTCAGCGCGGTCACCAGGCCCGCGGTGCCGCTGACCAGTTGGAGGTCGAGTTTGGTCGGGTAGCCACCCGACGGGGTGAGGGTGGGGAGGGACTCGACCTTCAGCTCGCGTTCGACGTACGCGCTGAAGTCCTCCCACACCTTGCGTTCGGCCGGGCTGCTGGACCACATCGCCCAGGCGGCGCCGCTCGATGGACCGGAGGAGCAGCCGGCGGCTGCGGCTCCCAGTCCGGCCAGGCCGGTCAGCTTGAGCAAGCTGCGGCGGGACAGCTGTGTCTGCATCAGGGGACTCCTCAGGTGAAGAGCAGGTCGATCGACTCGGCGCGGATCCGCTCCTCGTCGACCTCGACGCCCAGGCCAGGGGCGGTGGGGACCGTCGCGACGGCCTTGGTGATCGTCAAGCCCTCGACGTACAGGTCGGACAACAGCTCCGGCCCGTTCAGCTCGGCGGGCAGTGCCAGTTCCAGCTGGCTGAACACGTGCAGCGCGGCCGCGAAGCCGATCCCGCAGTCGGTCAGGCCGCTGGACAGAATCTCGAGACCGCCGGCGAGCGCGACCTGGGCGGTCTTCAGCGCGCTGCGCAGACCGCCGGACTTGCAGATCTTCACCACGACCAGGTCGGCGGCGTCGAGCTGGATCGCCCGGGCCAGGTCCTGCGCGGTGAAGCTGCCCTCGTCGATCGCGACCGGCAGGTCGATCAGACCGCGCAGCCGGCGCATCGCCAGCAGGTCGGTGCTCGGCACGGGCTGCTCGACGCAGTGGATCGTCCGGATGTGCCGGGTGCGGTCGAGCAACTGCTTGAGCGCGCTCGGGCGGTAGGACTGGTTCGCGTCGAGCCACAGCGGCTTGGAGCCCGCGACCTCGGCGACCGCCTCGATGATCGCGGCGTCCTGGTCGGGATCGCCACCGATCTTCACCTTGTACGCCGCATAGTCCGACGACTGCTGGGCGTGCTCACGCACGGTCTCCGGAGCGCCGACCCCGATCGCCGAGCAGAGCGGGATCTCGTCGTGCACCTTCCCACCGAGCAACGCGTGCACCGGTACGCCGGCCAGCTTGCCCGCCGCGTCGTGCATCGCGAGATCGACCGCGGCCCGGGCGAACGGGAAGCCGTTCGACACCGCCGGGCTCAGCCGCTTGGCCGCCTGCTGGTGGAACAGCTCGACGTCGAACGGCGTCAGCTCCAGCAGGATCGGGGTCAGGTGCCGGTTGATCACGACTGCGATCGTCTCGGCGGTCTCGTAGCTCCAGGTCGGGAGCGCTCTCTGCTCTCCCCAGCCGACCACGCCGTCCTCGGTCGTCAGCTTCACGAACACGACCGCGCCGGCCTGGTCGGGCCGCTGCTCGGGACTTCCGACCGCGCCGCTGCCGATCACGAACTGCCGGGCGAACGGCACGGCGACGGCGAAGACCTCGACCTGTTTGATTCGTGACATCTCTGGCTCCCGTCTCAGGCTTGGATCGACCAGGACGCCGGGTCGACGTGGCTCGGGCCCTTGGTGCCGTGCTCGAGATAGTCGAGGACGTCGCCGATCACGTAGCCGGCCAGTGCGAGGTGACCCTCTTCGGTGTCGCCGGCCACGTGTGGCGTGAGCAGCAGGTTCGGTGCCTCGAGCACCTTCTGCTCCAGCGTCGGCGGCTCGGGGTCGTACACGTCGAGCGCGGCGTAGATCCGCCCGTCGAGTGCGTGCTCGAGCAACGCCTGCTGATCGATCGCTGGGCCGCGCGACGAGTTGATGACGACCGCGCCGTCCGGCAGTTGCTCGATCAGCTTCCGCGTCACCAGGCCTTTGGTCTCCGGTACGTCGGGCACGTGCAGGCTGACGAATCGGGACTGCAGCGTCTCCTCCAGCTCTGCCCGTCGTACGCCGAGCCCGGCCGCGCGCTCGTCGCTCAGGTACGGGTCGTAGACGACGACGTCGCAACCGAACGGCTTCAGCAACGTGATCAGCGCCCGCGCCGTCGAGCTCGCGCCGAGGATCCCGACCTTCGCGCCGGCCACCTCGTGCCCGCGGTACGCCGTCTGCTTCCAGCCGCCTTCGCGGATCGCGCCGTCGAAGCGGGGGAGCCGGCGGGCCAGTGTGAGCATCGCGGCCAGGCAGTACTCGCCGACCGACCACGCGATCCGGCCGCCGGCGGTGAAGACCGCGACGCCCTGGTCGAGGATCACCGGGTCGACCAGCTTCTTCACCGAGCCGGCCGCGTGCGCGACGGCCTTGGGGCCGGTGCCGTCCGTCCAGATCGCCTTGTCCAGGTGGGGCGTACCCCAGCTGGTGAGTACGACGTCGGCGTCGCGGGAGAGCGCGACCACCGTCTCCGGGCTGGTGTCCGGCGCCCAGGTCACCGCGAACCGCTGCTCGATCAGCTCCCGGGTGTGCGGGGCGATCACGTCCTCGGCGCGTTCCGGGGTCATCAGCACGGCCAGCTTGGTCACTTCGGCTCCTCACCGGTCGACGCGGGCTGTCGACCTGGTCCGAAGGTAAGGGCTTTCCGTTATGCTCGTCCAAGCCCGATTCCGCATCGATCGATACCGAGGGCGCATGGACCTGTCACTGCAGCAACTCCGCGGCTTCGTCGCGGTCGCCGAGGAGCAGCACTTCGGCCGCGCCGCCCAGAAGCTGAACATGACCCAGCCGCCGCTGACCCGCCAGATCCAGGCCTTGGAGCGCGCTCTCGGCGTGAACCTGTTCGACCGGACCGGCAGGGGAGTGCGGCTCACCGCGGCCGGCGGCGTCTTCCTCGAGCACAGCCACCGGGTGCTCGCGCTGCTGGAGGTCGCGCCCGAAGCGACGCGGCGTGCGGCCGACGGGCAGACGGGGACGCTGCGGCTCGCGTTCACGGCGATCGGCGCGTACGCCGTACTGGCTGATTTCCTGGCGATGGTGAACCGGCGGATCCCGGCCGTCAGCGTCGAGCTGACCGAGCTGGTCAGTCCCGACCAGTACGAGGCGCTCGCGAACCTGGAGATCGACATCGGCCTGGTCCGGCCGCCGATCCCGGACGGGTTCGAGTCGCTGCTCGTGCACACCGAGGACCTCGTGCTCGCCGTACCGGCTGATCACAAGCTCGCCAGTGGGTCGACGGCCGTGTCCCTGGCGGACGTCACCGACGAGTACATCGGCTACAGCCCCGAGGGATCGCGCTACCTGCACGACATCTGCGCGGCGATGATCGGCATGAACCGGTACGCCGTGAGCCAGCTCGCCTCGCAGGTCCCGACCATGCTCGCGCTGGTGCGAGCCGGTCTGGGGTGCGCACTGGTCCCACGGTCGATCATGGCGATGGGCGTCGAAGGCGTCCGCTACCGCGAACTCGACGCCGCCGACGCCCACTCGGTCACCCTGCACGCCTGCTGGAGCCCCGACAGCCCGAACCCTGCCCTGCAACGTCTGGCAGAGTCACTCCGACTGGAGGAACAGAACCCTTGATCGATCCGGCCGCCTCCCAAGTACCGGCCAGCGACGCGAGCGCGTTAGTCCTCGCGCTCCGGGCCGCCGGTTGCGTGTTCGCCGAGGAAGAAGCCGACCTCATCCTCTCCACCGCCAACGATCCCGGCGAAGTCTCACGCATGGTCGCCGAACGCACCTCCGGCCTTCCCCTCGAACAGGTCCTCGGCTGGGCCTCCTTCCACGGCGTCCGCGTCCTGATCGACCCCGACGTCTTCGTCCCCCGCCGCCGCACCGAGCACCTGGTCGACGAAGCAATCGCCCGCTGCCCTGCCGACGCGGTCGTGGTCGACCTCTGCTGCGGCTCCGGCGCCCTCGGCCTCGCGGTCTCAACCGCCGTACCAAGCGTGCGTCTGTCCGCCGCCGACCTGCACCCAGCCGCCGTACGCAACGCCCGCCGCAACCTCCCCACCGCCCAGGTCTTCGAAGGCGACCTGTACGACGCCCTCCCCACCACCCTCCGCGGCCACGTCGACATCCTCCTCGCGAACGTCCCTTACGTACCGACCGACGACGTCCAGTACCTCCCCGCCGAAGCCCGCCTCCACGAACCCCGCCTAACCCTCGACGGCGGCCCCGACGGCCTGACCCTCCTCCGCCGAGTCGCCGCCGAAGCCGCGAGCTGGCTCACCCCAGGCGGCCACCTCTTCACCGAATCCAGCGCCGAACAGGCCCCCCTCGCAGCGCAGATCCTGTCCGACGCAGGCCTCGAACCGACCATCAGCACCGACGAGGACGACTTCGGTACGACGGTCATCGGTACGGTCCGTCGTACGCTTCACCGATGAGCGAACTGACTGTCCGGACTGCGACCGCAGGTGACCTCGACGGCGTTGTCGCGTCCTGTAGCGCGCTGTTCGCCGAGGACGCGGGAACGCGTGATCCGTTGCGGAACAAGAACTGGCCCGCGACGTACGGCGGCGAGTGGGCGAGCGGGCTGGTCGCGGACCCGCAGTCTCTGGTGCTCGTGGCAACGACCGGCGGGGTGGTCGGCCATCTGATCGGAAAGTTCCTGCCGGCGTCCGAGATGTGGACCGCGCCGCGCGCCGAGCTGGTCAGCATGTACGTCCGCCCAGAAGCGCGGGGCGGGGGAGTCGCGGGCCGACTCATCGACGGCTTCGTCGCCTGGGCTCAGGAGCGCGGCGCGGCCCGGCTCGAGGTCAGTGCGTACGCCGCCAACGAAACGGCACTACGCGTCTACCAGCGGCACGGATTCCGGCCTCACTCGGTCCTGCTGACCACCGATTGAGAGGCGTCGGGAACTGTCCGTCGGCGTTGGTAGCGTCAGGGCAATGGACGGACTGACTCTTCAGGTCACCTCGGTGACCATCATGGCGCCCGACCCGCGGGCGCTGGCGGAGTTCTACGCGCGGCTGCTCGGGCGACCGGTGACGACCAGCGAGGGACCGCGCGAAGGACACCCGGCGGCCGACGGCTGGGCGCAGATCCGCGCGGCCGAGGGCACCGGCGAGGTGACGCTGAACTTCGAGTACGAGGAGCAGTGGAAGCGCCCGCGCTGGCCGGCCGAGGCCGGAGCGCAGAACGCGAGCCAGCACCTCGACATCGCGGTCGACGACCTGGACAAGGCGACGCAGCACGCCATCGCCCAGGGCGCCGTTCTCCCGGAGTACCAGCCGCAGGAGTCGGTCCGCGTGCTGCTCGACCCGGCCGGTCACCCGTTCTGCCTGTTCGTCTAGACCCGCCTGAGCACGTGCAAGAGGTACTCCCGCCGATTCAGCGGATCGTGATCGGTGCGCTCCCTGCGCGGGACCGCACCGGTCACGGGCTGGTACCTCTCGAACGCCGACTCCAGCACGCCTTCGCCGCGGGTGAGCGCGGGAAGCTGCTGCTCCAACTGGTAGACCGCGGCCGCGGGGATCTCGCCCTCCAGCACCGACGTACCGGTGTCCAGCGCCGGCACGCGCGGGATCGCGCGCAGCTTGGCGAGGGCGGCCAGCACCCCACGGACGGTGTCGGTCGGGATCTCCAGCTGGAACCGGTGCATCGGCTCGTGCACAATCGTCCCCGCTTGGCGTAGCGCGGTCGTCAGTACGAGGGGCGTCAGCAACCGGAAGTCCCCGGCCGTGCTCGACATGCTCTTGTCGAACACCGCGTGCGCGTGGCTCTGCCGCGCCGAGTAGCCCGAGTGCGTCATCACCACCCGCGCGTCCGGAATCTCCCAGCCGCACAGCCCCTGCTGCAGCGTTTCATGCACGGTCTCCTCGACGGCCTTGATGAATGCGTACGGCATCGACCCGAGCTCGACCTCGAGCGCGAACGAGACGCCCGCACCGGTCGGAGCCGGCTCGACGCGCAGGCCGATGGTCGCCAGGAACGGGTTCGGGTCGACCTTGTTGAACTCGACCGCCGCCCCGATCCCGTCGATCCGCTCGATGTGGATCGTCGTGGTCTCCCGGAAGGTGACATCCAGGCCGTACTCCGTGGCCAGGGTGGTCTGGATGACCTCCTTCTGCACCTCGCCGTACAGCGAGACCGAGGTCTCCTGCCGTACGTCGTCCTGCCGAAGATTGATCAACGGATCCTGCTCGGCGAGCTGGGAGAGCGCGCTCTGCAAGTTCCCGCGGTCGGACGCCCGCGCCGGGAGCACGACGGTCTCGAGCGTCGGGGGAGCGAAGAACGCGCTCTCTTTCCGGCTCTCGTGGCCAGGGCAGTGATCGGTGGTCACCTCGTCACCGACCCGCACCTCGCTCAGGCCCCAGAGCTTGCCGATCTGACCCGCCGCGACGCTCGCGCGGGTGGCCGTCGTACCGGCGTCGAATACGCTGATCGCGGTCACCTTGGCCTCCTGATCGCCCCGGAACCGCAGCCGGTCGCGCGTGCGCAGCTCACCGCTGAACATCCGCACGTACGCGACCTTCTCGCCCGCCGGGCCCCGCTCGACCTTGAACACCGACCCGTTGACCGGCGCCGACCTGTCGCCGACCGGTGCCGGCAGCAACTCCCGGATCCCCGCGATCAACGGCTCGGTCCCGGCGCCGGTGATCGCCGACCCGAAGTACACCGGATGCACCACTGCACGCCGCGTCTGCTCGGCCAAACCGGCCCGAAGCGCCTCGCCGGAGAGCGCGTTCTCGTCCTCGACGTACGTCGCGAGCAACCGATCGTCGTGCTCGGCGAGCAGATCCACCAGGCTCAACGAGAACCTCGCATCACCCGGCCCGTACGGCGTGAAGCCCGCACCCGCCGTCCCGAGCTCACTGGTCGTCCCCATCGCCACGACGTCCGGCGAGAGCTTCGCGGCCAGGTCCTCCATCAGCGACTCGTACCGCGCACCGGCCCGGTCGATCTTGTTGACGAAGATCACCGTCGGGATCCGCAGACGCTGCAGCGTCCGCATCAGGATCCGCGTCTGCGCCTGGACGCCCTCGACCGCCGACACCACCAGCACGGCGCCGTCGAGTACGCCGAGCACCCGCTCCACCTCGGCAATGAAATCCGGGTGGCCGGGAGTGTCGATCAGGTTCACGGTCACGTCGCCGAGCGCGAACGAGACCACGGCCGACTTGATCGTGATCCCGCGCTGCCGTTCGAGCGCGAGCGAGTCGGTCTGGGTACTGCCGTCGTCGACGCTACCGACCGCGTCGATGACCCCGGCGGCGTACAGCAGCCGCTCGGTCAGGCTGGTCTTACCGGCGTCGACATGCGCCAGAATCCCCAAGTTCAGTGTTTTCACGCAGCTTCATGTCCCTTGTGCAGGTGTGGAGGCGGACCGAGGTGGACATGAAACGAGGTCGCATCTCTCGGCGCTCCTTCTCTGCGGGACAGGTCTCTGGAGTACAGCAGTTGACCGCGCACCCGGGCAACAGGTTTCTTGGTACCCCCAGACCCTGTGCCCCGGAGGCGCCCAGTTGATCGATCTGCCATCCCACCTCGGAGCCGTCGCATCCGTCGAGCCCGTCCAGGGCTTCTTCGGCAACGAGACCTTCCGCGTCCGTACGACGGCGGGGGAGACGTACTACTACAAGTCCGGCCCAGGCATGTCCGCCGAAGCCCAGGCCTGTGCTCTCGCCACCAGGGCCGGAGTCCCCGCGCCACAAGTAGTTGCCGGCACCCCGGAGTACTTGATCCAACGCGCGGTCCCCGGCGCGCCCGTCGACGCCGCCAACTTTATGGTCCTCACCAGCCTCGGCCAGGCACTCGCCAAACTCCACCAGCTCCAAGGCGATGGCTTCGGCCTCCTCAGCGCTGACCGCCATCCCACCTGGACAGCCTGGCTGACCACCCAGGTCACCTCTCTGCACAGCCTCGTCAACGCCGGCCTCCTCCCCGAAACCCACCGCGCCCGCCTCGTAGACCTGGTCGCCACCAGCACCCGGGAGCCCGACTCACCAGTCCTCCTCCACGGCGACCTGCACCCCCGCCACGTCTACACATCCAACAACACCCTCACCGGCATCATCGACTGGGGCGACGCCCTGTACGGCGACCCCCTCTTCGACCTGGCCCGCTTCTCCATCGCCGGCCCCGAACCAACCACCCCAGTCCTCACCGCCTACGGCCTCGACCTCACCCCCGAACTGCAGCGCACCTTCGCCCTCTACCGAGCCGTCTGGTCAGCCATGGTCTGCCGAGTAGAACTAGAAGCCGGCGGCGACTGGTTCCAAGCCCACCTGGACCGCATCGCCCACGACCTCACCACCCTCAACTGACCAGCGTCCCCACCTGCTCCCCACGACAAATCGCCGTCGCAGCCCCCGGTGCGTCGATATCGAACACATGCAACGGCAACCGATGATCCCGCGCCAGAATGAACGCCGACTGATCCATCACCCGCAACCCCCGATCGATCACCTCCTGATACCCCAACCGCCCGAACCGCCGCGCTCCCGCCACCTGATTCGGATCCGCGTCGTAGACGCCATCAGCCCCGTTCTTCGCCACCAGCAGCGCATCCGCCCCCAGCTCCACCGCCCGCTGCACCGCCGGATAATCGGTCGTCGTGAACGGCTGTCCGTTCCCACAACCCAGCAGCACGATCGCCCCCTTCTCCAGATGCCGCATCGCCCGCAGCCGGATGTACGGCTCCGCCAGGTTGTTGATCGGGATCGCCGTCATCAACCGCACGTCGACGTCCCCGAGCGCGGCAATCCGTCCGCGCAGCAGGACAGCGTTGATCACCGTCCCCAGCATCCCGATGTTGTCCGCCTCGACGCGGTCGATACCCCAGTCCTCGGCCCGGTTCCCTCGGAAGACGTTCCCTCCGCCGACCACCACCGCAACCTGTACGCCGGTCGCGCGAGCCGCCAGCACCTCAGTGGCCAGGTGCGTCAACCGATCACTGCTGAACCCGAACTCGGCCTCGCCGGCGATCGCCGCTCCTGACAGCTTCAACACCACGCGTTCGAACACGATCTCTCCTCGCACAGGGGTCGGGGTCGCCCGCATTCTGCATCTTCCTTGGGGCAACCGTCCTGCCTACCCGGCTCACGGGTCCAGGACCTTGTCGAGGGTTTGGTAGGTGCGGTTGCTGGCGGTGGCGGCTCGGCGTTCCCGGCCGGTGGCTTCGATGTAGTTCTGGCTGGTGGCCAGGCTGGCGTGGCCCAGGAGGGCCATGATTTCGGAGGCGGTGGCGCCGTCTTCGGCCAGGCGGGTGGCGAAGGTGTGGCGGAGGGCGTGGAGGTTGGCGCCGACGGGGACCCGGTCGTGGAGGCCGGCCCAGCGGTAGCAGGACTTCACCAGGTACTCCAGGCCGCCGCGGCCGATCGGGTCGCCGGTGCGGTTGAGCAGGAGTTTGGTGGAGCGGCTGGTCCGGCGGCTCGGGAAGCGGCGTTCGCAGGAGTCGGCGTACGCCTCGATGATGCGTTCCATGATCGGCTCGACCGGGATCGAGCGGTCGCGGCTGCCCTTGCCGTGGACGTGCAGGCGCATCTCACCCGGTCGTCCGGCCAGCGAGTCGGTGGTCAGCGTGCGCATCTCCGCCGAGCGGAGGCCCGCGACGAGCCCGAGCGCGATCACCAGCAGATCGCGCTCGGGCCAGGGATCGCGTGCGCGGCGGTCGCCGTCGGCGGCGGACTTGAGCAACCGCTCCGGTGTGTCCTCGCCGCGGAGAGGCTTGGGGGACAGGGGAGGGGTCTTCGGCCGCGCGACCGCGCCCATCGGGTTGCCGGCGAGCAGCCCGTCGGACACGCAGAAGGTGAGGAACTGGTTCCACGTCGACCACGCGCGCAGCACCGAACTCTTCGCGTGGTCGTCGGCGAACGCGCCGAACGCCGTACGCAGTGCTGGTGCCGTCAGCTCGTCGACCTCGAGCCGCTCAGGGGCGTCGGTCAGCAGCGCGGTGATGCCCGCCAGGTCGCGGCGGTACGCGTCGGTCGTGTGGGGCGAGTCCTTGCGCGGCCGCCGCGCGGCGAAGAACGCGGCCTGAGCTTCGAGCACCAGCATGCCGCATTCCTACCGGACGCCGCCGACAGTTTCCCTACCCGTTGCTCAGAGCAACCATTACTCGATCTCGGTGGTCCAGTTCATCTGCTCGATCCAGTACTCGAACAGCGCCCGATCGCCGTGGATCTCCAGCGCGGGAGTCTCCTCCAGCGGCCGGCGCCGGCTCAGCACGAGCAGCAGATCGGTCGCCGGACCGCGGACGGCGACGTCGGCCTTGGCGTGGGTGTGTTCCAGCACGACCTTGTCCGGCTCCCGCCGCGTCACCCATTCGCCCGGCGCGTCGGTCGTGTGGAGGTGCAGCGTCTGGCCGTTCCCGCTCATCGCCTTGGCGTAGCGCGACTTGCTCGCCCAGTACGTCGGGGAGGTCATCGTGTCGAGCCAGTCCTCGATCGCCTCCACCGCATGCTCCGGCGGCAGCTCGTACGCCGTACCGACCGCCGACGCCGCGTCCGCCCGGTGCACGCAGGCCTCACCGAACAGTCGACGCGCCCAGTACGGACCACCCGCGACGCCGCCGTTCGGATCCCACACGGTCGGGTCGTCGCCGGCCGCGTCGTACGCCTGCTTGGCCTCGGCCGCCGTACCGTTCAGCCACGCACCCCACTGACTCGAATCCGCCGGCGCCGGTACGTACGCGGCGAACGCCGCACTCGGATCGGTCAACTGATCGGCGACGAGCGTCGTCACCATCCGGTGCGTGCCGCCGACGTGGTCGACGAGGTCGGCCAGAGTCCACTCCGGGCAGGTCGGCACCGGCGTTGTCGCATCCTTGCCGTCCACCCACTCGGCGAACGTGCTCGTCTGGGTGACGACGCTGCTCAGAAATGCGGACGTGTCCATCGCGGTGTCCTCCGGATGCCTTGGCGATTTCTGCTCACCGTACTTCACGCGGGCGGCCGCGCCGCGGGAATCAGGGCAGGGGAGGAGGGCCTTGACAAACGGAGCCCGCGCTCCCGGGCGCCAACGGACGGGGGAGGCGACGAGCCTTCGGACTCTGGGAGAACGGAGCACGCCGTGGCTTGTCGACACCGACCTCGTACGCTTGCGCCAACAGTTGCCACCAGCAACTATAAGTGCTGCATAATGGTGATTATGCATGACGGAACAGGTCCAGAAGGGGTGACATCCCCCCTGGGGGACCGTCTGAAATTCACAGGCGAACTCCGGCCGAGCTGTGGCAGGATCGCTCGTATGTACAGTTTCTTCCGACTGGGCTAGCTGTCCGCTGGCCAGTTCGAGGCGTGTCGCCCGCGGCTAGCGAGGCGGGAATCGGTCGTTCGATCGTTCCCGACAGCTACCGGGAAGAATCGTCATGCCCTTCACCAGGGTCCTCGTGCGTACCGTCACGGGCCTGGAGCACCTGGCCGCCGCCGAACTGACCAGCGCCGGCCACCGCGTGCTCGATCTGTCCAAGCGCCAACTCGTCGTCGATGCCACCCAGGTAATCCTCAGCGAACCACCGAAACTCGCCGACGATCTGTTCCTGATCGGCGCCTCCGTCGACGATCCAGGCCGCACGAAAGACGCGCTCAAAGCTCTCACCAGACAACTCCGCCGACAGTTGGTCGTCCCGTTGCCGCACGACGAACCGTTCGCCGTCAGCGCGTCGTACGTCGGCAAACGCACCTACAACCGGTACGACGTCGAAGACCTCGTCGGCGCCGTCATCGCCGAACGCACCGGCGCGCGATATCACTCACGCCGTACAAGCACGCCACCAGAACACCGGACCGACTGGCGCGTCGTACTGGACGGCGATTCAGTACACGTTGGCGTCCGGCCTTTCCCAGCGCCGCTCCACAGACGCAACTGGCGACAGCACACCGTCCCAGGCAGCCTGCACCCGCCGGTCGCCGCCGCCATGGCCCAGTTGGCCGGCCTCGAACCAGGCCAAGTTGTCCTGGATCCATTCTGCGGCGCCGGCACGATTCTCATCGAAGCCCAGCGACTCGAACCTGGCGCTGAATACGTCGGAGCCGACCACGCCGAAGCCTCCCTGAGAGCCGCTGAGAGAAACGCCGCCAGCATCCAGTGGCAACTCGGCGACGCCCAGAGCCCGCAGATCGCCGCTGACAGAATCCTGACGAATCCGCCGTGGGACGTCCGGCTGACCATCGGCAACCTGACGCCGTACCTGAACAGCTGGCACCACGCCGACTCGGTCGTCGCAATCGTCAACCAGCACCAGGTCGCAACACTCACCGGACATCCAGCCTGGAACACCGGATCAGTGCACAATCTGAGCCTCGCAGGCCTCCACCCGACCATCGTCGTACTGCGCCGATAATGGACATTATGTCAACTACTAGTCTGCGTATCGCATCAGATGAGTCACGGCGGCTACGGCTTGGCCCCTACCCCGGCCCACCCTTGCTTGCGACCACCGTGTAGTTCTCGGACTCGGGATCGAACGTGCTCACTTCTGTCCGGAGGCCGGCCCGGTGCAGTTCGGCTTCGAGGTCCTCGTGTCGGTAGGGCCAGCAGGACAGCAGTTCCGAGCGGACAAGGACCGACCCAGTCGCATCGACTTGCGCGATCGCGATCTCGATGTGGTGCTCGTCCTCCCACTGTGGCGCGATCTCCCAGCGGTAGACCACGACGGCATCGCGATCGTTTCGGCGGACGAGTCGGTCGCCGATGTCGAGCCGGGAACCTCTGGACCTCACGAGTTCCCAGGTGCGGGAGGTGAGTACCAACCGCCCGCCAGGGCGCAGAAGCCGTGACATCGACTCCAGAGCAGCTCCCCTGCCTGTCGCGCCCGCGGCGTGGTGGAGCGAGTTGCCGACGCAGAACACCAGGTCGAATGTGTCGTCGTCGAAGTGGTTAGGCAACTCTTCCCAGTTCGCCTGCAGGGCCCGGACTGATGTCCCGTACTCCTCAGCCAACTCTGCCGTCCGGCGGACCATCCCTTCGCTGGCGTCCGTCGCGACAACCTGCAGGCCACGACCGGCGAGGCCAACCGCCAACTGCCCGGTTCCGCACGAACAGTCGAGGACGTGAGCGTTCGACGGCAGGAGACCGAGGACGTCATCGAACGACGCAGCGAAGTCGGCCGGCGGCAACTTCGCCTCCGAGATGAGCCATTCGTACACCTCGGCCAGCACGTCATATTCCGTCACAACCACGACCTCCGTCACGCGGCAGACCCACTGTGGGACGTCAGTCCACCAGCGGAGCAAGCCGGACACCACTGGTTTTCGCAAGGACAACCAGTCCGCGGAGGTCAGTGGGAAACCGGTGTCGCCCCACTCCCCTGACGCATAGGCTCGCGGTCATGACCGACGGCGGCTGGGCTACCGATCCGGCGCTGCTGAGGACGCTGGCGGCCGCGGGGCTGCCGGCGAGCGGGCGCTTTCTTGCGAAGGCCGGGTGGGTCAGCCGTGTGTGGGTTGGCGACGAGTACGTCGTACGGCTGAACAACGGACTGTTCCGTGACGCGTACCGCCACGAAGCAGAGGTCGTCGACCTGCTGGTCGGTAGTGAGGTCCCGCACGCCCGGCGTCTTGCGCACGGTGACGGCCCGGACGGACCGTGGTACATCTCCGAACGACTGCCCGGCCGATCGCTGCACGAAGCGTGGCCGTCGGCGGATTCGGCCACGCGCCAGGCGATCATCGAGAGCCTCGGCGCTGCCTTGCGCGCGCTGCACCGCGTTCCTGTCCCGGCCGGCCTGTTGCCGCCCTGGCTGAGCGACGCGCTCGCTGGGGGGAAACCGTGGCATGCGTACCACCCGCCCGTGGTGAGCGCGACGCTCCAGCAGGTCGAGGCTGCCCGGCGACTGCCCGGAAATGACTCGGGCTTGCTCGCGGACGTCGCCGATTGGGTCCAGGAACGGCTGGCGTTGTTCGCCTCCGACGAACCGGTCCTCGTCCATGGTGATCTCCATGGATCCAACGTGATGGTCGACCAAGGACGCGTCACCGGTCTGATCGACTTCGCGGAGGCTTTGGCTCAGCCGGCGGATGCCGAGCTCGACACGATCCTGCGCTGGTGCGCGCGGCCGCGAGAGTTCCCACCGACACCCGACGGACGCGGGCTCGACGAGACCACACTCGCAGAAGTTCCCGGATGGATGTACGGCGCGTACCCGGAGCTGTTCGAGCGCGAGCACCTGCGCGAGCGGCTGAACTTCTACGACATGACCATGGAAATCGCGCTGTATGCACACCACCCCCAGCCCGACGTCCGTCGAGTGGCGCGGGACCGCATCGCTCCCCTGCTGTCAGGCCACAACCATCTAGACGGACTCGTCTGGTAGGACCGTCTTCACCATGACGCAGTTCTTCAGGCCTTTGGGGCGGTCGTAGGTGAAGCCGAGGCGCTCGTAGAGCCGGCGGGTGCCGTTGTAGAGGAACGACGACGACATCTTCTTGGTCTGATTGGTCAGGTCGTGCGGATAGCTCTCGACGCGGCCACCGCCGGCCCGGGCGATCAGGTCGAGTGCACCGGTGATCGCCAGCTCCGTCACGCCCTGCCGCCGGTGCCGCTTGTCGACGAAGACGCAGGTGATGCGGTAGTCGGGATCCGCGGTCTTGGTGGCGTCGTACTGCTTGCGGTGGTGGAGGGTGGGCAGTTCGACCGGCGTACCGTACTCCGCCCACGCGATCGCCTCGTCGCCGTCCATCACCAGTGCGGCGTGCGCCTTGCCCTGCTCGACGTACGCCTTCTTCAGAGCCCGATTGACCTCGGCGCCCTGGCCGCGCTCAGGGCCGTCAGGGTGAAACCAGATGCACCAGCAGCCGCCGAAGATGCCGTTGTGCCGCTGCACCAGCGCATCGAAGGCCGGCCAGGTCTCAGGGCTGAGCGGCGCGATGGTGTACGACGAATTGGTGGTCATTCAGTCCTGCTTCGCGGCGGATGCGTCGAAGCACACGACTCCCCTGTTGCCGTCCTGGTCGGCGATCACGGTCTGCGCGGGTGCGTTGCTGTCGTCGACGATCGTCCCGCCTGCGGCGAGGGCGGCGGCGATCCGTTGCGCGGCCACCTCGGGCGCCACGTAGACCTCGAGGTGGAACCGTGGGCTGTCCGGTGAGCCGGCGTCGCCGAACCACAGGTTCGGTACTCGTACCGTGGCGTCGCGGATCTCGTCGCTCGGGGTCCCCCGGCCCTGGGCCTCGGCGCTCCCGGTCAGCAGGGCGGCCCACACCGGGGCGATGGTCGCGGAGTGGGCGGTGTCGAGACCGAGCTCGATCTCGCTGACGGAGGCCGGGTCCGCGGTGAGTTTGTGG
Source organism: Kribbella italica (assembly GCF_014205135.1). Classification (NCBI taxonomy): domain Bacteria; kingdom Bacillati; phylum Actinomycetota; class Actinomycetes; order Propionibacteriales; family Kribbellaceae; genus Kribbella; species Kribbella italica. The sequence continues at coordinate 2,068,494 of NZ_JACHMY010000001.1, forward strand.
TCGGCGGCGAGCTCGGTGATCCGTCGCGCGAGGTCGACGTCCTGCTGGGTCACCCATTCGACGATGAGCTCCGTGCCGTCATCGTCGCGGTAGACGGCGTCTTCGGTGACCAGCTCGAGGTCGACGTACCCCTTGCCGATCGCCACGCGCGGGTGGTGGCCGAGCGTGTCCCCCGCGCTCCCCACCGCGGCGACGAACCGTACGCCGGTGCCGAAGTCGGGAATCACGTAGCGGGCATGCAGCCCCTGGGCGAGCTTGCGCCAGTCGGCCAGGTGCGCCGCGGCGATCTGGTCGCCTTTCAGCATGTCCATGGACGGGGAGACTATCGCTGATCCCGTCCGGGAGGGAGCGCTTCGAGGACGAAGAAGAGGAAGCAGAGGAACGACGTACTGTCCCCGAGGCCGGGCGGCAGCACTTCGCGCGGTGTGTCGGGTGCGAACGGCGGTTCGCTGATGACCGAGATGGCGAAGCCCGCGCGGGTGAACGCGTCGGTCATCGCGTGCAGCGGCCGGTGCCAGTAGGTCAGGGACGCTGTCTGGCCGGCGAAGTCGTACTCCTCCGTGTACGGCGACGTCGCGAAGTAGTCGTCGTCCGGGTAGGCCACCTCGCGGATGATCGGATGGTTCACCGAGAGGATCAGCCGGCCACCAGGCTTCAGGATCCGGCGCAGCTCGGCCAGCGGGCCGGACCAGTCCTCGAAATAGTGCAGCACCAGGGAGACCACCACATCGTCGAACTCCCCCGTCTCGAACGGCAACGTCCCGCCGAGGTCGGCCTGCAGCACTCGGGTGTCCGGTCCGAGTCGTTCCTGCGCCAACGCCACCATCTCCCGGCTGGCGTCGAAGGCGGTGATCCGTGCGCCGCCGTCGCGCAGCGCGGCCGACAGTGGTCCCGCGCCGCAGCCCGCGTCCAGGATGTTGCGGCCGACCACGTCGCCGGCGAGCCCGATCATCGCGGGCCGCTCGTAGTAGGCGTTGAACAGACTGGACTCGTTCTCCCGCGCGTAGCTCCCGGCGAACGTGTCGTAGTGATCGGACTTCATCGGCCGTCCCGTCGTGTGAGGTAGTCATGGACCCTAGAACACCCAGAGGTCGGTACGGGCGGAGTCTTCGCCACCACTTCCCCACTACGGTTGGCGCGTGAAGCTGAGCGACGTGGGTGAGACTTGGCCGGTGGTGACTACTCTTCGCCCGGTCGTCGACTCGGTGGTGCGGTCGGTCTGTGGGCGCGGTGTCGAGCGTCTGGTTCCGCTGACCGGCGGTGGGATGAACGAGACGTATCGCGCAGACCTCGGTGACGGCGTGGCTGTGGTTGTGCGGATCGCTCGTCAGCGGCAGCCGTGGTTCGTCGACGAGGCGCAGATCATGATGGCGACCCGAGCGGCCGGCGTACCGACGGCCGAGGTGATCGGGCTCGAACATCTCGAGTACGGCGGTGAGCTGCTGTCCTTCTCCATCCAGGAGTTCCTGCCGGGCCGATCGCTGGACGCGCTTGCCGGTGAGCTGTCCGCAGCGGATCTCGAACGGGTGGTCGTCGAGTCCGGTGAGATCTTGGCGCGGGTGCACAGTGTGGACATCGACCGAGGAGTCCGGCACGAGTTGCGGATGCCTGAAGACCGCGACGTTGCCCGAGTTGCCGGAATCGTCAGGGAAGCGCTTGGGCCGTTGCAGGCTGCGGTCGTCGAGCGTGGTGCCGACTTCCTGCGGCAGCAGCTTTCCACGCGTGCGGCTCCCCTGATCTCGCTGGTGCACGGTGACTTCTGCCCGAAGAATCTCCTGGTCCACGACGGGACGGTCGTCGGCTTCATCGACTGGGAGTTCGCCGGACGCGCCTCCCCGGCGTACGACTTCGCTCAGTGGGAGGTGGACGCCGGCGATCTTCTCCACGACCGCCTGGACCTGGTACGCCGTGGCTATGCGCGGGTCGCTGATCCTGGCGCGGCCGACGACGGCTGGAGGCCCGCCTTCGCGATCGACTGGGCGCTCGAGAAGCTCGGGTGGCGGAACCCTGCGTCGCCCGCGCAGTTCCGGCGGTGCCTCGACGTGATCGCTCGGTATGCCGACCAGCGATCGTGACCAGGAAAAGTACGTTGCGGGTGGTTTCGTGGCGGTGTTGGGTGGGGCCATGACGCTCCCCTCCCCCACGCTGCGCACCGGTCGGCTTCGGTTGCGGCCCTTCGACGAAGCGGACGCGGAGGCGCTCTACGCGCTGCACAGTGACGCGACCGTCCTGCGGTACTGGGACTCGCCGCCGTGGACCGAGGCTGACCGTGCCGCGCGTTTTGTTGCTGCGTGCAAGCAGATGGCGGTCGACGGTACCGGGGCGCGGCTGGCTGTGGATCGGGACGGCCAGTTCATCGGGTGGTGCACCGTGAGCCAGTGGAATCCGGACTTCCGTAGTGCGTCGATGGGTTACTGCTACACCGAGGCGTCCTGGGGCCAGGGGTATGCGACGGAGGCCGGCAAGGCCGTCCTCGGGTGGGCGTTCGACAACCTGGACCTGAATCGCGTCCAGGCGGAGGCCGACACCCGCAACATCGGGTCCGCGCGGGTGCTGGAGAAGCTCGGGTTCGTGCTCGAAGGGACGCTGCGCGAGGACTGCATCGTGAACGGCGACGTCTCCGACTCGTGGGTCTACGGGCTGCTCCGGCGCGAGTGGAAGGGCTGAACGTGAGAGGCTGCGAGCTCGACCAGTCAGTCTGAGGAGCCGGCATGAAACTTCTTCTCACGTCCTCCGGCGTCACCAATCGGAGCATCTCCGAGGCGCTCGTCGAGCTGCTCGGGAAGCCGATCACGGAGTCCAGCGCGCTGTTCGTTCCGACCGGGGTCTACCCGTTCGCGGGTGGGGCCGGAAGCGCGTGGGACGCGATGACCGGGAGCCGGGCCGACCGGGTGTGTGGCCTGGGCTGGAAGTCCCTGGGAGTGCTGGAGCTGACCGCGCTCCCGACCATCCGGGAAGAGAACTGGCTGCCCGCGGTCCGGGAGGCCGACGCACTGCTCGTCTGGGGCGGCAACGTCACCTACCTGACGTACTGGATGCGGCAGTCCGGGCTGGCCGATCTCCTGCCGTCGCTGGATTCCGTGTACGTCGGGGTGAGTGCCGGCGCGATCGCGCTGACGCCGTACAACTGCGACGCGGAGTTCAATCAGCAGTTCGTCCCCGACGGTCACGAGATGGCGCTGGCGACCGACAAGTCGCTGGGGCTGGTGGACTTCACGCTGTACCCGCACCTGAACCACCCGGACATGGAGGACACCACCCCGGCGAACATCGAGAAGTGGGCGTCCGGGATCCCGGCGCCGACGTACGCGATCGACGACGACACGGCGCTCAAGGTGGTCGACGGGACCGTCGAGGTCGTCTCCGAGGGCGACTGGACGCTGTTCAACGGCTGATATGCGCGCCCTGTTCTCGTTCACCGGCGGCAACGGCCATGCACTCCCGCTGATCCCGGTCGCGCGGGCACTCGCCGTACGAGGGCACGAGGTGTTGTTCACGTGTCAGTCGGCGATGGTCGACACGGTTCGCGCCGCGGGGTTCGACGTGGTCGACAGCGGCGGTACGACGCTGATGAAGGCGTCGTACCGCGGTCAGTTGGTCGCGGTGAATCGTGAGGCCGAGGTCAGGGTGATCCGCGACGCCTTCGCGGGGCGGGTCGCTCGGGAGCGGGCGCCGAGGATCGTGGACGTCGGCCGTGAGTTCGGCGCCGAGGTCGTGGTGCACGACGAGGTCGACTTCGGCGCGGGTGTGGCCGCGCAGCGCCTCGGCGTCCCCCACGCGTCGGTGACGGTGCTGGCGGCGGGCGGGATGATCACTCCGGGGCTTGTGGACGAGCCGCTCGACCGTCTGCGCACTGAGCTCGGTGGTGCGCCGGGTGCTGACGACTTCCTGACCATCGCGCCGGTGATGCCGTCGTTCCGTGGGGTGCCGTTGCCGTCGGGGTCGTTGTGCATCAGGCCGGATGTGCTCGAAGAGCTGCCGGACGAGCCGGGTGTGGACGCGTGGCTTGCTGATCGGGGTGGGCGGCCGCTGGTCTACTTCACGCTGGGGACGGTGTTCCATCAGGAGTCGGGTGATCTGTTCACCCGGGTGCTGGCCGGCCTGGAGAAGCTGGACGCGAATGTCGTGGTGACGGTCGGCCGGGAGGTGGATCCGGCTGAGCTTGGTGAGCGCTCCGGCAACGTGCTGGTCGAGCGGTTCGTGCCGCAGCGGGCGCTGCTGCCCCGGGCTGCCGCGGTGGTGTCGCACGGTGGTTCGGGGACAGTGGTGTCCGCGCTCGCTTGCGGCGTACCGCTGGTGCTGCTGCCGATTGGGGCTGATCAGCCGCGGAACGCGGATCGGTGTGAGGCGCTCGGTGTCGGGCGGGTGCTGGATCCGCTGACGGTCTCCTCTGATGAGGTCGGGGCCGCGGTCGAGGACGTGCTGACGACGGCGGCCTATCGGGTGGCTGCGCGGAGGTTGCAGGAGGAGGCCGAGGCCTTGCCGGGGGCTGGTGCTGCTGCGGAGGTGCTCGAGACGCTGACGTAATCGCGTTGCGGGTGGGTTCTGGGGCGGCCTAGCGTGGTGGGATGACGACTCGGCTGCAGGCGCTGTGTTTCGACGCGAACGATCCCGAACTGCTCGCGCGGTTCTGGGCCGGCGTACTGCGGCTGGAGATCGCCGACGATCCGAGTGGTGGCAAGGTGCTGCCGCCGAGGGAGGCGCTCGGCTTCCCGCTGCGCTTCCTGCCCGTCCCCAACGAGAAGTGGGGGCACAACCAGGCGCACTTCGATCTGACCAGTGCGACGGCCGAGGAGCAGCAGGAGACGGTGGCCCGCGCGCTGGAGCTCGGTGCACGGCATCACGACGTCGGCCCGGACTTCGACGAGCCTCACGTCGTGCTCGAGGATCCGGAGGGCAACGAGTTCTGCGTGATCGAGGCGGGCAACAACTTCCTGGCCAACACCGGGTTCATCGGCGCGCTGTCGAGCGACGGTACGCCGGAGGTCGGGTACTTCTGGAGCAAGGCGCTGGACTGGCCGCTGGTCTGGGACCAGGACGAGGAGACCGCGATCCAGTCTCCGACGGGTGGCTCGAAGATCTCGTGGGGCGGTCCGCCGTACAACGAGAAGCTCGGCCGGAACCGGCTGCACCTCGACCTCGCTCCCCCGGCCGGTGGTGACGTCCGCGCCGAGGCCGACCGCCTGGTGGCGCTCGGGGCGGCGCTGGTCGGCGAGGTCGACGGCGGGTTCGAGCTGACCGATCCCGACGGCAACGAGTTCAGGGTTGTGGCCGGCTGACGATCCGATGAACACCGCCCTGCTCGAGGCAGTGCTCGACACGATCATCCCCGCCGACGACTTCCCGTCCGGAGTCGACGCAGGAGGCCTGCGGTATCTGGACCGGTTGCTGGACGAGCGGCCTGACTGGGTTACGCCTGTGCAGGCCGCGCTGGACGCGATCGAGGCGGCGGGGATCGCGCTGTTCGGGTCGCCGTTCGAGCAGCTCTCCGGTCAGCGCCGGGTCGAGGTTCTCGACACGCTGGCCGGCGACGCGTCGTACGCGTGGTTCGCCAAGGTCGTCAACGCGGGGTACTACGCGGATCCCGGCAACGGCGGCAACGACGCCGCGGTGTCGTGGTCGATGATGGGCTGGCGGCCGTGGCCGGGTGAGCGGCCCGACGTCGAGCAACCTGGCCCGCGCAACGTCATCGCCCCCGGCACGGTCGAGACCAGGTACGACGCGATCGTGGTCGGCTCGGGAGCCGGTGGCGGGGTGGCCGCCGCTGGTCTCGCTGCGGCGGGTCGCAACGTGCTGGTGATCGAGGCCGGCGGTTGGCCGGACGTCGAGGCGCTGGCGACGGACCATCTGCGCAGCGCCCGCGCTCTCCTCGAGCTCGACCCGGTGACCGGTCCGCCCGCGGGTTCGCCGCGGGTGCTGGAGCTTGGCGGCCGGAGATCGATGCAGCGCCCTGGTGATCCCGGGTGGAACGGCAACGCGACGACGGCCGGTGGCGGGACCCGCGTGTACGGCGCGCAGGCGTGGCGGTTCGCGCCGGACGACTTCCGGATGGCGAGCCGGTACGGCGTACCGGAGGGCAGTGCGCTCGCCGACTGGCCGTTCGGGTACGACGAGTTGGAGCCGTACTACGCGCGGGCCGAGTGGGAGATCGGCGTCAGCGGTGACGACCACGACGGCGGGCATGCCGGGCACCGGTCGCGTCCTTACCCGATGAAGCCGTTGCCGGCCGGGATCGCCGCGGATCGGCTGGCCGCCGGCGCTCGCCGGTTGGGGGTGTCGACGCTGGCCGTGCCGTTGCTGGTGAACTCCGCGGCGTACCAGGGACGGCTGGCGTGTGCGCAGTGCGCGATGTGTATCGCGTTCGCGTGCCCGGTGGACGCCAAGAACGGGAGCCACAACACCGTGCTGCAGCGGGCCTTCGCGACCGGTCGCTGCTCGATCATGCTGCACGCGACGGTGGAGCGGTTGCTGGTCGACTCGGGCGGCCGCGTCACCGGAGTGGCGGTGGTCGGCGAGCGTGACGGGGTGGTGTGGCGGTGTTCGGTCGCTGCGTCTGAGGTCGTGCTGGCGGCCGGGGCGATCGAGACGGCGCGGTTGCTGCTGAACAGCACCTCGGAGCGGGAGCCTCAGGGGATCGGGAACAACACGGATCAGGTGGGGCGGCATCTGCAGGGACACCGGTACGGCGGGGCGCTGGGGATCTTCGGTGAGGTGGTCGAGGAGCTGATCGGGCCGGGCGCTTCGATCGCTACGGCGGACTACCGGTTCGGCAACGAGGGGGTGGTGGGTGGCGGGATCATCGCGAACGAGTTCGTGCCGACGCCGTCCAACACGTACGGGTATCTGACCGCGGCCGGGTTGATCCCGTTGCACGGCGCCGCGGCGAAGGCGGGGATGCGCGACCTGCCGTGGCGGATGGTGCGGCTGGCGGGTCCGATCCAGGAGATGACGAGCCGCGACTCCCGGGTGACGGTCGATCGCGCGGTGCGGGACCGGTTCGGCGTACCGGTGGTGAAGCTCGCGGGTGGGGCGCATCCGGAGGATCTGCGGGCCTGGGATTTCCTGACGGACCGAGCGGCCGACTGGCTGCGGGCGGCCGGCGCCGAGATCGTCGTACCGGGGTCGCGAGGCGATGGTCATGGGCCCAGCGGTGGGCAGCATCAGGCGGGGACGTGCCGGATGGGCGACGATCCGGCAACGTCGGTCACCGATCCGTGGGGGCGGGTGTGGGGGCACGACAACCTGCGGATCTGCGATGCGTCGCTGCACGTGACGAACGGGGGCGTCAATCCGGTGCTGACTGTGTTCGCGAACGCCTACCGCGTCATCGACCACCTGACCGGCGGCGGCTGACCGAGCTCAATCTGCGGCTTGGGTGACCAGGGCTGCGCCGGACGCGAGTGCGCGGGCCGCGTCGGCGAAGTACCGCTCGTCGGCGTCCGGGGTCAGGCCGAGCATCACGCCCTGACTCAGGCCGACGAACAGCGCTCGGAGTGCGGTGACCAGGCGTTCGGCCTGGTACGGCGCGAGCTTGCCGCCGTCGTACGGTCTGCCGGTGAGCAGGTCGATCAGGTGGGTCTCTTGGGACCGGATCGACTCCCCCAGTTGGGCGCCGAGCTCAGGATCGTTCAGGGCCATGTCCAGAAGCGTCAGCTGCAGTGACTGGGCGGCCCGGGCGCCGGGTGCGTCGCACGTACGGCGGTAGTGCCGGGCAAGGGCGTCGACCGCGTCCAGGAGATCCAGGTCGGCGGGGACCGCCTGCTCGATCTCCTCGTAGTACGGGCGGAGGTAGTCCGCGACCAGTGCGACGACCAGGCCGCTCTTGCTGCCGAACAACGAGTAGACGGCGCCGGTCGTCAGGCCCGCCCGCTCGGCGATCTCGTCGAGCTTGGCCCGGTAGCCGTCGCGGGAGACGACCTCGAAGGCGGCGTCCAGCAGGGCACGGCGGTTGCGGTCCTTGGTCTCGGCTCTGGTCATTCGCATAGTCTGATTATCATAGTAATTGGACTATCGAATGGGAAGGATGCTGATGGCGGAGGTTGCGGTGAGGAGGGAGTCGGCGGGGATCGTCGCCGACGGTGCGTTCAAGGTGGTGCTCGGCGTCGTCTTCGTCGCCGGGGCGGGCTGGGCCGGTGGAGTGCTCGGTGTCTCCCCCTGGCTGACGGCGATCGCGGGGCTCGTACTGGCTGTCGCTGGAGGGGTTGAGATCAGGTACGTGAACCGGCGGGCGCGTACGACGTACCTGCGGTTGATGGTGGCCTACGACCTCGGCTGGGCGCTTACGGCGGTCGCCGGTCTGCTGCTTGCGTGGCAAGGTAATACGTCGGGCGGCGAGGTGTGGATCGTGTACCAGGCCGTGGCGCCAGTTGCGTTCGTCGTACTGCTGCTCAGGTCCCGGCGGTGAGAGCCTCCGCGATCATGCGGTGGCCTTGTTGTTCGTAGTCCTCGCTGCCGACTCGATACGCCCAGCAGGTGGTGCCGATGGCTTCTCGGATGCGGCTGCGGCGCCAGGTGACGGGGTCGCGGGGGTCGGCGCCGTAGCCGTTGAGGAAGGCTGCTTCGAGGGCGGGGTTCCGGCGGAACTGCTGGGCGGCCAGGCGACCGAAGTCGCCCCAGGCGGGTCTGAGTTCGGCCCGGCCGAAGTCGATGACGCTGACGGCGCCTTCGTGGGTGAGCCAGTTGCGGGGCTGCCAGTCGCCGTGGGTCGGGACGAGAGTGCTGGGTGGGGTGGGCCAGGAGGTGACCTCGTCGCGGAGTCGGCTCACCACGTCGGGCGTGATGCGGTGAGGACCGTCCAGCCAGGCGAGGGACTTAGCATTCTCGGCGGCCTCGAAGTCTTCGTCGTCGACGGTGAGCTGCTCGTGCAGCTGAGCCAGCAGCACGCCGGCCTTGTGGTAGGTGCCGGGATCGTGTTCGTCAGGAGTGCCTTCCACCAGGTCGCCGGGTAGGTAGTGGGTAACCAGGAGCTTCGCCTCGGCGTCGGAGTGCGCGAGGCGGGGCGCACGCCCGCGGGACGTCCAGGGGGTCAGCCACTCGCGGTGGGCGCGGACCTCGCGGTCGATGTTGGTGTCGGCGTCGTCGCCGGCCTTGGCGATGTAGAGCTGGTCGTTGTGGTTCAGCAGCAGGACGGTGGTGCCGACGAGGCCCCAGCTGAGGTCCTTGACGAGGGTGGCTCCTGGGAGCCACTCCCCTAGCAGCGCCTGCTGGTGGTCCGTGGTCATGCGCGGCCGTAGGCGTCGAGGAGGCTGGACCGATCGGCCTCGGCGTAGTCGGTGGTCGCTTGGGTGAGGAGGGTCATTCCCATCGGGCGGTCTCCGGGTCGAGGCCGTGGGTGGCGGCGTTGGCGTTGATGGCGGCTCGGAGCCAGATGGTGAGGCCGGGGGCGAGGTGGTCGTAGTACTCGGGGGTGAAGTTGCGGGCCATGCAGACCTGCATCGCGTGGGTGCAGTCGAAGTGCTCGGCGATCGTGGCTCTATGGCGTTCGGCGAGGGTGTTGGCGTCGAGCGAGCCGGGGGTGGTGCCGGCGCGGAAGGCGGCGGCGAGGTCGGTGTTGAACGACTCGACCTCCGTGGTGAGGTCGCGCCAGTCGTCGGGGGTGCGGGCGGCGGCGCGTTCGGCGTACTGGCTCCACTGTGGCGTGCCCGACCAGCGCTGCTCGGCCTCGTCGACCCACTCGGTGCGCCAGGAGGCGCCGAAGATCTCGGACTGCTGCTCGGGGGTGAGCCGGATTCCCTTGCCGCCGGCATCGAGCATGCGGTCGACCGCCTTCAGCATCCCCTGCAGGCGGTCGATCTGCTCGGTCAGTTCGGCGCGCTGGCGGCGCAGGTGCTCCTGGGGATCCGCGGTCGGGTCGTCGAGGACGGCGGCGATGCCGGAGAGCGCGATCCCGAGCTCGCGGTAGACCAAGACGCGGTGGATGCGGGCGACGTCGGCGTCGGAGTAGACCCGGTACCCGGCCGTCGTCCGCCCGCTCGGCACGACCAGTCCGATCGCGTCCCAGTGGTGCAGCGTGCGCACGCTGATCCCGACCAGCGACGCCGCTCCCCCAATCGTCATCATGGGCTCAGTCTGGTACGCCGATGCCCATCGCGCGCAGATTTTCCAGGCTCTGCTCGTCGTGTGGCCGGGCGGCGGTCATCACCACGCGGGAGTTCTCCGGCGTGATCACGGTCAGCTCGAGCGAGTTCCACAGCTTGATCTCCGGCCCGATCGTGCTTCCCGGCGCCAGAGCCTCGCAGGCCTGCGCGATCTCGTCGATCTGGCTCAGGACGCACGAGAAGCTCGTCGCGAAACCAGGCGCCTCCGCCGGCGCCGAACCCGGCACGAGCAGCACGTCCTGGAACGCCCACCGGCGCAGGTGCGTGACCTGACCGGGCATGGTGAACAGATCGATGAATCCGAGCCCGCGGATCCAGAAGTCCTTCGACGCCTCCAGGTCCTCGGTCGGCACGATGGTGAACATCGGCATCGGGTAGATGGTGCGGTAGACCTCCGGCGCGACCGCGTCGGGTCCGGGCATCGGTACTGGGCTGATGAAGTTCATGCCGGAGACGTTCCAGCCTGACGTCGCGTCAGGGTCAAGCCGAGACGGTCGTCACGGCCCGCAGGTCGTGGTGGAATCTGCGGATGACGATGACGGCGCGGGCGCTGAACAGGGCGTCCATGGTGCGGCAGATGCTGGTGGAGCGGGAGCCGATGGCGGTGGCCGACGCCGTACGGCGGATGGTGGCGGTCCAGGCGCAGCACCCGGCGTCGCCGTACGTCGCGCTGTTCAACCGGGTCGCCGGGTTCGACCCGCACGAGCTGGACGCGGCGTTCGCGGCCGGGATCGTGGTGAAGGCGACGCTGATGCGGGGCACGCTGCACGCGGTGCACACCGACGAGCACCCGGACTTCCGGGCCGCGATCCTGCCGATGATGGCCGGGGCCCGGTTCGAGGCGGCGTTCAAGGCCGGGGGGCTGACCAGCGCGGAGGCGCACGCGGTCGGGGTGGAGCTGGCGGCGTACGCGTCGGAGCCGCGCAGCGGCCAGGACTTCGAGGCGTGGCTCGACCAGCGGCTCGGCATGGGTGCGACGGAGCTGTGGTGGGCGATGCGGGCGGTCGCGCCGTTGCTGCACGCGCCGACCGGTGGGCCGTGGTCGTTCGGGCACCGGCCCGCGTTCGTCGCGGCGCCCGGCGTACCGGCTGATCCGGAGCGTGGGCTCGAGGTACTCACCCGGCGTTACCTCGAGGGCTTCGGGCCGGCGTCGATCGCCGACATCGCGCAGTTCGTCAAGATCCCGCGCGGCCGGGTGAAGGTGGCCGTCGCGGCGCTCGACCTGGAAGAACTCGAAGGGCCGGGCGGTCAGGTCCTGTACGACGTACCGGGCGGAGCGCGGCCCGACGAGGACCTGCCGGTGCCGCCGCGGCTGATGGCGATGTGGGACAGCGTGCTGCTCGCGTACGACGACCGCGCGCGGGTCGTGCCGGCCGAGTACAAGCAGGTGATCACGCGGAACAACGGCGACCTGCTGCCGACGCTGCTCGTCGACGGGTACGTCGCCGGCGTGTGGCGGCCGGTCGAGGACGGCATCGAGGCGACCGCGTTCCGCAAACTCCCGGCCGGGGTGTGGAAGGCGCTGAAGGGTGAGGCGCGCGCCATGTTCGCGATGGTGGGAGAGCGCGATCCGCGGGTCTACCGGCGCTACGACCACTGGTGGAAGCATCTGCCGGCGGTCGACGTCCGGGTGCTGCCGCCGAACTGAAAGAACGCCGCGTAAAGTGCTCAGCGGTTGAGCACTTAGCCTGCGACACTGGCAGGTATGCGTGCTGATCGGCTGGTGGCGACCCTGTTGCTGATGCAGGCCCGGGGCCGGGTGACGGCTGCTGAGCTGGCGTCAGAGCTGGAGATCTCCGTGGCGACCGCGCGGCGCGATCTGGAAGCGCTCTCGACGGCCGGGATCCCGGTCTACCCCGAGCGCGGCCGCAACGGCGGCTGGTCGTTGCTGGGCGGGTCGCGCACCGACCTGAGCGGGCTGACCGCGACCGAGGCGCAGGCGTTGTTCCTGCTGGTCGGGCCGGCGGCGGCGATCGCGCCCGAGGCCAAGGCCGCGCTGAGGAAGCTGGTGCGCGCTCTCCCGGAGACCTTCCGCGGCGACGCGGAGGCCGCCGCCGAGGCCGTCGTGATCGATCCCGCCGGGTGGGGTGAGAACGACAAGGCCCGGCCGGTGGTGGTCAACGATCTGCAGCACGCCGTCGTACGGCGGCTGAGAGTGCGCCTCGTGTACGGCGGACGCCGGGGTGCGGCGCCGTCGGAGCGGCTGGTGTCGCCGTTGGGGCTGATCGACAAGGACGACGTCTGGTACCTGATCGCGGGGACGGACAAGGGCCAGCGGACGTTCCGGGTGGATCGGGTGCTGGAGGCAACGGTCACCGAGGAACCGGCCGAGCGGCCGGACGACTTCGACCTGTCGGCGGCGTGGGCCAAGGTGGTCGAGGAGATGGAGCTGAACCGGTCGCTGCTCTCGGCGACCGTGCTCGTGCAGGAGCGGCACCTGTGGGTCATGCAGGACCGGCTCGGCCGGCACTGCGAGGTGCTCGGCTCCCCCGAGGACGGGTGGGTGCGGACGCGGATCACCGCGCCGACGCCGTTGATGATCGCGCAGCACCTGGCCGGCTGGGGTGGGTCGATCGAGGTGCTGGAGCCCGCGTCGGTGCAGGCGGAGCTAGCGCGGCTGGGCGCGGAGCTGGTGAGCCGGTACGACGCTTGAGCGGACACGGTTCGCAGCTGGGCGGTGACCGGTGGTGGAGCTGGGGAAAAGGTTTGGTAACCGATGGAACCGCGAGTGCGGTGTTGACCGTCAGTGGTGAGTAAGGTCCATCTGTCCCAGAGCTGTCCCGAGCGAGCAACAGGAAGTATTCGTGACCACGACTCCCCCGCAACCGCCCCAGAACCCGTACGCCGGCCAGCCTGGTGGATACGGGCCCCCGCCGCAGGAGCAGTTCCCGACGTACACCGGACAGCCGGGACAGCCGCAGCCGGGCGTGGTTCCGCCCGGCCAGCCGATGCCGGGCCAGCACGAGTACCAGGGCCCGCCGCCGCAGCAGGCGCCGTACGGGCAGCCGCAGTTCGACCAGAATCAGCAGTTCGCAGGGCCGCAGCACCAGCCGCAGATGCCGCCGATGGGTGCCCTGCAGTGCCGCTTCTGTGGGTCCGTCCCCGCGGTGCAGGCGACCGTGCGGGGGCACATGGGGCTGATCATCCTGATGCGCTTCCTCAAGCTGGAAGGCCCGTTCTGCAAGACCTGCGGGACCGCGGCCGTGCGCGACATGACCGCGAAGAGCATGTGGCAGGGCTGGTGGGGCATCGGGTCGATGATCGTCAACCCGTTCACGATGCTGTCGAACATCGGCCCGTCGAAGAAGTTCCAGGCGCTGCCCGAGCCGATGCCGGGCGCTCCGGGCCGGCCGATGAACCCGGGCAAGCCGCTGTTCAAGCGCCCGGAGATCCTCGGCGTGCTGCTGCCGATCCTGGTGATCGCCGCGATCGTGATCGGCAACCTGACCACCACGACGTCGTCCGAGGCGAAGGTCGGCGACTGCGTGCAGAACGCGGGCACGGCCAGCGACCCGGACGTGAAGGTCGTCGACTGCAGCTCGGCGGACGCGGAGTACGAGGTGCTCGGCCGGGTCAGCTCCTCGGTCTCCAGCACCTGCGACCTCTACCAGGACGCGACGGTGACCTACACCGAGAAGCGCGGCTCGAGCGGCTACACGCTCTGCCTCGGTCCCAAGTGATCTGACGGTGAGGGCCCGGCTCGAAAGCCGGGCCTTCACTCAGCTCTTGTAGTACGCCGCTGCGACCGCGCTCGCCTCGTCCGGCAGCACCGGCCCCTCCGTCGGCACCGGCAGGAACCCACCGCCGGGCTTGAGCGCGTTCACCTGCGCGCCGCTCATCGCGTAGACCACGCGACCGAGCCCGGAGCGTTCGAGCGCGCCGCCGCACATCCCGCACGGCTGGCAGCTCGTGTACATCGTCGTGCCCGCCGCAACCTCCGGCGTGAGGTTCCGCGAGGCCCACAGCGCGAGCTTCAGCTCGGGGTGGGCGGTGATGTCGTGGTCGGTGACCGAGGTGTTGTGGTCCTCGGCCAGGACGTTGCCCTCGGCATCGGCCAGCAACGATCCGAACGGCGGGTTGCCGCTCTCGATCGCGGCCGCGGAGAGCGCGATCGCGCGGCGCAGCAGTTCGTCGGGGGTCACTGTTTCTCCATTCCTGCCCGCACGGTCGCCAGGGCCCGCCAGGCGATCTCGGGATGTTCGGTCTCGGCAGGATCGCCGACGAAAGGGTCCAGTACGACGGTGTGCGCGCCGAGCAGCCGCAGCTCGTCGAGGTCACCGAGGATCTGGTCGATCGAGCCCTCCCCGGCCAACCGGGTCCCGTCGGCCTGCGGCCGGTCGGTGAGATGCAGCAGGATCCGCGGCGCGAAGCCGGGGTCGGGCTGGCCGAGTGCGTCGGCCGTCGCCCGCAACCGGGCCGCGCCGTCGCGGTACCAGCCCATCGACTGGCGCAGCGGATGCCACGAGGCGCCGTACCGGATGGAGCGACGCAGGCCGGCGTCCGTCGTACCGCCGACCCAGATCGGGAGGTCGTTGCTGCCGTAGTCGTCGGTGTCCTGCCACGCGCTAGTGAGTGCGTCGAGCAGTTCGTCGGTCTCCCGGCCGCGGCGCCGGTAGTCGAGACCGAGCGCCTCGAACTCCTGGGTCGCCCAGCCGACGCCGACCCCGAGCACGAAGCGGCCGCCGCTGAGCTGGTGCAGATTCGCGGCCATCCGCGCGACCAGGAGCGGATGCCGGTACGGCGCGATCAGCACCGTCGTACCGAGCCTGATCGAGCCAGTCTGTCCGGCCAGCCAGGACAGCAGGGTGAACGGCTCGTAGAACGGCGCCGGGTACTGCTCGACGACGTCCGGGGTGATCGCGACGTGGTCGGACGTCAGGAGCAGGTCGTAGCCGAGCCCTTCGACGGTGCGCGCCCAGGCGAGCAGCCGGTCCGGGGTCGCGCCGGGGCCGAAGTTGGGGACGTTCACACCGAGTTGCATGTCCATCAGGCTATCCAGGCGCAAGGGTGGTTCTGAACGGATTCCTCGCGGAAAACGGGCTGCCGCGCCGTGGATCCGCCGGTATGTTGGCGCGATGACCGTGGATCTCGATCTGACCGACTGGGCCATCCTCGGCGAGCTGCAACGGGACGGGCGGATGCCGCTGACCGAGCTCGGCCGGCGGGTCAGCCTGAGCGCCTCGGCGACGACCGAGCGGGTCAAGCGGCTGGAGACGAGCGGCGTGATCAGCGGCTACAGCGCGCGGATCGACCTGCCGAAGACCGGGTACGCCGTACTCGCGGTGATCCGGCTGAAGTACCCCGGCAACAAGCACGCACCGCTGCACCAGCTGCTGAAGGAACGCGGCGAGATCCTGGAGTGCCTGCGGACCACGGGTGACGACTGCTACCTGCTGAAGGTCGCGGCCGGGTCGATGGCCCATCTCGAGCAGCTGGTGAACGAGCTGACCGAGTTCGGGTCGACGACGACGAACCTGGTCTACACCGAGACCCAGCCGTACCGCGGGCCGTACGCGCCGCCGGAGCTGTCGTGACCGACGTCGCCGGGATCGCGCTCCCCGACGCGCTGCTGCTGCGCTGGGTGGACTGGCTGGCGCCTGAGCGTCAGCCGTTCTACGTGACCGCGCGGCAGGCGGCCGAGTGGAAGCTGCCGCTGTCGGACGAGGAGCCGGATCGGCAGCTGCGCGACACCTACCTCTCGTACGCCGTGGACGGTCGGCTGCGGTGCTCGTGGTTGTCGGAGAGCGCGTTCTCGGCGTACCCGAAGAAGGTCCGGGCCGGGTTGGTCCGGGCGCAGGTGGTGCACGAGCGCGGAGCCGTGCCGACGGTGCGGGCGTGGCGTGGAGTGCTCGGGGACGAGATCCGCGGGCAGGCGGACGGGCATCGGTTCGTGTGGTGGAAGTCGTTGCTCACGGATCCGGTGGCTGTGCTGCCGCGGCTGGTGAGCGAGGACATCGGGGTGAGCCGGCATGCCGAGGTCCCGGCGAGCGTTTGGCGCGGAGTCGAAGGGCTGCTCCCCCGGGCTCGCGAGCTGGCCGGGACGTTCCCGGAGGGCAGCGGCCCGAACTGCTTCGGCACGGTGATGGCCGCGGCCGGGGCCGAAGGTGCCGAGTCGGAGTGGATGCAGCGCGAGCCGTTCGACCGGTGGCTGGACGCGTCGACCACCCGCGGCGGCCGCGACGACGTACCGGGGATCCTGCTGGTGTGGCGATCGGCTGATCGGGCGGTGCAGCATGCGGCGGTGACGCTGGGGTCAGGGTGGGCGCTGCACAAGCCGTCGCAGTCGTGGATGACACCACGGAAAGTCCGAACAGTTGCCGAGGTTCTTCGAGCTACCCGCACAGCGGGTTGGCACTTGCAGCGTCACACAATGCGCCGTTGACGTGAAGGTAGCGTTCAAGGATGGAGTTCTCGGAGCTGGTCACGCGCGCCCGTGAGGTGCGGAGCAAGTACGCCGCCTTGGAGACCGCGCGCTACGGGCGGGAGTGGAGCCGGGAGGAGCTGATGCTCGGGTTCCTCGGCGACGTCGGGGATCTCGCGAAGCTCGTCCAGGGCAAGGAAGGCGTGCGCCCTCGCGATGACCTGGACGAGGCGTTCGCGCACGAGCTGGCCGACTGCCTGTGGTCGGTGCTCGTGCTGGCCGACGCGTACGACGTGGACCTGGAGAGCGCGTTCAGTCGGACGATGGATCAGCTGGACGAGCACTTGGGCTGATCGTCAGTTCGCCGTTGTTGAGGTCGACGGTGATCGGGGTGCCGAGCTCGACGGTGCGGCTGACGGTGCACAGGCGGTCGTGGGACATCTTCACCGCGCGGGGAAGGGCGACCCGGGCCTTGTCGCCGTCCTCGTCGTCGGGGAAGGTGATGGTGAACTCGACCTTGAGGTTCTCGATCCGGTTGCCTTCCTCGGCGTCGCGGACCTTGTCGCCGCTGACCACCGCGCGGAAGTCGCTCGGCTCGGCGCGGCGGCTGGTGACCACGTCGACGTCGATCGCCGAGCAGGCGCCGATCGCGGCGAGCAGCAGCTCGACCGGGGTGAAGTCGGTGTCGTCCGGGCCGCCGGAACCGACCGTGATGCTGCCGCCGCGCTTGTTGTGCACGACGTACTTGCTGTTCCCGGTCCGCTCGAAGTGGATCGACCGGAGTGTGTCGTCGCCCATCCAGAGAGTCGCAATCTGTTGCCAGTGGCAACGTCAGAGGCGCACCGGCGGCGGGGGTACCGCCGGCGACAGGTTCAGAGCCCGCGCAGTGCGTCGGCGACGGAGGTCTCGCCGGCGATCAGTTCGAGGGTCCGGCCGATCGCGGCCGGGGTCTCGCACAGACCGGCCAGTACGGCGGCCACGTCGTCGCGGGTGACCCGGCCGTTCCCGGTGTGGTCCGCGAGCAGCACGCGATCCGTCCCGGCGTCGTCGGTGAGGTGGCCGGGGCGCAGCACGGTCCAGTCGAGATCGCGCGCCCGCAGGTCGTCCTCGGCGGCCAGCTTGGCCTTGAGGTAGATGGTGAATCCCTCCTCGGGATCCAGCTCCGCGATCTTGTCGACGCCCATCGAACCGACCTGCACGTGCCGCCGTACGCCGGCCCGCTCGGAGGCCTCGGCGAACAGCGCCGCCGCCCCGCGGTCGACGGTGTCCTTGCGCGCGTTGCCGCTGCCCGCACCCGCGCCGGCCGCGAAGATCGCGACGTCCGCGCCGCTGAGCACCTTCGCGACGGCGTCCACGTCGGCCTGCTCGAGATCCAGCAGCGCGATCTCGCCGCCGGCCGCGGCGACGTCCGCCTCGTGCGCCGGGTTGCGGACCAGGCCCACGACCTGGTGCCCGGCACCGGCCAGGAGCTTGGTCAAGCGCAACGCGATCTGCCCGTGTCCACCCGCTATCACGACTCGCATACCTGGAGCCTAACCCGTCACACCAGCACGGCAGACTGTCACCATGTTCGCGCACGCTGTCGACGGGTCCCGGATCGCGTACCAGCTGCAGGAAGGCGCCTCGGGCAACGGACCGGCCCTGCTGCTGCTCGCGGGGCAGTCGAACACCCACCACTGGTGGGACCCGGTCCGCGCGGACTTCGCCCGTACGACGATCACGCTGGACTACCGCGGTACAGGCGACAGCGACAAGCCCGACGAGATCTACAGCACGCCCGGTTTCGCGGAGGACGCCGTCGCCGTACTGGATCAGCTCGGGCTCGATCAGGTCGACGTCTACGGGACGTCGATGGGCGGGCGGGTCGCGCAGTGGCTGGCGATCCTGCATCCGGAGCGCGTGCGCGGGCTGGTCCTGGGCTGTACGTCGCCAGGCCGGTCTCATGGCTTCGAACGGAGCCAGGAGATCCGGAGAGCGCTCTCGGTGCGGGATCAGGCGCAGCGGGACGCGGTCCTGATCGACCTGATGTACACCCCGGAGTGGGTCGCGGAGAACCCCGGGCCGTACCCGGTCCTCGGCGACCCGGCCATGCCGGCGTACGCGAAAGGCCGGCACCTGGTCGCGAGCAACAACCACGACGCGTGGGACGGCCTCGACACGATCCAGGCGCCGACCCTGATCCTGCACGGTACCGACGACATCTTCAGCCCGGCGGCCAACGCCGAGGTCCTCGCCGACCGCATCCCGAACGCCCGGGCCGAGCTGCTCCCGGGCGCGCGGCACGCGTACTTCCACGAGTTCCGTACGACGGCGAGCCCACTGGTCACCGACTTCCTCGCGGGGCTCTAGGCCACCAGCAGCCGGAGCCCGAGCTCAGCCGCGTCGAGGGCGACCAGTTCACTGTTGCGTTCGGCCCACCGGCCCGACGACAGGTCCGCGCGGAGGCTGGTCACTGCCCGCTGCTCGGCCTCCGGTCCGACTCTCGTCCAGACCGACACGGCGCGGCGTACCGGCTCGTCCAGGTAGGCCTCGGGCCTGCGCCAGTACGCCTCGAAGAAGCCGTCGGCGCAGTCCCACGGGATCAGCACCGGCTCCATGCGGGCACCGATCGCACGGGCCAGCTGGTCCACCGAGGGGCGACCGGCCGTCAGCCCGGCGACCTCCGGGAGGTAGTCGCGGGTGAGCCAGAACCGGTGCCGCCACCCCGGGTCACTGGCGTCGAACGTGAACACCACGACGCGGCGAGCCACCCGGCGCAGCTCGCGCAGCCCGGCGATCGGGTCCTGCCAGTGGTGGAGGGTGCTGACCGCCATCGCGGCGTCGAAGGACTGGTCCTCGAACGGGAGGCTCTCCGCACTGGCGTCGACACAGCGCGCCGCGCCCGCCGGACGCTGTGCCCGCATCACCGCCGACGGTTCGACCGCGGTCACGTCACGGTCGGGTGGCTCGTACGAGCCGGCGCCGGCCCCGACGTTCAGGACGGTCCGAGCGTCCCCGAGGGCGCCCCAGATGCTCGCGGCGATCCGCGGGTCGGTCCGCCGGGTCGCCGGGTAGGCGGACCCGATGGTCTCGTACAGCTGCGCACCGAAAACCTTGAGTTGTGCTTCCGGCGTGGTCCTGATCCCCATGGCCCGCTCCTTCAGTTCGGTGTCGATGGCCGTCACCAGCGCGGCCGCCCGGTCGCGCTGTTCCAGCAGCAGCGTGTGCAGGCGGCGCAGGTGTGCGACCGGGTCCGTGGCCTGGTCGTTCACCAGATCCGCGATCTCGCGCAGCCCGATGCCCAGCCGGCGGTAGACGAGCACCTCCCGCAACCGCTCGACGTCGCCGGCCGAGTAGGCGCGGTAGCCGGCCGCGGTCCGCGCCGACGGCTGGACCAGGCCGATCTCGTCGTAGTGGTGCAGCGTGCGGACGCTCACTCCTGCCAACTCGGCGACGCGTCCCACCGTCAGTTGTTCGTCCATGCATGGACTATGCGGCCTGACGTCACGTGAGGGTCAAGTGCCTCTAGGTCTGTTCGAGGTAGGTGGCGAGGGTGTTGCGGGTGCGTTGCAGGCTGTCGAGGCGGCCGTCGAGGGTGGCGAGCTCGTGGTCGAGGAGGTCGCGCAGGCTCTGGCACCAGTCGAAGACGGTTTCGTTGTCGCGGATCTCGCGGGTGCAGGGCAGGACGTGCTTGATCACCTCGGTGGTCAGGCCGGCGTCGAGCAGGATGCGGATCTTGCGGACGGTGAGTTCGGAGTCGTCGGCGTACCGGCGGTAGCCGTTGCTGCCGCGGCCGGCGGTGAGCAGGCCCTGCGCCTCGTAGTACCGGAGCAGGCGCGGGTTCACACCGGTGCGTTGCGAGAGCTCACCGATCAGCACCTCGTGCTCCTGTCTTGACCTTGCAACCAGTGTCAACGTTTAGCGTCGCGGTATGACTTCGTACGTCGTCCACCGTAACGGCCGACCGGCCGACGATCTCGCGCCGCTCGCCTTCGCCGGGTACGCCCACTTCACCGCGCTGCAGGTTCGCGGCCGGCAGGCTCGCGGCCTCGACCTCCACCTGGACCGGCTCCGCACCGCCTCACTGGAGCTGTACGGGAACGCGCTCCCCGACGAGCTCGTCCGCGACCAGCTGCGGACGGCGGTCGAGGCCGGGCCGGAGGACGTGTCGCTGATGGCCACGGTCTTCTCCCGCGCCGGCGAGTTCACCGGTGGGGGCGCTTCCCTCGAACTGCTGGTTCGCACCGGCCCGCCGGCAGACGGTCCCGCGGGGCCGTTGGCGCTGACGACGTTCGAGCACGAGCGGTTTCTGCCGCGGCTGAAGCACGTGGGTGAGCCGGCGAAGACCTACGCGCTGCGCCAGGCGATCGCTGACGGGTACGACGATGCTGCCTTCATCGATCGGCGGGGGCGGTTGACGGAGGGCACGATCTGGAACCTGGCGTTCTGGGACGGCGCTGAGGTCGTGTGGCCTCGGGCCGAGATCCTGACCGGTACGACGATGGGGATCGTCCGCCGGCACTTGGAGGTGCCGCAGCGGACCACGGAGATCACGCTCGACACCCTTCGGGGCAAGCGGGCGGGCTCGCCGCCTTTCGCCGGTGCTGCGGTGATGAACTCCTGGTCCCCTGGGATTCCGGTCAGCCGGATCGGTTCGGTCGAGTTCCCCGGGGCGCCGGAGTTCCTCGACCTCCTGCATCAGGCCTACAAGGCCGAACCCCTCACGGCGTTCTGAGGATCGGCCGGAGAGTCTCGATCACCATGGCGTCCTCGATCGTCGACGGGATCGCGTCCGGCCGGCCGTCGGCGATGTTGCGCATCGTCTTGCGCAGGATCTTGCCGGAGCGGGTCTTCGGCAGGGCCTCGACGATCGACACGTCGCGGAAGGCGGCCACCGGACCGATCTCCCGCCGTACGGCGGCCACGAGCTCCTCGCGCAGCCTGTCCTCGGTGATGTCGACCCCGGACTTGAGCACGACCAGGCCGCGCGGCAGCTGGCCCTTGAGCGCGTCGTGCACCCCGATCACCGCGCACTCGGCCACCGACGGATGCGCGGCGAGGACCGCCTCCATGCTGCCCGTCGACAACCGGTGCCCGGCGACGTTGATGACGTCGTCGGTGCGGCCCATCACGAACACGTAGCCGTCGGCATCGATGGAGCCCGAGTCGCCGGTCAGGTAGAAGCCGTCGAACGTGCTCAGGTAGTTGTCGATGTAGCGATCGTCGTCGCCCCACAGGGTCGGCAGAGCACCCGGCGGCAGCGGCAGCTTGATCGCGATCGACCCCTCCTCCCCCGCCGGCAACTGCGTTCCGTCGGCGTCGAGGATCTGCACGTCCCAGCCGGGCAGCGGGACGGTCGCCGATCCGGGCTTGGCAGGCATCGCTTCGAGCCCGCGCGGGTTCGCGACGATCGGCCAGCCGGTCTCCGTCTGCCACCAGTGATCGACGACCGGTACGCCGAGTTTGTCGTGCGCCCAGTGGTACGTCTCGGGGTCGAGCCGCTCCCCGGCCAGGTACAGGCTGCGGAAGCTCCGGCTCAGGTCGTACCGGGCCAGCTCCTCGCCGTTCGGGTCGACCTTCTTGATCGCCCGGAGCGCGGTCGGAGCGGTGAACAGCGCCTTCGCGTGGTGCTGCGCGAGCACCCGCCAGAACGCGCCCGCGTCCGGCGTACCGACGGGCTTGCCCTCGTACAGGATCGTCGTCGCGCCGATCAGCAGCGGCGCGTAGACGATGTACGAGTGGCCGACCACCCAGCCGACGTCGGAGGCGGTCCACCAGACGTCGCCCGGCCCGATGTCGTACACGGCGCTCATCGACCAGGCCAGCGCGACCGCGTGCCCGCCGTTGTCGCGGACGACGCCCTTCGGCTTGCCTGTCGTGCCGGAGGTGTAGAGCACGTACAGCGGATCGGTGGCCGCGACGGGCACCGGATCGGCCGGCTCGGCGCCGGCGACCAGCGTGGCCCAGTCGAGATCGCGCTCTCCGAGTTTCCCGGGCGCGATCTCGCGCTGGACGACGACGGTCCGCTCGGGCTGGTGGGCCGACAGCGCCAGCGCCTCGGCGATGATCGGCAGGTACTCGACGACCCGGTTCGGCTCGATCCCGCAGGACGCGGCGACGATCACCTTCGGCGTCGCGTCGTCGATCCGCGCCGCCAGCTCGCGCGGCGCGAAGCCGCCGAACACGACCGAGTGGACCGCGCCGAGCCGCGCGCAGGCGAGCATCGTGATGACGGCCTCGGGGATCATCGGCAGATAGACGATCACCCGGTCGCCCTTGCCGACGCCGAGCCCCCGCAACGCACCCGCGAAGGTGGCGACCTCGTCGCGCAGCTCGGCGTACGTGTAGGTGCGTCTGGTGTCCGTGACCGGGGAGTCGTAGACCAGCGCGGTGCGCTCGCCGTGGCCGGCCTCGACGTGCCGGTCGAGTGCGTTGTACGACGTGTTGAGCTCCCCGTCGGGGAACCAGCGGTAGAGCGGTGCGGCGGAGTCGTCGAGCGCGCGGGTCGGCGGGCGCGTCCAGCTGATCGCCGTGGCGGCGTCCAGCCAGAACCCTTCCGGATCCGTCAGGCTGCGGCGGTAGCTCTCGTCGTACGCACCCATCGTGCCTCCCAGCAGTCCTTCGCAGTCTTACCCATCGGGTGCGGTCGGCAACAGGGGGCCGTGATTAGGTGGAGGCGTGACGGTGACGCGTGAGCAGGTCGAGCAGGCGGCGGTTCGGATCGACGGCCGGGTACGGCGTACGCCGGTGCTGCGGGTGTCGGAGACGGTGACGTTCAAGCTGGAGCTGCTGCAGCACGTCGGGTCGTTCAAGCCGCGGGGCATGTTCAACCGGCTGCTCGCGGCCAAGGAGGACGGGTCGCTGACCGGCGTCGGCGCGGTCACCGCCTCGGGCGGCAACGCCGGGCTCGCAGTCGCGTACGCGGCGCGCGAGCTGGGAGTGCCCGCACGGATCTTCGTGCCGCAGAACGCGCCCGCCGCCAAGGTCGCGCGGCTGAGGACGCTCGACGCGGACGTCGTTCAGGTCGGGTCCGAGTACGCCGAGGCGTACGCGGCGGCGGTCGTGGCCAGCGAGGAGTCGGGGGCGTTGTTCGCGCACGCCTACGACCAGCCGGAGGTCGTCGCCGGGCAGGGGACGCTGGGGCTGGAGCTGCTCGAGCAGATCGACGGGTTCGACACGGTGCTCGTGGCTGTCGGTGGCGGCGGGTTGATCGCGGGGATCGCGACGGCGATCGGTGATCGGGCGCGGGTCGTCAGCGTCGAGCCGGAGCTGGCGCCGACGCTCGCGCGGGCGCTCGAGGCGGGCGGGCCGATCGACGTACAGGTTGGTGGGGTGGCCGCGGACTCGCTGGGGGCCCGGCGGATCGGTGAGATTGCCTTCGAGGTCGCCGTGCGGCAGAACATCACGCCGGTGCTGGTCGACGAGGCCGCGATCACCGCGGCGCGGCAAGAGCTCTGGCGGGAGTATCGCCTGGCGACCGAGCACGGCGCTGCGACGGCGTACGCCGCGCTGACGTCAGGTGCCTACAAGCCCGCTGCTGATGAGCGCATTGTTGTCGTCGTGTGTGGTGCCAACACCGACCTGGGGACGCTCAGCTGACTTGTCGGCGGTCGTCGGTGAGGAACCAGGCGGCCAGTACGCCGGCCACGGCGCCGAAGAGGTGACCCTGCCAGGAGATGCCGTCCTGCGGGAGCAGACCACCCAGCAGAGCACTCCCCCAGACGAGCACCACGACCACGCCGATCAGCACCTGGCCGATGCGCCGGTTGAAGACCCCGCGGGCGACCAGGTACGCGGCGTACCCGAAGACGACACCGCTGGCACCGATGGTGATCGTGTTCGGCGGTGAGATCAGCCAGGTGCCGACGCCGCCGATCACGGTCACGATCGCGGTGACCGACAACAGCCGGACCGCTCCGGAGATGGCTATCAGCGCGCCCAGCGTGACCAGTGGCAGCGTGTTGGAGATCAGGTGGCCGAAGCCGAGATGCAGGAACGGCGCCGTCACGATCCCGACCAGACCCTCGGGGTCGCGGGCGACGATGCCGTAGCGGTCCAGTGCGCCGTTCAGCGCGGTGTCGACGATCTCGCTGACCCACATCAGGCCGACGAGCGCGACGAGCAGCTTGATCCCGCCGCCGATCCGGGCGGCGTCCACCGCCGGCTTCGGCCGGCGCGCTGGGCTCGGGTAACTCATGCACCAACCATGCCCGATCGGGCCAAACCTCACCGCCGGAGCCGCGTTTCCCCCCGGGCACCGGAGAGAATCTCAAGGGCCCGGGCGAGAGGATCCGAAACACGGCGCCGGGGTTAGGTTCGCCACATCGCGGACCGTGGGGCGCGATCCGGGCCCGATGTGTGTCACTATGTGCAACTCGTAGGTCGCTGTGTGCGATTGGGTGGGGGCCTGAGTCAACCGCGCCGCTGAGTGCTGTCCCCCAACCGTTCGCCGGGCCCGTCCGCCCTAACGTCCAGGAGGAGGATCGCGATGCCGTTGGCCGTCTACATCATCGGCCTGGCGATCTTCGCCCAGGGCACGTCCGAGCTGATGCTCGCGGGCCTGCTGCCCGAGATGGCCACCGACCTCCAGGTCTCGATCCCCCAGGCCGGACTGCTGATCTCGGCGTTCGCCGTCGGCATGCTCGTCGGCGCTCCGGTGCTGGCCGTCGTCACGCTGCGCTGGCCGCGCCGGACGACGCTGCTGGTCTTCCTCGCGATCTTCGCGCTCGCGCACGTCGCCGGTGCGCTCACCCCCAACTACGGCGTCCTGCTCGCGACCCGCATCGTCGGCGCTTTCGTGTACGCCGGGTTCTGGGCGGTCGCCGCCGTCGCGGCGGTCGGGCTGGTTCCGTCCGGCAGCCGCGCGAAGGCGATGAGCGTGGTCACCGGCGGACTCACCATCGCCACCATCATCGGCCTCCCGGCCGGCACGCTGATCGGTCAGCACCTTGGCTGGCGCGCGGCGTTCTGGACTGTCGCGCTGATGTCGTCGCTGGCAATGATCGGCGTCGTCCGCACCATCCCCGCCGGCCGGCCCGAGCCGGACAGCACGCCCCGCCTCGGCGCCGAGTTCCGCGCGATGGCCAACCCGCGACTCTGGCTGTCGTACGCGACGACCGCGCTGGTCACGGCCGCGATCCTCGTCGTGTTCAGCTACCTCGCTCCCCTGCTCACCGACGCCACCGATCTGCCGCCGGGCGCGATCCCCGGTGTGCTGGCCCTGTACGGCGTGGGCTCGCTGATCGGGATCACCCTGGGCGGGCGGACCGCCGACGCGACGCCGTTCCGGACGCTGCTGGTCGGGATCACCGGCGTGGTGGCGATGTCGGCGGTGCTCGCGCTGCGGGCCGGTGAGCCGGTGGTCGCGATCGCGGCGATCTTCTTGCTCGGCGGCTTCGGGTTCGCGGTCAACCCGGCGCTCAACGCGCGGGTGTTCAGCCTGGCCGAGAAGGCGCCGACGCTGGCGACCGCGGTGAACTTCTCGGCGTTCAACGTGGGGATCACCGTCGGGCCGTGGCTCGGTGGGCGGGCGATCGACGCGGGCGCCGGGTACCCGTCGCTGGGGTGGATCGCGGTCGGGCTCGGGATTGTTGCCCTTGGCACCGTTGTGCTGGCGGCACTGCTGCCCTTGCGGTCGCTGCGGGCAGAGCCTCGGGTGCAGGCGACTCACTTGCCGAACTGAAAGCCCCGCCCTCTGGAGAAGAGGACGGGGCTTCGGTGGGGACTACTTGAAAGACGTTGCCTTGCGAGGTGTGGCCTGGGGTCAGTTGACCGGGCCGCTGGGGTCGATGTGGCTGGGGTCGAAGTCCGACTTCCGGTGGAAGACGTACTTGTTCAGCAGCCACGTCAGCGCCCACAGGCCGATGCCGACGACCATCAGCCAGCCGGCGATCTTGTAGTCGTTGCCGGCGCGGCCCGACAGCGGGCTGGCCAGGTAGACGCACAGGATCACACCGAGGACCGGCAGCGCGGTCGGCGCCTTGAAGTGCTTGTGCTCGACCGGGTCACGGCGCAGCACCAGGACAGCGACGTTGACGACCGCGAACACGCACAGCAGCAGCAAGGCCGTCGTCCCGCCGAGGGCGGTCAGGTCGGCGTACCCGATCAGGAAGAACGCGAGCAGCGTGGTGAACAGGATCGCCACCCACGGCGTACGGCGCTTGTGCAGCACCCGGCCGAGCGGTCCGGGCAGGACCTTCTCGTGCGACATCCCGTACAGCAGGCGGCTGGCCATCAGCATGTTGATCAGCGCGGAGTTGGCGACCGCGAACATCGTGATCCAGGCGAACAACTGCAGCGGGAAGTTCGGCGCGCCGGCCTCGATCACCTTCAGCAGCGGGGTCGAGCCCTTGTTCAGGTCCTCCGGCGAGACCAGCGTGACCGCGGAGATCGCGACCAGCACGTAGATCACACCGGTCACCGACAGGCCGATCAGCATGATCTTCGGGAAGATCTTGACCGGGTCCTTGGTCTCCTCGGCCATGTTCACCGAGTCCTCGAAGCCGACCATCGCGAAGAACGCCAGCGCGGTCGCCGCCGTCACCGCGCCGAACGCGTTGTCGCCCTCGGGGGTGCGGAACTCGGTCAGCCGCGAGGTGTCGCCGTCACCGCCGGCGATCGCCCACACGCCGACGCCGATCACGATCAGCAGACCGGTCAGCTCGACACAGGTCAGGACGACGTTCGCCTTGACGCTCTCGCCGACCCCGCGAAGGTTGACCAGGGCAATCAACGCCATGAACGCCAGCGCGGTGATCATCAGCAGCGAGCCGCGATCGGGGTCGAGCTTGACCGCGGAGAAGAAGTTCGCCGCGAACGCCTTCGACGCGCTCGAGGCCGAGGTCAGCCCGGAGCACATCACCGCGAAGGTGAGCAGGAAGGTGAGGAAGTGGATGCCGAACGCCTTGTGCGTGTAGACCGCGGCGCCACCGGCCTTCGGGTACTTGGTCACCAGCTCCAGATAGCTCGTTGCCGTCAGCATCGCGACGATGAACGCGCACAGGAACGGCAGCCAGACCGCGCCGCCGACCTCACCCGCGACCTTGCCGGTCAGCGCGTACACCCCGGTACCGAGGATGTCGCCGACCACGAACAGCAGCAGCAGCCCGGGTCCCATCACCCGCTTCAGTTCCGGACGGTCCGGCGCGGCCTCCGTCGTTGCCGCGCTGGTGCTCTCGCTCATCCTGCCTCCTCGGCAAGCCATGATGGGGCGGTGATGCATCTTCGTCTCATCGTCCCACCGGATCGCACCACGCGCGTCCTGGACACGCTCGTCGCCGACCCACGGGTGACCAGCATCGTCACCCTGCCCGGCGCCGCGCGCCGGCCGGCCGGTGACGTCGTCGAGTGCGACGTGACCCGCGAGGCCACCTCGGACGTCCTGACCTGGTTGAAGAAGCAAGGACTGTACGACGACGGCTCGGTCGCCGTGACCGAGGTCGGAGCGACGCCGTCCCACAACGCGCGGGCCACCGAGAAGGCCGCACCGGGTGCACCGGACGACGCGGTGATCTGGGACGCGGTCGTCGACCAGGCCTACAACGAGGCGTCCGGCTCGTGGGCCTACTACGCGTTCCTCACCCTGGCCACGATGATCGCGGCCGTTGCCGTCGTCACCGACTCGTCGATCCTGGTGGTCGGCGCGATGGTCGTGGGGCCCGAGTTCGGCGTCGTCGCGGCGCTGGCGGTCGGGATCGCGCTGGGCCGGGGCAATCTCGCGCTCGGGTCGCTGCGGATGCTCGCGCAGGGGTTCGTGCTGGCGATCGTGCTGACGATGCTGATGGCGTTGCTCGCTCGCGCGGCCGGCTGGATCGACACCGCCGACGTCGAGGCCGCACGGCCGCTGACCGGGTTCATCTGGCGACCGGATCGCTGGTCGGCGGTGGTCGCCGTACTGGCCGGGTGTGCCGGGGTGCTGTCGCAGACCGCCGGCCGGTCGAACGCGCTGGTCGGGGTGTTCATCTCGGTGACGACCGTTCCGGCCGCGGGCGATCTCGCGTTGTCGACGGCGTTGTGGGCGCCGGGTCAGATCGGCGGCGCGGCGGCCCAGCTCGGGATCAACCTGGCGGGGATGACGGCGGCCGGCGTCGTGACGCTCGTGCTGCAGCGGACGATCTGGCGGGAGTACCTGCGGCGTAAGGGGGCCGGGCGCGGGGTTGAGGCTTGACCAGGCGTCCCCTGCCCGGTCCCCCGCGCCCGGCGGTCAGGTGACCGGGATCGCGTTCAGCACGGTCTGGTTGATGCTGCCACCGGCCGCGTCGGTCGCAACAGCTCGAAGCGACAACGTTTTCCCGGGCAGGACGGACCACGGCGGGACCAGTGCCGTGTACTTCCCGGCGACCGGTACGACGAGCGCCTGCGTCCAGCGGCGACCGTTGTCGGCGGAGTACCAGAGCTTCGCGCCGGTGACCCGGGATGCGGTCGAGCCGGTGAGGTGATCGACGAGCAAGTCGATCGTGAGCGGTCTCCACGCAGGAGCGCGGCCGAAGCCGTCGACGGTCGCGTCGTACCCGACCTGCAGGAGAGCGGGCGGTACGCCGGTGGCCTTGGTGGGATCGGGGGCCGCGGACGTGTAGTTCCAGATCGTCGACGCCTTGTCCGCGGTCGGGAAGATCGCGGGGTCGAGGGTCCAGCTCTGTTCCAGGCGGAAGCGTGCTGATGCGCGCGGAACGGGGAAGTACGCCGACCCGGCGGCGGCCTCACCGACCGGAATGCCGTTGCGAGACAGCGCGATCCGGCGCTCCTTGTACGCCGACGCCGGGGGCTTGCTGCGGTGGAAGGCGTCGCCCAGGCCGACGTCGGCGAACATCGAGGTCTGCGAGTGCGAGGCGACGAACATCGTCGGGTGCAGCGTGAGTCCGAAGCTTCGGTCGACGCGAGCCCTGCTGGGGAACGGGAGGTTCTCGCGGTCGCACAGGTCGGTGCCGGTGGCGGCGGTCAGGCACTGATTCCAGAGGGCGCCGGGGTCGGCAGTCAGGAGCTCGAACTGGCGTGACGGGACCTGGACCGGTCGGCGGCTGACCCAGCCGACGCGCGACTCCTTGGTGGCCCAGGCGCGCGTGACCACTTGCCGGCCGGTGCCGGAGACGGAGCCGAAGGTGTTGTCGACGCGGGCCATCCGGGCGACGTCCTGACGGGTGAGTTTCGAGGCGAGGGGGAAGTGGTCCTTCACCAGGAGCAGTTCGTACGCCGCTGTGGTGCTGGGACCGGTGGGTTCGAGGCGCCAGCGGTTGGAGGCTTCGAACGAGCCGGTGCCGGTGAGCTTCGTGGTCGGCTGGATGAAGACGGTGCCGGCGGCGATCTGCTCGGGGGTGAAGAAGTAGAAGTCGCTGACGCCGCGACTGTCGGCATGGCGAGAGACGCTCACCGCGGATTCGGTCAGCCGGGTCGGTTGTCCCTCGATGGCCGGCGCGCGCAGTCCTTGGGCTCGTCGGGCGTCGATGAGGTAGGAGGTGTCACCGGTGATCGTCAGCTCTGCGGTGCCCGCCAAAGAGAAGGTGCTGCCGGTGGTGACGGCTGACAGGAGGCTCCAGCGGCCGGGCGCAAGGCGGACCTTCGCTGTTCCTTGGGCGTCGAGGGTCAGGTTGTTCGAGTTGCCGGTGACGTAGTCGAAGGCGGTGACCTTGCCGCCGGCGTACGGGGTGCCGTTGCGGTCGAGGACCTTGACGGTCAGGTCGTAGCGCGGCGGTTCGTCGTACAGGCCGAGGGCGAGGCGGAGGTCGCCGAGGGAGACAGTGCCTTCCCAGCGGTCGTCGGGGAGCAGCGCCGGGTCGACCGTGATCCGGGTCGAGGCGGAACTGCCGGCAGGGATCGTCAGGGTCGGCGGCTCGGCCGTCACGGCGTCGGCTGGAGCAGTAACCGACGAGGGGCTGCGTTCGACATCGGTGACGGGGAGCGTGACGGGTGCCGTGCCGGAGTTGGTGACGGTGACGACCTGGCTGCGCGGCTGCTTGTCCGGGTGGCGGAGGTAGGCGAAGTCGAGCGACGCGAGATCCGTCGACAGCGTCGACTGGCGGGCGAGGTCGAGCCGGCCGTTGCCGAGGGTCCAGCCGGCACCGGCCGGAGCGGTCGAGGCGACGACGGCGGTCTTGAGCTGCTGCCAGGTCTTCGAGGGATGCTCCTGAAGCAGGAGCGCGGCGGCGCCGGTGACCAGCGGCGTTGCCTGGGACGTACCGGACATCGGCACGTACAGCTCGCCGTCGCGAGCCCCGGCCTTCGCGCCAGGGATGTTGACGCCGGGTGCGGCGAGGTCGGGCTTCAGCCGGTACGTGCCCTTGGTGGGACCCTCGCTGGAGAAGTTCGCCTGCCGATCGGCGGCGTCGACGGCTCCCACGGTCAGCGCCGAGGCCGCGATGCCCGGGCTGCCGATCGTGTACGGCGTCGCACCGAAGTTGCCGCGGTTACCAGCGGCCGCGACGAACAGCGTGCCGTACGACGCGGTCAGCCGGTCCAGCGCCGTCGAGACCAGGTCGTCGCCGTCACCAGGGGTCGAGCTGAGGCTGAGGTTGACCAGATCGGCCCCTTGAGCCGCAGCCCACTCCATACCGGCGATCACCCACGACTCCTGCCCGAAACCGTCCGCGGCGAGCACCTTGCCCGAGCTCAGCTCGGCGGCCGGGGCGATCCCTCGGCGAGCGCCGTCGGAGCCCGCGCCGCTGCCGACGACGAGCGAGGCAACGTGCGTGCCGTGGCCGTTGTCGTCCTCGGCGCTCGCGCGGCCGGCGTGGTCCTCCTGGGCGCTTGCGGTGAAGTCCTCGGCCGCCGCGACCTTGCCGGCCAGCGCGGGATGACCCGAGTCGACACCGGTATCGAGTACGGCGACCTTCACCCCCCGTCCGTCGAGCCCGCGAGCCCAGGCCGCCGGCGCCTGCACCTGCTCGAGGTACGAATCTGACGTTGAGGTAGAGGGTGAGGCCACCGAGGTCGCCGCGAGCTTGCGGTCGAGCCAGATCTTGCCGGTCGAACGACCGAGAGTGGGTTGGCTGTTCTTGGCGATCGTTCCGGCCGTGGCGTTGATGCTGGTCAACTGACGAGCCGACCGCAGACCGAGGCCGGCGTTCGCCGTGATCACCGGCAGATCGGCCCGGTGCGCGTCGTCGTACCGCATCTCGACCAGGCCGGTGACGTCGAACAGCGCCGGGTCGAGGACCGAGGGGACCAGGTCGGCGACCGTCGACGGGATCACCGTCACGCGGCCGGCGTCGCGGCGTACGGAGAACGCGGTGCCCTGAACTTTCGGCTCGATCCGGACGTCGGACCCGTCGACCACCACCTTGTCGCCGGTGAGCAGCGTGACCGTCGCGGAGGGTTCCACCACGGCCGGCGGGACGGCGCCGGCCGGGGGAACTGTCGCCGCGCCCGCGGTCCAGGGGAGACCGGTGATGAGCACGGCGACGACCAGGGAAACACGCGGGACGACGGAGCGGAGGCGTGGCACTCCCCTGTGGTATCGAATCCACGGTGGTCCATGCCACGAGATAGCGTGTCGGATGCCGGACATGTCCACTACTGGTCAGGAGGTCACATGCTCGAGTCCGTCGGAGTTTCCGCCGAGGACGAAGCCGCCTACCGGGCGCTCCTGGCCCTGCCCGGCTGCTGCCTGAACGACCTCGCCCAGCGCGTCGGCCGCTCCCCCGGCGACCTGCGCCCCACCGTAGACCGCCTCGAGGAGCTCGGGCTGCTCACGAGGACGTCCGACGAGCCGTCACGGCTGCTGCCGACCAGACCCGACGTCGCGGTCGACGCCCTGGTCGCCGTACGGCGTGCTGAACTGGACCGGGTGCGGGCCGAGGCACGCGAGCTGCTGTCGGAGCTGCGCGCGCAGGAGCAGCACCGGCCGGACAACCTGGTCGAGGTGATCGTCGGGCAGGAGGCGATCGCGGCCCGGTTCGCGCAGCTGCTGAACCAGACCAAGGACCAACTGCTGGTGCTCGACCGGCCGCCGTACGCGTCGGGGGTCGAGCAGTCCGACACCACGGTCCGTGGGCTGCTGAGCGCGGGCGTGAGCGTGCGGGGCATCTACTCCCCCGACTCCCTGGAGGTCGGCGGCGTCGACGAGGCGTACAGCGCGGCCGACGCCGGCGAGAGCTCGCGGGTGCATCCGCAGGTGCCGATGAAGCTGGCGATCTTCGACTCCACGGCCGCGCTGCTGCCGCTGTCGGTGGACGCGCTCGTCGACAGCGCGCTCGTCGTTCACCCGTGTGCGCTGCTGGACGCGCTGATCGAGATGTTCAGGTTGCTGTGGGACCAGGCGGCGCCGATGGCTCCGGCGGTCCGCGATCCGCTCGACGCGCGGTTGATGACGCTGCTGGCCGCCGGCTTCAAGGACGACGCGATCGCCCGGCAGCTCGCACTGAGCAGCCGGACGGTCGGCCGCCGGGTCGCCGAATTGATGGAGACGCTGGGCGCCCGGACCCGCTTCCAGGCCGGCATCCACGCCCAGCGCCGCCAGCTGCTCGACCCGGACTCCTAGCAGGCGGCGAGCATGCCCTGGAGGGCTGTCTTCTCGGCCGACTGCAGGGACAGGCCGTAGGTGTACTTCACCCAGATCCACTCGCGCGCGTAGATGCAGTGGACGGAGGCGTTGGTGGGCTTCCACTCCGACGGGTCCCGGTCGCTCTTCGAGCGGTTGCTCGACGCCGACACCGCGATCAGCTGCGCGATGCTCCGGTCGTTGGCGAACTGCTGGCGCTTGGCCGTCGTCCAGCCGTTCGCGCCCGACTTCCACGCCTCGGCGAGCGGGACGATGTGGTCGATGTCGATCGCGGAGTCGTCCTCGACGTACGTCGCGTCGTACACGCTGTACCAGCGGCCGGCGGTCGGTTCGCACTGGGCGTCGACGCTCACGCCGGTGCCGTCGCGCTTGATCACCTCGTCGCGGGTGTCGCAGGTGCCGGAGACGGTGATCCAGTGCGGGAACAGGTCCCGGCCGTAGCCCGAGGTCGAGCCCTCGGTCTTGACCGTCAGCGACGCGAGCTGCGTCTGCGCCGTACTGGCGGGCGGCGGGTCGGGCGGGTAGGCCAGGGCGGTTCCGGCGCCGACGACCCAGGTGGTGGCCACGGCGGTGGCGAAGATGGTCTTGCGTCGCATCGGTCAGGTCCTCCGAGGGTTGGGCGGATCCCCCCTGACGAGCTGCCTCAAGCCTTCCCCGGGTCCGGCGCGCCGGAAACCACCTGACGGTGAAGGATCGGTGAATCAGTCGTGCTCGACGACCGTCAGCGTCCAGCCGGCACCGGTCCGGTCCAGCTCCACGTTCCACTGCTCACCGATCAGCTTCTGCAGCGCCTTCGGCGTCCCGGGATCCTTGCCGGACTCCAGCAGGTACCGCGCGACCAGGCCGCGGGTGTGCTTCGCCATGTGCGACACGACCGAGCGGACGCCGGCCCGCTCGCGGACCACCGACACCGCGACCCACTTGGCGGCCAGGTCGTCGGCCGGGCGCCAAGCGGCGGCGTACGTCGACGAGCGGCAGTCGACGATCACGCTCCTGCCGACCGCGGCGTCGAGACTCGCGCGCAGCGGATCACGCCAGACCGACGCGAGCGGCCCGAGACCCGGCAGCGTCGTCCCCATCGAGAGCCGGTACGGCGGGACGCGGTCGCTCATCCGCAGCGCGCCCCACGCGCCCGAGACGACGAGGAGCCGGCTGTTCGCCCGGCGCTTCGACCCCGGGGACAACCTGGCGTAGCCGAGTGCGTCGTACAGGACACCCGAGTACAGCTCCGACGCCGGCACCGCGGGCTCGGACCGCCAGTGGATGTTCCGCTCGACCTCGTGCGCCAGCGACGGACCCACCCCCAGTACGCCGAACGCGTCGCTGCTCGCCGACACCTTCGCCAGCGCGTCGAGCACCAGCTCGCGCGTCGGGTTCAGCTCCGGGAACGACAGCGACTCCAGCTCGATCGACCGGCCGCGCGTGCGACCGGTCTTGCCCTCGGAGGGCGGGAGAAGGATCAGGGTCACGTCAGCTCGTCCAGCACGGCCAGGTCGTCGAGGGTCGGCTCCCACAGGCCGGCTGCGACGTTCTGCGCGATCTGCTCCGGCCGGGTCGCGCCGGCGATCACCGAGGCGACCGCAGGCTGCGCGGCCAGGCCGCCGATCGCGACGTCGAGCAGCGTGAGGTCGCGCTCGGCCGCGAAGGTCTCCAGCGCCTCGATCTTGTCGAAGTCGGCGCGGGCCAGCCGCTCGGGCATCTTGGCCAGGCGGGTGCCGTCGGGAGCGTCGGCGCCACGCTTGTACTTGCCGGTCAGCAGGCCAGACTCGAGCGGGAAGTACGGCAGGATCCCGATCCCGAGGTGCTCGCAGGCGGGGACCAGCTCGTCCTCGACGTCCCGGTCGAGCAGGGAGTACTTGTTCTGCGCGCTGATGAAGTGCTCGTTGCCACCGGACCGCGCGGCCCAGTCGGCGTCGACGACCTGCCAGCCCGCGAACTGCGAGCTGCCGACGTAGCGAACCTTGCCCTCGGCAACGAGCTCGGTCAGCGCGGCCAGCGTCTCCTCGATCGGCGTGACCGGGTCCGGCACGTGCAGCTGGTAGAGGTCGATCCAGTCCGTACCGAGCCGGCGCAGGCTCGCCTCGACCGCCTTGCGGAGGTAGCGCCGCGAACCGCGCACGCCCCAGTCCGGCCCGTTCTCGCCCTTCATGTCACCGCCGAACTTCGTGGCGATCACCACCTCGTCGCGGCGCGACCCGAGCGCGTCGCCGAGGATCTGCTCGCTGAACCCCAGCTCGCCGCGGTACACGTCGGCGGTGTCGAACAGCGTGATGCCGGCGTCCACGGCAGCGGTCACGACGGTCCGCGCCTGCTCGGCGTCGATCCGTCCACCGAAGTTGTTGCAGCCCAGTCCGACCACACTGACGGTCAGGCCGGAGTCACCCAGCTGGCGGTACTCCATGTCGGCTCCTAGGTCGGTCATGAACAAAACTTTGTCACGCCCAAACCCTCTCGATGCCGCTGGGGTGGTCGGCATAGAGTGCCGACCATGCCGAGTCTCACAGTCGACGGCGCCCTCACCCGGGCCGCCGCACTCACCGTCCACAGCTACGACGTCGATCTCGACCTGACCCGCGGCGACCGCGTGTTCGGGTCCGTCACCCGGATCGCCTTCGCCGCGACCGGCGACAGCACGTGGCTGGACGTCCGGCCCGACGAGCTGCTCACGGTGACCCTGAACGGGACGCCGGTCGACGTCGCCGGGCTGAACGACGGACGGCTCGAGCTGACCGGCCTGGCCGCGGACAACGAGCTGGTCGTGGACGCGACGATGCTCTACTCCAACGACGGCGAGGGGCTGCACCGCAGCGTCGACGCGGCCGACGGCCTGGTCTACCTGTACGCGATGTCGTTCCTCGAGGCCGCGCCGCGGATCTTCGCCTGCTTCGACCAGCCTGACCTCAAGGCGCCGTACCGGCTGAAGGTGACCGCCCCGACCGAGTGGGTCGTCCTCGGCAACGGCGCGGCCCGGCAGGTCTCCCCCGGTCGCTGGGAGCTCGCCGAGACCAAGCCGCTGTCGACGTACTTCGTCACGCTGGTCGCCGGCCCGTACCACCAGCTGCTCGACGAGCACGACGGCATCCCGCTCGGCGTCGTCGCGCGGCAGTCGCTGAAGGACGCGCTCGACCGCGAGGCCGAGGACATCTTCGAGGTGACCAAGCAGGCCTTCGACGAGTTCCACCAGCTGTTCGGCTACCGCTACCCGTTCGGCGAGTACCACCAGGCGTTCGTGCCGGAGTTCAACGCCGGCGCGATGGAGAACCCGGGCTGCGTGACGTTCCGCGACTCGATGGTGTTCCGCTCCGCCGCGACCGACTCCGAGCGGTCCAACCGGGCCCGGACGATCGTGCACGAGATGGCCCACCAGTGGTTCGGTGACACCGTCACGATGAAGTGGTGGAACGACCTGTGGCTGAACGAGTCGTTCGCCGAGTACATGGCGCACCGGGTCTCGACCAAGGCCACCAAGTACGCCGACAACTGGATCGACTTCGCCTTCATCCGCCGCTGGTGGGGACTGCAGGCCGACCAGCGCACGTCGACCCACCCGGTCGCCTCCGACCCGGGCAAGGACGCCGCCGCGTCGCTGGACGACTTCGACGGCATCTCGTACGCCAAGGGCGCCGCCGTCCTGAAGCAGCTGGCCGCCTACCTCGGTGACGACGTGTTCCTGGCCGGCGTCCGGGCGCACATCGAGGCGGCGGAGTTCGGCAACGCGACCTTTGCCGACCTGGTCGCGAAGTGGACCGACGCCGGGGCCGTCGGGCTCGAGGCGTGGGCGCAGGCCTGGCTGCGAACGCCGGGGCTGGACACGATCAGCGCCGAACGCACCGCCACCGGCGTACTGCTGCGGCGGACCGCTCCGGCGCAGTACCCGGCCGACCGGCCGCACAAGTTCACGATCGGCGCGTACGACGCCGACGGGCAGCTGGTCGCCTCCGCGCCGGTGCTGCTCGACGCCGCCGAGGTCCCGGTCGAGCTCGACCTGGCCGGCGCCGTCGTGATCGTGCCGGACTGCGCCGACGACACCTGGGCGAAGATCCGGCTCGACGAGCAGACGCTCGCGCAGCTGGCCGCCGTCCTGCCGAAGATCGAGGACGGGGTCACCCGGGCGGTCGTGTTCAACAGCCTGCGCGACGCGACCGCGGACGCCGAGCTGGACCCGCGGACCGGGTTCGACGCCGTGCTCTCGGCGCTGCCGAGCGAGACCAGCGACATCGCGGTCGGCTCGATGGTCAGCTGGGTGCTGGCGCACCTGGCCGGGTTCGTCCTGCCGTACGAGGAGTCGCGGGCGCGGTTGTCCGCCGTACTGACCGAGCGGCTGGGCACGGTCGAGGCCGGCAGCAGCGTGCAGCTGCAGGTCCTGCGGTCGACGATCCGTACGACGGCCGACGTCGACCTGCTGCAGGGGTGGCTCACCGGCACCGACGTACCGGACGGGATCACCGTCGACGCCGACCTGCGCTGGCTGATCACGCTGCAGCTCGCGCGGCTCGGCGCGATCGACGACGCCGGCATCGACGCCGAACTGGCCCGCGACACCTCCTCGGAGGGCGTCGTGCACGCGACCCGGTGCCGCGCGGCGCTGCCGACGGCCGAGGCCAAGGAGCGCGCCTGGGCGCAGCTCACGACCGATGCCGACCTGTCCAACTACGAGCTGTACGCCGCCGCCGAGGGGTTCTGGAACCCGGCGCGGACCGACCTGACGGCGCCGTACGTCGAGCGGTTCTTCGCCGAGATCGCCGGGACCGAGAAGCTGCGGTCGGGCTGGGTCGTTGCGCGGTCGGCGCAGCTCGCGTTCCCGGTGTACGCGGTCGACGAATCGACCGCGCGGCTGGCCGCGGGACTGGTCGCCGACGAGACCGTTTCGGCCGGGATCCGGCGCTCGGTCGGGGACCGTGCGGACGATCTGGACCGGGCGCTCGCGGTGCGGACGGCGTACCCGGTCGGCTGATCACTACGGGTTGTGACTAGTGTGACTGGTGTGACCAGAAGGACCCCGCTGAGCAGGCACGATGTGATTTCGTGACGTAACCTCCACAATGACCGCCCGGCACGGCGCGCCGGTCTTGGTCAGGCAGCACGTCACGGGAGAGACTGTCGAGAACCGCACAGGAGAACATAGGCAATGCGCGAGGCGAGGCTCGTCGGTCTGAGCCAGGACGGCACCAAGCTGGTCCTGGCCGTGGCCGAGACGGGTGAGGAGTTCGCCGTCCCGGTCGACGACCGGTTGCGTGCGGCCCTGCGCGGCGACCGTGCCCGACTCGGCCAGCTGGAGATTCAAATGGAGAGCGCGCTGCGCCCACGAGACATCCAGGCTCGTATCCGCGCCGGCGAAAGTCCCGAGGCGGTCGCGGCCGTCGCCCAGATGCCGATGGAACGGGTGATGGCGTTCGCCGGCCCGGTCCTGGCCGAGCGCGACCACGTCGCGAACCTGGCCCAGCGCGCCTCCGTCCGGCGTCGCGGTGGTGGGGACGCTCCGACCCGCAACCTCGGCGCCTGGGTGACCGAGCGGCTGCGGATCCGCGGTGTGGATCCGGCCGCGGCCGAGTGGGACGCCTGGCGGCGCGAGGACGGCCGCTGGGCGGTTCGCGTGTCGTACCCGGTGGCCGAGGACGACGAGAAGGTCGCCATGTTCGCCTACGACGCTCCGGGGCGGTACGCCGTACCGGACGACGACGAGGCGCGCTGGCTGGT
Source organism: Kribbella italica (assembly GCF_014205135.1). Classification (NCBI taxonomy): domain Bacteria; kingdom Bacillati; phylum Actinomycetota; class Actinomycetes; order Propionibacteriales; family Kribbellaceae; genus Kribbella; species Kribbella italica. The sequence goes on from NZ_JACHMY010000001.1 coordinate 2,107,120, forward strand.
CGGCGAGCAGGCGCAGGTGCTGCCGCCGCAGCAGCCGGAGCGGCGGTTGACCGCGGTCGCCGACATCGACCTGTCGCTGGCGCCGGACCACGGGGCGGACAGCTACGAGGCCGCTGGGTTCGAGGACACGGTCAACCTGACGCGGGCCCGCCAGCAGTACGCGCGCGACAACAACCCGCGGGACTTCGGTCAGGAGATCGACCGCGACTTCGGACGCGACCCGCAGCCGCCGGTGCGCGAACCGAACCACTCGTACCCACGGGAAGCGCCCGGCCGCGAGGCGACCGGACGGGACGTCGCCCGGGACAGCGGACGAGACCTCTCCCGCGACAGCGGGCGGGACGTGGCCCGCGACAGCGGGCGGGACTTCTCGCGCGACTCGGTGCGGGAGAGCTTCACCGGGCGTGATCCGGAGCGCGGTCCGCGCCGGGTGCACTCGGTGCCGAGCCCCGACGAAGAGCCCACCCTCATCAACGTCCCGCTGGAGCCGCCGCCGGCCCTGCGCCCGACCGTGCGCGCCGTCGAACGCCCGACCCAGCCGGCCACCACCCCGCCGGAAGAACGCGCCGCCGCCCCCGAGAACCGCTTCACCGAACGCCGCACGCCGCCGCCCGAGGCTCCGGCCGAAGAGCGCGACCCCGAACGCCGCCAGGCCGACGCACGCCGCCCCGAGCCCCGCGAGGCGGAAGCCCGCCAGGCCGACCGATCGGCCGAACCCGATCGTCAGGCAGAAGCGCGCCAGAACGGGCGCTCCGACGAGCGGCGCGAGTCGCGTCAGGCGGACCCACGCCGCTCCGACGAGCAGCGTGAGCCGCGTCAAGCGGAAGCACGCCGCTCCGAAGTGCGCCAGGCCGACCGCTCGGCAGAGCCGGAGCGGCAGGTCGAGGAGGCTCGTCGTACTGAGCCTGCTCCGGCCGATCCGCGGCACCCGGAGCTCGAAGCCGAGGTCAAGGCCGCGGACCCGCGGCACCCGGAGCTTCAGCAGCCGGCGCGGCCCACGATCCCCAAGCCGTTCGACCCGCGCCGCGGCAACCAGGAGAACCGGGTCACCCAACCCACGCTCCCCACCGCCCCGGCACCCAAGCCGACCACCGACGCGCCGCCGGCCGCTAAGCCGGAGGCCCCGGCTGCCAAGCCAGAGACCCCCGCGGCTGCCGCGGAGACTCCGGCCGAGCCTGCTCCGGAGCCGAAGAAGAAGCCGGCCCGTCGAGGCTCCAAGCGCGCCAGCGTCCCCAGCTGGGACGAGATCATGTTCGGCAAGAAAGCCGACTGACTCCGCACCAACCACCAACAAGTACCAGCCACCGATCGAGGGCTGGTACTTGTTCTGGTTGGAGGCCGTCGAACAGTTCCCTCACGGACAGTCGTCTCAGATCGCGGTCGGTGTTTTGGCGTCCGCGACAAGCTCTGCCATGATCTTCCGCATGCGTATCTCGCTGTGTTGTCGCTGTTGTTGTCGCTGACGCGCGCCGTCTGAGGCGCGCGAGGCCCTGTCCATCTCCAGGCCCGCCCGCCGACACCAGCACTCACAGGATTCCGGATACCTTCCCGATGAACCTCAGCGCTTTCGCCGACCTGCTCGCGTCCCGTGGACTGCGGCTGCTGCCGGGCTCGCACGCCGTCCCGGTCGACCTCCTCGTTCAGTTGCCTGACGCAACGATCGTCCGGTTCACCGCCCGCGGCCGGACCCTGCGCCTGCGCCAGTACGCCGCCGACGCGCTCACCACGATCGCGATCCCCACCGAGTGCGGCTGCGGCGACCACCACCCGCAGACCGGCCCGAACCGCGTCACCCTCAGCGCGTACGCCGAACCACTCGCCGAGCGCCTCATCGACGGCGAACTCGTCTTCGGCTGGACCGCCCACGAAGCCGGCCTGCTCCGCCTCGCCGACGCCGCGCCGTACTTCTTCGACCTGCTCGCCGCACTCCCCCAGCACCAGCGCACCCTCGTCGGCGTCGCCTGACGCGGACTACCCCGGCCAGCGCATCCGCTCAGCGGAAGTCGGCCTGGTGATCGACCGCCCACTGCGCGAACGACCGCGGCACGCGCCCGGTGATCCGCTCGAAGTCCTCGGTCGGCGGCAACGCGCCACACCCGTCGAGGGCGTCCGCGAGCACCGCCAGCCGCCATGCGAGGTACTCCTCCGGGCACCCTTCGAGCCGCCACTGCTCCTTCGCCTGCTCAGGCGTCAGCTCCTCGAACGCCACGTCCCTCCCCAGCGCGGCGCCGATCGCCCGCACCTGCTCGACCTGCGACACCCTCGCCGGCCCGGTGATCGTGCAAGCCCGCCCGACCAGTTCGTCGGTCACCAACGCCTGGACCGCGATCTCCGCGACATCCACCTCGTGAACCCACGGATAGCCCGCTTCGCCGTACGGCGCTCGCACAGCCTCCTTCGCCTTGATCGCAGGCGCCCATCCCAACGAGTTGACCGCCAGCAGCCCCGGCCTGACATGGGTCCATTCCGCACCGGTCGCCTCGACGGCCACCTCGACCGCCCGATGAGCCGCCCGCTCCTCCTCGAGGTGGGCCTGCAGCGCGTCGACCGGCGACGCGACCGGTGCGAACCCGGCAGCCGCCGCGGAGTGCACCACGAAGCGGCTGACCCCGTGGCGCACCGCCTCGGCGACGAAACCCGCACCCGCGCCGGCGACGTACGCGAAGGGGAACACATACGCCCGGTCGACCCCACTGAGTGCCGCGGCCCAGGACTCGGGCTCCCCGAAGTCGCCCCGGACGACCTCGACGCGGGCGGCTCCGCCTGTTGCGCTACCGAGCAGCGCACGCGCAGCATCCGGCGTCCGACTCATCGCGCGGACGTCAACGCCGGCCGAAGACAACAGCCGGACCACCTCGCGCCCGATGTTGCCCGTGGCTCCGGTGACGAGAACCTTCACGCGAACGTCTCCGCGGCCCACTGCGCGAAGGTCCGCGGCGCGCGATCGGCCACCGCCTCGACCGTGTGGCTCACGTCGCGCGGCGACCCGTTGGCCTCGGCCCAGATCGCCAGCAGGGCGTCGACGATCGGCGCCGGGATGTACGGGACCGCCGCCCGCCACTCGTCGGCGGTGAGTTCACGGAGCTCGACCGGCACCCCCAAGGCGTCCGCGATGGTCCGGATCTGCTCGGCCTGGGTGATCGACTGCGGACCGGTGAGCGTGTAGTCGTGCCCGGCGTGCCGTGGGTCGGTCAGCGCCGCGGCCGCGGCATCGACGACGTCGTCGTCGTGGACGACCCCGACGTGTGCACCCGGGTACGGCAGCGCGACCTCACCGGTCTTGATCGCGTCGACCCAGTCGAGGGCGTTGGTGGCGAACACGTCGGGCCGCAGGATCGTGAGCGGCAGTCCCCCGGCGCTGTACACCTTCTCCGCCGCGCGCGGCGCCTCCGCGATCACGCCGGCGCCGGGCACGAGCACCGACAACGACGACAGCAGGACGACCTGCTCGACCTCGGCCTCGCGCAGCGCGGCGATCACACCGTCGGCGGCCTCGACGGACGGGTAGAGGAAGACCGACCGGACGCCGTCCAGCGCCGCGCGCAGCGTCTCGGGCCGGGTCAGGTCGACGCCGACCACGTCGTACGGGCGGTCGGTCGCCTGCTCCGGACGTGACGAGCCACCCCGGACGGCGACGCCGTCGCGGTGCAGTGCGGCGGCCACGCCGCGGCCGATCTTTCCGGTGACTCCGGTGACCAGGACAGTCATGGAACTCCTTTTCATCTGAATGGATGAAAAGGAGATTATCATCCACTCGGCTGATAATCTAGCCCGATGGACGGACGGACCCTGAACGCCGAACGCAGCAAGGCCGCGCTGCTCGACGCCGCGCTGACCGAGTTCGCCGACCGCGGCCTGGCCGGCGCGCGCGTGATCGAGATCGCCCGGCGGGCCGGGGTGAACAAGCAGCTGATCAGCTACCACTTCGGCGGCAAGCAAGGCCTGTACGACGCGGTGATCCGCGGCTGGCAGGAGCAGGAGCAGACGTTCCGCGCCGAGTCGGTCTCCCTCGCCGACCTGGCCGTCCGCTACCTTGAGGCCGTGACGGCGGACCCCCGCTGGGCGAAGCTGACGGCCCGAGCGATGCTCGACGCCGACGAGACACAAGCGCCCGGCCCTGAGCCCGAGGACGACCCCGACCTCGAAGACCTACGCCGCCGGCAGGCCCGCGGCGAGCTCGCCCCCGACCTCGATCCGGAGGCGGTCATGCTGGCGATCACGGGCATGACGGCCGCGCCGTTCCTCTACGGCCATCTCCCCGACGGGTACGCCGACCAACTGCGTCGCATCGTCGGCCGGCTCACCACCTAGAGCGGCCGCGACGGGCTGGTCGACACGACGTACGCGACCCCGTCGAACTCCTCCGGCAGCAGCGTCGGCGCGAACTGGAACTTGTACGTCCACCGCGCCACGAACGCCCCGAAGCTCCGGAACATCTGCGGCTCCTCCAGCCAGTTCTTGATCTCGCCCGGCGCCTGCGCGACCGTCCGGAGATCCAGGAAGTGGTCGCGCGGATTCGCCGCCTCGAGCAGACCCTCCAGCGAGCTGAACCCGCCGCGATCCAGCTTGTTCACCTCGACCGGCCCACTCCGCGAACCCGCCCACGGCCCCGGCCACGTCCGCCGGGCCCGGAACGCACCCGATCCACCCAGCACCGCGATCGCGTAGTACGCCGACCCGTACCGCTCCCGCAGCTCGCGGCCCATCGGCCGCACCGCAGCGCTCGGCCGGCTCGCGGCGAGATGCCCGTTGTGCGCCCACACCGCGCCCATGAGGTCGTCACCGAGCGCGGTATCCACGGCCTCGGCCATCAGGCGATCCCGTACGCCGAACACCGTCCGCGCCGCTTCCTTGTGCTCCTTCTCCGCGCACACCACCTCGGCGGACCGGACCAGCTGCCGCCCGGCGACCAGGACCTCAGGAGGCGCCGAGTGCTTGTCCAGGAAGCCGACCAGCGCCTCGGCCTCCCGCACCAGCGCCCGCTTCGGATCCGGCTTCGCGCCCGGGCCGGCGTCGATCTCCGCCGCGATTCCCTCGTCGAACAGCTCGAGCCGCTCCGGCGCGTCGGAGACCAGGTAGTCGCGGATGACGTTCAGCGCCGCCGAGCACTTCTGCGGGTCGATCCCGACGAACCCGACCTGCTCGTCCGCGGAACGACCGGAGTTGTACTTCCGCATCCACTGGACCATCGCGACGACCTCTTCGGTCGCCCAGACCCAGAAGCCCAGATCGCTCACCACGGTCGGCGCGTCCCCCGGCCCGCCGCGCACATAAGCGTCGACCGCCACGGCCGCCGACTCGCTCGCTTCCATCAGCAGCACCCGGCACCCGAGCTCGGTGACCAGGAACTCCAGCAGCCGGTGCTTGAGCTGGAAGAACTCCCGCGTCCCGTGCGTGGCCTCGCCGAGCCCGACCACCCGCACGTCGGCGAGCACCTTCCGCAGCGGTTCCAGATCGTCGTACGGCGTACCGGCCTCGACACCGGACAGCGCCCACGCCGTCTCCTCCAGCCACTGCTGCACCCCAGACTCACTCACTCCGGGAGCCTATCCAGCCGACCCTCGAAACCCGTGCAAGCACCACCTCTTGAATAAGTAACACGCATGGTTTAACTTTCAGGCCTCGCTTCCGGCCCGCCACCTGGAGGACTCCCCATGTCCGTACGTTCACGCCTGCTCGCGGGTCTGCTGCCCGCGACGCTGCTGGCCGGAGTGCTGAGCACAGCACCGGCCGACGCGGCCACGATGTACCCGAGCGGCGTCGGTGCCGACCTCGGCGCCACCCCCACGACGCTCGGCGTCGCACCCGCCGCCGGTGCCGATCCCGCCGGTCTGCAGACCGGGACCGAGCAGGGCCGCACGTACTGGCGCACCAACCAGGCCGCCGGCACCGACTGGTTCTCCTTCGACGTCGACCGCGACTACGTCGACGAGCTGACCACCGACGACGTGGTCGTCACCGTCACCTACCTCGACTCCGGCACCGGAACCCTGCAGCTCGAGTACGACGCCGCGGCCGGTCCCGAGACCAGCGCCGACGACGTCACGCTGAAGAACACCGGCCAGTGGCAGACCGGCACGTTCGCGCTCGCCGACATCGAGTTCACCGACCGCCTCGGCGGCGCGGACCTGCGCCTGTCCGGCAGCAGCGACATCACCGTCGCCGGGCTGCGGATCAGTACGGCGGGCGCGACGGTCTCCCTCGGTGCATCGCCCCTGGAGAGCGGGATCTCGGCGCGCGCCGGCGACCGGCCGGAGAACCTGAAGACCGGCGTCCAGGACGGCCGCCCGTACTGGCAGACCGACCGGACCGCGCCCGCACCGGGCACGAACTTCTTCTACCTGAACGTGTCCGACACGTACCTGTACGACAACCGGGGCCTGGTGCTCGTGAGTGTCGACTACTTCGACGAGGGCAACGGTCAGTTCGGCCTGCACTACGACTCCCCTGGTGAGACGATCCCGGAGCGCTTCAAGAACTCCGAGGTCGTCACGTACGGCAACACGCTGACCTGGAAGACCCACACGTTCGCACTGCCGGACGCGGTGATGACGAACCGGTCGAACGGCGCCGACTTCCGGATCCACATCGGCGACGGCGCGGTCGACCTCAAGGTGGCCGCCGTGCGGGTCGCGAAGGTCGCCGGCGCGCTCGACGTCACCGAGGGCCTGAACGACCTGATCGACGAAGCAGCCCGCGCGCACAAGGCCGCCCGGGAAGGCATTCGCGACGGTCAGTACCCAGCCGGCAGCCGCGCGACGCTGCTCGCCGCGATCGACGACGCCCGCGAGGTCGCGGCGACACCTGACGTCACCGACGTCCAGGTCAAGGCCGCGCTCGAGAGCCTGCAGAGCAAGCTCGACGCGTTCACCGCGTCGATCGTCGACACCAACTTCGCGAAGGCCGGTACGGCGTCCGCCAGCGGCGGCACCGGAGCCGCCAACGTCAACGACGGAAACCACGACACCGCCTGGACCGTCGAGGGCGACGCCTGGCTGCAGCTCGACCTGCGCAAGCCCCGCAACGTCAACGACGTCCGTGTCGAGTGGGCGCAGGCCTACTCCCCCGACTACACCGTCCAGGTCTCGAACGACGGGCGGAAGTTCACCACCGTCGGCCGGACCGGATCACCCGGCGCGAACCAGTTCAGCAAGACGCGTTTCGCGACGACCAAGGCCCGCTACGTCCGCGTGGTGATGACCGGCTCCCCGACGTACGTGGTCGAAGAGCTCCAGCTGCGCGAGTCGCCGGTCGTCGTCCCGCAGCCCAAGCTCGTGAACGCCGGTGAGGAAGGGGTGGTCGCCGACTTCGATGCCACCCGGTACGGCGCCGACCGCAGCGGCCGCACGGATTCGACCAAGGACATCCAGAGAGCGCTCTACGCGTGTCAGGACGCCGGCGGCGGCACGGTCTGGCTGCCCAGCGGCAAGTACCTGGTGAAGGACACGCTCGAGGTGCACTCGTTCTGCACGCTGCGCGGCGAGAAGGCCGAGGGCAAGAACTACGGAACCGTGGTGGTCGCCGACCTGGCCTCCGGTGACGACGGCCCGAGCCTGTTCCGCATCGGCGGTTCGGCCGGCGTGATCGGCGTGACCACCTGGTACCCGCGGCAGAGCGCGACCCAGCCGGTCCCGTACAACTACACCTTCGAGATCCCCGGCGGCGCCTGGATCGGCAACGAGAACTACATGATGGCGACCGTCCAGGACGTCACCCTGCTCAACTCCTACCGCGGTATCGGCATCAGCACGATGCCCAACGACCGCGGCAACGCGCCCAGCTCCGGGCAGGTGCACGAGTCCAGCACGATCCGGAACATCCGGGGTACGGCTCTCTTCGAGGGCGCTCGCGCCTACAACGGCGCCGACGTCGGCACCTGGGAGAACGTGACCTTCAGCAACGCGTACTGGTCGCAGGCCCCGGCCGCCTTCAAGCCGCCGAGCCGGGCCGCGCTCGACACCTGGACCCGTGCCAACGGGACCGGGCTCGTGCTCGGCGACCTCGAGTGGGACCAGTTCCACAAGATCACGCTGTCGGACTACAAGGTCGGCATCCACGTCGTCGCCGGACAGCGGGCGCAGTTCACCGGCAGCTTCCTGGAGCCCGACATCCGCCGTACCGGCACCGGCGTGCTGGTCGACGTGATCGATGACCGGTGGGGCATGACGCTGGCCGGCGGTCGTGTCGAAGGCACGCAGGCGATTCAGAACAACGCCCGCGGCTATGTGAAAGTCACCGGCACGCAACTGCAGGGCACGCAGTCCGGGATCATTCACCAGATGTCTGGCGTCGCGCCGACGTACACGCAGAAGCCGCTGCCCGCTCCGGCGCGCAAGAGCCTGACGGTTGTCGACGCGCCGCACGGCGTCGGCTACCTTCCGGCGGCGGACGCGACCAGGACCGTTCAGAAGGCGCTGGACAAGGCCGGCCGCAACGGCGGCGGCATCGTCTACCTGCCCGCGGGCTGGTACCGGATCAGCACTCACCTGAGCGTCCCGGCCAACGTCGAACTGCGTGGCGCTTCCGCCGTACCGAACCGGGATCAGGGCGGTGCCAGCGGCGGCACGGTCCTGCACGCCTTCGAGGGCCGCGGCACCACCGCACCCGACACGGCCACCGCGCTCGTCACGCTCAACGGCGCCAAGTCCGGCGTACGGGGGCTGCGGGTCTTCTACCCCGAGCAGAACCCGGGCGTCGCCGAAGGCATCGTCGCCTACCCGTACGCCGTCCGCGGCAAGGGCAGCCACACCTACGTGATCAACGCCGGCTTCCCGAACGCCTGGAACGGGATCGACTTCACCACCCACCGCAACGACCACTTCGTCGTCCGCAAGGTCGCCGGGGCGTTCTTCGACCACGCGATCGCGGTCGGCAAGAGCACCGGCGGCCGGATCGAGGGCGTGCTGTCCAACGGCAACGCGGTCACCCGGATCGGCTACCAGCAGCCGTACTGGATGAACGAGGGCAGCATCTTCGAGCTGGTGATCGACAAGTACATGCGCAAGCAGGCCACGATCGTCACCGTCGACGGCGCCACCGGGCTGACCTTGTTCAACGTCTTCGCGTACGGGTTCCACGACGGGCTGGTCGTGAACGACGGGCAGGTCGACGCCTTCAACCTGGGCACCGACAACCTCGGCACGGACGGCTACACGGTCAAGGTGGTCAAGGGCGACGTCGAGGCGACCAACCTGGCCCGCTACAACGGCGCCACCAGCACCGGTCCGGTCACCCTGCACAACGTGATGGTGATCAACGTCGTCCAGCACGCGGTGTCGGCCCAGGCCGACGGCAACGGCACGGTGAAGGTCCTCGGCAACGAGTCCGAGCCGGGCACGTACGAAGTTGGCGCGCAGGTGACCGTGACGGCGGCGCCCGCATCGGATAACGTTTTCCAGAACTGGACCGTGAACGGCGAAGTGGTCTCGACCAGTGCGTCGTACACCTTCACCGTGACCGCGGACCAGGTACTGACCGCGCACTTCACCACCGAATAGCAGCAAGGAGCGAGATGGCTGACTCGACGACGCCGCACCAGGTCGCGATCGTGGGCTGCGGCATCATCGGACGCACCCACGCCGACACCGTCAGTGCCCGGCCCGACGCCACGGTCACCGCCCTGGTGGACGTGGACCCGGCCGCGGCCAAGGCCCTGGCCGCCCGGCTGACCGAGGCCGGGCACCCGGAGCCGAAGGTGTACGGCGATCTGGACGCGGCGGTCGCCGGGTCGGACGTCTCGCTGGTCGCGGTCTGCGTGCCGAGCGGTACGCACGCCGTGATCGCGGAGCAGGCGCTGGAGCACAAGTTGCACGTCGTCATCGAGAAGCCGCTCGACGTCGACGTCGCGAAGGGCCGTCGCCTCGCGGCGGCGGCCACCCGCGCGGCGAGTCACGGCGTGGTCTGCTCGGTGATCAGCCAGCACCGGTTCGACCCGGGCAGCGCGATCGTCGCGGAGGCCATCCGCGCCGGGCGCTTCGGGACGCTCACCTCGGCGGTCGCCTCGGTGGCCTGGTGGCGCAGCGACGAGTACTACGCGTCCGCCGGCTGGCGTGGGACGTGGGCGCAGGACGGCGGTGGGGCGCTGATGAACCAGGGCGTGCACACCCTCGACCTGCTGCTGTGGTTCATGGGCCGGCCGGTCACCATCCAGGCCCAGGCGATCCGCGCGGCGCACCACGCGATCGAGGTGGAGGACACGCTGGTCGCCACGTTCACCTTCGAGAACGGCGCGGTCGCCACGCTGCACGCGACCACCGCGGCGTACCCCGGCGGCCGGACCCGGATCTCGGTGCACGGCACCGAAGGCGGCGCCGAGGTCGAGGACGACGTGCTCCGCCGTTTCAATGCCGACGGCAACAAAGAGGACCTCCCGGTCGACGAGCAGTCGTCCAAGGAGGCCGGGAGCCAGCAGCTGTCGACGAACGGCCACAGCAGGCAGTACGCCGACATCCTGGATGCCGTGAGCAACGGTTCACAGCCGGGCATCAGCGTGCAGGATGGCATCGAGGCCCTGGCCGCGGTCCGGGCCGTCTACATCGCGTCGACCCTGCAGCGCCCGGTGAAGTTCGAGGACGTCCTGGAAGGCAAGTACGACGACGTCGACGTCTCCCGCGGCGTCGGCCTCCCGCCGGTGTGATCGAGCGGGCGAGCCGTCACACCGACGGCTCGCCCGGCTCCCGCTCGTTCAGGATCCGGTGGTACAGGTTGCTGTCGCGCCAGGCGCCGTTGATGTGCAGGTAGTTCCGCGCGAACCCGTACTGCTCGAAGCCGCACTTCTCCAGCACCCGCTGGGACCGCACGTTGTCGTGGTTCGTGCTCGCCGCGATCCGGTGCAGCAGCAACACCTCGTCGGCCAGCCGGCACACCGCGTCCAGCGCCGCCGTCGCCAGCCCGCGCCCGGTCTCGGCGACATCCACCCAGTACCCGACGTCCCCGTTGCGCCACGCGCCGTGCACGATGTTCGACAGCGTCGCCGTACCGATCACCCGGTCCCCCTCGGCGAGCACCCACGGCACCAGGTTGTCCTTCTCCAGCAACACCGCGAACCGCTCCGCGTGGAAGTCCGCGTTGTACCACTCAGCCGCCCGCCGCGGCTCGAACGGCACCAGCTGCTCGCGGCTGCGCTCTTGCGCCTCGGCGAACGACGCGCCGTCCTCGGGACGGACCAGCCGGAGCTGGACGGTAGCGGTCAGGGACACAGTGAGGGCAGAGGAATCCACCTCGGCATCCTAGATCGGCGCCCGATCTACTTCGGCAGCCGCCGGGCCTGGCTCGAACCTCCCACCCGCGGCGTGAACGCGTCGTGGAAGATCGTCGACGCGGCACCGACCGCGGCGGCGTCGGTCTGCAGCATCGACTCCTCCACCGCGACCGTCCGGGTGCCTTTCGCGATCGGGAAGGAATTCACCGCCCGGTCGATTTCGGAAAGCAGCGTCGCCGCGATTTCCTTTTCGTACGCCGGGCCGCCGACAACGATCAGGTCGATATCCAGCAGGTCGACCATCCCGACCGCACCCTGCGCTATCACCCGGGCCACCTGGGTGACCGCTTTGCGCGCGGCGTCGTCGCCAACGGCTGCGGCTTTGCAGACCGCTTTGTAGCGTTTCGCCTCGTCGGTCGCGCTCGCGTCGGTCTCGACATATCCGAACCCGGCCGCGATCACCGGCAGTGACGCGGTCGGGTTGCACTCGGCCATCATCCGCGGGCCGCCCTCGCCGTCCCACTCCCCCATCCGCAGCGCCGCCAGCTGGCCGAACTCGCCGGCGTTCGCGGTCAGGCCGCGGTAGATCGAGCCGTTGAGGATCAGCCCGGAACCGACCCCGGTGCCCAGGTAGAGGTAGGCGAAGTCGCGGGCCCGCGCCGAGCGGCCGATCCAGCGCTCGCCGATCGCGGCCGCCGAACCGTCCTTCTCGACCAGGACCGGGTGGTTGAGCTTCTGCTGCAGCAACTGGCGGATCTCGAGCCCGCGCCAGGCCGGCTGCAACGGGAGATCGAGCAGCGTGCCGTCGGCGTTGATCGGGCCCGGTACGGCGACGCCGACGCCGAGCAGCGACGCGGTGTCGACCTGGCTGATGCTGATCGCGGCCGTCACCGTGGCGGCGACCAGGTCGACCAGACGGTGCGCGTCGAGGTCGGCGGCGAGGTCGACGGTCTCGCGCCGGACGATCGTGCCGTCGAGGTCGACGACCGCGACCGTCAGCAGCTCGGGGTCGATGTGGATGCCGACCGCGTGCGCCGCGTTCGACCGCAGGCGGACCGGCGTACGGGGTTTGCCCAGGCGTTCGGCGCGTTCCTGCGCCTCCTCGACGAGCAGTCCCTGCTGCAGCAGCACTCGCAGGATCCGAGAGACCGACTGCTGGGTTAGGCCGGTCCGCCGGGAGATCTCGGTGCGGCTGATGATGCCGGCCACCCGGATCGTCTCGATGATCACGGCCTCGTTGAAGGAGCCCAGGTCGTACTGGTTCGCCCCCGATCGGGTCGGTTCGTCCAGCACCGCCGAGTCACTGTCTGGCGTGACCATCGCCCACCTCCCTTGTCGCGTTCTTCCCCGCTGGTGTCGATTTCTTTCCGCACCCGCCGAAACGATCAGCGCAGATCGTACCCCGCCGCCCGCGCGACGGCGGTGAGGTATTCGAGATTGTTCAGCGTCCTTTCCGGCAAAGGCAGCACGGTGGAGAAATCCTCCACCGCGACCCACCCGTCGTAACCGGTCGCGGCCAGCCGGCCGAACAATTCCGGCAACGACGCCCGGCCTTCGCGCAGCGGGACCCATTTCGGCTCCCAGCGCAGCGTCCCGTCGCTTTCCACCGCGGACAAGTGCCACGCGCAGTTCTTCACGTGCACGTGAGCCAGGTACTCACCGAGCAGGTCCAGGCCGTGCTCCTCATAGCCCTCGATCACCAGGTTGCCGATGTCGTGGATCACGCCGACGTACGCCGGGTCGAGCCCTTCGAGCAGCCGCCGGGCCGCCGACGCGCTCGGCGTCAGCGTCTCGTGGTGCAACTCGACGAGCGCCTGTACGCCGTACTGACGCGCCTTGTCCTCGACCCACTCCCAGTGCTCCCGGCACGCCGCGAACGCCTCCCGGTAGGTCTGGCCCGGCTCGACCTTCAGCCCGGCGATCCGGACCCGGCCCGCACCGAGCGCGGCCGTTGCCGCGAGCATCCGTTCGGTGTCGGCCCGCCGCGTCGGCGGCACGTAGCCGCCGAGCGCTGAGAACTCCAGACCCGCGCCGGTCGTGATCGCCGCGATCTCGTCCAGGCTCTCCTCGAGCCCGGTCAGCGGCCAGGTCGCGCGGTTCCCCGACCAGAAGCCGGAGCCGCCGGGGTCCTGGTCGGTGATCCGCCACTCGATCCCGTGCCAGCCCTGCGCGGCCAGGATCTCGGCCGCCTCGGCCGGGGTCCAGCCGGGCGTCGACGCGGTGAACACGGAGAACTTCACGGAGCCTCCAGGGCCCCGTCGATCCGCCGTACGCCGGCCGCCCACTCGTCGTGCCCGGACAGCTGCGCCGGGTACCGCGCGGCCGCGGCCTCGTCGATCTCGATGCCCCAGCCGGGCGCCTCGTTCGGGGTCAGCCACCCGTCCTTGATCCGCAGCGTGCCGGGGAACACCTCGTGCGTCGCGTCGTTGTAGAGGTGTCCTTCCTGGATGCCGAAGGCCACCGAACTGACGTCGAGGGCAACGTTGGCCGCGGCCCCGATCGGCGAGGTGTCGCCCGGCCCGTGCCACGCGGTCTTCACACCGCACAGCTCGGCCAGGTCGGCCAGCTTCCGCGCCGGGGTCAACCCGCCGATGTCGGAGACGTGCGACCGGATGAAGTCGACGCCGCCGTCACGGACCAGCCGGACGGCGTCGCCCATCGACGTGGTCAGCTCGCCGACGGCCAGCGGCACCGGCGACGCCGCCCGGACCTCGGGCAGCCGGTCCCAGTGCTCCGGCGCGAGCACGTCCTCGAGGAAGAACAGCCGATACGGCTCCAGCGCGCGAGCCAGCAGCACCGCCTCCTTCGGCGTGAGCCGCGAGTGCGTGTCGTGCAGCAGCTCGATGTTGTCCGGCAACGACTGCCGGGCCGCGGCGAACAGATCCGGCGTGGTCCGCAGATAGTCCCGGGCCGACCAGCCGTTGTGGTACGGCGAGTCCGGATACAGCGTCGCCAGCCGCGGCGCGCCGTACCCGCCGCCACCCGGTGTGGAGACCTGGAGCCGGATGTGCCGCCAGCCCTGCGCGACGAGCTCCTTGGCGTGCTCCAGGCACTGCTCGATGGTGATGCCGCTGGCATGGATGTAGGTGTCGGCCGCCGCGCGGACCTTGCCGCCGAGCAGCTCGTACACCGGCATCCCGGCCCGCTTGCCGGCGATGTCCCACAGCGCCTGGTCGATCCCGGAGATCGCGTTGTTGGTCACCGGGCCACCACGCCAGTAGCCGGAGAAGCCGGCCAGCCGGGTCAGGTCGCCGATGTCGCCGGGGTAGCGCCCGACCAGCAGCCGGGCCAGGTGCTCGTCGACGAACGTCTGCACCGCCTTCCAGCGCTGGGTGAAGGTCGCGCAGCCCAGCCCGTACAGACCAGGCTCGGTGGTGTCGATCCGGACCACCACCAGCGGGATGCCTTGTGGTGCCGTCACGATCGCCTTGACCGCGCGGATCCGGACGTCGTCGCGGACCGGCCAGGGCTGGGCGAAGGTGGCGGGCGTTTCCTGCGGCATTCAGGTCTCCAGTCGGTCGGTCGGCAGGTCCAGCTCGTGCCGGGCCTGGAAGCCGAGCACGGTCCGGGCGGCGGTCAGGTCCATCGGTACCTCGCGGCCGGCGAACCGGCGCAGCCTCGGCACCCGCGGCGCGAACGCGTCGAGCAGGTCCTCGGTCGCGAACGGCGCGTTCGTCGTACCGGCCGCGACGAACAGCGTGTGCTGCCCGGACAGTTGCGCGGTCAGGCTCAGCTCGATCGCGTACGCCGCGTCGCGGGTGTCCAGGTAGCTCCAGCCCTCCCGGACGCCGGCGACCGGGTTCGTCCGGAACCCGTCGGACTGCCGGCGCAGCACGTCGGGGCTGTTGACGTGCGGGAACCGGAGCGACACGACGTCGATCCCCCAGTGCCGCCACGCCATCCGGGCGGTGTTCTCGTCGTTCTGCTTGGACAGCGAGTACCAGTCGTCCACGTCCGACGGGATCTTCTCGTCCAGCGGGTAGTACGCCGGCAGCACGTCGTGATGGTTCATCGGTACGCCGTACGCGTTGATGCTGCTGGCCACCACCGCGCGCCCGATCCCCAGCGCGCCCGCCTGGGCGAGCACGTTGAAGGTCGAGATCACGTTGCCGGTGTAGACGTCGTACGGCGTACCGGAGTCGCGGTGGGCCAGCGCGGCCAGGTGCACGACCAGGTCCGCGCCCTCCAGCGCCGTCGCGACGTCCTCCTCCGACCGGGTGTCACCGATGACCACCCGGTCGGCCTTCAGTGCTGGGTCCTCGACGATGGTGAGCGCCGTGACCAGCGCGCCCAGCCCGGACAGGTGCTCGGTGGTGACCGACCCGATCCGGCCGGCCGCACCGGTCACCAGCACCCGTCGTCCACTCAACAACGAACTCACTCCTTGATCCCTCCCGACATCCCGACTCCTCTGAGGAACTGCTTCTGGAACACCAAGAACAGCACCACGGGGACCAGGACCGCCAGGAACAACGCACTCATCTGCAGCGAGATCTCCGTGCTCTCCGCCACTCGGGGCAGCGCGACCGAGATCGGCTGCAGCTTCGGGTCCGGCAGGACCAGCAGCGGCCAGAGGTAGTCCTTCCACGACCCGATCACGGTCAGCAGCGCGACCACGCCGAGAATCGGCTTGGACAGCGGCAGGATCAGCGACGTGAACAGCCGGACGTTGCCCGCGCCGTCGATCCGCGCGGCCTCGATCAGTTCCCGCGGGATCGCGTCGAAGTAGCGCTTCATCACCAGGATGTTGAACGCGCCCGCCGCCTGCGGCAGCCAGACCGCCCAGAAGGTGTTCTGCAGGTTCACCCCGAGGACCGGCATCTTCAGGATCGTCAGGTAGAGCGGGACCAGCGAGATCACGCCGGGCAGGAACAGCGTGGCCAGCACCGCGCCGGTGATGACCGGTCCCCACTTCGGCCGCAGCACGCTGAGCACGAAGGCGCCCGTCGTACAGACGAACAGCGTGGACAGCAACGAACCGATCGCGATGATCGCCGTGTTGCCCAGGTACGAGCCGATCTGGACCTTCGTCCACGCGTTCGGCAGGTTCGCCCACTGGATCCCGCTCGGCCACAGCTCCATCGGGCCCTGAAGGATGTCCTGGCTGGTCGACAGCCCGGACTTGAGCAGCCACAGCAACGGTCCGACGCCGGCCACCAGGACGCCGATGAACAGCAGTACCTGGACGGTCGGCAGACCGTAGCGGATCAGCGGCCGGCGCCGGTCCGCGGTCGAGATGATGCCGCGTTCCTGGGCTTCCGCCGTACGGCGGCTGGTGCGTCGGGCCGGGGCCGCGTCGTCCGGCGCGGCCGCGACCTGTTCGGTGATCGGGAGACTGGTCATGTCGTGCTCCAACGCCGGGTGAGGAAGTGGTACACGACCGACAGCACGCACAGCACCCCGGCCAGCAGCACGCTGAGCGCGGTGGCGGCACCGAAGTCGCCGTTGATGAACGCGTAGCGGTAGATCAGCAGCAGGATCGTGGTGGTGGCGTTGTCCGGACCGCCGCCGGTGAACAGGAACGGCTCGGTGAAGACCTGGAACGTCCCGATCAGCTGCAGCAGCATCATGATCAGGATGATTCCGCGGATCTGCGGCAGCGTGACGTGCCAGACCCGCGACCAGATTCCCGCGCCGTCCAGCTCGGCCGCCTCGTACAGCTCGGTCCGGACGCCGGTCAGCGCGGCCAGGTAGATGATCGCGGTCGCGCCCGCGCCGGCCCAGGTCGCCTCGAGCACGATCGCCGGCATCGCCAGGTTCGGCGAGTTCAGCCACGACAGTGGATCGATGCCGAACCAGCCGAGGATCGTGTTGAAGACGCCGGTCCCGCTCGGGTCGTAGAAGAACTTCCAGAGCAGGATCGCGGCCACCGGTGGGACGACCGCCGGCAGGTAGGACAGCACGTTGTAGAGCCAGCCGGTGGTCCGCAGCTCGCTGATGAAGACCGCGAGGAACAGCGGCACCGGGAAGCCGAAGATCAGCGCCAGGACCGCGAAGTACAGCGTGTTGAGCGTTGCCTGCGGCAACTGCGGATCGGCCAGCACGTAGCTGAAGTTGGACCACCCGACCCACTCGGGGGTGGTGACGAGGTTGTTCTTCTGGAAGCTGAGCACCAGCCCGCGCACGATCGGGCCCCAGGAGAAGTACAGGAAGATCAGCACCAGGGGCAGTGCGAAGAAGATGGCGCTCAGCCCGCCGGAGCGGTACCAGGTCAGCAGACCCCGGCGGGACTGGGCATCGTTGCGGATCGACAGGGCCATGGTGGGCTACCGCGCCAGGCGGGCGTCGATCTTCGAGGCGGCATCGGTGAGGAGTTTGTCGATGTCCGCGTCCTTCTTGGTCAGCACCTGCTGCACGACCGGGTCGAGCAGGGCGTAGACCTCCTGGCCCTTGTTGGACGGCTCGGGCAGCAGCTTGAGGCTGGTGGTGGAGTCGATGTAGCCCTGGAACTGCTTGACCGGGACGTTGCTGTACGGCTCACGCCACTTGTTGTACTGGTCGTACGTCGCCTGGCTGAGCGGCGTGATGCCCGGACGGCCGACGAAGCCCTTGTCGGCGATCGTCTCCTTGGCGTTCTGCACCGCGAGCTGCTCGTTGGTGTACTTGTCGAAGTCCTGCGACTTGATCCACTTCAGCGCCGCGACGATCTCGTTCTTGGACGCCTTCGGGTTGATCATCTTCAGCGAGCCACCGGTCAGCGTGCCGTGCGGGCCGCCGTCCTGCGGGAGCGCGCCGTGACCGTAGTCGGCCGGCTTCATGCCGAAGTTCTTCACCGCCATGTCGTAGGCGTCCGGCGCCTGCAGCACCATCCCGATCTTGCCGGCCGCGAAGTCCTGGCGGATCTCCTCCTGGTTGTAGAGGAAGTTGCTGCCCATCGCGTTGTCGGTCCAGCGCATGTCCTTCAGCAGCTGCAGCGCCTTCTTCGTCGGCGCGTCGTTGAAGGTCGACTTCTTGCCGTCCTGGCTCTGGACCGTGCCGCCCAGGCTGTAGGTCATCGTGGTCAGCATCCAGCCGCCGGTGTTGTCCTTGGTCAGCTGCGCGTACCCGGCCTTGCCGGTCTTCTCGGTGATCTGCTTGGCGTACTGGCGGACCTCGTCCCAGTTCGCCGGCGGCTTGTCCGGGTCGAGCCCGGCCTGCGTGAACAGCGCGCGGTTGTAGGCCAGCCCGACCGAGAACACGTCGATCGGTACGCCGTAGATCCGGCCCGCGTCGTCCTGGACGATCTTCAGCGTCTGCGGGTTGAGGTCCTTGGTCAGGTCGACCAGCTTCAGCTCGTCGGTGATGTCCGGCAGCTGCTTGTTCGGGATCATGTTGGCCGGCTCGGTGAAGCTGATGTTCATCACGGTCGGGAGCGAGCCACCTGCCACCTGAGCCTGGAAGGTCTGCGCGTCCCACTTCGTCTCGGTCGACTTGACCGTGATGTTCGGGTTCTCGGTCATGAACTTCTTGACGTTGCGGTCGAACGCCGCGATGTCGTTCGGCTTGTCGGGGGTCGGGCGGTCCCCGATCGTGATCGTCACCGGCGCGCTCTGGTCGACAGCGCCACCGCTGTCGGCGGCGGGCGTCGTACCGTCCGCGCAGGCTGCCGCCGTCAGCAGCAGGGCCGCGGACGTCAGCGCCGCGGCACACCTAGCCGTTCTCGTCATCGGAACTCCTCAGGGGGTGTGGGCTGGGCCACAGTAGGTCCAAGTTCCGAGTAAGTTAAACCATGCGTGTTACTTTATCAACGGCTGGTTCGGTCACGGTTCGGCACAGCGGTGGATCAGGTGTCGAGGGCACCCATCGGCATGAACTTGCGCGCCTGCTCGTCGGCCAGGAAGTCGATCAGCAGCTGGTTGACCAGGCCCGGCTTCTCCAGCGGCAGCCCGTGCGAGGCCCCTGGTACGACGGCCAGTTGCGCGGCGGGGAGCGCCTTCGCGATCTCCAGGCTGTGCTCGATCCGTACGCCGTCGTCGTCGCCCTGCATCACCAGGACCGGCATGGTCAGCCGCTTCGCCAGCTCGCCCAGGTCGAGATCGGGCATCGTCCGCCACATCTCGGCCCACTTCGCGAACACGACGTCGAAGTGCCCCGGCCCGTCCGGCGCCAGCATCTCGTACTGCGCACGGAACGCCGTCGCCAGCTGCTCGAGCCCTTCGTCGGTCATCAGCTGCGCAGCCGCGGGCGTCTGACCGGCCCGCGTGAGCTCGGCGCCGATCAGGACGAGCTTGCGGACCAGGTCCGGCCGG
This sequence comes from Kribbella italica, assembly GCF_014205135.1. Lineage (NCBI taxonomy): Bacteria > Bacillati > Actinomycetota > Actinomycetes > Propionibacteriales > Kribbellaceae > Kribbella > Kribbella italica. Next base: position 2,126,548 of record NZ_JACHMY010000001.1, read on the forward strand.
GCCACCGCGAGCCAGGCGCCGAGCTTGCCGCCGTCGCTCCAGCCGATCACGTGCGCCGGCCCGATCTCCAGCCGCTCGACGAACGCGACGAGATCGGCGGTCAGCAGGTCCATCGTGACCGGGCCCTCGACGTCCGGCGTCCGGCCGTGGCCGCGGCGCTCGGGAACGATCACGGTGTAGTGCTGCGCGAGCGCGGCGAGCTGGGCGACCCAGCTCTCGCCGTTCACGCCACCACCGTGCAGGAGGATCACGGGCTCGCCTTCGCCCTCGACCTCGAAGTAGGTCAGCACTCCCCCGGCCTCGACGTACTGGCCCACCACAACCACCTCTCAGCTCACCGGCATCTGCTCCACCATCTTCGCCGCCAGCAGTGGCAGCCGGACACCGGGCGTCGGGATCTCGCCTCGCGCGTGCAGAACGGCCTTGATCACCGTCGGGTTCGGCTCGGCGAACAACGCCTTCGACAGACCCACCAGCTCACGCCCCAGCCGACGTCCGGTCGTCAGGTCGCCGGTGCGCCAGGCGTCGGTCATCGCGACGAACTTCGCGGTCTCCAGGTGAGCCGAGGCGAGGATCCCGCCGTGCGCACCCAGTGCGAGCATCGGCGCGATGAACGGATCGTCTCCACCCAGTACGGCGAAGTCGTCCGGCAGCTCCCCGCTCAGGAACAGCATCGTCTCGTCGTCGATCCCGCCGGCGGCGTACTTGATCCCGGCAACGTTCGGCAGCTCGGCGATCTTCCGCAGCGTCTCGGCGCTCAGCGACTGACCAGTGCGGTACGGGACGTGGTAGACGACCAGCGGGACCGGGCTCTCGAGCTGCCGGAAGTACTCCAGCACGCCCGCCTCTCCCGGCCGGACGAACGGCGGTACCAGACTCAGCCGAGCATCACCCCCGTTGCCTCCAACAACCAATGTCACCTCCCTGGCCTGACAAACCCGCGCGACCGTCTCCACCACCGCTTGCTGCTCGGCCGCCGTCAGACTCCCCGGCTCACCGGTCGTCCCCAACGCGACCAGTCCGCTCGCGCCGTCCCTCAGCACCCGCTCCGCCAGTGCCTCCAGCGCATCGAGCGCAACGTCACCTTCTGCGTCGAACGGAGTGATCAGCGGAACGAAGACACCAGTGAGGTTCATGGAAGCCAGCCTGCTCGGCGTCTGACCCTAAGGTCCAGCTCACATCTCTAGCCTGATGCTTAAGCTGTTCTTATGCTCGATGTCCGCCGCCTGCGGCTGCTCCGCGATCTCGCCCAGCTCGGCACGATCACCGCGGTCGCCGACGCGCACACCTACACGCCGTCCGCGGTCTCCCAGCAACTCACCGTCCTGGAGCGCGAAGCCGGCACCCGCCTGCTCGAACGCACCGGCCGCCGCGTCACCCTGACACCCGCGGGTGAGCGGCTCGTCCAGCACGCCGAGAAGATCCTCGCCGCGCTCGAGGAGGCCCAGGCCGATCTGGCCACGACCGAGCTCACCGGCCCGCTCCGCATCGGGGCCTTCCCGACCGCCGTACGGGCCCTTCTGCCGTCGACCCTCGTCCGCCTCGCCCGGGATCATCCCCGCCTCGACCTGACCGTCACCGAGCTCGACCCGGCCGGCGCGCCGCGAGAGCTTCGGGAGCGGCGCCTGGATGTTGCCTTGGTCAACGATTACGACGTGATGCCGGCCGTCGAAGCCGGTGAGACCCAGCCGCTGCTCGACGAGACGGTCTACCTCGCGGTCCACGGAGCTGAACGGTCCGTCGCCGACGCGGAGGGCTCACCGTGGATCGCCGGGACTCCCGGTACCGCGTGCCACGCGGTCACGCTGCACGTCTGCCGAGCCGCCGGCTACACGCCACGCATCCGCCACACCGCGGACGACTTCGACGCCGTCCTGGCGCTGGTCGCCGCCGGTCAGGGCGTCTCGCTCGTCCCGCAACTCGCCGCGGGATCACCGCCGGACGGCGTCACGCTGGTCCCGCTCGCGATCCGCCGCCGGACCAGCGTCGCCTACCGCGGCGGAGCCGCCAGGCATCCGGCGATCGCCGCCTTCGTCGCCGCTGTCCGGGACGCCGCCACGGCGTACTGACCGGTCGGTGGAAAGAGGTTCGCAACCTTTTGCTCCCGCTCGGCAACTTACTAGGTAGACCGGGCGATGGGGCCCGGCGGACCGAGAGGTAGGACATGCCAGCGGTGAACGACGTCGACGTGAACGGATTCTGGGAGAACGGCTGGACGATCGTGCGCGGGGTCTACTCCCCCGACGACATCCAGCGGCTCCGCGAGGCCGCGCACTGGTCCCGGAAGAACTTCGGTGGTGACCTGCTCGCCAACCCACGGCTGCGCGAGGTGCTGACCGACGGCACCTTCGTGAAGATCGCCCGGCAGATCCTCGGCGAGGACAAGATCGTCTACACCGGCGACAGCGCGTTCACCGTCAACGGCGTCCAGCGCGGCTTCCACAAGGACAACGCCGACCGGGTCGACCCGAACGCTCCCGACTGGAAGGGTCGGTACACGATCCTGCGGTTCGGCATCTACCTGCAGGACCACTACCGCCACACCGGCGGCCTGAACCTGCGCCACCAGTCGCACAACACGCCCGACCTGAAGGTCGGCGACAACGTCTACGTCCGCACCCGGGTCGGCGACGTCGCGGTCTGGAGTCTGCGCACCACCCACAGCGGCAACGGCACCCTGCTGCGCTTCCCGAAGTCGAAGGCGCCGCTGCCCCACCAGCACGACAAGTTCCCGAAGTGGCTGGTCGCGAGCAAGGACGGCGACCGGATCGCCCTGTTCGCCGCCCTCGGTCTCGACGACGCCCACATGAGCCGCTACGTCGACTACCTGAAGACCCGCAAGTACATGGTCGAGATCTGGGGCAGGTCCCGCTACGACCAGGCCGCCCTCACCGCCGCGAGCAAAGCCGGCCTGATCGTCCGCGACGTCCCCCGCGAGGTCGCCGACGACCCGACCGCCGGCCAGCACACCGACTACGCGGCCCTGCCTTACTAGCCGAAGCCGCGGACGCGGAACTGCATCGCTCGGTAGGGCCAGCCGGCGTCGGTCTTCCACTGGCTCACCGAGAGATGCAGGTCGCTCAGCGTCGACCCCGGGATGATGTAGCCGCCGTACAGCTGGGCGACGTGGTTGTCGTTCTCCTGGCCCCAGGTGCCGCCGTAGATGAGGGTCTGGCGGTTGGCGGTGTAGAGGTTCGACGTCGGGGTGTCCATGATGATGCCGTCGATGCGGTAGTCGCCGGCGTTGAACCAGGTCAGGATCCACTTGCCGCCGAGCGGGCGCAGGCAGAGCTCGCCGAAACTGCCGGTCAGGATCGGGGTGGCCGGGTTGCCCCAGGCCCAGACGCCGTCGCGGAACCCCCAGGGCTCGTACGCCGCGGGGTTGGCGATCTGGTTGCTGCGGACCCGCTTCAGGATGATCGGCTTGTTGCGCTGGAAGCCGGTCGAGTACACGTACACGTAACCGTCGCTGCCCTCACCCCAGGTGATGCACTGGAACAGGCCGCCGTCGATGTTCGGCTGGAACTTCGCGCCGGTGTGGTACCAGCTCGCGCCGGAGTTGTCGCTGCGCCAGATCTCGGTCCAGACCACGTTGCCCAGGCCCTTGTTGACCATCGCGTGCAGGTACATCGACCCGCCGATCGTGATCACGTCCGACGGCAGCACGGTCGAGAACGTCGGGTTGTCGTGCGGGTAGTCCCACAGCTGCTGGGCCGCCGCGCCACCGACCGCGCCCGACCACTTCACGCCGCTGTTCAGATCGGTCGTCGTCGACCACAACGCGACCGGCGAACGCCACCACCCACCGCCGACGCGTGCCTCCTCGAAGGTGTCGCCGAACATGAACAGCATCCGCCCGTCCGGCGTCCGGACCGGGATCCCGAGGTCGGTCGCCGCCATCCGGAACCGGTCGGTCAGCCCGGGCCCGGTCAGATCGGCGACCTTGTTCGTCGTCACCGCCTGGACGCCGGCCCCGCCGCTCACGGCGGCGGACGCGGTTCCTGGTACTGCGGCCAGCACACCGGCACCGGCGGCGGCTTTCAAAAACGTCCTGCGGTCCATGGCGACTCCTCCAGGGGCGGATGGGAAATCGATTTCTCCCGAGCCTGGTACCCCAGAACTGCCAAGTCAAGGACTCAGCCAGGCGTTACCACCCTGGTCGAAGAGTGTCAGTCCTTGCCGGTGGCGACTGGCCTCGAGGGATCGGTGATCCACTCCGACCACGAACCCACGTACACCGGCGCGTCCACCCCGGCGATCTCCAGCGCGAGCGCTTCATGCGCCGCGGTCACACCGGACCCGCAGTACGCACCCACCGGCTGCGACCCATCAGCACCCAACGCCGCAAACCGTTCACGCAGCTCCTCGGCGGGCAGGAAGTGCCCATCGGCGGAGACGTTCCCGGTGGTCGGCGCGTTCACCGCACCCGGAATGTGCCCGGCCACCTTGTCCATCGGCTCGACCTCACCGGCGAACCGCTCGGGAGCGCGGGCATCCAGCAGGACACCTCCCGAGGCGATGCCGGCAGCACCGTCTGCATCAAGTACTCGAAGGCTTCCAGGAACAGCTTCGAAATCACCCTGAGCATCCGCCGGCAGCGCCGTACTGACCTCTCCCCCAGCGGCTTTCCACGCTTCGAAACCCCCGTCGAGGACCCGCACGTCCGCCACCCCGAAGTACCGCAGCACGAAACGCGCCCGTGCCGCCGCCATTGAGTTGGCCGCGTCGTACACGACGACCACCGACTCGCCGGAGATGCCGGTCCGCCGCACCAACTCCGTCACCACGCTTGCGGAAGGCAACGGATGCCGCCCGCCCTCACCCGGCGGACCGGCCAGGTCGGTGTCCAGGTCCACGAAGTACGCCCCAGGCACATGCCCGGCGTCGTACGCCTCCCGTCCAGGCGGTCCCATCAGGTTCCACGTCGCGTCCAGCACGACCACACCTGATGCAGCGCGCAGCTCGGCCGCGGTGATCAACGGGCTCATGATGCAGAACCTCCGAACGGGAGTACCTCGGGAGACAGCGTGGCCCGCGCCCGCGCCGTGGTCAGCCGGCGCCGGTGGTGCCGTCGGCAGAGTACTTCGTACGCGACCTCGTGGTCGTCCTGCTCGATGTCGCCGACGACCAACTGGTCGCCCTCGGTCACCATCTCGCCGCCGATCGTCCGCGCGTTGTGGGTTGCGCGCTCACCGCACCAGCACAGCGCCTCGACCTGGAGCAGCTCCATCCGGTCGGCCAGCTCGACCAGTCGCGCCGAGCCGGGGAACATCCGCGCCCGGAAGTCGGTCAGGATGCCGAAGCAGAACACGTCGACCTGCAGCTCGTCGACCAGCCGGGCCAGCTGCTCGACCTGCTCGGGCTGGTAGAACTGCGCCTCGTCGCAGACCGCGTAGTCGATCCGGCCGCCGTGGGTCAGCTCACCGACGACGTAGTCCCAGAAGTCGAAGTCCGGGCGGACCTCGATCGCCTCGGCCGCCAGGCCGAGCCGCGACGACAGCACGTTGTCGCCGGCCCGGTCGTGGCTGGTGAAGATCCGCCCCAGCCGGCCGCGGGCCCGATGGTTGTGATCCATCTGCAGCGCGAGGGTGGACTTGCCACAGTCCATGGTCCCGGTGAAGTAGAGGAGCTCAGCCACGGGCGCCCATCCTGCCAAAGTCGCTTGCGGGTCAGTAACGCCGGGGGGCGTCGGCTTTCGTTCTGGACCCTCGTCAGGTTCTACTGGGTCGTGCGCAAAGCTCTGCTGTCCGCCCTTTCCTTCGCCCTCCTCCTGACGACGACCGCCCTGCCGGGCCCGGCCGTCGCCGTACCGGTCCGGGCCGAGGCGGGGTTGCGCGCGTACTTCGTCCTCACCGCCCCGAAGCAGACCGCCGCGGTGACGTCGGCGATCACCGGGAACGGCGGCACCGTCTTCGCGGCGTACGACGGGATCGGCGTCCTCGTCGTGCACTCGGCGACCGCCGACTTCGCCACCAAGCTGCGCGGCGTCAGCGGCGTCCAGAAGGTCGGAGCGACCCGGACGTCGGACCTCCCGGCCGAGGTCGCCAACCCGCCGGTCCCGCCGGCCCCGGCCGAGTCCCCGGACGATTCGCCGGAGGTCCCGCGCCCCGACATGCAGCAGATCGGCGCGGACCAGGCCTGGGCGGTCAACCAGGGATCGAAGGCGATCACCGTCGGCGTCCTGGACACCGGTGTCGACGACCAGCACCAGGACCTGAAGGCGAACTTCGACGCGTCCCGGTCGGCGTCGTGCGCGTACGGCAAGGCCGACACCCGGCCCGGTGCCTGGCGGCCGGTCGGCGAGCACGGCACGCACGTGGCCGGCTCGATCGGCGCGGCCAAGGACGGCAAGGGCATGGTCGGTGTCGCGCCGGGCGTCCGGATCTCCTCGATCCGCGTCGCCGAGCCGGGCAAGCAGCTGTTCTTCCCGGAGAACACGGTCTGCGCGTTCGTCTTCGCCGCCGACAAGGGCGTCTCGGTCACCAACAACAGCTACTACACCGACCCGTGGCTGTTCACCTGCCCGACCGACCCGGACCAGGACGCGATCGCCGAGGCCGTCCGCCGTTCCGTCGCGTACGCCGACAGCAAGGGCGTCGTCAACGTCGCCGCGGCGGGCAACGAGGACTACAACCTGGCCGCGAAGTCCAGCGACGACACCAGCCCGAACGACTCGACGCCCGGGCAGCGGACGATCAACGACGACTGCCTGAGCCTGCCGACCGAGCTGCCGAACATGATCGTGGTCGCCTCGGTCGACGGCGGCAGCGCGAAGTCGAGCTTCTCCAACTACGGCAGCGGCAAGATCACGATCGCGGCGCCCGGTGAGGACGTGTACTCCACCATCCCGGGCGGCGGCTACCAGAGCCTGGACGGTACGTCGATGGCCTCGCCGCACGTCGCCGGCGTGGTCGCTCTGCTGCGCAGCGCGAACCCGAAGCTCAACCCCGAGCAGGTCCGCGACCGGCTCGGCGCCCAGGCCAACGACCTCGCCTGCCCGGCCGCGTCCGGCGGTGAGTGCACGGGTTCGGAGGCGAACAACTCGTACTACGGCGAAGGCCTGGTCGACGCGGCCGAGGCGGTCGGTGCTTCGACGAAGACCCCGACGTCCGGGGTGACGATCACCAAGCCGAGCGAGCAGCTCGGGATCGGCGGGCTGCCCGCCGTACCGCTGCTGATCAAGGGCCTCAGCAGCAAGGGCGAGATCGGCTACACCGCGACCGGCCTGCCGCCCGGCCTGAAGATCGACCCGGAGCGCGGCTGGATCACCGGCGTCCTGACCCCGGGCGCCGGACGGTACAAGGTCAGCGTCCGAGCCCAGGACGGCGGCGGCCGCGATGCGACCTCGACGTTCTTCTGGAACGTCTGGAGCTTCTGACCCCGCCAGCTCACCCGCACGCCGCCCAACAAGTACCAGCGCCCGCCGAGGTCTCCTACCCCGCGTCGATCAGCAGGGGAATCGCCATCTCGTCCTCGGTCAGCGAGCCGTGCATGCCGATCAGCCCGGCCTCCTGCGGGAAGCGCGTCCCCGCGACCAGCGCGACCTGACCGAGCGACGCGACCACGATGTCGCCGATCCGCGGGCCGACCCGCTCCTCGACCGGCCCGAACCACCCGCGGTCAGCCGCCTCCGACCGCGACAGCACGAGCGCCCGATCGCCCAGCAGCTCGCGGTAGCGGTCGGCGACGTACGGCTCGGCGCCCGGGATGCAGTACAGATGCCGGAACCGCGACTCCCCGCCGATCAGCCGAAGCCCCTCGGTCAGCGTCGGGTCCGCGTCCAGATCGATCCGGTCCTCCGGCGCGACGTCGACCATCCCGTGATCGGCGACGACGACCAGTACGGCGTCCCGCGGCAGCGCCGACCGCACGCGCTGCGCGAACGAGTCGGCGGCGGTCAGCTCCTTGCGCCACTGCCAGGACTCACAGCCCTGCATGTGCCCGGTGTAGTCGAGCTGGGAGTCGTACACGTAAACCAGCGACGAGCTCCCCTCGCGGCTGGCGAACCTGGTCGCGTCCAGCCGGTCCTCGATCGTGTCCGCGCCACGATGCGCACTCCCCCGGAACGCCGCCGCGGTCAGCCCGGACTTGTCGAAGCGGGCCTTGCTCACGTTCCGCGTTGCCACCCCCGCGGCCGCGACCCGCTCGAACACGGTCGGGTGCGGCTGCCAGCGCCGCGGATCCACCGGCGCGTCCCAGGCCAGGGCGTTCAGCAGAGCGCCGGTCTCCGGCACGATCGACGAGTACCCGACGATCCCGTGCGCGCCCGGCGGCAGCCCGGTGCCGAGGCTGGTCAGGCTCGCCGCGGTCGTCGACGGTACGCCGGCGGTCAGCGCGCGAGCGGTCAGCGAGCTGAGGTACGGCGCTTGCTCGGGATGGCGACGCAGCAGGTTCCAGCCGAGACCGTCGAGCAGCAGTACGGCGTACCGGCTCGCCTCAGGCAGTTCGAGCTGATTCCGCTCACCCGGCACCGAGAGCGCACCGGCGACCGAGGGCAGGACGTCGGCGAGCGACCCGCCGCCGTACGCGGGCAGTGTCGGCGTCGGGTCGCTCACGACGGCTACTTCGTCGTCGCGAAGGACAGCGCCGCGGCGAAGTCGAGCACCTGCTGGATGCCGGCCGGGCCGTCGGCGGCCGCGCTGATCCGCAGCGAGATGTCGTCGGCGGCCACAGAACCGGTGTAGCCGTGGTCGGCCTCGCAGTTCGGGTCGGCGCAGACGGCCGGCTCGAGGTCGATCCGATTCACCATGCCCCAGCCGATCGTGAGCACGACCTCGCCACCGGCCGAGGCCGGGTCGGCCTTGGTCGAGGCGTACGCCGACGGGTTCGGGACGACGCGGTTCACCACGACGGCGTTCACCCGGTCGAGCGGGATCGCCTCGGTCGAGGTGGACGCGTACGGCGCCCGGATCAGGTCGTCCGCGGCGTGCTCGTCGGTGTGCCCGACGATCAGCCGGGTCGGGGTGAGCGCCAGGATGGTGATGTGGCGCCGGACCTCGTCACGGTCGAAGGTCGGCTCGTGCTGGAGCACGAAGGCCCGGATCGGCTCGCCGGCGATCGCGATCGCCAGCGAGTCCGTCACGACGTCGGGGTAGTAGCCGCACCGGTCGATCGCCTCGCGCAGAGCGGCAGAGGCGTCCGTGAGCTCCGGGACCGGCGCATTCAGGTCACGCATGCCCTCATCCTTGCATGCGCCGGTCCGGGGACTCCGGCTAACCCACGCTGGCCTTGCGCAGTACCGGTGCGCCGGCCGCTCCGGCGACCGCGACCAGAATCAGTCCGACCGCGACCTGACCGAACAGCAGCAGCACTCCCCAGTTGCCCTGGGTGATCACCTGCCCGCCGCTCAGCAGCAGCCCGCAGCACGCTCCGAAACCGACCACCGGCAGCCCGACTCCGACCACCGGTACGACGGCCGCGAGGCGCGACGAACGCTCGATCACCTTCAGTGGTACGCCCGAGCGGCGAAGCGCCTTGGCCGGGCCCGCCTGGTCGAGCGCCGTACCGACCGCTCCGGCGGCGGTCGAGGCCGCTCCGGTGACGAAGACCAGTCCGAGCAGCAGCGCGACGCCCAGTCGCATGTCGAGGAACAGACCGGCCTGGTGCTGGTCCTTCTCGGCGTCGGTCAGCGGCACCCTTCCGGGGACGAGGTCGTAGAGCACGGTCCGGACGCCCTCGCGGTCGTTGCTCGCGACGACGATGTCGACGGTCTGGTCGCCGGTCGTGACCTGGCCCTTCAGACCGGCGCCGGCGAGCCGGGTCTTGGCGTCCTGGGCGACTTGGGACGTGCTGGCCTGGGACGTGTAGAAATCGAACGAGGCGTCCTTGCCGTCCCCGTTGATGCCGTACGGCATGAACAGCGCCAGGAAACCGGTGACGAACCCGCTCAGTACGAGCGCGGCGACCGGCCGGAACGCGGCCTTCGGGTCGTCGACGAGGCGTCGGCCGGCGAGCAGCGCGACCGGGCCTTTCGCCGTACGGGCCAGGAACCTGCCGATGAGCTGGACGGCGAACGGACCGACCACGCGGACCGCGAGCGCGCCGAACCCGACGCCGATCACGAGCACGAGGATCGCGCCACCGGTGCCGACCACGGCGAGGATGATCGGGCCGACGACGAGCAGCGCGAGCCGGAGCGGCGTGATGCCCTTGCGCGTCTGGCCGCGGACGACGCCGAGCGGCGTGATGCTGACGCGGCCGAGGCCGATCAGCGCGCTCAGGACCGACAGCAGCGGTACGACGATGAGGACGAGCAGCACCAGCCACCAGCTGACGGTGAGGTCCTGGACGTACCAGCGGCCGCCGCCGATCGGGATTCGCGCGATCAACGGGCTGAGGACGGTGTAGCCGATCAGGCCGGCGACGGCACCGAAGAAGCCGAGGACGGCTTGCTCGACCGCGCTGAGCAGGAGGACCTGGCCGCGCGTCGCACCGGCGAGTCTCAACGCGGCGAGCCGGTGTTCGCGACGCTTGGCGGCGACACCGGCGGCCTGGCCCACGAGGCTGAGCACCGGGAACAGGACCAGCGCGATGCCGAAGGCAACGAATGCGAGCAGGGTCGCGATCCGCTGGTCGGTCGACGTACCGTGCCAGGTCTCGAGGTAGTTCGGACGATTGGTGGCTTGGAGCCCTGGCGCGTTCGGCTGCAGGCCGCGGATCGCGACCAGCTCGTCCGGCGAGGACAGGCCCGCGCTGGAGATCGTGCCGGTCGGTTGGGCCGTCTTGTAGCGCTTGGCGAGGTCCGGGCCCCAGAGCTTGGCGAGCGCGGGCGAGACGAACACCTCACCCGGTCTCGGCGCGTGGTCGAGTCCTGGCGGTGGTGGCAGCTCGGCGTTGCGCTGGTCGTCGGTGACGGCGAGGTCGAGGCGCTGGAACGGCTTGCCGTCGACCATGTCGTCGACGTTCCTGGTCACGCCGACCGCCGTACGGGCATCGCCGTCGTCGCTGACCCGCCAGCCGATCCGGTCGTTGCGCTCGGTCAGCCCGAGCGTGCCGGCGATCAGGAACGTGATCAGCAACGCGACGATCGCGGTCGCGCCGAACGCCGCGCTGTTGGCGGCCCGCCCGCCAGGTCCCGGCCTGCGCACGAACCGCAGCCCGAGCGAGGTCATCGGATTCATCGGTCGCTCACCCGGCCGTCGACAATCCGTACGACGCGGTGGCAGCGCGCGGCGACCGCGTCGTCGTGCGTCACGACCACCACGGCCGCACCCCGATGCGTCGCGGCGCCGACCAGCAGATCGATCACCTGAGCCCCGGTCGCCGCATCCAGCGCCCCCGTCGGCTCGTCCGCGAACACCGCCTGCGGCTCCCCCACCAACGCCCGCGCGATCGCGACCCGCTGAGCCTGGCCTCCGGACAACTCCCCTGGCCTGCGTGTCGCCTCGTTGGCCAATCCCACCTGAGCCAGCATCCCCCGCGCCCGGGTGACCGCTTCCCGCCGTGACACCCCGTCGACCATCAACGGCAACGCCACATTCTCATCCGCCGGCAACTCCGCCAGCAGCTGATTGTCCTGAAACACAAACCCGAGCCGCCTTCTGCGCAGTACGGTCCTCTGCGCATCACTCAGCTGATCCACCCGCTCGCCGCCCAGCCACACCTCCCCCTGATCCGGCGTCAGGATCCCCGCCAGCACGTGCAGCAACGTCGTCTTCCCGTTCCCGCTGGGCCCCATCACCGCCAACGCCTCCCCCGGCCTGACCGCGACATCCACGCCGGCGAGTCCGACCACCTCTCCGTAGTACTTCACCAACCCCCACCCAGCCAACGCCGGCTGCTGGTTCTGGTGGGACATCTGCATCATGTGAGGACTGGGCTGAGTCATACCCCAAACCCTGTCGGCTTTGGACCACGGCTACGTCGGCCCCGAGACCTGTCTCCCCATCGCCTTTAGGTCACCCGGCAGCCACTGTTCGTAGTCCCCAGGTAGTACGCCGCCCTAGCCGTTCGTGAAGGCTGAGGGGTAGGTGTCGCGGTAGCTGGGGAGGTGGCCGGCTGGCGAATCTACCGACTCGGCGGCCAGGACGCCGTGGACGATGGCTCGGGTGAGGCAGTGGGCGCCGGCGGCGAAGATTGTTTCCAGCTGGAGTAGCGCGGTGGGGTCGGTGACGCTCAGGCGTGGGGTGTCCTTGGGGGCGGTGGAGGCGGCGAAGACGGAGTCGCCGTCGACCAGGGTGTGGACGGGGTCGATGGCTCGGGCCAGGCCGTCGTGGGCGATCATCGCGAGGCGTTTGGCTGCGGCCTTGTCGAGTGAGGCGTCGGTGGCGATGACGGCGATGACTGTGTTCATGCCGGGGATCGGGCCGGTTGCGGTGGGTTGGGGCTCGGTGGGGGTGTTCAGTACGCCGTACTCGTCGGCCAGGGCGGTGGATTCGCCGTACAGGCGGCCGGCGGGGCCGACGGCTGAGCCGGCGGCGTTGACGATGGCCAGGGCTCCGACTGTGGTGCCGTCGTCGAGGCGGACGCTGGCGGTGCCGGTGCCGCCTTTGAGGGCGCCTACGCGCGCGCCCGCGCCGGCGCCATGGTTGCCTTGGGCAACTGGGTCGTCGGTGGCGGCGGTGATGGCGTCTCGGCCCCAGTCGGCCGTCGGGCGGGCGGTGAAGCCGCCGCCGCGGCCGAGGTCGAAGATGACGGCGGTGGGGACGATCGGTACGACGTCGCGCTCGCCTGCGCCGACGCGGACGCCTTCGCCGCGTTCCTCGAGCCAGGCCATGACACCCGCGGCGGTGTCGAGGCCGTAGGCGCTGCCGCCGGAAAGGACGATCGCGTTGACGCCGGGGTTGGCGTTGACCGGGTCGAGCAGGTCGGTCTCGCGGGTGCCGGGGGCGCCGCCGCGGACGTCGACGCCGGCGACCGCCGTACCGGGGAAGTAGACGACCGTCGTACCGGTCAGGTACGGCGGGTCGGTGCGTTCGACCTGCCCGACCAGTACGCCGGGGACGTCGGTGATCGCGTTGTGAGGACCTGGCTGCATGAGGTCTGTCTTAGCACCTATGGCTTGAGCAGGCCGTCGAGGGCGGTGTGCAGGATGGGATCCACGTAGTCGGCCGGCGCGTGGATGGTGGCCAGGGCGACGACCATGTCGAAGATCTGCTCGAGGGTGAGGTCGTCGCGGACCTCTCCGGAGGCTTGGGCTGCCTCCAGGAGCGGCCGACCGGCGGCGAGGCCGGCTGCTCGGCCTTCGCCGAAGACGGATTCGTCGGTGCCGAGTTGGGTGAGCAACTCGGTGGCGACGTCGCGCTTGGCGGTGATGAAGGCGGCGAAGCGCACCAGCCACGTACGCAGCGCAGCGCCGGCGGTCTCCCCTGCGGCGACCTCCGCGGCGGAGCACAGCGCGGCGACCTCGTCGGCGTACACGGCCTCCAGCAGTTCGCGGCGGCTGGGGAAGTTGCGGTAGAGGGTCGCCATCCCGACCCCGGCGCGGCGGGAGATCTCGGCCATCGAGGTCTCGCCGCCTTCGCTGAACGCCTGGCGCGCGGCGGCGAGGAGCTTGTCGCGGTTGCGTTGTGCGTCGGCGCGCTTGGCCGGCACCGGCTCTCCTTGTAAGTGGATAGCCTGTCCGTTACTGTCTAAGTGGATAGCCTCTCCGGTCATGCTCCGGAGCCTACCTCAACCCCCGTGAAAGGGACTTCAGATGGACTACCGCCCGCTCGGACGCACCGGCATCACCGTCAGCGAGCTCTGCCTCGGCGCGATGATGTTCGGCGGCGCCGGCAACCCCGACCACGACGCCTCGATCCGGATCATCCACCGCGCGCTCGACGCCGGGATCAACTTCGTCGACACCGCCGACGTCTACTCGGCCGGTGAGTCGGAGGAGATCGTCGGCAAGGCCCTGGCCGACCGGCGCGACGACATCGTCGTGGCGACCAAGGTCGGGCTGCCGTTCGACGACGACCCCAACCACCGCGGCGCGTCCCGGCGCTGGGTCGTCGAGTCGGTCGAACGGTCGCTGCGACGGCTCGGGACCGACTGGATCGACCTCTACCAGATCCACCGGCTCGATCCGGCCGTCGACATCGACGAGACGCTCGGCGCGCTGTCCGACCTCGTGGCGCAGGGCAAGATCCGCGCGTTCGGCGCCTCGACCGTGCCCGCGTCGGAGATCGTCGAGGCGCAGTGGGCCGCCGAGCGACGCGGCCGGGAGCGCTTCCGCACCGAGCAGCCGCCGTACTCGATCCTCGCCCGGGCGATCGAGAACGACGTCCTGCCGACCACCCTGCGGTACGGGATGGGCGTGCTCACCTACAGCCCGCTCGCGATGGGCTGGCTCACCGGCGGCTACCGGATCGACGCGGAGAAGCCGGAGTCGGGACGGGCCGGGCGGTTCCCCGCGCGGTTCGACCTCGGGCTGGAGGTCAACCAGCGCAAGCTCGCGGCGGCCGACGCACTCGCGAAGCTCGCCGAGGAGGCGGGGATGACGCTGATCGAGCTGGCGATCGCGTTCGTCGTACGGCATCCGGCGGTGACCTCGGCGATCATCGGTCCGCGCACGCTGGAGCACCTCGAGTCGCAGCTGCCGGCCGCCGGGATCGCGCTCTCCACGGAGGTGCTCGACCGGATCGACGAGATCGTGCCGCCGGGTGTCACGCTCAACGCCGAGGACAACATGTCGTTCACCTCGGCGTTGTCCGCGGCCGCGCGGAGGCGCTGATATTCGGTTGCCGTCGTCACTAGCGTGGTTGGCATGAACGCCGATCAACTCTGTGGATTGCTGGCCGAACCGTCCCGCCTGCGGGTGTACTCCGCGGTGGTGCTCGGGGCGGGAAGTCCCGAGCAGGTCGCGGAGCGGACCGGGCTGGGGCCCGGGGTGGTCGCGAAGGCGCTGCAGCGGCTCGGGAAGAGCGCGCTGGTAGTTGCGGAGGGCAACGGTCTGCGGGCCGACGAGGGCGCGTTCAAAGACGCCGTACGGACGAGCCGGCCGGAGCGGGAGCCGCTCTCGGACGATCCGGAGCGCGACAATGTGCTGCGCTCGTTCATCCGCGACGGGAGGCTGACGCACTTCCCGACCGTGCCGGCGAAGTTCAAGGTGGTGCTGGAGTATCTCGCCGGCTCCTTCGAGCCCGGCCGCCAGTACGCCGAGCGCGAGGTCAACAAGATCCTCGAGCGGTGGCACGCCGACTACGCGACGCTGCGGCGGCAGTTGGTCGACTACGGGCACCTCGATCGGGCGGACGGGATCTACACCCGGGCCGCCTGAGCCGCGCGTTCCAGTACGCCGGGTGCCGGCAGCGACTCGATCTGGCCGGCGATGTTGCCGGCGGCGAACGCCCTGTGCTCGTCGGCGAGGTCGGAGTCGAGCGCGGCGGTCGTCTGCCCGTGCAGGTAGTTCAGCATGATCGCCAGCCCGGTCGCAAAGCTCTCCGGGCCGGTGATCTCGCCTGGTCCACCGGCGGCGCGGTACGCCGAGGCCAAACGCCGTACGGCGTGCTCGTCCGTCAGGTGGTTGATCAGCAGGAACCCGAGCTCCCGGGCCGGGGGCAACGGTCCGACGTTGTCCCAGTCCACGAGATACGGGCCGTCGGCACCGATCAGCACGTTGGACGGCGTCAGGTCGCGATGGCACAGGACCAGTTCGCCGAGGCTTGTCGAGTTCACCAGGTCGGTGAGCTCGACGAGCCTCGGGACAGAGGCGGTCAGCTCGGGCGCTCGCTCGGCGAGCGCGGGCCAGTCGACGTCGACGCGGTGGTACCAGACATCGGTCTCCATCGGCCCGTCGGTCCACCCGACGAGGTGGATCGTCGCCATCTGCTCCGCCAGCCAGGCCAAGGTGTCGAGGTCGTCGCGGGACGGTACGACGCCGTCGATCCATTCGTACAGGCGCCAGCCGTCCGCGACGTAACAGCCGGACGGCGTCGTCAGCGGCTCCGGGCTGGGCAGTCCGCAGGCTGCCCGGAAGGCGACCTCCCGACGGACGGCCGCCTCCTGAGGTGGACGCCAAAACGCTTCCTTGGCGGCGAACACACCGTGAAGGGTTTCGAGGCGCCAGACCGCACCCATCGCACCCCGCGCGACGCGGGTGAACGCAGCAGCCTCGCCCAGCCCGAACGCGGTCGCCAGCGCGCCGGCCATCGGCGGCAGCGCGCCCGACGAAGGTGACGAGGCAGGCGCCGCTGGATCCTCCGGCCTCACGTGAGCCGGCGGGCCGGCATGTCCTGCCGGGGCTTCTCGTTCGGCGCGATCCGGATCGACGTGTCCAGCACAGTCGCGCCGGCCGCGGAGACCAGCACCGAGCGAAGGTCCAGCCGGACGACTTCCTCCAGTTCCAGCGTCAGTCGAGAGACCCGGTGCAACAGGTTCTCGATCGCGGCGATGTCCACCGGATCCGACCCCCGGTACCCGTACAGCAGCGGCGCCGCTCGCACCTCACGCACCATCTCGGCCGCGTCGAACGTCGTCAGCGGCGGCATCCGGTACGAGCGGTCGCCGAGCAGATCGGTCGCCACCCCCGAGAGACCGAAGGACACGACCGGGCCGAAGGCGACATCCTCCTGCGCCGAGATCACCACCGGTACGCCGGGCGGCGCCATCTTCTGGACGACGAACTGCGCCCGCGCCGGGTCCGAGGCGACGCCGAAGGTGCTCGTCATCTCCGCCCACGCCTCGCGCATGTCGTCCTCGTCGTGGATGTGCCGCCAGATGTCGGCCAGGTCCGGCCGCATCCGCCACTGCTCGGCGGTCGCCTTGAGGATCACCTCGAAGCCGAGATCGGCCGCCCGGGCCACCGCCTCGTCCGCCGACAGGACCGGGAACGCCGGCAGCACGCTGATGTCGTAGAAGCTCAGCAACCGCTGCCGATCCGCGTCGTCCAGGTCCGCCCCGGCCGGGTGCCGCTGCAGGAACTCCGCGACGAAGTCCTCCGCGCCGGCCGAGTCGATGTCCGGGACGGTGGGGATCTGGTCGTCCGCCCGCCGCCGCCACTCGGCGTACTGGGTCGCCTTCGCAAGCGCGCCCACGGCGTACTGCGGTGACAGGAACGACGGGATCGACCCGCGCGCGGCGCCGCCCTGCTCGTCGGCGACCCGGAGCTGCTCAGGCACGCTGCGCGAGGCCAGGAACGTCGACAGCACCGGCTTGTCCGATCCCGCGGCCGCTGCAGCAAGCACCTGCGCGACCTCGGCGACGTTCGACTGGACCGGCGGTGTGAAGATCACCACCACCGAGTGCACCTCGTCGTCGGCGATCACTGCTGTCAGCGCCTCGCAGAAGTCGTCCGCCGATGCGTCCGCGCTCAACGTGTGCGGCTCCCCCGCGACGTCAAGTCCGCAGCTGGCCATCGTGTCCAGCGCCAGCAGCGTCAATGCGTCCGAGTTGCTCACGATCGCCACCCGCCGGCCCTTCGGCAGCGGCTGGTGCGCGACGAGCTGAGCGACGTCGAACAGCTCACCGGTCGTTTCGACGCCGATCAGCCCACTCTGCCGGAACAGCGAGTCGACCGTTGCCGCCGGCAAATGACTGCGGCGGACCGTGTGCCCCAGCGGAACCCCCTGCGTGGCTCGCCCGGACTTCAGCGCGATCACCGGCTTGCGCCGCGCCAGCCGCCGCGCGACCCGGCTGAACTTGCGCGGGTTGCCCAGCGACTCCAGGTACAGCAGCACGACCTCGGTGGACTCGTCGGAGTACCAGTACTGCATCAGGTCGTTGCCCGAGACATCGGCCCGGTTGCCCGCCGACACGAAACTCGACAGCCCCAGCCCGCGGCCGACCATGTCGGCCAGGATCGAGACGCCCAAGGCGCCCGACTGGCAGAAGAAGGCCACCCGCCCAGGGCTCGGCATCAGCGGGGACAGCGTCGCGTTGAGCGAGACCCCGGTCGCGGTGTTGATCACACCCAGAGCGTTCGGCCCGATCACGCGCATCCCGTACGAGCGTGCCAGCCCGACCAGCCGCCGCTGCCGGCGACGGCCCTCGGCGCCCACTTCGGCAAAGCCGCTGGAGACCACGACCAGCCCGCGAACGCCCTTGGCCGCGCAGTCCAGCACGACGTCGACGACCGCTTCGGCCGGCACCGCGACCACGGCCAGGTCGACTGTGTCGTCGACGTCCCGAATCGTCCCGCACGCCGCGACGCCGTCGATCGCCTCGGCCTTGGTGTCGGTGTTCACGGCGTACAGCCGTCCGGGGAAACCGCCGTCGCGCAGGTTGCGCAGCAGCGCGTTCCCGATCGTCCCCTCGCGCCGGGACGCGCCGATCACCGCGACGCTGGTCGGCGTCAGCAGCCGCGCGATCGACAGCGCCTCGGACCGCTGCTCGCGCGCCTGCATCACCCCGAACGACGTGTCGGTCGGCGCGATGTCGAACTCGACCATGATCACGCCGTCCTCGAACTCCCGGGCGACGGTGTAGCCGGCCTCGGTGAAGACGGTGATCATCTTGCGGTTGTCCGGCAGCACCTCGGCGACGAACCGGGCGATCCCGTTCTCCCGGGCCGCCTGCGCCAGGTGCTCCAGGAACAGTTGCCCGAGTCCACGACCCTGGTGCGCGTCCTCGATCAGGAAGGCCACCTCGGCGGTCCGCCGGCCGGTCCGCTCGTAGCGGCCGACCCCGATCATCGCGTCCGCGACGGTGACGATCAGCGCCAGCCGGTCGTGGTAGTCGACCTGGGTGAACCTCGCTACGTCCCGGTCCGACAGCTGCGGGTACGGCGCGAAGAACCGGTAGTACTTCGACTGCTCCGACACCCGCGCGTAGAACTCGACCAGCAGATCCGCATCGTCCGGAGTGATCGGCCGCAGGTGCGCCGTGGCGCCGTCCCGCAGTACGACGTCCGCCTCGAGCTCGGCCGGGTACCCGTCGGGCCGCCCGGACAACGGCCGTCCCGCCAGCGGCAGCCCGGCCAGGGTCTGCCCGGCGGTGTCAGGCTCCTCCGGCGGCGTCACGCGATCAGCCTACTCACCGGACCGGTGCGGGGACCAAGACATTCCGGGCCGTTCCGATCCACGGAAGGCTGCCGCATAGGCTGCGCCCATGTGGTGGCTGAGCGCGCTCGGCGGACTGAGCGTGCTGGTCTCAGGCCTGCTCGGGCTGGACGACGCGGTAGGGGTGCTGGAGCGCATCGCCCCCGTTCTGGTGTTCCTGGTCGCTGTAACCGTCATCGCGGGCCTGGCGGACTCCGCCAAGGTGTTCGAGGTCGCAGCGCGGGAGGCGGCTCACCTGGCCCGCGGCAAGGTCTGGCGGCTGTGGCTGCTGGTCGTCGTACTGGCTACTGCGCTCACCATCGTCCTTTCGCTCGACACCTGCGCGGTGCTGCTGACTCCGGTCGTGCTGGCGATGGCCAGGCAGTTGGAGATCCCGCCGAAGCTGTTTGCCTTCACCACCGTCTGGCTGGCCGGTACGGCGTCCCTGCTGCTGCCGGTGTCCAATCTCACCAACCTGCTGGCCCTGCACCGGCTGGACCAGCTCGGTCTGGGCCTGTCGGACTACCTCGGACTCAGTTGGCGGCCGGCGCTGGCAGCCGTGCTCATCACCGTGGCGGTCCTGGCCGGTCTCTTCCACCGGGACCTCAGGCGCGAGTACGCCGTACCGCCCACCCCGGCTGTCGACGACAAGGTGCTCTTCTGGAGCTCGGCCGGGGTCTGCCTCGCCCTGGGACCGGCCTTCGTGTCCGGTGTGGAGGTGGCGATCCCGGCGAGCGTCGGCGCGGTCGTCCTGGCCGTGCTGTTCGCCGTACGGCGCCGGGCCGCACTGAAGTGGTCGCTGGTCCCCTGGCGCCTGGTCGTGACAGTCGTCGGGCTGTTCCTGGTGGTGGGCGCGCTCACGGCCCACGGGCTCGAGCAGCTGCTGGGTGACATCGCCGGGACGGTCTCGAGCGGGGTGGCATCCGACCTCAGGCTCACCGGTACGGCGGCCGCCGGGGCGAACCTGTTCGACAACCTCCCGGCGTACCTGGCGATGGAGCCGGTCGCCGCCGCAGAAGGCCACCGGATGATGCTGCTGCTCATCGGCGTGAACTGCGGCTGCCTGCTGACCCTCTGGGGCTCGCTGGCCACACTGCTCTGGCGCGACCGCTGCGTAGCGGCCGGCGTCCATATCTCCTGGTGGTCGTTCCTCTGGCGCGGGCTGGTGCTGACCCCGCTGGTGCTCGCCGGGACAGTCCTCGCGCTGCGGCTCTAAGCAGTACGCCGGGCGTAGGCGCGCGCCGCCCTCACACGATCGCCGCAGCGAGTGGAGCACCACTGACGTCGGCCGTGGCGCAGCAGGTAGCGGTTGCAGGGCGGCGAGTCGCAGGCGGCCAGGCTTTCGGCGTCCGGGCCGGCGAGCAGGTCGGCGGCGTCGGCCGCGATCGTCGCGAGCGCGCGGTCGAGGAGCTCGTTGGGAGGACACGCGGTCTCGCGGTACGGCCCGGACTTCTCGTCCCACAGCAGCAAGGGGGCCGTGGGCACCCGGCGCAGCGCGTCGTTCACGGCACTCAGTGCCGCGGGCAGCACCGGGATCCCCTCGACCCGGGCCGCGACCAACGCTCGGACGTTCTCGCGCAGCGAGCGCAGTTGCGTCGCGCACATCTCCCGGAGGTTGGCGCCGCCGGGCGCGAGGCCGTGGTCGGTCAGCCAGCGGTTCGTCGCGTCGAGTGTGCCGAGCAGGTCCACGAAGTTCCCGTTCGGGAGGGCGTAGCCGCTGTTCACGAAATCGAGCGCGAGGTACTGCTCGGCGCCAGGCGCGGGCGACAGGACGGACTCGTTGCTCACGGTTCTCATGCTACAGCTTGCGTTCATCCGTGAGAACCACTTACGCTTCTCACGGGTTCAGCATCGTCTATCCGTGAGGAAGAACCATGGTCACCGAGCACTTCCCGGTCCGCGTCCTGGGCGGCCCGACCGCCGTCTTCGAGTACGGCGGGCTGCGGTTCCTCACCGACCCGACCTTCGACGAGCCGGGCGACTACGCGCGGGGCGGGTCGAGGAGCCTGCACAAGACCGCGCCGGCATCCGGCCACCCGGCCGACCTCGGCCGCATCGACGTCGTCCTGCTCTCCCACGACGAGCACCCCGACAACCTCGACCACACCGGGCGCGCGCTGCTCGCCGACGTACCACTGACCCTCACCACACCCGCCGGAGCCGAGCGGCTGGGCGGCAACGCCAAAGGACTGGCCAACTGGCAGTCGATCCAACTGGGTTCCGGGCCAGACGCCGACGGCAGCGACACCTCAGCCGGTACCGGCAGCAGCCCCACCCCGGCTGGTACCGGGCGCAGCGACACCCCAACCGGTCCCGGCACCACGATCACCGTGACGGGCGTGCCCGCCGTCCACGGTCCGGGCGAGCGCGAGGACGTCGAGCCGTTCACCGGCCAGGTCGTCGGGTTCGTCCTGACCGGCGACGGCCTGCCGACCGTCTACGTCAGCGGCGACAACGCCTCGCTCGCCGCGGTGCAGGAGGTCGCCGACAAGTTCGGGGCGATCGACACGGCCATCCTGTTCGCCGGGGCTCCCCGCATTCCCGCCCTGTTCGACGGCGCGCCGCTCGTCCTCGACAGCACGCAGGCTGCCGAAGCGGCCCGCCTGCTCGATGCAACCCGAGTGGTCCCCGTCCACTACGACAGCTGGTCCCACTTCACCGAGGGCCGCGACGAAATCGTCGCCGCGTTCACCACCGCCGGACTGGCCGACCGCCTGGACCTCGGCCTCACGCAGTGACCGAAGCGGCCCTCACCGCCGCGACCCAACGCCGTACTCTCGTCGTCCTCGTCGCCGCTCAGATCCTCAGCGGCGCAGGACTAGCTGCCGGCGTAACGGTCGGGTCGCTGCTCGCGCAGGAGCTGCTCAACTCCACCAGCCTCGCCGGTCTACCCAGCGCACTCGGCACGGCCGGCTCAGTACTGGCTGCCGCGATCGTCGCGCGCATCTCACAGTCCCACGGCCGCCGTCCGGGCCTGGCCACCGGCTACCTGCTCGGCGCGATCGGCAGTGCCGGTGTGATCGCAGGCGCGGTCGCCGACAGCCCAGCCCTGTTCTTCGCCGGGCTGTTCGTCTACGGCGCCGGTACGTCGACCAACCTGCAAGCCCGGTACGCCGGAGCCGACCTGGCCTCCCCAGCGCACCGGGCTCGGGCAGTGTCGACCGTGCTCGTGGCCACCACTGTGGGCGGCGTGGCCGGCCCCCTCCTGGCCGCGCCGACAGGCGACCTCTCAGCCGGTCTCGGCATCCCCTACCTGGCCGGGCCGTTCCTGCTCGCCGGTGCGGCGTACGCGATCGCCGCACTGGTCCTCGCGGTCTGGCTGCGCCCTGACCCGTTGCTGCTGGCCCGCACTGTCGAGGACGCCACACCAGACCAACCAAGCGCTCAGCCCGACCAGCGCCGTACGGGAGTGACCGCCGGCACGCTGGTCATGGTGATCACCCAGGTGGTGATGGTCGCCATCATGACCATGACGCCCGTCCACCTGCAGCACCACGGACACGGAACGGTGGCGGCAGGGGTGGTCATCGCGATCCACCTCGCGGCCATGTACCTGCCCTCTCCCCTGACCGGCTGGCTCGTCGACCGCTACAGCAGTGTCCTCATCGCCACCGCCTCCGGCCTGACCCTGCTGGCGGCCGGGCTCGTCGCGGCGACTACCTACTCCGTCGCAGGGCTGGCAGTCGCACTCGCCCTGCTAGGCCTGGGCTGGAACCTCGGCCTGGTCAGCGGCACAGCGATCGTCACCGCAGCTGTCCCGCCTGCCACCCGTGCGAGCACACAGGGCCTGGTCGACGTGTGCATCGCCGTAGCCGGTGCCTTCGGCGGACTGGTCTCCGGCGTGGTCGTCGCCGAAGCCGGCTACCCGCTCCTCGCTGCTGCAGGTGGCGTCCTGGCGCTCGGCGTCGTACCGGTGGTGGCGCTCGCCGCGCGGGCAGATTGCCGTCAGCACCGGCGTCGGGAAGAGTGCGGTGCATGAGCGAGGAACAGAGCACCTCGGACAACACCCGGGCCTTCCGTGACGCGCGCGACTTCCTGATCGCGTACCGGGAGGACTACGACACGGCGTACCGGGACTTCAGCTGGCCGGCCTTCGACCGGTTCAACTGGGCGCGGGACTGGTTCGACGCGCTCGCGGTCGAGCAGCCCGAGGTCCCGGCGCTGACCATCGTCGAGGAGGACGGCGAGGTCAACTCGCTGACCTACGCCGAGATGGCCGAGCGGTCGCGTCAGGTGGCCGGCTGGCTCACCCAGCACGGGCTGCAGCCGGGCGACCGGGTGCTGATCGTGCTCGGCAACACCGTGCCGCTGTGGGAGGTCATGCTCGGCTGCATCCGCGCCGGCGCGGTGATGATCCCGGCGACGACCCTGCTCACCGACGCCGACCTGGCCGACCGCATCACGCGTGGCGGCGTACGGGCTGTGGTCACGGCGAGCGCCGACGCGACCCGGTACGACGGCGTCGCCGACCACTGCCTGCGCGTCGCCATCGGCGAGCCGGTCGACGGCTGGCTCGACTACGAGGACACCCGCCAGTACGACGGCCCGGTGCCCGAGGTCGACACCGCGGCCGACGACTCGCTGCTGCTCTACTTCACGTCCGGCACGACCAGCGAGCCGAAGCTGGTCGAGCACACCCAGGTCAGCTACCCGGTCGGTCATCTGTCGACGATGTACTGGATCGGCCTGCAGCCCGGCGACGTGCACCTGAACGTGTCGTCGCCCGGCTGGGCCAAGCACTCGTGGAGCAACGTGTTCGCGCCGTGGAACGCGGGCGCGACGGTGTTCCTCTACAACTACGCGCGCTTCGACGCCGAGAAGATGCTGCGGGTGCTGCAGACGTACGGCGTGACCACCTTCTGCGCGCCGCCGACGGTCTGGCGGATGCTGATCCAGGCCGATCTGTCCGCGGTCGAGGTCGCGGTCCGCGAGTGCATCTCCGCCGGTGAGCCGCTCAACCCCGAGGTGATCGAGCAGGTCCGCAACGCCTGGGGCATCACCATCCGCGACGGCTACGGCCAGACCGAGACGACCGCGCAGATCGGGAACCCGCCCGGCCAGCCGGTCAAGCTCGGCTCGATGGGCCGGCCGCTGCCCGGGTACTCGATCGCCTTGGTCGACGCGGGCACGGACGCGATCGGCGACGACGGTGAGATCTGCATCGAGCTCGCTCCCCCGCCGGTGCCGCTGATGCGCGGCTACCGCGACGCCAAGGCGCTCACCGACGAGGTGATGCGCGGCGGTTTCTACCACACCGGCGACGTCGCGCGCCGCGACGAGGACGGCTACATCACGTACGTCGGCCGCTCGGACGACGTGTTCAAGGCCAGCGACTACCGGATCTCGCCGTTCGAGCTCGAGTCGGTCCTGATCGAGCACCCGGCCGTCGCCGAGGCGGCGGTCGTGCCGTCGCCGGACCCGGTCCGGCTGTCGGTGCCGAAGGCGTACGTCGTACTGGCTGCTGGGCGGGAGCCGTCGCGGGAGCTGGCGGCGGAGATCCTGCAGTTCTGCCGCGAGCACCTGGCGCCGTACAAACGCATCCGGCGCCTCGAGTTCGCCGACCTGCCGAAGACGATCTCCGGCAAGATCCGCCGGGTCGAGCTCCGCACGGACGAAGCCGAAAAGGTCGCCGCAGGCAACACCCCGGAACACGCCTACGACGAAGCCGACTTCCAGCAGCCCTGAGCCGGGGCTGATGCCGGCCCCTCCTACTCCTCTTACCGGCCGGTGCGGCCTCAGCCCATGACGACCTCATCGGCCGCATCGCCGCCGGCCTCGCCACAGAAGGTGGTGAAATGGCGGGATGTCGACGGACACCGGCCTGGGAGTAGCCGCCTTCGTAGTCCTGCCGTTGCTGGTAGCCATTGCCGTAGGAGCATCGCGGCTCGCCCAGCTGCGGCACGACAAAGGCATCGTCACCGCGGCGATCCGCGCCGTCCTCCAGCTCGCCCTGGTCGGCGCGGTCGTCGGCTTCGCGCTGCAGACGATCTGGGGTGCGCTCGCCTTCGTCGGCGTGATGCTGACCGTCGCCACGATCACCAGCACCCGCCGGCTCCGGTCCACGGCGGTCGTCCCGCGTCAGCTTGCGTACTGCGCGCTCGCGATCGGCGGCAGCGCGTGCGTCGTCCTGCTGCTGCTCATCCTACCGGGCGTCGTCCCGCGCAACCCCGAGACGATTCTCCCGATGGGCGGCATCATCATCGGCGGCGCGATGAACGCGACCACGCTCGCCGGCCGGCGCCTGCTGCACGAGTACGGCGCCCGCTTCGGCGAGTACGAGGCCGGCCTGTCGATCGGACTGCTGCCGGCGGACGCCTTCAAACTCGTCGCCAGTCCGACCGCGGGCGACGCGCTGCTGCCCGCGCTCGACCAGACCCGGACGGTCGGCCTGGTCACCCTGCCCGGCGCCTTCGTCGGCATGGTCCTCGGCGGAGCGTCGCCGACCGCTGCGGCGGCACTCCAGCTCGTGGTCCTGCTCGGCCTGATCGCCGCCGAGGCGCTCGCCATCCTGGTCACCACCGAACTGCTGGCCCGCGCCGCGCTGCCGGACGGGCGTACGGTTTCCTCATGACCGACGACAACAGCATCCTCCACCGCATCAACGGCCTCGTGGCCGAGGAGCACGACCTGCGCACCAAGCACGCCGCCGGCCAGGTCGACGACGCCGACGAGAAGGCCCGCCTGCGCGCCCTCGAGGTCGAGCTGGACCAGTGCTGGGACCTCCTGCGCCAGCGCCGCGCCAAGCGCGAGTTCGGCGACAACCCCGACGACGCCCAGTCCCGCTCCGCCGACACCGTCGAGGGCTATCTGAACTGACCCAACACTTCTTTCAAGTACCAACCACCCATCAGGTGGTTGGTACTTGAAAGATGCTGGTGAGAAACCTGTCTGTCAGAAGCCCCGCAGCTTGTCCGGCGTGATCCGCAAAAGCACCGAGTAGTCTGCGTGGAAATCCGCCGGCGACATGCTCAAACTCGCCAGCCCCTCGGCGTACTTGGCGTCGTACACCGCCCTCTCCTCCTCCGAAGGCCCGGCAGGATCCACTACCGCGGACCCCGAGATCACCCCGACGTCCCCACCCGTGAACGTCGCGTTGAAGTGCAGCGCCACCCGGGGCTGACTCTCCACGTTGCGCACCTTCGCCTTCGCCGGCTGCGAGAACACCAGCAGCTCCCGCCCGTTCCAGGAGAACCACACCGGATTCGGCGCCGGCGTACCGGACTTGCCGACGGTCGTCAGCCAGAGCACCTGCTCGCCCGCCAGCTGCTTCTCGATCCGCGCGCCGAACGGCGTGGACGTGTCGATCGTGAACATGTGAACCCCTCTGAACGGAAACGGTCAGTTCGGGCCCAGGCGTCCCCACTCGATCGCCGGGCAGCGGTTCATCACCATCGTCAGTCCCGCGGCCGTCGTCCGGGTGAAGGCGTCCGGGTCCTCCACATCCAGCTGGAACCAGACCGCGCGCGCGTTGATTCCCACCGCCTCGTCCGCGATCGCGCCGGCCAGGTCGGACCGCACGAACACGTCCACGCAGTCGACCGGGAACGGCACGTCCGCCAGCGTCGCGTACCCCTGCTCACCGTGCACGGTCTCCGCGGACGGATGCACCGGCACGATCCGCTTCCCGTGCTGCTGCAGGAACCGCGCGACGCCGTACGCCGCCCGGCTGGTGTTGTTCGACAGGCCAACCACGGCCCACGTCTGGCAGTCGGCCAGGATCTTCCGGATGTCGCTCTCGTCAGCCCAGTTCGCCATGCAGCAATCCTCTCTCGCCGAACAACCTCACGCCTGACGCCGCAAGTAGGTCAGTACGGCGGACACCCGCCGATCCAGCCCGTCCTCGAGCTGCAGCTTCGCGAAGATGTTCCCCACATGCTTCCGCACCGCCGCCTCACTGACCACCAGTTCGGCGGCGATCGAAGCGTTCACCCGCCCCTCGGCCATCAGCGCGAGCACCTCCAGCTCGCGCGGCGTCAGCGCCGCCAGTGGCCCGTCGTCCCGCCGCCGCGCCAGCAGCTGACGCACGACCTCGGGATCGACCACCGTCCCGCCTTCAGCCACCCGATCGAGCGACGCGAGGAACTCCGTCACGTGCCCGACCCGGTCCTTCAGCAAGTACCCGATCCCACCGGTCGTTGTCTCCAGCAACGACGACAGATAGGCGTCGGCGACGTACTGCGACAGCACCAGGATGCCGATCGCCGGCAGCTCGGCCCGGATCGCCGCCGCCGCGCGCAGCCCCTCGTCGCTGTGCCCGGGCGGCATCCGCACGTCGGTGATGACGACATCCGGCGGCGACTTCCGTACGACGGCCAGCAGCGCGTCCCCGTCCCCGACGGCGTCGCGGACCTCGTGACCGGCGCGGTCGAGAATGCTGGCCAGCCCCTCACGCAGCAGCATCGAGTCCTCGGCGAGCACGATGCTCAGTCGTCGAGCCGGCACGGGCACTCCATCCGTAGTCGCGTAGGCCCACCCGGTGGGCTGGACAGGTCGAGTGTGCCGCCCAGAGCGTCCAGCCGGGTCACCAGCCCGGTCAGCCCGGTCCCCTGTGCCGGGTCGGCGCCGCCCTGGCCGTCGTCAGTCACCGTCACGACCAGGCGGTCGCGGTTGACCCAGGCCTGGACGTGGCAGTTGGTCGCGCCGGCGTGCTTGGCGACGTTGCCCAGTGTCTCGCTGACGAAGAAGTACGCCGCCGCCTCGATCGGCGCCGGCAGGCGGTCCGGCAGCGACACCTGTACGGCGACCGGCAGCGGCATCCGGTCCGCCACCTCCCGTACGGCGGCCTCCAGCCCCAGGTCGACGAGCACCCGCGGGTGGATGCCGCGCACCGCCTCGCGCAGGTCAGCCAGCGCGGCCTCGGCCTCGCCGTGCGCCTTGACGACCAGCCGCTTGCTCTCACCCTCCGGCAGGTCCAGCTCAGCCAGTCCGAGCGTCATGGTGAGCCCGACCAGACGCTGCTGCACACCGTCGTGCAGGTGCCGCTCGATCCGGGCCCGCTCGGTCTCGAACGCGTCGACCAGGTCCAGGCGGGATCGTCGCAACTCCGCGACGTTGCGACGCAGTTCCTCCTCCCGTGGGCCCAGCAGCGCCTTGGCCAGGGAGGCCTCGGCTGCAGCCAGTACGCCGAGCAGGTACGACGACACGACGTAGAAGCACGGCCCGAAGACGAACAGGAACAGAAACCCCTCGCCGGTCGTGTCGAGGATCCACGGCCCCATGCCCATCTCGTCGTCGGTCGCGATCATCGGGGCCAGCACGGTGAGCACGAGGACCGCGGCGCTCATCCCGGCGAATGCCGCGCTGAAGATCCAGACGAACGTGCCAAGCAGTACGCCGTACCCGAGCGACCGCAGCGAAGCCTGCTCGCGCCGGCGGAACTTGAGCCGCTCCCGCCGGGTCATGGTCGGTGGCAGCTTCGCGTGCGGGCTCGCGATGCCACTGGGCAGCACCAGCCGCGCCCGCCACCGCTCGACGCTCCCGATGACGACGCCGTACAAGGGGAAGAGCGTCAGCAGCAGCACCCCGACCACGATCGGGCTCAGCACCGCACTCACCCCGACGGAGACCAGCAGCACCGCGATCGTCAGTACGCCGACCGGCACCGAGCTGAGCAGGTAGGCATAGCTCCGCCAGGGCCATGACGACACGAGGTACCTCCGCATCGTCAGCGCCGCCCAAGCCGACTCCGGTCGCTGCACACCGCAACCCTAGGTCCCCGCGAGGCCGCCGCACGGTAGCTCAGGCGCTACCTCGACAGTCCCCCACAAGCCAGCGCGCCGAGCCATGGCAGACGGTTCGCTAGAACCATGACCAGGACCGTGCCTCAGCACCCCCAACCGGCGATCGCCCAGCATCCCACCGCTGCGGGCACCCACCGCCCGGCGGCGCAGCCGCCTGGGCTCCAGGGCGACCCGCACCCCCACCATCCCCCTGCTCTGTTGCTGGACGGGATCACCAAGACCTACAAGTCCAAGGCCGGTGCCGTCGACGCTCTGCGCGGTGTGACCTACCACTTCCAGCGCGGCTCCTACACCGCCGTCATGGGCCCCTCCGGCTCGGGCAAGTCGACCCTCCTGCAGTGCGCGGCAGGCCTCGACAAGCCCAGCACCGGCGCCGTCGTACTCAACGGCATCCCGCTGCACGGGCTCAACGAGGTAGCGCTCACCAAGCTCCGCCGCGAGCAGATGGGCTTCGTGTTCCAGGCCTACAACCTGCTCCCCTCGCTCACCGTCTACGACAACGTCGCGCTCCCGCTCCGTCTCACCGGCAAGCGGCCGCGGCGTACCGACGTGCACGACGTCCTCCGGCAGGTCGGCCTGGAGGACAAGGCCAAGCGCCGCCCCGCCGAACTCTCCGGCGGCCAGCAGCAGCGCGTCGCGATCGCCCGCGCGCTGATCACCCAGCCGGCCGTCTTCTTCGCCGACGAACCGACCGGCGCCCTCGACAGCACCACCAGCCGCCAGGTCCTCGAACTGTTGCGCACAGCAACCGATCGCAGCGGCCAGACCGTCGTCATGGTCACCCACGACCCGGTCGCCGCCGCGTACGCCGATCGCGTGCTGTTCCTGTCCGACGGCGTCGTCGCGGGCTCGCTCGACCGCGGCACCCCGCAGCAGATCGCCGCCGCGATGAGCGACCTGGAGCGCTGATGTTCTTCCTCAGCCGCCAGACCGTCAGCCGCCACCGCTCCCTGTACGCCGGTTCCTTCGTCGCCCTCGCCGTCGGTGTCTTCCTGCTCGGCCTCGCCGCGACGGCCACCGCCGCCACCATCGCGTACGACGCACCGCCCGGGTCGACGATCGCCGTCCACCTCCCCGGCGGCGACGGCACCGTCCCGCAGACCGTGCACGTCAACCCGACCGGCGAGGACGTGTCCGGCCTGCAGGTCGTGCTCAGCATGGTCGGCACGATCAGCGGGTTCATCACGATCTTCGTCATCGCCAGCACGTTTGCCTTCGCGGTCGCGTCCCGCCGCCGCGAGATCGGACTGCTCCGCCTGGTCGGTGCAACACCGAAGCAGATCCGCCGGATGATCCTCGGCGAGGCGCTCGTCGTCGCGCTCGCCGCATCCGTCACCGGCGCGATCCTCGCCCAGCTCGCGACGCCACTGCTGCTCGCGAAGGCGTCCTACACCGAGCTCGCGCCGGTGAAGCTCGAACCCGCCAGCCCGTGGGTCGCGCTCGCGATCGCGATGGGCATCGGGATCGTCGTCGCGATGCTCGGCGCCCGCTCGGCCGCGCGACGCGCCGGCCGGATCGGCGCGGTCGACGCGCTGCGGGAGGCCGCGCTGGAACCGCCGCGGATCGGTCCGGTGCGCGTGGTGTTCGGCGTACTGGTCCTGGCCGGTTCGATCGTGCTGCTGGCGCTGATCCGGCCGGGGACGGGTGAGGGGGTGATCCCGCTGGCGATGTTCACGCCGATGCTGCTCGTGGTCGCGCTCACGCTGCTCGCGCCGCTGGTCGTCCCGACGATCGGGCGCCTGCTCGCCGTCCCGCTGGTCGCCTGGACGAACGTCTCGGGCCGGCTCGCCAAGAGCAACGTGGTCGCGGCACCTCGCCGTACGGCGTCGTTGGCGGCGCCGATCCTGGCCATCTCCGCGATCGCCGGCTCGATGGTGCTCACGCTGAGCTTCGCCGCCGACGCGTCCACCGCGAGCATCCGCGACACGCTGCTCGCCCCGATCGTCGTCACCGGCGCGGACGACCTCGGCCAGGACATTCTCGGAACTCCGGGTGTTTCGTCGGCCGACGGAGCGATCCCGCTCACCGTCATCCGCACCGACGCCGACTCAGCCGACCTCGAGAGCGCCGAGGGCATCGACACCGCCGTCGCACCCCGTGCGCGCCGCCTGGAAGCGCTCTCCGGCGATCTCACCGGCCTCTCCGGCGCCAATACCGTTGCCATCAGCAAGGAACTCGCCGGCTTCGAGGGGTACAAGGTCGGCTCGGACATCCCCGTCACCTTCACCGACGGCGGCACTACGCAGCTGAAGGTGGTCGCGATCGTCCGTACGGCGCTCGAGGTCAACGCGTCGATGCTCGTCTCGCAGGAGTTCGCGCACGCGCACGACCCCAAGGCCCAGCCGACCCGGTGGTTCGTGCTTCCCGAGCCCGGCGCCGACACGAGCCGGCTGATCGATTCGCTCAACACCGTCCCCGGAGCGCACGCCGTACCGGCCACGACCTGGGAGGCCGAACAAGGCCAGGGCGTCCGCGACGGCAACCAGCTCGGGCTGGTCCTCCTGCTCGGCCCCGCCGCCCTCTACAGCGCGATCGCCATCGTCAACACGCTCCTGATGGGCAGCCTCCAGCGCGGCCGGGAGTTCGTCACGTCCCGCCTGCTCGGCGCGACTCCGGCGCAGATCCGCCGGATGGTCCTGTGGGAGTCGACGCTGGTCGGCGCGGTCGCTCTTACCCTGGGCACCGTCATCACGGTCACCGTCGGCGCCCTCATCCGCCACGCGATGAGCGAGGGTCTCACCGACGTCCCCACCACGGTCCCCTGGGGCACCCTGCTCGGCATCGGCGTGATCTGCCTGGTCCTCACCGCCGGCTCGGCGCTGGCCCCGACCGCCTTCATCCTCCGTCACTCCCACCCCTCGGCCGCCACGGAGTAGCCGCACCGCATTCCGGGCGGTCCGGAGCAGTTCCGGGCGGGTGGCGCGGGTTGTCCGTGGGGCGTCGTAGGGTTGGCGCGATTGGGCCGGGTCGCTGCCGTGGATCGCGGGGGTGACCGGGGACAATGGCGCTGCCGCCCGACCGCCGCGGCCGCGTAACAGCCGGCACCACCGAGGAGTACACAGACCCGCATGGCACGCCGTTCCAGCACCACCGCCGAACCCGAGGACTTCGAGGAGCGCATTCTCGACGTCGACGTCTCCGACGAGATGCGCACCAGCTTCCTGGAGTACGCCTACTCGGTGATCTACTCCCGGGCGCTCCCGGACGCCCGGGACGGCCTCAAGCCGGTGCAGCGGCGGATCCTGTTCTCGATGGCGGAGAACAACATCCGTCCCGACCGCGGCCACGTGAAGAGCGCCCGCGTCGTCGGTGAAGTGATGGGTAAGTACCACCCGCACGGCGACGGCGCGATCTACGACGCCCTGGTCCGGACGGCCCAGCCGTGGTCGATGCGCGTCCCGCTGATCGACGGCCACGGGAACTTCGGCTCCCTCGACGACGGCCCCGCCGCGATGCGGTACACGGAGTGCCGGATGGCGCCGTCCGCGCTGGCGATGACGAACGGCCTCGACGAGGACGTCGTCGACTTCAAGCCGAACTACGACGGCCGCGAGGAAGAGCCGTCGGTGCTCCCGGCCGCCTTCCCGAACCTGCTCGTCAACGGCGCCGCCGGCATCGCGGTCGGGATGGCCACCAACATGGCCCCGCACAACCTGATCGAGGTGATCCAGGCCCTGCGGCACCTGATCAAGACCCCGGACGCCGACCTCGACGACCTGATGCGGTTCATCCCCGGCCCGGACCTGCCGACCGGCGGCAAGATCGTCGGCCTGGAAGGCATCAAGGACGCCTACGCGGCCGGTCGCGGCAGCTTCAAGATGCGCGCCACCGCCCGGATCGAGAACGTCACCCCGCGCCGCAAGGGCATCGTGGTCACCGAGCTGCCGTACACGGTCGGCCCGGAGAAGGTGATCGAGAAGATCAAGACCCTGGTCCAGGCCAAGAAGCTGCAGGGCATCGCCGACGTCAAGGACCTGACCGACCGCACCCACGGCACCCAGCTGGTGATCGAGGTCAAGAACGGCTTCGTCCCCGAGGCGCTGCTGGAGCAGCTGTACAAGCTGACCCCGCTGGAGGACTCGTTCTCCATCAACGCGGTCTGCCTGGTCGACGGCCAGCCCCAGACGCTCGGGCTGCGCGCGCTGCTCGAGGTGTACCTGGAACACCGCTACCTCGTCACCAGGCGGCGCAGCGAGTTCCGCAAGAAGAAGGCCGAGGACCGGCTGCACATCGTCGACGGCCTGCTGATCGCGATCCTCGACATCGACGAGGTCATCCAGATCATCCGGACCAGCGACGACGCGGCCGCCGCGCGGACCAGGCTGATGGACATCTACGACCTGACCGAGGTGCAGACCAACTACATCCTGGACATGCCGCTGCGCCGGCTGACGAAGTTCTCCAAGCTCGAGCTGGACACCGAGAAGGCCGAGCTCGAGGCGACGATCGAGAAGCTGGCCGCGATCCTCGACAACGAGCAGCTGCTGAAGAAGATCGTCGGCGACGAGCTCGCCGACATCGCGAAGACCTACGGCACGCCGCGCCGAACCGTCCTGCTGGAGTCGTCCGGCGCGGCCAAGACCGCCGCCGTACCGCTCGAGGTCACCGACGACCCGTGCTGGGTGCTGATGAGCTCGGCCGGCCTGCTGGCCCGGACCAACGGCGTCGAGCCGTTCGGTGAAGCGGACGGCCGGGCCAAGCACGACGCGATCGTGTCCGCGATCAAGAGCACTGCCCGCGGCCAGTACGGCCTGGTCACCAGCGCCGGCCGGCTGATCCGGCTGGAGTCGCTCGACCTCCCGGCCGTCCCGACCACGGCCAGCGCGCCGAACCTGCAGGGTGGCGCGCCGATCGCCGAGTTCGTCGAGCTCGAGCCGGGCGAGCGCGCGCTCGCGCTGACCACGATGGACCCCGAGTCCATCGGCCTGGCCGTCGGTACGGCGACCGGCGTGGTCAAGCGGATCGTGCCCGACCACCTGAGCAACCGCGACTCCTGGGAGGTCATCCGGCTCGCCGACGGCGACCAGGTCGTCGGCGCGGTCGAGCTGACCACCGGCGAGGAGGAGCTCTGCTTCATCGCCAGCGACGCCCAGCTGCTGCACTTCAGCGCCTCGGCGGTCCGCCCACAAGGCCGTACGGCGGGAGGCATGGCGGGCATCCGCCTGACGGCCGGCGCGAAGGTCGTCTACTTCGGCGCCGTCGACAGCGCCCGTGAGGCGCACGTCGTCACGATCGCCGGCTCCTCGTCGGCCCTGCCCGGCACGGAGGTCGGCGCGGTCAAGGTGACGCCCTTCAGCGAATACCCGGCCAAGGGCCGCGCGACCGGCGGTGTCCGGTGCCAGCGCCTGCTCAAGGGCGAGGACGGACTGCTGTTCGGCTTCATCGGTACGGCGCCGATCAAGGCCAGCGCGACCAGCGGCGCGCCGGTGGAGCTGCCGCCGATCGACCCGCGGCGCGACGGTTCCGGCGTACCGGTGGCCCAGCCGATCGCCGCCTGCGCCCCGGACCTGGCAGGCTGACCCCATGAAGAGACTGGTCGCGGTCGGTGCGGTGCTCGTGCTCGCGCTGACCGGCTGCAGTGACAAGAAGGACGCGGGCGGCGGCAAGTCCGGCGACGACCCGGTGGCGCTGCTGACCGACGTGAAGAAGACGATCGACGAAGCGTCGAGCGTTCACGTCGTACTGACCGGGCGTGACCTGCCGGACACGGCGCAGACACTGGCCAAGGGCGACGGCGTCGCGACCCACGCGCCGGCGTTCAAGGGCAAGCTGACCGTGCGCGCGGCCGGGTCGCCGATCGACGCCGACGTGGTCGCGGTCGGCGGCAAGGTCTACGCCAAGCTGCCGTTCACGCCGAAGTTCATCGAGCTGCCGCCGTCGCAGCTGGCCGGTCTCGGCGCGCCCGACCCGGCGATCCTGCTCGACCCGGCCAAGGGCGTCACGGCGGTGCTGCCGACCCTGAAGGACCCGGTGATCAAGGGTGAGACGCGGGACGGCGCGAAGGTGCTGACCGAGATCACCGGCGCGGTCCAGGGCAAGACGCTGCAGGGCATCTTCCCGAAGGCACCCGCGGACGAGGACTTCCCGAGCAGCTTCAAGATCGACAAGGACACCAAGCAGTTGGTGTCGGCAACGATCACCGGCCCGTTCTACGACGGCGCCACCAGCAGCTACGACCTCACCCTCGACCGGTACGGCGAACAGGTGGAGATCGCCAAGCCGTGAGCGAGGCCACGGCAGTGGGAAGTGCTCGGACCCGCCTGACTCTTGCATCCATCGCCGTGGCCTTTGCGGCGGCCGACACCTACGTGGTCGTCCTGGCCCTGCCGGACATGATGTCCGGGGTCGGCCTGTCCGCGGACCAGCTCCAGCGGGCGGCGCCGATCATCTCCGGCTTCCTGCTCGGCTACATCGCGGTCCTGCCGCTGATCGGCCGGATCACCGACGTGGTCGGCCGGACGCCGGTGCTGGTCGGCGCGCTGCTGCTGTTCGCCGTGGGCTCGCTGATCACCGCCGCGGCGTACGACCTCTCCCTCGTCGTCACCGGCCGCTTCCTGCAAGGCATCGGCGGTGGTGGCCTGGTCCCCGCGACCCTGGCGCTCGTCGCCGACCTCTGGCCACCCGCCAAACGCGGACTCCCGCTCGGCGTGGTCGGCGCGGTCCAGGAGCTCGGCTCGGTCCTCGGCCCGCTGCTCGGCGCAGCTGTCCTGGCCGTCGCCGACTGGCGCTACATCTTCTGGCTCAACCTCGTCGTCGCCGTCGTGCTCGCCGTCCTCCTCCGCGGCCGCCAACGCCCGCCGATCTCAGCCGCCGTCGGTCTCCTCGCCTGCATCGCGCTGGGCCTGACCCTCACCGCACCCGAGCGACTGGCCAGCGGCATCACGCTGGGACTCCCCTTCGTCCCCTTCACCGGTGACTCCCGCCTCCTGACACCGATCGGCGCCGTCACCGCGGTCCTCCTGATCGCCTGGCTGGTGCTGCTCCTCCGCAAGACCGACCTCCGCGCCCTGGCCCAGATCGACCTGGTCGGCGCCCTCCTTCTCGCCCTCGCCTTGGCCGGCGTCGTCCTGGCCTTCGCCACCGCCGACCCCGAGCGCGAGGTCCTCTCCCCCGCCGGCCCGTGGCTGCTGATCGGAGCCGCCGTCTTCGCCGTCGCCTTCGCCGCCTGGCAACGTCGAACTCCGCGCGCGATCATCCCCGCAGGCCTCCTCCGCGACAAAGCAGCCTGGGGATCCCTCCTGGTCAGCTTTCTCGTCGGCGCCGCGCTGATCGCGGCCCTCGTCGACATCCCCGTCTTCGCCCGTACGACGCAAGGCGGCGGCCAGCTCTCCGCCGCACTCGTCCTCCTGCGGTTCCTGATCGCCCTCCCGCTCGGCGCCGTCGCCGGCGGCTGGCTCACCCGGCGCTACGGCCTCGGCCTGATCACCGCCGCCGGACTCGCGCTGGCCGGGCTGATGTTCGTCCTGATGGCGTTCTGGGGCCGCGACGCGCTCGACACGGTGCCGGCGACCCTCGTGCTGCTCGGCTGCGGATTCGGCTTCGGCCTCGCGCTCTCGCCGGTCAACACGGCGATGCTCGGCGCCACCCCGGAGGACAGCCACGGACTGGTCAGCGCGCTGGTCGTCGTCGCCCGGATGGTCGGCATGCTGGTCGGCGTCTCCGCGCTGACCGCGATCGGACTGCGCCGGTACTACGCGCTGACCGAGGACATCCCCTCGCCGAACGAGCTGTGCCCGGCCAGTCCCGGCACCTGCCGGCCGTTCGTCGACGCGCTCCGCGAGGCGGCGATCTCCCAGGTGCACACCATCTTCGCCGGGGCCGCGGTCTGCGCGTTCGCGGCCGCCGTACTGGCTGTCGTCCTGCTCGGGCGGCGGCGGGTTGTCCACGGGTGACGACCGTCATGGGGAACCCGGCCCGCCTCGCGTACCGTTGAGGGCTGTGAGTGCACCCTTACCCGGCAGACCCGCGCTCTGCTCGACGATCTGCCGGGACCTCAACGAGCCGATGCCCGGCACGGCCGCCGAGGCCGCCGGGTGGGTCGTCGTCGAACAGCCCGGCCCGTGGGGTGCCAAGGTCGCCACGCAGAGTCATCTCGACGCCGAGTTCGGGGCGCGGATCGACGCGCGGTGCAAGAAGGCCGACCTGCGCTTCGGCACGATCCGCAGCCCGGGCAAGCACGCGGATGCCGTACCGCGCTCGCATCAGGTGTACGTCGCCAGCACCGCGCCCGGTCGCTGCTGGATGCTCGGCGGCTGCGTCGACGACCCGTTGCGGCTCTCCGCGCTCGACCTCGACGCGATCGCCCGCGGTGACCTCGCCGCCGTACGGGCCTCGCTCCCGGAATTGTCGCCCGTCGCTCAGCCGGTGCTGCTCGTCTGCACGAACGGCAAGCGCGACGAGTGCTGCGCGATTCTGGGCCGGCCTCTGGTGGCCGGGCTGTCCGCGCGGGTACCGGGCCGGGTGTGGGAGTCGTCGCACCTGAGTGGACACAGGTTCTCCCCGACGGCGGCCGTGCTGCCGGCGGGGACGTTGCACGGCCAGTTGACCGTGGAGTCCGCGGTCGCCGTACTGGACGCCGCGGACCGCGGTGAAACCGTTGTGGAAACGCTGCGCGGCCGGTCCACCTGGACCAAGCGCGGCCAAGTCGCCGAGATCGCCGTCCGCAACCTCACTGGCGAGGTTGTCCTGGACGCGCTCAGCGTCGTCACGGAGGAGCTGGACACCGTCACCGTCGCCCACACCGACGGCCGGACCTGGCAGGTCCAGGTGACCAGCGATCCCGCCGACCCTCCCCGCCCGGAATCCTGTGGAAAGGAGCCTTTCGCCATGTCGATCCTGCGTGCCGGCACCGTAGTTCCGGGTGGTCCCCGATGAGCGCCGAGGGGCCGGTCCCCGGCTTCGAGGACCTCCTCGCGGCCAACGCCGACTACGCCAAGAACTTCTCGTACGGCGGCTTCGACGGCATCGCCCATGCCGGCGTCGGCGTCGTCACCTGCATGGACTCACGCATCCCGCCGCTCGAGCTGCTCGGCCTCAAGCCCGGCGACGCCAAGGTCCTGCGCAGCGCCGGCGGCCGCGTCACCGAACTGACGATGACCGGCCTGGTCCTCGGCGTCCACCTGCTCGGCGTCCGCCGCATCATGGTCATCCCGCACACCCGCTGCGCGATGGCCTCGATGACCGAGGACCAGATGCGCGAAAAGGTCGAGAGAGCCTCCGGCCTCCCGGCCGCCTACCTCACCCTCAACGTCATCCCCGACCAACTCGAGGCCCTCCGCCACGACGTGGCCGCCGTCCGCGAACACCCCCTGATCGGCGACGACGTCCTGGTCGGCGGCTTCATGTACGACGTAGACGACGGCCACCTGACCCAGATCGTCTAGAGGACGACGACCTTGCCGGTGTCCAGTTCGTAGTAGGCGCCGACCAGCTTCACCTTGCCGGACTTCTCCAGTGGTCCCAGGACCGGGGACTTTCGCAGCTCGGCGAGGACGTGCTGGACATTGGCGTGGACGGCGTTCTCCAATCTGTCCCCCGGCTTTCCGGTGACCTGCCGGACGGCCGGGGACAGCGTGTCGACCAGGTAGCCGATCTCCCCCGAGTGCCCGCCGGTGCGATGGCTGTCCATTGCCTTGATCGTCGCGTCGATCGCCCCGCACCGCTGGTGCCCGAGCACCATCAGCAACGGCGTCTTCAGCTCCGCGACCCCGAACTCCAAGCTCCCCGTCACCGAGTGGTCCAGCGCCTCACCAGCACTCCGTACGACGACCAGATCGCCGAGCCCCCGGTCGAAGACCAGCTCGATCGGCACCCGCGAGTCCACACACCCGATCACCGTCGCGAACGGCTGCTGACCCTTGCTCACGGCAACTCTTCGGTCCACTCCCTCGTCGATCGCTTCGGTGCGGTTGGCAACAAACCGAGCGTTCCCCTCCAGCAGCCGCTGCAGCGCCTGATCCCCCGTGGTGACAGGCGGTTCGACCACCGGCGCGAGCTGACCAGAAGCACCACTCGACGGCGTACCGGCGTCCTGACAAGAGCTCAGCACCACCACCCCCAGACTGGCGCCAAGACTGGCCCCCAACGCGTTGGACAGGAAGCGGCGACGGGAAGGCGGAGGCGGCAGGCTCACAGGAGTTCTCCTCACGGGCGGCGGAGCTGGGCGACCCCGTCTCCCGAAAGTAGCGCATTGCATACTGTCTGCAATACCCGCGACAGCCCACGAAGTCCGGCCGGAGCCGCCAGAACCTGATAGGAACTCCTTATGAGACTCCGCCCAAGCTCTCTTTCCCGATCCCTGATGGTCGGCGCCCTGGCCCTCAGCACCGTCCTGACCGCGACTCCCGCACCGGCCGCGATCGCGGTGCACAGCCAGCCGCTCGACCAGCACGGCTCGTGCTTCGACGCCGCGATCACCGGCACCGTCGAGGAGCAACGCCTCGACAACGGCGTCGCCGGCGGCCCGTCGGTGCCCGCGCAGATCCTGGTCCGCTCCGGCTTCGACAAGCAGGTGAAGCTCTTCACCCACCTGCTCTGCGCCGCGCCGAACAAGCTGGCCGCCCGCCTCGTCGTACGCGCCCAAGCCGAAGCACTCTGGCGTACGGCGACCTACCGAGCCCAGCACGCCCAGACCGCGCCGGCTCTACCGGCCACCGACGACCGCGGCCTGTACTGGGCCCGCATCTCGATGGCCCTCGCGCTACGCCAGTGGAAGCCCTCGTTCGGACTCAGCACGGCGGACCGCACCGAGCTGATCCGCAGCCTGGAGTACTCGTCCCGCGGCATCACGAGCACCCGGTTCTCCCCCGGCGTCCAGAAGATCCTGGTCACCGGCTTCGACCCGTTCACGCTCGACGCGGACATCCGGATCGGCAACCCGTCCGGCGCGAACGCGCTCTCCCTGGACGGCCGGCGCTGGCGCGCCGGCGGGACGACGTACGAGATCCAGACCGTCGTGTTCCCGGTCCGGTACACCGACTTCGACGAGAACATGGTCGAGGACGCGCTCGCCCCCCACTACCGCCGCGGCCCGCAGCACGCGGACCTGGTGATGACCGCGAGCCAGGGCCGGGTCGGCATCTTCGACCTCGAGGTCTTCAACGGCCGGCGCCGTTCGGTCAGCTCGATCGGCGACAACAACAACCTCCTCAGCGGCGGCACGATCAACGCGCCGATCGTCTCCCCGAGCATGCCCACCGGCCCCGAGTGGCTGACCACCAGCCTCCCGACCGCCCGGATGGCCCAGGCCGACGTCGCCCCGTTCCGCACCCGGGTCAACACGTCGGTCCTCGAGATCCCCGCCGGCCAGACCCTGCCGGTCCGTCAGCCGCTAGGCCCGACGCCCGGCTCCATCGCCTCCGAAGGCGCCGGCGGCGGCTACCTGTCCAACGAGGTCGCCTACCGCAACACCCTCCAACGCGACCTCCTCGACCCGCTGATGCCCGCCGGCCACCTGCACGTCCCGGTCCTCCAGTTCGACCTCGCGAACAAGACCGAGATCACCGACCCGACCTACGAGGCCAACCGCGACGCCATCGTCCGCGGCGCCCACGCCGTACTGCGGAAGGCCCTCAGCTGAGGATCACGTCGAAGGCGGCCATCACCGAGTCCAGGTGGTGGTCGGCCTTCGGGCCCTCGTGGTGGTGACCGACCTGGATCGTGCGCATCCCGGCGTTGATGCCGCCGAGGATGTCGTACGCCGGGTGGTCGCCGACCATCCAGCCGCCTTCGAGGCGCGCGCCGGTCTGCTCGGCGGCGAGCGCGAAGATGCGGCGGTCGGGCTTGCGGACGCCGGCGCTCTCGGAGATGCAGGCATAGTCCACCGCGGCCCCGATCCCCGTGTGCTCGAGCTTCCGCGACTGCTGCACGACCCCGCCATTCGTGATCACCGCAACCCGCCAGCCGGCCTCGCGCAGCCGAGCGATTCCCTCCAGCACCTCGGGCTCGACTGACGTGAACAGCGGATGCTCCCGGTCGTACTCGTCGACCAGTTCCTCCACCGATCGCTCGACGCCAAACGCCTTCACTCCGGCGAACAGCTCCTCGCGCGGCTTGAACCCGCCCTCGTCCTCAGCCAGCAACCAGGCGAGGGCGTCGGGGCCCAGCCCTTCCTTCTCGACCCACCACTCGGCCCAGGCCCGGAACGCGCCGTCCCGATCGATCAACGTGTTGTCCAGATCGAACACCACCAACCGCGGCCGCTTGACCGGCACGAACGCACGCCAGTCCGCGGGCCTGATCTCGTACTCGACCTCGCCGTACTCCGCGCCCGGCTCGTCGTGCGATGACGGGAAAGCCCGCGCGAAGGTCAGCCCCAGCGAGGCCATCGTCGCCCGGGACCCCAGGTTCACCGTCAGCGTCTGCGCGAAGATCCGCTCCAGCCCCACCTCGTCGAACCCGTACCGCAGCAGCTCCCGCGAGCCCTCACTCGCGTACCCCCGCCCCCACCGATCCCGCAGCAGCCGGTATCCGAGCTCGGCCTCACCGTCCACCTTCGGCTGATCCGGCCCGTACGGCGGCCGCAAGATCCACCACCCCACGAACCCGTCGTCGTCGAACCCCACCCAGAACCCCAGCCCCGGATTCCGCCGCGCATCGTCCATCCGCCGCCGGTGCGCCACCACGACCTCCTCCCGAGGCCGCGCCCGCCCACCCAGATACCGCATCACCTCCGGATCCGAGTCCAGCAGCACCTCCAGCTCCAGGTGCTCATCCCCCAACGGCACCAACTCCAGCCGCCCCGCCCGCAAGCTCGGTTGCTCCATGCCCCGATCCTTTCACTCCCCACCGCCGAACCTCAGCCGAATTACCCGAGGGCCGGTACTTGCGTGGGAAGCACCGTGACCTGACCAAGTACCAGCCACCACTCAGGTGGCCGGTACCTGCGAGGAGAACGCCGCGCCCCGGCGCACCGGCACCGCGCCGCAAGCAACCGGCCTCTCAAGTACCAGCCACCACTCAGGTGGCCGGTACCTGCGAGGAGAGCGCCCCGGCACGGCACACCGGCACCGCGCCGCAGGCAACCGGCCTCTCAAGTACCAGCCACGGCTCAGGTCGCCGGTACTTGTGAGGACAACTGCCGTAGACAGCAGCGACCCCCGCATCCCTTGCGGATCGCGGGGGTCGGCGTGCTTGGCTCAGGCGTCGATGCGCGTCTCGTCCAACTCGTAAGCACCCTGGACAATGAATTCTTTCCGCGGCGCCACATCGTTGCCCATCAGCAGATCGAAGACACCGGCCGCAGCCTCACCGTCGTCGACAGTGATGCGGCGAAGCGTTCGGTGGCGGGGGTCCATCGTGGTTTCGGCCAGCTGGTCGGCGTCCATCTCACCGAGACCCTTGTAGCGCTGCGGGGGCTCCTTCCAGCGGACGCCCTTCTTCATCAGCTCGGCCGACTTCCGCTGGTACTCGGCATCGCTGTAGGTGTACAGGTACTTGTCCTGCCCCTTCTTCGGGTTCGTCAGCTCGAAGCGGTGCAGCGGCGGTACGGCGGTGTAGACGCGTCCCGCGTCCACCAGAGGCCGCATGTACCGGAAGAACAGCGTCGCCAGCAGGCAGCGGATGTGGGCGCCGTCGGAGTCGGCGTCGGCCATGAAGATGATCTTGCCGTAGCGCGCCTGCTCCAGGTCGAACGTGCGGCCGGAGCCGGCGCCGACCACCTGGATGATCGACGCGCACTCGGCGTTCTTCAGCATGTCGCCGACCGACGCCTTCTGCACGTTCAGGATCTTGCCCCGGATCGGCAGCAGCGCCTGGAACTCCGAGCTGCGCGCGAGCTTCGCCGTCCCGAGGGCCGAATCACCCTCGACGATGAACAGCTCGGAGCGGTCCACGTCGTTGCTGCGGCAGTCGGCCAGCTTCGCGGGCAGCGCCGACGACTCCAGCGCGGTCTTGCGCCGCTGCAGCTCGCGGTGCTGACGGGCCGCCACGCGCGTCCGCGACGCGGCGACGACCTTCTCCAGGACGGCGCGCGCCTGCGCCTTCGCCGCGCCCTTGGTGGAGGTGAGGAACGTCTCCAGCTCGGTCTGGACCACCTTCGCGACGATCCGCGAGGCGGCCGGCGTCCCGAGCACCTCCTTGGTCTGGCCGTCGAACTGCGGTTCGGCCAGCCGGACCGTGACGACCGAGGTGAGCCCCTCGAGCACGTCGTCCTTGATGATCTCCTCGCCGCTCTTCAGCAGCCGCGTCCCGGTCAGTACGCCGGTGAACGCCTTCGACAGCGCCCGCTCGAAGCCGGACACGTGCGTCCCGCCCTTCGGCGTGGACACGATGTTCACGAACGACCGGAGCTCGGTCTCGTACCCGTCGCCCCAGCGGACCGCGATGTCGACGTCCAGGTCGCGCTCGACGTCGGTCGGGGTCATGTGCCCGGCGTCGTCGAGCATCGGCACGGTCTCGGTGAAGTGGCCGGTTCCGGTCAGCCGGACGACCTCGGTGACCGGCTGGTCGGTGGCCAGGAACTCGCAGAACTCCGAGATCCCGCCGTCGTGCTTGAACGACTCCTCGGTCGCCTCGTCACCGCGCTCGTCGCGGATCACCAGCTCCAGGCCGGGGACCAGGAACGAGGTCTGCCGCGCGCGGGTGACCAGCTCGTCGTAGTTGAAGGCGGCGTCCTTGGTGAAGACCTGCCGGTCGGCCCAGTACCGGATCCGGGTCCCGGTGACACCCTTCTTCGCGCGTCCCGCCTTGCGCAGACCGACCGCCGCGGTGAAGGTCGCCGCGGCGCCCTCGCCGTCGAACTCGCCGGCCACCCCGCGCCGGAACGACGTGGTCCAGACCACGCCACCGCGGTCCACCTCGACGTCCAGGCGCGCGGACAGGGCGTTCACGACCGAGGCGCCGACGCCGTGCAGACCACCGGAGGCGTTGTACGACCCGCCGCCGA
Source organism: Kribbella italica (assembly GCF_014205135.1). Classification (NCBI taxonomy): domain Bacteria; kingdom Bacillati; phylum Actinomycetota; class Actinomycetes; order Propionibacteriales; family Kribbellaceae; genus Kribbella; species Kribbella italica. The sequence continues at coordinate 2,170,071 of NZ_JACHMY010000001.1, forward strand.
ACTTGCCGCCGGCGTGCAGCTTGGTGAAGACCACCTCGACACCGGTCATCTTCGTCTTGGGCTCGATGTCGACCGGGATGCCGCGGGCCTTGTCGCGCACCTCGACCGAGCCGTCCTGGTGCAGCACGACGTCGATCCGGTCGCCGTGACCGGCCAGGGCCTCGTCGACGGCGTTGTCGATGATCTCCCACAGGCAGTGCATCAGGCCGCGGCTGTCGGTCGAGCCGATGTACATCCCCGGGCGTTTGCGGACCGCCTCCAGCCCCTCGAGCACGAGCAGGTTGCGGGCGTTGTACGTCGGGTCGAGCTCGGTACTGCGAGGCGTCGGGGCGGCCACAGGGCTCCTTCACTGGTTCACAAGCAGACATCCGTACGACGACTCCGCCGCCGTACGAGTGACAGCCTACGAGGCCCCGCCCCCAAAACCTGGCAGGAGGTGGCCGTGGTGGATTTGGGTTGGTCGGCATCATGGCGGGGTACCGAACCAGCACAACTGAACGCAGTGGGATCCCCAGCCAGATAGGTGTTTCGGAAGATATCGATCCGGACTCGATCACCGGGAATTCCGACACTCGGATCTGAACGCGCAGTGAGCGTCCCGTGGCGCACAGTGAAAGAGGACACGCCCGACACCCGCCGGAAACAACAGATCGCCCGAATCCGAAACGATTCCCCGTCAATATGCGTCATAAGGGAACAGGTGGTTCGTCTCACATTCGGACACGCTGCACCTACCGGGAAGCGATCCGCATGTCAGGATGTTGCTATCTGGTGAGTACGGAACTAGATGAGATGAGGCCTCAAGTGACTACAGCACTCGCCCCGAGTTCGACCCTGTCGGCTGCGGACCGTTGTGACCGCTGCGGCGCGCAGGCCTACGTCCGTGTCACCCTGACCAGCGGTGGGGAGCTCCTCTTCTGCGCCCACCACGGCCGGGAACACTCGGAGAAGCTGCGCGACATCGCTATCACCATCCACGACGAGACCGGTCGGCTCGAAGCCGTCACCCCGGTCCCGGCCGCGGAAGAGGAGCGGTAACCCCAGGCCTCGTAGGCGCCAACGACGGCGCAGACCCCACACACACTGAGCGATGGCGGTCACCCCGGACAGGGTGGCCGCCATCAGTCCTGTCCGGGACCGGCCAGTTTTCTGTTGGCTATCTCACACCATCGGTACGCCGGGCGCCGGCCCGTGCCGGCGGAACTCCTGCCACGCGCCGGCCAGCCGGTCCACCGCGTCGACCAGCACCTCCGGCGCGTAGGCGAACGGCAGCCGCAGGTAGTTGTCGTGGTCACCGGTCGGGTCCATCGCGTGGCCCGCCACGACCTCGACGCCGTGCCGCAGCGCGATCTGCGCGAACACCCGCGCGTCCGTGTCCGGCAGCCGCACCCACAACGCCGATCCGCCGGCCGGTTCCTCCCACGTCCATTCGGGCAGCCGATCGCGCAGCAGTTCGCCGATGTGCGCGCGGCGTCCGGTGGCCAGCCGGGCACGTTCGGCGGTCACGTCGCCGAGTCGAGGCAACAGTCGCGCGGTGAGTGCCTGATCGATCACCGGACTCCCGAGATCGGCCAGCGCTTTGTGCCGCGCGAGCCGGTCGGCCAAGGGTCGCGGCGCGCGAATCCACCCGATCCGCAATCCGCCCCAGACCGCTTTCGACACCGAGCCGATCGTCAGTATCTCCGCAGGACCTTGCGCGAACGCGGCGAGCGGCGGTGGAATGTCCGGTCCGGCCGGATCGCCGGCGGAATAGGCGTTGTCCTCGACAACGACCACGCCGTACCGGCCGGCGATTTCGGCGACCTGCCGGCGTCGCGCCGGTGACATCAGCCGGCCGGTCGGATTGTGGAACGTCGGCATCACGAAGAGCATTGCGGGCTGGTGCTCCTTGAGCGCCGCCGTCAGCAGGTCGGGCCGGATCCCGGCGTCGTCCAGCGGTACGCCGACCACGCGCCCGCCCGCCGCGCCGAACAGGTCGAAACAGCCCGGCCAGCTCGGCTGCTCGATCACGACCGCGGCTCCGGTCCGCAGGTACATCTGCGTGACCAGCGCGATCGCCTGGTGCGCGCCGCTGGTGACGACGATCTCGTCCCGGCTGGTCGGCAGGCCGGACTGCTCGAAGTGCTCGGCGATCCGCTGCCGCAGCGGTTCGATCCCGCGCGGGTGGTAGCCGACGTCCTGGAGCAACGTGGGCAGGTCGGTCCGCGCCAGGTCCTCGACCTCGGCCGCGAGGTCGGGGATGCCGGGATCGACGGCGTACGTCATCGAGATCACGTCGCCCGGGCCGACCGTGATCCGGTGGAACAGCGACTCGCCGTACCCGATCGGCATCCGCTTGTCGGCGGTCGACCGTCCACGGCTCGCAGAGCGCGCGACCGTCGTACCGCTGCCGCGGCGGCTCTCGACGAGGCCGCGGGCGCGCAGTTCGTCGTACGCCGCGACGACGGTGCTCCGGCTGACCGCGAGCGCCTCGGCGAGCCGGCGTTCGGCCGGGAGCTTGGCGCCGACCGGCAGCTCGGTCGAGCCCATCAGCGCGGCGAGTGCGTCGGCCAGGCGCCGGTACAGGCCGCCGGAGCGACCGGTGAGGCGGCGCCCGATCAGGTCGGCCAGGACGGCGGGATCTCCGGAACGGTCCACTTCTCCTCGGATTGGCTCGGGTGGACTGGGCATCGAGCCGACAGGCTAGTCGCGGAAGCAGTCCAGTTGAAGAGCGTGAGGGTGATCATGGGGATCGGGCAGCTGCTCGGGTTCGTCGGGGCGACGGTCGTCCTGGTCGGGATGCCGGGGCCGAACAACATCTACATCTCGCTGCGCAGCCTGACCCAGGGCCGGCGCGCGGGTGTCGTGTCGGCGTTCGCGATCGAGACCGGGTCGGTGGTCTACATCCTGGTCACGGCGCTCGGGCTGGTCGCTGTGCTGGAGGCTTCGCCGGAGCTGTTCACGGTGATCTCGCTGGCCGGTGCGGCGTACTTGGCGTACCTCGGGGTGAAGACCCTGCGATCCTCGGGCAGTTCGTCCGGGCTCGGCACCCTGCGGGCGGAGCCGCTGGGCCGGGTCTTCAGGGCCGGAGTGCTGGTCAATCTCCTGAATCCGAAGGCGGCCCTGTTCTTCCTCGCCTTCCTGCCGCAGTTCACGACGCGCGACGCGGGGGCGGGTCAGGTACGGACCGAGATGCTGCTGCTCGGGCTGGCGGTGCTCGTGATCGGGCTGGCGCTCGACCTCTGCTACGCCGTCGGCGCGGACGCGATCGGCCGGCGCTTCCGCTCGCCGCGCAGCACCACGATCCAGCGCTACCTGGCGGGCGGAAGCTATCTCGCCGTCTCCTTGGTCGCGGCCCTCACCGCGGTGAAGCTCTAGCTCAAGGTGAGACTTCCATCGGTGGACTCGACCGTCAGAGTTCGCTCTCCCACACGCACACCCTCAAGACGCAGTGACCGCCAGGGGAAGTCGCTCGCGGGCGTGATGTCGAGGGTGCCGGCCGGGACGTTGGGTTCGATGCCCAGCGCCGCCACGATCACCGCAACTGCTGACGCGGCTGCCCAGGCCTGAGGACGGCAGGACAGGGGGTACGGCGTGGGGCTGCTTTCCTCTGCCGACCCCGCTCCCCCGTACAACTCGGGCAGCCGATAGCCGAAGGACTCCGCGGCTTCCAGCAGACCGCGCGTGTACGTCGTGGCCACAGCGGATCGGCCGGCGGCGTACAGGCCTTGCACGGTCATCGCGGTGTCGTGCGGCCAGACACTGCCGGTGTGGTAGCCGAGCGGGTTGAAGCCGGACAGCTCGGTCGTCAACGTCCGGAGCCCGAAACCGGAGTCCAGTTGCCGGTCGCCGAGCAGCGCCGCGACGGTTGCTTCCTCGTCGGCGTCGAGCAGTCCGGTGCCGAGCAGATGACCCATGTTGGACGCCGGCCCCGCGACCGGACGCTTGGCGCCGTCGAGCGCGATCGCCGGATACCCGTCGACCCAGAACTTCTCCCGGAACCTGGTCTTGAGCGCTGCCGCCCAGACCCGCCAGTCATCACCACCCTCCTCCTCAAACGCATCCAACAGCTCTGCGCCGGCCAATGCGGCGGCGTACGCATAGCCCTGGACCTCGCACAGAGCGATCGGCGCGGTGGCGATCGTGCCGTCGGGCCACTGGACGGAGTCGCTGGAGTCCTTCCAGCCCTGGTTGGCCAGGCCGTGGCCGGACTCGTCGATGTACTCGAAGAAGCCGTCCCCGTCGGGATCGGCGTAGTCGCGCATCCAGGTGAGCGCCCGTTGCAGGTTCGGCAGCAGCGCGCGCACCTCGTCGGCGGGCATCCCCCAGCGCCACGCCTTGTGCAGCGTCGTGATCCAGAGCTGGGTCGCGTCGTGCGTTCCGTAGTACGCCGCCGGCAGCACCAGCCCGCCGCCGTGATCGGCGACCTCGGCGCGCAACTCGTGCGGGATCTTGCCGGGTTGCTCGGCCGCGTCGGCGTCGACCTTCGTGCCCTGCCGTTGGGCGAGCGCCCGCAGCGTGCCGGCGGCAAGCTCCGGATCCACCGGAATCAGCATCCCCGAAGAGATCAAGGAGTCCCGCCCAAAGAGGGTGAGATACCAAGGCGGCCCAGCCCCGAGATAGCGCTCACTGTCAGTGCCCAGCTGCAGGGCGGCGAGGTCGTCCAGCGAGCGGCGCAGCCAGCGTTCCACGCGGGTGTCCGAGCAGGACAGCGCGATCTCGTCGTACGCCGGACGCTCGGCCGGCGCCTTGATCTCGAAGCCCGTCGCCGCCGGGAACTCCGCGGTCACCCGCAGCGTGATCGTCGACTCGTCGCCGGGCTTGAGCTGCAACTGCCACCGCATTCCCCCGCCCTCGAGAGCAGGCTCGCGATCGGCGAGAGCGCTCACCCGCGTCCCCGCCTTCTCCCAGCGCAGCGCGTCGCCGTCGACCACGGGAGTCAGCGCGGGAAGCTCCACGGCCGCCTCGCTCCGGACCTCGGCCGTCCCCGCAAGGTCGGTGCCGAGAGCAACATTCACCGTGCAGCCGACAGTCTGGTGCGAGTTGTTGACCACCGTCAGACTCTCGGTGAGACCCTCACCACTCACCGTTCGGGTCCGCCGCAACCGCACCGTCGGATCGTGCCCACCGTCGCCCAGCCCCTCGATCACCGCCCCGAAGACGGTCACCCCTCCGCCGGACTCGTCCACCTGGACCGGCAGCGGTTCCCGGCCGTCGACCGTCACCACCAACCGGGACAGGATCCGGCGGTCCCGGGCGTAGACACCCTCGGCTCCGGTCCCGGTGAGTTGCCCCGAGCGGGGCGACAGCACCACCCAGGGCGCGGCGAGTGTGGTGACCAATTCATGAAGGGCAGCCATGCGCCCACACTAAGCCGAGCGTTGTACGGCAGAGTGGGGGGCGTGAACTCCGTTGCGACGTTCCTGGTCGGCGTGGCGATCTTCGTCGGCATCATCGGCATCGTGGTCCCGGTGCTGCCCGGCGCGCTGCTCAGCCTCGCCGCGATCCTGATCTGGGCGCTGGAGGAACAGAGCCCGACCGGCTGGGCCGTGCTGGCCGCGGCGGTGGTCCTGATCGGTGCGAGCCAGGTGGTGAAGTACATCGTTCCGGAGCGCAGGCTCCGAGAGTCCGGCGTCCCTCGACGATCCATGTTCGTCGGAGTGCTGCTCGGGATCGTCGGGTTCTTCGTGATCCCGGTGGTCGGCATGTTCGTCGGGTTCCCGCTGGGTGTCTACCTGTCGGAGCGGCAGCGCCTCGGCACGCACCCGGACGCCTGGACGTCGACCAAGCACGCGCTGCGGGCGACCGGCCTGTCGATCCTGATCGAGTTCATCGGTACGGCGCTCGCGGCCGCCGTCTGGCTGGTCGCCGTCCTGTTCCTGGTCTGACTGCCAGGGTTTTGCCAGCCTCGCGGGAGGCTCGTCTCAGGTCGGCGTCGCAGGGTGGGACGACCAGTACCAGGTGACGGCCTGGTACGTCGTACCGGGAGGCAGTTGCAGATGGCGTCGTTCGAGAAACTCACCGACAAACCGTGGCGGATCGCCGGCACCGTCGCGGCGGTGGTCGTCACCACGGCGGCCGGCGGAGTCGCCTGGGCCACCACCAACGCCGACCCGTCCCCCGCACCCTCGGCCAGCCCGTCCGCGTCGCCCTCGGCACCCGCTGATCCGGCCAAGCCGGGCCCCGGCGGACCCGGCGGCCCGGGACGGCACGGCGAGTTCGGGCTCGGGATGGGCGCGCTGCACGGCGAGTTCGTGGTCGAGAAGGAGGGCGGCGGCTACCAGACCGTGGCGACCCAGCGCGGTGAGGTCACCGCGGTCAGCAAGGACAAGCTCACGGTGAAGAGCGCCGACGGCTACAGCCGCGAGTACACGCTGACCGAGGACACCTTGGTGAACGCCGCCCGCGACGGCATCGACGACGTGAAGACCGGCAACCAGGTCACCGTGTCGGCGGTCGTCGCGAACAACGTCGCCACCGCGACCACGGTCAACGACGGGACCACGCGCGACGCGGCCCGCGAGAAGTGGGGTCTCAAGCGCGGTCCACGCTGACCACACCCACGGGCAGGACTCACAGGCAACTGCCAGGAAGGTGCCAGGGTTCGCACGGTTCACCGGTGCAGACTGGTGGGCATGAGCCCGCACCTCCTGGTCGTCGACGACGAGCCGAACATCGTCGAGCTGCTGTCCGCGAGCCTGCGCTTCGCCGGGTACGACGTGACCACAGCCACCCACGGCGCCGAGGCGCTGAAGAAGGCCCGTGAGGTCGAGCCCGACCTCGTCGTCCTCGACGTGATGATGCCCGGGCTGGACGGTTTCGAGGTCGTCCGGCGGCTGCGGGGAGAGGACCGGCACGTCCCGGTCCTCTTCCTGACCGCCCGGGACGCCGTCGAGGACAAGGTGCTCGGCCTGCACACCGGCGGCGACGACTACGTGACCAAGCCGTTCAGCCTGGACGAGCTGGTCGCGCGGGTGCGCGCTCTGCTGCGCAGGTCCGGGCATCGCGAGCAGGCCGCGACCGAACCGGCGATCCTCAAGTACGCCGACCTCGAGCTCAACGAGGACAGCTACGAGGTGTTCAAGTCCGGTACGGCGGTGCAGCTGTCGCTGACCGAGTTCAAGCTCCTGCGCTGTCTGCTGGAGAACGCCGAGCGGGTGATGTCGAAGGGCCAGATCCTCTCCGCGGTCTGGAACTACGACTTCGCCGGTGACGCCGGCGTGGTCGAGTCGTACATGTCCTACCTGCGCCGCAAGGTCGACACCGGCGACCAGAAGCTGCTGCACACCGTCCGCGGTGTCGGCTACGTCCTCCGTACGCCGAGAGGCCCCAACTGATGCTGGGCCACCGGCGCTTCACCGAGCGGTACCCGCTGCGCATCACCATCGTGCTGGTGCTGCTCACGCTGGTGACCGCCGCGCTGCTCGCCTCCGGTGTCGTTGCCACGACGATCATGCGCGGGTACCTGATCGACCGCGTCGACACCCAGCTCACCGACGCGTCGCGGCAGATCGTCAACCGCCCGGCCCCGCGACCGTTCGAAGGCCGTGGGGGTCCGCCGCGGTTGCCCAGCGCGTTCGTCGTCCAGGAGTTTCTCGCCGACGGCACCGAGACCAAGGACGGGCCGATCCGCGAACCGCTCCGTGAGGGTGAGGGACAGCCCGCGCTGCCGACGCTGACCCTGGCGGAGGTAGTTGCCAAGCACAACCAAGCGTTCGACACCAAGGCGACGACCGGTGGTGACACCTGGCGGGTGCTCGCCGTGCCGCTGAAGTCGGGTGACGGCTACCTGATGATCGGCCAGAGCCTGAGCGACATGGACCACACCCTCGAACAACTCGTCGGGGTGCAGATCGCGGCCGGGGTGATCCTGCTCGTGCTGCTCGCGGGCGTCGCGACGTACGTCGTACGGCGCAGTCTGCGCGGGCTCGAGGACGTCGAGCACACCGCGGTCGCGATCGCCGGTGGCGACCTGAGTCGCCGTGTGCCTCAGCGCGACCCACGCACCGAGGTCGGGCGGCTGTCGCTCGCGCTGAACCAGATGCTCGGCCAGATCGAGACCGCCTTCGCCCAGCGCACGGCCAGCGAGTCCGCGGCCCGGCGCTCGGAGGAGTCGGCCCGCCGCTCCGCCGAGCTCGCGCGGCAGTCCGAAGAGGTCGCGCGCCGGTCCGAGGAAGCCGCGAAGCAGTCGGAGGAAGTCGCCCGGCAGTCGGAGGACGACGCGCGCCGCTCCGAGGAGCACGCGCGGCAGTCCGAGGACCGGATGCGGCGGTTCGTCGCGGACGCGAGTCACGAGCTGCGGACGCCGCTGACCTCGATCCGCGGGTTCGCCGAGCTGACACGGCAGCGCGGCGGCGCGATGGAGCCGGCCACGACGAAGCGGATCGAGGACGAGGCGAAGCGGATGGGATTGCTCGTCGACGACCTGCTGCTGCTGGCCCGGCTTGACCAGCAGCGACCGCTGCAGTACCAGCCCGTCGACCTGCTCACGCTCGCGGGCGACGCCGTCCACGACGTCGAAGCGGTGCAGCCGGAACGCACGATCAGCCTGCGCATCCTCCCGGACTCCGGCGCCCCGGTGGTCCAGGGCGACGAAGCGCGCCTGCGGCAAGTCCTCGGCAACCTGGTCAGCAACGCGTTGCACCACACGCCGATCGAGGCGCCGGTGACGGTCTCGGTCGGGACGCGCGACGGGCACGCCGTACTGGAGGTCGCCGACACCGGTCAGGGGCTGAGTGAGGAGCAGAAGGCCCGCGTCTTCGAGCGGTTCTACCGGGCCGACTCGGCCAGGACCAGAGTCACCGGCGGCTCCGGGCTCGGGCTCTCGATCGTCGCCGCCCTGGTCGCCGCACACCGCGGCCAGGTGAAGGTCGCGGACACGCCGGGCGGCGGCGCGACCTTCACCGTCTCCCTGCCGTTGACGGACAACTAGAGCACGGGAAAGGCGCTAGAGCGCCGGGAAGCTCCGGTTCGCCGACTCGCCGTGCTCGAGGACCTGCGCGGCCGGGCCGAGGATCTTCGAGTCGACGGTCCCGACCAGCTCGTGGTCCTTGTCGGAGTAGTCGTACAGCGAAAGCACGTGCCGCATCGCCTCCAGCCGGGCGCGCTTCTTGTCGTTGCTCTTCACCACCGTCCACGGCGCGTACGGCGTGTCGGTGTAGTGGAACATCGCTTCCTTGGCCTCGGTGTAGGCGGCCCACTTGTCCAGCGACGCGAGGTCGGTCGGCGACAGCTTCCACTGCCGGACCGGGTCGATCTGGCGGATCGTGAACCGGGTCTGCTGCTCGGCCTGCGACACCGAGAACCACAGCTTGACCAGCAGGATGTCCGACCGGACCAGCATCCGCTCGAACTCCGGCGCCTGCCGCATGAACTCCAGGTACTCGTCCTCGCCGCAGTAGCCCATCACCCGCTCGACGCAGGCCCGGTTGTACCAGGACCGGTCGAACAGCACCATCTCGCCGGCGGCCGGCAGGTGCTCGACGTACCGCTGGAAGTACCACTGGGTCTGCTCGCGCTCGGTCGGCTTCTCCAGCGCCACGATCCGGGCGCCGCGCGGGTTCAGGTGCTCCATGAACCGCTTGATCGTGCCGCCCTTGCCGGCCGCGTCCCGGCCCTCGAAGACGATCACGAGCTTCTTCTTCGAGCGCTTCACCCAGTACTGCAGCTTGAGCAGCTCGATCTGCAGCAGCCGCTTGTCGCGGTCGTAGACCTCGCGGCTGAGGCGTTCGCCGTACGGGTAGCCCTCGCGCCAGGTGTCGACCGGCGTGCCGTCGGCGCGCAGCAGCACCGGGTCGTCGTCCTCCTCGTCGAGGACGCGGAAGCCGAGCTCTTGCACGAGGTCAGGGGTGTTCATGAGCCCTAGGTTCACCGCGAGCGATGAACCTGAGGGATCCTCATGATGAACAGTCTCAGCGCCGGCGGACCTTGACCGTGCTGTCGCGGCGGGTGATCGGTACGCCGTCGCGCATCACCTGCGCGCGGTCGTGCACCTCGCTGACCAGGATCTCCCACTCGCCGTCGGTCAACGCCAGGCCCTCGACCACCTCGTCAGGAGTCGGGAAGTGGACGTCCGGATGGGGGTTGTGCGCCTCGTGCTCACCCTGCGCCTCACTGGACGGAAAGGCCATATGCCCTTCGATCAACAGCACTCCCCCACGCGCGACGGCGCCGGCGGCGCGGCGCAGGATCGCGTCGCGGTCGAGCTCGGTCTTGGAGTGCAGGAACTGCGCGGACACCAGGTCGAACTCGCCGTCGGGGAACGACGTGCCCAGCTCGTGCAGCTGCCACTCGATCCGGTCGCCGACCCCGGCGTCCTCGGCGTGCTCGGCCGCCCGGCCCAGCGCGACCGACGAGATGTCGACGCCCGTGACGGCCCAGCCCTGCTGAGCCAGCCAGATCGCGTCGGCGCCTTCGCCGCAGCCGAGGTCGAGCGCCCGCCCGGGCGTCAGGCCGGCGACCTCGCCGACCAGGACGGCGTTCGGCTTGCCGCTCCAGATCTGGTCGCGCTCGGCGTAGAAGGTGTTCCACCACTCGTCGGGGAGTTGTTCAGTCGTCATGGGACCGATCGTCCACGGCCTTCGCCGGACGCGCAAACATCCTTGCCGGATCGGCAAAAGCCCGCACCGCCGGGATCGTCGACCCCGGCGGCGCGAGCAGCTCAGCCCAGCATCTTCGCGATGACCTCCAGGTCGATCGGCGTCGCCTTCAGCCGGTAGTCGGGCGGGGTGACACCGGCCACGTGCTGCAGCAGGTGGTTCCAGCGACGCCGTACGACGTGATGCTCGTAGCCCAGCAGCACGTGCTCGCCACGCGGCACGATCAGCAGGTCGAAGTCCTTGTCGGCGGCAATCAAACGCTCGACGAACCGGAGCGTGTGATGCGGCTGCACGTTGTCGTCCAGCCCGCCGTGCACGAGTAGCAGCCGGCCCTCGATCCGCTCGGCCAGGTCGAGCTCGGAGACCTCCGCGTAGTCCTGCTCACCGGCCGGACCGGCGTACGTCTCACCCCACTGCTGCAGGTAGACCCGGTTGTCGAGGTTGCCTGACTCGGCGACGCCGGCCTTGAAGAAGTCCGGGAACTCCCCCATCGCCCGGACCGTCGCGAACGCTCCGCCCGACATCCCGTACACGCCGACCCGGTCGAGATCCATCCACGGCCGCGCCTCGGCCAGCTGCTTGATCGCCGCGACGTGGTCGACGATGCCGGCGGTCTGCAGATTCCGGTACGACGCGTCGTGGAACTCCTTGCTCCGGCCCGGCGTGCCACGCCCTTCGACGGCCACGACCACGAACCCGAGCGCGGCGAACGCCTCGGCGTCGGGGCCGAAGTGCCCGGGATCGAAGCCGGGCGTGGTCCGGTTGATGTGCGGACCGGGGTACGGGCTGTTGAGCACCGGGTAGCTCGCAGCCGGGTCGAAGTCGTGCGGCGTGTGGATGAGGCCGAAGATCTCGGTCACGCCGTCGGCCGCGGGCGCGCGGAACTCCTCGGGCGGCTGCCACCCCGTCGCGAGCAGCCGGGAGACGTCGGCCTGCTCCAGCCCGACCAGCACCTCGCCCGTCCAGGAGCGGACCGTGCTGACCGGCGGTTGGGCGACGGTCGACGCAGTGTCGACGAAGTACTGGCCGTTGGGTGCGGCGGAGACGTCGTGGTGCAAGTCGTCGTCGGTGATCCGGGCGAAGCCGGTGCCGTCCAGGTTCACTCGGCAGACGGTTTGGCGATAGGGGCTATCAGCAACCATTCCGACCGCGAGGAAGTAGACGACCCGCTCGGCCTCGTCGACGTGCAGGATCCGGCGTACGCCCCACTCGCCCGATGTCACCTGGCCGAGCAGCTCGCCGGTGCGCAGGTCGTACCGGTAGAGGTGCGGCCGGCCGTCGCGCTGCGAGTACCAGAGCAGGTCGTTGCCGGCAGCGCGAGTGACCGCGGCCTCCTGGCCGTACTGGTTCGGCTCGAGCCGGGTGTTGCCTGTCTCGGTCAGCACCTCCTCGACCGCGCCGGTCGTGGGGTCGAGCCGCCTCAGCGTCAGGCTGCGCTGGTCGCGAGGCTGCTCGAGGAAGTAGACGGCGTCGCCGGACCACCAGGCCCACTTGATCGTGATCGGCGACAGAACGCCCACCAGCTGCGGCTCACCTTGGGCGCGGACGGGAGAACCACCGCCGATGTCCAGTACGACGTACCGCTGCTCCGGCACGTGCTCGTCGTCGGGGAAGGCGTAGCGCTGGGTCAGCAACTGCGGCGCTCCGTCACCGTCGGGCAGTACGTCGATCAGGTGCGTCTCGCGAACCTTGCGGCGATCGAGCTGGTGGGTCAGGACGCGGGTCGAGTCCGGGGACCATACCGCCGCCGGCGGCAGGTGCGGGATGCCGATCTTGCCGAGCAGTACGTCGACGGAGAACGAGTTCGTGCCGTACTCGTGGTCGGTCTCGCCGTCGGTGGTCAGCGGCCGCTCGGTGCCGTCGGCCACGGTCCGCAGCCACAGGTCCGGGCCGCGGCGGATCACCTCGTACTTGCCGTCGGGCGAGACGACCGCGAGGAAGTCGCCGGTGCCGGGCTGACCGGGAGGCGCGTCCACCTCCGTGCGGGTGCGGGCGAGCGGGTCGACGGCGTACAGCTTGTTCTCGCCGTCGCGGGCGACCTGGTAGGCGAATCCGTCATCGGTCCACTGCGGGGTCACCTTGTCGGCGTCGATCAGCTGGGAGCGGTTGGTGCGGAGGAGAGCTTCGGCAGCCTGCAGATTCATGATGGCCTTTCAGTGCGTGAGTTGGGTGGCCTGCTGGGTTTCGGCGACCGGCTTCTTGTCGCGCAGCAGGAAGAAGGCGATGACGGAGGAGGCCAGTACGGCGACGGCGCCCGCGACGAACGTGCTCGACATCGCGTCGGCGAAGGTGGTCCGGGCGACGCCGGCGAGAGCGCTGTCTCCCGTGGCCGAAGCGACCGCCAGTGCCTCGCCGATCGAGCCGCGCGCCGCTTCCGGCGTACCGGCGGGCATGCCGGAGGTGAAGCGCTCGGCCATCGCGCTGCCGAGGATCGCGACACCGAGCGCGGCGCCGGCCTGCTGCATCGTGTCGTTCAGCGCGGAGCCGACCCCTGCGTGCTCGTGCGGTACGGCGCCCATCAGCGCGGCCGTCGCGGCCGGCTGGGCGAACCCGCCGCCCGCGCCGCAGACCAGCAGGGCCAGTATCACCTTGGCGAAGCTGTCGTCCGCGTCGAGCATCGCCATCAGCGCGAAGCCACCGGACAGCACTACCAGGCCGACCACGGTCATCGGCCGGTTGCCGACCTTCTGGCCGAGCGTCGCTCCGAGGCCGTTGACCACGACCACGCCGACCGCCATCGGAACCATCGCCAGGCCCGCCTTGGTGGCGGAGAAGCCGAGCACGAACTGCAGGTACTGCATCAGCGCGAGGATGAGACCGCCGTTGCCGACCTGGACGAGCACCAGCGAGAGCGATCCCCCGCTGAAGTTGCGGTCGCGGAACAGCTGCAGCGGGACCATCGGCTCCGGCGTCCGGAGCTCCCAGGCGACGAACGCGGTCAGACCGCCGACGGCGACGACGAGCGCGGGCCACGAGACGCCGTGCTCGGGCAGCTCGATGATGAACCAGACCAGCGCGACCAGACCGGCCGTGGACAGCACGGCGCCGAGCGGGTCGGGCTTGCGCCACGGACCCTTCGACTCCGGCATCCAGATCACCGCGGCGGCGATCGCCAGGACGACGACCGGGACGTTGATCAGGAACACCGAGCCCCACCAGAAGTGCGCGATCAGCGCGCCGCCGAGCACCGGACCACCGATCAGGCCGACCATCAGCACCGAGCTCCAGATCGACATCGCCTTGCGGCGTTCTTCGTCGTCGAAGACGGTGATCATGATCGAGAGCGTGCTCGGCATCACCAGCGCTCCCCCGATGCCCATCAGCACCCGGCCGGCGATCAGCGTCTCCGGGCTGCCGGCGTACGTCGCGACCAGTGAGGCGAGTCCGAAGATCGCCAGGCCGACGATCATCACGCGGCGCCGTCCGTACCGGTCGGACAGGCTGCCGGCGGTCAGCAGCAGGCCGGCGAAGACCAGGATGTAGCTGGCGACGATCCACTGGATGTCCTGCGCGGTGGCGCCGAGATCCTGCGTGAGCGCCGGGATCGCGACGTTCAGCACGCCGTTGTCCAGGACGAGAACGAACGTGCTGAGGCACAGCACGACCAGGATGAGCCAGCGGCGCGGGTGACGCTCGGCAGTCATCGGGACCCCCTCGGGTGAGTTGAATTGAACGGTGTTCAGTTGACGTGAACAGTGTGCAATTAGAATTGAACGGCGGTCAAGTCCTGCACGGTGTTCAATTCTTGGCGTACGATGGCGGGACCTACAGCGGAGGTGAATGGTGGCGGAGGAGATCGAGTCGGTCTGGACCCGGCCGAAGCGCGGACGGCGGCGCGAGCAGCCGGCGCTCAGCCAGGAGCAGATCGTCGGTGCGGCGATCAAGCTGCTGGATGCCGACGGACTGGACGCGCTCAGCATGCGCAAGCTCGGCGCCGAGCTCGGCGCGGTCGCCACTGCCGTCTACTGGCACGTCGCGAACAAGGACGAGCTGCTCGAACTGGTCGTCGACCAGGTGTACGGCGAGTTCGAGGTGCCGGTGATCACCGAGGCGTCGCAGTGGCGCGACGGCGCGACGGCGACCGCGAGCAGCCTGCGCGGGATCATCCGGCGCCATCCCTGGCTGGCCGCGACGCTGGCCGACGTCGGCGTCACCTTCATCGGGCCGAACCTGATGAAGGTCTCCGACCGGCTGCTGGCCCTGTACGAGACCGCCGGCTTCCCGCCGATCGAGGCCGACCAGGCGTCCAAGACGGTCATCGGCTTCGTGCTCGGCGTGGCCGGCAACGAGGCGGCCACGCTCACCAAGCTGGCCCGGACGGGCGAGACGGTCGAGCAGTGGCTCGCCAAGTCCATGCCCGCCGCCGAACGCGCCGCACAGGACCATCCCCGGATGCGCGCCCTGTACGCCGCCTACGCGGACCACGACTGGAGCACGGCCGACGACGACACCTTCACCTACGGCCTGGAACGAATCCTCGACGGTCTGGAGCTGCGCCTCGCCCAGCTGACCTGACCCAGCGGCTATCGTCACGCGCGTGGCAGAACCTGGCGACCGTACCCCGGAGCAGGACGACGCGGCCCGCGTCGCGGACACCCGTCGCGCGATGGAGCTGGGCATGCCACCTGCGCGCGGCACCACGGCCCCCGGCCACGGGCGGGCGAGGGACGACGACCAGACCGCCGACCGGCCGCACGACGGCGTACGCCATCTGGACGACCAACGGAGTCTCCGCGAGGAGGCCGCAGGTGGTGCCACCGGAGGTGGCGGTGCTGCGGCCGGAGGAGCAGCCGCGGCGGCCGCTGGGCCGCCGATTGGAATGGCCGCGGAGAAGGCCAAAGAGGCGGTCGAAAAGGTGCGGGCCGCCACTGACGCCCACACGGCCGAAGAGATCTGGAAGGCCTCCGAGCCGTCCTCCCAGGGCGCCGCGCCCGAGCATCGTCGCCGGCCCGGCCAGGGGCGGCCGCCCAACCAGCAGAGCGATCGCTCGGGTCCAGGTCATCGCGGCCCGAACCGCTGACGATCGCGCGCTGAGCACCGCCGGGCGCGCTCACTCAGCGGCCCGGCGGCTTCCTGCGGTCAGCGCAGGAGAATCGCCCGCTCGACGACCGTCCACGTGGTCGTGGTCAGCAGGTAGAGCCCCGCGGCCAACGGGATGAACGCCGCGGTGAGCAGCGTGCCGAACGGCAGCAGCCGCGCGAGGTTGCGGTTCATCGGCGTCGCCGTCTCGTCCAGGCGCGCCAGCTGACGGCGTGCGGAGAAGAACGCGACGACGGCGAGCAGCACCGCCAGTCCGACGTACGCCGGCGTGGTCGCGAAGACCGGCCAGTGCACGCCGATCGGGGCGCCGAACAACGTCCCCGCGAGCAGTTCGTTCGGCTCACCGCCGACGACCGCGCGCGAGAACAGGCTGTAGAGCGCCCAGAAGAACGGCAGCTGCGCGAACATCGGCAGGCACCCGGCGAGCAACGTCGTGCCGGAATCGGCCTGCAGCTTCGCGATCTCCTTCTGGGCCCGCTCGGGGTTCTTCGAGTGCAACTTGCTGATCTCCTGGATCTGCGGCATCAGCACCGCACGGGACTTCTCACCGCGGACCGCCCGCAGACTGAGCGGCAGCAGCAGCAACCGGACGGCGAGGGTGAAGGCAATGATCGCCAGCGCCGCGGCGTACGGACCGCCGACGGGTTCGAGCACTCCGGCGATCCAGGAGACGAGCTGGTACGCGCCGTTGATCGGCGCATCGAGAAAGGAAGGCATGACTGAGCTCCACAAGAACAAAGGGATTCGGACCGGTCGCGAGGAAGTGCGACTACAGCCCGGGAGCTCTGGGACGTGGCCGTCCGGCCGTGTCCGGATCACGCAGCGGGACGTACGCCGTCCGCGCCGACTGCTCGCGCAGGGTCAGCGCGACCAGCGGCGTCACCACCGGCGTACGGCGCGAGGTGCGGCCGGCCAGCAGTACCGCGAACAGCAGGGCCGCCGCCGTGAACACGGCGGCGGCCAGAGTTGCCGCATCGAGGGCAGGGATCACCAGCGACAGCGCGCCGGCGATCACCTGGTGCATCAGTCGAGGTAGTCGCGCAGGACCTGGGACCGCGACGGGTGCCGCAGCTTCGACATCGTCTTGGACTCGATCTGCCGGATCCGCTCCCGCGTGACGCCGTAGACCTTGCCGATCTCGTCCAGCGTCTTCGGCTGGCCGTCGGTCAGGCCGAAGCGCATCGAGACCACGCCGGCCTCGCGCTCGGACAGGGTGTCGAGCACCGCGTGCAGCTGCTCCTGCAGCAGCGTGAACGAGACCGCCTCGGCCGGGACGATGGCCTCGGAGTCCTCGATCAGGTCGCCGAACTCGGAGTCGCCGTCCTCACCGAGCGGGGTGTGCAGGGAGATCGGCTCGCGACCGTACTTCTGCACCTCGATGACCTTCTCCGGGGTCATGTCGAGCTCCTTGGCGAGCTCTTCCGGAGTGGGTTCGCGACCGAGGTCCTGCAGCATCTGCCGCTGGACGCGGGCCAGCTTGTTGATGACCTCGACCATGTGCACCGGGATGCGGATGGTGCGGGCCTGGTCGGCCATCGCACGGGTGATCGCCTGCCGGATCCACCAGGTCGCGTACGTCGAGAACTTGTAGCCCTTGGTGTAGTCGAACTTCTCGACCGCGCGGATCAGACCGAGGTTGCCCTCCTGGATCAGGTCCAGGAACAGCATGCCGCGGCCGGTGTAGCGCTTGGCGAGCGAGACGACGAGTCGCAGGTTGGCCTCGAGGAGGTGGTTCTTGGCGCGCCGGCCGTCCTCCGAGATCCACTCGTACTCGTCCTTGACCTTCTCCTTGAGCTTGGTCTCGGCGTCGCCGATCTGCTCCTCGGCGAACAGCCCGGCCTCGATCCGCTTGGCGAGCTCGACCTCCTGCTCGGCGTTCAGCAGGGGGACCTTGCCGATCTGCTTCAGGTAGTCCTTGACCGGGTCGGCGGTCGCGCCGGCCACCATCACCTGCTGCTCGGGCTCGTCGGTCTCGTCGGCCTCGGAGACGATGAAGCCCTGGTCCTCGGTGAGCTCCTTCTCCAGCGGCTTGACGGCGTCGGCCTGGAAGTCCGACTCGTCGACCTCGTCCAGGGCGCGCGGCTTCCCGGTCTTCGGGTCGATCGCGAGACCCGCCTCGGACACAGCCTTCTTCGCCGGCGCCTTCTTCGCGGCGGCCTTCTTCGCGGGGATACCGTCCTCCTTGGATGCAGCAGCCTTCTTGGCCGCGGGCACGGCCTTCTTCACGGTGGCCTTCTTGGCGGCAGGGTCAGGCACTCTGGCGCTGGTCCTCGGGGCCGTGCTCCGGGCAGTGGCGGCCACAGCCCGGGCTGACTCGGCGGGGAGATTCTCGGACGAGCTGGACGACACGAATTACCTCTCGTCTGACGCAGGGTTTTCTGTACGGCGGAACTGGTGGAACAGGTGGTACACGAATTCTGCGCTGCGCACCGGCTTCTGTGCTCGTCTGCGATCGTGTTCGCTGGTCAGCAGTTATTCACCGGGATGCCCGTCAGGCGGCAGCAACACTACATTGTAATCCGCCGAGCAACCCGAACCCACGCGCGACCCCCGTCCGGGCGTGGCACGCCCGGTGCCCGCACGCCCCCGCGGGCCGGCACCGGTCCTGTCCTTGAGTCCTCAACTGTTCCTGGTCTGCCGTAGTGGCCGGGCGACAACCCGTTGCTGGGCGACCTGCTGGGCGGCCTTGAACTGCCGCACCTTCACCAGCGACGCCACGTCGATCACGTCCGCGACCGACTTGTACGCACCGTCCTCGCCGTACGGCTCGGACGCCTCGCGCCAGCCGCGCGGCCGGACCTTCAGCTGCTTGCCGAGCAGCGCGACGAAGATCTTCGCCTTCTGCGCGCCGAAGCCGGGCAGCGCCGACAACCTGGCCAGCAGGTCGTCACCGGACTTCACGTCGGCCCACACGCCCGAGGCGTTGCCGCCGTACTCCTCGTCCAGGTGCTTGGCCAGCGTCTGGATCCGGGCGGCCATCGCGGTCGGGAACCGGTGCACCGCGGGCGGTCCGGTCACCACCTCGACGAAACCGTCCGGGTCGTAGGCGGCGACCGTGCACGGATCGAACGAACCTTCCATCCGCTTGGCGATCAGGACCGGGCCGGCGAAGGCGCGCTCCATCGGGATCTGCTGGTCGAGCAGCATGCCGACCATCAGCGCGAAAGGGTCCCTGCTCAGCATCTCGTCGGCGTCGGGCTGCTGCGCCAGGCACAGTTTCTTGCTGCGTGTCGAAGTCACGTCAGTCCTCCTCCCCATCAATCAACTCAGCCTCTGCCTTGACGGCGAGTACCGGACACGGAGCGTCGAGCAGCACCCGCTGGGCGTTGCTGCCGAGGATGAGCTTGCCGACCGGTGACCGGCGCCTCAGGCCGATCACGATGAACTCCGCGTGCACCTGCTCGGCGACGGCCACCAGGTCCTCCGCCGGGTCGAGTCCACGCACCAGTTGCCGCACCTCGTACGGCACTCCGGTCGAGTCGAGCTGCTCACGCACCTCCGTCAACGCGGCCTCACTGGCCGCGGCCTCGTCGCTGTCGAAGCTGCGCCCGCCACGGTGGGAGTTCACCACCACCAGCTTGGCGTCGCGGAGCGTCGCCTCCTCCGCCGCCCTTCGAAGAGCAGCACGCCCTTCGGCCTTCGGCACATAACCCACGACGATGGTCGTCATCGACTTGCCTCACCTCCGGGTGTCTGTCGACCCGTTCCGAACGATACTGCCCTGAACCGCTACCGGCATCTGTGGAAAAGCACCATCTGTGTCGCGACCGTGACCGTTAGGCAGTTGTGTCCGCAACGAGACCGTGTCCACCCCGGGCAGGCAGTTCGGTTGGAACCTGCATACCCGCAGCCGTGGCTTCTAACCCTCCCCCGGGGCCGCCTTGGCCGACACCCTTGCAGGGTCCGGGGCCGACGCGCCAGTCCCATGCCGTTGCCTTCGGCAAGGGGACGGGCCGGTGTCCTACGTTGTCTGTGGTCCGGCCCCTTTCTTCACGCCGGTGGGCTAACCGGTTCAGTCGACCGGCCACTCGTGCACCGGGGTGTTGTCGTGCATGTGGTCGCGGTAGCGGCCCAGCATTCCTCGCAGAGCGTCACGACGATCGTGCGAGCCTTTGGTGTACAGGCGGTGGAACTCGTCGGCCTGCCAGGACGCACCGTTGCGGTGGGTGAGGCACCGTTGCTCGATGATGCCCAGCAGCCGGTCCCGTACGTCGGGAGCAACCCCCCACGCGTCCAGTCCCTGCGATGCCAACGGCAACAGGCGCCGCAGGACCAGCTCGGTCGCCCGCACCGTCCCGATCCCCGGCCAGAACACTTCCGCGTCGATGCCCTGCCGGGCCGCCTCGTGGAAGTTCTCCTCCGCCGCGCTGAACGACATCTGCGACCAGATCGGGCGCTCGTCGTCGGCCAGCGCGCGGACCAGGCCGAAGTAGAAGGCGCCGTTGGCCATCGTGTCGACGACGGTCGGGCCGGCCGGCAGCACCCGGTTCTCGACCCGCAGGTGCGGCTTGTCCCGGACAACGTCGTACACGGGACGGTTCCAGCGGTAGATCGTCCCGTTGTGCAGGCGAAGCTCCGAAAGAGCTGGGGCGTCGCCGCGATCGAGCACCGCGATCGGGTCCTCGTTGGACGTCACCGGCAGCAGCGCCGGGTAGTAGCGCGAGTTCTCCTCGAACAGGTCGAAGATCGAGGTGATCCATCGTTCACCGAACCAGACCCGTGGCCGGACGCCCTGCGTCTTCAGCTCGTGGGTGCGGGTGTCGGCGGCCTGCTCGAACAACGCGATCCGGGTCTCGCGCATCAGCTCCTTGCCGAACAGGAACGGCGAGTTCGCCCCGACCGCGAGCTGGACGCCGGAGATCGCCTGGGCCGCGTTCCAGTACTTCGGGAACGCCTCGGGCGTCACCTGCAGGTGGAACTGCGTCGACGTACAGGCGGCTTCGGGCACGATGCTGTCGGCGGTGACGGCCAGCCGTTCGACGCCGTCGATGGAGATCTGCACGTCCTCGCCGCGGGCCTGGAAGATCTGGTCGTTCAGCAACGCGTAGCGCGGGTTGGTGCTGAGCGCCTCGCGGTGGATGTGCTCGGTCAGCAGCGTCGGCAGGATGCCGACCACCACCATCGACGACCCGGTCCGCTGCGCCTTCTCCTCGGCCGCGTTCAGGCTGGCCCGGATCGAGGCCTCCATCGTGTCCAGCCCGTCGCCGTCGATCTGGCCGGGCGGCACGTTGATCTCGATGTTGAACTGGCCGAGCTCGGTCTGGAACGCGTCGTCCTCGATCGCGCTCAGCACCTCGGCGTTCTTGAACGCCGGGTCGCAGCGCTCGTCGACCAGGTTCAGCTCGATCTCGATCCCGGTCATCGGCCGTTCGGCGTCGAACCGTGCCTCCCGCAGCATCCGTGCGAAGGCGTCCAGGTTGCGATGGACCTGGTTGCGGAACGCCGTACGGTCCGCCCGGGTGAACTCGACCCGGTCGACTTCCTCGCCCATCTGGCCTCCCCTGTCGCGGTACCGCCGTGGGTACGGCGTACTTCTCAGTACCTGGCGACAGTCTGCCTGAACCGCGCCCCGGATGTGACGTGGATCGCGTCGCCGATCATCAGGTGGTCCTCAGCGCGGGACCACGATGAAGTGGTCGTGGACCAGCCGGCGTGGCTCCGGGCCCGCAGCGGTCAGCGCTTCGTCCAGCTCGGTCAGCGTCTCCGGGGCGAGCTCCAACGGGTGCTCGCCGGGATGTTCGGCGGCGCCCATCACGTAGTCCTCCCCCGGCCGGTCCGTCAGCTCGATGTGCGCGCCGAGCACCCGTTCCACCGGATTGCCCGCGGCAACGAATCCGGCCAGCCGCCGGATGCTGCTCCGGTACGACGACCAGTCGGGCACGTACAACCGGCCCGGGTACAACGAGTCGCCGGTCAGCAGCAGCCGCGTCTCCCGGTCGTAGACCGCGACGTCGCTCCCCTGGTGCCCCGGGATCGGGATCACGTCGAGAACGCGCTCTCCGAGGTCGAAGGTGACGATCTCGTCGGGCCAGGACGTGATCCCGAAGAACGCTGCGACCTCCTCCACCGACCTGCCGACCACGCGGTCGAACTGGTCGTCGCCACCGACATGGTCGCCGTGCCCGTGGGTGTGGGCGACCGCCAGCTCGAGGTCCCGACCGGCCAGCAGCTCGTCGACGACCGCGCGCAGATTCGCGTGCCCGGTCCCGGTGTCCAGCAGGAGAGCGCGCTCCGACCCGATCAGCAGGTAGAGGAACGGTCCCTCGAAGTTGGTGTGCAGCGCCTGGCGGATGATCACCGTCCGCTCGTCGTACCAGTGCACCTGATGATCCGGCCCGTCGGCCGTCGTACCGTCGTCCCACCGGTCAGGGAAGCTCGCCATGCCCGGATTCTGTCAGCCGGCTCCCCGCTCCCGCCCCCGGAACTGTCGGTGGCACCAGGGAGACTGTCGACGTGCGTGCCGATCCATCGATCCTGCATGTCGACCTGGACGCGTTCTTCGCGGCGGTCGAGCAGCGGGACAAGCCCTCCCTGCGCGGCAAACCCGTCGTCGTGGGTGGGATCGGGCTGCGCGGAGTGGTCTCGACGGCGTCGTACGAGGCGCGCAAGTACGGCGTCCGCTCGGCGATGTCGACGGCCGAGGCGCGCTCGCGCTGCCCGCACGCGGCGTACCTGTGGCCGCGGTTCGAGGTGTACCGGGCGACCAGCCAGGCGGTGATGGCACAGATGCGGGCGCTGTCCCCGCTGGTCGAGCCGCTGTCGCTGGACGAGGCGTTCGTCGACCTGTCCGCGGCGGGCCTGCACGACCTGACCGTCGACGACGTCCAGGCGATCGCCGACGACCTGAAGGACGCGATCAAGGAAGCCAGCGGCGGACTGACCGCCTCGGTCGGCGCCGGGACGTCGAAGCTGATCGCGAAGATCGCCAGCGACCTCGACAAGCCCGACGGCGTCGTCGTCGTACCGCCCGGGACGGAGGCGGAGTTCCTCGCGCCGATGCAGGTCACCGTGATCCCCGGGGTCGGCCCGGCGACCGCGCAACGACTCAGCATGGCCGGCGTCCGGACGGTCGCGGACCTGCAGCTGCTCGACGAGGACGAGCTGATCCGTCAGGTCGGATCGGCCCACGGCACGAGCCTGCACCGGCTCGCCGTCGCCGCCGACGACCGCCCGGTGGTGAGCGACCGCGAGACGAAGTCGGTCAGCATCGAGGACACCTTCGAGACCGACATCATCGATCGCTCGCTGCTGACCGCGATCAGCGAACGGATGGCCCACCGCGTCGCCGAACGCCTCCGCAAGGCCCAGCTCTCCGGCCGCACCGTCACCGTGAAGACGCGGATGCACGACTTCACCACCCACACCCGCTCGTCCACCCTGGCCGGCCCGACCGACGACCCCCGCGTGGTCGCCCGCGTCGCCCGCCGCCTCCTCGACGACAGTGACATCTCCGGCGGCATCCGCCTGCTCGGCGTCGGCGTCTCGTCCCTGGCCGACTGGATCCAGGACGACCTGTTCACCGAGTCCGAAGCCGACGAAGCAGCCGAGGCCGCCGTCGACCTCCCCGAAGTCCCCGTCCGCCCCCGCGAACGCGACACCGGCTACCACCCGGGCCAGGACGTCACCCACCCGACGTACGGCGCCGGCTGGGTCTGGGGCGCCGGCCGAGGCCGAGTCACCGTCCGCTTCGAGACCCCCGAGACGCGGGGTCCGATCCGCACGTTCGCCCTCGAGGACCCAGAACTCACCAAGCTCAAGCACCCCAGCGCGGACGATTCCGAGGAACCCGCCGACTAGGCGGTAGGTCTGTTGATCAGTGGCGGAGGCGGACCGACAGGCAGGTGACGCAGCCTTCGAGCTTTTCGAATTCGGTGATGTCGACGGGGACCGGGGTGTAGCCGAGGGTGGTGAAGAGGGCGGCGGTGCGGGGTGCTGAGGCGGCCATCAGCAGGTGGGTGTCGTCGAGCAGTACGACGTGGGAGCCGGCTTCCTCGGGGACGGCGCGGAAGGTGGGGAAGGCTGCCGGGTCGTCGACGAGCGGCTCGTAGCCGATGACCGTTCCGTCGGGGAGGGCGGTGACGGCGGACTTGAGGTGGAGGACCTTGCGGACCGGTACGGCGACGACCTGCGCGCCGAGCGGTTCGAGGTGGGTGCGGAGCTGGTCGAAGCCGGACCGGTTGGTGCGACCGCCCTGGCCGACGTACACGGTGGTGCCGACCTTCAGGATGTCGCCGCCGTCGAAGGTGCCGGGGGCATCGACGTAGGCCAGGCGGTAGCCCTGGGCCTCGACCGCTTCGGCGGCGGCCGCGGCTTCCGGGCGTCGCTCGGTGGCGCCGGCGCGGGCGATCACCGCGAGGTCGCCGTACACGACCATCGTGTCCTCGACGAACACGCCATCCGGGCATTCGTCGACCGGCGGGACCTCGACGGTCGTCCAGCCGGCGGCGGTCAGCGCGTCGACGTACTGCTGCCACTGCCGTACGGCGAGGTCGGCGTCGACCGGGACCCGTTCGAGGTGGGTGAGCAGACCCTCGGCGAGACGCGGGCTGGGACGGCGGACGAGCGCGCGGGTAGTGGCCATGCCCGGAGCGTAACCGGCGGCAACGGACGTGTCCGGGCCTCGTGCAACGGTCTGGAACTCACCCGGCAGGACCGTATGCATGGCGCGCCGATCGGCGGGTACCGGCAGGTCGATCCCGGTGTGGTTGCCGGGCACTGACTTGGAGGGTTCGATGCCGAAGATCCTGCAGCACACCGGTGGTGACGTGGTCGAGGTCATCCTGGCCGATCACCGCTGGTTCGAGGAGGCGCTGCGCGAGCTGCGGGACGTCGGGAGCGACCGGGCCGCCGTACTGGCCGATCTCGCGACCGTCCTGATCGCGCACGCGGAGGCCGAGGAGTCGAAGGTCTACCCCCAGCTGCGGAAGAAGGACGCGATCGACGCCGACGAGGTCGAGCACTCCGAGCGCGAGCACGACGAGGGCAACGAGGCCCTGCTCGAGCTGATGGAGGTCGAGGACCCCGCGTCGGAGGAGTTCGGCGACAAGACGCACGAGTTGTCCGAGGCGCTGTCGCACCACCTCGACGAGGAGGAGCGCGACGTGCTCAACCCGGCGCGGACCGAAGTCTCCCAGGAGGTCCGTGACGACCTCGGGGAGAAGTTCGCGGCCGAGCGTGCCCGGCTGATCGACTCCGGTGCGGGCTCGATCGAGAACGTGCGCAAGCTGGTCGAGGCGGCCAAGAAGAAGTCCTCCTGATCCGCCGTACCGTCCCCGCGACCAAGAGCGCGGGTCAGTCGCCGGACTCGGCGTGAGCGCGACTGGCCCGTGCCCCAGGTTCCGGGGACGGACCGCCGGCTGAATCCGGGCGCTGGGTAGGGTCCGGGCATGAATCGCCGGTGGCCGTTGCTCGGGTACCCGGCGTTTCTCCGGTTCTGGGCCGCGGACGCGATCTCGATGGCCGGTACGTCGATCACGACGGTGGCGCTGCCGGCGATCGCGATCTTCACGCTCGGCGCCTCCGACAGCGAGGTCGGCCTGATCAGCGCCGCGCGCTGGTTCCCCTACCTGCTGCTCGGCCTGCTGGCCGGCGTCTTCGTCGACCGGCACCGCCGCAAGCCGATCCTGGTCACCGCCGACCTGGCGCGTGGTTTAGTGCTCGCACTGATCCCGCTCTGCGCCGTACTCGACGTACTCTCGATGCCGCTGCTGATCGCGATCGTGCTCGTGTTCGGCGCGCTGTCCCTCGGGTACGACGCTGCACACCAGTCGTTCCCGCCCGTCCTGGTCCCGACCGCCCTGCTCACCCCGGCGTGGTCGCGCCTCATGCAGACCGACGCCGTCGCCTCGACCGGCGGACCGGCCATGGCCGGGTTCCTGGTCCAGCTGATCAGCGCACCGATCGCGATCCTGGTCGACGCACTCTCCTACCTGATCTCCGGCCTGCTCCTGCTCACCGTCCGGCCGCTCGGCCCGGAAGTTGCCCCCGGCAAGGACATTCCGCGGGACCTGCGCCAGGAGATCCGCGACGGTCTGGCCTGGGTCTACCGCGACCGGACCACCGGCCCGCTGGCGGTGACCGGGCACGTGTGGTTCGTGTTCCAGGGCATCATCGTCACGGCGTACACGGTCTTCGCGTACAAGACCCTCGGGCTGAGCGTCGGCGCGGTCGGGGTGACGCTGGCGATCGGCGGCGTCGGCTCGGTGATCGGCGCGACGGCGTCGGGCTGGTTCGGGCGGCGGATGGGCGTCGGGCCGGCGATCGTCCTCTGCCGCTGGATGACCCCGTTCGGCTACCTGCTGATCCCGCTGGCCGGCGACAACGCGCTCGGCTTCGCCATGCTGTGCGTGAGCCAGTTCGTCTTCGGGCTCTCGATCGGCATCGACAGCCCGATCGAGATGGGCTACCGCCAGTCCATCACGCCGTCCGGGCTGCTCGGCCGGCTGCATGCCACCTTGCGCTCGGTCAACCGCGCGTCGCTCACCGCGGGCCTGGTGCTCGGCGGCGTCCTGGCCGAACACCTCGGCCGCCGGGAGACGCTCTGGATCGGCGTCGCCGGCATGGTCCTGCAGGCCGTGCTCCTGCACCGCTCGGCCTTCCGCCACGCGAGGCTCGCCGCCTAGCTCAGGTCGAGCACGAGCCCTTCCTCCGCGGCGATCACGTCACCGGCGAAGTTCTCCCGCGCCTGGGTCACCGAGAGAGCGCGATCCGAGCCGGGCCAGAAGTGCGTCAGCAGCAACCGCTTCGCCCCGGTGGCGAACGTGCCGGCCTCCCGCGCGGTCATCAGGAACCGCGGTCCCTCGGCCGGCGGTTCCTGATGCGTCGCGTCGCAGATGAACAGATCCGCGCTGTCAGCCAGCCGAGCCAACTCAGGCGACGGCCCACTGTCGCCCGTGTAGGAAACCGTCAGCCCCGGCGCACTCAGCCGTACGCCGAAGTTCGTCTTGTAGTGCGGCAAGAGAACGCTCTCCAGCCGGAACGGCCCGATCTCCGTCGCCGTCGCCAGGTCGTGCACGGCAAAGACCGTCGCCGGATCAGGATTCGGTTCCAGCGCCCGCAGTACGGCGAGCACGCCCGGCGGGCAGTACAGCGGGATCGGCGCGGCCTCGGGCGCCTGGTAGTGCCGGACCCGCGCGAGGGCGCTCACGTCGACGCAGTGGTCGGGATGCTCGTGGGTCACCACGACCGCGTCGACCTCGCCGTCCGGGCAGTGCTCGAGCAACCGCGGCAGCGTCGCGTACCCGAGATCCAGCACAACCTTGAACCCGTCGTACTCGAGCAGGAAGCCGGCGCACGCCCGGCCCGCCTCGGGCCAGGCACCGCACGACCCGAGCACGGTCAGCGACCTCATCGGATGCCGAAGGCCTCGTCCGTGGAGACGATGTCCTTGCCCAGCGGCAGCAGCGAGATCGGGATCAGCTTGAAGTTGGCCAGGCCGAGCGGGATCCCGATGATGCTGACGCACAGCGCGATGCCGGTGACCAGGTGGCCCAGCGCCAGCCACCAGCCGGCGACGATCACCCAGATGATGTTGCCGAGCACCGACCCGGCGCCCGCGCCGCGGCGGTCGACGACGGTCCGGCCGAACGGCCAGAGCGCGAACCCGGCGATCCGGAACGACGCGATGCCGAACGGGATGGTGACGATCAGGATGCAGCAGATCAGGCCGGCGATCGCGTAGCCGACCGCCAGCCAGAATCCGGCCAGCATCAGCCAGATCAGGTTCAGGAGCGTTCTCATACCTGCCAGCCTGCCACCCGCCGGGTGTGCTCGAGGGTCAACCGGGCGACAAGTCCGGGATCGTTCCGGGGCAACCAGTGCCCTCCCCTGACCACTTGGACGCTGAGATTGGGGGCCCAGCGCGCGACGTCGGTCTGCAGCGGTGTCGTCACGAACGCGTCGCCGTCCGGAGACACCGCGAGCACCGGTACGTCGGTACGCCGTGCCCGCGGCCGCAGCAGCCGAGGGAGCACGTTGGCGCGGTAGAGCTGCAGACCGTTCACGTAGTCCGGGAGAGAGCGTTCTCCGTCCGGCGCCGCACGTCCTCCCGCGCTCAGCTCCATCTTGGCCGTGGCGCGCTGCCCCCACCCCGTCCGCCAGCCGAGCTCGGGCACCCAGGGCAGCTGGAAGTAGAGGATGTACCAGGAGTGCGCGAGCTGGGAGAGCTTCTCCCGCCGCGGCCGGCGATCGCGGAAGAAGTAGCCGGCGTGATCGAGCGACGGCCCCGAGATCGACACGAACGACTCGATCCGCCCGCGCAACCGCTCACTGGTCACGAAGTGCCAGGACTGGATCGAGCCCCAGTCGTGCGCGAGCAGCTGCACCGCCTGGTCACCGGCGACCGCGTCGAGCACGGCGGTGAAGTCCTCCTCCAGCCGATCGAGCCGGTACGCCGTACGCCCGCGCGGGTGGTCGGAGTTCCCCGCGCCGCGGACGTCGTACGTGACGACGTGGAAGTGCTCGGCGAGCCGTTGCGCAACAGGCTCCCAGAGGCGGGCGTTGTCCGGGTACCCGTGCACGCAGACGAGCACGGGCGCGGACGGGTCGCCGTACTCGTAGAGCGCGATCTGCGTCCCGTCGGCCGATCTCACCCGGCGCACGCTCAGTACTCCTCGGTCGAGATCACCCGGAAGCTGATGCCTGCGGCAACCAACCGGTCGCGCAACGCCGGGCCCATCGCCGAGGCGGTCGTCACCTGGCCGGCCGTCGTCGGGAGGTCGTCGAGCGCCAGTGAGAGCGCGCACTCGCCGAGCATCTTCGCGGTCTCGTCGTACCCCGGATCACCGCCGGCGACCTCGGTGACGACGCGCGTGCCGCCGCCCGAGCCGATGAACCGCGCCTTGAACCACGACTTCGCCCGCCGTTCCGGCGACGGCCCGTCCCCGGCCTTGATCCGGTCGATCAGCGCCTTGCGCGCCGGCGGGACCTGAGCGGCAGCGACCAGCAGGCCCATCCCGACGATGCCCCCGGCAACCATCGGCAACCGCTTCACGGCCGCGTAGTGCGAGTACGTGAAGGCGGGTCCGTACGCGTCGAGCAGCATCGCCGAACGACGGACGATCTGCGGGTCGACCGTCGGCAGCGGGACCGCCCAGAAGCCCTGCAAGCGGTGGATCCGGCCGGCGGACAGCTTCACCGAGCGGTCGGTCAGGCGTTCCTCGGCACGCCGCCGGGCCTTGTGCGCGTCGAGGTTCTGCTTGCCGCGGGAGAACGCGGTGATCGCGGTCTCCCAGGTTCCGCCCGACGGTTTGCCGCCGGCACGGATCATGCCGTCGACCTTGATCGGCACGCGGCGCGGCAGCTGCTCGACGGTGAACTGCACGCCCAGGTCGTACGGGATCGAGTCGAAACCGCAGCAGTGGATCAACCGCGCGCCGGTCTCGACGGCCTTCGCGTGGTGGGCGACGTACATCTTGTCGACGAACTCCGACTCGCCGGTCAGGTCGAGGTAGTCGGTCCCCGCCGCGGCGCAAGCCGCGACCAGCGGTTCGCCGTACCGGATGTACGGGCCGACGGTGGTGACGACGATGCGGGTCGACTCGGCGACCGCTCTCAGCGACTCCGGGTCCTCGACGTCTGCAGGCAGGAGGTCGAGCTCGGGAGCCTTCAGGTCGTCGCGGAGCTTCTCCAGCTTCGCGTTGTTCCGGCCCGCGAGCGCGAGCTTCAGGCCGGGCGGCGCGTGCTTCACGAGGTACGCCGCGGTGAGCGCTCCCGTGAAGCCGGTCGCGCCGAGCAGCACCACGTCGTACTGGCGTTCACTCATCCGCGGGCACCTTTGGCCTTGGCCGTGTCCGCGAGGCCGCCGGCACCGGACGCACGGGACGAGACGTCGGCACCGCGGGCCTCGATGTCGGCCAGGGCGGCGCGGTCGGCCTTGGCGACCGACCTCCGGCTGCCCAGCTCGACGAGGTGCGGGATCAGCGCGCGGAAGATCTTCATCGGGCCGATCCAGCCGGGCACGTGCACCACGCGAGAGCGCTTCCTGATGCCGGCGGTGAACTTCTCGACGGCGAGTTCCAGCGGGTAGACGCGGCTCGCGAACGGGATCCCGGTCCGGACCTTGCCGAACACCGGGTGGTCGTCGACGCCGCGCACCATGTCGGTGTCGACGAAGGTCATGTGCGCGACGCCGACCCGGACGCCGAGGTGCCGCAGCTCGGCGCGCAGGCTGTTGCCCATCGCTTCGACCCCGGCCTTGGCCGTGTTGTACGACGCGAGCCCGGGGATGTGCACGACGGCCGCGAGCGACGAGACGAGCAGCAGGTAGCCCTTGCTCTCGATCAGGTGCGGCAACGTCAGGTGAACGGTCCGCCAGACGCCGTACAGGTCGACGTCGAGAACGCGCTCCCAGACGGCCGGGTCCATGCTCCGGGTGAAGCCCGGCGCCGCGATGCCCGCGTTCGCGACGACGACGTCGATCCGGCCGTACCGCTCGCGAACGCCCTCGACCGCGGCGCGCAGCGACTCCAGGTCGGTGACGTCGGCCTCCCACCAGCCGGCGTCCGGGCCGCAGTCCTCGGCGACCTTCTTCAGCTCGTCGGGTTCCAGCCCGACCAGCGCCAGTGTGTCGCCCTCGCTCGCCAGCCGGCGAGCCACCGCCGCACCGATCCCCCGGGACGCGCCTGTGACGAGTACGACCTTGCCGGCCATCGCGGACCTCCGTCTGTTGAGTCGATACTCAACAGTAAGTGCTTGTTGAGCTGATACTCAATAGACTGTCCCTATGAGTCAAGCCTCAGAGCACCGCGCACCCCGGTTGCGGCCGGACGAACGGCGGGCGCAGATCCTCGACGCCGCGCGCCGGGTGCTCGAGGCCGATCCGCACGGCGACCTGAGCGTCGAACGCGTCGCCGCCGAGGCCCACGTCTCCCCCGCCCTGCTCTTCCACTACTTCGGCTCGAAGAAGAAGTTCCAGTACGCCGTGATCGAGGAGGCCGCCTCCGAGCTGATGCTCCGGACCGCTCCCGACCTCTCCCTCCCGCCCGACCAGCGGCTGCGCTCCGGCATCCGCGCCTTCGTCCGCGCCGTTCTCGAAGCCCCTCAGCTCTACCGCGCGACGCTGCTGATGTCGGCCGCGGGCGATCCCGCCGTACGGGCTCTGCACTCCGAGCTGCGGCAGGTCTTCAGCCGCTGGGTCATCGACGCCCTCGCGCAGCAGGGCGTCGAGACCACGCCCAAGGTCGAGTTGGCGTGCTTGGGCTGGCAGGGATACATCGAGCAGCTCCTGCTCACCTGGATCGACAACCCGACCGTCGCCGAGGACGAGGTCGAGGAGCTCTGCGAGCGATCGCTCTCCGCCCTTCTCACCACCCTCTGACGGTGAGGCGGTACGGCGTACCGCTCGAACGCCGCTAGGGTTACGGGCGTGCTCAAGGTTGCCACGGTGAATGTGAACGGGGTTCGGGCGGCGTACCGGCGGGGCATGGCTCCGTGGCTGGAGCAGACCGATCCGGATCTCCTGCTGCTGCAGGAGGTTCGCGCGACCGACGAGGTCCTGCGCGACCACCTCGGCGGCGACTGGCACCTCGCGCACGCCGAGCCCGCGATCGAGGGCAGCAAGGGCCGCGCCGGTGTCGCGATCGCGAGCCGGCGGCCGATCAAGCTGGAGCGGACCGATCTCGGGCCGGAGCGGTTCGACGGGTCCGGCCGGTGGGTCGAGGCGGACGTCGTGCTCGACGACGGGTCGACGCTGACGGCGGTCAGCACCTACGTGTTCACCGGCGAGTTCGAGACGCCGCCGCGACAGGAGGAGAAGTACGCCTTCCTCGATGCGATCACCGCACGACTGACCGAGCTGCGCGCCGACGGGCGGCACGTGCTGATGTGCGGTGACCTGAACATCGCGCACCGGGAGGAGGACCTGAAGGCCTGGAAGGCGAACCGCAAGAAGAGCGGTTTCCTGCCCGAGGAACGCGCCTGGATGGATCGTTTGTTCGAGGCCGGCTGGGTCGACCTCGGCCGCCGGTTCGGCGGCGACGGCCCCGGTCCGTACTCGTGGTGGTCGTGGCGCGGCAAGGCGTTCGACAACGACGCCGGCTGGCGGATCGACTACCAGATCGCCTCTCCCGGCCTGGCCGCCGCGGCCACCGGCTGCGCGATCCACCGCGCGCCGACGTACGCCGAGCGCTGGAGCGACCACGCGCCGGTGGTGGCGACCTACAGCCTCTGACACGGGCGCGGGTAGTCTCCCCACATGCCTGAGTTGACTCCCCCTGTCGCCGCCAAGAAGCCGGTCGAACGTACCCACCACGGCGACGTGTTCGTCGACGACTACGAGTGGTTGCGCGACAAGACCAACGACGAGGTTCTCGACCACCTGCGCGCCGAGAACAGCTACACAGAGGCCCGCACCGCGCACCTGGAATCGTTGCGTGAGGCAATCTTCGGCGAGATCTCCGCGCGCACCCTCCAGACCGACCTGAGCGTGCCCTCACGGCTGGGCGGCTACTGGTACTACACCCGCACGGTCGAGGGCCAGCAGTACGCGATCAGCTGCCGGGTGCCCGCCGACGGCGACCAGCCGCCGGCCACCGACGGCGAGATCCCCGGCGAGGAGGTCATGCTCGACGGCAACGTGCTGGCCGGCGACTCGGAGTTCTTCTCGCTCGGCACCGTCGACGTCTCCCCCGACGGCAACCTGCTGGCGTACTCGGTCGACCTCAAGGGCGACGAGCGGTTCACGCTGCGGATCAAGGACCTGCGCACCGGCGAGCTGCTGCCCGACGAGCTGCCCGAGGTGCACTACGGGTCGGCCTGGTCGGCCGACGGCTCGACCATCTTCTACACGAAGGTCGACGACGCGTGGCGGCCGTTCCAGGTCTGGCGGCACGCGCTCGGCGCCTCCGGCGACGACGTCCTGGTCAAGGAGGAGGCCGACGAGCGGTACTGGATCGGCGTCGACCTGACCCGTAACGAGCAGGCCATCCAGATCGCCCTCGGCAGCAAGCTGACCAGCGAGGTCTGGCTGCTCGACGCGCAGGACCCGACCGGCGAGCCGGTCGTCGTCCGGCCGCGCGTCGAGGGCGTCGAGTACGACGTGGAGCACGCCGGCGACCAGCTGCTGATCACGCACAACGCCGACGCCGAGAACTTCTCGCTGGCCACCGCTCCGCTGGACAAGCCGGGCGACTGGACCACGCTGATCGAGGGCGACGAGTCGAGCCGGCTGCTCGGCGTCGACGCGTTCGCCCAGCATGTCGTGCTGTACCGGCGCCGGGACGCGCTGACCGAGCTGGCCATCATGCGCCGCGACGGCGACGGCTTCGCCGCCGCGCAGGGCCTCACCTTCGACGAGCCGATCTACACGGTCGGCCCGGGCCGCAACGACGAGTGGGAAGACACCCGGTACCGGTTCGGCTACACGTCGCTGGTCACGCCCGGTTCGACGTACGACGTGGACGTGGCGACCGGCGAGCGGCGGTTGCTCAAGCAGCAGCCCGTGCTCGGCGGCGTCGACCTGAGCGCCTACACGCAGTACCGGGAGTGGGCGACGGCCTCCGACGGGACGCAGGTGCCGGTCTCGATCGTCGCCCGCAAGGACGTCGCCAAGGACGGCAACGCGCCGGTCGTGCTCTACGGCTACGGCTCGTACGAGTCCTCGATGGACCCCTGGTTCTCGATCCCGCGGCTGTCGCTGCTGGACCGCGGCGTGGTGTTCGCGATCGCGCACGTGCGCGGCGGCGGCGAGCTCGGGCGGCACTGGTACGACAACGGCAAGACGCTGACCAAGCGGAACACGTTCACCGACTTCGTCGCGGTCGCCGAGCACCTGGCCAAGGACGGCTGGAGCCGGCCGGAGCGGATCGTCGCGCAGGGCGGCAGCGCCGGCGGGCTGCTGATGGGCGCGGTCGCGAACCTGGCGCCGCAGGCGTTCGGCGGGATCGTCGCGGAGGTGCCGTTCGTGGACGCGCTGACGACGATTCTCGACCCGTCGCTGCCGCTGACCGTGATCGAGTGGGAGGAGTGGGGCAATCCGCTCGAGGACCCCGAGGTCTACCGGTACATGAAGTCCTACTCGCCGTACGAGAACGTGACGGCTCAGCAGTACCCGCGAATTCTCGCGATCACGAGCCTGAACGACACCCGGGTGTTCTTCGTCGAGCCGGCCAAATGGGTCGCCAAGTTGCGGGAGACCGCCGCCGGTGACGTCGACGTCCTGCTGAAGACCGAGATGGAGGCCGGCCACGGCGGCCGCAGCGGCCGGTACGACGCGTGGCGCGAAGTCGCCTTCACGCTCGCCTGGGAGCTCGACACCCTGGGTTTGGCCTAACCCTTTAAGACGCTCGCGCCCGGCCCCCGGTTGTCCTGTTTTCACGGGAATCCGGCGGGTACCGGGCGCGTTGCTACGGGTGGCAACGAAGGACGATGTGTGGTGTGACACATTCAGTAATGATTTTCAGCAGTTCCCCGCTGACCAGCGGTTCCTGAAGGCGTGACTGCCGGGAACTCTCAGGGAACGTTCAGGCTGTTTACACACTCGTCGTGGAATCTTGAACCTCACTCGAGCGTTGCTCTCCATGTAACGACGAAGGGAGTTTCGGTGGCTCGCATGGCTCGTGTCCGGTCAATGGACGAAGGTATCGACGGCAAGGACAGCGTCGGTCTCTACCTGGAAGAGATCGCGCGCACTCCTCTGCTGACGGCAGAAGAGGAAGTCGAGCTCGCTGAGACGGTCGAGGCAGGACTCCTGGCGGAGCAACTGCTGGCCGAGGGGCGGGTTGGACGCAAGAAGGGCGGCGCGCCGAAGTACGCGACGCAGGAGGAGCTGGAGTGGCTGGCCGCGGAAGGCCAGAAGGCCCAGCAGCGGTTCGTCACCGCCAACCTGCGGCTCGTGGTGTCGATCGCCCGCCGGTACGGACGATCCCAGATGCCGCTGCTGGACCTGGTCCAGGAGGGCAACACGGGACTGATCCGCGCGGTGGAGAAGTTCGACTACCGCAAGGGCTTCAAGTTCTCGACGTACGCGACGTGGTGGGTTCGCCAGGCGATCACCCGCGGGATCGCGCAGCAGGCCCGCGTGGTCCGGCTGCCGGTGCACGTGGTCGAGCAGCTGAACCAGATCGGCTCGGCCCGGCGCACGTTGGAGCGCAAGCTCGGCCGTGAGCCGGAGATCGACGAGATCGCCGCCGAGCTGGACCTGGACCCGGAACGCGTGACGGAGCTGATCCGGATCGGCCGGGACCACATCAGCCTGGACAACCCGATCGACGACGAGGGCGAGACCTCGCTGGGCGACCTGATCGCGGCCGAGACCGCGCCGGGCCCCGACCAGCTGGTCGCGGACGCCTCCGACCGGTCCGGACTGTTCAGCCTGGTCGACCAGCTCGACCCGCGGTCGGCGGACGTGATCCGTCGCCGCTACGGGCTGCACGACGGCCGGCAGGCCAAGCTGGCCGACATCGGCGCGGTGCACGGCATCTCGGCGGAGCGGGTCCGGCAGATCGAGCGCGAGGCACTGGGGCGCCTCCGCCTGATGGCCGACCCGACGCTGGCCGCCTAGGTCTGAGCCGCCCAGGCAGCCGTAGCCAACCAAACCCCATTCAGGACCCCCGGGCCTTTCGAGGCCCGGGGGTTCTGTCTATGTCCAGGAGTCCAGCACGCCGGGGAGCTCGGACAGGCGCTGGATGGTGGCGTCCGGTGCGCCTTCCGTGTGGCCGACCTGGTTGGTCGGGATGTTGCTGTGCGGGATGTGCACCGCGCGCATGCCGACGTTCTGGGCGCCCCAGACGTCGTCGAACAGCCGGTCGCCGACGAACACGCAGCTCTTCGGGTCACTGGCGCCCGCTGCCCGCATCGCGGCCAGGAACGTCTCCGGGTGCGGCTTCGTCCACGGCACCTCGCTGGTGTAGACCGCGCCGTCGATCAGCTCGAGCACGGCGTCGCGCGCAAAGATGTCCTCGTGCCGCTGCCGGGACCAGATCGTGTTCGACAGGACGCCGATCCGGTAGCCGCGGTGGCGGAGCTCCTTCAGCATGCCGATCGCGTCCGGGTCGAGCTCGGTGTGCGGGTGCCACTGACGCTCGTACTCGGCCAGCGCCGCCGGGGTCATCACCACGTCGGCGGCCAGGCAGACCGCCTCGAGCGTCGTACTGACGTGCTCGTCGCGGGACCGTAGCCAGGCGGCGTCCTCCGCGGCGACCAGCTTCGCCGCGAGCTCGTCGGCGCGGGTCTCGTCGATCAGTACGGCGACCGAGCGCCACACGGCGTACAGGTCGATGTCGTGCCAGGTGGCCAGGGTGCCGCCCCAGTCGAACAGGACGGTGTCGATGTTGTTCGTCACGGCCGACAGGCTGCCAGATCGCACCGACAATCGCCGCTGGTTTTCATCCGGCCTCTACTGACTGACGGTCGCGACCTTCCGGCGTTCGGCCAGCCAGACCACGCCCACCGCGTAGACGGCCAGGGCGGGGATGTCACTGACCAGCAGCGTCCACGGAGCACCGCCCTGGTCGGCCCAGCTGTCGAGCTGACCAGTTGCCGCGGGCAACATGAACGCGAACAGGTTGTTCAGCACGTGCAGGCCGATCGCGGCCTCGATCCCGCCGGTGCGGACGGTCAGCCAGCCGACCGTCATCGCGAACAGGAAGATGTCGGCCATCGCCCAGCCGGTGTAGCCGTGCGCGGAGACGAACAGCGCGCTGCTGATGACGAGTGCCGGCCACGGCGTACGGAGTGCTCGCCAGATCACGCGGGTGACGGCGTTGCGCGCGTCGCTGCCCGGTGCGTAGGCGCCGATCGCCTGGATCAGCCAGCCGCGGAACACGAACTCCTCGGCCGCGGACTGGAACGGGACGAGGCACAGGATCAGCAGGGCCGGACCGATGAACGCGGCGAAGCCGACCCAGGTGCCCTCGTCAGCGGGCGCCGGGTCGGCGTTCGGGAAGAGCGACTCGGTCACCAGACCGAGGCCGACGGACACCGCGAGGTAGCCCAGGGCCGGCAGGCAGGCGAGGAGCAGCCACTTCCAGCGGATCTTGTTGAGGACCGACGCGACGCTCCAGGGTGGGCGGCGCTGGATCGCCCAGGCGGTGAAGACGACGGCCGGGGTGAGGATCGCCAGCATCACGAGCGTGCTGGCGAGGTTCTCCAGGTCGTTCGGGAAGAAGTTGTTGCCTTCCGACTCGGGGAAGTCGCCGGTGATCGCGCTGTGCGCGATCATCCAGACCAGGAGGACGGCGATCGTCGCGAAGAAGGCGAACGCGGCGAGGGTCAGGGTGCCGACGAGTGGGCGCCACCACTTGTGGTGGGCGTTGCGCGCGAGCTGGTGGAACGGCGTGCCGGGCGGGGCCGGGAGCTGGCGCTGCTCGGGCGGGCGCAGGTTGTAGGGCATCGAGCCGTAGGGCTGCTGGCCGTACGGGGGTTGGCCGTACGGCGGTTGCTGCGGCGGGTAAGGCGGGGGTTGCTGTTGGTAGGGCTGTTGCGGACCCGTCCACGGAGGCGGTTGCTGAGGAGACCAGAAGCCCGGACCGTCGCCCGGCAGCGGCTGCCCACTCGGCACCGGCGGCGTACCGTAGCCGGGCTGCCGCGGCTGATCCTGGACAGGCTCGTGCGGCGGTTGGTTCTGCGGTGGTCCTCCCTGCGACGCCATGCCGTGACTCTATGAGATCGGCTCAAGTCGAGGCCCTGTGGACGAAGCTCGACACGCTTCGGCCTTCTTTTGGCATGCTTCCGCCATGTCAGTTGAGCAGGCACGACGAGTGCGGATCGGCTATGCCCTGGGCTCGGTCGCGACCGGGTCCTTCGGCACGGTTCCGGGTCTGCTGCTGCTCCCCTACCTGACCGACACCCTCGGCATCGCCGCCGGAGCGGCCGGCGCGATCGTGCTGCTGCCGAAGGCGCTCGACGTCCTGCTCAACCCGGTCGCCGGCCGGATCAGCGACCACCACCAGTCGCCGCTCGGTCCGCGGCGCCCGTTCCTGCTGCGCGGCGGCCTCGGGCTGGCGATCTGCTTCGCGCTGCTCTTCGCGGCACCCGACCTCGGCTCGAAGACACTGAACGCGACCTGGGTGCTGCTCGGGTTCCTCGCCTGCGCGACGTCGTACGCGTTCTTCCAGGTCCCGTACGTCGCGATGCCCGCCGAGATCACCGACGACTACGCCGAACGCACCCGCCTGATGTCGTGGCGGGTCGCGTTCCTGACACTCGCCATCCTGATCAGCGGCGGCGCCTCTCCCGCGATCCGCGACGCCATCGGCGGCCGCGACGGGTACCGGGTGATGGGCCTGACCGTCGCCGTCCTGCTCGCCCTCGGCACCATCGGCGCGTACGTCGGCACGCGGCGCGCCCCGATCGGCCGGCCGCAGGAGACCACCGGCACACTGCGCGACCAGCTCCGGCTCGTCGCCCGCGTCGCCGACTTCCGCTGGCTGCTGATCACGCTGATGCTGCAGGCGCTGGCGATCGGATCGATGCTGGCCGGGATCGATTACCTCGCGCGGTACGTGCTGCGCGACCCCGGCGCGGCGACGATCGGCTTCGTCTGCGTGGTCGGTCCGGCGTTGCTGGTCAGTCCGTTGTGGCTGGCCTTCGGTCAACGCTTCGGCAAGCGCGCCGGGTTCCTGGCCGCGTCCGGCGTACTCGGGCTGGGCGCTTTGGCGTTGTCGAGCGCGCAGCACGTGCCGACGTGGTGCGTGTACGTCGCGACCGGCATCGTCGGGATCGGGTTCACGGGTGCGCAGGTGTTCCCGCTGGCGATGCTGCCCGACGTGGCCGCGGTCGATTCCGCGCGCAGCGGCGTACGGCGGGCCGGTGTGTTCACCGGGGTCTGGACGGCCGGCGAAACTCTTGGGCTGGCGCTCGGGCCTGGGCTCTATGCGCTGGTGCTCGCGCTGGGTGGGTACGTGTCGTCGACCGACCGGTCCGCAGTCCAGCCAGATTCCGCGGTGACCGCGATCGTCGTGGGTTTGTCGCTGGTGCCCGCCGTACTGATCGCTCTGAGCTTCTTCTCGTTGACCCGCTACCGGCTGACCGCCGACGAAGTCCTGGAGGCCCGATGACCAACGTCCTCGCCCGGCTGCGCGCGTTGCAGGAAGGCGACCTGCCGACGCACGGCGGGAGCACGCTCGCCTACGTCTACGACTCCGGCCTGGCCGAGGCCGACGAGATCGGCCGCGCCGCGCTCGCACAGTACGGCGCGACGAACGGGCTCGATCCCACGGTCTTCCCGAGCCTGCGCACGCTGGAGAACGACCTGGTCGGCTGGGCGGCACGCCTGCTGAACGGCGAGACCGCCGTCGGCACGGTCACCTCCGGCGGCACCGAGTCAGTCCTGCTCGCGGTCCAGGCAGCTCGCGATGCCGCCAACTCGCCGACCCCCAACATGGTGATCCCTTCGACCGCCCATGCTGCTTTCCACAAAGCTGCCCACTACTTCAAGGTCCCTGCCGTCGTGGTCGACGTCGATCCAGTCACCTTCACCCCTGACCCCGCCGACATCGCCGCGGCCATCGACGACAACACCGTCCTCGTCGTCGCCAGCGCCCCGTCGTACGCGCACGGCGTCGTCGACCCCGTCCGGGAGATCGCCGCCATCGCCGCCGACCGCGGCGTCCGCTGCCACGTCGACGCCTGCATCGGCGGCTGGATCCTTCCGTACGTGCGTCTCGACGGCATCGAGGTGCCGGACTTCGACTTCGCCGTCCCCGGCGTCACCAGCATCTCGGTCGACCTCCACAAGTACGCCTACACGCCCAAGGGCGCGTCCATCCTCCTCCACCGCGATGCTTCCCTGCGCAAGGCGCAGTTCTTCGCCAGCGCCGCCTGGCCCGGCTACACGATGCTCAACTCGACGATGCAGTCCACCAAGTCCGGCGCTCCCCTCGCCGCCGCCTGGGCCGTCATTCACCACATCGGCGACCAGGGCTACCAACGCCTCGCCCGCACCGCCCACGACGCGACCCTGGACCTGGCCAAGCGCATCGATGCCATCGACGGCCTCACTCTCGTCGCCACCCCAGCCACCACCCTCGTAGCCGTCCGCACCGACGCTCGCTCCGACGTCTTCACCCTCGCCGACGAAATGACCACCCAAGGCTGGTTCGTCCAACCCCAGCTCAGCTTCCGCGACCAGCCCCCGTCCCTCCACCTCACCGTCAGCGCCGCCACAGCCCTCCGCCTGGACGAACTGGTAGACGCCTTGACCGCAGCAACCCGATCCGCCCAACAACTCGGCCCCGCCCACGTCTCCCCGGACCTGGCCGCAGCAGCCACCACCCTGGACCCCACAACCCTCGACGACGCCGCCTTCGACGGCCTCCTCACCATCGCCGGCCTAGCCGACACGGCCGCCACCGGCACCCTCCCCACCCGCATGGCCCCCATCAACGCCCTCCTAGACGTAGCACCCCCACCCCTCCGAGAAGCCCTCCTCACCGCCTTCCTCGACCACCTCATGCGCCCGGCGTGACCCACTGACCCAAGCCACCCCACACCAACTCCCCGCATCCGACCCGCACAACAGCATCCCGGCCAACCGACACCGGCCCGACCGCGCACAGCAGGGCCCGCCGCTCACCGCTCGCCTCGCTCCTCTTACTCTTCCGGCCGCAGCGACCTCAACCCCCGACAACCTCCCCGGCCGCATCCCCACCAACCAGCCCCACCACCAACCGCCGGCCACCTCCGCACTCCCAGTAGCCAACTCCACCCGCCCTTCCTCGGCCGCAGCGACCTCAACCCCCGACAACCCACCCGGCCGCATCCCCACCAACCAGCACCCAAGGGGCCTGCCGACCCGAGGTAACCCCGCCCTCCCGGCCGACCGGCTCGCGAGGACCCAATGTGTCTCCTCGACAGACCTTTCCTGCATGCTGACTCCAGTACGTCGTACGACCTGAAGGAGCCCAAAATGGTGACCGAACCGACCGCCTCGACGAGCGCGCTGCCGCAGTCGGTGCTGATGCCGTTGACCGGTTCGGCGATCTTTCTCGTCGTCCGCATCGAGCCCAACGGCGAGGAGACAGCGCGCGACCTGCTGGAGCGGGTCGCCGGCCTGACCCGTTCGGTCGGCTTCCGCGTACCGTCCGGCAACCTGTCCTGCGTCACCAGCATCGGCTCCGACGCCTGGGACCGCCTCTTCAGCGGACCGAAGCCCCGCGCCTTGCACCCGTTCATCGAGCTCGACGGCGGCAAGCACAAAGCCGTGTCCACACCGGGCGACCTCCTCTTCCACATCCGCGCCGCACACCTCGACCAGTGCTTCGAGCTGGCACAGCAGATCATGAAGGTGCTCGACGGCGCCGCCACGGTCGTCGACGAGGTCCACGGCTTCAAGTACTTCGAGATGCGCGACCTACTCGGCTTCGTCGACGGCACCGAGAACCCCAGCGGCCGCGACGCCGAGGACGCCGTTGTCATCGGCTCCGAGGACCCGGACTTCGCTGGCAGCAGCTATGTGATCGTCCAGAAGTACCTCCACGACATGAAGGCCTGGAACGCCCTCACCGTCGAGCAGCAGGAGCTGGCCATCGGCCGCACCAAGCTCGAGGACATCGAACTCGACGACGACGCCAAACCGTCCAACGCCCACATCGCCCTCAACGTCATCGAGGACGAGGACGGCAACGAACTGAAGATCCTCCGCGACAACATGCCCTTCGGCTCGATCGGCGAGCAGGAGTTCGGCACGTACTTCATCGGCTACGCCAAGGACCCCGCCGTCACCGAACTCATGCTCCGCCGCATGTTCCTCGGCGAGCCCGACGGCAACTACGACCGTATCCTCGACTTCTCCACCGCCGTCACCGGCACCCTCTTCTTCACCCCCTCCGCCGATTTCCTCGACGATCTCCCCAAACTCCCCTGACCCCTCGGAACTCCCAAAATCTGTCGGTGCCATGAGTGAGACTGGGTCCATGTTGCTCGCCGACGTGGTTGCCACCTCCAGCGCTCTCAGCGGGACCAGGTCGCGCCTGGCGAAGGCCGGCTTCATCGCCGAGCTGCTGGCGGCTGTGACCGATCCCGTGGAGACCGAGGTCGTCGTCACCTACCTGTCCGGTGAGCTGCGCCAGCGGCGGACGGGCGTCGGTTGGCGCACGCTGACCGAGGTCCCCGCACCGGCGACCGACCCCTCGCTGACCGTCGAGGAGGTCGACCAGGCCTTCGCCGACCTCTCCGAAATCTCCGGCACCGGTTCCCAGGCCCGCAAGCGAGCAGCCGTCGACGCACTGTTCGCAAGAGCCACCGAGGCCGAGCAACAGTTCCTCAGACTCCTGGTCGCGGGTGAGCTGCGCCAAGGAGCACTCGACGGCGTGATGGCCGACGCCGTGGCAAAGGCCACCGGCATCCCTCTGGACAAGATCCGGGCGGCCACCATGCTCCGAGGCGCGGCGGCGCCCGTGGCGGTCGCCGTACTGACCGAAGGCGAAGCCGGGCTCGCCCAGTTCGGCCTCGAAGTCGGCCGCGGCGTCCAGGCGATGCTCGCCCAATCAGCAACCTCCGTCGCCGAGGCGATGACGAAGACCGGCGCGCCCGCGGCGCTCGAGTGGAAGCTGGACGGCATCCGCATCCAGGTCCACCGCAACGGCGCGGACGTCGTCGTCTACACGCGCACCCTCGACGACATCACCGCCCGCGTCCCCGAGGTCGTCGCCGCGACCCTCGAGCTCAAGGCCGACCAGCTCGTGCTCGACGGCGAACTGATCGCCCTCCGCGCCGACGGCCGCCCCGAAGCGTTCCAGGTGACCGGCTCCCGTACGGCGACGCGCGCGGCGACCGGTCCCGAAACCGTGCCGCTCACGCCGTACTTCTTCGACATCCTGCACCTCGACGGACAGGACCTGCTCGGCCTCGGCGGCGCCGAGCGGCACGAGTGGCTGAGCAAACTCGTCCCCGAGCACCGGCGGATCCCCCGGCTGGTCACCGACGACGCCGACGCGGGACAGGCGTTCTTCGCCGACGCGGTGAAGCGCGGGCACGAAGGTGTGATGGTCAAGTCCCTCACGGTCCCGTACGAGGCGGGCCGGCGCGGTTCGGGCTGGGTGAAGGTCAAGCAAACCCACACCCTCGACCTGGTCGTCCTCGCCGCCGAGTGGGGCCACGGCCGCCGTACCGGTTGGCTGTCGAACCTCCACCTCGGCGCCCGCGACGAGACCACCGGCGAGTTCGTGATGATGGGCAAGACCTTCAAGGGCCTGACCGACGAACTCCTGCGCTGGCAGACCGAACGCTTCCAGGAGATCGAAGCCGGCCGCGACAACTACACGGTGTACCTGCGCCCGGAGATCGTCGTCGAGATCGCCTTCGACGGCGTCCAGTCGTCGCCACGCTATCCAGCCGGCATGGCCCTACGCTTCGCCCGCGTCCTGCGCTACCGCGACGACAAGACCCCGTCCGAAGCCGACACTGTCCAGACCCTGCAAGCCATCCACCAACCAGACGAGGCTCCATGACGCAGAAGGACGCCGCTTCCCACGACGCGACGGACCCCAGCACGGCAAACACGGCAGACGCCCGTACGACGAACTCGGCGGACGTCGGCACGGCCAACTCGGCGAACGGCGGCACGACGAACTCAGCGAACGCCGGCACGGCCAACGCCGGCACGGCCAACTCGGCGGACGCCGGTACGACGAACTCGGCGAACGCCGGCACCGCGACCTCGGCGAACGCCGACACGGCCGACTCGCCAGACGCCGGTACGACGAACTCGGCAGACGCCGGCACGGCCAACTCGGCAGACGCCGACACGGCGACGTCGCCGGACTCCGCAGCCGCCGCCAACCAGGACCCTGACGTCGCCTCGCGTCACCTGGCGCACAAGGCGCTTGAAGCCGACGACCCAACCGGCTGGTTCGAGGAGCTGTACTCCGCCGCCGCGGACGGCCGCGCCGTCGTTCCATGGGATCGCGGCATGGCGCACCCCCTCCTCGTCGACTGGATCTCGACCGCCCAGCCCGACGGCGCAGGCAAGCGCGCACTCATCGTAGGCGCAGGCACAGGCTGGGACGCCGAACTGATCGCCGACCTCGGCTACGACACGATCGCCTTCGACATCTCCCCCACCGCGGTCGAGGCC
This sequence comes from Kribbella italica, assembly GCF_014205135.1. Classification (NCBI taxonomy): domain Bacteria; kingdom Bacillati; phylum Actinomycetota; class Actinomycetes; order Propionibacteriales; family Kribbellaceae; genus Kribbella; species Kribbella italica. The sequence continues at coordinate 2,213,700 of NZ_JACHMY010000001.1, forward strand.
GCCCAGCAGGCCCACCCCGATTCCAAGGCGCACTACCAAGTCGCCGACCTGCTCGACCCACCCGCCGACTGGCACCGCGCGTTCGACCTGGTCATCGAGATCTTCACCGTCCAGGCCCTCCCGATCGCGATCCAACCGGCGGCCACCCACCAGGTCGGCGAACAGGTCCGCGCCGGCGGCACCATGATCGTCATCGCCTTCGCCCGCGAGGACGACGTCCCCGACGAAACTCTCGAAGGCCCACCCTGGCCCCTCACCCGAGCCTCCATCGACGCCTTCGCCAAGGACGACCTCCGCCTGATCCAACTCGACCGAGCCCCCAGCCCCACCGACCCCAACACCTACCGCTGGCGAGCCGAGTACCTCCGCGACTAACCAGCACGGCGAACAGCAGCGCTCCCACCCGAGCTGCCCAGCGAAAGCGGGCGGGGCTCGGGCGCGGGCATCGGCAGCTCACGGCGGACAGGGGTCGCGCGCAGGCGGCTCGTGCGCAGGCGAGCCTCGGCGGGGCGCGGGCGCGGGCACGGGCACCGGCTGCTCGCGGCGGGCACGCAGCTCGTGCGTAGGCGGGCCTCGACGGGCGGGGCTCGGCCGCAGGCATCGGCGGCTCACGGCGAGTACGGGTCGTGCGCACGCAGCTCGTGCGCACGCGGCTCGTGCACGGGCGGGCGGACCTCAGCGGGCGCGGGTCATGGGCGAGGGTGGGATGCGGGCGGCTGGTCGTCGGCGGCATCGTCGCCGGCCTGGTCACCGCCCTCGCCGTCGCTCGCCCCGGACGAACTTCGCGAACCGGAACGAGCTGAAGTCGGCGCCGAACGACCTTCAGCCCACCTGGTCGAGCACGGCACCGAGCCGCGGCCGGCGCCGCACGGCGGGGGCCAGCCAGCCTGTCGAACGCGGTGCCGAGCCGCACCGCACCGATCAGCCAGCCTGGCCCTCCGCACGGGCTCGCCCTGCTGGCCGACGAGTTCGCCGACGCCGACCTGACCGATCCGGACACCTCGGCGCGAGTTCGCCCCACCAAATCACGAGACTCCTCCGGCTCCCCCACGTACGCTCGCGGCGTCGCCGAGCTGCTGGGGAGCAACCATGACGTCCACCATCCGACCGCTGACCGCCTCGGACCCCGCGGCGATCTTCGCGGCCTTCAACGTCGCCGGCTGGGAGAAGCCGCTCAGCACCTTCGCGACCTACCTGGAGGACGAACAGCCGGCCGCCGGAGTACCCTCGTCGCCACGCAGGACGACCAGATCGCCGGCTGCGTGACGGTCAACTGGAGTTCGGCGTACGAACCGTTCGACGGCATGCCGGAGATCCAGGACTTCATCGTGCTCCCGGCGTACCGACGGCGTGGGATCGGCGGCAGCTTGATGGACGCCGCGGAGGCGCTCGTCGCCGAGCGGTCGGACGTCGTCGGTTTGGGGGTCGGGCTCTACCCGGACTACGGCACCGCGCAGCGCATGTACGTCCGTCGCGGCTACCTGCCGGACGGCCGCGGTGTCATCTACGACCATCGCCAAGTACCGCCCGGTGAGTTGGTCCGGCTCGATGACGACGCCGTGCTCATGTTCACGAAATCACTCCTCTGACCTCATTCGTCCCATCTGTCACAGATTACCAGACGATTCGAACATCTGTTCGATCTTGCTGTAAACTAGTGCCATGGCCGGCCGAAACGAGCCGGGGCCGACGGCCCTGCGCATCATGCTGGGCGCGCACCTGCGACGACTGCGGGAGCGCGCCGGGATGAGTCGCGCCGACGCCGGCTGGGCGATCCGCGGTTCGGAGTCGAAGATCAGCCGGCTCGAGCTCGGCCGCGTCGGGTTCAAGGAACGCGACGTGCTCGACCTGCTCACGCTGTACGACGTACGCGACGAGCCCGAGCGCGATCGCCTTGTCCAGCTCGCCCGCGACGCGAACTCCCCGGGCTGGTGGCACCAGTACGGCGACGTCACGCCGGACTGGTTCGACGCCTATCTCGGACTGGAGGCCGCGGCGGAACTGATCCGCACGTACGAGATCCAGTTCGTGCCGGGACTGCTGCAGATCCCGGAGTACACCCGAGCTGTCGCGAAGCTGACCCCCGCCGCCGACCGGTCCGACGAGGAGATCGAGCAGCTCGTCGCGCTCCGCCGGACGCGGCAGGTGATGTTCGACCGGGAGCCGCCGCTCAGATTCTGGGCGATCGTCGAGGAATCCGCTCTCCAGCGCCCGATCGGCGGACCCGACGTGCAGCGCGCGCAGCTGAACGCCTTGCTCGAGGCGATCAAACGCCCGAACATCACGCTCCAGATCATCCCGACAGCGAGCGCCGGTCACGCCGCGTCGGGCGGAGCCTTCAGCGTGCTGCGCTTCCCGAAGCCCGACCTGCCGGACGTCGTCTACCTGGAGCACTTCACCAGCGCCCTGTACCTGGAGAAGCGCGACGACGTCGACGCGTACACGAAGATCCTCGACACGCTGGCGGTCAGCATTCCGCCACCTCAGGAGACTCCGGCGCTGCTGAGAACCCTTCTCCGCAAGGTCCGCCGTCAGACCAAGCCGACCTGAGCTGAGCTGGTCAGGTGAGGCAGTTCGAGGTGGTCGGTGGGTCGCGTCCGGCCAGCGGGATCCGGGGAAGACTTGAGCGGGGCGATCAGCCCGTGGGTTAGCTCGTCAGCTCAGTCAGCTCCGTCAGTGTCTCGCGGATGACCGCGACTGGGTCCTCCTCCGCGCCCTCCACCCAGCGCTCAAAGGCCACCCGGAAAACCGTGATGCCCGTCTCGGCCGCCAGCAACGCCCGAGCCGGCGCGACGCCGCGCTCCCGCAGCGCCGCGCTGAACGCCGTGACCAGCGAAGCCATCTTGATGAACTCGCGCTCCCGAAGCTCCGGCGTCGCCGAGACCACCTCGTACCGCTGCCGCGAGAAGTCCCGCCGCCCGGCAAACGCCTCCCCCGCGGCCAGCACCCCCGCCGCGACCGCCTCCATCGGCCCAGCCGACGCGGGCGCCGAAACCAGCGCCTCCACCATCACCTGCTCCAACGACTCCGAGCCCGCGAACAGCACCTCGCGCTTGTCCGCGAAATGCCGGAAGAACGTCCGCGCGGTCACGCCGGCCCGGTCGGCGATCTGCGCGACCGTCGTCCCGTCGTACCCCTGCTCGGCGTACAGCGCCATCGCCGCGACGCGCAGCCGCTCCGCCGCACCCGGCTCCCAACGCACCATGACCCCGATCCTATGCGATGTCATCGTGTGACATCAAAGGTGTAGCCTGGGTGATGTCACACGATGACATCACCGAAAGGAACCACCGATGCGCGTCTTCATCACCGGAGCGACCGGCCACCTCGGCTCCGCCCTGGTCCCCGAACTCCTGCAGCACGACCACGAGGTCATCGGCCTGGCCCGCTCCGACGACTCCGCCGACCGCCTCACCAAGTGGGGCGCCGACGTCGTCCGCGGCGAGCTGGGCGACCTCGACACGATCAGCTCCACCGCCGCAGCGGCCGACGGCGTGATCCACCTGGCCTTCCGCCACGACGCCATGCAGGTCGGCGACATGACCGGCGCCGCCGACTCCGACCTCGCCGCCATCCGAGCGATCGCCGAGACCCTCGAAGGCACCGGCAAACCATTCGTCGGTACGTCGGGCACCGGCCTGGTCGCCGCCGCCGGCCTCGACCACCCCGGCACCGAGGACGACACCCTCGCCGGCGGTTACCGCATCGACGCGGAGAACTTCGTCGTCGACCTGGCCGCCAAAGGCATCCGCTCGTCGGTCGTCCGCCTGCCGATCGTCCACGGCCCGCTCGACACCGGCTTCCTCACCTCGCTGGTCGAGTTCGCCCGCCGCAACGGCTTCTCGGCGTACATCGGCGACGGCACCAACCGCTGGTCGTCGGTCCACACGAACGACGCGGCTCGCCTCTACCGCCTCGCTCTGGAGAAGGCCCCGGCCGGTTCCCGCCTGCACGCCGTCCACGACGGAGGCGTCGCGCTCCGCCAGATCGCCGAGGCGATCGGCCGCGGACTCGATCTCCCGGCCCGCTCGATCACGGCGGACCAGGCACCCGAGTACGTCGGGTACCTGGCCCACTTCGCCGCCATCGACAACCCCACCACCGCGACCCGCACCCGCGAGCTGCTCGACTGGCAGCCCACCGAGATCGGCCTGCTCGAAGACCTTGCCCTAGGCCACTACTTCCGGCAGGGCTAGCTCAGTACGGGGGCGATCGTCTTCGTGCGAGCGCCCTCGTACGCCGCCAGCAGGATCCCGAGCACGGCGATCCCCTCTTCCTCCGTGTGCAGCGGCCGCGTCTTCCCCAGCAGCGAGTCGGCGAAGTGCCCGATCTCGGCGACGAACCCGTCGACCGGCTCGAGCTCGATCGTCTCGACCTCACCGGACCGCGGCCGGATCGTCAACGAGTTCCCGTCGCTGTGCAACGCACCCTCCGACCCGACGACCGAGAACCGCTCGGTCACCGCGGCCGGCTGATACGCCCAACTCGTCACCAGCTGACCGACGACGCCGTTGTCGAACCGCACCAGCACCTGCGCGGAGTCCTCACCCTCCATGAACTTCAGCCGGTGCGTCGACAGCATCGCCGTCGCCTCGACCGGCTTGCCACCCGCCAGGTGCAGCAGCAGGTACGTCGGGTGGTAGCCGGTGTCGATCAGCTCGCCACCGCCACTCGTCGCAGCGCTCGCCCGCCATCCCATCGTCGACGGATCGAAGTCGTTGTAGAAGCTGTCCGTCGTACGCACCTCGAACACGGTCCCGATCGTGCCGGCGTCCAGCAATTCCTTGGCCTTGGCAACGGCCGGCAGGAACAACTGGTTGTGCGCACACATCAGCGTCACGCCGGCCGCCGAAACCGCCGCCCGGACGTCCGCGGCCTCGGCCGCCGTCAAGCACAACGGCTTCTCGCACAGGATGTGCTTGCCCGCCTCGGCCGCGGCGACGATCGCGTCGCGGTGCAGATGATGCGGCAGACAGATGTCCACCGCGTCGAGCTCCTCGGCTTCGAGCATCTGCCGATAGTCCGCGTACGGCGTGGCGCCCAGCTCCTCGGCCCGCGCAGCCACAGCCTCTGGGACGACGTCGGCCACCGCGGTGACACCGATTCGCGCGGCGTGCTCGCGGTAACCCCGGATGTGCGCGCCCGCGATCCCGCCCGCGCCGATCAGTCCGACCTTGATCTCCGGCATGTCAGCTCCTCGCTCCGGCGTACTGGACGACCTTGCCCTGCTCCGCGGCTTCGTTGGCCGCGACCACCATCCGGGTCAGCTCGACCGCCCGCGCGATGTTGTCGTCGGCCCGGGTCCCGTCGTTGATGTGGTCCACCCACTGCCCGAACGGGTCCAGGCTGTGCTCGGGCACCGGTAGTTGCCGGGCCTCCCCGAACGCCGGGCCGAAGACCCGCAGTACGTTGCCGTCGTCGCTGTACGTCAGGCTTCCGGTGGTCCCGAAGAGCTCGATCGTGAACGGATTGCCACTCGCGAACCCGGCCTCGATCACACCGATCCGCTGGTCGCCGTACCCGACCGTCACCACCGCGTTGTCCTCCAACCCGAGTCCTGCAACCGATCGGTACGTCGCGCTGACGGTCTCGGGCTCGGCTCCCAGGAAGAGCTGCGTCAGGTAGACCGGGTGGCAGCCGAGGTCGGTGAGCGCTCCCCCGATCGCGGTCTTCGGGTCGAAGAAGCGCTCGGGCAACCAACCGCCCTTGCCGCCGTCCGACACCGCACCGTCGTGGGACAGCCGGACCCGGCCGTACGTGATCGTGCCCAGGTCGCCGCTGTCGATCACCTCGCGGATCGCCTGGGTGTACCCGTGCGCGAGCCGCGGCAGCGAGACGACCAGCTTCACGCCGTTCGCGTCGGCCGCGGCGACGATCTCCTCGGCCTCGGCCACGGTCGGCGCGAGCACCTTCTCGGTGAAGATGTGCTTCCCGGCGTTCGCGACCTTCACCATCAGGTCGCGGTGGACGTCGGTCGACGTGGTCACGGTGACGCCGTCGAGGTCGTCGCGGGCCAGCAACGCGTCCAGGTCGTCGGTGTACGGCACCCCGAACTTCTCGGCCCCGGCCTGACCGAGCGCCGGGTCGTCGTCCCACACCGCGACCAGCTCCGTCCCCGGATGCTCCTGCGCTTGCCTCGAGTAGTCCCCCGCATGCACGTGCCAGAATCCCAGGGCCGCGATCTTGAGCGGTTTCGACACCATCTTCTCCTCGCACCAGGTCGATCAGTGGAAAACGATCTCCGACCTACCTAACCAAGGCCCGCACCCCGGCGCGGGTCCTACCGGCGGTTCGTCTCAGCATCCGACCCGGAATCTTGGAAACGATTCCGTTTTCGCCGGAGCAGGTGTCCAACCCACCCCCTCAGTACTCGACGATCGGCCGCACCTCGACCGCGCCGTACGACGCGGTCGGGATCATCGCCGCCCACACCTCGGCCGCCTCGGCGTCGGCGACGTCGACGAGGTAGTAGCCCGCGAGCACCGGCGTACCGGTCGCTCCACCCTGCTCGCTCGAGGTCTTCCCGTCGCGCACGCGCACGGTCCGGGCCCGCGAGACCGAGTGGAAACCGGCCTCGTGCACGAATACCCCGGCCTTGCGGACGGCGGCGTCGAAGGCCAGCCAGTCGAGCAGTTCCTCCTTCGTCGGACCGGCGACGGCGGGGTCGTAGTAGTACAGCAGAGCGAACTGCATGAGGGTCCTTCCGGCAGCGGCGAGTGGCAGCCACCAGTCAACCGGACAACGCTTGCTCGACCCCAACCCCTTGACAGCTCGTGATCGCTTGACAACCATGTGTCACGTCACCGCCCATGACAAGGTTGTCAGAGCCGCCTGCCAGGCCGACGACCCGCTCCGCCCCCGGTGTGCTCATGGGCGAATTCCGTGCAAGTGAGGATCGGAAGGAAAGACCTATGAGGAATCTCCAGCGCGTCACGGTGCTGTTCGCGGCAGTGGCGGCCACCGTTCTCGGATCGGTTCCCGCGGCGTCGGCGTACGACCAGCCCGAGACCGCACCGACCGCCCAGAGCACCCAGAGCACCCAGCTCATGACCGCAGCCGCCGACGACGAGCACGGCACCGACGCCCACGGCGTCCAGCTGGTGCCCGGCAAGGCCGCCCCGATGCCGGCCAAGATCCTTGGCTGGGACGTCCCGAGCGCCCGCTCGTACACGATCACCGCCTCCTGCTCGCAGTACGCCGGCGCGATCCGCCAGGGCGCGGCCGCCTGGAACGGCCTGACCGAAGGCGGCGGCACACCCGTCTCCTGCCAGGACGGCTACATCACCGACTGCGGCGCGGGGACCGTCATCGGCTGTAACTACGGCGCCGGACAGCGCATCACCCTGGTCGCCAGCGCCGTCGGCGACGTCGCCCTGCTCGCGGCCCACGAGTTCGGCCACGACTGGTACGGCCACTCCGGCACCGGCTGCGCCAACTGGAACAGCCCGGCCGACGTGATGAGGACCAGTATCTGCGGCTGACCGCCCCGATCTGCGGCATCCGCCGGGCGCAGGGTCCCGACGGATGCCGCAGCCGCATGCCCGGAGGCCGCCGATGTTTCAGCCGCTGCCCGGTGCCCGTTACAGGTTGTCCACAACCATCCACAGATTGTGCATCGAGCCTCCCGGAGCCTGTGGACAAACCAGCGAATCGGGCCTCGATGACCGCCTCGGCAGATAACCTCTCTATACCGGTGACACACACCGGGGGCGGGGAACTACTATTGAGCCCGTGGGCTTGACGCCCCCGCACCGCTGATCCCGCCGCGACCACTTCGCCCGGGGCTGGAACTCACGGCCGTCTACCCGTCGTCCCGCACGACAGCCAGTTCCGCCGGAGGGTCCTCGGCCGCTCGACGAGTCGATGAACCGTGCTCGTACGCCGGTTCTTCGAGTCCGTCGACGGCGTACGGCGGTGCTGTTGTGCCGCGGCACCGTGCCGTGGTTGCTCTGAGGAGGATTCTTGGCCAACCGAGGTCGTCGCCAGACCGGAACCGACGCGCAGCGCGGCGGTTCGTCCGGCGCTTCGCGTGGTGGTTCGACGAGCGGTGGGTCCCGTGGGGGCTCGACCGCGGCTGCGCGCGAGGGAGCCGTCAGTTCCGGCGGCGCCGCGCGGGGCAGCTCGAACGGCGGGTCCCGGGGAGGATCTGGTGCCGGTTCGCGAGGTCCCTCGGACGGAGCTCGGGGAGGATCCGGCGCCGGTTCGCGAGGTCCCTCGGACGGAGGCCGCGGCGCATCGGCCAACGCGTCCCGCGGCGGATCGACCGGCGGAGGATCGCGCTCAGGCGGTGGCCGCGGCGGAGCCTCGCGGGGTTCCGGTGGCGGCTCCCGCGGCAGCGCCGGTGGCTCGTCCCGCGGGTCGGGTGGCGCCTCCCGCGGCGGATCGGGCGGCGGGACGCGGCGCAAGCGCCGTACCGACGATGCCGACGGCCTGATCCCGGTCCTCGCGCGGGCCGTACGGGAGGTCGAGGCGGCCGTCGAGCGCGGTGCGATCGCGCCCTCGATCCGGACGAAGTTCCAGGTCATCGGCCTGCTGGTCCGCCAGGAGCGGGCCCAGGTCAACGGCGACGCCACGGCCACCGACGCCTACCGCGCCGAGCAGCTGCGGCGGCTCGACGGGGTCGCGACGATTCTGGCCAAGACCGCCGCGCGCGAGCCCTCGCTGCTCGCGCTGCTCGCCGAGGACGCGGTGATGTCCGAGGCGGCCGTCGCGCTGCAGCGCGAGATGCTGCTCGCCGCGGGTCTCGAAGCGCCTGTGGAAAAGCCCAAGCCGGTCGAGCAGCCCATCGAGACCGCGCCGCCGCGCCAGGTCGTGCCGCAGTCGGTCGTCTCCCGCCAGCTGGCGAACCCGTTCCTCGCTCCCGACTTCTCGGCCGCTCCGCAGAAGGAGGCCAAGCCGCGCCGCCTGGCCGGCTGGGAGCTGATCGGTCCGCTGCTGCGGTCCTTCGAGCAGGCCGGCGCGTCCGCCAGCATGCACCTGCCCGACCCGTCGTCGCTGAACGCCGCAGGTGGTCGCGAGCTGATGCTGCACCAGGCGCAGCTGATCGCCTCCGCCTCGGACGGACACCGGACCTTCCTGCTGGCCGACGAGCCCGGTCTGGGCAAGACGGCGCAGGCGCTGCTCGCCGCCCAGGCGGCGCAGGCCTATCCGCTGCTTGTCGTCGTACCGAACGTGGTCAAGACGAACTGGGCCCGCGAGGCCGACCTGTGGACGCCGAAGCGCAAGGCGACCGTGATCCAGGGCGACGGCGACACGATCGACGGCTTCGCCGACATCGTCGTGGTGAACTACGAGGTCCTCGACCGGCACGTCGGCTGGCTGGTCGACTTCGGCTTCCGCGGCATGGTCGTCGACGAGGCGCACTTCATCAAGAACAAGAAGTCGCACCGCTCGCGCAACGTGCTGCACCTGTCGGAGCGGATCCGGTCGCGGACCGCGCGGCCGCTGCTGATGGCCCTGACCGGTACGCCGCTGATCAACGACATCGAGGACTTCACCGCGATCTGGCAGTACCTGGGCTGGATCGAGGAGCGCTCTCCCGGCGCCGTCCTGATGGAGAAGCTCGAGGAGACCGACCTCACGCCGGCCGACCCCGCGTTCTACCCGGCGGCCCGGTCGAGCGTGATCGACATGGGCATCGTCCGCCGTCGCAAGGTCGACGTCGCGGCCGACATCCCCGCCCGCCGGATCGCCAACCTGCCGGTCGAGCTCGACGGTTCGGTCGGCCGCTCGATCCGCGAGGCCGAGCGCGAGCTGGCCGGGCGCCTGGTCGCGCGGTACCGCCTGGCCCTGGAGACCCGCAGCTCCGGTGTCGTTGTCGACGGCATCGATCACGCGCTGGTCCACCAGGTCGCCGAGTGGGAACGCACCGAGATGTCGACGGCGAAGACGGGCGAGAACGTCTTCACGCTCGTCCGGCGGATCGGAAAGGCCAAAGCCGGCCTGGCCGCCGACTACGCCGCCCAGCTGGCGCACAACGTCGGCAAGGTCGTGTACTTCGCGCGCCACATCGAGGCGATGGACACGGCCGAGGAGCTGTTCGCGGATCGCGGCATCAAGTACGCGTCGATCCGGGGCGACCAGTCCCCCACCGCCCGGCAGAAGAACATCGACGCGTTCGTCAACGACCCGGACGTCTCGATCGTGGTCTGCTCGCTGCTGACCGCCGGCGTCGGCCTGAACCTCCAGGTCGCGTCGAACGTCGTACTGGCCGAATTGTCCTGGACCAACGCCGAGCAGACCCAGGCGATCGACCGGGTCCACCGGATCGGCCAGCAGGAGCCCGTCACGGCCTGGCGCGTCATCGCCGCCCAGACCATCGACACCCGCATCGCCGACCTGATCGACTCGAAGGCCGGGCTGGCGGCCGTCGCCCTGGACGGCGCGGACGCCGACGAGCTCGCGACCACCGACATCCAGGTCGAGGCGCTGGCGACGCTCCTCACGAACGCGCTCGAAGCCGAGTAGACGCCGCGGGCCGGGGCAACGCCTTGGCCCGTAGCAAGGTGCGCGCACCGAAGTCAACGGCCGGGATCACCGTCGGCTATTCGGCATCTTTATGACCGTTGTCCCACGATGTGGAGTTATTCCGGGGCAGACCGGTAATAGCCGGCCGGTGTAGACCAATTCGCACCGGCCGCCGCGCCGCACGGCAAATCGGCACCTGACCTGCGCAGACGCAAGTCGTTGCCCTTAGCCCCTTTTCGTCCTGCCCGGATCAGCAGGAAACCGCCCGGATCGCAAGGAGTTGGGCGGATCCAGAATTTCGAGACTTTTGAGTCCTTTCAACGGTTTAGCCCGCTGGACCACGGGTAGATCGGGAAAGTCGAAGGACAGAACAGACTCGGGAACTGGATTGGGAGGGAACCCTTGTCAACGCAACACCTGCCGGCATGCGCCGCCGGCAACCCGGAACACGTGTGGGCCCCGAACGGAACGTTTGCTTTCCTCGAAGAGCCGCCGATTCGGGACAGATAGCGATTTCCGATGGATGCACAGGCTCTGCAACGCAGTTGGGACCAGGTCACCGAGCACGGCGAGCAGGTCCCGTTGTACTTCTACTCGCACCTGTTCGTGTCGTACCCCGAAGTGCGGCCGATGTTCCCGCTGTCGATGGCGAACCAGCGCGACAAGTTCGTCGGTGCCCTCGGCCGCATCGTCAGCCACGCCGACCAGATCGAGCACGACGCGGCCTTCCTGCAGCACCTGGGCCGCGACCACCGCAAGTACGCCGTCCTGGCGGAGCACTACAACGCCGTCGGCGCCTCGCTCTGCGCGACCCTGATGCACTTCCTGGGGCCGGAGTGGGACGAGGAGCTCGCCGCGCACTGGACCGCGGCGTACCAGGTGGTCGCGCGGATCATGGTCGAGGCGGCGGAGGACGCGTCGGAGTCCACCCCGGACTGGTGGGACGCGGACGTGCTCTCGGCCGAGCGGCGGACCATGGACCTCACGCTGCTGACGGTCCGCCCCCGGCGGCCGTTCCCGTTCCGCCCCGGCCAGTCGATCTCGATGGAGATCCCGCAACGCCCACGCCAGTGGCGGTACTTCAGCCCCGCCAACGCACCCCGCGCGGACGGCTCGATCGATCTGCACGTCCAGCAGATCGACGGCGGCCAGGTGAGCCCGACCGTCGTACGGTCGCTGAAGGCGGGTGACACCGTGAAGCTGGGTGCACCGGTCGGCGAGCGACTGACGCTGCGCGACACCGCGGCGAGGGAACTGCTGCTGGTCGCGGGCGGGACCGGGCTGGCTCCGCTGCTGGCCCTGCTCGAGCAGATCGACGGCGAGTGGCACCGGTCGGGCAACGGACCCCTCGTCCACCTGCTGCACGGCGTACGGATGCCTTGGCATCTGTACGACCGGCCCCGGCTGCGCGAGCTCGCCAAGACGCGGTCGTGGTTCGAGTACACCGAGGTCGTCTCGGACGACCCGTCGTACCCGGGGACGCGCGGGAAGGTCGGCACGGTCGCGGCCCGGCAGTTGCTGCACGGGCGGACGGCGATGGTGTGCGGCGGCCCGCAGATGGTCGCGCACACGCTCGAGCGGCTGGCCGCGGCCGGCATGTCGCCCGAGCACATCAAGTACGAGCACTTCTACTACGCGGCCGCGGGCGAGCACGCCGCCGGGCCACCGTTACCAGGGCAGGAGACACCCAGTGAGGACCAGCAAACACCGTCACGGCTCCCCACAGCAGACGCCGCGGTCGATCCGGGACGAGACCTTCCAGAAGCGGATCCGTGGGCTCGACGCGAGCGAGGTCTACGGGTACCTCGATCGGCTGGCTGACCAGATGCAGGCGATGGACCAGGCGCTCGGTGAGAGCCGGTCCAAGAACGAACGCCTCCAGGCCGAGCTGCAGCGCGTACAGGCCGAGCTGGACCAGTACGAGGAAGCCGGCGACCGCGTGAACGAGCAGGTCGTGCAGATGTTCAGCCAGGCCCAGCTCGTGGTCGAGGAGATGGTCCAGGACGTCAGCCGGGACGCGCGCGAGCGGATCGGCCAGGCGCGCGAGCACGAGCGCAGGATCGTCGCCGAGGCGATGGACACGGCCGGGCAGCAGGTCCGCTCGTACGCGCAAACGGCCCAGGTGCAGATGCAGACGATCGTGAACTCGTTCGCGACCGAGGTCGAGCACCTCGGCGACACGACGACACCGCCGCCGCCCGTCGAGCCGACGCCCGGTTCGTTCTTCGACGACACGGATTCGCACACCCGTTTTCGCAACGGGCGCGGTCCGGGTACTCCAGGCTAGGACCGGGCCGTGAGACCCGCACAGCACCGCCCCCTTGTGGTTCTCCTCCTCGCAGTGGCCGGACTGGCCGCTGCCCTTGATTGGACTGGCATCTCAGCGTTCGTCGTACTGGCACTCGTTCTGTTCCTCTTCATCTGCACCCCTCAGCTCGTCGGTGCCGAACGCCTGCTCCAAGTCGGAGACCGCCCGTGGCACAAGGCCCCCCGCTCCGGCCGCCGCGCGTCGCCGGGCCCCGGCAGAGTCCAGGCAAGACCCGTCCATCCCGTACGCCGACCCGACGCCGAAGCGCCTCCGCCTCCCGCACCTCGCTGCCCGGCCCACGCTCAAGCCCCCGCCCCGATCACCGCTCCGCCCCTGCGCACCCCAGAATCCGACGACATAAAAGCCGCAGCCCAAGAATTCCTAGAGCTCTTCGCCGCCGAGAATCCCCGAGCCGACCGCATAGGCCCCCGCATCGCCGCAGCCATGCGGGAGATCGATCTCACCGGCACCTACTGGCACACCCCCGAAGAGCTCGCCTTCGGCGCCAGGGTCGCCTGGCGCAACAACGCCCGCTGCATTGGCCGCCTCTACTGGCGCAGCCTCCAGGTCCGCGACCTCCGCACAGTCGGCGACGCCGCCTCCGTAGCAGCCCACTGCTTCGACCATCTCCAAGCCGCCCACAACGGCGGCAAGATCCGCCCGATGATCACCATCTTCGCCCCCGAAACCCCTGGGAAGCCCGCCCCCAGAATCTGGAACGAACAGCTAATCCGCTACGCCGGCTACAACCAGCCCGACGGCCGAGTCCTAGGCGATCCCCGCTACCGCGCCCTAACCACCGAACTGATCCGCCGAGGCTGGCAGCCCCCCGCTGTCCCAGGAGCCTTCGACGTACTCCCCCTAGTCGTAGAAACCCCCGACGAGGGCCCCCAACTCTTCAAACTCCCCGCAACCGCAATCCACGAAGTCCCTCTCGAACACCCCGACCTCCCCTGGTTCGCCGACCTGAACCTCCGCTGGCACGCCGTACCGGTCATCAGCAACAACCGCCTGGACATCGGCGGCATCTCGTACCCCGCCGCCCCCTTCAACGGCTGGTACATGGGCACCGAAATCGGAGCCCGCAACCTGGGCGACGAAGACCGCTACGCCCTGGTTCCCGAGGTAGCCCAACGCCTAGGCCTCGACACCTCAACCGAAGCCACCCTCTGGCGAGACCGAGCCCTGGTCGAACTCAACCGAGCCGTCCTCCACTCCTTCCACTCCAACGGCATCAGCATCACCGACCACCACACAGAATCCCGCCGCTTCCTCGTCCACCTCGACCGAGAACAACGAGCCGGCCGCCACTGCCCCACCGACTGGACCTGGATCGTCCCACCCATGTCCGGCTCCCAGACCCCGGTCTTCCACCGCCACTACGACAACGAAGACCAGGTCCCCAACTTCTTCACCGACAACGACACCGTCTCCCGAGCTGTCCGAGGCAGCCCCCCGGCCTTCCTCTGAAGCCCGCCGGCTCGTGGTGAACCACATCGCAGCACCCGAGCCGGCGGCGCTACGCTGCCCGAGAGCGCGAGACCAGGAGGCCGGTCATGCCACGACAAGTCATCACGACTCCGAACGCACCCGCGTCGCCGCTCTACAGCCAGGACGTCAAGGCCGGACCTCATCTGATCCTCTCCGGCATCGTCGGGATGGAGCCACACACCGGCAAGCTCGCCGGAGACTCAATCCAAGCCCAGACCAGACAGGCCTTCAGCAACTGCCAGGCCATCCTCCAAGCCGGCGAGGCCGACCTGGACGACGTCCTCGAGGTAGGCATCCTACTCACCGACCCCACCGACTTCGCCGGTCTGAACGAGGAATACACCCGCTGGTTCCCCACCGACCCACCAGCCCGCTACGTCACCAAACTCGGCGTCGACCTCCCCGGCCTCCGCGTCTCGATCCGCACGACCGCCTACGTCGACTAAGCCTCCCAAGCTTTCCATTTGAACCGCACGCCCGAGATGGGCACTAGCTGTCCGGAGGCATCCCGCTCGGCGTCGAGCACCGCCATGACGTCCACTGCGGCCTCTCCGGCAGCATCATCGTTCTCCGGGGAGGGGGAGCGGGGCATCCATTCCTCTGGGTCGATTCCGTAGGTCTCCGACAGCGTTCGGAGGCGGTAGACCGCCTGAGCGCGGCGGAAGGTCCGCTCGGTCAGACTGGCGCTGAGCGCCGCGTTCAACCCGACGCCCACGAAGGGCACCGTCTGCGCAAGCTTCTTCTGAGTGAGTCGCAGGCCGAGGATCTGGTAGACCTTGCCGATCGCGCGAACGAGAAGGTGCTCGTTCAACTGCTTCCACGTCGCTTGACGCATCATCTGCTGGGTCAACCGCGACAGCGCCGCAAGAGCCTGCGTCTTCGCACCCAACGAGCCTGCTACCCCGAGCGAGAGAACGCCCATCGCGAACAGTTCCTCGTCCGGGAGCCGGACGTCGTATCCGTAGCCAGATGCCACCGCGCCGATGGTGCGTCCCATCATCGCCATCGAGGCCACTGCGTCGGCGGCCACTGCTCCGATCGCCACTGCTGCCGTAGTACCAGCAGTGACCGTCGTGGCCACCTCCGCTCCGGTGACGGCCAATGCTGTCGCCGCGCCTTGTCCGGCCGACCCCAGGGTGTAGCCAAACCTCGGCGGCATCATCGTGTCGCGCGACTCGAGCGGCAATTCCCGGATCTGCTCATAGGTTCCGATCTCGGGGTACTTCTGGGCATAGCGCTTCACGACCGAGGCAGGCCGGGTGCTGCGAAGCGCGGGCTGGAAGGTCAGCGCAAGCGTTCCCTCGAACGCTCTGTTCACGATCTCCCTCGCGGATTCCGCCCCAGGAAGGTCGCCGACCTTGCCAGCAACCCAGGACGCGGTTGACGAGAGCCGTTCCCGGACCTTCCTCGAAACAACCGTTTGGCGCGGCGACTCGTGAAGCAGATCGAGCGAGCGCTGCCAGGCCGCCCGCTCGTACGGCGTCATCTCCTCGAAACCCACTGGGCCTCCCCTCGAGGCCCCGCGAGTCCCCCCTCGCCGGCGCCGCCGAACAGGCTACACGGACCATTCGGCGCGAAGGTGCCTGCCAGCCAACTGCCTGGCCGCACCCAAACGCCGACAGCAACCAGGCACTCACCAATCTATCTGTGCTTTGGTCTTTGCATTTCAGTTCTGTTTTGTTTGCTCTCTTACCTGATCCGCATGCCGGAGATCGCTCGGGAGATGACCAAGCGCTGAATCTCCGAGGTGCCTTCGAAGATGGTGTAGATCTTGGCGTCTCGGTGCATTCGTTCTACTGGGTACTCGCGGGTGTAGCCGTTGCCGCCTAGGATTTGGATGGCTTCTTCGGTGACCTTGACGGCTACCTCGCCGGCTTTGAGTTTGGCCATGGAGCCTTCGCCGTGGCGGTAGTTGGGGGTTTCGCCTCGCATGAGGGCTGAGGACATGTTGGCGGCTCGCCAGACCAACAGCCTTGCGGCGTCGATTTCCAGGGCCATGTCGGCGAGTTTGAAGGCTATGCCCTGGTTGTCGATGATGGGGCGGCCGAACTGTTCGCGGCCTTTGGCGTAGTCGAGGGCGAATTCGTAGGCCGCTCGGGCGATGCCGATGGCTTGGGCGCCGACGATGTGGCGGGTCATTTCGAAGGTGGCCATCGAGGCGTTGCGGGCCGGACCGGAAGAGTCGCGGGGTTCGCGGGCCTTGGCCAGGCGGGCGTCGAGTTTTTCCTTGCCGCCTAGGACGTTGGCGGCGGGGATGCGGACGTTGTCGAAGAAGACGTCTGCGGTGTGGGAGGCGCGGAGGCCGTGTTTTTTGAGTTTGGTGCCTTGGGCCAGGCCGGATACTTCGGATTTGGGGACTACGAAGGCGGCCTGGCCCTTGGTGCCGAGGGAGGGGTCGACGGTGGCGACTACGACGTGGATGTCGGCGATGCCGCCGTTGGTGGCCCAGGCCTTCTGGCCGTTGATGACCCACTCGTCGGTTTTCTCGTCGTACGTCGCGCGGGTGCGGATCGCGGAGACGTCCGAGCCGGCGCCGGGCTCGGAGGAGCAGAACGCGGCGACCTGGACGTCGTCGGGGGTGCCGTAGCAGCGTGGGAGCCACTGGCTCCACTGTTCCGGCGTACCGTTCGAGAAGATCGCGGATGACGCGAGGCCGGTGCCCATCAGGGACATGCCGATGCCGGCGTCGCCCCAGAACAGTTCCTCGTGGACCAGGGGCATCAGGAGGCCGGACGGGTCGATGAACAGGTTGATGTTCGAGTCCAGCGAGTACAGCCCGATCTTCGCGGCCTCCTGGATCACCGGCCACGGTGTCTCTTCGCGCTCGTCCCACTCGGCGGCGGCCGGGCGCATCACGTCGGCGGCGAAGGTGTGCGCCCAGTCGCGGATCTCGACCTGGTCGTCGTTCAGGTCCAGGGAGAACGAGCTCCAGCCCGGCTTGGCCCGCTCGGCGCCGAGCTCGCCGGCCAGGGACATCACGTCCGCGGAGACAGTCGGCTTGGGGTCGGTCATGGTCATCGAGTCCTCCGAGGAGCGCGCAGGGGAAGCGCGAAACAGGGGTTCAGCACCGGCAACAACTACACAGCAGTACGGCGAACGGACGGCAACGCCATCCAGCAGCGATGTTACCCACGAGTGTAACCGTCGTTTGCACCAGGGGGTACCACTGCGACTAAGATCGGTGCATGAGCTCCGCGTTGCTCGCGATCGGACGCCGCCGGACCACGGCGGAGCGTCGTCGCGACCGGGAGCGGGACATCATCCGCTGCACCCGCGAGCTGTTCGACGAACGCGGCTCGATCGACGCTCAGATCGACGACATCGCCAAGCGTGTCGGCATCAACAAGGCGCTGATCTACCGGCACTTCGCCGGCAAGGAAGAGCTGTTCGCGCTCACCCTGGTCGACTACCTCAACGAGCTCGACGACCGACTCGCCGGGGTCGACAGCTCTCGCCGTACACCGATGAACCGGCTCAAGGCGCTGAGCGAGGTGTTCGTCGACTTCTGCCTGGAGTACCCGGCCTTCGCCGATTGCGCGATGAGCCTGCTCCGGCGGACCGGGGACGAGCTGTTCGGGGAGATCACCGAGCCGGTGATGCTCAAGCTCGGTACGGCGATGGGCAGCGCGCTGCGGCGGATCTCGACCATCCTCGTCGCCGGCCAGCGGACCGGGGTGTTCGACGACGTCGATGCCGACTACTTGGCCAACCACCTCTACACCCAGACGCTCGGGTCGCTGCACATGGCGCGGATGGGGCTGATCGTGTCGGCCTCGCAGCCCGGGCACCCGGTCGTGCACCAGGCCGACATCGCGACCGTCCGCGAAACAGCGATCACCGCGACACTGGCCACCGCTGTCGGGCGTCAGGCCCTGGGCGCCACAAGCAAAGCCACCAAGACCAGCAAAAGAACCCCCAAGACTTCCGCCAAGCCCTCCACGGCTTCCGCCGGCCGCACTTCCAGCAGCACAGGAGAATCCCAGTGACCGAACCCCGCAAGGTCGCCGTTGTCGCAGGCAACCGCATCCCGTTCGCACGCCAGGACAAGAACTACCGCCACGCGTCGAACTCGGACATGCTCACCGCCGCCCTCAACGGCCTGGTCGACCGCACCGGTCTGGGCGGTCAGGAGCTCGGCGAGGTGGTCGCCGGTGCCGTCCTCAAGCACGCCCGCGACTGGAACATGGTCCGCGAGGTCGTGCTCGGTTCGAAGCTGGCCGCCACCACCCCGGCGTACGACCTGCAGCAGGCGTGCGGGACCGGGCTCGAGGCGGCGATCCTGGTCGGGAACAAGATCGCGCTCGGCCAGATCGAGGCCGGTGTCGCGGGCGGCGTGGACACCGCGTCCGACGCGCCGATCGCGGTCAACGACAAGCTGCGCTCGATCCTGCTCGACCTCAACCGGGCCAGGTCGGCACCGGACCGGCTCAAGGTCCTCGCACGGGTCCGTCCCAAGGACATCGTCCCGGAGATCCCGCGCAACGCCGAACCGCGGACCCGCAAGTCGATGGGTGAGCACGCCGCGCTGACCGCGCTCGAGTGGGGTGTCACCCGCGAGGCGCAGGACGAGCTC
The DNA here is from genome assembly GCF_014205135.1 of Kribbella italica. Taxonomy (NCBI): domain Bacteria; kingdom Bacillati; phylum Actinomycetota; class Actinomycetes; order Propionibacteriales; family Kribbellaceae; genus Kribbella; species Kribbella italica. The sequence goes on from NZ_JACHMY010000001.1 coordinate 2,232,539, forward strand.
GCGTACCGCTCACACGTGAACCTGGCGGCGTCGTACGACCGGGGCTTCCACGACGACCTGATCACGCCTTACCTGGGCCTGGACAAGGACCAGAACCTGCGGCCCGACACGACGCTCGAGAAGCTGGCCAAGCTCAAGACCGTGTACGGCAAGGGCGAGACCGCGACGATGACGGCGGGCAACTCTACGCCGCTGACCGACGGCGCGTCGGCCGTGCTGCTGTCGACCGACGAGTGGGCCGCCGAGCGCGGCCTGCGCCCGCTGGCCTACCTGACCCACGCGCAGACCGCCGCGGTCGACTACGTGAAGGGCGCCGAGGGGTTGCTGATGGCGCCGGCGTACGCCGTACCGAAGATGCTCGCGCGGGCCGGTCTGACGCTGCAGGACTTCGACTACTACGAGATCCACGAGGCGTTCGCGTCGCAGGTGCTGGCGACGCTGAAGGCGTGGGAGGACCCGATCTTCTGCAAGGAACGGCTCGGCCTGGACGCACCGCTCGGCGAGATCGACCGCGCCAAGCTGAACGTCAACGGCAGCTCGCTGGCCGCCGGCCACCCGTTCGCCGCGACCGGCGGGCGGATCGTGGCCGCGCTGGCCAAGCAGCTGGACGAGAACGGTGGCGGTCGCGGCCTGATCTCGATCTGCGCCGCCGGTGGCCAGGGCGTCGTCGCCATCCTCGAGAAGTAGGAGCCTGAAGAGATGACGGATCGCTACCAGACCTTCACGCGGACGCCGCTCGGCCAGGCCCTGGTCAAGAACCTCGGCCTGCCCGACCCCACCCCGCTCCCCCGCTGGCGCGACGGCGCGCGGGTGATCGACGGGCCGGTCGTCTTCGGCTCGATCGGCGAGACCGACACCGGCAAGGCCATCCAGGCGCTGCTGCGCGACGTCGGAGCGAACTTCAGTACGGCGGCCGAAGGCGTCGCCTCCAGCGAGCTGCGCCCGAAGGCCCTGGTGTTCGACGCGACCGGCGCAGCCAGTACGGCGGACCTCAGCTCGCTGCAGCGCTTCTTCTCCCCCGTGATCCGCCAGCTCGGCGCGGCCGGCCGCGTGATCGTCGTCGGCCGCACCCCCGAGCTCGCCGCGTCGCCCGAGCAGCAGATCGCGCAGCGCGCGCTCGAGGGCTTCACCCGGTCGCTCGGCAAGGAGGTCAAGCGCGGCGCCACGGTCAACCTCGTGTACGCCGCGCCCGACGCGCACGACCAGCTCGAGTCGACGCTGCGGTTCTTCCTGTCGCCGAAGTCGGCGTACGTCGACGGCCAGGTCGCCCGGATCGGCACCGGGCCGCTGGTCGCGACCGACCCGACCCAGCCGCTCGCCGGCCAGATCGCGCTCGTCACGGGCGCTGCCCGCGGGATCGGTGCCGCGATCGCGGACACGCTGGCCCGCGACGGCGCGACCGTGATCGGCGTCGACGTACCGCAGAACGCGAACGACCTGCGCAAGGTGATCACGAAGGTCGGCGGCAGCGAGCTGCTGCTCGACGTGACCGCGATCGACGCGCCGCAGCGGACCGCGGCCCACGCCGAGGAGCACCACGGCGGGCTCGACATCGTCGTCCACAACGCCGGCATCACCCGGGACAAGCGGCTCGCGAACATGCGGACCGACACCTGGGAGGCCGTGCTCGACGTCAACCTGCGCGCGCCCGAGCGGATCACCGCGTACCTGCTCGAGTCCGGCGCGCTGCGCGACGGCGGCTCGGTGATCGGCGTGTCCTCGATCGCGGGCATCGCCGGGAACAACGGGCAGACCAACTACGCGACCTCGAAGGCCGGTGTCATCGGGCTCGTGCAGGCGTACGCGCCGAAGCTCGCCGAGCGGCAGATCCGGATCAACGCGGTCGCGCCCGGGTTCATCGAGACCGAGATGACCGCGCGGGTGCCGTTCGCGATTCGCGAGGTCGGGCGGCGGATCAACTCGCTGCAGCAGGGCGGGCAGCCGGTGGACGTCGCGGAGACGATCGCCTGGTTCGCCGACCCGGCGTCGGCCGGCGTGACCGGGAACGTCGTCCGCGTGTGCGGTCAGAGCATGTTGGGAGCCTGAGATGCCGACACGGCGGTACGACGACTCGCCGGGACTGGGGTCGCTGTACGCCCGGACCGTGAAGGCGACGTTGCGGAAGGCCGAGTACGAGCCTGACGCGGACGGGCTGACGCTCGAGCTGCCGGAGGTGGTGATCGACCAGGACCACCTGGCGTCGTACCGGGAAGTGACCGGGTTCGCGGCCGGGCCGGCGCTGCCGGTCACTTATCCGCATGTGCTGGCGTTCCCGTTGCACCTGGATCTGATGTCGGATCCGTCGTTCCCCTACAAGCCGATGGGGATCGTGCATCTGTCGAACACGATCACCCAGTACCGGCCGATCCCGCTGCACGCCGATCTCGCGATCACGGTGCACAGCGGGCCGGAACGGGCGCATCCGAAGGGGACGGTGTTCGACGTACTCAGTGAGGTGCGGGTCTTCGGCGAGCTGGTGTGGACGGACTCGACGACGTTGCTGAGCCGGTCTGCCGGTGATGCCTCGGCGCATGCCTCGTTGCTGAAGGATCCTGCGCTGGACGCCGTGGCGTGGTGGGATCTGCGGGGGAATCTCGGGCGCCGGTACGCCGGGGTGTCCGGCGATCGGAATCCGATTCATCTGTTCAAGTTGTCGGCGCAGGCGTTCGGGTTTCCGCGGCAGATCGCTCATGGGATGTGGGCGAAGGCGGCCGCGTTGGCCTCGATCGAGCGGGCTGTCGGGCTGCCGGATGCTTTCGAGGTGCGGGTGGATTTCCGGAAGCCGGTGCTGCTGCCTTCGCGGGTGCAGTTCGGGTACTCCCCGGGTGGGTCCGATTTCGCGCTGTACGACGAGAAGCACGAGCTCACGCACCTGGTGGGGAAGCTCACCGAGCGCTGAGGCGGAAGCGGTTGAGGGTGGCGGTCAGCCAGACCCAGGCGATGACGATCGCCGCCCAGAAACCGAGCGTCAGGGTCTCGCTGGCCGAGCCCGAGGCGATGCCGGCGAAGGCTGCGAGGAAGAACGCGCCGGTCACGTAGGAGGCGGCGGCCCACTGCGGTGCCGACGTACGGCGGAAGTGGTTGCCGACGACGACGCAGCAGGCGATGAACGCGATGAAGCCGATCCCGCCCGCGGCGAAGTGGGCGGCGCCGTGCCAGCTCCCTTGTCCCTCGGGCGCGCCGGTCGGGAAGCCGAGCGCGGGGTCGGGGAGGAAGAGGCCGCCGGCTGCTGTTCCTGCGCCGAAGATGGTCAGGAGGACGGCTGCCGTCGTTCCCATGGCCCGCTTCAGGCCTGCGGCTCCGAGGATCACGAGGATTCCGGTGAGCACGAAGTTGGTGCTCTGGATCCAGCCGTGCTCCCCCAGGGTGAGCATGCTGCCGGCGTGCTTGCGGATGTCGAAGCCGTCGCGGGTGAAGGCCTGGGTGAAGACGACCACCAGGTTGAGCGGGCCTGCGAGTACGCCGAGGCCTAACAACAGCTTGGTGGTCCTGCGGCCGGCGACGCCGCCTGTGGCTGATGCCGCGGCGGCCGAAGAACTACGTGGAGTGTTCGTTGCCTGGCGAGGGTGGGCTGAGGTTGCCGGGTCGGCCGGGACCGGGTGGGCAGGGGGTGCCAGGTCGGCCGTGACCGGGTGGGCCGGCGTCTGCGCCTGCTCAGCCGGGTGCCTCGGCGGTACTCCTCTGCTGTTTCCGGCCGGTGCGGCATCAGCCACGGGCGACGGTGTCGGCCGCAGGGCCGCCGGGCTGTTGTTCGGGCGTGTGTTCATGGTCTTGCCTTTCGACGCGGGGTGGATGCTTACCAACGCGTCGGATGGAGGTCGACCAGATCGACACTCAGTTTTCTGGACCCGGGACCGACAAAGGATTGAAGCCGTACGGGAGTTCCAGGCGGTGGGCTGACATCAGGGACGGGTCGGCCAGCAGGTCGCGGGTTTTGCCGTCGGCGGCGATGCGGCCGTTGTCCATCAGGAGGCTGCGTTCGCACAGCTGGAGGGCGTACGGGAGGTCGTGGGTGATCATCAGCAGCGTGACGTCCAGTGCGGAGAGGATGTCGGCGAGTTCGCGGCGGCTGGCTGGGTCGAGGTTGCTGGACGGCTCGTCGAGGACCAGGACCTCGGGGCGCATGGCGAGGACGGTGGCGACCGCGACCCGGCGGCGCTGGCCGTAGGAGAGGTGATGGGGAGCGACGTCGGCGTGGTCCTGCATGCCGACCTGGACCAGCGCTTCCTGGACCCGCTCGTCGAGGTCGGCGCCGCGGAGGCCCAGGTTGGCGGGGCCGAAGGCGACGTCGTCGCGGACGGTGGGCATGAAGAGCTGGTCGTCGGGGTCCTGGAAGACCAGCCCGACCTTCCGGCGTACTTCGGGCAAGTGCTCGCGGTGGAGGTCGCTGCCGCCGATCTGGACGCGGCCGCTGCCGGTGCCGCCGGCGACGGAGCCGAGGATGCCGTTGAGGTGCAGGACCAGCGTGGTCTTGCCGGCGCCGTTCGGGCCGAGCAGGGCGACGCGCTCGCCGCGTTCGATGGTGAAGTCGACGCCGAACAGCGCCTGCCGGCCGTCGGGGTAGGCGAACACCAGACGCTCGACGCGGATCGAAGGACTGCTCACAAGCCGACCACCCTAGCCGTCACCGCGACGGCGATCGCCGCCAGGGACACCGTCAGCCCGGTCAGCCACTGACCACGATCGGCACCGCTCACCGACAGCAGCGGCATCCGCCCGGTGTATCCCCGCGACTGCATCGCCAGGTGCACCCGCTCGCCCCGCTCGAAGCTGCGGACGAACAGCGCCCCCACTCCCCCGGCGACCGCCTTCAGATGCCCGACGCGCCCCCCGGCGTACCCACGGGACTCGCGCGCGATCCGCATCCGGTGCAGATCGTCCGACACCACGCTCAGGTACCGAACCATGAACGACAGGATCGCCACCAACGTCGACGGCAACCGCAGCCGCTCGAGCCCGGCGAGCAGCTCCCGAGGCCCGGTCGACGCCGAGAGCACGATCGCCGCAATCACCCCGAGCGTCCCCTTCGCCAGCACGTTCCACGCGCCCAGCACCCCGGACGACGACAGCGACACTCCCAGTACGTCGACCCGCGGCCCGGTCGCCACGAACGGCAGCAGCAGCGCGAACACGATGAACGGCGTCTCCACCGCCAGCCGCCGCAACACCGTTGCCGCAGGCAACTGAGCCAGCAGCACGCACCCGACGATCAGTACGGCGTACAGCCCGAACGCCCAGAAGATCGCCGCCGGCGTCGACACCACCGCGAGCACGAACAGCAGCAGCGCGACGATCTTCACCTGCGCCGGCAGCCGGTGGACCAGGCTCCCGGTCGGCACCAAGAGGCCGTCCGCACTCACGACACGGTCGTGTCGGCGTTGGCGCGCGCCGAGCGCAGCGAGGCGAGCTTCGCGATCAGCAATCCGACCACGATCGTCACCAGGACGCCGATGATGCCGGCCAGCGCCCCCGAGACGTGGCTGTTGCCGATCCCGCTCACCCCGTAGTCGGCCAGCGGGCTCCCCGCGACCGCCGAGTCCTTCGCCGCGCTCTCGAACCCGAGCTTGGCCCCGACGAACTCCAGCCCGTCCGGATGCGCGCTCGCGAACAAACTCACCACGCCGGCGACGAGCAGCGTCACCGCGACCCCGACGCCCAGCGAACGCCCGGGCGGACGCGCCGCGACCGGCCGGTCCGGCGAGACCGTCGACGAGTTCCCGTCGGCGTCCACCAGCACGAGATCGGCCTGCAGGTGCCGGGCGGCGTAGACCAGATCCGGCCGGGTCGCGACGACCGCGCTCAGCACGGCCGCGGTGATCACCGCCTCCCCGAGCCCGACGAGAACGTGCCAGCCGACCATCGCCGTCGCGAGCTTGCCGAGCGGGATGTCGACCGCGCCGCCCACGGCGTACAGGCCGGTGAAGCAGAGTGCGGCGACCGGCACCGAGACCAAGGCGCCGACAGTGGCCGCCGGTACGACGCTGCCGACGCGCTTCGGCAGGACCTGCAGCAGCGCGCGGGTGACGAAGTACCCGACGAGGACCGTGATCAGGCCCATCAGCGTGATGTTCGTGCCGAGCGCGGTCAGGCCGCCGTCGGCGAACAGCAGTCCCTGCACCAGCAGCACCGTGGACATCACCAGCACCGCGGTCCACGGCCCGACCAGCGCGGCGGCCAGCGCGCCGCCGAGCAGGTGCCCGCTCGTCCCCGCGCCGACCGGGAAGTTGACCATCTGGACGGCGAACACGAAGGCCGCCGTCAGCCCGGCCAGCGCCGGTCCGGTCTCCCGGATCTCGCGGCTGGCGCGCTGGAGGCTGATGCCGACGGCACCGGCCGCGATCAGTCCGGTCGCGATCGAGGTCGGTGCGTCGAAGAATCCGTCAGGTACATGCATACCTGCATTGTTGATCCAGTTGCGACCCGATCGCAACAAGCTGAGCCCGGCGTTCGTCAGAGGTTCTTCAAGGCCTCGCCGTACGCCCGGTGGAAGGTCGGGTACGCGAAGATCATCTGCTGCAGCTCCTTCACCGGTACGGCGGCGTGCACGGCGACCGCGAGCCCGCTCAGCACCTCGCCCCCGACCGGCCCGGCGCTGGTCGCGCCGACCAGCACTCCGCGCGAAGCGTCCATCACGACCTTCACGAACCCCTCGTTGCCGGCCTTGTGGATCCACCCCCGGGTCGAGTCCGGGATCTGCGTGATCGCGGTCCGGACGTCGAGGCCCTGGTCGCGCGCCTGCTGCTCGGTCAGCCCGACCGCGCCGATCTCCGGATCGGTGAAGGTGACCCGGGGCATCGCGTGGTAGCGCGCCCGCGGAGCGCCGTCGGCACCGAGGATGTCGAGCACGGCGACGTTCGCCTGGTACATCGCGTTGTGCGTGAAGGCGCCGATCCCGGTGACGTCGCCGACCGCCCAGACGTTGCTCGCGGCCCGAAGCTGTTCGTCCACGGCCACGAACCGCGCCGACGGGTCGACGCCGACCGCGTCCAGCCCGAGCCCGCGGACGTCGGTCCGCCGACCCGTTGCCACCAGCAACTTCTCGCCGGTGACCGCGGAGCCGTCGCCGAGCCGGACGGTGAAGCCGTCGTCGTACGACACCGCCTCAGCCCGTACGCCGGTCCGGAAGGTGATCCCGTCCCGCTCGAGCACCTCCTGCGCCAGCGCGCTCGACTCCGGCTCCTCGAGCACCAGCACCCGATCGGCCGCCTCGACCACGGTCACCGCGACCCCGAACCGCGCGAACACCTGCGCGAGCTCGAGCCCGATCGCGCCCCCGCCGAGGACGATGATCGAGGCCGGCAGCGTGTCGGCCTCGATCGCCTCGTGGTTGGTCCAGAACGGCGTACCGGCCAGCCCTTCGATCGGCGGCACCACCGGTACCGTCCCGGTCGCGACCACGATCCCCTTCGACGCCTCGAACGTCCGGTCGCCGGCCTGCACTGTGCCAGGCGCGGTGATGGTCGCGCGCTCCCGCAGGAACGTGACGCCCTTGCCGACCAGCCGGTCGACCGCGACCTGGTCGTTCCAGTTGTCGGTGGCCTCGTCGCGGATCCGGCGCGCGACCGGCGCCCAGTCCGGCTCGACGGTCGCCCGGCCGGCCATCCCGTCGACCCGTCGCGTCTCGGCGACCAGGTTCGCGGCCCGGATCATCATCTTGCTCGGGATGCACCCCCAGTACGGGCACTCGCCGCCGACCAGCCGCGGGTCGATCCCGACCACATCGAGGCCGGCCTGGGCCAGTCGCCCGGCCGTCTCCTCGCCACCCACGCCGAGCCCGATCACGACGACGTCCACCTGTTCAGCCATGCGGCCAAATCTCGCAGACGCCCGCCTTCCGGCCAAGCGTCCGGGCCGACGGCGCAAACGGTTACCGCAGCGTCAGCAACCGTTCACCCGCGCTGCGTAACCTCGGGCTCTGGAGGGGGAATGGGACTGGCAGTGGATTTCTCCGGTCTCGGGGACATCAATCTCGAGACCGTGATCGCCGCGATCGCATTGATCAGTACGGCGACCGCCTGGACGGTGGACCGGTACTTCCTGCGCCGCAAACGACTCGTCTACCGGGTCCAGGTGGACGCCCCGATCGGGGTGTTCCCGAGCTCGCACATGGTCGACGTCGAGGTCCGCCACCTTGGCGACGTGGTCGAGGAACCGAGTGTCGTGCTGCTGCGCGTGGACAACGCCGGCGGGATGGACATCGAGCCGCACCACATGCACGAGAAGGTGTCGTTCGCCTTCCCGGACCGGACCATCGTCGGTCTGGAGGTGACCGAGGCCAAGCCCGAGGCGCTCGGCGAGATGCTGCAGCGCCAGCTCGACTCGGAGAAGTTCGTCGACACGAGCCGGCTGGTGATCCCGCGGATGGCGATCAACCGCGGCGACAGCTTCAAGTTCCTGCTCGTGCTGAGCGGTCGCGGCGACGGCGTCACCCACTCGGGCTACCTCGCCGGCGGCTCGGCGGGCGGCGGCGTCTACCACGAGCCGCGGCCGCGCGGACCGGGCCGGCGGACGCTGATCTTCGGCGCGCTGTCGCTCGTGCTCGTGGGCGCGCTCGTCGCGCTGTTCCTGGTCGACGTACTGCAGCCGCCGGACAACTGCGCGGCCGGGCAGCTGCGCATCGTCGGGTCGACAGCGGTGGAGCCGACGGTCAAGGAGGTGCGCAGCGCGTACGTCGCCGAGTGCACGCAGGCCGACATCACGATCGCGGCGACCGGGAGTCGCAGCGGGACGCGGTTGCTCGCCGACACCGGCAAGAAGGACGCGCCCGCGGCGGAGAAGCTGATCGCGCTGTCCGACGGCCCGGCCGAGGAGGCCGCCGAGCTGCAGAGCCGGCCGATCGCGGTCGTCGTCTTCGCGGTCGTCGTGAACCGGACGACCGACGTGAGCGCGCTGACCACCAACCAGCTGCGCGACATCTACGCGGGCCGGCTGACCAACTGGAAACAGCTCGGCGGGCGCGATCTGCCGATCCGGATGGTGAGCCGGGTCGGACCGGACTCCGGGTCGCGGCGGACGTTCCGCGAGAAGGTGCTGGCCGGGGATCAGGAGCTCGGCATCACGTCGGACGACTGCCGGACCAAGGACGACGCGACCGCCAAGCAGCAGCGCTGCGAGGTCGGTACGACGGAGGAGCTGCTCAGCCGGGTCGCCGACATCGACGGCGCGATCGGGTACGCCGAGCTCGGCGGATCCCGCAAGTACCCGACGCTGACGCCGGTCGCGATCGACGGCGTGGTGCCCGCGACGGAGAGGGTGACCGACCGGACCTACCGGTTCTGGGAGGTCGAGCACGCCTACACGGCCGCCCCGCCGAAGCCGGACTCGCTCCAGGACGCGTTCCTCGACTACCTCACCTCAGACCAGGCCAAGCCGATGATGGCCCGCGACGGGCTGGTCCCCTGCGGCGACCTCCCGGGCGACTTCTGCGGCTAGCGCGGCGGCCGCAGCCCGGCCTCGCCGGAGGTGGCGATTCGGCGGCCTCTCGAGGGCCGGCAGGGATAACCTGCTGGCCTACCCGAGGAGGCCGCCGTGACCGTGATCGCCCACCTGAGTGATCCCCACCTGGACGGGACGACCGAGGCGCGCGAACGCCTGCGCCGCGTCACGTCGTACCTGCTGGCCTTCAGCCGGCCGGTCGACGTCGTCCTGGTGACCGGCGATCTCGCCGACCACGGCACCGAGTACGCCGAGGTCGCCGCCGAGCTGACCGCCTTCAGCGACCTGCCGGTCCTCGTCCTTCCCGGCAACCACGACGTACGGCCTGCCTTCCGCACCGGCCTCACGGCGTACGTCGAACCGGTGGGCGGTGGCGAGGATCCCGTCCACCAGTTGCGCGACGTCGCCAGCGCGCGTTTCGTGCTGCTCGACACGACCGTCCCCGGCGAGGACCACGGCCTGCTCAGCGCCGACTCCCTCGACTGGCTCGACGCAGCGCTCGCCGAGCCCTACGACGGCCCGGTGTTCATCGCCTTCCACCACCCGCCGGTCGGCCTCCAGCACCCCACGATGGACCAGTGGCTCCTCCGCGAACCAGGCCAGTTCGCCGCCGTCCTCCGCCGCCACCCGGTCACCGCGCTGCTCGCCGGCCACCTGCACAACGGCATCAGTACGACGTACGCCGGCCTCCCGCTACTCCTTGCCCCCGGCATCAGATCCACCGTGCCGCTCAGTTTCGAGCCACCGACCCCCACCGGCAGCCTCGTCGACCTCACCACCCCACCCGGCCTGGCGCTCCACGTCCACCACCCCGACACCCCACTCCTCACCAAGTTCGTCCACCTCGCGTGATCCAAGCCTGAAGGTCCGCTAAGAAGTTGGCGGCGCGGACATCTCCGGGACGGTTCGCGCGTTGATACTGGCACCACGTTCTAACGGAGGAACCTCATGAGCCTGATCGGAACCCTGTTGGGGTACGCCCTGACCCTGTTCATCCTGGTACTGATCGTGCGCATGGTGCTGGACTGGACGGGCCAACTGGCCTCCGGGCCGTCGCGGACCGCGAAGGCCCGCGAGTTGACGCATGCCTGGACCGAGCCGGTGATCGCGCCCGTACGGCGGAAGTTGCCGCCGCTGCGGGCCGGCGGGATCGGGATCGACCTGGCGTTCACCGTCGTGTTCGTGGCGGCGCTGATCCTGCGGTCGGTGGCCTTCAGTCTGTGACGAGTCCGTCCCAGGACCAGCGGGGAATCGGAAGCCCGGCCGGTACGTCGTCGGCCGAGCCTGTGTACTGGGCCATCGACACGGTCGTGGCCCAGGCGAAGTAGTCGTACAAGACCGACCTGACCCGGTCGTCGTCGGTCAGGCCGAGGTCCGTCAGCGCCTGGTCGAAGCAGGCGATCGCGCGGCGGTCCATCTCCTCGTGCGGCCCGTTCCCGCTGTGCATCCGGACGACGAGACTCTCGTCCCCGTACACCTCCGAGTACGTCGCCGGACCGCCGAGTGCCTCGGCCCAGTACGCCGCGAGCCGTTCGGTGTGCTCGGGATGAAAACCGTGGCTGAACGCGTGACTGACCACCTCGTCCGCCAGCACCCGTTCGTGCCAGGCGTGCGCCAGTCGCCGGAGCCCGTCGTCCCCGCCCACCGCCTCGTACACACTCTGCATCTCCCGAGCGTGCCACAAGCGAGGTCACCGGTACGACGGCCAGCGCTTCGAGGCCCACTCCGACCACGTCGCGAACCCGGCCGGGACGGGCGGGATCTCCGCGCCCCGCAGCTCCGGCTCATCCGGCTCCTCGAACAGCGCCCGCCAGTCGGCGAGCTCCTCGTCGCTCATCCGGAACGTCTCACCGGGCGTCGTCGCGAACCGATCGGTGACCCGCCGCCGCTGCTCCTCGTGATCGATCGGCAGGTACACGACCTGGCTCCGCGCGCCCACGGTCCCGGCGATCCAGCGCAACGCCGAGCGTTCGTCCTTGCCCCAGAACCCGAAGTCGAGGACCACGTCGGTGCCCAGCGCCGCAACGCGCAGGCCGACCTCGATCAGCTTGCCTTCCACCAGGTCCCGCAGGTCCGGCGGGTTCTCGTCGCCGAAGAGCGCGATCTGCCACTCGTCGGGTGTCAGCCGCAGCGCCGACTCGCTGACCTCCAGCTCCTTCGCGCGCGTGGTCTTGCCCGCGCCGGGCAAGCCGACGATCAGGTAAACGATCGGCTGTTCGGACATGCGACTCCCAACAGAAAGACCCCGGAGCGCGGAAGCCCCGGGGCCTTCGGCGTACCGCAGGATCAGAAGTTGATCATGTGGCCTTCGAGACCGTGGAAGGCCTCCTGCAGCGCCTCGCTCAGCGTCGGGTGGGCGTGCACGTTGCGGGCCAGCTCCTTGGTGGTCAGGTCCCACTTCTGGGCCAGGGTCAGCTCGGGCAGCAGCTCGGTGACCTCGGGGCCGATCAGGTGGGCGCCGAGCAGTTCGCCGTACTTGGCGTCGCTGATCACCTTGACGAACCCGGCCGGGTCGCCCAGGCCGTGCGCCTTGCCGTTGGCGGTGAAGGGGAACTTGGCGACCTTGACGTCGAAGCCCTCCAGCCGGGCCTGCTCCTCGGTCCAGCCGAAGCTGGCGATCTGCGGCTGGCAGAACGTCGCCCGGGGGATCATCACGTGGTCGAGCTCCATCGTCTCGACCCCGGCGATCGTCTCGGCCGCGATCACGCCCTGCGCCTCGGCCGCGTGGGCCAGCATCAGCTTGGCGTTCACGTCACCGATGGCGAAGATGTTCGGCACGTTGGTGCGCAGGACGCCGTCGGCCTTGATCGCGCCACGCTCGGTCAGCTCGACGCCGATCTTGTCCAGGCCGTAGCCGTCGACGCGCGGCTGGAAGCCGATCGCCTGCATCACCTTGTCGGCCTCCAGCACCTGCTGGTTGCCGTCCTTGCCGGTGACGGTCACCTTGACCTTGTCGCCGGAGTCGTCGATCGAGTCGACCCGGGTGCTGGTGAGTACGTCGACGCCGAGCTTCTTGTACGCCTTGGCGAGCTCCTTGGAGACGTCGATGTCCTCCAGCGGGACCATCCGGTCGAGGAACTCGACGATGGTCACCTTCACGCCGTAGTTGGCCAGCACGTAGGCGAACTCGACGCCGATCGCGCCGGCGCCGGCGATCACGATGCTGCCCGGCAGCTCCTCGGTGAGGATCTGCTCCTCGTACGTGACGACGCGCTCGCTCAGCTGGGTGCCCGGCAGCAGCTTGGTGGTGGCACCGGTGGCGATGATGCAGTGGTCGAAGGTGACGGTCTCGGAGCTGCCGTCGTTCAGCGAGACGTCGAGCGTGTTCGCGTCGACGAACGAGCCCCAGCCGTCGAACTCCTTGATGTCGTTCTTCTTCATCAGGAAGTGCACGCCCTTGACGCGACCGTCGGCCACCTTGCGGCTGCGCTGGACCGCCGTCGGGAAGTCGAAGGTCACCTCGCCGCTGATGCCGAAGGTCTTCGCCTCCTTGCGGAAGATGTGCGCCAGCTCGGCGTTGCGCAGCAGCGCCTTGGAGGGAATGCAGCCGACGTTCAGGCAGACACCGCCCCAGTACTTCTTCTCGATGATGGCGGTCTTGAGCCCGAGCTGAGCGGCGCGGATCGCCGCGACGTACCCACCCGGGCCGGCGCCGAGGACAACAACGTCAAAGTGCGAGGCCATACGGTGAACTTTAGTGCCTCGCACCAGCGGATCCCGCCGTGGGCCCCGGTGGCGGTGGTCACGATCGGTGAGCTGGGGTTTCGCCTAACCCGCCGCACGCCTAGGCTGTGGGCGCACGGGGGCCGTCTACTCCCGTGCGCGCGTGAGGCGGACGGTCGATGGGGGCTTGATGGACAAGAGGCGTGGGTTGCGGTTCGCCGCGCTCGGAACGCTGCTGGCCGTCTTCGCCGTGCCCGCCTACTCCGCGTACGCCGACGACCCGACTCCCCCGCCGCCGGCCTCGGTGACCGACGTCAACCGGTCGCTGGAGCAGCTCCGGGCCGAGGCGGCCGCCGTCCAGGCCGAGGTCGCCAAGGCGACGATCGCCTACACGAACGCGCTGAAGGCCGCTCAGACCACCGAGACCGCCGCGAAGCGCGCCGAGGCGTACGCCGCGACCAAGCGCTCCAGCTCCGAGGTCGAGCGCCGCAAGCTCGGCCTGCTGACCGCCCAGGCGTACCAGCTCGGCATCCCGACCGTGATCGGCACCGAGTCGATGCTCTGGTCGCTGGCCCCGATCGCGGAGAACCTGCAGGAGATCGCCGACCGGCAGGCCGCGATCAAGCAGCTCGGCAGCACCCAGGTCGCCCAGTACAACGCGGCCGGCGCCGCGGAGAACGCGGCCGGTACGGCGGACAACGACGCAAAGACCAAGCGCAAGGCGGCCGACGACGCCTCGGCCAAGGCCCAGCAGCTCAGCCAGGAGCTGCAGCAGAAGGCCGCGAACGCCTCCATGACCATGGAGGGCCAGCTCGCCGATCTGGCCGGCGCGACTCAGCTGTCCGACCAGCTCCAGATCAGCCGGAACCAGCAGGCCAAGTCCCGCTGGCAGACCTACCTCGCCGAGCTGACCGCTGCCGGCGTGAAGCCGCCGGCCGCGGCCGTACTGCGGAACCCGGCCAAGCTGCCGGCCGGTCTCAAGCCGCTCACCGTCGCCGGGAAGGCCGTCGCAGGCGCTGCTGCGCACACCGCCGCCGGTCGTACGGTCAAGGTCCTGCCCGCCGAGACGATCCGGGCGGTCAACCAGGCGTTCGCGATCCTCGGCAAGCCGTACGGCGTCTCCGGCACCGGCCCGGACAAGTACGGCTGCCTCGGCGCCGCGCGGGCCAGTTGGTCGCCGTACGCGACGCTGCCGAGTCCGATCGGCAACGTCTACCGCGACTACCAGACCGTCCCGGCCGCCGCGACGCAGCCGGGGGACGTGCTGGTGATGGGCAGCCGGTCGGTCGGGCTCTACCACATCGGGATCGCGCTGGGCGACGGCGAGATGATCGCCGCGGACGAGGCCAAGGGGTCGGTGGTCGTCACGACCGTGCCGGAGAGCCTGTTCTCCGCGCTCCGGCCGACGCTCGGCAAGCCCGCCAAGGCACAGACCGCGCCGGCGACGACGTCGCAGGCCAACGGCTTCCGCTGCGGGAACACGCCGACCTCGTACGAGGTGGGGACCGGGGCGTGGACCTGGCCGCTGGCGGACGGCACGTACGAGATCGGTACGCCGTTCGGCCAGCCCGGTTCGCTGTGGGCCAGCGGGATCCACACCGGGCAGGACTTCCCCGCCACGATCGGTACGCCGGTCCGCGCGGTCACCGCGGGCACGGTCCGCGTCGAGCACCCGGCCTGGGCGGGGAACCTGGTCCGCATCGACCACGGCAACGGGCTCGAGACGCTGTACGCGCACCTGAGCTCGATCGACGTACCGGACGGCACGCGGGTGCAGGCCGGTCAGCGGATCGGTGCCGTGGGCACCGAAGGCAACTCGACCGGCGCGCACCTGCACTTCGAGGTCCGCCTCGGCGGCGACGCCGTCAACCCGATGCCGTTCCTGGCCACCGGCGGGACCAGCGGCGGCTGGGGCGGCTACAGCAACGGCATGATCCCCACGAGCAAGCTGTGCGACATCACCAGCGCCCACTCGCTGCGCTGCGACGCCGCTACGGCGTACCTGGGCCTGGCGTCGGCGTACCAGAAGCGCTTCGGCACCACGCTGTGCATCACCGACTCCTACCGCTCGTACAGCTCCCAGGTCTCCCTGTACGGCCGCAAACCGTCCCTGGCGGCCCTCCCCGGCACGTCGAACCACGGCTGGGGCCTGGCCGTCGACCTCTGCGGCGGCATCGAACGCTTCGGCACCACACAACACCAGTGGATGCTCCAGAACGCCCCTAGCTTCGGCTGGATCCACCCCGACTGGGCCAAACAAGGCCGCAACCGCGAAGAGCCCTGGCACTGGGAGTACGGCAACTCCACCAACGCGTAAGGAACGCCAGCACCACCATCGCCTGAGGCTCGCAGCACCACCACCGGCACCCCAACGACCGGACCGCCCGCCCCTACCCCGCCACTCACTGTTGTGCATTTGGCCGGTCACCTCACCAGATGCACCGGGCACGAGGTGAGTCGCGTCGGGGACGTGTGACGGCATCGCGTTGCCGGTTGGGACGGCCTGCACGGGGTGGGCGGGACACGCTGCGACGGCGGACGGCAAGCGCGGCGGGTGGGCGTCCGTGGGGGCGGCCGGGGATTCTGGCCCTGTGTGACGGGGAGCTGAGCAGCGGGTGAACAGCGCTGGCCAGGGGCGAATTCAGGGCAGAGTCAGGGGTCACAGATCCCTGGAAAGGGCCTGTTCAGGACGTACATTTGGAACGTGGCCGAGCAGACCAGTCCGGACCGCACGGACGACAACATCACGCTGGACGCCCAGGACGATCGGTGGGAGTGGCGGCGGAAGATCCGTGCGAACCCGCGCAAGCACCTGATCTACCGGATCGGCGTGGGCGTGGTGGGTGGCATCTTGATCATCGCCGCGCCGTTGACCGGGTGGTTGCCCGGGCCGGGCGGGATCCCCTTGTTCATCGCGGGTCTGGCCGTGCTGGCCAGCGAGTTCGAGTGGGCCCAGCGGCTGCTCTACCGGGTGAAGGTGTGGGTCAAGGAGCTCACGACCTGGACCGGGAAGCAGCCGGCCTGGCTGAAGGCACTCGGCACAGTGGCGCTCTTCGTCTGCGTGCTCGTGGCCATCTGGCTCTACATGGCCGTGCTCGGCGTACCGGGCTGGCTGCCGGACTCGTGGGAGTCCTTCCTGCACACGCTTCCGCTGCTGAAGTAAGCGCTCAGCGCAGCAGCCACCGCCTGGTGAGTTCGAGCACGTCCTTGCGGCTGCGCCCGGGATGCTCAGCAGCGATCAGCGGGCTGCCGATCCGCAGCGAGAAGACCAACAGGCTGCGCACCTCGACATCCTCCTCGTCGGCGCAGAACTCGCCGAACAACGCCCGCAGGTAGTCCATCCGCCGGTTGTCGACCCGCTTGAGCTGTACGGCGACCTGCTGGTCGCGCCGCGCCCACTCGCGGATCGCCAGGTCGGCGGCCGCGCCGGTCATCAGGCCGTCGCCGGAGGCAACGAGTGTGAACAGCCGGTCCAGCTTCGCCCGGCCGTCACCACCGGCGGTCTCGACCTGGTCGATCAGCGCCTCGGTGGTCTCCCGTTCCCAGGTGTCCAGGATCTCCGCGAGCAGCACGTCCCGGTTCTTGAAGAACCCGTAGAACCCGCCCTTCGTCACGCCGAGCACCTGCGCCAACGGCTCGATCCGGACCGCCTCCGGCCCACCGGCCGACAGCATCCGCAGCCCTTCCTCGATCCACCGGCTGCGCGGCGTCCGGGTCACACCCATCCTTGTGGTTCCTCTCACTCGACCCCGATCTATACGCCACCGTACACATCGGTCTATCGTGCATGTATACGCCAGCGTATAGAAGGGACCGCAGACCATGAGACTTCCCGCCACCGCCCACACCGACCGCCCCTGGCGCATCCACGAGATCACGCCCGACTTCCAGCTCGAGGACGTCTGGGCCCTGCCCACCCCCGGCGGACCCGACGACTTCGACCGCCTGATGAGCCGCTTCACCACCGCCGACCCCGACGCCCCGGCTCTGATGTCCTCGACGATCGGCCGGTTCCTGATGGCACTGCGCTGGAAGCTCGGCACCCTCTTCGGCTGGGACCGCGACAAGGCCGGCCTCGGCACTCGCGTCCAGACCCTCCGCGACCGCCTCCCGAGCGACCTCCTCGAAGGCCCCCGAGGACCGGACCTCGACGGCGTCCCCTTCACCTCGGTGTTCCTCACCGACGACGAGTGGGCGGCCGAGATCGCCAACGGCACCGTCCACGCCGTCCTGCACCTCGGCTGGGTCGCCGACAGCACCGCCGACGGCGGCTACCGCGGCCAGATGGCCGTCCTGGTCAAACCCAACGGCAGACTCGGTACGGCGTACATGGCGCTGATCAAGCCGTTCCGCTATCTGTGGGTCTACCCCGACCTGCTCCGCACCATCGGCCGCGGCTGGGACGCCGGCCGCGGGAACGCCGCGTGGGTGAACCGCGCGCGGTAGCCCGAGGCCGTCAGCCCGTAGTGCAGCTTGAAGCGCCGCGCGAAGTAGTTCTGGTCCGGCCATCCCACCGACTCCGCGATCCGGCTGATCGAGTGGTCGGTGTGCAGCAGCAGGTCCGCGGCCAGCTCGACGCGGTGCCGTGACAGGTAGGCCATCGGCGGCAGCCCGGTCGACGACTTGAACAGCCGGACCAGGTACCCGGGCACCAGATGCAGCTCGTCGGCCAGCTCGGTCAGCGTCCACTGGTGCGCCGGCGCCGCCTCCAGCATCCGCATCGCCGTCAGGACGGCGGGATGGATCTGCGTCTCCCGCCCGACCACCCCCGTCGCCGCCACCGCCCGCGCCAGGCAGCTCAGGAACAGCGACAGCCGCCCGACGATGTCGCCCCGATGCAGGTGAACCGATTCATGTCGTAGCTCGCCGAGCCCCCGCAGATGCCCGATCGCCTCGGCCAGGGTGACCCCGTCCAGATGCGTCGTCAGGATGCCGCGGCGCTGCGCCGAGAACGGCCCGGTCCACAGCAGGAACCCGAGCAGCGGGTCCTCGCGCATCCAGGCCAGCTCGCGCTGGATCAGTTCGGCCGAGAAGCAGCAGTTGTAGAGCTCCAGGTCCGCGCAGCCGTCGTACGCGTGCCAGACGCCGGGCCGCAGCAGGATCACGTCGCCCACGTCGAGTTCCTGCCGCCCGGCCAGGCTTTCGTGGTACCCCGTGCCGCCGGTGATCACCGCGACCTCGAAGAAGCTGTGCGTGTGGACCGGGTGGCCGGTGGCGTGCACGTACGGCCCGGCGTACGCGACGGCGCCGTCGACGAAGTGCAGCAGCGTCCGGTTGTTACCGACCGGCGGATCCTCCATGCCTCAACCTAGGCGGCAAAGTGCGTTTTGTGCTAGGTCCGGTGCACTCCGTTCTATCGCCCGCGCGGCGACGGCCCCAAGATCGGACCTACCCAATGAATCGTTTCATCCCGCTAGGAGTGCCATGTCGCGATCCGCCGCACCGACACACCTTCGCTTCGACCACCACACCGCCACCAGCCCGGTCCTCGGGATCGGGACCGCCGCCCCCCGCTTGTCCTGGCAGACCCCGTCCGCCGACGCCGGCTGGGCGCAGACGGCGTACGAGCTGGAGATCGTCCGGGGCGACGCGGCCCCGCAGACCCATGTCGTCGAGTCGGCCGATCAGGTGCTGGTCGCGTGGCCCGGTGATCCGCTCGCGTCGCGCGAGCAGGCGACCGTCCGGGTCCGGGTGCGCGGCGTCGAGTGGAGCGAGTGGAGCGACCCGGCCGTCGTCGAGGCCGGACTGCTCAGCACCGACGACTGGTCCGCGCGCTTCGTCACGCCGCGCGAGATCGGCGGCCAGGACTCCCCCGCTCCCCTGCTGAACGGCGAGTTCGAGCTACCGGACGGCATCGTCAAGGCGCGGCTCTACGCCACGGCCCACGGCACCTACGTGCCGACCCTCAACGGCCGGCGCGTCGGCGATCACGAGCTGGCGCCGGGCTGGACGGCGTACCAGTTCCGCCTGCGCTACCAGACCTACGACGTCACCGACCTCGTCCGGTCGGGCGCGAACCAGCTCGAGTTCCTGCTCGGCAACGGCTGGTACCGCGGCCGGCTCGGCTTCAAGGACCAGCGAGCCCTGTACGGCGACCGCCTGGCCGTCCTCGCGCAGCTCGAGGTGACGACCGCCTCCGGTGAGGTCGTGGTGGTCGGGTCGGACGGCGAGTGGACCGCGCGGGAGAGCGCGATCACCGCCGACGACATCTACGACGGCCAGTCGACCGACCTTCGTCTGACGTCCCCCGCAGCGACTCCGGTCGACGTGCTCGACGCCGATCTCGGGCTCCTGGTGGCGCCCGACGGTCCGCCGGTCCGGATCACCGATGTGTTGCCGGCCAAGGAACTGACGACCTCGCCCGCGGGCAAGCTCCTGGTGGACTTCGGGCAGAACGTCGTCGGCCGGGTCCGGCTCACGGTCCGCGGCGGCGCGGCCGGCGACGAGATCGTGCTGCGCCACGCCGAGGTGCTGGACGAGGGCGAGCTCGGCGTCCGCCCGTTGCGGACGGCGAAGGCGACCGACACCTACGTGCTGGCCGGGCCCGACGAGGTGACGCTCGAGTCGGAGCTGACCTTCCACGGCTTCCGGTATGCCGAGGTGACCGGCGTCGGCAATCTCGCGGCCGAGGACATCGAAGCAGTCGTGCTCGGCTCCGACCTGACCCGGACCGGCTGGTTCGAGTCGTCGAACGAAACCCTCGACCGGTTCCACGAGAACGTCGTGTGGGGCATGCGCGGCAACTTCCTCGACGTACCGACCGACTGCCCGCAGCGCGACGAGCGGCTCGGCTGGACCGGCGACATCCAAGTGTTCTCGCCGTCGGCGAGCTTCCTGTTCGACAGCGCCGGGTTCCTCACCAACTGGCTGGCCGACCTGGCCGCCGAGCAGCACAAGGACGGGTCGGTGCCGTACGTCATCCCGGACGTGCTGCGCGATCCGGGTCCGGCGACGGCGGCCTGGGGTGACGCGGCAACGATCGTGCCCTGGGTCGTGTACGAGCGGACCGGCGACTCGGCTCTGCTCGCCCGCCAGCTGCCGAGCATGAAGGCCTGGGTCGACCGGATGGTCGATCTGGCCGGCGAGAACCTGCTGTGGTCCGGTGGGTTCCAGTTCGGCGACTGGCTCGACCCGACCGCGCCGCCGGACAACGCCGCCGCGGCCAAGGCCGACCCGGACGTGATCGCGACCGCGCACCTGGCCCGGTCCGCCGACGTCGTGGCCCGGGCGGCCGAGGTGGTCGGCGACGCGGACCTCGCTCGCGAGTACGGCGAATTGGCAGCCGGCGTCCGGCGAGCGTTCGCGGCGGAGTACACGACCGAGGGCGGCCGGGTGCTGAGCGACGCCCCGACGACGTACGCGCTGGCGCTGCAGTGGGCCCTGCTGCCGACCGGCGAACAGCGTCAAGGTGCCGCCGAGCGGCTCGCCGACCTGGTCCGCGCCTCGGGCTTCCGGATCAGCACCGGTTTCGTCGGGACCCCGTTGATCGCCGACGCGCTGGCCGATACCGGACACTCCGACCTCGCGTACCGGCTCCTGATGCAGACAGGCTGCCCGTCCTGGCTGTACGCAGTGACCATGGGCGCGACGACGGTGTGGGAACGCTGGGACAGCATGCTCCCGGACGGCAGCATCAACCCGGGCCAGATGACGTCGTTCAACCACTACGCCCTCGGCGCGGTCGCCGACTGGATGCACCGCCGGGTGGCCGGGCTCGCGCCGGGCGATCCGGGGTACCGCACGATCGTCGTCGACCCGTTGCCGACGGCAGGGCTCACCAAGGCGTCCGCGCGGCACCTCACGCCGTACGGCGAAGCGTCGGTCGCGTGGAACCGCGCCGACGGGCAGTTCCGGCTCAGTGTCACCGTGCCGGTCGGGTCGACGGCAACGGTTCGGGTGCCGGGGGCAACTGACGCGGTCAGCGTCGGGCACGGCACGCACGAGTGGACCGCCGACGACCCGTACGCCGAAGCACCGCCACTGCCGGCCGACGCCACCATCCGGCAGCTGATGGATCACGAGGCCAGCTGGGACTCGCTGGTGGCCGTCGCCATCGAGAAGGAGGTCGTCACCGACGACGCCGTACTGGCCGCCCGGCTCACCCGCTACCTCGACCAGCCCGCCACCCAGTTGACGAGCGTCGCCGGGGCGCGGGCCTTCTCACCCTCGGCCGAGGCGTTGCAGGCCGAGCTGGATCGTCTGCTCAACCGCTGATGAACATCCCCTGGAGGTCAATGATGACATTCCGCCGACGCACCTCAGGACTGGCCTTGGTCGCGGCCTGCTCACTCGCCCTGACCGCCTGCAGCGCGGGCAGCCTCGGCTCCAGCGACGACACGGGCGGCTCGGGCTCGGTCTCCATCACCTACCTGGCGGGCAACCAGGAGCAGGACGTCAAGGAGGCCCAGCAGCTGATCAAGGACTTCAACGCGAAGAACCCGGACGTCACGGTCAAGCTGGAGAGCCGCCCGGGCGGCACCGAGGGCGACAACATCGTCAAGACCCGGCTGTCCACCGGCGACATGAGCGACGTGTTCAGCTACAACACCGGCTCGCTGTTCCAGGCGATCGCGCCGCAGAAGAACCTCGTCCCGATCAGCGACCAGCCCTACATCGGTGACGTCGACGAGAACTTCAAGAAGACCGTCACCGCCGACGGCCAGGTCTACGGCGCACCGGCCGGCGGGTTCATGGGCGGCGCGGTGCTCTACAACATCCCGATCTACACCCGGCTCGGGCTGAAGGTGCCGAAGACCTGGGCCGAGTTCATGGCCAACAACGCCAAGATCAAGGCCGCCGGGATCGCGCCGGTGATCCAGACCTACGGCGAGACCTGGACCTCGCAACTGTTCGTGCTCGGCGACTTCCACAACGTCGCGGCCGCCGAGACCGACTTCGCCGACAAGTACACGCAGAACCAGGCCAAGTACGCCAGCTCCGCGGCGGCCAAGAAGGGGTTCGAGCACACCCAGCAGGTGCACGACGCCGGGTACCAGAACACCGACTTCGCCTCGGCCAAGCTGCCCGACGGGCTCCGGATGCTGGCCCAGGGCAAGGGCGCGCACTACCCGATCCTGACCGGCGTGGTGAACGACATGGTCGACACCTACCCGGCCGGGGCCAAGGACGTCGGACTGTTCGCGTTGCCTGGTGACAACGCGAGCACCAACGGCCTGACGGTGTGGACGCCGAACGGCGTCTACATCCCGAACACCACCACCGGCGAGAAGCTGGACGCGGCGAAGAAGTTCCTCGCGTTCGTCGCCAGCCCGGACGGGTGCGCGTCGCTGGCCAAGGCCGGCGTACCGACCGGTCCGTACGCGATCAAGGGGTGCACGCTGCCGGCCGACGTACCGCAGTCGATCAAGGACATGCAGCCGTACCTGGACAAGGAGGGCGGATCGAGCCTGGCGCTGGAGTTCCTGTCGCCGGTCAAGGGCCCGTCGCTGGAGCAGATCACCGTCGAGGTCGGCTCGGGCATCCGCAAGGCGCAGGACGGCGCCGCCCGGTACGACGAGGACGTCAAGAAGCAGGCCCAGCAGCTCGGACTGGCTGGCTGGTGATTGCCGGTGGCAACCACCTCGGTCAAGCCGCGCTCGCGTAGCGCAGCGTCCCCGGCCGCTTCGGCGGCCGGGGGGAAGGTCTACTCGCCGTACTCGAACTGGTTCTACCTGCCGGCGGCCGTGATCTACGGCGTGCTGTTCGTGGTCCCGACCTTCGCGTCGCTCTACTTCAGCCTGACCCGCTGGAGCCTGTTCGAGTCGAAGTTCATCGGGCTGGAGAACTTCCAGCTGTTCTTCCAGGAGCCGCAGCTGATCAAGGGCTTCACCAACACGCTGATCTTCGCCGTCGTGACGTCCGGGTCGAAGGTGGTGCTCGGGCTGCTGCTCGCCGTCCTGCTGACCTCGCGCATCATCGGGCGGGGCTACCTGCGGTCGGTGGTGTTCTTCCCGGTGCTGGTCAGCACGATCGGTGTCGGGCTCACCTTCACCGTCCTGATGAACCCCGAGCGCGGCCTGATCAACGGCGCGCTCGAGGTGATCGGCATCAACGGCCCCGGCTGGCTGACCGACCCGAAGTGGGCGCTGCTGTCGGTCGCGCTGGTCGACATCTGGAAGGGCGTCGGGCTCGCGACGCTGATCTACATCGCGGGCATCGTGTCGATCCCGCGGGAGTACATGGAGGCCGCGCGGGTCGACGGCGCCGGGTCGTTCGAGACCTTCCGGCGGATCGTGCTGCCGCTGTCCCGGCCGGCCACGGTGACCGTGATCATCTTGTCGCTGATCGGCGGGCTGCGGTCGTTCGACCTGATCTGGGCGATGACGCGGGGCGGACCGGGGTTCACCTCGGACGTGATCGCGTCGGTGATCTACAAGCAGTACCAGGCCGGGTTCTACGGGCTGTCGACGGCGGGCAACGTCGTGCTGTTCGTCGTGGTCACCGCGGTGGTGCTGCCGCTGTTCTGGTTCCTCAACCGGAAGGAGGTGGAGCTGTGAGTACGGCGGAGCTCGTCAACCACAAGCCGGGCCGCAACTACCTGCTCAGCGCGGTCGCGATCGTCGCGTCGTTCGTGGTGTTCGTGATCCCGTTCGTCTTCATCGTGCTGACCGCGGTCAAGGACCGGCAGCAGGCCTCGCTGCTGGACTTCTCCTGGCCGCACCAGTTCCAGTTCGTGGAGAACTTCGTCGCGGTGGTCAAGGCACGCGACTACATGCTGGTGATCGCGTTCATCAACTCGACGGTGCTGACGGCGGTCAGCGTCACCGGGATGGTGGTGCTCGCGGCGATGGTCGGGTTCGTGCTGCAGCGGCGGCGGTCGCGGTGGAACCCGTTCATCAACTTCATCGTGCTGTCGGGACTGATCATCCCGCCGGCCGTCGTACCGACGATCTGGGTGCTGCAGGGGCTGCAGCTGTTCCGGACGATGACCGGGCTGATCCTGATCGAGATCGCGTTCGGGCTGTCGTTCTGCATCCTGCTGTTCCGGGCGTTCGTCGCGACCATCCCTCGGGAGTTGGACGAGGCGGCGGTGATCGACGGGGCCGGTCCGCTGCGGCTGTTCTTCCGGGTGATCTTCCCGCTGCTGCGGTCGGTGATCGTGACGGTGGTCGTCGTGCAGTCGGTGAACGTGTTCAACGACTTCGTGAACCCGCTCTACTTCCTGCCCGGCGACCAGAACGCCACCGTGCAGCTGACGCTGTTCAACTTCCAGAGTCAGTTCAACACGCAGTACAACCTGCTGTTCATGAACATCCTGCTGATCACCGTGCCGCCGCTGATCATGTTCCTGTTCTTCAACCGCCAGATCGTCGCCGGGATGACCTCGGGGGCGGTGAAGGGCTAGGCGGGCTTGCGGTAGATGAGGAACGCCTGGTCCGTCTTCTCGGGGGCGATCGCCGGGCGGGTCAGCCGGGTGACCTCTTCGAAGCCGGCCGCGACCAGCAGTTCGTGGATCGCGGCCGGCTCGTAGGCGTAGACGTCGAGCTCGATCGGGTGGCCGTAGCCCTCGGTCAGGTGGTAGGTGCCGGTGCCTGCCTTGAAGCCGTAGAGGAACAGGCCGCCGGGTGTGAGGACGCGGTGGATCTCGGCGAACGCCGTCGGCAGGTCCTCGGCCGGGGTGTGCACGAGCGAGTAGAACGCGAGCGCGCCGGCGAGCCCGTTGTCCGGGAGCGGGAGGTCGAGCAGGGAGCCGACCTCGAAGCGCAGGTCGGCGTACTCCTGGCGTGCGAAGTCGACCATCGCCGGGGACAGATCCATCCCGAAGGCGTCCATGCCGAGCTCCGCCAGGTACGCCGTGACGTGGCCGGGGCCGCAGCCCAGGTCGCCCACCGGGCCGGCGTCACCGGCGGCCAGCAGGTCGCCGTACAGGCCGAGGATCGCGCGGTGGTACGGGTCGTCGAACCGAGGGGCGACGAGCTGGTGGTAGTCGGCGGCGACGGTGTTGTAGGAGTTCCGGGTGCTCTCCAGGTACGAGGTCATAGCCGAGCAGGTTAGTCATCGCCACCGACAATTCCCGCCCGCGCCGCCTGCGGCGGCGCGGGCGGGAATTGGAGGGGAGGGCGGAGCGCGACCCCGCCTTCCCTCCCCGCCGGTGCGCCGCCGCAGGCGGCGCACCGGCGGGTTCAGACTCCGTCGTAGTAGCGCTCGATCGCCTCGTAGTCGACTGAGCTGTCAGGCTTCATGCCGAGGGCCTCGTACTTCTTGCGGCGGGCGCGCATGTCGGCGAGCAGGATCGCGCGGGCGTGTACGGCGACCTCCTCGGCGACGTCCGCCGGTACGACGATGATGCCGTCGTCGTCACAGCCGATCAGGTCGCCGGGGCTCACCTGCGTCCCGCCGCAGGCGATCGTCGCCTGGGTCTCGACCACCTTGATCCGGCCCGGGATGATCGTCCGGCCCCGAGCGCGGGAGGCGATCGGCGTCCGCTGGGCGACGATCTCGGCGGTGTCGCGGCAGTACCCGTCGGTGACGATCCCGGCCGCGCCGTTCTGCACCGCGCCCATCCCGTTCTCCGAGCCCCAGAAGCCGACCTCCTTGCCGCCGCCGGCGTCCATCACCACCACGTGCCCCGGCGCGAGATCACCGGGCAGCTTCACGTTGCCGGTCTCCTCGAACCAGATCCGGTGCGCCTCGACGATGTCCTGGGTGCTGTCGAGCTTCCACATCGGCCGGTTCGACGGCACCGCGCGAATCGTTGCCGCCGGCCCCCAGAACTTCATCCCCAGCCACAGCGGGCGCACGTCGGGCGACATCAGCCCGATGTCGAAGTACCCGATCCCGTCGAGCGCGTCGGCGACGTCCACCACCCGCAGGTGCTGGTACAAGCTGCTCAGATCGTTGGCGTTGGCAGTGGCAGTCATGCGCAGACCCTTCAGTTGATCCGGTAGTAGTCAGCGGCCGTGCCTCCGAGCACGGCCGCAAGTTCGTCCCCGTCCCCCAGCACGTCCGCGAGCGCCGCCCGCAGGTGCCCCCACGCTTCGCCGTACGACGCCCGCAGCAACACCACGGGCCAGTTGCTCGCCACCATCAGCCGCTCGGCGCCGAAGCACTCCACCACCCACGCGAGATATCTCCGGAGCTCCGGCCACGCGGTGAGCTCGGTCAGCAGATCGATCCCCAACGAAACCTTCATCCCCACCCGAGGACACCCCGCCAACTCCCGCACCAGCCCCGCCCACGGCTCCCATCCCCCGCTGTCCACCGGAGGCCGCGCCAGGTGATCCACCACAATCCGCAACTCCGGTACGGCGTCCGCCAACCCGAGCACCGCCTTGGTCTGCGCGGCGGTCACCGGCACCACATCCCACGCAATCCCCGCAGCAGCCAACTCACGAAACAGCCCGACCGAGTCGGGCAACCACTCCAACGGATCCCGCCCGACAAGACACCGCACACCACTGAATTTCTCCAGCCCACCAATGCGGTCGATCTCCCGCCGTGCCGCCTTCGGGTCGGCCAGCGGCAGCCAGCCGACGACCGCGCCTACGTACGACGCTTCGGCGTACTGCAGCAGCCTGTCGTTCTCGGTGGGTTCGTCGACCGACTGGATGAGGACTGTGCGGTCTACACCTGTGCGGGCCAGCTCGGTGGCCAGGTCCTCCGGGGTGTAGTCGCGGGCGATCGCGCCGTGGCGGTGGTCTCGCCACGGTTGTTCCTGGGCGGCTACCCGCCAGAAGTGGTGGTGGGCGTCGACGATCATCGGCCCTCCCACTCGATGTCCTCGTGGGCCAGGAAGGCCTTGACGCCGGCCTGGAAGTCTCGGCTGGCGTAGACCTCCGCCAGTACGTCCTCGCCGTCGACGAAGGCTCCGTCGCGGAGGATGCGGCGGTCGAACTCCTTCATCGAGGCCAGCGTCAGCGGTGCGTTGGCGCAGATCACCGCGAGGAGCTGCTCGACCCGCTCGTCCAGGTCCTCGCGCTCGATCACCTCCGTGACGAAGCCTGCGATCGCCGCCTCCGAGGACGGCATCAGGCCCGCGGTCAGCAGGAGAGCCATCGTCCGGCCAGCACCAAGGCGTTGCTGGAGGCGGGCGATGACCAGGGGCGGGAGGGTGTTGCCGAGCGTGCGGGCGACGGGGGCGCCGAAGACCGCGTCCGGGGTGGCGACGACCAGGTCGCAGCAGGCGGCCAGTGCCAGGCCGGCACCGACGGCCGGCCCCTGGACCACCCCAACCACCGGCACGCGGACCCGCAACAAGCTCGTCAGCACCGCGGCGATCCGCCGCTCGTACTCGACCCCCTGCTCCCCCGTCGTGAAGTCCGCGAACTGCCGGATGTCCGTCCCCGCCGCGAACGCCTTCCCGCCGGCGCCCCGCAGTACGACGACCCGAATCCCCCGGTCCTCAGCCACCAGTGCCTCGACCGAAGACAGTCCGTCGTACATCGGCCAAGTGATCGCATTACGCCGTTCAGGATTGGACAGAGTCAGCCGAAGAATCGCGCCGTCGCGCTCGATCTCGAGCCCGCTCACTCGCCCAGCACCTCCTCCGTGTGCTCGCCGAGCAACGGTGGATGCCGTCGGATCCGCACCGGCGTCCCACTCAGATGAACCGGCGACCCCAGCACCCGCACCTTCCCCTCCACCGGGTGATCGATCTCCTGCACCATCCCCCGAGCCCGCACGTGCGGATCCTCGTCGAGCACATACGCGTAGTCCCGGATCGGCCCGGCCGGCACCCCGGCCGCCAGCAGCAGCGCGACCCATTCATCGGTCGTCGCGGCGGCCAGCCGATCCTCCAGTACGCCGGCCAGCTCGTCGCGGTGAGCCATCCGGTCGGTGTTCGTCAGGAAGCGTGAGTCGGTGAGCAAGTCGGTGACCTCCAGAGCGGTACAGAGTCGTTGCCAAAGGCGCTCGTTGTTCGCCCCCAGCGTGAGGTGACCGTCCTTCGTCCGCAACGCCTGGTACGGCGCCGACATCCGGTTCGCCGACCCGAGCGGCTGCGGCACCTGCCCCGTCGCCCAGTACTCCGTCGACTCCCACACCGACATCGCCAGCGCCGCCTCGAACAGCGACGTCTCGACGTACTGCCCGACGCCCGTCCGCTCCCGCGCGTGCACGGCCGAGACGATCCCGAAGGCGCAGAACAGCCCGGCGCCGAGATCCCCGACCGGTAGCCCCGACTTCATCGGCTCGCCGCCCGGTGCGCCGGTGATGCTCATCACGCCCGACATCGCCTGCGCGATCAGGTCGTAGCCCGGCCGGTCGGCGTACGGGCCGGTCTGGCCGAAGCCGGAGACGCTGGCGTAGATCAGTCGCGGGTTGAGGGCGGCGAGCGTCGGGTAGTCCACCCCCAGCCGCTCGGTCACGCCCGGCCGGAAGTTCTCCACCACCACATCCGCGCTCAGCACCAGCCGCCGGAATGACGCGAGATCGCCGGCCGCCTTCAGATCCAGTACGACGCTGCGCTTGTTCCGGTTCAGCGCGAGGAACGCCCGGCTGTCTTCGCCGTGCACCGAGTAGCCCCACGACCGCCGGGTCTGGTCACCCGCCGCGGGGTTCTCGATCTTGATCACGTCGGCGCCGAGATCGGCCAGCAGCATCGTGCAGAACGGCCCGGCCATCACCTGGGTGAGATCGAGCACCCGCAACCCGTGGAGCGCCCCCGGCGGCCCGAGCGCAGCAGCGCCCGCCGGACCGGCATCCCCCGTCGTGTCCGTCATCAGCCGCCCAGTCCGGCGTTCGCCTCGGTGAAGAACGAGTCCGCCGCCTGCTGCACGGTCTTCTTGCCGAAGGCAATCTCCTCGTACGCCCGCGTGTACGCCGACTCGAACGTCGCCTGGTAGCCCGGCGGGTACAAGATCGTCGGCGGCTTCTTCGCCACGATCTCGGCGTACAGCTCCAGCTCGTGCTTCTTCAGCGCCGTCAGCGCCGGGTCGTCGATCTGGGCCTGCAGCACCTTCTGGTTCGTGGCCGCGCCGTTGTCGGACTTGAACGACTTGCCGGCCTCCAGGTCGTTGGTGAAGAAGTCGATGAACGCCGCCGCGGTCGGCACGTTGTCGCAGTTCGTCGGGATCGCGAAGCCCGAGGTGAAGATCGCGTTGCCCGATCCACTCGGCCCGGACGGCATCGGCAGCGTCGTCAGCTTCTGCCCGCCGGCCTTCCCGGCGAGCGTCGCCGAGGCCGGGGTCAGCGCGTTGCCGGGCATGCTGTCGGTCATCACCCGGCCCTGCGCGATGAAGTTCTGCTCGGCGCCCTCGGGCTCGTCGGCCTGCGCGTCGGCGCCCATCGTGACGCCGTCCTTGCGCAGCTTCTCCCACATCTCCCAGTACTCGACGAGCGACTCCTTGGTGAAGCCGAGCTTGCCGTCGTCGGTGAAGAGCTGCTTGCCGTTGGCCAGCTGGTACGCGATGAAGTAGTTCGGTACGCCGCCACGCGACCCCGAGGTGAAGACGCCCCCGGGCAGCTTGCCCTTGGCCGAGGCGATCCAGTCGGTGTACTTCTTCCAGTCGTAGCCGTCGGGAGGCAGCCCGATCCCGGCCTGCTGGGCGAGCGTCTCGTTCACCCCGACCGCGTCGTACGCCGCGCCGTACGGCAGGAAGTAGAGCTTGCCGTCCGGTCCGCGCCCGGTGTCGACGACCTCCTTCGGGATGTCGTCGACCTTGATCGCACCCGACTCGATCATCGGGTCGAGCGGGAGCAGCACCTTGCGCTTGGTGTAGTCGTTCAGCTGGCGGCCCTGGAGCTGCATCACGCACGGCAGCGTCTTGCTGGAGGCCTGGATGTTCAGCTTGTTGAAGTAGTTGCCGAAGTCGGCGTTCTGCCGGTCGATCGTCACGCCCGCATGCGCCTTGATGAACATGTCGGCCACCGCGTTGGTCTTGGCCGCCCGGTTCGCGCCGCCCCAGAAGGTGAGCTGCAGGCTGCCCGTGATGTCACCCTTGCCGTCCTGTCCTGGAGTGTCCCCGCCGGCGGTGTCGCCGACCGACGTACCGTTGCATCCGGCAACCACCAGGAGCGCGGCCGTGGCGAGCGCCGCCGTACGAGTGCGTTTCATCGAAGATCTCCAGTCACTTGAGGCCGGTGGTGGCGACGCCCTCGATCAGCAGCTTCTGCGCCCCCAGGAAGAAGCCGACGATCGGAGCCAGGGCGAGCGTGGACATCGCGAACAGCGAGCCGTACGCCGATTCGCCGGTGACGTCCAGGAACGAGTTGAGGCCGAGCGAGACCGTCCACTGCTCGGGCCGGTTCAGGTAGAGCAGCGGGCCGAGAAAGTCGTTCCAGCTCGCGATGAACGTGAACAGCGCGGTGGTGCCGAGCGCCGGCAGGGCCAGCGGCATGATGATCCGGCTGAAGGTGCGCCAGTGCCCGCAGCCGTCGATCCGGGCCGCGTCGTCCAGCTCGCGCGGCAGGGTGCGGATGAACTGGACCATCAGAAAGACGAAGAACGCCTCGACGCCGAGCCACTTCGGGACGACCAGCGGCAGGTAGGTGTTCATCCAGGCCAGCTCGTTGAACAAGATGTACTGCGGCACCAGCGTGACGTGGTACGGCAGCAGCATCGTGGCCAGCAGCACCCCGAACAGGATCCGCTTGAACGGGAACTCCAGCCGCGCGAACGCGTACGCCGTCAGCGAGCAGGAGACCAGGTTGCCGACGATCGACAGCGCGGTGATCGCGATCGAGTTCAGGAAGTAGCGGGAGAAGTTCAGCTGGCCCGCGCTCCAGCCGTGCTTGTAGTTGTCCAGCGTGTAGTTCTTCGAGAACAGCCCGAGGCTGTTCATCACCTCGGCCGACGGCCGGAACGACGCCGCGACCATCCACACGACCGGGTACAGCATCACGATCAGTACGCCGATCAGCAGCGCGTGCCGCAGCAGACCGATCACCAGCGGGTTCCGCGTCGCGCGCCGGCCGAAGAACGGGCGGGCGCCGACCGACACGGTCGTCATCGCTCGTCCCCGTAGTACACCCAGCGCTTGGCGGTCAGGAACAGGAACCCGGTGAACAGCCCGAGGACGACGACCAGCGCCCACGCCATCGCCGACGCGTAGCCCATCTTCAGCTCGGCGAATCCCTGCTGGTACAGGTACAACGTGTAGAACAGCGTCGAGTCGGCCGGCCCACCGGATCCGCGGCTGACCACGAACGCCCCCGTGAACGCCTGGAACGCGTGGATCGTGTCGAGCAGCAGGTTGAAGAAGATCAGCGGCGTCATCAGCGGCAGCGTGACGCTGAAGAACCGGCGGATCGGCCCGGCGCCGTCGACCGCGGCCGCCTCGTGCAGCTCGGCCGGGACCTGCCGCAGCCCGGCCAGGAAGATGATCATCGTCGCGCCGAACGCCCAGAGGTTCAGCGTCACGATCGTCCACAACGCCGTACCGGGGCTGCCGACCCAGCTGCCGTGGGTGATGCCGAACAGCGCGAGCACCTGGTTCACCAGCCCGGTGCTGCCGAAGATCTGCCGCCAGAGCACCGCGATCGCGACGCTCGCGCCCATCAGCGACGGCAGGTAGAACAGCGCGCGGTAGCCGGAGAGGAACTTGATCCCTTTGTTCAGCAGCAGCGCCAGGATCATCGAGACGACCAGCAGCAGCGGGACCGACACCCCGACGTACAGGAGCGTCACCTTGACCGACGACAGGTACCGCGGGTCGGCGGTGAACATCCGGCGGAAGTTGTCGAGCCCGATCCACCGCGGCGCGCTGAGCAGGTCGTAGCTGGTGAAGGCGAGGTACGCCGAATAGAGCATCGGCCCGATCGTCAGCAGCACGATGCCCAGCAGCCACGGGCTCAGGAACAGGTACGCCGTCAGCCCCTCGCGTCCGGTCCGCGTGTTCTTCATGAGTCGCTCTTCCGGGCGTGCGCTTCCACCTGGTCGGCCAGCTGCTGCGCGAGCAGGCCCGCCAACGGCACCTGCACATCGGATTCCCGGGCGGCCGCGACGACGTCCCACAGGTCCTTGCTCCACGGCCGGTTCCGCACGGGAGTACCGGCGTCGTCGTAGGCCTTGGCGACCCGGTCGAAGAAGCCCCAGTTCCGGGTGATCCACGAATCGCCGGTGCTCGTGGACACCGCGTCGAGCACGGTTTGCTCCGGTACGCCGTACGCGCCGGCCAGCTCGAGCGCTTCCTGCACACCGGCCAGCGCGGCGAACATCATCAACTGGTTCGCCAGTTTCACCGCCGCCCCGGCACCCGAGGGCCCCACATGCAGCACGGTCTCGGCCACAGAATCGAGCACCGGCCGGGCCTGTTCGAGCACCTCGCCCCTGCCTCCGGCCATCACCGTCAGAGAACCGGTGAGCGCCCGCTCCGCTCCCCCGCTGACCGGTACGTCGAGC
Organism: Kribbella italica; assembly: GCF_014205135.1. NCBI lineage: Bacteria > Bacillati > Actinomycetota > Actinomycetes > Propionibacteriales > Kribbellaceae > Kribbella > Kribbella italica. The sequence goes on from NZ_JACHMY010000001.1 coordinate 2,264,916, forward strand.
AGCCCGATCTCGCGCACCTCCGCCTGCAGCGCCAGCCGGCGGGCAGTCGCCGGAAGGATCGTGCTGTGGACGAGGACGACTGATCCGGCCGCCAGGAGCGGGACCAGCTCGTCGAGGATCTCGGCGACCGCGTCGTCGTCCGGCACCGCCAGCGCGACCGCCGCACAGCCGGCCAGCTCGGCCGGCCCGGCAACCACCTCAGCAGCTCCTGCCGTGCCGACTCCCTCGGCCGCCTGAGCAGCCGCTGCCGCGCCCGCTCTCTCGGCCAGCTCTTCGGCGCGCCGCGGATCCTCGTCGTGCAGCTTCAGCGACCAGCCGTCGCGGAGCAGGGACTCGGCCATCGGCCGACCCAGATTGCCCAGCCCGACGAAGCCGATGCTCGTCCTGCGGTTGATGTCTTGGGCCACGAACGCGCCTCCAGTCCGTCCCGCCACCGTCTATGAACTATTGTCTACAATAGATAGTCGACGCCCACAAGATCTCAGGGAAGAATGACCGCCATGACAGAGCACCAGCTGCAGTCGCCCAGCCTCGTGCAGCTCGCGGCCAACGCGATCCGCCGGATGATCCTGGCCGGGGAGCTGGCCGAGGGCGAGCGGTTGATCGAGGAGCGGCTCACCGAGCAGCTCGGGATCAGCCGCCCTCCCCTGCGCGAGGCGCTGCGCGTGCTCGAGCAGGAAGGACTGATCGTCACCCGGCCGCGGCGCGGCTCGACGGTGGCCACGCTCACCGATCAGGACGTCTTCGAGATCCTCACCCTGCGCTCGGCGCTGGAGCGGCTGGCGGTCGAGCTAGGTGTGCCGGTGCAGAAGACCGAGCGGCTCAAGGTCGCTCAGGACGCCCTGCTCGAGATGGAACGCTGCGCCTCCGCCGAGGATCGCGGCAGCCTGGTCCAGGCCGGCTACAAGTTCCACTCGTCGCTGGTCGCACTCGCCGGTCACCGCCGGCTCGAAGAGGCCTACGCGTCGGTGCAGCAGCAGTTGCTGCTCTGCATGGCCCGCAACCTCTACGCCCGCGAGCACTTCTACGAGGACTTGCACGAGCACGTCGCCCGGCACCGCACGCTGCTCGACCTGGTCGAGGCCGGCGACCCGGCCGCCGTCCTGGCCGAGCTCGCGGTGCACGGGGAGCGCTCGTTCAGCGAGATTCAGAGCAACGTCGGCAGCCGCGAGGCCAGCAGTTCGTAGTCGCGCAGGCTGTTGTAGGCGTGCGCGGACAGCCGGACGAAGATCCGCTCGTCGAACCCGGTGAGCGTGATCTCGGCCTTCAGCTCCCGCGACACCCGGATCTTGAACGCCTCCCCCGCGTCCGGCGACCGGGTCGCGTCGAACGGGATCTCGACCAGCCGCATCGTCGCGGCGGGGTGCGCGACGTCGGGCAGGTCGGTGCCGACCGCTTTGGCCAGGAGCTGCGCGCCGTTCTCTACCAGCGTGGTCAGTTGCGGACGGCGGGCCGGCCAGTCGAGGTCGGCGAGCACGCGCAGCGACTCCGCGGCCGCGATCCAGGTCGCGTAGTCGTAGGTGCCCTGCATGTCGAAACGTTCCGGCAGGCGTTCGTCGTACTCGGACCAGGACACGATCAGCGGGAGGGTCGCCTCCCGCCACTTCTCGGCGACGACCAGACCGGCGGTGCCTCGCGGCGCGGCCGGCCACTTGTGGAAGTTCCCGGTCCAGAAGTCGGCGCCGTCCTGCGCCGGTGAGTCCAGCAGGGCCGGCGCGTGGGCGCCGTCGACGATCAGCGGGATGCCGCCGCAGGCCTCGGCCAGCCGTCTGATCGGGAACACCATCGCCGTACCCGAGCTGATCTGGTCGACGATCAACGCCGCCGTCCGCTCGTCGAGCGCGGCGCTGATCGCCGCGACCACCGTGTCGTCGTCGGCCTCCAGCGGAATCTCGACGACGACCACCTCGGCCTGCCGTGCGCGCGCGATCCGCTCGGCGGCGTACCGGACGGCGCCGTAGATGTGGTCGGTGAGCACGATCCGGCTGCCGGGCCGGATCGGGATCGCGGCGAGCGCGGCGGTCACGCCGGCGCTCGCGTTCGGCAGCAGGGCGAAGCCGGCCGGGTCGGTGCCGAGGAACCGGGCCAGTTCCAGGCGGCTCGTGGTCAACCGGTCGGCGACGGACCGGAACCAGAGCATGGGATTGGCCTCGGTCTCGGTCCGCAGCCTGGCCAGCAGCTCCTGGGTGCGGCGCGGAACAGCGCCGTACGAGCCGTGGTTCAGGTGCAGGACGTCGGGGTCGAGGGACCACAGGTCGGGGCGGGGGCTGAGATCCTTCACCGTCACCACGGTACATAATCTGGCCTGTGTACCCCTACCTCGACCACGAGGGGCCGATCGCGATGGCCCACCGCGGCGGCGCGTTGCACCCGGACAACCTCGGCTACGAGAACTCCCTGCGCGCCTTCGCGCACGCGGTGAAACTCGGGTACCGCTACCTCGAGACCGACCTGCACGCGACCAGGGACGGCGTCGTCGTCGCCTTCCACGACCACCGGCTCGACCGGGTCACCGACCGGACCGGCGTGATCGCCGAGCTGCCCTGGTCGGAGGTCGGCCAGGCGCGGATCAACGGGCACGAGCCGATCCCGCTGCTCACCGACGTGCTGGAGGAGTTCCCGGACGTCCGGCTCAACCTGGACATCAAGGCCGACAACGGCGTCGGGCCGGCGGCCGCCGTACTGCGGGAGACCGGCGCGATCGACCGGGTCTGCGTGTCGTCGTTCTCCCAGGCGCGGGTGCAGCGGATCCGGCGGGAGCTCGGGCCACGGCTGGCGACCGGCTTCGGGCAAAACGAGATCGCCCGGCTGCGGTTCGCGCCGTTCCGGCTGTCGTCGCCGGGCGCGTGCCTGCAGATCCCCGAGGTGTACGGGCGCCTGCGCGTCCTCACTCCCGGACTGCTTCGCCGGGCGCATGCCCTGGGCAAGCAGGTGCACGTCTGGACGATCGACGACCCGGCCGCGATGCACCGGCTGCTCGACGCGGGCGTCGACGGCCTCATCACCGACCGGACCGACCTGCTGCGCGACGTACTGATCGAGCGTGGGCAGTGGCCGTGATCAGGTCCTGAAGTGTTACCGATCGGCCCTCCGAACGACTCCTTGACCTGAGACACTCCTGCGCATGGGACTTCTGTCGGCCCCGGCGGCCGTCGACAAACGTGAGTACTGGGGCTTCAGCCTCTACGACTGGGCGAACTCCGGCTACGTGACGACCACCGGCACGGTGCTGTTCGCGCCGTACCTGACCTCGGTCGCCGAGCAGGCGGCCTGCGGCCGGGTCGGGACCACGGAGGACCCGTGCCGCACCAACCTGGAGATCCTCGGCCTCGGCGTCTCGCCGGGGTCGCTGGCCTTCTACGTCGTCACGGTCGCGACGCTGGTCTCGGCGCTGTTCCTGCCGATCGTCGGCGCGATCGCCGACCGGTCGCCGCGCAAGAAGCTGCTGATGTGCGGGTTCGCGTGGGCCGGCGCGATCGCGGCGAGTTCGATGGTCTTCGTGACCGACGGGCGGTGGGCCCTCGGCGCGTTGCTGCTGTTCATCGGGAACCTGTGCCTGGGCTCGTCGATGGTGGTCTACGACTCGATCCTGATCGACATCGCGCCACCGGACGACCGCGACGACGTGTCCTCGCGCGCCTGGGCGTTCGGCTACCTCGGCGGGTTCATCCTGCTGTCGATCAACCTCGGCGTGGTGACCGCGCACGACGCGCTCGGGATGAGTCAGGGCACCGCCGTCCGGCTGAGTCTGCTCAGCGCGGGGTTGTGGTGGGGGCTGTTCACGTTCGTCCCGTTCGTCAAGCTGCGCAACCGGCCGCCGACCGGCGTCGTCCAGGTGCGCAGCGGGTCGATGGTCCGGCAGAGCTTCGGCCAGCTCGGCGCGACCTTGAAACACCTTCGCACGTACCCGATGACGCTGCTGTTCCTGGTCGCGTACCTGTTCTTCAACGACGGGATCCAGACCGTCATCGCGGTCTCCTCGACGTACGGCGAGAAGCAGCTCGGGTTCGAGACCCAGGTGCTGATCATGACCATCCTGCTGGTCCAGTTCGTCGCGTTCTTCGGCGCGATCGGCTTCGGCCGGTTCGCCCGCCGGTACGGGTCGCACCGCACGATCATGGGCGGGCTGGTCGTGTGGATGGTGATCGTGATCGCCGGCTTCACGCTGCCGGAGAAGCAGATCGTGCCGTTCCTGGCGATGGGCGTCGCGATCGGCCTCGTGCTCGGCGGCACGCAGGCGCTCTCGCGGTCGGCGTTCAGCCAGCTGATCCCGAAGGGCCGCGAGGCCGAGTACTTCAGCCTGTACCAGGCCGGAGAGCGCGGCACCTCGTGGCTCGGCACCCTCGTCTTCGGCCTGGTCCACCAGATCACCGGTTCCTACCGGCCGGCGATCGTCGCGCTCGGGCTGTTCTTCCTGATCGGCCTGGTCCTGCTCTCGCGTGTGGACATGCGCCGAGGCATCAGGGAAGCCGGCAACGCCCAGCCCACGCTGGTCTAGCGCGGCGAGGCCGTCGGGTTCGGGGTCCGTCCGAACCCGGCGATCCCGCCCTGCCGGACGGTGCGGGCGGTGAGCGTCCCGTCAGCCGTTTCTCCGCTGACGACCACTTGCTCGCCCGCCTTCAGGTCCGTCGCCGACCCCTTGCTGCTGATCTCGTACGCCGTGTCGCCGGTCAGCTTCACGGTGACGTCGCCGTTCTGGGTCTTCACGACGAGCTTGCCGTCGGCCGCGGAGACGACCGTGCCGACCGCCGCGTTCGCGGCACCGGGGCCCGGGCCGCCACCCTGTCCCCCGCCTTGGCCGCGGAAGCCGCCGTAGCCGCCGGCCCCTCGGCCGGCCTGGGGCGCCGGGCTGTCGGAGGCGAAGGCCGCGTGCAGCCCCGCACCACCGGCCAGGCCAATGGCCAGTACGACGACGCCGCTCAGGACGGCTGTTGCCACCGGCAACTTGAACGTCTTCTGCGGCCTCAGCGCCGCCTCGACCTCCTGGTCGGACCCGATCTGGGCGAAGTCGTCGGGAGTCTGGTTGCTCATGGACGAACCTTTCTCATTCGTGCCGCAAGGCATCGATGGGACGGAGACCGGCCGCGCGGTGCGCCGGCATGCTGCCGAAGAAGAGCCCGACGGCCGCGGACACGCCGAACGCGAGCGCGATCGACGACGGCACCAGCACCGGCTGGACGCCGGCCAGCTCGAAACGGCTGACCACCAGCGCCGCCGCCACGCCGACCGCGCCGCCGATCAGGCTGAGCAGCGTCGCCTCGATCAGGAACTGGCCGAGGACCGCCCGCCGCCGCGCGCCGAGCGCCTTGCGGATCCCGATCTCCCGGGTCCGCTCGGTGACCGTGACGAGCATGATGTTGGTGACGCCGATCCCGCCCACGACCAGGCTGATCGCCGCCACCGTCGCGAGCAGCGCGGTGAACGTCGCCGCGGTGTCCTGGCTGGTCTGCAGGATCTGCGCCGAGTTCGTGATCCGGAACGGAGACGTCTGCGTCGCCGGCACCTGGTGCCTTGCCGCGAGCAACTGCGTCACCTCGGCCTGCGCGACGTCGACCCGGTCCTTGCTCGCCGCCTGGACGACGATCTGGTTCAGGGCGCCGTACCCGGCCTGGGTCGAGCGCAAGGTGCTGATCGGTACGACGACCGCCGCGTTCGGGTCGGCGAACCCGGTGCTGTCCTTGCTCGCCAGCACTCCGAGGACGACGAAGTCGACCGCGCCGAGCTTGACGGTCTGGCCGACCGCGGCCGCCGGGCGGGTGAACAGTTCGCTCGCCGCGGTCTGGCCGAGCAGGATCACGCGGGCCGAGGAGTCCACGTCCTGCTGGGTGAACGCGCGGCCGGTCCCGACCGGAGTGTTGGTCGCCGGCAGGTACTCGGGCGTCGTACCGATCACCTGGTTGACGGTGTAGCTGGTGTCGCCGTTGGTCGCCGTACCGGTGCTGGTCATCACCGGAGCGACGGCAGCGATGTCGGGCGCGAGGCGGTCGTCGGCGAGCGCCTCGGCGTCGTCCGTCGTCAGCGCGTACTGCTGCGCGGACGGACCGGCCTGGCCGCGCGCGAACCCGCCGCCTCCACCGGACGAGGACACGGTCAGCAGATTGGTGCCCATGGCCTCCAACTGGTCCTGCACGGCCCGGCCCGAGCCGTTGCCGACCGCAACGAGCACGATGACGGCACCGACCCCGATCGAGACGCCGAGCACGGTCAGCAGCGAGCGCAGCTTGTTGGCGCCGAGACCGCGCAGCGCGGCCCCGAACAGGTCGCGGGGTGACATCAGCGGGTCACCTCGTCGGCGACGATCCGGCCGTCGGAGACCTGGACCAGCCGTCGGGCCCGCTGGGCCACCTCGTCCTCGTGGGTGATCACGACGACCGTCCGGCCCTCGGCGTTGAGCGCGTCGAACAGGCCGAGCACCTCGTCGGTCGAGTGCGCGTCCAGGTTGCCGGTCGGTTCGTCGGCGAGCAGGATCCGCGGGCCGGTCGCGAGGGCACGGGCGATCGCGACGCGTTGCTGCTGACCGCCCGAGAGTTGGTTCGGGCGATGGTCCTCACGGTCGGCGAGCCCGACCAGCTCGAGTGCCCGGCGCGCTCGTGCGCGGCGCTCCGCGCGGCGCAGCTCGGCGTACGTGAGCGGCAGCTCGACGTTCGCCAACGCACTCGTGCGCGGGATCAGGTTGAACGACTGGAAGACGAAACCGATCTTGCGCCCGCGGACCAGGGCCTGCTGGTCCTCGGACAGCCGCGCGACGTTCGTGCCGTCCAGCCAGTACTCGCCGCGGCTCGGGACGTCGAGGCAGCCGAGGATGTTCATCAACGTCGACTTGCCGGAGCCGGACGAGCCCATCACCGCGACGTAGTCGCCGGCGTGGACCCGCAGCGACACCCCGCGCAGCGCGTGCACGGCGGTCTCGCCCGCGCCGTACGTCTTCGAGACCTCCCGGATCTCGATCAGGGCGTCAGCGGCCACGGTTCGCTCCTCCGCCCTGCCCGCCTTGACCGAAGCCACCAGGAAGCTGACCACCCTGACCGGCCGGGAACTGCCCGGTCCGCCCCTGTCCGGCGCCGGTCGCCCCGACCGCGCCCTGCAGCAGCTCGACCTGCTCGCCCTCGTCCAGGCCCGACTTGATCTCGGTGAAGCTCCCGCCCTGTACGCCGACCTGCACTTCGCGGCTCGTTCCGTCGGCGAGCGTCACGGTGTGCGTCGTACCGGACGTGACGACCGCCGTACTCGGCACGTAGAGGGCGTTCGCCGCCTTCGCGGTCTGGACGGCGACGTTCGCCGTCTGCCCGATCCGCGCGCCGGCCGGGAGCTTGGCGAGGCTGAACGTCGCCGAGTACGAGACGACGCCGTTGGTGGTCGTCGGCGTCGGCGAGACCGACACCAGCGTCGCCGTCAACGTGGTCCCCGGGTCGGCGTTGAGCGTGACGGTCGCCGACTGCTTCGCCTTGATCTTGATCGCGTCCGCCTCCGGGAACGCGGCGACCACCTGCAGGGCCTTCAGGTCGGCGAGATCGACGAACCCTGAGGTAGAGGTCGAGGTCGTGGCGCCTGAAGCCGTACCCGAGCCCGAGCCGCCACCGGCAGAACCGGAGCTCCCGCTCGACCCCGACCCGGCGACCGAACCGACACTCCCGTTCACGGCGGTGATCGTGCTGGCGATCGGCGCCCGCAGCGTCGTCGCGGCGACCGCCGCCTGCGCGGCCTCCAGGTTCTGGTCGGCCTGCTCCTTGTCGGCCTTCGCCCGAGCCAGGCTCGCCTTCGCGTTGGTCACGGCGATGGCCGGGTCCTGGCTCTGCCCGGCGCTCGAGGTCTGTCCCTGGCCGGCGCCTGCCGTCTCCCCCGTGCTCGGGCTAGTGGTCGGCGTCGCTGACGCCTCCTCCGCGTCCTCGGCCGCCTGTTCGGCGTCGTCGAGCGACTCCGAGGCCGCGTCGACGGAGTTGTCCGCGGCGATCTGGTTCTGCTCGGCGATGCGGACCTGCCGCTCGGCCGGCGCCGGGTCGATCCTGGCCAGCGCCGCGTTCTTGGCGACCACCTGGCCGACCTTCACGTACACCGCCGTCACCGTTCCCGACGTCGCGAACTGCGGTGACGCCGACTGGGAACTCTGCAGGGTGCCGCTCGAGCTGACGCTCGCGACCACCTCGCCGCGGGCGACGGCGACGCTCGGGCGCGTCGTACCGGCCGCCTCCGACTCGTCCCGGAAGAACAGCAGGTAGGCGGCGACGGCAACGACCAGCACCACCGCGATCAGGGCCACGTTGAGCAGGCTGAGGCCACGGAGTTTGTGGCGTGGGAGAACCATGGATCGTGACGCTAGAGAGACTTGCTGAGGAATGGATCCTGGCTTGCTGGCAACTGGCTGTGAATGCGGCTGCTCGTTTCAGAGTGTGGTATGGGACACACAGTCAACTGTGAACACACGATGACACCGGGTCACGACGGGCTCGTCAGGTGCGTACCTTGGCCTCGGGCATGCCAAAATGGGAATGATCCGCACCGGCCGACCGTTGGTACGGATGACGAAATCTCGGAGGTTTGACATGTCTAATCGCGTTCTGCGTGGTTCGGGGCTGGGTGGGGTCAGCTTCGAGGACGACCGTGGTGTGGAGTTCGCGCCGCGCCAGATGATCACTTACGACTGCCCGCGCGGTCACGTGGTCGAGGTGACGATGGCGCACGACGCCGAGGTCCCCGCGATCTGGGAGTGCCCTCACTGCGGCAGCGAAGCCGCCCGTTCGACCGGTGAGAAGCCGGAGCCGAAGCAGGAGAAGCCCGCTCGTACGCACTGGGATATGCTGCGTGAGCGCCGGAGCATCTCCGAGCTCGAGGAGCTGCTCGCCGAGCGCGTCCAGCTGCTCCGCAACGGCGAGATCGGCCCGGCGCACCTGCACCGGGCCCGCACCACGGGCAAGCGCACCGCCTGACCCACAGCACGCTCGAACGGGCCGTTCCGCAGTGTCGCGGAACGGCCCGTTCGCTGTGTCCGGAGCCCTCGCAGCGCCCGCCCGGCCGGCTCAGCGCGTGTCGCGGGCCGTGACGTCGGTCACTAGGGCGTGTCTCCTAATTCCCGCCGTAGCGAGCAGGTGCTCGGTGCGGTAGCTCAGCGTGCTGGAGTGAAGGCCTCGATGTTTTTCCATCGTGGTCTTTGCTCCAGTGCGCTGAGGTGCCGTGCCGAGTGCCGCGCAGTAGGCGGGAATCAGGAGACACGCCCTTGGTCCTGTGGACGGTCCGGGTCGACGACCTCGCCCTGGACGACGTCGTCGTCGTTGCGCTGCCGCTGTCCCTCGGCCTGGTCGGCGGTGGGTGGGCGGTAGGTGCCGGGCATGAAGCCGGTGATCGGGTTGCCGCCGAGCTGGGAGACGATGCGGCGGCCGAGGAAGCCCGACAGCACCCGGCGCGCGAGCGGGCGGGTGAACGGCAGCACGAAGAAGAAGCCGAAGATGTCCGTGACGAACCCCGGCGTCAGCAGCAGCGTGCCGCCGACCAGCAGCAGCGCCGCGTCGGCCAACTCCTTGCCGGGCATCCGGCCGGTGTCCAGCGCCGTCTTCAGCGCGGCGGACGCCCGCCGGCCCTCGCGCTTGATCAGCCACGCGCCGAGCGCGCTCTCCACCAGCAGCAGCCCGACCGTGGGCCAGCCGCCGATCACCTGGCCGACCTGGATGATCACGTAGATCTCCACGATCGGGACCACCAGCAACGCCGCCGCGACGAACCAGGGCAGGCCTCGGGTCTTGCGCGTGGGTCTACCGGACACGTTGCTCATCGTGCACCTCTCCTACTGCCCTCACCGATCGGCTCAGACCGGCACCTTCTCAGTGCTGGGGGTCGCGGCCGGAGGGGTCCCCGGGTCGGCCGGACGGCTCCGCCGCCGCGCGGCCAGCGCCAGCACCGCTCCCATGATCCCCAGGCCGGTCAAGAGCCACTGCGGCCAGCCGCCGAGCCGGGTCGCCAGGGTCTGCCCGTCGCGGACCGGCACCGACGCGACGTACACGTCCGGCACGAACTGTCCCGACTTGTGCTCGACCTTCCCGTCGGGCTGCACGACGCCCGAGATGCCCGACGTCGACGCGATCAGCACGGTCCGCCCGGTCTCGATCGCGCGCATCCGGGTGATCGCGAACTGCTGCTCCGGCTGCCCGGTCCCGCCGTACGTCGCGTTGTTGGTCTGGACGACGAGGACCTGCGCGCCGCCCTTGGCGAGGTCGGAGACCACGTTGTCGTAGGCGAGCTCGAAGCAGATCAGGTCGCCGTACGTGACGCCGTTGATCGGCATCAGGCCGGGCCCGACGCCCGGCGCGGTCTGCCGGCCGACCATCTCCAGCCGCTTGATGTACGGCAGCAGCTGGTCGCGGAACGGGATGTACTCACCGAACGGCACCGGGTGCCGCTTCGCGTAGCGCTGCCCCGGCCCGCTCACCGGGTCCCACACGATGCCGGTGGTCTGCCGCTCGTCCGGCCCCGGCCCTTCGGTCACCGCGCCGACCAGGACCGGAACGTTCACGGCCTTCACGGCGGCCTCGATGTCGGCCCGGGTCTCGGCGTCCTTGTACGGGTCGATGTCGGTCGAGTTCTCCGGCCAGATCACCAGGTCGGGCTTGAGCTGACTGCCGGCCTCGACCTGCCGCTGCAGGTCGAGGGTCGCGTTCAGGTGGTTCTTGGTGACGGTCCGGGCCCGGCCGAGGAACTCCAGCCCCTTGCCCGGCACGTTGCCCTGGACCATCGCCGCGGTGATCGTCTTGCCGTTGCCCTCGGTCGACAGCGTCATCAGCGAGCTGCCCCCGACGATCGCCACGCCGGCGACCAGGGCGACCACGCGGAGACCCAGAGCGCTCTTGCGGCGCAGTACGGCGTACGCGAAGACGCCGAGCAGCGCGATCACGAAGCTCAGTCCCGCGATGCCGACCAGCGAGGCGAGCTTGCCGAGCGGCGAGTCCGAGAACGCCCACGCGAGCCGGCCCCACGGGAAGCCGCCGAACGGCACCGAGGCGGTCGCGAACTCGGTCGCGACCCACAGGCACGGGATCCACAGCATCCACAGCTTGTGCTTCAGGACCTGACTGGCCAGCGCGCCGAACACGGCGTAGAAGAGGCCCTCGAGGATTGCCAGCGCGATCGCGGCGTCGCCGCCGATGACGCTGAGCCAGGGCACCAGGACGGCGTAGTACGTGATGCCGAAGCCGGCGCCGACCAGGATGCCGCCCTTGACCGAGACGCCGTTCAGCGCGGCCAGGAACAGCGGCACGGCGACGACGGCCAGCCACGGGTGGTCGTGCGGCTCGAAGGCCAGCCCCAGCAGAGCGCCCGCGCCGACCGCCACCACGATCCTCGGCACCAGCCGTGCCAGAGCCTTCAACCGGTCCACTCGGGTCCCCTTCGCCTCACCGTCCCGGCAGCTGCCGGTGCGCATGACGGTACAACGTAGGAGCACCCGGAAGAGATCCGGTCGGTGACGCTGAGGTGTCGTGATGGTGTTTCGGCACCGACGCGGCTCGATGGGCCACTGTCAGGTGAAGAGAGAGGCTGCGCTCGACCGAAGAGAGGAAAGAGGCTCGGCCGCCCTTCGGACCAACCGGCGGACCCGCTGGATGCGAGCCGTCCGGCTGTTGTCTACTGGGCGCCGAACCTCTTCCACCTCTGCCCCGCGGGGGGCTGTCCACCGGCGATCTCAGCCCCCGTCGACTCAGGCCTGGCACTGGCCTGGTCAGCGTCGCGGGATCATCCGGTGGCCGAACTTTGTGTGTCCGTTGGAGAAACGAACGTTGACGACTCCCAAAACGATGCTCGCTCGCAGCGGCGGTGTCAACCTCTGCGCCGCCTCCTTCAAGGCGTTGTAACACTTTCGGCTGTCCTCAAGGGAATAACGGCTCCCGGAAAGCGAAGTCACGTTACAGAGTCGTCTCGGCACGCAAGGTGATCGTTACCCTGGGCAACTAAATGTCACGCGACCGGGACAACCACCGTTCCGGTCGCGCGGGTGATCAGCAGCGGCTCGGCCAGCACCTCGGCGGCCGACTCGGACCTGTCCGGCCGCCCCCGGCAGACCACGTGCGCGGCGAAGCCGAGCTCCCGGCTGCGGGTGCCGACCCGCGTGATCGTTGCCGTCACCTCGACCATGTCGCCGGCCCGCAAAGGCTGCAAGAACTGGACATCGGAGTAGGAAGCGAACAATCCTTCATCTCCGTCGGCGACGATGCAGACCTCGGTCGCGACGTCGCCGAACAGGCCGAGCACGTACGCGCCGTCGACCAGGTGCCCGGCGTAGTGGGCGTGGCTGTACGGCACGTACCGGCGGTGGGTGACCGACAGACCGACCTCGGCCTTGCTCATGCACTTCTCCTGTTCGGGGTGCGGACCCGCTTCGTGACCAGTACGTCGACCAGGTAGCTGGCCACCTCACCCGGCGTCGTCCCGCGGCCGAAGACCCGGTCCACGCCGAGGTCGCCGGCCATCTGCTCGGTGAAACGGGGGCCCCCGGCAACCAGTACCGGCCGGGTCTCCTCCGGGTAGGCCTCGCGGAACGCGGCCGACATCTCCCTGGTGTTCAGCACGTGGGCCTCGCGCTGGGTGACCACCTGGGAGACCAGGATCGCGTCCGCCTTCTCAGCCTTGGCCCGCCGGACCAGCTCCGGTACGGCGACCTGGGCCCCGAGGTTGACCACCTTCAGCTCCCGGTAGTACTCCAGGCCCTTCTCCCCCGCGAAGCCCTTGATGTTCATGATCGCGTCGATGCCGACGGTGTGCGCGTCGGTCCCGATGCAGGCGCCGACGACGGTCAGCCGGCGGCGCAACCCCTTGCGGATGGCGAGGTTCGCGTCCTTCGGGGCGAGCAGCGGGTAGTCGCGCTCGATCACCTCGACCTTGCTGGTGTCGACCAGGTGGTTCACCGGCCCGTACACGACGAAGAAGGTGAAGTCCGGGCCCATCGGCTTGGCGTGCACGACCAGCGCCGGGTCCATGCCCATCTTGTTGGCCAGCTGCACCGCGGCGCCCTCGGCCCGCTTGTCGTGCGGGACCGGCAGCGTGAACGACATCTGCACCATCCCGTCGCCGGTGGTGTCGCCGTACGGCCTGATGATGCTCACTGCGCCTCCTCGAGCAGCTCGATCGCCGGGTTGTAGTACGCCGCCGACCGGCGGGCCACGCCCTCCAGGCCGCGGCCGGCGTCCTGCGGACGCTTCATCAGCCCGAAGGTGCCGTCACCGATCGCGTTCAGCAGGCCCTCGTCGACGATCCGGTCCAGAAGGTCGATCGACTCGGCCAGCACCTGCCGCGCGCGGTTGGCGATGAAGCCGTCCGGCGCGGGGTGGAAGTCCTCGTGAAGCTTGCCTGCGGCCCCCAACACGTACCGGACGTTCTGCAGGGCCAGGTCGCGGTCGGAGATCCACGGCGTGACCACGGCCTCGGTCATCATCCCGACCAGCAGGATGCCCTGCCCGGTCATCGCGCCGACCAGGTTGAAGAACCCGTCCAGCAGGTAGCCGCGAAACACGTCACCGGTCATGTGCCGCGTCGGCGGCATCCACTTCAGCGGCGCGTCCGGGAACAGCTGCCGGGCCAGCATCGCGTGCGCCAGCTCCATCCGGAACGAGTCCGGGATCTCCGGGGTGATCTCGAAGGCGTGCCCGAGCCCGAGCTGCCAGTCCTCGAGCCCGGCCTCCTTGGCGAAGTACTCGTTCAGCAGCTGCGACACCGTCACCGTGTGGGCGGCCTCGACGGCGTCCGCGGTGGTCAGGTAGTTGTCCTCGCCGGTGTTGATGATGATCCCGGCGCGAGCGTGGATCTGGCGGCTGAACCGCTGGTCGACGAAGGTCCGGATCGGGTTGATGTCGCGGAACAGGATCCCGTACATCGAGTCGTTCAGCATCATGTCGAGCCGCTGCAGCCCGGCCAGCGTCGCGATCTCCGGCATGCACAAACCGGAGGCATAGTTGGTCAGCCGGATGTAGCGGCCGAGCTCGCGCGACGACTCGTCCAGCGCGGCCCGCATCAGCCGGAAGTTCTCCTGCGTCGCGTACGTGCCGGCGAAGCCCTCGCGGGTCGCGCCCTCGGGCACGTAGTCGAGCAGCGACTGCCCGGTCGACCGGATCACCGCGATGATGTCGGCGCCGGCCCGCGCGGCCGCCTGGGCCTGCGGGATGTCCTCGTAGATGTCGCCGGTGGCAACGATCAGGTAGATCCACGGCCGCTGCTCGGGATCGCCGTGCTTGGCGATCAGCCGGTCCCGCTCGCGGCGCCGCCCGTCCACCTTCTTCATCCCGCCGGCCGCGGCCTTCCGCGCCGCGGCCCGGGCCCGTACGGCGTCCCGCCCTTCCGGCAGCCGGAACGTGACCGAGCCCGACGCCGCCTTCTGCGCGAGCACCGCCAGGTCCTCGGCCTCGCCGCGGACCAGCGCGTCCCACACCGGCAGCCCCAGCCCGTGTTCCAGGCCGACGTCGGCCCGCACGGTGTCGGCCAGCCGGTTCACCCACGGGATGCCCTCGGAGTCCGCGCCGGCCAGGCCCGCCAGCCGCAGTACGGCCCGCTCGACCGAGACCGTCGTGTGCTGCTTGGCGATATTCACGATCGGCTTGCCGGCCTTGCGCGCGAGGCTGCGCGCCTTCCGGACGGTGACCGGGTCGAGGTCGAGCTTCTTCACAGCACGGGTCACTGGGACCATCCTTCGGAGTCGTACACCAGCCGGCCACCGACAGCAGTTCGCAGGCAGCTCGGCACAACAGCTTCGTCACTCAGATCCGGCAGCACCGGTACGCCGGCGCCCGGGTCGGTCGACCAGGCCGCGACCCGCGGATCCGGCGTCTGGACGACCAGGTCGGCGTCGATCTCCCACACCGCGTACGTCGCCGCCGTACCGGGCGCGAGCACACCGGCGTCGTCGATCCCGGCCGCCCGCCAACCGCCGCGGGTGTGCGCCTGGAACGCGGCCCGCACGGTGATCCGCTCCGACTCGGTCCGGTGGAACGCAGCCGCCCGCACGGCCTCCCAGCCGCCGAGCGAGGTCACCGGCGCGTCCGACCCGAAGGCCAGGACGACGCCGGCGCGCTGCAGCGTGCCGAAGGGGTTCATGCCCTCCCAGCGGTCGCCGACGCGCTCGGCGTACATGCCGTCCGGACCACCCCAGTGGCCGTCGAACATCGGCTGCACGCTGGCCACGACGCCACACTTCGCGAGCGTCGCCACGACGGCCGCGTCCGGCATCTCGACGTGCTCCAGCCGGTGCCGCGCGGCCAGCAGCGCCGGGACACCGACCTTCTCGGCGGCCAGCTCGAAGCCGCGCGCAATGTTGTCGAGGGCAAGGTCCCCGATGCAGTGGAAGCCCGCCTGGACGCCCTTCTCGGTGCAGGCGATCACGTGCTCGGCGATCTGCTCGGCCGTCAGGTACGCGTGCCCGCGGTGGTCCTCGCGATCGGCGTACGGCGTGCGCAGCGCGGCCGTCCGCGAGCCCAGCGCGCCGTCGGCGTTCAGGTCGCCGGCCAGCCCGGCGAGGCCGTACTGCGTGAGGTTGTCGAAGACGCCGAGCTCACCCCAGTACAAGGTTGCCGAGAGCCCCAATTCGTCCGCCGCCTGCCGGACCAGCGGCAGCTCCCAGACCGGGCCGATGTGCGGCGCCGCCATCTCGTGGAACGCACCGATCCCCCGCTCCGCCATCGCCTGCACGGCCGCGCGGGCGTCGGCCAGCCGCTGGTCAGGCCCGACCAGCTCGCTCAACGCATCCCGTACGGCGTGGTGCGCGTCCCGCTCGACCCGCCCGCTCGCGTCGTACCCGGCCTGGCCTTGCAGTCCCTCGACAGCGTTCACCAGGGACGAGGAGATGACGCCCGAATGACCGTCGACGCGGGACAGGTAGACCCGACGGTCGCCGCCGGCGCGGTCCAGCTCCTCGGCCGTCGGCGGCCGGCCCTCGGGCCACTTCGTCTCGTCCCAGCCGGCGCCGTCGATCACGGCGTCCGCCGGCAGGGAGGCTGCGAAGGCGGCGAGGCGGTCGAGCGCCTCGGTCAGGCTGGTCGTACCGATCAGGTCGAGGCCGGTCAGCAAGGCGCCGGTCTGGGCGGTGTGGACGTGGGCGTCGACGAATGCGGGCGTGACGAGCTTGCCCTGGAGGTCGATCACCTCGTCCGCGCCGTCGGCGTACGACGACGCGCTGCTGTCGTCGCCGAGCCAGGTGACCACGCCGTCGTCGACCGCGATCGCGGTCGCGTGGGGGTCGGCGGGTGAGTAGACGGAACCGTTCGTCAGAAGTGTGCGCACGGGCTAATCCTGCCCCTCCGCCTTCAGCCGGCCCTCGAAGAGTCGCCGGACACCCGGCTCGGAGCGCAGCAGCTCGAGCGCGTAGTCGGCGTGACCGGGCACGTAACCGTTGCCGACGAGCATCGTCACGTCGGCCGCCAGCCCCTCGGCGCCGAGCGCGGCGGCCGAGAACGAGGTCGCCATCGAGAAGAAGATCACCGTGCCGCCGGACGCCGTCGCGAGCACCGCGCCGTGCTCGCAGCCGGGCACGTCCACGCAGACCACGGTGATGTCCGCCGGTCCCCCGGACTCCTCGACCGCCGCCGCCAGCGCGACCGGGTCGCGAGCGTCGGCCAGAGCGACGACATCGGCCAGACCGGCCTCTTGCAGGCGCTCCCGCTCGACCTCGACCGGCACGATCCCGATCGTCCGGGCGGCACCCGACCGGCGGGCCGCGGCCAGGGCGAGCGAGCCGGATTTCCCTGCGCCGCCAATTACTGACACGACAGGCTTTATGCCTTTGTCGACATACTCACGCACCACGCGCGCGGTCAGCGCGGGCGCGCCACAGACGTCCATCACGGCCAGCGAAAGCTCCGGAACCAGGTCGTCGGGAAGCTTCGCGACGATCGACCGGGCGAACAGAATCGCGTGTCCCTCGGCCGGGACCTGCTCGCTGCGGCCGTCCCAGCGGCGCAGCCCGTCGGTGAGCTGCAGCGGAGTGAGCGTCAGCGAAACCAGCGTCGCGACCCGGTCCCCCGGCTTCACGCCGAGCGGCGACTCCGGCCCGACCTCGTCGACGACGCCGACCAGCATGCCGCCCGACCCGGTGACCGGGTTCTGCATCTTGCCGCGGGCCGCCACGATCTCGAGCACCGCACGCCGTACGGCCTCGCCGTCGTGTCCGTGCGCCTCGGCCAACTGCCGGTACGACGCGGCGTCGAGGTTGAGCCGCTCGACCGAGATCCGGATCTCGTCCGGCCACAGCTCGGGATGCGCGTCCAGCCGGGCCGCGGCCTGCGGCAGCACACCGGCCGGCTCGATCACGCGGTGCAGTCCGACGGGGCTCGACGACACGCTGCCTCCCAAGTTCGCGGCTCCGAGGTGAGCCGGACAAAATACTACTGATTTCGGGTCTGCAAAGGAATTCTTGCGGCATACTGTTGGATCTGAGGGAAGTTCTATCGCTATCCTCACATGAGACCGCATCGCCCGTGGAGCCCCCGGAGGACTTCTGTGACCGATCTGATCAGCCCGGAGCTGACCGTCGCCGACGGCCAGCCGTACGCCTACGCCCGGGCGGAGCTCGTCGAGCCCGACTGGACCCGGATGCCGGGCTTCAAGGACGTCACGGCCGAGGAGTGGCGCTCGGTCCAGTGGCAGCGCTCGCACTGCGTCAAGAACGTCAAGCAGCTGCGCGACGTGATGGGCGACCTGCTCGAGGAGCGCGTCTACGAGGACCTGAGCCGCGACCAGGCCGAGCGCGCGACGATGTCGATGCTGCTCCCGCCGCAGATGCTGAACACGATCGTCCCTCAGGGCGCTGATGACTACACCGCGGCGTTCTACGCGGACCCGGTCCGCCGCTACATGCTGCCGATGTTCACCGACCGCCGGACGGACTGGGCGTCGCACCCGCACGCGACGCGCGACTCGCTGCACGAGCACGAGATGTGGGCCACGGAGGGGTTGACCCACCGCTACCCGACGAAGGTCCTGGCCGAGGTGCTGCCCACCTGCCCGCAGTACTGCGGGCACTGCACCCGGATGGACCTGGTCGGCAACTCGACGCCGGTGATCGACAAGCTGAAGTTCACGATCAAGCCGCAGCAGCGGCTCGACGACATGCTCGACTACCTGCGCCGCAACCCCGGCGTCCGGGACGTCGTCGTGTCCGGCGGCGACGTGGCGAACATGCCCTGGCCGCGGCTGGAGGCGTTCCTGACCAGCCTGCTGGAGATCGAGAACATCCGCGACATCCGGCTGGCCACCAAGGCGCTGATGGGGATGCCGCAGCACTGGCTGTCCGACGACGTGCGGAGCGGCGTCGAGCGGGTCGCGACGATCGCCCGGCAGCGTGGCGTGATGGTTGCCATGCACACCCATGTGAACGCGGCCCAGTCGGTGACGCCGCTGGTGGCCGAGGCGACCAAGGCGATGTTCGAGGCCGGCCTGCGCGACGTCCGCAACCAGGGCGTGCTGATGCGCGGCGTCAACGACTCGGTGCCGCAGTTGCTCGACCTGTGCTTCGCGCTGCTCGACGGCGCCACCATCACGCCGTACTACTTCTACATGTGCGACATGATCCCGTTCTCCGAGCACTGGCGGGTCTCAGTCAAGGACGCGCAGCACCTGCAGCACGGCATCCTCGGCTACCTGCCGGGCTTCGCGACGCCGCGGATCGTCTGCGACGTCCCCTACGTCGGCAAGCGCTGGGTGCACCAGCTGTCCGAGTACGACGAGGTGCGCGGCATCTCGTACTGGAAGAAGAACTACCGGACCGGGATCGAGCAGCAGGACCCCGAGGCGCTGAACCGCACCTACGAGTACTACGACCCGATCGACACGCTGCCCACCGAGGGCCAGGACTGGTGGCGCACCCACGCCGGCGACTCGATCGCCGCCGCCACCGAGCAGGCCGCTGCTTCCCGCGCCGCAGCCGAGGCGCAGAAGCTGCTGCCCGTCGTCTGATCCGCTTCCGCCGGTGCCGCCGCACAGGGGTCAGCGGCACCGGTGGAAGAGTCCGTGTCAAGGCCGCTACGGGGAGCCACTAATCTGTCGCGGTGACCCAACACCTTGCCGCCACGAGGTCGTCGTACGACAACGTCGCGGACGCGTACCACGAGCTGGTGAAGGACCGGATGGCCGGGAACCCGATCGAGCGGGCGATGCTGACGGCGTTCGCGGAACTGACCGGCGACCCGATCGTCGACCTCGGCTGCGGCGCCGGCCGGACCACCGGCTTCCTGAAGGCCGTCGGCTGCGACATCTCCGGGCTCGACCTGTCACCGAAGATGGTCGAGCTGGCGCGCAAGAACTACCCGGGCGTGACGTTCGCGGTCGGGTCGATGACCGACCTGCCGTTCAAGGACGGCGAGCTCGGCGGCGTGCTCGCGTGGTACTCGACGTTCCACATTCCGCGCGAAGAGCTGCCGGGACTGTTCACGGAGTTCGCGCGGGTGCTGCGGCCGGGTGGGCGGGTGCTGATCGGGACGCACTCCGGGCAGGACGAGACGCTGCAGCCGGAGAAGGCGTACGGCGTTGCCGTCAGCTACACGGCGTACTTGTACCGGCCTGAGGTGATCACCGAGCTGCTGGCCGGCGCCGGGCTGACCGTCACTTCTTTGCTGACCGAGCCGGGCAGTACGCCGGGGCGGGGATACGCGGCGTTCATGGCGCAGAAGACCTAGCGTCTACAGGGCTGGTGGGCGGCGTTCGTACGGCGTGCTGAGGACGATCGTGGTCGTCGTGGAGACGTTCGCGCGGGCCCGGATGGTCGCCAGGAGGTCCTCTAGGGCACCGGGGGAAGCGACGCGGACGATGAGCACGTAGCTGGAGTCGCCGGCCACGGAGTAGCAGGACTCGATCTCGCGGACCTCGCGCAGCCGCTCGGGTGAGTCGTCGGGCTGCGACGGGTCGATCGGGCGGATCGAGATCAGCGCGGTCAGCGGAAGGTCGAGCGCGGTGTGGTCGATCGTTGCCGCGTACCCCAGGACGATGCCGCGCTGCTCCAGGCGCTTGACCCGCTGGTGCACGGCCGACGTGGACAGGCCGGTCGCCTTGCCGAGATCGGTGAAACTCATCCGCCCGTCCGACGCCAGCAGCGCGACGATCTTGCGATCCAGGTCCTCCACGCTGGAGACCCTACTGCCCCGGGCCCCCGGCATGAAAGCATCACCCCATGGCTGAGACTGGTTCTGGTAGCGGGCAGCGGCTGATGCTGCTCGACACTGCGTCACTGTACTTCCGCGCCTTCTTCGGAGTGCCCGACACGATGAAGGCCGCCGACGGTACGCCGACGAACGCGATCCGCGGGCTGCTCGACTTCATCGCGCGGCTGGTCGACAACCACCACCCGACCCACCTGGTCGCCTGCTGGGACGACAACTGGCGTCCGTCGTGGCGGGTCGAGCTGATCCCGTCGTACAAGGCCCAGCGGGTCGAGTACGTCGCGGCCGGTGGCGAGCAGGTCGAGGAGGTGCCGGACCGGCTGGAGGTGCAGGTGCCGTTCATCCGCGCCTGCCTGGACTCGCTCGGGATCGCCATCGCCGGCGCGCCCGACCACGAGGCCGACGACGTGATCGGCACGCTGTCGCACCGGGCGACGATGCCGGTCGACGTGGTCACCGGCGACCGCGACCTGTTCCAGCTGATCGACGACTCGCGCGGCGTCCGCGTCATCTACACCGCCGCCAAGGGCGTCGGCCGGGCCGAGGTGTACGACGAGAAGGCGCTGCTGGCCAAGTACGACATCCCCGCCAACCGCTACGCCGACTTCGCCACGCTGCGCGGCGACGCCTCCGACGGCCTGCCCGGCGTGAAGGGCGTCGGCGAGAAGACCGCCGCGTCCCTCGTCACGGCGTACGGCGGCCTGGCGGACATCCGCGCCGCCGCCCTCGATCCGTCGACCCCGATGTCCCCGTCGGTCAAGCGCAAGATCGTCGACGCGAGCGACTACCTCGACGTCGCCCCCAAGGTGGTCGCCGTCGCGACCGATGCCCCGGTCAACGTTCACCACCCGGAAATGCCCACCGAGGTCGCCGACCCGCAACGTTGGCTCGACTTGGTGGAACTCCTAGAGCTCGGCAGCAGCGCCCAGCGGGTGATGCAGGCCCTGAACGTAGGCCCGAAGGACACCGTGTGAGCGACCAGAACCCACAGGCCGGGCTCGACTCTTCAGCCGCGGCCGGCTCTCCCTCCCCCGCTTCTCTCCAGCGCAAGGGCGCCGAAGGCGCCGAGCCGGGCGCGACCCGGGTGCTCGCCGAGCAGTTCCGGCCCGAGATCGTCGCGCTGCGCCGCGCGTTGCACCAGGTCCCGGAGTACGACCTCGACCTGCCCAAGTCGCAGGCACTCGTCCTCGAAGCGCTCGTCGGCCTCGACCTGGAGATCACGCTCGGCAAGGAGCTCTCCTCCGTCACCGCCGTCCTGCGCGGCACCGCGCCGACCGACGGCGTCCGCCCGGTCGTCCTGCTCCGCGGCGACATGGACGCACTCCCGGTCACCGAGCGGACCGACGTACCGTTCAAGTCCCAGCACCCCGGCATGATGCATGCCTGCGGCCACGATCTGCACGTCGCGGGCCTCTTCGGAGCGGCGAAGATCCTGCACGCGCTGCGCGACCAACTGGCCGGCGACGTCGTGTTCATGTTCCAGCCCGGCGAGGAGACCTCCGGCGGCGCGCCGATCATGATCCGCGAGGGCGTGCTCGACGCCGCCGGTCGCCGGGCGGACTACGCGTACGGCCTGCACGTCGGCTCCGCCGGCCAGCCGTTCGGCATGTGGAGCAGCAAGCCCGGCTCGTTCATGGCCGCGGCCGACCAGCTGCACGTCCGCGTCGTCGGCGCGGGCACGCACGGCTCCACGCCGTACCGCGGCAAGGACCCGATCCCGGTCGCCTGCGAACTGGTCACCGCACTGCAGATGATGATCACCCGGCAGTTCGACGTGTTCGACCCGGTCGTGCTCACCGTCGGGCGGATCGCGGGCGGCACGAAGGAGAACATCATCCCGGACGACGCGTTCTTCGACGCGACGGTCCGCACGTTCTCCGAACAGACCCGCGCGAAGGTGCAGCGGACCTCGACCCAGCTGGTCGAGTCGATCGCCGCCGCCCACGGCCTGACCGCCGAGGTCGACTACCAGATCGGCTACCCGGTGACGGTCAACAACCCCGACGAGCACGGCTTCGCCCGCGACACCATCGTCGACCTCTTCGGCCCCGACCGCTTCCGCGAACGCCCCAACCCGCGCTGCGGCGCCGAGGACTTCTCCTACGTCCTCAACGAGATCCCCGGCGTCTACCTCAACCTCAGCGCCTGCGCCGGCCCCGACCCCGACGCGGCCGCCGACAACCACTCCCCCTTGGCCAACTTCGACGACACGGTCGTCCCCGACGGCTCGGCCCTACTAGCCGAGCTCGCCGTACGCCGGCTCAGCCGCGGCGCGTAGTCCTGTCGGCCTGCGGCGGCGATACCCGTCGAACTACGGCCGTACGGCGCCTCGCGAGACGCCCGCCGTCTTCCGCGTTTCCTGCCTGGACTCGGCAGCGACGACCGAGTCCAGCAGCCCCGGGAACACCCGGTCCACCTCCTCACGCCGCAACGTGTTCAACCGCGACGTCCCCAAGTAGTACTGACGAATCAGCCCGGCCTCCCGCAGCACCTTGAAGTGATGCGTGGCCGTCGACGTACTCACTGCGAGGTCGAACCCACCGCACTTGATGTCGTCCGTCGACCGCGCCAGCTGCGTCACGATGCTCCGCCGGACGGGATCGACGATCGCCTCCAGCACCTGCTGCAGCGCGATGTCCCCAAGCTCCGGGTGCGGTGGAATCCGAGCGTCGTTCACACCCCCATAGTACGACACCCATCATAGTTTGACAGCCATCAAACTTCTCGCTTCACTGGATCGCGTGACCAGCGAGCAGGCAACAGTCGTGCGATTCCACGCGCTGGGCGGCCCGGAAGTGCTGCAGATGCAGCAGCATCCGCTCGCCGAGCCCGGCCCCGGCGAGGTGCGCCTCCGCGTCGAGGCGATCGGCGTCAACCGCGCCGAGGCCCTTTTCCGCGGCGGCCACTACATCGAGCCCGTCCGCCGTTTCCCCGCCGGCCTCGGCTCCGAGGCCGCCGGCGAGATCGAACTCGTCGGCCCCGGCGTCAGCGGCCTCCGTCCCGGCGACCGCGTCAGCGTCGTACCGGCGTTCTCCCAGAACGACTACCCGCTGTACGCCGACCGCGCCGTCGTCCCCGCCGCGGCCGTGGTCCGTCGCCCCGACACGATCGACGCGATCACCGGAGCAGCGACCTGGATGGCCTTCCTCACGGCGTACGGCGCCTTGGTCGAGAGCAACGTCCGTCCCGGCGACACCGTCCTCCTCAACGCCGCTGCCAGCAGCGTCGGCCTGGCGATCATCCAGGTCGCCAACCACCTGGGCGTCCGCACGATCGCCCACACCCGTACGGCGAGCAAAGCAACCGCACTCGAAGCCCACGGCGCCACCCACGTCATCACCGGCCACGTCGCCGACCAGGTCACTGACCTCACCAACAACCACGGCGTCCGCATGGTCCTGGACGCCGTAACCGGCCCGGGCCTCACCGACCTCGCCCGCCTGGTCGCCCCCGAAGGAACGGTCCTCGTCTGCGGCGCCCTCAGCGGCGAACCCACGCCGTACCCCGGTGTCGACCTGGGCCTCCCGGCCCTCACCATCCGCTCCTTCAGCATGCACGAAACCAGCCGGGACCCGATCCGCCTCGCCCGAGCCGGAGCCTTCATCACCGCCGGCCTCCGCACCGGCGCCTTCACCCCGGTCATCGCCGGCACCTTCCCCCTCCACCAGGCCGCCGAAGCCCACACCCAACTCGACAAGGGCACCCACGTCGGCAAACTCGTCCTCACCGTCCCGCACTGACCACGTTGCCTTCGGGAAGAAATGACAAGCGCTGGGCCCGGATGGATGCCAGCATGGTCGAGTCCACAAAGAAAGAGGCGCCTCATGAGTGACGTGTTCTACTCACACGCGAGGCTGTACGACCTGATGTTCCCGGGCGGCGGGCCCGCCGTCGACTTCTACCGGGCTCATGCCAACCGGCAAGGCGGGCGCGTACTGGAACTCGGCTGCGGAACCGGGCAGAAGCTGATCCCGATCGCATCCGACGGACATCCGTGCGTCGGCGTGGACCTCTCTCCGGACATGCTTGCGCAGGCGCAGCGCAAGGCGACCGAGCGCGGCGTCGCCGTGGAGTGGATCCAGGGCGACATGCGGGCCTTCGATCTGGGCCGCACCTTCGACTTCGTGTTCATCACGGCCAACTCCCTGCTGCACCTGCAGAAGGCCGAGGACCTGGTGAGCTGCTTCCGGTCAGTGCGACGGCACCTGGCTCCTGGAGCACGGTTCGTCTTCGACGTCTTCAACCCGAGCGTCCGCCTCCTGGCCGAGGCCGACGGCGTACGGCGTACCCGGGAGTCGTTGTCGTTCACGGATCCCGATCGTGGAACCATCAGCGTCGACGTCGCCGAGACCTACGACGCACCCGCCCAGGTCACCCGCGGAACGTGGTACCTCTCCACCGACTCCGAGCCCGACTTCGTCATCGCACCCCTCGAGATGCGCAGCATCTTCCCGCAGGAGCTGCCGCTGCTCCTCTCACTCGGCGGCCTCCGCCTCGCCGACCGCTTCGGCGACTGGTCCGGTGGACCACTCACCTCGGAGGCGGCACTTCAACTCTGCGTCTGCGAGTCGGACCAAGCCGGGACCTGAACGCGTGAATCGAAGGTGCCGGCCGCGGACCGTCAGGTGACCCGGGCTTCCAGCCACCCCATGAAGGACTCGTAGTCCGCGCCGATCGACAGCGCGATCTCGATGCCCTCGGCATCGACTGTCATCCGGGCGAGCGGGTCCAGCGCGACCCGCTCCCGCACGAAGCGGACCCCCGGCCAGAGCACCGCGGCGGCCAGTGTCAGCGAGTCGTGCTGCATCGAGGCCGGGTACCGCTGCATCCATCGGTCGAGGTGTGCCCGCAGTACTGGCGCCCACGGCGGGCTGCCCGCCTCCGTCCACTTCCGGTAGATCGGCGACGCCGGCAGGATCTCCATCGCCGGGTTGAAGGTCACCTCCGACACCACGAACGTCGGCACGGACAGCTCCAGCACCGGCAGCATCCGGGTCACCGCCGCCGGGTCCATCCGGAAGTTGTGCTCGGCGCGCGACGGATCCCGGTAGTTGACCGCACCACCCATCTGCGTCACGACCATCTTCGCCACCAGCTCCGGCCGGGCCTCCTGCAGTGCGGCCAGGTTCGACAGCGGCCCCATCCCCACCCACCGCACCGGCCCCGGCGTGGACGCACACACCGTTTCCACCGCGCCCAGCAGATCCTCGCTCTGCTTCGGCACGTCCTGCGGGAACAGCCCGTCCACGAAGTACAACGGATCGTCCTGCAGCTCCGCCCCGGCCACCACCGGCACCTCCGGCCGCCCGGCCAGATCCAGCAGGTGCCGCACGAACCGCGCCCGCTCCCCGCCGTACTCGTCGCTGGTCACCACCAACGCCAGCTCCGGCACACTGCGAGCCGCCGCCACAATCGCCACCGAGTCGTCCGGATCCCCACCCGCGTCCGTGTCGACGATCATCGGCGCGAACGCGACCGGGTGCGGCCCCAGCGAGGGCGGCGGCCCACCGAACGAGTCTTCCTCGCCCTCAAAGAGGATCTCGTCCGTCCCCACCATCGCGAGCCACTCCTGGATCGGGTCCTCGTCCTGACCCGGATCCCGTTCCTGGTCGCGGCCCTCGCCCATCCGTACCTCCACCTGTCTGGATCGCGTTGAGAACATTCTGTACGAACACCCGTTTGTCGTCATCGCTCGCACAGTGGTCGTAGCCGGCCCAGATCGCGGCCGTGCCCTGCTCCGGCAACCGGGCTCGCTCCAGCGCCCGGCCGAGCCGCTCGGCGTGCCGGAAGTCGGACCGGTGCACGAAGGCATCGAGCTGCTCCTGCAGCCCTGCGTCGGTCTCCCCTCCCCTGATCCACGCCCGAAGCTCGGAGCGGAACCGCTGGACACCTGCCTCCAGACCGGCGCGGTAGTTCCCGCCCGTGTCGCGCACCGCCGCGGCGTACCCGGCGCGGTCGGCAACAGCCCGCAGGTTGACCAGCTTCACGCCCTCGCGCACAGGCAACGGCCGCAGCCGTGGCGAGATCCGTCCTCGGCTCAGCCCGTACAGCAGGTCGGGCTGCTTCCGTTGGGCGGTCTGCACGGGTCCGTACCTGTCGATCCTGACCGGACTCGTCAGCGGGCCGTCCAACAGCTCCTCGACAGCGTTGATCCCGAGCACGTGCCCGAAAGTCTTCGACTCGTCCGCGGGCAACACGTAGAACGGCCGCCCCTGCCGTGTCTCCCCCGCCCGCAGGTGCACCTCGTAGCCTTGCTTGCTCCCCGGATGCGGGTCGTCCGGCGACTCGCCGAGAAACGCGTACCTTCCCCTGAAGGTCGTCTCCGGGTAGATCGCCGCGAGAAGCTCCTGCACGGTCCCCTTGAAACTCGTGTCGAGCACCGTCACCCGGCTGCCCGGCCGACCGACGGGCACCCCGCGGGACAACAGGTACTCCGTCAGGACCCGGAATCCGCCGACAGTGTGGGCGGGGTCGACCCGCGACGCCACGCGTCGAAAGGCATGGACCAGCGGGAAGTCAGCACCTTGGCGCTCGAGGTCCTGAAGTGCGTTCTCCGTCAGGGCACGAGAAACCACCACGTCCGAGACGTGCCTGCGGTAGAACGCCGGGTCGAGCCGGCGCATCGCGACCGCCAAACTGTGCCCGTCGCGCCCCAGCGCCACGACCCGGTCGGTCCCCGCCTCCGCCCGCTGGTCGGCGAGCATGTCGTCGGCGATCCGGACGACCAGCGGCGCCTGGTACGCGTAGGTGGTCCGGTAGGCGTCGTACAGGGTCTGGTAGTCGTCGCCGGCGGTGAGACCGACCTTCGCGCCGACGCGCCGGGCGGCCGCGATGCCTTGCCGGTGGGCGAAGTCCGGCTCGTCTGTCGTCATGCATCCAGTACGCCACATCCGGCCGCGCCCCGTCGGAAGTTGTCCACAGGTACGCCGGCAGGCGCCGCCCGGGGTGGGCGGCGCCTGCGGTCGGTCACGGCGTGAGGGCTGACTCGTCCTCGTCGTCGGCCAGGAGATCTGCCCTGGTCGGTACGCCGGGGACCGGCGCCGGGGCCGGTTGTTCCCCGTCGTGGTCGACGACCGCGGCGGTGAACTGGGCGTTGTAGAGCCGGGCGTAGGCGCCGTCGACGGCCAGGAGCTCCGTGTGGGTGCCCTGCTCGACGATGGAGCCGTTCTCCATCACGAGGATGAGGTTGGCGTCGCGGATGGTGGACAGGCGGTGGGCGATCACGAAGCTGGTGCGATCGGACCGCAGGGCTGCCATCGCGCGCTGGACCAGGACCTCGGTGCGGGTGTCGACCGAGCTGGTGGCCTCGTCGAGGATCAGCAGCTGCGGGTCGGCCAGGAACGCCCGCGCGATGGTGAGCAGCTGCTTCTCACCGGCGCTGACGTTGCTGCCTTCCTCGTCGATCACCGTGTCGTAGCCGTCGGGCAGGCTGTGCACGAAGCGATCGACGTACGTCGCCTTGGCCGCCGCGAGCATGTCCTCCTCGGTGGCGTTCAGGTTGCCGTAGAGGATGTTGTCGCGGATCGTCCCGCCGAACAGCCAGGTGTCCTGCAGGACCATCCCGATCCGGGACCGCAGGTCGTGCCGGGTCAGCTCGGTGATGTCGACGCCGTCGAGCGTGATCCGGCCGCCGTTCAGCTCGTAGAACCGCATGACCAGGTTGACCAGCGTCGTCTTGCCGGCCCCGGTCGGGCCGACGATCGCGACCGTCATCCCCGGTTCGGCGACCAGCGACAGGTCGCTGATCAGCGGCTCGTCGGGCTTGTACGAGAACGACACGTGCTCGAACTCGACCCGCCCGTGCGCGTCGGTCACCTTCTCCGGCGTCGCGTCCTCCGGCACCTGCTCCTCGGCGTCGAGCACCTCGAAGACCCGCTCGGCCGAGGCGACCCCGGACTGCAGCAGGTTCGCCATCGAGGCGACCTGCGTCA
Source organism: Kribbella italica (assembly GCF_014205135.1). Lineage (NCBI taxonomy): Bacteria > Bacillati > Actinomycetota > Actinomycetes > Propionibacteriales > Kribbellaceae > Kribbella > Kribbella italica. The sequence continues at coordinate 2,292,961 of NZ_JACHMY010000001.1, forward strand.
GCGGCTGGGTGAACTGCCGCGAGTACTGGATGAAGGCCTGGACGTCGCCCAGCGACATCGTGCCCGACGCCACCCGCAGGCCACCGATCACGGCGATCACCACGTAGTTCACGTTCCCGATGAACATCATCGACGGCATGATCAGGCCGGAGATGAACTGCGCCCCGAACGAGGCCTGGTACAGCTCCTCGTTCTTGGCCGCGAAGCTCGCCTCGATCTCCTTCTGCCGGCCGAACACCTTGACCAGCTCGTGCCCGGTGAAGGCCTCCTCGATCTGCGCGTTCAGTGCGCCGGTGTGCCGCCACTGGGCGACGAACCGGGCCTGCGAGCGCTTCGCGATCAGCGCGGTCAGGATCATCGAGACCGGGATCGTCACCAGCGCGATCAGCGCCAGCAGCGGCGAGACCACGAACATCAGCGTGATCACGCCGATCACCGTCAGCAGCGAGGTGAGCAACTGGCTCAGCGTCTGCTGCAGGCTGGTCGACACGTTGTCGATGTCGTTGGTGACCCGGCTGAGCAGCTCACCGCGCGGCGCGCCGTCGAAGTAGCTGAGCGGCAGCCGGTTGAGCTTGTCCTCGACCTCGCCGCGCAGCTCGAAGACCGTCCGCTGCACCACGCCGTTCAGGATGTAGCCCTGCATCCAGGACAGGAAGAAGGCACCGACGTACAGACCGAGTACCAGGAGCAGGACGTTGCGCAGGGCATCGAAATCGATGCCGACGCCCGGGATCAGGTCGATCCCGCCGAGCAGGTCGGCGAACCGGTTGTTGCCCTGGGCCCGCAGGCCCTCGATCACCTGCTCCTTGCTCAGGTTCTGCGGCAGCGGCTTGCCGATCGCGCCGGCGAAGATGATGTCGGTCGCCCGGCCGAGCAGCTTCGGCCCGAGCACGGACAGCCCGACACTCGCGATCGCGAGCAGGATCACGCCGGCCACCTGGATCCGGTGCGGCCGCAGCCGGCGCAGCAGCCGCTTGGCCGAGGGCCCGAAGTTCATCGACTTGTCCCCCGGGATGCCTCCCGGAGGCCCGAACCCGCGACTGGCCGTCGGCCGCTCGGTCGCCTTCACCGTCACGGCGCCACCACCCTCGGTGGGCTCGTCGGCGGCCGCAGTCTTCGTGTCGCTCATGCCTCCACCTCGCTGGCGCTCGGATCCGGCATGAGCGAGATGTCGGCTGTGCTTGTTGGTCGCTCGCTTCGCTCGCTCATGCTGCCTCCTCCGCGGACCGCTGGGACTCGACGATCTCGAGGTACGTCGGACAGCTGTCCAGCAGTTCCTCGTGGGTGCCCTTGCCGACGATCGCGCCGTCCTCGAGCACGATGATCTGGTCGGCGCCGATGATCGTGGACACCCGCTGGGCGACGATCACCACGCACGCATCGGCGGTGACCGGTGCCAGCGCCGCCCGCAACCGGGCGTCGGTGGACAGGTCGAGCGCCGAGAACGAGTCGTCGAACAGGTAGATCTCCGGTTGGCGGACCAGTGCCCGCGCGATCGCCAGGCGTTGCCGCTGACCACCCGAGACGTTGGTCCCGCCCTGGGCGATCGGTGCGTTCAGCTGCTCCGGCATCGCCTCGACGAAGTCCTTGCCCTGGGCAATCTCCAGCGCGTGCCAGAGCTCCTCGTCGGTCGCTTCCGGGTTGCCGTAACGCAGGTTGCTCGCGACCGTGCCGGAGAACAGGTACGGCCGCTGCGGAACGAGCCCGATCCGCTTCCAGAGCTGCTCCGGATCGATCTCCCGGACGTCGACGCCGTCGACCAGCACGCGGCCGTCGGTCGCGTCGAACAGCCGCGGCACCAGCGACAGCAGCGTCGTCTTGCCCGCGCCGGTACTACCGATGATCGCGGTCGTCTGCCCGGGAGCCGCCGAGAAGGTCACGTCCCGGAGGACCGGCTCGGCCGCACCTGGGTACTGGAAGCCGGCGTTCTCGAAGACCAGCTCGCCGTGCCCGGTGAAGGTGCCGATCGGCGTGACCGGCGGGCGGACCGAGGAGTCGGTGTTCAGCACCTCGGTGATCCGGTCGGCGCAGACCGAGGCCCGCGGCACCATGATCATCACGAAGGTCGCCATCATCACCGAGAACAGGATCTGGATCAGGTAGCTGATGAAGGCGGTCAGCTGGCCGACCTGCATGGCCCCGCTCTCCACCCGGGAGGCACCGAACCAGAGCACGGCGACGCTGGACGCGTTCAGGATCAGCATCACGACCGGGAAGACCAGTGCCATCAGGCGGCCGGCCCGGATCGCGGTGTCGGTCACGTTCGTGTTGGCCTCGCCGAACCGCTCGGTCTCGTGCGGCTCGCGGACGAAGGCCCGGACCACGCGGATGCCGGTGATCTGCTCGCGCAGCACCCGGTTCACGCTGTCGATGTTGACCTGCATCTTGCGGAACTGCGGCACCATCCGGCTGGCGATCAGGCCGATCGAGGCGGCCAGCAGCGGTACGGCGACAGCGACCAGCCAGGACAGCCCGACGTCCTCGCGGACCGCGGCAACGATTCCACCGACCATGGTGATCGGCGCGGCGACCAGCATCGTGGTCGACATCACCACGAGCATCTGGACCTGGGTGACGTCGTTGGTACTGCGCGAGATCAGCGTCGGCGCGCCGAACTGGTTCACCTCGCGCGCGGAGAAGCTGCCGACCTGGTGGAAGACGGCCGCCCGGACGTCGCGGCCGAACAGCGCCGCGGTCTTGGCGCCGAAGTACACCGCGACGATCGTGCAGACGATCTGCACCAGGCTGACCCCGAGCATCCAGCCACCGGTGCGGACGATGTAGCCGGTGTCTCCGGTGGCCACGCCGTTGTCGATGATGTCGGCGTTCAGGCTGGGCAGGTAGAGGGAGGCGATCGTCCCGACGAACTGCAGGACGACCACCAGGGACAGGTTGCCGGCGTACGGACGCAGGTGCGTGCGCAACAGGCGAAGTAGCATCAGAGATCCCCAAGGTGGTGAAGGCGGACACCGTCGAGTGCGAAGTCGACGATCTCCTCGGCGGTCATCGGCCGACCGTCCGAAATCATTGGGTGGGTCGCGGAGAAGGTGATCATCCGGATCCGGTGCGCGACGTCCTCGGGCGAGAACCGCAGCGCTTCGGCGTCGGGCCGGATCAGGTCGACGAACACGGCACTGGCCCGCTCCGCCTCGGCCTTGCGACGCAACTCTTCGTCAGGGTCGCTCTTCCAGTCCGGCGGCCGGTGCATCCGCATCGTCAGCAGCAGCCGGAAGACGCTGCGCAGCCGGGACTGGCTCACCTCGACGGAGGCGATCAGCCGTTCCCGCAGCGGCAGCGACCGGTCGATCTGCGCGAGCGCCGCGATCAGCGGCCCGGACTCGAAGGCCGAGCCGATCACGGCGTCGATCAGCGCGTCCTTGCTGCCGAACGCGCGGAAGATCGTGCCTTCGGCGACACCGGCCGCCTCGGCGATCTGCCGGGTGCTGACATCGGTGCCGTACTCCTCCAGCAGGGGCAGCACAGCGGCGACGATCGCGGCACGGCGCTCGTCGGGCGGCATCGGGGTCGCTCGTGGACTCACCCGGCCGAGACTAACTGAGTGAGTACTCACTCACAACTGCATTAGCCGGCGGTTCGTCAGCGCCCGTCGAGCAGCGCCTCGATCCCGTCCAGCACACGGGCCAGCCCGAAGGCGAACCCGTGCTCGGAGTCGTACGCCGCATCGAACTCCTGGCCGACCGCCGTACCGACCCGGCTCGCGAGGGGGAACTTCTGCGCGTCGCCGATCTTCTCGAGCAGCGGCTCGTGCGCCAGCCACCAGTCCTTGTCAGTGATACCCGACGACTGGATCACCTGCTTGGCGTCCACAGCACTCCGCACGGCGCCGTGCACATACCCGTTGACCAGCGCGACCGCGGCGTCCATCTCCACATCGCTCAGCCCGATCCCCTCGACCGCTTCCAGCTCGTACTCGTACTTCGCCATCAGCCCCGGCCCGAGCGGCGGCCGGCTGCTCGCGACGTACAGGAGCCACGAGTGCTGCAGGTAGAGCTCGCGGTTCTCCAGCGCGACCTCTTCCAGCTTGGCCCGCCAGTCGCCGTCGACCGGGCGGCGCGGGAACTCGCCGTACACACTGTCGAGCATCACATCGAGCAGCTCGGCCTTGCCAGGCACATACCGGTACAGCGTCATGGCGCCGACGCCGAGTTCCTCGGCCACCCGCCGCATCGACAGCGCGGCCAGGCCCTCCGCGTCCGCGATCCGTACGGCGGCCGCGCAGACCCGGTCGACCGTGAGCGCGGGTTTCGGCCCGCGGGTCGGCCTGGACTGCAGTCCCCAGAGCAGCTCCAGGCTCTTCGCGGGATCGCCGGCACCGCTGTACTCGGAATTCATGTGCGCAATTCTCCCCGACCGGACTACACTCCATCGACTACCCCGTACAGCGTACCCAGTAAGACGCCGTCTTGACCTCAAGCATGGTCGAGGTTCTAGCGTCATCGGAAAGTGTCGGTGGTCCACGAGACCATCGGCACACCCTGGCCGACCGAGCGACCCCGGAGCACCGCCGTGAGCATGGAAATGACCGCGTGGAACTCGCTGTACCACGCGATGAACGCGCAGGAAGAGAAACGTCCCTTCTCCAAGGCGACGCTGAAGCGGATCCTCGTCTTCGCGCGGCCCCACCGGCGGTTGCTGATCGCCTTCCTCGTCCTCAGCACGGCGGCTGCCGTGCTGGCGGTCGCCACGCCGGTGCTGGCCGGCGAGGTGGTCGAGGCCATCGTCGACGGCAAGACGGTCAGCACCGTGATGTGGCTGGCGGGACTGATCGCGCTGATCGCCGTCGCCGAGGCCGGAATCAGCCTGTTCACCCGCTGGCTGTCGGCGCGGATCGGTGAGGGCCTGATCCTGGACCTGCGCACGGCGGTCTTCGACCACATCCAGAAGATGCCCATCGCGTTCTTCACCCGGACCCGGACCGGTGCGCTGGTCTCCCGGCTGAACAACGACGTGATCGGCGCGCAGCGCGCGTTCAGCGACACCCTGTCCGGCGTCGTGAGCAACCTGGTGATGCTCGTCCTCACGCTCGTGGTGATGCTCAGCCGGTCGTGGCAGATCACCGTGCTGGCGCTGATCCTGCTGCCGGTCTTCGTGATCCCGGCCCGGCGGAGGGGCGCCAAGCTCGCCTCGCTGGAGCGCGAGGCGGCCAACTACAACGCCACCATGAGCACCCAGATGACCGAGCGGTTCTCGGCGCCCGGCGCGACCCTGGTGAAGCTGTTCGGCCGGCCGGTGCGGGAGTCCAAGGAGTTCGCCGACCGGGCCAGCCGGGTGCGGGACATCGGCGTCCGGACCGCGATGGTCCAGTGGGTCTTCGTGACCGCGCTGACCCTGGTCTCCGCGCTCGCGCTGGCCGTGGTCTACGGGCTCGGCGGCTTCTACGCGCTGCGTGACCAGCTCGACGCGGGCACGGTGGTGGCGATGGCGCTGCTGCTGACCCGGTTGTACGCGCCGCTGACCGCGCTCGCGAGTGCCCGGCTCGAGGTGATGACCGCGCTGGTCAGCTTCGAGCGGGTCTTCGAGGTGCTCGACCTGAAGCCGCTGATCCAGGACAAGCCCGACGCCGGGCGCGTGCCGGAGGGTCCGGTCGCGGTCGAGTTCGACGACGTACGGTTCGCCTACCCGTCGGCCGACAAGGTGTCGCTGGCCTCGCTCGAGGAGGTCGCCAAGCTCGACACCCGCGGCGGCGACGAGGTGCTGCACGGGATCACCTTCCGGGCCGAGCCGGGGCAGATGGTCGCCCTGGTCGGTACGTCGGGAGCCGGCAAGTCGACGATCGCGCAGCTGATCCCCCGCCTGTACGACGTGGACTCCGGCGCGGTCCGGCTGGCGGGCGTCGACGTACGGGACGTGACGGCCGAGTCGTTGCGCGAGACGCTCGGGATGGTGACCCAGGACGGGCACCTGTTCCACGACTCGATCCGGGAGAACCTGCTGCTCGCGCGGCCCGAGGCGTCCGAGGAAGACCTGTGGGACGCGTTGACGCGGGCGCGACTCAAGGACCTGATCCACTCGATGCCGGACCAGCTGGACACCGTGGTCGGCGAGCGCGGATATCGGCTGTCGGGTGGTGAGCGGCAGCGGCTGACGATCGCCCGGTTACTGCTCGCGCAGCCGCGGGTCGTCATCCTCGACGAGGCGACCGCCGCGCTGGACTCGACGTCGGAGGCCGCTGTCCAGGCGGCGCTGGCCGAGGCGCTGACCGGGCGGACCGCCGTGGTGATCGCGCACCGGTTGTCGACGATCCGGGCGGCCGATCTGATCCTGGTGATCGAGGCCGGGGTCGTGGTCGAGCGCGGGACCCACCTGGAACTGCTGGCCCAGGGTGGTCGTTACGAAGAGCTGTACCGGACGCAGTTCGACCAGCCGCCGGCCGAGGACGAGGTGGTGGTGGTCGGGGCGTCGTAGGACAGACAGCTGGTGGTTCGGCCAGGCTGAAGGTCGAGAAGGTCCGGGGTTGGCAGCGAGGAAGGTACGGGGTTGGTAGTAGCGGTTGGCGTTTCGGCGGAGATTGCTCGTCTGGTGGCGGTGTTCCGGCCGGCCGATCCACCACGTCTGGGGACCGTCGCGTTCTGGTCCCCGGACGCGGAGCCGTTGCCCCTGGGCATCGGCGAGCACGTCGACCTCCAGGTCGTCACGCCGGTCGCCGACGAGTTGCAACCACACGTAGTCCGCGCCGTCGAGCTACCCGTCGGCGAGGCAGTCGCCGTGCTGGGAAGAGCCCGCAAGAGTCCCGATGCCCATCCGTCGGTCGGTTTCTGGGGAGCGGTCTCGCTCGTCGCGCTCCAACTGGTCGCCCGCGGGCGGTTGCTTCCCGGGGTCTCCCCCGCCGGGCACGACGCCTGGCGGGTCGGCCCGTACGACCAGCCGGACGTGGAACGAGTCCTGCAACTCGCCGAGGCGATGCCACCGGAAGCCAGGTGCGTCCCGCTCCCTCCGCACACCGGAGCCCGGCCCGGACCGGCCGTCGCCGACGCGCGCGGGCTCGACGCCGACGCGGCCAGGCTGAACGGCGACGCGGGCGGGCTGAGCGGCGGCTTGCGCTTGCCGGTTGCCGAAGACCTCGTGCGGGCTTTCCTCGACGCGGTGGCTGACGGGATGCCTCGCTCGGCCGCGGCGGCGAAGGCTCACGGGACCGATCTGTTCACCGCGAAGGCCCCGCAGCGGGCGGAGCGGTTGCGGTCGTGGGCGGACGAGGTGTCGGCGGGCCTGGACACCGGCGTACGGATCTCCTTGCGGATCGACCTCATCGAGGGTGACGAGCTCGGGTTCCGCGCCACCGTGCAGCTGCACAGCCTGCAGGATCCGACGCTGGTCAGCGACGCGGCCGACGTGTGGGCGGGCGACGTCCCGGGGTTCGGTCCGCGGGCCAGGATCGACGCGACGCTGGCGATCCGCCGCGCCGCGCGGGTCTGGGATCCCCTGCAGCAGTTGCTCGACGCCGCCGTACCGGACCAGATGGAGCTGACCGACGGCGAGATCGCCGGGCTGCTCGCGACCGGCGCTCAGCGGCTCGCGGCCGCCGGCATCGACCTGCACTGGCCGCGCAGCCTCGGCCGTGCCCTCACCGCGCGGGCCGCGATCACGACGACACCTGACACTCCCCCGTCCGACCTGCCCAGCTTCTTCGGCGGCGACAGCACCCTCGACTTCAGCTGGCAGGTTGCTCTCGGCAACGACCCGCTCAGCACCGAGGAGATGGACCGGCTGGCCGAGGCGACCCGCCCGGTGGTCCGGCTGAGGGACCAGTGGATGCTGGTCGATCCCGAGGTGGCCCGCAAGGCCCGCGAGCGGATCCTCAAGCCGGTCACGCCGATCGACGCGCTCAGCGCCGCACTCACCAGCACCGCCGAGATCGACGGCAAGCACGTCGAGGTCACCCCGACCAAGTGGCTGGACGACCTGCGCGCCCGGATCGCCGACCCCGACCGCTCCGACGAACCGCACGAAGCTCCCGCGGCGCTCCAGGCGACCCTGCGCGACTACCAACTGCGCGGCCTGCAATGGCTGGCCCGGATGACGTCGCTCGGTCTCGGCGGCTGCCTCGCCGACGACATGGGTCTGGGCAAGACGATCACGCTGATCTCGCTGCACCTGCACCGCCAGACCTCCGACGAGACCGCCGGTCCGACACTCGTCGTCTGCCCGGCCTCCCTGCTGGGGAACTGGGAGCGCGAGGTCAACAAGTTCGCTCCCGGTACGCCGGTCCGCCGCTTCCACGGCACCAGCCGGTCGCTCGACGAGGCCGACACCGGGTTCGTACTCACGACGTACGGGACGCTGCGCCGGGACGCGAAGAAGCTCGGCGGGCACCGCTGGGGACTGCTCGTCGCCGACGAGGCGCAGCACGTGAAGAACCCCTCCTCCGGGACGGCGAAGGCGCTGCGGACGGTCCCCGCGATGGCCCGCGTCGCCCTCACCGGTACGCCGGTCGAGAACAATCTGTCCGAGCTCTGGGCGATCCTCGACTGGACGACGCCGGGCCTGCTCGGCCGGCTCGGCACGTTCCGCAGCCGCTGGGCGACGCCGATCGAGGCGGACAAGGACCAGGAGATCGCGGACCGCCTGGCGACGCTGGTCCGGCCGTTCCTGCTGCGGCGGAAGAAGTCCGACCCCGGGATCGCGCCCGAGCTGCCGCCGAAGACCGAGACCGACCAGGCCGTGTCGCTGACCCGCGAGCAGGCCGTGTTGTACGAGGCAACGGTCCGCGAGCTGATGGACGAGGTCCGGTCCAGCAACGCGATGGCCCGCCGCGGGCTGATCGTGAAGCTGCTGACCGGGCTCAAGCAGATCTGCAACCACCCGGTGCAGTACCTCAAGGAGCCCGCCGGCGCGAAGCTCGCCGGGCGCTCCGGCAAGCTCGAACTGCTGGACGAGCTGCTCGGCACGATCCTCGCCGAGGACGGCGCGGTGCTGATCTTCACGCAGTACGTCGCGATGGCGCGGCTGCTGGAGCAGCACCTTGCGGACCGTGGTGTCGGCACCCAGTTGCTGCACGGCGGTACGCCGGTGCGGAAGCGCGAGGAGATGGTCGAGCGCTTCCAGGCCGGCGAGGTGCCGGTCTTCCTGCTGTCGCTCAAGGCCGCGGGCACAGGGCTGAACCTGACGCGCGCGGATCACGTCGTGCACTTCGACCGGTGGTGGAACCCGGCGGTCGAGGACCAGGCGACGGACCGGGCGTACCGGATCGGCCAGACCCGGCCGGTGCAAGTGCACCGGTTGATTGCCGAGGGCACCATCGAGGACCGGATCGCGGCGATGCTGACCAGCAAGCGGGCGCTGGCGGACGCCGTACTGACCGCGGGTGAGGCGGCGTTGACCGAGCTGTCCGATGCCGAGCTGGCCGATCTGGTGGAGCTGCGAGGTGGTGCCCGATGAGCGCGAGACTGCAGACCGGCGTCGTCGAGCGGGGTGGGGTGCGATGAGCGCGGCGAAGGGGTTCGCGCCGTTCCCGGCGCAGCGCGGGCGCAGTACGCGCGGGCGTTCGTGGTGGGCGCGGGCGTGGGTGCAGGCGATGGAGGACACGTCGCTCGACAACGGCCAGCTGAAGAAGGGCCGCCGCTTCGCGAACTCGGGGCAGGTGGGGACGATCACCGTCAGCCCCGGGCGGATCGCGGCACTCGTCGAGGCGCCCGAGGACCGGTACGAGTCGGCGGTGATGGTCGAGCAGCTGTCCGAGGACGAGTGGAGCCGGTTCCTCGATCAGGTGGGGTCGCGGGCCGGTCATATCGCGGCGTTGCTGGACGGGGACATGCCGCACGATCTGGTGAGCGCGGCCGAGGACGCGGGCGTGCAGTTGCTGCCGGGGATCGGGGATCTCGACCCGTCGTGCACGTGCGACGCGTGGGAGTTGCCGTGCCAGCATGCGGCCGGGCTGTCGTACCAGGTGGCTTGGTTGCTGGACGACGATCCGTTCGTGCTGCTGCTCCTGCGGGGTCGCTCGCGTGAGGATCTCCTCGACGAGCTGCAAGGCCGAGCAACCACAGGCGCTACTCCGGCCCAGCCCGGTGCCGCCCCGGCCCAGCCAGTAGTTGCCGAAGTGCCCGGTGTGGAGGCCACTACGGTTTTCGGTGTCGAGGTAGGTCCGCTGCCGCCCGCTCCAGACCTGCCCGCCAAGGTGTTGATCGAGGACCTGCCGATCACCGCCACAACTCCTCTGGATTCGGTGCTGCTGCCGTTGCTCGTCCTCGACGCCGCCCGGCGGGCTCGCGGGTTGCTGAACGCCTTGCTGGCAGGAGCTTCCGAGCCCTGGGTGCTGGACGAGTGGCAGGACTCGGTGCGTTTGGTCGCCGAGTATCCGGAGCTGCGCGAACGCCTGGCGGACACCGAGCGGCTTGCGGTCGGCGTACAGGCTTGGGAGTACGGCGGGGCGCCTGGGCTCGACGTGCTCACCGGCACCTGGGCGCCTGAGGGCGGCGAGCTCGTGCGAGCGCGGACCGAGTTGCAGGCGGCAGCGGACGATCCTGTCGACCTGGAGATCTCGGGCAACTGGCTGAGCGCCCAGACGGTTCAACTGCGCCTCGACCGCGCGGGCCGCTGGCACCCGTACCAACTGGTCGGCGACGACTGGCAGCCGGCCGGACCGGCCGACCGGGACCCGGCGGCGGCGTTCGCGGTAAATCAGGCGACGGAAGGGGCGCACCAGCAGTAACGTGACGAGCCACGACCAGACGGAGAGGAGTTGAGGCGTATGACCGCGACGCTGCGGTTCTGCGTGCCCAACTCCTTCATGCCTAACTCCCTCTGGTCGAAAGGCTTTTCCGTTGTCCATCACCTGGACCACCCGCGCCGAAACCGGCGCTGACCTCGCGGCGATCGACGCCGTCAACTTCCACGCGTTCGGGCGTCGCTACGAGCCTGACATCGTCATCCGGCTGCGCGCTTCCACGGCGTGGCTCCCCGCGCTCTCGTACGTCGCGACGCGGGACGACGAGGTCGTTGCCCACGCCTTGCTGAGTCGTTGCCACATCGACGAATCCCCGGCGCTCGTGCTCGGCCCGGTCGCCGTGCTCCCGGCGTACCAGCGCACCGGTGCGGGCAGCGCGACGATTCGTGCCGCTCTGGACGCTGCCCGGGACGCAGGTGAGCACGCGGTCGTTCTCCTGGGGCATCCCGAGTACTACCCGCGCTTCGGTTTCCGTCCGGCGACCGAGTTCGGCATTCACGGCGAGCACGACGGCCCCGCCCAAATGGCCCTCGGGCTTGATCCCGGCCGGCCACTCCCCCGTGGGACGATCCACTACCCGTCCGGCTGGGACGCCTGATCCGTGGTCGCGCCTGTTCCCCTCCGGGACCAGGCGCGACAGCGCAGGAAATCCTTCACCCGGCGGCGGCACCGAATCGGTAAAAGGTTGCCGCAAACTCGCCGAACCCCTTGCGCGCCTGCCTTGTATACATGAAACAGTCAACGGAACCGCTCATCCCCTGGAGGACGAAATGTTCCGTCGAACTCCGTCGCCACTGAACCGTTCCAGCTGGCGGAGAACCGCTCCCCCGGCCGCGCTGCTCGCGCTGGTCCTCGCGGCCACCGCCTGCTCACCGGTCGAGTCGAACGACGAGCAGACCGGCGGTGACCAGACCAGCTCGACCCAGGACGTCTTCGGCGACGCCGCGGACGCCGCCCAGGTCAAGCCCGGCGGAACGCTCACGGTCGCGCTCTCCGCCGATCCCGACAAGCTCGACCCGACGCTGTCGCGCAGCCTGTACTCGCGCTACGTCTTCCACACCATGTGCGAGAAGCTGTACGACCTCGGCCCGGATGCCAAGATCGTGCCGCAGCTGGCGACCGCGCTGCCGACCGTCGCGGCCGACGGGCTGAGCCTGACCATCCCGCTGCGCGAGGGCGTGAAGTTCGCCGACGGCGGAACGCTGGACTCAGCGGCCGTGAAGGGCTCGATCGAGCGCGGTCTGACGCTGGCCGGTTCCGGCCGCAAGAGCGAGCTCGGCCCGATCAGCGGCGTCGAGACGCCGGACCCGAAGACCGTCGTGATCAAGCTGTCGAAGCCTTTCGCGCCGCTGACCGCCGCGCTGGCCGACCGGGCCGGGATGGTGCTGAGCCCGGCCGCGGTCTCCAAGCTGGGCGCGAACTTCTCCACCGCGCCGACCTGCGTCGGCCCGTTCAAGTTCTCCAGCCGGGTCGCGCAGAACTCGATCAAGGTGGTCAAGGACCCGCTGTACTACGACGCGGCCAAGGTGCACCTGGACGCGATCGAGTACCGGATCATCACCGACTCCAGCATCCGCTCGGCGAACCTGCGCTCCGGTGACGCCCAGATCGCCGACTCACTGTCCACGCAGGACGCGCCCGAGCTGCAGAAGGACGACAGCATGTCGGTCCTGCAGTCGCAGTCGCTGGGCTACCAGGGCCTGACCATCAACGTCGGCAACGCCGAGGGCATCGGCAACCCGGTCAAGCAGCTTGACACGCCGATCGCCAAGGACCCACGGGTCCGGCAGGCGCTGGAGGCGTCGATCGACCGCGAGTCGCTGGTGAAGACGATCTTCAACGGGCTGAACACCGTCGCCTGCTCGCCGATCTCGCCGAAGAGCGAGTTCACCAGCGAGGCGGCGCAGGCCTGCCCGGCGCACGACCCGGCCAAGGCGAAGGAGCTGCTCGGCCAGGCCGGCGTCACCACGCCGTACAAGGTGGAGATGATCACCTCGAACAACCCGGACTCGTTGCGGCTGGCCCAGGCGCTGCAGGCGATGGTCAAGGAGGGTGGTTTCGAGCTGGTGATCAAGCCGGTCGAGTACGCGTCGCTGCTGGACCAGCAGGACCGTGGAGACTTCGAGCTGCTGCAGCTCGGCTGGTCGGGCCGGGTCGACCCGGACGCCAACATCTTCAACTTCGTCGGCACCGGCGGCAGCCAGAACGTTGCCGGCTACAACAGTCCGGACGTGGACAAGCTGCTCACCGACGCCCGGCAGGCCAAGGACCAGGCCGAGCGGATCAAGCTGTACGGCGACGTCGTGACCAAGCTCCAGCAGGACGACCCGCTGATCTACATGTACCGCCAGCGCAACCTGACCGGCGTCAGCAAGAAGGTGCTCGGCGTCCAGACCTACCCGGACGGGGTGATCCGGACCGCCTTCGCCGGCTTCGCGAAGTAGGCGGGGGCGATGCGTCGCTACCTGCTCGGCCGGCTCTGGCAGTCGGCGGTGACGTTGCTGCTGGCAACAATTGTGGTGTTCCTCGGGGTCCGGGCGCTGCCCGGCGACCCGGCGCTGGCGCTGGCCGGGGAGGACCGCGATCCGGAGTCGCTGCGCGCGATCCGCGAGCAGTACGGCCTCGACGACTCGCTGCTGGTGCAGTTCTGGCAGTTCGTCAGTCACGCCGTACGAGGTGATCTCGGGACGTCGATCAGGACGGGCGAGAGCGTGACCGGGATGCTGAAGAGCGCTCTCCCGGTGACGCTCGAGCTGTCGTTCCTGGCGATCCTGATCGCCGGCGTGATCGGCATCGGCGCGGGCGTGGTCGCCGCCGTACAGCGCGGCCGCCCGGCCGAGTGGGCCGCGAACGCGCTCGCCCTGCTCGGTCTGTCGGTGCCGAACTTCTGGCTCGGCCTGATGGCGATCCTCTACCTGTCGGTGGCGATGGGACTGTTCCCGGCGTCGGGCTTCGTGCCCTTCTTCAGCGACCCGGTCGCCAACCTGCATCACCTGGTGCTGCCCGCCTTCATTCTCGGCACCGGGCTGGCGGCCGTGATCATGCGGCAGACGCGGTCGTCGATGCTCGACGCTCTCTCGGCCGACTACATCCGGACCGCCGAGGCCAAGGGCCTGAAGCCCAGCGCGGTGATCGGCCGGCACGCGCTGCGCAACAGCCTGATCGTGGTCGTCACGATCGTCGGGCTGCAGCTCGGCGCGCTGATCTCCGGCGCGGTCGTGACCGAGCGGATCTTCGCGCTGCCCGGTTTCGGCAAGCTGACCGTCGACTCGGTCTTCCAGCGCGACTACCCGGTGATCCAGGCCGTCGTGCTGGTCACCGCCACGGCGTACATCGTGATCAACCTGCTGGTCGACCTGCTCTACTCGGTGATCGATCCGCGGATCCGTGTGAGGGGTGAAGCGTGATGGCCGTCGCCGATGTGACAGTGACGGCCGGTACGCCGTTGTCGTCGCGCCGCCGCAAAGTGGTCAAGCGGATGCTGCGCAACCCGCTGGCGATCGCCGGTCTGGTCGTCCTGGTCATCGCGGTCGTCGTCGCGGTGTTCGCCCCATGGCTCGCGCCGCACGAACCAACCGACACCCACCTCGACGAGGTCTTCGGCCCACCCGGTACGCCGGGCTACCTGCTCGGCACCGACGACCTCGGCCGTGACGTGCTGGCCAGGATCATGTTCGGGCTGCGGGCGTCGCTGCACGTCGGGCTGCTGGCGGTCGCGACGTCGCTGGTGATCGGCGTACCACTCGGGTTGATGGCCGGGTACTTCCGGACCGTCGACGCGCTGATCTCGCGGTTCACCGATCTCGTGCTGGCCTTCCCGTTCCTGATCCTGGCGGTCGGCCTGGCCGCGATCCGCGGTGCGAGTCTCGGCAACGCGGCGATCGCGATCGGGATCGCGCAGATCCCCGGCGTGATCCGGATCGTCCGGTCGGAGACGCTGCGGCTGAAGTCGCTCGACTTCGTCGCGGCCGCGATCGTCGAGGGTGCGGGCGATCTGTGGGTGCTCGGGCGGCACATCCTGCCGAACGCCGCGTCGGTGGTGATCGTGCAGGCCACCGTCGCGATCCCGGCCGCGATCCTCGGCGAGGCGGTGCTGTCGTTCCTCGGGCTCGGCATCCAGCCGCCCGCGCCGAGCCTCGGCACGATGCTGTCTGACGCGCAGCAGTTCGCGACCCGGGCGCCGTGGGCGGCGGTGATGCCGGGGCTGGCGATCATGTTGCTGGTGCTCGCGTTCAACATCGTCGGCGACAGCCTGCGCGACGCCCTCGACCCGAAAGCGAGCCGCCGATGAACGGCCCTGTGCTGAAAGTGCACAACCTGTCGGTCAGCTTCCGTACTGAGGACGGACGAATCTCAGCCGTCGACAAAGTCGACTTCGAGGTTGCCGACGGCGAAGTTCTCGCGGTGGTCGGTGAGTCCGGTTGCGGCAAGAGCGTCACTGCGATGAGCCTGGCCGGTCTCCTCCCCCGCTCGGCGACCGTCGACGGCTCGGTCCAGCTCGACGGCGTCGAGCTGATCGGCGCCGACAAGCGCACCCTGCGGTCGATCCGCGGCCGCGAGATCGCGTACATCTTCCAGGAGCCGATGACCTCGCTGAACCCGGTCTTCACCGTCGGCCGGCAGATCGGCGAAGTGCTCGGCGTCCACAACGGGCTGTCCCGGTCGGCCGCCCGCAAGCGCGCCGTCGAGCTGCTCAAGCTGGTCGGCATCCCGTCGGCCGACCGCCGCGTCGACGACTACCCGCACCAGCTGTCCGGCGGCATGCGGCAGCGCGTGATGATCGCGATGGCCGTCGCCTGCGACCCGAAGGTGCTGATCGCCGACGAGCCGACCACCGCGCTCGACGTCACCATCCAGGCCGGCATCCTCGACGTACTGCGTGGTCTGCGCGAGCGGCTCGGCACCAGCATCGTGCTGATCACGCACGACCTCGGTGTCGTCGCGGACCTCGCCGACCGGGTCGCCGTCATGTACGCCGGCCGCGTGGTCGAGACCGCCGAGGTTCACGACCTGTTCGCCCACCCCACTCACCCCTACACCGCCGGGCTGCTCGGAGCATCGCCGTCGGCCGGACGCCACGCGGGCAGCGACCGCCTCAACGAGATCCCCGGCCTGGTGCCGGTCCTCGCTGAGCAGCCCGACGCGTGCACGTTCGCCGACCGCTGCCCCCGAGCACTCGACACCTGCACGACGGAGCAGCCGCTCCTGACCGCAGGTGCTCACCAGGTGGCGTGCTGGAACCCGGTCCGTGAGCCGGTGGAGGCCCGATGAACGCACTCGAGATCGAAGACCTGGTCATGCACTTCGGCCCGGTCAGAGCCGTCGACGGGGTCTCACTGCAGATCCGCAAGGGCACAGTGGTCGCCCTGGTCGGCGAGAGCGGCTCCGGCAAGTCCACGGTCGGCCGCTGCATCGTCCGGCTGCTGGAACCAACCGGTGGGACAGTCCGCCTCGCTGACGCCGACATCACTCACCTCAACCGCCGCCAGCTCCGCAAGCACCGCCGGGACGTGTCCATCGTGTTCCAGGACCCGGCCGGCTCGCTGGACCCGCGGCTGTCGGTCGGCGACATCGTCAGCGAACCACTCCGGCTCATGCGGCAGCGTGACACCGCCGGACCGGTTGCCGACTCGCTCCGCCGGGTCGGACTCCGGCCGGAGGTCGCACACCGTTCACCGCACGAGCTGTCCGGCGGTCAGCGCCAGCGGGTGAGCATTGCTCGCGCCCTGATCTCCAAGCCGAGTCTGCTGGTCGCCGACGAGCCCACCAGCGCACTGGACGTCTCCGTGCAGGCGTCGGTGCTCAACCTTCTGGCGGACCTGCAGCGGGACCTGGGGTTCGCCTGCCTGTTCATCACCCACGACCTGTCCGCTGTCGAGTACCTGGCCGACGAGGTCGCAGTGATGTACCTGGGTCAGCTGGTCGAGCAGGGCCCGCGGGAGCGCATCTTCGGCGTACCGGCTCATCCGTACACGCAGGCGTTGCTGTCGGCCGCTCCGGTGCCCGACCCGACGACCCAGCGGGCCAGAGTGCCCGTACTGCTCGGCGACGACCTGCCCTCACCGATCGACCCGCCCGACGGCTGCCGGTTCCACACCCGGTGCCCGGTGGCAGTGGACAGATGCCGGACAGTCGTCCCGGAGTCCCGGGTGATCGGCGAGGGTGGACACCGGGTCGCGTGCCACCTGGTGAACGACGACGGCACCGGCCCGGACGTACGACGTACGCAGGACACCACCGACACAGGAGCTGCCCGATGACCTTCACCACCCGGCCCACGCTGCGCGGCACGTTCGGGATGGTCTCGTCCACGCACTGGCTGGCGTCCCAGTCGGCGATGCGGATCCTGGAGCTCGGCGGCAACGCGTTCGACGCGGCCGCCTGCGCCGGGTTCGTGCTGCACGTGGTCGAGCCGCACCTCAACGGCCCGGGTGGCGAGGTGCCGGCGATCGTCGCGACCGCTGGTGACCCGACGCCGCGAGTGCTCGCCGGTCAGGGCGTGGCACCGGCCGGCGCGACCATCGACCACTACAAGTCACTGGGCCTCGATCTGGTCCCCGGGTCAGGTCCCCTCGCGGCGACAGTCCCTGGTGCCGTCGACGCCTGGCTCCTGCTGCTCAGAGACCACGGCACGCTGCCGCTGCGCACTGTGCTCGAGCCTGCGATCGACTACGCCCGTAACGGGCACCCGGTCGTCGCACGCGTCGGTGACACTGTTGAGACCGTGCGGCAGCTGTTCACCGAGCACTGGCCGACCTCGGCCGCTGTCTGGCTGCCCAACGGCCGCCCGCCCGCGCCGAAAGAGCTGATCAAGAACACCGCGTACGCCGACACGCTGGAGCGGCTGGTCGTCAGCGGTGAGTCAGCCGGCTCAGACCTGGTCGCGCAGATCGAGGCCGCTCGGCTGGCCTGGCGTGAGGGCTTCGTGGCCGAGGCCGTCGACGCCTTCTCGAAGCTGCCGCACCGGGACTCCAGCGGCGAGGACCACGCCGGACTGATCACCGGCGCCGACATGGCTGCCTTCACTGCGACGTGGGAGGACGCGGCGACGCTGGACTGGCACGGGCACACCGTTGCCAAGACGGGCCCGTGGGGCCAGGGCCCTGCGCTGCTGCAGTCGCTCGCCGTACTGGCTGAGCTTGGTGACCCTGGTGACCTCGACCTGACCAGTGCGGACGCCGTCCACACGACCGTCGAGGTCATGAAGCTGTCGTACGCCGACCGCGAGGCCTGGTACGGCGACGGCGCCGACGTACCGCTGAAGACGCTGCTCTCCCCCGCGTACTCCGCTGCACGGGCCGCACTGGTTGGTCCGGACGCCTCGCTGGAGCTGCGGCCCGGTCAGCCCGACGGACGGAAGCCGCGGCTGCCTTCGGTGACGACCAGCGGTGCGGCTGTCGACGCGACGGTTGGTGAGCCGACCGTCGCCCCTGACGGCGGGACACGCGGCGACACCTGCCACGTCGACGTGGCGGACCGGTGGGGCAACGTCATCTCCGCCACGCCGAGTGGCGGCTGGCTGCAGTCGTCGCCGGTGATCCCGTCGCTCGGGTTCCCACTGGGCAGCCGGGCGCAGATGTTCTGGCTGGAGGAGGGGCTGGCGTCGTCGCTGGCTCCGGGCAAGCGGCCGCGCACCACGCTGACACCGACGCTCGTGCTGCGCGACGGCGTACCGGTGCTGGCTTGTGGGTCGCCCGGTGGTGACCAGCAGGACCAGTGGCAGTTGCTGTTCCTGCTGCGGACGCTGGCCGGCGGGCAGGACCTGCAGGAGGCCATCGACGCACCGGCCTGGCACACCACCGGCTTCCCCTCGTCGTTCTACCCGCGGGCCAGCGAGCCCGGCGGGCTGGTGATCGAGTCCCGCTTGGGCACGGCAGTCCGCGACGAGCTGGTACGCCGTGGGCACGTCATCACCGAGTCGGACGCGTGGAGCCTTGGGCGGCTGTGCGCGGTCGGCCGTGAGCCTGGTGGCGTCCTGTCGGCCGGTGCGAACCCCCGCGGCATGCAGGGGTACGCCGTGGGTCGCTAGCTCAGGGCTGCGGCGGCCGCTGCGTCGATGTGAGCGCTGGCAGCGGCCACTGCGGCATCGGCGTCGCCGGCTGCGATGGCGTCGACCAGGCGGATGTGTTCCTCCCAGGAGTGCGGCGCGCGCTGCGCTGCGCCGACCCGGAACACCCAGTGCACGTGGTGGTACATGGCTGACGACAGCGACGCCAGCCAGCGGTTGCCACTGATGTCGATCACTGCGACGTGCAGCTCGCTGTTCAGCTCGGCGACCCGGGCGAAGTCCTCCGCGTCGGTCGCGGCGTTGGCCTCGGCCAGCAGGGCACGCAGTCTGGCGACGTCTTCCTCCGTGGCCCGCTCGGCAGCCAGTCCGGCCGCCAGCGTCTCCAGCTGCTTCCGTACGGCGAACAGATCGCGGATCGCTGTCTCGTCCAGCGTCGCGACGACGGCACCGCGGCGCGGGAGGATCTCGACGAACCCCTCGCTCTCCACCACGCGCAGCGCCTCGCGGACCGGGTTGCGGGAGACGCCGAAGTCGTCGGCCAGCCTGTTCTCGGTCAGTCGCTCGCCCTGGGCGTAGTCGCCGTCGACGATCCGGCGCCGCAGCTCGCTCAGTACCTGCTCCCTGAGCGCGATGTGGTCCGCACCGATCGTGCGCACCTGCCCGCCCCCGTACTGCTGGTCCACCCCGGACTCCCCTCTCAGTCGGCCGTGCCGTCGCGTGGCACGATCCGCCAGCACCGTACCGGACCGCGGGCCGGAGAACCCGTTTGCCGCCTGCCGGTGCGGCTGGATACGTTGACGGCTTGTCCATAACGATCACGCCGTTGACCGACCCCGACTACCGGCCGTTCAGCCGCCGGCTGGTCTGGCTGGCGTCCGGCGACCACCCGGTCGGTTCGGCGTACCTGCGGCTGAACAGCAAGCCGACCCACGAGCACCTGGCCGAGCTGGAGCTTTCCGTGCACCCGGCGGACCGCCGCCAGGGCATCGGCTCGCGCCTGCTCGACGCAGCGTTGCAGGGCGCTTCTGAGAACGACGCGACCACTGTGCTGGCCGACGCGACGGTCGGGTCGGCTGGTGATCACTTCCTCGCAGCTCGTGGCTTCGCTGTCGCCCTGCAGCTCGTCTACACCCGTCTGACCCTGGCGGACGCCAAGCCGTCCATCAGTCCGGTGGCCGGCTACCGGCTGACCTCCTGGACCGGCGTACCGCCGGAGGGCCTGATCGAGTCCTTCACCGATGCGCGTGGCGCGATGAGCGACGCTCCGGTCGGCGACATCGCGTACGGCGACGAGACCTGGGACGTGGAACGCAGCAGGCAGGCCGCCGAGGCCGTGGCGCAGCGCGGCGACCTGCTGGAGACAGTGGCAGCTCTGGACGAGTCCACCGGCGAGGTGGTCGCCTACACCGAGCTCGTCGTACCAGGCGACGGCCAGGGAGACGCCCAGCACTACGGCACGGCCGTCGTCCCCGCCCACCGCGGCCACGGCCTGGCCCGCTGGCTCAAAGCCGAGCAGATCCGCCAGACCATCATCCGCCACCCGAAGCTGGCCGGTCTTCTCACCGACACCGCCGCCACCAACGACGCCATGCGCCGCACCAACGACTCGCTCGGCTACCGGGAGACCCACCAGCTCCACCGCTACCAGCTGCAGCTCAGCTGAGCCCAGCCAGCCGGTACAGCACGAGCGAACCGGCCACGGCGACGTTCAGGCTGGCGCCGGTCCCGATCATCGGGATCTCCACCACCTGGTCCAGCTGGTCGAGCGCCTCCGGCGGAATCCCTGTCTGCTCGTGCCCGAGTACGGCGATCGTCCTGCTCCGCGCGGGCGGCAGGTCCGCCAGCCGTACGGCGTCCTCGGCCAGCTCCACGCCGAGAACAGTGGTGTCGTCACGCTGCCGCTGATCCGCCAGCCACTGCACCGGGTTGTGCCCGGTCCAGTGCACACAGCTCCTTGTGCGCAAAGTGTTTCCTCGTGCCAGGGCGTCAGGCACCCACGGCAGTTTCGGCACCGCCAGGCACGCACCGGCGGCGTCGCAGGTCCGCAGCAACGTGCCGAGGTTGACGTTGTGCATCGGCCAGAGCGGCGCGACCAGCAGGTGGTCCCAACAGGCGTGCGAGCGGCGGCGGCGCTGGCGGCGCAGGTCCTTGCGGCTGCGGGTCCGCACCTGAGGCGCGCTCATCGGGCCGTGGGAGCGACCCTCCCGGAGTTCGTCATGTGAGCGGTGCTTCGCGGCGCACCGGGGCCATCGTCCGCAGCGCCCCGTCGGGCGCTGTCGAGGTCCAGGTTAGGCGAGATCGGCGTCGTGGGCCAGCAGGGCGATCTGGACCCGGTTGTTGAGATCGAGCTTGGTGAGGATGCGCGTCAGATGGGTCTTGACGGTGGCGACGCCGAGGTCGAGCGCGGTGGCGATCTCGGCGTTGCTCTTGCCTTCGGCAACGGCTGCGGCGACGTCGCGTTCACGGTCGGTGAGCTTGGCCAGTGCCGAGACGGCCTCGTCGCGGCGGGGGCCGCCGTCGTCACCGGCGACGTAGTCCATCAGGTGCCGGGTGACGCCGCCGGACAGGATCGGCTCGCCCTCGGCGACCCGGACGACCGCCTCGACGATCTCGCGCGGCGCCGAGTCCTTCAGCAGGAACCCGGCCGCGCCGGCCCGCAGCGCCTGCAGCAGGTACTTCTCGGACCCGAACGTCGTCAGGATGACCACCTCCGGCGCGTCCGGCAGCCGCCGTACGGCCTCGGTCGCGGTCAGGCCGTCCATCACCGGCATCGTGATGTCCATCAGGACGACGTCCGGCCGCAGCTCGCCGACCGTGGCGATCGCCGCCCGGCCGTCCGCCGCGTCGCCGATGATCTCCAGCTCCGCCGCACCGCCGAGCATGGTCTTCAGCCCGGCACGCACCAACGGATCGTCGTCGACCAGCACCACCCGAACAGCCATGCCCACAGACTAGGCGGTTCAGTGCGTCAGTGGTCAGGCAGGCCAAGGCAGCCAGGCGGTCAGCTGGAACTCACCTGCCCTGACGTGGTGCTCCAGCCGCCCTCCAGCAAGCGTCGCCCGCTCAGCCAGACCCACCAGACCGACCTGCGACCCAGGCACAGCCACCCCAGGGGTCAGCCTGTTCCGCACCTCGATCGTCAGGCCGTCGCCCGGCCCACCAGTCAGCTCCACCCGCACCAGGGACCCCGGCGCATGCTTGCGCGCGTTGGTGAGGGCCTCCTGCACAATCCGGTACCCGTGCCGCCCAGTGGTTGCCGGCAGCCCGTCCGCCTCACCCGCCAGCGGCTCGAACCGGACCGTCATCCCCGCCGCCTCCGACTCCTCCACCAGCTCGGCGATCTCCCCGATCCCCGGCTGCGGCCGCCGGCCGCCCGGATCGCTCAGCCCCGGCCCACGCAGTACGCCGACGATCTCCCGCAGGTCGTCCATGGACTCCCGCGCGGTCGCCCGGATCACGCCGGCCGTCACCGCCAGCTCGTCCGGCGGCATGTCCGGCCGGAACTCCAGCGCCCCGGCGTGCACGCTCAGCAGCGACAGCCGGTGCCCGAGCGCGTCGTGCATCTCCCGGGCGATCCGCTCCCGCTCGCGCCGCCGGCCCTGCTCGACCCGCAGTTCCTGCTCCGACTCGGCCCGCCGCGCCCGCTCCTCCATGGACAGCAGCAGCTGCCGCCTGGTCCGTACGACGATGCCCCACGCCACCAGAGCCATGCAGAACAGTGCCGTGAAGCCGGCACCGAACAGGTAGTTCTGCTCAACGCCCGCAACCTTGATGGGGTACAACCAGAACTGCACCACCGCCGACACCACCGCCAGCACCAGGGAAGCCACGCTCACCGCGGGCCGCCGGTGCACGGCAACGCTGAACAGCGCCGGGCCGCTGGCCGCTCCGACCGCCGGAACGAACACCGAGACCACCGTCAGCACCACCACCAGCTCAACCGGCCACCGCCTCCGCAGCAGCAGGGTCAGCGCAGCGACCAGCCCCAACCAGAAGTTCAGCTGCTCCGGGACTGCCGGCAGCTTGGCGTTGGGTCCCGGTTCGCTCCCCAGCAGGCTGATCCCGGCGGCCAGGAGCACGAACAGCGTGTCGACCACCCAGTCCCGCGGCGTACGGCGGCCTTGTCCCGGCGCGGCGCGTGAGCCGGGCCTGAACAGCGCCGCCACGACTCCTGGGCGATCGAGTTCCGTCGACATACCCCCAGACGTTAGCTCCTCGCGGCCAGGATCTTCTGGACCGCTGCGGTGGTGATCGGGTGGTAGCCCGGCTGCGCGGTCGCGAATACTCGTGCCGCGAACTCCCGGCCGGCCTCCGACCCGCTCAGCGCCCGGTAGACCGGCAGCACCAGCTTCATCCGGCCGACCCGGGTCAGGAACGTCGCCAGCTCGTCGTACGCCGGGGTGTAGGCGCTGGCGGCAACGATCGAGTACCAGCGGCGGGCGATCTCGCCGTTCGCCGTACCGGTCAGGCTGAACTCGCGGTCGAGCTCCTGCAGCTGCTCGGCGCTCAGCACGTCCGGAGCGGCGTCCAGGAAGCGCAGCCACTCCTGCGTCGTCCAGGTCTTGCCACCGGCCGGCAGCTCACCGGTGCTCAGCCAGCTGTCGCGCAGCCGGTCCACGACCTCGAAGCGGTCCGACTGCGCCCGTGCGGCGAACTGCGGGATGCCGGGCTCGTCCAGCCAGGCCGCTACCTCGTCCGCCGTGACCACACCGGGCCGGGGCGTCAGCAGGTGCGCCTGCAGGTGCGCCACGAAGTCCTCGGAGTTGATGCTGCGGAACGCGAACCGGTCGAAGTAGCCGCGCAGGAACGGGTCGAACACCTCGCGCCCGAACCGCTCCTCCAGCCAGGACAGGAACCACGAGCCCTTCAGCGGGCCCAGCGACGTGGTGCCGTGGTACTCCGTGCCGTGGTTCAGCCCGGGCAGCTCCACCGCCAGCTGGGCCGGGGTGAGCGGGTCCAGCTTGAGCACGGTCGAGTGCTGCTTGATGGCGGTCTCCATGACCGCCAGCTCGGTGCCGTAGACCGCCTCGACGATCCGGTTCTCCACGTACGACGTGAAGCCCTCGTTGAGCCAGATGTCGTCCCAGCTGTCCTGGGTGACCAGGTTGCCCGACCAGCTGTGTGCCAGCTCGTGCGCGATCACGCTGACCAGGGACTTGTCGCCGATCACCACGGTCGGCGTCGCGAAGGTCATCCGCGGGTTCTCCATGCCGCCGTACGGGAAGGAGGGCGGGAGCACGAGCACGTCGTACCGGCCCCAGCGGTACGGTCCGAACAAGGCCTCGGTGACCCGCATCATCTCCTCGGTGTCGCTGAACTCGGTCGCGGCCCGCTTGGCCATCTCCGGCTCGGCCCAGACGCCGGCCCGCTCACCGATCGGCTCGAACACCAGGTCACCGGCCGCGATCGCCAGCAGGTACGACGGGATCGGCTCCGGCATCACCACGTCGTACGAGCCGGTGCGGCGGGACTGAGTGCCGTTGTCGGCACTCATCAGCACCATCAGCTCGGGCGGCGCGGTCACGTGGGCGGCGTAGCTGAAGCGGACGCCGGGGGTGTCCTGCACCGGGACCCAGCTGCGCGCGTGGATCGCCTGCGACTGGCTGAACATGAACGGCAGTACGCCGCCCGCGGTCATCTCCGGCTCCAGCCACTGCAGTCCGGTCGCCGTCGGCGCGGTCCGGTAGCTCACGCGGACCTGCTCGTGCCCGGCGGTGCGGATGGTGAGTGCCGAGCCCAGCTCGTCGTCCGGGAAAGCCAGGTTGTGCTCCAGCGGCTCCCAGCCGTCGGCTGTCGAGCCCTCGACCTGCAGGACGGTCAGGTCCCGGCTGTCCAGGATGAGGCGGTCGCCGGGCCCACTCCAGGCCAGCGTGTGCGTGGCGGTCCCGACCAGCACCTTGCTCGCGAAGTCGAGGTCCAGCTCCAGGTCCAGGTGGGTGGTGCGCACCAGAGCCGGTTCGGCGTAGGAGTGGCGATCGTGGGTCACAGGGGCTCCCGAGGCTTTCAGGGGTCATTCGCCGCGGTCGTTCGCAGACGTCGTTCGCAGGACATTACCCAGCCGACAGGCCGATGACGCGGCCGATTAGAGCCAGGGGCAGCACCGTGCCAAGTTGCCCGGCAGGGGCACGATGGAGGCATGCGCATCACCGTCCTGCTGACCCTGCTGGCGGCAACCGCCTGCACCAGCAGCACTGTGACGCCCGCGCCGACCACACCGCCGCCTTCCCCGCCGACCTCTGCGCCAGCGTCTCCGCCGACTTCTGTGCGGCCTTCTGCTCCTCCAGCATCTCCTGTTGTCGTCGACTCCCCCATGGCGACCGTCCGCCGCCTGGCCGGGCTCGGACCGCGAGAGGCGACCAGCACCACCTATCTGCAGGCCCTGACCTGGCTGGAGCAACGATTCGTCGCCGCGGGCTATCAAGTACGGCGGCAGAAGTTGCAGGTTCCTGCAGGTGAGTCCTGGGGAGTCCCGGTCCGCGCCGGCACGACCTGGAACCTCATCGCCACCCGTCCGGGCTTCGACGCCGCCAAGCCGCACCTGGTCGTCGGTGCTCACCTCGACACCGTCCCGCAAGCTCCTGGCGCCGAGGACAACGCCTCGGGCGTCGCCGTCCTGCTGCACACCGCCCAGACCCTGGCGCTTCGCCCGGCACCGCTCCCGACGGAGACCATGGTCCCGCGACCGACCGGTGCTGGAGCGGGAGGTGTCTCGGCCGCCCGCCTGCCGACCGTGTTCATCGCGTTCGGCGCCGAGGAGCCGCGTGGTGACGGCGACAACCGTCACCACTACGGCTCACGCGCGTACGTCGCCTCCCTGCCTGCGGCACACCGCCGGGCGGTCCGCGGCATGGTCTCGCTCGACCGGGTCGGCGTCGGCAACGTCGTACCGGTCTGCTCGGCCACTGATGCCCAGGTGACCACCCGCAACGAACTGCTCGCCGCGGCAGCACGCGTCGGCGTACCGACGCGTTCCTGTGTCAACAGGTCAAGCGACCACTGGTCGTTCGTCCGCGCCGGCTTGCCCGGCGCGAGGCTCGGCAGTACGCCGTACGCGGCCTATCACAGCGCCCGGGACCTGCCCAACGTCCTCAACCCTGCTCAGCTCGACCGGATGGGCAAGGTCGTCGTCAGCTGGCTCGGCTAACGCAGGTCCGCGAGGATCTGCTCGGCGCGAGTACCGGTGACCACCCGCGGGCTGAAGTCCGCACCGATCACGTACGGCGTCAGGCGCGCGGCCTTGAGCGTCTTGCCCCAGTAGGTCAGCTCGAGCAGCACACCCTCCTGCGTCTGCTGGGCGGAGTCCATGTCGAACACCAAGTTGCCGAGCGAGTGGACCACGGCCTTAGTGGTGCTGAACTGCGCGCTCTGCACCCAGTGCGGGTGCCCGCCGATCACCAGGTCGGCACCGGCTCTCGTCAGCGCGTCCGCGACCGTCCGCTGCGCTGGCACCGGCTCGTGCGTGTACTGCTGACCCCAGTGCGGCAGGACCACGACGACGTCGACCTGCTTGCGCAGGGCCTGGATGCTGCTCGTCAGCGCACGCAGGTCCGACTGGTTGAGCGGCCCGGTGCGCGGCGGCATCCGCAACTCGAACGCGCCGGGTGAGTTCGCGGTCGCCCGCGGGGTCTCGCCGATCGCGTTGAACGCGAGGAACCCGAACCGTACGCCGTCCCGCGCGACCACCACGGGACGCGACGCCTCCGCGTAGTTGCTCCCGGCACCGACCGGTTGGATGCCTCCGGCCCGCACTTGCCGGACGGTCTCGACGAGCGCACGGTCCTGGAAATCACCGGTGTGATTGTTGGCCAGCGACACGACGTCCACCCCGACGTCCTTCAACCCAGCGACGACGCCTGGCGGAGCGGCGAACGAGTCGCCACCCTGCTGCGCGGTCCCGGCGCGGGAGAGCGTGCTCTCGAGGTTCACCACCGTCAGGTCCGCGGCCTTCAGACGCGGCCCGATCGCCCGAAGCGGTCGCGCGACATCACCGGTCCGCGCGGCCGCGGTCGCGACCCGCCGGCCCAGCATCACGTCCCCGCCGACCGTCACGTTCACCACTTGCTCCGGCGTACGGCCTGCGGTCTTCAACGCATATCGCTCCGGCTCAGCCAGCGGATCAACACCGGCCACCGTCCACGGCCGCACCACCGGAGACACCTTGGACGCAGGCACGACCGCCAGCGCCCCGACGTCGCGTGCGACCTGCTCAACCCTCGCCACGACCCGGAACCCACGCCAACTTTTCACCCCACCGGCGGCCACTTTGCGAGCCGTCGCCAGGTCGACGTCCTGCACGGCCCGCGTCGGATGAACCACCAGCGCCAGCGGCTCTTGGGTAACGGGAGGTGGAGTCGTGGGAGGCGGCGACGGCGTTACTGTGACCGCAGGAGTCTCACTACGACTGGGCTCCGAGCACCCCACCAGGCCAGCGGTCACAACCGCTGTCATCACCCAAAGGCTCCAGCGCACACCCACTCCGCCAAGGTAACCACCCCGTCCCAACCACTCAGCTGTGCGGGGCGGTGTGCCTGTGCGACACCGGGAGCTTGCAGACTGTAGGCATGATGCCGGAGAGCCGCAGCCCTGAGTTGGTGCTGCAGCGTAAGCCGTTCGGGTCGTGGTTGCTGGGGCGGGTCGACCAGAGCGCCCGGGTCCTGCGGGTCCGCGTCCAGGTGCTGCTGACCTTCTTCTCGATCGGCACCAACGTGATCGGCGCCGTAGTCGTCTTCGTGCTCGCCGTCTGGGTCCTTCCCGGCCCACCGAGCAGCGACGAGCTGAGCCTGGTCCGCTGGATCGCGTTCCCGGCGTACTTCCTGTTCGCACTGCTGGTCGGCGCGGTCTGGAGCACCCGGCTCGCGCTGCGGGTGACCAACTGGGTGCTGGAGGACCGCCCGGCGACCCGCAAGGAACAGATCGCCACGCTCCAGCTTCCGCTGCGGCTGACGATGATCGAGGTCTTCCTCTGGCTGCTCGGCACCGTCTTCTTCAGCCTGCTGACCCTCGCGCTCGAGCCGGAGAGCGTGCTCCGCGTTCTGGTCACCACGCTCGACGGCGGCATTGTCACCTGCGCCGCGTCGTACCTGCTGACCGAGTTCGCCCTGCGCCCGATCGCCGCGCGCGCACTCGCCGACGGCGCGCCACCACGCCGTCTGCTGGCCGCCGGGCTGAAGGCGCGCACGGTGTTCTTCTGGGCGGCGGGTTCCGCCGTACCGGTGGCCGGGCTGATGCTCACCGCCGTGATCGCGCTGATCGAGAAGGACGTCTCGGCGACGCGTTTGTCGGTCATCATCCTCGTGCTAGGCACGGCCGTCCTGGTCTGCGGCTGGCTGCTGACGTTGCTCTCGGCAAGGTCCGTGGTCGCCCCGGTGCGATCGGTGCGGAACGCGCTCTCGGTGATCGGGGACGGTGAACTGAACGTCCGGATCCCGGTCTTCGACGGCACCGAACTCGGCTCACTCCAGTCCGGCTTCAACCAGATGGCCGCCGGCCTGCGCGAGCGCGAACGGATCCGCGACGTCTTCGGCCGGTACGTCGGGCCGGACGTCGTCCGCGAGGCGCTGACGAGTGACTCGCTCGGCGGCGAGGAGCGGTTCGCCGCCGTACTGTTCGTCGACCTGGTCGGCTCGACCGAACTCGCCGCGGGACGCCCGCCGACCGAGGTGGTGCAACTGCTCAACCGGTTCTTCGCGATCGTCGTCGACGAGGTGGATCGCAACGACGGGTTCGTCAACAAGTTCGCCGGCGACGCCGTACTCGCCGTCTTCGGGGCGCCGACCGAGCTGCCGGACGCGGCGGGGAGCGCGCTCCGGGCCGGCCGCACGCTGGCCCGCCGGCTGACCGAAGAGTTGCCTGAGGCAACGGCCGGGGTCGGGATCACGGCCGGGACCGTCGTCGCCGGGACGGTCGGCGACGTACGGCGCTACGAGTACACGGTGATCGGCGATCCGGTGAACGAGGCGGCCCGCCTGAGCGATCTCGCCAAGCAGACCGATCACCACGTGCTCGCGTCGATGGCGGCTGTCGAGGAGTCGGCGCCCTCGGAGTCGGCGTACTGGCACGCCGGCGACGAGGTCACCGTCCGCGGGCGGCTCACCTCGACGCGTCTGGCGCACCCCAGGACCTAGCGACCTCCGGCGACGTCGACCATCGAACCGGTCATGTACGACGCACGGTCGGACGCCAGGAACACGATCAGCTCCGCGACCTCCTCCACCTTGCCCGGCCGGCCGAGCGGCGGCGTCGAACCGATCCGCTCCAGCCGCCCCGCGGCGTGGATCTCGGTCTCGATCAGCCCGGGACGGATCCCGAGCACCCGGATCCCCTCCTTGGCGACCTCGTTCGCGAGCCCGACCGTCAGCGTGTCCACCGCCGCCTTGCTGGCCGCGTAGTCGACGTACTCGCCGGCCGAGCCCAGCACGGCCCCGCGCGACGACACGTTCACGATCACGCCGCCGGCACCACCGCGCGCCGTCGACATCCGCCGTACGGCGGCCCCGGCGACCAGGAAAGCCCCGATCGCGTTGACCCGGAACACCTCCTCGAGCCGCGCCACGTCGTACTCGTCGACCCGCCCTGCGGGCGACACGATCCCCGCATTGTTGACAACGGCACTGATCGGCCCGAGCTGCTGGGTCACCTCGTCGAAGAGCCGCTCGATCTCCGCGGACTCAGCCACGTCGGCCTGTACTGCGACGGCGCGACGTCCGGCCGCCTCACAGGCAGCGACGACGCGCGCGGCCTCGTCCTCGCGCGTCCGGTAGCTGATCCCGACGTCCCACCCGTCGCCGGCCAGCGCGATCGCCGCCGCGGCACCGATCCCGCGACTCCCACCCGTCACCAGCGCGACTCCGCGCACACTCGTCATACGGCCCAGCCTTTCACGCCGTACCGGTCGCTACGGCGCGGGCTTGGTCACCTGCACCTGCGTCTCGGTCCCGTCGAACCCGAGCGCGCGGTAGATCCGGATCGCCAGGTACTCCGGGTCGGCGACCATCACCAGCGTCTCCGCCTTCAGCTCCCCGAACCCGTACGTCGATGCGGTGTGGACCAAGGTCGATGCGATCCCCTGCCCGCGATCGTCCGGATGCGTCTGCACGTCCTGGAACCGAGCCACTCCCGCCCCGTCCGTCAACAGCCCGAGCGAAGCCTGCAGCCGATCGCCGTCGAACGCCCCGAACCACTGCCCGTGCCCCGCCTCGACGACCGCCCGGTGCGCCGCTTCGCGCCGCCGTACGAAGTCCTCGTAGCCGTCCATCTCCATCGGGTTGGCCGCCAAGGTCAGCCGGACCTGCTGCTCCCAGTCGTCGTCACTCCCCAGAAACCGGTACGCCGACGCCAAGTTCGGCCGCGCCGGAGGCACCACTGTCCGCGCCGTCATCACCGTACTCCGCTCAACCCGAAACCCGGCGGCCGCCAACTCACCTTCGTCCCCCGCCGCCCCATCCACCGAATCAATGCCCAGGGCAACATGCCTGGCCCCCGGAAACGTCTCCGCGAAAACCTCCAGCCACCGGTCGAGCTCACCAACACCAATAGCCGACGGCAGCAACAAAAAGTTCCCCCACCAGAACGTCGGATTAGCCGGCGTCCGCACAACAACATGGTCGCCCGCGTCCGTCACCTCACTCCCCCCAAGACCAAGCAACAACAGATCAGTCCGATAACCAAGGCTGGTGATCTCCACGCCTCTATGTTCATCCGCCCGTCAACACATTTGTCCACCCGGCACCGACTTGGATAGCGCACGCACAAGCCCGGCACCAGGCGAACGCGGGGACGGGACCAGCGCGGGGACGGAGACGAGTGTGGGCGCCGGGACAGGCCCCGGGGACGGAGACGAGCGGGACGGCGCGGACGAGTACCGCGCGCGGACGGCGGCCGCGGCATTTCGCGGACGGCGCACCGCGGGCGCGGACCACCGCGGGCGCGGACCACCGCGGGCGCGGACCACCGCGGGCGCGGACCACCGCGGGCGCGGACCACCGCGGGCGCGGACCACCGCGGGCGCGGACCACCGCGGGCGCGGACCACCGCGGGCGCGGACCACCGCGGGCGCGGACCACCGCGGGCGCGGACCACCGCGGGCGCGGACCACCGCGGGCGCGCCGTCGCCGGAGGCGACTGGCGCTTCCGGGGCGGCCGGCTCCCCTCCCTCCCCCTCCTATCCCGTCGCCTGCGCAGGCGATGTCGCGTTGCACACCGCCGAAGACAATGCCGCGGACCAGCGGGACGCGGGCGAGCACGGGACGCGGATGAGCACGGGACGCGGATGAGCACGGGACGCGGATGAGCACGGGACGCGGATGAGCACGGGACGCGGATGAGCACGGGACGCGGATGAGCACGGGACGCGGATGAGCACGGGACGCGGATGAGCACGGGACGCGGATGAGCACGGGACGCGGATGAGCACGGGACGCGCCGTCGCCGGAGGCGACTGGCGCTTCCGGGGCGGCCGGCCCCTCCCGCCCCCGCCTATTCCCGTGTGCCGGGCGGTGCAGTCGCTTCGGCTGCTCTCGCGATGTTGCGTTGCATGCCGCCGAAAACGATGCCGTGGAACGGTTTGATCGCCCACCAGTACAGCTGGCCCGGCAAGCCGCGGGGGTGGAAGAGCGCCCGCTGGCGGAAGATCGTGCGGCCTTCGGTGTCCTCGTCGACGATCAGTTCCAGCCAGGCCAGGCCGGGGAGGCGCATTTCGGCGCGTAGGCGCAACAGCTTCGGTTCGTCCATGTCCTCGACTCGCCACCAGTCGAGTGGGTCGCCGACCTCCAGGTCCTTCGGGTTGCGGCGACCGCGGCGCAGGCCCGGGCCGCCGAAGACCCGGTCGAGCAGGCCGCGTGCCCACCAGCCGAGGCGCCACGAGTACCACCCGTTGCCGCCGCCGATGCCTTCGATCACCGACCAGAGCTGCTCGGGAGACGCGGAGATCGCGCTCTCCCGCTCGTCGACGTACAGCGATCCACCCGCCCAGTCCGGATCGCTCGGCAACGGATCACTCGGCACACCCGGCGTCGCAGCCGACGCCCAGCTCGTCGTCACGTCGAGGTCGTGGATCCGCTGCAGCGCAAGTTCGACCGCCCGGTCGAACCCGATCAGCCCCGGCTCCGGATCAGGCACATACCGAGCGAGGTCCTGCTCCTTGCGCACCACCTCATGGATCAAACTGTCGACCAACGGTCGAGCGATGCTGTTCGGCACCGGCGTGACGAGTCCGACCCAATGGCTCGACAGCGACGGCGTGAGCAGCGGCAGCGTGACGATCCGCCGGCGCTTGAGATGCGCCGCGTCGGCGTACCGCTGCATCATGTCCCGGTACGTCAGCACGTCCGGCCCACCGATGTCGAACCCGCGATTCACCTCAGCCGGCATCGATGCGCTTCCGACCAGATAGTGCAGCACATCCCGTACGGCGATCGGCTGGATCCTCGTCCCCAACCAGCGCGGCGTCACCATCACCGGCAACCGATCGGTCAGGTACCTGAGCATCTCGAACGACGCCGACCCCGACCCGAGAATCACCGCCGCCCGCAACACCGTCGTCGGTACGCCGGACGCCAGCAGGATCTCGCCGACCTCACGCCGCGAGCCGAGATGCGGCGAAAGCTCCTCGCCTTCGGGGTAGAGCCCGCCGAGGTACACGATCCGCCCGACGCCGGCCTCCCGCGCCGCCGCCCCGAACGTGCGCGCAGTGTGCCGGTCCCGAGCCTCGAACTTCTTCCCGGTCCCGAGCGCGTGGATCAGGTAGTAGGCGACATCCACGCCCTCGAGCGCAGCCTCGACCTCGTGCCGCTCCCCCGCGTCGGCCTCGACGATCTCCACCTCGCCGTACCAGTCGCGGCTCTCCAGCCGCCGCGGATTCCGGGCCATCGCGCGGACGCGGTAGCCGGCCTTGAGCAGTTCGGGAACCAGGCGGCCGCCGATGTAGCCGGTCACACCGGTGACGAGGACGAGCTTCTGAGAGGTCACGCCCACCCAGGTGCCCGCCTCCGGCCACCTCCAAGCCGAACTTGTGCGCGTTGACATGCAGCCATCAGGCTGCCTATCCTCGAAAGGCAGCCAATCAGCTGCCCGTTAGGAGTGAACAGCGTGATGGACGACGTGTTCCGCGCCCTCGCCGACCCGAGCCGGCGCCGCCTGCTCGACGAATTGAACGCGCGCAACGGCCAGACCCTGCGCGAGCTGTGCGCAGTCCTCGAGATGGCGCGGCAGTCGGTCAGCAAGCACCTCGCCGTACTGGAGACCGCGAACCTGGTCACCACCGTGCGGCGCGGCCGGGAGAAGTTGCACTACCTGAACGCCGAGCCGATCAACGCCATCGCGGACCGCTGGATCACCCGGTACGACCGTCGGCGGGCGCACCTGTTCGCCGACCTCAAGACCGCATTGGAGCAGCAGACCATGAGCGACAACGACTTCGTCTACACCACCTACATCCGGACCACGCCCGAGCGGTTGTGGCGGGCGCTGACCGAGCCGGAGTTCACCCAGGAGTACTGGGGCCTGCACCACGAGACCGACTGGCGGCCCGGCTCGCCGATGGAGTGGAAGATGGGCGACGTGACGATGGCCGGCGCCGGCCAGAAGGTCGTCGAGCACGAGCCGTACCGGCGACTGGCCTACACGTGGCACGCGATCACCCCGGAGTTCGCGGCGGCCGCCGGCTTGTCCGCCGAGGACGAGGCCGCCACCAAGGACGAGCCGCTGTCGACCGTCACGTTCACCCTCGAGCCCGAGGACGATCAGGTGAAGCTCACCGTCGTCCACACCGGCTTCGAGCCCGGCAGCCGCATCCGCGAGATGGTCGGCGAGGGCTGGATCAGACTGATCGCCGACCTGAAGTCCGTCACCGAAACCAGCAAGGCCCTCCAGGGCTGAAGCCCTAGCAGCTCACCTGGCTCCCCCTCGGGCCGGCCGGGAAGCTACTTCTCGACCGGCCCCTTCTTCGTACTGAGGGACTCCTGGTAAATGTCGGCGTACGTCCGTGAGTCCTTGATCAGGCCGTCACAGAAGGCCGCGACGTCGGTGCCGATGAGTTCCAGGACTCCCTTGCCGGCCGCGACGCCCTCCTCGAAGAAGTCGACGATCCCGGACAGCAGGTCCCCATCGGTCAGGTCGACCGGGCCGACCTTGAAGAAGTACTTCTGCATTTCCTTGTAGACGATCTGGTAGTCCGGCGGGAGCGCCTTCACCCGCGCCTGGTGCGCCCGCCATTGCTTCTTGCCCTCGATGATGTCGTGGATGCCCATGTCAGCCTCCCAGCCGTCCCAGCTTCTTCGCGACGTTCTTGTTCAACTGCTCGCGCCACCGGTCGCGGTAGGTCCGGCTTCCCTCGCCCCCGGCCAGTGCCGCACAGAACCCCGCGACGTCGTCCCCCAGTACTTCGTCGACGCCCTGCCCCTGCGCCGCGGTCTCTTCGAGCAGCCCCAGGGCGCCGTCGAGAATCGGCATCAGGTTCCGCCCGGTGAAGTCGCCGTACGGAAGGAGCTCCGCCTTGATCTGCTCCCACGCCGCCCGGTGATCGGCCGGCAACGCCTGTGCCCGACCGTCGAACGCCTTGTACTCCCTGGTGAGATCGCTACCGGTGATGGTCTCCCAGATGTTCATCTCCCGCCCTCCTTGAGCTTCTCGATCCGCGTGGTCACGTACTCCCACTTCGCCCAGAACGTCGCCAGCTCCCGACGCCCCGCGGCGTTGAGCGCATAGAACTTCCGCGGCGGCCCCTGCTCGGACGGCCGCTTCGTCACCTGAACCAGCTTGTTCCGCTCCAGCCGCAACAGGATCGTGTACACGGTCCCTTCCACGACGTCACCGAACCCCAACTCGTTCAACTGCCGCGTGATGGCGTACCCGTAGGTCTCCTCACCACCGATGATCTCGAGCACACACCCTTCCAGCGTGCCCTTCAACATCTCCGTCAGGTCATCCATCGCAGTCCTCTCGACCCCGTTCCGGTACTCGGTATCACCGAGTACCAACTACACAGTACCACCGAGTACCGCCAAAGTCCTGCAAGGTACCGATCCGAGTGGACCCGGGTCAGCCGACCACACCCGCCCGTCCGACAACGAGCGTCACCTCACAGACCAACTCCCCCAACCACCCGAGTCCCTCCGGCGACCGGAACAAACCGTCCGGGCCGACCTCGCCCGGCCAATCTCGCCCACCACCTCAGGCCACCGCCTTCGCCCGCTACCTGACGCCACCGCCAACGCCCACCGCCGGGCACGTCACCGCCGTCGCCCACCGCCTCAGGCCATCGGTCGGGCGGGTGCTGAGCCGGCTGGACAAGGACGGACTGGCGGCGGCGCGAGGTGGGCAGGCGCGAATCAGTCGAGAGCGAGGCAATCGGGGCGCAAGCCGGTCCGGTGCGACGCGACGACGTGGTCGGGGGCGGGGCAATCGGGGCGCAAGCCGGTCCGGTGCGACGCGACGACGTGGTCGGGCGCAAGGCAGTTGGGCGCGACGGGAGGTTGGTCGGCGCGGGGTTGGCAGCTTGGCTAGCTGGGGTGGGCTGGCTTGTGGGGGCTCGGCTGGTGCTGTGGGCTGTTAGGGGCGGCGGTGGATGAGGAGTGGTAGTACGGCGGCGGCGCCGGCTTCTCGAAGTTTGGCGGCGGCTACGGTGATGGGCCACTGGGAGGACGAGGCGTCGACGACCAGGAGTACCGAGCGGGTGGTGATGGCTTGGGTGGTGGTGGGGTCGACCTCGATGGAGTCTCGCCAGACTTTGGCTTCCTCGGCTGAGGAGAGGCCTTCGTCCAGGGACGACGGGTGGAGGGTCAGTTCGGTGCGGCCCAGGCGGCCGATCTCGGCGAGGTGGTCGGCTACTGCAGTGGTCAGACCTCGGTGGCCGGCTGCTGGGAGGGGGATGACGATCTCGGGGCGGCGGGACCAAGCGTCGCGCCAGCGGGAGAGCGCGGCGACGCAGCCTGCCTTCAGGGCTTCGACGTGCGCCGGGTCCGGGGTGTCGCCGAAGACCGAGCGCAACACCTCGCGCCACTCGGGAGCGTCGGCGTAGACGATCGTTCGGCCGGGGTCGGCGAGCAGGGCCGGCGGGATCTTGCCCTTGGCACCGAACGCTCCCCCGGGCCACATCTTGCGCGGCTCGAGGACGTGGGTCTCACCCCGAAGCTGGCGCGTGATCGCCTGGACGGTTTCCGGGTCGGGCGCCGCGGTCAGCGGATCGGGGAGCAGTCCGAGGCAGACCGAGCACCGGCCGCAGGGCTCGGCGGTCGGATCGTCCAGGGACTCCTGGAGAAGTTGCATCAGGCAACGTTCGCCGCGGGTGTAGGCGCGCATGATGTCGGCCTCGCGGCGTCGTACGGCGACGATGCCGTCGTAGTGTGCCGCGTCGAACGTCCACTCGGCGTCCGTCCGCACCCAGCCCTTCTCGACCCGCTCGACCGCGCCGTCGACGGCGAGCTGCTTCAGCATCAGCTCGACCCGGCCTCGGCGGAGCCCGGTCTCGGCCTCCAGCGAAGGCACGGTCGCCGGCTGATCAGGCCCGTACGCCGAAAGGCCGGCCAGCAAGCGGTTCACGTGCTCGGGCACCGGGATGGTCGCGGTCGCGAAGTAGTCCCAGACGCCTGCGTCGGCGTCAGACGGGAGCAGCGCGACGACGGCGTGGTCGATGCCGCGGCCGGCACGTCCGACCTGCTGGTAGTACGACACCGGCGACGGCGGCGACCCGACGTGGACGACGAAGCCGAGGTCGGGTTTGTCGTACCCCATGCCCAGCGCGGACGTCGCGACGAGTGCCTTCAGCCGGTTCTCGCGGAGGGCGTCTTCGAGGAACTCTCGTTCGCCCGCCTCCAGGCCGCCTGTGTACGCCGCGACCGGTACGGCGGCGCCGTGCACCTCCTGGATCGCGGACGCCAGGCGCTGCGCGTCGGCGACGGTCAGCGTGTAGACGATGCCTGAGCCGGGGAGCTTGGGCAGGTGGTCGACCACCCACGCGAACCGGTCGAGCGGTGAGAGCGCGTTGACCACCGCGAGCTGCAGGCTCGAACGCGCCAGCGGGCCGCGTAGTACGAGGGTTGACGCGCCGAGCTGATGCGCTACGTCTTCGGTGACGCGCGTGTTGGCGGTTGCTGTGGTTGCGAGCACGGGGGTCTGGGGGTTGAGCTTCTGCAGTACGTCGGACACGCGCCGGTAGTCGGGGCGGAAGTCGTGTCCCCAGTCGGACACGGCGTGGGCCTCGTCGATCACCAGCAGGCCGATCTGGCCGGCCAGTCCGACGAGCACGCGGCGGCCGAAGCCGGGGTTGGCGAGTCGCTCGGGTGAGACCAGTAGGACGTCGATTGCGCCGGAGCGGAGGTCGGACTCGATCTCGTTCCAGGCGTCGAAGTTGGAGGAATTGAGGGTCGCGGCGCGCAGGCCGGCGCGCCCGGCGGCGGCGACCTGGTCGCGCATCAACGACAGGAGCGGCGAGACCACGAGCGTCGGCCCGGCGCCTTCTGAGCGCCGGATCGCCGTGGCTGCCCAGTAGACCGCTGACTTGCCCCAGCCGGTTGCCTGCACGACCAGCACTCGCGCGTTGGGCTCGCACAGCGCCGCGACCGCGGTCTCCTGGTCCTCGCGCAACCGCGCGGCATCCCCCGCGATCGCGGAGATCACCCCCGCGGCGGTCGCCCCGCGAGCCTCGGACAGCTTCAACGCATCACCCATGCCAAAGACCCTAGACGCCCGCACCCCCATCCCGTTGGCCCCGGACCCTCGTCTGTGGAAAACCCGCTGAAGGAAAGAAGAGAAGGAGGGCCGAGCGGGCCGGGGCCGCGCCGCGGGCCCAGGGGCCGAGGCCGGGTGCCCGGGGCTAGGGGCCTGGGGTCCAGGGGCTGGGCGCCGGGACCTGGGGGCGGCGGGGCTGGGACCCGGGCCGGCGCTGGTCAGCTGTGCAGCGGCCGCCTGGCGAGCTTGGCCAACGCGGCCTCGTCCAGGCCGGTCAGTTGGTCGATCTCTGGCTGAGTGGTCGCACCGCAGTCGACCGCCCGAAGCACATAGCCGGCCAGTGCCGCAGCAGTGGCCGGCTCGTCGAGGTAGCCGGATTCGCCGTGGCCGGTGTAGGCGCGGAGGCGGGCTGCTGCAGTGTCCAGGCCTTCGCGATAGAAGGTGTAAGTCGCCAGATAACGCGTCGGAAGTTGGGCGGGATGCATGTCCCACCCCTGGTAGATGCCGCGTTCCAGCGAGCGCCGGACCAGCCGGGCATGGAGGCGCCAAGCGGCATGGACAGCGGTGCGGTCGCCGACAGGGAGAACGTTGGTAGATCCGTCCGATACAAAGATCCCGGTGCCTGCCGCGGCCAGCTGCATGACGTCCTTGGCGTGATCGGCGACCGGATGCTCCATGCTCTGGTACGCCGCCGCGACACCCAGCGAGGCCGAGTAGTCGTAGGTGCCGTAGTGGAGCCCCGTCACGCGGCCGGCCCCGGCGGTGATCATGCGTGGGATGAGCGCAATGCCGTCAGGACCGAGGATCGACTGCGGAGTCTCGATCTGGATCTCGAAGCCAAGCTTCGGCACGGAGTGGGCGCGCTCGACAGCGTCCAGTACGACAACCATCGCCTCGATCTGCTCGACCGAAGTGACCTTGGCGAGCGTGATCACGAAACCAGCGGTGAGCGCCCCGGCAGAAGCCAGCTCACCGACGAACAGGTCGAGCGTGCGGACCCCGCGCCGGCGGCTCGGCGCCTCCAGGGACTTGATCCGCAGACCGTGGTACGGCGGCGCCGACCCGGCCTTCACGGTTTCAGCCAGCGCACGAGCCGCACCAACAACCGCAGCGTCCTCCTCCGCGTCGGAGCGCGTGCCGTACCCGTCCTCGAAGTCGATCCGCAGGTCCTCGATCGGCTCGTCGTCCAGCTTCGCGCGGACCCGCTCGTAGACCTGCTCGTGAAGCCGGGCGTCCGCGGACAGCGACGCCGCCAACGCAAACTCAGCAGCCGACCCGCCATGAGCATCCAGCGCGGCTTTCGCCTCAGCAGCCCAGGCATCAACAGTCCCCACGGAGTACTGATCGCCCGGCACGTACACCGTATGCACAGGCTGCCGCACCCCTCGATCCCCCGGGTACCGCGTGGTCAGTACGGCGTCGGCCTCGGCCAGCCGTCGGTCCAGGTCGCCGACGAGAGCGTCGAGGTCTGTCATACCCACCACCTTAATCTCCCAGATTTCCGTATAGCGGAGACTAATATCCACCAAACGAAACCCGCAAGAGCTTGAGCTTCCGGGATCTGACGCTAGACTTCCGCCATTCGGAAGGAGACCCAGTGCCAGAAACCACCGGAACCGCCCGCTCGGGCAGCGTGCAGTCGATCGAGCGCGCGTTCGGCCTGCTCGAACTGATGGCCGACGCCGGCGGAATGCTCGGCCTGTCCCAGCTGGCCACCGCCTCCGGACTCCCCCTGCCGACGATCCACCGCCTGGTCCGCACGCTCGTCGACCTCGGCTACGTCCGCCAGGAGCCGTCCCGCCAGTACGTACTCGGCCCGAAGCTGATCCGCCTCGGCGAGACCTCGTCACACATGCTCAGCGTCTGGGCCCGGCCGCACCTGGCCCGCCTGGTCGACGAGCTGGGCGAGTCCGCCAACCTGGCGATGCTCGACGGCGACCAGATCGTGTACCTCGCGCAGGTCCAGTCGCGGCACTCGATGCGCATGTTCACCGAGGTCGGCCGCCGGGTCCTCCCCCACTGCACCGCCGTCGGCAAGGCGATCATGTCCCAGCTGCGCGACGCCGAGGTCCGCGAGCTGCTGCAGCGCACCGGCATGCCCAAGCACACCGAGACGACGATCACGGACGTCGAGGAATTCGCGGCCCAGCTCCGCAAGGCACAGCAGGACGGGTACGCCGCCGACGAGGGCGAGCAGGAGCTCGGAGTCCGCTGCATCGCCGTACCGGTGTTCGACGTCCCGTCCCGCCTCGCACTCTCGATCTCGGGCCCCGCCGGCCGGATGACCGAGACCCTGGTCGACCGGGCGATTCCCCTCCTCACCCAAGCCGCCCAGTCCCTGTCCGACGACCTGCGCTAGGACACCCGAAGGATCACGCGCGAAGTCCCAGCCCCCTGCTCGACGTCCTCATGCGCCGCAACGATCTCGTCCAAGGAGTACTCAGCCCGTACGTCGTACCGCAGATCCCCCGCGACCAACGCCGCCGTCAGCTCGCGCGCCGCGCGCTGGTTGGCCTCCTCGGGAAAGTCGTCGTTGCTGATGAACCGAACGGCGATGTTCTTGAACGCGAGCTGCCAGTACGGCACCACCGGCCGGGTCTCGCCGGTCGCGTAGGTGTTGATCGACCCGTTGTACCGCAGCCCACCGGAGGTCACCGCCCGATGCCCGGTGATCCCAGGGATCCCCAGCCCCGCCGCCTGGGCACTCTCCACGACATCAGGCAGTACGACGGCATGCTCCGACGGCACGACGGTGCACTCCGCCGCCGTCCCGCCCGGCCGGTACGACTGGGCCAGGAACACCCATACCCGCGACCCGATCCGGTCAGCCGGCACATCGTTGCCGACAGCATCGATCACCCCGACACCGTCCCCGTGCGGTACGACGCGCGGAAACGCCATCGTCGACCCCCAGTACCCCTGCCGCTTGCCGATGTCCCCGACGTGGATCCCGGAGACCTCGACCCGGACGCGCACCTCACCGGGCGCAGGCTCGGGCACCGGCAGCTCGCCCACCCGCCGGACGTCGCGGGCCGCGCCCTGCGCGTCGTACCAGGCGGCCTTCATCGCGCGAGCTCCGCGTGGTGCGTCGCGAACCACTCGCGGAAGGTCTGCAGCTCCGGGTTCAGCTCCCGCACGAGCGCGAGGTCGCGGTCGTTGCTGAACTGCTCGTGGTTCTCCGCGTAGTACTGGAACATGTTGCCGAACTCGACAGCACCCGGGAAGCCGAAGGACCGGAAGTCGTCCCACCCGTGCGGCGCGTACGTGACCGGCTCGCCGAGCACATCGCTCATCACCGCCACGAGTTGCGCACCGGTGAGCTTGTCGCCACCGATCGCGATCGTCCGGCCGACGTACTCGTCGCCGCGGCGGAAGATGCCGAGCGCGGTCTTGCCGATGTCGCCGACCGCGATCGCGTTCAGCGGGGCGTCGTCCATCGGCAGCGTCAGCACGAGCTGCTCGTTCTCGTCGCGGACGGGACCCAGGTCGCTGGTCAGGTTCTCGTAGAAGAGCGTGGTCTGCAGGAAGGTGGTCGGCACGCCCGACTGGCGGAACAGCTCGTCCGCCTCGCTCTTGGCGTCGAAGTGCGGCACCTTGTACCGGCCGTCGTCCAGCGTCGGGACGCGGTCGGTGTCACCGAAGTGCGGCCGGGTGTCGGCGAGCGTCGACCAGATCACGTGCTCGACCCCCGCGTCGCGCGCCGCGCGGGCCGCGTTGCCGGCCTGCTCCAGCTCCATGTCGGCGGCCGATCGCGCGGCCACATCGGCTTCGTCGCGCTGAGCGAAGTAGTTGGTCACCACGAACGCGCCGTACACGCCGTCGAAGGCCTTCCGCAGACTCTCCTCGTCGTCGAGGTCGGCCTGGACCACCTCGGCGCCGGCCGCCGCGAGCTCCTGCGCCTTCGCGCTCTGCGGGTTCCGGGCCACCGCACGGACGCCGAACTCGCCCGACGGATCGGCCAGAATCGCCCGCACCATGCCGCCGCCCTGCGCTCCGGTCGCACCGATGACGGCGATCGTCTTCGTCATAGCAGTCCCGCTCCTTGATCGTCACCAATCTTGACTATTTCTGGAGCGTAGGTCGCCGGATCCAACTAGTCAAATATGGTGATGATCATATAAACTGACTACCACCCGCAGGACTAGACGTCGATGCGCGAGCCCATGATCACCACGCGGTCGCGCGGCAGCCCGAAGTACTCGGCCGCGTCCGCGCTGATGTGGGACGTCGCCACGAACAGCCGGCTGCGCCAGCGGGCCATGTCCGGCCGGTCCCCGAGCCGCAGTTCAATCGTCGACAGGAAGTACGACGTGTCGCTCAGGTCCAGCGACGCCACCTCAGAGCTCTGCTCGGCGGCCAGCCGCAGTACGGCGGCGACGTCCGGCGTCTGGACGTACCCGAACCGGGCCGTCACGTGGATGATCCGGTCGTCGTCGAACCCGAGGTCGTCGATCGTGATCCGGGTCTCGTCGGGGACCGACGGCACCGGGTCGGTCTCGATCGAGAGGATGATGACGTTCTCGTGCAGGATGTGGTTGTGCTCGACGTTCGCGCGCATCGCCAGCGGCACGGTGTCCTTGCCGCGGTTGAGGAAGACCGCGGTCCCGGGCACCCGACGCAGCGGCGGCTGGGCTTCGTGCAGCTCGTTGACGAACGTGGTCAGTGAGCCTTCCTGACGCTCGCGGCGCGCGGTCACCAGTGCCCGCCCACGCTGCCAGGTGGTGAGCACGGTGAAC
Organism: Kribbella italica; assembly: GCF_014205135.1. Classification (NCBI taxonomy): domain Bacteria; kingdom Bacillati; phylum Actinomycetota; class Actinomycetes; order Propionibacteriales; family Kribbellaceae; genus Kribbella; species Kribbella italica. The sequence continues at coordinate 2,335,052 of NZ_JACHMY010000001.1, forward strand.
ACCGTGATGCCGATCAGCAGCGGCAGCCAGGCGCCGTGCACGAGCTTGGTCAGATTCGCGCCGAGGAAGAGCAGCTCGAAGGACAGGAAGACGGCACCGCCACCGAACACCACCCACAGCGGCTTCCGCCACTGCCGGCGGACCAGGTAGAAGAACAGCACGGTCGTGATCGTGACCGTGGCGGTCACCGCCATCCCGAAGGCGAAGGCGAGCGCCGCCGAGGTCTGGAACGCGAAGACCAGTGAGTACCGAGATCATCAGCGCCCAGTGATCCACGGGACGTAGATCTGCCCGATCGTCCGGCTGGAGGCGTGCAGGATCCGTAGCCGCGGCAGGTATCCGAGCTGGACCGCCTGACGAGCGACCGAGAACGCGTCGAAGATGCCGAGCCCGGCCAGCAGCACCTTCGTCCGCCGGCTGCCGTTGGTCCCGTGGCTGCGGATCAGCGTGATCAGCGTGAGGATGCCGCCCTCGCCGTGGTTGTCGGCGCGCAGGATCAGCAGTACGTACTTGATCGTCACGATGATCGTGACCGCCCAGAAGATCAGCGACACGATCCCGAACACGCTGTCGGCCGAGACCGGCACCGGGTGCGGGTCGCCGGGGTTGAACACGGTCTGGATCGTGTAGATCGGGCTCGTCCCGATGTCGCCGAACACGACACCGAGCGCCCCGATGGTCAGCAGGGTCCGGGACTGTACCCGGCCGTCCACAGGGTCGGCGCTCATCGCGTCAGCCTCTTCACGGCCGCATTGAACCACCGCCGGTTGTCCGCCAGACCGATCACACTCACCTGGTGCTGTGAGAATTCTGTGAGAAAGTGGTGGCGCAGTGGTTCGTCCCGATCGCCAGTCGGGACGTCGTAAGAGGGAACCCGGTGGAAGTCCGGGACTGCCCCGCAGCGGTGAGTGGGAACGACCGCCGTCATCAGCACTGGACCGGAGGACCGGTCTGGGAAGCGACGGCCAGTAGGTGTCTGGACGACAGGCGCGCCCGCGAGTCCGAAGACCTGCCTCTGCCCGCCGTGCGTCGTCGTACGGCGGGACCACGCCTCCTCGTGGGAAGGGCGGCCGTGCGTGACCCGTCGCGCCTGCCTTCCGGACTCCTGAGATGCGTGGTCTTCGAGACTGCCTCGCCAAGGAGAGACGCTTGAACACCCAGTCAGCCGCACGGTCCACCGTGTACGGCTATCCCCGCCAGGGCCAGAACCGCGAGCTGAAGAAGGCCATCGAGGGCTACTGGAAGGGCACCGTCAGCGCGGACGCCCTCCGGCAGACCGCCGCCGGCCTGCGCAAGGCCAACTGGCAGCAGCTCGCTGCCGACGGCATCGACGAGGTCCCGACCGGTGACTTCTCGTACTACGACCACGTGCTCGACACGTCGGTCCTGCTCGGTGCGATCCCCGAGCGGCACCGGGCCGCCGTGGCGGCCGATCCGCTGGACGGCTACTTCGCGATGGCCCGCGGCACCCAGGAGGTCGCGCCGCTCGAGATGACCAAGTGGTTCGACACCAACTACCACTACATGGTCCCCGAGCTCGGCCCGGACACCACCTTCACCGCCGACACCAGCAAGCAGGTCGCCGAGCTTCGCGAAGCACTCGACCTCGGCCTGACCGCCAGACCGGTCGTCGTCGGCCCGATCACCTACCTGCTGCTGGCCAAGCCGGCACCGGGCGTCGACGAGCACTTCGAGCCGCTCTCGCTGCTCGACAAGATCCTCCCCGTGTACGCCGAGGTGCTCGCCGACCTGCGCGCCGCCGGCGCTCAGTGGGTCCAGCTCGACGAGCCCGCGCTGGTCCAGGACCGCTCGGCCGACGAGCTCGACCTGACCGCCCGTGCGTACGCCGTACTGGGTGGGCTGACCGATCGCCCGCGGCTGCTCGTCGCGTCGTACTTCGACCGGCTCGGCAAGGCGCTCCCCGTGCTCGCCAAGTCGCCGGTCGAGGGCCTCGCGATCGACTTCACCGGTCCCGCGGAGGGCAACCTCGACGACCTGGTCGCGTCCTCCGAGGTGCGCTCCAAGCGGCTCGTCGCGGGCGTGGTCAACGGCCGCAACATCTGGATCAACGACCTGACCAAGTCGCTGGCCACCCTGACCCGGCTGCGCTCGCTGGCCGGCCAGGTCGACGTCAGCGCGTCCTGCTCGCTGCTGCACGTCCCGTACGACGTCGCCGCCGAGGACGGCGTGGCCCCCGAGGTCGCGAGCTGGCTGGCGTTCGCCCGGCAGAAGTCGGCCGAGATCGCCACGCTGACCCTCGGCTTCACCGAGGGCGCCGAGGCGATCGCCGAGCAGCTGAACGCGAACCGGGCCGCCCTGGACTCCCGGAGCGGTTCCGCGCTGACCAACAACCCCGACGTCCGTGCGCGGGTCGCCGCCGTCACCGAGGCGGACAGCCACCGCTCCGCGCCGTACGCCGAACGCAGCGCCGCCCAGCAGGCGCGGCTCGGCCTGCCGTTGCTCCCGACAACCACCGTCGGCTCGTTCCCGCAGACCACCGAGCTGCGGACGGCCCGCGCCGACCTGCGCGCCGGCCGGATCGACGCGGCGCAGTACGACGAGCGCATCGGCACGGAGATCCAGGAGGTGCTCGCGTTCCAGGAGAAGGCCGGCCTGGACGTCCTCGTGCACGGTGAGCCCGAGCGCAACGACATGGTCCAGTACTTCGCCGAGCAGCTCGACGGGTACCTGGCCACGCAGCACGGCTGGGTCCAGTCGTACGGCACCCGGTACGTCCGGCCGCCGGTGCTGGTCGGCGACATCTCGCGGCCGGAGCCGATGACCGTGCGCTGGTGGGCGTACGCGCAGCTGCAGACCGAGCGTCCGGTCAAGGGCATGCTGACCGGGCCGGTGACGATGCTGGCATGGTCGTTCGTGCGTGACGACCAGCCGCGCAGCGAGACCGCGCGTCAGGTCGCGCTGGCGCTGCGGGACGAGGTGAACGACCTGGAGGCGGCCGGTGCCGCGGTGATCCAGGTCGACGAGCCGGCCTTGCGGGAGACCCTGCCGCTGCGGCGGGCCGACCGTGCGGCGTACCTGAGCTGGGGCACCGAGGTGTTCCGGCTGACGACCAGCGGCGTGCGCGCGGACACCCAGATCCACACGCACATGTGCTACGTCGAGTTCGGCGACATCCTGAACGCGCTGGACGAGATGGAGGCCGACGTCGCCAGCCTCGAAGCGGCCCGCTCACACATGCAGGTCGCCCACGAGCTCGGCGACGCCGGCTACCCGCGCGGCGTCGGGCCGGGTGTCTACGACATCCACTCCCCGCGCGTCCCCGGCACGCCCGAGGTCGTCTCGCTACTGCAGAAGGGCCTGGCCGCGATCCCGGCCGAGCGCCTGTGGGTCAACCCGGACTGCGGCCTCAAGACCCGCGGCTGGCCCGAGGTCCGCGACTCGCTCGACAACCTGGTCGGCGCGGCCCGCACCGTCCGCGAACAACTCAGCTGATGTCGTAGCAGGTGGTACAGAGATATGCTTCTCTGTACCACCTGTTACTCCCTCGAAAGGACGGCCCCGTGATCGATCCGGTGACGCTGGAAGAGCAGTACGGCGCGCACAACTACCACCCGCTCCCCGTCACCATCGCGCACGCCGAGGGAGCCTGGGTCACCGACACCGGCGGGCAGCGCTACCTCGACTGCCTGGCCGGCTACTCCGCCCTCAACTTCGGTCACCGGCACCCGGCGCTGATCGCCGCCGCGACCGCGCAACTCGGCCGGGTCACGCTGACCAGCCGGGCCTTCCACCACGACCAGCTCGGCCCGTTCTGCGCCGAGCTCGCCGCGCTGTCCGGCAAGGACGCCGTCCTGCCGATGAACTCCGGCGCCGAAGCCGTCGAGACCGCGCTCAAGCTGGCCCGCCGCTGGGGCTACCTGGTCAAGGGCGTGCCGGACGGCCGGGCCACGATCATCGTTGCTGATGGCAACTTCCATGGCCGGACGATCAGCATCATCAGCTTCTCCGGCGACGCGGTCGCACACGACAACTACGGGCCGTACACGCCGGGCTTCCGGTCCGTCCCGTACGGCGACGCCGCCGCGCTGGAGGCCGCGATCGACGACACGACGGTCGCCGTACTGCTCGAGCCCGTCCAGGGTGAGGCCGGGGTGATCGTGCCGCCTCCGGGTTATCTCGCCGCGGTTCGGGAGGCCTGTACGCGCAACGACGTGCTGATGATCGCGGACGAGATCCAGTCCGGGCTCGGCCGGGCCGGCGCGACGTTCGCCTCGCAGCGGGCGGGCGTCGTACCGGACGCGTACATCCTCGGCAAGGCGCTCGGCGGCGGCATCGTCGCGCTGTCGGCCGTGGTCACCGACCGGGCGATCATGGACGTCATCACGCCGGGCACCCACGGCAGCACCTTCGGCGGCAACCCGCTCGCCGCGGCCGTCGGCCGCGCGGTCGTCGAACTGCTCGCACCGGGCGATCTCCAGCAGCACGCGCTCGACCTCGAGCCGGCGCTCCGCGAGCGACTCGAGCCGTTGCGCGCGCACGGCCTGGTCGGCCTCCGAGTGCACGGCCTATGGGCCGGCCTCGACCTCGATCCCGCGCTCGGCACCGGCCGCGACCTCTGCGAGAAGCTCGCCGACCACGGCGTACTGGCGAAGGACACCCACGGCTCGACCATCCGCCTGTCGCCGCCGCTGACCGTCACCACGACCGAACTCGACTGGCTGACCGAGCGCCTGACGCTCGCCCTGAAATCCCTTGCAGCCTGAGCGGATCCGCCGGCGGCTCCGCTGACGTTGCTAACTCGCCATGACCTGCGCTGCCCGCTCCCAGACCCGGTGGAGACCGACCGTGTCGAGGAGCTCGGCAGTGAAGGGCTTGGCGACGCTCTCCCCCACTACGACGCCAGGTGCGGTCGTGTCGATCCCAGCGGCGGTGAGGACCTGGTCGCCGTCGCCCCAGGCGGCGATCACCTTGCAGTGGCGGAAGAGCTCGCCCAGCAGGATCGACAGCTTGATGTCGGTGAAGTCGGGAATGCCTCCGGCGACCACCACCGCGTCGTACTCGATCGATCGGGTGGTGAGCAGCGTCCGCTCGACGATCTGCTCCGAGCGCGCCCGCTTGACGACTCCGCCCAGCGGCGCGATCAGCCGCAGTACGGCGCCGCGCGCCTCCACGGCGCGACGCAGCTTCGTGATCCCGGCCAGGTCAGCGCCCGGAGCCGCGAAGACGCCGATGACCCGCCCGGTGATCGAACCCGGACCCGGCGGGACCTGCGACAACGCCGGCGACGGAACGACCTCGGCCGGCGCTCCGGCGGGCGCGGGCAGCCCGAGCCCTTCGGCCACCGCCGCGCACAGGTCCGCGTCGACGTTCGCCAGTACGCCGAGCATCCGCTCGCGAATCGGTTGCTCGTAGCACTTGCCGAGCTCGAACGTGAACGCCTCGACGATGTGGACCTTCTCCACCTCGCTCATGCTCGCCCAGAACAGCGTCGCCTGCGAGAAGTGGTCCGCGAACGACACCGGGTTCTCCCGGACCGCCCGCCCCTCGATCTCGCGCGGCACCTGCACGTACCCGCCCTCGTCCTCCCGCGCGGGCCGCGGCGCGGCGTCGATGCTGTTCGGCAGGTACGGCGAAACGCCCTGGTGCACGGCGGTCTGGTGCATCCCGTCGCGCAGGTTGTCGTTGACCGCGGCGTGCGGGCAGTTGATCGGCAGCTGGGTGAAGTTGGGTCCGCCGAGCCGCGTCAGCTGGGTGTCCAGGTACGAGAACAGCCGGGCCTGCATCAACGGATCGTTGGTCACCTCGATGCCCGGCACCAGGTTCCCGGTGTGGAACGCGACCTGCTCGGTCTCGGCGAAGTAGTTCGTCGGGTTGCGGTCCAGCGTCAGCTTGCCGACCAGCTGCACCTCGGCCAGCTCCTCCGGCACCAGCTTCGTCGGGTCGAGCAGGTCGATCCCCTCGAAGGTCTCGTCCGCGGAGTCCGGGAACAGCTGCAACCCCAGCTCGAACTCCAGCGGCGCGCCGTTCTCGATCCCGTCGGCCATGTCCCGGCGGTGGAAGTCCGGGTCGGTCCCGGCCGCGAGCTGCGCCTCCTCCCAGACCAGCGAGTGCACGCCGGCCACCGGCTTCCAGTGGAACTTGGCCAGCGCCGTCGCACCGTCGCCGTTCACCAGCCGGAAGGTGTGGACGCCGAAGCCCTCCATCGTCCGGTACGAGCGCGGGATGCCGCGGTCCGACATCGCCCACATCACGTGGTGGGTCGCCTCGGTGTGCAGCGACACGAAGTCCCAGAACGTGTCGTGCGCGGACTGCGCCTGCGGGATCTCCCGGTCCGGGTGCGGTTTGCCGGCGTGGATGATGTCGGGGAACTTGATCCCGTCCTGGATGAAGAACACCGGCATGTTGTTGCCGACGAGGTCGAAGTTGCCCTCCTCGGTGTAGAACTTCACCGCGAAGCCGCGGACGTCGCGCACAGTGTCGGCCGAGCCGCGTGAGCCGAGCACCGTGGAGAACCGCACGAACACCGGCGTCTCCCGGCCCTGCTGCAGGAACCCAGCCTTGCTGGCTGCGGTCGCGTTCCCGTACGCCGTGAAGGTGCCGTGCGCGGCCGCCCCGCGCGCGTGCACGACACGCTCCGGGATCCGCTCATGGTCGAAGTGGGTGATCTTCTCGCGCAGGTGGAAGTCCTCGAGCAGCGTCGGCCCCCGCGACCCCGCCTTCAGCGAGTGGTCCGTGTCCGGCAGCCGCACACCCTGCGCGGTGGTCAGGTAGTCCCCTGCCTGCGCCCGTGCGGTCTGTACGGCGTCGACGCTTTCTGCCCTTGCCCCCACAGCCGTTGTTTTGCCGCCTCGGGTTGTGCGCCCGCCCCCGGCCTTGGCCGCCGCCTTTCGTCCGGTGGGACCGGCCGCCGTAGGCGCTGCTTGGTCGGCCTTGCGTTTCGGGGGCACGGGGCGTCTCCTCAAGTGGCTGGATATGACACATCCCGGTACCCGGGCGCAATCAGGTCGGCCAGCAGATCAGCCAGCCCACCCCGCGCCCGCCCCACGACTCGTGCGTACGGTCAGGTTCAGCGGCTGCACCCCACGGAACCCCGCGTCGAGCAGCCGGAACCACAGATCCCGATCCTCCCCGGTCGCGATCGGCCGGTAACCGCCAACCGCGAGAAACGCGCTCCCCCGGACGCCGAAGTTCGCGCCGTGCACGTGGTCGTGGCTCAACGGCAGGATCCCGTCCCACCAGCTCCCGCGTCAGCTCGCCGACCCCGCAGGCCGGCTCCAGCACCCGTCGACATCGCTCCAACGGCAACGCGGCGAGCAGCACCGCCCGCTTCCGCCGTTCGTACCAGCTGTCCGCCGTGTGCCAAGGATCGTCCGCCGCCCGGTAGAGCTCGGCAGACCGCTCGACCGGCGCCGACTCGGTCCGCGGCTCCCGGAACTGCACCTCGAAGTCGCGGTCGAAGTGCGTCAGCATCAGCGGGTCGAGATCGGGTCCTCACCGTTCGGTCCCGGCACGAGCTGGGAGACGAACGCAGCCAAGGCCTTCTCCTTCCCCACCCGCAGCCGCTCCGGCAACGGCATCCGGACGGCCCGCGACCTTGGTGGGCGTTCGTCGTACGGCGTCATCCAGTGCCACATCCAGATCGGGTACGACCAGCGGTGCGTCTCGACCGGCGCCGCGGCCACTCGTCCTCGCCGGTCAGCGGTCGCGTCACGCCGTCGCCTCCAGGAACCGTCGGCCCAAAGCGGCGTAGTCGCGCTCCGCGTGGTGCTGGCGGACGTACACCTGCAGGTCGGCGAACAACTGCGCGAACCCGCGGTCCCGCGACAACGGCGTCGGCCCGACGATCCGCGGCACCCGGTCGGCCACCGCGCGGGCCGTCTGCTCAGTGCTTGCCCGAAGCAACCAGACCTCCGTCATCACGTCGGCCTTCGGATCGGCGTCGATCGCCGCCGCGGTCCGGCGCAGCAGCCCTTCAGTCGCGGCCAGCGACGTCCGAAGCTCCCCGACGTGCGCAAGCTGATGCTCGTCCGCACCCTGACCGGCGCGCAGGTAGTCGGTCGTCCGTTCCACGAGACCGAGCGAACCGCCGTACCAGACGGCGGCGACTCCTCCACCGCCCCACCAGAATCCACGACGACCCGTGGAGAAGCCGGGCGCATCGATCCGGGGGCCGACGGCAACATCCTCGAAGATCACGTCCGGGCTGTCGGACGCATCCATCCCCACCGCCTGCCAGCTGTCGTCCACCCGAACGATGCCCGCCTGATCCAGCGGTACGTCGTACAGGCTGCTCTCGCCCTCGACGGACAACGCGACCACTAGCGCCCGGTCCAACGAATGAGCGCCCGAGCAGAACCGCACCGTCCCGGCCAGCCGTCCGTCCCTGCTCCTGGATCGGGCAGCTTCAGGTCGCCACTTTCCGCAAGCTCCCGAAGCCTCTCCGCCACCGATCGCGCCGTCCGCCGCGCTCCGTCCGCCAAGTCGTCACCCATGCCCCGCGGGTACCCGCGCGAACCACCCGCTTCACCTGAGCGTCAGGCGGCACCCCAGACCAGACAGAACTCGTTGCCTGCCGGATCGCGCAGGCAGGCCCACTCGTCGCCGTCGTAGAGGTCGAGGGCCCGGGTCGCGCCGAGAGACAGGGCACGTTCGATCGCGGCGTCGCGGCGATCGGCCGGGACGCGCAGGTCGAGGTGGACCGGGTTCTTGCGGTTGTCCGGCGGGTCCGCGACCAGGCAGAAGTCCAGGCGGACAGTTGCCCCGTGCAACTCGACGACCTCGTCCCCGTTGGCCCGCAACTCACCCCCGAGAAACCGCTGCCAGAACCGCCCGACCGCCCAGGGGTCCTGACAGTCGATCGCGACCGCGGCCAGCTCGGGTAGGTCGTCCATACGACCATTCTGAGGGGTTCTGCTGATACCTGGCACGCCAGGGACTCCCACCCGCGACCAGGCGTGCTGTTCGATGGACGAACAAGCCGTTCACGGAAGGAACACCATGTCGACCTGGTTCATCACAGGCTGCTCGACCGGACTCGGGCGCGCGTTCGCCGAGGCGCTGCTCACCCGCGGCGACAACGTCGTCGTCACCGCGCGGGACGTCTCGAAGGTGCAGGACCTCGCGGACGCCTACCCGGACACCGCGCTCGCACTCCCGCTCGACGTCACCAGCGACACCCAGGTGGCCGACGCCGTGGCCGCGGCCGAGAAGCGGTTCGGCGAGATCGACGTCCTGGTCAACAACGCCGGCTACGGCTACCGCGCCGCCGTCGAGGAGGGCGACGACGAGGACGTCCGGCAACTCTTCGACACCCACGTTTTCGGTACGGTCCGGACCGTCAAGGCCGTCCTGCCTAGCATGCGCGCCCGCAAGAGCGGCACCATCGTCAACCTCTCCTCGATCGGCGCGCGGATCTGCCCGGAAGGCTCGGGCTACTACGCCGCCGTCAAGTCCGCGGTCGAGTCGCTGACCCTCTCGCTGCGTAAGGAGGTCGCGCCGCTCGGCATCACCGCGCTCGTCGTCGAGCCCGGCGGCTTCCGCACCGACTTCGCCGGCCGCTCGCTGCGGCAGGCCGCCGAACCGATCGCCGACTACGCCGGTACGGCGGGCAAGCGCCGCAAGGAGAACGACACCGTGCACGGCACCCAGCCGGGCGATCCGGCCAAGGCCGCCGCCGCACTGATCGAGGCCGTGGAGTCCGACTCGCCGCCGTACATGCTGCTGCTCGGAAACGACGCGTCGACGGCGTTCCGAACCGCTCTCGACGCCCTCCGGACCGAGGTCGACCAGTGGGAACTGGTCAGCCGCGCCACTGACTTCGACCAGTAGACCACAGTCTCGGTTCCCGGCGGCGTCGAGTACAAGGTCCCCGACGCCTACCGCCGATTTGCTCCCGGGAGTGCTTTCGTTGGGTCTATCCCCCTCGGGTGGCCCTAGCCACCCGCGCCGTCAACGGCTACACCTGGCACAACGCCCCGGACGGCGGCGCGTGCTTCGTCGACGGCAGCGGCTGGATCTACGTGTCCAACTCCGAGGTCGGCAGCGGCAGCGGTGGCGCGAGCGCGCTCCGGTTCAACAGCAGCGGGACGGTCACCAGCGCGTACCGGATCCTGTCCGGTACGACGCAGAACTGCTCCGGCGGCGCGACCCCGTGGGGCACCTGGCTGTCGTGTGAGGAGACCGACCTCGGCTACGTCTGGGAGACCGACCCGTACGGCACCAAGGCCGCCGTACGCCGTCCGGCCCTTGGCCGCTTCTCCCACGAGGCCGCCGCGGCGGACCCTGACCGCCGCGTCATCTACCTGACCGAAGACGTCCCCGACGGCGGGTTCTACCGCTTCGTCCCGACCACCTGGGGCGACCTGTCGGCCGGCACGCTGCAGGTCCTGCGCGAGTCCGGCAGCACCCTGTCGTGGGTCACCGTCCCCGATCCCGACGGCAGCCCGACCCGGACCCGCCGGCAGGTCTCGGGGATGAAGAAGTTCAACGGCGGCGAAGGCTGCTACTACCGCAACGGCACCTGCTTCTTCACCACCAAGGGCGACAACCGCGTCTGGGCCTACAACGCGGCGAACAACACCATCGCGATCGCGTACGACGACGACCTGACCCCGAACCCGCCGCTGACCGGCGTCGACAACATCACCGGCACCTCGTCGGGCGACCTGTTCGTCGCCGAGGACGGCGGCAACCTGGAGATCTGCATCATCACCCCGAACGACATCGTCGCGCCGTTCCTCCGGGTCACCGGCCAGTCCGGCTCGGAGCTGTGCGGAGTCGCCTTCAACCCCGCCGGGAACCGCCTCTACTTCTCGTCCCAGCGCGGAACGAGCGGGTCGAGCAGCGGCGGGATCACGTACGAGGTCACCGGCTCGTTCCGTTGAGCCTGGCTACCGGCAGGTCGGCATGATCGTCTTGGCGGAGTCCTGGTCGGCGGCGGTGATGGGGAGCGTGTACTTGCGGGCGACCTGGAGGTAGCGCAGCACGTAGACGCAGCGGTAGGCCCGGTTGAGCGGCATCCACTCCCCCGGGCCGGAGTCGTTCTTCGAGGCGTTGGCCGGGCCGTCAACAGCAAGCAGGTTGGCGGCCTGGTCGTTCGCGAAGTCGACGCGGCGCTGGGCCGGCCAGCGCGCGGCGCCCATGTCCCACGCCCTCGACAGCGGGTAGATGTGGTCGATCTGCACCTTGGACGCGGCGGCCTTGCGGAAGTCGACGCGGCGCCCGGTGTACGGCTCGGCGGTCAGCGTGCCCTCGACCACGACGCAGCTCTTCGCGGTGCGGTTGTGGACGGCGGTCAGCTGCGCGGCCAGCACGTCGTTGCGGGTGTCGCAGCCGTTGTGCCCACCCGGCCCGTTGTGGTCGTCGGTCCAGCTCTGCCCGAACTGGTCGCGCTGGTACCCGGCGACCTCAGGCCTGGACGCGATCACCTTCGCCCCGCGCAGCTCCGCGGCGATCGCCTTCGCGGTCGCGCCCTGCGGTTTGGCGACCGATGGTTTGGCGACCGGAGGTTTGGCCACCGACGGTGGCGAACTGGGCCCGGGCCCCGCACCGGCGACGGTGCACCCGGACACGAACAGGACAGCAACAAGCAGCAGGCGGATCACCGACGGAAAGTTACCGGTGCGACCTCCCGATCCTCCGCCGCACGCGCCGACACCTCCCGACCTATCCGAGCCGGACGACCGACCCGCTGCCGACGACCAGCGCGTCGGGAAATCGCAGGTCCTCCCAGAACGCCGCGGGGTCCGCCAGCCCGATAGTTGCCGTCAGCCACAAAGTCATGGCCATCCCGTGCGAAGCGATCACCACCGGCCGCCCGCCCGCCGCCGCCACGTGCTCGGCGACACCGTCGGCGAACCGCCGTACGACGTCCTCGCGCCGTTCCCAGTCCTCGTGATCCGCACCGCCGACGTACGCGCGCCGCCGGGTCCGGAAGTCCCCCGCGTACGCCTCGACCCGCTCGATCTCGTCGAACCGCCGATCCGTGATCGCCGCACCGATCGTCTCGATCGCCTTCACCTCGGTGCTGGCCACCAACCGAGCACCAGCCGGCAGCCGCGCGCACAACTCCCGCGCAGCGGTTCGCCCCTCCGCACTCAGCACCCAGTCCCGCGCGGGAACCTCCGGCCCGTGGACAGGCATCGCATGACGAACGAGGACGAGCATCCGGACAAGCTACTACCCGGCCCAGCGGCCGGTGAAGAAGGTGAGGGCGACGATGGTCGACAGCGGCGCCACGACGCACAGGTAGGTCGTCCTCACCCAGGGGTGGCGCAGGGTCCAGACGCCCAGGCCGACCCACAGCGGCCACCACAGGAGTGTTGCCCTGGGCATCGACAGGAACCAGTACGACGTACCGAGCGCCAGCAGGCTCAGCCCGAGGTAGGTCGCCTCGGCCCAGCGTCGCTGCCGCACCAGGAACGTGAGCAGAACCAGGCCGACGACGACCGCCACCAGTTCGGCCTGGAACATCCACGCGTAGCCGGTGGTCTGGACGTGATCGAAGGCGGCGGTCCATGTGGTGGTCCAGGTGTGCCACGGCGCGGTGAGGTCGCGGTACCAGCCTCGTTCCTGGGCGTGCTTCCAAGCCATCACATCGCCGGTGCGCGAGTACAGGTAGAGGAAGTAGGCGGCGGCCGGCAGCCCCGGGACGGCCAGCCACGGGAGCGCGGACCACCTCCGGTACGCGCGGACGGTGACGAAGAACTGCACGACGATCGCCACCGCCAGGAACAGAACAGCACGGCGTCCCGGTCCCACCGCTGGAACATCGTCCCGACGCTGCCGGGATCACGGGTCTCGGCGTCCCCGGGAACAGCCACCGCGCGCAGTACGCCGTCATCCAGATGGCGGGCCGGGTCACCACGTACAGGTACAGGACCCTGCGATCGACCGGGGCGAGCCTCCGTGAGTACACGGCGGCTCGCTCCGCCGTACTGGTGTGCGTCGTCATCACCCAGTACTTGCCCGAAGCCCCCAGTCCCCTTCTCGGGGTGTCCGGACCTCGACCAGGACCGCGTTGAGGTCGCGGAGGACGGTCAGTACGCCGTACAACTGAGTCTGGTCGGCGGCCGTGATGGTGGTGGTGCCGTCGGCGTTGCGAGTGAGTGCGCCCAGCCGGGCCGACCAGTGGTCGTCGAGGTGGCCTTCGACGCGGATCTCGTACGCCGTCATCGGCCCGCTGCGACGGGCAGGTCGGTCGGGACCTCGACGGCCTGACGGCGCTGGTCGCGGTACAGCGAGATGCCGAGCCCGATCAGCGCGATGCCGGTGGGGACGGCGAACGGCCGGCTGAACGAGTCGGGCAGTGCGGACAGCGCCAGCACGGAAACGGTGCCGTAGGCAAGCAACAGGCTCGCCCAGCGGGCCAGGACACCGGCCCGGAACAACGCGATGCCGAACAGCAGACCGCCCACGGCGTACCCGATCCCGGAGACGAGGAACAGTTCCGACGCGCGGCCGATGTCGCCGGCCGGGGTGCGCCCGACGGCGCCGTCGATGAAGTCCTGGACGTAGCCAGGACTGGTGCGAGCCACCGTCGGGAGCACGACGGCGACGATGCACTGGACGGCGAACATCGCGAGGTAACCGATGCTCAGCAGCACGTACCCGGCGAGCCCGAGAACGCCGAACTGGCGTCGGTGGCGCAGGAACATCCCGGTGATGCCGGCCAGCGCCAGGACGGCCATCACCGTCTTCGCGGCTTCGCGGACGGCCAGGTCGGTGGTGACGACGTGCGCGACGTCGGCCGGCGGGTGGTTGATCTGGACGCCGACGAAGATGGCCCCCGCGGCGGCGGCGCAGAGACCGGTGGCGGCGACGAGACGGTTCTCGGTGAGGTTCATGGTGGACTCCTGGGTCCTCGGGACCGGACGGGCTGTCCGGCGATGTCCCTGACGGTAGGAATCGAGGTGGTGACTCCACATCACCCGATGTGGTGACCTAGGTGGTGATCAGTCCGAGCTCCGCAGCACGCCGTACGGCGGCTCGGCGGGTGTTCACGTCGAGCTTGGTGAAGATGTGCTTGGTGTGGGTGCGCAACGTGTTCACCGAGACGAACAGGTGCCGCGCGATCTCCGGCCCACTCAGCTCGGTCGCCAGCAGCCGCAGGACCTCGACCTCCCGCTCACTCAGCCCGTCCTCCTGCACGGCCGGAGGGCGTTTCTCCAGCAGTTGGTGGGCGGACGGCCCGCCCAACTGCCCGAGCAACTCCGTGATCGGCTCGTCGAGGAACAGCCGGCGGTACCCCGCGGGCACACCGTCAGCCAGGGCTGCCTCGAGATCCACGACCGCTGCGTCGGCGTCACCAGCGGCCTGATGAGCCAGCGCCCGCACCAGCCGCCCCTCGATCAGGCTCGCGCCCACCGCCGACTCCAGCACCCGGTCGAGAAGCCCGAGCGCATCCTGCCCCTCCGCGATCAGCAGCCGAGCAAGCGTGAGCTGGTCGTACTCCGCCAGATAGACCGCCGGATCGGCCGCCGCGACCCCACGCTCCCGCGCCCACCTCCGCGCGTCGTCGAGCCGCCCTTGCGCGATCCACACCCGCGCCCTGATCGCGGGAATCGGCCGCACGTCCGGGAAGTAGCCCGGCAGGAAGAGCGGCTCGGCCTGGTCGAGCATCGCGATCGCGCCGTCGAGATCGCCTCGCGCCCGCAGCAGCGCGGCCGACGCGGTGTACCAGCGGTGGCGGTTCTCCAGCAGGGATGCGCGATCGCCGAGCGCGCGAGCGATCTCCAGGTGTTCCGCGGCTGCCTCCAGCTCGCCCTGCTCACGCAGTACGTCGGCCAACCCCACGTGCAGGTCCCCCGTGGTCGACAGCCCCGGACGCCGCTCGGCCGCACCAACCGCCCGCTCGTACAGCCGACGCGCCTCGACCGGACGTCCACGCGCCAACCACATATTCGCCAGTACGACGGTCGCGCCCAGTTCGTCGGCGACCATCCCCGCCGCTCGCAGGCTCGCGACCGCGGTGGTGAAGGTGTCGACCGCCGTCACCAACTCACCGTCGGCCCACGCCGCCAGCCCGAGAAAGCCTGACGCCGCACCGCGCGGAAAGTGGTCCTCGGGACCGGCCAGCGACAGCGCCCGCCGCGCGTGCGCCACCGTTCCGTCGATGTCGCCACGAGCCTGCGCGACCGACGCCCGGTAGACCGCGATCATCGCCGGCAGTTCGCCCGCGCTGTCCTTCAGACCCGCCTCGGCCGCGTCCAGCCACTCGCCGACCCCTTCGAAGTCTCCCTCCGACAGGCGGCACCACCCGACGTAGGTCGCCAGCACCGGCCGACGCCGTACGACGTCCTCAGGCAGCGCGGTCAGCCACTCGCGCAACAACCGGTCCTGCCGTTCCCGGCGCAGCGAGGCCTCGACCAGCTCGATCAGATCGGCCGTGCGCTCATGGTCCCCACTCGCGAACGCATGCCGTACGGCGTCGACCAGCAACCCGTGTCCCGCAAGCCACCGACTGGCCGCCGCATGCAGCTCAGCGCCACGATCGCCCTGCCGAGCGCGCAACGCGTCGGCGAACAGATGGTGATAGCGGTACCACCGCCGCCCGTCGTCCAGCGGTACGACGAACAGGTTCTCCCGCTCGAGCGTCTCCAGCATCGCCTGCCCGTCGGACCGACCGGTGAGCGCGTCGCACAGCCCGCCGCTCAACTGGTCGAGCACACATGTCGCGAGCAGAAACGCCCGGACGTCCTCCGGCTGCCGATCCAGGACTTCCTCGACCAGGTAGTCGAGCACGAACCGATGGCTCCCGGAGAAGTCCTCGACGAACCCCGCAACATCCGCCCGGGTCCTCGCGGACAACGCGGCCAGTTGCAGCCCCGCCGCCCACCCTTCGGTCCGCTCTTCGAGCGCGGACACCAGCGCGGGCTCCAACCGCAACCCCATCACGTCGTTCAGAAACACCTCGGCCTCGTCAGCCGTGAACCGCAGGTCCGCCGCACGCACCTCCACCAGCTCACCCCGCGCCCGCAATCGCGCCAAAGCCAGCGGCGGATCCGCCCGGGTCGTCATCGCCACCGTCACCCGCGGAGGCAGGTTCTCCAGCAAGAACCCCACCGCCTCGTGCACGGCCGCCGAGTCGATGACGTGGTAGTCGTCGAGCGCCACCACGGTCCGACCCACCAGCACCTCGAGGTCGTTGATCAGACTGACCAGCACAGCATCGGCCGGCGCCGCGCTGTCCAGCAACTCCAGCGCCTCGCCACCGACGTCCGGCTCAGCCGTTCGAATCGCCGCCACCAGCTGCATCAGAAACCGCCGCGGATCAGCATCACCCGCATCAAGAGCCAGCCACGCCACCCGACCGTGCAACCCCAGCCACTGCGCCAGCAACG
Source organism: Kribbella italica (assembly GCF_014205135.1). NCBI lineage: Bacteria > Bacillati > Actinomycetota > Actinomycetes > Propionibacteriales > Kribbellaceae > Kribbella > Kribbella italica. Next base: position 2,351,353 of record NZ_JACHMY010000001.1, read on the forward strand.
TGGTCTTCCCGAACCCAGCCGGCGCCGCCACCAGCACCAGCCGCGGCGCGCCGTCAGCACTCAACCGCCCAACGAGCCGAGCACGCTCCACCAACCGCCGCCGCGACGACGGCAGGCGCAACTTCGTGCCCAGCACCGGCATGCCCTCAGCGTAGGCCCGGCCGGACTCCCCATCCGTGCCACGTGGACCGCAAACTGGTGGAGATCGACCGCCGTTTCACCACGCACTGAACCGACCACCGATCCGAGAGGCTTCGCCATGGACGCGTCCGAGCACTTCAAGACCGACTTCTCCCACCAGCCGGAGGCCGACGGGCGGTTCGTCCGGATCGCCGACATCACCCCGGTGCAGTACGTCGAAGGACTGTCGTTCCAGCCCGTGCTCGGTGAGCAGACGCTGGCCAACTTCGTCACCTACGAGCCGCACACCGAGGCGCCGCTGCACTCGCACGTCGAGGAGCAGGTCGTGGTGATCCTCGACGGCGAGCTGGAGTTCCTGATCGGCGACGAGCTCCGGGTCATGCGGCCCGGCGACGTCGCGGTGATCCCGCCATGGGTGCCGCACCGGGCCCGGACGTACGAGGGGACCTGCCGGCAGATCGACTTCTTCAGCCCGCCGCGCGACAACCTCGTCGAGTACGCGCGCGGCGTCCGGGACAAGCTGACCGGGCAGGCCTGAGCGTGCCGCGCGGCATCGTCGTCCGGGAGTTCGGGGCGCCCGGCGTACTGGTCGCTGAGGACCTGCCGGATCGGGAGCCAGGACCGGGTGAGGTTCTGGTCCGGGTCCACGCGGCCGGGGTGAACCCCGCCGACACCTATATCCGCGCCGGCGGTTATGCGTTCTTCCATCCGCCGCTCCCCTACACCCCGGGCTTCGACGGCGCCGGCGTTGTCGAAGCCGTCGGCGCGGAGGTCTCGGCCGTCGCCGTGGGTGACCGGGTGTTCGTAGCGGCTCTCGGGGTACCGGCGTCCGGAACGTACGCCCAGCAGCTGATCTGCGACGTCGCCGCGGTGCACCCGCTTCCCGGCCACCTCACCTTCCACCAGGGCGCCGGATTCGGAGTTCCCTGGACGACGGCGTACCGCGCACTGTTCCAGCGCGGAGAGCTCGAGGCTGGTGAAACTGTCCTCGTCCACGGAGCCAGCGGCGGGGTCGGGCATCCGACGGTCCAGCTGGCGATCGCGGCCGGCGCCACGGTGATCGGGACGGCCGGCACCGAAGAAGGTCTCGACCAGGTCAGATCACTCGGCGCAGCCCACATCCTGAACCACCGCACGCCCGGCTACCTCGACACCGTCCCCGAGCTCACCGGCGGACGCGGGATCGACCTCGTCGTCGAGATGCTGGCCGACCAGAACCTCGAAGCCGACGCTCTTCTCCTGGCCCAACGTGGCCGCGTGGTCGTCGTCGGCAGCCGCGGCTCGCTCACCTTCACCCCGCGCACCCTGATGGCGCGCGAAGCCGACGTCCGCGGCACAGCGTTGTGGAACCTGACGCCCGCCGAGAAACACGCCGCCCTGTCTGGCGTCAGCGATTTCCTCGCCGCCCACCAGCTGATCGCCACGCCCGCCACCGTCTACCCGCTCGACGAAGCCGCGCGGGCGCACGAAGAACTGGCCACCCAGCCGGCCGTCGGCAAGCGAATTCTCAACTGCAGTTGAGCAACTTTCGATGGCCCGCCGAGATCCTGCGCACTTACAGTGGTCGTTATGACTGTGAGTCCGCAGGGGTGGGTGCCGGTCGAGCATCGGTGGTTCGGGCTGGACCGCCGGACATTCAAGCCGGGACTGATCGTGCTGGTGATCGCGCTGGTGCTGATCTACGGGCTCCCCGCGCTCAACTCGGCGATCCCGTGGCACAACGAGATCAAGGCCGGGCAGGTGCTGGAACTGGGGGACGGCGCGACGGCCGTGCCGCGGTCGGGTGGCAGCTCGAGAGCGGGACGCTGACCGGCGGTAGCGCGACGAGCCTGCAGGTCGTCCTGGCCAGCGGTGGCGCGACGATCGAGCTCAACGGCACGGCGTACGACGGCAGCGCGGACGCGTTCCTCGACCAGGTCGAGCGGGCCGACGGGGACCGCCCGGGGACGGGCGGCGATCGCGGGACCGTGACCACCGGGGCAGGCCTGGTCGGAGTCGTCGAGACCAGGACGACACCCAGCGGTACCGACGAGGTGGATGCCGCGTTCAAGATGGCCATCGGCAGCGCCGAGACGGTCGCGTCGGCACCGGCGCTGCTCGTCCGGATCCGGACGGCGTCCGGTCAGTTCGAGCATTACCAGGACGAAGTCGCGGCCCTGCTGCGCAGCATCACCCCGGGAGCGGTCCGATGAGCGACACGACGGTTTCCGACGCACGGACCGAGCAGCTCGCGGCGATCGAGGAGTCGGGCTGGGGGCAACCGTTCCGGTTCGTGCAGCCGCACAACCTCGCCTTCTGGGTCTATCTGCTGGGCGTGGGCGGCGGAGCCCTGGCGATGATCAGGTACTTCGGTGCCGGCGGCACCTTCTACTCGCGGGCCCTGGCCGGCGGCGTGATCCTGTTCGGGCTGTACCTGATCCCGTGGCTGCTGCTGCTTCGCCATCACAACCGCTTCACCGCGCAACCTGCCGGACTGCTCGCGACCGGTTTCGTCTGGGGCGGTGTCGCCGCGACGTTCTGGATCGCCCTTCCCGCGAACACGGCACTCCTGGAGATCTGGGCGAAGGTCGGCGGCCCCACGTTCGCCGCGGACTGGGGCGCCGGGCTCACGGCGCCGTTCAACGAGGAGTGGGGCAAGGCCCTCGGGCTGGTCCTGCTGATCGGCCTCGCGCCGCGGCTGGTGCGCAGCGCGTACGACGGGTTCATCATCGGCGCGTTCATCGGCCTGGGCTTCCAGGTGTTCGAGGACGTGCTGTACACCTACAACGGCGCTGCCCAGCAGTACGGCGTCGACCAACTGGGGGCGTCGCTGCACATGTTCGTGATCCGCGGGGCCGCCGGGATCGTGTCGCACGCGCTGTTCAGCGCGATCTTCTGTGCCGGTCTGATGTGGGTCCTCGGCCGCGCCCGCGGTGAGCGAAACGTCGTCCGGGGCGTGTGGACGATGCTCACCGCGATGGTCTTCCACTTCGCCTGGGACGACATGGCCGGCCTCGGCGGCGGGACCATCGCGACCGCGATCCTGCCCTTCGTCATCGCCGTCGTCGAACTGGTCACGCTGTTCTACGTCCTCCGGCACGCCGCCCGCACGGAACGGGTCTGGACCCGCGCGCTGCTCACCCCCGAACTCAGCACCGGCGCCATCGACCCGCCGCTGCTCGACGCCGTCAGCGGACTGCGCAAGGACCGCAAGGCGTACCGCAAGCACCTGCGCAGCCGCCGGACCGCTCGCCACCTGGAGGAAGCCGCCGCGGATCTGTCCCGTGAGCTGGCCCATTCGGGCGGCAACGACTCCGCGGCCGTGAGCCACGCACGCAGCGAACTTCTCCGTTTGCGCAATAAGTAGAACTTGGCGCCCATCCACCCCGGCGAGGCCTCCGAAGGCCTTGCTGAGGAGGTGGTCGCTGGTGCGACACCTGACAGTTGGTAACCGCTCCACCCCGCCCGCCCGGCGAGTTGGTGCGTCGTGAGGCCGCTCTGGCGCTGGATCGCCGCAAGTACGGCGTTCGTCGTCGCGATCACCATCGGCATCGTCCTGTTCGGCCGCGACGGCACGCCGAGCGCGGCACCTGACGCGGATCCGCCGCCATCCGGCGGGCAGTCCCAGCCCACCGCGGGCGGTACGACGGCAGCGCCCGGCGAGGACGACGAAGCACTGGTCAACCGGATGCTCGACCAGTTACGCGCGGGCAAACAAGTCGAGCCCCAGTTCGCGGCCGGCGACAACCCGGCGGCCGGCGTACCGATCGAGGCCATCAAGGCCAGACCCGGTGAGCAGCTGCGCCTCGGCCGTCTGCAGATCCCCAAGCTGAAGGTCGACCAGGTGCTGAACAACGGTGTCGACGAACCCGCGCTGGTGAAGGGCGTCGGCCACTGGCCGGGTACGCCGTTACCCGGTGTCGCGGGCAACAGCGTGATCAGCGGTCACCGCAGCACGAACGGCAAACCCTTCCTGTACCTGGACCGGCTGCGTCCCGGCGACCCGATCAAGGTCACCGCCGGGTCGAAGACCACGACGTACAAGGTCGTCAAGACCACGATCGTGCCGGAGAAGTCCTACGTGGCCTTCATCCTGCGCAAGCCGGCCAAGGCAAGCGACAAGGTACTCACCCTGTTCGCCTGCAATCCCCTGACTGCCCACTATCAGCGCATCGTCGTCGAGGCCCGCGCCGCCTGAGGAGGCGATATCCCCCGAGGTCTGAAAGCACGGCCCGCAGGCGGGAACCGCCTGCGGTCGATCACAGCTTGAGGAGAGACAATGGGTATCAAGCAGCTCTTCGGGGGCCGTCCGGTTCTCGAGTTCGCTGACGAGCACAGCCGCCGCAGCTTCCTGCGCAACGCGGCCCTGATCGGTGTCGGGGTCACGTATGTCGCCACCCGCCCGGGTGATCCGGTCGCGTTCGGCCAGGCCGACCGTGGCTTCGGTGCGGAGGTCGACAAGTCCGACCTGGACATCCTGAACTACGCGCTGACGCTGGAGTACCTGGAGGCGGCGTTCTACACCGCCGGGCTCAAGGCCAACCTGCTCAAGGGCCGCGAGCTGGCGCTCGTCGACCCGATCCAGCAGCACGAGGCCGACCACGTCAACGTCGTCCGGACGACGATCACCGACCTGGGCGGCAAGCCGGTCGCCCAGCCGAAGGTGAAGTTCCCGGCCGGCACGTTCTCCAACCGCGCCAACTTCCTCAAGACCGCAGGCGTCTTCGAGGAGCTCGGCGTGAAGGCGTACCACGGCCAGGTGACGCTGGTGAAGAACCCCGACCTGCTGGCCGCCGCGGCGTCCATCGCCGGGGTCGAGTCGCGGCACGCCGCGATCATCGCCCAGATCACCGGCGGGAACCCGTTCCCGGCGCCGATCGAGGCCAACCTGGCGATGGGCCCGGTCCTGAAGGCCGCCATGCCGTTCATCGCGAAGTGAGAGGAGCAGCAGATGACTGACACCACCGCGGACCTGATCCACGGCAACGCTTCCGCCGTACCGGCCGGCGTCGCGATCGGGGCCCTCAACAACGGTTTCAACCTGGCCAGCGCGAAGGACTTCAAGAACGACATCGAGGTGCTGAACTACGCGCTCGCCCTGGAGTACCTGGAGGCCGAGTTCTACCGCCAGGGCAACGACGCGAACCTGGTCTCCGGCAAGGAGAAGCAGTACCTGATGCAGATCGGCGCCGACGAGGCCTCGCACGTGTCGACCCTGATGGCCACCATCCAGAAGCTCGGCGGCACGCCGATCGGCGCCCCCGCCGTCGACTTCGGTGGCGCTTTCGAGTCGCGCAAGAGCTACCTCACCACCGCGCACATCTTCGAGAACAAGGGCGTCGGTGCCTACCTCGGTGCCGCCGGCTTCGTGAAGGACAAGATGATCCTTCAGGCCGCCGCCGGCATCTTCGGCGTCGAAGCCCGCCACGCCGCCGTCGTCGGCAACCTGCTCGGGCTCAAGCCCGAGGGCGGCGTCTACATGAGCTCGTTCGAGAAGGGCGCTTCGAAGGCGAACGTCCTGAACGCGGTCTCGCCGTTCCTGGTCGATCCCGCCAAGGTCGTAGCCGCCATCACCTACTGACCTGGGGGCGGTCCCGGCGCTAGGTGCGCGAGCGTCGGGACCGGCACGCCGCAGCCGCTGGAGGTTCTCGTCGAGCCTCCAGCGGCTGGTCATTTGAGGGCCTGGATCGCCAGCTCGGTCAGCGCATCCGCGTACGCCTCGTCGAAGGGGTGGGTGCGGAGGATCCAGCGGTGGTAGATCGGCCCGAAGACCAGCTCGACCGCGACGTCGAGATCGATGCCGGGGGCAACTTGACCGGACCGCTGCGCTGACTCCAGCCGGCGTTTGGTGGCGGCCAACTGCGGGCCGAGCATCCGAGTGTGGACCTGGTCGCTGAGCGCCGCGTCCTGCTGCATGTCGATCATCAGCGCGCGCAGCGTCGCCGAGGTGGTCTCGTCGGCGAACTCGGCCACGGTCGCCCGCAGTACGAGGCGAAGATCGGCGGCCAGGTCGCCGGTGTCGGGCCACTCGACGTCGCCCTGGTCGACGGCCAGAGCGTCGAGCACGACCGCGCCCTTCGACGGCCACCAGCGGTAGATCGTCTGCTTGCCGACACCCGCGCGGGCGGCGATGCCCTCGATCGAGGTCTTCGCGTACCCGAGCTCGGCGACGGCCTCCGCGGTCGCGGTCAGGATCGCGGTCCGGGCGCGGTCGCTGCGCCGCCGCTCGTCTGGACTTCTCATGAACGAGACGATACGGTCCGTCTCGTTGAAGTTCAAGCGAGAGGAGCCTGCGATGAGGTTGTGGATGATCACCGGAGCGGGCCGCGGCCTCGGCCGGGCCTTCACCGAGGCCGCGCTGGAGCACGGCGACCAGGTCGTCGCGACGATCCGGCAGGACGGCGTACTCGACGACCTGGTCAAGCAGTACGGCGACCGCCTGCTCCCCCGCCGCCTCGACGTGACCTCCCGAGCGGACGTGCAGAACGTCGTCGCGGACGTGGTGGCGATGATCGGCACGCCGGACGTCGTGGTGAACAACGCCGGCTACGGCCTGGTCGGCGCCGTCGAGGAGCTGACCGAGGACGAGCTGCGCGCCCAGCTGGACGTCAACCTGTACGGCGCGGTCTGGGTCACGCAGGCGGTCCTGCCGCATCTGCGCGCCCGCGGCTCCGGCAAGATCGTGCAGGTCTCGACCGTCGGCGCGGTCGGCCACCTGCCGCTGTTCGGCGCGTACAACGCGTCGAAGTGGGCTCTCGAAGGTCTCAGCTCCGCGCTCGCCGCGGAGGTCGCGCCGTTCGGCATCGGCGTACACCTGCTGCAGCTGGGCGGATTCGCCACCGACTGGTTCGGGTCGAGCATGAGCTTCACCGCCGCCAACCCGGCGTACGACGGAACGCGCGAGGGCATCCTCGGCATGCCGGGCTATCCGACGGCGGCGATGCTCAGCGAAGCGGAACCGTCGGCCGAGGAGTCACCGGCCGTCGCGGCCCAGGCGCTGCTCGACCTGCTCGACGACCCGGAACCGCCACTGCGCAAGATCATCGGCACCGGCGCGCACGAGATGGTGAGGACGGCGCTGGAGTGGCGGCGGGACGACTACGCACGGGATCCGGCTTTCAGCTGGCCCAGCTAGTCGCGCGGGCCGCCACACCGCGATCTTGCGGTGCACGGGGTGGCGGCCGGTGCGGATCTAGACTGCCGTCACGTGGACCATCAGTTCCTGCTTGTGGCCGGCGCCGGGCTCGCGATCATGATCGCGGCGTCCGTGTTCGCACGGCGTACGGGCGTAGCGGCGCCGCTCCTGCTGGTCGGACTCGGGATCGGCGCCAGCTACCTGCCCAGCACCCCGACCATCCACGTCGAGCCGGACCTCATCCTGGCGGGCGTCCTCCCACCGTTGCTGTACGCCTCGGCCGTCCAGCTGCCCGTGCTCGACGTACGACGGAACTTCGCGCTGATCGCGTGGCAGTCCGTCGTCATGGTCATCGTTTCCGCGCTGGCCATCGGCGCTGTGGTGCACGCGCTGTTCCCCGGGATCTCGTTCGCCCTGGCCTGCGCACTCGGCGCGGTGGTCGCCCCGACCGACGCGGTCGCGGCATCGGCGATCGGGCACCGGGTCGGCCTTCCACCCCGGCTGATGACCGTGCTCGAAGGCGAGAGCCTGGTCAACGACGCCTCCGCCCTCGTCGTACTCCGAACGGCAGTCGCCGCGATCGCCGCGACCTCGGGCTTCAACTTCGGGGAGACGGTCCTCGAGTTCGGCTGGGCGGTGATCGGCGCGGTGCTGATCGGAGGCGTGGTCGGCTGGGCGACCGCGCTCCTGCGGCAGCGCCTCGACGATCCGGTCCTCAACACCACGATCTCCTTCGCGGTCCCGTTCCTGGCGTACTTCCCGGCCGAGGAGGCCTACACATCCGGTGTCCTGGCGGTGGTCATGGCCGGACTGCTGACCGGTGCCCTCGGCAGCAAACGCTTCAGTGCCCGCGACCGGCAGACCCAGGCAACGACCTGGACGACCATCAGCTTCCTCCTCGAGAGCGCCGTCTTCCTTGCCATGGGCTACCAACTACCCGAGCTCGTGGACGCCGCCCGCACCGAGACCACCACCGGCGAGATCACCGGCCTGGTCCTGCTCGTCGTGGCGCTCCTGGTCGGCCTGAGGTTCGTCGGCCTCGCCGGGCCGGCACTGCGCGAGCGGTTCGGCCGGCCCACTCGCAACGAGCAGACCCGCACCAAGCTCGGCCAGTTCGAGGAACACCTGGACGCGATGACCCCCGCGGACCAGCGCGAGGAGAACCGGATCGCCTGGGCCCGCCGCCGGCTCGCCCGCGGCCGGGCCGACGTCGAGTTCGAGGAACGCGAACCGATCACCAGCCGCGGGTACGCCGTGATCGGCTGGGCCGGCATGCGAGGCGTCGTCACCGTCGCCGCCGTACAGACCATCCCGGCCGGTACGCCGCACGTCGACACCGTCGTACTGGCCGCGTTCCTGGTCGCGCTGATCACCCTGGTGCTGTTCGGCCTGACCCTGCCGATGGTGATCGCACGGATGAACTTCCGCCCCGAAAGCGCGGACGACAAACGCGACTCCGTGCAGGCGCTGCTCCGGCAGGTCGGCGAGTCCGCGATCGACGCCCTCGGTCCACTGGAGGAACAAACCGTCGACGGCGAACCGCTCGACCCGGACCTGGTCAGCACGATGAAGGAACGCATCGTCCCCCGCCTCGTCGCCGGAACCCGCGAACTCCGCGCAGCCAGACCGGACTCCCACGAGCAGATGCTGATCGTCCAACGCCGCTACCTCGACGCGATGCGCGACGCCCTCAGCACCGAACGCAGCATCGGCGCCTACAGCTCCGAGTCCTACCGCCAGGTCGAGTCCCTGCTCGACAGCGTCGAGCAACGCTTCAAGGCCAACTGACCCTGGCGCCCGGCGGGCGCGCGTCGGCCTCGCGGCCTGCCGGGTCCTTGACTTACCTTTGGTGCAAGTGGTTGAGTTGCCGATATGGTAAGTCATGAGGAGTTCCACGACACCGACCATCTGGAAGTCGTGCGCGAGGCCCGGTCCGCCGCGGCTGAGCGGCTGAAGACTCCTGGGTGGTTCCACCCCCTGATCGGTCTGACCGCCGGCGCCTTCACGGTGGCCTTCGGACTGGGCGGCTGGGGGGTCCGGATCCCGGCCATGGTGGTGTTCATCGCGGGCGCGATCTTGCTGGTGATGTGGCGGCAGCGCGTGACCGGTCTCGCGGTGACCGTCCAGACCGGCGGCCGAGCCGATCACTGGGCCGGTGTTGCCGCCTTCTCGGCGATGATCGGGACGATCGCCGCGGCGACAGTGGCCCGCTTCACCGATCTGGTCTGGGTGGTCGTGCTGATCGGGCTCGCGGTCGCGGTCATCGTGACGGTGAGCAGCCCCCGGGTCGGTCAAGCACTGCGGGACGAGGTTCGGGATGGTCGAGCCACGACATGACCGCACGGTTCGACGAGTTGATCCACTCTCCTCACCGGCTCCGGATCTGCGCGTTCTTGTCCGGAGTCGACTCCGGGGAGTTCGCCACCGTCCGGGATTTTCTCGAAGTGAGCGATGCGACTCTCAGCAAGCAACTCAAGATCCTGGCCGCCGCCGGATACCTGGAGATCTCCAAGCCGACCGGCCGTGGCCGGGTCCGAACCTGGCTGCGTTTGACTGATGCAGGACGGTCCGCCTACCAGGATCACGCCCAAGCTCTCCGCCTGCTGGTCAACGCTGACCTCCAAAGCAGCCCATCGACATCGGCGTGAAATGGCCCATCGACGGCGGTCGGTGCCTGCGTAGAGTCGGGGCCATGCGTGCCATCACCATCCGGGATCGCCAGGCAGGCGTCGACGGACTGTCCCTCACCGAACTGCCCTATCCCCACGCCGCGGAGAACGACGTCGTCGTTCAGGTCCATGCCGCCGGCTTCACCCGTGGCGAGCTGGACTGGCCGGGTACGTGGACCGACCGCGCCGGTCACGACCGCGCCCCCAGCGTCCCCGGTCACGAAGTGTCGGGCGTCGTCGCCGATCTCGGCTACGGGACCACTGGCCTCACCGTTGGCCAGCGGGTCTTCGGGCTGACCGATTGGCTACGCGACGGCACGCTTGCGGAGTACGTCGCTGTGGAGGCCCGCAACCTGGCGCCGCTTCCCGCCAACGTCGACCACGTCACCGCGGCCGCTTTGCCGATCTCCGGGCTGACCGCGTGGCAGGCGCTGTTCGACCACGCCAACCTGCAGCCGGGGCAGACCGTCCTCATCCACGGGATCGCCGGCGCCGTCGGATCTGTCGCCGCTCAACTGGCGCACGAGATCGGCGCACACGTCATCGGCACCGGCCGGCCTGCGGACCAGGCTCGTGCCATCGAACTCGGTGCCCACACCTTCGTCGACCTGGAAGGCTCGGACCTCGACAAGGCCGGTCCGGTCGATGTCGTCCTGGATGTCATCGGTGGTGAGGTCCGCGACCGGTCGACCGCGCTGCTGCGGCCCGGCGGGACGCTGGTGACGATCGCCGATCCACCGACCGTCCACCCCACCAACGCCCGCGCCGTGTTCTTCGTCGTCGAGGCCAACCGCGATCAGCTGACCCAACTGGCCACTCGCCTCCACGACGGACGCCTCACACCGTTGGTGAGCACAGTCGTCCCACTGGACGAGGCCGTCGCCGCCTTCAAACCCCAACGCGGACGAACGATCATCAAGGTCACCGAGTAGGTAGCGAGCGAGATCGCGATCGGCCTGGCTCCCGTCGGTCATCATGGGCCGCGGAACCCACGCGGTCGGCGTCGCTCGAGTGATGCAACGCCGGCCTTCACAAGGCGGCGATGGCTGCCGGAGGGATCAGCGTGCGCAGCTTCGGCGTGGCCGCGCCCCGTTCCGGCTGCTCGTGTCACTCGGCGACCACGGCGAAGTAAGTTGCCGCGGTCAGGGCCAGCGTCAGGAACAGCAGTGGGAACGCGATGGTGTGGAAGACCGACGCCCGTACGTGTGCTCCGAGGGCGCACAGGTAGAACAGGACCAACCCCACTGCTGCGGCGAGGCCGAGGGGTGTGAGGCCCGCGAGTCCGGCCAGTAGGCCGGCTGCGCCGGCTCCTTTCAAGACGGCGAGCCAGGGTAGGGCCTCGGGGCGCAATCCGACCTCGGCCGAGTTCGCGAGGACGAACTTGGCTCGGGCCAGGTCTGCGGCAACGATGAAAGCATTGGCGACGACGCACGCGATCGTCATCGCCAGCAGGGTCGTCGAGGCAGCGTCGGTCATGCGGCGTGCTCACGACCTGCCGTCGCAGCTTCCATGACAGCAGTGGACAGCCTCCTGACTGCCTGGTCACCCTTGCCGTCGAGGAACTGGACGATCGGTACGCTCATGTGGAACTCCTACGTGCTGGCTCTGTCGTTGTCTGGTTGGTCGCCCGTCATGACGCTCGGTACGACCGAAAGGTGACCGCTTCCGTGGAACTGATCGACGAGTTCGAGGTCGCGCGCCCTCGGCTGCTCTCACTGGCCCACCGGATCCTTGGTTCGATCGAAGACGCCGAGGACGCCGTACAGGCTGCTTGGCTGCGGGTGTACGCCGTGGACCAGCCGCAGATCGACAACCCGCCCGGGTGGTTCACGACCGTGACCGCGCGCCTTTGCCTTGATCAGCTGCGGTCACGCGAACGACGTGGGGAGTTGCCGCTCCTCGCGGACGCGATCCCCGGTGACGTGCTCGCCGCCGACGAGGAGTACCTGCGGCGCGAGGACGTCTCCCGCGCGCTTCTCGTCCTGCTCGCCCGGCTCACCCCGGCCCAGCGGGTGGCCTACGTCCTGCACGACCTGTTCCGAGTGCCGTTCGGCGACGTCGCCGTCGTACTCGACACCACGCCGGCCAACGCGAAGAAGTCGGCCAGCCGTGCGCGGCAACGCCTCGAAGGGGTGGATCCGGCCGCTGCCGAAGAGGTCCCGCAGACACTGGCCCACTGGTCGATCGTCGAGGCGTTCCTCGCCGCCGCGCGGGGCGGACGCATCGACACGCTGGTCACGCTGATGGCACCCGACGTCGTCCGGGTCGCCGACCGGGCTCTGCTTCCCGAGGGCGGAGCTGTCGAGGTCATCGGGAACCGCGCCGTCGCGGAAGAGACCCGGTACTTCGGCGACCGGGTTCACGCCAGCATCCCGATGCTGGTCAACGGCGCTCCCGCAGCGGTCATCGCCCCAGGCGGGCACCCACTTGCGGTCATCACCTTCGACAGCGTGGGCACGACCATCACCCGGATCGCGATCGCTTCCCTCAAGCCGACCGACCAGGTGGAGCCCAGGCGCACCACCGACCGCGGACCGAAAGCCGGGGCCTAGGACACGTTGCGACTTGTCCTAGGTCCCCAGAACTTGGTCAAAAGTACCGAGGCTGCTCGCGGCGAGGAGCAGGCTACGCTCAGCTTCCGAGTCGTTGCCTGAGGCCCGTAGCTCGCAGCGCCCGGCGCCCCAGCGCCAGCCGGACCGAGTCTTCCGCACCCACCACCCGCACCCGATCGACAGCCCGCGTGATCGCCGTGTAGAACAGCTCTCGGGTCAGCAACCGGGACTCCTCGTTCGGCAGCAGCACGGTGACCTCCGCAGCCTGGCTCCCCTGCGACTTGTGGATGGTCATCGCGTGCAGCGTCTCGATGTTGCCCAGCCGGCTCGGCGCGAAGTCTCGCCTGCCGCGAGCGCCCGCGATGCACACGCGAAGCGATCCGTCAGGCCGGCGGATCGTCACGCCGACGTCGCCGTTGTAGATGCCCAAGGCGTAGTCGTTCGCCGTGACCAGCACCGGCCGGCCGACGTACCAGGTGTCCCAGAGCGGGTCCTCGGTCTCCTCGGTGATCCAGCGCTCGACTGTCCGGTTCCACTGCTGCACACCCCACGGACCCTCCCGGTGCGCGCACAGCAACCGATGCCGATCGACCGCGGCCAGTGCCGCGTCCGCATCTCCGGCCTCGGCGGCCTCGCGAATCGCCAGTACGTCGGGCAGCAACGCCGACCGCAACGTCTCCCGCGGGTCGGCGTCCTCGACGAACACCACCCGCTCGTCACCGCCGCGCAGCACGGTGAGTACGTCGTCCGCACGATCCTCCCGTACGGCGAGCGCCAGCTCCCCGATCTCGCTGCCGAACCGGTGTGACGTGCGCAGCTCGGCCGCCTCGATGTGGCCTCCGGCAACCAATCCGTCGACGAGGTCGGCCAGCACCGCACCGGCCTCGATCGACGCGAGCTGATCGGGATCGCCCACCAGGATCAGCCGGGCGCCAGGCCGGACCGCGTCCAGCAGCCGGGCCATCATCGTCAGCGAGACCATCGACGTCTCGTCGACCACGATGATGTCGTGCGGCAGCCGATTCGTCCGGTCGTGCCGGAACCGGCTCGACGAGTCCGGGCGACGCCCGAGCAGCATGTGCAGCGTCCGCGCATGGAAGTCACCCAGCCGCGCGGTGTCCTCCGGCGACAGGCGGTCGGACATCTCCCGCCGGACAGCCTCCTCGAGCCGCGCCGCGGCCTTGCCCGTCGGCGCGGTCAGCGCGATCCACGGACGGCGTTCGCCGGCGATCTCCGCCTGTTCAGCCAGCACCGCCAACAGTCCGGCGACCGTCGTCGTCTTGCCAGTGCCCGGTCCACCGGTCAGGACAGTCGTCCACTGCCTGGCCGCGGTCTCGGCGGCCCCGCGCTGTTCGACGTACGAGTCGCCAGGGAACAGCCGGTCGAGTCCGGCTCGCAATACGGCCTCGTTGGCGATCACCGGTGCCAGCCGCGCGGTCCGCCCGCGCAGATCCTGCTCGACCTGCGACTCCTCCCGCCAGTAGCGGTCGAAGTACAGCAGCGTGCCTTCGAGCCGCAGCGGAAACGGTGCCCCGAGCAACGGACTCGCGGCCAACGCCGCGCGCCACGCATCGAGCTCGGGCCAGTCCAGCAAGGCGCCTTCCTCACCGACCTCGTCGCGGACCTCGGTCAGGTCGAGACAGATCGACCCGGCCCGTACGGCGCGCGCCACCAGCGCACACGCCAGCGCGACCGTCTCGTCGGCCTCCCCCAGCATCGCCGTCAACCGCGCCGCGACATGTACGTCAGCAGCCAGGATCACGCCCGCCTGGTTGAACGACGCCAGCAGCCCCGTCGCACCCAGCGCGAACGTCGAGTCGAACTCGTCCACAGTCGTGGTCATCAGGCCCTCCCGTCCAGCAGCTCGGACAACACGACAACCAATGCCGACGGCAACGGCCAGCTGAACACCCCGGTCGGATGACCGTCCACGACCGGCGTCTCCGGTCCACACATCCCGCGCACGTACAGGTAGACCACCCCACCAAGATGCTTTGCGGGGTCGTACCCAGGCATCCGCCACCGCAGATACCTGTGCAGCACCACCGAGTAGAGCAACGCCTGCAGCGGATAGTCCGAGTGCAGCATCGCCGCACCCAGTTGATCCTGCGTGTACTCACCGGAGGTCGAGGGCAGTTCCTGATCCCCCAGCCGGTTCGTCTTGTAGTCCACCACCACGAACCGATCGCCGGGCACCCGCAGTACGACGTCGATCGACCCCGTCAGATACCCGCGCAAGCTCTGCCCACCGAGCAACGGCTGCTCCAGCCGTTCGGCGTACGCGAGCAACGGATCGTCCGACGGCAGATGCGTGCGCAGCAACGGTGCCAGTTCCTCCAGCCGTACGTCGACGCCCGCGTCGTCGCCACCGGCCAACGGGATCTCGAAGTCCAGCTCCCGCAGCCGATCCTCACGCCCGAGGTCGCCCAGCGTCAGCCCGGGCACGAGTGGTCCGAGCGGCGTCGTGTGCATCGGCAGCATCGCCGTCGCCAGCACGTCCGGCGCCACGTCGACCCGCCACAGCGGCAGCTGCTCCCGGATCCGTTCGGTCAACTCCGCGTGCAGGTCGGCCGCATGCGGATCGGCCTCCTCCAGTACGCCGTGCACCAACGACCCGAACTCGGCGCCGACCGGCAGCCCGTCCATCGGCGACGGCAGCGCATCCACCGCCGAGGCAACAGTCGGCACCACGTCCAGCGCCTCGTCCTCGAGCTGACTCTCCTCCGGCTCGCTCGTCACACCGGACTGCTGATCGGCGGCCCGGATCAACCCCGAGTACGACGTACGCCGCCACGCCAGATCCACCTCACGCGAGAACGTCGCGATCCCCAGCCCACCGGGCGACCGCGCGTCCACCGGCTCGACCTGCTCGCCGATCACGGACTCCTCGACGACCGGCCCACCGGCCTGCTGCCAGCGCCGCAGCCAGATCAGGACCTCGTCGTCCGACGACGCCCGGTCCAGCTGGTCGGGAACCATCGGCTCGCCCTGCTTGCGCCCGCGCAGCAGCCGCGAGACTCCCCCGTTGATCTCGTCCCAGGACGGCGCCCACCACGCGACAACCTGCGACTGCGCCCGGGTCAGCGCGACGTACGTGAGCCGGATGTCGTCCCCGGCGACCTCGGCCCGCCAGCGCTTCTCGTTCGCCGCGTACCCGGGGCGGTTCCGCCCGCCGATGTCGAGACTCCGCACGCCGTCCTGGTGGAACAGCAGCAGTTCCTCGTCGTCGAAGATGTGCCGGTTGAACACGAACGGCAGGTAGACGATCGGGTACTGCAGCCCCTTGCTCACCCACACCGTCATGATCTGGACCGCCGCCGCGTCGCTGTCCAGCCGGCGCGTCCGCTCCGCGGTACGGCCCTTGCCGGTGGACTCCTGACGCAGCCAGTCGAGCAGCGCGGGCAGGCCGAACCGCTCGCGGTGCGCGGTCTCGTGCAGCAGCTCGGCGAGATGCGCGAGGTCGGTCATGTCCCGCTCGCCGCCGCGCCAGCCAAGCACGCGATCCGCCATCCCCCGGAGTTGCGCGGCCTCGAAGACCGCGGCGACACCACGGGTCCGCAGGAGGTCGGCCCACGCGCGCAGCGTCAGGCCGATGCGGTCGGTCAGGTCCTCGCCTCCGGCGTACAGGCTGGCGGCGGTCTCGCCGAAAAACATCGTGGTCGCGGCGGCCCGGACCAACCCCGAGCGATGCGGCTGGTCGAACGCCTCCAGCAGGCAGAGCCAGTCCTGCGCGGCCTGGGACGAGAAGATGTCGAGATCGCCCGAGTAGACCGCGGGGATCCCGGCCTTGCCCAGCGCCTCGCGGCAGGCCCGCGCGTCCTTGTGCGCCTCGACGATCACGGCGATGTCCCCCGCGCGCAGCGGTTGGCCGTCGTACGTCGCACCGGCGGCCAGCAGCTGACCGATGTCGGCCGCGAGATCCCGGGTGATGTGGTCGCGCAGCTCGTCCATCGGCACGCTCTTGCGGCGCGGCGAGCCGAACAGCTCGCGATGCGCGACGCGCAGCCGGAACGGCGCGTCCGAGGGCGCGCCGGCCAGTCGCGTGCCCTGGTGATGCGCCTCGACGGGATGCACCACGATGTCCTCGTGGCCCAGCCGGGCGCCGCCGAGCACGACCTGCAGGCAGTCGACCAGCGGCTGGTCGCTGCGCCAGTTGGTGCCGAGGGTCCGCCGCTGCCCCGCGGTCTCCGCCGCCGTCAGGTACGTCGCGATGTCGCCGCCGCGGAACGCGTAGATGGCCTGCTTCGGATCGCCGATCAGCACCAGCGTGCTGTGCCCGTTGAAGGCCCGGTCGATCACCTTCCACTGCACCGGATCGGTGTCCTGGAACTCGTCGACCATCACTACCGACCACCGCCGCTGCATGCGCTGCCGGGCCGGCGCTGCCGGGTCCTCCAGCGCGGTCGCGAGGCGGGTCAGCAGGTCGTCGTACCCGAGGATGCCGAGCCGGCGTTTGCGCCGCTCGACCTCGGCCAGTACGGCGTGCGCGAACGCGACCCGCACACCCGCCGGCGACGCCTCGTCGGACTGCTCGGGCACCAGCCGGGTGTGCGGGTTGCCGACCACCTTCAGCGCGAGCTCGAGTGCGACCGCCCGCGTAATCGGCGGCTTGTCGGCGGACCGCGCGAACAGCGCCAGGTACAGGTCGTCGACGACCTCCGTGACCAGGTCGGTGAGGTCCTCGACCAAGGTCACGCCGGCGTCGGTGTCACCGGCCACCCCGAGCGATCGCAGCACGAGCTGGCAGAACTGATGCGTCGTCGCGATGGTGGCCGCGTCGAAGTTGGCCAGCGCGTCGCGCAGGCGGCTGTGCCGTCCGGCGACCTCGTCGTCGCTGCCGCGGGCGAGATGCCCGAGCAGACCCGGATCGTCGTGCCACGCCTTGGGATCGGCGAGCGCCTGCTCGGCGTCGGAGATCTGCGAGCGTACCCGTTCGCGCAGCTCCTGGCTGGCCGCGCGGCCGAAGGTGATCAGCAGCATCTCGTCGAGCCGGGCCGCGCCTTCCGCGACGTACCGGGTGACGAGTCCCGCGAGAGCGTAGGTCTTGCCGGTGCCCGCGCTCGCTTCGAGCACGGTGGTTCCGGTCGGCAGTGGGCCGAGGAGATCGAAGGAATCCATCAGCGGGCACCCTGCTCGAAGCGAAGCATCGGTTCCCAGACGCGGGCCGCGTAGGCGCCGAGCCGGGTCGGTTCTCCCTGCCGCTCTTCGCCGGGACGCGTCGGTTCGAGCAGGACCTTGAGCGGCATGTTCGGGCCCCAGACGCGGACGTGCGCGAGGTCGGCGTTCTCGCCGTCGAAGTTCGCCGGCTTCCAGCGCCGCCCGGCCGCGACCATCGGATCGTCGTCGGTACGCCGTGCTTGGCACCAGGCGAACGAGGTCTTCAAGGGCAACGGCAGCGGCGCTTGCCGACCGGCGTCGTACACGGCGACCAGGTCGTTGAGGAAGGTGCGCGCCTGCGCGTCCACCGGGCCGAAGCCGCGGGTGCCCGACCCGGCCATCCGGTTGTTGCTGGGTCGCCCGATCGCCAGTCCTGTCCAGTTGTGGTCCTCGTCGTTGGCCGACAGCGCCAGCAACTGGATCCACGAGGTCAGCAACTGCTTGGCGTCGAGCCGCGAGTAGCTCACCGAGACCAGGCGGTGCCCGTAGACGCCCGGCACGGTTCCGGTCAGGCGGCGGCCACCGAGATCGATATCGACGTCGAACGCCTTGGCCTCGCCCTGGCGGTGCGGGTGGGCGGCGACGGCGAGGCTGCGCGCGATGTCACGCACCTCCGTCGCGGTCCGCCAGCCAAGACGCCCCGGCGGCAGCGTGCCCCGGCGCCACTCGGCCTGCAGCGCGGCGTCCGGATGGATGCCGTCCAGCATGTCGCGCAGCATCCGGTCGCCGACTCCCCACTTCTCCAGGTTGTCGATCTCGACCGGCATCGCGTCCGACACTCCGTCGACCTCCCACGGCAGCGTGACGTCGAGCGCCCGGAAGAACCCCTTGACGGGATCCTTGAAGAACGCGATCAACTCCGCCAGCCCGACGTCCTCACCACTGGCCAGCGTCAGCGGCTCCCCGACGAACGCCGGGCGCGGCGACCGCGATCCCCCACCGACCCGCGCCGCGACCAGCGCGGTCGGGTCGAACGTGAACGGACCCGGCGCACCGAGTCGCCCGGGCTCGAGATTCTTGCGGTCGAACGGCTGCAGCGGATGCTTGACCACGACGGCGTCGCGGACCGGCGACTCCGTCGTACGGTCGAGTGCGTCCACCAACTCACCCAGCGGTACGGCGGGCGGCCGCGGCTGACCGGAGTACTCGTTGGCTCCGGTGTAGGTGATCACCAGCGACTCGGTCGCGGCCAGGATCGCGTCGAGCATCAGCTGCCGGTCCTCGCTCCGGACGTCGCGCTCGCCGGTGACCGCACGCCGAGCCAGTACGTCGTCGCCGTCGGCCAGGCCGAACCGCGGGAACACGCCGTCGTCCAGCCCGAGCAGGCAGATCACCCGGTGCGGCACCGAGCGCATCGGGACCATCGTGCAGACCGTCAACGTGCCGCTGCGGAAGTTCGCGCGGGTCGGCCGCCCGGCCAAATGGGCCGACAGCAACGACCGTACGTCGGCCAGCCGCAACGCCATTCCCGTGAGCTCCCCCGCGCCGGCGGCGACCTGCGCGAACTCGCGCTGGACCTGACCGATCTGCCAGCCGTCGTCGTGACTGACCGACGTGAGCCGGTCGATGCCACCGCGGAGCGCGTCGAGCCAGGCCGCCAGCGGCTGGGTGCCGTCGAGCAGTTCCGTTGCCGCACGCAACCGATCGACGTACTCGGCGAACCGCCCGGCCAGCTCGATCCGGGTGCTGCCGACGTCGTCGAGCGGCAGCGTGGTGTCGATCCAGGCGTGCGCGTCGGCGGACATCGTGACTCCGGCGAGCACCCGGTCGAGGCCGAACTGCCAGGTGTTCTGCGGGAAATCGGCCAGGCCGAACCGGTCCCGGTCGTCGCGGCCGAACGCCCACCGGACGCCGGACTCACGGACCCAGGCCGTCACGGTGTCGAGGTCGTCGTCGGTGAAGCGGAAGCGTCGTCGGACCGGCTCGGACTGGGCCAGGTCGAGCACCTGACTGGCCGTGGCGCGACTTCCTGCCACATCAAGCAACTGGGACGCGACGGCGAGCAGTGGGTTCGTCTGGGTCAGCGACCGGTCGGCCAGCTGCACGCGCAGCTTGTGCGCCGGGTGACCGTTGCGATCGAGGTCAGCGAGACCGAAGCGCGCGCTGATCAGCGGCGCGTAGGTCTCGATGTCCGGGCACATGACGAGGATGTCCCGCGGCTCGAGCGTCGGGTCCGCCTGGAGCATCCCGAGCAGCACCTCCCGCAGTACGTCGACCTGACGCGCGGTGCCGTGACAAGCATGCACCTGCACACTGCGGTCGTGCGGAGCGAGCCGACGCCCCTCGGCGGCGACGGCGTTGGCGCGCAGGTCCTGCTGCAACCAGCCGAGCAACGTGTCCGGCGCGGACGGTGATCCAAGGTGGCTGTCGACCGTCGGAACTGCGGCGATGGCCAGCTCCAGCTCGCGGCTGTCCCGACCGAGCGTGGCGAGCAGCGGGTGGTCCGCCTGCTGGTGGCTCGTGTCGTCGGCGCGAACGCCGGAGGTGGCTCCCCGCAGACGCTCCCAGAGTGCGCCGCTCGGATTGGGCAGCCAGACATGGACGTCGCGGTGCTCGGCCAGCGCCGAGATCAGGTCGATCTCCGTCGACGGCAGTCGGGTGTGCCCGAACAGCGACAGACGGCTTGGAAGGTCGAAGGCCGACGGCTGCTCACGGAGTCGCGCGACCGTCTGCGCGTGCCGAACAGCGGGCGGAGGCGCGTCGATCCGGGCGACCAGCCGGCGCCACAGCTCGGGCTGCCAGGACAGGTCGCCGTCGATCGTCGTACCGAGGCCGTCGGTGTCGCGCCCTTCGTTCCAGTCCGCGAGGAGCGTCGGGCGCTGCACGGCGTACGCCGCGAACAAGCGCGCGAGCCGCGACGCGACGGCGTACCGGCGTCCGCGCCGCAGCTCGCCCTCCGCACCGGTGTCGAAGTGACCGAGATGCCGCGCGACCGGCTCGCACCAGGGCTGGTCGAGCGAGTCATCGAGTACGGCGAGCAGCGGCCACGTCATCGCGTCCGCGGCCCACGGGTCGTCGTCGCTGATCCCCAGCACCGTCGACACCAGCGAACGCGGCGAGGTGAACCGCACTCCCGCGCACACGCCGTCCCGGCCCGCCGGACCGGCCCCCAAGCGATGGGACAGCCGCTGCGAGAGCCAACGCTCCACGCCCTTGGCCGGCACCACGACCAGCTCCTCGGCGAACGGGTCGCCGAGCGGTACGGCGAGCAGGTCGCCGAGACCGTCGGCCAGCACGTCGGTCCGCTCGGCGCGGTGCAGGTACAGGGTCACCGTGGAAAGCATGCCACGCTCGGCCGCACGGTTTTGGGAAGGTGTGGACTACCAGTCGTGGACCGTTCCGTCCTTCAGCCGGTTGTACGGCAGGTACGCCGGCTTGTACGGGTACTTCGTCGCCGCTTCCTCGTCCAGCTCGACACCGAGACCCGGCTCGTTGCCGGGATGCAGGTAGCCCTTGGTGAAGGTGAACGTCTGGCGGAACACCTCGTTCGTCAGGTCGCCGTGCTGCATGTACTCCTGGATCCCGAAGTTGTGGATCGCCAGGTCGAGGTGCAGCCCGGCCGCCATGCCGACCGGCGAGATGTCGGTCGGACCGTGGATGCCCGACTTGATCTGGTATTGCGCGGCGTAGTCCAGCAGTTTGCGCATCGCGGTGATGCCGCCGGTGTGGGTGACCGCGGACCGCACGTAGTCGATCAGCTGGTCCTTGATCAGCGTCTGGTAGTCCCAGATCGTGTTGAACACCTCGCCGATCGCCAGCGGCGTCGTCGTGTGGCTGCGGACCAGCCTCAGCGCGTCCTGGTTCTCGGCCGGGGTGCAGTCCTCCATCCAGAACAGGTCGTACGGCTCGAGGTCCTTGCCCAGCCGAGCGGCCTGGATCGGGGTCAGCCGGTGATGGACGTCGTGCAGCAGCGGCAGCTCGGGCCCGAACTCGTTGCGGACCGCCTCGAAGACCGTCGGGATGTGCCGCAGGTACGCGCGGGTGTCCCAGTCCTCCTCCATCGGCTGGGCCGACCGCTGGGCCGGCTCGTAGCGGGTGGGCTCGTCGCCGGCCGGCGCGCGGACGCCGTACACGGCGTCGATGCCCGGGATCGACGTCTGCACCCGGATCGACCGGAACCCCTGGTCGAGACGCAGGCGGATCGAGTCGAACAGCTCCTCCTGGTCGCGGCCGGAGGCGTGGCCGTACGCCATCAGTCCGTTGCGCGAGGCACCACCGAGCAGTTGGTACAGCGGCATCCCCGCGGCCTTCGCCTTCAGGTCCCACAGCGCGACGTCGACCGCCGCGATCGCGGCCATCGTGACCGGACCACGCCGCCAGTACGCCGACCGGTACAGGAACTGCCAGGTGTCCTCGATCCGGTGGGCGTCGCGGCCGATCAGTAGCGGGACGACGTGGTCGGTCAGGTACGACGCGACCGACAGCTCGCGGCCGTTCAGGGTGGCGTCACCCCAACCGACCAGTCCGTCGTCGGTGGTCAGCTTGAGCGTGACGAAGTTCCGGTCCGGGCTCGTCACGATCACTGCGGCGGTGGCGATGTTCACGCGGCGGTCTTCTCCTTCGGTGGGGTGAGCCTCAAGGCCATCACGAGTCGGCGCCGAAGGCCAGCAGGACCTTGCTGGACCGGCTCGGGTCGGCCGCCTGGTGGAACGCCGCCTCGACCTCGCCGAGCGGGAAGACCGCGGTGACGACGGGCGCGAAGAGCTGAGGATGCGCGTCCATGATCGCGAGTGCCTCCGGCAGCTCGGAGGAGAAACGGCTCGAACCGGCCACGGTCAGCTCCCTGGTCACCGCGAGGTGCAGCGGTGCCGTGACACCTTCGGACGGCAGATGGCCGATCTGCACGATCGCGCCACCGGGGCGTAGCGCCTCGAGCGCCATCCCGACCGCCGGCGGCGCCCCGGACGACTCGACCGCGACGTCGACGTCCGGGACCTGCTCGGCGATCGACGTCGACGTGGTCATCAGATCGTCACCGCTCAGCTGGCGCCCCGGGAGCACGGACGCCCGGTCGGCGCGGATGGTGCGCGTCGCACCGATGCGCCGGGCCACGTCGAGCGGCTGGTCGTGAAGGTCGGTCACCGTCACGGTCCGCGCGTTGGCGGCGTACGCCAGAGCGACCGCGAGCAGTCCGATCGGCCCGGCCCCGGTGACCAGGACGTCGCGCCCCTCGACGCCGTGTCCCAGTCGTTCGAGCCGTCGCAGGCCGTGCAGCACGACCGAGGCGGGCTCGGCCAGGGCAGCGGTCCGGAAGTCGAGCGTCGCCGGGATCGGGATCAGCCGCGCGGCCGGCACCACCAGGCGTTCGACGAAACCGCCGTCGGTGTGCGGATCGCGGGCCGCGCTCCCGAAGTACCGCAGCTCGGGGCACAGGTGCTGATCACCGCGCCGGCACGGTTCACACTCGCCACACACCTGAGCCGGGTGTACGGCGACCCTGGTCCCGGCCGCAGGTCCTGATCCGTCGTCGGCCGCGTGTTCGACGACTCCGACGATCTCGTGGCCCAGCACCATCGGCGCCCGCAGTACCGACTCCCCGATCCGGCCGGAGCGCCAGTAGTGCAGGTCGGAGCCGCAGATTCCGCCGTACGCGACCCGTACGACGGCGTGGTCCGGCGCGGCCGTCGGCGATTGCCGATCGTCGACAATCAGCACGCCGGGACGCGCGACCACCACCGCCTTCGTCCGCACTCAGATCACCGCCGTCAATCCGCCGTCGACGTAGATGACCTGACCGTTGACGAAGTCCGACGCCGCCGAGGCGAGCCAGATCGCCGGTCCGACGATGTCGTCCACCTGTCCCCACCGCCGGGCCGGCGTCCGGCGGGTGATCCAGTCGCTGAACTCCGGGTCGGCCACGAGCGAAGCGTTCAGGTCGGTGTCCAGGTAGCCCGGCGCGAGGCCGTTGACCTGCAGCCCGTGCGGAGCCCACTCGGCGCACATGCTCTGCGTCAGTCCACCCAGACCGCTCTTCGCCGCCGCGTACGGCGCTGTGGACGGCCGCACCACCTGGGTCTGCACCGAGCAGATGTTCACGATCTTGCCGCTGCCCCTGGCCAACATGGAGCGGGCGAAGGTCCGGCCGACGACGAACGCACTGGTCAGGTTGACGTCGACGACCCGTCGCCAATCCTCGGTAGGCAGTTCGGTCAGCGCGCCGCGGACCTGGATGCCCGCATTGTTGACCAGGACGTCCGGGCAGCCGTACGCCGCCACGATCTCGTCGGCCGCCCGCTCGACCGCCGTCTCGTCGACCACATCGAACGCGGCGACCTGCACGTTCTCCTCGGGTACGCCGAGCTCGGCGCGCAGAGTCTTCGCGGTCTCGTCCAGCCGGGCCGGGTCGCGTCCGTTGAGGACGACCCGCGCTCCCGCCGCCAAGTACCCGCGAGCGATCCCGAGACCGATGCCGCGGCTGGAGCCGGTGACGAGCGCCAGTCGTCCGGACAGGTCGAACAGGTTCGGGCCCGTCGCCCCGTGGCTCGCCATCAGCGCGCTCCTTCCGCGTGCCCTGGGTGACGACCGTGTTGTTGTTCGAATCCAGGTGCGTCGGTCGGCACAGCGTCGTGTCCTTCCGCCCCGAGGACCTCGACCCGCGACGCCTGGACCAGCGCTGTCGCCGCGGCCTCGGCCGCTTTGGCATCGCGCGCAGCGATCGCGTCGACCACCTGCTCGTGCCGCTGCAACGACGCGGGAGTGTCGGCGGTGAAGAACTGGTGGCGATCGGAGTACCTGGCCTGCAGGGTCGCGAGCAGGGTCTGCACGAGCTGACTCAGTACGGCGTTCTCGGAGCCTTCGAGCATCGTCCGGTGAAAACTGGTATCCGCGGCAACGAACGCGCTACGGTTGCGGGCGTCGTACGCGTCGCGCATCGCCTGCAGGTGAGTGCCGAGCCGGGCGCTCAGGTCGTCGGCGGCAGCACGCGCCGCCAGGCCCGCGGCGGCCGGCTCGACGGCCTCACGCAACGCCAGCAGCTCGGACAGCTGGCGGTCGGCGTCGGGGCCGTCGGACCGCCACGCGATCACCTGCGGATCGAGCAGCGCCCACGCCGTGGCGGGCTGAACGGTCGTGCCGACCTTGTGCCGCGGGCGGACCATGCCGAGCACCTCCAGCGTGCGCAGCGCCTCGCGGACGACCGAGCGGGACACGGCGTACTCGGCTTCCACCTGCTCGGGCGAGACCACTCCTCCGACCGGCAGGTCACCGTGCGCGATCCGTTGGCCGATGGCGTCGACGATGCGTCCGTGCAGGCCACGCGACCGCGGGCCCTGGTCTGCGGGAGGGGTCATCCAGTACTCCTGAGCCAGCGAGGTTGCAAAAGTATGATTAAACAGACTATACATCGAGGCCACGGTTGGTCCGACGGAGAGGAAGCACCGATGACAGTGCGCGTGGCGGTGGCCGGCGCGGGCGCGATCGGCGAGATCGTTGCCCGTGACATCTATCCGGACCTGACCACGGTCGCGCTGACCGCGGTCGTCGATCCGGACCTGGACCGGGCGGCGCGAGTGGCGAAGCACAACGGCGCCCGGGCGGCCGCGGCGCTGGTGGACGTGCTGGACGAGATCGACGCGGTCGACGTCCGGGTGCCGCATCACGTGCACGCCGAGGTCGCGCTGACCGCGATCGAGCACGGCAAGCACGTGCTCGTCGAGAAGCCGATCGCGACCACGGTCGAGGACGCGCGCCGGATTGTCGACGCCGCTCGCGCGGCCGGGGTCGTTCTCGCGGTCGCGGAGAACTACCCGCACCTGCGCGCCGTCCAGGACGCCCGCTCGCTGCTCGCCGAGAACGCGATCGGCCGCCCGCTCGCCGTACGGTCGACGCGGGCCTATCAGCTCGACGGGGTCTGGCGGCGCGACTGGCGCGAAGGCACGGGTCCCGCAGGCGGAATCCTGCTCGACCAGGGCACCCACCAGGTCAGCCTGATCCGGCAACTCGCCGGACCCGTCGTCGCGGTGTCGGCCGTCGGCTCGCACGAGACGCTCGCCTTGACGCTGCAGCTCGAGAGCGGGATCACCGCGCAGTCGCTGCTCACCTGGCAGAGTCCGGGGACCTGGGACCAGACCGAGGCGACCGTCTTCGGCGAGACCGGCCGGCTCGACGTCGTCGTGGACTACGAGCAGCACCTGGGCGGCTGCGCGCTCTGGACACCCGACCGCAACGAGCAGCGCGGCGCCGAGAACTACTACGCCAGCCACGCCTCGATCGTGAACGACTGGGCCACTGCCATCCAGGAGCACCGCGACCCGCTGGTCCACGGCGACGAGGGTCTGGCCGACCTGGCCGCCGTACTCGCCGCCGCGAACTCGCTGGAGGAGAACGGAGCCTTCGTCGAGGTCAGCCCTTCACGCCGGTCAGCGTGACTCCTTCCACGAAGTAGCGCTGCAGGGCGAAGAAGATCAAGGTGATCGGCAGGATGACGACCAGCGACGCCGCCATCAGGAAGCCCCACTGCGCCGTGTAGGTGCTCTGGAACCCGGCCAGCCCGAGAGCCAACGTGAACTTGCTGTCGTCGGTCAGGTAGAGCAGCGGACCGAGGAAGTCGTTCCAGACGCCGATGAAGGTGAAGATCACGACCACGACGACGACCGGTTTCGACAGCGGCATGATCACCGACCAGAACACCTTCCACGGCGTCGCGCCGTCGAGGTAGGCCGCCTCGTCCAGCTCGTAGGGAATCGTCAGGAAGAACTGGCGGAACAGGAAGATGTTGAAGACGCCGCCACCGGCCCCGGCGAACCAGGCCGGCAGGGTGAGCGGCACGAAGGTGTCCAGCGCGCCGATCGATCCCCACATCACGAAGGTGGGGATCAGCGTCACGGCGTACGGGAGCATGACGCCGGTGAGCAACAGGCCGAAGACCAGGTTGCGGCCGCGCCAGCGCAGGCGGGAGAAGCTGAACGCCGCCAGTGCACAGGTCAGCACCGTCCCGGTCACGACCAGGACCTCGATGATCATCGTGTTCAGGAAGTAGCGGGCGAACGGCTGCGAGCTCATCGCGCCGGAGAAGTTGGACCAGGCGAACGGCTTGGGCAGCCACTGCGGCGGCGAGATGAAGATCTGGTTGTCGGTCATCAGCGCGCTGCGGACCAGCCAGAGGAACGGCAGCACCATCAAGGCGCCGCCGAGACCGAGCACCACCCAGAGAGCGGTCCGGCGCGGCGACACCCGGGGCGCGGACCCGACGGTCCTCGACCTCTTCATCGGGCGGCTCCCATCTCGTAGTGGACCCAGCGGCGGGCGTTGCGGAACAGCAGCACCGTGATGACCAGCACCACGACGAACAGCACCCAGGCCAGCGCACTCGCGTACCCGATCTCGCTGTCGGTGAAGGCCTTGGTGTACAGGTAGTAGATGTAGAACTGGGTCGCGTTGTTCGGTCCGCCCTGGGTCATGATGTAGGCCTGGTTGAAGACCTGGAACGTGCCGATCACCCCGGTCACCAGGTTGTAGAAGATCACCGGCGTCATGAACGGCAGTGTCACGTGCCGGAAGCGGGCCCAGGTCCCGCCGCCGTCGATCGCGACCGCCTCGTACAGATGCCGCGGCACGCCCTGCAGACCGGCCAGGAAGATCACCATCGCGTTGCCGAAACCCCACGTGCTCATGATGATCAGCGACGGTACGGCGGACCGTTCGCCGTAGATCCAGTTCGACGTCGGCAGGCCACCTTGCCGCAACATGCTGTTGAGCAGACCGAAGTCGGGGTTGAAGATCCAGATCCACAGCACCGAGCTGGCCACCGCCGGCACCAGCGTCGGCAGGTAGTAGACCGTGCGCCAGAACGATCGGCCCCGAACCCCCTGGTTCACCAGGAGCGCGACGACGAAGCCGATCAGCAGCGTGAGCGGTACGACGCCCAGGGTGTAGTAAGTGGTGACGTTCAGGGACTTCCAGAACAGCGGGTCGTGCGCCAGCTTGTCGTAGTTGCCCAGCCCCACGAACTTGGCCGGTGCCCCGATGGTCCAGTCGGTCAGGCTGAACACCAGCGACGCGACCATCGGGCCGATGGTGAAGATCAGGAACCCGAGAATGGCCGGTGCCGCCAGCAACAGTCCCCACCGGCGTTCGACTCCGAGCAGGTCCCCTCGACGGCTGGGTTGCCGTCCGGTGACCGCGCTCATGCCCCGGTGGCCGGGTACGCGCCCTGCAGCAGGCCACCGTTCAGCTTGGCGGCCAGCGGCTTGAGGACGTCGGCGGCCGGCGTCTTGCCCTGCTGGATCACCTGGATCGCCGGCGTCAGCACCTTGTCGATCGCCTCGATGTTGCGCAGCTTCTGGTAGAAGTACGGCGCGGAGTGGTTCATCGTGTAGTCGATCGCGGCCGTCCGGTACTCCGGCGGGTGCGCGTCGTTCTTGGTCCAGACGTCGATGTCCTTCTGGTCGGTGTAGTACCGCTTCTCCAGCGGCATCCACAACCCGCTGCTGAACAGGTCGACCTTCTCGGGGTTGTCGTGGTGCAGGTACAGCTCGACCGCTTCCTCCTCGTGCTTGGTGGAGGCGAAGATCGCCGTCGCGCCGCCGAGCGTGATCGTCATCGGCTGGTCGTAGCGCGGCAGCACACCCATCCCGAAGTCCAGGTCACCCTGACTCAGGTCGAGCAGCGTCCACTGCCCATCGATGACCATCGCGACCCGGCGGGTCTTCAGCTGCACGGTGGTGCTCGGCGCGTTGTTGCCCAGCTGCGACGGGGTCGGAGCGACCCGGTGCTTGAACATCAGGTCGGCCAGGTCCTGGAACACCCCGATCGCCTCGGGGGTGTCGAGCATGCTCTTCTTCGCGGCCTCGTCGGTGAAGTTGATCCCCCGGCTGAGCAGCAACGGGTGCCAGACGGTCGCGCCGAGTCCGGCCGAAGCGCCGTACTGACGGATCCTCTTCGGGTCGAAGCCGGCTTCGTCCG
This sequence comes from Kribbella italica, assembly GCF_014205135.1. NCBI lineage: Bacteria > Bacillati > Actinomycetota > Actinomycetes > Propionibacteriales > Kribbellaceae > Kribbella > Kribbella italica. The sequence goes on from NZ_JACHMY010000001.1 coordinate 2,379,888, forward strand.
GGTGCCGGCCTTCCTGGTCGACCGTCAGCTTGTACGCCGTGTCGACGAACGTGTCCCAGGTCCACGCCTTCGCGGCCTCGGCCGGCGGCGCGGTGACGCCCGCCTCGGTGAAGGCGGCCTTGTTGTACCACAGGGACATGATCTCGTTGGCGCTCTGCGTCCCGTAGGTCTTGCCCTTGTCCCACCAGAAGTAGGTGCCGGGCAGGCGGTTCGCCAGGTCGGGGTACTTGTCGAAGTACGGGTAGAGGTTGACGAGCTTGCCCTGCTCGGCCAGCCGGTAGCCCATCGGGGACTGCATGTAGCACAGGTCGGGCTGCCGGTTGCTGGCCACCAGCGCGTTCAGCTTGGTGTCGTAGTCGGCGGGGGTGAAGACGGGTTTCACCGTCGTCCCGGGCTTGTCCTGCTCGAAACCCTTGAGCATGGCGGCGATCGCCTTCTGCTCGGCGGTCGATCCCCAGAACATGAACTGCAGCTGCGCGGCACCGGAAGCGGAGCCGGAGTCACCGAGCGACTTGCCGCTGCAGCCGGCGACGCCACCGAGCGCGGCCAGTCCGCCGAGCTGGAGCAGCCGGCGGCGGCCGATGGAGTGCGGTGCGGACATGGTTGCCTCCTGGAAACAGGTCGCCGAAACACGACGGCAACATGTTTCCTCACTGTAGGAGCGACCTTCGGAGTGGTCAACCACGTGGGCCTGTTGACCAACGATTTCCGGGGTCCGGAGAGGTACAGTTGTTTCCGGAAACGATCGAGGAGGTCGGTTGAGCGGCGAACGGCGAGCGACGGTGCGGGACGTGGCGGCCCGGGCCGGGGTGTCCCCCGGTACGGTGTCGAAGGCGCTGAACGGGACGGGCCAGATCAGCGCGGCCACCCGGGAGCGGATCCGCGCGGCCGCCGAGGAGATCGACTTCCGCCCGAACGCGCTGGCCCGCAGCGTGTTCGAGCGGCGCAGCTACACCGTCGGCATGATCACCACCGACAGCTTCGAGCGGTTCAGTGTGCCGGTGATGCTCGGCGCCGAGGATGCGCTCGGCGCCGGCCGGATCTCGGTGTTCCTCTGCGACAGCCGCGGCGACCCGATCCGGGAACGGCACTACGTCGAGGTGCTGCTCGGCCGGCAGGTCGACGGCTTCATCGTGACCGGCCGCAGCTCGAACCGGCGGCCCCCGCTGGTCGGCGCCGGCGACGTACCGGTTGTGTACGCGCTGACCCCGTCGGCCGACGAGGAGGACTGCTCGATCGTCGTCGACGACGTCGCGTCCGGACGGCTAGCGGCCGAGCACCTGCTCCGGATCGGGCGGACCAGCATCGGACACATCGCCGGCCCGGAGCACTTCGACGCGAGCAACCGCCGGTACGAGGGGTTCGCGGCAGCACTCGCCGAAGCCGGTGTCGAGCTCACCGGGAAACCCTTGTTCGGCGTCTGGACCGAGGCGTGGGGCCGGCAGGCGACCCACATCCTGTTGCGCGAGCACCCGGGCATCGACGCGATCCACTTCGGCAGCGACCTGCTGGCCCGCGGCGGCGCGGACGCCCTGCGGGAGCTGGGCCGGCGGATCCCCGAGGACGTGGCGATCACCGGCACCGACAACTGGGAGCTGATCGCCGAGGGCGCGCGGCCGCCCCTCACCTCGGTCGACCTGCGCCTGGCCGACGTCGGCCGGACGGCCGCCCAACGACTGCTCGACGCCATCGAAGGGCGGCCGCACTCCGGCCTCGAGCTCGTGCCCTGCCAACTCGTCGTCCGGGCCTCGACCGACGAGTCAGCGGGCTAACCGACGTACGGGAGCCAGACCTTCATCGCGCCCGGCTCGCGGTTGCCCCACTGGTAGTAGGGCAACGCCCGCACCGGTACGGCGGCGCCGAGCGGCGCGGGCTCGTCGGCGTACAGGTCAGTCGGCATCGTCTGGACGGCGCCGCTCGCGTTGATCGCGGGCGGTCCGTCGGGCACCGGCGCCTCGGTCAGGGCGGGTCCGGTCAGCACGAGGTCGTCGACGACGTGCTCGTGGTCGACCTGCTCCACGGCGTACAGGAGTGGGCCGCGCCCGACGGCGACCGCGCCGCGCGTTCCTTCCACGCGAGGGTGCCCGTGCAGGAAACGTGGCGCCATCGGCAGCGTGAGGACGACGCGGTCACCTGTGCTCCACCGGCGGTCGACGGTGAGATAGTTGCCGACGACACCGGGAATGGACTCGTCGCCGATCGTTGCCTCGGCCCCGTGCGCCCAGGCCGGGATCCGCAACGCCAACCCCGCTTCGCTGTCCGGCGCGTCGACGATCGTGAGGACCACCCGGCCGGACGACGGGTAGTCCGTCGCGACCTCGACCGTCAGGTCGCCGGCGTCGATCGTGCCGGCGGCGTACTGGTGGATCTGGAGGGTCGTACCGGAGGTCGTCGCGACGTAGTGCTGCAGGGACGCGAAGGTCCGCATCAGGTTGGTCGGGCAGCAACTGGTGCCGAACCAGGGCTGGCGGCCGTTGCTCGGGGCCCGGTCGTCGGAGTCGTCGGCACCGGTCCGCACCTGGAGCGCGTTGACGTAGAAGTAGCGGGTGCGGTCGAGCGACACTCCGGGCAGGATCGCGTTGTAGAGCTGCCACTCGATCAAATCGGCGTACTTCGCCTTGCCGGTGGCCAGCAGGAGGCGCCAGCTCCACTGCAGGCTGGCGACGGCCGCGCAGGTCTCGCCGTACGCGATGTCGGACGGCAGCTCGTACGGGTTGCCGAACGACTCGCCGTCCCAGCGGCTGCCCAGACCGCCGTTCACGTACATCTTGGTCTGCACCATGGCGTCCCACTGGGCTTCCAGCCGGGCCAGCAGGTCGTGGTCGCCGGTCTCGATCGCGACGTCGGTCGCTCCCGCGGCGAGGTAGACCGCGCGGACGGCGTGACCTTCCGGCGCCTTTGTCTCCCGGACGGGAATCCGGTCGGACAGGTAGGCGGCGCGATGAGCGTTGCCAGGGGCAAGCAATGAGCGACCGCGGGCGTCGACGAAGTACCGGGCCAGCTCCAGGTACCGCTCCTCCCCCGTCGTCCGGTACAGCTCGACCAGCGCCAGCTCCGCGACCGGATGACCGCAGAAGCCTTCCCGCCGGCCGGGCCCGAGGCCGAACTCACGGTCCAGGTGGTCGGCCGCTCGCCGGGCGACGTCGAGCAGGGCGGTCCTGCCGGTCGCCCGGTACTGCGCGACCGCCGACTGGATCAGCGCGCCCATGTTGAAGATCTCGTGGTCGAAGTCCAGCTGCCCGTAGCGGACGTCGCGCTGACCGGACTGGACGAACGTGTTGACGTAACCGTCCTCGTCCTGCGCCGCCGCGATCAGTTCCGTCCGGGACTCCAGCCAGTCGGCCAGCTGCGCGTCATCGGTCCGAGCCGCTTCCCAGGCGACCGCCTCGAGCCACTTGTAGACCTCGCCGTCCTCGTAGTTCGGGCCGTGGTACTCCGCGTCGGTCACGCCCTTCGCGACGTTGCGGTAGTTGTCCCAGGCCTGCCGCTGGTCGAGATGGTCCGCCCCGGTCGGGATGGACACCGCGGCGTTCGTCTGCTGCAACTCACCGAGGACCCCGGCCGCCAACCGGACCGCGCGCAACGGCAACGGCCGCAACGCTGTCCCCGCGACCGGTACCGCCGGTCCCCCACCTAGCGACGTCGACTGCGTCATCACACGCTCCTTCGCACGAAACGAACAGGTCGTGCCAGCCATCGTGGCAGAGGAGTCCTGACTGCGGCAACATGTTTCCGCATGTTTCCCATGACGGCTTGCCGAACCGGCTCGATGGCCGGAACAGCAACAAATCCGGGCTTTCGGGGCCTCAGCCGCGCACGAGATCCAGGGCCTGCCGGGCGATCTCCCACTCCTCGTTGGTCGGGATCACCAGCACCGCGACGTCGGCGTCGTCGGTCGACACCAGACCGTCGTCCGCCGGGTCGGCGTTGCGGACCGGGTCGAGGTGGATCCCGAGCCGCTCGAGCCCCTGGAGGGACGTGGCGCGCACCTCGGCCGAGTGCTGGCCGACGCCGGCGGTGAAGACGATCGCGTCGACCGTGCCGAGCACGGCGTAGTACGCGCCGACGTACTTCTTGATCCGGTGGCAGTAGACCTCGAAGGCCAGCTGCGCCTTCGCGTCACCGGAGCCGCGCAGCCGGGACAGCTCGCGGAAGTCGTTCTCGCCGGCCAGGCCTTTCAGCCCCGACTTGGAGTTGAGTGCCTTGTCGATCTCGTCGATCGACCAGCCGAGCTCGCGCGCCAGGTGGCCGTGGACCGCCGGGTCGAGATCGCCCGAGCGAGTGCCCATCACGAGGCCTTCGAGCGGGGTCATGCCCATTGAGGTCTCGACCGACCGGCCGCCTTGGACCGCGGCCGCGGAGCATCCGTTGCCGAGGTGCAGCACGATCAGATTCACCTCGGCGAGGTCGCGGCCGAGCCGCTGCGCGGCCTGCCCGGCGACGAACGAGTACGACGTCCCGTGGAACCCGTACCGGCGGATGCCGTGCTCCTCCAGCCATTCCGACGGTACGGCGTACGTGTACGCGTGCGGCGGCAACGTCTGGTGGAACGCCGTGTCGAACACCGCCACCTGCGGCAGGTCCGGGAAGAGCCGGCGCGCGACCTTGATGCCCTCCAGGTTGGCCGGGTTGTGCAGCGGCGCGAGCGGCACCAGCTCGGTGACCTCGGCCACCAGTGCGTCGTCGATCAGGACCGGCTTGGCGAACTTCGACCCGCCGTGGACGACGCGGTGGCCGACGGCCGCGAGCTCCAGGTCGTCGAGCGACGGGCCGTGGGTCTCGAAGGCGTCGATCGCGGCCCGCAACGCATCCTCGTGCGAGGCGATCGCGTCGGAGTTCTCGGTCTCGCCGTCCGGGCCGCGGTGCGTCTGGTGGCCCCCGGACTCGCCGATGCGCTCGATCAGGCCGTCGGCGACCGCCTCGCCGGACTCGGCGTGGATCAGGCTGTACTTGAGCGAGGACGAGCCCGCGTTGATCACCAGGACGTAGTCGTTCATCGGCTGCCGCCCTGCTGTGCCTGCAGTGCGGTGATCGCCACTGTGTTGATGATGTCTCGCACGGTCGCTCCCCGGGACAGGTCGTTCACCGGTTTGCGCAGTCCCTGCAGGACCGGGCCGACCGCGACCGCATTCGCGGAGCGTTGCACGGCCTTGTACGTGTTGTTTCCGGTGTTGAGCTCGGGAAAGATGAAGACCGTCGCGCGACCGGCCACCGGCGAGTCCGGCAGTTTCGTCCGGGCAACGGCGGCGTCGATCGCCGCGTCGTACTGGATCGGGCCCTCGACGAGCAGCTCGGGCGCGCGCTCGCGCACGATGGCGGTTGCCTTCGACACCTTCTCGACGTCGGTGCCGGTGCCGGAGCTGCCGGTGGAGTAGGACAGCATCGCGATCCGCGGTTCGATGCCGAAGGCAACGGCGGTCGCGGCCGACGAGATGCCGATGTCGGCCAGCTGCTCGGCGGTCGGGTCCGGGTTGACCGCGCAGTCGCCGTACACGAGCACCTGGTGCTGCAGGCACATGAAGAAGACCGAGGACACGACGGAGACCCCGGGCACGGTCTTGACGATCTCCAGCGCCGGTCGGATCGTGTGCGCGGTGGTGTGGACCGAACCCGACACCATCCCGTCGGCGAGGCCGAGCTGGACCATCATCGTGCCGAAGTACGAGACGTCCTTGACCAGCTCGCGGGCGCGATCGAGATCGACGCCCCGGTGCTGCCGCAGGCGGTGCAGCTCGGTGGCGAACTGCTCCGCCAGCGGGTCGTTCTCGGGATCGAGGACCTTCGCCGCGGACAGGTCGAGGCCGAGGCCGGCCGTCTTCGCGCTGATCGCGACCGGATCGCCGAGCAGCGTCAGCTCGGCCACCCCGCGCCGCAGCAGGACGTCGGCCGCCCGGAGGATCCGCTCCTCCTCGCCCTCCGGGAGCACGATGTGCTTGCGATCGGCAACCGCCGCGTCGATCAGCTGGTGCTCGAACATCAACGGCGTCACCGCATTGCTCCGGGCAACCGCCAGCTGGTCGAGCAACGCCTGGCTGTCGACGTGCTGCTCGAACAACGCGAGCGCGAGGTCGATCTTGCGCGGCGAGTCCTTGGTGAGCCGGCCCCGGACGGCGGTCAGCGCCGCCGACGCCGCCTGCGTGTCGAGATCCGTCTCCAGGATCGGCAGCGTGACTCCGAGGCTCTCGATCAGCGTCTGCACCTGGGCGGGCAGCGTGAACCCGCCGTTCAGCACGATCGTCGAGATCTGCGGGAACGTCCGGGACGCGTGGGCCATCAACACACCGAGCACGACCTCCGGACGGTCCGCCGCCGTGATCACCGCGGCACCGTCGAACAGGCGGTCGAGCACGTTCGGCATCGTCATCCCGGCGACCAGCAGGCCGGTGACCTCTCGCGTGAGAAGCTCCGGATCACCGCTCACCATCCGGCCCGCGATCGGCGCCAGCAGGTCGGCCGGGGTCGGTTGACTGAGCACCGACTCCTCCGGCAGCGCGTACGCCGGTACGCCGACGACGGCGAGCGCCTCGGCGACCTGGCCGAGGCTCTGCGGGTCGGCCCGGTTCACGACCACCGCGGCGAGCGCGCCGTGGTTGGCCGTCAGCTCGGCGACCGACAGTTCCGCGATGGCCTGCAGATCGTCGAGCGTCCGCCGGAAGCCGTTGAGGACCAGCAGCACCGGCGTACCGAGGTTCGCCGCGATCTTCGCGTTGTAGGAGAACTCGGTCGGCGTACCGACATCGGTGTAGTCGCTGCCGACCACGAGCACGGCGTCCGCCCGCTCGGCCACGGCGTGGTACCGCCGGACGATCACGTCCAGCGCGGCCTCGGGATCGTCGTGCACCTCGTCGTACGTGACGCCGACGCAGTCCTCGTACGCCAGGTCGACGGCGTCGTGCGAAATCAGCAGGTCGAGCACGTAGTCGCGCCCACCGTGCCGATCGGTGTCGGGCCGGACGATCGGCCGGAACACGGCGACCCGCCCCACCCGCCGCGACAGCTGCTGCAACACTCCGAGCGCCACCGTCGATTTCCCGGTCGAGCCTTCGACGGACGCGACGTACACGCTGCTCCCCATGGGGGAACCCTATCCAGTCTCCCGACCACAGTCCCCTGTCAGCTCGACGGAGGCCGTCCAGAGGCACTCGGCCAGGGCCGGGTCGAGCGCCCACTCCTTGACGCCGTGCGGGTGGTCGGCGAGTTCGGCGTCGTTCCCCACGGTGTACGCCTCCTGGGCGTCGTCGAGGTAGTGACCGCCGGTGCGGGCGAACTCCGGAGCGACGGCGGCGACGATGCTCGTCGCGGCGCCCTGCGCGACGGTCTTGTACGCGAAGACGCCGGCCGCCTCGGCCGCCGCCAGCGACTCCCGCTGCGCGGTGGTGAAGTTCCGCTGCAGTCCGGTCGCCACGCCACCGGGGTTCACGGCGTTCGCGACGATGCCGTCGCCCGCCCACCGGCGGGTCGCCTCGACGGCGAACAGGGAGTTGGCCGTCTTCGACTGCGCGTAGGCGAGCTGAGGGTCGTAGGTACGGCGTACGAAGTGCAGGTCGTCGAAGTCGACTGCCGAGCGCATGTGGGCCGTGGAGCTGACCGCGACGATCCGCGACTCGCCGCGATCCGCCGCTCCGCGGGCCAGCGCGTCGTGCAGACCGGTCGCGAGCGCGAAGTGCCCGAGGTGGTTCGTCGCGAACTGCAGCTCCCAGCCTTCCGCCGTCCGCTCGAGGCCGCCGGTGACCAGGCCCGCATTGTTGACCAGCAGATGCAGCGGGCCGTCCCAGGTCTCGACGAACCGCCGGACCGACGCGCGGTCGGCGAGATCGAGCCTCTTTCCCGTGGAGGGCGCCGGGGTTCTTACTGCGAGGGTCACCTGGGCGCCCGCGGCGGCCAGCGCGCGGGCCGTCTCGGCACCGATGCCTGAGGACGCGCCGGTCACGATCGCGCGAAGGCCGCGGAGGTCGACTCCCTCCAGGACGTCGTCCGCCGTGCTGGAGGCTGTGAACGGTGTGGTGATCAGCATGGATTTCACTATACGAACTAGACTCAAGTTGTATAGTTGGTTTCCATGGAGCAATCGGAGGCCGGACGGCGCGACGTCGTTCTCGAGTCGGCGCTGGACACGTTCACGCGGTTCGGCTACCGCAAGACCTCGATGGAGGAGGTGGCGCGGCAGGCCCGGATCTCCCGGCCGGGTCTGTACTTCCTGTTCGCGTCGAAGGAAGCCTTGTTCCGGGAGGCTGTCACGCGAGCGCTGGAGCTGGACCTCGCCGCGGCCGAAGAGATCCTGGCCGCGACCGACCGGCCCCTGCAGCGGCGGCTGGTCGACGCGTTCGACCAGTGGACCGGGCGCTACCTCGGGCCGATAAAGCGAGACCTCGCCGGCGTCGTCGACGAGCATCCGGAGTTGCTCGGGGCAATCGTCGAGACCGCGCCAAAGCGGTTCGAGAAGCTGGTCACGGACGCGATCGCCGCCGTCTCGGGCACGGAGTCGGCCCGCCAGGTGGCGCAGACGCTGATCAGCGCGTCGGTCGGACTGAAGTACCAGGTGCGGACGCGATCGGCGTACCGGAAACGGCTCGCCGTCGCGGTCGAGCTGCTCACCGGCTCTCTTTGACGCCTTCGGCTCCGAGGACGTTCAGCAGAGCGAGTGCCTCGGAGTCGCGGAAGCCGGCGGGCGTGCTGCCCACCGGCTCTCCCTGACGCCTTCGGCTCCGAGGACGTTCAGCAGGGCGAGCGCCTCGACGTCCCGGGAGCCGGCGGGCGTGCTGCTCACCGGCTCTCCTTGACGCCTTCGGCTCCGAGGACGTTCAGCAGGGCGAGTGCCTCGGCGTCCCGGGAGCCGGCGGGCGCGCTGTAGAGGACGAGGTGCTGGTCGCGGTCGGTGAGGTCCATCGAGTCGCAGTCGACGGTGACGTCGCCGACGGCCGGGTGGTGGAACGTCTTGGTGAGCATCTGCGGGGCCTGGACGTCGTGCCGTTCCCAGAGGCGGGCGAACTCGGGACTGCCGTCGCGGAGCTCGTCGACGAGGCCGGTGACCTCGGGGTCCGACGGATAGCGGGCGACGGTCGAGCGGAGGTGCATCACGACGTGGTGGCGGAACTCGGCGGCGTCGGACACGCCGTAGAGGGTCGCGGGCCCGAGGAAGGCCCGGCGGGCGAGATTGCGGTCGGTCGGGGCGAGCTCGGCGAAGTCCTCCATCAGCGCGGCCGCAAGGTCGTTCCAGGCGAGCACCTCGAAGGCGGCCGAAGTGACGAAAGCGGCGGTCTGCGGCAGGCGCTCGATCAGGGCAAGGATGCTCGGGCGGACATCGCGGCGGTGCAGGCCGCTGCGGCTGGGCGCCGTACCGGCGAGGACGTGCAGGTGGTCGGACTCGGCGTCGGTGAGCCGCAACGCGGTGGCGATCCCGGCGAGGACCTCACCCGAGGGGCGCGGGGCGCGGCCCTGTTCGAGGCGGACGTAGTACTCGGTGGAGATGTGCGCGAGGACGGCGACCTCTTCGCGGCGCAGCCCCGGTGTCCGGCGGCGCGCACCCGACGGGAGGCCGACGTCCTCCGGGTGGAGGCGTTCGCGGCGGGTGCGGAGGAAGGCCCCGAGCTCCTGCTTGTCCATGTCCCCAGTCTGCCCGGCGTACGGCGGTGGAGCCTGGTACAGCCTGTGCCTGTCTGGGGTCCGCGGGCCGCACGACAGTTGTTGGCATGACGACAAACACCAACGCACCCATCGGCCTGCTGACCGGCAAGGTCGTGTTCATCACCGGCGCCAGCCGGGGCATCGGGGCGGCCGCCGCTCGGCTCTTCGCCGCCGAAGGCGCCGCTGTTGTGCTCGCGTCCCGTGGCATCGAGGCTCTGGAGAAGCTCGTGGGCGAGATCCGCGCCGACGGCGGTGTCGCGGACGCCGTACAGATCGACCTCGCGGACCGCGCGAGCGTCCGGGCCGCGGTCGCCCGGGTCGAGGAGCTGCACGGGCGCCTCGACGGCGCGTTCAACAACGGCGCGGCGATCCAGACGGCGCCCGGCCCGCTCGACACGACCACCGACGAGGACATCGAGGAGCAGTTCGCGGTGAACTTCCGCGCGCACTGGACCGCGATGAACGCCGAGGCGGCACTCATGCGCCAGGGCTCCGGCGGCGCGATCGTCAACACGTCGAGCATCGGCAGCCGCCGGGCCAATCCGGCGCTTCCGGCGTACGGCGCGATGAAGCGCGCGCTGAACAGCATCACCGAGACCGCCGCCGTCACCTGGGCACCCCACGGCATCCGCGTCAACGGCATCACCCCCGGCGGCACCGCCACCGAAATGATCGACACCTGGGAGGCGACCACACCCGGCGTCGTCGACCGGATCATGGCGTCCACCCCACTCGGCCGAATGGCCGAACCACGCGAAATCGCCGAACTCGCCGCCTGGCTCCTCAGCGACCGCGCCTCGATCGTCACCGGCGCCATCATCCCCGCCGACGGCGGCGCGGGGGCTTGAGCAGGTTGGCCGCCCGGTGGCGGTCCTGAATCTGCCGTCCGCCCTGGGCGACGGTGCAGCGCGCCGCCCCGGACGACGGGGCAGTACGCCGCCCCGGACGACGGGGCAGTACGCCGCCCCGGACGACGGGGCAGCGCGCCGTCCCGGGCGACGCCGGTGCCTGAGCCAGCCGCTTGTCCCGGGCGGCGCCGTCGCCTGAGTCGGCGGGCCGTCCAGGGCAGCGGTGCCCGAATCAGCGGGCGGTCCAGGGCGGCAAGTGCCCGGATCAGCCAGCCGTCCCGAGCCGCGCCGGCGCCTGAGCAGGCAGCTCGCCCCGGGCGGCGCCGGCGCTTGAGCCGGTCGGCCGCCCGGCGGCGGTTCTGAATCTGCGGGCCGCCCTGGGCGGCGGCGCGGGCCGGCCCGGACGGCGGTGCAGCGGGCCGTCCAAGGCGGCGCCGGTGCCTGAGCCAGCCGCTTGTCCCGGGCGGCGCCGGCGCCTGAGTCGGCGGGCCGTCCAGGGCAGCGGTGCCTGAATCAGCTGACCGTCGAGGGCGGCAAGTGCCTGGACCAGCCGGCCGTCCCGGGCCGCGCCGGCGCCTGAGTCGGGCGGGCGTGCCGGCCGAGGGGTGGCGTCAGGCGGATGCTTCGGCTGTTTGGAGGCGGTGGGTGGCGTCGATGTCCTGGCTGCGGCGGCGCAGCGAGCCGGGTGGTGAACCGGTGCCGCCGCCGAGAGCGCCGATCAGCATGATGACGATCAAGAACGGCAGGAGCACGACGCGCACCAGCATGGCCCACGGTGCGCTGAAACCCAGGCGGCCGCCGTCCTTCAGCCGGATCAGCCGCGTGCCGGTCAGCAGGGCGCCCAGCGATCGGCCGTTGCCGTAGAACACGCCGTACAGCAACGGGACCGCGGGGATCAGCACGATCACACCCAGCCCGACCATCGCGTCGTCGATTGTCGACACCGAGACCAGGACGACGATTCCGATGAACACACAGACCGCGCACACCAGGACGTCCACCAACCAGGCCGCCGCCATCGGCCACTGCCCCGCGCGGACGTACCGCTGCCCGTTCCCGAGCGGCTCCACCCGCTTGGCGACGTCCGGCCCGAGGACGTCCACAAGATCCACAGGTCTGCTCATGCAGCGAGACCGTACAGGTTCACAATGCGGAAGAAAGTACGGGAGAAGTACGGGCAGAGCGACGATCGGCCGGCCTCCTACAGTGCTCTCCAGGGACCGACTGTTGCTCAGCGCAAGCATCTGAACGCTGGACAACGGCTCGGTGACCTGTCGATGTCAGTAGACTGCGCACCGTGTCCGGCTTCGGCGAGCTGCTGCGGTTGTTCCGCCGCCAGTCCGGAATCACTCAACGCGAGCTGGCCGACAAGGCTGGCCTCAGCACGGCGGCGGTCCGGGATCTCGAACAGGGCCGGACCAAGAGCCCGAAGCCGGACTCGATCGACGCTCTCGCCGCCGTCCTCACGCTCAACCGCCACGACACCGGCGAACTGCACGCAGCCGCCAGGACCCACCGCTCCCCCGCCACCACTCCCACCGGAGCCCTGCGGATCAACGTCCTCGGCCCCCTGGAAGTCCGGTACGGCGACACGCCAATCGCCGTCAACTCAGCCCCACAGCGCACTTTGCTCGTCCGCCTCGCACTCGCAGCCGGTACGACGGTCAGCCAGGACGAGCTCATCGATCTCCTCTGGCCCCGGGATGCCCCAGCCAACGCGGCGACCCTCCTCCAGACCAGAATCGCCCGCCTGCGCCGCCTGCTGGAGTCCGGTCGCAGTTCCCGAGCTACAAGCCCGTCAGCCAACCGGTCACGGTCGAGCGACCTGTCGATTGTCGGCAATCAGGCCGGCTACCGACTCGAGGCGACAGCCGAAACTCTCGACCTCCTCGCGTTCCGCGAGCTGGTAGCGAAGGCAACCAACCCGAGACTGGCACCAGCGGCAGAGCTGCGCCGACCGCCGGCCGGCCGCGCTGACCTTCCGCACCGAACGTCTGCCGCAGCGTCGCGCAGCCCACTCGACGAATCCGCACGGGACCTTGCGACAGACGAACCCCCCGCCGAGCCCAGCGCGCGCGACGAGTCCGCCCGGCACCTTGTCGCAGACACAACCCCCGCCGAGCCCAGCCCACACAACGACCCCGCGTCGCACCTTGCGGCAGACGAAGCCCCCACCGAGCGAAGCCCGCACGACGAACCCGCGCGGCACCTTGCGACAGACGAAGCCCGCGCCAACGCTGCGGCGGCGATCGATGCGTTGCCCGGCGCCCTGTCGGGCGGCGTGAGCAACCTGGTGTGCCCCTCGGCCATCAGCGCGCCGGACGCTAGCGACCTTGAGCATGGATCGGCGCTGTCGGAGCAGACAGCCCTGGCCGATCTTGCGGAGGCCCTGGACCTGTGGCGTGGCGAACCCGACATCGAAACGTCCCACCCACTCTCCCTGGCGATCGCGAACGAGTACGCCGAGGCGGTGCACGCGTTCGCCGCGCTCGCCCGTGAGGTCGGCGTACCGGAGCAGGCTCTGAAAACCCTGCGGGGCTTGACGTCTCGCCATGAACTCGACGAACCGCTGCACGCCGAGCTGATCCACACCCTTGCCGCGGCCGGGCGGCAGGCCGAGGCGCTCTCGGCGTACGACCGGATCCGTACGGCGCTCGCCGTGCAGCTCGGCATCGACCCCGGCGAACACCTCCGCGCGGCGCACCTGGCGGTGCTGCGCCAGCAGAGCTCGACGCGGCAGGTGGTCGCCCAGCAGGCGCCGTCGGCGCCACCGGACTTCGTTGGTCGCGTCGCCGAGTTGTCGACAATCTGCAATGCACTGGCGCGACCGGACGCGCTGTCGTCACGGGTCGTCCTCGTCAACGGCATCGCCGGCGTCGGCAAGACCGCCCTGGCCCTGACCGCCGCCCATCAGTTGCGCGAGGAGTACCCGGACGGCCAGCTGTACGCCGACCTGCGCGGCAACGACACCGTGAGTCCTGCGCCTCTGCAGGTCCTCGGCCGGTTCCTGCGCGCCCTCGGCGTCTCCAGCCGCCGGATCGGGACCGACGAGGCCGAGGCGGCCGCGCTGTTCCGCACCGAGCTTGCGGGCCGGCGGATCCTCGTCCTGCTCGACAACGCGCAGGACGCGGCCCAGGTCCGACCGCTCCTCCCGGGATCCGGACGCAGCGACGTCATCGTGACCAGCCGGCGACGGCTGCCGGAGCTGGACACCGCGGAGGTCGTCAACCTCGAACCACTCCCCCGCGACGACGCCGTCCGGCTGATCACCTCCACCGCGCGGATGGCCGGCACCGCGACGGACGAAGAAGTCGCAGCCCTAGCGGAGGCGTGCGCCCGTCTGCCTCTCGCGCTCCGCATCGCCGGCGCACGGCTCGCGACCCGGCGTGAGTGGACCGTCGCCGATCTGGCCCGCCGCCTGGACGACAGCAACCGCCGGCTGTCCGAGCTCAGCCTCGGCGAGTCCAGCGTGCTCAACAGCTTCCAGCTCAGCTACGCCGACCTGACTCCCGTCGCCCAGCGCGCGTTCCGGCTCTGCAGTCTGCATCCCGGCGACGACTTCAGTGCCGAGGGCACCGGAATCCTGCTCGGCGTACCGGCGCCCGACGCCGAACGGATTCTCGAGGACCTGCTCGAGGCGAACATGCTGATGCAGCACACCACGAACCGCTACCGCTTCCACGACCTGCTCGGCCTGTACGCCGGCCGCCTGCTCGCCGAGGATCCCGAGGCGGACCTCGCGCGCGACCGCCTCCACGCCTGGTACCTCGAGTCGGTGACGGCCGCGATCCACCTGACCTACCCGCAACTCGTGAGGCTCGGCGGCCATCCCGCACCGGATCGCCTGTTCCCGTCCGAAGCCGCGGCCCTCGACTGGCTGGACGACGAACTTCGCGGATTGCTGGCGGTCGTGCAGATCACCGCGGACTCCGGCGACCACCAGTTGGCCTGGCAGATCACAGACCAGCTCCGGGGCTACTACTGGATGCGCCGGGGCGCCGACGGATGGTTGCCGGCGGCACAGGCCGGGCTGGCGGCCGCCACGGCAGCAGGCAACGACCGCGCACGCGTGGCGATGTTGATGAATCGGGGCCAGGCGTTGTGGGCCGCCGGTCACGACGACGACTCGATGGCGGACTGCTTGGCCGGCCATGCCCTCGCGGTCGCCGTCGGCTGGAACACAGCCGCCGGTTACATGGCCCACCAGATCGGCTGGCTCCACCTGGAGCGAGGCACGCTCGACGAGGCCGCTCTCTGGATGAGCCGCGCGCTCGACTGGACCGAGGGCGAACCGCACAGCCATGTCCGGGCCATCGCGCTCAACGGCCTCGGCATGACCCGCCTGTACCAGGGCCGGCTGCGCGAGTCCGCGGACCTGCTCAGTACGGCGCTGGAGAAGTACGAGAACGCCCTCACGACGTCCGTCCTCACGATCAGCGGCAACCTGGCCAGCGCTCTGCGGCAGCTGGGTGAGGTCGACGGCGCGGCCGAGCTGCTCGACGAGGTCCTGAACGCGTACCGGCGGCGGTCGCATCCGCGCGGTGAATTGTCGACAATGGACGAGCTCGCTCGACTGCACCTCCAGCGCGGCAACGGAGCGACCGCACTCGACCTCGCTCAACGGGCCCACGACCTCGCAACCGCCCTGCAGGACCGCAAGGCCCAGGCCCAGACCGGAGCAACCGTCGCCCAGGCCCACCTGGCGCTCGGCGACATCGCAGCGGCCATCAAGCAGAGCGAAGAATGCCTGGCCATCGCCCGCGACCTCTACCCGTACATCGAAACCGAGGCCCTGCTAACCCTCGCCAAGGCCCTGCACCTCACCGGAGACCTCCACACAGCAACCGAACTCAACGCCGAAGCCAAAGCAATAGCCACCACCCGAGGCTTCCACCTCCTAGCCACCCAGGCCACCCACATCCACCACTAACAAATACCGACCCCCGCCCCTCTTCCAACTCCGTCCCCCCTCCCCACCTTCTTTCCTTCCCTAGAAACACCGACCCGCCAACTCGCCCCTTCCGTCCAGCCGCAATAAAGAGCCTTTGTCCCCACCTTTGGGTAGCGTCCTCGTCGTGAACGTTGGGGAACGCATCCAAGAGCTCGCTGACCAGATCGTGCAGCTGCGCGACGCCTACTACCGAGGCTCGCCCTCGGTGGCCGACGCCGAGTACGACGCGATCGAGGACGAGCTGCGCACACTCATCGCAGCCAACCCGTCACTGGCCCCGGATCCGAACCCGCTCGACCAGGTCGGTGCGCCGACGATCCTGCACGCCCCGGTCCGGCACTCGCGCCCGATGCTGTCGCTGGATAAGGCGACCCGCCCCGAGCAGGTCGAGGCCTTCTTCAACCGGTTCCCCGGTCGCTCGGTGGTCGTGATGCCGAAGCTGGACGGGCTGTCGCTGGCTCTGGTGTACGAGGACGGCCGGCTGGTTCGCGCGATCACCCGCGGCGACGGGACGACCGGTGACGACGTGACTCCCCTCGTGCGCGCGCTCGCCGACGGCGTACCGACGTCTGTCGATGCACCGGGTCGCGTCGAGGTTCGCGGTGAGGCCGTGATGCTGCGCTCGACCTTCGCCGCGTACAACGCGAACCATCCCGACAAGCCGCTGATCAACCCGCGCAACGCCGCCGCCGGAACGCTGCGCGCCAAGGACCCGGCGACGGTCTCCGAGCGGCGGTTGCAGTTCCTCGCCTTCGACCTGCTCACCGATCCCGACAGCACCGACTCCGACCTGGATCGCGCACTGCGGACCCTCGGCTTCACCGCCGCCGACATGCGGCACTGCGACGACGCGGCCGCGGCGCAGGCGGTGATCACCACCATCGAGGAGCAGCGCAACGACCTGGACTACGACCTCGACGGCGCCGTACTGCGCCTGGCCGACCGCGACGCGTTCGCCGCCGCCGGGACGCGGTCGAGCTCGCCGCGCGGCGCGCTGGCGTTCAAGTTCGCCGCCGAGGAGAAGACCACCGTGCTGGCCGACGTGGTCTGGGACGTCGGCAAAACCGGCAAGATCGCCCCGGTCGCCTGGCTCGAGCCGGTCTTCGTCGGCGGTACGACGGTCACCCGCGCGACGCTGGCCAACCAGGAGGTGATCCGGGCCCGCGGCATCAAGATCGGTGACACCGTCCTGGTCCGGCGCGCCGGTGACGTGATCCCGTTCGTGGCCGGCGTCCTGGACGCCTCGAAGCGCACGGGCGCGGAGCAGGACATCGTGCCGCCGACCGTGTGCCCGTCGTGCGAGCAGCCGCTGACCGAGCAGGGCAACAGCCGCGAGCTGTTCTGCACGAACGTCTCCTGCCCGGCCCAGACCGTACGGCGCCTGATCCACTGGGCCTCGCGCGCCGCGGCCGACATCGACGCGATCGGCGGGGTGTGGATCGAGCGGCTGGCCGAGGCGGGGATCCTGGAGCACCCGTCGGACTTCTACCGGCTGACCAAGGAAGGGCTGCTCGAGTTCGACCGCATCGGCGAGGTCTCGGCCGCGCGGATGATCGAGTCGATCGACACCAGCCGTCAGGTCGGCCTGCGCCGCGCCATGATCGGACTGGCGATCCCGATGGCCTCCGAAGGTACGGCGGCCCGCCTGTGCCGCGCGGGCTTCGGCTCGCTGGAGGAGGTCCTCGAAGCCGGCGAGGACGGTCTGGTCGCCGTCGACGACATCGGCCCGAAGGTCGCCGCGTCGCTCATCGAGCACCTGACGCGCCTGCAGCCCGAGCTGCAACGGCTGCGCGCGGCCGGCGTCTCCCTCGACGTACTCGACGAGGACCTGCCACCGGTCGTCGCCGCGGGCGCTCCCCTGGCCGGCAAGACCGTCGTCGTCACCGGTTCGATCAGCGACCCTCGCTCCGGCGAGAAGGTCCCACGGCCGGCCTTCCAGCGCCTCTGCGAAACAGCGGGCGCGACCATCGCCTCGTCGGTCTCGGCCACCACCGACCTGCTGATCACCGGCGCCGACGTCGGCGCCGCCAAACTCACCAAGGCCGAGAAGCTCGGCGTACAGGTCGCCGACCAGTCCGAGATCTGGCCCCAGCTGTTCGCCGCGGGCATCACGCTCTGACGGCAGGCGCTGCCTCAGCCTCCGACTGATCCGCGCAACGGCCGACCTCCCAGGCGTTTACTGGTGGGGATATGGTGACCCGCCGGTCGCACGCGAAGCGTGGCGCTGCGGGGCGAACGTGCCGCAGGCACCGGACCGACCGTACGGCGGGCATCACGTTCTGACATCGGCGCGGTCCCTCCGTCGCGCCCGCGAAGCGTGGCGCTCCGGGGCGACCGGCGCCTCACTCCACTCCACCAGCGCGCAGCGCCGCGGAAACGGCGGCAGGGTCTTGGACTAGCTCGACGTCTGGCGGAGGCGTTGCTTGGCGCCGCGCTCGACGAACAGCGGGACGAAGTCCCTGATCGGTGCCTCGTCGAACTCCGGCTGGACCTGGTGGACGACCTCGGCGACGTTCTCGCTCGGGACACTGGGGAACTGCTTCGCCAGCCGGTCGACGACCTCGTTGATGGCGCGGGTTTCCTCTGACCTGTCCATGGTGAAAACCATCCCCCAGGCCACCGCACGACACAACCGGATCATCGCCACGGCCGGATTTGTTCACCTGCTGTCCACCTCGGCTGCCGGCTGTCCGATTCCGGACGTTCCCCTGGAATCCGCGGACCGGACCGGAGAGGGTTGACGGGAAGCGACCGAACGGGAGCGGCGGATGACCGATAGCAAGGGCCGCGAGGCCACGGGGTTCCAGGAGCAGGCGCCGTACGACGAGACGATCGACCTGCGCACGGACTTCGTGATGGTCTACGGGCTCAACGACTCGACCGCGCAACGGATCGCCCGCTGGCGCGACGCCGGGTACCGGGTGCAGCTGATGACCGGGATCTCCTGGGGCAACTACCAGGACTACCTCGACGGCCGGTGGGACGGCTCCGACCACTGGGCCGACACGCAGACGGCGGGCGACGGGTCGCCGATCCTGCACGGGCACAGCACCGACATCCCGTACATGGTCCCGACCTTCGGCTTCACCGAGTACCTGGTGCAGAAGCTCCGCCCGATCCTCGAGTTCGGGGTCGAAGGCATCCATCTGGAGGAGCCGGAGTTCTGGGCCCGCGCCGGCTACTCGGAGTCGTTCAAGCGGGAGTGGCAGGCGTACTTCGGTGAGCCGTGGCAAGCGCCGCACAGCACCGCCGAGGCGCACTTCCGGTCGGGGCAGCTCAAGCAGCACCTGCTGTCGCGCAGCCTCGATCGCGTCACCTCGGTCCTGCGCGACGAGGCGCTCCAGCAGGGCCGCCAAGTCCGCTTCTACGTGCCGACCCACAGCCTGCTGAACTACACCCAGTGGCAGATCGTCAGCCCCGAGTCCCGCCTGCGCACGCTGCCCTCGATCGACGGCGCCATCGCGCAGGTGTGGACCGGCACCGCCCGCACGCCGAACGTGTACGCCGGCAAGGTCGCCGAGCGCACGTTCGAGACGGCGTACCTGGAGTACGGCATCGCCCAGGACCTGACCCGCGGTACCGACCGCCGGATGTGGTTCCTGCACGACCCGATCGAGGACCACCCGGACCGCACCTGGGAGGACTACCTCGCCAACTACCGGCGCACGCTCATCGCGTCGCTGCTGCACCCGGGCGTCTCGCGGTACGAGGTCGCCCCGTGGCCGAACCGGATCTTCAACCGGCCCTACCCGCGCGAGGGATCGACCGGACGGCAGCCGATCCCGCCGGAGACGGCGACCAGCTACCTGATCGCGATGAACAGCCTGCGCGACCTCGACCAGCCCGACGTCCGCCGGTCCGCGGACGGTCCGCGGATCGGGATCGCGCTGTCGGACACCGCGATGTTCCAGCGCTGGTCCCCAGGTGGCGAGAGCGGTCACTACGACGGCCTCCAGGATGCCCTGGCCCTCGAAGGCCGCGAGCAGCTCCACTTCTCCGACTTCTACGGCCTGGCCCTACCACCCCTGTACGACGGCCAGCAGGTCGTCCCGGTCCAGCTCGAGAACGTGCTCGACACTCCCGGCGCGCTGGACGCCGTCGACGTCCTCGTCCTGAGCTACGAGTTCCAGAAACCCCTTGCCCCCGGCATCCATTACGCGCTGGCCGGCTGGGTCGCCCGCGGCGGCAGCCTGCTGTACGTCGGCGACGACGCCGACCCGTACCACGAGATCCGCTCCTGGTGGACCGGCCGCTACGCGACCTGCGCCGACCACCTGGCCGAGGCCTTAAGCGCCGACCGCGCCCACGACGGCGTACAGGCGATCGGCCGGGGCGGCGTCCGTTTCCTCCCGACGCGACCGGCCGACTTCACCGCGTCTCCAGAGCGCGCTGCCGAGCTCGTCGCCGCCCTCCGCGAGCTGGCCGAAGCCGCCGGCCACCGCTGGAAGCCCAGCAACTGGTTGTCGGTCCAGCGCGGCCCGTACCTGATCGGCGCCGTTCTCGAGGAGTCCGGCGGCACCCAAGTGATCGAAGGCAACTACCTCGATCTGCTGGACCCGCACCTCGGCATCGTCCACCACCGCGAACTCGGCCCGGGCGACCTGACCTGGCTCCGCGACCTCACTTACGACAGCGAACCGCTCTTGGCCTCAGCCGGCCGCGTCATCGACTGGCAGCAAACCGAGACCGGGATCCGCTTCGCCTGCGAGGCCCCGCGCGGAGTCCAAGTCGTCACGGCCCTCCGCCTCGCCAGCGCCCCGACAACCATCCAGGCCGACGGCGCCACCCTCACCACCACCCGGTACGACGCCGAGGCCGGCGTCCTCTGGCTGCACCACCCGGGCACACCAGCCGGCACCCAGCTCACGATCGACTTCTGACCAGTCGGTTCCAGGTGCGTCAGCCGGCGACGACCTCGACGCCGGTGATACCGATCGCGAAGCCGAAGACGATCAGGAAGGTGCCGGCGACCAGGCGGTAGCGCAGGGTCGCGACCAGGCCGAGCAGGACGCCGATGAGGCCGACGGCCCAGACCAGGTTCGCGATGAGCATCCGGGAACCCTACCGACCGAAAGGCCGCGAATCCCCCGTCCTCACAGTTCTCTAACAGCCACTTCACCGCGTGGCGTTTCTCCAACAGGAAACGCTACGCTGGCGAGGCTCGACGGGACAGAGGAGACACAAGTGACCGGTGGCCGGCTCAGTCAGAAGGAGCGCCAGCAGATCGCGCTGGGGCTGGCTGACGACCTCGCGTACGCCGAGATCGCCCGCCGCCTCGACCGGCCGACCTCGACCATCACCCGCGAGGTGATGCGCAACGGCGGCCCGACCGGCTACCGCGCCGACGCCGCCCACCGCGCGACCGAACGCCGCGCGCACCGGCCCAAGCAGACCACGCCGCGCGCCCAGGGTGCGCGGACACTCGGCCACCAGGGCGACCCCGAGGCCGTGCGCCAGTACGAGGAAACCTTCACGTCTCTCCTCACCGCCCAGGGCCTGCCCAAGATCGCGGCGCGGGTGCTGACGTCCCTGCTGATCGCCGAGGCCGGCAGCCTGACCGCGTCCGAGCTCGTCCAGCACCTCCAGGTCAGTCCCGCGTCGATCTCCAAGGCGATCACGTTCCTCGACGAGCAGGGCCTCATCCGCCGCGAACGCGACGAGCGCCGCCGCGAACGCTACTTCGCCGACAACGACGTCTGGTACCAGTCGACGATCGCCAGCGCGCACGGCTCCGCCCAGCTCGCCGAGGTCGCCCGCCAGGGCGTGCCGGTCCTCGGCCACGGCACCCAGGCCGCGACCCGTCTGGAGAACATCGCCCGCTTCAGCGACTTCATCGCCGAAACCATCCTCCGCGCCGCCGAGCAGGTCCGCGAGGTCCTCCACACCCAGCCCTCGGACGGCCCCAAGTAGTTGCTCAGCGCAACGACGGCACCTCCAGCGCGAGACAGCTCACCGGCTCAGCCTCTGCACGATCGGGAAGGCGAGCCACCAGTACGCCGTACGCCTGCTCGAACTCGACCTCCCCGTGCCCGAGCAGCCGCACCGACCTGACCTTGTCCGCCGGCGTCAGCGTGCGAATCACCGCCCGCCCGTCCTCCGGCCACCGCAGCTGGAACGCGTACAGCGTCGACCCCTTCCGCGTGAACCGGAAGTCCGCACTCGTCCACTGCACGGCCTCCTCGGTGAAACCGTCGATCCGTACGGCGGCCGGCCCCTCCCCCATCACCCGGAACGGCCGCGTGCCGTAGATCCCTTCACCACACATTGCCAGCCACCGCCCCACCTCCTCGAGCAGCGTGCTGCACTCGACGTCGATCGTCCCGTCGGGACGCTGCGGCACGTTGAGCAGCAGGTTCCCGTTCTTCGCCACGATGTCGATCAGCAGCTCGATCACGTGCGCGGACGTCTTGTACACGTCGCGCACGTCGTAGAACCAGTCGCCGATCGAGGTGTCGGTCTGCCAGGGATCAGCCTTGATGTCCGGCTCCTGGCTCCGCTCGATGTCGAGCACACCCACCTGGTAGATCGATGCGTCGCGATCCTTCTGGTTGTAGACGGCCTGGTTCGCCCCGCCGTGCCGCGCAGCGCTGGCGTTGTAGAGCCGCGCAACCGCCTGCAGCCCCGCCTCGTAGCTCTGCGCGCCGAACGGCAGCGGGCCGTCGGAGTACAGCAGCTCCGGCTGGTACCGATCGATGACCTCGCTGATCACCGCCAGCCAGTGCCGATGCCAAGCAGGATCCGCGGCGTACCAGGGGTCGACCTTCACCGCTTCCGCGCGGCCCTCCAGCCGACTGGTCGTGTAGAGGTCGGCGTACGCCGGGTCGTTGCCGTCGTACGGCACCCCGGCGTACGGGCCGTGCTCGTCACTGCCCTTGTTGACCGCCGACCACGTGTACGTCGCCCCGAGATGCTCGGCGATCCCGAACGGCAGCCGATGACGATCGGCGGCCGCCTTCCACAGCCCGACGATGTCCTTGCCCGGTCCCATCCGGACCGAGTTCCACCGGTGGATCGCCGAGTCGTAGTTGAAGAAGTTGTCGTGGTGCATCGCCTGGGCCACGAAGTACTTCGCCCCGGCCGCGGCGAACTGGTCCATCAGCGCCTCGGGATCGAACCGCTCCGCCTTCCACAGCCGCACGAGGTCCTTGTAGCCGAACTCCGACGGGTGCCCGTAGGTCCGCAGGTGGTAGCGGTACTGCTCCGTGCCCTCGCAGTACATCCGGCGCGCGTACCAGTCACCGGCCCGGGGCACCGACTGCGCGCCCCAGTGCGACCAGATCCCGAACTTCGCGTCCCGGAACCAGTCCGGGCACGCGAAGGTCCGCAGCGATTCCAGCGTCGGCTCGAACGGTTCGCTCACTTGGGCACCTTCTCGTAGGCGGTCTGCTGGATCTCCAGGTAGCGCTTGAGCCCGAGCCCGTCCAGCCCCTTGACGTAGGCGTCCCAGTCCTTGGTGATGTCCTTCGATCCGGTGATGAACTGCAGCGCGTTCTGCTGCACGTAGTTCTCGATGTTGGTCTGCAGCGTGGCCACCTCGGCGCTCTGTGCCGGGTCGATCCAGACCTTCCAGTAGGGGTACACCTGCGCCTTGTCCTCCTTGCCGTCGTACAGCTTGGTGGCCTCGAACAACCGTCGCTCGTAACCGGCCTGGGCGTACACGTCGGTGCTGATCGACTCGGCGTTGCGGAACTGTTCGGTGTTGTTGTACTGGGCCATCGCCTGCCACGCGGCGTTCTGCGGTTTCGCTCCGGCCTTCTGCGGGATCTGCCGGTAGAGCGGCTTGATCGCCTTGTCCAGCGCCACCTCACCAGGCTGCGGCTTGGCCCAGGTCCTGCCCTCGACGCCGAACAGGCCGTTGATCTCGCCCTCGGTGGTGAAGAGGTAGTCGAGCATCTTGATCGCCTGGATCTGCACCTCCGCGCTGGCCTTGTTGGTCAGCACGAATGTTGCCCCCGGCACGCTCGGGAAGTTGTACGCCGAGAAGTTCGCGCCGTTCGGCCCGGTCAGCGGGGCGACGGCGTCGTACTGGGTGTCTCGTTTGTCGTCGGCCCCCAGCGTCACGAAGATGCCGGGGTGCAGCACGGTCGACGACCCGAGGATGACGGTGCCGGCGTTGTCGCCCTGCTGCTGCAGCGCGTCGGCGTTCTGGGTGAACGCGCCCTTGTCGATCAAGTCTTCCTTGTACAGCGAGTTCAGATAGGTCAGGCCCTCGCGCCAGCCGTCCTTATTCGCCTGCAGGTCGACCTTGCCGTCGCGCAGGACCAGCGCCGAGTTGTTGTTGCCGCTGGTGCCCTGCGGGTCGTAGACGAACGCGTTCATGAAGTACGGGATCAGCACGTCACGGACATCGGCGCTGAGCGGGACCTCGTCGGCCTTGCCGTTGCCGTTCGGGTCCTGGGTCTTGAACGCCTGCAGGACCTTGCGCATGTCCTCGGTCGTCTTCGGCTGCTCCAGGCCGAGCTTCTTCAGCCAGGTCGAGTTCATCCACAGCTTGCCCTGGTACGAGCAGTGGTAGCAGTCGACCCACTGCGGCATCCCGTAGATCTTGCCGTCGGGCGCGGTGGCCATCGCCTTGTAGTCGGGGTTGGCGTCGAGCGCCTTCTTGATGTTCGGCGCGTACTGGTCGATCAGCTGGTTCAGTGGCACGACCACGCCCTGGGTGCCGAGCTTCAGCAGGTCGGCCTGGGTGAACTGGTCGACCCACGGGATCAGCAGGAACAGGTCCGGGTAGTCGCCGCTGGCCAGCGCGATCTGCCGCTTCTCCTTGGCCGGTCCCGCGTCGTACGTCGTGGTCTGCCACTGGAAGGTGATGTTGAACTTCTTCGAGACCTGTTGCGTGAAGGCGTTCTTGGCCAGGTCGAAGTCCGGGCCCTGCGGCGCGAAGACGTTCATCGTGACGGCCGGGTTGCCGGTGATGGTGGGCAGCGGCGCGCTCTGGCCGGTCGGCGTTCCCGTGCCGCTCGTGCAGGCGGCCAGGCCGAGCGACAGCAGGCACAGCCCGCTGGTCACCGCGAGGCGGTGTTTCTTGATGGATACGGACATGTCAGCCTCTTTTCGACTGAATCATCGTATGAATTTTGAGGATCGTAGCGCTCCGTTGGCGCTCGATCTAGACTTGAGACCCCAATTCATATGATCTATCGAGAACTGCCCGCCGGTCGGCCGAACTCGTTGGACGGACCGCGAGAAGATGGCTGGATGACACTCGCGCCAGGTGGTTCCCAGACCGATGTCGTCGTGCAGGGGATCAAGAAGCTGATCATCGACGGCACGCTCAAGGCCGGCGACAAGCTGCCCGTCGAGAAGGACCTCGGCGAGGCGCTCGGGGTGTCTCGCGGACCCCTGCGCGAGGGGGTCCGGGCGCTGTCGATCATGGGCGTTCTGGAGACCAGGCAGGGTGACGGGACCTACGTCACGGCGCTGGACTCGTCGTTGCTGCTGGCCCCGATGGGATTCGTCGTCGACCTGCAGGACCACAGCGGCGCTCACCACCTGCACGCCGTACGGCGGATGCTCGAGACCGAGGCGGCGGCGCTGGCCGCCGTCCACATCACCGACGAAGCGCTCGCGGCGGCCGACGAAGTGCTGCACCGGGCCGAGGAGCACCTGGCTGCCGGCGGTCTCGACCACGAGGCCGTGATCGAGGCGGACATCGCGTTCCACCGGCTGATCGCGGAGGCTTCCGGCAACCCGGTGCTGGAAGCACTGATCGGCGCGCTGGGCGGACGCACACTCCGCGACCGTCTGTGGCGATCGATCAGCCAAACGGGTGCGGACGAGGCGACGCACGCGGAGCACCGCGCCATCCTCGCGGCCCTGGCCCTGCACGACCCGGACCGGGCCCGAGCCCGGATGGCGGCGCACCTGTTCGCCGTCGAGGACTACCTGCACGAGCGGCCGCCCGTCCCGGACGAACTGCCGCCGACGCCCTGACCCACCGGCAAGCGTTTGCAGCAGCCGTAGACGTCTGCTTACTCTGGGCAGTAACACATCTAGAAACAATCTAGCTGTTACTGCCCAGCGAAAGGACGTCCCATGGTCGCCCTGTACGTCGATCTGCCGTCCGAGCTGGAAGGGGAACTGTTCGGCCCGGAGGAGCTGGCGCGGCTCGAGGGATTCGGTCAGGTGCACCGAAGCGGCGAGCGCTTGGACGCCGACATCCTCGTCACCGGATGGGGCTCGCGACCACTGCCGGCCGATCCGGGCCCACGGTTGAAGCTGGTCGTCCACAGCGCCGGCACGATCCGGCACCTGGTCCCCCCGGAGCTGCTCGGCGGCGGCGCCCGCGTCAGCCAGGCCTCGGCCGGCATGGCGCAATCGGTCGCCGAACTGGCGCTCTTCATGACCATCTCCCGCCTGCGCAACCTCGACCAGGTCGACCGGGTGATGACCACGAACCTGCGCGACCACGCCTGGCACAACGCCGACTTCGGTCTCGGCCGGACGCTGGCCGGTACGACGGTCGGCGTGATCGGCGCGAGCCGCGTCGGGCGGGCGTATCTCAAGCTGGTGGTCGCTTCCGGCGCGCAGGCGTTGCTCTACGACCCCTACCTCGACGAGCGCGAAGCCAAGGAGCTCGGCGCCCGGCTGGTCCCGCTCGAGCTTCTCCTGAGTACGTCGGCCGTCGTCGCCCTGCACGCCCCGGTGACCGACGAGACCCGCCTGATGCTCGACGCGAAGCACCTCGCCCTGATTCCGGACCGCGGCGTCCTGATCAACACCGCGCGGTCCGCGTTGATCGACACCGCTGCGCTTCTCGAAGAGCTGCGCAGCGGCCGGCTCAGCGCGGCTCTCGACGTCTTCGACACCGAGCCGCTGCCGGCCGACTCCGAGTGGTGGCGCCTGCCCAACGTGCTGCTCACTCCCCACCTCGGCGCCCAGACCTGGCACTCACGCCGGGCCCAGGGCGCGATCGTGGTCGACGAGATCCGCCGCTACCTGGCCGGTCTGGAGCTGCGCCACGAGGTCCGCGCGGACACGTACGACCTGATGGCCTGAGCGCCCGGGTTTCAGAGAACCGACCTTGGTATTGCGAAACGATACTAGAAATGCCTACTGTGGCGGGAAGCGTTTACCGGCCCCTTGAGCGGCCGCCGACAGGAAGTGGTGAAGGACATGCAGCGAGGACTCAAGGCCGCGGCCGCGCTGGCCGTCGCGCTGACGACAGTGCTGGCCGGTTGTTCCTCCGGAGGCGACGGCGACCAGGCCGAGGGGCAGGACCCGGCGACCGCGACCGGCACCCTGCGCGTGGTGGTGCCGAACTTCTCGGCCGACAACGAGGGCCAGGCGGTCTTCCAGGGGATCGTCGACATCTTCCACAAGACCTACCCGCAGATGAAGGTCGAGCCCGACTTCGTCCCGTACGACAACCTGAACCAGAAGATCTCCACCGCGCTCTCGGCCGGCAGCAACTACGACGTGGTCAGCGCCGGCATCGGCTGGGTCCAGCCGCTGGCCGACCTCGGCGCGATCCAGTCGCTGACCAAGCTCGGCGTCAGCACCGAGGAGCTGGAGAAGACGGTCTACCCGGCCTTCGTCCCGCCGATGAAGTTCGACAACGACCTGTACGCCGTACCGGTGGTCGCCAACCCGCGGCTGCTGGCCTACAGCAAGAGCGCGTTCACCGAGGCCGGGCTCGACCCGGCCAAGCCGCCGCAGTCGCTGACCGAGCTGCGTGAGGACGCGAAGAAGCTGACCAAGCGCGACGCCAAGGGCCAGATCACCCGGACCGGTTTCGACTTCTGGGCACCGGCCGGCAACTACCGCCAGCAGTTCGTCGCCTTCATGGGCGCCAAGGGCGGTCAGATGTTCGCCGAGGACGGGCAGCCGAGCTTCGACAGCCCGGCCGGGACCGAGGCGCTGCAGCTGATCCACGACATGGTCGGCGTCGACAAGTCCTCGACGTACGGCTACCAGAACAGCGCCAAGACCGCGCTCGTCACCAGCGGCGAGGCCGCGATGGGCTTCGCCAGCCCGTACGTCGACTGCGGCAAGGGCGGCGAGGGTATCGGTGACAAGTGCAAGGACCTCGTCTACTTCAACCTGAAGGACAGCAAGGAGGTCATGTACGTCGGTGGCCGGGTCGCCGCCGTCGGCGAGGGCACCAAGTACCCGCAGGCCGCGCTGGCGTTCGTCAAGGCGATGCAGGACCAGAAGTCGCAGGAGGCGATCTCCAAGCTCGACGTCGGCGTCCCGATCAGCAGCACCGCCGGGGACAGCGCGTTCGTCAAGGCCAACCCAGCCGGCTCGTTCGCCTGGAAGAACCTGGACAAGGCCGTCTTCGAGTACGGCGGCGCGACGTTCCTCGACTTCCGCAGCAAGTTCGGCCCGTCGCTCGACGAGGTCATCCTCGGCCGTAAGTCGCCGCAGGACGTGCTCAAGGAGCTGGACGGTGTGGCCCGCAAATGAGTACCCAGACCATCGACCGGCCGGTCGTCGCCGCTGAGCCGCGACCGGTCCGGCGCCGCCGCAACGGGGTCGAGCGGGCCAAGGCCCGGGCCGGCTGGCTGCTGCTCGCGCCGTCGCTGGTCCACTCGATCCTCTTCATCGCGCTCCCCGGCGTGATGGCGGTCTACCTGAGCTTCACCAACGCGCGGGTCGCCGGCCAGGGCGAGTGGATCGGGGTCAAGAACTACCTCGATCTCTTCCAGGACGCCGACTTCCTGCACGCGCTCAAGAACACGCTGCTCTACACGGTCGCCGTGGTCCCGGTCGCGATGGCCGTCTCGCTGGCCGTCGCGATCGGGCTGAACCAGAAGATCCCCGGCCGCGCCTTGTTCCGGACGCTGTTCTACATCCCGGTGGTCACCTCGACGGTCGCCGTCGCCGCGGTCTGGCTGTGGATCTACAACCCGGCCGCCGGGCTGGGCAACCAGGTGCTCGCGTTCTTCGGCGTCGCCCGCTCCGGCTGGCTGACCGATCCGGACGTCGCGCTGCCGGCGCTGATGCTGGTCGGGATCTGGCAGGGCCTCGGCGCGAAGATGATCATCTACCTGGCCGCCCTGCAGAGCATCTCCCCTGACCTGCTCGAGGCCGCCAAACTCGACGGCGCCTCGAAGTGGCAGACCTTCTGGAACGTCACCTGGCCGGGCCTCGCACCGGTGCACTTCTTCGTCCTGGTCACCTCGATCGCCAGCTCGTTCCAGGTGTTCGACCTGATCTACGTGACCACCGGCGGCGGCCCTGCCAACGCGACCAACGTGCTCACCTTCGACATCTTCAGCAACGCCTTCGAGCGGCTGCACCTCGGGTACGCCTCGGCCGAGACCGTCGTGATGCTGGTCTTCGTGGGCATCCTGATCAGCCTCGGCCGCCTCAGCCTGCGCGGCCACCGGGAGGACCTGTGAGCAGCTTCGCCGAAACGCCCCGGCTGACCCCGGGCAGAACCGTTCTGATGGTGGTCCTCGCGCTCGGCGGCTTCCTGATGGTGGTGCCGTTCCTGTGGATGATCCTCACGTCGTTCAAGACGCTGAACGAGGTGAACGGCTTCGCCTGGCTGCCGAACCAGGTGGAGTGGATGAACTACGTGAACG
The DNA here is from genome assembly GCF_014205135.1 of Kribbella italica. Classification (NCBI taxonomy): domain Bacteria; kingdom Bacillati; phylum Actinomycetota; class Actinomycetes; order Propionibacteriales; family Kribbellaceae; genus Kribbella; species Kribbella italica. Next base: position 2,408,843 of record NZ_JACHMY010000001.1, read on the forward strand.
CGCTGAAGGCCGCGCCGTTCGCGACGTACTTCCGCAACAGCGTGATCGTCGTGGTCGGTCAGACCATCCCGGTCCTGCTGTTCTGTACGGCGGCCGGCTACGCGCTCGCGCAGCTGCCGATCCGCGGCCGCAAGGGCATCCTGAACTACTTCATCCTGCTGCTGATCGTGCCGTTCCAGGTGCTGATCGTTCCGCTGTTCCTCGTCGTCCGGCGGATTCCGCTGGCCGGGGGCAACGACATCCTCGGCAACGGCGGTACCGGCTGGCTGAACACCTGGGCCGCGCTGATCGTGCCGTTCGTGTCGGCACCGCTGTTCACCTTCCTGGCCCGGCAGTTCTTCGTCTCGCTGCCGGCCGAGCTGGCCGACGCGGCCCGGGTGGACGGCGTGTCCGAGATCGGGATCTTCTTCCGGATCATGGCGCCGCTGGCCGCGCCCGCGTTCGTCACGATCGCGCTGTTCAACGTGGAGTCGGCGTGGAACGGGTTCATCTGGCCGCTTGTGGCGACCAGCTCGGAGAACCTGCGGCCGCTGCAGTTCGGCCTGGCGACCTTCGCGCAGGGACAGGGCAGCGTGCAGTGGCCTTTCCTGATGGCGATGTCCGCGCTCGCTACGCTGCCGATGATCCTGCTGTTCATCTTCGGTCAGCGCTACTTCATCGCCGGGATGGCAACGTCAGGGATCAAGGGATGACAGAGAGGCACTCGATGAAGCTCGCTCCGCTGGACGTCACCGGCCCGCTGGCCGCACTCCTCCCGCCGGAGGACCGGGCGCTGAGCCCCTACACCGGCGTCACCCGCGAGCACTGGATCGCGGTCGCCGATCACCTGCTGACGTCGGCCGACGCGTACCGGTCGCCAGAAGGTGCCCGGATCAACTTCCCCGGCCGCCCGTCCCAGCAGGGCCCGGCGACCGACGGGCTGGAGGGTTTCGCCCGGACGTTCCTGCTGGCCGCGTTCCTGCACGCCGGGGGCGCCGACCGCAACAACCACCTGCAGAGGTACGTCGACGGCCTGGTCGCCGGGACCCGTACGGTCGGTGCCGATGACAACGAGTCCTGGCCCGAGGTCGGGCACGTCGGCCGGACCGGGCAACCGCACGTCGAGGCGGCCGGGATCGCGCTCAGCCTGCACCTGACCAAGGACGACACGTGGGGCCGGCTCAAGCCGGACGAGCAGGACCGGCTGGCGGCGTGGTTCCGGGCGACGATCGAGAAGGAACCGTCGCCGAACAACTGGTACCTGTTCCCCGCGACGATCGCGAGCTTCCTCGAAGGCGTCGGCCGGGCCGACGACCAGACCCGGTACGTGCTCGACCGGGCGCTCGGTCTGATCGAGGTTTGGTACCGCGGCGAGGGCTGGTACTCCGACGGCGCCGGTGAGGCGTACGACCACTACGTCGGCTGGGCGATGCACCTCTACCCGGTGCTGCACGCACACCTGCGGGGCCTGACGTCCTTGGCGGACAAGCTCGGCCCGCGGCTCGACGAGTTCCTGGACAGCTTCGGCCGGACCTTCGACCGCGACGGCTCTCCCCTGTACTACGGCCGCAGCATGACGTACCGGACCGCGACCCTCGCGGCGGTTGCGCTCGGCGAGGCGGTGGGTCGGACCCCGCTGACCCCGGGCCAGTCGCGACGGATCCTCTCGGCGGGGCTGCGCTACTTCGTCGAGCGCGGCTCGATCACCGAGCACGGCGTACTGTCGCTCGGCTGGCACGGCGAGCACCTGCCGAGCCTGCAGCGGTACTCGGGCCCTGGTTCGCCGTACTGGGCATCGAAGGGATTCCTTGCCCTGATGCTGCCGGCGGACCACCCGGTCTGGACGGCGACCGAGGAAGCGCTGCCGGCCGACTCCGAGGACCACGTTCGGTCGCTGGGTGTCGGGCTGCTGATCCAGACGACGGCTGCCGACGGGCTCGTACGGGTGCACAACCACGGCAGCGATCACCTGAAGCCGGACGCCGCCGACGCGGGTGCGCCGGATCCGCTGTACTCGCGGCTCGGTTACTCGACGCGGACCGGACCGACCTCGCTGCACGATCCGGCCGACAACGAGCTGCAGGTGCGGATCCGGCGGGTGTGGAGCGCGCGCCGGCGGATCCATCGCGTCGCGACCGGCGACAACTGGGCGGCGTCCTGGCACGCGCCGCGGTTCCCGCAGTTCTCGCCGTGGGAGGGCAGCGACTCCGCGGACGGCGGGCCGGTGCTGCCGTCGGCGCGGATCGAGAGTCTGACGGCGGTGCACGGTGCGCTGGAGGTGCGGATCCATCGGCTGATCTGGGTGCCGCCTGCGTTGCCCGTGCGGCTGGGTGGCTGGGCGGTCGCTGGTTCGCATCCTGGTGAGTTCGCGGTCTCGCAGAGCGGTTTGACTGTTGGCGTCGAGGTCGGCGGACTTCGCTCGGCGGTGACCGGGCTGCACGGCTGGGAATCGGCCGGTGCGACGCCGGCGCCGTACGGGACGGCGTACGGCGAATGGGCTGTTGTGTCCGAGCTGCTCGCGACGACCTCGGCGGAGGACACCGTGTACGTCGCGGCCGCGTCCCTCAGCGCTGTGCCGGTCGAGGCCGCGGTGGAGGCGTCGGTCGACGGCCCGGTGGTCACGGTTCGCTGGCCGGATCGGGAACAGGCCTTCGACCTCGACGCAATTTTTGCCGGGATCAGGTAAGAAGTACGGATGGCTGAGATCGAGGGGGCGCGGCGGAGCGGACCGACGCTGCGCGATGTGGCCCGGCACGCGCAGGTCTCGGTCGCGACCGCGTCCCGGGCGCTGACCAGCGACTACCCGGTCGCCGAACCGACGCGGCTGAAGGTGCTGCGGGCGGTCGAGGAGCTCAACTACGTCGTCACCACGCGCGCGCCGAAACGCACCCCGGCGACATCCTTGATCGCGATGGTGGTCTCGGACGTCATCTCACCACTGCGCAGCCTGGTGGCGACCGGCATGGCCGAGGCCGCCGGCGACTACGGGCGACTCAGCTCGGTCTACATCACCGGCGGGGACACGCGGCGCGAGGACGAGGTGTTCGCGCGGCTCGAGGAGCAGGACGACGTCGAGGCGGTGATCGTCGTCGGTGGCGTCGAGGTCACCGACGAGTACGAGCAGCGGATGGCGGCTCATGCCCACGCCCTGCACGCGCGGGGATCGCAGCTGGTGCTGTGCGGGCGGCCGCCGCTGCCGGCCGGCGTACCGGCGCTGGTGGTCGAGTACGACAACCGCGGGGGTGCGTACGCCGCGACGAGTCATCTGTTGTCGATGGGGCACCGGCAGATCCTCACGCTGACCGGGCCGGAGCGCTCGACGACAACGATCGGCCGTGTCCACGGCTATCAACAGGCCCTGGCCGACTTCGGCGTCGACGTCGATCCCGCTCTCGTCATCGCCAGCTCAGCCGATCGCAGCGGCGCGTACCAAAGCTGTCAGCGGGTGCTCGGCGAGAAGCTGCAGTTCACCGCGATCTTCGCCCACAACGACGTCATGGCTTCGGGAGCGTTGGCGGCGCTGAAGGAGCAGGGGCTGAGCGTCCCCGACGACATCTCCTTGGTCGGCTACGACAACATCCCGGTCGCCCAGGAGCTGTCTCCACCGCTCACCACGGTCTACATGCCCCACGAAGAGATGGGCAAAGCCGCAGTACGGCTGGCGGTAGAACGCCCGGCCCCCGGCTCGGGCCGCGAACGCCAGCTCCTCGGCACGCACATCGTCATCCGGACGTCCGTGAAGCCCTTTCGTCACCTCGGCAGCGGGGCGCGGCCGGTGTAGCCGAGCAGTTGGTCGTACAGGTCGGTCCGGCGGTCGCGGTGCAGGTCGTTGAGCTGGTTCCAGATCGGGGCCGTGCGGGCGGCCGTCAGGTCGAGGTCGGCGTACACGATGGTGTCCTCGTCCGGGCCGGCGATGCGGCCGATCGGCCAGCCGTTGGTGCCGGCGATCAGCGAGTTGCCCATGAAGCCGGCGCCGCGCTCCTGGCCGATCCGGTCCGCGGTGGCGATGAAGACGTTGTTGGCGTGCGCCGCGGTCATCGTCAGGTACGCCGCCATGCAGACGCCGCTCGCGTCGTACAGGGGTGGTGGGGTCCACACCCAGCCGGTGGGGATGCAGATGATGTCCGCGCCCAGTTGCGCCACGATCCGCGCGGTCTCGGGGAACCAGATGTCCCAGCAGACCAGCAGACCGATCCGGCCGAGCTTGGTGTCGAACACCGGGAACCCCTCGTTGCCGGGGGTGAACCACAGCTTCTCGGTGTTCCACAGGTGCGTCTTGCGGTACCGGCCGATGTAGCCGTCGGGGCCGACCAGTACGGCGGTGTCGTACAGCGTCACGCCGTCGAGCTCGGCCACGCAGCCGACGATGTAGACGTTCCGGGCCGCGGCGATCCGCGCGAACGACTCCACGGTCGGCCCGTCCGGCACGGACTCGGCGTGGGCGTAGGCCTCCTCCCGGGTCTCGAACACGTAGCCGGTGGTCGCCAGCTCGGGGAGAACGATCAGCCCTGCTCCCGCGTCCGCGGCCGCCGTCAGCCGCTGCTCCACCGCCAGCGCGTTGGCCTCGAGGTTCTCGACCCCGACCCGTGGCTCGAACTGCACGACCGCGACCCGGACCGGGCTCACCCGTTGGTCCACCGGTGACTCCATGACGTCTCCTCGCCTCACCAAAACTGGTTTCAACTTGAAACCGATAGAGCGAGAGCCTAGAACAGGTGGTTTATACTTGCAACCACTTAGCCGCGGTGCGCCGCGGCACCGTCAGCCGGAGGGGACGCGAATGCCGCAGCGCGTGACGCACGAGGGCGCGGAGTGCCCGGTCGCCCGGGCGGTCGACGTCATCGGTGACCGCTGGTCGCTGCTCATCGTCCGCGACGCCTTCGACGGCATCCGGCGGTTCAGCGAGTTCCAGCGCAACCTCGGCCTGGCCAAGAACATCCTGTCCTCACGGCTGCGCGAACTCGTGGCGCACGACATCCTCGAGATCCTGCCGGGCGCGGACGGCAGCGCCTACCACGAGTACGCGCTGACCCCGAAGGGACGCGACCTGTTCGTCATCCTCGTGAGCCTGCGGCAGTGGGGCGAGGAGCACCTGTTCGACCGCACCGAACCTCACTCGGTCCTGCTCGACACGAAGGCGAACAAGCCACTGCGCAAGCTCCGGGTCACCGACCACTCCGGCCGGGCCCTCGGCTCCGAGGAGGCCGTCGTCCGGAAGGTCGGGGAGTAGGCCACACGTGGGCTTACGCAGTCCCGATCGGCGCCAGGTCGGCGGCGTAGGCGAACGCGAGATCTTCGTCCCACGGATCGCTTTCCGCGGCGAGGGAGTCCAGGACCGTTCGGGGTCTGGTGGCGCCCGAGACGACGGACAGGACCGGGGACGATTGCAAGAGGGCCTTCAGCTGCAGGCGTTGCAGGGACAGTCCACGCTGCTCGGCCTGGGCTGTCAGGTGCGGGGCGGGGGCCGGGCTGCGGAGGGGTGAGTAGGCGAAGAACGGGACGTCGTGGGCCTCGCACCAGGCGAGGACGTCGGCGGACTCCCGTCCCATCGCGGTGTGGTGGTTCTGCACGGCGTCGATGCGGCTGACGGCCACCGCGCGCTCGAGGTCGGCGACGGTGACGTTCGAAACGCCGATGCGGGCGACCTTGCCCTCGTCACGCAGGGCCGCAAGGGCCGCGACGCCTTCCTCGACGTGCTGTTCGGCAAGGTCGACCCGGTGCAGGTAGTAGAGGTCGAGCCTGCCGAACACGCGCAGACTCGTCTCCACGTCGGCACGGATCCTGGGTGCGCTGAGGTCGGCATCCCACGTACTCGGGCCGGTCCGGGAGTGGCCGCCCTTCGTACCGACAATGGCTCCGGTGCCACGGGCCGCGTCGGCGGCCAACTGCTCGCCGTACAGCGGATCATCGACGCGCGCGTACGCCCGGGCGGTGTCCAAGATGCCGGCGCCCGCGGCAAGGCCCGCGCGAAGCGTGGCCAGGTCGGCGGCGCGGTCGCGCGGATCGAACGAGAAGCCCGCAACCCCGAGCACGACCCTGCCGACGAGCGACTCCGACGGATGAGGGCCGAGCGGCTCCCCGGACCCACTCACCGCGAAGCCGCGCGGACGAGGGCGGCGGTGGCGGTCGAGCGGGAGAGTTGCGGCCAGGCGATGGACAGCTTGGCGGGTGGGGAGTCCGGGACCACGCGGTAGGCCACGCCATCGCGTGGGTAGCGGCTGACCACTGACTCGGGTAGGAGGGTGACGAGGTCGCCCAGTTCGACCTGCTGCAGCAGTTGCGGGAGGTCTCGTACGCCGTACTGCGCGACCAGTTCGTCGAGCTGTCCCTGCAGCTCCAACGGCTCGGGCGACAAGCCGAGGTCGGCCAGCTCGATCTCGGTCCGGGCAGCGAGTGGGTGATGGGCGGCGAGCGCGACGACGCGGCGTTCGGTGGCGATGGTCTCGGCGTCCAGGCCGGTGCGGTCGAACGGTTCGGGGATCAACGCCGCATCGGCGTACCCGTCCCGCAGAAGCTGCGCCTGCTCACCCCACCCACAGAACTGCACGACGACCGGCGTCGCGGCCGGATCGTCCGCGTAGTTGGCCAGGAGAACCTCCAGCATCCCCGCGTCGCTGTCGGCCTTCACCGCGAGGACCAGCTTCGACTCGGCCGCACGTTGCGCCCGGCGACCAGCGGCATCCAGCGCCGACAGCGCACCGCGCGCTTCGTCGAGCAGGACCACTCCGGCGTCGGTCAGTACGACGGCGCGCGTGGTCCGCTCGAACAGCGTGACCGCGAGCTCGTCCTCCAGCTTGCGAATCGCGCGGGACAGGGGTGGCGGCGAGATGCCGAGCCGCTCGGCCGCGCGGGCGAAGTTGAGTTCCTCGCCGACGGCAACGAAGTAGCGCAGTGCCCGGGACTCCACGGCGGCCTCCTTGCGGTGTTGCCCTGAGGGTAACAACCGGGTCCGGGACGGACCTTCAGTTCGGTCGATCCGCCGCGCAGGATCGTTCCCATGATCACCGTCACCACGCCCACCGGCCAGATCGGTCGCGTCGTCCTCGACCACCTGCTGAACAGCCCGCTCCGCGACCGGCTTCGCGTGATCGTTCGCGATCCGGACCGGCTGCCCTCGGGTGTTCGTGAACGCGTCGACGTCGTCCAGGGATCGCACGACGATCCCGAGGTCCTGGCGAAGGCGTTCGCCGGCGCGACCAGTGTGTTCTGGCTCGTTCCGCCCAACCCACAAGCGACCGACGTCGACGAGTACTACCTCGACTTCGCCCGCGAGGCGGCCAAGGCGATCCAGCAGTACGGCGTACGGCGGCTGGTCGGCGTTTCCACCCTGGGCCGCGGTGTCGCCGAGAACGCCGGCCTGCTGTCGGCCGCGCTCGCCGCGGACGAGCTGATCGGTACGACCGGCGTGGCCCAGCGCACCATCTGCGCGCCGTACTTCCTGGAGAACTTCCTCAACCAGGCCGACTCGATCAGGCAGGGCGTGCTGTCCCTGCCGATGGACGGCGATCGCCGGCTGCGGACCTGCGCGACCGCCGACCTCGCCGCGGTCGCGGCGGATCTGCTGCTCGACGAATCGTGGACCGGCCAGAGCGACGTCCCGGTGGCCGGGCCCGATCACCTGACGCTCGACGAGATGGCGCAGGTGATGTCGGAGGTTCTGGGCCGGCGGGTCGGCTTCCGGTCGATTGGTGATGCGGAGTACGAGGAGGCGCTGACCGGCTACGGCGTCAGTGCGGCGTGGGCCGAGGGGCTGAGCTTGATGGCGAAGGCGCAGAACGAGCAGGCGATCTACGACAGCGCGGAGTTGAGGTTGCTGCCGACGAGCCTCCGCGAATGGTTCGGCGCGGCCTTCACACCGGGACGGTGAGCGGCAGGCGAACGTCGGGGCCGCCGTCGTTGATCAGTACGGACGCTTCGAGGGCATGGGCGCAGTACAGACGAAGGGCCTCGGGCGCCTGGAGCCGGGCGGCATCGAACGTCGACAGCTCGGGGAACCGGCTGCTGTAGATCTCCGCGCAGCGGGCGAGGTCCGGCGCGCCGACCTGTTCGGCGTACGCCGTCAGGTAGACGGCCTCCGCGCCGAACAGCGGCACCTGGGAGTCGAAGATGACGATGCCGACCTCGGGCCGCTCGGCGAGGTTGCGGGAGTGGCGGCTGTCGGGGTGGGACACCCAGTAGAAGTCGATGCCGCCGTCGGGCGTGTAGCAGACCGGCGACGCCCAGGGCTGCCCGTCGCGGTCGGCGGTGGCGAGGGTCAGGTAGTTGTTGGCCCCGATGATCCGGCGAGCTGTGTCCTGTGGAGTCATGCGATCAGCGTCCTCCGGCGGCCGAGTGGGTGCATCCGTGGCCACCACGGACATTAGAGTGCCGGAATGGACTGGCGGGAGTCGATCTCGGCGCGCGAGGGCGAGGTACTGTCCGCGATCCGCGGTCACCAGTCGAACGCGCAGATCGCGGCCCGGTTGCACCTGTCGGTGCGCACCGTGGAGAGCCACGTCGCGTCCCTGCTGCGCAAGGCGGGTGTGCCCGATCGCCGGACGCTCGCCGCGCTCGCCGAGGAACGGGCCGGTGCCGGACTGCCGGTGTTCCCGACGTCGTTCATCGGGCGTGAGTCCGAGCGGGCCGCGGTGGTCGGGGCGCTCGACGGCTCGCGGCTGGTGAACCTGGTCGGCGCCGGCGGGATGGGCAAGACCCGACTCGCCGTCGAGGTCGCCGCAGGACTGGATCGGGACGCCGTGTTCGTCGACCTCGTACCGGTACGCGCGGGTGGCGTCGGCCAGGCCGTCGCCCAGGCACTCGGGGTCGTCGAACGACCGCCCGGTACGCCGGCTGACGCGGTGATCGATCAGCTGCGGACGCAACACTCTCTGCTCGTGCTGGACAATTGCGAGCAGGTCAGCGCCGAGGTCGGTGAGCTGGTCGCGCGCATCCTCAGATCGTGCCCGCGCGCGACGATCCTGGCGACCAGCCGGGAACGGCTCGCTGTTCCAGGCGAACGCCTGGTCCAGCTGCCGCCGCTCGGTGCCGAGGCCGAGCGGCTCTTCGTCGACCGGGCTCGCGCGACCGATCCTGATCTCGTCACCGAACCGGCCGCGGTCACGCGGTTGTGCGCCGGACTCGACGGGATGCCTTTGGCGATCGAGCTGGTGGCTGCCCGAGCGGCGTCGCTGGGCGTCGACGGCGCCCAGGCTGCGCTGGACGATTTGCTGCGGCTGATCTCCGGTGGACGCGGGCCGGATCAGCGGCATCATTCGCTGCAGGACGTGATCGGCTGGAGCCTCGAACTGCTGGACGACGAGGAGCGGCTGCTGTTCCGGCGGTTGGGGATGTTCGTCGGCGGGTTCGACCTGGAGGCCGTCGCTGCGCTCAGTCCCGAGCTGGGTGTCGGAGCGGTCGCCGATCTCGTCGGCCGGCTGGCCGACCGCAGCCTGGTCGTGCACCGCAGGGTCGGTACGACGACGCGATGGTCGCTGCTGGAGACGGTCCGCGCGGTCGCCGTCCACGAACTGACCGCGAGTGGTGAGGACATCGGGCCGCGGTACGTGCGGTGGGCCGCCGACACCGCCGTACAGATGGAGGCCCGGATCGAGCAGCTCGTACCCGCCGAGTTCGACGCGGTCGCCGACGACCTGCGGAACGCGCTCGCGCAGGTCGGTCCGCGGTTACGCGAGGCGCCGACGGCGTACCAGCTGGCCAAGTCGCTGGCCCGGCTCAGCTTCTGGCGCGGACACGTGGTCGCCGCTCGTGATCTCTACTGCGCCGCTGCGGACCTCGATCCGGCGAGCGCCGCCGAGGACCTTGCCACGGCCGCCTCCGTCGCGCTCGCGACCGCTGACGGGGAGACCGGCTTCAGGCTGTTGCTGCAAGCAGCCGACGCGGCCGGCTCCGAGACGGCACGGGCCGTACCGCTCGCGGCGGCGGTGGTCGCCGTGACCCGGTTCTCGATGTCGTTCACCGACGTGGTGTCGCACGAGCGCCTGGTCGAGCTGCTGGCGGAGGCATCCGCCCTGGCCGACCCGGCGGATCCGCGGTCGGCCGCCGTACTGGCGATGGCTCGGGCCTGGGTGTCGGGCCAAACACCACTCGACCCGGATCTCGATCTGTCGCGCGCCGCGGTCGCAGCAGCTCGCCGGACCGGCGACGACGCCCTCGTGCTGGGTGCGTTGGACGCGCTCGGCACCGCCTTGGCCAATGCCGGACAGTTGCGTCAGGCCCATCGGCTGTCCGACGAACGACTCCGGCTGGCTGTCACCGCTTCCCGCTCCGATCCCGCGGTCGTGGCTGAGCTGATCGACCTCTTCCATGTGGCGTCGACCTCCGCGCTCGCGGCCGGGGATCTGCCGGCCGCCGCCGCGATCGCCGAGCAGGCTTCGCGGCAGGACTCGGTCGGCATCCATCCCGCCATCATCGCGCCCAGGTTGATCCGGCTCCACGGTTTGTCCGGGGACTTCGACAGGGCGTTGGCGCAGGCCGACGTGCTGTGGGAGGGCTGGTTGTCCTCCGGAGCGGTGTCGGAGCTGACTTCGCTCCGCGGTGACTGGCCGTCGTCGGCGGTCTCGGTCGTGGCGATGGTGTACGGCGTACGCGGTGACGGTCCACAGTTCGAGGAGTGGCGGTCGCGCGCCCTCCGCGTGGCGCGCGTCGAGGATGCAGCCGATTCCCTCGCGCTGGCGGCGCCCGCGGCGTTCGCCGACGCGCGTGTCGCCGTGCACACCGGCCGGTACGACGACGCGCCGCGGTTGGTCGCCGCCGCGCTAGCCGCGTTTCCGCAGAAGTGGTGGCTGCCGTACGCCCACGCGGCCGGGGCGGAGTTGGCGGTGGTCGCCGGGCTGCCCGACGCAGCCGAACGGCTCGCGGAGGCGGGACCGGCCGCGGCCGAGAACGATTGGGCGGCGGCGTGCCTGGCGCGCGCGGCTGCCCGTCGTACGGGTGACTTGGAGCTGCTGGCCGAGTCGGTGGCACAGTGGGAGCGGCTCGGTGCGCGCTTCGAACGCGCGGTCACGTTGCAGCTGATCCCTTTTCGTGCGGACGAGGGCGCCGCGGAGCTCGCGGCCTTGAAGGCATCTCAGTAGTCCGGCCAGTTGCCCTGGGCAAGTCACCGCGGGAAGTGACACCACGTCACTGGTTCGTCCGGTGGGACGGCGACATACTGGCGTTCAGGAACCACACCGACACGGCGACGGAGAATGCGGGCATCTTGACGTCTGAGCAGGCTGCGAACGGATCCAAGGCGACGCTCCGGCGGCTGAACCTGTACAAGCTTCTGCCGCTGGTCGCCGCCGGCGGGGTGCTGCACGTCGCGCTCGACGCCCAGAACTGGTGGCACGCGGTGATTCTGAGCGTCGGCGTGGTGGCGGGTGTCGTCGGCTTCGTCCAGTGGGCGGGCGGCAAGCTGATGGCGGTCGCAGTGCCGTGTCTGGTGGTCGCGGCGGCCGTCTGGCTGTTCGGCGCGGCGGTCGGCGACAGCGCCGGGTCGTTCATCGGGCTGCTGATCGTGGGACCGCTCGTCGTACCGGACCTGAAGCGGCACCGCCTGGCCGCGGGGGTGGCGCTGGTGGTTGCCGTCGCCGTCCTGGGCTCGGCCAAGCTGTGGGTCGACCCGGAAGGGTTTCGCGGTGACCTGATCCGGTTCGTCCTCGTCCCGGCGGCGGTCACCGCCGTCGTGATCGGGCTGAGGTTTCCCAACCGCGGCTTCTACGACGTCGTACGGGACCTCGAGGAGACCCGCGAGCGCGAGGCCGAGCTGGCCGTGATGCGCGAACGGGTCCGCTTCGCCGGTGACCTGCACGACATCCAGGGCCACACCCTGCACGTGGTGAAGCTGAAGGTGGCCCTGGCCCAGAAGATCCTCCGGTCCGACGCGACGCAGGCCGAGCAGGAGCTGCGCGAGATCCACGCCCTGGTCGTCGACACGATCAACCAGACCAAGGCGCTGGCCTACGGTCAGCGGCGGCTGAACCTGCAGGCCGAGCTGGAGAACGCGAAGAACCTGCTCGAAGCGGCCGGCGCCGAGGTCACGATCGACAGCGACGGCGAACCCGACCCAGGATGGAGCGACCCCTTGAGCCAGGTCCTTCGGGAGACGACCACCAACATCCTGCGCCACGCGCGGGCCCAGGAGGTCCGGATCGAGCTCGGGACGACGGGGCTGGTGATCACCAACGACGGCGCCGACGGCGAGCGCGTCCCGGAGTTGCGCGGCCTGGCCGGTCTGCGAGAGCTGGTCGTCGACGGCGGCGGCACGCTCGTCGCCGAGCAGCACGGCGAGACCTTCCGGACGGCCGTCGTCTTCGGCGGCGGAGGGACACGATGATCACGATCGTGCTGGCCGACGACGAAGCGCTGCTGCGCAAGGCGCTGGCGAAGCTGCTGCCGATGGAAGGCGACATCCAGGTGCTCGCAGAAGCCACCGACGGCGCGCAGGCCGCCGAGGCGACGTTGCGCGAGCGGCCCGACGTCCTCGTCATCGATCTCGAGATGCCGGGCACCGACGGACTCGCCGCCGTCGCCACGATTCGGGAGACCCTGCCGCAGCAGGCGATCCTGATGCTGACCCGGCACGCGAAGCCGGGTGTACTGCGGCGCGCGCTGAAGCTCGGCGTGCAGGGCTTCGTCAGCAAGTCCGCCGAGCCGGCCCACATCGCCTCCGTGATCGGCCTCCTGCACGAGGGGAAGCGCTGGATCGATCCGGAGGTGTCGGCGCGTGCCGTCGTCGACGACAACCCGCTGACCGACCGCGAGCTCGACGCGCTGCGGCTGACCAGCGAGGGGTACGCCGTGGCCGACATCGCCACCCGGCTGTTCCTTGCCGAAGGCACCGTTCGCAACTACCTGTCCAACGCCATGCGCAAGACCCAGGCCAAGAGCCGCCACGAGGCAGCCCGCTACGCCCGCGAGCACGACTGGCTCTAGTGTGACGTGGTGTCACATGGATCCCCTGACACACTTCACAACAGGCTGTGACGTGACGGCACTGTGGCCGGGCGGGCTGATCGACTGAGATAGAGGCATGGCCTCCACCGCAGTGATCGAAGTCGAAGACCTCAACCTCGCCTACGGCGATTTCCACGCCGTCCGCGACCTGTCCTTCCACGTCCGCCAGGGCGAGCTGTACGCCCTGCTCGGGACCAACGGCGCCGGCAAGACCTCCACGCTGGAGGTGATCGAGGGGCACCGCGTCGCCACCTCCGGCGAGGTCCGGGTCTTCGGCAGCAACCCGCGGAACCGGAACGAGACCCGGCCCCGGATGGGCATCATGCTGCAGGAGAGCGGCTTCTCCCCCGATCTCACCGTCCGCGAGACCGTGCACCTGATCGGCCGGCTGTCCCGGCGTACCGACGACGTCGAGCGGGTGCTGGCCGTCGTCGATCTGATGCACAAGGCAACGACCCGGGTCGGGCAGCTGTCGGGCGGCGAGAAGCGTCGCCTCGACTTCGCCACCGCCGTGTACGGCGCTCCGGAGCTCGTCTTCCTCGACGAACCCACCACCGGGCTGGACATCCAGTCCCGCGACGCGCTGTGGGACGCCGTCGACCGGCTGCGCGAGGACGGCTCGACCGTCGTACTGACCACGCACTACCTCGAGGAGGCGCAGCAGCGCGCCGACCGGATCGGCCTGATGCACAAGGGCACCTTCTACCGCGAGGGCACCGTGCTCGAGCTCACCAGCACCCTGCCGGCCGTCATCAACTTCCGGCTGCCCGACGAGGCTCCGCTGCCCCCGCTGACGACCACCGGCACCGACCAGGGCCACCACCGCATCGAGACCTTCGAGCTCGAGCAGGACCTGCGCACGTTGCTCAACTGGGCCCACAGCGCCTCCGTGCCGCTCACCGAGCTCGACGCAGGCCCCACCCGGCTCGACGACATCTTCCGGTCGATCGACCGCGGCTGACCACCTCTCGCAGACAAGGATCGACCATGTTCGACATCGCGCTGAGCGAACTCGCTCAGACCTTCCGCAACCGCTCGGTACTCATCACCAGCTTCTTCATGCCCGTCGCGGCCAGTGTGTTCTTCATCTGGCGCCGCGAGATCTTCGCCTCGGTCGGCCAGGGTTTCATCGCCGCCCTGGTGATCTTCACCATCGCGGCCTTCGGGCTGTACGCCAGCGCCGTGACCTCGCTGGCCGCGCGCCGGCAGAACCTGTTCCTCAAGCGCCTGCGGTCCACCTCGGCCAGCGACGCCGGGATCCTGGTCGGGATGATCCTGCCGGCCACCGTGCTGGCGGCGATCCAGACCACCGTCGTCCTCGTCGTGCTCGGGGTCGTGACCGAGCAGCCCAGCGACATCGTCTTGATGGTGGTCGGCGCGCTGCTCGTGATCGCCATGATGATCGGCCTCGGACTCGCGACCGCCGGCGTGACCCGCTCGCCCGAGCACGCGCAGGTGACGACCCTGCCGATCAGCCTCGGCGTGATCGCGATCGTGAACTGGGTCGCGATCTCGGGCAGCGAGGACCTGACCGTGCTCAAGCGCGCGCTCCCCGGAGGTGCGGCCACCGAGCTGCTCACCCGCGCCTGGGACGGCGGCGTACCGGGAGCCGATGTCCTGGTGCTCGTCGCGCCGACGCTGGCCTGGGTGGTCGTCTCGGCCGCACTCGCCCTCAAGTACTTCCAGTGGGAACCCCGCCGCTGAGTCCTGAAAGGACCCCTCATGCTTCACTCCGAAGAAGAACCCACCCTGGCCGAGGACCTGCTGCTCCTGCTCTTCCAGCCGAGCTCCGGCACCATCGCCGGCGAGAACACCCTGTACTACGCACTCGGCGGCGCGGTGCTCGCCGACCTCGCCCTGCACGACCACGTGACGGTGACCCAGTCGTTCGGCACCAAGCTCGAGACCACCAGCGACCGCTTCCCGGCCGATCCCAGCCTGCGGTCGGCCTGGGACTACATCGACGAGAAGCCGCGGCGGGTCCAGACCGTGCTCGCGGCGATCGGCCCTGCGCTGCGCGGACCGTTGCTCGAACGCCTGGTCGACCGCGGCGACCTCGTACGGGTCGACCGCAAGACGCTCGTCGTGTTCACCACGAAGGCCCTGCAGGAGGGCTCGAACGGCAGACGGGCGGCACTGCTCGCCTCGGTCCGGGAAGCGCTCGTCGACGGCGTGGAACCAACGGCCCGCGTGGCCGCGCTGGCCGCGCTGATCTCGGGCAGCGGAACGCTCCCGCAGTTCCATCGCGAGATCCCATGGGACTCCACGGTCATCTCACGGGCCAAGGAGTTCGAGCAGGGCAACTGGGGTGCGGGCGCGGCCGCCGAGGCCGTCACGCGCACCGTCACGGCCACGATCGTCAGCAACGCCATCGTCGCCGCGACCGTGCTCCCGCAGCAGTAGCAGTCACGTCAGCAGCCGGTACCCGCCGTGACGGCGGGTACCGGCTGTTGTCACAGTCCGCCCGAGGCGACGTTGCGGCCGCGGTCGTCGAGGACGCGGAACGCGGTCGCGTCCGGACGCAGGACCGACGAGTTGAGGTTGCAGTGCATCTCGCGGTCGCCGGTGCCGATGAACTCGCCCGCCGGCGCGGTCCGGCCGTCGGCCGTGACGACCACGACCCGGTACGTCTCACCGTCCGCGAACCCGGTCGCGGTCAGCTTGATCTCCATCCCCCAGGTGTGCGGTACGACGTCGGCCGTCGACCGTACGGCGGGGTCGGCCACGGCGACGGTGACCGGTTCGAGCGGGATCTCCGGTGGCTTCGGGGCGAGCCCGTACCCGAGGGCCGCTCCCCCGGCGCCGATCACGACGACGGCCGCGGCGGCCACCAGCCAGCGCCCGACCGGGCGACGGCGACGCGGCTCGTTGTCGATCGCGGTCAGGATCGACTCCTCCAGCCAGGCCGGCGGCGCCGGAAGCTCCGCGCCGAGCCGGTCCGGATCGACCATGCGCAGGGGCTCGGCCAGTGGAGCGATCGCCGCGAGCTCCGCGCGGCACTCCGGGCAGCCGTCCAGGTGCGCCCGCACCCTGGTCACCTCGGCGGGAGTCAGCTGGCCGAGCGCGTACGTGCCGAGCAGCTCGCGCAACGCCCTGTGCTCTTCGGGGTTCACAGCTCGACTCCCATCTCGTCCATCGCCAGCCGCAGCGCCTTCAGTCCGTAGAAGACCCGGCTGCGCAAGGTCCCGACCGGGACTCCCTGCTCGGCCGCGACCTCGGCGTACGGGCGTCCTCGAAGGTACGTCTCCACGAGGGCGCTGCGCGCCTCGGGGCGGATCCGCTGCAACGCCTCCTCGATCAGCCAGCCGGTCACCGTCCGGTCGTCGTCGGCGGTGGTCGACGGACCGATCGCGGTCAGGACGTCGAGCGGCTGCGGGCTGACCGGCCGCAGCGAGCGGCGGCGTGCCTCGTCGATCACGACGTTCCGGGTGATCGCGAACAACCACACCCGCAGGCTGGCGAGCGACGGGTCGTACCGGTCCGCCGCTCGCCAGGCCCGCAGGAAGGTCTCCTGCACCACGTCCCGTGCAGCGCCCTCGTCGTCCAGCTGCCGCAACGCGTAGCGGTACAGCTCGGCTCCGTGTTCCGTGTAGGCGGCGCGGATACCGTCCTCACGACTCAGGTCGTGCACGGTCCTGTTCATCGAGCGGCGAAGGCCAGACCGACGACGTCGCCGAGCCCGAGGGCGAGCAGCGGGGTCGCCCGACCGGTCCGCAGGTCGACCTTGACCAGCTTGGTCCCGGACAGCAGCCCGCTGGTCCGGATCGCGGCGATCGCGGTGTAGTCGCGAGCGTCGTACGAGCCGGTGGTGCGGGCCCGGCCGTCGATGTCGAAGCCGTTCACCGCGGTGAAGTCGAAGCCGAGGCGGCCGACGCTGAAGAGCTGGCCGGTGTTCGGCGACACGGCCGGCGTCCGGCCCGGCAGCGTGCCCTGGGTGACGAGCGTGTTCTTGTTCGCGTCCAGTCCGTACAGCCCGGTGGTGGTCGCTCCGGCGAAGCTGTCCGTGTACGCCGAGGCGGCGACTCGCGGCGTGCTGCCGCTCGCATAGGCCAGCGGCGTGTCGACGCCCGCGACAGCGCCGGTGTCGGGGTGCAGCCGCAGGTTGCGGCCCGACTCGGTGACGACCCGGATCCGGTCCACGGTCGGGTTGAAGTCGAAGCCCACCGCGGTACCTACCGCGCCGGCGGCCGGCGTACCGACCGCTGTTGCCTGACCGGTGCGGCCGTTCACCTTGTAGACCTGGCCCGACTTGCCCAGCGCGTACAGCTCCTTGGTGGCCGGGCGGGTGTCGATCCCGACCAGGCGGTCACCGTGCTTCAGCCCGCGCACCTTGACCCGGTGCTCGGTCAGCAACGGGAGTTTGGCGTTGCGGACGCTCAGCGAACCCGATGCCTCCAGCAAATAGATCGACGCCCCACCCGATCGCGGCGACGACGCGGCGGCCGGCTGCACCGCCACCAGACCACTGGTCGCCGCAAGCCCGAGAGCGACGAGTACCGCGGAAAACTTCCTCATGTCCGGCTCCTTGTTCGACAACAGAACGCCGGTGAGTACGTCGGACCGGCCGACGGCGTTCACCGCGGGTACAAGAAGTTCGGATCAGGTCGCCCTCCGGATGGTGCGCCGGCCGGCTGGGCCGGAGCGGCGCACCCGCGCGTCAGGTCAGCGCTTGGTCCGGGCGGCCAGGCCTTCGGCGGTGCCGACCAGCAGGACCGAGGCGATGACCGCCACGACGAAGCCGAGCACGTTCAGCTCGAAGATGCCGCCGGTGCCGAGCACGTTGGCGATGACGCCTCCGATGACCGAGCCGGCCAGGCCGAGCAGCAGCGTCCAGAGCAGGCCGAGCTTCTGCTTGCCGGGGGTGAACAGGCGAGCCAGCGCGCCAATGATGAGGCCGGCCACGATGAATCCGATCATGCTGCGTCCTCCACAGTTCCAGGCCGCGCCGAGTGCGGCCCCAGGACCACAACTCAACCAGTTCGCGGGAGCACAGCCATCGAGGCGCGGCCCGATCGGGCCCCCGAGGATCCCCTGATTCGTCCCTGACCGAATTTCGTCGGCCGATCGGTGTATCAAGCGTATCCTCCGCGCCTCCGAGTCTGCGAGGGACCCGAACAGGGGGAGGGTCCGGGTCGCTGACGTGGCGGGAAGTCTTGTGGGAGGGAGGGACTTCGCGCCACGTCGGCGATATTGTCCGGTCACCACAGCGAAAGGACGGCGCATGCGCGACGACCCGGCCGTCATCCGCATGGTCAACGGCGCGCGCGACGGGGACCGCGGGGCCTGGGACGACCTGGTGGAGCGGTACGCGCCGCTGGTGTGGACGATCAGCCGGCGCTTCGGCCTCGCGCCCGCGGACGTCGACGACGTCGGTCAGAGCGTGTGGCTGCTGCTGGTCGAGCATCTGCCCGACCTGCGCGAACCGGCGGCTCTGCCCGGGTGGATCGCGACCACGACCCGGCGCGAGTGTCTCCGGCTGGTGCGGACCGGTCGCCGGACCGAGCCGGCCGACCCCGTCGAGCTGCTCACCGAACTGCCGTACGACGAAGTCCCGCTCGACGAGGAACTGCTGCTGCACGAACGGCGGACCGCGGTGCGGACGGCCTTCGGTCAGCTGTCACCGCGGTGCCGGTTGCTGCTCTCGATGCTCGTGCAGGACCCGCCCGCGGTGTACCGCGAGATCAGCGACAAGTTGCACATGCGCGTCGGCAGCATCGGCCCCAACCGGGCCCGCTGCCTGGATCGGCTGCGTCAGACCCCCGCACTGGCCGCACTGATCGAGTTCCGGATCGATCGCCCCATCGAGGACGGAGGTGAGCAGCATGGATGAGCAGTGGTGGACCGACGACGACCGGCTGCTCGAGGTTCTGCAGGACGCGCTGGCGAGCGCAAACGACGTACCGCCCAGTCTCGTCGCGGCCGGCAAGGCGGTGTACGCCTGGCGAACGATCGACGCGGAACTGGCCGCACTCACCTACGACTCGGCCTGGGAGAGCGAGGCAGTGGACGTCACCCGGACCGGGGAGACCGCGGCCCTGCGCCGCCTCACGTTCGCCTCGGACCAGGTGAGCATCGAGCTGGAGCTGACGGCGGACGAGCTGCTGGGCCAGCTCAGTCCCCCGCAGGGCGGCACGGTCAGCCTCGCGGCCGGCTCCGACGATCTCGGCACCACGCCCGTCGACGAGTTCGGGTTCTTCGTCGTCCGGCCGGTTCCGAACCGCCCGTTCCGGATCACCTGCCGCACCGACTCCGGTACGACGGTGACGACGGGTCTGGTCTCCCCCTGACCGTGACCGAGGCTCACGCTCCGAGGGTGACGAACGACTGCGCGGCCGTCCGCGCGAAGCGGCTGCCGCCCGCCGCCGCGCGGCTTCCGGCGAGCGCCTCGGCGAGCTCGTCCCCCGCACGCAGCCGCGCGTGCAGATCGAGCATCAGTGGCACGGTGCCCGGATCGTTCACCGGTACGACGCTCGCCACGACCCCGGCCGATCCGAGGGCGACCAGCGCACTGACCAGGCCGAGCAGCTCGTCCGCACCGCTGGGACTGCCGACCGCCGAGCTACAGCTCGACAGCACCACGCGATGCGGAGCCCGTCGCAACCGTTCGAGGTCGTACACCGTCAGCGGCCCGTCATCAAGCTGGAGCGCCGAGAACAGCGGGCTGTCGGCGCGGAACGTCCCGTGCGCCGCCACGTGGACCAGCGAGGCGCCGTCGATCGCCTTCAGGACGGCGTCGGCCGTCGCGGCGCCGTCGGTCAGCATCACCGCGTCCGGGTACAGCTCGGCGAGCCGTCGGACCTCCTCGTGTCCGGTCGACAGCTTGGGACCGCCGATCAGCACCACCCGATCGCTCGGCGGCACAGCCTTGCGGGCGCGCAACCAGGCCGCGGCCGACGGAGCCACCGACGTCGGCCGGTGCCGCAACGACGGCAGCAGGCTCCACGGGACCGCGTGCAGCCGTCCGGTCGGTACGACGACCACCGGGCCGTCCCGCAGATGCCTGATCGCCGGTCCGAGCAGCAGCGTCTCGAGCTTGGCGCCGATCGCGTCGAGGTCGAGCTGGTCCGTGCCGCGTCCGGACGCCTCGCGGCGCAGGGCGAACAACGCGTGGGACAGGCGATGAGTCGCGAGCGCGGTCGGGCCGACCGGGTCGACGTGGACGCGACCACCCGCGACGACGATCGCGTACAGCTGGTCGTCGACCTCGGTGAGCTCGATCAGGCTGCGCGCGCCGAGGTGATCGAGCAACTCGGCGCTGCGGAACTGGTCGGGCCGGTCGCCGGCGGTCCCTGGGGCGAGCAGGGCGCGACGGCGTACGGACGATTCGAGGCGGCGGCGTTCGCGGTGCAGCGGCCCGGCGCCGGGCCGCTGGTCGTAGTTGGCCTCCAGCCGGTGGGTCAGGCCGCGCAACGTGGCGAGGTCGGCGACCAGATCGTCGTCCTCCGGCGGCCGGACCGGCGGAATCGCCAGCACGGTCGCCCGCCAGCGTTCGCTCCACTCGAGGACCTGCCGCGCGTTGTGCTGCTGTACGGCGTACCGCAGAGCGATCGCGGCGAGCTCGGAGCCCTGGGCGGTGGCCAGGACGCGCAGCTCGGTCGCGCCGAGAGTGCGCAGGTAGACCTCGATCAGGCTCAGGCCCTGCCGGCAGGCGGCCAGCATCGCGCGCGACCGGCCTTCGCCTTGGTGGAGCGTGGCCTGGGCGAGCCAGCCGGCACCGCGCGCCCGCAGACCGCGGTTCCGGGCCGCGGCCGCGATCTTCAGGTGCTCCCCCGCCGTGAGCAGATCGGTCCGCGCGATCGCGATCCGGCCGGTCAGCAGGTGCGCCTCGGTGGCGAGGTCCGGGTCGAGCTGGTCGAGCTCGGCGCTGACGCGTCGGCTGGTGCTCAGCAGCCGTGCCGTCCGGTCGCCGCCGTCGTACCGGGACTGCAGGAGCGCAAGCTCCGCGCGGGCCGCCCACCACGGACGCTGCTGGCGGCGGAACAGCATCAACGCGGCGCGGCCGCGGCTCTCGGCGACGTCCAGCGCGCCGGTGGCGTTGGCGGCCAGAGCGGCGCAGTACAAGAGTTCCGCGCGGCGGGCGTCCGAGCCGCGCTGCTGCTCGATCCGGTCGAGGGCGCTGTCGATCTCGGTGAGCGCGTCCCGCGTCAGGCCGGCTGCCAGCAGCACCAGGCACTTGTTGGCGTACAGGTCCGGCTCCAGGATGCCGAGCTCCTCCTCGACCACGCGCTGCGCGTCGCCGAGGTACCGCAGGGCCGTCGGCAGGTCGCCGCGTGCGAAGGCCGCAGCGCCGCGGGCCTGCCGGGTGTCGGCGTACTCGGCCAGCTGCCCGCGGCTCGAGAACAGTTCCTCGCTGCGGGCGTAGTCCTGGTCGGCGCGCTCGATCGCGCCCATCGCGAGCAGCACCATCGCCCGGTGGGTCAGCGCCCGGGCCTCCCACACCAGGTCGCCGGCGTCGCTCAGCAACGCGACCGCTTGCTCGGCGTCGACGAGGGCTTCGTCGAACCGGCCGAGCAACGCGCCGTTGACCCAGGCGCGGCGGATCAGGATCCGGCCGGCCTGCACCCCGGTCCGGCCCGGCACGATCGCGTCGAGCATCGCGACCCCACGGTCGGTCCGGCCGGCCATCACCAGCGCGACGCCCAGGCTCGCCTGGATGTCCGCCTCGCGATCCGGATCGGCGGCCTTGCGCGCGTACCGGTACGCCGACCTGAGCTCGGCCACCGCCTCCTTGATGTCACCGAAATCGCGGTGCACCACGCCCACCGCCTGGTGAGCCGCGGCGGCCTCCGCGTCCGACGGCGCATTCGCGAGCACGTCCCGCGCGATCCTCAGCGCATCGGTGGGCCGCGACAGCGCGAGCGCCTGCAGGTCCTCGATGTCGACGGCCACAGGCCGCCCTCCCCTCCCCGGACGTCCTCAGATCGTAGTACGCCCGACCCCGCAACTTTCACCGTCGAGAGGAACCACCATGCCGGCCGACCAACGTCTCAAGGACGCCTTGCGCCTCATCATCGAAGACCGCGACGGCAAGGATCCGGGTCCGGGCAACGAGCGGTGGTTCGGCACCACGGCCGTGCACCCGTACAACTGGGAGGAGCTCGGGTACGCCGAGTACTTCTACCGCCGCGACACGATGCTCGTCCGGACCGAGGACATCGAACTGGTGCTCGGCGCGCTGCGTGAGGAGCCGGCCGACCGCCAGAAGGAGGACCCCGCTGGCCCGATCATCCCCGAGAACGTGGCGATCGACCGGTTGCCGGTGATCGACGGTGTCACCGGCCTGGTCTGGCGCTACGGCCGGACCGCCCGCTCGGTCGGGGCGGGCAAGGGCGGCGGGTACGGCGGCCGCGAGTTCCCCGGCGAACCGAACGGCCGCTACGACGACAACGACTCCCTGTCGACGCCGAACGTCCTGGCGCGGGTCGACCGGTCGATCGGTGAGGGCGTGGCCCGGCCGTGCGCCGCGCTCCCGTTGAACGGCAACGGCCACCCCTGCCCGGCGTCGGAACCGGCGGAGGTGCCTTCGAGCTCGGCGGCGCCGGTGCCGGCGATCAACAGCGGGATCTGTTGCGGCAAGCACGGATGGGACGGCCGCGGAGTCCTGGTCGGAGTCGTGGACGGCGGTCTGGTCGAGGCGACGACGCACCAGTGGCCGTGGATGGAGGGCGTGTACGGCGACCCCGATCCGGCCGCCCTGCCCGGCAACCCCATCGGCGCCTACTCCTGCCACGGGACCTTCGTCGCCGGCTGTGTACGCACCACGGCACCGAAGGCGGAGGTCTGCGTCAAGCGCGCGAAGGAGATCGACTGGCGGCTGTACGGCGGGATGGCCTACGAGCACGAGATCATCCAGCGGATGAGCGACCTGCTCGACCTCGGCGCCGACATCATCGTCTGCGAGTTCGACGGCGCGACCCGCCACCACCTGCCGCTGCACACCTTCGACGCCTTCTACCGCAGGCGTTTGCGGCACCTGAACGTCACCGTGCTCGCGCCCGCCGGCAACGACGAGACCCACCTGCCGACGTTCCCCGCGGCGTACACCTGGACGATCGGCGTCGGTGCGCTGTCCGCGGACGGCAACACCCGCGCCCACTTCTCCAACTACGGCCACTGGGTCGACGTCTACGCCCCCGGCGAGGAGCTGGTGAACGCGTTCGGGACCGGCAAGTACACCTGCGAGGAGGAGCCGTACGAGGAGCGCCACTTCGCGGGCCTGGCCAACTGGAGCGGCACGTCCTTCTCCACTCCCCTGGTCGCCGGCATGATCGCCGCCCGCATGTCCGGCACCGGCGAGAACGCCCCTGCCGCCGCTGCCGCGGTCCTCGCTTTCGCGGGCACCCAAGCAGCTCCGGGCATCGGCCCGGTCCTCCACCCACACCAGATCTGCGGCCCCTGCCACACCCCCTGACGCGACGCCCAGGACCGTACCGCGGGTGACCCGGACGGTACTGTGCGCCACCCCTTCCGCGCCCTCTTGACAGCGTCTCGGGCCGGGCTTAGTTTCTCACTAAATTTAGTGCCGAACTAAGCCCTCCCGTCGTCGCCGAAGGAGCACCGCGTGGTCAACGCCCAAGGTCCGATCCCCCGTGGCGATCTGGTGCCGTCGGGTGTTGTCGGGCTGCTCGGGACGCAGGGGCCGACGTCGCGGGCGGAGATCGCCCGGGCGCTCGGATTGAGCCCGGCGACCGTCACGCAGGTGACCAAGGACCTGATCGCCCGCGGGCTGGTCGAGGAGCTGGAGTCCGTGCCGTCCAAGGGCGGGCGGCCGGCCCGGCTGCTCGGGCTGGTCGCCGACGCGGGTGTCGCGCTCGGTGCCAAGGTGACCGCGGACCACGTGGCCGTGGTGACGGTCGAGCTGGACGGGACCGTGCGGTCGTCGTCCGAGCACGAGTACGACCCTACCGCCGACGACGCGATCACCCGGCTCGGGCAGGTGCTCGCCCAGGAGATCGCCGCGCTCGACGACCGCCTGCTCGGCGTCGGCGTCGGCGTACCGGGGTCGGTGGACGCGCAGGCGTCCGGCATCGTCGACGCCCCCACGCTGGGCTGGCGGGCCGCCCCGGTCGGGCCGACGCTGCGCGCGGCGCTCGACACTCCGGTGCTGGTCGACAACGACGTGAACACGCTGGCCGCGGCCGAGCGGCTGTACGGGATCGGGCGCGACCATTCGTCGTACCTGGTGGTGACGATCGGGCGCGGGATCGGCTGCGGCATCGTCGTCGACGGCGGCATCTATCGCGGCGCCAACGGCGGCGCCGGGGAGATCGGCCACATCCCGGTCTGGAGCGACGGCGAGCTGCCGCCCTGCACCTGCGGCTCGACCGGCTGCCTGGAGGCGTACATCGGTGCCGCGGGCATCGTGCGTACGGCGCGCGCCCGGAAGGCGATCGGACCGCGCGGCACCATCTCCACCTTGGTGCGCGCGGCAACGACCGGCGACACGGCCGCCGGGCAGGTCTTCGCGGAGGCCGGCGCGATGCTCGGACGGGCGCTCGCCGGGGTGATCCACACCGTCGACCCCGAGGTGGTAGTGCTGATGGGTGAGGGGGTGGACGGATGGGAGTTCTGGCAGACCGGGTTCGAGCCGTCGTTCCGGCGATCGTTGCTTCCGGCCCGCAAAGACGTCCCGGTCGTGGTGGAACCGTGGACGGAGGACCAGTGGGCCCGCGGGGCCGCGTCGCTGGTGCTGACGTCCCCGTTCGACTCGGCCGGCAACGGTGGCGAGCAGAGCCGCCTGGTCAGGGTCCGGATGGGGACGCCGTGAAGACCGACGCGAAGCCGGCCCGGACGGCGCGCAGCCGCAAGCCGGGCAGCTGGAAGAAGCTCGGCTGGGTGCTGTTCTTCCTGCTGCCGAGCGCGGTCCCGCTGCTGATCTTCACGCTGATCCCGATGGTCTCGTCGCTGTGGGTGAGCCTGCACCGGTGGAACCTGATCTCCCCGATGGAGTGGGTCGGCCTCGGCAACTACGCCAACCTGCTCGGCGACGAGATGACGCGCCGCGTCTTCCTGCACACGCTGATCTACGTCGCCGGCTACCTGCCACTCGTGTACGTCGGCGGCCTGGCCCTCGCGCTCGCGCTGAACCAGAAACTGAAGGGCCGCTCGTTCCTGCGGGCGACGTACTTCCTGCCGGTGGTGACGAGCTGGGTCGTCGTCGCGCTGGTCTGGAAGTGGCTGCTCAACCCCAGCAACGGCCTGGTCAACCAGGTGCTCGGCGCGATCGGCCTGCCCGAGCCGGGCTGGTGGACCGATCCGCAGTGGGCGCTGCCCGCGGTGATCCTCTCGTCGGCCTGGAAGGACCTGGGTTTCGTGATGGTCATCCTGCTCGCCGGCCTGCAGGCCATCCCGAGTGACCTGTACGAGGCGGCGAAGGTCGACGGATCGAGTGCCTGGCAACGCTTCTGGCGGGTCACGCTCCCGCTGCTGTCCCCGTCGACCTTCTTCGTGGTGGTGATCTCGCTGATCAACGGCTTCCAGGTGTTCGACCAGGTCTACGTGATGACCGGGGGCGGCCCGGCCGGGTCCAGCCAGGTGGTCGTCGGGCAGATCTACGACCTGACCTTCCGCTACGGGCGCGCCGGTGAGGCGTCGGCCCTGTCCTGGATCCTGTTCGCCGTGATCCTGGTGATCACCGTGGTCCAGATCCGCGGCCAGCGCCGGTGGGTGCACTATGCGTGACACCCGCTCACTCCCGGCCAAGCTCGCCCTGTACGCCGCCGTCCTGGCCGGCGCGGTGATCATGCTCTTCCCGTTCCTGTGGACGGTGATCACCTCGATCACGCCGGAGGGCTCGCTGGCCGACGGCCCGAAGCTCGTCGTCGACGACCCGACCCTGAACGCCTACCGCACGCTGCTCGACGCGATCCCGATGTGGCGGATCATGCTGAACTCGCTCGGCATCGCGATCGCCTCCACGCTGCTGCAACTGGTCACCGGCGCGATGGCGGCGTACGGGTTCGCCCGGTTGCACTTCCCGTTGAAGAACGTCGTGTTCGGGTTCTACCTGGCCACGCTGATGGTGCCGCTGCAGGTGCTGGTCGTGCCGCTGTTCATCGAGATGAAGACGCTCAACCTGCAGGACACGTACTTCGCGCTGCTCGCCCCGACGATCGCCTCGGCGTTCGGGGTGTTCCTGCTCCGGCAGGCCGTCACCGCCGTACCGCTGGAACTGGACGAGGCGGCCACCATCGACGGCGCGGGGCACCTGCGCATCTTCACCACCATCGTGCTGCCGCTGATCCGGCCGGCGCTGGCGACCGTCGCGGTCTTCGCGTTCATGGGCAGCTGGAACAGCTTCCTCTGGCCGCTGGTGGTGATCAGGTCGCCGGAGTTCATGACGCTCCCGCTCGGCCTGTCCACCCTGCAGGGCCAGTTCACCACCCAGTGGGACGTCGTGATGGCGGGGTCCGTCGTCTCGATCGTGCCGATCGCCATCGTCTACCTGCTCGCGCAGCGCCACATCATCGCCGGTGTCGCACACACCGGCATCAAGTGAGGGGAACAACCATCATGCGTCTACTCAAGTTCGCGGCGGTCGGGGTGACCGCGGCGCTCGCGCTGACCGCCTGCGGCCAGGGCTCGGCCACCAAGGAAGCGGCGGCACCGGCGGGCAAGTCCGTCGTCCGCTACCTGAACTTCTCGTCCAACGACGGCCACGAGAAGGACCTGACGGCGATCGTCAACGCCTTCCAGACCGCCAACCCCGACATCACCGTCCAGGTCGAGACGGTCCCGTACGCCGACTACTTCACCAAGCTGCAGACCTCGGTCGCCGGTGGCACCGCGGCCGACGCGTTCGAGCTGAACTACGAGAACTTCGTCACCTATGCCTCGAACGGTTCGCTCGCCGAGCTGAAGGACGTCGACGGTTCGGTCTACAAGAAGTCGCTGTACGACGCGTTCAATGCCGACGGCAAGCAGTACGGCGTCCCTGAGTCGTTCTCGAACGTCGTCCTGTTCTACAACAAGGCCCTGTTCAAGAAGGCCGGCGTCGCCGAGCCGACCGCGGACTGGACCTGGAAGGACGAGCAGGCCGCGGCCGCCAAGCTGACCGACAAGGGCGCGAAGGTCTGGGGCGACTACCAGCCGGTGTCGTACAACGAGTTCTACAAGGTGCTCGCCCAGAACGGCGGCGAGCTCCTCAACGCAGACCGGTCAGCGGCGACGTTCAACTCCCCCGCCGGCGTCGAGGCGGCGAAGTTCCTGATCGACAAGGTCGGCACGACGATGCCGACCGAGGCGGACGGCGCTGGTACGCCGGACTTCGACTCCAAGCTGTTCAAGTCGGGCAAGCTGGCGATGTGGCACACCGGGATCTGGATGTTCTCCGCGATGGCCGACGCGCCGTTCGACTGGGACGTCGTGGTCGAGCCCGGCAACACCAAGAAGGCGTCGGCGATGTTCGTCAACGGGCTGGTCGTGTCGGCCGCGTCGAAGAACGCCGCGGCCGCGCAGAAGTGGGTCACCTTCCTGGCCTCGTCCGACGAGACCACGAAGACCCGCCTCGCGAGCTCGTGGGAGCTGCCGCCGGTCGGTGACGAGACCAAGCTCGCGCCGTACCTCGACCAGAAGAAGCCGGCCAACCGCAAGGCCGTGTTCACCGCGCTGGAGGACACCGTCCTGCCGCCGGTGATCGAGCGCCAGCAGGAGATGCAGGACCTGGTCACCCAGGAACTCACCTCCGCCGCGGCCGGCCGCAAGCCGGTCGAGAAGGCGCTCGCCGACGCCCAGACCAAGGTCAACGGCCTGCTGAAGAAGTGAAGGACGCGATGATCTCCACCTCCGCCCCCGACCTCAACGAGCTCGCCGGGTTGCGCTCGCTGGCCGAGCGCAGCCACGCCGTGATCACTCGGCATCAGGATCCCGGCGGCGCGTACCCCGCCGCGCCGACCTTCTCGGCGTACCGCGGGTACGCGTGGCTGCGGGACGGCTCGTTCACCGCCGAGGGCATCTCCCGGTACGGCGACGTCGTGTCGGCCGGGCGGTTCCACGACTGGGTGCACGGCGCCCTGTGTCGTCGCCGCGCGCAGGTGGACGCGCTGCGCGCGTCCGACGCGCCGTCGAACGAGGCGATGCTGCCGACCCGGTTCACCTTCGACGGGTCGGACGGCTCCGACCCGTGGTGGGACTTCCAGACCGACGGGTACGGGCTGTGGCTGTGGTCCGTCGTCGCCCATGCCGATCGGCACGGGCTGTCGCTGGACCGGTGGCAGGCGGGGATCGACGTCGCGGTGGACTACCTGGTCGCCTTCTGGGACCGGCCTTGTTACGACTGGTGGGAGGAGCACGTCGAGCACCGGCACGTGTCGACGCTCGGCGCGATCTACGGCGGGCTGGTTGCCATCGCGCCGTACACGTCGGTGCCGGTGCTGGAGGTTGCCGAGCGCATCCGTTCGCTGGTCGATGCCGAGGGCACGCATGACGGCCATCTGACCAAGTGGCTCGGGAGTTCGGCCGTCGACGGATCGTTGCCCTCGTGCATCGTCCCGTTCAGACTGGTTGCTCCCGGCTCCTCAGTTGCCGGTACGACGCTCGCGGCCGTCGTACGGGATCTCGACGTGGACGGCGGCGTACACCGCTTCACGGCCGACGTGTTCTACGGCGGCGGACAGTGGATCCTGCTGTCCGCCCTCCTCGGCTGGAACCTGGCCGCGGCCGGCGACACCGTCGGTGCGTGGCGGCACCTTCGCTGGATCGCCGACCAGGTCAACGACGACGGCGACCTGCCCGAGCAGGTCGACCACCACCTGCTGCACCCCGACTCGCGCAGCGAGTGGATCGCCCGCTGGGGATCCGTCGCCAGCCCGCTGCTCTGGTCCCACGGCATGTACCTGATCCTCGCCGACGAACTCGGCATCACCGCAAAGGACGTCTGATGCTCACGCACCGGCCGTACGGCATCGAGCACCCCTACGCCTCCTCGCCCGACCAGCGTGTCCCCGTGCTTCCGCTGACCGGCGAGCCCGTCCGGCTCGGGGTCGTCGCGCCCGACGCGGAGCGGGTGGTGTGCGAGTGGGGTTCGGTGGAACTCCCGATGGAGCGAGGGTCCGCGGCGGCCGCGGACGCTGCCGCGTTGGCCGGCGGCGAAGGGCACCTGAGCGAGGCGCAGGCCAAGTCGCTCGGGGCGGACGGCGCGTGGTCGGTGCTCACTCCCCCGGTGACGGAGCCGGTGAAGTACCGCTTCCACGCCGGGGGCGAGACCACCGAGTGGTTCGAGGCCTCGCCTGCTGCATGGGTCTCGTCCGGTGGCGAGATCCGTGGGGGTGACGGGCGGGTGCAAGGGGTCGAGTGGCTGACCTCGGCGGAGGGTGTGCACCGGGCCCGGTTCTCCTTCGCGCTCGGGCCGGACGATCACCTGGTCGGGTTCGGCGAGCGGTACGACGGACTGGATCAGCGCGGGAGGTCGTTGGATGCCGTGGTGTTCGAGCAGTACAAGTCGCAGGGCGTGCACGGGCGGACGTACCTGCCGATGCCGTTCGCGCACGTGGTGGACAGCTCCGGCAGCGGCTGGGGATTCCATGTGCGGACTTCTCGGCGGACCTGGTACTCCTCGGACGACCGTCAGCTGACGGTGGAAGTTGCTCTGGGCGATGAACCGGTGGTTGACCTGGGCATCTACGAGGGCTCGGCGACCGAGGTGCTGAAGGCTTTCCTGGACGAGGTCGGCCGGGCCGAGGAGCTGCCGTCGTGGGTGTTCCGGTTGTGGGCCTCGGGCAACGAGTGGAACACCCAGGAGCTGGTGACGGCCCGGATGGACGCGCACCGGGACCTGGCGATCCCGGTCGGCGCGGTGGTGATCGAGGCCTGGAGCGACGAAGAGGGCATCACGATCTGGCGTGACGCGAGGTACGACGTGACCGCTGACGGCAGCGCGCACCCGGCGGCCGACTTCGCGTACCGGGCGGACGGCGCCTGGCCCGACCCGAAAGCGATGATCGACGACCTGCACGCGCGCGGGATCAAGGTGATCCTGTGGCAGATCCCGCTGCAGAAGACCGAGTTCAGCACCGGGCAGGTCGCGGCCGACGCCGAGGCGATGGTACGCGACGGTCACGCCGTCCTGGAGGCGGACGGTACGGCGTACCACAACCGCGGCTGGTGGTTCCCGCAGGCGCTGATGCCCGACCTCTCGGTGCAGCGCACCCGCGACTGGTGGACGGACAAGCGGCGCTACCTGGTCGAGGACTTGGACGTCGACGGCTTCAAGACCGACGGCGGCGAGCACGCCTGGGGGCACGACCTCGTCTACGCCGACGGCAAACTCGGTGACGAGGGCAACAATCTGTACCCGGTGCACTACGCCCGGACCTTCGGCGACCTGCTCCGCTCGGCCGGCAAGGCGCCGGTCACCTTCTCGCGCTCGGGCTTCACCGGCTCGCAGGCGCACGGCATCTACTGGGCGGGCGACGAGGACTCGACCTGGGAAGCGTTCCGCTCGTCCGTGACCGCGGGGCTGACGGCCGCCTCGTGCGGAATCGTCTACTGGGGTTGGGATCTGGCCGGCTTCTCCGGCCCGGTACCCGACTCCGAGCTCTACCTGCGCGCAGCGGCCGCGTCGGTCTTCCTGCCGATCATGCAGTACCACTCGGAGTTCAACCACCACCAGCTTCCGCTCCGCGACCGCACCCCGTGGCACGTCGCCGAGACCACCGGCGACGACCGGGTCGTCCCTCTCTTCCGCGCGTACGCCGAACTGCGCGAGCGCCTCGTCCCCTACCTGACCGAGCAGGCCGCGCGGACCATCAGCACCGACCGCCCGCTGATGCGCCCGCTCTTCTTCGACCACGCCGACGACCCGGAGGTGTGGAACCACCCGTACCAGTACCTGCTCGGCGACGACCTGCTGATCAACCCGGTCCTCGAGCCCGGCGCGACGGTGTGGACGACGTACCTCCCTGCCGGCGACTGGATCGACGTCTGGACCGGTGAGCCGGCCGGCACCGGGCGCATGGTCCGTGAGGTGCCGCTGGACGTCGTACCGGTGTATGCCCGGGCCGGCAGGTGGGAGCGGCTGCGGGCGGTCTTCCAGCCGTAGGGGTCAGCGCAGGTCGAGGCGCATCAGCACGCGCGGGTGGCGGGCCAGGACCGAGTCGGTGTCGGCGACCTTGGTGAAGCCGGCGCGTTCGAAGTTCTTGCGGAGGCCGGCGTACGCCATGGTCAGGTCGACCTTCACGTCGCCGTTGTCCAGCGGGTAGGCCTCGACGATCGGCGCGCCCTGCTCCCGGGCGAACTCGGCGGCGCCGGTGATCAGGCTGTGCGAGATGCCCTGCTTGCGGTGACCGGGCCGGACGCGGACGCACCACAGCGACCAGACCGGCAGGTCGTCGACGTGCGGGATCTTCCGGTTCCGGGCGAACGACGTCTCGGACCGGGGCGCGATCGCCGCCCAGCCGACCGGCGTCTCCCCGTCGTACGCCAGGACGCCGGGGGCCGGCTCGGCCTTGCACAGCTCGGCGACGTACTCACCCCGGGCCGGACCCTGCAGCTCGTTGTTGAGCTTCGACGGGATCCGGTAGCTCAGGCACCAGCACACGTTCGACGTCGGCGACTTCGGGCCGAGCACCGCTCGGACGTCCTCGAACTCCACTGCCGGCCGAATCTCGATCACCATCGCGCCACGATGTCATGACCGACTGACAGTTCTAGCGTTAAAAGCCTCGACTTACGCTCTTGACGGCGTACGGAGTGGTCAGTAGCGTGCGGTGAACTTTAACGTTAATACGCTCTGGTGGAGGCGCCGATGGAATCCCAGCCGGTCAGCCGGGGGCCCGTGCCGCACGGGCACGTCACGCTCAGCCAGGTGGCGCAGCGGGCCGGGGTCTCGGCGCAGTCGGTCTCCAACGCGCTCAACAACCCGGACCGGCTGGCGCCGGCGACGCTGGAGCGGATCCTCGCGACCGTGGCCGAACTGGGGTACGAGCCGAACCTCTCGGCGCGGGCGCTGCGCAACCGCAGCTCGCACCTGATCGCCTTCAAGGTCCGGCCGTCGCGCCCGGACAAGGCCTCGCTGCTGATGGACGAGTTCCTGTACGCGCTCAACCGCTCGGCGGTCGAGGCCGGGTACCACCTGATCCTGTGCCACGCCGAGGGCGAAGGCTCGACCGAGGAGATCAAGGCGTACCGGGACCTGCTGAAGAAGACGCCCGTCGACGCGTTCGTACTGGCCGAGACCCATCGCAACGACGACCGGATCGCCGCGCTCCGGTCGTGGGGCGTGCCGTTCGCGACGTTCGGCCGGTCCTGGGACGGTGACGACTCGCTCGCCTGGGTGGACGTCGACGGCCGCGCGGGGACCCGGGCCGCGACCGAGCACGTCGCGGCGCAGGGACACCGCCGGATCGGTCACGTCGGCTGGCTCGCCGAGTCGGAGATCGGGCAGGAACGCCGGGAGGGCTGGCTCGAAGCGTGCCGTGAGCGAGGACTGGAGACCGACCTGCAGGCAGCGGTCGCCGACACGCTCGAGGACGGCCGCCAGGCCGCGCACCGCATGCTCGACGCGCCGCAGCCCGCGACCGCGCTGGTCTGCGCGTCCGACACCCTCGCGCTCGGCGTACTGCGGGCCCTGCACGAGCGAGGGCTGCGGCCAGGCGTCGAGGTGGCCGTCACCGGCTTCGACGACTCCCCCACCGCTGCTCTGGTCAGCCCCGGCCTGACCACGCTGCGCCAGCCGATCGACGTGGTCGGCCGCCAGCTGATCCAGGCGGTCGAGAACCTGATCGCGGGCGATCCCCGCGAGCCCCAGCACGTCCTGCTGCAGCCGGACCTGATCGTCCGGGGATCCAGCCTGCCAGGACCACGCCCGTCCACAGCAACACCCTGAAGGGACACAAGATGAGGCCCCGACCCAGGCTGTTCGTAGCCGTCGTCGCGGGAGCGCTGCTGCTGCCCGCAATCGTTTCGTTGCCAGCAGCACCAGCCGCGCCCCCGCCCGCCGACCCGTTCGTCGTGACCACCGAGAACCTCGCCGGCGGCACCGCCTCCGCGGGCGTGATGGACCTGACCACGTACGGCGCGCAGGACTGGGTCCACGTGACCGGCGACGCCATCGAGCGCAAGGCCGCCGTCACGCCTTCCATCACCGTGGACGACCTGAACCCCGCCGCCGGCCGGACCACGCTCGGCGACAGCCCGCTGGCGTTCCGGTGGTCCGACGGAACGACCACCTCGTCGACTGCCGGTGTCACCACCGGTGGCGTCTTCCACTACGACGACACGACCGTCGGCCCGACGACCGGGCACGACGCCGGCTACCGGATCACCGTCCCCGCCGCGGACTCGGTCCGCCG
This sequence comes from Kribbella italica, assembly GCF_014205135.1. Classification (NCBI taxonomy): domain Bacteria; kingdom Bacillati; phylum Actinomycetota; class Actinomycetes; order Propionibacteriales; family Kribbellaceae; genus Kribbella; species Kribbella italica. The sequence continues at coordinate 2,442,043 of NZ_JACHMY010000001.1, forward strand.
CCTCGTGGTCGTCGGTGGCATCTGGCAGGCCCGCGGCACGGTCACCGTCGCCGCGGCCGACGGAGACGGTACGCCGTACGCGACCTCGATCGGCGCGAGCGGCACCGCGGCGGCCAAGCGGTACACGGTGACGATCCGCCCTGGTGAAGGGGTCGTCATCACCACGAAGTTCACCGAGAAGCTCACGGCGAACGGGAACCTCTCGCTGTCCGCCGTGGCACTCTCACCGGAGCAGACCTTCACGTCGACCGCGGTCCCGGCCGCTCTCGACCTGACCGCCGACGGGCCTGACGACTGGCTGCACCTGAACGGGGCGACGATCAACCGCAAGGCCGGCGGACCAGCGAGCCTGGCAGTGACGAACCGTCAGCAGGGCGCCGAGATCGGGGCGCAGAACGACAACCCGGTCAGCTACTCGTGGACCAACGGCACGCCGGCCACGACGCAGCCGGCCACCCGCGCCGGCGGCATCTTCTTTGCCAACGGCACCGATCCGGACGTCGACCTCACCGGCCCGTACGGCTACGACCTCACCGTCGCGGCGGCCCCGAACCCGCGAACGATCCGGTTCGTGTCGGGCGTGTGGCGGGCGTCGGCGACGGTCTCGGTGTCCGTCAACGGCTCTCCGGCGTACGTGAGCTCGGACCTGGTCAGCAACGGCCCGTCGGTGACGCGGCTGTTCGAGCTCACGCTCGGCGCCGGCGACTCCGCCCGGATCAGCACGCAGCTGAACCGGAAGACCGACCCGTCCGGCAACGTGACGCTCGCCGGTGTGACAGTTGCGGATGCCTCCGCCGACGGGTTTCGCAGGCTGACGACGTCGCTGCTCGGCCGCATCGCGGCCGCCGATCTGGTCAACGCGGGCGACGCCGCGCAACGGCAACTCACCGACGAGGTCGCCTCCGCGAAGGCGACGCTCGCCGACAGTTCCGCGCAGCGGGACCAGCTCCGCCTGGCCTACGTCCTGCTTCGCGCCGCGTACGACGACGCCGTCGCCTCCGCGGCCGGTGCCGAGTACACCAGCGTGACGAACCCCGGCCTCACCTCGTCGTTCGGCTGGGAGGGCGACCTCCACGCGCCGATCGCGTTCATCGACGGCAGCTACAAGCTGCGCAGCCGGGGCGACGCGATGATCACGTTCGGCGTCGCGAACATCCCGGGCAAGATCAAGTGGACCAACGCCGAGGGCTACCTGCCGGCGTTCGTCAGCGAGTACGCGAAGGACGGCCTGAAGGTCACGGTGGAGAACTTCGCCGACCTGGTCGTTGTCGGAGGCAACCGCTTCGAGGTCGCCTACTCGCGGATGACCGTCACCAACACGACCGCGGCGCAGGCTCGACTCCCCCGCGTGTCCAGCCTGCTGACGCCTTTGAACGCCGCGGCCGAGCCGGCCGTGACGACCATCGGCGCCCGCAAGACCGTCGTCCGGGACTATGCCGTCGCCGCCGATCGGTTCGGTGCGACGTACGAGTGGCCGAGTGCGACCCAGCTGCGCAAGCTCGGTGGGTTCGACCAGCACTACGCCCACATGCGCGGCTACTGGAACTCGCGGCTGTCGGCCATCGCGAACATCACCGACCTGCCGGACCAGCGGCTCGTCAACGCGTACAAGGCCGGGTACATCTACACGCTGATCATCCGCGACGACATCGCGGGAAAGAAGGAGCTGCACGTCGGCGAGAACGGCTACGACGAGATGTTCGACCACGACACGATCGGCATCGTCGCCACGCTGCTCACGATCGGCGACTTCACCTACGCGAAGGACTACCTGGCGACGCTGCCGGCCCAGCTCCAGTACGACGACGCCAAGTGGAAGTACAGCTGGCCGTACGCGCTCTACCTGCAGCGCACCGGCGACAAGGCGTTCGTCCGGCAGCAGTTCGAGACGATCAAGAAGAACACCCACACGGTCGAGACCGACCGGATCGACGGCGGCACAGGGATCATCAAGCAGACCGTCGCGATCGACTCGCTCGGCTACTGGACGATCGACAACTGGTCCGCGCTGGCCGGCCTCACGACGTACCGGTATCTCGCGAACGCGCTCGGCGAGACGCAGGAGGCGGCCTGGGCCAAGGCCGAGTACGACGATTTGCTGAAGGTCGCGACCGCGCGGATCGAGCAGACGATGGCGCAGTACGACCTCGACTACCTGCCGATCTCGATGGTGGAACCCAACGAGACCGGGCCGCGCAAGGATCCCCGGGACGCGAACTGGGCGTCGATGTTCCTGTTCGGCCGGTGGGCGTGGGACGGGTACCTGTTCGGCGCGCGGCAGACCGGGACGATGTTCGACAAGATCGACGACACGTACACGCACGGGTTCGAACGGCGGGCGGGGGTGTCGGAGTCGATCTACAACTTCGGCGGTTATCCGCACGGGTACTACTCCAGTGCCTACAACGCCGGGTACGGCAGCGCCGCGCTGCGGGGTGAGCAGTACCGCGATCTCGGGATCAAGGCGTACCAGTACATGATCGACAAGACGATGAGTGGGCCGTTCGGCTGGTGGGAAGGCGTCGACTACCCGAGCGCCAGCTCGCCGTGGGACATCGACCACGCCCGCGGCGGTGGCGGCTCGAACCAGCACATGTGGGGACAGTCGACCGCGACCAAGGTGCTGTTCGACTCGCTGATCGCCGAGAAAGCCGACGGGACTGTGATCATCGGGCGTGGGGTGCCGAACGAGTGGATCCGCAGCCGGCAGAAGATCGGGCTGGATCGCTACCCGGTCACGAACGGCGGCCGGATCGGCTACCGGCTGACGACATCCGGCAAGCGGGTGACGATCCAGCTGAGCGGCGACGTGCGGGACGTTTCGGCGTACAGCGTGGAACTGCCGGGTTTGAGGAACAACGTTGCTCAGGTGTCGGTCAAGGGCGCCACTGTCGATCAGGCGGCCGGCAAGGTCCGGCTGCCGTCCGGGACGAGGCACGTGACGATCACCTTGCGTCGCGCGCTGTAGACGATGAAGGGCGTCCGGTAAGACCGGGCGCCCTTCAGCTCGGCGGCGTGAAGGCCGCGAGCACGGTGGCTGTGATGTGACCGGCCGCCTCGTCAGCCGTCAACCGGCCTGCGGCGATCTCGTCGGCGGCGCCGTGCATGACGCTGTGCAGGACCGCGACCAGCCACGCGGTGGCCAGGTCGGTGCGGAACACACCTTCGTCGCGGCCGCGCTCGACCAAGCGCTCCATCCGCTCGGCCGGACCGGCGTGCAGCTCGCGGATCCTGCGGGGCGGGAGAACGTCCTGAGCCGCGATCAGCAGTGAGCGCGACTGGTTCACCAGCTGCCAGCTCGAGTCGATCAGGCGGGCGAGCGCGTCGCGCGGATCGCCGGACAGGTCCACCGCCTCCAGCCCGGCGTGACCGTCGGCGATGGCGCGCGTCATCGCGGCCTCGATCAGGTCGGCGCGGTTCGGGAAATGACCGTAGACGGTGACCCGCCCGACGCCGGCCGCCTTGGCGATCTCGCTGACGCTGGCCTCCGGGTTCCGGCCCAGCGAACGGATCGCGGCCTCGAGGATCGCCTCGATACTGCGCTGCGCGTCGGCTCGTCTGGTCGGAGTCGCGGTCACACCATCTCCTCTTGTCGAACACCGGTGTACGAGTTACTGTAGCGCACCTAACTCGTACACCACTGTTCGGATTTGGAGAATCTCGTGGCGGAGCAGATCGCCGATCCCCGCCGCTGGCGCCTGCTGGCGGTGCTGGGCGTCGCCCAGTTCATGCTGATCCTGGACGTGACCGTGGTCGCGATCGCGCTGCCGCACATCGGCACCGACCTCGGCCTCGCGCGCGACACCCTGACCTGGGTCGTCAGCGCGTACACCTTGATGTTCGGCGGGCTGATGCTGCTCGGTGGCCGGGCGGCGGACCTGTTCGGCGCCCGCCGGGTGGTGCTCACCGGGCTGCTCGTGTTCACCGTGGCGTCGCTGGTCACGGGCCTGGCCGACAACGCCACCACGGTGATCGCGGGCCGAGTTGCCCAAGGCATCGGTGCGGCGATGCTGTCGCCGGCCGCGCTGTCGGTGGTGACCAAGACGTTCGAGGGCGAGGAACGCAACAAGGCGCTGGGGATCTGGTCCGCCCTGGGTGGCGGCGGTTCGGCGATCGGCGTACTGCTCGGCGGGCTGCTGACCGCGGGGCCGGGCTGGCAGTGGGTGTTCTACATCAACGTCCCGATCGGCATCGCCGTGTTCGTCGTACTGAGCCGGACGCTGCGCGGTGACCTGCCGACAGGCCAGCGAGCCCGGCTCGACGTACCGGGTGCGCTTCTGGTGACCGCCGGGACCGGTACGGCGATCTACGCGCTGATCAACGCGGGCGACCGGGGCTGGCTCAGCGGCCGGACGCTCGGAACCCTCGCGGGTGCGATCGTTCTGTACGCCGTGTTCGCGCTGGTGCAGCGCGCCAGCAAGTCGCCCTTGATGGACCTGCGGATCCTGACCCGCCGCCCGGTGGCCACGGGTACGCTCCTGATCCTGGTCGCGACGGCGTTGATGATCGCGGTCTTCTTCCTCGGCTCGTTCTACCTCCAGCACCACCAGGGCTACGGCGCCCTGCGGACCGGCCTGCTGTTCCTCCCGGTGGCCGTGGCGACAATCCTCGGCGCCCAGTTGGCCGGCCGCGCCATCGGCGGCGCGGGCGTCCGCAAGGTCGCGGTGACCAGCCTGCTGATCGCCGCGGCCGGTACGGCGGTCGCCGCACTCTGGGACGGCCCGGTCGCCGTCGTGGCCGGCATCAGCATCGGCGCCGCCGGGATCGGCGCGGCCTTCGTCGCCTCGTCGGTGACCACGCTCTCCCAGATCGGCCACCACGAGGCCGGCACCGCCTCCGGCCTCCTCAGCACCTTCCACGAGTTCGGCGCCGCCCTCGGCGTCGCCGTCGTCTCCAGCCTCGCCGCCGCCAGCCTCACCGGCGCCACCACCACCGGCTTCACCAGGGGCTACACCTTCGCCGCCATCACCGCCGCGGTCACCGCCGTACTCGCACTCCTGCTCGTCCCCTCGCCCAAACCGACCACCTGACCCGGCCGACGGCTCAGGCGGCCGGAGCGTCGTGCTTGCGGACGAAGTCCACCGCACCACCTGACCTCCACCCTGACGTCGCCAGGGGGCGCCCGGGAGAACCGGGCGCCCTGGCGACGGCGTCAGGGAAGGGCGGTGGCCGCGTCGAACCAGGTGCGGGGATCGGTCGGCACCGGAGCGCGATCGAGGTTCGCGGCGATCTTGTCCAATTCGGCGCGGCCGTCGGCCAGGGTGGCCGGCACGCTGATGACGAGCTTGAACCCGTTGCCGGTGACGACGAGCTCGGGCCGGCTGTGGACCACCTGGTACGTCGTACCCGACGGCGCGGCGAGCGAGGTCACGCTGTACTCGATCCGGATCCCCTGGTCCTTGTCCGCGGTGACGACCCCTGGCACCGGCGCGCCCTTCGCCGCGTACACACCGAACCGCTTCGGAACGCCAGCCAGGTGCGGATCCTGGCGGATCACCGACACTCCGGTCGGACGGAACCCGGCCGGCAGATAGGTGAGGCGCAGCGGCGAGGGCAGCACGGCCCGGCCGAAGACGGACCGCCGCGCGATCTCGAGCGACTGGCCGGCGTCGAACTCGAAGGTGGTGGGCTTGGTGCACTCACTGCGGGCCCAGGAGTTCTCGGCGTACGACCAGACGACCGCGCCCTGCCGGAGCGTGCCGTCGGGGTTCTTGCCCGATCCGTACTGGAAGCCGCGGCTCTGCCCGACGGTGATCGGAGTCGCGCCCGCCGGGATCTGCTTCACGTCGAAACCGCCAGGACGGTACCGCGTGACGCCGCAGCGCGGCTCCGGCCGGCCGGTGTCGATCAGGACGGAGTGATCCCCGGTGCTGGTGATGCCTTGCGTGCTGTAGCGCATCCCCGGCAGCAGGTCGACGGTGATGCCGGTGAACCAGGGGTTCGTCGCCGGTGGCTCCGCCGCCACTGGTGGCGCGGACTGCCGGGCCTGCCCTACCAATGGGATGGCGACCGCGGCTGCCGCGGTGGCGAGGACGACCCCGACGACCATCGGCGTCCGGCCGCGTCGTACCGGGCGGCGGCTGGTGCTGGGCAGGTTCGCCAGGATGTCGTCGGGGTGTGGGGCCGAGGTCGCGAGGTGGTCGAAGGCATCGCGCAGATCGTGTTCAGTACGCATGGTGGGCTCCGGTGAGAGTGGGAGTGAGTTCGACTCGCAAGGTGGCCAGGGCGCGTGACGCGTAGCCACGCACGGTGCCCGCGGAACAGCCGAGAGTCTCGGCGATCTCCTGGTCGGACTGACCGCCGTAGTACCGCAGGACCAGGACCGCCCGCTGCCGAGCAGGCAGCTTGGCCAGTCGCGCGATCAGTTCGTCACGATCGGCGTGCTGGTTCGCGTGGTCCGGCGCCGTCTCGTCCACCCGGATCTCCGGTCGCGGAACGATCCGCGACCACTTCCGGCGCCAGGACAAGAACTCGTTCACCACCATCCGCCGGACGTACGCGTCGATGCTGTCCGCCTGGCCGACCCGCTCCCACTTCCGGTGAGCCTTCAGGAGTGCCTCCTGCACGACGTCCTCCGCGAGGTGCGGGCTGCCGCACAGCACGGTCGCGAAGCGCAACAACGCCGGCAGGCCCCGATGGGTCCATTCGTCGAAGGTCAAGGAGCACTCCCTGGTCAGAGGCCGGCGGAACGCGGCCTGTCCCCCTGAAGACGCGGCGTTCCGCTGATCTGTTGTGCGACCGGCGGAAGACATCATGCAGCGCCACGCGGGCGTGAGGTGCGCCACGGGGCGTCACAGTCGGGGCGGCTGTGGGGTCATACGGGTAAGAGCGCCGAGCAGGAGGACAGGGAGGGCGAGTCATGGACCGTCCGTTGGACAAGCTGCGAGCCAGGGTGTTTCCCGACCAGTGGTCGTTGTTGTTCGGGCAGATCGCCTTCTACAGCTTCGTGGTGATCGTGCTCAGCGGCCTCGTGCTGATGGTGTACTACGACCCGTCCGTCGAGCACGTCGTGTACGACGGCCCGTACGCACCGCTGCGCGGTGTCCACATGTCGCGGGCCCTGGACTCCACACTCCAGCTCAGCTTCGAGGTCCGTGGTGGGTTGCTGGCGAGGCAGGTTCATCACTGGGCCACGCTGCTGATGGTGGCGTCGATCACGCTGCACCTGCTGCGGCTGTTCTTCACCGGTGGGTTCCGCCGGCCGCGCCGCCTGGCGTGGTTCGTGGTCTTCGGCCTGCTCGTCACCATGCTGGGCGCGGCCCTCACCGGCACCTCGCTCCCCGACGACCTAGCGTCCGGCATGAGCCTCGCCGTACTCGACGGTGTCCTGAAAGCGACGCCGTTCGTCGGCACGGCCGTCTCGGAGCTGCTGTTCGGCGGGCAGTTCCCGGGCGACGTGATCGCGTGGTTCTACCCGTTGCACGTCTACGTCCTGCCCGCCGTACTGGTCGTCCTCTTCGTGGCCGGCGCGGTCCTCGCGCTCAAGCACCGGCCCGCGCAGTACGCCGGCCCTGGACGCACGGAGAACAACGTCGTCGGCCACCGAGGCTCCGTCGCCGCGGTCAAGAGTGTCGGGCTGTTCTGCTTCGTCGCGGCGGTCGCGCTCTTGCTGGCTGCGACGGCCACCATCAACCCGATCTGGCTGTACGGCCCCGCCGACCCGGCGAACGCCTCCGCCGGAGTCGGCCCGGCCTGGTACCTCGCCTTCCTCGACGGCTCGCTCCGGCTCGCGCCCGGCTGGGAGTTCGTCCTGTGGGGCAGGACCGTCACCGTGGCAGTCCTGCTGCCGGTCGCCGCCTGCACGTTGTTCCTCGCACTCGTTGCCGTCTACCCCTTCATCGAAGAGCGGTTCACCCGCGACCACCGGAACCATCACCTCCTCGAGCGGCCGCGCTTCAACCCGATCCGCACCGGCATCGGCGTCGCGGGTATGACCTTCTACGGCGTCCTCTGGGCCGCGGCCAGCGCGGACACCATCGCCATCCAGTTCCACCTCTCCGTCAACGCCCTGCTGCACGCCTTCCAGGTCCTCCTGATCCTCGGCCCACCCGCAGGCTTCGCCATCGCCCGCCGCATCTGCCTCGGCCTGCAGGACCGGGACCTCCAGATCGCCACCACCGGCCTCGAGACCGGCCAGATGATGCGCACTCCGAACGGTGGGTACGTCGAGAAGCACCGCCCCCTCGACGCCTACCGCCGCTACCAACTCGTCGGCAGCCACCCCCAGGAGAGGAAACCCTGAGCCCTTCAGCCGGCGGCCACGGCGTGCGTGAACGCGATCGTGCGCGCCCGCTCCTGCGCCGTACCGACCGGCGCCACCATGAACTCCGTCGTACCGGCCTCGGCGAACCGCCGCAGCTGCCGCGCGACCTCGTCCTCGTCCCCCACGACCGCAGTGTCCTCGGGTCCGTTCGCCGCGCCGCGATCGAGGATCGCCCGGTACGCCGGAAGCGATCCCGCCACCCCGTAGTGCTCCTTGATCCACCCCCGCGCGCCGTCCGGATCATCCGTCACCGCGACGCAGACGCACGCGATCACCTGCGCCGACGGCCGGCTCCCCGCCGCCTTGTCGATCGTCGGCCGCACGTAGTCGCCGATCACCTCCGGCCCGGCCCAGCTCGTCACCGTCCCGTCGGCCAGCTCACCCGCGATCGCCAGCATCCGGGGGCCGAGCGCCGCGAGGATGAGTTCGGGCGGTACCGCTCCCGCAACGCTGACCTGTCCCGCCGCCGTCAGCAGGTCGCCGTGGTGGTCGACCGGCTCTCCGCGCACCAGCGGCGCCAGCGTTTCGACGTACTCGCGCATGTACTTGGCCGGCTGCTTCATCGAGAGGCCGTACTGGCCTTCGACGATCACCGGATGACTGGACCCGATGCCCAGCGTGAGCCGGTTGCCGGTCGCCGCCTGCACGCTGAGCGCCTGCGCCGCCAGGGCCAACGGGTGCCGCGGATAGACCGGTACGACGCCGACCGCGTACTGGATGCGGGAGGCGTGCGGGCCGAGCGCGGCGATCAGGGTCAGCGCGTCCCAGCCGGTCCGCTGACTGCACCAGATCCGGCTGACGCCGCTGTCCTCGGCGGCCCGCGCGTCGATCGCGATCTCCTCGATCGTGCGGGCCTCGTCCTGGATCCACAGTCCGATTCTCATGTCTCCAGTCAACGCACGGCGTGGCGCCCGACCAAGGGTCGGCCGACCCGCGCAGCGATAAGCTTTCGTGATCGATCGCGGGAGGTCCGATGGAACTGCGGCAGCTGAGGTACTTCGTCACGGTCGCCGAGGAACTGCACTTCGGCAAGGCCGCCGAGCGCCTCGCGATCGTCCAGCCGGCCGTCAGTCAGCAGGTCGCCCGGCTCGAACGCGAGCTCGGGCTGCGCCTGTTCGACCGGTCCTCGCGCCGGGTCACCCTGACCGGCGACGGCGTACGCATGCTCCGCGAGGCCCGCGCCGTGCTCGCTGCCGCGGACCACGCCGGCACCGTCGCGGCCGAACTCGCCGCCGGACAGGCCGGCGTCTTCCGCATCGGCACCAGCCCCGGCCTGCGCGACCGGCTCGAACGCGGGCTCGCCACCCTGCGATCCGCTTCCCCCGGCATCGAGATCCAGCTCACCTCGCGCCCGCCGGCCCAGCAGCTCGACGCCGTCCGGACCGGCGAGCTCGATGTCGCCTTCGTCCGCGGGCCCGTCTCCTCCCGCGGACTCCGCGCGGTCCCGTTGTGGGAGGAGCCGCTGTCCGTGCTGCTTCCGTCGACCCACCGCACCGACGACCAGGTGAAGCTCGTCGACCTCACCGCGCTTCCCCTCCGCCTCCCGGCCAGGACCGACGACCCCGCCCTCCACGACGCGATCCACCAGGCCTGCCGTACGGCCGGATTCGAGCCGCTGCCCGGCCGCCCGATCGACAGCTTCGAGGACGCGGTCGTCGAGATGACCAACGGCACGCCCGCCTGGACCGTCGTCTACGGGACCGCCTGCGAGAGTCCCGAGGACGCGCTGTGGATGGGTCCCGTCACGCCTGCTCTCACCGTTCCCGGTCACCTCGTCGTGTCCGCCGACCGTCCGCCGACCTGCCTGGACACGTTGATCAACGCCTTCAGCTGAAGGGCGGGTCCTGCCGGGGGTTCAGAGCCCTTCGGCGAGCCAAGGGATCAGGACGTCGAGCAGCCGGTCGGGAGCGTCCAACGGGATCAGGTGGCCGCAGTCCTCGAGCTGGACCGTGGTGAGATCGTTGGCGAGGGCAACGAGTTGGGCGCCCAGCGCCGGACCGACCGGATGCGCGCCGATGGCGAGCACCGGCAACTCCAGCCGGTCCAGCTGCGCCAGTTCCTTCGCCGTACGGGGCATTGCTCGATAGTGCTCGAACCCACCCGCCAGCGCCGTACGTCCTGTGTACGCCGTTGCGAACGCGTCGGTCAGCTCGGCCCCGATGCCCTCGCCATCGGCGGTTCCCGCCCGCAGGAACCACTCGACGTACTCGCGCTCGTGGCCAACCAGTACGCCCTCCGCCAGCCCCGGCACCTGATGGAACCCGAACCACCACGGCGGACCGCCCCGCAGGAAGTCTTCCGCTCCGGCAACCCCCGGCAGGACCGCCTCCATCACGACCAGCCTGTCGACCCGGCCCCTCAGCGCCAGCCCCACCGCCGCCGGGACTCCGGCGTCGATCCCAACCGCCGTCGCCCGGTCGATCCCGAGACCGTCGAGCACGTCCGCCAGCCGGTCCGCGAGTTCCAGCGCCGACCCACCCTCGACGAGGTCCGGGGCGACCACCCGGTGCGTCTCCGCAAGGCGCGGCGCGGCGCGTTCCCACAGCCGGTGGGTGTGCGGGAATCCGTGCAGCAGCACGATCGCGGGTCCAGTCCCAGTGTCGATCACTCGACGCCTCCTCGGTTACCGTTGGTGACCTGGTCAACGGTAGAAACCCTGGAGGCAGCATGGAAGATCGCACTTCCACGACACCTGGTCACCCCGAGGTGACCTCCTCCCCGCGCGGCGACCTGTTCAGCCCCGAGTGCCCCACCCGCCGCCTGCTCGACCGGGTCGGCAGCAAGTGGGTCGCGATGATCGTCAAGACCCTCGCGGAAGCGGGCGAGTTGCGCTACGCCGACCTCAAGCGCCGCACGCCCGGCGTCTCCGCCAAGATGCTCACCCAGACCCTGCGCGGCCTCGAGGACGACCATCTCGTCGTACGGCGGGTCGAACCGACCGTCCCACCCGCCGTGCACTACTCCCTGACGCCGCTCGGCCGATCCCTCGACGAACCCCTGGCCGCCCTCCGCGACTGGGCCGAGACCCACATGTCCGAAATCGACCAGCACCGGCAAGAGACCGCCCGCCAGGCGTAGTACCAACCGCGAGCGCGGCGCCCGTGGCGGGAGCGCCGATCAGCTGCTGGGCGGGGGCGGTGCGACCGGGAGGTAGACCGTCACGCACAGGCCGCCGTCGGGGCGCGGGGTGAGGGTGAGGTTTCCGGCGTGGGCGTGGGCGATGCTCTTGACGATCGCCAGGCCGAGGCCGACGCCCGCGTGGTCGGTGCGGATGCGTTGGGTGCCGCGCTGGAAGGGCTCGGTGAGAGTCGACACCAGCTGACGGGTGAGCAGCTCGCCCGTGTTCTCGACGCTGAGTACGACGGTCTTCGGGCTGACGCGCGTCCTGACCCACACCAGGCCGTCGTCCGGCAGGTTGTGGACGATCGCGTTGTGCACCAGGTTCGTGGTCAGCTGCAGCAGCAGCGCGTGGGATCCGAGCGTGGGCGCCAGGTCGCCAGAGGTCTCGACGGTGACACCGCGTTCCTCGGCGAGCGGGAGCAGCGTCTCCGCGGCCTCCTCGGCCGCCAGCGAAAGGTCGACCTGTTGGCGGGCGACGGTCCCCTGGTTGGCGCGGCTGAGCAGGAGCAGCGCTTCGGTGAGCTCGATCGCCCGCGCGTTGACGTGGTGGAGGCGCTCGACGAGTTCGCCGCTGTCGTGGTCCGGATCCTCGCGGGCGACCTCGAGCAGCGTCTGCGTGATCGCCAACGGCGTCCGCAGCTCGTGCGACGCGTTGGCCGCGAAGCGCCGCTGCTCGGCGTCGTGCGCCTCCAGCCGCTCGAGCATCGCGTCGAACGCGTCGGCCAGCTCGCGGAACTCGTCCGCGCGTCCTTCCAGCTGGATCCGGTGCGACAGCGAGCCGTGCGTGGCCAGGCGAGTGGCGTTGGTGATCCGCGTCAGCGGCCCGAGCATGCTGCCGGACAGGATCCACCCACCGGCCAGCCCGAAGATCAGCAGCACCGTCATCATCACCCCGGCCTTGGGCACGAACGCGGCCAGCAGGTCGGAGCGATCCGGATTGGGCAACGCCGGCCGGAACACCCCCGCTCTCTCCAGGTCCCGGACGCTCACTTCGGGCACGTACCGCAGCAGGAACAACCACACGACCGCGAGCAGCAGGAACCCCGCCACCATCAGGAACCCCGCGTAGCTGAGTGTGAGTCTGAGCCGAACGCTCCACCCGGGCTCCCTAGCCACGATCGGCCCCGGTGTCGATGCGGTACCCGACGCCCTGCTCGGTCGCGATGATCCATGGCTCACCGAGCCGTTTGCGCAGCGCCGACACGGTGATCCGCACCGCGTTGGTGACCGGATCGGCGTTCTCGTCCCACGCCCGCTCCAGCAACTCCTCGGCGCTGATCACCCCTCCGTCGGCGTTCACCAGCACCTCCAGTACGGCGAACTGCTTGCGCGTCAGCGCGACGTACCGGCCGTCGCGGTAGACCTCACGCCGGAACGGATCCACCCGCAGCCCCGCGATCTCCCGCACCGGCGGCCGGTTGTGCGCCCGCCGCCGGTCCAGAGCTCTCAGCCGGAGTACGAGTTCCCGCAGCGCGAACGGCTTGGTGAGGTAGTCGTCGGCGCCGAGCTCGAACCCCGAGGCCTTGTCGTCGAGCCGGCTCGCGGCGGTCAGCATCAGGATCGGCAGACCGCTGCCCGAGGCAACGATCCGCTCGGCGATCTCGTCACCGGACGGCCCGGGGATGTCGCGGTCGAGCACGGCGATGTCGTAGGCGTTGACGCTCAGCAGCTCCAGCGCGGTGTCGCCGTCCCCGGCGATGTCGGCCGCGATCGCTTCCAGCCGGAGCCCGGTGCGAATCGCCTCCGCCATCAGGGGCTCGTCCTCGACCACCAGCACGCGCATGCCCCGATGCTACGGGCCGGTGCATGTCGTCGGCGTATGGAAAACGGCGTACGGGCCGGCAACGCCGCACTGCCTTGACTGGCAGCATGGGCCACACCGCACCAACGACTCCCAGGACCGTCAAACGGTACGCCGTCGCGCTGCTCGTCCTCGCCGCGATCGTCGGAACCGTCACCTACCGGCAGGTGTCCTCCTCCGTCGAGGTCGTCCAGGGCCACGACAGTGCCGCGTCCGACGGCACTGTCCCGGCCGGCGTGACCGTGTTCGACGAGGAGCATCCCGGCGTCACCAACCTCGACCCCGAGCTGCTCCGGGCACTGCGCGCGGCGGCGAAAGATGCCGCTGACAACGACATCGAGTTCTTCGTCAACAGCGGCTGGCGCTCTCCGGAGTACCAGGAGCGACTGCTGCGCGAAGCGGTCGACAAGTACGGCTCGCTGCGGGAGGCCTCCCGCTGGGTGGCGACTCCCGACAAGTCCGCTCACGTCTCCGGGGACGCCGTCGACCTCGGCAAGTCCGATGCCAGGGCGTGGCTCGCCAAGCACGGCGCCGCGTACGGGCTGTGCCAGATCTACCGCAACGAGCCGTGGCACTACGAACTACGCCCCGACGCGGTCGACGACGGCTGCCCACGCCGGTACGCCGACCCCACCCGCGATCCCCGGACGCGGTGACCTCAGGCGAGCCGGTCGACCTCCGCGCACAGGCAACTCACGCCGGGAGCGATCCACTCCCGCCCGCTCCAATCGGGGTGCCGGTCGATCAGCACCGCCCGCACCTCGGCGACGATCTGCTCGACCGCGGAGTCGCGACGATGCCACGTCTCGTCGCGGAGCTCGCGCAGGTGGTCCCGCACCTCGGCGAGGATCCGCGGACCCCCGACATCGCCGTGCCCTGGGACCACCAGCTCGGGCGCGGACCCGGCCAGCCGATCCATCACCGCAAGCCACTCCACGCCGGACACGTCGACGTCGTACGGCGGGAACCAGGGAAAGATCGCGAACTGGCCGGTCTCGGCCAGATCCCCGGTGAACAGCACCCCGGCGTCCGGCACCTCGACCACCTGATCGCCCTTCGTGTGTCCGCGACCCGTCGACCGCAGCCGGACGGTCCGGCCACCGAGATCCAGCTCGTACTGGTCGCCGTACACGACGTCCGGCGTCGGCACTTGCACTCCGTCGAGGCGATCCGCTACCGGTCCGCCGAACCCGCGAAACATCTCGAGGTAGCCCGCCCCCTTCGTCGCCAGGTCAGCAGCCTGCGCGTCGTTGACCAGGTACGTCGCCCGCCCGGCGAACACCTGCGCGCCGAACGCGTGCTCCGGATGGAAGTGTGTCGTGGTCAGGTACAGCCGACGCCCCTTCGCGACCTCGGCCGCGAACGCGAGCACCTCCTCCCCGTTGGCCACCCCGATCCCGGTCTCGACGACCAGTACGGCGTCCTTCCCGCCGACGATCCCGATGTTCGGCACCAGTTCGACACCGTCGTTCGGAATCACCACCAGGTCGGGCGCGACCTCGCGGGCGCCGGACACCCGCACCTCGGGATCGGGCAGGTCGGGGTCGGTCAGGTTCAGTTCGGTCATGAGCCGATTCCACCCGGCCGCGGCCACCGGCGTCCAAGACCGATCCTGTCGCCTCGATACCGGCCGGGTATCGTCGCTGGTCATGGAGCTTCGTCAGCTGCGGTACTTCGTGGCCGTCGCCGAGGAGCTCCATTTCGGCCGGGCCGCGAGCCGGCTCCACATGAGCCAGCCGCCGCTGAGCCGGGCGATCAAACAGCTGGAGACCGAGGTCGGTGCCACGCTGCTGCAGCGGTCGTCCACCGGCGTCGTACTGACCCCGGCCGGTGCCGTCCTGCTCGACGACGCGCGCCGGCTGCTCGAGCAAGCCGACCAGGTCCGCGTCCGAGTCGCCGCGGCAGCCGGGCCGGCGAGCCTCACGATCGGCATCCTCGGCGACAGCACCGACGAGGGCGCGAACCGGCTCGCCGCGGAGTTCAGCCGGAAGCACCCGGACGTCGAGGTCCGCATCCGCGACACCGACCTGACCGATCCGACCTGCGGGCTCCGCGCCGGCCTGGTCGACGTCGCCCTGACCCGCGCGCCCTTCGAGCGCGCGGGCTTGACGACGTACGACCTGCGCGCCGACCCGCTGGGCGTGGTCCTGCGCAGCGACGACCCGCTGGCCCAACGAGCCCAACTCGCCCTGGCCGATCTCGCCGATCGCCAGTGGTTCCGCTTCCCCGACGGCACCGACGCGACCTGGCAGAGCTACTGGTCCGGCGGGTCACCCCGCCAGGGGCCGGTCGTCCGCACCGTCCAGGAATGCCTGCAAGCCGTCCTCTGGAACGGGACGATCGGCCTGGCCCCGCTCCGGCACGAGCCGCCCTCCCCCGGCCTCACGATCGTCCCGTTGCACGACATCGCCGCCAGCCGGGTCGTCGTCGCGTGGAAGGACTCCGGCAGCAACCCGCTGATCCCGTCCCTCGTCCGGATCGCCCGTACGGCGTACGCGAACTGACCCGATCAGACGAAGTGGTTCAGTACGCCGAGCAGCAGCGCCAGGAAGCCGACGACGAGGATGATCCGCACGATCGCCACCAGCTCGGGGTTGGCGGGTTCGGGCAGCGGCTTGGGGTGGTGACGGTCAACGGCCATGGGAGCCCACCAGTTCCGGAGCAGTTGCTCCTCCGTCGGGTCCGACCAGTACGGCGTCGAACTGGATCACGTGGATGCCGTGCTGCGCCAGCAGCCCGCGCAGCTCGGGCTCGCCGATCCGCAGCCAGTCCTGCCGCGGACCCGACGCCGCCCGCAACCGCGCCAGGCTGCTGAACGCGATGCCTACCCGGACCCCGTCGGGCCGCCGCCCGAGCTGGAGCGCCACCACGTCGGGGGCTCCGGCGGTCCGGGTAGGCACGAATAACGGAACCTGATCGTCCTTGGATGTACTCACCCCTTCACGCTAGGCCGCGCGGCGCCCGGAACGGCGTGCTCTCACAGCACTCCCACACCGACCGGCCGACCTCGTACAGCTCTCTCACAGCCAGCCCCGCTTCTTGAACGCGACGTACAGGACAACGCCGGTCAGCAGCATCAACGCCACCGCGAGCGGGTAGCCGAGCCGCCAGCTCAGTTCGGGCATGTGGGTGAAGTTCATCCCGTAGACGGTGCCGACGAACGTCGGGGCGAACAGGATCGCGGCCCACGACGAGATCCGCTTGACCTCCTCGTTCTGCCGCAGGCTGAGCTCCGACAGCCGCTGGGTCTCCTCGTTCTGCCGCTGCCCGACCACGGTCGCGTTGATCCCGATGATGTTGACCAGCAGCACCCGGAAGCCGGCCACCCGGTCGACGACGCGCTCGACGTGGTCGGCCACGTCCCGCAGGTACCGCCGCAGCTCGGCGTCGACGGCGTACTTGTCGAACCCGGCGCGCAGCGACTCGATCATCGCCGGCAGCGGCTGGGTGGCCCGCTCGAACTTCACCACCTCCCGCAGCAGCTGGTAGATCCGCCGCGACACGTCCGGGTCGCCGCTGAAGACCTGGTCCTCGATCTCGTCGACGTCGTTCTGCAGCCCGTCGACCACCGGCTGGTACTCGTCGACCACCTGGTCGAGGATCGCGTAGAGAACCGCTTCCGGCCCGAGCTTCAGCAGCTCGGGCGAGGCCTCGAGCCGCTGCCGTACGGCGCCCAGGTCGGGCGACTCGGCGTGCCGGATCGTGACGACGAAATCCTTGCCGGTGAAGACGTGCAGCTCGCCGTACTCCACCTGCTCCAGCGCGTCCAGGTAGCGGGCCGGCCGGAGCACGGTGAACAGTACGTCGCCGTAGCGCTCCAGCTTCGGGCGCTGATGCGCCGAGATCGTGTCGTTGACGGCCAGCCGGTGGATCCCGAACTCCTCGGCCACCGACGCGATCTCGCCCGGATCCGGCCGGTACAGGCCGATCCAGCCCATCCCGTGCCGGTCGCGCAGCAGCTCGTAGGTGTCCTCCAGGGAGTCGGGTTCGCAGTCGCGACACCCGTCGACGTACACGGCGTTGTCCACCACACCCATGCGGGCGGCTCCTCACTGGTGCTCAGGGTTCGAACCGGTAACCCATACCGGGTTCGTTCAGCAGGTACTTCGGGCGGGCCGGGTCCGGCTCGAGCTTGCGGCGCAGCTGCGTCATGTAGAACCGCAGGTTGCCGCTGGCGGTCTCGTAGCCCGGACCCCACACCTCGGTGAGCAGCTGGCGCTGGGACAGCAGCTTGCCGGGATGGCGGGCCAGCACCTCCAGCAGGTGCCACTCGGTCGGCGTCAGGTGGATCAGCCCACCCGTTGCCTTGCGCACCTTCTTGGTCGCCAGGTCGACCTCCAGCGTGCCGATCGTGAACTGCGGCTCGTCCGGGGTCAGGCTGCTGCGGCGCAGGACGGCGCGCAACCGCGCGAACAGCTCGTCGATGCCGAACGGCTTGGTCATGTAGTCGTCCGCGCCAGCGTCGAGCGCCTCCACCTTGTCGCTGCTGTCGGTCCGGCCGGACAGCACCAGGATCGGCGCCGAAGTCCAGCCGCGCAGCCCGCGGATCACGTCGACCCCGTCGAAGTCCGGCAGGCCCAGGTCGAGGACGACGAGGTCCGGCGGATGCTGGCCGGCCGTCGACAGCGCCGACGCGCCGCGGTCGGCGGTGTAGACGTCGTACCCGCGGGCTTTCAGGTTGATCTGCAGGGTTCTGATGATCTGCGGTTCGTCGTCGACCACGAGAATCCTGGTCACAGGCTGTCCTCCGAACGTTCTCTGCTGCCCGGCACCGGCGCGCCCTCGGCCTTCGCCGTCGGGATCGACACGACCATCGTCAGGCCGCCACCGGGAGTGTCCTCGGGCTGGACCGTGCCGTGCATCGTCTCGGTCAGCCCGCGCGCCAGCGCGAGGCCGAGTCCGACGCCGGTCGAGTTGTCGGTGTCGCCGAGCCGCTGGAACGGCGCGAACACCCGGCCGCGATCGGCCGGCGGGATACCGGGCCCGCGATCGACGACGCGGATCTCCACTACCTCACCCAAAGAACTTGCCGACAGCAACGGCGGCCGGCCCGGCGGCGAGTACCGCACCGCGTTGGCGAGCAGGTTCGCCATCACCCGCTCCAGCAGGGCCGGATCGGCGTCGATCAGCGGCAGACTCTGCGGGATGTCGACCCGCACCTGACCACCGTCGCCGAGCTCGGCCAGTACGCCGGGCACGATCTCGTCGAGGGCCGTCGGTCGATGGAAGACCGGCAGTACGCCGGCCTGCAGCCGGCTCAGGTCGAGCAGGTTGTCGACCAGGCGGTTCAGCCGGTCGAGGGATTCGTCGGCCGTCTCCAGCAACTCGTCCCGCTCGGCCGGGCTCCAGTCGACGTCGGAACTGCGCAGGCTCGTCACGGAGGCCTTCGCCGATGCCAACGGAGTCCGCAGATCGTGGCCGACGGCCCGCAACAACGCCGTACGGACCTTGTCGGCCTCGGCCAACGGCTTCGCCTCGGCGGCGGCCTCGCTGAGCCGCGCCCGATCGACCAGCGCGGCGGCGTGCGCTGCGAACGCTCCCACCAGCCGGCGCTCGTCGGCGGCCAGCGACCGGCCCTGCAGCACCAGCACGAGATCTTCGCGCCCGGGGATCTCCGCGTCACCGTCCTCGGGGCGGCGGCAGGTCGGCGTACCGGCGGAGGCGATCGGTCGCCAGATCTCGGTCATCTCGTCGTCGTCCACCCGTTCCATCAGGCACGCGCTGGTCATTCCGAAGGCCTCCCGAACGCGTTCGAGCAACGCCGGCAACGCGGTCTCACCGCGCAGGACCGACCCGGCCAATGTGGCCAGCGTCTCGGACTCCGCGGTGGACCGCGCGGCCTGCCGGGTACGACGTGCCGCCCGGTCGACGACCGACGAGACCATCGCGGCGACCAGCACGAAGATCGCCAGGGCGAGGACGTTGTTCGGCTCGCCGACGGTGAAGGAGCGCGTCGGTGGCGTGAAGAAGTAGTTCAGCACCAGCGATCCGCCGATCGCGGTCAGCATCGCCGGCCACAGACCGCCGACCAGCGCCACGACGACCACGGCGAACAGGAAGACCAGCACGTCGCTGGTCAGGTTCAGGGTGTCCGCACCGATACCGAGCAGCAGCGCCAGCAGGAGCGGGAGCGCGCAGGCCAGGACGAACCCGTAGATCTTGCGGCGCCGGGACAGGCTCCCCTGGCGCCTCGGCAGCCGGCCGCGGCCGATCTCGGCGTGCGTGACGATGTGGACGTCGATGTCGCCCGAGTCCCGGATCGTCGAGGCGCCGATGCCGGGACCGCTCAGCGACGTGAGCAGCCGCGACCTCCGGCTGCCGCCGAGCACCAGCTGCGTCGCGTTCTCCGCCCGGGCGAACGAGAGCAGGGCCTCCGGAATGTCGTCCCCCACGACCTGGTGGTAGCTGCCGCCGAGGCTCTCGACCAGCTCACGCTGCTGCGCCAGCCGTGCCGGACTCGCGCCGGTCAACCCATCAGAACGCGTGACGTGAACAGCCAGCAGATCCCCGCCGGACGACCGGGCGGCGATCCGGGCTGCTCGCCGGATCAGCGTCTCGCCCTCGGGCCCACCGGTGACTGCGACCACGACGCGCTCGCGCGCCTCCCAGGTCGTCTCGATGTCGTGCTGCTCGCGGTACTGCTGAAGCCCCGCGTCGACCCGGTCCGCCAGCCACAGCAGGGCCAGCTCGCGCAGGGCGGACAGGTTGCCCACCCGGAAGTAGTTGCCCAGGGCAGCGTCCACCTTGTCGGCGGCGTACACGTTGCCGTGCGCCATCCGCCGCCGCAACGCCTCGGGTGTCATGTCGACCAGCTCGATCTGGTCCGCGGCCCGGACCACGCGATCCGGGACCGTCTCGCGCTGCGGGACGCCGGTGATCTTCTCGACCACGTCGTTGATCGACTCCAGGTGCTGGATGTTGACCGTGGAGATCACGTCGATCCCGGCGTTCAGCAACTCGTCGATGTCCTGCCAGCGCAACTTGTTCCGGCTGCCCGGAATGTTGGTGTGCGCCAGCTCGTCGACCAGGGCGACGTCCGGCCGGCGAGCCAGGACGGCGTCCAGGTCGAACTCGGTGAAGCTGGCACCGCGGTGATCGACGATCCGCCGCGGTACCACCTCCAGTCCGTCGAGCATCGCGTCGGTGTGGGGCCGGCCGTGGGTCTCCACGAAGCCGACCACCACATCGGTGTCACGGGCCGCCCGGCGCTGCCCCTCGCCGAGCATCTTGTACGTCTTCCCGACGCCCGGGGCAGCCCCGAGATAGATCCGCAGTCGCCCGCGGCCGCTCCTGCTCATGAATCGGACAGCCCGGTCAGCTCAGCCCGGCGAGATCGCGGTTCAGCGTCACGACGTTCACCGCGGTCTCCCCCAGGAACCCGAGCGTGCGGCCCTTGGTGTTGTCCTTCACCAGCTGCTCGACCTTGCCGACGTCGAGCCCACGCTCCCGCGCGACCCGCTGCACCTGCAGCGCGGCGTACGCCGGGCTGATGCTCGGGTCGAGCCCGCTGCCGCTGGCCGTGACGGCGTCCGGCGGCACCTGCGCCGGGTTGACGCCCTCCAGCTTGGCCACATCGGCCCGGCGCTGCTCGATCAGCTTGACCAGGTCGGCGTTGTTCGGCCCGTACTGCGAGGCCGCGCTGCCCATCGCGTCGTAGTCGACCGCGGACGGCCGGGTCTGGAACCACTTCGGGTCCGCCTCCATCACCGGCTCGCCGTCCTCGTCCTTCTGGCCGGTGTCGCGGGTGTAGGCCTGACCGATCAGGTCCGAGCCGACGTCCTTGCCGTCCACCTGAACGATCGAGCCGTTCGCGTTGCCGTGGAACAGGGCCTGCGCGGCACCCGTCATCGCCAGCGGGTACACGATGCCGAGACCGATGGTGAACACCACCACCGCCCGGATCGCCACCCCGAACTGCCGTACGGAGCCGGGGAGATTGCTAGCCATTGCAGTAGACCTCTCTGATTGTCATGACGGTCAGCCGATCCCGGGGATCAGCGAGACCAGCAGGTCGATGAGCTTGATCCCGACGAACGGGGTGACGAGGCCGCCGAGCCCGTAGATCAGCAGGTTGCGGCGCAGCATCGAGGACGCCGACGACGGCTTGTACTGGACGCCGCGCAGCGCCAGCGGGACCAGCGCCACGATCACCAGCGCGTTGAACACGATGGCCGACACGATCGCCGACTCCGGCGAGGACAGCTGCATGATGTTCAGCTTGTCCAGCCCCGGGTACGCCGCGGCGAACAGCGCCGGCAGGATCGCGAAGTACTTGGCCACGTCGTTCGCGATCGAGAACGTGGTCAGCGAACCCCGGGTGATCAGCAGCTGCTTGCCGATCTCGACGATCTCGATCAGCTTGGTCGGGTTGGAGTCCAGGTCGACCATGTTGCCGGCCTCCTTGGCCGCGGACGTCCCGGAGTTCATCGCGACGCCGACGTCGGCCTGGGCCAGCGCGGGCGCGTCGTTGGTGCCGTCACCGGTCATCGCGACCAGCCGTCCACCCTCCTGCTCCTTCTTGATCAGCGCCATCTTGTCCTCGGGCGTCGCCTCGGCCAGGAAGTCGTCGACCCCGGCCTCCTCGGCGATCGCCTTCGCGGTCAGCTGGTTGTCGCCGGTGATCATCACGGTCCGGATGCCCATCGCGCGCATCTGGTCGAACCGCTCCCGCATGCCCGCCTTGACGACGTCCTTCAGGTGGATGACGCCCAGGGCCCGTGCGCCGTCGGCGTTGCTCTCGGCAACCACCAGCGGCGTACCGCCGGAGGCCGAGATGCCGTCCACGAGTTCACCGAGCGCCGCGTCGGAGCGACCGCCCTGCTCCGTGATCCAGGCGTTCACCGCGCCGGCGGCTCCCTTGCGCACCTGCCGGCCGTCGACGTCCACGCCGCTCATCCGCGTCTGCGCGGTGAACTCGACGAACGTTGCGTGCGGCAACTCGCCGGTGTGCCGCTCGCGCAGCCCGTACCGGCTCTTGGCCAGGACGACGATCGACCGGCCCTCCGGCGTCTCGTCGGCCAGGCTCGACAGCTGCGCCGCGTCGGCCAGCTCGGTCTCGCCGACTCCCGGCAGCGCGATGAACTCCGAGGCCTGCCGGTTGCCCAGGGTGATCGTGCCGGTCTTGTCCAGCAGCAACGTGTTCACGTCACCGGCCGCCTCGACCGCACGGCCCGACATCGCGAGGACGTTGCGCTGCACCAGCCGGTCCATCCCCGCGATACCGATCGCCGACAGCAGCGCGCCGATCGTGGTCGGGATCAGGCAGACCAGCAGCGCGACCAGGACGACGATGCCCAGATCCGTCCCGGCGTACGCCGCGAACGGCTTCAGCGTCACCGTGGCCATCAGGAACACGATGGTCAGGCTGGCCAGCAGGATGTTCAGCGCGATCTCGTTCGGCGTCTTCTGCCGCGAGGCACCCTCGACCAGCGCGATCATCCGGTCGATGAAGCTCTCCCCCGGCCTGGTCGTGATCTTCACGACGATCCGGTCCGACAGCACCCGCGTGCCACCGGTCACCGCGCTGCGGTCACCGCCGGACTCGCGGATCACCGGCGCGGACTCACCCGTGATCGCCGACTCGTCGACACTGGCCACTCCCTCGACGACGTCGCCGTCGCCCGGGATCACCTGGCCGGCCTCGACCACCACCCGGTCGCCCAGCTGCAGCGCCGTGGCCGGGACGTCTTCCTCGGACCCGTCGGCCGTCAGCCGGCGGGCCGTCGTCTCCGTCTTCGCGCGCCGGAGCGTGTCGGCCTGGGCCTTGCCCCGGCCTTCCGCCACGGCCTCGGCCAGGTTGGCGAAGATCACCGTCAGCCAGAGCCAGACGACGATCCACCAGACGAAAACACTCGAATCGGTGAAGGCCAGCACCGTGGACGCGACCGCGCCCACCTCGACGACGAACATCACCGGGTTCTTCACCATCACCCGTGGGTCCAGCTTGCGCACCGCGTCCGGCAGCGACGTCAGCAGCATCTTCGGGTCGAACAGACCCGACGGCGCTTTCTTCTCGACCGTCTTCTCCGGGGCCGGAGAAGGGGTCATGGTCTGGGTGGTCACAGTCCCTCCGCGAGGGGTCCGAGGGTGAGTGCGGGGAAGTAGGTCAGGCCGGTCACGATCAGGACGACGCCGACGAGCATCGTCACGAACAGGGCCTTGTGGGTGGGCAACGTGCCCTCGTTCACCGGGACCGGCTGCTGCCGGGCGAACGATCCGGCCAGCGCGAGCACGATCACGATCGGGACGAACCGGCCGAGCAGCATCACCAGCCCGAGGGCGGTGTTGTAGAACGGCGTGTTCGCGCTGATACCACCGAACGCGCTGCCGTTGTTGTTGCCCGCCGAGGTGAACGCGTACAGCACCTCGGAGAAGCCGTGCGGGCTGTCGGTGTTGAAGATCGACGCCCGGGCCGATTCCAGGCCCATCGCGATCGCCGTACCGACCAGCACCAGGCTCGGGGTGGCCAGGATGTAGAGCGAGACCAGTTTCATCTCCCGCGCGCTGATCTTCTTGCGCAGGTACTCCGGCGTCCGGCCGACCATCAGGCCGGCGACGAACACCGCCAGCACGGCGAGCACGAGCATGCCGTACAGGCCGGTGCCGGTGCCGCCCGGGCTGACCTCACCCAGCATCATGTGGAACAGTGCGGTGCCACCACCCAGCGGGGTGAACGAGTCGTGCGCGGAGTTCACGGCACCGGTCGACGTACCGGTCGTGGAGGTGGCGAACAGTGCTGACGCCCACTCGCCGAACCGGGTCTCCTTGCCTTCCATCGCGGCGCCCGCGGCCTGCGTCGCCGTACCGGCACCGCGGGCCTCGAAGATCGTCGCGGCGAAGGTGAAGGCCGCCCACAGGGTGCCCATCACGCCGAGGATCGCGTAGCCCTGCCGCTTGTCCTTGACCATCAGGCCGAAGGTCCGGGTGATGCAGACCGGGATCAGCAGGAGCAGGAAGATCTCGAAGAGGTTCGACAGCCCGTTGGGGTTCTCGAACGGGTGCGCGGAGTTGGCGTTGTAGAAGCCGCCACCGTTCGTGCCGAGCTCCTTGATGACTTCCTGGCTCGCCACCGGGCCGCCCGGGATCGTCTGCGCCTGACCGACCACACTGGTGACCTCGTGCCCCGAGGACAGGTTCTGCGCGACGCCCATCGCGACCAGCACCAGGCCACCCAGGACGGCGATCGGCAGCAGGATCCGGATCAGCGTGCGGGTCAGGTCGACCCAGAAGTTGCCCAAGCGGTCGGTCTTGGAGCGGGCGAACCCGCGCATCACGGCGACCGCGACGCTGATCCCGACCGCGGCGGAGACGAAGTTCTGCACCGCGAGGCCGGCGAACTGGACCAGGTGGCCCATCGTCACCTCGGGCGAGTACGACTGCCAGTTGGTGTTCGCCACGAACGACGCGGCGGTGTTGAACGACAGTCCCTGCTCGACGCCGGGCAGGCCGTTGGAGAACGGCAGGTGCCCCTGCACCCGCTGCAACAGGTAGAGGAAGATCAGGCTGACGGCGGAGAAGGCGAGCAGCGACCGGGCGTAGGTCGCCCAGGTCTGGTCGGCCTTCGCGTCGACGCCCAGCAGCTTGTACGTCCCACGCTCGACCCGGGAGTCCTTCTCCGTGCTGAAGACGTGGGCCATGTAGCCACCCAGTGGCCGGTAGGCGGCCGCCAGGAGCAGGACCAGCAGGCCGACCTGGAACAGGCCGGCGGCGGTGTCGGACATCAGAACCTCTCGGGAAAGATCAGGGCGGCGACCAGGTAGAGGACCAGCGCCGCGGCGACCACGAGACCCGCGATGTTTTCGGTGCTCACAGCTTCTCCACCCCCCGCAGCGCGAACCAGACGGCTGCGAACGTTGCTACGCAGACGGCCAAGAACAGAACGTCCTTCATGACCTGCCCCACCCCTCGACTAAAGAGCTCATGCGACTACTGCACACCGCCGCCTGCGCTGTCAGGAGTCTTCTCGCAGACCTCTCACACCGGCCCACCCACTTCTCACGGGACTCTCACGACAGGGAGGTGGGACCGTCTGGCTAGGCTGGGCCCCGACATGAACGGTTCCGGATCGATGCGACGACTCGTGGCGCGTGGCCTGATGCTGGTCGCGGCACTGATGGCCGTGTGCGCGTTCCACAGCTCCTCGGAACCGGTCGACCAGCCGACGGCCGCGATCGCGGCGACCGTGGACCTGGTCGGGCCGTTGCACCTCGATCTGACCGAGGTGCCCTCGACCTCACCGTCGGCCGACGAGCACGCGCACCTGGCCGTGGCCTGGCTGCTCGGACTCTCGCTGTCCCTCGTTCTGCTCGGACTGGTCACCCGCGCCCGCCGCACGGTGGCGGTGCGCCCGCATCTCGCGCGCATCGTCCCCGCCTTCGATCCACCCCCGCCGGCGACACCGTCGCTGGTCCAGCTCCGCATCTCCCGCACGTAGGCCGTTCGCCGTACGCCGAACCGGTCGCACCCCCGTGCGCCCGTCGTCCTGTCGTGTCTTCATCCAGGGAGTGAACTGCCATGAACACCAATGCCCGTATTTCCATCGGTATCGCCGCTGCCTTCGTTCTGGTGGCCGGCATCCTGCTGGCCGTCAACGCCGGCAACGGCTCCGACACCACGTCCGCCACCACCACCGACACCGATCGCCACGAGCAACTGGTCCGCTCCGACAGCCACAAGCTCGGCACCGCCGCCGACGGCAAGGCGACCTTCGTCGAGTTCCTCGACTTCGAGTGCGAGTCGTGCCGCGCCGCCTTCCCGGTCGTCGAGCAGCTGCGCAAGGACTACGCCGGCAAGGTGACCTTCGTCGTGCGGTACTTCCCGCTGCCCGGCCACTTCAACGGCGAACGCGCCGCCCGCGCCGTCGAGGCCGCCGCCCAGCAGGACAAGTTCGAGCCGATGTACCAGAAGATGTACGAGACCCAGGCCGAGTGGGGCGAGCAGCAGGTCCCCGCCGACGACCGGTTCCGCGGCTTCGCCAAGGACCTCGGGCTCGACCTCGCCGCCTGGGACAAGGCGTACGCCGCCCCGGCCACGCTCGAGCGGATCAAGCGCGACGTCGCCGACGGCGAGGCGCTCGGCGTGACCGGCACCCCGACGTTCTTCCTGAACGGCGAGAAGCTGCAGCCCGAGTCGGCCCAGGACCTCACCGCGAGCATCGATGCCGCGCTCAGGTAGCGGCGTCGACACGACTGCCCGTACGCCGTACCCGAAGCTGTTGCCCTGGCTGCTGCTGGTCGGCGGAGCCATCGGCCTGGTGGCGGCCGTCGTACTGACCGTCGAGAAGATCGCCCTGCTGCGCGACCCGGCCTACGTCCCGTCGTGCAGCATCAACCCGATCCTGTCGTGCGGGTCGGTGATGACCAAGCCGCAGGCCGAGGCCTTCGGGTTCCCCAACCCGCTGCTCGGCATCGCCGGGTTCGCCGTCGTCACCACGATCGGCGCGGCGCTGCTGGCCGGTGCGACCTTCCGGCGCTGGTTCTGGCTCGGTCTGCAGGCGGGCGTGACATTCGGGGTCGTGTTCGTCCACTGGCTGATCTTCCAGAGCCTGTACCGGATCCAGGCGCTGTGCCCGTACTGCATGGCTGTCTGGGCCGTCACGGTCCCGATCTTCTGGTACGTCACCCTGCACAACCTCAACCGCCGCAACCGCGTCGTCATCGCCGCCACGCGCTACCACACGGTGGCACTGACGATCTGGGCGGTCGTGCTGCTCACCCTGATCGGCGAGCAGTTCTGGCCGTACTGGAGAACCCTGCCGTGACGGACCATACGGTGCACCCTGGGAAGATCTGGGCATGAGGAACGGCGGAGGACCGGACTGTCTGCTGGTGACCGGGATGCCCGGGGCCGGGAAATCCACGGTGACCAGGCTGGTCGCACAGCGGCTGGAGCGTTCGGCGCGGCTCGGCGGCGACGAGGTGAACGCGATGATCGTCAACGGCTTTGTGTGGGCCCTGGGTGAGCCGGCCGACGAAGCGGCGCGGCAGGTGGAACTGCTGCACCGCAACCTGTGCGCCCTGGCGAACAACTTCTCCGACGCCGGGTTCACGCCGTTGATCGACGCGATGGTGCCGAACCGCTCGACGCTGGACAACTTCCGCGCGCTGCTCGCGCCGCGCCGGCTGTTGTTCGTCGTGCTCGCGCCGGGTATCGAGGCCTGCCGCTACCGCAACAGCATCAGGGATCCCGCCGACCGCTTCGACTTCGATGGCTACGAAGCCCTCGAGGCCGCGATGAGACGGGAGTTCGGCGACGCCGGCTGGTGGCTGGACACGGCGCCGCTCAGTCCTGACCAGACCGCCGAGCTCATCGTCCGCGAGGCCGGCCGCCGGGCCGTCGTGACCTGACCCGGTGCCCGGTGGTCAGGCGACGTTCTTGACCAGCCACCGGGTCAGCGGCTGCAGCTCGGAGAAGGCGGCGAGCACGCGGTCGGCCGCCGCGGAGGTGTGGATCCAGTCGTCACAGCCGAGCGGTCGGGTCGCGATGAGGGACTTGTGCCGCAGCAGCTCGGCCCGGGGATGGTCGGCCGGATACCCGCGCAGAGGCCGCTTCAGCATGTCGCCCGAGATCTCGAGCCCCTCGCGCTCGAGCTTCCCGACGATGGCCGCCAACCGCCGCCCCGACCCGCTGTCGGCCACCGCGGCCCGGTACCGCTCGATCTGCGCCGACGGCGCGTACCACCACGCCAACGCGACCTCCAGACCGTCGAGGTCGAACCGGACGCTGAACTCGACGTTGCGCGCCATCCGAACGATCGCGCTCTGCCGCTGCCAGGCCTGCATCAGCACTTCGCCGTACCTCCAGACCGCGAAGTCCTCGTACGCCGGATCGTGGTCGGCCACGACGTTGAGCAGATCGATCATCGGCTGCCGAACCAGGTCCTCCCGATCCCGCCGGCACTCCCGCCGCACCTCGGCCGAGGGATCCCCCTCCAGCCGCAGCAACACGTCGAACGCCCCGCGCGGCCACCCCTCGAACCCGTTGATCACCACGAATCTGCCTCGCTAGTCGAACGGCCAGGTACCACGGGCAAGCTCCCACGCCTCGTGCGTCGTCGCCGCGAGCGTCCCGAGCCCGGTGGCGTCGGCCTGGTAGTCCGTCCCGTCCAGACGCCGGCTCACCCCGCCGGCCTCGGCCAGCAGCAGCGAACCCGGCGCGTGGTCCCACGGCAGGATGCGGCCCCAGCAGATGAAGTCGATGGATCCCTCGATCAGGGCCGGGTAGTCGCACGCCGAGTTGAGATTCCCCAGCGTCCGCCGGTACGGGACCGGAAGCGACTCCATCACGGCGTGCTGCTCGGCCGGGAAGAACCGGGTGTGGAAGACACCGCGCAACTCCGCGACCGTCGGCGCCGTCGTACCGACGCGCACCCGCTCACCGTTGCGGTACGTCCCGGCGCCGGCCTGGGCCTGCCAGGCGACACCGAACTCCGGCTGCCAGATCCAGCTCGCCACCGCCTCACCGCGCTCGACCAGCGCGACCGCCATCCCGTACGCCGGATCGCCGCGCACGAAGTTGGCGGTGCCGTCGACCGGGTCCACCAGCCAGCAGGAACCGCCGGGGTACAACACGTCGAGCACGGACGCATCAGCCGCCACGGCCTCCTCGCCGACCACGGGCAGATCCGGCCGGACGCCACGCAAGGCGGACTCGAGGAACGTCTCGGCCTCGCGATCGGCGATCGTCACCCAGTCGCCCGGCGACTTCTCCGCGATGTCCCCGTCGGCGAGCGCACGGAACCGCGGCCGGACGAACCGTTCGCCGGCCTCCTGCAACAGGGCCATCACAGCCGTATCGGTGGTCACCTGGGTCCTCTCCCCTGCCTCAGAACTACCCACGGC
Organism: Kribbella italica; assembly: GCF_014205135.1. Taxonomy (NCBI): domain Bacteria; kingdom Bacillati; phylum Actinomycetota; class Actinomycetes; order Propionibacteriales; family Kribbellaceae; genus Kribbella; species Kribbella italica. The sequence continues at coordinate 2,471,066 of NZ_JACHMY010000001.1, forward strand.
CCACCACACTAGCGGCTGACCACGAGCGTCTCGTTGTGCTCGGCAATCACCTGCTCGTCGTCCTGCACCTCGCTCGAAGCGCGCCCGGCCAGGAGGAAGAAGGGAAGCGCCAGCAGCTGGACAACGGCACCGACCAAGTACGACGGCCCATAGCCCCACACGTCGGCGGCCTTGCCGAGAGTCGGCTGGAAGACCACGCCGCCGCCGGAGGCCAGCACGTTGTCCGACGACAGGACGGTGGCCCGCTGCGCCGAGGGAATGCGCTCGTTGAGGTACGCCTGCCGGATCGGCCCGGTCGCCGCGGAGAGAACGGCCCAGACGGTCAGCAAGATCAGCACCGCCCAGAAGCCGGAGGCCAACCCCATCAGCAGCAGGACGATCACCGCGCCGATCGCGGCGAGGAGCAGCAACGACGTACGCCGCCGGAAGAGCTTCCCGATCACCGGCGCGGACGCACCGCCGATGATCTGCGCGCCCGCGTGGCACCGCTGAAGAACGTGAAGCCCAGCCCGAGCAGCGTCGACACCCCCGCCCACGCCGCGAACGCCGCACCGACGCTCAGCCCGGCGTCCAGCAGGAACAACGTGTTGATCCCCCAGATCAGCGACGAGGCACCGGTGGACACCACCGTCAGTACGACGTACGTCCGGAACAGCTGCTCGGCCCTCATCGCGAACTCCTTCACCACAGGTCAGGTCACCTGCTACGTCGGAGCCGCTCCCACCCTCTCGACCTGACGGCAGTTATCCGCTCGACAACTGCCTCAACGCCGCCTGACTCTGCTCGTCCGCCGCGCGGTAAATCACGACCAGCTGCGCCGGATCCTGCACCGGCGCCAGCGTCTCGAAGTCCACCGCGACCGACCCGACCTCCGGGTGCCGCATCGTCTTGCGTCCACGGCCGTTGACCTTGACGTCCTGCCCGGCCCACAGCCGCGCGAGCTCCCCCTCACCGCCGGCCACTTCGTCGACGATGGCGGCCAACACCTCGTCCTCCGGATGCGCGGCCCACGCCGTCCGCAAGTAGGCGATCCCGTCCCGTACGACGCTGTCGCGGTCGACGTAGAAGTCACGCATTCCCGGATGCAGCAGGCACAACCAGATCGCGTTGCGCTGCGCGGGCGGCAACTGGTCGAAATCGAGCAGCAATCGCGCCATCTCGCCGTTCCAGCTCAGGATGTCGAAGCGGTGGTTCAGCACCATCGCGGGCAGCGGCGCCAGGTCAGCGATCAACTGGACGAGCGCCGGCGCCGCGGTCGTCGCCGGCTTGTCCACGCTGCGAGGGCGCTGCTGCGCGAGGTCGAAGAGGTACGCGCGCTCGTCGGGCGCCAGGCGCAGCGCCCCGGCCAGCGCCTCCACCACCTCCGCCGAGGGGTTCAACCCTCGAGCCTGCTCCAGCCGTACGACGTAGTCGATGCTCACTCCGGCCAGCTCGGCAACCTCTTCGCGGCGCAGTCCCGGGGTCCGCCGCCACTGCCGACGCGACGGCAGGCCGAAGTCGCTCGGGTCGAGGCGCTCGCGCCGGGTCCGGAGGAACGCGGCCAACTCCTGGGTCGTCTTCACACCCGTCCCCAACAGCCAGGGTAGGACTCGTGTTCCCAGGCACTGCTCTCCCTTATCCCCGGCTCGGGACGGACGCAGGCTGGTTCGCGACACCGAATCGCGAGCAAGGAGAACACGCATGTCGCTCACCCTCGACACCTACCGGCTGCTGGGCCGGTCCGGCCTGTGGGTCTCGCCACTGGCGCTGGGCACGGCCACCTTCGGCACCGAGTGGGGCTGGGGCGCCGAGAAGGCCGAAGCCCGCAAGCTGTTCGACACCTACGTCGAGCGCGGCGGAAACTTCATCGACACCGCCACCACGTACACCGACGGCAGCTCCGAGCGGCTGCTGGGCGAGTTCACCCGCGACAACCGCGAGGGCCTCGTCCTGGCCACGAAGTACTCGACCTTGCGCCGGCCCGGCGACCCGAACTCCGGCGGCTCGCACCGCAAGAGCATGTTCGCGTCGGTCGAAGCGAGCCTGAGGCAACTGAACACGGACTACCTCGATCTGCTCTACCTGCACGTCTGGGACTTCACGACGCCCGCCGACGAGATCCTCCGCGGCCTGGACGACCTCGTGCGCCAGGGCAAGGTCCTGTACGTCGCCATGTCCAACGCCCCCGCCTGGGAGATCTCCCACCTGCAGGCCATCGCCGACCTCCGCGGCTGGTCCCCGCTCGTCGGCCTGCAGATCGAGTACAACCTGATCAACCGGGCCGCCGAACGCGACCTGATCCCGATGGCCCGGGCCATGGGCTTGGGCGTGACGCCGTACTCACCACTGGCCGGCGGCCTGCTCACCGGCAAGTACACCCGCGCCGACCTGACCTCGGCCGGAACCGCCGAAAGCACCCGCAAGACCTTCAACGCCGGCGTGGGCCTGATCACCGAACGAAACCTGGCCATCGCCGACGCCGTCCAGCAGGTCGCCAGGGAACTGGGCCACACCCCCGCCCAGGTAGCCCTGGCCTGGACCCTCCAGAACCCGGCCGTCACCGCACCGATCATCGGCGCCCGCACCGTCGAGCAACTCGAAAGCAACCTGGAAGCCCTGGAGGTCGACCTCACCCCCACCCACCTGACCCACCTCGACGAGGCCGCCGGCATCGACCTCGGCTACCCCCACGATCTCCTCGCCGGCGACCACATCCGCACCGTCACCAAAGGCACCCTGAAAACCGAACCCCGGAGGCAGTGACCTCGCTCGGGAGGGTCAGCGACGACCCAAGCGGCGTTCGCCGACCGTGGTCGCGGTGTAGGGCAGGTCGTAGTGCGCGAAGACCTTGGGCTCCTCGGCCCCGGTGAGCTCGCCGTCGGGATCGATGGACGGCGCTTCGTGGACGAGCTTCTTCGGGTACCGCACCCGCACCGCGTTCGGAGTGACGGTCGCACCGTCGACCGGCACGAACACCAGCCGCTTCCCGAGCAGACCGACCTTCACCGTCACGAAGGCCGGCTCGTCGGTGGAGGTGTCGACGTAGACCGCCTCCAGCTCGCCGACCTTGTCACCGTCGGGATCGATGACCTTCTGGCCGCTCCAGTCACGCAAGTTCTCTGCAGGAAACATGGACGCCCGGTACCCAGCCGAGCAGCGCGTCAATCTGATGACTAGGCGACCGGTCCGGTGTAGCTCATCCAGAAGTCGATCGCCGTACGCCGTGGGCGTGGAGCCGGCGCGCTGGTGGCGCCGAACTCCATCACCTGGTCGGGTGCCTGGGCGACGGTCGGCCAGGCAGGGAGGCCGGGGGCGTTCGGGTTGCCGGTGCGGACGAAGTTGACCCAGTACGCGCTCATCTGGTCGCGCAGTCGGTAGTCGGCCTCGGTGTAGTCGGCGTCGCCGTCCTTGCCGAGGTTGTCGTAGGCATACATCACCTCAGCCCCGTGATAAGCGCCGAACTTGGTCAGACCCGCATCCGGTGGGGTGTGTGAGAAAAAGTAGAGGTACGCCGGCGCGGAGCCCGTCCGCGTCTGCAGGCGTGCCCAGCGGTACATCGCCCGGGTCATGATCTTGTCGGTCTCGGCCTGCAGCAGGGAATCGAGCACCTCCTCCTCGGTACGGCCGGGGTAGAGACTCAGGAACCGCTCGGCGTTGGCGCCGTGCGTCGAGCGCACCTGCGTCTGGTACTTGTCCACGTTCGCGTCCGGCGGGTCCGCGAGGGCCAGCGACGACTCGTCCGCGTTGCTCCCGGCAAGGATCGGCACGTCCAGCTGATCACCGGAGGCGTAGATCTCCACGGGCGACCGGTCGAGTACATGCCCGTCGACCGAGGGACGCCAGTGCGCCTTGAGCGGCTTGGCCGCGTCGACGATCCGGTCGACCGGCATCGCACGCATCTCCTCCACCGTGGCGCCGCCGAGATTCTCCGCCAGGCGCCGGCCCGCGGCCGTGGCCGTCTCCTTGGTGTCGGCCTGGTCGTCGCGTTCGGTGTCGCCGGTGGTGCCCATGCACGCCCCGCTGCCGCCGATGATCCCGTCGACGAGCCCTTCGGCGAGCGGGGTCGCGCCCAGGATGCAGACGCTCTCGCCCCCGGCGGACTCCCCCGCGACCGTCACCCGCTCCGGGTCGCCGCCGAACGCCGCGATGTTCTGCCGTATCCACCGCAGGGCGGCGATCTGGTCCAGGATCCCGTAGTTGCCCGAGGCACCTTCAGCCGACTCCGCGGCGAGCTCGGGATGGGAGAGGAACCCGAGGACCCCCAGCCGGTAGTTCAGGGTGACCGTGACGATCTCACCTCGAGAGGCGAGCGCCTCGCCGTCGTACAGAGGCAGGGCGCCGGAGCCGCCGGTGAAGCCACCGCCGGGGATGTAGACGAGCACCGGTCGCTTCGCCGCCGCGGGCTTCGTACCGCGCCAGATGTTCAGCGACAGACTGTCCTCGCCGGCCGGGTAGGAGTTGACGAACGTCTTCTCGAGCGGAATCTCGACGACCCGCGTGAGCGCCCGGATGAAGAAGTTCGACGACCCCTGAACCGGTACGTCGGAGAAGCGGTCGGCGACGAACACGTCCGGCCGGGGCGCGGGCGGCTTGGGCGGGCGCCAGCGCAGGTCGCCCACCGGCGGCTGCGCGTACGGAATGCCGGCGAAGATGTCGACGGTGCCGGCGTCGTTCGAGACTCCCTGCACCGGCCCTTCCCGAGTGGGAACGACCGCGGAAGGTCGCGGATCGTCACCTCCCGCGACACGACGCTGCGGCGACGGGTACGCGACGACAGCCACGGCGGCCACGAGCACGCCGGCCAGCAACCACGCGCCGGCCTTGAGCACAACAGGTCCCCGCAACCACCACCGTGCGGTCGCCCCGAGCACGATGAGCAACGCGGCCACGAGCGCCCAGCCCCACCACGGACTTCGGTTGAGCCAGGCAAGCACCACCGCGATCACCGTCACCGGAAGCAGCGGCCACCAGCGCCGGGCCACCTTCCCGAACGGGCGCCCCCGGCGCGGACCGGCTGTCGATTCCACCATGTGAGCACCGTACCCAACGGCGAGCGTCGATCAGCGCCTTTCGGCATGACTGACTGCGCAGACAACGCGTGACACCACGTCACTGGTTCGCCTGCCGCAACGACGACAGACTGAGGACTACGATCCTTCGACCCGTTGCACCACCCATCGTCGCGACGACGCGTGGGAGTCCATCCGAGGAGAGAAGCTCTGTGATGCGAAAAACGTTGCCCGCAGCAATCGTTGCCGTGGCGGTGGCCGCGACGGCCGGAGGAGTCTCGACGGCTTCGGTCTCGACGGCCTCCGTCGCGCAGACGGCCTCGCGCCCGGCCGTGCAGTGGGGACCGTGCCCGGCCGACGCCACCGGCCCCGGCCTGCAGTGCGCGACGCTCGACGTACCGCTCGACTACCGCCGTCCGGACGGGCAGAAGATCTCCGTCGCGTTCTCCCGCCTGGCGAGCGCCAAGCCGGAGCAGCGCCGCGGCGTCCTCCTGCTCAACCAGGGCGGCCCGGGCCTGGGCGGACTGAACTTCGCCGACACCCTGGTGAAGAGCGGACTGCCGCAGCAGGTGCGGGACAGCTACGACCTGATCGGGTTCGACCCGCGCGGCATCGGACACAGTACGCCGCTGACCTGCGACCTGACGCCCGAGCAGCAAGGGCCTGCCTCGAACCCGCCCGCCCCGAAGACGCTGGCGGACGTGAAGAAGTCGGCCGTGTTCGCGAAGACCGTCGCCGACCAGTGCGCCGCGTCGGCCACCGGCTCTCTGCTGCCGTACATCACCACGAAGAACACCGCGCGCGACATGGACCGGATCCGCGAGGCGCTCGGTGAACCGAAGCTCTCGTACTACGGCGCGTCGTACGGCACCTACCTGGGCGCCGTGTACGCGACGATGTTCCCGCACCGCAGCGACCGCGTCGTCCTCGACAGCAACCTCGGCCCGAACGGCTACGACAGCCACGCGCTGCGCCAGCAGGCGCTGGGCGTCCAGCTCCGGTTCCCCGACTTCGCGAAGCTCGTGTCGGCCGACCCGGACAAGTACGGCCTCGGCAAGACGCCGGCCGCGGTGACCGCGAAGTACTACGAGCTGGCGAAGCGCCTGGAGAAGACACCAGCCCTCGGGTACGACGGCACGTTGTTCCGCGTCATCACCGCGACGTACCTGCGCTCCGACCCGCTGATGCTCGAACTCGCCACTCTCTGGCGCCAGCTCGAGACAGCGCTCGACACCGGCAAGACCGCACCGGCCGTCACCGAGCGCGCCGCGGCGCCGGCCGGCGACAACTTCCAGGCCGGCTACTTCGGCGTGATCTGCGGCGACTCCCGGTGGCCGACCTCGGTGCACACCTACCAGGCCAATGTCGCGATCGACCGCATCCGCTACCCGCTGTACGGCGCCTTCGCGGCCAACATCCGCCCGTGCGCGTTCTGGCCGGACCCGATCGAGCCACAGGTCAAGATCTCCGACCGGGGCCCGGCCAACGTCCTGATGGTCCAGAACCTCCGCGACCCGGCGACCCCGATGCCGCTGGCGCTGAAGCTGCGCAAGGCGTTCGGTGACCGCGCCCGCCTGGTGACCATCGACCAGGGCGGCCACGGCGCCTACGTCTTCACCCCGAGCAAGTGCGGCAACAACACAGTGACCGACTTCCTCGTCACCGGCCGCCGGCCCGCGCACGACAAGTTCTGCCCGGCACCGCCGGCCTGAGGCCAGGCCCTCCGAGGCAGCCCGTAGTCCTTTCGGCCATCCGGAATGTCCGCTGGTGGGATGTTCCGGATGGCCGATCAGCGAAGACTGTCCTGGTTCCCAAATCCTCGGAGGAAGCATGAAACGCACCGCAGTTCCGTTGACCGTCGCGGTCGCCTCGCTGGCGGCCGCGTTGGTCCCAGGCGTGGCGCTGAGCGGCTCGGCCGCGACGCAGGCCCAGCCACCGGGCGGCATCAAGTGGGAGAAGTGCCCCGCGGAGATCTTCACCACACCGATTCCGGACGGGATGCAGTGCGGCACGCTGAAGGTGCCGCTGGACTACCGCAAGCCCGACGGCCGCACGATCGACCTCGCCGTCTCGCGGCTGCCGAGCAAGAAGCCCGAGGCGCGGCGCGGCATCCTGCTGACCAACCCCGGCGGCCCGTCCGCGGGACAGAGCTACCCCGCCTTTCTCGCCGGGAGCGGCCTGCCACAGAGCGTGCGCGACGCCTACGACGTGATCGGGTTCGACCCCCGCGGCATCGGCCGCAGTACACCGGTGACCTGCGACCTCACCCCTGCGCAGCAGACCGGCAACATCCCGCCGTACGCGCTGAACGCCGCCGACGTGACCAAGCGGGCGGCCGAGAGCAAGCAGATCGCCAAGCAGTGCGCGACGTCGAAGACCGCCTGGCTGCTGCCGCACCTCAGCCCGCCCAACGTCGCACGCGACATGGACCGGATCCGCGCCGCGCTGGGCGAGTCGAAGATCTCGTACGCCGGCGCCTCCTGGGGAACCCACCTGGGCGCGGTGTACACCATGCTGTTCCCGCAGCGCGGCGACCGGATCGTGCTCGACAGCGTCATGGGCCCGGGCGGCTGGGACTACCCGAGCAACCGCTTGTGGTCGCAGGGCGTCGAGGACACCTTCCCGGCGTTCGCGAAATTCGTCGCGGCCAACCACCGCGAGTACGGACTGGGCCGAACGCCGACGCAGGTCCGGGCCAAGTTCTTCGAGCTCACCAAGCGGCTGGAGAAGAAGCCGACCGGGACGCTGCACGGCCTCGACCAGGCCTCGTTCCGGCTGGCCAACTGGGGATTCCTCTACAACCCGATCCAGTACACGATCCTGGCCGGGATCTGGCAGGCGGTCGACAAGAACCAGCCGCTGCCACCGCTGCCCGGGGGCGGCGCAGCGACCGACGCGGACAACCTCATCTCCGGTCGCTACGCCATCATCTGCAACGACTCGCGCTGGCCGACGTCGGTCAAGACCTACCAGCGCAACGTCGCCGCCGACCGGATCCGGTACCCGCAGTTCGGCGCCGCCGGAGCCAACATCACGCCCTGCGCGTACTGGCCGAACCCGACCGAGCCGCAGGTTCAAATCACCGACCGTGGCCCGTCCAACGTGCTGCTCGTGCAAAACCTCCGCGATCCCTCCACACCGCTGGCCGGTGCCCAGGCGATGCGGAAGGCACTCGGCCAGCGCGCCACGATGGTGACCGCCGACCAGAGCGGCCACGGCGTCTACCCGAACGGTAAGAACCGCTGCGCGAACCACGCCGTGACGACCTTTCTGACCACCGGCGAGCGTCCGGCGCGCGACTACCACTGCACGGCCGACGCCGCACCCCGCTAGTCCGAAGCCGCAGGAAGGACGCTGACCCGGTGATGCTCAGCTCCAGGAAGTCACTGGGTCGCGGGCTGACAACCATCGAGGTCAGCGTCCTGGCCGGTCTCAAAGCGACACTCGCCCTGATCTTCCGGATAGGGGCGAGTTGTCACGGGCCGGTCCCCCGCGTCGACTGGCGCCTCTCGTGACGACTGGTGCCGATTCTGGCGACTGGTCCGATGTACCGCAGCAGTCATGGGGAACGGGAGCAGTCGGCCGAGCCTCCGAGTGCGCTTCCCACACCAGCCGACCGCGACCTCGACCTTGAGCACCGCCCAGCCGAACTTCCGGCGTGAACGTGACTGGCCGGTGCTCAAAGATGCCGTCCAGACAGGCAGAGCGCACTTCAAGCCCATGGAAGACCGCCGCCCGTAACCTCACGGAGATCGTCGTCTGGGCAGTGGACCTCGCCTTATGTCGTCGTGCCCGTGGCGGCAAGGTCCAGCGCATGCTTCGCCGCGGGCCGGACCAACGAGGCCGCGATCCCGACGTTTGCGCTAGGCGGGTGCTCCGGAGCGGTCGAAGGCTCCTGCCTTGCCGAAGGCGACCTCGGCGAAGCGTTCGCCCATGAACGCGTGGGTGGTGGTGTCCGGGTGCAGCGCGTCGGGGAGTGGGTGGGTCTGCGCGTCGGTCTCGCCGTACAGGGTGCGGCCGTCCAGGTAGTGGAGGTTGGGGTCGTCGGACCGGCGGTCGACGATCTCCTCGAGCGCTTGCCGGACGACCTGGAGTGTCAGGCGGCCGTTGGCGGTGTCCCCTTGCGTGCCTGAGGCAACGAACTTGACCGTGTCGGTGCCGAACGTGGCCGGGTCGACCGCACCCGGGCCGGGGGTGTCCTCGTGGATCGCGCAGAAGACCGGCGAGACCAGGAGCAGCGGGGTCGTCGGGTGACCGTCGCGGATGAGGTCGAGGAAGCCGTGCACAGCGGGGACGAAGCTGCGCAGCCGCATCGCGTCGAGATTCACGACGTTGATCCCGAACTTCGCGCTGATCAGGTCGGCCGGGGTGTCCCGCATGACGCGGGCCACGAACGGGTCCACCAGAGCGCTGCCGCCGAAGCCGAGGTTGTGCAGCCGGGCACCGGCGGTCCGCGCGGCGACGACCGGCCAGATGCGGGTGGGGCTGGTCGCGTTCGAGCCTTGGCTGATGGAACTGCCGTGGTGCAGCCACACGGGACCGAACTGCGGCGCCGGATGCACCGGAGCGTCGGAGTGCAAGGCGATCAGATCGACCTGCTCGTTGTGCGGAAGCCAGATCTCGAGCGTCTTCTCACCGGGGGGCAGGTCGGTGACGGCGACGTGGTCGGACGCGCCCTGGACGAAGGTACTCGCACCGGTCTGGAGGTCCAGCTCGATGAAGTCCCCGTGGATCAGGGTGTGCGAATCGAGCACCGTGCCGTCGACGACCACGTCGAGGGCGCCGCGGGCACGCTTCAGCCCGCGGTAGGCGACGCGGGTGGCGTGGACCTCGAGGGTGACGCTTCGAGCGGTCGTGACCACGGCGACCCGCACTCCCGAGGGCTGCGCTTCCATCAGCGCGAGCTGCTGGTCGGCGTACCGCTCGCGGACGAGTCGCGGGAGGCGGTGCGGACGCACCCCGCGGTCGGTCGACTCGAGCTCGGTCGCGCCGTGCAGGAGGTCCGCGGTCAGTGGTGTGGTGATCATGAGGTCTCTTTCTCGCGGAGTTCTCCGCGGTGGTGCCAGTGGGTCAGGACGAGGTGGAGGGCGTCGAGCAGCTCGGTCCACGACTGGTCGGCCGGCGGCGCGCTGTGCGCGAAGCTGCCGATGCGTTCGAGGTTGAGGAACCCGCCGAGCGCGCTGCCGACGATGCGGGTGGCGTGCGTGCGGTCGTCGCCGGCGATGCCGTAGCCGAGCAGGACCGCGTCGGTGACCCGCACGATCCGGCGGGCGGCCGGCGCGTTCACCGCGTCGCTCCCGGCCCGCCGCTGCAACGATTCCCACCGGCCGGGGTGCTCTTCCAGGTACGCCCGATGCGCGCCGGCGAACCCCACCAGGGCGTCGTACTGCGAGCGCCCGGCGATGGCGTCCGCGATCCGGTCGGTCAGCTCGCCGAGCGCCAGCGCCGTGATCCCGTCCCGGAGCGCCGCGAGATCGCGGACGTGCGCGTACAGGCTGGGCGTCTGCACGCTGAACGACCGGGCGATCGCCGCCAGGGTCACCGCGTCGAAGCCGGTCGCGTCAGCGAGATCGGCAGCGCGCGCGATCACCACCGCCGGACTGAGTTGGGCTCTCTCCACGACCCCAATCTAACACACCTAGGCATTTACCTAATGCCCATAGGTTCGTCGCCGGTGCTAGAAGATCTCCAAGCTGACCGGCGCGACGGGCCAGCCGAAAGCGGCGGTGGCCGCGGACAGAGCACCGGGAGTGTGTTCCACCACCCGCCCGGTGGCGGCGAACTCTGCCAACTGCCGCCCGCCCAGGTAGGCCGCGGAGAGCTCGGTCACCGACGCGGAGAGATCGGCCGTGGCATCGGTCCGTTCGCAGGTGGCGTGCTCGGTGTCGCCGGTCAACCGGAAGCGCCCGTTGTTGGCCTCGATGAGTTCGTCGGTCACCTCGATCACCACGTCCACCGCCGTGGCGTACCGCCGCTGGGCGAGCGCGCGCGGTACGTCGGTGAGCCGCACCCACAGCGACTCGCTCAGCCGGCGGTTGAGCGCGACCGGGTTGCTCACCAGCTGCAGCAGCGGTTCGTCCACGGCGGCGTTGCCGTAGTCCAGCTTGGCGGCCAGATCGAGCGTCAGCAGGTAATGCCACAACGCCCGGTACGCCGTCGGCGCGAGAGCGACCAGCTCCTCGACCGCCACCTCGTTGGCCGGACCGGTGGGTCCCCAATTCATCTTGCCGCGCCACAGCGCGTACCCGTCGACCGCACCGGCCGCATCGCGATGCACCAGGATCTGCCGCGCCATCCTCCCGCCTCGATGCTCCGGCTTGTCCTGAAGCTGCCCGCGCCAGACCTGCTCGGACCGGCCCGACACCCCCGGACGCCTCGCCTGGAACTCCCGCAGCAGACCACCCAGCTGAGCGGGTGCCTCCTCGGCCGACAACGCTTCGATCCGGCCCGCGTCGCCGTCCACGGGACGCGGCCGCACCCGGTGCAGGTCGACCTCGTACGACACGCCCCAGGCCGCAGGGGCGTAACCGAACCGGCCATAGATGCCGGACTCGCTCGCCCACAGGATCGCCAGCGCCTCCGGCACCTCGCGCAGCTGCCGACTCATCAGCGCGGACAGGATCCCCCGCCGCCGATGGGTGGCCCGGACGCCCACCGCAGTGACGTGCGCCGCGTCGACCACGGCTCCCGGCACCGACAGGTCACGGCTCATCGCCTTCGCCGTCCCGACGAAGTCGTCGCCGTCCACCGCCACCAGCGCCCGCTCGGGCTCGAACAGCTCCCGGTCCAGGTCGCTCGGAGAGCTCTCGAACATCATGGCCGTCGCGAACAGACCGATGAACCGGTCGTGCTCGTCCGCCGTCGCCGCCCGCAGTACGTACTCGGAGTCCACCATCACCGCATCGTCACACGCCCCTCCGACAATTCTCCACAGCTTTCTCCCGGGCGACTCCTACCGGGCGACGTTGAACCAGGCCCGCAGAGCACCGACCCGCCGCAAGACGAACTGGTCGAGCAGCAGGACAGCAACCAGGGTGATCCCGAACAGCGGCAGGAACAGCGCCAGCGCGACGACCAGCACCGCCAGCGCCGGGGTCGCACGCAGCGGAAGGCGGCCGCGGGGCGCACCGAGCGCCTTCGTCTTCGGGCGCCGGCGCCACCACATCAGCGGACCGCTGACGCACATGAACACCACGGCGAGGCAGAAGACCGTGGTCAGCCAGAAGTTCAGCGTGCCCAGGCGCCGCCCCTCGTGCAGAGCGATGCCCTGGGCAACGACCTTGGCCAGCACCGGGTAGTCGGCGTACCCGTACGTCGAGACCACGCGGCCGCCGTACTGGTCGACGTGCAGGGTGCGTTCCTTGCCGGGGTCGTTGAAGGCGTACCCGATCGCGGAGTACACGCCCTCGCTGTCGCCCGGCAGCGCGACCGTCATCGGGCGTTGCAGCCCGTTGCGCCGGCCCACCTCGACCGCGGTGTCGATGGTCGCGACCGAGCGGCGCCCGTCCTCGGGGTTCGACCGCGGCACCTCCGTCTTGCCGAGCCCCCACGGAACGGTGTGGCTGTGCGGGAGCGACTCGTCGAGCGTCGACGTCGGCTTCGACAACGCGCCCGGATCGGCGCCCCAGAACGACGTCCCGTGGCTGGTCGCGAACTCCTGCGTCTTGGCTCCCCAGAACCCGGTCCACGGCAGGCCGGACACGATCAGGAACAGCAACCCGACGCCGAGGATCGCCCCGGTCCGCCCGTGCCGAGAGCGCAGGACGGCGCCCGCCGCACCTGCGGCTCTCCGGCGCGCCCGCGCGACTCGCCCTCGGACGAACAAGTAGTAGCCGGTCAGCGCCATCACGATCGCCCAGCAGGCGGCGACCTCGATGACGAAGTCGCCCGCGCGGCCGGCCATCAGTTCCCCGTGCAGCAGGATCGCGCCGCCCGACAACGTCGTGTCCGGGTTCAGCGAGCCCAGAACCGTGCCCTCGTAGGGATCCACGAAGACGTCGCGCGGGCCCGCGGCGGTGTCGACCGAGAAGACCGTCGAACGGTCCGGCCCGGGCGGCTCGGTCATCGAGACCACGGTCGCGTCCGGCAGCGCCCGTCGTACGGCGTCGAGCTGCGCCGAGTACGGCTGGGCGACCAGGCCCGCCTGATGGTCGACCTTCATCAGGTCGGCGTGCAGGACCGGTTCGAGCTGGAAGCGGAACAGGTAGATCAGCCCGGTCGTGGCCAGGACCAGCAGGACCGGGATCACCAGGAAGCTCGCGTAGAAGTGCCATCGCCAGAAGGCCCGGAACAACCCGCTCCCCCGGCCGCGGGTGGCCGGGCCCGCGACCTGGTCCGGAGGGCTTTGTACTGCGCTCACGCCTCACTCCTTCTGTTCATCGTCCGCAGCAGGAGTCGGATCACGAGGCCGCTCAGTTCCCGCGAGTCGTTATGACCTGGGTCACACCGAGCGGCAGGTTCCGGTGCGCCGGGCTCTGGGGCCGCGCGCGGCGGGATGCGACGATGGTCCGGCCATGCAGCAGCAGTGGGGATTCCGAGCCGCCCGTACCGTGATGTTCACGGGCGTCTGTGTGCTGCTCGCCGTCCTCGGCCACGTCGTGATGTCCGCGGCGGCCGTCCCGTGGTGGGCGATCGTCCCGGCGTCCGCGTCGATCGCCGCCGCGGCCTGGATCCTGGCCGACCGGGAACGCTCGGTGCCGTTCGTCGTCGTGGGCACGATCGTCGCGCAGGCCGAGCTGCACACCGTGTTCACGCTCGCGCAGTCCCTGCAGCCGACCGCGATGCATCACCATCACATGGCCGGTCCGTCGTCGGTGGGGATGCTGGCCGCGCACCTGATCGCCGCACTCCTGTGCGGCCTCTGGCTCGCGTACGGCGAGAACGCGGCGTTCGCCGTACTGCGGACCATCGCCGACCGGATCCTGTTCCTGCTCCGCCCCTGGCGGAGCGCTCCGGCCTGGCCGCGTCTCCGGCCGGCTGTGTCAACGGCACCACCGCCCCGGCAGTACCTGCTCGCGGACGCCATCACCTCCAGAGGTCCACCGCGCGGAACCGCTGTCGCCTGACAGCACGCACCACCCGGGCACGACCTGCCCGGGTCCGAGCCATGCCGTTTCGGCAGGCCGCGTACTTCCGCCCGCCGGCGACGCGTCGCCGGATCCTGAACCCCAGAAGGACTTCTGCCATGACCTCTGTCCCGGTGGACCATCCACCCAACGACCTCTGCACCCATCTGGCGATCGCCGCGCGCAAAGGCGACCTGCTCGCCCTCGACCACTTCGTCCGGGCCCTCCAGCACGACGTACGCCGGTACGTCGCCCACCTCGCCGCCGATCCGCAGTCGGCCGACGACCTCACCCAGGAAACGTTCCTCCGCGCACTGACCAGCCTGCACCGGTTCGAGGGACGATCGTCGGCGCGGACCTGGCTGCTGGCCATCGCCCGCCGTACCGTCGTGGACGACCTGCGTCGTCGTGCGTCGCGACCACGGATCGCCGACCGGGACTGGCAGCTCGCCGCCGACCAGAGCCAGCCGCGCGATCTCCCCGGCTTCGACGACGGCATCGCGCTCGCTGAGCTCCTCGACCAACTCCCCCGCGACCGCCGCGAGGTCTTCGTCCTGACGCAGCTGGCCGGTGTCCCCTACGCCGAGGCGGCCGCCCACCTGGGCTGCCCGATCGGCACGATCCGCTCCCGCGTGGCCCGCGCCCGCACCACGCTGGCCGACCTGATGGTTGCCTGACCCATCGATGATCCGTACGGCGTATCACCCGGTACGCCGTACGGACGTGGTCCTGGGTGACACGATGTGGGCATGCAGCTGTTCTCGGGGCCGGTGGACGACGCGGCGACGGACCTGGCCGTGGCCACGGCGCTGGTGCGGCGGGCGTCTCGTGGTGAGGTGACCGACGCGATCCGGATCTGCCGGCCGGCCGAGCCCGTGCTGGTCTTCGGGCGCCGGGACACGCGTCATCCCGGGTTCCGGGCCGCCGTACAGGCTGGGTGTGACTCCGGGTTCCAGCCTCTGATCCGCGCCGTCGGTGGGCGACCGGTCGCCTACACCTCCGAAGCCGTGGTCGTCGACCACGTCCGCCACGACCTGCGGGCGACCGCGGACCACCAACGCCGCTTCGGCACCTTCGGCGACCAGTACGCCGGCGTACTGCGAGACCTCGGCGTCGACGCCCGCGTCGGCGAGGTCCCCGGCGAGTACTGCCCGGGCGCCCAAAGCATCAACGCGCGCGGTGCCGTCAAACTCGTCGGCACCGCCCAACGCGTCGTTCAGCACGCCTGGCTCTTCAGCACCCTCACCGTCGTCGGCGACGACGACCGGATCCGCTCACTCCTGACCGAGGTCTACGCCCACCTGGAGCTCCCCCTCGATCCCACGACCGTTGGCTCGCTGACCACCGAACGCCCGGACCTGACAGCGGCGGCCGTCGAGCAACACTTCCACGCTGCCTTCGCCGCCGGTACGACGCCGTCCGCCCTGGACCGGCCCACTCTCGAACTGGCCGCCACGTACGCGCCCGACCATCGCGTCTGAGGCGGCCGCCGTACTACTGGCGACGGCGGGCGAGGTGAGCGGTGATCTGACCGTTCAGCTCCACGGTCTCGGGCAGGACTTCGAGGATTCGGCGGAAGGCCTGGTCCCGGTCGGCGGGCGGAAGCATCACGTACGCCGAGAGCGTCGAGAGGTGTCCGACGTACTCGTGGGCGCTCACCGTCAGGCGGCGTTCGATCCCCGCCTGCCGGACCTCGGTGAACCACTCGGACTGCTGAAGCTCCGTGCCGGGCCATTCCATCGGGCGGTCCTCGGCGGGCGTCTCGTCGGGCGACGGGACGCCGTCCGTCTCCAGGTACGGCGCTCGGGCCGCCCGCGCGGCCTCCTTGAGGTCGGGGTCGGCCAGCGCGATCGGCACAGCGAACGAGGCGAACACGCCACCCGGCCGGACGAGCGCGGCCATGCGAGCCCACCGGCCGTCAGGCTTGGTCCAGTGCAGCGCGGCAGCCGAGTACACCAGGTCGTACGCCGTATCCGCCGGCAGATCCTCGAAGGCGGCTTGCACGGCGGTCACGTTCGCCGGTACGTGCTTGCGCAGCTCCGCGAGCATGGCCGCGTCCGGCTCGGTCGCCGTGACCGCGATCCCTGGCCGCGCGAACACGCGCGTCGCCTTGCCCGTCCCGGCGCCGAACTCGAGGGCGGTCCGGATCGGACCACCGGCGTACGCCGTCACCAGCTCCAGGAGCTCCGCCGGGTACCCCGGCCGGAACCGTTCGTACGCCTCCGCCACCACACCAAAGCTCAACGCCCGCGCAACCATCCCGCCATCCTGGCACCTTCCCTGCCCTCCGCGCTCCTCCTTTTCACCCGCCCGACTCAGTCCGACCGCGGCCGGTGCGCGGTGCGATAGGCCCGCGGGGTCATCCGTTTCAGCTCGTGGAAGCGGCGGTTGAAGTTCGACAGGTTCGCGTAGCCACTGCGCGATGCAACCTCGGTGATCGGCAGTTCGGTCGACGTCAGCAGCCGGCACGCCGTCTCCACCCGCAGCCGGTTGAGGTACTCCGTCAGAGTCAGGCCCATGGCGCGACGGAAGAAGCGGCTGAACGACGTCGGCGCCATGTGGACCACCGCCGCGATCTCCGCCAGGTCGAGCCGGCGCGTGTGCTCCTGCCGCAGATACCCGCAGACCTTGTCGATCCGGTCGCGCAGCGCCGTGTCGGGGGCAGCCGTGTAGCCGGGGCCACTGATCTCCACACCTTCCCCGGAGCACGCCAGCAGGCGAAGAGCCTCCAGCGCACGAATCGTCTGGGCTGCGGGTGAATCGAGCGCCGGCAGCTCGCGAAGAATCTCCAGCACCGCCTCAGGAGCCCCGCTGAACAACACCCCGCGCGAGGACGAGGCCAGCAGTACGGCGAGCTCGTGAAACTGCGGCAGTCCGAAGAACCCCGGCCCGAGGAAGTCCTCCCGGAACTGCGCGACGACGGCCTCGGCCGGACCGTCCTGGTCCGGCTCGGACGCGAAGGTGTGCGGCAGATCCGGTCCGAGCAGGACGAGGTCGCCCGGCCGGTACGGCTGCACGTCGGTACCCACGTAGCGCGTGCCGATCCCGC
The DNA here is from genome assembly GCF_014205135.1 of Kribbella italica. Classification (NCBI taxonomy): domain Bacteria; kingdom Bacillati; phylum Actinomycetota; class Actinomycetes; order Propionibacteriales; family Kribbellaceae; genus Kribbella; species Kribbella italica. The sequence continues at coordinate 2,488,168 of NZ_JACHMY010000001.1, forward strand.
TCGTGATCAGGGTCAGCTCGTACTCCTGGTGAAAGTGCCAGGAGAAGCCGAAGGCGGCCTCGCGGCGTACGAAGCACCGGAACGTCGTACCGTCGAGCAGGCCCGGCGACTCGTGCCGTGGTTTCACGGCGTTACCCTACAGGGACATCTGAGTACCAGTTCTGGGCAACGATCGCGTGGTGACCGATCGCCGGAGGTGGAAGGGTTGGGGCGTAGCCGCCACCTCTGTTCAAGGAGCGAAGCCGTATGAGCGCCCTCGCCGCGAGCGTCACCTCAGAACTCGACCGGACCTACCCGCTGTCCGCCACCGCGACCGCCGACTTCGCGCACGACGGCTTCGCCCACCTGTCGAACGTGCTGTCCCCGGAGGCCATCGCGCACTTCGAGCCGACGGTCACCAGCGAGGTCATCCGCCTGAACACCCAGCACCTCCCGCTCGAGGAACGCGGTACCTACGGCAAGGCGTTCCTTCAGGTGCCCAACCTCTGGGAGCACAACGAGACTGTCCGCGACCTGGTGTTCTCCAAGCGGCTCGCCGGCATCGCCGCAGGGTTGCTGGGAGTCCACGCGGTCCGCCTGTACCACGACCAGGCGCTCTACAAGGAGCCCAGCGGCGGCATCACCCCCTGGCACGCGGACCAGTACTACTGGCCGCTGTCCAGCGACCGGGTCTGCACGATCTGGCTCCCGTTACAGGAGACACCGTTGGAGATGGGCCCGCTCGCCTTCGCGCGCGGCAGTCACAACTTCTCCTCCGGCCGCGAACTCCCGATCAGCGACGAGTCGGAGGCCGCGCTCGACCGTGCCGTCGCCGAGCAGCGGTTCGAGCACGTCGTCGAGCCCTTCGCCCTGGGCGACGCCAGCTTCCACCGCGGCTGGACGTTCCACCACGCCGGCCCGAACCACAGCACTCTCCCGCGCCGGGTGATGACCGTCATCTACCTGGACGCCGACATCCGCATCACCGACCCCACCAACGACAACCAGACCAGTGACCTCGGATGGATGCCCGGGGCCACCATCGGCCAGGTCCCGGACACCCCGCGCAACCCCGTCCTGTACGACGCCCGCAGGGCGGCCGGCAGCGCATGACGCCCTCACCGATCGTCTCGATCCCGCGGAGCTGGCGGTCCTTGTCGTGAACGCGGTGTCGCCGTTGATCAGTTTGTCCTCGACCGTGTCGACCAGCGACAACTCGCCGCCTCCCGGACTGTTACCTGAAGCCTGAATCCGTGGATCCCGTGGACCTGCCTGCGCCGCCCCGTTCCTCTTGACGGCACTTTGTGCACAGGCCAGTCATGAGAACGCCGTTTTCGTGACTGAGCGGTGCCCAAAGTCGAGATCGCGGCTCGGCCCGGGCCCTGGCCCCGGTGCGAGGGGCGGAAGCTGCGGTGTTCAAGGAGGTGGGGACCTTGCCGCGGCCAGGGGTGAGGACGGTGGGCCCGGTACCGCTGTTCGCGGCTTGTCCAGCCCGAGGACTGACGCCTTGTACGACGACTGACGCCAATTGCGACGACTGATCCGATGTATCGCGGCAGTCATGCGGAACCGCGGCAGTCGACCGAAGGCTTGGTCACCGGTCACCGGTCACCGGTCGGCGGTCGGCGGTCGCCGGTCGGCGGTCGGCGGTCGCCGGTCGGCGGTCGGCGGTCGCACCGGCACGACGACTGTTTGAAGTGCGCGGGGTTCGGTACCGGGAGTTGGTCGATCCGGGTACGGTCGTCTCACGCGGACTCTTGCTGCCCAGACCTCGGCGGCTCTGCGTGGAGTGCCTGCGAAGGGGGCAGCTATTTCTCGAACGCGCAACCCCCGGCACCGTCGTTCGCGGCGTCCGGTAGCAGTTGCATCCCGTCCCGCGGCTCGCGGGACACTCCTGGACGCCGCGGGCACCGGCGACGCCACCGCGGTCGGTCAAATCTGTGACCACCACGGCGGCGCGCTGTTCGGTCTGGCGCACGCGATCGTCGGCGACCCGGGCCAGGCGGAGACGGTTGTGGTCGACGTCATCGTCCGGGCTTGCGTCGAGACCGGTGTGGCTACGTCTGCCGGGGACGGCAGCCTTCGACGGGAACTCGCCCGGCTGACCTACCTTCGCGCCTCTCACTCGCAGGCTCCAGCGGATTCACCCGATCCCGGGTCGGGCCGGGAGCCCCGCACCGAGGTCCCGGACCTTCCCCGTCGGCAGCGAACAGCCGTGGCGCTGGTGCAGTTCGGCGATCACACGGTCAACGACGTCGCCGACCTCCTCGGTCTGTCGGTACCGGCCGCAGCGGTTCTGCTGGCCTCAGGACTGCGGCACCAGGCAGCAACTCCCTGACCGGCGCGCTAGGCGCGCTACCACCGGAATCGCACCTCGGCAGGCCCGGTGAACGCGCGACGCCAGGACCGCACCATCCCGGCCAGCGAGTGAGCACGGCGCGATCTGCACTACCGAAGTGACTCAGCAGGTACGGCTGGTTGCCTGGTCGGAAACTAGGCGCTAAGGTTTCCGCTATGGAAACTGGATCGCAAGGCCGGCCGCAACCGCGTGATGCCCGAGAGCAGCTCGAACAGCTCGGCAAGGACGAGGAGGCTGTCCGTTATCCGCCGTTGCCACGGTGGTTCTTCGGCGTGACGACCACGGCAACGGCCGCCCTTTATCTTGCCCAGCTGCTGTCTCCGTCCGATGCCAGGAACGCGACGTTCGCCCTGGGCGTCGTGGTGGCCGTCATCGCCGCGTTCCACTGGCTCAACCGTCCCGGGGTCAGCTGGGCGTCGATGAAGTTCCGCGACATGGTGCCCTTCGTCGCCTCCCTGGGCGTGATCTTCGTTGTCTGCACGGTGATCTCAGAGACCACCTCGCTGTCCTGGGTGTGGATCGTGGGAGCTGCCGTCGCGGCCGGCATGGTCTGGCGTAACGGTCGCGCCTACCGCAAGGAATTCGGCGATGCCTGAACGGATCGCCGCCTTCGACGAGGTGATCCACGCACCGCAACGCCTCCGGATCTGCGCGATGCTCAGCGCGGCACACCAGCTGGAGTTCGGCTTCCTGCAAGAACGTCTCGACCTGTCCAAGTCCGCGCTCAGCAAGCACCTGACCCACCTCACCAGCGCCGGCTACATCCGTCAGGAGCGGACCCTGCGCGATTCACGGAACCGGTTGTGGCTGTCCCTGACCACGGTGGGCCGCACGGCCTACGACGGCCACATCGAAGCCCTCCAGGCAATCGTGGCCGGAGGCAACGAAGAGGCTACCTAGGGGCCGGGGCCTTGAAGGTGAACCGGTTCCTTGGCCGCCAGCCTTCCAGCCCGGTCGTGCCGTCGCGCTGGAAGCCCGGCCGATCAGGAACGAACCGTCATCGCTTCCACTGTCTCGGCGACGTGGTCGCGGAATCGCAGTCGCCGCGGCGCCCACCCGAGCTCCTCACGGATCCGGGTGCCGCGGATCCGGAACGACGTGGTGAGGCTCGCGACGAGAGTGCCGCCGATCAGCAGACCGATCAGCCGAGGCGACACCGTGCCGACCCGCTTGCCGCCCATGGCGTCGGTGACGAGGTCGGTGAGCTCGCGCAGCCGCAGCGGCTCGTCGTCGACGACGGCGTAGGCCGTTCCTGGCCGCGCGCGCTCGAGCGCCGCCACGAAGGCGTCGGCGAGATCGTCGACGTGAATGCAGCTCCACCAGTTCTGACCACCGCCGATACAGCGCAACCGGCCCTTCTCCGCCTGCTCGACGAACGCCGACGCGAACAGCCCGCCCGGCCCGTAGACGAAGCCCGGCGAGAGCCGTACCACGTCAAGGCCGTCGTCGCGGTGACGTCGTTCGAGTTCGGCGGCCATCCGGGCATGCCCAACTCCCAGCGGGGACGGCGTGAGCGGCGTCGACTCGTCGATCCACTCCTCGCCGTGGTCGCCCCAGTCGAAGCAGCCGCCGGTGTAGACCAGACGCCGTCCGTGCTCGGCGCAGGCGTCGGCCAGCGCTCGGGTCATCACGGCGTCGGCGTCGAACAGCTCGTCCGCGCGGCGCCGGTTGAGCCGGCCGGGCACGGCCAGCATGGCGGCATGCACGACGGCGTCGACCTCATGCACCACCGGCACATACGTCGCCGGTTCGCGCATGTCCCCCTGCCGCAGGATCGCGCCGGTCGCGGCCACCGCCGAAGCCCGGGCGGGGTCGCGCACCAGGCCGATCACGTCGTGGTCGGCGGCGCGCAGCCGACGCACCACCGCCGAACCCACGAACCCCGTCGCTCCGGTCACCAGGACACGCATGATGATCTCCTCAGTAGATCAAATTTCGTCAGCACTGCTGACAATAGCCTAGGAGGCCACCGTGACCGATCTTCCCGAGGCGCTGGCCGACCGCACAGCCTTTCTGCTGCGACTCGCCCTCAACCGCGCCGAGGCGATGGGCGAGCAAGCGATCGAGCCGCTGGGACTGACCGGTCGCCAGTACGGCGTCCTCGCGATGCTGCAGAACGGCCCGGCGACCACTCAGCGCCAGCTCGGCCTCACCCTCGGCTTCGACCGCACGACCACGATGAAACTGATGGCCGGCCTCCAGGCCCGCGGACTGGTCGACCGCGTCGCCGATCCGACCGACCGTCGCTCCTACCGCCTGAGCCTGACCGAGGACGGCGAGCGACTGCGCGCCCGCACAGCCAAGATACTGACGACCTGCGACGAAGAGTTCACCCAGCGGCTCTCGCCCACCGAACTCGAGCAACTGCGAACCCTCCTGCGCCGACTCATCTGACCCCGCGCGGTCCGGCGCGGTGATCGGCAGGACCGTCGACGCCGCCGCGTGGCAGGCATCGCCGACCGCAACGGGTGCGTGGACAAGTTTCCCCGGAGTGCATCCGGCGAGGCCCGCCGGGCGGAAGAGGCGGTGAGAGCGGTGGCATCGGCGCCGCCGTCCTGGCCGAAAGGTTGTCCCCATGCGCAAGATCTCACGACGGCTCACCGCCGGAGCTGCCGCGTTCGGAGTACTCCTCACCAGCGCCGTCGTCACCACGACCCAGGCCGAAGCGACGCACAAGCCCGGAACTCGCAGCCTGGCCACCGTGCTGGCCTCCGACGGTGACACCTTCGACCGCAACTGGAACGACTACGACGTCCTGACCCAAGCGGTCGGTGCGGTCCTCGCGGCCAAGCCGAACAGCCCGGTCAAGGTCCTGGCCGACGGCAAGGTCGCGCTCACCGCGTTCCTGCCCAGCGACCGGGCCTTCCAGCTGCTCGCCAAGGACCTCACCGGCAAGTGGTACAAGTCGGAGAGCCAGCTGTTCTCCGGTCTGGCCGGTCTGCTCGGCGTCGACACCATCGAGGCCGTCCTGCTCTACCACGTCGTCCCCGGCGCCACGATCGACAGCCGCACGGCGCTCAAGTCCGATGGTGCGAAGCTGACCACGGCACTGCCCGGCGGGACCCTCAAGGTCGACGTCCTCAGCAAGCGCTTCCGTCTGATCCGGCTGATCGATGCCGACCGCAACGACGCCGACCCGCTGCTCAATCCGTGGGCCCTGGACATCAACAAGGGCAACAAGCAGATCGCCCACGGCATCTGGCTGGTCCTGCGCCCCCTGGACATCTGACCGCGATCAGATAGGCGGAGCGTTGGGTGGGTACTGCGTCGTCATGAAACGACGGTGGCTGTTCGCGGATCAGCTCGGTCCCCACTTCCTCGACCACAGGGACCAGCCGGCCCTGCTGATCGAGTCCAGAGCGGTCTTCGCCCGGAAGACGTTCCATCGTCAGAAGGCGCATCTGGTGCTGTCCGCGTTACGGCACCGCGCGGCCGAGCTCGGCGACCAGGTCCGGTTCGAACGCGCGGACACCTACCGGGAGGCGCTCGAACGGGTCCGCGGCGAGCTCAGCGTCTGCGCGCCGACGACGTACGCCGCGGACCGGTTCGTCCGTGGCCTCGAGCGCGTCGAGGTCCTCGCGGCGCGGGGGTTCTCCACCAGCCGCGAGGACTTCGAGGACTGGGCCGGCCGGCGCGGCGCGAAGCGGCTGCTGATGGAGGACTTCTACCGCGAGGCCCGCGTCCGGCTCGACGTCCTGATGGACGGTTCGAACCCGGCCGGCGGCCGCTGGAACTTCGATCACGACAACCGCGAAGCACCTCCGAAGCAACCGAGGCTCGGTACGGCGGAACCGTGGTGGCCCACCGAGGACGAGATCGACGAGGAGGTCCGCGCCGATCTCGACCGCTGGCAGCGCGACGGTGACGTCAGCTTCGTCGGCGACGACGGTCCTCGTCGGTTCGCGGTGACCCGCCGCGAGGCGTTGCACGCCCTGCGCGACTTCGTCGAGCACCGCCTGCCGGGCTTCGGTCCGCACGAGGACGCGATGCTCACCGCGGACGACTGGATGGCCCACTCGTTGCTGTCGGCACCGATCAACCTCGGCCTGCTCGACCCGGTGGAGGTCGTCGAGCGCGCCGAGGACGCCTACCGCACCGGCGACGCGCCACTGGCCTCGGTCGAGGGGTTCGTCCGCCAGCTGATCGGCTGGCGCGACTACATGTGGCACCTGTACTGGCACTTCGGCGACGACTACCGCCGCAGCAACAAGCTGCAGGCCCGCCGGCAACTCCCCGACTGGTTCACCGACCTCGACGCCGGCGGCGCCGTCGAGGCCCGCTGCCTGTCCGAGGTCCTGCGTGGCGTCCGCGAACACGGCTGGGTCCACCACATCCCCCGGCTCATGGTGCTCGGCAACTACGCCATGCAACGCGGCTGGCGCCCCGACCAGGTCACCGACTGGTTCCACCGCTGCTTCGTCGACGGCTACGACTGGGTGATGGTCGCCAACGTCGTCGGCATGTCCCAGTACGCCGACGGCGGCCTGCTCGCCACCAAGCCGTACGCCGCCGGCGGCGCCTACATCGACAAGATGAGCGACTACTGCGGCGACTGCCGCTACAACCCCCGCCTCCGCGTCGGCCCCGACGCCTGTCCCTTCACCGCCGGGTACTGGTGGTTCCTCGACCGCAACGCCGACCGCCTCCAGGGCAACCAACGCATCGCCCGGCAACTCACCGCCCGCACCCGCCTCAAGGACCTGCCCGAGCTCGTCGACCAGGAAGAAGCCCGTGGAAGCAGCACCCCGTGACGCTCGGCTGACCTTGGACCTCGCGGACACCGTCGACCCGGTCGCCGTCTCTTCTCAGCTGCTCCCGGCGGCAGCGTTTCTCAGCAGGGCTTCCGCGGTGGCTGTCCGGGCGTAGAGCACCGAGTGCCCGACGCGGTGGGAGCTGACCAGGCCCGCGGATCGCAGCGCGGTGAGGTGCTGGGAAGCGCCGCCGGCCGTCATGTCGGTGCGGATCGCCAGGTCGCTGGTCGACGCCGGAACGTTCAGCTCGCCGAGGAGCTTCGCGCGCGAGATCCCCAGGACGGCGACGAGGCTCTCGATCGGCGCTTCGGTTGCCGACCACAACGACTCGGTACCACCCGCCGGATAGGTGATCCGCGGCTGGTCGGGAGGCAGGGCGACGGGCCAGGGCCCCGACCACGCGAAGACGGACGGCATCAGGAGCAGCTCCGAACCGTCCATCACCCGCGACGTGCTCTGGCCCGTGTGCTCGACGAGGAGCGTGCGACCGTCCCAGCTCACGGCGGGTCCGAGCTCGTCCAGTGAGCCTTCCCGGCCACGGTCGGTCAGATCCTCGGCCAGGACCGCCCGGATCCGTCCCCAGCGCGGCGCGATGACGGACTTCCAGTAGAGCTCGACCTGGTCACTGAGCTCCGACAACCCACTCGCCGGGTCGTCGTACAGCGCTTCCAGCGGCTCAGGTAGCGGACCTCGTCCAGGCGCAGGGCCAGCCGGTACGCCGGCCGCCCCACGCGTCGACAGCACCCAGCTGAAGAGGTCGAGGTCTCGTCGTACTTGCTGCGAAGTGCTGCTCCGGACGCTCACCAGGTCGGCGGCCAGATCGGGCACCGGCGTACGAGGGGACGCGAACAGGAAGCTCGGCACGTACGGCAACGACGGCTGCACCAGGCTGAACAACATCCCGAGCCGCCGGCGATGGCGCCGCAACCGACGCGTCGCCCACTCGGTCCATTCCGGGTACGCAGCGCGCCCCGCTTCGTCCTGCAGGACCCTGATACTGGCCAGCGCCTCCCACAACGGCGAGAGCACGAACCGCGGTTCGAGCGCGGTGCCCGCGGGGAACCGCAGCGTCAGCACACCGCTCACCGCGTGGCCACCCGCCGGTACCGCGACACGGCCAGGGTCAGGAAGATCGCGATGATCCCGAGCGAGCAGAGCACGGTGTAGAGCGCCGCGTGCTCGGCCGGCCAGCCCTGCGGTTGCGGCAGCGCGGCCGGGGTCGGGTTGCCGAACAGTTCCCGGGCGGCGTTGGCCAGCGAGGTGATCGGGTTCCACTCCGCGACCGTCGCCAGCGGCTGCGGCATCGCCGTGATCGAGACGAAGCCGGACGAGATGAAGGTGGCCGGGAACAACCAGATCAGGCCCAGGCTCTGCGCGACCTCGACGCTGCGCGCGACCAGCGCGATGTACGCGCCGACCCACGACATCGCGAAGGCGAACAGCAGGATCAGGCCGTAGCCGGCCAGCGCGTCGAGCAGGCTGCCGCGGATCCGCCAGCCGATCAGCAGCCCGCACAGGCTGGTGACCGTCAGGCTGATCAGGCTGGTCGCGAGGTCGGACGTCGTCCGGCCGAGCAGGACCGCGATCCGGGACATCGGCAACGACCGGAACCGGTCGACGACCCCCTTCTGCAGGTCGTTCGCGAGCCCGATGGTGGTGAACGAGGCGTTGAACGTGACGGTCTGGGCGAAGATCCCGCCCATGATGAACTCCCGGTACGCGTCGCCTCCGAGGCTGCCCCCGAAGACGTAGCCGAGCAGCAGCACGAACATGATCGGCTGCAGGATGCTGGCGAAGATCGATCCCGGCGTCCGGCGGATGTTCAGCAGGTTCCGCCAGGCCAGCGAGCTGCTGTCCCGGGTCATCTGGACGATGCTCATGCGCCCAGCTCCGCTCTGCTCTGCTCGGCGGCCGCGCCGGTTCCGGTGAGGGCCAGGAACACGTCGTCGAGCGTCGCCCGCCGCAGACCGATGTCGAGCACGTGGATCCTCTCCTGATTGAGTCGTCCCAGCACGGCGGCCAGCGCGAGCTGTCCTTCCCGTACGGCGACCTCCAGCCGTCGGACCCGCCGGTCCACGGTCGGGTCGGCGATCCCGACCCCGCTGAGAATCCGGTACGCCGCGGCGAGGTCGCGCTCGTTGGCCGTGACCAGCTCCAACCGCTCTCCCCCGGTCCGGCTCTTGAGCTGGTCGCTCGTGCCGTTGGCGATCACCCGCCCGTGGTCGATCACCGCGATCCGGTCGGCCAGCTGATCGGCTTCCTCCAGGTACTGCGTGGTCAGCAGCACGGTCGCTCCCTCGCGGACCAGTTCGCCCACCACGTCCCAGGTGTCCAGCCGGCTCTGCGGATCGAGCCCGGTCGTCGGTTCGTCGAGTACGACGACCGGCGGCGCCGCCACCAGAGCGCCGGCCAGGTCGAGCCGGCGCCGCATCCCGCCCGAGTAGGTCCCGGTCAGCCGGTCGGCGGCATCCGTGAGGTGGAACCGGTCGAGCAGTTCGCGGGACGTCGCGGCGGCTTGCCGCGCGCGCATCCCGTACAGCTTCGCCACCAAGTAGAGGTTCTCGAAGCCGGTCAGCTTGTCGTCGACCGCGGCGTACTGGCCGGACAGCCCGATCGACCTCCGGACTCCCTCGGGATCCGCGACGACGTCGCGGCCCGCGACGGTCACCAGCCCGGAGTCCGGTCGCAGCAGCGTGGTGATGATCCGCACGGTGGTCGTCTTGCCCGCGCCGTTCGGACCCAGCAACGCGAAGACCTGACCGGCCGGCATCGCCAGATCGACGCCGTCGAGCGCGACCTTGGACCCGAACGACTTGCGCAGCCCCTCGATCTCCACAGCGTGCTCGCCGCTCAGCTGCTGCCGAGCGACAGGAGCGCGAACCGTCGTTGCCGGCGCGGAGCCACCGTGCGGCGAGCCGCTCCGCAGCCCCTCCACCGGCTGCCGTGCTTCGGGACGGCGAGGCGATTGCGGTGGCGGCGGGCCCTTGCTGCGTCGGTGCCGCGCGCTCACCGGCGGCTCTCCTGCGCCTGAAGGCTCAGCGGCGTGATGTCGGTCCAGTTCTTCTCCACGAACTCCAGGCAGGCCTGACGGGAGTCAGGTCCGAAGACCTGGTCCCACCCCGCCGGCACGGCCGCGAAGTCCGGCCAGAGCGAGTGCTGCTGCTCGGCGTTGACCAGGATCACGTACGTCGCGTCCTCGGACTCGAACGGGTTGGTGGTGCGGTCACTCATCGTCGGTTCCTGTCCATGCTCGGGAGCGGTCGAGGAGCGGCTGAACGGCCGCCTCCTGGCGTTCGGTCAGCACGCGCGCGATCAGCGGCCCGATCTCGGCGAGTGCTTCGGGTTGGGTGAGGCGCGCGTGGGCGGCGTCGACCGGGTACTCGTCGATCTCGCCGGTGATCGCGGCCAGCCAGTCCTGCGGGACGGGCCCGCCGGCCTGACGGTCGGCCGTCGCGGTGACGAAGAGCAGGTCACCGTCGTACGGCAGCGGGACGAAGTCACGCATCAGGACGGCCTGCGAGACGAAGGCGTCCACACTCGCGCCCAACTGGTCCTCGGTCAGCCCGCCCATCGGGTTCCCGAGCTCGCGGTAGACGTCGAGCACTCTCGCCCGATCGATCTGCCCCTCGGGCACCGGCAACCCTTGGTTGTGCAGCAGGGCGGCGAACATCTGCGTCTCGGTCGCCGACTCCAGCCCGTCGGCCGGCGCCTCCGGATAGGCGTCCAGCAGCGCGAGCAGCCCGACCTCCTGCCCGGACGCCTGCAGCTGGACGGCGATCTCGTGGGCCAGGTTGCCGCCGAACGACCAGCCGAGCAGGTAGTACGGCCCCTGCGGCTGCACGGTCCTGATCTGCTCGACGTAGTCGGCCGCGATCGCCTCGATGCTGTCCGGCGTGTACGCCGGGTCCGAGAGCTTGCGCGACTGCAGCCCGTACAGCGGCTGATCGGGAGCGAGGTGCCGCAGGAGCCCGGAGTACGTCCACGAGATGCCGCTGGCCGGGTGGATGCAGAACAGCGGCGGCCGTCCGCCACCGATCCGCAGCGGCAGCAGGACGTCGAGGTCGCCGCCCTCCGTCACCGCGTCGAGCCCCTCGACGAGGCCGGCCACGGTCGGGTTCTCGAAGAGCCGGCGGATCGGCATCTCGACTCCGAACGCCGTACGGACCTTGCTGATCAGCGAGCTGGCCAGCAGCGAGTGGCCGCCGAGGTCGAAGAAGTTGTCGTCGACCCCGACCCGCTCGACGCCCAGCGCCTCGGCGAACAGCTTGCAGAGCAGGTCCTCCCGCGGCGACCGCGGCCCGCGGCCGGCCGTCGCCGGCGCGAGCTCCACGTCCGGCAGGGCCCGGTCGTCCAGCTTGCCGTTCGGTGTCAGCGGCAACTTCTCGACGCTGACGAACGCGCTCGGCACCATGTAGTCCGGCAGTGTGCGGCCGAGAGCGAGCCGCACGTCCTCGGTCTCGCCGACCAGGTAGGCGACGAGCTTGTCGTCCCGCACCCGGACGACGGCCTCGTCGATCCCCGGCAACGCGATCAGCGCGGCCTCGACCTCCGCGGGCTCGACCCGGAACCCGCGCACCTTGACCTGGTCGTCGACCCGGCCGAAGTACTCCAGCGTCGCGTCGTCACGCCAGCGCGCCAGATCACCCGTGCGGTACATCCGCTCGCCGCCGTCCCCGAACGGATCGGCGACGAACCGCTCGGACGTCAGCTGACTGCGGTTGAGGTAGCCGCGGGCGACCCCCGCACCGGCGAGGTACAGCTCCCCCGGTACGCCGGCAGGCACCGGCCGCAGCCGGGAGTCCAGGACGTACGCCCGCGTGTTGTCGACCGGCCGGCCGATCACCGGCCGGATCTGGTCGACCAGGTCCGCCACGACGGAATCGACCGTCGATTCGGTCGGGCCGTAGAAGTTGTAGCAGGTCACGCCGTCCAGCTCGCGAAGCTCGGACCAGAGAGCGTCGTCGACGGCTTCGCCGCCCAGGGCGAGCACTCGCGGACCGCGAGCGCCGTCCAGCAGTCCGGCACCGCGGAGTTGCCGCAGGTACGACGGCGTCGTCTCGATGACGTCGATGCGCTGATCCCGCAGATGCTCGACGAGAGCACCGGCGTCGCGGCGTACGTCGTCGTCGATCAGGTGCAGCTCGTGACCGGCGACCATCCACAGCACCGGGTCCCACGAGGCGTCGAAGGCCAGGGCCGCGGTCAGAGCGACCTTCAGCCGGTCGACGCCCAGTTGTTCCGCTGCCGGTGCGAAGACGCTCGTCCGGTGGTGCTGCAGCAGGTTCGCCAACGACCGGTGCTCGACCACGACGCCCTTGGGCCGTCCGGTCGATCCGGACGTGTAGATCACGTACGCCGGGTGCCGCGGCCTCAGCGGTGACTTGCGCTCGGCGTCGGTCAGGTTCTCGCCGGACTGAGCCGCCATCGACGCCTCGACCGCCGACGAGTCGAGGTCGAGCCGACGCGTCTCCTCCGGCAGCTCGACACCCTCGCTCGTGATGACGGCAGCGGGAGCAGCGTCGGCGAGCAGGTGGGCGATTCTGTCCATCGGGTAGCTGAGCTCGACCGGCAGATAGGCCGCGCCGGACTTCAGTACGGCGAGCAGCGCGACCATCGTCGTCGTCGACCGCCCGAGCGCGACCCCGACGGTGTCCCCCGTACCGATGCCCTGGGCACGGAGAACCCGGGCGAGCCGGTTCGCCGCGGCGTTCAGCTCGCCGCGGTCGAGCGAGCCGTCCGGCGCCGCGACGGCGAGCTCGTGGTCACGCCCGGCCAGTGCCTCGAACGCTTCCACGATCGTGGCCGAGGGCAACGGACGACTGGTGTCGTTCCAGGTCCGCAGCACGGTCTCCACCTCGTCGGCAGCGATCAGTTCGAGTTCGCCGACCCGGCGCCGAGGTGACGCCGCGGCCTCGGTGAGCAGCCGCTCGAGCCAGCCGACCAGGCGCTGCGCGGTGCTGCGCTCGAAGAGGTCGGCGTCGTACTCCACCGTGCCGCTCAGCCCCGCCGGCGACCCGTCGAGATGATTGCGCTCGGCAATCGACAACGAGAGGTCGAACTTCGCGGCCTCGGCCGCGTCCTGCTCGACGACCGTCACGTCCAGCCCCGGCAGGGTGAGCGTTGCCTCCGGCGTGTTCTGCAGCGTCAACATCACCTGGAACAACGGGTGACGGCTGAGACTCCGGGCCGGCGACAGCTCCTCGACGACCCGCTCGAACGGGACGTCCTGGTGCTCGAACGCCGCGAGGTCGCTGGTGCGTACGCGTCCGAGCAGTTCGGCGAACGTCGGGTCACCGGACAGATCGGTCCGCAGGACGAGCGTGTTGACGAAGAAGCCGACGAGTTCGTCGAGAGCGTCATCGGTCCGGCCGGCGACCGGCGATCCGATCGGGACGTCGGTCCCACCACCCAGACGGGACAACAGAGCGGCCAGTCCGGCGTGGAGAACCATGAACAAGCTGACCCCGTGCTCGGCCGCGATCGAGGCGAGGCTGCGGTGCAGTTCCTCCGGCAGATCGATCGGCAGCAGACCGGCACGTCGGGTCGGGGCGACCGGACGTGAGTGGTCGTACGGAAGAGCCAGCTCCTCGGGTACGCCGTCCAGCGCGACCTTCCAGAAGTCGAGCTGCCGCCGCGAGACGCTGTCCGGATCGGCGTCGTCGCCGAGCACCTCCTGCTGCCAGAGCGCGTAGTCGGCGTACTGGACCGGCAGAGCCGGCAACGACACCTCGCTCCCGGTCGAGCGAGCCGAGTACGCCGCGGCGAGGTCGCGCGCGAGCGGAGCCGTCGACCAGCCGTCGGTCGCGATGTGGTGCACGACCAGCAGCAGGACATGCTCGTCGGCGGCGACCTCGTACAGCGTCGCGCGCAGCGGCAGTTCGTGATCCAGCGCGAACGGCCGGGCGACGGCGGCCCTGATCGCGGCCGGCAGAGCAGCCCGATCCGACGAGACCACCGGCAGCTCGACAGCGCTTTCGCTGAGGATCTCCTGGTACGGGACACCGTCGTCGGTCCTGAAGACGGTCCGCAGGCTCTCGTGACGCGACACGACATCGTTGAGCGCCGCGTTGAGCGCCGCTCGGTCGAGCCGGCCCGCGAGATTGAGGGCCATCGGCAAGTGATAGCCGGCGCCGGAGTTCTCGAAGCTGTTCAGGAACCACAACCGGCGCTGCGCGAAGGACAGCGGGACCCGCTCCGGGCGTACGCGCGGCCGCAGCGGAACCTGCGGCGCGCTGCCGTGCTCGGGCCAGCGCGCGGCCAAGGCGGCCGGCGTCGGCGCTTCGAAGACGGTGCGGATCGCGATGTCGACGCCGAGCCTGGCCCGAATTCGGCTGACCAGGCGGGTGACGAGGAGAGAGTGACCGCCGAGCGCGAAGAAGTCGTCGTCCGGGCCAACCTCGTCGGCGCCCAGGGTCTCGGCGAACAGGTCGCACAGCTGCTCCTCGACCGCGGAGCCGGCCTTCCGGCCGGCACCGCTGGTCGTCGGCTCGGGCAGCCGCTTGCGATCCAGCTTCCCGTTCGCCGTCAGCGGCAACTCCGGTACGACGACCACGGCAGCCGGGACCATGTAGTCCGGCAGCTCCCGCGCGACCTTCTGCCGCACTTGCGTCGGATCCAGCAGCGCGCCGGCCGCCGGTACGACGTACGCGGCCAGCCGATCAGGCCCCTCGGCGGGACGGTGGACGACCACGGCGGCCGCCGACACGTCGCGGAAGGAGCCCAGAGTCGCTTCGATTTCCCCGAGCTCGACCCGGAAGCCCCGGATCTTCACCTGGTCGTCGGCCCGCCCAAGGAACTCCAGCACGGCGTCGCGGTTCCAGCGCACCAGGTCGCCGGTCCGGTACATCCGGGTGCCCGGCTCGTCGCCGTACGGGTCGGCGACGAAACGCTCGGTGGTCAGCCCCGGACGCTGGTGGTAACCGCGAGCAAGACCGGCGCCGGCGAGGTAGAGCTCACCGGCGACCCCCGCCGGGACCGGCTGGAGATTCGCGTCGAGCACGTACGTCCGAAGGTTCTGCACCGCGGCGCCGATCACCGGGACCTGCCCGGAGCGGATCTCGGCAACGACCGAGTCGACAGTGCACTCCGTCGGCCCGTAGAAGTTGTACGCACGGAGACCGTCCACCGCGGCCAGTTCCTGCCACAGCCTGCTGTCGACGGCCTCGCCGCCGAGGGCGAGCACCGACGGGCGATGACGGTCGCTGCCGAGGAGACCCAGGCCGAGCAGGTGCTGGACGTACGAAGGCGTCGTCTCCATCGCGTCGATCTTCTGCTCGTCCACGTACGCCAGCAGCGCTTCGGGATCACGCCGTACGTCGTCGTCCAGCAGGTGCAGTTCGTGCCCGTCGAGCATCCACAGGATCGGGTCCCAGGACGCGTCGAACGAGACTCCGGCCGTGTGCGCGACGCGCAGCACGTCCGGGCCGAAGACCTGCGCCCGGTGGCTGTGGAAGAGGTTCACCAGCGCGCGGTGCTCGACGGCGACGCCCTTGGGCCGGCCGGTCGAACCGGAGGTGTAGAGCAGGTAGGCGAGATCCGCCGGGCGCACCGGCGTCCCGTCGTACGCCGGAACCGCGCTGGTCCACGTCGACTCGTCGTCGAGCAGCACCCGCTCAGCCGTGGTGTCGAGGGCGTCGATCATCGACGTGCTGATCACGACCGTGGGACGAGCGTCGGCGAGCATGTAGGCGACGCGCTCGGCCGGGTACTCGATGTCCATCGGCAGGTAGACCGCGCCGGTCTTCAGCACCGCCAGCAGCGCGACCACGGTGTCCGCGCTGCGCGGGAGCGACACGGCGACCGGCTTCCCCGCAACGGCGCCGCGAGCTGCGAGAACACTCGCCAGGCGGTCGGCCCGGTCGCTGAGCTCCTGGAAGGTCAGGCTTCGGTCCGCCGCGACGATCGCCGTCCGGTCGGGGGTCGCGGCGGCCTGCTTCGCGAACAGTTCCGCGACCGTGAGCGCCGGTACGTCGCGGACGGGTCCGTGCCGATCGGTCAGGACGTGGTGACGCTCGTCCGCCGTCATCAGGTCGAGCTCACGCAGCCGGCCCGCCGGGTCCTCCAGTACGGCGTTCAGCAGGCGACCGAGGCAGTCAGCGATCCACTGCGCCGTCGTCGCGTCGAAGAGGTCGGCGTTGTACTCCAGTCCCCCGACGAGTCCCGCCGGGCGGTGGCGCGCGTCGTACTGCTCCGTCAGGTCGAGTGAGAGGTCGAACTTGGCCGCGCCCGTCGTCGCCGGCGGGTGCACGGCGACCTGAAGGTCGCCGAGCTCGATCACCGGGGCCGGTGTGTTCTGCAGGCTCAGCATCACCTGGAAGAGCGGGTTGCGACCCGCGATCCGCTCCGGCTCGAGCTCCTCGACGATGCGGTCGAACGGCACGTCCTGGTTCTCGAACGCCGTCAGGTCGGCGTCGCGGACCCGCTGCAGCAGCGCCTGGAAAGTGGGATCGCCGGAGACGTCGGCCCGCAGTACGAGGGTGGAGACGAAGAAGCCGACCAGGTCGTCCAGCGCGCGTTCGGTGCGTCCGGCAACAGGTGTCCCGATCGGGATGTCCGTGCCGCCGCCCAGCTTGGACAGCAAGGCGGCCAGCGCGGCGTGCAGGGTCATGAACAGGCTCGCACCGTTGTCGGCGGCAAGCTTCGCCAGCCGGGCGTGCAGGTCGGCGGGCAGCTCGATCGGGACCGTGCCGCCGGCGCCCGACGGCGTGAGCGGCCGCGGGCGGTCGGCCGGCAGAGCCAGCTCGGCCGGCAGCTCGTCCAGCGCCCGGCGCCAGTGGGCGAGCTGGCTGGAGATCCGGCTCTTCGGGTCGTCCTCGTCACCGAGCAGCTCGCGCTGCCAGAGCGCGTAGTCGGCGTACTGGATCGTGAGCGGCGCGGTCGGTGCTCCCGAGTACGCCGCGGCGAGGTCGCGGGCGAGCGGTTCGAGCGACCAGCCGTCGGCGGCGATGTGATGGACCACCAGCAGCAGCACGTGGTCGTGCGGCGCGAGCTGGATCAGCGTCGGGCGGATCGGGAGCTGGTGCGCCAGATCAAAAGGCGCCGACGCCAGCCCGGTCAGCTCGTCGTCCAGCTGCTCCGCAGTACTGGAGACGATGTCCAGCGTCACGTCCGCCTGCGGCAGGACGTGCTGGTAGGGCTCGCCGTCGACGTCGTCGACCATCGTGCGAAGGCTTTCGTGCCGCGCGACCAACTGCTGGAGTGCGCTCTGCAGCGCGGCCCGGTCGAGTTCTCCGGTCAGGCGCAGGGTGATCGGCAAGTGGTAGTCGGCAGAGGCCGGGTTGAGCCGGTGCATGAACCAGAGACGCTGCTGCGCGAACGAGAGCGGCAGCTGCTCCGGCCTCGCTGCCGGACGCAGCGGCGGCCGGTCGTCGGCGGCGGAGATCCCCAGCCGCTCGGCCAGCAGCGCGGGCGTCGGCGCCTCGAAGAGCGCGCGGATGCTGAGATCGGTCGCCAGCTGTTCCCTGATCCGGCCGACCGCACGCGTCGCCAGCAAGGAGTGCCCGCCCAGCGCGAAGAAGTCGTCGTCGACACCGACCGACGGCAGCTCGAGCACGTCCGCGAAGATCCCGCACAGTGTCTGCTCGAAGTCGGTCGCCGGCTGACGGCGGGTGCTGTCGGCGCGGTCGGCCGGCAGCGCAGTCTTGTCGAGCTTGCCGTGCGCGGTCAGCGGCAATTCGTCGAGTACGACGATCCGCTGCGGCACCAAGTAGTTGGGGAGCACCTGTGCGAGCTGTTCGCGCAACTGCTGCCCGGACGCCGCCGTTACGGCGTACCCGATCAGGCGTTCGCCGCTCACGACCACCGCGGCCTGGCGAACGTCGTCCAGCGCGTTGAGCGCGGCCTCGACCTCGCCCAGCTCGATCCGGAATCCACGGATCTTGACCTGGCCGTCGGACCGGCCGAGGAACTCCAGGTCGCCTCCGGCGGTTCGGCGTACGAGGTCGCCGGTGCGGTACATCCGCTCGCCGGCGGCGTCGTACGGGTTCGCGACGAACCGCTCCGCCGTGAGTTCGACACGACCGTCGTAGCCGCGGGCGACGCCTGCTCCGGCGAGGTACAACTCCCCCGCCTGGTCGACCGGCGCCGGCTGCAACGACGAGTCGAGCACGTACGCGCGCACGTTGCCGATCGGGCGGCCGATGGACGGCTGGTCCGCCTCCGGCGTCAGGCGCGTGATCACCGAGTCGACGGTCGCTTCCGTCGGTCCGTAGAAGTTGTAGACCACCAGGCCCGGCGCGTTGCCGAGCTCCGTCCACAGCGACGAATCGACGGCCTCGCCGCCGAGTGCCCAGACCGTCGGGCCGCCGTTGCCGAGCGCGCCCGCCGACAACAGCTGACGGACGTACGACGGCGTGGTCTCGACCGAGTCGATGCCGGTCTCCGCGAGGTAGCGGACGCACTCCTCGGGATCGCGGCGTACGTCGTCCGGAACGATGTGCAGCTCGTGGCCGGCCAGCATCCACAAGATCGGGTCCCAGGCCGCGTCGAACGCGACGCCGGCCAGGTGGGCGACCCGCAGCACCTCGCGGCCGGTCGCCTCGACCGCATCGGCGAAGATCGTGGCCTGGTGGCTGGCGAACAGGTTCGCCAGCGAGCGATGCTCGACGGCCACGGGCTTCGGTCGGCCGGTCGAGCCAGAGGTGTAGGTCAGGTACGCGAGGTCGGTCGGAACCGGCGGCGTCAGGTCGCTCGCAGCCGACCCCGTCAGCTCGCTCAGAACCGGCGGCGTCAGCGCGGCCGGAGCCGTCGACTCAGCGCCCCCGTCTCCCTGCGCGCGCGTCAGGCGATGCTTCGGCGCGCCGGCCGGCAGCAAGCTCGCCGTCGCGTCGTCCGTCACCACGAGCGCAGGCGCGGCGTCCTCGATCAGCAAGGCCAAGCGCTCCGACGGGTAGGACACGTCGAGCGGCAAATAGGTCGCACCGGTCTTGCTGACAGCGAGCAGCGCGACAACGGTCTCCACCGACCGAGGCAGAGCAGTCGCGACGACGTCCCCGCTGCCGATACCGCGGGCAACCAAAGTCCGCGCGAGGCGCTCGGACTCATCGTCCAACTCGCCGAAGGTCAGGCTCCTGCGCTCGTCGGACACGGCGATGCCGGTCGGGGTCTTCAGGCACTGCTCGGCGAACAGCGCCGGCAGCGTGGTCTCGGGCGCACTCGCCGCGGTGTCGTTCCAGCCGCTGACGACCTGGTGCCGCTCGTCCGCGGTGAGCAGGTCGACGTCACCGACCTGCTGGTCCGGCGTACTGATGAGCGCGCGCAACATGCTCACGAACTGACCATGATGTCGCTGCAGGTCATCGGCGCTGTAGCGGTCAGGGTTGGCGGCGAGGTCGATCCGCACGCCGTGGCTGGCGGAGATGCCCTGCACGATGACCGACAGGTCGTCGATCGGGCCGACCGACAGGTTGTGCATGGCCGCGTCGTGCGACCCGAACTCCATCTGCGGGTCGAACGGCAGGATGTTGATCGTCGGCCCGTGCAGCGCGGCCTCACGGCTCAGCCCGAGGTCCCTGCGCAGGTCCTCCGCGCGGTAGCGCTGCCGCTTGAGCGCGGCGCGGGCGTGCGTGACGGTCTGCGCGACCAGCTCGGTGAAGGTGGTCGCGGGCGTCACACGAAGCTTGAGCGGGATGACGTTGGAGAGCATCGACGGCGTCGTCTTCTGCAGCTCGGAGCGCCGCGACATCACCGGCAGCCCGAAGACGACCTCCTGGTCGCCCGTCGAGCGGTGCAGGAACGCGGCCATCGCGGCGATCGCCAGCATCGACCAGTCGGTTCGGAGCCCACGCGCCCTGATCCGCAGCTCTTCGGCCTCGGCCGGCCCGAACTGGCCGGTGTGCTGGCTGAAGGTGTGCGCCATCGGGGCCGGCTCGCTGAGCAGCGTCGCCTCGGGCAGTTCGCCGTACGTCGTACGCCAGAACTCGCCGTCGGTCGTGTACTGCTCGGAGTCCGGGTAGGTCAGGTCGTCGGCGACGAGCTCGGGCAACGCGCCGTACCACGCCGCCTCGACCTCCTCGCCGAGCTCGAGCGCGCGGTAGATCCGGGCCAGCCGCAGGATCAGCAGCGTCGCGCCGTAGCCGTCGACCAGCAGGTGGTGGATGCGCTGGTAGAGGTAGAACCGCTCGTCCTCGAGCTGCAGCAGCGCGGCCCCGAAGAGCCGGTCGCCGGTCGGGTCCAGCGGCGTGTTGATGTCCTGGTCGAGCCACGCGCGTGCCGCCTCGGCGGGATCGGCTTCGGCGCTCAGGTCGACGATCGGCAGCGACCAGTCGCCGAGCGGCTCGATCACCTGCAGCGGCCGTCCGTCGACCTCGCCGAACCGCGCGCGGACCGACTCGGCCTCGGTGATCACCTGCCGGATCGCCTGCTCCAGCCGTGCGGCATCCACCGGTCCCCGGATGTCCAGGTACTGCCCGATGTTGAACATCGGCGAGTCCGGGTCGAGACGCTGGGCGTACCAGACCCCGGTCTGGGCGGCGGTCAGGGGAATTGCCTCACGCAGGGAAAACACAGTACCTGGCCTTCGGGTCGGAAGCTTTTTCGCGCAGCCCGGAGCAACATTTCGGCGGTGTTCGCCGGGCGCCTTTTCCTGGTTTTACGGCGGCACCGCGGTGGTCGGCCAGGTTCCTCCGGCCGACCACCGGAGCGCTCCGCGGAGCATCAGAAGAAGCTGATGTTCCCGAAAGAGATGACCAGGTTCACGATCGACTGCATGTAGCTCACTTGTAGCCCCACTTCCTCATCGAAGACACACGACGCCCCGAACAATCGTTGCCGTCGGCGACGATCCACGTCCGGGACGATGAGGCTTCGGCGCGACTGTGTCGCACGGATGGGTAGCCGTGACTCAGCACACACGCGGATTTCACCTGACGGTTCGCGGTCCCCGATCGTGCACCGGAGAATCAGCTCCAGCTAAAAGTTCCGAACCCGGGAAATGTTCATCAGGAAATCAGCCGGCGAGACCGCTGCCGGCGCT
This sequence comes from Kribbella italica, assembly GCF_014205135.1. NCBI lineage: Bacteria > Bacillati > Actinomycetota > Actinomycetes > Propionibacteriales > Kribbellaceae > Kribbella > Kribbella italica. The sequence goes on from NZ_JACHMY010000001.1 coordinate 2,509,229, forward strand.
GAGTCCCGGCGATGACGCCCCACATCCCGGCCAGCACGGCCGCGCCGGCCAGTGCCCGGGTGATCCACGCCGATCGTGGGACCGGCGGGTCGTCGTACAGAGCGCCACCGTCCTCGACGCTGCTCCGGGGGATGCGTGCCGTCACCGTCACGGTCGAGTTCTTGCGCTGACTGCTGAATCGCGCTTGGCGAGGAGCGTCCTGCGTCGTGGAGCACGGTGAGGTGGGCCGCGTACGGCGGAAGTTCTCGGCGACGGCGTAGTAACCCGCGCAGCCGGCTGTCACCAGCTCGCCCGGAACCTCCAGCCTGATCTCCGGGGTCGGAGCGTCCAGTTCGTCGGACTCGTCACCGCTCGCAACCCGGTGCCTGTCCGGCCAGTTCAGCTCGTAGTCGTGACCGACCCGCTCCAGCGCGCCGCGGACCTGGTAGCGCAGGACGAAAGTCGTCGATCGGGGCCGCTCGGCAACTCCTGGCGAGGCGTCGACGGACGGGAGATCCGGCCCGATCTTGACGCGCAGGTCGGCCAGGCGACTGTCCCAGCCGTCGACAGACCCACCCGTGTACGGCGGAAGCAGCGGGTCCCTCTCGGACACGTCGACCGCGACCGCGGCGCCGGTCGCGTCGGTCGCGGTGATGCCGGTGATCTTCCAGACCCGATCCCTGCCCCGCTGAGCGGAACCGGTGAGCAGGTTCCCGGTGTCGGCGGGCCGGCGTACCTGGAGAGCTCGGTCGAGACGGTGGCCGTTGCGTTCGTACGCGTAGTCGATGGTCTCGACGACCTCCAGGACACCGTCGGCCCGGACCTTGTAGTCGGCGGTCAACCGGACGATGCCGGAGCCGCCCGGGGAATAGGCCACGCGCCACGCGCCACCACCACCGCACCAAGAGCGATCCGCAGGAGTCACTCAGCTGGCACCGCCGCCACGAACTGGTCGGCGTACGCGGCCGTAGGGGCGATCTCGGTGATGACGTCGATCAGGACGCCGTTGGGGTCGGCGATGATGAAGTGCCGCTGCCCGAACTCCTCGCTGCGGATCGTGAGCTTGGGCTCGAACCCCGCCTGGGTCACGAGGCGGTTCCACTCGGCGTCGACGTCGTCCACCTCGAAGTTCAGCAGCAGGCCCCGGGCCGGCTGCCGGAACTTCTCCGGCACGGTGGGATGGGTGTACCTGACGAGCGCGAGCTCGTACGGCCGCGGCCCGGCCAGCCGGAGGCTGATGTACCAGTCGGCCTCGAAGGTGATCTCGAACCCGAGCTGCTGGGTGTAGAAGTCGCGTGACTCGGCGATCCGGTCGGTGCAGATGACCGGGTAGAAGCTGCTGACACTCATCGACGTTCCTTTCGGCAGAAGTGATTGGCTCTGCCGAAACTGTGGCGCCCCGCCCAGCGCCCGGTCGATGACCTCGGAGGTCATCGAACAGGTGCACCGCCTTCGCGCCCGGTACCGCCACAGCAGCAGGACAGAGCCGCGACAGGGTCGGGAGGGACGATTGGTAGGGCCCCGCGGACACTCACGTTCGCTGGAGGACCGAGATCGACAGGACAGGACTCTGCGATGGCCGGCGCCCTCGACGATGCGCTTCCGCGGCGCTGGCCCGCGTACACGATTGCCGCCGGTATCGGTCTGTTCTGCGTCGTCGTGCTGGGGATCGCGCTCGGTGAGCAGGTGCTGACGGACAAGCCGATGACCAGCGACGGTTTCGTCGCCCTGGGCGCGACCGGCTTGAGGATCGTCACGATCGGTATCGCGTTGGCGGCGGTCCAGCGGTGGGGCCGGATCGTTCCCGCTCGGCTGCTGTCGATGGCTCTGTGGGCCGTCGCGCTCGGGCAGCTGGCGTACCCGATCGCCGAGACCGTCGTCAAAGCCGCGATCCTGCTCACCCTGATGGAGCCGGTGGACAAGGGAATCAGCAACATGACGCCGGTCGGCTGGTTCAACTTCGCCGCCGCCTGGCTGGTCTGGGGTGTTCCGGGCTGCTTGTTCGCGATCCTCGCCAACGATCATCGCCGGAGGTTCCAGCTCTCCTGGCTCTGGGCGCCCGTGGGAGCGGCCGGCGGCGTCGCGGGCCTGGCAGTACTCGGTCTCCTGATCAGCTGACCGGCCGGTCTGCCGAGGCTCAGACCGCCAGTGACTTGAACATGTGGACGTCCTCGTTGCCGCCCGGGATGCCGCGCGTCCGGCCGGTCTCGACGTACCCGTGCCGCTGGTAGAAGCCGGGCGCCTGGAACGTGAACGAGGACACGGCGATCCGGTCGCAGCCGCGGCGCCGGGCTTCGGCCTCGGCGGCCAGCAGGATCCTGCTGCCCCAGCCGTCCTGGCGGCTGTCCGCGCGCACCCACACCATGTCGATCCCGCACAGCCCGCCCCAGGTCCACGCGGCCAGTCCCCCGACCAGCTCACCGGCCTCGTCGGTGACCTTGATCGAGAACGAGCCGCGGTCGCCGACGCCGGTGGCCGCGATGTTGAAGCTGTCCAGCTCGTCGCTCAGGCGCTGCTCGAGCTCTGCGTCCTGGTCGCCGACGCTCAGGGTCGGCGAGGTGTTGCTGCTGTCGCTCGTCACCTCCGCAGAATAGGGCAGGACCGTGGCACCGGCGCCAGAGCTTGCCCAAGGCAACTGAATTGGACGTGGGACGCGTGGCGGCGTCGCTATCATGCTGCGATGAGCAGTGTCCGGGTGCGTCTGCTGGGGGTCTTCGAGGTCTCCGTCGGCGACCGTGTGGTCGCCGTCCGCGGCGTCACCCTGCGCTCATGCCTGGCCCTGATGGCGTTGAGCCCGGGGCGCCCGGTGCCGGCGGAGACCCTGATCGACACCCTCTGGGCGGAGCGGGAACCGAAGAACGTCCGGGCGGCGTTGCACTCGACGATCGCCAGGCTGCGTCAGCTGCTCGGGCCGGCCGCGATCGCCCGCGACGACGACGGCTACCGGCTGGACGTGGCGCCGGCGGCGGTCGACGCGGTGCACTTCCTCAGTCTGCTCGACGAAGCGGAGCGGACGGACGATCGGGCGTTGCTGGACCAGGCGCTCGCGCTGTGGGGCGAGCCGCTCGTCGGTGGCATCGACGCCTCCCTCCGGCAGACCCACTGCCCGCGCCTGACCGAGCGCTACCTGCGCGGCCTCGAACGCCGGATCGATCTCGACCTCGCGGCCGGGACGACGAAAGGCATCCGCGACGAGCTCCAGGCCCTGACCCACACCTTCCCCCTGCGGGAGTCGTTGTGGCTGCGGCTGCTGAAGACACTGGTCGCCGAGGGACGACGACCAGAAGCGCTCGATCACTACGAACGGATGCGGGTGCAGCTCGCCGACGGACTCGGCATCGACCCGTCCGCCGACCTGCGATCGATGCACCTGCACCTGCTGGACGACGAACCTGTCGACACTGGACGCCGGGAACAGACCCCCGAAGACTCCGCCCGCGACGAGCCGCACGCCCCCGAGAAGCCGTCCGTACCCCGGCAGCTCCCGCTGGATCTGCGGCGATTCGTGGGCCGCACAGCCCAGCTCGAAGCCCTCGACCAGCTGCTCCCAGCCGAGCCCGACGCGGCACGAGTCGTCGTTCTCCACGGTGAGGCAGGCGCGGGAAAGACCAGCCTGGCCGTGCACTGGGCGCACCACGCGAAAGAACACTTCCCGGACGGCCAGATCTTCCTCGGCCTGCGAGGGTACGGCGCTGCCGAACCGCTCGCCCCGGAGACCGCACTGGACACCATCCTGCGCGCCCTCGGTCTGCCCGGTGCCCGGATACCGCAGGACCTGGAGTCACGCAGCGCGCTGCTGCGCACCGAGCTCGCTTCCCGCCGGCTGTTGCTGATCCTCGACGACGCCCGCAGCGCGGACCAGCTCAGACCGCTGCTTCCCGGATCATCGGCCTTCGTCCTGGTGACCAGCCGCAGCCGGCTGAGCAGCCTCACGGTCCGCGACGGCGCCGAACAGATCGCAGTACCGGCCCTCGACGGACCGGAAGGCAAACAACTGCTCCGCCGACTGATCCAGACCCACCCGATCGACGAGCGAGCGCTCGACGAACTGGTCCGCCTCTGCAGCGGACTCCCGCTCGCCCTGGCCATCACCGGCGAACACCTGAACCGGCACCACGACGACACCGACCCGCTGGTGGACCGGCTGCGCGATCTGGCCGGACGCATCGACGCACTGAGCAGCGGCGACAGCCCGACGACCGACGTACGCGCTGTGCTCTCCTGGTCCTACCAGACCCTCGACGCGGACGCCGCGTCGATGCTTCGCACCCTCGGCGCCACCACCGTCGAGACGCTGGGCCTGCCGGCGATCGCGGCCGCCACCGGCGTACCGGTCGCCAACGCACGCCGGACCCTGGGAGTACTGACCGACCTCCACCTGGTGCAACAGGTGAACGCGCAGCAGATCAAGCTCCACGACGTCATGAGAGCCTACGCGCGGGAGCGCTCGGACGAAGAAGACGGACCAGAAGTACGCCGAGCAGCCGCGAACCGGCTGGTCCAGTGGTACCTCACCACCGCCGAAGTCGCCCGCGGTGTCGAGCTGGCCCCGCTGCTCCTCCCGGCGCTGCCGATGCCCGCAACGATCCCGGACCCACTCGCGCTGACCACGACCCAGGACGCCCACGCCTGGTTCGAGTCCGAACGGCGCACACTGATCGCCCTGGTCGTCGGCTCCGCCGAACGAGGTGAGCACGAACTCGCCGCACGGCTCGCGGTCACGCTGTGGTTCGACCTGGAACGCAACTACGCGCTCGCCGACGGCCGCCTCGTCCAAGCGACCGCAGTCGAATCAGCCCGCCGCGCAGGTAATCCGCTGCTCCTGGCCGTCACCCTCAACCAGCACGGCGCCACCCTCGGCATGGCCGGCGAACTCGACACCGCGGCCGACGTACTGCGCGAAGCGCTGACCCTCTTCTCCGAACACGGCCACACCTACGGCGAACGGATGGTGCGCGGCAACCTCAGCATCGCCCTGCGCCTGCTCGGACACCCCGACGAAGCGATCGAACAGTTGCAACTCGCACTCGCCGGACCAGTAGAAGCCGAGCAAGAGGCAACTCTGCGCAACAACCTGGCCATGACCTACCTGTCCACCCACCAGTACGTCGAGGCCGTCACCTCCGCCACCGACGCACTCCGGCTGCACCAACTGGCCGACGACGCACGAGGCACGGCGTACGCGACGGACACTCTCGGCCAGGGATTCAAGGCCCTCGGCGAGCTGCAGCCGGCACTCGCTGCCTTCACCGAAGCAGTGCGCTTGAACGACCTGCTGGACAACCACGGCGGTTCCGTCAACTCGCTCGTCCGGCTGGGAGAAACCCAACTGGAAGCCGGCCTGCCGGTCGATGCTCGCGCGACCCGGCAGATTCTCGGGGTCCTCGCAACACCTGATGGTTTTATGTGGTTGTCAGTAGATCACGCAGGCGCTCGGCTGGGGTTTTCCAGTCGAGCGTTTTGCGTGGTCGGCCGTTGAGTTTCTGGGCGACGTGTTCGAGGTCTTCGGGACTGTGGGCGGACAGGTCGGTGCCCTTGGGGAAGTACTGGCGTAGCAGGCCGTTGGTGTTTTCGTTCGATCCCCTTTGCCAGGGCGAGTGCGGGTCGCAGAAGTAGACCGGAACGCCGGTTGCCACGGTGAACTGCTTGTGGGCGGCCATCTCGCAACCCTGGTCCCAGGTCAGCGAGCCACGTAAATGTGCGGGCAGGGTCTGGATCAAGACCACCAGCACGTCGCGGACCTCTTCGGCGGTGTGCCCGCCGGGCAGGTGCCCGAGCATGACGTAGCGGGTCGAGCGTTCGACCAGGGTCACGATCGCGGACTCGTTGCGGGTGCCGACGATCAGATCGCCTTCCCAGTGGCCAGGAACCGCCCGGTCCTCGACGTCTGCAGGGCGTTCGGAGATCATCACCATCTCGTCGACGAACCGGGGCGTGCGCTGCTCGGGCCTGCGGCGGGGTTTGCGGCGGGTGCGCCCGGTGCGCAGCGCGACCGTGACCTCGCGGCGCAGCCCACCACGGGCCTGGACATAGATCGCCTGGTAGATCGTCTCCGGGCTCACCCGCATGCCCTCGTCGTCGGGGAACTCCATGACCAGAGCCTGACAGATCTGCTCAGGTGACCACTGCTCCCGCAGCTTGCCCGCGACGTAGCCGCGCAGCCGGCCCTCCTGGGCCAGCATCGATTCCTTGGGCCGTGCACGACTGGCTGCCCAGGCCCGCTGCGCCCGGTGCGGCCGGTAGACGCCCTCGACCGAACGGGCGTCGATCTCGCGTTTGACCGTGGACGCCGACCGGCCCAGCGCCCGCCCGATCGCCCGCAGCGAATCGCCCCGGCGACGCAGATCAGCGATCAACTCCCGCTCGGTCACCGTGAGGAACCGAGCATGCAGCTCGGCCTCGACGGCCGCAAGACACGGCCCTGCCGCAACAGCAATGGTGGTCACACCGGTCTTGTAGTCGATCCGGCGACCATCAGTGTGCAGGCGCGCGTCACCGATCTTGCGGACCCCCCGGTCCCAGTCCTGCGCAGTACGCTCATGCACCCCGACCTGCCGTGCCGCATCGCGGCGCCGCACCCCGCCCGCACGCAACCGGTCGTACTCCGACCGCCCCGGATGCCCGGCCGTGCCCGTCTTCCCACGACCACGCACACCAGCCCGCCGAGCCCACCCGTACGCCGTCGCACGACTCACCCCAACCACCCGAGCAGCACCCGAAATACTGCCGCCCTCACGATCCAGCACCTCGAAGAACCTCGCCCTCAACTCCCCAGAAACCACGATCCCCACAACTCCCTGAAAATCCAGGGTGTTGCGGGGATCGTTAGAACCTGCCCCCTACGCCGGGCCCTTCGTTTGCTGGAGGAATCGGAGCCGTCAGCCTGGCGGCACGACCATGAGCACCGGGTCCGCGAGCTGCTGGACAGTACGACGACAGACTGAGCAGGTCCTCGCCGAGGATCGGCAGTCATCGAGCGAGACCCTACATGCGATCGGATCGCATTTGAGTTCAGCTCGCCTGATGGCTCCCGCCGCGACCGCGTCGCATATGCTGACGTCGTGCGACAGCTGGAACGGAGCCCGTGGTGACCATCACGCTCGGCCTGGAGACCTCCTGCGACGAGACCGGCGTCGGTCTCGTCTCCGACGGCGTACTGCTCGGCCAGGCGCTCGCCTCCAGCATGGACGAGCACATCCGGTACGGCGGCGTCGTGCCCGAGGTCGCAGCCCGCGCCCACCTGCACTCGGTCAACAGCTGCCTGCGCGAAGCCCTCGCCGAGGCCCAGCTCGACCTCACCCAGGTCGACGCCATCGCCGTCACGTCCGGCCCCGGCCTGGCCAGCTCGCTCCACGTCGGAGTCGCCGCGGCCAAGGGCTGGTCACTCGCCCTCGGCAAACCCCTGTACGCCGTCCACCACGTCGCCGGCCACGTCGCGGCCGACACCCTCGAGCACGGCCCCCTCCCCGACCGCTCGATCGCGCTGATCGTCTCCGGCGGGCACTCGTCCCTGCTGAAGCTCGGCGACCTCGCGACCGATCCGATCATCCACCTCGGCGACACTCTCGACGACGCCGCCGGCGAGGCCTTCGACAAGGTCGCCCGCCTGCTCGGCCTCGCCTACCCCGGCGGCCCGTCGGTCCAGCGCGCCGCCGTCGACGGCGACCCCGCGGCGATCGACCTTCCTCGCCCCCTGCTCAACAGCCGCGACGAGCGCCACCGCTACGCCTTCTCCTTCTCGGGCCTCAAGTCCGCCGTCGCCCGTCACGTCCAGTCCGCCCAGCGCAACGGACGGCCGATCCAGACCGCCGATGTCGCCGCGTCCTTCCAGCAGTCGGTCGTCGACGTCCTCGTCGGCAAGGCGATCGCCGCCTGCACCGACCACGCCATCGACACCCTCCTGATCGTCGGCGGCGTCGCCGCCAACGCCCACCTCCGCGAGGTCGCCACCGAGCGCTGCGCGGCCGCCGGCATCACGCTGCGCATCCCGCCGCTGCGCCTGTGCACCGACAACGGCGCCATGATCGCCGCCATCGGCGACCTCGTCGTCCGCTCCGGCGCCAAGCCGTCCGGTCTCGAGTTCAGCGCCGACTCCTCCGCACCCCTCGACCGCAGCCTGCTGATCTGACGCTCCCGGACCGCGATGCGCCTGAGTCAGTCGCAGCAGCCGTCGGTGCAGGTGCCGCCCGAGCACCCACAACTGCTAGTCCCGCCGGCGATCGGCGCACAGCACCCTTCCCCACGCCAGGCTTCGAGCCCCTCGCGCACAGCGACACCGGCGATCACGAGACCCGCGATCGGGTCGGCCCAGCCCCAGCCGAGCGTCGCGTTCAGCACCAGGCCGATCAGCAGGACAGCCGACAAATAGGTGCACAACAGCGTCTGAGTGGAATCGGCCACGACAGCGTTGGACCCAAGAGCCTTGCCGGTACGGCGTTGAGCCCACGACAGGAACGGCATCACGACCAGCGACGCGATCGCCAGCCCGATGCCGACCGGCGACGGCTCGGGATCCGCACCCGTGATGAGAGTCCGCACCGACTCGAACCCGACGTACGCCGCCAGTCCGAAGAACGAGAACGCGAGCAGCCGCAGCGCCTGCTTCTCCCGGGTCTCGGGCATCCGGTGCCGGAACTGCCACAGGATGATCAGCCCACTGGAGACCTCGACAACCGAGTCCAGACCGAACCCGACCAGCGCCACCGACCCCGCAACGAGCCCCGCGGTGATCGCGACGACAGCCTCGATCACGTTGTAGGTCACCGACGCACCCGCCAGCAGCTGCGCGCGCCGGCCGAGCTTGCGACGCAGCTCCGGATCGGCGGTCCACGTGCTCGCCGGAGCCTGCACCGGCTCCAGCGAAAGCTCGATCCGCGGACCGTCGTGGTTGCTCATGGCAACGTCTTCTGACCGTAGTTGGGACACAGGGCGACAGCATCACCGGTCAACCCGAGCAGCCGCTCGGCCGCCGACAGCAGCTCAAGAGTCGCCTCGGGATGGGTCAATGTGAACACCGACGCCCGACCGACCGGCCGGGACTCGACCAGCCCGCAGTCCCGCAAGCAGGCAAGATGCTTCGACACCGTGGACTGCGCCAGACCGAGATGCTCCGTCAGGTCCACCACCCGATGCTCCCCCAGCGCCAGGTGCCGCACGATCGCCAGCCGCGAGGCATCACTGAACCCATTGAACAGACAGGCCGCAACCGACAACGCGGCAGCCTCGTCGACCACGTCCGGCCCGGACCGCAACTCAACGTCAACCGGTGTCTTCATCGCCATTCAGCGATACTATCGCCAACCGCAGTGCTTAGGAAACCCCGGCTCCGTAGCGACGAAAAACCGGGTAAAATACCCGGCCCGCACCGCGTGAACACGCTTTCTCACACGCCTCTAACAGCGATTACGGAGTGGCCCGGAAGTCGTGCATCCTGGCTCGCGTGACCACACAGGACGAGTACGTCGTACCGGCCACTGTCGAAGGATCGAGCTCGCCCGGCGGTGGCAGCCGGGGTCTGTCCGGATGGCTTCTGCAGCACCGGGTGCAACCTGTCGGTCCCGAGGCCGGCGAGGGGCACGCGCCGCCGCAGTCCTGGTGGAAGGTGATGTGCCTGACCGGCGTCGACTACTTCTCGACGCTGTCGTACCTGCCAGGCATCGCCGCGCTCGCGGCCGGTGCTTTGTCGCCGTTGGCAACGTTACTGATCGTCGCTCTGACGTTGCTGGGCATGCTTCCGATGTACCGCCGGGTCGCCAAGGAGAGCCCGCACGGCCAGGGGTCGATCGCGATGCTGGAGAACCTGCTGCCGTTCTGGCGCGGCAAGATCTTCGTCCTGGTCCTGCTCGGCTTCGTCGCGACGTCGTGGATCATCACCATCACGCTGTCCTCGGCCGACGCGACCGTGCACCTGGTCGAGAACCCGTACTCCCCCGGCTTCCTGCACGGCCAGGAGGTCGCGGTCACCGTCGTCCTGCTGCTCGTGCTCGGCGGCGTCTTCCTGCTCGGCTTCAGCGAGGCCGTCGGGGTCGCGATCCCGCTGGTCGGCATCTTCCTGGTCCTCAACGCCACGATCATCGTCGTCGGCCTGTACGACGTACTGACGGTGCAAGGCGCCTTCTCCGGCTGGGTCGACGCGTTGACCGACGGCCGCGAGGGCATCGGTGGTGTCGTCGGTCCGGCGGTCCTCGCCTTTCCGCTGCTCGTGCTCGGGCTGTCCGGCTTCGAGACCGGCGTCAGCATGATGCCGCTCGTGGCCGCGAACGGCGAGGACGCCGAGAAGCGCCTCGCCGACCGGATCCGCAACACCAAGAAGCTGCTCACCGCGGCCGCCCTGATCATGAGCGTCTACCTGCTCGCCAGCAGCTTCATCACCACCGTGCTGATCCCGGCCGACGAGTTCGAGCCGGGCGGCGAGGCCAGTGGCCGGGCCCTGGCCTACCTGGCCCACGAGAAGCTCGGCGAGGGGTTCGGCACGGTCTACGACCTGAGCAGCGTGCTCATCCTGTGGTTCGCCGGCGCCTCGGCGATGGCCGGCCTGATCAACATCGTGCCGCGCTACCTCCCGGCGTACGGGATGGCTCCGGAGTGGGGCCGGGCCGTCCGGCCGGTGGTCCTGGTCTACACCGCGATCAGCATCGTCATCACCGTTGCCTTCGGCGCCGATGTCGACGCCCAGGCCGGCGCGTACGCGACCGGGATCCTGATGATGATGGTCTCCGGCGCGGTCGCCGTCACCATCTCCGCGGTCAAGCGCCGCCAGCGCCGGGCCGCCCCGGCCTTCACCGTGCTCACGCTCGTCCTGCTGTACGCGCTGGTCGAGAACATCATCGAGAAGCCCGACGGCATCGCGATCTCCGCGCTGTTCATCGCGGGCATCGTCACGGTCTCGCTGGTGTCCCGCGTGTCCCGGACCACCGAGCTGCGCGCGGACCAGATCGAGTTCGACGACGCGGCCCGCGGTTTCATCACCGACTCGATCCGCCACGACGGCATCCTCAACCTGATCGCCAACCAGCGCCAGGCCGGCGACGCGGCCGAGTACGCCGGCAAGGAGGCCGACGTCCGGACCGCGGACCCGGTCCCGCACCGGACCGACATCGTCTTCCTCGAGATCGAGGTCGTCGACCCGTCCACCTTCAGCGACGTCCTGCGGGTGCGCGGGGTCGAGGTGGACGGCTACCGGGTCCTGCGGGCCGACAGTCCCGCCGTACCGAACGCCATCGCGGCCATCCTGCTGGCGCTGCGCGACACCACCGGCGTCACGCCGCACTGCCACTTCGAGTGGTCCGAGGGCAACCCGCTCAACCATCTGCTCCGCTACCTCATCCTCGGCCGCGGCGACACCGCACCGGTGGTCCGCGAGATCATCCGCCAGCACGAGCCCGACCCGGCCCGGCGGCCGGGCATCCACGTGGGGTGACCTGTTCGGTACGAGGCCAGGGTCCAACCTCCCGTCACTCGGGCAGAGGTCGGCGTGCTCCGGCTCCTCGGGTCAGCGATCGCCCTCGGTATCGGGTGTGCGGTGCCCGCGCAGCGAGCCGGCGTGGGCCTTGGCCGCCGGGTCGTTGCGAGTCTTCAGCAGGCTGGCGACGACCACGACGACGAGGATGCCGACGATCACGCCGAGGCTGACCGGGGTCTTCACCTCGGGGATGCTCTCGTTGATGTCGACGTGGGCCCAGTGCAGGATCAGCTTGACGCCGATGAAGGCCAGGATCACCGCGAGCCCCGCGGACAGGTAGACCAGCCGGTCCAGCAGCCCCTTGACCAGGAAGAACAGCGCCCGCAGCCCGAGCAGGGCGAAGGCGTTCGCGGCGAACACGATGAACGCCTCCTCGGTGACGCCGAACACCGCGGGGATCGAGTCGAGCGCGAACAGCAGGTCGACGCCACCGATGGCCACCAGTACGACGAACAGCGGCGTGGTCACCCGCCGGCCGTCGATCTTCGCGAACAGCTTGCCGCCGACGTACTCGTCGGAGATCGGCAGGATCCGCCGGGCGGTCTTCACCACGACGTTGTTCTCGACGTCGGGATCCTCGTTGCGGTGCCGGAACAGCTGGACCGCGGTGAACAGGAGCAACAGGCCGAAGACCACGAACATGAACGAGAACAGCGACAGCAGCGTCGCCCCGACCGCGATGAACACCGCCCGCATCAGCAGCGCGAGCACGATCCCGAACGTCAGCACCTTGTGCTGGTGCTCCTCCGGAACCGCGAACGTGGTCATGATGATGACGAACACGAACAGGTTGTCGACCGACAGGCTCTTCTCGACGATGTACCCCGCGAAGTACTGCGCGCCGAAGTCACCGCCGTACACGCTCGCGAACCACACCCCGAACCCGATCGCCACCGCGACGTAGAACACCGACCACGCGGTCGCCTCGGCGAACCCGACCCGGTGCGGCCGCAGCGCCGCCAGGATCAGGTCCACCGCCAGCAACACCACGATCAACCCGATGGTAACCGCCCAGGTCAGCCCACTGATCTCCAGCACTCGCCCTCCAAGTCGCGCCCCGACGTGAACCCCAAGGATGCCGGGTCAACGCAAGCCCACCGCGACGACGCGCTCAGGTGTAGATGAACTGCGCGGTCGCCCGGCACGAGGCCGAGGGCACGACCCGCACCCAGTGCGCGCTGAAGCCGGTCGGGAAGGTGAAGGACTCGTAGCCCTCGGCCCCGACCGTGATCGTCCGGTAGCGGCGGAAGTCGCCGGTGCCCTTGAAGTCGACCTCGACCTGGAAGTCGACCGGCTCGGTGGCCTCGTGGGACAGGTGCAGGCACTTGTGCTCGAAACCGGTCATCAGGTACGGGTCGGACGGTACGCCGGCCTCGACGCCGGACTCCCACCACGGCCCACCCCAGCCCTGCGGCTTGCCCCACGACCAGAGGTCGTCGGTCTTGCCGAACCACAGGTTGGCCTGCGGCTGCCCGGCGACCGGGTTGGCGTCGTGGATCGGCGTGGTCTGGTCGCCGGCCAGGACGAGCAGCCCGTTCCAGGAGCAGAAGTCGCCGACGATCCGCAGGTGCGACGCGATCGGCCGGATCCCCCACACGGCGTTGCCGTAGGTCAGGGACGGCAGCTCGTAGAACATGCCGCTGGCGTCCATCAGCAGACGCTCGGACTCGACCTCGCGGATCCGCGGCCACTCGGTGGTGAAGGCGTGATCCTGGGTGTGGGTCGACTTCGGCAGCCGGTAGACCTTCCAGCCGGTCTGCGGGAGGTAGACGTGCAACAGCGCGGACGCGCGGTCCTGCCCGACGGCGTACAGGGCGTCGCCCATGCCGTTGGCGCTGGCCAGCGTGTTGAACTGGGTCTTGGCCAGGATCGTCCAGGCGGTGCCGTCCCACTCCGCGAGCCGCCCTTCGCTCTCACCGGCCGGGAAGTCCTTCTCGTAGTACGAGTTGTTGACCACCACGACCCGGCCGTGCCGGGTGTAGGCGTCCTTGAAGTGGGCGTAGCCGGTGACGCCGAGCTCGAGGCACAGGTCGGCGAGCTGCTTGACCTCCAGGCTGTGGACGTCGACCTCGAGGAACTCGCCCTCCATGCCGACCATGTAGACCTTGTTCGCCTCGTCGGTCAGGTGCCGGCAGGTCGCGGTGAGCCGGACGTCGACCAGCTCGTCGATGGTCCGGACGTTGCCGTCGACATCGATCACGTGCGGCCCGATGAACAGCTGGCTCGTCTCGCGGTGCACCAGCCGGTTGGCGTAGGTGCCGACGACGCTCGCGGGGTGCTTGGTGAGCTCCAGGTTGTCGTCGATCGTGAACAGCCCGGTCCCACCGCCGGTGGCGCTCTTGTGGGCGACGTACGTGACGAACCAGAGCCTGTTCGCCCACGGCATCAAGGCGCCGATCCCGGTCTCGCTGCGGGGAGTGTGGTCGGCCTTGACCGCAAGACGCGGCAGGACGCCGCTGATCGCGTGGTGACTCATGAGTTGCCTCTCTCGCGCTGGGCGCGGGACTAGCTGGTCAGTGGGCGGCGTCGATCGAGGTCTCGACCTCGCGCCGGGCTTCGTGCAGCAGCAGCCGGAGCTTGTCGTCGCTCGCCACGTCGCGGGGACCGTGGAGAGCGAGCGCTACGGGGTGCCCGTCGTACGGACGGAGCGGGATCGCCGCGGCGACGTAGTTCTCGACGTCGCGGTAGCCGTCGTCGATCAGGCAGTCGAAGGTGACGTTCGAACGGGCGACCTCGATGACGCCGTGCGGATCGGCCGGGACGTGGGGATGTGGCCGTGCCCAGCCGAAGCGGGCCCGCGAGTGCTCCAGCAGCTCCAGGGCCTCGGAGTCGGGCAGGTCCGCGATCAACCGCATCGCGGGGGCCGAGAGGTGCATCGGATAACCGTGGCCCTCGAACAGCACCGGCTGCCGGCCCTCTGCCGAGCGCAGGAAGTAGATCAGCTCCTGCCGCCACAGCATGCAGATCGACAGCGTCATCCCCGGCACCTGGTCCGCGGCCTCCTGCATCGCCCGGCGCGGTGTCTCCATGATGCTGAAGTGCGGACGCGCCCCGAGAGCGATCGAGAGCAACCCGTAGTCCGGGGCGTAGCTGCGGTAGCTCTCCTTGCGCACGTACCCCGCAGTGGCCAGCGTGGCGAGCATCCGCGACGCCGTGCTCTGGTGCAGCTCCAGAGCCTTGGCCACCTCGGTCGCCGTCACCGGCCCATCCGCCTCCACGAGATGCCGAAGCATCTCCAGACCACGCAGCAACGACTGCATCTGGCCCTTGCCTTCGCGCGCATCACCCTGCATACCGAGGAAGTTAACATGCACATACTGCATGATCAACATCTAGGCGCACGATCCTGCACATTCACCCGGTGAAGTCACCGCACCTGAGGACTCGAACTGCTGACCGGCCGTGCCGATCAGAACGGGCTGGTCTGGCTGGTGCCCGGGGCGCTGGTGATGCTCGAGGTGATCTTGATCTGCCAGGTGGAGTTGGCGTCGAACGAGCGCAGGTACTTGTAGTAGTCGCAGGATCGGGTGAACGTGCCGCGTTCGGCGTCCCAGTCGGTGCCCGACTTGAAGTACACGGAGTACTGGCCGCGGATGCCGGACAGTGTGGCGCTCGCGTTGCCTCGGACGTAGATCGCGGCGATCGGTTTGGACGTCTCGCCGGCCATGGCGGCGACCACGACGTCGCCGTCCGACTGGTTGCTGATCTGCAAGCGCCCGGAGCCGCGCGCGCCGGAGCGCGCGACCACCTTGCCGTGCACGCCGCGACGGTTCAGCTGCGGCTGATTCGCCGGCTCTCGCGCGGCGAGCAGCCGGCCGAAGGTGATCTTCGCCTTCGCCAGCTCCCTGGTCGCGTCGGCCAGAGGATCTGAACTGTTCATGCCGTGGGACCTGAACGCCCGCAAGAAGATCTCCCCGCGGATGTCTGCGAACCTCTCGGCCGACGACGGGGTCAGGCCGCACTCCTGGGCGCGGACGGAATTCGCGACCGGTCCGTCACTGCGCAGCGTCTGGTAGCCGGCGAGGGCTTCGAGCGCCAGGGTATGACCGAGTCCCACCGCCCGCGGCGCCACAGTCTTTTGCAGAGGCCCGTACTCACGCTCCATCGCGGCTGCGAGGGCGTCCCGCGCGGTCTGCGTCGCCGCGAGCGTAGGCGCGGTCATTGCCTTCAGCACGTACGGCTGCAGACGCTGCTCGATCGCACTCAGCACAGCCTGGTACTGCGGGATCGACAAGGGCGGCGTGATCGTCGGTACGGCGCTGCTGCTCGCCGACGTCGGAGCAGGAGCCGTTTGCTGCTCGGGCTCTCCGCTGCAACTCGCGACCAGCAGCCCCACCAGCACGATCGACAGGAAACGCCCAGCCACCTGGCCAGTCTCTCACAGCGTCGATTCAGTCGCCGAGTGCGACTGAGCCAGACCCTCCTCGAGGCGGACAGACAACGGGTTCGGGTTCTGGCGTGGGTCACGGTGGAGCTCGGTGACGACCGTGGCTTCCAGTAGGGCGGGCCATTCGACCGGGGTGCTCCAGTTGGACTCGTACCCGCTGGCCAGCAGGTGGGTGACCGTCGCGGCGACGCTTTCAGCGCGCGTGAAGGTCGGCAGCGGCGTTCTGACCGGGCTGAACGGCGCGATGGACATCCTTGGCTGATCGCCGACCAGCACGTTGGCCAACTCGTGGGCCAGCTGCGGCGCTCGGGTCAGGTTGGGGTCGGCCAGGAGCCACAGGCCGGGGAGAGCGGTTTCGCCGGCCAGGGGTTGGCCGTCGATCGCGGTCGGGTTGTTGCCCAGCTGGAGTTCACGGATGCTGCTCTCGCCCAGGTCGCGGCGGATCTGGCGGGCAGCAGCGTTCAGCAAGTGCAGTACGTCGCCGACAGGCGCTGCGTCGCGTGCTTCGGTAGCAACGATCTCGGTCCCGCCGAGCTGGACCTGCCCCGACCGGTGCGGCAGCGCGAACGTGGCGGCGGCGAAAGCACGCTGCGGCGTACGGATGACGTACGGCGGAACACTGCCGTCGTCGGTGTCGACCAGCGCCGAGACAACTCCCGTGCTGATCAGCCGCGGACTCTCGGCAGCCTCCGGTACGCCGGCGAACAGCACCGGCGATTCAGCACCATCCGCCAGTACGACGGCCTTCGCGCGCAGCGTCGTACCGGAGGCCAGCTCGACGCCTTCGGCACGGTTGGATCGCACCAGCCCGGCGACCGGCTCGGCGAACCGATCACCGCCGGCCGCCCGGAACACCTGCTCGAGCCGGTCCTGCAACTCCCGGGCGTTCACCGCCCGCTCGTTCGGCAGGAACAGGGCCTTCAGCGGACGGGAGGTCGGCTCCGGGTCGAGCCAGTCCATCTCGTCGGGATCGACGTCCTCGGACGGCTCGTCGTACTCGTCGAGCGCCGACCGGATCGCGGCGAAGTTCGCCGTGTCGACGCCGGGCAGGCCGATCGCGTTCAGGATCACCAGAGTGCCGTCCCCGGTCAGCAGGTCGGTCTCCGGCTCCAGCGACGCCAACCACTCGTCCCAGTACGCCGAAGCCTCGAAAGTCCAGGCCAGGGTCTCCCGACCGTGCTCGCTCGACAGCTGCCGGGCGGTCACTTCGCCGAAGGTCTGGACCATCGCCGTGGCCGGGACCGCTGCGGGCTGCCCCAGTACGGCGACCCGCGCGTCCCGTCGGGCCAGCTCGACCCCGAGCGACAGTCCCAGCAATCCGTTGCCGACGACAACGACGTCGTACTCCATGGCGGCTTCCTTTCCGGTCATCGGCCGGCCACCGTGGTCCGGCCGGCCGCGTAGTAGTCACGCAGGGACTGGGCGATCGACAGGTGGATCCGGGACGCCGCCAGCAGCTCCGGCGGCGGGGTGAACTCCGGGTCGAACTCGTCGGCGATCCGCGTGTACGCGAGCCGCAGGTAGTGCTCGATGGTCAGCGGCAGGTCGACGGGAAGCGACCAGTTGGTCTCGTAGCCGGTCGCCATCATGTGCGTGACCGTCGTACTGACGATGTCCGCGCGGTCGAAGGCCTGGATCGGCGACCGCACCGGCCGGAACAGCTGGAGATCGACCGTGCCCTCCTCACCGAGCAGCAGCGCGGCCATCTCCCGAGCAAGCAGTGGCGACAGCGTGAGGCCGTCCCGGTAGGTGCCGGTCATCATCCAGAGGCCCGCGACACCGGTCTCCCCCAGCAGCGGCATGCCGTCGAGCGCGACCGGCCGGTTGCCCACCTGCAGCTTGCGCAGTCCGCTCCGGCTGAGGTTGCGGCGGACCTGACGCACCCCGCAGTCGAGCAGGAAGAGGACGTCGGAGACGAGCGCGCGGCTGCGGGGATCCGGCGAGATCACGTTGGTCGCACCGACGTAGACCTGTCCGGCACCGCGCGGTACGACGTGCAGCCCGCAGGCGAAGGCCCGGTTCGGAGTCCTGATCACGCTGCGCGGCGAGGTCCCGTCGACGGTGTCGACCAGCGCCGAGACGCCGTACCCGCTGACCAGCCCGGGGATCATCGCGGCTTGGTCGGGCAGGGTTTCGAGGATCGTCTGGGTGGCGGCCCCGGCCGCGAGCACGACCTGTCCGGCACTGATCGGGTCGCCGGAGACCAGCGTCACCCCAGTGACCTGGTCACCGTCGCGATCGATCCGGGCTGCTTCCTGGGTGATGAGAACACCGCCGGCCGCGGTGAACGCCCGGTCCAGGCGGACCAGCAGCTCGTGCGCGTTCACGGCGTGCTCGTCCGGGATGAACATCGCCTGGAGCGGCCGCGCTGTCGGCTCCGGGTCGAGCCACTCGATGTCCTCGGGGTCGAGGTCCTCGAACCGTTCGCCGTACTCGCCGAGCGCGCGCCGGATCGCCCGGTAGTTGTCCGTGTCGATCTCGGGCAGGCCGACCGAGTTGAGCATGACCACCGTGCCGTCGGCGGTGAAGAGCTCGCGGCCGTCGGTGTCCGGTGACAGCGACGCCAGCCAGTCCGGCCACAGCTTCGAGGCCCGGTACGCCCAGTCCAGCTTGGTCCGGCCGTACTCGGTCTTCAGCAACGTCGTCGTCACCTCGCCGAAGGTGCCGATCATCGCGCCCGCCGACGACGACGCCGCGCCCGGGCGGTGCGGCTGTCCGAGGACGGCGACCCGCACGCCGCGCCGCGCCAGCACCAGCCCGAGCGACAGGCCCAGCGATCCGTTGCCGACTACAACTACATCGAAGACTTGGCTCACGTGGAGTTTCCTTCCGCAGTGGTGAATCAGTCGGCCAGGTGACGGACCAGCTCCGCCACCGTCGGTTTCTCGAGGATCACCCGGACCGGGACCCGGACGCCCAGCCGCTCCCGCAACCGGGCCGCCAGCCGGACGGCGACCATCGAGTGCCCGCCGAGGGAGTAGAAGTCCCGCGCGAGGTCCGCCTCGCCCACCCCGAGGACCTCCAGCCAGACCGCGGAGACCGTTGCCTCGAGCCCCCGGTCGTCGAGAAGCCGGGCACCGACTTGTCCCGCGGGGTGAGTGGACGAGGCGAGTTCGGTCGTCAGGTCCGCCCAGACCAGGTCGAGCCGCCGCCGCGCTGCAGCGAAACCGGCCTCGAAGAGCATCGCCTCGGGCGAAGGACGGCCAGCCAGGACAGTGAGAGTCAGCAGCTCCGATGCCAACCGTCCCAGCAGACCGGCCAGGCGTTGCCGCGCGAAGAGACCGGGCTGCTCCGCGAGAAGCGACCGACAAGTCGTGCTGAAGCGAACCGCTTGCTGCTCGACGTACGCCCGAGGGCTGTCGGCCGTGCTGGGAGCAGCGGGCGGAGCCTCGGCGAGGTCGAGAGCCGACAGGTTCAGCTCGGCGGACCATCGATCCATCAGGGATTCGACGCCACCGGCGACCCGCAGCGCCCGCGCATCGCGCAGGTAGCGCTCGACCGGATGCGGGACGGCACCACGAGCCGCCTTGCTGCGTGCGGTTTCGTAGCCTTCGCCACCGAGCAGGGCGACAGCACGATCGATCGCACGCCCCGCGGCCAACGACACGACGTTCTTCGCCGCGGCCAGGTCGGGCTCGGTGTTCACCCGGTCGAGCCCGAGCACGCACCACTGGTGAACGGTCTCGATCGTGTGCAGCTCGGCGGCGATCTCGCCCACCGACCGCTGGATCTCCTCGTACTCACCGAGTCCCCGGCCGTCGATCGTGCGGCGACCGGCGAACTCGCGCACCCACTCCAGCGACCGCCGGGCGATCGCGAGCGACGGCGGCCCGATCACGAGGTGCCGCGCCAGAGCGGCCCGGAGCCCCAGATCGGTGTCGACGTCGACGCCCGCGCTGACCGCCTGTTCCGGCCGCATCCGCCAGTCCTGCTCGAGCGACTCCGGCATCAACTGCGCAGCCGGTACCCGTACGCCGGTCAACCGCAGCATCCCGAACGGCGCACCGCGCAGCCCCATGAACTCGTGCCGGCCGACGACCTCGAAGCCGGGCGACTTCGTGTCGACGAAGAACAGCCGCACCGAGGTGTTGCCCGAGCTGTCGGTCACCGAGGCCGAGACGTCCAGGAAGTCGGCGACCGCACCGTTCCCGATGTAGACCTTCTCGCCGTTCAGCACGTACGCCGTACCGTCGTCGACCGGTACGGCGAACGTCTGCCGGCTCTGGTTCGCCGCGCCCGCCGGCTCCGCGTCGGCGGCCGCCGAAACGATGCCGTCGGCAACACGGTGCGCGATCAGCTCGCGCAACGGCCCGTCCGCCAACGCCGGCAGGTACGACGCCGACCCGAAGCCGTTGTGGATCGACAGGACGAAGGCGACCGCCAGTGACCGGTGCGCGGCCGCCTCCACCACCCGGCAGGCGTTCCACCACGACAAGCCCAGACCGCCCAGGTCGGGCGTCACCATCAACCGCAGCAGCCCAGCGTCCTGCAGGCGCTCCAAGAACCCGTCCGGCAAGTTGCCGCTCTGCTCGACGGCCTCCGGGTCGAGCCGCTCGTCCAGAAGCGCCGTCAGCGATGCGACCGCCTGGTCGCCGGCGGCCCGATCAGCACGGTCCAGCTCAGGGAACGGCGTCAGCAGCTCCCAGCGGACCCGGCCCGCGTACAGCTCCGGCAAGACGCTCGGCAAGGTGGTGGAGGAATTCATCCGTCCGCTCCCGGAAGTAGAAGTGGTCGCCCGCGAACAGCTGGGTCTCGAAAGGCCCTGTCGTGTAGGTCTGCCAGGCGGTCAGCGCCTCGACCGGCTCGTCGTCGTCACGGCCGCCGAACACGGTGATCGGGCACTCGAGCGGCGCCGCGGGCTCGGCGCGGTAGTTCGCGACCACCGTCAGGTCGCCGCGCAGGGCCGGCAGCATCAGGTCGAGCATCTCCTGGTTTCCCGTCAGCTCCGCGGGAAGCCGCCCGTACCGCGCTTCGATCGCCGCGACCAGCTCGACGTTCGCCAGCTCGTGAACGCCTTCGCTCAGCCGGTCCAGGTGCGGCGCCCGCGCGGCGGACACGTAGAGCTGTCGCGGCCCCGGTCGTCCCGCGTCCCGCAACGCGCGGGCGACCTCGTACGCGACCAGTGCGCCTAGGCTGTGTCCGAAGAACACGAACGGCGCGACCAGCTCGGTCTCCTCGACGAAGTCCTTCACCAGGGCTTCCATCGACTCGTACGGCGTCTCGGCCATCCGGCCACCCCGGCCGGGGAGCTGCACGGCCCACAGCTCGACGTCCGTCAAACCGTCCGTCCACGTCAGGTACTCCCCCGCCGAACCTCCGCTGTGCGGGAAGCAGTACATCCGCAGCGGGGCCTGCGGCCGTTCCCGGCGTCGCAGCGTCCACTGCTTGGTCGGCGCGGACACCGCAGGCGTGTCCGAGGCCAGCGCCGCCAACTGGGCGACCGTTGGCGCCTCGAAGAACGAGCGCGACGTCAGCGCCGTACCGAGCTGTCCCCGCACCGCGGCGATGACGCGCGACGCGATCAGCGAATCGCCTCCCAGCTCGAAGAAATTGTCGTGCAGCCCAACCGACCGCATCCCCAGCGTCTCGGCGAACGCATCGGCCAGCAGACGCTCGGTCGGAGTCATCGACACCGTCTGCTCAGGAAGGGCTTCCTCCGTCTCGGCCTCTTCACCCACACGGAATCGTCTTCGCTGGAACGGATAGGTCGGCAACGCGACCTTGCGCGGCACGCGTCCTCGGTGCAGCGAGCCCCAGTCGAGGTCGACGCCGGACTCCCACAGCCGTCCTGCCCCTCGCAACATGCTCACCGAACCGTCGTCGCGATTCGTGGCACCGGCCAGGCTCTGCGCGATCGGCCGGTCCTCCGAACAGGCGGGGTGACGACGCGCGAACGTACTGAGCGTGTGGCCCGCGCCGACCTCGAGCAGCGCGTGCTCTCCACCGGACAGCAGCGTCTGGAGAGCGTCGGCGAACCGCACAGGCTGCCGGAGATGCGCGGTCCAGGCGGTCACGTCCTCGACCTCCCGCGCGGTCGTCACCGACCCCGTGCGATCCGAGATCCAGGGAATCGCCGGCGGCTTCCGCGGGACCGATCCGACCACCGCGGCGTACTCCGGCAGGACGGCGTCGACGTACGCCGAGTGCGCGGCGGCCGGGATCCTGAGCGGGCGAGCGTCCACCTCCCTGCCCAGTAACGCCTTCTGAAGCGCTGCGACCTGAGCCGCCGGACCGGTGACGACGCACTGGTCGGGACTGTTGACCGCCGCGAGAGCAAGCTGCCCGGTGAGCAACGGCTCGACCTCCGCCGCCACGAGCGGGACCGCCAGCATCGATCCCGCGGGCAGACTGTCGAGGAGCCGGCCCCGCGTGGTCACGAGCCGCACCGCGTCAGCAGGTTCGAGTACGCCGGCACTCGTGGCCGCGGCGTACGCGCCGAGGCTGTGACCGAGGACCACCGCCGGGACCACGCCACGCGCACGCCACAGCGCCGTCAACGCGTACTGCACGGCGAACAGAACCGGCTGGCACACCCGCATCGTGTCCAGCCGTTGCTGCGCCCACGCTTCGTCCTTCGGGTACAGCACGTCGCGGAGATCGAGACCCAGCTCGTCGCGCGCCCACTCGGCGGCGGCATCGATCGCGGCCCTGAACTCCGGTTCGTCGCGGTACAGGCCGGCGCCCATGCCGACGTACTGGCCGCCTTGTCCCGGGAACAGGAACGCGACCGTCCGGCCGTCGACGGCCGTGTGCCCCGCGGCCAACTCGGTGAACGCGCGGACTGCGTCCTCGTGGTCGTGCGCCACCACGGCGGATCGTTCGGCCAGGTGACGCCGGCCGGTCTGCAGCGTCCACGCAGCATCAGCCAGTACGACGTCCTGCTGTGCCAACCGCTCCCCCAGGTGCTCCACGACGCTCCGCAGAGCGCGCGGTGTCCGGGCGGACATCGGCAGCAGCTGCGGCCCACCGCCGGCGTGCTCACCGCGCCGAGGTGCTTCCTCGATGACGACGTGGACGTTCGTCCCCCCGAGCCCCAGCGAGTTGACGGCGGCCCGCCGCGGCGTCTCCCGGGCCGGCCAGTCGAGGGGCTCGGCGCTGATCACGAAGGGGGTTCCGTCCAGGGCCAGGTCCGGGTGCGGCCGGCGAAAGTTCTGGGTGCCCGGTACGACGCCGTGCTGCAGCGCCAGTACGGCGGTGATCAGGCCCGTCACGCCCGCGGCCGCGTCGGTGTGCCCGACCGCGGCCTTGACCGATCCGAGGCGGCAGAACCCGGTCGCGCCGGTCCCGAGCGCGAACGCCTTGCCCAGCGCGCGCACCTCGATCGGATCGCCGACCTCGGTGCCGGTGCCGTGCGCCTCGACGTACTCGATCGTGCTCGGGTCGACGTCGGCCACCAAGTGCGCCGTACGGACCGCCTCGACCTGCCCGGCGACGCCGGGGGCGAAGAACCCGACCTTGCCCGCGCCGTCGTTGGTCATCGCCGAGCCGCGGATCACCGCCAGCACCCGGTCGTGGTCCGCGAGCGCGTCGTCCAGCCGTCGGAGGACGACGATCCCGACCGCGTCCCCGGCGACCGTGCCGTTCGCGCCGGCGTCGAAGGAACGGCAGCGCGCGTCGGGCGACAGGACGTCCTCGTCGCCCTCGGCCGCTTCGGGTGCCGGGACGTGAATCGTCACCCCACCGGCCAGGGCGACGTCACAGTCACCGGCCAGGAGCGCCTGACTCGCCAGGTGGACGGCGGTCAGCGACGTCGAGCAGGCCGTCTGGACCGACACCGCCGGTCCGCGCAGACCGAGCTTGTAGGCGACCCGGCCGGTCAGGAAGTCGGACCCGTAGCCGTTGCGCAGCTCCCACGTCGTACTGCCCGGGAACTGGTCGCGGTGCCGCTGCAAGGCGGCCGGATGATCGGTCAGTCCGCACCCGCCGTACAGGCCGATCGCGCCGGGATGGCGGGCCGGGTCGTAGCCGGCGTCCTCCAGCGCCGCCCAGGCGCACTCGAGAAAGACCTTGTGCTGCGGATCGAGGATTGTCGCCTCGCGGGGCGAGAACCCGAACAGGCCGGCGTCGAACCCGTCCGCCTCCGGTACGACGCCGTACCCGTGCACCCGGCCGTCCGGCCCGGCCGGGCCCCGGGTGATCTGGTCGTCGTTCGCGAACAGGTTGGCCCAGAACTCGTGCACGTCCCGCGCGCCGGGGAACCGGCCCGCCATCCCGACGATCGCCACGGTCGCGGCCGGATCGATCGGCTCGCTCATGACGGCGTCTCGTCGTCGGTCCGCACCAGCTCGCGCCGCTGGCGAAGGCGATCGCGTCCGGTCAATCGCCGCCCGGCGGCCGGGCCCGAGGCGACCGGTGCGACCGCACCGCCCAGGTGCTGCGCGAGACTGGCGACCGTCGGGTACTCGAGCAGCGCCACGAGCGGCGGTGCCGAGCCGGTCAGCTCGCGCAGCCGTGACTGCGTGGCCAGCAAGGTGAACGACGTACCGCCCAGATCGAAGAAGTTGTCGTTCCGGCCTACCGCGCTGGTCCCCAGGACGTCCTGCCAGATCGCGGTCAGTTGGTGCTCCAGCTCGGACTGCGCATCGCCACCGAGGCTGACCTGTCGCGGTTCGGCAGCCTGCTCAGGCTCGGCGGCAGACTCCTTGAGAACCTGGTGGTCCGGCAACGGCAGCGCCGGATCGTCGACCACCGACACCAGCAGGCGTTCCAGCCGATCGGCCAGCGCCGCAACGGTGCTCTCGGCCAACAAATCGGTCCGGTAGGTGAACGTGAGCCGGAAGTCGTCGGCCAGCGGCGCGGCCCGGAAGATCGTCAGGTCGAGATCCACCTTCGCGTCGTCCGGCGGGCACTCGATCACCGTCGCGCTGGTCCCCTCCAGCCGCGGGGTCACGATCGGCGTCGGCTCGAACGAGAAGTACGCCTGCACGAGCGGCGCGCGCCCCGGGTCCCGCTCGGGTGCCATCTCCGCGACGATCCGGTCGAGCGGTACGTCGGCGTGCTCGAGGGTGTCGAGCAGAACGCCCCGCACCCGTTGGCACAGCTCCGCGAAACCCGGATCACCAGTGGTGTCGACGACGACGGGCAGGGTGTTGACGAAGAACCCGATCACCGGTTCGAGGTCGGCCTGGTCCCTTGCACTGACCGGAACGCCGACCAGCACCTTCGGCTGACCGGACAGCCGGGCCAGCAGTGCGGCGTACGCCGTGATCATCAGCACGAACGGCGTCACGCGCAGCTGCCGGGCGGCGTCGAGGACCCTGGTCATCACCGCCGCAGGGACAACGCGGACGTGGTTCGCGCCCTGCGTCGCGGCCTGCCGCGGTCGCGGGTAGTCGGTCGGCAGTCGCAGCTCGGTCGGTACGCCGGCCAGCTGCTCCTTCCACCACAGGACATCGTCCGCCGCGACCGACCGGTCGAGCTGCCAGGCCGCGTGATCGATCGGCTGGACCTGCGGCTTGGGGGGTTCCGGCAGACCGGCGTAGCCGTCGGCGAGCTCATCCAGGAACAACTGCAGCGAAGGCCCGTCGGTGACCAGCTGATGCATGACGACCACGAGAATGTGGTCTTCCGGAGTCAACCGGATCAGCCGGGTCCGCAGCAGCGGACCGGTCTCCAGCTCGAACGGCTCACCGGCCCAGCGACGTACGAGCTCGAGCGCGCCGGCCTCGTCGTCGACCTGCGTGACCGGCAGCTCGACCTTGCCGTCACCGATCCGCTGCGCCGCGTCGGGAAACGTCGTACGAGCAGCCTCGTGGCGCGCGACGATGCGGCCGATCGCCTGCTCCAGCCGCGTCTCGTCGAGCGGGCCGCCGAACCGGACCGCGACCGGAACGTTGTAGCTCCCCGTTCCTGGGTGCAGCTGCTCGACGACGTACAGGGCCCGCTGGAACAGCGACAGCGGATAGGTCGCGGCCGTCCGCGGCACCGTGGGAATGTGCTCGGTCATCCTGCACTCCCCAACGCGAGCCGGTCGATCTTCCCGCTGGCCGTGCGCGGCAGCGACGCCACCAGGTCGATCCCGACGGGCACCATGTAGGCGGGCAGCCGTTCGCGCAGCGAGGCGAGCAAGGCGGTGGGCAGTTCGTCGTCGCTGCGCTCCTTCGGTACGACGTACGCCCGCAGGTACCGCTCCTCGGCCGCGACGCCCGACACCGAGACGACGGCCTGGGCCACCGCCGGGTCCGAGTTGAGGATCGTCTCGATCTCCCCCAGCTCGATCCGGAACCCCCGCACCTTCACCTGCGTGTCCTGGCGACCGAGGAACTCCAGCAGCCCGTCCGGCCGCACCCGGCCCAAGTCGCCGGTCCGGTACGCCGGTTCGTCCGGCCGTTGCGGATCGGGAACGTAGCTCTGCGCGGTCCGCTCGGGCAGTCGGACGTACCCCGGACCGACCGCCGTACCGGCGACCCACAACTCCCCCGTCTCGCCGTCCGCCACCGGGCGACCGTCCTCGTCGCACACCAGGACTCGCGTCTCCCAGATCGGGGAACCGATCGACGGCAGGTCCTCCCAGGTCGACACGTCGGCCGGCAGCTCGTACGACGTCGCGACGTGGGTCTCCGTGGTCCCCCACTGGTTCACGAGCCGGCAGTCGGGCAGCCGGGTGAACAGCGTGCGGATCCGGTCGCTCGCCTGCACCTGCTCGCCGGCGGTCAGGATCTCCCGCAGCGGGTGGGTCCGCGGCGTGACCTCGTCCGCGAACAGGGCCAGCGACTGGATCATCACGAACGGCACGAAGATCCGGTTGACCCGCTCGGCCTCGATCAGGTCCCACAGCTCCTGCGGGTCGAGCCGCTCGTCCTCGGTGCAGCAGACCACGGTCCCGCCCTCGCCCAGGGTGCTGAGCACTTCCTGGTAGATGATGTCGAACGACGACGGCGCGAACTGCAGCGTGCGGTCGCCCGCGGCGCAGCTCGACGCGTCGCGCTGCCAGGCGATCAGGTTGGCCAGGTTGCGATGGGCGTACCGGACGCCCTTCGGTCGACCGGTCGAGCCCGAGGTGTAGACGACGTAAGCCAGGTCCGGTTCAGCCGCTTCCACCGGCACCGACTCGTCCAGCGCGTAGACGATCGTGCCGGTACGGCGTACTGGCGTGAACCCGCCGAGCCGGTCCACCGCGGTCTCGTGCCCGACGACCAGCCGTACGCCCGCATCGGCACAGATGAACCGCAGCCGGTCGACCGGGTACGCGACGTCCAGCGGTACGGCGGTGCACTCCGCGCGCAGCAGGCCGATCACCGCGACGACCAGGTCGATCGAGCGCTCCAGGTGAACGCCGGCCGTCGTGGCGCCCAGTTCACGGACGTTCGTGGCGACAACCCCCGCGCGGTCCCACAGCTCCTGGTAGCTCGCTGTCTCGCCCTGGAACATCACGGCGGGCGCGTCCGGGCTGCGTTCGACCCACTCCAGGACGGCTTCGAGCTCTGGTACGACGGTTGTCATTTGTGCCATCCCTCGTCGGCCGCAGCACGCAACGTGATGCGGTGTGGGCGTTCACTTCGTAACAGCACGCGGCTCAGCACCCGCTGGATCTCGGCGATCCGGACCGGATCCGGATCGTCCACCGACACCTCCAGCTCGTAGCGCAGCTCGTCCCGGTCGTCGCGGAACACCGTGGTCCGGCAGTGCCGGACCCCTGGGACCTGGGTGGCGATCCGGCGGACCGACGGCAGCCAGACCTTTTCGCCCCCGACCACCACGGAGTCGCTCAGCCGGCCGCGGAAGAAGTGGTAGCCGTCGGCATCGATCTCGAAGCGGTCCGCGGTCGCCACCGCGCCGCTCGGGGTCAGCGGGCTCGCCACGTCGTCCGGGACACGCTCCCGCAGTACGGTGTCGGACTCGACCAGCAGCTCACCGTCAAGCAGGCTGGTCCGCACCCCCGGCAACGGCAGCCCGACCGACGACCAGCGATGCTCGGGTTCGTCGTGCACCGCCAACGTGGAGACGCGCGGCCCGGCCTCGGTGAGGCCGTAGGTCAGGTACACCTCGCGATCGTTGCTCAGCAAGGGTTTCAGGAAGTGTGGGTCGAGGGTGTCACCGCCGACCGTCAGCACCCGCAGGGTCGACGGGAGGTCGGCGAGGCGGGTCGCGGCACTCGGGGTGAGCGAGGAGACGGTGACGTCGTGGGCCGCCACTTCTTCGGCGTACGCCCGTGGGGTGAACGGCGGTCCGGAGATGACCAGCCGCGAGCCACGCACCAGCGCTGCCAGGGCTTGCGCCACGAACGCGTAGGAGTAGTGCAGCGGCAGGCAGATCAGTACGGTGTCCGTCGCCCGCTGTCCGATGGCGTCCGCGTGCTTGGTGGCGTTGCGCAGCAGGGCATCGAAGCTGTGCAGACAGCCACTCGCGATCCCCGCGGTGCCCGAGGTCATCAGCACCACGTCACCGGGCGCGTGCTGCCGTTGCGGTCCGGTGAAGCGCACGGCATCCGCCCCGGGGAACGCGTACGCCCGGCCGGCGCCGTACCGCTTCGCATCGATCCGGGGCGCGATCAGCGCGGCCGCACCGAGCCGCTCGGCGATGGTGGCGATCCGCGTCGCGGCGGACGACGGCGCGATCGGGACGGGGACAGCACCGGCCGACAGCACCGCGAAGACCGTCGACAGCATCGCCTTGCCGTTCGGCATCGCGATGAGCACCTGCGCTCCCGGCTCCAGCCCGAGCGCCGCAACCACCTCGGCCGCGTCCACCACGGGAGCGGTGGCGTCCGCGTCCTCTGTTCGCTCCAGCAGCGCGAGGAACTCGGCGCCGTTCACTCGCTGGCTCCGACCACGACGCTGCGCACCTGGTGTCCGGCCTCGGCATCAACGGTGTGCACGCTGAGGATCACCCGGACCGCCGCGCCGGTGCGCAGCCACGACCTCGCCATCGTGACGGCCACCGGCCAACTGGACTCCGGCCCACTCGTGAGCAGCAGACTCGGGCCACGGAAGCCGTGCACGAGACAGGTCAGACTCGCTGCCCCACCAGGGCTCGCGCCCGCGAACCGCAGCGGTGAGACGCGACCGGACGTCGCCGTACCGGCGATCCCAGCCATCGTGTCGAGGGTCGCGTACGTGCTGACCACCAGGACGGCGACCTCGCCGCGCACGTCGTCGAGATTGTTGCCGATGGCCCGTTCGGCGGACTCCAGCAGCAGCCAGGCCACCGGATCGACGTACAGGGACGGAATGCGCCGCGTGCTGTTCGGCACCGCCTGCGCCGCGGTACCGGAGCCGAACACGGTGAGGTCGGCCGGCAGCTCGTCGATCACGACGCCTCCAGGACCAAGCAGGTGTTGAAGCCGCCGAATCCCAGCGTGAGGCTGAGACCCACCGCGCCGTTGATCGCCAACGGCGTACCAACCGGCAGCCGCAGCGGAAACTCCTTCAGCGGATCGGTCAGTCCTACGACCGGGGGAACCCGCTGGTCCCGCAGCGCCAGCAGTACTGCGACGGCCTCCAACGCGCCGGTCGCGCCCAGCGTGTGGCCGAACGCGCCCTTGGTGGCAAAGACGACCGGCCCAGCCTCATCAGGCTCGAACGTCCGCCGCAGACTGGCCGACTCGACGTCGTCGTTCACCGGCGTACCGGATCCGTGCGCGTTGACCACCGCGACCTCGCCCGCGTCCCGCCCGGCCGATCGCAGCGCGGTCTCGATCGCCCGCACCACCGTGTCGCCGGACGGGTCCGGTGCGGTCGCGCCGTGTGCGTCGTTCGCCGCTCCGGCGCCGGTCACCGCACCACGAACCCGGGCACCGCGCGCCGTGGCCGACTCCGCGGTCTCCAGGACCAGGAACGCGGCGCCCTCGCCGAGCAGCATTCCGTCGCGCGCGGAGTCGAAGGCGCGCAGCGTGGTGGGCGACATCGTGCCCAGCGCGCTGTGGCCGAGCCGCTTCGCCGGGGTGAGGATGTCGACACCGCCAACCACGCAGAGGTCGGTCACACCGTCCGCGACCAGGGCGGCTCCGACCGCCACCGCGTCCGAGCTCGCGGAGCACGCCGTACTCAAGGTCGTGGTGGGCAGTCCGGACTCCGCCGCCAGTTCGTCGCCCCAGCGAGCCAGCGAGTCACCCGGTACGTCGAGATCGGGTCCGTAGCTCGTCCCGGCCACCAGGCGCAGGCGTGGATCGGCGAGTTCGAGACCCGCGTCGGCCACGGCCGCGCGGAGGGTGCGTAGCCCGAGGGTCGATTGCCGCTTGCGGTGATCGCCGAACGGCAGGTCCGGTACGGCGGCGGCCAGGTCGTTGCGCAGCTTGTGATCGCTCGGAACCGGCCGGAGGCCGGACGCACCGGCCAGCAGCTCCGCCCAGACCAGGTCGAGCTCGGCGCCCAGCGCGGTGTCCCACGCCATCCCGGTCACGACGACGCGGCGGCTCACCACCATTGCTGACCCATGTCCTCGACGTTGCGCCGCACCAAGTTGGCCCGGAACGCCGCCACCGTCGTGCCCTCCACCGTCGCCCGGCCGGAGAAGAAGAAGGTGTCGTCGACCAGCCGGTCGGCGGTCACCGCGATCTCCACCCGGTCCCCCGGTACGACGATCTTCAGGAACCGCGAGTTCATCGCGCCGACCAGCGTCAGTTCGTCGTCGCGCAGCTTCGACGTACTGAGCTGGAACAAGATGATGCCCGCCTGCGCGAACGCCTGGCTCAGGTGACTGGCCGGGAAGATCGCGCGCTCCGGGAAGTGGCCAGCGATCGCGTCCATCTGCGCCGACACCGCCAGGCTGGCGACGATCCGCTCGTTCGGCGCGTAGTCGAGCACGCGGTCCAGGTACAGCATCGGGTGCCGGTGCCGCAGCCAGGTCTTGATCTCGGTGAAGCCCATGGTCCGCGGGGCCACAGCGGCGGGAGTCTCGACGGTCTCAGTGGGCTGCATGGTTTCCGGCCTCCGTGAGGGTGTGGTGCAGGGCAGGGAGCAGCGTGCGGGCGGAGCCGTCGCTGCGATCGACCAGACCGAGGACGAGCGTTCCGGTCGCCAGCTCGACACCGTCGGCGGTTCGCCGTACGACGCCGTTGATGCGGACCCGCGCCGCACCGACGTGGTCGACCGCCGTCTCCAGGCTCAGCTCGTCGGGATAACGCGCGGACGCCAGGTAGCGCAGCCGAAGCTCGCTGACGACGAGGTCGGCGCCCTCGGCGGCCAACGCGCCGAGACCGACGCCGAGCCGTTCCAGGTTGTCCAGCAGTGCGGTCTCGATCAGGGACGCGTAGCGCGCGAAGTGCACTACGCCGGATGCGTCGGTGTCGACGTGCTCGACCTTGCGCACCACCGGCAACAGCACCGGGCTGCTCATCCCAGAGCACGCCTGTACGCGGCGGCACCGGCGACCAGCCGCTCCACCATGGTCTGAAGATCGGTACGCGTTGCCACCAGCGGTGGCGCCACTCGCATTGTCGGGTAGAGGTAGCGAAGCCCGTGACTACGTCGCCCGGCGCCGGACATCAGTTCGACGTACACGCCGGCTCTGATCATGCACTCGCGGAGTTCGCCGGAACGACCTGCCGCCTGCTCGGTCAGCTCCACACCGTGCAGGTAACCGATCCCCCGGGCTTCGCTGAACACGTCCGGGAAGGCGGTCACCAACTGCTCGTCCAGCAGCCGCCCCAGCTCCGCGCCGTTCGAGGCCGATCGTCCCAGGAAGTCCTCGGCCACGATGTGGTCGAGACCGGCCCGGATCACGGCGCACGTCAACGGACGCAGGTCGGAGGTCGCAACCGCGCCGGTGGCGCGGATCCCCAAGGAGCGTCGCGCGATCACCATCGAGGTCGACAGTGCACCCATCCCGAGGCTCTTGCCGATCACGGTGAGATCGGTCGCGATCGGGCCTTGCTCGTCCGTCATCGCGAACAGCTGCCCGGTCTTGGCGAACGTCAGGACCTCGTCCGCCACCAGGACCGCGCCACTCGCCGCGGCCAGGGCCGCCAGCTCACGCAGGTAACCCTGCGGTGGGACCAGAATGCCCGCATCGCCTTGCACAGGTTCGACGACAACGGCCAGCACCCGTTCGCCGTTGCGGGCGAACCAGTCCCGCGCGGTCTCGGAGTGACCGAACGGAATGTGCTCGACCGTCAGGCCGAACGGCTCCGCGGCGACCTCCGGCAACCCGATCCGGTAGTGCCGCCGGTTCAGCAGCGGCAGCAGGCCTCCGGACCAGCCGTGCCAGGCACCTTCGAAGGCCAGCACGAGATCACGGCGTTCGGCGCCGGCCGCGGCGCGCAGTCGCCGTCCGTCGAACCGGGACTCCAGGGCGAACCGCAGCGCGAGCTCCATCCCTTCCGACCCCGAGTTCCGTCCACTGACGGCGTACTCGGAGATCGGGAAGCGGTCGGTGAACAGGCCGCCCGCGCCGAAAAGCCCTTCCAGCATGGTGGATCTGGCCTGCGAGGCGATCTCGTCCGACACGTAGCCTTCGGTGCGGACGGACTCGGAGAGCGCGGACGCGATCACCGGCGACCCGGCGCCGAGACAGGCGGATCCGTAGGCACCACTCGCGTCCAGTACGTCGAACTGCCGACCGGTGTCGAGCTCCACGAACTGCTGGACCAGGCCGTCGGCGCCGGTGCACCCGAACGGGAGCCTCGAACCGCCGTAGTGGTCGAACTGCGCGTCCCGGTCGAACCAGGTCACGGACTGCACGGACATGGGGAACTTCCTTTCCTGGACGGAACAGGGGCGGCTGTGTTCCGTCTCAGGCGCCGGCGACCTCCGACCGCGACTTCAGGTCACGGACCAGGGCGGCGACCGACCTGATGCTGGTGAAGTTCTCCGGGCTGAAGTCCGCGTCCGAGATCGTCACCCCGAAGGTGTTCTCGGACTGCACCCGCAGCTCGACGAAGCCGAGCGAGTCCAGGCCGAGCTCGGCGCGGAGACGGTCGTCGAGGCCGATCTGGTCGACCGGGGTCTCCACGAACAGGTCGGTGACGAGAATGGAGCGGATGGCCGACTCGATGGTGTCGATGATGGCACTCCTCAAGAAGGGGGCGGCTTCCTCCGGAGAATTTCAGCCGCCACGAACGTCAACCACCGCAATGGAAAGTGAACGACGCCCGTCGGCGAGTCGACCAACCACCCAGTAGCGTTCCGTCCCGTGGATCACGGGTTGTCGCTTGGTCGCACGCGATTACGCCTTCTGCGCAAGCGGTCCTTGACGGGTGCGTCCGTTGCCGGCGCCGTGGATTCACCGTCGCCCCGCAGATGACTGGCGAGCTGACGAGCCGTCGGGTAGGCGAACAGGTCGACCGTCGCGATCGGCCGTCCCAGTACGGCGGCCAGCCGTTCGCGGACCTGCGCGACGGACAGCGAATGCCCGCCGAGCTCGAAGAAACTGTCGTCGAGACCGGTCACCGGCGCGCCGAGTACCTCGGACCAGACCGCCGTGACGACCTCCTCCAGGGGTGCGGAAGCGTCGATGTCGAGCACCGCCGGGCGGCGCGGAGCGGGTAGCGCCCGGGCGTCGATCTTCCCGCTGGTTGTCATGGGCAACGAGTCCAGGAAGACGAAGTCGTCGGGCAACATCGCCGCGGGCAGCCTTGTCGCGAGAAACCCGCGCAGTTCCGCGGACTCGGTGGTCACGACGTACGCCACGAGACGTCCGTCGATGGCGGCCACGTGCGCCTGGCGGACGGCCGGATGAGTCATCAGCACAACGACGATCTCCCCTGGCTCGACCCTGTTCCCCCGAATCTTCAACTGCTCGTCATTCCGCCCGACAAACCTGAGACCGGCCGGCTCGTCCCGCACCAGGTCGCCACTGCGAAAGACCCGTTCTCCGGCGTGGTCAAGGCCGAAACGACCGACCTCGTTCGCCGGATCGACGTACCGGGCAACCCCAACCCCACCAATCACCAACTCCCCCACCTCCCCCTCGCCAACCGGCGAGCCCTCCGCACCGACCACCGTCACCGTCCACCCGTCGAGCGGATGACCAATCCGGACCGGCTCATCCGGAATCATCCGCCAAGCGCACGCAACAACCGTCGCCTCGGTCGGACCGTAGGTGTTCCACACCTCCCGACCAGGACCAGCAAAACGCCGGACAAGCTCCGGCGGACAGGCCTCACCGCCGAAGATCAGCAGCCGCACACCCGGAAGTCCATCCGCCGGCCACAGCCCAGCCAACGTCGGCACAGTCGAAACCACCGTGATCCCCCGCCCAGCCAGCCACGGGCAGAGCTCGGCACCGGAGCGAACCAGCATCCGCGGCGCCGGAACCAAGCAAGCGCCGTTCCGCCAGGCCAGCCACATCTCCTCGCACGACGCGTCGAAGGCCACCGAGAATCCGGCCAGCACCCGGTCCCCCGGTCCCACCGGACGATCAGCAACGAACAAGCCCGCCTCGGCATCGGCGAACGCCGCCGCCGACCGATGGGTGACAGCGACCCCCTTCGGACGACCGGTCGTCCCGGAGGTGAAGATGATCCAGGCGTCATCGTCCGGCCCCGGCCTCCCCTCCCCACCGACAGGCGCGATCGGCGACGACCGCAACACGAGCCCCGCCTCCAGCACCCCGCACACACCCGCGTCCTCCCAGACCACAGCGACCCGATCGTCGGGATCGTCGGGATCGACCGGCACGTACGCCGCGCCGGCGGCGAGAATCCCCAGGATCGCCAGGTAGATCTCGGCGGAGCCGGACGGCATCCGGACGCCGACGCGGTCACCGGTGCCGATCCCGGCGGACCGGAGTTGCTCGCGCACTTCCGCGACTCGCCGCGCGAGGTCGGCGTACGTCAGCACCGTGCCGTCGTCGACCGCGGGAGCGTCGGGGTAGGCCTGGACGGTCGCGTCGAGGACGTCGAGCAGAGTTCGCCCGGCGACGGGTCGGCTGGTCTCCATGACACCTTCCAACGGTCGGGGTTCCGGCGTAGCCCAGCCGACGGATCCCAACCCTGTCAAGGGATTCGGCGCGGGGCGCCGATCCGCAAGGTCGCGTTCATCCGCCGGTTACTCGGCACCGATCGCTGGTTCCCCCGTCGCGCCTAGGGTCAGGTGGTGACGAACACCGACGAGGACGACAGCGGCTACGTCGCCGTCGTCGCGATGAGCGGCCGCTTTCCGGGTGCGCCGACGGTCGCGGAGTTCTGGCAGAACCTGCTGGCCGGCCGCGAAGGGATCACCCGGCTCGGCCTCGACGATCCGGAACTCCTGCCGGCGTACGGCGTACTGGCGGGGGCCGACGAGTTCGACGCGGAGTTCTTCGGGTACTCCGACGACGAGGCGGCGATCATCGATCCGCAGCAACGTCTGCTGCTCGAGTGCGCGCACGAGGCGCTGGAGAAGGCCGGCTACCCGGACGCCGTACGGCCGTCGACCGGGGTCTTCGTCGGCGGAGCCACGACCGAGCACGCGGCACAGATCCGCGTACGGCGGCCGGGCGTCAGCGAGAGCCGCATCCGGCTGGGCAACGATCTCGACTACCTCAGTACGAGAATCGCCTACAAACTAGGGCTTTCCGGTCCGGCACTGACGGTGCTGACCGCCTGCTCGTCGTCGCTGGTCGCCGTCCACCTCGCGATCCAGTCCCTGCTGGCCGGCGACTGCGATCTCGCGATCGCGGGCGGCGCGAGTGTGCAGGCCGAGGCGCCGCGGGTGCGGTACGACCCGGAGGGCATCTTCTCGCGCACCGGCCGGTGCCGCCCGTTCGACGCCGCGGCCGACGGGACGGTCGGGGCCAGCGGGGTCGGTGTCGTCGTACTGCGGCCGCTCGCCGACGCGCTGGACGACGGAGACCACGTGCACGCGGTCATTCGCGGTACCGCGGTGAACAACGACGGACGCGACAAGATCGGCTTCACCGCGCCGAGTGTCGCCGGACAGGCCGCTGCGATCCGCGCCGCGCACCTGGTCGCGGGCGTCGGCGCCGACGAGATCGGGTACGTCGAGACGCACGGTACGGCGACGCCGCTCGGCGACCCGATCGAGATCGCCGCGCTGACCAGGGCGTTCCGGGAATCGACCGATCGCACCGGCTTCTGCCGCGTCGGATCGGTGAAGTCGAACCTCGGTCACACCGACGCGGCGGCCGGAGTGATCGGCCTGATCAAGACGGTGCTGTGCGTCGAGAACGGCGTCCTGCCGGCCAGCCTGCACTTCACCCGGGCGAATCCCGAGATCGACTTCGTGTCGTCCCCGTTCGTGGTCAACGACAAGACCCGCGACTGGCTGACCGACGGGCCACGGATCGCCGGCGTGAACGCGATCGGGATCGGCGGGACCAACGCGCACGCGGTCGTCGCCCAGGCTCCGGCCGTTGGCGGTCGAGCCGCCGGCCGGTGAACCGCGGCGACGGGTCGAGCTGCCCACCTTTCCGTTCGAGCGCCGCCCGCTCTAGTCGGCCGGTTCCTCGATGTAGTCGCGCATCCGGGGAATCGCGGAGAACAGCGGCGGCAGGAACGACAGCACGTTGAGCGCGGCGGCGATCCAGAACACGTTGCGCAGGCCGATCGGATCGACCAGTAGGCCACCGACCGCGGCGCCGATCGGGATCACCCCCCAGGTCGCGAACCGGAACACCGAGTTCATCCGGCCGAGCAGGTTCGACGGTGTCACCGCCTGGCACAGGCTGACCTGCAGCACGTTGAAGATGTACGCGCCCAGGTAGACGACGAACATGCCCGCCGCGAACGTCACCGGTCCCTGCGACAGCGGCAGCATGATCGTGCCGCCGGTGAAGAGCACGATCGCGACCATGAACGCCGTACCGGTTCCGAGCTTGCGCGCGACCGGCTCGGCCAGCAGGGCTCCGACGACACCACCGCCGTTGCCGACCGCGAGCGCCACACCGATCACGGCCGGCGCCAGGTGCAGCTCGTCGGCCGCGAACACGACCTGCAGCGCGAGTACGGCGGCGAACGCCAGCTCGGCCAGCGTCGCGCACAACAGCAACGGCCTGATCAGCGGATGCCGGAAGACGAAGCGCATCCCCTCGGTGATTTCCCTGCGCAGGTTGATCTTCTCGGTCGCCGGTGTCGCGCGCGGCTGCTTCGGCAACCGCAGCACGAAGTACGCCGACGCCAGGTAGGTCACCATGTCCGCGAAGATCGCCAGCGGCGCAGTCAGCCACTGGATCAGTCCACCACCGATACCTGGCCCACCGACCTGCGCCACCGAACGGGACAGCTCGAGCTTCCCGTTCGCGTCCACCAGCCGGCTCTCCTCGACCAAGGCCGGCAGGATCGACAGCTGCGCCACGTCGAAGAACAACGTGCCGAGACCGATCACGAACGTCACGACGTACAGCAAGGGCATCGTCAGGACGTCGAGCCACAACGCCACGGGCACCACCAGCAACGCCGCCGCCCGGCCGAGGTCGGCGACCATCATCACCATCCGCAACGGCAACCGCTCGACCCACACTCCCACCGGGAGGCCGACGAGCATGATCGGGATGTACTCCACGGCCCACAGCAGGCCCACCTCGAACGCCGAGGCGTCCAGGAAGAACAGGCCGACCAGCGGCAGCGCCAGCAAGGTCACGTTCGTCCCGATCAACGTCGCCGTCTGCGACAGCCACAGGTCCCGGAACGCGCCCACGCGGTACAGACTCCGGCTCAGGTCAGGCATCCATCGAGTAGCCACAACGCTCCTTGTCCGGGGACGAACCACGCATCCTGCCGAACCAGCCACCCCACGGAGCAGCCACCACTTGAACGCCTCGTAGCCGAAAGCGAACAACCGGCTACACAACCTCCCGGCTGATGACACCACCACTGTCCGGGCTGTGCCGAGAAGTTGTCCTCGGGTTCACGAACAGGCCATCGCCCGGCGGCCGGATGTTGTCCGGCCACCTGACCGGCGTGCGGGAGACTGCCACCGTGCCGAGGTCCAAGTTCCGGGAGATCGCCGAGCAGCTGGCCGACGAGATCGCGGCGCTGCCGGCTGGTACGCGGATCGAGACCGAGCACGAGATCGCGGAACGGTTCGGCGTCGGCCGGGCCGCTGCCCGCGCCGCCTTGCAGGACCTGCAGCACCGAATGCTGGTCCGAAGGGTTCAGGGCGTCGGCACCTTCACCTCGCGGCGGATCGACTACCTCATCTCCCCGAACCGCGTGCCGTCCTGGTCCCAGACCGTGCGAAGCGCCGGGTCACGGCCGCGGACCGTCGTCCGATCGTGCGAGCTGATGCCGCTCCCGGACGAGCTCGCCGACCTGCTCGGCCGGCCGCGCGGTACCGCCTGTCACCTGCTGCGCCGCCGGTCGTTCACCGATGACGTCCCTGCGGCCTGGGGTGCCGAGTGGGTTCCGGTCGATGTCGTGCCCGAGTTGCCGGTGGCGGTCCGGCTCGTCGAGTCGCTGGACACGATCCTGCGCGACGTAGCGGGCGCCGTTCCGACCCGGGCCTGGTCGCGCGCGGCGATGGAGGCCGTCGACCGGTCGGTCGCCGGTGAGCTCGGGTGCAAGACCGGCGACTGGGCCTGGCTGGTCGAGAGCCTCAACGTCGACGCGCTCTCCGGCCGGCCGCTGTGCTACACCCAGCGCTGGATGCGAGCCGACACCGTCCGGGTCGTGATCGAAAGCTCGGACCGCCTGGAGATCTCACGGCCTGACCGCAGTACGGACCGGTCCCCCGACCCGCTCGGCGAGTAGGGCCCGAAGGTCGTCCAGTGGAACAGGATCGGCCACGAGCGAACCCCACGGGCGCAGCTGTGACGTCCGGGCGAGGAAGTCGACGGCTTGCGCCAGGTGGCGTGGCTCGTAGTTGTGGACCCCGGTCACCGTCGCCCACCGACGAACCACCTGCTCAGGATCGACAGCCACCGGCCGGCCCGGCGAGACCGACCCGGCGAGGACA
The DNA here is from genome assembly GCF_014205135.1 of Kribbella italica. Classification (NCBI taxonomy): domain Bacteria; kingdom Bacillati; phylum Actinomycetota; class Actinomycetes; order Propionibacteriales; family Kribbellaceae; genus Kribbella; species Kribbella italica. The sequence continues at coordinate 2,547,828 of NZ_JACHMY010000001.1, forward strand.
AGCCGGCCACCGATCGTCAGCGCCGCGGCAAGCTGCTCGACCGCGTCGGCGGCGCCGGACAGCTCGAAGGCGACGTCGACCTCGCCGAGCGTCGTACGCCGAGGGTCGCCCGTGACCGTCGCACCGAACGCGGCAGCCGTTGCTCGTCGGCCCGCATCAGGGTCGAGTACGACGATTCCGGCCGCGCCGGCCTCGGCGGCCATCGCGACCGCGACGAGGCCGAGCATGCCGGCACCACTGACGACAACTTCCCGGCCCAGCATCGGGCCGGCCTGCTCGACGGCCGCGGCGACGGTCGCCGTCGCGCACGCCGCCGGTGCGGCGACCTCGTCGGGAACCTCGTCCGGCACCCGCACCAACGTCGCCCCGGCCGGCAGCAGCACGTGCGACGCGTAGCAGCCCGACAACGCCCAATCGCCGTCGAAGGGCTCGTGGCCGACCTTCCGCAGGGTGCGGCACTTCGCCGTCCGGCCGTCCAGACACCGGTCGCAGTGTCCGCAAGGAACCGTGACGCCCCAGACGATCCGATCGCCGACTTCGGCAGGCGAGCCGTCGCCGTACCGCACCGGCCCGTCGCCGAGCTCCAGGATCGTCCCGACCGCCTCATGACCGAGCACGCTCGGTGCAGGCGACGGCCGGCGGCCGAGCACCGTGTGCAGATCGGAGCCACAGACGGTCGCCAGCCGGACCTCGACCAGCACCTCCCCCACGGCCGGCCGTGGCACCGGGACGTCGACCAGGTCCAGCGTGCTCCCGCCGCGCCACAGCTGCACGCTCGCGATCACTGCACCTGCGCGCGGATCCATCCGGACAGCCTTTCGATCAGGTAGACGATGACGAAGACGATCAGGATGATCGCTCCGGCGAACTCGAAGTTGAGGGTCCGGACCGCCTCGAACAGCAGGAACCCGACCCCACCCGCACCGACGATGCCGAGGATCGTCGAGGTCCTGATGTTCACGTCCAGCAGGTAGAGCGCCGAACCGACGATCGACGGAAGGGCCTGCGGTACGACGGCCGAGAACAACTCCTGCCACCAACCGCCACCCGCCGCGCGCACGGCTTCCCGCGGGCCGGAGGCGACCTCCTCGGCGGCGTCGGCGACCAGCTTCCCGAGAAAGCCGATCGAACCGATCGCCAGCGCGCACACCCCGGCGACCGGTCCCAGGCCGATCGCCGCGACGAACACCACCGCGAGGATCAGCTCCGGAATCGCCCGGACGCCGAGCACCACCGCTCTGGCGAACCAGTAGACCGCCGGGTGCGGAGCGACCGTCCGGGCCGCCAGCAACCCGAGCGGCAGCGACAGCACGATCCCGATCGCCGTCGCCGTCAGCCCGATCGCCACCGTTTCGGCGATCGCCTCCGCAAGCCGCGATCCGACCAGCGTGAAGTCCGGTGGCAGCAGCCGGCCCGCGACGTCGACCAGTGCCCACGGCGATGTCAGGAGGGCCACCGGATCGATGTGCAGCAGGGGAAACGCCAGGACGACGGCCGCCGCCAGTGCCCCGCCCAGCCCGAAGCGCGCGACGCGTTCACCGGTCCACGGAGGACTGAGCCGCCCGGTCCGGACCGTCCCACCACTCCCTGGACCGAGCAGCATCCGCCGGATCCAGATCGACAGGATCTCCATGGCCGCGATCAGGACGAGGATCACCAGGACGATGCCGAGCGCCTTGTCGTAGACCAGCCCGCGCAAGGCGTCCTGCAGCGCGAAGCCGATGCCGCCGGCACCGACGAACCCGAGGACCACGGAGGTGCGCAGGTTGATGTCCACGCGGTACACGAACGTCGCGATCCACGACGGCACGACCTGGGGCAGCACCCCGCTGACCAGCTCACGCAGCGCTCCGGCTCCGGTACTGCGGACCGCCTCGCGGGGTCCCGGATCGGTTCGCTCGATGGCGTCGGCGAAGAGCTTGGCCACCATGCCCACCGAATGCAGCGCCAGCGCCAGCACCCCTGGAAGCACACCGAGCCCCATCGCCCGGACCAGCAGGACGGCGAAGACGAGGTCGGGAACCGCCCGGCAGAAGGTGATCGCCGCCCGAGCGGCACCGTGCACGAACCGATTGGGCGTGGTGTTGGCCGCCGCGAGGAATGCCAGCGGCACGGAGACCACCACGGCGAGGACGGTCCCGAGCAGCGCGATCAGCAACGTCTGGCCGGCGAGGCCCGCGATGCGCGCCGGGTCGTCGAGGCGCGGCGGCAGCATCCGGGCGACCAGGTTCTGTACGTCGCTCGCGCCCGCGGCCAGCGCCGCGAGCGTGAACTCGATGTGGACCGCGCCCCAGACCGTAGCCCCCACTCCGACCACCGCGGCCGCCGCAAGCAGCACGCGCTGCCGGGTGACCGGTGGCCGCAGGGATCGCCGGGACGGAGTAGTCGTTGCCTCGAGCATCGTTGTCAGACTCGTCATGCCGCGTCCGGATCGACCCGGCGGTACACGTCCATCACCTGGTCGCGGTCGAGGTCACCGGCCGACCGGTCGAGGACCTTCACGCCCTGCCGAAGGCCGACCAGGCGACCGGCCCAGCCCAGCGCGAGATCGACCTGGTGCAGCGTGCAGACCACGGTCAGACCGTCCTCGCGGGAGATCCTCACCAGCAGATCCATCACGACCGCGGAGTTCTCCGGGTCGAGCGACGCGACCGGCTCGTCCGCGAGCAGCAGCTCCGGACGCTGCATCAGCGTCCGCGCGATCGCGACCCGCTGCTGCTCACCACCGGACAAGGTGTCGGCGCGCTGGAACGCCCGGTCGGCCAGCCCAACCCGGTCCAGCTGGTCCAACGCCTCCTGGCGCAGTGGTCGCGACCACGACAGTACGCCGTACCGCGGACCGGTCACCCGCCCGAGAGCACCGGTCAGGACGTTCTCCAGGCAGCTGAGCCGCCCGACCAGGTTGAACTGCTGGAAGACGAAGCCGATCCGGCTGCGGAGCCGGCGCAACTCTCCTCGACGGGCCGTGTCCACCCGTTGACCGAGCACGGTGACCTCTCCCCCGGAGACGTCGTGCAGGCCGTTGAGGCAACGCAGCAGCGTCGACTTGCCCGACCCGGACAGGCCGAGCAGTACGACCAGCTCGCCCCTCCCGACCTCGAGGTCGACGCCGTTCAGCGCGGTGTTCGCCCCGAACCGCTTGGTCAGGTCACGCACCTCGACGACCGCCATGCTCAGCCCTTGCACTTGTCGGACTTGGTGACGGCGCAGACCTGCCGGACGCCGGCGTAGTCGCTGTCCTTGGCCGGTACGACGCCCCACGCGTCCTCGTCCGTGATCAGGCAGTCGCCCTCGCACATCCCGGCCGCCTTCAGTTGGTCCGCGTTGGCCTTCTCGGTGAGCAGCTTGGTCAGCTTGCCGATCTGGTCGCCGCCGAGATCCTGGCGCGCCACGAAGAGCGAACCGGCGATGGTCGGCGAGGTCCAGACCGTCTTCAGCTCACCCTTGGTCAGCTCCCCCTTGCCGGGCAGGGTCGTGTCCACCATCGACTGCATCGCGAACCCGGCCTCGCAGCCGCCGTTCTTGACCGCCAGGGCGGAGGCGTCGTGCCCACCGGCGTACACGGGCTTGAGTCCGGCGGTGAGATCCTTCTCCTGCGACGACGCGATCACGCCGGCCTCGATCAGCCCCGCCGACGGGTACAGGAATCCCGAGGTCGAGCCGGGGTCGACGAAGCACACCGTCTTACCCTTGAAGTCGGACAACGTGCCGATCTTGTCGTTGCCGGCTTTGGCCAGAGCGTACGAGCGGTAGCCCGACGGCTGACCCTTGGCAGCAGTCACCGCACCGAGCGGCTGGATCTTCGCTCCGTTGCCAGTGGCAATCACATAGGCGAACGGCCCGAGGAAGGCGAGATCGACCTTGCCGGAGATCATCCCCTCGACCACCCCGGCGTAGTCGGTGGCCTGGCTCAGCTCGACCTTCGCGCCGGTCTCCTGCTCGAGCAGTTTGATGACCGGGTCGTAGCTGGCCTGCAGATCGGTCGAGCTCTCGGCCGGGATCGCGCCGAGGACCAGCGTGGCGGGGAATCCCTGGGCAGTCGTCCCGTTCTCCTTCTCGGCGCCACAGCCGGCAGCGAGCAGGGCTACGGCGAGTGCCGCGGCGACGAGGCCTTTCGAAGCGGTGATACGCATCAGGTGTCTCCAGTGGGTGCAGGGGTTTTCAGGTGGCGAGCAACTGGTCCAGCTCGACGACCGAGGGCAGGACATGGGTGTGCGGTACGGCGGCGAAGTCCGCCGTACCGTGGGCGCCGGTCAGAACTCCGGCCACGATCGAGGCGCCGGCCCGGGTGCCGGCGAGCAGGTCGCTCGCGGTGTCGCCGGCGACAGCGACCTGGCGGACGTCATCCACCTCGAGCCGGAGCACCGCGCTGAGGATCATGTCCGGGAAAGGACGGCCCCGCCCGGCGTCGGCCGGTGAGAGGACCAGGTCGCACAGGTCCTGCCAGCCGAGTGCCTCGATCAGCGCATCGCGGGTCACGGGCGAGAAGCCCGTCGTGAGCGCGACCTTCAGACCGCGTTCCCGCATCCGCCGGATGGCGTCCTCCGCACCGGGCAGGGCGGTCGCACCGTCGGTCAGGGCCGCGGCGTAGGCCTTCTCGAAGGCCTCGTTGGCCGCCACCGCTCGCTCCTGGTCGCCGCCGAAGATCGCTCCGAAGACGGTGATCTTCGACTGGCCCATCGTCGCCTGCGCGTAGTCGACGGCGCTCCGGTGCTCGCTCGTCCCGGCCGCCAGGCCGGCCGACTCGACCGCCGCAGCGAACGCGGCGATCACCGCTCCGTCGTCGCTGACCGTCGTTCCGGCCATGTCCAGGCACACCAGCGTGATCATCGTCAGCCTCTCCTCGGGGCTGCCGATGTTTCGCGCCGGTTCGGAATGGCCCCGACCGGACAGCTGAACGGCCGGTGAACTCGTTGTTCACCTGTTGCTCAGTTGTTCGCACCACTGTGAGCCGCCATGACCTGGCCTGTGCGGACACCGTCCGCCTACGTGCTCGGCCACGTCCGAGCCGTCCTCCCCGACCGCGTCGTCGACGACGCGCGGATCGTCGTCGAAGCCGGCCGGATCGTGGCCGTCGGACCTCATCCAAAGGGTGCCCGAGCCGACCTCGACGGCGGCGGACTACTCTGCCTCCCCGGGCTCGTCGACGTGCACAGCGACGCCCTGACCCGGGAGTTCCGGCCTCGCCCCGGTGCCGCGCTCCCCGCCGGGTTCGCCCTCCGGTCGGTCGAGCAGAAACTGACCGCCGCCGGGATCACCACCGCCTACCACGGCATCGCGTTCCAGGACCGGACGGCGGTCGGCATACCGATCGAGTCGCCACGCGAGGACGTCGTGTACGACGCACTGCTGGACCACTCCGCGGCCGGCGTCGACCACCGGGTGCTGCACCGGCTCGACATCCGCTGTCCCGGCGGCGTACGACGCCTGGCCGACCGCCTGGACGCTCTGCCAGAAGCGACGCCGCTGGTCTCACACGAGGACCACACCCCCGGCCAGGGCCAGTACGCCGACCCGGCCACCATGGAGAAGTGGCTGATGGAGGCCGAGGGATTCACCACGCACGACGCTCGCCGGCACGTCGCCGAACTCCGCGCCGATCGTGACGACCGGCTCGACCAGCGAGACCGGAGCCTGCGCTGGCTCGCTGAGCTCGCGGGCGCCGGAAGGATCAGACTCGCGGGCCATGACCCTGCCGACGCCTCCGACATCGAGAGGCTCCGCGCGTCCGCCGGTACTGTCGCCGAATTTCCGACCACAGTGGCCGCGGCCGAAGCGGCCCGGCAGCACGAGCTGCTCGTCGTCGCAGGAGCCGTCAACGTCCTCCGGGGCGGATCCCACGCCGGCAACGTCTCCGCGGCCGAGCTGGTTGCCGCTGGTCTGGTCGATGCCCTGACGTCCGACTACCTGCCGTCGGCACTGCTCCCGGCGGCGACCGAGCTCGTCAACCGCGGGATCGCCGACCTGCCCGCGGCCGTGGGGCTGATCACCTCCGGCCCGGCGGCTGTGGCCGGGCTGACGGATCGCGGCGCCCTGGTCGCAGGGCGCCGCGCCCATCTGCTGCTCGCCGACATCGGCGGCCGGTGGCCCGTCGTACGGGCTGTGCACGGGCCTTTCGATCAGGCCGGGTGACCCATCTCGGTCGCGGTACGACGGACCTCGAAGATGCGCCGCCCGTCCCGGTTGATCCAGGTCGCGGTCAGGGTCGCGGGGCTGACGGTCGTGTCCGCGACGAGCTTCAGGAACACGTGAGGCTCGACCGCACTGTGCACCAGCGCCGGATGCGGCACGTTCAGGCTCGGGATCGTGCTCGCGTGCAACGGACTGACGATGAACTGCCACAGGTCGTAGCCGACCCGCGGTCCGTAGTCGAGGGCTCGTGACACGTGGATGTCGCCACCGATCAGGAAGCAGCCCGGGATCCTCTCGGCGGCGATGAAGTCGAGGATCGCGTCGCGCTCGTAGGAGTACGTGCCCCAGTCGTCCTTCTCGGAGTTCTGCTTGTCGTCCCAGATCATCCCGGTCGCCAAGGCCTTGAAGGGCGCCGTACTGCGGCGCAGCCGCTCACGCAACCACTGCCACTGCAGGCTGCCGAGGCAGGTCGGCTGGTCCGGGTCCGCCCAGCTCGGTTCGGTTCGGCTGAACCACCGCGGGTCGATCAGGAACACCTCGATCGGCCCACGGCGGAACGAGGTGTAGACCCCGTTGCCCTCCTCGCGTGTGGTCAGCCGCTCGCCGGCGGCGTTGTGCCCGAACGTCGCGTTCGCCCGGTAGTCGACGAACGCGCGCCGGGTGTTCTTCTTGCCCGCGAAGTCGCCGTGCTGGTCGTTCCCGCCGAAGTCGTGGTCGTCCCACGTCCCCCAGATCGGCCGGCTCCTGACCAGCTCGGCCAGCTGCGGCACCTTCAGGAACGCCCGGTGCTTGCTACGGGCAACTTCGAGGTCACCGGAGTCGACGTACGGCGTGTCGCCCAGCATCACGAAGCTGTCGCAGCCTTCGGTCAGGATCCTGGTCCACACGTCGTTCGGGTCCGACGGCGCGCAGGACCCGAGGCCCATCGTGACGACGGCCGGCTGACCCGGCGCCGGCGCGGTGGTGAACGAGCCGGTCAGCGGGGCGAACTCGCCCGCGAAGCGCCGCGGCCTGATCTGGTAGGTGTACGCCGTACGGGCGCGCAGGCCGCGGACGTCGAAGACGACGGTGTGGTCGTTGGCCGGCGACAACCGGGCGGTCGCGACCCGCACGGCGCCCGACGAACTCCGGACACTGCACTCCCACTGGGTCACGGTCTGGTGATCGGCACCGGGCCGCACCCAGATCCGTGCCTGGTCGGTCTCGACGTGCCCGACGAGCGGTCCGGTCGCCGGCTCGGTCGGAACCGGTGTCGGGACGACCACCGGCGCGGCACCCGTGCGGACCAGGCCGACGTACCGGGCGACCGCGGTGAAGAACGCCACGCTGTCGGCGACCGCGAGCTCAGGCTGGATCGTCTTCGTACCGGCGGCGTCGTACACCTTGTCGACCGTCAGGCTGCTCACCAGGAACCGTCCGCGGCCGTGAGCACCCTCGAGCAGACAGGGCGGCAGTCCACTCGCCGACGTTCCCATCAGCACTCGCATCGAGAGGCTCGACACGAGCGTCTCCCAGCTGACCCGGATCGCGGTGTCACGACCATCGAAGAGCAGGCCGTTGCTCGTGCGCAGTTCCTTGACCAGCGGGTGGGAACGGTCGGTCGGGTAGATCGCGTCGTGATCGGCATCGGCCCGGCGAGCGCTCATCCCTTCGGGCAGGTAGGCGACCGAGGCGCCGAACTGGTCGGACTGCGCGAGTTCCAGCACGACCCCGCCGCGGGCGGCGAAGTCCCGCAGTCCTTCCGTTTCCTGGCCGACGTACGCGGCGTACGCCGGATCGTTGTTGACGAAGCTACCGAACGCGATGAGATCGACGCGACGCCCGCCGAGGAGCTGCCCACTCGGCGGCTTCGTGACATCGAGCGTCATCACCTCGACGCCGGCCGCCCGCAGCAAGGCCGCCAGCCCGGTGCCCTTGGTCCACGGGTCGGCGAACTCCATCACCGCGGCCCGCACAGGTCCGTCGGGCCGCGCGGCCGCCGGAATCGCGGCCATCGACACCGCGGTCGCCGCACCCCCTCCGAGCAGTACGCGCCGCCCCACAGTCGCGTTCGAACGCGGATCGCTGTCAGTCATGAGCCCCTCCGGTGAAGTCGTGAGCCATCAGAACCCCCGACCCTGCCGCTCCCCGCTGACACCTCCACCACCCATCACGGGGATCCCACTCGACCCTCGCGTGAACGACTCCCACCGCTGTTCGAACAACCACGACCCGGACCCCGCGGCAGGTCAAAGACCAAGCTCGACGCCCGTTTCGCTTTCGGAGTCGCCCGGCTGTTCCAGAGCTAGGCGAGGGACTCGACGGCGGCGTCGACGAAGTCGGCTCAGTCGAGGTGGGCGCGAAGGAACGCGACGACCCGGTCCATGAGGTCGATGCTGGTCCACAGGTCCGGGTGGTTGGACAGCTCGCCGTGGCCGCCGTCCTTGACGACGTACCGCGTGCTTTCCACGTCGGCCCGCAGCAGGGCCTGGTGCAGGCGGGCGGTCTGGGACGGGGAGATGATCCGGTCGTCGTCGCCGTGGAGCAGCAGGAACGGCGGTGTCTCGGCCGTGACCCGGCTCGCCGGATCGGCCTGCCGCATCTCGTCGGGGTAGTCGGCGGGCGCGCGGTCCGGACCGAGGATGTACGCCGGGATCGGCGATCCGGCACTGGTGTAGTAGGCGACGGTCTCCGCGTCGAAGCCGTCCGCGACCGTCGCCAGGTTCGAGGCGCCGAACACGTCGACGACCGCGCCGAGCTTGTTCGCCGGGTCCGTCCCGGCCATCGCGGCCAGGTAACCACCGGCCGATTCGCCCCACACCGCGACCTTGCCGGGGTCGACGCCGTACTCGGCGGCGTTGGCGCGCAGGAACTCGAGCGCCGCGGCGACGTCCGCCAGCCCGTCGCGGTACGTCGCGCCGACCGAGGTCGTCCGGTAATCGATGCTCGCGACAACAAACCCGGCCGCGGCGACGTACCGTCGTTGCTTGGCGGCCATCTGCCGACGGGCCGACACGAACCCACCCCCGGGCAGGTAGACCACCAGCGGGTACGGACCACTCCCCTCTGGTGTCAGCACGTCCATCCGGAGCTTCGGCGCGTACGGGATGCCCTTCGTCGCCCGCACACCACGGACGCGCCCGATCCGCGCCCGCGGATCAGGCGCGATCACCGTGCTGCCGGGATCCCCGTCCGGAGCCGCGACCGCGGAGAACCGGATCGGATGCCCACCCAGCGCGGCGAGCGTGGTGATCAAACGCATCGTGAGCTTCACACTGGTGCCCTTCGTCTCCCTGTGGACCCACGATAGTCTACGGTGAAAGTGACATCACTTTCATTTCTGGAGGTTCGGCCGGTGACGCTCTCGAAGTCCGACCGCACGGCCGAGGAGTTCAAGGCGGCCGCCCGCCGGGTCTTCGCCAGGCAGGGGTACACGGCGACGAAAGTCACCGACATCACCACCGAGGCCGGCCGGGCGGCCGGTGGCATCTACCGCTACTTCCCCTCCAAGGCCGCCGTGCTCAAGGCGCTCGCCGACGACTTCCTCCAGGCCCGCCACCACCGCGTCGCCGGTACGGCGGGCCATGGCCACACGATGACCACCGAGCAGGATGTCCGCGACCACGTGCAGGCGTACTGGCGTTCGTACCGCGAGTACCTCCCGGAGATGATCGCCATCCAGGAGGCCGCCGCGTCCGACCCCGAGTTCGCCGTCATCCAGCGCCGGGTCCGCGCCAACGACGTCGCCATCTGGCGCGTCCACATCAAGGAGCTCCGGGCGCACCTCGGCCAACCGGTCGGCGAGTCCGCCGTACTCGCGCAGATGGTGGTCGGCCTGCTGGAGAGCTACTGCTACACCACCTTCCAACCAGGCACCGGCCGTCCCCGGGGAAACGTCAGCACCCTCACCGCCTTCGTGTACGGCGGAATCACGCGCTAGGGCCCCACGAAGAAGCTCAAGCCTGCGCGGTCAGGTGCAGTTGACGGTCAGACCGCGCGGAGGAAGGTGAGGAAGGTCTGCCGGAAGGCGGATGGCTTCTGCCCCGTGGTGTCGTAGAGAACCTCTTGGGCATGGCCCGACCCGGCCGGCAGCAGGACGAGGCGGGAGCCCTTGGTCGCAGTGCTCAGGGATCTCATCTCTGCCACCGTCGAGGCCGTGTCGTCCTGAGCCAGGGCGTAGAGGACCGGCTGCCGGACACTCCGCGCGACCGACAGCGCGGTGGCGTCCGGTGCGTCCGCCGTACCGATCGGCATCGCCACGTTAGCGGGGGAAAGCGAGACCACGGCAGCGATCCCGGAGTCGGGCCTGACCGCGGCGACCAGCGGCAACGAGCCACCCGCCGATGCGCCGACCACCACGACCTTGGTCGCTCCACGCCGGCGCAGATCGCCGACCACCGCGAGGAGATCCTCGACCGGCCGGACGTCGCCGGCGCAGGTGCTCGACCCGACACAGCTCTGGTCGTAGCCGACGACGTTCAGGCCGGCCTTCGCCAGCCAGCCGATCTCACCGGCCCAGTTGCACACGCCCCGCGATCCCGAGCCGTGCACCAGCACCACACCGAGACGGCCGCTGCCGGCTCCGACGCCGTACAACTGGACGTCGCCACTCCCCTTCACCACGCGGGCGGTCGTGGCGTCCTGCTGAGCTGTCTGACCGCACCGCTCGCCCAGCGGCTGGAGGTCGACCGAGGGTGTCGGGGACGGTGACGACTCGGTGGGTTGCGTGCTGGCGCTCTCCGAGGCCACCGTCCCCGGCGTTCCGTCGTCCGAGCATCCGGACACCAGCAGACCGGCACAGGCCAAGGTCGCCACGGTCGTCGTCCTGATCAGGCGCACGGTGACCAGATCCTTCCGGTGGGCCGACGGTTACAGCCGGTCGCGGAGTTCGCGTTTGAGGACCTTCCCGTAGTTGTTCGTCGGTAGGGCCGCCACGAAATGGTATTCCTTGGGACGCTTGAACCGGGCGATGTGTTCGGTGCAGGTGCGGCCGAGTTCGTCGGGAGACGGGGTGTCGCCGCCGGCGGCGACGACGAAAGCGACCACGGCCTCTCCCCACTCGGGGTCCGGACGGCCGACGACGGCTGCTGCTGCCACGGCCGGGTGGCGGAGCAGCGCCTCTTCGACCTCGCGGGGATAGATGTTCATCCCGCCGCTGATGATCAGGTCCTTCGACCGGTCGCGCAGGGTGAGGTACCCGTCGTCGTCGAAGCTGCCGAGGTCGCCGGTGTGCAGCCAGCCATCGCGCAACGTCTCCGCGGTCTCGTCGGGCTGGTCCCAGTACCCGGCCATCACCACGCCGCCACGAACCACCACCTCGCCCACCTCGCCGGTCGGCACCTCCACGCCTTCGGGATCGACGGCGCGCACCTCGACGTCCGTCCGAGGGAAACCGACGCTCTGCAAGCGATCCCGCCACCGGGGATGGTCGCGGTGTGCGTGGTCGGTCCTCGACAAGGCGGTGATCGTCATCGGCGTCTCGCCTTGGCCGTAGATCTGGGCGAGCCGCGGGCCGAAGACGGCCAAGGCCTCCTCGAGGTCCGCCAGGTACATCGGGGCGCCGCCGTAGATGATCGTCTTCAGCTCTGAGAGGTCGGCACCGGCGAGGGCCGCGTCGCCGGCAAGCCGCTTCACCATGATGGGCGCGGCGAAGAACGACATCCCGGGCCACCTGCGCAGCATGGCCAGAAGCTCGGCGCCGTCCACGGCACTCGATCCCGGCATCACGCTGACCGCTCCCCGCGCCACGTGCGGCAGGCCGTACAGCCCGGAGCCGTGCGAGAGCGGCGCGGCGTGCAGGACGCTGTCGGTCGACTCGACCTGGTCGATGTCGGCGAAGTAGCTGAGCGACGCCATCAGCAGGTTGCCGTGGGTCAGCGTCGCACCCTTCGGCCGGCCGGTCGTACCGCTGGTGTAGAACAGCCACGCCGCATCGTCAGGCGCCCGGTCGACCAGAGGGATCGCCGCAGCCTCAGCAAGCCGATCCCACTCCGGACCCGGAGCTTGTACGGCGGTCTGCAGCGCCTCGACGCTGTCCATCAGCGGTACGACGTCCACGGCGTGCTCCTCGTCGGTGACCACAACCTTCGCCCCGCTGTGGTCGAGGATGTACGCGATCTCGTCGCGGTGCAGCCGGGCGTTGACCGGAACCGTGACGAGGCCGGCGTGCCAGGCGGCGTACTGCGCTTCGAGGTACTCCGGCCGGTTGCGCATCACGATCGCTACCCGATCACCGGCAGCCAGCCCGAGGTCGCCGTACAGCCCGCCCGCGATCGCTGCGACCCGGGCAGCGAAGGCACCCCACGTCGCGTGCACCTGAGTGCCCTCGGCGATCGCCGGTTCACTCCGCAGCCGGCGGCCGTTGCGTTCGACCCACGACGCGAGATTCACCTGAACCACCTCCTGATCGACAGGGCTCCGCCAGCGGCAGCGTCACCCGCGCGGTCGTGCCCTGGCCCGGATCGCTGGTCAAGGTCAGCGCGCCACCCGTCGCCTCGCACAGGCCCTGAGCCACGATCAGGCCCACCCCCACGCCGGGTCCGGTGCCGTCCTTGCCTTCGGCACCGAGAGTGTCGAAGGGGACGAACAGCCGGTCGAGAAGGTCGGCGGGGATGCCAGGACCGTTGTCGTGGACAACGATGGTCACCGTGTCAGCCTCGATGGGTTCGCAGCGGAGCGAGATCGTGCCGCGTTCGGCGCCGTACCGGACGGCGTTGGAGATCAGGTTGATCAGGACCTGACGAAGCCGCCGGGCATCGGTCCACGCGGACACGTCGAGGGAACCGTCGCAGTCGAGGGTGATCGACCGCCGGTCGGCGAGCGGTCGCAGCAGTTCGGCCGCCTCCCGCGCGACCGCCCCGATCGCTGTGTCCGCGAGGGAGACCGGCAGCCGCCCCGCCTCGAGCCGGGAGACGTCCAGGACATCGTCGACCATGGCCAGCAGCTGGCTGGTGGCTCCCGTGATGTGACCGAGGGCCTCACGGCGACGGACGTCGTCCAGCTCGAGGGTCCCGAAGAGCTCGGTGAACCCGATGATCGCCTGGAGCGGCGAGCGCAGCTCGTGCCCGAAGGTGGTCAGGAACTCCGACTTGGCGCGGCTGGCGGCCTCGGCGGTGCTGCGCGCGATGTCGGCCTCGCGCCGCGCCCGGCGATCTTCGAGCGCGACCAGCCGTGCGGTGACGTCGAGAGCGTTGAGACTGACGAACCTCGGGAGGTCACGGTGCCCCCGCACCATCGACAGCGTCGCCATCACCGTCAAGGCCCGGCCATGGGTCGCGATCAGGTCCACCTGCAGCGAAGTGCTTTCGGTCTCCCCCGACACCACGGCGCTCCAGGCCTCCTGCCACGGCCGAACGGATCCGGTGTCGAGGACGCTCTCGAACCGCACCCCGTCCAGGTCCGCGGCGTCACGATCCAGAGCATGTTCGAGCGCGTCGTTGGTCCGTCCGAGACGACCGTCGAGACCGATCAGCGCCATCCCGACGGCGTTGTCGTCGAACAGCCGCCGGAACTGCTCCTCGCTGTCGGCCAACGCTCCGTAGAGCGCGGCGTGGTCGATCGCCACCGCGGCGAGGTAGGTGAACCGATCGACCAGCTGCAGCTCCCGGCGGTCCGGCGTATGGGGATAGTCGTGGTACACCGCGAACGTGCCGACCACCTGCTCGGACGCTCCGAGGATCGGAGTCGACCAGCAAGAGCGCAGTCCGTGCGGCAACGCCAGCGCCCGGAAATCGTCCCAGCGGTCATCGGAGGTGATGTCGGCGGCGATCACTCGAACACCGCTGTGGGCAGCAGTGCCGCACGAGCCGGCGGTCGGTCCGAGGGCGATGCCGTCGACCTCGGCCGAGTACTCGGCGGGAAGGCTCGGTGCGGCGCCGTGCTGCAGGGTTGCTCCGTCCGGCGCGAGCAGCAGAATCGAGCACCGGCTGCCCGAGATCAACTGCTCCAGGGCGACGGTGATTCCGTCCAGCACCTGTGGCAGCGGAGTACCGGATGCGATCTGCTGCAGGACCTGGCTGTGGTGGGTGAGCAGTTGGGCGATGTCGTCAGGCCCCAGCAGGTCCGCGTGGTCGTCGAGCGCGTGCAGGTCAGCCATTGGCGGCCTCCAGCTGATAGCCGACACCGCGCACGGTCTTGATCCACTCCGGCCGGCCGGGGCCGGTCTCGAGCTTGCGACGCAGCCGATGAACGTGCTCGGTGACGGTCGCCTGGCCGAGCCACCCGGGGCTGTTCCAGACCCGGTTCAGGAGCTGGGCCCGGGTGAACACCGTCCCCGGGTGGGCGACGAAGAAGGCGAGCAGGTCGAACTCCTTGGCCGTCAGCTCGACCGCTTCGCCGTGGATCGTGACGGTCCGGGCGGACATGTCGAGGCACACCGGCCCGTGCGTCGCCGTACCGGACGCGCTGGAGCGGGTCCGGCGCAGCAGCGACCGCACTCTCGCTCCCAGCTCACCGGGCGAGAACGGCTTGACCAGGTAGTCGTCGGCGCCGAGATCCAGCCCGAGGATGCGGTCGTACTCGCCGTCGCGGCCCGACAGGACGATCACGGGCAGACCTTCGCCGCCGTCACTCTCGTCCTGGCGGATCCGCCGGAGTACGTCGAGCCCGCCGACCTTCGGCAGCGACAGGTCGAGCACGACCAGGTCCGGCCGGCGGTCGGCGATCTGCGACAGCGCGAGCTCTCCGTCGGCGGCCTCGAGCACCTGGTACCCCTCGGACTCCAGCTGCCAGCGCACGACCGTCCGGACCGCGGCCGCGTCGTCGACCACGAGAACGGTTCTGGAGAGTTCGGCCACCCGACCATCATGACCCAGACCCGGCGGGCGCATCCGGACAGCAAATCGCGTTGAGCGTCCGTTGAGACTTCGTTGGGTTTCCTGTGAGACGCCGCACCGCATCGTTGACGGTGTACCGCATCGTCTACGGCGTGGAGGACCCCTTCGCGCACCGACCGCAGAGGAGGCGTTGTCCCCGATGAAGCTCGCACTGTACCTGCCGACGTTCCGCAACCACGTGACGGTCCAGGAACTGGCCGATCTCACCGACCTCGCGGAGGAGCTCGAGTTCGACTCGGTCTGGACCCTCGACCGCGTCGTCGTACCGGAGGCGTCCGACCGCGGTGAGCTGCAGTACTCCTTCGGCATGATGAAGGAGTTCCCGACCCAGCTCCCGGTCGAGTCGCGCGGCAAGTGGTTCCAGGGCTGGCCGTTGCTGCCCTGGCTCGCCGCGCGGACGGAGAAGGTCCGGATCGGGATGAGCATCACCGACACGCCGTACCGGTCCCCCGGAGTCTTCGCCGCCGAGTGCGCGACCATCGACCACCTGTCCGGCGGGCGGCTGAACGTCGGCGTCGGGTCGGGCTGGATGCCCGAGGAGTTCGCCGCGTCGAGCGCGACGGACATCTTCCCGCGCCGGCACGCCCACGTGCGGGAGACGATCGAGATCTGCCAGGGCATCTGGACCAACGAGACCTTCGAGTACCACGGGGAGTTCGCCGACTTCGACCCGTGCGGGTTCGGGCACCAGCCGGTGCAGAAGCCGCACCCGCCGATCTACTTCAGCGGCCTGCGCGACCCGAAGCGCTCGGCCCGGCGGGTCGCCAAGTACGGGCTGGCCGGCTGGATCGGGATCCAGGACACCCCGCGCGAGCTCACCGCGTGGCGCACCGCGATCGGCGGCGAACTGGAAGAGCTCGGCAAGTCGGTCGACGACCTCGACCTGTGCAGCATGATCTGGTTCACGATCACCGACGCCGAGGTCGACCAGACCGACAACGGCAAGGCGTCCAACATCCTGGTCGGGACCGCCGATCAGATCACCGACATGCTGAAGCGGTACAAGGAGGCCGGGCTGACGATGCCGCTGCTGTGGCCGCCGTTCGCCGACGTACCGGTCTCGAAGACGCTCGACGACCTCAAGCGCCTGAAGGAAGAGATCATGCCCAAGGTGGACGCGGCCTAGGGCGCCAAGGCGTCGAGGACCAGTTCGGCCTCGGCGGTCGCCGCCTCCGCGTCCACGGCGGGAGATCCGACGCGGGGCGAGAAGTTGAGGTCGAAGAACACCTCGGTGACGCCTCGGGCGTGCAGCCCGGTCAGGTCGCCGAGGATCTGGTCGCGGGTCCCGTGGAACGTCCGTCGGCCCGCGCCGGGATCCTCGTCGACCAGGTCGACGACGGCCCGTACGACGATCCGAACCGCCTCCGGATCGCGTCCGGCCGCCCGCGCGGCGGCACGCACTGTCGCGATGGGCTCCTCGATCCGGCGCAGATCTTGCCCGGAACCGCAGATCCAGCCCTGCGCGAGGCGGCCGGCCCGGCGGAGCGCCGGTTCCGCCGTACCGCCGAGCAGGACTGGTGGGTGCGGTCGTTGAACGGGTTTCAGACCCACGTGCGATCGCGGCACCGTGTAGAACTCACCGGCGAACTCGACGGGATCCTGTGTCCACAGGGCCTCCAGACAGCGCAGATACTCGTCCATCCGCGCACCTCGCCGTGCGAACGGGATGCCGGCCGCGGCGTACTCCTGCGGCGACCACCCCGCTCCGAGCCCGACGGTCAACCGGCCGGCTGTCAGCTGATCCAACGAGGTCATCGCCTTGGCCAGCAGCGCGGGCGCGGTGAACGGCGCGCAGACGGTCGCCGTCCCGAGCCCGATCCGCTCGGTGTGCCCAGCGACGTACGCCAGCGTGACGAGCGGGTCATGAACGGCCTGGTACGCCGGATCGTCGGCCGCGCGGCCCGCCGGATCCTGCAGCTCTGCCGCGACCGGGGTGAGAACGCGCTGAAACGTCCACAAGGACGCGTACCCGAGCGCCTCGGCACGCCGGGCGACCCGGATCATCGTCGCCGGCGTCGCCCAACTCCCCGACACCGGCAACCCGAACCCGAGCAACGGCAACTGGTCTCCCACAACCACCAGCCTGCCAGGCCCGCGCAACGCCGTTGCCGTCGGTCAGAGGCCATCGACGCCGGTGCCGTCTTGCGTCAGCTTCCGCCGTCGACCTCCCTGGCCAGGCCGCTGTGGGCGTTGACGGCCTTGGTCCGCGATGCAGGTGCTGGTGGAGGCGGGTACGGCGTTCCCTGCGGCCGCACGGTCACCGACCGCCCGGGTCGCAGCGTGATCGTCTTTCTCCAGTCTCCGACGCGGAGCTCGGTTCTGGTGCCGCCGGTGCTGTGCAGTGTGACTGTTGCCGGCCGACCGTTCTTCCAGGTCATGTCGAGGGTGAATCCGCCCCGGACTCCCATGCCCTTCACGCTGCCGTCCTTCCAGACCGCGGGAACGGCCGGCAGCAGGTCGATCACGCCGGGCTTGGCGTGCACGAGCATCTCCAGGATCGCGGCGGCGACCCCGTAGTTCGCATCGATCTGGAAGATGTAGCCGTCGGTCTTGTAGACGTCGAACAGGTTGATGGCCGATCCGCCCAGTCGCCCGTTCGGCTGGCGCAGTACACCGGAGATGCACAGGTGTGCACGATTGGAGTCCTTGAGTCGCGCCCAGCACGCGGCGCGCCAGGCGACCGCCCAGCCGAAGCTCTCGAACCCACGGACCTCGAGCTGCTTGCGCACCCCTTCGACGTACTCGGCGGGCTGGTTGTCGAAACGGATCCGGTCACCGGGGTACCAGCCGACCAGGCCGGACAGATGCCGGTGCTGGGCGTCTCCGAGATTGTCGGGACTCATCCACTCCTGCAGCCAGCCAGTGGTCGGGCTGACCTCCGGCAGGTACAGCCGGTCCCGCATCGCTTGTGCACGCGAGGCCAACTCGCCATCGGTCTGCAGCAGGCGGGCAGCCTCGACGAAGTGCCCGAACAGCGCGTGGACGAGTTCCTGGTCGTAGGTGGTGCCGATCCCGTCCTGCGGACCGTGCTCCGGTGACCATCCCTTGTCGGCCACGAGGACGGTCGTGCCGTCGCCCAGCGTGGTTTCGATCAGGCGGGTCTCCCAGAACTCGACCGCACCGCGCAGCAGCGGCATCATGCGCCTGACGTGCTGACGGTCCATCGTGTGCTCGTAGTGCTGCCACAACTCCAGACAGAGCCAGGCGTTGCCGGCCGGGTGCCACCACCACCCGTTGCCGCCGAAGATGTTCGTCGAGATCGCCACGGTCCAGCCGGCGATCCGCCCCGAGCTGTTGCGGAACCTGTTGCGGGGATCGTTGAACAGCTCACGGGTCTGCTTGCTCCACTCCGGGAGCTGCGCCAGGCAGTAGTTCAGCAGCGGCTCGGCGAACCCGGCCAGGCCGAAGCGGTGCGTCGGCCAGTAGTTCATCTGGAGGTTGATGTCGTTGTGGTAATCGCTGAACCAGGCCGGATTGTTGCCCTCGAGCCACAGTCCTTGCAGGTTGGTCGGCAGCCCACCGCGCGAGCCGGTGATGGTGAGGTACCTGGCGTACTGCAGGTACAGCGCTTCGAACTCCGGGTCCGGAGCCGGCTCCGGCACGTCCCGCGCGGCGAGCCGGGCCGCAGTGTCCAGAGCGCGCTGCTGGTCCGTCGAGGCGCCGAGGTCGAGCGAGAACGTGTCGAAGGCACGACGATAGTCGGCGCCGTGTGTGGCGAGCAGCCGCTCTCCTCGCACGTCCAGCGCGTCCCGCAGTTTCCGCCGCGCCAGTCCGGCGACGTCCAACGCACTGTCGCGGTAACCGATCGACGAGTCGGGCCGGTAGTTGGTGCCGCCACTGATCACGACGACGACCTCTTCGGCGCCGGTGAAGGTGACAGCCGTCCCGTTCGCTCCCGCCTGGCCACCGACGGTGGCGACGCCCGCGGTCGCGGCGTACCGCAATCCGTTGCCCAGGTCATCCACCAGCTCGACCCGCTGCTCTCGCGCGACGGCGGTGACGGACTCGTCCCTGGTTCCCTCCAGCGTCACCGCCCCGGTGATCGCGGCGGGAGCCGACGAGGTCAGCCGCAGCACGATGACGTCGTCGGGGTGACTGCTGAAGGCCTCCTGGCGGTAGGTCACCCCGTTCCACCGGTACGTCGTCACGACGACGCCGTTGCTGAGATCCAGCCGGCGGCGATAGTCCTCGACGGCGGCCGGGGTGTGGCCGTCGAGCCGGACCCGCGCCTTCGTGAGCAGCTGGAAGGACCCGAACTCCTCAGCGTTGTAGGGGAACTGGCCGGCCGCGTCGAGAGTGGAGTTGACGCCGCCTGTCCACGCCGTGGCATCCGTGACGAACAACGCGGTGTCGTCCGGTCCGCCGCCGATCAGAGCGCCGAGGCGTCCGTTGCCGAGCGGCAGGCCCTCCTCGATCATCTTCGCCTCGGCGGCGGGGGTCCGGTACCACATCCGGAGTGCCTGGCTGTCGGGAACGGGCCGGTCCCCGGCAGGCCTGGCCACCGCCGGGTGCGGCGCGAAGGCCGGCAACCCGGCGGCCAGGCCGATCATGCCCGCCGCCTGCAGGAAGCGGCGCCGGTCGAGCAAGGGCCGAACAGGATCAGAGCTCTGTCCTGAAGTGGTCATCGGTCGTCCTCTCGGGTGGGCGGTCGGATCAGGACGTCGTCAGCGCGAGATCGTCGAGCAGGAAGTCGGTCTGCTCGCCCTGGTCCTCGGTGCTGACGAACCGGAGCGTGACCGTCTGTCCGGCGAAGCGGCTGACGTCGATCACCCGGTGGGCGTAAGAAGGAACGCGGTCGGTGTTGTACCAGGTGTAGACGGTGGTGGGTCCGTTCCCCGTCACGAGCTGCAGCTGAAGACTGTCCGGCTTGGCCGTGGTCGGCTCCTGGCTGTTGATCCGCAGGTAGAACTCCAGCACGCTCGTGCCCTTGGCCGGCACCTTGACGGTCTGGCTCAAGATGTCCTCGTTCGCCACACCGTTGCCGCCCATCCAGGCGGAGTACCGGCCGCTGCGGGCGAGCCCGAAGTTGCCGACCGCGCCACCGGTCCACGACCAGCCGGCTCCTTGATCCTCCAGGCCACCGTTGCGGACCGACTCGCGGCGTTTGCCCTCGCGGTAGTCGATCGTGTACCGGTACACGATGTCCCGCGACCTGCGGCTCACCGCGAGTCCGGACTTGGCACGGTCGACGGTGAACCACTCCTCGAAGGAATCCGACGGGTAGCGGTCCAGGTTGTCGAGCGTGCGGCCCGGTCCCCCGTCCAGGTCGCGCCACAGCGCGATCATCGCCCCAGCGACCCTGGCCTCGACGTCGTCGCCGTTGTCGGGATTGGTCCTGGACGGCGCCTGGGTGGTGTCCTGGAAACCGGTCTGCAGGAGATCCATCCAGTCCGTGACGTTGTAGTAGTACCGGCCGTCGCCCATCGCGTAACCGGCGACAGCGTTCGCGAATCCCTCGGTCCAGGCGCACATCGCGCCGGTCACCCGGTGCAGCGAGTGCGGCGAAGGACAGTCGCCGCGGGGCCAGTACCAGTTGTAGAGCAGGTGCTGAAGGTTGTGGCCGGCCTCGTGAACCACCGGGTGACGCGCGTCGGGCATCTCGTCGGTGAGGAAGACGGCGCGGACCGCGGCGTCGGTCGAGTAGTACCCACCGTTCGTGTTACCCGGAGCCCACCTGGCCTTCAGCCGGGAGCAGTCGATGGTCTCCTCGCGCGTCCAGCACTGGTTGCCCGAGCCACGCATCGTGTAGACGTCGTTGATCACGTCGAAGGCGTCGAACGCGGGCATGTGCAGGGCGTCCGGTGACGTCGTTCCGAAGTCCTGCGTACTGCCGCCCGGTACGCCGGTCACCGGCGCGACCTCGACGACGTACGGGTCCTGTCCCGTCATCTCGGTGACCTCCCACCACGAGGTACGGGTGGAGAACCGCACCCACAGCGCGGCCATCGGCTCACCGGAGTGGGCGAAGCAGAGCGAGTAGCCACCATCGGTCGCGCTCGTCAGGCCGGTGGCGACCGTCGTCGGCGCGGCGTCGGGCGTGGCCCGGCCGACCACCGAGACTGCTACCCGCCGCCCCGGATGCCAGGCTCCGTCGTAGGTGGCGTAGGTCAGTTCGCCGGTCGCGCAGATCTTGCCCGGCACGGCGGCGGATCGCGCTGCTCGACGCTGCGGCACCAGCGATCCGTCGGTACGACGGGCCGTCGATCGGCTGCCGTCCACCCGTCCCTTCGACGTCGCGGCACTCGCGCCGACGGTGATCTCCCGCGTGGCATGGGCGCTTCGCTCGACCGCCGGCGCGGACAGGTCGGACACGTCCGCCTGGATCTGCGCCGTCCCCGCGACGTCCGCGGTCACGGTGAAGGTCAGCGTGCGTTCCCCCTTGCCCAGAGCAACGGTTCTGGTGGCGACCGTGTCGAGTCCACGCTGCCGCGGCGCCGAGAAACCTTCGGAGGTGATCCGCAGCCCCTTCGGCAGCCGAACGGTGAACCCGGCCTGCTCGATCTCGACCTGGGCATTCAGTGCGACCGACACCGTCGCGGACTCACCGACAGCGGGGACACGGTCGATCGACATCTTGGCGCTGACACAGCGTGCCGGAGACTCGTCGAGCTCGTTGGCCGGTGGCACCACCGTGCAGTCCGGTGTCCGCACCGGTTGCTGGACGGCGTACCCGGCCTGGGGCAGAAGGCAGAGCGCGAGAGTCGTCGCGGATACCGCGGACAGGGAGCGAAGACGGCGCCTGGTTCCGGACGCCAAGGATTTGGGCATGGGCCTACGGTCGTTCCCGGGCCTTGCCGACGGCAACGCCCTGGACATACGAGATCCTCAACACCCCCATAACCCCAAGCCTGTGCTGATCGACCCTATTCGGAAGAGCCATCTACCCAGGGCCGTCCGGGCGTCGGCACGATCTGATCGGCCCATCTCTCTCCAGGAAGTGACCGAGCCATGCGCCCACGCGTACTTCCGGCACTGACAGCGCTCGCCATCGCCGCGGCGGCCGTCGCGGCCTCTCCCCCACCCCCTGCCACCGCAACCAGCGGTACCGCCACCGCCACCCTCGTCACCGAGAACTTCGACGAACTCGTTCCACAACTGCGGCCGAGAGCCGACGAGACCGGTGTCCCCGCCGACGTCCTCGGCTTCTCCCCCGCCGCCCCGGCCGGCTGGAGCGTCACGACCTCACCCGTCGTCACCGCTTCCGGCGTCACCGAGTGGCGCGGCTGGTCGTTCACCACGCCCCAGTTCTGGTCCACCGCGGCCCCCGGCCAGGGCCGGGAGAACTTCACCAAGGCCGAAGGAGTCCTGGCCGTCGCCGATGACGACGAATGGGACGACAAGAACAACCCGACCGACACGCTGATCTTCGACAGCGCGCTGACGTCCCCGGCGATCGACGTCGTGGGTCGGAATCAGGTCCACGTCAACTATGACTCCAGCTACCGCCAGACCGGCCCGCAGCAGGCGAGTCTCGAGGTCTCCTTCGACGGCGGCCCTCGGACGAAGCTCTTCACGTACAGCACCAGCAGTCTCGGGGACCAGACCTACCTCGAGAACCGGACCGTGACCCAACCGGTGAAGGTGCCGGCCGGCGCGCGGAAGATGACCGCCACCTGGAACGTCGAGAAGGCCCAGAACGACTGGTACTGGGCGATCGACGACGTCGACATCACCGACCAGCCGCGCGAAGGAGCCGAAGCACCGATGCCGCACAAACCCGGGCCGGGTGACCTGCCGAACGGGACCAGCCAGCGCAAGGTGCTCTTCGTCGACGTGGACGGGGTCCGCTACGACAAGTTGCTACAGGCAAACACACCCCATCTCGACGCGCTGGCGAAAGTCGGCCAGTTCGGTCCGTCGTACCTGCACGACAACGCGATCACCGGCACGAACTCCGGTCCCGGGCACTCCAACATGCTCACCGGGGTCTGGCCGGACAAGCACAAGGTGATGGACAACTCGTTCGCCGGCAACAACCTGGTCGACTATCCCGACGTCACCACCCGCCTCGAACGCGCCAACCCCGCGCTGTCCACCTTCACGACGCTCGACTGGACTCCGCTGAACCAGTTCCTGATCGCCTCCCCCGACGTGAAGATGCAGCAGACCGGTCCGGACGCCCAGACGACCGATCGCCAGAGCACCAGCGCGTCGATCGAGGCGCTGACCGAGCACAACCCGGACTTCGTCTACACCTACTTGCACCAGGGCGACGCGACCGGGCACGGCATCGGCTCCGATACCCCGCAGTACGTGCAGGCCATCGAGAACCTGGACGCCTACATCGGCCAACTGGTCCAGGCGATGCGGTCCCGGCCGACGTACAAGTCCGAGAACTGGCTGGTGATCGTGTCCACCGACCACGGCTTCAGCGGTCAGGGTCACGGCGGCGACCAGCACACCACCAGGACCGGCTGGATCCTCGCGAGCGGTGGCGACATCACCCGCCGGACACCGGTCCGCGAGTGGCGGCAGGTCGACGTCACCCCGACGATCCTCGAGCACCTGCGGGTCCCGGTCGATCCGGCCTGGAACCTCGACGGCATCCCGATCGGTACGCCGAGCAACGATCCCTTCGACACGGTCAAGGCCGATCGTCCGGTTGTTGACGAACCCGCCAAGCCGCCCGCGTCCGGCGGCTGGACCCCGCGACTGCCCACCGGCTGGGCGCGGACCGGCACGGTCGAGGGCGGCGTCACCGAGTTCCGCGGCTGGAACCTGATGACCAACGAGTTCTGGGCCACCAGCGGCGAGGGTGAAGGCCGCGGCTCGTTCGTTCGCAGTCGCGACGTCGTCGCGGTGGCCGACGCGAAGGAGTGGAGCAGCGCCAACCACCCGGCCGGGACCTTCGACTCGACCCTGTGGTCACCGTGGCGAAGCGCCAAGGGCCGGACGGTCACGGTCGAGTACGCCAGCCACTACAAGCAGCCGGACGGCGAGCAGAAGGCCGAGGTGATCGCCGAGTTCGACAACGGCACCACCGCCGTCCTGTGGTCGGCCGACACCGTCCGGTTCGACATCAGCAAGCCGATGCGCCTGCAGCTGAAGACCCCGAAGGGCGCCGGCAAGGTCCGCATCGGCTGGCACCTGTCCGGCGCCAACGGCTACTGGGCCATCGACTCCCCTGCCCTCACCGTGTCCTGACCACGCCCCCCGTGCGCCGGTCGCCGGCGTGCGGGGGCCGCCCGTTGGTGCGAGGATGGCCGCGCACCCGACGAAGGCGGCCCCGATGCTCAGTCTCACCCAGCTCGGAATCCTCGTGCGTGTGGTCGACGAAGGCAGCTTCTCGGCCGCCGCGAAGGTGCTCTACATGAGCCAGCCCGCCGTCTCGAACCACATCCGCGCGCTCGAGCGCAGCCTCGGCGTCGGCCTGGTGCAGCGCGGACCACACGGAGCGCAGCCGACCCCGGCCGGCACGGTCGTGGTCGGCCACGCTCGCGAGGTCTTCGGCCTGCTCGAGCGTCTGGAGCACGCCGCCGCCGGCTACCGCGGGCTGGAGGCCGGGCAGCTCGTCGTCGCCGGTACGACGACGCTCGGCACGTACCTCGTCCCGCGCCTGATCGGCGAGTTCGCCGCTCGAGCGCCGAAGGTCTCCTGCCAGATCCGGGTCGGCAACGAGGACACCGTGGAATCCTGGCTGATGCTCGGCGAGGTCGGTCTCGGCCTGTGCGCGGGCACGCCGACGGCCGACGCGCTCGTCAGCGAGCCGCTGCTGACCGAGAGTCTCGTCCTCGTCGCAGGCCCCGGATTCCCGCTCGCCGGGCGGCCGGTGTCGACGGCCGACCTCGCCGAGCAGCGCTTCCTGCTGCGGGAGCAGGGCTCGGCCACGCGCCGGCTCCAGGAGCAGAGCCTCAGGGACTGGAACCTCGACAAGGTCGAGACCTGGGACCTGTGGGGCCCCGACACGGTCAAGGAGGCGGTGCAGCAAGGGCTCGGCCTCGCTGTCCTGTCCGAGCACGCCGTACGCCGTGAGGTCGACGCCGGCTTCCTCGTCTGCCTCGACGTCCAGCCGCCGCCTCCCAGCCGCGAGGTCTCCCTCGTACGCCGGGCCGACCGGCTCCTGACACCTCCCGAGGAAGCCTTCGCCGCCCTGGTCCGGGCGACCGCGGAATGGCCGCACTGACGGGGTTATGGCCCCGATAAGCCGAAGCCGGCTACCCGGTCGAGGCCCGTGGGGACACGCTGGGGCCGTCCAACTGGAACGACCCTCGGGAGACTCCGTGACCGCGACGACGTTCAGCGTCAACGGCCGTACGTACACCACCCCTGACTGCCCGGTCGTGGTGATCTGCATCGACGGCAGCGAACCGGACTACCACGAGCAGGCGATGGCGGCCGGTCGGATGCCGTGGCTGAGCAAGATGCTGGCCGACGGCGGCACCTCGTGGCCGGCGTACTGCGCGATGCCCGCGCTGACGAACCCGAACAACGTCTCGATCGCCACCGGCCGGCCGCCGGCCGTGCACGGGATCAGCGGCAACTACATCTTCGACGCCGAGTCCGGCGAGGAGGTGCTGATGAACGACAAGCGCTTCCTGCGCGCGCCGACCCTGTTCGCCGCCGCGAACGAGGCCGGGCTGGACGTGGTCGTGGTCACCGCCAAGGACAAGCTGCGGCGGCTGCTCGGTGCCGGTCTGGTCGAGGCCGGACCGGACCTGAACGGCAGTGGCGCGTTCGTCGAACCGCGGCGGCACGGGATCTGCTTCTCGGCCGAGAAGGCGGACGAGGCAACGATCGCGGACAACGGGATCGACGACGTGCTCGCGCTCGTCGGCCGGCCGCTGCCCGAGGTCTACAGCGCGGACCTCAGTGAGTTCGCCCTGGCCGCGGGCGTCGAGATCCTGCGCGGCCGCGGCGCCGACCTGATGTACCTGTCGCTGACCGACTACATCCAGCACAAGCATGCCCCGGGCACCGAGACCGCGAACGACTTCTACGCGATGATCGACCGGTACGCCGGGCAGCTGGACCAACTCGGCGCGATCGTCGTCCTGACCGCCGACCACGGCATGAGCGCGAAGTCCGGCCCCGACGGCCGCCCGAACGTCGTGTACGTCGAGGAGGAGGTCCAGGCCCTGCTCGGCGCGAGCTCCGCGCGGCCACTGGACGGCGTGCGGGTGATCCTCCCGATCACCGATCCGTACACCGTGCACCACGGTGCACTCGGTTCGTTCGCCAGCGTCTACCTGCCGCCGTCGGCCGACCGGGACGCCGTCGCCTCGGCGCTCCGGGCGATCGACGGGATCGAGGCCGTGCACGACCGGGCCGACGCGGCCTCCCGCTACGCCTTGCCGGGTGACCGGATCGGCGATCTCGTCGTACTGGCCGAAGCCGGTACGGCGCTGGGCCGGTACGCCGCCTGGCACGACCTCACCCAGCTCGACGCGCCGCTGCGTTCCCACGGTGCGCTCGGTGAACAGAACATCCCGTTCCTGGTCAACCGGGTGCTGTCTCGTCCCGACGACCTCGACGCCGCGGGACTCCTCCACAACTACGACGCCTTCTGGGTGGCCGGCACCCACGTCCCGCAGACCGCTGAGGTGTGACGCCATGTCCATCACCGGAAAGTCCCCCGACGAAGTGGGCGTCTCGCTGGAACCCGTGTCAGAGCTACGGTTCCGGCGGCTGCAGTGGCGGATGCTGCTGTCCGCGATGTTCTGCTACCTGTTCTTCTACACCGGCCGGCAGACCTTCGGCTTCGCGATCCCCGGTATCGAGGCCGACCTCGGCCTGAGCAAGACCACGCTCGGCGCGATCAGCGGCGGCCTGCTCTGGTGCTACGCGGCCGGCCAGATGATCAACGGCAACCTGGCCGACAAGCTCGGCGGCCGCCGGATCATGGCGCTGGGCGCGATCCTGTCCACGATCCTCAACTGGTGCACGAGTTTCGCGATCGGGTCGAAGAGCCTCGCGCTCGCCTGGGGCGCGAACGGGTTCGCCCAGGCGATGGGCTGGCCGTCCGGCGGCCGGGTGATCGCGAACTGGTGGACACCGCGCGAACGCGGCACGAGCCTCGGCTTCTACACCTTCGCCGCCGGGATGGCCTCGGTGCTGGCCTACGTGACCTCGACCCTGGTCGTCGACACCTTCGGCCTCGACTGGCACTGGATCTTCCGGGTCCCCGTCCTGCTGATGCTGGTCGGTGGGATCACCTTCTACTTCGTCTCCCGGGAGACCCCGGAGCAGGCCGGCGTCACGCCGCCGCGGTCGTTCACCGAGCAGCAGGACGCGGTCGCGCCCGACGGCCGGGAGCTGAGCGCCGGCGAACGGTCGATCGACCGGTACCGCGCCGTCCTGTCCAGCGGACGGATCTGGTCCACCGGGATCGCGATCGGGTTCCAGAACGCCGCCCGGTACGGCCTGCTGATCTGGGTCCCGGTGTACTTCCTCGGCGCGGACTGGAAGAGCGGCGACAGCGCGGTCAACCCGATCTGGATCTCGGTCGCGCTGCCGGTCGGAATGGCGGTCGGCGCGCTCACCAACGGTCAGGTCTCGGACCGCCTGTTCGGGTCCCGCCGGGACCGGCCGATCGCGATCTTCATGCTGCTCGGCGCCTTGTTCGCGATGGTCATGTTCCTCGTCCCGCTCGGCACCGTCACCGGTATCGCCGTCCTGTTCCTGACCGGCTTCTTCGTCTACGGCCCGCAGGCGTCGTTCTGGGCGCTCTGCCCGGACATCGCCGGCAAGCGGATGGCCGGTACGGCGACCGGCGTCGTCAACTTCTTCTCCTACCTGTTCGCGGGTGCCGCCGAACCCCTGGTGGGGCACATCATGGACAGCACCGGACAGACCAGCTACATCTTCCCGATCGTTGCCGGCAGCTGTGTCGCCAGTGCCCTGGTGGCGCTGACGATCCGCCGGTGAAGGGGGTTCGATGACCAAGGCAACAGCCGCGGTGTGGAACGGCGAAGGATTCAGCCTGGTCCAGGAAGCGCTCCCCGAGCTGCGGCCCGGCGAGGTCCTGGTCGAGCTCGAGCTGGCGACGATCTGCGGCAGCGACCTGCACACGATCGCGGGCGACCGGCCGACACCGCTGCCGACCGTGCTCGGCCACGAAGCCGTCGGGAGAATCGCTGCGATCGGTACGACGGCAGCACTGTCCGACGGTACGCCGGCCGCTGCCGGCGATCGGGTGACGTGGACCATCGGTACGGCGTGCGGGACCTGCCGGCGCTGCGCTCGCGGCGTACCGCAGAAGTGCACGACGGTCCGCAAGTACGGGCACGAGGCGATGGACGACCACTGGCGTCTCAACGGCGGGATGGCGTCGGCTGTCCACCTCATCGCCGGCACGGGCCTGGTCGCGGTCCCGGCCGGACTACCTGCCGCTGTCGCTGCCCCGGCCAACTGCGCGACCGCGACGGTCGTGTGCGCCGCGCGGCGCGCTGACCTGGCCGCCGGCGACACCGTGGTCGTGATCGGCTGCGGCATGCTCGGTCTGACCGCCGTGGCCTACGCCCGCGAACGCGGCGCGACCCACGTGATCGCCAGTGACGTCGATGGAAGCCGACGCGACCTCGCCGAGCAGTTCGGCGCCGATGTGGTCTGCGGGCCGGCCGACCTGGCCGCCGCGATCGAAGAGTACGGCGCCGACGTCGTACTCGAGCTGTCCGGCAACAGCGCGGCCGTGCAGTCCGCGATCGACCTGGTCGCCCTCGACGGGACCGTCGCGCTGATCGGCTCGGTGTCGCCCGGACCGGCTGTGGCGTTCGAGCCGAGCGGATTCGTCCGCAACCTCAGCCGGATCGTCGGCTGTCACAACTACCGCGTCGACGACCTCGCCGAGGCGGTCCGCTTCCTGCACGAGACGCCGGCGCAGAGCCTGTTCGCCGACCTGGTGCCCACGCCCTTTCCCCTCACCGAGATCGACGCCGCGGTGGCCGAAGCCCGCCGCGGCACCGCGCCCCGCATCGCGCTCTCGACGAGCTGACCCCAGAGGACACCCCATGACCTCCCCGTACGCCGATCACCTGCTCAACCACATCGACGGCTGCTGGCGACCGAGCAGCTCCGGCGAGACCCGCGACAACGTCAACCCGGCCGAGGTCGACGACGTCATCGGCAGCTTCGCCGAGTCCGGCGAACCGGACACGACAGCCGCGATCGACGCCGCCGCGGCGGCCGCCGCGGACTGGGACCAGCTCGGCCCGATCGAGCGTGGCACACTGGTCGCCAAGGCCGGTCGGCTGATCGAGGACCGGATCGAGCAGTTAGCCGCCGCCATCACCCGCGAGCAGGGCAAGCGGATCAGCGAGGCCCGCGGCGAGGTCCGTCGATCACTCGCGATCCTCGACTTCACCGTCGGTGAGGCCCGCCGGCTGAACGGTGTGACCACCCCGGCCGAGGAGCCACGCACGCTTGCCGTCACCTTCCGGCGGCCGCTCGGTGTGGTCGGGCTGATCACGCCGTGGAACTTCCCGCTCGCGATCCCGATGTGGAAGGTCGCGCCCGCCCTGATCGCCGGGTGCACCGCCGTACTGAAGCCGTCCCCGCTGACGCCGTGGACTTCGGCGCTGCTGGTGCAGGCGTTCACGGACGCCGGCGTACCGGCCGGGGTGCTCAACCTCGTGCAGGGCGATCGCGTCCCGGGCGAGACGCTGGTCGCGGACGAACGGGTGAAGGGGATCTCGTTCACCGGCTCGCTGCCGGTCGGGCAGGCGATCAACGGCGCGGGCGCCCACCGGCTGCTGCGGACCCAGCTCGAGCTCGGCGGCAAGAACGCGCTGATCGTTCTCGCCGACGCCGACCTCGACGCCGCGGTCGACGCGATCGTGCACGGCGCGTTCGGCCAGAGCGGTCAGCGGTGCAGCGCGACGAGCCGCATCATCGTCGACCGGGCGGTGAAGGACGAACTGCTGGGGCGCCTGGTCCCGCGGGTCGCCGCGATGCGGGTCGGGCCGGGCGACCAGGAGTGGGCGGACATCGGTCCGGTCGTGAACGAGGTCCGCAGGCAGGCGTGCCTCGACGGCGTCGAGTCGGCCCGCCGCGCCGGAGCGACGGTGGCGGCCGGCGGCAGCGCGGCAACAACGGACAGCAAGGGATGGTTCGTCGAGCCGACCGTGCTGGTCGACGTACCGTGGGACAGCGAGATCGCGCAGGAAGAGGTGTTCGGACCTGTCCTGTCCGTCATCGACTGCGACGGCTACGCGGACGCGATGCGGATCTCCAACTCGGTGCGGTACGGGATGTCCGGCACGATCTTCACGCAGAACCCGGCGCTGATGTTCCAGGCTCTGCAGGACTTCGAGGCCGGGATGCTGCACGTGAACCGTCCCGGCGTCGGCGCGTACGCCCACCTGCCGCACATGGGCGCCAAGGCGTCCCAGCTCGGAGCGCCGGAGTGCTCCCCCGACGTGTGGAACTTCTACACCGACCTGCGATCGGCCTGCATCGCGTACTGAGCGGCCCGGTGATGCGGGTATTTGCAACCGCGCATGGCCCGCGTCTTGTCCGAGCCAACGGTCGGCTCGTACAGTCGCTTAAACGTTTAAGACGTTCAACAGGTCACCGAGGAGGCTCGAATGGCACCGACCGGCAAGCGCCGCACCACCCTGCAGCAGGTCGCTCGCGACGCCGGTGTCTCGATCGCCACCGCCTCGTACGTGCTGGCCGGCCGCAGCAAGGTCGACCCGCGTGCGAAGGTCGGCGACGACACCGAGCGGCGGGTCCGCGAGTCGGCCCGCCGCTTGCACTACCGGGTCAACGCCTCGGCACACGCCACCCGGACCGGCCGGACCGGGCAAGTGCTGCTCGCCATGACGACGTCGTACGACCCGTGGGTGCAGACGGTCGTCACGGCGGTCAGCACCGAGCTGGAGGAGCACGACGTCCAGGCACTCGTCATCCCCGACGGCAACTGGTACCGCGCTCTGCAGCGGATGAACCCCGACGCGGTGTTCATCGACGGCCTGGCCGAGCCCGGGGACCAGGAGCACGTCGAGGAACTGGTCGCCACCGGGCTGCGGATCATCGTGCTCGGCGACAAGCTGCCGGGAGACGGCTACGACATCATCGACTCCCGCGCCACCGACGGGTGCCGACTGTCGATGCGGCACCTGATCGGCCTCGGTCATCGCCGGATCGCCTGCCTGACCGTCGAACCCCACAGCGAGACCCGCGCCACCCGGGCCGCGATCTACCTGGACGAACTGAAGGCCGCCGGGCTCGGCGTGCCGGAAGGCTTCCTGCGCGCCACCGGGCCCACTCCGATCGGCGGTTACCAGACCGCGATCGACCTCCTGACCCTGCCGGAACCGCCCACCGCGATCTTCTGCGCCTCGGACTACCTGGCCCTGAGCGTCGTGAAGGCGGCCGAACGGCTCGGGGTCTCGATTCCGGGGCAGCTGTCGGTGATCGGCGCCGGCAACATCCCCGACGGAACGGTCAGCACCCCCGCGCTGACCACTGTCGGCGCGACCGACGAACCCGGTGAGATCGCCCGGCTGGTTCGTCGCCGGGCCCTCGGGGACGAGTCGCCGCCGACGCGGACCGTTCTGGACTGGTCGTTGATCCAGCGGGACTCCACGGGCCGGCCCACCACCAGCGGGGACCACCGATCGAAAGGACGTACCTCATGAACAGACGTGGATTCCTCGCCGGGCTCGCGGCGGCAGCCGTCGCCGGAGCCGTGGGCGGCTGCGGCGACAACGGCGGCGCCGGTGGTGGCGCGGGCGCGGAAGGCAGCAGCGACAAGGCCAGCCTGACCTACACCGCGTGGGAGGAGATCACGCCCGCTGTCATCAAGCAGCAGCTGCCGGCCTTCCAGAAGCAGTTCCCCGGGATCTCCGTCGCCTCGACCTTCACCCCGTGGAAGGACTACTTCACCAAGCTCCAGACCCAGGCGAGCTCGGGCACCGCTCCCGACGTGTTCGCGATGAACGGCGTCCAGTTCGACCTGTACGCCGCCGAGGGCAAGATCGACCCGATCGACCAACTGGTCTCCGACGGTCAGCTCGATCTGTCGAAGTACCCCAAGGCCCTGGTGGAGCGCTACGTCTGGGACGGCAAGCAGTACGCCGTACCGAACAACTTCGACTCGGTCGCGCTGTTCTACAACCGTGCCATCTTCGATCAGCTCGGCCTGAAGCCGCCGACCGACGACTGGACCTGGGACGAGTTCCTCGGCACTGCCGCCGAGATCAGCGCGAAGTTGAAGAGCAAGGGGATCTACGGTTTCACGCCGACGATGGGCGACTCCCAGACCACCTACTACAACTCGATCCCGGCCGCCGGCGGCTACGTGATCAACCCGGACCGCACCAAGTCCGGGTACGACCTGCCCGAGACCGTCGAGGGCCTGAAGTTCTTCGCCGACGTGCTGACCAACGGCACGGCGCCGACCATCCAGCAGCTGACCGACGTCAGCGGCATGGACTGGTTCATCAACGGCAAGGGCGCGATGACGTGGGCGGCGTCGTACAACCTCGCCGACGTCGCGGCGTCCAAGCACGCCAAGGACATCCAGGTGGTCCGGCTGCCCACCAAGAAGACGAACCAGTGCGTTCTCAACGGCACCGCCACCGTCATCTCGGCGCAGTCGAAGAACAAGGCCGCGGCCCGGGAAGTGCTCAAGTGGCTGGCCGGTCCCGAGTTCGCCCGGTCGATCGCCGCCACCGGCGCGGTCATCCCGTCGTACGAGGGCAGCCAGGGCGCCTTCCTGAAGACCGTTCCGGACTGGAACCTCCAGGTCTTCATCGACGCCGCGAAGGACGCCTACCTGTACCCGACGTCGAAGAACACCAAGGCGTGGGACCAGCTCGAGGCACCGACGCTGGCCCCGCTGTGGCAGGGCAAGGAGTCGGCCGAGTCGGTGGGCAAGAAGCTGGCCGAGCAGATGAACGCCGCGCTGGCCAAGGAGTGAGATGACCGTCTCCACGGCCGACCGCGCGCGCAGCGCGGCACCTGCCCGTCCCACGGCCACGACCCGCCGGCGCAGGAACCGCTACGACGGGGTGACGCCCTGGGTCTTCGTGGCCCCGACCCTCGCGGGCGTCGGACTGTTCTACGTCTGGCCGACCTTCCAGTCCTTCTACTTCAGCTTCACCGAATGGGGTGCTTTCGGCGGCACGACCTGGATCGGCACCGCCAACTACACCAGACTGTTCGCCGACCCCGAGCTTCTCGTTGCCCTGGGCAACACCGTGCTGTACGCCGTGGTCGCGCTCGCGGGCATTCCGCTCGCCGTGTGGCTGGCCGGCCTGCTCAACCGGCCGGGACTCCGGTTCCGCAGCCTGTTCCGGGTGCTGTTCTTCCTGCCGGTCGTCACCGTGCCGGCCGCGGTCTCAGTGGTGTGGAAGCTGCTCTACAACGGCGACTACGGGATGATCAACTACGCCCTGTCGATCGTCGGCATCGACGGTCCGTACTGGCTGCAGACGCCGGTCGTCGCGGTCGTCGCGGTCGGGATCGTCGGCATCTGGACCAGTCTCGGGTTCAACATGATCATCCTGGGCGCGGGGCTGCAGGCGATCCCCGACGACCTGTACGAGGCCGCCGAGCTGGACGGCGCCAGCAGGTTTCAGCAGCTGGTCCACGTCACCGTCCCGCTGCTCACCCCGAGCATCTTCTTCCTCACCGTGATGAGCGCGATCGGGGCGTTCAAGGTCTTCGACCTGATCTTCTTGATGATCGGCAACACCAGCCCGGTGATCAAGCAGACCCAGACCCTGGTGTTCTTCTTCTACAGCAAGGGTTTCATGGTCAACGACAAGGGGTACGCCGCCGCGATCGGGATCGTGCTGCTGCTGATCATCGCGGCCGTCACCTTCGTCCAGTTCCGGCTGCAGCGCAGGTGGGTGCACTATGCCTAGTCGCGCCGGCGCCCGGCAGGGCTCCAACCTCGCCGCGTACGTCGTCCTCGGCGTCGGCGGGTTCAT
Source organism: Kribbella italica (assembly GCF_014205135.1). NCBI lineage: Bacteria > Bacillati > Actinomycetota > Actinomycetes > Propionibacteriales > Kribbellaceae > Kribbella > Kribbella italica. The sequence continues at coordinate 2,581,648 of NZ_JACHMY010000001.1, forward strand.
GATGGTCTTCCCGTTCCTCTACCAACTGTCGGCCTCGTTCATGACCAACGCCGAGGTGCAGTCGATTCCCAAGCAGCTGCTGCCCGGGGACCTGCGCTGGGACAACTACGTGAACGGGATCAGCTCGTTCCCGTTCTGGGACCAGTTGCGCAACACCGCCGTGTTCTCGGTCATCCGGACGGCCAGCCAGGTCCTGTTCTGCTCGATGGCGGGCTACGCCTTCGCACGGATGCGGTTCCCGCTCAAGAACGTCACGTTCGCGCTCCTGCTGTCGATCCTGATGATTCCCGGCGAACTGCTGCTGATCAGCCAGTACCAGATCGTCCAGAACCTCGGCTGGCTCAACTCCATGGCCGGGCTGGTCGCACCGGGACTGGTCAGCCTGTTCGGCACCTTCATGATGCGCCAGTTCTTCCTCGGCCTGCCCAAGGAGCTCGAGGAAGCGGGCCGGATCGACGGCGCCGGACCGGCGACCATCTTCTTCCGGATCATGCTCCCGCTCGCCCTGCCCGGTGTCTCCGCGCTGGCCGTGATCACCTTCATCGACTCCTGGGGCGCTTTCCTGTGGCCGCTGATCGTGGCCTCACGGTCCGAAGACATGACGCTGGCCGTCGGGATCGCGTCGTTCACCGGCGAGCACCAGACCTTCTACCCCCAGATCATGGCCGTCTCGCTGCTGATCATGCTGCCCATGATCGTGCTTTTCATCGCCCTGCAACGCCGGGTGATCTCCGGGCTGGCGTTCGCCGGCATGAAGGGCTGACCACCTCCACCTCGCAGCAACCAAGGAGCTCTTCAGCGTGAGCACTCCCCTGGAGTCCGTCCCCGCCTCCGTGATCCATCTGCGATCGGCCGGGTGTTCCCTCCTCGTCCTCGTCGACCGCACCGGACTGCCCCGGGTCCGCCACTGGGGAGCCGATCTCGGTCCGCAGTCCGCGGCCGGTGCCGCCGGCCTCGACGTCATCAGCGATCCGCACAGCCGGCTACCCGGCGAGATGCCGGCCGGCGAGGTTGCCGTGATCACCGATCCGACCACAGGCTGGTTCGGTCGCGCCGGCCTCAAGGGCTCGCGCCACGGCCGTTCGTGGTCGACGTCGTTCCGCACCACGTCCGTCGAGCTGAACGAGCACCCGGTCACCGGCTTCACCGAGGCCGGCGCGGGCACACTCGGTGTCGAGGCCGTCGACGAGGAGGCCGCACTCACCCTGCACCTGGTGATCGAACTGCTGGAGTCGGGACTGGTCCGGCTCCGCGCGACGCTGACGAACGACGGCACCGAGTTCGAGCTCGGCGAGCTGTCCCTCAACGTCCCGGTCCCCAGCCAGGCGACCGAGATCCTGGACTTCGGCGGTCGTTGGGGGATGGAGCGTCAGGCCCAGCGGCACGAGTTCACCGTCGGCACGCACCTGCGAGAAGGCCGGCGGGGCCGGACCGGCCTCGACGCGGCCACTGTCGTCCACGCCCTGGAGCCCGGCGCGACCTTCTGCACCGGTGAGGCCTGGGGAATCCACGTGGCGTGGAGCGGCAACCACCGGCACTTCGCCGAGCACGACAGCGCCGGCGTACGGCTGCTCGGCGGTGGAGAGCTCCTGCTCCCCGGCGAGCTGCGGCTGGCCACCGGCCAGTGCTACACCACGCCGTGGCTCTACGCGTCGTACGGCGTCGGGCTGGACGCCGTCGCGCACCGCTTCCACAACTATCTGCGCAACCGGCCCCACCACGTGTCGAGCGACCGGCCGGTCACACTGAACGTGTGGGAAGCGGTCTACTTCGACCACGACCCGGACCGGTTGATCGCCTTGGCCGACCGCGCGGCCGAGGTCGGGATCGAACGGTTCGTCCTCGACGACGGCTGGTTCGGCGCTCGGCGCGACTCCCGTGCCGGACTGGGTGACTGGACGGTCTCGCCCGACGTCTGGCCCGACGGGCTGCACCCGCTGGTGAAGGCGGTCCGGAGCCACGGCATGCAGTTCGGGCTGTGGTTCGAGCCCGAGATGGTCAACCTGGATTCGGACCTGGCCCGCGCCCATCCGGACTGGATCATGGCCGCCCGCTCCGTCCTGCCCCGCGAACAACGCAGCCAGCACGTGCTGAACCTCTCCATCCCCGAGTGCTTCAGCACCGTTCACGATCAGCTCGTCGCGGTGATCGCCGAGTACGAGATCGACTACCTCAAATGGGATCACAACCGCGATCACCTCGAGGCGGGACTGCAGTCGGCCGGCGGAGCGCCCGTCGAGCACGCCCAGACCCTGGCGGCGTACCGGTTGCTCGACGAGCTCAAGGAGCGGTTCCCCGCGCTGGAGATCGAGTCCTGCGCGGCGGGTGGTGGCCGGATCGACCTGGGGATCCTGGAGCGCACCGACCGGGTGTGGGTGTCGGACTGCATCGACCCGCTGGAACGGCAACGCCTGATGCGCTGGACCGGCCAACTGCTGCCTCCGGAGCTGATGGGTTCACACATCGGTTCTCCTCGGTCGCACACCACTGGTCGCACGCACGACTTGTCGTTCCGGGCGGCGACCGCGCTGTTCGGTCACTACGGCGTCGAGTGGGACCTCGACGCCGCGACACCGGAGCAACTGCGCGAGCTGGCCGACTGGATCGCGCTCTACAAGCAGCACCGCGGCCTGATCAATCGAGGCACCGTACTGCGAGGTCCCGACCCGGCGGACGACCTCTGGCTGCACGGCGTGGTCGCCGCCGATCGATCCGAGGCGCTGTACGCGGTGGCCGCGATGGCGTGGGGGGCGGCCTCCACTCCCCCACGGGCGCGGCTGCGCGGGCTGGACGCCACGCGCGGCTACCGGCTCGAACCCGTGCACATCGGTGACGCGGACCTTGGGTTCGCCCCGCCTCGCTGGTGGGACGACCGGACCGCTGTGGTCACCGGCGCCGCCTTGGAGAGCGTCGGCGTGCAGCTCCCCAACCAGCCTCCCGAGCACTCGATCCTCATCCACGTCACGGCCGTGGGCTGACGAGTGCACACCCGACGACACCGAGGAGCGTGACCTGATGGCCGTCAGCCTGCAGCAGCTCGAGATGTTCCGCGCAGTGGCTCGCAACCTGTCCTTCTCGGTCGCCGCCCGCGAGGCTTACACCTCGCAGCCCCACGTCTCCAACCAGATCCGCAAGCTGGAGCAGCACTACGGCATCGCGTTGTTCGTCCGGTCGCGGCCGGGGATCACGCTCACCGAAGCCGGAGCTGCGCTGTACGAACGGATCGACAAGATCCTGGCCGACCTCGAGGGCGCCGAGCAGCTGATCCAGCAGTTCCGCGGCCTGCGGCGCGGCTCGGTCCGCCTGGCCGCGACGTCGAGCGTGGGCAACCACGTGCTCCCCGCCCTGATCGCCGACTTCCAGCGCGAGCACCACGAGATCACCGTGTCGCTCCGGGTCAGCAACACCGAGCAGGTCTGGAGCTCGGTCGAGGCCGACGAAGCCGAACTGGCCGTCACTCCGCTGCAGCCACCGTCCCGCGAACTGACGTACGAGCCCTTCACCACCGACGACCTGGTAGTGGCAGCCCCGGCCGGGATGGAGCTGCCGGACGTCCTGACGGTCGCGGCCCTCGCGGGGCTTCCGCTGGTTGCTCGGGAAGACGGCTCCCTCACCCTGAACCAGCAGCAAGAGCTGCTCAAGACGTACGACACGACCGTCGTGGCCCAGCTCAGTGGAACCACCGCGGTCAACGAGGCGGTAGCCGCCGGCGCCGGCGTCTCCCTGGTGCCTGAGAGCGCCGTACGGGCGTGGGTCGACGCGGGGCTGCTGAAGACCCGGCGGCTCAGCGACGTCACGCCACAGCACGAGTACTTCCTGGTCTACTCACCCCAGCGTCACCTGGCACCGGCCACCCGGGCTCTGATCGAACACCTGCGCGCCGCGCGACAACTCGCAATTCCCGGGCCCTCGGCAACTCTCTGAGCGGCCGTCCGCCTTCTCCGTCCCCTGCCTCACGGAAGGAACACTCATGATCGATTCCGCCCACCTGACCCGACGCGGCGCCCTGCGCCTGATCGCCGGCAGCACGATCGCCGGCGCCGCGACTCTGACACCGGTGGCGGCCGAGGCCGCGACGAGTCCCACCGCCAAGGCCGGCGTGCTCACGTTCGCCGTCAAGCCGCGACGCTCGGCCGACGCCGACCGCGCCGAGCTCTGCGTCACGTACAGCCCTCGCACGGATCTGCAGCCGACCGGGCACTACGTCGCGCCGGGCGACGTACTCACGGTCACTCTCGACGCCTCGCTCCGCGGCGGCGATCCGCTCCCGACGATCACCATCGGCGCACCCAACACCCAGCGCGACGAGAACGGCCAGAACATCGACCACACCCGGCCTTACCCGTTGGCGGAAGGGACCAACCGGGTGTCCGACCCGTACGGTGGCCCGATCTACTTCAGCTGGCCGGTCGAGCAGCGTAAGTCCCGCAGCACAGCGAAGGTCACCATCGCCGGGAAGACCCGCCCGGTGCCCACCTTCCAGCTCGGCGTCACCTCCGAGCGGGACTTCCAGCAGCAGCTCGACCGGCACGACACGCCGTTCGTCGAACTGATCGGCGAGCAGGCGCTGCTGAGCTTCCACCGGCACCAGGTGCTGCGCTACCGCGACGAGAACCACGCCGCCCTGCTGCGCTCTATCGACCGGGTGATCGAGATCGAGGATCGGCTGGCCGGGTACGGGCTCGACGCCGACTCGCCGAGTCCTTCCGGGCCGCACCACCTGGTCGGGTACCCGGGCAACATCCCGGGCGCGGGGGCTCAGGCGTGGTTCCAGTTCACCACCTACTCCGAGAGCGAGCACCCCGACGTCCTGACGCTCAAGGGCGTTCGGACCCACGGCTGGGGCATCTACCACGAGCTCGGTCACCAGCATCAGATCGACAAGGTCACCCCCGGTGCACTCGGCGAGCAGACCAACGAGAACTTCTCGTACGCCGTCCAGCGCCGGTTCGCCGAGGCCTACGGCCAGCAGCCGCGGGCCCGGGCGATCAACAAGTCCGGCACGTCGCGCTGGGACGATCTGATGGCCTCGCGAGGTGCGACCGACATCAAGGCCGTGAAGTGGCAGCAGCTGATCTTCGAACAGCTCCGGATCGCCTATGGCGAACGGGTCCTGACCGACTGGTACCGGGTGGTGCGTCAGCAGTACGCGCACCTGCCGGACGGTGGCGCGACGCCCGCCGAGCAGGACCTCACCCGCTGGCAGAACGTGGTGTGGACGACCAGTCTCGCCGCCCGGGTCGACCTCACCGACTTCTGGGCCGGCTGGGGCGTCACCGTCACCGACCAGACCCGGACGAACGTCCGGCGCCTGGGCGTGCCCGTACCGGCGCTCGACCTGGCCACGCTCCGGGAGACCAACCTCGACGAGGCCAGCGTCTGGCCCAACTGATCCCGACCGTTTCGGTCATGGTGTGGGACAGGGAAGTCCGTCAGCTCAGGTGGCGAGGCGGGCGTAGCGGCCGTTGCTCTCGACCAGGGTGGCGTGCGTTCCTGACTCGATCACCCGTCCGTGGTCGATCACGACGAGCTGGTCGGCGTCGCGCACCGTTGACAGCCGGTGGGCGATGGTGATGGTGGTCCGGCCCTCGGAGAGCCGGTCGAACGCCTGCTGGACGGCACGCTCGGTCTCGGTGTCCAGGGCACTGGTGGCCTCGTCCAGGACCAGCACCCGAGGGTTGCGCAGCAGCGTGCGAGCGATCGCGATCCGTTGCTTCTCGCCGCCCGAGAAGCGGTGTCCTCGCGACCCGACCATGGTGTCGTAGCCGTCCGGGAGTGCGGCGATCAGCTCGTGCACCTGGGCGGCGCGGGCCGCGTCCTCGATCTCCGCGTCGGTGGCGTCGGGCTTGGCGTACCGGAGGTTCTCGCGCACCGTGGTGTGCAGCAGGTAGGTCTCCTGGCTGACGACGCCGACCACTCCGGCGAGATCGGCCAGTCGCAGATCGCGCAGGTCGATGCCGTCGATGGTGACGCGTCCGCTGGTCGGGTCGTAGAGCCGCGCGACCAACGAGGCGAGGGTGCTCTTGCCCGAGCCGGTCTCACCGACCAGCGCCAGCGTCGTACCGGCCGGAACGTCCAGGCTTACGCCGGCCACGGCGGCCGTCTCGCTGCCCGGGTAGGCGAAGGTGACGTCCTCGAAGCGGACGTGGCCTTCGAGGCGGGCCGGGTCGATCTCGACCGGGTCGGCCGGGTCGTCGACGTCGATCGGCAGGTCGAGGTACTCGAAGATGCGCGCGAACAAGGCCAGCGAAGTGGTGAGCGCGATCCCGACGTTGAGCAGTCCCATCAGCGGCCGGAACAGGCCGGCCTGCAGGGTCGTGAAGGCGATCAGGGTGCCGATGGACAGGGTTCCGGCAGTGCCCGGCAGACCGGCGCTCAGGTAGATGATCGCCGGGATGGCCGCGAAGATGACGCTCATCGAGGCCATCCGCCACCGGCCGGCCAGCTCCGAGCGGAGCTCCAGGTCGATCAGGCGGGCCGACGAATCGGTGAAGCGCTCGACCAGGGTCGAGGCGGTGCCCATGGTCTTGCTGAGCTGGATCCCGCTGATCGACAGGCCTTCCTCGACGGTGACGTTGAGATCGGCCAGTTCGCGCTGTCGTTGCACGGTGATGGCGCGGCGCATCCGGGCGACCTTGCGGGTCAGGTAGATGGCCGGGGGCATCACGACCAGCGAGATGAGCGAGAGCTGCCACGAGAGGGCGAGCATCGCCACGGCCGTGGCGATCGCCGTGGTGAGGTTGGAGGCGATCGAGGTGGCCGTCGACGTGACGACGGGTTCCATTCCCCCGATGTCGTTGGTGATGCGCGACTGCACCTCGCCCGTGCGGGTCCGGGTGAAGAACGCGATCGACTGGCGCTGCAGATGGGCGAACACGTCGGTCCGCAGCCGGTGCATGACCTGCTGGCCGACCGTCGTACTGATCCAGGTCTGGACGACGCCCAGGGCCGAGGTCACGGCGGCGACGGCGACCATGCCGATCACCAGCCAGACCAGGAGGTTCAGGTCCTGCCGCGGCAGGGCGGTGTCGATGACCGCGCGGAGCAGGAAGGGTGACGCCATCGCCACCACGGATGATGCGACGATGATCGCCGTGACGACGGCGAGGGACAGTTTGTGGGCAGTGAAGAGCCGTCCGATCCGGGCCAGCGAGACCTCGCGGGCCTGGGCCTTCTCGGCGGCTGTGGCCGATTTCGGGCCGCCTCGGCGGCCGCGCTCCGAATTGTCGTGATCCAAGGCAGGTTCCGTTCTGTCGGGGACATATACTGAGGTTACCTCATAATGAGGTTACAACACGATTGGTTGGTACGGTATTCCCATGGCCGATGACGAAGAGGAGACCCTCCCCGAGACGTTCTGGGGAGTCGCTCATCAGCTGCGCCACCTGCGGAAGAAGACCCTGGCCCCGTGGGACATCGCGCCGTCGCAGGCGCGCGCCCTCGGCGTACTCCTGCGCGAGGGGCCGCTCCGGCTCAGCGAACTCTCCGACCACCTGCGGATCGCGGCCCGCTCGACCACCGAAGTCGTCGACGCCCTGCAGGATCGCGGCCTGGTCGAACGACGTCCTGACCCGCAGGACCGCCGGGCAACGCTGGTAGCGCCGACCGGCGAGGGCACCCAGGTCGGCGCGGCGATCCGCGCCTCCAGGGACGCCGAAGCCGAGGCCTACTTCAGCATCCTCACCGAAGCGGAGCGCGCCGACCTGACCGGCATCCTCCGCAAGCTCCGCCGCTCGGAGCACTAGGCGTCGCGGAGCCGGGGTCAGGTCGTGGCCCGCAGACCTTGGTCGATGAAGGCGATCATCCACGTGAACATGGCCTGCGCGGCGGCGGTCAGGGCGTCAGCCCCGGCCCTGCGGCGCCGCCGGCGTCAGGCTGGGTTCATCAGCTGAGGTGTCTGACCGGGGCGGTCAGTTCTTCCTGCCGCGCGACGTCAACGTCTCAGCGGTACCGACTAGGATGACGGCGGCGATGACGGCGACGACGAAGCCGAGGACGTTGAGTTCGAAGATGCCCCCGGTGCCGAGCAGATTGGCGACGACGCCGCCGATGACGGAGCCGGCCAGGCCGAGGAGCAGGGTGGCGATCCAGCCGAGGTTCTGCTTGCCGGGCTTGAACAGGCGGGCCAGGGCTCCGATGACGAGGCCGGCGACGATGAATCCGATCATGGTGTTCGTTCTCCGATTTCAGGGGATGCGCAGCATCGTGCTGCTCGGTGACGGGTCAGGATCTGGTGCGGCGTGCCTTGGCGCGAGTGGCCGGCTTGGATCCGTGGTTGCGGCTCGTGGAGGTCTTCGCCTTGCGGCGGATGACCTTCCAGGTGATCCGGCCCAGGGCGCTGTAGGCGCGGCTGGCGATGCTGCGGTGGTTACTCACGGGTGCTCCTTGCGTGGTGGGTGCCGTTGCCCGTACAAAGTGGCGGCCGGGCAACGGCACCGCCGGAAGCCCTACTTCTTGAAGGCGTCCTTGATATTCTCGCCGGCGTTCTTCACGTCGGCCTTGGTCTGATCGGTCTTGCCTTCGTTCTCGAGGTCCTTGTTGTCGGTCGCGTTGCCGATGGCCTCCTTGGCCTTGCCGGCCAGTTCTTCGGCGGCATTCTTGGCCTTGTCTGCGATACCCATCTGATTCATCTCCTGTGATTGACCGGCCCGCTGGTGGAGTCGGTGCCTGTGGGCGGTCCCCGAAGCCGAGGGCCGTGGTGCCGTGGCCGCGGTCGGGTCTACTGAACGCGGCCGGCGGTGGGGGTCTTGTCGCCGCGTGCGACCCGTAACTCGACGCGGTGGTAGAGGTCGTCGCGACCGATCACCTGGCCGAGTTCGCTGCTGGCCAATTCGGCGGCAGCTCGTACTGCGTCGAGGTCGGCGCCGGGTTCGAGGGTCGCGGTGAGTTCGGCGACGAGCTGACCGCGGTCGAGCACGACCCGGCCCGAGCCGTCCCGGACGCCGGGGGTCTGAGCCAGCACTTTGCCTGCGGTGGCGGCGGCGGAGTTCGCGTCGGTGGTGAGTCGTCCGGTGTCGTCGCTGCCGGCCAGGCGCAGTTGTCCGGTACCGCGGCGCGGTAGGTGCCGGGCAAGCCAGGTCAGGCCGAGGACGACCAGGAGCACCCCGCCGGCGCCTGTTGCCCACGGCCACCATGACATCTGGGGCAGGTCGGTCAGGCCGGCGATCTCAAGCCGGTTGCCGGCATCAGGGATCTGGTCGTAGCGCCAGCCGAGCGCCGCGGCGCCGGCAGCGATCAGAACGACGGCAATGATCAGCCCGGCGAAGCGGTCGAAGGCGATGAGTCCACGACGCATGTCAGTTCTCCTCGACAGTGACTCGGGTGCGGACCCGGGGATTCGGTGTGACGGTCTGGAGCCGTTGCCCGATCGCGGTGGTCAGGTCGTCTCGGACGCGGGCCACGTCGCCGGTCGCGGTCGCGGTCACCCGCAACCTACGGCCCTTGGCCCTGGTCCCCGCGGCGGTGACCGAATCGACGCCCGCCGCAGTGTTGGTGGCCAGTCGGGCGGCGTCACGGCTGCGGATCCACACACCGGCATCGCCGACGGACAGGTGAGTGGCCTTGCGCGGCTTGACCGCCGCGATCAGGACCCAGACGCCGATCAGCAGCGCGGCGATCCCGGCGGGGATCATCCAGTCGACGGGCTTGAGGACTTCGGCTTTGCCGAGCAGCCACTCGATCCACGGGGCGCCGTTGATGGTGCCGGTGGACACGAGGGTGTCGCGAACGGCGACCGCACCAATCGCGGTGACGGCGAGCGCTGTGACGATGCCGACGGTCGCGGCAGCAGGTGCTGCGGTGGGCTTCTTGGCGGAGGTGCTGCTCATACGACCCTCCTCGGGCTGTTCTTCGCCTGGCTGTCGGTGGTGGGGAGTTCGACCGCGGAAATGTCGACGCTGACGCTGTCGACACCGAGCCCGGTCAGTTCGTTGATCGTGCGGGTGAGTCGGCCGCGGACTTCGGCGGCCAGGTCGGCCAGCGGGTAGCCCCACTCGACCGCGATCTCGACGTCGACGCGGACTCGCTGTCCGGCGAGCTGGACCTTGGCCTTGGGCAGGCCGCGCCCGAAGGTCGCTTCCTGCCGGATCACACCTGGGGCCAGCAGCGCGGTCGCCTCGGCGATCCGCTCGACCGCCCGGGGGCTGATCTCCAAGGTGCCCCTCGCGCCGGGCTCAGCGACGTTCACGATGGCGGAGACGTCGTGGACGGCCGGCGGCGCGAGGGTGGCGGTGTCAGCCACGGCCGCGGCGCGAGATCAGGTCGTCCAAACCCTTGCTGCCTTCGCTGAGGTAGCGACCGGCGGCGAACCCGACGGCGCCCAGGACGAGGGCGAGGAGGAATCCGCCGATACCGCCGGCTGCCGCGGCGATGGCGATCAGCAGGCCGACGAGCAGGCCGATGGTCGAGGTGTTCACGAGGGGACTCCTAGAAAGGGGCCCGGGCTCCGTGCCCGGTGCCGAGGTACAGCAGTCGTGCGGTGGTCGATCAGGCCGTGCTGGGTGACGCGACGTCTTCGACGGTTACGTCAACGGTGAGACGGTCACTGGACGCGCCGCTCGGCAGGCTCGTTGTCGGCGTCGGTGGTGTCGTCGTCCTCGCCTTCGAGGTGGATGTCGGAGACGGCGATGTTGACCTCGGTGACCTCCAGGCCGGTCATCCGCTCGACCGCGCTGATGACGTTGCGGCGCAGCCCGGTGGCCAGGTCGGCGATGCTGACGCCGTACTCGGCGATGATCTGCAGGTCGATCGCGGCCTGTGTTTCGCCGACCTCGACCGAGACGCCCTGCGACAGGTTCGTCTTCGAGCCCGGGATCCGCTCCCGCAGCATGCCTACCGTACGGGCCGCGGTGCCGCCGAGGTCGTAGACGCCGGCGACCTCACGGGTCGCGATCCCGGCGATCTTGGAGACGACCATGTCGGCGATGGTGGTCTTGCCGTGGGAGTCGCTCAGGTTGCTGTCAGCAACAAGGTCCTTGGTGGCCGGGTCGGCCGGCATGAGGGTGGTGTCGGTGGAGGGAGCAGTAGTGGTGTCAGCCATCGGATGGTCCTTCGGGTCGTGGTTCGGATTGGTGTGTTGCTGGTTGGACATCAGCTGGAGCTGGTTCGTCACGGTCGGTCGGTGGACTGACCGGTGTGTCCGTTGTCACGGGCGAGCGGCCCACGGGCCTTGCCGGCGATCGTGGTGCTGGTCTTGCGGAGAACGTTGCTGACCCGGGTCGGTCCGTTGCGGGTCTCGAGTTCGCGGCCGATCCGGCCGAGCAGCCACGAGGCAAGCGGGGCGCCGACGGCCAGGACGAGCCAGAGCTGGAAACGACGCGACAGGAAGGCCCACATGAGTGCGTTCTCCTCAAAGGATGCGAAGCGGTACTTGGACGATCAGTTGCCCTGAAGACAGCACCCGGCGAGCTGATGTCACGGTCGGGTGCCTGTGAGCACTGTCACCACCGCGATCACGGCTCGCACCGTGACATCTGCGAGGGTGGTGTCGTCTCAACTTCAATGGAGCCCGGCCACGGTCTCTGTTGCGAGGCACTTAAGGGAGGACACCGGTGGGACCGGCAGACACCACAGTTCCGCGGCAACCGACGGGAACTCGTGAACCGGACGCCCCCGGCGGATCAAGCGGACTGGTCGAGCTCGACGAAGCCACCTTGGTGGCCCGGGCCCGCAACCGGGACCCTGCCGCATTCGAGATGCTGGTCCGCCGTTACCAACGGCGCATCTACTCCCTGTGCCTGCGGATGCTCAACGGCGCCAGCGGCGAAGCTGAAGACGTCGCCCAGGAGGTGTTCCTGACCGCGTGGCGCCGGCTCCCGGAGATCCAGCACGACGGCGCGTTCGGCAGCTGGCTCTACCGGACCGCGACGAACAGATGCCTGACGGTCCTCCAGCGCCGCAAACCCGTTGACGAACTCGACGATCACAACACCCCGATCGACACCGGCGCCGACGCAGACCCAGCACGCGCCGTCCACAACAGCGAAGCGATGAAAGCCCTGACCCTGGCGCTGGCGCAACTACCACCACCACAACGCGCATGCTGGCTGCTGCGCGAGGTCCACGGCCGCTCCTACCAGGAGATCGCCGAACTCGTCGAAGCCACCCCGACAGCAGTCAGAGGACGAATAGCCAGAGCACGAGCAGAACTAGCGGAGGTGATGAAGCCATGGAGATAGATCCCCCCCGGAACAGCCAGTCCACCCAAGAGACTGGGCACCTGCTGCCCTGCGGTCGCAGCGTCGAAGACGTCTGGGACGACATGGAGGCCGGCCGGGTCACCGACCACTCACTCCACTGCCCGCACTGCACCACCGCCCGAGCCGGCCTCGACGAACTCACCGAAGCCACCCGCGCGCTCATCGACGACCCGGCGCAACCACCCGCCGGATTCCTCGACAAGATCATGACCGCAGTCCGCGCCGACCTCAGCCTCGGCCGGACCATTCCCTTGCCGGCCCCCACGGCGCAGATCGACATCTCCACGCACGCCCTGGCCGCCGTACTGCGCTACGCCGTTGACGGCGTCGACGGGGTCCGTGCCCACCAGTGCCGCATCGAGGTCTCCCCGGACGCCCCTCAGTCGGTGAGGGTCTGGATGTCGGTCGCTGTTCGGTTCGGGTCCGGGCAGGTCTCGGCCCTGGACGAAGCTCGCGTGCGGGTCGCGGCCGCGCTGCCCGAACGGATCGGCCTGGAACTGGAGACGCTGGACTTCGAGGTTGTGGACGTCTGGCTCGATTCCGATGGACAGGAGGAGCTGCGATGACCACGAGTTGGGTCCCGGGCAACCTGGTGCCGGAAAGCCTGCTGACCGAGATCCGTGCCGCCGACGCCGCCGCGAAGGCAGCTCGCGCGGTCCCAGGCGTCGTCCGGCTTCAGCCTGGCGTGTGGGGGCTGCTGCGGCAGTTCGCCGCGCAGGCCTGGACCCAGGCCACCGGCAAGAAGCTCCCGGACATCGGCGGCGTCGACGCCGGTTTCCGCACCGACCATCACCAACTCCGGATCGAACTGCGGATCGTGGTCAGCATCCACCACCACGCCGCCCAGGTCGGCCAGGCCGTCCACGACGCGGTGCTCACCGCGGTCAGCGCCGTGACCGACACCCCCGCACAGATCCGGATCCACATCGTCGAGGTCGACCTCGAACCCGAACCGAGCAGGCAACCAACCAGCTGAACAGGTCGTCCGCGGACGCAAAGCCCGCGCCGCGATTGGGCGCAGACCCAGCCTCACAGCCGGCTGCGTCGGCGACTTCGCAGCGTACCGGTCAATCGCTGACCAGAGCACGATCCATCCTGGGCAGGGTGGATCGTGACTCGGTCCGGAAGCGTCCTGGCGACTGCCCTCGGATCTGGCTGAACGCACGGCTGAAGGCACGCCCCGACGCGTAGCCGACGGAGCGGGCGATGGATTCCAGCGTGTCGTCGGTGTCGCGGAGGCGTCGAGCGGCCAGGTCCGTTCGCCAGTGCGTCAGGTAGGCGCTGGGACCCCGGCCCGTCGTACCGACGAAACGGCGGGTCAGAGTCGCGCGGGAAACTCCGAGTTCGGCAGCCAGCAGTTCGGTCGTCCAACGGCGCGCCGGGTCCGTGTGGAGCAAGGTGACGGCCGTGGTGAGCAGTGGGTCGCCCAAAACGCCGAGCCACGTCCGTCGCGCTGCCTCGGGCCGGGTGGCCAACCAGACCCGAAGAAGCTGAACCAGCAGGACGTCGACCACCCGATTCAGGACGATCGCACTCCCCAGCTGAGGTTCGGCGAGTTCCCGGGCCAGCAAGCTCACGGACTCGTCGACGGAGTTGCCGAGGCTTGCCGACCGAAGATGAACGACCTCCGGCAACCGCGCAAGGACCTGCGTCGAGACGACCGGATCCTGAGAATAGGTGGCCGCCAGGATCCTGGCGGTGACTTCACCGGTCCCGACCTGGAGGATTTCTCCCCGGCGCTGGGCCGCTTCGAGCGCAATCGGGTCGTACGCCGGCGTCATGGCACCCCGGTGGCTGCCGATGACGTGCCGCAGACCGCTCGGCAGTAGAACGACGTCTCCGCACTGCAACCGCAGCGGCTCCCGGCCCGCAACGCCCAGCAACGCCGTACCGCTGGTCAGCGCATAGAACCCCGCGCTGGGCCTGTCGGGCCACTGCAGCGCCCACGGCTCGGCTCCTTCGATCCGCGCACCCACTGTGCCGTGCACACCGCCGATGGACACCACATCCGCAAGCAGATCCACGCTCGCCAGCCTAGCTCGCGGTGCACCAATCAGTGATGAAAATGCGCCGGATCATCATCGTACGACGCACAACCGACTCCTACCGTGGACCTGTCACAGCACTCGAGGATCAGGACAGCGAGGAAGTCGCCATGGCAGTCGACGCGACGGAGCGTTCGCGGCGGACGTCGGCGCTCGCGACAGACCTCGGCCGGCTGCTGCGCACCGCGGAGCGTGAGCACGCCGCGCTGGTGAACGACGTGCTCGGCGCTGTGCCCGGGAAGATCCGCGGGTACCGGATCCTGGTCGTCGCCGCGCAGTCGGCCGAGCGCCAGAACCACATCGGCCGGCGCCTGGGCATCGACCGCACCGTGCTGACCTATCTGATCGACGACCTCGAAACAGCCGAACTGGTCCGGCGCGTGCCGGACCCCACGGACCGGCGGGCCCACCTGATCATGATCACCGGGCACGGGCGATCAGTTGTCTGCCGCCTGGCCGAACGAGTCGCCGAAGTCGATGGTCATTTCCTCGCCGCCCTGGGTCCGGCGGAACAGATCCAGTTTCAGGCCATGGTGCGTCGCCTTGCCACCACCTGACCGATCGTCAGCCCCTGAAGAAAGGACCGGTGGCCATCGTGTCGCTTCGTCATCTCGACCCCGAAGGACTCCATCCGCTGCCCGGAGTACTCAGCCACGCCGTCGTTGCCGAGAAGGCCGGCCTCGTGTACTTGTCCGGACAGGTTGCCTGGAACGCCGCCGGGGAACTGGTGGGCGAAGGCGATCACGGGAAGCAGGCCGAGCAGATCGTCCGGAACATCGACACCGCGCTCGCCGCAGTCGGCACCGACCGGTCCCGGGTGGTCAAGGAGACGATCTACATCGCCGGCTACCGGCCCGAGGTGGTCGACCCGATCTTCGCAGCACTCAGGACAGGTACGACGACGCCGCCACCGGCCCAGACCCTCATCGGGGTCGTGTCGCTCTACTCGCCCCTGTTTCTCGTCGAGATCGACATCGTCGCGGCCCTCTGAACCCAGAACGCCGGGAAGCCGACCTCCGAAGACAGTTGCCTGGAGCAAGCACCTGGCAGCAGCTGCCGGCGCGCCGACGCGTCCGGTGGGGTTCCTCTCGGCGGTGTCGGCAAAGAACTGCGCCGTGCCCCCGGCGGCGGACTGGCTCAGCGACGACGAGCAGACGGCGTGGCGGGCGAACGCGGCGGTCATGATCAGGCTGCCCGCCGCGCTCAACGCCCGGATGCAACGCGACGCCGGAATGACCTTCTTCGAGTACGGTGCTCGCGACGCTGTCCGAGGCCGACGACTGGACACTGCGCATGAGTACCGTCGCCGCCCGCACCTCGGCCTCGCTGTCTCGCCTGTCCCACGTCGCGGGCCGGCTCGAGAAACGGGGCTTTCTCCAGCGCAGCCGGGTGCCGGGGTCGGGCCGGCGGACCAACGCGACCCTGACCCAGAGCGGTTACGACAAGGTCGTCGCCAGCGCACCCGCGCACGTCACCGCGGTACGTGAGTTCTTCGTGGATGTGCTCGAACCGGGAGACCTCGACATCCTCCGCCGGATCGGCGATGCGGTCGGCGCCAGCCTGGACCGGACCAACGCCGATCAGCCGGCCGAATGAGACGACGGCACCAGCCGCTCGCCAGTCATGCTGATCGGACCCGTCCGGTCTGCCCCCCTTGCTGACCGCTCCGCCCCTCCTTCTCCCCGCGGGCGCGCTGCTGCACTGGACGGCATGGAAAACCTCGACTTGACATCCGTTCCCTTGCACGTGACCGGTCACCTCGCCCCGGTTCCCGACGAGATCGACGCCGTCGACCTGCCGGTCGAGGGCGCACTGCCACCCGAACTGGTCGGCCGCCTGCTGCGCAACGGCCCCAACCCACTGCCCGGCGAACCCTCCAAGCACTGGCTGTCGGGCCACGGAATGGTGCACGGCATCCGCCTCGAAGCAGGTCGTGCGCGGTGGTACCGCAACCGTTGGGTTCGCACGAGCGCACTCCAGGGCAAGGAGTACATGGGCCCCGACGGCACGATCGATCTGACCGCCATCGAGGCGAACACCAGCGTCATCGCCCACGCCGGCAAGATCCTCACCCTGATCGAGGCCGGGTTCCCGTACGAGATCACTCCGGAGCTGGAAACGCTGGGCAGCAACGACTTCGGCGGCCGGCTCACCACCGCGATGACCGCTCACCCCAAGGCCGATCCGCGCACCGGGGAACTGCACTTCTTCGGGTACGCCGCGACCGCGCCGTTCGTCACCTATCACAAGCTCTCGGCGGCCGGTGAGCTGGTGACCAGCGCTCCGATCGACGTTCCGGGCCCGACGATGATGCACGACTTCGCCATCACCGAGCAGCACGCCGTCTTCCTCGACCTCCCGATGACCTTCAACCCGCAGCGGATCGGTCACCCACTCCCCTACGACTGGGACGAGTCCTACGGCGCCCGGATCGGCGTCATGCCGCTCGACCGCCCGGGCCAGGTCCGCTGGTACGACGTCGACCCGGCGTACGTGTTCCACGTCGGCAACGCGCACACCGACCCCGCCGGACGAGTCGTCCTCGACGCGGCCCGCTACGCCGGCGAAGACGCCGCGCTGGCCTGGACGGGGATCGGCGACCCCAGTGCGTCGACCGGAATTCCCTGGCACCCCGACCCGGCGGGTCCCGGCGTCGCCGCGGCGCGGACCGGCAAAGCGCGCCTCCATCGCTGGGTGCTCGACCCCACGACCGGCCGCGTCACCGAGACCACCTTGGACGACCGCGGGATCGAGTTCCCCACCCTCGACGACGACCGCGTCGGGCGGCTCGCCCGCTACCGCTACGCGGTGTCCGGTGGCGATCTCCACGCGACGGCGATCGTCAAGCTCGACGCGGAGGCCGGCGTCGTCGCCGAACACGCACTCGGGCGCGACGTGGTCGCCGGCGAAGCCGTGTTCGTCCCCTCCGCGGCGTCGGGACGCGCCGAGGACGACGGGTGGCTGCTCAGCGTCGTCAATCGGCGTGACGGCAGGGGCTCGAAACTCCTGGTGCTCGACGCCACCGATGTCGGCGGAAAGCCGGTCGCCTCCGTGACCTTGCCCCGGAGGGTCCCGACCGGCTTCCACGGCTCGTGGATCACCGACGAAGAGCTGGACCGCTCCTGAACAGAGGGTCAGGAAGTGGCGGATCTCCGGACCTGTGACGGGGTTCGCCCGGTCCAGCGGACGTAGGCCCGGCGGAACTCCCGCGCTTCGCTGAACCCCACCTCGCCGGCGATCTCGCGCACCGCCAGCTCCGACCTTTGCAGCAGGAGCGTCGCGTGGCGCTCCCTGACCCGGTCCCGAACAGCACTGAAGCGCTCACCCGACTCGGCCAGACTGCGCCGGAGGGTCCGTTCGGTGACGTGCAGGTGCCGCGCCACTTCCGCCATCGTCAACTGCCGGCGCAAGTTGCCGGCGAGCAGCATCTCCAGGGACGCGACGACGTCGCGCGGGGCTCCGTCGGGGGCCAGTAGGCGGCGGGAGACCTCCAGCGCAGCTGCTCGGGTCGGCTCGTGCGGCGTTGCCAGGGAGTGGTTCAGCAGCTCGGCCGGCATCACCAGCCGGTGGGCGTCCGCACCGAAGTGGACCGGGCACCGGAAGAAGCGGTGATAGCGCGCGCCGTACGGCGGTGCCGGGTACGCAAGGTCCAACCGGGTGGGCGACCAGGTCGCGCCGAGCATCGACCGGAAGATCACCGCCGTACTGGCCATGGCCTCCTCGCAGAGAAACTCGACGAGAGCAGGCTCCGGCCAGCGTTGACGGAAGGTCACCGCGAGCTCGGCGCCTCCCGGGTGCGAACCGGCCAGGCTCTCGAGTTCCACGTCCAGCAGGCTTCCGGCGGCACGATGCAGGTCGAGAATCACCGTGGCGGCGTCGCCGACGGTCGCCGACGACCGCATCGCGATTCCCACGAATCCGAAGGAGAGCAGGGCATCTCGTCCCCCGACCTCCAGTCCCAGCGCGCGGCCGGGCAGGTCCTTCAGCGCCCGGCGCAGCACGGTCGCGGCCTGCCGGTACGAGATGAGAGTGTCGGGCGAGTCGAGAAGGCGCGGCTCCAACCCGGTTCCGGACAGCCAAGAGGTGATGGATCGGCCTTCGCGCCGGCCGATGTCCAGGACGCCGGTCACGATCGCCGGCGGGATCACAGCGCGGTCGTGCGGCGTACTCGTCACCATCGAACCGTATCTCCGGCACGGTATCCGAGGCCCCGAAGGACACCGGCGGCTCTGCGCTCGTCGCGGCTTCGCACGGTCAGCGGCCTGACGGGTTGAGTGCCTCTCGCCACAGCTTCTCTCCGGCGGCCGCACGAAGGCGGTCGCGGCTCGCCTCGCCCAGTCGCCGCGCTTGCCGGGCGTCAGCGATCCGAGCTCCCCCTGAGCCACCTCGCCGAGGGCGACGACCTCCGCCGGCTGAGCGCTGTCTGGGCCACGCTGGATCCCGCGAACGACCGCCCGGACGACGCCGCCTCCTGACCGCTGCATCGAAGCGCGAGCACGGCCCCTCCCCCAGGGCCATCGTCTCCATCCAGGGAGGCTCGTCAGATTTCCGCGCGCATGACCCAGCGCCACTTCGCGATCTGGCGGTCACGCACGAACCCGAACTGCTCGTAGAGCTCCTCCGGGCCGGTGTGCAGATAGGCGCCACGCTGCGGCTTGCGGTCGACGGTCTGCTCCGGATAGGCCTCCACCACTCCGCCGCCGGCGGCCTGGATCGCATCCAGCGCGCCCTTCACAGCCGCACGTGCGACGCCACGGCCGCGGTGGCGGGACCCCGTGAAGATGCACCCGATCCGCCACGCGGGCAGCTCCGGACTGCCGGCGGCGTACTTGGCCGGGTTCTTGATGTTGGGCAGCTCCGCCGGACTTCCGTACTGGCACCACCCCACGCACGTGCCGTCCGAGTCGTAGACGAGGATCTGGTGCACGGTGCCTCGGTCCACGTGGGCGCGCTTCGCGGCGCGGTTGCGTTCAGCGCTGTGAGGTGACTCGCCGAACCCTTCGGCATGAAAGCCCATGCACCAGCAGCCACCCCACACCCCGTTGTTGGCCTCCACCAACACACAGAAGTCGTCCCAGGTCTCCGGCGACAACGGCCGAGTCGTGTAGGTCTCCGTCATCAGCGAGCTCCTCCTTCAAGCTTGGGCCGAGCCCAGACTAGGCAGCTCGATCGATCAGGTGTTTCGGCAACGCGCCGTCGACGGTTGCTCGCCGTCGCTCGAACCATTTGCAGCACGCTGCAAATGGTTTACGCGTGACGCAGCGTGTTCCTATGCTCACTCCCGGACCCTCGCGCCGGCGGGTGGTTGTCTCACGATCGTGTCTGGGGAATCATGATTAACCGTCGTCAAGCTGCCATCACCTCCGCCTCCGCCGCGTGTTTCCTAGCGCTCGGCCTGTCGTTTCCCGCCTCGGCGTCCGCCCAGGAAGCAGTCAGCAACAGCACGTGGGTTGCTCCGGCCGGAGCAGTCGGCACCGCGTCAGCCGCGGCCGTCAACTGCGAGGCGTACCTGAGCGGCGCGACCGGCCTCGTCCGCTGCTACAGCGGCCCTGCCGGCACCACGCAGTTCCGAGCCATGGTGCAGTGCCAGAACGGCACCATCCAGTACGGGAACTGGAACTCGTACGGCATCCTCACGTCGGCAACCTGCCCCTCGGGCGCAGGCAACGCAACTCGCGCCGGCGCGCAGTTCAGGTAAGCACCTCCCGCGGGGCCAGCACAGCTCCTGACTGTGCGAGCGTCCCGTAGCGGCCGCCACAGAACGCGACGCCGCCCGGGCTGGCAACAGCCCGGGCGGCGCCTCGTCCGACACGGACCGGGCAGCGGGATCAGGAGCGAACCAGGCGCACGATCACTTCAGAGGCTTCCTCGAACCTGCGGTCGGCTTCAGGCCCTCCGGCGGCGACGCAGACCGGCGTACGACGCCACGCCCAACAGCGCAAGGAATCCCGAGACCGGCATGAAGAGCAGGCCCCACAGCGAGATGCCTGCCAAGCCCCAGACCGCCGGCGCCGGCACCACGCCCTCGCGGCGCTCAACGCGTCCGATCAGGACTGCGAGCAGGAGCATCGCCCATCCCGATGAGGCGTACCAGAAGCTCGCGCTGCGCAGGTCGACGAGCTCAGGGTCGGCGTCGACCGAACCGACGATCCCGGCATCGCGGATGCTGCGACTGGAGTCGGCGTACACCACGGGCGTGATCGCCAGATGGACCACTGCGACCGCACCCAGAGCCACCCCGACCACGGGCCGGCCGCCGGCGCGCTCTCGGTCGAGCGAAGCGGCGTTCGCCGTACTGCTCGAGCTTTCCTGCACTGTGTCGGACATGAGCAGTCTCCATACGGTAGCGTACGGTTGATGCCGATACCGTACGGCACCGTATGGCGGACGGCAAGGAAGGAGTTGACCGGTGAGCAGTCGCTTGTCCGTGGACGACTGGGCGGCCGCGGCCCTGGGCGCCCTCTCTGAAGGAGGACTGCCGGCGATCGCGGTGGAGCCGATCGCGGTCCGGCTCGGCGCCACGAAGGGCAGCTTCTACTGGCATTTCCGCGATCGGCGAGCCCTCATCGAGGCCGCACTGGCTCGGTGGGAGCAGGAGACGGAGGTGACCATCGCCAAGCTGGACGAGGTCGCCGATCCGGTGGCACGCATGCGAACCCTGCTGGAAGAAGCGATGGCCGACCCGGCGGACGCGGCAGTCTCGTTCCGCCTGATCAGCGCCGTGGACGATCCCACGGTCGCCGGCACCGCGCGACGCGTCACCGAGCGCCGCATCGCCTACATGCAGTCCGCGGTGGAGCAGCTGGGGCTTCCCCCTGACCTCGCCCGCCGTCGCGTCCTGGCGGGCTACGGCGCTTACCTTGGTACGGCGGCCCTCCGACGGATCGGCGCCGTCAACGACTCCGACGACTTCATCGACCAGCTCGTGGCCGACCTGACCCGGCCACCGGACTGAAGTCCTCTCCATGATTCCGGCAGGAACCTGACACGATCGCCAACCGCTACGGCGGTGGTGTGAGATGGGTGAATGGAACCCATCTTCTGGATCCCGATCGCCTTGATCGTCGCCATCGCCATTGCCGGTGTCTACTACTTCGCTTCAAGCGACCTGCGGAAGAAGAAGTAGAGCTCCGACCAGCGTGCCCGAGGCTGCTCAGTTCTTGACGACGGCAGCAGCAAGGTTGCCGAGGGAGTCCTCGAGTTGGTGTCGCTCGACCAGCGGGAACGTCACCTTCTGGAGAATCTCGCGATCGGTCACCTTCGACCAGTCGTAGGTCAGAGTGACTTCGGTATCGCCCGCGTCGAGCGCCTTGAGCTCCCAGACCCACTGCCACCCCGGCGGCTCGGTCCCCGCGGGCGCGGTCTGCCAGGCCACCAGATGGTTCGGGTCGAAGCCGACAACAGTGTTGTCGGTCTGGTAGTCACCGCCCATGTGATCACCGGTCATGTTCATCCGGAACACCTGCCCACCGGCAGTGATCCGATTCGTCTTATCGTCGCTGACCACGAAACCGGAGCCGTCCAGCTCCGCGTGCCGCTCAGGATTGGTGAGGACGTCGAACAACTCCTTCGTCGAGGCGTTGATCGTACGGCTGACAGTGATGACCTTGTCGTCGCTCATGACCGGCCGGTGCCCTTCCTGGCCGATCACAATCCCCAGGACTGTCCGGCCGGCGCGGCTTCGGCCGCCCGCAGTGACCGTTGCCGCGTCGCCGCAGAAGGTGGCGGCCCCGACCTGTACCTTCACGGGCCAGTCGGACCGGGTACGGCCACCACCTGTCGACCGCACCCGCCCACGAGGTCTTCCCGATCGCCACGACCGCCGATCCCGCCGCGTTGACAGCGGCTCTCGACCTCCACGCCGCGGCGAAGATCTCGTACGCCGAGATGTCTCGCGCCCTCGCCACCGCCGGAATCGAACGGTGGACCTTCGACACCGAGGTCCTCACGATCACCTACTACGACCTCGCCGGTACGCCAGTGCTCTCCGAGCCAGTCAACTGACCCAACCTCCGGCCACCACTGAGGTCAGAGGCGCGGGATCGTGGAGTGCGAGGAGCTGAGGGCGAGGTCTCTCGAGGCACTGGATCGGAGAACAGATGGCATCTCAGGCCCTTCTCACGCAGTTGCGGCGACCTACACGGCGTCGCGGGCCGGCTGCAGTGACGGAGTACCGCGGTGTGGAAGTTCTGGGTTGATGTCGATTCGGGTGGTCGCCGGTCGACCTGTGGGTGTCAGCCGCCAACCGGTGGCTGGCGACACGGCTGACCAAGGAGACACTCATCATGAAGTTCGCGCTCGTTTACCAGTACGACCCGACCACCGACGGTCCGACCGAGGCTGAGCTCCCCGAGTGGTTCACCTTCGACGACGACGTCAAGGCCTCCGGCGCGTTCGTGTACGCGGAAGGATTCCATGCGGTCGGCGCCGGCCGTACTCTTACCCGCCGGGGCGGTGAGGTGGTGGTCGCGGACGGCGTCGCTGCGCAGACTGGGCCGGTAGTGGCCGGGTTCGTGGTCATCGACGTCGCCGACATGGCGACGGCGCTGGAGTGGGCCGAGCGGGTCCCGACGGCGAAGTACGGGAGCGTTGACGTACGACCGGTCGTTGAATGGAACGGATGACAATCATTCCGTCGCGGGCTTGAGCCCGGTGCAGTCAGCGTCGATCGTAGACTTGCTGCCATGCGACGGGTGGAGCATCCGCGGTTCCTGGCCGCACTCCAGGAGGTCGAGGAAAGTATCGACTCCGCGTGGCGGGACTTCTGCCGGGCAGAGGGCAGTACGGACGAGCAGGGCCTGGCGGAGATCGTGCTGCAGGACACCTCTGAGTTCGGGTGGCGGGTAGTGGACGGAGCACTCAAGCAGCTCACCTGTAGCGAGTGCGGCGAAGGACTGGGAGCGGGACCGACTGGCTGTTCCAAGTGCCAGCTGGCTAACGGCTTCCGGTTCGCCGCCCGCGAGGTGGACCGCCCGAAGGTGCCGCCTGGTAACGAGCATGCGATCCGAGTGTCCTCGGCAGTGGCCCGTACCCGGCACAGGTACTCCCCCAGAGCCCGTGCCGGGTACGAGATTCTTCTGCCCGACCTGCTCGCCGGCGTCCTCCCGACGACTCCAGAAGCTCAGCGAATCAAGGCGCAGATCAATCAGCTCACCGACGACGAGCTGGAGCGGGTCGTCACCGTCAACGACCTCAGCGGAGTTACGTAATACTTGCCAAGCAGTGCTGCCCGACGGCCAGCTGCAGGCCGTCGATGAGGCCTCAGTTTCGTGCGTCCTCGGCGGCCTCTTCGACGGGCGGGTAGCTGTCGCGCAGGCGCTGCACGGTCGCGGCCACGACGGCACGGACATCCGTCTCGCGCAGTGTGACGGACAGCAGCGCGGAACTGAACGAGAAGCCCTCGACCAGGGCGAACAACAGGAGCGCCTCGCGGCGCAGCGCTTCCTCCTCGATCGTGCGGTCGGCCAGCGCGTCGCGGAGCAGCGAGCGGATCACCTCTGCGCCCTCGAGAGATGATGCCGCGATGTCGGCCGCGAACTCCTGGTCCGTGCGCGCCATCACGCGGTACTCGACGAGGGCAATATTCTCCCGGCGCTCCCGGTCGTCGGTCGGCGCGGCGAAGACGATGGCGTCGGTGATCCGCGCCACCGGGTCGTCGGACAGTGCCGTCGCGCGCCGTACGACGCGCTGCGTGAGCACGCTCAGCGTGAAGCGCATGACTTCGCGGAGGGTGTCTCCGAAGTAGTGCCGGATGCTCCCGATGGCCAGGCCGGTGCGTGCGGAGATTCGGGCGAGGGTCACCGAGCGCAGCCCGTGCTCGGCGATCTCGTCGATCACGGCGTCGGCGACCTGTTCCCGGCGGACCTCCGGGTCGACTCGTTTGGGCACGAACCCATCGTACCAATCCCTAGCATCATCGTGCTAACTTAATTGGCATGGCCATGCTAAAAGTGTTGAAAACCCCGCTCGCCGCCACGTCGGCGCTCCTCGTGCTCGCCGGTTGCACGCCCGCATCTCCCCCGCCGGCCTCCAGCTCGGACGCAGGGCTCGGCTCCTACCTCGGGCAGGAGCTCGACTGGCGCGCGTGCAAGGACACCGCGACGAACACAGCGGACGCCAAGCTGTTCGCGAACCCGGCGCTTCAGTGCGCCTCCGTCGAGGTGCCGCTCGACTACGCCAAACCCGAAGGCGAGAGGGCGCACATCGCGCTCCTGCGCCTGCCCGCCACGGGTCAGGCCGAGGGCTCCTTGCTCGTCGACCCAGGCGGACCCGGAGGCTCCGGGACCAATCTCGTCGCGTCGACCCTGTCCCTGTGGCAGGCCGGCCCCATCTCCAAGCGCTTCGACATCGTCGGCTTCGACCCTCGCGGGATCGGCTCGTCCACCCCCGCCCTCGACTGCTATACCGACAAGGAGTACGACGCGGGCGCCGCGCCCCGATTCGGCGTCGTGTACGACGTCACCAGCGCCGGGCAGGCGGCCGAGCTCGCAGAACGCTGCGCCGAGGGCTCCGGCGGGGTGACGAACCTGGTGAATGCCGGATCAGAGAACGTCGTGCGTGACATGGACATCACGCGAGAGGTGCTCGGCGACAAGAAGCTGACCTATCTCGGCTACAGCTACGGCTCCCAGCTCGGGGCCATGTACGCCGCGACGTACCCCGACAAGGTCCGCGCGATCGTGCTCGACGGCGCCATCGCACCCGACCTGACGGCACAAGAGTTCCGCCTCTCCCAGTTCGCCGGCCTGCAGGCGCGGTTCGACGACCTTGCCGCGTTCTGCGCGAAGTCGCCCGACTGCGTCCTCGGCACCGATCCCGCGGCCGCGAACGATCGCCTGCACGAGATCGTCCGGCCACTCATCGAGAGGCCGTCAGCCGCCGACGGCAGAAAGGTGAGCATCTGGGACATCTACCTCGGCATCTCAGGTGGGCTGTACTCGCAGGCGAGATGGCCTGTGATCGTCTCCGCGCTCAAGGCCCTCGAAGCCGGCCGGGCCGGCGAGATGCTCGCTCTGCGGGACGCGTTCTACGGCCGTACGGCGGACGGCGCGTACGCACTCGACCCCGACACGAACATCGCCGTGCGCTGTATGGACTGGCCGCGTCTGACGCCAGAGGAAGCCACCGCGCTGGCGCGCAAGGTCGGGGAGGTGGCACCGATGTTCGACCTCGACGTCTTCACCGGACGCGACTTCCACAGCGAGTGCGAGGCGTGGCCCGCACCGGCTACAGGCGACGATCCCTGGCTCGCCGAGGTCGAGGACCTTCCCGAGACTCTCGTGGTGTCAGTCACCGGTGATCCTGCGACGCCACACGAGGGCGGTATCGCGATGGCCGACGCGCTGGGCGCGAAGCTGCTCACCGTCGACGGAAAGCAGCACGGCGCCTACCTCCTCGGCGGCAGCAAATGCGTCGACCGCGTCGTCGACGCGTATCTCCTCGACCTCAAGTCCCCGCCGGCCGATGCCCGCTGCAGCCTGTGAGACGGAGCCTCGGCTAAGTCAAAGGCCGCCAGATCTTGAGTACGACCTCGGGCGGACGCACGCTGAACAGGTCCGCCGGCGAAGCCTCGGCAAGAACAGCCCGCAGGTCGGCGACAAAGCTGTCGAGGCGATCGCCGAACAGGTGCGGGGCCGATGAGGAGCGGGACAGTGCGTCCGCGACCAGCTCGTCAGTTGATCTGGTCAGCACCTCGACGTCCGGCACATCTACGCTCTCGGGCCCGCTGTAGCCGCAGGCACGCAGGATCTCGGCCTCGCCGCTCGGCGACGTCTCCCGAACGGACTGCCCTGCTCGCCGCTGCGGACCGAGATAATCGCGGACGACGGCAGTGACTGCCTCCACCGGAGGGCTCGGATACGGAAGCACCGGCGCCGGCCCGGAGGGTTGCCCAGCCGTGTCGACATGAACGAGCGCACCGCCCGGCAACAGCATCGAACCGACAACCTCGGCCACCCGGACGCGATCCATCCAATGGAACGACTGGGCGAACGTTGCCACCGTGAACCTGCCCAGCTCAGCAGGCAACTCCTCCGCGCGAGCTTGCACGAACCTCACGTTGGCAACACCGCGGTCGCGCGCGAGCCGACTCGCTTCAGCCACCATTCCCGGGTCGGGATCGAGGCCCACCACGTCGGCGAACAGCTGGGCCACCCGAAGCGCGACCGTGCCCGGCCCGCAGCCCACATCGAGCAGGCGCCCCGAGCCATCCAGACCGAGCGCGGATCGCAGTGTCGCCGCCAGCGCCGCCGGGTACCTCAACCGGCCTTGCTCGTAATAACCGGCCGCACCAGCGAACAGCGTCTCGTCCCACACCCAGTCCGCGGCCACCGCCAAAGGATACGAGTTCAGGCCATCGGAACAACTCCGAACAAGCCAGTTTCCAGTCGGCACCCTCAGCAGCACCGGAGCTCTGTCACGCACGCCTTCTCACGTCTGGCTGGCGATGGTGCCGGTGATCGCGGCGACGACCGTTCGATGCACCCGGGCCGGAAGCTCATGCCCGACTCCGGGCAGTTGCTGGAACCGCGCACCGGGGATCTCGGCCGCCAGCGCGCGGCCGTTGCCGGGTGGGAACAAGGGATCGTGGCTGCCGTGCAGGACGACCGTCGGTACGGCGATCTCCGGCAGCCGCTCACGCCACCGAGGACCCTGGTCCGCCATCGGATGGTTGATGAGCTGCGCCTGAACATCCGTACCTCTGGTGACGCTGCTCCGGCAGACGGCCTGTACGCCGGCCAGGTCGAACGGCTCGGCCGCGAGAAGTCGTTCGCCGTCCACCAGATAGTCGACAACAGCGTCCGCATCTCCCCACTCCGGATCAGGTCCGGCCGCCTCCCAGGCTTTGAGGATCCGGCCCTCGACCTCCGGCAGGTCGCCATCGGCTGGACCGTGACCGGTGGGGCGAGTCGACAGCAGAGCAAGGGAATCGACGCGGTCCGGATGATCGAGCGATGCGAGCTGCGCGATCCACCCACCCTGCGAGAAGCCGACCCAGTGGGCGCCGGCGAGACCGTAGCCATCGAGTACCCGAACGGCGTCGGTGGTCAGATCGGTCAGCGAGTAGGAAGGCTCACCAGGCCGGTCGTGGCTCGAGTGACCGGTGTCGCGCTGGTCGAAACGAAGGACGAACAGGCCGCCGTCAGCGAGCTGACGACAGAAGTCCGGTGTCCACCAGTCCATCGAACACGAGGTTCCCGCGAGCAGAAGAGCGGGTGGATCGTTCGGGCTGCCGAAGGCCTGGGCACAGAGGGTCGTGCCGCCATCGGTCAGGAAGCGTTCTGCGTGAGTAGTAGCCATACGCCGATCTTCGGCGCGCCGTCGGTGGGTCGTCCAACACCTTGTTCGCCCCGATCGACACAGAATGTGTGTCGATCCGAGGTACAAAGGGCCCATGACGACGAACCTGGACATGCGGTTGGTCCGGCACTTCGTGGCGGTCGCCGAGGAGCTGCACTTCGGCCGGGCCGCGGCCCGCCTGTACGTCGCGCAGCAGGTGGTGAGCCGCGACGTACGCAAGCTCGAGGACCAGCTCGGACTGCGGTTGTTCGACCGGAGCTCGCGCAACGTCACGCTCTCCGTGGCCGGAGAGACTTTCCTGACCGGCGCCCGCGCCCTCCTGGCCAGTCATGACGAGCTGCTCGGCACTCTGCGAGGTGCGGCGACCCGCGTCGTGGTCGATGCGGTGGGCAACGGTACTGCTCCGGCCAGACTGCTGCTCGCGGCACGCTCGCTGGAGGACGACTTCGAGTACTACTCCGTCTACGAGTCGGGACTCGTTTCCGCACTGTCTCGACTGGCGGCTCACACCCTGGACGTAGGCTTCGGCCGGCTCGGCGAGCTGACGCTTCCTCCAGGTGTTCAGCATCGGCTGGTGGGACACGAGCCGCTGGCGATCCTGCTGCCCGCCGGCCACGACCTCGCCGAAGCCGGTCCGTTGCCGATGGCAGCCCTGCGCGGACTCAGCATCTGCTGGCAGGCCGGCGACCAGGTCACTGCGGAGTGGGAGGATGCCGCACTGCAACTGCTCAGGTCGTACGGCGCACAGCCGGTGGCCGCGCACCCGCGAGTCAGGGGTATCGACGAACTCGCACATCACCTACGGCCCGGTGAACCTCCGGTCCTGACCCTGGCCGGCCAAGCCCAAGTCCCCGGAGCCGTGCTGCGCCCACTGATAGATCCGAGACCGTTGTACCCCTGGAGCATGTTCTGGAGAGCCGGCTGGCGTCACCCGGGCCTCGACGTCCTCCACCAGCTCGCCGATGAGCGACCTTCCATCGAAGGCTGGCCCGCCCCCGGCGACGACACCTGGTTACCACTCACTTCCCGGCCCAGCGGTTAAGGAACGATCGTTCTTGACCGATCGTTCCTTAATGACCTACGGTCGTGGTGTGGGAAGGCCGAGGGCGTTCGACGAGGACGAGGTGGTGCGCGCCGCCGTGGGACTGTTCGCTGGTCACGCGTACGACGGGGTGTCGATCGACGACCTCGTCACGCGTCTCGGCGTACATCGCAACAGCCTCTACAAGACGTTCGGCAGCAAGCGCGGCCTCTACCTGGTCGCGCTGCGTCGCCATCTCGCCGATGACATCCGGCCCTTGACCGACGCGCTCGCCGCAGCACCGGATGCAGCAGCTGTACTGCGGCTGGTCACGTCGGCCGACCTCGGTCTACTGCTGCTCGCGGCGGTCGAACGGGCGCCGGTCGACGAAGAGGTCGCCGCCGAGGTGACCGCCGCGTTGGGCACCGTCGATCAGGCGATCGCCGACGCGCTCGGCATTCCCGCCGTACTGGCCGCAGCACTCACGGCCTCAGCACTGGGCATCCTCCTGCGCGGCAACCCCGACGGTGTCGGCGCCGCGCTGACCCGACGCCTCGATCCTCTTGACTCAAAGGAAAACTGACATGGCACTGGTCCACATCGACGGCGACGATCTCGTGGTCGTGATCGAGGGTCTCAACAAGCTCTGGGCCTTCAAGAGCAGCCTGACCATCCCGCTGGTCAACGTCCGCGGCGCGACCGCGGACCCCGGCATCGCCGCTGATCCGAAGGGGATCCGAGCGCCGGGTGCCCACGTGCCCGGTGTGATCACGGCGGGCACGTTCCACCTCGACGGCGAGAAGATCTTCTGGGACGTCAGGGATCCGGCGAAGGCCGTCGTGATCGAACTCGCCGACGAGCAGTACTCCCGCATCGTCATCCAGGTCGACGACCCGCGCGCGACCGTCGCGCTGGTCGAGAACGCCCTCCGCTGAAAGGTTGTGCCCGTGAATGTTGATCCGGTAGCGCACAACCGCGCGGCGTGGGACCTCGAGGTCGAGAGCGGCAACGAGTGGTCGCGTCCGGTCACTCCCGAGACCGTCGCGCGGGCCCGTGCCGGTGACTGGTCCGTCGTGCTCATCGGGTACCGGCCGGTCGACCGCGCGTGGTTCCCCGCCGACTTGTCCGATGTGGACGTTCTCTGCCTGGCCTCGGGCGGTGGGCAGCAAGGTCCGACACTCGCCGCGGCCGGTGCGCGGGTCACGGTCTTCGACAACTCGCCGCGGCAGCTCGCCCAGGACCAGATGGTCGCGGAGCGGGAAGGTCTGGAGGTGCGCACGGTACTGGGCGACATGCGCGACCTGTCGGAGTTCGGCGACTCCTCGTTCGACCTCGTCCTCAACCCGGTCTCGAACCTGTTCGTGCCCGAGCTCGCGCCCGTCTGGCGCGAATGCTTCCGCGTGCTGCGACCGGGCGGAACGCTGCTGTGCGGCTTCCTCAACCCTGACGTGTACCTGTTCGACCACGAGGCCATGGACACCCGCGGCGAGCTGGTCGTCCGCCACCGCCTGCCGTACAGCGATCTGACCCACGTCCCGGCCGAGGAACGCGGGCGGCTGTGGGGAGCGAGCGCGCCGCTGGAGTACAGCCACACGATGGCCGACCAGATCGGCGGGCAGCTGGCCGCCGGCTTCGTGATCACCGCGTTCGACGAGGCACCGCACCACTCAGACGCGACCGCAGGCTGGCTCCCCGGCTACTTCGCCACCCGCGCCCTCAAACCCTGAGAGCTGGATTCGTCAGTCCTCCGCGCGAAGGCCGAGGCGTCAAGTTGGTCGCCGTTCGGCGCATCCGTTGTGGGGGTTCGACCGGAAGAGAGGTACAAGAACACCCATTCCGTAGGAGGGTTCCATGTCAATCCGTCGAGTCACTGCTCTGGTCGCCACCAGCCTGCTGGCGGCCGGGGTCCCTGTGGCCGCCGCCGGGAGCGCGCAGGCCAAGCCGACCGCCAACGCCACGGTGTCGGTGCTGCACGCGGTGCCCGGTCCGACCGTCGACGTCTATGCCAACGGCAAGGCGCTGCTGACGGACTTCAAGCCCGGTACGCTCACCGACCCGGTCAAACTGCCCGAAGGCACCTACGACCTCAAGGTGACCGCGGCCGGTGCCGGTGCGGGCGGCGCGGCCGTCATCCAGGCGAACAACGTCGAGGTCCCCGGTGGCGCCAACATCACCGTCGTCGCCCACCTGAGCGCGGCCGGCAAGCCGGTCCTCACGCCGTACGTGAACGACACGTCGAAGCTCGGCGCCGGGAAGGCGCGGGTGACCGTTCGGCACGACGCCGCGGCACCCGCCGTCGACGTCCGCGCCGGTGGCGAGCCGGTCTTCAAGGGGCTGACGAACCCCAAGGAGGCGAAGGCCGATCTGCCGGCCGGCACGGTCAAGGCCGACGTCACGCTCGCCGGTACGTCGACCGTCGCGATCGGCCCCGCCGACCTGAACCTCAAGGAAGGCACGAACACGATCGTGTACGCCTGGGGCAGCGCGTCCGGCAAGAACCTGAAGCTCGCCGTCCAGACCATCTCCGGGCTGCACGGCAACCCGAGCGGCATCCCGGGCGGTACCGGTGGTCAGGCCGCCGAGAGCGGTGTCCCGGTGTGGCTGATGGGTGCGCTCGGACTGGTTGCGCTCGGTGTCCTCGCGACCGGTACGGCGGCAGTTCGGGGGCGTGCGCGGTCGTGATTCGCGTTCGTGGTGCGGCCATCCTCGCGATGGCCGCACTGGCCGCTTCCCTCCTGGCCGGCTGCGGAGCCTCCGAGTCAGGCTCCGCAGCCGCCCCGGACGAGCGGGCGGAGTCCTCCGGACCGGCCGTGGGCGAATCACCCCCCAGCCCCACCCGGTCCGCGACCCCGTCCGCTCCCCGGACTCCCTCGGGCATTCGCACCAGGGCAGCCGACCTGCCGACGCTCGCCGAGGGTCCTCAACCCAACCGCCTGCAGATCGGCTCGGCCGATCTCGACATCCCGGTACTCGCCGTGGGCGTCGCGAAGGACGGGCAGATGGAGCTCCCCCCGAACCCGAACACCATCGGCTGGTACCGGTTCGGTCCCGCACCCGGCGACCAGCGCGGCTCGGTGGTCCTCGGGGGCCATCTCGACAGCAAGGAGTACGGCAAGGGACCGCTCGTCCGGCTGAGCGAACTCGAGCCCGGCGACTCGGTCACGGTCCGGTCGAGCAACGACTCCGTCGCGACCTACCGGGTGGAGAAGGTGGAGGATGTCCGCAAGACCGCACTGGCCCTCGGCCAGGTCTTCGACCGCGGCAGCGAACCCCGGCTGCGGATCGTCACCTGCGGTGGGCCCTACGACCGCGACGGAGGTGGTTACCGCGACAACCTGGTCGTCACCGCCGTACCAGTCTGAACGCAACAGATCGAGCCCCCGTTGGCAGGAGTCAGGGCAACAGTGAACCCAGTGCACAGGCGGTCCCGGTGACCTTTCGCTCGAACGGACGGCACTCGCCCACGGAGTTCGCTAGAGTTCCGGCCGTGAGCACAAGTGCCGCGGGTTCACCTTCGCCGAGTGATATCGCGAAGGCCTTCGCGGAGGGTCGCGAGGAGAGTCTCGCCGATGCCTACCGGCAATGGTCGGCCCTGGTGTTCACCCTTGCGTTCAAGGCGCTCGGCAACCGCACCGACGCCGAGGACATCACCCAGCAGGTCTTCGTCTCGGCCTGGCGGAGCCGCGCGACGTTCGATCCCGCGACCGGCCAGTTCGGCGCCTGGTTGACCGGAATCACGCGGCACCGGATCGCCGACCGGCTGTCCGCCCGAAGTCGCGACCACCGCAACACCGAAGCCGCCGCGGCGCTCGTGAACAGCGAGGCCGCGGCGGACAAGGTCGATCAGGACACGGTGGATCGGGTCCTGCTCGCCGACGAACTGGCCAAGATCGATGACCCACGACGAACCATCCTTTGGCTCGCCTTCTACGAAGACCAGGCATATCCGCAGATCGCCGACCAACTGGCCCTGCCGCTCGGCACCGTCAAGAGTCACGTACGGCGGGGCCTGCTGCAACTGCGCGACCGACTGAAGGAGGTGAAGGGTGACGACGCATCTTGAGGACGAGCAGCTCGCCCAGTGGGTCCTCGACGACCAGACACCGGACACCGCCGCCGCCACTCATCTCCAGCTCTGCGCCCGGTGCCGCGAGAGCTACGCGGAGCTGCAGGAGATCGCCCGGCTCAGCAAGCGGCTGCCTCGGCTCGAGCAGCCGCCGAGCGAGCTGTGGGGTCAGATCAACGCCGAGCTGGGCCTGGAGACCGGACCGGTTCCTGGCACCGACCTTCGCGAGGACGGACGGCAGGAACCGACTGCGCTCCGTCCGGCTTCGCCCGAGCGCACGAACCCGTCGCCCGCGAGGCATCCCGAGGTCCGGCGCTTTCGGTGGAGGGCCTTGGCTGTCGCCGCGACGGTCGCTGCCGTCCTGGGAGCCGGCGCCGGGGTTGCCGGCACGCTGCTGGCAACCCGTGACGACACCAAAGCCCCAGTGGCCGAGACCATGATCAGGCTGACGCCACTCGCCGGCCAGTCCGGCGACGGCAACGCCGACTTGATCCGGGAGAACACCGGCGACCGCCTCAAGGTCGAAGCTTCGGGGCTGGGCGCCGGTCAGGGCTTCTACGAGGTCTGGATGATCAATGAAGACGGCAAGCGAATGGTGTCGCTCGGCGTACTCAATCCGCAGACCGGAGGGACCTTCACGATCCCGCAGGACCTGACCCAGCAGGGCTATCGGATCGTCGACATCTCACTGGAGCCGAACGACGGCAATCCCGAACACTCACGCGCCAGCATCATCCGGGGGACGCTTCCCGGCTGAGGCCGGCCGGGGACGATGCCGCATCTCGCCGTCGAGCTCTTCCCGATAGGCCCGGTACGACGCGATGGTGGCCGCGAGGTAACGCTTCACGACGTCCAGGTCTTCCGGGGTGAACGCCGCGGTGGCCGCCCGGTGGTGGCGTCCCAGTGGGGTGAAGAACTGCCCGGCGAGCTCCAGCCCCGGCTCGGCGTACCGGACGATGACCCGGCGACGGTCGGTGGGGTCGCGCTCCCGGCGGACATGACCGTCGCGTTCGAGGCGGTCCAGCAAGGTGGTGACGGTCCCGGTCGTCAGGCCGAGCTCGGCGGCCAGGGCGCCCGCGGTCATCGGCGTCTCGGCGGGCGCGACCAGGATCCGGATCAGGGCCTCGACATCGGTGCCGTGGATCCCGTGGCGCTGAGCGAAGACGTGGCCGATCCGCTGGCCCTCGGCCACGAGCGTCTGGACCAGACCGACGAGTTCGTCCCGTCCACCGGCGGCCTGAGCACCCGGCTTGCCTTCAGTCACTCCATCTCCTAATGTCTTGATTGCCAAGATACTCGTTTATCGAGTCTTTAGCAGCTGCCGAGGAGTTCCCGTGCCAGGTTCAGGCTTCTTCCTGCGATCCCGACGCGTCGCCGCCCTGTTGGTGCTGGGCGGCCTGGCGCTGGCTACGCTAACCCTCCTGAGTCCCGCCGCGGAGGAGGCCGAGCCCAGATCGGCGACCGGTCTGTCCACCTCGGCCGCCGAATCGGCGCAGGCCCAGCAATTGCGCGAGCAACTTCCAGGCGCCGACCAGTCCTCGGCCCTGATCGTCTTCAGCCGGCCGGACCAGGGCGTGCTGACCGCGGCGGACCAGGCCGCCTCCCGCGAAGCGTCCGCCGCGGTCGGCGTCAAAGTACCGGTGCAGCTCTCCGAGGACCGGAAGGTCGGGCTCGCGGTCCTGCCGTTGCCCGGCGGCGATGACGAGCAGCTGTCCGAGACTGTGGACAAGCTCCGTGACGATTTCAAGAGCCTGCCCGACGGCTTGCAGGCCTCGGTGACCGGCCCGGCGGCCTTCACCACGGACCTGACCAGAGTCTTCGACGGTGCGGACACCCGACTCATCCTGGTGACGGCCTGCGTTGTGGCCTTGCTGCTGCTCCTCACCTATCGCAGTCCAGGGCTGGTTCTGATCCCCTTGGTCGTGGTCGCTCTCACCGAGCAGGTCACCACCGGTCTCTCGGAGCAGCTACTCTCCCGGCTCGGCATCCCGGGCGGCGGACAGGTCTCCGGGATCGTCAGCGTGCTGGTCTTCGGCGCGGCGACCGACTACGCGCTGCTGCTGATCGCGCGCTACCGGGAGGTCTTGCGGGCCGAAGAGCGCCCCTTGGAAGCGATGCGGATCGCCGTACGGCGAGTGGCCGAGCCGATCCTGGCCAGTGGCGGAACGGTCGTCTGTGCGCTGGCCCTACTACTGCTGGCCAGCACCGAGACGCTGCAGGGGATCGCCATCGGCTGCATCATCGGCATCGTCCTGGCGATCGTCTCGAGCCTGATCGTGCTGCCCGCGGCGCTGGTGCTGTTCGGCCGCGGGATCTTCTGGCCGTTCGTTCCCCGGGTCGGCGATCCGGCGACCGAGGGCAAGGTCTGGGGACGGCTCGGCGTTCTGGTGGCTCGACGGCCCGCGATCGTCCTTACGGTGGCCGGCCTCCTGCTGGCCGGTATGGCCGCCGGGACCTTCGGCGTCCGCACCGGCCTGGCCCAGAACGACCAGTTCCGGGTCGAGCCCGAGGCGGTCAGCGGCGCCAAGATCCTCGCCGAAGCCTTCCCGGCCGGCGCCACCGAGCCGATCACGGTGATCGGCCCGGTCGGCGACGCGGACGCGATGGCCCGGACCATCCGGCAGATCGACGGAGTTGCCGAGGTCCGGCCCGGCGATCGAAACGGCCAGCTGGCCGAGTACGACGTGATCTTGTCGTCCGAGCCCGGCACCGAGGCCTCGATCTCCGTGGTCCGGAACCTTCGCAGTCAACTCGACCAGGTCAGCGACCAGGTCCTGGTCGGTGGCGGGCCGGCCGAAAGCCTCGACGTCCAGGAAGCCGACCAGCGTGACCGGCTGCTCATCATGCCGCTGATCCTGCTCCTGGTCGGCGCGGTGCTGGTCGCCGTACTGCGGTCCGTCCTCGCGCCGATCCTCCTGTTGCTGACCGTGGTCGTGTCCTTCTTCGCCAGCTTCGGCGCGAGCTGGCTGGTGTTCGACCACCTGCTGAACTTCCCGGCGCTCGACGGGTCGGTCATCCTGCTGTCGTTCCTCTTCCTGGTCGCCCTCGGCGTCGACTACAACATCTTCCTCAGCACCCGCGCGCGGGAGGAAGCCCGCACCGACGGCACCCGGCAAGGCATGGCCACCGCGCTGCGCGTGACCGGCGGAGTCATCACCAGCGCGGGCCTGCTGCTTGCCGCCGTCTTCGCCGTACTGGGCGTCCTGCCGCTGATCACCCTGACGCAGATCGGAATCATCGTCTGCATCGGCGTACTGCTCGACACCTTGCTGGTCCGGACCGTGGTCGTCCCTGCTCTGGCTTTCCTCCTCGGCGACAGGTTCTGGTGGCCCAGCAGACCCCAAGGACACCCCACCGAAACCGACTCGACCAAGGGCCCAGAGCACGAAAGGCAGGCCGTACAGCTGTAGGAGTCGCCTGCGTTCGGAATGCGCCGAAACCGATGCAGCGTGTCATCGTAGACAGGTGCCTGACCCAGCTGCCGCCGCAGACCAGGCCACACCGGAGCCGGTGTGGCCTGTCGGTCAGGTAGCGGCTGCCCTGGGGATCCCGGCGGTGACGATCCGGAGCTGGGAGCGTCGCTACCAGATGGAGCCTGCGCACCGCAGTCGCGGGTTGCATCGGCGCTACACCCAGACCGACATCGCCCGGCTACGCCGGATGCAACTGTTGATCCAGCAGGGCGCACCGCCTGGCGACGCCGCTCGGCTGAGCGCGGCGGACGGTCCGCCGGAGGCGATCGACGAGACCTCGGGCTCGATCGAACTGGCGGCGCTCCTGCGCGAAGCCGACGCGCTGCGCATCACCGCGCTCGATCTTCTGCTCGACGGATCACTCATGCGGCTCGGTGTGAGCCGCACCTGGACCGAGCTCGTCGCACCGGCGTTGCGCACGCTGGAAGATCGCTTCGAACGCCTGCAGGACTGCACCGACGTGGAACTCGTGCTGGCCCGGTCGTTCGAGGACGCGCTGGGACGGTACTTGAGCGGTCGCCGGCCCCGGCACGACGGACAGCATCCGATCCTGCTGGTGTCCTGCCCACAGGATCGCCACACGTTGCCGCTCGCAGTACTCCGGGCGGTTCTTCTGGAGCAATCCCACCCGGTCCTCACCCTGGGACCCGACGCGGGCGCGCCGGCGATCGTGGCGGCAGCGTCCAGAACCAGCCCCAGGGTCGTGGTGCTGTGGTCGATGCGGAGGCAAGCCGGCCAAGCCGCACTCCGCTCCCAGCTGACTGGGCAAGGATTCACGGTCGAGGCAGCCGGCCCCGGCTGGCCGCGGGCGGCCAGAACGCTGATCGGTCTGGAGCAGGCCGCTGAACGGCTGACGCGCAGCGACCCTGAGATCGGCCCAAAGTTGTGCAACGACGCCTCGACCCCGGAATCGGTCCTACAGTAGCCACGAGACGATGCATCACTTTTGCATAAGTTCTCGACGCGGACGACGGACGGCTCGGCCGACAGGACGAGGTTGATCATGGCTCAGCAAGAACTACCCGGCGCGGTGCGCTGGCTCGACGACCGGGTCGGCATCGCCAAGCTGGGCAAGAAGAACCTGCGCAAGGTCTTCCCCGACCACTGGTCGTTCATGCTCGGCGAGATCGCGCTCTACAGCTTCATCATCCTGATCCTCACCGGGGTGTTCCTGAGCCTGTGGTTCCGGCCGTCGATGGCCGAGGTCGAGTACCAGGGTTCGTACAGCCTGCTCAAGGGCCTGCCGATGTCGGAGGCGTACGAGTCGACGCTGCGGATCTCCTTCGACATCCGCGGTGGTCTGCTGATGCGTCAGATCCACCACTGGGCCGCGGTCCTGTTCGTTGCCGCGATGAGCGTCCACCTGTTGCGCATCTTCTTCACCGGCGCGTTCCGCAAGCCCCGCGAGATCAACTGGCTGATCGGCGTCGTGATGCTGTTCCTCGGTGTCGTCGAGGGCTTCATCGGGTACGGCCTCCCCGACGACCTGCTGTCCGGCACCGGCCTGCGGATCACCGAAGGCCTG
Source organism: Kribbella italica (assembly GCF_014205135.1). Classification (NCBI taxonomy): domain Bacteria; kingdom Bacillati; phylum Actinomycetota; class Actinomycetes; order Propionibacteriales; family Kribbellaceae; genus Kribbella; species Kribbella italica. Next base: position 2,619,274 of record NZ_JACHMY010000001.1, read on the forward strand.
GTCCTCGCCTCCCCCGTGATCGGGACCTGGCTGAGTTTCTTCATCTTCGGCGGCGAGTTCCCCGGCGACGAGTTCGTCTCCAGGTTCTACACCGTGCACGTGCTCCTGATCCCAGGGATCCTGCTGGCCCTGATCACCGTGCACCTGATGCTGGTCGTCTACCACAAACACACCCAGTTCCCCGGGCCCGGCCGGACCGAGAAGAACGTGGTCGGCTATCCCCTGCTGCCCGTGTACGCCGCCAAGGCCGGAGGCTTCTTCTTCGTCGTCTTCGGCGTGCTCGCGGTCATGGGCGCACTCCTGCAGATCAACCCGGTCTGGCTCTACGGCCCCTACAACCCCGCCGAGGTCACCGCCGGCTCGCAACCCGACTGGTACATGGCCTGGCTCGACGGCGCCGTCCGCCTGATGCCCGGTATCGAGTCGGAGTTCTGGGGCGTCACGATCAGCTGGAACGTCGTCGTACCGGCGCTGCTGATGCCGCCGCTGTTCATCGGGTTCGTTGCCCTCTACCCCTTCATCGAGCAGTGGATCACCGGTGACCAACGCGAGCACCACCTGCTCGACCGGCCGCGCAACGTGCCGACCCGGACCGGTATCGGCGCCGGCATCATCACCTTCTACGGCGTGCTGTGGCTGAACAGCGGCAACGACCTGATCGCCACCCACTTCCACCTGTCCATCAACACCATCACCTGGGTCTGCCGCGTCCTGATCTTCGCCGGTCCGGTGATCGCGTTCTGGATCACCCGCCGGATCGCGCTCTCCCTGCAGCGCGCCGACCGCGAACGCGTCCTGCACGGCCTCGAGAGCGGCGTCATCACCCGGTCGCCCGACGGCCGGTACGCCGAGAAGCACACGCCGATCTCGCCGTACGAGAGCTACACCCTCACCGCCCACGAACAACGACCACCCTTCGAGGTCGGCCCGGCGACCGACGGCAACGGAGTCCCCGCACCCCGGCGCCGCCGCGACCGCGTCCGCGCCGCGATCGCCCGCTTCTACTTCGCGGACGTCGTACCGAAACCGACCCGCCAGGAACTGGAAGCGGGTCACGCGCACGACGACAGTCCGGCCGGTACGCCGCAGCTCGACGCGACCTCCTCGCGCGGATCAGGAGGCGCACCGGATCCGGACTGACCATCGCGGCGGTCGTCCGGCCGGTACAGCCGTCCTGCGGTCACTCCAAGAGCCGGCCTTCCAGCTTGCGGTGGTGGACGGTGGTGTCGGGGAAGCGGTTGCGGTCCCGGACGTCGGGGTGCGGCTCGATCGTTGCCGGGCGGTGCTCGACCTCGGCGATTCTCCGGATCAGCTGGGCCCGCAGGCCGGCCGCGATCTCCTGGTGTCCTTCGCTGTCGATCAGGTTGTCGAGCTCGTACGGATCGGCCACCAGGTCGTACAGCGCCTGCTCCCGGTAGGTGTCCGCGGCCGGTTGGTCCACGACGTCCGGAGCGAGGACGTGGTACTTCCACCGCTCGGTCCGCAGCGCGCGTCCGACCTCGGTCTCACTGACCTGGATCAGTACGCCGTCCGCCGCGTCCGTCGGTGCGGCGAACAGCCGATCGAGCGGCGCGCCGTCGAGGTGGCCGGGCAACGGGATCCCAGCCGCGTCCAGCACCGTCGGTACGACGTCGATCGTGCTGACCGGCGTACCGACGCGGCGTCCGCCGGCGTACCCGGGCCCTTCGACGACCAGAGGGACCCGGACCGAACCGTCGTGGGGTGATCGCTTGTACTCGCTGTTGCGGGTCTTGAAGTGCGAGCCGTGGTCCGAGGTGTAGACGAGCAAGGTGTCGTCGGTCAGACCGAGGCTGATCAACGCGTCGCGGAGCCGGCCGAGGCACTCGTCGACGCGTTTGACCTGCCCGTAGTAACCAGCCGCGTGTTGGTGCGCCGTCCCGGGAAGGGCAGCGAGATCCGGCGGCAACCAGGCGCCCGTGTAGGTGTCCTGGTAGACCTCGGGTGCCGGGTAGTTGTCGTGCTCGTTCTGGTGGTGCGGCTCGATCAGCGACAGGAACAGCATGAACGGCCGGTCCTCGGTCGATGCCCGGCTGACGAACCGGATCGCCGCGTCGGTCAGCGCGTCGGGGCGGTAGCCGGGCAGGAACACCGGTTCGCCGTCCGCGTCGTACACGATCGTCCGGTACGCGTCGGAGGTGAACTCCAGCAGGTTCGCACCCAGCCAGAAATCGTAACCGCCCTGCTCATCGCGCGGCACCGGATCCTGGCTCGCCAGATGCCACTTGCCGATGTAGCCGGTCTGGTACCCGGCCTCACCGAACAAGCGGCCCAGCGTCGGCGCATCGGCCGGCAGCGCGACGCTGTTGCGGTGCACGCCGGTGTTCGTCGGGTACATCCCGGTCTGCAGTGCGGAGCGGGCCGGAGCACAGACCGGGTTGGTGGTGCAGGCGGTCTCGAACATCGCGCCGCGGCGCGCCATCAGGTCGAGGTTGGGCGTCAGGCCGAGCGGGTTCCCGGCCGCGCCGACGGTGTCCCAGCGCTGCTGGTCGGTGAAGAAGACGATCACGTTGGGGCGGTCGGTCATCGGGCGACTCCTGGGGTGGTCGAGGTCATTTGAGGCCCGACAAGGTGATGCCCTCGACGAGGAACTTCTGCGTGATCACGAAGAACAGCGCGGTCGGCAGGAACAGGATCAGGGCGCCGGCGGCGGTCAGGTTCCATTGGGTGAAGTACTCCTGGTTGAACAGCGTCAGGCCGATCGGCAGCGTGCGCATCTCGGTCCGGCTGGTGGCGATCAGCGGCCAGAGGAACTCGTTCCACTGGAAGACGAAGGTGAACAGGCCGAGCACGGCCAGCGCGGGTTTGAGCTGCGGCAGGATGACGCGCAGGTAGATGCCGATCTCCGAGGCGCCGTCGACCCGGGCCGCCTCGATCAGTTCGTTCGGCAGCGGCCGGATGAACTGCCGCATCAAGAAGATGCCGTAGGCATCCATCAGGAACGGCACGATCAGGCCCTGGTAGGAGTCGATCCAGCCCAGGTTGGAGAAGATCGCGTAGATCGGCAGCATCCGGACGAAGAACGGCACCATCAGCGTCGACAGCACCGCGACGAAGGCGATCCGCTGGCCGGGGAAGTCCATCTTGGCGAAGACGTAGCCGACCAGCGGGTCGAAGACCAGGTGGGAGATCGTGATCGCGCCGGCCATCACGAAGCTGTTGAGGAAGAACCGGCCGAACGGCGCCGCGTCGAACAGCCGGCTGAAGTTGTCCCACTGCGGCGCGGCCGGCCACAGCACCGGATCGCCGGAGAGCACCTCGGCGTCGCTCTGCAGCGCCAGCACGATCATGTAGAGCAGCGGGATGACGGTGACGAGGGCGAGCAGCACCAGGAGCACGTACGCCGCCGTCCGGTCGCCGGGGAACAGCCGTTCGCGGGTGAGCGAGCTACTGGGTGGCATCTGCACGGTCTCCGATCTTCAGCTGCACCAGCGACAGCACCAGTACGACGATCAGCAGCAGCACCGACAACGCCGACGCGTACCCGAAGTCGTTGTCGTTGAACGCGACCAGGAACAGCCGGTGCGCGTAGAGCGACGTCGCGTTGCCCGGTCCTCCCCCGGTGACGATGTACGGCAGGGCGAACTGCTGCAGCGTGCCGATCAGGCCGATGATCGTGACGAACAGCGTGGTCGGGGTCAGCAGCGGGAGCGTGATCGCGAAGAACCGCCGCCACGGCCCGGCGCCGTCGATCCGCGCGGCTTCGTAGTACAGGCCGGGAATGCCCTGCAGACCGGCGAGGAACAGCACCATCGTGTAGCCCGCGCCGGACCAGACGGTGATGCCGACGATCGTGGCCAGCGGGTGGGTGCTCAGCCAGGTCTGACCGGGGAGGCCGAGCTGGTCGAGCACGCGGTTCAGGATGCCGACCTGCGGATCGAGGATGTTGCGCCACAGCAGGCCGATGATCGACACCGACGTCAGGTACGGGATCAGCAGTACCGAACGGAACAAGGTCCGGCCGGGGATCGCCTGGTTCAGGATCACCGCCAGCAGGAGTCCGACGACGGTGCCGGCGACGAGCGTGCCCGCGGCGTACAGGAGGGTGATCAGGAACGAGTGCACGACCTCGGGATCGCCGAGGGCCCGGGTGAAGTTGCCGAGGCCGACGAAGCGCGCGCCGTCCGCGTCGTACAGGCCGGCCAGGAGTTGGTTCCCGATCGGCAGGAAGAACAGCAGGGCGAAGAACAGCACCGCGGGGCTCAGGAACAGCCACGCCGTGACGGCCTGCCGGCGACGGTTCACAGTGCTGCCCCGGCCTGTTTGCGGAAGTCGGCCAGCGTTGCCTCGACGGGCGCCTGCTGGATGATGATCTGCTGGTAGGCCTTCTTGTACAGCTCGTTGATCTGGGCGGCCTTGCCGCTGGCGGGCAGGCCGGCGTCCTGTGGGGTGACCACGGCCAGCGCCTTCGCGATGATCGCCAGGTTCGCGTCGCCGGCCACCGCCGGGTCGGCGGCCCAGCTCTTCCGCGGCATCGACATCCCGGCCTCCTTGGTCGCGGCCAGTTCGGTCTTGACCGCGGCGAGCTTGGTCAGCAGTTCCCACGACAGCTTCGGGTCCTTGGCCTTCGCCGGGATCATCAGACCGGCACCGGCCATCGCGGCCGCCTGCACGGAGCCGGTCAGTGGAGCGGCCAGACCGAGGTCGATGTCCGGACTCCCCTGCCGGACCGGTGCCAGGTCCCACGGCCCGGAGACGAACATCGCCGCTCGTTTCGCCGAGAACAGTTTCTGGGGACCGGAGTAGTCCGTGGTCGCAACCGGCGCCGGCGAGACCTTGCTGGCGAACACCAGGTCCTGCATGTACTGCAGTGCGCTCCGCGCCGAGTCCGGCGGCGACATGAACTGCTTGGCGGCGACATCACTGAAGGCGACGCGTTGCTGCTGGTAGAACGGCGCGCTGTACGCCGGATCGGAGTTCAGTGCCGTTCCGCTGACCTTGTCCTTGCTGGTGGCCTTGGCGATCTCGAGGAACTCGTCCCACGTCGTCGGCGGCTTGCTGAACCCAGCGGCCGACAGCAACGCCTTGTTGTAGAAGACCAGCCCGTTCGCGGTGAGGTGCAGCGGGATCGAGTAGGTCTTGCCCTCGTACTGGCGGGCGGTGACGGCCGCGTCGATGAAGTCTCCCGGGAACCCGAACGCCTTGTCCGCCGCCGCGAACTCGTCGAGCGCCAGCACGTTGCCCGCCAGCCCGTACTGCGTACCCGTCCCGGCCGAGATCTCCTCGACCAGGTCGGGCACGTTGCCCGAGCGGAAGTCGGCCGTCAGCTTCGTGGTCAGGTCGGGCCACTGGAACTTCTGCCAGTTGATCGTCAGGTCGTGGTCCTTGCCGAACTGGTCGATCACTTCCTTGTACGCCTGGTACCCGTGACCAGCGTTCCAGTAGATCGTGAAGGTGCCGGCCTCCTGCTTCGAGGACGACGGGGTCGCCGGTGAACACCCGGTCCCGACGGCACCCAGGACAGTGACTCCGAGGCCGAGGCGCAGGAACGACCGACGGTCCAACGAGGTGAGTACGGGCATGAGAAACCTTCCGTAGTGACGGAGTGGAGCGGTACGGCGCGGAGTCAGGCCGACAGGCGGCGGTTCAGGGTCCACGGCATGCTGAGTTCGCGCGCCGGGAGCGTCGGGTCGTCGATCCGCGCGAACAACGCCTCGACGATCTCGGTGAAGTCCAGCTCGTACATGCCGACACTGGTCAGCGGCGGCGAGGAGTAGCCGGCTTCCTTCGTGTTCCCGGTGCCGATCACGGCGAGGTCGTCCGGCACCTTCACCCCTCGGTCCGACGCGGCCTGCAGGGCGGCGAAGGCGCCGCGATCCGATTCCGAGACCAGCGCGTCAGGAGGTTCGGGCAGGTCGAGCAGATCCCGTACGACGAGAACCGCGTCCTCGCGCGCCTCGGCCCCGGCCCGCACCAGCCGCGGATCGACCGCGATCCCGGCGCGTTCGAGCGCTCCGGCGTACCCCAGGTAACGGTCGCTCGACAGCGGGCTCGCCATGCCCGCGTGCGCCAGGAAGGCGATCCTGCGCCGGCCGGCCGCGATCAGGTACGTCGTCGCCTCGGCCACCGACTGCTCGACGTTGTTGCGGATGACATCGATCCCGGGCGCCGTGAGGTGTTCGCTGAACACCATCAACGCCCGGGTCGATCGACGGGCCGCGGTGAGATCGAGGTGATCGGCCAGGTCGGGTGTGAAGATCGCGCCGTCGACGTGGCCGCGCGTGACGACCCGCAACGACTGAGCCGCCCGATCGAGACTTCGGATCGGTACGCCGATGACCGAGTAGCGCCGGTCGGCCGCCAGGTCTTCGCACTGCATCGTCAGCCGGTCCAGCCACGGCCCGACCGGCGGCGCGTAGATCAGCGCGATCAGTTCGGACCGCTGCCTGCGCAGGCTCCTGGCCGCCGTGTTTCCCTCGTACCCCAACCGCCGCGCGCACTGCTCGACCCGCCGTCTGGTTGCCTCCGGCAATGGCTTGATCCGGTCCGCACGGCCGCTCAGCACGTAGGAACACGTCGCCACCGAGACGCCGGCGGCCTCGGCGACGTCGCGGAGTGTGACTCGACTGCTCCGGGAAGCCATGGTGAAAGCATTAACCTGCCGCCGTACGGGGTCAATGAACTCTGCTGGTTAACTTCGCGCCTGTTAACCATCAGTGCTCCGAAGACAGCCCCCAGAAGGTGGCGATGTGGCCGGCGGCGCAGACGTCGACGTCCAGGATGTACGGCGCGGGCTGCCCGCAGTTGTCCGGACCGGCACCGGGATCGATGGGTTGGCCGTGGCGCATGTCGGTGATCGACCAGGTCTCGACGACCGCGCGGCCGCTCTGGTCGCGGTAGGTGTGGTGCGGGTAGCCGTTGACCGTGCCGACGCCGTCCGCGGTCTGATCGGCGCCGTGCACGTCGGTCCACTGCTCGGCGAGCTCGGTCAAGTTGCGATAGGCAACGGTCGTGTCCGCGGTGCCGTGCCAGACCGACAGGGTCGGCCACGGTCCGCGATGTTGCGACGCGGCCCGGACCTTGTCGCCCCACTGGCGCGGGCTCAGGTCGGTTCCCGGGTTCTGGCAGCCGTAGGCCTGTACGAGGGTCGTGGCGCACCGGTACGGCAGCCCGGCGACGACCGCCGCGCCGGCGAAGACGTCGGGGTACGTCGCCGCCATGATCGCGGCCATGGCTCCGCCCGCCGACAACCCGGTGACGAAGACCTTTGCCGGATCGGACCCGGCGTCGGTGCGAGCGCGGTCCACCATCTGCTTGATCGACAACGGCTCCCCGGCACCTCGGGTGCTGTCCGCCGTCTGGAACCAGTTGAAACAGAAGCTGAAGTTGTTCGCGGACTGCTGCTGCGGCAGCACCAGCACGAACTGCAGCCGCCGCGCCAGCTCGATCCAGCCCGGCTCGTCGTCGAAGGCCGCTGCTGATTGAGTACATCCGTGCAACGCCACCACCAGCGGGCGACCAGGTCCGACGCCTGGTGGGACGTAGCGGAACATCCGCAGATTGCCCGGATTGCTCCCGAACCCGGTGACCTCCGCGACGCCATCGGCGCGGCCGCCGCCGTACGCCGGGACGAGCCCGCACACCGAGACGGCGAGGGCCACGACAGCAGCCCCCCACCGCTTCACTGCTGCTCGACGATCGCGGCGGATCACCAGCCGCCCAAGGGAACGAAAGCCGAGCATGCGAACCTCCACGGTTGATTCACAACACCTCGCAACGATGCTGCCGGGCCGACGACCTCACCGCGATGGTCCGGCGGCACACTTTCGCCCCGCCTGCTGTGGTCTCGGATTCGGTGCCGCCGCCTTCGCCACACCGTCCAGTTCTCGCGTGAACTGCCGGGTGATCCAGCCGGGCGCGGTGATCGCTGTCCCGACGACGACGGCCCAGGCCCGGGCCTCGATCGCCTGTGCTGCTTGCGCCGGAGTCCGGTAGCGACCTTCGGCGATGACCGGGACGCTGAGGTGTTCTGTCAGCGCCGCGACCAAGGCGAGGTCGGGCTCGTCACGCTGCGGGCTGTCCGGGGTGTAGCCGGACAACGTGGTCGACACGACGTCGGCGCCAAGCGCTTCGGCAGCCTCACCTTCCTCGAGGGTGGACACGTCCGCCATCGCCAGCGCGCCGGCGGCATGGATCGCCTCGATGCTGCGGACCAGCGGTTCGCCGTCCGGCCGCGGCCGCGCCGTACCGTCGACAGCGACGATCGACGCGCCGGTTTCGGCCACTTGCCGCGCATGCCACACCGTCGGCGTGATGTAGACGTCGCTGTCGAGATCCACCTTCCACAGGCCGACAACGGGGACGTCGACCTTGGATCGAACGACCCGGATGTCGTCCAGGCCCTCCAGCCGCAGCCCCACGGCTCCACCCTGGACGGCGCTCATCGACAGGGCCGCGATGATGGCGGGGTTGCGTAGCGGATCGTCCCCCCGTGCTTGGCACGACACGATCAGACCACCCCTGATCTGCTGCAGCTGCCCGTCCGTCATCGCGCTCCGATCGTTGCGGTCTCTGGATCGAGCAGCAGGGACGCCGCTCCGAGCACCGCGGCGTACTGGCCCAGCTGACCCAGCCGCACCTGTACGCCCTCGGCCGGTCCGGGCAGGCAATGGCTTCGCATCGACTCTTCGACCCTCTTCCGATAGGACTCGCCGAGCGCCGCCACACCACCGTTCAGTACGACGGCCTGCGGGTCGATCACGTTGGCCAGACCGGCCAGGCCGCGGCCGAGCGACCTCGCTCCGGCATCGATGACGGCAGCGGCGCGGCCGTCGCCCGTATCTGCCCACGCCGCGATCTCCCGCAGGTCGGCCGACGAGCCGTACGCCGCGGCGATAGCAGGCCCGGATGCGACGGTCTCCAGGTGATCCAGTTCGCCGCAGCTGCAGATCACCCCAGTCCCGTCGGCGACCGGGAGGTGCCCCAGTTCACCAGCGGTGTGGTGGGTACCGCGGATCAGGGTGCCCCCAATGGTGAGCGCCCCACCGATCCCGGTGCCGACCGCGACGTACAGGACGTCGTCGAGGCCGCGGCCGGCGCCGTACCACCTCTCACCGAGCGCGGTCGTGTTGCCGTCGTTGTCACCGGCAACGGGAAGCGAGAGCCGACGCCCGAGCCCGGCCGCGACCTCACAGCCGGCCCAGTTCCGGATCAGGTCGGTCGCCGACAGGACCACACCGGTGGTGTGGTCGACGACGCCGCCGGTGCCCACTCCTACCCCGTCGAGGTCCGTGCCGGGAGACGCCTGGCGAACCAGCGCGGCGACGGCGTCGAGAACGGCCTCACCACCGGCGGCGGCCGGCGTCGCTGTGACGAGCAAGGGACCTGGCTCTCCACCCGCGGTGACCGTCGCCGCGGCGATCTTGGTCCCGCCGATGTCGACACCGACGACTTGCCGTGCGGTCATCCCTTGACCCCGGTCAGGCTGACGCCTTCGACGAACACCCGTTGAGCGGCCAGGAACAGCAGCAGCACCGGCGCCATGAAGAGCAGGGTGGCCGCCAAGGTCAGGTTCCACTGCACACCGAACGACGTCTTGAAGGCAGCCAGCCCCATCGACAGGGTCCAGAACGACTCGTTCTCGCTGGTGTAGAGCAGCGGCCCGAACAGGTCGTTCCAGCAGTACATGAAGTGGAACAACGCCACCGCTGCCACCGCCGGCTTGGCCATGGGCAGGATCACCCGGGTCATGATGCGCCACTCGCTCGCGCCGTCGATGCGGGCCGCCTCGGCGTAGTCCTGCGGGATCGAGACGAGGAACTGGCGGAGCAGGAAGATCGAGAACGCGTGCCCGAAGAAGGACGGCACGATCAGCGGCGCCAAGGCCCCCAGCCAACCGAGCTGCCCGTACATCACGTACAGCGGGACGACCGTGATCTGCAGCGGCAGCATCATCATCGCCAGCACCAGAACCATGGCCAGCCGCTGGCCGCGCCACTGGAACCGGGCCAGCGCATAGGCCGCCGGGACCGACGAGACCACGACACCGAGGGTCGACAGTACGGCGTACTGCAGGGTGTTGACCGTGTAACCGATCAGCGGGATCGACTCGAACACTCGTCCGAAGTTGCCCAGGGCCACGGGATTCGGCAGCAGGCGCGACGTGAGCGCCTGCTGGTCGGTCATCACCGCGGTGAGCACGGCGAAGACCAGCGGGGTGACGAACATGGCGACCAGCGCCAGCAGGACGGATCGATGGGCGATCCAGCCCAGGAGGCGGCGGCGACGCAAGGTCCGGTCGGACAGCAGCCGATGCTGAACCGTAGGGGCAAAGGTGGTCATCAGGAAACCTCAGAACCAGGTCCGGGCGCGGCGGACGAAAAGGGCCGCCACTGCGATCGAGACAACGAACAGCAGGCTGGCCAGTGCCGACGCGTAGCCGAGGTTGAAGTTCTGGAACCCCTGCTTGTACAGCAGCACCGAGTAGAACATCGTCGAGTCCTGCGGGTAGCCGAGCGTTCCCGCCGTCGTCGCCGTCCCTCCGGACAGCACTTGCGCGACGACGTACGGCTGCGCGAAGTACTGCAGGACGTCGATCACGCCGGTGATGCTCGCGAACAGGATCACCGGACGCAGGGTGGGCAGCGTGATGTGCCAGAACCGCCGCGCCGCACCGGCTCCGTCGATCGAGGCCGCTTCGTACTGCTCGAGGGGCACGTCCAGCAACGACGTGTAGAAGATCACGACGAACGTGCCCACGCCCCACAGCGACAGCAGGATCAGCGCCGGCTTCGACCAGGTGGGCGATTCGAACCACTGCGGTGCCGGTACACCGACGGCGGCGAGCACCTTGTTGACCGGCCCGGTGCCCGGGTTGAGCAGGTAGACGAACGCCAGGCCGGCCGCGACCGGCGGCACCAGGCTCGGGAAGTAGAACACGACCCGCAACGCCGTCCGGCCGCGCTTGACCCCCATGATCAGCACCGCGATCAGCATCGACAACCCGACGTGCAACGGCACCAGAATGGCCAGCATCCACAGCGTGTTGCGGACCGCCGGCCAGAACTGTGCGTCCACCAGCATGTAGCGGAAGTTGTCCAGTCCGGCCCACGTCGGCGCCGAGATGAGGTTGTAGTGGGTGAACGAGAGGTACACCGTCTGCACCAGCGGGTACCCGAAGAACACCACGAACCCGATCGCGCTCGGCGCCATCAGTACGGCGACGAAGGTGTTGCGCTGCCGCCGGCCTCGCGACCGTGACTTCGGGGACGGCGATGCGACGGCGGGAGGACGGTTCTGGGTGACGACCGACACCGATCCGCTCCTAGCGCTGTCCGAGCAGACCGGTGATCTGCTCGTCGACCTTGGCCAGTCCGGCCGCCGGGTCCGCCGACCGCCCGGACTCCCACTGCTCCAGGAACGAGCTCATCGGGTCGATGTAGCCCGCGCCCGCCGCCGTGGTCGGATTGGTCTGGCTGGCAGGGTGGACCTGCATCGCGACGAACGACTTGAAGGCCGGGTCGGCGACGAGATCCTTCGAGGCCAGGGCGGGTTTCCAGGTCGGTACGTTGACCAGTCCGTTGCCGAGCTTCACCTGCGCCTGCTCGTCGGTGGCCAGGTACTTCACCAGCTTCCAGGCGAGGTCGGGATTCTTGCTAGCCTTGGTCACGCCGGCGATGTGGTTGACGACGTAGCCCATCCCGTAGTCGGCGGCCTTCTGCTCCGTGACCGGCATCGGCGCGGTGCCGAAGTCCAGGTCCGGGGTGAACTGCTTGATGAAGGCGGTGCGGTACTCGCCGTCGATCATCATCGCCAGTTTGCCCTGCTGGAAGGCGTTCGCGGCCGAGTACGGCTGCCCGGCGGCGGCAGTGAAGGCCTTCGCCTGCTCGTACCCATAGGAGCCGACCAGGTCACGTTGCCAGCCCAGGTACGCCTTCCAGCCCGGTGAGGCCGCGGTGGCCGGCTTGCCGTCGGCATCGAACCATTCCGCGCCGAAGAACGGCGCGTAGAACTGGACCCGGTTCGCGTAGAAGTTCGTCAGCGGCAGGTAGCCCGCGACCTCGAGCTTGCCGTCCGGGCTGCGCTTGGTCAGCTTCCGGGCGTACTCGGTGAGCTGCTGGAAAGTCTTCGGCGGCGTCTTCAGTCCGGCCTGCGCGAAGAGCTTCTTGTTGTAGTACAGGCCGTAGACGTCGCCGAGCGCCGGCAGCGCGCAGCGCTTCCCGTCGTACTGGGTTGCCTGCCACGACGCCGGGGTGAACTGGCCCGTGTCCAGGCCGTCCTTCGCGATCCGGTCGGTCAGGTCGATCCAGCCGCCGCTGGAGCAGAACAGGCCGACGTAGTCGTTCGACGCGGCCCACTGGACGTCCGGCGCGCTGCCGCCCCGGAGGCCCTGGACCAGTTTGTCGTTGTTCTGCTGGCCGACGACGGTGACGCTCACGCCGGGGTTGGCGGCCTCGAAGTCCTTCACGACCGACTTGAACACGTCGAGCTCGCGTCCGCTGTAGCCGTTCCAGACGGTGATCGTGTTGGTACCGGACGACGACTTGCCGGTGTCGACCGCGCCGACGCAGCTCGCCGCCAGGACGGCGACCGCCAGCCCGGCGGCGGGCAGCAGAAGAGATCGGGAGCGCATGGCAGTGGTTCCTTCCACGGAGGACGGTTGGTCAGGACGTCGAACGGATGACGAAGTCGATCTCGAAACTGCGGTGCCACGGGAGGCTGACGTCCTCGAGTACGAACCGTTCGGCATCGGCCGGGCTGAGCTCGGCCAGGCACTGCCGGAGCCTCGCGGTGGCGTCGCCGATGTAGCCGGCTTCTCGCTCAGGCGCGATGAAGGGCCGGTCGTTGCGCAGCGGCAGGTCGCGGACCAGCTCGGTCCGGGCGACCGCCTGGTAGCCGTAGTCCTCGACCAGGCGGTGCAGCAGGAACGCCCGGGCGGCGACCGGATCGAAGCTCCCCCACCGGTGGCCGAGCACGGTCGCGACGCCCGCCGCGACCACGGTGCCGATCGTGTTGCCGGCCGTGTTCCACCCGGCGTACGCCGTCAGTTCCAGCAGCAGCCGGCGCGCGACCAGGTGATCGACGAGCCGCGGATCGGCGCCGTTCGGGTAGCACACGTCGGCGAGCACGACCCTGTGGCCGGCCGCCAGCTCCCGGCCGACCAGGTCCGCCGTCGCGGCCGCGGCACCCTCTCGCGCCGGTTCCGGAGCACCTCGTACCCAGTCGCCGTCGCCCGGACGGGGCGCGTGGACCACGACGACGAAGTCGGGTGCCTCGGTGACGATCACACCACCGGCCGCTTCGATCTGCCGTGTCACCGTGGTCAGGACCGGGTTGTTCTCGTACGGCGCGACGCGCTCAAGACCTTCGTCGCCTTCCGCGCAAGCGATCGCCACCTTCACCGGCTCGGCGTTGCGAGAGGTCAGTGACCGAGCGACGAGAACAGCTCCGACCTCGTCCGCGCCCGGGTACATGAGCACGTCGGCCGATGGCTGCAGCGCCGCGGTCCACTGGCGCAACCAGATCTGCTCCAGCGAACCGGCCGCGTGGACCGCGGTGTCGTCCGCCGTGATCAGCAACGGATCGACCACACCGGCGGCGGCGAGCCCGAGCACCTCGAGATTGACCACGTGGTTGCGCAGCCGGCGCGTCAAGAAGTCGGCACGCACCTCGGCCGGGATGACCTTCGCGTCCTCGGCAACGAATGGGTCTCCCTCGAAGGCACGGTGCAGCTCGGCGCCGAGTGCGTGCAACTCCCGGCCGTACTCACTCCAGTACTCCGGTTCTTCCTCCGGGCTGTACGAGTCCGTCGCGCGCATCACCAGGGTCACCGCGGCGATGGGCAGGTCCGGGCGGCGTCGCCGCAGGGCGCGCAAGCCGTGGTCCAGGCGTCGTGCCACCGCGACCACGGTGTCGTCCGACGTCCGCGAGGCGATCAGGCCTCCGTAGCAGAGCATGTCCGTGGACACGACCACCGCGTCGAGCTCCGCGTCCTCGCCGAGCTGGTTCACCCAGTCGGCGACAGCGTCGGCATCACCGGGCTGTCGCTTGGTCGGCAGCATCGGTCGAGGCGGCAGCAGCACCTCGACGCCGGCGATCGCGGCGACCGCGGCAGGAAGTGAGGTGTTGACCGGTCGTTCGTCCAGCGGGACGAGGGCGACGCGCATGGGGAGCTCCAACTCTGGATCGTCTGGTCTAGTTCGGCTATCGTGGGCTAGACCACGAAATAGTGGAACGATCCGGGGATGCCTGTCAACCCCTGACGATCTTGGATACCGTCGCCCGACAGCCGGGGACAGCATCGATGTGGTGGGAGGGCGAGAGCACTGAAGGACCACGATCAAGGGCCCGTGAGCCGGGCCGGCTCCGGGGCGCTGCGCGAACGACTGCTCGACCTCCTGGACCAGAAGGAGCCGGGCGACCGGCTGCCCGCGGAGCGTCAGCTGGCCGCGGACTTCGGCGTGGCGCGGATGACCCTGCGCAACGCGCTCGACCGGCTCGAGGCCGAAGGGCGGGTCCACCGGATCCCCAAGCAGGGCGCGTTCGTCGGGCAGCACAAACTGACCCACGGGCTGACGGTCTCGTCGTTCACCGAAGAGATGCTTGCCCTGGGCAAACGACCGTCCAGCCGCACGCTCGGCATGGACGTCCGGTACGCCGGGGAGACCCTGGCCACGAAGCTCCGGATCGGCCCCGACGAGCGGGTCTGGCGGATCAGCCGGCTCCGGCTGGCCGACGAGATCCCGCTCACCCTGGAGACCGTGTACGTCCCGCAGACGATCGCGCCCGACCTGACCAGGGAAGACCTGCAGGACCAGTCGTGGTACCAGCTTCTGGCCGAGCGCTACGGCCGGCGGATCACTTCCGGCGTACAGACCATCGAGCCGACGGTGACCGACGAGGAGGAGTCGATCCTGCTCGACGTCCCGTTACGTTCGGCGGCCTTCCTCTTCGTCCGCACCTGCGAGGACCAGTCCGGCCGCCCGGTCGAGCACGTCCGCGCGACCACCCGGGGCGACCTCTACCGGATCCAGTGCCAACTGACCTTGGGACAGCCTGGGCTAGACCAAACCCCCTGGAGTTGACCGTCTTGGCTACCCGCGGCCGTGGCTGGCGCGGGAACGCCGGGCCAGGGAGTCCACGCCGACCGCGAGGAGCAGCACGACTCCGGTGACGAAGAAGCGATAGGACGAGTCCAGGCTGAGCAGCGTCAGGCCGCTGGAGATCGACTGGATGACCAGGATGCCGAGGACCGCGGCGAAGGCGGTCCCTCGGCCACCGAACAGACTGGTGCCACCGATCACGGCGGCGGCGATCGCGTTGAGGTTGACGTCCCCTCCCCCACTGCTCTGGTTCGCTGCCGCCAGCCGGGCCGCGGCGAGGATGCCGCCGACCGCGGCGAGCGTCGTACAGAGCACGAAGGCCGAGGTGTAGACCAGGTTGACGTTGAGCCCTGCCCGCCGGGCGGCCTCGACGTTGCCGCCCACGGCGTACAGGGACTTGCCCCACCTGGTCGAGGTGAGTCCGTAGTGCAGGACGAGCGCGAGCCCGACGAAGAGGACGAACATCCAGCCGACGCCACGCGTGCGGTTCAGGTACCACACCGCGAAGCCGAGGCCGGCCAGCATCAGACCGCTCCGCGCCAGCAAGAACCTCAGCGAACGCGCCGACAGGCCTACGGTACGGCGCTTGCCCGCGTGCCGATAACCGACGGCGAACAGCGCGGCGGCCGCGACCACGACCACGACGTAGGACAGCCAGGCCGGGACGAACCAGAGCTGAGCGAACCGCACGAGCGCCGAGTCGTACGGGAGATTGATCGAGCCCGACGTACCGAGCGCCTTCAGTTGCAGGCCGAGGAACGACAGCAGACCGGCCAGCGTGATCACGAAGCTCGGAATCCCGACCCGGTTGTGGACCAGCGAGTAGAGCAGCCCGATACCGATCCCGGCCGCGACCGCGGTGACCACCGCCAGCCAGGCCGGCCAGCTCTCGTTGACGAAGAGGACCGCCATGATCGCCGCGGACAGGCCGCTGATCGAGCCGACCGAGAGGTCGATCTGGCCGACCAGCAGGACACAGACGATGCCGAGCGCAACGATGCCGACCGGTACGCACTCCATCGTCAGGTTCACCAGGTTGGTGCTGGACAGGAAGATCGGGTTGAGCGCCTGCAGCACGGCCCAGATCACCACGAGTCCGATCACCACCGGGATCATGCCGAGTTCCCCGGACCGGACCCGGTCGAGCAGGCTCGCGCCGTACCCTCTCAGCCCCGATCGTTGCCGGAGGCGCTCGTCGCTCAGATCCATCGCCGTCATCCCTGGGCTCCTTCCCGTACGTCGCTCTGCCCGCGGGCCGCGCGCCGCGTCACGACGTTGTCCGACGCACCGGTGATCGCGGCGACGAGTTCCTCCGACGAGGTGACGCGGGCATCGAACACGCCGTTGGACCGGCCGAGCCGCAGGACGGCCACCTGGTCCGCGACAGCGCGGACGTCGGCCATGTTGTGGCTGATCATGACGACACCGTGCCCGTTCTCGCGAAGCCGCTCGATCAGGTTGAGCACCTCGGTGGTCTGGGCGACGCCGAGCGCCGCGGTGGGCTCGTCGAGGACGACGACCTTCGGGTCACCGAGCAGCGACCGGGCGATCGCGACGGTCTGCCGCTGCCCGCCGGACAGTGCGGCGACCGGGATCCGGACCGCCGGGAGCTTGGCCGACAACTGCCGGAGCAGCTCCCAGGAACGAACCTCCATCGCCACGTCGTCCAGCCGGTACGGCGCGAGCTCACGGCCGAGGAACAGATTCTCGACGACGCTCAGGTTCTCGCACAGCGCGAGGTCCTGGAACACGGTCGCGATGCCGAGGCGGTGCGCCGCCGCGGGCCCGTTGATCGTCACCTCGCGGCCCTCGAACAGGACCTGGCCGGCGTCCGGAGCATGGACGCCGGACAGGACTTTCACCAGCGTCGACTTGCCGGCACCGTTGTCGCCGACGATCGCGACCACCTGTCCGGCATCCACGCTCAGGTCGACGTCGGTCAGCGCGGCGACCGCACCGAAGTTCTTGCTGATCCCCCGCAACTCGAGGACCGCCATCACTTGACCCCGAGCTTGTCGCAGGCCGCCTGGTACTCCGCCGTGCAGACATCGGCGACCTTCAGGGCGAAGTCCGGTGTGGCCAGCACCTCGGCGACGTTGTCCTGGGTGACGACGGTCGGGGTGAACAGCTCCGACGGCGTGTCGAACAGCGTCGTCTTCCCGGCCGGCTTGTTGCCCTGGGCAAATTCGTGGGCGACGACGGCGGCAGCGTCGGCGACGGTCTTGATCGGCTTGGAGATGGTGTTGAACTGATCACCGGCGATCACGCGCTGGATCGCGGCCAGCTCGGCGTCGTTGCCGGTGACCGGCGGCACCTTCGTACCGGCCGCTTTGAAGGCTGCGATCGAGGCGCCACCGGTGCCGTCGTTCGCGGCGACCACACCGGCGATCTGGTTCGGGAACCGGGTGATCTGACCGCCGACCCACTCCTGCGCCTTCGGCGGCTGCCAGCCCGGGGTGTCGAACTCGGCGAGCAGCTTGAAGCCGCTCGGATCGACCGCGCTGTGGATGCCCTTCTTGATCAATCCGGCCGCGGCATCGGTCGGTGAGCCGTTGACCTGCAGGATGCCGCCGGTCGCCTTGGCCGCCTTGAGCTCGTCGACCAGCGACTGGGCGATCAGCTGACCGATCTTCTCGTTGTCGAACGACACGTAGTAGTCGGCCTTCTTGTCCGGGATCGGCCGGTCGTAGGCGATCACCGGGATCCCTTGGCCCTGTGCGGACTGGACGATCGAGGCCGCCGCGGCGGAGTCCACCGGATCGATCACGATCGCCTTCACACCCTGGGCGAGCATCGAGTTCGCCTGCTGCTGCTGTTTGGACGGATCGGCACCGGCGTTCTGGTAGAGCACCTCGCAGCCGGCGCACAACTCCTTCATCTTGGCCTTGAACAGCGGCGCGTCGAACTGCTCGTAGCGGGTCGAGGCGATGTCGGGCATCAGGAAGGCGATCTTGGCGTCCCCGCCGCCGCCACCCGGCTCGTTCTCGGCACCGCAGGCAACGATCATCGGCGCGAGCATCGCCGCCGCGGCCATCAGCCGAAGTCTCATCCCGACCCGCCTCTCTCAGGCTATAGTGTTATTTTCACATGTTTCGCTGTTAGAAACACAACCGCACTGAGCCCTGGCTGTCAAGATCGAACGCTGTGGCAGCCGGTCTTGACGTGGCCGTAGCGGCCACGTGTTGGCTTGTCGGTGATCGCCTCACCACTGCTCTAGGAGTCCCTGTCGTGTCTCGCTTCGCTCGGTTCCGCCGGCCGCTCGCCGTCGCGTTGTTGTCGTCCGTCCTG
The DNA here is from genome assembly GCF_014205135.1 of Kribbella italica. Lineage (NCBI taxonomy): Bacteria > Bacillati > Actinomycetota > Actinomycetes > Propionibacteriales > Kribbellaceae > Kribbella > Kribbella italica. Next base: position 2,637,621 of record NZ_JACHMY010000001.1, read on the forward strand.
GTCGGGTGCAGCGCGTCGACAGCATCAACAGATCGCGTTGACGAGGCTCTCCCGGAACTCACGGCGTTCTACGACCAGAAGCTGGACTACGGCTCGTGCGCCGGTTTCGCGACGACCGATCGCGACGTCAAGGCCTTTGCGAACAAGCAACTGCAGTGCGCCCGCTTGACCGTTCCGCTGGACTACGGGAATCCGAAGGGCCGGACGATCCAGCTCGGCGTACTGAAGGTCGCGGCCACCGGGGAGCCGAAGGGCTCGCTGGTGGTCAACCCGGGTGGTCCGGCGTCGTCCGGCATGAGTTTCGCCGCGCAGCTGAAGGACTTCAAGGGCTATCCGAGGATCGCCCGACAGTTCGATGTGGTCGGCTTCGACATGCGCGGCACCGGCGCCTCCACGCCGTCGGTCGACTGTCTGACCGACGCCGAGCGGCGCAACGACCTGCTGATGGCCATCAACTTGTTCGGGGGCGAGACCTGGACCGAGAACGAAACCCGCCGGGTCGCCGCGAGCTGCGCCGACGGATCCGGTGGAGCGGACGTCATCAGCCATCTGGGCAGCCGCGACACCGCCCGCGACATGGACCTCCTGCGGGCCGTCCTCGGCGACGAACAGCTCAACTACTTCGGCTTCAGCTACGGGACCCGGCTGGGCGCGGTGTACGCCCAGACCTTCCCCGGCAAGGTCCGGACCATGGTCCTGGACGGGGCGATGGATCCTCGCCTCGGCATCGAGAAGCGGATGGTCGACCAGTACGCCGGCTTCCAGCAGGCGTTCGACGCGCTGGCCACCGATTGTGCTCGAGCGGCGGGCTGCCCACTCGGCACGGATCCGGCCAAGGCGACCAGCAGGTTCCAGCAACTGGTCCGGCCACTGCTCGATCGACCGCTGCCGGTCGGTACCGATCGCCGGCTGACCTACCGCGGCGCGGTCGAAGCAGTGCTGTTCGGGCTCTACCACTCGACCGATTGGCCGACGGTCGTCAAGGCCTTGACGGAACTCGCCGCAGGCCAGGGACGGACCTTGCTCGCTATCCGCGACGGCGCGCACGAACTCCAGGCCGACGGCCGGTACACCAACATGCTGGAGGGCGCGTTCGCGACCCATTGCAACGACCGGGAGCGGCTGAGTCCGCAGCAGGAAACCGCGATGCGCCGGCAGATGCAGGCCGCCGCTCCCTTCTTGGACGACGGCCGGAACCGTCAGGCTCGTGACATCTGCGAACACTGGCCGGCCGGGCCCAGCCTGACCTACCCCTACGTGACCGACACCGACGGTCTGCCGCCGACGCTGGTGGTCTCGGTCACCGGCGACCCTGCCTCGCCCCACCAGCACGGCATCGGGCTGGCCAAGACGCTCGGCGCCGGCTTGCTGACCGTCGACGGGAAACAGCACGGGGCTGCCCTGGTCGCCGGCAACGACTGCGTCGACTCCATCGTGGCCACGTACCTGATCGACGCCAAGGCTGCACCCGCCGATGCCCACTGTGCCCTCTGACGGCCGCCCGCGGCTGGTCTCCGACGGATCCCGGTACGTCGTCGCGGCCGCGGTGAGCGTAGCGCTGGCGGCGGGCTACGGCTCGCTCGTACAGATCTGGACGCCGGGGACGATCGGATCGCTCGAGTTCTTGGTGACCGTCTACTTCGGCACCTGGTCGGCCTACGCCACGATCTACATGTGTCTGACCTGGGCGGTCCTGCGGCCGGCCGGCGGGGCCGAGCTGCGCAGGTGGCTGGCGGAATCCCAGGAGAATCGACGCCGGCGCCGCCGTTCGGAGTGGTGGTCGGGCGGTGGACCTCTCGGTGCGCTGTCGTTCTGCCTCCTGGCGATCGGGTCGGTGGCAGCTGCGGCAGTGCTGCCCGAACTCCGCAGCAGCCCGACCGTCATCGGACTTGCCGTGCTGGTCGTGGCTTCGTCGTGGCTGCTGATCGTCACCGTCTACACCGTGCACTATGCCCGGGAGGACGCCCATCGGGGTGGATTGCGGTTTGCCGGTCTCGGCGAATCCAAGCCCCGGCTGTCGGACTACTGGTATCTGGCCGTGCAGGTCGGCACCGCCTACAACGGAGCTGATGTGGCCGTGTCCAGCCCCGCCATGCGAAAGACCGTGGCCCAGCATGCCCTGGTCGCCTTCTTGTTCAACTCCATCCTGATCGCCCTGCTCGTCTCACTCCTGGTCGCCTGAACCGCAGTGGCAGTAAAATTGCGTCCGGGCAGAGAGTTCGCCACCTGGAGCTGATCGGGACGGAAGGAGGCCCGTCGTGGTCTGGAGCCCCCGCCAGCTTGCCGAGTTGGCCGACACCAGCAGGCGTACCGTCCGGCATTACCACGAACTGGGACTGTTGCCTGAGCCCCGGCGGCAATCCAACGGCTACCGTCTGTACGGCGTTGCGCACCTCATCCGGCTGCTCCGGATCCGCCGCCTGACCCAACTCGGTCTCACCTTGCCGCAGATCGCCGTCATCGGTGACGCCGACGAGCACCCCGCCACCGCGCTGCGAGCCCTCGACGCCGAACTGGCCGTCACCATCGATCAACTCCAGCAGACACGGCTGGAGCTCGCCGACATGCTGCACCGGGCCGCGCCCACAGACCTACCGGCGGCTGCCGCCGCACAGGTTCGCGGACTGCCCGAGGTCGAGCGCGCTCTGGTCGTCGTGCTCTCCCGGCTGCTGAGCGACGACGCGCTGGAGGCCTACCTGGACCTCCTGGCTCCCTACCGCGACCACACCGCTGTCGCGGCTTTCGACAGCCTCGCCGTCGACGCCGACCTCCAGCAGCAGCACGAGCTCGCGGCGCGACTGGCCGGACACCTGCGCGCGCTGTCGACGGACCGTTCCGACCTGGTGCGAGCTGTCGAGGTCGGTCTGCCGACGATCTCGCCGGCCAAGCGGACCGTTCAGCGGGCGATCGGCGACCTGTACCATCCCGCTCAGCTGTCCGTTCTCACTCTGACGCTCGAGATCAACGGCGCATCCCCTCCGTCCTTCGAGTAGATCAGCCGTCCTGAGTCGCGGCGCTGGGCGGGCGTGTCAGCCGCGTCAGGCTGATTCGCGCACGATCAGGGTGGCGGGCAGGACGACCCGGCTGCCGCTCACCGATGGCGCGGGGCGCTCGCCGTACCGGTCGGGGGTCCGTTCGGCGGTCAGTTGGTGCAGCACATCGGCCAGTCTCCGGCCGTGGGCGTACTTGTCGGTGTGCACGGTGGTCAGCGGTGGGAAGACGTACGGCGCGATGGACAGGTCGTCGAAGCCGACGACCGCGAGCTCCGACGGTACGGCCAGGCCTCGCTCCCGGGCGGCGTGGATCGCGCCGATCGCCATCAGGTCGTTGAAGGCGACCACGGCCGTGATCTCCGGCCGGGCGTTGAGCAGTTCGTGCAACGCGGCGGTCCCGCCGGGAATCGTCGGCGGACCCTGGATCACGTGGCCGGCGAGGTCGGCGGCGGGCAGCGCGACGGGGACCTGCTCCACGAAGGCCTCCCGCCGCTCGTCGGCCGCCACGCCCACCGTGCTGTCCAGCATGCCGATCTGCTGGTGACCGGATGCGACGAGATGCTCGACGGCCGCCCGGATCCCGGCACCGAAGTCCGTCGTCACCGACGTCAGCGCGGCATGGTCGACGGGCCGGTCGGAGACCACCATCGGCAGATCCCCGGCGTACCGGGCCAGCGTCGCGTCGTCGAGGGCGTAGAAGAATCCCACGACGCCGTCGGCTCCCCGCGCGATCAGCTCGTTCAGCGCGCTCTCCTCCCGCCGGCGCGACAGGTCGGTGTTGTAGACGACGACGTTCCACCCGACGGTCTCGGCCGCATCGAAGAGACCTCGCGCGACCGCCGGGTAGAACGGGTTGGAGATGTCGGAGACGATCAGGCCGATCGTGTTGGACTTGCGGGTCTTCATCCCCCGGGCGAAGGCGTTCGGGCGGTAGTCCAGCCGCTCGATCGTGGCGAGCACCCGCTGCCGGGTCTCCGGCTTGATCTCGGCCATGTTGTTCAGGGCACGGGAAACCGTCTGCCGCGACACTCCCGCCGCGGCCGCCACGTCTTCGATGGTCACCCGCACGATCGGATCCCGCTCGGCCACAGTGCTCCTCGTCGTCGTCCTCGGGCCGTCGCCCCCACAGTCTCGGCCCCCAACCGGCTCCCGCGCTCAGGCCTTGACGCTTCCCGCGGCGAGCCCCGAGCGCCAGAAGCGCTGCAGGCACAAGAAGGCGATGACCAGCGGCAGCACGGACAACAACGAGGCCGTCACGATGATCGCCTTCAGTTCCGGGACCAGTGTCAGCTGGGTGTTGAGCGTGTAGAGACCAAGAGTGACAGGGTACTTGTCGTTCGAGGACAGCATGACCAACGGCAGCAGGAAGTTGTTCCAGACGGCAACGAACTGGAACAAGAAGATCGTCACCAGCGCGGGTGCCATCAGCCGCAGTGCCATCGTGAAGAAGAGCCGCGACTCCGAGGCGCCGTCCACCCGGCCGGCTTCCAGCAGCTCGCCCGGTACGGACGCGGCGGCGTAGATCCGCGCCAGGTAGACGCCGAACGGGCTGATCATCGACGGCAGCAGAACCGACCAGACGGAGTTGGTCAGTCCGCCTTCGGCCAGCAACAGGAACAACGGCACGGCGAGCGCTGTGTAGGGAACCAGTACGCCGCCGAGGATCACCGAGAAGGTCAGCTCGCGCCCGCGGAACTCGTACTTCGCCAGCGCGTAGCCGGCCATGGCCGCCAGCAGCGTTCCCACCGTCGCGCCGCCGAGCGAGTACAGCGCGCTGTTGCCCAGCCAGCGGAAGAACACGCCGTCCTGGAACTCGGCGACCGCGCGCAGGTTGTCGACGAGGTGGAAGTCCGCGAACCACAGCCCGAAGGTCGAGGTGAGATCACCGGTCGACTTGGTCGCGGCGACGACCAGCCAGAAGATCGGGAGCAGGAAGTACAGCGTCGCCGCCCCGAGCACGGCCATCGACAGCGGTGACACCGCCGACCGTCGCACCGGTGGCGTCGCTTCCGCCGTACGCCGGACGTCCGGTTCGAGCTTCGTCGCCGTCATCCCTCGACCCGCTTCCTGGTCAGCCGGAAGAACACGACCGAGAGCACCACCGTGGCCACGGTGATGATCACGCTCATCGCGGCGCCGAGTCCGTAGTTCTGGGCCGAGATCTGTGCGTAGGCCGCGATCGTCGGCGTGTACGAGCTGCTGATGGCCGTCGACACCGTCGCCATCACCTGCGGCTCGGTGAACAGCTGCAGCGTGCCGATGATCGAGAACACCGCGGTCAGGACGACCGCGGGCGCGATGATCGGCACCTTGATCCGCCAGGCGATCTGCAGATCGCTCGCGCCGTCGATCCGCGCCGCCTCGTACAGGTCCGCCGGAATCGCCTGCAGGGCCGAGTACATGATCAGCATGTTGTAGCCCGCGTAGGTCCAGGTGACCAGGTTCGCGATCGACCACAGGATGACGTCGGCCGACAACAGGTCGGGATCGGCCCCGAGCGGGCGCGTGAGCTGGTTGAACGGTGACAGACTCGGGGCGTAGAGGAAGCCCCACATGATCGCCGCGATCGCGCCCGGTACGGCGTACGGAACGAAGAAGGCCAGCCGGAAGAACCGGGTGAACCGGATCCGGGCCGAGTCCAGCAGCAGCGCCAGGACCAGCGCGATCAGCAGCATCACCGGTACCTGGACGAACCCGAACAGGGCGATCCGGCCGATCCCGCGGACGAAGTCGCCGTCCCCGAGCGCCGACCGGTAGTTGGCCAGGCCGACGAAGACCTCCTGGATCGGGCCGAACGTCGAGCTGCGACGGACGCCGTACAGGCTCTTGTAGATCACGTAGCCGATCGGGACCAGGTAGAACACGGCGAAGCCGACCAGGAACGGGGTGAGGAACCCCCAAGCGGCCCGCGTGCTCGGCGCGGATCCCCGCCGCCGGGCGGCGGCGGGGATCGGAGCAGTCGTCGTGGTCATCACTTCTGAACCGGGATCGCCTGCTGCTCGAGGTCCTTGACGCTGTCCTGGGTCGCCTTGGTCAGGGCCTCCTCGAGCGTGCCCTTGCCGCCCAGGGCCGCGCCGAACCCGTCCCTCAGGTGCGCGTAGGTCTGCTCCATCGTCGGGCCCCAGGTGAAGTTCGGGTCGACCTGCTCCGAGGCCGCCTTGAACTCGTCGAACACCTTCTGCTCACCGAAGAACGGCACCGGCTTGGACAGCCCCGGCAGCGACGCCTGCCCCTCCTTGGTGGCCGGATACAGGCCGCCTTCGGTGTTCGTGATCGCCAGCGCCTCGGGATCGGTGTTGAGCCACAGCGCGAACTTCGCGGCCTCCGCCGGATACTTCGACCCGGCCAGGACGGCCGTCGTCGAGCCGCCCCAGTTCCCGGCCTTCTGCTCACCCGCGGTCCACTGCGGCATCGGGGCCACCGCCCACTGGCCGACGGTCTTCGGGCCCGCGTCGCGCAGCGTCCCGATCCCCCACACCGCGGAGATCCACGTGGCGACCTTGCCGGTGTTCACGGCGTTGTTCCACGCCTCGGAGAAGCCTTGCAGGTTGGCCACCTGGCCCTTGCTGATCAGGTTCTGCCAGTACGCCGCCACCTTGCGCGAGTTCTCGTCGGCGAGGTCGACCTTCCACCCGCCTTCGGAGTTCGAGAACCACCGCCCGCCGGCCTGCCAGACGAGACCGGCGAACCAGTTGACGTCCTTCTGCGGGAAGTGGGTGATCGTCACCGAAGGGTCGGCCGCGTGCAGCTTGGCCGCGGCCGCGGCGTACTCGTCCCAGGTCTTCGGGACGGCGATGCCGGCCTTGGCGAACAGGTCCTTGCGGTAGTACATCGCCATCGGCCCGGTGTCCTGCGGGATCGCGAAGACGCCCTCACCGTCGAACGTGGCCTGCTTCCAGGTCCAGTCCACGAACTTCGGCCCGGCGTCGGCGACACCGGCGCACTTCGAGATGTCACGCAGTCCCTGCTGGACCCGGAAGTTCGGCAGGGAGTCGAACTCGACCTGGCCGAGGTCCGGAGCCTGACCGGCCTTGAGCGCGTTGAACATCTTCGGGTAGGTCCCGTTGTTGCCCTGGGGCGTCTCCTCCACCGCGACCTGGATGTCGGGGTTCTTCTGGTTCCAGACCTTGGCCGCCTCCACGATGCCCGGCGCCCAGGTCCAGTACGTGAGCTTGACCGGTCCGCCCGTCGGCCGGCAGTCGGCCGCCTGGGACGCGCCGCCGGACGGCTCGTCGTCGCCACCACCGCATCCGGCCGCGGCCAGCAGCACCGACGCGGCGAGGAGAGCGGTCAATCGACGCCACGACGGCGTGGAACGTCTGCGGGCAGGGAGCACAGTCATCGCGGTTCCTCAGCTTTCGTCGACTCTTCCAACCGGCCTGCCGGAGCGATGACAGGCTGTCCCAACGGTTCCGTGAACGATCACGTGAACCATCACGACAGATGGTTGGCCGAAGTCTCCGCGCTGTCAAGACGATGCCGCCGCAACGTTTCGATCTCGAGACCTGCCAGCAGCAGCAGCGTCTCTGCCGGCAGACGCGCCGACCACCGCACCGCGAAGTTCCGGTCGACGTGCGCATCGGTGGTCTGCTTCAGCGTCGCGAACTCACCGATCCCCGCGTTCGCCACGAGGACGTCCACACCCTGTCCACGGATCCGGCGTCACGTCGGCTCGTGCGACCTGTGGTCAACGAGCCGCACCGACGCGATGTTGCGGCCACCGGCGTGGGTCGTCTTCCAGGCTGTGCCGATCCCAGCCACCGAGGTCAGCGGCCGCGCGGTAGGTGGTGTGCAGGAACTCCGCCACGTCCTGGTCGGGGTTCTCGGCCTCGGCCACCGCCTCGTACGGCAGCAGGAACTGGCCGTTCTCGACGCTGTAGTACGCCGCGTCCGGACCGATCGGGTACTCGGCGAAGCCGTCGGGCTCCGGGTAGGCGTAGGCGTAGAAGGCGCCTTCCTGACCCCCTCCTGGCCAGAACCCGGCACTGCTCAGCTCGCGGGAGTACCCCTCGACCATCACCCAGTCCCCACAGTTGGGCGCACCGCCGGGGTGCGCTGGGGCCGCGCGCCCGGAGAAGCGGGTGCAGGCCAGGTCCATCGCGCCCCAGAAGAAGTGAACGGGACTGACCTTTCCGACGAAGTGAGAGCGGAACTCTCCCATCACCCGGTCGGCGTGCACCAGTTGGCGCCAGAAGAGCTGAGCCGCCTCGGGGTCGTAGGTGGCGTGCTGGTGGTCCTCGGCGAACGGGATCGCCGGCTCGACCTCATTGGGCCTGCCGTCGATCGTCGCCTCGATGCCCAGCTCCTCCAGCGCCCTCATCGTCTCGCCGTAGAAGTCGGCCACGGGCCGCGACGACAAGGGGATGAGGCGCTCGCCTCCGTCGCTGGTGCGAGCCCTGAGACGATGCTCGACGAAGTCGAACTCGAGGTCGAAGAGCCCCCCGCGGTGAGGGACAGAGCCGGTGGTCAGCCCCCGAGGTCCGACGTAGAGGGTGACCTGCCACCAGTGGTTGAGCAGGGGCGCTTGCGAGAGTCGGATCTTGCCGACGATCTGGGTCCACATGTGCAGGGTGTCGCGGGTCTCGGTCCAGTCGTCCACCCGCAGCCGCGGCCAAGTGTGTTGTGAACTGATGTGCGCCGTCACGTGTTCTCCTTCTCGGCAGGGATCTACCGGTACTCGGGGTTGACCTGGTCAGGAGCGCAGCCGGCGTCCCACTCGCTGCGCCTGTTGCCGTACGCCGGTACGCCGCCGGCGGCGCGCAGCATCGCCGCGAGGTGCATCAGGTTGTACGTCATGAACGTGGTGTTGCGGTTGGTGAAGTCGTTCTCGGGACCGCCCGACCCGGGATCGAGGTAGGACGGTCCGGGCCCGGCCGGCCCGATCCAGCCCGCGTCGGCCTGCGGCGGGATGGTGAAGCCGAGGTGCTGCAGGCTGTAGAGCAGGTTCATGGCGCAGTGCTTGACGCCGTCCTCGTTGCCAGTGATGACACAGCCGGCCACGCGGCCGTAGTAGGCGTACTGACCCGCGTCGTTGAGGGAGCCGGAGCAGCCGTAGAGCCGTTCGACGACTCGCTTCATCACCGAGCTGTTGTCTCCCAGCCAGATCGGCCCCGCCAGGACCAGGATGTCCGCGGCCAGGACCTTCTCGAGGATCGCGGGCCAGTCGTCGACCTCGGCGCCGTGCTGGGTCATGTCCGGCCACACCCCGGTGGCGATCTCGCGGTCGACCGCCCGGATCACCTCGACCCCGACCCCGTGCTCCTCCATGATGCGAGTGCTGACCCGCATCAGCCCGTCGGTGTTGCTGGGTTCCGGCGAGCGCTTCAGCGTCGCATTGACGAAGACGGCCGTCAGGCCGTCGAAGCGGGGCGGTCTGGCCGCGCCGTCCACTGTTGCCTTCGGCATGCCTGCTCCTAGTCGCTGACTTTGGACGGGGGTGCGTTGAAGAGCAGGTCCCGGTAGTCGGGGTGGTTGCGCAGCCAACCGATGATGAAGGGGCAGAGCACCAGCGCCTTCAGCCGACGCTCGCGGATGTCGTCAAGAGCCCCGCGGGCAAGGGCGCCACCGATCCCTCGCCCCGCGCGGGTCGCGTCGACCTCGGTGTGGGTCAGCACGACCAACTCGCTGGTCTCCTGGTACTCGACGTACCCAGCGAGTGTCGCCTTGCCGACAACAGCCTCGTAGCGCTGTCGGTCCGGGTTGTTGGTCACGGTGACGTCGGTCGGCATGAAGAGCCCTTCTGAGTAGGTGCGTACGGCGTCGCCGGTCCTCGAGCGGACCACGGGACGTGCGAACCTCGGGCCGGGTCGACAGAAACCACGTCCTGCTGCACGTTGCGACGCCTCGATGCTGCTACGTCAGGCAGCGCCTTCGCGTCGGTGAACATCACTTAGTGCCGACGAATCAGGGCGGCGTAGGTGTCGGTGCTGCGCGCCGAGGACCTTCAGGCGAGTTGTAGATCCTTCAGCTGACGACGCGACGTGATCCCGAGCTTGCGGAAGATGCTGCGCAAGTGAGCTTCGATCGTGCGGGGACTGAGGAACAGCTGCGCGCCCACTTCCCGTGTCGTCGCACCGGTGGCCACGAGACGAGCAATCTGCAGCTCGTGGGGGGTGAGGGCGTCGGTGGGTTGCGCGGAGCGCTTGCGGGGGTGTTCGCCAGTGGCGCGCAGCTCACGGGCTGCGCGGGCAGCGAACGCGTCCGCGCCCATGGCGGACAGCAGTACGTGGGCGGTGCGGAGCTGCTCGCGAGCGTCCTGACGGCGGCCCTCGCGGCGCAGCCACTCGCCGTACACGAGGTGCGCACGAGCAGTCTCGCTGTTCATCCGGGACTGGCCGAGCTGCTCGATCGCCTCGCGGTAGTTCTTCTCGGCGACCGCCCCCGCGGTGGTCAGCGCGCGGGATCGAGCGGTGAGACCGAGCGCCCAAGGAGTGTTGCAGGCGAGCGCCCGCGCGCTGAACTGCTCGAGGGCGCTCGCCGCGACGTCGGGGTGGTCGGTACGCACCGCCGCCTCGATGAACTCCGGCAGGCCGACGCTGGCAAGGCCCAGCTCATCGCTGTCACAAGCCAGTGCCGCCGCCGCCTGTGCCTGGGCATAGTTGCCGAGCCCGTTGTGCAGCACCGCCATCGAGTAGTGGGCCACCGCGACCTCTCCACCGCCGCTGGGATTGGCGAAGTCCTGGAGCGTGATGTCGTTCAGGTGGGCGGCGACGGCCTGGTCGCCGCGCCAGGCAGCGAGCATGACGGCGCCATGTCTGAGATGAACCGCGCCGATGGCCTCGCTGATCGACCTCGACTCCGCGGCCAACTCGCCGGCGCGAGCGAGCTCGCCGGTCAGGGTCAGGACAGAGGTCATGAAGCTCAGGGCCGCGGGCAGCGTCGCCAGCGCGCCGGTCTCGCGAGCCAGCCGGACGTGACGGCTCGCCAGGACGTGCACGAGTTCGTCATCGAGAAGCCCGACGGCGTTACGAGCCGCCAACCACAGCCACCGGTTGCTCTGGCCATCAGCCGACCGGCCGCTGTCCGGCTCGTCGCGGAACGCCCGGAGAGCAAGTCGGAGCGCTGGTGCTCCCGCCTCCTGGCCCACCGTGAATGTCTTCACCAGGCCGTCGAGGAGCAGGTCCGAAGGCAGCGGTGGCACGGCCGCCTTGGGAGCCGCCTGCGCAGCGCGGGCGACCGTAACGGCCTCCCCACCGGTGATGAGCGCAGCGTCGAAAGCGTCCAGGTAGGTCTCGCGGGCCAACGCAGGGTCGAGCGGGGCAAGCGTCTCGGCCGCATCGAGCAGCATCCGCGGCACCTGGCCGCCGCGCGAGAGATGGAAGCTGATCTGGGCGCGCAACAGTGCGGTGCGAGCATTCCGCAGGGCGTCCAGTGGTCCGGAGGCAGCGATCGTCAACAGCTCCAGGGCTGTCTCGGACGCACCCGCGGCGTGCTTGGCCTGCGCGGCCGTCAGTGCCCGGCTCGCACGGCGAGCAGGTTCAGGCGTCAGCTCGGCCGCCTGCTGCAGGAACGCGGCCGCGGCGGCCAGGCCACCGCGGGCACGCGCCCTTCCGGCCGAGCGTTCCAGCTCGGCGGCGACCTCCTCGTCGGCGCCCAGGACAGCCCGCGCGCGGTGCCAGGCGCGCCGGTCCGGATCGGAGTGTGGGTCGGTGGCGGCGGCCAGTGCGCCGTGAACGCGGCGACGGTCCGGTTCCGAGCAGTCCCGGTAGACGGCCGAGCGCACCAGCGGGTGCCGGAACCGCACCCGACTGCCGATCTCCAGCAACCCGGCCGCTTCGGCGGGCGCGGCGGCCTCAGGCTCGATCCCCAGCGTCGCGGCCGCGCGCCACAACACGGCTGCGTCGCCGGTCGGGTCGGCTGCCGCGAGCAGCAACAGCAATCGCGTCCCGGACGGCAGGTCCCTCGAGCGCAGCCGAAACATCTCCTCGACGCGGCGCGGCACACTCAGCTCATGGGGCGGCTCGAAGCCGCCGGCCAGTCGCGTCGGCGGCGCACTCCGGGGCAGCTCGAGCAGCGCAAGGGGGTTCCCGCGCGCCTCAGCGACGACCCGGTCGCGCACCTCGTCGTCGAGCGGAGTAGGAACTGCGGCGGCCAACAGCGCCCGCGCGTCGCTCTCGGTCAGCGCGGTCAGGTGAAGCTCGGGCAGGCCGACGAACGAACGGAGGTCACCGTCATCGGTGGGGTCGCGCACGCACAGCAACAGCGCCAGCTGCTCTGCCGCCACCCGACGGGCCACGAAGGCCAGCACTTGTGCGGACGCCTCGTCCAGCCAGTGGGCGTCGTCGACGATGCACAGCAGCGGCTCCGCCTCGGCAACCTCGGACAGCAGGTTCAGGACGGCCAACCCGATCAGGAAGCGGTCCGGGGCAACACCGGCCTGTTGCCCGAACGCAGTACGGAGGGCGATCTGCTGTGGCTCGGGCAACGCGTCGAGGCGTCCCAGGAGCGGCGTGCACAGCTGGTGGAGGGCTCCGAACGCGAACTGACTTTCGGGGAGAAGGCCGATCGCCCCTTCCACCCGGAACCCTGACCGGGCTGCCACCGAGCGAGCATGCTCGAGCAGCGCCGTCTTGCCTATGCCGGCCTCGCCAGAGATGGTCAGCGACCCACTCTGTCCAGCTCGTGCCTCCGCGAGCAGACGTTCGACTGCCTCGCGCTCGGCACGCCGGCCCACGAGTTCCACCAGGTGCTCCTTCTCGGTCCTGCCGAATTAGGTGACTGTCACTGATGCGAACGGCGGCCGTCAGCACTGGGCTCGCGGTTCGGAGGCAGCAACAGCGTACGACACCGGGTTTTCCACCGACGCGAGCTCGCCGCGACCTGGGCGAACCTGATGACACGGCAGCGCTCTCACGCAACGAAAGGGAATGACCAGATGCCCGACTCTCCCGTCATCGACGTCGCAGGCCTCTCCGTCACCTACGGTGACTTCGCCGCCGTCCGTGACCTGTCTTTCACGGTCCACCGCGGCGAGCTCTACGCCCTGCTCGGTACGAACGGAGCCGGCAAGACCTCCACCCTGGAAGTCATCGAAGGGCACCGCAAAGCCACCTCCGGCACGGTGCGGATCTTCGGCGCGAGCCCACAGGATCGACAGGCCGTTCGGCCGCGGATGGGCATCATGTTGCAGGAGAGCGGCTTCTCCCCGGACCTGACGGTGGAGGAGTCGGTCGCCCTGATCGGCTCCCTGAGCGGGCGGGACGACACCGTTGACCGAGTGCTCGGCGTCGTCGGTCTCACCCGGAAGGCGAGCACCATCGTCGCCCAGCTCTCCGGCGGGGAGAAGCGTCGTCTGGACTTCGCCACTGCCGTGTACGGCGGGCCCGAGCTGGTGATCCTCGACGAGCCCACCACAGGGCTGGACATCCAGTCCCGCGACGCACTCTGGGCTGCTGTGGACAGGCTGCGCGAGGCGGGGTCCACGGTCGTGCTCACCACCCACTACCTGGAAGAGGCCCAGGAGCGGGCCGACCGCATCGGCCTCATGCACGAGGGCAGGCTCCACCGCGAAGGCACTGTCGCGGAGCTCACGCGGACCCTTCCGTCGGTCATCACCTTCGGTTTGCCCCCCGGTGCCCCCGAGCCGCCGACCGTGGGGGCGCTCAACGGGGCCTTCCACATCGAGACCTTCCAGCTCCAGGACGATCTTCACCGCCTCCTGGCGTGGGCCCACGACCGCGGCGTGGAGCTGGAGAAGCTGCAGGCCGGACCGACCCGTCTCGACGACGTCTTCCGCGCCCTCGACGCCGCATGAACCACGGCCCGGCACCGCACACGAAAGGAACCTCGACCATGTTGGCCATCGCTCGCAGCGAGATGATCCAGATCTTCCGGAATCGGCTCGTCCTGGTCACCGGCCTCGTCATCCCGGTCGCCGTCAGCGGCTACTTCGTCTACCAGCACGACGTGTTCTCGGACCTGGGCAGCCTCGGCTACATCGCAGCGATCGTGATGTTCACCGTGCTGTCCTTCGGGCTCTACACCACCGCGGTGACCACCCTCGCGTCGCGCCGGCAGAACCTCTTCCTCAAGCGTCTACGTTCCACCGCGGCGGGCGACGCCGGCATCCTCACCGGGCTGGTTGCTCCGGCCACCGTCATCGCGCTCGTCCAAGTGGTCGTGATCCTGATCGTGCTGGGAGCGGTGACCACCGAGCCGGCTCAGGTCCCGCTCCTCGCAGTGGCGATCGTGGCGACCACGGCCATGATGGTCGCCCTGGCACTGGCCACGGCCGGACTGACGAACTCTCCCGAGCACGCGCAGGTGACCACCCTGCCGGTGAGCTTGCTGGTCATCGCCGTGGCCAGCTGGGTGGGCATCACCGGTACGGAGGACTTCGCCCTGCTCAAAAGACTGCTCCCTGGTGGATCTGCTACCCAGATGGTCATCAACGCCTGGAACGGCGGCGTTCCCTTGCTCGACTCACTTCCCCTGCTGGCCACCACGGTGGGATGGGTTGCCGTCGCCGTCACTCTGGCTGTTCGCCTGTTCCGCTGGGAACCACGCCGATGAGCCCGGGCCGCGCCGGCATGACTCACCTCAACCACTGACCGCACACCAACGAAAGGAACCCCATCATGGGATACATCACCGTCGGACACGAGAACAGCACCGCGATCGAGCTCTACTACGAGGACCAGGGCGCAGGACAGCCGATCGTCCTCATCCACGGATATCCACTGAACGGCCACAGCTGGGAACGCCAGACGCACGAACTGCTGGCCGAGGGGTATCGGGTCATCACGTACGACCGTCGCGGGTTCGGAAACTCGTCGAAGGTCGGGTCCGGCTACGACTACGACACGTTCGCCGCCGACCTGCAGACCCTCCTGGAGACCCTCGACCTCCGCGACGTCGTCCTCATCGGCTTCTCGATGGGCACGGGCGAGCTCGCTCGCTACGTCTCGCGACACGGCCACGAGCGTGTCGCGAAACTGGCGTTCCTTGCCTCGCTGGAGCCCTTCCTCCCGGTCCGTGACGACAACCCCGACGGAGTGCCGCAGGAGGTCTTCGACGGCATCGAGGCAGCGGCGAAGGAGGACCGGTACGCGTGGTACTCGCAGTTCTTCGCCAACTTCTACAACCTGGACGAGAACCTCGGTCAGCGGATCAGCCAGGAAGCCGTCACCGCCAGCTGGAACGTCGCCGTCTCCAGCGCCCCGGTCGCCGCCTACGCCGTGGTGTCCTCGTGGATCGAGGACTTCCGCGCCGACGTGGAGGCGGTCCGCGACAGCAGGAAGCCGGTGCTGATCCTGCACGGCACCGCCGACAACATCCTCCCTATCGACGCCACCGCCCGCCGGTTCCGCCAACTGCTGCCCGACGCGACCTACGTCGAGGTCGAGGGTGCACCGCACGGACTGCTCTGGACGCACGCCGCCGAAGTCAACACGGCGCTGCGCGCGTTCCTGGGCTGAGTCGATGACCGGCCAGGTTCGCCTCACCCAGCGTGCCGAGGCGGGAGCGGTGGCCGTCGCCGCCCTCGTCGCGGCCGTCGCCGTGTATCCGGCGTGGTGGTGGGTTGTGTTCGCCGCGTTTCTCGCCTTCGACCTCTCGATGCTGGGCTACCTACGGTCGACCGCCGCCGGTGCCGCGACGTACAACGCGGTCCACAACTACGCGTTCCCCGCGTTGGCGGCGGTGGCCGCGCTGACTCTGCAGCCGGCGTCCGAGACCTTGTCGACGACAGCCGGAGTACTTGCCTGTTCGTGGGCTTTCCACGTCGGCGTCGATCGCGCCCTCGGGTACGGCCTGAAGCTACCGGACTCGTTCAGGAACACACACCTCGGACAGATCGGCCGCGGAGGCAGCGTTGAGCACGATTGACGGGGGGCCCAGAACAGCCGGGCCACGAAGTGCCGGGCCACGTCGGCGCCACCGACGATGGGCCCGGGCCCTCAGCGTCGACCCCGCCTCGACACCACCGGTCCACACCGCACGCCAGGCGTGGTCCCAGATGGGGGACCGGGCGCGGCAGGTGCCCCTCCTCGTCATCCAAGGTGAGGACGACGAGGTCGTCCCACCCCTCGTCGCCTAGGCGCCGTAGCATCCGAAGCCGACCAACTGTTCCTCACTGCAGACCTTTCATACTTTATAACCGACCAAATGGTCTTTACTATGGCGCCATGACCACCGACCCGCTGACCTTCGACGAGGACTTTTCATGAACGACACCGCTCCCAAGGCCACCGCCGCGAGCTGGATCGGTCTCGCCGTACTGGTCCTTCCCCTGCTTCTGATCACGATCGACGGCACGGTCCTGATCCTGGGTTTGCCGGCGATCTCCGGCGAGCTGAGTCCTACCGGTGTCGAGCAGTTGTGGATGGTCGACGTCTACTCACTCGTTCTGGCCGGGCTGCTGGTGGCGATGAGCGCCGTGGGTGACCGGTTCGGTCGCCGGCGTAACCTGCTCATCGGCTCGGTCGTCTTCGCGATCGCCTCCGCGGCCGGCGCGCTGGCCACCGAGCCCTGGATGCTGATCGGCGCTCGCGCGCTCCTCGGCGTGGGTGGTGCGATCATGATGCCGTCGACGTTGTCGCTGGTGCGCAACATGTTCCTCGATCGCCAGCAGCGTCGCTACGCGATGGCCGTGTGGGGCGCGATGGCTTCGGTAGGAGCCGCGGTCGGACCCATCGTCGGCGGCTGGGTCATCGAGACGTTCAGCTGGCAGGCCGCGTTCCTGATGAACATCCCGGTCATGCTGCTCCTGCTCCTGCTCGGCCCGTTCCTGCTGCCCGAGAGCCGGAATCCCGAGCTGCACCGGATCGACCTCCTCAGCGTCGTCCTCTCCCTGGTCGGCATGATCGGCGTGGTCTACGCGATCAAGTCCCTCACCGGCGGCAAGGACACCGCTCTGGGGATCGCTGCTCTCGTCGTCGGCGTGACCGCGGTCGCTGCATTCATCAGGCGGCAGCTGAGGCTCCCCACCCCGCTGATGGAGGTCAGGCTGTTCAAGGTGCGCTACTTCCGCGGAGCCGTCATCGCGGATCTGCTGTCGATCTTCGCGATGGTCGGCGCGCTGGTGGCGCTCGTCCAGCATCTCCAGCTCGTCCTCGGTCTCGGCCCGCTCCAGGCCTCCCTGTGGCTGTTGCCCCAGGCAATCGTTGCCGCGACCGCCGGATTCGTCGCGGCGAGCCTGGTCCGGCGCATCCTCCCCGCGTACGTCATCACCGCCGGGCTCCTGATCGCCGCCACCGGCTTCCTGCTGACCATCTTCCTGACGCCGACCTCGAGCCCCGCGCTGACCGCCACCTCCCTCGCGCTGGTCTCGCTGGGCGCGGGCATGGGCCTGGGGCTGAGCAACGACATCATCATGAGTTCCGTCAAGCCCGAGCGGGCCGGGCAGGCCGCCGCGACTTCGGAGACCGCGTACGAGCTCGGTACGACGCTCGGTACGGCGGTGCTGGGTGGGGTGCTGGTCGCCTGGTACACCAAGGGCGTCAGCGCCGACACCGATGCGCTTCAGCTCCCGGCGGCCCTGGCCGAGCGGGCGTCGTCGACGATGGCCGAAGCTCTGCTGGTGGCCGGCGAGGTCGGCGGCAGCACGGGAGCGTCCATCCTCAGGATCGCCGAGGGCGCGTTCACCGAAGCGATCACCGTCACCGGCATCGCCGGTGCCGGGATCATGGTCCTCGCCGCGCTCTGGGCCCTCGTCACCCTCCGGGGCGCCGCCGCCAACCAAGATCTCGCGGCGGACCACGCGCAAGAACCCGAGCACGAACCCCGGCACTGACCACGAGCCGTGCCGCTCGCCGGTACGGTGACAGCGACCAATTGACCGGCAATCTCGACGTCCGACGGGTGATGTTATGGCTGAGGGGCGACAAACGCGGAACACCGAACGCACGCGGCGCGCGGCGCTCGATGCAGCCACCCAGGTGATCCTGGAAAGAGGCGCCGCGGTCACCCTGGCTCAGGTGGCCTCGGTCGCCGGCATCTCCAAGAGCGGTCTGATCCACCACTTCGGCAATCGGGATCAACTGGTGATCGCCGTGGTGGAGGACGCGTACGAACGCTTCCGCGAGTCGGTGCTCAGCCATCTCGACCTGTCGGAGAACTACCCCGGCAAGATGCTGCGTGCCTACGTTCGCGCACTCTGCGCAGGAAGTGCCGACGCCTTGGACGCGCGCGACGTCACGTCAGCGCCGAACTGGAGCGGTCTGTACACGATCCCGGCGGTGGCCACCGTCGTGGAGAAGCACAATGTGTGGTGGAGCGAGCAGTTCGCCTTGGACGGACTCAGCACCGAGCGCATCCAGATCGTGCGCCGAGCCGCCGAGGGGGTCGCCGCCGCGGTCCTGTACGGCGAGGAGGACGAAGCGAGCATCCTGGCTGCTCGCCGCCTGCTGCTCGAGCTCGCCACTGACGGCACGTTTCGCACGCCCCTCTGACCCTCGCACCATCACATCGCAGACCGTGGTTCGGTCCGGGTCCGAGCGCCGGCGTACAGCTCGCGGACAGCTTCAGGAGTGTTGGCGTTGGTCAGGAAGTTCGTCCAGGTCATGAACCAGACCCACTGCGGCTGCGCTTCGAGGAGCTCGGGAGTCGGCATCACACCGACCTCGCCCAGCGCGACCGGCCGTCCGTCGGCGACGGTGAGCAGCTCCTCGTAGTGGTCCTGGCCGTAGCCGTTGTTGTAGACATCGGTGGCCAGGACGTCGACCACGTCGTGGCCGGGATAGAAGTCGGCGTACGGCTGCACGTTGTCGCTGTTCGGTGGACTGGCGTTCCAGACCCAGACCAGGTTGGTCAGCTGGTGGACCTGGGTGAACCTCTCGAACATCATCCGGTACAGCCGTGCGTGCCCACCCGGACCCGGTCGGCCGCACCACCAGAACCAGTCGCCGTTGAGCTCGTGGTACGGCCGCCAGAGCACCGGGACACCGGCATCACGGAGCTCCGCCAGCAGAGCGGCGATGACGTCGACCTGCCGGATCCATCGACCGTGTACCTCGGAGGACTCGACGAACAACGCGTCCCAGTCCGTTTGCTCCAGAGCACCGCGGCAGATGTCGCCCTTGAAGGTGACCGGCTCCTCGGAGGTCGGCCGGACCGCGTGCCACATCAGCGTGATCACTCGGCCCGCAGCATGCTGCCGGATCGCCTCCCGGACGATCTGCGGGCGGAACTCGATCCCGTCCATGTCGCCGTCTTCGGAGAACCCGAAGTCCTGGCCCCAGACCGCGGCGGTCCGTCCCGTGATCTCGGTGACCTGCTCGCTGTACGCCGACAGCTCCCGTGGCGTGTTGTGCTGACCGGTCAAGGTCCTCCGCCCGGAGATCTCGTACAGGTACGTCAGCAACTCCTGGGCCGCCGGACTCGCTCCAGGCGTGACCGGTGTGCGTGGGGTCGTCATGCTTCAGCTCCTCACCATTGCCGGGATCTCCCCAGGACGGGCCGAGTCACCGCGGAACCCCTCGACCACGACGCCGGCGTTCACGGTCTCGACAGCCGGCCCGTGCCACGGCTGTGACTCTCCTGCCCACACCACCTCGCAGTTGCGAAGGGTCACGTCGTCGGCGTTCTTCACGTAG
Source organism: Kribbella italica (assembly GCF_014205135.1). Classification (NCBI taxonomy): domain Bacteria; kingdom Bacillati; phylum Actinomycetota; class Actinomycetes; order Propionibacteriales; family Kribbellaceae; genus Kribbella; species Kribbella italica. The sequence continues at coordinate 2,657,146 of NZ_JACHMY010000001.1, forward strand.
AAGCCGGCCGTCGGGTGGTCGACGATCTCGCCGGCGCCGGAGTACGGCCGGCGGTCGTAGCGTCCCCCCGCCAGCTCACCGCGGTGCTCCAGCTCGATCCGGACGTTGTCCAGCAGAATTCCCTCGATCAGTCCGCGCTCGAACCCTTCGACGTACGCGCCGTTCTCGCTGCGGGCGAGGATGTTGACGAAACGCACGTTGCGCACCGTCCCGACCTCGTCGTGCCACGGCATCGCGGACACGTAGATCGGTTCACCCCGGCCCCACCAGGCGTCGTCGTCGATCCGGGTCTCGACCACGATGCCGGTGAACAGGATGTTCTCGAACTGCGTCTTCTGGCCCAGATTGACCGACAGTCCGCGATGGCTGTCGCGGATCACACAGTTGCTGACGACAACGTTGCGGATCGGCTGCACGACGTCGACCCCAATGACCAGCGCGCTGGACCGGGACTCCAGCACACAGTTGGTCACCGTGATGTCCTCGCAGGGCCCGGCGTCGGGAAACTCCTCACAGGTCTTCAGCGAGATCGCGTCGTCCGGACACCGGATGTCGCAGTCACTGACCCGGACCCGCCGGCAGTGGTCGAGGTCGATGCCGTCGGCGTTCGGCAGCAGCATGTCGTTGCGGATCCGGATCCCGCGGATCAGCACGCTCTCGCAGCCGGTGAGCCGTACGGTCCACAACGCGGCGTCGCGGAACAGCGTGTCGGTGATGGTCACGTCCGTACAGCCGATCAGGAAGACCGTGAACGGCCGGGCGTTGGGCATCCGGTAGATCGGGCCGAGGTTCTCCAGCACGTAGTGGCGACCGCCGCCGTCGATCGTGCCGGCACCGGTGATGGCGACGTTCTCGGCTCCGTGCGCGGTGATGAACTGGCCGCTTTCCACAGTCTCTGGAGTGATGACGCCGCCGGACAGCGCGCTGACGGTCGATCGTTCGGTGATGTCGGTCCAGTCGCCGCTGCACTGCAGCGTGGCGCCGCGTTCGACGTGCAGCTCGACGTTGGATCTGAGCACGATCGAACCGGCCAGATACACCGCACCAGCGGGTACGACGACCGTACCGCCCCCGCGCGTCGTGCACTCGTCGATGGCGGCCTGGATGGCTTTCGCGTCGTTGCTGACGCCGTCACCGACCGCGCCGTGGTCGCGGATGTCGAAAAAGGTGGGCACGAGTCCTCCGGGAATCCGTGGCGTGAGTGACAGCCTCAGCGGTTCAGCTGGGCCTGGATCAAGTGGTTCGCGGTGAGCAGGGCGAACGGGTCCCATCGGTCGCGCGGCGGCAGCCGCACCGCGTCCGGCAGGGTGAGGACGAAGGAGTGCCGCTCGCCCGGCAGCAGAGTGATCAAGTTGTCGTCGACGCGAGCGCCGGGATGCAGGCGGTCCGCGTTGACGACCAGGTCTTTCACGAAGGTGCCGGCCGTCACCTCGAGCACGACGCCGGCCGGCGTCGGACGGACCGCGACCTCGAGTACCGGCTCGCGCAGGTCGAGTCCTGGGTCCTCGCCGAAGTACCACAGGGCCCGGCGGACGCCGTCGGCCGAAGCCAGCAACAGTGCCGACTCCGGGCGCTCGACTTTGGTCAGAAGGTTGTCCAGGAGAACCGTCCTGCTGCCGAACGCCGGCACCACCACGTCGACGTACTGGTCCTCCTGCGTGGTTCCGTCGAATCCTGCCCGCCACAACCGCAGCCGAGCCGCCCACTCCTCGGCGGTGTCGTTGGACACGATCAGGCTCAGCCCGTCCGGTCGCGGCTGGAAGGACAGCAGGCGCTCGGCGTTCAGCGCCCGCAGCGCGTACCACAGCGGTTTGCGCCTTCCAGCGCTGTCCACCGCGGACCAGCTCGTCACCGGCCAGCAGTCGTTGAGCTGCCAGATCACGTATCCGCTGGTTCGCGGAGCATGGGACCGGAAGTGCTCAACGCCGTACGTGATCGCTCGCGCCTGGTTCAACTGGGTGGCGAAGTGCCAGTGCTCCATGAGGTCCGGAACGGGTAGATGGTCGCCCAGACCTCGCAGCAGCTTGCCGTTGCCGTCGTCGGCCTTCTGATGCGAGACCACGCCCGGAGAATCCGGTCGCAGGGGCTGATCATGCACGGCCTCGGTCAGCGTCGCCCAGTTGGGCGGCCCCTGGAAGCCGAACTCCGCGACGAACCGCGGGGTGTCGTCGCGGTAGGCGCGGTAGTCCTGGCGATTCCACACCTCCCAGCTGTGCACCGGACCGTGATCCGGATTGCGTGGATCGTCCGGTCTGCCCGGACTCCACGGGCTGGAGGGCAGGTAGGCCCGGCCGGGGTCGAGCTCGGCGAGAAGGCCTGGCAGCAGCTTCTCGTAGTACCCGAGCCCCCAGTCCGTGTCCGGACCGAGTCGCTCACGCCAGCCCCAGTGGTAGAAGCCTTCGATGTTCTCGTTGCTGCCGTTCCACACCACGAGCGACGGATTCGGAGCCAGCCGTACGACGTTCTCGCGGGCCTCCGCCTCGACCTCCGACCACAGCTCCGGCGCCTCGGCGTACGCCGCGCACGCGAACGGGAAGTCCTGCCAGACCAGCAGTCCTTCCCGGTTGCACAGGTCGTAGAAGTCGTCGTCCTCGTAGATCCCGCCGCCCCAGACCCGGAGCAGGTTGAACCCGGCGTCGATCGCGTCCTGGATCCTCGCCTGGTACTGCGGCCGGCCGAACCGGGGCAGGAAACAGTCGCCCGGGATCCAGTTCGCACCCTTGACGAAGATCCGGCGCCCGTTGACCACGAACTCCCAGCAGGTCCCGAACTCGTCCGGCTCGACGCGGACCTCGACGGTCCGGAAGCCGATCGAACGGGACCAGGAATCGAGTCGCTCGCCGTCCCGCAGCAGATCGACCTCCAGCTGGTACAACGGCTGCGCGCCGTGGCCTCGCGGCCACCACAACTCCACGTCCGGCACGTCGAGCCGTACTTCGGCGTCGGTCGTGGTGACGGTCAAGCTTGTCTCGGCGTGAGCACTGCCGAGCGAGGTCTGTCCGGTGCCGGGATCCTGCCCGACGACCCTGACCCTCAACTCGACCCGAGCGTGATCGGTGCGCTCGAGCTCGACCCGGCACCTGACGACGCCGTTGCCCTCGGCATCGACCGTGACCTGCGGCAGGACCTCGGCGATCCGGGCGCCGCTCCAGCGGTGCAACCACAACGGTCGCCAGATCCCGGCCGTCACCACGACCGGTCCCCAGTCCCAGCCGAAGTTGCAGGCCATCTTGCGGACGGCGTTGTACGGCAGCGCGTTTCCGACGTACGGGCGAGCGCCGAGCCGGGCCTCGGCTTCCCGTGCGCTGCGCAGTGCCGAGGCGAACTCGATCCCCACCTCGTTGGCACCAGGGTGCACGAGGCTCCGCAGGTCGATCCGGTACGACCGGTGCTGATTACGAAACGCTCCGGCCCGCCGGCCGTTGACCAGCACGGTGGCGAACGTGTCCAGGCCCTCGGCCACCAGGTCCAACCGCTCGTCGGGGCCCAGGGCATCGATCTGGACGGTCCGGCGGTAGGCGAAGTCCGACTCGCCGATCCACAGCAGATCGTGCTCGTTGCGGTCCAGGTAAGGGTCCGGGATCAAGCCGGCCGCCAGGAGGTCCGTGTGAACCGTTCCGGGCACGGTCGCCGGCACCGCGGACGGGAGCCCGGTCGGCAGCGGGCCGGCGATCGGATGCAGGGTCCATTCGGCGTGCAGTGACAGACGGGTCAAGGTGATCCTTCCAGGAGCTGAAGGTGGCTCAGGAACGGCTGACGGAGCGGGCGTGCCGGGAGATCAGCTCGGCAGTGTCGCTGGGATAGAGAACGCGGTAACCGTCGTAGTCGTCGTACGGGATGCCCGCATCGGTCAACGCGGTCAGGATCCAGAACTGTGTGCCGGCGCCGCCGGCACCTTCGAAATCGGTGAGCCATTGGTCGTAGCCGCGATTGCGGGTGGCCAGATCGGGAACTCCCTTGCTCTCCTCGATCTCCAGGCCGAACTCCTCCAGTACTACCGGCTTACGGAGCCGGTCGCGGCCGAGCCGTACGTGATCGGTGATCCATCGGCGGCCCCAGTCGATCGGATCCACACCGTCGGCGGGGATCCGGCCCCAGCTCTGCGGGTAGAGGTGGACGGTCGCGTAGTCGATCGCCGGCAGCGCCGACAGTTCGAGCCAGCGGTTCCCCTCGTAGGTGCTGTACGGATAGTCCGGGTCGTTCGGACGCAAGCCCATCCCTTCGTCGCCGACGGCAACCAGTTGCCGGGGCGCGAGTCGCTTGACCGCGCGACTCACGTCGGACGCCCAGCGCAGCACGCCGTGCCCGGTGGGATCCGACCGGTTCCGTGGCTCGTTCGCGAGCTCCCAGGTCATGATCGCCGGCTCGTCGCGATAGCGCCGTCCAGTGTAGGGGTTGCGGCGCTCGATCACGTGGCGCACCCAGCCGAGGAAGCACCGGCGGATGTCGTCATCGGTGTAGAAGCGGTCGTGGTTGACCGCGGCCCCGTAGCTGTCGTCCGGCAACGCGAGGAACCAGTCGACGTACTGACGCATACCGCCGTAGTCCGGCCAGTTGTTCACCAGGGGCAGCACGAGCCTCAGACCGAGCTGACCGGCTTTGTAGATCGTGTAGTCCAGTGCGTCGAAGGCGTCGTCGTCGTACTCGTACGGCGCCGGTTGCAGCGCTCCCTCGCCCTCTCCGTCGAAGAAGGCCCACGCCCGGACCACCTCCAGCGACATCGCCTTGGCGTTGTTGAGCATGCTGTCGATCATGTAGTGGGACTTGTTGTGCAGGTAGTAGCAGTTCGTACCGGTCCACCGCCAGCGGCGGCGGCTCAGCCAGAACTCACCTCCGCGGACCGTGACGAACTCCTGTCGCGGCCAAGGGGAGGCCGCGGAGTCGGCGGCAGCCGGCAGAGCGCCTGTCGCCGAGACGGCGGCGACACCCGCGGCCGTGCCGGCGCCGACCAGGAGTTGTCGCCGGCTGGGCGCGCGTTGCGGTCCCGACCGCCGGCCGCGATCTCCGCTGGCCCTATCTCTCGCATCGTCGGACATGACTTCTCCTCACAGGTCGGACAGCGGCGATTCCTTCGACAGCGTCAGCCGGCCGTGTCCAGGGCACGATCGGCTGCATCCTTCGGCATGGCCTCCGGACCGGCCGTCGACTCCCGCTCGACGATGACCGGCTGAGACGCCTGTAACGACAGCGCGCGGTGGTCCTGCGTGAGGGCCAGCAGTGCCTGGCCCAACTGCTCGCCCATCTCCTGGACGTCATGGCTGAGCGCGGACACCGTCGGGACCACCAACTGACAGGCCACCGAGTCGTCCCACGCAAGGATCGACAGATCGTCCGGCACGGCGACACCGGCTTGGGTTGCGGCCTCCAGCCCACCGAGCGCCATCAGATCGTTGTCGTAGACGATCGCGGTGGGCCTCGGCGTGAGCGCGAGCAGTTCCTCGGTCGCGTCGTACCCGCTCTGGGTCGAGTAGTCGCCTTCGGCAACAGTGATCCGCAGCTCGGTCCGGGCGGCTTCCTCCCGGCCGGCCTCGGTCCGGATCTGCGAGTGCACCAGGCTCGCCGGTCCGCTGACCCGGGCGACGACGCGGTGACCGCGTCGCGCGAAGAACGCCACCGAGTCACGCATCGCCTGCGCGTTGTCGCTGCGCAGAGCGGCGTACTCCCCCGTTTGCGTGACGTCCGCGAGCAGGACGAAGGGCAGGCCGAGCTCGGTCAGTTGGTGAATGCGGTCGTCGTCGTCGCGAATGTCCTTGAGTACGACGGCCTCGACCACTCCGGTCGTGTGCCAATGGTGGTACACCGCCAGTTCCTGCGCGGTGTCCTCGACGGTCTGAACGAGCAGCTCGGTCCCGGCCGGCACCAGAACGGCTTCCAGCCCGCTGAGGATCTCGTTGAAGAACGCCTCGAAGCGCGGCGCCCCGACCTGCCGGACGAAGACGAAACCCACAGTGCTCACTGTCGCTCCTTGCTGTTCGCGTACCGAGTCGCGGCCTCGACGAACCGCGGATGCCGGGCCGGATCCGGGGCGGCGGCGGCCAGCGATCGGGTGAACGCGGCCTGGGGCCGGAAGATCACGTCGTCCGGGAGCCCCGCCTCCACCACCTCGCCGTCGAACATCACCATGATCTCGTCGGAGAAGTGGCGTGCGGTCGCCAGGTCGTGCGTGATGTACAGCACCGCGAGCTGCTCCTCCCGCTGCAGCCGGGCGAGGAGCTCGAGGACGCCCAGCCGGACCGAGACGTCCAGCATCGACACCGGCTCGTCGGCGATCAGGATGCTCGGCGAGGGTGCGAGCGCGCGGGCGATCGCCACCCGCTGGCGCTGTCCGCCGGACAGTTCGTGCGGTCGCCGTTCGACGAAATCCGCGCCTGGTGTCAACTGCACCCGCTCCAGCAGTTCGATCACCTTCGCCCGGGTGTCTTCGGTACCGGAGGCTTTGCCGTGCAGCAGCAGCGGCCGGCGCAGGTGGTGACCGACGGAGTGGAACGGGTTCAGCGAGGCGAAGGGATCCTGGAACACCATCTGGACGGTACGCCGATAGGCCCGGGCCCCGGCCCGCCGGCGCGAGATCGGCTCCCCGTCCAGCAGAATCCGTCCCGAGGTCGGCTTCTCCAGCTGGGCCAGCATCCGGGCGACCGTCGATTTGCCGCTGCCGCTCTGGCCGACCAAGGCCACCGTGCGGCCCGGCAGGAGCTCGAAACTGACGTTCCGCACCGCGTGCACGGTCGTGCGCTGCAGGCCGTGGTGCAACCTGAAGTCCTTGCCGAGATCGACGGCGGACAGGGTCGTCATGACGGGCTCCTCTCGACAGCCGGCGCCGCCGGCCCTCCGGAACGGTCGAGCGATCCCGCTCCGCCGGTCAGGCTGGGAAACGACGCGAGCAGTTGCCGGCTGTACGGGTGCCGGGCCGCGAAGTACAGCTCCTCGGGGGTCGCCAGCTCGAGAATCTCACCGGCCCGCATCACCGCGATCCGGTCACTGATCTCCAGCAGCAACGGGAGGTCGTGGGTGATGAAGACGACCGCGAACCCCAGTTCCTCGCGAAGCCGCGTGATCTCGGCGATGATCTCGCGTTGCACGACCACGTCGAGCGCGGTCGTCGGCTCGTCCATGATCACCAGTTGCGGATCGAGCGCCAGCGCCATCGCGATCATCACCCGCTGCCGCATCCCGCCGGACAGCTCGTGGGCGTACCCGTCCAGCCGGTCCGCCGGAACCCCGACCAGCCTGAGGAGCTCGGTCGCACGAGCCCGCCGGCCTTGTTTGTTCAGTCCCGGGCGATGGGTGGTGAAGACGTCGTCGAGCTGCGCCCGGATCGAGATCACCGGGTTGAGCGAGTTCATGGCTCCCTGGAACACCATCGCGACCTTGCTCCAGCGGAACGACCGCAGCGGTTTGCCGGCCAGTGACAGCACGTCGATGGGTCCCTCGACCTCGTCGTGGAAGACGACACTGCCCGCCGTGATGACCGCCGGTGGACGAAGCAGTTGCGTCACGCCGTACGCGAGCGTCGACTTGCCACAGCCACTCTCCCCGGCCAGTCCGAGGATCTCGCCCCGCCGCAACTCGAGGTCGACCTCCTTGACGGCGTGCACGACCTCACGCCCCTCGTAGTCGACGACCAGTCCCTTGACCTCCAGCAGTACGCCGTCCGATGCGGTGGTCACGCGCCGGCCTCCGTTCGTTCCGTACGGCGTCCGCGCGGCGCCCGATGGACGCGCAGCTTGGGATTGATGATCTCGTCGAGACTGAAGTTGATCAGGGACAGTCCCGCCCCCAGCGCCGCGATCATCAGCCCCGGCGGCGCGAACCACCACCAGGCACCGAACAACAGGGCCTGCCCGTTGCCGGCGTTCGCCAGCATCGTGCCCCAGGTCAGCGAACCCGTCGCGCCGATGCCCACGAACGACAGCCCGGCCTCGGCGAGGATCGCGCCGACGATGCCGAACACGAAGCCCGACGACATCACCGGCAGCAGGTTGGGCAGGATCTCCACACCGATCACCCGCCACGGGCGTTCGCCGGCGACCCGGCTGGCCAGCACGTAGTCGCGGTTGCGCAGGGACAGGGTCTGCGCCCTGAGAACGCGGGCACCGGCGGCCCACCCGGTCAGCCCGAGCACCAGGATGATGAGCACGACGGACTTGTTCTGCACGTAGCTGGCAATCACGATCACCAGGGGCAGACCCGGGATGACCAGCATCACGTTCGACAGCAGTGAGCACACCTCGTCGACCACACCGCCGAGGTAGGCGCCGAGAATACCCACGACAGCGGACAGAACGAGCACCATCAACGCCACCGCGACACCGATCACCAGCGACCCACGGGTCGAGTAGGCGAGCTGGGCGAACACGTCCTGACCGATCTGCGTCGTACCGAGCAAGTGCTCCGCGCTCGGCGCGCTCAGCCCGACGTCGTCGATCGCGCGCGGATCCTGGACGAACAGCGGCGCGATCACCCCGAAGAGCACCGTGGCCACGACGATCGCGGAGCCGATCACGAACTTTGCCGTCAGCAACCTCCGCCAGGCGAATCCGTTGGTCGCCGTCGACGGACCCGGCGATCCCACCGCTGAGCCGTCCACGGCCCCGTCGGGCTGGCGGTCGGCCGCCGCCGTCATCGTTTCGGGAATCATCAGCGCCTCCTCACTCCGCCCGCGCGCGGGTCCGCGGATCGATGAACTGGTACAGCAGATCGACGATCAGGTTGGCGCCCAGCACCGCGATGGTGATCACCAGGAACAGCCCCTGCATCAGGGCGTAGTCGTTGTTCTGTACGGCGAGCAGGAACGCGTTGCCGATCCCCGGGTAGGAGAACACCTGCTCCATCACCACCGAGCCGGCCACGACGAACCCCAGCGAGATGGCGAAGCCGGCCAGCGAGGGCAGCGCCGCGTTCCGGGCGGCGTACGTGATCATGATCCGCAGCGGACTCAGGCCCTTGGCCTCGGCCGTGATGACGTAGTCCTCCGACAGCGTGGAGACCATCATGTTGCGCATGCCCAGGATCCACGCCCCGATCGAACTGATCACGATCGTCAGCGCGGGCAGGAACCCGTGGTACAGAGCGCTGCCGACGAAGGCCCAGGACAGCCCCGGGGTCGTACTGCGGACGTCGTACCCACCACCGAGCGGGAACACCCCGGCGGTGACGGACAGCAGATAGACCAGGACCAGCGCGAGCCAGAAGTACGGCAACGAGTTGAGCACCGTGGTCGACGGGATGAGCGAGTCGACCCAGGTGCCGCGGCGCCACCCCGCGATGGTGCCGAGCACCATCCCGACCGCGAAGGTGATGACCGTGGTCAGCCCGACCAGCGCCAGGGTCCAGGGCAGTGCCGACCCGATCACGGTCACCACCGGCGTCGGGAAGTAGGTGACCGAAACCCCGAGATCGCCGCTGCCCAGACTGTGCAGGTAGTCGACGTACTGCCGCCACAGCGACACCGACGAGTCGGCACCGAACAGCAGTTCCAGAGAGCGCCGGGTCTCCGGCGCGACGGGGCCCTGGATGGCCAGTTTGCCCAGCAGGATATCGACCGGATTACCTGGCAGCAGGCGGGGAATGGCGAAGTTGAGAGTGACCGCGACGAACAACGCGACCAGGTAGAAGACGAGCTTCCTGACGATCTGCACGGTTCACTTCACCGGCTGCAGCCGCAGGAGTGTCTGCGCTGCGCCGGCCCCACCAGGGCTGCCGTGGGCGTAGGCGTCCTGCTCGCTGGGCCAGCCGGTGTACTTGGCGGAGCTGTGCAAGCCGAAACTGGGGTTGTCGACGATGGGCACGTACGGCAGGTCCGGCACGACCTTCGCCTGGATCTTCGCGTACTGCGCGGCCTTCTCGGCGACGTCCTGCGTCCCGCCGGCGGCCTTGATCGCAGCATCGACCTCGGGGTCGGAGAACTTCGCCACGTTGCCGTACGGGTTGCCGGACTTACCGACCGGCGTGGCCTGCTTGGAGTTGAAGATCGTGTTGTACGGGTAGTAGAGATCGGCGACCGGTCCCTGGAAGACACCGTCGACGGTCACCTGGAACTTTCCCAGACCCCGCGCGCTGAGTACCTCGGCGTTGGCCTGCTGCTGCGGCTTGAACTCGATCCCGGCCTTCTGCACCTGCTGCTTCATGACATCGAGCGCCGCGATGTAGTCGGTGTAGCCCGCCGTCACCATGACGTCGATGCTCAGCCGCTGGCCGCCCTTGGCATAGATGCCGTCAGCCCCCAGACTCCAGCCGTCGGCCTCCAGCAGCGACTTCGCCTTGGCGGCATCCGGGGTCATCGGCAGGGGCGTGAACTGACTGGAGATCAGCTTGTCGTCGCGGCCGATCAGACCGAAGGTCGGCGAGACCTGCTTGCCGCGGCCGTAGTACGCGAGCTTGTTGACCTGCTCGCGATCGATGGCGGCCGAGATCGCCTGCCGCACGACCGGACTGGTCTGCGGCCCGGTGCACCCGAGCTTGGCGTTGGAGCAGGTGGTCAGGACGACCTGCTGGCTGCCGGAAGGGCTGTAAGTGATCTTCGGGAACGGCTTGAGCACCTTGTCGACGTCCGGAATGAAGATACCGGCCCAGTCGAGCTCGCCCTTGAGCATCTTGTCGGTGGCGGCCTGGTTGCCCGACAGCGAGTACATCCGCATCCCCGGGACCTTGACGTCACCGGCCTGCCGGAACGACTCGCTCTTGTCGAACAGGTACGACTGCGCGGTGAAGGTGCTCAGCTTCATCGGGCCGCTGCCGACCGGCTTGAGGTTCGGATCGGTGGCGATGTTCTTCATCGCGGAGAAGGTTGCCTTGGGCACGATCCAGGTTCCGCCGAGCACGGTCGGCCCCTCGGCGAAGGCGGGCTTGGTGAAGGTCAGCGTGACCTCGTTCTCCGCCGTCACCTTGGCCGTGGGCGCGTTGCCCGTGGTGTCGAGCTCCGGCGTGTCGTGGATGGTCGTGAAGGTGAAGGCGACGTCTTCGGCAGTCAGCGGCTTGCCGTCGCTCCAGGTCAGCCCGGACTTCAGCTTCACGGTCAGGACGGTGCCGTCCGGATTGAACGCGTAGCTCTCGCCGAGCACGGGGACCGCCGCGGTACCGAGCGGCGCGAAGTCGTTGAAGTAGAACAGCGACTCGTAGATCATCCCCTGCACCCCGCCGAGCACGGTCGGCGAGAACGGGTTGTAGTTCTCCACGAACTGGCCGCTGCCGCCGCCGTACACCTGAAGGACGTCGCCGGTGCCGGTCCCACCACCACCGCCTGAGTTGGTGGCCGGTGGGGCGGTGCAGCTCGCGACCGCGAGCGCCAGAAGAAGACTGCCGGCGCACACTCCGCGCGCCATCGCGTTGCGCAAGATCACGGTGGATCCCTCCTGTCGGGCGGCGGCACGACGGGCGCACCGTGCGCCGGACCCTACTTTAGTAAATTGTTTAAGTGAAGAGCTCAGGCATGAGATGCTGCGCTGACCGCGTCATCCGACAGGAGCAGGCCAATGAACACTCGGGTGCCGACGATGTCGGCCGATCACACCCGGAGCGTGATCCTCGATCACATCCGGGCCGCCGGACGGGTCAGCCGGGTCGAGCTGGCCCGGCTGTCAGGTCTCACCCCGGCGGCCATTTCGATGATCGTCCGCAAGATCATGAGCGACGGGCTCGTCCTCGAAGCGGGGACCGGCGAGGCCACCGGCGGCAAGCGACGCACCCTGCTCGCGATCAACTCGGCCTCGCGGTACGCCGTCGGCGTCTGCCTGGACTACGAGCGTCTCACCTTCGTGGTGACCGATCTGTCCGGTCACCTCGTCGGACGGCTGACGGTCGACGGACCGCGCGACACCGAACCCGAGGACGTCCTGCGCACCATCGGCCGGCAGGTCACGAAGCTGGTCCGCGATCTTCAGGTGGACCCAGCGCGGGTGGTGGGCCTGGGGGTCGCGAGCCCCGGACCGCTGGACAGCCGGCAAGGCATCCTGCTGGGCAGTCAGCCGACGTCGGCCTGGACGGGCCTGCGCCTGCGTGATCGGCTGGAGGCTCTCAGCGGGCTTCCCGTTCTGATCGACAACGACGCCACCTGTGCCGCGCTCGGCGAGCACTGGACCAGCCGCCGCGCAGCCGACGAGAAGGCGGTGACGGCGACCGTCTACATGGCCGACGGCATCGGCTGCGGCATCCTGACCGACGGCCGGGTCTTCCACGGCATGTCCTCGAACGCCGGAGAGATCGGGCACACCTCTCTCGATCTGAACGGCCCGCTCTGCCGCTGCGGCGGACGCGGCTGCGTGGAGCTGTACGCCGGTCCCGCAGCTGTGGTGGGAGCCGCCCGCCGACTACCGGAGCTGGTCAGTGAACTGCAGCTCGACCAGGCCGACGGCAGGAACGACTTCCGGCGGATCGTGAAAGCCGCCGCCCGTGGACACGACCAGTGCCGGCAACTCCTGGAAAAGGCGGCTTCCCACCTCGCCGTCGCCGTGGTCACCCTGACGAACATCCTGGATCTCGACGAGGTGCACCTGTCCGGCCCCGGCTTCACCGATGCCGGCGCGATCTACGCCCGCGTGATCCAGGACGGCCTCGACCAGACCTCGTTCCTGCGCTCCATCCATCCCACTCAGGTGAAGATCTCTCACCTCGGCACCGAGGCCGCGGCGCTGGGGGCGGCCGCCCTGGTCCTGCAACACCACATCACCCCCCACTCGGTCCGCCCCACTCCCCTGGACCGCACCGAGAACGCAGTCGCATCGTAGAGAGCTGTTCAACTTACGAAGTCGGGGTTAGGGCGGGAGTGTGTCGGAGACCCCGGCACTGATCGCCGTCGTTGGTACGGGGGTTCGACGCGCCCCCGTGGCTTGCCGGGCGGCATGATGCAGATCGGCAACACAGCTTGGGTTCCAGCACTGCCGTCGCGAGTGTTGAGAACATGACAACAGCACGAGCCACTTCACGTCGCCGCTCCGGCGTCGCCGCGTTCCTGACAGCGGGCCTGCTGACGGCCCTGATCACCACTGGCTGCTCCCTGGGGACCGCCGACGCCGACAGGACCGGCGTATCTAGTACCGCGGCCGGCGGCTACGACTCGGCCACGCGCAACGACACTCAGTTCAACCGGACGTTCAAGCACGTCTTCAGCCCGGTCGAGGACATCGAAATGCACCATGTCGAAGGTGGAGAGGGCCCGCCGCTGGTCCTGCTCCATGGTTGGCCGCAGTCGTGGTACGGCTTCCGGCCGATCATGGATGAACTGGCGCAGCGGTTCACGGTCTACGCGGTGGACCTGCCAGGTCTTGGTGACTCTCGGGGTGCCCCGTCGTCGTACGACAAGAAGACTCTCGCAAGGTACCTGTCCGGCTGGCTGGACAGACAAGGTCTGCACGGCGTTCGACTCGCTGCTCACGACCTCGGAGCCGGGGTCGCCTACCAGCTCCTCGCGCAGGACCCCGGCGCTGTCAGCCGCTACGTCCACATGGACTATCCGCTGCCGGGACCGACCCTGTCGGCCAAGGACTACTCGACCTTCAGCTGGCATCTGGCCTTCCATTCGCAAGCAGCGATCCCGGAGCTGCTCGTCGATGACGAGGTCCGCGAGTACCTGGCGGCCTTCTATCCCTACGTTGCGCAGGGAGGTCGAGCCTACGGTGGGACGTCCACTGCCTCACCGTTCGACGACGCGCAGATCAACGAGTTCGCCCGGACCTACGAACGTCCTCAGGTGCTGCGCGCGGGGTTCGAGCTCTACCGAACACTGGGTCAGGACGAGACGGACAACCGGCGATCGGGTCCGGTACGAGTACCCACCCTGCTGATGGCAGCACAGGGGTCTATGAAATCGATGCGCGCGGCAACCGATCCGCTGCTTCCCAACGTCAGCCGCGCCGTGGAGGTGCCAGGTGCTGGACACTGGCTACCGGAGGAGAACCCGCAGGCGGTCACCCGCGCGCTGACTGATTTTCTGCGCTGAGCGACAGCGGTTCGCCGGGCAAGGTCGGCGATGTCTCGGGCGTCGCGTGTGAGGTCGCCTCCTGCAGCCGGGTGCAGCGGCGCAGGACCTCGAACTGTGCTGGGTTGTACAGCTCCGCGACTGCCGCCGAGATGGCTTGGGCACAGCGCACAGGTCCAACCGGGGACTCGGAGGTCAGGTCCCGCAACGCCGGATAAGCAACGTACAACTCGTGCCTGTGAGCAAGCAGTCGAGCGGCCAGGTCATCGAGGGTCGCCTCGTCGACATCGGCACGCAACGACTCGAACTCACGCAGGAGAGGGTCGTCGCGCTTGGCCCGAAGCATGCTCACGTACGCGTCCAGCACCGGGGCTGACACCACTTGCGCGATGACCACGAGGAAGGCGCTGTCAGCATCGGTCGATGCCTCGTCGGCGACAGTCACCAGCCCCGCGGGCGTGCTCGGGTCGGTGTCGGGTGAGACAAGGAGCTGGGCCAACTCCACACGAGCCTGCTGCAGCCGGCCGATGGAGTCCGCCAGCTGGGCGTCCACACTGCGCAGCAACGTCGCTGTGTCGTCGTCGGACGCAGTCATCGTGGCGATCTGGGCCAACGAGAATCCCAGCTCGGTCAGTCGTCGGATCCTCAGCAGCCGCACCAGATGACGTACGCCGTACTGCTTGTAACCGTTGGTTCCCCGCGCGGGGGCCTCCAGCAGCCCGATGTCGTGGTAGTGCCGCACCGTGCGCAGGCTGGTACCCGCCAACTCGCCAACCTCTCGTGTGCTCCAGGACATGTTCCCAGTACACCGCGATACCGGCTGAGCCACCAACGGCGTAGATCACCAGGACTTGAGTGTGCCGTTACGTCATGGTGTTCCGTCCTCTTGTCGAATTGCCCCCGCACGAGAGGACGTTCCATGCGGTCTGCAGATGCAACCGGTTCACTGGTCCACCTCGTTGAGCAGCGTCTTGGTGCGCAGCGGGTATTCACGCAGGGACATTCCGCCTACGCCGAAGCAGTGCAGGTCTGGAACGAGGCCGTCACGGCACGGCCGGCTGTCGTCGTACGGCCACGCAACGCGGTCCAGACCGCAGCAGCGATCACCGCCGCGGTCGAGTGTGGGGTCGGGGTCTCCGTGCGTGGTGGTGGCCACGACTTCGCCGGCCGGGCGTTGCGCGAGGGCGGTCTGGTGATCGACCTGGGTGACATGCGCGAGGTGTGGGTCGCCGACGGGGAGGCCGTGGCCGGGGGCGGGGCTCGCGCTGCCGATGTCGTGGCGGCGGCAGCGCCGTACGGCCTGAACGTCGCCACCGGCACTGCGGGAGTGGTCGGCATGGCCGGGCTCACCCTGGGCGGCGGGTACGGCCCACTGCTGGGGACTGCCGGCCTGGCGGCGGACAACCTGCTGTCCGCCGAGGTCGTCCTGGCCGACGGCCGGATCGTGTCGACCGACGACGACCCGGAACTGTTGTGGGCGTTGCGTGGCGGTGGCGGCAACTTCGGTGTCGTCACCGAGATGGGGATCCGTCTGCACCCTGATCGCGGACTGGTCGGCGGCCTGGTGTTGTTCCCCTGGAGCGACGCGAGCGACGTCCTGGCCCGCTACACCGACCTGATCGCCGGCGCACCCGACGGTCTGACCTTGTTGATGGAGCTGACGGTCGTTCCCGAGGTCGGGCCGTGCCTGCTCGCGGTGCCGGTCTGGTCGGGAGAGCGACACCAGGCCGACGCCGCCCTCGACCGGGTACTGCGACTGGGCACCCCGTTGTCGAGCACCCTGGGGCCGGCATCCCAGCGGGACCTCCTGGAGCAGTTCGACCAGCAGGTGCCGGCAGGAATGCACTGGGACCTGCGGACACGCTCGGTGGCGACGCTGACCCCCGACATCATCGACATCCTGATCGCTGCCGCGGATCGGCGTCCGGGCCCGGGAGCAGGCATCGGGGTGCGGCAGTTCCATGGCGCCGCCACCCGCGTCGGCGCTGACCAGACCGCCTTCGGTCGGCGCAGCGCTCACGTCGTCCTCGAGATCTCGGGCGGACGACCCGCGCACGAGGACCCCGACGCCTACCGGGCCTGGGTCGAGGACGTCAGCTCGAACTTGGCGCCGCACGCGCTTCCCGGTGGCTATCCCAACTTCCTCACCCCCGACCAGCAGGACCAGGTCGCGCACGCCTACGGGCAGAACACGGCCCGGTTGCTGGACCTCAAACGTGCGTACGACCCCGGCGGCGTGTTCACGGCCACCCCACTGCCCGACAGACAAGAAAGGCACCTATGAAACCTTTGTGCTGAAGGCATTCACAGCCGTCGTAGGTACGACGTTGATGGTGGTGGTGAGTTCCTGTAGCCAGCCTGCAGCTGCCCCTGCCGAGGAGTCGAAAGACGCGTCGCCACAGCTCGAGCGCTTCTACAACCAGGACCTGTCGTTCGGGTCGTGCGCGGACTACGCGCCCAACGTCGACGACGACAAGATCTTCGTTGACCCGGCCGAGTGCGCCCGCCTCACCGTGCCGCTCGACTACGACAAACCCGACGGCAAGACCGCCCAGGTGGCTGTACTGCGGGTGCCGGCCTCAGGTGGCCGCGACGAGCGCATCGGCTCCCTCGTGGTCAATCCCGGCGGCCCAGGAGGGCCGGGCATGGCACAGGCGGCCATCACCTCGATCCTGCTCAAGAAGTCGCCGGTCGTGGACCGTTTCGACATCGTCGGATTCGACCCGCGTGGTGTGGGCAGAGCTACGGCACCCGGCTCGGCGCGGTCTACGCCGAGATGTTCCCCGACAAGGTCCGCGCCATGGTCCTCGACGGAGCTGCCGATCCTCGCCAGGACGGTGCCACCCGTCGGCTCAGCCAGCAGAAAGCGTCCCAGCGCTCCTTCGAACTGATGGTCGCCTCATGCGTCAAGCTGGCCGGTTGCCCCCTCGGCACCGACCCGAGCCAGGCCGGCGCCGCCTTCCAGCAGCTCGTCCGTCCCCTCATCGACAAGCCGGTACCGGCGGGCAAGAACCGGACGCTCAACTTCAACCAAGCCACTGGCGGGATCACCGCCGGGCTCTACATGGCCTCCGAATGGCCGAAGATCATCACCGGGATTCGCCGGCTCGCCAAAGAGCGACGCGGCGACAAGCTGCTCGCGATCTACGACACTTTCGCCGGCCGGACTGCCGACGGCAAGTGGCGCAACTACCTCGACGCGAACTTCGCCATCAACTGCAACGACGAACAAGCCCGCACCCCTGAGCAGGAAACCAATCATCGCCATGAGCGGCGCCAGCCCCTGCGTCAACGACATCTTCGCCAAGTACCTGATCGACCTCGAGGTCCCCACCCCTGACCAGCGCTGCACTCTCTGATGTCAAGACCCCTCTGACTAAGTGCATAAGTCGTTTGCCTAACCATAATAGGAGAGCTAGTTTCGAGAGATGCAACCGATCACCGAGAGCCAGATTCGCGGCTCCTTCGTCAACTGCTCCCAGGGCGAGGCGAAGCGGCTGACCGTGCCCAAAGACCTGGAAGAGCAGCCCTGGGACCAGCTCGACTTCCTGGGCTGGTGCGATCCCGGCGCCCCCGACCGTGGCTATCTGGTGGCCGAGCGAGACGGAAAGCTCATCGGCATCACGCTGAAAGCGGCCAAGAGCGCTGGTCGGGGCTTCACGTCCCGCAGTATGTGCTCGCTGTGCATGACGACGCGTACCGGCGGCGGCGTGGTTCTGATGGCCGCGCGCCGGTCAGGCGCTGCGGGACGACAGGGCAACACCGTGGGGCAGTACCTCTGCACCGACCTGGCCTGCTCCTTGTACATCAGGGGCAAGAAGCAGGCGGCCACCGAGCCTGGATTGGACGAGACCCTTTCGGTGGAGGAGAAGACCATCCGCCTGACGAACAACCTGACGCTGTTCGTCGACAAGGTGCTCCGGTAAGCCAGGCTCACGACCGAGGCGCCTCCTGATACCGTCCAGCAGTGGGCGACCTGCAGTGGACGGCGGATGACCTTGCCGGCTTGCCGGCCTGGACCTTGGTGCAGGCGTACCACTCGGTCGCCCAGGGTTTTCACGCTCTCTTCGCCGAGCAACGGCTGACGCCGGTGCAGTTCGGCGTACTGGCTCAACTTGCTGTCACCCCGGGCCTGACGCAGGCCGAGTTAGCCCGCCGGGTTCTCATCCGTCCTCAGAGCATGGGCGAGTTGATCGGTTCACTGGTCGAGCGGGGTCTGCTCCTTCGCCAGGGTCCGGGCGGGCGCGGGCGACCTGTGCCGGTGACCCTGACAGAGCAAGGGCAAGCGGTACTCGAGCAGGCAGGCTCCGCAGTACGGGCCTTCAACCAGCCGGAAGCACTCGGCATGACGGCGGGCGAAGCGCACCAACTCAACGAGCTGCTGCACAAGCTGATCGCCTCGAGGCGCGATCCGGGGCTTGCATAAGTTCTGCGGAGGCCACGGCCTGCCGATGTACGCTCATGAATCAGGTTCCTTATTCTGAGGCGGGTTCGTCATGCGGCGTTGGACGGCAGGGGTGTTACGGCTGCGATGGCTGATTGTCGTGGGGTGGGTGGCTCTGGCTGTCGTCGGTGGCGTTCTGGCGCCGACGACGATCGATCGGCTGAGTTACGACTTCGGACTGCCAGGACAGCCGGCCTACGAGACCAATGAGCGCATCCTGGCCGAGTTCGACAACGGTGGCGTGATCGACCCGCTGGCGGTGGTGGCATCCGTTCCGGCTCCTTCGTCCGTCGACGACGAGCAGGTGCGCTCGCAGTTCGCTGCGGCACTCGACCGCCTGCCGGAGGGCTGGCGGGTCGTGTCCTTCCTCGACGCCGAAGATCCGGAGGTGGCCAAGTCCCTGACCAGTCCAGATCGCCGGACGACGGTGGCCCTGGTGTACCCACCGGTCCTGCCCGGCGCGGCGGCGTACGAGACGGCTCTTCCTCAGTTGACCTCGACGATGGCGAGCACCCAGGTCGCCGGTCAGCCGTTGCAGGTGACCGGAGTCGAAGCGCTCCGCGAGGGCGGTGGCGGCTCCGATCGGCCGATCATCGTCGAGATCGCCTTCGGCGCCGGCGGCGCGATGATCGTGCTCGCGCTGGTGTTCGGATCGCTCCTCGCGATCGTCCCGCTGCTGATGGCGGCGGCCGCGATCAGTACGACGTTCCTGCTCATTCTGGGGCTGTCGGCAACTACCGATGTCTCGTTCATCGTGCAGTACCTCGTCGGCCTGATCGGGCTCGGCGTGGCGATCGACTACACCTTGCTGATCGTCATGCGCTGGCGAGAGGAACGCGCCGCGGGTGCGGACAACGGGGAGGCAGTAGCGACCGCGATGACGACCGCTGGTCGGGCCGTCATGTTCAGCGGCGTCACCGTCGCCGTCTCCCTGCTCGCGCTGGTCGTCGTACCGGTGCCGTTCCTGCGCAGCGTGGGGTTCGGCGGCCTGCTGATCCCTTTGGTCAGTGTCGCCATCGCGATGACACTTCTGCCGGTGATCCTCGCGACGATCGGACCGCGTCTGGAGTGGCCGCGTCGCAAGCGGCACCACGCGGACAGCCGGCTGTGGAGACGAATCGGTGGTCTGGTCGTCAAGCACCGCATCGTCGCGGCCCTCTTGGCGACCGCCGTGCTTGCCGCGATGTTCGCGCCGGCCCTTGGTCTTCGGCTCGGCTCACCGGAACTGACCGCGATCTCCGCAGGCGCTGATCCCGCTGCCAAGGCCTACCGGACCGCGACCGACGCCGGCATCAGCGCGGGGATCTTCCGGCCGGTGGAGATCCTCACCGCGGACGCCGCAGTCCTCGACACAGTCGGAGCCGTCGACGGAGTCGCGGCCGTGGCCGCGCCGGAGGCACCACAGTGGCGTCGCGGCAATCAGCAACTCGCGGCGGTCCTCCTGACCAACGATCCCTCGACACCAGCAGGCCGCGAGACCGTCGACCGTATCCGTGCGGCCGCACCGGAGACCACTGTTGGCGGTAGCGCCGCGGAGGACGCGGACTCGGTGACTGCGATCTACGGCAACGTCGGCTGGGTGCTCTTCCTGGTGGTCGTCGTCACCGTTCTGCTCCTGGCCCGGGCCCTACGCTCGGTGTGGCTGCCGATCAAGGCTCTCGTCCAGAACGTGGTGTCGATCGGCGCGGCGTACGGCCTGACGGTGCTGATCTGGCAGCAGGGTTTCGGAGCACAAGCGCTGTTCGGTGCCGAAGCCAGTGGCACGATCACCTTCTGGGTGCCGCTGGCTGCTTTCTCCTTCCTGTTCGGCCTGTCGATGGACTACGAACTCTTCATCCTGTCGAGGATCAAGGAAGAGCACGACGCGGGCCTGTCGACAGCGGAAGCGACCGTCGCGGGCCTCAGCTACACCGGGCGCCTGGTCAGTTCGGCCGCCCTGATCCTCTTCCTGGCCTTCGTGGCGCTGTCCACGGTGCCGGTGATCGATGTGAAGATCTTCGCGACCACCCTGGCCCTCGGGATCGCCCTCGACGCCACCATCGTCCGCAGCGTCCTCACCCCTGCCCTCGTCGCCTGGTTCGGAGACCTCAACTGGTGGTGGCCCCGCCGCAAGGACCGGCCCGAACTCGCCCACAAGGAGGAAACACGGGGAAGCAACACCCCGTGACCCGCCCTTCCTGGTGACACACTTCGCCACTGTCCTGGCCTGCCTCCGCGATCTCTGCCCGCCGGCTCAGACGGGCTCACGGAGATCCGGCAGTGGCTCCGGGCTCAGGGCCTCCGGGGACGGGTTGCGGGTGTGCAGGTAGTCCTCCACGGCGAACAGGTGGGCGGCCATCCGCACTCTGGCGCGGTCGGGATCGTGGGCGGCGAGGGCCTCCAGTACGGCGCGGTGCTCGCCGTGGGTGGCTTCGTCGGCGCCCTCCTGGTTGATCGACCGCCAGAGGCGCAACCGAATCGTCCTGGTGCCCAGAGCGTCGATGAGAGCGACCAGGACAGGATTGCCGGACGCCTCCGCGATCAGGTGATGGAACGCGATGTCGGCCTCGAGCACGGCCTCGTGGTCGGGCTCGTCCTGCGACAACTGTTCCTCGGAACGGCGCAGGATCGCGTCCGCCCGGCGCAGCGCGTTCTCGTCGATCTGCACCGCGGCGAGCGCGGCCGCCTCGGTCTCGAGGACCCGTCGTACGGTGTGCAGGTAGGCCGCGCCGGCGCGATCCTGCAGATCGACCACGAAGCCCATCGGAGCCAGCAGCAACGAAGAGTCGAGAGCGGTCACGAAGGTGCCGGCGCCTTGCCGGGTCTCCAGCACACCCATGATCGACAAGGCCCGGACCCCCTCGCGCAGTGAGCCGCGCGAGACGCCGAACTCCTCGGCGAGGTCCTTCTCGATCGGCAGCTTGTCGCCCGCCTTCAGCCGGCCGTCCACGATGATCTTCTTGATGCCCTGCACCACGACATCGGTCTGCGACATCCCCGGCGTACTCGTCATCGGCCCATCATCTCCCCGAGGTCACGCCACGACCGCCGCCCGCTGTCCACCGCTCCAGTACCGGCCACCGGGGAACTCGAACTCGGCCAGCGAGCTCGCCCGGAGCTCAGCACTGTAACCAGGTGCGGTCGGCAGCACGTACGCGCCCGCGCGGACGACACACGCGTCGACGAAGTGTTCGTGCAGGTGGTCGACGTACTCCGTGACGCGGTTGTCGAGTGAGGCGGACACGGCCACGTAGTCGAAGACCGACAGGTGCTGGACCAGCTCGCAGAGCCCTACGCCACCGGCGTGCGGACACACCGGTACGCCGAACTTCGCGGCCATCAGATAGACGGCGAGCACCTCGTTCACGCTGCCCAGCCGGGCCGCGTCGAGCTGGCAGTAGTCGAGCGCCTCGGCCTGGAACATCTGCTTGAACAGCACCCGGTTCATGCCGTGCTCGCCGCTGGCCACCCCGACCGGTGCCACCGCCTTGCGGATCGCCGCATGACCGAGCACGTCGTCCGGGCTGGTCGGCTCCTCGATCCACAGCGGGTCGAAGGAAGCCAGGTGGCCGACCCACTCGATCGCCTCGGGCACGTCCCACACCTGGTTCGCGTCGATCATCAGGTGTCCTTCGGGACCGATCACCTCGCGGGCAATGCCGCAGCGCCTGATGTCGTCGGCCAGATCGGCGCCCACCTTCAACTTGACGTGCCGGTAGCCGGCGGCAACGGCCTCCTCGCAGAGGCGCCGCAACTTGTCGTCGGAGTATCCCAACCACCCCGCGGACGTCGTGTAGCAGGGATATCCGCTCTGCTCGAGCTCCGCGATCCGCTCCGCGCGGCCCTCCTGGCGGGCCGCGAGCAGCTCGATCGCCTCGTCGCGAGTCAGCACGTCCGACAGGTACCGCAGGTCAGCCGCGTCGACCAGCTCCGTCGGGCTCAGGTCCGACAGAAACCGCCACAACGGCTTGCCGGCCCGGCGAGCGGCCAGGTCCCAAGCAGCGTTCATGACAGCGGCCAGCGCCAGATGGACCACGCCCTTGTCCGGGCCGAGCCACCGCAGTTGCGAGTCGGACTGCAGGTCGCGATAGACCCCGCCGAGATCCGCGGCCAACTCGTCGACGTCACGGCCCACCAAGGGCCGGGCCCGTTGCTCGGCCGCCGCGACACACAGGTCGTTGCCGCGTCCGATCGTGAACGTGAATCCGTGGCCGCGCAGCTCCGGGTCGTCGGTGTGCAGGACGACGTAGGCAGCCGAGTAGTCACCGTCCTTGTTCATCGCGTCGGACCCGTCTGCGGTCAGCGAGGTGGGAAAGCGGACGTCGACGACGTCGACCGAGGTGATACGGGTCATGAGGGTCTCCTCGTACGCCGGGCGGAAGGTCAGCGTACGCCAGACGAACCCGGAATTCAGCTGATGTTTGGACCACCAGTGACCGGAATCGGACATAGACGCGCGCTCGACAGGCAGCTATGGTCCCAATATTCATCCGATCATTCACCGCCCTGAAGGAGTCTGACGCGCATGCAGCAGCTCAGTGAGACGCCCTCGGGCCGAGCTCGCACCGGCCCCTCCGAAACCGTGCTGCGCTACGACTCGCCGGCCGGCAACTGGCTCGAGGCAATGCCGCTCGGCAACGGGCGGATCGCGACGATGTGCTTCGGCGGGGTCGGAACCGATCGGCTGGCGCTGAACGACGAGACGTGCTGGTCCGGCAGCCCGGAGAGCTCGCGAGCACTCGGGACCGCGGCCGGTGAGATCGGCGCCGGCGTCGTCGAGCGGATCCGCGCCGCGGTGGCCGAAGGCGATGTCCGCACGGCCGAGACCTTGGCCCGCTCGCTGCAGGCCGGACACTCCCAGGCCTTCCTTCCGCTCGGTGATCTGCTGCTCGACGTCCGGGTCAACGGCAGGCTTCCCTTGCCGGCGGAGGTGGTGGACTATCGCCGCGCTCTGGACCTCGACACGGCAACGGCGACGTCGTCGTACGAGTACGACGGTGTCGTGGTCCGGCAGGAAGCCTTCGTCAGTGCACCGGCCGGCGTACTGGTGGTACGGCTGATCGGGTCACAACCGGGATCACTGACGCTGACCGCGCGACTGACCTCGCAACTCCAGCACTGGACGGCTGCCACTGGTTCCAGCGGGCTCGGGTTACTGGCGCGATGCCCCGCCAACGTCAGCCCACCGCACGTGAACGACCCGGATCCGATCCGGTACGCCGACGGACCGGCGGCCGGAATGGCCGCCGCGGCCGTCCTCCGGATCCGTTCCGACGGCACGCTCGAGGCCGCCGACGACAAGCTCGAGGTCGTCGACGCCACGGAGATCGTTCTGGTGCTGGCCACCGACACCGGCTACGCGGGTTGGGACGTCACACCGACCCGTACGCCGGAAGCATGCCGCGACTCAGCGGACGAACGAGCGGCCGCAGCACTGGCCCGCGAGCACGAGGATCTTCGGCAGGAGCACCTGGACGACCACCAACGTCTGTTCCGATCCTGTCGCTTGGACCTTCCCACCGATCCAGCCGTGTACGACCTCCCGACAGTCGAACGGCTACGACGCGCGTCCACCGCGGACGACGCAGGTCTCGCGGCTCTGCTGTTCAACTACGGGCGCTACCTGCTGATCAGCAGCTCCCGCCCGGGCGGTCTGCCGGCGACGCTTCAGGGCATCTGGAACGAAGAACTGCGGCCACCGTGGAGCTCCAACTACACGGTGAACATCAACACCGAGATGAACTACTGGCCCGCCGAGACGACCGGGCTGTCGGAGTGTCACGAGCCGCTGCTTCGCTACGTCGAGTCGCTCGCCGCGTCCGGACTGGTCACCGCCCGAGAGCGGTACGGATGCGGCGGCTGGACGGCCCACCACAACGCCGACGCCTGGGCCTGGAGCATCCCGGTCGACGGTGACCCGAAGTGGTCGAACTGGCCGATGGCCGGTGCGTGGCTTTGCCGGCATCTGTGGGAGCACTACCTCTTCACCGAGGACCAGGAGTTCCTCCGTCGGGCCTGGCCGGTCCTGCGCGGGGCCGCCGAGTTCGGCCTGGACTGGCTGGTCGAGTTGCCGGACGGAACGCTCGGTACGTCGCCGTCCACCTCGCCCGAGAACGACTTCGTCGGACCGGACGGTGCGCCCGCTTCCGTGACGACCTCGGCGACGATGGACCTGGCGCTCATCTCCGACCTGTTCGGCATCTGTCGTGAAACCGCCGACCTGCTCGGAGTGGACGAGCCGTTCGTCGAGCGGATCACCGCTGCCCGCCGGCGGATCCCCGAGCCTCCGATCCACAGCTCGGGCCAGCTCGGCGAGTGGGCCACTGAGCACGAGGAGATCGATCCGCACCACCGCCATGTCTCGCACCTGGTCGGTCTCTTTCCCGGCGACTCGATCACTCCCGACGGCACCGCCGATCTCGCGGCCGCCGCGACCCGCAGTCTCGACCTGCGCGGCGATCGCGCGACCGGCTGGTCGCTGGCCTGGAAGGTCTGCCTTCGCGCCCGTCTCCGCGACGGTAGCGCTGCCCACCGGCTACTCCAGGAACTCCTCACCCTGACCGACGGCACCGGCAGCGACTACACCGGCGACGGCGCGGGGGTCTACGCGAACCTGCTCTGCGCGCACCCGCCGTTCCAGATCGACGGAAACTTCGGCGCGACGGCAGGGATCGCCGAGATGCTGCTGCAGAGCCACACCGGCGAGCTGGAGATCCTGCCGGCCTTGCCGACCGCCTGGACCACCGGCAGCGTCTCCGGCCTCAGAGGCCGCGGCGGAATCGGCGTCGACCTCGCGTGGTCCCCCGCCGAGGGCGTTGTCGTCGACGTCACGGCCGACCGCGACCGCGCGGTGGTGATCCGGATCGGCGCGGAGAAGATCGCCGTGGACCTGATCGGCGGCAAACCCTTTCGACTCGACCGCCCGTTGCCGTCGGCCCCAGTCGGCTGAGCCGAGGAGATCCTCATGCACACCCTGCAACCACCGGCCCCGGTCACGACGGCCAAACCCCGCGGCAGGCAGCGCCCGAAGCTCTCGCTCCGCAGGAGTCTGCGCAGGCACTGGCAGCTGTACCTGCTGATCATCCCGCCGATGGTGTACTTCCTGGTCTTCAAGTACATCCCGATGTCCAACGCGGTGCTCGCGTTCAAGAACTACAACGTCGTCCAGGGCATCTGGGGCAGTGACTGGGTCGGCTGGCTGAACTTCGAGGCGTTCTTCAGCAATCCGGTGTTCTGGTCCCTGGTGAAGAACACCTTCCTGCTGTCGTTCTACACCGTCATCGCCAGCTTCCCGATCGCCGTCATCCTGGCGCTGGCGCTGAACGAGGTCCGCCAGGGCTTCTTCCGCAAGACCGTCCAGCTGGTCACCTACGCGCCGTACTTCATCTCCACCGTCGTCGTCGTGTCGATGATCATCCTGATGCTGTCGCCACGCCTGGGCATCATCAGCCGCGGTCTCGGCTTCTTCGGCGTGGACCAGCCCGACCTGCTGGGCAATCCGGACTACTTCCGGCACATCTACGTGTGGTCGGACGTCTGGCAGACCGCCGGCTACTCGGCGGTGATCTACCTGGCGGCGCTGGCCGGGATCGACCAGTCCCTGTACGAGGCGGCCAAGGTCGACGGCGCGTCGCGGATCCGCAAGATCATCCACGTCGACCTGCCCGGCATCATGCCGACCGCGGTGATCATCCTGGTCCTTGCTGTCGGCAACATCATGGCGATCGGGTTCGAGAAGGCCTTCCTGCTGCAGAACAACCTCAATCTCGGTCAGTCCGAGATCATCGCGACCTACGTCTACAAGACCGGACTGCTCAACGCCGACTTCAGCCTGGCCACCGCGGTCGGGTTGTTCAACTCGGTGATCAACCTGCTGCTGCTGGTCTTCGTCAACATGATCGCCAAGCGGGTCACCGGGAACGGACTGTGGTCATGAGCCAGCGCACCGAAGAACGACTGCCCGACGGGTCCCCCACCACCGGGCCTGGTGCCCCCACCCGACGGTTGACCCGGCGGGAGCGCAAGCGGCGCGACAACGCCGAGGAACGCACCAGGATCAAGGAACCCCGGTCCGACCGCATCTTCCTGTTCTTCGTCTACCTGTTGCTGGCGGTGTTCCTGGCCATCGTCGCGCTGCCGTTGATCTACATCCTGGCCAGCTCGTTCAGCAGCCCCGAAGCGGTCTCGGCCGGCCGGGTGACGCTGTGGCCGGTCGACTTCTCGCTGCGGGGGTACGAAGCCGTCCTGGGCAACTCCCAGGTCATCCAGGGCTACGTCAACTCGCTGATCTACACGGTCGCCGGCACCGTGGTCAGTGTCGTCCTGACGATCGCGATCGCCTACCCGCTGTCGCGCCGGACGTTTGCCGGCCGCAACGTTTTCATGAGCGTCATCCTGTTCACCATGCTGTTCACCGGAGGACTGGTCCCGACCTACCTGGTGGTGCAGTCGCTGGGCATGCTCGACACCCGCTGGGCGCTGATCATCCCGCAGGCCGTCGGGGTGTGGCAGGTGATCATCGCCCGGACCTACTTCCGGACCGCGATCCCCGACGAGCTGGAGGAAGCGGCACAGCTGGACGGCTGCAGCGACCTGAGGTTCCTCTGGTCGATCGTCATCCCGCTGGCCAAGCCGATGATCGCGGTGGTCGCGCTGATGTACGCGATCCTGCAGTGGAACTCCTACTTCGACGCCCTGATCTACCTGAAGAGCCCCGACCTGTTCCCGCTCCAACTGGTCCTGCGCAACATCCTGATCCTGAACACCTACAGCGGTGGCGGGCAGGACGCCTCGGTGGTGATGGAACGCCAGCAGCTCGCCGACCTGCTGAAGTACTCGCTGATCGTCGTCGCAAGCGTCCCCGTCCTGGTGATCTATCCCTTCGTGGCCAGGTTCTTCACCAAGGGAATCATGATCGGCGCCGTCAAGGGATGACACCTCTCACAGAAGGAAGAACCGCGATGAACATCCGTACTGTCAGAGGCCGCGGTACGGCGGTCGCCGTCCTGACCGCGCTGTCACTGGGGCTGGCCGCGTGCAGCGGTGGCGGCAGTGACACCGCGGCGCAGAAGCCCTTGCCCACCGTCACCGGCAATCCGGCGGTGACGATCAACGTCTTCGCACCCCAGGGCCCCGAGACCGATCTCAGCCGCAACGAGTTCTCCCAGCGGATCGGCAAGCAGTTCAACATCACCTTCAAGTGGCAGACCACCACGTACGACGCGGGGCCGGCCCGCGAGAAGCGGCAGATCTCGCTGGCCAGCGGCGACTACCCCGACCTCTACCTACTCGTCCCGTGGGTGGACCAGTTCAGCCAGGCCGACCTGCTCAAGCTGTCCAAGCAGGGCGTCGTCCTGCCGCTCAACCAGCTGATCGACCAGTACGCGCCGAACATCAAGAAGGCGCTGGACACCAACCCGACGTACAAGGCGATGGCCACCGCGCCCGACGGCAACGTGTACGGCCTGCCGCAGTGGAACGACTGCTACCACTGCTCGTACCAGGCCAAGCTGTGGATGAACAGCGCCTGGCTGAAGAAGCTGGGGCTGCAGCAGCCGAAGACCACCGAGGACATGGTCAAGGTGCTGCGCGCGTTCAAGACCCAGGATCCCAACGGCAACGGCAAGGCCGACGAGATCCCGCTCAGCGCCGACGCCCGCGACATCCTGATCCCGTACTTCATGAACGCCTTCCTCTACAACCCGCAGGGCACCAACGGCAACACCAACTCGACCCTGGTGCTCAACGACGGCAAGGTCGACACCCAGGCGAACAAGGACGGCTGGAAGAGAGGGCTGGCCTACCTGCGCTCGCTGTACGGCGAAGGCCTGATCGACAAGGGCGCTTTCACCCAGAACGCGGACGCGCTGAAGCGGCAGGGGGACAGTGCCGGACCGGTGATCCTCGGCTCCTCGACGGTCGGCCACCCCGGGATCTTCGTGGCGATCGGTGCGGCCGACGGCCGGGACAAGCAGTACGACGCGGTGCCTCCGCTGACCGGTCCGGACGGCGCGAACTTCGCCGGCTACAGCTTCCCCAGCGCGCCGGGCGCCACCTTCGTGCTGACGAACAAGGCGAGCCCCGAGGTACAGATCCAGGCGATCAAGATGCTGGACTACATCTACTCCACCGAAGGCCAGATCAACGGCATGTTCGGCACGGAGGGCAAGACGTGGACACCTCCCAAGGCCGGGGACGTCGCGCTGGAGAAGACGGCCAAGCCGCTGTACAAGCAGGTCAAGCTCAAGCCCGGTTCGCCGCCCACCAACGCCGGCTGGGGTCCGCTCGCGCAGTACAACAACACCATCGACTTCCGCAACTCCGAGATCATCGCCACCGACGTCTACTCCCAGGACGGGTACGAACGCCGGCTGCTCGAGGAGACCAAGAAGTACGACGGTCACGAGGACAAGGCGCAGATCTACCCGTACTGGAAGGTCTGGATCCCGCCGGAGCTCGGCAGCGAGGTGGCGACCCTGCAGACGAACATCGAGAACTACACCCAGCAGAACGCGCTGCAGTTCATCACCGGCTCCAAGGACATCGACAAGGACTGGGACGCCTACGTGAAGGGCCTGGAGAGCCTGGGACTCAAGCGCTACCTGGAGATCCAGCAGACGGCGTACGACAAAGCACCGAAGTGATCGAAGGCTCCGCAACGCTGAGGTCCGGCGGGCAGTGGGGTGACCAGGGCGACGGTCACTACGTCAACCCGATCCTGCCCGCCGACCTCAGCGACTTCGACTGCATCCGGGTCGGCGACGACTACTACGGCATCACCAGCACGTTCGGCTACTCCCCCGGGATGGCGGTCCTGCACTCGACCGACCTGGTGACCTGGAGGGTGATCGGGCATGCCGTCGACGACCTGACCCGGGTCGGTCCCGAGCTGAACTGGGACCGGATGAACCGGTACGGGCGCGGCGTGTGGGCGGGCGCCATCCGCCACCACGCCGGCCGGTTCTGGGTGTACTTCAACACCCCGGACGAGGGCTTCTTCATGACCACGGCAGCGGACCCGGCCGGGCCGTGGGAACCCGTCCACGCACTGTGGCGGGTGGCCGGCTGGAACGACGTGTGCCCCTTCTGGGACGACGATGGCCGTGCGTACCTGGTCGCGACGAACTTCGCCGCGGACTACCGGACCCACCTGTTCGTACTGAGCGCTGACGGCCGGTCGCTGAGGTCGGACCGCCTCATTCACCAGTCGCCTGGTGGTGAAGCGAGTAAGCTCTACAAGATCGACGGGTACTACTACCACCTCTACAGCGAGGTGAAGCCCGAAGGCCGGGTCGTGATGATGAACCGGGGCACCGACCTCTACGGCCCGTACGAGACGCGGCAGTTGCAGCACGTCGACGCGTCCGTCGATCGCGAACCCAACCAAGGCGGCTTGGTGATCGGACCGGACGGCGCCTGGTACTGGGTGACCCACCACGGCACCGGTGGACACTGGGAAGGGCGGACGCTCTCGCTGCTTCCCGTGACCTGGGTGGACGGATGGCCAGTGCTCGGACAGGTCGGGCCCGACGGCATCGGCACGATGGTCTGGCGCGGTGCCGTGCCGTCCGGTCGCGAACACCAGCAGACCGAGCTGCCGCAGATCGTCACCGGCGACGACTTCGCCGCGCCGCGGCTCCGACCCGAGTGGGAGTGGCACTACCAACCACGCGCGGACCGATGGTCGCTGACCGATCGGCCGGGATCCCTCCGCCTCTACGCTTTCCCACCCCTGGAGCTGCACGACCTCTTGAAGGTCGGGAACACACTGACCCAACGAGCGGTCCGCGTACCGGGCAGCACGGTGACGGCACGGCTCGCACTGGGCGGGTTGACCGACGGCCAGTACGCCGGGTTGTGCCACTTCGCCGCCACGTCCGCCGGTCTGGCGGCACACCGGGCCGGCGGCGTCACGGTGCTCACGCTCAACCAGAACGGGCACCTCGAAACCGGATCGGTCATCGCCCAGGAGGAGGTCTGGCTGCGGTCCCGGTGGGACCTCGACGGAGTCAGCCAGTTCTCGTTCAGCCTCGACGGCAGCACCTTCACCGACTTCGGCCCGTCGTACCAGTTGACCTGGGGTGGCTACCGGGGTGACCGGATCGGGCTCTACGCCTACAACGCCGAGGACTCCGGACACGTGGATGTCCTCTCCTTCGACTACACGACCACGCGGGAGCTGTGAATGACCCTGGCCTGGCAGACACCGAACTTCACCCTGACCTTCGCCGTCGACGACGGACCGGTCCGCCTGGCCGGCTGGCGACCGGCGACGGGCTCAGAGGTTGCTCTCGGCACCGACCAGCCGCTGGTCGAGATCTCCGCGATCGGTCACGGCCGGTCCCCCGGCACCGTGCGGCACGTCGGGACCCAGATCGGTCATCGGCTCAGGTACGTCGGTGCGGAGCCGACCGACACCTCGCTGCGGATCGAGCAGTACGACGAGACCACCGGTCTCCGAGTGATCAGCTGCTTCGCGGCCGGCGCCGGTCTCCGCGCGTGGACCGAAGTGAAGCTCTCCGCGCCGGGCCGGCTGGAACTGGACTTCGTCTCGTCCCTGGCGGTCGGCCTCCCCTCGCTGGATGCCACTCTTGTTGCTGCCGACAACGACTGGATGGCGGAGAACCGGTGGAACCGGCGCCCGCTGCGGAGCCGGTTGGCCGACATCCGCAGCGACACGTACCGGCCGCTGGCCAAGCACCGCCTGGCGATCACCAACGCCGGCTCCTGGTCGACCGGTGAGGTGCTCCCGGTCGGCGTCCTCGTCGCCGGGGATCATGCACTCGGCTGGCAGATCGAGCACAACGGTCCGTGGCACTACGAACTCGGCGAGACCCGCAGCGGTGGCTACCTGCTGCTCAGCGGACCGACGGACCAGGAACACGCTTGGACAGCGACCGTAACGCCGACCCAGACCTTCACCACCGTGCCGGTTTCACTCGTGGCAGCGCCGGACGAAGCGAGCGCGTTCGTGGCGCTGACCGCCCAGCGCCGCGCGATCCGGCTCCGCCGGCCGGTCGACGACCGGCTGCCTGTCGTCTTCAACGACTACATGAACACGCTGATGGGCGATCCGACGACCGCCAAGCTTTTCCCCCTGATCGATGCCGCGGCGGACGCCGGCGCCGACTACTTCTGCATCGACGCCGGCTGGTACGCCGAGGGCGACTGGTGGAGCACGGTCGGCGCCTGGCAGCCGTCGCCCAGCCGCTTCCCCGACGGCCTGGGCGAAGTCGTCGGCCGGATCAAGCAGCGTGGCATGGTCCCGGGCCTGTGGCTGGAACCGGAGGTCGTCGGCGTTGACTCCCCACTGGCGGCAGAGCTGCCGGACGGTGCCTTCCTCACTCGGCGGGGAGTACGCGTCGCCGAGCACGGCCGCTACCTGCTGGACCTGCGCAGTGATGCCGCTCGTGCCCACCTGAACTCGACCGTCGACCGGCTGATCGAGCAGTTCGGGATCGGCTTCTTCAAGCTGGACAACAACACGATGACCGGTCCGGGCACCGACAAGTCCGGTACGTCGCTCGGGCAGGGCCTGCTGGAGCACAACCGGGCCCACCTGCGCTGGCTGGACGAAGTCCAGGCCCGCCATCCCGAACTGCTGCTGGAGAACTGCGCGTCGGGCGCGATGCGGATGGACTACGCGTTGCTGTCACGCCTGCATCTGCAGTCCACCTCGGACCAGCAGGATCACCTGCTCTACGCCCCGATCGCCGCCGCCGCACCGGCGTCGATCCTGCCCGAGCAAGCGGGCAACTGGGCCTACCCGCAGACGGGCACCAGCACGGAGGAGCTGGTGTTCAGCCTCGTCAACGGCATCCTCGGCCGGCTCTACCTGTCCGGCCATCTCGACCGGTTCACGGCCGAGGAGCTGGACCTGGTGAAGGCCGCGGTCACCGCGCACCGCGAGATCCTCCCGCGTCTCGACCAGCTCGAGCCGTTCTGGCCGCTCGGTCTGCCGGGCTGGTCCGACGACTGGATCATGCTCGGCCTGCGTGACCGCACCACGGCGTACCTCTCGATCTGGCACCGTGGACAGGGCCCGGCGTCGATCCGGATCCCGTGGTCCGGATCGACGCCGGCCGTTCTGTTCCCGAGCACGTCGCAGGGCTGGACCTTCACCAAGCAGAGTGAGGAACTACTGGTGGAGACAGCGGTCAGCGAACCGTCCGCCCGTGTCCTCACGTGGCAGGATTGACCGCTGTCGTCAGCGCGGGTCGGGTGCGAAGTTCCGGGCTGCTGGTAGCAGCCGGCCGGTGAAGTCGAAGACGGCCTGGTTCTCCCAGGCGTTGCCGGACGCCGGGTCCGAGGGATCCCAACCGGCACCGGCGACGGCGGTCCACGCCGGCTCCCAGTAGACCGTTCCGATCCCGCGACCTCCCTCGGCCGAGGCGACCGCGTTCTGCACCGCACGGAACTGGGCCGCCTGTCCGGCCGGTGTCGCCGGGTATCCAGCGACCAGTTCGCTCGGGACGTCGATGACGTTCTCGTACGCCGGGCTGTCGTCGGCCAGCGTGAACGGATAGGCCGTCTCCACGTTCAGCACGTCCTTGTCGTAGCGCGCGGACAGCGTCGTGACGGCGTTCTGCAAGTCCGCGAGCGTTCCGTGCCAGTAGCCGTAGTACGACAGTCCGATCAGGTCGAACGGCACCTCACGGGCGACGGCCTGGTCGAACCACCAGGTCAGCGAGTCGATGCCGTTGTTGATGTTCGTCAGGTGCAGCAGGACCTGGGTCCGCGGGTCGACCTCCTTGACCGCCCGCGCGCCTGCGGTCAGGAACGATGCCAGGTTGTCCCACTGCGCACCCGGGACGCCGTCGTCGGGATCCACGTCCCAGGTCTGGCCCCACGGCCACAGCATGCCCGGATTGATCTCGTTGCCCACCTGCACCATGTCAGCCTTCACACCGGCGGCCTTCAGCGCCAGGAGCACCTCCCGGGTGTGCTGGTGAACCGCACCAGCCAACTGTTGCGGCGTCATCCCGTGCCAGGCCGCCGGCACTCCCTGCGCGCCGGGATCGGTCCAGCGGTCGGAGTAGTGGAAGTCGACGAGCAGTTTCATCCCGGCCGCCTTGATCCGCTGCGCCGTCGCGACCACGTGCGCCTGGTCGTTGTACCCGTCGGCCGGGTCGACCCAGACCTTCAGGCGGCCAAGATTCATCCCCGACCGGGCGAGGATCTTCACCGCGTCACCCGATCTGCCGTCCGCGGACCTGTACGTCGCCCCGAAGTCCTCGTTCTTGGCGAGTCCGGACAGGTCGCCACCCCGGATCGTCCGGGCCACCCGGCCCGGCGCCACACCGATGTCGTCGAAGCTCGCCCACGTCCCCGCCGGGCCGGCGGTCGTCAGGGTCACCGTGCACCGCTTCGGTCCCCCGGCGTACACCGACACCGCCGACCGTACCCACGCACCGGTCGCCGGAATCACGGTCGAGGCGGTCGCACCACACCCGCTGACCGACAGCGTCGAGCTGTTGAGCGCCCCGCCGGAGATGCCCCACGAACTGACCGTCCACCAGCCGCGGTCGGGCAACTTGACGGTTTGGCGGGTGGTCACCCGGTACCGCTTGCCCGACCAGTGGGTCAGCCGGTTGCCGGTCCGGCCGGCGGTCTCGATCTTCGCCGTACCGGCTGGGCCGGAAACGCTCCAGCCCCTCAGCCCTTGCTCGAAGCCTCCGTTCGCGACGCTGCCGCGCTGGGCGGAGGCGGTTCCGGTCGCCGCGACGATCAGTCCTGTGGTGAGGGTGAGTACGGTCAAGATCTTCATCAAAGCTCCTCGTCTCGCTCGCGTCTTGTGCACGTGCACAGCCTGATGACTGGTGGTAACAGCAAGAAAAACTGATGAAACCCACAGTTGACAAGACCGAGGCTTCACTTTCGCTGTGAACGTGCACAGTCACCGGCTCGAGCCCGGCGGCCAACGGCACAGCCGAGACTCGACGTGACTAGACTCGTCGGTCGTGGAGCACAACGGCGGCCGGAGACGACCCACCATCAAGGACGTGGCCGCCGTCGCCGGGGTGTCCCGCGGGACCGTGTCCCGGGTCATCAACGGTGGCCACTGGGTGTCTCCGGAGGCGCTGGTCGCGGTCCAGGCCGCGATCCGCTCGACCGGGTACGCCGCCAACCGGCACGCCCGCAGCCTGGTCACCGGCCGGGCGAACTCGGTCGCGTTCCTGCTGACCGAGTCCCACCAACTGCTGTTCGAGGACCCGAACTTCTCGGTCCTGCTCCGCGGTGCCGCCGATGCGCTGGCCAGGCAGGACATGCCACTGCTGCTGATGGTCGCAGGCACCCCGGAGGAGCGCCACCGGGTCACTGACTACGTCACCGCCGGCCATGTGGACGGTGTCCTGCTGATCTCGACGCACGCTGACGACCCGGTCGTGGGATCGTTGCTGCGCGAGCAGGTCCCGGTGGTCTCCTGCGGCGCACCGCTGGGTTACGAGGGCAAGGTCGGGTACGTCGCGGCCGACGACGTCGCCGGGGCGCGAGAGATGGTCCGGCATCTTCGCGACACCGGTCGCCGGCACCTTGCGACCATCACCGGCCCACTGGACACCCCTGGTGGCGTGCAGCGGCTCCAGGGGTACCGCGACGAGCTCGGCACCGACTACGACGAAGAACTGGTGGCCTACGGCGACTACTCCAGACTCGGCGGTCAGCGGGCGATGGCGGAGCTCCTGGCCAGGCGTCCGGAGCTCGATGCGGTGTTCGTCGCGTCGGACCTGATGGCCGCAGGCGCCCTGGCCACGCTGGCTGCCCAGGGTCGCCGGGTCCCCCAGGACGTCGCCGTCGGCGGCTTCGACGACTCCTGGCTGGCGGCGACCCTGGTCCCGGCCCTCACCACCATGCGACAGCCGTTCGACCGGATCAGCGCCGAGATGGTGCGACTGCTGGGCCAGGTCATCAACGGCGAACAGCCCGCCACGGTGATCCTGCCGACCACGCTGGTCCGCCGCGACTCGACCTGATCGCGGGCTACCCGTGAGTCCGGAGGCGGACAGCCCGGAACCCGCCACCAGGCCGCTGCATCCGGCTGAACGGCGAGGGGAGCACCGAGAAACGGTTGACGAGGGTGTTCGCCACCTGGATCTCGAGGGTGTTGGTGCCCACGGCAACAGTCTCGGTCAGTTCGACCTCCTGGCGGTCCGTCAGGAGCGTGCCCACTTCCCTGCCGTTCAGCGTGATGCGGGCGGACGACTCCACACCGGGCAG
This sequence comes from Kribbella italica, assembly GCF_014205135.1. NCBI lineage: Bacteria > Bacillati > Actinomycetota > Actinomycetes > Propionibacteriales > Kribbellaceae > Kribbella > Kribbella italica. The sequence goes on from NZ_JACHMY010000001.1 coordinate 2,692,698, forward strand.
CGAGAGCAGCACCCGCTCACCCGTGGACTGCCAGGCGAAGTCCGAGCGGTACCGGACCACGCCGGAGAAGTCACCGAGACCGTGCGCCACGAAGTCGGCCGTGGGCGCGGTCCCTTCCGTGAGCTGCCAATCGATCGGCTCGGTCAGTACGGCGGCGTCGCGGTACCCGTGCTTCGTGCTCTCGACCATCAGGAGCAGTACGTCGCGGGAGTCGAGCGAGGGCGCGTCGCGCAGGCTGAGGAACGATCGGCCGTCGGGGCGCCCCTCGATCCTCAGCGGTTCGTGCGACGACAGCAACGTTGCCGACCGCACCTGTCCGGTGGTCGCCAGCGACACGGACTGGAACCCCGGCGGAGTCGCCACCCGGAACCACACCTGCTCTTCGTGGTCGGCCGCGTCGAAGGTCAGGCAACTCTCCTCGCCGTACCACCACCGGAGACGGGCACGTGGACAGTCGTCGGCGAGCTTGGTGCCGATCGCCAGCGAAGCACGCGTGGGCTGGTCCTCGGCGACCGTCACCCGCAGCAGAACGGCATGTCGGCCGGTGCTCAGCTCGAGCGGCAGAGTCTCGGGGACGACGCTCAGATCCCTGAGCTTCCACGCCGGAGTCCGCGTTGCCGGAACTTCGTCGGCCTGCTCCAGCACGGGCTCGCCATCCACCCACAGCCGGTACCGCGACCGGGACCCCGCCGACACCGTCACGGCCGGGTCACTCACTTCGACGGTCGACCAGAAGTAGTACTGCGAGCCGGCTGGAGCGTCGCCGTCCAGGACCGTCGGGTCCAGAAACTCGTCGGGCACGAACTTCAACCCGTGCGGACCGGTCATCCGATCGAGCAGCAACGGGTCGTCGGCGACACCGGTCTGGTAGGAGAACGCGTACGGCCGCCAGGCCAGGCCGGGCAGCACTACTTGTCCACGGCGCGGTCGCCCGTTCCGGATTGCGTCTTCGACCGTCGCCCCGTCCTCGGGCAGTACGGGGCCGAGGGCAAGGAATTTCTCCCCGTCGCGAACGAGCGTAGGCGTCCAGGGGCCGGCGGCCGACGAACTCGTCTCCACGTGCCACGTCTGCACACCCATCGGTTCCGCGCCGAACTCGAAGTCGCCGAAGCTGTTGTCCAGGATCGGGACAGTCTGGACCCGCCACGGGCCCTCGAGCTCTACAACGCGGCCCGGTACCTCCGGCGGCGTCCTGGACTGGAGGGATTGGCTCGTGCCGTCGACCACCAGCACGGTCGCCAGCCCCGGCTCGAGATCGAGGTGAACGCGCGTGCTGTGCTCCTTACCAGGAGCCGGACTCGACGAGCACTGGAACCGACTCCCGGTCCAGGCGTCGAACGTCTCGATCCGGCCGCTCGCCCGGAGGTCGACCGAGGCGTGCACCGGCGCGTCGGCCACGTTGGCCACGAAGTACAGATCAGTCGTCCCGGAGCGGCGGTGCGTCGCCACCAGCCCGCTGCCGTGGGCGTCGAAGTCCGGCTCCCACATCCCGGCCAGCACCTGCGGAAGACTCCGCCGAGTCTCTGCCCCGAGCTTGAGCGCCGAATCCCAGACTGACGGCGGACAGGGACCGTTCTCGGTCACCGTCGGCGGATCGCCCAGAACGACGACCACCCCGCCGGCCAGCGCGAATCGTCCCAGCTTCTCGGCGACGTCGTGCCGCACCGCGCGGACATCGGGAACGATCACAGCCCGGTACGTGCAGTCTCCGACGGTGAGCTGCTGGCCAGTGATCTCCGCTTCGAGGAGATGAAGGCGGTCCAGCAGGTCACAGTCGTGCCCGGCCTGCGCGAGAGTGCCGAGGAGCTTCACGGCGTACTCCGGGGACGTGACACCGTCGCCACTCAGGTCGAGGTCCTGCGTGGGGTCGAGGACCGCGATGTCGGCGACACCCCGTCCGTACCGGAGCAGGGCACTGACCCGGGTGATGTACGCCCACAAGGTGTCGGAGTGTTCCCACCAGGGTTGACGGAAGTGGAAGTCCGGCGACGCCCACTCCCACCAGCCGCCCTCGGTGCTGTAGCTGAGGCCGTGCATCATCACGTGGTTGACCCCGTAGGCGAATCCGGCGTTGAGGCCGGCCAGAATCCGTTCCGGTGCGATTCCCCAGCCGCTGCTGTGGAAGGCTTCGTTGGCCACGATCGGGCGGTTGTTCAGCCGGGCCAGCGAGGCGCTCACCTTGAAAGCCGCCACCGACCGTGGCCCGGTGAGATCCGGATCGTCGTTGCCCGGACCGTTGTACCAGCGCATGGTTTGCAGGTAGTCGCCGTACGCGTGCCGCCCGCCGCGCACATCACCGCGGGCGACCTGGTCCATGAACATCGAGGTGCCGTGCCGTTCGTGCCACTCGAAGATCGGCCGGAAGTAGTGGTCCTCGAGCAGGCCCACCACCGTGTCGCGGTAAGCGGCCCGGAAGCGCAGGGTCCGCTCGCCGAGGTCCAGCCAGAGCGCGGGAAGCCATTCCCGGTGGTCGAAGCCGTGCTCCTCGCGGAGGCGCTCGGCCACCAGGTCGTTCCACAACGGCATCCGCAGCCCGAAGTCCAGTTCGTCCTGGAAGAACGTGGTGAACGTCGTACCGAACAACGTCCCGAGCTGATCGCGGAACGGCTGGTAGAGCGTCTCGATCAGCAACGCGCCGGACCGAGGATGCAGCGGGTCGAACGACGACGGGTAGGACCCGATCACGCCGTCGCGCTTGAGGACGAGCGAGACCTCCCACTCCCCCGCCGGCAACGCGTACGAACCTTCGGCCGAGACGGCGACCGGCTGAACCGAGCCGGCCTCGTCGGTCGCGGCCGCGGTCACCAGCGACCGGTCCGAGACGGGGATCGTGAACGTTCCAGGCCCGGTACGGCGTTCGGTCACGTGGACCAGCGTGCCCGGGTGGTGCTCTCGGGTCAGCTCACCGATCGCCCGCAGGATCGGGCCGTTGATGCCGTAGTCCTGGATCCCGACCGTCAGGCCGAGCTCCGCGCTCTGCTCGGTGAACCAGCGGAACAGTTCCCACCACTGGCTGCTCAACGGCGCGGGGCTGCCGTGGTCCAGGTCGCCGTCGGGAAGGTGGCTGTAGCCGACGATCGTGCCGCCGATTCCCTTCGCCGCCAGCTCGGTCAGCTGAACCGCCAACCGCTCGCGATCGAGGTCGGCGCCGCTCCACCAGTACAAGGGTGTCGGGCGGCACGAGGGATCCGGCGTCCGGAACGCCGCCTCGACGTCAGCCATGGATTGCGGCACCGGCATGAACACTCACTCCTGGGGTCGGGCGGACGGACATCAGAACAGGCTCTGCTTGGCGACGCGCCGGGCCAGCCAGTTGGCGAGCAGGACGAGGATCAAGGCGATGACCGACTTGAACAGGCCGACCGCCGCGGCGTACGAGAACTGCGGGATCGAGGACTGCAGTCCGACCTGGTAGACGTAGGTGTCGATCACCTGGGAAACGCCCAGGTTGAGGTTGTTCTGCAGCAGCAGGACCTTCTCGAACCCGCTGCTCAGGATCGATCCCAGGTTCAGGATCAGCAGGGTGATCGTCACCGGAAGGACTCCGGGCAGGTCGATGTGCCACACCCGGCGCAGGATGCTCGCGCCGTCGACCTTGGCCGCCTCGTGCAGCTGCGGGTCGATACCGGCGAGCGCCGCCAGGTAGATGATCGCCGAGTAGCCGAGGGTCTGCCAGGCACCGGACCAGACGTAGACGTGCCGGAAGTAGTCGGAGTTGCCGAGGAAGTCGACCGGGCTGCCACCGAGGAAGACCAGCAACTGGTTGACCACACCCACGCTCGGATCGAGCATCATCACCATGATGCCGACCACGATCACCGTCGAGATGAAGTGCGGCGCGTACGTGATCAGCTGGATGCCACGGCTGTACAGCTTGGACCGCACCGTGTTCAGCGCGAGCGCCAGCACGATCGGCAGCGGGAACAGGGCCAGCAGCTCGTAGACGTTGAGGATCAGGGTGTTCTTGATCAGCGGCCAGAACTGGTACGAGTTCACGAACGTCTCGAAGTACTTCCAGCCCACCCAGGGCGAGCCCCCGATGCCCTTGGCCACGGAGAAGTTCTTGAAGGCGATCTGCAGACCGTAGAGCGGCCAGTAGAGGAAGACGATGACGTAGACGACCGGTGGCAGCAGCATGACGTAGAGCTGCCAGCAGCCGAGCACTCGCCGGAGGAAGGAGTGCTTCCGCGCCGTCGTGGAGGTCACGGAAGTCGTTGAGGTCGGTGCGGCGGTAGCAGTCATTTGAGCGATCCGATCAGCGCGCCCTTGACGAAGTACTTCTGGACGAACGGGTAGACGAGCAGTGGGGGCAGCATGCCCACGACGATCAGTGCGTACTTGAGCTTGTTGAACAGTTCCTGGCGTTCCACGAGTTGGGCGGCGGTCTGACTGCCCAGCTGACTGGGTTCCACGGTGTTCTGGATCAAGATGTCGCGCAGTACGAGCTGGAGCGGGAACAGGTGCTGGTCGGTGAGGTAGATCAGCGCCGAGAACCACCCGTTCCACTGGGCGATCCCGTAGAAGAGCAGGTTGACCGCGATGATCGGTTTCGACAGCGGCAGCGCGACCCGCAGGAAGAACGCGAAGTCGTTGGCGCCGTCGACCCGGGACGCTTCGAGCAGCTCGTGCGGAATGTTCAGCTGGTAGAAGGTCCGGGTGATGATCACGTTGAACACGCTCATGGCGCCGGGCAGGATGATCGCCCACCGGGTGTTCAGCATCCCCAGTTGCTGGACGACGACGTACGTCGGGATGATGCCGGCCGAGAACACCGCCGGGACCAGCAGGAAGACCGTCAGCGTCCGGCGTCCTTGGAGATCCGGCCTGGACAGCGGATAGCCGGCCAGCACGGTCAGAGCGGTGCCGAGGACAGCGCCGGACACCGAGTAGAGCAGCGAGTTCAGGAAGCCCTGGACCACGGCCGGGGACTGCCACAAGGTGCGGTAGGCATCGACGTTGGCATCGACCGGGAACAACTTGACCGCACCGGAGGTGATCGCCTCGGCGCTGGAGAACGACGCCGAGACGACGTAGATCAGCGGGTACAGCACCGCGATCCCGAAGAACGCCAGGACCAGGTAGTTGACCGTCAGCACGCTCCGGTCGCCCGCGGGCTGCTTCATCCGTCGCGGGCGACGGGCCACCGCCACGCCGTCAGCCATTGGTCCGGTACTTGTCGTAGGCCCGCTGGTGGGACTCCAGGTATCCCGGCAGCCCCATCTTGTCCAGCGCTTCGACGTACTTGTCCCAGGTCCGGTCGTCGTCGACGTCCAGCTTGCCGACGGTGAAGTCGGCCAGCGCGCTCTTGACGTGCTGGACGATGGTCGTCTTGGTGTTGGCGTTCGTCGCCGCGTCGCTCTCGGCGAAGACCAGCGGCGGGAGTTGCTGGTCCATCGGCTGCCGGCTGGGTTCGTAGGCCTGTTTGGTCACCTGGTAGAGCGCGGCCTCGTAGTTCGTCGTGGCGGGATTGGACTCCTCGGCCATCCGCCAGTCGTCGGTCGCGTACTTCATGTTGGGCGCGCCCCACGACGTTCCCCAGGCCAGGCCCACCGGGGGCGGCGCCTTGGTGATCTTGTACGTGGCCTGCTGCCCGAGGAGCCCTTTCGCCCCGGGCTTCGCGAAGTCCCAGGTCTTCCCGCGCGGACCGGCGTATCCGTTCATCCACGTCTCCAGCTCGACTTGGTGGTCGGCCCACCGCACCAGCGCGCCCGGGTCGGCGCACTGGTCGGTGATGATCAGGCCCGGTTGGTAGAACTGGTAGTAGTCCCAGGCGGCGTAGCCGACCCCGTTCGGGCCCTTCAGCGGCGGCAGCGCGACGTAGTCCCTCCACCGCTCCTGCGCGATGTCGAGGAACACGCCCCAGTGGAACGCCCGAGCGACGCCGACGCGCTGGTACCCGGGGTTGTTGCCCAGCCGGAGCCGCGTCTCGTTCGTCATGCTGAAGACCTCGGACGTCAGCGTTCCGTCGTCGAACAGCGAGCGCAGGAAGCGCAACCCTTCGCGCCACTCGTCCTTGCCGGCGACGAAGTCGACCTTGCCCTGGTCGAGCCGCAACCACGGCTCGCCCGGGTTGTAGAGGAAGGAGTTCATGAAGTAGACGTCGAGGGGTGAGTCCACCCCGGCCAGCAGCGGCACCACGTTCCCGTGCCCGTTCGCGTCCTGGTCCTTGAAGGCCTTCAGCAGCGCCCGGAACTCGTCGGTGGTCCGCGGAAGTTCGGCTCCCACGGCCTTCACCAGCGACTGGCTGACGTAGGTCCGGCCGGCGCCGATCCGGCAGTGGTAACAGTCGCTCATCCTCGGGAACGCGTAGGTCTTGCCGTCGCTGGCCAGGCCGAGCCGGCGCAGCTCGGGGAACTTGGCGATCGCCTCCTTGATCTCGACCGCGTAGGTGTCGATGTAGTCGTCCTGGGCAACGAAGATGCCCTGACCGCCGTACAGCGAGATCTGGTCGGGCGTGAAGGGGATGCCCAGGAAGGCGTCGGGCAGGTCGCCGGCGGCGATCATCGCGTTGACCTTGGTCATGTCACCGTCGGCGACCACCACGGTGTCGTACCGGACCTTCACCCCGGTCCTGGCCTCGAGCCACTGGCTGAAACTGTTCTTGTTCCAGTCGCCCGTCGTCTGGGTGTCCTGCGGTACGACGATCCGGAACGTCGTACCGGGGTCGCCGAACGGCTTCTTGACCCTGGCCCGAGGACCGACGTACCCGGTCTTGTACTGGACCCCGGGCACCAGCGCGTCCGGCGTCGCCTTCGGCACGCCCTCGACTCCCTTGGGCACAACGGCCTTCGTCGAGCCGCCGTCGCAGGCGCTCACCAGGGCGCCCGTCACGACCGCCGTCGCGGTGGAGGTCAGGAAGCGGCGCCGGCTCAACGCCGTACGCCGGGAAACGTCGGTCATCGCGCACTCCTCGAGGGTGCGGCACGGAACGACCAGTGCCCCGACCCGATCTGGTGGAAGCCGTCCTTGGTGACGGTCGATTCCGGTGCCGCCTCCACCGACCAGCTCGGGTCGGGCAGCGGCACCTGGACCAGCGCTGTCGATCCGACCGGCACGTCGACCTCGAGCCGCAGGCTCGAGTCGTCGCGAGTCCAAGCACTCGCGAGCGGTCCGTACGGCGTACCGATCGACGCCGATGCCTCGGTGAGATCGCCGACGACCGCCGGTCTGATCACCGCGTGCCGGTAGCCGACGGAATCCGCTGCCTGGTCGATTCCGGCCAGCCGTCGGACGAACCAGTCGTCGATGGCGCCGAGCATGAAGTGGTTCTGCGAGGCCCCCGTCGTCGGCCCGTCCCAGGCCTCGGTCAGCGCGGTCGCTCCGTGCACGAACTGGTAGCCGTAGCTCGGCCAGTCCGTTCGCGCCGCGACGCGGTAGATCAGTTCGTCGTGGCCCCCCGACGACAGAGCCCGCAGTACTGCGGGAAGGCTGACCTCCCCCACCATCAGGTGGTCGCCGGCCGCGCTGATGGTCTCCGCCAGCCGTGCGGTGACTGCCGTCCGCAGCTCGTCCGGGACCGCGTCCAGATCAAGGGCCAAGGCGTTGATCGCCTGGCCCCGACCGTAGCCGTCGGCACCGTCGAAGAACCGCTCGTGGAACGCGGCCCGGATCCGGAGCAGCAACTTGCGGTGGTCGTCGGCGTCGCCGGACTCGCCGAGCACGTCGGCAATCCCGGCCATCGCGGCCGCGACCTGCCCGTATCCCCAGGTCGCCACGGCCGCCCGCGGGGGCTTCTCTTCCAGCGAGTACCAGTCGCCGAGTCCGTGATCGAGCAGATCGCCGTCGGCTTTGCCCTGCAGGTAGGCGAGATAGCGCTGCATCGCAGGGTAGTAGGTGCGCAGCGTCGCGACGTCGCCGTACGTCCGGTACAACTGCCACGGCGCGAGCACGATCGCGCCGCCCCAGTTCGGGTCGTCACGGAATCCGCCGTCGAAGACGACGAACTCCGGTGAGATGTCCGGCACCATCCCGCTGTCCAGCTGGGCCTCGGCCATCCGGCGGACCAGGTCGCGGTAGTACGCCTGGACGTCGTACCCGTTGCTCACGACGCCGAACAGCAGGTGCGTCTCCTCCAGCCAGCCGAGCTTCTCCCGGTGCGGGCAGTCGGTCAGGACGCTGAACATGTTGCCCTGAACGGCGCGGTCGATGATCCGGTGCGTCGCGTCGAGTACCTCGTTCGAGCAGGAGAAGCGGCCCGTGCTCTCGTTGCCGGCCCGCAGGACCAGCCCCGAACAGACCTCCGGACCACTGCCCGCGGGGAGCCCGTGCAACTCCAGGAAACGGAAGCCGTGGTACATGAACTCCGGGTGCCAGCTCTGCTGCCCGGCTGTCGTGGTGTAGACGCTCTCGACCGGCGTGCCGATCTCCTGCTGCGCGACCCGGCCGTCGCCGTCCAGGACCTCACCAGGCACGATCCTGATCTCGTGACCGGCGTCCGCGGTCAGGTCGAGCAGCGGCCAGCCGGCGATGTTCACGCCGAGGTCGACCACACAGATGCCCGGCGCAGGGTTGGTCATCGCCACCGGCGTGATCGTCTCGACGACCTGGATCGGCGGGGCGGCCCGGGCCGCGAGCTCGACCTCCCACGGCACAACGGCCGCGGCCGCCCAGTCCGAGCGGTTCCCACGCGGCCGGTCCCAGTCCGCGACGACCAGGCGGGCGTCGTAGTCCTCACCGCCGTACCAGTGGGAGCGCCGGGTCGGACCCAGCGCTGTTCGCCACGTCCCGTCGGAGACGAACCGTTGGATCGACCCGTCCTCGCCGAGGATTTCCAGCTGGGCCAGGGCGCGCGGGCGCGCGATGGTGGCCGCGAACTTGGTGTAGCGGTCGGGCGGCGCAGTGACGTGAGCGATGCCGGTGCCCAGTCTCAGGCCGAGCACGTTCGGTCCGTCCTGCAGCAGCGCCGTCACGTCGTAGGTGGAGTAGTCGATCGTCCGCGCGAAGTCGCTGTACGGCGGTTCGAGGACTGCCGCGGTGACCTTGGCGCCGTTGAGACTGGGCACGCAGATCCCCAGGCCCGCGACGTAGAGGCGGGCGGCGGCGACCGGGCCGCCGGACCGGAACTCACCGGCGAGCAGGGGCAGCGCGTCGGCATCGGTGTCGCCGGCCCAGTCCGGATGAGTGATCCAGGACGCCGACCACTCCCCCGGATCGAGCAGCCCCGTCTCGAAGGTGGCGGGCTCCGACCACAGCGACGTCTCACCGGCGGCGCCCTGCACCCGGACCCGCCACCACGCCCGGGTCCGGCTCGGCAGCGGCGCGCCGCCGTACCGGAGGTTCGGTTCCTGACCTGGCTGCGGGCCGGAGGCCCAGAGGAGGTCGGTGAAGTCTGCATCACGGGCGACCTCGACCTCGCGGGAGGCCTGTCGCTCCCCCGTCCCGGACGAGCGGACGACCCAACTGAGGAGCGGATCACGAGAGCCGGTCCCCAGAGGGTTCACCAGTCCCTCGCAGCGCGGCCTTTCGATCCACAGCGTCGCCATACGAGCCCCTCTTTCTACATCGGTGTATAGCCAATAGATCAGATGTCTTCGGCGAGGTCCAGCAAGTGTCCGGATCGGGCCAGGCTCCGCTCTGGACATCGCCCGGACATCAAGGCGACAGTCATCCAATGTATTTGGCGACCTCAAGGAGACCGTCGATGTTCAGAAGACCCCGCGGCGTACTGGCCTGCGGTGCCGCGATCGCCGGACTGGTGATCGCCGCCGCCCTGACGCCTCCCGCCGCCCGTGCCACACCGGAGACCACTTTGCTGACGACGCCCCAGCTGTCCGTCGCCTTCGATCCGCAGACCGGACTGCCCGCGAAGTACCGGCTTCCGGGGCGCGAAGTCCTCGGCGCCGAGCGCGAAGAGCTGCGCCGGGCGCAGTGGGAGTACGCCGGCGGGCGAACCGGCGGCGACGAGTACGGCAAGGACATCCACGTCTCCCGGACCGACGGCGCGTCGTTCGAGTTCACCTTCACCGGGACCGGCGTCGAGTACGTGACGGACCGCAACAGCGACAAGGGCAAGCTCGACATCTTCGTCGACGGCGTGTTCCGGGAGACCGTCGACGCCTACCACCCGACCCGTATCTGGCAGGCCTCGGTCTACAGCATCACCGGCCTCCCCGCGGGCGAGCACACCATCAAGGGCGTGAAGCGCAGCGGTGAGTACGCGATCGTCGACGCCTTCAAGGTCCACTCCGGGACAGCCGTGACGACGGTCAACAACGACGCCGCACAGATCAGCTACAGCCGGGAGCCGGGCTTCGCGAACAACGTCGGCGCTGTCGTCGGCAACAAGAGCACCGGCGCCGAAGCGCGCGCCGCTGCCGTCGTACGGCGGATCGATGTCCGCGGCCCGCGGGCGTCCGTCGCGTACCGGCTCGACGTCGACGGATCCACCGTCGCGTCGTTCGCACTCGTCTACGCGGTCAAGGGCTCGGCGCTGCAGGTGACGCTGGAGGAGGTGACCGGGCGGAAGGGCTGGGAGTTGATCGAGGTGCACACGCCGAGCCTGGTCACGGTCGCCCAGTCGGAGAAGGATGCCTGGATCGCTCACGGAAACGACGGAGGGCTCCTCGCTCCCCTCGCGACGGCCAAGGAGTCGAGCCTGCCGTACGGCGTCCGAGGTCAGTTCCCCAACTTCAGCATTCTCCCGCTCACGCTGCTGGGCAAGGCGGGCGTGTCCGTGGCGATGGAGGTCCCGGGCTACCTGAACAACACCGCCCTCACCGTGTACGGCGCCGGCGCCGCGAAGAAGGCGACCGTCGGCGCGGTCACCCTGCACCGGATTCCTGGTGGAGCGACCACTCCGAGCCTGCCCGTCGAGCAGAACCAGGTGGTCAGGCTCGACTTCGTCGGCGACACCGACCGCAGCGGCACGGTCGACTGGCTGGACGCGGCGAAGGTGGTCAAGGCCCGGATCCCGAAGAACCCGACCAAGTACTACGACGACAAGTTCATGTACGCGCTGCAGGGCCAGGTGGGACCGACCGACCGCACCGCGCCGGAGCACACCTTCCCGCAGGCCGAGGACCTGGTGAAACGCGTCTCGAGCCTGATCGACGGCCGGCCGCAGGTCGTGTTCATGGCGGGCTGGCCCGAAGGCGGCCACGACACGTCGTACCCGGCGGTCGGGACCGTCAACCCGGAGCTCGGCGGCAAGGCGGGGTTCGACCGGCTGCAAACGAACGCGCGCACGAAGTACAACACCAACGTCACGCTGGACGACAACTGGGACGACCAGTACGACAACGCCTACACAGCAGGGGTTTTCGACCCGAAGTACATCACCGTGACCCGCGAGGGCGAGCTCGAGCGGCACAACGCCTGGAACGGCGTCGACCTGTCGTACATCACCGGTTTCGCGAAGTACATGGCCGGACCGGGCCGTGATCGTGCTCCCTTCACCAAGAAGTACTACGGCCTGCGGGACGGCGTCCTGATCGACGGGATGTCCTGGTGGTCGATCCGCAACGACTTCGACCCCGCCCATCCGGCGAGTGCGGTGAAGAATCTCGAGGACGGCAAGTTCGAGCTCATCGACCAGTACGCCCGCCTGGGGATCAGCGTCGGCTCGGAGTTGCTGCGCTCCCCGTTCATCGGGCGGCTCGGATTCACCATGGACGGACCGACCGGCGGCGGCTGGAACGGCTTCGGCGGTACGCCGATCCCGCTGATGTCGCTGGTTCTGCGCGACTCCACGATCTACGGCATCAACAGCGGTGGATCGCCCGACCTGCGATCGACCCTGTTCAACAACAACCGGACCCACACCTGGCTGGACAAGGCGACTCCGGACGCCAAGATCACCGGGCTGTACTACCTGCAGTACCTGCCCTGGATGAAGCTGCACGACCTCGACGTACAGACGTTCCAGCGCGACGGGCAGACCGCGACCATCGGCTTCGGTGGTGGGACCTCGGTCTTCGTCGACGATGCGTCGGCCACGCAGCGCGTCGTCTACCGCGGCGTCGAGATCATGAACGGCAACAGCGTGACCGTGCCGATGGACGACCGGCGCATCGCCTTCTACTCCGACACCGCCAAGACTCTGTCCTACCCGCTCCCGCACGGCGCCGACCCGGCGAAGCTCCGCGCCAAGCTGATCACCGCCACCGAGCACGTCACCCACCCGGTCACCGTCAAGGCCGGACGGATCACCGTCGACGTCCCGGCCAACACTCCCGTTGTCGTCACCACCCGTTAGGAGGTCGTGATGCCGAACTCTCATTCCGCTGATCGCGAACCGTCCCGCCGGGCCCTGATCGCGGGGGCCGCCGCAACTGTTGTCGCTTGCTCCACGGCCGGTGCCACGAGGTCTTACGGCGCGAGCGAGCCGACGGCCGGCTCGCGCCCTCGGCCGTTCGGACCGGTCACCGTGTACGCACCGCCTGCCGGTACCGAGGGCTGGGGCGTCAAGTACGCCCGGTTGACGCAGGTTCCGGGCTCCGCACGTCGGCCGAGCACACTGGTCTCGACGTGCGAGAACCTCTTCGACCCCGTGGACTACGCGTTCCTAGTCTTCCGCAGTACCGACGGAGGACGGAGGTGGGGCCAGATCGGGAAGGTCGAGGACTCCCGCAGCGGCGTGAAGCCACGGTGGCAACCCGCGTTGTACACCTTGCCCGAGCCCTTCGCGGGACTTCCTCGCGGAGCATTGCTTGCCGCCGGCAACACCATCCCCGACGACTACTCGTCGACGCGGATCGACGTTCTCGCCAGCCTCGACGGTGGCCGCTCCTGGCACCATCGAGGCACTGTCGCCCGTGGAGGACCACCCATTCCGAACAACGGCGAGACGCCGGTGTGGGAGCCGTTCCTCCTCCTGCACCGTCGCCGGCTGATCTGCTACTACAGCGACCAGCGCGATCCAGGGCACGGACAAAAGCTGGTGCACCAGACCAGCACCGACCTCGTCCACTGGGGTCCGGTCGTCAACGACCAGGCTGACCCCGTCTACGACCGGCGCCCCGGCATGCCGGCTGTCGCCCAGCTCGGCGACGGCCGCTGGATCCTGACCTGGGAGGACGGCAACAACAGCGAGGTGAGTTTCGGTGTCGCCTACAAGATCGCCGCGGACCCGGAGCGCTTCTCCTCGGTAGCGCCCCAACTGCTCCGGACGGCCGGCGGACTGGTCCCGATCGGCAGCCCGACAGTGGCCTGGTCACCGGTCGGCGGAAAGCGAGGAACGATCGTGGTCAGCGCCGGCGAGAACGAGGAGCTGTTCCTGAACAGGGCCGGAGGCAACGGTTCCTGGACCACGATGACCTCGCTGGTCCCCCGAGGCTACAGCCGCCAGGTTCAGCTGGGGCGCGGCGGGAAAATCCTCACCATCGGCGGCGGTCCCGGCAACTTCCCCCCACCCCAACTGAACAAGGTGCAGTTCGGCATCGACACTGTGCCTGTCATCGCTCGCGGTGCTCCTGCGGGAGCAGGCGGTTGATCCGCCGCATGACGTCCAGCTGAGCGGGGTTGAAGAGTTCCCGGATCGCCACGCCGACCGCGCGGGCGACCTGCTGGATCCCACCGGGCGCCTCGAACTGGGCCGCGACCACGTCCGGGTAGGTCTCGAGCAGGTCGACCACGTGCGGGAGCATCCGCTCGGCGATGTCACGGCGGGTTTCCTCGTCCGCGTCCGCCGGAAGGTTGTCGAAGTCGCGGCCCGGCTGGGTGTGCTGGTACTCGACGAGCATCCGCCGCCACGCCTCGATTCCACTCGGGGCGAGGACGCGGCTGTACACGACCATCATCGCCCGGTCAGCCTCGGAGAACTCGCCGATGCCCGGCGCCAGCGCCGCCGGCAGATCCGTCGGCAGGCTCTGGCGCAGGATCAGCGCCAGCTCGGCCCGGACCCGCTGGATCCGTTCCACCGCGGCTGCCAGCTCGGCGTCCAGCAGCCGCAGTGCCTCCTCCGGGTGTTCGTCGGCGTCGCCCATCGCTGCGATCTGCGGCAACGACATCCCCAGATCGGTCAGCCGCCGGATCCGCAACAGCCGGACCAGGTGGGCGACGCCGTACTGCTTGTAGCCGTTGGTACTGCGCTCGGGTTCTTCCAGGAGACCGACCTTGTGGTAGTGCCGCACGGTCTTCAGGGTGGTGCCGGCCAGTTCGGCGAGTTGCTTCGTGCTCCAGCCCATCGGCTCTTCCCTCCTCGCTCGGTGTCGACCTGGCCAGGCAGGTGAGATCAGCGCCGTACCGGCGGCACCGTGAAGGTCGGACGGCCGATCGGCAGCTTGCTCGTGTATCCGCTGAGGTAGGTGTCCAGGTACGGCGCCCGCGCGCCCTCGGTGGCAACATCGTCGGCCGGGTCGTCGAGGTCCAGGTCGAGCCGGACGTCCTTGATCCTGATCGTCTCCTGGCTGGGCGTGTCGATCCAGTCACCACTACGCGGCGGGATCGTGCCGAGCTCGACCGCGATCCGGTGCCCGGCCGCCAGGGTCCAGTCGGTCGACTTCAGGTCGAAAGCCACCCGGCCCGGCTTCACCAGCGACACCTGCTCGTCGAACATCACGGCCTTGCCGTCGGGCGCGACGTCGTACAGCTTGATCATCAGGTTGCCGTTGCCCTTGGCATTCAGTGAGATCCGCGGGGTCGCGGTGACGCGGGTCTTCTGCTTCAGCGGCTGCGACCAGTTGAAGATGCCGGGAGTCTTGGCGTGCTTGCCCTCGCCACCGTGGTCGACGTACGAACCCCCGCGCAGCTTGATCGCGGCCGATCGCTCGACCACAGGCCAGTCGTTCTGAGCGCGCCAGGTACCGGTGCTGTCCTGGATGGCGATCTTCGGGTAGTCGACCGTCGGCTTGATGCCCTTGAGGTACTGGTCGTAGAAGGACATCGTCTCCTGGAACCAGCCCTTCCGGCCCATCTCCAGCCGTCCGTCGGCGGTGACGTCGTTGCCGCGCTTGTGGTCCCACTGACCGAGCCAGGCCCGCTGGGGACCCTTGTGGTTGGCCAGGTACTCCTGCATCGCCTCGGGTTCGGTGTTCCACTCCAGGAAGCCCTGCGTGACGAACAACGGGGTGTCGGATCCCTTGGCCTGCCTGGCGTAGTCGCGGTCACGCCAGTACTTCGACTCCGGATCGGCAATCTGGTAGTCGAACAGGTTCGCCACCAGGCAGTCGGGATGCTTCTCCTCGTACTTGGCGTTGGCCTGGTAGCGCGCGTCGTCGTCCGGCAACTGCGGCAGGGACGCGATGGTGTTGTACGCGCCGGGCACGGTGACGGCCGTTGTCCGGGGCACTCCGTTCGAGCGGATGTTGCGGTACAGGTCCCAGATCGGCTCCTGGGCGACCACGGCCTTGAGCGCGTCCTGGTCCAGGTTGTTGCCGATCAGGCCGGTGATGGCGTCGTACGACTTGCCGTACATGCCGACGGAACCGGTCGACCACGGCTGACGCGCGGCCCAATCGATGGCGGCCTTCACGTCGGCCTGCTCCCCCGGGCCGGCGCCGTCGAGGCAGCCGGTGGACCCACCGAAGCCTCGGGTGTCCACCATGACGAACGCGTAGCCCTTCTTGAACAGGTCGGTGCCTTCGATGAAGTCCTGGAAGCGGTTCGACGGACCGGTCTGCTTCCAGCCCTCCGGCGCGGTCTGCCCCGAGTGCCCGAAGTACGCTCCGGCCGACAGGATCACCGGGACCTTGGCGCCCTTGGCCAGTCCCTTCGGCAGCAACACGTCGGCATGCAGCTCGACGTCGGAACCGTCGGACGACGGGAAATAGTGCTGTGTCCACGAGGCCCCCTCGGGGACCCGCTCGTTCTGCTCATGCGTCACCGGAACGGTCGCGGTGGCGACCACACTGTCCGGCTCGGCCGCGACGGCGCTGCCGGCGACAGCGCCGGTCAGCGCGAGAACCAGCGCCGTGGCGACCAGTCCGGTCGCACGGGATCTCTTCATAGGTGCCTCCAAGGTGGCGAGCTGCTCGGGCGGTCATCACTGAGCCTCCAGCCAACACTCGGCCCTCGGGGCACACTCAACGCCCCAGCAGGTGAGTCTGGTCACCCACCTCGCGTGCACAACTCCTGAGTAGCTGGCTCTGCTCACTACTCAGTGATACCGTGTAGCGGTACTCGGCGCCACCGAGTACTGACGACGAGTTCGAGGAGCGCGGGAGATGAACTTCTGGGAGACCATCACCGGCAGCGACATGACCAAGGAGTACAAGGCCTTCGAGGCCAGGGCCGTGGTGCTGCCGAACGGCTACCGGGCCGCGTGGGACGAGATCAAGGAGCACCTCTGGCCGTACGCCGGTTTCACCGGCCGGAACCTGATGCCGATCCTCGACGGCGCGCTGGGCCTGCTCGAACAGTCCGCGGCGGACGGACAGAGCATCTACCAGGTCGTGGGTGACGACATCGAGGCCTTCAGCGCCGCCCTGGCCGGCGGCGAGGGGGCCCGGAGCTACCGCGACCGGTGGCGGGACCAGTTGAACAAGAACGTCGCCAGAAGACTGGCCAAGGTAGGAGGCTGAGATGGGCATCCAGGACATCATCGAAGGCAAGAAGCAGTGGCGGGCGCACGTCGCGCGGATCAAGGCGCTGCCGCCGGACTACCAGATCGTCTACCGGGAGATGCAGAAGTACTTCTTCAAGGTCGGCCCGGTCGACCTGACCGACGGGAACCTGCTGTCCGGAATCGTCGACTTCCTCGAGGAGGGCGTCGCGGCCGGCAAGGGCGTCATCGAGCTCGTCGGCAGCGATGTCGCCGCGTTCTGCGACGGCCTGCTGGAGGACTCACCGACGTACGCACAGCTCTACCAGGAGTCGATCAGCCGGAAGCGCGGTTGAAGATGACGGACAACAGCAATTCCTCGAACGGTTCGCGGTGGACCGGCATGGTGCCGGTCGAAGACACGGCTCTGGCCGTCACCGACACCGGTGGTTCCGGCGTCGCGGTGGTCTACCTCAACGGTCAATTCGCGACGCAGGGATATTGGCGCCACGTCACCGCCGACCTCGGCACAACCTGGCGGCACATCACCTACGACGAACGCGCCCGCGGCCGGAAGTCGCGACGGTCGGCAGACTATTCCTTCGAGGCCGCCGTCCGGGACGTCGATGCCGTGCTCGCGGCCCGGGGCGTGGACAGGGCAATAGTGGTGGGCTGGTCGTACGGCGCCTTCGTCGCGGCCCACTGGGCCAGCCGCAATCCGGAACGCGCCGTAGGCGCGATCATGGTCGACGGCGCCCAGCCGTACGACTGGCTGACCGACGACACGGAAGCGGGAATCCGCAAGTCGTTCCGGCGGATGAATCTGTTCATGCCGCTCCTGCGCCCGACCGGGTTGACCCCACGGATGAACGCCGAAGAAATGGCGAACAGCAACATCGAACTCGGCAAGCTCGCCCGCGTGCGCGAGCTGGGCCCCGTCCTCGACCGCATCACCGTCCCGGCCCGGTACGTGGTTGCTTCGGGGGAATCGTTCGGCAGCCAGGGTGGCCACGAACAGATCCGCACCAGCCTGCCCGCGGTGGCCGAACGGAACCCGAACATCCGCATCAGTGCGAAGGTCCCGAGCAACCACGGCGCGATCCTGCGCAAGGACTTCCGCGCCGTCGCCGAGGCCGTCCGCGAGATCGCCGCCCTCGACCACAGCGAACACTGAACCAGGAGGCAGCCGGCGGCGCACCCACAGGAAGGTGAGATGCACATCGAATCCCAGGGCACCCGGCGCGCGGCCGTTCATCCGATCGACGGCCGACCGACGACGAACGGTGACGCGGGCACCCCCGCGGCGCGGCTAGATTCCTCGCATCGTGCCGGCGCACCGTGCGCCCTGGTGGAGGATCCTCAGACAGCCCGCAGCGAACATGGACGAGACCGCGTTCAGGGTCGCCGGGTTCGAGGCGCTGTACGCCGATGCGAGCATGCCGCAACTGGCCAAGCTCTGGCAGGACATCGACGCCGGCAACCCGGTCGCGCCGCCGCAGACCTACGGCGACAACGCCATGTCCGGCCGCCTGCACGTGATCTGCGGCGACAGCCGCTGGCCGACGTCGGTCAGCGCGTACCAGCGCGACGCCCTGGTCGACCGGATCAGGTACCCGATGCTCGGCGGAGCCTCCGCCAACATCGGCCCGTGCGCCTTCTGGCCGAACCAGCACCCCGAGCCGCCGGTGAAGATCACCAGCCACGGCCCCTCGAACGTCCTCGTGGTCCAGAACGAGCGCGACCCCGGAACGCCCCTGACCGGCGCGCGGAAAACCCGGCAAGCCCTCGGCCACCGGGCCAGGATGATCACGGTCGACGCGGGCGGCCACGGTGTCTACCCCTTCACCCCCAGCACGTGCGCGAAGACCGCGGTCGACGCATTCCTTGTCGAAGGCAAGCTTCCGGCGCGCGACCTGGCGTGCCTGGTGGAGCCGAGGAAGAAATAGCCCGCCAAGGATGCAGCGCGCACCGGGCACGGTCCCTGGGATCTGCCCGGTGCGCGGATCATGAACCCTGGCTGCTCAACGCCCATGATCTGCAGCAGAGTCCGCACGCGCACGTCGTTTGCTGCTGTCTTACCGGTTCCCCACCGAAGGTGATCCAACCGTGACGGATTCGGATGGGTCGAACTGCGCGACCCCGAAGGGAACCGGTTCACCTTCAACGCCCTACGTGTAGGTTGCCTGTCTACTTATTGCCCGCTACGCTTCAACGGCGTGAGCACCGAATAGACTCAACGCGGATCGACGTTCACATCCAGTTGCCGATCGTCGACCGGGCGCCGTACGCCGCTTCCGTCGGCTCGGAGCTCGGGAGGTTTCTCACCGTGCCGCAGACGTCGGGCACCGATCGATGGGACGGCCTGGTCAGCATCGACGACGAACCGCCGGCGGACTGGCGCGACCAAGCAGCCGAGCACTTCGCGGACGTTGCCGAAGTTCTGACACCCGGCCCGCAGCGCAGGATCGAGTCGTTCCTGCGCGCCCCACTGCCGAGCCAGGCGCAGGAGCTGGCCTTCTCACACAACAGGACGATCGAAGCGAGGGCCGTGAAACCGATCCAGGCCGAGATCCACCGGCGGCGGCTCACCGCGGTCGCGAGCACCGCTTCGGTGTGCCCGGTCACCGGCGCGGCCGGCTTGCTCGCCCACGGCGTCCTGCTCGGCTGGCTGTTCGGTCGCGAGTTCACCGACGGCACCATCAGCGGCCTTTTCGCCCTGCCGGTCCCCGGCCGAACCGTCGCCGCAGCGAAACTCACCGTCCACCTCGCCTGGAGCGTGATCGCGAGCGTCGCGCTTCTCGCCGGACTGGCGGTGCTCGATCTGGCCGTCGGCCTGGGCAACATCCCGGGCGACGCCGTACCGGCTCTCGGCCGTCAACTCGCCTTGTCGGTACTCACGGCGGCGATCGCCGTACCAGCGCTGTGGGCGATCAGCGCCGGCACCGAGGTATCCACGGCCCAACTCGTTCCCATCGCCCCCGTCGTAGTGGCAGGCACCGCGCTCACCATGCTCAGTTGGCTCCGACTCCAACTGGATCGCTGATCCTTCCAGAAGGCGCCTTCCGCCGGAGCCGGCCCGCCGACCAGACCGCGTGGCCACCGGCACCTGCTCCGGCATGGCAACGATCTCAGCGGCGCTCCAGGCAACCTTCGGCCCATCTCCGTGAGTTTGTCAGCCCGGATGCGTCGCCGTACGGCTGCCCGCTCCGGGCAGGTCACGGTCGAGGTGGTCGGCGTGGAACAGCGCCTGGTCCAGCAAACCCTTCACATGGTCGTCGGCGGCCGAGTAGTACACGAAGGTGCCCTCCCGGCGGCCCTTCACCAGGCCGGCCAGGCGGAGTTTGGCCAGGTGCTGACTCACCGCCGCGGGGGCCGCGCCGGCAAGCTCAGCCAGGCAGGCAACCGACGACTCACCTTGGAGCAGCGCCCACAGGACCTTGATCCGGGTCGGGTCGGCCATCAGCCGGAACGACTCCGCGGCCAGGTGGACCTGCTCCTCGTTCGGCATCTCGAAGTGCTCGATCGACGAGTGCATCCGCCCACACTACAACTCATCCGTCTACTTGCGTATATGCATGGATGCGCAGATAGCATGGGCAGATGCCGACGACAGACACCGAAGCCGCCGCAGTCCGCGAGCAGACATCGAAACCACTTGGGCCGGCAGCCAGCGGCTGGTGGCGTAGCGCGTGGACGCTGCCCGAGGTGCGGTGGGCGACCGCGGCAACGGTCCTTTTCCTGGCCGGGCTGGTGGTCGACCTTGCGGGTGGACCGGTGTGGGGCTACTGGTCGCTGTTCTTGGCCTGCTACGTCGCGGGCGGGTGGGAACCGGGCTGGGCCGGGCTCCAGGAACTGCGGAACAAGCGGCTGGACGTCGACCTGCTGATGGTCGCGGCCGCGATCGGCGCCGCCTCGATCGGGCAGGTCCTGGACGGCGGTCTGCTGATCGTCATCTTCGCCACCTCCGGCGCGTTGGAGGCGGTCGCGACCAAACGCACCGAGGACTCGGTGCGCGGACTGCTCGATCTCGCACCCGAGACCGCCACCCGGGTCGCAACTGCCAATGTGGCCGAAGAACTGGAGGAGCTGGTCCGGGTCGCCGACCTGGCCGTCGGCGACGTCATCTTCGTGCGGCCGGGCGAGCGGATCGGCGCCGACGGGACCGTCCTCGACGGCGGCAGTGAGGTCGACCAGGCCACCATCACCGGCGAACCACTACCGGTCGACAAGACCATCGGCGACGAAGTGTTCGCCGGCACCCTCAACGGCACCGGCGCGCTGAGGATCCGGGTCGATCGCCCGGCCGCCGAATCGGTGGTCGCCAGGATCGCCGGCCTGGTCGAGGAAGCCGCCCGGACCAAAGCCAAGACGCAGCTGTTCATCGAGAAGATCGAACAGCGGTACTCGATCGGCATGGTCGCCGCAACCGTCGCGCTGTTCGTGATCCCGCTGCTGTTCGGGCAACCGGTCACACCGACACTGCTGCGGGCGATGACGTTCATGATCGTCGCCTCACCCTGCGCGGTCGTGCTCGCGACCATGCCACCGCTGCTGGCGGCGATCGCCAACGCCGGCCGCCACGGCGTACTGGTGAAGTCCGCGGTGGTGATGGAACAACTCGGCGCGACCACGCAGGTCGCGATCGACAAGACCGGCACCCTGACGCGCGGAACGCCTCACCTCGCCGCGATCAAGGTCCTCGAGGACGCGCCGTTCACCCGCGACGAAGTTCTCGTGATCGCCGCTTCGGCCGAGCACCCCAGCGAGCACCCACTCGCCGCAGCGGTCGTGTCGGCCGCCCGCACGGCCGGCCTCGCTCTGTTACCTGTGCAGGCGTTCACTGCGACTGCAGGCCTCGGGGTGACCGCCACGGTCGATGGCCGCCAGGTGCAGATCGGCGCCCCGGCAGCGTTCCTGATCGGATCCGCCAACCGCGATCAGGCAGCCCGTTCGGCGATCGCCGAGTTGCAGGAGACAGGGGCGACAGCGGTCGTCGTGCTGGTTGACGGTGATCCGGTCGCCGTTCTCGGGATCGTCGACCAGCTCCGCGCCGAGGCGGCAGCCGCGGTCAAGCAACTGACCCAGCTCACCGGGAAGCCGCCGGTCCTGCTCACCGGAGACAACGCCGCGACTGCCGGCGAGGTTGCCTCGGCAGTCGGCATCACCGACATCCATGCCGAGCTGCTACCCGACGGCAAGGTCGCCGCGGTCCGTGACCTCCAAGCCGCCGGGGAACGCGTCACGGTTGTCGGTGACGGCATCAACGACGCGCCCGCGCTGGCCGCCGCGCAGGCCGGTATCGCCATGGGCCGCGCCGGATCCGACCTGACTCTGCAGACTGCCGACGCGGTCGTTGTCCGCGACGACCTCACCACCATCCCGGCCGTGATCGCACTCTCCCGGCGGGCCCGCCGTGTCGTGACCGCGAATTTGATCATCGCAGCCACCTTCATCACCGTCCTGGTGATCTGGGACCTTGTCGGCCACCTGCCTCTGCCGCTCGGCGTCGCCGGCCACGAAGGCTCCACCGTCATCGTCGGCCTCAACGGCCTGCGCCTGCTGCGCAGCGCGGCCTGGAACCGCGCCGCCAACCAGACAGCTCAGCGCCGCTGAGCTACCCGGCACACCGCCCGGCATCCCCGGTGATCTCTGCCCGCCCGACCGGAGTCGAGCCGGGCGAGGGCGCGGTTGTTGCCGCAGGCAAGGAAAGCGGGCTCAGGAACGAACCAGCCGCGCGATCGCCTCGGAGGCTTCCTCGAGCTTGCGGTCGGCCTCCGGCAGCCGCGGCATCGAGTACGCAGTGCGTCAAGTGGTCGTCGAGCAGCCCGAGCGCGACCGATTCCAGCGCCGTAGATAGGCCTCTTCGTCGTCGATGTAACCGTGTTGTGCCGGCTGAGCCACGCCCACCACTCGCTCCCTGACCTCACACCGAACGCTACTGGCCTGGCCGGACTGTCGCTGATCCGATCCGACGGCTCGTTCTGGGCCGACGTCCCGCCCGCCTTGCTGACCGCGGCCGCAGCCCCGGCCTTGTCGGTCCACGCCATCTGGGCAATCACGCGTCCCAAAAGGGCCTGAGACGAGCACCCGGCTAGGCTGGGGGCGATGAACAGCCGGCACACCCGCACACGACGAGGGTCCGTCAGGGCCTTGGTCGCCGTGGTGCTGCTGGCAGGTGTCTTCACCATGCACGGCCTGACCGGCAACCACGACGTCGCAACGGCGATGACTCACCGGATGCCGGCGACCACGGCGAACGGTCACTCCGCGACGGTCATGGCTGTCTCAACCGAACCCGTCCAGCAGACGCAGGCGACGTCGTCGACGGCTCACTTGAGCACCGCCGAGAACGGCCCGGCGGTCCCGATGGTCGACTCCGGTGAATCTCTCCCCGAGCTGACCGCCCTCGCCGATGACCACGGGCACGTGCACTCGATGAGCGATGTGTGCCTGGCGATGCTGGCCGCGCTCCTGCTCGCACTCATCGTCGCCCTCACGCGGCGCAGCCTCACCGCCGCACATCCCGTCGTACTGGCGCCCGCCACGGTTCCGGTGGCCGACGGCCCGTCGCCGCCATGGCGCCGGCCCACCTTGTCGAAGCTCTGCATCCTGCGGACCTGAGCCGAACTCTGTCCAAAACCGGACGCCGGCCGCCCTCACTTGCGCGCCGCCCCGGCACGGCATGCCACACCGGGCAACAGGCTGTTGCCCGACTCCCGTAGGTCACTCGCTGCAGATCGACCAGCCGGACGCTGACGGAACACCTCCGTACGGCTGAGCGCAGATGGTCCCGACCTCCGCGGCTCCGTAGTACCCGGATTCGAACGACAAGGACTCCACACCATGCGACACCACTCCTGGAAGACCGCCGTCTCAACGACCCTGATCGCCTTGGGCAGCCTCACCCTGGCCGCCTGCGGCGACGACACCGACAGCGGCTCGATGCCCGGCATGAACCACGCCACTCCGCCGGCGAACAACTCGAGCACCACGGCCGCGCAGGCCGGGGAGTTCAACGACGCCGACGTCACGTTCGCGACCGAGATGATCCCGCACCACCAGCAGGCCGTGCAGATGGCCGGCATGGCCGGCTACAACGCCACCACGGCGGAGGTGAAGAAGCTCGCCACCGCGATCGCGGCCGCGCAGGACCGGGAGATCAAGACCATGACGGGCTGGCTGACCCTCTGGGGCAAGCCCGTACCGTCGCCGTCGCACGGCGGACACAACATGCCCGAGATGCCCGGCATGATGACCGAGGACGAGATGTCCGACCTCGGCGACACCCGCGGCGCGATGTTCGACCGGATGTGGACCGAAATGATGATCGAGCACCACAAGGGCGCGATCACCATGGCCAAAACCGAACAGACCACGGGCAAGAACGCCGACGCGGTCGCTTTGGCCAAGAAGATCGAGACCGACCAGAACCGCGAGATCGCCACCATGCAGCGACTGCTCGGCCGTCTCCCGGTCAGCTGACCCAGCGCCAACCCCGACGGCAGGCACCGCCAGACCCAGGTGCCTGCCGTCCCCCGACCACGCGACGGCCGAAGATCTTCTGACTCCCCGAAATACCCCTAGGGGGTATATTGTTCTGGGTTGGGAGACAGCGGCTCCGAAGCCGCGACCCCATCGCTACCGGACACCGAGAGGACTGATCATGGTGAAGGCCACCCGACACGGCCAGGATCACCAGCACTCTGGTCACGGAGACCACGGCGGGCATGACAAGCACGCCGGGCACGACCCGGAGATGTTCCGCCGCAAGTTCTGGCTCAGTCTGCTGCTGACGCTGCCGATCGTTGCCACCAGCCACATGGTGATGGACTGGTTCGGCTACACCCTGGACTTCCCGGCGATGAGCTGGGTCGGTCCGGTGCTCGGCACCTTCGTGTTCTTCTACGGCGGCCGGCCGTTCCTGGTCGGCGGCATCCGGGAGGTGCGTGATCGGGCTCCGGGCATGATGCTGCTGATCTCGATGGCGATCACCGTCGCCTACGTCGCCTCCCTGGCCACCAGTCTCGGGGTCTTCGACCTGGACTTCTGGTGGGAGCTCGCGGCGCTGGTCACCATCATGCTGCTGGGCCACTGGCAAGAGATGAAGGCCATCGGCCAGGCCCAAGGCGCCCTCGCCGCACTGGCCGCGCTGCTGCCCGACGACGCCGAACGGGTCACCGGCGACGGCGTCGAAACCGTCTCGATCAACGAGCTGAACGTCGGCGACGTCGTACTGGTCAGGTCTGGTGCGCGGGTACCGGCCGACGGCGAGATCGTCGACGGCGCCGCCGAGCTGGACGAGTCGATGATCACCGGCGAATCCCGCCCGGTCTCACGCACCACCGGCGACCGCGTCGTCGCCGGGACCGTGGCGACCGATTCAGCGATCCGGGTCGGCGTCGACGCCATCGGCGACGACACCGCACTCGCCGGCATCCAGCGGCTCGTGAGCGAAGCGCAGCAGTCCAGCGGACGGGCCCAAGTCCTGGCCGACCGCTTCGCCGCAATGCTGTTCTACATCGCCACCGCCGCCGCCCTGGTCACCTTCCTGGCCTGGTGGGCCTTCGGCACGCTCGACGAATCGGTCGTCAGGACCGTGACCGTCCTGGTGATCGCCTGCCCCCACGCCCTCGGACTGGCCATCCCGCTGGTGATCGCACTGTCCACAGCGGTCGCAGCGAAGGCCGGGATCCTGGTGAAGGACCGCCTGGCACTGGAACGGATGCGGACCGTCAACGCGGTACTGTTCGACAAGACCGGCACCCTGACCAAGGGCGAGCACATCGTCACCGGCATCGCCGGCGACGGGATCGACGAGGCTGAGGTCCTGCGCATCGCCGGTGCCGTCGAAGCCGACAGCGAGCACCCACTGGCCCGGGCCATCGTCACCGCGGCCGACCAGCGGGACGGGCGCGGCAAGGCCGGCGATTTCAAGTCGCTGACGGGCCGTGGCGTCCGGGCCTCGGTCGACGGCTCCACCTACGCAGTCGGCGGGCCCGCGCTGCTGCGCGAGCTCGACGCCACCGTCCCGAGCGTTCTGCGCGACCGCGCCGAGGAATGGTCCGCACGAGGCGCCGCGGTGCTGTACCTGCTGCGCGTCGACGGATCGGCTGCGGTCGCGACCGCGGCGATCGCCCTCGAGGACGAGGTCCGGCCCGAAGCCCGCGAAGCCGTCGAGCAACTCCGTGCGATCGGCGTGGCCAAGATCGTCATGATCACCGGCGACGCCGAACCCGTCGCCCGAGCCGTCGCCGCCGACCTCGGCTTCCGCGACGGCATCGACGAGGTGTTCGCCGAGGTCCTACCGGCCGACAAGGACAAGGCCGTCAGCGAACTGCAGGCCCGCGGCCTGACCGTGGCCATGGTCGGCGACGGCGTCAACGACGCCCCCGCGCTGGCCCGCGCCGACGTCGGCATCGCGATCGGCGCCGGCACCGACGTCGCCATCGAGTCGGCCGGAGTCGTGCTCGCCTCCTCCGACCCCCGCGGTGTCACCGGCATCATCCGGCTGTCCAAGGCGTCGTACCGCAAGATGATCCAGAACCTCGCCTGGGCCGCCGGGTACAACATCGTCGCCATCCCACTGGCCGCGGGAGCGCTGGCCTGGGCCGGGTTCACGCTCAGCCCCGCGATCGGCGCGGTCCTGATGTCGGCCTCGACCATCGTCGTGGCCGCCAACGCCCAACTCCTGCGCCGGATCCACCTCACACCCCAGCGCTGACCGATCCCCACCTACACGCTGAGCCGGATCGCCACAGGTCGTCCCGGCTTGGCGGTGAAGGCCTTCGGTTGCCGGCCGTCGAGAGTGAGGTCGGGACGGTCCCCGGCGCACGTCGTACGGCCGGCAGGAAGTGGCGAAGTTCAGCAGCAGTTCTGAAGGTAACTCTGCAGATCCGACAGTGCCGCGGCGTCCTTGTCGGCCCGGTACTTCCCCTCGCGGCGGGAGGTGACGATGCCGCCCAAGGCGCTGGCTAGGGCACTTGAGCCGCCGGCCGCGCAGTAGGCAGCCGGGCCGCCAGCAGAAGCAGCAGTCCGGCCAGAACGCACGCGCCCGCGACCAAGAGGACGAGTAGCCGGTAGCCGGCCGCGGCTGCGACCAGGGCTCCGCCGAGCGGCGCCGATGCTCTCGCCACCAGTACGGGCGCCGCCAGGGTGCCCGCGATCGTGCCGTACCCGGCCGCGCCGTAGCGATCCAGCAGGATCGCCGGTGTTGCGATCGAGGCGACTCCGAAGCCGAGGCCGAACAGGACGAGGCAGCCGACGGCTCCCATCACGTGCCGTCCGACCACCGGGAGCATCGACAGCGCGGCGCCCTGGACGACGAAGATCGCACCGGCGATCGTGGCCATCGGCAACCATCGCGTCGACACCGTGGTCACCACCCGGCCAGTGACCGACAGGAGCCCGAGGAGACCCGCGAGCGTCGCCGCCAAGGCGGCCGGATGGCCGAGGCTGATCAGGTACAGCACGAGGTGTACGGCGATCACGGCCAGCGCGGCGCCGTGCAGCACGAAGGTCGCCGCGAGCAGCCAGAACGCCGGATCGCGCAGCGCCCGACCGGGTGCCGGAGGGCTGTGGAGCGCAACGGGCTCGACGCTCGCATGCATCCGGCGTAACGCCAGCCCGTGCAGCGGCACGGTGACGACTGCGAGGAGAACAGCCAGCACAACAAGGGCGCAGCGCCACTCCAGCCTCGCCACCAGCTGTCCGGTGAGCGGGATGAAGATCGAACTGGCGAACCCGGCGACCAAGGTGACCCCGAGCAGGGCCTTCGCGCGCCGTCCGGGGCTGGACACGGCGACGATCACGGCGAACGCCGGCTCGTACAGCACCATCGCCGAAGCGACGCCGATCAGGACGAAGACGGCGTACAGCCCTGCCACGGTCTGGACCTGCGACCACCCCAGGACCGCGAGAGCACCGATCACCGATCCGACGGTCATCAACGCGTGACCGCCCCGAGCATCCAGCCACCGCCCGACCGGAATCGACAGCAGGCCGGACACGAGCACCGCGACAGTGAGCGCGCCGGCCGCAGTCGCGGTCGAGATGCCCAGGTCGCGGCTCATCGGACCGAGAACGACACCGAAGGCGTAGTAGAGAACGCCGTACCCGACGGTCTGGGTCGCGGCCAGTGCGCCGACCAGCCGCCTCGATCCAGGTCTGGCCTTGGTCTCGGACGCTCCCGTGGCGGCCAGACCTGGACCGGCAGACATCAGCCGCAGCAGCCCGACTGCGTGGTGGGCTTGGACTCGACGACCGTCAAGAGCCCGCCGCTGATGCCGGTGGCGAGTCCGCGGCCTGAGGGCGCGCTGATCGTGACCGCCTGTGGCGCCGGACCGCAGCAACCACCGCCAGCCTCGTCAGCGGAGTCGCCGTAGGCGAGGTTCGACGAGCAGACACCGGTCTCGGGCAAGTTGAGCCGTACGTCGCGCGCTGCCTCCCAGTCCCCTGCCAGCGCCGCGACCACCGAGCGAGCCTGCTCGTAGCCGGTCGCCAGCAGGAACGTCGGAGCCCGGCCGTACGACTTCGCGCCGACGGCGTAATAGCCGGGCTCCGGGTGCTGGAGCTGGTCCGCACCGTGCGGAGGCACCGTGCCGCAGGAGTGCTGGTTGGGGTCGATCAGCGGCGCCAGCTCTCGCGTCGATCCGAGGATCGGGTCCAGGTCCAGCCGCAGCTCACCGACCATCTCGTGGTCGGGGCGGAAGCCGGTGGAGTTCACGATCGTGTCCACGACGACCCGGCGCTCGCCGGCAGCCAGCTCGGCGCGGCCGTCCGCCGTACGGGAGATCGACTCGATCCGGAAGCTGCTCACCAGCTCCACCAGGCCCGACTGGACGAGCTTCCTCAGCCGGGCACCGAGCGCGCCGCGGGCCGGGAGTTCGTCGGCGTCGCCTCCGCCGTAGGTCCGCGCCTGGTCCTGTCCCCGAACCACCCACAGGATCTCGGTGCCCGGCTCGTTCTCGGCCAGCTCGCCGAGTTCGAGCAGCGTCGTGGCGGCCGAGTGGCCCGCTCCGACGACCGCCGTACGACGGCCTGCGAAGCGCTCACGGTCGCGCCCGAAGACGTCCGGGAGCGCCGTCTCGATAGCGTCGGCCAGCTCGGTCTCACCGCGGGCCGGGATTCCCGAGCCACCGAGCACGTTCGGCCGGCGCCACGTGCCGGCGGCGTCGATCACCGCGGCCGCGAGCAGCTCTTCGCCGTCAGCCAGTCGGACCAGGAAGGGCGCGTCCTCGCGGCCTGCCGTACGGACGCGGTCGAAGCCGACCCGGGTCACGGCGACCACCTGGGCGCCGTACTGGATCCTGTCCGCGAGCTGCGGCGACTTCGCCAGCGGCGCCAGGTAGGAGTCGATCAGGTCGCCGCCGGTCGGCAGGTCGTCGAGGTTCGGCTCGATCCAGGACGTCTGTTCGAGCAAGCGGCGCGCGGCGCCGTCGATGTCGTAGCGCCAAGGGCTGAACAACTTCACGTGCCGCCACTCGTCGATCGCCGCGGCCACCCCCGGGCCGGACTCCAGTACGACGAACTCCAGCCCACGCTCCGCCAGCTGAGCCGCAGCGGCCAACCCCACCGGGCCGCCACCGATGACGACAACCGGCAGGTCCTTCGATGCAACGCTCATGAGTCTGTCTCCACAACTTCCTGAGTTGATGATCGTCTAATCAACGAACCCCACCTTGCCTCTTGATTAGACGTAAGTCAAGATAGATGTATGTCAAAACAGCAGCTGTCCCTCGAACCCGTCGGCGGGTGCTGCGTCCCGATCATGGACGCGGCCCTCGACGGTGCCGCCGCGGCCGAGGGTGCATCGGTGTTCAAGGCGCTGGCCGACCCGATCCGGCTGCGGCTGATGTCGATCATCGCCTCGGCCGCCGACGAGGTCTGCGTCTGCGACCTCACGCCCCAGTTCGACGTGTCCGGCCCGACGATCTCCCACCACCTGAAGGTCCTGCGGGAAGCCGGGCTGGTCGACTGCGAGCGACGCGGCACCTGGGTCTACTACTGGCCGCTGCCTGAACGCCTGACCTGGATGTCGACCCTGCTGTCGGTCCCAGCCCCCACCGCGGGCTGATGCTCCGGACCCCACTGACGTGAGCCCGTCGCAACGCGAGGTCCGCTTCGTCGTGATCGGTGGCGGCCAGGCGGGCATGGCCACCGGCTTCTACCTGCGCCGCTCCGGCCTGATCCCCGGCGAGGACTTCGTGATCCTCGACGCAGCCGAGCAGCCCGGCGGTGCGTGGGCCCGGATGTGGCCGACGCTGCGGACGTTTTCTCCGACGCAATACTCGTCCCTGCCGGGCTGGATGATGCCTCCGTGGACCGGGGATTCCGGCTATCCGCTGGCAGCGCACGTCATCGACTACCTGACGCAGTACGAGAAGCGCTACGAGCTCGACGTACACCGATCCGTCGCGGTCAGCTCCGTGAAGGGCGAGAGCGAACGCCTTAGGGTTGGCAGCACCGATGGCGAGTGGCTGGCCGAACATGTGGTATCGGCGACCGGCACGTGGTCGAGACCGTTCGTGCCGACCTATCCTGGATCGTTCACCGGCCGGCAGCTCCACACGGCCGACTACCGGAACGCGAACGACTTCGTCGGCCAACGTGTGCTGATCGTCGGCGGCGGCAACTCGGCCGCGCAGATCCTCGCCGAGATCTCGGAGGTCGCCGCCACGACCTGGGTGACGCTTCGACCGCCACTGTTTCTGCCCGATGACGTCGATGGCCGCGCCCTGTTCGAGATCGCCACCAGCAGGCATCGCGCGCGGCAGCTCGGCGAACCCGACACCGCTGGTGTCTCCGGGCTCGGCGACATCGTGATGGTCGCGAGCGTCCGGGCTGCGCGCGAGCGCGGCGTACTGCATGCTCGGGAGCCGTTCGCCCGGCTGGTCGAGGACGGAGTCCGGTGGCAAGACGGCACCAAGTCCACGCACGACGCAATCATCTGGTGCACCGGCTTCCGGCCGGCACTCGGCCACCTCGCCCCACTCGGCCTCCGGGGACCGGAAGGCAACATCCCGATGGACGGCACCCGCTCGATCAAAGAACCCCGCCTGCATCTGATCGGCTACGGCGATTGGACAGGACCGGCGTCGGCGACGCTCATCGGCGCCGGCCGCACCGCCCGCGAGTTGGTCGCCGGCCTCAACCATCGCGACTGACGGCACCGCGCTCACGTCGACAGCGATTCGCCGTGAAGCCGTCAGGCGATCTGCAGTTCGCCGACCAGCTTCTCGACCCGGGCGCGGATCTCGTCGCGGACCTGGCGGACGACCTCGATCGGCTGCCCGGCCGGGTCGGTGAGTTCCCAGTCCTCGTACCGCTTGCCCGGGAAGATCGGGCAGGCGTCGCCACAGCCCATGGTCACGATGACGTCGCTCTCGCGGACGGTCTCGGTCTGGAGGAGCTGCGGGATCGCCCCGGTGATGTCGATGCCGACCTCTTTCATCGCCTCGACCGCGATCGGGTTGATCTGGTCGCGCGGCGCGGAGCCGGCCGACCGCACCTCGACGGTGTCGCCGGCCAGCTCCCGCAACCAGCCCGCGGCCATCTGGGACCGGCCGGCGTTGTGGACGCAGACGAAGAGAACGCTTGGCTTGCTCACTTGGATACTCCAGCAGTCGCAGGGTTTTCGGTGTGTGGGGTCACGACATCGTCGGCCGCTCGTCCGGCCGCGGGGTAGAGCAGTCTGAGGAGTCCGACACCGACGGCAGCTCCGATCACCTGGGCGATCACGAAGCCTGGCAGCGAGCCCGGCGCGATACCGGCGAAAGTGTCGCTGAACGCGCGCCCGATCGAGACCGCCGGGTTGGCGAACGAGGTCGAGGAGGTGAACCAGTACGCCGAACCGATGTACGCCCCGACCGCCGCCGGCGCGACCGCGGCCCGGCCGGACGCCGCGAGCGCGAAGATCAGGACGATGAGCCCGGCCGTCGCGACCACCTCACCGATCAGGAGATGACCCGCGGTGCGATCGGTCGTCGACCAGGACACGGCCGCTTCGTCGTACATGAGGTTGGCCAGCACGGCGCCGAGGACGGCGCCACCGATCTGCGCGGGGATGTAGGCCGCTA
The DNA here is from genome assembly GCF_014205135.1 of Kribbella italica. Taxonomy (NCBI): domain Bacteria; kingdom Bacillati; phylum Actinomycetota; class Actinomycetes; order Propionibacteriales; family Kribbellaceae; genus Kribbella; species Kribbella italica. The sequence goes on from NZ_JACHMY010000001.1 coordinate 2,724,189, forward strand.
GGTCGGTGGGCGTGAGGCCGGCACCGCTGCGGCGCCCGATCCACCAGTCGACCACCGAGACCACCGGGTTGAAGTGGGCGCCCGACACCGGCCCGATCATCAGGATGAGCACAGCCAGGCCGAGCGCGGTGGCGAAGGCGTTCTCCAGCAACTGCAGGCCGACATCGTTCGGGGACAACGACGCGGCAGCGATGCCGGATCCGACCACAACGGTCACCAGCAGCCCGGTCCCGATGCCTTCGGCAACCACTCGTCGCCACAAGGGAATGGCGTTCACCCGCGACCCGCCGGTACCTCGAGCTCGTCGAGCAACTGGCGCACCCGCCGCTCGACCTCGTCCCGGATCGGCCGGATGTCGGCGACCTCCAGGCCGGCCGGGTCATCGATCGGCCAGTCCTCGTACCGCTTGCCGGGGAAGATCGGGCACGCGTCGCCACACCCCATGCTGATCACGACGTCGGCGGCACGCACCACTTCGTCGGTCCAGGGCTTCGGGAACTCGGTGGAGATGTCGATCCCGCGCTCGGCCATCGACGCGACCGCGGCGTCGTTCACCTCGATCCCGGGCTCCGAGCCACCCGACCAGCCGATCGCGCGGTCACCGACCAGATGCTCGAAGAAGCCGAGCGCCATCTGCGACCGGCCGGCGTTGTGAACACACAGGAACAGCACCACCGGACGGCCGTCGTCATGGTGCCCCTCCACCCGCGCCAACGCGGTCAGCCGCTGACGCGCGAACCGCTCCGCCAGCAGCGGAAGGAAGTTCGGGACGGTACTGCCGGTCGCGAACTGGTCGTAGCTGGAGTGCAGGAACCGCTCGATCGTCTCCGGTCCGTAGATCCCGGCGAACTGCTCCCCCAGCCGGTACGACGCCGTACGCAGGGCAAGGTGCTGGTCGATGGACAGGTCTTCGCGTTCGTACCCGGCAACTTCGGTCATGCTCGGCTCCTTGAACCTCTCGCCCCAGTGGGCGAAACCAGTGGCACCAGCCGATCGATCCGGCCGGCGATCTCGCTGTAGGCAGCCTCGAAGGCCGCATCGGTGTCGGCAGGCGCCGGATCCGGCACCGACCAGTGCACCCGCGGCCGCGCCTCGGCCGGCAGGCCCTCGTAGGCGATGTCGCACACCGCGATGACCAGATCGTCGGCGCTCACGACGTCGTTGACCTGAGCCGTCCGCCAGGCGTCGGTCTCGAGTCCGTGCCGTCGCGCGATCTTGGCCGCCCGCGGATGCACCCGCTCCGCGGGTCGTGTCCCGGCGGAGACCGCCGGAACACGACTGCATCGCGACCAGATCGCCGCCGCCAGCTGCGAACGCGCCGAGTTGTGTGTACACACGAAAACCACCCGCGGCACGTCGCTCAGCGAAGGACTCGCAATCCCCGCCAGCGTTGCGGGCACCAGCCGGACGTAGGTCCGCCGATGGTCACCCTCCGACCGCGTACGTACCACCAACTCGGCCTCCTGAAGCACCTTCAGGTGGTGGGCCACGAGGTTGGTCGGCATCTCGAGCAGCACGCCCAGCTCACCCGGCGCCGCGTCTCCGACCGTCAACGCGTCCACGATGGCCAGCCGCGCCGGATCACCAAGCGCGGCATGCACCCGCGCCCGCCAGGCTCTCGACATCTCCTCAGTGTTCATTGACTCAATGATCACTGAGCTATATTCGCCTGTCAACTCCCACAGGTACCGCGGACCATGGACCCCTGGCTGCTCAACGCCCATGACCTGCCTGTGGGCAAATGCTTCAGGCGTAGGATCCGACGGGCTCATCGCCCGCGTCCGCGGGACCGGAGCCGAGCCCGTAACGTCTCAGCGCCGTGACCAGGCTGCCCTGTTCCTGGGCCTTGACCAGGTCGCCCGCGACGATGCGGAGTTTGGTGTTGCTGTTCTGGGAACCGCGGGCCAGGATCACCTGCGCGATATCAGCGCTGACCCCGTAACGGCGCATCACAATGCCCTGAGCCTGCCCGATGACCGTCCGGGTACCGAGCGCGGTCTGCAACTGCTCGATCAGGGACCGGCTGTCGGTGAACAGTTGCACGTTGTCGAAGGCAACACCCGCGTGCAGGGTGAACAGCAACACCAGGTCGTAGCTCAAAGCGTCGAACGCGTTCGGCTTGGCCGAGAACAGTCCGATGGCGGCGCCGAGGTCGTTGCTGGTCGGCAGCGGCAACCACACGGTGCTGCGATAGCCGGCCGCGAGAGCGGCCTGGGAGAACCGTGGCCACCGCGGGTCGGTCATGGTGTCGCGGATACGGTGCGGTTCGGCATAGGTGAGAACCTGTGAGACCGGCCCGGCCACCTCCAGCATCGCCGCCAACAGCGCCGACTCCGTGGCCTCGTCCTGTTCGTCGCTGCCGGTCCTGGCGACCGCCTCCGGACCATCAGCGCTGTTGACCACGATCACCGCCTCCGAACAGTCCGCGACCGTGGCGACGACCCGTCGACCGAACCGCTCCAGCACCGCGGCGACATCGTCGCCGTCAACCAGCCGCCCGACCTCAGCGAGCTCCTGCGCCACCGACAAGAGGTCGTCCGTCATCGCCATCTTCCCTACTGCCAGTCCGGCTCACGAGTAGTACCGCCACGCCCTCTGCGCGCCGGGCACGCCGCACGCTACACCGGGCGGCCCCTGCCCGCAGCCACCCACCGATCGGCCGGCTCGGCCAGGCCGCGAAAGAACTGACCAGGGTGTCGGCCTGTCAACACAGGACCACCCACGGTCAACAAGCGATCCACCTGACAACACGGGAAATGGGGCTGTCGAGTGCGCTTGCAACGTCGTTCAGTACCCCGACGAGTGCTGTCGTCGACGGACAAGACGGCGACGGCGGCACCGGTGACCGGCCAAGCTCGTCGATGTCAGGGTCAAGCCAGGTCATGCCCGGATCAGCTGAACAACATCCCGAGCCACGCTTCGGCCACGCTGACGAACTGGACGATCGCCACCGCACTCACCGCAACCTGTACGACGGCAAGCGCCGCGACGCCCGTACTACCCCGCCACCGACTCGCCGGCTCAGGACCGGCGATCGCCGCAACTCGCTCGACCGCCGTCGACCCGTGCAACCCGAGCGCCGGCGCCGGCCCTCGCCCGGATCCCGCCACCGACGCCTTCGCCACCGCGCGCGCAACCACCGTCCGGTCGCCGACCTCGGCGGCCGCGTCCTCGTCGGCCGACCGTTCGGCCAGGTACGTGATCAGGCTCGCGAGCTTGGTCAGCAGCGGGTTCATCGCCGCCGAGGACGCCGCGATCGCGACCAGGAAGTGGTGCCGCCGGTTCAGGTGCGAGCGCTCGTGCGCGAGCAGCACCTTCCGCTCGACCGGGTCCAGCAGGCTCAGCATCCCCGAGGTCACCAGCACGTGCCCCGGCCGGCCCGGGATCGCGACCGCGAACGGCTCGGGCAGGTCGGCGACCACGAGCCCGCCGTACGGCGCACCGACCGCGCGCAGTTCACCGACCGCGCGGCGACGGCGTACGGCCTCACGGAGAAGGCGGACCGTCCCGGCGAGCAGAACCAGCGCCGCGATCGACGCGAGCCAACCCGGGACTGGCTTCGGCAGGCCGAGCTCGGGCCGGTTGTCGAAGGCGTTCAGCGGCGGCAAATCGTCGAACAACGTCAACGAGAGCAGCGTCAGGCTGCACGTGGAGGCGAGCGCGGCAACAGCAGCGCCGGCCGTCGCCAGCCGTACCGCCGCAGCAGGCGACAACAGGTCGGCCATCCACTGCGTGGCCCACGGGAACAGGAAGCTCAGCACCAGGGGCAAGTAGACCCAGATCCTCACGACCCCTCCTCCGGCCGACTCGACAGCCACTGCTGCAGGATCTGCGCCTCGTCGTCATCCAGTCCGGCGGCGAATTCGCGCAGCACCTTCTCCCGGTCCCCGACCCCGCTCAGCGTCGTCCGCAACTGTGCGGCGACCGACGACGCCTCGTCCTTGATCGGCCAGTAGACGTGCGCACGCCCCCGCTCGGCCCGCTCGAGCACTCCCTTCGCCGCCAGCCGAGTCAGGATCGTCTGAACAGTGTTGTACGCCAGCCCGTCGCCGACCTGCGCCTGCACCTCGGACGTCGTCAGCGGGGAGCGCGACGCCCACAGCGCGGCCATCACCTGCGCCTCCAGTTCACCGGCTCCCCGCCGTCCACCCTTCTCGGTCACGAAGGCAAGCCTAGGTGCAGCTTCGGCGTCAGCGCCTCAGCCGTCGTTCTCCGCTGACGGGATCACCGCGCCCGGTACGTCGGCCGGGGCGAAGATCTTGTCCTCGCCGGGGTACGGCGTCGACCAGTCGTGCACCTGGTACCAGTCGAAGTGGTTCATCTGGGCCGGGTTCGCGAAGTCCGCGCGGGCGTCGGGCCCGGTGAGCTTCTGCTGGGTCTTCCAGCTGTCCCACTGTGCTGCGACCGTCTGCTGGTCCGCCGGTACGACGGCCTTCGGCGCGGGCGCTGCGTTCGGGTTCTGTGCCGCGGGGACGTCCGCGCCACACGGCGGTGGTGTGGCCAGGCCCGCGGTCAGCGAGGTCCGGTTCGGGACGGCGTTGAACGGCGTGAGATCGGGTCGCTCGGTGAACGCGGAGGCCATCGGGGTGGCCGCGGTGTCCTTCTGGTTCATCGGCTTCACGCCGAGAATCTGCTCGATCGTGCGGATCATCGTGATCTGGGTGTAGTACCGGCTGTCGACGACGCCGTGCCGCGCGTACGGGCTGATGATCTGGATCGGCGCCCGGTGCCCGTCGACGTGGTCCAGGCCGGCCTGGGAGTCGTCCTCGACGACGAAGATCGCGGAGTCCTTCCAGTACTTGCTGTGCGAGATCTGGTCGATGATCTTGCCGGTGGCCAGGTCGTTGTCGGCGACCTGGGCGGCGCCGTTCGGCGGGCCGCCGGTGTGGTCGCTGGACAGCCAGAACATGTTCAGGTTCGCCGGGCCGTGCTTCGCGAAGTCACGCTTCCAGATCTCGTACCGGTACAGGTCCGGGACGTCGGTGTCGAACTTCGGGAAGCCGTGCACCGACACCTCGTTCAGCGACGGGATCGGCGACGAGGACACCAGCGGGTACGCCGTGCTCTGCCCGGTCGCGGCCATGTTCTTGGTGTCGCAGTACAGGTTCTGCCAGGTCGCCCCGGCCGGCTTGGTGAGGAACTGCTGGAACTCACCGAAGTCGCGCACGGTCTTGCCGGTCGCCTGCACACCGGTCCAGATGAACCCGGTGCGCTGGTGGCCGAGGGCATCGTCCTCGGTGTCGTAGCTGCGCAGGTACTCACCGGCCGATGACTCGGTGTACTCCGGGTTGTCGGCCTGCATCAGCCAGTTGTGGCCCTCGGCGGAGTTCGTGCCGACGTCGTAGGTGTTGTCGTAGAGGCCGAACTGCTTGGTCATCGCGTGCTGGTTCGGCGTCACGTTCTCGCCGTACTGCGCGAGCGCCGGGTCGCCGTTGCCCTCGGCAATGTCACCGAACAACTGGTCGTACGTGCGGTTCTCCTTGACGATCAGGAAGACGTGCTTGATCGTCGACGGGTCGCCGAGCCGCGCCGGAACCGGAACGGGTTTGGTGTGCCCACGCCCCTTGTTCGCGACCTGTGCGGCGCCCTTGGTCCAGCCGTTCTGCGCGAACACCTTGGCCGTCTCGGCCTTGATCGCGTGGTCGTCGGGCAGCCGGAACTTGGTCAGGCTTGACGTCGTGTCGTGCGTCGCGTGGCCGGCCGCCGTGGTGGTCCGGCGAGCGTCGATGCCGCGGGTGTTGGTGACCAGGACGTCCTTGCCGACGGTGGTGATCTCGGCCGGGAAGTAGTCCGTCGGCAGCAGCCCGACGTAGCTCACCGGCTCCAACGCGTTCCGGTACTTGTAGACGGCAACGGCGTTCGCGCGGCCCAGCGTCACCAGCAGGTGACCGTCCTGGGTCAGCGTCACGCCGTTGGGCTCGTAGCCCACCGAGGCTTCCGTCCAGGGCTGGGTCGCGATGGTCTGCATCACCTTGTCGCGGCGGGTGTCGATCACCGAGACGGAGTTCGTCGCCGTGTTGGTGACGAACAGCGCGCCGTTCTTCGCGTACAGCGCGGTCGGGTGCAGGCCGACCGTAATGCTCGCCGGCTTCGCCTTCTGGTGCCCGAGGTCGATCACGCTGACCGTGCCGGTCGTGGTCGCGGCGGTCACCTGCGACGCGGGCACCTGCGTGCCGTACGAGTTGATCGTCGGCTCCCCCGGCCTGGCCGGACGGCCGCCCTCGTTGCTGACGTAGAGCTTCGAGCCGACCTGGACCAGGTCACGCGGGGCGTTGCCGACCGCCCAGCTCTGCTTGATCGAACCGGTCGCCGTGTCGATCGCGACGACGCGGTTCTGGCCATTGACCGCGGAGTACACGGTCGAGCTGTCGGCCGAGAAGACGGCTTCGCCGACCAGCGCATGCTTCGCGCCGTCGGCCGCGATCGTGACGAACGTCGGGTCGGCGAGCGAGCCGTCCGGCTTGACGGTGAACCGGCGATAGCCGTCGGTCTGACCGAGCCACAACTGCGTACCGTCGGGCGAGTACGTCGGGCCTTCCTGTCCGATGTCGTTGCCCGGGATGCGCAGGTCCGCGGCGGCGTTGTTGCCGACGTACTGCTGTACCTTCCAGTTCTTCAGGTCGACGACCGCCACCGCCATCCCGCCGTCGGTGATCGACGCGGTCAGACGGCTGCCGTCGGGGCTGACCGTCGACGACATGATCTTGCCCTTCTGCAGCAGCAGGCGGTCGCCGTACGGCGCGACGTACTGGTCGCTGGACACGACCTGGCCGTCGCCGGTCACCTGACCGACGCGGTCGGTCCCGAACTGCGTGGTCGAGGCGACCGCCGTCCCGGCCAGGGCGGCGGCGAGCGCCGTCGTACCGGCCGTCACGACGGTGGCGCGTCGGCCGAGGAGGCCTGGCCTGCGCTCCTTGTCACGCCTGCGGCGTGTTACCTGCATGAGGGTGTCCCTTCAGGGGGTGGACGGAAGCAGTTCGACCAAGCCGTCGAACTGCCAGAGCGGGTTCGGTTCGTCGCCGTTCGGGGTGCGGACCAGGAAATAGCCGTTCACTTCCTTCGGGCCGTCCCCGTCGGCGACGTACCGTCCGACCGGATTGATGTCGAGTTGGTAGATGGCCGAGCCGGCGGACTCGACGCCCGGCACGTGCCAGGACACGACGCAGCGCCAGTCGTTGCCCGGTCCTTCGGCAGCGACCTGATCACCGCCCTTGGTACAGGCGGCCGAGCTCTGCAACTGCGCCTCGGTGACGGCGGGCCGGTGGAGTTGCTCGGTCTGGAGGCGGTAGAGGTGGGCGAACTCCGTCGCGAGTGCGTGCTGCACCTTGTCCTGGTCGATGCCCGAGCCGGTCGCTCCGGCCACGGGCGCCATCACCGCCGTGGTGAGGCCGAACAGCACGACGAGCGGCAGCGCACCGGCGACGAGCGCCAGGCGACCGGAGCCGTCGTGCGACGGGTTCGTGAAGTCCCGTCGTACGAAGAGGAAGTACGCCAGGCCGGTCGCGACGAGAGCCCAGACCAGGCTGACCACCATGCCGATCAAGAGTGGTTTCAGCTGCCCGGGACTCGTGAAGAGCCCGTTCCAGCTGATGAATCCGTACCCGGGCAGAGCAAGTCGGACGGCGACGGGCACCGGCAGCATCTGAACGATCTGCATCGCCAGTGCGACCAGCGCCGGGAGCAGCAGTCCCATCGGCGACCGGCCGAGTGCGACCGACCCGAGCAGGCCGATCGCGGCCAGGGCGAGGGTCGGCGCGAGAGCACAGGCCCAGGCGAGCAGGACCTTGCCGGCCGCATCTCCCGGTGACAGCAGATGTCCGTCGAGGCCCGTCAGCGTTCGGTTGCCGACGACAACGACCCCGCTGATCGCGCTCGACGCGACCAGGCCGGCAACGAGCAAGAGGATCACCGTGAGGCTGGCGAACGCCTTGGACACGAAGATCCGCCGCGGAGACCGTACGGCGACCAGCAGGTGCCGCCACGTCCCGAGCCGGTCCTCCGAGGCGAAGACGTCGCCGGCGACCAAGGAGGTCAGCAACGGCAGCGCCCACGAGCCCGAGAACCCCAGCAGCACCAGCGGTCCGGCCCAGCCGGACGCGTGCATCCACCGGCCGAACAGGGTGTCGACCGGGAGCGAAGCCTGCCGGCTCACCACGGCGACGAACACCGCGGGCGCGATCCAGCAGGCGATGATCAGCAGACGCACCCGCCATTGCGACAGGAGCTTGACCAACTCGAAGCGATAGCCTCGGGCGACCGGGACCCGGTGGATCGCGGGAGCTTCAGCGGCGATCGCGGTCATCAGTTGGTCTCCTGCTCGGTCAGGGCGAGGAACGCGGCCTCGAGCGGGGACGCCACCGGCACCAGCTCACGGACCGCGATGTCCGCGTGAACGAGTCGCTTCACCAGCTCGTCCAGCACGGGCACCGGCCCGGACACGACCAGCACCTCGTCGCTGCTGTCACCGCCGATCCGGAGGCCGTCGGTGGTACCGGCCACCACCCGAGCGGCCTGCGGGTCGGAGGCGACGATCCGGTAGTCCAGCTCGCTGTTCTCGCCGGCCAGTTTGCTGAGCGGACCGGAGAACGCGACCCGGCCGGTCGACAGGATGGTGACCTCGTTGCACAGCGCCTCGACGTCGTCCATCCGGTGGCTGGACAGCACCACCGCGGCACCGTCCGCGGCGAGCCGCTTCAGTACGCCGTACACCTGCTTCTTGCCGGCCGGATCGAGACCGTTCGACGGCTCGTCGAGAATCAGCAACCGCGGCTGGGTGAGCAGCGCGGCCGCGAGACCGAGGCGCTGACGCATACCGAGCGAGAACCCGCGCGTCCGGTCGTCGGCGACGACGGTCAGCCCGACCTGCGCCAGCACGTCGTCGATCGCCTTGGCCATCGAGGCATCACCCCGGAGGGCGGCCAGTGCGGCCAGGTTCTGCCGGGCTGTGAGCGACGGGTAGAGCCCGGGCCCGTCGACGAAGCCGGCGACGCCGTCGGGGACGGCGAGCGCGCGGCCGACCGGCGTACCGAGAATCTCGAGGCTGCCGCTGTCAGCGACAGCCAACCCGAGCAGCAGACCGAGCAACGTGGTCTTCCCCGCGCCGTTCGGTCCCACCAGGCCATGGATCTGCCCGGCCGGCACTGTCAACTCGACGCCGTCGAGCGCGACGACCTCGCCGAAAGCCTGTTCGATCCCACGAGCACGGACAGCGAGCGGAGTGTCCATGGTTCCCTTCCGGGGCGAATGCCTGACCTAAAAACATTAGGCAGCAATGCATCCACGCCGGGGAACCGGAAGTTGAACAACCAGAGAACAGTCCTACACCGTGTAGGAGCAGCCGCTCCCCTCGGAGCGCGAACTATCCTTTGGTGACGAACTCCAACTCGCTCACCGGGTTGGCGAACTCGCTGACTCGTAGCGAGATCTGTAGTCGCCAGGTTCCGGCTGCAGGCAACACGACGCGCGCCGTGTAGAGGCCGGCCGACACCTGTTTCAGCGGAACGGCGCCCAGCTCCACCTGGTCGGACGCCAGGCGCACCACCGGCGGCGCGACCCCCTCGGTGGGATCCCCGGCGGCCGAGCTCAGCTGAATGGTCACGGTGTTGGAGCCCACGCCGAGAGGCGTCAAGGTGGCCCGTACGCCGATGTCGCCCAGCGTCGTCGTACGGACGCCGGGGTCGGTCTTGGCCGCGGCGCTCGCCGGCACTGGATCGCCCTCGGGGCTCTTGTCGACGAGGAAGCCGGTGACGAGCAGCGCGGCCACGAGGATCGCGCTCTCGATCGCGGTGGCGCGCACGATCGGACGGGAGCGCGCTCGCCGGCTCTGCTGCTTGGTGGCCCGCTTCAGCCGTGGGAGGAGCGACCACCTGTTCCAGGCCGCGATGGCGAGAGCGACCAGCACGATGCCGATCTTGACCAGGAGCAGTTGTCCGTAGGTTGTGTCGAGGAGGGCGCTCCACGATCCGAGAATCCGCCAGGCCAGCACCGAGCCGGTGGCGACCAGGACCGCGAGAACACCGGCCGCCGCCGTGGAGAACCGGGCGAGCACGGTAGCCGCGACGACGCCACGACCGGAGAGGTCAGGCAACGTCAGCGCCAAGGCGACCAGCCCGCCGAGCCAGACGCTGCCTGCGAGCAGGTGGAATACGTCCACCCCCGTAACGAGAACCTCTGGACTCGCCGCGCGGGTGTGCCCGGTCAGCGCGGGGGCCACCACCGCGACCGCGGCCGCCACCACCGCCGCGACCCGTCGCGTCCGCGACGGGAGCCCGCGACCGAGCAAGGCCACGGCTAGCGCCAACCCACCGACGACCAGTGCGGGTACGACGTACTCGGTCGGCGGCAACGAGGACCAGGTTCTGCCGCGGCTCAGCGAGTTCAGGCCGCCGTCGAGAAGGTAGATCGCAGTGAGTGGTAGCGCTGCAAGCCAGGCCACGATCGCGACAGCAGCGGCGGTACGCGCCGAGGTGGCCAGCCGGCGACGGGCACGGTCGGCCTGCGGATCGGCGGGCAGGAACAGCGCGGCGAAGGCGATCAGCCCGGCCGCGAGGAAGAGGCCGAGATAGCCCACCCAGCGGGCCAGGGTCAGCGCCACCGGGACGTCCGGAGCCTCGGCCGGGTCGCTCGGAGGTGGGGTGACGTTCGCGCTGCGGGCGCCGACGGAAAAGGTGAGCGAGCCGCCGATGGGATGCCCGTCCTCGGAGACGACCCGCCAGACGATCACCGTCGTGCCGTTGCCCAGCGGTTCTGGCAGGGCCACCGCGAGCTCAGCGCCCTTCGCCGTCGCGGACACCTCGACCAGTCCGCCCCGAGAGTCGAAGGCCTGGACACCGTCAGGTACGACGCGTACGGCTTCGTCGAAGGTGAACAGAATCCGGTCGGGGGCAGCCTGCAGGACCGCACCTTCGGCCGGGTCGGTCCTGACGAGGATGGCGTGCGCGCTGGCCGGCTGGGCGAGGCCGAAGAGTGTCGCGGTGGCCAACACCAGGACCAGGAGCGCCGCAACTCCGCGTCGTAGCGGTCGCGCACCGATCATGCCTGGCGGCGCTGCCGAACGAGCGCTGCTCCACCGAGGATCGAGCCGAAGATCCCGGCAGCCAGCGCGGCCAGCGTCAGGGGGTCGCTACCCTTCGGCTCCGGCGCTGCGACAGCTGCCCCAGCGGAGTGCGCGACTGTGGACGCCGCGCCGTGGTGCCCGCCACCAGCCGCTGCCGAGACGACGAGTTCTGGGGCAGGCAACTCCAGCTGGTCGACGTTCTGCCCGTCCTGCGGGACCTCGATCCAGGCCGACTCACCCTTCTCGCAGGTCTGGATGGTCGGGAACGCAAGTTTGGTGCCCTCGGCCTCGGGCAGTTGCACGGCGAGCTCGAACACCTCGCGCTGGCCGTCCGGGAGCGGAGTACCGGTACTGAAGGTGACCGACGCGACCCGTTCGACGATCTGGTTGCCATGGGCATCGACCACCGGTGGGTCGAGCTTCTCCAGCTTCTTCTCGACCTTCCACAGCGCCGTCCGGGTGGGGGCGACCGAGGTGATCTGCGGCGGCAGCTGGATGGTGATCCTGGTGGTCGGCGAGTCCTCGCACCCGTGCGCGACGCTGAACTCGAGGACGGCGTTCGCGCCGGCCGCCGTCGTCGAGGGAGTGACGATCACATGGGCGCTCGCCGGGGTGGCCAGGCCGATCGACCCGAGTACCACGGCAGCTCCGGCCGTCAGGATGCGGCAGGTTCGGGTCCGGACCGGACGGCGGTCACGATCGTCGACCCGGACCCGAGTGGACTTCTTCGCTGCACACCACATGTCGACATCCTCGTTTCTCGGGGACTTGTTCAGCCCTGAAATCGCACGCTACCGTGACGTTCACATCAGTGAACCTCGGTCACCCTTGTGGACGACCACGACTGGAAGAGGCCCTCCATGCCCAACATCACCGTCGAACTGCTGGCCGGCCGGTCCCTGGAGCAACGCCGGGCCTTCGCCGAGGCCGTGGCCGCCAACGCGGTCGAGTTGCTCGGCGCCCGGCTCCAGGACGTCCGGATGGTCTTCACCGAGATCACCCCGGACATCGTCGCCAACGGCGGAGTGCTCGCCAGCGAGGACGACACCCGCGCGGCGGTGGTGTCCGCGCTGGACAAGAGCTGATCAGCCGGAAGCACCGGCGCCCCGCGACGGCACGGGCCCAGTTCCCTGGGCCCGTGCCGTCGCGCTAGGTGCGGACCTTGACGGTGAGGTCCGCGTTCGCCGGCTCGACCAACTCACTCCCGAGGTAGGCGACCGCCAGCGTGAGCCGGCCGTCCTTGGCGATCTTGGGCCACACGAACACCGCACGTCCGTCCTTGACCGTGGCGACGAGCGTCGAACCGCCCTTGATCTTGACCCTGACCTCGCCGGTGACCGGTACGGCGCCGGACGCCGACAGCTTCACCGTGATCCGCGCCTTGTTGCCGGGCACCTTCACCGCGGTGACCTCCATCGTCGGCACCGCCTTCACCACGACCACCTGCACCGTCGACGAGGACGGCCGGTGAGCAGAGTCCCCGCCGTAGCGCAGGGTCAGGTCGTGGGTCCCCGGCAGGAGTGCCTTGGCGGACAGCACCACGGTCCCCCTCCCCCCGGCGACCGTGGCCGTTGCCAGGACGGCTGTCCCCCGCAGCAGCTCGACCGTCCCGGTGGCCTCGGCCGGGGAGACTGCCACCGACACAGTTCCGGACACGCCGTACGTCGTGGGTACGGCGACTCCCGCCACCGCTGTGGTCGTCAGACCATCGCCGTCGGCCTTCACCGTGATGGTCACCTTCGTGCGAGCGGAAACGTCCTCCCCGTCGTCCGCGCGGTAGTAGAAGACGTCCTTGCCGGTGAAGCCGGCGTCGGGTGTGTAGGTGAACGACCCGTCGGCGGACAGGGTCACTGTCCCGTTGACGGGCTGGGTGGCACCGATCGCCGTGAGCACGTCACCGTCGGCGTCGGTGTCGTTCGCCAGGACGCCCGGCGCCGGAAGCACCAGCGGCTGCTTCGCAACAGTCTCGTAGGCGTCCTCACCTGCGGCCGGGGCCGTGTTGTCCGGCGGCTGCTCATCCGGCTCCACCGTGATGGTCACCGTCGTCGCCGCCGAGGCGGCGGTCCCGTCGGAAGCCTTGTAGGTGAAGGTGTCCGTGCCCGAGAACCCCGCCTTGGGCGTGTAGGTGAAGGATCCGTCGGCCGCCAGCGTGACCGTGCCGTTGGCCGGCTGGGTGGCTCCGCCCGCCGTCAGATCGTTGCCATTGGCATCCGTGTCGTTGGCGAGCACCCCCGGCGCGCTGACCGTCAGGGGCTTGCCCTCCACCGTCCCGTAGGCGTCGGCCGCACCGACGGGAGCGACGTTGGCCGGTGGACCGGCGGCGAGCTCAGCGACCTGCTCGGCGGTGAGTTCGTAGCCGTACATCCGGAAGTCGTCGACCAGGCCGTCGAACCTCGGATCCGGCCAGCTCGTCCCTCCGATGAAGTTGGCCGCGGTGTTGCCGTCCACGCCGACATCGCCGATGCCGAGGGTGAAGTCGGTACGGGTGGCCTTCAGCTGCCCGTCGAAGTAGATCTTGCCGGTCGAACCACTCATCGTGAACACGACGTGCGTCCACGCGTTGAGCGGCAGGTCGTTGCCTCCACCGAGGGTGAGGCGCTCCTGCGTCGCGTTGCCGGGTGCCTTGAACGTCGCGGCGAACCCGGTCGCCCCGGCCGCCTGCGTCGACGACTGCAGCAGGAAGAACGTGTCCGTACTGCTGCCGATCTGAAGCAGCGGCACCCAGTTCGGCAGCGCGTCCGGACGCGCCCACATCGACACCGTGAACTCCTCGTCCATACCGGCCTCGATGTTGTCCGGGAGCCGGACCTGGTTGCCCGTCCCCGAGGCGCCACCCGGCAGCGACACCGCGCTGCCGAACCGGCCTGCGGCCCAGGACGTCGCGCCCTGCAGGCTCGCCGGGCCGATCGACGGGTCGTTCCCCGAGTTGGCGCCGGTGGTGCCCTGACCCTCGTCGAAGGTGTAGTGGACCGGGACTCCCTCACCCGGCGGTGGCCGCTCGACCGTGTGGGTCACCGTGGCCGACGAGTCACGCCAGCCCTCCGCGCCGAGGAAGCGGACCTCGATCTGGTGCGCTCCCGGGGACAACGTCAGCGCGGGGAACGAGACAGCTCCGTCGGCGACGGTCACCGTCGAGCCGACGCTGGAACCGTCGACCCACAGCTGGGCGGTGCCCTTGGCCTTCGCCGCCGCCTCGTCGGTGATGACCGCCGAGGCCGTCACCGGCTGGGCGAACGGCGACGGGGAACCCGGCTCGACCGTGACCGTCGTGGTCGTGCGCAGCGCCGAGCCCGCGGCGTACATCGCGGCCACGTCCGCCGCCGTCAGGGTGGAGGTGTACAGCCGCACCTCGTCCATCAGGCCGTCGTACGCCGGATCCGGGAAACCGTTGCGGCCCAGCCAGTTGTCGGTCGTGGGACCGATGTCGGCCAGGTCGATCGTCAGGTTGTCCCGGGTCGCGATCGCCTCGCCGTTGAGGTAGAGCGTGCCGACCTCGCCCTGACGGGTGAAGGCCACGTGGTTCCACTGGTTGACCGCGACATCCTTGGTGGGACTGGCGTAGACACGTTCCTGGAGAGCGTTGCCCTTCGCCTTGAAGGTGGCCGCGAGCCCGGTGTTCCCGGCCGCCTGGGTCTGCATCTGGATCTGGAAGAAGCTCCCGGCGTCGCCGAGCCCGTCGCCGAGCTGGAACAGACCGATCCAGTCGTTCAACGTGTCGGGGCGGACCCAGAAGGCGGTCGAGAAGTTCGCCGCGCCCTGGAGCAGGTTGTCCGGCAGATCGACCGCGTTGGCGTTGCTGCCGCCGGGCAGGTTGATCGCCTTGCCGAAGACTCCGTTGTCGGACCAGCCGGTCGTTCCGGTCAGGGTCGCGGCCCCGGCCCCGCGGGCGTTGCCCGTGTTGGCGGCCGTCGTACCTTGGCCCTCCTCGAACTCGTACTGCACCGGGACGTCGGATGCTCCTGGGTCGGTGCCGACGATCACGAGGTTGTCGATCATCAGGCCGGCGCCGGTTCCCGGGGCCTGCAGGCTGAGCGCCTGCGAACGCGCCGCCGCCGTGAAGGTGCCGACGTACGTCGCGAACGCGCCGGTCGAGGGCAGGTCCGTCGTGGCGGTGAGCGTGGTACTCAGGTCACCGACCGACAGCGCGGCCGTTGCCGGCCCCGCTCCGGCAGCCGACCGGCTGTCGCGGGCGTACCGCAGGGAGATCCGGTACTCACGCCCGGGGTCGAGCCCCTTGAGCGTGCGTTCGAGACTGCCCGAAGCGCCCAGGCCGAGGTAGTAGCCGGTGAGACCGAGGCCACCCTGGCCGGCCGCGGCGCCGCGGACGAGCTGGACCTGGCTCTCGATCGTCCAGGGCGTCATCCGGCCGTTGCCCGGGGCAACATCGACGACCGGGGCCGGGTTGCCACCCCGCCAGTCGGCCGGCAGCCGCGGGTACTCGAACTGGTCGACGACCTGCGGCGTCCGCTGGTCCATCGCCACCGTGGGGTCGATGTCCACGATCTTCGCGACCGACGGGGTGCCGTCGGCGTCGAAGACGAACAGCATGTAGGCACCGGGAGGTGCGTAGGTGCCGTCGGCCGGCGCCGTGATGTTGACCGTTCCACCGGACTGGCTGAAGGCCAGGTCCTGGAAGTTCTGGTCGTTGTTGAAGCCGTGCGTCACCGATCCGTTGCGGACCAGCGTGACGCGGGAGACGCCGCCGGACGCGGCGATCTGGAAGTTTCCGTTGTAGCCGATCTTGTCGGGCGCGGTGGTGATCACCGGCCGCTGGGCCGGCTCGTCGCCGTCGAAGAGGTACGACGGGGAGTAGTACTCCACGTCGGTGTAGTTCCGCGGGCCGGGTGCGCCGCCACCGCCGAGCATCACCCGACCGTCGGGCAGCAGCAAGGCCGCGGAGTGGTAGAGCCGGGCGTGCTCGTACGGCACGGCGACCTCGGTCCAGTCACCGCTGTCCGGATTCCAGATCTCGGCGTTCGTGACGTACCCGCCGTTGCCGTTGTTCTCGCGTCCGCCACCGGTGACGAGCACGTCGCCGTCGGGAAGGACCGTCGAGGTCGCCCAGTGGCGCTGGTACTTCATCGGGTCGGTCGCGGCGATCACCGGGTTCGCCGTACCGCCGGTGATGTCGACCGTGAAGCCGGCACGGGCGCCGTCCGGGCCACCGCCGTTGCCCCACCAGCCGCCGCCGACCTGGAGGATCTTGCCGGGGCGGTACATCGTGGCCGTGGAGGTCGCGCCGACCGGGTTGCCGTTGGCACCCTGGTTGGCGATGCCGGCCGGAAGCGTGCCACGCAACGTCAGCTGGCCGGTTCCGTTGTTGCCCTGGGGGTTGAGCTCGAACATCTGGGTGCCACTGAGGTTGAACAGGTTGCCGCTTCCCGGTGCGACGAACGCGCGGGGGTACCACCACCGGTTCTCGTCCGCTCCGGGATGATCGGATCCGCCGTCGCCGTACGCCACCGCGCTCTTGGCACCGTCCAGCGTCTTCCAGCCGGAGCCGTTGTCCGGAGTGTAGATCTCCGGCGTCAGTACGCCGGGCCCACCCGTCCCGCCGCGGAGGCTGCCACCCTGAACGACGACGTCGCCGTTGGGCATCGTAGTGCCGGTCGGGTACCAGCGGGGGAAGTTCATGGGCGCTTCGTTCTGCAGCCCGTTGTTCGTGGAGTAACTGGTGACGCCGACGGCACCGTCGTTGGGGGCGTTGCCGCCCAGACCGTCGTCACCTCCGACGGTCATCGTGGAGTGATTGTGGGGACTCTGCACCTGCATGGAACAGAACAGATCGGTGTAGGTGGTGTTTGGCAGGATGCCGTTGCGGAGGTTCGCCAGGGTCCTCGGCTCGGCTGGGTTCCAGACGTCGACCTCCATCTGGCCGCCCTGGGTGACCGAGCTGTTGCCGGACCAGTCGTACGGCGTGGTGTCGTTGCCCCAGCCGCCGACGCTGCCGAAGGACTGCACCTTGCCGTCCGAGGTCAGCGCCATGTTGATCGGCATCAGCGGCCACGGCGTGACGCCGCTCCAGGCGCCGGCGCTGTCCTTGGCCGGCGGCGAGCAGTCCGCGGGCAGCAGCCCGGCGGCGTACGCGATGCCGTTCTTGATCTGGGTCCGCATCACCGGCTCGGCGTACGCCGTGCCCTCGTGACCCATGCCGGTGTACCAGGACCGGCCGGCGTCGATCTCCTGGCACCAGGTGATCGGGTGCAGGGTGCCGTTCTGCCCCCCGCCGTACGACGACTCGTCGGCCTGGAGCAGGGTGCGGACGTTCGGCGCCGGGTTGACGACCCAGTCGTACCACTCGTCGCTGCGGGTGAAGCTGTCCGGCAGGCCCTGCGTCAGTGGGTGGCTGGGATCGGGGGCGAACACTCGGCCCGGTCGGACGGCAGGGTTCTCCGGATGCCCCTCGGACACGGCGCCGACGAGGCGGGCGTAGAACGGGTTGACGTCGTGCTCGCTCTCGCCGACCGACCAGCCGGCGTAGTGGATGCCCAGGTAGCCACCGCCGCCGCGGATGTAGGCCTCGAGCGCGGCGCGTTGCTCGGTGTTGAAGAGCACGCCGCCGGTCTGCGCGAAGACCACGGCGTCCTTGGTGGCGAGGTTGTCGGTGGTGAAGGCCGTCGGGCTGTCGGTCTCCTGGATGTTCACCGGCTGGCCGTACTGCGTGCCGAGCTCGGTGGTCAGGTCCCGCACGGCCTGCCGCGCCTGCACGTTGGAGGCGTGGAAGTTGGGCTTGTAGAACAACAGGACGTTGAGCTGGCCGTCATCGGCGGCGACGGCCGCGGCTGGAGCTTTGGCGGCGGCCGAGGCCGCCGTACCGACGGTGAGCGCCAGCGCGACGAGCACTGCGACGACGCGGGCGAAGAGGCGGACGGGGGCTGATCTGCTGGTTGTGATCATGTGAGGTCACCCTGGGATCGGCGGAGGTGGCGCGGGTAGGGAGATGACGTTCAGCGGAGTTCGGCGATGACGGTCTTCAGCTCGGTGTAGTCGTCCAGACCGAACGACCCGAGTTCGCGGCCCCAGCCCGACTGCTTGAAGCCACCGCGCGGCAGGGTGACGTCATCGGCGTGCCAGGTGTTGAGCCAGACCGTGCCTGCGCGGAGGCGACCGCCGACGCGGTGCGCGGTCCCGAGATCCTTGGACCAGACTCCGGCCGCGAGGCCGTAGACCGTGTTGTTGGCGGCCGCGACCACCTCGTCCTCGGTGTCGAAGGGGACCGCGGTCACGACGGGGCCGAAGATCTCGTCGGTCTGCACGGCCATCTGCTCGGTCACGGAGGTGATCAGCGTCGGCGCGACGAAGTAGCCGCGGTCACCGACGGCGTCGGCACTGCCCGCGTTGAGTACGGCGCCCTCCCGCACCGCCCCGCGGATGTAGCCGAGCACCTTCGCGTGCTGCTCCTCGGAGACGAGCGGACCCATGTGGGACCCGGGGTCGAAGCCGTCGCCGACCTTGATGGCACGCGCGGCCGCGGCCACGCCCTCCACGACCTGGTCGAAGACGCCGCGCTGCACGTACAGGCGCGAGCCGTTGACGCAGCACTGGCCCTCGTTGAAGTAGCCACCCAGCACCGCACCGGCGACCGCGGCGTCGAGGTCCGCGTCGTTGAAGATGATGTTGGGAGCCTTGCCGCCGAGCTCGAGCGAGACCTTCTTCAGGTTGCCCGAGGCGGCCGCGGCGATCTTCTTGCCGACCTCGGTGCTGCCGGTGAAGGCGACCTTGTCGACCCCGTGGTGCTCGACCAGCGCGGCTCCGGTCTCGCCGAAGCCGGGCACGACGTTGACGACACCGGCGGGCACACCGGCCTCGAGCAGAAGCTCGCCGAGGCGCAGCGCGGTCAGCGGGGTCTGCTCGGCCGGCTTGAGGATGACGGTGTTGCCCGCGGTGATGGCCGGGACGATCTTGAAGCAGGCCATCAGCAACGGGAAGTTCCACGGCACGATGCCCGCGACCACGCCGATCGGTTCACGGCGGGTGTAGGCGTGGAACTCTGCCCCAGGCACGGACATCGGAATGCTGGTGCCCTCCATCTTGGTCGCCCAGCCCGCGAAGTAGCGGAACAGCTCGGCGGCAGTCGCGACGTCCCCGTCGCGAGCCGCCTCGACGCGCTTGCCGTTGTCGAGCGCCTCCAGTTGCGCCAGCTCGTCGGCGTGGGCCTCGATCAGGTCACCGATGCGCCACAGCAGGTGCGAGCGGTCGCGAGGTGTCAGCTTCGACCAGGGTGACGGCGACTCGAACGCGGTCCGCGCCGCCACGACCGCGCGGTCGACGTCGACCGCCGACGCCTGCGCGACCTGGACCAGCACCTCCTCGGTCGAGGGGTTGACGGTGGCGAAGGTCTTGCCGTCCTTGGCATCCACCCATTCACCGTCGATGAGCAGCTGCTTGGGCGAGGACAGGAACGAGCGGACGGCGGGCAGAAGAGTGGAGTTCTCGTGGGGCATGGTGGCCTTCCGTAGGTGTGGACTGGCGAACGGACGCGATGGCAGGACGGAACCGGGCGTGGCTACTTGATGATCAGCACCTTCGAACGGTCGAGAGTGAGTGCGACGGCGGCGACGATGATCGCGCCGTACAGGATCTGCTCGTAGGCGGACGGGACGCCGACGATCGGCAGGCCCACCCGAAGCAGCGTCACGACGAGCGCCCCGGCGAGGCTCCGCCAGACGCTGCCGTGGCCGCCCGTGATCGCCGTACCGCCGACGACGATCGCTGCCACGGCCGGCAGCAGCAGGTTGTCGGCCATGGTGGGGCTGCCGCTGAACTGGCGCGAGACCAGCATCACCGCGGCGAGACCGGCGCAGGCACCGGAGACGCAGAACGCACCGATCTTCACCAGGTCGACGGGCGTGCCGGCCAGCCGCGCCGCCGACTCGGAGTAGCCGGTGGCGGAGATCCAGCTGTGCAGTGGTGTTGCCTTCAGAATCACGGAGATCAGCGCGACGACGATCAGCGCCACGGCCAACGACATCGGCACGTATCCCCCGACGTACAGGTCCAGCCAGCTGATCGTCGAGTCGTCCACGACCCGCACGGTGCCGGCCCCGGAAACGACGAGGGCCACCGCGGAGAAGATGCTCAGTCCGCCCAGGGTGACGATGAAGGACGGTATCCGGAGTAGTACGTGCGCCACGCCCTGCACCGCGCCGATCGCCGCCGCGACCAGGATCACGGCGGGCGTGGCGAGTGCGCCGAGGTCCGGTAGCCACAGGGCGAGGAGGACGGTCGACACCGAGGCCAGCGCCGCGATGGACAGATCGATGCCACCGCAGAGGACGACGAGGGTCGCCCCCGCGGCGAGCACGATCAGGGGCGCGGCCGTCCGCGCGGCCGCGGTCAGGCTCCGCTGGGTCAGGAACTCCGGGTCGGCGATGGTCAGGGCGGCCAGCAGCACCGCCAGGGCGATGAGCGGCATGAACGAGGTGAGTCGCTGGGCCGGACCGGGACCACCCTTCAGGGCCGGCCCGGCGGTCGGCTTCACGGTGACGGGGGTACTCATACCATCTCTTTCACGAGGTCGAGAGGGCTCGGCTTACCGCCGTTCGGGCAGGCGACCTCGGCCGCCACCCGTCCGTCGTTCATGACCAGGATCCGGTCGGCCATGCCGATGGCCTCCTCGAGGCTGTCGGCCAGCAGCAGGGTGGCCACTCCACTCGCGGCGAGTTCGCGCATCAGCCGGTACACCTCCGACCGGGCCCCGATGTCGAGACCACGCGTGGGGTGGTCCAGCAGCAACAGCTTGATGTCGCCGCCGACCAGCCATCGGGCCAGAACGACCTTCTGCTGGTTGCCACCGGACAGCCGCTGGATGGCGGTGTCACGGCCCGGCGTCCGGATGGAGAGCCGGCTGATCCAGCTGTCCACCAAGGCCGCCTGTTTCCTGGGCGCTACCAGGGGCCCTGAGCAACGAGCCTTCTGCTTGGTCAGAGTCATGTTCTCGGCCACCGACATCGGGCCCACCATGCCCTCGAGCTTGCGTTCGGCGGGTACGTAGCCGATGCCGGCGGCGCAGGCGGCACGGGTGCCGGGCAGGTCGAGCACCTTCCCGTCCATCAGGATTTCACCGGTCGTCGTCGGCTCGGCGCCGAACAGCGCGCGGCAGACCTCTTCGCGACCGGAGCCGTGGACGCCGACGATCGCCACGATCTCGCCCGCCGCGATGTCGAGGTCGACGTCGCGGAACGACTTGCCCGACAGGCCGCGGACGGACAGCCGGGCCTGCTCGGCCACGACCGGCGCGGCGGCGTTCCCGTGATAGTGATCGTCGGACCCGGTGGACCCGATCATCATCCGGTGCAGCTCACGCGGAACGGCACCGGCCGTGGCGACCTCACCGACCGACTGGCCGCTGCGCAGTACGGTCACGCGGTCGCACACGTCCAGTACTTCGTCCAGACGGTGCGAGACGAACACCACGGAAGCGAACTCACGCAGCCGGCGGATCTGCTCGAAGAGGGTCTCGATCTCCTTCGACTCCAGCACCGACGTGGGCTCGTCGAGGATGACGACCGGCGCGTGCCGGCTCCGCTCCTCGATCCGCAGCACCTTCGCGATCTCGACCATCTGCCGGTCGGCGAACGACAGCGTGTCGGTCCGGGCCAGTGGATCGATGCTCGAGCCGATCTTGTCCAGTTGCTCCTGGGCCAGGCGGCGAAGGGCATCCCAGCGGTAGATTCCCCGGCGTACCGCGTTTCCCTCGCTGCCGAGGACGATGTTCTCGGCAGCGGTCAGGTTGGGCACCAGGGACTGTTCCTGGAAGACCATTCCGATGCCGTGGCCGGCGGCGTCGACGACGCTGCGCAGCTTGACGGGCTCACCGCGGACGTAGATCTCGCCGGCGTCGGGGCGGACCAGACCGACCAGTGCCTTGAGCAACGTGGACTTGCCCGCGCCGTTCTCACCGGCCAGACCGAGGACCTCGTGCTGGCGTACCACCAGGTCGACGCCGTCGAGGGCCTTGACGCCCGGATAGTGCTTGACGAGGCCACGGACCTCCAGCGCCGGCACGGAGGTTGTGGGCTCCTGGGCGACGTGAACACTCATTTGACCACCTGGTTCCTTCGACGCTGAGGGATGACCGCCGCGGCCACCGCGGCCACGACGATGAGACCCTGGACACCGCCTTGCCAGTACGGGCTGACTCCGACCTGCACCAGGCCGTTGGTGAGTACCACCACGAGCAGGACGCCGACGGCCGAATGCAGGACGCCACCTCGGCCCCCGGTGAGCAGGGTGCCGCCGACGACCGCGGCAGTGATGGCTGAGAAGTCGTAGCCGTCACCGGCCTGGACGAGACCGGCGCCGAGCTGACTGGTCACCATCACACCACCGAGGCCGTAGAACGCGCCCGCGAGGGTGAAGACCGCGATCTTGTACGGCTGGACCCTGACGCCCGAAAGCGTCAGGACCTCCTCCGCGCCTCCGATCGCGAAGGCGTAGCGACCGAGCCGGGTGTACCGCTGGATGAGCCACCCCACCACCAGGCAGGCGGCGGCGATCCAGGTGAGGTAGGAGAATCCGAGCAGGCGCTCGATCGCCCAGCTCTCGAGCATGGTGTCGGAGATGTTGGGCTGGACGCCGGCGAACAGCAAGGTCGCGACACCGAGCCCGATCGCCGACACCCCCAGCGTGGCCATGAACGACGGCACCTTCAGGAACACCAGCGCCAATCCGCTGACGCAGCCGAACGCGGCACCGACCAGCACCGCGACGGCGATCGCGAGGACCCCGAAGTCGTTGTCGTTGCGGTTGTTCGCCACCAGGAGCGACACGGTCAGGGCCGAGGCGCCCATCACCCCGGCGGCCGACAGGTCGATGGACCCCATCATCAGCACGAACGTGATGCCGCAGGTGACGACGGCCAGCACCGCGGCCGCGTCCATGATGTTCTGCACGTTGCCGATGCTGCGGAACTGCGAGCTCAGGGCCGAGAAGACCACGAAGATGACCACCAGGGCGGCCGGTGGGCCGGCGTCCCGCAACGACACCCGTCGTCGAGGCTGGGAACGAGACGCCGGCGCGACCCGCGTCGTCAGGCTCACGACAGGGAACCAGCCACGCGGTTGAAGACGTTGGCGCACTTGAAGTCGTCCGGATTCGTCTTCGGCTGCTGGAAGTCGGCGACGTTGTCCTTGCTGATGAGGAACTGCTCGGCGAAGAACGCGCGGTTCTCGGCCGCGATGTCACCCGCCGCCAGCTCGCCGGTGGCGACGCAGTAACCGATCGCCAGGCCGATCCCTCCCTGCCACGGGCCGTCGCTGGAGACGGTAGCGGTCATGGAGCCGTTCTTGATCGCGGTCAGAGCGTCCGGTACGGCGTCGATGCCGACCACCGCCACCTTCCCGGCCCGGCCGGCCTGCTGGAGTGCCTCCAGTGCGCCGAGCGCCATGTCGTCGTTGGCGGCCCAGATGCCCTTGACCTTGTCGCCGTGCTTGGTCAGCAGCGTCTTGGTGACCGCGAGCGCCTCGGCCCGGGAGAAGTTGGCCGCCTGCTGGTCGAGCAGCTTGACGCCGGTGTTCTTCGCGAGGGAAGCCTCGAGGCCTTTGAACCGGTCCTTGGCGGCTGCCGTGTCGAGGACACCCTGCAGAGCGATGATGCCGCCCGAGCCGCCGATCGCCGTGGCCAGCGCGTCGCCGATCTGCTGGCCCGACTCGACCCCGTTGTAGGTGATGTGGCTGAGCCACTTGGCGTAGTCGGTCGGCTTGAGGTCGGCCGGCTTGTTCCACTGGGTGACGAGGTAGGCCCCGGCCTGGTCGGCACCCTTGACGATCGGGGTGGTGTCGGAGTCGCCGTTGGGCAGCACGTTCATCACCAGGCATGACGTGTTGCCGGCCAGGACCTGGCTGATCTGCTCCTGCTGCTTGGTGGAGTCACCGCCGTACGTCAGACGCTCCTGGGTGAGGCCGACGGACTTGGCGAACGTGTCGCCCCCGGCCAGCCACGAAGCCTCGTAGGGGTTGGACTCGTTGCGAACCTGGCCCACCAGCTTGACCTCGGACGGTTCGCACTTGCCCGCGTCCGCGGAACTGTTGCCTCCACCGGCCTCCTCGCTGCAACCCACGAGCGTGGCGGCGGCCAGTGACAGGCCGATGAGGGCCGCGGCAGGGCGAGAGGTGAACTTCATGGTCGTTCCTCGTTTTCTTCGGTGCCGGGGCTCCGGCGGGGTGGCACGGACGGAAAAGGAGCTGCCGGGGTCAGCGGGCCATCCAGCCCCCGTCGACGACGAGGACGTGTCCGTTGACGTAGTCGGCGGCGCCCGAACTCAGGAACACCACCGACCCGGCGATGTCGGAGGCGGCTCCCCAGCGACCGGCGGGGATGCGCTCGAGGATTGAGCGGGAACGATCGGGGTCTTCCCGCAGGGCGGTCGTGTTGTCGGTGGCGATGTAGCCGGGCGCGACGGCGTTGACCTGTACGCCGAGCGGGCCCCACTCGTTGGCCAGGGCCTTGGTGATGCCGGCGACGCCGTGCTTGCTGGCGGCGTACGACGCGACGCGGATCCCGCCCTGGAAGGACAGCAGACTGGCGATGTTGACGATCTTGCCGTGGCCCCGCTCGGCCATCGGGCCCCCGAACTGCCGGCACAGGAAGAACAGGCCGGTCAGATTGGTGTCCAGCACCCGGTTCCAGGACTCGTGGCTCACCGCCACCGAGTCCTGGCGGTCGATGATGCCGGCGTTGTTGACCAGGATGTCGACCCGCCGGTCGGCGCTGACTTCGGCTCCGACGCGTACGACGGCCTCGTGGTCGCTGACGTCGAGGTCGACGACCTCGACGGCACGGCCGAGGTCGGCCACCTGGTCGTAGGTGGAGGACTGACTCTCGGGCCGGCCCAGCAGGACCAGGTCGGCACCCGCCTGAGCCAGCCCGATGGCGACGGCCTGCCCCAAGCCGCGGCCGGCGCCGGTGACGACGGCGCAGCGGCCGTGGAGGTCGAAGGGCGAGCGGAGTTCGGCGGCCGTCTGTGTGGTCACAGGTCCTCCAGTGGTACCGGGGTCAGATCGGTGTAGGTGTTGTTCTCGCCGGCCATCGCCCAGATGAAGGCGTACGAACCGGTGCCTGCGCCCGAATGGACCGACCAGGGTGGTGAGATGACCGCCTCGCGATCCCGTACGACGAGGTGGCGGGTCGCGCCGGGCCGGCCGAGGAAGTGGAAGACCCGGTCGGTTTCGGCGAGGTCGACGTACAGGTAGACCTCGGTCCGCCGGTCGTGCAGGTGCGGCGGAAAGGTGTTCCACACCGAGCCGTCGGCGATGACGGTGACGCCGAACTGGAGCACCGAGGTCTGCAGCTCCTGACCCCAGGCATACCGGTAGAGGCTGCGCTCGTTGGCGCCTTGCGCCGTACCGAGCGCGACCGGCTCGATCGCCGGGTGACTGAGCGCGGTGGTCGGGTAGGTCGCGTGGGCCGGAGCGGAGACGAAGTAGAACGCGGCGTCCGCGCCGGCGAAGGCGACCTCGCTGCCGCGACCGACGAACAGCCCGTCGAGGTGCTGGAGCTCGAACTTCTCACCGTCGACGAGCACGTGGCCGGGCTGCCCGACGTTGATGATGCCGAGTTCGCGGCGCTCGAGGTGGAATGCGGTGCCGAGCACGTCCCAGGCCGGCAGCTCGAGCGGGCCGTCGCCGGGAACAGCGCCGCCGACGACCAGCCGGTCGTCGTGGGTGTATGCCCCGTTCACCTCTCCGGTGCGAAACAGGTTCTGCACGAGGAAGTTCTCCCGCAGGTCCGCATTCGTCGCCGTCTCCACGCTGGACGGCGCTGCGGAGTACCGAACTTCGATCAACGCGCTCTCCTCGCTATCTGAACCACGTTCTGCTACGTGAATTAGGGCAGAAAGTACCTGTGGCTCCGATCACAGGTCAAGGGGTCGAAGTTGGTCCATATATGTGGACAGTGGTGTAGCATCGCGCTGAGCGCGAGTACGCCGCGCCACGATGAACAGGAGGTCTCGGTGGGTACGGAGAAGACGGGGATCAGCAGCTCCACCACCGGACAGGTCAAATCCGCCGCGCGCGTCCTCGACGTCCTCGACGACATCGCCGCTCGCGGGCCCGGCACCCAACTGCAGCTGGCCAACCGCCTGGGGATTCCGAAGAGCAGTCTGCACGCGCTCCTGCGCACCATGTGCGCTCGCGGCTGGCTGGACACCGACCAGACCGGCAGCGTCTACCGTCTCGGGATCCACACCTTGACGGTCAGTTCGGCCTACCTCGACGGCGACCCGGTCCTGTCACGCGCGTCCTCGGTGATGGACGAGATCGCGGCAGCCACCGAGGAGACGGTGCACCTGGGTCGCCTGGAGGGCTCGGACGTCATCTACACGGCCAAACGCGAATCCAAGCACCCGTTGCGCATGCACTCGGCCGTCGGCCGCCGGCTGCCGGCGTACGCCACGTCCCTCGGCCGGGCGATGCTCGCCGAGCAGCCCGAAGCCGTCCGCGACACGCTCATCCCCCACCAGATCGAGCCCCTCACCGCCCAGGCGACCACGGATCGGGGCGCCCTGCTCGCGATCATCGAGAAGGCCCAACAGGTCGGCTACGCAGAGGAGAGCGAGGAGTCCTGCCTGGGCGTCCGCTGCTTCGGCGTCGCACTGCCGTTCTCACGCGCCTCGACCGACGCGCTCAGCGTCGCGGTCCCGATCAGCCGCCTCGACCAAGCCCGCGAAGACTTCATCATCGAGATGTTGCTGAGCGTGAAAGCCAGACTGTCCGCGCTGCACGACAACAGCATGATGCGCTGACGCTTCGGTCCAGAAGTCGACGAAGTGGTTCGGCATTTCACGGTCGATGGCGGCAGACAGCCGGTCGGCAGTTGCTGTCTCCGCGGTGGTGCCGGCCGTGATCGCCGCGGCGTCGATCAGGGCGTTGCGGGCTCCGATCTCCTTGCTCTGAACAGCGCGACTCCGGACGCGCACGCCGCGACCAGGCCGCCCACGCCGGCGACGACGAAGGTGACGCGGGCGTTGGTGTGTTCGAGGAGGAGACCGCCGAGCACGTAGGAAATGCCGGCGGCCAGGCCGATCGCGCCGTACAGGTTGCCGAAGACGCGGCCGAGCATGGCGGCCGGTACGACGCGTTGCAGGTGGGTGTTGATCGCGACGTCGAGCGCGGCGATGCCCAGGCCGCGGATGGTCTGCAGTGCGAGCGCGGTCCAGACCGCCCAGGCGAGGCCGGTGAACAGGTTGCCCGCGCTGCTGATCGCGAACCCGACGACCAGGAGGACCGGCATGCTGAACCTCGGGGCGAAGCGGGTCAGCAGCGCGTACCCGATGACGAGACCGATCCCGACTCCGGCGTACAGGGTGGCGGCGGCGGAGTCCCCACCGCCGAGCTCGTCCTTCGCGAGGAACACCATCGCAACGTCGTCCACCCCGCTGAACGCCACCACGGCGAAGAACCCCAGCCCGATCACCCGGACCGCCTTCGTCTTCCAGATGTAGCCGAGCCCCGCGCGTGCGTTGTCGATCAGCGACCCGTCCTGGTGCTCCGGACTCGGCGGCAGCGACGGCAGCCTGGCGAGCAGCGCCGCCGACACCAGGAACGTCGCCGCATCGATCAGCAGGATCGCCCGTACGTCGAGCACGAGGAACAAGCCTGCCGCGATCAGCGGCCCGATCGCCTCCATCCCGTTCGTTCCCGCACCCAGCGCCGAGTTCGCCGTCTCCAGTTCCTCGTCCTTGACCAACGCCGGCACCGCACTCCGCGACCCGGCCTGGAAGACTTGGGCCACCACGCCTCGTACCGCCACCAGCACCAGCAGCACCGGCAACGGCGGCAGGACGAACGCCATAACCGCCACCAGCCCCGCCTGCAGCAGGTCGCAGGTCACCATCACTTTCCGCAGATCGAACCTGTCCCCGATGGCCCCCGCCAGAGCCCCGAACAGTCCCGGAGTGAAGTCCCCCGCCAGCAGCAACAGGGCCACCGCCAGCGCGGCCCCCGTGGAAGCCTCGACGTACAGCAGCAACGCCACAAGCCCGAGCGAGTCCCCCAGAAACGAAACCGACCGGGCCGAGAACAACAGCCCGAACCGCCCGCGCACCACAGCCGTCACGGTCACCGCCCTACCTTGACCCATCCACTCCACCCCCGCAACAGACTTGTACCGCGCGACATCCGCCACCACAGGCGGTCAGAAGAGACGCTGCATCCACAGAGAACTGATGTATTGCCCGTCCTTCACCGCGTACTCGTGGAACGTGCCCACATCAATGAATCCGAAGTGCCCGCAGGTTCTCGTCGTTGACGATCATCGCGCTCATTGAGGTACATCAAGAGGTGCGTTGGCGCCCCGCTGCCTCCACTCTCGCGCCGCCGACAGCACCGACCCTCGCGAAACGTGAGACAGTCGACGTATACGGCCGCCCCGGGTTCACCCCCGCGGGCACCTTCACCCCGGAGTGGACGCCGCCTCATCCAGGCGCGTTTCACCGCTCCCGGTCATCTCGCACCACTCCACGCCAGGACCGGGTACACCCACCACCCCACAAGGGAGATCTCCCATTACCGCTACCGCGCTCACGCCGACCCTGGCCGCCCCTCGCACCCTCACCGACATCTACGGCCCCGATATCGCCGTCTGCGCACGCCCCGCCCAGGAACCGACGGTTCCGTCGAGCAGGCACCGCAACACCCGCGACGTCCTGTCCGCCCGCCCCCTCGCCATCGCGGGCGACACCCCCGTCATCACCAGCGCGGGCGGCACTGAACCCAACCTCCTCGCCGCCCTCCGCGACGGCGGCCTGCCCGTCGGCACCGATCCACGCGAGTTCCGCACCGAGGCCGAGTTCGCCGCCC
The DNA here is from genome assembly GCF_014205135.1 of Kribbella italica. Taxonomy (NCBI): domain Bacteria; kingdom Bacillati; phylum Actinomycetota; class Actinomycetes; order Propionibacteriales; family Kribbellaceae; genus Kribbella; species Kribbella italica. Next base: position 2,753,046 of record NZ_JACHMY010000001.1, read on the forward strand.
GCGTCACCGAAGCCCTCAGCGACGGCCTGCTCATGTCCATGGAATACCCGCAGCCCACGACCCTGTCCCCCGACGAACGCTCCGTGAAGAGCGCCGAACTCGTCGGCTACCTCAACAACAAAGCCAGCATCAGCACCTTCGTCGACCCCCGCTTCCAGGCCCGCCGCCAGGTCGTCACCATCGACGAGCTCGCCGAAGCCACCCCCGTCGAGAAGTCCTGGGTGCTCAAAGCCGCCACCAACGCCGCTCACGGCGCCAGCCTCGACGTCTACCTGCACCGAGCCGGGGACCCGGTGATCCTGCCCGCGTTCACCGACCTCCTCACCGAGGTGGTCGTCGAGGAGTACCTGAACATCCACCACAACTGGGGCGTGCAGCTCTACGTCGCCGCCGACGGCCGGGCCCGCCTGCTCGCCGTGACCGACCAGCGTATCGATGCCGACGGCGTCTACACCGGCGGCCGCTTCGGGCTCATCGTCCCCCTGCCCGCCGACCTGCTCACCGAATGCCTGGCGATCGCCCAGCGCGCCGCCGACGTCGGCTACCGCGGCATGTGCAGCCTCGACTGCGCCCAGACCCACGACGGCAGACTCGTCATGCTCGACCTCAACTTCCGCATCACCAGCGGATCCATCCCGCTGCTGGCGCTGCACACCATCCGCCCCGACGCCCTGGACCGTCCGTCGGAGTCGACGAAACTCACCACCTCCGCATCCATCGCCGCACTGCTGGCCGCGCTGCGCCCCGCGCTGCAGCGCGGAGGGCTCATCGTCACCGGCGGCCACGACCCCCGCCGCACCGACAACACGATCAACCAGACCACGCTACACCTGATCGTCTTCGGCGACGATCATGACGAAGTCACCACCCGCCGCACCAAACTCGAAGCCTTGTACAACCACTGACGCGGACGCCGCGCGCGTTGCCAACGGCATCCCGCCTTCCCTCACCCGAGGAGCGTCCACAAATCGCAGCGGAACTTCGGATCTCGTCGGCTCCGCGGCAACTGGGCCCTCAACCTGCACAACGAACTCCACGGAAGCGGCCTGTACGCCGTACACCGTGCCGATCAGCTCCACCTCGGCAGGTGGATCTCCACCAGGGGTCGAAGCTCCTCGGCCAGCCGCCGATCAGGCGGGAATTGACGTTGGCTGGTGCGGACCCTGGGTGCGTTGACCGGGACTACTGTCGAAGCGTGTCCTCGGCTGGGGTTCCTTGGCTTGTCTGGTTCGCCGTTGGTGTCGGCGGCGCGTTGACGGGCGCCTTGCTGGTTGGACTGTCGGTGGGTGATACGGCTCGTTGTTCCCCACCCGATGACGTCGTTCCAGGCTCCCGGTCCTGGGCACGCAAAGCCCTTCTTGCCTGCGTCGCTGTCCCAGTGGTTGAGTCCCCCCGAGATAGGTGACCGGAATGTGCTTGCTGTCAGTGCTGAACTGCCCGAAGTAGTTCGACAGCTGGTCCTTGACGTTGTTGACGCCGGCACCGTTGTAGAAGACAAGGGTGATCGGCCAGTCGACGTTGTTGTTCGCAGGGTTCTCGGTCTCGAAGTCGTAGTTGACCAGTCCGGACTGTTCCGGGCCGTGCACGAAGAAGACGAGCTGGTTCGGCGTCGATCCACCGGACCAGGCCGATCGGTACGTTCGAGTTCGTCCGGGTCCAGTAGCCCTGAACCTTGATGCGGTAGGCAACGTCTCCGGTGAACGCCTTCAGCGCGGCACTTTCCGTCATCTGGCGATCAGCCTTCTCGATCGCGGTGGCCGCCAGTTGGGGCGTCGGCACTGGCTGCTGGCGTTGGGTGGCCGGGCTGCTCGGGAGTGAGACGGTCACTGTCGGGATCGGCTGCGGTTTCGCCACCGTTCGTGAGTAGCTGAGCGCCGTGGGCACGATGAGGGCAACGGCCGCGACGACGAGTCCTGCTCCGATCAGTCGGTACATACTTCCCCCAGCCGCGCGCCCCTCGGGCGGTGGACGGCCGGCGAGGCACCGACCGAGCGCTGTCACCGGCTGTGTCAGCGCAGGCGCACGTCACGGTGTGGGCGGACACGGAGGGGCGCACGCATCTGGTGACGTACGTCGCCGCGCCCGAGGGGGGCACGATCGACGCGCGCCACTTTCGGTCGCGGACGGCCCAGCGACTCGTGAGTTCGATGATCCCTGCGGCAACGTCAGTTCTGCCGACGGTTCCGCCAACGAGCAGCGGCAAGGTCGATCATCGCGCGCTGCGGGTGAGCTGAGCCATTCGCAGTCGACTCCTGTGGCAGCCCGGGCGGCCGGCCCTGTTGTCACGATGGATTGTCCGGAGGGTCGACCGATACGCCGGTCGGTGGGGGCGCGCTGAACGCGTCGGTGGGGATGCCGCGGAGGTGCAGGTCGAAGAACGCCGCGACGTAGCGGCGGATGGCCGGCTGGGTGGTCGAAGGGTCTGCGCTGCCGATTGCTCGACGTATCTGAGTGTTCGTTCGGGGATAGGCCCTCGCCACCTGGGTGAGGGTGGCGCCGTCGTCGGTCAGACCTCGTTCGGTGACCTCCGAGAGGCTGACTGTGGCGCTCCAGCCGGTCGCGCGCCCCTCGATGGCTGTGGTGAGCGCCTTGACGACGAGCAGCGGTGTGTCGCCGGCTCCGGTGACATCCATCGGTCCAGCACCGAGTGAGGCGACGGCGGACACCTTCGGTAGGTGAGCGAGCCGGGCAACGTCGGCGGTGCGCGTACCGACCCAGCCGAGCAGCCCGACGTGCTGCTGGTCGAGGATCGGGGTGAGCTCGGGGTCGAGATCTCCCAACGTGGCGACGACGTGCGCCAGATCGTCGGTCCGTGCCTTGTCCGCTGCCGTTCTGGACACCGCGACCTGGGCGTCGGCCGAGCTCTCGACGCGCCGGGTCGGGAAGAGTTCGACCACCGGTGCGTCGTACGGGTAATCGACCGTCACCACCACGAAGCCGTGGCCGGCCAGTTCCTCGGCGATACCGGCGTACGACGATCGCAGACGCCCGGGCGGCGCCGAGCAGACGATGACCGGGTACGAGCCAGGAACGGGTGGCGCCCACTCGTGGGAGTGAGTACGAAACTGCCAGTTCACCTCTCGGGGCTCGAGCCCCAGGCGCTCTTCCTCACCGGGTGCCCACGCCAGGCTGCCCAGCTCGGTCATGGCCGCGGAGACGTAGTACTGCTCCATCGGCCTGGACGGGGACGCGGCGGGGTAGTGCACGTCGACCATCAACTGGCGCTCGGTATCCGGTCGCCAGGGATCGGGGCGGCCGTTCTCGACCAGCCGAGTCCGACGGACGCCGACGGCGTACGGACCACCAGGCGCCGGGAGCGCAGGGCTGTAGGTGTCCTTCCAGCCGCTGGTGTTGCCGTGGCTCGGGAGCATCAGGATGGTGATGCCCGCCAGGACCAGACCGGCCATCGCGGCGATTCCGCGTCGTCTCCACATGCTCTGATCATCGGCTCGCCCTCCGCGGCCGCGCTTCCCTCGTCCGGGGGAACCGGACCGGATGATTCCCCCGCACGAGGGAAGACCCGCCCTGCTCCAACGGCAGAGACTGACGCAATGACATCGCCGTTTCCAGCGAGCTCCTGGCGGAGCTGGTCGTCCTTGGCCGCCGAGACCTGGGCCGTTTTCGTGACCGTCCTGGGGATTTACTGGTGGACCGGGGGCGCGGGTTTCCCGTTCGGACGCAACGACCGCACCGGGCCGGACTCAGCGTCGTTGCTGACGGGTCTGGACGCCGGCTTGGGCGCACCGCTCATCACCGGGTTCGGAGTGCTGTCCGTCGTGGTGGCTGGATTGCTGCACAGCTCGCGACGGCGTTCCAGAGCTCTGGCCGGCAGTGCGGTGGCGCTTGCGGTCGCGATCGTCGGCCTCGTCGTCGACTCGCGGATGATCACGCTCCTGCCCCCGCTCGGTCTGTACCCGATCAACTGGATCTCGGCCGACTGGCCGACTGTCTTCCAGGCCGTCACGGCCCTGGGCGCCGCCCTCTTCGTCATCGCCGCGGTTGCCAACATGACCCCCACACGCGGACGGCGCTCGTCCTGGATCCGCGTCGGCAAGGTCGCCACCTACGTCGCGATGGTGTCTCCGATGCCGTACGCCGTGATCCGGCTGGCCTGGTCTCAAGGCTGGGCACTCGGAGCACCGGCTCCGTTCGTCGAGGCAACCCTGCGGAACCAGCCGGAGAACCGGTTGATCGAGCCGGTCCTGGCGTCGTTCGCCATCGGCGGGGCGGTCCTCACCTACGGTCTGCTGTGCCGGTGGGGACGGAACTTCCCTCGCTGGATCCCGTTCGTTCGCGGACGCCAGGTGCCACTGTGGTTCCCACTCCTGCTCGGCGGGTCCGCGGTGGTCGGAATCTTCGGCTTCGGCCGCGGCACTCTCCAAGGGCGCCTGGGCCTGCAACTTCCCGGCGCGGCCGACTCCTTTCAGCTGTGGGGCCAACCGATCGACGACTCGGCGTACTGGGGCGCCGACGGCCTCGGCTGGTTCTTCTTCCCGCTCTGGGCAATCTCACTCGCCGTGGCCCTTGCGGGCTATTACCACCGCTACCGCTCGGCACTCGACAACTCGCAGGACGAATGCCATGGCGCCCCGGCTCTCTGATGTCGTCGAACGGCACGAGCGGACTCTCGACGCGCCGATCCACACGGCCGGGCGACTGATCGACGAAGTCACCGACCCTGGAGGGGAGCTGTGGCCCTCGCCTCCGTGGTGGCCACTTCGGCTCGACCGGCCGCTGGCCGTCGGTGCTCGCGGTGGGCACGGTCCGGTGCGCTACCACGTCAGCGCGTACGATCCCGGACGACGTGTGCGCTTCGACCTGGACAGTGTCCTCGGAGTCCGAGTGATCCCCTAGCGATGACTCGTCCCGAGTACTACGGCCGCCGTCCGTCGACCTTCTCGGTCACCACATGGGCCGCGACGCCGCGAAGCTTCTCGCAGGTCTCCTCGAACTCCCTGGAGGGCTGAGAACCTGCAACGATGCCACCGCCGGCCCGAAGGAACGCCCGTCCTTCGCGCTGGAAGACCGTCCGCAGTACGACGGCGGAATCGACCGCACCCGAAACATCCAGGGAAACGACCGAGCCTCCGAACAACCCTCGTTCGGTCGCCTCCAGCTGCCGGATGGTCGTGATGGCTTCGTTCCTGGGGCTACCTGTCAGCGCGATCGCCGGGAACAGCGCTGCAAGGGCCGTCCAGGCCGATGAGCCAGCAGCGAGCCGGCCGGTGACGGCCGACTCCAGGTGCTGGACGCCTCCGAACCTGGCCACGTCCATGAACGGCTTCACGGTCAGGGAATCCGGGGCGCAGACCGTTCGCAACTGGGTGACAGTGTCTCGCACCGACACGGCGTGTTCCAGAATCTCCTTGGGATCATCGAACAGTTCACGGGCCAACCGCCGATCCGTTGCCGCGACACCCGTCAGCGCACGGGTACCGGCCACCAGCTCCGACGTCACTACACCGTCCCCAGCGGAGTGGAGCACGGACTCCGGGCTCATCCCGGCTGCCTCGAAACCGTCCAGCGAGAAGGCGAAGGACCTGGTGCACCGCGTGTGGGTCCGGGCGGCCCGGTAGGTGGCGAAGATGTCGACCGGCCCCGGAAGTGGCAGCTCTCTCGACAGGACCACCTTCTGCAGCGGGCCGGTGGCGATCCGGGTCACGCCGGCGGCGACAGCGGCCTCGTGTTCGGACCTGTGGTCGCTCGTGATGGCGAACGGATCGCCGTCCGGGTATTTGCGCGCGGCCGGATCGATGCCTGCTCCGGACGAGCAGACCAGACGCTCCAGCAGGTCCAGGTCGGCGGGTGCCAGCGCCCGAAGCAGAAGGCCGTCCGGCGACCTCCGCACTTCTGCCTGCGGGATCGTCAGCTGGACTTCGACGGCCTCCGGATCTCGTGGCGCTCCGCCGTACAGCATGACTCCGAGGCCGAAGCCACACCAGCCGTAGGCACGCCAGCCGTCGATGCCGAGGGAATCCAGAACGTCCGGGATCTGCGCCATCACCGCGGGCGTCCACGGCCAACTGCGCTGCGTCGACGCCGTACTGAGCCTGACTGTGCGGGACGTCGCGGTCAGCCGGGCCGCCTGTCCGACAGCCAGCGACCAGTCTGTTCCGCCCTCGAAGACAAGAGCACCGCGGCTCCGGAGGCGATCGCAGACGCGGCTCACCGTCCACAGCCAATCGGGGACCGGTGGCACCATCCGCTGGTGATACTTCGCCGTCACTGCGATCCTCCCGAGGTGGCGTCAGGACTTTCGGCCGACGCTACCGATGGTGGCGCCCGGCAACCTCCCTCTCATGGGGGAACTTGATCGACACCCCTCACCCGGCCGGGGGAGTCACCAGCGCAGGGACGTGATGCCCCGTCCGGCACGGCGCCTGGCAGGCTGATGGTTGTGGGAGACCAGTTGCCGTCACTCGGGTTCGGGTTGCCGCCACTTCGGTCGCCTGTCATCAATCCGGCAAAGCGAGCAGGGCGGAAGCCGGTCTCGTCCTCGAGAGCCCCACCTACGACCACCATCGCCGGAGGCAACTCGTCGATCCGCATGACGCTGTCGGAGGTCTCGTAGGGAAGTCCGGACTCGGCGATCGGCGACGGTACGACCGGCCGGCTGCCGGCCGCGATCACGAACCTGTCGGCGTCACGAACGGTGTCGGCGACCTCGGCCGCCCGGATCAGCATCTTGCGCGGAATACACCCCGCGTTCAGGCAGGTCCCCCCGAACGGGCCCTCGGCAACAATCGCGCCAGTTGAAGTGAGGCTCCAACTGACCGTCACCGGTCCGCGTGCGCCTCGTGCGCCGGGGTCGCGGACCTTGACCGCTCGGTGCCCACGGCAATGCTCGTGGATGTGCGACTGTGGTTCACTCAGGACCAGGACGATGCGGCGCGGCTCCGAGCTGTTCGACCGCGAGATGACCCGAGGGCGGCTACGTCCGGACGTCGTTCGAGCTGGTTGGTCGACGGAGACGAGGGGCCATGGCGAGTGAGGACGGCACGAGCGAGGACGGTCGGTACCTGATCGTGTTCGGCCGGCGGTGGCGGGCTACGGACCCGGCCATCCCGGAGTCTCTGCGCCTCGAGTTGGTGAGCGAACTGATGGCCGCCCGTCGGCTCGTCCGTGACGATCCGGACCAGGCTCGTCCCCGGGTGCAGGACGCGAAGGTGGCGCTGGGAGAACGGGGCGATCCTTGGTGGTCGCCGACACCCGGCGGCCTGCGGACCCGCCTGGCCGCGGCGATCCGCGCGTTGTTGCGTCATCGATCGCCCGACGCCACCATCTGCCCCAGCGACGCCGCCCGGGTGGCCGGAGGCGAGTCGTGGCGCGAGCTGATGGACACGGCACGAGAAGTGACGGCCGAGTTGTCCCGGGAAGGCCTCATCGTGGTTCGTCAGGGTGGGACCGATGTCGACGTCACCACCGCGGTCGGACCGATCCGCCTCGCCCGCGGTCCACGCTGGTGAGCCGGTCGTACAGCGCGCAGTTCACCCGAACCGACAGCCCCGTTCCCGCCGTACGGCGATTTGCTGCTACCTCCGTGGCGCCGGTGTCAGGAAGGTCGCGGTCGGCGCGCCGGTGTGTGGTGACCGCTCGACGACCGCGTCGATGCCGTAGACCTCGTGGATCAGCGGCGCGGTGATGACCTGCGTCGGCGTACCGGTGGCCACGACTCGGCCCTTGAACAGCACGACCAGTTGGTCGCAGAAGCGGGCGGCGAGGTTGAGGTCGTGCAGGGCGGTGACGACGGTCAGGCCAAGACCGCTCAGGAGTGTGAGCATCTCCAGCTGGTAGCGGATGTCGAGGTGGTTCGTCGGTTCGTCGAGGACGATGGTCTTCGGTTGCTGGGCCAGGGCCCGTGCCAGTTGCGCGCGTTGGCGTTCGCCACCGGAGAGAGTGCGCCACGACCGGTCGCGGAAGGCGGTCATGCCGGTGACTTCCAGCGCGTGCTCGATCGCGACGTGGTCGTCGCGGCCGAGGGCGGCGAAGATGCCTCGGTGCGGCGTCCGGCCGAGAGCGACGGTCTCGTCCACTGTGATGTCGGAGTGGACCTCCGGCGACTGCTCGACGATGGCCAGCCGGCGGGCGACGGTACGCCGGGAGGTGCCCCGAAGCGGCTTCCCGCCGAGCGAGACCGTCCCCCGATCCGGTGGCCGGAGACCGGCCAGCACTCGCAGCAGCGACGTCTTGCCCGCGCCGTTCGGGCCGAGCACTCCGAGCACCTGACCGGTCGGCGCCACGAGGTCGACCTGGTCGAGGATCCGGACACCGTCGACCGACCAGTCGATGCCGGTGGCAACCAGCGCGGTCATCGGCGGACCGCCCGACGGAGCACGACGGCGAACACCGGAGCGCCGATCAGTGCGGTGATCACACCGACCGGGACCTCGCGCGGAGCGAACGCCGTACGGGCGAAGGCATCGACCCAGATCAGGAAGATCGCGCCACCCAGACCGGTCAACGGCAGCAGGAGCCGATGGCTGCCGCCGGCTACCAACCGAACGACGTGCGGGACCAGCAGGCCGATGAAGCCGATCGCGCCGGAGGCCGCGACGGCCGCCGCGGTCATCAACGCGGTCACGACCATCAGGACGACCCGCGCCCTGGTGACGTCGATCCCCAGCGACGCCGCGGTGTCCCAACCGAAGACGAAGGCGTCCAGGGCCGCGGCGAACAACAGACAGACCAGGGCGCCGGCCAGAATCACCACCGCCGCGACCGTCAACGACTGCCACCGAGCACCGCCGAGCGAGCCGAGCAACCAGTACGTGAAGGCGCGCGTCGCGTCCGCGTCGCCGTCGAGCATCAGCACCAACGAGGTCGCCGCGGAGAAGAACTGGGACACCAGCACCCCGGTGAGCACCACTCGGGCCGGATCGGACACCCGTCCGCCGGCGATCAGGACCAGCACGATCGCGAACGCAACCAGCGCCCCGGCGAACGCTCCCGTCGACAGGGTGACGGCCCCGGCGCCGAGGCCGAGGACCATCACCGACACCGCACCGGTCGAGGCTCCGGAAGAAACACCGAGCAGGTACGGCTCCGCCAGCGGATTGCGCGTGATGGACTGCAGGACCGCGCCACAGATCGACAGGCCGAGACCGATCACCGCGGCAAGCAGTACGCGCGGAAGGCGGGACTCCCAGATCAGCGCGTCGATCAGCGGCAGCGGCGCCGGGCCCAGGCCGACGTGGTGGAGGATGACGCCAACCACGTCGGAGGGACCGATGTTCGCCGTACCGACGAACGCCGCCGCCACGATCGACAGGCCCAGCACGACACCGAACCCTCCGACCAGCAGCAGGGACCGCGTTCTCACGAAGATCGCCGCGCGAACACCACCACGTCGTCGTAGTGCCGCCAGATCGTCCCGGTCTCGCTGAAACCCGCCGTACCAAGAGCTTGCAGGTGCAGCTCGAGCGGCGCGTGCGGTGTGGGCGGATGATCGGCGAACCGGTGCTCGCGTTCGGCCAGCCGCGCCCCGAGCTCGGGAAGCGCGACCGCCTCGGCCCACCACTCGTCCCAGGTCTGCGCGCCCGCGGCGCGAGCCGTGCGCTGGGTGCGTTCGTCGTCCGCGGCAGCCACCTCGGTGAGGAACGGCTGGGTCCGCGGGTTGTAGCGGAGGTGGTCGGCATTCATGAACACCCCGTACGCCGGCAGCACGCTGCCGAGGGTCGCGTAGGCGGCGACGAGCTCGGACGGCTGCAACCAGTGCAGTGCGGTCGACGACACCGCGACCTGGATCGTGTCGCACGGCAGCTTCACCTCCCAGCCGGGCCGGGCCAGGTCCGCGTCGACGGCAGTGAAGCGATCGCCGTACCGGCCACCGAGCCAGGCGTTGGCGAGAGTGAGCAGGACAGGGTCGTAGTCGATGCCGATCACGCGCGCGTCGGGGAATCGTTCGAGGACGCGCCCGGCCAGGCTGCCCGGCCCGCAAGCCAGGTCGAGCACGGTCAGCCCAGCACCGAAGTCCGCCGCCGCGATGACGTCCAGCATCACGGCGAACCGCTCCTCGCGGTGGGTGATGTACGCGGCCTGCTGATCGTCCCACCGGCGGATCAGCTGCTCGATAGCCGTCATCGCGCCCCCAGCTTCACGAGTCCCTGCGCCACCGCGGAGATGGCGTCGACGCTGTGGATCGACGGATCCATCGCCTGACCCGGTACGACGATGAACCGGTCGTTGCGCACGGCATCCAACCGCGAGGTGAGCGGGTCGTGCTTCAGGAACTCGATCTTCTCCTTGGCCGTGTCCCCCGGGTAGCCGCGGGTCAGGTCGGCCAGCACGATCACGTCCGGGTCGCGCGCCACGATCTCGTCCCAGCTGACCTCGGGCCACTTGGTCGACGCGTCGTCGAACAGGTTCTTCGCCCCCAGCATCTCGCTCACCGTCTGCGGCAGCCCGCCCGGACCGGCCACCGAAGGCGTTCTCGACGACGCCGCGGTCGAGTAGAACCACACCAGCCGCGGCGTGCCCTCGACCTGCTCCGCGAGCTTGCGGCCCTGGTCGACGACGGCCTGCTGCTCGGCGACCAGCCTCTCGCCGGCGTCGCGCACGCCGAAGATCCGCGCGATCGCCCTGATCTCGTCGAACAGCATCTCGAACTTCGCGCCCCCCGCGACCGACGCATGGTAGGTGCAGTCGAACTCGGTCAGGTACGTCGGTACGCCGAGCTTGTGCAACTCGGCCCGCTCCCCCGCGTTCTGCGCGGTGAAGAACGACGCGAACGACGAGTAGACGAAGTCCGGCTGGGCCGCCAGCAGCGTCTCGTGCTTCAGCAGCCCCTTGCTGAGCAGCGGAATCTTCCGGTACGCCGCGGCGATGTCGGCCGGTACCGGATCGGTCTCGTACGCCGTACCGACCAGCCGGTCGGCCAGTCCGAGCCGGATCATGATCTCGGTCGCGGACTGGTTGAGCGACACCGCACGCGTCGGTACCCGTTGGACGGTTACCTGCGACTTGCAGTTGTCGTAGCTGAGCGGGTACGTCGTCGTACCGGATGTCGTCCCGGCCGCCGCGCCCGCGGCCGGAACCGATGCCTCACCGCAACCGGACAGCACGAACGCCAGTCCGGCCGTCATCGTAACGACAATCGTTTTCATCTTCACGACCAGGAGCGTAACAGAACAGCTTCCCGTCCCTGGCGGCTCCGGCGGCCTTGCTGATGATCAGTTCTGAAACACCTGCCGGCTCACCACGACGGTCTGCCGGGACGGCAGGCTGACCAGCATCGCCGCCAGGTGATGCGTAAACGTCGTCGTGGTGCAGCAGTCGCCCCTTGCACACGGCCGTTCAACCGATCGACGGCCGACCGACGACGAACGGTTGACGCGGGCACCCCCGCCGCGCGGTTAGATTCCTCGCATCGTGCCGGCGCACCGTGCGCCCTAGTGGAGGAACCTCAGATGCGTAGGACGCTCGTTCTCGCCCTGTGTGCCGCGGTCGCGGCCGCAGCAGTCCCGGCCGTGTCGATGACGGCGGCGCGGGACGTCTCGGCCGCGCCGCGGCCGGCCGCAAGCCCGAGTCCTGTGCACTGGAGTCCGTGCCCGCCTGACGTGGTGCAGTACGTTCCGCTCGAGTGCGCGACGCTGGGCGTACCGCTGGACTACAGCAAGCCGGACGGCCGGCAGATCGAGGTCGCCATCACCCGGGTGAAGAGCAAGAACCCGGCGCAGCGCCGCGGCGTACTGCTGACCAATCCGGGTGGCCCCGGGATCTCCGGCCTCGACTTCCCGGGCCTGCTGGCCGCGCTCGGACTGCCCAAGAGCGTGCTCGACACCTACGACCTGATCGGCATGGACCCGCGCGGCATCGGACGCAGTACGCCGGTGAGCTGCGGCTTCACCGCTGAGCAGGAGCGCCGGGGTCTGTTCGCGAAGTACGCGCACAGCTCGGCCGATGTCGTCCGTGAGTCGGCGTACGCGCAGAAGATCGCCAACCAGTGCGCCACCTCGAAGACCGCGTCGCTGCTGCCGTACATCACCACTGCGAACACCGCGCGCGACATGGACCGGATCCGCGAGGCGCTGGGCGAGCAGAAGATCTCGTACTTCGGTGGTTCCTACGGCAGCTACCTCGGTGCCGTGTACACCACACTGTTCCCGAACCAGAGCGACCGGATCGTGATCGACAGCGTGCTCGGGCCCAAGGGGTACGACGAGACGGCGATGCGGCAGTTCGCCCGCGGACTGGCGGACCGGTTCCCGGACTTCGCGAAGTTCGTGGTGGCGCATCCGGAGTACCGGCTGGGCACGACTCCGCTGCAGGTGAAAGCGAAGTTCTTCGAGCTCGCACGCAAGCTGCGAGCCGAGCCCGCAGTGAACATGGACGAGACCGCGTTCAGGGTCGCCGCGTTCGAGGCGCTGTACGCCGATGCGAGCATGCCGCAACTGGCCAAGCTCTGGCAGGACATCGACGCCGGCAACCCGGTCGCGCCGCCGCAGACCTACGGCGACAACGCCATGTCCGGCCGCCTGCACGTGATCTGCGGCGACAGCCGCTGGCCGACGTCGGTCAGCGCGTACCAGCGCGACGCCCTGGTCGACCGGATCAGGTACCCGATGCTCGGCGGAGCCTCCGCCAACATCGGCCCGTGCGCCTTCTGGCCGAACCAGCACCCCGAGCCGCCGGTGAAGATCACCAGCCACGGCCCCTCGAACGTCCTCGTGGTCCAGAACGAGCGCGACCCCGGAACGCCCCTGACCGGCGCGCGGAAAACCCGGCAAGCCCTCGGCCACCGGGCCAGGATGATCACGGTCGACGCGGGCGGCCACGGTGTCTACCCCTTCACCCCCAGCACGTGCGCGAAGACCGCAGTCGACGCATTCCTTGTCGAAGGCAAGCTTCCGGCGCGCGACCTGGCGTGCCTGGTGGAGCCGAGGAAGAAATAGCCCGCCAAGGATGCAGCGCGCACCGGGCACGGTCCCTGGGATCTGCCCGGTGCGCGGATCATGAACCCTGGCTGCTCAACGCCCATGATCTGCAGCAGAGTCCGCACGCGCACGTCGTTTGCTGCTGCCTTACCGGTTCCCCACCGAAGGCGATCCAATCGTGGCGATCCGTCGCCCGATCGCCGGGCCAGGTCTCGTAGGGGCGAAATCCTTCAGCTGGAGGATCCGGCGGGCTCATCGCTGTCGCTCCCGGAGCCCAGCCCATAGCGTGTCAGCGCGGCGACCAGCCGGCCTTGTTCTTGTGCTTCGACCAGGTCGGTCGCGACGGTGCGGAGCTTGGTGTTGGAGTTCTGGGAGCCGCGGATCAAGACCAGCTGTGCGATCTCGGCGTTGATTCCGTAGCGGCGCATCACGATGCCCTGGGCCTGGCCGATGACTGTTCGGGTGCCGAGCGCGGTCTGCAACTGCTCGATCAGTGAGGCTGTCGAACGCATCAGGCTTGACGGAAAACAATCCGAACGCCGCACTCAGGTCGTTGCTGGTTGGCAACGGCAACCACACGGTACTGCGATAGCCGACCGCGAGAGCGGCCTGGGAGAACCGTGGCCACCGCGGGTCGGTCGCGGTATCGCGAACACGGTGCGGCTCGCCATAGGTGAGAACCTGCGAGACCGGCCCGGCTACCCCCAGCATCGCATCGAACAGCGCTGTCCCGGTCACCTCGTCGTGCTCGTCGCTGCCCGTCCCGGCGACCAACTCCGGCCCGTTGCGGCCATTGACCACGATCACCGCCTTCGAACAGTCCTGGACCGTGGCGACGATCCGTCGACCGAACCGCTCCAGTACCGCGGCGACATCGTCGCCGTCCACCAGCCGCCCGACCTCAGCGAGCTCCTGCGCCACCGACAAGAGGTCGTCCGTCATCGCCGTCTTCCCTGCTGTCCGTCCGTTCAGAGGATGCCTGCGCGCCAGGCACGCTACACCGAGCGGCCCCCCGCCCGCGGACTCTCGATCCACAAGGACGCTGACCCCAGATGGCAGGGAAGGTCCACTCTTCGCCGACTCACAGGGATCGACGTTCACCATCTCGTGAGCGTCGGGCTGCCGGGCCGCACCATCAGGACGGTCACGCAGCTTGGTGCGGGCCTGGACAACATCGCCTACGAGGTGAACCGCGAGCTCGTGGTTCGCATCGCCCGCGAACCAGATTCGGTACGACGGGAAGGTGCCCTGCTGGCCCGAGTCGGCGAGATGAGTCCGCTGCCGGTGCCCGAGCCGCTCTTCGTCCTGGCCGAGGACAACTGCCTGGGCTACCGGAAGGTCAGCGGTACACCCCTGATCCAGTTGCCGATCGTCGACCGAGCGCCGTACGCCGCTTCCGTCGGCTCGGAGCTCGGGAGGTTTCTCACCGTGCCGCAGACGTCGGGCACCGATCGATGGGACGGCCTGGTCAGCATCGACGACGAACCGCCGGCGGACTGGCGCGACCAAGCAGCCGAGCACTTCGCCGAAGTTGCCGAAGTCCTGACACCCGGCCCGCAGCGCAGGATCGAGTCGTTCCTGCGCGCCCCACTGCCGAGCCAGGCGCAGGAGCTGGCCTTCTCACACAACGACCTCGGCATCGAACACGTTCTGGTTGCCCCCGGCACCGGCAAGGTCACTGGCGTCATCGACTGGTCCGACGCCGCCGTCTGCGATCCAGCGCGCGACTTCGGCCTGATCCTCCGCGACTTGGGTCCTGCGGCCCTCGACGTGGCACTCGGTCAGCACCCGACGGGCGGTCGCCTCCGCGACCGCGCCCGCTTCTACGCCGGCTGCTCGCTGCTCGAAGACCTTCACTACGGCCTCGAAACCGATCGCCCGCTGTACGTCCACAAGTCACTGAACCAAGAACCACAGCCCGCAGAACCGAAGCAACACCTCCCGCTGACGTCCCGAGCCCGCGCATGCCCGCGCCGATTTGTGGGTACAGCGAGTCGCCGACAGCGATCGAAAGGATTCACGTGAGCAAGGTCTGGTTCATCACGGGGGCATCGAAGGGCTTCGGCCGCGAGTGGGCCGAGGCCGCCCTCGAGCGGAACGACCAGGTGGCCGCGACCGCGCGCAAACCGGAGACGTTGGACGCCCTCGTCGACAAGTACGGCGACAACGTCCTGCCACTCGAACTCGACGTCACCGACCGAGCCGCAGCCCAGGGAGCCGTGCAACAGGCCGCCGAGCACTTCGGCCGGCTCGATGTCGTGATCAACAACGCCGGCTACGGACACTTCGGCATGGTCGAGGAACTCACTGAGGACGAACTGCGCAACCAGTTGGAGACCAACCTGTTCGGAGCGGTCTGGGTGACCCAGGCCGCGCTACCGATCATGCGCGAGCAGCAGTCTGGCCACATCATCCAGGTGTCCAGCATCGGCGGCATCAGCGCCTTCCCGAGCGTCGGCGCCTACCACGCGTCCAAGTGGGCCCTGGAGGGCCTGTCGCAATCCCTCGCCCAAGAGGTCGCCGGCCTCGGCATCCACGTCACGCTGATCGAACCGGGTGGATTCTCCACCGACTGGTCCGGCCCGTCCGCCGTCCACAGCGACGAGAACCCCGCGTACGACGACGTCCGCGAGGCCGCCAAGAACCGCCCGTCGGCCGCGTCACCGGGTGACCCGACAGCCACTCGCGGGCCGATCCTGAAGATCGTCGACGCCGACGAACCACCGCTCCGGGTCTTCTTCGGCAAGGCACCGTTGTCGATAGCAACCAAGGACTACGAGTCCCGCCTCGCCACCTGGAACGAGTGGCAGCCGGTCTCAGAGCAAGCCCAGGGGTCGTAGAAGCCGTACCGATTCGAGGAGGCACCATGACCGCGCGACTGGTGATCGCCTACGGGCACCCCGACGACACCGCCGCATTCGAGGACTACTACACCAACACCCACATCCCGTACGCCGGCGAACACATGCCAGGCGTCCGCGACTTCCAGAACTCCCGCGTCACCGCCACCGTCGACGGCGGCCGACCGCCGTACTACCGCATCTCGCACCTGACCTACGACGACCTCCCCGCACTGCACGAGGCCATCGGGTCCGAGGGCGGCCGTTCGACCATCGCCGACCTCGACAACTTCGCCACCGGCGGCGTCACCCTGCTCATCGTCGAGGACGACTGATGAGGCCCCGCAGCCGGACAACGTCGGCGGACAGGCGGCGCCATGGCTGAGATCGTCCAAACAGACGTCCGGGTTCGCGACGCGCAGCTGCACCTTCGATCCGTCGCCGGCACCGGTCCCGAGATCCTGATCGTGCACGGCTGGCCGGAATCCTCGGTGGCCTGGGTGCCGATCCTCGAACGCGCCGCCGCCGACGGAGCAACGGTGCACGCCGTGGATCTGCCCGGAATCGGAGGTTCGACCCGCGGCAGTACCAACGCCACCAAGCACGACCTCGCGCAGCTGCTCGCCGAACTCGCCCACGAACTCGGCTGGCAGCACCCACGCCTCGTCGGCCACGACATCGGCGGAATGGTTGCCTACGCCGCCTTACGCGCGGCGCCGATCTTCGAGCGAGTCGCCATCTGCAACACCGTCATCCCCGGCGTACCGCCGTGGAACAACGTCTACGGGAACCCGCACATCTTCCACTTCCACTTCCACGCCGTCCCCGGCCTGCCCGAACAACTGGTCACCGGCCGCGAACGAGCCTACTTCGACTGGTTCCTCGACCTGCTCTCCGACGACCCGGCCCGGATCTCCGACGAGTACCGCGACCACTTCGCCGCCGCCTACGCGACCAGCGAAGCACTGACCACCGGATTCGACTGGTACCGAGCCCTCCCCGACGACGCCGAACACAACGCCGCGAACACAAGCCCGATCGACACCCCCGTCCTGTACCTCCGCGGCGACGCCGACCCCGTCGACGTCGCCGAGTACCTCGACGGATTCACAACAGCCGGCCTGCGCGACGTCCAATCCACCGTCATACCGCACTCAGGCCACTCAGCATCTCTCGAATCCCCGGACGCCTTGTGGCAGGCCATCGCAACCTTCGCCCGATGAGACAACCCGACACACAATGACCGTCGCCGTGGCACCGCAGAAGATGGCGGCTCCGACGTGCACCACCATCACGTACGACGCACAAACGCGGGCTGATGTGTCATCAGCCCGCCGATCTCAGTGACCCGCTGCTCGACCTCGGCCCGAGGCTCCGCCTTGGCAGCCCGCTGGTCGGCCTCGCGCCGGCGCCGCTCCTGCTCACCACGCCAATGCTCAACCTCGGCCGACTGCACCCGGTGTTCGGCTTGCAACTGCTGTACCTCGGCGACGGCGGGGGCGAAGACAACGGGTCCAGGACCGTAGGTATGGCCTGGGCGCGACGACCGCCGTCGCGGGTGTAGATCCAGAGGGTTTCCTCTTGGTACGGCGTCATGTTCAGGTCCGGGTGCAGCTTCTTCCGGTGGGAGGTACCCGAGCCCTGCGCGTTGCAACTGCCTGCGATTTCCTCCAGGACCTTCCTCTTCCGCCAGCATTGGTATATTGCTGACCACAATGCCTGAGCTCACAGTCGGTCAGTTGAACACCGAGGCCAGCCACTATTGGAACGGCCCAGCGTGGGGCTGGAAAAGGCTGTGGATCACTCCGGGCGGCGTGCAGGACGCCGTGCGCAGGCGCTACGGAATTGCCGCGGACTCGGCGACCTTCCTCGCTGCCGGGATGCTGAACCAATCGTGGCGAATCTCCTCCGCAGACGGTGATTTCGTCCTGCGGGTGACCCGCGCCGATCGTACTCGAGAGCAAATCGAGTACGAACACAGTCTGACCACCGAACTGCACAAGAGCATCGTCGTTGTGATTCCGCCGGAGCCTGGACTGGACCATGGGACGTTACAGGAGTGGCAGAACCGCCCGGTGTCGCTCTTCCGGTATGTCGATGGCATCCCGGGTACCGAACTGCGGGCCGAGACCCGCATGTCGGCCGTTGCGGACGTATTAGGCCAGATCCATCACCGGACAGCCATTCTCCGCTGGCCGCAAAGGACTGGGTTCCGTTCGGTAAGGGATGAGCCACGCTGGGTCTGGAAGAAGTTCGAAGCAACCCTCAGGCAGGCACTCGGCACTACGGACGTCGGCCGGTCCTTCGAGGTGATCGACTCGGCCGTGACGGAACTCGACGTCTGGCTCGATGCCGCATGGCGCACCGGGGATCTCGGTTCCGAAGCGGTCATTCACGGGGACTTCAACAACCGCAACATCCTTTTCCAGGATGGCGTACCGGCGGCGAGCCTTTGCGCAGTCATCGACTGGGACGACTGCTGCGTGAACCCACTCGCGTGGGAACTCGCCCAAGTAGCCTTCCGGACCGGCGAGTACGACGTAAAGGGCTTCTGCGACGTCTATGTTGATGCCGGTGGTCCGGTCGAAACAAGGGACATCGAACTGCTCAGCAATTTCGCTGTGATGGGAGAACTGTCCGAGCTCGAGTGGACCGTCGACGATGGAATCGTAGGTCCACGCGCTGCAGAGCAGGTGCAAGAGGTCGCGGCGACTATTATCGCCATTCAACAACGTACGCAGGAGATCCGCACTTCCTGAAAGCTGCGACCCACAGCATCTCACATCCCAGGGACTGGGCCGTGATGATGATGAGCAACAAAGATCTGCAAATTCGCCCGCTGCTCGCTTCGGCTAAAGCTATGAGGCGCCCGAGCACGGTACCGAGTCGCCGTCGAACGCGGACCACAATCTCGCATAGGACCGCCGGCTGCCACCAACTGGTTGTGCGTCCCCTGCTCGACGATGATCCCTTGATGCATCGACAAGCCCCGCCAGCCAACTAGAAGCGTCGAGGGCCGTCCTGAGCTGCTGCTCGCTCCGGACTTGAACTCGCCCAAGACATGCGACGGCCGGCCCCACCGCCCTTCTCATTTCGATCGGAAGGTCCAACTCGCAAGCTGTGTTGCCCATCAGGCCGTTGGCCGCCGCTGGTCCGTGCCTTGGACCGCGCCCTCACCTACCTCGATCAGGCCTTCGCTCGAGGAGATGAAGGGCACGCGATCGCTCCTAGCGAGTGCTACCGGTCTTCGCCGGAGCGTTGGACTGCCCGTGTCGAGTGATACTCCTGCGGCTTGAGGATCCTCACTACCTCGCCTGCTTGTCCCGATTCCAGCAGGTCAGCCACCACCCTCGCTACATCCTCGGGTGGTATTGGTGGGTCGGTCTGCCGCTGCTGCTCCGGGGTCAGCTCCGCCCACTCGACCAGGGCTCGGTCCAGTCCGATCCAACCGGGTACAACGGCCATCACCCGGACGTCCGTGCGGTCGCCGAGGCTCGCGGTGAACCGCCGAACTCCCGCCTTGGCCGCGCCGTACTCGGGTGATCCGTAGGACATGTCACCGAGTCCGCCGCTCGACCCGATGCCGACTACCGCGCCCCGGTTCTCAGCCAACTCCGGCCACAGGCGCTGGGTGAGCAACATGGGTGCGATCAGGTTGAGCGTGAGCGCCGACAGCCAGACGTCTGGCACCGACTCCGGGTACTGCTCGCCGGGCAACCAGCCACCGGCGTTGCTCACCAAGCCACCGAGATCGCCGAGGGCAAGCAGCTCGTCTGCGTCGCCGTCGATACCAGCCCGAGTCGACAGTTCAGCCACCCAACTCCAGGCAGTTCAGTTCATCGGCGTCAGCACCCAGCGTTGGCAGGCGCCGTTCCAGTACGGCCAGGTGATCACGTCGGCGCCGGGTTTGTCGCTGCAGCCGGCTACGTCCATCGAGCGTCCGGAGGTGTTCTGCAGAACGCTCCAGGTGTTGTCGGCCGCCGGTTCGATCCGCCAGGACTGACACTCAGCGGTGTCGTTCGGTACGCCGGGAAGCACCGGCGATCCGGCGTTGCCGGGGCAGCCTTGGACATCGATGTTCGTCCGCGAGTTCGGGTCGTACAGCTGGTAGATGTCGTCGCCCTTGGGCACGATCTGCCAACGCTGACAGGGACTCGCCGGCACCCAGTCCCACGTCCGGATGTCCGTACTGGACGGGTTCGTCCCACAGTCCACGATGTCCAGCACCTTGCCACCGCGGGCCGAGGCGATCCGGTACCGGCCACTCAGCGTCTGCCCGGTGAACACCGGCCGCAGAATCCACTGCTGGCCGGCCTCCGCCGAACACGTCTGCTGGACCACCGCCGCGCCGTCCCCCAGGGAAGACTGCCGCACGCCGGCGCACTTCGCGCTGTGCGCGAAGCGCAGCCGCACCACCGTGTCGTAACTGCTGCCTTCCAAATACTCCACGGTCAGCTGTTGGTTGCCCGTGTTGGAGCAGGGCCTCTGCTGCAGGGAGACATCGTCGTCCTGCAACATCCGGTCGACATCCAGGCAGCGCGGCCTCCCGTCGACGGCGACACCGTTCGCATGCACCGTGTGCACCTCGAACTGGTCGATGCCCGCGACCTGCACCAACCGGAACCTCTGCTGAAGCGTTCCGACGCACTGGTACTGCTGGAACGCCACACCATCGGTCTGACTCCCATGCGGTACGTCGAGGCACTTGCTGCTGTGCCGCGCGACCAACTCGTAGGCCCGGTTGTCGAGGTCGAACTTCGGACCGGTGGTCGCACCGACCGCCGCCTCACGCCAGCGCGAGACCGGCGCAGCGAACGAGGACCCGTTCGAGACCAGCGTCAACACGTCCCGCCCACCGCCGTCCAGGGCGTACACGAGCGCGACGTCGCCCTTGCCGTCGCCGGTGTAGTCGCCTGCGTTCAGCGCCGCCTTGGCCGGATCGAGCGCTCCGCGGTACCACTGCGACTCGGTCAGGGCGGTCCGGTTGGACACGAACACGCGCAGCGCGAGATCGGACGGCCCGTGCTCGTACATCGCCACCACGTCGTCCAGCCCGTCGCCGTTGACGTCGGCAACGACAGGCTTGCTCTTCTCCCAGCAGTACGACGATCCGTCGTACAGCGTGGTCGGGCTCGCGCTGAACGACGTACCGGTGGATCTGCGTACGGTGACCTGCGTCCGGCAGTTGCCCAGGTTCACCATGTCGACGAGGTCGTCGAGTCCGTCGCCGTCGATGTCCGCGAGCAGCGGCGCGCTGCGTGACCAGTCACCGCCGGTGGTGACCCACTGCACCGGCGTCCCCAGGTTGCCGCCGGGATACAACATCACTCGCCAGGTGCCGTTGCCGTTGTCGAGTTGTACGGCGATGTCGTCCAGCCGATCGCCGTTGACGTCTCCGGACACGATCCGGGCGCCGCTCAGCGGCCAGCCCGCCGCCCCTGAGTACCAGACCGGTGCAGAGCCCGCGGTATAGGCGTTCCCGTCGGACTTCAGCAGGTACGCCGAGATCCGGCGACCGGCCTCCTCGCGGAACAGCACGGTGTCGGATCGCTGATCACCGTCGAAGTCGCCCTGCACCGGCTTGGTCCGGTAGAGCGCGAACCCACCGTTCTCCCCCGAGTCCCAGGCCAGGGTCCCGGTCTGCAACCCACCGGGCTTGGACAGGACGTTCCACACCGCGGTCCTCCCCCACCCGTGGTCGAGTACGGCGCTGATGTCCGCACGTCCGTCCCCGTTGATGTCCCCACGAACCCGCGGGATCACCGCACCATTGCCAGAGGCAACGAGATCGTACGCACGGGTCACCGCACCGGCGTTCCCGGCCTGGTCGACCGCACGGACGTAGAGCCGCTGCTGCGGAATACCGGTGTTCGGGTCCGGCCACACCGTCACCGGCAGCCTGGCCACTCCATCGGCACCGGCCTTGACACGGGACAGCACGCGGTCCTGCTGGAAGCCGTACAGGTACTCGGCGACATCGGTCTCCCCTGCGCCCGGCCGGACAGTGACGACCCCGGTGGTGCGGGCCGGGACACCGGGTTCGCCGTCGGCCGGGAAGTCGGTCGAGACCAGCTGCGGGACCGCCGGCGACTCCGCGTCCAGCACGAAGTAGCAGCGCGGAGTCTCGGGACCGAACTCGATCCCGTCGTCAGGCACACCGTCGTTGCTACTGGCAACGTAGTAGTACGGTACGCCGGCCGTGAGCGCTCCGGCCGCCGGCTGCGGCCACGCGAAGGCAGCGCCGGAGGTCGTCGTGGTGGAAGTCGCCTCGTAGGCGACGGAGTCGTCGCCGGCCCGGTGGATCGACAGCTTGGTGGTGAGGTTGTCGTTGTCCGGGTCACTGGCGACCGCGGAGAACGACGGCGGGACCAGCCCGCTGACGACGGTCGGCACCTCCGGCGTACCGCACGGCCGTGGGCGGGAGAAGTTCACCTTGCTCGGCGGCCGGGGTGCGTTGTTGTACCGGACCACCAAAGCGGCAGTGTTCGGGAAGAACTTCTTCCACTGGTACTTGTTGCCCTCGTTCGGCGCCCGCAGGCCGAAGGTGGCCTTCGTCGTCCGTGCCGTCGCGATCCCCTGAATCATCGTCCGGACCTTGTCGCTGGTGAACCGCATCCCCATGTCCGGCTGATGACCGGTCCACGCGTTGCCGCTGGCCTGGGCCAGTTCCTCGAGCCAATGGCCACCGGAGTTGTTCCAGGTCAGTGGCTGTCCGGCGTCGATGGCGGCGGTCCGCCAGAGCGCCGCTGGGGTTGGGCTACCGGACGGCGAGTGGTCGAGCACGATGTCGAAGGCCGCCGAGACCACCTTCGACCCGGCCAGTGCGCTGGTGTCGAACTGAAACAACGATCGGTACCGTACGGCCAGGTCCCAGGACAGCCCGACCTTCGCGCCTTCGGCCCGGTCGTAGTTCCAGTACGACTGGTTCGGCGCCATCTGGTTGACGTGGGTCCACAGCTGGTGTCCCGCGGTCCAGGACGGATCGATGTAGACCGGGAACTCGGTGGTCGGCGCGGTGAGCAACGCCCGGTCCGGTACGACGCTCAGCCCGGCGCCGGACCGCTTGGTCGGCATCGTCGTGTGCCGGGCCGCGCTGTCCCACATCACCGCCTTGTCGGCGCTGAACACCGGACGGCCATTGTTGTCGACGGCAACCGTCGATCCGGCCGGACCGTCCTCGACCCGGACGCCGGCCGTGGTCAGGCCGAAGTCGATCTTCGTCAGCCGTTCGGCCGCCGCGCGGTTCTTCACCACCAGGTACTGCGCGAATCCGTCCGGCTCCGCCCGTACTCCCAGGTCGACCCCCGGGAACACCTCGGGGTACGTGGCGGTCCCCTCCTGCAGCACCGGCTTCGGTAGCGCGGTGGGCCAGGTGAGACCGAGCCTCGCAGCCCCGTCAGTGAGGGTGACCAGCGCGCGGTCACCACCTCCGGACAGTGTCAGCCCGGTCACGGTCGCTCCCGGCCGTACCGTGCCGTCGGCACCGCGGCGCAGAGTGGTGTCGATCGGCACCCAGTCCGTTCCGCGGCGGGCGCGGACCGGGCTGGGGTGTGCGACCAGGGTGTGGAGGCCGGAGGCGTCGGCGTACACCTCGGTGCTTTCGGTGCGCAGGTGCGTCAGCTCGACCGGACTCGTGGCGCCGGCAGGTGCCGACGGTTGCTCGACCGCCTCGGCGGTTCTCAGCGCGGGGACCGCGAGCAGCAGCGCGAGGAAGCCGGCCAGCAGACCGCGTCGCCTAGCCACCGGCACTCCCGAACCACTTGATCAGCTTCACGACCTCGACCAGGAACCCGCCGGTCAGGATCACCTTCCAGCCGGCGCTGGTTCCGGTCATGGAGCCGAAGTCCCCGCCCTTGAAGGGTTCCTTCCACTTCGAGGTGCCGTCGGGGTACTTGGTCGGATGTGGGTTGACCTCCTCCGCGGTCTCGTTCTTCCAGTCCTCGCGCCGGGGGTTGCCCACCTGGTCCCGGACCTGCTCCCGCATCTCCTCCAGGCGACGTTCCTGCTCGGCGCGCTGCTGTTCGCGTTGCTGGGCGCGATCCTGCTTGATCCGCTCCCCGGGGTTGCCCCGGTTCGGTTTCTCCGGTTTGCCGCCCGGCCGGTTGGCTCCCCCGGGTTTGTTCCCGCCGGCCGAGGGCTTCTGCCGCACCGGTGGACGCGGCTTGTTCGGTGTGGGTTTGATCGACTGCGGTGGTTTGCGCACCGGCTTGCGGATCTTGTCGGCGACCTTCTTGTACCGCCAGATGATCCTGACGATGACCTTCGCCACGTACTTGACCACCCGTTTCATCACGACCTTGAGGACGGTCCGAAAGACCGTCACCCAGACGACGATCGCCCGCGCGACGGCCCGGAACACGTCGCCCAGCCAGCTCCAGACCCGGTCGGCCACCCAGGTGATGACCGGGACCAACTGCTCGATGACCATCGCGACGAGGATCGCGACGATCACGACCACGACCGCGAGGACCACCACGCTCAGGGCCACCGGAACCGCGACGACCGCGACCCGGCCGTCGGCGTCCTCGAAGGTCGCCGGGCTGTTGTTCGCGTACGCGTAGGCGTTCAGGGACTGCGGTTCCTCCGGATCGACCTCCGGGTCGACCGAGATGAACCGGCCGAGCGACGGATCGTACTCCCGGGCGCCCAGGTGGACCAGGCCGGTGTCCGGGTCGGCGGTGCCCGTGTGGAATCCCTTCTGCCCGGGCCAGTCCGCTGGTGCCGTGCCGCGAACATCGCCGTACGGCGTGGTCCTGCGGCGCTGAACGGCCTGACTGCTCGAGTCCACGGCGATGGTCGGAGTCCCGTGGAGGTCGGCCAGCAGCCAGCTCAGCTTGCCGCCGGTCCGGACCGCGACCACATCGTCGCCGAACGTGTAGTAGCGCGTTCCGCTCAGTTTGCCGTCGGTGCCGAGGCGGAGCTCGGTCTCGCCGAGATAGAGCGTCGTCCCGCTGGAGTCGCGGCGCAGGATCCGGTTGCCGTCGCCGTCGTACACGAACGACGAGCCCTTGCTGGTGGCGGCGAGCTTGCCGTCGTCGGTCCAGCTCAGCGTCTCGGTGCTTCCGCCCTGCGTCCGGGACGTCAGGTTTCCGGTGGCGTCGTAGGTGTAGTTGTTCGTCGTCGTGCCGGCCGGCCCGATCGTGGTCACGCTCTTCAGCGCGTTCGCCGACGTACCGGCGCCGTAGCTGTAGGTACTGGTCGTGGCGGCACCGGTCGGCGTCACCTTCTTCTCGCTCTGCCGGTTGCCGGACTTGTCGAACGTCCAGCTGTGCCAGTACGGCGCCGGGCCGCCCAGACCGGCCGCGGTCGGCGCGGCCGCACAGTCCCCCGATCCGGGGGTCCAGGCCCGGGTGAGCCGACGCAGGTGGTCGTAGCCGAAGCACTGGGTGTCGATCGACTCGTCGCTGGAGGCCGACGGGGTGTCGGTGATCTTGGTGACGTTGCCGGCCGGGTCGTAGTTGTACTGCGTGTCCGAGATCCGTCGCGGCGACAGCTCGCGGTCGGTGACGACGCGGGTCAGCCGGCGGGTGCCGTACTCATACTCGAACCGCTGTTGTACCCAGCGCCCGTTGGTCTCGCCGAGCGTCAGCGTGTCCGTCTCCTCGAACGGCGTGTAACTGCTGTTGCGGACGTACGTCCCCAGCTCGCTGCTCAGCGCCGTCGGCAGACTCTGGTCGTTGTAGGTCGTCGAGAGGGTCTCGGCCGCCAGTCCGCCGACCGCTGGCAGCTTGCGGGTCGCGACCTTGCCGTCGTCGGTGTAGGTCTGCGCGACCGTGTAGGTCCCGGCCAGCGCTCCTTCGGAGGCGGGCAGGATGACGGATTGGCCGGTGGCCCGGCCGGCGTCGTCGTAGCCGCTGAACTGGGTCGTGTACGGGTTCCCGTTCACGTAGCGCGTCATCGAGGTCGGACGCCCCTTGGCCAGGGTGTCGTAGGTCCACGCGATCTGCACCGGCCCGGATGACGACCCACTGCGTTGCGCGGTCTTCCGCCCGACGTCGTCGTACGTGAAGGCTGTCGTCACGCCGCGCGCGTCGGTGCTCGACACGATCTGGTCGGCCGCGTTGAACGCGTACCTCGTGGTGCCGCGGTCCGGGTCGGTCTCGGTGATCCGGCGGCCCTGGAGGTCGTACTGGTAGCTCCAGACGTTGCCCCCGGCATCGGTCAGGGACTTCAGCTGGCCGAGCGCGGTATAGGTGTACTTGGTGCTGTCATAGGCCCCGGTCCAGCTGTCGCCCTGGTACTGACGCACCTCGGTGAGCCGGCCACGGGCGTCGGTCAGCCTGGTCGTCGGTGCCTGGCCCTGGGGCGGGTCGATGCTCTGCCGGGTCGCGGTCATCTGGTGGCTGGTCCGGTACTTCTCCTGGCCCTCGGACCGGAAGATCTGCACGGACGGCCGGTCGGCGCCGTCCCAGACCGTCATTTCCTGTTTGGGTACGACGGCGTCGTCGACGTACAGGATCTCGGTGCTCGGTGCGGCCTGGTTGAAGTACGCACCGGAGACGATGTTCTGCTTGCCGCGGCTGTCGTAGCGATAGTCGGTGACCAGGCGTCCCCCGGCCGGCGTCCCCTCCTGGGTCTGCCGGAGCCGCTGCAGTCCGTCGTACAGCTCGTAGGTCACGTCGTAGCGGTTATCGCCGAGTCTGGCTCTGGTGACGACCGCCGACGAGGCGTCGCCACGGAGCAGGTACTCGTACTCGATGTCGGCCGGGCTGGAGCTGCGCGAGTGGCCCGGATGCCAGACCTTCGCGGTCCGGCCGAGCGGGTCGAGGGCGACCTCGGCACGCTTGCCGTCCGGCGAGGTGGCGGCGATCTGCTCGCCCCAAGCCGGCTCGAACTCCTCCGACGACTGCATGCCGTTCGGCGCGGTCTCGGTGACCTTGCTCGTCGGCCCGTACTCGGGGAAGAAGGTGACCCGCGCCGTCTTGTTCTCCGCGTTCGAGATGCTGGTCCGGCGGCCGTACGCGTCGTACGTCGCGGTGAAGACCGTCTCGTACGTCGGGTTGCCGCCGCTGTCGAAGCCGGCGAGCCGCTCGCCCCTCGTCGGCAGGCCCCGGGTCGGAGTGGCGGTCGTCGAGGTGTTGTTGTCGTAGTACATCCGCTCGTCGCTCAGCACCTGGTCCCTGGTGTAGGACTTGTCGCATCCGACGGCAACGGTCTGCTCGCGGCTGAGCAACTCCTGCAGCCCGGTGACCGGGTTGTCCAGGTACTCGTAGCGGGTGCAGCTGTCGTCGGCCGTGGTGCCGGCGTCGTTGGCGAAGTGTTTCGACAGGAGCCGGCCCCTGGCGTCGTACTCCTGTCGGTTCGCGACCTGCAGCACCCCGCCGTCGACGGCCTGGTACTGGGTGATGCCCTTCTGGCCCGTCAGGTACGCGTACCGGGTGCCCCACGGGCGGGACTCGACCGCAGTGGGCTGATCCGAGCGCCAGTAGTCGCTGATGGACCTGTCGACGACCGCGGACCCGTTGTAGGTGATCTGCTCGCGCACTTGACCGGAGAACTCGTCGGTGTCGTCGACCGCGACGCCTGTGGAGTCGGTCAGCTTGACGTCCCGTGCGGAGCCGTCCGACCTCCGGTCCTCGTCCATGCCGCGGTAGTACAGCGTCTCGGTGACCGACTGCGGCTCACTGGCCGCGCCCTTGCGCAGCCGGACACGCTCGAACCCACGCCACTGGTTCCAGGTGTGCGTGGTGGTGTCCGCCAGGCCGTCCTGTTCGTCGTAGTGCCAGGCCGGCGTACCGAGGTACTCGACCTTGCTGGTCACCGGGACCGGTGCTGCCGGCACGCTGGAGGTCGCGCTGCGGTCCAGCTCGTTCGCCTCGGTCACGACGTACTTGTGGAACCAGTCCTGACGCTCGCCCTGGTCCGGTGGGGTCCAGCGCT
Organism: Kribbella italica; assembly: GCF_014205135.1. Classification (NCBI taxonomy): domain Bacteria; kingdom Bacillati; phylum Actinomycetota; class Actinomycetes; order Propionibacteriales; family Kribbellaceae; genus Kribbella; species Kribbella italica. The sequence continues at coordinate 2,780,638 of NZ_JACHMY010000001.1, forward strand.
GTGGATGGCACAGCCGGTCGTTGTTGGCCGGGTCGGGCAGGCTCGAGGCGGTGCACTGCTTGCCCGAGTAGCTGACCGCCAGGTCACCGCCGGTGCCGTAGTGCACGGACTGGATACGGAACCACACCATGCTCGGAAGATTCGGGTTGGCCGGATCGACCCGGTTGTCCAGGCCGACGCCGTCGAAGTTGGTCTCCGGCATCTGCGTCTCGCCGCCCACCTTGCCGGTGGCCGTCACCCCTTCGAGCCACAGTGCCCGCCCGCTACCGGCGCCGTTGGTGTACTCGTGCCGAAGCGTCCAGCTCTGTACGTCGGTGAAGCCGCTGTCCCGCCAGACCTGCGTGGTGACCTTGGCGAGCCGCTTCTGCGACCAGAAGGTCGGGGTGAAGTGGTTGTTGCAGTTCGTCGTACTCGTACAGCGCAGGTCGAACGGAGTGTCCGGGTACGTCGTGGGTTGGGCAGGGCCGCAGTTGGCGCCTTCGCACCGCTCGGCCAACGTGAACAGGACCTTGCCGATCGGGTTCTGGGTGTAGGCCTGACCGTCGCGCTGGCCGTACTCGATCCGGGTCAGGTTGCTCGCCCGGACGTAGGGGCTGACCGCGGTGGACACGACCGCGCGGGCGTAGTTGTTGGTCTCGTTGTCGTAGTACAGGCTCATCGTGTTGCCGTGCCGGTCGACCACGTAGTCGAGGTTCCAGCGGTACGCCTGCTGGCACCACGAGTCGGCGAAAGCAGCACGGTTGCACTGTTCTCCCGCGTGGTTGCCGAACACCGGCATCGTCATCGCCGACCGCGTCTCCGGCCGGCCGGATGCCCAGCCGGGCAGCCGGTTCAGACCGAAGTAGAACTTCGTCCCCTCCTTGGTGGTGACCCGCCAGTACTCACCCTTCTCGGCGGCCGCGACGCCCTCGTCGCCGTTCGCGGCGCCCCACAGCTTCTCGACCACGGTGCCGTCGTCACCACGCAGCCGCCAGGTCTCCGACGTCGAGGTCTTCGACACCAGGAACAGGTCACCGGTCTTTCCGGTCATCGCCAGGCTCGCGTTCTCGCTGGCGAAACAGAAGTCACCGGTGATCTTGGTGCCGTTGTTGCCCTTGTCCTTGGAGCAGCTCTTGAACCGGCGCTCGATGGTTCCGCCGCCGGCGACGTCGAAACCCTGTCCGGTCGCCGACACCTGGTTGTTCGAGGACGAGGTGAGGCCGTCGAGGGTGGACGACGAGTACTGCAGCGCCACGGACGGCTGCGGTCCGCCGACGCCGGGCGGCACCTCCATCGGGAGCGACCACTCGAAGGCGCCCGACGGTCCCCCGATCGTCCACTTGGCCGCGCCACCGGACAGGTCACCCTTGCCGTAGTCGCCCCCGCCGCCCGACTCGGCCGCGACCATCCGCAGCGACGAGTCGGCCGGTACGTCGGCCTGCACGGTGCCGTCGCCCTTGTTGCTGCTGGCAAACGACTTGCCGGACTTCACGTCGTACAGGCGCAGCCGGCTAGCCCAGCCGCCGCCGTAGGTGTCGGCGAACGCGGAGTAGTCCAGCGTCAGCCCGACAGTGCCCGCGGCCTTCAGTCCATCGGTACGCCGGACCTCGACGGCCAGCGCGTCCCCCTGACGACCGCTGATCGACACCCGGACCTTGGCCGGGCCGCTGGTCTTTCCGGTGGACATCCAGTTCCGGGTGGCCTCCGTCCCGGGGCCGATCCACACCGGCAGGTTGCCGGCGCGTTGCCTGGTCACCTTCGGGCTGCCCGACAGCACCGCGTTCCACCGGCCGAGATTCGTGCCGTCACCTACCCGCGGTACGGCGACTTCCGCCGTACCGGCCGTGGGCCAGGTCAGCCGCGGCGTACGCTTCCGGGTCGCATCGGCCATCGCCGGATCAGCCGCGCGCACGGCTGGCTGCGCCTCGACACCGGGCACGGACCCGTCGCGGCGTAGAGCGATCTCCGGATCGGCGGGCGGTGCCGCCGCCGCAGCGGTCAGTCCGCTGTCCTGGCTGCCGGCCAGTAGCGCGAGACTCACCAGCGCGATCAGACCGTTCCGGGCAGAACGGCGGAGGGTACGGCGTCCGAAGGGTCGGTGGGACGGATCCGACATGATGGTTCTCCTCGCTCACGGCGTCGCCCACAGCGTGAGGTAGCGGCCCACCGCGCGCGACGGTTTAGGCTCCGGCCGAAAGGGGCCGTACGGCGGCACTCAGTGGGCCGGCGTACCGAACTGCTGACGAGCCGACAGCAGGCACAGGCCGCGCTCGGTGATCTCGTGCCGGACCGACGAACCCGTCCGCCGCGTGGTGATCAGACCGGCCGAGCGCAGTACGCCTGCCTGGTGGCTCGCCGATGCGAGTGAGACCTGACAGAGCTCGGCCATCTGGGTGGTTGTGCAACCGGAGAAGGTCGCCGCGAGCGCGGTGGCCCGGGTGGCGCCGAGCAGCACGCCCAGCGCGTCCGATGCCCGGCCGGCGCTGCCGAGGCCCGGGTCGAGGATGCCCGGTGTGTGGTCGATCGGGTAGACGAGGATCGGTGGCAGCAAGGGATCGCGCAACTTGGTCGGCACCTGCCAGCAGAACGCGGACGGCTGCAGGTGAATCCCCCGCCCGTCCAGCTGCAGACTGCGGTCACGCATCCCGAGCACCTGCAACTCCGGTGGCTCCCACCGGACCCGTGGATGCAGGGAGGACAACAGGTCGTCGACCCCGTGAGTGACCAGCGTCCGGCCACGCCGGGCCTGGTCAGCCGCGACCAGCATCCCGATCGAGCTCCAGTACGGCGCGATCGCGGCCTCGTGGTACGCGCGGATCGCGTCGGCCAGCTTTCGCAGGGCCTGTGGTTCGCCGCCGGCCAGCGCCTGGATCCACGTCGACGGCGGCCGCCGCCCACCGATCATGGACAACTGCTGCCGAAGGGACTGTCGCGGTGTGGACAGGACGGTCTGCAGCGCGGCCTCGAAGCCCGCCAGCGGCTCGGCCGGAGTGAGGAAATCGGGTGAGTAGCCGCTGGCCGGCGCGAGCTCGAGCAGCAGCCTCAGCTGATCCGGTGCGACCTTCGCCCGGACGTCACGGCGCCAGTCGCCGAACACCAGCCTGCCGTCGCGCTGCTGAACCATGTGCAGGCTGAGCAACAGTTCCCACATCGGCGCCGGGCCGGCGGCCAAGGTGATGCGCCGCAGGTCCTGGCCGGTGAAGTGGATCCGAAGCACGGCGTTCCTCCCGCGGGGCGGCTGGGATTCGGCGACCGGTCACTGTGAGGTCAGAGGTTGTAGATCCGGACCCAGTCGATGTCGTAGGTCGCCGGCTGCAGGTTGGTGCCGTAGAAGTTGTCCAGCTGGATGGTCAGATGGCCGGACGGCATGCACTGAATGCACTTGCGGACGCTGTTGGCGCCGCCGGAGTAGCTGAACCACTGCTTGCCGTCGATGAACCCTCGAACCAGGTCCGGCGTCCACTCCAGCGCCACGTTGTGCCACTCGGTCAACGCCGAGCCGCAGTTCGTCTCCTTGGCGAAGATCTGCTGGGTGGCGATCCCCGCGTCGTGCGGGTAGTGCATGAAGGACTCGGCGCAGGCCTGACCCGGTACGCCGTTCTCGAGGAAGTCGTACTCGCCGTCCTGGGGCCAGCGGTCCGACGACGGCCAGACGATCAGCAACGGGTGGTACTGACGGCCGTTGTTGCTTCCCTGGGGCGTCGACCGGATGCGTGCCTCCCACCGGCCGTACTGCTTCTCCACCTTGGAGGCGAGCCACGCCGAGTCACCGTTCGCGAGACCGGTCTGGCGGAGGAAGCCGTTGGCAACAGCCGACTTCGAGGCACAGCGCCGGCCGTTGCCGGCGTGACCCGGCCAGCACTCCCCCGCCTGGTTCCACTTCGAGCTGTCCGGCGCACCGGTGTAGTCGAACTCGTCCGATCCGGGCAGCGGAGTACCCCACCCGAAGGTCGCGGCCGCCGTCACGCCGTCGTCCTGAACCACGTCCGGCCCGGCCTCGGCCGCTGTCACCGGCTGGGCGGTGAGAGAGCCGGCCGTCAGCAGCGCGGCAGCGGCCAGTCCGCCCGTCAGTGCCACGATCCTCTTCCGTGTACTACGAAACATCATTCCTCCTGGATGGATAGGCGGCCGCACCGGGCGAAACTCTGACGCTCAGTACAGCCTCGGATACTCGCGGTGCCCGGAGATTGGCAGGAACAGGCCACCAACGAGGTTCTTGTGGACTCAGACCGGGATGGCTCCGGGCCAGTCGTCGACGACGATGCGTCGCCCGACCGAGTCCCAGAAGCGGTGCCCCAGCCGGCCGTCGTTCGCGCGGAAGTACACGTGCTGCTGGTTGCCGACGGCATACCCGGCCGGACCTGAGGTGACCACTCCGGGGGTGGTCCACGTGTCGCGCGCGGGCGGTTGCGGCATTCCCGGCGTACTGAACCAGTGTCTGAGGGAGTCGTCCGGACCGCGGCCGAAGACGTGCTGTTCGGCACCGAACGTGTAGGCGACCGGATCGCCGGTCAGCTCACCACCCCAGTCCTGTTGCAGCAGCCGGTTGTCGGACCGGTCGTGGAAGTAGTGCATCAAATGACCGGCCGGGCTGCGGAAGTAGACGTGCAACTGATCGCCGATGGCGTAGCCGGCCAGGCCGCTCGCCACCGCGGCACCAGCTCCCCACGTCTCCCGCTGAGGCGAAGTGGTCTGCCTCGGCGTGTACCACCAGTGCCGTACGGCGCCATCAGGTCCGGCTCCGACGACGTGGAGCTCGTCGAGGAAGGTGATGACGATCGGCGCGCCGGTGAGCTCGCCACCCCAGCTCTCGGACACCACCGTGCCCGACGACCGATCCCGGAAGCGGTGCTCCAGAGCGCCGGTCGAACCGCGGTAGAAGACGTGCTGCTGATCCGAGTAAGCACAGCCGGCCGGATCGGAAAGCACCGATCCGGCGACAGTGCCCCAGCTGTCCAGGTGCGGAAGCTCGTCGAGCTGCCCCGGCCCACCGGTCCAGTGCGCCAACGAGTCGTCGGTGAGACGCGCGAAGACGTGGTGCTCTTCGCCGTGCCGGTAGCCGACCGGCTGTCCGGTGACGACCGGACCGGGCCAGCGTTCCGCGACCAGACTCTCGCGGTAGCGCCAGTGCAGAACGCCTCCGACCGGCCCCGCAGCAGCCAGGACGTGCTGCTCATCCGGCTTGACGAAGGCCCGGCCAGGGAGCCCGGCGGCGTCGGACAGCCAGAAGCCGCTGCCGGGTGCGTGGCCGACGCGACCGGCCAGAGGCGCGAAGTCGACGTACCGAGGCGCTGGCTTCGGGGAACCCCAGGTGACCTGGGCCAGCGATCGCAGTGAGGGCGCGATGGACCGGCCGATCTCGGCCTCGCCGACCGTCGTCCCCACCCCGATCCAGACATGACCCTTCGCTCCGAGCAGGCCGGGATGGTCGTCCGGTACCGAGCTGCCGTGGAAGGTGCCGACCTTGAACTGGTCGTAGACCACAGCGGGCTCGAAAGCGTTCACGCCGCCGACGTCGTAGTACAGCTGCTTGAGGTGGCAGTTCTGCAGCTGGTACCCGGCGGCCAGCAGGTCTGCCGCGGACCGGCCGGAGTCCAGCCAGTGCTCGATCTGGACGTTCGTGGCGATCGGGACGACGGCGTTCGGATGGATGCCGTCGTTCCAGATCCGCAGGGTGCGACCTTGGGCGCGCACTGTGTCGTTGACCAGGTTGATGAACCCGTACACGGTGTCGCGAGCCGACGCGGAGGGTCCGTAGTGCTGCCGTGCGTACGTCGCGAGCTGCGGGTAGTCCTCGTAGCGAGCGCCGATCATGTACTCGTCGGCGCCGGTGTGCCAGTACGGCGACTCGATGGCCGGCACCAGTTGCGAGAGTTTGGCGTCGGCCCAGTCGTATCCTGCCTGGATCGACAGGTCCAGGCTCTGCGGCCGGTCCGGGATGCCGCGCGCCGGATTGCCTTTGAGGTAGGGCCGGCCCGGAACTCCGTCCAGGTGACCGGGCATGTTGAACTGCGGCACGACGGTCACGTGATAGCGCCGAGCGAACTCGGCCACGGCCGCCATCTCGCCGGCAGGGGCCTTCGGGTAGCCGACGTACAGCCAGAGCAGGTTGAGCTTGAGGAAGGCCAGCTCGCGGATCTGGTCCTGCCACCACCGGCTGCTGAACTGCTTGTTCTCGTTGGCGATCAGCAGACCCCGCTCGGCGTAGCGTGGCCAGTCGCGAATGGTGCCTGCGGCAACTGTCGAGGAGGTTCGGAGGAGCTGCAGCGCGGTCCGGGTGCCGTAGAAGGCTCCCCTGGCGGTCCGGGCCTCGATCCGGATCGTGTCGCCGATCGTCATCCGGTACCCCTCGGGGCCCAGACCGGTATCGGCGGTGGACAAGGAGACGAAGATGTCCCCGGCCGCCGGCGCGGCCAGCTGTACCGGACTCAGCCTGCGGCCGCAGACCTCGACCAGGTCGTCGCTGAAGGTGGCGGCCGTCGTACCCAGGCCGCTCGCGGTGGTGATGTCGACGATCAGCCTGGTCGTCGACGTGAACCGGAAGGTGCCCGCACCCGGTGTCCAGCTCTGGACGGCCGGGATCGTCGGCAAGGCCGCCACGACGGCAGCGGACGACGGCAACCGAGAGCCAGGCAGGTGCCCGATCATCGGGCCGACGGCGACGGCGCCGATCGAGCCCAGCACGGTACGGCGGTTCAGCTCGGTCATCGTGATCACCCCTGGTGGTCGGCTCGTGCCGACATCGAACCGTCATCCGTCGTGGACCGCAGCCCCTTCGAACGCAGACGAAACCCTGGCCCGCCCACGTTCGCCTGGATCACACTCACAGCGAACACCCGAGCCGGAGGTAACCACCGATGAGTACTGCGCGCCCCAGATCGTCACTCTGCCTACTCGTCCTCATCGCCTTGCTGTGCACGCTCCAGCAGTGGACTCCGGCCGCAGCTGAGGTGACCGCGTGGCCCGCCACCTCGGTGCGGACCTTCGAGACCGAAACCGTCGGCCAGGTCGCGACCGGATGCACAACGCCGGCAGGCAAGGCGGCGGCGACCGTCAGTGGAGCGCGAGGGAACACCGGCGTACGGTCGCTGTGGATCAACGACAGGTCGACCAGCCTGCAGACCGTCGTCCAGTGTCCCTTCGCCCCTCAACGCGGCCTGAATCTGCAGCTGGCCGTCCTGCCCGTGAGCCTCGCGAACGGCTTCACCGTCTCGCTACTGAGCCAGTCCCGGTTGGCCTTCCATCTCGGGGTGCTCGCGAACGGTGCCGTCCAGTGGTACGACGGCATCAAGTGGACTCTGCTCGCCCCTGCCGGGACAGTTGCTCTTGGCAACTGGAGCCTGCTTCGCCTGCAGGTACCCACGGACCAGCTGTCGGTCTCCGTCTCGATCGGTGATCAGGTGGTCGGCACCGGCCGGCCGGCCGGCGCGGCCGCGCTCGACCTCAGCGGTTACCAACTCTCCAGCTACGGTACGGCGACCCAAGGCGACGAGGTGTACTTCGACGACCTCTCGGTCGACGAAACGCGGGGGTTCGAGACCGAGCCGGTGGGCAGCGTGCCGACGAGCTGCGCGACACCTTCGGGCAAGTCGGCCGCGACGGTGAGCGAGGCGAGAGCTCACGAAGGCCGGAGATCGCTGCTCGTCGACGACCGGTCGACCACCGCACAGACCGTCGTCGTCTGCCCGGTCGTTCCTCAGCGCGGTGTCGATCTCGAGTTCGCCGTGCATCCCGTGAGCCTGACCAACGGTTTCTCGTTCGCCTTGCTGGGTGCACTCGACGGTGTCGCGGGACAGCCTCGGGTGGTCTACCACGTCGCGGTGTTCGCCGATGGGTCGGTCCGATGGTTCGACTGGCTCGGCTGGACCGCTCTGACTCCACCAGGGACGGTACCGACCGGGAGCTGGAGCACGCTGCGGCTTCGGGTCGCGCCGGATCAGGAACGTGCTCAGGTGATGGTCGACGGAGCTGCTGTCGGCGTACTCGGGCCGGTCGGCGTCCGCGCCGTCGGCTCGATCACCGGCTACCAGTTCGCGAGCTACGGCACTGCGACGACAGGCGACCAGGTCTTCGTCGACGACCTGACACCGGGCGCCGCCGTACAACTTCCACCGGCCGGCGGATCACTCCTGGAGGTCGGACCGGACGTGACCGTCGAGCAGACGACGGGATCAGTACTGCAGATGCCGCACTCCGCGGTCTCGATCACCGGCGCTGCTCCGGAACTTCTGACCACCTACGCCGCCCACGGTGACGCCAGTGGAGCCGTCGGAACCCGCTTGTCGGCCAGCACCGACGTGGGACGGACGTGGCAGCGTCAGGATGCTCGCAATCCGTTCAGCAACGAACAGTCGTTCAACTTCACCCGGCTGCGCAACGGCGACCTGATGGCCGTGCTCTACCACACCTTCATGACGCCGAACTCGCAGAACCGGAAGGCCGACGTGGTGACGGCCGTCTCGCGGGACCAGGGCCGAACCTGGACCCAGCGGACCGGCACCATGACCAGTCCCCAACCGATGCGGCCCATCGATCCGCACTCGAGCCGACCCGGGCGAACCATGGGTGGCTTCGTCCTGGTGCACAACGCTGTCGAGGATCCCGACGGAACGCTCTACCAGTCCGCCTACGGCTATCTGGACGGCGACTCGAAGTACCGGCAGATCCTGTTGGCGTCGACCGACCTAGGAGTCAACTGGAGCCTGCGGGCGACGATCGCCGTCAACCCGGGACTGTCCGCCGATCCGCGGTACGAAGGCTTCGACGAAGCGGCGATCGAACGTGTCGCCGACGGATCTCTGCTCGCGGTGATGCGCACCGGGAGCTTCCAGCCGATGTACGTGTCCCGCTCGACCGACAACGGATTCCACTGGACCACACCGACCCTGCTCCGCGCCGGACCCGCCGCCCTCACAGTCACCGGCATCTACCCGACCCTGCTCTCGATGCCGAGCGGCAAGCTCGTGCTGTCCATCGGCCGCCCGGGCCAGTCGCTCCTGGTCTCCGACGACGGAAACGGCGCCACCTGGACGGACCCGATCACGATCGACTACCGCAACTCCGGCAACGGAACGATCGTGGCCACCGGCCCGAACCAGCTCGTCGCCTTCGGCGACCGCGGCGCCGACTGGGCACCGGTCCGCCCGGCCGTCCCACGCATCTGGTCCCGCATCATCGACCTGAGCAACGCCCCAGGCCCCGGACCGGCAGACACAGTAGTCCCGTAGCCACGCAACGGATTCGCCGAGGCCTTATACCAGGCTTCCGATGACCACCAGATCCGATCCGATACCGACCGCGGAAGCCCGGGCGGAGTTCAGCATGTTCTCGACCAGGTGCAGGCGGAACAGATCCGGGCTGTCAGTCGGCACCGAGTCCGCTCTCAGCCGCTGGTAAGTTGCGTAGCTGAGATGCGGCTGGACGACGACAACCCGATGGTCATCGGTCGCGTTGCGCAGCTCCAGCGCCTCCAGGAAGTCGGATCGGTCGGGCGTCCGGGTGCTGTCGGTCCAGCAGGCGGGCCGCCCGACCGGCGCCCGATGGAGTCTGCTCCGGAGCCGCTCGACGTCGTTGAAGCTCAGGTTCTTCACCGCCTGGCCCACCACGACCTCGTACGCCGAAGCTGCGACGCGCCGTCGGGGAGAGGCGCTGTGGGCGCCTTTGACGTGGATCGCACTCAACGTGCCGCCGGGACTGATGTGGAAGAAGTCCGCGGCCTCGCCGGAGCCGTCGTCACAGGTCAGCCATCCCGCGCCGAAATGCCGCACGACCCAGCCGAACAGGGACTGGTCCTCAGGCCGGCCGATCAGGTCGTGGATCTCCTGCGGCGTTGCGGATCTCCGGCCGTCCTGGGGACGGATCGGCTTCTCACGGTCGAGGGCGAACGTCGTGAAGTCCTCGAAGGCCCAGTTGCCGAACGGAGCCACCGGAACCTGGTCGCGCCAGATCCTGCCGTCGGTGAAGGTATGACCCGAGCGGTAGTAGATCGTCAGCAGCTCGGTGTGCTCGAGCGCGTCCATGATCTGGCAAGCGACCTGCGGGTCGCTGGGATTGTTCGGCCGGTCGGCGTACCCGACGCTGAGTTGGAACCCGTCGTCAGCGGGCTTGGGGACGATCGCGAAGGCGCCGCTGATCGAGCCGCCGAATCCGACGTCCACGACGAGATCGGCCGAGTTGTCCTTGCCGTGTACGCCGATCACCGAGTCCTCGAGGATCTCAGCAGCCGCGATCAGCTCCTCACCGATCCCCGGCAGATCTGGTAGGTCTTCCGGCGGCGGGGTGCGGACTTCGTAGGCCCCGAACACACCGGTCAGGTCGTCAACCGCACGGGCCAGGTGGGGAAGCCCGTGGCCGAAGCTCACGCCGGCGGCCAACTCCTGCTCCAGCAAGCTCAGCAACTCGCCGACTGCGGCAGCGAAACTGACGAAGTCCGTCGACGCCTTCAACCACACCGACGACTTGCGGGGCGTCGTACCGACGGTCCCCTGCAACGCGGTCCGATCCGGATCGTCGTCGAGCAGCGCCCGAGCGGACCCCATCGCGTAGCCCGCGTCCTCGAACGGACTCAACGCGTCCCGCAAGCTCAAGCCGCTGATGGTTTTGGTGTCCGGTTTCGTCGCCCGGCGCCGATGGGTGTTGCGCAACCACAACCCCTTCGACGCCCCTTGCAGCAGGGCCGTCTCAAGTACCTCGGGCGGGACTCGCCGAGCAGCCGGCCGGGGCGCCTTGTCGAGCCATCGCTGCAGACGGTCGACTACGAGCGGATCCGCATGCACCGCGATCAGCCGGCCGATCCGCAGCAGGACCGTGAGGTAGTTCGACGTGTCCGCGAAGCCCGCGTCCGGATACGACCAGCCCGGCGGCCCGTGTACCTCACGAACAAACGCGGCCAGTTGCTCGATCCCGGAGTCCGCCAGCCCCCGAAGCTCCCCGTCGAAGGTCGGATCCACCGCTGTCTCGCGCGCGATCCGCTCGACCCGCCCAGGGCTCGAGCGACCGGGACTCCGCATCCTGGCATAAGCGGTGGAGAAGGTCGCGCCGGGATCGTCACCCGTGCACTCGATCACCACCACGGAAATGTACGGACGCAGCCCACCCCATCGCAACGGCTGCGGTCCCGGATCAGGTTCTCCCACAATCACTGTTCTCCCCCCGGAGCACTCGTGACACCGGCCGCCCGGTGCTGACTCGACGCTACTCCGAGTGACGGCCGACCCGACGAGTTTGTCGGCGCGTCCCTCACCGGCTCCGACGGATCGACGGCGGACCAGACACGGACGAACCGCGCGTTCGCTATCGTCCTGGACACTGTGGACCCCTCTCGCTTCTTCTCCTCGGCGCTGGCGCCGGTGTGGCGAGCTGTACACGAGCGGTTGTCCAGCGGTCACCCGGTCCGCCGGATCAGTCTCGGGCCGCTGGCCGAACCAGAACGTGAGGCCCTGGCTGATCTGCTCGGGCTCGATCGGCTTCCTGCGGCCCGGACCACGGTGAAGCTGGCCGATCTGGAGCAGGCGGTCGGCGGGGACCTACGTCGGGTGGTCACCGCCGCGGTTGGTCCAATCGGCAATCTGTCGGAGGCCCGGCGGACGGCGGACGAGCGAAGAGCACGACTGTGGGACTGGTTCACCACCCACCCGGTGATCGTTGCTCAGCCCGCGCTCCTGCCCTGGGCCCAGTCGGTACGACGGTCCGGTCTGATCGGTGGAACGGTCGAGACAACCCGGTCCCAGCTGGAGAAGAGACTCCTCGTCCTGGGGGCCCTGCCCGCCGCCGGATCTCCGCTGCCGGTGTTCGCGGAAAGCGTCCTCGGCGATCCGCATGCGCTGGACGACGGGACCGCACACTCGACCTCGGTCCTGAAGGCGCTGGCGTCGATGTTCGACCGGCCGGTCCCCGGCGACGCGGCGGCGCGCAGAGAGCTGTGGAGGCTGGCCGGCGTCTCCGACGACGAACTCTCATCAACGGTTCTGATCGCCGGTTTTCACCCAACCGGCGCTGCACCATCGGACGTCGTACTGCGCATCTGCGCCGAGGCGGGTGAGGCGACCGTGCTGACCTTGCGGCAACTGCGGCGAAGCCCGCTCCGTTCCGGATCGCCGCCTGCGGTCTGGGTGTTCGAGAATCCGAGTATCGCCGCCCTCGCACTGCGCCGCTTCGGTCCTTCGTGTCCTCCGCTGGTTTGTCTCTCGGGGTGGCCGAGCGGCGCGGGAATCCTGCTGCTTCAGCAGCTTCGTGAGGCCCGGACCAAGATCTACTACCACGGCGACTTCGACGGTGAGGGCCTTCGGATCACCGCCTCGATGATCGCTCGCGTCGGAGCAGTTCCGTGGCACCTGCGAAGTGTCGACTACCTGGCCGCTGTCGGCCCGCAAGGTCCGCCCGTCGGTCGAGTCTCGCCCGCTCCCTGGGACGAGTCCCTCGCCGGGAGCCTGCTCCGGCACGGGATAGCCGTACCAGAGGAACGAGTTGCCACCGCGCTCCTCGACGCGATGGCAGCGGAGTACGCCGGGCCGTCATCTTCACCGACGGGTCTGGCCTGACATCGTGCGTCTCCTTTAGCGTGTTCGGACTCGCGAGAACGGAGGCCCGGTGGCACCGCTCCGGATTCCTGCAGACCTGTTCCAGTTCAGCACCGTCGATCGGTCCGAGCTGTACGTCGCGATCCTGCACGCCTTCGCCGAGGCCAACGATCGGCTCGACACCGCCCTCGGCCTCGACGACCTGACCGCTTGGCTGCGTTCGATCGGCTGGGGGCAGCCGTTGTCCGACGAGTTGCTGGTCGCCGCGCTGAAGCAGTTGGGCGACTGGAAACTCGTCGACCCGATCCAGGATCACACGGAGAACTACCGGACCGCTGCGGACTACGAGCGCAACAACGTGCGGTACTCCTTGAGCCGGCGCGGTGAGGCGGCCTTCGCCGGCGTGACCCATGCGATGAGCGTCCTGGCGTCCACCGGGGCCCTGCAGACGGCGGTGCTGGACGCGATCGGAGATCGGCTGCGCGACCTGGTGGCCGAACTGGACGGCGGAACCGACCGACGGATCTTCACCACGCTGATGGAGCTCGAAGGGCACCTGGAGGCGCTCCGGACCAACACCAAGCAGTTCAACGGCGAGCTCCAGCGCCTCCTGCGGGTGGAAGGCGTCGACTTGGCCACTTTCCACGACGTCAAGCTCGCGACGGTGGCGTACCTGGAGGAGTTTCTCACCAACCTCGAGCAGCGCGTCCACGTGATCCGCCAACGGATCGAAGACGTCCTCGACCGCGGTGTCGCGCGCCTGCAGCGCCGAGCGCTGACCGGTGCCGAACTCCCGTCACTGTCCGGAACCGATCCCGGGCCGGCCTGGCTCGATCGCCGGCAAGCGCGCTGGGAGGGATTGCTGGCCTGGTTCGTCGGCTCCGAACTGGCGCCGCCCCGCGTGGAGCAGCTGCACACCGTCGGCCGCAAGGCGATCGTCACCTTGCTGCAGGTGCTGGACAGGATCACCGAGACGAGACGTCGCGCCAGCAGCGCCGTGGCCGACTTCCGTGAACTGGCCCGCTGGTTCAGCGTCGTACCGGCTCAGGACGACCTGCACCGCCTCTGGGCCACGGCCTTCGGCCTGACTTCCGCGCGGCACGCCCATCTGGCGGCGGCCGACCCGGAGCTGATTCCGGCGTCGGCCTCCTGGCACGAGGCCGCGCCGGTTGAGGTGTCACCACTACTGCGCTCCAGCGGAAGGGTCGAACGATTCAGCCGAACCGCCCGTGTCCGGGACGTGGCGCAGGTCAGGGCTGCCCGGGCCGAGCGAATCGCCGCCGAGCGGGCCGAGCTGGACGCGGCCCTGGCCCTTCTCGACACCGGCGGCCCGATCCGTTTGTCGCACTTCGACCGGCTCGACTACTTCCTCTTCAATCATCTCCGCGACCTGTTGGGAGCGGCCCTCGCCACTACCCCGAATCGTTCCGGCCACCGCGCGGCGACCACGTCCGACGGCCGGATCGAGATCCTGCTGTGGGAACCGGCAGACCGGACCATCACCACCTTGCGGACACCACGCGGCGACTTCCGTGGCCTGGACTACATCGTGAACATCCGGCCGGTCGAGTCTGCCCCCGGCCGGAGGACAGGAGACTCAGGATGAGTCAGTTGGCCAACCAGCTCGCGATCGCCGAGCGGGAAGAAGTCTCCCGCGGCATCCGAGGGCTGCTCGGTGCCCCACTGGTCACGCAGCGCGGTGTTCCCGAGATCTTCGACCTGGTCCGCCGCCGGCAGGAACCGATCCGCCGCTGGTTCGACTACTACTGTGGGTGGGCCGTCCGGGTCGAGCCGCGTCTGGGGTATGCCCGGTTGGTGAAGGTCCGGCCTTCGACCGACGCCAGTCGGCCGGCTCGACGCCTGCGGACCGGCCGGGCGCCGTTCGACCGCCGCCGCTACGTCCTGCTGTGCGTGGTCAGCGCCGAACTGCTCACCGTCCCCGTCATCACCATCGGTCAGGTCGCCGAGCGGACCCGCCAGGCCACGGCCACGGATGACGTCATACCCACTCTGGACACGGCGAGCCGGAGCGAACGACGGGCGCTGGTCGACGCCCTGCGTTTGCTGGAGAACCTCGGCGGTCTGGAGATCGTCGACGGTTCCACCGAGAACTACGTCGAAACAGAGGACGCCAAGGTGCTCTACCGGGTCAACACCACGTTGCTCATCCGCCTGCTCGCCCTACCCATCGGTCCCTCGACTCTCGCGCTACCGATCGGAGAGGTCGCCGAGCGCTTCGAAGAACTTCTGGTCCTGATCACCCGTGAGCACCGCTACGGGCCGGCCAACGCTCCGGACACCGACGAGGTGGAGATCTCTCCGACCCAGCACAATCTGTGGCTGCGGCACAGCGTCTTCCGGCGGCTGATCGACGATCCGGTCCTCTACTTCTCGGACCTGTCGCCGGACGAACTGGCCTACCTCACGTCACCGACCGGTCGCCAGTTGCTGCGCCGGGCGGCCGAACAAGGAGGGTTCGTCCTGGAGGAACGCGCCGAAGGTGTCCTGCTCGTCGATCCGGACAGCCTGTCCACGGACGTCCGGTTCCCTGACGACGCCAGAACGGCCAACGTCGCCGCGCTGCTTCTGCTCGACCGGTTGACGGAGCCGATGACCATCGAGCAAGTGCGCCTGGCCACTGGCCGGTTGCTGTCCCGGGAACCGAACTGGGCCAAGGCATTCCAGGACGACGGATCAGCACGACTAGCCGGCGAAGCTGTCGCGGTACTGCGTGACTTCGGTCTGGTCCGCGAGGCCGGCGGCGTCATCACGCCGCTCCCCGCAAGCAGCCGGTACGGCGTACAGCCGCCCGAGGTAACCCGGCAGGAGGATGCCCCATGACGATCGCGACCTTGCAGCCCGGTCTCCCGGCGCCGGTACGGCGGCCGGATCGCTGGGTGCCGAGCCGGGCGGGGATCCTCAACGTCTGGCGCTACTACGACGAGGTCTTCACCTTCCACGACGGCCGCCTGCTGCTCCGCGGCCCGAACGGAAGCGGCAAGTCCAAGGCCCTCGAGTTGCTGCTTCCGTACCTGTTCGACGCGAACCTTCGGGCCGGCCGGTTGTCGACCTTCGGCACCGGCGAGCGCACCATGCACTGGAACCTGATGGGTGAAGGCGCCTCAGGCACCACCCGGGTGGGCTATGTCTGGTTGGAGTTCACCAAGCAAGGCGAGACAACGACCCGGTTCACCTGCGGCGCCAGGCTACAGGCGAGCACACACACGACCACCGTCAGCGCCGACTACTTCACCACCGATCTCAGCATCGAGCCCGGCGAAATGACGCTGCTCAACGACTCGGGCGCACCATTGACCCGCGCCGCCCTGGACGAACGACTCGGCGAGCGAGGCACCGTCCATCCCAACGCCACGGCGTATCGGACAGCCCTTCGCTCGGTGCTGTTCCCGGGCCTCAACGAGCAACGGTACGACGCGCTGATCACCGCACTGCTTCAGCTCCGGACACCGAAACTCTCCCAGCGCCTCGACCCGGCGCTGCTGTCCACGCTGCTCTCGCGCGCCCTGCCACCGCTCGATCCGCAGGAGATCACCGACCTGGCCGAAGGATTCGAGCGCCTCGACGCCCAGCGAGAGCGTCTCCGGACGCTCGAGGCCGAGGTCGACGCGACCCGCGGCCTGGCCAGACGGCAGCGGACTTATGCCCAGCGCGTACTCCGCGCGGGCGCGGGCCAACTCACCACTGCCGCTTCAGAGCTGGACACCTTGAGTCGCCGCGCCCGCGACTCCGAGCAGGAGTACCAGTTGGCGCTCACCCGGGACGAAGAGCTGAATCATCAGATCGACCGGCTGACCGGGGAGGTCCGGCGCGCCGAAGCCGCACGCGAAGCTCTGACCGAAAAGGACGCCTACAAGAGCGGTCTCGAACTGGATCGGCTGCGCAGAAGAACCGAGTCCGCGCTGTACGACGCCCGACGCCTGGAGGGCGTGGCCGCCAGGGACGAGGAGCGGGCGCAGGGTGATGCGCAGGCACTCGAGGAAGCGCAGGAGGACGAGCAGCGAGCAGCCGCCGCGACGGGCCGGGCTGTGGACGAACTACGGCAGTCCGCCGTGAGGGTCGGATTGGTCGCGGTCACCGACGACGCCTTGTCCAGGCCGGCGGCGGAGCGCCGGGAGGCGAGGGCCCTGCTCAGGGCATCCGGTCGCAGCCGTGAGGAGCAGATCGAGCAGATCGTCGCCTGCCTGCAGGTCCACGAACGCGCGATCGAACGTCGCGAAGACGCCGAAGGCGAACTGGACGTGGCGCGTGCCGCCCTTGAGGAGACCCAGCGGGCTTCGGCCGCGGCCTCGGCCCAGTACGAGTTGGTGTTCGCCGACCTGTCGTCGGAGTTGCTCGACTGGGCCGGCAGCTGCCGCGAGCTGATCTTTCCCGACCTCACCGCGCTGCCGGAGTACGCCGATTCGGAGACAGAACTGCTCGCTCTCCTGACCGAGCTGGCGACAGCGGTGACCTCGGAACTGGCCGCGCAGAGGACGACGGCACAAGCTGGGCTCGACGAACTGACGGCGACGCAGTCCGAGCTGGAATCGGAACTGCGCCACGTCATCGACCACCGCGACCTTCCACCGGTCGCTTCTCCGTACCGGACCACGGATCGTGGATCACTCGCCGGAGCACCGCTGTGGCAGCTGATCGACTTCGCCGACTCCGTACCGCCGGACGTTCGTGCTCCGCTCGAGGCCGCACTCGAGGCGTCCGGCCTGCTGGACGCCTGGGTGACGCCGGCCGGCGAGGCTTGGATTCACAACGGCGACCACGGTCGTTGGATCGGACCGGACCGGCACGATACCTTCGCGAGCGCCGACGGTCTGCCACCGGTCCGCCATCGGTCACTCGCGGACCTGCTGATCCCCGAGCCGGGGTCCGTGGTCAGCGCCGACGTCGTACGGCGTCTGCTCGCCGTGGTCGCCGTCGACTCGTACGGAGCGGCGATCGAGGACGGTCGCCGGGACCCGATCCTCGTCGGGCTGGACGGCTCATGGCGGATGGGTGTCCTGAGCGGAAGCTGGGCCAAGGATGAGGCCGCGCACATCGGTACCGCCGCGCGGCAACGCGCCAGGGATCGCCACGCGGCCGAACTCCGCGCGCGGCTCACCGCTGTTGCCACAGGCATCGAGACTCGGCGAGCCACAGTGGAAGCACTCGCCCGGCGTCGGGAGGTGCTCGACGCGGACCTGGCGGCAAGGCCGTCGTACGAGACAGTCGGTGAAGCCGGCGACACGTTGAGGAGACGGCAGGCCGACGTCGCTGCGGCTGAGAGCGTCGTACGGGATCGGCTGTCAGCGGTCACACTGTCCGAGAGCCGGGTGTCCACGGCGCTGCGTGATCTGTCCCTCCAAGCCGCCGAAGCGGGACTGCCGACCGAACGATCAGCCCTGACCGGATTGACCAGCGGGCTCCGCTCGTTCGCCGAACTCACCGAAGCGTGGATGGACGAGCAGCGCCACCTGGAGGCGGCCAGAAGCTCGGCCGGCGAGGGGCGCCGGCGAGCCGATCGCTCCGCGCAGGACGCGCGGGAACGCGTCGAGGAGGCAACCGAGGCAGCGGCGGCCCACGAGAGTCTCCAGACCCAGCTGACCACGATCGAGGAAACGGTCGGGCTGGACTATCGCGCCGTCCTCGACGAGATCAAACAGCTCCGCGGACGACTCGAACAGCTCGCGGCGGACCAGGCCTCCGCCCGTGAGGAGAAGACGGCGCTCGCCCGTCGGATCGGTGAACTGAGCAGTCGCCACGCGGCGGAGGCCGCCGCACGGGACAAGGCATCGACCAGCCGGGACCTGATCGCGCACCGCTTCCGATGGCTGTCCTCCGGGACGTTCCCGCTGGACAGCGAACTGCCCGACCTGGCCGGTTTTCATGGACTCGTGGCCGGTTCCGAGGGGGTCCGGGCGACGCTGGACGCGGCTCGGCTGGTGACCGGCGTATGGCCCGATCTCCCGCACGCTCCCAACCACCTGGCCGACGCCGTGCGACGACTGTCGGAGAGCGTGCACGAGTGCCGCGAGACCTTAAGGACGCGCGCTGATCTGGACCTCGAGGCCGATCAGGACGTCCAGGTCTTCACCGCGGTGATCGACGGGCTCAGGGTCGGCGCGGCCGAACTCCTGCGCCGCCTGAAATCCGACGCCGACACCAGCCGGGCCGAGATCACCGACCGCGAACGCGAACTCTTCGACCGGACGCTCACCGGCGCCACCCGGCGCCATCTCGCGGCCCGGATCCGGCAGGCCAACCAACTCGTGGACCAGATGAACTTGCGGCTCGACCAGGTCCGGACCGCTTCGAAAGTGGCCGTCCAACTGGCCTGGCAACCGATCCCCGACCTCAACGCCGGAACGAGGACAGCCCGCGACCTCCTCCTGAAGGATCCGGTCACGCTGTCCGGCGAAGACCGGGACTCGCTGCACCGGTTCCTGCGGGATCGGGTCGAGCAGGCCAGAGCCGATGACACCGCGGCCACGTGGGCCGAACAACTCGCGCACGTCTTCGACTACACCGCCTGGCACCACTTCGTGGTGAAGGTCGACCGTGGCAAGGGAGACGGCTATCAGACGCTCACCAGGAAGCTGCACGGCGCGCTCTCCGGGGGCGAGAAGGCCATCGCTCTTCATCTGCCGCTGTTCGCGGTCGTCGCCGCCCACTACCAGACCGTCCCCGACGCTCCCCGGGTCATCCTCCTCGACGAGGTCTTCGTCGGTGTCGACAGCACGAACCGTGGCCAGGTCTTCGCACTGCTGACCGCGCTCGACCTCGACCTTGTCCTCACCTCCGACCACGAGTGGTGCACGTACGCCGAACTTCCCGGGATCGGCATCCATCAACTCGTCACCGCCACCGACGGCTACGGCGACGGCGACGATGCCGTCACAACCGCCCGCTTCACCTGGAACGGCCACGAACTCACCGGCGACATTCCCCGCTGACAGACCCAGGCCAACGGTGCCGGTGAATCGACGACGGTCCGGGTCCTGATCGGGTCGAACTGCTGATCCTGGTGCGCGAGAGGTAGCCATGCGTCGGATCTCGTCCTGGGCAGTGATCACCTCCACATGATGGAACCAACCTAGGGTTCACGGACCGAGCAGGCCGATGGCGAAGGAGACGACCAGCACCGACAGCATCAAGGCCGAGACCGATTCGACGGCCATCAACAGCTTGGCGCGGACGGACAGTGGCATGGTGTCGGTCGGGCTGAACGCCGACGAGTTGGTCACCGAGACGTACAGATAGTCGATGAAACCCGGCGCCCACCCGGACTTGGCCGACGACCTCTTCGCCACCTCGCTGATCGCGTCGTGGTCCTCGTCCTGCGGGAACCGGAAGTCGGCATCGGGCAGACCAGGTCGAGCCACCCGAAACCGCGTGACCGGTCCACCCCGGTCAAGCTCCCAGTACGCCAGCGCGAAAACCAGGACGTTGGTGAGCCAGACCTGTGCGGCCGCCGCCAGCAACTGGCCGCCCGCTGTCGCCTCTCCCGTGACCAACGAACGGATGAGCAGCACGAGCGCGGTCGTGTTCGACAACGCGATCAACAGCACCAAACCGATCGAGAGCCGCCGCAACAACCGGTTCTCCCGCGTCATCCGGCGCGGATTGGCCAGCACGAGTGGGACGAACAGCAATGACTCCAGCGCTGGAATCACGAAGCGAGGCCCGATCTGCAAATGGCTGGGCAGTACGGCGTACAGCGCGATCGCCGCCACGACCCCCACCGCCGCCGGCAGCCGCGGCTCGCCCGGATGCGCCTGCCCCGCCCGTTCTTCCTGCATGAAGGCACCCTCGCACATTCCCAGTTTCGCCAACGTTCCTAGGCGACAACCGTGATCGAGTCATTCTCACCGCCGATCGGGCGAGTCAGGTCGCGGCGCGGACGGCGTCGACGAAGGTGGTGCGCGCCAGTGGGACAAGATCGGTGATCGCCTCGTCGTGGGCCACCGTTTCGTTGACCATCGAGTCGAGCAGATGCTGGACGACCAGGCGATCGACACCACACATCAGCGAGATCCCGGCAGCCGACAACTCGTTCGGAACCAGCGGCACGGCGACGATGGCAAGAAACCGATCGTGCACAAGCCGTGCGGTCCGCCGCAGCATCTCCGCGTAGGTCAACACATCGGGGCCGCCGATGTCGAAGGTCCGGCCGAACGTTTCCTCCCGGCCGAGAACGCCGGCCAGATAGGCGAGCGTGTCCTTCAGTGCGATCGGCTGTGCCCTGGTCTCGATCCACGCCGGGGCTCCCAGGACCGGCAGTGCGGCGAAGGTGTTGATCAATTCCCACGACAGGCCGCCGCGGCCGATGATCACCGACGCCCGCAGTACGGTCACCGGTACGCCGGCCGCACCCAGCAGTCCCTCGACCTGGCGCCGCGACGCCAGGTGCCGCGACAACTCGTCGTCGTCGCGCCCCAAGCCCCCGAGGTACACGATCTGCCGGACGCCGGCCTGCCGAGCCGCCGCACCGAGATTCCTCGCAGCTGTCGCATCGACGGCGGCGAAATCATCGACGGCCAGAGAGTGCACCAGGTAGTAGACGACCGACACTCCGCGCAGCGCCTTGGCCAGCGTCTCAGGGTCCAGCATGTCGGCATACACCGGACGCCCGGCGCCCCCGTACCGGTCCGGACGCCTGGTCAGCGCCACGACGTCGTACCCGCTGCTCAGCACCTCGCACAACTTCTCACCGACGAACCCGGAAGCCCCGGCGACCGCGACCTGCTCGATGTCTCGCACCCACCCCCGGTGCCCACCGTTGAATCAGGCAACGGATGGGAAGGATCAGTAGTTGACGACGGCAGCAGCCAGCTCGCTCAGGAATCCTCACGTCGGTCTCGCTCGACCAACAGGATCTGAGAGCTGAGCTGACCAGTGGACAAGAGGTGATCGAGGCGTTCCTGCTGTTCTGCTTCCTGCCGGAACGCCTTCTCGTGCTGGTGCTGCTGCCGGATGAGCGCATCGACACGATCGGACAGTCGCGTCCAGGAGACCGGGGCGTTGCCGGGGTCGTCGATCTGGTCCTCGATGACGAAACCGGTCTCCTTCAGTACGGCGACCAGTTCAGCCTGCGTCGGAAACGAGTTGCCTTCCGGAACGTCGTCGAGATCGTCGGTCTGCGCGACGAGGACGAGAAGGCCGAGTCGCCCGGACGGCACCAGCACGCGGTGCAGCTCACCGAGCAGCGCGGACTTGCTCGCGGCGGCGCACAGAACACCGAGGCACCATGCGGTATCGACGGAGGCCGCGCGCATCGGAATCGCCTGACCGTTCGCACGGATCGCCGGCAGCCCGAACAGCCGGGCCGCCGACCGGCAAGCACCTTCCATCGGATCGACGAGAATCGGGCGAACGCCGTACCGTCTGGCCGCCCAGATCGCAGGCCCACCGATACCGCCTCCGAGGTCGAGCAGTGTCTCGCCATCGGTGAGTTCCATGGCTTCGGCCAGCCAAGCGAGCGCGGACGGACTCGCGCTGCCGCGACAAGCAGCCGGCACGGCATGGTCGCGGCCGAGTTGCTCGACCGCCACCCGCGTCCAATCTGCGGCCACGTCGAACTCGGCGTCCATCTTCTCGCTGCTCATCTCAGCGTGGCTCCAGCTCTGACAGTTGGGGGCGGTCCCGGAGCTACTGGGCCGAACATCCGGGACCTCGAATTCCTTCACCGCGTACGCAGTCAGGTACTCGTGCAACTCCTGTGCCCACACCGAATCGTCCAGCACGCAAATTCAGCACCCAACGGGGTCAGTCGGGAAGATTCCCGGTAGCGATGACATGCTGCGCGACCCCCTGAAGGCGCTGGTTGCGATCTTGGGAGTAACGCTGCAGCACCGTGAAGGCCTGAATCGGATCCATCGTGTACCGCTCCATCAAGCGCCCTACCGCCTGGCCGACGTCTTTGCGGGCATCGATGGCATGGGTCAGGGATGCCTCGAGCCGGGCTGACGCGACCGCGATCGAGGCGTGCAGGGCGAGCAACGCGGCGGCATCCCGATCGGCTTCGCCGCTGCTGTGGGGCCGCGTCGAGACCAGGTTCAGCACTCCACTGACCGAGTGTGTGGTGGACAACCGGATGGCGAGAGCGCTACGGATCCCGTTCGCGGCCGCGGTGGGTGCCCATTTCGGCCACCGATCGTCGGTCACGGTGTCCTCGACCAGGACGTCGTCGACCTCTGTGATGGCCAGCAGGCTCGGGCCTTCACCGAGATCGATCTGCAGTTGATCGGCGATGGTGACCAGCGGATCGGTGGCGGCGATCGTCTCAGGGCGCCGTCGATGCATCAGCATGACTGAAGCGGAATCGTAATGGAGCGCTTCGACAGCAAATTCCAGCACTGCCTCGACCGTCGCCAGTACGCCGACCTGTTCATGCAGCTTCATCGCCATCTCACCGAAGCTGCCGGCTCGATCCGTCACTTGTCCTCTCCCGCCCGGGCATGCCTGTAGAGACCTCGGCGCGGGGGCTGGGCGCTCACCTACAACCGAGCGTAGATCAGACGGCTCGAGATCGCACAAGACCGGCCTCAAGGTTTCGGACTACACGGCTGTGGGCACCGCCCGAGCAAGGTTCCGGTGTTCATCACCGGCCCCAGAGGGGTGCGGCGTACGTGCTCAACGAACCCGCGCCCCTCGGCCCCCACCCCGCGGGGCGAGATGTCGGCGCGGACTCGCTGGCAGCCAGTAAGGACCGGGCCCTGACGGCCCGGTCCTTCGCGCGCCGAGCATCCACTGCGCGGCCGATAGTGATCAGGCGCCGCTGGAGGTGAGTTCCGAAGCGGCGATGGTGCCGTCGATGACGCTGCTCGCGACGGCGCTGAGCTGTTCATGGTTGCGTCGAGCATAGGCCCGCATCAGCGCGAACGCGTCGTCGACGCCAACCCCGGCCCGCTCGGACAACACGCCTTTCGCCTGCTCGAGCAGGATGCGGCTGTTGAGCGCGGACTGGAGCTGTTCGGCCAGCACTTCGCCTCGGCGCACGGTGCGTTCCTGAAGCATGCCGACGGTCGCGATATCGCAGAGCGCCTGCGCCAACGAGATGTCGGCGTCGCTGAGGGTGACGCGGTCGACGCAGAACAGGTTGAGCGCCCCGATCACCCGACCGCGCAGGCGCAGCGGTATGGCGTGGGTGGACCGGTACCCCGCGGCTGCCGTCGCGGCGCGGAATCAGGGCTGTCGGCGGCTTCGGCGAGCTGCGGATGCAGCCCGTCCGGCGACGCGTCGTACTGCAGGTCCAGCAGTATGGTCGTCGCAGCGGCCGCGTAGTCGAGTGCTTCGCCCAGCTGCAGGCTGTCCAGCGGACCTGGAACGTCGCGATAGAGGTCGAGTACGCCGAGCCGGATGGCGCCGACCTGAAGCGGGAACGCGAAGACTGCTGCGATCCCCGATTCGGAGGCAGCGGGAGCGAAGGCCGGCCAGCGCGCTGCGGCCCGGGCCAGGTCGTGCTCGAGGACTGGGCGCCGGTCACGAGAGGCGTTCAGGCACGGGCCTTCGCCAAGGGTCTGCTGCAGGTTCTCCATCACTTCGGCCGGCCCTGCGGTGGCGGCGAGGGTGCCACCGTGGCCTGTCGGTGTCATCAGCGCAACGCCTGCTCCGCTGACCGGTACCGACTTTGTTGCCGAAGCACACAATCTCGTCCAGGCCGTAGAGCCGTTGAGGCCAGGCGGGTCGGGCTGGGCGACGGAGAGCACCTCGAGCAGGATCTGCCGCACGCGCAGTGATGCCATTGCCTCACATCCCCAGACGGGCACTCGATGGAGCGCCGCCGGGGGCTCGGGCAGCGACAGTGATGATGACGTAGTACCCCTCGGGGTCGTCGCAAAACTGCGCCGAAACTTGTGCGGGCCGCGAGATCTTCCGAGGGAACGCTTGTATTGTCGTTGGCGGGTTCGCCGGTCCGATGGCCGGCGACGCTGCCCCAGACCTAGGCGGCACACCTCCGTGTGTTGTCGAAGGACCTGGGGTGCAGATGTCCACGAGACCGATTTCGATTCAGGGTGCGGCTGCGGCTTCCCCCATGGCCGTGCAGAAGCAGGTCACGGGCGACACTCGGCAGCAGACGCCTCAGATCACCGTCCAGGTCGCCGACGGCATGATCGTCGTCGCCGCGACCGGCCGGATCGGCCGGTTCGTCGCCGCGGAGCTGCGCGACGACCTGCTCCAGATCTGGCCGGCCTGCGCAGGAATCCTGGCCGTGGACCTTTCGGCCTGCACCTACCTCAGCGTCGATGCCGTGCGCACCTTGCAGGAGATCTGGCGCCGCCCCACCCGCGCGGGCGGCGAACTCCGCGTCCTGGCCAACCATCCCGACGTCGTCACAGCTCTCGACGACGCCAACATTCCTCGGATCCGCGCCAGCGGCAGTTCTGCTCGCCGCGGCTCGCCGTTCGCCACCAGCACCGCTGCGCCGAGCTGAGCTCGTTGGATGCTCTTCGCTCAGCATCACGTGCACCTGCGTACTGCGATCGATCGGGACGTCTGCGGTCCGGTCGGCTCATGCGCGGTGGGTACTGGTCAGGGATGAGTGAGAACGAGTGCATGATCGAGGCGTCCCTCGACGACGTGTTCGCCGTCCTGACCGATGGCTGGTCGTACGCCGGATGGGTGGTCGGGGCGTCCCGGGTGCGGGACGTCGATGCCGAGTGGCCGCAGCCCGGTTTCAGCATTCATCACTCGGTCGGCACCTGGCCGCTGCTCCTCGACGACACCACGACGGTCGAGGAGTACGTCCCGCTGATGTTCCTCCGCCTGCGCGTCCGCGCCTGGCCGACCGGCGAGGGCCGGGTCGAGTTCGAGGCGACCGAGAAGGACGGCGGCTGCCACCTGGTGATGCGCGAACGCGCCGTGAAGGGACCGGCCGCCCTGGTTCCTCAGGTGGTGATCGATCCGGCGCTGAGCCTGCGAAACACCGAGACGCTCCGTCGGTTGCGGCTCATGGTCGAAGGGCGCCGGACATGATCGTCGCGATCACCGGTGCATCGAGCGGTATCGGCCGAGCCGCAGCCCTCGCGCTCGCCGAGCGCGGCGATACCGTCGTACTGGCAGGGCGTTCCCGCACCAGCCTCGACCGGGTCGCCGCCGAGTGCCGCGAACTCGGCGGCGATGCCGTCGTCGCGCCGACCGACGTGTCGGACAGCAAGCAGGTCGAGGTACTCGTCGACCTCACCGTCGCGCGCTGCGGTCACATCGACGTACTACTGCACTGCGCGGCCGTGATGGCGTACGGCGAATTCACGCAGGTCCCACCCGAGGTCTTCGAACGCGTCCTGCGCGTCGACATCGACGGCACCGTCAACGTCGCCCGTACGGCGCTCCAGCGCTTCACCGAGCAAGGCGCGGGACACCTGATCCTGGTCGGGTCGGTCATCGGCAAGATGGCGCCGCCGTTCATGAGTTCGTACGTGATGAGCAAGTGGGCGGTCCACGGCCTGGCCCGCGCTCTGCAGGCCGAGGTTCGGTCAATCCCTGGCGTCGACGTCAGCCTGGTGTCCCCCGGCAGCATCGACACCCCCGTCTACCAACGCGCCGGCAACTACATCGGCCGGGTCGGCCAACCACCGCCGCCGGTCAGCGACGTCGACAAGGTCACCAAGGCGATCCTCTCGCTGACCACGCGCCCCCGCCGAGACCTCTCGGTCGGACCGGCCAACCCCCTGATGGTCTTCGGCTTCCGCTACGTGCCCGCCGTGTACGACGTCCTCGTCGTACCGCTCATGAGACGCCTCGGCCTGTCCCGTACTCCCACCGGACCAACCCCAGGCAACATCTTCGAGCCGAGCTGACGTTCCCGCCGATTGTCTACGAAAGAGGTCGATTCTCGTGCCCACCGTTTCACGAACCTTCACCGTCGACGCCTCCCCTGAGGTGGTCGTCCCGTACCTGGCGGACTTCAGCAACGCCGAGCAGTGGGATCCCGGGACCGAGCGCTGCACGCGCAGTGACGCCGGACCGGTCAAGGTCGGCTCCTCGTGGCACAACACCTCGAAGATCGCCGGCGTCAGCACGGAACTGACCTACACCCTGGAAGAGATGTCCGGCACACGCGTCGTCCTGGTGGGCCGCAACGACACCGCCACCTCCACGGAGACCATCGAAATCACCCCCAGCGGCGCCGGATCGAGCATCACCTACACCAACGAGATCGACTTCCAGGGCATCGCCAAGGTCGCGAACCCGCTGGCCAAGGTCGTCTTCGAGAAGGTCGGCAACGACGTCGAGAAGCAACTGACCGACGTACTCAACGGACTGGCCCGAGAGGCCTGATCGGGTTGCGCCCTCCTTCTGCAGGTGAGTTGGCGACGTGAGCGGGACGGATGCAATCGTCATCGGGGCCGGACCCAACGGACTGGTGGCGGCCAACCTGCTGGTCGACGCCGGCTGGGACGTCACTGTCCTGGAGGCGAACGATGCGATCGGCGGCGCTGTCCGCAGCTCGAACGACCTCGACAGTGCCTTCGTCCACGACACCTTCAGTTCCTTCTATCCACTCGCCACCGTGTCGCCGACGATCAAGGACCTGAATCTCGATGACTACGGCCTCGAGTGGTCCAATCCACCGTCACCGGTCGGCAACCCGTTGCGCAGGGGTGGTTGGTCGCTCGTCCATCCCGATCCAGCCGACACTGCCGCCGCCCTCGACCGGCAAACACCGGGCGACGGACAAGCCTGGCTCGATCTGTACGCCGACTGGCAGCGCATCGGTCCCGCCATCACCGACGCGCTGTTCAGCCCGTTCCCGCCGGTCCGAGCAGGTGCAGGCCTGCTCCGGCACCTCCTGGGACAGCGAGGTCTGAAACGCCTGCAACTCCTGGTCGGACCAGTGCGATCGCTCGGCGACACCAGGTTCACCGGCGAGGCCGCAAAGTTGCTTCTGGCCACCAACTCCCAGCACGCGGACATCGCACCGACCGCGCCGGGTTCGGGACTGATGGGCTGGCTGCTGGTGATGATCGCCCAGCAGTACGGCTATCCCGTACCGCGTGGCGGTGCCGGTCGCCTCTCCCAGGCACTGGCCGACCGCTTCACCTCCCGCGGCGGCACGATCATCTGCCAGGCCCGGGTCGACCGGATCGTCATCCGTGACGGGCGAGCGGCCGGCGTCCGGATCGACGACGGCACGGAGTACTCCGCCAACCGCGCCATCCTTGCCGACGTCTCGGCTCCGGCCCTGTACACCCACCTGATTCCTCGCGAGGATCTCCCCGCCCGAGTACGTCAACGCCTGCGCTTCTTCAGGTGGGATCCGGGCACGATCAAGGTCGATTGGGCGCTCAGCTCGCCGATCCCCTGGCAAGACGCACCCGACCTGGCCCCAGGCACCGTCCACATCGCCGACTCGGTCGACGACCTGCGTCGGTGGTCACGGCAGCTGGCCTCCCACTGGATTCCCGACCGGCCGTTCCTGCTGATGGGGCAGATGTCCACCGCCGATCCGACCCGCTCCCCCGCCGGTACAGAGTCGGCCTGGGCCTATACCCACGTGCCGCACCACACGCTCGGCGACGCCGCCGGCCAACTCACCGGTGCCTGGAACGGGCCTGAGTCAGAACTGATGGCCGAGCGGATCGAAGCACGGATCGAGGAGTACGCCCCAGGATTCGCTCAGCGAGTCACCGCCCGCCGAATCCTCGGCCCGCTCGAGCTCGAGCGCCGCAACGCCAATCTCGTCGGCGGCGCAGTCAACGGGGGCACTTCAGGCCTGCGACAGCAACTTGTCCTACGCCCGATGCCCGGCCTCGGCCGCGCCGAGACAGCGATCAACTCGCTCTACCTCGCCTCGGCGTCAGCGCACCCGGGCGGCGGCGTACACGGTGTCTGCGGTTCCAACGCAGCCCGCGCCGCCCTCCTCCACGCCCGCTAGCGACGACGACTCGTCACGGCGTCAGCAGCACCTTCACGGCACCGTCCTGCTTCTTCTGGAACATCTCGTACGCCGCAGGCCCCTCGGACAGCGGCACCCGGTGAGTCGCGAACCCGTCGACACCCAGCGGATCGTCGTCGGTCAGCAACGGCAGGATGTCGTCGACCCAACGGCGGACGTTGCCCTGCCCCATCCGCAACGCGATCTGCTTGTCGAACATGGTCAGCATCGGCAACGGATCGGCCGCGCCGCCGTACACACCACTCAGCGAGATCGTGCCGCCACGACGTACCAGCTCGATCGCCAGGTAGAAGGCGGCCAGCCGATCGACGCCGATGGTCTCCATCATCTTCTCGGCCACCCCGCCCGGCATCAGCCCGACCAGCTTGTGAGCAGCCTGCGCCTTGGGCGAACCGTGCGCCTCCATCCCTACGGCGTCGATCACCGAGTCCGGACCGCGGCCGGCCGTGAGCTCGCGCACCTGATCGGCCACCTGGTCGGAGTACTCCAAGGCCTCCACTCCGCGCACCCGCGAGCGGCTGAGGCGCTCAGGCACCAGGTCGATCCCGATCACCCGGTAGCCACGATGGAGGCCGATCCGCGCGGCCATGTCACCGATCGGGCCGAGACCGATCACGGCCAACGTGCCGCCGTCGGGAACTGCGGCGTACTCAACGGCTTGCCAGGCCGTGGGCAGGACATCCGACAAGAACACGAACCGATCATCGGCCGGCCCGGCGGGCACGACGATCGGCCCGTACTGCGCCTGCGGCACCCGCAGGTACTCCGCCTGCCCGCCTGGCACCTGTCCGTAGAGACGCGTATAACCGAACAACGCCGCGCCCATGCCCTCGTCGCGGACCTGCGTCGTCTCGCACTGCGACTGCAGGCCGCGATCGCACATGAAGCAACTCCCGCAGGCGATCCCGAACGGGATCACCACCCGATCCCCGGCCTTCAGGTTCGGCACCGCGCTGCCCGTCTCGACCACAACGCCCATCGGCTCGTGGCCCAGCACGTCACCAGGCTCCAGATACGGCCCCATCACCTCGTACAGGTGCAGGTCCGATCCACAGATGCCGGTCGACGTGACCTCGATGATCGCATCGGTCGGCTCCTTGATCACCGGATCCGGAACCTCGGAGTACTCGATCTTCCGCTTGCCCTGCCAAGTCAGTGCTCTCATACCTACCGATACCCGCGGACCATCGAATCAACCCGACCTGGTTTCGACCTGCACCTCCAGGGCACCGGAAGCAGTCAGATCGTTGCCGGCTGGTTGGAGTTGTGAACATGTCGATCCTGGATCGCTTCAAGCGCTGGCGTCTGTCGCACTCTCTCAACGAGGCAGACGCTCCCGCGGACACCAGCACGGCGATGACGCGTACTGAAGGCGGCGATCCCGAAGGGACGACACCAGCAACCACCGGTACCGGCGCAAGCGAAGAGTTCGTCGGCCGGGTCGCAGGCGACGAACCGGACGTCGGCATCAGCGGCGCCGAAGCACGAGCCGGCATCAAGAACGACGCAGACGGCAAATCACGTTGAGCGGAAGACGTGAGCACAGTGCCGCCGCCGGTACCCAGCTCAGGCCACGGCTCCGGTTGGCTGCAGTCGTTCTCGGAGCCCGGTGAGGATCTTGGACAGCAGCCGCGAGACCTGCATCTGGCTGATCCCCAGATCACGCCCGATGTCGACCTGACGCCAGTTCTCGATGAAGGCGAGCTCGAGAATCCGCCGATCCCGCGCACTGAGGTCATCGATCAACGGGCCCAGCTGGTCGATCGCTTCGAACCGGCGCAGGTGAGGATCCTCCTCGTCTGCGACCATGTCGAGCAGTGACAGGTCACCGTCCCCCGAGCCGCCTGGCCGGTCCAGCGACAGCACGTTGAAGCAGCCTCTGGCGGCATCGGCCTCGCGCACCTCCTTGCTGTCCACGCCGAGGCGTCCGGCGACTTCTTCCGGCGTGGGCTCACGACCCAGCTCCTGCGCCAGCAACGGCAATGTGCGCGCGATCTTGCCTTGCAAGTCCTGCAGCCGGCGGGGAATGCGAACCGTCCAGCTGCAGTCACGGAAGAACCGCTTCACCTCGCCGCGGATCGTCGGTACGGCGTACCCGATGAACGGCACGCCGTCACCGATCCGGTAGCCGCGGACCGCCTTAATCAGACCGAGACATGCGACCTGCTCGAGGTCGTCGTCCTCGGCGCCACGCCCCCGGAAGCGACGCGCGATCGCGCGCGCGACTTCCAGATTGAGTTCGACGGCCTGCTCCAGCAGCTGCTGCCGCTCGAGCTCATCGGCAGCTGCAGCTCGAGCCCGCAGCAATTCCTGCGTCGCCGCTTCTCGCAGCGCGCGCTGCCGAGGCGTCGAACAGTTGACCGGAACAACAGATTGATCGAGTTCTTGAACGGTAAACACAAGCGTGACCTCTCACGAAGTAAGTCACGGCGTGGCCTCTTTTCTGGACCACTGTCAGGTTCGTCGAGCTTGCTTTCAGTCGGTGTCCTGTGAAGTCGGCATGGTGAAGGCGGCGGTGTCGAAGTAGGTAGCGAAGCGGACGATCCGGTCGGTGTCGTCGAAGTTCAGCACCGACACCCCGGCGTACTGGATCGGTCGGCCCGTGGCCAGCCGGCCCTGGGAGGACCACTCCAGTACGGCGAGATCACCGACCTCCTCGATCCGGGTGAAGCTGGTCGCGAGGTCGTGGAACTGCTGCTGGTAGGCGGTCCAGAACGGTTCCGGTCCCCCGGCCGGATCGTCGCGGAGTTGGGGCCTGGTCAGTTCGGCGTCGTCGGCGAACAGTTGCGCGATCGGTCGCGCGTCACCGGTCTCGTCGAGCTTGTTCAGCGCGACGGCGAACTGGTCTGCGCGGGCCGTCATGAGGGGTCGCCCTTCAGTGAGACTTCCTCGTTGGTGCCGGGGAACTTGTCCGGATCTCCGGTGACCGCTGCGCGTGCGGCGCCGATCAGCTGAACGACCTTGCTCTTGGGGCTGTCCCAGTACTCGGCGCTCTCGGCGTGGATCTTGATCAACGTCAGCCCAGGGGTGTCGAGGCCGTCCGGAAACCAGACCTTGAGCGGCGCGGACCACAGCTCTTCGGCCTTGTCCCGGTCGTGGACGAT
This sequence comes from Kribbella italica, assembly GCF_014205135.1. Lineage (NCBI taxonomy): Bacteria > Bacillati > Actinomycetota > Actinomycetes > Propionibacteriales > Kribbellaceae > Kribbella > Kribbella italica. The sequence goes on from NZ_JACHMY010000001.1 coordinate 2,812,131, forward strand.
CTCGGCGCTGCCCGAGATCGACGTCCATTCGCTGGCCTTGTCGTTGGAGAAGCTCACGTTGACCTGCGGATTCGCCTGAAGCTGGGTCACCTTGTCGGACCGGTCGTAGGCGAAGAACCACAGGTCACCGTCGAACTCGACCTCCTGCACAGCCATCGGCCGGCTGACGTGCTTCCCCGTACCGGTCATGGTGGTCAGCATGCTGATCTTCGCGCGATCGACGAGCTCAGCGACATGCTGTACGGCGTCACGGTTCTCGGTCATCGGTCGTTCCCTCCGGTTTGGTGGTGCTGGTGAGTGAGAGGGTGCTGTCTTGATCCGCGTCGGCACTGTCGACCTGTGCCTGGTCGAGCTCGGCACGGGTGGGTTTGTTGACCGGGTCGGCGAAGTAGAACGCCGACAGCCGCGCCCGCAGTCGGTCGCGACGGCGCACAGTGGTCTCTACGCCGTTGTCGTCGGTGGCCGGCCCTACCTGGTACGGCGTGGGTTGTTCGTGGGTGGTGAGGGTGTAGGCCTCGGCGGTGGAGATCGCGGCGTGCTTTTCGCTGTACTGGCCATCGGGATCTCGTTGGATGGTCCCGGTCTCGCGTCCGTGCAGCAGCCTGTCGCGGTCGGCGCGTTGCAGCGACATGGCGATGCGGCGAGTGATCCAGAAGGCGACGACCGGGCCGACGAAGACCGCGATGCGGCAGAACCAGGTGATCGTGTTGATCGAGCTGCTGAACCGGGTGGCCAGGATGTCGTTGCCGCTGTTGAGCCAGAGTACGGCGTAGAAGGTGACCATGGCGGCGCCGAGTCCGGTGCGGACCGGCTGGTTGCGGGGCCGGTCGAGCAGATGGTGGTCACGTTTGTCGCCGGTGACCCATTGCTCGATGAACGGATACAGCGCCACCAGCGTCACGAAGACTCCCGGGACGACCAGGGCAGGGATCACCACGTTCCAGCTGATCGTGACGCCCCACACCGTCGACTCGAGGCCGGGCATCAGCCGCACCGAGCCGTCGAGCCAGCCCATGTACCAGTCGGGTTGGGAGCCGGCGGTGACCTCGGCTGGGTTGTACGGCCCGTACAACCACACCGGGTTGATCTGCAGCAACGCGCCCATCAACGCAAGGACGCCGAACACGACGAAGAAGAACCCGCCGGCCTTGGCGACGTACACGGGCAGCAGCGGATAGCCGACGACGTTCTTCTCCGTCCGGCCGGGCCCGGGGAACTGCGTGTGCTTGTGGTAGACGACCAGCATCAGGTGGGCAGTGACCAAGGCCAGGATCAGCCCGGGGATCAGCAGGACGTGCACGGTGTAGAAGCGGGACACGAAGTCGTCGCCCGGGAACTCGCCGCCGAAGATGAAGAACGACAGCCAGGTTCCGACGACCGGCGTGGACAGGATCAGTCCCTCGGTGATGCGCAGGCCGGTTCCCGACAGCAGGTCGTCGGGCAGCCCGTAGCCGATGAACCCCTCCACGATGCCCAGGAACAACATCCCGATCCCGAGGAGCCAGTTCAGCTCGCGGGGTTTGCGGAAGGCGCCGGTGAAGAAGGTCCGCAGCAGGTGCACCATCATCGCGGCGATGAACAAGATCGCCGCCCAGTGGTGGATCTGGCGCATCAGCAGCCCACCGCGGACGTCGAACGAGATGTCCAGGCTGGAGGCGTAGGCCTCCGACATGGGCAGGCCCTTGAGAAGGCTGTAGGTGCCCTGGTACTCGACCTCGGCCATCGAAGGCCGGAACCAGAACGTCAGGAAGACCCCGGTGAGGATCAAGATGATGAAGCTGTACAGGGCGATCTCGCCGAGCATGAACGACCAGTGGTCGGGAAACACCTTGCGCAGGTTCTTCTTGCCGAGCTTGGCCAGGCCGACGCGATCATCGAGCCAGCTCAGGCTGGGCGGCAGTTCCTTGGTACCCACTACTTGACGCTCCCTTCCAGCTCGGGCCGACTCGCGGTCGAGTGCCTCGCCTTGCGGCTGCGGTGCGGCCACCACCAGTTCAGGTCTCCGAACAGCGCGACCAGGGCAGGTGTGAGTACGCCGCGGACGACGGTGGCGTCCAACGCGATACCGAGCGCGAGCGTGGTGGCGAAGATCTTCACGTCGACCACCGGCACCGTCGACAGCGCGATGAACGCAAGGAACAGGATCAGCGCGGCGGAAGTGACGAGTCGCCCGGTGAAGGTGATGCCCCGCACGGTGGCATCAGGCGTGGCCAGTCCGGCGTCGTGCCCTTCCCGGATCCGGGACAGGATGAACAGTTCGTAATCCATTGACAGCCCGAACAGGAACGAGAACGCCGCCAGCGGCACCCACACGGTGATCGTGCCGCTGGCCTGCGCCCCGAACAGCGCGTCGGCGCCGTAGCCCTCCTGCCACACCAGCACAGTCAGCCCGTACGCCGCCCCGATGGACACCACGTTGAGCAGCAGTGCTTTGACGGGAAGCCAGATCGATCGCAGCGCCGCGGCAAGCAGGGCGAAGGTGACGGCCACGACCAGCAGCAGGACCCAGCCGATGTTGCCGTAGATCGCGGTCACCGAGTCGGCGTCCTCGACTGCGCTCCCTCCGGCCGACGTGCCTGGCTGGGCGACGGCCAGCGCTCTGACCTGTTCCACGGTCGCCCGTCCTTCGGCGGTGGACGGGTCGGTACGGAGGACCACCTCGGCGATCCGCTGGCCGCCGCTTCGCCAGGGGTCGCCGGCTGGTTCGAGAACCGCCGCAACCCTGTCATCGGCGGCAATCGTGATGGGCAGCTGGCCCGACGCTGTAGCGCTGAGCACCTCGACCGGCCGCAACAGGCCGGGACTGAGCCCGGCGTCGGTGATCGTCCGATAGCCCTCGGCGGCTGGTCCCGACCCCGTCGCGATCGCCGACAGCTGAGGCGAACCGAGGCGCAAACCCAACACAGGCAAGAAACACACCACCAGAACCCCGACGGCCAGCACTGCCGCGACGACGCGATGCCGGACGACGGTGCTGCCGATCCAGTGCCACAACCGGCTCTCGCCGCTCTTCGCCGTACGGCGCCGCGGCCACTCCAGTCGCGGCCCAATGGTCGCAAGGATCACCGGTAGCAGAGTGAGCGCGATCGCGACGCTCACCAGCGGGATCAGCAGGCCGCCGAAGCCGACGCTGCGCAGGAACGGCACCGGCAGAACCACCAGCGCGAGCAGGGAGATCGCGACCGTGACGCCACTGAAAAGCACCGCACGCCCGGCGGTGGCCATGGCGGTCGTGATCGCGGTGGTGTTGCCGGCGCCGGCCGCGCGTTCCTCGCGCCACCGCATCACCACCAGCAGCGCGTAGTCGATCGAGACACCCAGGCCGATGAGCCCGACGAGATACTGGACGATGAAGGACATCTCGGTGAAGGTCGTCAGGCCCAGGACCAGCAAGAAAGTCGTGGTGATGGCGATGCCTGCCATCAGCAGCGGAACGAGGGCGAGCGCGGAGCCGAACACCAGCAACAACACGATCATCGCGCCACCGGCACCGAAGGCGATCTCGACGATGATCGGCCGATCCGACCCACCGCCGGCCTCGACCAGCGCCTCGACACCGGTCACCTGAACCGGTGCACCTGCGACCTTCGCGTCAGCGACGGTCTGGGTCAGTTGTGGCAGCGCGGCCGCGTAGGCCGCCGGGCCCTCGACGACCGGCGGATAGACCAACGCGACCGTCGTACGACGATCGGAACTCACCAGAGCCGCGGCCTCGCCGGCTGTATTGAGAACGGATACGGTCCGCCAGCCGGGCTGCTGCACGCGCTGCAGTACCGCGGCGAACTGGTCGCGAACGGCCGGCTGATCGACCGTCGAGCCCGGCGGCAGCGACACCACCAGCACCAACGGGTCGGTCGCGCCACCGTTTCCGAAGGTTTGCTGGATCTGTTGGTTCGTTTCGTAACCGGGCTGTCCGGGCAGACCGAAGTCATAGGACAGCGCGTCGATCGTCTTCGGCGCCAGCACTCCCCCGGCGACCGCGACCGCGATCCAGACAGCGACAATCAGCCACCGCAACCGCAGTACAGCTGCCGTCCACCGAGCCATCGGTCACGCCCGCCCGGACGATGACTTGGCCTCGCAAGCGGCATCCACTAGTGGTACTCCGACTGAGCCCAGCTGCTGTGACGGCGTTTGATCAGTGGTCGCTGGTCGCAGCCGGTCTTCTCGGTCGTCGCGAGTTCGCGCAGGCATGAACACAGCAGCGCCAGTACCCGAGCCGGCGACAGCCTCAGGAGCTGCGCGACGTCGACGTAGCTGTGATCGCCGGCCATCACCAACGCGATCGTGGCGCGTTGCTGCCGGGACAGCTCCTTCAGTTTGGTCATCGCAACGACAGCCCCGGCCGGGCCCGCGGGCATCCCCGAGATGTCGGCTACCGCGGGCAGGCGCTGAACACAGTGCAGGTAAGTACGCCGGGCCAACTCGAGCCGCAGGCTCTTGTCCCCAAGGAGGTCGACGGACTCCGTGCACACCTGAACGATGACGTCGGCAACTACTGCCTCCGCCTGGTCACCGTCGCGCAGGATCGCCAACGCCAACTGCAGCAATGCAGTGCCGTGGCGATCGAAAATCTCCCCGGCCGCCTCGTCCTGACCGCTTTGTGCCGCCGCTACCAGTGTCACTTCCTGCGATCGCGAGAGCACCGCCGCAGAGGGCTCGGGATGCGATGCGCGGCCGTGCATGCGCCGACTCAAAACCTGGGTGTTGCCTTGCAGGGCGAGATGCATGAGGCACCTGACTCTCGGTGGGCTGTCGCTCCGGGTCCTGCCTGGAGTACCGCCGAGGTCTGGGGCAGCAGTGATTGACACGCGATCCGGACGAACTTATGCATCCGGTGAGCCGAATCTATACCTGCATCGCCTACGAATCCAACAGCTGCACAAGATCTCTTGGCAGCAAGCACAGACGGCGAGACCTGCTCGCGGGTCCTGGCAGGTGCCGGGTTGGGTCGCATCGCGCCGGGTACAGGGGCGCAAGTGATCTCAGGCAAACAGGCCGGCCAAGCTCGACACTTTGGAGCGTGACGCCATGGGCAACATCACCGAATCGGTCGACGTCGAAGTCCCCATCAACGTCGTCTACAACCAATGGACCCAGTTCGAGTCGTTCCCCCAGTTCATGGACGGTGTCGACGAGATCAAGCAGCTCGACGACACCCACACCCACTGGATCACCAGCATCGGCGGCATCACCCGCGAGTTCGATGCCACGATCACCGAACAGCACCCCGAGGAGCGCGTCGCCTGGACCACCGAAGCCGGTACGACCCACGCCGGCGTCATCACCTTCCACCGCCTCGGCGCCACCCAGACCCGAGTCACCGCGCAGATGGACATCGAGGCCGAAGGAATCGCCGAGAAGGTCGCGGACGCCGCCGGCATCATCGACCGTAAGGTGAAGGGCGACATGCAACGCTTCAAGAAGTTCATCGAAGCGCGCAACGACGAGACGGGAGCCTGGCGCGGCGACGTCGACCGTCCCGGCGCCTAGGATTCCCTGACAGGTCGGCATTTCACGCACCAACCACACTTCACCTGGATCGTCGCCCCAGCCCCCGGCGACGCTTCGTGTCACACGTTGAATCGGCGCAGAGGTACCACGCAGCCGAATCGGGGCTCGACTGTCGCCGCGATCTGGCCGCCTCGAGCCGCGCTGCCGCGGCCACCGTCTCCCAGGCGCTTCGAGCACAGCCCGTCACAGTCGGCAGTGCAAGGGCCGGGAACCGCAATCGGCCCGCGAGGGTGACTATCGATGTATCGAATGACATGGACCGGCGTGGCGATCGCGTTCGGTGTGATTGGTTGGGCTGCTGCACTACTGGCCTTACCGGCCGGCTCTGTGGTGGCGTTGGCTGTGATGGCGGGAGTAGTCGGTCTCGCGGCGGCCGGCACCGTCCCGGATCCCCAAAACCGTAGCGGACGAGCCGAGGCCGCCCGATACATGACATGGGCCTTGCGAGCCGCTGGAGGCCTGGTGGCCGTTGTGGGCATGCTCGTCGTCGGCGGAACCGGAGGGCTCGCACTGACCGCCCTCCTCGTGGTGTCCTCGCCGGCTGTGGTGGATCGGTACCGCCGCCGGCAACAGCCTCGGCACCCTGAGAACCTTGCGGCCTCGCCGTCAGTGCGTCCGGAACGAGTCCATTCGGCAACTGTTCCGGGGCCGATCGTTTGGCCTGCTCCGGACACCCTGACCGTCCAGCAACTCTGCCTGGCCTGGCGCGCCAGCTATACCGCGTTGCAGCGTGCTCAGACAGCCACCGATCGAGCCCTTCTCGTCCAAGTCCGCGCCGGCTATCTCGACGCTCTCGAGCACCACGACTCCGCCAACTTCGACCGTTGGCTCACCAGCGGCGCGCGTGCAGCCGGCGACCCCGCCCGCTATCTGCTGCGGCCGCCGGCACCACCGCAAAGATCCGTGGCGGATTGCACCGAGGCCGATCAACAACGCCACGACGAAAGCACGTGAGGGGTAGTTCACAAGCTGACTGCTCAGGGCCGGAAACTGCTGCTCTTGGAGGTCGCGCTCAGCCACAGTCCGCTGATCTCAGCAGCGGCGCCTTCCAAACTGGTCACTGGACGAGTGGTCCGTGGCCAGCCGGGACCAGCCGCGCAGCAGACGAACTCGCTCGCAACGACCGTGCGATGGAACCCCATGAGCTCTCGGCGGCGGACCACAGCCCACAACACGACCACCGACGGCGCGATGCGAGAGATCGCCGCAGCGGCCGCATCAGCTGCCAGGCCTGGGCCGAGAACGATTGTTGGGATGGCCTGGTCCAGCAACACTCCCTGCAGAACCTTCAACGGCAGATGGTGTCGTTCGCCCGGGCAGCAGACCAAGAGCACAGGGTTGGCCGCATCTCCGGCCCGTGGCCGGACCGAATCGACATGGCGGTCGACGGACTCGGACACCGCCTGGGTCAGCACCAGTTCGATGTCAGAACAGTCGGCGGCCGCGAGGTACTGGTCCTCCAGCAGCCGTAGCGCCGGGCGGACTACCTGATCCCACACTGAGGACAGACCCCGCTGTGCCAAACAAACGTGGAGTTCGTCGGCCAGAGACTGCGTCCGCGACGCCGAGGCGAGATCGACCAGATACCGCGCCTCGAGCTCAGTCCACAGCTCAGGACCGTCGTGCTCGGTACTGCTGGTGGCGGACACCGACCGTCCGGCGGCTTCACGAGCCGGTGTCCCCGCTGCGATCAGGTTTCGCATCCGCTGCAAACGTTCCACATCGAGGCGGTTGTAGCGGCGATGCCCGCCGACCGAGCGCCCGCTAGGACCAACCCCGTAACGACGCTCCCAGCTCCGCAAGGTCACCGCCGGTACGCCGAGCAGCGCTGCGACCTGCCCGACCTGCCACCGGGACTCGGTCAGTTGGGAATCTCTACTCGGTGAGCCAGTCATCAGGTTCCACAGTGCAACAAGTCAGTTGGAAATCGTCCCCAGGCCGATCCGGTCTCTTCTGGCGGCAGCCTGTGGTCCATCCTGTCGATCACAACTCCCGCCATCACCCGCCGGTACCCGTCTCGGCGCAGCGACAAGCCGACTCGCACGGACGACTGATGCGTAGCTGCTGCGTACCAACGGGCCAGACTACCCCTCCCCATCGTGGACGATCGAGAAAGCAGCGCCGGCCGCCCGTACCCACGACAGGCCACCGGTGGTGTGGTTACCGGCGCAACCGCCACCGAAGCGCGCGTACTGGGTTGGAACTCACGACCAGCCAGACCGCAGCACGCCGAGCCGGCTCCACCCGCGCGCTGCCCGTCACCAGGCGCCCGAGCCTGCTGCGGATCCCGGCCCCGAGCCGGGCCAACTGCCCGTCGGGGCCGACAACCGCCGCCGAAACACCTTGCGCTGCGAGGAAATCGGCGACTGTGGCAAGCTCGGCACGCTCGACAGCGTCAAGCAGCACTTGCGGCCGGTCGACCTCGACCGTCAGACACAATCCGGTGCCACGGACCTGGGCGATGGCCGCCTCACCGGTGGCTGTGGTCAGTTCCAGTCGCAGGTCCGCGTCCAGACTGAACTCAGGCACCGCCTGCCGAGCCAGTGTCGTCGTTGTCGCTGGTCTTGATGCGCAGCGTTCCGTTCAACCGCCAGACGGCACTCGGCGATTCCGGCCCCGTCGTCTTCGGGACCTCGATCTGCAGGTTCTCGAACGTGTACTCGACGCTGGCGCCCTTACCAGTCAGATAGGACCACATCTCTTGACCGATCTCGGTGATGTCGGTCGTGCCGTTCGTGGCTGTCGTCGTCATGGAGTTCCTCTTCCGTGTCGTAGCGACCTTCGCCCTCGTCGAGAGCGAAGACAAACGTCACCGGAGCTTCCGTCCGAGACCACCCTGACCGTTGGGCCAGTCGGGTTGTGCCAGTCAGCGGCCGACCGCTGAACGACGATGAAGCCTCCGGAGGGAACCATCCAGCCGATACGCCAGGGTCCGGGGCATAAGGCCGAGCCAGCCTGCGGCCCGGACCTCGACTATAGGACGGTCCAGCGGTCCCGGTACAGCCCGGTGCACAAGATCGCGGGTCGATCTGCCGAAGTTCCGCCGGCCCCTGTGAGCGGTACAGGGATCATTTTGCGGCCTTCGCCTGGGCTGCGATGGCGTGCGTGCCGTCGCAGAAGGGTTTGATGGTCGACTTTCCGCAGCGGCACAGAGCGACGGTCGAACGATGGGCGTCGATCGGGTTGCCGTCCTCGTCCTCCAGCTGGAAGTCGCCGCGAACCAGGATCGGACCGTCGGGGTAGGTCCGGATCACGGTCTTCGAAGATTCGCTCATGACCACCCGGTACCCAGGCCAACGCCGGTTGAGTTCGGGTACCGGTGCGCCTGGACGGCAAGGAGTGAGTTGACGATGCGAGTACCACCTGGGGGCCGTTGACCGGTTGGCTGATCAGTCGGCTCGACGGCGGGACCGATCCGTCACCATCGATCGATCGCAACGAACCATGGGTGGACGATGGTGTCGGCCCAGTTGCGCGAGATGGTCAACAACGACGACGGCCCACCACTGGCGGCGTACCGTCAGCGCCACGCGGATCGCGAGCAGTTCGCCGAGTTCGTGACGCACCGGTCCGTCCATCAGCTGAAGGAGGCCGATCCGCACAGCTTCGGCATTCCGCGACTGGATGGCGCCGCGAAGGCCGTAGCTTGCGAAGCGCTTCCGATTCCGCGCCCTGGTCGGCGTACGGCGCATGGGCCCGGGTACCGAAGGATCGTCCCCGGTCGTCGCTCGCACAGCATGGCCGGGGGCACCACAGGTCCCGCAGATCAGCGTGGTTCGGGCGGCATGCCCGGCGACACCGGGCAATGCATCCGGGATGCCGAGGGCAACGAGTTCTGCGTCGTCGATGTCTGACACACCAAGAGAAAGGCACTGCCGATGAGCACCACACCGATCCCACCCGTGCCGCCGTTGCCGGATCCGGTCGACCCCGACCGTCCCTTCCCGGGCCAGAACGACCCTGACGACCCCGACACCACGCCGTACCCGGAGCCTGAACCCGAGCCCGACGCCGACCCGAACGAACAGCTTCCGCGCGACTGAGCGATCTCCACGTGCTGGTGCTGTCGGGTGGTCGGGCTGGGATTCGCTGGTCAGCTGATCTTGCGGCGGTAGGTAGCGATGGCGACGGCGTAGGCGACGACGAGAATTCCGGCGAGCCAGCCGAGGGCGGTCCAGATCTCGCTACCGACGGGCTGTTGGGCGAAGAGCGCCCGGATCGTGTTCACGATGGAGGTCACGGGCTGGTGTTCGGCGAACCAGGCGACCGGGCCGGGCATCGAGTCGGTCGGAGCGAACGCGGAGCTGATGAACGGCAGGAAGATCAACGGATAGCTGAACGCGCTGGCTCCGTCGACTGTCGTTGCCGAGAGGCCGGCGATCACGGCGAGCCAGGTCAGGGCGAGGGTGAACAGGATCAGGATGCCCACGACCGCCAGCCACGCGCCGACGGAGGCGCTGGTCCGGAACCCGATCAATAGGGCGACGCCGACCACGGCCGCGATGGAGGCGAGGTTCGCGGCCAGGGAGGTGAGGACGTGGGCCCACAAGACACTCGACCGTGCGATCGGCATCGATTGGAACCGCTCGAAGATCCCGCCCTGCAGGTCGAGGAACAACCGGTACGCGGTGTAGGCGATGCCTGATGCGATGGTGATCAGCAAGATCCCGGGCAGCAGGTAGTTGACGTAGGACTCGTCGGTCCCGCTGTCGATGGCGCCGCCGAGGACGTACACGAACAGCAGCATCAGTGCGATCGGCGTGATCGCGGTGGTGATGATCGTGTCCGGGCTGCGCAGGATGTGCCGCAATGACCGGCCGGTGAGAGCGCCGGTGTCGGAGAGAGCGTGCATGGTCATCGAGCATCCTTTCCGGTCGGGGAGGTGACGTCGGGACTGTCGTTGCCGGTGCCGACGAGGGCGAGGAAGACGTCTTCGAGCGAGGGCTGTTTCTCGACGTACTCGACCTTCGCCGGCGGCAGGAGCTGTTTGAGTTCGGACAGGGTGCCGTTCTGGATGATCCGGCCTTGGTGCAGGATCGCGATCCGGTCGGCGAGGTGCTCTGCTTCGTCGAGGTACTGGGTCGTGAGCAGCACCGTCGTGCCGCCTTCGGCGAGTTTCTTGATGGTCTGCCAGACCTCGATCCGTGCTTGCGGGTCGAGTCCGGTGGTCGGCTCGTCGAGGACGACGACGGGCGGGTCGCCGATGAGGCTCATGGCGATGTCGAGCCGGCGGCGCATGCCACCTGAGTACGTCGCCGCCCGGCGCCGGCCGGCCTCGGTGAGGGAGAAGCGGGCGAGCAGGGCGTCGGCGATACCGCCGGGATCGCTCAGGTGACGGAGCTTGGCCACCAGGACGAGGTTTTCCCGGCCGCTGAGTACGCCGTCGACCGCGGCGAACTGCCCGGTCAGGCTGATCGACCGGCGGACGTCGCGGGGTTCGGCAGCGACGTCGAAGCCGTGGACCGTGGCGGTGCCGGCGTCGGCCTTCAGCAGGGTCGACAGAATGCGCACCAGCGTGGTCTTGCCGGCGCCGTTGGAGCCGAGCAGCGCGAAGATGCTGCCGGGGGCCACGTCGAGGTCGACACCTCGCAGCACGGACAGGTCTTTGAAGGACTTCTCGATACCTCGTACACGAATCGCGGTTTCTGTGGTCACTTCCCCTCCTCCCGTTCTGCGCGGTCGATCGCCTCGGTCAGCCGGGCACGCTCCTTGTCGATCCAGTGCTGTCCCTCATAGGCCTGCGCGAACGCCTCGGCGAACTCCACCGGGTCGGCACCGACGATCTCGCGCAGTGGTGTGCCGTCAGCGGCGGCGCGTTCCCACAGATCGGCCAGATCGCCGATCATCGCGATGAGGGTCTCACCGTCGACGATCCCGCCGCAGTAGTTGAGGTATCGGTGCATCGCGGCCGCCGCGCTTCGGTACGGCTCGGGGAGCGCGTCGAGCCGGGCCTTGTCGCGCCGGTACTCCTTCTTCTGTTCCAGCGCCCCGGTCAGGGACTCGATCCATCGGGCGACCATCACTTGTCTCCTTCAGTCTGTGTGAGGCGGAGCTGTTCGATTCGTTCCGCGAGGAAGGTCCAGCTGTGCCAGAACTCGTCGAGCTGCTCGCGGCCCTGCGCGTTGAGCGAGTACACCTTGCGCGGCGGCCCCTTCTCCGACGGGATCTTCTCCACGTCCACGAATCCCCGCTGCTCGACCCGGACCAGGAGGGCATAGACAGTCCCCTCGACCAGGTCGGAGAAGCCCTGCTCCCGCAACCGCGCGGTGATCTCGTAGCCATAGGCGGAACGCCCGGACAGCACCGCCAGCACGATGCCCTCGAGAGTCCCCTTCAGCATCTCCGTCATCTGTTTTCTCATCGGCCCCGCCGATCTATTCAGCGACACTAGGTACTACTAGACTGTATCGCTAGCTACCGGTACTTGGCAACACTGACTACCGGTGGAACCAAGCCCGGTGCGACGATGACCGGCGCTGGTTCTACGGCGCCAGGTTCAGCAGGAGCGCCAGTGTGCCGAGGGTCTGCAGGATGAACGCCGAACCCGCGTGCATCCCGATCGACAGCCGCAGGTCTTTCTTCTTCCACACCAGCCAGGCACCGGGCAGCATGAAGATCACCCGCGAGATGATCGGCCAGGGCGCCCAGAGGTGGTAGAGCGAAAACAGCGCGCTGCTCAGCAGCGGGGTAAGGCGCCCTTGATGCGGGAGCCGCGGCATCAAGAACCCACGAAAGTACAGTTCCTCGATGAGCGGAAGCGACAGACCGGTCAGCGGGATGCCTGACGCCAGCGCAATCACCATCACCGAGTGCGGATAGCCGTCCAGGTACGTCGTGACGCTTCCGCCGGCACCCTCGAAGGGCAGCCAAGTGAAGAAGGTGTCGTAGACGAGATTGTCGAACGGGACCAGCGCCAGACTGATCACCAGGAACTGCACGATCAGCAGAACGACAACCGGCACCAGGCGCCGCCGCGGCACCGGCCTGTCCAGATAGTGCACCACTCCACGCAACGACCACCGCCCGTTGCGGCAACGGCCCAACCACAGCAGCAGTCCCAGCTCCGCCGGTACGAGAACCACGAACAGCGCAATCGCCCACGCAAGGAACGCCGGATAGTTGATCGCCTGCACCAACGGGTGCGCGATCAGGAAGTACGCCGCAACAACCAGCGCCCCGGGCGCCAGATGCAAGGCAATCGTCAACGGCCACGAGTGCCGTTCGGCCAGCAACCGATCAGCGATCGGGGTCTTCGTCAAGATCTCCATGCCACTGACGATCTCCGGTCTCGCAGACACGCCGCTGACATCCCGCTGACACCGTCAGAGCTTCACACCGCCCCAGACGTCGTAACGGGCAGGCGGTCGGCCTGCGCACAACGCCTGCGGGCCCTGGCTCCGGCGTCGACACAGATCAGCCGGCATCGTCGAGCGACAGCGCCTTGACGCGCCGACGCAGAAGGCGAGGCTGCAGCGCCAAGAAACCGAACACCACCAGCGTGCCGACGCGCGGAAGCAAGCGCCACCCGCGGTCGTCATCGAGAACCTCCAGCACCAAGCTCAGCACGGCGGATCCCGTCATGAAGCCCAGCACCACGCGAACCCACCGAGCGCTCATCCACTGCAACTGGCGCTGCGCGGATGCCAACGCAGCCGCACGAACCTCCGGATCGGCCGGCACCGGCCCCCAATTGAGCAGCGCGAAACGCAGCAGCGTTCTGCTCCCGGGTCAGCCCGGCCGCGGGAGCGAAGCAAGTGGCATCGCAGGCTCGACCGTTTGGGCCCTCGGTTGTCCGCCGCCACCGGCAAGCTACTGCGGGTTCGATCCACCTCGACTTCAGGCACGTGAGTCCGACGCGGGACCGGTACTGCCGGATATCGGGAGCCGGGAGTTGCCCTCTGCTCCAGCTATAACTCTGGCATGCGCACCTACCTGTCAGAGAAGGCCCCCTGGTGGCTTCTCGTGCTGATCAATGGCGCTCCTGTCTGGATCGTCACCCTGCTCGGCCAAGCGCTCGCACCGTCGTGGTCCGCGCCCGAGAGATCTCGGGAGCAAGCGCAGACTTGACGAGTTCGGTGAAGGAAGCCGCCCCACTTCAGTTCGAACCTGGACCCGCCCGGCCTGCCATTCGGCCCCGGGGGCTCGTCAGTCGGCCAAGTCCAGCAGGGCGTTCTCGACGACCTCCGTCAGCGCCGGATGGGGCCAGTACGGCGTGTTCGCGACCGCCGTGGCGTCGAGGCCGAGCGTCATGGCCAGCACCAGCGGTTGGATCAACGTGGCCGCCTGCGGCCCGACGATGTGGGCCCCGAGCAACTTCCCGGTGTCCGGCTCGGCGATCACCTTGCAGAACCCGGTCTCGTCCTCGAGCGCCCAGCCGTAGGCGACATCGGCGTACGCCGTCTTCCCGATGCGGTGGGCAAGCTTCCGATCGCGACACTCCTGCTCGGTCAAGCCCACCGCAGCAATCTGCGGCCGTGTGAAGATCGCGGACGGTACGACGTCGTGGGCAGCCCGGATCAGATCGTCGGGATGCTTCAGGTTGTGCGAGACGACCTCGGCCTCCCGGTTCGCGACGTGCTTGAGCGGTACCGGCGTACAGATGTCGCCCAAGGCGAAGATCCCGTCGGCCGCCGTCCGTTGGTACTCGTCGACCACCACGCGGCCGTCCTCGGTCGTCTCGACCCCGGTCTTGTCCACAGCGAGACGATCGCTGTTCGGCTGCCGCCCGACCGCCACGAGCAGCAACTCCGCGGCCAGCATCGAGCCGTCGTCGAGCTTCACCTGCAAAGCTCCTGGCTGACCCTCGACACCGACCACCTCCCGACCGAGGTGGAGATCGAACCGCTTGCGCGCCTCGGAGGTGAACGTCTCAACGACGTCCTCGTCCTGCCCGGCGAGCAGCGCCGAAGTCTGCTCGACGATGGACACGTCGACGCCGAAGGCGGAGAACGCCGTGGCCAGTTCGGCCGCGATGTAGCCGCCACCGACGACCACCATCGTCCGCGGCAGCTCGTCGAGACGCATGACGGTGTCCGACGTTTCGTACGGGAGTCCGGACTCGGCGACCGGCGGCGGTACGACGGGACGACCGCCGGCCGCGATCACGAACCTCTCGGCGGTGACATCGACGGGACCGTCCGCGGTCTCGATCCTCAACCGATGCGATCCGACGAAACGCGCTGTCCCGTCGTACACCGTGATGTTCTGCTCGTCCTCCCTGCCCTGACGCCCCTGCGCGGACTGCTCGTCGAGACGGCCGAAGATCCGATCCCGCACGTCGCGCCAGCGAACTCCCGAGAGGCGCGCATCGACGCCGTACCGTCCCGCATCGCGCACGGTGTCGGCGACCTCGGCGGCCCGGATCAGCATCTTGCTCGGGATGCACCCTCTGTTCAGGCACGTCCCGCCGAACGGGCCGTCGGCAACGATCGCCACGTCGAGGCTCGAGAAGCCCTCGTCGATCACCGCGTTGCCGGAGCCGGCACCGATGACGACCACATCGTGGGTCCTCACCGTCGTCCGACCCGTCCGACGAAGAGGGCGCTGAGACCGGCTGCGAGACGAGGCATGATGCACCAGTACCCACCTTCGTCGAGCCATGCATCGGCCAGATCCTCAGGTCGCCCGCAACTCCGGTGATCGACGTCCGTGCGGCGTCCTTGTCGTTGGCCAGTACGTCGGCCACTTTGCCGGAAATCCCCAGTGAAGCCTGAGCCGAACGTCGGACAAGCTTCGCGACGCTTGCCAGTCGTCGAGGGTAATGGCAGTACCTGACTCGTCACGAACGAATTTGGCAGACTCGGCGATCAGAAGCACAGGGACCGAACACTGTGCCGCCAGAGTGGAGTGCCTTGCCCCAGACCGACGCCGTGCCGGCGGCTGCATCAACCATTCCTGATGCGCCCCACGCCAGGATCGTCATCACCACCGCGTCGCTGGGCTTCTTCCTGATCACCCTGGACATCTCGATCGTCAACGTCGCCCGGTCCCGGATCAGGAGCGGGCTCGGTGGCGGAACAACCGGTCAGCAGTGGACGATCGACGGCTACACGCTGCTGTTCGCCGCGCTCCTGCTGTTCGCGGGCACCCTGTCCGACCGGATCGGCGCGAAGAAGGCCCTCGGTGCAGGCATCGTCGGCTTCGGACTGACCTCGGCCGCCTGCGCGGCCGCGCCCACCATCGAAGTGCTCGTCGCTGCCCGCTGCGCACAGGGCGCCGCCGCGGCGATCATGCTGCCGGCATCAATGGCCCTGGTCCGCGAGGCATTCCCCGACCCGCGCCGACGAGCCGGCGCGCTCGGCGTGTGGGCGGTCGGCGGTGCCGTCGCCGGACTGGTCGGACAACCACTCGGCGGCCTGCTCACGACCCTCGACTGGCGCTGGGTCTTCACCATCAACCTGCCCGTCTGCGCCGCCATGGTCGCCTTCCTCGCCGCGGTCGCACCTTCACCCACCCGGCCCTCCCGATTCGACTGGGCCGGTCAGATCCTTGCCGTCGTCGCGTTGTCCACCCTGGTCTACGGACTCATCGAAGGCGGCCACCGCGGCTTCACCCACCCCACCGTCGTCGTCGCACTCGCGGCCGCCGTGATCACCCTCGCCGCCTTCCTGGCCGTCCAGGCCCGCGGCCGGCACCCGATGATGCCGCTGGAACTGTTCCAGGCGTACGGCTTCCGGCTGGCCCTCCCCGTCGGGTTCGCCTTCATGGTCGGCAACTACGGCAACGTGTTCGTCGTCAGCCTCTTCCTCCAGCAGCACCTCGAACTGTCCCCACTCCACGCCGGGCTCGCGTTCCTGCCGTCCGCCTTCTTCGCGATCGCCGGAAACCTCGCCAGCGGACCGGTCACCAACCGATTCGGCGCCCGCGTCCCGGTCGTGACCGGCCTGTTGTCGATGACCGCCGGCCTCCTGGCCCTGCTCCTCACAGCACCACTGGAGTCACCGGTCATCACCGCGCTCTGCGTCATCCCGATCGGAGCCGGCGGTTCACTGGCCATGCCCTCGATCACCAGCGTCGTCCTCGAAGGTGTCCCCGCCGAACGTGCCGGAACCGCCAGCGCCGTGTTCAACACCTTCCGGCAAATCGGCGGCGCGGTCGCCATCGCCGTCTTCGGCGCCCTCATCGCCAACCCCGACACCTTCCTCACCGGCCTGCGCATCAGCCTCGCCTCAGCCGCCGCCCTCCTTCTCCTCGCGGCCCTCAACAGCACCCGCATCCAGCCACGAGACTGACGACCGCAGCAGATCGCTGGACTACACCTGGGATCCGGCGGGGCTACAGATGTCCGACCTCAAACCGCCCAGCATCGGAGCGGGCCTGGGCAGTTGCTCGTCGACCGAAGGCTCTCCTCACCTGCCCTTGATTCCCCGGACCATCAAGCCGCTCCTAGACCACGTCGTCGTCCGGCGTGAGCAGCTTGACGCGTCGCTTCAGGTGTCGCCACTGGTAGCCCTGGTAGGTGATGAGGCCGACAAGCAGCACCGCCAAGGTTGAAGAGTGGTCGCGCTGAGTCGTACCTGTGGGTCGCACGTTGACGTACGCGTAGAGCCACCGTCCGATGGGGTCGCTGATGGTCGCGATCCCGTTCCACGGCAAGCGAGCCCGGAGCCCCTGCCAGCCGCTCGTCATGTTGCCCGGTTGCTCCCATACGGCTCTGTGCCGCTACTCCCAGGACCAGAGCCGTGTGCAAACGACGATTCCCGCGGCCGCGATCAGGGCGGCCGTCAGGTAGCCGAGTCGATAGCCGGTCATCGGAGCGTTGGAGGCGACGAGCGGACCGGCGATGGCGAGGCCGACGGCTGTGCCGAGCTGGGCGGTCGAGTTGAGCAGGCCGGCGGCCACCCCGCGGTCGCCGGGACTGACGTCCGCCGTACCGGACGTTGTCGAGCACACCGAAGCGACACCGAGTCCGAAGCCCATCATGGCGAAGGCCGACAGCAGCGCGAGCGCTCGGAGACCGTCCTGCGGTAGGACCGCCAGCACCGCCGTTCCGAAGAGGACCCCGGCGAAACCTCCGGCCATGGCCGGTCTGATGCCGGTTCGCCGCAGGATGCCGGGAGCAAGCAGAGATCCGGCGATCACAGCAAGGTTGAAGATCGGGAAGAGTGCCGCGCCACGGCTGGGCGAAAGGTGCAGCGTGGTCTGCACGTAGAGAACGACGGTCAGCATGGCCGGTGTGGTCGAGCCCGTGAGCGCCGCCGCGGCGAGATTGCCGGTGGCAACGCCCGGCGTACGCAGCAGCTGACCCGGAATCAGTGGGTCGTCGGCGCGGCGCTCGATGCGAACGAACCAGCCGACGACGCCGCTGGTGAGGGCCAGCAGGACCCAGCCGGTCCACTGGCCGGCGTCACTCGCGATCAGACTCGTCGCGAGGACGAAGAGACCGATCCCGAGCGTGATCGAGGCGGCCCCGGCGAGATCAAGGGACCTGCGCCGTTCGGACCAGCGCGCCGGAGAGCGCCGGAGCACTTGGCTCAGGACGAGCGCCGCCACCGCGATCGGAAGGTTGACGGCGAACACCCACCGCCAACCGGCCAGCTCGGTGATCAGACCCCCGAGCACCCAGCCGCTGGCACCTCCTCCCGCCGCGGCGGCGGTCCACCAGCCGATCGCTCGATCGCCCGCGTCCAATTCGCCGAGCGCAGCCAGCGCCGCCGGCGAGAGCAAGGCCGCCCCGACCCCTTGGAGAGCACGGGCAACAATCAGTACGACGGGATCCCAGGCCACAGCACAGACCAGCGACGCCCCGGCGAAAATCACCAGGCCGACGACGAACATCCGTCGTGCTCCGGCCAGATCCGCCAGCCTTCCGCCCAGCACCAGCAGGCCGACCAGCATCACCGTGTAGGCAGTCAGTACCGCCGGCAACTGGACGGGTGAGAACCCCAGTTCGGCCCCGATCACCGGCAACGCGGTCACAACGATCGTCGCATCCAGGACGACGACGAACTGGGCGACGCACACCACGGCCTGGCCGATCACCTTGTTTCCACTCAACGCCCTCATGGGGGAAACAAGTGCCCGATGGAGCCGGTGAGCAAACCTGGTAAAGTCCGTTTTGATGGAAACAGCGCAGAGTACGAGCCGTCGCCCGGCCGGTGTCCGTGAGTTGCCGATCGTGGCCGGGCACCTCGCGCTCGATTTCGCGAACACCGTGGACAACCCGGACGGCCCGCAGCGCTTCGATCACGTCATCGACTATCCGGGCCTCCTGGACTGGGCGGCGCGACGCGGCGTCCTGTCCGACGTCGACACACTGCGATCGACAGCCTCCCGGCATCCGAGGCGCGCGATCGCCACGGCTCGCCGAGCCGCAGTACTGCGCGACGCTCTCAACGCTGTCTTCGGCGCGGTCGTCGATGGCACGGGTACCGCCGAGAGCTGGCCTCGGCTCCGGCCGTTCGTCTCGGCGGCGATCGAGCACGCGACCGACTCGAGTCCGGAGCCGACCTGGGATTTCACCGACCTGGAATCGCCGCTGTGGCCGATCGCCGACAGCGCCTACTCCTTGCTCACCGGACCGGCGGCCCTTCGCAGACTCAAACGCTGCGCCGGCTGCCCCTGGCTCTTCCTCGATCAGTCCCGCAACGGCAGCCGCCGCTGGTGCTCGATGGAACTGTGCGGCACCGACCACAAGATCAACCTGTACGTCGCCAAGCGCGCCGGCAGCCGCCGGTAGGCGTCCGCGATCATCTCGGCCCGCCGGTGACGCCGATCCGTTCGCCGGTGTGCTGGTCATTCCGGCTCGTACTGCTGCCGTCCATAGCGCCGCCGGCCCTGTCCTCTGCTTCGGAGTTGGGCGGCGTCGTACGCGGGAAGCCGGCGGGTCTCCACGACGCGGCGGGCGACGTCGCGCAGCTTGACGTTGGCATCCTGGGAGTAGCGCCGGAGGACCGCGAACGCCTGGGCCGCGTCCATCCCGAACTGGGACATCAAGATCCCCTGCGCCTGACCGACCACAGTGCGTGCCTCCATCCCTCGGGTCAGGGTCGCCGCCTGCTGGGCCGAATCGATCGCGATGGCCGTGTGGCAGGCGAGCAAGTAAGCGACCGCGTTGTCCGCAACGGCCAGCCGGCCGGGGCTGGTCGAGCAGAAGTTCAGGAAACCCAGTTCCGATCGAGCGGTCGACAGGCGGATGCTCAGCAGGCTTCTCAGCCCGATCCGGGCGACCCGCGGCCCCCACCGCGGCCAGTGGGGATCGTCGACGGCGTCCTGGATCAGAATGCTGCGCGGTGCCGAGCCGTCCGGCTGCCACGGGCCCTCGCCGGTAATGACCTGCAGTTCGACGGCTGCTGCGAAGCGCGGATCGCAGATCCCGACCGGGTGACACCGGCTCCTGTCATCGCGAAGCATGACGCCGGTGAAGTCACAGGGAACGATTTCGTGGGCGAACCGCAGAACCCGGGAGACGGTCTCGTCGAAACCGGGCGCGTTGTGGAGATCCATCGCCAGCAGACCGAACCCTGCTGCGTGGGCACGTTCGGAGTCCACAACTGGTTGATCAGGTGTCTCGGTACGGCGCGGGGGCCGCGTGCTGCTGGTCGGGGCTGAAAGCTCCGCGCGGTCGCGGGTGATCTGCATCGGCCTGACTCTCTGGGGAACACTCCCTGTAGTGCGTGGAGTGCCGCCGGGGTCTGGGGCAGCATCACAACGGTCCTCGAGAGGACTTGCGCGTGCGGTGGCGAGATCGAGCGGTGGGACTACTGCGGTTTGGTCGACAGCAGCGGGAGGCCGGTGCCGTTCTCCAGCGGGTTGCCCGGGTAGTTGTAGAACTTGCCGGGCTTGCTGCCCTTCTTGCCGAAGCCGACCCCGACCTCCTCCAAGGCGCGCAGCGCGTCGCCGCCCGTCTTCTGGAGGAAGGACTCGAAGCCTCTGTCGTTCGGGGCGTTGACGACGGGCGCGCCGAGCTTGCCCTGCGCGTCGCGGGCCAGGGCCCGGTGCACGGCTTCGGTTCCCAGCGCCTCCGCGCACAGCCGGGCACCGAAGGCGTCACCGTGACGGGCAGCCGAGGTCACGCCGACGAGATAGGCGCTGATCTCGATGTCCTCGTCCTTCTCGATCGACTGGAACAGGCCGGCGCCGCCCTTGCCGAACAACTCCTCCGGGATCCAGATGCGGGTGGCGATCGGCTCGCCGCCGACCCGCTGCAACCCTCGGAGGTGGTAGTACTCCGAGGTGTTGGCCGACTTCAGCACCGGCAGGAACTTCGCCGACGGCGTGCCGGGAGCGCGGCGTACGGCTTCGCTCACGAAGGTCACGCCGAAGACCTCGAAGGTCGCCAGCACCGACTTGATCCGGTGCATGGAGTCGGCACGGCTGGACTTGCTGTCCGAGACGTTCGTCGCCGCGAGTGCAGGAGTCGCGGCGGAGGCGAGCAGCGCCCCACCACCAACCGCTGCCAGGGCCTTGCCGGCCCGGTCCAGCAGAGCTCGCCGCGTTCGGGTATGCGGGACGGCAGCGTCGAAGGCCTCCTCCACGGCGGCGTAGTCCCGCGCCGTGACCGGTCTGACTTCGTTGGTATCGGACATTTCGATCTCCCTCGTTCGTCGACTCAGTGGGTGCGGAAAGCAGCCGTGAAGTGATCGGCAGCTTCCTGCTGGGCCTGACCGGCCTTGTCGAGTACCGCGGCGGCGCCGAAGAACTCGTGCATCATGCCGTCGTAGCGGCTGTGGACGACCGGGACACCGGCCGTCTCGAGGTTCGTGGCGAACTGCTCACCCTGGCTGCGCAGTACGTCGCGCTCGTCGGTGATCACCAGCGTCGGCGGTAGTCCCGCCAACTCCTCCTTACCCACGTCCAGCAAGGCGATCCGGGGATCGGTGGCCGCTTCGGGAACTCCCTCGAAGGCGTGCATCGCCATCCAGGACAGCAGCGGCCTGCTCAGCGGGCGGGAGTCCGCCGCGTCCGCGAACGAGTCACCCCACTGCTCGGCCGTCGTCAGCGGGTAGACGAGCACCTGGGCGACCGGCAACGGCGCACCGGACTCCTTCAGCTGCAAGGAGGTGGCTGCCGCCATGGTTCCGCCGACCGACTCGCCACCGATGGCGATGCGGGCCGGGTCGCCACCGAGCTGAGCGGCGTTGGCCTGGAGCCAGTGGTAAGTGGCCAGTACGTCGTCGTGCGCGGCCGGGAACACGTGCTCGGGTGCCCGGCGGTACTCGGGCGAAACGACGATCGCGCCGGACTTGTTGACCAGCCCGCGGCAGGAGGCGTCGTACGTATCCACGTCGTACAGCACGAAGCCGCCGCCGTGGACCCAGAGGATGACCGGCAACGGTGCCGTTCCCGCGTCCTGCGGCTTGTAGATCCGTACCGGAAGCTCGCCGTCGTCACCGAGCAGGTTGACGTCCTCGACCGAGCCCACCGGTTCGGGATCGGTCGGCTTGCCGTCGGCCTGGAGGACTGCGTGGACCGCATCCACCAACGTCGGCTGGCGACGCGCTTGGTCGGGCTTCAGGATCTCGAGCGGCTTGGGATCCAGACCCGCGAACGTGTCGATGAGTCGCTGCGCCTGAGGATCGAGCAGACCGGATGCATCCGTCCCGAGCACGTGGACACGTCCGCTGGCCTTGTCGCGCAACTTGTCGATCACCGCGGCGCCCGCGTCGGCCAGTTTGTGGCCGAGACCGCTGGAGGGCGCGGCCGGGTGCGAGTACGTCGGCGCGGTGCGCTTCGCCGCCAGGAACTCGCCGCCCAGTTCGGCCATTCGCTCCGGGCCCGCTCCCTCGCGGATCTTCGGCAGGAAGATGGTCTCCTCCTCGTTGGCGTGCTCGCGGATGTCCTTGATGATTGCGGCGAGGGCGTCTTCGAACTCGGGCTCACCGGGTGCGGACTGTTCGACGGTCTTGACCAGCTTCTTGACCTCCGCGTGCTCGGCGATCAGTTCTTCGGCGTCGTCGTTGCGGCCGAGTCGTTTGAGCTCGGGGTAGAAGGTGCGTTCCTCGGCGTCGGCGTGCAGAGCGACCTGGAAACAGATCTGGTCGGCGAGAATCTGCCGGTCTCCGCGACCGGCCTCGACGTGCTCGAACAGCCGGTTCACCGCGGCGTGGTCGTTGGCGATCATGTGGTCGACGTCGCCGGGTTGTGTCGGGTACGGAAGTGCCATGGGTTCGATCTCCTGAAGGTCGTTGATCGCGGCTCGATCAGGCGCCGAGGTCAGAGGAGTAGGACGACTCCCAGTCGCGTTGCTCCACGTCGAGGTCCAGTCCGGCGTCCTCGCCCTCCACGGTCACGTGCGACATCGCCGTGGTGGGCGTGGCGCCGTGCCAGTGCCAGCCGCCCGGTGGGTTGGTGACGACGTCGCCCGCCCGGACGATGTGGACGGCGTTCTCGTCGGCGACGATGCCGATTCCGTCGGTGATGACGAGGTGCTGACCGTTCTCGTGGCGGTGCGGCACCGTTCGGGCTCCTGCGGTGAAGTGCACGCCCATCGACTTCTCGTCCGGCAGCGCGCAGGGCAGCGGCTGCACCTTCACGCCGTCGGCGTCGTTGAACAAGGCCTTCAGTGCGTCGGGCACCGGGCCGCCTTCGGCAGCGTCAGCGGTGGCGAACTCGTCCATTGGTGACTCCTCTCATAGTTGCGGGTACCGGACTCACAGTAGGAATCCGGTACCCCCGTCCAACAGTGGCGGATACGACGTGTTCAACAGCGTTTCCGACAGCGCCCCACGGGGCTCGACGCTGGCCGCGTCGCGCCCCGCGGGCAGCGTGCCGTGGTGCTTAGTTGAAGAGGGACAGGTCGATCGAGTCGGCGAGCAGCTTGTAGCCGGCGTCGTTGGGGTGCAGGTTGTCGACGCTCGCGAAGGGGATCCTCAGCGAGTTGGTGTTGAGCGGGTCGCGGATCGTCGCGTCGAAGTCGATGACGGCGTCCGCCGCACCGCTGGTGCGGATCCAGTTGTTCACCGCGAGCCGCTTGGCGACGACGTCAGGCAGCGAGTAGGTGGTGAACAGGCCGCGAGCCGGGCGGGTCAGGTCCCCGGCCGGGGTGATCGTGGTGGCGTAGACCTTGATGCCCCGGGCGTGCGCGGCCGTGATGACCTGTTGCATGCCGTTGATGACCTGCTGGGCGGTGATCGGTTCCGGGTGCCGGCCCGGGATTCCGATGAACGGCGGATTGGCCAGGTCGTTGATCCCGGTCTCCAGCACGATGTATTTCACGTCGGGCCGGGAGAGCACATTGAGGTCGAGTGAATTCAGGGTACTCGGGCCGATGTTGCTGAACAGCAGCCGCTGACCGGCAACTCCTTCATTCAGAACCGACACGTCCTTGTACGCCGCGGAATTCTGGAGCCGTTCGGTCAGGAAATCCGGATAGCGGTTGTTGGCATTGATGGTGGACATCAGTCCGTCGGTGAGCGAGTTGCCGAGCGTGACGACGCTGCGGGCCGTCGGAGCACCGACCACGTCGACACCGCTGAGGAAGTAGTACGAGATTCCGCTCGGTAAGAACGGAACGGACGTCAACGGCAGGACCGGGTTCACCCCGCTGACATTTCCCAGCGCGAGGTAATTGATCTGGTTCCCGATGGTGTGCTGCGTCGACGCCCCGGTCAGGTTCGGGACGTAGAAGTCGATGACGAGGTTCTCCAGCGCGCGGACCGCGAAAGGAACCGGGTCCGAGTAACGGTCCTGGCCGGCCGGAATGGTGACCGAGGTGGCGCCGCCGAACGTCAGCGGCTTGCTGGAACCGGGCACGAAGGCCGCTCCCTGCACAGCTCCGGCCAGCGTCGCGGCGCTCACCAGCTGACCGGGGAAGTCGGTGATGCTGGTCGGCAGCGGCGGGAGGCCGAGACCGGCCGGCAGGTTGTCCGTTCCGGGCACCTGCTTGGCGATCTTCGCGTCCTGGAAGGTGATCGGCTGGGTGCCGTACCGGTTGGTGAGTCGCACGCGGGCCACCTCACCGCTGAGGTGCGGGCGCACGATCTGCCGGAGGGTCTGGTTGACGAAGGTGAGGGGCATGCCGAGCGTGTTGTCCGGGCCGAGCGGTGTCATCGGGGTGGCCGACCAGCTGCCGACCCAGTTGTCGGCGGTCGTCTGCGTCGCTTCGAGCGGAGCCGCGGTCGCGGTGGACTCCGCCGCGGTCAGGCCGAGGGCGGTCAGCGACAAGGTGAGGACAAGTACTCCCCACCTGCGCCGGATTGCCGAGAGGGATGGCGGTGCCGTTCCGTGTCGGAACACAGGGGACTCCTTCGTTGCCACGTGGTGGCGTTGTGAACTGATGCCGCCGTGAATTCGGGTGAATTAAACGGCTGATTTCCGGTGGGAAAGACCGGAACGGAACCGCCGGTAAGCAGGCGGAAGAAGACGCGGAGAGGCCTCCTGCCAGAGGGCACAGAGATGCCACGAACAGGCTGGGCAACCGGTGGGCTGCAAGAGAGGAGTTCCTCGCGACATTGGGGCGGTGCTCGACGCGCCGGCGTGAGAGATGTCGCAACGAGATGGGGAGCGGTTTGCTGTACTCCGAGACAAACGATAGGAGCCGTCCGGCGAAATCGGCAGCAGTGAATGCGACGCTTTTGACACCATTCGCGTCCGATCCGGGCTACGGTCACTTCATCGCAGGTTGCCGGTCACGGGGAGGAACGGTTGTGGAGGTCGGGCTGATCGCAGTCGACGACGTGGCCGACTTCGGTCTGACCGCGCTCCTGGAGGTCCTGGGCACGGCCGCGTCGCTGCGGCTGGAGACCGACGCCGGCTCCGAGCCGTGGACGGTGACGCCGATCGGCCTCGGCGCCGAGGTGCGGACCGGGTTCGGGCACCGCGCTCCGACGACGCCGATCCCAAGCCTCACGCGGCTGCCGGACGTCCTGGTGATGCCGGCGGTGAACACCAAAGAGGCCACCGGGCTGCTCGAACGGGTCACCAGTGCGCGGAACCGGCCGATCCTGGAGCTGCTCTGCGAGGCCCGCGCGGAGCACGTCGAGATCGCCGCGGCGTGCACGGGGACCTTCTTCCTCGCGGAGTCCGGTGTTCTCGACGGCGAAACGGCCACCACGAGCTGGTGGCTGGCGCCGGTGTTCAGACGCCGCTACCCGAAAGTCGACCTGCAGGAGGGCCTGGTCATCAGCCAGAGTGAAGGGGTCACGACAGCAGGGGCGGCCTTCTCCCACATCGATCTGGGCCTCGCGATCATCAGGTCGCATAACCCCGCCCTGGCCGACCTGGTGGATCGCTACCTGTTGATCGGATCGAAGGCCAGTCAGGCCGCGTTCGCGATCCCCGCGGTCATGGCCGGCTACGACCCGATCACCAGCGCCTTCGAACGCTGGGTCCGCGATCACCTCGCTCAGCCGATCCAGATCGCCAGCGCGGCCCACCACCTCGGCGTCTCCGAGCGCACCCTGCAACGGACGACCGCCGACGTCCTGGGCATGAGCCCGGTGGACTTCATCAACGAGATCCGTCTCGACAAGGCCACCCAGCTGGTGCGAACCACCAACCTGACGGCAGCCGAGATCGCCACCCGAGTCGGCTATCTCAACGTCAGCACTCTCCGGGACCTGTTCCACCGGCGCCGCGGCACCACGATCAGCGCCCTACGCCGAGCCGCACCCAAACACGTCTGACGAACCGTCAGTCCTCTCCTTCCCTGACTGCACGGGTGTTCTCGAGACCACCGGCGGCGTACGCGGCTGCGATGACGATGAGTGTCACGGGCAGACCCAGGGCGATCCTGACGATCAGCAGCCAAGCAACAGGTTCCTCGTTGAGGTAGACGACGCCCAGCGCGACCGCACGCACCACTAGGGCGGCCCCGGCTGTCATGGTCGTGAGGTTGAAAACGGCCCGGGCCCGGCGATCGACCTGACGCAGCAGCGATCGACGGCGTACGAGGCCCCACAGCACTGCGAACAGAGGACGTCGTACGGCGACAGATCCGACGAGGACGCTCCCCAGCGCCAGGTCGATGCAGATGTCGGCGACGAGACCGCCCGCGGCCACTCCGGTGACATGGGCGATGGTCGCCGCGATGCTGAGCCCGACGGCGCCGCTGACGACTGTTGCCTTCGGCCAGCGCCGGCGGTGCGCCACGACCACGATGCAGCCGAGCACCACGACTCCGGCGCCCATCCCCCACCAGAAGCCCGTGCTGCTGGCGACCGCGATGAACAAGATCGGTGGCAACTCCGGCGCGAGAAGGCCCGAGCGGCGCAGAGACTGCCCTGCGGTCCGCACCGCGTCGGACAGGCGCGCATCGTTCTGTGTCCGAGCGGGCACGGCATCCCCCAGATAGTCATTTACGGCGTAAAGCTACTACAACACCGTACGCCGTAAAGTTCAAGCCGTCGTCAAACACGGACCCGGACGTGGCGCCGGCCGTCCCCGGGGCGGGACGGCTTGTTCGTCCCGGCGGGCGATGGACTACGAGGCGCGGTTCGACTGGCGCGCGACCGCGCCGATGCCGAGGACGATCATGTCGATGCCCAGCCGGTAGTAGTCCTCGACGTTCTGCCGGCCGGTCAACGGTCCTGCCGCGGCCCGGATGTTCGGGTACTGCTCGGAGGCCGGCCCGGCGAGTTCGTCGCGTTCCGCGGCGTACTGGCTCGACTGTTTCGGCGGCTTCGTCTTGAGATCCGGCGCGTGCTCGACGAGCGCCACGGCAGACTGCGTCGCGAGCTGGATCAGCGTCGCGCCGTCCTGCGGGCTGAGACCTGCCTGCCGGGCGCTGTCGAGCATGATCTCCAGTGCGGCCAGGAACCTGGGCAACGGAACGAGTCGCTCGATCACCAGCCGGCCCACCCAGGGGTGGTCGCGCAGCTGGGTCACCAGCGCGAGCAGGACCCGGCGCAACCTCTCGTCCCAGGCCGCTCCCGGCAGGTCGTCGAACCGACCCATCGCGATCACCGATTCGGTCATCGCGTCGAGCAGACTGTCCTTGTCCTTGAAGTGCCAGTAGAACCCCATCGGGCTCACCGACAGTTCGCGCCCCAGCCGGCGCATCGACACCGACTCCAGGCCTTCGCGATCGGCGAGCGACACCGCTACTTTCAGGATCTGCGCCGCCGACAGCGTGGGCTTCGACGCATCCGGAGAATTCCTGCTCACCGGATCACCGTACACCCCGACGCATCCTAGCTTTACGGCATAAAGCGTCTGCGACCCGAGAGTGGTGGAGCCCTCCGTGAAACCTGTCCGTATCGGTGCTCAGGTCGCGCCACAGCGAGCGGCGTACGCCGACATCCGGAGCGCCGCAGCCGCGGTCGAGGACGTGGGCGCGGACATCCTCTTCACCTGGGACCACTTCTTCCCCCTGGGCAAGGAAGCCGACGCCCCGCACTTCGAAGGCTGGACCGTCCTCGGCGCCTGGGCCGAGCAGACCACCCGGATCGGTCTCGGGGTGCTTGTCAGCTGCAACAGCTACCGCAACCCCGACCTCCTGGCCGACATGGCCAGAACCGTCGACCACATCAGCGGTGGTCGCGTCGTCCTGGGGATCGGCGCCGGTTTCAAGGAGCGTGAATTCCTCGAGTACGGCTACGACTTCCCGTCGCCCGGTCGACGGATCGCCGACCTCGCCGCCGCTCTACCGCGGATCGAGAAGCGCCTCACCGCGCTGAACCCGCCGCCGACGGGCCCGATGCCGATCCTCGTCGCCGGAGGCGGTGAGCAGAAGATGCTCCGCATCGTCGCCCGGCACGCGAACATCTGGAACACCTTCGCCGAGGGCGAGGACCTCGTGCGCAAGCTCGGCCTGCTCGAACGCTACTGCGCCGAGATCGACCGTGACTTCTCGACGATCGAAATCTCCGTCCACACCGGAGGCGATCCCTGGGAAGCCGGCCCGCGCCTGCGTGAGCTCGGCGCCAGTCTCTTCACCATCACCACCAGCGGCCCCGACTACGACCTCGGCACCATCCGCCGCTGGATCTCCTGGCGCGACGAGCAGAACAACTGACAAGACGGCCCGCCGTACTTACGCCCAGGACCAGAACCGGTCCCGCGGCAACACGCAAGGCCCGGCCATTATGATCGCCGAACACGCCGTCAGACGGATCGCCGCCAACTGGACCAACAAGACGTCGTCACGACGCCCGGAGAGGATTCCGTACTATGGCTGAACAGGTACAGCTGTATCCGGTCACAGAGGCTGACCTGTCCCTCCTTGCACGGCTGCACAACACCTGGCCGGCGGCCGGCTCAGCCTTCGAGTGGTTCGGGTACGCCGATCCCGCCCGGGCACAGCGCCGGTGGTCACAGGACGGGCTGCTCGGCGCGGACTCGGGAACACTGATGGTCCGGCGCGGCGAAGAGGCGGTGGGTTCGGTCACCTGGCGGTCGACGCCCTTCGGTCCACTCAACCGCGGCTGGAACATCGGCATCGGCCTGGTCCCCGAAGCGCAGGGCGCGGGCATCGGTACCCGCGCCCAGGAACTTCTGGTCGAGTACCTCTTCGACCACACCGAGGTGCACCGGATCGATGCTCAGACCAACATCCTGAACCTCGCCGAGCAACGCGCTCTGGAGAAGGCCGGGTTCGTTCGTGAAGGCATCCTCAGAGGCGCCCAGTTCCGCAGCGGCGAGTACCACGACATGGTCTCGTACAGCATTCTCCGAAGCGACAGGTCAGCCGCACGCACCGGCTCCGCCTGATCAGGCTTCTGTCAGGCGCGCGATCCGGGTCACCATCGCGTCAGCGATGCTGTGCTCGGGCCAGGGGAAGCCGCGACTGACGGCCCGCTGGTGCGCGAGACCATGCAGGCTCATCCACAACACCACGGCATCCAGAGGCGGGTCCGTGATCTCGGACTGCCCGGCAGCGACACACTCGGCCAAGGCGTCGACGAGGAGCTGGATAGCGCCTTGGCCAAGGGTCAACGTGTCCTCTTCGGACAACGAGTGGCCCTCACCCAGAGGCGGCATCCACAGACCGCCGAACATGGTGCGATACCGCTGAGGATACTTTCGCGCGAACTCGAGATAGCCCCGGCAGATGGCGAGCAAGCGATCCCGTGGCTCGTCACCGGCTTCTTCGACAGCCTTCCGCAGATAGGCCTCCAAGCCGGCGAACTCCCGCTGCACCACCGCGAGCATGATCCTCGGCTGGTCGGAGAAGTGCGGATAGATCGACGGAGCGGCGATGCCCACCTTGCGAGCGACCGACCGCAAGGTGATCGACCGCTCGTCTCCGGTCTCGTCGAGAAGCGCCACGGCCGCGTCGATGATGTCCTCCCGCAGGCGGCCGCCCTGGCCTCGACGATTGCGAACGTGCGCTCGCTCGACCGCAGTGGGCTCGGTCGCGCCGGTTGGGTTCATCTGCGTAAATTTACACCGCGAAGGCGAGGTTGCGTCTTCTCCTGTCGTGATCAGGAGCAGACGGATCCCTTCTCGGCAGTGGTCTTCAGGCGAAGCACCCAGTCCTTCAGACCGGCGTCGAGACTGGCCTGGGCACCGGCCACGTCAGCGTCGACCGGAGGGCCGGCCCAGGACTCCTCAGTAGTGACGAGTACACCGCCGCGCACCGGCTTGAAGGTGAACAGGTGAACGCCGGTGATGCCGTTCACCGGAGCGCCCCACGCGGTACACCGCAGGGTCTTCACCTTCACGACCTTCGACTCGACCTTC
Source organism: Kribbella italica (assembly GCF_014205135.1). Lineage (NCBI taxonomy): Bacteria > Bacillati > Actinomycetota > Actinomycetes > Propionibacteriales > Kribbellaceae > Kribbella > Kribbella italica. Next base: position 2,842,206 of record NZ_JACHMY010000001.1, read on the forward strand.
ATGTTCTGCGGCGACCACTCGAACACCGATCCCGCCCGCAGCGGACCCGGCGTCTTCTTCTTGGCCGGAGTGATCTCGGGAATCCACTGCGACCACTGGTCGACGTCGGTGTGCAGCCTCCAGATCTTCGTCAGCGGCGCCTTGACCACAACGCTCGCCGTACTGATCACCGGGGCTTTCCTGTCGACCGTCACCCCACCGCAGGCCTGCAGGTTCCGGGGAGCCGGACGACTCCCACCAGCCATCGCCGCCGGCTGGACAGCCACCGACACCACCGCACCGAGTGCGGCAACCCCAACACACTTCAACAGCTTGCCTCGTGCGCTCATCAGGATCTTCCTTCCTCACGGGACTCGCGATCTGACCGATCGGTGATACACCCGTAAACTAACGTATGTAAGTCTAGTCGCGCAAGCTGAGGCGGCCGAGGCGACCAGAGTGCGGCTGCAGCGGGCGCTCGAAGCCGGCTGGGACCCCGAGGGGCCGGCGAGTCAGCACAACGGCCACGGCCGCCGAGAAGAGGGCCGTTGAAGCGCGATGACGTACGACAACGCAAAAACGCGGGCTGATGTCTCCATCAACCCGCGTGTGAACAAAGTTGCGTGTCCGAGGGGGGACTTGAACCCCCACGCCCCGTAAAGGGCACTAGCACCTCAAGCTAGCGCGTCTGCCTATTCCGCCACCCGGACGGGTGGTCCGCGCACTAGTTAGTGGCGCCGACCGGAGAACAGTAGCAAAGGTTCTGGGGGAAATTCACATCGGGGGGCTGGGGGTGTCGTGGGGAGGAGGGTGGGGCTGGTGGGGCGGGTGTGGTGGTGGGTCAGAGTTGGCGGAGGTGGTCGTGGAGGGTGCGGGCGGCGGTGGACATCAGGGACTCGGCGGCGGGTTGGGTGGCGGCGGGGACGGTGGAGCGGGTGAGGACGGTGACGGCGTACGACGTGCCGTCGGCGTGTTCGGCGACGCCGATCTCGTGGCGGAGGTTGAGGAGGGTGCCGGTCTTGGAGGACCAGGTGGTGGCGTCGGAGGAGAAGTCGGGGGTCAGGCGCTGGCGGTGGAGGTTGTGGGCCATCAGACTCCTGACAGACGCTGCGATCGGGGCCGGGATGGCGGACGGGGTCCAGAGGGCTTGCAGCAGGTCGGTGTACGCGCGGGCGCTGCCGGAGCTGGCGCGGGTGGGGTCGAGCTGTGGAATGTTGCTGGCGGCATCTATTGCGAGGGTGTGGGCGAGGTGGGTCTCGTCGAGGCGGTCGGCGGGGGTGTCGGTGAGGTCGCTCATCGGGTGGCGGACCGAGATGCCGTCGAGGCCCCAGCTGCGGAGGAGATCGGTGACGTACGACGGTGGCGTGAGGTCGAAGAGCGCGTCGGCCGCCGTACCGTCGCTGAGGCAGGTGCTGAGGTAGATCAGGTCGTCGATCGCGATCCAGGACGGGTGGCGGAACCGGCTCAGCCCGGTCGGGCCGGGGACGGCGATCTGGCCGGGTGGGACTTCGATCGTCCGGGCGCCGTCGAGGTCGCCGCGGTGGATGCGTTCGAGGGTGGCCAGCGCCAGCGGGACCTTGACGAGGGAGGCCGACGGGAGTGGTACGTCGGGGTCGAGGCCGAGCTCGTCGCCGGTCTGCAGATCGCGGACGAGGAGGCCGGCCTCGAGACCACCGTCGGTGAGTTCTTGGCGTACGGCGCGAAGCAGGCTTTCGGTCATGGTTGTACTCCGAGGCATCGGGCGACGGCGTCGGACAGCTGCGTGTGGAAGAAGTCGACGTCGACCGCGGGGGCTGCGGTGAGGGCGAATCCGCGGGTCAGGGTGAGGTCGCCGATCGGGCGCCAGGTCAGGCCGAGGCCTGCGGCCTGGTCGGGTGAGCAGAGCAGGAGGTCGCGGGAGCAGAGGGTCTCGGCGACGGCGGTGGTCAGGTCGGGGGCGATCGCGACCTGCGTGGGGCGCAGGCCGGCGGCGTCGCGGAGCCGCGTGAGCGGGTCACGGATGTGCGGTACGTCGTCCTCGGGCTGGATCCAGATCCGCCGCGCGGGCGGGGAGGACGTCCGCGACCGGGCGGTCGTCGTACGGGGTGGGCGCAGGGTGGCAATAAAGACGCGGGTGACCTCGAGGTCGCCGGCCAGACCCAAGGGAACCGACCACTGGGACTCGTCGGGCGGGGTGGCCAGCAGGGCGGCTCGGACCTGTTGCGAGTGCAGGAGGTCGGTTCGTTCGGAGGCGGACGCGACCTGGACTTCCAGTACGACGTCGTGAAGCCGCGCCTCGGCGATCAGCTGGGCCAGCGAGGCGGTGGAGCAGACACCCGGTACGGCGAGGCGCCACGGGCGCCGCTTGGCGACCTCGGCTTCATGGTCGAGTACGTCGGCGGTGCGGACGAGCTGGCGGGCCGCGGGCAGCAGCTCGCGACCGAACGGGGTGAGGACGGCTCGGCGGGCCGTGCGTTCGAAGAGGCGTTCGCCGTACCGCTCCTCGAGGGCGGCGACGCGGCGGGACGCGACCGACTGGGACATCCGCAGCGCGGCGGCGCCCACGGTGAAGCTCCCCCGTTCGCTCACGCTGACGAAGGCGCGACATGCTCCGACCAGATCCACCTGCATCATGGTATGCCGAACCAGCATCAGAACAAGCGTTTGCGCATTGGACCTGCATGGGTCCGGGCGGGTGGAGTAGCGGGGAAGCTCGTCGCGGTGGACGAGCCAGAACGGGAGGTCGACCATTCAGCAGAGGACTCGCAGGATCGTCACGACGGTGATCGCGTTGACGGTGGCGCCTGTCGCAGGGTGTGGCGCCGACACCTCGGACAGCTCCTCCCCCGCAGCACCTGTCAGCAGTACTACTAGTACGGCGACAGCAGCGGCCACGCCGTACACAAGTCAGTTCAAGCAGCTGGAGAAGCAGTTCGACGCGCGCCTGGGCGTGTACGCCGTTGATACCGGCAACGGTCAGGAGATCGCCTACAACGCCGACGCCCGCTTCGCCTACGCCTCGACCTTCAAGGCCCTTGCCTGCGGCGCCGTTCTCCGGCAGAAGAAGCTCCCCGGCATGACCAAGCTGATCAAGTACTCCACAGCGGATCTGGTCCCCAACTCCCCCGTCACCGAGAAGCACGTCGCGACCGGCATGACGCTGTCGGCGCTCTGCGACGCGACCGTCCGCTACAGCGACAACGCCGCCGCCAATCTCCTCTTCACCGAGCTCGGCGGCCCCAAGGCACTCGACGCCATCCTGCAGGGCCTCGGCGACACCGTGACCCAGATGGAGAACATCGAACCGACGCTGAGCAACTGGGACCCGAAGAGCACCAGCGACACCAGTACGCCGCGCGCCTTCGCCAAGAATCTGCGCGCGTACGTGCTCGGCAACGTGCTGGACGCACCGGAGCGCACCCAGCTGACCACCTGGCTGAAGACGAACACCACCGGCGACACGATGATCCGGGCCGGCTTCCCGAAGGGGTGGGTGATCGGCGACAAGACCGGCTCGGCCTCGACGTACGGCGGCCGCAACGACATCGCCGTCGTCTGGCCGCCGGGACGGGCGCCGATCGTGGTCGCGGTGTTCTCCAACCGGCGCACGGCCGAGGCGGAGAAGGACGACCGGCTGGTGGCCGGCGCCGCGAAGGTTGTCGCGTCCACCTTTTAGCGCGGAAACCTGATGAAACAGGCAACAATCTGCCCACGGAAACCCTTCGGACAGGAGGCGTTCCGCTCTGACCAGCGGGTTCATCCGCTTGCGTTTGGCAACGGGTCGGATGGGCACCAGACCGTCGTACGACCTGTCAGCAGCGTCCGGTCTCGCTGCCCTGCGGAGGGGGCGATGAACCGGCCGGGCGCGACAACCAGGAAGGAAGTCCGGCGACATGGGCGTTTTCGACAACCTCAAGGACAAGGCCACCGGCGCGGTCGACGACCACGGCGACAAGGTCAGCGACGGGCTCGACAAGGCCGGTGACTTCGCCGACGAGAAGACCGGCGGCGAGCACGGCGACAAGATCGACAAGGGCACGGACTTCGCCAAGGACAAGCTCGACGGGCTGGACGGTCAGGACGACGACATCCAGTAGCAGCGCCACCTCTCGGACGGGCCGCAGGCACCACGCCTGCGGCCCGTCCGCTCGTCTACGGCAGCAACGGCCGCATGAACGACCGGTCGTAGCGCAGGACGCAGCCCGACTCGTCGCGGATCCGGTCGGCGGCGACGAAGTCGGGGTCGACGCCGAAGAGCTGCCGGTACTCCTCGTACGCCGCCAGGCTCGGGAAGCTGAACAGCGCCAGGGCCTTGTCCGACGAACCCTCCGAGGGCAGGAAGTAGCCGTGGTGGGTCCCGCCGTGCCGGTTGACCAGCTCGATCCAGCGCTGCGCGAACTCCTCGAACTGTGCGATCTTCGCCGGGTCGATGACGTACTCGACAACACAGGTGATCATGGGCGCAGAGTACTGAAGGAGATCCGAATGCCACCGGCCGACGACGAGTTGCGCGCGCTGCTCACCGCGGAGCGTGCCCGGACGGCGGATCGGGTGAGCGCGCTCTCCGGTGATCTCGAGGCGATCGTCGAGGCGTCGCGGCTGGTGTCGACCGACGACGAGCACGATCCGGAGGGGTCGACGATCGCGTTCGAGCGGTCGCAGACGGGGACGTTCCTGAAGGACGCGCGTCAGCGGTTGGAGGAGTTGGACGGTGCGTTGGGGCGGTTGGAGAGGGGTGGGTACGGCGTGTGCTCGGACTGCGGACGGCCGATCGCCGTCGAGCGGCTGTTGGCCCGGCCGACGGCGACTGCTTGTATCGAGTGCGCGATCTGACCGCGACTCACCGGGAACCCGACAGAACTGAGTCGGTGGCCGGTACTTGAAGGACGGGTGCTGGTGCACCGGCCTCCCGAGCGGGAGGCCGGCTGATCGGGGTCGGTCAGATCGGGAGTGGCTCGTAGTTGGCGCCGAACGGTGCGTCCGGGCGGGCGAACTCTCCCATCAGGGCGCGGCGCAGGGGTGTCGTGCGCTCGAGGAACTCGGGGTCGTTGCCGAAGCGGTCCGCCGCGCGGACCCACGGCGGGCTGTAGACGTAATGAGTGGTGAAGCGGTCGTAATCGCCGTCGTGGCGGAAGGTCCGGTGCCAGACGCCGTTGTGGAACACCAGCGCGGACCCGGCCTCGGCACAGATGACATGACCGATCCCGATGTCGCCCTTGCTCTGACGGATCGAGTCGGGCAGCGGGACCCGTGAACGGTGGCTGCCGGGGATCAGTTCCATGTTGCCCATACCGGGCACGGTCTGGTCGGTGAGCAGGTACGACACCCGGAGCTGGATCAGCGGCACCGGGTAGCCCAGGTCCTTGAAGTCGAAGGCGGACGATCCGTCCTGGTGCCAGCCGCCGTTGCCCGCGTGCGCGGGTTGCATGGTGTTCCAGCCGGCCTGCAGCACGAATCGATCGCCGAGCAGTCCCTGCACCTTCGGAAGCACGTCAGGATGGTCGATCAGCCGCTCGAGCGCCGGCTCGCTCTCGTAGGTCCGCCCGATCTGGCCGAACTCGCGGTCGCGGCTCTCGTGCAGCCGTTGCGAAACGTCGTAGGCCTCGGCCGCCTCCTCCTTGCTCAGGACGTTCGGAATGACGAAGTAGCCCCACGACTCGAAGATGAAGCGGTCGGTCTCGGTCAGCTGACCCTTGGCGACGACGGGCTCGAGCATCGGTCGGTCCTCTCTGCGCACGGTCGGAAAGGGATTTCCGGATCGTGTCCAAGCTTGCCCGTACGACGCCCGCGGCGCGACCCGAACGCCGGGCCGTCCCGAAGGGTGACCCGGCGTTCACACAGCAACCCGAACCGTCAGCGGGTGACCGTCAGCGTGTACCTCGTCGTACCGGTCTTCCCGTCCGCCGACCGCGCGGTGACCGTGATCGGGTAGGTGCCCGCGGGCGTCTGGAAGTTGGTGAAGAACCAGACGTTGCTGGACCCGTTCTGCCCGATCGTCGCCGGGTTGAAGAACACCTGCGTGCCGGCCGGAGCGCCGGTGGCGGTCAGCGTCAGGTTGCCGGTGCCACCGGAGGCCTTCACCGTCGTCTGGGCCAGCTGGCCCCGAGCGACCGAACCACTCGACGGCGTGGCAGTGACCTGTACGTCGCCGGTCGGCGGCTGATCACCCTCGACGGTGAGGGTGAGCGTCGCCGTCGACGTCTTGCCGGCGGCGTTGGTCCCGGTGATCGTGACCGTGTGATTCCCTGCGGGCGCCGTACCGGCTTCCAGCGTGAGCTTGGCCGCCGCGCCGGTGCTGATCGACTCGGGCTGGAAGGTTGCCTTCGCCCCCGACGGGACACCGGACGCGGTCAGGCTGACGTTCTCGGCGCCGCTCTGCCCCGCCGTACTGGTCACCGTGGTCGAGATGTACTTGCCAGCAGCAACCTTCACCGCGGCCGGCTGGACACCGACCCGGAAGTCGGCCTGCGGCGGCGCGTCGCCGATCTGCTGCTTGACCCAGTCGCCCATCTCGTTGGTCAGCCGCCCGTAGACGCTGTACCAGCGGAAGTCCGACCGGCTCCAGGACGCGACCCCGATGACCTTGCCCTGGACGATCAACGGGCCGCCGCTGTCGCCGGGAAGGATCGTGGTGCGGCCGTCGGCGTACCCGGCACAGACCATCGTCGCGGGCTTGAACCCGGCGCCGACGCCGTTGCAGACCTGCGATCCGTCGACGACCGGCAGCGTCGCCTTGTCGAGCGTGACGTCGCGGCTGGTGTCGTCGAAGTCCTTCTTGCCGTACCCGAAGCCGAGCCCGCTGCCGCCCGGCCGCTCCAGTCCGGCGTCGGCCGAGGTCGCGACCTGCGCGTACTGGCCACCGGCCACCGGGATGTCCTGAGCCGTGGTGACCACCGCGACGTCGTACCCCTGGTCGAAGTTCACGTACCGCGGGTGCTTCTTGTAGTCGACCACCGCGACCCGCGTGCCGCCGCCGGCGTTCAGGTCGTCGAGCCCGTACAGGAAGCTCTTCTCCCCCGCCGCGTCGGCGCAGTGCGCGGCGATCAGGATCTTGCGCGGGGCAACGACCGAGCCGGTGCAGGTCTGGCCCTGCGGCCGGGTCCCACCGGCCCGCAGTCCGGCGATGATCGCGGGGAACTCGCTCACCGTCGCGTTCTGCCCGTTGTAGAACGACGCCCCCGGACCGTCGTGCCGAGCCGGTACGACGTCGCCTTCGTAGCTGACCGCGGTCGGCTGGAAGTTGATTGACCAGCCGTCGAGCGTGCCGGTGTCGAAGCGGTAGACGTCCTTGACCTGCAGCTTCCACGTGCCGTTGCGCTTCTCCCCCGACGTGTTGACGGTGAAGGTCTGGTGCAGCCCGTCGGCCGATCCGACGCCGCCGGGACGACGCAGGTTCAGTACGGCGCCCGACGGCGCGACCAGGTCGACCTGCAGGTCACCGGTGTAGGTGTGGTTGATGTCGACCTTGACGCTGGTCGCGCTGGTGCCGTTGCCGTCGCAACCGGTGATCGTGGTCGCGGTCGAGACGGCCGCGCCGGCGTCCGGGATCGCGGCGTCCTCCGTGCTCGCGCCGCCTGCGCAGGTCGGCGGCTCGGGGTCGCCGCCGCCGATGAAGGTCGTGTTCAGCAGCTTGTTGGGCGAGCCGCTGCCCGGGTTCTTGACCACGTTCGGGGTCGCGTTGGTGGTCAGCGCCGAGGCGACCGCGGAGGGGGTGGCGGTCGGATTGCCCGCCAGGTAGAGCGCGGCCGCGCCGGCGACGTGCGGGGTGGCCATCGACGTACCGCTGATCGAGTTGGTCCCGCCGTTGTTCCAGGTCGAGGTGACGCCCGAGCCGGGCGCGAACAGGTCCAGGCACGAGCCCAGGTTGGAGAAGCCCGACCGGTTGTCCTGGTTGTCGGTCGAGCCGACGGTGATCGCCTCCGGCGTCCGGGCCGGGGTTGTGTTGCAGGCGTTGGCGCCGTTGTCGTTGCCCGCAGCAACCGAGAAGCTGACCCCGGTGGCGACGGCGCGCTTGACCGCGTCGTCGACCGACGAGTTCGCCTCGCCGCCGAGGCTCATGTTCGCGACCGCGGGCTTCTTGGCGTTCTTCGCCACCCAGTCGATGCCGCCGATCACCTGCGACCACTCGCCCTGGCCCTGGCAGTTGAGCACCCGGACGCCGACCAGCGCGACGCCCTTCGCCACGCCGTACGTCGTACTGCCGACCGTCCCGGCCACGTGGGTGCCGTGGCCGTTGCAGTCCTGGGCGACGGCGTCGTTGTCGATGAAGTCGTAGCCGTCCGTGGCGCGGCCGCCGAAGTCGGAGTGCGTCTTGTAGATCCCGGTGTCGACGATGTACGCCGTGACGTTCGTGGCCTTCGTCGTGTACGTGTAGGCCTGGTTGAGCGGCAGGTTGGCCTGGTCGATCCGGTCCAGGCCCCAGGTCGGGTTGCGCTGGGTGTCGACGGCCTTGGCGATGCCGTCCTGCTCGACGTACTTGACCTCGGGGTCCGCGGCCAGGCGGAGCGCCTCGGCCTCGGACAGCCGCGCGGAGAAGCCGCGCAGGGCGGTGGTGTAGGTGAGCTTCACCTGGCCGCCGTACCGGGTGGCCAAGGTCGACGCGGTACTGCGGGCGCCGTCCTTCAGGACGACGATGTACTGGCCGGGGATCGCGCCGGGGGCTCCGGCGCTGCGGATCGAAGGACTCAGGTTTTCGGGCACGGTGGCCGCGCCGGCGGTGGGCGGGCCGAGCAACGCCAGGCCGACGCACGCGATCGCGCCGAAGGCCCCGTGACGCACAGACAGATGGGCGGTCATGTCATCTCCGTTCGTTCCACCCGGCGGCGGGCGGCCGCCGGAGCGCGGCCGCCGGGGACGGGAGGGCGGGCGACCGGTCCGGACACTGTTGCCCGGGGCCCGGAGCCGAACAATCCGGGCGGCAGTAGGTAGGGGTACGCGACTTTTGGACACGCGTGATCGGTTTCCCCTGCCGCCGCCGCGGTCTAGGCTCACTCCACCTGGACCGGGAGCTGCCCATGGCCCGCGCGATCGATCGGTTGGTCCGAACGAGTTCACCGGTGCTGGTCGGCCGGGAGGCCGAGTTGCGCCTGCTCACCGGCACGGTCGGCCGTGGCGCGTCGGTCGCGCTGATCGAGGGTGAGGCCGGCATCGGCAAGAGCCGCCTGGTCCGGGAGCTGCTGCAGCAGCCGGAGACCACCGGACTCCACCGGCTGATCGGCTACTGCCAGCCCCTGCGCGAACCGTTCCCGTACGGCGCAGTGATCGAGGCGCTGAGAGACTTCCCGGAGCGTACAGAGAGCGCTTTCTCGCCGCTCACCGCCGTGCTCCGGCCGCTGCTGCCGGAGCTGGCCGACCGGTTCCCCGAGGCTCGTCGGCCCGCCGGCGATCCCGCGACCGAGCGGCATCAGGTGTTCCGGGCGGTCCGGGAACTGCTGACGGCGGCCGGCCCCGCGTTGCTGGTGATCGAGGATCTGCACTGGGCCGACGACGGGTCGCGCCAGCTGCTGCGCTTCCTGATGACCGATCCGCCGGACAACCTGTCCGTCGTGGTCACCTACCGCCGCGAGGATCTGACCACCGGACCACCACTCGGTACGGCGTACCGGCCGCCCATCGGCCTGCCCAGCGCGATCGTCGCCCTGGAGCCCCTCGACGTCGCGGGCGTCCGCGCGCTGACCGCCGCGATCCTCGGTGCGGAGACGATCGGCACGGACCTGGCCACGCTGCTCTACCAGCGGACCGCGGGCATCCCGTTCGTCGTGGAGGAGGCCGTTCGGACGTTGCCGCAACCGATCGACGGCCGGACGACCCAGCGGTTGCTCGACCACGTCGAGGTGCCGGCGCTGCTGCGGGACGCGATGAACGAGCGGTTGTCGAGCCTCGCCCCGGAGGCCCGCGCGGTCAGCTGCGCGACCGCGGTGCTCGGCGTACCGGTCACGATCGAGCTGCTGGGTGGGATCACCGAGCTGCCGCCGGAGCTCGTCGAGAGAGCGCTCACCGAAGCGCTCTCGGCCGGCGTACTGCGGGAGGCGGGCGATGGGCGGTACGCGTACCGGAACGCCCTGGGCCGGCAGGCCGTGTACGACAGCCTGCCAGGTCCGCGTCGCCAGGGACTGCACCGGCGGATCGCGGATCTGCTCGCCACCGCCGATCCCCAACCGCAGTTGCAGCTGGCCGAGCACAGCCGGCACGCCGGCCGGACCGAGGACTGGCGCCGGTACGCCGAGTCAGCCGCCGACCGCGGCACCGAGATCGGCGACACCTCGACCGCGACCCGGCTGCTCCAGCGCCTGCTCGCCGAGCCGGATCTGCCGAGCGCCGCCGTCGACCGGCTCGCCGCCAAGCTCGGTCTGGCGGCGTACACCGGACTCGACCAGACCGATCCGATGGACACGCTCCGCCGGCTGCTCATCGATCACCGCCTCTCCCCCGCCGTACGCGGTGAGGTACGCCTCTACGCCGGTCTGCTGCTGATCCGCGCCGACGGCGGAGTCGCGGCCGGCCGCGCCGAGATCGAACGCGCGATCCCCGATCTCGGCGCGCGTCCCGACCTGGTGGCCAAGGGCGTCGCGGTGCTGGCGCAGCCCTGGCTCGGTACGGCGTCTCTCGAGCAGACCCGCCGCTGGTCGGTCCGCGCTGAAGAGGGCCTGCGGACGACGACCGATCCCGTGCTCACCACGTCGCTGCAGGCCAACCTGCTGGCGTCGCGATTGCACGCCGGCGACGGGCGGGTCTGGGAGGCGTTCGCCGTACTGAACCGGCCGACCGAGGAACCGGCCGAGCAGCGGCAGCTGGCCCGGCTGCACTGCAACCTGGCCGATGCCTGTGCCGCGATCGGCGATCTGGCGACGGCCGGTGAGCTGCTGCGGAGCGGAATGCAGTTCGCGACGGACTCCGGTGCGCCGTTCGTCGTCAGTACGGCGCGGTCGACGCAGGCCCGGGTCGATTGGATCACCGGGCAGTGGGCCGGGCTGGACGAGCGGGCCGGGCAGTTGCTCGACGAGTACCGGGATCTGTTCCCGGTGACCAGCGAGGTGTCGCTCGCCCTGGCCGGGTTGGCGGTCGCACGCGGCGAGTGGGGTGAGGCGGAGGAGCACCTGGCCGCGACTGGTGTGCCTAATCCGGCCGACGCGATTGCGCCGGTGGCGCTGGGTGGGTTCGCGTTGCAGGCGTGGATGGAGTTGACGCGCGGTCGGCTTCCCGCTGCGGTGGACTCGGCCGAGCGTGGGCTGGGGCTGCTTCGGCGCAAGCAGGTCTGGGCCTGGGCGGGCGAGATCGTGCCGGCGGCGATGGGCGCGTTGCTTGCCGTCGGACGGCGGGATGACGCGCAGCGGGTGCTGGATGAGTTGGATCTCGAGGTCGATGGGCTGGATGCGCCGCTGAGCCGGATCGCTGTGGGGTGCGGGCGGGCGCAGGTGGCCGAGGCCGACGGCGATCTGACGGCAGCGATCGCGCTCTATCGGGCGACTCAGCGGGAGTACGACGAGGTGTTGGCGCCGTACTTCGCTGCCCTGGTCGCCGAGCGGGCGGCGGGCTGTCAGCTTGTAGTTGAGGAGTCGGTGGGGCTGAGGGAGCTTGCGGTGGTGGCGGATTCGTTCGATCACCTGGGCGCGACGTACGACGCTGCTCGGTGCCGGCACGAACTGCGCAGCCGCGGTGCGACGGCGCCGTCGCGGCGAGGGCGCAAGGGGTACGGGACCGAGTTGTCGCCGCGGGAGCAGGAGGTCGCCCGGCTGCTCGGGAGCGGGCACACGAATCGGGAGATCGCCGAGGTGCTGTTCCTGTCGCCGCGGACGGTGGAGCAGCATGTGGCGAAGGTGTTGCGGAAGCTTGGGGTGAGCTCTCGGTCCGAGTTGGCGCGGTGAGTCAGGGCTCGATCAGGCCGGCGCGGATCGCGTAGCGGGTGAGTTCGGTGCGGTCGCGCATGCCGAGTTTCTGCAGGATGTTCGCGCGGTGGCGTTCGACGGTCTTGACGCTGATCGTGAGCGCCCCGGCGATCTCCTTGGACGAATGGCCTTCGGCGATCAGCTTGACCACCTCGTCCTCGCGGGGCGTGAGGACCTGGCCGGGCAACCGCTCCCCCCGGCGTACTCGATCGAGGTAGTCGCGGACGAGCGTGCTCATCACGCCCGGGTAGAGGAACGACTCGCCCCGGCCGGCCGCGCGGCAGGCGTCGACGAGATCGCGGTCGGCGACCGACTTCAGGACGTAGCCGGAAGCGCCGGCCTTGAGCGCGGCGAAGAAGTACTGCTCGTGGTCGTACATCGACAGCATCAGGATCCGCGGTGGCTCGCGGCGTCGCGACAGCTCCAGGGCGGCCTGCAGGCCGGTCATCCGCGGCATCGCGACGTCCAGTACGGCGAGGTCGATCGGCGTCGTCCGCGCGATCTCGACCGCCTCCGCGCCGTCGCCGGCCTCAGCGACGACCGTCAGGTCGGGCTCGCTGTCGAGGATCAGCCGGACGCCACGCCGTACCAGCGCGTGGTCGTCGGCCAGCAGGATGCGGATCACGAGACCCTCAACTCCACCCGGACTCCTCCACGCTGCCCGGGCCCGATCCGCAGCTCTCCGGCGACGAGAAGAGCGCGCTCCCGCATGCCACGCATGCCGGCGCCTTCCTGGATTCCTCCCTCGGCTCCACCGCGGAAGCCTCTGCCGTTGTCCTCGACACCGAGCACCACGTGGTTCCCCTGCCGGAGCAGCGAGACCTCGACCTCGGTGGCGCCCGAGTGCCTGGCCGCGTTGGTGAGCGCTTCCTGGGCGACGCGGTAGATCACCAGCTCCGTCTCCGGCGCCAGCGGCGCCAGCCCCGGCGACGACACCCGTCGGACGCGCATCCCGTGCGACGAGAACTCGGTCGCCAGCGCGGCCAGCGCGTTGTGCAGTCCAAGATCCTCCAGTACGCCGGGCCGCAGCCGCCGCGCGACCTCACGGACCTCGTCCAGCCCGGCGCGCGTCGTCTCCTGCACCAGCCGGAACTCGTCGGCCAACTCCGCAGGCACCCGGTCGGACAGCCGCTTCAACCCGAGCAGTACGGCGGTCAGGCTCTGCCCGATCTCGTCGTGCAGTTCCTGCGCGATCCGATGCCGCTCGGCCTCCTGGGCCGCGAGCGCCTTCGCGTTGCTCGTCCCGCGTTCGGTCTCGAGCCGGGTCAGCATCGCGTTGAAGCTCCGCACGAGCTTCGTCGCCACCCCGCTGCGGCCCTCCGGCAACCGCTGCCCCGGCCGCTGCAGGTCCACCTCGTCCATCATCCGCACCAGCCGGTCGAGCGGCGCCAGCGACGTCCGCAGCAGCAACGAGTTCAGCCCGACGATCGCGGTCAGCCCGAGCACCAGCACGATCGCCTCGGACACCAGGACCCGTGCCGACACGGTCACCGGCAGGAACGCGAGCGCCATCGTCCCGACCACGAACAGCAAACCGTTGATCAGACAGACCCGCCAGTACAGAGGTAGCCGCATCCCAGAGGTCATCGCTCCACCTTCGCCCAGCGGGTCCGTCCTGTCCACGCAGCCCGCCGAAGGTGGGTGGTAGCACTCATGGCGCTGCCCGTCGCGCCCGGCCAGACTGGAGGCGCGGCGGGCGGTCCTGGACTCCGACCGTCTCGCCGCACCAAGCGAGGAGCTGACCATGAGTCTCCTTCCGATTCTGTCCACCCTGCCGCCCAGCGACTCCGCTGACCGGCTCGTTGTCACCGGCGTCGTCGGCCTGGCGGCGCTGGCGGTCGGGTCGTTGCGGGTGGCACCGAACCGGCACTGGCTGGTGATCACTCGGCGTGGACAGGTCCGTCGGGTGGTCACCACCGGCCTCGCGCTGCGGATCCCCGGCCTCGACGCGTGCCGGCTTCTGCCGCGCGACGCCCAGCATCTGCCGATCGGGGTTTCGGCGCTGACCCGCGACGGCGTCCAGGTCCAGCTTCTGGTCACCGCCGTACTGCGCGTTGCCGACCCGGTCGTCGCCGGCTCCCTCGCCGACCCGATCGGTACGACGCTCGCCGAGGTGCGCGACCTGCTGCGCCGGCTGCTCGCCGATCACGACGTCGAGGACGTACTGCGGGTGCGGACGACGATCGAGCGCAGCGCATGGGAGGCCGGGCACGGCGTGGAGATCGAGGGCGTGCTGGTCGACGCCATCGACCTCGAGCTGGTTCACGCGAAGTACCGCAGCCAGACGTAGACCCAGGCCATCGCGATGCTCAGCGCGGTCACCACGATGCCGTACCGGGTGAACTGCCAGAAGGTGATGTGGTGACCGGTCCGCGTCGCGATGCCGAGGGCAACCACATTGGCGCTCGCGGCCACCGCCGTACCGTTGCCGCCGAAGTCGGCGCCCAGGGCGAATGCCCACCACAACGACTGCCCGGTCGCCGGATCCGGGGCCTCGGCAACGACTCCCTCGACCACCGGCGTCATCGTGGCGACGTACGGGATGTTGTCGAAGAACGCGCCGAGCACACCGGAGCCGAACAGCAGCGCGGTCGCCGCGACCAGGTAGTTGTCGCCGACCTGCTCGACCGCCCAGTGACCGATCGTCTCGATCACCCCGGTGTGCACCAGGCCGGCGACCATCACGAACAGGCCCATGAAGAAGACCAGCGTCGCCCACTCGACCTCGCGCAGCACCTCCGGGACGTCGACCTTCGAGACCAGGATCATCGTTCCGGCTCCGACGAGCGCCACGATCGACGGCTCCAGGTGCAGGACCGAGTGCAGCGCGAAGCCGACGACCACCAGGGCCAGTACGACGAGGCAGCGCACGAGCAGCGGGCCGTCCTTGATCGCCCGGCGTTCCTGCAGTGCCATCACCGCGGCGACCTCGTCCGGGTTGTAGCGGAACGACTTGCGGAACAGGAACCGGCTCAGCAGCACGAAGGCGACGAACACGACCACCACGATCGGTGCCATGTGCACCAGGAAGTCGTTGAAGGTCAGCCCGGCACGGCTGCCGATGATGATGTTCGGCGGGTCACCGATCAGCGTCGCGGCGCCGCCGATGTTGGACGCCAGCACCTCGGCGATCAGGTACGGCTGGGCCGGGATCCGGAGCCGGTCGCAGATCACCACCGTGACCGGCGCGACCAGCATGATCGTGGTGACGTTGTCGAGGAACGGCGAGGCGATGGCGGTGATCACCATCAGCATCACCATCAACCGGTACGGCTCGCCGCGGGAACGTTTGGCCGCCCAGATGCCGAGGTAGTCGAAGACGCCGGTCTGCTTGATGATCCCGACGATGATCATCATCCCGAGCAGCAGGAAGATGACGTTCCAGTCGATGCCCTCGTGCTCGGAGAAGAAGACCTCCGAGCCGGGCGCCAGCCCGAGCACGACCATCGCGGCGGCCGCCAGCAGCACGACCTTGACCTTGTTCGCCTTCTCGGTGGCGATGAAGAAGAACGCCAGCGCGAAGATCGCCAGCGCGAGGTACGGCCGCACGTCAGACCGGCGGCGGCTCGCCGGGACCGGTGACCGCCAAGCTGGTCAGTAATCGCTCCAGGGTGATAGCACCCAGCAGTACGCCGTCCGCGCCGACGACCGCGACCAGCGGGCTGCGCAGACGGGCCATCAACGCGGCGATCTCCAGGAGGGTCGCGTCGGGCGCAACCGTGGCCGGGCGCAACGGCTGGCGCGGGAGGCAGTCGCCGACGGTCAAGTTGCCGAGCTCGCGCCAGAACGAGTCGGCGCTCGCCTCGTCGACGGTCCGGGCGAGCATCGGGTCCTCCTGGAAGGAGCCGGGGATCGCCAGCCGGAGGACCTGGGAGCCGGGCAGGACGGCGGTCGGCCGGGACTGCTCGTCCACGACGATCAGCCCCGGGAGCCGCCCGACCGCCATCATCCGCACCGCCTTGGCCACCGGGTCCGTCACGGTCACGGTCGGCACGCCGACAGCGATATCACCTGCCTGCATGACACCGTCCCGTTTCCCGTCGATCACCAGCGGTGCGGACATCAGTCACCTCGACTCTCGTCCCGCCGGCGATCCACGCCGACGGCAACAAACCTTGTCCGTCGAGTCTCGCCGCCGCCGCACCGCCGGCCCATGGGGTCCAGACCCCATCTCGTTCGCTTACCCCAGGCGCACCTTGACGACGCGGGTGGCGCCGGCGGCGCCCTTCACGTCCACGGTGATCTCCACGCCCAGCGGCGTACGGCGGGTGGTTACTCCCTCGTCGGCCTGGAGGACTCGCGCGCCTGGCAGGAGCAGTCGCAGGCGGATCGTGGTGGCCAGTTGGGTCGGGTCGGAGAGCGCGAACTCGAAGTCTCTGCCGCGCTGCCGCTGGACCACCGACAGAGGATTGTCGGCGAACAGATTGCCGACGCGCCCCGCGCGCCAGAAGTTCGCCATGGTCAGACCGGACCGCGTGACCGCCTGGACGTCTGCCGTGTTGGCCAGCACCCGGAGAGCCGAAGATCGCGCGAGCTCCCGCGTTCTCGCGAGGCTCGCACCAGGTGCCAGCAGATAGCTGTACGACGCGTTGGTGGGATCGACCCCGTGGTCCATCCAAAGGGTGAGGTACCGCCGCGTGATCGGCGTCGGAGAACCACCGGTGTTGACGTCCCGCCACGATCCCGTCCGCGCCTCCCGCACCGCACGCACCGAAGCCCCGGACAGGAACACGTAGCCGGCGACGCCCTCCAGATGCGCCCAGCGTGCTCGCGGCAACGACACTGTGTCACCCAAGCCGGCAACGCGGACAGCACCGTCCACCACCAGCTTGTTGGTGCCCCCAGCATGCAGATTGCGGTTCTCGACCACCGTCTCCACCGCATGCCCGCTGGACCCGGTGATCCCGGCGCCGAGGGCAACCACGTACTCGTCGAAGCAGAACCAGGACTTTCGAGCCCGCATCGGCGACGACGGTCCCTCCAGATCCTGACCGACCGCCGCATACCCACCCAGCGTCGCCCCACCGACCCACGTCGCGTTCACCGGTCGAGCAGCACCCCACTCGCCCCCGGCCTTCGGCGGCAGCGGCAGCTTGTCGACCGTGATGCCAGGCAGCCGGTACCGATCGACCGTCGGCCAGAACGCGTCGGCGTACTGCCCGTTGTCCCGGTCGTACAGGTAGGTCATCCCCGACCCGGTGTGGTAGCCGTGGTCGTTCTCGCCGTTGCCGGCCTCGTAGTACGAGATCCGCTGGCTCGCCATCGAGATCGCGTAGGCCCACCCGCCGCGCCGGTGGATCGACCGGTCCATGCTCGCGAACAGCGTGTGCCCGTCCGGTTCCGCCGCCGGCGTCACCCCGGCCAGCGACTTCACCAGCGCCACCCGCGGGATCGTTGCCCCGGTCAACATGTTCCCGTACGTGTCACGCCGGACCCAGCCGGCCACGGCCGACCGCCAGCGCGCGGCCAGCGCCGCGTCGACCCCGCCGGCGAGCCGCAGGATCGCCTCCGCCGCGGTGTAGCCGTCGTCGTGGTCGGACGCGTTCGACCGCGACACCGCCCGCCCGCGGACGAAGTCCGTCATCCGCAGGTCGTGCACCACCGGCAGGTACGCCTTCGCGACCGAGTCGAACAGGATCTGCCGCTTCGGGTCGGTCACCTCCCACGGCGAACCGGCCAGGAGAGCGAGCAGCTTGCCGATCCCGCTCAGCAGCACGTGCCCGTAGGTCCCGGTGTAGGCGACCCACGTGTGCTGCACGAACGATCCGTCCCGGTAGAACCCGTCGCCGCTCGTCACGTACTGCCACGTGTCGCTCAGACCGTCGCGCGCGTGCACGAGCTTGGCCTCGTCGTCGGTCACCAGCGCGCGGACGATGATCGCCTGGCAGAGATCGACGCGGTTCGCTCCGGTCGAGAGAGCGCGCCGCGCGGGCGGGAACATGTAGTACGGGTCGGGGACGAAATGATCGATCGCGGCGCAGTAGCGCGCTCGTGCCTCGGCCGGGAGCTCGTCGTACAGCAGCACCATCGTCGACGCGAGCGGTCGCGTCGCGCCGATCTCCCACGACCACCAGTTGCCGAACTCAACGGTTCCGACCTTGTAGATCAGGGTGTTCATCGACTCCAGAGCAGCCAGTACGTCGGCCAGCAGCGCGGGCGCGTGGTAGTACGCCGAGCCGGGCGTCGACCAGGCGGTGGCCAGCTGCTCGAGCCGGACATAGGTGTTCGCCACGGACGGGTCGGCGGTCAGCGGCTGGTCGGTGAAGACGAGCTTGCGGCCGGCGGACCGGTCGAGCTTGGTGAGCGAGGACGCGACGGCGGCGTCGATCCGGTCGAGCGCGGCCTTGAAGTCCGGGTCGGCGGGGTCGATCACGTCGCGGCCGGTGAGGTCGGCGGCCCATTTCGCGCGCAGCGCGGCGAAGTCGGCGGGCGCCGCGAAGGCGGCGGTCGGCAGGGTGAGCGTGGTGGCCGCGGCAGCAGCGGTCGAGAGCGTCAGGAAGGTCCGGCGTCGCACAGTGTCTCCTCGGGGTCGGCGGGGTCACTGTCGAACGAGTCTGGCCCTAGTCATTCCTTTGGTCAATAGATTCATTCTAATGACTTTGCCTAGGCGCGCCGCTAGGCTCCTCCGTGTGAGCACAGAGCCGGTCGCGCGCGGGCAGAAGGCGCGTCATCTCGCCGACGAGCTGCGGCGCGGGATCGCCGGGCTGCGCTGGCCGGGCGGCAAGCTGCCGACCGAGCAGCAACTGGTCGTCGAGCAGGGCGTCAGTCTCAACACCGTACGGCGGGCGGTCGACCTGCTGGTGCAGGACGGGCTGGTCTACCGGCGGCAGGGCTCGGGCATGTACATCGCCGACCAGGTCGTCGGCCCGGTGGTGGGCGTCGCCGTACCGTCGATGACGTACTACTACCCGCGCATCATCGTCGGCATCGAGCGCGAGCTCGCCGAGCACGGCGGCCAGATGATGCTGCGCAGCACGGAGTGGGACCAGGCCGAGGAACGCCAGGCCCTGGAAAGCCTCGTCAAGGCAGGCGTTGCCGGGTTGATCGTCGCACCCGACGAACCGGTGCACGACGACTTCGGTTTGCCGATGGTGCTGGTGGAGCGCGGATTGGAGGATCCGGCGACCGTGCACGAGTTCGTCGGCTCCAACCACGCGGCGGGGGCACGAGCCGCGGTCAACCACCTGAAGAGCCTCGGCCACACCCGGATCGGCTACCTCGAAAGGCCCGGGCCGCACACCGCACCACAGGTGTACGCCGGGCTCAAGGACGACGTCGTCCTGACCCGGTCCACCGAGCGCTGGAGCACCGCGGACGCGGACCGACTGCTCGACGACGTCCTCGGCGCCGACGTCACGGGCGTGATCTGCTTCGCCGACCGGGAGGCCAACCTGCTGCTCACCGCGGCGCTCGCGCGCGGGATCGAGGTCCCCCGGCAGCTCTCGGTGATCAGCTACGACGACGAGGTCGCCGATCTGTCCGACGTACCGCTGACTGCGGTCTCACCGGCCAAGTCTGAGGTCGGCCGGCTCGCGGTCAACGTACTCCGCGCACGACTGAAGCACCCAGAAGCTCCGCGTCAGCAGATTTCGTTGGTGCCTCGCTTGATCATCCGCGAGTCCACCGGCCCGGCACCGAGTTAGGAGCTGACCCGCGCCGGTTCCGTCGCCGAGTCGCGCACGATCAGCTGGGTCGCCAGCTCCACGTGATGCGAGTCGACCTTCTCCCCCGCCGCCAGTTGCAACGCCGTCCGAAGCGCAACCGCACCCATCTCCCGGATCGGCTGCCGCACAGTCGTCAGCTGCGGCGAAGCCAGCCGCGCGACCTGCGTGTCGTCGAATCCGACCACGCTCAGATCCTCAGGCACCCGAAGCCCCCGAGCCCGCGCGGCCTCCATCGCACCCAGCGCGACCTCGTCGCTCCCGGCGAAGATCGCCGTCGGCGGATCCGGCAGGTCGAGCAACGCGGCCCCGCCCGCCAGGCCGTCGTCGTACAGGAACTCCCGCATCCACACGTAGTCCTTCGGCACCGGAGCTCCCGCGGCCTCCATCGCGCCGCGGTACCCGTTCATCCGGGCCTGGTTGCAGCCCGACGTCGGCGGCCCACCCAGGTAGGCGATCCGCCGGTGCCCGAGCGACAGCAGATGCTGCGTCGCCGCCATCCCACCCGCGAAGTTCGTCGACCCGACGCTGGTGACATCAGGCTGTACGACGTTCATCGGGTCGACCACGACCAGTGGCAGCCGGGCCCGCGAGAGCGCGGCCACGTCGGCGGCGGTCAGCTCCGAGGTGATCCCGATGACGGCGCGCCGCCCGTTGGCGGTCATTTCCCGGATCCACGGCGCCGCGCGGCCGGTCGAGGCCGACCGGGCCTGCGCACGCTCCGGGTGCGCGCTCACCACGACGTCCACGTCGGCGGCCTGGCCGGCCTCGACGACGCCCTGGATCACCTCGAGCGAGTAGCTGTTGAGCACGCCCTGGTAGAACAGCTCGACGGCGGCGCGGTCGACGACCGGCTCCGGCCGGCGGCCGACGTACTCGTGCTCGCGGAGGATCTCCTGGACCCGTGCGCGGGTCGACTCCGACACGTCGCTGCGTCCGTTGAGCACCTTGGAGACCGTCGCGACCGAGACCCCGGCGGAGGCCGCGACGGTGGCCAGCGTGACCCGGCCTCTCAACGACGGCACCTGCTCACTCTCCTCCTGCTGCGCTGACGGGCGTCAGGCCGACGGGGGTCACCATCGTACGATCGTGCCCCACCACCCGAGTCGCCCCCGTGACCCGCACCGTACCGCGCGCGGGCAGGTCGATCGAGGAAGTTCCGGCCAGCAGCTCGATGTCGCCCGCCTCGACGATCCGGCGCAGGTCCGGACCCGTGTACGCCGTCCGGTCGGCGTCGACGCGGAACGTCACGTCGACGGCAGCGCCCGGTTCCAGCGACACCCGCGCGAACCCGATCAGCAGCTTCAGCGGCCGCGCGACCTGCGCCACGACATCGTGCAGGTACAGCTGAACGACCTCGTCACCGGCCCGCTCCCCCGTGTTCCGCACCTGCACGGTCGCGGTGAGCTCGCCGTCGGTCGGGATCTCGGTCTCGCTCAGCCGCAGCGCGCCGATCTCGAAGGTCGTGTACGACGCCCCGAACCCGAACGGGAACAGGGGCACGGTCTCCAGTCCGCTGATCCCCGCGCTCTCCGCGCTCCCGAGCGCCGGCTGCAGGTACGTACCGGGCTGCCCGCCGACGTGCCGCGGGACCTGGACCGGTAGCTTGCCGCCGGGCGTCACCCGCCCACTCAGTACGCCGGCGATCGCGGCGCCACCTTCCTGACCGGGCATGAAAGCCTGCACCAACCCCGCCGCACGATCCGCGATGCCGCCCAGCGCGTACGGCCGACCTGACACGACCACCACGACGACCGGGGTACCGGTGTCCAGCAGCGCGTCGAGCAGCTCGGCCTGAACGCCAGGCAGCCGCAGATCTTCGGCGTCGCACCCTTCACCGGACGAGCCGTGCCCGAACAGACCGGACAGGTCTCCGACGTACGCGATGCACAGGTCGGCAGCGCGCGCCGCCTCGACCGCGGCCGCGAAGCCGGAGCGATCGTTGCCCAGCACCTCGCAACCAGGGGCGTGCAGCAACTCGGGCCCGGGAAGTTCGTTGCGGAGGGCATCAAGGGCCGAGGGCACCTCGATGCCGAGGGCACGGTCCGGGTACCGCGGAAGCACGTGGTTGGGGAAGGCGTAGCAGCCCATGAACGACTTGGGCTCCGCGGCACACGGGCCGACGACAGCAATGCGTCGATGGCCCTGCAGCGGCAACGCCGTACCGGCGTCCAGCAGCACGATCGAGCGCTCCGCGACCTCACGCGCCAGCGCGCGGTTCTCCGACGAGTCCAGATCGACGGCCTGCACAGAAGACTCGGGCGTCCAGTCCGGATCGAGCAGCCCGAGCTTCACCTTCTGCACCAGCAACCGCCGCGCGGCACGATCGACCAGCTCCTCCGGCACCTCACCGGACTCGACCAGCTTCACCAGCCCGTCCCCGAAACCGATCGTGTCCGGCAGTTCGACATCCGTCCCCGCACTCAAAGCGAGCGCACCAGCAGCATCGGTGTCCGCCGCAACCCGGTGCATCGTCGCCAGGAACGGCACGGCCCAGTAGTCGGAGACGACCGTCCCGTCGAAACCCCACTCGTCCCGCAGCAACTCCGTGAACAGCCACGGATCCGCCCCCGCCGGCAGCCCGTCCAGATCGGAGTACGACGTCATCACCGACCCGGCACCACCAGTCGCGATCGCCGTCTCGAACGTCGGCAGCACGACGTCGAGCAGCTCGCGCCGCCCGATCGACACCGGACCGTGGTTGCGTCCGGCCCGCGACGCCGAGTACCCGGCGAAATGCTTGAGCGTGGCAACGACTCCGGAGCTCTGCAGCCCCCGCACGTACGCCGACCCGACCATCCCCACCAGGAACGGATCCTCACCGATCGTCTCCTCGACCCGACCCCACCGGTAGTCGCGCACGACATCGAGCACCGGCGACAACCCCTGGTGCACACCGGCCGCGGCCAGGTCACGCCCGATCGCGCCGGCCATTCGCTCGACCAGATCGGGATCGAAGGTCGCACCCCAGGCCAGCGCGGTCGGGTAGACGGTCGCGCCGTACGTCGTGAAGCCGGTCAGGCACTCCTCGTGCACCAGCGCCGGTACGCCGAGCCGCGATCCCGCGAGCACGACCTTGTGCTGCCGCACGACCTCGGCGACGCCCTCATCGACCGTCAACGGGACGCTGCCCCAGACGCGGGTGAGGTGACCGAGTCCGTTCCGGCTCGCCTCCTCGAGGGAGACCGAACCGCCCTGGGCGAAGACGTCCTGCATCGGCGCGACGTTCAGCGTCTCCTCGGCCGGCAACTCTTCCTCCTCGGCCATGTCGTTGCCGATCCAGCGGCTGCCGAGCTGCGCGACCTTCTCCGGCAGCGTCATCGCGTCCAGCAGCAGCCCGGCCCGCTCCTCCGCCGTGAGCGCGGTGTCCAGCCACGGCCGATCGTCTCGAGCTGCCACGAAAGTCTCCTTCTTGATCGATCAAAGTCACCGCGCGGTATCGAAAACTATCGCTACTGAACTCGGTGTGTATCGCCAACAGTGCAGCCTTGAAGTCGAAAGTTTCAAGACCTTGACAGCCACATCACCGAAACCTACGTTACGAAACACAGTCTTAACCGCCGTGAAGTCTTCGCGGCCAGGATTTCGGAGATCAGGGTGGATCCCATGACGACTTCTCGGCGCACGTTCCTCCGCCTGACCGGTGCCGGCGCCGTCGCGGCCGGCTTGGCCGCCTGCGGCACCTCCGGTCCACAGAGCACCGGTGGCTCGACCGGTGGCGGCAGCACCGGCACCGGTGCGACGTACTGGTTCCTCACCGGCCAGCCGCAGCAGGGCATCCGCGCGGCCCAGGTCAAGCGGTTCAACGACGCGAACTCGGGCACGCAACTGAAGACCAACGAGTTCCAGAACGACGCGTTCAAGCAGAAGATCAAGACCGCGATCGGCGCCGGCCAGGGTCCGACGCTGATCTGGGGCTGGGGCGGCGGAGGCCTGAAGAGCTACGTCGACGCCAACCAGGTCGAGGACCTGACCAGCTGGTTCGGCCAGAACGCCGAGCTGAAGAACCAGATCTTCCCGGCCGCGTTCGGCGCCGCCACCGTCGGCGGCAAGATCTACGCGATGCCGGTGGAGACCACGACGCCGATCGTGCTGTTCTACAACAAGAAGGTCTTCGAGCAGGTCGGCGCGGAGCCGCCGAAGTCGTGGGGCGACATCCTCGACCTCGTACCGAAGTTCAACGACGCCAAGATCGCGCCGTTCTCGCTCGGCGGCCAGTCGCGCTGGACGAACATGATGTGGCTGGAGTTCCTGTACGACCGGATCGGCGGCAGCGAGGTCTTCCAGAACATCTTCGACGGCAAGGCGAACGCCTGGTCCGACCCCTCCTCGCTCAAGGCGCTCGAGGAGATGCAGAAACTGATCAAGGCGAACGGTTTCATCAAGGGCTTCTCCTCCATCACGGCCGACTCCAACGCCGACCAGGCTCTGCTTTACACCGGCAAGGCCGCGATGATGCTGCACGGCGCCTGGACGTACGGCGGGATGAAGGCCGACGGCGGCGACTTCGTCACCGGCGGCCACCTCGGCTACATGAACTTCCCGCCGGTCGACGGCGGCAAGGGCGACCCGACCAGCACGGTCGGCAACCCGGGGCAGTACCTGTCGATCTCGTCGAAGGCCAGCGACGCCGACAAGGAGGTCGCGAAGAAGTTCCTCGCGAACAACACCCTGGACTCCGCCTCGGTCGACGCGTGGATCGCGTCCGGCAGCGTGCCGGTGGTCAAGGGCACCGAGTCCAAGCTGGCCGCCGTACCGGACAAGAACGACGCCGCGTGGCTGAAGTTCGTGTACGACACCTCCAGCACCGCGAAGACCTTCGGGCAGTCGTGGGACCAGGCACTCAGCCCGTCCCAGGCCGAGGCGCTGCTGGACAACATCGCCAAGCTGTTCCAGCTGTCGATCAGCCCGCAGCAGTTCGCCGACAGCATGAACGCGGTGATCGGCAAGTGACGGCGGCCGCTCCCCCGGCTCCTGCGCGGGCCGGTGGGCGGACCGGTTCCCACGCTGGTTCCGGGCAGGTCGGGCGGAGCGGCCCGGTCGCGTGGATGGTCCTGCCGGCCCTCGCGATGTTCCTGGCCTTCGGCGTCGTCCCGCTGGTCGGCGTCCTGGTCCTGAGCTTCACCCAGTGGGACGGCCTCGGCGCGATCAACCCGGCCGGTTTCTCCAACTGGAGCAGCGTTCTGAGCGATCCGGGACTGCCGCACGCGTTGTTCGTGACGTTCGAGATCATGATCCTGTCCTGGGCGGTGCAGACTCCGCTGAGCCTGTTGCTCGGGGTGTTCCTGGCCGGGCGTCAGCGGTACCGCGCGCTCCTGGCCGTGCTGTACTTCGTCCCGCTGCTGCTCAGCTCGGCGGCGATCGCGATCACCTACAAGGCGCTGCTCGACCCGAACTTCGGGCTCGGCGCCGGCCTGCACATCGGGTTCCTCACCCAGGACTGGCTGGGCAAGGACAACCTCGCGCTCGGCGTGGTGATCTTCGTGGTGTCCTGGCAGTTCATCCCGTTCCACTCGCTGATCTACCAAGGCGGCGTCCGGCAGATCCCGACCACGATGTACGAGGCGGCCTCGATCGACGGCGCCGGGCGGGTCCGGCAGTTCTTCAGCATCACCGTGCCGCAGCTCAAGTACACGATCATCACGTCGTCCACGCTGATGGTGGTCGGCTCGCTGACCTTCTTCGACCTGATCTTCGTGCTGACCGCCGGTGGCCCAGGCGATGCCACCCGGGTGCTGGCACTCGACATGTACAAGCGCGGCTTCCAGGCCAACCTGATGGGACCGGCCAGCGTGATCGCCGTCCTGCTGGTGCTGATCGGACTCGCGCTGGCCCTGATCCTGCGCCGCGTCGGCGGCAGCACGACGGCCAGCCAGCAGGAAGGTGCGTGAGATGGCGGTCGCGACGAGCGCTCGGACGGCAACCGCCCCGGCCCGCGGCGGTACGTCGTACGGGCGCAAGCTGATCCGGCTGAACTGGCTCGGCGGTACGGCGGGCTGGCTGTGGCTGGTGATCGTGATCGTGCCGATCTACTGGATCGTGGTCACGTCGTTCAAGGACCAGAGCGCGTTCTTCACCCAGAACCCGTTCGCGCTGCCGGCCGACCCGACGATCGCCAACTACCAGCTGGTGATCAAGTCGGACTTCCCGCGGTACTTCGTCAACAGCGTGCTCGTGACGGCCGGGACGATCGTTCCGGCGGTGGCGATCGCGTTCATGGCGGCGTACGCGATCGTCCGCGGCGCGGGCAGCCGGTTCCTTGCCGGGGTCAACGGGTTGTTCCTGATGGGCCTCGCGATCCCGTTGCAGGCCACGATCATCCCGGTGTACCTGCTGATCATCAAGCTGCACCTGTACGACAGCCTGCTGGCGATCGTGCTGCCGTCGATCGCGTTCTCGATCCCGCTGTCGGTGCTGGTGCTGACCAACTTCATCCGCGACGTGCCCAAGGAACTGTTCGAGTCGATGCGGGTCGACGGCGCGAGCGAGTGGGGCATGCTGCGCAGCCTCGCGCTGCCGCTGACCCGGCCGGCGCTCGTCACCGTCAGCATCTACAACGGCCTCGGCGTCTGGAACGGCTTCCTCCTGCCACTGATCCTGACCCAGAGCCCCGACAAACGCACGCTCCCGCTGGCGCTGTGGACCTTCCAGGGCCAGTACTCCGTCAACGTGCCGGCCGTGCTCGCGTCGGTCGTCCTGACCACGTTGCCGATCGTGATTCTGTACGCGATCGGGCGGCGGCAACTGCTGAGCGGCCTGACGGCCGGCTTCAGCCGCTAACCCCTCGAGAGGACCACCCCTATGACGAACGCCGATTTCACCCCCACCCCAGAGGACAAGTTCTCCTTCGGGCTGTGGACGGTCGGCTGGCAGGGCGTCGACGTGTTCGGCGGTGAGGTCCGGCCGGTGCTGGACCCGGCCGCGGCCGTGCACAAGCTGCGTGAACTCGGCGCGTACGGCATCACCTTTCACGACAACGACGTGTTCCCCTTCGGCAGTACGGCGGCCGAGCGCGACGCGCACCTGAAGCCGTTCCGCGCCGCGCTGGAGGAGACCGGCCTCAAGGTCCCGATGGTGACGACGAACCTGTTCTCGCACCCGGTCTTCCGCGACGGCGGCTTCACCAACAACGACCGCGACGTCCGGCGGTACGCGATCCGCAAGACGGCCGACCAGCTGGATCTCGCGGCCGAGCTGGGCGCGGAGACGTTCGTCGCCTGGGGCGGTCGCGAGGGTGCCGAGTCGGGCGCGGCCAAGGATGTGCGGGCGGCGCTCGACCGGTACAAGGAAGCCTTCGACATCCTCGGGTCCTACGCCTTGGAGCAGGGCTACGACATCCGCTTCGCGATCGAGCCGAAGCCGAACGAGCCGCGCGGCGACATCCTGCTCCCGACGATCGGCCACGCGCTCGCGTTCATCGAGTCGCTGGAGCACTCCGAGCGGGTCGGCCTCAACCCCGAGGTCGGTCACGAGGAGATGGCCGGGCTCAACTACGCGCACGGGATCGCCCAGGCGCTGTGGCACGGCAAGCTGTTCCACGCGGACCTGAACGGCCAGAACGGCCCGCGCTACGACCAGGACCTGCGGTTCGGCGCCGGCAACGCGCGCGGCGCGTTCTGGACGGTCGACGTACTGGAGCACGGCGGGTACGACGGGCCGCGGCACTTCGACTTCAAGCCGCCGCGCACGGAGGACATGGACGGCGTCTGGGCGTCGGCGGCCGGGTGCATGCGCAACTACCTGATCCTGCGCGCGAAGGTCCGTGCCTTCCGCAACGATCCCGAGGTCCAGCAGGCGTTGCTCGACGCGCGCCTCGACCAGCTCGCCCAGCCGACGCTGGCCGCGGGCGAGAACCTGGCGACGCTGCGCGCCGAGGACTTCGACCCCGAAGAGGCCGGGCGGCGCGGGATGGCCTTCGAACAGCTCGACCAGCTCGCGATCGAGCACCTGTACGGCACCCGGTCCTGACCCGACATCCGGACCGAGTGCGCAGGGAGGTGCAGGCAGGCGATCGCCTGCCTGCACCTACTGTTTTTCTAGGCGTTCTTCCTGCGGTAGAGCACCAGTGTGTACGCACCGAGCAGGAGTACGCCCCCGCCGGCCGCGACCTGCACCAGCGGGAAGCTGGAGTCGGCGGTCGCCGCGTTGACGTCGTACCCGCCCGCGGTTCCGTTGGCGTGGTACGCACTGCCGGCCTGCTTGTCGCCGTACCGGCTGGTGACCTTCTCCTGGTACGCCGCGACGCTGATCGGCTGGGCACCGATCGCCTCGGTCGCCGACGGGTTCAGCGCGCGGACCCGATCACCGGACAGCGCGTACCACGCGCCGATCTGCGGCTCGGTGAAGAGCTTCGCGCCCTTGGCCGCACCGGCCATCTTCGACTCGGTGTTGCCGCTGGCAACGTTCACCGCCTGCCACGTCCCGGCGGCGTCGGGCGCGGTGTAGACCGTCATCGCGGCCCCGCCCTTCGACGCCGAGGTCGCGACGTACCACAGCGACGCCACGTCAGCGGACTTCCCGGCCACGAACTCCGGGTTCAGCGCGTACACCGGTACGGCGTCCTGCTGCACGACCGTGCCCGCCTTCGCGGCGGTCTGCGGGAGCCGCTCAGCGGCCTTGGCGATCAGCTGACCGGCGGCCGCGGAGTGGGCCGCGGCCTTGGCGGCGGCGAGATCCGGTCCGGGCGCAGCGGCACCGGCAGTACCGGCCGCAGAACCCGCGAGGACGAGGGAGGCGACGAGGAGGCCGGCCGAGCGCCGTACACGAAGCTTCTTCATGCTCAGGCTCCGATCCGGTAGAGGGAGTGGGTCCACTGGAACTGGGAGTTGTTCAGGTACCAGTTGTAGGTGGAGGTGTTGTAGCGCGGGTCCGAGCCCCACGGGTTGTAGTACTCGATCGTGGAGTTCGACGCGTCGTACCCGATGATGTCCATCATGTGACCGCCGCCGGACTTCCAGCCGATCCGCGTCATCACCGGGCGGTTGGCGTTGATCTCGGTCTGCAGGCTGCCGAAGCTCAGCGTGCCGCTGATGTAGCTGCCCTGGCTGATCCCGATGCTGCGGAACGCCCGCTGGTCGTTGGCCAGCGTGGCCTGGTCGTTCGGGCAGGCGGCGTTCTGGTTGTAGCCGAAGGCCAGGTTGCAGAACTGGTTCTGCGAGTAGTTCTTGCCGTAGTACCTGGCGATGCTGTTGCCGGTGGCGGCCCAGCACCAGTTCGACTTCTCCTGGGCTTGGCCGTTCACGTCGAGGTACCGGCTCGCGGCGACCTGCTGTCCGACCTGTTGGGCGGCGGGAGCGACCGGCTCGGGCGCGGCCGTCGCGGCGATCGGGACGATCGGTGTCAACCCGATGATCGTTGCCACGAGCCATGACCAGGGGCGGTGCGTACTGACCCTCCTCATGGGGCCTCCTTCTCTGGGGCGGGGTGAGGCCACTCATCGTGATCAACCCCTCACAGCCGGGCAAGCGGTCGACGGCGGCCGTCGTACACGGTGTGAACGCGCTCTCCGGGGTGAACACCACCCTGTGCGGTGCTGCGGTCGCCGACTGTGAACGTTTACACTTCCTGCCCAGGAGGATCGGACCGGATGCAGACGCGCTTTCACGTGCCGGACATCGGACCGGAGACGCCGTTCGCCGACGCGCTCCGGATCGCGATCGCGGATCGCGGCCTCGCGCTGAACCGGATCCAGGCCCGGCTCGCCGAGCGCGGACTGCGCGTCGGGATCGCGACGCTGAGCACCTGGCAGAGCGGCCGCCGGCTCCCCCGCGCCGCGTCGCTGGCCGTCGTCACGGCGCTGGAGGAGCTGCTCGAGCTGCCGACCGGCTGGCTCGCCGTACGGATTCCGCCGGCTCGCCCGGAGACCGCGGTCAGCCATCGCCCGTACGCCGTGGTCGACTACGCGGCGACGCTGACGCGGCTGCTGGACGTCGTACGCGGTGATGCCCACGGGCGCCTGCGCAGCGTCACGGTCGTCGAGGAGATCGTCATCGGCGCGGACCGCAGCATGCGGTCGAAGCGGGTCGTGCAGACGGTGGTCGCGGTGAAGGAGGTCGACCGCCAGATCGTCGTGCACCAAGGCGAACCGGGCTGCGACGTCGCGCTGATCACCCCTCAGGGCCTGAACGGCTGCCGCACCGGACGGGTCGCTCGCGACCCCGAGGCCGGGGCGATCCTCGGCGAGCTGCTGCTCGACCGCACGCTGCATCCTGGCGACACCGCGGTCGTGCACTACGAGATCGACGACCGCAGCCGGATGCCGTCGACGCAGTACTACCGCTTCCATGAGTGGCCTGGCACGCATCACGTGCTGGAAGTCCAGTTCCACCGGGATGCGATGCCGGTGCGGGTGATCGAGTTCCGGCGCCGGCACTCGAGCGGGCCGGATCTGGTTCACCAGGACCTGATGATGAGCCCCGACGGTCGCGTGCACGTCGTCGCGCCGACGACCGATCCCGGCCTGATCGGCATCGCCTGGGAGTGGGACTAGCCCGCTCCGCCGGCCAGCTCCCGCGCCTCACCTTCTTCAAGTCTTCCCCTTCGCCACAGTTCCTTGCTTGCATCGTTAACCCGCGCTTGTTTTTAGTCCGCGTTTGCAAGTATTGTCGACGCCGGTAACAGTCGTACTGATTGATGGAGGCACAGTCATGCCGCTCGCTCTGCTCGCGCTGGCCATCGGCGCGTTCGGGATCGGCACCACGGAGTTCGTCATCGCCGGGCTGCTGCCGGAGGTGGCGACCGAGTTCGGCGTCTCGATCCCCGCGGCCGGCTGGCTGATCACCGGGTACGCGCTGAGCGTTGCCGTCGGCGCCCTGCCGATGACCGCGCTGGGCAACCGGATGCGCCGCAAGCAGCTCCTCCTGCTGCTGATGGCGATCTTCGTCGCGGGCAACATCGTGTCGCCGCTCGCGCCGTCGTACGGCGTGATGATGGCCGGCCGGATCGTCACCGCGCTGTGCCACGGCGCGTTCTTCGGGGTCGGCGCCGTGGTTGCCTCCGACCTGGTCAAGCCGGAGAAGAAGGCGAGCGCGATCGCGCTGATGTTCACCGGACTGACCGTCGCCAACGTGCTCGGCGTCCCGCTCGGGACCTTCATCGGCCAGGACCTCGGCTGGCGCGCGACGTTCTGGGTGGTCGCCGGGCTCGGTGTGATCGGGCTGATCGGGATCGCGGCGCTGGTCCCCGAGATCGCCCGGCCCGCGGGCGGGAACCTGCGCTCCGAGCTCGCGGTCTTCCGGAGCGCCAAGGTCTGGCTCGCCGTCGGTACGACGGTGCTCGGCTTCGGCGGCGTGTTCGCGTCGTTCACCTACATCGCGCCGATGATGACCGAGGAGGCCGGACTGCCGGAGAGCGCGATCTCGTGGTTGCTGGTGCTGTTCGGGATCGGCATGGTCTTCGGCAACCTGCTCGGCGGGCGCTTCGCCGACCGCGCGCTGATGCCGACGCTCTACACGTCGCTCGGCTCGCTCGCGCTGGTCCTGGTGGTCTTCGGCTTCACCGTGCACTGGGCGGTGCCTGCGATCGTCACGCTGTTCCTGCTCGGCGGGTTCGCGTTCTCGACGACGCCACCGCTGCAGCTGCGCACGCTGGCCAGCGCGTCGTCGGCTCCGACGGTCGCGTCGGCGGTCAACATCGGCGCCTTCAACCTGGGGAACGCCTTGGCTGCTTGGCTCGGTGGTCTGGTCATCGCGGGCGGTTACGGGTACGCGGCAACCAACTGGGCCGGCGCTGCGATGGCCGTCGGCGCGCTGATCCTGGCCGTGATCTCGGGAGCACTCGACCGCCGCTCGGCTCCCGCACTTGTCGCTGCCTAGATCCTCTGCTCGGCGAGGTCGACCCAGTAGTCGACCTCGCCGGCCGGGAAGTGCCGGATCGCCCAGTCGACCATCCGCAGACTCATGCTGGCCCAGGCCGCCCGCAGTACGTCGGACGGCAACTCGTCCAGCAGGTGGTCGAGTGGCACGGCGATCGGTCCGCGGACGCCGAACCGCAGCGTCACCAGGTCGAACCCACGATGCCCCCGCCCGGCGCCGTCCCAGTCGATCACGCCGGTGATCCGGCCGTCGGTCTGCAACAGGTTCCCCGGATGGAAGTCGACGTGCACGGCATCGTCGCCGACCAGCGTCTCCACCTCCACGGCCGCGATCCGCCGCTCCAACGCCGCCGTCCGCGCGTCGCGCTGCTTCAGCGGCTCGTGCAGACAGAACCCCGGCCCGTCGGTCTGAAGGTAGAGCGGCAACGACGGCACCGCCGACCCGGCCAGTCGGCCGGCCTGCAGCTCGTTGAGGGCTAGCACTTGGTCCAGGAGCTCGGGCGTGAGCTGGTCAACGGTTGCCCCCGGCATCAACTCCTGCACGGTCACCACCGCCGTACCGACCTGCACCGCCAACTCGGTCCGAGGCGCCGGATACCCGCTCTCTCGCAGTACGTCGACCACCGCCAGCGGCCCGCGCTCCAGCTCCTCCAGCCGGATCCCAGGCCGCCACTTCAGCACCGACCGCCGCCCGTCCTCCCACCGCACGAATGCCGCGCCCACCTCTCCCCCGCCGCACGGCCCTTCGACAACCAACCTCACCCCCGCGATCCGCTCGACTTCCCTCGCGGCCCACGCCGCATCCAACCGCTGAACCCGCTGCCAGTCACCGTCCGCCACCCGTCGATCATCTCCCGGGACCCTCAACACCAAACGGGGCCTGCACCTCAGTCGCGGCGTCCGGCTCCATCGAGTCGATCAGCTCGTCCAGGACCTACCAAGTACCGGTACCCGAGTGGTGGCCGGTACTTGGTAGGTGGCGGGCGACGAGGTCAGTACGGACTACAGGCGGATCGACTTCCTGTTCATGAACTCCTCGATCCCCGCAGGCCCCAGCTCTCGGCCCATCCCGCTGCGCTTGATGCCACCGAACGGCAGGTCCGCCTGCGACCCACCCGCGCTGTTCAGGTAGACCATGCCGGCCTCGATCTGCCGCGCGACGCGGGTGTTGCGTTCGCGGTCCGTGCCCCAAACACTCGCGCCGAGCCCGAACGGCGAGTCGTTGGCGATCGCGATCGCCTCCTCCTCGGTCTCGGCCTTGAAGACGAGCACCACCGGGCCGAAGATCTCGTCGCGGTAGGCGTCCATCTCCGGCGTGACGTCGGTCAGTACGGTCGCCTCCAGGTACGCGCCAGGGCCGATCCGGTGCCCGCCGGTGCGCAGGGTCGCGCCCTGCTCGATCGCCGTCGCGACCTGCCCGGCCACCTCGTCGGCGGCCGCGACCGACGCCAACGGCGGCAGGGTCGTCTTCGGGTCCGACGGATCGCCCGCGACGTAGTACTCGGAGATCCGTTTGGTCAGCTTGTCGACGAACTCGTCGTACAGATCGGCCAGCACGATCATCCGTTTCGGCGCGTTGCAGGACTGACCGCAGTTGCGCATCCGGGCCGTCGCGGTCGCCTTGACGGTCTCGTCGAGGTCGTCGGTGTCGAGCACGATCAGCGGGTCGGACCCGCCGAGCTCCAGCACCGTCTTCTTCAGGTTCTTGCCCGCCTCGGCCGCCACCGAGATCCCGGCCGCCTCACTACCGGTCAGTGAGACGCCGACGATCCGCGGGTCGGCCAGGATCCACGGCACCTGCCGGCTGGAGGCGAACACGTTGACGTAGGCGTCGTCCGGTACGCCGGCGTCGCTCAGGATCTGCGCGATCGCCACCGAGGCACGCGGGCAGATCGAGGCGTGCTTGAGCAGGATCGTGTTGCCGAGCACCAGGTTGGGCGCGACGAAACGGGCCACCTGGTAGACCGGGAAGTTCCACGGCATCACGCCGAGCAGCGCGCCGATCGGCTCCTTGGTGATCACCGCGTCACCGCCCTTGATCGCCAGCGGCTCGTCGGCGAGCAGGGCAGGGCCCTGCTCGGCGTAGTACTTGAAGATCTCGACCACGATGCCGACCTCACCCCGGCCCTCGTTGATCCGTTTGCCCATCTCCAGCGTCATGACCGCCGCCAGCTCGTCGGCCCGCTCGGCGAACAACTCCGCGGCCCGCGCGACGATCGCGGCCCGCTCGGCCACCGGCCGCCGCCGCCAGGCCGCGAACCCGGCGTGCACCCGCCCGATCGCGTCCCGGACCTGCTCGTCGCTGGCGTTCTCGATCTCCTCGACCAGTTCACCCGTCACCGGGTCTGTGACTGAGTACATGGGGGACGAGTCCTCCGTTCTCTACGACAGTGCGCAAGAGCACAGGCTAGCGACTTCCCTACATACTGTATACAGTCATCTCAGATTCAGAAGACAGGGGAAAACCCGCAGATCACTCCTGTTCGCCAGTGGTTCGAAGAGGGCATGCTTGGGCAAGAAATTCCCCGTCGGCCCGGCCGGCGGGGTCACTCCCCGCCCATCGTCGATCGGATACCGCCCGTGCCCGTTCAACGGAAGTCCCGTCCCGTCCTGCGGTTGATGACCGTGCTCACCGCAGCGGCCGTCGCCGCGGTGGCCCTCGCGTCCCCCGCGCCGGCCACCGTCGCCGACCAGCCCGATCCCGCCAACGCCTGGCAGTTCGACCACTGGCCGCAGCAGCAGCCGTGGCAGCAGTCGCAGCCGGCGCCCGCGGCCAACCGTCTGGCCGGCCCGGCCAACGGCACCGGGGCCTTCGGTGCCCCGATCGATCCGCAGAACTGGGAGAACCCCGACCACATGACGTGGTCGGACTACAAGAAGCCACCCGGCACCAACTGGGCCGACCCCACGAAGACCGGCTCGGACCGGACCTTCAAGGGCGCGCTGGTCCTGGTCGACTACCCGGACAAGGACTTCGTCGTCACCCAGCCGAAGAACTCGACGCCGTTCGGCAATCCGAGCGCCGAGGCCAACGGCGTACCGCGCGACCAGGTCGCGCAGTTCTACCACGACTTCCTCAACAAGCCCGGCGCGCTCAACCGCGGCCACACGCTGCACGAGTACTGGATGGAGGACTCCGGCGGCCGGTACGGCGTCGAGCTGGACGCCTTCGGCCCGTACAAGATGCCCGGCAAGTCGTACGAGTACGCGATGGAGTTCCAGAGCGACGAGGACTGCCCGGCCGGCTCGGACTGCTCGAAGGACATCCGCGCCGACGGCCGCGCCGCCTGGGTCGCCGACCAGGGCGCCGAGGTGCCGGCCGGGTTCGACTTCGTCTTCTTCATGAGCGCCGGCCAGGACGAGTCGTCCACCTGGCAGGAGTTCGGGATGATGAAGTTCCCGACCAAGGAGGACGTCACCGAGGAGTTCGGCGGACCGGTCCCCGAGCAGCGCAACTGGTCCGACACCCGGTACGTCGACTGGACGTCGTGGCAGGCCGGTTCGTCCATCTGGCCGAACGCCGGCGGCGGCTCGTCGACCCAGGCCGAGAGCTCCGGCATGGGCGTCTTCGCCCACGAGTTCAGCCACATCCTGGGTATCGGTGACAACTACAACAACCCGTACGGCGTACCGGCCCGTCGCGCGTACACCGGCATCTGGGAGATGCTCAGCCGCGGCAGCTTCAACGGCCCGGGCGGTCCGCACAGCCGGTGGATGATCCCCGCGACCGGCGGCGCGTCGATGGGCGCGCAACACATGCTGCGCAACAAGATCAAGCTCGAGATGGTCGACGAGCAGAACGTGCTCCGGCTCGACCGGGCCGCGCTCGCGCAGTCCGGCGTCGTCGTCGCGGACGTGACCGCGCGGGTCGCCCAGCCGGGGCCGACCGGCCTGTCAGGCGTCAACATCACGCTCGGCGGCGGCGACCTCGCGCCCGCGTGCGACACGGCGACCGACCCGCTGTGCGACGGCCGCGGCTACCAGAACTACACGGTCGAGGTCGTCGACCGGATGGGCACGGACTCGTTCACGCCGGACTCCGGCGTCCTGCTGGCCAAGACCAAGGACCAGGACCGCGCGCCGTTCGAGTGGGTGATCGACGCCAACCCGCAGGACATCAACATGACCGACTACGTCCTGCCCGACGGCACCAAGGTCCCGATCACGATCGGCGACTACCGGCAGCTGTCCGACGCGCTCTTCCACGCCGGCACGAACTCCGGCAGCGAGTACGAGTACGTCGACCAGGCGAACCGGCTGCACTTCTACGTCACCAACGTGAAGCGTGACAAGAAGGGCATCCTGTCGTACACCGTCGCCGTCCGCTCCCTCGACGGCTCGGGCCCCGCCAAGCGCGGCGTACGGCTGTTGCCGACGGTCGGCCTCCCCGGCCGCGGCGGCGTCGCGACCTGCAACTTCCCGCTCACCAACACCGGCAAGGCGGCCGCTGCCCAGGGCCAGCACCCCGAGGACGTCAGCAAGTACCTGACCAGCGACGTCTACCGCCTCACCGCCAAGATCGAGGGCCGCGGCTGGTCGGTCAACCTCCCCAACGCCCTCACCACCGCCAAGGCCGGCACCAGCGTCGCCGTCCCCGTCCAGGCCAAGTACGACGGCCGCTCGGCCTCCCTCGCCAAGGTCACCCTGACCGCGGTCTCGGAGTCCGACCCCACCAAGAAGTCCACCACCAGCTGCGTGGCCCTGGCCAAGTAGCTCGTCCTTCGGCCGGGCGGGTCTTCCCGCCCGGCTTCTTCTTGGCGTGGGCTGTAAAGAATCTTTGACATGGTGTCCGGTGTGCTTTACCTTCGAGGTGTCAAAGATTCTTTACTCAGGGGGTCGTGGTGGCGTTTCAGGAGAAGCGGGCCTGGGTGTTCATGATCGTGTCGGTGATCGGGTACGTCGTGTACGCCGTGGTGGTGCTGCGCCGGGTCGACGGGGGCTGGGGCGATACGCCGTACATCGCGGTGATGCTCTGGACGATCGGGGCGGCGATCGTCGCGGCGATCGCCCTGGAGATGGTGGTCGCGGCGACGGCGGGGAAGGACGACGGGCCGCAGATGGATCAGCGGGACCGGGAGATCGCGCGGTTCGGGGAGCAGGTGGGGCAGTCGTTCGTGGTGATCGGTGGGGTCACCGCGATGGGGCTGGCGATGCTCGAGGTGCCGCACTTCTGGATCGCGAACGCGGTGTACCTGGCGTTCTTCCTGTCGGCGGTGCTCGGGTCGGTCGCGCGGATCGCGGCCTACCGGCGGGGGCTGCCGTGGTGAAGCCGACGCGGGTGACGAACGCGATCCGCGCGTTGCGGTTCGGGCAGGACGAGATGACGCAGGCCGAGCTGGCGCGGCGGATCGGGGTGACGCGGCAGACGGTGATCGCGATCGAGCAGGGCAAGTACTCGCCGTCGCTGGAGCTGGCGTTCCAGATCGCGGGCGTGTTCGGCGTACGGCTCGAAGAGGTTTTCCAGTATCCAGGGGAGGAGTGATCATGAGGGCAGTGGTTCAGGACCGGTACGGACCACCGGAGGTACTCCGGGTCGAGGAGATCGACCAGCCGGTTGCTGGGGGCAACCAAGTGCTGGTGAAGGTGGTGGCGGCGGGCGTCGATCAGGGAACGTGGCACCTGATGGCCGGCGAGCCGCGGATGGTCCGGCTCGCGATCGGGCTGCGCCGGCCGAGGATGCGGGTCAGTGGGCGGGACGTCGCCGGGGTGGTCGAGGCGGTCGGTCCGGGGGTGACGTCGCTGGCCGTCGGCGACGAAGTGTACGGGACGTGCGAGAGCGGTTCCTTCGCCGAGTATGCCGTGGGTCGGACCGGCCAGCTCACCCGCAAGCCGGCCAACCTGACCTTCGAGCAGGCAGCCGCCGTACCGATCTCTGCTGGTACGGCGTTGCAGGGCCTGCGCGGGATCAAGCCGGGAGAGCGCGTTCTCGTGCTCGGCGCGGCCGGGGGCGTCGGCTCGTACGGCGTCCAGCTGGCGAAGGCGGCCGGCGCTCACGTCACGGGCGTCTCCAGTACGGCGAAGCTCGACCTGGTCCGGGAGCTGGGCGCCGACGAGGCCCTCGACTACACCCGCGACGAGCTGCCGGCGGCGGCGTACGACTTCATCCTGGACACGGGCGGGAACCGCTCTCTGAAGATCTTGCGGCGTGCCCTGAAACCCAAGGGCCGCGTGGTGATCATCGGCAGCGAGACCAAAGGCCCGCTCGGCGGCATGAGCCGCATCCTGTGGGCGGCGCTGCTCTCACTCGTCGTCAGCCAGCAACTCCGCGGCCTGATCAGCACCGAACGCGCCGAGGACTACGCCGAGCTCCGCGCCCTGATCGAGTCCGGCAAGGTCACCCCCGCGATCGACCGCACCTACCCACTCGACGAGGCCGCCGCCGCCATCCACCACCTCCGCGACGGACATCCGCGCGGCAAGCTCGTGATCACCATCTGACCGCGAGCCTCACCCGCGCGCTCTCACCAGGTGTGCACGACGGCACCCAGTCGCTCAGCACGTTGTCCATGCCGCCATCTCCCCGGGATGATCCCTGAGCGATCCCCGAGTTCGCCGGAAAGCCGTTGTGGTCGTGCGGTGCGCAGGAGCAGACTCGGCGCAGGGACGGGGAACAAGCTCGGCTGGGGGCCGCTGATCAGCCGGGAGGGGCAATGATCGGCACGGAAGAACCAACGAACCGAACCACCGACGTCGTACAGGCCGAAGATCTGGTCCGCGTGTACGGCGAGGGCGACACCGCGGTCCGCGCGCTGCACGGGGTGAGTGTGCGGATCGAGCCGGGGCAGTTGACGGCGGTGATGGGACCGTCCGGCTCGGGCAAGTCGACGCTGATGCACATCCTGGCGGGGCTGGACAAGCCGACGACCGGCTCGGTCCGGATCGCCGGTACCGAGATCACCACCCTCGGTGACGACGACCTGACCAAGCTGCGGCGCGAGCACATCGGCTTCATCTTCCAGTTCTTCAACCTGCTGCCGATGCTGACCGCGCGCGAGAACATTCTGCTCCCGTTGACGATCGCGGGGCGGCGGGCGGATCCCGAGTACTTCGACGCGCTCGTCGCGCGGGTCGGCCTCGCCGACCGGCTGACGCACCGGCCGGCCGAGCTGTCCGGTGGCCAGCAGCAACGAGTCGCGATCGCCCGCGCGCTGGTGTCGCAGCCGACCGTCGTCTTCGCCGACGAACCGACCGGCAACCTCGACTCCCGCACCAGCAAGGAGATCCTCGAACTGCTGCGGCAATCGGTCGAGGAGTACGGGCAGACCACCGTGATGGTCACCCACGACGCCCGCGCGGCCGCGATGGCCGACCGGATCCTCTTCCTCGCCGACGGCGGGATCGTCAAGGAGACCGGGCGGATCAGCCAGCACGACATCCTGCAGGTGATCGACACGCTGGACCTGCAGTGATCCGGTTCGCGCTGGCCGGGATGCTCAGCCGCAAGCTCCGGACCGCGCTCACCGCGATCGGCGTCGTCCTCGGCGTCTCGCTGATCTCCGGCACGTACGTGCTGACCGACTCGATCACCGGCGCCTTCGACTCGATCTTCTCCGAGAACTACAAGAACACCGACGCGACCGTCACCGGCAAGACCGCGTTCGACACCACGACGGACTCCGCCGGCGGCGTCGCGCCGCCGTTCGCCGCGAGCGCTCTGCCGGAGATCGAGAAGCTGCCCGAGGTCGACGCGGCCGACGGCAGCGTGTTCGGCGAGGTCCAGCTGATCGGCCGCGACGGCAAGGCGATCGTCTTCGGCGGCGCGCCCAACCTCGGCTTCAGCGTCAACCCGGAGCTGCCGCAGTTCAACGCGCTCACCCTGGTCGGCGGCAGCTGGCCGGGGCCCGGCGAGGTCGTGATCGACACCCAGAGCGCCGAGAAGAAGGGCTTCGCGGCCGGCGACGAGATCGCCGTCCAGGCCCGCGGCCCGGCCGAGCGGATGCGGGTCTCCGGGCTGGTCGAGTTCGGCGAGGTGTCGTCGATCGGCGGCGCGACGCTGGCCGGCTTCGACCTCGGGACGGCGCAGAAGCTGTTCGGCAAGACCGATCAGTACGACCAGATCCTGATCTCCGCCAAGGACGGGGTGCCGCAGCACCAACTGGTCGATGCCGTCGGCAAGGTTCTGCCCGCCGGCACCCAAGTCCGTACGGCGGAGGAGCAGGCCGCCGCGGACGCCGAGGACACCAGCGGGTTCCTCGACTTCTTCCGGACCTTCCTGCTCGTCTTCGGCGGAATCGCGTTGTTCGTCGGTTCGTTCGTGATCGCGAACTCGCTGTCGATCACGATCGCTCAGCGCACCCGCGAGTTCGCGACGCTGCGGACACTGGGCGCCTCGCGCCGGCAGATCCTCGGTTCGGTGGTGCTCGAAGCGCTGATCACCGGCGTGCTCGCGTCGATCGCCGGGCTGCTGTTCGGGCTCGCGATCGCGACCGGGCTGTTCAACCTGTTCGACGCGGTCGGGTTCACGCTGCCGAACAACGGGCTCGTGTTCCAGACGCGCACGATCGTGGTCGGGCTGCTGGTCGGCATTCTCGTCACCGTCGTCGCGAGCCTGCGGCCCGCGTGGCGCGCGACGCGGGTGCCGCCGATCGCCGCCGTACGGGAAGGTGCGACGCCGATACCGGGACGCTTCAACCGGTACCGGCCGATCGGTGCCGCGTTGCTCGCGATCGCCGGGGTCGCCCTGGTGGTGGTCGGGTTGTTCGTCGACGGGCTGCCGACGGCGGCGTTGCTGGCGATGCTCGGCGGCGGTGTGCTGCTGCTGTTCGTCGGGGTCGCGTTGTTCTCGTCCCGGCTGGTCAAGCCGCTCGCCGCGGCGTCGGATCCGGTCGCGCGGTGGTCCGTGGTGACGTTGACGGTGCTGGTGTGGCCGGTGCTGGTGCTGGGGTGGGTGGTCAAGCGCGTGTTCCGGCGTACGGCGGAGTTCCCGCGGGTGCTGCCGGACGGACCGGCGACCGCGATCGGCGGGCAGAACAGCCGGCGCGATCCGGCGCGGACCGCCTCGACCGCGGCGGCGCTGATGATCGGGCTCGCGCTCGTGACGCTGGTCGCGACGCTTGGGGCCGGGATCATCAAACCGTTCGAGGATGCGGTCGACGGCATCTTCAGCGCCGACTACGCGATCACGGCGCAGAACAACTTCAGCCCGCTGCCGCCTGACGTCGCCGCGGCGGTCGCCGCGACTCCGGGCGTCTCCGCGGTGACCAGCGTGCGCGGTGGGCAGGCGTCGGCGTACGGCGAGAGGATCACGATCACCGGCGTCGACGCGGCCGCGCCGGAGTTGCTGGCCTTCGACTGGCGGTCGGGTTCGCAGCAGTCGCTCGCCGAGCTCGGGGCCGGCGGCGCGATCGTCGACGCGGACTACGCCGACCAGCACGCGCTCTCCGTGGGATCGCAGCTCGCGCTGACCACGGTGACCGGCAAGGCGCTGCCGCTGAAGGTGCTCGGGGTGTTCCGGCCGCCGGCCGGCGGGTCGCCGTTCGGGAACGTGACCATCTCGACGCCGACGTTCGACGCGAACAACCCGCAGCCGTTGACCGTCTACACGTTCGTCAATCTGTCCGGTGGTGTCACGGCCGCGAACACGGCCGCGCTCGAAGGTGCTCTGAGCACGTTCCCGAACGCGAAGGCGCTCGACCGCGACGCGTTCAAGAAGTCGCAGACCGACGGCATCAAGAGCATTCTCAACGTGCTCTACGTGCTGCTGGCGCTGTCGGTGCTGGTCAGCCTGTTCGGCATCGTCAACACGCTGGTGCTGACCGTGTTCGAGCGCACCCGCGAGCTCGGGATGCTGCGTGCGGTCGGGCTGACGCGCGGGCAGGTGAAGAAGATGATCCGGCACGAGAGCGTGATCACCGCCCTGATCGGCGCCGCGATCGGCATCGTGCTCGGCCTCGGCCTCGCGCTGCTGCTCGCCGCGCGGCTGGAGGAGGTCGCGTTCGCCGTACCGGTCGCTCAGGTGGTGGTCTTCGGCGTCCTGTCCATCGTCGTCGGCATCCTCGCCGCCATCTGGCCGGCCCGCCGAGCCGCCCGCCTCAACCCCTTGGAGGCTTTGCAGTACGAGTAGTACGCAAGAATGTCCGGATGCGAAAGGTCAGCTCGAGAATGCGCTCTCTCGCCGTTCTCGAGCTGATCAACATCGCACTGATCGGCTGGTTCGTGTTCTCCGCCCTCGACGCACCCCGCACGGCCGCCAACCTCGCCGGGTACTGCGCCACGGCGATCCTGCTCGCCGTCGGAGCGTCGTACTGGCTGGTGAAGCTGGGTCAGGTGCGCGCCGGTCTCCCCCGCCTCCCCCATGCCATGACCTTCCGCCGGCTGCGGTTGGTCTGCGCCCTCGTCGTCCTGGCCGCCGCGATCCTCGTCGCCTCAGCGCTGGCCAACCCACCCTCCGAGTACGTCGCCGGCCTGGTCCTCCTGCTCCTGGCGGCCGCCGAGTACGTCAACTACTTCCACTGGCAACTCATGTACGACAACCGCACCGACCTCACCCGCCTGTCCCGCACCGGCCGCCTGGCGCGGGCCCACCTCTGGCGGGACCTTTGGCGCTAGCGATCTCGGCCAACTCACCCGGGTCCCAGGCCCCCGCAACACCACGAGCCTCGCTCAGACACTCGGCGACCCGCGAGGCATCCCAGCCGTGCGCCTCCCGCAGACCGGCCGCGATCCACCACAGGTAGGCAGCACTCGGCGTGGACGGCTCGAGGTCACCCGCGTTCACGTCCGTCACCGTGAACATCGGTACGCCGTCCCGCTCGCCCAGGCGCGCGATCGTCTCGTACCGGCCCGGGCCCAGCACCCGCACCTCGTCGACGTCGTCGAGCGCCTCGGTCAGATCCTGTGCGAACGCGCTCCCCGGCTCGCGGTACATCTCCTGGGCGGCGACGTCGCCCAACTGCTCCGCGGTCAGCAAGTACGCGCGCCCGGCGACCAGGCCCGGCGCCGTCAGGTCGTAGAACGCGCGGCCGCCACCCCATGCCGCTGACTCACCGGAGAAGACCAGACCTCCGGGCACCTCGACAGCGGCGACCCTGTGGGGATCCCGAGGATCTCGGCAGCCCGGGTACACCCGGCGTCCGCCGGCCGGCTGGCCGCCCGCGAGGTAACACCGAAACCGGTCACTCGCCAGGTTCGACCCGTAGGCGACGTACCAGACCAGGTTCACAGGCCGAAGACCCGGCGGGCGTTGGCGCTCAGGAAGAGGTTGGTGGTCTCGGGGTCGAGGTCGAGGGTGGTCAGGTCCGAGAGCGCTTTCTCGGCGGTGATCATCGGGTAGTTGGTGCCGAAGAGGACCTTGTGACGGCCGTTGGTTCGGAGATACGTGACCAGCTCCGGCGGGTAGCGCCGGACGGTGTACGCCGAGGTGTCGATGTGGACGTTCGGGTACTTCGTCGCCAGCGCGATCATCTCGGCGGTCCACGGGTACCCGATGTGCCCGGCGACGATCGTCAGCTCGGGGAACTCCAGCGCG
Source organism: Kribbella italica (assembly GCF_014205135.1). Lineage (NCBI taxonomy): Bacteria > Bacillati > Actinomycetota > Actinomycetes > Propionibacteriales > Kribbellaceae > Kribbella > Kribbella italica. The sequence continues at coordinate 2,884,989 of NZ_JACHMY010000001.1, forward strand.
ACGTCGTCGAGGTACGGGATCGGACGCCCGGTCTCCGACGTCCGGAGCGGGCCGGTGTGGCCGACCTGGGTGCAGAACGGGATCCCCAGCTCCACGCACTCGGCGTACAACGGGTAGTAGCGACGGTCGTTCGGCGGCAGGCCCCACACCCACGGGACCACGCGGAGGGCGCGGAGACCGCGCTCTCCGACCGCCCGCCGGAGCTCGCGGACCGCGTTCATCGGCTCGCGCAGGTCGACCGACGCGACGCCGACCAGGCGGTCGGGGTACTGCGCGACGAAGTCCGCGACCTCGTCGTTCGACACGAGCGGGCCCTCGGGGGCGTACCACGCACTGATCAGCCCGGTCGACACACCGCCGGCGTCCATCGCGGCGATCGTGCGCTCCAGCGGCAGCGCGGTCGACACCTCCTCGGTGCCGACCCACCGCCGCAGCGAGGTGAGCCAGTCCTGGGCCAGCATCCGCTCGGTCGGGTGCTGCATCCATGCGTCGACGATGTCCACGGACCTCACCGTACCCATCGGCGGGCCGACCGGCCGGGATGCAATTCACTGCACGTTTAATCTTGTTAACGGACAGTTTCGCGCGTAGCGTCCTGCGCGGCGCCCGTTCACGTGCCGTCCTCGAACTGTTCGCGAACGGGTGTCTGCGACGCAGTGCTGATGGTGAAAACTCCGATCCGACCGCCCACAAGGAGATGCAGCATGGCAGAAGTCAACCGTCGCAGGTTCCTGCAACTGGCCGGTGGTTCCGCCGCCCTGGCCGCGATGTCGAGCAGTATCGAGACCGCCGCCGCGATCCCGGCGCACCGCCGGCACGGCACCATCGAGGACGTCGAGCACATCGTCGTCCTGATGCAGGAGAACCGGTCGTTCGACCACTACTTCGGCTCGCTGCAGGGTGTCCGCGGCTTCGGCGACCCCCGCCCGGTCAACCTGCCGAACGGCAAGTCGGTCTGGCACCAGTCCGACGGTGCCCGCGAGGTCCTGCCGTTCCGGCCGCAGATCAACGATCTCGGCCTGCAGTTCATCCAGGACCTCGCGCACAGCTGGGGCGACGGGCACCAGGCGGTGAACAACGGCAAGTACGACCAGTGGATCCAGGCCAAGACCGCGACCACGATGGCGTACCTGACCCGCGAGGACATCCCGTTCCACTACGCACTGGCCGACAAGTTCACCATCTGCGACGCCTACCACTGCTCGTTCATCGGCTCGACCGACCCGAACCGGTACTACCTGTGGTCCGGGTACACCGGCAACGACGGCACCGGCGGTGGCCCGGTGCTCGGCAACGACGAGCTCGGCTACGACTGGACGACGTACCCCGAACGCCTGGAGCGCGCGGGGGTCTCGTGGAAGATCTACCAGGACATCGGCGACGGTCTCGACGCGGACGGCAGCTGGGGCTGGATCGACGACGCCTACCGCGGCAACTACGGCGACAACTCGTTGCTCTACTTCAACAAGTACCGCAACGCCCAGCCCGGGAACCCCTTGTACGACAAGGCGCGGACCGGGACGAACGTTGCCGAGGGCGACGGCCTGTTCGACCGGCTGCGTGCCGACGTGAAGGCGAACAAGCTGCCGAAGGTCTCCTGGATCGCGGCGCCCGAGGCGTTCACCGAGCACCCGAACTGGCCGGCCAACTACGGCGCCTGGTACATCTCGCAGGTCCTCGACGCGCTCACCTCGAACCCCGAGGTGTGGAGCAAGACCGCGTTCTTCATCACGTACGACGAGAACGACGGCTTCTTCGACCACGTCGTCCCGCCGTTCCCGCCGGCCTCGGCGAACCAGGGCCTGTCGACCGTTGCCGTCGGCCCCGACCTGTTCCCGGGCAGCAGCAAGTACGCCGCCGGCCCGTACGGGCTCGGGCAGCGCGTTCCGATGCTGGTCGTGTCGCCGTGGAGCACCGGAGGGTTCGTCAACTCCGAGGTCTCCGACCACACGTCGGTGATCCGGTTCATCGAACGCCGGTTCGGCGTCAAGGAGCCGAACATCTCGCCCTGGCGGCGCGCCATCTGTGGCGACCTCACGTCGGCGTTCGACTTCGGCACCGAGCACAGCCGGCCGGCCCGGCTGCCCGACACCTCGTCGTACCAGCCGCCGGACGGCGACCGGCACCCGGACTACAAGCCGACGCCGCCCGCGGTCGGCAAGCTGCCGGTGCAGGAGCGGGGCAGCCGGAAGACCAGGCCGTTGCCGTACGCACCGATCGTCGACGGCACCGTGACGCCGAGCACCGGCAAGTACACGCTCTCCTTCGAGTCCGGGCCGGAGGCGGCCGCGCAGTTCCACGTCGCCGGACCGAACCGGACCGACGGGCCGTGGACCTACACCACCGGCGCCGGCAAGACGCTCGCGGACAGCTGGAACACGACGTACTCGCACGGCGTCTACGAACTGGACGTCTACGGGCCGAACGGTTTCCTGCGCGGCTTCCGTGGCAAGCCGGTCCCCGGCCCGGAGGTGAAGGCGCGGCACAACGCGCGGACCGGTGACCTCGACCTGACGATCACCAACTCGTCGGCCGTCGACCACCACCTCACCGTCACCAACGCGTACGGCGGACGGCCGAAGCAACTCAAGGTCCGCGCCGGGACGTCGGCGAAGTACACCGTCGACCTGCACCACAGCCACAGCTGGTACGACGTGGAGCTGACCAGCACCGCCGACGACGTCTGGCACCGCCGCCTCGCGGGTCACGTGGAAACCGGCAGGCCGAGCCTGTCCGACCCCGGCATCCACACCCGCTGACCCCACCCGCCGCACAACCCCAACGTTGTGCGGCGGGTCCGGGTTCACGGATCGACCAGTGGACCGAGGTCGCGCCGCGACCGGATCTTCAGCTTGCGCATCGCGTTGGTCAGGTGGTCCTCGACCGTGCTCACCGACACCGACAGCTCCGCCGCGATCCGGCTGTTGCTGAACCCGCGCGCCGCCAGCCGCGCGACCTCCGTCTCCCGCGGAGAGAGCGCGTTCCCGTACCCGCGCCGCCCCCGCCGTGTCGTCACCGCAACCCCCGCGTCCCGCAATGCGTCCCGGCAGCGGCGCGCGTCCCATCGCGCACCGAACTTCTCGTACGTCGACGCCAGCGCGACCAGTTGGGCCGAGTCCCCCGCGTCGAGCGCCCGTCGCGCCTTCTCCTCCAGCGCCAGGCACTCGTCGTACGGCCGTCCGATCGCCCGGTAGGCAGCGGCCGCCTCGTCGAAGCCGAGATCGCCGACCACGAACGCCCGCACCAACTTGCCGGCAGCAACAGACGCCGGAGCGTCCCGTCCCACCAGCCCGGCCTCGAACTCGGTCAGCAACCCGACCGCATCGTCTCGCCGCCCGATCGCGTCCAGCGCCAGACAAGTCGTCGCCACGAACTCACTCGCCCAGGCCCACCCGTCCTTGCGCCGGACGACCTCCAGGAACTCCTCCATCGCCTCGAGCGCCGCGCCACCCTGCTCGGCCGCGAGCTGCAGCCGGCCGACGGTCGCCAAGGCCGCCGCACGCACCGGCAGCTCGCCACCCACCGACAGCAGCAACTCCTTGGCCCCGGCAACATCCCCCTGGGCCAGGCGCATCCGCCCGCCGACGAGATCGAGTTCCGCCTGCACCAGCGGCGCCGACTCTCCCACAGCCCTTGCCCTCAGCAACCTCTCCGGCAACAACGCCCAGTCCCCAGCAAGCCAGGCCTGCCACAACCGAGTCCCCACTCCCGCAGGCAACGCCGCACTCCGCCGATCGTGCCCCAACCACAAGAGCCCTCGCGCCGAGTACGACGACTCGTCCAGGTCCGACAAGTCCCCCAACGCCACCCCCAACCGCCCCCGGTTCCGCCGCACCATCACCCGCGCAACCCCGTCGGAGCTCACGCCCCCGCCCCGCGAATTCGACCAGGGTGTGCTCGACGTCTGCCCTCCCCGCAAGTCCTCCCCGGCGCGACCGTCATCACCGACGCCGCGTCCCCCGCCGACAAGCCGACCTTGCTCGCCCCGAAGGACGCCATCCCCTGTCTCCCCCAGCAACCGCGTAGCTCTGTGCATCCACGCGCGGTGCTCGGCGATCTCCTCCATCCCCGACGTCGGGACCGCGAGCGCCGACATCGCCCAGGCCGCGCTCGCCGGATCGTCCGCGAGCTCCGCGACGGCCGCCGCCAGCTCGCGTCGCGCCGTACCGAACTCTCCCGCGCGATCGTGCAGCAGCACCCCCAGCGCCAGCCGCAGCCGCCCGCGGTCGGCACTCGGCTCCAGCGCCTCGTCCAGCACCATCCGGATCGCGACGACCGCCTCGGACCACAGCGACGACTCGACCGCCGCATGCCCGAGCCGTGTCGCCAACCGCGCCTGGTCCGCCCATGGCAGCACCTCGACCCGCAGCATCTCCAGCAACTGCGAGATCGCGCTCTCCGCCTCTCCCGCCGCGACCAACTGCCCGGCGGCAAGTTCCGCCTGCGCCAACCACACGTCGATCAACCCACCCCGCCGGGAGTGATCCGCGATCCGCGCATGGGCCCCCGGCTCCCGCGCCGCCAAGGCCTCAGCCGCGCGCCGATGCAACCGCCGCAACTCGTCCGACGGGATCGTCTCGTACACCGCCCGCTGGGCCAACGCATGCCGCAGGTCGTACAACCCCGGCCGCACCTGCCCCAGCAGCCCGCGCGCCAACCCGACGTCGACCGCCTCGGTCAACTCCATCCCGTGGACCTCGGCGACCGCACCGATCAAGCTGTCCGACGCCGGCGAATCCAGTACGGCGGCCGCCCACACCACGCGCCGGCAAGCCTCCGGCACCTGCTCGAGCTTGATCGTCACCGATGCCCGCAACGCAACCGGCGCCCTGGTCTCCGCGAGAGCGCGCTCCACCGCGGAGACCAGCCCGTCCGGACCCACCGCCATGTCCCGCAGGAACTCCTCCACGACGAACGGCAGCCCACCCGTCCGCTCGAACAGCTCGCCGGTCAATGCCTCAGGCAACGACTCCACACGGAGCAGCTGCGTGGCCATCTCCCGTACGGCGACCGCCGGCAACGGCTGCACCCGCACTTCCGTCGTCCGCGTCCCCGCCCGTACGCATCCCGCCAGCGCCGTGATTTCCCCCGCCGACCGCAGATCCTCCGGCCGGTACGTCCCCACCAGCCGGACCTCGCGCGGCAGCCGGCTCGCCAGGAACCGCAGCAACTGCAGCGTCCCCCGATCGGCCCACTGCAGGTCCTCCACGAACAGCACCGCCGGCCCGAGCGAACCGAGCACCTCGGTCACCCGCGCGAACACCGAGTGCCGCATCCCCGGAACCAGCTCGCCGCGCCACGGCGTACCGGTCCCCGGTCGCGCGTCCAGCACCGGCGCCAAGGCCTCCAGCACCGGCGCCAGCGGCGCCTGGTCCTGCACCGGATGACACTGACCCGTCAGCCATCGCGCCGGATGATCCCGCGCGACCTCGGCGACGAGCCTGCTCTTGCCGGTCCCCGCCTCGCCGACCACCAGTACCAGACTCGGCGCCGCCGCCAGCGCGGCTCGCACCATCCGGGTCTCCCGTTCCCTGCCGACCAGCCGCAGCCTCTCCGGCCGGTCCCCGCTCGCCGTACGCACCGCCACTCGCCTAGTACGTCCCCGCCAGGCGACCCGTGGCCACCCTCCGTCTCCGTACGGCGGCCCGGTGGCCGTTTGTTTCGTTCCAACTACGCTCAGTCAACCGCATCACGCACATAGTGTGACCGCTCCCTGTTTCCGAGCACCGCCGACCCCCGGTCGAACTGAGTCGGTTTCACCTTCAATCTCCCTGCGCCATGCGACCCGCTCGCGGATCCGCCCTGGTGGCCAGGGCCTTTCTAAGGGCCCGCCCGGCCGAGCTCCTGGGTCACTCCGCGGTCGCCGCCGTCAGCGACAGCCGCAGCTCCTGCAAGCCGGCGCGTCGTTCGCCGGCTCCTCCTCATCGGCGCATCCGGCGCTGGGCGGCCATCGCCGCGCCGCTGGTCAGGATCACCAGCAGCGTCGCCAACGACCATCGGCGCAGCACCTGCACGGTCCTGTCCTCGTCGTCGGGGACGGACGCCATCCGCGGCTCCACGCTGATCACTGGCGGTGTCACCTCCGGCGGTGTCGGCGTGGACGTCGGTGCAGGGGTCGGCGTCGGTGGTACCGGCAGTTCGATCGCCTCGGTCGGCGTCGGCGTCGGCGTCGGACCGGGCGTCGGCGACGGCGTCGGCGTCGGCCGAGGCGTGGGCGTCGGCGTCGGACTCGGCGCCGGTGTCGGCGTCGGCGGCCGAGGCACCGGCGGCCGAGCGGTCGGCGGAGCCGGCGGCTCAGGCGTCACCTTCGGCGGCCGCGGCGTCGGAGTCGGCGTCGGAGATGGCGTCGGCGGCGGCGGAGGCGGGGGTGGAGGAGGCGGCGGAGGCGGAGGCGGAGGCGGCGGAGGTGCTTGCTGCAGGCAACCAGCAGCGTCCCCACTCCAGACCGCCGGCCCCGTACTCACCTCGCGCGCGTCCCCGGAGAGCGTGATCCGCACGATCCGGCTCCTCAGCCCCGGGTGCGTGTGCACGGCGTACAGCGTTCTCCCGGACATCACCACCGAGCTGTACGACGCGATCGACGGCACGCCGCGGACGGTCGCCACCGCCTTCATCACCCCACTGCCCGGATCGATGCTGACCACCTTCGCCGGCCCGATCCCCAGCGTGGACACGCCGTACAGCAGTCCGCTCGACGAATCGACCGCGAAGTCGTCGAGCGTCAACGTCCCGATCAGCGTCTTCAGCCGGACCACCCGCAGCACACTCTTGTACGTCGGACTGCCTGGGTCGATGTCCAGCGTGTAGAGCCGCAGCGCGTCCCGCAGGTAGAGTCGGTTCCCGGAGATCGCTCCGGCGACCGAATCCGCGATCCCGCCGACCCCGCGCCGGACCTCGCCCAGATCGGTCACCGTCCCCCGCCGCGTGATCGACACCAGATGCGGCTTGCGGTGCAACCAGCCGTGCCGGTCCCGCGACGCGATCCCGTAGACCAGATCCTGCGAGCGCGCGTACCCCATCGCGTCGACCTGGTAGTCGAGCTTGCCCAGATCGCTGGTCCGCCCCGACGGAAACTCCACCCGCCGCAACCGGGACAGCGACGTCGGCCCGCTCTGGTCCACCTGCAGAACCGAGCACCCGGCCTCGGCCGAAGACTCCCGCACCACCAGCACGACAGGCAGCACCGCAAGCCCCGCCGCCCCCACCAATGCCCCGCCTCGGCGAGCGCGCAGGTGGAGGGCCCGGGCACCCGGCAGCCGGCTGGCCGGGGTCGGGGCGGCCGGCCCCACCTCCTCAGGCCTTCCCCCTCGCAGCCGCACTCATCCTCCGCGGGTCAGGCGCGACAGCGCCGCGACGAAAGCATCCGGCCCGATGTTCGCGCCGCCGCTGAACGGGTTCTGCAGCTGGTAGATCGCGAACAGCAGCAGCGCGATCGCCCCGGACAGCATCGACACGATCACGGCGTACGAGTAGACGCCCGGCCCGCCGAACATGAACATCAGCCCGATCGACATCGCGCTCCCGACCAGGATCGCGAACCAGACCACCGCGCTCACCCCGCTGCCGGCGGAGTTCAGCCGCACCTGCCGGGCCTGGTACACGTTCCACAGCTGCGTCGACGCCTCGACGCGGCTGTCCTCCTCCCGGTCGGTCCTGGTCGGCACGCGCTCGATCTCGTTCTGCAGCTGGGTCAGCAGCTCCCAGCCCCGGTCGTTCACCGGCGTACCCGACCGCAGGTCCGGCCACTCCTTCTCGGCGACCTCGGTCGCGTAGGCCTGCGTCAGCTCGCCGATCTTCGTCCGGGCCGGCTCGGCCAGCGAGTCGCTCGCCCACTGGACGGCGACCAGCGAGTTCGCCTCCTGGTACGTGTTGTCGTCGGCGGTGTCGGTCGCGTCGAACAGCGAGATCAGCACGAACGCCGCGACCACGACGTTCACTCCGCCGACGATGGTGAACACCTGCCCGGCGACCTCGTTGTTCGCCTCCCGCCCGAACCGCTGCCGGGCCTTGCGCAGGATCACCGCCAGGACGGCGGTGACGATCATCAGCCCGAGCACCCAGAACAGACCGCGCAACGTCATCGTCATTCCGGTGCTCCCCACTCACGCCCGAGCGCCTCCTCGAGCAGTGCCTCGACGATCCGGCTTTCCGGCACGGTCCGGACCACCTCGCCCCGGACGAAGATCTGTCCTTTCCCGTTGCCCGACGAGACCCCGAGATCGGCTTCTCTGGCCTCTCCGGGCCCGTTCACCACGCAGCCCATCACCGCGACCCGCAACGGGACCGGGAATCCTTCGAAGGCCGCCGCGACCTTCTCGGTCAGCGTGTAGACGTCGACCTGCGCGCGGCCGCACGACGGGCAGGAGACGATCTCGAGCGTGCGCGGCCGCAACCCCAGCGACTCCAGGATTCCCGCGCCGACCTTGACCTCCTCGACCACGGGCGCGGACAGCGAGACCCGGATCGTGTCCCCGATGCCCTCGGCCAGCAGTACGCCGAACCCGACCGCCGACTTGATCGTTCCCTGCAGCAACGGCCCGGCCTCGGTCACGCCGAGGTGCAGCGGGTAGTCGCAGCGCCGGGCCAGTTCCCGGTACGCCGCGATCATCACCAGCGGGTCGTGGTGCTTCACCGAGATCTTCAGGTCGCGGTACCCGTGCTCCTCGAACAGCGAGCACTCCCACAACGCCGACTCGACCAGCGCGGCGGCGGTCGCCTTGCCGTGCTTGGCCAGCAGCCGCGGGTCCAGCGATCCCGCGTTCACCCCGATCCGGATCGGTACGCCGGCCGCCGACGCGGCCCGCGCGATCCCGGCCACCTGGTCGTCGAACTTGCGGATGTTGCCCGGGTTCACCCGGACGCCGGCGCAGCCCGCGTCGATCGCGGCGTACACGTACTTGGGCTGGAAGTGGATGTCCGCGATCACCGGCAGCTGCGAGCGCTCGGCGATTGCGGGCAACGCGTCCGCGTCGTCCTGCGACGGTACGGCGACCCGCACGATCTGGCAGCCCGCCGCGGTCAGCTCGGCGATCTGCTGCAGCGTCGCGTTCACGTCGGCGGTCGGTGTGGTCGTCATCGACTGCACCGACACCGGCGCGCCTCCGCCGACCGGCACCGATCCGACCATCACCTGCCGGGACTTCCGCCGTACGACGGGAAGCGGCGGCATCCCCAGCGACACCGCGGTCATGGGTTCCTCACCGCCACCGGCAGGGTGAAGTGGATGGTCTCCTGAGCGACCTCCCGCTCGATCACCTCGACCGGCCCGCGCTCACGCAGAGCGGCGATCACGCCCTCGACCAGTCGCGGCGGCGCCGACGCTCCCGCGGTCAGTCCGATCACCTCGACGCCGTCCAGCCACTCCTCCCGAACGCCGGAAGCATCGTCGATCAGGTACGCCGGAGTGCCCCGGCGTTCGGCGAGCTCGACCAGGCGCACCGAGTTGGACGAGTTCACCGACCCGACCACGAGCACGAGATCGGCATCCTCGGAGAGCGCTCCCAGCGCCTCCTGCCGGTTGGTGGTCGCGTAACAGATGTCCGCGGAGTCCGGTCCCCGCAACCCCTTGAACTTGTTGCGCAGGGCATCGAGGATCGCCGTCGTCTCATCGACTGCCAAGGTCGTCTGGGTCAGGTACGACACCCGCGACGGATCCTCGACCTCCAGCGCCGCGACGTCCTCGACGCTCTCCACCAGCACGGTCCGGTCCAGCGCTTCCCCCATCGTGCCCTCGACCTCCTCGTGACCGGCGTGCCCGATCAGTACGACGGTGTCGCCGCGCGCGGCGTACCGGCGGGCCTCGGCGTGCACCTTCGTCACCAGCGGGCAGGTCGCGTCGACCACGTCGAGCCCGCGCCGCTCCCCCTCGGCCCGGACCGCGGGCGCGACCCCGTGGGCCGAGAACACGACCGTCGCGCCGTCCGGAACCTCGTCCAGCTCCTCGACGAAGACCGCCCCGCGGCTCTCCAGGTCGGCGACCACGTGTTTGTTGTGGACGATCTGCTTACGCACGTAGACCGGTGGGCGACGTTGCTCGAGCAGTACTTCGACGATCTCGATCGCCCGCTCCACCCCGGCACAGAACGACCGCGGTGACGCCAGCAACACAGTTCTCTTCCGCATAGCTCTCCCCCACGCTCATCGGTCCCGGCGGGTCGCCAATCGCGCCAGCCGCTCCAGGTCGTCCGCCGGCCGCCCGCTCGTCGCCGACCGGAGTTCCCCCAGGGCCGCGGTGAGCAGGGCATCGGCCTGGGCCTGGCTCTGGGCGCGCGATCCCGCTTGCTCGATCAGGTCGGCCGCGCGGACCAACTCGTCGCCGGACAGGTCGTGCGTCCCGCCGTACAGGACGCTCAGTGCCTGCCCGGCCTCCGTGCCCGAGCTCAGCGCTGCGACCACCGGCAAGGACTCCTTGCGCCGTCGCAGGTCCGAGTGGACCGGCTTGCCGGTGACCCGGGGATCGCCCCAGATGCCGAGCAGGTCGTCGACGTACTGGTAGGCGAGACCGAGGTCCTCGCCGAAGAGCCGCAGGTGATCGACCTGCTCCGGCCGGCCTCCACCGAGAAGGGCGCCGAGAGCGGTCGAGCAACCGAGCAGCGCGCCGGTCTTCAGCTGCGCCATCCGGACGCACTCGGAGAGCGCGACCTCGTTCCTGGTCTCGAAGTGCGCGTCGGCCAGTTGTCCCTCGACCAGCTCCTGTACGGCCTGGCCCAGCGTCTTCGCGGCCTCGTCGGCGGAAGAGTGGCCGCTGGCAACCAGTACGTCGAACGCCAAGCTGAGCAGGGCGTCCCCGGCCAGGATCGCCGGGCCTAGGCCGAAGACGGTCCACGCCGTGGGCCGGTGCCGGCGGGTCGTGTCGCAGTCCATCACGTCGTCGTGCAGCAGCGAGAAGTTGTGCACCAGCTCGACCGCGACCGCCGCGGGGACGCCGTCGGCCGCCGTACCGCCGACGGCCTGCGCGGCGAGCAGCGCGAGGGCGGGACGGAGCGCCTTCCCGCCGTCCGCGCGGGTCGGCGTACCGTCCTCGTCCTCCCACCCGAAGTGGTAGTTGGTGATCCGCTGCGTTGCCAGCGGCATCCTTCCGATCGCTTCCCGCAGGGCCGGCTCCACCTGGTCCCGCGACCAGGCCAGCAACTGCTGAGCCGGGATCCCCGCGCTCTGCAGGCGCTGGACCGGAGGGTCCGTGGACGGACCGGTCTGTTCGACTGTCGTCATCGCAGGCTCCTCATCCGCCGAGTTCGACGTGCTCGAGGACGCCGAGGGCGTCGGGGACCAGGACCGCGGCCGAGTAGTAGGTGCTGACCAGGTACGACGTGAGGGCCTTCTCGTTGATGCCCATGAAGCGGGCGTTCAGGCCCGGCTCCACCTCGTCCGGCAGGCCGGTCTGGCGCAGGCCGATGACGCCTTCGTCCTCGAGCCCGGTCCGCATCACCAGCACGGACGTCGTGTTGTCCGCGGCGATCGGGATCTTGTTGCAGGGCAGGATCGGGACGCCGCGCCAGGACTGGACCCGCTGCCCTTCGACGAGAGCGCTCTCCGGGTAGACGCCGGCCTTCGTGCACTCCCGGCCGAACGCCGCGATCGCCCGCGGGTGCGCCAGCAGCGCTCGCGGCTTGCGCCGCCGGGTGAGCAGCTCGTCGAAGTCGTCCGGGGTCGGCGGACCACTGCGCGGGTAGAGGCACTGCTTGAAGTCCACGTTGTGGAGCAGCCCGAAGTCGCGGTTGTTGATCAGCTCGTGCTCCTGGCGTTCGCGGAGCGCCTCGATGGTCAGCCGCAGCTGCTGCTCGGTCTGGTTCATCGGGTGGTTGTAGAGATCGGACACGCGGGTGTGCACCCGCAGGATCGTCTGCGCGACGCTCAGCTCGTACTCCCGCGGCGCCGAGTCGTAGTCCACGAACGTGCCCGGCAGGTCGTCCTCGCCCGTGTGCCCCGAGGAGAGCGCGATCTCCGCCTCTCCGTTCTTGTTCTGCGCCGGCCGCGGCCGGGACCGGACGTCGTCCAGGTACGCCCGCAGCGTCTCGGACCGGTCCTTCAGCTCGTCGAGCGACTGCCGGGTCAGCCGCAGCACCGTGCACCGGGTCGTCGTCCGGGCGGTGTACTCCCAGATGCTCTCCGGCGGGTCGAGGAACAACTGCTCGCCCAGGTAGTCGCCGTCGGCCGACGTCCCGAGATCCGTTCCGTCGCCGTACCGGCCGACGCCGATCCTGCTGATCTTGCCGTGGGCAACCAGCAGTACGTCGTCGATCCGGCTGCCGAACTCGGTCAGCGCGTACCCCGGCTCGTACTCCTCCACGCCGAAGCGGTTCGCCAGCTCCTGCAGGAGCTCCGGGTCGGCGAGCTCGCGCAGCGGTGGCAGCTCGGTCAGCTCCTGCGGGATCACCCGGACGTCGGCGCCGGTGACCGAGAAGCTGAGCCGGCCGTCGCCGATCGCGAAGCTGGTCCGGCGGTTCACCCGGTACGCGCCGCCCTTGGTCTCCACCCAGGGCAGCACCCGCAGCAGCCAGCGTGGCGAGATGCCCTGCATCTGCGGGACGGACTTGGTCGTGCTCGCCAGCTGCCGCGCCGCCGCGGTTCCCAGGCTGAGCTGCGGCTTGACTTCGGTGTCGGACGTCGTCACAATGCACCCTCCAGTCGCTTCGCACCGGCCGGCCGCGGGATCCGCAGCGCCGACCTACCCACCTCAGAAGTGCCGCCCAGCAGCTTGCGCGGGACGTGCAGCTGCTCGGCCTCGTCGTACCGGCCGCAGCCCTGGTGCCAGACGAGAATCCCGGACATCCAGTTCTGCAGCTCCTCGGCGTACCCGGTGAGCACGCGGCGGGCGTTCTCGTCGAGGTCGTAGTCGTCGAACAGCACCGGCAGATCCACCGCGACCAACTGCTCGAACTGCCGCATCCGCGCGGTCATCAACGCGTTCACGGTCGCGAACGCCGTCGGCAGGTCGCAGTCGAGGAAGTTCCGGACGACCAGGACGCCGTTGTGCAGCTCGCCCTCGTACTGGATCTCCTTGCGGTACGAGAAGACGTCGTTCAGCAGGCACGCGTAGTCCGCGGCCGCGTTCTCCAGGGCCCGGATCGGCCGGGTCCGGTAGATCTTCGGCGGAACCGTCCGGCCGTGGCCGAGCCGGCACAGGCTCATCGTCAGGTCCGACCCGAACGTGCGCCGGCGCATCTCCAGGTAGTCGACCGGGTCGGGGGTCCGGTGCTGCGCCTGGTTCGCCAGCTCCCACAGCCAGCTGTCGGTCATGGAGTCGATCGCTTCCTTGAACGACGTGCGGGCCTCCGGCGTCATCGGCCCAGCGGTCCGCAACCAGAGATCGGAGAGAGCGCGTTCCAGCCCGTTCACCGGAACGATCCCCAAGCTCAGGTCGAGCGGCATCAGCGCCGACAGCCGCTGGTTGGCCACCTTGGCACCGGCCAGATCATGCGTTCTGCCGTAGACCACCGGGTAGTAGTCGTCGGCGTACGTACCCCACGCGAGCCACTGCGTCGAGATGTCCAGCGCGTCCGGATCGGCGTCCGGATGGATGCCGCCGGCACACAGCGCGAGATCCGCGATCTCCAGCAGATGCCGGTCCCACACCAGGCCGTCCGTGATCCCGACCCGCTCGCCCCACTCGAGAACGTTGGCTCGCGCTCTCTCCAGGTACGGGCTCATCTTGGCCTGGTACGGCATGTACAGCTCGGGCGGTGTGTACGGCTCCACCACCTCGTACGGCCGGTGCGTGTGCGTGCGAATCCGGTACGGCGCCGACGTCACCAGCGACTGCAGGATCCGGACCGCGGACGTGCCCAGGCCCTTCGGCCCGTCCAGGAACGCGCTCGGCCCGAGCGTCGCGGCCTGACCGCCGTCGTTCATGTAGCGGCTCGACCGCAGGTGCCATTCGTGACCGCCGGATTGCCAGTCCTGCAGGCCTTTCACGTAGCTCAGAACGTCGAGGCGTCCTTGCGGACCGACCGCATGCTCCTCCAGCAACGGCGGGACCTCGGTCAGCGCCGTGTTCTCGAACTGGTGCAACCGCGAGGTGAGGATGTCGTTCACCAGATCGGCCGCGCGCTGCGGGGAACACCCGAGAAAGCGCTCCACGACCAGTACGCCGTTGTTCAGCTCGCCCTCGGTCTCGACCTCGCGCTGGTACGAGAACAGGTCGTTACGCAGGTGCACCGCGTCGGAGAACGTGTCGCTGAGCACCTTCATCGGCCGCAGGTGCGCGACCTCGTCCGGGACCTCGGCCTGCACGGCGTACTCGACCAGGTTCGCCGACCACGGCGCGCCGCCGACCTTGCGGCGCATCTCGACGTACTCGATCGGGTTGGCCAGCCGGCCGGCGGTGATGTTGGACAGCTCCCACAACGACTCGGCCAGCAACGCCTCCGTCGTGTCCACGAACCGGCGCCGCCAGCCCGCCGACATCGACGGGATCGTCCGGTTCCACAGATCGGCCAGACCGCGCTCCACCGGGTTCTCCGGCGTCTCCGTGATCGGCCCCTCGACCGGCATGAACGCGTTCAGCCGGTCCAGGTAGGCCTTCGCGCCGGCGGTGTCCTGGGTCTTCTTGTAGAGCTCGAGGAAGTGGTCGTCGAAGTAGAAGACCCAGACGTACCAGTCGGTGACCAGGTCGAGCGCGGCCGCGCTCGCGTCCGGATGGGTGTAGGCACACAGCAGGGCGTAGTCGTGGGACTCGAAGTCGTGCAGGTCCCAGATCGCCTTGCCTGCTTGGGGTACGTCGATCATGTCGAACGCGTACGCCCACGCGCGGCTGTGCTCACGGGCCTGCTCCAGGTGCGGGTTCAGCCGCGCCGGGTAGGGAACGTAGAAGTCAGGAAGCTGGTACGGCTGCTGCGTGGCCCCAGGTGGTGGGCCGCCCGGCTCGTCTGTCGCGTCCCGCCCGACGCGGGAGACGAGCCGGGCGGCGGCTCCCGGTGGTGACGGCACTGCCATCTCGGGCCTAGCCCTCGCGCCCGATCTCGACGCCCTCGAGGATTCCGAGCGCGTCCGGGACGAGTACGGCGGCCGAGTAGTAGGCGCTCACCAGGTAGTTGATGATCGCCTTCTCGTTGATGTTCATGAAGCGCACCGACAGCCCCGGCTCGTACTCGTCGGGCAGACCGGTCTGCTGCAGACCGACGACGCCCTGGCTGTCCTCCCCCGTGCGCATCAGCAGGATCGAGCTGGTCCGGGTCTCGCTGATGCCGATCTTGTTGCACGGGAAGATCGGCACACCCCTCCAGGCCGGGACCCGGTGCCCGCCGAAGTCCACGCTGTCCGGGTAGATCCCGGCCTTCGTGCACTCCCGCCCGAACGCCGCGATCGAGCGCGGGTGGGCCAGGAAGAACGCCGGGTCCTTCCAGACCATCCCGAGCAGCTCGTCCAGGTCGCCCGGCGTCGGCGGCCCGGTGCGGGTCGGGACCCGCATGCTCAGGTCCGCGTTGTGCAGCAGCCCGAAGTCGCGGTTGTTCACCATCTCGTGCTCCTGGCGCTCGCGCAGCGCCTCGATGGTCAGCCGCAACTGCTGCTCGGTCTGGTCCATCGGGTGGTTGTAGAGATCGGCGACCCGGGTGTGCACCCGGAGCACGGTCTGCGCGACGCTCAGCTCGTACTCCCGCGGCGTCGTCTCGTAGTCGACGTACGTCCCGGGCAGGTCGGACTCGCCCTCGTGCCCCGCGGAGAGCGCGATCTCGGCCTCTCCGAACTCGTCCTGGTCGGGCTGCGGGTTGGCCCGGAACGCCTCGATGTGCGCCCGCAGGCTGTCCGACCGGCCGACCAGTTCCTCGAAGGAGTCTTGCGACAGCGTCAGCAGCGTGCACGGCGTGATCGCCTTGACGGTGTACTCCCAGTAGTCCTCGGACTCCAGGATCGCGCGGTAGGTGAAGTGGTCGCCGTCGGCCAGGGTTTCCAGCACCGATTCGTCGCCGTACTTGCCGGCGCCGATCTTGCTCACCTTGCCGTGCGCGATCAGGCAGATCCGGTCCGCGGCGTGCCCGCGCTCGACGATCACGTCACCGGGCTGGAACTCCTGCTGCTCGAACCGGTCGGCCAGGGCGGCCAGCACCTCGACGTCGTCGAAGCTGCGCAGCAGCGCGAGCTCGCACAGCTCCTGCGGGATCACCCGGACCTCGGCACCGCTGGTGGTGAAGGTGACCCGGCCGTCGCCGACGGCGTAGCTGAGCCGCCGGTTCACCCGGTACGCGCCGCCGTTCACCTGCACCCAGGGCAGCATCTTGAGCAGCCACCGCGAGGTGATGCCCTGCATCTGCGGCTCGGACTTGGTCGTGGTCGCCAGGTTCCGCGCGGCGGCGGTCCCGAGGCTGAGTTGCGGTCGCTGCGCTGGGGCGTCGGAGGACGCCGGTTCGGTCAGGGTCACGCGGAATGCACCACCATTCGGTTGGACCGCCCGATCGCAGCACACAGCGCCCCGGGAACCCCGGGGTCAGGTCGGCGATCGGACGGACAGCTCTACTCGGGTATGCAGAAACGCATCGTGCGCAGGCGGCAGTCAACGACTCGTCGGAGAGGGATGACTTTCCAGCCGACACCCCGCCCAGGCGTCGGCGGCAACACCGACGCGGGACGGAACTGGCCGGCGGACGACTGCTCGGGGCGCCCAGTTCGCCCCACGCTCGGCCAGTCCGGCTGGATACGCACTCACCGTAACCGAGCCCTCACCTCACGCGTCAAGAGACGCACACAGTGACGATCTTGCAAAGCCCTGACGACCCCGAATTAATGGCCGCCGGACCCCGACTCAATACGTCGTTCAGATGATCGGGGTCTCCGGCGCACTCGCCTTCGGCGTACCGGCCTCGGCCGTACCGGACAGCTCGTCGACCTCGATCCGGCCGGTCCAGCGCAGGTCGGGATCGGGTTGTGGGATCGAGTCCAGCAGCAACTTGGTGTAGGGGTGCGACGGCTCGTGCATGACGGTGTCGACGGGGCCTCGTTCGACGATCCGGCCGCGGTTGATCACCATCACCTGGCCGCCGAGGTAGTAGACGGTCGACAGGTCGTGGGTGATGAACAGCGTCGTCATCCCGTGCTCGCGCTGGAAGTCCAGCAGGATGTCGAGGAACAGCCGGCGGACCTGGGCGTCGAGCATCGACACCGGTTCGTCGGCGATCACGAAAGCCGGCCGGAGCATGTGGATCCTGGCCAGCATCACCCGTTGCCGCTGGCCACCGGACAGCTGGTGCGGGTACCGGCCGAGAACGCGCTCCGGCTCCAGCTTCACCGCTTCGAGGGAGCGCTCGATCATGGCCAGGCCCTCGGCCTGGGTCTTGGCCAGGCCGAACTTCTTGACCGCCTTCCAGAGCACCCGATCGACGCGGTAGAAGGGGTTGAAGATCGCGTACGGGTCCTGGAAGACCGGTTGCACGTTGCGACGGTAGTCGTCGTACTCGGCCCGGTCGAGCTTGAAGATGTCCTTGCCGCCGTACTTGATGGTGCCGCTGGTCGGCTTCTGCAGTCCGAGCACGTTGCGCGCGATGGTGCTCTTGCCGCTGCCGCTCTGGCCGACCAGGCTGACCACCTGCGGCGGCTCCGGGGAGAGCGTGAAGCTCGCGTCCTCGACCGCGGTCAGGTAGCCGCCGGCCGCGCCGCGGGCGTGGAACCGTTGCTGGACGCCACTGAGCTCGATCGTCTTGGTCACGATGCCCTCCTGCCGAGCCGCGGAATCGATTCGATCAGTTGCCGGGTGTACTCGTGCTTCGGCTGCTTGTAGACCTGCCGTACGTCGCCGACCTCGACCAGCTCGCCCTCGTACATGACAGCGACCCGGTCGACCAGCTGCGCGTGCACACCCATGTCGTGCGAGATCACCACCAGCGTGACGCCGAAGTCGCGTTGCAGGTCGACCAGGCTCTGCAGGATCACGCGCTGGATCGTCACGTCCAGCGCGGTGGTCGGCTCATCGGCGATCACCAGATCGGGTTCGAGCGCGACGCAGATCGCCATCAGCACCCGCTGCTTCATCCCGCCGGACAACTCGTGCGGGTACATCCGCGCGACGTCGGTGTCCAGCCCCACCTGCGCGAGCAGTCGCGGGATCAGCTCGGAGAGCGTGCTCTTGCGTTCCGGCGCGTGCTCCAGGATGACGTCGCGGAACTGGTCGCCGATCCGCATCACCGGGTTCAGGGAGCTCATCGAGCCCTGCGGGAGGTAGGAGAGCGCGCTCCAGCGCAGGACGCGCAACTCCTCGCCGTCGACCTTCAGCAGGTCGACCGGAGAACGCCCGCGGGGACGGAAGATCGCGCTTCCCCCGGTGACCTTGCCCGGCGGCTTCAGCAACCGCAGCAGCGCGACGGCGAGCGTGCTCTTGCCGCTGCCGGACTCTCCCGCGATCCCGAGGATCTCGCCCCGCCGGACGGCGAGATCGAGTCCACGGACCGCTTTCACCTCGCCCTTGGTGGTGGAGTAGCCGACCTCCAGGCCGGAGATCTCCAGCACGATGTCGTCGTCACTCACCGGCCACTCCTCTCAGTCGCGGGTTGTAGACCTCTTCGAGACCGATGTTGATCATGTTCAGCGCCGCGAACAGCGCCGTCAGCAACACGATCGGGACCACGAACATCGGCCAGGCGCCGAGGGTCAGCGCGCCGGTGTTGATCGCGTTGAAGATGATCTGCCCGAGATCGATCACGCCACCGGGTCCGAGCCCGATCACCTCCAGGCCGACCAGGCCGAAGATCGCGCCGAGCGCCGACGAGGCGAACCCGACCCCGATGAACGGCAACAGGTTCGGGAGCAGTTCGGTGACGATGATCTCGAGGTCGCGGGCCTTGCTCACCCGCGCCAGGTCGACGTACGGGCGTGACCGCAGGCTGAGCACCTGGGACCGGATCGTCTTGGCCGCGAACGGCCAGCTGAAGATCGAGATCATCACGCCGACCTGGAACAGGCTGACGTTCTTGGCGTACGCCGAGAGCGCGATCAGCAGCGGGAACGTCGGGATCACCAGCAGGATCCCGGTGAAGGTGGACAGCACGTTGTCCACCCAGCCGCCCTTGTAGCCGGCCACGAACGCGACGACCACCCCGACCACGGTCGAGATGACGCCGGCGATCGCGCCGATCTGCAGCGAGACCGAGGTCGCGCTGACCACCATCGCCAGCACGTCCCGGCCGAACTGGTCGGTGCCGAGCAGGTGGTCCGGTCCCGGCACCAGCCACTTCTCGTACGCCGCGAACTCGAGCGGGTCCTTGCCGTTGCCGATGGCATCGACGATCAGCGGGCTGAAGATCGCCAGCAGGATCATCGCCGCCAGCACCCCCAGCCCGGTCGCGAGCCGCGGACTGTGCCGGATCGTCTGTCCGGTCGCGGTCAGTAGTCTCATCGCGATCACTTCCAGTACTTGACCCGAGGGTCAAGCAGAGGCAGGAGGAGGTCGAGCAGCAGGACGGCGGTGAGCACGGAGAAGATCGCCATGTCGGTCACACCGAGAATGGTGTTGAAGTCGAGCTGCTGGATCGCCGTCACCAGCGTCGATCCCAGCCCCGGGTAGTTGAACAGCTGCTCCACCAGGACGTTGCCGTTGAAGATGAACCCGAGCGAGATGCCGAACGCGGTGATCTGCGGCAGGTAGCAGTTGCGCAGCGCGTACCGGGTCAGGACCCGCCAGGGCTTGAGGCCCTTCGCCTCGGCGTACACCAGGTAGTCCTCGCCGAGCACCGGCACCATCAGCTCCGGGTGGACAGGATCCAGCTGAACGTCCCGATCAGCACGATCGACATCGCCGGCAGGAACCCGTACTTGATCACGCTCCCGATGAAGTCGAGGCTGAAGCCCGGACTGATCGTCGAGTCGTACGCCGACCGCGCGGGCAGCCAGCCCAGCGTGTAGGCGAACACGTAGACCAGGATCAGCGCGACGAAGAAGAACGGGACGTGCGACAACGCGATCGACAGGTTCGTGACGATCGTCGATCCGAGCTTGCCGCGCCGCCAGCCGACGATCGCGCCGATCAGCACGCCGAGCACCCAGCTGATCACCGCGGCCATGCCGAGCAGACCGATGGTCCACGGCAACGACCGCAGGATGACGTCCTGGGCCGGGGTCGGGTAGTTGATCAGCGACGGCCCGAGGTCGCCGTGGAAGATCAGGTTCTGCATGTACTTCAGGTACTGGACGAAGATGTTGCCGTCGAGCCCGAACTCGGCCTGGTAGCGCGCGATCACCTCCGTACTGGCCTGCTGGTTGTAGACGTAGTTCTGCTGCAGGGTCTGGATCAGCGTCTGGATCGGGTCACCCGGGATCAGCCGGAAGAAGAAGAACGCGATGGTCAGCGCGCCCCACAGCTCGATCAGGTACAGGCCGAACCGCCGGATCGCGTACGCCGCCAGCGGGTGCCGCGCCAGCCAGGGCCGCAGACCGCGGGAGGGAGCGCTCTCGGCGCTCTCCTCCACGACGGTCGCGGACGGCGCGGTCGCCGTCACGCCGGACCCTTCTGGCCGGTCGCCTTCAACCTTCCGAGCACGAAGATGAAGTGCGACCACCAGTTCAGCGGGACCTGGTACAGGTCCTCGTCGGTCGGCCACCCGGTCCAGAAGCTGGTGTTGAAGTACGACGGGTAACCGGTCTGGATCACCGGCATCTGCGGCAGTTGCTGGAAGTAGATCTCCAGCGCCTGGTCCAGCAGCGGCTTGGCCTCGGCGCTCTTCGGGTCCAGCACGGCGAGCTTGGCCGACACCGCGTCGAACTCCGGATTCTTGAACCGCTGCTTGTTCTTGTCGGCGGCGTTCTTGCCGATCGGCTGGGCCTTGTCGCTGGTCCAGTTCGTGTACAGCTGCTGGGGATCGAAGGAAATACCGTCCCAGTTGGAGTCCAGGTCGAACTCGCCGCGCTGGAACTTCTCGCTGTGCACCGGACCGCTCAGGCTGCGCAGCGTCGCCGGCACCCCGACCTTGGCCAGATCGGTCTTGATCACGTTGGCGATCGCGTACTCAGGACCGTCGACGGGCGAGGCGGTGATGAACTCGAGGTTGACCTCCTTGCCCTTGTACGTCCGCTTGCCGGCCGCGTTCTTCGGCGCGATCTCGTCCAGCAGCGCGTTCGCCTTGTCCGGGCTGTACTCGAACTTGTACTTCTCGGCCAGCTCGTCGTTCTTCCACGCGTCGTTGCTCGGGTAGTCCGCCCACGGGTAGATCGCCGGCGGCACCTTCACCGGCCAGATCGACGTCCCGATCTTCTCCCGGTCGATCATGTAGTTGATCGCCTGGCGCATCTTCGGCTCGGCGATCACACCGCGGGCCGGGTCGCAGTTCGGCCAGATGATCCGCGGGTTCGGGTCGTGGAACTGGGTGGTGACCATCGCCGGGTAGCCGGTGTTGCGCAGCTGCTTGGCGTGCTGCTCGTCGATCGAGCCGACGTCGAACTCCGCCCGCTCGAAAGCCAGCGCCGCGGAGTCCAGCTGCTTGGCCGTGCTCTGGTACACGACGTACTGCGGCGCCGGGTCGAGCTGCTCCTTGGCCCAGTAGTCCGGGTTCTTCTCCCAGACGAACATCCGCTGGCTGCGGATCGTCTGCTTCAGCTTGTACGGGCCGCTGCGGGTCGGCGGGTTCTCCTTGAACTTGGTCGGGTCCTGGGTCTTCCAGATGTGCTCGGGCAGGATGTCGAACGCGCTCGCGATCGCCGCGACGAAGTTGTAGTGCATCCGCGGGCCGGGCTTCTTCAGCTTCATCACCGCGGTCTGCGCGTCCGGTACCTCGACCGACTGGACGAACTCGGCCAGGTCACCGCCGCCGCCGAACAGGTCCTTGCGGTCCTTGAGCAGCAGCACGGTGAACTTGAAGTCGTTCGCGGTCAGCGGCTTGCCGTCGCTCCACTTCGCCTTCGGGTCGAACTTGAAGGTCAGCTCCGTGTGGTCGGCGTTGTACTCGTATCCCGTGCACAGCCAGGGTTTCAGCTCGCCGCTGGCCAGGTTGAGGTAGAACATCGCCTCGCGGCAGACCGACTCGAAGCCGGCGCCGGACTGCCAGCCGTTCGGGATCATCGTGTTGAAGCTGTCGAACACGTTGTACTCGACCTGGCCGATCACGACCGTCTGGTCGCGCGGCGTGGGGATGTTCGCCTTGCCGATCTGCACCGACCTGGTGCCGGCCGGTTTGTCGGCCGGCTTGTCGGAGTACGAGCCGCTGCCGGAACAGGCGGCGAGCAGACCGGTGAGTCCCATCGCGGCACCTCCCCCGACCACACTGCGGCGGCTCATCTGGTGGCGCAGAACGTCGGCGACGTTCTCGAACTGCGGGCGCGGCGCGTCGTTCACGATCGGATCTCCTTCGGTCCGAGGGTGTGGCTCGGCCTCAGTCGGCGCGCTTCATCGCGCCCGGCCGGTGTGACGTAAGGCATCTCCGTTTCACTTGCTCGGAGTGGAAATCACTGATTGAAACGTTTCTCGGACTATAAGTAGCGATGACAACGATGGCAAGACTTTGCTGCCACGCTTGAGGAAATCGCCGGTTTGCGCTGCTCAGTCGATATACCAACCTCTGACAACGATGGCTCGCTCTCGGTGATCCCTGGTGTCACACGGTCTTTCACACGGTGACCGGATTGCCTGGGCCCACGATCAACCACTTGCAGGGGGAGCACCATGACGAGTACCGCTGTCGATTTCGACGCGATCAAGCACAAGCAACGGGCCGGCTGGCAGACCGGGGACTACCCGCGGGTCGGCAACACGCTGCAGATCATCGCCGAGCTGCTGGTCGAGGCGGCCGACGTACGGGCCGGGCAACGGGCGCTGGACGTCGCCTGCGGTCAGGGCAACGCCGCTCTCGCGGCCGCCCGCCGGTTCGCCGACGCGACCGGGATCGACTACGCCACCAACCTGCTCGAGCAGGGCCGCGAACGCGCCACCGCCGAGCACCTGCCGGTCACCTTCACCGAGGGTGACGCCGAGAACCTGCCGGTCCCGGACGCCGCGTTCGACCTCGTGCTCAGCACGGTCGGCGTGATGTTCGCTCCGGACCACCAGCGGGCCGCGGACGAACTGGTCCGGGTCACCAAGCCGGGCGGCAAGATCGCGCTCTCCTGCTGGACGCCGAGCGGGATGGTCGGGCAGATGTTCAAGGTCGTCGGCAAGTGGGCGCCGCCGCCGGCCGGGGTCAAGCCTGCCGTGTTGTGGGGCACCGAGGAACACTTGGCGGAGCTGTTCGGCGAGCGGGTCGAGTGGACCGCGCTGGAGAAGCGGGAGTACGTGTTCCGCTACCACTCGGCCGAGCACTTCTCGGAGTGGTTCCGCGAGTTCTACGGCCCGATCACCAAGCTGGCCGCCGCGCTGCCGGAGCCGGACCGCGCGCGGTTCGCCGCCGAGCTGGCCGACGTACCGCGGAGTTTCAACCAGGCCGACGACGGCACGATCGCGGCCCACGCGGAGTACTTGGAGGCAGTAGGCGTACGCCGCTGACAAGGCATCGGCCGGCACCACTCTGAGAAGGGATGGCGCCGGCCGGTGGCGGGGTTCACACTGAGGCTCGGGGGTGGGTGATGGCTGGGACGATCAGGCTGCTCGGGCGGCCCTCGATTGCGGATGACGGGGTGCTGATCCGCGCGCCGCGGGGGCGGAAGAGTTGGGCGTTGCTTGCCTACGTGCTGCTCGCGGAGCGGCCGCCGACGCGCAAACGCCTGGCGGAGTTGCTGTTTGCGGACGCCGAGGATCCGCTTGGTGCGCTGCGCTGGACGTTGGCGGAGCTGCGCCGGGCGCTCGGCGTACGGGGAGCGCTCTCTGGTGATCCCGTGAGGAGTTCACTCGACGGGCTGACGGTGGACGTGCTCCAGGTGCTCGACGCGACAGATCCCGCGCGGTTGCTGGAGTTCGAAGGGGAACTGCTCGAAGGCGTCGAGCTCGAGGCCTGCCCCGACTTCGAGTCCTGGTTGTCGATCGAGCGTCACCGCGTCGCGTCGGCCGTCGAGGCCCGCCTGCGGGAGGCCGCCGTCGGGCTGGTCGCCGCGGGACGCGCCGAGGACGCGATTCCCTTTGCCAGCAAGGCGGTTGCGGCGAATCCTCTGGAGCAAGGCAATCACGAGCTGCTCGTCCGCAGCCTCGCGGTCTCCGGCGATCACTCAGGCGCGTTGCGGCAGGTCGCGGTCTGCGAGGACATGCTGCGCCGCGAGCTGGGGATCGAGGCGTCCGCCTCGCTGCGGCAGGCCTCGACCGTCGAACAGCGGCCGACGCTCGGCCTCGTCGGGAGCCGGGCGGCGGCGTTGAGCTCGTACGAGACTGGCCGCGCGGCGGTCTCCGCGGGCGTCGTCGAGTCCGGGTTGGAGTGCCTTCGGAGAGCGGTCTCCGAGGCAGCGCGCTGCGGCGACGTCGAGCTGCAGGGACGCGCTCTCGTCACCCTCGGGGGTGCGCTCGTGCACGCCGTCCGCGGACAGGACGAGGAGGGCGCGATCACGCTGCAGGAGGCGATCCTGGTCGCCGAACGCGCCGGCGACCGGGCGACCGTTGTCACGGCGTACCGGCAGCTCGGGTTCGTCGAGGTGCAGGCCGGGCGTCGTACGACGGCCGAGAGCCGGCTCGCGCGAGCCTCCGCCCTGGCCGAGACGGACGCGGAGAACGCGGCGATCCTCGGTGTGCGTGGGATGAACTCGTCGGACCTCGGCGACTACCCGGCGGCGTCGCGGCAGCTCGCGGAGTCGGCCGCGTTGGCCGGCCGGTGTGGGGATGCGCGCCAGCAGGCGTGGTCGTTGTCGATCCTCGGGCGGGCGCATCTGCTGCGCGGCGACTACAGCCAGGCCCGTGCGGTGGTCGAGCAGTCGCTCGACTTGGTCAGGCAGCAGCGGTGGGTCGCGTTCCTGCCCTGGCCGCAGGCTTTGCAGGCCGAGCTGGACCTGTACGCCGGGGAGGTGGGCGCTGCGGCGGAGGGGTTCGAGCAGGCCTGGGCGCTAGGGTGTCAGGTCAACGACCCTTGCTGGGAAGGGATTGCGGCGCGCGGGCTCGGCCTGCTCGCGGCTGAGCGCGGGGACTATCAAGGGGTCGTGCACTGGCTGGACCAGGCTGCCCGGCGAGCCAGCCGGGAACCGGATCGGTATCAGTGGGTCCACGCACACGTGCTCGACACGGCTGTCGGTACGGCGCTCGACGAGGGCGATCACGCGCGGGCCCGGCCGCTGGTGGTGCAGTTGGGTGCGTTGGCGGCGCGCTGCGATCTTCGGGAGCTTGTCGTCCGGGCGAATCTGCATCTCGGCCGACTGGGCGATCCGCATGCGATCACGTCCGCTCGGCTGATGGCGGCCGAGATCGACAATCCGCAATTGGCCAGACTGGTCGACGAGAGCTCAGCTGTCCTTACCGGGGACGACTCCTAGCCCTCACCACTCGTCGGCGGTGGGTCGAAGGTCGCGTCGATCCGCAGCTCCGACGCGCGACTCGGGTTGTTCAGGATCGCCAGGATGACGTGCCGCTGGTCCCACCGACCGGCCGACCACGCGAGCGCCTTCGCCAGTCCGTTGAACGTCGCCGCGTGCGGTGCGCCGTCCTCACTGACCCACCACGAGACCTCGACGCCGTCGACGATCAGCTCCTCGTGCTCCCACCAGGTGTCCGGGACCTGCGGCACCAGCTCGCGGACGATCGCCGGTACGTCGGCCGCCGTACCCTCCCCCTCGACCTTGCCCGCGGCAACTTCCCCGGCCATCGGCACCTCGAGCAGATCGCTCAGCCCGTCCGCGACCGCTCCGAACGCCACCACGAATCCGCCCAGATCCTCACGCTGCAACCACATCGGAGCATCCGCGACCACCGCGTTGCCGGCAGCAACCACCTGGCTCAGCAGCTCGACCGCGGCGTCCGCGCTCTCATCAGCCCGCGCGGTCTGCTCCGCCGCCCCACCGAGCACGCGAACGTACTCGGGAGCCGAGTCCGGGAACACGGTCAGCGTCCCCAACTGCTGCCAGAGACTCAGGATCGCGCTCTCCCCGATCGCCCGCCGCGGCTCCGCCAACCGGTCGAGCAGCTCCCCCACCCCGTCGACATCCAGGTCGGCCACCGTCCGCACCAGCCCGACCGCGGTCCGCACCTCCGGATCCAGCCGCGCCGTCCACTCCGGCGCGGGATCGAGCAGACTCGCCAGCACCGGATCGACCTCAGGATCCGCCCGGCCGGCCAGCGGTTCGCCGTCCTCCAGGAGAACGCGCTCTCTGATCCACCACGCCGCGTACGACGGTACGCCGAACGCGCGATCGTCCGGCCCGACCACGCGCGGCCGATCCACCAGCGCGCGCCGCAGCTCCGGCGAGGACCCGAACAGGTCCAGCACCCGCGGCCAGGCGTCGTCGGTGATCCAGTCCAGATCCCGTACGGCGACCAGCTCGCCGACGGTCACGCCGTACCGCGAACCGTCCGGCGCGACGTCGTCGGCCCAGTCCTCGATCCCGTCGAGATCCGCCAGCTCCTCCGGCAACTCGTCGAGCACGACGTCGGCAGCCGCGACCACGCCGAGCGAACTCAGTACGCCGACCGCGGCCAGCGCCTCGACGCCGTACCGGTCCAGCAGGTCGCGCTGGATCGGCGCGACCTCGTCCGCGTCCAGCACCGCCTCGGCCTCGGAGCCGGGGATCACCAGCGCGTTCGCCGGGACCAGCTCGCCGTCGGCGTCGCGCAGGACGAGGTCGGACAACCACCACAGCCCGTCGGCCTGGCTCGGATCCACGGCAACCACCCCGAGCACCGCGGCCGCGATCAGCTCGGGGTCGTCGGCGTTCTCCACGGCGGCGCGGACCGCGCTGTCCTCGAGCAACGTCCGGGGCGTTGCGGGGAGCGCTCCCAGCCGCTCCAGGGTTTCGTGGGCGGCCTCCGGGTGGACCACGCGGACGCCATACTCGCCGAAGGTCGCCAGTACGTCGCTCGGCAGTTCCCGTCCCGGCAGCAGCAGCCCCCGCACGCCTCGGACCAGTCGGCCGTCCGCCAGCGGCACGGGCAACGTCCCCAAAGCCTCACGCAGCAAGGGATCCGTGACCATCCCGGAGAGCGCTCCATACGTTTCCCGCCACCACTCGGGCGACTCCCCCGCCGCTCCCAGCTGATCGACAACCTCGGCCAGGTCCAGGCGTCGTACGCCCAACGCCTCCAACGCCGTCCGATCCTGCCGCCGCTCCCGCACCAGCCCAGGAATCATCGGCGCCAGCACCACCTCGAAAGCCTCATCAGCGCCCGCCACCACCACCGCGTCCCGCGGTGCCAGCAGTTCCGGAGCAGCCTGGCCGCCACTTTCTTCCAAGTACCGGCCCCCGAGGCCGGCAAGAATTGGCGTACCAGGCAGGACCCTCATGATCTCCTCGCGGAGAGCGCGATCCAGCGGTCCGGCAGCCAGTCCGGTCGGCACCATTGGAAGGACGTTCGCTCCGGCTTCGGCCTGGGTCTGCAGCAACCGGGCATAGGCCTGTGCGGCCTTCTCCACCAGGTGATCAGTGAGCGGGCCCTTGGCAACATGCCGCCGCGACGGATCGAGCGGGAAGGTTGCCAACAGCAACACCGGCAGCGACAACGACTCGTCGGTCGGCGTCGGCGCGAAGACAGTCCGCGGTACGTCGGCGTCACCGGACCGCGGCAGCGCCCAGAGCACCGACCAGTACGGCCGCGCGCGTTCCTCGGTCGGGCGATCCGCCAGCAACCGCTCTCTCGCATCCTCGTCGAGCACCCCGGCGGCCCGGCGTACCGTCCAGCGCTCGGTGACGTCGGCGAGCACCCGTTCCTCGCCGTCAACGTCAATCTCGATCCGCTCCAACCCAGGCAGCGCGAGCAGCAGCGGGTCACCGGCGTCAGCGAGCAGCCGCCGTACGAGCTCCCGCGCAGCGTCGTTCCGCAGCGGCAGAATCACCGCGGTGTCGAACCCAGCCGGCGGCTCCCCCTCGGCCGGGAACGGCAACCGCAGCACCGGCACCTGCCCGTCGCGCCGCCGTACCTCCAGATCCAGCCCGTCCGACCCCAGCGCCCCCACCGCGGCCGCCGTGTCCGCCCGCGAGAACCGCACCCCACCGCTCCGCGACAAGATCACCGGCTCGTCCGTCACCGCGAGCACCGCCGAGAACCCGACCCCGAACCGCCCGACCGCAACCGCCCGCGGATCCAGCTGCCGCAGGTCCCCGCCCGCGCGCTCCAGGTCGTCGTCCCGCTTCGCGGACGCCCGCAGCGTCGCGAGCGACTCGACGCCGGCCGCCGTCAGCGACGTACCGGTGTTGGCGACCACCAGCGTCTGGTCCCGCAGCGAGAACCGCACCCGCCCCGGCACCCCCGCCCGCACGGCAGCATCCGCCGCGTTCTGCGCGAGCTCGACCACCACCCGATCCAGGTACCCGCCGAGCGCCAGATCCTCCTCGGCGTTCGCATCCTCCCGAAACCGCACCGGCGCCGCCGCCCAGCCGGCCAGAACGCGCTCCCTGATCCCGGAACTCCCGAAGTCTTCACTCACGGGCCGGAGCCTATGCGCCCGGCGACCCAGCCACGGAATTGCTGTACCGAAGCGGCCCGCGAGCACGTACTTTGCACGCATGGACTTTCAGGATGTGGTGCGGCGGCGGCGGATGGTTCGGCGGTACGACGTGGGGCGGGCGGTGCCGGAGGAGATCGTCGAGCGGATCCTCGACAACGCGCTGCGGGCGCCGTCGGCGGGGTTCTCGCAGGGGTTCGGGTACCTGGTGCTGGACACGCAGGACGACATCGCGCGGTTCCGGGACGCGGCCCGGCCCGACGAGGAGCCGGAGAACTGGCTGGCGGCGAACGTCGAGACGCCGTTGCTGATCGTCGTGCACTCGAACAAGGACGCCTACCTCGACCGGTACGCCGAGCCGGACAAGGGGCACGACGACCGGTCCGAGGACTGGTGGCCGGTGCCGTACTGGGACATCGACGCGGGCATGTCGGCGCTGCTGATCCTGCAGACCGCGGTCGACGAAGGGCTCGGCGCGTGCTTCTTCGGGCTGCCGGCCGACCGGATCCCGGTGTACCGCGAGCAGTTCGGCGTACCGGACCACTTCATGCCGATCGGCGCGATCTCGATCGGCTACTCCGACGAACCGCCGCGCAACCTGAGCAAGCGCCGCAAGCCGACCGGTGACCTGGTCCACCGCGGCCGCTGGACCAGCTGAGAGAGCGCTCCCCGCGTCCGCCTACCGCGCGGCGATCCCGCTGCCCGGCGGGAGCGCTCGCGGTAGGTTGGCGGGTGTGATCTCACCTGGCAGTCGGTACGTCGCGCTCGGCAGTTCCTTCGCGGCCGGACCTGGCATCGCGCCCGTGCTGGACAAGGCCGCGGGCCGGTCGGGGCGCAACTACCCGCACCTGGTCGCCGAGCGGCTCGGGCTCGACCTCGTCGACGTCACGTACTCCGGCGCGACGACCGCGCACCTGCTCACCGACCGGCAGGACGACGCGGCCCCGCAGATCGATGCCGTCGGCCCCGACACCGCGCTGGTCACGGTGACGGCCGGCGGCAACGACCTCGAGTACATCGGCGCGTTCATCCGCGGCAGCCTGATGAACACACTCGCCAAGCCCGCCACGATCCTCGGCCGCCGCGTCGCGAACCGGATCCGCGCGCGGGTCAGCTACCTGCGCGACGACAGCGCGTACGACGCGGCCGCGGGACAACTCGCCGAACTCGTCCGCGAGATCCGGGATCGCGCTCCCTCGGCGCGCGTCCTGCTGGTCGACTACCTCGCGGTGGTCGGGCCCGCGACCCGCCCCCGGCTCGACGTACCGCTGAACGAGGAGCAGCTCCCCAGCATCGCCCTGATGGCCGACCGCCTGGCCGCCGCCTTCGCGACGGCCGCGGAGAAGTCCGGCGCGGAGCTGGTCGCGGTCTCCGGCCTGAGCAAGCAGCACGCGGTGGGCTCGGCCGAGCCGTGGACCACCGGCTTCACCCTCCGCCCACCAGCGCTCGGCGGCTTCGTGCCGTACCACCCGACCGAGGCAGGCATGACCGCGGTCGCCGACCACGTCGTACGGCAACTCGAGCGCTAAGTAGATCAACCCTAGAAGGGCCGGCGCGCCCAGAAGAGCGTGTGCCCACCGGCACCTTCTGGCACGAACTCCTGCTCCTCCACGACCAGCCCGCTCCCCGTGATCCACGCGCGGTTGGTGTCGGCGTCCGCGTGACTCCACCACATGCTCACGCCACTGTCGAGCCAGTCGCCATCGACGCCCGTCCAGCCCTGCGAACCCGTCGTACAGACGAACCAGCCACCAGGCCGCAACCACCGGGCGACCTTCCGCAGCAGCTCCTGCTGCTCGTCCTGCGGGAGGTGGATGAGCGCGTAGAACGACACCACGGCGTCGAACGACTCGGCCGGGAAGGCGAGCGACGCCGCGTCGGCGTGCACGAACTCCGCCTCCGGCACCAGCTCCCGCGCGCGGCGGATCTGCACCTCGCTGAGGTCGACTCCGGTGACGGCATGCCCGGCGGCCGCGAGGTCGCGAGCGAGCGGGAGTCCGCTCCCGCAGCCGATGTCGAGGACCCGGCTGCCGTCGTCGAGGCGCTCGAGCAGCCGGTCGATCCAGGGCCCGTACTTCGACTCACCGCCGTACGCCTCGTCGTACCGCACCGACAAGGCGTCGTACCCGCGCCTGACGATCTCCTTCGGGTCCATGGACGTCGACGCTAGCCACGCCGGCCCCGTCGAGCCACCGGTTATCAGGCGGGTGCTTCGCCCTCGGGGTGGACCTCGACGTTCTGGTTGGTCGGGCGACCGCCCGGGCCAGGCGCCAGGGAGATCCGGAGAGCGATCTCCAGGGCGCGCTGCTCGCTCGCGACGTCGACCACCCAGTAGCCGGCCAGGACCTCCTTGGTCTCGCTGAACGGTCCGTCGGTGACCAGCGGCTCGCCGTTGTCGCCGGCCCGCACGTTCTTCATCTGGTCGGGCCCGGCCAGGCCGCGTCCCTCGACCATCTCCCCGGCCGCCTGCAGGTCGCGGTTGATGGCGTCCATGTAGCCGACCATGGCCTTGACGTCGTCCTCCGTCCACTGCGTGGGCATCTCGTCCCAGCCCTGCTTGTTCGAGTGGATCAGCAGCATGTACTTCATCCCAGCTCCTCCTGATTCGACGCCACCCCGGCGCCTGTCGTCAGCAACGTCGGAGTCACTGTCCCATTCTCGACAGGTCAAGATATTCATTGACAAGAATATTCTTGGTGGTGAATACTTCAGGCCATGGAACAGATCGCCGCAGTACTCGGGGACAGCGCCAGGTGGCGCCTGGTCGAGCTGCTGGCCGAGCGACCCCGATCGGTCGGTGAGCTGGCCGGCCTGACCGGGCTCCGGCAACCGCAGACGACCAAGCACCTTCAGACGCTGGCCAAGGCCGGGCTCGTGACCGTCTTCCCGCTCGGCCAGCGCCGGGTGTACGCGCTCGAGACCGAACCACTGCAGGCCCTCGTCCGCCGGCTGAACGAGCTGGTCGACACGACCGTCGCCCACGCGGACGAGCGGGACGTGATCGCCCGCTACCGGACCGCCATCGACACGGAGTCCGCGGCGGCGGACAAGGACCGATGGGCCGACGGCCGGGTCTTCTCGTTCGAGCGGCTGCTGCCGGCACCGGTGGACGTCGTCTGGCAGCACTGGATCGATCCCACCCTGCTCGCCGCGTGGTGGGTGCCGTCGTCGATGAAGGTCGTCGACTGCGCCATCGAGCCGACGATCGGCGGCCGGTCCGTCCTCGAGTACGCCGACGCCGAAGGGCGGCGGTACCGCTCCGAAGGCACCGTCCACGCCGTCCAGGAACCCGAGCAGCTCGGGTTCACGCTCTCGGTGCTCGACTCCGAGAGCGCGATCTCCTTCACCTCCGACCACGACCTGTCGCTCGCCGCCGACCCACAGGGGACCCGGCTGCGCCTCGACCTCCGCATCACCGAGACGACCGTCGAGGCCGTCCCGTACATCGCCGGCATCGGCGCCGGCTGGGGACAAGTGCTCGACAACCTGCTCCACGCCGTATCCACCGCCACACCACCAACCACGAAGGACTCACCGAAATGAGCAACCGCACCATCACCGCGAACCTGGCCCTGACCCTCGACGGGCGCTACCACGGCGCCGGCGGGCCGGCCGACTTCGCCGCCATCGCGCCGTACGTGACCTCGAACGTCGCCCGGGACCAGATGAGCCGGATGTGGGAGCACGCGACCACCGCCGTCCTCGGCCGGCTCAACGCCGAGGGCTTCCTCGGCTTCTGGCCCTCGGTGGCCGGCGACGAGAACGCCGACCCGCGCGACCGCGGGTACGCGAAGTGGCTGACCGACGTCGAGAAGGTCGTCTTCTCGACCACGCTGACCGAGGCACCGTGGGAGCGCACCCGGCTGGTGAACGCGCCGGTCGCCGAGGTGCTCACCGAGCTGAAGGCGACCGGCGAGGGCGACATCCTCGTCAACAGCAGCTCCAGCATCATCAAGCCGCTGCTCGCGGCGGACCTGATCGACCGGCTGTACCTGACGGTCCTGCCCGAGATCGCCGGCGGCAGCGCGCGGCTGTTCGACGACGGGCTGCCGGCCACCAAGTGGAAGCTGTCGTACCAGGAGGCGGGCGACCTGGGCGAGATCGCGGTCGTCTACGACCGGCTCCGCTGAATCGTTGCCTCTGGCCCCGGTCGCCGCGGCGACCGGGGTCAGAGCCAGTTCTGCCGGGAGGCCTGGACGCCCAGCTGGAACCGGGTCTGGGCACCGAGCGTCTCCTGCAGCCGGCTGATCCGGCGGGCGATGGTCCGCTCGCTGACGCCGAACTCGCGCGCGATCGACTCGTCGGTCAGCCCGGCGCTCAGGTAGGTGAGCAGCCGTTTCGTCTCCAGCGCGGGCGCGCCGATCGCCTCGGTGTTCTCGGTGCCGCCGGTGATCGGGACCGAGACCCGCCACAACGCGTCGAAGATGCCGACCAGGCCGGTCAGGAACGGCGAGTGGTGCACGACCATCGCGGCGGAGTTCACGATCTCGCCGACCGTCGTACGGGCCGCGAGCAACGCCCAGCGGTCGTCCACGATGGTCAGGTTGAGCGGGACCTCCGGGAAGACGCGGGCCTGCTCGCCGGCGTCGACGCACTGCTGGACCATCCGCAGCGCGTCCGGGTCCTGCAGCACGCGGGTGCCGTAGATGACCTCGTACGTGACACCGCGGGCCAGCGCGTCGAACAGGCCGCCGACGATCTGGGGATTCGCCGGCGTCGCGATGCTGCCGACCGTCATCGCGCGCACCTGGTGCTCGGCGTCGACCTGCACGGAGTTGATCACCGAGCGGGTGACCTCCAGCGACGGCAGCAGTTCGACGTACGTCTGCCGGCCGATGCCCGCGGTCCACAGGTCGGAGAGCAAGGAAGCGCTCTCCCGGGCGAGCTCGGCCTCCTTCGTACGCCGCTGGGCAACAGCCTCCATCGCGAGGTGCGGCGGCTGCGGCAGGACCTTGCCGTCGGAGCGTTCGACCAGCCCGATCGCGGCGAGCTCGTCCAGCGGCGCCTCGAGCTCGGCGCCGTGACGGTCGACCAGCTCGGCCCGGTCGAGAGCACCCCGCGCGATCAGGTCGAGGTAGATCGCCTCGGCCTCGGCGGAGATCCCCAGCGCGCGGAGTTGGTTCACACCGTCCTGTCTACCAGTTGAACGCCGTACCACCGCAGGTTTCCCGTGTGCCGTGCTCGGGCGACCGTCGTACCGGCTACTGCTGGTGACTGTCGCTACCGGCCGGAGTGAAGACGTACGGCGTGGTCGTGGTGACCGGCAGGAACCCGAGCCGCTGCAGGATCGGGGAGCTGTCGTCGGAGGCGTCGACCTGCAGGTAGCGATGCCCGAGCTCGATCGCACGAGCGGCCCGTACGGCGACCAGCGCCTTGTAGATCCCGCGGCCACGCCACTCCGCGAGCGTCGATCCACCCCACAGGCCGGTGAAATCGGTGCCGGCCTTGTGCACCGCCCAGGCCGCGGACACGACCTCGCCGCCGGCCTCCGCGACGTAGATGTCCGTCTGCCCCGCGGCGTTCCGGCTGACCAGGTCGCCGGTGAGCCAGGACCAGTCCTCGCCCCAGACCGTCGACTCCATCGCCGCGATCCGCTCGAAGTCGCTCAGCTCGGTCGTCCGGCGGATCGTCACCCCGTCGACCGCTTCCCGGCCCTGCAGGCGAGCGGCGATAGTCGCGCTCTCCGCGATCACGACCGTCTCCCGCTCCTCGGGCACGAAGCCGGCCTTGGCCAGCCGCTCGGGCAGATCGGCCGGGAGGTCGTGGCCGCGCGTCTTCCACTCCATCGCCTGGCCCTTGGCGGCGAAGAAGTCCCGCTGGCGCGCGATCAGCGCGTCGAGCTCGGCGCCGTCGAGACCCTCGAGAGAGCGGTAACTCACGAACCCGCGGGTCGGGTACTCGACCCGGATCACCGGGCCGTCCGTCGTACTCGGGACGCCCGAGGTCTCCGCGCCACCGCGCAACTGATCGTCGTACGCCGCCAGCAAGGTGGCGATCTGCTCGTCTCGCGTCGTTTCCGTCACCGCAGGACTGTGACACGGCGGCGGGTCGCCGCGCGCGTGATTTCCTGCAGGCGACGCCACCAGCCGACGTGCACGACGGGACCGAGCTTCGCGTCCTTCGTCGAGGCGTCGCCGGGTCCACCCGCGACCGTCTCCCGCACCTGATCGGCGGCGTTCTGTCGTGCGACCAGCAGGTTCAGCGGATCCATCATCCGGCCCTCCAGCTCGGGGCGCCGTTGCGGCGCCTTCACTGGTACGTCGGAGCTGAGCCCACCGTCTTGACATCACTCGGGCTCGGTGGTTTTCACGAGCCGTCGGAGGAGGTCCTCCAGCACGTCCTGGTCCTTCGCCGGGAGCGCGCGCACCAGGTCCTGCTCCAGCTTCTGGATGTCGTCGATCCCCCGCTCCCAGACCGCCCGCCCGGCGCGGGTCAGCGTCGCGACCACCTTGCGCCGGTCATCGGGATCGTGGCCGCGGACGACGTACCCGTGCCGCTCCAGCGCGTCGAGGCGATTCGTCATCGCCGCCGGCGACATGCTCAGCTGCTTGGCCAGCGCTCCGGGCGTCGCCCGGTACGGCGTACCGCCACGCCGCAGCATGTGCAGCGTCTTGAACTCCCACCACTGCAGCCCGTGCGACGCCAGCACCGCGTCCCGCTGCCGGTCCAGGTGCCGCGTCAGCACCTGCATCCGGAGTGAGGCCGCCAGGACTTCGCGCAATCCACCACGCACTCCCCCGCGGCGCTTGCTGACCTCGCTGCTGCAGTCGCGGCTTACCCCGACAAGACCCTTGAGTGGGACCTGGCCCTACTCCAACTCCGCAACGCCTACTTCACCAAGCTCGTCGTCGCCGCGACCACCGACGACGGCCTCGCCGTACAAGCCGAAGCGCTCGAGGCTGAGGCCCCCGACGACGTACGCCGTGCTGCCGTCCTCTTCTACCGGGGCCTGATCGCCGACAACCTCAACACCCTCCCCGACGAAGCCTTCAAGCACTACACAGACTCCCTCGCCCTCTGCGAGTCCACCGGCGACACCCTCCAAGCCTCCTACGCCCACCGCCACCTAGGCGACCACGCCCACACCGCCGGCAATCTCCCCGAGGCCCGGCGCCACTGGGAACTCTCCACCGAACAACGCCAGTCAGCCGGCCACGTCCCCGCCACCCTCGCCCAGCAAGCCCTACTCGCAGTCCTGGCCCGAGACGAGGGCAACCAGGCCGCCGCCCAGACCATCGCCACCGAAACCAACCGCTGGGCCCGCCGACTGAACCTCACCTACATCACCAGCCAAACCGCCGTACTGGTTCACCAGGCGTAGATCCCCAATTCCACCAGCCAAACTTCCACCCGACGGCACCGACATCAGTCCCAACCCGCCGTCCGCGGACAGCCACCCCCAGGTCTCCACCGCCGCGATCCATCAAGCGTTCGAGAGTCTGGCGTCTGGTGGCGGGGATGTGCCGGCGGCCTCTGTCAACGGCAGCGTCCAGCGCTGAGAGCGTATCGCTTGCCCTCGAATCGCCTAGCGGGCGACGTGTGCCGTAATCCACATGCTGCCGCATGGACCGATGCGTCAGACTCGGCGGATGCAGGGAGTTGAGATCTGGAATCAGGTCAACGAATCGGCACGAGTGGTGGTTTGGCCAGTGGTTGTTGTGCTTGGCCTCGTATTGTTCCGGACCAAGCTTGGTGAAGTCGTGCAACGGTTGAGAGAGGCGGACACGCCGGTTGGGACAATGAGATTCGATCCTAGTGATCAGGCAGGATCTAATCAGGGCATCACAGAATCGGCAAGCACGCTCGTTGAGACAGTTCGAACAGGCTTGGAGAGCGCTGGCGATTCAGATCCGGAGGGGTGGAATCCGAACGCTGTCGGTAAAGGTTGGGGGATGCAGGATATTCAAGATGACGTCGAGGCTGTGATTAGGGCGTCCTTCGCTGCTGGATTCAGGCTGTCCAAAGCTTTCGACTCTCAGGGTGTCCAGATCGATAGGGGCAGGACGCCGAGTCCGATGATCGAGTGGGAATCGTCGACTCCACAAGTTGTTGGCTACGAGATGCATGTGCCGGACTATCCTGCTCTGAGGGAATCGTTCGACACTACCGCGAAAATGCTAGCAAAACTCGACAATTTATCGGATGCTTTTGATCCGGCAATAGAGGTGTTGAGTGAAGAGATCGAAAAAGCTCGCCGAGAAGGTGATAGGGAGAAGGTTGAAGAACTTGAGAAGATGCTCCTTGAAGGTACTCGGTTACGTGACCGAATTTTAACTGAGGTGGAAAACCTTAAAGTGACGGGAGAGCGCATCTCGAAAGCAAGGCTTGCCGTACCTTTTCGCAGGCAACCTCGTGCTTGACCACTCCTCGTGGAACGCCATGGTGGTCCTGCCAGCGGTCCAGAATGGTTCCAATCAGAGAGCTGTCGCACGCGTCGTCAAACGTGGAGCTCTCTTAGCCCGCGCCCTCAGGTGCGACTCCGGCTGGCTGCATCGAATCTGATCGTCGAGCCCGGGCCGGTGAAGCAGGAGCAAGAAGTCCCACGTCGCTTATCGGTCACGGACTGGCACGCCGCATGCCGCTGGCCGTGCTCACGACCTCAGGACGACGACCAGGTCGGCTTCTGCTGCGCCGAGGCGACGTGCTCCAGTTCGCGGTGCAGCGTCGCGTCATGTCCACGCTCCCCAACGATTGCTCAGCGCACCAACTGCTCGCTGCGCCAGCTCCGGGAATGGAACTCGCGGACTGGATGCGGCCCGGATCGCTCACCGCCCTGAGATCGCAGCAGGCAGCTGACCTCATACGACAGACAACGGCCCCCACCCAGCAGGGGTCTGTGGGTGGGTGCCGTTGTCTGTCCGGGTGCAAGCCCACGTGCAAAGGGACACCGGACAGGTCAGGTGCCGATCACTCGGCAGGTAGGAGGGTGAGGTGATCTACGAACGACGGGCTGTGGTCGAGCATCCGGTTGGGTGAGTCCGCAGAGAACGGGATGTCCCAGACGACCTGCAGCCTTGTGTGGTTGAAAAGGACGACGGTGCCGTTGCCGTATTCGGGATGGCTGATCCGGTCGTCGACCTGAATCTGGCGGTTCTCTTCGGGAGACGACTCGTTGCTACTGCGTCGTTCGGTCCCCGTGCCGGTCTTCATGGTGCGACGCTATGAGTCTGGGGACTGTGCAAGCGATGAACTTGCACGGACTTGCACGGCAGTCAGAGAGTGGCTGCGACAGCAGTGATCAGACGCTTCGCCGCAGGTCCGACGACGGCGAGTTCGGCGAGTCTTCGGAACGCATCGGCGTACATCGCGACCTCGCCAGGCTGAGTGATCGTCAGGTACCCGGAGATCAACTCGACGTTCACCTGGCGGTCGTCGAAGATCCAGAAGTCCTCGACGGGAGGCATAGCGGTTCGGTCGAGGCCGGCCGGAAGAATCCCCACTGACACCGAGGGAAGCTCGCCGATAGCCAGGAGGTGACGGAGCTGGCCCACCATCACGTCAGCGCTGCCGATGACGTTGTGCAGAACCGATTCCTCGATCAGTACGGCGAAGGTTCGATCTCCGCGGCGGAGCAGCTGGAGGCGTTCTTTGCGTACGGCAACTGCCGCGTCGACGTCGTCCGGGAGTCCGCGACGGGCTGACGTCCCGCCGAGGACTGCGCGGGTGTACTCCTCGGTCTGTACAGCTCCTGGGATCAGCCAAGGGGAGTACGTGCGGAACCGTCGGGTGCGTTCCCACAACGGCTGAACAGCCTGCTGAGCCCGTTTGAGGCCGGTGCGCTCGATCCGGCGCCACTCCACGAACATGCCTTCGATCGCCTCGAGGGAGGCGAGGAGATCGGGGATCTGGTCCGCGGCACCGCACAGCTCAGCCCAGGCTCGTACGTCGTCGGAGGACGGTGCCGTCCGGCCGTTCTCGATCCGCGAGACCTTCGACTCGTGCCACCCGCAGGACGTAGCGAGTGCCCGCCCGGTGAGTCCGGCTGTCTTCCGGATCTCACCGAGGCGGGCACCGAAGTCGCGCTTCGCCTTCTGTGCGTTGGAGAAGGTCGGTGGTGTCGGCAACTAGCTCTCTCAGGTCGGCTGGTACTGCTGGTGCGGGATCGCTCGCTCCCAGACGGCGTCGAACGATGTTACGCAGAGCCTCGCCAGCTCAGGATCGTCGACTCGCTCCTCGCCGATCCAGGTTCCGTCACCGTCGAAGAAGTTCCACAGGACGATCTGCTCGTCGAAGACCCAGAAGTCGTTCGCCGGGACGAGCAGGCCACCGCTGTGTTGACGTGGCAGCCATCGCACCTGCTCGCCCGCGGCGAGGTTGTGCGCTTCCGTCACGTCGTACTCGAACCTGACGTAGTCGCTCACCGGCTCCGACACGATCCGGGCCCGTCGCACTTCAACTCCGCGGCCGGTGGTTTCGCGCACCAGGTCGTGGAACGCACGCCACCGCTCGGCCGGGTCGAACCGTCCGCCTGACTTCCACTCGTTCCAGTCCGGATCGCCGGGCTCGTACAGATCGCGTGCCTCGAGGTGGAGAGCGCTTCGTACGGCGCTCCGGAACAACTGGAACGCGACTGGTTCAGCCGTCACCCATTGCCTCCTTCAGGAACGGCGCCATCCGGGCGGGAATCCGGACGACGGTCTCGTGGTCCGGGATCGGTGCCGCGGCGTTGACCTCGGCGGTCGATTCCGCGTCCAGCTTCCAGCCCTGGATGACCATGCTGCCGTCAGCCTCGTCGACCCACACGGTGGGCGAGTTGGTGTTCGGCGAGTTGGGGTCCTTACCGATGAACCGTAGCGCCATGTTGCTCTCCTTGCTTCTAGTTAGTGGATTGTGGGTCTTGGTGGTAGGAAGGCGGGCGACCGCAGATGCACGGTCGATGCGGTCGCCCGCCGGCGGCGAAGCCCCTGGCTCTCGGGGGAGGTTCCTCGACCACCGGACAGGGGTCCGATCAGGCGCGTCGAGGTGCCGGGGACTCCGGTCTCAGGGAAAGACCTGCTCGATCCGAACTCCGAGTTTCCGGAGCCGATCGTGTCTGGTCTCGGTGGCGTGTGGATCAGGCGCGGGAGCGTCGAGATGCGCGAGGGCCGTCACGAGGACGCGATCTGGGTGATGACGTTCGATCGCGGCGAGGAGGGCCCCGAATCCCAACATCTCGTCCGGTCGGTCGACGTAGGTGGAGATCAGGCTGAGGTGGTGTCGTTCGG
This sequence comes from Kribbella italica, assembly GCF_014205135.1. Lineage (NCBI taxonomy): Bacteria > Bacillati > Actinomycetota > Actinomycetes > Propionibacteriales > Kribbellaceae > Kribbella > Kribbella italica. The sequence goes on from NZ_JACHMY010000001.1 coordinate 2,924,605, forward strand.
CGTACTCGCGGATGCGGGCGGTGTGACTGGCCAGGTCGGCTGTCCGTTGGATCCCGGCGGCGTCGACGTATCCGAGGGTCCACGCTCCCGGCGGGCGGGGCGGTGCCGGGGTTGCGGCGGCCGTCAGCAGAGCTGTGACTGCCTCGCTCGGGTCGTCCGCGACGAGACATGGAGTGATCACCGACGACCACCGTCCAACGGCCGGACCGCGACCGTGGTGTGCAGGAGAATCTCGAGCCTGCCGCCCGGTGAATGGTCGTCGACGTGGTCGAGACTCGGAACCAGAACCTGCAGAGGGTTGTACCGCTGAACCGCGATCAGCAGCGCCCGAAACGAAGACTCGCCCAAGCCGGGATAGTCGACGTAGATGTTGCCCAGGGTTAGCGCCTCGGCAGCGGCGTACTGGGAGATGGCGGCTCGGGTCTCCGGTACGGCGTCGGCCGTGGGCAACCGTGCTGCGTCGACGTAGCCGAGTACGAACGGCTGTGGATAGACGCCCAATGCAGTCAGTTCGAATGTCAGTACGGCCGGAAGGAGCGCGGGACCACGCCGGCCCATGGCCAGGCCGCCGGTCATGTCCAGAGCCTTGCGGTCGGGGTCGATATCTGATCGGCGGCGGGCAGCGGGGTGACGGTGATGCGCAGGCTGGGAAAGCGAGTCGACATCGCTTCGGCGTACCGGGCCGCCAGAGCTGGCGTCTCGATGTAGTCCGCGATCGTGTACTCACCGAACCAGACCTGAACTCGAAGCGCTGTCTCTCCTGCGGCGGTCATCACTCGCCCCTCAGCTCAACCGCGATGTCACGGCCGATCTGCACGTACGCGGTGATCGCGATGAGGGCCAGGACACACACCGCCAAATCGCTGTTCCAGGCAGGTGCGGTGCCGATTATTGTCGGTACGGCGGCGAGGTGGTCTATGAAGCTCCATTGACCGTTCACGTTCGTCTCCCGTGGAGCGGGCTCGGCCCGGGACTCCGGCCGTTGAGCCGGTGGTCCCGGGGTAGCGGTGAGGCGCTACGAGATCGAGTGTTGCGGTGGGAAGACGATGGTGATCAGCCCAGCGAGGGGGTTCAGGACGACTCCGGGATGGGGGTCCATGACGGACCCCTCTAGCGATACCGGTGCCAGGTCTGGTCGTCTCGCGCGATGAAGCTGCGGAGACGGTGGCCGAGCTCCACGGCGACCTCGGGCCGGCCGCGGAGTCCGGCGATCACACTCGTCACCAGTTGCAGCTCTCGGATATCGCGGAGCAGGGGCCAGTTGGGAGAGTGGAGCAGGTCGAAGCCGTACTCGGCTGCGAAGGCGCCGTAGTGATCGCGAGGGTCGCCGAAGCGTTCAACACCATGTGCTGAGGGGACGAGGTCCCATTCAGGTGGGCCGAGGGTCACTGAATCGAGATCGCACAGCACTACCCCCCTGTCCGGCGACGTCAGCAGATTCCCTGCATGCGCATCGCCGTGGATCACCGCGATGGGGAGTGCCCACTCGGCGCTCGCGACAGCGGTCTCCAGCTCCGAGCAGCGCCGTAAGAGTTGATCCAGGAGATCGGTCAGTGGGATCCGAAGCTCTCGACAGGACCAATCACTCAGGAAGTCGAGGTCTGACCCGACCGCGGCCTCTTCGACGCGGCCTCGCGAACGTCCGACCGGATCCCAGTCGGGCAAGCTGATGCCGAGGTCGTGAAGGCCGTGCATGGCGAGCAATGGCTTTGCGAGGTCACGCTGACGATGGCGGTGCCCTGGAGTTTGCTCCAGATATGTCCATGCGGTGGCCGCCCACCCAGGCGTCTCGATCGACTTGTCCATGCCGATGGCAAGGCGGGCTGTCGGCTGGTCGAGATCGGCCAGTCGAGTGGCCACCCTCGCGACGCGGGAGACGGCGGCGGACTTGGTTGCCGGAGCTATCCGCAGGACGACCTTCGCCGCTGGGAGGTAGTAGACGGCGTTCATCGTGTAGCGGATGAGTTCAGCGCCGGTGAAGTCGAGTCCGGCGACGGTACTGATGGATTGGAGCGCCGACTGGAGGCGGTCGTGCTCGTCGGCGCTGAGAGTCGTCACGCCATAGAAACTATCCGTTCGCCAGCGTTGCGACACGATCGAGGACGCTGCGGATACCGTCGTCGGAAGCAAGCGGGCGGGCCATCGCGGCCATCGTCCGGAGCCGGTCGTTCGCGCGGCGCGATGCCGTCTCGACAGCGCGGTCGACTGCGCGATGACCAGCCTCGGCGGCGAGATCGGTTTGGCCGTCCAGGACGTAGCCGGTAGCAACTGAGATTGCGTCGAAGGCTCTGCTGCGTTCCTCGCCAGGCGTACGCCGCGCGTAAGCGCGCTCGGAATGCTCGATAGCCCTGGCCGCGAAGCGTTCTCGGTGCTCGCTGTGCGAGGCCAGCGAGCCGTACACGACGCCGGAGATGCCGTCGAGGTCCGCAGGTGCGACGAAGAACCGGGCCCACGCCGGGACCGCTCCCGGCTCTACCCGGCCGAGTTCGTCCTGCGCGCGCGACAGGGCATCACAAACCCTCGGCGAATCGCCGAGCATCGCGTACGCCCACGCCTCATTGGCGTGCAGGACCGCGACGGCGGCCAGATTGCCGCTGTCCTGCGCGACGATCTGGCCCAGCTGCCAGAGGCGAAGCGCCTCCTTCGCCCGGCCCTGATGGATCGACACCCGACCGAGCCGGTAGAACCCGCCGGCGATCAGCGCGAGCTCGTCGATGTCTCTGGCAAGGACGAGCCCGGCGGTGAGGTAGTGCCGCGCTGCAGCGTGATCGCCGAGATCGTGGCTGGCCCATCCGGCGACCTGGTAGAGATCCGAGAGCGCCGCCTTGAACCCGTGCTCGACCTGTGGCGTCTCGAATCGGCTGTGCAGCATCTCAGCTGCCCAGGCGAGATGACTCACTGCAGAGCTGCGGCACGACCCGCCGCCGTACGTGGCGTCGATCAGCCGGTGATGATCGCGGATCGCTTGGAGTAGCTCGACCTGCGCTGAGGTCACAACCGCCGGAACGCTCATCGCGTCCAGGCGCTGCGGCTGCAAGTACTGCTCCAGTCGCGCTGGTGCCGGACCGACTGCCAGGACCGCCAGAGAGCCGACGAACTCCGCGTCGGCGCCGGGGTCACCGACGATCGCCTTACCGGAGCCAGCGAGTGAGGGGCGTGATCCGACGCCGAGAAGACCGCGGTCCAGACCCAGCCCGTCCGCGATCCTCACCAGTACCTGATAGCTCTCAACCATCTGAGTGCCATTGGCGATACTGCGGACACGGGTCTCGGCCAAGCCGGTCTTGGACGAGATCACACTTCGGCTGAAGCCGCGGGAACGCAGGAATCTGAACAACGCGCCCACGTCTTGCCCGGCCAGGTAGGTCGCCAATGGGCGGCCCTCGTAGCTGGCGAGCCACCAGCGGTCGCCGAGTTGTGGTGGCGTCATTTGCCGTAGCCCTCCCACCTATTGCCGGTTACAATTAGTTGCGGTACGTCACCGATGGTCACTGTTTGTCCCGGACTTCGCTATGTCAGGCGGCGGACGTCTGGTGGACAGGAGGCGGACAGGACGCGGACAAGCAGCCGGGGCGACTCGACCAGCCTCGCCCGGGCGGGCCACAGTGGAGCTGGTCGAGACCTAGTCTGGAAGCCATATCCCCTGGGGAAGGCGGTAGGGACGTGAATCGCGGAGCGCCCCGCACGTTGCTGGAGCAGCTCATCCAGCAGCGTGACCAGACCGTCGCGGAGGCAGCCAGCGAGTTCAAGGCCAAAGCTCGTGAACTCGACGAGCCGGCCACCCTGTCGCCGCGCCACCTCCGCCGTTGGATGAACGGCGAAGCCTCCGACGCTTACCCGGCCTCACGTCGAGTCGCCCGCCAGCTGTGGGGTGCGCCTCTGGAGGACCTGCTCGGGCCGCCCTCGGCGGAGGCACCGGCCGTGCCGACCGTCGCAGAGCGGCGGCGGTCCGTTGCCCACCCACCCGTGAACGATCTGGGCCGCCTACCCACGCACGGGATCTTTGAGGAGCTTGCGATGGCCGCCGATGATTCAGCGCGGTTCGTCCGCCGCGCGCGAACCGTCCTCAGCCCGGAGGTGCTCGAACAGCTCAACGCTGATGTCGTCCACCTGGCCGAGCAGTACTTGGGGACCACGCCGTACCAGATGTTCCGCCCGCTGGCCGAGCTGCGTAAGGACGTCTTCGAGCTGATCGACAGCCACCCGCGACCGGAGTACACGAAGGACCTGTACCGGATCGCCGGCCTGGTCAGCGCGTTGCTAGGGCACGTCAGCAGCGATCTCGGATACACGTACGGCGTCGAGACGCACACCCGGATGGTGCTGACCTGCGCTGATCTGTCCGGCGCCGACCAGCTCCGCGGCTACGCCTACTGGGTCCAGGCTCAGGTCGCATACTGGCAGAAGGAGTACCAGCGCTCGGCAGAGTTGGCTCGACGCGGCCTGGACTCCGCAGCACTGAGCGGCAGCGACGTACTGCGTCTCACCAGCCAGGAGGCACGCGCACTCGCCGCTCTGGGTGACGAGCGTGAGACCGCGCTGGTGCTGCAGTACGCGGCCGACGCTCGCGAGCAAGCACTGGGGGAGCGCGCTCAGCCCGGAATCTTCGACTTCGCGCCGGGGAAGGCCGCGTAATACTCGGCTGAGGCGCACATCGCCCTCGGAGGAACCGGCCACCTGCGCCAGGCCGTCGCCGACGCCGAGGAATCGCTCAACCTGTTCGCGTCGACGTCAGGAAGCTCACCGGAGTGGATTGCCGCCGCACAGCTGGATCTGGTGACCGCGCATGTCGGTCTGGACGACCTGGACTCCGGCGCCGCCGGCCTTGCCGAAGTACTCCAACTTCCCGCGGCCAGTCGCACGGTGCCAGTCATCGAGAGGTCGACCAAGATCGGCGCCACCCTGAATACGGGCAGGTATGCCGACTCGCGGGTGGCGGCCGAGCTGCGCGATCAGCTCGACCAGTTCGTCGCCTACCCCGCGGCGCGAGAGCTGCCTCGGCTGCCGAACTGATAGGAACGAGCCATGCCGTTCCAAGTAGCAGTCTGTGGTCCGCGCGATGCGACCGAGGCGGATGTCGTCGCCGCACGGAGGGTCGGTGAATTGCTCGCCGAGCGCGGCGCGGTCATCCTCTGCGGAGGCGGAACCGGCGTCATGGCCGCCGTCGCCGCCGGCGGCCGCAGCCGCGACGGTCTAGTGATCGGCATCCGCCCCGGCGCCGACCGCGAGGGCGCCTCACCCGACCTGGACGCCGTGCTTGTGACCAACATGGGCGAGGCCCGCAACGCGATCATCGTCTGGTCCGCCGACGCTGTCATTGTGGTTGGTGGCTCGTGGGGCACGCTCAGCGAGCTTGCACTCGCGAAGCGCCGGGGCGGTGTGCCGGTCATTCAACTCGGCGGATGGAAAATACTCGATGCAGAGGGGCAGCCAGTGCCGGGCGTCAAGATTGCCGACAGTCCCCGAGCAGCTGTTGATCTTGCCCTCACTCCGACCATCGACTGAACTACCAGATGTTCAACTCGCGCTTGGTCGAGTGAGACAGCGGCCACACGAAACCACAGACTTCCTTAGCCCAACAGCCAACAGCAACCAGGCAGCTAATATATAATTCTTCTGTTCTTCTGTTCTTCTGTTCTTCTGTTCTTCTGTTCTTCTGTTCTTCTGTTCTTCTGTTCTTCTGTTCTTCTGTTCTTCTGTTCTTCTGTTCTTCTGTTCTTCTGTTCTTCTGTTCTTCTGTTCTTCTGTTCTTCTGTTCTTCTGTTCTTCTGTTCTTCTGTTCTTCTGTTCTTCTGTTCTTCTGTTCTTCTGTTCTTCTGTTCTTCTGTTCTTCTGTTCTTCTGTTCTTCTGTTCTTCTGTTCTTCTGTTCTTCTGTTCTTCTGTTCTTCTCTTCTGTTCTTCTGTTCTTCTGTTCTTCTGTTCTTCTGTTCTTCTGTTCTTCTGTTCTTCTGTTCTTCTGTTCTTCTGTTCTTCTGTTCTTCTGTTCTTCTGTTCTTCTGTTCTTCTGTTCTTCTGTTCTTCTGTTCTTCTGTTCTTCTGTTCTTCTGTTCTTCTGTTCTTCTGTTCTTCTGTTCTTCTGTTCTTCTGTTCTTCTGTTCTTCTGTTCTTCTGTTCTTCTGTTCTTCTGTTTCAGGCTGAGGCTCGTTCGACCAGGTGGGGGTCGAAGATGGTGCACTGGGGACCCTGGCCTGGGGTGTCGATCTGGGCGAGTAGGAGGCGGGACATTTCTGCGGCCATTTCTTCCAACGGCTGGGCGATGGTGGTGAGGGGTGGGACGGCGGCCCTGGCGGGGGTGCTGTTGTCGAAGCCGATGACGGCGACCTGGTCGGGGACCGTGCGGCCGGCGTCGCGGAGGGCTCGGAGGGCGCCGGCGGCCATCAGGTCGTTGGCGGCGAAGACGCCGTCCAGGTCGGGGACCTGGGTGAGGAGGTGCAGCATGGCCGCCTCGCCGGAGTCCTGGGTGAAGTTGCCGTAGGCAACTGGGATGTGGGGCTGGCCGTGCCTGGCCATCGCCTGGCGGAAGCCGGTGAGGCGGTCCTGGGCGGCGGGGACGTCGGTCGGGCCGGCGATCGTGACGACTTTGCGGCGGCCGCGGGAGATCAGGCGGTCGGCGGCCAGCGCGGCGCCGACCTCGTGGGCCAGGTCGACGTAGCTGATCGGGGCGTGCAGTGCGGGCCGGGCGAACAGGACGGCAGGCAGACCCGCCTCGACGAACAGCCCGGGGAGGATGTCGTCCGCGTGGGTCGAGACCAGCAGCGCGCCGTCCGACGAACCGCGTCGTACGTGGTCGACCGCTTCCAGACGCGCGGCCTCGGAGTCCGCCAGGAAGAGCGTCGGGTGATTGCCCTTCGTACGCAGGTGTTTGACCACTCCCCCGGTGATCCGTCCGAAGAACGGGTCGCTGAGGACCTCCTCCGCCGAGCCGTCGGAACCGGACAGGACCAGGGCGATCGTGCCCGTCCGTCGTCCCGCCAACTGCCGGGCCGCGTTGTTCGGCCGGTAGCCGGTCTTCTCTACCGCTGCGAGCACCTTGCGTTTCAAGGATTCGTCGACCGACGCCTGGCCGTTGACGACGCGGGACACCGTCGCACGCGAGACGCCGGCGACCTTGGCGACGTCTTCCAAGGTGGGCGTACGAGTTGGTGACTTCATGGCAACGGATCGTAGCTCTGTCAACGGCCGGGCCCCTGTTCTTCATCCACAGGTACGGCGGCCCGCCCCGCGGACCGCCGTACCCCACTCGACTCAGCGCCGGTAGACGCCGAACTCGTACAGCGAGTAGCCGAACCCGGTCCCCCGTTGGGTCCCGGTCAGCCGCACGTACCGGCCCGAGCCGGCCACGCCGAGGTCGTCGACGTCACCGTTCCCGTCGGCCGTGGTGTAGACCTGCCGCCAGTTCGCCCCGTCGTCCGACGCCTCGACCCGGTACGACCGCGCGAACGCGCCCTCCCAGATCAGCTGCAGGCTGTCGAACTCCTGGACCGAGCCGAGATCCACCTGGATCCACTGCGGGTCGGCCCAGTCGCTGGCCCAGCGCGTCGTGTTGTTCCCGTCGGTGACGTTCGACGGCGGGAACGGCGCACCGTCACCGACCTGCTGGTACGACGACGCCGTCACCGGCTTGCCCCGGGCGACGTTCGTTCCGGACACGGGCGGCGCGACGACGCGGAAGGACCGTGTCTCGATCCCCACGTTGCCCTTGCCGTCGCGCACGTAGTCGTACAGCTTCCAGACCCCGAGCCGCTGCGGCACGGTGACCGTGAACGGCCCGTTGCCCGACGACGGTGTGGTCACCAGCGCCCCGTTGTTGTCGATGTACTTGCCGCCCACCTTGAACTCGTGGGTCAAAGCGTCGCCATCCGGATCCGACACCGCGACGTTCACCTCCACAGTCCCACCGGCCGGTACGTCGGTGGTGCGGCTCAACGACATCGCCGTGATCACCGGCGGCGTGTTCCCGCCGCCGGCACCGCCGTACGCCTGCCGGATCGCGTAGTACGACAGCCGCTTCTCGCCACCCGGCGCGATGTTGAACCAGACCGCGCCGAAGTCGTTCTCGTTGCCGTAGTGGAACAGCGTCGCACCGAGCGCGACCCCACTGTGCCCGGTGACGCAGTTCCAGGCCTGCAGATAGCCGTCGCGCTTCTGGAGGTCGGTCGGCTCGTTCGGTACGCCGTTCGCGTCGTTCGGGACCTCCCACTCACCGGCCGGTCCGCCCTCGGTCAGGATGTACGGCTTGGTGTAGCCGCCGTTGATCCAGTCCTGCTTGACCTGGCAGACGTTGCCGTACGAGTTGACCGCGAGCAGGTCGAGGTCCGGCGAGTACTGCTTGAAGTACGGCCAGGCGCCGGTCCACGCGTCGGTCGAGGTGACCGGGTGGTTCGGGTCGATCGCGTGGATCGCCTTGGCGCCCTCGTTGACGAACTTCGCGTACTCGATCCGCTGCGTCTCCAGCTCCGCGCCGGAGTAGCAGTTCTGCAGCCCGAGCACCGACTCGTTGCCGACGTTCCACAGCAGCACGCCCGGGTGGTCCTTGTACTCGGTCGTCCAGCGCCGGATCTCGCCGAGCATCGTCTGCTTGTACGTCGTGTCGGTGACGTAGTTGACGCAGCCGCCGCTGCCGGGTCCACCACCAGGCTGGAGCCAGTAGCCGGCGATCACGCGCATCCCGTTCGCGGCCGCGGAGTCGAACAGCGGCTTGGAACTCGCGTCCGTTCCCCACGTCCGCAGGGTGTTGACGCCGATCGACTTGAGCTGCGGGAGGTGCTGCGGGGCGTCGGCCGCGGCCGGTCCCCAGGTCAGGCCCTTGACCTGCCAGGGCGCGCCGTTGACGAGCAGCTGCCAGTTGCCTTGGCTGCCGGCGACCTGGACGGTGCCGTTGCCCTGCGGCGGTCCGCCGGTGCCGGGCGTCCCGTGCACCTCGAGCTCCCAGAGCGAGTAGCCGTAGCCGCCGACGCGCTGGGTGCCGGTCAGCCGGACGTACCGGCCGGCGCCGTTGACGGTGAGCGAGTCGGTGCCGCCGTCGCCCGCGGCGGTGCTGGCCAGCGGCCGCCAGTTCTGGGCGTCGTCGGAGACCTCGACCCGGTACGCCGTCGCGTACGCGGCCTCCCACCGCAGCACGACCTGACTGATCGTCGCGGCCGAGCCGAGGTCGACCTGCAGCCACTGCGGATCGCTGAAGACGCTGGACCACCGGGTGTTCAGGTCGCCGTCGACGGCGGCCGACGCGGGAGTGCCCGCGCCTTCCGACGAAGAGGCAGTGACCGGACGGCCTTGGGAGAGCAGAGTCGCCGCCTGAGCAGGCGCGGCCTGCAGGACGAGGTTGCCGAGCAGGAGGGTGGAGGCGGCAACGGTCGCCGCGAGCAACGACCGCACCCGCCCGCGCCGCCGGACGCGACGCCCGGGGCCGGCGCGGCCGTCCGGCGGAGTGGCTGGAGTGGGGGAAATCATCGGGGAGTGCTCCTTCGCTGTGTGCGTTAGGGCGGTACGGCACAGCGACCGCGGCCCTGGCGGACCACGGTGCGCGAGAGTCAGAGAGCGCTCTCTCGCGAACTGATCGTGGAGCCTGCCCGGCGGCTTGTCAACGGCTCGTTCACGCTCGGCCGGTTCCGGAACCGGGCAGCTCTTGACAGCACGGACGGCCCGATCGACGCTGTTCCAGAGAGCGCTCTCCCGCGATTCCAGACCGCGGGCCGCGTAGTACCCAGTTCCTGCCCACCGCCCCGCGGAATCCCCCGACAGGAGGAGATCCGTGTTCAGCAGAAGGAAGAAGATCCTGTTCGCCGGCGGCACCGCCGCCCTGACCCTCAGCGCTGTCCTCACCGCCGTCGCCGGCACCCAGGCACAGGCCGACGACCTCGTGACCCATCACGAGTTCCAGGTGAACTGCACGGTCAACCACCGTGCCAACGACGACCCCATCGTGTTCCCCAACCTGCCCGGCGCATCGCACGAGCACAGCTTCGTCGGCAACAAGACGACGAACGCGGCCACCACGCTCGACAGCCTGAACGCGCCAGGCCCGTACGCGACCACCTGCCTCAACCCCGACGACCTGTCGGCGTACTGGTGGCCGACGATGTTCCGCGGGTCCGGCACCAGCCAGCCGGTGCAGCAGACCTGGCACCAGACCATCTACTACAAGTCGGGCATCCTCGACTACGCGGCGGTCCGGCCGTTCCCGCCGGGACTGCGGTACGTCGTCGGCAGCCCGACCGCCACGCTCGACCAGTTCCGGACCTCACCGGGCACCGTCGAGGGATGGGAGTGCGGCGACAGCACGCACAACTGGGACTTCCCGTCGAACTGTCCCGCCGGGACCCAGCTCAACATCCGGTACCAGGCCCCGAGTTGCTGGAACGGACGTGACTTGGACACTCCGGACCACAAGAGCCACATGGCGTACCCGGTCAACGGTTCCTGCCCGGCCAGTCACCCGAACCCGGTGCCGATGCTGGAGTTCAAGATCGCGTTCCCCGCCGACGGGGACGTGACCGACGTCCGGCTGGCGAGCGGACGGGGCTACACCTGGCACTACGACTTCTTCAACGCCTGGGACGTCCCGACGCTGGCGGCCCTGGTGAGCCACTGCATCAACGGTGGTCTGCAGTGCAACTCGAGAGGCTTCGACCTCTACAAGCCCGACCGCGGGCAGGTCCTCGGCGACAACTACCGCTTGCCGGGACGCCCCTAGAACACCTGTGGTGCCGGGTCTGGGCAGGACCCGGCACCACAGGCGCGTACTACGAGGAGAAGGCCGCGTCGAACGAAGCGGTCGGCGGGTCGAAGGCCAGCCGCTTCACGAACTCCAGGGCCAGGCGGCACCGGCCAGGCGGTCCATGCCGGCGTCCTCCCACTCGACCGAGATCGGTCCGGCGTACCCGATCGTGTTGAGCATCCGGAAGCACGCCTCCCACGGGACGTCGCCGTGCCCGGTGGAGACGAAGTCCCAGCCGCGCCGCGGGTCGCCCCAGGCCAGGTGCGACCCCATCCGGCCGTTGCGGCCGTTGCCGACCTGGCGCTTGGCGTCCTTGCAGTCGACGTGGTAGATCCGGTCCTTGAAGTCCCACAGGAAACCGACCGGGTCGAGGTCCTGCCAGACGAAGTGGCTCGGGTCCCAGTTCAGGCCGAACGCCTCGCGGTGCCCGATCGCCTCCAGGGCTCGGGTGGTGGACCAGTAGTCGTAGGCGATCTCCGACGGGTGCACCTCGTGCGCGAACTTCACGCCGGCCTCGTCGAAGACGTCCAGGATCGGGTTCCAGCGGTCGGCGAAGTCGGCGTACCCGGCGTCGATCATCGACTGCGGGACCGGCGGGAACATCGCGACGGTCTTCCAGATCGCCGAGCCGGTGAAGCCGACCACGACGTCGACGCCGAGCCGGCGCGCGGCGCGGGCGGTGACGCCCATCTCCTCGGCCGCGCGCTGCCGCACGCCCTCGGGATCGCCGTCGCCCCAGATGTGCGCGGGCAGGATCGCCTGGTGCCGCTGGTCGATCGGGTCGTCGCAGACCGCCTGGCCGAGCAGGTGGTTCGAGATGGTCCAGACCTTGAGGTTGTGCTTCTCGAGGATGTCGAGCCGGTCCTGGACGTACGCGTCGTCCTCGGCCGCCTTCCGGACGTCGAGGTGGTCACCCCAGCAGGCGATCTCCAGGCCGTCGTACCCCCACTCCGAGGCCAGCCGGGCCACCTCCTCGAACGGCAGGTCGGCCCACTGGCCGGTGAACAGGGTGATCGGTCGAGCCATCTCTCCACTCCTTAACAAGCTGAGGTAGTCCAGGGGATGTCCCCGGCGCACGGCCGGAGCGCCTGGCCGGGCGCCGGGGACGAGGACCACTGGGCGGTCCCCCGGCGCTGTGCGAGACCGCTCTCCCGGACGTCCGGGTGGGGCCGAACCACCAGGGCGTTCGGGAGCTCCTGCACGCCTCTCCGCGTCGGACAGGGTGCGGTCTCGCACAGCGACGTGTTCATCGGGTCAGATCTTCTTCCTCAGGTCCTGCCCGACAGCGGTCAGCAAGGTCCGGGCGGGAACGTCCCGCACGGTCTTCGCCTGCTTGAGGTACAGGTCCAGCGCAACGGTCGCGACGATCTTGAGACCCTTGCGCTGTGCCTGCTCGGCCAGCGCGAGCTGCACCTTCATCACCGTGGCCGTTGCCAGCGGCAACGTCCTGGCGACCCGGTACCGCTCGACCAGCTTCTGGGCCTCGGCGTACGACGCCACCACGGTGAACGGCACCTTGGTGATCGAGGTGTTGCCGGCCTTGTCCGTGGCCGTGGCCGCGAGCTCGTGCGCACCGAGCCCGAGCGCGACCCCGTCCAGCTTGCCGCCGGCCGGGAGCGCCTTCCCGTCGACCTTCAGCGTCACTCCGGCGAGCCCGGAGAGCGCATCCGTCGCCGTGGCCGAGACCGCGACCGTCGACGCGACGCCGAGCTTCCCGCCGGACGCCAGCCCGGTCACCGTCGACTTCGGAGCCGTCCGGTCCACCTTGACGGTGACCGACTCCGGCGCCGACACGTTGCCCGCGGTGTCCGAGGCCCGGACCTGGAGCGTGTGCGTCCCGTCGGTGCCGAAGCTGACCGGAGCGGTGTACTCCGACCAGTCGCCGTCGCCGACCTTCTGCTCCAGGTACACCTGACCGGGCTGGTTGTCGGTCGCCATCGCGGTCGCGACGACCGCGTCGGTCCACCACCCGTTCAGGCCCGACGGCGCCGACGGGTTCAGCGACAGGCTGACCTGCGGAGCCACGGTGTCCCGGACGATCTTGAAGTAGTCGAACTTCGCTGTCTTCGAGGCGACCTGGTCGACCCCGAAGGCGTAGATGCCGAAGTTCGCCGACGCCAGCGCCGGGTTCGTCACGGCCGGGAGGGCGGTCCAGGCCAGTCCGTCCGCGCTGTACGAACCGGTGAAGGTCGTCCCGCTCTTGGCCAGCCGCAGGTGCCAGACGCCCTGCGTCGGTGCCGGAGCGTTCGGCTGCGGCGACACGACCGCGTTGTTCACCTCGCTGCGCAGCTCGATCCCCCGCGTCACCGCGGAGCCAGGAGCGTTGCTGGTGAGGTAGTCCAGCTTCACGTAGTTCGCGTCGTCGCCGTACACCATCAGCCCACCTTGCTGGTAGGCCTCGTTGAACGCCGACCCGTCCACCTTGGTCTCGATCGTCCAGTCACCGTCGGGAGCCGGCTGCAGCAGCAGGTTCTTCGGGTTCGTGGCCGTGCCCTGGTAGATGTCGCCGTTGCTGGTGTCGATCTCGACCGCGCCACCGGTCACCCGGTACGCCGCCGGGTCGGGCCGCACGATCGCGGACCAGCGGCACGCGTCCAGCGTCGTACCGGTGAACTCGTCGTCCGGGGTCGGGACCTCGGCCGTGTCGTCCGGCGTGATGCTGAAGTAGTCGAACTGCGCCGCCAGCGGCAGCGCCTCGGTCCGGTTGGCCAGGCCGAACAGCCCGATCCGGGGATTGCTGATCCCGGCCAGCTGCTTGGTCTCGGACATCTCGGTGAAGGTCGCGCCGTCCGCGCTGTACGCCGCCTTCAGGTTCGCGCCGTCACTGGTGAACCGGACCCAGACCGTGTCCGGGTACGTCGCGCCCAGGTTGGCCGTGTTCGACGCGGCCACCTCGTTCGGCGTACCGGCTTCCTCCCGGATGAACTGGAAGATCCGGTCCGCCGCCGACGGAGCGCCGGTCGACCGGCCCTGCAGCACCATCTTGGCGTAGTTGTCGTCGTCGCCGTACACGATCAACCCGGCCTGCTGGTAGGCGAGTCGGGCCGGCAACGTCAGCTTGGCGGTCGCCTGCCAAGCGCCGGCGGGCAACGGCTGCAGCACGATGTTCGGCGTACCGGTGTTGCCGGTGCCGTAGATGTCGGTCGCCGTCAACGGCAGCACCAGGTTGCCACCAGCAACCGACAGCTCCTGGTTGCCTCGGACAACCTCACTCCACAGGCCGGTGTCGAGAGTCGTCCCCTCGAAGCCGTCCGAGCGCCCGGTCAGACAGGTTGGCGGTGCCGGGGTGTCCACCTTGATCGTCAGCTTCGCGGTGCCCTTCGCGCCGCGCGCGTCCGTCACGGTGACGGTCGCCGTGTGGGTACCGGCCGCCGTGTAGGTGTGGCTCGGGTTCTGGCCCGTCCCCGTCGCGCCGTCGCCGAAGCTCCACGCGTACGAGAGCGGAAGGTCGCCCTCGGGGTCGGTCGCCGAGGAGGTGAAGTCCACCTTCAGCGGCGCCTTGCCCTGGAGCACCGACGCGGTCGCCGTCACGGCCGGCCGCTGGTTGTCGGTCACCCCCTTGCCGATGAACTTCACCCAGTTGACGTTCAGCTGCCCCGTCGTCTTGACGAAGTACAGCGGACCGCTGGTCAGCGAAGCGCCACTGACCGCCGCCGAGAAGTTCCCGTACGTCTGCCAGGCCCCCGTCGGCGTCACCTGGATCGTCGCGACGATCGCGCCGTCGGTCGGTGAACCCTGCCGGACCTCGACGGTCGCACCGGCGTCGGGCGAGGCCGCCCGCAGCTCGATCCGGTCGATCCCGGTCAGGTTGGTGGGCTTCCAGCCCCACCAGTCGCCGTCCTCGATGAACCCGATGTTCTTGCCGCCACCGGCGGTGTCACCGGTGTCCTCGACCTGTACGCCGGGAGTCGCACCAGGCCCACCGGTCTCGTTGAAGTACTCGGCCTCGCGCGTCTTCGGCTGCAGCTGCACGACCTTCTCGGTCGTGATCGCCCCGGTGCCCGGGGCACCCTTGTCGGTGTACTTCACCGTCACGATGCCGAAGATGTTCGCGCCGACGTGCCCCTCGTCACCAGGAAGCGGGAACGTCCCCTCACAGCCGCGGTACTGCTCGTACCCGTGCGCGTGCTCGTCGTGGCCCAGCGCGGGCTGGGTGATCACGTCCTGACAGTTCACCGTCCCGTCCTCGGGATCGGTGACGGTCACCTTGTACTTGATGGTGTCGCCGAAGTCGAAGAAGCCGCCGTCGACCGGCGCCTCGATCGAGATGGTCGGCGCCGTGTTGCCCGACGTGATCGAGCGGTTCGACACCGCCGTACGACCATCGCCGTCGGTCACCGTCAACCGGGCCGTGAAGACCCCGGCCGTCGTGTAGGTGTACGTCGGCTTGGCCTCGGTCGAGTCCGTCGTCCCGTTGCCGTCGAAGTCCCACGCCAGCGTGATCGGTTGCCCGTCGGGATCACGCGATCCCGTGCTGTCGAAGGCGACCGTCAACGGTGCCGGGCCGGACGTCTTGTCCGTGGTGAACTGCGCGATCGGCGCGCGGTTGCCTTGGACGTAGTCGATCCGGTAGACGCCGGAGTCGGCGTTGTTGCCGCCGAACCCGCTCCCCCACTCGATCACGTACAGCGCGCCGTCCGGACCGAACTGCAGCGCGTGCGGGCGGATGAAGTTCAGCTTGCCGAGCATCCGCGACACGTCGGTGACCTTCGAGCGGTCGTCGTCGAGCTGCACCGAGAACAACCGGCTGTCGTTCCAGTCGGCGAAGACCGCCTTGCCGTCGAAGTACTGCGGCCACTTGCGGTCGGAGTCGCTGTCCGGGTCGAACTGGTACGCACCACTGGTCATCGGCGCGCCACTGCCACCGATCTCCGGTACGCCGGTCGTCGACTTGCCCATCCACAGGCTGGCCGGGATGGCCGGCGGCAGCTGGGTGATACCGGTGTTGTTCGGCGAGTTGTTCACCGGCGCCGCGCAGTTGAACGTCGCGCCCGAGGTCCCGGTGGCGAAGTCGTGGTCGTTGTACGGCGTGTTGTTGCCGACGCAGTACGGCCAGCCGTAGAAGCCCGGCTTGTCCAGGATGTCCCACTCGACCCGGCCGTCCGGGCCACGGGTCGGCGAGACCTGCCCGGCGTCCGGACCGTAGTCCGCGACGAACAGGTGGTTGGTGGTCGGGTCGATCCCGATCCGGAACGGGTTGCGGAAGCCCATCGCGTAGATCTCGGGCCGCGTCTTCGCCGTACCGGCCGGGAACAGGTTGCCGTCGGGAACGGTGTACGAGCCGTCGGCCTCGATGTGGATCCGCAGGACCTTGCCGTTCAGGTTGTTGCTGTTGGCACTGCTGCGCTGGGAGTCCCAGGCGGCGCGGCCGGCCCGCTCGTCGATCGGCGAGTAGCCGTCGGAGTCGAACGGGTTGCTGTTGTCACCGGTCGCGACGAACAGGTTGCCATTGTTGTCGAACTCCAGCGCACCACCGGCGTGACAGCACTGGTCGCGCTGGGTGTCGATGCGGATGACCTGTTTCTCGCTGGCCAGGTCGAGGGTGTCACCGTTCACCTTGAACCTGGAAACCCGGTCGAACGGCTCGGCGCCGGCCGGTGAGTAGTACAGGTAGAGGAAGCCGTTGGTGTCGAAGGCCGGGTCGAGCGCGATGCCGAGCAGGCCGAACTCCTGACCGGTGTAGACGTTCAGCGTCCCGGCGGTGACCACCGAGCCGTCGGTCTTGACGATCTTCACGGCGCCGTTGCGGTCGATGTAGAAGACCCGGCCGTCTTTGGCGATGGTCAGTTCCATCGGGTTCGACGTGTCGTCGTCGAGGGCGACCTTCTGGTAGCTGTCGCTCAGCGAGGCGCCGCAGTCGGCCGGCTGGACGCCCGCCGCGGTCTTGAGGCCGCCGAGCAGGTGCTCGCGGAAGACCGGGTCGGCGTACGACTCGATCGTGTGGCCCATGCCGGTGTACCACGCGCGGCCGCCGTCGTAGTCCTGGCACCACGCGATCGGGTGCTCGGCGCCCATGTTGCCGCCGGTGTACGACGACTCGTCCATGGAGGCGAGCACGTGCACGGTGTCGCGCGGGTTGGTCCGGTAGTTGTACCACTCGTCGGTGCGGTTCCAGGTCGTCGGCGCGTTCGCCGTCGACGGGTGTGCATGGTCCTCCACCTTGACGTTCGCGTTCGGCGTTCCGGGCGGGTGGCTGTCGAAGTACGAGCCGACCAGCTTGCCGTACCAGGGCCACTCGTACTCGGTGTCCGAGGCCGCGTGCACGCCGGCGTACCCGCCGCCGCCCTGGATGTAGCGCTCGAACGCGGCCTGCTGGTCGGCGTTCAGCACGTCACCGGTGGTCGACATCCAGATGACCACCTCGTACTTGGCCAGCTCGGTGTCGTTGAACATCGCCGCGTCCTCGGTCGCGGTGACGGTGAAGTTGTTCGCGGCCGCCAGGTCCTTCACGGCCTGGATCCCGGCCGGGATCGAGTCGTGCCGGAACCCGGCGGTCTTGCTGAAGATCAGTGCGTTGAACGTCTCGTCCCCGTGGCCCGGGTGGGCCCGCGCGGGAACGGCGCTGAGCGGAATCGCCAAGGCGGCGATCAGCGCCAGCAGCACGGCACGGACAACCGTGCCGTGCAAGCGCCTGCGTAGCTGGTGCATGAGGGTGCTCCTTATGGGTCGGATAAGGTGCGCGCTCCATCGGTTTCCGGGGCGGGTCCCCGGGCGTCGGCCCTGGTACAGCTACTTACTTCAGGTGCGTCAGCGGACGCCGAGCAGGTGGTCCATCGCCAGCTGGTCGAGCTTCTCGAAGCCGAGGCCACGAGCCGCCAGCGCTTCGGGGTCGTAGGTTGCCTTGCGCAACTCGTCGAGGGACTCGCCCGCGCCGAGCGTCGGCTGGGACAGGTCCCCGACCCGTGCGGCGGCCAAGGCCTCGTGGACCTCGGGGTCGGCCCGGAACGCGGCGACCTTCTCGCGCAGGATCAGGTAGTTGCGCATGCAGCCGCGCGCGGTCTCCCAGACGCCGTCCAGGTTCTCCGTGCGCGGCGGCTTGTAGTCGAAGTGGACGTAGCCGTCGTACCCGGGTTGGCCTTCGGCCCCCTGCAGTACGTCGACGGTCCAGAAGGCCTCGCGCAGGTTGCCGGCGCCGAAGCGCAGGTCCTGGTCGAACCGCGGCCCGTGCTGCCCGTTCAGGTCGATGTGGAACAGCTTGCCGTGCCACAGCGCCTGGGCGATGCCGTGCGCGTAGTTCAGGCCGGCCATCTGCTCGTGCCCGACCTCGGGGTTGATCCCGACCAGCTCCGGGTGCTCGAGGTCGTTGATGAAGGCAAGGGCGTGCCCGATGGTCGGCAGCAGGATGTCGCCGCGCGGCTCGTTCGGCTTCGGCTCCAGCGCGAACCGCAGGTCGTAGCCCTGCTCACGCACGTACGTCGTGAGCAGGTCCATCGACTCCTTGTACCGGTCCATCGCGGCCCGGACGTCCTTCGAACCGCCGGACTCCGAGCCTTCGCGACCGCCCCACAGCACGTACGTCGTGGCGCCCAGCTCGGCGGCCAGGTCGACGTTGCGCAAGATCTTGGCCAGCGCGTACCGGCGGACGTCGCGGTCGTTGGCGGTCAGGCCGCCGTCCTTGAAGACCGGGTGGGCGAACAGGTTTGTGGTGGCCATCTCGACCACCAGGCCGGTGTCGGCCAGTGCCTTGCCGAACCGGGCGAGCACCGCCTGGCGCTGCGCGTCGTCCGGGACCAGGTCGTCGTCGTGGAAGGAGACGGCGGCGGCACCCAGCTCGGCGAGCTTCTCGACCGCCAGCACCGGGTCGAGCGGCGCGCGGACCGCCGTACCGAAGACGTCGACACCTTCCCAGCCGACCGTCCACAGACCGAACGAGAACTTGTCGGCCTTGGTCGGTTCGTATGCGTTCATTCAGGAATCTCCTGCCATTGTCGGGAGGCCGAGCTGTCTTCCACGGCCGCGAGGACGCGCTGGACCTGCAGGCCGTCGGCGAACGACGGCTCCGGGTCCTTGCCCTCGGCAATCGCCGTGACCAGGTCGACCACTTGGTGGGTGAAGCCGTGCTCGTAGCCGAGCAGGTGGCCCGGGGGCCACCAGGCGGCGACGTACGGGTGGGTCGGTTCGGTGGCGAGGATGCGCCGGAATCCGGCCGTCTCGGCGTCCTCGGTCGCGTCGTAGTAGTGCAGGAGGTTCAGGTCCTCGAAGTCGAAGGCCAGGCTGCCCAACGAGCCGTTGATCTCGATCCGGATCGCGTTCTTGCGGCCGGTGGCGAACCGGGTCGCTTCGAAGACGCCGAGCGCACCGCTACGGAAGTTCGCGATGAACACCGCGGCGTCGTCGACCGTCACCGGGCCGCGCTCGGCGCTCGCCGTACCGGACAGGCCGCTGTGCGCCTCGGCCTTGGGACGCTCCTTGACGAACGTCTCCAGCCGGCCGCTCACCTCGGCGATCCGGTCGCCGGTGATGAACTGGGTCAGGTCGACGATGTGCGCGCCGATGTCACCGAGCGCGCCCGAGCCGGCCTTCTCCTTGTCCAGGCGCCACGACAGCGGCGCCTCCGGATCGGCGATCCAGTCCTGCAGGTACTGCGCCCGGACGTGCCGGACGGTGCCGAGCTTGCCCTCGGCCACGAGTTTGCGGGCCAGCGCGATCGCCGGGACCCGCCGGTAGGTGAACCCGACCATCGACCTGATCCCGCCGGCCGCCGCCTTCGCCGCCGCGGCGGCCATCGCCTCGGCTTCGGCGACGGTGTTGGCCAGCGGCTTCTCGCAGAGCACGTGCTTGCCGGCCTCGAGCGCGGCGATCGCGATCTCGGCGTGGCTGTCGCCCGGCGTACAGACGTCGACCAGCTGGACGTCCTCACGCTGCAGCAGCGCGCGCCAGTCCGTCTCGGTCGTGCTCCAGCCGAGCTTGCCGGCTGCCGCCTGTACTGCTTCTTCGTTACGGCCGCACAGGACGTTGAGGTCCGGGTGCAGCGGCAGGTCGAAGAAGCGCGGTGCGTTGCGCCAGGCCTGCGAGTGGGCGGCCCCCATGAAGGCGTAGCCGATCAGGCCGATGCCCAGGTTCGTCATACCGTGTGTCCCTTTCTCAGCTCTCGAAGGCAGTCGGGAGATACTGGTCCACGTTGTCCTTGGTGACGACCGGGGCGTACAGCTGGACGGTGCGCGGGACCTCGACCTCCACCAGGTCGCCGAGGGACTTCTTCTGCACCAGCAGCCGGGCCAGGCGGACGCCGTCCGCGCCCTGGGTGGACGGGTAGATGACGGTGGCCCGCATCAGCGTGTTGCCGGCCTTGATGTCGCGCATCACGTTGGCCGAGCCGGCGCCGCCGACCACGAAGAACTCCTTGCGGCCGGAGTTCTTGATCGCGGCCATCACGCCGACGCCCTGGTCGTCGTCGTGGTTCCAGATCGCGTCGATCTTCGGCGCGGCCTGGAGCAGGTTGGCCGCGGCCTTCTCACCGGACTCGACGGTGAACTCGGCCGCGACCCGGTTGCTGACCTTCAGGCCGCAGTCGGCGAGCGCCTCCTTGAAGCCCTGGCTGCGCGCCTGGGTGAGCGGCAGCGAGTCGATGCCCGCGATCTCGGCGACCACCGCGTCGGTCTTGCCCTTGAGTTCCTTGCAGATGTAGGTCCCGGCCGAGACGCCCATGCCCTTGTTGTCACCGAGCACGGTGGTCCGGGCCGCGAAGGTGCTGCCGAACTCACGGTCGACGTTGACCACGGTGATGCCGGCGTCCATCGCCTTGGTCGCGACCGCGGTCAGCGCGGCGCCGTCGAACGGCAGCAGCACGATCGCGTCGACCTTCTGGTTGATGAAGGTCTCCACCTGGCTGATCTGCAGGTTCACGTCGTTGGTGCCCTCGGCCACGATCAGCTCGACGTCGGAGAACTTCTTCGCCTCGGCCTGGGTGGCCTTGGTGATCGCGCCCATCCAGCCGTGGTCGGCGGCCGGCGCGGAGAAGCCGATCTTGACCTTCTGGCCCGGTTCGTCGTTCTTGCCACCGGCCACGGCCTGGGTGGCCCCGGTGTCGGAGGTCTTCTCGGCCTCCGGGGTGTTGCTGGTGCAGGCGATCAGCGCCAGCGAGCTCAGGCCGGCGATACCGGCAACCTTCAGGAACCGCGCGGGTCGTGCGGACATCATCGTCCTCCAATGTGCGAACTGCTCTACAGGGGTTACGAAACTCATGGTGTGGTGGCGCGGGCGGCCAGGCGCTGCTGGAGGAGGACCGCGATCACGATGATCAGGCCCTTCGCCACCGACTGCGCGGAGATGCTCAGGTTGTTCAGGGTGAAGACGTTGTTCAGGGTGGTGAAGATCAGGACACCGAACACGGTGCCGACGATCGTGCCGCGGCCGCCGGACAGCAGCGTGCCGCCGATCACCACGGCCGCGATCGCGTCCAGCTCGTACAGCTGGCCGTGGGTCGAGCTGCCGGTCGTCGTACGGGCCATCAGCATGACGGCGGCGATGCCGCAGCACAGGCCGGCGAGCACGTAGAGCGCGACGGTGTGCCGCTGGACCTTGATGCCGGCCAGGCGGGCCGCTTCGGCGTTGCCACCGACCGCGAACGTGCGGCGGCCGAACGTGGTCCGATTGAGCAGCACCCAGCCGAGCGCGGCGACGATCACGAACATCCAGACCAGGACCGGTACGCCGATGAACGAACCACCGAACAGGTCGAGGAACGGGTTGACGGTGATGATCTGGGTCTTGCGATCGGAGATGATCTCGGCCAGACCGCGCGCTCCGGCCAGCATCGCCAGCGTCGCGATGAACGGCACGATCTTGCCGTAGGCAATGAGCAGGCCGTTCACGAGGCCACACGCGGCACCCACCAGGAGGGCCGTGGAGACCATGAAGATCATGCCGTAGTCGGCGGCCATCTGCTGGGTGGCCAGCGTGGTCGCCCAGACCGAGGCCAGCGCGAGCATCGCGCCGACCGACAGGTCGATCCCGCCACCGGTGATGACGAAGGTCATCCCGATGCTGACCACCCCGACCACCGCGGCCAGCCGCAGGATGGTGAGCACGTTGGCGCTGGTGGCGAAGGTGTCGCCGGCCGTGATCACCCCGACGATGCAGAGCAGCACCAGCGCGACGACGAGCCCGACGTTGCGGCCCAGGCCGGTGCGCAGGATGCTCGCCGCTCCCCCGCCGTTGCGGGGCGCGCCGGGCTGGCGGGTGGTCGACTGGGTCGACGCCGTGGCCGGTACCGCGTCCTGCACCTTGTCCCCCGCAGCTGTTGCCGTTTCCGGTCGTGCGACTTCCTCACTCATCACACGGCACTTCCTTCCATCACCAGGTCGAGCACCTGGTGCTCGTCGATTTCGTGCGCGGGACCGGTGTGCACGGCCCGCCCCTCCCGCATCACCACGACCCGGTCGGCCAGACCGAGCACTTCCTCGACCTCGCTGGAGACCAGCACGATCGCGACGCCGTTCGCGGCCAGCTTGCGAACCAGCGCGTAGATCTCCGACCGCGCCCCGACATCGACTCCTCGGGTCGGTTCGTCGAGCAGCAGCACCCGGCAGTCGCGGAGCAGCCAGCGGGCCAGGACGACCTTCTGCTGGTTGCCGCCGGACAGGTTGCGGACCGGGTGCTCGACCCCAGGTGGGCGGACGTCGAGCGCCTTGGTCAGCTCCTCGGCCGCCTTCTTCTCGGCGTGCCCGTTGAGGAACCCACCACTGGCGAACCGCTGCATGGTGGAGACCGTGATGTTCTTGTAGACCGCTTCGTCGAGCAGCAGCGCCTGGCTCTTGCGCTCCTCGGGCGCGAGCCCGACGCCGGCCTTGACCGCCGCCTGGACCCGGCCCGGGCGCAGCGTGACGCCGTCGACGCGGACCTCGCCGGTGGCGGCCTTGCGGGCGCCGTACACGGTCTCCAGTACTTCGGACCGGCCGGAGCCGACCAGTCCGGTCAGGCCCAGGATCTCGCCGGCCTTGACCTCGAAGCCGATGTCCTCGAACTCGCGCGGCCGGGACAGGCCGGTCACCTCGAGCACCGTCTGCGCGTCCTGGGGGATGGTGGCCCGGGGCGGGAAGACGTACTCGATCGAGCGGCCGGTCATCAGGCGGATCAGCTCGGACGTCGGCGTCTGGCGCGCGTCCAGGCCGGTGGCGACGGTGGCGCCGTCCTTGAGCACGGTGACCCGGTCGCCGATCTCGCGGATCTCCTCCAGCCGGTGCGAGATGTAGATGACCGCGACACCACGAGACGTCAGGTCGCGGATCACGCGGAACAGGTTGCCGACCTCCTCGGAGTCGAGCACGGCGGACGGCTCGTCCATCACGATCAGCTGCGCGTCCCGGGAGAGCGCTCTGGCCATGCTCACCACCTGCTGGCCGGCGGCCGGGAGCAGCCCGACTGTGCGGCCGACGGGGATCTCGCCGTGGCCGAGGCCCTCGAGCAGCTCGCGCGCCCTGGTGTTCGTCTCGTGCCGCCGGGTCAGCCCGAACCGGGCCGGCTCGTGGCCGAGGAACACGTTCTCGGCGACCGTCAGGTCCGGCACCAGGTCGAGCTCCTGGTAGATCGCGGCGATGCCGAGATCGATCGCGGCGGTCGGGCTGTTCAGCGCGACCTCGTTGCCGTTGACAACGATCGTGCCTTCGTCCGGCTGGTGCGCGCCGGTCAGCACGCGGATCAGCGTCGACTTGCCGGCGCCGTTCTGGCCGAGCAGGCAGTGCACCTCCCCCCGCCGTACGTCGAGATCGACGCCGTCCAGCGCCCGGACGCCGGGAAACTCCTTCACGATCCCGGTCATCCGCAACAGTTCTTCGTCGGCCACCCCATCACCTTTCCTGGTGTTCTGACTGCTCATTGCGCGACCCCGGTGGCGTCGCGGCCGATCAGGGTCGGGTCCAGGAAGACCTGGTCGAGCGAGATCTGCGCCCCGCCCCGGACCGCCGCGGTGAACCCGAGCTCGGACTGCACCACGCGGCAGCCGCCACCGTCGGGAGCGATCACGCGGTCGCGGATCGCGCTCTCCAGCGGTTCCTTCAGCCAGGGGCCGAGGACGGCGAAGTACCCGCCCAGCACCAGGACGTCCGGGTTCAGGATGTTCACCAGGATCGCGCCGCCGATGCCCAGCCAGGTCCCGACGTCGGCGAGAGCGCGCAGCGTCCGCGCTCCCCCGGCCTCGGCCCGGCGGGTGATCTCCGCCAGCCGCTGCTCGACGTCGAGCGACGGGTCCCGGACGGGGTCGTCGGCGTCGGTCGCCTTGTTGAGCAGGGCGGTCAGCCCGACGACGGTCTCCCAGCATCCGGTCCGGCCGCAGCCGCAGATCCCACCGGCCGGCGCGACCGGCATGTGCCCGACCTCGCCGCTGAACCCGCGGCCGCCGCGCAGCAGGTGCCCGCCGGCGACCATGCCGCCACCGACACCGATCGCGCCGGTCAGCAGGACGATGTCCTCGACGTTGCTTCCGGACTCCTTGCGCAGTTCCGAGTACGCCGCCAGCGCGGCGAGGTTCGCCTCGTTGTCCACGCGCACGGCGTACGCCGGTCCGCCGAGCCGTTCGCGCATCTCGTCGACGATCTGCAGCTCGCCCCAGCCCAGGTTCGGCGCGAGCTTCAGCGAACCGGTCGTACCCTGCACCAGACCCGGCGCCGCCAGCGTCACGCCGGCGGTCTGGCCGCCTCGGGCGGTGACAGCGGTCACGGCGTGCTGGACGAGCTCGGCGAGGTGGTCGAGCGTCGTACCGGGTGCGAGGTGGGCCACGTCGAGCGGGACGCGGCGTTCGATCACGGTGTCGCCGCTGAGGTCGAGCGCGGTGACGGCGAGGTAGTCGACGTTGATCTCGGCGCCGACCCCGCAGACCGCGCTGCCGTCGAGCTCGACCAGTTGCCCGGGGCGACCGAGCGCGCCGCGCTCGGACTCGGCCCGGCCGTCCCGGAGCAGACCGCGCTCGACGAGCTCGGCGACCAGGCTGGAGACGGTGGCCTTGTTCAGGCCGGTGTCCGCGGCGATCCGGGCCCGCGACTTGGGGCCGTCGGAGCGCACGTGCCGGAGAACGACGGAGAGGTTGTTGCGGCGCAGCGAAACGTGGTCGGCGGCAACCACACCACCGCCCGGCCGACTGCCGTCGGTCAGCGTCACAGAACCCCACCCCTTCTCCCCCGACAGGAGAACGGCACCGGCGTTGTGACGCCGGTCACAGACTTTGTCTGTTGAGCCAACAAACTAAGTACAGCGTCACGCCGCGTCAAGATGTCAGCTCCAAGAGATTTTGGTCTTGGTCTTTCATCTGATTGTTGATATTTTGCGGCCACTCTCCGCAGTCCTGTCCGCCCCAACCAGGAGCCTGCACACCATGACTCTCACTCGACGCACCTTCCTGGTCGCCTCCGCGGCCACCGCAGCCACCGCCAGTTCCGTCGGCAGTGCGCTCTCCGCGTCCGCCAGCACCCTGGCCAGTCCGCCCGGCGACGTGGTCGGCAAGATCACCGTCGGCTACCAGGGCTGGTTCGCCTGCGCCGGCGACGGCGCCCCGATCAACGGCTGGTGGCACTGGAGCAACAACTGGGGCCAGCCGCCCTCGCCGACCAACAACGCGCTCGGCAGCTGGCCCGACGTCCGCGACTACACGGCGACGTACCAGACGGCGTACGCGAACCTCGGCAACGGCCAGCCCGCGAAGCTGTTCTCGTCGTACGACCAGCAGACGGTGAACACGCACTTCCAGTGGATGCAACAGAACGGCTGTGACACGGCCGCGCTGCAGCGGTTCAACCCGTTCGGTGGTGAGGGCCCGACCCGGGACGCGATGGCGGTGAAGGTGCGTCAGGCCGCCGAGCAGTACGGGCGGAAGTTCTACATCATGTACGACGCGACCGCGTGGCAGAACATGCAGCCGGAGATGAAGCAGGACTGGATCGACAAGATGCGCGCGTACACGGCGTCCCCGGCGTACGCGAAGCAGAACGGCAAGCCGGTCGTCTGCATCTGGGGCTTCGGCTTCAACGAGGCGAACAAGGCGTGGCCGGCCTCGGTCTGCCTGGACGTCGTGAACTGGTTCAAGGGCCAGGGCTGCTACGTGATCGGTGGTGTGCCGACGCACTGGCGGCGTGGGGTCGAGGACTCGCGGGCCGGGTATCTGGACGTCTACCACGCGTTCGACATGCTGTCGCCGTGGATGGTCGGCCGGATCCAGGACGTGGCCGGCGCGGATCACTACTACAACAACGTGAACCAGCAGGACCAGGCCGACTGCAACGCGTTCGGGATCGACTATCAGCCGTGCGTGATTCCTGGTGATCTGCAGTCGGGGCACCGGCGGCACGGCGACCTGATGTGGCGGCAGTTCTACAACCTGACGCGGGTCGGCGTACAGGGCCTGTACATCTCGATGTTCGACGAGTACAACGAGGGCAACCAGATCGCGAAGACTGCTGAGAGCTCGGCCTTTGTGCCTGGTGGGTCAGGGATTCGGGCGCTCGACGAGGACGGTACGGCGTGCTCTTCGGACTACTACCTGCGGCTGACGAACGACGGCGGGCGGATGTTCAAGGGGCAGCTCGCATTGACGCCGAACCGGCCTACGCCGCCCGTGGTTTCCCCGGGTGCTGGTGGTGTGGTGTTCTTCGAGCACGTCGACTATCTGGGCGTTGCCGGGGCTGCACTTGCCAAGGGCAACTACACGCGGGCGCAGCTGCAGGCGGCGGGTGTCCACGACAACTGGGCGTCGTCGGTGCGGATCCCGTCCGGGTGGACGGTCACGGCGTACGCCGAGGACAACTTCGGCGGGCAGTCGTGGACGTGGTCGTCGAACACGCCCAACTTCACGACGCTGTCACCGAACGCGAACGATCATCTGACGTCCTGCCGGATCTCGTAGCTTCTGTTTGCGCCAGGCGAACCCGACCTTCACCGGAGGTCGGGTTCGCCTGTGGCTACAGGAGTTCGAGGCTGTCGGTGGCCAGCGTGATGACGGCTCCGTCGAGGTGCAGGCGGCAGGCGATGGCGTGGCCGGCGCAGGTGAACAGCGCCGGACCGGCGACGTCGACGACCTTGTAGGCAACGGGTTGTGCGCAGCGATCGGTCGGCCCCTGCTGCTCGTGGTGGCAGCCGAGGACGTGACAGGTCGCGACCTCGCCGACGTTCATCAGCGTGAGGCCGTGGTCGGGGCAGACACCCCACGTCACTCCACAGACCTGGCCTTCGCTGGCCGCGAGCCGGACCAAGCTGCCGGCCGTCGACTGCAGCTCGCTCGCCACCGCCCGGAACGTCTCGACGGCGTTGTCGAGGTCCCGGCGGAGCTGGCGTGACGCGACCGTCTCGGGCATGCCCTGGGTCGCGGCGAGCAGATCCTCGGACAGCGCTTTCGCGGCCAGCGCGATCTCGTCCACGCGGACCGGCGTACCGAATCCTGCCTGGCGTGGGGCGACGGTGACCGGGCGCCCGTTGGCCAGGGCGATCTGCTGCCAGCCGGGGGTCTCGGGAGGGCGCTCCCCCGTGTTCTCGGGCGGCTTCACGCCGGCCGTCTCTACCGTGCTCACTGCGGCGGTCTCACCTGTTCTCGCTGCGGCGGCCTGACCGGTCTTGGCTCCGGCGGTCTCGTCCGTCTTCTTGTTCTGGCCCGCGGCCGTCCGGTGCTCGGCCGTCGGCTGAGCGGCCGTCGGCTGAGCGGCGGTCGGCTGAGCGGCGGTCTCACCAGGACCGCCGTTCGGGCCGCTGCCGGGATCGCCGAAGAAGCCGTTGCCCGGCGTACCGGGACCGTTCGGACGAGCCTGACTGCCGCCGACCATCACCTGCGCGCCCCACCCGGGTTCGTCCCGGTGGCCGGCGTCAGCCGTGCCGTTCGACCAGCGCGACCTCTCGGTGTCGCCGCGGTTCGCTCGTTTGGCTCTCGCCATTCGCCGCCCCCTGATGACGTGTCTCCCCGGTGGCCGATGGTGCCATGCCCGCAGGGGGTGCGACCAGAGCAAATCACCGAGCGTCACACAGGGCTGAACAAGCCTTGCGCAGAGCAACGACCCCAGCCGGTGCAGCCCGCCGTGGCGCGACAGACACCTCGTCCACCGGGACAGATGCCCTTGGCGCTCACGCCCCAACCGCAGCCGCGGAATTCCCAACGCGCCCTTAACACTTGCCGTCAGCACGTGTCGGTAACTACACGCACCGAAACCGCTCCCCGGGCCACCGCTGTGAGTTACATCGAAAATTGATATGGTCTGTCGCGTGCCGGAACCCGCGCCCGACCTGGACGACCTGACCACCGCGATCGAGGACTTCACCACGATCTTCATCCGGCTGCCGTCGGTCCGCCGGTTCAACTTCTCGACGCTGTCGGTCCTGCACACGCTCGCGCGCCGGGGCCCGTTGCGGCTGACCGACCTGACCGCCACCGAGCAGCTCAAGCAGCCGGCCCTCACCAGCCTGGTCGCGAAGCTCGAACGCGACGGCCTGGTCTCGCGGGCCCCGGACCCTCGGGACGGACGCGCGGTCCTGCTCTCGCTCACCGACGCCGGGCAGGCGATCGTCGCCTCCCGCCGCGTCAGCCGCGTCGAGCGCCTGGCCGAGCTCGTGGACCAGCTGAACGACGAAGAACGCGCTCTCCTGAGCGACTCCGTCCGAGTCCTGAAACGCCTGACCGAGATCGCCACCCTGTGAGGACACGATGACCTTCCCCTTCGACCAGACCCCGGTCCACGTCACCGACGAGGTGCTCGAGGATCTTCGGGCCCGGCTGCGCGCGACCAAGTGGCCGCTGGACGCCGGCAACGACGACGGGCACTACGGCGTACGGCGTACTGAGCTGCAGGAGCTGGTCGCGTACTGGGCCGACGGGTTCGACTGGAGAGCCTCGGAGAGCGCGATCAACAGCTACGAGAACTACCGGGTCGACGTCGGCGGCGTACCGGTGCACTTCCTGCGCAAGGCGGGCGTCGGGCCGCGGCCGGTCCCGCTGATCCTGAGTCACGGCTGGCCGTGGACGTTCTGGCACTGGTCGAAGGTGATCGACCGGCTCGCCGACCCCGCGGCGTACGGAGGTGATCCGGCCGACGCCTTCGACGTGATCGTGCCGTCGCTGCCCGGCTTCGGGTTCTCCACGCCGCTGGAGCGGCCGGACATGAACTACTGGAAGATCGCCGACGTGTGGCACGCGCTGATGACCGGCGTACTGGGCCACGACCGGTACGCCGCCGCGGGCAACGACGTGGGCGCGCTGGTGACCGGGCAGCTCGGGCACAAGTACGCCGACGAGCTGTACGGGATCCACATCGGGTCGGCGCTGAAGCTGTCGTTCTTCACCGGCGACCGCGCGTGGGACATCACGGGCGGGCGGGCGATCCCTTCTGGTGCCCCGGAGGAGGTCCGGTCCCGAATCCTCGCGGTGGAACGACAGTTCGCCGTCCACCTGTCCGCGCACATGCTCGCGCCGTCGACGCTCGCGTACGGGCTGTCCGACTCCCCCGCCGGGTTGCTCGCGTGGTTGCTGGAGCGCTGGGACAAGTGGTCCGACGACGGAGGCGACGTGGAGAGCGTGTTCTCGAAGGACGAGCTGCTCACGCACGCGACCATCTTCTGGGCCGGCGACTCGATCGAGACCTCGATCCGCACGTACGCCAACAACAACCGCTACCCGTGGACGCCGTCGCACGATCGCCGGCCGGTCGTGGAGACACCGACCGGGATCACCTTCGTCGACTACGAGAACCCGCCCGGCGTCCGGACGGGCGCGGAGCGCATCGCCAACTTCCTGGCGAGTGACCGCGCGGACTGGTACAACCACACGAACATCACCTGTCATCCGCGGGGCGGGCACTTCATCCCGTGGGAGATCCCGGCGGAGTGGACGGACGACGTACGCCGAACCTTCCGCGACCTCCGCTGATCAGGTCAGGTGCTCGCGGAGAAACTCGACGGTCCGAGCGCGGGCCGCGAGGGCCGGGTGACCTGGGGTGTCGCGCACCTCGGCGGTGAGGACCTGATGGGCGGAGGACTTGAACCCGCCGGGGTTGCCCGGGCCGGAGTCGAGCTCGATCACCTCGAAGGCGTCGCCGAGGCTCGCGCGCAGGGTCGCGAAGCGTTCGGCCGGTACGGCCCGGTCCTTCGTGAAGCGCAGGCCGAGGACGCAGAGGCCGTCGGCCCGCGTGCGCTCGGCGATGCGCTCCAACTCCTGGCGCGAGAGCCCCGGATCGCGCCGCCGGGCCGGGCTGATCGGTCCGGGAGTCGCCGGCTGGCTCATCACGGGCGCCAGGACGACGTCGTCCACCGCCGTCGCCAGGGCGAACCCACCGGTAAAGCACATGCCGATCACGCCGACACCGCGTCCCGGCGTACGGGCTGCGAGGTCGGCGGCGACCGCGCGCAGGTACCGCGTGATCGGCCGCTCGGCGTCGACCGCGAACGCGCGGAACTCCTTCGACACACACAACCGCGCGAACACGCTCACGGCGTATCCGGCCGACTCCTCCCGCCCGGGCGTACCGAACGGCGACGGAACGACGACCGTGAACCCTTCGTCGACGAGATGCTGCGCGAGCCCAAGCACCTCCGGGGTGATCCCGGGGATCTCCGGAATCAGTACGACGCCGGGCCCGGAGCCCTTCTCGTAGCAGTCGTAGGTCAGCCCGCCGCCGGTGAACGGCGCCTTCCGCCACCCGGCCAGCTCGGACCTCGGTGCAGAACCATCAGCCATCGACGCACTCCCCAACAGGTGGACTCCCACCCTAGGGCCACTGAGCGCCGTACTACTCCTTGATCGCGCGGATCTCGACCATGCCGATCTCCGCGACCGGGTGCTTGGACGCGATCTCGATCGCCTCGTCGAGGTCGCGGCACTCGATCAGGTCGTACCCGCCCATCTGCTCCTTCGACTCCGCGAACGGCCCGTCGGTGGTCACCACGCGGCCCCGGCGCCGACTCACGCCGGTCCCCTCCGCCGGCGGCCGCAGCGCGTCGCCGTACAGCCGCACCCCGCGAGCCGACATCTCGGCCACCCACGCCTCGGTCGCGGCCACCATCTCCGCCGGCACCGGCCCGTCGAACTCGAGGTCCGGCCGGATCAACAGCATGTACTTCATCGCCACCCTCTTCCCGGGACCGGCCCCCTCCGGGCGTCCCACCGGTAACGTCGGGACAACATTGCATCTATTGACATCCCAGCGGCCCCGAAACCGTCCCTCGGCTCTGACATACTCCGCCCCAGAATGTCACTCTGAGACCCTTGGGGGGGTCCCGCAATGCCCATCCGCCCGTCCCATCTCCTGAAACTGGGCCTACCGGCCGCGCTGGTCGCGACCACTTTGGTCACCGTCACCGGTTCGTCGGTGTCCGCGGCCCAGCCGAAGCCCTTCTACGACGCCTTCCAGGTCCCGGACCGTCAGGTCACCGCGGCTCCTGAGGCCTATGACCCGCACTCGGTCCTGGTGAAGTTCTCGCCCAAGGCGAGCGCGTCCGCCCGGTCGACGGTCCTTGCCAAGCACAACAGCCGGCAGGCCGCCGTACCCGTCGACGGCGACTACGCGACCGTGACCAGCAACGCCACCGCACCCGAGCTGCTGAAGAAGCTGCGGGCCGAGTCGAGCGTCGAAGTTGCCTCGCTCAACTACGTCCGGACCAGCGCCGCGACACCGAACGACGAGTACTACCGCTCCGACCAGGCGTACCTGTCGACCATCCGGATGCCGCAGGCGTGGGACCTGTCCAAGACCGCGGGCAGCCAGACCGTCGCCGTACTGGACACAGGTGTGGACGGCGGCCACCCGGAGCTGTCCGGCCGGGTTTACACGGGGTACAACGCGATCAACCCGAAGGCGTCGGCGAACGACGACGAAGGCCACGGCACGATGGTGGCAGGCATCATCGCCGCCAACACGAACAACGCCCGCGGCGTCGCCGGTGTCGCCTGGAACGCCAGGATCCTGCCGGTCAAGGTGCTCGACTCCGAAGGCAACGGCTCGGACTCGTCGGTCGTTGCCGGGATCAACTGGGCGGTCTCGCACGGCGCCCGGGTGATCAACATGTCGTTGAGCGGTCCGAGCTACAACCCGGTCATGCACGCCGCGGTGAAGAACGCTGTGGCCAAGGGCGTCCTGGTGGTCGCCGCGGCCGGAAACAACTACAACTCCTCACCTCGCTACCCCGCCGCCTTCCCGGAGACCGTCTCGGTCGGTGCCACCGACAACAACGGCGTACTGACCACGTTCAGCTCGTGGGGCGACTCGGTCGACATCTCCGCGCCCGGCTGGAGGATCCTCTCCACCGGACCGCGTGCGCTCACCGACCCCGGCTACCTGCCGTACTGGGGTGGCAGCGGCACCTCGTTCTCTGCCCCGATGGTGGCCGCCGTCGCGGCGATGCTGCGCAACAAGTACCCGAGCTGGACCCCGGCGCAGGTCGAGTCCCGGCTCGAGGCGACGGCGCGCGACGCCGGTCCGCACGGGCGTGACCCGTTCTACGGTGCCGGTGTGCTCGACGCCACCGAGGCGCTCGGCGGCAGCTGGGCGCCGAAGTTCTGGGCCGCCGGCCCGGACGGCAACGACGTACCGGCCCGCGCGACCTTCATGAACCACGCCACCGCGCCCGGCTCGATCGGGACCGAGGGTGAGGAGGACTGGTACGCCGCGCAGTCCGCCACCGCTCGCGACGTGACGGTACGGGTCGCTCCGCCGACGTACGACGACGACAACCGGGCCCAGAACTTCGACCCGGTGCTCGCGATCTACAACGACCAGCTCCAGCTGATCGGGTACGCGGACAACACCTTCGGCGGTTCGGAGTCCGTCCAGCTCAAGCTGCCCGCCGGCCGTGCGTACTTCATGATCCGCAGCTACAACCCGTCGCGCGACAGCCGTCCTTACACCTTGTCGGTGACCGCCGGCGGCCTGCCCAGCGGTGGCATCGGGCAGTCGCAGTGGGTGCGTGACACGTTCCCTGCCGATCTGGCCTCGGGCGTCTCGCAGACTGCGTCGCCGACCGTGACACTGAGCCAGAACGCCGCCCCGGCCACCATCAACTCCACGAACGTTCAGCTTCTGCACGGCAAGACCGGCGCGGTAGTGCCGACCACATCGTCCTACGATCCGGCGACGCGGAAGATCACGATCGACCCGACGCCGACTCTGCAGGACAACACGCCGTACCGGGTGGTGGTGCGCGGGTTGAAGAACACCGGCGGCACGGCGATGCCGGGTGGCTACCTGGTCTTCTTCCGGACCGTCGACGTCGCGCCGGCGCCGATCACGAACTTCACCGTGACGGGCCAGTACGCCGCCGCGGGGATGAAGTGGACGCTGCCGGGGATCACCGACCTCGACCAGGTCGTCGTCCGGCGCAACGCCGGCACCGTCGCTCCGAGTGCTCCGAACACCGGCACCTCGGCGTACACGGGTCCGGCCTCGAGCGCCACCGCGACCGGGCTGGCGAACGCGACGAGCTACGCGTTCCGCGCCTGGGTCAAGGATCGCAGCGGCAAGTGGAGCTCGCCGGTCGCGGCCAACCTGACCGGGACCTATACGACGATGACCGGCAACGCGACCGCGCTGAACTTCGGCGGCAAGGTCACGCTGAACGGCAGTGTCGTGCGCGTCGACACGAAGGCGCCGCTGGCCGGCGTACCGGTCTCGCTGTACGGCCGGAACAAGAACAGCTCCACCTGGCGCGAGATCACCCGCGTCACGACGAGCGCCACCGGCACGTACTCGGTCACCTACCAGCCGACGTACTCCACGATCTTTGCCTGGGGCTACAACGGCTCGTCGCAGCTGCTCGGTTCCCGCACCGGCAACTGGACCACGGACGTCCGCCCGACCCTGACCGCGAACCTGTCCGCGACGTCGATCAAACTCGGCGCCTCGACCACGTTCTACGGCTACGTCCGCCCCCAGCACGCCGGTTCGCCGGTCTACCTCCAGCGCTCCACCGGCGCCACTTGGACGACCATCACGTCGACCAAGCTCAACTCCACGGGCAACTACGGCTTCTCCATCAAGCCCACCACCCGAGCCAGCTACACCTACCGAGTCGTCTTCCAGTCCGACGGCGACCATGCCACCGGCGTCAGCCCGGCCAAGAGCTTCACGGTCAGCTGACCTCCCTGCGGTTACACGACGCGCCTCGTCCGGGACTCCTCGGGCGGGGCGCGTCGAGTATCTGCGGAAGCTCCTTGCCGGACCGCGTCTACTTGGCTTCGCGGACCTAAGGGGTCATGGCGGCGTCTAGTGCCTCCTTGTCGATCCTTGGTGTTGTCAGCGGTAGGAGGGCGAGTGCGCCGGCGAAGGTCATGGCGGTGGCTCCCCAGAACAAGGGGATCAGTCCGGCGGTCTGGGCGACCAGCCCGCCGGTGAGGGCGCCGAGGGCGAGGCTTCCCCAGGCGACGAGTCGGTGGGTGCTGATGACGCGACCGAGGAGGTGCAGGGGGACGATGCGCTGGCGCATGGTCACCGTTCCGACGTTCCAGAGCGCGACGCCGAGTCCGCCGAGCGCGTACGCCGTGCCGATCGCGACGAGATTGTGGGTGAGCACGGGCATCACGATCTGACCGGCCTGGGTCACCGCGTTGATCGCGAGGAGAATCCGCAGGCCGAGCGCCCTGGTTGCTGCCCGGATCAGCAGCGACCCGAGAACGCTGCCGACGGCCGAGGCTGCGATCAACAGCCCGAACCTGCTTGGGCTCAGCCCGAGCGCCGAGCCGGGACCGACGGCGTACACCACGAAGACGCCGGCAGCGGCAGCGCCGGCGAAGTTGGTGATGGCCACGCAGACGCACACCGCGCGCAGCGCCACGCTGCGGGCCAGGAACCGCAGGCCGATGGCGATGTCGGACCGCAGCGATGCGGCCTCCGTCAGTTCGCCACGACGGGCCCGGAAGGTGCCCGTGAGTGCGATCAGCATCACCACGGCAAGGGTCCACACCACGGCCGGCCCGCCGAGTGCCAGGCCGACGCCGACGCCGACCAGCACTCCGCCGAGCGCCGGGCCCGCGAACTGGTTCGTGGCCTGATCGGCGATCTGCTGGAGAGCGTTGGCCCGGTCAAGCTGGGTCCGGTCGACGAGTTGAGGCACGATCGCCGACGCCGCGGTCGCGTAGAACGTCTCCGCCACCCCTGCACTGAAGGCCACCACGTAGATCAGGGCGATCGAGCCGAAGCCGACGACGGCGAGGACCACGGACAGCGTGAGGACCGCCGCTCGGACCAGGTTCACGGCGAGGAGGACGGTCTTGCGGTCCGCGCGGTCGACGATCGCGCCTGCGGGGAGCGAGAGCAGCAGCCAGGGAAGCATCGCCGCGAAGCCGACCCCGGCGATCGCGAGCGGGGCATCGGTAAACGAGCGGGCCAGCAGGGGCAGGGCGACCTTGAGCGTACCGTCGGCCAGGCTCGACAGGGAGGCGGCGCTGAGGAGCCGCCAGTAGCTCGCGCCGAGCCCGGCACGAGCCGTGGCGGCGGGGACGGTGGCTGTCATGGGCGAGACAGTATAGATTTGATACCGGTATCTACAACGCTACTGGTGGGAGCCGATGAGCAAGGCCTACAACGTCATGGCGGCGACCTGTCCGAGCCGCACCGTGCTGCACCGCATCGGCGCCCGGTGGACGGTCTTCGTCGTCAACGCCCTGGCCGCGGGGCCGATGCGATTCACCGAACTCAAGGCGCACATCCGTGGCATCACCCCGAAGGCCTTGACCGAGACGCTGCGCGCGATGGAGTACGACGGACTGGTCTCGCGCACGGACCACGGCGGCAACCCGCCGCACGTGGAGTACGCGCTGACGCCACTCGGGGATTCGCTCCTCGTTCCGCTGCGGGCGGTTCGTGAGTGGGCCGAGACCCATGTGCCGGCCATCGAGTCGGCCCGCGCGGCAAGGTCGACGCCGGGCACGTGAGGAGGCAGCCGCCGGACCTGTGAGGCGGCGGTAGCCGACGTACGGCGCGACGACGCTACGGCCCGGCGGAGTGACAGGGTCGGCCGCCGCGGGACTGTGGCGCGGGCGTCGAAGGTCAGCACATGTGGGGTGTCGGAGAGTGTTGATGCGGCCGGGAAGGTCGCCGGGGGTGGAGGCCGCTGCGGCCGGAGAGCGCGGGAGTGGGTGGGGCCTGGTTGTCCAGCCCGCGACGGCTCGGCGGAGCGGCCGCCGCGGGACCGGCGAGTGCGCGACGGTCCGGCGGAGCGGCGGCCGCGGGACGGTCGAACGCTCGGCGGCTCGGCGGAGCGAGGGCTCGGCGGCCGCGGGACCGTCGGCGCGCGCCGGCGCGACCAACCGCGCCGGCGACCTGGGGCAGGATCGCCACCCGCCGCCGGCCACGGTCCCTTCGGCCACCGCCGCCCGGGTCGACGACAGCGCGTCCTCCATCCGGTGCTGCAACTCCTTGTCCGCGCGGTTCGTTGCGGTGAGACACGCGATCCTTGCCGCCATCGTTCATCGCATCCCCCACGGTCGCGACCGCCGCCCTCTCTGGTCGTGGGTCTACTGCGGTGGTTGGAAGCCGCCGAGATTCTGCTCGAGTAGTTCGGCCAGGCGTAGTGGGGTGCGGTCCTCGTACATTGGGCCGATGAGCTGCACGCCTACCGGCAGCCCTTCGGGGGAACGGCCTGTTGGTACGGCCGTGGCGGGTAGG
The DNA here is from genome assembly GCF_014205135.1 of Kribbella italica. Taxonomy (NCBI): domain Bacteria; kingdom Bacillati; phylum Actinomycetota; class Actinomycetes; order Propionibacteriales; family Kribbellaceae; genus Kribbella; species Kribbella italica. The sequence goes on from NZ_JACHMY010000001.1 coordinate 2,960,882, forward strand.
CCGGGCATGGTGGCCAGGCCGGCCCAGACTAGTTGGTCGAAGTACGGGGACTTGGCGCCGTCGATGTCGATCCGGCGTACCAGCACGTCGGGGTTGTGGTCGTGCGGGAACGCGGGAGTCGGCGTGATCGGGCACACCACGGCGTCGAACTCGGCGAAGAGCTGCCGCCAGCTGTGGCGGTGCAGCTCACGACGGTTGGTTGCCTCGATCCAGTCGCGGTGGCTGAGCACCATCCCGCGCAGCCGCGTCGCGTCGAGGCTCTGGTCGTCCGCACTCAGAGCGGCCGCGCGGGTCCGGAGCTGTTCGTACGCTTCGACGGGGAAACGGGCAACGGAGCCCGAGAACAAGAACTGCATGTAGAGCGTGCCGGCTTCGGTCAGGTCGGGCAGAAGCGGGCTGTGCCGTTCGACGCGGGCGCCGCCGTCGACGAGCGCGTCGGCCACCCGGTTCACGCCCGCCCGGACGGCGGAACCGGTCGGGATGAGCGGATGGTCGTCGATGACCAGGACCCGGAAGTCGCCGAGCCGTTCGTGGCGCGCGGGCGGCAGCTTCACGCCGTACGCCTTGCCGTGCGTCAGCGGGTCCGGTCCGGCCATCACGTCGAGCAGGAGTGTGAGGTCGCCGGCGCTGCGCGCCATCGGGCCGACAACGGCGAGGTCGAGGTCGACCGGCAACGGCGGTCCCGGTGGCGCGACCATGCCGCGGGTTGCCGCCAGGCCGAGTGTCGGCTTGTGCGCGTAGATGCCGCAGAAATGCGCGGGGGTACGCAGCGAGCCGGCGAGGTCGGAGCCGATGGACAGGGCGCCGAATCCGGAGGCCAGGGCCGCCGCCGATCCGCCGGAGGATCCACCCGACGTACGGGTGTGATCCCACGGGTTGTTGGTCGTGCCGTAGATCTCGTTGAAGGTCTGGATGTCCTGCAGCCCCAACGGAACGTTGGTCTTGCCGAGCACCACCGCGCCGGCGGCCTTCAGCCGCGACACCTGTACTGCGTCCTCGGCCGGTTCGAAGTCCCGGTGCGCAGGCATGCCCCAGGTCGTGGGCAGCCCGCTGACGTCGTAGGACTCCTTGACCGTGACCGGAATCCCGAGCAGCGCGCGATCCTCACCGCGAGCACGCGCTTGGTCGGCATCACGTGCGGCCGCCCGCGCACGATCGAAGTCCGGCACACAGATCGCGTTGATCGCCTGGTCGTCCCGCTCGATCCGGGCGATCGCCTCGTCGGTCAGTTCCACCGAGCTCACGTCACCGGCCCGCAACGCGGACGCCTGCTCTTCAGCTGTCTGAAACTCTGTCTCCACCATGTTTCCGACGCTAATCGCCTGCCGCTGAAGACATAAAATGCCACTTCGCACAACGGCAAAGCCGAACCACTGGCGGACTTCCCGAGGCCAGGCCTCGACTCCAACCTGTGGTGTGGAAGCACCGATACGGCCGGCCGTCGAACTGTGCCCAGCGGGCCTGAGCGATCCTCCCGGTAGGGCAAGCTGAGCGGATGCCTAGAACCGTCTTTCTCTCCGGGCCGGCCGGCTCCGGCAAGACGACCGTCCTCCGGTTGAGCCACGACGAGAAGCTCGCCATCTGGGGCCGGACCGCCGCAGTCGACACCGACCAACTGTTCCTCATGGTCGACCCGCACTGGGACCTGCCGTACGACGATGCCCGCACCGCCCTCGTCCTGCGCCAATCCGCACAGCTCGCGGAATCGTTCTTCGGAGCGGGCTGCGAGAACGTCCTCATCGCGGGCAACAGCATCCACGACGCCGTCGACCTGAACCCGGTCATCCCGTGCCTCCTGCAACTCGGCCGGGTCTTCCACGTCACCTTGGATCCCAGCGCCGAAGCAGTACTTCGGCGTACAGCCGACGATCCGGACCGGTCGCCGTCCGATCTCATGAACGACTTCCGGATTCCGCGGGCCACGCGTTCACCTTGGTCGGCAGCCGTCGACAATTCGGTGCTCACCCCACTGGAGACGCTGCAGAGGATCGCTTGCCTGGTGCAGTCGGGTGATGGAGAGATCCACGGATTGCTGGCGGACTCCTAGGTCTTGCGTGCGACGGAATCTCTGTCAGGTGACTGGTCTTCCAGCGGTGACTCCTCTCATGCGTGTTGGTTGGTGGGGACCGGGCGGTAGCGGACGTTGATTTCGGTGGTGGGGTTGGTGCCGTTGAGGAGGTGGAGCTTGACGGGCGAACCGCCGGGGTTGTCGAGCAGGCGGATCCCGTCTCCGAGCAGGACGGGTGCGATGTGCAGGTCGATCTCGTCGATCAGGCCGCGGTCGAGGAGTTGCCGGCCGATCGAGGCCGAGAGGATCTCCAGGTTCTTCCCGCCGGCCGCTTCGAGGCCGATCCGGACCGCTTCGGCCACGTCGCAGTTGAGGAACGTCGTACTGGGTGTGGGCGGGGCGTCTTCGGGATGGTGGGTGAGGATGAACACGGGGACCTGCCAGGCGCCTTCGTAGGTGGAGTCGGCGTCGGGGAAGGCGTCGAAGCCGTCCCGGCCGCCGAGGATCGCGCCGGTGGTTTGCATGTACTCCTGGGTGATGTCGGGGCGCACGTTGGTGATGCCGCCCATCCAGTCCATGGCGTGGTTCGGGCCGGCGATGAATCCGTCGAGCGACATCGTGAAGTGCCACAGCACCTTGCCTGCTGCGGTCTGTGGTTCGGTGTCGGGAAGTGCGGTGGTCATCGGAGCCTCCTGCTGATCGTCGGTCGGTCCCTCGATCCTCGACGATCACCGGTCTGGTCTGAAGGTCCAATCACGAGCCTGCGGACCGGACCACTCGGCGCGCGGCTTCGTTGTTCGGGTACGGCGAGCGTTGCGGGAACCTGGTGAGTTCGGGGCTTGGTTGCCCAGGAGATCGCTAGTCGGGAGAACTGCTGGGTCGGTGCTGCCAGCATTCACGGGACAGCCGACCAGCGCCGCGGTGATGGAGGCGGTTCGTTCGGCAAACGTCGACAGGACTCGGTCGGCGCCAGCTGGGTCATGGGGCGTAGTGCTGGATGGCGCCGGGGTTGGTGAGGTCTGTGAGGGTGTGGGCTACTTCGTTGGCTTGGGTGAGGATTTCGGTGAGGTCTGCTGTGGTCAGGGATCGGTTTTTGACTACCAGGTTGCCGTCTACTACTACGTGGACCACGTCGGTGGGGCGGGTTGAGTAGACGAGGGCTGCTAGGGGGTTGTGGAGGGGTTGGTTGTGGGGAGCGGAGAGGTCTACCAGAGCTAGGTCGGCTTGGTGGCCTGGTTGCAGGGTGCCGGTGTTGTGGGTTGAGGCTTTGGCGCCGTTGTGGGTGGCCAGGCGGAGGGTTTCCGAGAGGGGCATCCATTCGGCATTGTTTTGTTGGTGCTTTTCGGTGAGCGCCACCAGGCGGAGGGACTCCCAGACGTCGAGGGTGTTGTGGACCGCGGCGCCGTCGGTGCCGATGGCTACGGGGATGCCGGCGGCGTGGAGTTGCTTGATGGGAGTGATGTTGCCCATGGCAAGTTTCAGGTAGACCTTGGGGCAGGTGGCCACGACCGTGCGGTCGGCGTGGGCTTGGAGGAGGGCGTAGTCGGAGTCCACGATGCCGCAGCCGTGGGCGATCAAGGAGCCTGACGCGAGGATGCCGGTGCGGTCGAGGATCTGGATGGGGGTGGCGCCGTACTGTGTTTGGGATGAGGCGGTTTGGTCCATCGTCTCGGCGGCATGGAGGTGGATGCGGAAGTTTTCGGCCTGGGCTACCTCTGCGGTGCGGCGCAGGTCTTCTTCCGAGACGGTGTAGGGGGCGTGGGGACCCAGGCTGGCGGTGATGCGGTTGTTGCCTAGGGCACGGATTTGGCGGGCGGTGTCGAAGGCTGCTTCGCGGGCGGCCGGGCCGGTGGAGGTGAAGAAGGTGGGGGCCAGGTCGGCTCGGATGCCTAGTTCCAGGGCGGCTTGGGCGATCTGGTCGGCGTGGAAGTAGTGGTCCACGAAGGTGGTGACGCCGGCCAGCAGCATTTCGGCGCAGGCCAGGCGCGCGCCTACTCTCACGCGGTCGGGGGTGAGGTTCATTTCCATGGGCCAGATCTTCTGGTTGAACCAGTTGTCGATCGAGAGGTCCTCGGCGGCACCTCGCATCATGACCATGGGGCTGTGGGTGTGCGCGTTGGTGAGGCCGGGGACCGCGAGCAGGCCGGTGGCGTCGAGGACCTCGAGGTCACCGGCTGGGGTCTGCGCGGTGGGCGTGATCGACGTGATCTTGCCGTCGGTGATCTGGATGTCCTGGGCCTCGTCGACGCGGCACTCGCCGGTGGCGGGGACGACCAGGACCGAGCAGTTCTGGATCAGCAAGCGTGACATGGGGGCTCCACTGCGGTCCGTGGCGATGGTGAGGGCAGTCTTTCGCAGGTGAGGGCCAGCGCGGGAAGTGCCTCATTGGTCTCACTGGCACCACTGGTTTCAGGTGGGCGTGGGCGGCGGAGAGAGGGGTTGGAGTCAGGGGAACATATGTTCGAATCTCGGGTACAGTGGCGGCATGGGTGCTGACCTTCAAGCGTCCTTGCTGGATGCGTTCGCTGATCCGGAGCTGGGGTCGCTGGACGCGCTGCAGCGGACGGAGCTGAGCCACGGGGCATGGATCGACGTGCTGCCGGGGTGGTTGTCGGGAGCCGATCAGGTGTACGAACGGCTGGCGGTGGACGTGCCGTGGCGGGATGAGCGGCGGCAGATGTACGACCGGGTGGTCGAGGTGCCGCGGTTGCTCTGTTTCTACGGGGAGAGCGACACCTTGCCGCTGTCGATCCTGGACGAGGCGCGGGAGTTGCTGAGCGAGCACTACGCGGAGGAGTTGGGTGAGCCGTTCCGGACGGCTGGGTTGTGTTACTACCGGGACGGGCGGGACAGCGTGGCCTGGCACGGGGACAAGCTCGGGCGTGGGGAACGTGAGGACACGATGGTGGCGATCCTGTCGGTGGGTGAGCCGCGGGTGCTCGCGCTGCGGCCACGGCCGGGGTCGGTGAGTGGGCCGGTGGGGTCGACGATCAGGTATCCGCTGGGGCATGGGGATTTGATTGTGATGGGTGGGTCCTGTCAGAGGACTTGGGAGCATGCGATTCCGAAGGCTTCCGGGCGGATTGGGCCGCGGATCAGCGTTCAGTTCAGGCCGCGTGGGGTGCGGTGAGGGCGGTGGTTGTGCGGGGTGTGGTGAGGACGGTGGTTGTGCGGGGTCAGGTGAGGGCGACATGGGGTGCTCCTGGGTCGGCTGTGGCTGGGGTGGTTGGGGATGCGGCCGGTGGGGTTGGTGGGGTTGAGGTCGCTTCGGCCGGAGGAGGAGAAAGAGGAGCGGAGTGCGCGGTGAGGTGGGCGGTGGGGATCCGCTAGCCCCCGGGGGGCAGGCTGAGGTGGGGAGGTTGGCGACGGACGTGGGGAGGTTGGCGGGTCAGGCCCCCCGGGGTGCGGTCGGTGTTTGTGCGGGGGCTGGTGAGGACGGGAGTCGTGCGGGGTGTGGTGAGGTCGACATGGGGTGCTCCTGGGTCGGCTGTGGCTGGGGTGGTTGGGGATGCGGCCGGTGGGGTTGGTGGGGGCTGAGGTCGCTTCGGCCGGAGAAAGAGAAAAGAGGAGTGGTGTGGGCGGTGGCATGGGCGGTGGCATGGGCGGTGGCATGGGCGGTGGCATGGGCGGTGGCATGGGCGGTGGCATGGGCGGTGGCATGGGCGGTGGCATGGGCGGTGGCATGGGCGGTGGCATGGGCGGTGGCATGGGCGGTGGCATGGGCGGTGGCATGGGCGGTGGCATGGGCGGTGGCATGGGCGGTGGCATGGGCGGTGGCATGGGCGGTGGTGTGGGGGGTGGGGGTCCGCCGGCCCACGGGTCAGGCTGCGGTGGGGAGGTTGGTGATGGAGGTGGTGAGGTCGGCGGGGAAGACTTGGTCGCGGGAGGCTATGTAGAAGGTGAGGAGGCGGACTCCTAGGGAGCGGCAGGCTCGGGTGGCTCCTTCGGCCCATTCGCGGTCGGTGGTGGTGGTTGCGGAGGGGCCTTTGCGGCCGAGGGTGAGGATTAGGGCGCCGCCGGGGTAGACCTGGAGTGGTCGGATGACTGGGCGGAGAGCGGCGGCTCGTCTGATTGGGGTTGAGGCGCTGGCTTTGGGGGTGTTCGGGGATGGCGGGTCGGGGGTGAGGTCGCGGAGGTCGATGGCGATGGCGCCTTTGAAGCGGTCTTTCTCGTCGCAGATGATGAGGGTCAGGGCGCCGCGCCTGCGGTCGCCGGCGGTGCAGTAGAGGTCGGCGACGTTGGTGGCGAGGGGCTGCTCGGTGAGGGGCCGGTCGCGCCAGTTCTGGGGTAGGTCGAAGAAGGTCATGCCTAGAAGATGCCGTTGCGGGGACGTGCTTCGGCGGTTGTCCACAGGGGAATATTGGCCCAAAAGATGTGGCCTAAAGTGGCCCTGACTGATGGGCCGCTGCGCCTTAGGCTCGACTCATGACGACCTCGAAGCGGCTTGCGGCGGCGCAGTTGGCGAACTCGGTGGGCGATGGCGCGTTCATCGTCACGTCGGCGTTGTTCTTCACCCGGGTGGTGGGGTTGTCGACCGCCCAGGTGTGGCTTGGGCTGACTATTGCTTGGCTGGTCGGGTTCTTGACCGGGGTTCCGCTGGGGCATCTGGCGGATCGGCGAGGGCCGCGCGGGGTCGCGATGGTGCTGGCGGTGTCTACGGCGCTGTCGGTGGGGTCGTTCTTGGTGGTTCGGAGTTTTCCGCTGTTTCTGGTGGCGGCGATCGCTTACGCGAGTAGTCAGACCGGGTTGACCGCTGCGAGGCAGGCGTTGCTGGCTGGGTTGGTGTCGCCTGCGGAGCGGACGAGGATCCGGGCGACGTTGCAGGCGACGGCCAACGGTGGGCTTGCGGTGGGGGCCGCGCTTGGCGGGGTGGCGTTGAAGTTCGACACCTCAGAGGCGTACCTGGCGGTGTTTGCTATCGATGCGGTGAGTTTCTTGGCAGCGGCGGCGCTCATCCACAGAGTGCCGGCGGTACCGGCGGTCAAGGCCAGGACGCAAGGTGAGCCGCGGCTGGCTGTGCTGCGCGATCGGCCGTACGCCGTACTGGCGCTGCTGAACGCGGTGATGTTGATGTTCATGCCGTTGCTCAGCCTGGTGGTGCCGCTGTGGATCGTCGAGCGGACGAACGCTCCCGGCTGGGTCGTCGCATCCCTACTCGTCATCAACACCCTCGGCGTCACCGCGTTCCAGGTCCGCGTCGCTCGCAGCGTCACCAACCTGAAGACCGCGACGCGATCGGTGCGAGTGGCCGGGGTCGCGATGCTCGCGGCCTGCGCCGTCTTCGCGCTCTCCGCGAGCGGCGCTCCCCCGGCCGCGACGGCCGTCGTACTGGCTGCGGCTGCGGCGCTGCTGACCTTCGGCGAGATGAAACTGGCGTCCGGTGCGTGGGAGATCAGCTTCGGTCTTGCCCCGGCCGAGCAGCAGGGGCAGTACCAGGGATTCTTCGGAACCGGTCCTGCCGTTGCTCGGATGCTGGGTCCGGTGCTGCTCACCACGCTCGTGCTCGGATGGGGTCCGATCGGATGGATGATCGTCGGTGCGCTGTTCCTGGGGACCAGTTGTGCAACTGGTCCCGCCGTACGATGGGCTGCACGGACTCGGCCCGCCAGCAAGGCGGTCCAGCCTTCTTCGGTAGAGGAGTACGCCGCCTGATGGACATCCCCGGACTGGTCGAGATCACTACCTACGAAGAGCTGCGCGAGGTCGTCCCGGAGCCGTTGGCGAGCGTCTCCGGCAAGGTGCGCAAGGAACTGCACGACCTCGACAAGGAGTGGCTCGCCGCGTCGCCGTTCTGCCTGATCGCGACCTCCGCGGCCGACGGCAGTTGCGACGTCTCCCCCAAGGGCGACCCGGCCGGATTCACGCTGGTCCTCGACGACAGCACGATCGCCGTTCCCGAGCGCGCCGGCAACCGGCGGATCGACGGCTTCATCAACCTCGTCAGCAACCCGAACGTCGGGCTGATCTTCCTGATCCCGGGCCGCGGCGAGACGCTGCGGATCAACGGCCGGGCGCGGATCGTCCGCGAAGCGCCGTTCTTCGACGACATGGTGGTCAAGGGCAACCGCCCGCAGCTGGCCCTGCTGGTCGAGATCGAGGAGATCTTCCACCACTGCTCGAAGGCGTTCCTGCGGTCGAAGATCTGGAAGCCGGAGACCTGGGAGCCGGACGCCGTACCGAGCCGGGCGCAGATCGCCAAGGCGCTGGACCGGCCGGACGACGACCTGGCCGAGCTCGAGCAGTACTACGGACCGAAGTACGAGAAGGGCATCTACAACGTCAAGTACTGACGTACTCCGGGTGAAGCAGCCGCGAGTACTCCGTGGCGACGACGACAGCGGGTCACCACGGGCTCTAGGGTTCTGAGGGTGAGCACCACAACGTTCTGGCCTCAGGTGAGACGGATCGCCCTGCCGGCGGTCATCTCCGTCGTGGCCGTGGTCGGGTCGATCGGCTCGAGCAACAACCAGCCGGACCGGCGTGATGCCGACTGGCTGCTGGTCGTGCTCGTCCTGATCGGGTCGGTGTCGCTCTACTGGCTCAGGACCCATCCCGTGCCGGTCCTGTGGGCCACGGCGGCCTCGTCGCTCGTCTACATGCTGCGCGAGTACGGGTACGGCCCGGTGATCTTCGCCTTCGTGATCGCGGTGTTCGCGGCGATCCGGGCCGGTCACCGCTCGGCCGGCTGGATCGCGATCGCCGCGCTCTACACCGGCCATGTGCTGGGCCGGTTCGTGCTCGGCATCAACGACCAGAACGTCTACCAGATCCTTCTGGTCGGCACCTGCTTCCTGGTCCTCGGATTCCTCGCCGAGCTGTTCCGGGCGCACCGGGACCGGGTCGCGGCGGCCAACAAGACCCGCGAGGAAGAGGAACTGCGCCGCGCCGGGGAGGAGCGGCTGCGGATCGCGCAGGAGCTGCACGACGTCGTCGCGCACCACATCTCGCTGATCAACGTGCAGGCCTCGACGGCGCTGCACCTGGTCGATCGGAAGCCGGAGCAGGCCGGGCCGGCGCTGTCGGCGATCAAGGACGCGAGCAAGGAGGCGCTGGTCGAGCTCCGGTCGATCGTGGGGATCCTGCGGCAGAACGACGAGTCAGCGCCCAGGCAACCAGTCGCCGGACTCGAGCGGCTCGATCACCTGATCACCGGTACGTCGCGAGCCGGGCTGGAGGTGCACACGATCGTGCACGGCGACCCGCGGCCGTTGCCGACCGGGCTGGACCGGGCCGCGTTCCGGATCATTCAGGAGTCGCTGACCAACATCGTGCGACACGCGAAGGCGACCGCGGCGACCGTGCGCATCCAGTACGGCGAGGAGTCGCTGGTGCTGCAGGTGGACGACGACGGGGAGTCGCTGACCGGGCCGCCGCACGAGGGCAACGGGATCATCGGGATGCGGGAACGCGCGACGGCTCTCGGCGGGACGTTGACGGCCAGTCGTACGCCGACAGGTGGGCTGCGCATTGTCGCCCACCTGCCGTTGGAGGCTCGGGTGTCAGGGCAAGCGGACGTGTGAGGGGTTCAGGTCCTTCACGCTCGGTACGCCGAGCAGCGCCATCGTCCGGCGTACTTCAGTCGTCAGGATCTGCGCAGCACGCTCGACACCGCGCTGGCCGCCGGCCATCAGCCCGTACAGATAGGCACGGCCGACCAGGCAGGCGTCGGCGCCCAGCGCGAGTGCCGCGACGATGTCGGCGCCGCTCATGATGCCCGTGTCGAGGTGGACCTCGGCGTCGGTGCCGACGGCCTTGCGGACGTCCGGCAGGATGCGCAGCGGCGTGGGCGCCCGGTCCAGCTGGCGGCCACCGTGGTTGGACAGGACGACGGCGTCGGCGCCCGCATCGACCACCCGCCGCGCGTCGTCGACGGTCTGGATGCCCTTGATGATCAGCGGGCCGTCCCAGATCGAGCGGATCCAGGCGAGGTCGTCCAGCGTCATGGTCGGGTCGAACAGCTGGTCCAGCAGCTCCGCGACCGTGCCGTCCCAGCTGGACAGCGAGGCGAACGTCAGCGGCCGGGTGGTGAGCAGGTTGACCCACCAGGCCGGGTGCATGGACGCGTCGAGCACGGTCTTGGCCGTGAGCGACGGCGGGATGGTGAAGCCGTTGCGGACGTCGCGCAGCCGCGCACCAGCGACCGGCACGTCGACGGTCAGCATCAGCGCCTCGTACCCGGCGGCGGCCGAGCGCTTGACCAGGTCCTCCCCCGCGTCACGGTCGCGCCACACGTACAGCTGGAACCACTTGCGGGCGTCCGGGCCGGCCGTGGCGACGTCCTCGATCGAGGTGGTGCCCATGGTGGACAGCGCGTACGGGATGCCGATCTGCTCGGCGACCTTGACGACCGCGCTCTCGCCCTCGTGGTTCATCATCCGGGTGAAGCCGGTCGGTGCGAACGCGAACGGCAGCTCGGAGCGGCGGCCGAGGATGTCGGTGCTCAGGTCGATGTCAGAGACGTTGCGCAGGATGGACGGCTGCAGCTCCATCTCGGCGAACAACTGCCGGGCCCGCTGCAAGCTGATCTCGGACTCGGCCGCGCCGTCGGTGTAGTCGAAGACCGAGCGCGGCGTACGGCGTTTGGCGATCTTGCGGAGGTCCGCGATCGTCAGGGCCTTCTCCAGGCGGCGCTCGGTCGGGTTCGTGGTGATCGGCTTGGCGCGCAGCAGAGGCTTCAGCTCGGACCAGCGGGGGATCTGGCGGTCGGTCATCGGGGCGTCCTCACAGCTCGCGCGGGTGTGGTCGGACCACAGCATAGCCTGTGGTCCGACCACACAGCTAGACTCGCGGCTGTGAAGAACTACGAGCTGGTGCTGCAGCAGGTCGAGGCGGACCTTGCGGCGGGGCGGTTGCGGCTGGGTGGGCGGTTGCCCGGGGAGCGGGCGCTGGCCGAGCAGCTCGGGATCAGCAGGCCGTCGGTACGGGAGGCGGTGCGGGTGCTGGAGGCGCTGGGGGTGGTGCGGACGGCGACTGGGTCTGGGCCGGAGGCGGGGGCCGTGATCGTTGCTGAGCCGTCGGCGCCGTTGACGGCGTTGCTGCGGTTGCACCTGGCGACCAGTCATCTGCCGATGGAGGACATCGTGCAGACGCGGGTGCTGCTGGAGTCCTGGTCGGCGCGGGAGGCGGCTGGGCGGTTTGCAGCTTCAGCGGGAGAGCCCGGCGGTCTGGCTGGTGCGGAAGGCGCCGGACTACTTGCTGGCACGGTGGACGCAGTACGGCCTGGCGCTGGGGAGTTGGCGGTCGCTGAGGAGCTGCTGGGGCGGATGGAGGTGGAGGGGTTGTCGCCGGAGGAGTTTCACGTGCTCGACGCGGAGTTTCATGTGGCGTTGGCGGGGTTGGCGGGAAACGTGTTGATCGCTGCGGTGATGGGGTCGTTGCGGTCGGCGATCCATGGGTACGTGCTGGCCGCCGTACCGAATCTGCCGGACTGGGACGCGACGGCCGTTGCGCTCCGGGCCGAGCATCACGGGATCGTGGCGGCGATTCGTGGCGGTCGGGGTGAGGATGCGGCGCGGTTGGTGACCGAGCACATCGAGGGGTTCTACCGCGCGGCCCGGTTGTCGTCGCCTACCTGGTAGCGGCGCCGGCGATGAACGGGATCGGGATCAGGCCCGGCATCGTGTAGTGGTCCAGCTCGATCGTGGTGAAACCGGCGGCCTCGATGGCGGCCGCGATGTCGCGGGCCGGGTTGCAGCCGCGGTCGAAGCGGCGGGTGAAGGGCGCGGCCAGCCTCTGCAGGCGATAGGTCCACGTCCCGCGAGGTGCGGCGACGTGCTCGACGAAGACGAAGCGGCCGCCGGGGCGGAGGACGCGACGCAGTTCGACCAGCGTGGCCGGGAGGTCGGCGACGGAGCACAGTACGACGGTCGACAGCACGCCGTCGACGCTTGCCTCGGGCAACGGGATCTGCTCGGCGCCGGCGGCCAGGACGCGCCGCCCGGCCGCCGTACGGACGAGCTGGGCGCGAGCGCGGCGATGCGGCTCCAGGCCGATCCACTCGATAGTGCCGGGCAGGTCGGCGAAGTTGGCGCCGCTGCCGGCGCCGATCTCGAGGACCGTGCCGGACAACGAACGGATCAGGTCCCGCTTTGCCGTCTGGTAACCGCTCCAGTTCCTCATCTCCGTCGTCATGCTAGTTGCAGCGGTCGCAGGCGGACAGGGCCGTGCGGTGAAGGCCGGCGATGACCACGGCGCCGACGATCAGGTGCAGGGACGCCAGACCGAGCTTGGCGCCGACGCCGATCCCGGCGACGAGCGGGCTGCCGAGCGACAGGATGCAGGCCGACGCGGCCAGGATCGTCCAGACCTTGCGGGCGTTGACGGTACGCCGTTCGAGCACGGCGAGCAGCCCCCAGCCGGCGAAGGCCATCAGGGTCGCCGAGACGAAGACCGAGACGCCGGTGATGTCGGTCGTGGACGTGCCCTGCTCGGCCCGCAGCTCGATACCGGCGAGCGGGCCGAGGACCGCCCAGGCGACGAGGGCCGCGGCCGAGGTCGCGCCGACGACTGCGAGGCGGCTCTTGCCGGGAACTCGGGTGATGGGCTTGCCGGCGGTGATGGTCATGGTGATGCCTTCCGTGAGCTGGTCGATGTGCGACCCAGCGTCGCGGGAGAGCGCGTTCTCGGGCATCGGCCGCGCGGCTGCGGCCGCCTGCCCGGAAGTCGGTCGGGCATCGACTTTGGTCGGTGGTCGCACCAGCGCACCGCCTCTAGGCTCGGGCCCATGACTGCGGACTGCTCCAACGATGCCGGCGCCGGCCTCCGGATCCCGGGTGAGCCACCACGGTGGGTCGGCAACGTGATCGGGCTGGGCTCCGTCGCCGTGCTGACCGCCGCCACCGTCCTCGGGCGACAGTCCGGGGACGGCGCCGGCCGGTTCCTGGTCTTCGACGTCGTGGTCGGGATCGTTGCCGTCGGCCTCATTCTGCCGCTCGGCCGGCGACCGGTGCAGTCGGCGCTGGTCCTGGCCGCGCTCGCTGCCCTCTCCCCCGCCGCGACGCCGCCGTCCACGGTCGGGACGCTGACGGTGGCGCAGTTCCGGCCGTTGAAGGTCGCCACGCTGGTCGCGCTCGCCGGGACGGTCGGCCACCTGGTCCAGTGGAGCTGGCGGCCGATCGACGGGCTGAACCTGTTCTGGTACGTCATCCTGGACGCCGCCGTCCATGCCGCTCTGCTGGCGTGGGGCCAGTGGGCGCAGGCCCGGCGCGCGTTGGTCGCCTCCCTGCGAGAACGCGCTCTCCGGGCCGAGAGCGAGCAAGGCCGACGGGTCGCTGAGGCGCGCACGCTGGAGCGGACGAAGATGGCGCGCGAGATGCACGACGTCCTGGCGCATCGGCTGTCGTTGCTGGCGACGTACGCGGGGGCGCTGGAGTACCGGCCGGACTCGTCGCCGGAGAAGCTCGCGCAGGCGGCGGGGGTGATCCGGACCGGGGTGCACCAGGCGCTGGAGGAGCTGCGCGAGGTGATCAGCGTGCTGCGCGACGGGGAGATGGACGAGCTGCCGGGTGGGCGGCCGCAGCCGACGTTCGGGGATCTGGACGCGTTGGTGCAGGAGTCGAGGGACGCGGGGAGCGCGATCTCGTACGACGCTGAGGTGAGCGCGCCGGAGACGTTGCCGCCGGCCACCGGGCGGACGGCGTACCGGGTGGTGCAGGAAGGGCTGACCAACGCGCGCAAGCACGCGGCCGGGCGGCCGGTGAGGGTCGTCGTGCGCGGACGGCCGGGTGACGGGCTGGTGATCGAGCTGACGAATCCCGGCGGGGACGGCGTACCGGCTGCTCCTGGGAGTGGGACCGGACTGGTCGGGCTGACCGAGCGGGTGAACCTGGCCGGCGGCACGCTGGACCACGGAAGGGCGGCGGGCCGGTTCCGGCTGCATGCTGCGTTGCCGTGGCCGGAGTGACTACGGTGACGCCTATGGGTGAGCGTGCGGCGATTCGGGTGCTGGTGGTGGACGACGACGCGCTCGTCCGGGCCAGCCTGGAGATGATGCTCGACGGGGCGAACGGGATCGCCGTGGTCGCGCAGGCGGCCGACGGCGACGAGGTGCCGGGTGCGATCGACGCGCACTTCCCCGATCTGGTGCTGATGGATTTACGGATGCCGCGGGTCGACGGGATCGTCGCGACCCGGCGGGTGCGGGCGCGGAAGAACCCGCCGGAGGTGATCGTGCTGACCACGTTCGACACCGACGAGAACGTGCTGCACGCGCTGCGGGCGGGGGCGAGTGGGTTCTTGCTGAAGGACACGCCGCCGGCGCAGATCGTCGACGCCGTACGGCGGGTTGCCGCTGGGGATCCGATCCTGTCGCCGGCGATCACGCGGCGGTTGATGGACCGGGCGGCGACGCAGGCCGATGCGCACACGGAGGCGCAGGGGGCGCTGGCGCGGTTGAGTCCGCGGGAGTACGACGTGATGCTGGCGGTCGCGCAGGGCAAGGCGAACGCGGAGATCGCGGCGGAGTTGTTCATGAGTCTGGCGACGGTGAAGGCGCACATCTCGCACATCCTCACGAAGCTGGAGCTGGGCAACCGGACCCAGATCGCGCTGCTCGCGCACGACGCCGGGCTCGCCTGACGGCATCGCCCGGCGAGGGGATGGGGGCCGGAGCCCCGGCGCGAGGCGCGGCGCGAGGCGCGGCGCGAGGCGCGGCGCAAGGGAGGGAGCCGGCGCGAGGGAGGGAGCCGGCGCGAGGGAGGGAGCCGGCGCGAGGCTGTGCATCGTGGGGAGCTGCGCTGACCGCCGGATGCTTTAGCGTGGGCGCATGATTCGGGTGTTGCTGGCGGACGATCAGGCGTTGGTGCGGGCGGGGTTCCGGTCGTTGCTGAACGCCGAGGACGACATCACCGTGATCGGTGAGGTGTCGGACGGGGCCGAGGCGGTCGTGGTGGCGCGGGCGGAGAAGCCTGACGTCGTGCTGATGGACATCCGGATGCCGGGGACCGACGGGCTGGAGGCGACGCGGCAGATCGGGACCGATGAAGCGCTCTCCGGTGTTCACGTGGTGATCCTGACGACGTTCGACCTGGACGAGTACGTGTTCGAGGCGTTGCGGGTCGGGGCCAGCGGGTTCCTGGTGAAGGACACCGAGCCGGTGGAGCTGCTGCAGGCCGTTCGGGTGGTCGCACGGGGCGACGCTTTGTTGTCGCCGGGGGTGACGCGGCGGCTGGTGGCCGAGTTCGCGACGCGGAGCCGGCAGCCGCACGCGAGCAAGGAGCTCGACGTCCTGACCGAGCGGGAGAAGGAGATCGTCGCGCTGGTCGGCGAGGGGCTGTCGAACGACGAGATCGCGGCCCGGCTGGTGCTGAGCCCGGCGACGGCGAAGACGCATGTCAGCCGGGCGATGGTGAAGCTGGGTGTGCGGGATCGCGCGCAGTTGGTGGTACTGGCTTACCAGACCGGGCTGGTACGACCGGGCTGGTTGGGCTAGCACTACTCCCCCGGCGGTACTGCGGGTCACTCCTTGTGGGCGACGCGGAGACCGGCGGTCTGGCGGGACGCTCGGGGTATGACGACAACAGCTGCCCCGATGGTCCAGGTGCAGGGGCTCACCAAACGCTACGGGGACACCGTCGCGGTCGACGGGGTGGATCTCCAGGTCCGGCCGGGTGAGGTCTACGGGTTCCTCGGGCCGAACGGCGCCGGGAAGACGACGACCCTGCGGATCCTGACGGGACTGATCGCTCCGACCAGCGGGAGCGTCGAGGTGCTCGGCGGTTCGCCCGGGCAGGCGAAAGTGCTGGCCCGGACCGGGTCGATGATCGAGTCGCCCGCGTTCTACCCGTACCTGTCGGGGCTGGACAACCTGCGGCTGCTCGCCGAGTACGCCGAGGTGGCGCGCGCCCGTGTCCGCGAGGTGCTCGAGCTGGTGGATCTGGCCGAGCGGGCCAAGGACCGCTTCTCGACGTACTCGCTGGGGATGAAGCAGCGGCTCGGCGTCGCGGCGGCGTTGCTCAAGGACCCCGAGCTGGTGATCCTCGACGAGCCGACGAACGGGCTGGATCCGGCCGGCATGCGGGACATGCGGCGGCTGATCCGGGAGCTCGGGTCGGACGGGCGGACCGTGGTGCTGTCGAGCCATCTGCTCGGCGAGGTCCAGCAGGTCTGCGACCGGGTCGGAATCATCAACGCCGGCCGGATGGTGGCCGAGCACGACGTCGAGGAACTACGCGGGCAGCAGGAGCTGGTGATCCGCGCGAAACCGCTGGAGAGCGCTCACTCGGTGCTCCGGGAGGTTCTCGGGGCCGACGCCGTCCACCTGTACGACGACACGCTGCGCGCCAAGGTCTCGCCGGACCGCGCGGCCGAGCTCAATCGCCTGCTGGTGCGGGCGGACATCGCGGTGTCGGAACTGCGCAGTACGGAACGAGCGCTCGAGGACGTCTTCTTCGAGCTGACCACGGAGGAGAAGACTCATGCTGGGTAGCTATCGCGCGGAGCTGATCAAGCTGCGGAAGCGGTCGGCTGTCTGGGTGCTGTTCGGGGCCGGCCTCGTGCTGAGCCTGATCTTCGGGTACGTGCTGCCGTACGTCGGTTACCTGACCGGCGACGACAACCCGCAGACCAACGGGATCCCGCGGGCCGAGGTGCTGCGCGGGCTGCTGCCGGAACGCGTGCTGGACAACACGATCGGCGGGTTCCCGGTCTTCGCGGGAGCGCTCGCTCTCGTGCTCGGGGCGATCGTGGTCGGCGGCGAGTACACGTGGGGCACGCTGAAGACCGTGCTGACCCAGCGGCCGGGGCGGATCTCGGTGCTGGGCGGGCAGTTGCTCGGATTGTTCACGATGCTCGCGGTGTGGGTGCTCGGGATCTTCGTCGCGTGCGCGCTGTGCAGTGTGGGGATCGCGGCGGCCGAGGGTGGGTCGATGGCGTGGCCGGGTGTGCTGGAGACCGTCGAGGCGCTGGCCGGCGGGTGGTTGGTGCTGGCGATGTGGTGCCTCGCGGGCGCCGTCCTGGCTGTTGCCTTCCGCAACGTTGCGTTGCCGATCGGGCTCGGGGTGGTGTGGATCCTCGGGATCGAGACGTTGCTGGCCGGTGTCGCGAGCAGTCTGTTGCCGGACCTGGAGGTGCTGACGGATGCGTTGCCCGGGGCGAGTGCCGGGGCACTGGTGTTCAGCGTGACGGGGATGGTCGCGGCTGACGCGCCGCCCGGCGTACGGGATGCGGTGGGTGGTGGACGGGCGCTGGCGACGTTGGTGGCCTACGGCTTGGTCTTCGCCGGGCTCGCGATGTTCACGACCCGGCGGCGTGATGTGGTGTGAGCGTGAGGACGGCTTTGGTGGTGCACGCCCATCCGGACGACGAGGTGTTCGCGACGGGAGCGGCGACGATCGCGCTCTCCGCCGCGGGCTGGCGCGTGGTGCTGCGGGTGGCCACGGGCGGGGAGGCTTCGGAGGATCCGGCGCTGGGTGAGGTCGAGGCTCGGCGGGTGCGGAGCGAGAAGCTGAGTCGGTCGTGTGAGTTGCTGGGGATTGCTGAGTGGGCGTGGCTCGGTGAGTGGGTGGATCGTGGGGGTGCTGGGCCGGGGACTGTTGCTGACGAGGAGAGCGCGGTCTTGGTTGACGCCGTACGGCGGGCGCTGGGTGAGGTGCGGCCGGAGTTGGTGCTGACCGTTGGAAGCGACGGACTGACCGGGCATCCGGATCATGTGGCGATCGGGGCGGCGGTGCGGGAGGCGGCCGATGGTGTGCTGGGGGCTCGGGTGAGAGCGGCGGATGTTCAGGTGGCTCAGGAGCGCATCAGGGAGTACCTGAGCGGCGAGCGGCAGGTGGGATCGGGGCGGGTACTTGGAGTAGGAAACGAAGTCGTGCTGGAAGAGGTCCCCGGCGATGGTTGGCGGGTCGGCGGCGAGGCGGCGGACCGTCGACGGGAGGCGGCGGACCGTCGACGGGAGGCGGCGGACCGTCGACGGGAGGCGGCGGAGCGCCGGCGGGAGGCGGAGGAGCGCCGGCGGGAGGTGGCGGAGCGTCGGCGGCGGGCGCTGGACGTTTACCAACCCGGGTTGGGGACGCTGCCGCTCGAGCAGGTGCTCGGAGGACGGCTCGGGGACTCGGTGCTGCTCCGAGCCGTCCTCGATGTCGCCGGCTGGGACCGGGATCTGTTCGAGCGCGGTTAGAGGCGTCGGCCGGCGTGAGCCAGGGCCAGCTCGCAGAACATCGCGTTCGCCCAGGAGAACCACTCGCGCGTGTACTGGTTCGGGTCGTCGACGTGGAAGCCCTCGTGCATCTGCCCGGTCCCGCCGGTGGTGTCGCGCAGGGTGTCCAGGATCTGCGCGCGCTCCTCGGCCGAGGTCGCGGTCAGGCCCTGGACGGCCAGCGCGATGTGCCAGATGTAGTTCGGCGGGGTGTGCGGGCTGCCGATTCCGGAGGCGTGCGTTCCGCTGTAGTAGTACGGGTTGTCCGGGCTCAGCAGCAGCTTGCGCGTCGCCAGGTACGTCGGGTCGTCGACGGCGGCGTACCCGCTCAGCGGCGCCGACAGCAGGCTCGGCATGTTCGCGTCGTCCATCAGCAACCGCTCCCCCGCGCCGTCCACCTCGTACGCGAAAACGCGCCCGTACGTCGGGTGGTCGACCGTGCCGTGCTGGGAGATGCCCTCGTCGATGCCGACCCGCAGCTCCTTGGCGCGAGCACCCAGCGCCGGATCGCCGAGCACCTCGGTCGCGATCACCTCGACGTACCCGAGCACGACCGAGGCGAACATGTTGCCGGGCACGTTGAACCCGTGCTCGGTCGCGTCGTCGCTCGGCCGGAAAGCGCTCCACGTCATGCCCGTCGGCTGCGTCCACCGGCCGCGGCCCTCGCGGACCAGCGTGTCGGTGACCGGCTCGCCGTGCCGCTCGAACCGGTACGGCGACCGCGCCTCGTGGTCGAGCTCGACGGTCCACAGGTCCAGCGTCGCGATCGCGGCGGTCCGGAACCGCTCGTCGATCACGTCGTCGCGGCCGGTGAGCTTCCACAGCTTGTACGCCAGGTCGAGCGGGAAGCACAGCGAGTCGATCTCGTACTTGCGCTCCCACACCCACGGCGACATCTCGGTCAGGTCGGTGGTGTGGCCGGCGCCGTTGGCCTCGCGGTTGAAGGCGTTCGCGTACGGGTCGAGGGCGACGTACTCGAGCTGCCGGTGCAGTACGCCGATCAGCACGTCCTGCAGGCCGGGGTCGTCGGCGCACAGCACCAGGTACGGGCGCAGCTGGGCGGCCGAGTCGCGCAGCCACATCGCCGGGATGTCACCGGTCAGCACGAACGTCGTACCGTCGGCGAGCCGTTCGGCCACGGCGGTGAGGTTCTGCGTCATCGACTGCTGGAACATGGTCGCGATCACCGGGTCGCCGGTGGCCTGGCGGACCTCCTCGGTGGCGCGGGCCAGCACGTCGGGGTCGATCATCAACACTTCACCTTTCAGCGGGACCGGATCTCTCATCCGGCAGTATTCACGGCGGGCACCGGACGGGATCCGGACAGAGCGCTCTCCGGAGGTCCGAGCAGGAGGACGGACGGGTTCGGGGAGAAGGTGTGGTCGAGGACCAGGCTCGCGGCCCCGACCGCGCCGACGTCGGCGCCGAGCGCCGTACCGGCGACGTCGAACGGGTGCACGGAACGGACCAGGAAGCGCTCTCTCAGCGTTTCCCGGACGGCGTCGCCGAAGAACGGTGCGAGCCGGTCCCAGTACGGTCCGCCGAAGACGACGCGCTCCAGGTCGAGCAGGTTCGCGATGTCCTCGACGACCTTCGCGATCCGGCCGGCCAGGGCGGTGACGATCGCGCGGGCCGCGCCCGGTGCCTCGGCGGCCTGGAAGCAGAGCCGGCCGAAAGCGACGTCGACGGCCTGCCGGTCGTCGAGATCGATGCCTTGGGCAATCACTCCCGCCTGGACGGCTTGCTGGACCAGGTACCGCGGCCGGCTGGTCTCGCCGACGCAGCCGCGGCGGCCGCAGAAGCAGAGCGGGCCGTCGGGGTCGACGATCACGTGGCCGATCTCGCCGACGTTGCCCGACGTACCGCGGACGACCTCGTCGCCGATCACGAGACCGGCGCCGACGCCGGTGCCGAGGTAGAAGAACACGAAACTGCCGCGGCCGTTCGGGCCGCCGGCCCACTTCTCGGCGGAGGCGGCCGCGGTGACGTCCTTGTCGAGCAGGACGGGGAGGCCGGTGCGGTCGCGCAGGGCGTCGCGGAGGGGGACTCGGTGCCAGGCGGTGAGATTGGGTGGGTCGACGACGGCGCCGCGCGCGACGTCGATCGGGCCGGGAGCGGCGATGCCGACGCCGACCACCCGGTCGCGGGGTGCGCCGGCTTCGGTGATGGTCTGCTCGATCATCGCCGCGATGCCCTCGATGAGCGCGTCGGGCTCAAGAGCAGAGTTGGCGATGACCTCGGTCTCGGCCCGGCGGCGGGCGACCACCTGGCCGGTGAGATCCAGTACGACGACGGTGACGACCGCGGGATCCAGATGCACGCCGACGGCGTACTGGCCGGTGGGTTCCAGTTCCAGCAGGGTACGGGGTTTGCCCAGGCCGGCGTTCCTCTGGCGGCCCGCCTCGCGGACCAGGCCGGCGTCGAGCAGGCGGCGGGTGATGTTGGAGATGGCCTGGCCGGACAATCCGGTCGCGGCGGCCAGCTCGACGCGGCTCAGGAGTTGCTCGGCGCGACGGATCGCGTCCAGGACGACGCTGTCGTTGAACCCTCCGACGCGGTCCAGATTCGTCCCCCGGCGGACCACAGCCGGTGGCTGATCGGTGCTCACCACTCCCCCTGTCCTCGCACCGCGCTCACCTCACCCGGAACCCGGGTCTGCGCCCCACGGCAGCGACCAGTCGTAGTGGATGGTGCCGGTGCCGGTCCCCCAGGTGTTGGGCGTCGTGTTCACGAGCCAGTCCAGCGGTTCGAGCTGGTCACCACCACTGAGCGCCAACCGTATACCGTCGCCAAGCTGACGATCGGCCCGCGCGGTGCGAGCGGCCGGATCGACGGAGACGAAGAGAGCGCTCCCCGAGCGAGCGACGAGGTCGAGGAACCGCGCGTTGAGCTCCCACGGAGTCTGCGGGGTGCACGGGACGCAGTCCGCGTCGAGCGTGAAGAACCGCCCGTGCTGCGGCAGCCGGAAGGCCAGCGAGTTGACCCCCAATCTTGCGGGTCCGCTCCCACTCGCGACCGGACGTGTCGTCACCACTGCGCTGTACGTCGACGAGGCCGGCCGCGAGATGTCCGACGGTGTTGCAGCCGATCAGGACCAGGTCCTCGCCGGCGGCCCGGATCGCGCGGTAGAAGTCGAGCACGATCTCGGCAGTGGTCCGGGTCGGGTCGTGGAACTGCCAGCCGGCGTCGGTCAGCCGCGCGCCCATCGCCGGACCGAAGCGGCCGAACACGTCGTACGTGCTGAAGTCGTGCTTCACCAGCTCAAAGCCCCAGGACTTGAACCGCTGGAGATCGCCGCGGACCAGATCGAGGACTTCCGGGTACGTCGGATCAAGCGCGCGCCCCGGCGCCTCGCCGCCGAGCGGATGGCCCCACGGACCGGTCTCCCTGGACAGCAACGGGCGGAACCACAGGCCGGGCCGCGCGCCGAGCTGCTTGACCGCGGCGGCGGTCGCCGCCAGGTCGTCGAAGAGCCCCGGGATCCCGCTCTCCCAGGGACCGCCGGAGCCGTTGCCGCCCGGGTTCCAGCCGTCGTCGACGACGCTGAACGGCTTGACCGGGTGGCCGTCGGCGAGCTCGACGATCGTGGCGGCGTCCTGGAGGACCGCCTTCTCGTCGAAGCCTTCGCCGTACGCGTAGTACCAGTTGTTCGCGCCGACGACCGGGCCGATGTCCGGTCGGTCGGGCAGGTGCGCGCTCATCTTTGCGGTCGCGGCTTCGAGGGTCTTCCACGGCGTACCGGCGTCGGCGAACTCGCGGACGACTGCCGCTGGGAGGGCGCGGCCGTCGAGCTGGGTCGGGCCGCCGCCGTTGCGGAGGTCGAGCCAGAGGGTGACGCCGGTGCGGTCGACGGTCCACGAGCAGAAGGCGCCGGGGTGGACGTCGACGCCCATGCCGGTGGTCGCGCCGGTCTGCTGGTCGTGAGCGAGCCAGTACCACGGGAGCAGACGCTCGGGCTGGAGGTGGCGCCACTGGAGATCGCCGTACGAGCGCTCCCAGGCGTCGCCGAGAACGAGCGCGCTCTCCGGGAGAGCGCGCTCCCAGCGGAGCGCGACGCGGGAGATCGTGGTCGCGGTGACGGTGACCTGGCCGTCGTCCGACCAGGTCACCTCGGACGCTTTCGCCGTCCAGCGGTGACCGTCGCGGACGGCCTGGACCGGCCCGTCGGCCGGGCCGGGCTGGACGAAGACGTGGGTCGGTTCGTTCACCTGCGCGAATTTACCCCACAGACTTTAGTAAGTCTTGTAGTAGACGAGTTCTCCTGCTTCTCCCGGGGCGGCTCCTTCGCTCGGGACGAACAGCGTGAAGACCAGGGCGGGAGCGCCGTTCGGCGCCCGGAGAGCCGTCACCGTGGGATTCGCGAACGCCGTACTGCCGCCGTCGGTGCGGATCGTCGTCTGGTCGGCGTTGCCGGTCTGGTAGTCGTAGACGAAGGTCCGCCAGGAGCCGAAGTCGCCCTTGGTGAACTGGCCCTCGATCAGGCCGAAGCCGAAGTCGCGGAAGGCGACCTGGTCGCGGTCGCCGATGTTGCCGCCGACTCCCCAGTGCAGCAGGGCGTTGTCGACGTTCGGCTGGGCCGCGGTCGACCAGGAGTTGAAGTTGGTCAGCGTGCCGCGCTGCTGACGGTCGCGGTCGCAGTTCCACCAGAAGTGGCCGCCGAGGTCGATCGTGGAGTGGTCGATGTCCGGGGAGAGCGTGATCTTGTAGATGTTCGGCGTTCCCTCGGCGCAGGAGGACAGGCGTCGCGGTGCGTCGAAGGAACGGCCGACCCGGCCGGCCAGGAGGTCGGCGCGGTTGGCGTAGTAGCGGAAGGCGAGATGGTTGTCGCCGCCCCCGGGCTTCTCCTGCTCCCAGGCCAGGACGAAGCCGCCGTTCGGGGCCTGCGCGATCGTGGGCTGCGAGGCGGGGCCGGTGTTGCTTCCGGCGAGTTCTCGTTCCCAGTGCCAGTTGAGCAGGTCGGTCGAGGTGGCCAGGTTGACGCGGAAGTGGCCGTCGGGTGCCAGGTGGTGCGAGACGGCCAGGTAGCCGCCGGTGGTGTCCTGGATGATCTTGACGGTGTCCATCACGTGGCCGGCGTCGTCGCGGGTGTTGTAACGCTTGCCGGTGGCACCGACCACGTTCTCGAGCAGGCCGCGGAGTTCGGCCCGGGCCGGGTCGGAGGGTGCTGCTTGTTTTGCCTCGGCTGGGGTCGTCAAGGCCGTGGCGAGCAGGGCGGCCGCGAGGGCGGCGACGAGCATCGGTTTGGTCGGCATGGGGCGGTGCCTCCTGGGATTCAGCTGATCAGTCGTTCGACTGCTTCCACCAGCCGGTCGACGTCCGACTGGTTCGTGTACGGCGCGAGCCCGGCGCGGGTCGCGCCGGTGTCGCCGAGGCCGAGGTGACGGGAGGTCTCGATCGCGTAGAACGAACCCGACGGCGCGTTCACGCCGTACTCGGCGAGCTTGGTCGAGACCGCGACCGGCGCGTGGCCGGCGACGGTGAACAGGAGCGTCGGCGTACGGCGTCGGGCCTTGCCGTGCAGGGTGATCGCGTCGATCGCGGCCAGCCGGGTCTCGAGTTCGGCACGGAGCGCGTCCTCGTGGATCTCCAGGTGCACGAGAGAACTCAGCAACCGCTCTCTCCGGGTCTCGCCCACTCCCCCGAGGCCGGCGATGAAGTCGATCGCGGCGGTGGTGCCGGCGAGCAGTTCGTACGGCAGGGTGCCGAGCTCGAAGCGTTCCGGCACGGCGTTGCTGGACGGGAGGAGCTTGTCCGGCTGGATCGTCTCGAGCAGCGCCGGCGAGGCCGAGAGGACGCCGCAGTGCGGGCCGAAGAACTTGTACGGCGAACACGCGTAGAAGTCGGCGAGCGAGGTGTCGATCGGGGAATGGGCGGTGAGGTGCACGCCGTCGACGTACAGGTGGGCGTTCGTCGTACGGACGGCGGCGGCGATCGCGTCGAGGTCGGGACGCGTGCCGAGGAGGTTGGAGGCGGCGGTGACGGCGACGAGTTTGGTGCGGTTGTTCAGCAGCGGGGCGATGTCGTCGAGCTCTGTCGTCGCGGGGTCGAAGTCGAGCCAGCGGACGGTCGCGCCGACGGACTCGGCGGCTTGGACCCAGGGGCGGACGTTGGCGTCGTGGTCGAGGCGGGTGACGATCACTTCGTCGCCGGGCGACCAGGTCTTGGCGAGGGCGCGGGAGAAGTCGTAGGTCAGCTGGGTCATGCTGCGGCCGAAGACGATGCCTTGCGGATCGGCGCCGAGGAGGTCGGCCATGGCCTGGCGGGCGTCGAGGACGATCTTGTCGGCTCGGCGTTCGGCGGGGGTGAGTTGGCCGCGGTTCGCGAGGGCGGAGGTCATGGTGGTTGCGACTGCGTCGGCTACCACCTGAGGGGTTTGGGAGCCGCCGGGGCCGTCGAAGTGCGCGGCGCCTTCGCTGAGTGCCGGGAACTGCTTGCGGACCGCATCCACGTCGAAGTCGGGCATGGAGCCATCCTTCCTTGCTCGGGAGAAGAGCGCGAGGGGTGCTGTTGGCGGCGATGCGGCCGGGAAGGTGGCGGGGGCTGGGGCCGCTGCGGCCGGAAAGAGGAGAGAGGAAGTGGAGGGGCGGGAGCGGGTGGGCCCTGCTCAGGGGCGGGGGCGGTTGCTGTCGTCGTACGTGGTGCGGTTGGTTTCCACGGTGGGGAGGTTGGCCTTGGCCCAGTCCGCCAGGTTGGCGAAGAGGGGGGCGAGGGTCAGGCCGAGGGGGCTGATCTCGTACTCGACTCTCGGGGGGACCTCGCGGTGGTAGGTGCGGACGACGAGGCCGTCGCGTTCCAGCTGGCGGAGGCGCTGGGTCAGAACCTTCGGGGTGATCGAGTCGATCCGGCGTTCCAGCTGGACGAAGCGCTGGCGGCCGTACTCGTTCAGGGCCCACAGGATCGGCGTCGTCCAGCGGCTGAAGACGATGTCGACCACCGGTGCGATCGGACAGGCGAGCTCGGGCGTGACGTCGGTCACCAGATCCCCTTTCGGCCAATACTTTCTCCTAGGTACCTACTATCACGGCGACAGTAGCGTCTCCACCAGTCCCCTACAGAAACTGGAGTACGACGTGATCGTGGTGACTGGAGCAACTGGAAACATCGGCCGGCCGCTGGTCCGCGCCCTGACCGCCGCCGGCGAAGACGTGACCGCGGTGTCGCGGAAGGCGGCGAACCTGCCGGCCGGCGTACAGCATCAAGTGGTCGAGCCGTCCGCGCTGGACCTGACCGGCGCGGATGCGCTCTTCCTCCTGCTGCCGGGCGGGCGGACCGACGCGGAAGTCTTTGTGGCCAAGGCTCGAGCGGCCGGCGTACGGCGGATCGTGCTGGTGTCGTCGCAAGGCGTCGGCACCGGCCGTCATCCCGCCGCAGCCGAGGAGGCGGTCAAGGCGTCCGGCCTCGAATGGAGCATCCTGCGACCAGGCGGCTTCCAGAGCAACACGCTCGGGTGGAGCCAGTCGGTGAAGGAGCAGCGGACGGTCGAGGCGCCGTTCGGCGAGATCGCGCTCCCCCAGATTCACCCGGCGGACATCGCCGAGGTGGCCGCGGTGGCGCTGCGCGAGCCCGAGTACGCCGGGACGACCTGGCTGCTCACCGGGCCGGAGCCGGTCTCACCACGGGAGCAGACCGCGCTGATCGCGGCGGCGCTCGGCGAGCCGGTGCGGTTCGTGGAGCTGACCCGGGAGAGCGCGAGAGAGCGCTTCCTGCGGTTCATGCCGGAGCAGGTCGCGGACAGCACGCTCGACATTCTCGGGTCCCCGACCCAGGCCGAGCAGACGGTCAGCGGCGACGTGGAGCGCGTTCTCGGCCGGCCCGCCCGCGGGTACGCCGACTGGCTGAGCGAGTACCTCGACGTGTTCCGCTGAGCTCAGCGGCCAGATCCTGCCCAATTTCGGACCAAAAGCGGAAAACGTCCTCGGCGTACTGCAGGATGTCAGGAGTGAGCACCTTGACGACTCCTGACAAGCCGCCGGTCCGGGCCTGGCTTCCCACCATGCTGACGCTGGCCGCGATCTGGGGCTGCAGCTTCTTGTTCATCTCGGTCGGCGTGCGCGAGCTGCACCCGATGTACCTCGCGCTCGGCCGGGTGGTCGCCGGGTCCGCGGTGCTGCTGGTCTTCCTGGCGTTCAAACGGGAACCGCTCCCCCGCGATCCGCGCCTGTGGGCTCACACGTTCGTGATCGGCGCGATCGGTTCGGCGCTCCCGTGGACGCTGTTCGGGTACGGCGAGCAGCGCGTCCCCTCGCTGCTGGCCGGCATCTGGAACGGCATCACCCCGCTGATCGTGCTGCCGGTCGCCGTCCTGGTGTTCCGGACCGAGAAGTTCACCGCGCAGCGGGTGGCCGGCCTGCTGATCGGGTTCCTCGGGATGCTCGTCGTGCTCGGCGCCTGGAACCTCGACGGCGGCGCGGACCTGACCGGCCAGCTGCTCTGCATGGCGGCGGCCGTCTGCTACGGGCTCGCCGTTCCGTACCAGAAGCGTTTCGTGGCCGGGAGCACCGTGTCGGGCACCGCGCTGTCCGCCAGCTTGTTGCTGTGCGCAACGATCCAGCTGGCGGTCGTCGCGCCGATCGTCACCGGCGCGGCGCCGCCGATGCCGTGGACCCTGTCACCGGAGGTGCTCGGCAGCGTGCTCGCGCTCGGCGGGCTGGGCAGCGGGATCGCGTTCGTGCTGAGCATGCGCAACATCCGGCTGATCGGCGCCAGCATGTCGTCGATGGTGACCTACCTGATGCCGATCTTCGCGATCGCGGTCGGCGTCCTGATCCTGGACGAGCACCTGACCTGGTACCAGCCGGTCGGCGCGCTGGTGGTGCTCACCGGAGTCGCGGTGTCACAGGGCGTCGTACGGCGTCCGGTCCGTTCGGGCAGGAAGCCGAAAAAGCCTCTACAGCCAGAGGTCGCGCCGGTACCGTGAGGTGACCGGCGGCTCCCGGGGTGGGCTGCCGCCGGCTTCACGCACAGGGGGCGACACGATGAGCACTGACACGAAACCCGACACGCAGACGATGGTCGTGGTGCACCGGGTGTTCCGCCGCGAGTTCGACCTGCTGCCGGACCTGATCGACGGGGTGCGTGCGGGTGACACCGAGCGCGCCGCCGTACTGGCCGAGCACCTGACCGACGTCGTCGCCGCGCTGCACCACCATCACCAGGCCGAGGACGACCTGGTCTGGCCGCTGCTGCTGGAGCGCGCGACGCTGCACGTCGATCTCGTGCACCGGATGGAGGCGCAGCACACGGCGCTCGGCGCCGCGCTCGATCGCATCGAGAAGCTGACGCCGCAGTGGCGTCGCGGCGCGAGTCTCGTGGAGGGTCGCGAGCTGGCCGCCGCGGTCCGGGAGGCGTCCGCGATCCTGCGGGAGCACATGGGCGAGGAGGAAACCGAGATCCTGCCGGTGATCACCGAGCACCTGAGCGTCGAGGAGTGGGCCGAGGTCGGTGAGCGCGCTGGGAAGTCCATTCAGGACAAGCGCAAACGGCTGCTCTTCCTGGGCGCGATCCTCGAGGACGCCTCACCGCAGGAGCAGCGTGATTTCCTGGGTGAGCTGCCGCCGCCGGTGCGGCTGCTGTGGAGGATCGCAGGACGGCGGGCGTACGGCGGGTACACACGGCTGATCAGAAATTACTGAGCCAACGTGGAGAACCTCTGCCAGGATCGGGGCTGCTGTCGATTCCTGGAGAGGGGCTTCATGCAGCCGACTGAACCCGCGGTGACCTCGGCCGTGTCGATCGCGTCGTCGCTCGGGCTGCCGGTCGACGAGGCGATCGAGCTCAACAACTCGAACAAGCTGACGCTGCGGCTGGTGCCGTGCGACGTCCTGGCACGGGTGGCCCCGGTCGCCGAACAGATCGCGCAGTTCGAGGTGGACCTCGCGCAGAGTCTCGCGGCGGTGGACAGCCCGGTGGCCTCGCTCGTGGAACCGCGGGTCTTCGAGCGCGACGGCTTCACGGTCACGCTGTGGAAGTACTACGCACCGGACGGGCCGATGGCGCCGGCGTCGTACGCCGAAGCGCTCGAGCAACTGCACGCCGGGATGCGCAAGGTCGAGTTCCCGACGCCGCACTTCACGGATCGCGTCGAGGACGCCCAGCGGCTGCTGGCCGATCGCGACCGCACCCCCGAGCTGGCCGACGCCGACCGGGAGCTTCTCAGCGACACGTTGCGGCGTCTCAGCCAAGGGATCGTGGAGCGCCAAGGCGCCGAGCAGCTCCTGCACGGCGAGCCGCATCCGGGCAACCTCCTGAGTACGGCGTACGGGCCGGTGTTCATCGACTTCGAGACCTGCTGCCGCGGGCCGGTCGAGTTCGACCTCGCCCATGCTCCGGAGGAGGTCAGCGCGCACTACCCCGACCTCGATCAGGCCGTGCTCCGCGACTGCCGTCTGCTGGTTCTCGCCATGATCACCACCTGGCGCTGGGACAAGGCCGACCAGTTCCCCGACGGCCGCCGGGTGGGGATCGAATGGCTGGACGACCTCCGTACGGCGCTGCGCGAAGACCTCTAGGCAGGAGATGATCTGCGGATGCGAGTCCTGGTTTCCGTCATCGACGACAAGGTCGACCCCGGCAGCACCGACCGGCTGCCGGTCATCAGCGAGTTCAACGAGCGGCTGATCGCCGACGGCTACTGGGTGTTCGCCGGCGGGCTCACGGACACCGACGACGCCGCGGTGGTCGACAACCGGGGCGAGCAGCCGGTGTTCACCGACGGGCCCTTCGTGGAGTCGAAGGAGTACCTGGCCGGTGTCTGGGTGTGGGAGGTCCCCGATCTGGAGACCGCACGCAGGCTCGCCACCGAGGCCTCCAAGGCCTGCGACCGGAAGATCGAGCTGCGCCCGTTCCAGTGAGCTGGTTCAGGCTCGGCGCAGGTTCGGGATCGCGGCGACGACGACCGCGGCCAGAGCCAGCAGGGTCCCGGCCACGACCGGGACGGTGACCTCGGTGCCGGCGGCCGGGGCGAACAGGTCGAGGAACAGGCTGGCGATCAGTTGGCCGGCGATGGTTCCGAGACCGAGGACGAAGACGCCGACGATGCGGACGACCGCGGCGGCGGAGCTGATGAAGACGACGCCGCAGGCACCGCCGACGTACAGCCAAGGGTCGGTCGGCAGGGACCGCGGTGCGCCGCGCAGCGCCAGGTCGACGACGAAGACGACCAGCAGCGCGCTGGTGCCGACGAGGAAGTTGATGACACCGGCCGCGACCGCGCCGTAGGAGTCGCCGGAGGCGGTGCGGGCGACCCGGCCGTTGATGCCCTGCTGGACCGCGGTCCCGATTCCGCCCAGCGCCGGGAGGATGGCGAGCAGCAGACCCGACGGGTGACTGAGCCGGTCCGACACGGCCAGTACGACGGCGATCAGCGCGACGATCGCGCCGACCACCCGGAGCGTCGTGAACGCCTGCGGACCGGCGGGACCGAAGCCGAGGCGGTCGACGACCAGGCTGCTGACCGCCTGACCGCCGACGACCGCGACGGTGAAGACGGCGACGCCGATCGTCGCGACCGTGATCGACTGCGTCGCCACCAGGAACGCGCCGGCGAGACCTCCGATGCACTGCCACCAGCGCAACGGGCCGCCGGCGCCTGCGGACGGCGTACGGATCGTGTGCCAGACGGTCGCGAGCGACTGCCGGATCCGCGGCACGAGCGCGGTGGCCAGCAGCAGGATGACCAGCCCGGTCCCGAACGAGATCAGCGCGGCGGTCACGCCGTCGCCGAGCCGGTGACCGAGCTCCCCGTTCACCCGCGACTGCAGCGCGACCAGCATGCCGATCCCGAAGGACGCGGCGAGCCCGAGAAGCTGGTACTGCTGGGCGCTGCGGACGGGACGGGTGCCGGTCGTTGTCACCCCACCATCATGACCGTTCGAACCAACGCGCCTGACACCGGTCCAAGGATCAGGATCGCCGGATCAGCGCGAGGTACATCGCGTCCGTGCCGTGCACGTGCGGCCACAGCTGCACGTCCGGGCCGTCCCCGAGCGACGGTACGCCGGGGAACAGTTCTCGCGCATCCTCCAGTACGGCGTCCGGCCGGCTCGCCAGGACCGCCTCGACCACCTCGCGCGTCTCCCCCGGATGCGGCGAGCACGTCACGTACGCGACGACCCCGCCCGGCCGCACCGACGTGATCGCCGACGCGAGCAACGCCTCCTGCAGCGGGCGCAACTCGTCGACGTCTTCGGGCGTCCGACGCCAGCGGGCCTCCGGTCGACGGCGCAGCGCACCGAGGCCGCTGCACGGGACGTCGGCGAGGACGCGGTCGTACCAACCGGACGGCCAGGTCGGCTTGGTGCCATCGCCGACGAGCACCTGGTGGTCGCCCGGGATGGCGCGGAGGTTGGAGCGGACCAGCTGGGCGCGGTGCTCGAGCGGCTCGACCGCCGTCAGGACGGCCTCGCCCTGGTTCGCGATCGCGGCGAGCAGGGCGGACTTGCCGCCCGGGCCGGCGCACAGATCGAGCCAGCGCGCGTCCTTGCCGTCGACCTTCGCGATGGCCAGCGCGGTCGCGACAAGTTGGGAGCCTTCGTCCTGCACGCCGGCGCGGCCGGTGGCGACGGCTTGGATGCGGCCGGGGTCGCCGCCGCCTTGCAGGACGGCGGCGTACGGCGACCAGCGGGCGCGGCTCGCGCCGGCCTCGATCAGCTCGTCGACGTCAGACAGGCCGGGGCGCGCGACGAGGGTGACTTTGGGAGGTTCGTTGTCGGCGTCGAGCAGGTCCTCGACGGCCTGCTCGACCGATTCGGCGGGGAGAGCTGGGGCGGAGGCCCGCTCGCCCAGAGCGTCGGCGAACGCCTCGATCACCCAGCGGGGGTGGGCCTTCGCGATCGCCAGGTAGCCGAGCAGGTCTTCCTCGGGCTTCGGGGCGACCGTGGCGATCCACTGGTCGAGGTTCCGTTGACTGATCTTGCGGAGCACCGCGTTGACCAGACCGCTGCGGCTCTGGCCGACCTCGGAACGGGTCAGCGTGACCATCTCGTTCACCGCGGCGTACGAGTCGACGCGCATCCGCAGCAGCTGGTGCGCGCCGAGCCGGAGCAGGTCGAGCAGCTCGGGGTCGAGGTCGGCCAGCGGGCGCGAGACGCTGCGGGCCAGGAACGCGTCGTACGTGCCCTGCCAGCGCAGTGTGCCGTGCACGAGCTCGGTGCAGAACGCGGCGTCGCGGCCGCCGACGCGCTGGTCGCGGAGCGCCTTGTTGAGGGTGAGGTTGGCGTAGCCGTCCTCGCCGTTCACCTGCCGGATCACCCGGTACGCGACCTGCCGGACCTTGTCGGGGCGCCGTTGCGGGGCGCGGTTCCTCGGACTGCGGTCGCTCACTCGGTACCCAACTGATCGTCTGCGGTGATGCGTACGCCGCGGGCCCAGTCGGCCCCGGCCATCGGTTTCTTGCCCTGCGGCTGGACGGTGACCAGCTCGATCGCCTTGCTCCCGGTGCCCACCGTGACCGAGGACTTCGTTGCGCTGATGGCGCCTGGCGCCAGCTCGTCGTCGGTCGGTGCCGTCGCCAGCACCTTGAGCCGCTCGCCCCGGAACGTCGTCCAGGCGCCGGGCGCCGGGTTGCAGCCGCGGACCAGCCGATCGATCTGCTGGGCCGGGTGCTTGAGATTGATCTCGGCGTCCTCGACGGTCAGCTTCGGCGCGATCGTGACACCGTCGGCCGGCTGCTCGACCGCCTGCAGTACGCCGGCCGCGATGCCGTCGAGCGTGTCGACAAACAGCTTCGCGCCGGACACGGACAGCCGGGTGAGCAGGTCACCCGACGTGTCCTTCGCGCCGATCGGCTCGGTCAGTACGCCGAACACGGGACCCGCGTCGAGCGCCTTGACGATCCGGAACGTGCTCGCGCCGGTGACGTCGTCACCGGAGATGATCGAGTGCTGCACCGGCGCCGCGCCCCGCCACGCGGGCAGCACCGAGAAGTGCAGGTTGATCCAGCCGTGCTCCGGGATGTCGAGCGCTGCCTGCGGCAGCAGTCCGCCGTACGCGACGACCGGGCAACAGTCGGGCGCGATCTCCCGGAGCCGGGCCAGGAACTCGGGGTCGCTCGGCTTGACCGGCTTGAGGATCTCGACGCCGCCGAGCTGTTCGGCGTACTGGGCGACGGGCGAGGCGACGAGCTTGCGGCCGCGACCCGCGGGCGCGTCGGGACGGGTGACGACGGCAACGAGTTCATGGCCGCTGGCAACGATCGCCTCGAGTGCGGTGACGGACACCTCGGGGGTGCCGGCGAAGACGAGTCTCACAGGCCGAATCCGTTCATCGCGTGCGGTGAGACCTTGATCTGCGGCGGCCCGGACAGGCCCGACCACTCGGCCTCGCGGATCGCCTTCATCGCGGCCTTGCGGGTCTCGCGGTCCAGCCGGTCGACGAACAGGACGCCGTCGAGATGATCGGTCTCGTGCTGGATGCAGCGCGACAGCAGGTCGTCG
Source organism: Kribbella italica (assembly GCF_014205135.1). Lineage (NCBI taxonomy): Bacteria > Bacillati > Actinomycetota > Actinomycetes > Propionibacteriales > Kribbellaceae > Kribbella > Kribbella italica. The sequence continues at coordinate 2,993,454 of NZ_JACHMY010000001.1, forward strand.
CCCTCGATCACCACCGGGTCGCCGTACATGTTGAAGCCGTGGGCGATCACGTGCTCGGCACGGCGGCAGTCGAAGGTCAGGCCGGGGATCGACAGGCAGCCTTCCGGGCCGAACTGCTCCTCGGCGCCGAGCGTGAGCTCCGGGTTGACCAGGTGCCCGATCTCGCCCTCGATGTTGTAGGTGAAGACCCGCAGGCCGACACCGATCTGCGGCGCGGCCAGGCCGCTGCCGGGCGCGGCCTGCATCGTGTCGGTGAGGTCGGCGACCAGGCGGCGCAGCTCGGCGTCGAAGTCGACGACCGGGTCCGCCTTGGTCAGCAGAACAGGGTCGCCGAACAGGCGGATGGGTTGGACCGACACACAGACTCCTTCGCAGCGCAGGACCAACTAAGTCTAGTGGCGGCCGTACGACGGGCTACGGCGGCTCCGCCGGGTGTCCGCTGAGCGTGGGTGGCCGGTGATCACACCGTTGTAATTCGCGGACCCCACTCCCAGTTGTTGCCTTCAGCACGTAGTGTGTTCTCAGGCGTACCTACAGTCACACAAGCCACACGCCCAACGGGAGTTAACAATGCGCACAGCGACACGGGGGGCTGCGGCACTGATCACCCTGGGGGTCCTGCTTTCACAGGCTCCTCTGGCCCGGGCCTACGAGTTCGTGCCCAGGGACAGCGCCGTGGGGGCGGCGCCGACGAGCGGGCCTCCTGAGGCCGTCGCGCCTTCGAGTGAGGTCTCCGACCGGGCCGAGCCGTCCGACGACTCGACCCCGACCGACCCGTCGATCCCGCCGACCGCCGTACCGACGCCTGCCGTACCGACGCCTGCCGATGACGAGCCCGCCACCGAGCGGCCGGCCGCGCGGAGCTGGAGTGAGCTGGCGGGTCAGGTGGCGGAGACGTCGCCGAGCAACCTCACGCTGCGGGTCACCGCGGCCGAGCAGTCCCAGCAGGTGATGCGCTGCTTCAAGCTCGAGACCGAGAACTACTGCCTCGGGCTCGGGTTCGTGGACAAGATCCCGACCGGCGCGGAGATCAGCTCGACGGTCGTCGAGCCGGATGTCGCGCGGGACGACCTGCGGGCCGGGGTGTCGGCCGAGCAGGACATCGCGACCGGGGCGTTGACCCCGGCGGCGTTCGTGGCCGAGCGGGCCGAGATGACCCAGGGCCAGCGGACCAGCGCCGAGCTGGAGGAGATGCAGGCGGCGTGGGACGGGCGGGACAAGGCGCGCGCGCTGCGTGAGCTCGACGCGGAGGGCAACCCGCCGGCGAGCGCGCCGGGTTCGGGCGAGTCGACGGCGCCGGGATCCGGTCCGGCGACCGGTTCCGGGCGGACCGGCGTACCGGCCGCTGGTGAGCCGAGCGGTGGGCAGACCGTCGTGCCGAAGCCTGGTGATCCGTCGACCAAGCCGACGCCGCCGCCGTTGAAGCCGCCGGCCGCGACCAAGCCGAAGCCGGTCGCGAACTCCATCATGAAGGGCTTCCAGACCTCGCAGGACAAGGGGTACTGGTGCGGTCCGGCGACCTTCCAGTCGATCGACTGGGCCGACGACAAGCAGAAGGACACCCAGGCGTCCTGGGCCAAGGACCTCGGCGCGACGACGTCCGGCACGGCGATCTCGGCGATGGTCAAGCAGACCAACCTGAAGACCAACTGGGACCTTGCCGCCGGCACCTACATCGTGCAGAGCGTCGGCCACTGGACGCCGGCCAAGTTCCTCCAGGTGCACCAGAACCACCTCGGCGACGGCGCCCCGGCGCCGATCATCGAGCACGTGCAGCTGCTGAAGCGGTACTTCCCGTACCTCGCCTTCAACCACAGCGGGCACTACCAGGTCGGCCGCGGTTACAACATGAAGGCCAAGACGATCGGCATCTACGAGGTGTTCAACGAGCGCCGCTTCAACAGCCGCGGCAACGTCACCGACGGGCCGCGCAACATCCCGGCCACCGCGATGTTCAACGCGACGCTGGCCAACTCGTTCAAGAACATCGGTCTGTAGGCCGATGCGTCGTCGTCACCTGCTGGTCCCGGTCACCGCGGTCGCCCTGCTGGCGGCTGGGTGCTCGGGATCGCCGGAGAGCGCTCCCTCGCCGTCTCCCGTCCCGTCCTCCGGTACGCCGAGCAGCACGCCGCCGCGCGACACTCCGAGCCGGCCGCCTACGTCTTCGCCGGGGACGCCGCCGGGCAAGCCGGTGTGGACGAAGATCCTGCGGCAGCCCGTCGACGGTCAGCACATCGTCACGCAGCAGCGCAAGTACGTCGTCACGCGCGGCAGCGACGAGGCCGGGACGACGACGGTGACCGACCGGGTCAGCCGGAAGGTCGTCGTACGGCACGCTCCGCCGGCCGGGTTCGTCGCGCAGTCGCCGGTGGTGATCGACGACCGCTGGGCGCTGATCGAGGAGATCCGGTCCGACGGGCCGAACCCGCAGATCCGGGTGTTCCGCTACGACCTCAGCACCGGCGCGAAGACGGACCTGGCGACGCAGAAAGCGCTCCCCCGGATCTCCGAGCCCGAGATCGGCGCGTACGACGGGACGTTCGCGTACAGCAGCACGGACGCTCGCAAGCGGTCGTGCCTGGTCGTCGCCTCGCTGGACACGCTGGTGGCGCGGACGGTGACGTGCGTGGCGGATCCGGGGTACATCGCGGATCCGGTCGTGTCGGCGGACTCGGTCACGTACAGCGCGATCACCGCGCCGCAGAGCGCGCAACGCTGCAAGCGGCTGTTCACGGCGCCGCTCGCGGGCGGCGCCGCCCAGCCCGTCGTTGCCAGTCGCAACTGCATCCAGTGGAGCGGGGCGACGTTGCGCGGGGCGACCGTCTGGTCGGAGATCGGAGCGGACGATCCCGATCAGTACTCGAGCCGCGCTTACGTCCGTGACGCTCCCGGTGGTGCGGCGCGTTCGCTGGGTTCGATCGTCACCGACACAATCGTTGCCTGTGGCAACTGGATCCACTGGGAAGTCCGCACGATGACCAACGGTGCCGAGTCGTACCAGCTCCACCGCTGGCAGCCGGGCCTGGCCCGGCCGCAGGTCATCTACACCACTCCCCCGGACACGGCGATCACGGCGCCGGTCTGCCAGGACAACACTCTCATCGTCGAAGCAGCCCATCTGGGCGGCGGAACGAAGTACACCGAAGCCCTGGCGACCGGCACCACCTGAGGCCTAGGGCTTCAGCTGAAGGCCTCGGGTGTGGAGTTGGGTGCGGAGGTCGGCGGCCGTGGTGAAGAGTTCGGCGTCGAGGCCGGCGGCGCGGGCGCCGTCGACGTTGCGCTGGACGTCGTCGGTGAAGAAGGTGCGGGCCGGGTCGAGGGTGAAGCGGTCGACGAGCAGGCGGTAGATCTTCTCGTCGGGCTTCACGACCTGCTCGTGGCCGGAGACGATTTCGCCGGTGAAACTGTCGAGGACCGGGAAGGTCTCCTTCGCGACCGCCCACTTCTCGCCGGAGAAGTTGGTCAGCGCGTACGTCGGGACGCCGAGCGCCTGGAGCTCGGTCAGCAGGTCGACCGTGTCGGTCAGCAGGCCCTTGACCATCTTCAGCCAGCCGGTGTCGTACGCGGCGATCCACTCGGCGTGCTGCGGGTGCAGCGCGGTGAGCTCCTCGACGGCCTCGGCCCAGGGCCGTCCGGCGTCCTGCCGCATGTTCCACTCGGGCGTGGTGACGTTGGTCAGGAAGTGCCGACGCTGCTCCTCGTCGGGGATCAGTTCGGCGTACAGGTAGTTCGGATTCCAGTCCAGCAGGACCCCACCGATATCGAAGACCACGTTGTCGACGCTGCGCTCACTCATACCCGCACCCTACGAAACCTCAGACACGACCGGAATGGTGGTCGCCACCGTCGATTCTGGTCATCGTGGTCTGGTATCCGCCACCCGGCCACTGCCAGCCGCCGGTGCTGGAGGTGAAGTCGGGGTCGAAGGTTCCGACGTACTTGGCGGGTGAGGTCTCATCGCCGAAGAAGATGCTGAGGGTGGTGCCGTCGAGGCGATAGGTGTAGCGAAGTAGCTCACCCGTGCCGCTGAAGTAGTACGACCGCAGAGTGCTGGTTTCGGTGTCGTACCCGATGTACTCGACACCTCGCGTCGGACCGTCTTCGGAGTCCAGCTCGACGTGCTGAATGATCCAGCCGCCCATGTCGGCCCACTGATAGGTAACGGTGCCTGGTGCGTCCCCGCCGATTCGCCAGGTTCCCAGGAGGGGTTCCAGGGTGCGGAGTTGTCGCTCGGCGGCTTGACGGTCAAAGGGCTGGGGTTGGGAACTCATCGACGCTCCCTGATGGACGTGGTCAGTTCACGGCGGCGCAGGAGCACGATCGAGACGGCGATCGCGAAGAAGACCAGCGGAAGGACCGGACTGGTGTGCAGGAGGGCGACATTCGTGAACGACGCCCCAGCGAGCAGCACAGCCAGGCCCGTGGCGGCCCACACGGCCGTCCGGGGAATCAGAAGTCCGACAGCGCCCAAGAGCTCCAAGACGCCGATCACGATCCGCAGCCACGGCTCGGCGCCGAGGGTCGAGAACATGGCGGTCATCTGCGGGTCGCCTGTCAGCTTGGCGATTCCACCGATCGCGATCGGTGCCGCCAGTGCGATCTGAAGGACCCAGCGACCGGCGGTCCTCAGCCGGATTCGCGGCCCACCTGCTGTGGACAGGGCTGCTGCCGGCCGCGATGTGACGAGATTGGCTTTCATGAGCGTCCACTCCTTCGGTCTACTGCACTGCAAGTGCACTAATAACCTGTATGATGCAGTACTAACCTGTTGAGTGCAAGAGAGGTAATCCCGCGTGGCTGAGGTAACTCCGTACGAAGATCCACGGATCACCCGATCTCGGACGATCATCGTGACGGCCGCCATCACGGTGTTCGCGGACAAAGGATTCGCCGGCGCGACGATCGACGACGTCGCCGTGGCCGCCGGCGTCGCCAAGCGAACCGTCTACAACATCTACGGCGACAAGGAACGGCTGTTCCGCGAGATGCTGAAGGAGGCGATCGACACCGCGTCGTCCTACGCCGTGCGGCTGGAGACCAGCGGGCTGACCCAGCACGCGAGCGGTCGCGCGAACGAGCCCAGCCTGGAGGACCGGCTGGTCGACGTCGCCCTCGATCTCGCCCGCTCGATCCACGGCGGTCCGGTCATCACGCTCAGGCGTCTGCTCATCGGCGAGGCCAACCGCGTCCCCGACCTGGCCGTCGACTACTACCGGCGAGCTCCTGGGCTGGTCCTCGATCGATTGGCCCAGACGCTGCGGCAACTCCATGACTCCGGCGCCCTGCTCGTCCAGGATCCGCCGACGGCCGCCGAACACTTCGCGTTCCTGGTGATCGGCGCCTCGCTCGACCGTGCGCTGTTCGACCACAACATCTCGCTGATCCACGCCGAGGAGCGCGCAGAATCCGGCGCCCGAGCGTTCTACCGGGCCTACAGCCCCCCAACCGGCTCTCCGCCCTAGCAAGGGGTGGGGTCAAGGGCTTGTGGGTTGCGGTGAGGTGCTGGTGGTGGCTCGGGCGTGGAGGGATGGGGCCAGGGACAGTTGGGCGGTGAAGAGGATCAGGCCCAGGGCGGCGCAGGCCAGCCAGACGGTGGTGGGGCCGGCGTGTTCGAGGGTGATGGTGCCCAGGAGAGGGCCGATGACGCTGCCGAGGCCGAAGGACATGCTGCCGGCCAGCCCCATGTACCCGCCGCGCAGATCGACCGGCGCGAGGTCCGCGAACACCGCGCCGATCACGGCCGCGAAGCCGATCTCGCCGACGGTCCAGACGACCACCGACAGCCCATAACCCCACCAGCTGTCGACCGCCGCCCCCACACCGAACCCGACCCCGACGATCAGCATCGAACCGGCGAGCAGTTTCGGACGATCCAGCGTGGCGAGCCGGCGGTTGACGAAGGGCTGGACGACGACGATCACGACGCCGTTCAGTGCGATCACCAACCCGTACGTCGAACTCGGCAGCCCGTCGGCCGCCATCGCGAGCGGCAGAGTGGAGTAGCCCTGGAAGTAGATCGTGGCGTAGCCGATCTGGAGCAGGACCATCAGCAGGAACGTCGTGTCCCGCAGTACGACGGGCAACAGCGCACGGCGTGACGTGCCTTCGTCGAGCACCGGCCGGGTCTCGGGGACCATCCGCCAGATCACGAGGGCGGCGACCACCGACGTACCGGCGTTGATCCAGAACAGCAGGTTGTAACCGATGCTCGCCAGGACGCCGGCGCTGACGGTCGAGACCGAGAAGCCGAGGTTGATCGCCCAGAACAGCAGCCCGTACGCGCGAACGCGCTCTCTTGGCTGGAGCAGATCGGCGACCGTCGCCTGGACCGCCGGGCGGAACAGGTCGCCCATCAGGCCGACCACGAACGCGGCGACCGCGATCATCGCGAGCGACCGTGCCGAGCCGAGCAGGATCAGCGCGGCGGCGGTGCCGAGGAACCCGATCAGCATGGTCCGGCGGCGGCCGATCCGGTCGGACAGCCAGCCGCCGACGAGCTGCGAGACGACCGAGCCCGCACCGACGGCCGCGGCGACGGCGCCCGCCGTACCGGCGGACAGGTGCCGGTCCTGGGTCAGGTAGAGCACGAGGAAGGGCTGGACGAAGCTGCCGAGGCGGTTGACCAGCTGGCAGACCCAGAGCGCCCAGAACGCGCGGGGCAGCGGAGAGCGCTCCCTGGGAGCACCGATCGATGTCATGGATCCAGCCTGGCGGGGACCACCGGCGCTGTCGAACATTAGTTTCTGCACTAATCCTCGCGCTCGCGCCGGACGGTGACTAGAGTCGTCGACGTGATCAGCATCAGGCTCAACGCCGACGACGTCAGCCGCATCAGGTTCGCGTTCTCGCCGGTCTGGGAGACGGTCACCAGTGTGCGGGCCCTGAGCAACAGTTCGTCCGGGAGCGTGCACGGACCGTGGCTGCGCAAGGTGCGTCCGGTCGCCGAGGGCGAGGACCTGGAGTTGCTCCGGGCCCTCATTCCGCGGATCGGGTACATCGCGGACTTCATGACGCCGGCGCCGCCGCGGCGGTCGACCGGGTTCGACGCCGGGCTGGCCGCGATCGAGGCGACGCCGTACGAGCTGGTGGTCGACGAGCTCAGCAGAGTGCACCGGGGAAACCCGAACCCGTTGCTGCCGCCGCTGATCGCTGATCCCGGGGAAGCGCTCTCTCGGATCACCGGCGCGCTGCGGACGTACTGGCAGCGCGCGGTCGAGCCGGACTGGCGGCGGATGCGCGCGTTGCTGCAGGAGGATCTCGCGTTCCGGCTGGACGAACTGGCCGCGGGCGGGCTTGACCGGCTGTTCCGGAACCTGCATCCGTCCGTACGACTGAGCGGCGACCGGATCGAGATCGATCGCCCGTTCGTGTGCCCCGACGGAGTGCCGACGGCCGGTCAGGGTGTGCTGCTCGTGCCGTGCGTGTTCACCTGGCCGGCGGCGCTGCCGGTGACCGGTGCGCCGCACGTACCGACGATCACCTATCCCCCACGCGGGCTCGGGCGGTTGTGGGAGAGCCAGCAGGAAACCGCCGGCTCGCCACTGGCCGAACTGGTCGGGCGGACTCGGGCGGCGATCGTGAGTCACTTGGATCTGCCGATGTCGACGACGCACCTGGCGCACGCACTGGACGTGTCGGCGCCGACCCTGAGCGTCCACCTCGGCATCCTGCGCAACGCCGGCGTGGTCGACTCGCGTCGCGACGGTCGTACGGTGCTGTACTTCCGGACGTCGCTGGGCAATCACCTGCTGACGGCGTCGGGGACGAGCCAGCTGTCCGAGACGGCTTGATTCGGTCGGTGGTGGGGCGATCGGGCGGGGTCAGCCGAAGGTTGCGGGGTCTACTTGGACTCGGAGGGGGCCGGGGAGTTTCTTGGTGCCTCGGGCGGCCAGGGCTTCTTTGAGGACGCGGGCGAGGGTGTAGGCGCGCGGCGTACGGACTACGGCGCGGACGGTTTCTTCGTCGACGTCGACCGGGCCGAGGACTTCGAGGCCTGCGGTGGGGTCGACGAGGTCGCGGACGCGGGTGATCAGGTCGGCTACGGCGTCGGCGGAGCCGACCAGTTCGGCGAGTTTGGCGGCGGGGGCCAGGCGGGCGGTGCGGCGTTCTTCCAGTTCGCGGGTTGCGTAGCCCTCGGGGCTCCAGCGGACGACGGCCTGGAGCGGCATCGCGGAGGGTTCGCCGACCATGATCACCTTGCCGCCTTCGCGGGCGGAGCGGACCATCGCGGCCGCGTTGAACCAGCGCCGGACGGCCTCCTCGGGCGCGCGCAGGTCGGGCCGGGCCAGCAGCAGCCAGGTGTCCAGGAGAAGGGCTGCCGCGTAGCCGTTCTCCGCGACGGGTTCGGCGCCGGGGGTCGTGACGACGAGCGCGGGATCGCCGGGGATCTCGTCGAGCATGCTGTCGCCGCCCGAGGTGCGGACGACGACGCCCGGGAACGCCCGGCCCAGCTCCTCCGCCGTACGCCGGGCGCCGACGACGGCCGCGCGCATCCTCGTGTCGCCGCACTCGGGGCACCGGTGGTCCGCCGCCGGGCGGCCGCAGACGGTGCAGCTCGCCGGGCCGGACGAGCCCGTACGACGCAGCGAACCGCCGCACGTCGTACAGCGCGACGGCGTCCGGCACGTCTGGCACACCAGGCTCGGCAGGTACCCCGCGCGCGGCACCTGCACGAGGACCGGCCCGGTCTTGAGCCCTTCGCGCGCGACCTCGAACGCCTGGTGCGGCAGCCGCGCGGCGCGAGCGCCGGGGTCGCGGGCGAGGTCGCGGTCCGACTCCCCCGCGATGTGGACGGCGGGCGCGGCGGCGCGGGTGACGGCGCGGTCGGCGATCAGTTCGTTGGCCCAGCCGGACTCGAGCAGCGCGGCGGTCTCGGCCGAGCGGGCGAATCCGCCGAGCAGCGCGGCGCACTTCTGGCGGTGGGCGCGGAGGAGGAGGACCTCGCGGGCGTGCGGGTACGGCGCGCGCGGTTCGGCGTACGAGTCGTCGCCGTCGTCCCAGAGCGCGACCAGGCCGAGGTCGGTGACCGGTGCGAACGCGGCCGCGCGGGTGCCGATGACGACGCGGGTGCAGCCGCGGAGGGCGGAGATGAACGCGCGATAGCGAGGGGTCGGGCCGAGGTCGGCCGAGAGCGTGACGAAGCCGTCGGGGCCGAGGACCGTCGTACAGGCCTTGGCGAGGCGCTCGAGGTCGCGGGCGTCCGGGGCGAGCAGGAGTGCGCCGCGGCCGGTCGAGGCGCAGACGGCGGCGGCTTGGGCAAACGCGAGCGCCCAGTCGGCGCCTGGGATCGCGGTCCAGATGGCGCGGGGGGCTTCGGTACGGCGTACGGCGTCGAGGAAGCCTTCGGCATGCGGGTACGGCGACCACTCGTCGCGGGAGGTGGACTCGACCGGGCGCGTGGGCTGGTTGCAGCGGAGCGCTTCGGCCTCGACCTTCGCGAGTCTTGGCGGCACGGCCAGGCGGGTGACATCGGCCAGGACGCCGGCGTACCGGTCGGCGACGGCGCGGCAGAGATCGGCGACCTCGGGGGTGAGGACCTGCTCGGGGGAAACGACCTTGCGGATGCGCGCGAGCTTGCCGGCGTGCTCGGTCTCGGCCAGGCGTTCCAGAATGAATCCGTCGAGGTCCTTGCCCGCGAATCGCACTTTCACCCGGGCGCCCGGCTGTGCGGTCGCGGCGAGGTCTTCGGGGACGAGGTAGTCGAACGCGCGGTCCAGGTGCGGCAACGAGACGTCGACCGCGACCCGGGCGATCGGGAGGGTGTCGGTGATGTCGGCGGGGGCCTTCGTGCGGGAGCGCCGGACGGTCTCGCGCAGCAAGGTCAGCTGCTCAGGAGATTCCCCGGTCGGTGCCACTCGGGAACTCTAGTCCGATCGCCGTGGAACCTGCCGGAGGCCTGTGGACAACACGACGAACGCCCGCACCCCCAACCGGGGATGCGGGCGTCGTACGGCGTACTGACTACTTCGTGGCGGCGGCCTTGAGGGCGTCGACGCGGTCGAGCTTCTCCCAGGTGAAGTCTTCGCCGGTGCGGCCGAAGTGGCCGTTGGCGGCGGTCTGGGTGTAGATCGGGCGGAGCAGGTCCAGGTCGCGGATGATCGCGGCCGGGCGGAGGTCGAAGACCTCGAGGACGGCCGTGGTGATCTTGTCGATCGCGACGGTCTCGGTGCCGAAGGTGTCGACGTAGAAGCCGACCGGAGCGGCCTTGCCGATCGCGTACGCGACCTGGCACTCGGCGCGCGAGGCCAGGCCGGCGGCGACGATGTGCTTGGCGACCCAGCGCATCGCGTACGCCGCGGAGCGGTCGACCTTCGACGGGTCCTTGCCGGAGAACGCGCCGCCACCGTGGCGGGCCATGCCGCCGTAGGTGTCGATGATGATCTTGCGGCCGGTCAGGCCGGCGTCGCCCATCGGGCCGCCGATCTCGAAGCGGCCGGTCGGGTTGACCAGCAGCTTGTAGTCCGACGAGTCGATCTCGAACTGCTCGAGGATCGGGTCGACGACGTGCTTCTTCACGTCCGGCGTCAGCATCTCGTCGAGGCTGATGTCGGCCGCGTGCTGGCTGGAGACCACGACGGTGTCGATCCGGACCGCCTTGTCACCGTCGTACTCGACCGTGACCTGGGTCTTGCCGTCGGGACGCAGGTAGGCCATCGTGCCGTCCTTGCGGACCGCGGACAGCCGCTCGGACAGCCGGTGCGCGATGGTGATCGGCAGCGGCATCAGCTCGGGGGTCTCGTTCGACGCGTAGCCGAACATCAGGCCCTGGTCGCCGGCGCCCTGCAGGTCCAGCGCGTCGACCGAGGCGTCCGCGCGGGTCTCGTACGCCGTGTTGACGCCCTGCGCGATGTCGGGCGACTGGCTGCCGATGGCGACCTGCACGCCGCAGGACGCGCCGTCGAAGCCCTTCAGCGACGAGTCGTAACCGATCTCGAGGATCCGGTTGCGGACGATCCCGGGGATGTCCACGTACGCCGACGTGGTGACCTCGCCGGCCACGACCACCAGTCCGGTCGTGATCAGGGTCTCCACCGCGACGCGGCTCTTCGGGTCCTCGGCCAGAAGGGCGTCGAGGATGGAGTCGCTGATCTGGTCAGCGATCTTGTCCGGGTGACCTTCCGTCACCGACTCGGACGTGAAAAGGCGCCGTGCCACGGTTCTCCCTCAGGGTTGCTGGTGTCCACACGGCGGAGCCTGAGCCCCGCCCCACATGCACCGCCTCCGGCGATGCTTCTCGGCAGTATGCCAGCAGTTCGGGCCGGGGGAAGAGCCGAACACCGGAATCATCCACTTCGTGGGACTCGTGTCTCACATCGCGGCCACGGCCGCCTGAACGAGCGCCCTGAGGCGAACGTTTCAACCACGCGTCTCGGCCGCCCAGCGCTCGGACCAGGCCAGCAAGGGCTTGAGCGAACGGGACAGATCGCGACCGGTCGCGGTGAGTTGGTGGGCCTTCGACTCGTCCTGCCAGAGCAGCCCGGCCTCCCTCAGCTCAGCCAGTCGCGCGCTCAGCACCGTCGGCGACACGTCGTCGCACCGCTCCTGCAGGGCACGGAACCCGACCGGACCGTCGCGCAGTTCCCAGAGCACCCGCAACGCCCACCGTCGGCCGAGCAGGTCGAACGCGGCCATGATCGGCCGCCCGGTCTGCGAACCGCGTACCGGGCGTCCGGGCACCGGCGTACCAGCCGCCATCGTCGGCCTCCTTGGCCTGCAGGGGTCTTGCGCTATCGATTCAGTAGCATCATAGTGCTACGTATTCCGTAGCGCCAGTTGAGGAGGCCGCATGTCCGCCCGTCTACGACCGGTCGAACCGCCTTATCCAGAACGGATCCAGACCCTGCTCGGCAAGCTGATGCCACCTGGTTCGCCGTACGAGCCGTTGCTGCTGTTCCGCGTGCTGGCGTTGCACCCGGAGCTGGCCGACCGTGCCCGGCCGATGGCGTCGGGCCTGCTGAACAAGGGATTGCTGCCCGCGCGCGACCGGGAACTGGTGATCTCGCGGGCCACCGCGCGCGCCGGCGCGGAGTACGAGTGGGGCGTGCACGTGGTGGTCTTCGGGCCGGTGGTCGGGCTGGATCGGGAGGTCTTCGACGCCGTTGCGTCTGGCGAGGCGTGGCCTGATCCGGTGCTCATGACGGCGGTCGACGAGCTGCACGACGAGGCGACCTGGAGTACGGCGACCTGGACTGCCGTGCGGGAGCGGTACGACGACGCGCAGGTGGTCGAGCTGCTGCTCCTGGCGGGTTGGTACCGGACGTTGTCGACGGTGATCAACGCGTTGGAGCTCCCGCTGGAGAGCTGGGGAGCGCGCTCTCGGGCGTTCACGCGTGCGGGCCGACGGTGATCTTGTCGAGGGTGAGTGTCGGGCGGGCGTTGACGATCTCGGCGAGTCGATCCACTGCGTTGCCGAGGGCACGGAGTTGGGCCGGTTTCAACGGGCGCAGGGGTTCGACGGTGACCTGGAGCTTCCGGCCGGAGAGGCGCTGGTGCCACACGCCCGCGACGACGCCGTCGACGAGGAGCACCGGATAGTTGCCGGCCTGGCCGCCGGCGAGGGCCCGGGTTGAGGCCTCGCCGGGGAAGACGAGCTCCCGCGGATGGCTTCCGACGGCGTACGCGTCGAAGTACGGGAGCAGGCGTACGCCGCGCACCGGGTCCTCGGGGAAGTCGGTGTCCCCCTCGATCACCCAGGCGGGCCGGCCGTCGAGCTCGACCTGCTCGAGGCCGTCCTGGTCGAAGAGTTCGGTGATGAACGCGGGCGAGGTGCTGAGCCATTTCGCGAACTGCTGCGGCGTCGCCGGCCCGTAGGAGTGGAGGTAGCGCCGGAGAAGTTCGGGGAGCGCTCTCTCACCGTTCTCGGGCTGGAACGGCGGGGTGAAGCGATGCGGATTGGTGTACGTCGTCTTGCGGCCGCGGTTCGGGCCGTAGCAGAGCACGCCCGCGGTCGCAGCCGCCGGAATCACCTGACGCCAGCGCGGCCAGTACTCCTGGAACGCCGGCATCACCAGCTCCCCCGCCCACGGACCGGTCCGCGCGACCACCTCGTCGGTCAGTTCGTCGACGGTGAGATCGTCCTCGGAGAGCGCTCCCCCGACGGCCTCGATCACCTCGGCCGTCTGCTCCGGCGTCATCCGCATCTCAGGAGTCCCCACAGCGCCCGACCGCGGCAACGCGGAGAGCGCTCCCGTCCACAGCGGCAGGTCCTCGGTCGGCAGCAGGTGCACGGTCCCGCGCGGGCCGAAGGTCTTCACCAGAGAGCGCTCTTCCCAGAGCGCCTGCTGCACCTCGGTCCGCGTCGCCTTCTCTAACCGGAGTGCCACGGAGATCTCCGCCGCCGACAACACCTGCGCGTGCGCACCGGACATCGCCCGTACGACGTCGACCGGGCCCAGATTCGCGCCCGCAGTACCGGCGTCCAAGTGATGCCGCCGCATCCGTCGCGCGACAACGGCGGGCCAGGTGATCTTCATGCGGTCAGACTATGAGCAGTAGCGGTCGCAGCCTGACCTACTGGAACAGCCCGCTGTACGCGTTGAGCGCCGGCTGCCCGCCGAGATGCGCGTACAGCACGTTCGAGTCCTTCGGGATCTCGCCGGACCGTACCAACTCGATCAGCCCCGCCATCGACTTCCCCTCGTACACGGGATCGATGATCATCGCCTCAAGCCGCCCGCTCAGCCGGATCGCATCCATCGTCGACTCGACCGGGATCCCGTACTTCTCCCCCGCCCACCCCTCCAGCACCGTGATCTCGTCGTCGCGCAGCTCCCGCCCGAGCCCGATCAGCTCCGCGGTGGCGCGCGCGATCTTCGCGACCTGCGCCCGCGTCTCGTCGAGCTTGGCCGACGCGTCGATCCCGAGCACCCGGCGCGGCCGGTCCTGCCCGGCGAACCCGGCGATCATCCCGGCGTGCGTGCTGCCGGTGACGCTGCAGACGACGATCGTGTCGAAGAAGACGCCGAGTTCGCGCTCCTGCGCCGCGACCTCGTCGGCCCAGTTCGCGAACCCGAGCCCGCCGAGCCGGTGGTCCGAAGCACCGGCGGGGATCGCGTACGGCGTACCGCCTGCTGCCCGGACGTCGTCCAGCACCTGCTGCCAGCTCTCCTTGAACCCGATCCCGAACCCGGCGCGGACCAGCCGCACGTCGGCGCCCATGATCCGCGAGAGCAGGATGTTGCCGACCTTGTCGTTGACCGGGTCCGGCCAGTCGACCCAGCTCTCTTGGACCAGCACGGCTTTCAGGCCCGACTTCGCGGCCGCGGCGGCGACCTGGCGGGTGTGGTTCGACTGGATGCCGCCGATGCTCACCAACGTGTCGGCGCCCTGGGCGAGTGCTTCCGGGAGCAGGTACTCGAGCTTGCGCGTCTTGTTGCCGCCGTACGCCAGACCGCTGTTGACGTCCTCCCGCTTGGCCCAGATCCGCGCGCCGCCGAGGTGCGCGGTGAGCCGGTCGAGCGGGTGCACCGGGCTCGGGCCGAAGAGCAACGGGTAGCGATCGAAATCGGTGATTGGCATGCAATATATTGCACACTGCAAACACTGGCCTGTCCAGTGCTGTCAGATGTGAGCTGCGGCAACCTGGTCCGCGGCCCGGCGTACGGCGGCCGCCAAATCCGGCGGCGCGAGCGCGACCGCGTCGCCGCCTTGGGCGAGCACGGCCGCGCACGCCTCGGCGGCGTTCTCCAGGTCGGTCTCGACGACGAACCAGCCGTCCCCGTCGTCCGTCACCGGAGCCGTCGGACGAAAGCGCCGAAGAGCGGTCCCTCGCACCCGCAGCACGATCGGGTACGACGGCCGGCTGGCCCGGAACTGCGCCTGCGCCTCCGCCCAGTACGCCGTCAACTCGAACCCGCCCGGCCGCCTGAACGTCTCCTCGGTCAGGTCGACCAGACCGATCCGGCTCAGCCGGTACGTACGAAGAGCCCCGTCCGCCCGGGCCGCCACCAGGTACCAGGTCCTGCTCTTGGCCACCAACCCCAGCGGCGCGACCACGAAGGGCTCGGCCGGATCCCTGTAGGTGATCGCGATCAGCCGTTCCTCCCAGATCGCCTGCCGGCACAGGTCGAGCCATCGCGGCGTCTCCCGCCGGTCGTCCCACCCGGCGTGATCGATCAGCAGCCGCTGCCGCGCGAACTCCGCATCGCGCCGCGCCGGATCGGGCAGCGCCGCGATCAGCTTGGCGATCGCCTGATCACTCGACGCATCGACGCCCAGATCCGCAAGCACATGCGCCGTCGCGCCGACGAACACCGACATCACCTCGGACGGCGTGAGCCCGGTCAGGCGAGTGCGGTAGTCCGGCAGCAGCGCCCATCCACCACCCCGTCCGCGCACGGAGTACACCGGCACACCCGCGAGGCTCAGCGCGTCCAGATCACGCTGAACGGTCCGCGGCGACACCTCCAGGTGCTGCGCCAGCTCCGCCACGGTCGATCGACCGCGCGTCTGCAGACGCAGCAGGAGCCGCAGCAACCGTTCCGCACGCATGTCAGGCATGATCGCAGGAAAACAAGCCAACAGGTGGCGTCTTTTCTTCCTACGGTCCTTCTCATGACAGCTGTCGTGGTCGAAGACCTCTGCATGACCTACCGCGCGCCGGTCCGCGGATCCGGCTGGAAGGCGACGCTCGGCTCGGTGTTCAACCGCCAGTACAAGGACGTTCCCGCCGTCCAGAACATCTCGTTCGGCCTGAGCCCCGGCGAGGTCGTCGGCTTCATCGGCCCGAACGGCGCCGGCAAGACGACCACGATGAAGATCCTCTCCGGCCTGCTGCACGCGACGTCCGGTCAGGTCCGCGTCCTCGGCCACTCCCCCTGGCAACGCCGGACCGACTTCCTCCGCCGGATCGCGTTCATCCGCGGCAGCCAGCCGGTGGGCGGTCCGCAGGAACTCACCGTGCTCGACACCCTCCAGTACCAACGCCTGCTGTACGAGGTGCCGTTGACGCAGTACGAGGAGAACCTCGACGAGCTGACCGAGATGCTCGACCTCGGCGAGCTGCTGGAGCGCCAGCTCAGAGCCCTGAGCCTCGGCGAGAAGATGCGCGCCGGCCTCGCGCTCTCGCTGCTCTACCGCCCGGAGGTGATGTTCCTCGACGAGCCGACCCTCGGCCTCGACGTCACCGGCGCGACCACGATGCGCCGCTTCGTCGCCCAGTACGCCGAGCAGACCGGCGCGACCGTCCTCCTGACCAGCCACTACATGGCCGACGTCTCCACGCTCTGCCCACGGCTCGTTCTGATCGACAAGGGCACGATCCGGTACGACGGCAAGCTCGACGAGCTCGCCGCCAAGCTCTCGCCGTACAAGCTGCTCCGGATCACCGCGCCCGGCGCCGACGAACAACGCCTGCGCGCGGCCGGCGAACTGGTCGAGCACGCGGACGGGACGTGGGTGATCCGCGTCCCGCGCGCGGAGGTCGCCCGGACGACCGCTGCCTTGCTCACCGACCTCGACGTCGCGGACCTGTCGGTCGAAGAGGCGCCGCTCGAGGTCGTCATCGACCAGGCCTACCGGGAGGGTGTCGAATGAGCCGGCTGCTGCTCCTGATCGCTCTGCGGATCCGCCGCGAGGTGCTCGAGTGGTCGGGCACGTGGTGGTTCCTGCTCACCCTGACGATCCAGGCCGCGGTCGGTCCGCTCATCGGCATGTTCGTCTGGTCGGCGGTCTACCCGGCCGATCCGTACGTCGCGACGTACTACGTGGCGCTGCTGCTGGTCACCGTGATGACGGAGTCGTTCGAGCAGCACACGTTCTCCGAGAAGCTGTACGACGGGACGATCAGCCACGACCTGCTCCGGCCGCAGCCCGTGGTCGTCGACGTGATCGGCGCCAATCTCGCGATCCGGATCTGGATGACGGTGATGGGGATTCCGCTCGCGCTGCTGGCCGGTGTGGCCTTCGGTGTTTCGCTGACCTGGGTCTCGGTTGTCGCCGCTGTGCCGGTGCTCGTGCTGGGCGCTGTGCTCAGGTTCTGCTTCGTGTTCCTGCTGTCGATGGCCGCGTTCTGGACCGAACGGGTGCACGCGATCGCGGGCTTCGGCTGGACGCTGACCTCGCTGCTCGGCGGGACGATCGCGCCGCTCGCGTTCCTGCCCGGGCCGCTGCGCGAGATCGGTCAGGTGCTGCCCTTCTACGGGATGCTCGGGCTGCCGGCCGACATCGTTGCCGGACGCACCGAAGGCCTGCTGTCCGGGCTCGCCTACCAGGCGGCGTGGATCACGGCGTTCGCCGGTCTCGCCGTGTGGCTGTGGCGGGCCGGCATCCGTCGGTACACGGTGGTGGGCGCATGAAGCTGCTCCGGCTCTCCGCCGCCGGCTTCGCCAGGTCGGTGCAGGCGACGCTCGCGTTCCGGGTCAACCTGCTGTTCGATGTCGGCCTGTCGATCATCGGGATGGTCGCGAGCCTGGCGACCGTGTTCATCGTGTACGCACGAACGGACTCGCTGGCCGGCTGGACCGAGGCCGAGACCTACGTGCTGATCGGGACGTTCCAGGTGCTGAGCAGCCTCAAGAGCACGTTCATCGACCCGAACCTCGCCTGGTTCCCGGACAACGGCATTCGCCGAGGCATGCTCGACACGTTCATGCTGCAGCCTGCACCGACGCTCTACCTGGCCAGTCTGGGGAAGTCGACGCCGCTGTCGCTGGTCCAGTCGGTGCTCGGGCTCGGTGTCATCGCGTTCGGCCTGACCGAACTTCCCGCGCCGGCGGCGATCGTCGCCTGGCTGGTCACTCTCGCCGCCGCTCTGACGGTGACCTGGGCGATGGGCGTACTGCTGGCCTGCCTCGCGTTCTGGGCCCCGCGGCTGCAGCTCGAGGTCTTCTACAGCTCGGCCTGGCAGCTCGGCGGCTACCCGACCGACATCTACCGGCGACCGCTCCGGCTGGTGCTCACGTACTTGTTGCCGCTGACACTCATCGCGACGGTCCCCACCAGCACGCTGCTCGACGGACCGCGGGTTCTCGTACTGGTGTCGACGGTCGTCGGAGCCGGCGTCAGCTGTTCGCTTGCCGTCGTTTGCTGGCGGCTGGGTCTTCGCCGGTATACGGGAGCGACGTCTTAGAGTCCGCCCACCTGGCGAGCTTGTGGGCCAGATCGGCGACCTGGTGCCGCAGCTCGGCGGGCTGCTCGATGACGAACGGCCGATCGAGCCCGGCCAGTAACGCCGGCACCCAGTCGAGCCGCTCCGCGCGAAACTCGATCCGTACCTGGGCCGGTTCTTCGTGGAGTGGAGTGACGATCGCCAAGCCGAGTGGGAGCCGACGCTCGACCTCGTCCGCAACGCCCTGGACCAGGACGGAGACCTGGTGGGCCCACGGTGCAGTCGCCAGCGACTTCAGCACAGCGTGCGCCGCGTCGTCGGCCGGCGCCTCGCCGGTCGTTGCTGTCAGCAACGTTGCCGAGGTGATCCGGTCGAGGCGGAAGGTGCGGTCGGCGGTCGCGACGTACCAGCGACCGGAGTGCGCGACCACGCCGTACGGGGAGATCGTGCGGGTGCTGGATCGACCCTGGCGATCGGTGTAGGCGAGCTCGACCGCCAAACGATCCCGGGCGGCCTCGGCGAGGGTGAGCAGTACGCCGGTGTCGGTGGGGAGCGCCGATCGCGGCGGCGCGGTGAACGACGAGGTCGCGAGCAGGGCGCCGAGCCGGTCGGCCAGGCGGACCGGGAGCACGCGACGAAGCTTCGCCAGCGCGCTCTCCGACGCCGTGGACTCCGGCACGAGACCCGCGCGCCGGCCGACCACGAGACCGATCGCCAGCGCGACGGCCTCGTCGTCGGTGAGCATCAGCGGCGGCATCCGGTAGCCGGGGGCGAGCCGGTAGCCGCCGTACCGGCCGCGGATCGAGCGCACCGGGATGTCGAGGTCGATCAGGTGCTCGGCGTACCGGCGGACGGTCCGCTCGTCGACGCCGAGCCGCTCGGCAAGGTCGCCAACGCGACGGGTCCCGCCGCCCTGCAGCAGTTCCAGCAGGGCGAGCACGCGGGACGTCGGCCTCGTCACACTGCTCAGATTCTCACGGATACCGGGCGGATGCTGTCCGGTATTGCTCATAGCCTCGGCAGAGACCTCGAGAATTGGAGAACCCGACATGACGACCTTTGCCTCGATCCGCATCGTCACCGACGACGTCGACCGCCTGACCGCCTTCTACGAACACGTCACGACCCTCGCCGCGACCCGCCCCGCACCGGTCTTCGCCGAGCTCCGCACATCCGCCGGCACGCTCGCCATCTCCAGCAGCCAACTGACGACGACCCTGTACGGCGAGGGCGTGGTCGAGGCGGTGGCCAACCGGGGCGTCTTCCTGGAGTTCCAGGTGCCGGACGTCGACGCCGAGTACGACCGGCTGCGCGCGCTGGAGTTCGTGCAGCGACCGACGACGATGCCGTGGGGCAACCGGTCGGCGATCCTTCGCGACCCGGACGGGAACCTGGTCAACCTGTTCGCCCCCGCCACACCGGTGGCCACCTGACCGGTGCCGCCGGATCTCCGCGGCCCGCCTGACGCCGTACCGCTCGACTGACGCCCATTGTGACGACTGATCCGCTATCGCACGACTGATCCGGTACATCGCGGCAGTCGTCACAATAGGCGTCAGCCACCCCGGTCAGCCAACGAGGCCGTGCCCGGCTCAGCCAGTACGCAGACATCCTGTGCGCCACCGACCCGACGACACCACGACGCCGCCGACTGCCATCCTGCTCGGACGCGAAACATCTGCCCGCGCCTCTTCCCGCACCTCCTGAGCCGGGTAGCCCCGGCGCTCCACTGCGCCCCCGCTCCCCTTTGCCCCGGCCCCATGCGTCCGAATCTTCTGCATGCGTCCGAAGACACGTGGCCTATAGCGCACCTTCTTTCGGACACAACCGGGAAGTTCGGACGCAAGCCTCGGTCGGAGTGAAGGCGAGCGGGGTAGGAGCCGGGCGAGACGAGCTGCGGCCGATCCTCACTGGCAGTGCGCAGTGTCCGCACCGCCAGCCAGTACGTCGAGGCCGAGGGCCGGCACGTCATCGCCCTCGACGTGCTCTGTGACCGGGTCAAGGCCGCTGTCGATCTAACCCCGCCAGCGTCGATGACAGCGCCGGACCTACGCGACCCGACTGACGCCGTTGCTGACGACTGATCCGGTACATCGCAGCAGTCGTCACAATCGGCGTCAGTCACCGTCGAGCGCGGGCGGGGCGGGAGCCGCGGGCCGGCAGCCGAGGCTCACCACCGCCCGGGCTGACCACCGCCCGGGGCTCACCGCCGCGGGGGGCGGGTCAGTGCCAGTGGGTGGCGACCAGGTTCCAGATGACGCCGGCCAAGGCGTCCTTGCTGCCCGACGGGACCGGCAGCGCTGTGCCGTCGCGGTCGAGGATCACTGCCTCGTTGATGTCGCTGCCGAAGACCTTGCCGCCGGAGACGTCGTTGACGACCAGGAGGTCGCAGCCTTTGCGTTCCAGCTTGGCGCGGCCGAGGTCGAGGACGGAGTGCTGGGCGTCGCCGGTTTCGGCGGCGAAGCCGACGATGACCTGGCCGTCGCGTTGGCGGTCGTGGGCGACGGTGGCGAGGATGTCCGGGTTCTGGATCAGGCTGACCGCCGGGACGGCGCCGTCGTCGGTCTTCTTGATCTTGTGCTCGGCGAACTCCGCGGGCCGGAAGTCGGCGGGTGCGGCGGCCATCACGATCGCGTCGGCGTCGGCGGCACGGCCGGTGATCTCGTCGTACAGGTCGCGGGTCGACGTCACCGGGACGACGTGGACGCCGGCCGGGTCGGGGAGCTCGGAGTTGGCGGCGACCAGGGTGACCTTGGCGCCGCGGGCGGCGGCGATCCGGGCGAGGGCGTAGCCCTGCTTGCCGGAGGAGGAGTTGCCCAGGTAGCGGACCGGGTCGAGGTGTTCGCGGGTGCCGCCGGCGCTGATCAGGACGTGTTTGCCGGTGAGGTCGGCGACCCGCTCGCCGGCGGCGCGGGCGGCGGAGTCGGCGAGCATCAGCTGGCTGATCGCGAAGATCTCGGACGGCTCGGGCAGCCGGCCGCGGCCGGTGTCGGCGCCGGTGAGGCGGCCGACGGCGGGGTCGAGCACGGTGATGCCGCGCGACCGCAGGGTCGCGACGTTCGCCTGGGTGGCCGGGTGCTCCCACATCTCGGTGTGCATCGCCGGGGCGAACAGGATCGGGCAGCGCGCGGTGAGCAGCGTGTTGGTGAGCAGGTCGTCGGCCAGTCCGTGCGCGGCCTTGGCAATCAGGTTGGCCGTCGCGGGGGCGACGACGACGAGGTCGGCACCCTTCCCGATCCGCACGTGCGGCACTTCCTGGACGTTGTCGAAAGGGTCCGCGGTCACCGGCTGCCCGGACAACGCCGCCCAGGTCGCCGCACCGACGAACTCAAGCGCGGCAGCGGTCGGTACGACGCGCACGCTGTGCCCCGACTCGGTCAGCCGGCGGAGCAGATCGCAGACCTTGTACGCCGCGATGCCGCCGCCGACCCCGAGGACTACCGAAGGCCGCTTCGGTGCGCTTCCCGATCCAGCGGTGACCGAGGAGTGGGGGGAAGACTTGGGCCCGCCCGCCGGGCTCACGGAGGTGTCGGCGGCGGAGCCCGCCAGGGGGCTGGTCTCGTGCGCGACCTGATCGTCTGCTCCCGGCGTACCCGCACCTGCCTGTGGTCCGGGAACACCAGAAGCCCCGGTGACGCCTTCCGCCGAAGTGGGCGTGGGGTCACCAGGGCCGTGGGGAGTGCCCCCGGTCGCGCTCATTGACGCGAAACTACTCGGAGGACTTCTCAGCAGCGGCGGCCGCGGCCTCCGCCTCGGCTTCCGGGTCGATGTCGGTGCAGGTCAGCACGCCGTCGTTGATCTCGCGCATCGCGATCGACAGCGGCTTCTCCTGGACGTGGGTCTCGACCAGCGGACCGACGTACTCCAGCAGGCCTTCGCCGAGCTGGGAGTAGTAGGCGTTGATCTGCCGCGCACGCTTGGCCGAGTACAGCACCAGCTTGTACTTGGAGTCGGTGTGGGTGAGCAGGTCGTCGATCGGCGGGGAGGTGATGCCGATGGCGACAGGCTGGTTGCCAGACAAAGTCAGCTCTTTCCAGAGATGTTGGGTGATCGAATCAACTTTACCAACTGATCGGCCGCCTCCCGAACCGAGGCGTTCACGATCGTCACGTCGAACTCCTTCTCGGCGGCCAGCTCGAGCACCGCGGTCTCCAGCCTACGCTCCCGCTCCTCGGCGGTTTCGGTGCCGCGACCGACCAGCCGGCGGACCAGTTCGTCCCAGCTCGGCGGGGCCAGGAAGACGAAGTGCGCCTCCGGCATCGTCTCGCGGACCTGGCGGGCGCCCTGCAGGTCGATCTCCAGGAGCGCCGGGCGGCCGTCGGCCAGCTTGTCGAGCACCGGCTGCTTCGGCGTCCCGTACCGGGCGGCCTTGTGGACGACGGCCCACTCGAGCAGCTCGCCGTCGGCGATCATCCGGTCGAACTCCTCGTCGGAGACGAACAGGTAGTGCACACCGTGCTGCTCACCGGGCCGCGCCTTGCGCGTGGTCGCCGACACCGAGATCCAGACGTCGGGGAACCGCTCGCGGATCTCGGCGGCCACCGTCCCCTTGCCCACCGCGGTCGGCCCCGCGAGCACCGTCAGCCGAGCCTCCCCCGGCGCCTCACCACTACCCGTAGGGGCAGCCCCACTGCCCTCCTGGGCAGCGTTCTGTACGCCGTCAGCGGCGTCGGTCTCCGGGGTGGCCGATGTGTCGTTGGGCCTGTCCATGGTCATCTTCACACCAGTGTCCAACGAAGCAGCGAGGATTTCGGTCCGGCTCACTCGGCGAATTCGCGCATCAGCGCGGCGATCTGGTTCGAACCGAGGCCGCGGACCCGGCGGGTCTCGGAGATCCCGGCCCGCTCCATGATCTGCTGCGCCCGCACCTTGCCGACGCCGGGAACGCACTGCAGCAGCGCGCTCACCCGCATCTTGCCGATCACCTCGTTGGTCTGCCCCTCGTGCAGCACCTCGGTGGGAGACGCTCCGGAGTGCCGGATCCGGTTCTTGATCTCCGCACGCTCACGCCGTGCGGCCGCGGCCTTGTCCAGAGCAGCCGCGCGCTGCTCCGGGGTCAAAGAAGGAAGTGGCACCGTTTCACCTGTCCCGTTGTATGGCTTCGCAGGTGAACCTAACACGGCACCAGGCACGCTCAACCCAGTGCCGGGACGTCGACTTTGCACGCGTCCTTGGCGTGTGCCGCGATCGCGGAGTACGCCGTGGTGACCGAGCCGGTCTCCTTGCTCAGCCGAGCCAGCTCGACACGATCCGTGCCCGCCTTCTGCGCCTTCTCGGCGAACGCGATCACCACGGCCCAGTCGTCCTTGACGTCGGCCGGCGCGCTGTCGCGGACCTTCTTGGCGTCGTCCAGGATCTTCGGGTAGTCGGCCACGTTGGTCGGGTCGACCTCGGCGGCGGAGGCGACGTACCCGGCCAGATCGACGCAGTAGGCCTGCTCCTCGGTGCAGGCGGTCAGGCCGGCGGCCACGGCGAGCATCGTCGCGGTCATCACTGCGGTGCGCATCGTTCGGGTCCTCTGGGGGCTCGGGAGCGGTGTTGGCGACGACGCTACCGGCCGTCACCAAACCATCGGGAACAGATACTTTTCACCCGCCGGTACGCCGTACCAGCGGGTGAAAGTTGATAGCTGAGAGCGATCAGCCCTCGATGTTGACCTTGCAGGTGTCCTTGGCCTGCTTGGCGATCGCCTCGGAGGCGGCCGCGATCTTGGTGCCGTCGGACTTGGCCAGCTCCTGGAGCTTGGCGCTGTCGCCCTTGGCCTCCTTGGCCTTGTCGGCGTAGTCGAGCACGGTCTTCCAGTCGTCCTTGAGGTCGTCCGGGGCCGACTTCGACAGCTTCTTCGCCTCGCCCTGCATCTTGTCCACCGCGTCGGTGTCCTTGACGTCGAGGTTCTTCACCGCCTCGGCGTAGTTCTGCAGTTCGCTGCAGTAGTCGCCGCCCGAGCACGCCGTCAGTACCCCGGCGCTCATCGTCACCGCTGCCACCAGGGCTGCCATCTTGCGCATTGCGTTCCTAACTGTCGCTCGCGAGCGGCCCCTCGCCGCCCGTCGACGCAACAGTTCCGAACGCCGGGGTCACCACCGGCCCCGGCGCGCCGTGAACAACGTCGCACGCCGCAACCGGAACCAGCCCGTGACGTGACGCGTCAGGCATCGTCCGTACCGTCCCCTGGGGAACGCCTCAGGTGTCCTCGCCCGACCCTGAGCCCGCGCCCGTGCAGTTCTGCTGGCCGTCCGCGGGGATCGCCTGCAGCGCCTGCCCGATCGCCGGGTCGATGGTCGCGTTCAGCTCCTGCAGCTTGGCCTGGTCGCCGCCGGTCGCCTTGATCTGCTCGAGGTACTTGACCAGCAGCCCCCAGTCGTCGGTCAGCTCGTCCGGCGCCGACTTCGACAGGTTGTTGCCGTCCGCGATCAACCGGTCGAGCAGCGCGACGTCGCTCGGGTCCTGGAACGAGTTCAGCTGGCCGACGTAGGTCTGCAGCCCGGCGCAGTACTGCTCCCGGCTGCTCTGTCCGCCGCCACCTCCACTACCGGCGACCGGGCCGATCAGCGCCGTCACGCCCATCGCGAGGGCGACCACGAGGGCCACACCGGCCGCGACCTTCCGGGTCCGGTCCGAGGCGGCCATCAGTAGCCCAGGACGGTGCGGTAGGCGTCGTTGGCGCGGGCGGCCGCGTCCTGCAGCGCCACGGCGTCCGGACCGGCTCCCAGGATCTCCCGGGAGCTCGACGGTACGACGTTGCGCACGGCCGGCCCGAAGACGTCTGCGAGGCTCTCAGCGGTCGCCCCCTGCGCCCCGAGCCCGGGCGCCAGCAACGGCCCCCGGATGTCGAGGTTCTCGGTGGTCTTCGAGATCGTCGCCCCGACGACCGCCCCGAACGACCCCAGGTCCTCGGCGCCGGCGTTCAGGTCCCGCAGCCCGTCCAGTACGGCGCCCGCCACCGTCGACCCGTCATCGGTCCGCGCGGTCTGGAACTGCGGGCCCTCCGGGTTCGACGTCAGCGCGAGCACGAACAGCCCGGCACCCGACTCCCGCGCCACGTCGAAGGCCGGCTGCAGCGAGCCGAACCCGAGGTACGCGCTCACGGTCAGCGCGTCGCACGCCAGCGGCGCCTTCTCCGCCAGGTACGCCGCGGCGTACCCGGCCATCGTCGTCCCGATGTCGCCGCGCTTGCCGTCGATGATCACCAGCGCGCCGGCCGCGCGCAGCCGGATCGTGGCCTGCTCGAGAACGGCGATACCGGCCGAGCCGAACCGCTCGAAGAACGCCGACTGCGGCTTGAACACACCGACCCGGTCGGCCAGCGCGTCGACCACGCCGTCCGTGAACGACGCCAGGCCCTCGGCCGTGTCCGGCAGGTCCCACGCGTCCAGGAGGTGGGCGTGCGGGTCGATCCCCACACAGAGCGGGCCGCGCTCGTTCATCACCGCGCGCAGACGCGTCCCGAAGGGCTGGTTGCTCATCGCAAGATCACGCTCTCTCAAGAAGGATCACCCGTTGTCGCCGAGTGGGAGTCGGAGGCCGCGGCCAGCCGTCGGTTGGTCGCCCGGACCAGCCCGGGGCCGCGGTAGATCAGGCCGGTGTAGAGCTGCACCAGGCTAGCCCCAGCATCCAGCAACCGGGTCGCGTCGGCCGGGTCGAGCACGCCGCCGACCCCGATGATCGGCAGCGCTCCCCCGGTCTCGGCGTGGATGTGGGCGACGGTCTTCGCCGAGATCTCCGCCAGCGGACGGCCCGACAGCCCGCCGGCTTCGGCCGCCAGCGCCTGGTCGGCCGGAGCGAGCCCCGGCCGGCCGATGGTCGTGTTGGTCGCGATGATCCCGGCGACGCCGACATCGGTGCAGACCCCGAGCAGCTCGTCGATCGCCGCCTCGGTGAGATCAGGAGCGATCTTCACCAGAATGGGTTTCGGATCACCCAGTGATGCAGCTTCCGAGTGCAGCGCCGTCAGCAGCTCCCGCAGATGCCCGGCGTCCTGCAACTCCCGCAGCCCCGGTGTGTTCGGCGAGCTGACGTTCACCGCGAAGTAGTCGCCGTACGCGTACAGCCGCCGCAGCGAGGTGACGTAGTCCTCGACCGCGTCCGCGAGCGGCGTGACCTTCGACTTCCCGATCGAGATCCCGAGCGGGTACCCGAGATCGCCGTACGCCGCCAGCCGCTCGGCCAGCGCCGCCGACCCGAGGTTGTTGAACCCCATCCGGTTGATCACGGCCTCGCTGTCGACCAGCCGGAACAGCCGCGGCTTCTCGTTGCCCGGCTGCGGCAACGCCGTCACCGTGCCGACCTCGACGAACCCGAACCCGAGCGCGCGCCAGGCCGGCAGGGCGACCCCGTTCTTGTCCATCCCGGCCGCCAGTCCGACCGCGCTCGGGAACCGCACCCCGAACACGGTCCGGTCCACACCGGCCGGCAGCGCGCCGTACGTCGACGCGAGCACCGGCACCGCGCCCGGCACCCGCGAGAGCCGCCGCAACCCGTGCAGCGTCTGCTCGTGCGCCACCTCGGCGTCCCCGCGGCCCAGCCGGTACAGCACCGGGCGGATCAGCTTGCGGTACACGCGCTCAGTCCCCGGCCGGAGCAGCCGCACCCCGGATCCGCGGCACCCAGTCCTGCAGGGACCGGACGCCGATGTCGCCGGCCCGCTGGGCCTCGATGCCCTGGACCGCGGCCGCGAGCCCCTGCACGGTGGTGATGCACGGGATGTTCCGTGCCACCGCCGCGCTGCGGATCTCGTACCCGTCGATCCGCGGCGACCCGCCCTGGGTCATCCCGATCGGCGTGTTGACGATCAGGTTCAGCTCGCCGTCCTGGACCATCTGGACGATCGTCGGCTCGCCGTTCGGCCCCGGACCCTGCGAGCTCTTGCGGACCGTGACCGCCTCGACCCCGTTGCGCCGCAGGACGTCGGCCGTCCCTTCGGTCGCGTAGATCTGGAAGCCCAGGTCGGCCAGCCGCTTGACCGGGAAGATCATGTGCCGCTTGTCGCGGTTGGCGACCGACACGAAGACCTTGCCCTCGCCCGGCAGCGGCTGCGACGCCCCGGCCTGCGACTTGGCGAACGCCGTACCGAAGGTGTCGTCGATGCCCATCACCTCGCCGGTCGAGCGCATCTCCGGCCCGAGCAGCGTGTCGACCGACCCGCCGTCGATGGTCCGGAACCGGTTGAACGGCATCACCGCTTCCTTCACGGCGATCGGCGTCGACGGCGGCAACGTCCCGCCGTCGCCCTCGGCCGGCAGCATCCCCTCGGCGCGCAGCTCGGCGACGGTCGCGCCGAGCATCACCCGCGCGGCCGCCTTGGCCAGCGGCGTCGCGGTCGCCTTCGACACGAACGGCACGGTCCGCGAGGCGCGCGGGTTGGCCTCCAGGACGTAGAGCACGTCCCCGGCCAGCGCGTACTGCACGTTCAGCAGACCCCGTACGCCGACGCCGCGCGCGATCGCCTCGGTGGACTGCCGGATCTTCTCGATGTCGGCGTTCCCGAGCGTGATCGGCGGCAGCGCGCAGGACGAGTCGCCGGAGTGCACGCCGGCCTCCTCGATGTGCTCCATCACGCCACCGAGGAACAGCTCCTCGCCGTCGAACAACCCGTCGACGTCGATCTCGACCGCGTCGTCGAGGAACCGGTCGATCAGGACCGGGTGCTCCCAGGTGCCGAGCCCGCCGCTGAGCCGCCCGAGCGCCGCGGTCAGTTCCGCCTCGCTGTAGACGATCTCCATCCCGCGTCCGCCCAGCACGTACGACGGCCGGACCAGCACCGGGAAGCCGATCTCCTCGGCGATCCGCAGCGCCTCGTCCGACGACATCGCGGTGCCGTGCTTCGGCGCCGGCAGCCCGGCGTCCGCGAGCACCTTGCCGAACGCGCCGCGCTCCTCGGCCAGGTGGATCGCGGCCGGCGACGTCCCGACGATCGGCACTCCGGCGTCCGCGAGCCGCTGGGCCAGGCCGAGCGGGGTCTGGCCACCGAGCTGCACGATCACACCGGCGACCGGGCCGGCCTGCAGCTCGGCGTACACGATCTCGAGCACGTCCTCGGCGGTCAGCGGCTCGAAGTACAGCCGGTCCGAGGTGTCGTAGTCGGTGGAGACCGTCTCGGGGTTGCAGTTCACCATCACGGTGCAGTAGCCGGCCTCGCGCAGCGCCATCGACGCGTGCACGCAGGAGTAGTCGAACTCGATGCCCTGGCCGATCCGGTTCGGGCCGGAGCCCAGGATCAGCACGGCGGGCTCGGTGCGCGGCGCGACCTCGGTCTCCTCGTCGTACGAGGAGTAGTGGTACGGCGTGGTGGCGGCGAACTCGGCCGCGCAGGTGTCGACGGTCTTGTAGACCGGCCGGATCCCGAGTGCCTGCCGGACGCCGCGGACGACGTCCTCGCTGAGGTCGCGGATCTCGCCCAGCTGCAGGTCGGAGAAGCCGTGCCGCTTGGCCAGCTTCAGCACGTCCGGCGTGAGCCGGGGTGCGGCCGCGACCTGCAGCGCGGTCTCGTGGATCAGGAACATCTGGTCGACGAACCACGGGTCGATCTTGGTCGCCTCGAAGATCTGCTCGGGCGTCGCGCCGGCGCGGATCGCGTCCATGACCGTCCGGAGTCGGCCGTCGTGCGGCGTCTTGACGGCCTCCAGCAACGACTCCAGGTCGGTCGACGGAGCGCCGAGCCAGGAGAACCGGGCCTCCGGCTTCTCCAGCGACCGCAGCGCCTTCTGCAGCGCCTCGGTGTAGTTGCGGCCGATCGCCATCGCCTCGCCGACGCTCTTCATGTGCGTGGTCAGCGTCGCGTCGGCGGCCGGGAACTTCTCGAACGCGAACCGCGGCACCTTCACCACGACGTAGTCCAGGGTCGGCTCGAAGCTGGCCGGCGTCTGCTTCGTGATGTCGTTCGGGATCTCGTCGAGGGTGTAGCCGATCGCGACCTTGGCGGCGATCTTGGCGATCGGGAAGCCGGTCGCCTTCGAGGCCAGCGCGGACGAGCGCGACACCCGCGGGTTCATCTCGATCACGATCAGCCGGCCGTCGGCCGGGTTGACCGCGAACTGGATGTTGCAGCCGCCGGTGTCGACGCCGACCTCGCGGATGATGCCGATCGCCAGGTCCCGCATGGTCTGGTACTCGCGGTCGGTCAGCGTCATCGCCGGGGCGACCGTGACCGAGTCGCCGGTGTGCACGCCCATCGGGTCGACGTTCTCGATCGAGCAGATGATCACGACGTTGTCGGCCTTGTCGCGCATCACCTCCAGTTCGTACTCCTTCCAGCCCACGATGGACTCCTCGATGAGGACCTCCGTGGTCGGGCTGGCGGCCAGGCCGGCCCCGGCGATCCGGCGCAGGTCCGGCTCGTCGTACGCCATGCCGGAGCCGACGCCGCCCATCGTGAACGACGGCCGGACGACCAGCGGGTAGCCGAGCTGACCGGCCGCGCCGAGCACGTCGTCCATCGTGTGGCAGATCACCGACCGGGCCGTCTCGGCGCCGAGCTTCTCGACGATGCCCTTGAACGACTGCCGGTTCTCACCGCGCTGGATGGCGTCCACGGAGGCGCCGATCAGCTCGACGCCGTACTTCTCCAGGACGCCGTTCTCGTGCAGCGCGATCGCCGCGTTCAGCGCGGTCTGGCCGCCCAGGGTGGCGAGCAGGACGTTCGGGCGCTCCTTCTCGATCACCTTCTCGACGAACTCCGGGGTGATCGGCTCGACGTACGTCGCGTCGGCGAACTCCGGGTCCGTCATGATCGTGGCCGGGTTGGAGTTGACCAGGACGACCCGGAAGCCTTCCTCCTTGAGCACCCGGCAGGCCTGGGTCCCGGAGTAGTCGAACTCGCAGGCCTGGCCGATCACGATCGGGCCGGAGCCGATCACCAGCACCGATTCGATATCTGTACGGCGTGGCATCAGTTGCGCCCTTCCATGAGTTCAACGAAACGATCGAACAGGTACGCCGAGTCGTGCGGACCCGCGGCGGCCTCTGGGTGGTACTGGACCGAGAAGGCCAGCACGCGGCCGTCCTTGCCGGTCAGCTTGAGCCCTTCGACGACGTTGTCGTTGAGCGACACGTGGCTCACCTCGGCGGTCCCGTACGGCGTCTCGACCTTCTCGTCGATCGGCGCGTCGACCGCGAAGCCATGGTTCTGCGAGGTGATCTCGACCTTGCCGGTGGCCCGGTCGAGCACCGGCTGGTTGATGCCGCGGTGGCCGTACTTGAGCTTGAACGTGCCGAGTCCGAGCGCCCGGCCGAACACCTGGTTGCCGAAGCAGATCCCGAAGTACGGCTTGCCGCGCTGCAGCAGTTCCTTGAGCAGCGTGGTCGGGTGCTCGGTGGTCTCCGGGTCGCCCGGCCCGTTGCTCATGAAGATGCCGTCGGGGTCGACCGCCAGCACCTCCTCCAGCGTCGTGGTGGCCGGCATCACGTGCACCTCGATGCCGCGCTCGGCCATCCGCTTCGGCGTCATCGACTTGATGCCCAGGTCGAGCGCGACCACGGTGTACCGCTTCTCGCCCTCGGCCGGTACGACGTACGTCTGCGTCGCCGTGACCTCGCCGGCCAGATCCGCGCCGGCCATCGGCGCCTGCTCGAGCACCTTGGCCAGCAACTGCTGCGGGTCGAGGACCTCGGTCGAGATCCCCGCGCGCATCGCGCCGCGCTCGCGCAGGTGCCGGGTCAGCGCCCGGGTGTCGATCCCGGAGATGCCGACGATGCCCTGGGCCTTCAGCTGCTCGTCGAGCGAGCGGGTGGCGCGCCAGTTCGACGAGACGCGGGCGGGGTCGCGCACGACGTACCCGGCCACCCAGATCTTCTGCGACTCGTCGTCCTCGTCGTTGACGCCGGTGTTGCCGATGTGCGGCGCGGTCTGGGTGACGATCTGGCGGTGGTACGACGGGTCGGTCAGCGTCTCCTGGTACCCGGTCATCCCGGTGGTGAAGACGGCCTCGCCGAAGGTCTCACCGGTCGCTCCGTACGACGTCCCCGCGAACGCGCGGCCGTCCTCGAGGACCAGCAGTGCGTTCTGACTCATTTCTCGGCTCCGATCAGGGTGGTGATGGATGCGGTCAGGGCGGCGGTGTCGGCCTTGTGCCGGGGGCGGAACCCGGTGTCCAGGTCCCGGCCGTCGTGCTGCCACGTGACGACGAGCAGCCCGGAGCGGTCGGCGGTGACCTTCCCGGCGATGCCCTTGTCGGTCCGTACGCCGGTCAGGTGGCCGACCGGGATGAACACGTCCGCCGCGCCCTGGCGGTGGAAGATCAGACCGGCCGGTGACACGGCCAGGTCCGCGTTGCTGCGGACGCCCAGCTCGTGCACGGCGATCCGGTCCATCCAGTCGCCGGCGGTGGTCGTGGCGACGTACACGCCTTCGATGCCCTCGGTCCGGTCGTCGCCCGGCACTGTGGGCAGTGGCGCGAGGTCGGCCTGGCGGGCCTTGCGGTTCCGCCAGCCGCGCAGCATCGCGTAGTACGCGACGGCGATCACCAGCAGCGTGCCGGCGATGCCCAGGACGGTCTTCACTTGGTGGGCTTCCCGTCTAGCACCGTCGGCGTCCCCCGCAGGAAGGTCGCGACCACCCGGCCCGGCAGGGTCATCCCCTCGAACGGCGTGTTCCGCGACAGCGACGTGCTCTCCGCCGGTACGACGGCGCGCTGCGCCGCCGGATCGACCAGCGTCAGGTTCGCCGCGGCGCCGGCCTCGAGCGGCTGGCCGTGGTCGCTGATCTGACCGATCGCGGCCGGCCGGTAGCTCATCCGGTCGGCCAGGTCGGCCCAGGTCAGCAGCTGGGTGTCGATCATCGCGTGCTGGACGACGCTCAGCGCGGTCTCCAGCCCGGTCATGCCGAACGCGGCCGCGCTCCACTCGCAGTCCTTGTCCTCGACCGGGTGCGGCGCGTGGTCGGTGGCGACGATGTCGATCGTGCCGTCGGCCAGGCCCTCGCGGACCGCCTCGACGTCGGCCTTGGTCCGCAGCGGCGGGTTCACCTTGTAGACCGGGTTGTACGACGCCGCCAGGTCCTCGGTGAGCAGCAGGTGGTGCGGCGTGACCTCCGCCGTCACCTCCAGCCCGCGCTTCTTCGCGGCCCGGACGATCTCGACCGAGCCCTTCGTCGACAGGTGGCAGATGTGCAGCTTCGAACCGACGTGCGCGTTCAGCAGGATGTCGCGGGCGATGATCGACTCCTCGGCCACGCTCGGCCAGCCGGTCAGCCCCAGGACGCCGGACAGGGCGCCCTCGTTCATCTGCGCGCCCTTGGTCAGCCGCGGCTCCTGCGCGTGCTGCGCGATCGTGCCGCCGAAGGCCTTCACGTACTCCAGCGCGCGCCGCATCAGCGCGGCGTCCCAGACGCAGTCGCCGTCGTCGGAGAACACCCGGACGCGCGCGGCCGAGTCGGCCATCGCGCCCAGCTCGGCGAGCTGCGTGCCCTGACGGCCGACCGTGACGGCGCCGATCGGGAAGACGTCGGCGTACCCGGCCTCGCGGCCCAGGCGCCAGACCTGCTCGACGACCCCGGCGGTGTCGGCGACCGGGTCGGTGTTGGCCATCGCGAACACGGCGGTGAACCCGCCGACGGCGGCGGCGCGGGTGCCGGTCAGCACCGTCTCGGCGTCCTCGCGGCCGGGCTCGCGCAGGTGGGTGTGCAGGTCGACCAGGCCGGGGAGCGCGATCAGGCCTTGGGCGTCGATGTGCTCGGCGTCCTGCGGTACGTCGAGGTTGTTGCCGATGGCCACGATCTCGCCGTCGTTCAGGAGGATGTCCGCCACCTCACCGCCGACGATCTTGACTCCGGTGATCAGGTAGGCGGTCATGCGGTGGGCTCCTCGTTCGTGGTTTCGTTCGTTCCTGACAGCAGCAGGTAGAGCACGGCCATGCGGATCGCCACGCCGTTCGTGACCTGTTCGACGATCACCGAGCGGGTCGAGTCGGCGACCTCGGCGCTGATCTCCATCCCGCGGTTCATCGGGCCGGGGTGCAGCACGATCGCCTCGTCGGGCAGCTGCGCCATCCGGTGCACGTCGAGCCCGTAGCGGCGCGTGTACTCACGGGCGCTCGGGAAGAACGCGTCGCCCATCCGCTCGCGCTGGACCCGCAGCATCATCACCGCGTCGCTCTTCGGCAGCGTGGCGTCCAGGTCGTACGACGTCGTACAGGGCCAGCTGGTCATGTCGACCGGCAGCAGCGTCGGCGGCGCGACCACCGTGACGTCGGCGCCGAGCGTGGACAGCAGCAGCACGTTCGAGCGGGCCACCCGGGAGTGCAGGACGTCGCCGACGATCGTGATCCGGCGCCCTTCCAGCGAGCCGAGGTGACGACGCATCGTGAACGCGTCGAGCAGCGCCTGGGTCGGGTGCTCGTGAGTGCCGTCACCGGCGTTCACCACCGAGCCGTTCAGCCAGCCGGACGTCGCCAGCAGATGCGGCGCCCCGGACGACCCGTGCCGACAGACGACGCCATCGGCCCCCATCGCCTGCAGCGTCAGCGCGGTGTCCTTGAGGCTCTCACCCTTGCTGACACTGGACCCCTTGGCGGAAAAGTTGATCACGTCCGCCGACAACCGCTTCGCCGCCGCCTCGAACGAGATCCGCGTCCGGGTGGAGTCCTCGAAGAACAAGTTCACCACCGTGCGCCCCCGCAACGCGGGCAACTTCTTGATCGGCCGATCCGCGAGCGACCGCATCTCTTCGGCGGTGTCGAGGATCAGGTGCGCGTCATCGCGGGAGAGATCTCCCGCACTCAACAGATGCCTCATCGCGCCTGAACCTCCTCGTCAGCCTTGCCCGTCGTCCCCTCGCCGGAGGCGGGGACGGGCGCGTCCTGCGCCCCTCCCCCCACAGACCGGCCGCCGGAGGCGGTCGGACCCGCACCGGCGGAGCCCGGGGCCGACGCACCCTGCCCCTCTCCCCCCACAGTCCGGCCGCCGGAGGCGGTCGGACCCGCACCGGCGGGGCGGCGCTCCGGGGCCGGCTTGTCGGCGATGACGACGGCGTCTTCTTCGTCGTACTCGCTCAGGTGGACCGTGACGCGTTCCACCAGGGAGGTCGGCAGGTTCTTGCCGACGTAGTCGGCGCGGATGGGCAGCTCGCGGTGGCCGCGGTCGACCAGGACCGCGAGCTGGACCGCCTTGGGCCGGCCGATGTCACCGATCGCGTCCAGCGCGGCGCGGATCGTCCGGCCGGAGAACAGCACGTCGTCGACCAGGACGACCACCTTGCCGTCGATCCCGCCCGGCGGGATGTCGGTGTGCTCGAGCGCGCGAGCCGGCTTCAGGCCGATGTCGTCGCGGTACATCGTCACGTCGAGTGAGCCCGTGGGCACACTGCGCTCCTCGACCGCGGCGATGCGGTCGCGGATGCGGGTCGCCAGACCCACTCCGCGGGTGGGGATGCCGAGCAGGACGACCGGGTCGGCACCCCGGTTGCGCTCGAGGATCTCGTGCGCGATCCGGGTCAGTGCCCGGGAAATGTCGGATGCATCAAGAACTGTGCGCGGCGCCGCGTGCGAGTCGTTCGACTCGTGCGTGGTCGGGGCAGGGTTCATCGCAACCGTTCCTCCTTTCCCGCCTCACCGGACGGGTCTTTAAAGGACGTTCGGACCACTTGACATGCTATCGGAAGTGACACGCCGTCTTGACGCTGGCCTCCGGCCCGGAATATTGTTACTCTGTGTAACCGTGGGGGGTTCGGCCAACGGCCCATACCTAGGGGCCGTTGGTTTTCACCGCGAAATGACCACAAGTCGGAGGGAAGAACCAGCGTGCCTAGCGAATACGCGAAGACACTGGGTGGCAAGCTACGCGCCATCCGCCAGCAGCAAGGACTGTCGCTGCACGGCGTGGAAGAGAAGTCCAAGGGTCGCTGGAAGGCGGTCGTCGTCGGCTCGTACGAGCGCGGCGATCGGGCCGTCACGGTCCAGAAGCTCGCGGAGCTCGCCGATTTCTACGGCGTGCCGATCCGTGAGCTGCTTCCTGGATCAGCCAGCGCGGCCGCCGCGGCAGCCGCTCCGCCCAGGTTGAAGCTCGACCTGGAGGCTCTGCAGCACCTCGACGCGAGCGAGGCCGGTCCGCTCACGCGGTACGCGGCCACGATCCAGGCTCAGCGTGGGGACTACAACGGAAAGGTGCTGTCGATCCGGCAGGACGACATGCGCACGCTCGCCGTGATCTACGACGAGTCGCCGACCACACTCACCGAGCGCTTCATCTCGTGGGGCGTGCTGAACCCGGAGGCGAAGGGCGACGTCGACGACGCGTCCGAGGCCGCCGGCGCCTGAGCAGTACGGCGTGACCATGACGGTCGGGGCTCGTAGCAGCTTGCCCACGGCCGCCTGCCCGCCTCACTTCACTGTGGTGGGCCACCTGAACGATCTGCAGTCAGCAGCTGGACGCGCCCGTCGCACGCCCAGCTGACCCGCAAGTCCTCGGCGCTCCACGGCCGGGGAACCACCTTTGTCGCACGCCAGGCGCAGACCCTGAATCCGCGCCGCGACGCACGGGTCGCCGTTGACGCAGGACCTAGTGAGGAAGAGCTGCACACAGGCAGCACGAGCCGGCACCGTTCGCGGTGGCAGCTCGATCAGGCCGGGGCCGTTCCCCCCGCGCCGCACACGGGGACGCAGAGTCGGCCCGGGACCGCACCGAGGCGGTACCGGGCCCGATCCTTTTCGTACGCCGTACGCCGAACCAGCGCTTCGGTGACCGCCAGGGTGACGCGGTTCGCCAGCTCGCCGGGCGCGCCGACGCCCGACCCGCGCTCGCCGGCACCAAGTAGTTGCCACCCGATCCAACTCAGGCGGCCATCACCTTCGGGCGCTCAAACCCCCAGCGTCGGCTTCAGCTGCAGCAGTCGCGCCAGCAGCCCGTTCACGAACGCCGGCGACTCGTCGGTCGACAGGTCCCGCGCGAGCGACACCGCCTCGGACACCGCGACCACGTCCGGCACCTGCTCGTCGAAGAGCAGTTCGTACACGCCGATCCGCAGGATGTTGCGGTCGACGGCGGGCATCCGGTCCAGCGTCCAGCCGACCGAGTGCGTCCCGAGCAGGTCGTCGATCGCGGAGATGTGCTCCGCGACCCCCTCGACCAGCGCCACGGTGAACTCGTTCACCGGCGGGTCGTTGTCGGCCACGCGGTCGGACAGCGTGCCGCCGACCGGCAGGCCACGCACCTCCGACTCGTACAGCACGTCGAGGGCGCGCTTGCGGGCCTTGCTACGGGCAGACATGTTCGGTTGTCAGCTCCAGCCGATGACGGGCGGTCAGGACGTGACGCGGCCGAGGTAGTCCCCGGTCCGGGTGTCCACCTTGACCTTCTCGCCGGTAGTCAGGAACAGCGGGACGTTGATCGTGTACCCGGTCTCCAGCTTGGCGGGCTTGGTACCGCCGGTGGAGCGGTCGCCCTGCAGGCCAGGCTCGGTGTACTCCACGGTGAGCTCGACCGAGGCCGGCAGCTCGACGTACAGCGGGAGCTCGTTGTGCACCGCGACGATGGCGTCCTGGTTCTCCAGCAGGAAGTGCGAGGCGTCGCCGACCGTGTCCGGCTGGATCGTCAGCTGCTCGTAGGTCTGCTTGTCCATGAAGACGTACGCCGCGCCGTCGTTGTACAGGTAGGTCATGTCGCGCTTGTCGACGTTGGCCACCTCGACCTTGACGTCGGCGTTGAAGGTCTTGTCGACCACCTTGCCGGACAGCACGTTCTTCAGCTTGGTCCGCATCACGGCACCGCCCTTACCGGGCTTGTGGTGCTGGAACCAGACGACGGACCACAGCTGCCCATCCAGGTTGAGCACCATGCCGTTCTTGAGGTCGTTCGTCGATGCCACGCGTGGGAACCCTTCGAAATCGATCAGCGGTACACCGGATTGTAGCGGTCGGGATGCCGATCGGCCGATTCGTCCGGACCCGGCGGGCCCTACGCTGGAGGCGGCAGGTCTGTCAGCACCGCCGAGAGAGGGTCCACCGATGTTCTCGTTCTTCGTTCCGGTGATCGTCGTGATCGTGATCATGATCGTCACCCGGCGGCTCAACGCGCAGGCCAACAACGGCAAGCAGTCCGGCACGCTCACGCCGCGGATGCAGCGGATGATCGAGAAGATGCAGGCCCAGCAGGGCTTCCAGCCGCCCACGCCGCAGGGTCAGTACACGCAGCCGGCCGCAGGCCACGGCAGCCCGGGACACGCGGGGTCGACCGTGCAGAGCTCGGCGCAGATGGCGGGTCAGCACAACAACCAGTACCACGGGCCGGCGCCGTACGCGGGCGCTCCGACGCAGGCGATGCCGTACGCCCAGATGGGTCAGTTCCAGCCGGGGCAGTTCCAGCAGCCGGCGCCTTGGTACCCGCCGCAGGCTCAGCCGCAGCGCGCCGTACAGCCGAAGCCGGCACAGCGCGACCTGGACAGCCGGGTGCGCGAGCTGATGAAGGCCGGCAACGAGGTCGGCGCGGTGCGGCTGCTGTGTGACGAGCAGGATCTGGGGATCATCGACGCGCAGAAGCGGGCGCGGTCGCTGGCCGCGCCAGCCGGTGGGAACGTCGGCCGGAACGGAGGCGGGTCGCCCGAGCGCGAGGCGCCTCCGGCGAAGGAGACCGCGCAGGATCGGGAGACCCGGTACGTCGGCTCGGCGGCGTTCGCCGACTCGCTCTTCGACACCAACCGCGACGAGAACGAGGCCTGGGCCAGCGGCTGGATCGACAAGCCCGAGGCCGAGGACCGCTCCGACATGGACGAGCTGTGGAAGACGGTCCGCGACCACGGCCGGACCCAGTAGGGCCCGCGCTCAGTCCAGGCAGAACTCGTTGCCCTCGACGTCCTGCATCACGATGCAGGACTCGTTGATGCCGTCGGCCTTCAGCAGCCGTTCGCGGACCGCGCCGAGCGCGACCAGTCGGGTGCACTCGGCCTCGAGCTTGGCGAGGCGCTCCGCACCCACGAGCCCGGTGCCGACCCGTACGTCGAGGTGCACGCGGTTCTTGACGACCTTGCCCTCGGGAACCCGCTGGAAGAACAACCGCGGCCCCACGCCGGCCGGATCGACGCAGGCGAACGCCGAGCCCTGAGCCTCGGGCGGCAGCGAGGCGGCGAACTCCTCCCAGCTCGCGAAGCCTTCCGGAGGCGGCGGTACGACGTACCCGAGCACCTCGCACCAGAAGCGAGCGACGCGCTCGGGATCCGCGCAGTCGAAGGTGACCTGGAACTGCTTGACCTCTGCCATCGGGCCAGCCTATTCGGTCCAGATCGGCGTGACGACGGTGTTTCTGGTCCGGAAGTGCGGGCCGGCCGGCAGGTCCGTCGTACCGGCTGGATGGACGAGGAACACCGGGTCGGGCTTGCCCCGGCGTACGGCGTCCCAGGCGCGGACCTGCCCGGCGACCTCTTCCGCGAGCAGCACCGCCGCAGGGCCGTGCGCGCGAACCCCGACCTCGATC
Source organism: Kribbella italica (assembly GCF_014205135.1). Classification (NCBI taxonomy): domain Bacteria; kingdom Bacillati; phylum Actinomycetota; class Actinomycetes; order Propionibacteriales; family Kribbellaceae; genus Kribbella; species Kribbella italica. The sequence goes on from NZ_JACHMY010000001.1 coordinate 3,031,895, forward strand.
AGGTTGCGCTGCGGGCCGGGCTGCGAAGTGAGGTAGGCGAGCGTCCCGTCGCGGACGACGGCCGCGCCGCCCCAGCGCAGCGCCGGCCGGACGAGTCGCTTCTTCACCGCGGCGCGGCCGGCCGACATCACGCAGTACTCCTCGAACACCGACGCGAGCCAGAGGTCGAGCTGGCAGAACGGCTCCTCGCGATCCATCAGAACGCGCGTCCATCGGACGAACCCCGCGCCGTCCAGCGCCGGCTGGTCGATCTCCTGGTCCGCGTCGATCCGGAGTACGACGTCCTCCCCCGCGACCTGCACCGCGCGCTCGTGCGCGGCTCCGGTGCCCTGCATCTCGACGAATCCACAGATCACGCTGGAGCGGCTCTCGAGGGTCCCGTCGGCCTGGAGGTCCAGTGCGAGTGAGCGGGTCTGGCCGCGAACGCGGAGCGGGACGACGATCCGGCCGCTGGTCGCCAGCTGCTCCACCCAGGCCGGGGCGATGTCGTTCGCCGTCACCGTGACGACGATCCGGTCGTACGGCGCGTGGGGCTTCCAGCCTTCGATGCCGTCGGTCCTCACGACCTTGACCTGCTCGTACCCCGCCGATTGGAGTGTTGCCGACGCCCGGTCGGTGACGTCCGGGTCGATGTCGATCGTGGTGACCTCGCCGTCGGGCTTGGCCAGTTCCCACAGCAGCGCCGCGTTGTAGCCGCCGGAGCCGATCTCGAGGACCCGGTGCCCCGGCTCGACGCCGGCCTGCTGCAGCATCAGCGCGACGATCGACGGCTGCGACACCGAGCTGATCGCGATCCCTGCCGCGTTCTGCTTCATCAGGACGACGTCGTCGGCGTACGCGGTCTCGACGGAAACCTCCGGGATGAACACGTGCCGCGGCACGGCCCCGAACGCCGCCGCGACGCGCTCGTCGGAGAGCGCTCCCTGCTCCCTCAACCCCACGACCAGGCCCGCGCGCAACGCCCCGGCGTACTCGGAGTCGTTGCCCACAGCATCCATCACGCTCACCAGACCGGTTCGGGGTGTTCCCTCGAACGGTCCAGCCTAGTAGTACGGTGCGGTGTTCTCGCGCGCTGACCGCGCGCGACCGGCGCGCCGCGCCCCGTGACGAAGATGACGCGGTGACCCCTGACTCCCCCACCGCCACCCGTGGGAGGATCTCCAGATGGCGGCCCGGCTAGGTGGTGAGCACAGTGCAACCAGGTAATCACCGACTCGCTGTCCGGGTCCTCGGCCCGGTCGAGATCACCGCCGACTCAGCATCCGGCGACAGCTCGGGGCCTGCCGGTGATACCTCAGGCGCTGCCACCAACTCGCTTCCCGACGGCACCTCGGAGCCCACCGGCGGCTCCTCCCCGCTTCCCGTCGGCGCCCCCGCGTCCTCCCCCAGTTCCCCCGGCGTCGTCGTACGGCAGCCGTTGGTGCGGGCGTTGGCTGTGCGCCTGGCGCTGGCTCGGGGCGACGCGGTCTCCGACGAGATCCTCGTCCGCGACCTCTGGGGCGACGAGGAGCTGTCCCGCCCGTCGGCCCGCTTGCGCGTCCTCGCCTCCCGCCTACGCGGCGCACTCGGCGAAGAGAGCGCGACCTTGGACAGAACCGCGGCCGGGTTCCGCCTGGACGCCTCCGCCGCCGACCTCACCGAGGTCGAGCACCAGGTCGCTCGCCTGGAAACAGCCCGCCGTACAAACCACTGGACCGACGTCCACAACGCAGCCGCCGCCGCCCTCGACTGCTGGCGCGGCGACCCCCTCGAAGACCTGCCCGACCTCCCCTTCGTCATCGCCGAACGCCAGCGACTGGAGTCCCTCTGGGTCGAGCTCCGCCTCGACCGCGTCGAGAGCGGCCTCGAGATCGGTGCCACCGGCATCGACGACGAGCTCGAACTGCTGATCGGCAAGTACCCGCTGCACGAACGCCTGGTCCGCCTCGCCGCGACCGCCGCCGTCCGCGCCGGAGACCTCCAGGGAGCGCTCTCCCGGCTCTCCGACCTCCACGAACGCCTAGCCGACGAGCTCGGCATCGACCCGTCCCCGGAGACCGTCGCCCTCGAGAACCAGCTCCGCCACGGCTCCTCCCCCGCGGCACCTCGCCAACCACCGATCACCGTCTCGTTGCCCCAGGCCCACAAAGCGTTCGTCGGACGCGACCTCGAGTACGCCGATCTGCTGGCGCAGGTCAGCGGCGAGACGCCGTACGCCGGGGTGGTGACGCTGACCGGCGGCGCCGGCGTCGGCAAGACCCGCCTCGCCCGCGAGGTCGCCTGGCGCGAGAGCGCGCGCGGCCGCCGCGTCGGCTGGATCGACCTGGGCTCGCTGGGAACGTCCGACAGCCTGGTCGCCGTACTGGCCGCGATCCTCGGAGTCGACGGCAGCTCCGAGGATCCGCTCGCCCGCTGCGCCGACGAACTGGCCGGTGGGCTGCTCGTCCTCGACAACGCCGAGCACCTCGTCGAGAACACCGCGGCGCTGGTCGAGGCCCTGCTCAAGTACGGCGAAGCGACGTCGATCATCGTCACGTCCCAGCGTTTGCTACGCATCTCCGCCGAGGAAGAACGCCGCGTCGGCCCCCTCGAAGCCGCCGCCGCGGCCGAACTCTTCTGCGACCGAAGCGCCGCCGAACCCGGCCCCGAGGTCGACGCCATCTGCGCCGCCGTCGACCGCCTCCCCCTGGCCATCGAACTGGCCGCCGGTCTCACCCGAACCCTCTCGGTCGCCCAGCTCGCCAAACGCATCGACAACCGCCTCCGCCTCCTCGTCCGCGGCCCCCGAGACGCCGGCATCCGCCACACCAGCCTCCGCGCGGCCCTCGACTGGAGCCACGAACTCCTCGAAACCCCCGAACGAGTAGCCCTCAGACGCCTAGCCGTCTTCGCCGGCGGCTTCACCGCAGAGGCCGCCCACGCGGTGATCGCCGACCCCAACACCCGAGCGACGACCGCTCTCCCCGGCATCACCCCACGCCCGGCGACTTCGCCATCCGACGGAACCCCACCGGCGAGCACTCTCCCCAGCACCTCCCCGCGCCCGGCCACTTCACCCTCCGGTGGAGCCCGAGCAGTGAGCGCTCTCCCCGGAACGTCCCCGGCCCCGGCGACCTCACCCTCCGACGAAGCCCAACCGGCGACCACCGCCAGCGACCCCGCGGATGGCCGCCGCGACACCCCGACGCGAGGCGACGCCGCTTTCCAAGCGGGGAGCGCTCTCCCCCGCACCTCGGCGGAGGCCGAGCCTTCCGACGTACTGGCCCCGGAAGACATCGGCGGGATCCTGGCCGAGCTCGTCGAGCGGTGCGTACTGACCGTTGAGAGTGGCGCCGAGGGGATCCGTTTCCGGCTGCTGGAGACAGTGCGCGACTACGCGTTCGAGCGGTTGCGCGAGGCCGCCGAGGAGGAAGTGCTGCGGGGGCGGCACGTGGAGTGGTACGGCTTCTTCGTCCGGCAGTACGAGGGCATGGGCGCCCGGAACAACACGGGCGTCGGCGCCGAAGAGGCCAACCTGCTCGCCGCCGTCGATTGGTGCCTGGGCGAAGGCGCCCAAGCCGAGAAGGTCAGCGCCCTGGTCTCACCCCTCTGGTGGTACTGGCCCGGCCGCGGCCTGATGCTCGAAGCCTCCCACTGGCTCGAGCGATCCCTGGCCGAGCTCGCGCCGGATTCCGAGGAGTACGCCGGCGGCCTGAGCACGCTCGCCAGTCTCACCCGCAACCGCGGCCTGATCCCCGAAGCGCGCGCAATCGGAGAGCGCTCCCTCGCAGCATTCCGCGAACTCGGCGACGAGGAACGCGTGACCATCGGCCTGATGTCCCTCACCCGAACCTGCCTCGCCCAGGGCGACATGGTCGCGACGCTCACGCACGCGGAGGAAGTCGAGCAGCGCTGCCGAGCCGACGACCGCGTCACCCGCCGCGCCCGCGCCTCAGCCCTCAACTACATGGGCCTGGCCCACCGCAACCTCCGCCACGCCCCGCAAGCAACCGCTCTCTTCGAGGCCGCCCGCGACCACTGGCAGGAGATCGAGGACTTCGGCGGCGTCGCCATCGCGATGGAGAACCTGGCCATCGTCGCCCGCCAAACCGGCCAGCACGACGTCGCCCGCACCTGGGCGATCGAGAGCCTCCGCAGAGCCCGGGAGAGCGCGTTCTCGATGGGCATGTGCGGCGCCCTCGAGTCCATCGCCTGCCTGGCCGTAGCCCAGGGCCGCCCCGAGGAGGCCCTCGAACTCCTGGCCGCCACCGCCCACCACCGAGACAAACTGGGCCTCCCCGTCCAGGTCCCCGACGAACTCGACGACCTGTCCACCGCCCGCACCACGGCGTACGACGCCCTGGGCCCCACTGCCCCCAAGATCACCGAGGCCTCCCAAGACCTCCCCCTCAACACCCTCGCCGACCGCTACCTCACCTGACGGCCCCTGCTTTCCCCCGCCCTCTCACGAGACCAGCGCCGCCCGCGCCAACCTCCCCACAGCCCGCGATCGCGAGGTCGCGGCGACCCCGCCCCTCGCAACGCCCACCACCCAACACACCGGCACCGCCCGAGCGCGGCGGGCCACCTACCCGCACGCCGCACCGCGAGCTGGCGCCCGCCCGCGGGCCGAGCGGCGTACGGGCCGGAGCGCGCGCTCCGCGTCGTACTGGTTTGCTCCTCCCGGCGGCACCCTCCAACGCCGGGTGGAGATCAGGGTGCGGCCGCCGGTGATGGCCGGCGGCCGCGAGGTCAGATCAGGCCTTCGCGCAGGGCGTAGGCGACGGCGTGGGAGCGGTTGCGGAGTTGCAGGCGGCTGGTGATGTCGTGCAGGACGTTCTTCACCGTGCGCTCGGAGTACGACAGCTCGCGGGCGATCTCCTGTGTGTCCTTGCCGTCGGCAACGAGTCGCAAGACCTGGGTCTCGCGGTCCGACAACCCCGTCCGGGACAGACCGCGCGGCGCGAGTACGTGGCGCTGCATGCGGGAGACCTGGCCGAGGAGCCGGCCGAGCAGGTCCGGCGGCAGGCTGCCGTCACCCGCGGCGGCGGTCTGCAGCAGGTGGACGATCCGGTCGGCCGTCGCTTCGGCTCGCCGCAGTACGCCGGAGACGCCCAGCTCGACCGCGGCCATCAACGCGTCGTCGTCGATCGTGCTGCTGATCAGTACCGTACGGCGGCAGCCGCGCTGCGTCGCCGACCGGAGTACCTGCACCGCGACCGGGTCGAGCGAGTCGACGGCGATCAGCGCGACCACTGGCGGGGCGGGGCGCTGGTCATTCGGCTGCTGGATCCCGGGCAGGTCGGCTTCGCTCACGAGAGCGATCTCCGGCCGCGGCCTGAGCGCGTGCACCAGGCCGAACTGCGAGAGCGGATCGGCCGCCTTCACCCAGACGGGTATCCGGCGCTGTTTCACAGGCATCACTCCCCCAGCGCGTTGAACGGAACGGATCGCATCCGCAGTCACAGGAACCCCCAAGCTCGTCGAATCCGTCGTGGCCCCGAGCGGCGCTGCCCTTTCAGGCAACTCCGGCGCTCACCGCCGGCCGCCGCGGTCGTGCCCTGTGGTCCCCCGAAGGACCTCCGCAAGGTTCGACCGCCGCGGCCGGCGGCTTGCGCCGTTCCCCCGGGACCCCGACCCAAAAACCAGCCTGCCCGCTCCCCGTTTCACCGGCGTCTCACACCCGTTTCATGCCCTCCCGGAACGCAGGTCTGCCCGGGAGGCCTGCCCCCATGGCCAGCCGTTCGGGCAGCCGGACAGCACGGTGCAATCTCTTGGAGACGAGGTCGCGCGAGGGTGAGGATCCGCGCGGACTTGGAGTGCGGGGAGCACTGCAGCCAGTCGTCGGCGCGGGCCGTGTTCACACGGACCCCGTCGGGCGTCGCCTGCGCCTGCGCTGGGCTGGGCTGTGCTCCTGGAGTGTGGAGCGGACCTGCAGCACTCACCAAGCTCGGGCCGTACGCCGCCGGCCCGCGTGGGAGTGGCGTCGAGGCAGCCGCGGGGAGTGGTTAGTGAGTGGTGAGCGTCCGCTTGACCGGCTCAGCCCGGTGCTCGGCCGGGCCGGACTCCCCTGGGCGGCCGCCTGCAGACAGTCGCCTCAGCGCCCGCGTTCGCGGCGGGCTCGCGTGAGAGTGCGTCGATCGAGCTGGGGAAGTGGTTGGTGCGCGTTCGGGTGGAGACGCTGGCTTTCAGCCTGCGCCGGAACGGATTGTTGGCGTGTGGAACGGACCTGCAGCACTCACCAAGCTCGGGCCGGGCGCCGCGGTCCCGCGTGAGAGTGGCGTCGAGGGAGCCTCAGGGAGTGGTTGGTGAGTGGTGCGCGTTCAGGGGCAAGGTCCGGGGGCGTCGCCTGCTGCTCGGGGTTCGGGCGGCGCGAGGTCGCGCGGGTGAGGAACCGCGCGGACTGGAGAGCGGCTCGGCTGGGCGCTGAGGGGGTCAGTCCGTGAGGGTGGTGAGGGCGCGCAGGGCCAGGCGGTAGGAGTTCAGGCCGAAGCCGGCGATGGTGCCGGTGGCTACGGCGGCTACGACGCTGGTGTGGCGGAACTCTTCGCGGGCTGCGGGGTTGCTGATGTGGATTTCGATCAGGGGGGCGGTGCGTTGGGCGCAGGCGTCGCGGAGGGCGTACGAGTAGTGGGTGAACGCGGCGGGGTTGAGGACAACCGGGTACTTGTGGTCGGCGGCCTCGTGGAGCCAGCCGACGAGTTCGGACTCGTCGTCGGTTTGGCGGACCTCTACGGTCAGGCCGAGGTCGGCGCCGGTTTTCTCGCAGTCGGCGACCAGGTCGGCGTACGTCGTCGCGCCGTACACGTCGGGCTCCCGGGAGCCGAGGCGGCCGAGGTTGGGTCCGTTGAGTACTAGCACCTTGCGCGCGGTCACGGGGTCAACCCTAGTGCCCGGTCCTGTGATCGCCCGGGCGACCCAGCAGTTCGGGGCGGCGAGGGCCTGGGCGCGCTCGGTGACTGCGAGCGGATGACAGGCGACGGGCGGCGCGGCCGTCTGTGAGGTGGTGCCGGACCGGCCTCTCATGAAAGTGCCACGAAAGCGTCATGAATGCCTGCCGTGCCTAACTGTCAACAAGCACCAGGTAAATCCAGTAGCAATTTATTCTTTAATGAGAAGTTCTGACGAAAGGACGGTCTGATGAAGATGAAGATGATTCACGCGGGGTCTACGGTTCTCGTTTCCGCAGGATTGCTCTTGGGAAGTCCCGCTGTCGCACAGGCCGGTCAAACTTCTGAAAGCTCGACGCGCGCGTCCGACCTGTCGGTGATCGACCCCATTGGATTCTACGCAGTGTTCATGGCAGAACATCCGAAGAAGGAGAGCCTGTACCTCACGTCGACCACAAAGTTTCAGATGATCTGCTGGTACCAGTGGCCGGGGTTCGAGCGGCGCTCGTACGGCGAGATCAAGTCAGGTAAGCATTCCGGCAAGTTCGGAAACATAGATCTGAAGTGGGTCAAGGACGAGATCGTCGTAGATCGTTGCAAGTAATTCGCAGACGCCATTGACACGAGGAGGATCGAAACGATGAAGCTCATGCAAGGATTACTGGCGGCCGGGATGGTTGCCGGCTCGGCGCTGACTCCTGTATCCGCAGGTGCGAGCACCCCGGCAGAGCGTGGATCTGTACCGGCTACGGCCGCGGGTGGTGGTTCAACCATCGGGACCGATTGGGAAGTCATTGTCAGCCGGGATGATGGTGTCGCTCTCGAAGTCAAGGGAGGCACCAAGTTTCAGATGTGGTGCTGGTACGACGGATTCACCATGCCTCCTTTGCACGGAAGGTATTTCCACGGAAAAATCCCGTCCGGCAGATTTGATGGATCAATGGTGAACGTGTGGGGAAACGATGTCAGAAACCAGAAGTCAGTGCCGCACTGCTAGTAGACGGCACGGCTCCGTGGCTGGAGCAGTTCGGCCGGGAGGGCGGCGGGTTGAAGACGAGGCCGGGGACCGCGCCAGGCACCGGGCCGGTCGTCGTACCGGCTAGCTGACTTCGGCGTATGCCGCGACCAGCAGGCTCGGGTCGGGCGCCTCCAGGATCGTCGGCTTGGCGAGCGCGTCGAGGATGACGAACCGGAGGCGGTCCGCCCTCGTCTTCTTGTCGAGCTTCATCGCGTCCTGCAGGTGGGGCCAGGCGTCGGGGCGGTAGGTGACCGGCAGGCCGAGGGACTGCAGGACCTCGCGGTGGCGATCGGCGGTGGCGTCGTCCAGCCGCCCGGCCGCGCGGGCGAGCTCGGCGACGAACACCATGCCGATGCTGATCGCGGCGCCGTGGCGCCACTTGTACCGCTCGGTGCGCTCGATCGCGTGGCCGAGCGTGTGGCCGTAGTTGAGCGCCTCGCGCCCGATCGCTCCCCCGGCGGTGGTCGTCCGCTCGCGCAGGTCGGCACCGACGCTGTCGGCCTTCACCTGGATCGAGCGGGCGATCAGTTCCTCGGTGTGCTCGTACGCCGGGCTGACGGCGCCCGCCGGATCCTTCTCGACCAGGTCGAGGATCACCGGGTCGGCGATGAACCCGCACTTCACGACCTCGGCGAGCCCGCTCACGTAGTCGTTGCGAGGCAGGGTCTCGAGCGCGGCCAGGTCGCACAGCACGCCGGCCGGCTCCCAGAACGCGCCGACCAGGTTCTTGCCCTCGGCCGTGTTGATGCCGGTCTTGCCGCCGACGGCCGCGTCGACCATGCCGAGCAGCGTGGTCGGGATGTGCACGACCTTCACCCCGCGCAACCAGGTCGCCGCGACGAACCCGGCCAGGTCGGTGGTCGTCCCGCCACCGATCGACACCACCGCGTCCGACCGGGTGAACCCGGCCTGCCCGAGCACCGTCCAGCAGTACGCGAGTACCTCCGCGGACTTGGCCTCCTCGGCGTCCGGGATCTCGATCGCGTGCGCGGTGTACCCGGCCGAGACCAGGTCGTCGCGGATCGCGTCCCCGCTGGTGCGCAGCGCGCGCGGATGGATCACGGCGACCCGCTGGACGTCGTCGCCGAGCAGTCCGGGCAGCTGACCGAGCAGGTTGTTGCCGATGACAACGTCGTACGGCGCGGCCGCCGCGACGGTGATCCGCCGGGCGACGCCGGAGCCCGCGGACGGGGAAGAGGCAGGCGCCGCGCCCGGGGCGGAGCCCACCGCAGCCGGGGCGGAGGCGGAACCACCCGTGGTGGTGGCGGACCCGGAGGTCGCCGGGGCGGAACCACCCGCGGTGGTGGCGGACCCGGAGGTCGCTGGGGCGGAGCCGGCCGGGGTGGTGACGGACCCGGAAGCCGCCGGGGCGGAGCCGGCCGAGCCGGACGCGGGCGGCGTTGGGCCGGTGGTGCTGTCGGTCATCCGAGGTGCTCCACGATCTCGCGCGCGATCTCTTCCGGGGACCGGCCGTCGGTGGTCACCGTGTGCTTGGCGACCTCGGCGTACAGCGGTCGCCGGGCGTCCATCAGGTTCTTCAGCTGGGTCCGCACGTTGCCGAGCAGCAGCGGCCGGGCAACCCCCAGACCGACGCGCTTGGCGGCCTCGCCGATCGAGACGTCGAGGAAGACGACCGTGTGTCCCGCCAGATCCGCGCGGGTGTCGGCGTCGAGGATCGCGCCGCCGCCCAGGGACAGGACGACGCCGTCAGCCTTCAGCGCCGCGACGATCGCCGCCCGCTCCAGCTCCCGGAACACCGGCTCCCCGGAGTCCACGAAGATGTCCGAGATCGGCTTGCCCGCCCCGGTCTCCACGTCCGTGTCGGTGTCGCGATGGACAGCGCCGAGCTTGGCCGACAGCAGCTCCGCAACCGTCGACTTGCCCGAGCCGGGCGGACCAACCAGTACGACGACCGGCCCAGCCGAAGCGCCGGCGGGCGCCGAAGGGTCGCCGACGGAGCGGGCCTCGCCGGAGCCGGCGCCGCCGGACCGGGCCTCGCCGGAGCGGGCCTCACCGGAATGGGCCTCGCCAGAGCGGACCTCGCCCGACCGGACCTCGCCCGACCGGACCTCGCCCGACCGGACCTCGCCCGACCGGACCTCGCCCGACCGGACCTCGCCCGACCGGACCTCGCCGGAACGGGCCTCACCGGAACGGGCGTCGCCGGGCACACTCGCGTCGCTCACTCCGCACCCCACGCACGCGGCTGGATCGTGCCCGGCAGGCCGTCCAGGTACGACCGGTGGTTGCGGGTCGTCTCGACCAGCGAGTCCCCGCCGAACTTCTCCAGCGACACGTCGGCCAGCACCAGCGCGACCATCGCCTCGGCGACGATCCCGGCCGCCGGTACGGCGCACACGTCCGACCGCTGGTGATGCGCCGCCGCGGCCTCGCCGGTCGCGGTGTCGATCGTCCGCAGCGCCCGCGGCACGGTCGCGATCGGCTTCATCGCGGCGCGCACGCGCAGCGTCTCGCCGGTGCTCATACCGCCCTCGGTGCCGCCCGAGCGGCCGCTCGTCCGCCGTACCGTCCCGTCCTCGGCGACGATCTCGTCGTGCGCCTGCGACCCCGGCGTCCGGGCCAGCTCGAACCCGTCGCCGAGCTCGACGCCCTTGATCGCCTGGATGCCCATCAGCGCGCCGGCCAGCTTCGAGTCCAGCCGCCGGTCCCAGTGCACGTAGCTGCCGAGGCCGGGCGGCAGACCGTCGACGACGACCTCGACGACTCCGCCGAGCGTGTCGCCGGCCTTCTGCGCGGCGTCGATCTCGGCGACCATCGCCTTGCTCGCGTCCGCGTCCAGGCAGCGCACCGGGTCGGCGTCCAGCTTCTCGACGTCCGCGGCCGACGGCAGTACGCCGTACGGCGCCTTGACGGTCCCGAGCTCGACCACGTGGCTGACGATCGTCACGCCGTACGCCTGCTGCAGGAACCGTGCGGCGACCTCGCCGAGCGCGACCCGGGCGGCGGTCTCCCGCGCGCTCGCCCGCTCCAGCACCGGCCGCGCCTCGTCGAACCCGTACTTCTGCATCCCGGCGAGATCCGCGTGACCGGGCCGCGGCCGGGTCAGCGGCGCGTTGCGGGCCAGCTCGGCCAGCGTCTCCGGGTCGACCGGGTCGGCAGCCATCACCTGCTCCCACTTCGGCCACTCGGTGTTGCCGACCTGGATGGCGATCGGGCTGCCGAGTGACAGCCCGTGCCGGAATCCGCCCAGGAAGGTCACCTCGTCCCGCTCGAACTTCATCCGGGCGCCTCGGCCGTAGCCGAGCCGACGACGAGCCAGGGCGTCGGCCACGTGATCCGTGGTGACCTGAACGCCTGCGGGAAGACCTTCGAGTACGGCGACGAGCGCTTGTCCGTGCGACTCGCCGGCGGTGAGCCAGCGCAGCATGGGGCCGATTCTTTCACGCGGCCGGTGACGGCCCGTCGCCAGTCTCACCCGAAGGCCCGGACCGGGATGCAAGATCCCGGTCCGGACGCTGGGATCAGATGCAGTAGATCCCGCCGCGGCAGGTACCGATCTTGGCCTCGGCGGCGGGCAGTTCGGTCTCCAGGTCGCCGAGCACCAGGTCGAGCTCGCGGGCCTCGTCGGTGTGAATGCTGTCCATGTCTGACTCCTTCGGGATCGCCGGATAGGGATGACAGGATTTCGAAGACTAGACAGAACTCCGGGCCGGAATCCAGATAATGACCGCTTGCTGCCAACCGGAAACTTTCCGTGCTTGCCGAACGTCGGTGCGGTGTCAGAGGATTTCTGGAAAGAATGACCGAGGAGGATTCATGGACAACGCCCACGAGCTCGACCTGGTGATCGGCGAGCTGGAGCAGGAACTGCCCGCCACCGGCGCGGAAGGTGCCGCCGGCACCTGCGTCCGGGTCTACTGCGACTTCTGACCCGGTGACCGATCCGGCCGCCGTGCGAGCGGCCCGGGACGCACTGGTGTTCGCGGTGCACGCCCGCACGGCGGCCGGACTGCTCCCACCGGTGGTGACGACCGGGCCGGACGGCCTGGTCCGGGTCGAGCGGCACCTCGGCGGCCCGGCGGATGCCGGCCTGGTCGCGGGTCTGCTCGATCGGGCAGGCTTTTCGAGTCTCCTCGAAATGGTTGCCACCCTGACCACCGGCTGCGATAGCCTGCGGCGAGAATTCCCGCACCAGCTCGACCCCGGAATTCTGCACCCGATGAACGGTGCATTGTTCGGGCCGGTGATCGGTCCGGCATTTCTCGCCTGCCTTTCCGGTGCCGCACCAAGATTTCACGCCGGGCGCGCGGCGGACGACTTCCTCGCATTTCTGCGGGAATTCCTGCACCGCCTGGAGCGCGATGCCGAGCTGCTCTGGTTCGACACGCGGCGGCCGGTGACCGGCCTGACCGCGCACGACGGCGAGACCCACAACGGCGGCCGCCGGGTGCTGCGCGTCGACTTCCCCGGGCACACGGTCGTCTACAAGCCGCGCCCGGCCGACGTCGACCACCTCTTCCTCGCGCGCGAGGAATCCGCGTTCGCCGTGCTCAACGGCCTGTCGGACAAGATCAGGCTCCCGGTGATGGACCTCCTCCCCCGCGACGGCTACTCGTGGCACGAGTGGATCGACCGCCCCTCCCAGTGGGGAGAGATCCGCGAAGGGCTCGCCGGGACGGTGCTGACCGAGCCCGAGCTGTTCTGGCACCGGGCCGGCTCGCTGGCGGCCGCCTGCTTCGCCTTCGGCATCACCGATCTCAGCGAAGGCAACCTGTACGCCGGCGGCGCCGACCCACTGATGTACCCGATCGACCTGGAGCTGGCCTTCGTCGACGTACGGCGTCTGTCGGAGACCGGACTGGTCGCCGGGGAGGGCGCTCAGCACCACCACGTCGGGCTGGAGACCGAGCCGCGCCCCTGCGCCGCCGACGGACCGACCGTCTGCCTGGTCGAAGGGGTTGAGGGCCCGCAGGCCTGGCGGCGGACCAGCTCCTGGGCCAGGAAGGAGACCAGGACAGTCGTCGCTGACACGGCAGGCGGCATCGGCTACGGCGCCCACCTCACGCGCTTCCTGCGCGGGATGTTCGACGCCTGGACGCTGATGTGCAGCAACGTGCCGAAGCTGCACGCCGTGCTCGAGCAGCCGGCGACTGCTCGGGTCCTGCTGCGCTCGACCGACCGCTACAGCGACATGCTCGACGACTGGCTGCTCGACGGCACACCGTTCCCCGAGGACGTCAGCGCGAGCGAGTGGGAACAGCTGGCGAGGCAGGACGTCCCGTACTACTTCAGGACCGACGGGCGCCTCCACTACTTGAACGACCAAGGCCCGGCCGTGCAGACGGACCAGCCGAGCCCGCCACCGGCGGACTGGGCCAAGGGACTCACCCTGTCGCGCCTCGGCGTCGCCCTGCGCGACGCGGTCGCCCCGATCGCCACCGAGGGGCTCCTGCTGGAGGACGAGACCCGTGTCGCCGTGAAGGACGCCGACCACGGCGCCGTGGCCTTCGAGTGGGCCAACCGATGGATCTGCTACCGCTGGACCGGCCAGAAGGTGACGCTGCAGCTGGCAGCGCTCGACCAGGTGGTGGCGATCCGGGAGCGTCTGCTGAAGCTCGACCGCGTCGACGCGGGCTGGCGATCGCAGTGGGCCGACACCCGCTTCACCGACGACACGATCGCCGAGCGACTCACCAAGCTGACCTCCACCGCGTGCGCCTGGCTCCGGCAGGTCATCGACGAGCACGGCTGGCCCGGGCCGTTGATGGTCGGTGAAGAAGCCGCCGAGTCCGCCTGCCGACTCGTGCAGCACCTGGAGTCCCACGCCGAGTTCCAGCGCACCTGCCTGGACCTGCTGACCGCGGCGGTCGACGTACCGGGTCGCCACGTCGCCTACCTGACCGACGCGCTCTGCATCACCGAAGACCGGCCACAGGTCTACGGCACCAAGTTCCACGCCGTCGACGGGCAGCTCGTGCCGTGTCCGCTCGCCGAGCCCGTCACTGTCGACCGACGCCGCGCCGCGCTCGGGCTGGAGCCGCTCGCCGACTATGCCGCGCGGCTGCGGCGCAGATTCGCCACCTCGGAGGTTTCATGACCGACTGGACAGCCTTCACGGCACTCCCCTGGCAGACCGACCCGCTGCGCGTCACCGGCGGCCGGACACCGCTCGACGTCAGTACGGCGTACTGCGCTGTTCTGGCGGCCGCGACGCCGTTCCGGGAAGGGACCCGGTTCCTGGCGCTGCCGGAGGTGCGGTTCCAGCAGCCCAGCGGGCGGGTCGGAGCACCGGGCGAGCTCCTGCCCGGGCCGGAGGACGAGTTCCTCAAGCAGTACCTGCATCGCCAGGCTGAGCCGTTCCTCCTGCGGGTGAGGGAGCCGCTCGTGCTCGACTACTCGGTCTGGTCGCAGGTGCGAGCGCTGATCGAGCCGCTGTGGGAGCGGATCGGCGTACCGGTGGTTCCGGTGGCGTCGGAGCTGGTGGTGACGGACGGGCTGTCGCAGCACCTGAGCGCTGACGGGTACGTGACCCTCGTCTGGGTGCTGCACGGCCGGCTGGAGGTAGCGGTCGGAGGAGCGTCGCTCGCCGGCGAGGAGGGCGACCTGCTGTCCTGGCCGGCCGGAGGGGCAGACGTGATCGGCACTGACTGCCTGTGGCTGCGGCTGCTGGTGCCGGTCGACGGGAAGCTGGCGGCGCGGCAGGTGACCGAGCTGCTGCTCGCGGGCCTGGACCGACAACGCGGGACGGATGCGACGCCGTACCTGCGGATGGCAGAGGCCGGTCAGCTCATGCAGCCGCTGGTGGAGACTGCTGACGGGCTGGCCGAGTTGAGCAGCAGCGCTGAGGTGGAGCGGAGCCTGCGGGTGCAGTGGGCGAGCCGGGTCAGTGCGGCGGCGCTGGAGCCAGTCCCGGCGCCGCAGCGGTCGGAGCTGGTCGCCGGACTCCGCGTGCGCTCGGCCGCGCGGGTCTACCGGATGCCTGACGGCGAGCGATGGTTGTGGGCGGTCAACGGGCACGCGTTCGCGATCGGCGGCGGTGATGCGCTGCTGGCCGAGCTGGAGCGAGGTGAGGTGCTGGTGAAGGACGACGCCTACCTGCCGTTGCTGCGTCGGTTGCACTCGCTGCGAGCTGTGGAGGTGGTGGCATGACCGAGCTGGTGACCGTGGACCGGCTGGACTGGGCCGAGTTCGCGGAGCACTACTGGGACAAGCGGCCCGTCCTCGTCCGTGGGGTGCGGCCGATGCCCTTCGTCGCGGAGGAGGTCTTCGCGGCCGCCGTACGGGCTCAGGAGTACGACGGGCAGCCGACGGCGCAGTTCACCGTCGAGCGGACACAGCAGGGTGAGCGGCAGGAGCTGCTGCCGGCGGCCGCAGACGGCTCGTTCGACCAGTACGAGCAGCGACTGGCGGAGCGGCTCGGGGAGCGTGGGTACGCGCTGATCGTCAGCGGGTTCCACGCGTTCGACCGGGCGCTGTGGTCGCGCGAGAAGGAGTTCTTCGGCGGGCTGTGGGCGCAGGTCGGGCTGCCGCTCACCGGGGCGATCACGACGATGTTCCACGGCAACTACGACCACAGCCCGGTCGGTGTGCACAAGGACCGGTTCGCGACGTTCATGTTCGGGCTGCGGGAGCGCAAGCGGATGCGGTTCTGGGCCGAGCGGCCGTGGGACGAACCGGTGAGCAGTGTCGTCGACTACGCGCGCTTCGTGCCGTCATCCTTCGCGGTAGAGGTGGAGCCGGGCGACTTGCTGTATTGGCCGTCGAGCTACTACCACGTGGGTGAGAACTGCGGGCGGCGCCCGGCGACCAGCGTGAACATCGGCGTGCCCAGAGACGAGCACAAGGTCGAGTACGAGCTGGAGGATCTGCTGGCTGATCTCGATCCGCGCACGCTGGTCAACTCGGGCGCGCGGCTGGAGCTGCTGGCCGGGGAGATCGCCGCGCCCGCACGGGTCGAGGCACCGGGCCAGGTCCTGACGGCGCAACTGCCGGAGGCACTGGAGGAGGCACTGCGCAACTGCCGGGAGCAGTCGCTGGGTGAGCGGGTGAAGGACGTCTCGCACCGCCGCTGGGCCGCGGGCGGCTTCGAGCCCGTCCCGGACTGAGCAGCCGAGGCCGGGCGCGTCCGGCCTCCCCCACCACTACAGTCGCTCGCATGGTTGAGCGGCGGGTGGAAGAGGAGTACCGGGCGCGCGTCCGTGGTTGTCTGCTCGGTGGGGCGATCGGGGACGCGCTGGGTGGGCCGGTGGAGTTCCGGGACGGGCGGAGCATCGTCGCCGAGCACCCGGACGGGGTTCGGACGTTCGTTGCTGGCAGCAACAACTGGCCGCCGGGGACGGTGACCGACGACACGCAGATGACGCTGTTCGCGGTCGAAGGGCTGATTCGGGCCGGCGTACGGACCGATCGGGGGCTGGGGCTGACCGTGGCCGTCACGCAGCATGCGTTCGACCGGTGGCTGGACACGCAGCTGCTGCCGGGGCCGAGCGGGGAGCGGGACGGGTGGTTGCAGGGTGAGCAGTGGTTGTATGCGCGGCGGGCGCCGGGGAACACGTGTTTGAGTGCGCTGACCGAGGCCCGCAAGAGTGGGAAGTTCGGCGTACAGGCGGTGAACGACTCCAAAGGATGCGGTGGCGTGATGCGGTCGGCGCCGTTCGGGTTGCTGCCGTACGACGGCAACGCGGAGTGGGTCTTCGATGCCGCCGCGGAGTCGGCGGGGTACACGCACGGGCATCCGACCGGCAAGCTGGCGAGCGGGGCACTGGCGCTGCTGATCCATCAGATCGTTCAAGGGGCCGACCTCGACAGTGCACTGGATGCGACGCTGGAACTACTTGCACGGAAGGAAGCGCACGAGGAGACCACGGCGGCCTTGATCAGGGCGCGGGAGCTGGCGGCAGGGCCCGTGCCGGCGCCCGGTCCGGCGACCGTCGAGCTGCTCGGGGGCGGATGGATCGCCGAGGAGGCCCTCGCGATCGGCGTGTACGCCGCGCTCGCGCGGCCCGAGCCGGGCCAGTTCCTCGACGCGCTCGCGCTCTCCGTCACGCACTCCGGCGACAGCGACTCCACCGGCGCGATCTGCGGCAACCTCCTCGGCGCGCTGCACGGCGAGACCGCGCTGCCGGCCGAGCTCGTGTTCGCCGTCGAGGGGCGCGGCGTGATCCTCCAGCTGGCCGACGATCTCGTGCTCGAGTACACCCGCCGCGACCGCCTGCACGGCGAGTACGGCCCCGAGACCGCGTGGCGGAACCGCTACCCAGGCTGGTGAACCGGCAGCCGGGGCGTCCGGCCCGTCCCCCGAGGATCAGGCCCGGCGCCCCGGCCGGTCAGTAGGCCGGCTCGTGCGTCAACCACCCGCCGAGGCGGTCCGCCCGATTGCCGGCCTCCCGGCCCTCCGATCGAAGGGCCGGGACAGCTTCTCACTCGGCGGGTTCGATGGAAAGCCGGTGCCGGAACACGTTGCGCGGGTCCCAGGCCTTCTTGATCCGCTGCAGTCGCGGATAGTTGCCGAGGTAGTACAACGCGTGCCACGGTACGCCGGAGGTGTTCTGCGCCGGGTCGGCCAGATCGCCGTCCGGGTAGTTGATGTACGACCCGGCGTTCACCGCGTTCGGCACCGGTACGCCGCCGGTCTCGCGGTAGATGTCCCGGTACGTCGCCCGCACCCACTCCAGGTGCCGGGCGTCCTGCGCCGGGTCCTCCCAGCTCGCGGCCATCACCATCTTCATCACCACGTCGCGCTGCGCGGTCGCGGTCGCGTCCGGCGGCACGGTGTTCACCTGGCCGCCGTACGGGACGAACAGCAGACTGCTCTCCGGCCCCTGGTACGTCGGGTCGGTCAGGTGTTCGTAGATCGTCTCGAACTGCGCGGCGGTGTAGCTCTTGCGCAGGTAGCCCGCCTTGTACTTCGCGCGGCTCGGCGCGATGTCCTCCGCGATCGACCGCTGGATCGTCCGCTGCAGGAACGGCCCTTCGCCCTGGTCGACCACCTGCGGCGCCGGCGACACGCCCTCGACGATCGCCGCGTTGAAGTCCTTCAGCAACTGACCGGCGTTCGGCACCCCGGCGTCGATCTGGGTCGACAGCAGGAACCCGCCGGCCGACTTGTGGGTCAGGATGAACGGGCTGTACAGCGTCGCGTACGGCGAACCCGGCGCGTTGTTGCGCTCGTAGAAGTCGAAGAAGTTGCGCAGCGTCCGCAGGAAGCCGGCCTTGGTGATCGTGTTCCAGTCGTAGACCGTGATCGTCGACAGCAGCGACGAAGGGGCCTTGGGCAACAACTTGGCGGGGTCCGCGCCGCGCGCGCCGGCGGTCCGGAGCAGGTACCGGGTGACGACGCCGAAGTTGCCGCCGCCACCGCCGGTGTGGGCCCACCACAGGTCGCGGTGCTCGTTGTCCCTGGTCGCCAGCACGAGACGGGCGCGGCCGCGGGCGTCCACGACGACCACCTCCACGCCGTACAGGTGGTCGACGACCGAGCCGTACCGGCGCGAGAGCGGCCCGTAGCCGCCTCCGCTGAAGTGGCCGCCGACGCCGACACCGAGGCAGCCGCCGCCGGGCACGGTCACGCCCCAGCCGTAGAACAGCGCCTTGTAGACGGTCTCGAGCGTCGCGCCGGCGCCGATCGAGAAGGCGCGCCGGCGTTCGTCGAAGGTCACTTCGTCGTACTGCGAGAGGTCGATCAGCACCTCGACGTCGCTGTGGTCGACGAAGTCCTCGAAGCAGTGGCCGCCGCCGCGGACCGCGATCCGCTTGTTCGCGCGGACCGCGTCCTGCACGGCGGCGACGGCGTCCTGCGGCGAGCGGACGACCCGGGCGTAGTCGGGGGCGGCGACGAACCGGCGGTTCGTGCCGCGCTGGACAAGGTCGGCGAACCGGACGTCGCCGGGAAGGATCTTCTCGCCGCTCGGCCCGCGATCGGCGGCGGCGGACGCGGTGGTTGCGGTGGCGGGGACGGCGATCAGGGCGGCGCTGCCTGCGAGCAGCCCACGACGACTGAGGTTCGGCACGACGGACTCCTAGGTCGGTGGAGCTATCGACCGTAGTCGGCGCCACCGGGCCGCGGCATCAACCGGACGGCGGACTCGCGCCGTCAGCCATCAGGCTTGTTTCACCCCAGGTACAGGCGTTCCAGCGGTCCACCGACCAGGACGCCGGCCACCGCGCCCGCCAGCATGAACGGCCCGAAAGGGAACATCTCCTTGCGCTTGAAGACCTTCGCGACCGTCAGCACGATGCCGAGCACCGCGCCGAGGAAGAACCCGCCGTACAGGCCGGTGACGAACTCGCCCCACCCGAGCCAGCCCAGCGCGACGGCGAGCAGCCCCGACAGCCGCACGTCGCCGAACCCGACGCCGCGCGGAAACACGAACCACAGCAGGTAGAACACCCCGAAGCCGATCAGCCCCGCGATCGCGGCCCGCCGCAGCGACCCCCACTCCCCCGTCACCGCCGCCGTGACGACGAGCACCCCCGAGACCACCCCGTACGTCGGCCAGATGATCGCCGACGGCAGGTACCGCGTCCGGGCGTCGATGTACCCGAGCACCGCCCCCGAAACCGCCAGCGCTATCCACGCCGCGTAGCCACCCGAGAACCCGATCCGCCAGCCGACCAGCCCACCCGCGACGCCGGCGAGCGCGGCGCACCACGCCGCGGCCCGCGGCGTCGCGAGCTCGGCGTACAGGAGTTTGGTCTGTCCCTCGTCCAGGATCGGCTCGGGGATCCGGCGCAGCAGCCAGGGCCCGATCAGGTACGCGGCCACGGCACAGACCACCGCTGCGACGACTCCGGCGATCAGATCAGGCACGATGCCGCAGCCTAGACGATCGGGAACCCCGCCCGCGGGACCCCTGTGGACAACTCAGCGGATCCGCCGTGCGACCGCCGCGGCGCCGCCGCCGAGCAGAAGCAGCCCGAGCACGATCACGCCGAGCGTGCTCCAGAACGTCTCGTTGTGCGTCACGTACGTCGTCCGCTGGAAGGCGTCGTCGGTCGCCGCCCTGGTGAACTCGTAGTCGCTGGTGACCCGCCCCGGTTGCGCGAAGTACGCCGAGTAGGCGGTCAGGAAGTTCGCGGGCGCCGCGAGATCCTCGACCCGCCCGGCGTACAGCAGCTCCGGCGTGAGCGACGCGTCCGGCACGGTCGAGGCGTCCACCCGGTACGGCGCGGCGACGTACACCGTGACCGCCTGGCTCGTCGTGGCTCCCTTGCTCAGCCGCATCGGGTACACGATGCGCTTCGACGCGAACGACAGCTTCAGCGGCGGCGTCTCCCCGCCCAGCGACCCGCCGGTCTCCTTCGGCGCCAGCTTGACCGCGACGATCTCCCACTTCTCCGCCAGGTACGGCGTGAGGTTGTCGCCGAGCGTCTGCGGGACGGTGTACCCGTTGGTCCGCAGCCAGCCGGTCACCTCCGCCGCGCTCGACCCGCCGAGCCGGACGACCTGGAACGGCCCGAGCACCATCTGCTCCCGCACGTCGACCCCGGCCCCCGGCGCCGCGCCCGCGGTGTCACCGCCGCGGCCGCCGAAGATCCCGAGATCCCTGAACGGCCAGTACGTCGTCCGCTCGACGACCTTCGGTCTGGTGATCCGCGCGAGGTCCTCGAACGTCGACGACTCCCCCAGCGTCACCTGCGCCGCGGCCGGCACCGGCATGATCCAGGCGGCCTTCTTCGACGAGCCCTGGATCGCCATCGACAGCACGATCTCCTCGGTCGTGCCGTCGAAGCTCACCAGCGCCTGCTCACCGTTGGCGCGGGCCCGCGACTCGGCGTCGGCCAGGTACCCGCCGCAGGCACAGGCCCACGCCGGAGTGATCCCGCCCAGCAGGAGGCCGATCGCGAGCATCCCTGCGACCACACGCCACGTCTTCATGGCGAGGACAGTACTCAGGCGAAGGTGTACGGAGCGTGGAAGAAGTTCGTCGGGTCGTACTTGACCTTGATCGCGTGCAGCCGTGCCAGGCTGCCGCCGTAGTACGACGGGTTGGAGCGACCGGCTTCCAGGTAGTTGATGTACCCACCGGCCGAGAACTTCGTCACCGCGTGATGCCCGTTGGTGACGAAGCCTTGAGCAGCGCGCAGCTGAGCCGTCGTCGGGTGTGACGGCAGCCCGGAGTACCACTGGATGACGCCGAGCGCCGACCGCCACGGCCAGGCCGAACCACCCGGCGGCTGCTTCGCCGCCTGCCCACCCAGCGGGTCGAGGATCGCCGACGCGGCGACCTTCGCCTTGGCGGCCGTCCGCACCGCACCGATCGCGCTGTTGATCGTCGCCGTGTCCATCGGCCCCCGCAGTACGTCGGAACCGGCCAGCCAGCCCTGCCGCGGGCTGGTCGTGCCGCCGCCGAGGTAGGTCACCGCCTCCATGTGCGTCTTCACCGAGATCGAGCGGGTCGCGCCCTTGGCACCGATGAACCACTCCAGCTGCGCCGCGGCGGCGGTCGCCGAGCCCGTGGTCGAGACACCGACCACGTGGATCGAGACCGTGCCATTGCTGTTCCCGGTGATGTGGAGGTTCGCCCAGGACGACGCCGGGGCCTCCTGCGCGAAGCGCTGCCAGCCGCGCACGACGGCGGCGGCCTGCGACTCCGGCCAGGTCAGCCGGAAGAACCCGAGCTTGCCGGCACCGATCGTGGCCAGCCGGAACGACGTGACGATGCCGAGGTTCCCGCCGCCTCCACCGCGCAGCGCCCAGTACAGGTCGGCGTTCTGCGTCGGGCTCGCCGTCCGGACGACGCCGTCCGCGGTCACCACCTGCAGCGACAGCACCCGGTCGCTGGTCAGCCCGTACGTCCGGGTGTGGATCCCCATCCCGCCGCCGAGCGCGAGGCCGGCGATGCCGACCGTCGGGCAGGTCCCCGTGGGCAGCGACCGGGCGAACTTGTCGAGGTAGGCGTGGACGTCGTACAGGCGGGCGCCGGCGCCGATCTGGACGGCGTTGCTCGCGTAGGTGAGTCCGCGCAGCGGGCCGACGTCGACCATCAGCCCGTTCGTGACCGCCGAGGCGCCGACGTACGAGTGACCGCCGCCCTTCGGGACGCAGATCAGCTTGTTCTTCTTCGCGAACAGGATCGCCTGCCGGACGTCCTCGACGCTGCCGGCCCGGACGACGCCGGCCGGCTGGACCGAGTCGAAGCGCGGGTTGAACAGCTGGTGCGACGCGGCGTACCCGGTCTGGCCCGGCCGGAAGAGCGCACCCTTCAGCGCGCGATCGAGCGCGGCCCAGTCAGGCGCCGCGGTGGCGCCTGACGCGGCGTGCACCGCCTCGGCTCCCGCGGCGGTCGCCAGTGCCCCGGCGGCGAGCAGTCCACCAGCCTTCAGGACGGTACGGCGGTTCCAGAGATCCTCACTGTGGCTCACGATCGTCGAGCTCCTCACGCGCGGCGGCCCTCATGGCCGCCAGCGGCGCGGGCGACCTACCTGTCATCATCTCGACCTGCAAGGTCGCCTGATGCACGAGCAGATCAAGGCCGTTCAACAGCTCTGTACCGATCCGGTGCGCCACGAGCGCCAGCTGGGTCGGCCACGGGTGGTACGCGACGTCGAAGACCACCGGCGCGACCTGGGCGAAGTGCTCCGCCCACGGGTCGACCGCCCCACCGGGCAGCGTCGACACGCACAGGTCGAAGCCGCCGATCTGCTCGACCTGCTGGAAGTCGGTCACCGAGGTCTTCAGGTCGAGCGCAGCCGCCAGGTCGAGCAGGCGCTCGGCCTTCGCCAGGTCCCGGACGACCAGCGTCACCTCGCTGACCTTCAACCCGCCACGCAAGGCCGCCAGCGTCGAGGCCGCCGTCGCGCCACCACCGAGCACCACGGCCGTGTCGGCGCCGGTGATCCCCCGCTCGGCGAAGGCCGAGACCAGACCCGGTACGTCGGTGTTGTGCGCCGAGCGTGACCCGTCCGGCTCGAAGAGCATCGTGTTCGCCGCGCCGATCAGCTCGGCGACCGGGTCGACGGTGTCCGCCAGGTCCAGCGCGACCCGCTTCAACGGCATCGTCAGCGACAGCCCGCGGACGTCGTCACCCAGCGTGGCGAGGAATCCGCGCAGCTCGTCCTCGCCGACCTCGAACGCGTCGTACCGCCAGTCGAGCCCGAGCTCGGCGTACGCCGCCCGGTGCATCGCCGGCGACAACGAGTGCGCGATCGGCGAACCCAGCACGGCACAACGAACCATCAGCAGCGACCCTTGTGGGCTTGGCACCACGCCTGCAGCTTGGCGACGTTGGCCTGGTGCTCATCGTCCGTGGTCGCGAACGCGGTCTCACCGGTGTCGAGGTTGACCAGCGTGAAGTACAGCCACGGCCCCGGTGTCGCGTTCAGCGCCGCCCGCAGGGTGTCCTTGCCCGGCGAGTTGATCGGCGTCGGCGGGAGCCCGCGGTACTTGTAGGTGTTGTACGGCGAGTCGAAGTCGCGCTCCTCGTCGCTGGTGAACACCCCACCGCTGCGACCGGTCACGTAGTGCACGGTCGAGTCCATCTGCAGCCGCATGTCGCGGGCCAGCCGGTTGTAGATCACCCGGGCGACCTTGCCGTAGTCGTCGGAGCGGTTGGTCTCCGCCGCGACGATGCTGGCCACGATCACCGCCTGGTACGGGTCGAGCTTCTTGCGCTGCGCGACCTGCGGCAGCTTCAGCTCGGCCTGCGTCTTCGCGAACTGCGCGGTCATCAGCTTCAGGATCGTGTACGCCGTCGCGTTCTTCGGGACGTCGTACGTGCCCGGGTAGAGGAAGCCCTCCGGGTTGTTGTTCGCGTACGACGGCAGCCCGAGCGACCAGGGCTTGGCCAGCGCGGCCGCGACCGAGCCCGGCGGGAGCTTGACCGTCTTGTTCTCCTGCAGCTTCTGCGCGACCTGCTCCTTGGTCCAGCCGGAGTTCACCCCGACCCGGGTGACCCGGATCGACTTGGCCGGGTCGAGCATCAGCGCCAGCGCGGCCTTGGCGGACATCTTCTTGCGCAGCGTGAACGTCGCGGCCTGGATCTGCGTGCTCCGCGGGTCCTCGCGGGCGGCCCGCTCGAAGGCGCGGGCCGACTTCACCACGTCCTTCTTCTCCAGCGTGTCCGCGATCGCCTGCGCGCTCTGGCCCTTGGTCACCTCGACCTGGACCGAGCCGGTGCCCTCGCCCTCGTAGTCGGGCGCGGCGAACAGGCCTTCCAGGTAGTCGCGGCCCTTGCCGAAACCGAACATGATGCCGCCGATCAGCCCGGCGACGACCACCAGCGAGACGATGCCCGCGAAGCAGCCGAAGCCGCGCCGGGCGCGCTGCTTCTTGCGGTTGGCGCGCCGCTCGGTCCGGCTCTCCGGGCGCAGGCCCAGATCGACGTCGAGGTCGTCACCGGGGTCCACGTCGCCGTACGTCCTGCTCATCCTTCGACCACCGCTGTTCCGTTCACAGGGGCCTCCCGGGTGGGTTGCCGGTCTCCCGCTCGAAGTCGAGCGCGTGCTGCAGAATCACGACCGCCGCGGCCTGGTCGACCACCGCGCGCCGTTTGGCGCCCTTCTTACCCCGTTCCCGCAGCATCCGCTCGGCGGTGACCGTGGTGAACCGCTCGTCCACCATCCGCACCGTCGCCGTCCGCACCTGTTCCACTCCGTCCGTCCCGATCGGGTTGTCCTGGCCGGCCGCCAGTTTCCGGCGGATCAGCTCCGTGGTCTCCCGGATCTTGACCGCCGCCGGCCCTTCACCCCCGTTCAACGAACGAGGCAGCCCGACGACGACCTCGAACGCCTCGAGATCGTGTACGAGCGTAACGATCCGGTCAAGGTCCCCGGGCCCACGCCGTACGGTCTCCACCGGGGTGGCCAGGATCCCGTGCGGGTCGGAACTGGCGACGCCGATCCTGGCGTCCCCGATGTCGAGCGCGATCCGCACCCCCCGGCGCATCAGTGTGCCTCAGCCGGGGGGCATGCGGATCCGTTCATGCTGGTCAGCCCGTGACCAGTTGGCCGACGGCGTGCTCGACCGCGGACAGCGCCTTGTCGGTACCGGCCGGGTCAGTGCCACCACCCTGGGCGACGTCGTCCTTGCCGCCGCCTCGGCCACCGAGCTGCTCGGCGGCGACCCGGACCAGGTCACCGGCCTTGAGCCGCCACTCGCGGGCGACGTCGTTCAGCGCGACCACGACGGCCGGCTTCCCGTCGTTCACGCCGACCAGCGCGACCACGGCCGGCTTGTCGGCGGGCATCCGGCCGCGGACGTCCAGCGCCAGCTTGCGCAGGTCGCCACCGCCGACGCCGTCCGGCGTACGGGCTCCGACGAAGGCGACGCCGAAGACGTCCTTCGGGCTCTTCGCCAGGTCGCCCGCCGCGGCCAGCACCTGGCCCGCACGGACCTTCTCCAGCTCCTTCTCCGCCGCCCGCAGCCGCTCGGCCAGGTCGGCGACCTTGGCCGGGAGCTCCTCGGGACGGGTCTTCAGGTTCTCGCTGAGCAGCCGGACCAGCGACCGCTCACGGCCGAGGTAGTGCAGCGCGTCCATGCCGACGAACGCCTCGATCCGGCGGACGCCCGCACCGACCGACGACTCGCTCGTCACGGTCAGCGCACCGACCTGCGACGAGTGCTTCACGTGCGTGCCACCGCAGAGCTCGCGCGACCAGGGGCCGCCGATCTCGACGACGCGCACCTGCTCGTCGTACGTCTCGCCGAACAGGGCCAGCGCGCCCCACTCCCGGGCCTCCGGGAGCGTCATGTACTGCGCGGAGACCGCGAGGTCCTGCCGTACGGCGAGGTTCGCGACCTCCTCGATCTCCGACCGGGTGGCCTGGTCCAGCGCCGAGGACCACGCGAAGTCGAGCCGCAGGTAACCGGGCTTGTTGTACGAACCGCTCTGCAACGCGTTCGGGCCGAGCACCTGGCGCAGCGCGGCGTGCACGACGTGCGTGCCCGAGTGCGCCTGGCAGGCCTGGATCCGCCAGTCGTGGTCGACCTGCGCGTGCACGTCCGTGCCCGGCTGGAGGACTCCTTCGAGCACCTCGACGCGGTGCACGATCAGGCCCTTGACCGGCCGCTGGACGTCGAGCACCTTCAGCTTCACACCGTCGGCGACGATCAGGCCCGCGTCGGCGATCTGGCCACCGGACTCGGCGTAGAACGGGGTCTTCTCGAGCACGACCTCGACGGTCTCGCCCTGCTCGGCCACATTCGCCACGACGCCGTCGCGCAGCAGACCGCGGACCCGCGAGTCGGTCGCGAGCTCGGTGTACCCGGTGAACTCGGTCGTCCCGGACTCGCGCAGCTCGCGGTAGCCCGAGGTGTCCGCGTGGCCGGCCTTCTTCGCCCGCGCGTCGGCCTTGGCCCGCTCGCGCTGCTCCTTCATCAGCGAGCGGAAACCCTCGGTGTCGACGTTCAGGCCCTGCTCGGAGGCCATCTCGACGGTCAGGTCGATCGGGAAGCCGTAGGTGTCGTGCAGCTGGAAGGCCTTCGCGCCCTCGAGCTGGTGCGCGCCGCCGGCCTTGGTGTCGCGGACGGCGAGGTCGAAGATCGTCGTCCCGGCCGTCAGGGTGCGGCGGAACGCCTCCTCCTCGGCGTACGCGACCTGGCTGATCCGGCCGAAGTCGGCCTCCAACTCGGGGTAGGACTTCTTCATCTGCTGCAGGCTGACCGGGAGCAGCTCGACCAGGCTCGGGTCCTCGTAGCCCAGCAGGCGCATCGAACGGATCGCGCGGCGCAGCAGGCGGCGCAGGACGTAGCCGCCCTGCTCGTTGCCCGGGGTGACGCCGTCGCCGATCAGCATCAGCGCGCTGCGGACGTGGTCGGCGACCACGCGGAAGCGCACGTCGTCGACGTGCTCGGAGCCGTACTTGCGGCCGCTCAGCTCCGAGGCCTTCTCGATCACCGGGAAGATCTCGTCGATCTCGTACATGTTGTCGACGCCCTGCAGCAGGTACGCGACCCGCTCCAGGCCGAGACCGGTGTCGATGTTCTTCTTCGGCAGCTCACCGAGGATCGGGTAGCCGTCCTTGCCGCCGCCCTCGCCGCGGACGTTCTGCATGAAGACCAGGTTCCAGAACTCCAGGTAGCGGTCGCCCGCCTCCCAGTCCCGGTCGGCGCCGAACTGCGGGCCGCGGTCGATCAGGATCTCCGAGCACGGGCCGCACGGGCCCGGGATGCCCATCGACCAGAAGTTGTCCTTCATGCCCAGGCGGACGATCCGGTCGTCGGGCAGTCCGGCGACCCGCTTCCAGATGTCGATCGCCTCGTCGTCCTCGTAGTACACCGAGGCGTACAGGACCGACTCGTCGAAGCCGTAGCCACCTTCGCTCTGCGGCTTGGTGACCAGCTCCCAGGCGAACTGGACGGCTTCTTCCTTGAAGTAGTCGCCGAAGGAGAAGTTGCCGTTCATCTGGAAGAACGTGCCGTGCCGGGTGGTCTTGCCGACCTCCTCGATGTCGAGGGTCCGGACACACTTCTGCACGCTGGTCGCCCGCGCGTACGGCGGCGTCTGCTGGCCGACGAAGTACGGCACGAACTGGGCCATCCCGGCCACGTTGAACAGCAGGTTCGGGTCCGGCGACGGCAACGGCGCGCTCGGCACCACGGTGTGACCGCGGTCCTCGAAGTACTGCAGGAACCGCCGCCTGATCTCACTGGTTTCCATGGGTGTTACCGGTCGTCCTCACGCTGTGTCTGGTGTGCTGCCGCTGTGTCGATCCCGAGCGCGTCCCGCAGCTCGGTCTCCCGCTCGGCCATCCCGGCCCGGACCTCGTCGCCGAAGTGCCGGATCGCGCTGGCCATCTTGTCCGCCGAGGCCTGCAGGCTCTCCGGCGCGAGCACCTGGGCCCGCTTCTTCAGCCGGGTGACGGCGTAGACGCCGACGGCGGTGCCGATCACGAACCACAGGATCCGCTTGATCACAGGTCACCTCGCTTGCGCGCCTTGCGCTCGGACTTCATGTCGTCCTTCACCCGGCGGGCCACGTCGCGGCGCTGGTTGTCGCCCAGCGCCTTGCGCACGCCGTACGTGAACGCGGCCGCCTTCACCAGCGGACCACCCGCGGTCGCCGCGAACAAGGACGCGAGCGCCGCGGCGTTGGTCGTCACGGTCGTCGCGTTGTCGGTGATGGTGTCCACCTTGGCCAGCTGCGCGTTGGTCGTCGCGACGGTCTCGGTGACCTCGCCGAGCAACGGGATACTGGAGTCGGACACGCCCTTCACCATCAGCCGGGTCTCGTCGAGCACCTTGCCCAGCTTCAGGATCGGGTAGGCCAGCAGGCCCACCAGGACGAGCAGCGCGCAGGCCGCTATCAGCCCCGCGACTTCACCGACGCTCATTGGAAACGATCCACCTTCCCGTTGCGACCACGTGGACCGCCCGACCTTATCGCGCGCCCCTACCGCACTCCGCTCCAGGACACCATCCCCCAGATCACAGTCCCTCACCAACTCGGCTGTTCGCCTCCTGTGGACAACCGGCGACTGTCCATCAGTTGCTCGCCCGTCGAACACAGTGCCGGGTCGCCGCCACACCGGATTGACTGCTGGGGCAGCCCGATGGGAGGTGTGCGTCATGGCGAACCGGGACATGTGAGTGCGGACGGTCACAACCCGGCCCAAGTGTGGCCCGGGGGCGGCCTACAGTCGGCCGGGTGGCGATCGAGTACACCTTTCAGCTGTGCAGTACGACGGCGCCGGACGCCATCGGTGCGCTGCTCGTCCCGCCACTGACCGCGGTGGAGTGGACCGGGCCGGTCTCGGCGTACAAGAGTGTTGGTGGGTTGCTGGTCACCGTCCATTTCGACGGCCGGGCCAACCTGGTCCTGGAGGAGCCGGAGATCGCGGTCGGCTTCCGGTTCGACAAGTTCGCGGACTTCGCGGTGCAGAACGCCGAGATGGTGCGGCTCGTCGTCGTACTGCTCGACGCGGAGGACGGCGACGCCGTCCTGCAGCAGGACTTCGAACGGATCCTGCTGCTGCGACGCGGCCCGGAACTGACGGTCGGCGAGACGTTCTGGACGTCTGAGCTGCTGGCGCAGTTGACGTCGCCGTACGAACGCCGCTCGATGCCCTACCCCGAGGACTAACGGTCCCGGAGGATCTTGCGGATGGCGGCGACGCGGTCGGCGTACGCGGCTTCTCCCCCGCGGCGGGTGGGTTGGTAGTAGTCGACCTGGTCGACGACGTCCGGCGCGTACTGCTGCGGGACGACGCCGCGGGGGTCGTTGTGCGAGTACTGGTACGACGAGCCGTGGCCGAGCTTCTTCGCGCCGGCGTAGTGCGCGTCGCGCAGGTGCGGCGGGACCGGGCCGACCTTGCCGGCCTTCACGTCGGCGATCGCGGAGTCGATCGCGGTGATGACGGCGTTCGACTTCGGGGCGAGCGCGAGGGCGACGACGGCTTGCGCGAGGTTGATCCGGGCTTCCGGCATGCCGATCAGCTGCACCGCCTCGGCCGCCGCGATCGCGACCCCGAGCGCGGTCGGGTCGCCCATGCCGATGTCCTCGCTCGCGGAGATCACCAGTCTGCGCGCGATGAAGCGGGGGTCCTCGCCGGCCTCGACCATCCGCGCCAGGTAGTGCATCGCCGCGTCGACGTCGGAGCCTCGGATGGACTTGATCATCGCGGAGGTCACGTCGTAGTGCTGATCTCCCGCGCGGTCGTACCGCACGGCGGCGCGGTCGACGGCGGTCTCCAGGGTCTTCAGATCGATCAGTACGGATTTGTCACCATCGGGCTCAGCTCCTGCTTTCGCCCTGGCACCACCGGCGGCGGCCTCCAGGTACGTCAGCGCACGCCGGGCGTCGCCGCCGGCCATCCGCAGCAGGTGGTCCTTCGCGTCCGCCGCCAGGTCGAACTCGCCGTTCAATCCGCGCTCGTCGATCAGCGCGCGGTCGAGCAGTACGGCGATGTCGTCGTCGGTGAGCGACTCCAGCGTCAGCAGCAACGAGCGTGACAGCAGCGGCGAGATCACCGAGAAGAACGGGTTCTCGGTCGTCGCGGCGACCAGCGTGACCCACCGGTTCTCCACGCCCGGCAGCAGCGCGTCCTGCTGAGCCTTCGTGAACCGGTGCACCTCGTCGATGAACAGCACCGTCTCGACAGCCCCACCCGGCCGCGACAGCTCCCGCCGGGCAGCGTCGATCACCTGCCGGACGTCCTTCACACCAGCCGTCACCGCGGACAACTCGACGAACTTCCGATTCGTCTGGTGCGAGACGACCGCGGCGATCGTCGTCTTGCCCGTCCCCGGCGGTCCCCACAGCAGCAACGACATCGGCTGGTCGCCCTCGACCAACCGACGCAACGGCGACCCCGGCGCCAGCAGATGCTGCTGCCCGACCAACTCGTCCAGACTCCGAGGCCGCATCCGCACCGCCAACGGCGCCGACGTGTGATCGGCGTCCGCCAGACTCCCACCCCCACGCGCGGGAGCAGGAGCACCAGGAAGATCGAACAGGCCTTCGGTCACCCGTCGAGCCTACCTACGCCCACCGACAGGTCGAGCGGCAGCTACTTCTTCTTCCCGCCCTCGTCGTCGTCCTCGTCGTCCTCCGCTTCGCGGAGTTCCTCCGGAAGCTCGTCGGAGAGGTCGTCCTCGTCGAGGTCGCGGAGTTCCTCGGGGAGGTCTTCGTCGGCGAGTTCCACCGGGGTGTTGTCCTCTACCGTGACCAACTCGTCGCCCTTGATGGCGTTGCGGAGGCGGCCGAGGATTCGGTCGGCTTCGGTGCCGAAGGGGTTGTCGTTGACGAGGTAGGTCCAGGTCGCGGTCGGGCGGGGGACGCCGGAGGCTTCCTCGTCGAGGCCGGACTCGCCGATCTCGGCGGTCGAGAGGGTCTCGGCGGCGTCCTTCCAGGCGTCGTCGATCAGGGTGTCGAAGGACGCGATCGCCGACTTGTTGAACTCGTCGATCGGCTTCAGGTGCACGATGCCACCGGCCAGCGACCGCAGGTGGATGCCTTCGCGCAGGTCGGCCAGATAAGCGACGTGGTCGGTCCAGCGGCGGTCGAAGTGGTGGAGGGCGATCCGGCGAGCCGCGTCCTTCACCACGTCCTCGTCGTGCGCCTCGACCAGCTCGTCGTACCGCTCCTTCGACGAGGCCGCCAGCTTCTCCGCCGCGAGATCGTCGACCAGGATCTTCTCCCGCGTGTCCAGCACGATCGCCCGCTGCTGCTCGGTCAGCCGGCTGTACGACCACGTCGTCCGCAGCAGCTCGGCGTTCGCACCGTCGGCGACCCGCTGCGCGTGCTCCAGCGTCCCGACGGCCTTCCTGTCGGTCAGCCGGCCGGCCTTGTCCGGCGAAGGCCGCAGCCCGGACGTGATCGAGTACCGCGTCACCAGCTCGTCGGCCAGGCTCGCGAAGAACAGCGACCCACCCGGGTCACCCTGCCGCCCGGCGCGTCCACGCAGCTGGTCGTCCAACCGCCGCGACGCGTGCAGACCGGTCCCGACGACGTACAGACCGCCCAGCTCGGCAGCCCGCTCGCGCCCGTTGGATCCGTCCCGACCACCCAGCCGGATGTCCGTACCGCGCCCGGCCATCTGCGTCGACACGGTGACCGTCTCCGGCACACCGGCCTCGGCGACGATCGCGGCCTCCTCGGCGTCGTTCTTCGCGTTCAGTACGACGTGCGGAACCTCGGCCGCCTCGAGCCGGTCGCTGAGCTGCTCGGACTCCTCGACACTGTGCGTCCCGATCAGGATCGGCCGCCCGGTCTCGTGGATCTCCTTGATGTGCTCGACCAGCGCCGTGTTCTTCTGCTCGACGGTCAGGTAGAGCCGGTCGGTGTCGTCGATCCGGATGTTCGGCGTGTTCGGCGGGACGACCGCGACCTCGACGTCGTAGAACTCCTGCAGCTGCTCGCCGACGACGACCGCCGTACCGGTCATGCCGCACAGCTTCGGGTACCGCTTGATCAGCGCCTGGACGGTGATGCTGTCGAGCACCTCGCCGCTCTCGCTGACCGGCACGGCCTCCTTGGCCTCGACCGCGGCCTGCAGCCCGTCGGGCCAGCGCTGCAGCTTGGCGATCCGGCCGCGGCTGTTGTTGATCAGGTTGACCTTGCCGTCGCGGACCAGGTAGTCGACGTCCTTGCGCAGCAGCACCTCGGCGTGCAGCGCGACGTTCACCTGGGTCATCTTGTCGAGGTTCGCGTCGTCGTACAGGTCGATCCCACCGAGGTGCTCCTCGACGGTGTCGGTGCCCTTGTCGGTCAGCGCGACGGACCGGCCGTCGCCGTCCACCTCGTAGTCCACGCCCGCGCGCAGCGTCCGGACCAGCTGGACGACGTCGTCGTCCAACTCCTCGGACCGGGTCGCACCGGCCAGCACCAGCGGCACCCGGGCCTCGTCGATCAGCACGGAGTCGGCCTCGTCGACCAGCGCCACGTCCGGCTCGGCGGACACCCGGTCCGCGACGTCGCCGGCGAGCCGGTCACGCAGTACGTCGAACCCGACCTCGCTGACCGGCGCGTAGCAGACCTCGGCCTGATACGCCGCCCGGCGCTCCTCCGGCGACGAGGCCTGTCCGACGTGGCTCACCGTGACGCCGAGCAGCTTGTACAGCGGCTCCATCCACTCCGCGTCACGCTCGGCCAGGTAGTCGTTGACCGCGAGCACGTGCACCTTGCGGCCACCGATCGCGTACCCGGCGGCGGCGAACGCGCCGGCCAGGGTCTTGCCCTCACCGGTCGCCATCTCGACGACGCGGCCCTGCAGCAGCGCGAGCGCGCCGACGATCTGGCCGTCGAAGGCCCGCTCGCCGATCGCGCGCTCACCGGCCTCGCGGGCCAGCGCGAGGAACTCGATCAGGCCGTCCTCGTCGAGGCCGCCCTCGGTCCGCATCTCGGCGACCACCTCGGTCAGCTCCTCGTCGGTGAGCCCGGTGGAGGACTCGCCCGCCTCACCGACCGCGACGGTCAGCTTCTCGTACGGGCCGAGGTCGATCGAGCCGGGGCGCTGCAGGAGCCGGCGGAAGCGCGAGGTGAGTTTCAGAGCCATGATCTCCGCAACGTACAACGTGACCCGGTCGTTCCGTACGGCGACCCGCGTGTTACCGCGCGGGGGCGCTCACGGCGTCCAGGTGTACGGCGTGGTCGTGGTCACCGCGTGCAGCCCCAGTTTCTGCAGGATCGGGCTCGAGCCCGGCGACGCGTCGACCCGCAGGTACTCGTACCCGCGTTCCCGGGCGATCCGGGCCCGGTGCACCAGCATCGCCGAGTACAGCCCGCGCCGCCGCCACTCCGGCAGCGTCCCGCCACCCCACAGGCTCGCGAACCCGGTCCCCGGATGGAACCGGATCCACCCTGAGGTCAGCACTGGGCCATCAGCGTCCACAGCGTTCTCCACCACGCTGACCACCAGCCGGTCGGGGAACATCCGCGCCTCCCCCGCCAACTGCTCCTCGATCCGCTCGAGACCGTTGTTCCACAAGCTGTCGGTCAGGACGGCGATCCGGTGGAAGTCCGCCGCGTCCTCGACGTCGCGGATCACGATCTTCGACGGCAGCGCCGGCGGCCGCTGGAGGATCGTCTCGACGTCCCCGAGGATCAGCGTCTCCGGGTCCTCGGCGACGAACCCGTGCCGGACCAGCCGCTCGCCGAGGTCGGCCGGTTCGTCGTACGCGTAGGTCTTCCACTCGAAGGCCAGACCGCGCTCACGGAAGAACCCCAGCTCGCGCCCGATCACCGCGTCCGGGTCGTCGCCGAGGCCGCGCGGGGTCTCGACGAAGCCGCCGCCACCCGGCCCCTCGGCGTACGAGCGGTGGACCGGGCCGTCGTGCTCGACCTTCCAGCCCGGGATCGTGTCGGCGTCCGGAAGGCGGATGCGGCGGTGGAAGACGTCGAGGAGCTCAGCGGATTGTGTCATCGGGAGCCATCTTCCTCGCCGCGATGTCAACCGTCATCCCTATTAGGGCGTCTACCCAGTGAGCATCGGAAGGGAGAACGACCATGACCATGTTCAGCAGCGTTCGACACCCTGTCCGCACCACGATCGTGACCGGCCTGGCGGCGCTGGCCGTCGCCGCCTTCCCCGCGGGTTCCGCCGTCGGCGGGGCCCCCGACACCACCGCCGCCCGGCCGTCCGCCGAGTGCGCCACCGGCTGGGGTTCATTGCCTGAGGCAACCAAGACGCTACGGTGGGCGACGGTCGAGAACATCCGTACCGGCCGGCACGCGTGCTTCGACCGGCTGGTGGTGGACCTGGCCGGCCCGGCCACGGCGTACCAGGTGTACTACGTCCCGACCGTCTACCAGGAGGGCTCCGGCGACCCGATCCCGGCCCGCGGCGGCGCGACGCTGCGGATCGACGTCGAGGCCCCCGCGTACGACGACGCCGGCCGCCCGACGTACCCGCTGAAGAGCCTGCGCGAGGTGTCGAACGTCAGCGGTTACGACACCTTCCGCCAGGTGGCCTGGGCCGGCAGCTTCGAGGGCCGGACGACCCTGGCGCTCGGCGTCCGGGCCCGGCTGCCGTTCCGGACCCACCTGCTGACCGGCCCGGGCAACGCCCACCGTCTCGTCGTGGACGTCGCCCACCGCTGGTAGGCGCCGGTCAGAGCACCTTGTTCAGCGCGTCGAAGAACACGTTGCCCAGCACCAGCTCGTACGGCGCGGTGAGCAGTTCGGCGAGCTCGGCGACATCGGTCGGGGTCCAGGACCACGCGTTCACCCCGCCGGCGATGAACAGCGGGGCGTCGCCGGTCCAGGCCTTGGTGTGCTCGTCGAGGGCCGCCTTGTACTCGGCGGCCTTGCCGGGCGCGGAGAAGTTGCCGATCACCGGCAGGCCTCCCCGGCGGACGAGCAGGTCGCCCTTCTCCCACGACTGGATGATGCCGCGGATCGGCGTGTGCTTGGCGTACGCGCGCCCGATCGCCTCCGAGAACGGCACCCACTCGTCATCCACACGGTGGTTGTAGGCGTAGACCAGGTCCATGCCGGTACGGCGTACGTAGGTCCCGGAGAGCTCGAGGTACGCGTCCAGCTGGTCGGCGGGCCAGGCACCGGGGTAGGTGTACCCGGCGCCGGACGGGCCGCAGACCAGCAGGTCGTTCTTGGTCGCGGTGCGTTGGTAGTGGCTCAGGATGCCCGGACCGATGTCGGCCAGCAGCGGGCTGACGGTCCAGTTCGCCGGGGCGTCGCCACGGCGCGGGTCGTCCCACAGGTCGCGCATGTGCCGCTGGCAGTACTGCACGTTGTCGCCCTCGCCGAAGGTCAGCGTCACGTAGATCTTCTTCTGCGGCTTGACCGGGGTGAACTTCCTGACCTTGTCCGAGATCGGCGCCACGACACCGGAGTGGACCGTGCCGTTCATGTAGAAGTCGGCCGGCAGCACCTCGGAGCCGCCCTGCGCGGCCAGGTCGACCCCGCTCCACTCCCCCGCGACGTCGTTCGCGAACCAGCCGGCGTACGGCGTGGTCGGGCCGACCTTGGCGAAGTGCTCGCGCAGCAGGTCGCCGGTCGGGCCGTTCGGCGGGAGCCAGCTGACCAGGGACCGGGTGGCGACGACGTAGTCGCGGAAGTACGGGAACGGCTCGATCCGGGTCGGCGCGGTGTCGGTGGCGGTGACCAGGTACTGGTTCCACATCTCGACCGTGACGGTCAGGCTCGTCGTCCCGGCGGGCGGGGTGAACTGGTAGATGAAGTAGCCACCACCGTCGGAGAAACGGTTGCCGGAGGCACCGATCGAGGAGTTCAGGCCGTCGAACAGGTACGGCGCCTCCTCGGGCGTGCCGGGCGCGAACGTGGCGATGGTCGTTCCGTTCGCCTTCGCGGAGACCGACAGCACCGACGGGCCCCAGCCGTCGTTGCCGAAGGAGTCCTGGAAGCGCACGTACACGACGTCCTGGCCGAGTGCGGGCGAGACGTCGAGGGTGAACGTGCCGCGGTTGGACTCGTCGCGGATCTGCCGGGTCTCCCGGGCGATCTCGCGCCAGTTCACGTTCTCGGTCTGCACGACCATGGTCGGCGGCAGACCGGCGAGCAGCTGGTGCGAGCAGCGCGGGAAGAGGTTGGTGAGCTGCCAGCGGTAGGTCTTCACCCGGTCGTCGTCGAACATCCCGCGCAGGTCCTTCACGACGCGGAGTCCGTGCGCCTTGGCCTGGGCCGCGTCGGCGACGACGGCGTTCTCCAGACCGGCCAGGGTGGTCGCGACGTTGAGCGAGTCGGGCACCTCCGGGTCGTGCAGGATCGCGCCGCGGATCCGGCGCTTGTACTTCGCGACCAGGTCCAGCGGATCGGCGTACCGGGTGCTGGGGACGCCGGAGTCGCGCAGCCAGCGCGCGTCCACTCCGTCGTTGTCCATGGTGGAGAAGGAGAAGTAGAGCTCCGGGCGGCTGCGGTTGACCACGCCCTGCAAGGTGGTCAGCAGGGTCTGATCGCCACCGCTGAGCTTGGTGACATCGCCGTAGTGCAGGTGCTTCGGGCGGGCGAAGGACGGCAGCAACCGCCGTCCTCCGCTCTCGGTCGCAGCGCTCACCAGACCGCTGCCGACCTGACCGGAAGCCTGGCCGGCCTGGCCGGCCGCGGCGGCGGATCCGGTCTGGAACCAGCCCAGTCCACCGGCCGCCACGGCGCCGCTACCCGCCAGGAACGTTCGTCTCGAGACCATCGTGACCACTCCCCTGTCGCTGACATCGCTGTCAAATGCGGGCGACAGTAACAACGGCACTACACGCTGTACAGAGCTCGACAACGTTGTCCGGAGAGAAATTTGGAATCGTTTCCGAGGTGAGCTACCAGGCCTCGTCCAGAACCCGGCTTGCCTCGGCCAGACTGAGGCCCGCGCGGCGGGCCGCACGGGCGAACACCGTCGCCGCCGCCCGGGTCTCCTCGTCGTCGACCTCACTGCGCGAGGCGAGCACGAAGGTGCCGTTGCGCCCGCGGGTCTCGATCAGCCGGTCCGCCTCGAGCTCCTTGTACGCCCGGGCGACCGTGTTCACCGCCAGCCCGAGATCCCCGGCCAGCTGGCGCACGGTCGGCAACCGCGTCCCCTGCGCCAGCTCACCACGCCGGATCAACTGCTCGACCTGACCACGCACCTGCTCGTACGGCGGCCGAGTGGCGGCCGGATCCACCGTGATGATCATCCGAACGCACGCTGCGAACGCCGCAGCCCCCACTTGGTTGCGCCCAACACCTGCGCGACTCCCATCACCACGACTCCCAGCCCGAACAGGACAAGCATGAGCGGCTCGACGAAGGACGGCACCGACGCCGGGTACTCGAACGAGATGGCCGCCCCTGCCCCCAGGAACCAGCACGACCACGTCATCACCTCACGCAGTTCCCGCAGCGTAGCCGCTCGCATCGCCTCCTCCCAGCGCAGCTCGAGTTCACCGGTCGCCGCCTGGCTCAGCCTGAGCACGCGCGACTGCAGCGCCAGCGCGATCACGTAGATCACCAAGGCGACAGCCGCCCCGCCCAGCAGCGCCCATCCACGACCTGGGCGGTCACCGCCCGTCACCACCAGTACGCCGAGCCAGATGGCAGCCAGCGGTAGCACCAGCGCGCCGTACTGGACGACGACCTCTGGCCACACCAGGAAGTCCGTCAGCCGGCGCGGCCGCAGCGACGCTGCCCGCGGGCCGGCTGCTCGGGCGGCGGAGACCGACCTGAAGTGCATCCAGCAGATCGCGAGGCCGACACCGAAGGTGGCGATCAGTGCGGACCAGATCATCCCGGGCAGTGCGGCCCCGACGTACGCGACCACTCCCAGACCGACCGCACCGCCGAGCGCGCCACCGACCGTCGACACCATCTGCCGCTGCTCGAACCGGGCCGCCGCGGCGTCGATCAGTTCGCGCTCGTTCGGCAGTCCCGCCTCCACCAGGCGGTACGCGTCCCTGAGACCGGTCGCCTTGCGGTCACGCCAGACCCACACCACGGCCACCAACCCGAGGGCCAGCGCCACACCGAAGACCACCAGTGAGGTTCCCATCAGGCCACCCGCTGCGCTCTCTGCAGGCCGCGGCGGCTCGCCGCGATCGACCAGACCACGCACAGCGCCGCCATCGCCAGCACGAACAGCCCGGCCGCGATCGGCTCCACGAAGCCGGGGACGTCGCTCGGCCACTCGAACGACAGCGGGACCGACGCCCCGAGCAGCCAGCTGACGGACACCACCCCGACCCCGAGATCGCGCAGGGTCGCGGCCCGGAGTGCCTCCTGCCAGCGCAGCTCCGCCTCACCCGAGGAGGTCTGGTTGACCTCCAACGCCAGCCGCTGCAGCCACAGACCGGCCACGCACAGCGGAACAGCCATCAGCCCACTGACGATCAGGATCCAGCCACTCGACGGATGATCGTCACTCCCGAGGACGACCAGCCCGAGCGCCACCGCGACCAACGGCAGCAGCACCGCGCTGTAGTGGACCGCGACCTCCACCGGACTGAGGTAGTCGGTCAGCCGGCGCTGCCGCAGCGCGGCGATCCGAGGGCCGTCGTCGCGGACCGCCAAGACAGACCGGTAGCTGTGCAGCAGCGAGGTCACCCCACCGGCAGCGGCCGCGGCCGCGAGCATCCAGGTGAGCAGGCGGACATCCAGCCCGTCGCTGGCGACGAGGTCGATCTCCAGCGCCTGGTCGGCGAGCACGATGATCGCCCCACCCACCAGGACACCGATCAGCGTGCCACCCACCAGGACTCCCTGCCGGCGTTCGTGCCACCGCAAAGCCCCGGCGACCAGCTCCGGCTCCGGCGGAAGCCCGCCGCGTTGCACCAGCCGATCGACTTCCGCCTTCGCTGACTTCTTGCGAAAGACCCAGAGCAGGGCCAAGGCAACGACCATGACCCCGATCAGCCACAACAGATCCATCTCCACCACGCTCCCTCCGTTTGTATTAAATGTATTGATACAAACGGAGAGTGTCAAGCAGGATCAGGCGAAGTCCTCCGCGGCGTACGGGTGCTGCTCTACGAGGACCAGCCAGTTGCCGGAGTTGTCTCTGAGGACCGCCTCCACGCCGTACGGGCGTTCCGACGGCTCCTGGATGTGTTCGACACCCTTGGCGACCAGCTCGTCGAAGGTCTTGCGGCAGTCGTCGACGGCCAGGCCGACGCCGTGCATCATGCCCTTGGCCATGATCCGGCGGATCGCGGCCGCCGACTCCTCGTCCATCGGCGGGCCGGGGATCATCAGCGCCAGCTCGAGCTCGGGGTGGTCGCGCTGGTAGACCGTCACCCAGCGGAACTCGGGGCTCAGCGTGATGTCGTTGCGCAGCACGAAGCCGAGGGTGGTCGTGTAGAACTCCTTCGCCTCGTCGAGATCGTTGACGTAGACGGTGACCAGGTGGACGTTGGTGATCACTGCTGCTCCTCGGGGTCGTTGGTCCTTCGACCGTACGGCGCCAGGGCCTCGTCCGGCTTCGCCGGAATTGCGGAGCTCAGCCCGAGCATGAACACGTAGCACCCAGGGATCCGCGCCCCGGCCTGCGTCCGCTGGTACTCCGACGGACTGACCCCGACCAGCTCGGTGAACCGCCGGGTGAACGATCCGAGCGCCGAGTAGCCGACCAGGATCGACACCTCGGTCACGGTCAGGTTGGTCGCCCGGAGCAGGTCGGTGGCGCGCTCGATCCGCCGGCGGGTGACGTACTGCATCGGCGTCTCGCCGTACTCGGCGGCGAAGCAGCGCAGGAAGTGGTACTTCGACACGCCCGCGGCCCGCGCCAGCCCGGCCAGGTCGAGCGGCTCGGCATAGTTGCGGTCAGCAACATCCCGCGCCCGCCGCAGGTGCGGTAACAGGTCGACCGGCACCGAGGTCATGCTGTTGAGGTTAACGTGACCGGCATGGACATCGCTCGCCCGGCGCCACCAACTCGTCGCCGTCGACGAGTCGCCCGACATGCTCGCCCACGTCCCCACCGAGGCCGTCTGCGCGTCGATCGAGGAGCTCCGCCTCGACCGCCGCTTCGGCGTCGTCCTGATGATGTCGTTCCTGATCAACGCCCCCGACGAGGCCGTACGCCGGCGCCTGCTCGCGACCTGCGTCCACCACGTACGCCCGGACGGAGTCGTCGTCCTCCAACGCCACGACCGAGCCTCTTTCGCCGAGCCTCGCGTGATGGAACGCCCGGACCACCGCCTGGAGATCCACGAGGTCGACCACCTGCCCGGCGACATCGACGCGGCCACGATGACCCACACGGTGGCCGGGCGCACCTGGAGCCAACGCGTCGTCGTCCAGAACTTCACCGACGACGCGTTGGAGATCCTGCTCGCCGAGGCGGGCCTGGGGAAGGTCGACTACCTCACCCCAGACCACACCTGGCTCACCACTCGACTTCCCTAGGGCGTGTCTACTTGCCCGCGATGGCCTCGAACTGCGCCCTGGTCAACCTGCTGGTGTCCTCGGCGAGCTTGCCGGTGCGGCTGCAGTTGACGGCCGGCGCCGGCTGACCGGTGAGGTACGCGATGGCGGTCTGGAAGGTCGCGCAGCGGCGACCGTCCTCGGCACCGGCCGGGTAGCCGATCGCCGCGTTGACCCGGCCCATCTTCAGCTGGTCGGCGTACGGGTTGATGTTGCGCGCCACGGTCCAGTACCAGCGCGCGATCTGAGCGCTGTAGCGAAGGTCCCGCGCCAGCTCGGGGTTGCCGATCAGGTCGACGCCGAGCCACTGCCCGGCGGGCCGGTAGTTGAAGTCACCGGTCAGCTGGATGTACCCGCGACCGCCGTACGGGCGGGTGTCGCCGATCTCGCGGATGTTGTACTCCAGCCGCGACTCGTGCACGAGCGTGGCCAAGAAGGCGGCCTTGCGGTACGGCGTGTTGATCTGCGCGTCGCGCATCGCCTGGTTCAGCGACGGCAGGCCGGTCTGGACCAGCGACGGGTTGGCGATCCGGCTGCCGAACATCGCCTGGACGTCGGCCAGCGTGATGTCGCCGGCCGGCGGGTTCGGGTTGCCGCCGCACTCGGGGACACCGGGCAGCTTGTCCTCGGGGATCGCGACGTACGCGACCGTGACGTACCCGCCGAGCGCGGGCACGTGCGCCCACCACCGGCTGGAGCCGCCGCTGACGGTGACCAGGTCACCGAGCTTCTGGCAGTCGACGTCGATCGCGGTGGGGCCGGGCAGCGTGCGGACGACGGGCGACGAGACGAAGGCGTCGGCCCGGACGTTCACGCCGGTGCCGTAGGTCTGGAAGACGGCGGCGTGGGCGGGGAGGGCGGTGACGAGGCCGGCGGCGGTCAGGCCGGTCAGCGCCAGGGCGGCGGTGAGGAGATGACGGAATCTGCGCATGACGTGCTCCCGGGGCGGGAAGGGCGGACGGAGCGTCGCGTCGTGAAAAGTTGTCTACCCCACGAGGCGACGTAGTCACTTTCCACCGACGCTGGCTGACACTCAAGCCTTTCCATGCCCGTCACACGGTGCCGTGACAGGTCACTGCCACGACACCGTGCCCTGGGAGCCGGTACGACGGTCAGCCGACCGTGCCCGGCGCCTGCCCGAGCGCGTCGAACTGCGCCCGCGTCAGCTTGCTGGTGTCACCCTCGTACGCCTTCGACCGGGTGCAGATCACCCCGGACGGCACCGAACCGGTCAGGTACCGCAGCGCGTTCTTGAACGAGTCGCACCGGCGCCCGTCCTCCGCACCGGCCGGGTAGCCGATCGCGGCGTTCACCTTGCCCATGTTCAGCGCGTCGGCCATCGGGTTGATGTTGCGCGCGACCGTCCAGTACCAGCGCGCGATCGGCGCCGACCACTGCAGCGAGCGCGCGAGCTCGGGGTTGCCCAGGAGATCGATCCCGAAGTACCGGCCGGCCGGGCCGTAGTTGAAGTCACCGGTCAGCTGGATGTACCCGCGTCCGCCGTACACGCGGGTGTCGCCGATCTCGCGGATGTTGTACTCCAGCCGCGACTCGTGCACGAGCGTCGCGAGGAACGCCGCCTTGCGCCGCGGGGTGTTGATGCTGGCGTCCCGCATCGCCTGGTTGAGCGACGGCAGCCCGGTGTTGACCAGGGTCGGGTTCGCGATCCGGCTGCCGAACATCGCCTGGACGTCGGCCAGCGTCACGTCACCGGTCGGCGGATTGGGATCGACGATGCACTCCGGTACGCCGGGGAGCTTGTCGCCGGGAGTGTCCAGGTAGGCGACGGTCGCGTAGCCGTTGTGGGCGGGCAGGTGCGCCCACCACCGGGTCGCGGGCCGGCCGGCCACCGTGACGGTATCGCCGGCCTTCTGGCAGTCGACGTCGACGTTGGCCGGCCCGGCGAGCACTTTGACCACCGAGGACGAGAGGAAGGCGTCGGACCGGATGTTGAGGTTGGTCGCGGTGGTCCGGAAGCCGACGGCATGAGCTGGAGTGGCGGCGATCAGCGAGCCGGCACCGAGCCCGGCCAGGGCGAGGGCGGCGGACAGCGTGCGCTTGAGCATGACGTTCTCCTGGGGCGGGAGGAGGGACGGGAACGCCGTGGGAATCTGTCAGGAGATTCCCACGGCGTTGTCACTTTCCCACTGCCGAGAGCGTGTTGCTCAAGTGGACAACCGGGTCTAGCTCTTGGCGTCGGCCTTCGCCTCGGACTTGTCCTCCGGCTTGGCGTCCACGCCGGCCTCCTTGCGCTGCTCCGGGGTGATCGGCGCCGGCGCCGCGGTCAGCGGGTCGTAGCCGCCGCCGGACTTCGGGAACGCGATCACGTCCCGGATCGAGTCCGCGCCGGCCAGCAGCGCGGTGATCCGGTCCCAGCCGAACGCGATGCCGCCGTGCGGCGGGGCGCCGAACTTGAACGCGTCGAGCAGGAAGCCGAACTTCTCGGTCGCCTCCTCGTCGGTCAGGCCCATCACCTTGAACACGCGCTTCTGCACGTCCTCGCGGTGGATACGGATCGACCCGCCACCGATCTCGTTGCCGTTGCAGACGATGTCGTACGCGTAGGCCAGCGCCGAGCCCGGGTCGGTGTCGAAGGTCGCCAGCGAGTCCGGCTTCGGCGAGGTGAACGCGTGGTGCACGGCCGTCCAGGCGCCCGAACCGACGGCGACGTCACCGGCGGCGGTCGCGTCGTCGGCCGGCTCGAACAGCGGCGCGTCGACGACCCACAGGAACGACCAGGCCGACTCGTCGATCAGGCCGCCGCGACGGCCGATCTCCAGCCGGGCGGCACCGAGCAGCGCCCGCGAGCTCTTGACCGGGCCGGCCGCGAAGAAGATGCAGTCGCCCGGCTTGGCGCCGACGTGATCCGCGAGCCCCGCGCGCTCCTGCTCGGACAGGTTCTTGGCGACCGGGCCGCCCAGCTCGCCGTCCTGACCGACCAGCACGTACGCCAGGCCCTTGGCGCCACGCTGCTTGGCCCAGTCCTGCCACGCGTCCAGCTGCTTGCGCGGCTGGTCCGCGCCGCCCGGCATCACGACGGCACCGACGTACTGCGCCTGGAAGACCCGGAACGGGGTGTCCTTGAAGTAGTCGGTGCACTCGACCAGCTCCAGGCCCATCCGCAGGTCGGGCTTGTCGGAGCCGAAGCGGGCCATCGCCTCGGCGTACGTCATCCGCTGGATCGGCGTCTGCACCTCGTGCCCGGCCAGCTTCCACAGCGCGACCAGGATCTCCTCGGACAGCGCGATGATGTCGTCCTGGTCGACGAAGCTCATCTCGACGTCGAGCTGGGTGAACTCCGGCTGCCGGTCGGCGCGGAAGTCCTCGTCGCGGTAGCAGCGGGCGATCTGGTAGTACCGCTCCATGCCGGCCACCATCAGCAGCTGCTTGAACAGCTGCGGCGACTGCGGCAGCGCGTACCAGGACCCCGGCTGCAGGCGCGCCGGGACCAGGAAGTCGCGCGCGCCTTCCGGCGTCGACTTGGTCAGCGTCGGCGTCTCGATCTCGACGAAGTCGTGCTCGGCCAGGACGTCGCGAGCGGCCTTGTTCACCTTGCTGCGCAGGCGAAGCGCGGCCCCCGGGCCCTGACGGCGCAGGTCGAGGTACCGGTACTTGAGCCGGACCTCCTCGTTCACCGGCGTCGCGTGGTGCTCCTCGACCGGGAACGGCAGCGGCGCGGCCTCGCTGAGGACCTCGATCTCC
The DNA here is from genome assembly GCF_014205135.1 of Kribbella italica. Classification (NCBI taxonomy): domain Bacteria; kingdom Bacillati; phylum Actinomycetota; class Actinomycetes; order Propionibacteriales; family Kribbellaceae; genus Kribbella; species Kribbella italica. Next base: position 3,075,664 of record NZ_JACHMY010000001.1, read on the forward strand.
TCGGTGATGATCTCGATCTCACCGGTCGGCAGGTCGGCGTTCGCGTTGCCCTCGGGGCGTGCCGCGACGGTGCCGACGATCTTCAGGCAGTACTCCGAGCGCAGGCCGTGCGCGGCCTCCTCGTCGCGGATGACCACCTGGACGGTGCCGCTGGAGTCGCGCAGGTCGATGAACGCCACGCCGCCGTGATCGCGCCGCCGCGCCACCCAGCCCGCCAGGGTGACGGTCTGCCCGGTGTGCTCGGCCCTGAGCGAGCCGGCGGAATGGGTACGGATCACGAGTTCTCCTGTGGGGTTTCGATGCTGGGTCGTACGTCGTGCTGCGGCGGGGTCCAGGTGGCCGGGTCGGCCGGGACCTGGTCGCCGCTGCGGATGTCCTTCACTGAGTCCTTGAGGGGCCCGTCCGCTGTGTTGCTGAACCAGACGAACGGGATGCCGCGACGGTCCGCGAACTTGATCTGCTTGCCGAACTTGGCCGCGGCCGGCGCGACCTCGACCGGGATGCCCCGCGCGCGCAGCGCCGCGGCGGTCCGCATCGCCTCGGCGCGGTCCTCCTCGGCGGTCAACGCGATCAGCACGGCGGTCGGCGTACTGCGGCTGCCCTTGACCAGGCCCTGGCTGACCAGCCGGTGCACCAGCCGGGAGACACCGATCGAGATCCCCACACCGGGGTACGTCGTCTTGCCGTCGGACGCGAGCGCGTCGTACCGGCCACCGCCGCCGACCGAGCCGAACGACTCCTGGCCGACCAGGTAGATCTCGTAGACGGCGCCGGTGTAGTAGTCCAGACCGCGGGCGATCCGCAGGTCGGCCATCAGCAGGCCGGGCGCGTGCTCGGCCGCGGCGGCCATCACCTGGCTGAGCTGCTCCAGGCCCTCGTCGAGGATCTCGTGCTCGACGCCGAGCGCCCGCACCTGCTCCACGAACGACGTGTCGGTGCTGGAGATGTCGGCCAGCTGAACCGCCAGCCTGGCCTGCTTGTCACTCGCACCGGACTCGACCAGGCGCTCGACGACCTTGTCGGGGCCGATCTTGTCGATCTTGTCGACGATCCGCAGCACGGTGGTCACGTCGTCCAGGCCGAGCCCACGGTAGAACCCCTCGGGGATCTTGCGGTTGTTGACCTTGATCACGAACTCCGGCACCGGCAGCTTGCGCAGCGCGTCGGCGATCACCAGCGGCAGCTCGACCTCGTAGTGGTTCGGCAGCTCGCCGCTGTCGACGACGTCGATGTCGGCCTGGGTGAACTCGCGGTACCGGCCTTCCTGCGGGCGCTCACCACGCCAGACCTTCTGCACCTGGTACCGGCGGAAGGGGAAGGCCAGCTTGCCGGCGTGCTCCAGCACGTACCGCGCGAACGGCACGGTCAGGTCGAAGTGCAGCCCGAGGCCGGGGCCGTCGTCGTCGGGGCCGGCCGCGAGCCGGCGTACGCCGTAGATCTCCTTGTCCGCGTCCTCGCCCTGGTTCGACAGCCGCTCGACCGGCTCGACCGCGCGGGTCTCGAGCGAGGCGAAACCGTGCAGCTCGAACGTCTCCCGGATCGAGTCGAGGAACCGCAGCTCGACGATCCGGTCGGCGGGAAGGAATTCGGGGAACCCACTGATCGGGGTCACCTTGCTCATTGCTTTAACTCTCCAGGTCCTGCAGGTAGGGGTTGGTCGCCTTCTCCCGGCCGATGGTCGTCTGGCCACCATGACCCGGCAGGACGACGATCTCGTCGCGCATCGGGAGGATCTTGGTGGCCAACGTATGCAGCATCGTCGGATGGTCGCCGCCGGGCAGGTCCGTGCGCCCGATCGACCCGGCGAACAGCACGTCCCCGGAGAACAGGACGGCGGGGACGTCCTCCGGTCCGTCGTACGGCGTGGTGAAGGTGACCGAGCCGCGGGTGTGCCCGGGCGTGTGGTCGACGGTGAACTGCAACCCGGCCAGCTCGAGCGCCTGGCCGTCCTTCAGCTCGGCGACGTCGTCCGGCTCGGCGAACTTGTGGTCACCGCCGAGCAGCATCCGCGCGCTCTCGGCGCTGATCCCGGCCATCGGGTCAGCCAGCAGGTGGCGGTCGTCGGCGTGGATCCAGGCGGTGCTGTCGTAGGTGCCGCAGACCGGCAGGACCGAGAACATGTGGTCGATGTGACCGTGCGTGAGCAGGACGGCGACCGGCTTGAGCTTGTTCTCCCGGACCACCTGGTCGACGCCGCTCGCGGCGTCCTGACCGGGGTCGATCACGATGCACTCAGCGCCCTGGCCGGTGGCGACCACGTAGCAGTTCGTACCCCACGACCCCGCGGGGAACCCGGCGATGAGCACGACTGACCTTCCTGAACGGGTGCGGGACCATCCAAGGTTACCGGTCGTCCGACCCCGATCTCGCACCGGATTGTGACGCAACACCGTTGCGCGGAGGCGGGGAGTTTGTGATTGTTCAGTGATAGCTGTCGGGACAAGCTCCCGACGCGCCCAGGGCAGCCCTGTTCACCTGGTTGAACCACGGGCCGACCAGAATGGGCACGAGCGCAGTGCATACCGCCGGAAGGGGCGAGTTGTGGCCGAGGAAAGCTGGGGCCGGGTAGCAGACGACGGAACGGTGTTCGTCCGGACCAAGGACGGCGAGCGGACGGTCGGCCAGTGGCCGGACGCGAACCCGGAGGAGGCCCTGGCCTTCTACACCCGGCGGTACGACGCGCTGGCGTTCGAGGTGGACCTGCTCGAGAAGCGGGTGCAGGCCGGCACGGTGTCACCCGACGACGCCCGCGCCGCGGTGAAGAAGGTGACCAGCTCGATCACCGACGCCCAGGCGGTCGGCGATCTCGACGGTCTCCTCACCCGGCTCGAGGCCCTCACCCCGCTGGTCGCCCAGCAGCGCGAGAAGAAGAAGGCCGAGCGCGCGGCGAAGGTCGAGGAGGCCCGCGAGGCCAAGACCAAGATCGCCACCGAGGCCGAGACGATCGCCGCCGGCACCGACTGGCGGCACGGCGTGACCCGGCTGCGCGAGCTGCTCGACGAGTGGAAGGCGCTACCGCGCCTCGACAAGTCGAGCGACGACGAGCTGTGGCACCGGTTCTCGTCGGCGCGGACGACGTACACGCGGCACCGCAAGCAGCACTTCGCCGAGCTGTCCTCCAAGCGCGACGAGGCCGCGACCGTGAAGGAGCGGCTGGCCGCCGAGGCCGAGACGATCGCGACGTCGACCGACTGGGGCCCGACGTCGGGCCGCTTCCGCGACCTGATGCGCCAGTGGAAGGCCGCCGGCCCCGCGCCGCGCGAGGTCGACGACAAACTGTGGGCCCGCTTCCGCAGCGCCCAGGACACCTTCTTCGGCGCGCGCGACGCCGTACAGGCCGAGGAGAACGTCGAGCAGCAGGCCAACCTGCAGGCCAAGGAAGCCCTCCTGGTCGAGATCGAGGCGATCCTGCCCGTCAACGACGCCAAGGCCGCCCGCGACCAGCTCCGCGGCCTGCTCGACCGCTGGGACGAGATCGGCAAGGTCCCCCGCGACTCGATGCGCTCCATCGACGGCCGCCTGCGCGCCGTAGAACAGGCCGTCAAGTCCGCCGAGGACGAGGTCTGGAACAACACCAACCCCGAGGCACGGGCCCGCGCCGAGGCCACGGTCAAACAGCTCCAGTCCCTCATCACCGACCTGGAGAAACAAGCCACCAAGCACGAGTCCCAAGGCAACGCCCGCAAGGCCAAAGAAGCCCGAGAAGCCATCGCCGCCCGCCGCGAATGGCTCACCCAGGCCCAGAACGCACTGTCAGACTTCAGCTGACCTGTGGATGACTGAAAGCACCCACCGGGTGCTTTCAGTCATCCTGCGGTGATGCTCCCGTACGACGCTCCGCTGTACTTCTGCGGCCTGCCTTTCACAGGCCGCCAGGTCGGTCGCAAACTCCACTGGCTGCTGAGCTCCGGCGACATCCGGCCGGTCCTCAAAGGCGCGTACGTCGACGCCCGCGTCCCCGACTCCCCCGAACTCCGCGCCGCAGCCGTCGCACTCCTGCTCCCACCCGAAACCGCCGCCTGCGGCCGAACGGCCGCGTGGATCCACGGCATCAACACCACAGCCCTTGGCGAGTCCAAGGAACCCGGTCTGCACTGGACCACTGAGCCAACCGAGACCGTCGAACTTGCAGGACTCCAAGTCACAGCCCCCGCGTCCACTGCCATAGCCCTCGCGACTCACCTGCCTCGTCCGTTCGCTCTTTCGGCCGTCGACGCGATCCTCCGTTCCGGCGCCACCGACCTGCCGACACTCCACACCCTCGCAGCCGCCAACGACCACCCCCGCGGCTATCAGGCCCGCCAGATCGTCGGTTACGCCGACCCTCGCGCCGAGTCCCCCGGCGAGTCCTGGCTGCGCCTCCGCCTGCTGGACGCCGGCTTCCCGCGCCCGACCCTGCAGGTTCAGGTCAGCAGGTACCGCCTCGACCTCGCCTACCCCACCCCGCTAGAAGACGGCCGCCGCCTGGGCCTTGAGTACGACAGCGACCGCTGGCACTCCCGCCCCCGCCAGCAAGCCCGCGACGAACGCCGCCAGGACGAACTCGCCAAACTCGGCTGGCACATCATCTCCGTCCGCCGCCCCGACCTCTGGGGCCGCTACCCCGCCCTGGAACTTGCCGTAGGCAGCTACCTCAGCCAACAACCCCGCCTCCCCCGCCGCTGGTAGCAGGCACGCCCGCCATTCGGCTGGTAGTAGGGCACGCCCACCGTTCGACAGGTGATGGGGTACGCCCACCGTTCGACTGGTTGTGGGCTCGCCCGCCGTTCAGTTGATGGTGGGCACGCTGGCCGTTCAGCACGCGTAGCCGCCGGCTGAGGCGTCCGCATGCTCCCACCGCCGGCGAAGACACAGCCAAACCTCCGTGGCGCGTCGCGGCGCCGATCGTCGTACCGGTCCTCAAACCGCTCAACCTGCCCTCGACGCGAGGGTCTCTGCCCGAGCGGAACCCTGCCCCAGTCGTCCTGGGTCGAGATTGCATCCACCCCGCCGCGGCGCGTTCACCAACGCTGGATGGCCTGGGAGGTGGATCGCCAGTCAGTTTGTTCAGCACGCGGGCCGGGACACGTGGCCAGGCAAAGTCGCGCGCGCGAGGTCGTAGCTCACCACCGTCCCGCCGTGCAGCCAGACGTCCGGCCCGGGGTGCGGTCTCGGGTGGGGGCGGGGTGGCACTGCAGTACTGACTTCACGACGACGCTCCAGGCGATCGCTCCTCGCCGTACGGCGATCGTCCGCGCCGACGTCGGCGGCTCGTCGCATCGCCAGGGGCCGTGGTTGTGGGGAGGCTGTTGTGGGCAGGGGGCAATCGCGGTGGCGGGTGTGGTGGCTGTCGCGGGGGCAGGGCGATTTATGCCTATGTCGGCGCCCTTGCGGCGGCGGCGTGCTGGTAGTTGCTTCAGGCATCTAAAGGCGCTGCCGCACGGTGTGGACGCCTGGGAGCTCGGCCGCGACCGCTTGGTCGCCACGGTCGCACCGGACCATCCCCTGGCCGGCGAATCAGCCGTCAGCCTGAGCAGGCTTGCCTCCGAGGTCTTCGTGGACCTCCCGGCCAGGACGGCGGGACGCGCGCAGACCGATCAGGCGTTCGCGGCCGCCGGTCTCACCCGCGACGTCGCCTACGAGGTGACCAACGCCGACTTCATCGCCCGGCTGGTCGTCGACGGCCTCGGCATCGCGCTGCTCCCGTCGGCCTACGTGCCGCAGCTCAGCGGGATCACGACGATCGAGGTCACCGACGCCCCCGGCCGCGTCGAGTACGTCGTCTGGAACCGCTTCACCCGTACGCCGGCCGCCGAGGCCTTCCTCGCCGACCTCGACCGTGGCGACGCACCGGCCCCGAGGCGGCAGCAGGAGACTGAGGAACGCCGCACAGTCGCGCGAATGCGGCGTACCGGCCCGGCCGCGGTTCGACCATGTCGCCGGCCGGCGTGATCGGTGCGGGTGGGCGGCGGCTGCCGGTGTCGACGACGCGCCCGGCGCCTGTGGAGGTGGAAGGCCCGCCACAGGACCCGGAGTGGGCGAGAACCAGCACCACCGGTCGCCGCTACTGCGTCACGCGATAGACGTCGAACACACCCTCGACCGACCGCACTGCCTTCAGCACATGACCCAGGTGCGTCGGGTCGCCCATCTCGAAGGTGAAGCGCGACTTGGCGATCCGGTCGCGGGTCGTGGTCAGTGCCGCCGACAGGATGTTCACGTGGTAGTCCGACAGGACCCGCGTGATGTCCGACAGCAGCCGCGCCCGGTCCAGCGCCTCGACCTGGATCGCGACCAGGAAGACGGACTGGGCGGTGGGCGCCCACTCGACCTCGACGATGCGCTCGGGCTGCGTCTGCAGGTCCGCGACGTTGGCGCAGTCGGCCCGGTGCACCGAGACGCCGGCCCCTCGGGTGACCCAGCCGATGATCTCGTCACCCGGCACCGGCGTACAGCACCGGGCGAGCTTCGACAGCACGTCGGTCGCACCCTTGACGATGACACCGGCGTCGCCGCGGGCCGCCCGCTTCCGCCGCTCGCGCGTCTGCGGGAGCCGCAGGCCTTCGGCCAAGTCCTCGGCCGCGCCCTCTTCCCCGCCGTACGTCTCGATCAATCGCCGTACGACGGCCTGCGCGCTGACGTGGCTCTCGCCGACCGCGGCGTACAGGCCGGTGACGTCGGGGTAGCGCAGCGAGTTGGCGACCGCGGTGAGCGTCTCGTGCGACAGCAGACGCTGCAGCGGCAGGCCCTCCTTGCGCAACTGCTTGGCGATCGCGTCCTTGCCGTGCTCGATCGCCTCGTCGCGGCGTTCCTTGGAGAACCAGTGCTTGATCTTGTTGCGCGCCCGCGGGCTCTTGACGAAGCCCAGCCAGTCACGCGATGGGCCGGCGCCCTGCGCCTTCGAGGTGAAGACCTCGACGACGTCGCCGTTCTCGAGGGTGCTCTCCAGGGGGACGAGCCGGCCGTTCACCCGGGCGCCGATGCAGCGGTGCCCGACCTCGGTGTGGACCGCGTACGCGAAGTCGACCGGCGACGACCCCGTCGGCAGCGACATCACGTCACCGCGCGGGGTGAAGACGTAGACCTCGGAGTTGTTGATCTCGAACCGCAGCGAGTCGAGGAACTCCGAGGGGTCGGAGGTCTCCCGCTGCCAGTCGACCAGCTGCCGGACCCAGGGCATCTCGTTCGGCGTGCTGACGTCCGCGACGGCCGGGGCGCCCATCTCCGGGGTCGGTGCGTTCGGGTCCTCCTTGTACTTCCAGTGCGCGGCGATGCCGTACTCCGCGCGCCGGTGCATCGAGAAGGACCGGATCTGCAGCTCCACCGGCTTGCCCTGCGGGCCGATCACGGTGGTGTGCAGCGACTGGTACATGTTGAACTTCGGCATCGCGATGTAGTCCTTGAACCGGCCGGGGACCGGGTTCCACCGCGCGTGCAGCACACCGAGCGCGGCGTAACAGTCCCGGACCGACTCGACCAGCACGCGAATGCCGACCAGGTCGTAGATGTCGCCGAACTCGCGGCCGCGGACGATCATCTTCTGGTAGATCGAGTAGTAGTGCTTGGGCCGGCCGGTGACGGTCGCCTTCACCTTCGCCGCGCGCAGGTCCTCGTGCACCTGGTCGATCACCGAGGCCAGGTACTCGTCGCGGGACGGCGCGCGCTCGGCGACCAGCCGGACGATCTCGTCGTACACCTTCGGGTGCAGGGTCGAGAACGACAGGTCCTCGAGCTCCCACTTGATCGTGTTCATACCCAGCCGGTGGGCCAGCGGGGCGTAGATCTCGAGGGTCTCGCGGGCGATCCGCTCCTGCTTCTCCTGCCGCAGGAAGCCGAGCGTGCGCATGTTGTGCAGCCGGTCGGCGAGCTTGATCACCAGCACCCGGATGTCCTTGGCCATCGCGACGACCATCTTGCGGATCGTCTCGGCCTGCGCGGACTCGCCGTACTTGACCTTGTCCAGCTTGGTCACGCCGTCGACCAGCATGGCGATCTCTTCGCTGAAGTCCTTGGTCAGCTCGGCGATCGTGTAGTCGGTGTCCTCGACGGTGTCGTGCAGCAGCGCGGCGCACAGCGTCGGCGCGGTCATGCCCAGCTCGGCCAGGATGGTCGCGACGGCGAGCGGGTGCGTGATGTACGCGTCGCCGCTCTTGCGCAGCTGGCCGGTGTGGTGCTTCTCGGCGGTCCGGTAGGCCCGCTCGATCATCGCCAGGTCGGCCTTGGGGTGGGTCGCGCGAACGACCCGGAACAGCGGCTCCAGCATGGGCGCCCGGTTCGGGTGGCGGGTGCCACCCAGGCGGGCGAGCCGGGCGCGCACCCGGGCGGGCGCGATCCGCGGCGGTTGGGCGGCAGGCGGCGGCGCCGAGCTGACCGGGCGCACCGGTGCGGGCGCGCGCGGGGGCTCGTGCGGCACCACATCGGGTACCGCTGACGTCATCGCCGGGTCTTCGCCCACGTTGTGTCCCTCCGCCGACAGACCACCAGTCTAGGGGGTCCCGACCAGCGAGGTGGACACGGCCTGTGGACAACACGCCGATTTGACGAACCGTCCGACTTCAGACAGTGACGAGAGCATCCACGCGCTCGTCGGCCAGCCGCTTGCGGCCGGGCAGGAACGACAGCTCGATCAGTACGGCGGTACCGGCCACGTCGGCCCCACAGCGCCGGATCAGCCGCAGGCACGCCTCGACCGTGCCGCCGGTGGCCAGCACGTCGTCGATCACCAGCACCCGGTCGCCCGGCGCGAACGCGTCCTGGTGCACCTCGATCGTCGCCTCGCCGTACTCCAGCGCGTACGACTCCGCGTACGTCGCCGCCGGCAGCTTGCCCTGCTTGCGGACCGGGACGAACCCGGCCCCGAGCGCCAGCGCGACCGGGGCGGCCAGGATGAAGCCGCGGGCCTCGATCCCGACCACCTTGTCGACCACGACCTCGCCGTCGTCGTCCTTGCCGAACGCGGCCATCGCCTCGACCACCTGGGTGAACCCGGTGTGGTCGGCCAGCAGGGGGGTGATGTCCTTGAACAGCACCCCCGGCTGCGGGTAGTCCGGGATGTCGCGGATGCCCTGGGTCAGGACCTCATCCAGCGAGCGCATCAGCAACCCTTCGTCAACGTGTTCACTTGCCGCGCTTGGAGCGCGGCTTACGGCTCGGCTGCGGCCGGCCGGCCGCACCGGTCGACTTCACCGGGCGGCTCGACGGCACCGGCGTACCGGCCTTGGGCCGGTCCTGAGGCCGTACGGCGGTCGCCGTGCCGCCGCCGCCGACCAGCGCGGCGGCGGGAGCCGCGGCGGCAGCGGCCGAACCGCTCTGCTGGGCCCGCTTGGCGAGCACCCGGCGGCGCAGCGCCTGCATGCCCGGCTCGCGCTCCTTGAAGGTGGCCAGCAGCGCCGGGGCGATGAAGACCGAGGAGTACGCGCCGACGGCGATGCCGACGAACAGCGCCAGCGACAGGTCCTTCAGCGGACCGGTGCCGAGCACGACCGTGCCGACGACGAGGATCGACCCGACCGGCATCAGCGCGATCAGCGTGGTGTTGATCGACCGGACGACGGTCTGGTTGACGGCCAGGTTGGTCGCGTCGCTGTAGGTGAAGCGGTTCGAGCCGGTGATGCCGCGGGTGTTCTCGCGGACCTTGTCGAAGACCACGACGGTGTCGTACAGCGAGTAGCCGAGGATCGTCAGGACGCCGATCACGGTGGCCGGGGTCACGTCGAACCCGATCAGCGCGTAAACGCCGACCGTGATCAGGACGTCGTGCAGCAGCGCGATGATCGCGGCCATCGAGGCCTTGGGTTCGCGGAAGTAGATCCAGATCACTCCGAAGACCAGGACCAGGAAGACGATCAGCGCGAGCACGGCCTTGTTCGCGATCTGGTCACCCCAGGAGGCGCCGATCTGCGACGTACTGACCTGGTTCTCCGCGACGCCTGCCTGGTCGGCGATCGCGACCCGGACCTTGGTGATGTCGTCCTGGCTCAGCGGCCGGGTCTGGATCCGGACCTTGTCGCTGCCGACCGTGGTGACGACCGGGTCGCCGAGGTCCTGGGCGTTGGTCGCCTTCACCGCGTTGGTGAAGTCGTCGATGGTGCTGTCGGTGACCTTGACCGACGTCTGGTACTCGGTGCCGCCCTTGAACTCGATGCCCAGCGCGAGGCCGCGGACGGCCAGGCCGATCACCGAGACGGCGACCAGGATCAGCGAGACGGTGAACCACACCTTGCGCTTGCCGATGAAGTCGTAGGAGACCTCACCGCGGTGCAGCTTCGCACCGATGTTTCCGAGCTTCGACATCAGACCTCCCCTCCCACGGGCTTGCGCGTCGACTTGGCCGGACGGGCGGACGGTTTCATCTGGCCGGGCAGGCGCTCGACGCCGAGGTGCTCGGGGTCGAGGCCGGACAGCTTGTGACCGTGGCCGAAGAAGTCGGTCCGGGCCAGCAGCGTGACCAGCGGCTTGGTGAAGATGAAGACCACCAGCAGATCGATCAGCGTGGTCAGGCCGAGCGTGAACGCGAAGCCCTTCACGCCGCCGACCGCGAGGATGTACAGCACGACGGCGGCCAGCAGCGAGATCGAGTCGGCCGCGATGATCGTGTGCTTGGCCCGGGCCCAGCCGGTCTCCACCGAGGACCGCAGGCTGCGGCCCTCGCGGACCTCGTCGCGGAGTCGCTCGAAGTAGATGACGAACGAGTCCGCGGTGATACCGATCGCCACGATCAGACCGGCGATGCCGGCCAGCGTCAGGGTGAACCCGATCGCCTGGCCGAGCAGCACCACCGACGCGTACGTCAGCGCCGCCGCGGCCGCCAGCGAGGCGACCACGACCAGGCCGAGGCCGCGGTAGTACAGGAACGAGAAGATGATCACCAGCGCGAGGCCGATGATGCCCGCCGTGATCCCGGCCGACAGCTGGTCTCCGCCGAGCTGCGGCGAGATGGTCTCCACCGACGAGACGTCGAAGGAGACCGGCAGCGCGCCGTACTTCAGGACGTTGGCCAGGTCGCGCGCCTCGGTCTCGGTGAAGCTGCCGTTGATCAGGGCCTGGCCGCCGGGGATCGGGTTGTCCACGCTCGGCGTCGAGATGGTCTCCCCGTCCAGCACGATCGCGAACAGGTTCTGGCCCTGGCCGCGCTGGGCGATCGCGGTGGTGGCCTTGAGGAACTTCTCGCCACCCTCACTGTTGAAGTTCAGGTTGACCTGCCACTGGAAGCCACCCTGCGGGATGCCCGCGCTGGCATCGGACAGGTCGGTGCCCTTGAGGATCGCCGGGCCGAGCAGGTACTTGCTGCTGCCGTCCTGGCTGCAGGAGAACAGCGGCTTGGCCGGGTCGTCCACGGGCTTGGTGGTCTTGGCGTCCGGGCACTTGAACGTCGCGAACGCCGCGGTGGTGGCTGCGTCGGGCTGGAAGCTGAGCGGGTCGCCGCTCGCCGGCGGCGTGACCGGCGGGGTCGCCGGGGTGCTCGGCTTCGCGGACGGCGTCGGAGACGGGGCGTCGGCCTCGCCGAGCGCGCTGCTCCAGGCCCGGCCGTTCGGCGACGGGGTGGTGCTCGGCTTGAGCGTGGTCGACGGCTTGAGCGTGGTCGAAGGCTTCGGCGTGGTGCTCGGCTTCGGCGTCGTCGACGGCTTGCCGGTCGGCGTCGTCGTCGGGGCCGGCGGTGGCGGCGCCGCCTGCTGCGCGTCGTACACGACCCGGAAGTACAGCAGGGCGGTCTGGCCGACCTGCTTGACCAGGCTGTCCTGGTTGGCACCGGGGACAGCCACGTTGATGTGGCTGCCACCGGCGGTGGTGATCTCGGCTTCGCCGACGCCCGCGCCGTTGACCCGCTGCGAAATGATGTTCTTCGCCTCGGACAGTTGCTCGGCGGTGACGGTACCGCCACCTGCCAGGGACTTCGCGGTGAGCGTGATGGTGGTTCCACCGCGCAGGTCCAGGCCGAGCTTGGGCTCCCAGTGCTTGGTCAGCCCCATGATCCCGAACAGCAGGACCAGGATGACTCCCAAAACGATCAGGAGCCGCCCTGGGCGGGATGTCGTCGTTGATGCCACGTCAGATTCAACCTTTGCGCTTCTGGGCGCGCCGGGGTGTCAGGGTGACGCCGGGGCGCTTCACGCCGATAGGACGGGGAAGGTTCAGTTCTCGGTGTGCGTCGGCGGCAGCTTCTTGTCCTGCGCCTTGGTGTCGCCCGTCTCCGGTACGTCGACGGTGTCGCGCTCCGGCGTCTCGTCCGTGACCCGGTCCTCCACCGGCGCCTCGGTCGGCTCGTCGGCCGCCGCGTCGGCGGTCAGCTCGTCCTCGTCGCTCGCGTCGTCCGGGATCACCCGGCCGACCGCGGCCTTGACGAACTGCACCAGGATGCCGTCGGAGATCTCGAGGGTGACGTACTCGTCGTCAACCTCCTCGACGACGCCGACCATGCCGCTGGTGGTGACCACCTTGGTGCCGGGCGACAGCGCAGCGACCGTGTCGGCCTGCTTCTGGCGCTGCTTGCGCTGCGTGCGGCTCATGAACCAGATCATTCCCACGATCAGGATCAGCGGGAGCAGGAGCGTGAAGCCCGAGCCACCCCCGGAGGAGGCCATCGGTACGGCGAGCAGTTCCATCGGGACTCAGAATCCTTCGTCGATATGCGGGGGCCCGGCACGCTCTGCGCGCGCAGGTCGTCACGGGATGGCCCGAGGTCAGGCCACCGGGGAGTCTAACCCTGGGCGGCGACAACCGCCGCATGACACCGGGTCACGTTTGCGTTACCTGCTTGCTTCTCACCAGAGGAACGCCGGGTCGGTGGCCCGAGTTCCCGCCGGTATCACTCTGGGCTAATTGATCACTATCAGCTACTGTTCGATCACGTAAGGTCATATCGGGTTTCGGCACGGGAGGCTTACATGAAGAATCGTTGGGTCGCGGGACTGGCGATCGCGGGGCTGGGTCTGGCCACCGGAGGTCTGGAGGCGCACAGCGCGCAGGCAGCGCCCGCACCGCAACCGGAGACGTACTACGTCGGCTACGCGCCGCCCGGCGGAAAGTACGGCGCCGACTCGGTGTCGGACACCGGGACGTTCGGCCACCCCGGGTACAAGAAGCCGTACGCGTGGTCGGTCCAGCCGGGCTCGAACACCTCGATCTGCACCCAGGCCTGGGGCTTCGACGCGTCGCACACCAAGGGCACCTGGTTCGACGCCGGCTGCGGCAAGAGCGGCACCGCGCTGATCCCGTGGGGCAACGTCCTCAGCGTCCCGAAGATGCGCGCCCGTTCCATCACCTTCACCGGCGGGGTCTTCTCCTGGTCCATCTGAGCCTCTTGCCAGAGGTCGGAGGCGCGGGGCGAGTCGTCGCCCCCGCGCCGATCACTCGTCCTCGGCGTCGAAGAGGGTGTCGGCGAAGGTGGCGTTCTTGGGGACGCTGAGGCCGAGGTGACGCCAGGCGGCGGGCGTGGCGACCCGGCCGCGCGGCGTACGGGCCAGGTAGCCGGAGCGGACCAGGAACGGCTCGGCGACCTCCTCGACCGTCTCGCGTTCCTCACCGACCGCCACTGCCAAGGTGGACAGCCCGACCGGTCCCCCGCCGAACCGCCGGCAGAGCGCGTCGAGCACGCCGCGGTCGAGCCGGTCCAGGCCCATCTTGTCGACCTCGTACAGGTCGAGCGCGGACCTCGACAGCGCGATCGTGATGATGCCGTCGGCGCGGACCTCGGCGAAGTCGCGCACCCGGCGGAGCAGCCGGTTCGCGATCCGGGGAGTGCCGCGGGAGCGCGACGCGATCTCGCCGGCGGCTTCGGGGGTGATGTCGACGTCGAGCAGCGCGGCCGACCGGTTGACGATCTTCTCCAGCTCGACCGCCTCGTAGAACTCCAGGTGCCCGGTGAACCCGAACCGGTCCCGCAGTGGCCCGGGCAGCAGCCCGGCCCGCGTGGTCGCGCCGACCAGCGTGAACGGCGGGATCTCCAGCGGGATCGCGGTCGCGCCCGGTCCCTTGCCGACGATCACGTCGACCCGGAAGTCCTCCATCGCCATGTAGAGCAGCTCTTCGGCCGGCCGCGACATCCGGTGGATCTCGTCGAGGAACAGCACTTCGCCCTCGCTGAGCCCGGACAGGATCGCCGCCAGATCGCCCGCGTGCTGGATCGCCGGACCGCTGGTGATCCGCAGCGGCGCCGACAGCTCGGCCGCGATGATCATCGCCAGCGTGGTCTTGCCCAGCCCGGGCGGTCCGGACAGCAGCACGTGGTCGGGCGCGCGGTTGCGGCCGCGGGCCGCGTGCAGCACCAGCTCGAGCTGCTCGCTGACCCGGCGCTGCCCGCCGAACTCGGCCAGTGTGCGCGGCCGCAGCGCGGACTCGATCTTGCGTTCCTCGAGGTCGGCCGCGTCCGCGGAGACCAGCGGCCTGACGTTGTCGTCCATCTCTCCTAGGCCTTCGACAGCACGCGCAGCGCGGCGCGCAGAAGGTTCGGTACGGACGGTTCGCCCTCGTCGGCCAGCGGCGACACGGCGATCACCGCGTCCTCGGCGTCGCGGGCCGACCAGCCCAGGCCGACCAGACCGGCCTGCACCTGGTCCTTCCACGCCTCGGTGGTCTGCAACGGACGCCCGGCGACCGTCTTGGACGGCGCACCGATCTTGTCCTTCAGCTCCAGCACGATCCGCTGCGCGCCCTTCTTCCCGATGCCCGGCACCTTCACCAGCATCACCAGGTCTTCGGACGCGACGGCCTGCCGCAGCTGGTCAGGGCTCAACACGGCGAGCGCGGCCTGCGCCAGCTTCGGCCCGACCCCCGACGCGGTCTGCAGCAGCTCGAACAGGCTCTTCTCGTCGTCGTCCGCGAACCCGTACAACGTGAGCGAGTCCTCGCGCACCACCATCGAGGTCGACACCCGGGCCTCCTGGCCGGGGCGCAGTCCGGCCAGCGTGCCCGGGTGGCAGTACACCTGCAGCCCGATCCCACCGACCTCGATCACCGCACTGTCCACCCCGATCGCAGCCACCGGGCCCCGCACGAACGCGATCATCGCCTACCTCCTCGAACGGCCCGGAGCTGTGCCTCCCGGGCCTCGGTCGCTTGCGCCAGCGCCGCTTGCACCTTCGCCAACTGGACCTTGGACTGTGCCTGGGCGCGGGCCTCCAACTGGGACTTCGCCGCGTCCTGCAACCGGTTGGTCACTCCCCCGCGCCAGACGTGACAGATGGCCAGGGCCAGCGCGTCCGCGGCATCCGCGGGCGTCGGGCGCTCGGGCAGCTGCAGAATCCTGGTCACCATCGTGGTCACCTGGTCCTTGTCCGCCCGGCCCGAGCCGGTCACCGCCGCCTTCACCTCGCTCGGCGTGTGCAGCGCGACCGGCAGCCCCCGCCGCGCGGCCACCACCATCGCGATCCCGGACGCCTGCGCGGTGCCCATCACGGTCCGCACGTTGTGCTGCGCGAAGACCCGCTCGACCGCGACCGCGTCCGGCGCGTGCTCGTCGATCCACTGCTCGATCCCGGCCTCGATCTGGACCAGCCGGCGCGCGACGTCGAGATCGGTCGGCGTCCGGATCACGCCGACGGCGACCAGCGTCGGCGGCCGTCCGGGCGCACCCTCGACCACGCCGAGACCGCACCGGGTCAGCCCCGGGTCGACGCCGAGCACGCGCATGGACCACCTCCGAACGTTTGTTCGACAAAGACTATGCAGGTGGTCCCACCGGCACGAAATCGACGCGCCGCGCCTCTGTGGACAACGCCGGTCAGAAGAAGTCGAGCATGTACGCCGGAGCGCCACCGAACGCCGTGTCGAGCACGCCGTCGGCCGCCACCGATCCCCCTGACGCCAGGCCCGAGCCGCGCAGCGTGGCCAGCGGCGTACCGGCGTACAGGGCGGACAGGCCACGGGAGCCGAGCCGCAGTACGTCGCCGGAGCCGGAGGACGGCGTCAGCTTGCCCGACCCGTCGGCCACGGACAGGTGCCAGCGACCGGAGTGGGCCGGCACCTCGGCGTCGTCCAGCTGCAGGTCGACCTCGGCGACCACACCGGGTGCGAAGCCTCGCGCGGCGATCGCTGCCGGGGCGTCGAGCAGCCGCAGCATCCAGTGCTGGACGTGCGTCTCCTTGTCCGCCTCCAGCTGGGCCAGCAGGTGCACCGGGTCGTTCGGCGAGATGTAGGCGTGCACCGTCCGGGCGGTCGACGAGCCGGAACCCACCGTCGCCCAGAGAGCGCGTGCGGTCGCCTCCGAGTGGGCGATGAGCTCGTCGACCCGCAGGTTGTTGCCGTCCCAGGTGTAGACGACGAACCCGTCGTCGGCGAGGTACGCGAAGGTGTCCTCGTCGTCGGCCAGCCACTCGGCCACCTTCGCCTCCGGCCAACCCAGTACGCCGCTGGCCCGGCCGCCCTCGTGCGCCTGACCGACCAGCTCCAGGAACCGCCCGGCGTCAGCAGGACCGGCCCGGCGGAGGTCGACGCCGCGACCACCCAGCGCGCGCAGATCCGCCGCCTGGAAGGAGAACCGGTACCGCCCGCCGCCGAACTCGTAGCCGAGCTTCCGGTAGATCACCGTGGTCGCCGGGTACAGCGCGGTGAGCGGGAAGCCCCGGTCGATGCTCCGCTGCAGCACCCCACGCATCAGCATGCTGCCGACGCCACGCCCCCGGTACTCCGGCGACACCACCACGCCGGCGATCCCGGCCATCGGCACCTGACGCCCGCCCCACCACTGCCGGAAGTCCCAGATCCGCGCCGCGGCGACCACCTCGTCGCCGTCCACCACCCCGACGTACCGGCCGTCCTCCAGGAACTCCACCGCGTCCTTGCGCCACTCCTCCCGCGAGGAGGCGGGCAACGGCCCGAACGAGCGAGCCCGCACCCGCAGTACGTCGTCCAGCTGGTCTTCGGTGATGTCGACAAGTCGCAGCGCATCGGTCACGTCCAGACCCTACGACGAGCCCTCAGACCAGCGACACCAAGATCCCCATCGCGTTCACCGCGCCGTGCACAGTGATCACCGGCCACATCCGCCGGTACCGGCTCCACAGGTAGCCCAGGAAGAGCCCGAACACCCCCTGGTTCACCACAGCTCCCGCCAGGTCCACACCCAGCTCGCCGGACCCCTGGATGCCGACATGCCAAGCCGCCCAGAGCAGCGAGGCGATCACGATGGCCGGCCACGGCCCGAGCAGCTGCTCCCACCGGGTCTGCAGCCAGCGCCGGTAGAACACCTCCTCCAGCACGCTGTTGATCAGGAAGACCACCAGCATCGTCACCACCAGCTCCAGCGCGGCCAGGTCGGGCCGGGAGCTCTCCTGCGCCAGCGGACCGACGTACGTGAGCAGCAGCCAGGCTGCGACCGGCAGGGCCGGAGCCCAGCGCGTTGCAGTCGGCCACTGCGCAGTCGGCTTGCCACCGAGCCAGCGGAACACAGCCAGCGGGACCAGGAGCAGCAGGAGCAGCTTCCAGACCTCGAAGAGCCCGAACACCTTCAGCAGTACGGCGAACGCGATCGCCAGACCGGTCAGGATCCAGGCCTGGCGACGATCCGGCACTCCCCCGGGCTGCCGCTCGAGCTGCGGCGGCGTCAGCCGGATCAGCAGGATGCCGACCGCCGCCGGGATCCAGCGCAGCCACATCGGCTGGGTGGCGTCGCTGTCGCCGGTGTAGCGCACCTCGGTGTTGCCGGTGGCAACCAGTACCACCACTGCCACCACGTAGACGAGGACTCCCCCGGCCAGAACCCATCGCCTCATCGGGCGGATTGTTCCAGGCGGGCAGGTCAGCTACTTCTTGTCGGTGACCCAGAGGTTGATCGTGCCCTCGACGACGACCGTCCCGTCGTCCCGCGTCGCTTTCACGCGGACCGGTACGTCGGGACCCACGGTCCACGCGGCCGGGTCGGTCTCGGCGGTGCAGGTCAGGTCCGAGGTGGATTTGGCCAGGTACGCCACGTCCATGCCCTTCGGCAGCCAGCGCTTGCCGGCCGGGACGGTCGCCTCGGCGAGCGCGCCCATCGCGGCCTCCAGGCCGTTGCAGACGGCGATCGCGTGCACGGTGCCGATGTGGTTCTGCACCGCGCGGCGCTTGGGCAGCACCAGCGCCGCGAAGTTCGGGCTGACCTGGACGAACCGCGGCCGGATCGACCCGAAGTACGGCGCCCGCCGGCTGAACGCGAACGAGAACAGTCGCGGACCGCCCGGGACAGTCCGCAACCGCTCCCACATCGCCAGTACCTGAGTCGCCATGCGGCAGATGTTACCCGCGAGTTAACAAAGCTCCAAGCACGAGCCTCGAAGGTCAGCCGACCTCGGCCATGACGTCGTCCGACACGTCGAAGTTCGCGTACACGTTCTGCACGTCGTCGCTGTCCTCGAGCGCGTCGATCAGGCGGAAGATCTTGTTCGCGCCGTCGGCGTCCAGGTCGACCGTCATCGACGGCACGAACGACGCGTCGGCCGACTCGTAGTCGATGCCGGCGTCCTGCAGCGCGGTCCGGACCTTGACCAGGTCGGTCGCCTCGCTGATCACCTCGAAGGCCTCGCCGAGGTCGTTGACCTCGTCGGCGCCGGCCTCCAGCACGGCCTCCATCACGTCGTCCTCGGAGTACGACTTGCCGTCCTGCTCCTTGTTCACCACGATGACGCCCTTGCGGTTGAACAGGTACGCGACCGAGTTCGGGTCGGCCAGCGAGCCGCCGTTGCGGGTCATCGCGGTCCGGACGTCGGCCGCCGCGCGGTTGCGGTTGTCGGTCAGGCACTCGATCAGCATCGCCACGCCGTTCGGGCCGTAGCCCTCGTACGTGATCGACTGCCAGTCCGCGCCGCCGGCCTCGGCCCCGGAGCCGCGCTTGACCGCGCGGTCGATGTTGTCGTTCGGGACCGACGACTTCTTGGCCTTCTGCACCGCGTCGTACAGGGTCGGGTTCCCGGCCAGGTCACCGCCGCCGGTGCGGGCGGCCACCTCGATGTTCTTGATCAGCTTCGCGAAGAGCTTGGCGCGCCTCGAGTCGATGACCGCTTTCTTGTGCTTGGTGGTGGCCCATTTGGAGTGGCCTGACATCGCGAACCCAACCCTTCTACCGCCGAACAGACTTAGAGGTCACGCACCAGGTCGGCGAAGTACCCGTGCAGCCTGGCGTCCCCCGTCATCTCAGGGTGGAACGACGTGGCCAGCAGCCGATCGTGGCGAACCGCGACGATCCTACTGCGTTCTGCCTCCGGCCCCACCCAGTCCCACCCTGTCCCCGGTCCGGACCTCACCGTCGACAGTACCTCCACGCCGGGCCCGACCCGCTCCACCCACGGTGCCCGGATGAACACCGCGTGGTACGGCGCGTCGAAAGCGGCGAACTCCAGATCGGCCTCGAACGAGTCCACCTGCCGCCCGAACGCGTTCCGCCGTACGGTGATGTCGAGCCCGCCGAGCGTCTCCTGCCCCTCGATCCCGCCGGTGATCCGGTCCGCGAGCATGATCATCCCGGCGCACGTCCCGAACACCGGCATGCCGTCCGCGATCCGCTTCTGCAGCGGCTCGAACAGCTCGAACGACCGGGCCAGCTTGTCCATCGTCGTCGACTCGCCACCGGGCAGCACGAGCGCGTCGACCGCGTCGAGCTCGGACGGCCGGCGTACGGGCACGGCCTGCTCGCCGACCTGAGCCAGCATCGCCAGGTGCTCGCGGACGTTGCCCTGCAGCGCGAAGACGCCGATCACAGCGCGACCCTCCGCTGCCAGTCGACGGTGACCTCGATACGCCCCTCGTCGAAGGTCGCCGGCAAATCCCGCTCGGTCAGCAGGGCCAGTACGTCGTCCAGCAGCGGCTCACCGGGCGCCACGTTGGCGGTGTCGGGGTGCCAGACCTTCAGCTCGAGCATCCCGAAGTCCACCGCGTGCCAGACATCGGTGTCGGTGAAGAACACCAGCCCCTTCGGATCCGTCGCGGCCTCGAGCGCCCGGCGCGCGTCGTGGTGATCCGCGCAGTACCGCACAACCACGATCCCGAGCGACTCAAGCTCGGCCAGTACGGCGTCCAGCCGGTCCGGCGCAGTCTCAGCCGGCCAGCCTTCAGCATCGCCGCGCAGGTCGGCCGCGGCCTCGGCGATCAGCTCCGGTACGACGACCGCCGCGTCCGCCGCGGGCGCGTCCTCCTGGACGGCCTCGGTCAACGTGGCCGTCACCGCGGCACGGTCCGCGTAGCCCGATCGAACGAGTACGCGCGCGAGACCACGCAGCTCGCGAGCAGTCCGCTCGCCCGCCGCAGCAAGTACGTCCATGGTGTTCAGGTTAGCTCCGTTCATCGGCGCGGCTTCACGCGTTTCATTGGCGCGGCTTGACGCGTTTCGTCGGGACAGCGGTGAGGGGGTCCTCCGGCCACGGGTGGCGCGGGTAGCGGGCGCGCAGATCGGCCCGGACCTGGGGATAACCCTGCTTCCAGAACGACGCGAGGTCGCTCGTGATCGCGACCGGGCGCCGGGCGGGCGACAGCAGGTGCAGAACGACGGGGACCCGGCCGTCCGCGACGGCCGGCGTGGCAGTCCAGCCGAAGACCTCCTGCAGCTTCACGGCGAGGACCGGCGGCTCGACGCCGTCGTACGCGAGTCGCACCTCGGAGCCCGAGGGGACGCGGAGCCGTTCCGGTGCGAGTTCGCCGAACCGGGTTGCCGCGGGCCAGGGCAGCAGTCGCCGGAGCGCTGTGGCCACGTCGATGCGGGTGAGGTCGCCCGAGCGTCGTACCGAGGCGAGCTCCGGCCCCAGCCATTCGTCCAGGTTGGCCAGCAGTGCATCGTCGTCGACCGCGGGCCACGGCGCACCGAGGTGGGCGTGGCAGAACGCGAGCCGCTCCCGCAGGGCGAGCGCGGCCTCGGACCAGCGCAGTACGGACAGCCCGCTGCGGCGGATCCCGTCGCGGACGGCGGCTTGGACAAGCAGCGGGTCGGGCTTGGTCAGCGGTACGTCGTTGAGCACGATCGCGCCGAACGCCTCGACGCGCCGCGTCACGACCCGGCCGTCGTCCCAGCGGATCTGGTCGGTGGTCGCGACGAGGTCGCCGGCGACGTCGCGCGCGGTCTGCTCGTCGATCGGCGCCGCGGAACGGATCCTGGCGTCGGCGCGACCGGGTGCCCGATCGGCCACCGCGATCGCCAGCCACGGTGTGGTCCGCAAGGGCGACTGCGGATCCAGCGCGGCGCCCGTCCCGCCGGCCATCTGGTACGTCGCAGAGTCAGCTCCCCGGACCCGCGCGATCCGATCCGGATAGGCCAGCCCCACCACGATCCCCGCCGCAAGATCATCCGGTACGGCGGGTGTCCCCCGACCAACCGCCGACGACGCTGCGGCCCCACGCTTCGGCCGCACCTCCTCCCCGACCGCCGACCGCGCTCCAAGTCCATCCACCGTCGTACCTCGGCCGAGGCGCTTGGTCTCTTCTCGCCAGCGGGCCGTCGCGCCACGGTCGTCACCCCGGCGAAGGGCTCGCCAGCGAGCCGGCAGGTCGTCGCCGAAGTCGCGCCCGGAATCGTCCGACAGCATCGCAACCACCTCGCGGGCCCGGTCGGCGCCGACCCGCGGCGTCCCGTCCAGCAACGCGCGGGCCAACCGGGGATGCGCCCCGATCGCCGCCATCCGCCGTCCCCGCTCAGTGATCCGGCCGTTGCCGTCAATGGCATCAAGGCGGCGCAGCAACTCGGTGGCCGCGCTCATCGCCACCACCGGCGGCGCCTCGAGCAACGTCAGCCCGTCACCGGCGGGCGCACCCCACGCCGCAAGATCAAGCGCGAAGCCGGCCAGATCCGCGATCGCGATCTCCGGCGCCGGATGGTCGTCGAGATGCGCGTGATCGGTCGCCGACCAGCACCGATAGACCCGCCCAGGCGCTTCCCGCCCAGCACGCCCCGCCCGCTGCTCGGCCGACGACTTCGAAACTCTGGACGTGACCAACGCACCCAGCCCCCGCGACTGATCGGTCCGCGGCTCCCGAGCCAGCCCCGAATCGACCACCACCCGAACCCCCGGCACCGTCAACGAACTCTCCGCCACCGACGTAGTGACCACGATCCGTCGCGCGGCCCCCGGCGCCAACGCACGGTCCTGCTCAGCCCTCGACTGCCGACCGAACAACGGCAGCACGTTCAAGTCACCCAACCGCCGAGCCACCCCGTTGATCTCGCCCTCCCCCGGCACGAACACGAGTACGTCGCCTTCGTTCTCAGCCGCAGCCCGCCGTACGACGTCCGCAACGTGATCGAGCAACCGCGGATCGACCCGCCCACCCGGAAGCAACGGCACAGGCACCGGCGGCGGCGCCCACTCGATCGCCACGTCGAACAGCGCGGCAGAAGCCGTGACCACCTCAGCACCCAAAGCGCGACTCAGCCGAACCGTGTCCGCCGTCGCCGAGGTCGCGACGATCGCCAGGTCCTCCCGCAGATTCGCCCGGATGTCGACGCAGAACGCGAGCAGCAGATCGGCATCGAGATGCCGCTCATGACATTCGTCGATCACGATCGCGGCCACCCCCGGCAACTCCGGGTTCTGCTGCAACCGCCGAACAAGAAGCCCGGTCGTCACGACCTCGACCCGGAGCCCCTTGCCGCCACTGCGTTCACCACGCATCGCATAACCGACCCGCTGCCCGAGCGGCTCCCCAACCAGCATCGCCAGCCGAGCCGCCGCCGCCCGCGTCGCCATCCGCCGCGGCTCGGCAACAACGATCGTCCCCCCGAGCGCATCCCCCAGCGCCAACGGCAACAACGAGGTCTTCCCCGACCCAGGCGGCGCAACCAGCACCGCAGTCCCCCGCGAACGCACCGCATCGATCGCAGCAGCCAGCACCGCCCGAACAGGCAGATCCGCCCCCGGCACCGACGCTTCAGGCAACAACACGCCCCGACGCTAACCGACCGCTGCCGCCGACCCCTCATGCACCCGCGAGCGGATTCAGCCCAACGGCTCACGCCGAACTCGTGAGCCCCTCACCCATCCGCAGGCGAGTTCATCGGCGGGCCCCCTGCAACAATGCGTTGTCGTGAACCATCTGCTGGACCTCGGGTCCCGGAAATTCTGGCGACTGGTCGGCAAGCCTGTCGACCTCGCCGTGGATCACTCCTGGCTGCGCGCCCCGATGAGTCGCTCCTCCGCTGTCGGGGACGGATGGCTTTCCGCCGAGGCTACGCACCACGGCGGCACGGTCGACGAGGATGCCGCGACCACAGATCCTTCAGCGGGCCCAGCACCCGGCCTGCTCCCTGCGATGACCATCCTCGACGGCCCCGGGTTCGACGCCTCCCGACTGGATCCACGGATCCGCGACTTCTATGAGCACACCGCCGCCTGGCACATGGAGGTGTGGACCGGATGGTCACCGCTGTTCTGGCCGGCAGGTGAGCTGATCGCCCGCTTGTTCGGCCGCCGGGTAGAGCAGCTGTCTCTCCCGATGCGCCCGCTTGATGTCGCGTACGGGATGGACAGCCGGGTCCGGGTGATCCGCGACCGGGACGGCGAGCAGGTGGGCGCCGCGTGGCTGCGGACGCTCCGGCCGTCGGGCCGCTACGTGTTCAGCGGCTGCTACTCCGCGCGGCGTCTCCCCGGCGCGGCACAGCCGAGCGTTCACGTCGCGTTCCCGCTCGAATCCGGGAACGTCCAGGTCTTCCTGCGCCCGGTCATCAGTGACGGGGGCGGGCTCGTCCTGGAGTCGCCCCCAGGGCGGTTCGGGCAGGACGGCGCGTACGTCGTTGTGCACGACGGCGGACGGGACTTCGCGGCGCGCATCCCGCTCCACGAGACCTTCCGCCTGTACTGCGACCCGTACGGGGTGCTCCGCACCGACCACGAGCTGCGGATCAGGCGCACCTGGATGATGCGCCTGCACTACAAGATGGAGCACGCCCGATGATCCACTGAACCCCGTCGGTTCCCCGTGCCGTGGTCCAAAATCGCTACGCCCTGATCGACCAGCCGCCCATGTCGGCAAGATCAACAGCTCACACCCGAATTACGCTGGGTTATGAGGCAATCGGGACGAGGTCCGGTCGGCTACCAGCCACGTTCTGCGAGTCGATGGGCGACGGGCACTTCATCGACGTTGATGCCGACCATGGCCTCGCCCAGGCCGCGGGAGACCTTGGCGATCACGTCGGGGTCGTCGTAGAAGGTGGTGGCCTTCACGATCGCCTCGGCGCGCTGGGCGGGGTTGCCGGACTTGAAGATGCCGGAGCCGACGAACACGCCCTCGGCGCCGAGCTGCATCATCATCGCGGCGTCGGCGGGGGTGGCGATGCCGCCGGCGGTGAACAGCACGACCGGGAGCTTGCCGGCCGCCGCGACCTCGCGCACCAGCTCGTACGGCGCCTGCAGCTCCTTGGCCGCGACGTACAGCTCGTCCTCGGGCAGGTTCTGCAGCTTGCGGAGCTCCTGGCGGATCTGGCGCATGTGCGTGGTGGCGTTGGAGACGTCGCCGGTGCCGGCCTCGCCCTTGGAGCGGATCATCGCCGCGCCCTCGGTGATCCGGCGCAGCGCCTCGCCCAGGTTGGTCGCGCCGCAGACGAACGGAACGGTGAAGTTCCACTTGTCGATGTGGTTGGCGTAGTCGGCCGGTGTGAGCACCTCGGACTCGTCGATGTAGTCGACGCCGAGACTCTGCAGCACCTGGGCCTCGACGAAGTGACCGATCCGGGCCTTGGCCATCACCGGGATCGACACGGTGCTGACGATGCTCTCGATCATGTCCGGGTCGCTCATCCGGGACACGCCGCCCTGGGCACGGATGTCGGCCGGGACCCGCTCGAGCGCCATCACCGCGACGGCGCCGGCGTCCTCGGCGATCTTGGCCTGCTCGGCGGTGACGACGTCCATGATCACGCCGCCCTTGAGCATCTCCGCCATGCCACGCTTGACCTTCGCGGTACCGGTCTGCGGTGCGGTCGTCTCAGTCACTTCGGGGTCCTCCTGGTCAGAGCTGGGGTACGCCGCCAGCCTAGGACCACGCACCGGGCCAGGATCAGTCCACCTTGAATCAGCTGGACTGATCGATCGCGGCCGTCAGCCGGGCCACGACCAGCCGCAACGTCGCGGGCGGCGCGGTGAACGGGATCCGCAGGTGCCGCCGGTCGGTGCCGTCCGGCGTGAACAGGTCCCCGGCCCCCAGCAGCAGCCCCTGCTCCCGCGCTGCCTCAAGCACTCGACGGGCCCGTACGTCGGTCAGCTCCAGCCACAGCGTCATCCCGCCGGTCGGCGTCGCCCAGGCCACTCCGGGCACTGTCTTCAGTCCGGTCTCCAGGGCGGCCAGGTTCGCCCGGAGCCGGGTCTTGCGCCGGGAGATCACCCGGTCGAGCCGGTCCAGGATCGCCAACGCCAGCAGGTCGTCCAGCGCACTGGGCGACGTCACACTCAGCTGGGCCGAGGTGTTGATCCTCCTGCGCAGCTGGCGACCGGTCCGGACCCAGCCGACGCGCAGGCCTCCCCACACCGTCTTGCTGAGCGACCCGACGCTGACAGTGCGCGGGTACCGGCTCAGGGGGTCGGCCTGCTTGCCGCTAGCGAGCCAGAGCGGCCGCATGGTCTCGTCGCTGATCAGAGCGGCGCCGTACCGCCGGGCGATCTCCACCACCGCCGTACGCCGGTCCGCCGGAAGGCTCAGCCCGGTCGGATTGTGGTTGTCGGCCTGCAGGTAGATGACCTTGGGCTTGTGGCGCCGGCAGAGGTGGGCGAGCTGGTCGGTGTCCCAGACACCCGCAGGCCAGCCGACGACGTCCAGGCGGTGGTTGCGCAGCAGGTCGAAGGCCGCCGGGTACGTCGGGGTCTCGGTGATCGCGACACCCGGCCCGAGGTCCAGCCCGGCCAGCGCCGCGTTCAGCCCAGCCGCCGCGCCAACGGTCAGCGTCAGCTGGCCCGGCTCAGTCGGAACTCCTTCGGAGGTCAGCCGCGCGGCCAACGCCGTACGCAACTCCAGCGACCCTCCAGACGGCGGTCCGTCCCCGCCCATCGCCTGCGGCAGCCCCTCCGCCACGATCTGCGCCGCCACCTCGGCGACATCGTGCGGCGCCGCGGTCGTAGCGAACCGTAGATCCAGCAACGGCTGGTCCCCCGGCGTCACCGTCGACACCGGAGCGATCGGATCGAGCAGCCGGTCCAGCGGCCGCACATGCGTCCCGGACCCCCGCCTGGTCTCCAGTACGCCGTCCGCCCGCAACTGGTCGAGCGCCCTGACCACCGTCACCCGGCTCACCCCGAGTCGCTCCGCCAGCACCCGCTCCGACGGCAGCCGCGACCCGATCGACAGGTCGCCCCGCTCGATCCGCCGCAGCACCAGCGCCTCGACCTGCTCGGTCCGGTTCCCGTCCGCCGGGTCCAGATCACTCCCCCGCCACATGAGTCCAGTCTCCCACCACTGGCCTCATCCCACGCCGCCCCGCCTCGCCTCCTCCAACTTTGTGCACCCACCAGCCACGAAATCGCCCTCCCGGTGGCTGGTGGGTGCACAAAGACGCATGAACCGTCTCTCATCGAGTCTTCATCGGCCTCTCATGCCCGGGGCGGACAGTGATCAGCAAGCCGGCCGCCAGGGCCGGCCGATCCCCGGAGGACATCCCATGAAGCGCTCCATCATCGTCGCCGGAGCCGGCGCGCTGGCGCTCGCCGGCGGCGTACTGACCGCCCCCGCGGCGTACGCCGAAGAGCGGGTCTGCCGCGGCACGCTCGGCGCCGTCACCGTCGACAACGTGCGCGTCCCCACCGGCGCCACCTGCACGCTGAACCGGACCACGGTCAAGGGCACCGTCAAGGTCGAGCGGAACGCCAAGCTGAGCACGTCGGCGGCCCGGATCAACGGCAACGTCCAGACCGAGGGCCACGCCCACGTCTACCTGTACGCCTCCACGATCGGCGGCAGCGTCCAGCTCAAGCAGGGCCGGACGGCGGCGCTGCGCTCCAACCAGGTCAAGGGCGACGTGCAGTCGTTCACCAACCGGGGCGCCCAGAACTTCACCGCGAACCGGGTCAACGGCAACCTGCAGTGCAAGTCCAACGTCCCCGCGCCGACCGGGTCGGGCAACGTTGTCGGCGGCAACAAGCAGGACCAGTGCCGCCGGCTCTGACCCCGGTGAGCACCTGACCTCCAACCCCCCGGAGGGAGCGGTGCGCGGCG
This sequence comes from Kribbella italica, assembly GCF_014205135.1. Taxonomy (NCBI): domain Bacteria; kingdom Bacillati; phylum Actinomycetota; class Actinomycetes; order Propionibacteriales; family Kribbellaceae; genus Kribbella; species Kribbella italica. The sequence continues at coordinate 3,102,736 of NZ_JACHMY010000001.1, forward strand.
CGGACCGGCCAGGAACAGGGCGCCCCTGCCCTAGACCAGCCGGTACCCGGCGCCGCGCACCGTCTCGAACCGGTCCACCCCCAGCTTGCGGCGCAGGTACCGGACGTAGACGTCGACGACGTTCGAGGTCGGGTCGAACTCGAACCCCCAGACCCGGCTGAGCAGCATCTCGCGTGACAGCACCTGCCCGGCGTTGCGCAGGAACACCTCCACCAGCACGAACTCCCGCGCGGTCAGCGGCACCATCCGCCCGTCCACCACGGCGCACCGCGACCGCAGGTCGAGCGCCAGCGACCCGCGCCGCAGGATGGCCGGCTCGGCCCCGCGGTCGTCGCGCAGCCGCAGCCGAATCCGCGCCAGCAGTTCCTCGAACCGGAACGGCTTCGACAGGTAGTCGTCGGCGCCACCTTCCAGCCCGGCCACGGTGTCTTGCACCGAGCTGCGCGCGGTCAGGATCACCACCGGCATCGCGCTGCCCGCCGTCCGCAGCCGGCCGAGCACGGTGAACCCGTCCAGCTCCGGCAGCCCGAGGTCGAGCAGCATCAGGTCGAACTCACCGGTCAGCCCGTGGTCCAGCGCCGTCCGGCCGTCGCTGACGACGGTCGGCGTGAACCCGTTGGCCCGCAGGCCCTTGGCGACGAACGACGCGATCCGCTCCTCGTCCTCGGCGATCAGCACCCGGTTCACAGCACCACCTCCTCCCGCGGTACGGCGGTCGCCGGCACGGGCGCGACCGCCTGCGGGATCAGCAGCACGAACGTCGCCCCACCGCCCGGCGTCGGCTCCAGCCGGGCCGAGCCGCCGTGGGCTTCCGCGATCGCGCGGACGATCGCGAGCCCCAGCCCCGAACCCTCCGCGCGCCCGGCACCGCGCTCGAACCGGCGAAAGATCCGTTCGGCATCGCCGGGCGCGACCCCCGGCCCGCTGTCCCGCACCCAGAGCCGGACCATCCGCCCGTCCGCGGCCGAACCGATCAGCACCCGATCGCCCGGCCTCGTGAACTTCACCGCGTTCTCCGCGAGCTGGACGAGCGCCTGCGTCAGCCGCTGCGCGTCGGCGACTGCCCACGCGTCGGCCCGGCGGTCGATCCGCCAGCGGCGGTCCCCCAGCGCCCGGACCTTGTCGAGCACGTGGTCGGTCAGCAGGCCGATGTCCACGAGGTCGGTCCGCAGGAAGTCCGGCCGTTCCGCCTTCGCCAGCACGATCAGGTCCTCCACCGACCGGCTCATCCGGTCCAGCTCGTCGAGCAGCAGGCCGCGGACCTCGGCGGTCTCCTCGGCGTCCGCGGTGTTCAGCACCTCGAGATGCCCGCGGACGATCGTGATCGGCGTCCGCAGCTCGTGCCCGACCTCGTCGAGGAACCGGCGCTGGGTCGCGAACGCCTCCTCCAGCCGGTCCAGCATCGCGTTGAAGGTCCGGGCCAGCGACGACACATCGTCATTGCCTGGAGCAACTATCCGGCGGGACAGGTCGGTCTCGCCGATCTGCTGCGCGGCCTGCCGGACGTCGCGGATCGGCCGCAGCAACCGTCCGGCCGCCAGCCAGCCGACCACCGCGATCACCGCCAGTGCGGCGACCGCGACGGCCGAGTAGATCTGGAAAACCTCGGTCAGCTCGGCCATCTCCGGACCGGTGAAGTACACCACCACGAACGTCCCGCGCTCGGTCGAGAGCGTGATCGGCACGGTCGAGTACCGGACCGGCCCGCTGGCGGACTCGTAGGCGCCCGACAACGGTTGCCGCGAGGCGGTGACCAGGTCGCGGAAGACCGGGTCGTCGTGCAGCGCCACCGTCCCGCCGGACGGCGACAACGTCTCGTCCTGCAGGTACGCGACCAGCGTCTGGTGGTGGTCGGCAACGTTCCGCCGCAGCGCCACCTCGAACAGCCGCTCCAGCGTGGTGAACTGCCCGCCGTCGCGTGGATCCACCGCCGACCGCCGGAACTCGGCGAACTCGGAGACCTCCTGCGCCAGCGCCTGCTCGATCCGTACGTCGATCCGCTCCCGCTCCAGCACGTACGCCGTACCGGCCGCGCCCGCCATGCCGAGCGCCGCGAGCAGCAGCACCCAGGCCAGGATCCGCGCCCGGACCGACCGGGTCAGATCCGAGAACCGTCCGATCCCCGTCATCCCTCACCGTCACCTGATCACTGTGCGTAGTCCATCTCGGAGCGGTCACCGGCCGGCGAACAGTCCGTGAACTACGCCGGCCGGTGACGGCCCGTCAGCCGAAGGTGATCACCAACCTGGGTGGGTTGTCGGTGCCCTTCTCGCGGCTGTGGAAGGCCTGGTCCAGCCCGCCGCCGTTCTCCGCGCTGTCGCGGATCAGGAAGCCGTGGTTGGACCCGGCGTACATGCTCTGCAGCTGCGGCACCACGCCCCACTCGACGTACCGGTTGGTGTTCGGCGAGGTGGCCGCGGCCGCTGTCCCGGTGGTGGCCGGCTGGTTGCTCCAGGTCACGTTCGGCTCGGTCCAGGGGCCGTTCAGCCGGAGCGCGTGCAGCGTGCGCCCGGCCTTGTACGACGACGCGTACAGCCGCAGCTTGGCGTCGGTGATCTCGCACCCGGCGGGTACGGCCGGCAGGTTGAACCGGACCGCGGCGCGGGCGTTCGCCCCGGACTTCGTGTCGACCTTCAGCACCGAGTCCGTGCCGTAGTTCTGCCCGCCCGAACTCTGCAGCAGCCAGCTGTCACCCGCCGCGCCGACCGTCACCGTGCCCGGCGTACAGACCGGTGGTGGGGTGGTGACCGTCCAGCCGTGGACGGCCGGTGTGGTGTCCACGAGACCGTCCGCGGCGGCGTACACATGGAAGGTGTGACTACCCAGCGCGAGCGCGTTCACCGTGACCGGCGAGGTGCAGGCCGCGAAGTCCGCGCCGTCCAGGGAGCACGTGAACGTGGACCCCGGCCGGTTCGAGCTGAACACGAACGTCGCCGTCGTACTGGGAGTGGTCGCGGCCGGCCCGGAGGTGATGGTCGTCTCCGGTGCCACCACGACCGTCCAGTTGCGGGCGACCGCGACGGCTTCGGTGTTGCCGGACAGGTCGGTGGCACGGACCCGCAACTGGTGCGGACCGGGCTCCAGGCCCTGGATCTGGTACGGCGACTCGCAGGTCTCGAAGGCAGCGTTGTCCAGCGAGCACTCGAACGTCGCGTACGGGTCGTTCGCGGCGAAGGTGAGCGTCACCTCGGTCGCGGTGGTCGTTGCCGGCGGCCCCGACGCGAACGCCGTCAGCGGTGCGACGGTGTCCCCGGTGAAGGTCCAGGTGTGCCGGACCGGGGTCGGGTCGACGTTGTCCTCGACGTCCAGGGCCCTGATGTCGACCGTGTGCTGGCCGATCGACAGCGGGTCGGGCAGGTCGGGGTTGGGATAGGTGTACGGGCTGGTGCACTCGGCGAAGTCCGCCTCGTTGTCGCTGTCCAGCCGGCACTCGAAGGTCAGCCCCTGCGGCGACGTGACGTTGTCGCTGCCGGTGAAGACGAAGGTCGACGTACCGCTCGGACTGGCCGGGCCGCTGGTGAGCACCGTCTGCGGAGCGACGGTGTCGACCGGTGGGTCGACCTGCCACTCGTGCACACCCATCTCGTCCGGCCCGGAGACGATCCCGTCGAGGTCGGTCGCCTGGATCCGCAGCGAGTGGTCACCGACCGCGAGGTCGTCGTACGAGACCGGCGAGGTGCACTCGGTGAACGGCGCCAGGTCGAGCGAGCACTCGTACTTCGTCACCTGCTCGTTCGCGATGAAGGTCACCGTCGCGGTGGTGTCCGTGGTCGGGTCGGCCGGGCCGGACTGGATGGTGACGACCGGCGGGCCGGTCCTGGTCCAGCTGTGTACGGCCGGGCTGGCGTCGACGTTGCCCTCCGGGTCAACTGCTCGAACCTGGAACTCGTGGGCGCCGTACGCGACCTCCGGGTACTCCCGTGGTGACGTGCACGCCGTGAAGGCCGCGCCGTCCAGCGAGCACTGGAAGGTGGTGTCCGGCTCGTTGCTGCTGAAGGTGAACAGCGCCTCCTCCAGCGGCGTCTGAGCAGCCGGCCCGGACAGCACGGTCGTGTCCGGCGGTACGCCGGGCGGCGGCAGGTCGATCACCCAGACGTAGCTGGCCGGGGTCGGATCGACCTTGTCGGCGAGGTCGACGGCCCGCACCTGGAAGGTGTGCGTGCCCGGCGCCAGGCCGGAGTACAGCCGCGGGTTCTCGCAGTCGGTGAAGGCCGCGGTGTCGATGCGGCACTCGAAGGACAGCTCCGCCAGCGGCGTGTTGTCGTCGATCCCGGTGAAGAGGAACGCGGCCGAGCGGCTGCCGCTCGGGTTGGCCGGGAACTCCAGCAGCTCGGTGTTCGGTGGCGAGACCTCCGGCGGAACCGGCGGCCCGCCGTTGCACTCGACGTTGTAGCACTGGGCGAGCTCGGTGTTGCCGACGGCGCGGTTGTTGCCGCCGTCCATGGTGCCGATCTCGGCGTGGATGCCCCAGCCGTCGTTGTTGTTCGCACTGTTGGCCGTGACCGTGTGGCCGGCCTTGGTCACCGCGATGCCGTCGCCGGAGTTGTCGTCAGCGGTGTTGCGGTCGAGCAGGTTGCCCGGCAGCGTGGACCCGGCCAGGACGTCGGCCTCGACCGCGATCCCCTCGGAGTCGTTGGCGGTGGCGTTGTTGCCCACCACCACGTTGCCCAGCGACGACGCGCCGATCGCGATCCCGGTGTCGGAGTTCTCGCTGGCGTTGTTCTGCTCGATCCGGTTGGTGCCGGACTCCTGCAGGTCGACGCCGCCGCCGTTGAAGCGCAGGTCGTTGCCGCGGACCACGGTGTCGTCGGCCTGCTCGAGCGCGACCGCCGCCTTGTCCATCTGGTTCGCGATGTTCGCGATCACCTGGTTGTCGTCGGAGTCGACCAGCTCGATGCCGGTCTCACCGTCGCGCAGCGTGTTGCCCTCCAGCCGGTTGGCGTTCGAGCCGGCCTGGACCAGGACGGCGCTCTTGGCGCTGCCGGTGAGCGAGTTGCTCACCACCGTGTTGTTGCCAGAGGCATCGAGCAGCAGACCGCCCTCACCCGATCCGGTGACGGTGTTGCTCTCCAGCGTGTTGCCGCTGGAGGCGAGCACGCGCAGACCTTCCCGGGTGCTGCCGCCGATCGTGTTGCGCAGAACCGACGCGCCCTGGGTCCCGCCCTCGAGGCTGACCCCGGCGCCGTTGCCGGTCAGCGTGTTCTCCCGGACGACATTGCCGTTGCTGCCGTCGTCCGCGTTGACGAGCTGGATCCCGGTCTCCTGGTTGAGCCGGACGGTCAGTTCGTCGACGATCCCGAGCGCCGTACCGGCGGTGAGCTGGACACCGTGGTCGAACTCCTGCACGGTCCCGCCGGTGATCGTCACCCCGTCGAAGCCGGGGTTGCGGATGCCGGCGCCCTGCCCGCTGCCGTCGACGACCGAGCCGTCCAGGTCGACGGTGATGTTGGCCGCCCCGACCACCAGCCCGTCGTTCGGGCAGTTGGTCAGGTCGTTGACGATCAGGCTGCTCTGCGTCAGGACCTGCCCGCAGGTCGCGGTGACCGGCACCGGCGCCGCGCTCACCGTCCACCCGTACGCCGCCGGGCTCGCGTCGGTGTTGCCCGCGGCATCGGTCGCCCGGACCCGGAAGGTGTGGTCACCGACCGGTACGGCGGTCAGCGTGTGCGGCGACGTACAGGTCGTGTACGCCGCGCCGTCCAACGCGCAGGTGAACGTCGAGCCGGCCTCGGTGGAGGTAAACGCGAACGTCGCGCTCGTCGCCACGGTGGTCGGGTCCGGACCGCTGCTGATCAGCGTGTCCGGCGCGGTCGTGTCGGCCGGCGCCTCCCCGATCGTCCAGATCCGGGTCGCGGGCGTCGGGTCGACGTTGCCGGCCAGGTCGATCGCGCGGATCTCGACGGTGTGCTGGCCGAGCGCCAGACCGGTGTACGTCTTCGGGCTGGTGCAGGCCGCGTACGCGCCGGAGTCGAGCTTGCACTCGTACCGCAGGTTCGGGCCCGGCGTCAGGTTGTCGCTGCCCCGGAAGCCGAACGTCGCGGTCGTGCTCGTCCCGTTGAGCTCCGGCCCGGTGTGGATGGTCGTGCTCGGCGGCTTGGTGTCGGGCCCGGGCGGAGCCGGTACGACGGTCCAGGTGTAGCTCGCCGGGCTCAGGTCGGGGTTGTCCGACGGGTCGATCGCGCGCACCTCGAAGGTGTGCTCACCAGCGGGCAGGAAGCCGAAGCTGGTGGGCGTCGGGCAGTCGGCCCAGGTCTCGCTCCCGGCCGGAGCGTCTAGCCGGCACTCGAACCGCAGCGCACCCGCCGGAGCCAGGTTGTCGGTCCCGGTGAAGGTGAACGTCGCGGTCGCCATGCTGCTGCTCGGGTCGGCCGGACGCGTGCTGATCGTGGTGTCCGGAGCGGTCGTGTCCGGCAGCTCCGGCGGGACCGGCGTACCGGGCAGGCAGACCACGCCGGCGCACTGCTCCACCTGACCGTTGCCATTGGCAAGGTTTCCCCCGCCGTCGACCGTCGGTTCGGCGGCGTCGATGCCCCAGGCGGCGTTGTTGTGCGAACGGTTGCCGGTCAGCGTGTGCCCGGCGGCCGAGGCCAGGCCGTCGCCCAGGTTGCTGTGCGTGGTGTTGCCGCGGACCAGGCTCCCGGCCGCCGGGTCGCCGTTGGCGTCGAGTGCCTCGCCGAGCAGCACGATGCCGTCGGCGCTGGTCGCGGTGGCGAGGTTGTCGAGGATCCGGTTGCGGAACGAGTCGTGGCCGACGGTGATCCCGTTGCCCGACGTACGGCTCGCGTTGTTGGCCTCGATCAGGTTGTCGGACGAGGCGTCGAGCTCGACCCCGGACGGGTTGAACCGGACGTCGTTGCCGCGGACCACCGACGCGCTCGCGCCGGACAGGCTCACACCGCTGTCCGAGGCCAGGTACGCCGCGTTGTCCAGGACCTGGTTGCCGTCGGACTCCTCGATCGCGACCCCGGCGTCCCCGGTCCGGCTGAAGGTGCTGTCCTGGACGCGGTTACGGTGCGCGCCCTCGGTGATCAGGATGCCGGCGTCCCCGGTGTCGGAGAGCGCGTTGTCCACCAGCACGTTGCCGGTCGACGACTGCACGAGAATGCCGCCGTCGCTGCTCAGCAGCGGGTCCTCGGTGACCCCGCTGATCCGGTTGTCCGCGATCCGGTGCCCACCGCCCGACCACGCGTGGATCGCGGTGGCGAGGTTGCCGGTCAGCGTGTTGTTCTCGACGACGCTGTGCTCGCTGCCGTTGACCAGCGCGATGCCGATCTCGTTGCCGGTCAGCGTGTTGCCGAGCACCTTGTTGCCGTTGCGGCCGTCGTCGGCGTCGGACAGCTCGATCCCGGCCGTCGCGTTGCCGCGCAGGGTCAGCCCCTGGACGGTCCCGAAGCGGGAGCCGGCCATCAGCTGGACGCCGTACCCGAACTCGGTGATCGTGCCGTTGCGGACCACCACTCCGGCGTACCCGACGTTGCGGACGCCGGCCGGGAGACCGCCCTCCGGAAGCTCGATCGGCGAGCCGGGCTGGTCCGGGAAGTAGCCCGGGCCGTCGACGGTGTGGCCGTTCAGGTCGACCTCGATGTTCGGCGCGCCGATGATCAGGCCGTCCAGCGGGCAATCGGTCAGGTCGTTGAGCAGCCTCGTGCTCTGGGTCAGCACCTGACCGCAGCTCACCGTCGCCGGCTCAGGGACGGCCGGTGGTGGCGGTGGCGGCGTACCGGGTCCGCCGAAGCGCAGGACGAGCTGCGGCAGCGTCGGCGGCGCGGCCGGGTCCTGGTCGGCCTGGCGACTCGTGAAGCTCTGCTCGGCGCCGGGGTCCTCGGCCTCCTCCGCGGTGTCGCGGATCAGGAAGCCGTGGTTCGGCCCGCCCGCGAGCATCGCGGTGACCTGGCTGGTCAGGTTCCACTCACGGAAGCCGGACCCGGAGGACGCGTCGACCGCCGTACCGGTTGTCATCGGCTGGGTGTTCCAGGTGACAGCGGTCTCGTTCCACGCCGCGGCGATCGGAACGGCGGCCAGCGTGCGGCCCGGATCACCGCTCTCGGAGTGCAGGCGCAGCGTCGCCGAGGTCAGCTCGCAGCCGCTCGGCAGTGCACCAGGCGATCCGAAGCGGACCAGGGCACGGGCGTCGGCACCTGGGCTGCTGGATCTGACGGTGAGGTCCGGCTGGGTGCCGAAGTTCTCGAGCGGGCTCTCCTCGTCGACCCAGCTGTCGGCGACCGGCGTCAGCGTCACGTTCGCCTCGTCGCAGTCGGCCGGTGACGCGACCGTCCAGGTGTACGACGCGGGCGTCGGGTCGACGTTGTCCAGCTCGTCGGTCGCGCGGACCTGGACGGTGTGCTGGCCGGGCGTCAGGTTGGAGAACGTGGTCGGGTGGAAGCACTCGACCCACGCCTCCTCGTCGGTGCTGTCGATCCGGCACTCGAACTCGATCAGCAGCAACGGCGTCAGGTCGTCGGTCGCGGTGAAGCCGAAGGTCGCCGTCCGGCCGTTGCTCGGGTTCGGCGGAGTCAGGGTGAAGCTGGTCTGCGGCGGAGTGGTGTCCTGGCCGGCCACGAACTCGTGCACGGCCGGGCTCGGGTCGACGTTGCCGGCCCGGTCCACCGCGCGGACCTCGATCCGGTTGTCCCCTTCCTCGACCTGTACGACGTACGGGTTCGGGCAGCCCAGCCACGCGAACTCCGGGTCCGGCGGCTCGGTCGGATCGGTCGGGTCCGGCGGGTCGGTCGGGTCGTTGTGCAGGACCCGGCACTCGAACAGCAGCTCGCTCAACGGCGTGACCGCGTCCGTGCCGCTGAACCGGAACGTCGCCGTCTCGCCGACCGCCGCCGGCGGGTCGACCAGGCTGGTGTCCGGCGCCGTCGTGTCGGGCGGGCCGAACGGACCCTCGTGCTCGTACGCACCGATGTCACAGGTCGTGCTCTTCGGCCGGGTCACCCCGCGCTGGTCGGTCGCCGGACAGGGCGAGACCCCGCCGTCGACCGCGAAGCTGTCGTTCTGTAGCGCCTGCGTCATCGTCGGGCCGCCGTTGTCCGCGACGGCGTCCAGCCGCGGGTCGCCGGCGTTCGCCCGGTCCCGCGGACCGCGGAAGTAGCAGGAGTCGGCCGAGTCGAGGTTGCCGCCCTCGGAACCGATCGCGAAGTTGCAGCCGGCCCCCAACCGGTTGCCACCGACAACGGTGTTGCGGAACAGCACGGACTGGCTCGGCTCGATCGGAAAGTTCTGCGAGGTCACCTCGCCGCCGACCCCGCTCGCGGTCGGCGCGCTGTTCTGCGCGATCGTCGAGCTGACCACGCGGACGGACGAGTCGGAGTCGATGTAGAGCCCACCGCCGCGGACCTGCGCGTAGTTGCCGGTGATCGTGGTGTTCTCGTACGTCGCTTCGGCGTCACCCAGACCGTAGACGCCACCGCCCAGACCGCTGTCCTCCTCGGCGCTGGTCCGCGCGCTGTTGTTCCAGATCGTGGAGCGGACGACGCGCAGCGCTCCGTCCGCCTCGTTGGCCAGTCCGCCGCCGCTGGCCGCGGTGTTCGCGCTCAGCGCGCTCTCCAGCAGCGTGAAGTCGCCGCTGCCGTCACTGGCGACACCACCGCCGTTGCCGGTCGCGCGGTTGTCCTGGATCACCAGGCGTTCCAGGCTGACGCGCTGTCCGCCGTTCGCGACACCGCCGCCGTCGGCCGCGGTCGTGTTTCCGGTGATGCGGCTGTCCCGGACGGTCACGGAGCCGCTGCTGTTCAGCGACAGACCGCCGCCGGACTCGGTGGCGTTGTTGCCGGTGACCGCCACGCTCGTCACGGTGACCGGGCCCTCGGTGTCGGTGTAGAGGCCACCGCCGGCGCCACCGGCCGAGTTCTGGTCCAGCGATCCGCGGGTGATGCTGAGGGTGGTCTTGGCGAGCGTCGCGACGGCGCCGCCGTACTCGACCGCGGTGTTGGTGGTGAAGGTGCTGTCGGCAACGATCAGTTCGCCCTCGTGACCGACGAAGGCGCCGCCGCCGGCCCCGGTCGCGGCGTTGCCGGTGAAGGTGGTGTGGGTGAGGGTGGCGACGCTCGGCTGGCCGTCGGGACCGGGCTCGCCGCTGTTGAACAGGCCGGCGCCGGTGCGGGCCTCGTTGTCGGCGATCCGGCTGGGCGCTGCCGCCGTACCGGTGACGGTGAGGGCGCCAAGGGACGTGGCGATGCCACCGCCCTCACCGTCGGTCCGGTTTCCTTGCACGGTGACGCCGGTCAGCTCGAGCCGGCCCGTGCCCTCGTTGGCGATGCCGCCGCCGGTGGTGGTCGCCGTACTGTCGAGGACGGCGCCGTTCTGCAGGCGGACGGTGCCGGTGGAGGTGTTGTAGAGGCCACCGCCCAGCTCGCCGTGGCTGCCTTCGCGCAGGGTCAGGCCGGACAGGGTGACTGCGCCGGCGTCCGGGTGGATCTCGAGGACGCGGTCGATGCCGTTCGCGTCGACGATCGCCGAGCCGGTGGCCAGGATGCTGACCGGTCTGATGATGTCGAGGTCACCGGTGGTGTCGCTCTGCCCGGTGAGAGTGAGTGGGTAGGTCCCGGCCGGGACCTGGATGGTGTCGGCGACCGTGGTCGCGTTGGCCTCCTGGATCGCCGCCCGCAGGCTGCAGGTGCCGGCCGCGGTGGCGCAGATCCCGTTGCCGGGGACCGCGTCGACCTGGTCGGCCGTCGTCGTCACGGCGTACACCGAACTGGCGACGGCCGGGGTCGCGGGTACGGCAACCAGTGCGACGACGAGCGCGAGAGCGGCGACGACCGCGGCCAAGGTACGGCGGGTGCGCTGAGAACTGGACATGGCTGTATCCCCCTCCTGACAGGGGGATTCCCCACCCCCCTTGCGCGCCGGACCCGGCCCCCACCGGTGCTGCCCGACGCTCCGGATCCTAGGAGCGCGCTCTGCGGCGCGGAGTGATCATGAGGAGACTCTCACCGACATGAGGTGATTCTCATGGAACTGTCGGTGGCTCCTGGGAAGATCCTGTTGTGGACGAGAGATGGGCGATTGCTCCGGCTGAAGGCGGCGGTGCGCTGCTCGTCGCCCTCCACCCGGACGGTCAGCCTGCTGGTGACATCGTCCAAGAAGCCGACCTGGCCACCGCTGTCGCTTCCCGTCCCCAAGTCAGTAGGTGGGTCTGGAGGTCGACGGCGGAGATCTACCCCCGCCTACTAGCCGCGGGGGTGCGAGTTGAGCGCTGCTACGACATCGAGACGGCTGAAGGGTTGTTGCTGGGGCATGCCGGCCGACTGGGTGAACCGCGGTCGGCCGCTGCAGCGTGGGCCCGCATCACCAACCAGCCCGTCCCACCCGACCCACCGATGCGCGCCACCGAGCCAGGCGGCGAGCAGTCCTCGCTCTTCGACATCGAGACCGAATCACTCCCCTTCGAAGCACTCCTCCGCGTGTACGCCGACCAGCTCCGCCGCCACCACGACACCGAGCACCCGGACCGCATGCGCCTGCTCACCGCGTCCGAGTCCTCCGGCTGGCTCATCGCCACCGAGATGGACCGAGCAGGCCTCCCCTGGAGCGCCGAGAGCCACCGGGCCCTCCTGAGCGAGCTCCTCGGCGAGCGGTACGCCGGTGGCGGCGAGCCACGCCGCCTGACCGAGCTGGCCGAGCAGGTGTCCACCGCGTTCGGCCGCCGCGTGCGGCCGGACCTGCCGGCCGACGTACTGAAGGCGTTCAAGCAGGCCGGGCACCAGGTCAGCTCGACCAGGCGCTGGGAGCTGGAGACCATCGACCACCCGGCGGTCGAGCCGCTGATCGAGTACAAGAAGCTCTACCGGATCTACACCGCCAACGGCTGGGCCTGGCTGCACGACTGGGTCCACGACGGCCGGTTCCGCCCGGGCTTCGTCCCCGGCGGCACCGTCTCCGGCCGCTGGATCACCAACGGCGGGGGCGGCCTGCAGATCCCGAAGGTGATCCGCCGCGCCGTCGTCGCCGACCCCGGCTGGCGACTGGTCGTCGCCGACGCCTCCCAGCTCGAACCGCGCATCCTGGCCGCGATCTCCCGCGACCACGCCTTCATGCGGGTCGCCGGTGACGCCGCCGACCTCTACAAGGCCGTCTCGGACTCCGCCTTCTCCGGCGACCGCGCGAAGGCCAAGCTCGCCGTGCTCGGCGCGATCTACGGCCAGACCTCCGGCGACGGCCTGAAGAACCTGGCCGACCTCCGCAAGCGATTCCCCCAGGCCGTCCAGTACGTCGACGACGCCGCCCGCGCCGGCGAGGAGGGGCGCCTGGTCCGCACCTGGCTCGGCCGCACCTGTCCCCCGTCCGGCTCGCAGCTCGACGCAGCCCAGCTGGAGGGGCCACCCGCCGACGAGCCGCAGGTGGACGGCCGCCGGGCCCGCGCCCGCGGCCGCTTCACCCGCAACTTCGTCGTCCAGGGCAGTGCGGCCGACTGGGCCGTGCTGATGATGGCCGCGCTGCGGCAGTCGATCGCTTCGCTCAAGGCCGAGCTGGTCTTCTTCCAGCACGACGAGGTGATCGTGCACTGCCCCGCCGACGAGGCCGAGCAGGTCGCCGCCGCGATCCAGGCCGCCGGCGACCTGGCCGGCACGCTCTGCTTCGGGACGACGCCGACCCGTTTCCCGTTCGGTACCGCGATCGTCGAGTGCTACGCCGACGCCAAGTAGGCGGGCAGTCCCAGCAGCGCGAAGTCCACGCCCTCGAACGCGGTCATCTCGGCCACCAGCTCGCCTTCGACCCGGAACACGGTCACCGCGAACGGCCGGAAGCGGTCGTCCCCCGTCGTCCGCAGGTAGGCCGCGGCAGCCGGCTGCCGATTCAACCCGGCCACCAGGAACCGCCACGACCCCCGGTTGACCGGCCCAGCCGGCGCGAAGTTCGCGGCGAACACCTGCTCGGCCCGGGACCGCCCGCTGTACCAGAACGGGTACGGCGGCATGCTGACCCGCACGTCCTCGTGCATCAACGCCGCCAGCCCGGCAGCGTCCCCCGCCTCGAAGGCCGCGATGTACTTCGCCACCAGCGCCTGCTCGTCAGCCGAGGGATCAGCCGACCACTCCGTACGCCGTACCGGCAAGTGCTCCCGCAGCACCGGCCGCGCTCGCTGCAGCGCCGAGTTCGCGGCCGCCACCGACAGGTCGAGCACCTCAGCGGTCTCCTTCGCCGACCACCCGAGCACGTCCCGAAAGATCAGCACCGCCCGCTGCCGCGGCGGCAGCTGCTGGATCGCCGTCAGGAACGCCAGCTCGATCGTCTCCCGCCGGATCACCTGCGCGTCCGGCTCCTCGGCCCGGTCGAGCAGCACGTCCGGGAACGGCTGCAGCCACGGCAGGTCGTCGCGGGCCGGCAGCGCCTCGGCAGGGAACGACTCCGGCTCCAGCTGGTAGGGCAGCACCCGCGCTCGGCGTACGTCGTCGATGCAGGCGTTGGTGGCGATCCGGTAGAGCCAGGCGCGCAGACTCGACCGGCCCTCGAAGTCCTCGCGGGCCCGCCAGGCGCGCAGGTAGGTCTCCTGGACCAGGTCCTCGGCGTCGTCGTACGAGCCGAGCATCCGGTAGCAGTGCACCCGCAGCTCGTGCCGGTAGCGCTCGGCCTCCGCCATGAAGTCGGTCAACTGCCGTCCTCCAGCTCGATCGTGCTCGGCATCGGCGCGTGCCCGGCCAGCCGGAACCAGGTCACCAGCCGCCGGGTCCGTAGGTTGCGCGTCGACACCACGATGTCGTTGTGGAACCGCCGAGCCAACTGCACGCGCCGTACGGCGGCCGCCAGCTCCGCCGCCCACGGCTGCTCGTCAGTCCCGGTCGCTGCGATCGCCCTGGTCAGTGCGGACTCCCGCTGCTCCCGCTCCTCGTCCGGCGCGGTCCTGGCCCGGTGGGCGGCGTCCAGCAGGAGCAGCGAGGACGCCGGATCCAGCACGTCGCTGCCGGCCAGCTCGGCGACCAGCGCGGACCGGCGGGCCAGCTCAGTCTCCAGCCGGGCCCTCGCGGTAGCCACCCGGTGGTGCAGCCGGTCGAGCCGGCCGGCTGTCCAACTGCCGTAGAAGACCACCAGCAGCAGCACGACCGCGCCGGCCAGCAGCAGGACGCCAGTGAACTCCACGCCCCATTCTTACGGCCCGCTGACAATCCCCGGGAATCGGCCGAAGGCCCGGCGACCACCCCCTAGGTTCGAAGGCATGGCAGAGATCGGTGTGATCGGTGGTTCCGGCTTCTACTCGTTCCTGGCCGACGCGCGCCCCGTCGCGGTCGAGACGCCGTACGGCCCACCCAGCGAGCCGCCCGTGGTCGGCGTGGTGAACGGCCGCGAAGTCGCCTTCATCCCGCGCCACGGCGCCGACCACCGTCTGCCGCCGCACCGCGTCAACTACCGCGCGAACCTGTGGGCCCTGCACTCCCTCGGCGTCCGCAACGTCCTCGGCCCGTGCGCGGTCGGCTCCCTGCGCCCCGAGCTCACACCGGGCACGATCGTCGTCCCCGACCAGTACGTCGACCGCACCTGGGGCCGCGAGCACACCCTGTACGACGGCGACCCGCGCCCGGTCGTCCACACGAGCCCCGCCGACCCGTACTGCCCGATCGCCCGCCAGACAGTGCTTGCCGCAGGCAACGTCCCCGCCTCCGGCGGGGGTGGGGACCAGAACGGGGAGAGTGGGAGCGGGGGAAGCGGGAGCGCGGGAAGCGGGAGCGCGGGAAGCGGGAGCGCGGGAAGCGGGAGCGCGGGAAGCGGCGGTGTCGTCGACGGCGGCACCATGGTCGTCATCAACGGCCCGCGCTTCTCCACCCGCGCCGAGTCCCAGTGGCACGCCGCCCAGGGCTGGTCCCTGGTCGGCATGACCGGCGCCCCCGAAGCATCCATCGCCCGCGAGCTGGCGCTGTGCTACACCTCCGTCGCCGTCGTCACCGACCACGACGCCGGCGTCACCACCGGCGAGGGCGTCACCCAGGCCGAGGTGTTCGAGGTCTTCGGCCGCAGCATCGAGCGTCTCAAGGCGCTGCTCACCGACGTGATCGGCCGGCTCCCGACCGGCGACTGCACCTGCCACCACTCCCTCGACGGCACCGCCGCCGAGCACCTGTGGACAACCGAGGCGGCCCGATGAGAGTCCTGCTGACCGGCGGCGCCGGCTTCATCGGGCAGCACGTCCGCACCCAGTTGCTTGCCGAGGGCCACAACCCGGTCGTCTTCGACTCACTCCGCCCCGACGTCCACATCACCCCACCCGCGATCGACCTGACCGTCGGCGACATCCGCGACCCCGACGCCGTCGCCGCCGCCCTCGAAGGCGTCGACGTAGTGATCCACCTGGCCGCGAAGGTCGGCCTCGGCGTGGACCTCGACGACATCGACGACTACGTCTCGAGCAACAGCCTCGGCACCGCCGTACTGCTCAAGCAGCTCGCCCACAGCAAGGTCCGCAACCTCGTCTACGCCAGCTCCATGGTCGTGTACGGCGAAGGCCGCTACGAGTGCGACCGCCACGGCCTGGTCGCCCCCGGCCCCCGCCGTACCGAGGACCTGGACGCCGGCCGCTTCGAACCGCCCTGCCCGATCTGCGGCGAGCAGTTGCGCCCCGGCCTGGTCGACGAGACCGCACCGGCCGACCCGCGCAACACCTACGCCACCACCAAGCTGAACGGCGAGCACCTCGCGTCCACCTGGGCCCGGGAGACCGGCGGCCGCGTAGCCGCGCTGCGCTTCCACAACGTCTACGGCCCCGGCATGCCCCGCAACACCCCGTACGCCGGAGTCGCGTCGCTCTTCCGCTCGGCACTCGCCCGCGGCGAGGCCCCGCGGGTCTACGAGGACGGCGGGCAGCGGCGCGACTTCATCCACGTCCACGACATCGCCACCGCGGTCACCACGGCTGCCACCACCGTGCAGGACGCGCCCGCCTTCACGGCGTACAACGTCGGCAGCGGCACGGTCCACACGATCGCGGACCTGGCCACCGAGCTGGCCACGGCCCTCAACGGGCCGAAGCCCGTCGTCACCGGGCAGTACCGCCTCGGCGACGTCCGGCACATCACGGCCAGCTCACAGCGTCTGCGCGACACCCTCGGCTGGAAGCCGACCTACGACCTCGCCACCGGCATCGCGGACCTCGTCACCCGCTGACGGGTGTGTTCACCTGCGGCAGATCGATGCTGAACGCGCACCCACCCGGCACGTTGTTGACCGCGATCGTGCCTTCGTGCGACTCGACCACTCCCCGTGCGATCGCCAGCCCCAGACCCCCGCCGCTGCTGCCGCTGTCGGCGGAAGTCGTGGCGGGCGTCCGCTGCTCGTCGCCGCGCCAGCCGATGTCGAACACCCGCTCCAGGTCGTCGGTCGGGATGCCGCCGCAGCCGTCGGTCACAGCCAGCCGCACCCGGCCGTCGGCCTCGCGGTCGACCGCCACCTTCACCGTGCCGCCCGGAGCTGTGTGGCGGATCGCATTGCCCACCAGGTTCGTCACGGCCCGCGTGAGCTCGTCCGCGTCGCCGTGAACAGCCAGGCGGTCTTCGTCGGCCGGTGCGGTCACGGCCACGGTCACGCCCTTGGCACGAGCGTGCTCGGAGGTCTCCCCCGCCACGTCGTCGG
The DNA here is from genome assembly GCF_014205135.1 of Kribbella italica. NCBI lineage: Bacteria > Bacillati > Actinomycetota > Actinomycetes > Propionibacteriales > Kribbellaceae > Kribbella > Kribbella italica. The sequence continues at coordinate 3,119,302 of NZ_JACHMY010000001.1, forward strand.
CCAGCTCGCGCAGGCTGACCGCCGACCGGCGCCGCGGCGGCGGAGCGGCCGACAGCCGGGACAGCTCGAACAGGTCGTCCACCAGCCCGGTCATCCGGTCCACGGTGGTCCGCATCTGCCGTAGCGCACCGGGCGCGTCCTCGATGACGCCGTCCTCCAGCCCCTCCGACAGCGCACGCAGCCCAGCAAGCGGCGTACGGAGGTCGTGCGACATGAACGCGACCAGCTCCCGCCGGCTGGACTCCAGCGCACGCTCTCGCTCGCGGGAGGCCGCCAGGCGAGACCTGGTCGACTCCAGCTCGTCAGTCAGGTCAGCCAGCTCAGCAGGCACGTTGCCGTTGGTCGCCACGCCCACTGACTCGTACGACGTACCGAGGTCCCGCAGGCGGCGTCCGACGTCCCGTGACCCTGCGCTGATCCAGTGCGCGAGCACCACCGACATCGCCAGCCCGAGCAGCCCGGAGAACGCCAGCGTCCACAGCACCACCAGCGAGTCGTGCGCGGAGATGAACATCGCCCGCACGCTCTGCCCGACCGCTGCCAGCGCGGCCGCCAGCGGAGCCAGGGCCACCACGATGATCGTGACCCGCAACGAGCGCCGTCTGAACTGCCACAGCACCGCCGCGCCGATCGCGCCGACGACCAGGGTCCACAGCGCCGTCAGCGCGAGGATCGTGACCTGGTCGCGGTTCATTGCGCGTCACCCGCGAAGCGATAGCCGGTCCGCGGCACGGTCAGCACCAGCTTGGGGTCGGACGGGTCGGCCTCGATCTTCTCCCGCAGCCGGCGGATGTGCACGGTGACCGTCGACGAGTCGCCGAAGTCCCAGCCCCACACGCGCCGCAGCAGCTCCGCCTTCGTGTACGCCTTGCCGGGATGCGCGACCAGGAACGCCAGCAGGTCGAACTCGCGGTGCGTCAGCGACAGCTCGCCGCCGTCCAGCGTCGCCGTCCGGGCCGCCGTGTCGACGATGATCGGTCCGGAGTGCAGCTTGGTCGGCGTCAGGTCCAGACCGGCCAGCCGCTCCTCGCGCCGCAGCATGGCCTGCACCCGCAGCGTCAGCTCCCGCGGGCTGAACGGCTTGACCACGTAGTCGTCAGCGCCGAACTCCAGCCCGACCAGGCGGTCCTCCTCCTCGCCGCGCGCCGACAGCATGATCACCGCCGCGCCGTCGTCGGCAGCGCGCAGCCGGCGCAGCACCTCCAGGCCGGACAGCCCGGGCAGCATCACGTCCAGTACGACGACCGACGGCTTCCACTGCTGCCAGACCTCCACCGCCTTCACACCGTCCGCGACCACGCGGGCGTCGTACCCGGCCTTGGTCAGGTACGCCGAAACGACATTCGACACGGTCGGGTCGTCGTCCACCACGAGCACACGAGTAGCCACGGTCAGAGCCTAGGTCGTCGGCCGCACCGGCCCGACCGCGGGAACCGTCCGTAAGCGACCTGTAGCCACCAGATCCGCCGCAAGCCGCCCAAATCTCCCTACGGTCGAGAGGTGTCTGTTGCCGAGGTCGACCTGATCCTGCCGTGTCTCAACGAGGCCGCTGCGCTCCCCTGGGTGCTGGGGCGGCTGCCGGACGGCGTACGGGCTGTTGTCGTGGACAACGGTTCCACCGACGGCTCGGCGGAGATCGCCGCGGAGCTGGGAGCCACCGTGGTGTCGTGCACGACCCGCGGGTACGGCGCGGCCTGCCACACCGGTCTGGAGGCCGCTACTGCCGAGGTGGTCGCGTTCCTGGACGCCGACGCGTCGCTGGACCCCCGCCAGCTGGTTCGGGTCACCGCACCAGTTCTGTCCGGCCGGATCGACCTGATGGTCGGGCGGCGACGGCCTGTCGGCCGCAGTGTCTGGCCGTGGCACCTGCGGCTGGCCAACGCCGAGCTGTCCCGCCGCATCCGCCGCCGGACCGGCGTACAGCTGCATGATCTCGGTCCGATGCGCGCTGCCCGGCGTGAGGCCCTGCTGGGGCTGCAGCTGGTCGACCGGCGCTCCGGCTATCCGCTGGAGACGGTGGTGAAGGCTGCCGACGCCGGCTGGCGCATCGCCGAGGTCGACGTGGACTACCTGCCCCGCTCCGGACGCTCCAAGGTCACCGGTACGCCGCTCGGCGCGGCCCGTGCGGTGATGGACATGTCGAAGGTGCTGGCCCGGTGACCACGCTGATCGTCATCGCCAAGGAGCCGCGGCCCGGCAAGGTGAAGACCCGGCTGCAGTCCGAGTTCACCCCGAAGGAGGCTGCCGCGCTCGCCAGGGCCTCGCTCTCCGACACCCTGGCCGCCGTCAGCGCCACACCGGCGCAGCGGTACGTCGTCGCGCTCGACGGCGAGACCGGTCCCTGGCTGCCCGACCACTACGCCGTCGTCACCCAACGCGGCAACGGGCTCGACGAGCGCCTGGCCGGTGCCTTCGAGGACGCGTACGACGGGTCGCCGATGCTCCTGGTCGGCATGGACACCCCGCAGCTGACTCCGGCGCTGCTGGGCGCGGACTGGGACGGCCACGACGCCGTACTCGGGCTGACCGAGGACGGCGGCTACTGGTGTCTCGGACTGCGTGCACCTGACCGGTGGGCGCTGGTCGGCGTACCGATGTCGACCGACCACACCGGACGGGACCAGCTGATCCGCCTGCAGGCACTGGGCTACAAGGTGAAGCTGCTGCCGACCTTGCGCGACATGGACACCCCGGTGGACGCTGCGGTCATCGCAGCGGCGTACCCGGAGCTGCGAGTCTCGCGGCTGCACCGGCGGCTGCAGACATCGGCTCACCCAACCCTGCTGTTCGAGCGGGCGCTGGACGGCGTGGAGGTCGTCGCTACCGGCACCGACGGGCGGATGGTCCCGTCGCTGAGCGAGGTGGACCGCTGGACTGCTCCGGCCGACGAGGCGGACCGGCTGGCGCTGAGCCGCTGCGAAGGCCCGGTGTTGGACATCGGCTGCGGCCCGGGCCGGATCGTGACAGCCCTTGCCGAGCAGGGCATCGCGGCACTCGGTGTGGACATCTCCGAACAGGCCGTCCGGCTGACGACGAAGCGTGGAGCCCCCGCCCTGCTTCGGCCGGTAGAGGCCGCTCTGCCCGGCGAAGGGCGGTGGGGCAGCGTGCTGCTGATGGACGGCAACATCGGCATCGGCGGCCGTCCCGAGTCGCTGCTCCGCCGCTGCGCCGAACTGATCCGCCCCGACGGCATCGTCCTGGTCGAGGTCGATCCGGACGACGACCTCGACGACACCCACCCGATCGTCCTCCGCACGACCACGGGCCGCCGGTCCCATCCGCTGCCCTGGGCCCGTCTCGGCACCCGGGCCGTCCTGCGCCACGCCTACGCCGCAGGCCTGCACCCGACCGAGGACTGGCGCACGAACCACCGCGCGTTCCTCACCTTCCGCCGATGAGGCTGCTCCTGGCCGCGGTCGCCTGCTGCACAGCGGTCATCGTCACCGCCGCGCACGACTGGCACCCCAACCTCTTCCTCATCGGCACCACCGTGCTCCTCCTCGTACTCCTCAGGTACGCCCGCACCAAGTCCGTCCTCCTGCTGGTAGCCGGCGCCGCTCTCTGCCAACTGCCCGGTCTCACCCACGCCCCCATCACCAGCACCGACGCCTACCGCTACGTCTGGGACGGCCGGGTCCAGCTCTCCGGCTCCTCGCCGTACTCGCATGTCCCCCTGGACGACGCCCTGGCCGAACTCCGCGACCCCATCCTCTTCCCCGGCCTCACACCGCAGGACCGCAGCGGCGTCACTGGTCCACCGACGGCCAATGCACCGCTCGAGGACGACCCGCGCACCAGGATCAACCGCCCCCAAGTGCCGACCATCTACCCACCCGTCGCGCAGGCGTACTTCACTCTCGTCGCTCTGGTCACTCCCTGGTCAGCGGGCACCCTCGGACTCCAACTGGCCGCGGCAGCGATCGCCGTCGCCCTCACCTGGTTACTCGCCGTAGAACTCCGCCGGCGCGGGCGTGATCCACGCTGGGCGGCGCTGTGGGGTTGGTCACCAATCGTCGCGCTGGAGGCCGGCAGCGCGGCCCACATCGACGTGCTCGCGGCGCTGCTCGTCATCGTGGCGCTCACCCGCCGTCGCGCCTGGCTGGTGGGCCTGTTCCTCGGCGCGGCCGGCGCCGTCAAGCTGCTCCCGCTGCTCCTGCTGCCCGCGATCCCCCGGCTCCGGCCGAAATTCGTTGCCGTCAGCACCTTTCTCGCGAGCTACCTCCCGCATCTGGCCGTCGCCGGCACGCTGGTCGTCGGCTTCCTGCCGGGCTACCTGAACCAGGAGGGCTTCTCCGACGGCAGCTCGCGATTCGCGATTCTCGCGCTGGTACTGCCTCCTGAGGCCCGTCAGCTCGTCGCCGGAGTCCTCGCGGTCGGGCTGGCGGTGCTGGCGCTTCGCCGTCACGGCCGCGAACCGGTGGCCGTCACCTGCTGCTGGCTGTACGGCGCGGCGCTGCTCGTCGCGACCCCGACGTACCCCTGGTACGGCCTGCCGCTGATCGCCCTCGCCGTGCTCGCCGGGCGGATCGAATGGGTCGCCGTACCGCTGGCCGCGTACTGGTCCTACGCGAGCTACGGCCACGACCTCCGGCAGGGCCTGATCCAGCTGGGCGCGCTGGCCGTCGTTGTCATAACGATCACGCTGCGTCACCGTCCGGACGCGGATTCCCGGTTGATTTCTGGCCGCACCGCTCCGACACTGATCCGGGCACCCGACGACAATCCAGCCACGGGGCCTTAGTCGGCCCTCCTGAAAGGCAGCCAGCGTGACCGTGCGTATCGCTCTCGCGACCTCCGCCGAGCACCCGGACCTGCACGAGCACGACCTCCCGCTCGTCACCGCGCTCCGCACCGCCGGGCTCGAGCCCGTTGCCGAGCTGTGGACCGACCCGTCGGTCGACTGGTCGTCGTACGACGCCGTCCTGCTGCGGTCGGTCTGGGACTACCACACCCGCTACCTCGAGTTCACCGAGTGGCTCGGCCAGCTCGACAAGGCCGGCGTCCGGGTGCTGAACGACTCGGCACTGGTCCGCTGGAACGCCGACAAGTCCTACCTGCTCGAGCTGCGTGAGCGCGGCGTCGCCATCGTGCCGTCCCAGGTCGCGGCCGGGGACTGCCTGCGCGAGGTCGTCGGCGGCCTGTCCGGCCGGGAGATCGTCATCAAGCCGACGGTGAGCGCCAGCGCGCTGCACACGGTCCGCGGCCTGGCCGGCTCCGAGCAGCTCAGCCGCGCGATGGACGACCTGCCGGACGCGGTCTACCTGGTCCAGCCGTTCCAGCCCGAGATCCAGACCGACGGCGAGTGGTCCCTGATGTACTTCGGCGGCGCCTACTCCCACGCCGTGGTCAAGCGCCCGGTCGCCGGCGACTACCGGGTCCAGCACGAGTTCGGCGGCAGCGTCGAACTGGCGGACCCCTCGCCCGCCATCCTCTCCGGCGCCATCGCCGCCCTCACCGCCGCCGGCGCCGCCACCGCGCCGTACGCCCGCGTCGACGGCATCGTGTCCAACGGCCGCTTCCTCCTGATGGAGCTCGAACTCATCGAGCCCTACCTCTTCCTGCCCGACCACCCGGCCGCGTACCAGCATCTGACACAGAGCGTTGTAAGTGCACTGAATTAGTAGACTTTCGGCCATGAGGCCGGCACTGACGGTGATCGTGGATCCTGCTGACCGGTGGATGAGCCGGGCAGCTTGTATCGGGCAGGGGACGTCGTACGACGAGACGGCGAGCAAGTGGGAGCAGAAGGCGGCCCTGCGGCTGTGCCTGTCCGAGTGCCCGGTGCTCGCGGAGTGCCACGCGTGGGCGCGGCGGACCAAGTTCACCGGTACCGCCGCCGGCGAACGCTTCCTCGAAGGACGCCGCCGCGGCAAGCCCAACTCCGCCGCCTGACGGACACACCCTAGGCTCGGCGGCATGCCGACTCTCGAGGACGTACGCCGTGCCGCCGCTCAACTCGCCGGACGGATCCACCGCACCCCGGTCGTCACGTCCACCGCCCTCGACGAGCTGTTCGGCGCGCCGCTCACGCTGAAGGCCGAACTGTTCCAGAAGACCGGCAGCTTCAAGGTGCGCGGCCTGCTCCACAAGACGTTGCAGCTGACCGCCGAGGAGCGCGAGCGCGGCGTGATCACGGTGTCCGCGGGCAACGCGGCCGGCGCGCTCGCCTGGGCCGCACGCAACGCCCAGGTGCCCGCGACGGTCGTGATGGCGACGACGGCGGTCCAGGCGAAGATCGACGCCGCCCGCGCGTACGGCGCACAGGTGGAGCTCGTCGACGGCGACCTGATCGCGGCGTACGAGAGCATCCGCGACGAGCGGAAGCTGACCGGCGTCCACCCGTTCGACGACCTCGACGTGATCACCGGGCACGGCAGCCTCGGCCTCGAACTCCTCGACGACGCACCGGGCACCAGGACCGTCCTGGTCCCGGTCGGTGGCGGCGGACTCATCTCCGGCGTCGCGCTCGCGGTCAAACTCGTCGACCCGTCGATCCGCGTCGTCGGCATCGAGCCCGAGACCGCCGACGTGGTCAGCCGCAGCCTCGCGGCCGGCACACCGCAGAAGCTGCCGACCGCCAAGAGCATCGCCGACGGCCTGGCCGCGCCGGTCTGCGGCACGCACAACTTCGGCATCATCCAGCAGTACGTCGACGAGGTGGTCCGCGTCAGCGAGGACGCCCTGCTGGACGCCACCCGCCTGGTCATGTCCCGCACCAAGCTCGCCCTCGAACCCGCCGCGGCGGCACCCTTCGCCGCGCTGCTCGAAGGCAAGCTCCAGCTCACCGGCCCCACCACCAGCGTCGTCAGCGGCGGGAACCTGGACGTCTCGAAGCTGTACTAAACGGGGACGCGCTCCCGCGGCGGCAGGTCGGACACCACGCCATCGCCCGGATCGTCGACCAGCTCACCCTGCCGGACCGGATCCCGCTCCGGCAGCAGGATGTCGCGCGACACCACGAGCATCAGGTACAGCGTGCCGGCCATCCGCAGCACGACGGAGAACCAGTAGATCTTGTCCGGCGCGTCCGGCTGCCCGGGCGCCAGGAACTGCGCCAGATGCAGCCAGACCATCATCCAGTAGAAGCACTCGCAGGCCTGCCAGATCAGCCAGTCCCGCAGTTTCGGCCGGGCCAGCGCGACCAGCGGCAGCAGCCAGAGCACGTACTGCGGTGAGTACACCTTGTTGATCAGCAGGAACGCGGCGACCACCAGGAACGCCAGCTGCGCGAACCGTGGTGGACGCGGTGCCATCAACCCGAGGATCGCGATCGACAGGCACAGCCCGGCGAAGATCACGATGTTCAGCTTGTTGACGTCGGCGACCTCGTGCTCGGCCAGCTTCAGCACGTACCAGATCGAGCCGTAGTCGCTCTCGCGCTCGTCGTTGAAGACCCAGAACGACATCCACTCGTTCTTGGCCAGCAGGTAGATCGGCGCGTTCACCACACCCCACGCGACCACCGCGGCGACCGTCGCCTGGAACCACGGCCAGAGCTTCCGCCCGCGCAGGCACACGATCAGCAGCGGGCCGAGCAGCAGGAACGGGTAGAACTTGGCCGCTGTCCCCAGTCCGAGCAGGATGCCGAACCAGATCGGTTTGCCGCGCGACCACGCCCACATCGCACCGGCGGTCAGGACGACGGCGAACAGGTCCCAGTTGATCGTCGAGGTCAGCGCGAGCACCGGCGCGGCCGCGACGTACAAGGCGTCGAGCGGCTGCCCCCGGGCCGCGCCCGGACGCGAGGCGATGCCGCGAGCGGTCGCCATCGTGAGCCCGACCAGCAGCAGCGCGCAGAGGAACAGCAGCACGACGTTCACCACGAAGAAGACGCCGGCGGTGTCGCGCTTCTGCTCGACCGTGACGTCCTGCTTCGGGTCGCCGGTGATCACCCAGGTGATCTGTGCCGCGGCCTCCATGAACCCACCGGTCAGCACCGGGTACTCCAGCACCGGGTAGTTGCCGGTGTCCAGGAACGGCCGGTTCCCCTCGGCGAAACCGCGCTCCTGGTACAGGTAGCCGATGTCGGAATAGCACAGCGCCTTGAACGGCCGCCAGCTCTGCCGGTCCCAGCCGGCCTCCATGCAGGGCGCCTTCTGCAGCACACCGAGCGCGAAGGTGATCGTGCAGACCGCCAGCGCGATCCGCAGCGGCGTCCACCACGACGAGCTCAACCGGGCGAACCGCCCGGACGGGCCACCGAGCCCCACGGTCAGGCCGGCGACCGCCGGATCGGCCTCCGACGGAGCCGGCCGGGCCTGCGCGTCCTGGGCGTCACGTGAGGTCACGGGGGACATCGTCTCCTATCCGATCGACCGCCGGGCCAGGCGGCGCCCGCAAGGTTACCCAGGAACCGTCACGCCATGCTCCACCGGCACCGGGGCGTCCTGGGGCTGACCTGATCCGTATCTACCGTTGACCAGGCAGCAGCAGAAGCAGAAGAGGACGCCGATGGGCGAACGCCGCGACCGCGAGTTCACCGAGTTCGTGCTGACCAGACAGTCACGCCTGCTCGGCGCCGCCTACCTGCTCTGCGGCAACCTGCACGCCGCCGAGGATCTGGTCCAGACCGCCCTGATCAAGCTGTACGTAGCCTGGCCGCGCGTCCAGCGCTCCGGCACCGAGGACGCCTACGTCCGCCGGATCCTGGTCAACGCGTCGATCGACTCCAGCCGCCGCGCCTGGCACCGCGAACGCAGTACGGCGGACCTGCCGGACATCGCCGAACCCCCGGACCACGGCGTCGAGGACCGCGACGAACTCGTCACCGCCCTCGCCCTGCTCGCCCCGAGACAACGCCGGATCGTCGTCCTGCGCTACTGGCTCGACCTCCCGATCGAGGAGGTCGCCGCCGACCTCCAGATCACCGCCAGCACGGTCAAGAGCCAGAGCGCCAAGGCGCTGCAGAACCTCAGAACCCACCTGTCCGACTCCCGCTACGCCCTGCTGACGGAGGAGTGCTGATGTCCGAACAAGACCTGATCGACCAGATCACCACCAGCGCCCACCGCACCGATCACCACCAGCTCGACCCGACGACTTTGATCGCCGCGGGTCGCAAGCGAGTACGCCGCCGCCGGGCCGCGGCCGTCACGGCGGCCGCCGGTCTCGTCACGCTGTCCGCGGTCGCCGCGATCAGCGTGGGCAACCTCCGCACGTCCGCGCCACAGGTCGCCGGACCGCCCCTCCAGGTCGAGCGCAGCATCGACCCTGGCTTCAACGGCATGACGAAGGTCCGGTACTTGGACGAGCCGATGCGTACTCACCTCGGGCTCCCGGTCGTCGACCAGACGTACGGACCCGCCCCTGACATCGGAATCGGAGTCAACACCTACACCTTGACGGTGCGGGCCACCGACGGCACCACCGCGAGCCTCCGGCTCACCCGCCCGATCTCTTCACCGCAGAATCCCGCGCCCGACTCGCCGGACGTCTGCGCGATGCGTGGCGTGCCCTCCGAGGTCAGCGACTGCCAGGTCATGGCCGTCGGCAGTCAGTCGGTCCGGATCGGGCAGCGCGGCGACCGGGCTTTCTTCGCCAGCACACTGCGCCCGGATGGAACCTTGATCCTGGCGCTGTTCGACAGGGACGGCTCCACGCCCTTCGAAGGCAGCAAGCCGATGCTGTTCGGTCCCGTCGACCAGCAGGCCGTCACGGCCCTGGTCACCGACCCGAAGGTGCCGAGCCTCAAGTGACCCGCGTCGACTCGCGGACGATCAGCTGCCAGGGGAAGTCGAAGACCTTGCCCGGGGCCCCTTCCCGGTCAGTCAGGCGGCCGGTCAGGATATCGGCGAGCGCGGCGTTGAAGCCGACCGGGCCGACCGTCGACAGCGACGGATCGAGGTGCTCGCCGTCCGGCGTGTTGCCGACGCCGATCACCGCGAGGTCACCCGGTACGTCGAGCCGCAGCCGGTGCGCGGCCCGGACCGCGGCGATCGCGGCGAAGTCGGTCGTGCAATACAGCGCGGTCGGGCGATCCTCCTTGGTCAGCAGGGACATCGCCGCCCGGTACGCGCCTTCGGGGTGCCGCTCGAAGATCGCGACGTCGTCCTCCCGGTACGGCAGGCCGGCCGCCGCCAGGCCGTCGACGTACGCCGTGAAGCGGGTCGAGCGGTGGGTCTCGGAGGTGAGCGCGCCGATCCGGGTGTGCCGCTCGAGCAGGTGCTCGACCGCGAGGTGGCAGGTCGGCTCGGCGCCGGACCGGATCACGTCGAAGCCGCGCGGTTCGAGCACCTCGCTGAACGCGACGATCTGCACGCCGCGCTCCGCGAACCGCTCGAGCTCGGCGACCACCTCCGGAGCGGGATCGACGTGGTCGATGAAGATGACGTCCGGCGTACGGTTCGACAGCACGGTCCGCCAGTCGCCGTCGGCCACGATCAGCGCGGTCTTGCCGAGCGGCGTGACGCGGTCGTTGACCGTCGCCGCGACCGCCTGCGACCAGGGATCGGCGAGGACGGTCAGCGAGAGCAGCACCAGGTCCGACTTGCCGGTCCGGATCGCCCGCGCCGCGTCGTTGCGCCGGTAGCCGAGCCGGGTCGCGACGTCACGCACCCGGTCGGCCGTGGTCGCGGAGATCGTCCGGCCGCGCTCGTGGCCGGACAGTACGTAGGACACGGTCGCGATCGAGACGCCGGCCTCGGCCGCGACCGTGCGCAGAGTCGGTCGGTCGGACATGAGGGACATTGTCTACTAACCCTTGACTGCCCCGGTGATGACGCCCTTGGTGAAGTGCCGCTGCAGGAACGGGTAGACCAGCGCGATCGGGACCAGCGCGACGACGACGACCGCCATCTGCAGCGACTGCGGCTGCGGCAGCGGCTCGACGCCGAGCTGGTCGGCCGACAACGACTTGCCTTGCAGCACGTAGGTCCGCAGGATCACCTGGACCGGCCACTTCGAGGTGTCGTTCAGGTAGAGCAGCGCGTTGAAGAAGGCGTTCCAGAACCCGACCGCGTAGAACAGCCCGACCACTGCGATCACCGCCTTCGACAGCGGCATCACCACCCGGCGCAGGATGGTGAAGTCGCTGGCGCCGTCGATCCGCGCGCTCTCCAGCAGCTCGGCCGGCACGTTCATGAAGAACGTCCGCAGCACGATGAAGTTGAACGCGCCCAGCGCGCCGGGCAGGATCAGCGACCACAGGCTGTCGATCAGCCCGAGCTGCTTGACCACCAGGAACATCGGGATGATGCCCGGCGCGAACAGCAGCGTGAACAGCACCATCAGCAGCACCGGCCGGCCGAACAGGACCGGCCGCGACGTCGCGTAGGCCAGCGCGATCGTGGTGGCCAGCGCGATCGCCGTACCGACCAGCGTGACGAACACGCTGACCCCGATCGCCCGGGCCATCAGCCCGCCGCTGAACAACGTCTCGTACGCCTTGACCGTCGGGTGCGACGGCCACAGCACGTACCCGCCGGCGTCGATGATGTCCTGGTCGCTGGCCAGCGACGTCGAGATCACCACCATGATCGGCACGATGATCGCGACCGCGAATCCGCCCAGGACCAGGGTCTTCACCGACTGGTAGAACGGCGACGGCCGTTCCTTCCAGATCGGCCGGCGGGAGGCGGCGATGCTCATTGCTGACCTCTCTTCTGGAAGATGCCGGGCTCGCCCAGCTTGTGCGCGATCGTGTTCGCACCCCACAGCAGCAGCGCGCTGATCACTCCCTTGGCCAGACCGGCCGCGGCACCGCTGCTCCAGTCACCGCCGACGACTCCGGCGTAGTACGTGAAGGTGTCGAGCACTTCCGCGGCGCCCGGTCCGACCGAGTCGCGTTGCAGGATGAACTGCTCGAAGCCGACGCTCAGGACGTCGCCGATCCGCAGGATCAGCAGCAGCACGATGACGGTCCGCATCGACGGCAGCGTGATGTGCCACAGCCGGCGCCAGCGCCCCGCGCCGTCCGCGGCCGCGGCCTCGTACAGGGCGACGTCGACGCTGGTCAGCGCGGCCAGGAAGATGATCATCGCCCAGCCCGCGTCCTTCCAGACCAGCTGCGCGACGACGAGCAGCGGGAAGGTGTCCGGGTTCGTCATGAACGGGATCGGGTCGAGCCCGGCCTGCCGGAGCAGGTTGTTGACGAACCCGGCGCCGCCGAGCGACTGCTGGAACAGCGCGATCACGAGCACCCAGGACAGGAAGTGCGGCAGGTACGCGACGGTCTGGAACGCGCGCCGGATCCGGTTGCTGACCAGCGAGTCCACGATCAGCGCGAGCGCCAGCGGGACCGGGAAGAACAGCACCAGCTGGACCAGCGCGAGGACCAGCGTGTTGCGCAGCGCGTCCCAGAAGTCCGGGTTGGCGTACAGGTTGACGAAGTTCTGGACGCCGTTCCACTCACTGTGCATGATCCCGAGGAACGGCTGGAAGTCCTGGAAGGCGACCACGTTGCCGATCACCGGCAGGTAGAAGAACACCAGCAGGAACAGCACGCCGGGGATCATCAGCAGCACCATCTGCCAGTCCCGGCGCCACCGCACCGACAACGGCAGTTTCGCCGTACGCCGGACGTCCGGCGGCCGCGGAGCCGGCTCGGCGGTCTCGGGGCGCTGGGTCGCGACGAGCGTCTCCATCGGCGTCAGGACCCGGTGACCGGGACGCTCGCGGGCAGCACGGCCTCGAACTCGCCGCGCATCTTGTCACCGCCACCGGACTTCCAGCGCTTCAGCGCCTCGTCGTACGCGTCGAGCTTCTGCCGCCCGGTGACGATGTCGATGATCGTGTCCCGGAACGCCTCGGTGAGCTTCGGCCCGGCCTTGCTGCTGGTGTCGGAGTAGGTGCCGGCCGTCGGGTTGCGCATCGCGAACTTGAGCAGCTGCTGCTCGGTCGCGTGCACCTTGCGGGTGTCGTCGGGGAACGCCGGGTTGAAGATCACGCTCTCCGGCGCGGTCATGATCTGCAGCGCGCTGACCAGGCCGGGCGCCTGCTGGGTGCCGGCCTTGGTCAGTACCGGATTCTTCTGGCCGTCGAGCTGGTACTGCTCGCCCGCCGTCCCGAAGTTCTTCTGCAGGAACTCCTTGGTGCCGAACGGCGCCGACAGGTAGTTGACCAGGGCCAGCAGCTCCCGGATCCGGCCCTCGTCGGTCTTCTTGAACGGCGTGAACCCGACCGTGCCGTAGCCCATGTCGTAGACCGGCTTGGCCTTGCCGTCGTGCCCGAACGGGATCAGCGTGTCGACGAACAGCGACGGGTCGAGCGCCCGGAAGTCCGACGTGGCGCGCGGACCGACGGTGACCTGCGCGGCGATCTGTCCGTTGACCGTCTTCGGCGTCGCGTCGGCCAGGTTGAGGTCGGGGTAGAACACCTTCGCGGCCCACAGCTTGGCGGCGTACTCGACGGCGGCCTTGTAGTTGTCGGTCTCGTACAAGTGGGTCAGCGAGCGGTCGGAGTTGACCCGCCAGCCGTTCGGGGCGCCGAACCACTCGCCGAACATGTGCAGCATGTTCACGATCGCGGGCTCGAGCGCGTAGTTGGTGCCGCTGGTCAGCTCCTTGCACTTGCCGAAGAACTCCTCGGCGCTCGTGCACTGCAGGCCGCCGACCTTCGCCCACGTCTTCGGGTTGCCCATCATCACCTGGCCGAACGGCGTCGACGGGATCGGCGCGCCCCAGATCTTGCCGTTCACGACCGCGGTCCGCCACGACGCCGGCTTCAGCGCGGCGAGGTTCGGGTACTCCAGCACGGCGTCGCCGGACAGGTACTTGGTCAGGTCCTGGAACTTGGCCTCCAGCATCGGCCCGACGTTCGGGATGCCCTGGTTCGGCGGCAGCCACATCAGGTCGGGCAGCGAGTCGCCGGCCAGCAGGGTGGCGAACTTCTCCGGGTAGCCCGGGTCGGTGCCGATGGTGAGCTTGAGGTCGGCGCCGAGCGCGCGGTTCAGCGCCTGCCACATGGGATTGCTGCCCATCGGCGGCGGTGGCGTCGCGAACGTCTCGGTGAGCGCGGTCACCGCGTTCTTGATCGGCGGCGACTGCACGCTCGCGATCGCGTTCTCCGGGAACTTCAGGAAGCCCGGCTCGAGGCCCGACTCGGCGCCCGGCAGGTCCGCCGTCAGCCCACCGAACGGCTTGTACGTCGGCAGCGCGACGTCCCCGGACGCCTGCGCGCCGCCCGCCTGCGCACCCCCGTCGCCGCAGGCGGACGCGAACGCCACCGACCCGACCGCGGCGGCACTCAACCCCAGGAACCGTCGCCGGCCCAACCTGCGCTCCGTCGTACCTGACATCTCTGCCTCCTCGGTGACTGTTTCTGATCTTTTGGCGGCTTTAATGCTCACCAACGATCACTTAAACGTTAACCGGGACCGTAGACTGCCGACCTGGATCCGCGCAAGAGGAAACGGCGGCCGGTCCACCAAGGACCGACCGCCGCCGGTGATCGCGCGCCTAGCTCACCGCGTCAACCGCACCCACCGGGTCACCGTCCGCCGGAACACCCCCGTCGTCCCCTCGCCCTCGACCGTGAGCTTGACCTTCACCTGTCCAGGCCGCACGACGCCCTTGACCACGGTCGCCTGCAGCGCCCACTCCCCCGGCGTCTCCATCGCCAGCTCCCCACCCGTCCTGCCGGTGGCCGTCGCCCGAGCTTGCGTCACGTCGGCCTGCATCCGGTACATGCAGCCCTGGTTGCACTCCACCGTGCCGCTCAGGCCCACCGTCGTACCATCCGCGCTCAATACGCCTGTGCCATCCACGGCCACCGAGATGTCGGCGGCCGGCGACTCGGTGACACTGAGCCGGACCTTGCCACCGCCCGCCTGCGGGTCCCTCGAGAAGGCCACGATGGTGTAGCTGCGGTTTCCGTCGTTGACCTGCAGGTCGCGAGTGCTGCCACCACACACCCACGGATACGGCGTGAACTCCGACTGGTCGAACCCGGAGAAGACCGCGATCTCCACGTCGTGGTCCGACCCCGCGGTCGAGATCCGCAGTCCCTGCTCGGTGCTCGTCGGCTTGTACTCGTACCAGACGCTCCGGTACGCCGAGATCGGCTGCATCCACGAGCACGCCTGCTCCGCCCGCTCGTCATCAGCCCCACGGGTCGCCCCTGTGGTGTCAACCGTGTGAACCGACGGAACCCCCACCGCGACCACACCCGCGTAGCCGTCGTTCGACGGTCCGCCGGCCGCCTGCGCGGCGAGCGGGCTCCCCACCAGCCCGACCAGCGCGAGAACGGCCCCGCCCAGCAATCTGCACAATGCCATTTCTGTTCCCTCCCCGAGAACCCGAGGGAACGGCTCCCCCGGGCCGGTTCGATTCTCGGGAAAGGGCCTTGCACGCCGCTGTCGCCGGCCTGTCGTGGTCGGCGGCTGTTGTCAGTCGGCCAGAAGTGAGAGTGCGTCCGGCACCGAGTCGGTGACCGGGAACCCGGTCGCCTGCAACGCCGTACGGGACATCGCGCCGGTCGTCACCAGCACGCACTGCGCGCCGACGGCCCTGGCCGCGTCGGCGTCGTCCACCACGTCACCGATCATGACGACGTCCGCGGGGTCCAGCTGCTGCGCCTGGAGGTGAAGGGCCAGGTGCTCGGCCTTCGACCCGCCGCCGACCGCGCTCTGCAGCCCGTCGACGCGCTGGAACAGGTCGGTCAGCCCGAACCCGTCGATGGTCAGGACCAGCTGGGCGTGGAACCACATCGACAGCAACGACTGCGTCCGTCCGGACGCACCCCAGGCCTGCAGACCGTCCGGCACGCCCATCGCGAGCCCGCACGTGTGCAGCTGCAGGTCGTACCGCTCGTGGTAGAGCTTGTCGACCCGCGCCCAGTCCTCCTCGCCGAGCTCCCGGCCGAGGATCTTCTCGTACGACAGCTTCATCGGCCGCGCGTACACCTCGCGCCACTCGTCCCAGGTGATCGCGGGGCGCCCGAAGCCCGCGCAGACCTCGTTCGCCGCGGCCAGTACCGCCTTGTTGTCGTCGAGCAGCGTCCCGTTCCAGTCCCAGACGATGTGCGACACCTTGAGCCTCATCACAGCCGTCACCCTAGAAGGTGGGTGTGAGAACACCGCAAAGGGGCACCGAGTGGACAGGTGGTTGGAACGACCCGCGGGCAGTCGAATCACCCAGGTCGCGCGCGTTGAACCAACCAGCGCGCGCGACCGCACTCATCATCGCCAACCACCGACCCGCGCGGCAAACGCTGCACAAGATCGCGGCCCGCGCATGCCCGGTCACGCCTTGGGGTACCTGGGGAGTCTCACGGGGACGCGGGAGGCCATGATGCGGATCGCGAATCGGTACGAGCTGGAGACGATGATCGGCCGGGGCGGGATGGGCGAGGTCTGGCGCGCCACCGACGAGCTGCTCGGCCGCCCGGTCGCCGTCAAGCTGCTGCCACCGGAGCACAGCGGCGCCCAGGCGATGGAACGCTTCCGCCGCGAGGCGCATGCCGGTGCCGTGGTCAACAATCCGCACGTGATCGGCGTCCACGACTTCGGCCCGTACGGCGACAGCTGCTACCTGGTGATGGAACTCGTCGACGGCGACAACCTCGCCGCCGAGCTGCGCCGCGAGGGCTGCTTCGAGCCGGCCGCCGCCGCGTGGATCGCCGCCCAGGTCGCCGAAGGTCTGGCCGCGGCCCACCACGAGGGCGTCGTCCATCGCGACATCAAGCCCGGCAACCTGCTGATCACCGCGGATCGCACGGTGAAGATCGCCGACTTCGGCATCGCCCGCTTCGTCGCCGACCCCACCGCCGACGACACTCCCCCGGGCCACATCCTCGGCACCAGCTACTACCTCGCCCCCGAACGCGCGAGCGCGCAACCGTCCGGCCCCGCCGCCGATGTCTATTCCCTCGGCTGCGTGCTCTACCAACTCCTGACCGGCGACCCGCCCTTCGTCGCCGACACTCCCACCGGCGTCCTCCGCCAGCACCTCCACCAGTGCCCGGCCCAGCCCGACCAGGTCCACCGCAACTTCCGCCGGTACCTCCTCCGCATGCTCGCCAAGAACCCCGCCGACCGCCCCAACGCGACGGATGTGGCCACCTGGTGCTGGCACACCTACCTGAAGTCTCCCCACCGTCGCCCCCGCCGCATCCACCTCCCGACAGTCGCCCCCGCCGACACCGCCCCGGCTCCGATCTCCGGCGACCTGACCGCCGCCACCGACCTCGCCGGCTAACGCCCTTCGACCAAGTCTGTACAAATGCGCCAGGTCGCGCGCCTGATCAGCTCCGCCGTCTCGGAGTCCACGCCCTTGACCGGCAACTCGATCCCCACCGGGTTCTCCTCCAGCAACGCGATCAGGAAGACACAGGCCGCGAGATAGCTGCCGGCCGGCGCGGGGTGGCTGTTGTCGGCGTCGTGCAGGGCCGGCTCGTCGTACGTCGCCAAGAAGCGCTCCCACACGAGTCCGACCGGGATCAGCGTGGCGCCGGTCTCGGCCGCGCCGGCGGCGTACGCGGTGGTGAGTGCAACCTGGGCCTCGGGTTGGTTGCGGCGGGCCCACGTCAGGTACAGCGCGGTCCGCGCGCCGGCGGCCTCGATCGCCGCGTGGAAGTCCCGGACGCTGTCGCGCATCCGCGCCGGGCTCTTCACCGGCAGCGTGCTCTGCTCCTGCAGGACGACGACGTCGTACTCACCGGACGCGATCTCGGCGAGCGCCTTCCCCGCGTTCAGGTGCTGCCGCAACGACGCCCCACCGGCGGAGATCAACTGATGGGTGACCTCGATCCCCCGCGCCGACGCCAGCGCGGCGACCGTGCCGGGCAGGTTGTTGCGTGAGGTGAAGCTGTTGCCGACGTACAGGATCCGCATGCGCCGACGGTACTGGAACAAGTGAAGGCTCGGCCTGGCCGTCACGGGGGGAACGGCCAGGTCGAGCCGGAAGGAAGGTATCGATTCCAGCAGGGATTCGGCAAGCCCCTGAGAGAAATCGACACCGTTCAGTCACCTAGTGGACTGCCGGAGGCGTCAGCCGCAGTGCTGGCTCTTCTCCTCCGGGCTCATCACGGCGGTCTTCTTGGTGATCAGGCCGGGCGCGTCCTTGACCGGACCGACCGCCTCGAACTCCTGGTACCAGATGTAGTGGTCGTAGAAGCGGTCCGGGAAGTGCATCTCGTACTGACCCTTGACCCGGTTCATCTCGGTGGACCGCTCGACCCAGCCCTTCTCGCCGGGCTTGACGTCGATGCTGTCGTCCTGGCCGACCGTGCTCGAGCTCTCCCAGGTGTGCTGGTACGACGTCTCGATCGACACCTTGAACACGTCGGAGAACCCGTACTCGGCCGACAGCGAGACGCCGAAGCTGTTCGACTCACCGGTCGTCTCGGACCACTTCACCGTCGAGCGCTGCAGGTCGGCCGTGCAGTTGAACACCGTGTCGCCGACCTGGTGGATGTCTCCGCGGAAGGTCTCCGGCGGCCCGTACGGGTGGAACACGCAGGTGTCGGTCCCGTTGTTGCACTTGTCCAGCAGTTCGCGTCCGGTCGGTCCGTCCGCGGCGTACGCCGACGAGGCGGTCAGGGTGGTGGCGGCCGCGAGGAACGCGGCACCGGTCAGGGCGATCACTCGTTTCGACATGGTTCTACTTCCTCACTTGGTGGGTTGGGGCGAAACCGTCGCAGGGGAAGGGGGACGTGCTGCTCAGCTGAAGCCGACCGAGTCGGTCCGGTCGTCCATGAACTGGCCGATCCAGCCGGTGTTGGCGGTGAAGGGCCCGTCCCGGTCGCCGGTCAGGTTGGCGTCGGGGTAGAGCCAGATCTTGCAGCTGGCCCAGGGCTGGACCGAGCTGATCCGGTTGAACCAGTCGCCGGGGAAGGTGAACTCGTAGTTGATCACTCCGTCGGAGCCGTCGCACAGCCCCGCACCGGTGACGGTGAAGGAGTCTCCGCCGAAGTCGCGGTTGTCGAAGAAGGTGCCCTGGATGACCTCGCCGGCGGCCGCGTCCCGGCCCGACTTGTTGCCCAAGGCCCGTGTCTGGGCCGCGACGGTCTGCTGGACCTGACGGTCCAGCGCCGCCTTGCCGGCCGCGTCCGGGACCTGGGCCGGCGCCGTCGTCACCGCGCCGTGCGTCGCCGTACTGATCGCTTCGGTGAAGGTCGCGAAGCACTGCTGGGCACCACCGCTGAAGCTCCCCACACAGTGCTGGGCGGACGGCGGTGCGGCGGACTCCGCGGACGGTATGGAAAGCAGTCCTGAGATTCCCAAGGTGGCGACTCCTGCCAGGGCGGTTGCCTTGCGCATCTGAACTCAACTCCAACGTCGGACTGATGGACGGTGGCGGGCGATTCACTCCGCCGCCGGGACATGTGCCCGCTCTCATCGGTTCCAGACAGCTCATCTGAGCGTAAAGTAGTTGCCTAGTCACCCTTTATTCCTGGTTTCACGCGGCAGACAACGATTTCCGGTGACCCGCCCGGAGACCCATACGCAAAGTGACCGCAACATCACCGAGACATCCGGAACCGTTTGCGCAAACGCTTCCTATTTCTTCAGCTCCCGAAGGAAGCGCGGCCGGCCACGCGCGCCGGCCGCGCCCTCGCTCCGAAACTTATGCACAACCGGCGCGTGGGATGCTGGACGCCAGGACAACGAGCGGAGGAGACACCGGTGGGTCTGAGCCTCAGCAGCATCGTTCCGGCACCACGTGACGAGGTGTTCGCCTGGCACGAGCGCCCGGGCGCGATCGAGCGGCTGACGCCCCCGTGGATGCCGGTCCGGATCAAGCAGGAGACCGACGACCTCGGCGCCGGCCGCGCGGTGCTCGGATTCCCGTTCGGGATCGACTGGGTCGCGCAGCACAGCGAGTCGGTGCCGCCGGACCACTTCGTCGACGAGCTCACCTCGGCCCCGTTGCGCTGGGCGGTGAACTGGCGGCACACCCACCAGTTCGATGCTGTCGGCAACGACCAGACCCGGGTCACCGACCAGGTCGACAGCAACGTGCCCGGTTTCCTGCTCCGCTCGATGCTCGTCTACCGGCACCAGCAGCTCGCCGACGACCTGGCCGCCCGGCGCCGCGCGCAGGGCGATCCACTGACCGTCGCGGTGACCGGCACCCACGGCACCATCGGCCGCGCCCTGGTCGCCCTGCTCGGGACGGCGGGCCACACGGTCATCAAGCTCGTCCGCGGCGAACCCTCCAGCCCGTCCGACCGCCGGTGGAACCCCGACCATCCCGCCGACGACCTGCTGCAGGGTGTCGACGCCGTCGTTCACCTCGCCGGCGCGTCGATCGCCGGCCGGTTCACCGACGCCCACCGGAACGCGATCGTCGAGTCCCGGATCGGCCCGACCACCGCGCTCGCGACACTCGCCGCGGCCAGTGACCCGCGCGTCTTCGTCTGTGCCTCGGCGATCGGCTGGTACGGCGCCGACCGCGGCGACGAGCTCCTTACCGAGCACAGCGAGCGCGGCACCGGCTTCCTCGCCGAGCTGGTCGAGAACTGGGAGCGCGCCACCGACCCGGCCCGCGACGGCGGCGTCCGCGTGGTCAACCTCCGCACCGGCCTGGTCCAGACTCCGGCCGGCGGCATCCTCCGCCTCCAGTACCCGATGTTCGCCGTCGGGCTCGGCGGACCGCTTGCCAGTGGCAACCAATGGCAACCGTGGATCGGCCTCGACGACCTGCTCGACATCTACCACCGCGCCCTGTACGACGACCAGCTGTCCGGTCCGGTCAACGGCGTCGGTCCCAACCCGGTCCGCAACCGCGACTACACGGCCACGCTGGCGCGCGTCGTCCACCGCCCGGCGCTGCTCCGCGTCCCGTCGTTCGGCCCGCGCGTCCTGCTCGGCCCCGAAGGCGCGAAGGAGCTCGCCGAGGCGTCCCAGCGCGTCGTCCCCGCCGTACTGGACCAGCTCGGCCACACGTTCCGCTACCCGGAGCTAGAGCCGGCCCTGCGTCATCTGCTCGGCCGCAACTCCAGCGTGGACAGCGCTCCGAGCACCTGACGGGTGCCGACCAGGTCGAGCCCGGCCTCCCCGGCCAGCGCCGCGAATTCCGCCGCCGACCGCTCGCCGACGCCGAACACGGCGTACATCAACAGGTCGGAGGCCAGGTCGGCGTCGTTCTCCGCGCCGCCGGTCAGCCGTTCGACGATCACGATCGGCGCGTCTCCGGCGGCCTGCGACAGACGCTCGAGGATGGCCACCGTCTCGCCGTCGGGCCAGTTGTGCAGCACCTGGGCGATCAGGTAGAGATCGGCTCCCGCGGGTAGCGGCTCGAAGAAGCTCTGCGTGGCGATCGCGACCCGGTCGCTCAGCCCCTGCTCGGCGAAGGAACGTCCGGCGCGTTCAGCCGTCGACGGCAGCTCGACCAGCGTCCCCCGAGTCTCGGGATACGCCAGCAGGACGGCACCGAGCAGTGCGCCGGTCCCGCCACCCACATCGACGACGTGCTCGTCGCTGAGCCCCAGCGCCTCGACCAGCCGCCCGGTCCAGTGCCCGGACCACTCCGCCAACTGCCCGTCGAACGACGCCACCAGCTGCTCGTCGTCGCCCAGCTCGGCGTAGAACGACTTGCCGCGCGCCGCCTCGTACCCCGATCCGCCGGTCCGGATCGCCTCGACCAGCCCCGGCCACGCGTCGTCCACCCGTGCGTATCCCCGGCCGTGATCGAGCCGGGCCCGCGTCGCGTCCTCGAGCAGCAACCACCCGCGCGGTCCCAGGCCGACTTGGTCGTCGTCCAGGGTGAAGTACCCGTCCCGAGCCAGCAGCCGGACCAACTTGCGGACCCCGGCGACCTGAGCGCCCACGGCCCCCGCCAGCTCCGGGGCTCCAAGTGGTCCTCCGGCGACCCGCGACGCCAGATCGAGCGTCACCGCAGCCCGCAGTGCGTACGGCGTCGTGAGATCCGCCGTCCGGTGCAGCTCCTGCAAGGCCTGGGCGACTTCCTCCGGCGTCCGTGTCATCCGGTCAGCCTTTCAGAGCCGCCGCGAAGAGCGGAACCACCTTGTCCAGCGCGTAGCTGGTGGACAGCACCGAGTCGGTCGCGAAGGCCGAGCTGATCGTCTTGTCGTCGAACACCACCGAGTGGCCGGCCTTCACCGACGGCACCGCCTGGAACAGCGCATCGCCGGTGATGTCCTGCGCCTTGACCCCGATCGGCGCCATCACGACCAGGTCCGCGTTCAGCTGGTCGAGGTTCTCCCGCGAGACCGGCACGGAGAACTTCTCCGTCGCCTTCGCCTGGATCGTCGGGTTGTTCCTGAACCCCAGCCGCTCGACGAAGTTCACCCGCCCGGTCCCGCTGACGTACGCGCCGTAGCCCTCACCGGTCTTCGCGCCGAGCGTGATCGTCTTGCCCGCGAACTCCGGGTTCGCGGCAACGGCCCGCTCGAACTTCTGCTTGGTCGCGGCAATCAACTCCTTGCCCTGCTCCACCTTGCCGAGCGCCGCGGCGACCATCTCGGTCTGCTGCTCCCAGGAGACCTTGTACGACTCACCACCGGTCGGGATGCCGACCGTCGGCGCGATCTCCTTCAGCGTGTCGTACCGGTCCTGGTCCCCGCTCGACTTCGTGTCCAGGATCAGATCCGGCGTCAGCGCCGCGACCTTCTCGTACTCCGGCTCCAGCGTCCCGATCAGCTGCGGCGCCTGCTGGTACTTGCCCTTGGCCCAGACCCCGACACCCTCCCCGCCGAAGGCGAGCCAGTCGCTCGCCCCGACCGGCTGCACCCCGAGCGCCAGCGCGGTCTCCGCGTCGCCCCAGCCCAGCGCCACCACCCGCTTCGGCTCCGCCGGGATCGAGACCTCCCCGAACTTCGTCGCCACCTTCGCGTACGGCGCTCCGCCACCGGTCGCGCCGCCGGAATCACTCCCGCACGCCACCAAGGACCCACCGACGACGGCAACCAGCACGAAAGCAACGAGTCTGCGCATGGAACCAAGGATAGGCTGCCCTAACTGCCTGCGCCTCGGTGGGTCGCCAGATGATCCGCCGCCGCCAGCAACGCGCCGTACTGGTTCGCGACCAGCGCCCGGATCGGCAGCACCCGCGCGGGCGTCACCGCCCCGTCCTCGGCCACCCACGCGTCGTACTGCGCGGCCAGCCGCGCCCGCTGCTCCCGGACCGCCCGGGTCACGTTGCCCAGAGCAACTTCCGCGTCGAGGGCCCGCAGCAGCATCCCGGCGTACCGCAGCCGGAACATGTGCACCGATCCCCGCAACGACACGACCTCCGCGACAGTGGCCGGCCGCAACGATCCGGGCTCGGCCGCGCGCTCCTCCATCCGCTCCGGCCAGGGCTCCAGCAGCCGGGTGTAGAACCGGCTCGCGCGCACGTACGCCGACGTCGGCGTCAGGTCGGCCTCGGTCGCCGACATCACCCCGTCCAGCCACCCGAACAGCTCCCGGAACCCGGCCGCCTGCTCGCGCAGCGCCGCGGCGTACGAGACGGTCGAGGCCGAGTCGTCGGCGATCCGCGGGTCGTCCCAGTACGGCAGCTCGCTGAGCACGGTCAGCGTCTCGTACGGCCGCGCGTACGACGCACTGCTGTTGCCGCCGAACGACGCCGGCAGCTCGTGACCGTGCTGCTCGGAGTAGTCGTACAGCGTCTCGAGGTCCGGCATCCGGAAGATCCCGTCGGCGAACCGCTGCATCGAAGGCGACTCCGGCTCACCCCGGTCGAGGCTCAGCCCGAGCGCGGCCGGGATCGCCTGCAGCACCTCGTGCAGCGCCGGCTCCGGGCGGGACAGGTAGTAGTAGACGCCGCCGACCTCGCTGTTGTGCAGCGAGCCCATCAGCGCCGGGCGGGTCTGGTCGATCAGCCGCATGATCGCGGTCGTCTCGGGCAGCGCGGCATCGAAGTACGCCGACTTGTAGTCGAGCGGGAAGGTCCACTCGACCTGCTCGTCACCGGCCGGGCGGTAGAAGTTGCGCGCGTAGTGCTCCCGCGTGAACGGCCCCTTGAGCCAGCCCTCGTTCAGCCGCAGGCCGTCCGGGTCGATGCAGGCGATGATGTGCCAGCGCAGCCCGAGCCGGTCCCGCAGAGCGCTGTCCTCGCACAGCCGGCGCGCGAGGTGGATCGCGCTCAGCCCACCGATCGGTTCGTTGGGATGTGGCAGCCCGAAGACCAGCGCGTCGGCCTCGGCGTCGCCGACGGTCAGTGCGGTCAGCGGCTCACCGAGTCGCGACGTACCGACCCGTCGGAGCGTGGCGACGTCGGGGTGGCGGCGGGCCAGGTCGGCCAGGTCCTCGGCGAGCTCGTCGACGGTGCTGAAGACCTCGATCTCGGGGACGGTGCGCAGTTCGGCTTCCAGCCAGGGGCTCAGCACGCGGGCCGTCACCAGCTCTTGTCGAGCGGCTTACCCTCGGCGTACCCCGAGGCGGTCTGGATGCCGACGACAGCGCGCTGGTGGAACTCCTCCAGCGTGCCCGCGCCGACGTACGTGCAGGAGCTGCGGACGCCCGACACGATCGAGTCGAGCAGGTCCTCGACGCTCGGGCGCTCCGGATCGAGGTACATCCGGGCGGTCGAGATCCCCTCGCCGAAGAAGCTCTTCCGGGCCCGCTGGAACGGTGTGTCGTCGGCGGTCCGGGACGCGACCGCCCGTGCGGACGCCATCCCGAAGCTCTCCTTGTAGATCCGCCCGTCGCTGTCGTGGTGCGGGTCCCCCGGTGACTCGTACGTCCCGGCGAACCACGACCCGATCATCACGCTCGACGCCCCCGCGGCCAGTGCGAGCGCGACGTCGCGCGGGTGCCGGACGCCGCCGTCGGCCCACACGTGCTTCCCGAGCTCACGCGCCCGCGCGGCACAGTCCAGTACGGCGGAGAACTGCGGCCGCCCGACCGCCGTCTGCATCCGGGTCGTGCACATCGCGCCCGGCCCGACCCCGACCTTCACGATGTCGGCCCCGGCCTCGACCAGGTCCGACACCCCCTCGGCGGTGACCACGTTCCCGGCGACCACCGGCACCTGCGGATCGAGCGCCCGCACGGTCCGCAGTACGTCGAGCATGCGCTCCTGGTGACCGTGCGCGGTGTCGATCACCAGGACGTCGATGCCGGCGTCGAGCAGCGCCTTCGCCTTCTGCTCGGCGTCGCCGTTGATCCCGATCGCGGCGGCGACGCGCAGCCGGCCGGCGGCGTCGAGCGCCGGCTCGTACAGGGTCGCCCGGACCGCCCGCTGGCGGGTCAGGATGCCGACGATCCGCCCGTCGCCGTCGACGACCGGGGCCAGCCGGTGGCGTCCGTCGTACAGCTGGTCGAAGGCGGCCTCGGCGTCGATCCCGGCCGGGAGGGTGAGCAGCTCGCGCGACATCACGTTCTCGAGCTGGGTGAACCGGTCGACGCCGTGGCAGTCGGCGTCGGTGACCACGCCGACGGCCCGGCCCTGGTCGATCACGATCACGGCGCCATGGCCGCGCTTGGGCAGCAGGTTCAGCGCCTCGCCGACGGTGTCGGTCGGCGTCATCACCAGCGGGGTGTCGTAGATGGTGTGGCGTTCCTTGATCCAGGAGACGACCTCGGTGACCACCTGGACGGGAGTGTCCTGCGGGATCACGGCCAGTCCCCCGCAGCGCGCGATCGTCTCGGCCATCCGGCGGCCGGAGACCGCGGTCATGTTCGCCGCGACGATCGGGATCGACGTCCCGCTGCCGTCGTTCGTCGACAGGTCGACGTCCAGCCGCGAGGCCACCGCCGACCGGTTCGGGACCAGGAAGACGTCGTTGAACGTCAGGTCCTGCCCTGGTACCGGTCCCTGGATGAAGCGCATGCCGACCACCTCACAAACCCTCGCCCGGACATGTTCAGGACCCGAGGCTACGTGACCTGTTCCGGTCAGCGGGCGATCGGAGACCAAAGGCACTCACACAGTGGACGGACCCCTCAACACGAAGCGTGAGAAGTTTTCATCAGTGCTGAAGGTCTTGGAAACTCACTGCCCAACCGCTTTACTAACAACTCCTCCCCAGTCCGCCCTGAAGGAGAGTTCCATGAGGAACACCCGCCCCCACCTGGTCGCCCGCCGCCGTCTACTGCTCGGCGTACCGGCCGTTGTCGCCGCCGCGACCCTCGCCCCCCGCGCCGCGACCGCCGCCGGCAACCAGCCGCACGTGATCGAGTGCGTCGCCGACCTGCTGCAGGCCCGCTGATGGCCACCATTCCCTGGCTGGCCGACGTGCTGCGGGCAGCCGGTGTCCAGGTCATCGAAGAAGGTAACTGGCAAGGCCGGATGCGCCCGGGATCGTTCAACCCGATCGGCGTGCTCTGGCACCACACCGCGTCGTCCACCACGAGCCCGAGCAACCCGCACCCGGCGCTCAACATCGTCATCAACGGCCGCCCCGACCTGGCGGGCCCGCTGGCTCAGGCGCTGGTCGACTACAACGGCGTCTTCCACATCATCTCGGCCGGCCGCTGCAACCACGCCGGTACCGCGCGGGTCAGCGGCCCGATCCCGGCCGGCGACGGCAACACGATGCTGATCGGCTGGGAGATCGACTACAACGGGGTCAGCCAGACGATGAGCCCGGCGCAGTACCAGGCCTCGCTCAAGGCGACCGCCGCCGTCCTGCGCCAGCTCGGCAAGGACGCGTCGTACGCCCGCGGCCACCGCGAGACCAGTACGACGGGCAAGATCGACCCGTACGGCGTCAACCTCGACACGATGCGCAGCGAGGTCGCCGCGATCCTCGGTGGCACGCCTCCCCCGACGTACAACTTCAGCACGTACGGCACCGGCGTCCGTGTCCGGGCGGACGCCCGCCTGAGCGCGCCGATCGTTGCCACTCTGGCCGGTCCGACCCAGGTCTTCGTCCAGTGCCAGAAGCAGGGCGACACGGTCACCGCCGAGGGCACCACCAACAACTGGTGGTCCCGCCTGCGCGACCAGGGCGGCTACATCAGCAACATCTACATCGACCACCCGGCCGCCCAGCTGCCCGGCATTCCCAACTGCTAGAGCCTCTTCCAGCAGCAGATGAGGCGCGTCACCCCTTGTGGGTGACGCGCCTTCTCAGTTCTCGGCGGCGAGCACCACACCTCTGGTGAGCGATTCGAGAATCTCTCCGGCCCGTACGGCGGTCGTCGACAGCAGTGACGCGCTGAGCCCGTGGCTGTGCTCGGTGCCGCCGCCCTGCAGGTAGATCCCGGCGCGCACCTCCGGCGTGGTGACCACCCGGTGGTCGCGGCCGATCCGGACGCGGCCGGACGGGTCGCGACGGCAGTGCTCGGCCAGCGGGCCGAGCAGTGTCGCCGGGTCGGCCGGGCGGTAGCCGGTGCAGTAGACGACGACGTCGGCGTCCAGGCGGGTCTTCTCGCCGGTGCTGAGCGACTCGATCGTGACGGTCGCACTGTCCTCGGACACGGTCAGGTCGACGACACGGGAGACGTTGAAGAACCGCAGGCGCTGCCGGTTCAGGACCTGCTCGCGGTAGAGCTTGGCGTACAGGTCGTTGATCAGCTCGGAGTCGACGACGGAGTAGTTGGTGTTGCTGTGGTAGCCGAGCACCATCGCGCGGACGTCCTCCGGCGCGGAGTAGAACTCGTCCACCGCGTTGGGGTCGAAGACACGGTTGGCGAACGGGCTGTCGTCGGCCGGGCTGTACCCGTACCGCGAGAACACCGCGCAGACCTCGGACTCCGGGAAGCTCTCGTGCAGGAACGCGGTCACCTCGGCGGCGCTCTGACCGGCGCCGACGACCACGAAGCGTCGCGGGCGACCCCCCTGGAGTTCGCCGACCCGGTTGAGCAGGTCACGGTTGTGCCAGACGCGGTCGGACCCGCTGATGCCGTCCGGCAGGTACGGGCTGAGCCCGATGCCGAGGACGACGTTCCGGCGGGAACAGCGTCTTGTGGTTGATGAAGTCGACCAGCCGGCCCTTGCTGTGCAGGTAGGTCAGGAAGGTGAACTCGCTGGCCGGATTGCGCAGCGTCACCAGGTCCTTGAGGAACGAGACCTGCATCGTCGCGTCCTCGATCAGCATCCCCCGGTGCCAGCCGAACCCGCGCTGGCGCTCCAGGAAGACCCGGCGCGGCGCGGCCCCCAGCTCTTGGGCCGCGATGGCCGCCCTCGGTCGAAGGGAGCCAGCATCGGCGTCGTATTAGGCGAGGCTACCTAACCACCGGCTGCTGACAGGCCTGGCCCCACGAGTCGGTGGGCCTGGACCCACTTCTGGTCCGAGCCGCCCTGTTCCGGGCGCCGCGGGGTGCACGGTGGGAGCATGGAAACGATGATGCGATGGGTGGCCGGTGCCGGCGTCGGGTTCTGGCGGGCGTGCGCGGTGACGGCGGTGACGATGCTCGTGCCGGCACTGTGGGCGGCCGCTGTCGTGCTCGCCGTCCTGTGGGTCGAGGACCCCTGGACCTGGATCCCGCTCTTCGTGGTGGCGGGCGTCGGGACGCTCGGGCTGTCGCGACCGGTGTGCCGCTGGGTGCGAGCCCTCGTCACGCGGTGGACCGGCACGGTCGTCCCGCCCGGCTACCGGGAGCCGCCGCCGGTCACGCAACTGTCGACCGGCTTCTGGTGGAACGGGTACACCTACGCGAAGACCGCGAAGCAGGCGCGCGAGGAGCAGGAGTGGCGGCACAAGCTGCGCGATCCGGCAACCTGGCGCGACCTGCGGTTCGTGGAGATCGTGGCGCTCACGGCGGGTGTCGCCTCGATGATTCCGCTCGTGGGGATCGCCCTTGCGGCGTTGGGGTTCGCGACCTCGTCGTACGTCGCCGGCGGCGCCGGTCTGCTCGTCGGGATCGGCAGTTCGCCGTACGGATGGAGGCTGCTCGAGCCGGTCGCCGTACGGTTCCTGCGGCCGCCGGCCGTGACCTCGCTGACCGAGCGGGTGTCCGAGCTGACCGCTCAGCGCGCGGACACGACGATCGCGCAGGCTGCCGAGATCCGGCGGATCGAGCGCGACCTGCACGACGGAGCCCAGGCGCGGCTGGTGGCCCTCGGCCTCTCCCTGGCGACCGCGGAGAAGTTGATGGACACAGATCCCCGGCAGGCCAAAGCCTTGCTGCAGGAAGCCCGGACCGGCGCCGCGACCTCGCTGACCGAACTGCGGGAACTGGTCCGAGGCATCAATCCGCCCGTGCTGAACGAACGGGGACTCGCCGACGCCGTGCGCGCCTTCGCGCTGGACAGTCCGCTCGAGATCACCGTCGATGCCGAGCCACTGACGCTGGACCCACCGATCGAGTCCGCGGTCTACTTCGCGATCGTCGAGCTGGTCACCAACGCGATCCGGCACGCCTCGGCGACCAGCGCGTCGATCTCGATCGTGCGCAGCGCCGGTGCCCTCGGCATCGTTGTCGAGGACAACGGCCGTGGCGGCGCCGCCGTCCGGCCGGGTGGTGGGCTCGAAGGACTGCAGCGCCGGCTCGCCGCCTTCGACGGCACCATCACGACGACCAGCCCGGCCGGCGGACCGACCCGTGTGACGATGACGGTGCCATGCGAATCCTCGTAGCCGAAGACCTGTACCTGCTGCGCGACGGCCTGGTCCGCCTCGTCGAGGCGTACGGTCACCAGGTCGTCGCCACCGCGGCCACCGGACCGGAGACCCTCGAAGCACTGCTCACCCTGCGACCGGACGTCGCCGTGATCGACGTACGCATGCCTCCGACGCAGTCCGACGAAGGCCTGCGCGCCGCACTCGCCGCCCGCCGCGAGATCCCCGGGCTGCCCGTCCTCATCCTGTCCCAGCACGTCGAGCAGCTCTACGCCCGCGAACTCCTTGCCGACGGCACCGGCGGCATCGGCTACCTGCTCAAGGAGAGCGTCTTCGAGGCCGACCAGTTCATCGACGCCCTCGAACGCGTCGCGACCGGAGGCACGGCGATGGACCCGGCCGTGATCGCCAAGCTGCTCGCCGGCGGCCCGTCGACCCGCAGGCTCGGCGCGTTGACCGAGCGCGAGCGCGACGTACTCGGCCTGATGGCCGAAGGCCTGTCCAACCAGGCGATCGGGCAACTCCTGTTCCTCAGCGAGGGCGCGATCAGCAAGCACACCACGGCGCTGTTCGCCAAGCTCGGCCTCGCCGAGGACAACTCCAGCAACCGCCGGGTGCTCGCCGTACTGGCTTATCTCAACGACTGACCAGGGCCCAGGTGGTGGTCAGGCGGGAGATCAGCGCCGGGCCGACCGCGGGCGGCACCGGATTCACGCCGCTGTACTTGCGGTTGACGATCTTGCCGAGCTGCGTCAGCCGGGTCTCGTCCGCGCCGTAGCTCGCGTACAGGCGGATGGTGTGGGTCGCGGCGAGCTGTGCCATCGCCCGTAGTGCCGCGGTCAGCTCCGGGTCGGAGATGTCCGGGAGGATGGTCAGGTTCGCGGCCTCGGGTCCGATCTGGACCCGGACCAGGCCGGCCAGGTCGGCGAGCGCCGCGTGGATCCGGAACTCGCGGTCCTGATCGTAGGCGGAGGTCCGGAAGACCGGTTCCCGCGTGCGGCCGACGTACGGGGACGGCTCTCTGATCAGCTGGATCGGGAGGTACGAGTCCCACAGCCTGCGCAGCGTGGTCACCGCAGCGACGTACCCGGCGCGATCCTTGACCGTGACCGACGCAGGGTCCGGTTCGCCCTCGTCGTCGCGGATGTCGAGGCTGGTGACGCCCGGGACCTTCGCCAGCTCTGCCGTGAGCGCGCGGACCTGCGGGGTGAAGGCTGTGGCGAAAACAGTGTGCGGCGCCCGGACCAGTCCCCAGCCGAGCTCCAGCTTCCCGAACACCTCGGCCTTCGGCGGCGCGGCCAGCAGCACGTCGAGCGTGAGGTCCGACGCAGCGAAGTAGATCCCGGCGCGGTGCTCGGGACCCTCGATCCACCCGGTGAGCCCGGCGTACCGCGCCTGCAGGTCGGCGAACTCCTGCGTGGCTCGACGATCGAGCCGGAAGCCGAGGTTCACGCTGTTCGTCCATTCGACGACGACCAACCGGTCCGAGGACTCCACGCGATGCGTACGCCGACCATCCTCGCTCGGCACCGCCCCGTCGACGCCGAGCGCCACCGCCGCCACCGATCGGGCCGGTGCCGTGATCACCAGCCCGGAGGCGCCGTACGCCGACGCCGTCGCCCGGCCGTCTTCCCGCAGCCACAGCGCCCGCGCCAGATCGGGGTCGTTCTTCGTCGAGGCGGACGGGTAGAAGCGCCCGTGGAAGCCGTCGAGGTCCACCTCGATGCTGCGGAAGTAGCCCTTGTCGTACGAACGGAACTCCCACTTCACCTTGTCGGCCAGCGCCTTGACGTCGTCCTGCGGCAACTTCTTCACCAGCGTCAGCAGGATCAGGTCGTCGTCGCCATCCTTCACCAGCTCAGCCCGCTCGACCCCGTCCAGCCCCGACAACCACTCCAGCCGTTCCTGCCCCGGATCTGTGCTGCGACAGCCCGCGACCAGACCGACGGCGACGCCCACCGCCACTGTCCCCAACCCCCGCCGGCTGATCCGCATCCCGCGATTCTCCCCAGCCGACGGGTCAACCCGTCACCGTAGACGCCGGTCCAGGAACTTCCCGATCAGTTCGCTCGCCTCGTCCAGGTGGCTCTCCAGCAGGAAGTGACCGCCGTCGAGCAGGTGGATCTCCGCGTCCGGTACGTCGGTCGCGAAGGCTTCCGCGCCGGCGGCGGCGAAGATCGGGTCGTTCTTGCCCCAGACGGCCAGCACCGGGACCTGCGACGCCCTCAGGAACTCGTGCAGCTTCGGGTACAGGACAGAGTTGGTCGCGTAGTCGCGGAACAGCTTCAGCTGGACCAGGTCGTTGCCCGGTCGCGCGACCTTCTGGAAGTCGTGGTTCCAGGTGTCGGGGCTGACCACCGTCTCGTCGGCGACACCGGTGATGTACTGCCACTTGATCCCGTCCAGCGTCAGCGCCGAGCGGACAGCCGGCTCCGTCTCGGCGTTCTGCTCGGCCTGGTAGGCCCAGACCGGACGCCAGAACTCCTCGATGAAGCCCGCGTCGTACCCGTTGCCGTTCTGGGTGACGATCGCGGTGATCGACTCGGGGCGCTTCAGCGCGAGCCGCCAGCCGATCGGGGCGCCGTAGTCCTGCACGTACATCGCGTACCTGCCGACGCCGATCGCCTGCAGCAGACCGTCGGTCAGGTCGGCCAGCGCGTCGAAGGTGTAGTCGAACTCCTCGACCGTCGGCGCGTCGGACAGCCCGAAGCCGAGCAGGTCCGGCGCGATCACCCGGTACCGATCGGCCAGCCGCGGGATCAGGTCGCGGAACATGTACGAGCTGGTCGGGAACCCGTGCAGCAGCACGATCGCCGGCGCGTCCTTCGGCCCGGCCTCGCGGTAGAAGAGCCGCCGGCCGTCGACCTCGAGGTACCGGTGGTGCACGATCGTCATCACTAACTCCTTTAATCGGTTTTGATGGTTAGATGAAAACAGCTGATCGTGTAACCTGTCAACGTGCCGAAGGGAGTTAGAAGATGACGACGGACGAGCAGCTGTTGCTGGACCTGTTGAACAGCACGCCCCTGGTGGCGGGCGTCGAGCAGGACCGGCTGAAGGAGACGGCGGCGTGGGCCGAGACTCCGGGCCGGGACGGCCGGCGGGCGTTGGTGGCGGTGCGGTCCGCGCTGCAGAACGTCGTACGGGGTGAGGAGGCGCCGAGTGCCCTGACCCCGTTCCTGCGCGACGTCCGGCAGGTCCCGGCCATGACTCCTGACGGCGTCACGTGGACCCTCGAAGCACCGGCGGCACACCGTACGGCGATCCGCGCGATCCTCGCCTGGAACGAGCTGAAGGCAACCAAACCCGGCCGTCTCCGCCCCTGCGAGAACCCCGAGTGCCAGCTGTTCCTGATCGACCGCAGCAAGGCGAACACCGCCCGCTGGTGCTCGATGGCCTCCTGCGGCAACCGCCTGAAGGCCCGCCGCCACTACGAGGCGAAGACCCGCGGCACCGCCTGACGGCTAGGGGCGATAGGTGCTTTCGACGTGGCCCTTGAGGTCGTCGGGGTAGAAGTAGACGCGGCGGAGGTTGCCACCGGCGTAGCGCTTGACCTGGTCGTCGAAGTGTTCCGACGCGGGATCGCCGCTGACGCCACCGGCGGTGACCGCCCAGGCGCGGAGCTTCGGGCCGAACTCGACGACCGCGACGAAGCTGTTGCCGCTCGTGCCGTAGTAGCGCTTCGTGCCTGGGTAGCGTTTGGCGCCGAACGACGCCAGCGAACCCCACTGCGCCGAGGTGAACGGCACCGGCGTACTCGGCAAGGCGTCGTCGAAGGTCTGGACGATCGCGCCGTCGTTGCGCTGGAAGCGGTTGATCCGGCCCCACGGGACCTGCCAGCTGCCGAAGTCCTGGGTGAGGCGTAGTTGGGCTTCTTCGAGCGCGGTCAGGCGTTGTTCGTCGGTCGCTCGCTCGGCGAGGTAGTCCCACATCGACAGTCCGGCGTCCTTGGCGGCCTGGGCCAGCGGCGCCCACAGGGCCTCGCCCCAGAACACGGCCAGGGACGTCGCGGTCGAGTCAGCACTCCACCGGTAATTCCAGCGACGGAGGAGGCGGATCGGTCCGGCGAGTTTCGTCTTCTGCGGTTGGCGATCGGGCAGCTTGTCCCACGCCGCCACCAGGCCAGGTACGAGCCGCGCGAAGGCCGTGAGGTACGGGTCGAACGCCGCGTCGATCAGCTTCTGCGGGGTGAAGTGGCGTTCCGCGCTGAGCACCCGGATCGCCTGCGGGCCGCGCGGGTTCTCACCGGCCTGGTCGAAGTACTTCGGGAAGTCGGCCGCCTTCGGGCTGTCCGCACCGGCCGCCGTCCACGGCCAGTTGTTGGAGTTGAACGCCCAGCCGTTCCTCGGGTTCACCACCTGCGGCAGGCTGCGCAGGCTGTGCTCGCCCCGCCAGTCGGTCGCCGGATCGCTGCCGTCGACGGGCTTGCGGTAGTCGAAGCGGTCGTCGCGGACCGGCATGAACTGCGGCATCAGGAACGCGGTGTTGCCCCGCGAGTCGGCGAACAACGTGTTGTTCGAGCTGTTCGCCTTGAAGCCCGCGACCTCGATGAACTCCCGGTAGTTCTGGGCCTTGGTCCGCAGGAAGCTCTGCTGCAACGCCTCAACCGGCCGGTTCATCAGCGCGAACGCGATCCACCGGCCGTCCGCCTCGCGCACGATCGGGCCGTGGTGCGTGGCGTACGTGGTGAAGCCGCGCTCCGCCGTCCGCCCGTCGGCGGTGCGGTACGACAGGGTGATCCGCTTGGTCGTCACCGGGCGCAGCGCACCGCCGTACCGGTAGGAATGGTTGCCGTCGGCACCGGTCACGATCGTCTCGGCGAACTCGTCGACGTTGTCGACACCGCTGGAGGTGTGCATCCAGCCGGCGTTCGCGTTGAAGCCCTGGTAGATGAAGAACTGCCCCCACGTCGCCGCGCCGTACGCGTTGAGTCCCTCGCCGCTGGTCACGTGCTGCTCGGCGCGGAAGAAGAAGCTCGTGTGCGGGTTGATCAGCAGCAGCGCCCGGCCGTCGCGCGTGCGGCTCGGCGCGATCGCCATCCCGTTCGATCCCTTGGGCTCCTTGAACAGCAGCCCGCGCTCGTCGTCGGTCATCGGGACGTCGCGCCGGCCGTAGAACGCCTCGAGCTGACTGAGCGGAACGCGCTCGATGTCGCCGCCGATGCTGCCCTCGGAGAAGCTCAGGGCCATCCACGGCTCGAACCGGGTGATCACCCGCGGGCGGACGTCGGGGTGGGTCGCGAGGAAGTAGTTCAGCCCGTCGGCCCAGGCGCGCATCAAGGTCCGCAACCAGGCCGGGCTCCGCGCGAAGTCGCGCTTCAGCAACGCGTGGTCGACGAACAGCCGCTGCCGCAAGTCCTGCCAGATCGCGCTCTCCCCCTGCGCCTCGGCAAGCCGGCCGAGGCTGATCAGGTAGTTGTTCTCGATCCGGTTGAAGTCGTCCTCGGCCTGGGCGTACATCATGCCGAACACCGCGTCCGCGTCGGTCTTCCCGACCACGTGCCCGACGCCCCAGTCGTCGCGCGTGATCCGGACCCGCCGCGCCTGCTCGTGCCATCCCTCGGTCCCGGCCTTCGCCGTACCGGCCGGCAGGCCGAGAGCGACGGCTCCCACCGCCGCGCCGCCCAGCACCCGGCGCCGGCTGACTCCGTCGTTGCGTACGTCGTCCACGCGTCGCTCCGTCTCTTGCGGGACCAGGACCGCAGCCACGCTAGGTGCTGCCGGTGACCGTGACAACACCTGACGTATACAACATTCCGGAAGTGAGACGTCCTGGATCTGGCCTAGGCTCGCGGCATGGACCAGGAGTTCAGTGGGGAGATCGTCGAGTGGCGCGGGCCGGCGCCGTACTACTTCGTGCCGCTCCCCGAGCGGGAGAGCGCCGCGCTGCGAGCCGCCGCCTCCACGGCCGGGTACACGAGCTGGGGCATGCTCCCGATCCGGGCGCGGATCGGCAGCACCGAGTGGACGACGTCGCTGTGGTCGAAGGACGGTGGCTACTGGCTTCCACTGAAGGACGCGGTGCGCAAGCCGGAGGGACTGGACGCAGGGGACGCGGTCGAGCTTCGGCTGACCTTCGACCCGCCGCCGCGCAAGCCGAAGCAGCCTCGGACCAAGCGGGTTCCGCGGCCGACGGGCTCGCGGGAGCCGGTCACCGACGAGCAGCTCACGATCGTCCCGGCCAACCAGGCGACCAGGGCAGACCTCGAGGCCGTCTTCGGTACGACGGGCGCAACGGCGGCCTGCTCGTGCCAGCGGTTTCGCATGCTGCCGAAGGAGAGCTGGGCCTCCGAGGGACCCGAGGAACTCGCCGCTCGGCTCCGCGAGCAGACCGCCTGCGGCGAGCCCAACGCCGAGACGACCAGCGGCCTGGTCGCGTACCTCGACGGCGAGCCCGTCGGCTGGTGCGCTGTCGCTCCACGGGCGGATCACCCGCGGCTGCTCCGCGACAACCGCGTCCCCTGGCTCGGCCGCACCGAGGACAAGACCGACCCCACTGTCTGGGCGGTGACCTGCTTCGTCACCCGCGCGGGCTACCGGCGCCGAGGCATCGGTCGCGCGCTGGCCCGCGCCACCGTCGGCTTCGCCCGCGACCGCGGTGCTCGCGCCGTGGAGGGTTATCCGGATCTCGTCGACGGCGGTTCCGTCGGCACGCTCGCCATGTTCATCGCCGCCGAGTACGCCGTCGTGAGCCGGCCCGGCAACCGCCGGGCCGTCGTACGCATCGATTTCTGAAAGCCAAGGTCAGGGTAGGACCTCTAGGTCCGCAGGGCGCCGAGCAGGCGGAACAGGGCTGTGGTGACGTCGTCCAGCGCTCCCGGATCGTCGGTCTCGGCGAGCCAGAGCGCGGCCTCGTTCATCGCGCCGGAGAGCAGCCGGGCGAGCGGCACGACCGGCTGCTGTGCGATGACCCCCGTCTCGACCAGCAACTCGAGCGACTCGACGAGATGACTGGCCGACTGCGCGTCGTCGATCGCACGCCACTCCCGCCAGCCGAGCACAGCGGGCCCGTCGATCAACAGGATCCGCCGTACGGCGGGATCGGTCGCCGCGACGAGGAACGCGCGACAACCCGCCGTCAGCTGATCCCACGGATCGCTCTCGGCATCGGCCGCCGCGGCGACCGTCGTACCGATCTCCTCGTGCACCTGCTCCACCACCGCCCGGAAGAGGTCGCTCTTACCTCCCTCGAAGTGGTGGTACAGCGCCCCCTTGGTGACGCCGGCCTCGCCGACCAGATCGGCCAGCCCGACCCCGGCGTACCCGCGGGCCGCGAACAGCCGTCGGCTCACGTCCAGCAGCACCGACCTGGTGCGTTCCCGTTGCTCTGCTCTGAGTCCCAAGCTCGCCCACTCCTCGATTGACATACCGATGGTACGCCATTTACCGTTTTCACATACCGTCGGTATGTCAATCGAGGAGTGGGCATGCACCTGTCGAGCTTCTACCCCGTCATCGCGACCGAGCACCTGCGCGCGTCGCAGGACTTCTACACCCGGCTGTTCGGGTTCGAGACCGTCTTCGAGGCCGACTGGTACGTCAGCCTCAAGCGCCCCGGCGACCCGACGTACGAACTCGCCCTGCTCGACCCCACCCACCCGACCATCCCCGACGGCTACCGCCGGCCGATCCAGGGCCTACTTCTCAACTTCGAGGTCGCCGACGTCGACGCCGAGTGGCAGCGCCTGGTCGTCGAACAGGGCCTCGACCCCAAGCTCGCGATCCGCAGCGAGGACTTCGGCCAACGCCACTTCATCGTCGCCGACCCCGGCGGCGTCCTGATCGACGTCATCACCGAGATCCCCCCGACCCCGGAGTACGCCCAAGGCTTCACCGAAACCGCCACGCAGTAACTACTTCACCTCATCCCTGCGCCCTCGACAGGACCGTCAGTTCTGCGAGCTCCGCAAGACGATGAGCCCTGGCCGATTCCGCGGGGGTGAACGGCTCGCCCGGCCGCTCGAAGGCGAACAGGCCGGTCCACGGCGACGGGATCTTCAGGATCGTGCCGCCGCTGGGAAGGCGTTCGCCGAGCGCGACGCGGTCGACCACCGGTCGGGCACCGAGGAGCTCGGCGACGGCGTGCGGGAGCTCGGTCGGGTCCGCGACCACGCGCGCGGACAGGCTCAAGGCCTTGGTCTGCCCGTCGACCAGCGCCAAGGCCGTCGTCGGCCAGACATGGGCGTCACGACCCCCAGCTGCTTCGACCGCGTCGAGGACGTCACCGGACGCGACCGCCCCGGGTGCCGACACGACCAACTCGTCCCGTACGCCGTCCACGACCGGATGGACATGGAGGCCGAGGATGTTGGCGTCCAGCTCCGCCAGCCGGCCCGTCAGACGTTCCAGCGCACCGGCGCGGTCGTCGAGGGTGACCCGGATGCGCCACAACGCTTCGAGCCCTGGACCGCCGCGGGGCTTCGGTGCGTGCAGCCAGCTCCGCAGCAGATGCATCGTGGACGGCTCGATCACCCAGATCACCAAGGCGGTCGTCACGCTCGCCAGCACAGCAACAGACACCAGGTACGGCGGATGAACGGCAAGGACCACCGCATGAAGGACCAGCTCCACCGGCGCGATCGCGACCAGCTTCGCCAGCGTCAACCGCAACCGCCGGGGCCGCGGCAAACGTCCACACACCTCACAGGCGACTCCGCCGGTGAGTGTCGTACGCAACGATTCCATGCCGCCCAGCGTGCGGCCTGGTCGTTGCCCACCTGTTGCACAGCGATGAAGTTCTCCGGCGGACAGGCCGGGACCTGACCGCGCGCCGCGGGAGGTCAGAGCCAGCCGTTGAGTTCGGCCAGCCGGGCGGCTTCGGCGCGGGTGCGGGCTTGCGTCTTGGCGATCGCCGACACCAGATGGTTGCGGACCGTTCCGGTCGACAGTCCGACGGTTCGCGCGATGTCCGCGACCGAGCCGCCTTCGGCAGTCGCCCGCAGTACGTCGGCCTCGCGGTCGGTGAGCGGGTTGACCGCGAGGCCGCGGGCCTGAGCCGCGAGGGCCGGGTCGATGAAGCGCAGCCCGCTGTGCACGCGCCGGATCGCGTCGACGAGCTGTTCGGGCGGCGAGTCCTTCACGACGAAGCCGGCGGCGCCCGCGTCCAGCGCGCGAGTCAGGTAACCGGGGCGGCTGAACGTCGTACAGATGATCACGCGGCATCCCGGTACGGCGTGCCGAAGCTCCGCCGCGACCGACAGGCCGTCCCGGCCGGGCATCTGGACGTCGAGCAGAGCGATGTCGGGACTCGTACGGCGAACGGCCTCGACGATCTCAGTGCCGTCGCCGAGTTCGGCGACCACGTCGAGATCGGACTCGAGCCGCAACATCGAGGCCAGCGCACCCCGCACCAGCGCCTGGTCGTCCGCCACCAGCACACGGATCACGAGCTGCTCGGGGCTTCGGCGCGAAGGCGGAACCCGCCGTCGGCGGTCGGACCGTGTTCGAGGGTGCCGGAGACGGCGGCCAGCCGTCCGGCCAGGCCGGTCAGGCCGTTGCCGGGCTTCGGGTCGGCGGCGGCGGTCCCGTCGTTGATCAGTTCGAGGTGGTGCGGGCCGAGCCGGAGCGTGCAGCGGGTGGCGTTGGAGTGCCGAAGGATGTTGGTCGCCCCCTCGCGCAGGACGTAGGCGAAGACGGCCTGCAGGTCGGGACGGACGTTGTCGGCCGCGGTGGGGAGGTCGGCGCGGACTCCGGCGGCGCGAAGGGCCAGCCGGGCGCCGGCCAGCTCGGCGGTCAGCGAGACGTCGCGATAGCCGGAGACGGTCGCCCGGACGTCGGACAGGGCCTGCCGCGACAGCGACTCGAGCTCACGGAGCTCGTTCAGCGCGGAGTCGAGGTCGGCGGCCACCTCGAGCTGCCGCCGGGCGAGGCCGAGCTTGACGGTGATGGTCGAGAGGCTGTGTCCGAGGATGTCGTGCAGGTCGCGCGCCAGACGCTCCCGTTCGGCGTCGACCGCCAGCTGCCGGACCTGGGCCCGGGCCGCGCGGAGCTGCCCGATCGTGAACGACAGTGCGAGCACGAAGCCCAGCGCGACGGTCACCGCGACGAGCATGACCACGGCCCGCCAGTCGACCGGGCCCGGGCCGGCCCACATCCAGCAGACCTGTCCTGCGGCGGTCGCGAGTCCGAGCGGCAGCGATCCGCGCAGCGGCAGCAACATCAGCGCGAGGGCGATCGCGAACGTCAGATCCGTCAGCAGCACCGGCGCGTTCAGCAGCGCCGCCGGGGCCGCGCCGAATCCGAACATCGTCGCGACCAGGCCCACCCGCACCCGGCGCGGCGCCAAGGGCCCGAACCAGAGCGCCGACAGACAGGCAACGACGTAGCAGCCGATCAGAGCGGCAGCGAGAACGACGTGCGGACCGTCGTACCGGTCGGCGACGAGATCCGCGGTGCGCAGGCTGACGAGGACGAGTGGAACACCGAGGGACAGCGAGGCGGCCACGCGGGTCCGCTGAATCGATCCGCGTTCGCCGAGGAAGGTCCAGTCCGGCCAGCGCCGGACGGAGAACTCGTCAGTGGCGCGGTGGGTCACGTTCGTCATCGTACGTCGGCCGGCCCTGCGTAGACCCGTACCAAATGGCATGGGTCACCGCGATCGGGCGGTGGTTGCGTGGAGCCCGTTGTCAACCGACGAAAGGACGTACCGTGCGCAGGATGTTGCCAGCAGCAATCATGGTGGCGGCGATGACCGCGGTGACCGCCGGCGCCGCGGTGGCCGGCATGCCGAGGTCCGCACCACAGGTCATCGCCGGACCGCAGTGGAGCAGGTGTGTCGGCAAGGACCTGGAAGGGCTGGAGTGCTCCACCTTGCGGGTGCCGCTCGACTACCGGCACCCTGGCGGCGGCACCATCGAGGTCGCGATCTCACGCAAGGCCAGTCGGCACCCGGAGAAGCGGCGCGGCATCCTGCTGGTCAACCCCGGTGGTCCGGGTCTGGCCGGCCTGACCGCTCCGAACCTGATCAAGCTCTCCCAGCAGATCCAGGACTCCTACGACGTGATCGGGTTCGATCCGCGCGGCGTCGGCCGCAGTACGCCGCTGACCTGCGACCTGAACCCGCAGCAGCAGGCCGACACCTCCAACCCGCCGTTCCCGCACAACGCGCGGGACGTGACGGCCGCGGCGGCGTTCGCCAAGGTGGTCGCCCGCCAATGTGCAACCTCGAAGACCGCCGGCCTGCTGCCGTCCATCACCACGGCGAACACCGCCCGCGACATGGACCGCATCCGCGAAGCGGTCGGCGCGCCGAAGCTCTCGTACTACGGCGCCTCCTACGGCACCTACCTCGGCGCCGTCTACACCACCCTGTTCCCGGGCCGGAGCGACCGCATCGTTCTCGACAGCAGCCTGCCTCCGGAGGGATACACCGTCGGCGCACTGCGCGCACAGGGCTCTGGCTTCGAGACCCGTTTCCCGGATTTCGCCCGCTGGGTCACCGTGAACGCAAAGTCGCTCGGTACGACGCCGGCCGCCGTCCGGGCGAAGTACTTCGAGCTCGCCGAGCGCCTGGACAAGAGGGCCGAGAGCGGCGTCGACGGCACGGCGTTCCGCGCCACCACCAGCGGCCTGATCCGCGACGACAGCGTCTTCCCGTACCTCGCGGACATCTGGCAGAAGCTCGACACGAACACCCTGCCCGAGGACCCCGTCGTCGACCACGGCGACAACCTCCAGGCCTCCTACCTCGGCGTGATCTGCGG
Source organism: Kribbella italica (assembly GCF_014205135.1). Taxonomy (NCBI): domain Bacteria; kingdom Bacillati; phylum Actinomycetota; class Actinomycetes; order Propionibacteriales; family Kribbellaceae; genus Kribbella; species Kribbella italica. Next base: position 3,160,352 of record NZ_JACHMY010000001.1, read on the forward strand.
CGACTCCCGCTGGCCGCGCTCCGTCGCGACCTACCAGGCCAACGTCGCGATCGACCGCGTCCGGTCCCCGATGTACGGCCCGCTCGCCGCGAACATCCGCGCCTGCGCCTACTGGCCGTCCCCCAGCACCCCAAAGGTGCGGATCACCGGCGCCGGCCCCTCGAACGTCCTGATCATGCAGAATCTCCGCGACCCTGCCACCCCACTGGCCGGCGCCCGCCGTATGCGCGCCGCCCTCGGCCATCGCGCGCGCATGGTCACCGTCGATCAAGGCGGCCACGGCGTCTACACCGCCGCGAACCGGTGCGGAAAGGCAGCCGTCGACACCTTCCTCACCACAGGCCAACGCCCGCCGCACGACACCTTCTGCCCTGCTCAGTAGGTGATCAGCTGCCCTGCACGAGTTGACACCACGTTGGTAGTGAGTGTTCACTATCAACATGACCACCGCGCGCAGACCTCGGGTCGCACTCGAGCAGCGGCGCGAGCAGATTCTTGCCGCGGCGCTGCGGGAGTTCAGCCACAAGGGGCTGCACGGTGGTTCGACGGTGACCATCGCCAAGGACGTGGAGATCTCCCACCCGAACCTCTTCCGGGTGTTCTCGACCAAGCAGCAGTTGTTCAGGGCCGTGCTGGAGCAGGCTTTCGATCAGATCGTGCAGCGGATGGTCGTCGCCGGTGAGGCTGCCGGCGACGAGGCGCTCCAGGTGATGACGGATGCCTGGGGCGTTCTGATGGAGGACCGCGACCTGATGCTGATCCTGTTGCAGGGCTACGCGGCCTGCGACGATCCCGAGATTCGCGAGCTGATGCACGAGCGCACGCAGGAGGTGTTCGAGCGGACGGAGGTCCTGCCGGCGATCGGCACCGACCTGGCCCACGACTTTCTCGCGGCCGGCATGTTCTACATGGTGGCCGCAGCCATGGACCTGCCTGCTCGCGCCGAGAAGGACGAGTGGGCCGGTCGCTTTCTGGATTCGGGGCGCTGACCGACCGAGACCGTTATTTTTTTGACCTGGTGATAGTGACCACTCACTATCCAAAATCGACAACCTGGGGTGAGGACCGATGACGAGTAGTAGTGCAGCTTCTCTGACACCGATGCAGGCCGGTTTGAGGATTCCGCGCGGCGTGGCCATGCTGGCGCTGGCCGGGTCGATGTGCGTCGTGCTGCTGGACAGCTCGATGGTGAACCTGGCCGGGCGGTCGATCCGCGATGGCCTCGGGCTCTCGGCCGGCGAGTTGACCGGTGTGGTGAACGCCTATCTGGTGGCGTTCGCCGGGTTGTTGCTCCTGGGTGGCCGGTTGGCCGACGTACTGGGCGGCCGGAAGGTGTTCCTGACCGGCATGGCCCTCTACGTGGCCGCGTCCGTCGTCTGCGCGCTCGCGGTCAACGCGCCGATGCTGATCGCGGGCCGGATCGGGCAGGGGGCCGGTGCGGCGATCGTGATTCCGTCGGCCTTGGCGATCGTCCTGGCGCTCTACACGACGGCGGCCGAACGTACTCGGGCGCTGGGAACCTGGGGTGCCGTGGCCGGTCTGGGGAGCCTGCTCGGGGTCTCGGTGGGTGGTCTGCTAACCGACGCGGTCGGCTGGCAGTCGGTGTTCTGGACTCCGGTGCCGCTGGGGGTGATCACCGGGATCGTCGTGTGGCGTTCCGTGCCGTCGATCGGGGGCCGTCCGGGCCGGTTCGACGCGCTCGGCGCGATCACGATCACCGTCGCGATCTCGGCGCTGGCGCTCGGCATGATCGCGGCGTCCGAGGTCGGCTGGGACTCCCCCGTCGCCGTCATCGGCATCGTCGCCGGACTCGCCTTCCTCGCCGCGTTCGTGGTCGTCGAGCACCGTTCGGCCCACCCGCTGGTCCCCCTCGGGGTGTTCCGCCGCAAGCCGGTCGCGACGGCCGGCACGGTGACGCTGCTCTTGGGTGCCACTCTGTCGAGCCTGTTCTTCTTCCTGCCCCTGTACCAGCAGGACGAACTCGGGATGAGCGCCCTCGCGGCCGGGATGGCGCAGATCCCGATCGCGGTGTCGATCATCATCGCCAGCGGCCTGGCCCCACTGCTCGCCCAGCGCGTCGGTGTTCCGAACGCCCTGCGCATCGCCCTGATCGTCGAGCTGGCCGGCATCTTGTGGCTGACGGCGAATCCGGCGACCGGGTTGTCGGTGCACCTGGTCGGCTCGTTCCTGCTGATCGGCACCGGGCTGGGCCTGGGCCTGGTCAATGCCACCGCGATGGCGGTCCGGGACAGCGCCGATGGGGAGGCCGGCCTGCTCAGCGGACTGGTGAACGCAACCCAGCAGCTCGGTGGAGCGATCGGGCTGGCCGCGTTGGCCGGGATCGCGATCGGTGCCGGCGGCGAACACGGCGATGTCGCCTTCACGACGGCCTTCCTGGGTGCCTCGGCCCTGCTCGTCATCGCCTTCGCGACGACGCTGCTCACCAAGCCCGACCGCGCCACCGCCTGAAACCTCTACTCAACCAAAGGAAACCTGACCATGAACCGATCCACCGTCCTCGTCACCGGCGCAACAGGAACCGTGGGGTCCTCGCTGGTTCCCGCCCTGCAGGCCCGCGGCGTCACCGTCCGCGCCATGACCCGCAGCCCCGAACGCTTCGTCGCCGGAGCCGAGAACGTCGTGGCCGACCTCCAGGACCCGCAGTCGGTCGCCGCGGCTTTGAAAGGCGTCGACGCGGCCTTCCTGAACACCCCGTCCTCCGAAGATGCCGCCGCGCTGCAGATCCAGTTCGCCGACCTCGCCCGCGACAACGGCGTACGCCGGCTGGTCGTGCTCTCGCAGTACGGCGCACGCAGCGACTCCCCGGTGCGCTACCTGCGCTGGCACGCCGAAGTCGAGAAGCACGTCGAACACCTCGGCCTCGACCACACCGTGCTGCGCCCCAACCTGTACTTGCAGGCGCTGCTCGCCTTCGCCGCGACCATCGCCCAAGGCTGGTTCGCAGCGCCCATCGGCAACGCGGCAGTCAGCGCCATCGACACCAGAGACATCGGCGAAGCCGCCGCAGCCGTACTCACCAGCTCCGGCCACACCGCCAAGACCTACACCCTGACCGGGCCTCGCGCCGTAACCCACGAAGAGATCGCCCGGGCCCTGGCCGCGGCCACCGGGCGGCGGATCACCTTCCAGGACACCCCCGCCGACCACTTCGCCGACGTCCTCACCGGTCTCCTTCCGCAGTGGCAGCTCGAAGGACTGATCGAGGACTACGCGCACTACGCCAGAGGCGAGGCCGCCGAGGTACACAGCAGCGTCACCGATCTCACCGGCAAGCCCGCGCGCGACCTCACCGACTTCGCCCGCGACCACGCCGCTGCGTTCACCCAGGCCTGACCGCACCCACCGAAAGGACAGCACGATGATCCATCACACCATCCGCTTCACTGCCAAGCCCGAGGTCACCGAGGCGGAGGCCGCCGCGGCCATCCAGCGCATGCGCGACGCCAGCGCCCGGATCCCGGCGATCAAGTCCTGGACCGTCGGCCGCGACATCGGCGGCGACTTCGAGTACGCCGCCATCTCCGTGATGGAGGACCTCGACGGCTACGAGGAGATGATGAACCACCCCGCCCACCTCGAGATCGACCGCGCCGGGCTCCCGCTGATCGACACCTTCATGTCCTTCGACATCGTCGACGACCCGGATCCGGAGATCAGCGCCAAGATCGCCGCGATCCACGAGCGCCGCTACCAGCAGCAGCCCGACATCGCCGACCTCGTCACCGAGATCAACTACTCCGGCAGCGCCGGTCCCACCGCGAACGACCATGACTGAGCGCTTCGACGCCGACGCGATCGTCATCGGCAGCGGGTTCGGCGGCGCGGTGGCGGCGGCCCGCCTCGCTCAGGCCGGCCTGTCCGTCCTCGTCGTCGAACGGGGCCGGCGCTGGCACCCCGGCACCTTCCCCCGCCGCCCGGACCTGAACGCCGGCTGGGTCTGGGCCGTCGGACAAGGCCTGTACGACGTCCGCTGGCTGGGCGGCATGAGCACTGTCCAGGCGGCCGGCTGGGGAGGCGGATCCCTCGTCTACGCCAACGTGTTCGCGCGGCCCTTCGACGAAACGCTCGACGAGCGGTGGGCACCTCACCTGCGCCGCAAGGAGCTCGACCCGTACTACGACCTGGCCGCGCACATGATCGGTGTCTCGCCGGTTGCCGAAGATCCGCGGACCGGCGAACTCCCGCCGCGCACCAGGCTCGTCGAAGGACTCACCCAGGACCTGGACATGGCGGAGGGAACCGTGCGGCCGAACCTCGCCGTCACCTTCGGGGACCCGGAAACCTGGAAACCAAACCTGCACGGGGTGCCGCGGCGAGGCTGCGCGTTCGTCGGGGAATGTGTCATCGGGTGCAACCACGGAGCGAAGAACACCTTGGACCACACCTACCTCGCCGTCGCGGAGACGCACGGTGCCCGGGCCGTCCTCGACGCCGAAGTACAGCGCATCGAACCACTGGATCACGGGTACGCCGTGGTCGCGTCGACCCCGTCTGATCCCGGCGCCTCACTCCGCCGCTGGACCGCTCCCAAGGTCGTGCTCGCCGCAGGAGCAGTCGCGACCACCGAACTTCTGCTGAGGAGCCGCGACGTGCACGGCACGTTGCCCGGTCTGTCGCCCCAGCTCGGCCGCGGGTTCTCGGGCAACGGAGACTTCCTCACCCTGGCCGAACTCAAGACGCCCGACCAGGACCTGACGACCGGACCGACGATCACGACCAGCACCGTCCTGGACTTCCCCGAACGACGCAGCTCGGTCTGGTACCAGGTGCAGGACGGCGCCATTCCCGTTGCCTTGCACAACTTGCTCGACACCCTCCTGCCTGCGCCGAAGGCCCGCGAGTGGTGGCGGCGGAAGGTCAAGCGGACCAGCCGACGCCAGATGTTCAGCGTGCTTGCCATGGGCAAGGACTCCGGCAACGGTGAACTGCGTCTCGACCACAAGGGCCGGGCCACCCTGGCCTGGCGCAACCGATGGCAGGCCCACCTCTACCGATCCCAGGGCCGCGTGGGCCCGATGCTCGCCGGCCGGCTCAGCGCACGCGTGTACCAGCCACTCTCCTGGTCCGTACTGCGCCGCACCGTCACCGTCCACCCACTCGGCGGCGTACGTCCTGGCCCTGATGCGGCCACCGGTGTCGTCGACGAGGCCGGCGAGGTGCATGGCTACCCAGGGCTGTACGTCATGGACGGCGCCGTTCTTCCGGCGGCGACCGGGGTGAATCCCTCAGCCACGATCCTCGCGGCGGCCGAAAGGGCGGTGGAGCTCATGATCCGCCGCTCCGGCCAACCCGCATGGCGAGCGCCCGAGTGGAACGCGGTGACACCGACCGCCGTTCCCGAAGACGCCGCCTTCACCTTCATGTCCGAGCGCCACGCGTCGGCCAAGGGCGACGGCCTCACCTTCCAGGAGCGCATGGCGACCAGATCGCGCCGTACGCCGAAGGTGGTCATGTCGCTGGCGGCGCAGATCCCCAGCATGGATCACTTCCTGTCCGATACCGCGCACGAGTTGTCGATGACCGGAGTGATCGACGTAGGCGGAGTCGCCACGCAGGCCTCGGTCACGGGAACACTCTCGATCTTCCCCGACGCCGGCGACGAGGCGATGTCGTACGCCCTCCGCTTCGACGACGACCAGGGCCGCCCCTGGCAACTGTCGGGCACCAAGACAGTCCGGTCCCGCACACCGCTGGCTCTACTGACCGGCTTGACCAACCTTCGGACCGAGATCGCACCCGTCGGATCCGGCCCCGAGGAGATCCAGCACTTCGTACTCTCCATCGGTGCTCGCGACCTCGCCCGGCTGGGCACCTCCTTCAGAGGCGTCGCGTTCACCTGTACCCGCCGCGCACGCGCCGTCGCACGCTTCACCTCCTTCTTCGTCAGCTCGGCTTTCCGGCGGCAGGACGTATAGCTAATACGTATTATCTTATTGACAACGCGTGACGCCCCAATCACAGTCGAGGTGTCCGACCGCCCCCGGATTTGGAGCTCGATATGCGTGCACCAGCACTGCGCCGCGCCTTGACGGCGCTCCTGTCTCTCTCCGTCCTGATCACCTCCCTGGTCGCACTCCCCTCGGCCACCGCCGAGGTACGGCGCCCCCAGCAGCAGTCCCTCCGAGAATCGGCGACCCGGTACGAGGCGGAGGCCGCGACGTACTCGGCCGGCAGCACGGTCGATACCGACCACTCCGGCTTCTCGGGCACCGGCTTCGTCAACACGCCGAACAAAGTCGGCAGCGCCGTGCAATGGACCGTCAACCGCGCACAGGCCGGGCCGGCCACCCTTGCCTTCGGCCACGCCAACGGCACCACGGCCAACCGGGCACTGGACATCGCAGTCAGCGGGACAGTGACCGCCAAGAACGTCGCAGTCCCGTCCACCGGCGCCTGGACGCGGTGGCGCACTCTCGTCATCACAGCGAACCTCAAGGCCGGCCCGAACACCATCCGGGCGACGGCCACAACCGCCAACGGCGCTCCGAACCTGGACTACCTCGACGTCACCGCGGCTGCGACGGACTGGTCAAAGGCGATGGTCGACTCGACCATGGCTCGCTACACGCCGACAACGATCGGCGGCTGGTCCTATCCGGTCGGCCTCTACCTCTACGGGCAGTACCTGGTCTACCAGCGCACGCACGACCCCAAGTACCTGGCCTACATCAAGTCCTGGGTGGACAGGTTCGTCGACTCGTCCGGGAACATCAACAACAGCTTCAACGACCTCGACAGCATGCTCTCCGGTCGCCTGCTGGTCCTGCTCCATCACGAGACCGCGGACAACCGCTACAAGGTTGCCGCCGGCAAGATCCGTACCAGGCTGAACACCTACCCACGCACCGCCGACGGTGGCTTCTGGCACGCGGGCTACCGCCAGCACCAGCTCTGGGGCGACGGGGTGTTCATGGTCGACCCGTTCCTGGCCGAGTACGGTCGCGAGTTCGGCGACTCGACGTACACCGGCAAGGAGACTGTCGATCAACTGCTGACCTACGCGAAGCACCTGCAGCGTCCGAGCGGCCTGCTACGGCACGCGTACGACGAAGCGCGTGCCCAGACCTGGGCGGATCCCACCACCGGGCTGGCACCGGAGGTCTGGTGCCGCGCCGAGGGCTGGTACGGGATGGCGGTCATCGACGTCCTCGAAGCGGTTCCGGCCAACCAGCCGCGCCGGGCCGAACTGATCGCCGTACTGCGGAAGCTGGTGGCCGGGTACGCGCAGTACCAGGATCCCAGCACCGGCCGCTGGTTCCAGGTCGTTGACAAGGGCAACCGGACCGACAACTGGACCGAGACCTCCTGCTCGTCGATGTACACCTTCGCCATCTCCCGGGCAGTTCAGCGCGGGTACGTCGATCCGTCGTACAAGGCAGTCGCGGATCGCGGCTACCAAGGCGTGCTCGCGAAGATCTCGCTCGGCACCGACGGACGCACGAGCCTCAAGGACATCAGCGTCGGGACCAACGTCGGCGACTACCAGTACTACGCCGATCGGACGCGAGCCACGAACGACTTCCACGGGCTCGGCGCGTTCCTGATCATGAACGAACAGCTCAACGGCTGACCTGACGGCGCCCCGGGACGACCGGGGCGCCGCCGGCAGCCGCCGGTACCGCGTAAGCTCGCCGCATGAGCAAGGCGTCCCCAGTCACGCGCAACGATGTGGCGGAGTATGCCGGGGTGAGTTCGGCGGTGGTCAGCTACGTCGTGAACAACGGGCCGCGACGGGTTGCGCCGCAGACACGCGAGCGGGTGCTCGAGGCGATTCGGGTTCTCGGTTACCGGCCGAACGCGACGGCCCGTGCGCTGCGGATGGGCAGTACCCAGACGTTCGGCCTGATCGTCCCGGACAGCGGAAATCCCTTGTACGCCGAGCTGGCCCGCGCGATCGAGAAGGAAGCCTCGGCCCGTGGATACGTCGTCCTGCAGACCAACGCCGACGGCCGGCCCGCGATCGAGCGGACCAAGATCGCCGAACTGGTGGCCCGGCGGGTCAGCGGACTCATCCTCGCCACGCCGACCGAGGAGCCCGACCTGAGCGACAGCGATGTCCCGGTGATCGCCCTGAACCGCCCGGTGACCGGCGCGACGACCTTGTGCCCGGAGTACCGGATCGGCGCCCGGACGGGAGTGGAACACCTGATCGGCCACGGGCACGAGCAGATCGGCCTGGTGATGGGTGTCGACCGAAGCGGCTGGAGCCCGGAACGCGAGCTGGGATGGCGGGACGCGCTGACCGCGGCCGGGCTCCCCGAGGGGCCGGTCGCGTGGGGCCACTTCACTCGGCAGGGAGGATACGAGGCGGCCCAGCAGCTGATCGAGCAAGGGCCGCCACCGGCGATCTTCGCGAGTTCGGACCTGCAGGCCGTCGGCGTACTCCGTGCTCTGCACGAAGCAGGCCTCGACGTCCCGGGTGACGTGGCCGTCCTGTCCTTCGACGGTACGGCGGAGTCCGAGTTCAGCTGGCCGCCGCTCAGCGTGGTGCGCCAGCCCCTGGAGCGGATGGCCCGGGACGCGGTCGCCCGTCTGGTCGACGGGGAGACCGCGATCGAGCAGCTGACCTATCCGACCGAGCTGATCCTGCGCCGGTCCTGCGGTTGCGCGCAAGCCTGAGCCCAGCCGCCGAGCTCGAGCGCGTCGACGGTCGCCGGCGCTCCCGACACGAGCGAGTCGTTGCCCGCGATGCCGACGGCAACGGCCCGCAGTCCGTCGTGGAAGTCCGCGGCCCGGCCCAGGGAATCGGTGGTACCTCGGTAGAGCTGCTCGAACAGCAAGCGGTCACCGCCGCCGTGCCCGCCCACCCCCGCAGGGATCTCGACCTCGATCGCCGGCGACCAGTGCCGTTGCAGAACCAGCCGCTCACCATCGACGCGGACCGCGTCCCCAGTGGCTGACGCCGTCGGGTAGCTCGGATCGACCTGGGCCGAGGAGGCCAGGACCTCCGACCGTTCGACCACGTCCAGTTCGGCCCGGCCCTGCGTCCCGTTGACGGCGACCCGATAGCCCTCCCACGGCGAGTGGGCGTTGAGCGAGTAGCTCAGGCGTGCCCCGTTCGCATACTCCGCGATCACGGCGAGATTGTCCTCGATGGTGATTCCGGGACCGAACACGTCCTGGTCGCGCAGGTAGCCGTCGTACTGCTCGGACTCGTAGTACAGCAGCCGGTTGGCCTCGTCCTCGCGAAGATCGAGCAGGAAGGGGTCGGTCGCGGCGCCGTCCACCGATCCGCGCGCCGGGCGCTCACCGAGCCCACGCCGTACGGCGTTGTCGGCGCCGTAGAAGGCGAGACCGCCGGAGGCGAACACCCGGGTCGGCACTCCGTCGATCCACCAGTTGACCAGGTCGAAGTGGTGGGACGCCTTGTGGACCAGGAGTCCGCCGGAGTTCAGCTTGTCCCGGTGCCAGCGGCGGAAGTAGTCGGCGCCGTGCCGGGTGTCGAGCACCCACTGGAACTCGACGCTGGTCACCTGGCCGACCGCGCCGTCGGCGATCAGACGGCGCAGTGCGCTGTTCCGGGGTGAGTAGCGGTAGTTGAACGTGACGACGACCGAACGGCCGGTCTCTTCGACCGCCTCGACGATCGTGCGCGTTCCGGGCGCGTCGATGGTGAGCGGCTTCTCCAGGATCACGTCCGCGCCGGCCCGCAGGACCCGGGCGACCATCTCGGCGTGCGTGTGGTCCGGGCTGGTCACCAGGACCCGGTCGACGGCGTTGTCCTTCACCATCTGTTCGAGTCCGGCCACGTCGTAGTGCGGGACGCCGCCGTGCCCGAACCCGGCGATCAGCCGGTCGTAGTAGGCCAGCCGCCCCGGGTTCGGGTCGAGCAGGGCGACCAGGTCGCCGACGTCGCGGTGGTCGCCGAGCAGGGCCCGGACGTAGTCGCGGGCGCGGCTACCGGTGCCGGCGACCGCGTAGCGCAGTGGGGTGGTCATGGGGTCCTTTCACTTGAGGCCGGTGGTGGCGATCCCGCGCAGCAGGTACCGCTGCCCGAACAGGAACGCCACGAAGACCGGCAGGAGGGAGACGATCGACATCGCGAACAGCGACCCCCAGGAACTGCTGCCCTGGGCATCGATGAAGGCCCGCAACGCGACCGGGACGGTGTAGAGATCGGGAGAGGTCAGGTAGATCAGCGCGCCGAAGAAGTCGTTCCAGGTCCAGATGAAGGTGAAGATCGCGGTGGTCGCCAGGGCCGGCACCATCAGCGGCAGCAGGATCTGGAAGAAGATCCGTGGATGCCCGGCACCGTCCATCACCGCGGCCTCGTCGAGCTCGCGCGGCAGGCCGCGGATGAACTGCACCATCAAGAACACGAAGAACGCGTCGGTGGCCAGGAACTTCGGCACGATCAGCGGCAGGAAGGTGTTGGTCCAGCCGAGCTCGGAGAACAAGATGTACTGCGGCACCACGACGACGTGGAACGGCAGCATCAAGGTGGCCAGCATGATCGCGAAGAAGAACTTCCGGCCGCGGTACTCCAGCCGGGCGAACGAGTACGCCGCGAGCGAGCAGGACACCAGGTTGCCGATGATCGCGCCGAACACCACGATCGCCGAGTTCAGCAGGTAGCGGCTGAACGGGTGCGTCAGCGCGGTCCAGCCGCCGGTGTAGTTGGACACCTCGAGGTCGCGCAGCCACAGCCCCGGTGCCCGGAAGATCAGGTCGTCCGGGCGCAGCGACGACACGATCATCCACAGCAGGGGGTAGAGCATCACCACCCCGACTCCGATCAGCGCGGTGTGCTTGACGATCGTCTTAGTTCTCATGGAACACCCAGTACTTCGCGCCGAGGAAGTTGATCGCGGTGAAGAGGCCGATGATCACCATCAGCAGCCACGCCATGGCCGACGCGTAACCCATGTCGAACTTGCCGAAGCCCTCTTGGTACAGGTAGAGCGTGAAGAAGGTGGTCGACCCGGCCGGTCCGCCGCTGCCGCCGGAGACGATGAACGCCTGGGTGAAGCTCTGGAAGGCGCCGATCATCTGCAGGATCAGGTTGAAGAAGATGATCGAGCTGAGCAGCGGCAGGGTGATCGAGAAGAACTGCCGTGACCGGCTCGCACCGTCCACCTGGGCCGCCTCGTAGTAGGTCCGCGGGATCTGCCGCAGGCCGGCCAGGAAGATGATCATCGGCGAACCGAACGTCCAGATGTGCAGCAAGATGATGGTGCCGAGCGCGGTGTCAGGGTTCGACACCCAGCCCGGGCCATCGATGCCGACCAGTGCCAGCAGTTGGTTGACCAGGCCGGTGGTGCCGAAGATCTGCTTCCACAACACGGCGATCGCCACCGAGGAGCCGAGCAGTGACGGCAGGTAGAAGACCGAGCGGTAGAAGGCCAGGCCGCGCATCCCGCGATCGAGCAGCAGTGCGGTCGCGAGTGCGACGATCAGTTGCAGGGGCACGGAGACGGCGACGTAGACGAAGGTGACCTTCAGCGAGTTGTGCAGCTTCTCGTCCGACAGCATCTCGGCGAAGTTGTCCAGGCCGATCCACCGCGGTGCCTGGATCAGGTTGTAGTCGGTGAAGGACAGGTACAGCGAGGCGAGCATCGGGCCGATGGTGATCACCACCAGCCCGATCAGCCAGGGGGCCAGGAACAGGTAGCCCGCCTTGGTGTCGCGTCGGGTGTAGGGCATGACGGGCCTACTTCATGTTGTTGTTGGCTTCCTCGATGAGCTTGCCCGCAGCATCGAGGGAGGACATCCGGCCGAACAGCACCTCGCTGGAGTACTCGCCGAGCGGGAAGCCGGCGCCGCCCAGCCCGACCGGGACCGGCGGGGTCGGCGGCCCGAGGTCGGGCGCCAGGTCGGAGATGAAGCGGTTGATCACCTGGTCGGTCGCCGACAGCTTCGACGTGGTTGCCTCACGCAACTTCTTGTTCGGCTGGGTGCCGCGCTCGGACAGCAGCAGCTGGGCGGCCTGCGGGGAGTTGGCCAGGAAGTCGACGAACTCACCGACCTCCTCGGGGTGCTTGGTGCGCGCCGAGGCCGACCAGAACTGCGACGCCTTGTAGTACTCCTGGGCGTCCTTGCTCTTGCCGGTCAGGCTCGGGTACCGCAGCAGCTTGAACTGGTGCCCGGCGGCCTCGGAGACCTGGGCCAGCTGGTTGCTGTTCCACAGGCCCATCGCGTACTTGCCGGTGGCCGAGCCGCTCTGGTTGATGGTGGCGTTCGAGTTCTCCTCGATCAGCTCGGCGGTCGGGATCGCCCCGGCCTCCCGGAGCTTCTTCAGCTCGTCGAAGAACCCGGCCAGTTGCTCGGCGGTGAAGCCGAGCTTGCCTTCCGCGGTGAACAGGTCGGCGCCGCGCTGCCGCAGCCAGATCTTCAGCGCACCGGTGTCGCCGCTGAAGCTCTGCGAACCCCAGACGCCCTTGGCCGACTTGCTGGTCAGTTCGGTCGCGATCCGGTGGTAGTCGTCCCAGGTCCAGGTCCGGTCGTTCGGCAGTTTCACACCGGCCTGCTCGAACAGCTTCGGGTTCGCCAGGAGGACCGGTGCGTTCACGCCGCTGACCACGCCGTACAGGCCGTCGTCGAACTCGCCCGCCTGGGCGACCGGGGCGTCGAAGTCGTCCAGCTTCACGCCGTACTTGGCCAGGTCGAGCAGGGCGCCGCGGCCGGCGTACTCGCGGATGTACTGCTCGTCCATCTGGATGATGTCCGGGGCGTCGTTGGCCGCGACCTGGGTGGACAGCTTGTCCCAGTAGCCGGACCAGTCGCCGTACTCGCCCTTGATCTCGATGGTGGGGTGCTCGGCCTCGAACGCGTCGATCACCTGCTGCGTGATCGCGTGCCGCCCGTCCGATCCCCACCAGGTGAACCGGAGCGTCACCTTGCCGCCCGCGGTGTCGTCACCGCTGCCGCATCCGGCCAGCACCAGCACCGTTCCCAGCGCCGCGGCCAGCCACCTCGTTCTCGTCGCTCGTCCCATCGTTCCTCCTCGGAACCTGGAAGCTACTCGTGTAGATTCCGAGGAACGTAGCAACCCGGCACCGAGTCGTCAATACGTGTAGATTCGTGCAGGCCCGCTGACTTGCTACTTCAGCTCGGCCGACGTCTTCCCCAGCAACCGCCGCGCGACGATCAGCTGCTGGATCTGCTGGGTCCCCTCGAAGATGTCGAGGATCTTGGAGTCCCGGGCCCATTTCTCGAGGAGTTCGTGCTCGGAGTAGCCGATGGAGCCGGCGAGTTCGACGCAGCGCAGGGTGATGTCGTTCGCCGTACGGCCGGCTTTGGCCTTGGCCATGGAGGCCTGCAGTGAGTTGGGGCGGCCGTTGTCGGCCATCCAGGCGGCTTGCAGGGTGAGCAGGTAGGCGGCTTCCCAGTCGGCCTCCAGCTGGAGGAACGTCGCTGCCGCCGACGACTGCAGGTGGACCGGGCGGTCGTAGTCGATCTCGACTCCGGCTTCCGCCAAGAGATCGCGAGTGACTTCCAGCGAGGCTCGCGCGCAGCCGACGGCCATCGCGGCGACCAGCGGCCGCGTGTTGTCGAAGGTCTGCATGACGCCGGCGAACCCCTTGTCGGCATCGACGTCCGGGGAGCCGAGCAGGTTCTCGGCGGGCACGCGGCAGTTGGTGAGCCGGATCGTGGCGGTGTCGGACGAGCGGATGCCGAGCTTGTGCTCGACGCGTTCGACGGTCAGACCGGGTGTGTCCTTCGGTACGACGAACGACTTGATCGCGGCCCGGCCGAGCGCCTTGTCGACGGTCGCCCAGACCACCACCGCGTCGCAGCGCGCGCCGGCGGTGACGAAGATCTTCTCGCCGTCGATGACGTAGTGGTCGCCGTCGCGCCGCGCGGTGGTCTGGATGTTCGCCGAGTCCGATCCGCAGCCGGGCTCGGTGATCGCCATCGCGGCCCACACGCCGTCGAAGCGGCGCAGCTGCTCGTCAGAGGCGACCGACGCGATCGCCGAGTTGCCCAGGCCCTGCCGCGGCATCGACAGCAGCAGGCCGACGTCGCCCCAGCACATCTCCATGATCGACAGCACCGACGAGAGGTTGGAGCCGTTCTTGATCTTGCCGTCGTCCTCGCCGTCAGTACGCCGTACGCCGCCCGCCCCCGCGCCCGACCCGGTCCCGCTCGCGCCGAGCCCGTCGACGACCGCGGCCAGCAGATCGAGCTCCTTCGGGTACTCGTGCTCGGCCAGGTCGTAGCGGCGCGAGTTCGGCCGCAGCATCTCGGCCGCGACCTGGTGCGCCTGGTTGACGAAGGCACGGAACTTGCGGGGTGTCTCCAGGTTGATCATCAGACCAGCACCGCACCTTCCATCACGCCGACGGCCCGCAGGTCGCGGTACCACCGCTCGACCGGGTGTTCCTTGACGAAGCCGTGCCCACCGAGCAGCTGGACGCCGTCGGTGCCGATCTGCATGCCCTTGTCCGTGCACAGCCGCCGCGCCAGTGCGACCTCGCGCGCGAACGGAAGGCCTTGCTCGGCCCGCGATCCGGCCCGGTACGTGACCAGCCGCATCCCCTCCAGCTCGATCGCGATGTTCGCGACCATGAAGGCGACCGACTGCCGGTGGCTGATCGGCTCGCCGAACGCCGTCCGCTCGTTCACGTACGGCGTGACGTAGTCGAGCACCGCCTTCGCCGTACCGAGGCTCAGCGCGCACCAGCCGAGCCGCGACAACCGCACGCACTCGGCGTAGTCCTCCAAGGTCCCCAGCTGCATCGCCGGTACGTCGTTCAGGATCACGCGGCTGAGCGAGGCAGCACGCAGACCCATCGACGGCTCGGCCTCGATCGTCACGCCGGGATGGTCCGACTCGATCAGGAACAGCGCCGGCCCCTGATCCTCCAGCTGCGCCGCGATCACGAACACCTCGGCCTCGGCGCCCCGCGAGACGAGCGACTTCACCCCGTTCAGCAGGTACCCGGTCCGTTGCCGCGTCGCCCGCGTCTTGAGCGCGAACGGGTCGAACAGCGGCCGCGGCTCCACGATCGCCAGCGCGGCGGCCGGCACGTCAGCGCCGGTGAAGGACGGCAGGTACGTCGCCTGCTGCGTCTCGTCGCCCCACAGCGAGATCGCCGTACTGACCGCGGCCGGCGCGAGACACGCGACCGCCTGGCCCATGTCGCCGTGCGCCATCGCCTCGGCCACCAGGACGCCGGTCATCGCCGACCGCTCGGTGACGATCCCGCCCAGTTCCTCCGGCACCTCGATCAGGCTCAGCCCGAGCTCGGCAGACTGCGCGAGCACCTTGGGATCCGTCGACCCCGCGGTGTCCGCGTCGGCGGCTCCCGGCCGCAGTACCTCGGCGGCGAACTCGGTCACCACCCCGACCACCATCTGCTGGTCGTCGGTCGGCGTCAGGTCGAACCGCCCGGTCCCCTTCGCCGACGGCAGCCGAGCCGGCTTGCCCAGCTTGGTCGCCGCGGTGAAGCTCCTGGTCAGCGCCCCGGCCGTGCGGAACCCGGTTCGCGTCGCCTCGAACACCACCCGCTCGGTCCGCTTCCGCAGCCCGAGCCGATCGATCGCCCGCGACCTGGCCAGCTTGTTGAGCAGCGCGACGCCGTACCCGATCGCGTCCCGCCCCGTGCGCACCGCTTGGTCAGTCGCCATGCGGCAACTGTAAACCGAAGTTACAACTCAAGTCACGCGAACGCTGTGGACAACCCCTTTCAGACGGTCTCGCGCGCCTCGCCCTGTCCCAGCAGCCCCTCCGTGAAATCCCCGATCTTCGCCAGCGCCAGCTGCGCCTCGGGCAGGAACGACCAGAACAGCTGGAAGATGTGCGTGTCCACGGCGTACAGCTCGGCCACCACCCGCAGCCCGTCGCGCTCGGCGTTCTCGACCAGCTGCCGGGCCCCCGGCGCCACCGGATCCCCGGTCGCCATCTGCACCAGCAACGGCGGCAGACCGGTCAGATCCGCGACCAACGGATCGATCAGCGGGTCGTCGATCGGATGGTCGCCGATGTACCAGTTGACGACCTTCGCCATCGTCGAGAAACCCTCGTGCTGCGCCAGCGGCGACGTCCCGTCGGCGATCGCTCCCATGTCCACCCCAGGACACAGCAGCACTCCCCCAGCCGGCAGCGGAAGCCCCTGATCCCGCAGCGCGACGAGCAGCGACATCACCAGGCCGCCGCCCCCCGAATCTCCTGCAAAGATTACCTCTTCCGGCCGTACGCCCTGTTCGATCATCCACAGGTAGGCACTCAGCGCATCGTCCAGCGCCGCCGGAAACGGATGCTCCGGCGCCAGCCGATAGTCCGGAACCAGTACGCCGGCCCCGATTGCTCCCGCCAGCGCCCCGGCCAGCCCGCGATACCCGTACGCCGACCCGAGCACGAAGCCTCCACCGTGCAGGTGCAGCACCCGCGGCAGCTCCGCGTCAGCACCCACCTGCAGCGCCGGCACTCCCCCACAGTTCGCCGGCAGTACGACGGTCTCGGCCGGCAGCGGCGCCTGCGCCAGCATCTGCTCGTACGCCGACCGCATGCCCACCAGATCCTCCGCGTCCGGTGCGCCCAGCGCGACCGGAGCCCACAGGCGGTTCGCCCGCCCGACCAGCTCCCCACCGACCGACCGGGTGGTCGCCAGTGCGCTGTCCAGGTCGGCCAGCAACGACCGTGCCCGGTCCAGCAGGGCATCACCGGCCAGTGTCAGCTCCACCCGGTGCGTGGACCGTCGGAGCAGGTCGCAGCCGACCAGTCGCTCCAGCGCACGGATCTGCCGGCTCAGCGCGGGCTGCGACAGGTACAGCCGGGTCGCGGCCCGGCTGAAGTTCAGCTCCTCCGCGACCGCGACGAACGCTCGCAGGTGGCGCAGCTCGATCGCATCCGGCGTGTTGGACATCGCCAGCACATCAGCCGACTCGTTGCTCATGCCTGCCATTCTCACCACAGGTCACGGCCATGCGCTCCCGCTCGGTGATGCCGATGGTGCACAACGGCCATGCACGATCGGCCTTTCCCTTCACCGGGGTCGCGCTGCCAGCGTTGCAGCCATGACCTCACCACGCGTGACTCGCAGCGCCGCGGTCCAGCTGCGCGGCGCCTCCGGGCCGATCTGGGCCCGGATCTACTGGCCGGCCCGGAGCGGAGCACGTACGCCGCCGCTGCTGGTCTTCTTCCCCGGCTCCGGCAGCAACGACCCCGACCAGGAGTGCCGGGAGATCTGCCGACGCGGCGGTCTGGTGATCCTGGCCGGTCCGACGGCGACTGAGCACGACCAGGCGCTCGCAGACGCCAGGGCGATCGTCGGCTGGGCCGCGGACCACGCGGCGGAGCTGGAGGCGGACCCGGCCCGCCTGCTGATCTCCGGCCGGGGCGACGGGCTCGCCCTGGCCGTCGAGGTCAGCCAGATCGCCGTACAGGAGGGCTGGCCCGAGCTCCTGCTGCTCACCGACCTGATCACCACCTTGGAAAGGACGAACCGATGAGTGAGACAACTACCGCCCTGGCGACCAGACGGGAGTGGATCGGCCTCGCCGTACTGGCTCTGCCGACGCTCCTGCTGTCGCTGGACGTCAGCGTGCTCTACCTGGCGTTGCCGAAGCTCAGCTCCGACCTGGGAGCCACCAGCACCCAGCAGCTGTGGATCCTGGACATCTACTCGTTCCTGCTGGCCGGCTTCCTGGTCACCATGGGCACGCTCGGCGACCGGATCGGGCGGCGCAAGCTGCTGCTGATCGGTGGCGCGGCGTTCGGCGTCGCCTCGTTGCTGGCGGCCTGGTCCAGCAGTCCGGAGATGCTGATCGCCACCCGCGCCCTGCTGGGGGTCGCCGGTGCGACGCTGATGCCGTCGACGATGGCTCTGATCCGCAACATGTTCCACGACCCGAAGCAGATGGGGCAGGCGATCGGGCTCTGGTACAGCTGCTTCATGGGCGGCATGCTGCTCGGCCCAGTGGTCGGCGGGGTCATGCTGGAGCACTTCTGG
This sequence comes from Kribbella italica, assembly GCF_014205135.1. Classification (NCBI taxonomy): domain Bacteria; kingdom Bacillati; phylum Actinomycetota; class Actinomycetes; order Propionibacteriales; family Kribbellaceae; genus Kribbella; species Kribbella italica. Next base: position 3,178,267 of record NZ_JACHMY010000001.1, read on the forward strand.
TGGGGCTCGGCGTTCCTGCTCGGCGTACCGGTGATGGTGCTGCTGCTGATCCTCGGACCGGTGCTGCTGCCGGAGTACAAGGACCCCCACGCCGGGCGGCTGGACCTGGCCAGCGTTGTGCTGTCGCTGGCCACCATCCTGCCGGTCATCTGGGGGCTGAAGGAGCTGGCCCGGTCGGGCTGGGCTGCCTTGCCCTTGGTCGCGATCGCAGGCGGTGTCGCAGTCGGTGTGCTGTTCGTACGGCGGCAGCAGCACCTCGAGCACCCGCTGCTGGATCTCGGGCTGTTCCGGCTGCCGCGGTTCAGCCCGGCGCTAGGCATCATGTTCGCCGGTGGGGTCGTGATGGCGGGTGTCGCGTTCCAGGCGGCACTGTTCCTCCAGGTGGTCGAGGGCCTGTCACCGCTGCACGCAGGGCTCTGGCTGATCCCGCAGAACCTCGCCATGATCGCGGGGCTCAGCCTGGCGCCGCGGATCGCGCAGCGCTGGCGGACGTCGACGGCGATCGCCGGTGGACTGGTCGTCAGCGTCCTGGGACTGCTGATCGTCACGCAGACGGACAGCTCCGGCGGGCTCGGCGTACTGATCGCTGGGCTGGTCGTGACGTCGTTCGGGATGGGCGTGCCGATGGCGCTGATGATGAACCTGATGATGGCGGCCACTCCGCCGGAGCGCGCCGGGTCGGCGGCGTCGCTCAACGAGACCAGCGGCGAAGGCGGGATCGCTTTGGGCATCGCGGTCCTGGGCAGCCTCGGGACGCTGGCCTACCGCCAGAACCTCGACCTGCCGGCTGGGCTGCCGTCCGGCGTCGCGGACCAAGCGACGCAGAGCGTGACGGGCGCTGTGGCCGCGGCTGGACAGCTGCCGGGGCAGCTCGGTGGGGACCTCGCGGCTGCGGCCAAGGCGGCGTTCTCGTCCGGGCTGGACCTGGTCGCCGGGGTGGGTGCGGTGATCTTCCTGGGCTGCGCGGTGATGGCCGCGATCCGGCTCCGGACTCCGGTGGACGAGCCCGTCGCCGAGCCAGCCGACCCGGAGGCCGAGCTCGTCCCGTAGTACCAGCAGGCGTCAGCCGTCGGCGATCCCGGCGGCTTTCGCCGTGAGGTAACGCTGTTCCGGCAGGCTCGTCGTACGGCGTGCTGCCGCGAGGAAGTGCTCACGCGCGGCCGCCGGCTCACCCGCCCGCTCCAGCAGATGAGCCCGTACGGCGTCCAGCCGGTGGTTGTCGGCCAGGTGCTTGTTGTCGTCCAGCGTGGCGAGCAGGTCGAGCCCGGCCCGCGGGCCCTCGACCTGGGCGAGCGCGATCGCGCGGTTGAGCGTGACCATCGGGTTCGGCGCGAGCTTCTCCAGCAGCACGTACAGCGCGAGGATCTGCCGCCAGTCGGTCTCGTCGGCCGTCGGCGCCTCGGCATGGACGGCCGCGATCGCGGCCTGCAACTGGTAGGGCCCGACCTCGCCGCTGGCCAGCGTCCGCAGGATCAGCGCGGCACCCTCCTCGATGGACTCGCGGTTCCACAGCGTGCGGTCCTGCTCGTCGATCGGGATCAGCTCGCCGCCGTCGGTGGCCCGGGCCGCGCGCCGCGCGTCGGTGAGCAGCATCAGCGCGAGCAGCCCGGCGACCTCGCCCTCGTCCGGCAGCGACTCCCGCAGCATCCGGGTCAGCCGGATCGCCTCGGCGGTCAGCTCGACGCGCTGCAACTCCTCGCCGGAGCTGGCCGTGTAGCCCTCGTTGAAGATCAGGTACAGCGCCTGCAGTACGACGCGCAGCCGGTCCGCGCGCTCCTCCTCCGGCGGCAGCACGAACCGGCTGCCGGCCGCCTTGATGCTCTTCTTCGCCCGGCTGATCCGCGGCGCCATCGTTGCCTCAGGCACCATGAACGCGCGCGCGATCTCCGCCGTACCGAGACCGCCCACCGCACGCAGCGTCAGCGCGACCTGCGAGGCCGGCGTGACGGCCGGGTGGCAGCACAGGAACAGCAGCGTCAGCGTGTCGTCGCCGTCCGCGGACTGGTCCTGGTCGGCGCCGGGCGCGACCAGCTCGGCCTCGGCGGCGACCGAGTCCTCGCGCTTGCGCCGCGCGCTCTCGCTCCGGAACTGGTCGGTCAGGCGACGGGTCGCGACGGTGATCAGCCAGCCCCGCGGGTTCGCCGGTACGCCGTCCTGCGGCCACTGCGTCGCCGCGGCCAGGAGGGCCTCCTGCACGGCGTCCTCACACAGGTCGAACTGCCCGTACCGCCGCGCCAGGAAGCCCAGCACCTGCGGGGTCAGCTCACGCAGCAGGGGCTCGATCTCACTCACGGGCGTGTGGTCGCTCATGGGCCGTCCGTCGGAGCGAGGATCCCGGACTCGATCGTCTGCAGGACCGTGGCCTGCGCCTGGAGCCGCGTCAGCGCCTTGTCCTCGACCGCGTCCCAGCCGATGAACACCATCCAGAGCAGCATCCGCATGATCCAGTCGACGGTCATGTTCGTCGCGATCACGCCCTCGTGCTGCCCGCGCACGATCAGCACCTCGACCGGCTTGCAGACCCGGTCGAGCTTCTCGAAGAACTTCGCGACCTCGGAGTCCGGGTCGGGCTGGTTGAAGCTCGGCTCGCTGAACAGGAAGTAGATCCGCTGCCCGAGCTCGAGGTAACCGCCGATCAGCCGCTGCAACGCGTCGCGCGCCGGTCCCTCGGCGGTCTCCGCCTCGGTGATCACCCGGTCGAAGGCGGCCAGCAGGTCGTCGGCCAGCGCCTGGACGAGCTCGGCGCGGTCGGGGAAGTACCGGTGCAGCGTGCTGCGGGCGACGTTCGCCTCGGCGGCGACGTCGGCCAGCGAGGCGGCCCGGCGCTGCGCGAAGACCCGTACGGCGGCGTCCAGGATCGCTCGTCGGGTGCGGCTGCGGCTGCCCGATTCGACCGTGTCAGTCATAGATTCCGACCTTATACGTCTGGGGCCTCTGTGTATATTAATAGGACAGTACTGTCCGATTCTGCTACCGTGATGATTCGCCGAAGTTCTGGGAGGGGACCCCGTGAGTGAGAGCAAGCGCTGGCAGAACCTGAGTCTCTTGTGGTCGTTCGTCCGGCCCCACCGACGGACGCTGTGGATCGGCATCGCGCTCGGTCTGCTGGCGACCGGCGCCTCGCTGGCGACGCCGCTGGTGACAAAGTCGGTGCTCGACGGACTGTCCTCGTCGCGGCCGATCGCGCCTGCCGTCGCGATACTTGTCGTCCTGCTGGTCGCGGGCTCGCTGATCGGGATGGTGCAGTGGATCCTGCTCGGCCGGATGGGCGAGCGGGTGGTGCTCGACGCGCGCAGTTCGATGGTGCGACGGCTGTTCCGGCTCCGGATCGGCGAGCTGGCGTCCCGCTCCCCCGGTGAGCTGGTCACCCGGGTCACGTCGGACACGGTGCTGCTGCGGGAAGCCGCGGCCTCCAGCCTGGTCTCGTTGGTGAACGGTGTCATCGGGCTGTTCGGCGCGCTGATCCTGATGGGCATGCTCGACGCGATGCTGCTCCTGACCACGGTCGGCGCGCTCGCCGTGGTCGGTGCGGTCGTGGCGGTGCTGATGCCGAAGATGGCCAAGGCGCAGGAGCAGGCCCAGGGTGCCGTCGGCCGGCTGGGCGGCGTACTGGAAGGTGCCTTGCGCGCGATCCGGACGGTGAAGGCCAGCCGAGCCGAGGGCCGCGAGAGTCAGCGGGTGATCGTCGAGGCGGAGGAGTCCGCGCGGCAGGCGATCCGGGCCGTGCGGTACGAGGCGGCCGCGTTCACCGCCGCGGGGTTCGGCGTCGGACTGGCGATCATGCTGATCCTCGGGCTCGGCGCCTGGCGGGTCAACGAGGGTCTGCTCACCGTGTCGGCCCTGGTCGCCTTCCTGCTGTACGCGTTCCAGTTGATGGAGCCGGTGAGCACGCTCGCGATGACCTTCAGCAGCCTGCAGGCCGGGATCGCGGCGGCGACCCGGATCCGCGAGATCGACGCCCTCGACCTGGAGCCGACCGAATCGGCCGGGCCGGTCTCACCTCGCCGGCCGGATCTCGCGACGTCGACCTTGGCCTTCGAGAACGTCACCGCTCGGTACGCACCGGGTGCCTCACCGGCCGTCCAGGACATCACGCTGGAGATCCCGAGGGTCGGTCACACCGCGATCGTCGGCCCGTCCGGTGCTGGCAAGACGACGATCTTCTCGCTCCTGCTGCGCTTCCTGAACCCGGACTCAGGACGCCTGGTCCTCGACGGAATCCCCTTGCCGGACTGGTCCCTGGAGGACCTCCGCCGCCGAGTCGTGTACGTCGAGCAGGACACCCCGCTCGTCCCCGGCACCCTCCGCGAGAACCTCCTCTACACCCACGAGTCCGCCGACGAAGACGCCATCTGGGAGGCCCTGCGCGCCGTCCGGCTGGACGACCGCGTCCGCGAACTACCCGACGGCCTCGACACGTCCCTGTCCACCGCCGTCATCTCCGGCGGCGAACGCCAACGCATCGCCCTCGCCCGAGCCCTGGTCGGCGACCCCGAGATCCTCCTCCTCGACGAAGCCACCGCCCAACTCGACGGCCTCACCGAAGCCGCCGTCCACGAGGTCATCGACCGCATCGCCCGCTCCGGCGCCGTCCTCACCATCGCCCACCGCCTCAGCACCGTCATCGACGCCAACCAAATCATCGTGCTCGAAGCCGGCCAGGTCAGGGCCCGAGGCAACCACCAACAACTCCTCGCCGAAGACTCCCTCTACCGAGACCTGATCGCCGCCCTCCGCATCACCTCCACCCCCGAGCCGGTCGGAGGCCCACCCCTGTAGGCACGGTGGGCGGTACGCCGACTCCGACGGAGAGCAGGGCGCCTGGTGCAGCGGACCTGTCCGCCCTTCAACCCGGCAGACTGCCCGTTGGTGCACTGCGATCCGCAGTCGGTGTGCACGGCTTGATCTGCCGACGTGCCTGCGCTTGGCTGGCCGACGTGACTGACCTCGGCCCCGTCCCCTGGCCGCCTGAACCAATCCGCACCGGGCGACTCGTCCTGCGCGAGTCCGAGCCCCGCGACCGCCCGGCATTCATCGACCTGGCGTCCTCGCCAGACGTGCACACCTACCTCGGCGGCCCGCAGCCACGCGACGAGCTAGAGCGCACGCTGCCTGCGGTCCCCGGACAATGGCCCGGGAGCTTCGTCGTAGAACTCGACGGCGCCATGATCGGCCAGATCCTGCTCAGAAGAGCAACAGAACACCGCCCCGCCGCCGTCGGAAAGGTCGACCTCGGCTACCTCTTCCTACCGCAAGCATGGGGCTTCGGCTACGCCACCGAGGCGTGCACGGCAGCCCTCAACTGGTTCGACAGCGCCCTCCCCGGCGAACCAGTCGTCCTCGCCACCCAAACCGCCAACACCACCTCAATGCACCTCGCCACCAAACTAGGCTTCACCGAACTAGAACGCTTCCACGCCTGGAACGCCGACCAGTGGCTCGGCCTAAGACCACCCACCAAACCATCCGCTTGACTCCGTACGCCGGGCCGCGCCGTACGCCGGACCGGCCCCGTACGCCGGACCGGCCCCGTACGCCGAAGCGCGCCGTACGCCGGACCGGCCTGTACGCCGGACCGCAGGATCCCGGACCACCGAGCCGCCCTGTACGCCGAACCGGCCTGTACGCCGAACCGGCCTGTACGCCGAACCGGCCTGTACGCCGGACCGGGCTGTACGCCGGACCGCCGGATCCCCGGCCCTGCCCGTGATCGGCTACACGCCGCTCTCCCACGCGCGTCAAGCGCCGGGTGATCCGGCGTACTCCCGCTCAACACCACTGCAACAATCAGCTAGCTCGCCTCTCCGCGACCGCCGCGAGGTGTCGCGGGGCCGCGAGCGGGGGCTTGGCGGGCGCCGCCTCCCCGACGAGCGCCGCCTGCCTTCGGCTGGTCGCAGCGTCGGCTGTTGGCTGGCTCGGCGGAACGCGAACACCGCGGGGTGTCGTGGGGCCGCGAGCGGCGGTTTGGCGGACGCCGCCTCCCCAGTGGGCGCCTCCTCTCAGCTAGCGCCGTCTCCACCCCCCGGCGAGCGCCGTCCCCCCGGCGGGTGTTGTCTCCCCGGCGGGCGGTGTACCGGAAACGGGGAGTCGGCCTTCGGCGAACTGCGGCTGGGTGTCAGCGTTGGAGGCGGCGGAGAGCGGCAGTGGGAAACGCCCGCGTGATCGGCCCGAGCAGGGACGCGTCGCGGAGGGCCGTGCGGGCTGCTAGGTGGCCGCAGGCTCCGTGGACGCCGGGGCCTGGGTGGATGGCGGAGCTGCCGAGGTACAGGCCGGTGATGTAGGTGCGGGCGCTGCCCAGGCCGACGGTGGGGCGGAAGATGAGTTGCTGGTGGAGTTGTGCTGTGCCGCCGCCCAGGGCGCCGAGGCCTAGGGATGCGTTCTCGCCGGCGAAGTCGGACGGGCGTTGCAGGTCGCGGTCGATCAGCAAGTCGGAGAAGCCGGGGGCGTACCGCTCGATGTGCCGGTCCATCCGGTCGCCGAGTTTCTCGGCGGAGGCGTCGTCGGCGATGCCGCGCGGCAGGTGTGAGTACGCCCAGACCGCTTCGGTGCCCTCCGGTGAGCGGGTCGGATCGGACTTCGTGGTCTGCCCGATCAGCATGAACGGTGCCGACGGCAACCTTCCGGTCTCCAGGTCGGCCGAGACGTGGATCAGGTCATCCGCGGTGCCCCCGAGATGGACGACGCCAGCACGGCCTGCGTCGTCGGAGTTCCACGGGATCGGTCCCCGCAGGCGGTAGTTGAGCTTCACCGTCGGGTAGTCCCACTCGAACCGCGCCAGGTCCCGTCGCAACCCCGCCGGGACGCTTGCCTCGGGCAACAGTACGTCGTACAAGGTGGACGCCGAGACGTCGCCGATCACCGCGCGGCTGACCGCGATGCGTTCACCGGAGGCAGTCCGTACGGCGGTCGCGCGGTCGCCCGACAGTTCGATCTCCGTGACCGGCATGCCGGCGACGAAGAGCGCGCCGGCGCGTTCGGCGCGGCGGCGGAGTGCGGTGGACAGGGCGCTCGATCCGCCTTCCGCGACCGGATAGCCGACGTCCTGCGCGAGCATCGCGAGCAACCAGCCCATCGTCCCGCTGACCGAGCCGCTGAGCGGGGCGTCAGCGTGGAACGAGTTCCCGGCGAGCAACGCGCGACCGCCGGGACCCTCGAACAGCTCCTGCGCCATCCGGTGCATCGGCATCGCCATGAACCGCGCGAACCTGATCAGCTCCCCCGCCGACCCCAGCCGACGCGTCAGTCGCGCGGCCGGCAGGACGGGCGGCCAGGTGGTGAGCAGCGACTGCAGGAAGGGCTCGCGGATCTTCACGTACTCGGAGTACAGCTCCAGCCACGCGTCGCCGTCGGCCGGGTGATCCTTGGAGATCGAGGCGGCCGTGTCGTTGGGATCCGGGTGGATCGCCGCGGAGGTCTCCGGGTCGAGCAGGTGCGCGAGCGCGAGCGGCGCGTGCGCCCACTTCAGCCCGAGCTTCTCCAGCTCCAGCGCGCGAAACACCGGCGACGCCATCCCCAGCGGGTAGTTCGAGCTGTACCGATCGCTCACCCACCCGTCCTCGGTGGTCGACCGCACCGCCCCGCCGAAGGTCTCCTCCGCCTCCAGCACCAGTACGTCCCACCCGGCATCAGCCAGCTCGACCGCACTCACCAGCCCGTTAGGCCCCGAGCCGATCACCACGGCGTCCACCCTGCGAGGAAGCATGCCTACGACCCTAAAGCATGTCCCCCGTCACACCCGGTACGCCGGACCTGCAGCTCACCAAACCCAGCCACCAGCTGGCGGCCACGCTCAACTCACTCGCCGCTTCCTCGATCCCGCAGAGTTAGTGAGTGGTGCAGGTCCGGCTCCAGCGGCCGCTGGAGCCGTGGGCTCCGGCGAGCGCGGCAACCGGCGCCGGCTTCGCCGCCGACGCCGCCGGCATCGGAGAGGTCCTGCGCTGCCACAACCTCTCCAGCACCGAAGTCCCACTCAGAACGCGTTGATCACGACCTGCGACGTCGCATCGGGACTACCCGCGATACCGACCCGCCGGCCCTTGGCAGGCCCACCGAACCCGGGCAGCGCCCCGTACGGCGTAAAGGTCCCGTCCACCCGACGCACCCGGTGATACACCACATCATCACCACCGATCACCGCGATCTGCGCAGTCCCATCCGGCATCCCCGCGATCGCGACATCCTTGGCCGTAGTCCCCAACGCACCGAACGTCGTCCACGTCCCATTCACCCGCCGCAGCGCGTGGTACACCGCACCATCGGACAGCGTGATCACTACCTGCGACGTCCCGTCCTCGAACCCCGCAATGCTCACCTGCCGACCCTTCGCCGGCCCACCAAACCCAGGCAACGCACCGAACGGCGTGAAAGTCCCGTCCACCCGACGCACCCGGTGATACACCACATCATCACCACCGATCACCGCAACCTGCGCAGTCCCGTCGGCCATCCCCGCGATCGCGACATCCTTCGCGGTCGTCCCCAACGCACCGAACGTCGTCCACGTCCCATTCACCCTCCGCAACGCGTGATACACCGCACCATCGGACAGCGTGATCACCACCTGCGACGTCCCATCCTCGAACCCCGCAATACTCACCTGCCGACCCTTCGCCGGCCCACCAAACCCAGGCAACGCACCAAACGGCGTGAAAGTCCCGTCCACCCGACGCACCCGGTGATACACCACATCATCACCACCGATCACCGCGACCTGCGCAGTCCCGTCGGCCATCCCCGCAATCGCGACATCCTTCGCGACCTTGCCCAAGGCACCGAACGTGGTCCACGTCCCGTTGACCCGCCGCAACGAGTGGAGGGCCGCGGTCGGCGAGCCCCCTGACAGCTGGGCAGCGACGTCGGCCCGCATCCGGTCGAGGTCGACGGCGTACGGATCGATCTTGCCGGTGGTACTCGTCTCCCTGTGCCCCCGCGCGAAGCTCGCGTCGCGACCGAGCTGGCGCAATACGGCGGCCGTGGCGGTGACCGACGCCGAGTACTGCGCCGCGGTCATCACCTGGTCCACGCCGTTGTAGTCGATCTCCCAGCCGACCAGCAGCGTGTTGCCGTCGCCGGCCGGGATAGGACCCGACGCGCGAGTCGCGCCGGCGTGGTTGGCCCGTCCCGCCGAGATCAGGTGGAAGACGCCGTTGTAGTCCACGAGCGCGTGGCACAACGGCCCCTCCAGGTCGTCCCGCCCGTCGATGACCGTGCCAAGGGCCGGTGCTGGATTCCCAGGGCTCGAGGTCGCCGCGGTGTGATGCCACAGCACGCCGATCGGCGCGAAGGACCCCGACACCGCCCGTCCCCGCCAGTCGCCTTCCTCGATCACCTGGACTCCGGCAGCGCGCAGGACGTCGGCCAGCCATACGATCGTCGCCATCAGAACGCGTCCAGATCGGCCAGGCACTCGATCACCGTGCGGTTCTCGGCGGCCTGCGCCGCCTGCTGAGAGGTCACACCGAACGCCGCCGTGGTGGCCAGCGCGGCGAACCCGAGAACAGTTCGCCGCGTCGGCCGGGCGGCCGCCGGTACCGGTTGAAGATCATTCATCGTCTCTGCCTCACCGTTGTCCGAACGGCCCGATCAGGGCCTTGTTCAGGCGAAGATGCGGCCGGGAAGCCAAAAGGTTCCGCCACGCGAGAGCCTTTCGAACCTGCCGACAGGCTTCCCATCGGCGCTGGATCGCGGGCCGCACCTATCGCGCCCTAACAAGCCCGTACGGCGACGCGAGGCCCGCAGGCGAGCCGCTCGCCGAGTCGGCCGGGTGATGCCGAGCGACTAACTCAGGCCGCCCTCGGCATCACCGGCAGGACCGATCGTGCTCGTCACGACGACCAGGGCCGCGCGCCGCTCGGCCGTTCGGCACCGCTGCCCTGCAGCGTGGACTGCTCGGCCGTTCGGCACCGCTGCCCTGCAGCATGAACTGCTCGGCCGTTCGGCGCTGCTGCACTGCAGCGTGGAGACTGCTGCCCTGCAGCGTGAACATTGCGCCGGGACCTGGACCCCGACCGCGGCCAGTGCCGGGATCGGCTCGCCTCAGGCCTGGCGGGACTCGATGTGTTGCATGAGTGCGGTGAGTTCCCGGGCCCGGCCGAGCATCGCGGGGTCGACCATGCGGCCGTCGGGAAGGACGACGACTCCGCCCTGGGCGATACCGGCCTTCTCCACCGCGGCAAGCAGGTCTGCCGCGTCGGCCAACTGGGTGGCGGTCGGGGTGAAGGACTCGACGATCGGGGCGAGTTGGCGGGGGTGGATCGCGGTCCGTCCGACGAAGCCGAGGGCTCGGCCTTCGAGGCTTGTACGGCGTAAGCCTTCCTCGTCGTTGACGTGGGCGTACACCGACATCATCGGAGCGCCGAGGCCGGCGGCTCGGGAGGCCGAGACCAGACGGCCGCGCGCCCAGGACAGGCCGGCTGGGCCGTCGACGCCGAGGGAGCTGGCGAGGTCTGCTTCGCCCAGGGCGACGGCGGTGACGCGGGGGTCGGCGGAGGCGATCTCGAAGGCGCGTTCCAGGCCGAGCGGGGACTCGATCAGGGCGGTGATCCTTGCCGAGGGCACCTGATCCAGGACGGCGCGGACGTCGGCCGCGCTCTCCACCTTGGGCAGGCGGACGCGGACTTCGGGGACCGCCGCGAGCGCGGCGAGGTCGTCCTCGATCCAGGGAGTGCCGGGTGCGTTCACGCGGATCTCGAAGGCTGACGAGGCGCGCGCCGCGATCCACGCCACGGCCCAGCCGCGGGCGTCGGCCTTGTCGTCCACCGGTACGGCGTCCTCGAGGTCGAACACCACCAGATCGGGGCCCGCGGCAACAGCTTTCGCGAACCGGTCAGGCCGGTTGGCAGGGACGTACAGGGCGGTCAGCACGCCGGCACCACACGCCGGCCGGCCATACGCCGGGTCGCCGTAGGGGCCGGGGCAGCAGGGGTTCGGCTGGGGGCCGATGCCACAGCCACAATCGCCACAGCCGCCGCGCGCGCCACCGCAGCTGGAGCAGCCCCAGCCGGAGCAGCCGCACGCGCCACCGCAACCGCAACCGAAGCCGAAGTCCGCATCAGACCACTCCCGATTCACGAAGAGCCGCCAACTGCTCCGGTGTCACACCGATCTCGGCGAGCACCGCGTCCGTGTCGGCGCCGTGCGGCCGCCCGGCCCAGCGGATCTCGCCGGGCGTCTCCGACAGGCGGAAGAGAACGTTCTGCATGGCCACCGGACCACCGAGTTCGTCGTCGTCAATGGTGGTGATCGTGTTGAGGGCGGCGTACTGCGGATCCTCGAGAATGCCCCGGATGTCGTGCACCGGGCCGACGGCGGCCTCGGCCTTCTCGAACGCGACCATGACCTCGTCGAGCGAGCGCTCTCCGATCCAGGAACCGACGGCCTGATCCAGCTCGTCGGCGTGTTCGGCGCGCTCCCGGCCGGTGCCGAACCACGGCTCGGCGACCAGGTCGGCGCGGCCGACCAACGTGACGACCCGCTCGGCGATGCTCTGCGAGCTGGTCGAGACGGCGACCCAGCGCCCGTCGGCGGTCTGGTAGACGTTGCGCGGCGCGTTGTTCGACGAGCGATTACCCAGGCGGGGCTGGACGTACCCCGTCTGCTGGTACGCCGTGATGCCGCCGCCGAGCATCATCAGGATCGGTTCGATGATCGCCATGTCGATCACCTGGCCCTGGCCGGACTGGTCACGTTCGCGGAGGGCGACCAGTACGGCGTACGCCGTGGCGAGCGCGGTGATGCCGTCGGCCAAGCCGAACGGCGGAAGGGTGGGTGGCCCGTCCGGCTCGCCGGTGACCGCGGCGAAACCGCTCATGGCCTCGGCGAGCGAGCCGAAACCGGGCCGGCTCGACCACGGGCCGACCTGGCCGAACGCGGTGACGCGGGCGATGACCAAGCGGGGATTGGCCTCGAGCAGTACGTCGGGGCCGAGGCCCCAGCGCTCCAAGGTGCCGGGGCGGAAGTTCTCGACCAGGACGTCCTGCTCACGGATCAGGTCGAGGAAGACCTCGCGGCCGCGGGAGAGGTCGAGGGTCGCGAGTCGCTTGTTGCGACCCAAGGTCTTGAACCACAACCCGATGCCGTCTTTCGAAGCACCGTGCCCGCGTGCCGCATCAGGGCGGGCGGGGTGCTCGATCTTGGTGACGTCGGCGCCGAAGTCCCCGAGGAAGGTCGCGGCGAGAGGACCGGCGAAGAGAGTTGCCGCCTCGACCACCTTCACCCCTGCCAGCGGTGCGGTTCTCACCGGGCGCACCGGAAGCCGATGGTCTCCGAGCGGTCGAGGCCGCCGCCGGTGAGGACCAGCTTGAAGCTGACCTCCGGCTCCTGCGGTCCGCCGTCGGAGTACCAGTCCGAGCCCTCAGCGCGGTAGAAGGACCCGCCCTTCAGAATGCTGAAGCGGCTGCGGCCGTCGCGGTGCTCGGACTCGGTCCAGTTCCAGACCAAAGGCTCGCGACGCGTGAACCCGACCAAAGAAGCAGCGACCTGCCACTCGTCCTCGGTCGGCAGCCGGCCGCCGGCCCACTCCGCATAGGCCCGAGCGTCCGCCAGATCCACGTACGTCACCGGCTCATCGAGAGTGCCAGCGACCGGCGCACCGTCGACCCAGTGCGCGAGGAAGCGGTTCGCCACCAACGGCTGATAGCCACTGGCTTTCAAGAACTCGGAGTACTCACCGTTCGTCACCTCGCGGACGGCCACCGACACCTCCGCCAGCGACACGTCGCGCTGCAGCGTCTGCTGATCGTGCAGGCGCGGAGGCAACGGCTTCCACTCCTCCACGTACGGCGCCGTGTCGTACAGCCCGGTCTCACGCCGCCGGTGCCGCACCACCAGAGAGCGCTCCCCGGCCGGCACCACCACAACCGGCCCGAACGACGCCTCACCAACCGGCATCGGCGGCGGGATCAGGCGACCCGGAGCCACCGGGAACGCCGCGTCCTTCACGTGCGGCCGCGACATCGTCCCGAGGCGCCGAGCGGTCGCCCGGCACGTCGCACCGGCCGTCGCGCCGACCCGCACGATGCCGGCCACTCCACGCCCCGGTACGACGAGGCGCACGCCGTCGTCGTCCGCGGTGATCGGTACGCCGGACGTCACGTCGTACCAGTCGCCGACCTGGTCCTCCGAGCGCAGGACGACGCCGTCGAAGTCCTCGTCGTCGCGGTTGATCAGCGTCCAGAAGGTCACGTCGGCGAGCTCGAAACGCGAGCCGAAGACCCCGTGCTCGCGCGCCTTGTCCGGGATCTCCGGCGTCAGCGGGATCCAGTCGCCGTTGATGAGCACGGGAGAGAACGCTCTCTGCGCCGCGACCATCCGCCGCAGCGTCGCCCGGTCGCGGGCGTTCCAGCCGACCCAGGCCCCGAACACGCTCTCCCAGATCAGGATGCCGACGCCGTTGACCCAGGCCGACTGCAGCTCGTCGCTGTGGTCGCGGTTCCAGCGGCGGGTGTGGTGCATCATGTGCCGGCGCTCGAACAGGTGCGCCCGCAGTACGCCGGGCGCCCGGGTGTCGGCGAACCACTGCGCCCAGGACAGCGCGTGGTCCGAGATCCTTGCCAGCGGCAACCGTGACTCGCCCTCGAAGGCGATCGCCGGGTTCACCGCGTTCAGCGCCCGGGTGAAGGCCGGGTCGCCTTCCTTCAAGGTGTCGAGAAAGGCGCCGTCGGCACCGAAGTCGGCGACCAGCGCCGCGAACTCCTCGGCGTCCGGCCCGTCCGCGCGGCGCGTGCCGACGTCCCACGGGTTGTAGTCGAAGAACACCTTCAGCCCGAGCCCGTGCAGGTCGTCGACCAGTTGCTTCAGGCCCGGAACGTCACGGTAGAAGTCGAACTGGTTGCGCGAGTCGATCCCGATCACCGGGTAGGCGTGCCAGAGCACGACCGCGTCGTACCCGCCGAAGTCGTCCACGCCGTGCTGCACGAACTTCGCAGGAGTGAACGATCCCGTCGCCACGTCGTACAGCTGGTCGTCCCACAGCCAGACCAGGGCCACCGAGTACGCCGTCTGCGTCCACTCGCGCCCCGGCTCCTCGTAGTGCGAGCCGCCGTCGTACGCCGTGCGCCCGTAGGCGCCCATCAGCCACTCGGCCAGCTTGCCGCGCCAGCGGGGCAGGTCGGCCGGGTCCTCGGGAGCGCCGAGGATCTTGGCGTCGTCGAGGAAACTCAGGTCGGCCCGGAGGCCGAGATCGACCTTCGCGGGCAGATCGATGGGCCTCGGCTCCAGCGGGTTCACAGGTACACCTCCGCAGCGCGCGCGTCGATAGCTTCCCCGTGAGGCACCGAAGGGATCGCCCCCGCGGTCTGGACACTCAATGAAGCAGCAACGGTAGCGCGTCGGACCGCATTCGTCAGGTCGCGCGCTGTAGTTGACGTCGCAGCCAAAGTTGCGGCGAGCACTCCGCAGAAGGTGTCGCCGGCAGCGGTCGTGTCGACCACCTCGACCCGCACCGCCGGGACGCGGACCTCGTCCGCCCCGCGGGTCAGGATCACCGCGCCGTCGGCGCCCAGCGTCACCACCGCGGCCGGCACCCGGTCCAGCAAGGCGGACAGCTTCGTTCCAGCCACCGCTTCGGCCTCCGTCTCGTTCACGACCAGCAGGTCGACATGCCCCAGCAACTCGTCGGACAGCGCGGCGGCCGGCGCGGCGTTCAGGACGAAGTACCCGTTCGCCGCGGCAAGAGCTGCCGCCTGCACCGTACCGAACGGAATCTCCAGTTGGGAAAGGACTATTTTCGCCCCGGCCACGGCAGCCCTCGCCTCCGGCGTCAACTCCAGGCGGGCGTTCGCCGAGGGCGCGACCGTGATCGCGTTCTCCCCGTCGGCGTCGACGGTGATGATCGCCGTACCGGTCGGCGCGTCGACGGTCTGCACCAGCGACAGGTCGACGCCGGCGAGGGCCTCGCGCAGCAGCGCTCCCCCGTCGTCCGCGCCGAGCGCCGCGACGAACGCGGTCGAGGCACCGGCCCGGGCGGACGCGACCGCCTGGTTCGCGCCCTTGCCGCCCGGACCGCGGGTCAGGCCCGACGCGAGCACGGTCTCGCCGGGGCGCGGGATCCGCTGGACCGGGAGGACCAGGTCCACGTTCGCGCTGCCCACGACCACGACGTCAGCCACGCCGGTCCTCCTTCGCCACAGCCAGCGTCCTCGCAGCGAGTTCGTCGAACGAGACCTGGTTCATCCCGGGCAGACTGGTGGTCAGCCGGTTGTCGAGCGGTTCCGACCACTCTGACGGAACACCCAGTACGGCGCCAAGCACCGCCCCGACCGTCGCGCCGACGGAGTCGGTGTCCCAGCCGCCCATCACCGCGCGGCCGACACCGGTCGCGAAGTCCGGGGCGGTCAGCGCGTACGCCGTAAGGGCGCTGTTGTTGATCGCGTGGACCCAGTGCAGGTGGCCGTACTCGGCGTGCAGTACGTCGAGCGCGTCGTCCAGCTCCCTGTCGGCCAGCGAGAGGCCGAGGTGGACCGCGCGGGTGATCTCGCTGTCGGCGGCAATCGCCTCGAGGCCGGCCAGCGCGACCTCGCGCGGGTCGTCGAGGACGAGCGCGGCGGCGGACATCGCCGCCACCCAGATCGCGCCGTCGACGCCGGCGCCGGTGTGGCTCAGGCGGGCGTCGGTCAACGCGAGGCGGGCGGCCGCCGTACGGTCGCCGGGGTGGACCCAGCCGTAGACGTCGGTCCGGATCTGAGCGCCGATCCACCAGCGGAACGGGTTGCGGACGAGGGCCGCGCGGTCCGGCGGTACGCCGTCGAGCAGGTTGCGGTAGGCGACGCGCTCGGCGGTGAACACGCGACCCGCCGGCAGATCGCTCAACCAGGCTTGAGCCACGTCCTCGGTGGTCAGCTCGTCGCCGTACCGCTCGACCAGCTGCAACGCGAGGATCGCGAAGTTGAGGTCGTCGTCCTCCGGCATGCCGGAGATGTTCTCGCGCAAACTCGTCGGCCTGGACCGCCGGTTCCACGGCCACCGCGCCTGCACCTCGTCAGGCACCCCCACCGCCGTCACGTACTGCCGCAAAGGCCACTGCCCCGAACTCCCCAAGATCTCCCGAATCCCCACCCGAGGAATCTTCTCCACCGGCTTCCCGAGCAGATTGCCCGCCGCCCGCCCGACCCAACCCTCCAAGATCCGCCGTTCCACCCCACGGAACGAAGCAGACCTGAGAAGAGGCAGAGAGGGGATGTCCGGCGCAGTCCACACCGGAGTCAACCCGTCCAACTCTTCAAGTAGTTGCCGTGCAAGGGCTCGCAGCTCAGACCCCGCCGGCTGTGCCGAAGCTCCGGAAACGGGAGCCTCGACCGACCCACCGGCCTTCAGCCAGCGAGCGCTGACGTCCCGTACGTCGGCGCCTTCGGCTGCGGACTGGACCAGCTGGTGCGGCAGCAGGTCTTCCGGCTGCACCCAGGTCAGTCTCATCGTTCATCCTCCTGTTGCACCAGGTGAAACAGCTGCCTGGTTCGTGTTGTCGTCACGGCCCGATACTCCGTGCCATGCTCTCCGCCGCCCGCGGTCTCGCCGCTGCCACCGCAACTCGCCGTACGTTCCTCAGCGCCACCGGTGCGGCCGCGGCGCTCGCGCTCACCGGCGCGCTGCCAGGGATCGCCCCGCTGGGCTCGAAGCCGAAAGACCATCGCCCGTTGTTCACGCTCGGCGTCGCCTCGGGCGATCCGCTGCCGAACGCCGTGGTGATCTGGACCCGCCTCGCGCCCGGCCCGCTCGAACCCTTCGGCGGTCTCGACGACCGGCCGATCAAGGTCGAGTGGGAGGTCGCCGAGGACGAGCACTTCCGCCGCGTCGTCCGCCGCGGCACCGCCACCGCCAGACCCGAGTACGCCCACTCCGTGCACGTCGATGTCCGCGGCCTGCGCTCCTGGCGTCACTACTTCTACCGCTTCCGCGCCAACGGCCAACTCAGCCCGATCGGCCGGACCCGCACCGCGCCCGCGCCGCACGAGCTGCCCGCGATGACGATGGCGGTCGCGTCCTGCCAGGCCTTCTACGACGGCTTCTACACGGCGTACCAGGACGTCGCCCAGCGCGACCACGACGTCGTGCTGTTCCTCGGCGACTACATCTACGAGGTCGGCGTCGGCCCGACCGCGGGGATCCGCAACCAGCCGGTCCCGGTCGACTTCGCCGGCGAGATCTTCACCCTCGACGAGTACCGCGCCCGGTACGCCCTGCACAAGACCGATCCCGATCTCCAGGCCGCCCACGCCGCGTCGGCCTGGGTCGTCACCCTCGACGACCACGAGGTCGAGGGCAACTGGTCCGGCGACATCTCGGAGGACGGCCTGCCCGGCCCCGAGTTCCTCGTACGCCGGGCCAACGGCTTCCGCGCGTACTGGGAGCACATGCCGCTCCGCCTCGACCAGTCCGCCGAAGGCCCGTCGATCCGCCTGCACCGCCATCTGCGGTTCGGCCGGACCGCCGACCTGAGCGTGCTCGACACCCGCCAGTTCCGCGACGACCAGCCCGGCGACGGCAGCTGGCTCCCGCCGGATGCCGTCTCCCTGGACCCGGCCCGCACGATCACCGGCGCGGCCCAGGAACGCTGGCTGCTCGACACCGTGCGCCGCTCGCCCAGCCGCTGGAACGTCGTCGCCCAGCAGGTCGCGATGGCCCAGCTCGACCGCAAGACCGGACCGGATCTCGAGCTCCCGATGGACACCTGGAACGGGTACGCCGCTTCGCGCAACCGTGTGCTCACCGGTGTCCGCGACCGCGGCGTCGACAACTTCGTCGTCCTGACCGGCGACCTGCACCGCAGTGTCGCCGCGGACCTCAAGCTCGACTTCGCCGACCCGGCGAGCCCGGTCGTCGGCAGCGAGTTCGTCACCACGTCCATCTCGTCCGGCAAGGACGGGGTCGACGTCGACGCAACCGGTCGCGCGCTGCTCGCCGAGAACCCGCACGTGAAGTTCCAGAACGTCCAGCGCGGTTACCTCAGCTGTCGCCTCGACGCGCGGCAGTGGACCTCGGAGTACCGCGTCGTCGACAAGGTCACGACCCGAGACGGTACGCCGAGCACCCGCGCCACCCTGGTCGTCGAGAACGGCCGCCCCGGAATCCACCAGGTCTGAGGGGACCCCGCCATGAAACGCGCCGCCGCCCTGCTCGCCGTCGTACCGATCGCCCTGATCCCCCCGGCCGTTGCCCACAGCAACATCAAGCTCAGCGCGACCCCACAGCCGGTCGAGGTCGTCCCGCTCCCCTGCTTCCCGTCCGGCCGCCTCACCCTCGGCATGACCAACACCGGCCGCAAACCGGCGATCGCCGACATGCGCGTCGGCGCCGCGAGCCCGCTCGTGCTGTCCCGCCGCCAGTTCTCCAGCTACCTGCCCGTCGACCAACTGGTCACGGCGCCGCTCGACGTCACCGTTCCCCGCGGCACCGCGCCGGGCACCTTCACCGTCGAGCTCTCGGTCGGCCGCGAGAAGCTGAAGGCTCCGGTCGTCGTCAAACCCGTTCCCCCGAAGGGTCCCGGCGACAACCTCCTGCTCGGTGAGCAGGCCGTTGCCTCCAGCACCCACGGCAACATGAAGCTCTGCGGCGGCGTCGACGGCAACGCCGACTCCGAGCAGTGGGGCGCCAGCGGCTGGCACGACGCGACCAAGGGCCTCTTCCCCGACACGTACGGCGTCGACTTCACCGCGCCGGCCACCGTCGGCCGGATCACGCTGCAGACCCTCGACTCGGCCCGCTACCCGGCGGCCGTGATGGGCGTCCGCGACGTCGACGTGCGGGTCCGTGCCGGCGACACCTGGACCACCGTCGGCAGCTTCCGGGGCAACACGCGGGGACTCCTCGAAGTCACCTTCGCCCCGGTCGCGGCCGACGCCGTCCAGGTGGTGGTCCTCGACTCCAACGACCACGGGTACTCCCGGATCATCGAGCTCGAGGCGTTCGACAGCTGACATCGCTCAGGCCAGCGCATCCAGGGCCGCCGTACGCCGTGCCCACCGCTCGGCGTCGGCGGTCCGCAGATCGCGCGCGACCGACGCCATCACCCGGCCGGGCCCGACCAGATCGGTCTTGCTGGCCTCGGCGATCCGCGCCGTCCACTCCTCCGGTACGCCGGCCCGCCCGCTCAGCGCGCCGGTGACCGCGCCGGCCATCGACGCGATCGAGTCGGCGTCGCGGCCGTAGTTCGTCCCCCCGAGCACCGCCTGCCGCACATCGCCACCGGACACGAGGACGAACCCTAGCGCGACCGGCAGCTCCTCGATGGCTTTCGTCCGGCTCGGCCGGCGCGCGTCGAGCGACTGGTCGCGGTAGTCCGGGCCGACCGTGTCGAACGGCTCGATCGCCTTCCGCAGCAGGGGAATCGCCTGCTCCCAGTCGTCCAGCCCCTCGGCCACCTCGGCGACCGCGGCCACCGCGTGCCGAGTGCCGTCCTTGGCCAGCTCCAGCGCCGCCTCGACCGCCGACGAAGCTGTTGCCTCAGGCACCATCGCCGCGGCGACGGCAGCCGCGAACACGCCGGCCGCCTCCCGCCCGTAGCTCGACTGATGCGCGCCGGCCAGGTCGATCGCCTCGGCGTACGCGCCCGCCGGGTCGCCGGCGTTCGCGATGCCGACCGGAGCGGCGTACATCGCCGCACCGCAGTTCACGATGTTGCCGACGCCGGCCTCGCGCGGGTCGATGTGCCCGTAGTGCAACCGGGCCACGAGCCACTTCTCGGCGAGGAAGACCCGCTGCAGCAGCAGCGCGTCCGCCTCCAGCTCCGGCACCCAGCGCTTGCCGGCCAGCATCTTCGGCACCAGCTTCTCGGCGATCGTGTACGCGTCCAGGTGGGCGCGCGTCTCGTCGTACACCTCGACCAGCGCGTGCGTCATCAAGGTGTCGTCGGTGATGTGCCCGTCGCCCTTGTGGTACGGCGCGATCGGGCGCGCGTTGCGCCAGTCGTCGTACCAGGGACCGACGATGCCGGTCACCCAGCCGCCGTGCCGTTCCCGGATCGCCTCCGGGGTCCAGCCCTCGACGGCACCGCCGATCGCGTCCCCGGCGGCGGAGCCCAGCAGGGCTCCGACCGACTTGTCCTCCAGCAGTGACTTCTGTTCGTCGGGCATCAGCTGTTGACCTGGCCCCACCCGTCGTTCAGCTTCTGGCCGAGCGTCGCGAGGTCGGTCTTGTTCGCCAGGAACTCCTGCAGCGCGGGAGTGGCGATCTGGTCCTTCCACTTCGGGTAGTTCTCCACGCTCTGGAACGGCGCCTTGGTCATCTCGGTGCCGCTGGCCAGCGTCTGCGCCCAGCCGTTCTTGCCGCCGGTCGCCTTCTGGATCGCGTCCCGGGCCGGCTGCGTGGTCGGGATCAGCCAGTCACCCTGACCGACCGCGGCCAGGTTCTCGGCCTTCATGAAGAAGTCGATGAACTCCGCCGACTGCTTGATGTGCTTGCCCTCGGCCGGGACCGACAGCGTCTGCGGGTTGGCGGCCTGCTTCTCCGACGTCCCCTTCAGCGGCGGCAGCACCTCCCACTGGAAGCCCTTCGGCGCCTGCTCGACCATCTGCTGCGCGGTGTAGTTGCCCGCGACGACCATCGCGTACTTGCCGCCGAAGAAGCCCGGCAGCACGTCCGAACCGCTCTGGGTCAGCGAGGTCGGGTCGATCGACTTGTCGGTGTAGGCCATCGCGTGGATCCGCTTCGGCACCTCGAGCTCGGCGTCGCCGATCTTGGCCTTGGCGTCACGGCCGGTGCCCTCGAAGAACGCGGCGTCGAAGTTCATGCCGAGGTTCAGCACGGTCGCGGTCGGGCTCTTCAGGCCCCAGCCGAGGCCGAACTTGCCGCCGGTGGTGAGCTTCTTCGCGTCCGCCTGCAGCTGGTCCCAGGTCAGCGAGTCGCCGGTCGCGGACACGCCGGCCTGCTTGAGCAGCGCGGAGTTGCCGAACACGACGTACGACTGCAGCAGCGTCGGCGCGGCGATGATCTTGCCGTCACCGGACTTGACCGTGTCCCAGACCCCCGCCGGGACGGCGTCCTTCGTCTCCTGGCTCAGGTACGGCGTGAGGTCGGCCAGGTAGCCCTGGTTCGCGAAGCCGGTGATGTCGGCGGACTCGTCGTGGATGATGTCCGGCGCGCTCGAGCCCTGGAACTGGGTGACCAGCTGGTCGTGCACGGAGTCCCAGCTGCCCTGCACGTACTCGACCTGGACGTCGGGGTGCGCGGCGTTCCAGTCGGCGACGATCTTCTTGCTCGCCGCGACGGTCGTCTTCTGGAAGGCCAGGCTCTGGAACTTCAGCGTGATCTTCTCGCCCGGCGCGGGATCGCCCGAGCTGTCGTTCCCGCTGCCGCAGGCCGCGAGCGCCACCAGCGAGCCCACCGCCAGGAAACCTACAAGTAGCTTTTTCATGCGAAGTACTCCTTTTAACCTTTGACAGCGCCGGACAGCAGGCCGGACGTGAGCCGGCGCTGCAGGAAAGCGAAGAACACGAGACTTGGCACGGTGGCCAGGACGGACGCGGCCGCGAGCGGACCGAACTGGACCTGGCCCTCGGCCCCGACGAAGCGGGCCAGCACCAGCGGCAGCGTCTTGAGCTCGGGGTCCTGGAGCAGGACCAGGGCGAAGAAGAACTCGTTCCACGCCGAGATGAAGGTGAACATCGCGGTCGCGATCAGGCCCGGCCGCAGCAGCGGCATCACGATCGAGACGATCGTGCGCAGCCGGCTCGCGCCGTCCACCGACGCCGCTTCCTCCAGCTCCCGCGGTACGGCGGCGACGTACCCCTGCAGCATCCACAGGGCGAACGGCATCGACCAGACCATGTAGACGATCACCACGCCGGGGAGCGTGTTGGTCAGGTGCAGCTGACGCAGGATCACGAACAGCGGGATCACGATCAGGATCACCGGGAACACCTGGCTGACCAGGATCCAGCCGTTGGTGATCGGCCGCAGGCGGCTGCGCAGCCGGGCCAGTCCGTACGCGACCGGGAGCGAGACGATCAGCACCAGCACGGTCGTGGCGACCGAGATCTGGAGGCTGTTCAGCATCGAGCGGACCAGGCCCTGCTCCTCGAGCGCATCGGTGAAGTTCGAGAACGTCGGCGACTGCGGCAGGAAGGTCGGGTTGAGGTTGGCGAACTCCCGCGGCGACTTCAGCGACGCGGAGATCAGCCAGACCAGGGGGAAGCCGAGGAAGATCAGGTAGGCCAGGACGGCGACGTACTGGGCCACTCGGGTGGTCGGGCGCGTTCTCATGCCTCGCTCCTCAGCCGGTTGCGGAGGTAGAAGGCCAGGAACACGATGATGATCACGACCATCACGTCGCCCATCGCGGCGGCCATCCCGAAGTTGCCGTACCGGAACGCCTCGTTGTAGGCGAACAGCATCGGCAGCATCGTCTTGCCGCCCGGGCCGCCCGCGGTCAGTACGTAGACCAGGCCGAACGAGTTGAAGTTCCAGATCATGTCCAGGCTGGTGATCGCGACGATCACCGTCTTCAGCTGCGGCAGCGTGATGTACCAGAACTGGCGCCACGCGCCGGCGCCGTCGACCGAGGCCGCCTCGTACAGGGACCGGTCGATGCCCTGCAGGCCGGCCAGCAGCGTGACCGTGGTCATCGGCATGCCGACCCAGATGCCGACCACGATCACCGCCGGCAACGCCGTACTGAAGTCGCCGAGGAAGTTGATCGGCTGGTCGGTCAGGTGCGTGGTCTGCAGGATGTCGTTGACCGGGCCCTTGGTCGGGTCCAGCAGCAGGCGCCACATGATCGCGACGACCACCGGCGGCATCGCCCACGGGATCAGCGCGAGGGTGCGCGCGACGCCGCGGAACTTGATGTTCGTGTTGAGCAGCAGGGCCAGGCCGAGCGCGGCGACGAACTGCAGGACGGTGACCGAGACCGTCCAGATCAGGCCGATCCGGAAGGAGTCCCAGAACAGGTCGTTGTGCAGC
Organism: Kribbella italica; assembly: GCF_014205135.1. Classification (NCBI taxonomy): domain Bacteria; kingdom Bacillati; phylum Actinomycetota; class Actinomycetes; order Propionibacteriales; family Kribbellaceae; genus Kribbella; species Kribbella italica. The sequence continues at coordinate 3,201,160 of NZ_JACHMY010000001.1, forward strand.
AGCTTGGCGAAGTTGCCGAAGCCGATGAAGTTGGTGTCGACGTTGAGGCCGGCGCGGGCGTCGGTGAAACCGAGCGCGATACCCCTCACCAGGGGGTACACGCTGAGCAGCAGCACCGGGAGCAGCGCGGGCAGGAACAGGAAGATCGCTTCCCGGTTCTGCCTCGGGCGGCCGGTGCCCCGGCCCGGTGGTTTCCCGGCCGCGCTCTCCGGCGCGAGAACAGCTTGGGTGGTCATGAAGATCTCCGCACACTCAGGGACGGCTGCACCACGATCCGGCGCGGGGTCCGGGTGTCGTCCTCGATCCTTGCCAGCAGCAACTCAGCCGCCCGCCGCCCCCGCTCCGCCGACCCGAGGTTCACACTCGTCAGGGGCGGAAAGGTCTGCTCGGCCAACTCACTGTCATCCATCCCGATCACGGCCACGTCATCAGGAACCCGCAGCCCACGAGCAGCCAACTCGTGCATCACCCCCACCGCAAGCAGGTCGTTCGCCGCGATCACCGCGTCCAGGTCTGTGGAGTGGTCCAGCAACTCACCACCAGCCTTGCGGCCGGCGGCGAAGGTGAAGTCTTCGGCTTCTACCTGGGCGACCGGTTGCAAGCTGTTGGCCTTCATCGCGTCGGTGAAGCCTTTGGCGCGGGCGGTGCCGGGGACGGTGTCGACCGGGCCGTTGATGAAGGCAACCTTGTGGCGGTGGGTGGTGAGGAGGTGCTCCACGGCGAGCAGGATGCCCTTCGGGGAGTTCGCGCGGACGGTGTCGACGCCGGCTTTGGCGGGGACGTTACCGGCGACCACCACGGGGACGTCGCACTCCTGGATGGACTTGATCAGGTCGTCGTCGACGCGCAGCGGGCTGATCACCAGGCCGTCGGCGTACCCGCGGGCCATGCCGCGGACCAGGGCGACCTCGTCGACGACGTCCGGGCCGGTGGTGGTGACCACGAGCCGGTAACCGGCCGCGGAGACGACCTCCTCGACGGCACGCATCATCGTCACGTAGACCGGGTTACCGACGTCGGCGACCGCGAGCGTCAGCTGGAACGTCCGCCCGACCTTCAGCGAGCGCGCCCGTGAGTCCGGCACGTAACCGAGCTCGGCGACCGCGCGCTGCACCCGCTTCGCCATCTCCTCGGTGGCCGGCAGACCGTTCAGCACGCGCGACACCGAGGCCACCGAAACCCCCGCGGCCCGGGCCACGGCGGCGATCGTCGGACGACTCACGCGGCGCTCCTGTAATCGTTCTTGTAATCGTTTACAGGATCGACTCTAAAACGCCCCACAAGCCCCGTCAAGAACGGACCACTCAGTCACCTGGTCCACACCTACCGCAACCACCCGATGCCCGGTCGCGGACGTGGCGGCGTCAGCTCGCCGGTTGACTGACTCCTTGTACGACGACTGCTCCCTTGTACGACGACTGACGCGATGTACCACAGCAGTCGTCGAACAAGGGAGCAGTCGGGGAAACGGCCGGCATTGGGCCGCGTGCCGGGGCTGGGCGGGGCGGGGCGGGCTACTCGTCCTGGTCGTCGGCGCCCGGGCGCTCGGCCCACGGGGTTTCCTTTGCCGGCCGGACGACGATCAGCTTGTCGCCGGCCGCAAGCACCGAGACGTTCGAGTCGTAGTACCGGTGCACCTTGCCGTCGCGGACGACCGAGACGACGCGGTCGGGCACCGACGACGGCGCCTTGCCGACCTCGCGGCCGAGCACCGGGCGTTCGGCGACCTCGAGGCCCTCGCCGTACGTCAGCAGGTCCTCCATCACCTCGCCGAGGTTCGGGCTGACCGCGGACAGCCCGAGCAGCCGGCCGACCGCCTCGGACGACGTGACGACCGCGTCCGCGCCGGACTGCCGCAGCAGCGGGACGTTGTCCTCCTCGCGGACCGCGACCACGATGTGGGCGTCCGGGTTGAGCTGCCGGACCGCCAGCGTCACCAGTACGGCGGAGTCGTCGCGGTCCGTTGTCACGATCACCTCGCGGGCGACCGACACCTCCGCCCGCCGCAGGACCGTACGGTTGGTGGCGTCGCCGTGGAAGGCGGCCATCTGGTCGTTGCCCGCGTCCCCGATCGCCTGCGCGCGCGGGTCGATCACGACGATGTCCTCGCGCTTCACCCCGTTGCTCAGCAGGGTCTGCACCGCCGAGCGGCCCTTGGTGCCGTAGCCGACGACAACGACGTGGTCCTTCATGTGCTTCCTCCACCGCGAGTCGCGCATGATGCGACGGCCCTCGTTCGCCAGGACTTCCAGGGTCGTGCCGACCAGGACCACCAGGAACGAGATGCGCAGCGGGGTGACGATGAACGCGTTGACCAGCCGGGCCGCGGGCGTCACCGGAGTGATGTCGCCGTACCCGGTGGTGGTCAGCGTCACCGTCGCGTAGTAGATGCTGTCGATCAGGTCGACGTGACCGTCGTAGGTGTCCTTGTAGCCGTCACGGTCGACCACCACGATCAGCACCATCACGGTCAGCAGCCCCACCGCGATCAGGAGCCGGCGGAACAGCTCCAGGACCGGCGAGCGCGTGCTCGCGGGCAGGTTGACCAGTAGACCGTGCGGATTGCGACCGGTGGGCAGGGATGGCACGGGTCTGACGATAGGGCACCGGCCCCCGATCCACGGAATGCGACAGGCTCTGGTCGGACAGCGCGATGGCCACCATCAGGTGGTCGCCGTCCGGTACGACGCGCGTCCGCATCCGCAGGCCCTCGACCGTCCGGAGCATCGCCGCGTTGTCCGGCTGGACCATGCAGACCACCCGGTCGGCGCCGAGCAGCCGCGACTCGCGGATCACCTGGCGCAGCAGCTGCGACCCCAGTCCTTGCCCCTGCCACCCGTCCTCGACCAGTACGGCGATCTCCATCGCCGACCCGCCCAGCTCCTCCCAGGGCGCGGCCGTGGCCATGCCGATCACCGCACCGTCGACCACCGCGACGACCGACACCCCTCCGGCCGGGGCAGACAGGTGGCGAGCGGTGCGGGCGGTCAGCCGCGGCATGGGGACGTGGTAGCGCCGGGTGCGGCTCTCGTACGAGCACCGGTCGTGCATGGCGACCACTGCCGCGGCGTCCTCGACAGTCGCCCGCCGAAGGTCCGGTACGGCGCCGTCGCCGGGCCTCGGCGCGTCCTGCACCTCCTCGGCGTACTGGACGGACAAGCGGCCGGCGATCTCGACCAGTACGTCGGCACGAGCCCACTCGGCCGCCGTGTACTCGCCGAACCCCTGCAGCGCCTCCAGCTCCTCGTCGACCGCCAGCGGGTCGTCGATCAGGCGCAGCACGGCCCGCAGGTACCTGGTCGGGGCGTCACTCAGTACGTCGGCCTGGCACGGGCTGACCGTCGTACGGACGCAGCCGGCCTCGACGGTGAGCGCGGCCAGGTCGTCGGCGGTCCAGCCGACGCCGGTGGAGACCACCAGCTCGTCGACGGCTCCGCTCTCGGCGGTGAAGACCTCCAGGCTGAGGATGTTGATGTCGTCCGCACCACACCGTGCAGCGAGTTCGGCCAGTGCACCCGGCCGGTCGGCGAGTTCGGTCCTGATCTTCCAGAGCATGCGGACGCCCTCCCTCGTGGATCGTGCTCTCCACTGTGCGGGGAGGGTGTGACCACACCGGGTCCGCCGTGTTACGCCCTTGTCAAACCTCACCTGCGACGGCGTGGCTTCGGCAACCGGTCGGTGAGCTTCGGCCGCTGCGCGGCGGCCAGGACGGCGGCCTGCTCGCGCCGGTCCAGGTCGGCGTGCCGGAGCAGCTCCGGGTACGTCGCCTGCGGGACCGGCGGGTACGTCGTGACGATCGCGTCGCCGCTGAACACGAAGAAGATCGCCGAGCCGTCCTTGATCACCTTGAGCAGCGACCCGTCCCGCACGGTCAGCGCGTGCTCGACCGCCTTCCTCCGCGCCGTCCGCTTCGCCAGCGCGGCCTGGATCGCCTGCTGAGCCGGCTCGCGCCCGTGCTTGACCGCCTCGAACGCCATCGGCCCGTACCGCACGCCGTACTTCACGAGGTTCTTCGCCAGTCGCCCGCGCTGAGGAGCTGCCATGCCGTCGACTGTACTGGCCTGGTCCGACAGCCCCCACCCGACAGCCCCCACGCGACTTTGTGCACGGCCCAGCCATCTCCGCGCGGAAATCGTGGCTGAGCCGTGCACGAAGACGAAGGAGGGAGTGGAGCGGAGGGAGTACGGGTTGGGGCGGAGCAGGTCGGGAGCGGAGGAGGAAGCGGCGGCGGCGGAGGCGGCGGCGGATGAAGCGGCGGCGGAGGGTGGGGCGGGGTGGAGGCGGAGTCGAGGGGACGGGAGTCGGGGCGGAGGGGCGGGAGTTGGCGGGGCGGGTCGGAGTGCGAGGGGCGGGTGGGTCGGGGATCATGGCTGCGTGACCGTTCCTACTCCGCGCCGGCCGATCCTGCCGGGTAACCAGCTGTTCGAGTCGTTGCCCGGTGCGGCGGCCGACCCGGCGAAGGTGGCCGAGGTGGCGCACCGGACCGCCGAGCTGCTGGTCCGGGGGGCTCGGTCGAGCGAGGACGCCGAGGTGGTCGCGCGGGTGGTCAAGCTGGCCGACGACTACGGTCTGGACGAGCTGGCCGACCTCTGGTCCGACGCACCCGCCGACTCCCTGCCCGGCACGCTCTGGCGGCTCTACGTGCTGCGTTCCTGGGTGCACTCGAGCCCGGCGGACGTCGCCCGGGAGTACGCGACCGGCCGCGAGTACGCCGAGGTCCACGCGGTGGTGGCCGGCGTCGCCGACCCGCCCGGCCCGGACGAGGTGCGCGCGATGGTCGACGCCGTACTGCGCGGTGTGGCGACCGGCGACTTCGCGACCACGCTGGACCGCGCGGCGGCGTTCGCCCGGATCGTCGCGACCGGCCGGGCCCACCTGGCCGACGACGGGCACGAGCAGGTCCGGTCGGCGTCCAAGCTGGTCGAGATGGCCGACCAGCTGGCGACCGCGGCACGCACGGAGCGTGCCGGTCAGCTCTGGTAGTCCGGCGACGACACTTGCACAGATCCACCGTTGGTGCTAAGCGATCCCGGGCCGGAAAGCTCAACAGGACAAGGCGTTTGGGCACCGGCTACAATGGTGCAGGTGTCGGGCCGCGGTAGCCCCGGGTCCCAAATATAGCCGCTACGAGCGGCCACGCGCCGTGAGGCGCTTCCCGGTCCGGCACCACAATCGTGACGAGAGCTGGGCGCCCCAGAGCGGGCGCCCAGCTCCTTTTTCTCAAGAAACTCCGTCTAGCGAATTCCGTAGAAACGCTTCAGCACCTGCGTCACGCTCTTGCCCCCGGCATCGGTCACCTCGGTCTTCAGCGTGACGAACCCGGTCGCGGGCGTGTTGTCGACCGTCGCGGTCACCTTCTTGCCGTTGTTCTTCACCGGCACCTCGACCCAGGTCGCGCCGTCGTCGTACGACGCCCAGACCTTCGCGCCCGTGATCCGCCCCGGCTGGTACCACTCCCCCGCGCCGACCGTGATCGAGACCGGGTAGTTCGCCACCTTCGGCGCTCGCCCGTTCGCGTCGACGTTCAGGTCGTAGTCCGGCCAGAGCAGCGGCAGCGCCTTGCCCGAGTCGGCCGCCGACGACTTCCAGCGCCAGCGCGTCTCGGCGTCGGTCGGCGACTCCCAGGAGTAGTCACCGCGCTGCCAGTGCATCAGCTTGTAGACCAGCTCCAGGTCGGTCGGCTGCGCCGGGACGTCCCAGTTGCCCTGCCCGAACCACCCGTACTCACCGAGCGAGACGCCGTTCGCGAGCAGCTCGGTGCCGCCCAGGTCGAGGAAGCCGCCCATCGAGAAGTGCCCCGGCTCGGTGTCGGACCAGGTCGGGAAGTTGCTCCACACCGTGTTACCGGTCCGCGCCGCCGGTACGACGGTGAGCCCGGTCGACTGGTTGCGGAGCATGCCCGGCCGCAGCCCCGCCTTCCACCAGGTCTCCTGGTGCCGGGTGCCCGCCTTGTACGCCTTGGCCGTCGACGTCATCAGCGTCGCGAACGGCCAGGCCATCGCGTCGGAGTGCCCGACCATCTGGCTGACCTTGGTGTTCTTCTCCGCCGTGACCAGGTGCTCGACCCGGTTCGGCGCGGCCACCTGACCCCGCTCGCCGGTCGGGATCAGGTTCAGGCTCCACGGGCGCCAGACATCGACGTACTCGGAGTAGGTGTAGTTCTTGCCCGGCGTGTAGTAGGTCGCGTCGATCGAGGCGAGCCCGCGGTCCTTCACCTTGTGCGTGGTGTTGCCCTTGACCTGCCCGGCGTGCGTGAAGGCGAGGCTGTAGAGGTACGGCGCCGGCGCCCAGTCGGGCGACTCCAGCTGCCAGCCCTCGACGACCTCGAAGGTGCCGCGCTTGGCCTTGGTCCCGGTGTCGGCGAGGTAGACCGCCTTGACCGAGGGGATGAAGCTGCGGCTGCTCGACAGCACCCAGTCGTCGACCACCCGGCCGTAGGTGAGGCTTCCGCCGCGGCGCTCGCTCGGCCGTTCGGTGACGACCTTGGTCTGGACGGCCTTGCGGGCGTCGTACGTGATCGTGGTGTTCTTCGTGAGCTTCAGCTCGGGGTCGCCGAGGAAGGTGTAGGACTCGACCAGCCCGTCCGCGCCCTCGGTCGCGACCGACGCGGCCAGCGAGTAGCTGCCGGCGCGCAGGTGCAGGGTCTGGTCGGCGCCCTCGAACCCGATCCGCTGCGCGGCGATGCTGTCCAGGTCGAAGACGTCCAGCGAGGTGATCGACGCGGCGGGCTTGCCGTTGCGGTCGATCAGCTTGACGGTGACGTCGACGTGCTGCGGCTCGAGGTAGAACCCGACCGGGGTGACGACGGTCCGTCCATCGTTGCTGGTAGCAACGATCCTTGCGCTGACCGCGCCGTACAGGCCGTAGTCGAGCTTGGCCGACGGGTCGATCTTCAGCGGGAGCGCGGCCGACTTGCCGGCCGGGACCTTCAGCGTGGTGACGCCGAGCTGAACGGCCGACCGCGGCAGCGGCTTGCCGTTGTTGCCGCGGACGTCGGCGGAGAACCGGAGGGTGACCGGCGTCTTGCCGGAGTTGGTGTAGGTCAGCGGCTTGGTGACCTTCTCCGACGGCTTGTGCGGCCAGGCGAACGTGCCGAGGTCGGCCGTGCCCGGTCCGGTGACCTGCTGCGCGACGGCGTTGGCGACGTTCAGCTCACCGGCGCCCTGGTCGTAGACCCCGGTGGTCGACGCCGATCGCACGCTGCTCTGCAGGGCGGACTTGAGCTGCTGCCCGGTCCAGTTGGGGTGCTGCTGCTTGAGGATTGCGGCCGCGCCCGCGACGTGCGGCGTCGCCATCGACGTACCGCTCATGTCGGTGTACGCCGTGTCGCCGCGGCCGCCGGCCCGGGCGGCGGTGATGTCCACTCCGGGAGCGGCGATGTCCGGCTTCACCGCGTGGTTGCCCATCACGGGACCCCGGCTGGAGAAGTCGGCGGTCTTCGAGGTCAGGTCGGTGGCAGCGACGGTCAGCGCGGACGCCGCGCAGCCCGGGCTCGTGATCGTCTCGGACGGGCCGTACAGGTTGCCCGCGGCGACCACGAACAGGACGCCGGAGGCGGCGCTGATCCGGTCGACGGCCTCGGCCATCGGATCGGTGCAGTCGACCGGCTCGGAGGTCCCGATGCTCATGCTGATCACGTCGGCGCCCTCGGCGACGGCCCACTCCATCCCGGCGATGATCCAGGACAGCGCGCCGCTGCCGGAGTCGTTCAGCACCTTGCCCGAGAGCAACTCGGCGCCGGGCGCGACGCCCTTGTTGCGGCCGCCCGACGCCGTACCGCGACCGGCGACCGTCGACGAGGTGTGGGTGCCGTGCCCGTCGTGGTCGGCGACGTCCGGGCTGTCGGTGAAGTTCTGCTGCGCCTTGACGGCACCGGCCAGGTCCGGGTGCTCGGCGTCCACACCGGAGTCCAGTACGGCGACCGTGGTGCCGGCGCCGTCGTACCCGGACCGCCAGGCCTGCGGAGCACCGACGTACGGGACGCTCTCGTCGAGGGTCTTGGTGACCTTCGCGTCCAGCCAGATCTTGTCCAGCTCGCGCCCGGCCGGGTCGGTCGGCGAGGTGAGCGCCCGCCACGTCTCGCGAGCCTGTGTCTTCTCGGTCCGCAGCGCCGAAGCGCCGACCGACGGCAGGGACCGCGTGCGCTCGGAGCCGGCCGGGACCGCCGGCTGGGACCGCGTTGTCGACTTGTAGGTGGTGATGACCGGCACGCGATCGGTGCCGGCGTCGTCGAAGCCTTGGCGGATCAGGCCGCTCACGTTGAACAGCGCGTCGTCCACCTTGCCGCTCTGGACGAGCTCGGCGGCGCTGTCGGGTACGACGTACAGGTCCTTGCCGACCGTCCGCGTCTCGTACCCGCTCGCGGAGGGGTCGGCGGCGACGAAGCGGACGTTGCTGCGGCCACCGCCGGCCGGGGTGAGCTGGACCTTGTCGCCGGTGAGCAGGGTGACGACCTTGGCGCCGTCGACGCCGAGCGGAAGACCAGGAGGAGGGTCCGCGCCCGGCGTGGCCGCGGCGGGGACGAGGGCGGTGGCGAGCAGCGAGGTGACGGCTGCGCCGACCAGGAAGCGGGAAAGCATCGGAGGACCACCTTCGGGGGCAGGGCGATGTCGGGCGTCAGTTCATCGCAAAACCGCCAGCGGAATCTCGGGATCACCTGGCAGGATTGCGACAATTCGGGAATCCGCCAGCGGCCGGCCGCCGTACCGGAGTGATCAGGGAGGCATCGTGCTCGACGTGCTCGGACTCGCAGACACCGAAGAACTCGCCTACCGCGCGCTGGTCGAGGTCCCGTCGTACGACGCGGCCGAGCTGGCCGAGCGGCTCGGCTGTCTCCCGGTGGAGGCCGCCCGCTCGCTGGCCGCGCTGGAGAGCGGCGGGCTGGCCGCGCGCTCCAGCAGCGGCACCGACCGGTACGTCGCCTCGCCGCCGTCGGTCGCCCTGGCCGCGCTGGCCGTGCAGCGCGAGGAGGAGCTCCGGCGGGCGCAGCGGGAGATCGAGTCGCTCGCCGAGATCTACCGCGGCACGGACACCGAGCGGTCGGTCGGCGATGTCGTCGACGTCGTACGGGGTGCCAAGGCCGTCGGGCAGCGGTTCACGCAGCTCCAGATGTCGGCCCGCGAGGAGGTGCTCGGGTTCGTCAAGGCGGAGATCGCCGCCGTCGCGGCCGAGGAGAACACCGCCGAGGACGCGGCCGTCAACCGCGGCGTGCGGTACCGCGTGGTGATCGAGCGCAACTCCTTCGACCGGCCCGGCTTCTTCCCGGCCGCCGCGGACTCGTTGCGGGCCGGCGAAGAGGTGCGGGTCGTGCCCGAGCTGCCGATCCGGCTGCTGATCGTGGACCGGCGGATCGCCCTGGTCCCGTTACTGTCCGGCGCGCACCGCGACATCGGGGCGCTGATCGTGCACAGCAGCGGCATGCTCGACGGCCTGCTGGCGCTGTTCGACCGGGTCTGGCGGGAGGCGATCCCGCTGGTGTTCGGCAGCGAGGGCGTCATCGAGGAGAGCCCGACCGCCGACGGGCTGCCCGAGATCGACGCCCGGATCCTCGGGCTGCTGCTCGCCGGACTCACCGACCAGGCCGCCGCGAACCAGCTGGGCCTGTCGATGCGCACCGTGCAGCGCCGGGTCCGGGCATTGATGGATCTGGTGTCGGCCGACACCAGGCTGCAGCTGGGCTATCACGCGGCCCGCCGCGGCTGGGCTCTGATCCACTGCGCACGGTGAGTGATCGACGCCTGGCGGTTACCAGTCAGCCTTTTGTTGGTTACCTTCGGGAGGCGCCGGGTACCCCGGCGCCCTGAAGCATCGCAGCCATCCCCTCCGCCGACGAACAGGATCCCCTCATGCGCCGCCTCCCCCGCGCGCTGCTCCCGCTCGCCCTCACCGCCGCACTGCTCGGCCAGGGCCTGGTCACCGTCGAGGCGTCCGCGTACCGCGGCCGCGCGCTCGACCTGCAGGCCCACCGCGGTGGCCTCGGACTGACCGTCGAGTCCACCATCGCGTCGTTCACCCGCGGCTTGGAGACCGGAGTCAGCACTCTCGAGCTGGACGTCCAGATCACCGAGGACGGCCACGCCGTTGTCACCCACGACCGCAAGGTCACCGGGTCCAAGTGCAAGGACACCGCGCCGTACACGGCCGGCGATCCCGAGTACCCGTACGTCGGCAAGTACGTCAACACGCTGACCTTCAATCAGGTCCGCCAGCTCGACTGCGGCTCGCTCACCCAGGCCGCCTACCCGGGCCAGACGCCCGACCCGGGCGCGCGCATGCCGGAGCTGCGCGAGGTGTTCGCGCTCGTCCACCGCTTCCGCGCGAACGACGTGAAGCTGAACATCGAGACGAAGGTCGAGGCCGGCGCACCGACCGAGACCGCGCCGCGCGAGCAGTTCGTCCAGGTCGTCAACCGCGAGATCCGCAAGGCGCGGATCGCCCGGCAGGTCACGATCCAGAGCTTCGACTGGGGCGCACTGATGCGGATGCGCCAGGTCGCTCCCGAGCTGCCGCTGGTCGCGCTGACCAACTACGACTTCCTGCAGACCGGTCAGCCCGGCAAGTCGCCGTGGCTCGGCGGGATCGACATCGACGACTTCGGCGGCGACCTGGTCAAGGCGGCCAAGTCGTTCGGCGCGAGCGCGATCTCGCCGGTGCACGGGTTCCCGCAGGACGGCAAGATCGGCGACCCGGCGTACCGGCCGTACGTGACCGAGGCGATGGTCAAGTCGGCGCACAAGGTGGGCCTGAAGGTCGTGCCGTGGACGGTCGACGACCCGGCGACGATGGAGTCGCTGATCGGCAAGGGTGTCGACGGGATCATCACCGACTACCCCGACCGCCTGCGCCAGGTCGCGCGGGACAACGGCTTCCGGCTGCCCAAGGCGTACGACGCCCCGGCGATCCGGCCGCTGGCGTCGGCGCACGCGCACAACGACTACGAGCACCGGCGTCCGCTGCAGGACGCGCTGGACCGCGGGTTCAACTCGGTCGAGGCCGACGTCTGGCTGGTCGACGGTGAGCTGCGGGTCGCGCACGACCTGGAGAACGTCGTACCGGGCCGCACGCTGGAGAGCCTGTACCTGAAGCCCCTGGCGGACCGGATCCGCGCCAACCGCGGCGAGGTCTACCAGCGCGGGCGCGACTTCCAGCTGCTGATCGACATCAAGAGCGACGGCCCGACGACGTACGCCGCGATCGACGCCGCGCTGCGCAAGTACCGCGGGATCAGCACGATCTTCGCCGCCGGCCGCACCTTCCGCGGCCCGGTCACCGCGGTGATCAGCGGCAACCGGCCGCTCGACGTACTGAAGGCCCAGAAGGTCCGGTACGCCGGGTACGACGGCCGCCTGTCCGACCTGAACTCGAAGCTGCCCGCGTCCCTGATGCCGCTGGTCAGCGACAACTGGACGAACAACTTCACCTGGCAGGGAGTCGGCGCGTTCCCGGCCGCCGAACGCGAGAAGCTCCGCCAGATCGTCACCACCGCCCACCGCGCCGGCTACCGCGTCCGCTTCTGGGCCACCCCCGACACTCGCGGCGCGGCCCGCGACGCGCTGTGGTCCGAGCTCGCGGCCGCCGGCGTCGACCACCTCAACACCGACGACCTGCACGGCCTCGAGGACTTCCTCCGCGGCTAGCGCGTGGCTTCCGTGAGGGCGATCAGGTCGTCGCCCTCACGGAAGGCCCGGCGCTGCTTCATCGCACCGTTGCCCTCGCGGAGCAGCCGCCCGACGGTGGATTCGACGCGCTCGACCTCGTCCAGCAGCTCGAGCGCCGGACGGACGTGATGGATCAGCAGGTCCAGGACCTTCTCGATCGGGAGTACCTCGGTGGTCCGGACATCGAGGTTGTTGCCGGTCAGGCCGTCCTTCGCCGCCAGCCAGTACGCCGCGCGCAACACCTCGGGCTGGAGCTCCGGACCGAGGGTGCCGTCCGCCAGCGCGGTCATCACCAGCGCGCGGACGAGCGTCGCGTGCAGCACGGTCTCGGCCACGGTCAGCGGTACGTCGCTGACCCGTACCTCGACCGTCGGCAGGTGCGACGACGGCCGGACGTCCCAGTAGACCATCCGTTCGTCCATGATGCTGCCGGACGCGAGGTGCGTCTCCACCAGCGCGTCGTAGTGCGCGGCCGACTCGAAGTACGGCGGCTGACCGACGCACGGCCAGCGCGACCACATGATCGCCCGCCAGCTGGCGAAGCCGGTGTCGGCGCCGAGGTAGATCGCCGAGTTGGCGCTGAGCGCGAGCAACGCCGGCAGCCAGGGACGCAGGTGGTTGCTGACCCGGATCGCGGCTTCCTTGTCCGGTACGTCGATGTGCACGTGGCATCCGCAGACGGCCTGCTCGCGGGCGAGCAACCCGTACCGCTGCTCCATCTCCTCGTACCGCGGCTGCTGCGTCACCAGATGCGCGGCCGCACCGGTCGGCGGCGCCGCGATCGCCAGCAGGCGCCCGCCGTGCTCGGCCGCGGCGGCGGCCAGCCTGGACCGCATCGCGCTCAGCTGCCGGTGCAGCTCGTCGGAGGTCTCGCACACCGGCGAGTTGGTCTCCACCTGCGCGCGGGTCAGCTCCAGCTCGACGTCGACCCCGTCGGTCTCGTCCTTGACCGCCTTGCTCCTCGGTAGCGGCTGCCCGGCGGCGGAGACCAGCAGCAACTCTTCCTCTACGCCCATGGACGGATGCTTCACCCGGAGCCGGTACCCGGCGCCATCCAGTGAGAAACCGCCCTCTAGGCTCTGCCGGGTGAGTCTGCCGACTGTCACCGCCACCCGCTACGTGCTGCCGTTGCGCGAGGGCGGGTCGCTGCCGGGAGTTGTCGAAGGCAACGATCTCGGGACCTACGTGCTGAAGTTCCACGGCGCGGGCCAGGGGCCGAAGGCGCTGGTCGCCGAGATCATCGCGGGCGAGCTGTTCCGCCGGCTCGGGCTGCGGATCCCGGAGCTGAAGCTCTGCCGGCTCGACCCGGCGATCGGCAGGTCCGAGCCCGACGAGGAGATCCAGGACCTGCTGGTCCGCAGCGCCGGCCTCAACCTCGCGGTCGACTTCCTGCCCGGCTCGTTCGGCTACGACGGTTCCAGCGGTACGCCGGACGCCGCGACCCGCGCGCGGATCCTCTGGCTGGACGCGTTCATCGCCAACGTGGACCGCTCCTGGCGCAACCCCAACCTGCTCGTCTGGCACAAGGAACTCTGGTTGATCGACCACGGCGCGGCCCTGTACTTCCACCACTCCTGGATGTCGGCCGAGCGCTTCGCCGCCCTGCCGTACGACGCGACCGACCACGTCTTCCGCGACGACGCTCCCGCCGTACCGGCGATCGACGCGGCCCTGGCGGCCGAGCTCACGCCGGAGCTGCTGACCGAGGTGATCGCGCTGGTCCCGGACGCGTGGATCGCCGACGGCGACCGGGATCGCTACCTCGGGCACCTGACCGCCCGGCTGGCCGACCGGTCCGCGTGGCTGCCGGGTGGTGCGCGATGAACGACCTCGAGACCGGCGACCTGGTCCCCTTCGACTACGTCATCCTGCGCGCCGCGCCACGCATCCACCGCGGCGAGTTCGTCAACGTCGGCGCGGTGATCTACTGCCGCGGGATGGACTTCCTCGGCGCTGCCTGGGACGTCGACCCGGCCCGGCTGCGCTCGCTGGACCCGGCCGTGGACGTCGACGTGGTGTGCGCGTCGCTGGAGCACATCCGCGCGATCTGCGCGGGCGACCCGGCGGGCGGACCGGCGGCGGCGACGCGAATCGGTGAACGCTTCCGGTGGCTCGCGGCGCCACGCAGTACCGTCGTCCACCCCGGTCCGATCCACAGCGGGCTGACCACGAGCCCCGCCACGGACCTGGACCGGTTGGTGGACGCCTTCGTGCGTTAGCTGTCGAGCGCGTTCGAGACGACCTCGCGGGCCTGGACGAACACCTCGTCCAGGTGCTCGGCGCCCTTGAACGACTCGCCGTAGATCTTGTACAGGTCCTCGGTCCCCGAGGGCCGGGCCGCGAACCACGCGGACTCGGTCGTAACCTTCAGCCCACCGACCGCCGCGCCGTTGCCCGGCGCACTGGTCAGCCGATCGAGAATCGGCTCGCCGGCCAGCTCGGTCGCGGTGACAGCATCGGCCGACAGCGCCGAGAGCTTCGCCTTCTGCTCGCGGGTCGCCGGTGCGTCCACCCGCGAGTACGCCGAAGCGCCGAACCGCTCGACCAGCTTCGCGTGCGCCTGCGACGGCGTCTCCCCGGTCACCGCGGTGATCTCGCTGGCCAGCAGCGCGAGCAGGATCCCGTCCTTGTCCGTCGTCCAGACACTGCCGTCGAACCGCAGGAAGCTCGCGCCCGCCGACTCCTCGCCGCCGAACCCGACCGACCCGTCGATCAGCCCCGGCACGAACCACTTGAACCCGACCGGCACCTCCCACAGCCGCCGGCCGAGATCCGCGACCACCCGATCGATCAGCGACGACGAGACCAGCGTCTTGCCGACCGCGACGTCCGGACCCCACTGACGGTTCGCGAACAGGTACGAGATCGCCGCGGCGAGGTAGTGGTTCGGGTTCATCAGCCCGGCGTCCGGTGTGACGATGCCGTGCCGGTCGGCGTCCGCGTCGTTGCCGGTCGCGAGGTCGTACCGGTCCTTCTGCGCGACCAGCGAGGCCATCGCGTACGGCGAGGAGCAGTCCATCCGGATCTTGCCGTCGTGGTCGAGCGTCATGAACGACCAGGCCGGGTCGACCCGCGGGTTCACCACGGTCAGGTCGAGGCCGTGCCGCTCACCGATCGCGGCCCAGTAGTCGACGCTCGCGCCGCCGAGCGGGTCGGCGCCGATCCGCAGCCCGGAGGAACGGATCGCGTCCAGGTTGATCACCGACGGCAGGTCGTCGACGTAGTGGCCGAGGAAGTCGTAGTCGCCGGCCTGGCTCCGGGCCTGCTCGAACGGCGTACGGCGTACCTCACGGTTGCCGCCGGCGATCAGCTCGTTGGCGCGGGCGGCGATCCAGCCGGTCGCGTCGGAGTCGGCCGGGCCGCCGTGCGGCGGGTTGTACTTGATGCCGCCGTCCCGCGGCGGGTTGTGCGACGGGGTGATGACGATGCCGTCGGCACCTGCTCCCGCGCCGCGGTTGAGCCGCAGGATCGCGTGCGACACCGCGGGCGTCGGGGTCAGCCGGTCGGCGCTGTCGACCAGGGTCTGCACGCCGTTGCCCGCGAGGACCTCGAGCACGGTCCGCCAGGCCGGCTCGGACAGGCCGTGGCTGTCCCGGCCGACCAGGAGCGGACCGCTGGTGCCCTCACCGGCGCGGTACTCGCAGACGGCCTGCGTGATCGCCAGGATGTGGGCCTCGTTGAAGGCGCCGTCCAGGCTCGAGCCGCGGTGGCCCGACGTCCCGAAGACGACCTTCTGGGCGGGGTTGTCGACGTCCGGGGTGATCCCGTCGTACGCCGCGAGCAACGCGTCGACGTCGACGAGATCCTCGGGCCGGGCGGGCTGACCTGCGCGTGGGTGCATGTGCACATGCAACAAGCCCGGGGCGCCGAGCACAACTCCGGCCGCCGGTTGCCCAGCTTCCGGTCAGCTGGGGAACGGGGTCAGCAGCTGGTCGACCGGCGCGAAGTCGTCGGTCAGGACAGGTGCGTCGCCGACGAACCGGCGGACGTCGTCCGCTCCGGCCAGGACCTCGGCGCGAGCGCCCAGCCGGGTCCGCAGCGCGGCGACCGGCAGCTCCTCGTCGGAGGCGACCAGGACGAAGTTGCCGCCCTGCTCCCCCGCGAGCGCCGCGCGGGTCGAGACGATCGCGACGTTCTCGAACTCCTCGGCGACGGTCCGGACCTCGGCCTTGAGGAAGTTCTGCGGGCCGAAGTCGATGATGTTGGCGGTGTAGAGCCCGCCCGGCCGCAGGACCCGGTGGACGTCGGCGACGATCTCGCGCGTGGTCAGGTGCCACGGCACGGCGACGCCGCCGAACGCGTCCATGATCACCAGGTCGCGGCTGTCGGTCGGCTCGGACCGGACGCCGAGCCGCCCGTCGCGGATCTGCAGGTCCAGCTCCGGTCCCGACTCGGCGCCGAGCTCGGCCTTGTCCAGCGCGATCACGCCGGGGTCGATCTCGTACACCTTGTTGTGCGTGCCCGGCCGGGTCGCGGTCAGCCAGCGCGGCATGGTCAGCCCGCCGCCGCCCACGTGCAGCGCGTCGATCCGCTGACCGGCCGGGAACTCGGTGTCGATCAGGTCCGCGAAGTTCTTGATGTACTCGAACTGGAGGTAGGTCGGGTCCTCGAGATCGACGTACGAGTGCCGCAGCTGGTCGAGGTACAGGATCCGGCCGCTGGCTCTGTTCGGGTCGGACTCGATCCGGGCGCAGTGGTAGGCGGTCTCGACCTCGCACGGCCGCGGCGCGACCAGCGTCAGTCCACCGCCGATCAGCGCGAGGACCAGCGGCCGGGCGGCCGCCTGGACACCGCGCAGGAAGATCGTCAGCACCGCGCCGACGACCACCAGCAGCCCACCGAGGCAGAGCACGATCACACTCGTCGGCACCTTCGCGACGAACACGAACCCGGTCAGCACCGTCCCGAAGATCCCGCCGACCGTCGCGTACGCCGACAGCCGGCCGACCACCGTGCCGGTCTGGGTCAGCGTCGACAGCCGGAGCTTGGTCACCATCGGCGTCACCGCCGCGAGCAACGCCGCCGGCACGAACATCGCGACCGCGACCGCGAGGAACACCGTGTTCTCGCCACCGCCGCGCACGGCTTCCCCGGTCCACCGCACGACGGGAAGCACCAGCAGCACCAGCGCCCCGCCGAACATCACCAACGGCCCCAGCGTCTTCGTCGGCGGCACCGTGTCGGCGAACCGCCCACCCAGCGCCGCACCCGTCGCGATCGCCGCCAGCGCGACGCCGATGATCGCGGTGTTCGTCTCCAGGGTCAGCCCGAGATAGGGCGCGACCAGCCGCAGCGAAACCAGCTCCAGCACCATCACCGCCGCCGAGCTCCCGAACGACAGCCCGATCGCCAGCTTGTCCCCGATCCCACGGACCCGGACCTCAGTGTCACTCACCGCGCCACCCTATCGGTGGAACCCAACCCTGCTTTACGTTGTCGATTCCGGCGCCTTTCATCCGTCAAGCTCAGAGTGAGCTCTCCGACGGACCCGACCACCAGCGCCACCTAGTCGACCAACGCCGCCAGGGACTTGGGCGCGACCTGCCGGTAGGCGTCGCGGACGAGCTCGGCGAGCTGGTCCCAGTCGACGTCGTCGACATCGAGGTAGACGCCGAGCCAGCCGCGGTGCCCGACGTACGGCGGACGGAAGAAGTGGTCCGGGTCGGTCGTGAGCAGTTCCTGCTGCGCGCCTTCGGGGGCCGCGCACCAGAAGCCGATCCGGTCGTCGTGGTGCTGGTTCGCGAACATGACGAACGTCTTCTTGTCCCGGATGAACCACGTCGGCTCACCGTGACTCAGCCGCTCGGTCACCTCCGGCAACGCCAGGCACAGGGCCCGCAGTCGTTCCAACCCGTCCATACTCTCCGCCCTTCAGCGTTTCGGTCCGGGCGCGACGACGCCGGCCTCGTACGCGTAGACAACAGCTTGCGCCCGGTCTCGCAGGTCCAGCTTGGTCAGGATGCGGCTCACGTGCGACTTCACGGTCTGCTCGGCGAGGACGAGGTCGGCCGCGATCTCGCGGTTCGACCGGCCCTTGGCAAGCAGTCGCAGTACGTCGGTCTCGCGCGGGGTGAGGGTCGCGTCGACCGGTGGGAGGACGGGACGGGCCTTCGCGAAGTCCTCGACCAGGCGCCGGGTGATCGACGGCGCGAGCAACGCGTCGCCCGCGGCGACGACGCGGACCGCTGCCGCCAGCTCGCCGGGCGAGGCGTGCTTGAGGAGGAAACCGCTGGCACCCGCGCGGAGTGCGTCGTACACGTACTCGTCGAGATCGAAGGTCGTCAGCACGATCACCTTCGGCTCGCTGCTCTCGGCGAGGATCTGCCGGGTCGCCGCGATCCCGTCCAGGACCGGCATCCGCACGTCCATCAGGATCACGTCCGGCCTGACGTCTCGCGCGACCTCGATCGCCTCGGCGCCGTCCCCGGCCTGGCCGACGATCTCGAGATCGTCGTGCGATCCCAGCAGCGCGCTGAACCCGGCGCGGACGATCTCCTGGTCGTCCACCACCATCACCCTGATCATCGGGCCTGCGCCGGCATGACCGCCTCCACCACGAACCCGCCGTCCGGCGTGCTCTCGGCTCTCACGGTCCCATCCACCAGGCTCACCCGCTCCCGCATGCCCAACAGCCCATGCCCTGTTGTGTTCTTGGTGCCGCTACCGCCCGTGCTGTTGGCCACCGTGACCCTGAGCTCGTTCTGAACCTGTCGCACCACCACTGTGATCGCGGCACCCGGTGCATGCCGTACTGCGTTGCTGATGCTCTCCTGCACCACTCTGTACGCCGTGTGGGCCACAGCAGGGTCCACCTCCTCTGTCGTCGCGTCCAGCTCAATCGACGCCCCCGCCTGCCGAGCCCGCTCGACCAGCCCCGCCAGATCCTCCAGCCCCGGCTGCGGCTCCAGTTCCCCCGGCTCGGACCGCAGCAGCCGCAGTACGCGCCGCATCTCGGTCAGCGACGACCGCGCCTCCTCAGCGATCCCTGCGAACTCGGTCCGGACCTCCTCTGGCAGCGTCTGCAGTCGGTGCGGCGCACTGTCCGCCCGTACGACGACCACTGACAGGTGATGCGCCACCACGTCGTGCAGCTCCCGAGCGATCCGCGCCCGCTCCTGCCACAGGGCCCGCTCGGCCCGCTCCGCCTCCGTCAACTCCTCCTGCTCCACCAGCTGCTGCCGCGCCTCGGCACGCGATCTCTGGAGGTCGCCGATGACCACAGCAACCAGGGAGAACACCGCCATGGTGAGCAGCCCGACCCACGACCCGCGCTCGGGCGCCAGCAGCATCGCTCCGACACCTGTCAGCTGGGTGGCCACCCACCAGCCGGCCAGAGGGCCGCGTTGGACGTGATCACCGGCAGGTCCGCCCGGTGCGCGTCGTCGCGATGCACGCGCGGCGATGACGGCCAGCACGATCGAGTGCCCGAACACACTCGTCACCGGCCACGGCCAGGGCTCGTCCGCACTCACCGGCACGCACACTGCGGCAGTCAGGACGGCTGTGGCGAGCGACCCGGGCAGGCTGAGCTTCGGCCGGACCCACGCCAGTCCGAGCGTCAGAGCCCGGGCCGCGCCCAGTGCCAGCGCGGCACCCAGTGGGAGCTGGTAGTGCTGGCCGAGGTCCATCGCCGTGAGCACCAACAGCGCCGCCGTACCGGCGCCCGCGACCCACGCCCATCTACCCTGCGGCCATCCCGTCATCTGGCGACCCTAGAGCTGCTGGAGCCAGGCGACGAAGAGCACCACACCGGCCACAGCGATCAGTACCGCGACTGGCCAGGTCCACCAGCGGAGAGGCTCGCGGGTCATCGTGGTGTGCAGTCTGCGGATTCCCAACAGGGCAAGGGGGATCAGCACGATCACCGGCACCGCCACCGCGGCATGGACGGCCCAGGCTCCCGCCAACGTCGGTCCACCCCACGTTTCCGGCCCGAACGGGCCGTGCTCGACCAGGCCGAAGAACGGTCCCCGGACCACCGCGATCCCCCACAGGCCGATCAGGAACAGCGCCAGCAGTCCGTGGGCGACCGTGATCACCCGATGGGCGACCCGCAACGCCGTGGACGGCCGGCGCGGCTCAGCCGGCGGCGGTTCGGTCCGCGGGGGTTCAGTCCGCGGCGGTTCGGTCCGCGGCGCAGGCCGGCCTGCGGGTGTGCCGTGCGTGCCGGCTGTGCTCGTCCTGGTGTCCGTCATCGCGCTCTCCTCGGTCTCAGTGGTCGAGATCGAGGCTAGAAATTCGCGGGCCCCGGCACATCCGGCCAGGGAGCGAAACCGCTCCCAGTACCCCGGTACAGGGTCGAATGTGACCCAGGTCACAGTGACCACGGTCCGTGTCGCCGCGTTACACGAACAGTGCCGGTGGTAGCGGCAGTCCGCTCCCGGCGGCACCCGACAGGAGGTTCGTTCCATGCGCATTCGAGACCTGGCGGTGACCGCCACGCTGATCCCGGTCCTGATGCTCGCCGGTTGCGCCGGCGGCGAATCGGCCGACGTGGCCGCCTCGTCCCCCGGCGCCCAGAAGGCGTCCAAGCACAACGACGTCCCGGTCGGCGCGGCCCAGCCCGAGGCGCCACCGGCGTCCGACGACCCGGTCGTCAACGCGTACTACGACTACCGCGCCGCCCTCGACACGATGATGAAGAGCGGCGGCAAGGCGACCAAGCAGCTGGCCCCGGTGATGACACCGCGGCTCTACAAGGCGTACAGCCAGCAGGCCAAGTACTACCGCGCCCGCAAGCTGCGCAACACCGGCGCCACCAAGGTGATCTGGGCCAAGCGCACGATCGCCGCGTCGGGCGTGATCATCCGCGCCTGCTACGACACGAAGGCGGCCCGGACGGTCGACGCCAAGGGCCGCGGCGTGATCCCGGCCAAGTCCCCGACCCGCTGGATCGACGAGATGCGCGTCGAGCAGCGCGACGGCCGCTGGGTCGTCGACGGCGGGAGCACCACCGCAAAGAAGTGCTGACCCCCTGAAGCAACCTCCGGGCCTTGCCGGAGGAGAACACGACTCCTGATCGCCGCCCTCGGGCACACCTCGCGATCCGGAGTCAGCCGACAGCGCGGAGAGTCCATCTCTCCGCGCTGTCGGCTTTCCCAACCTCACTGTGGCCTGATCCGCACTCTCACAGCGGGTGGCGCGACTCCTGCGCGATCAACTCCTCGACCGCCGCCCGCAGCTCGCAGTCCTGATCCGGCCCGGACCACACCACGATCCGCGCCTTGTCACCCAGCTTCTCGGCCACCAGTTCCCGCGCCGGCGTCGGATCGCCTTGGTTCAGCAGGACCACCAGGCGCCTGCCGTCCCGCTGCAACCGGTCGAGCAACGGCGGCAAGGTCGACCCGCGGAACAACCCCGGATCGCTCTTCACCTTCGTCTCGACCATCACCCCACGCCCGCGCACCACCAGCAGGAAGTCGGCGCGGTCCCGCGCGAACTCGCGATCGTGGTAGACCCGCGCCTTCGGCCAGAGCCGCTGCAGCGCCTCGTCCACGTCGGCGTCGTACCGCGCCGCGAGCCGGCTCACCCGCGAACTCGTCCCGCGCGGGCGGAACGACTCCGGCGTACTCCGTACCGGCCGGCGCCGCCCGATCAGCGGCAGGAACCATCGGTAGAGCCTGGTGTCGATCATCGGCGGACCCCCTGGCCCTAGGTCGTCACTCAGCCAAGAGTTTTCCAGCGCACGGGGGCAGCAAAACCTCCCCGCCCGCACCGAAGGCCGATCGTGACCCCACCGCGACGAACCCGACACCCCCGCGGGCCGCCGCCTATCAGAAACCGGCACCGAGAAAGACACGGGTGCTGGTGATGTGGACGGCCGGCGGCCTGCGGGCAGGACCGCGGCATCGACCTGTCGCCGCCGACGACACCGGCACCACCATCCCACCAGCGCCTCCTGTCCCTGGAACGAAACCGGGGCCACCGATCATCGGTGACCCCGGTTGCTCGCCGGCCGCCCGAGCGGCCGGTGTCGTTCTTGGGCGAGCGGGTGCGCACGTGTTCCCGCCTGCGACGCCGCCTGATGTGGCTGCGGCCGATTCGGTGCGCAGCTTCCCGCCGGGCGCGACGCGTCGTACGGGAGAGCTCAGGCGTTCTTGATCGCCGAGACCTCGATCTCGAGCGTGACCTTCTCGCTGACCAGGACGCCGCCGCCCTCGAGGGCCGCGTTCCAGGTGACGTTCCAGTCCTTGCGGTTGATCGTGACCGCGCCGTCGAAGCCGACCCGGGTGTTGCCGAACGGGTCGGTCGCCGTACCGGTGTACTCGAAGTCGATCGTGACCGGCTTGGTGATGGACTTGATGGTCAGGTCACCGGTGACGGCGAAGACGTCGTCGCCCTTGGCCGCGACCGAGGTCGAGACGAAGGTGATCTCCGGGTGCTCGTCCATCTCGAAGAAGTCGTTGCTGCGCAGGTGGTCGTCGCGCTGGCTGTTGCGGGTGTCGATGCTCTTGGCCTGGATCGTCACCTTGACCGAGGAGTTCGCCGGGTTCTCGCCGTCGAGGTGGGCCGAGCCCTCCCACTCGTTGAACGACCCGCGGACCTTGGTCACCATCGCGTGCCGGGCGACGAAGCCGGTCCGGCTGTGCGCGGTGTCGATCGTGTAGTCGCCGGTGAGCGTGGCGTAGTCGGTCGTGCTCATAGCTGGTGTCCTCCGGGGGCGCTTAGTTGAAGTTTGTACATCTCATGCTGCCAGCCTCAGGTTGATAAGTCCACTCCCCCGCCACGCATGTTGCCGGATCGCCATCTGACTGTCACGATCCGGCGCCGGCGACCTGCACGAAGGCGTCCTTCCAGCCACCCATATTCGGTTGCCGCGACCGCGCGTCGCGGGTTGAGTGGGGCGGCAGACCGTCGAGGTGAGGAGTACGTGGTGCAGGCGCTGAACGCGGACGAGATCCGGCGATCGTTCGTCAACTCGTCCAAGAGCCAGGTGAAGGCGGTCACGATGCCGGCCGGGCTGACCGAGCTGCCCTGGGAATCGCTGGACTTCCTCGGCTGGCGGGACGCCAAGGCTCCGGCCCGCGCCTACCTCGTCGTACCGCGCGAGGACGGTGTGCTCGGCATCGCGCTCAACACCTCCGCCACCGGCAAGCCCCGCCGCGGCACCGGGCTGTGCGATCTCTGCCACACCGCGCACAAGGTCATCGACGTCGCGCTCTTCGCCGCCCGCCGCGCCGGCTCGGCCGGTCGCGCCGGCAACACGGTCGGCACCTACATCTGCGCCGACCTGGCCTGCTCGCTCTACCTGCGCGGCCTGCGCGAGCCCGAGGTCCCCCAGGGCGAGACCGTCGGTTCCGAGGTCCGGATCGAGCGCCTGGGCCACCGGCTTGAGAGTTTCGTGTCGCGGGTACTCGCCTAGCGCGGTCCGGAGCGACAGAATGCTTCGGCAGGCTGGTCCGGGAATCGGGAGACGTGCCCTAGCCTGGGATCACATCACGGGCTGGACGGGAGAACGAGGTCGCGATGTCGGAGTTCAGAATCACCCACGAGATCCACGAGGTCCACCCGGACATCCGCGAGAAGCTGACCACCGCGACGATCGACGCGATCAACGAGTCGAGCGCCCGGTCGGCCGAGGACGCCGCGCTGGTCCTGCGCAACCGCCTCGGCGAGATCGGCGTCCACATGAGCCCCGAAGCCTGTCTCGCCGCGGTTGAACGCATCCGCTCCGGCAAGAGCCTCCGCTTCGAGATCGAACGCGAGGACGCGGAGGACTGAGATCCGGTACGTCGGCGTCGACCTCGCCTGGGGGCAGCGTGGCGTCACCGGCCTCGCCGTACTGGACGCGTCCGGTGAGCTGCTGGACGTCACCGTCCAGCAGACCGACGACGACCTCCTCACCTGGCTACGCCGCTGGACCGCCGGTCCGTCCTTCGTCGCGTTCGACGCGCCGATCATCGTCCGCAACGCCACCGGCCACCGCCCCTGCGAACGCCTGATCTCCCAGTACTACGGCCGCTTCGGCGCGTCCTGCCACGCCGCCAACACCAAGAACCCCAGCTTCGCCAACGGCTCCCGAGCCCTCCGCCTGATCGAGGCCCTCGACCTCGACCTGGCCCCCACCGCCGAACGCCGCGCCGCCGAGGTCTACCCCCACCCCGCGATCGTCACCCTCTTCGACCTCCCCCGCATCCTCCAGTACAAGTCGAAACCCGGCCGCGACTTCACCCACCTGCACACCGAGATGCTCCGCCTGGCCGAGTACGTCGAGTCCCTCGCCGACGCCTCCCCACCCCTGCAGGTCAAGGCCAACCCCGCCTGGCAGCAACTCCGCCAAGCCCTCACCCAAGCAACCCGCAAGGCCGACCTCAAACGCGTCGAGGACGCCCTGGACGGCGTGGTCTGCGCCTACATCGCCGCCTACGCAGCAACCCACCCAGCTCGAGTCCGCTCCTTCGGCACCCCCGAGTCAGGCCAAATCCTCGCCCCCGTCACCCCAGCCCAAGCAGCCCGCTACGACCAAGCACTCCACACCGAACGTCTCTGACCACCCAGGGCCAGCAGCTACACGATCCGCCCGAGCGTCCCGTCGCTCGACCGGATCACCGTCGCCACGCCTCACCCCAGCAGCCATCAGCGACCCAACGGTCAGCGTCCTCCAGCGCCCCGACGTCAGCGGCCTCCAGCAACAACTCGAGGCCGGCCACCTCCAACCCGACGCCACCAGCCTTCGGCAACCCGGCGCCAGCCACCTCGAGCAACCCGAGCTCACCAACCTTCGGCAACCCGACGCCAGCCACCTCCTCCAACCCGACGTCACCAACCTTCGGCAACCCGAGGCAGCAGTACGAGAGCGCCGACAGCCGGCCGATGACGCTGGCCCGCCGCCTCCAGCAACCCGAGACCCGCCGCCTCCAGCAAACCGCGTCCAGCATTCCGCGGCCAGCCACCTTCAGCGAGCTGACCTCAGCGGCCTTCAGCGCCCCGACGTCAGCGGCGTCCAGCGCCCCGACGTCAGCCACCCCCAGCACCCAAGCTCAGCCCTCAACTACCCAAGGTCAGCCGCCTTCAGCAACGAGAGCAGCCCGAGGTCGATCTCCTTCAGCGCCGCGGCCCCGCCCTGTTCGCGGTCGATCACGCACAACGCCTCGCGCACGTCCGCACCCAGCGCCCGGAGTTCGCGCGTCGACAGCACGATCTGCCCGCCGCTGGTCACCACGTCCTCAACCACCAGCACCCGGCGCCCCGCGATCTCGGCGCCCTCGGCCAACCGGCACGTCCCGTACGCCTTCGCCTCTTTCCGCACGAACGCACACGGCAACCCCGTCTGCCGCCCCAACGCGGTCACCACCGGAATCCCGCCCATCTCCAGCCCGGCCAGCACCTCGGTCCCCGCCGGCACCAACGGAACCATCGCCTCGGCGACAGCCTCCAGCAGCACCGGATCCGCCTCGAACCGGTACTTGTCGAAGTAGTGATCGGTCGTCACCCCCGACCGCAGTGTGAACTCCCCGGTCAGATGCGCCACCTCGTAGATCCGCCGCCCCAACTCTGCTCTCTCCACGCCAACGACCCTAGATCACCCCGCCTTCCGCTCGTCATCAACAGGCAGCACCTCAGCCGGCAGCAACCGCCGAAACGCCTCCACCGCGATGATCGGCACCCCGAACTCCCGCGCCGCCCGAGCCTTCAACGACAAACTGTCCACATCGGCCGCCACCACGAACGTGGTCTCCGCCCGCACCGACTCCTGCGGACTGAACCCGGCCGCCACCGCCCGGTCCCACCACACCTCCCGCGCCTCCACCATGTCGCCCGTGAACACCACCGTGCTCCCCCGCGGAAACCCACCGGCCCCAGGCCGCGCCGGTACGACGTACTGCCCGTTGCTAGCGGCAACCAACGCGTCGTCCACATCCCCGGCCTGCCGGCCGAGCATCGTCGCCACCCGATCCAGATCCGCCCGCTGCTCGTCGCTGATCTCCCGGTCCAGCCAAACCGCCGCAGCCAGCTCGTCCAGATAAACCCCGTGCAGCTGATCGACCTGCGACCGCGTCAGCCCCAGATCCGTTGCCACATGCACCAACAGATCGGCCCCCGCCGCGTCGATCTCCCGATCCGCCAGCAACGTGTCCAGCACCGCAAGATACGAGTCAGCCTGCGGCGGCTCCGGAACCCGTGGCAACTGATCGACGAGTCGACTCATCCACCCGTGCCGACCACCCGCGTGCACCGGCCGAACCGTCGGCCCCCGATGCGTCCCCGGCAACTCCGGCCACGGCAGTTCGCGAATCTCGTCGTACGCCCACTGCCACGGCGGCGGCGACGGGAACGACCGCAGATACGCACTGAACAACTCAGCCGTCGCCCGCGTGTCCGCGAGCGCCGAATGCCAACCCTCCAAGGTGATCCCGGCCGCCGCACAGCACGCCCCGAGCGTCCGCCGCGACCCAGGAAACAGATACCCGGCTAACGCCATCGTGCACATCGACCGCTCGGTGACCAGCGGTACGACGTGCCCGAGCCGCGCGAACTCAGCCCGCAGGAACCCGAGATCGAACTCGACGTTGTGCCCCACCACCATCCGCCCCGCGAGCAGCTCGCCGAGCCGCCGCGCGACGTCGACGAACTCCGGCGCGGCCAGCACGTCGGCGGTCAGGATCCCGTGGATGTGTTGCGGGCCGAGGTCGCGCTGCGGATTCAGCAGCGTCACCCACTCGTCCTCGAACCGCCCCTGGGCGTCCAGCAGCACGACGGCGACCTCGATCACCCGGTGCCGGTGCCCGGGCAGCAGGCCGGTCGTCTCGGTGTCGATGACGGCATACATCGGCGACGCCTCCTCGGAATCGGTCCGTGGTTTCCTACTGCGACCAGCCAATCACAGCCCACCGACAATTCCGGTCCACCCGACCTCAGGCCGGTACGTCGACCGCGATCTCCTCGCCGAGCGTCGCCCCGAGCCCGAGGTCCAGGTCGTCGCCGCTCCAGAACCGGCCTGGGTCGTACCAGTTCGGCCGCCGCCCGCCCGGCAGCAGCCCCATCTCCTCGTACGTCAGCGCGACCACCTCGGCGCAGTACGCCGTCTCGAGCACCAGGTCGCGGTCCCCGCGCCGGAACGCCGGCACCCGCCCACGGATCCACCGCGACGCCAGCCGGGCGGTCGACGGGAACGGCGTACCGTCCAGGCGCGCCACAACCCGCAGTACGGCGTCCTCCATCTCCTGGCCGACCTCCGGGTCCAGCTGCCGCAGCCAGGCACGCTGGCCGTACCTGCGCGCCCAGGTGGTCACCGCGTCGCGCAGGTCGTGCAGCTGTACGCCGCGCTGGTGGTTCCCGGTCCAGACGTCGGGCAGCGAGCGACCGAGCTCGGCGTGCCACATCAGCGGCGGCAGGTCCTCGATCACGATCGCCATCCCGACGTGGTTGACCGGGCTGTTGGTCGTCAACTGGATCGCCCGATCGGCCGCGGACTCCCCGCGAAACAGCCAAATGTCACCTGTTCGTGTCAGTTCCGTAGCGTCGTCCAGCGTTATCCGCGTCTCCACGTCGCTAGATTAGTGCTCATGAAGGTATGGAAGGTGCTCGGAGTCGCCGGCCTGGTGGGTGTCGCCGCGACCGGTGTGGTGGTCGCGCGGGGCGAACGGAAGCGGCGTGCGTACACGCCCGAAGAGGTTCGTGACCGTCTGAAGGCCCGGGTCAAGGAAGCAGCCAACGCCTAAAGGTTGTGCAGGGCAACATCTTTCAGCCGGCCCGAGGTGATCGTGGCCGTCTGGTAGGTGCAGTACGGCTGGCTACGGCGATCCGTCGGTGATCCCGGGTTGAGCAGCCGCAGGCCCCGCGGCGACATCGTGTCCCACGGGATGTGACTGTGCCCGAAGACGAGCAGATCCACGTCCGGGTACGCCTTCTCGGCGCGGAGTTCACGTCCCTGCTTGCCGCCGGTCTCGTGGACGACGGCCACCCGCAGTCCGTCGAGCGTCTCCCGGGCCACCTCCGGCAGCCGCTTCCGCAGCTCCGGGCCGTCGTTGTTGCCCCAGCAGCCGATCAGCCGCCGCGCTCGCTCGGTCAGCTCGTCCAGCAGTTCGACGTTCACCCAGTCACCGGCGTGGATCACCACGTCGGCGTCGTCGACGGCGTCCCAGACCGGCTCCGGCAGCTTCTTCGCCCTGACGGGCAGGTGGGTGTCCGAGATCAGCAGCAGCTTCATGCCCTCAGTCTGTGCCGAGCTGCGCGATCAGGTCCTGCTCCCGCGCCGGGCTGAGCCCTGCCTTGCGCTCCCGGTCGAGCCCCAGCTCACGCTCCCACTCCAGCGTGTCCCGGACGACCTCCTCCCGCGACCGGTGCCGCAGGCCGGCCTGGACCGCCGCCTGGCCACTGCGGTTCGACCAGCCCTCGTAGCCCGGCTCGGTGAGCCACATGGCCAGCGAGTCCGGTCCCATGTACTGCTCGACCTTCTGCTCCTCCAGCCAGCTCCTCGGCGCGAGTACGACCGGACCGGTGTGGCCACCGACCTGGCGCGACAGCTCGATCCACTCACCGAACGGCAGCACCGGCCCAACGGTGTCGTACGTCCCGGTCACGCCCTGCTCAGCGCAGTCCAGCAACCAGGAGGCAAGATCCCGTACGTCGATGACAGAGGAGGGCAGCTCTGGCGTGTCCGGCACCAGCAACGGCTCCTCAGGCGCCCTGGCCGCACGGGCGACCCAGGCCCCGGCCCGGTCGCTCCGGTCACCTGGTCCGCCGATCAGACCGGCCCGCGCTATCACCAGGCGATCCCCTACCGCCGCTGACGACAGCTGCTCGCAAGCGACCTTCGCCTCGCCGTACTGGTCCCGGTCAGCCGAGTCCGACTCGCTCGGCTCACGCAACGGCGCTGACTCGTCGGCACCCGGCGTACTGAAGTCCGCGTACACGTTGCCGGTCGACACGTAGGTCCAGTGCTTCGCCTGCTCGCCCAGTGCGCTCAGCGCCTCCCTGACGAAGCCCGGCTGCCAGGACACCTCGAACACCGCGTCCCACTCCCGCACCGGTACGCCGTCGTACGCGCCCGGCTTGCTCCGGTCGGCCGTGACGAGCGTGGCGCCGTCCACGACCCCACCACTCTCGCCCCGAGCCACACAGGTCACCGCGTGTCCCCGCGCGAGTGCCTGTGCCGAGATCTCGCGCCCCAGGAAGGCCGTGCCGCCCAGTACCAGAATCTGCATGGCACCAAGCCAAGCAGCCCGCCGGGCCGATTCCCAGTACCTCTGCTGACAGCAGATGGTTGCCTGCCGCCAGCAGCGAGTCATCAGGGCGCCCAGAGCCTTGCGGACCGCCAGGGCGCGGCGCACTGTCAGCAGAAGAGGCCTAATCCAAGGGGGATGACATGACTGGCTTCGTGCAGTTCATCGAGTACCGCACGTCCCGGCAGGACGAGATCGCCACGCTGATGAGCGACTTCCGCCAGAAGCGGCAGGAGGCCGGCGACGGCCCCAGCCCGGTCCGGGCGATGTCGTGCGCCGACCGCGACGAAGAGGGCCGGTACTGCGCGGTGATCGAGTTCGCGTCGTACGAGGAGGCGATGGAGAACTCCGGCCGCGAGGACACCGGCGCGTTCGCCGCCACGCTGGCAGGCCTGTGCGACGGGCCGCCGACCTTCCGCAACTTCGACCAGCTGGAAACGGAGGAGTACAAGCCCTGAGACTACGAGCGGGCCGGCACCGGAGGGAGTTCGGTGCGCGGCCCGCTCGGGGGGGAGGACCAGGTCCGCGGCGCCGGACCCGGTCGTTGGTCAGAGGAGGTCGGTGAACCCGGTACGACGTCGCGCCGAACCGGCCGAGTCGTCCATGAACTCCGAGAACGGCTCCTTGGCGCGCCCACCCGGGAACACCGGCCCCCAGGACCCGTGCTCCGCGGGAAAGATCGGCCTGGTCGCCCGGGGCTTGTCAGCATCCGGCCCGGCCGCGCTGTCCGCAGCGCCCGTCGTACCGGCTGAACCGTGCGCATCGCCAGACCTGGTCAAACTAGGACCCGGCCCTTCGTCCTCGGACTCCGGTGCCTGATGCAACTCGGGCCACGGCTGCGGCGGCAGGTCCTCCCGCCGCGCGACCGCCGGGTCCGGCCCTGGATCCGGGTCGAGCCATTCGACCTCGGTAGCACCGCCGTGCCCATGGATCGCGACCACCGAGTCGATCCCGTCCCACACGGTGGTCGTCGGGTAGTCCCCGTACCACCGCAGCGCGACCGCCCCGTCGGTGAACTGGACCCCCTCCGCGACAGGCCCGGTCCCACTCACCCCGGACACGTCCTCGTGCCGCATCAACCGAAACCGGCGAGATCTCATTTCGGCGCGACCTCCCACAACCGCTCCCCCGGCAACGGCCGCCCCGACCCCGGATCAGCCGCCGACACCGGCTCGCTGGTCACCCGAAGCCCCGCGAACCGCCGCGACATCGCCGCCGCGTACCGATCCGCCAGCTCCGCCTCGGCGCAGTAGTCCGCGACCACATGGTCCCCGAACCAGACCCGCACCCGCCGCCGTTGCGGCCCCGCATGGTCCCCGCCCATCAGTGCACCCGACGCAAAACCAGGAGGCGAGAACCGCCCCATGACCTACCCACCAGCGACATCGACAACTCGCACATCACGTCATCACTTCCACTTCCCTGTGGGGATGGGTTCACAGATAGTGACGGCCCCCACGAAGCTTCATGACGCGACTTCCAGAAATCTTTTCCTACCCAGCCTCCGCAGCACCAACTCCCGCCCGCCGGGCCTCGCGGGACTCAGAGCTCCACGCCGATTCCTTCAGGTCAGCCGTCAATCATCGGCCAGCAACACCCACGGCCGCCACGGCTCCACCTCAGGCGGATCGAGCCACACGTTCTCACCGAAGTAGTGGATCCCCACCCCTGGCCGACTCGCGGCCACCAGGACCTCCAGGTTGTGCGACAGCAGAGCCGGCACCTCGGGGAGTCCAACGCTCAGCAACTCGAACGCCAACCGCGCTTCTTCCGGCTGGGTCTCCTTCAGCGCACGGCTCTGCACATCCACGCGGACCGGATACAGATCCATCGCCTGCACCTCGCCGGGCTCCGGATAGTAGTCGTTCGCCTCGATGAACACCCCGATCCAACCGTCGAACGACCTCCCCCGCGCCCGGTACTGGTACTCCCCGTTCTCTTCCCCCATGAGCTCCAGCCCCAGCACCTCTGCCGCCCGCGCCGCGACTTCGGCCAAGGGCTTGTCGCTCGCCAGGAACACCTCGTCACTGTCGGACATGCATCTCCTTGAGAAGTGTCACGAGCCGCCCGTCGCCGAGGATGAAGTGCACCCGTCGAGACACCGGCGACCCTTCCTGCAGGCACGCACTGCGAAACGCCTCGTGCATGTCGAACTCCGAGAGATCGATCGTTCGTCCGTCGATCACCACCTCGCCGCCCTCCTTCGCCTGCTTGCTGGCGTCTCTGATGTTGCGCTTGATCGCACTGAGCTTGCTGCTGATCGGCGCCTTGATCTCCACCCTGACGCCAGGATCCTGACCAGATTTTCTCAGCATCACGTCGGGATTCTTGTGACGCTGCGTTTTGTGGTCCGGCGGCCGCGCATCGACTCGCCACCCGTTCTCGGCCAATCGCTCAGCCGTCGGAATCTCGTGCGGCTTGAACGAACCACCCGGATCATGCACCCCCGGCGCAAAATCCACCCCCAACGCCCGAGGCTCGAACGCCGGATCGAACTCCGTCTCCCCCACCTCAACATCCAGCACCGGTACGTCGACCGCCCCCGGCACCTCACCCACCTCGAACTCAGGCAGCTCCACATCAACCACCGGTACGACGACCTCCGGCCCATCCTCGCCGTACTCGAAAGTCGCCGTCACCCGATCCACCGCGATCACCAGCTCAGCGCGCTCCCACACCTGCTCCCCCGACGCCGCCATCGCCTCCAGCAGCTCCCGCGCCGCATCCCCCAGATCCACCACGATCTCGTACGCCGGCTCCTGGCGCTCAGCATCCTCGTCCTCATCAGCAGAAGCAGCCGCCTTCCCCGCAACTCGAAGCTCCCCCTTCGGATCGACCACGAGCTCGACCTCGAGCTCCTCCGGCGACTCCGACCGATCCCACTCCTCGGCGTCCTTCTCCTGCTGCTTCCGCAGCTCCTCGAAAGCCTTCCGCGCCACGCGGATCAGCGGCGCCTCACCAGCCTCCGGATCCTCCCCAGGCTTGAACCGCGCCTCCAACCACCGAGTCCGACCCCGCGAGTCCCGCTCGCCAACTCCACCGGTCGCCTTGTTGCGGTCCGCCGACCCCGAGTCAGGCCGGTTCGAGGACCGCCCCTCCCCGACCAACCGCTCAGCCCACGCCTTCGCCTTCGGCGGCGCCATGGACAGGTAGTGCGCGGCGGCCTCACAAGCCCGAGCCGCCGCATCCAGCTGCTGCGCCGCCACCGTCGCCCGCCCCTGCGACGCCACGATCGCGAGTGCCGCGTTCTCCCGGCACCGGTCGGCCGTCCGCTGCAGGTGCAGCACCACCTGCGGCACCTCGTCCAGGCACTCGACCAGTCCCCGAGCCACCCGCTGCAGATCAGACGGCACGAGCAGGGACCCTAGATCTGGTCCGCGTAGCTCTTGCAGCCGGCCGACGCGATCTCCAGCGCCTCAGCGGCCTGCTCGACCGCCTTGCCGGCCGCGTCCAGGATCTCCGAGATGTCCCGGTCCACCCCGGTCGCCGTACCGGCGATCAGGCTCTCCACCTGCGCGCTGTGCTGCGTGAACCGCAGCTTGAACCCGGCCAGCCCACCAGCTGCCTGCTTGGCCTCCGCAGATACCTGGTGCAGCTGTTCCTTGAGCCGCTGTACGTCCGACACGTCGACTGCCTCTTCCCTAGGAGTTGCGCTTCTTCGGCAGCACGATCGCCGTACCGGACACCAGCACCGGTACGCCGATCGCCAGCCACCAGGGCAGCCCGGCCGCCATCAGTACGACGACCAGCACGGCCCCGCCCCAGCCCCACCAGCGCGCTCCGGGCAGCCGGGGCAGGCCCAGCACCCGGGACGCGGCCAGCATCGTCACCGCCGCGATCGCGGCCGCTTCGACGCCGGCAAAGAACGACTGGGCCACCCACACGATGAGCAGGGCGGCCACAGTCAGGGCGGCGCTGATCGTACGGCGCTTCCGTCGCTCCTGCTCAGCCAGGGCCTCCGCCCGGACCGCCTCCAGCTGGTCGACGGTCTCCGCCAGCTGCTTGGTGATCCGGGAAGCCACCACCTCGATGTCGGCGATCGCCCTGATCTCCGGCAGCGGCACCGGCGTCCGCTTGCCGTCCGAGGGCAGTCCTGCTCGCTGCAGGCTCACCGCGGCCTTCTCCGCCAGTCCGTTGAGCCGAACCTCCAGCTTGTGCCCCCGCTCGGCCATCGCGTTGGCCTCAGCCATCGCAGTGGCCTCCGCCTGGGTCTTGGCCGCCGTACGCCGGTCCTGCTCCTGCTGCGCGTCCGCACGGGCACCAGCCACGCGCCGCAGCTCCCGGGCGTACTCGGCCCACTCCTGCTCTTCGGTCTTCATCGCCGCACCAGCTCCAAGTACCGGTCGACCTCGTCAACGCGCAACGGCGCGTACGGTACGACGACCTGCGCCTCCGGGTGCAGCCCGTCCCACAGCAGGCTGCGGTGCGGCTCCGACGCCCAGCGCACCAGCGGACCGGCCACTGCACGCACCCCCTCCTGCGGGTGCCGCAAGAACAGGTGGGTAGCCACGTTGGCCCGCCCGTACCCCAGCTGTTCGGTGCAGACGTGCAGCCGGTTCCACCAGCCGAAGGTGATCAGCCCCTGCGTCGGCCCGTCACGCACGATCTCCTGCAGCGCGTTCGCCGGGCTCTCGAAGAACCCCTCGGCGTGCACCTGCATCTTCGGTACGGCGTGCAGCCCGAAGCCCAGCAGGTACGTCGTACCGCCGACCCGTCCCTCCTTCACCTGGTCCCGCAGCCCGAACAGCTTCGGCGCGACGTCCCCGTGCTTGTCGACCGTCTCCACCTCGCAACCCAGCAACCGCAGTGCCTGGATCAGCGCGCCCTTGCCCTCAGCAACCGCCGGGGCCGAGTCCGTCCCGTCCAGGAACACGAACCGCGGCGGCACGGCGGCAGCAGCCGCGGTGGACACCGCCAGCCCGGTCAGCACACCCAGCGCGTCAGCGGGCCCGTCCCCAAGCACCAGTACGCCGGCGCCCGGCTCCGGCTGCACCTCGATAGCCACCGGCTCCTCAGTCACCGCGATCGGCAGCCCCATCCAGGGCCGGCCGAGTTCGGCCTTCACGGCAGCCGCCGTGTCGGTCAGCCGCGCCGGCTCGGCCAGGTGGAAGACCCGCGGCGCCCTCGTCGTACCGGACCGTCGCCACAGCTCGTGCCGCAGATCGTCCAGCACCGGTTTGTCGGCGAAGCTGACCAGCACGTGCTGGTTGTCGTCCGGCGAGCCGAAGTTCGCGTTGAGCACCGCCTCGCCCCGGAACTGCAGCTCCGCGGCCGCGGTGTTCCCGGTCCGCAGGATCGCCTGGGAGTCGGCCGGTGTCGTCTTCAGCGCGATCCGGTACGGCACCTGGCCGAAGATCGAGTCGCGCCGGGTCGACAGCCGCTTGACCCCTTCGATCGTCTGCGTGGCCAGTACTACGTGGACGCCGTACGCACGACCGAGCCGAACCAGCCGCTCCAGCAGCCGCGCAGCCTCGTCAGCCAGCTCGTCGTCGTCCTCCAGCAGCACCTGGAACTCGTCCAGCACCGCCAGGATCCGTGGCGGCCGCTCCGGCCCGGGAGACAGCTCGGCGATGTCCGCGACGTTCCCGTGCGCCTTGAAGATCTCACTGCGCCGCGCCAGCTCGTCGGACAGGTGCCGCAGTACGGCGAGCCCGAACGCCCTGTCGCTGTGGATACCGAGCACCCGGACGTGCGGCAGCCAGTGCTCGCGCTCAGCGGCCGGTCCGAGCGCCGAGAACTCCACGCCGTGCTTGAAGTCGAGCAGGTACATCTCCAGGTCGTCCGGCGCGTACCGGGCGGCCAGGCCGTGGATCATCACCAGCAACAGGTTCGACTTGCCCTGGCCGACCGCACCGCCGACCAGGACGTGCGGCAGCGCCGGGTTGCCGCTGCGCAGCCGGATCAGCGCGGGCGTGCGGTCGTCGTACCCGATGACCGTGCTCAGCTCGTCCTTGACCGGGTTCCACCAGGTCAATCGGTCCGGCAGTGTCCGCTCGAAGTCGATCGTCGGCAGGACGGCGATCTCCGCCAGCTCGGCCACGACGTCACAGATGCCGGTGGCAACGTTCGCCTCGAACGGCGGGTCGAGCTTGGCCGGTACGTTGGCCAGCTGCGCCACCTCGACCTTGCCGTTCGTCACCGACACCGGTGTGAGCAGATCGAGCAGCTGCCGCGCGTCGACGTCGGACTCCGACGCCATCGCCGGGTCGTGGTGCACCAGGAAACAGATGCCTCGCTCACCACCGGTCGCGGCCAGCCGGAGCAGGTCCCGCTGAGCGAGCGTGTCGATGCCGGCCGGGTAGTCGAACAGCACGATCAGCCGGTACGGATCGGTGACGCGGCCGGTCTCCCGGATCAGCTCCTCGAACCGCTTGTGGCCCAGCTGCGCCTGCCGGCTGGCCCGCAGCGACGACACGTCGACCAGGCTGGACAGTACCGAGTGCAGCTGCTCCGCGGTGTGTGTTGCCCTAGGCACCAATTGCGGGTACTTCGTGGTCAGGTGGCCGAGCAGGCCCATCATCCCGGTCAGCCGCGGGTCGAACGAGTCGATCCGCAACCGGAACGGCTCGGCCGCCGCGATCAGCCGCAGGGCTGTGCTCTGCAGCAGCTGCCGCGCCGATTCGGGCCGGTCCGCGGTGACCCGCCATCCGTTGGTCCGCAGCAGCGGCGCGACCACCGGCGTACCGGCGTCGAGCTCACCGACCCGCACGTACGACGGGATGCCGGCGCCGACGAGCTGGCGGGAGCGCCAGCGCGCGTCGTTCGGAGGAATGGAAGCGAGTCCGGGAGCGAGCCGATCGGCCAGCAGCCGAGCGGTCGGCTCAGCAGTGGCCAACGCCTCCGCGGTCGCGGCCGCGACCAGCCCGCTGGACTCACGCCGCGCGATCGCTGTCTGCTCCTGCAGCTGACGGTGCAGCTGGACGGCGCGCTGGTGCTCGCCACGTGTCAACTGGTGGGCGTTGTCGAGCAGTTGCGCCAGCGCGTGTTGCAGACCGCGGATCCGGGCTTCCAGCACCTCCGGAGAAACCGGTCCGGGCGTCGTTCCCCCGTCAGGCGCCTCCGTCACGAGCACCGTCCTTCCACCTTCGCCCCGCGACCTTCACTACCGCGGTCAACCATGTCACACCATCAGTCCCCGGTGTCACTCCAGGCATCACAAGTCTCACCTGCCGACCCCTCCGTCTGCCGCCTCAGAGCGGCGCGACGATCTCGAGCTCGTAGCCGTCGCCGTTGTGCAGGAACGCGGCGTAATGCCGCGGCCCACCGGCGTACGGGTGACGGTCGGCGAACATCAGTGTCCACCCCTGGTCGGAGGCCTCGGCAACGATCGCGTCGACCTCGGCCCGGCTGCCCGCGTTCAGCGCGAGATGGTTCATCCCGGGCCGCAGCCGGTCGTGCTCGGTGGCGCTCAGCGCGGGGCTCTGCTCGACCACCAGGTAGCTGCCGTCGGAGGCGGTCCAGATCTGTCCGCCGGGCCAGCTGTCGCCGTCCTTCCAGCCCAGGCGGCCGAGGATCCAGCCCCAGCTCTCGACGGCACGGGACAGGTCCGGGACCCAGATCTCGACGTGGTGCAGCGCGGCGGCCATCGGAGCATTATCTGTGCTCGTCGAGACGGTTCGACACCGCCATCGAAACCAGCCCCGCGACGACCAGCCAGACCGCCGAGGCGACCAGCCACGGCCACCACTCCTGCCCGGCCGCGGCCGTCGCCACGGCCTTCCCGAACAGCCCACCGGCAGGCGCGAAGACGAGCACCAGCAACGCCCGCGCCACGGTGGTCTCCTTGGTCATACTTCATTGTCGGAGCCGATCGCCGCCCTCGCAGCGACACGGCGCGCCTTCGCCTTTCCCCGCGGCGTTCCGCGGTGGTTCTTGCGGCGGTTCCGGGCCGGTTCCTCAAGAGTTCCTGATGAATGCCGGTTCAGGTCATGGGCTCACCACCGCGGCCGCGGAAGGATTGTCCGTGGCAGGGTTTAGCGTCTTTCACGACAAGCACCAGGATCGGGGGCACAGTGAGCGGGACCCGGATCGAGACCACGGCGTACGGCGCGGCCGCGCTGGAGCGGCTGGCCGAGGTCGTCGCGCGGCTGAAGGCCGACGACCCGATGAAGCCCGTCACATTGCTGCTGCCGGACAACCTGACCGGCGTCGTGGCGCGCCGATTCCTTGCCTCCACAGGCATTGCGGCGTTGTATCTGGCGACGCTGCCCCGCCTCGCCGAGCAGCTGTCCGCCGGCGTGCTGGCGCCCCGACGGCCGGCCACCCGGCCCATCGTCGCGGCGACCTGGCGGACCGCGCTGTCCAAAGCGCCAGGGGTGTTCGAGGAGGTCGCCGACCATCCGTCCACCATCCAAGCGCTTGCTGCAGCCCATCGGGAGCTCCGCGACCTCAGCGATCCCGCGCTGGAGAAGGTGTCGGCCGCGTCCGGGCTCGGACCGTCGCTGATCCGTCTGCACCGCACGGTCTGCGCCGAGCTCAGCAGCGACTGGTACGACGAGACCGACCTGCTCCGGGCCGCGGCTGCTCGCGCCGAGGCCGAGCCGGCCGTGGCCACCGAGCTCGGATCGCTGGTTCTGTACCTGCCGCAGGAGCTGAGCCAGGCCGAGGCGTCGTTCGTCGCCTCCCTCGGGATCGCGGCCGCCGACCTGACCGTCATCGTCGGCCTGACCGACGTACGGCGTGCCGATCGCGCCGTACGACGATCGCTGGAACGCATCGGGATCGAGCTACCGCCGTCGATCTCGAAGAACTACCCGGTCGCCACCGAGGTGCTGAACGCGTCCGACGCCGACGACGAGATTCGCTGCGTCGTCAGGGATCTCGTCACGGTGCTGGAGACGACGCCAGCCCATCGCGTCGCCGTCCTGTACGCCGCTGCCTCGCCGTACGCACGACTCCTGCACGAGCACCTCGCGGCCGCCAAGATCACCGCGAACGGTCCCGGCACCCGCCCGGTGCACGAGCGAGCCCTGGCCCGGACGCTGCTGGAAGTCCTCGCACTGGTCGACCGCGACCTGCCGCGGGCCGACCTGTTCCGCGCACTGGCCAACGCACCGACCCGCGATTTCACCGGCGAGCGGATCCCGGTCCCGCAGTGGGAGCGGCTGTCGCGAGTGGCCGGCGTCGTCCGCGGCGACGACTGGGAGGTCCGACTCGGCGCGTACGCCGAGGCCGAGCGCCGGACCGCCGAGCAGGAGCAGCTCGCGGACGACCCTCGCCCGGCGGCGGTCCGCCGCGCGCAGTACAACGCGTCCAACGCCCATCGCATGCACACCTTCGCCGTCGAGCTGCGTCGCAGGTTGGGCGCCGCCGCGGTGATGGAGAGCTGGTCGCAGCTGTCCGAGGTCGTGCTCCGGCTGTTCCACGACCTCCTCGGCGACTACGTGTCGCTGCCCGTCGAGGAGCAGTACGCCGCGGTCGCCGTCGAGGGATCACTGCGCGGACTGTCGACGCTCGACGAGCTGGGCACACCGGCGAGCCTGAGCGTCCTGCGCGACGTCCTCGATCTCGAGCTGCAGCAGTCCCTTCCCCGCATCGGCACGTTCGGCACCGGCGTCCTGGTGGCTCCGCTGTCAGCGGCCGTCGGGCTGTCCGTCGACGTGGTCTACGTCGTCGGACTCGCGGAAGACCTCTATCCAGGTCGTCTGCACGAGGATGCTCTGCTCCCCCATCGCGTCCGCGAGGCAGCGGCGCCCGAGTTGGCATCCGCGCGGGACCGGCTGGACGAGAAGCAGCGGCATCTTCTCGCCGCGTTCTCGGCCGGATCGTCGCGGGTGGTGGCGTCGTTCCCCCGCGGCGACCTCCGCCGTTCGAGCCGCCGCCTGCCGACCCGTTGGCTGCTCGGCACCTTACGAGACCTGAGCGGCGACCATGCGCTAGCGGCCACGCTGTGGGACCAGACGTCGTACGGCGACCGTCTACTCACCTCGGCGTCGTACGCGGGATCGTTGACCACGGCAAGGATGCCGGCCACCGAGCAGGACTGGCAGGTCCGCGCCGCGACCGCCGGACTGACCTTGACGGACGGCGTCGTCGACCGTGCCCGGTTGTTGCTGCGGGCCCGTTCCACCGACGAGTTCACCCGCTTCGACGGAAACCTGTCCGGCGTCGACGGCCTGCCGGACTACGCCGTCGAGGACCGCATCGCGTCGCCGACGTCGCTGGAGTCGTACGCATCCTGCCCGCACGCGTACTTCGTCGAACGCCTCCTCCAGGTCGAGCCGCTGGAGGCACCCGAGGACCTGCTGGTGATCTCGCCGGTCCAGATCGGCAACCTGATCCACAACAGCCTGGACGCCTTCGTCAGCCGGTTCGCCGGTTCACTCCCCGGCTTCGGCGAACCATGGACCGCTGAGCAGCGCTCGCTCCTCCTGACGATCGGGGCCGACTTCGCCGCCCGCTTCGAGGCCGAAGGCCTGACCGGACATCCACGCCTGTGGCAACGCGAGCGGTTGCGCATCCTGGGCGACCTCCTGGTCCTGCTCGACGACGACGATCGCTGGCGCGCCGCGCACAACGCGTCGGTCGTCGCCAGTGAGCTGCGCTTCGGCCTCGATGGCGAGCCGCCGGTGGAGATCCCGGTGCCGTCCGGCCGGGTGCTGCTGCGCGGTTCCGCCGACAAGGTCGACCTCGGCCGGGACGGCACGATCTACGTCACCGACGTGAAGACCGGCGGCTTCTCCCGCTACGAAGCGATCGAGTCCGACCCGGTCGCCGCCGGAACCAAGCTGCAGCTTCCCGTCTACGCGTACGCCGCCCGTGCCCGACTCGGCGAGGAGTCGACACCCGTCGAGGCGTCGTACTGGTTCGTCCGCAAGGGCGGCCGCCGGATCCCGGTGCCACTGACTCCCGAGGTCGCCGACCGGTACGTGCACGCCCTCGACGTGATCGTCTCGTCGATCGCCGCCGGCTATTTCCCCGCGAAGGCGCCCGAGATCCCGGACTTCCTCTGGGTCCAATGCCCGTACTGCAACCCGGACGGCATCGGCCACAGCGAGGTCCGCGCCCGCTACGACCGCAAACGCTTCGACCCGACCCTGGAACGCCTGGTCCGCCTGATCGACCCCGGCGCACTCCCCGCCTTCGAGGAGGTGGCCCTCGATGGCTGAACTGCTCGACGCGGAGGCCCGCGAACAGATCCGCAACGACACCGAGACCACGCTGTTCGTCGAAGCCGGTGCCGGCTCGGGCAAGACCCACGCTCTGGTCGACCGGGTGACGACCCTGGTTCTCCGTGACGGCGTACCCCTGAGCACGATCGCCGCGGTCACCTTCACCGAGAAGGCCGGGGCCGAGCTCCGCGACCGCCTCCGCGTCGAGTTCGAGAAGGCTCGCAAGGGCCCCGACCGCGCCCGCGCCGACGAAGCCCTCGACGACCTCGACTCCGCCTCGATCGGCACCCTGCACTCGTTTGCCCAGCAGATCCTCCTCGCCCACCCGATCGAGGCCGGCCTGCCACCGCTGATCGACGTCCTCGACGAAGTCGGCTCCTCCGTCGCCTTCGAAGAACGCTGGTCCGAGCTCCAGCAGCAACTCCTCGACGACGACACCATCGCCGAGCCTCTCCTGCTCGCGATGGCCGTCGGGGTCGAACTCAAACACCTCCGCTCCCTGGCCCGCCTGTTCGGCAACGACTGGGACCTGATCGGCGAACGCGTCCTGGTCGACCCGCCCGAGCTGGTCGCCATGCCCGACCTCACCGGCCTGATCGCCGCCGCGGCCCAGATCGGCGCCGCCGCCACCGACTGCCGAGCCGACGACGACCGCCTGCTCCCCAAGCTCCACCGGATCCGCGACCTCGGCCTGATGCTCGCCGCCGCGACCGACGCCGAGACCCAGCTCGCGATCCTGCAGAACCTCCGCACCCTCAAGATCGGCAAGATCGGCCGCAAGGAGAACTGGCCCGACATCACCCGCAACCGCGCCGACTGCACCGAAGTCGTCGAGGTCGCCGGCTCCTTGGTCGAGCTGCTCCTAGATTCTTGCCTAAGGCACCTTTCCCACTGGATCGCCGAACGGGTCCTCGAGTCCGCCGAACACCGCCGCTCCGAAGGCCGCCTGGAGTTCCACGACCTCCTGGTCCTGGCCCGCAACCTCCTCCGCCGCGAACCCCAGGTCCGCTCAGCCCTCCAAACCCGCTACCAACGCCTACTCCTGGACGAGTTCCAAGACACCGACCCCATCCAGATCGAGCTCGCCGTCCGCATCGCCGCCGGCGCCTCAGCCACCGCCGAAGACTGGCGCGAGATCGACATCCCCAACGGCTCGCTCTTCGTCGTAGGCGACCCCAAGCAATCCATCTACCGCTTCCGCCGAGCCAACATCGCCACCTACCTCACCGCCCAGTCCCTCCTCGGCGAAACCGTCACCCTCACCACCAACTTCCGCACCCTCACCCCCGTCCTCACCTGGATCAACACCGTCTTCACCACCCTCATCACCCCCGCCCCAGACGCCCAACCCACCTACCACCCCCTAACCCCGCACCGCCCCTCCCCACCCGAAGCCTCATCCGCAACCACGCCCCCACCCCTCGATCCTGCACCTACCTCCCCCGACAGCCCCGCCCCCACGCAAGCACCGACCACCCCCAGCCAGCCCGCCCCCACACCCATTCACCCCTCTTCTCTTCCTCCGGCCGAAGCGACCTCAACCCCCGCCAACCCCACCGGCCGCATCCCTACGACCCCAACCACAGGCGACCAGCTCTCCCTCTTCACCGACCCCGACGAAACCCCCACCCCAGCAGACGATCCAGACGACCACCCCCTGGCCACCGTCACCTCCATCCGCCGCCACCTCACCGTCGTCCCACCCACCGACGACACCGCAACCCCCTTCACCGCCGCCACGGCAATCCCCGGCTGGTCCCCCAAAGACAACCCACACACATCAACCACGAACAACAACTCACCAGGCGGCCCCGCCGTCACCATCCTCGGCGCCACCCCGCACGACGACCTCCCCCGCGCCCAAGCCTCCGTCCTCCGCGAACGCGAAGCCGCCGACGTAGCCACCACCATCACCCAAGCCCTGCACGAAAAATGGACGGTGTACGACGAGAAGACAACGACCTGGCGCCCAGCCGGCGCCGGCGACATCGCCGTCCTCGTCCCCGCCCGCACCTCCCTCCCCTTCCTCGAAGACGCCCTCGACCGCGCCGACATCCCGTACCGCGCCGAAGCCAGCTCCCTCGTCTACCAAACCGCCGAAGTCCGCGACCTCCTGGCCTGCGCCCGAGCCCTAGGCGACCCCAGCGACCAGCTCGCCTTGGTGACAGCCCTCCGCTCCCCACTCTTCGGCTGCGGCGACGACGACCTCTTCACCTGGAAGCGCGCCGATGGCTCCTTCACCCTCACCGCCCCCATCGCCGACAACCTGCTCACCCACCCGGTCGGCGAGGCCATGGAGTGGCTCCGCAAGACTTACTACGCGTCCCGCTGGCTCACCCCCAGCGAGGTCCTCGCAAAGATCGTCGCCGACCGCCGCATCCTCGAAGTCGCCGCCACGGGCCCAAGAGCCCGCGACATCTGGCGCCGCATTCGTTTCGTCGTCGACCAGGCAAGAGCATGGTCCGAGGTCGAACACGGCGGCCTCCGCTCCTACCTCGCCTGGGCCGCCCACCAAGGCGAAGAGACCTCTCGCGTCGCCGAAGCAGTCCTCCCCGAGACCGACGCCGACGCCGTCCGCGTGATGACGATCCACGCCGCGAAGGGCCTCGAGTTCCCGATCGTCATCCTCAGCGGCATGACCGCCTCGCCCAACCGCCAACGAGGCGTCCAGGTCCTCTGGCCCCAAGCCGGCGGCTACGCGGTCAAGCTCAAGTCCTCAGTCCAAACCGAAGACTTCGACCTGGTCCAACCCGTCGACGAGCAGATGGACGACTACGAACGCCGCCGTCTCCTGTACGTCGCCGCCACCCGAGCCCGCGACCACCTCGTCGTCTCCCTCCACCGATCCAACACCCGCCGCCACTCCAGCAACGCCGAGCTCCTCACCTCAGCCAACGCCCTGGAGGTCCCCAACCTCCACCACCTCACCCCAGCCGAGCCAGCGGTCTCCTCCGCCACCGCCGACTCCCCCACCTCAGCCAACAGCACCTCCTCCCCCACAACCACCAAGGCATCCCCACCCCTCAACCGAGCCGAGTGGGAATCCCGCATCGCCGAATCCCGCGCCACTAGCCGCCGCCGTTCCAGCCGAAGCCCTTCCGGCCTCGAAGGCACCGGCCCCGACGTAGCCCTGCACGAAGCAGACCCAGGTACGGCGAAAGCCGCGCGCGACATCGACCTCCCACCCTGGTCCAAAGGCCGCTACGGCACCGCCATCGGCCGAGCCGTCCACGGTGTCCTGCAGGTCATCGACCTCACCACCGCGGCCGGCCTGGACGCAGCCGTCCAATCCCAATGCCTGGCCGAAGGCGTCGTCGAGTACGCCGACGTCGTCAAAGCCCTCGTCCACTCAGCCCTCGCTTCAGAGATCGTCCAACGAGCCGCCACCCGCGACCACTGGCGCGAGTCCTTCGTCGGCATCCCCCAGCCGGATGGCACCGTCCTCGAAGGCTTCATCGACCTCCTGTACCGCGAGGACGACGGCACCCTGATGATCGTCGACTACAAAACCGACGCCATCCCCGCCGCGGCCCTGGACGCTCGAATTGCCCACTACACCCCACAACTCCGCGCCTACACCACCATGCTCCCCACGAAGGCGAAAGCCACCCTCCTCTTCCTCTCCCCCACCAAAGCCCACCCCCACCAGCTCTAACCAGTTGCCCTAAGCAACCGAATGCTCCGCCCGTCACCTGCGCCGCCGCCCCGCCCCGCATCAAGCCCGAGGCTGCGAGTCAACTCCGCCACCCCGACCGCCTACCTCTCCGGCGGCCCGGCGGCAAATTCAGTTGCCTGACCTCCCCCGCCGCCCGACGATCAATACATGACCACGACCAAAGCCCACCTCCTGCTGTCCTCCACCGATCGTTCGGTGGCGGCCCAGCAGCAGATCGGCCGACCGTTGGGATCGATCACCACTCGCACGTGATCACCGCGCTCGTCGCGGGCCTGATCGCCGGCTACGGCATCGCCATCCCCGTAGGTGCCATCGGCACCTACCTCGTAGCCCTCACCGCCCGCACGACCCTCAAGGTCGGCGCCGCAGCCGCCCTCGGCGTAGCCACCGCCGACGGCCTCTACGCCCTCATCGCCACCCTCGGCGGCTCAGCCATAGCTCCCGCCCTGGCCCCCATCACCACGCCCCTCAAGTGGATCTCGGTAGCTGTCCTCCTGGCCCTAGCCGCCCGAGGCGCGACCCTAGCCATCACCCACCATCGCCGACTCCAATCCACCCAACCAATCCCGCCCCCACCCACTCCCGCCAGCGCCTACTTCACCCTCCTAGGCATGACCCTCCTCAACCCCACCACCATTCTCTACTTCACAGCCCTCGTCCTAGGCACCCACGACACCACAACCCCCACACACAACAAACCATCTTCATCACCGCGGCCTTCATCGCATCGTCCTCCTGGCAACTCCTCCTCTCCACCAGCGGCGCCCTCCTGGGCCGCCTCCTCACCACCCCCAAAGCTCGCCTCCTGACGGCCCTCACCTCCAGCGCAGTGATCACCGCCCTGGCCCTACGAATCCTCATCACCTGACCACCAAGCCGGTACGGCGCCGCTGCCGTACCGGCCCAACCGACGCAGCCATAATTCGATTGCCCGCTCTTGTTAGCGTGCCTGAATGGCCCCTCAACGTCCGCTCCTCCCG
This sequence comes from Kribbella italica, assembly GCF_014205135.1. Classification (NCBI taxonomy): domain Bacteria; kingdom Bacillati; phylum Actinomycetota; class Actinomycetes; order Propionibacteriales; family Kribbellaceae; genus Kribbella; species Kribbella italica. The sequence goes on from NZ_JACHMY010000001.1 coordinate 3,245,749, forward strand.
CGCTCGACCCCAGCCGGCATGGGCATGTCGCCCCAAGCGATCACCACCCTGCTGGACAAGCTCGAAGAGCAAGGCGTCGAAGGCCACTCGCTCATGGTGGTACGCCGAGGTCACGTCATCGCCGAAGGCTGGTGGGCGCCGTACACAGCCGACCGCCCGCATCTCCTCTACTCGCTGACCAAGTCGTTCACCTCGATCGCAGTCGGCCTCGCGATCGCCGACGGACTGCTCTCCCTGGACGACCGAGTGGTTGACGTACTCCCCGACCACGTCCCGACCGCCATCCCAGAACAGGGCCGCCGCCTCACCGTCCACCACCTGCTCACCATGACGGTCGGGCACCCCACGGACAGCCTCACCGAAGCCTGGGAACTCGAACCGAACGACCTGACCAAGGGCTTCCTCCGCGTACCCTTCTCCACCACCGAGGGCACCAAGCACGTCTACGACAACGCGACGACGTACGTCCTGGCCCGCATGGTCGAACGAGTCACCAGCCAAGGCCTCCCCGAGTTCCTTGATGAGCGCCTCTTCAATCCGATTGGCATCGACCACGCCGAGTGGGACCGAGTAGCCAGCGGCGCCGCCTTCGGCTTCCACGGCCTGCATCTCACCACCGAGGCCATCGCCGCCTTCGGCGAACTCCTCCTCCGCAAAGGCCGCTGGGGCGACCGCCAACTGATCCCGGGCGAATGGGTCGAGCGAGCAACCAGCCGCCACATCGAAACCCTCCCCCTCCCGAACTGGAAACCGAACCCAGACTTTCAGAACGGCTACGGCTACCAGTTCTGGATCAGCCGCCACGGCTACCACGGCCACGGCTCCTTCGGCCAGTCCTGCCTGGTCGTCCCCTCCCACGACCTGGTGATCGCCTTCACCGGCGCAGTAGACCCCACAGACGCCCTACCCGCCCTCTTCTGGGACCACCTCCTCCCCCACCTGGACGCCGCGGCCGACGCCCCAACCGCAGCCCACCAACACACCCTCACCAACCAGCTTCAACACCTGTCCCTCAAACCAGTCCCAGGCACAGCCACCCCAACCCACCAGCCCCAACCCAGCCCCACCAAGGCCACCATCGACGCCTCCCCCGAGGACTCAGCCCTCCCCCACGAAACCCCAGTGCTCCTAGCCCCCACCGACAGCGGATGGCTCCTGCACCTAGGCCCCACCCTGACCCTCAAGGTCGGTCACAACGAATGGCAAGAGTCCTCACCTCTAGGCCGCCCCGTCGTGGCCGCCGGCGCCTGGCAAGCCAACACCTTCACCGCCGACCTCTACGTCATCACCACACCCCACCGAGTCCGCCTGACCATCGACGCCACCACAGGCACAGCTACAGCACGATGGAACGTCGTCCCCCTGACAACCCCCAACCTGCCCCTGCACCTCCAAGCACCCCTGATGACCCGCCCCGACGTCGCCTAATCCTCAGCCGGCCGACAACCACTCTGAGACCGCCACCACTCAACCTCCCGCTCCACCACTTCAAGCCGGTCAACCAGAGCGAGAACATGGTCGACAAAGCTCTGCGGCAGACGAACGTCATGCTCCGCCAGGTAGTGAGCAAGACCGTCCGGCCAGTACCACTGACCATCGGTACGCTCCAGGGCCCCGTTCGGCTGGTCGCAGAAACGGCAGCGCGAGATCCCTCCGAAGGCCCGGAGCACAAAGCCATCCTCCAGGTACTCCCGCACCGTCTCCCGCTCGTCGCGGTCCCAGCTCGGGTCGACGAACTCGTGAGGATTCGGCCAGTCCTGCGCACTCGGACCACCCCAGTAGCCGATGAGTTTCAGCTTGGCGGAGGCGACCAAGGCCGGCGTCCTTTCTCGCATCTACAGCTGTCGAACCACGGCCGCCCCAGGTGCTCCTCGTACGGCGGACGCATATCCAGCTCAGGAGGCGGTGGCCAGGTCTCGTACGGCTTGACGGTCAGATAGTTCCCACCACACACCGGACACTCGAACAGCCCTGCAACTTCGAGGAGCCATTCCAGCGCACCGGTCGGCGACGGTGCACCAGGAGTGTCCAACGAAACAGTCAACGTACGGCCATCACCAGTGGAAGCCCCCAGCCAATGCCAGGTCCGCCGACTCGGACGCAGCCACTCCAGCCATTCCGACAACCGCCACGGCTCGGCATCGGCAAGGTCCCACCGCTCCTCAGGCGAGAGATCCGCCCGCTCCTCCAACGACTTCTCCGCCGTCTCCTCCACCCCACACGCCTCGACAAACCACCGCGGCAACTCCACAGTCCACCGCTCCAGACTCGGCCAGTCCTCCTCACCAAAGCGCAAGACAACACTCAGCACCTCACGACACCGCTCCAACGCGGACGCACTGTCAACAACCCCCACCGCGAGCTGCACCCCAATCCCCTGAGGGGCCTCATCCCCCACCAGCTGCGAGATCTCCTCACTCAGCAGCCGCCGCAGCTCCTCTTCCCGACTCAACATCGCGCCCGCCCAACACCCACCTCGAGCTGATCAACAGCAGCACCACCGACCGACGAGCGGAACCCACCGTCGCCCCAGCACGCGAGCACCAACCTGAACGCCTCCGTAGCTCTCGGCGGTGCGCTCGGCGCACCGCACCAACCCGCACTCACCAACTCCGTCGAACACCCACCCTCCACACCGCTCACCGATCGACCACCTCCACCCGTACGCCGTACAGCGTCAAAAACTCCGCCGCCAACTCCGGCCCCGCCTTCCGAGGAATCCCCGCCTTCCACCAAGACTGCGGATACGTGCCGCCCTTAGGTACCAGCAACGCCCGATACCTCACGTCAACAGCCGAGATCTCCGCCCACACCCAGTCCAACTCCCGAAACCGCAACAGCTCCGGATCCCGCCGCAACTTCTCGATCAGCCCACGGACCGACAGATCGAAATGAAACTCCTCGATGTCGTCCAGATACCCGTCCTCGCACTCCCGAACAAACTCCCTCCAGCCCCCGACCAAAGTCGTCGGCGAGCACCTCCGCCGCCCACCCGCAGCCACGACCGCGCTGTCGAAAGCCCGAAGAAACTCAGCGTCCCCACCAAAGGTGATCTCAGGATGTGCCACCGCCGATTCTCCTGTCTCCGATGAGCCCCAGCGAAAGGTTATGGCGACCGCAGGCGACAACGAGGGCGCTTTGACGCGACCTGTGGACAACCGAGACAGACCCAAAGCCCCACAGCAGTCACCGTCGAAGACCCCGCCACCAGGAGTCGTCGATCTCGACGTCGTCCATCAGGTCGGTCCGTGTCTTGATGTGACCCATGAACTCGCCCGGCAGCCTCACGTTGTGCTCGGAGACGTAGTGCGCCAACCCCTCAGGCCAGACGTACACGAGGTCACTGAGCTCCACCGAGCCGTTGAATTTGCCACACATCCGACACCTCGACAGCCCCAAGTAGGCATGAACGAGGACTCCCCGCCGCAGATAGTGAACGGCGTCCAGCCGTTCGTCCTCATCCCAATCCGCATCCACGAACCCGTGAACGTCCGGCCACGTCTCGTCCCCGTCGGACCAGTAACCGATACGAATGAGCTTCATCCACCGCTCCTAGGATGGAACATGATCCAGACACCGCCCGGATCATCGATGATCCTGCCTCTGCCACTGATCTTGAACTTTTCTGTCGGAGCATTCACGGGAACATCCAGCTGATCCCTCCGAAGTCACCGTCGAAAGCCTCGCCACCAGGAATCGTCGATCTCATGGTCGTCCAGCTGTTCCCGCTGCGTCCTGACATGCTCGACGAAGACCTCAGGCAACCGAACCTTATGCTCGATCAGGTAGTGACTCAGCCCCTTCAGGCCACACGTAGCGCCGCCCTCGAGCGAACCGGGCGCGTCGAGGGACTCCGGCTCGGCGGCCGCGATCGCGCCTTGCATCTCCTGCACCCGGCGCGGCAGTCAGTCAACTCAAGCGATCCGTTCCGCTGACCACAGATCCGACAGGCTGTCGGCCCCAAGTACGCCCAGGCGACCACCCCGTGGCGCAGATAGACCGCTGTGACATCGCGCTCGCACTTGTCCCAGCACGGGTCCGCGACAGACAGCGGATCCGGCCACGATCGGTTGCCATGGCCCCAATAACCAATCTGGATCAGCCTCATCAACCACTCTCTGAATGGAAGAGAGGACCAGAACCCAATCCTCACGATCATGTCCCACGGCAAGGCCAGAAACCGACCTCGCCGTCTGAATGGCGATTCTTGGTCAGTCCGGCGCCGTTCGCCAATCGAACCAGGGACTGCCTTCGGCCTCCCACTCAGCGCGATATTCTTCGAAGGTCGACGGCGGCGCGGTTCCTGGATTGTCATCGTTTCCGAACTCGAACCCGCATCTCCGGCACACCTCGTATGACGGCCGCCCGAGGTACTTCTCGTAGGGAGGCTGCAGGACCAACCCCGGAGGCGGCGGCCAAGTCTCATACGGCTTCACATCCAAAGTCTCTGTAAAGCACACTGGACACTCGAACATCACGGCACCTGTTTCGTCAAGATAGTCACGAGATCAAATGATCCATCCTCATTCGGTGAGATTCTGATGCCCAGCCTGAAATTGCCGGCACCATCAGCTCGCGGGAACATGCCGATAATATCCTGGATCCCATTGCCTTGAATTTCTGTCGGCGGTCTGGACGCCAACTCCTGCACGTACTCGAACCACTGGTCTGTCGTTCCTCCCGGATCAATGCTGCGCAGGGACTTTGAGCCTGACCCGAACACGTGCTTCTCCAGATGCAGCGCGGTCAACCCCCACTTGGGATCGGCGGCATTCGGACGGAAGTGGATCACGCGCGTCCGCAGTCCTGCTTGGTGCTCGAACTGACGTGCCGCTTGACCTGTTCCACCGGGGAGACGGCTCGTGATGCCGATGATGGCCAAGTTCGCCGCAAGATCGGAACAGTTGCCTTTGACTACGCAGGCCTCGGCGGTCAGTACACCCCCGGCGAGACCGGATGCCATCCCGGTCGCCGAAGAAACCTGCATCAGCACCGGGATAGCCGGCGCGCAGGGGCGATAGATGGTGCAACCCACCGCGACCGTGATGGTGCCGATCGAGATCCAGCCGGAGATGTGGGAGACGTCGGTGAGGGTGCCGTTGATGTCGTTGAGGCCGGTGAGGTCGGTGTTGGTGAGGGGGTTGTTGCCGGCGTAGCCGTACGGGTGGGACGAGGCGCCTTGGTCTGGAGAGAGGAAGGTGCCGGCGGTGGGGTTGTACTCGCGTTGGCCCAGGAGGTAGTTGCCGTTGGGGAGTTGGAGGCCGCCGGCGAAGCCTGGGGACGGGGTGGGGGCGGGAGGTGCGGATGGTCGTTGGGTGCCGAAGGGTTCGTAGGCGCGGGGGGCGTCGCCGGTTGAGAGGACTGTGCCTGTGGGCGTTGTGGTGTGGGCGGTTGACTTGGTGAGGGCTGTGGTGGAGAGGAGGCCTCGACCGTAGGTGTGGCGGGTGGTGGCTTTGCCATCCGTCGTGCTGAGGATCTGGGGTGAGAGGGAGTCCCAGAGGTAGCGGGTGGTCTTGCCCGTGGTGGATTCGGTGAGGCTGAGGTGCCACGCGTTTTCCGGACAGCCTTTTAACGGTTAGTTCACGCTGCAGACTGTAATTCGAGGTAATCTTCGTGGACTTGCTGCGGGGTCTTGTAGCCGAGCCCCGAGTGGCGACGTTTGGTATTGTAGCGTAATTCGATGTATCGGGCAATATCGCGGCGTGCTTGTTCCCGGGTCGGGTATTCGGTGCGGTGGGTGCGTTCGTTCTTCAGTGCTCCGAAGAACGATTCCGCCATCGCATTGTCGTAGCAGATGCCAGTCCGGCCGACTGATTGACGAATGTTGTTATTCTTCAATGTCTCGGCGAACTGGGCGGATGTGTAATTACTTCCCCGGTCGGAGTGGAAGATCGCGCCGTCGGAGAGCTCCTGATTCCGGGCAGCCATTTCGATGGCTGCTTCGATGAGTGGGGTCTTGTAGTTGTCGCCCATCGCCCACCCGATCACGGCTTTGGTGTGGCAATCGATCACAGTCGCCAGATACAACCAGCCTTCCCAAGTCGATACATAGGTGATGTCACCGACCATCTTGACGCCGGGCCCGTCGGCGGTGAAGTCTCGCGCGACCAGGTCAGGGATCGGGCCGGCCTGGCCGTCCTGCTCAGTCAGGCTGTGCCGCCACGGCCGCGGCTGGCACGGCTCCAGGCCCAGTTCCCGCATGAGTTTGCGCACCAACTCCAGCCCGCAGCCGACGCCCCACGCGATCAGGTCAGCATGCACGCGCCGGTATCCGTAGGTCTCGTCGGACTCCTCGAATGACTTGGCGATGATCAACTTGAGTTCGCCTTGGCGCTTCACGGTCGCCGACGCCGGCCGGCTGCGCCAATCGTTGAAACTGGATCGCTTCACCCCGAGCCATCGGCACATCTTCACAATCGACGGCGCGTCTTCGTTCTTCCCGGTCAGACTGTCTGCATATTCCGCGTCGATGAACTCGAACTTGTCGCTCAACGATGATCCTTGGCGAAGTATGCTGCGGCTTTTTTCAGGAACTCGTTCTCCATCCGGAGTTCCCGCGTCTCCCGCTCCAACTCGCGGAGCCTGGCACGCTCATTCACACTGAGTGCCGGTTCCTCGCCGGCATGGTCACGCTTATAGGCGCTCACCCAGTTACTGAGGGTTCCCGGGTTGATGCCCAACTCCCTGGCAACCTGAGCGACAGGACGTGAAGTCTCGATCACCGACTTCACGGCTTCCTCCCGATACTCAGGAGTGAAATTCTTTTTCGGACGCGGCAACATCTTCCCTTTCCAGACAACCCAATCTTAGTTGGGTCACTGTCCGGAAGGTTCGTGGCGCCTCAGGCGGCGGCCGTCGGCGGCGTGGGTGTAGGTGGTCTTACCGGTGGCCGTGGTTGAGGAGGCGGGCTTGCCAGCGGCGGTCCAGGTGTAGGTGGTGGTGCCGTCGGAGGTGAGGTTGCCGTCCGCGTCGTAGGTGTTGAAGGCGCCTACGGGCGGCACCTTCGGGTAGCCCTTGGGTGCGGTGATGGCGCCTTGGAGTTCGTTGCCGGGACCGAACAGGGACCACTTCGTGGCGCTCGGGCGTTCCTCCCAGGTCCGGTTGCCTGCGCCGTCGTAGGCGTAGCGGATGTAGTCCTCGGCGTCGTCGGTGCACTGGTCGACCGCGTAGCAGACCGCGGTCAGCTGATCGAGGGCGTCGTACGTGTAGGCGGCCTTGCCCGTGGCTGAGTCGTTTGTGAGGACCAGGTTGTCGCCTGCGTCGTAGGAGGACACGACGGTCCGGAGAGGCCTCCCGGGCTGAGTCTGGCGGAGCTCGGTCTCGCGCCCGAGGAGGTCGTACCGCCGGGTTTCGGTGAGACCGGACGGGCGTCGGGTCGTGATCGAACCGCGGGTGACGTCGTACGCGTAGGTGGCCGCGGGTTTGCCGTCGACCTTGGCCGAGGTGAGGCGGTTGACGGCGTCCCAGGTGTAGGTCTCCGTGTGGCCGGCCGCGCTGCGGGATTGCAGGTTGCCTGCCTGGTCCCACGTGTAGGCGATGGTCGAGCCGGGCCGGTTCACGGAGGTCAGCCGGTCAAAGGTGTCGTAGCCGAAGCGGGTGACGCCGCCGACGTCGGTCGTCGTCGTACGACGGCCCGCGGCGTCCCAGGTGAAGGAGTTCGACGGCGTCTTGTCGGAGTAGTCGACGCGGGTCAGCGCGCCGCGGGCGTCGAGGGTGAAGGACGCCGCCTTGCCGGAAGGGAGCGTCGTCCGGACCCGGCGGCCGGCCTTGTCGTGGGCGAAGCGCCAGGTGCGGCCGCCGTACGTCGTCGCGGTCAGCCGGCCGGCTGCATCGTACGCCGAGGTCTGGGTCCGCCCGCTCGCGTCGGTCTGTTCGACCAGTCGACCAGAGGCATCGAACTCAAAAGCTGCCTCTGGCAAGGACGGTGCGGTGACGCTGACCAGCTGACCGGCGTCGTCATAGCGGTAGCGGGTCGTGCCGCCGCGCGGGTCGGTCGAGGCCGAGAGCCGGCCGTGGTCGTCGTAGTCCAGGCGGGTGTTCTGGTCCAGCGGTCCGTGCTGCTCGAGGGGTTGGTCGTCGGCGGAGTAGGTGAAGGTGCTCGTCTGGCCGCGCGGCCCCGTGACCTTGGAAGGTCGGCCCCAACCGTCCGGTGTGTACTTCGTGACGTTGCCGGCCGGATCGGTGGTGCTGGTCAGATCGCCGTCCGGCGAATAGGTGGACCGGGTCGTCCGGCCAGTGCCGTCCCGGACCGACACCGGCAGACCGCGCTCGTCGTAGGTGACCGACGAGGTCCTCCCGGCGTACGAGGTGGTGGTCAGGTTGCCTCGGGCGTCGTAGCCGAAGGTCGAGCGGCGGCCGAGCGGATCGCTGATCGAGACAGGATCGTTCGCGCTGTTGTAGGAGCGCCGGGTGGTGAAGCCTGCCGCGTCGGTGGAGCTGGTCACGCGACCGAGAGCGTCGTACGTGTGGCGGGCGCCGTGACCCAGCGGGTCGAAGACGCGGATCAGGTTGCCCGCGGAGTCGTAGTGGAAGGTGACCGCGACGCCCGTCGGGTCGGCCTGGCGGACGAGCCAGTTCCGCTCGTACTCGTTGGTCCACCGGCCGCCGGTCGGGTCCGTCATCGTGGACTTGCCGCGGATCCCGGCGTCTTCCCAGGTCCACGTACTCCTGGCGCCCTTGCCGTCGGTTTGGCTGACGACGCGACCGTTCTCGTCGTACTCGGTCGTCAGGGTCGGGCGGCTGCCGGTGCCGCGCTTCTCCGTGCTCAACCGGCCCGCGGTGCCGTACCCGTACTCCGTCCTGACGCCGCCGGGAGTCGTGGCGGCGACGAGCTTGCCGTCGGAGTACTCGTACTGGACCCTGCGAGCCTCCGCTCCCGGAGCGGCGAGCACCACCGCCGTCAGGAGACCGGCCTCGTCGTAGGAGTAGTCGAGCGACCTGCGGCCGTTGATGACGGAGCCGATCCGGCCCGACTCCCGGGTGATCGTCAGGCCTTGGCCGTTACGGTCGAGGATCGACAGCAGCTCGCCGGACGACGAGAACCGCATCCGTTGCTGGTCGACGTCGGTCAGGACAAAGTCCGTCCCCGAGCGTCCAAGGGTGAACCGCGCGGCGCCCGGCTCGACGACGAAGCCCGTGCCGCGTGGGGTGAAGGCGATCTCCCGGCCGTCCGAGGCCAGGTACGTCGCCGAGCGGCCGGTGAGCACCAGCTTGTCCGAGTACGACGGACGCCAGCCGGGGCCGAGCGCGCCGGTGGTCGTGTCGTTCGAGTTGTAGGTCCTGTCGACGCTGAGCGGCACGCCGAGGCCGGCCACCGCCGCGTCCGTCTCGACCGCCGTCAAGGCACCGGTCAGGGAGTTCACCGGATCGGACTGCATCGCGAACGGGCCGAACAGGCCGCGCGCCTGTTTGTCCGGCAGCACGAATCCGGGTGCGCCCGCGTAGAGGTTGACGTTCCCGGTCGCTGACCCCTTGCCGTTCGTCAGGGAGGCTGCCAGCAGGCCGGGTGAGGACGGCACTTCGCAGTCCAGTGGAACGGCGACGGACCAGGTGAGCGACTGCGTTCGGGCCGGCTTGGGTTTCGGGTGGTTGGTGCAGGGCCAGCCGCTGACCTGCCAGGTGCGGAGGTCGGTCAGCTGCATGGCGCAGATGTTCATCGACGGAGCGAAGGTCCGGGCCTTGAAGGTGAAGGTCTGGCCCGTGCCCGCGTGGCCGAAGCCGCCGTCGTTGGCGATCTGGGGGCCTTTGGTCAGGAGCTCGCCGCCGGCGGTGATGCTGACGTCGACGTGGACGCAGGTGCCGTCCTCGGCGTACGCGGTCGGGCCGGTCGCCGTGATTACGGAGACGATGAGAAGGAACGCGAGGAGGGCAGACAAGGTCCGGCGGGCTGCCTGCATCTGCTGTCTCCGTTCGGTTGGTTGCCGTCACGGAGAGTTTACGGTGGTCGCTGGTGGTTACGGGGGGCTTTGTTGTCGGCTGTGGACAAGTGGGGCGGTCACCCTGTGGGCGGGGACCGGTGGTCTTCCCCTACGATGCACCGCATCCGGATTTGATCGGATTCCCGGTCGGATCGCCCAATCCGGCTGGCGGGTTCGCCACCAAGAGTGTGAGGGTGTGGCTCATGAACATCGGTAGTCGGAAGATCGTCGTGGACGAGGCGATCGCGCAGTTGCGGATCTACTGCGAGTCCAACGGCGCGGTGCTGCGGTACTACGACGGGCTTCCGGGGCTGACCACGGTGGGTGGGTCGGAGCCGGACAAGGTGACGCTCGAGGATCTCGCGCGGACGATGGTGATCGGGTCGGACCTGCGCGCGCTGGACATTCCGTGGCTGCTGGAGGTGGACGCGGACAAGGAGTTCGCGGCGATCCCGGTGGGCGCGAAGCTCGAGGACGCAGCGCCGGGGTCGGAGCTGTTCGAGGCGGCGATCGCGCTGGACGAGAAGTTCTCCGGGCACCGTGGGTTCGGGCAGGCGAAGAAGGCGAAGCTGCTGCACCTGAAGCGGCCGTACCTCTTCCCGGTCAGCGACAGCTTCATCCGGATGACCTACAGCCAGGCGTCGGCCGGCGCCGAGTTCCTGGCGGCGGTGCACCGCGACCTGGTGAACCCGGCGAACGTGCGCGACTTCAAGGCGCTGCAGGTGCGGTTGATCGCCGAGCCGGCGACGTCGGCGGCCAAGGTGCTGTCCGAGGCGCCGACGCTGCGGCTGCTCGACATCCTCGCGTCGCTGCTGGGCGAGGCGAAGTAGGCGGTACGGCGTACGGGGTTACATCACGCCGAGGCGGGCCAGTGGTTCCACCAGTTCGCGTTCTTCGTAGGACAGGTGGGACAGGAGGGTGTCGTCGAGCAGGTCGACGGCGGCGCGGAGGTCGTCGAGGGTGCCTTCGCCGGAGACCAGGCTGACGAGCGCCTTGTCGACGTTCTCGAGGACGTCGTGGATGACCAGGTGCTCTTCCTGGAGGCGGTCGACGACGGGCTTGAGGCGGTCGTCGGCTCGGCGCAGGCGTGGGAAGAGTGAGGCGTCCTCGATGGAGTGGTGTGTGGTGACGAGGCGGCAGTAGGACTCGCAGTAGGTGCCGAGGGTCCAGTTGTTCTGGCGCATGGTCATGGTGTTGATGTGGGAGCGAGCCGCGCCGACGCCCATCGAGCCGGCGGCTACCTGCTCGACCAGGTCGTGGATCTGCTCGAGCTCGGCGCGGAGGTGGTCGTGGACCTGGATCAGGTGTTCGCCGGAGGAGAGCTGGTACGGCGTGTAGGTGCGCTCCGGGTCCAGCGCTGGGCCGGTCGGGCGGGTTGATTCGTCCCACACCTGTACGTCGCTGCGCCGCTCGGTCGACGGAGGAGTCGGTACGACGGGGAAGGTGGCTGAGGCCGGCGCGGAGACCGACACGGCGGAGCCGGCGGTGCGGTTGTTGGTGGGGTGGACGTCCCCGGAGCCGGCGGCATTCGCCGCGGCGGAGGTGGCTGCCATCGCCGCGGCGCGGGCTGCGGTTACTGATTCCTTGACGCCCTCGGCGACCTCGGCGAAGCGGCGGATGTCGTCGGGGTTGTCGGACGCCAGGATGTACGTGCTCATGCCCTCGGTCAGGGTCAGCTCCGTGAGCTGCTCGATCCACAGGGGCTCCGGCCCCTGGAGGAAGCCGCCTGAGCCGGTGAAGGTGCCGGAGAGGTTGTAGAGGCGACGGACGGCCGACGGGTCTCGGCCGGCTTCGACGGCTGCCTCGTCGATGAGCTTGTTCATCGCGGTGAGCGCGTCGGGGCCCGTGTAGCCGCTGGACGGGACCCAGCCGTCGGCCAGGCGGCCGGTCAAAGCGAGCATGCGGGGCTTGTACGCGCCGAGCCAGATCTCGACCGGATGCGCGGGAGCTGGGCCGCGCTTGGCGCCGTTCAGGGTGTAGTGCTTGCCGGGGAAGCGGATGCCGCCGCCCTCGGGCGTCCACACCTCGCGGATGATCGCGAGCGCCTCCTCAAGCGCCGTGATGCTCTGGCCGGCGGTCAGCTCAGGCCCGCCGTTCGCAGCGACGGCCTCGCGGAATCCACCGGCGCCGAGGCCGAGTTCGACGCGCCCGCCGGTGATCAGGTCGAGCGACGCGACGCTGCGCGCCAGTACGACGGGATGCCGCAGCGGCAGGTTCGCGACGTTGGTCGCGACCTTCACCGTCTGCGTGTGGGCGGCGATCACGCTCAGCAGGGTCCACGCGTCGGCCAGCCGTGGCTGGTACGGGTGGTCCTGCAGCGTGACCAGGTCCAGCCCGGCCTGCTCGGTCAGCTGGGCCAGCGCGATCACGCGGTCGACCTGATCGATCGTCGGCGTCAGGAACGTTCCGAAGACCAGCTCGTGCCCGTAATCCACGTCCACACCCCACAACTAGTTCGTGTCACGTATTATCGTCCTGACGAACAAATTACTTCGTGACACGAACATTCACAACTCAGGAGGACCCAGGATGGATGAGACGCTCAGCACGGCGAGCAGTCTGGTCCGCCTCACCCACCTCGTCCACACCCTGTACGCCGAGGTCGGGCGCGGCTGCGACCTCACCACCGCCCAGGCCCAGATGCTCTGCTCGCTCGGCAACCGTCCGACCGGCATGGCCGAGCTGTCCGCCACTCTGGGCGTCGAGCGCTCCAGCCTGACCGGTCTGGTCGACCGCGCCGAGCACCGCGGCCTCGTCGTACGCCAGCCGGACGCGCAGGACCGCCGGGCCGTGAAGGTCACGCTGACCGCCGAGGGCCTGGACGCCCTGCACCGGTTCCACGACGAGCTCACCAAGAAGCTGGAGCAGCTGCTGACCGAGCTGCCGGCCAAGGAGCGCGACCAGTTCACCAGGACACTCCGACGGATCGTCGCCGACGCCCCCGCGGTGTTCGCCGACTAACCAGCGTCCGGCACCAGCGCGTAGGCCTCTTCCAGCGTCAGCAGCCGCCCAGCGGCGTACTCGGCGTCGTACTGATCGCCCAATACGGCCCGAACAGCCTGCTCGATCCGCAGCACGTCCGCACCCTCCGCTGCGGTCACCGGAAGCCCCTCGACCTCACGCACCACAACGGCAGCTCCCAGACACCGTGCTGCGACAGCAGGCGCAGCAACAGCCACCGCCCCCGCGATGCCCTCGAGCGACCACGCCATCGCCCGCCGAGACTCCTGCTCCACCCCAAGCTCGTACGCCTCGACGTGCAGCGCACGCGCAGCCTCCAGCTCGCCCTGCTGCTCCATCAGGAAGCCCTGCTCGTCCAGCACCATCGACAGGTACAGCACCGCGTCGTCCTGCTGCCGGGCCTCGTCGATCAGGTTCTGCAACCGCTTCTCGGCGACGTCCAGGGCGCCACTGCGCCGGGCCGCGAAGCCCAGCACCAGCGCACCGAGCGACTCCATCGGCCGGTTGCCCTGCTCCAGCGCCAGCTGGAACGCCTGCTCGCCGTACGCCGTCGCCTGCGCGTAGTCACCCTCCCGTACGGCGGTCCAGCCGAGCCATCCGTACTCACCCGCCACGTCCGGCCACAGCCCCAGCTCCTCCGCCATCCGCAGCGCCTCGGTGTGCAGCTTCACCGCGCCCCGGAAGTCGCCCACCAGCTCCGCGTGCGAGCCAAGCCAGCCCAGCGCCTGCAGCTGACCCCACCGATCGCCCAACGCACGGAACAGCCGAGCACTCTCGGCAGAGTCGCTCCGCAACGCCTCCAGGTCAGCACGGACATGCGCATGCTTCGCCCGCGCCGCCAGGACAGCGGCCATCCCCCACCGGTCACCGGACTGCTCGAACGACTTCAGGCACTGCTCCAGCATGGCCAGCGCCTGCGTCAGGTCTCCGGAATCGCTGCAGTGCAGGGCCATCCAGAACACCGACCGCGGTCCGACTTCGGCTATGCAGCGATCGCGCAGAGCCGTGGCCTCGCTGTCGCCGTGCAAGTAGAGGTAGCCCGCCAGCCAGGCCGTCAGCTCAGGTGTCTCCGGCACAGCCTCCAGCGACCGCCGAGCCTCAGCAAAGCGCCCACGCAGGAACCAGTACCAGCCAAGCGAAGCGACGAGCTGCTGAGCCAGTACGTCGTCGCCTGCGGCGATAGCCCCGTCCAGCGCACTGCGCAGGTTCCCGGACTCGTCATCCAGCCGCTGCAGCCACACACCCTGCTCAGCGCCGTACAGGTGGCCAGCAGCCACCGAAGCCAGCTCCACGTAGTACTGCCGATGCAGCGAACGCGTTGACTCGTACTCGCCGGCCTTGTGCAGCTTGTCCACGCAGTACGCCGCCACAGACTCCAGCAACCGGTAGCGCATCCCGTCAGCACCAGCCACCGGTACGACGAGCGACCGGTCGACCAGGCGAACCAGTACGTCGAGCACGTCGACCCCGCAGACCGCCTCGGCCGCCTCCGGCGTACAGCCGTCAGCGTGCACGGCAAGGCGCCGCAGGACGACCTGCTCGTCAGGACTCAGCAGCTCCCACGACCAGTCGATCATCGCCGTCAGCGTCTGCTGCCGCGGCGCTGCACCCCGATGGCCGGTCGCCAGCAGCCGGAACCGGTCGTCGAGCCGCGCAACGAGTCCGGCCACGCCCAGAGCCCGGACCCGCGTAGCGGCCAGCTCCAGCGCCAGCGGGATCCCGTCGAGCCGCCGGCACAGCACCGCCACGGCCGACGCGCTGGCGGAGTCCAGCACGAACGCCCGGTCCGCCGCAGTCGCCCGCGCGACGAACAGCTGCACAGCCGTCGACTCCTGCAGCTCCTCGAGAGAGCCTCCTAGCGACGGCACCGCCAGCGTCGGCACGTTCCACACGGCCTCACCGGTCAACCCCAGCGGCTCCCGGCTCGTCGCCAGCACGCGCAGCCCTGGAGCAGAGGCCAGCAGCCGGTCAGTCAACCCAGCGACCTCACTGATCAGGTGCTCGCAGTTGTCGAGGACTAGCAGCCGCTCCCCCAGTACGTCGGCCAGGTGGTCTACGACGTCCTCACCACCGACGTCCCGCAGATCCAGTGCCACCTGCAGCGCGTCAGTCAGGGACCCGGTGATGTCCAGCGCGTCCGACGCGATACCGGCCAGCTCAACCAGCGTCACCCCGTCCCTGTACCGCCCGGCGGCCCGCGAAGCCGCAGCGATCGCCAGCCGGGTCTTGCCGACCCCACCGGGACCAGTCAGTGTCACCAGCCGGTCCTCCACCAGCCGCCCGTCGATCTCGGCCAGGGCGACCCCACGGCCGATCAGCTCAGTCAGCTGCGCCGGCAGGTTGTTTCGCCGGGCCGGAAGCTCCTGAGTCAGCACGGACTGCTGCAGCGCCACCAGCTCAGGGCTTGGGTCCAGGCCCAGCTCATCAGCTAGCAACGCGCGCAGCTGCTCGTAGCTGTCCAGCGCCTCGCTCTGCCGACCAGCGCGGTACAGCGCCTTGATGTGCGCAGCCCGAAGGCGCTCCCGCAAGGGATGCTCGGCAACCAGCGCAGCCAGCGCACTCACGTCGGTGTAGCAAGACTCCTGCGCCCCCAGCCGCAGCTCGCTCAGCCGGGCTACGGTCGTCTCGGTAAAGGCCTCGTCCGCGAAGTCCGCGTACGCCGGGCCGCGCCACAGCGCGAGCGCCTCCTCCAGCCGCCCCTGCTCCAGGTACGCCGTGAACTGCAGCGCGTCGTACGTCGCACTGTCGACCTTCAGCGAGTACCCGGCCGGGCCGGACACCACCAGTGCCCGCGAGCCGGGCTCAGCGTCCTCGAAGGCGCGCCGCAGCTGCGACACCTTCGCCGACAGCGTGCCGGACGGGTTACCGGGCAGGTCCTCGCCCCACAGATCGTCCAGCAGCCGGTCCGCCGGCACCGGCCGGCCCTCGTGCAGCAGCAGGTCGGCCAGCAGCGCCCGTACCTTCAGCCCCGGCACGGTGACCGGCTCGCCACTGTCCGTCCACGCCGCTACCGGCCCTAGCACCCCGAATCGCATGGCCGCACCCTACATTTCGGTGCGTCCGCAACGGACCGGAAAGAAACCGTAAACCCTCTCCGGCAGAGTCTTCCTCAACAGAGCGGAGGTGGACATGAGACTGAACGTAGCGGTGATCGTCGCCAGTACCCGGAGCGGGCGCTTCGGACCCACGGTGGCCGACTGGTTCGCCCAGCAGGCCACCAAGCGTGCAGAGCTCGACATCGACCTGATCGACCTGGCCGCCGCGAACCTGCCGGCGACACTGACCGACGCCGACCAGCCGGCGCCCGCAGAGGTCGCCGTACTGGCTCCCCGGCTCGCAGCTGCCGACGCCTTCGTCGTGGTGACGCCGGAGTACAACAGCAGCTTCCCGGCTCCGCTGAAGACGGCACTGGACTGGTACTACGAGGAGTGGCACGCCAAGCCGGTCGCCATCGTCAGCTACGGCCGGGAGACCGGTGGCCTGTACGCCGCCGCGCAGCTGCGGCAGATCTTCACCGAGCTGCACTCGGTCGCCATCCGCAACACCGTGGCCCTGCCCTGCTACTGGGAGCAGTTCGCCGCCGACGGCAGCTGGCCCAGGCCGGGCTCAGGCTACGAAGGCTCCGTCAAGACCACGCTCGACCAACTCATCTGGTGGGCCAAAGCACTCCGCACGGCCCGTTTGCACACGCCGTACCAACCCTGAGAGGAACCACCCATCATGCGCAAGATCGTCGAAACCACGTTCGTCACCCTCAACGGCATCATCTCCGACCCGCAGGACTGGAGCGGCCCGTACTGGGACGACGAGCACGCCGGCTACAGCATGCAGCTGATGGAGAGCACCGAGGCGCTGCTGCTCGGCCGGGAGACCTACGAGTCCTTCGCCGAGGCCTGGTCGCAGCGCAGCGGCGACCCGTACTCCGACAAGTTCAACTCGATGCCCAAGTACGTCGCCTCGCGGACCCTGAAGGAGACGACCTGGAACGCCGAACTGCTCGAAGGCGACGTCGTCGAGGCCGTCCGGGCCCTGAAGGAGACCGAAGGCGGCGACCTGCTGAAGTTCGGCACCGGCGAGTTCTCCCAGACCCTGCTGGAGAACAAACTGGTCGACGAGTACCACTTCTGGGTCTGCCCGGTGGTCGCCAGCGGAGACCGGATGTTCCAGGGCCAGGACCTGGCCGCGACCCACCTCGAACTGCTCGGCACCACCACCTTCAAGTCCGGCATCGTCGTCCACAAGCTGGCCCCGAAGGCCTGAACCGCCCCGCGTCACCGCCGGTCACCGACCCTCGTCGGTGACCGGCCGACGTGCTTCACCTGTGAGTGCGTGGGTACCGAGGAAGGTGCACGGGGATCTGGACGGACCGGGAACACGGTCCGCAGCCATCGGTCCTCGTGCTGTTCCGGTCGGGGACGAGGTGGTGACGTCCCGACTGGAGGATTTGATGGAGATCATCGTCATCGTGGTACTGGCCGTCGTACTGGCCGGTGCGGCGCTGTTTTTCTACCAGCGCCAGCGGTCCGGGCAGCTGCAGAACAGGTTCGGGCCCGAGTACGACCACGCCGTCGAGGAGTCTGGGGACAAGCGCACGGCTGAGCGGGATCTGCGCGGACGCGAACGGCGCGTCTCCAAGCTCGACGTCCAGCCGCTGAGCGGCGAGACCGCGGAGCGCTACCGCGCGGAGTGGAACACGGTGCAGGCCGGGTTCGTGGACGAGCCGGGGCAGGCCGTCGAGGACGCCGACCGGCTCGTACTGCGGATGATGCGCGAGGCCGGCTATCCGGTCGACGAGTTCGACCAGCGGGTCAGCGACATCTCGGTCGATCACCCCGAGGTCGCCGAGCACTACCGCGCGGCGCACCGGGTCGCCGTCGCGCGGGATCGCGGCGAGGCCGACACCGAGGAACTCCGCCAGGCCGTCACGGCGTACCGGCAACTCGTCGACGCCCTGCTGACCGACCACGACAACACCAAGGAGCAGGCATGACCGACCGCCCGGAAGACCGTACGGAAGACCGTTCGCCCGACCTCACCGACGCTGACTTCGCCGACCGCCCGACCGACGAACAAGCGGTCATCGACGACGAACAGCCTGTAGTAGAAGAGGAAGCTCCGGTCGAGGTCGCACCTGAGCAGCCGGCGACCTCGACCGACGGACCGCTCGTCGCCGAGGACGCCGCGGTCGACTTCCGCTCCCGCTGGGAAGTCATCCAGCAGGGCTTCGTCGACGATCCGCGCCAGGCCGTGAGCGAGGCCGACAAGCTGGTCGACGACCTGCTCAACCGCCTCTCGGCAACCTTCGACGAACAGCACCAGGACCTCGAACGCCAGTGGTCCGACGGCGAACCGTCGACCGAGGACCTCCGCGGCGCCCTCCAGAAGTACCGAGCCTTCTTCCAGCGCCTGCTGACCCTCTGACCGACCGAGCACCGACTGAGCGCGCCCCGGGAACGGAGTCCACGATCCGTTCCTGGGGCGCGCCAACGTTGTCCCGACCCGCCGGCGTCTCCTTCCTGTCTTCCCGCGCGCCACCTTCACCCGCGTCGGCAACGCCCACGCGATGGTCTGGGACAACTGGACGGCGGCCTGCCCGCCGCGAAGGAATCGGGTCCCGCGGCCGATGTCAAAGCCGCGCGGTCCGCTCCGACCACTGGGCACCACCACGTCGAAGGAGCAGGATCATGCGAAAGACCATGTACTACGTGCACCAGTCGCTCGACGGTTTCATCGAGGGGCCGAAGGGCGAGTTCGACTGGGCGCAGCTCGGGCCCGAGCTCGGTGCCTACTCGATGGGGTTGGCCGAGCGCTCGGATCTGTTCCTGTACGGGCGGACGGTCTGGACCATGATGTCGTCGTACTGGCCGCACGCGCTGGAGCTGCAGCCGGATGAGCAGCACGTGCGGGAGTTCGCGCCGGTCTGGCTGGAGACGCCGAAGCTGGTGCTCTCCACGACGCTCGACGACGATCTCGGCTGGGGCACCGGCGTGATCCGCTCGCCCGAGGAGCTGCGCGCGCTCAAGCAGCAGCCGGGCAAGGACATCCTGATCACCGGGAGCGCGAGTGTCGCGCACTCGCTGGCGGAGCTCGACCTGCTGGACGAGTACCACGTGATCGTGCACCCGGTCGTGCTCGGCGGCGGCAAGCCGGTGCACAAGCCGGGCGCGGACCGCATCGAGCTCCCCCTGACCGAATCCCGGGTGCTCGACGGCAAGACCGTGCTGCTGCGGCACGATCGCAGGTGAAGTCCCGGCCGCGGCCGAAGGTCAGGACTTCTGCAGCGAGCTGAGCAGCCGGCTCTGGGCCTGCTCCAAGTGGTACGCCATGTGCTCGGCCGCGGCGGTCGGGTCGGCGGACTCGATCGCCTGCAGGATCGCCGCGTGCTCGGCGGCGACCGTCGACGGCTTGGCGGTGCGGTGGGCCTGGTACTGGCCCATCGTCAGGTGCACCTCGCCGATGATCAGCTCGTGCATCCGCGACAGCCGCCGGCTGCCGACGCCCGCGACCAGCGCACTGTGGAAGGCGATGTCGGCCTCGACCTGGTTCTCGAAGAGCTTGTCGCGGGCGGCGTACTCGATCGCGACCTGGGCCTTCGCCGCGGCCGGCGGGACCTCGCCGCCGGTGGCCAGGGTGGAGACCGCGGCCTTCTCGATCGTCACCCGGCTGAAGAACAGGTCGCGGATCTCGTCCTCGTCGAGCGTCGGTACGACGGCGGTCTTGTGCGCCGTACGCCGGAGCAGCCCGAGCGCGGTCAGCCGTTCGAGCACGGCCTTCGCGGTCGGCCGGGCCACGTTGTACTCGCCGGCCAAACGGACCTCGGTGAGCTTCTCCCCCTGCGGAATGTCGCCGTTCACGATGCGCTTGCGCACCGACTCGTAGAGCGCCTCGGTCAGCGAGGACGGCCCGAGCTCCAGACTCGATTCGGTACCCACCGGGCACCCCTTCCGGTCGAATGGTCAGGCAAGTGTACTGGCCATCCAACCCCCGGCTAGTAGCCCGCAGCCTTGTCGACCACGTTCACCAGTTCCTGCCCTGACAGGAAGCGTCGCAGGTTCTCCCGCACGATCTCCTCGCCACGCCGGACGGTCCCCGGACTGGTCGCGCCGTTGTGCGGCGTCACGATCACGTTCGGCAGGTCCCAGAACGCGCTCTCCGGCGGCAACGGCTCGATCCCGTGCGCGTCCAACCCGGCGCCGGCGATCTGCCCGGTGCGCAAGGCGTCCAGCAGCGCGTCGTCGTCCGCGATCCCGCCGCGCGAGATGCAGACGAAGTACGCCGACTCCTTCATCCGGGCGAACTCCACGGCCCCGAAGCGTCCAGCCGTGTCTTCAGTCCGAGGCGCCGTCACGACGATGAAGTCCGACTCGTCCAGCAGTTGCTCGAAGGACACCTGCTCGACGTACGGCGAGGGCTCGCCGGCACGTCGTCGTACGCCGATCACGCGCATGTGGAAAGTTTTGGCCTTGACCGCCAGATCGAGACCCGAGTGCCCGAGCCCGTAGATCCCGAGCGTCAGCCCGGCCAGCTCGCCGTGCGTGAACCGCTCCCAGCGGCGCTCGGCCTGCGCCTTCATCCAGCGCGGGACGTCCCGGTTCAGCATCAGTATGAGCAGCATCGAGTGCTCCGCCAACGGGATCGCGCCGTTGCCGACCGACGAGGTCAGAACAACGTCCGACGCCAGCATCTCCGGCGACAGGTCCGCGTCGACGCCCGCGGCCGGGCTGTGCACCCACCGCAGCTTCGGCGCCTTCGCCAGCAAATCGGCTGGGATCCGCCCGATCACCGCCTCGACCGACTCCAACGGCACGTCGTCGAAGCTGTCGACGAACCGCAGCTCGGTGCCTGCGGCAACCTCCACCAGGTCGGCCCGGTGCTTGCCTACTACAACGATCATTTGAGTCCCGTCGTCGCGATACCCCGGATCAGGTACTTCTGGGCGAAGGCGAAGAAGACCAGGATCGGCAGCAACGACAGCAGGGACATCGCGAACAGCATGCCCACGCCGGTCTGCGTCTCGGAGTCGACCATCGAGTTCAGCGCCACCGGCACAGTGAACACCTGCGTCCGGGTCAGGTAGATCAGCGGTACGAAGAAGTCGTTCCAGGTCCAGATGAAGGTGAAGATCGTCGTGGTCACCAGGGCGGGGCGCATCAGCGGCAGTACGACGTACCAGAAGGTCAGGAACGGTCCGGCACCGTCGATCCACGCCGCGCGGTCGAGCTCGCGCGGCAGCGTCCGGATGAACTGCACCATCAGGAACACGAAGAACGCGTCGGTGGCCAGGAACTTCGGGATCAGCAGCGGCCAGTAGGTGTTCACCAGGTCGAACTGGGAGAAGAAGATGTACTGCGGGATCACCAGCACGTGGAACGGCAGCATCACCGAGGCCAGCGTGATCGCGAAGTACACCTTGCGCATCCGGAACTGCAACCGGGCCAGCGCGTACGCCGTCAGCGAGCAGCTGAACAGGTTGCCGACGATCGAGCCGAGCGTGACCAGCAGCGAGTTCAGGAAGAACACCGAGAACGGCCGGTTGAGCGCGTGCCAGCCGTCCTTGAAGTTGTCCAGGGTGAGGTCCTTCGGGATCAGCCCGGGGTCGGTGAGGATCTGGTCGGCCGGTTTGAAGGCGCTGACCACCATCCAGACCAGCGGGTAGATCATGAACGCGACGAAGATCAGCAGCCCGGTGTGCTTCAGCGCCGCTTTGATCCGTCGCTCCCGCAGCGGCGGAGCCGAGATGAGCGTCATCAGTTGTCTCCGTAGAAGACCCAGTACTTGGACGCGACGAAGTGCAGTGCGGTGACCAGGCCGATCACGGCCATCAGCACCCAGGCCAGCGCCGACGCGTAGCCCATGTCGAAGGCAACGAATCCCTGCTGGTACACGTACAGCGTGTAGAACAGCGTCGAGTTCGCCGGTCCGCCGGTACCACCGCTGATGATGTGCGCCTGGGTGAAGGTCTGGAACGCGCCGATCGTCTGCAGGATCAGGTTGAAGAAGATGATCGGCGTCAGCAGCGGCACGGTGACGTGGGTGAACTGGCGCCACACGCCGGCGCCGTCCACCTTCGCCGCCTCGTACAGCTCGTCGGGGATCTGCCGCAGCCCGGCCAGGAAGATCACCATCGGCGAGCCGAACGTCCAGACGTTCAGGATGATCAGCGTGGCCAGCGCGGTCCTCGGGTTCTGCAACCAGCTCTCGCCGTCGATCCCGATCACCGCCAGGCCCTTGTTGATCAGGCCGGCGTCGCCGAAGATCTCCCGCCACAGGATCGCGATCGCGACGCTGGTCCCCAGCAACGACGGCAGGTAGAAAGCGCTGCGGTAGAAGGCCAAACCGCTCAGCCCGCGATCCAGAACGAGGGCCAGCAGCAACGCGAATCCGAGCTGCAGCGGGACCGACACCACGACGTACACGAGGGTGACCTTGACCGACGCCCAGAACTGGTCGTCGTGCACCATCCGGCGGAAGTTCTCCAGCCCGGACCACTCCGGCGGGTTGAGGATGTCGTAGTCGGTGAAGGCGAGGTAGAGCGACGCGAACAGCGGCACCGCGGTGATCAGCAGGAAGCCGAGCTGCCACGGGATCAGGAAGATGTGGGCGGCCCGGCCCTGCCGGTTGAGGTGGAAGGCCGGCCGCTTGCGCTTCGGCCCCGCCGGTTGCTCGACCGCCGGCTCGCGGTCGGTCAGCATGGTCATTGCGCTCGCTTGATGCCGGCCGCGATCTCCTCGATCATCTTCGCCGAGCCGTCGGACACACCGCGCTTGCCGAGCGCGATCTCCTCGCAGATCCGGGCCATCGTGGTCCGCCAGGTGCTCGACCCGGGCGGCGCCTCGAACCGCGGCTTGCGCTGCGCGGCGCGGTCGGTCGCGACCACCGCGAGCATCTCCTTCTCGTCCGGGCTGGCGAACGCGCCCGCCTGCTCGGCGACCTTCGGGTTGGTCGGCGCGCCCATCGTCAGCCGGACCGTCTTCAGCATCTCGGCGTTGTTGACGTTGTAGTCGAGCACCTTGCCGGCCGCCTCGAGCTTGTCGTCGTCGATGCGCTGGTAGATCGCCATCCGCGGGAAGTACAGGTACTTGTGCCCGGCCACGGCACTGCCGTCGACCGGCATCGCGCGCAGCCGGAACTTCTCCTGCGGGAACATCTTCGCGTCGTCGATGATGTGGTTGGAGTTGCCGAAGTTCACCAGGACCTTCTTGCCGACCTGGGCCCAATCGGGACCCATGCCTTCCTGCTCGCTCAGCGAGAGCGCGGCCCCGGCCTTGCGCAGCTTCTCCCACCACTCCAGCCAGCTGCCGAGACCGTCCGCGGTGAAGCCGACCTGGCCGTCCTCGGTCCACAACTGCTCGCCGCGCTGCCGCAGCCAGGCCTCGAAGGTGAGGTCGTGATCCGGCGCGTACGGCGTGCCCTTGCGCTTGGCGGGATTGCTCTTGCTGTACGTGATGAGCAGTTCGGAAAACGCGTCCCAGTTCCAGCCCGCGCCGTCCGCCGGCAGCGTGACACCGTCGGCCTTCGCGACCGTCTCGTTGTACCGGATCACCGGGACGAAGATCGCGAACGGCACCGTGTTCAGCTCGCCACCCAGCTTGAAGGTCTCCAGGTCCTCCTTGCTGTAGTCGCCCCAGTTCAGCGTCGGGACGTCGTCGAGCGTGCGGTACAGCTTGCTCTTCGCGTACGTCATCACCTGCGGCGACGCGATCCAGAAGATGTCCGGTACGTCGCGGGCCGCGATCTGCGTGGTCATCCGCTCCTGGAACGCGCTGTACTCGGCGAACTCCGGCTCGATGCCGATGTCGCCGTTGGCGGTGCTGAACTGCTGCAGCGCCTTGGTGTAGTTCTGCTGACGGATGTTGTTGCCCCACCAGGCGTACCGCAGCGTCGTCTTGCCCCCGGCTTCGCCACCCCCGCCACTCCCACCGCAGCCGGCCACCGCCGCCACGGACAGGCTCGCTGCCGTCGTCCCCAGGGCGAGCCTCAGAAACCCTCGCCGATCCAGTCCGGTCATCACGGTCTCCCGTTTCCTCAGGGTGGCTTCATTGTTTGTTTCCGACACATGACGGTCAAGAGGTCATGCATAGTTGTTTGACAATTTGTCAAAAGACAAGTGTCTCGAAGAGCCCGAGCGCGGGCAGCTCCACGCGGCCGTCGATCACCGGCAGCCGCACGCCGGCCCGCAGCAGCTCGACGCTCTCCGCATCCAGCAGCTGGATCCAGGACGGCCCGATCGGCAGCGGCTCGGCGAACCTCTGATCGGCATCCCCCGACCTGTTCAGCAGGTGGATCACCCGTCCCGCCACCGACTCACCGAGCACGATCTCGACCTGCTCCGGCAGCCCGGTCTCGACCTGCTGCCCACCCGCCCACAGCACCTCGTCGACCACCAGCTCGCGATGCGCGCTCAGCCCGACCTCGCGGTACGCCCGCCCGACCGTCCACGGCAGCATCACCGCCCGGCCTTCCCCGTACGACGCCCGCAGGCGTCCCGCGTGCTCCAGCTCGAGATGCCCGTAGCACTTCTCCGGCGGTCCGTACGGCGCGCGCGATAGCGCTCTCTGACCGATCTCGGCGCGCGCCGACGGCTCGACCAGATCGAACGCCCCGACCACCGGCACCACGCCGTACCCGGTCCGCAGGTGCAGGGACCTGACGGCTTCCTCGGTGTCGTGACTCGCCAGCCGCCTCACCGCCGGCAAGCACTCCAGCTGGATCTCCTCGGCAACGATCCCACTGTTGCCCGTAGCAACCACAGCGCCGCCGGCCGCGCAGTACCGGTCGATCGCCGGGGCGTCACCCAGGGGGCCGAGATCGGGCAGCACCACCACGGCGTACCGGCCGAGCTCGATGTCCCCGAGCCGCTCCTCCGGCAGCACGTCGAACGGCACATGCCGTTGCAGCAAAGCGAGATAGAGCCCCTGGAACTCGCGCGTCGCGCCCGACTTGAACTGGTCCGGCCGGACCAGCAAGGTCGTTGCCGCGGGCACGAGCTCGCGGTAGACGTCGTGGTGATCGCGGTGGAACCGGGTCAGCTCACCGGCGACGTGGAGGCACTCGTACGGGTTGTCCTTCGGCGTGCCCATGATGTACGTCGACGGGTTGGCGCCGCGCGCGATCGCCTGCACCAGGTACTGCGCGAAGTGGTGCGGCTCCTCGCCGGCCATCCGGTACGGCATGTCGACGAAGCCGACCGAGTTCGTCAGCACTGGAACGGCCGGGCGGAAGGTCTTCGCGGAGCTGACGGCCTCGCTGGTCCGGTGGTGCCACAACGGCCGGCCGACGGCGTTGTTCGCCTCGTGGAAGACGATGTCGGCGCGGTCGCCCAGCACGAGCGGCGCCTCGGGACGCCTTTGGGCGAGATGGTCGCGGATCCGGCCGGTGAGGTCCGCGAGGATCTCCCGGGCGAACCGCTGCCAGGTCTCGTACCCGGGCGATCCCTTGTCCTCGGGCAGGCTCTCGCCGGGCGCGTACTCGGCGTACCGGCTCATGCAGGCGAGGCAGTGGCAGACGCCGCGGTACGCGCGGCTGTAGTCGACCTCGTTGAACGACATCCAGTTGCAGAAGAAGCCGTCGACGGGATAGCGGTCGAGCACCTCGTCGAGGACGTCGAACAGCTTGGCCTGGTAGTAGTCGCCGCTCGGGCAGACGCTGGTCAGGCCGTTGTAGACCTGCGGATCGCCGGCCGCGTCGACGAAGCACCAGTCCGGGTGCTGCTCGGCCCGCCGGTGGTCGATCTTGGAGAAGTCCATCCGGCCCATCACCCGGATCCCACGCCGCCCGGCCGCCTTCACCGCGTCGCCGACGAGGTCGCCGGAGGCGCGCTGGGAGAGGTACGGGTTGCGGGTCTGGACGTCGAGGTCGGTCGGGTAGTTGGACAGGATGCCGCCGACGCTCAGCAGCCAGGTGTCGGCGCCGAACTCCACCAGGTAGTCCAGCACCTCCTCCACGTCCAGGCCGGCGTCGATCTCGCGCAGGTTGGTCTGGAACATCCGGAACGGGTCCTGCCACCAGAGCCGGCTCATCGCCCGCGCCTCAGCGTCTTGTAGAGCGCCGAATGATCCAGCTCGCCATCGCCGTCCGCGATCGCCGCATTCATCAACTGCTGTGTCGAGGCAGTGTTCGGCAGGGCCAGATCGAGCTCGGCCGCTGCCTGGATCGCGAGCGCCAGATCCTTGCGGTGCAAGCGGACCCTGAAGCCGGGCTCGAAGGTCTGCTCGACCATCCGCTCCCCGCGCAGCTCGAGAATCCGCGACTGAGCGAACCCACCCATCAACGCTTCCCGTACGACGGCCGGATCCGCGCCCGCCCTCTCCGCGAACAACAGCGCCTCCGCGACCGCCTCGATGGTCAGCCCGACGACGATCTGGTTGGCCACCTTCGCGGTCTGCCCGGCGCCGGTCGCGCCGATCAGCGTGATGTTCTTGCCGAGCGTCTCGAACAACGGCCGCGCCCGCTCGAACACCTCCGGCCTGCCGCCGACCATGATGGTCAACGTCGCCTGCTGCGCGCCGACCTCACCACCGGAGACCGGCGCGTCCAAGTAGTCACACCCAACGAGTCGCTGCGCGAACTCCTTGGTCGCGGCCGGCGAGATCGAGCTCATGTCGATCACCAACGTGCCGGGCTTGAGGCCTTCGGCAACTCCTTCGGGGCCGAAGAGCGCGTTCTCGACGTCGGGGGTGTCCGGCAGCATCAGGATCACCACCTCGGCCTCGGCCGCCGCCTCAGCCGCCGATGCGCAGTGCGTACCGTCGAGGCCCTCGCGTCCGCGGTACAGGAACAACTCGTGGCCCGCTCGTGCGAGATTGGCCGCCATCGGCGTACCCATCACTCCGAGTCCGACGAAGCCGATCCGCATCACGACCTCCAGTCCAGGTGCACGATCTCGAGCAGGCCCGCTGTCGGGAGCGTCACCACCGCCCGGCCGTTCTCGACCGTTGCCTCGACATCGACCTCCGCGACCAGCAGGCGAGCTCTCACCTGGTCCGTGGGAACGGCGACCGACACGGTTTGCGGAGGCAACGGCAACGTCTCCCGGATCGGGCCGCGCATCGCCATCGGGTTGGTCAGGTTGACCAGGGCAACGGCCACCTCGTCGGTTCCCCGATGGACGGCGAGGTCAACCAGGCCGGCGCCCTCGACGGTGACCTCGGGAACCTTGCCCAGGGCCCACGACACGGCGTTGGCGACGAGCTGACCGTGGTCGGTCTGCAGCGCCTCCCAGAAGATCGCGCCGAGGTTGAACGGGAAGTACACGGTCCGCCCGCCGCCGGCGTGCTCGCGACAGACCACCGCGGGCCGGTCCGGGGCCTCGCGCGGGTAGACCTCCTCCATCGGCAGGTCGGGGAAGTCGGGGATGAAGCGGAACGGGACCTGGGCATCGTCTGTTGCCGCGACCCCGAGGATGTGAGTGCCGCCGATGATCCGGGTCGTTCCCTCGAAGCCCTGGTTGAGGCGGTGCTCACCGGTGAGTGCGATGTAGTTGTTCTTCACCTGCCGCGCGGGGTCCTCGAGCTTGACCCCGAGCACGTCACCGAGGCCGAAGTCGTCGCGCTGCCGGCCGCGTTCGTCGTACAGGGAGGTCTGGTACGCCGCGACGAGCGAGCCGCCTGTTCGGACGTAGGCCTCGAGCTGAGCCAGCTGGTCGTCGCCGAGTTGCTCGGCGTTCGCGAGCACGATCACCTTGTACGGCGCGAGCCTGGCGGGCGTGAGCTCCTGGTCGGAGACGAACTCGAACGGCACCCGCGCCTCGACGAGCGCCTGGTAGAAGCCGTCCTCGTGGCCGATGCCGTCCGGCGTACGGAGTTGCCCGGCGCGCGTCGGGTCGAGCAGCGCGACCTCGGCGGTGATGCGCAGGTCCTTCAGGACGGGCTCGACCTTGGCGTGCAGGGTGAACGCCTCGACGACCGGCGGGACCCAGCGATGGTCCGGGACGCTCGCGTTGAACTTGGTGAACCACGGCAACGCGCCCTGGGCGAACCCGTCGACGATCCAGGTCTTCGTCTCCTCGGCCGGCGCGACCGAGTCCTTCCAGCGGTACTGGTGGTGCTCGGGACCGACCGACGTGATCAGCCGGACCGGGCGATCGGGGAAGACGCCGCGGTTGCGCTTGCCGTTGCGGCCGGCCGCCCACGGCGCCTCGATACCGGACCGGCCCTGCTTGTCGATGAAGAAGATCGGGTAGTGCTTCTCGACCAGCGCGCGATCCAGGTCGCGGGCGGCGAGCGCGCCGAGGTTGGGGATGAAGCGGGTGTGCGGGCGGAGGTCGCGGACCGCCTCGTCCCAGATCGACACCAGCCGGCTCAGTTGCCGACGGCGCCAACCGACGTACTCGTGCCAGTTCTCCTGGTGCTCGCCGACCGGCAGGTCGAGACCGGTCTCGTCGCGGAACGACTTGCGCGCGCCGTCGCTGTACGAGATGCCGCTGTAGCCCTCCCAGCGGTTCGCGAAGATCGCGTCGACGTCGTACTCGCGGACGATCTCGCGCGCCACCTCGGTGATGAACTCGCGGTGGTACCCGGTGAACGCGCAGGTCAGCCAGATGTCCGGGTGGGCCCAGTGCTCGATTGCGTTGCCGTCGAGGTCGCGGGCCAGCCACTCGGAGTGCGCCGCGGCCGCGTCGGCGTGGATCGCGTGCGGGTCGACCCGGGCCATCACGCTCATCCCGAGCTCGCGCGCGCCGTCGACGAGCGCGCCGAACGGGTCGGTGTCGCCGAGGAACCGGCTGCGGTAGTGGTACTCGATCTGCGTCGGGTAGTAGGCGACGTAGCCGCCGGCGCTGATGCAGGTCGCGTTCGACCGGCTGTCGCGCATCAGGTCGAGCCAGAAGCCGGCGTCGAAGTGCAGCGGGTCGTCCTCGGCCAGCGTGATCTGCGCCCAGCGGGTGGCCCGCTCCGGCCAGTCCGGAGTCCGGTCGGTGCTCAGGGGCGCTTGGTCAGGATCGGTGCGCATGCGGCGGCTCCTCCTGGGATGGGCTGTGGTTAGGATTGTTAGACAAGATTGCATGAGTGGCAAGAGCTGGTGCTAGCCTTTTCGCAGGAGATTTCCGCGGCTTCGAGGTCAGCGCCAACGTGTCGATGCTCTTCACCGAACTGCCGTACCTGGACCGGTACGCCGCGGCCTCGCGCCGCGGATTCCACCTGGTCGAGTCGTGGTGGCCCTTCCCTGGACCGACCGCGTCACCGGCCTAGCTCGACCTGCTGGTGACCGCGCTGAAGTCCGCGGGCGTGACGTTGAGCGCGCTGAACTTCTACGGCGGCGACATCCCCGGCGGCGAACGCGGCGTCGCGTCCCACCCGGACCGGCAGGAAGAGCTCGCGGCGAACATCTCGCAGATGGTGGAGATCGCGGAGCGGACCGGGTGCCGGCTGTTCAACCTGTTGTACGGGCAGCTCGACGATTGCTGGTCCGCTGAAGAGCAGGAGGCCTGTGCTGTCGAGGCGATCCGGTCGGCTGCCGCGGCGGTCGCCGGGTTTGGCGGAACGGTGTTGATCGAGCCGCTGACCGCGGGCCTGAACGGGCGCTATCCGTTGCTGACGGCAACCGACGTACTGGGGTTGCTGGACGGGCCGTTGAAGGACGTGCCGAATCTTTCGCTGCTGTTCGACACGTTCCACCTCGGGAGCAACGGGGTGGACCTGGTTTCTGCCGCCGCCGCGCTTGGCGCCGACCTCGCGCACGTCCAGCTGGCCGACACCCCTGGTCGGGGTGAGCCGGGGTCCGGCGCGGTGGATTTTGCGGCGGTTCTGGACGCCCTGAAGTCGGCCGGGTACTCCGGTGTCGTCGCGGCCGAGTACAAGCCGACCGTCGACACGGCGTCGAGCCTGGGCTGGCTCTGATCGTTGCGAGGATTTTCGCTCCGCTTTCTCCGCCGCCCGGCAGACTGGGGAGATGAACCGGCAGATGACGTGGGCGGGGCTCGCCGCGCTCGGGATGACGGCTGCGGTCGCCTGCACGACGACGGACGACGCGGCACCCCCTGCGTCCGCTCCCAGTACGGCGGTCAGCTCCACACCCGCTCCGTCATCCGTCCCGCCCACCGTGGAGCCTTCGCCGCCGCCACCCTCCACCCCTGCGGCACCGGCACCTGACCCGGTCTCGCTGCAGGCGCTGGCGGCGAAGAAGTTCACCGGCGGCCCGGTGAAGCTCGGCCGCGTGCTGGCCCGCAACCCGGCGTACACGCGGTACTTCGTCACCTACCCCAGCGGCTCGCTGACGATCTCCGGCATCCTCAACGTCCCGTCGACGCCCGGGCCACACCCCGCGCTCGTCCTCAACCACGGCCACATCGACCTGTCGATCTACACCAACGGCCGCGGTCTGATGCGCGAGCAGGACTACCTCGCGCGCCGCGGGTACGTCGTACTGCACACCGACTACCGCAACCACGCGCAGTCGTCGAAGGACCCGTCGTCGGAGGTCAACCTCCGCCTCGGCTACACCGAGGACGCCATCAACGCGGTCCTCGCCCTGCGCACGTCCCAGTACGTCGACCCGGCGCGGATCGGCATGCTCGGCCGCTCGATGGGCGGCGGCGTCACCTACAACGCCCTGGTCACCAAGCCCGGCCTCGTCAAGGCGGCCGTCGTCTTCGCCCCCGTCAGCTCCGACGCCGTCGACAACTTCAACCGCTGGACCCGCCCCAACACCGCCACCGCCGCCGCCATCACCCGAGCCCACGGCTCCCCCACCGCCAACCCCACCTTCTGGCGCAACCTCTCCGCCATCAACTTCTTCGACCAGGCCAAGGACCCCCTCCTCATCCACCACGGCACCGCCGACTCCACCTGCCCCATCGCCTGGTCCACCAAAACCCTCGCCGCCCTGAAGAAAGCCGGCGCTCCCGCGTCGATGTACACCTACCCCGGCGAAGAACACGCCTTCGGCCCCGCCTGGCCCACGTCGATGGCCCGAACCGTCGCCTTCCTCAAGCAGAACGGGCTCTAGGGCTCGGCCCCTACCGCGCTACGGAGTGACCGCCCGCAGATACCGTTGCCCGATCACCCGAAGGTGCTCGACCAACGCGTCCGGGGCCGTGACCTCGAAGTCGATGCCGAGCATGCCGATGTACACGGCAACGACCTCGAGCGACTCCGCGCCGGTCACCAGCACGCACGTGTGATCGTCGACCGGCTCCACGATCCCTACAGCAGCGTGGATCCGGGCCAGCACCTCCTCGGCCGACGCGAAGACCGTGATCCTGGCGTGTACCTTCCACCCGGTCGTTGCCACGTCGCGCAGTACGAAGTCGGTGTAGTCGTCGTTCGGCATCGGCCGCGGCTGGTACCGCCGGCCGATTGCCATCCGCAAGTTCATCCAGTCGACGCGATAGGTGCGCCAGGCCCCTTTCTCGTCGCGCGCGACCAGGTACCAGTACCGCTGCCAGCTCATCAACCGGTACGGCTCGACCAGGATCGCGAACCCGGGCTCGGAGTCCGGTACGGCGTACTCGAACCGGAGGTAGTGCTCGTCCCGGATGGCGGCGGCGATCGTGGTGACCACGACCGGGTCGACCTCCGGATCCGGCACGTTGGAGCCGGTGTTGTCCGGGCCCTTGGTCAGCGTCGTGTGGATCGCGTTGACCTGCCGCCGGAGCCGGTGCGGCAGGACCTGCTCGAGCTTCGCCAGCGCACGCCCGCTGCTCTCCTCCATCCCGCTGACGCCCGCACCGGTCCGCAGCCCGACGGCGACCGCGACGGCCTCCTCGTCGTCCAGCAGCAGCGGCGGCATCTTCGCCCCGATCCCGAGCTGGTAGTGCCCGGCCGGACCACGCGTCGCGTCGATCGGGTACCCGAGCTCGCGCAGCCGGTCGACGTCGTTCCGGATCGTCCGCGTACTGACCTCGAGCCGGCCCGCCAGCTCGGCCCCGGTCCAGGCCGGCCGGGTCTGCAGCAGCGACAACAAGGACAGCAATCTCGACGACGTCTCACGCATGCGGAAAATGATCGCACAAATAGGAATCTAACGTTCCTATATGGCTTCTACGGTAGAGCCATGAACAACAACGAGAACGTCATCCGGCCCTTCACCGTCACGATCGACCAGGCCGACCTGGACGACCTGCAGGCCCGCCTCGCCAACACCCGGCTGCCCGAGCCGGCGCCGGGTGACAACTGGGACCTCGGCACCCCGAACCACTACCTGCGCGAGACCGTCGACCACTGGCAGAACAGCTTCGACTGGCGGGCCCAGGAGGCCCGGATGAACGAGTTCCCGCAGTACCTGACCGAGATCGACGGCCAGACCGTCCACTTCCTGCACGTCCCGTCCGCCGTCGAGGGCGCGACGCCGCTGCTGCTCATCCACACCTACCCCGGCTCCTTCGTCGACTTCCTCGACCTGATCGGCCCGCTGACCGACCCGGTCGCGTACGGCGGTTCGGAGGCGGACGCGTTCTCGGTCGTCGTACCGTCGATCCCCGGCTTCGGCTTCAGCACCCCGCTGGTCGAGCGCGGCTGGACGATGGCGCAGGTCGCCAAGACCTTCGACCAGCTGATGCGGCGGCTCGGCTACGACTCGTACGGAACACACGGCTCCGACGCCGGCGCGATGATCTCCCGCGAACTCGGCCTGCTGAACCCTCCCGGCTTCCTCGGCCTGCACGTCCTGCAGCTGTTCTCGTTCCCCAGCGGCGACCCGGCTGAGTTCGAGAAGTTCACCGGTGAGGACTACGCCGCAGTGGAGCACCTGCAGTGGTTCCAGTCGGTCGGCGGCTACAACGCGATCAACTCCACCCGCCCGCAGACCGTTGCCGTCGGCATCTCCGACTCCCCGGTCGGCCAGCTGGCCTGGAACGAACTCTTCAACAACTTCGGCAACGGCACCAGCCTGGTCACCACCGACCAGATCCTCACCGAGGTCTCGCTCTACTGGTTCACCAACACCTCGGCCGCCGCCGGCCGCTACCACTACGAAGAAGCCAACGCCGGCACCGAACCCGCCCTCAACCACGCCCCCACCGGCGTCGCCGTCTTCGCCGACGACTTCAAGACCATCCGCCCCCTCGCCGACCGCGACAACCCCAACATCGTCCACTGGACCAACTACCCCGACGGCGGCCACTTCGCCTCCCTCGAACGCCCCACCGAACTGGTCGCCGACCTCCGCAAGTTCTTCGCCAACCTCCGCTGATCAACCGTCCCGACCGGCCGGCCCACTTGGGCCGGCCTTCGGTCGTACGGGGCCTGTGGACAAGTCGCCTCGCGAGCCGCGGATCCCTCCTATCCTGATGCCGACGCTCGACAACTTGGAAGGACCGGCCATGGATTCCGACGAGACCCAGCACCTGCTCCCCGGCGGGGATACGGTCTGGGTGCTGTCCACCTCCGCGGCATCGGAGAACCTCGGGAACCTTCTGACCCTATATCGGTCCGGCGACACCGAACCCCTGATCTTCGGGGACGCGGGCCAACCCGAAGGCGTAGTCATCCCCTTCGAGGTCTGGCGCGCGCTCGTCGAGGCCAGCACCGACGAAGAAGGCTTCGACTCCAGCTACTCCGTTGCGCGCCATCGCCTCAAGAACCCCAGCGGTCCCTCGGTGCCGATCGAAGAAGTGGCCGCCGAACTTGGCTGGGACCTCGACGAAGACGTCGACGACTCCGAGTTCCGCAAGCCGAAATGACGCCGTACCGTCTCCTCCTCAGCCGCGAGGTGCTGCAGCAGTTACGCACCCTCGAACGAGCCGCCGCGACTCAGCAGACCGGCGGCCTACGCCACCGCGAGTACCGCGCCCTCCGCGCCGGCCTGCGTGCCATCGCCAACGGCGAGGAGGCGGACTTCGACGGCAAGCGCCTGGGTTTCATGGCCCACGACCTCAGCGACTGCGCGGAGATCAAGTTGCCGGTGCTTCCAGAGACCCGCGGAAACCACACACTCGGACCGTCCCACCGGCTGATCTACCGCGAGTTCGAGGCCGAAGACGGCGGCCCGCCGTACCGCGAAGTCGTCTGCTTCGAGCACCGCGGCCACAACCGCCCCTTCGACGTCGCCGCCGGCCGCCTACAACGCGCATCAGGGGTCAGACTCCAAACACTCAGCGACCATCGCGCTTCATCGGCCATCGCCCCGATCCGTCAGCCGCTTCCGCCGGATCTGGCCAGGGCCCTCAAAGGCATCGAAGGCAACCCATCTCCCCGCGGCGCCGCCAGACCTCCAGGATCCGCCCACTCCACCGCACCACCAGACTCTGTACGCCGTCCGCCTGAACGCGACCACCCAACCGACCCACCAACTCGCTGACCGCTATCCCGCAGGTGCCGCCGTCCAGACCTGCGAGCTCCCCCGCGGGTCCTACTGCGGCCCCAGCCCCCAAAGCCGCTCATTGGGCAACGGCCGCGAACTCGGCCCGTCCCCGCTCAAGGCCTCGTTCGTCACCCGAAGCCCCGCGAACCGGCGGGCCATCGCCTTCGCATACCGATCAGCCAGCAGCGGCTCAGCGCAATAGTCCGCAATCACATGCTCGCCAAACCAAACCCGAACCCGCCGCCGCACCTTCGCCTCGGGGTTGTCCACGATTCCTCCTCCCACAGGCTCCCTCCAGTGCATCAGCGCCGCTACCTCCGAAGGAGGCCTCACCGCTGTCTGATTCCGGCGTGTCAGGAACCAGACAGCGGTGCGCGGTGGGAGCACGCCGGCGACCACGATCTCTTACTCGGTGCGCAGTTGGGCGACGTGCGACCTTCCGCGAGGGCTAGACGGCCAGCGGGGGTTTAGGTGACGGTGACGAAGTCGCCGTCCACCTCACAAACGCAGCGGATGTCTCTAGCAGCCAGGAGGGAGACAAGATCTCTTGAGGGCTCACCGGGAAGCAGAACCGCTAACGAGTGAGATTGAGGCACATGACGCGTGTAGTCATACAGTTGACCGATAGCCATCCGTACAGCCTCACGCGTTGTAGCAGCCTTCGCTTCATAAAGCGTCTCGTCGCTGAAATCGAAGAGATCAGTATAAAGACTGCGCAACTCTGCAGGCGGCCTCAGTTCGAAGCGTCCAACTTTATGACCAAGAGATTCCAGGTAGATCCGGAAGCGATCAACCAAGAGCGACTCTCGGCGAGACGCCACTCGTGCACTTTGGGCGCTCACCTCGAATTCGGTCTCACCCACAACCTCAAGCGGCACACCATCCACCAACAGATCGGGTGTCACAACAGCCGGCAACTGCACCGCCGTCTCCGGCCGGTTCACCACATCAGGGAACTTGCTTCGATCCTCAGGCCGCCTTAGCACCTGACCCACTGGACGCAGGCGGAAGACAATGACAGACCTCAGAACCTTATCGACATCAGGCGCCTCGGCTCGCACATACGGAAGAACGGTATCGACCACAAATTCACCGAGGTACCGCTGGACCTTCTCATTCTTGCCTGGAACCTTGCCATCCGCTACGAAAACTCGCAGCGCCTTACCGTCCGACAAGTGTCGCTCGACACTACGATTTCCGGCTCGCAGTTTCTGATCCCCGCTACTACCATCTCCCGTGTAGAGAAAGACGGAATCGTTAGCCCAACCGTCATAGTTATATCCATACCGACTGGCGATCAACGGGTCGGAGTAGATGAAGATATTCGGTGATTTAGCCGAAGGGTTGATGCCACCCTGAAGTCCGCCGCCATAGATTCGCATTCGCTCCGACCGCGACAGCGTCTGACCGATATCAAGCGACCACTCCGTCAAGGCAACTCCTAGGGCAGTAGGACTCAGCACTCGCCGTGGTATTTTAACGATATAGGTGACGTCATCAACGGCATCCTCCGCGATCTGCTCACGATTGTTACCTAGCAGGTAACTCAGCAGCCGAACCGAGCTTGCGCAGCACGACTCAGAAGCTCAGCCGATCGGACTGTGCGGATTCTTCTGTTGGAAGTCTGAGCGCCGGGCGCGCAGGGTGGGTGGTATGGACTTTACTCAGCTTGGGCGGACGGGACTGAAGGTCAGTCGGATCGTGTTGGGGACGATGAACTTCGGGCCTCACACGAGCGTGGAGGACTCCCACGCGATCATGGATGCGGCGCATGAGAAGGGGATCAACTTCTTCGATACCGCCAACGGGTACGGGCGGGCGATCTACCCGGGGCGGACCGAGGAGATTCTTGGCGAGTGGTTCGCGAAGGACCCGGTGAAGCGGCACAAGACGGTGCTGGCGACCAAGGTGTACGGGGACATGGGCGAGGGGTGGCCCAACGAGGGCAAGCTCTCGGCGCTCAACATCCGGCGCGCGCTCGACGCGAGCCTGAAGCGGCTGCAGACCGACTACATCGATCTGTACCAGTTCCACCACGTGGATCGGGACACGCCGTGGGAGGAGATCTGGCAGGCGATCGAGGTCGCGATTCAGCAGGGCAAGATCCTGTACGCCGGGTCGTCGAACTTCGCCGGCTGGCACATCGCGCAGGCTCAGGCCGCTGCCGAGAAGCGCAACTTCACCGGGCTCGTGAGTGAGCAGTCGATCTACAACCTGATCGTGCGCGACGTGGAGCGGGAGGTGCTGCCGGCCGCCGAGTACTACGGTCTCGGCGTGATTCCGTGGTCGCCGCTGCAGGGTGGACTGCTGGGCGGCGTGATCCGCAAGGAGAACGAGGGCGTACGCCGGCTCGAGGGGCGCGCGAAGGAGACTGTCGAGAAGCTGCGGCCGCAGATCGAGGCGTACGAGGACTTCGCGGACGAGCTCGGGACTCAGCCTGGCGACCTCGCGCTAGCGTGGCTGCTGCACCAGAAGGCGGTCACCGGTCCGATCGTGGGGCCGCGCACGATGGAGCAGCTCGAGTCCGCCGTACGGGCCGTCGACCTGAAGCTCGATGAGAAGGCACTTGCCCGCCTCGACGAGATCTTCCCGGGCTACAAGACCTCCCCTGAGGACTACGCCTGGTAAAAGCACGAAGCCGGTACGCCGGTACGCCGGTACGCCGGTACGCCGGTACGCCGGTACGCCGGTACGCCGGTACGCCGGTGACAGGGCTACTGAATCGGGTCGTTCGCCGAGGGATCGGGGGGCGGCCCGATTCGGCGTACGGGATTCGCTTTCGCCGACAGGCCCAGACCGCACGGCGTACAGGCTGTTACGTGCGAGTGGTTGGGAGCATGCCGATCAGCGCGTCGGCGGTGAGGCTGGCGGCGGGGCTGGTGGGGACTGCTACTGAGACCTGCCAGGCCGAGGCGGCGCCGGGGGTGAGGGGGACGGTTTTGTGGTCGCCTCGTTTGGCGGCGATGCGTTCGGGGACCAGGGCTACGCCCAGGTCGTGGGCTACCAGGGCTAGCAGGGTGTGGACGTCGTTGACCTCGATGGTGACGGGGTGGGCGACGTTGGCGGCGGCGAAGGCGTGGTCGGAGATCGCGCGGGCGCCCCAGGTGCGGTCGAAGTCGACGAAGGACTCGCCGGCGAGGTCCTGGAGGGAGACCTCGGGGGCGCCGGAGAGACGGTGGTCGGGGGCGCAGACCAGGACCATGGATTCGGTGGAGAGTGGGCGGAGGTCCAGGCCGTCTACGGGGTGGCCGGAGGTGGCTACGAAGGCTACGTCGAGTCGGCCGGAGGCCAGTTCGTCGAGCATGGGGGTCGAGCCGGCTTGGCGGACCTCGATTTCTACGCCGGGGTAGGCGGAGCGGAACTTCGCGAGCAGAGCCGGTACGTCGACCACGCCGAGGCACTGCTCCAGGCCGACGGTCAGGTGCCCGCGGACGAGGCCCTGGACGGCGGCGACGGCGTCGCGGGCGGCTTCGGCGGCGGCGAGGGTGCGGCGGCCTTCGCAGAGGAGGGCTCGGCCGGCTTCGGTGAGCTCGACGCTGCGGGTGTTGCGGACGAACAGGGACGCGTGGAGTTCGCGTTCGAGGGCGCGGATGGAGGCGGACAGGCCCGACTGGGAGATCGACATCGCTTCGGCGGCGCGGGTGAAGTGCTTCTGCTCGGCGACGGCGATGAAGTGTTCCAGGTGGCGAAGCTCCATGACTCAGAACTCTAGTCGATGGATCGGAATGGATTGTCCCGTCGGCGATTTCACGTTCAATCGTCGCTCCCAGTACGCCGTACAGATGCGCCGTCGAGGCGAGCGACGGTTCGGCGTACCGGGCTCGGTAGGGTGTGCGCATGGCGGATGAGGAGTTTCGGGTTGTTGTCGAGCTCGGCAGCGATGAGCACGGGTTGACGTTCTGGGAGCGGCTGCGGGCGCTCGATCTGGACGACGACGCGCGGAAGCGGCTCGGGCGGCAGGTGACGGTGACCCGGGACGGGAACCGGATGCTGCTCTACACGCAGACCCTCGAGGACGCCCGCGAGGCGGAGAGCACGGTCAAGGAACTCGTCGCCGGGGACAACCTGAGCGCGGAGTACACGGTCACCCGGTGGAACCCGGCCGCGCAGGAGTGGACCGACCCGAGTGCGCCCGAGGGCGCGCACAGCCCGGCCGAGGACGCGGCGAAGAACGCCGACATGGAAGTCCCGGACCCGCGGTACGTCGTGATGCAGGCGTACAAGCCGGAGTTCCTGCGCGATCTCGGGCTGTAGGCGCCTGAGGCAACCGATTCGTGGGGCGGTCCGGCGCCGATCACAACGGTTCGGTGACGGCGCGGCGAACGGCCGCGCCCACGGCCCTGCCGGAGTACTAGCGTTCGGCGAGCGAACGCAGTACGGCGAGGCTTCCGCCCCGGAACGGCCCCGTCTGCGACGCTGAAAGTCCTGAGGAGAGGGGATTTCGTGGCGCGTCGACGGGGAATCGTGGCCGGGTTGCTGGTGCTGGGCGTGGTGCTCAGCGGGTGTACCGATGTCGCGGCGGACGAGCCGGCGAAGTCTCCTTCGGCCGGTACGCCGACTGCTGCGTCGTCAGGTACGCCGAGTGCGACGCCGTCGACTCCATCCACGACGCCGACCGCGCAGCCTTCCGCGACGCCGACCGGTACGCCGACAACGCGGCCGACGGCGACGCCCACCACCGGGAAGCCGACGACCCCGGTGAAGGTCAACTACCCGCTCGAGGTCGAGAAGCGCCTGGCCGCGTGGGGTTATCCCGTCGGCGACGTCGACGGCGAGGTCACCGCGCGGACCAAGCAGGCGCTGTGCGCATGGCGCGAGACGAACGGCCTGCCGATCAACCGCGAGCGCCTGACGACGGCCGACGTCCGATCGGTGCTGCTGGCAAAGAACCGCCCGGCGCCGACGAAGCCCGCGGGCATCTACGTCAACAAGACCTGCCAGGTCCTGTACCAGGTCGTCGACAACACGTACCGCCGCATCGTCTGGGTCTCGACCGGCGCCCCCGGGTACGACACCCCGAACCGCACCGGCAAGGTGTGGCGCAAGTGGGCCGGCGCGCACGAGAGCAGCCTGTACGACGACGCGTACATGTACGACTCGATCTACTTCCTGAAGGACCGCCCCGGGATCGCGCTGCACGGTTCGCGGTCCAACTCGCTGATCAAGACCTACCCGGCCTCGCACCGGTGCGTGCGGGTGATGCGGCCGCAGATCCGCCAGATCTTCAAGGAAACGAAGATCGGTACGACGGTCTCGGTGTACGGGCAGTACTGAGCCCCGTTGACCTCGGTCGCGTCCGCCGGTTAGCGTTGCCGGAGCGCGGCCGGGGCCGCGTCGAGACTCGCCGGCAGGCTGGAAGCCACCCCGATGAGCCAGGTCCGACGCGCTCTCTTTGCCGCCTGTGCGAGTCCGGGCGCGAGAGGATGCGCGATGCGATTCCTGCCCGACAAACCGAGCCTCGGGTTCCTGCGCAAGGAGGCCAAGGACCTCCTGGCGGCACTGCGTGAGTCACGGTCCGGTACGACGCTGGCCGAGGCCCAGCAGGCGTTGGCCGGTGAGTACGGCTTGCGCGACTGGGCCGAGCTGAAGGCTGAGACCGAACGCCGGGCGGCCGCTGTACCGGTTGCGCCGGAGGGGCTCGCCGACGACCTGGCGTCCGCCTTCGGATTGGGGCGAGTCATCGCGCGGCCCTCCCCTGTCGCGTTCACACCGATGGGGCGCTGCTGGTCGATCAGCACGGATCGCGGGCGTTGGCTCGCCGTCACGGTCTATCCGTGGATCACGAACGACCAGGCCGAGCTCGGAACCCGACTGCGCGATGCCGCGGTCGCTGCCGGTGTCGCGGCGCCGACTCCGGTTCGCAGCCCTGGCGGCCGACTGATCGAGACCCTGCGCGAACAGAGCTGGCGGGTTCACGAATGGATCGAGGTCGGGCCGTCGCCGGTCAGCCCGACGCCGGCAGCCGTCGCCCGAGGCATCGGTACGACGTACGGGATCCTGCACTCGCTGGCGATGCCGAGTACGACGCCGGTCAACCCCTACCTCACCGCGCGCGGCGACGACGCGCAGTGGCGCGAACTGCTCGCGCGGGCCCGCGCCGCCGGGAAGCCGTGGGTCGATCAACTGACCGACCTGCTGCCCACGGTGGCCGACCTCCGCGGGATCGAGGCTGATCTCGACGGTGAGTTCCTCCTCTGCAACTGCGCGCTCATCCCGGAGCACGTCCGGGTCGGCCACCGGGACGACCTGGTGATCACCGAGTGGGACTTCGCGGGGTCGCTCACGCCTGAGCAGGAACTCGGGTCCGCGCTCGGCCACTGGGGTCTGCGACCAGCGCTCAACCGGACGGCGATCGTCGCGTTCCGCGAGGGCTACGTGCAGGCCGCCGGGAAATGGCCCGAGCTGGAGCTGACGTCGTTCGCGGTCGCTGTCACGGGGTGGCTCAACTGGACGTACAACACGCTCTGCGAGGCGATCGATCCGTCGGATCCGGACCGGGCCCCGTTCGCCGAGCGCGAGGTCTCGGATCTCCTCCAGCGGCCGATGACGCGGGCGTCGCTGCAGCAGCTTCTCGACACCTGAAGACGGCGACGCCCACCACTGATCAACTCCCCTGGCCGGGGAGAAACCAGCCTGCGTTGAGCGTGGTCGAGGCGGCCGGTCGGCGGTTGATCAGTGGTGGACGTTGGTCGGCCAGGGGTTGGTGGGAAGGATCGTCTCCAGGTACGCCGCGAGGGCCAGCGCGCGGAGGTCTTGGAAGCGGGGGGCTGCTATTTGGAGGCCGATGGGGAGGCCGGTTGAGGTGTGGCCGCAGTTGACGGTGGTGGCGGGGTGGGTGGACATGTTGTACGGGACGGTGAAGGCGATGTGTTCGAAGGGCTGGAGGGGGTTGTTGGTGGGGTAGGCCTGGTCGGCGGGGAAGGCCGGGATGGGGGCCGTCGGCGAGAGGATGAAGTCGTACGCGGCGAAGGCCTGGTCGACGGCGGTGGACATGTTCTGCATTTGGGTGTGGCCGTGGAAGACGTCGTACGGGGTGAGGGAATCTGCTGTGCTGGTCCATTCGCGGATGGCGGGGAGGACCTTGGCGCGGCGGTTCTCGGGGAGGGCCGCGAGGTCGGCGGCGGAGCGGACTCGCCAGAAGTGGTCGAGGCCGTCGAGCATCTCGCGGGTGATGATCGGCGGGATCTCGGTGATGGTGGCGCCGACGGCTTCTAGGGTCTGGGCTGCGTTGGTGACGGCCGCGGTGATTTCGGGGTTTACCGGGAGGCCTGGGCCGGCGTCCAGGAGGAGGGCGATGTGGGTGCCCTGCAGGGCGAGCGGGCGAGGGTCGTCGGTGAAGGGCGGGAGCGAGGTCTGGTCTCGGCGGTCGGGGCCGGAGATGACCTGGAGGGTGAGGGCCGCGTCGGACGCCGTACGGGTGATGGGGCCGATGGCCCTGCCTGGGTAGGGGTTTCCGACGGCGACTCGGCCGTGGGTGGGCTTGAGGCCGATGACTCCGCACCAGCCTGCCGGGAGGCGGATGGAGCCGCCGATGTCGGTGCCTAGGTGGATCGGGCCGTAGCCGGCGGCGGCTGCCGCGGCGGCGCCGGCGCTGGAGCCGCCGGGGGTTTTGGTGAGGTCCCAGGGGTTGCGGGCGAGGTGGTGGAAGGTTGATACGCCGGAGGAGAGCATGCCGTACTCGGACATGGTCGTCTTGCTGAAGATCACCGCGCCGGCTTGGCGGAGGCGGGCTGCGGCTGGGTGGTCTTCTTTGGCTGGGACGAGCTCTGTGGCGGCGGTGCCTTGGGGTACTGGGGTGCCTTGGGTGGCGATGTTTTCCTTGACAGTGACTGGTACGCCGTCGAGGGGGCCTGCTGCGTTCTTCCTGTACCGGGCTTCTGATTCGCGGGCTGCTTGGCGGGCGGCCTCGGGGTCGAGCGCGTACGTCGCTTGGAGGCGGGGTTCGAGTTCGTCGACGCGGGCGAGGACGTCGTCGATCACCTGCACGGGCGAGAGGTCGCCGGCGCGGTACTTCGCGACCAGGTCGATGGCGGTCAGATCGGCGAGGCTCATCTGGTGTCTCCAGTACGACGGTCAGTTGGGTGGGGTGAAGCGGCCGTCGATGGCGGTCCAGCCGGCGTCTACGTGGAGGACCGAACCCGTGACGAAGCTGGCGGCGTCGGAGGCTAGGTAGACGACGGCGCCGGCTAGTTCGTCGGGGGTGGCCCAGCGGTTGAGGGCGCTCTTGGCGGCGTACGCGTCGTACCAGGGCTGGTTGGACTTGATCTGTTCGGTGAGGGGGGTTTCGACGACGCCGGGGGCGATGGCGTTGACGCGGACGCCGTGGGGGCCGAGTTCGGCGGCGGCGGTGCGGAGGAGCTGGACGAGGCCGGCTTTGGTTGCCGCGTACACCGATTGGCCTGGTTCGACGGTGGTGGCGCGGATGGAGCTGAAGCCGATGATGCTGCCGCGGCCGCGGTCGGCCATTTGTTGGCCGAAGGCACGGATGAGGTCGAAGGACGCGCGCAGGTTGAGGGCGATGACGCGGTCGAACTCCTCGCCGGTGTAGTCGAGGATGCGTTTGCGGACGTTCGTGGCGGCGGTGAAGACGAGGATGTCGACCGGAGCGAGGGTTTGGGCTGCGGTGGTGATCGCTTCGGGGTCGAGGATGTTCAGTTCGTACGGCGTGAGCGTTGAGTTGCCTAGGGCAACGGTTTGTTCGGCGGCGGGGAGGTCGCGGTCGGCGCAGGTGACGTGGGCTCCGTGGGCGGCCAGGGCGAGGGCGGCTTCGCGGCCGATGCCGCTGCCGGCGCCGACGACCAGGGCGTGCCGGCCGTCTAGGCGGAACAGGTTCGCGTAGTCGTGCGGCACGGGGACCTTCCAGGGGTCGGCGGGTGGTCGGGGTCGGCGGCGGGTCTTGTGGGGGTCGGCGGGTAGTCGGGGTCGGCGGCAGGCCTTGTAGGGATCAGCGGGAGGGTCAGGGGTGGCGGGACTTGATCGGGTCGGGTGGCGGGTGGGTCAGGGGGTGGGGCGGATGATGGCCATGCGGGTGGTGGTGAGCTCTTCGATGGCGAAGCGGGGGCCTTCGCGGCCGGTGCCGGAGTCCTTCACCCCGCCGTACGGCATGACGTCGGAGCGGAAGCCGGGGACCTCGTTGACGACCACTCCCCCGACGTCGAGCTGGTCGATCGCGGCGAAGGCGGTCGCCAGGGATGACGTGTAGACGGCGGCGTGCAGACCGTATCGGGTGTCGTTGACGGCCTGGAACGCGGTCTCGACGTCGGGGACCGAGCGGATTGCGATGACCGGACCGAAGATCTCCTCGTCCCAGGCCTGTTGGCCGTGTGGGAGATCGAGCAGGACGGTGGGGCCGACGATGCGTGGATCGTTGCCTTGGGCCTGGTAGGCAAGGGTCGCGCCGGCGGTGACGGCTTCGTCGATCCAGAGGTTGACGCGGGTGGTGGAGCGTTCGTCGATGAGCGCCGAGACGCGGGTCGCGCTCTCTCGGGGGTCGCCGACCTTGACTGCGTCGAGGCGTGGGGTGAGTTCGGCGAGGAACGCGGCGCGGACGGATTCGACGACGATCACGCGTTGGACGCTGATGCAGGCCTGGCCGGAGGCGTAGTAGCCGCCGCGGACGACGGCGTCTGCGGCGGCGACCAGGTCGGCGTCCTCGGCGACGACGAGGGCGGAGTTGGAGCCGAGTTCGAGGAGGACCTTCGTCGGGGCTGCGTCGCGGGCGATCTGGTGGCCGACAGCGGCCGAGCCGGTGAAGGAGACGGCGCCGATGCGGCGGTCGGTGGTGAGCGTGGAGCCGACGTCGACTCCCCCGGTGATGAGCTGTACGGCGGACCTCGGAGCGCCGGCTTCCGCGAGCGCTTCGCGGCAGAGGTGGACGAGCCAGAGGGTTGCGAGCGGGGTCTGCGGCGCGGGTTTGACGATGACCGGGCAACCGGCGGCGAGGGCGGGAGCGATCTTGTGGGCGGCGAGCAGGAGCGGGTAGTTGAAGCCGGTGATGCCGACGACGACGCCGATCGGTTTGCGGACCCAGAAGCCGATCAGGTTCTCGCCGCTGGGGAGGAGGTCGAGGGGGACGGTTTCGCCGTGCAGGCGGGCGACTTCCTCGGCGGCGGTCTGGAGGGTGAGCAGGGTGCGGTCGAGTTCGACCACGCAGTCGACGCGGGGTTTGCCGGTTTCGAGGATGAGGAGGTCGATGAACTCCTCGCGCCTGGTGGAGAGGGCGGAGAGCGCTCCCTGGAGGACTGACCTGCGGGTGTACGACGGGAGGTGGGCGACCTGGGGACGGAC
This sequence comes from Kribbella italica, assembly GCF_014205135.1. NCBI lineage: Bacteria > Bacillati > Actinomycetota > Actinomycetes > Propionibacteriales > Kribbellaceae > Kribbella > Kribbella italica. Next base: position 3,290,151 of record NZ_JACHMY010000001.1, read on the forward strand.
GGAGAGCGCGTTCTCGAGGGCCTGGTGGGCGAGGGCGGTGTTGCCTACGGGGGCTTGGGCGATGGCTGTGCCGTCGTACGGGAAGTGGACGGGGGTGGATGTGGGGGCCTCGACCCAGGACTCGCCGATGGGGAGGCCGGTGGGGAACTGGAGGACTACTTGGGAGGTGGGTGGGGGGCTGGCCCGGGGAGGGGAGGCGGGTGGGATTGCGGGGGCCGGGTCGGGTGGGAGAGCGGCGGGTGGGAGCGCGGCGGGTGGGTCGGGTGGGATTGCGGGGGCCGGGTCGGGTGGGAGCGCGGCGGGTGGGGACGGGGTCATCCTCGGGCTCCCTTCGGGATGAGGTCTTGGGGGGTTGCGCCGGCGAGGGCTTTGGGGAGGGTGGGGATGGCGGCGACCAGGCGGCGGGTATAGGGGGCGCGGGGGGCGGCGTACACCTCGCCGGTCGTACCGGTCTCGACGATTTCGCCGGCGTGCATGACGGCGACGCGGTCGCAGACGTGCTTGACGACGGACAGGTCGTGGGAGACGAACACGAGGGTGAGGTCGAGTTCGTCGACGAGGTCGGAGATCAGGTTGAGGACCTGGGCGCGGACGGAGACGTCGAGGGCGCTGACCGGTTCGTCGGCGATGAGGATCTTGGGGTTGGGTGCGAGGGCGCGGGCGATGGAGATGCGCTGGCGCTGGCCGCCGGAGAACTGGTGCGGGAAGCGGTCGCCGGCGTCGGCGGACAGGCCTACGGCGTCGAGGAGTTCTTTCACTCGGGCGCCTGAGGCGGGGTGGCCTTGGACGACCAGTGGTTCGGCGATGATGTCGCGGACGCGCATCCGGGGGTCGAGGGAGCTCATCGGGTCCTGGAAGACGAGCTGGAGGTTCTCGCGGAGGAAGCGGAGGCGGCGTTCGGGGAGGTTGGTGATGTCCTTGCCATCGACAACTACCTTGCCGGTGGTCGGGCGGTCGAGGGCGGCGATGATGCGGAGGAGGGTGGACTTTCCGCAGCCGGATTCGCCGACGATGCCGAAGCGTTCGCCGGGTTTGACGTCGAGGGTGACGCCTTTGAGGGCGTGGACCACCTCGGCGCGCTTGAGGATCGAGGTGCGGGGGCGGGGGTAGTCGCGGGTGAGGTTGGTGACTTTGATGAGGGGGTTGTTGCCGGTTGCTGTAGGTGCCCATGCGGCCGGATGGGTTGCACGGGGCGAGGTCGCTGCGGCCGGGAAAGAAGAAGTGTGGGGTCTGGCAGCAGCGGGGGTGGTGGGTGGGGTGGGACGGGCCGGTTGTTCGGGAGTGGTGGGTGAGGTGGGGCGGGTCCCTTGTTCGGGAGTGGTGGGTGAGGTGGGACGGGCCGGTTGTTCGGGAGTGGTGGGCTCAGGCATGGGGGGCTCCGGCTGGGTGGTGGCAGGCGTAGCCGGTGGTGGGGGTGCCGGTCCAGGGGGGTGGGGTGGTGCAGAGGTCGGTGGCTTGGGGGCAGCGGGTACGGAAGACGCAGCCGTCGGGGAAGTGGCCGGCGGCGGGGACGGTGCCTTGGATGGTGGGGAGGCGGCGGCGGGCTGGTTCGGCGGAGGTGACCTCGCCGGAGTCGGCGGATTCCAGGTCGGAGGCGGCGAGGAGGCCTTCGGTGTAGCGGTGGCGGGGGGCGGTGAAGACCTGGTGAACGGGACCGGACTCGACCACTCGGCCGCCGTACATGACGAGGACGCGTTGGCAGATCGTCGCGACCACGGCGAGGTCGTGGGTGATGAAGAGCAGGGCCGCGTCGCGGGCGGTGACGCCGCGGAGGATGAGGTCGAGGACCATCGCCTGGACGGTGACGTCGAGAGCGGTGGTTGGTTCGTCGCAGATGAGGAGGGTGGGATCGTTGGCCAGGGCAATGGTGAGGACTACTCGTTGCCGTTGGCCACCGGAGAGTTGGTGGGGGTAGGCGCGGGCTACGCCGGTCAGTTCGACGCGGTCGAGGAGGTCGATGGCCGCGGATCGCGCCGTACGACGGCCGGAGCGGGTGTGGTGGATGAGCATCGTTTCGGCGACCTGGTCGGCGATGCGCATGGTGGGGTTGAGCGCTGTCATCGGTTCCTGGAAGACCATCGCGAGGTGGTTGCCGCGGATGCGGGACAGGCGGCGTTCGCCGGCGCCGATCAGGTCGTGGTCGATGCCGGCGAGGCGTACGGAGCCGGTCGCCGTGACGTCCTCGGGGAGGAGACCGAGCAGGCTGAGAGCGGTGAGGGACTTGCCGGAGCCGGATTCGCCGATCAGGCCGACCCGCTCCCCCGGGCCGACGGAGAGGTCGACGTCGCTGACGAGTTGGAGGTCGCGGACCGACACCGTCAGCCCGCGCACCGTCAGGACGTCCTGGGCCGCGGCAGCGGCCGGGGGCGTACCGGGGGCGTCTGCGGCCGAGGGTGCCGCATCGGCCGACGGGACGGGCGGGGCGGGGCTCGCGGCATCCGCCGGGCGGGTCATCGGCGGTCCTCCAGTTTGGGGTCGAAGTGGTCTCGGAGGCCGTCGCCGAGGAGGTTGAAGCCGAGGACGGCGATGGCGATCGCGAGGCCTGGAAAGACGGCGAGGCGCGGCGCGCTGAAGAGGAACTCCTGGGATTCCTGGAGCATTCGGCCCCACGACGGTGTCGGTGGCGGCGTGCCGTAGCCGAGGAAGGACAGTGCGGCCTCGGCCAGTACGGCGATGGCGAAGGAGACCGACGCCTGCACCGTGATCAGGCTGACGACGTTCGGCAGGACGTGCCGTACGGCGATCGGCAGCGGCCGGCGCCCGGCGGCGCGGGCGGCCAGGACGTACTCGGTGCGCATCACCTGCAGCCCACCGCTGCGGATCACGCGGGCGAAGCTGGGGATCGTGGCGATGCCGATGGCAACCATGGCAGTGAGGGTGCTGGCGCCGAAGACGGCGCCGAACATGATGGCCAGGAGCAGCGCCGGGAAGGCGAGCAGCAGATCATTGGCGCGCATGATGAGTTCGCTCGACCAGCGCCGGGTCATCGCGGCGAGGATGCCGAGCGGGACACCGATCACGGCCGCGACGCCGACGGCGACCAGGCCGACGAAGAGCGTTGTCCGCGAGCCGACCATGAGCTGGCTGAAGATGTCGCGGCCGAACTTGTCGGTTCCGAGCCAGTGCTCCCACGACGGCGAGGCCAGGCGGCCGGCGGGGTCGACCAGCGTCGCGTCGTACGGCGTCCAGACGAAGGACACCAGGGCGAGCAGGACGATCACGACAACGATGAAGCCGCCGACGAGCAGGCTGGGGTTCCAGCGGCGGCGCCCGACAGCAGCGGTGCTCATCGGCTCACCCGCAGCCGCGGATCCAGCGCGACGTACAGTAGGTCGACGAGGAAGTTGACCACCAGTACGGCGACCACGAGCACCATCACCACGGCCTGGACCACCAGGAGATCGCGGTTCGAGACTCCGTCCAGCAGCAGGCTGCCGAGGCCGGGGATGACGAAGACGCGCTCGACGACGACCGCGCCGATCAGCAGGGTCGCAAGTTGTAACCCGAGGACAGTGACCACCGGTACGGCGGCGTTGCGCAGCCCGTGTCGCCATAACGCGCGAAAGGGGCGCAGCCCCTTGGCCCGGGCGGTGCGCAGGTAGTCCTCGCGCAGTACATCCAGCACGGCGCTCCGCACGTACCGCGTCAGCACCGCGCCCTGCACGAGCCCCAAAGACAGCGCCGGCAGCACCAACTGGCGCAGGAACATCCCCGGGTCTTCGGCCGGCGGCGTCCACCCGTTCGCGGGCAGCCAGCCGAGCTTCACCGCGAACAGCATGATCAGCAGGATTCCCGCCAGGAAAGCCGGTACGGCGACGCCCACCTGCGACACCGCGGAGAGCGCGAGCCCGGAGACCTTGCGATGCCGCGCGGCCATCACCGTCCCGGCCGGCGCCGCGACCAGCAGCGCGATCACCATCCCGACGACCACCAGCCACAACGTCACCTGGAACCGGTCGGAGATCTGCGGCCCGATCTCCGCCTTCGAGATGTACGACGTGCCGAAGTCGCCATGCAGCAGGCCGGTCAGCCAGTCGGCGTACTGGGTCGGCAACGGCCGGTCGAGCCCGAACTGGTTACGCAACTCGGCGACCGCGTCGTCGGAGGCGTTGACGCCGAGCGCGACCCGCGCGGGATCGCCGGGCAGTACGGCGAGGAACGCGAACACCAGCACCGAGCTGACCGCGAGGCTGACCAGCAGCACCGCGGTCCGCTCGACCAGACGCAGGATCATCGCCGGACCAGCTCCAGCCGCGTCGGCGACACCGGACGCGGGATCATCGCGACAGCGTGGACAGGTCGAGCGACTCGGTGATCGCGTTCTGCGGCAGGCCCTTCACGTCCTTGTCGGCGACCATCAGGTTCGGGATCAGGAACAGCCAGTCGCCGGCCGCCTGCTCGGACAGCCGCCGGGCCGCCTTCTTCATCCCGGCGATCTGCGTCGCCTCGTCACCGGCGTCGGCCGCGGCCAGGTCGGCCTGCAGCGTCGGGTCGTCGTACCGGGTGTAGTACTTCGCGTTGAACACCGCGCCCAGGTCGCGCGGCTCGACGTGCGCGATGATCGACAGGTCGTAGTCGGCGTTCTTGAGTACGGCGGTCAGCCAAGCCGCCGGGAACTCGAGCTGGTCGATCTGCACCTTCAGCCCGGCCAGCTCCAGCTGGCTCTTCACCACCTGGCCGCAAGAGGTTGCGTACGGCAACGTTGGCAAGCGCAACCGCAGCGTCTTGCCGGTGGCACCCGCTGCCTGCAGCAACGACTTCGCCTTGGCCAGGTCGTACGGCGCGACGCTGGTCAGATCCTCGTACCAGGGATCGGTCGGCGGCACCATGCTGCCGATCAGCTTGCCGCGGCCGGCCCAGCAGGTGTCGAGCAGCGCCTTGTGGTCGATCGCGGCCCGGACCGCCTGGCGCACGCGGAGGTCGGACAGCGGCGCGCGGGAGTTGTTGAACGACAGCAGGACCTCGCCGTTCGTCGTGCCCTCGATCACCTGGTACTTGTCGTTACTGGTGAACTGGTTCAGCGCCTCCGGCGCCTGGACCGTGCCGATCACGTTGATCGTGCCGGTGAGCAGCGCGTTGTTCAGCGCGGTCGGGTCCTTGAAGTACTTCAGCGTGACCTGGCCGAAGTGCGGCTTGGTCCCCCAGTAGGCGTCGTTGCGCTGCAGCACGATCGAGTCGCCGCGCTTCCACGTGCCGAGCTTGTACGGGCCGGTGCCGACCGGGGCGGTGGCCAGCTTGTCGACACCGGTCTTGGAGAACATCGCGCCGATCCGCGTCGTCATCCGGAACAGCCAGTCGTTGCTCGGCTTGGCCAGGGTGACCTGCAGCTCGGTCGGCGAGACCGCCTTCGCGGTCTGGACCACGTCCATCGCGGACTTCAGCGAGGTCGTCCACGCCGTCTTCACCCGGTCGATGCTGAACACCGCGTCGTCGGCGGTGAACGCCTGCCCGTTGGTGAACTTCGCGTTGCCGACCAGGGTGAAGCTGTACGTCTTGCGGTCGGCCGAGACCTTCCAGGAGGTGGCCAGGTCCGGCACGATCTTGCCGGTCTCGTCCTGCTTGACCAGCCCGTTGTAGACGTTGCCGAGCAGCGCCTGCGGAATCGCGGCACCGTCCGTGGTGGTGAAGTCCAGACTGGCCGGCTCGGCGACCAGCCCGATCGCGAGCGAATCGTCCGCGCCGGGCGAGCCCGTCCCCGAGGACGAGCCGGAACCGGCCGAGCACGCCGCGACGGCCAGCAACGCGGCCGATCCGAACAGCGCGACCGCGGGGCTGAAGTAGGACTTCACGCAAGAACTCCTGAACTGGTCGGAGGGTGTGGCCCCCTAGTCTGCCGCGCGACAAGCGACAGACCCGGAGCCACGCCCTCGGGCAAACCGGTTCACTAGGTTCGTCCGGCAGGCATCCCGTGTCAAGCAGCCCCGCGAACAGCCCGCGGCGCGCGCCGAGCAGGCCTCTGACTGTTGCGTTGTACGACGACTGACGCGGTGTGCGACGACTGATGCGGTACAACGGAGCAGTCGTCGCAGACGGGAGCAGCCGTCGTACTCGGCAGCTGTCGTCGCAAACCGGGGCTGTCGTCGTGCGGAGGCTCAGGCGTGACGCCGGAGGGGCTGGGTCAGTAGCGGGACCAGGAGGGGGTGGCTCGGTCGATGGCGCGGTGGAGGCGGGTGGCGAAGGCTGTCGGACTGGACAGGTCGGACCAGGTCGCGCGGACGACCTCGTAGCCGAGTTCGCGGATCCGGTCCTCGCGGAGCTTCTCCGCGACCAGCGCCTCTCGGCCGGCGTACTTGCCGGTGCCGTCGAACTCCACCACGACTCCGTACGCCGCGAGCAGGAAGTCCACGCGGGCGACGAACCCGCCGGACCGGTCGGTGATGACCGCCTGGAGGGTCGGTTCGGGCAGCCCGAGATCGGCCAGCAGGACGCGCATCCTCGACTCACCGACCGACTCCGAGAGGCCGTCCCCGAAGGCGACCGCTCGCGCGGCTGCCAGCACGCCGCGTCGCCGGCCGAAGAGGCGGACGGACTCGAACAGTTCATCGGCGGTGGCCAGGCGTTCGCGCAGCGCGGCGTCGACCACCGACACCGCGACCGGGTACGACGTGGAGTGGATGGTCTCGATCACGGCCCTCGGGCCTGAGGTCAGCTGGACCTCACCGATCGAGACGACGGCGCTGATCGGCGGCTCGGCGACGTGCTGACAGACGCGCCGTCCCGAACGGCCGGGTCCGCTCAGGTTGGTGAGATGAACTCGGCGGAGATCCAGATCGCTGATCTCGAGCCCGTGCAGTACCAGCGCGGACTGATGGCTGATCACCGCCCGACCGTTGAGGCGCCGAAAGTACGCCTTGGCGACGCGGGTGTGCATCCAGGCCTCTCGCTCCCACGGCGGCATCGACCACACGCCGGCATCAGCCTCGGCGTACGCACCGCGGCAGAGCCGCGTCCACCGGCCGGCGCGGACGCGCTGGGCGATCTCCGCATCCGAATACCCCGCCTCGATGGCGTCGCTCCGCCCGAACCAGCCACCGCGCGCGGCGGCGACCACCGCAAGTCTCCCGTTCACTCCTTGAAGATGCAGTCGTCCCGTGCCTGCGCAGCCGCCGATCTCCCACCTGTGGACAGCCGACTGCCTCCCTGTACGACGACTGGCGCGGTACAACGGAGCAGTCGTCCAACAACGGAGCAGTCGTCACAAACGGCGCCAGTCGCCGTACGGCGTAGGGGCCGGGCGGGGTACGGCTCCCGCGTTGGTCAGGTGTCGTGTTCCACGACGCGGACTCTGGGGACCTTGAGCTCCTTGCGGGCTCTGGTGGGCCAGTCGGAGCAGACGAAGCGGGCGGCGGTCTCGGGCCAGGCGACGACGATCACCTCCTGGCTCTTGGTGCTGTTCACCAGGGTGCGGAGGGCGAGCAGGATCTCGCCGTGGGTGATCGACACGTTGACCGTGCCGGGGTTGCGGCCGCGGAGGCGGCGCGAACTGTGTTCGATCACCGAGGCGAGGTCGTACTGCGGGTCCGCGAGCGCGGTCGCCGTACCGGACCGGGCGCGGTTGCTCACCGCACCGCCGGACAGCCCGGCGACGTCGGCGAAACTGGACCCGAGCAGGGCCATCGGCCCGGCGATTCCCTCGGTCGGATGACTGGAGACGAGCAGGTGGTAGTCCACTGCGTCGTCGTGTCTCGCATGCAGGGCGGCGACCCTCGCGGCGTCGCCCTCGCTCATCTCACGCTCGATGAGCACCACCACGTCGTAGGTCATGGTTGGCTCCCTTCGCCGACACTTCCTTTGTACTCCGCTCCCGCAATTCCGTCGCGGGCGAACCGCGGCACGTCACCGGAATGTGAAGTGCCGCGATCTTCTGGCTGGGTGTGGGGGCTGGTGGGGAGCGGAGAGGCGGGGCCTACGGGGGTCGGTACTTGGGGTGAGGCGTGGGGGGCGGTACGTCGGGGGGGGTGGAGCGTACGGGGGTCGGTACTTGGGGTGAGGCGCGGGGGGCGGTACGTCGGGGGGTGGCGCGTACGGCGGTGGGCGGGGCGGAGTGCGGGGGCTGGTACGTCGGGGCGGTGGGACGTACGGGGGTCGGTACTTGGGGTGAAGCGCGGGGCCGGTACGTCGGGGGCGGTGGCGCGTACGGGGGTGGGCGGGACGGAGTGCGGGGGCTGGACGTCGGGGCGGTGGGACGTACGGGGGTCGGTACTTGGGGTGAAGCGCGGGGCCGGTACGTCGGGGGGCGGTGGCGCGTACGGGGGTGGGTGGGACGGAGTGCGGGGGCTGAGGCGGCTGTCAGTGGGTGGCTAGCCGGGCTCGGGTGTCGGGGGTCAGGGGGGACAGCAGCGTGGGGGCCGCGATCAGGTTGTGGGTGGTGGGGTCGAGCAGACGGGGGTGGAGGGCGTAGACGGTGGCGCCTGGGGGTGGGGTGAGGTCGTCGGCGGTGATGACGGCGACGAAGTCGGCGCGCTGGGCGGCGTCGGTGTCCCAGACGCGGTCGGGCTCGCGGCGGGTGGTGAGGCGGTGGGCGAAGGTGGTGGTGTCCTCGTCGGGGGTGCGGACGTAGCCGACGACGGAGCCGTCGGCGCAGCGGACCACGACCTCGTCGGTCCGCGCGGCCGCGTGCCAGCAGGCGATCTCCCAGAGGGAGACGCGGTCGCCGGAGCCGTGGACCTCTTCGAGGGCGGCTGACATCAGGGCGAGCTGGCCGGCGTACTTGGCGATGCTGTGGCGGTACCCGGCGGCGCTGAGGTTGACGTCGTACCAGCGCAGTTCCTTGGTGTGCAGGTCGACGCCGAACGGCATCAGGATCTTCGCCGGGCCGGAGAGGTCGAAGCGGTCCTCGACGGCGAGCGGGTCGAACAGGCCGGACGGGCGGCGCATGACGCCGGCGAAGCCGCGCCGCAGACGGTCGAAGGGGATGTTGTTGTAGCTGAAGACGACGGGCAACAGGTACCGGCCGCCGACCCGGCGTACGGCGGTGAGATCGAGGTCGACGAACTCGGTCGCGCCGAGCGGGCCGGGCGCGGAGGTGAGATCGCCGGAGTGGACCAGGGCGTCCTGGTCGAAGCGCAGGCGGGTGTAGTCGCAGAGGCCGACGAAGCCCCAGTCGGTGTCGAAGACCGCGACGGACAGGTCGAGGTCGACGCGCTGGCCGGGCGCTTCCTGCCAGTGCAGGAAGAGACGCAGCTCGTCGTCGATCGGGATCGGCTGAGCGCTCCCCCGGGTCATCCGCAGCAGCGTCGACGAGGTCGCGCGTTCACTGCCGGGGGCGGCGAGCAGGCTCAGGTCCTCGTCCAGGAAGCCCCGGCGCAGCCGCGGCAAAGCTGTTGCCCTGCGCAACAGTTCGGCGATCAGCAGGCCGGCCAGCGCCGCGGCGAGCGGGGCCGGGAGCGGCTCCCGTTCGTCGACGGTGGTCCAGACCTTGGTGGTGCCGCCGCGAGGGAAGAAGAGGCGGAGATCGCCTGGCGGCGTGCGGACCTGGCCGAGCGCGGCGGTCAGTACGACGGGCGAGACGTCGGAGACGGCGGTGCCGAGAGCCTCCACCAGTACGCCGTGCGCGTCCGGCGGGAGCACTCGCGCGAGGTGGACGAGCCGGCGTACGAGCTCGCCGGGGCGCTGGCGCAACAGGTCCAACGCCGCAACCGGCTGGTCCGCCGCGAAGGCGCCCTCGACCCTGCTGGCAAAGGTGTTGGTCGCCAACTGGACACCCGCCGGGGTGTTCTGCAGACGGATCGAAGGATGCCGAGCGACTTCGGCCAGGACGGCGCGATGGGCCGGCGTCGCCGGGTCGAGCGTCGTCCGGCGGATCAGCGCGAACGCCGTCGCGGCCGACGGGTAGCGCGCCGCATGCTCGAAGGGGTGGAGGTTTTCGGCGAGGCGTTTCCACGCGCGTTCGTGGCGGTGGAGGTCGTCGGCGAGGGCTTCCAGCGGTACGTGATCGAGGCGGGCCAGGATCGTCCGGCGGACGGCGCGGGGCAGCGAGCGGCGTCGTACGGGTGGGGTGCGGAGGCCTGGATCGGCGTCCATCAGGACGTAGAGCAGGCGGAGGGCGTCGGTGGCGGTCTCGATCAGGTCGACCACCGACGGGTGCCGCTGCATCAGTTGGGCGACGACGACCGCACGGGTTTCGCGGACCGGGACGACCGGCGGGAGCCAGGTCGGGTCGGCGTCCTGCAGCAGTACGGCGAGGTCGGCGCGATCGACCACGGACAAGGGCGATCGGCGCGCGAGCAGATCGGTCGCCGCGAGCTGGGCGGCATCACGCGGCGCCAGACCGAGCAGGCGAAGCCGGTCCCCGTCGACGGGATCAGCCGGTACGTCGTCGAAGCCCGGCTCGAGGAACGGGTCGTCCGGATCGATCCGCTGCAGGCACAGCGGGCAGGCGCTGAAGTCGGCGCCGTCCCAGCACGACCGGCAGACCAGGTGCGCGCACGGTGAGACCGGGTGGACCTTGCCGACTTCGCCGCACAGCACGCACGGCTGCTCGGGCTCCTGCAGGAGGCGGGCGAAGACGCGGTTGACGTAGAAGGTCTCGGTGTTGCCGGGCACGCTCTCCGGGAAGCCGCGGAACAGGGGGACGTGCTGGGCGTCCGCACCGGACTCCCGGTCGAGCAGAGCGAGCAGGTCGCGCCCGAAACCGGTCAGCGCCAGCGGGTTGAGGCCCGCGGCGTACCGGTAGAGGTCGACGGAGGTCAGGAAGCCGCGCTGGATCAGCTCGGCCTGCAGCGCGCCGAGACCGGCCTGGGTGGTCAGTGGTCGCTTCAGCCACTGCCAGGCGGACCGGCGCACCGGTGGGGTGAGGCGGTCGCCGTCGACCAGTCGTCGGCGCCGCAGCAGCACCGCGGCGAGCGCGTCCGGCATCGAACCTCCTGGCAGTGAACACGACAGGACGGAAGCGCCAGGGGCGGAGAGCGGACGCGCTACTAGGCCTTGGAAAGGAGAAGGAAGCACGCCCAGGAGCCGCCCCTGGCACCACGAACGCTACCGCGCACCACCGACAGTTTCGCGATCCGGGGAGCGAAGCTCGACCCGGGAGGAAGACTCCGGTACCAGGGTCGGAGCCGCCCCGCCCAGACCCCGGTACCGAAGAACTCCAGGATAGAGGGCCCGGACAAGCGCATCGACACCCGGGCAGGAGAAGTGGCACTGATTCGCCGCGAGCAAACCCTTGATCCACCGGCGGTGTCAGGAAGGTCACGCCGAAGGGATTCCCCTGTCGTCACAGCGGGCAGGTGTGGCAGCACGGATTGTGGTTAAGGTCTCTGCATGGCTGGTGGGGTGGGGGTCGAGCGTGCGCGCTGGCGGGATGTGTTCGGGCAGACGGAGTTCAGGGCGTTGTTCCTGGCCGGGATCCTGTCCGTCGCCGGTGATCAGCTGGCCCGGGTGGCCTTGTCCGTCCTCGTCTACGAGCGCACCGCGTCGGCCGGACTGACCGCTCTCACCTACGCCCTGACCTTCATCCCGGACCTGGTGTTCGGCCCGCTGCTGGCCGGTTTCGCCGATCGCTACCCGCGTCGTCAGGTGATGATCGTCACAGACCTCGCCAGGGCCGGCGTGGTCGCTCTGATGGCCATCGAGGCACTCCCCCTCTGGGCAGTCATCCTCCTGCTGCTGGGCCTGCAGGCGTTCGGCTCGCCCTTCAACGCCGCACGCGCCGCCACACTGCCGGTAGTACTGCCCGGCGACCACTACGTGCTGGGCAAGGCCGCCAACGACATGGTGGTCCAGTTCAGCCAGGTGCTGGGCTTCGGGACCGGTGGGGTGATCGTGGTCGCCGTCGGCGTCTCCGGCGGCCTGCTGCTCGACTCCGGGACGTTCCTGCTGTCCGCCCTGCTGATCGCCGTCGGCGTACGGAGTCGCCCGGCGCCGGTGCAGGAGGGTGTCAGCGACGAGCCGCGAGCCAGCTACTTCAGCGACCTGGTCGCCGGTACCTCTCTAGTACTCCGTACGCCGAAGCTGCGCGCGCTGATCTCTCTGGCAGCCATCGCCGGCTTCTACGTCACCGTGGAAGGCCTCGCCGTCCCGTACGCCGACGCCATCGGGCAGGGCAAGGAGGCGTCGGGCCTCCTGCTCGCGGCCAGCCCTGCCGGCGCCGTACTGGGCATGTGGCTGATCACTCTCCTGCCGCCTGAGCGCAGGATGAAGCTGATCGGGCCGCTGGCGGCAGGCGCGTGCGTCCCACTGGTGCTGTGCGCGCTGGAGCCCGGCCTGCTGCCCACTGTCGGGTTGTGGGCGCTGTCGGGCCTCGCATCGGCGTACCACCTGCCCACGAGTGCCGCCTTCGTCCAGGCCGTGCCGGACCACCAAAGGGGACAGGCCTTCGGTGTGGCCAGCACTGCGCTCAAGAGCAGCCAAGGACTCGGCATCCTGCTCGCGGGCGCGCTCGCAGAACCGCTCGGTGCACCGCAGGCGCTGGCGGTGATGGGCGCCGTCGGCACGCTGGCCGCGATCGCGGCGGGCGCTGCCTGGGCCCGCGCCCACCGGGCTGCGACCGATTCCCGGTAAATCACCCGTTGGTGAATCTGGAATACCGCTCCGGATTCACCGGGTTCGAATGTAAGAGGGCAGTAAAGATTTACCGACCGTCACCAGTCGTTGCTGGCCGTACGGACATTTCCGGCGAACCAGTCGTTGCTGCCGCCGACGAGCCAGTCGTTGCTGCCACCGGTGAACCAATCGTTGCTCCCACCAGCGAACCAGTCGTTGCTGCCACCGGTGAACCAGTCGTTGCTGTGACCCATGATGCGCGTCGTCTTAGCCATGATTCTCGACCCTTCCGAACAACTGTTTGAGGATTACCCCGGGGGCGGGGGTGACCTGAAGTGAGCAAACCACTACGATGACTGCAATACCGTTCAGGCTGAACAGTGTGAGGCTAATGATGATTCTGATCGGTCGGAGCGGTTGGGTGCCACCCCGGCAATGGAAACTGTGGTCGCTGCCGCCCACGGCTCTGGGGTACGTGATCGCGGTCGACGCGGTCGCGCTGGTGATCACGGTGCTCGCGGTGCGGGCCTCCGTCATCGGCGGACCGATCACCAGTGCGGAGTGGACGGCGTTCGCCGTTCTCGCCGTCGCCTCGACGTTGCACCTGGAGTCCGCCCGCGGAATCGAGCGGCGCCGGGAGATGGCCGCCAACACGTCCCCGCACACGAACCTCAAGTGCCTCTGGTTCTTCGCCAGCCTGCTGCTGCTCCCGCTGTCGCTGGTGATCCCGCTGGTCGTGCTGTCGTACCTGTACTCCTGGTTCCGGGTGTTCGGCCGCACCATCGCGCACCGCAAGATCTTCTCCAACTCGACCTGCATCCTGGCCAGCGCCGCGGCGGCCGCCGTGCTGCGCGGCGGCGGCCTGCTCACCGAGCCGCGGGTGCCGACCGACTTCTGGTCCCTGCTGGTGGTCCTGGCCGCCGCGGCGACCTGGTGGCTGGTGAACTACGCGCTGGTCGTCGGCGCGATCCTGATCTCGTCGCCGGAGGCCAAGGCCAAGGACGCGCTCGGCGAACTGTCCCACCAGCTGGTGATCTGCGCCGGACTGGGCCTCGGCATCGCGATCGCCGCGCTGCAGTCGTCGTACCCGTGGGTCGTCCCGGTCCTGATGGTGACCGTGCTCGCCCTGCACCGCGACCTGCTGCTGCCGCAGTACCAGCGGGCCGCCGGGGTCGACGTGAAGACCGGTCTGGCCACCCCGTCGTACTGGGCCAACGCGGTGCCGCTCGAGCTGGCGCGGGCCGAGTCCCTGCGCAGCAGCGTCGGACTGCTGATGCTCGACCTGGACAAGTTCAAGGAGATCAACGACACCTACGGGCACCCGGCTGGTGACCGGGCGCTGCGGGCCGTCGGTGAGAGCGTCCGCGCCGAGGTGCGCCAGGGTGACCTGGTCGCACGCGTCGGCGGTGACGAGCTGGCCGTGCTGCTGCCCGGTGCGTCCGAGGTTGAGGTGCTGGAGGTCGCCGAGCGGATCCGTGACCGGCTCAGCGCCCTGACTGTCTCGGTGGAGACCGTCGCCAACCGGACCGCGATCATCAGTGGAGTCCCGGCGTCGTTCGGTGCCGCGGTCTACCCCGACGTCGCCGGCACCATGGACCAGCTCATCCTGGCCGCCGACAACGCCCTGCTGACCGCCAAGCGCGGCGGCCGCAACCAGATCGTCTCCGCCCGCCCCAACCCGCCGGTCGACCACCAGCCGATCGACAACTGACCCACCCAGGGCACGCCGCCGGGCGCCCGTAGTACGACACCGTCGGCGTGATCCAGGTGCGGCCATGGCGGACCTCCCACTGGGGATGGTGCCCGAACTGGCCCTTCCGCTAACGCGAACGTCAACTGACGCGAATCAGAGCCTTGCCGACGAGCTCCCGGGACGTCATGGCGCGGTGGGCGTCGGCGAGCTGCTCCAGCGGGTAGATGCGGTCGATCACGGGGACCAGGTCGCCCTGGGCCGCTCGGGCGAGGACCTCGGCGGCCGAGACCGTGGTCGTGGTGGTGTCGACGCGGAGGTCGCGGATGCCCTTGACGGTGATGCCGCGGCGCTCGGCCTCGCTCTCGTCGTACGCCGCGAAGTCGCCGCTCGGGGCTCCGTGGGCGGAGAACCAGCTGCTGTCGGCGGCGACGGTGAACGCCGTGGCGCCGAGGGATCCGCCGGCGCCTTCGAAGGTGATGTCGGCGCCGGCGCCGTTGGTTGCCTCTAGCACCGCTTTCTCCCAGCCCGGTTGGCTGTAGTCGAGTACGCCGTCGGCGTGGTGGGCCTTCACCAGGTCGAGTTTGGCCTGGCCTCGGGCGGCGGCGATGACGTGGGCGCCGGCCCGGTGGGCGAGCTGGACGAGGAGGATGCCCATGCCGCCGGCGGCCGCGGTGATCAGGACCTGCTTGCCTGCGAGGCCGGGGGCGAGTTCTTCGAGCATGAGGGCGGTGTAGCCGTCGCCGGAGACGGCTACGGCGGTTTCCAGGGTGAGGCCGGCGGGGACTTCGTGCAGGTCTTCCGCGGCGGCGACGGCCTGCTCGGCGTGGGCGCCGAAGGAGGGCGTCCGGCCGGTGACGGTCTTGCCGATCCAGTCGGCGCTGACGCCGTCGCCGACCGCGCGGACGACGCCGCCGAAGGAGTTGCCGGGCACGTACGGCGGGGTGACGTCGAAGAAGCCGCCGTGCTGGCCGGCGCGGATCGCGGTCTCGACGAAGATCAGGTCGGTGAGCCGGACGTCGACGAGGACCTCGCCGGGGCCGGGCGTCGGGGTGGGCAGGTGCTGGAGCTGGATCACGTCGGCGTCGCCGAAGGCGGTCACCACTGCTGCGCGCATGGTCGTTGTCATGCCCGCCACAGTGCTACCTGAACGATGGTTGAGGTCAAGTTGTCGGTGGAGCCGCGTAGCCTGCGGTGCGTGGTCGAGGTGGTCTTCCTTCCCGCCGACCCGCCGCGCGCGGGCCGGCTTGCGCTGTACGGCGACGGTGTGGTCGCGGACGAGCGGATCGAGCTGGTGCAGCCGCGGGGCGAGCGGGTGCGGCGGGTGCTGGTGCCGGCGAGGTTGCTGGGGGTCGAGGAAGCGATCGAGTACTTGAGGGTCGACGAGGTCGGTGCTGCGGGGGCTGGGACTTGGGGTGAGTCGGGGGCGGGGGCTTTGGGTGAGGCCGGTGTGGCGGGGGTCGGTACTTGGGGTGAGTCGGGGGCGGGGGCTTGGGGGGAGGCCAATGCTGCGGGGGTCGGTACTTGGGGTGCAGACGATGCGGGTAGCGCGAGTCGGCGGGCTTGGGGGGCTGCGCTTTGGGCTGGGTTTGGGTTGATCGGGCGGGGGCGGATCGTGCCCGATGTGAGTCCGGCGGGGTTCGGGGTGTGGCGGGTGGCTCCGTTGGATCCGGTGGATCGGGGGTGGTTGAAGAAGCTGGCGGCGGCGATGCCGGCGTACGGGCATGCGCTGGCGGTCGCGGGGTCGAGGCCGTTGCGGCTGGTTGGTGCTGATGAGCTGGTGCGGGCGTTCTGGGACGCGCTGGCCGACACCCTTGTGCGGACGCCCGCGGCGGCGGTCGCCGTACGGGCTGGGGCGGCTGCGTTCGCTGAGGTCGAGCCGCGGGAGTTGACCGGTCCGACTGACTGGCTGAGTGAGACGGCGCTGGCTGAGGAGGCCGGGGCGCGGCTGGTGCTGCGGATCGAGCCGCCGGACCATCTGGAGGACTTCCGCGCTGTGCTGCAGCTGCGGAGTGGGGTCGACCCGAGCCTGCTGGTGGACGTGGCTGACGTGTGGAGCGCACCGCCCGCCGTACTGGCCGCACTGGGTGAGCGGGCTGAGACAGACCTGCTGCTGGCGCTCCGCAGGGGTGGGCGGGTGTGGCCTCCGCTCAAGGCGGCGCTGGAGGACGCGGCACCAGCAGAAATCACCATCGACGACGACGCGCTGGACGACCTGGCCGCAGACAGTACGGCGCTCGACGGCGCGGGCATTGAGGTGCTCTGGCCCGCTGAGCTCTTCGCTGGTGAACTGGCGGTGCGCGGCTCGGTGCAGGCGACGCCGACTCCGACGGCGGTGAGTGGGCCGGACTTCAACCTGCAGGACCTGCTGGCGTTCAAGTGGCGGCCGACGCTGGACGGCTCGGAACTGACCGAGCAGGAGATCACCGCGCTGGCCGAGGCGAAGCGCCCGATGATCCGGATGCGCGGCCGGTGGGTGCGGATCGACCAGGACCTGGTCCGCAAGCTCCGCCGGGGTACGTCGCGCAAGCTGACCGGCGCCGAGGCTCTGGCCGCGGCGCTGACCGGGCGGGTCGAGGTGGACGGCGAGCTGGTCGCGTTCGAGCCGAGTGGTTCGCTGGAGACGATGGTCGACCGGCTGCGCACCGGAGCTCGCCGGAGCGCCGACGCCGGCGACCCGTCGCCCGAGGCGCAGGCCGAGGAGCAGGCCGAGGCGCTGGAGCCGTTCGTCGAACCCGCCGGCCTGCACGCAACGCTGCGCGACTACCAGCGCCGCGGCGTCGCCTGGATGGCGCAGCTCGCCGAGCTCGGGCTCGGCGGCTGCCTCGCCGACGACATGGGTCTGGGCAAGACGATCCAGGTGATCGCGCTGCACCTCCACCTGTCCGGGCGCGGCCGGGGGCCGACGCTCGTGGTCTGCCCGTCGACGCTGCTCGGGACGTGGGAGCGCGAGTTCGCGAAGTTCGCGCCCGACGTCGCCGTACGGCGCTATCACGGCGGCGCTCGGTCACTGAGCGATCTGCACCCCGACGAGGTCGTGCTCACGACGTACGGCGTGGTCCGGCAGGACCACCGGGTGCTCGGCGAGATCCGCTGGGGCCTGGTCGTGGCCGACGAGGCGCAGCACGCGAAGAACCCGTTCTCCCGGACCGCCCGCAGTCTCCGAACGTTGCCGGGGGCAACCAGACTCGCCCTGACCGGTACGCCGGTGGAGAACCGCCTCTCCGAGCTGTGGTCGATCCTGGACTGGGCCGCGCCCGGCCTGCTCGGCACGCTCGAGCGCTTCCGCCAGAATCTCGCCGTACCGGTCGAGCGGTACCACGACGCCGAGGCGACCGCGCGCCTCGCACGGGTCACCCGGCCGTTCCTGCTGCGGCGGCGCAAGATCGATCCGGGCATCGCGCCCGAGCTTCCGCCGAAGACCGAGCACGACGTCGTCGTACCGCTGACGACCGAGCAGGCGACGCTGTACCAGGCCGTCGCGCGGGAGACTCTCGCACGGATCGAGCAGGCGAAGGGCATCGAGCGGCGCGGGCTCGTACTGAGCCTGCTCACGCAGCTCAAGCAGGTTTGCAACCATCCGGCGCAGTTCCTGCACGAGCCCGGTCCACTCCCCCGCCGCTCCGGCAAGCTCGCGGCCTTGGACGAGCTGCTGGACGTGATCCTCGCCGAGGGCGAGTCGGTGCTGATCTTCAGCCAGTACGTCGAAATGGGCCGGCTGATCGAGGCGCACCTGGCGTCGCGGCAGATCGGGTCGCTGTTCCTGCACGGCGGCATCGGCGTCCGCCGGCGCGAGCAGATGGTCGAGCAGTTCCAGGCGGGTGAGCAGCAGGTGTTCCTGCTGTCGCTCAAGGCGGGCGGGGTCGGACTGACGCTGACCAAGGCGACCCACGTCGTGCACTACGACCGCTGGTGGAACCCGGCGGTCGAGGACCAGGCGACCGATCGCGCGTACCGGATCGGCCAGGACCAGCCGGTGCAGGTGCATCGACTCGTCACGGAGAACACGCTGGAGGACCGGATCGCGACCGTGATCGCGGCCAAGCGGGACCTCGCGGATGCGGTCGTCGGGTCGGGTGAGGCGTGGTTGAGCGAGCTGTCCGACACCGAGCTGACGGAGCTGGTCGAGCTGTCGACCGCGCCGGTCAAGGCGGGCGCGGCGAGTGTCCACAATCCTTCTGCAGTGGGGAAAACGCCCGCCGGAGGGGTGACGCCGTGAGCCCCGACGAGCCGACGCCCCACGAGCGCGCGCCCCACGAGCGCGCGCCGTGGCGCAGCTGGCGCGGCGGCGGCGAGAACGCCGGGCTGCCGGCCGCGAAAGGAGCGGGTGCACGACGCCCGTTCGGTACGACGTGGTGGGGCAAGGCCTGGCTGGAGGCGTTGGAGCAGCGGGCTCGCCTCGATCCGAACCGGCTGAGCCGCGGCCGGTCGTACGCGCGACGCGGGAGCGTGCTGGAGCTGACGGTCGACCCGGGCGTCGTACGGGCCGAGGTGCAGGGCAGCCGCGTCACGCCGTACGGGGTGACGGTGGAGATCAGGGCGTTCACCGATGCCGAGTGGGACGCGGTGCTCGACATCGTGTCGGCGCAGATCGGGCGGGTCGCCGCGCTGCTGGACGGCGAGCTGCCGCCGGAGCTGGTGGACGACGTACAGGCTGCTGGGCTGGACCTGTTGCCGGGGGCGGGCGAGGTGCGGACTGCGTGCAACTGCCCGGACTTCGCCGTGCCGTGCAAGCACGCGGCGGCGGTCGCCTACCTGATCGCGGACGCGCTGGACGACGATCCGTTCGCGTTGATGCTGCTGCGGGGGCGGCGGCGGGACGAGCTGCTCGCCGCGTTGCGGGCGCGGCGGAAGTCGGCGCCGAGCACGGTGAAGGTGAAGCCGGCCGGCGTACTGGCGCGGAAGGCTTTTGCTGCGACGCCGGGACAGGTGCCGACGCCGTTGCGGCCTGGTGGGCAGGCGGGAGTGCCGGCGGCGGTGCTCGCGTTGGCCCCGCCTCGGTCGTCGGGTGTCGAGGGCTCGGATCTGGTCACCCTCGCGACGGATGCCGCGCGGCGGGCTTGGGAGCTGGCCATGGGGGACGGCGGGTTGTCACTGACCTTCGAGCAGGATCTGGCGCGGCGGGCTGCGGAGGTGCTCGGCCGGTCGGCGTTGGCCGATCTCGCGCATCGGGCTGGGGTGTCGTCGCGGAAGCTGACGAACTGGGCGGTGGCGTGGCGGGAGGCTGGGCCGGGCGGGTTGGCGGTTGCCTCCGAGTCGTTCACGCCGGAGCCCGGTGCTCTGGCCGAGGGCGAGGCGGCGCTGGTCGCGCTCGGGAACGACGGCGGGCGGTTGGCCGGCGCGAGCCGTGGACCGGCCTGGGCGGATGCGCCGCGCGTCGACAAGAACCGGGTGACGTCGGGACGGCGGCAGCTGCGGCTCGGGCGTGATGGGCTGTGGTACCTGTTCACCGAGCACTTCGGCGACTGGACGCTGTCCGGTCCGCCGGCGACGGATCCGCGGGAGCTCGTGCAGCCGCCGCTGGGGTGAGGCCTCAGCGTGAGTCGACGTACGCCTTCGCGAGCCGGGCGATCACGTCGTACGGGATCGGCTGGTTGAGCGGGAACTTCAGCGTGCCCTTGCCCGCGACGTACGGCGCGATCGCCGCCGCGAGGTCGTCGTCGACCGGCGGGACCGGGTAGAGCGAGACGTGCTGCTTCCAGCCGCTGAAGTGGACCAGCGACTTGCCGTCGAGCGTGAGCGTCGGCATCTGGTACGCGATCTTCTCCCCCGCGTCCGGTACGGCGTCGTGCAGGGTCTGCCGGATCCGCTCGACCACCGGCCGGACGTCCGCGGGCAGTGCGTCCAGGTACTCGTCGATCGTCGCGAAGTCCGCCATACCTCAGCGTAGCCGCAGGCCCGTGAGTTCCTGCAGCACCGGGATCAGGCGGTCGGCGATCCTGGCGTGGCCGGCGACCGACGGGTGCAGGCCGTCGGTGCAGTCGGCCTCGGTGATCCAGCCCGTGGTCGGCACGTAGTGGACCGCCGGGTCGTCGAGGGATTTCACGCCGGACTCGATCTCCTCGGCGTACTTGCCGCTGAACGGGCTGACGGCAACGATCGTGCTGCCCGGGTAGGCCGTACGGACGATCCGCACGTAGTCGGCGTACTGGTCGGGGCTGAGGGTGTCGTCGTTCACGCCGAGGTTGAACACGACCAGGTCGGGAGCGGCGATCCGGAGCGCGCGGGAGCCGGCGAAGTTCCAGCCGAAGGACTCCGGACCAGCCGGGACGCCGCCGTTGCCCGGCTTGACGACGCCCTGACGGCCGAAGCCGACCTGGTACGACGTCGCGCCGAACGCGCGGGCCGTCAGGTACGCGAAGGCCTTGGTCCCGTCTGCGCCGGCCGACTCGGGATCCGCGCTCAGCGCGCGCACGCCCTGCGTGATCGAGTCGCCGTAGAACTCGAACCGCGGACCACCGGGCTGCGCGCCGAGGCGCAGCGTCGTCCTGTCGTCGAGGATCAGCCCGGCGAAGCTCACCGCGCAGGCGAACGGCGGTTCCCAGCGGTTGACGAACTCGTTGACGTCCTTGACCACGAGCTCGACCGTGTGACGGCCGTCGTCGACGGTCAGCTCGAGCACCGGCTGCTCGATCAGGTGCAGCGCCGGCTCGCCGTCGTCCACCGTGACCCACAGGTGCGGCGCGACCTCCAGACCATCGGTGTCGAACAGCACCCGCACCCCGGTCCCGCTGAACCCGAACGACAGCCGCGACCCGGAGTTGACGGTGATCGCCAGGCCCGGTTCGTGCCCCCACTGCCCTTCGAGCAGGATCCGCGGATCCCCCGGCGCCACGACCTCACCCGGTACGAACGTCACGTCCACTCTCCTCCATCGCCGGCGACCGGGCCATTCTCCCCGGTCTGAGCGAGCCGCCGGTACCCACCCCGGGTGATCAGCCCGCGGCCTACCGGTGTGAGGTTCCGCCCGGATCCGCAACTCCGTGCACGGCGGCACCGGGGTGACTGTCGCCCCGGTGCCGCCGACGACTCAGAGGATCCTGATCTTGTCGATGTGCTCGGACTCGTAGTACCTGATGGTGAATTTCGGAACGTACGGTTTCCAGCTGCCGTTCCCGTGGTGCATGACGACGTTGTTCCCGCTCGAGATCCGCTTCAGGTAGAGACCCTTCGGCAGGGCCCGTTCTCCGGCGAGGGCGAAGCAGGTCTCGATGGGGTCGGCCGGAGCACCGAACACGACCACCGTGATCTTGAGGTACCCGGTCCCCGGGCCACACTTGACCTCGCTGATCGCGGAGGCCTGCTGGGTGTTGGCGAAGGCCAGCCCGGCCGTCAGCGCGACGGCCGTCAGGGTGCTGAAGACCCTCTTCCTCATGAAAACTCCTCGCTCCGGTGAAGTACTGACCTCGCCAGCCTGTCTGCCGGGTCGGCGGCGGACCACCGGCATCCGTCGCAACCTGGGGTGGAACTTCTCGTCATCGGTCGGTCGCCCACGCTCCACCCGTCAGAAGCCCGAGTTCCCCGGGCCGCGGTTCAGGGTGTAGCCGGTGGTGTTGTTGAGGCCGCCGCTGCCGGTGCCGGTGACGGTGACGTAGTTGAAGGTGCCGGAGCCAGGGCTGAAGATCTCGATCCCGTACGTCCCGGCGCCGCTCACCTTCACGTGGTCGAAGGTGATGTTGGTGATCGGCCGCTGCCAGGTCATCAGGATGCCCTGGTACGTGCTGTCGAGGATGTCGACGTCCTTGATCAGCACCGGCGCCGTCATGTCGCGCGACTCGGCGTAGATCCACAGGCCGCCCTGGCTGCTGTTCCAGTCGGTGTTGAAGCCGCCCGCCCGGGTGATCGTGTTGCGCTGCACGACCGTCGTCCCGGCGAACGGCTGCGCGCCGTGCCAGGTCGAGACGGCGATCCCGGACGCCGTGTAGACGGTGTCGGAGACCAGGTTGTCCTCGATCCGGTTCCCGTTGCCGCCGTAGATCGCGGCGCCGTTGGCGAGCGCGGGCGACTGGACGGTGTTGAAGGTGAACGCGCTGTTGGTCACCGACGCGCTGAACGACCACATCGCGAGCGCGTCGTCGCCGGTGTTGCGCAGGACGGTCTGGTCGACGCGGGAGTTGCTGACCGTGTCGTTCAGGTTCACCCCGTCGGCGAACGTGTTCCGGATCCGTACGCCGGCCATGTACAGCCCGTCGGCGTTGTTGACCCAGAGCCCGACCTTCGCGTGCTCGACCCACACGTTGTGGATCAGCGAGCCGGTCCCGAAGTCACCCTGCATCGCCGCGTGCGTCGTGACCACGCCGTCGGGATCGCGGTACCGGACGTCGCCCGCGAACGTGAAGTCGGCCAGCTGGATGTTGCTACCGGTTCCGAGGAAGCCGCCGAGCCCGTTGGTGCCGCGGATCGTGGTGTGCCACATCCCGGCGCCGCGGATCGTCACGTTGTCGACGTTCAGCCGGTTGGTCAGGTCGAACGTCCCGGCCGGCACCCAGAGCGGCTTGCCCTGCGACTTCGCCGCGCTGATCGCATTGGTGAACGCCGACGTGTCGTCGCCGGAGCCCGAGGTCGCGCCGTACGCCGTGACGTCGAGCGCGCCGGCCGGTGCGGTCAGGGCGGGCGCGACGACCTCGGTGTCGATCAGGTCGACGGTGATCGGCGTCGAGCCGTCGTTCTGCAGCTTGAGCACGGTCCCGGCCGGGTAGCTCGGCAACGTCGTACGGACCTCGTCGTAGAAGCGGTGGCCGTTGCCGAGTCCCGGGTCGTTCGGGAACGGGTAGTTCCCGTAGACCCAGCTGTACGCCGAGGTGAGGGTGACGTCCTTGACCTTCGTGCCGCCCGCGTAGATGCCGAGCGGCGCGGTGATACCGGTGCCGGCTGCGTTGTCCGGGATCGAGTAGCGGACGACGAGCGAGTTGGTCGGCTGGGTGAGGGTGAACTGGGTGTACTTGCCGGCGTTGTCGAGCCGGACCGCGCGGCGGCCCGAGGACTCCGACGGGATGGTTCGGTAGGTGCGGTCGGGGCCGAGGACCGTGCCGTTCGTGCTGCCGTTCTCGGCCTCGTACTCGGTGTAGTTGACGGTCGCGCCACGGGTCGCGAGGGCGGTCGCGCCCGTGACGGTGACGTCGTCGAGGGCGACGTTGCCGCTGTCGCCGGCGTCGTACTGGTAGCCGATCAGGTTGAGGCCGGCGCGGAGCGGCAGGGATTGTTGCGTGGTGGCCCAGCCGGTGGCCGCGGGCAACGAGACCTGGCCGGTCTTCACGCCGTTCGCGTACACGCTGAGGGTCTTCGTGCTGCCCGACGAGTTGTGGTAGCGCAGGGCAGTGCTGACGTTGCCTGCGGCATTGACCTTGACGGTGCGGATCACCCGGCTGCCGACGCTCGGCAGGGTCACGTAGCCGCTGCCGGTGAAGCCGCTGACCGCTGCCGCGACGCTCGCGCCGCCGGACAGGAAGCCGCCTTCGAGACCGGTGCCGTCGGACGGCGGGACCGGCGCGGAGACGTTCAGGTTGTCGAGGTTGACGTTGCCGGAGTCGGAGGTGTCGAAGCGGTAGGCGACGGTGTTGGCACCGGCCACGAGCGGGACGGACTCCGACGACGTTCCCCAGTTCGCCCAGCCGCCCGTGGCGGGCAGGTTGATCTGGCGGAGCTTGGAGCCGCCGACGTACAGGGACAGCGTCATCGTGACGCCGGTGCCGTTGGCGTAGCGCAGGGTCGCCGTACCGGTCCCCGCGCTGGGGGCGGAGACGGTGAAGGTGGTGGCGGCGTTGCCTTTGTTGCCGTCGGTGTAGCCGCCGACGTACGCCGTACCGGTGTAACCGCCGTGCTCGGTCTGGGCGGTCGCGCCACCCGCGAGCGCGGCGCTCTCGGCTTCGAGTGTGGCGGCTTGGGCTGGGATGGTCAGCGTCGCCAGTGCGAGCACCAGGACGGCGGCGAGTCGGAATCTGGGCATGGGCGGGCCCTTCTCTGGGTGAGTGGATTCATCCCTTGACGGCACCGCCCAGCGCCCCGGACTTCAGGAAGAGGCGCTGGAACACCAGGAACAGTGCGACCGGGATGACGGTGGAGATCGCGAGCGCGGCCAGGAACACGTCGAGCTCGACGAAGCGTTGCAGCGCGGGCAGCCGCACCGACAGCGGCTGCCGATCGGGATCGGGCAGGACCAGCAGCGGCCAGAGGAAGTCCTTCCAGGCGGCGATCACGGCGAACACCGAGACCACCCCGAGGATCGGCCGCGACATCGGCAGGACGACGGACCAGAACAGCCGGTACGGACCGGCGCCGTCGACCCGCGCGGCCTCGAACACCTCGCGCGGCAGGTTGGCGAAGAACCGCTGCACGATCAGGATGTTGAACGCGTTCGCCCCGGCCGGCAGCCAGACCGCCCAGAACGAGTTGATCAGCGACACCTTCAGCAGCGGCGGGTCGACGATCGTGAGGTAGAGCGGGACGAGCAGGACGACCGACGGCACGAACAGGGTCGCCAGGACGACGCCGGTGAGGAGCTTGCCGTACCGCGGCCGGAGGATCGCCAGGGCGAACCCGGCGGTCGTTGCCACTAGCAACTGCACCAGCCAGGACCCGGCGGCGAGCACGACGGTGTTGAAGAAGTACTTGTCGATCTCGACGCGGGTCCACGCGGTGGACAGGTTGGCCCAGTCGATACCGTTCGGCCAGAGCGCCAGCGGCGCGCGCAGGGTGTCCTGCGTCGGCGTCAGGGCGCCCTTCGCGAGCCAGAGCATCGGACCGAGGCCGGCCACGAAGAGGAGCACGAGCAGCACCGCGTGCACGCCGTACGACGTACGCCGCAGACCTGGCCGGCGCCAGTCGGAGTCGGACAGGATGCCCCTGCTCATGAGGTGCTCCAGGATCGGGTCAGGCGGAAGTAGAGCGCGGACAGCAAGCCGAGCACGACCGCGAGCATGATGCTCAGCGCGGTCGCCGAGCCGTACGCGCCGCCGAGGCTGTTGGCGAAGGCGTAGTTGTAGATCAGCAGCAGGATCGTGGTGGTCGAGTTGGCCGGGCCGCCGCCGGTGAAGAGGAACGGCTCGAGAAATACTTGGGCAGTACCAACGATCTGCAGGATGAACGTGATCAGCAGGATTCCCCGCAGCTGCGGGAGCGTGACGTGCCAGACCTTGCGCCAGATCGACGCGCGGTCGATCTCGGCGGCTTCGTACAGGTCGGTGGAGACTCCGGTCAGTGCGGCCAGGTAGATGATCACCGTGCCGCCGGCCGCGGCCCAGGTCGCCTCCAGGACCAGTGCGGGCATCGCCGAGCCGGAGTCCTGCAGCCAGGACACCGGGCCGAGTCCGACCCAGCCGAGGATGGTGTTGAAGACCCCGGTCGGCGACGCGTCGTAGAAGAACTTCCAGAGCAGTACGGCGACCACCGGCGGGATGACGACGGGCAGGTAGGCCAGTGCGCTGTAGAGCCCCTTGAACCGGCGTACCTCACTCATCAGCACCGCTGCGAGCAGCGGGACCGGGTAGCCGAAGAGGAGGGCGAGCAGAGCGAAGTACAGGGTGTTCTTGACCGCTGTCCACAGCAGGGGGTCGGCCAGGACGTCCTGGAAGTTCTGCAGCCCGACGAACGTGGGTGGAGTGACCAGGTTGGTCTCCTGGAAGCTCATCACCACCGCCCGGGCGATCGGGAACCAGGAGAAGAGCCCGAACACCAGCAGCAGCGGCAGGAGGAACACCAGGGTGCTCAGGCCGCCTTTGGCTCGCATCGGTCAGTTCCGGTCCAGCAGAGCCTGCGCCTCGGCGTCGGCCTTCTTCAGCAGGTCGGCGATGTCGGCGTCCTTCTTGGTCAGCACCGTCTGCACCACCGGGTCGAGCACCTTGTAGACCTCCTGGGTCGAGCGGGACGGCTCGGTCACCAGCGGCTGGTCGAACATCTTGTCCGTGTACGGCGTCATCTGCCCCAGCGGCACGTTGACGTAGTCCTTCACCCAGGTCAGCGACTCGTCGTACGTCGCCTTGTCGAAGACCGGCAGCTGCGGCGCTCCCACCGGCTGCTTGGACGCGGCCGTGGTCTTCGCGTCGAGCACGGCGGAGTCCTTGTCGATCAGCTTCTTGAGGTAGTAGAAGTCGATCCACTTGACCCCCGCGGCCTTCGTCGGCTCGTTGGCCTTCGCACTGACCGTCGCCAGCGTCCCACCGCCGAGCACACCGGCGTCCGGCGAGTCCTTCAGCGGTACGACGGTCACGCCGTAGTCGGCGGGCTTGAGCGCGTTCTGCGTGAACAGCGAGCCGTAGTTGCCGCCACCGGACACGTACATGCCGATCTGGCCGGCCGCGAACGCCTGGTTGATGCCACCCCAGTCGTAGAGGAAGTTCGCCCCCATCGAGTTGTCGGTCCAGCGCATGTCCTTCAGCAGCTGGAGCACCTCGGCCATCTGCGGGGTGTCGATCTCGGCCGTGGCCTTGTCGCCGTCGAGCTTCTCCGCGCGGCCGCCGAACGCGTAGTCCAGCGTGGTGAGGATCCAGCCGCCGGTGTTGTCGGTGGTCAGCTGGGCGTAGCCGGCCTTGCCGGTCTTCTCGGCGATCTGCTTGGCGGCTGCTTTGACTTCGTCCCAGGTCGCCGGAGGCTTGTCCGGGTCGAGCCCGGCCTGCTTGAACAGCGTCCGGTTGTAGTGCAGCGCCTGCCCGTACGCCGCGATCGGGACGGCCCACATCTTGCCATCCTCGGCCTGCCCCGACCTGGCGACGTTCGGGCTGAACTTCGCGCCGTACGGGAGGCCGCCGACCAGACCGCTGATGTCGGCGATCTGCTTGCGCTCGATCAGGCCGCGGCCGTCGGTGAACGGGACGGTGAACACGTCGGGCAGCGTGCCCCCGGCGAGCTGGGCGGTGAACGTGGTCGCCGTCCAGTTGTACTCCTGCGGCTGGACGTCGATGCCGGGGTTGGCCTTCTCGAACTGCGCGACCCGCTCGTCGAACGCGGCGATCGCGCCCTTGTCGAGGCCCGGGTCGCGGGCGACCTTCAGGGTCACCGGGCCGGCGTCGGCTTGTTGCTCCGGGTTGTTGGAGCAGGCCGCCGCGGCGAGCAGGCCCACCAGGACGAGTGGAGTGATCAGCTTCTTCATGGGTCAAACTCCTGAGGGGATCGGCCGGAGCCAGGCAGCGGCGTCGGTGGGGAGCTCGCCGGCGACCGTCGTACTGGCGAGCAGGACTTCGTACGGCGTGGGCAGCGCGAGCGGCGGCCCGAAGTTGACCAGGCAGAGGAGGTCGCCGCGGGTGAAGGCGATCAGGTCCTGGTGGTTGAGCTCGTGCCACCTGAACTCTCCGAACCCTCGCCGCAGTTCGAGTGCTGTCCGGTAGAGCTGAAGCATCGACCCCGCGTCTTGCTCCTGTCGTTCGACCGACCAGTTGCCCCAGTCGGCCGGCTGCGGCAGCCACGGTGTGAAGCCCTGGCTGTTGAACCCGAAGCTCGCACCGGTCGTTGTCCAGGGCAAGGGAACTCGGCAGCCGTCGCGACCAGGATCCTGACCGGCCGAGCGATGGAAGATCGGGTCCTGCAACGCGTCGTGCGGCAGGTCCTCGACCTCGGGCAGACCGAGCTCGTCACCTTGGTAGAGGTAGAGCGACCCCGGCAGCGCCGCCGTCAGCAACGCGGCTGCTCTCGCCCGGTGGGTCCCTTGCGTCAGATCAGTCGGTACGCCGAACCGCTTGGTCGCGAACGAGAACGAGCTGTCCTCCCGCCCGTACCGCGTGACCGGACGGGTGACGTCGTGATTGGACAGCACCCAGGTCGCGGGCGCGTCGACCGGCGCGTGCGCGGCGAGCGTGGTCTCGATCGAGTCGCGCAGCTCGACGGCGTCCCAGGGGCGCCCCATCAGGTCGAAGTTGAACGCGGTGTGGATCTCGTCCGGGCGCAGGTAGCGGGCGAAGCGTTCGGGATCGGCCAGCCAGATCTCGCCGACGAGGACCCTTGGCGGGTCGTACTCGTCGGCGACTCGGCGCCATTCCCGGTAGATGTCGTGGACGCCGTCGCGGTCGACGTACGGGTGCATGGCCGCGTCTTGGAGGTTGGGGAACGCCGGGTCCTTGACCGGCATGGTGGCCGAGTCGATCCGGATGCCGGCGACGCCGCGGTCGAACCAGAAGCGCAGGATCTCCTCGTGCTCGCGGTGCACGTCGGGGTGGTTCCAGTTGAGGTCGGGCTGCTCGGGGGTGAACAGGTGCAGGTACCACGCGCCCGGCGTACCGTCCGCGTTCTTGGTGCGGGTCCAGGTGTCGCCGGAGAAGCTGGAGACCCAGTCGGTCGGCAGCTCCTCGCTCTCCCGGAACCAGAACCGCTCGCGGGCTCCCGGTTCGTCGGCCAGTGCTTCGCGGAACCAGACGTGCTCGCTGGAGATGTGGTTCGGGACCACGTCGATGATCGTTCGGATGCCTAACGACTGGGCTTCGGCGATGAGCTGCTCGGCCTGCTCGACGGTCCCGAACGCGGGGTCGATCACGCGGTAGTCGGCGACGTCGTACCCGCCGTCGGCCAGCGGTGACAGGTACCACGGGGTGAACCAGAGCGCGTCGACGCCGAGGCTCTTCAGGTACGGCAAGCGCGCCCGTACGCCGGCCAGGTCGCCGGTCCCGTCACCGTCGCCGTCGGCGAAGCTGCGCGGGTAGATCTGGTAGATCACGGCGTCGCGCCACCACTCGTCCGAGGCCGCCACCGCCGGCTCGAGGCTCGGCTCCATCGTCCACTCCCTGTCCCGGAACGCCTTGTTTGATGGTAGGTTTAGCGCTCCACCTTGTGGTGGACCGTAGAGTCTGGGAATCGGGATTGTCAACAGGTCGGGAGGAGATCTGGTGCGGGTCACGCTGAAGGACATCGCCGACGAGGCCGGGGTCAGCATGATGACGGTGTCGAACGTGGTGAACGGCAAGCGGGCGCGCGTCTCTCCCGAGACGATCGAGCGGATCCAGCGCATCGTCGCCGAGCGCGGCTACGTGCCGAGCGCGTCCGCGCGCAGCCTCGCGGCCAAGTCGTCACGGCTGATCGGCCTGCTCGTGCCGGCCGCCGACGAGGACAGCCTGATGATCAGTCCGCACAACGTCGCGATCGTCGGGCTGATCGAGCGCGAGCTGCGCAAGGGCGGGTACCACCTGCTGCTGCGCGGGATCTCGCAGCCGGCCGAGGTGGCCGAGGCCCTGC
The DNA here is from genome assembly GCF_014205135.1 of Kribbella italica. Taxonomy (NCBI): domain Bacteria; kingdom Bacillati; phylum Actinomycetota; class Actinomycetes; order Propionibacteriales; family Kribbellaceae; genus Kribbella; species Kribbella italica. Next base: position 3,319,477 of record NZ_JACHMY010000001.1, read on the forward strand.
AGTCGTGGAGCCTGGACGGCGCGGTGCTGCTCGGGTTCCTGGACGAGGAGGTCGACCGGCTGGCCGCTTCTGGTGTGGGCAAGGTGTCGTTGCTGGCGATCGACAGTTACTCGGACAACCCGCTGACTACCGGCGTACGGTCTGATGACTACACCGGCGCGCTGCTGGCTGCCCGACACCTGCTGGGGCTCGGGCATCGGGAGATCGTGTTCGCGGGGCCGGCGTTCTCGGACGTCGGTGTGGTGCACCAGCGGTACGAGGGGTTCCGGGCGGCGTTCGCCGAGGCGGGGCTGTCGTGGAGCGAGCGGCTGGTGACGGTGTCGACCACCGATCACGCTTCGGGGCTTGCGTTGGGCCTGGGGTTGGCTGGGTCGCATCCTGACGCGACAGCGGTTTTCGCGACGGCGGACATCCTGGCGATCGGGATCATGGAGGGGCTGCGCGAGGCCGGCCGCTCGGTGCCCGGCGACGTCTCGGTACTCGGCTTCGACGACCTGGATCTCAGCCGGTACGTGACGCCGAAGCTGACGACGATCGCCCAGGACATCCCGCGGAAGGCGGCGATCGCCGTCCGGCTGCTGCTGGCGGCGGTCGAGCGGGCCGAGCACCCGGCCGATCCGATCACGCTCGACGTCCGGCTGATCACGCGCGAATCGACCGCCGCGCCGCGTGCCGCGCAGTAGGCGGGAATTGGGAGACACCCCCTGAGTTCCGGTTGTCCACAGGATCACGGTCGGTCGGTTTTCGGTCTGTGGGTCCTGGTCGCTAGAGTCCCTGGTCTGGTCGCCGAATTCGGGGCGGCGGCCGACGGGAGGAGGTGCGATGGACGCCACTTTGCTGGACGCCGAGGCGGAAGCCGCGGTCCTGCGGGTCTACCGGCAGGTGTTCGCCGTGCTCGCCCGCGAGGCCGGGGCGATGATCGTCGACCCGGAGCTGCTCGACGTCGACCAGGCGATCCTGGACGCGTTCGCCGAGGCCGGCAGCGACGGGATGACCGTCGAGCAGGCGACGCAGGCCTGCCGTTCGTTCCAGCACGACCTGGTGGTCCGCCGCTTCGAGGTGCTGCGGCAGTACGGCGCCATCACCAAACTCGTCGACCGGCCGAACGAGCTGCGCCACCGCGCGGCGTTCGCGCCGTACGTGATGCTGATGTTCCTGCGCCGGATGTCCGTGCAAGGCGGTCAGGGCGAACTGCACCAGCTGCTCACCCTCGAAGCGCACAGCGTCAGCGACCCGCGCGCCACCGAGGACGAGGGCCAGGCGTCGATCCTGCGGCTGACGAAGGTCTTCCGGCTGCTCGGGAACGAGCTGGCCATCCTGGTCTCGACCAGTACGACGGCCCAGCTGCGGGAGAACGCGCAGCTCGCGTGGGGCAACGAGCGGCTGATCGAGCAGGCCGAGAAGGTCCACCGGATCGTGCTCGAGCGCTGGCCGACGCTGCACCGCGACTGCACCCAGCTGCGGATGGCGCTCGCGGCGTACGCGGATGCGGTGCAGCTCGCCGCGGGACGGCTGGTCGAGCGAGCCGGTACGACGCGGGCGCTGGGGTTGCTGCCGATCGAGACTTGGCTGTCCTTTACGCGCGGGAGTGACACGGAGGTGTTGGCCGGCGTACTGGATGGGTTGCTGTTCGACGCGGCTGCGCCGGACTTCTCGCCCGAGACGATGCTGGAGGCGGTCGAGACGGGCCGTCGTACCGGGACGGCGCGGATGGCGCCGCCGCGGCCGTCGGCGGAGACCGAGGCGCCGGAGTCCGCCGCGGCGACGGATCGCGAGGATCTGCGCGCCGAGGCCGAGCGGGTGCTGGCCGGGCGGGACAGCGTGAGCATCGTGTCGGTGGTCGATGACGCGGGCGACTGGGTGACTGCTCGTCGGGTGCTGGCCGAGCTGACGGCGGCGCATCTGCACGACGAGCTGGACTACGAACTGGTGTGGTCGGACGGGATGCGGATCGATCCTGCGGCGGGGACGCCGTGGGCGACCGAGGGGTCGTTCCGGCGGGTGACGCGATGACCGACGTCGTAGAGAACGGGCGAACGTACAACGCGTTGTGGTGGGCGAAGGTGCAGTCGGGCGGGGCGCTGAAGGTCCCGGTGGATACGCCTGCGGTCGCTGGGCTGGCGCGGGCGGTCGAGCCGGATGGATCGGGTGTGTGGGTGCTGCCGACGTTGCCGGACGGCGCCGGGCACGGCGTACTGGAGGAGCTTGGCTCGCCGCCGGTCGCGGTCGAGATGCCGAACGAGACGGCCCGCGTGCTGTCGATCTGCGTGGCGTGCTGCTGGGTGGAGCGGGATTCGTCTGCTTGGCCGGGCGTCACTGGGACGTTGGTCCAGATCAAGGCTGTCTACGCTGGGATGCGCGGGCGGGCTGAGCAGTCGAGTGATCTCACGCTGATCATCGGTTCGCTCCGCCGGCTTCACTCGACCCAATGGCTTCTGTGGGACGAGAAGGTGGGCGAGGTTCGGCTCGGTCCCCGGACGATCACTTGGGGAACGAGCGATCTGGCCACGCTGCGGGAGATCTGCCGAGTGCTTCCGGACCCGCCGACCGCCGTACTGGTCGAGCGCAAGCCGGAAACTCCGGCCGAGCCGCTGCCCGCGGAGGACTCCGATGCCTGAGCAGCACGCGCTCTTCGACCCCGTCCTGCGCGACCTCAGCGACCGTTCCCGCGACGAGGTGCTCGCGGCGTTCAGTGCCGTCCAGTACTCCGCGAACCCGGTCGCCGAGGTCCAGCTCCCCGGCCTGCGCGACGTCACGCTCCGGCGCCAGGTCCAGAAGATGCTCACGCTGATCGGTCGTGTCCTGGTGAAGGTCGACGGCACCCACTGGACGGCCGGGTACGCCGACGACGTCGCCGCGACCCTGACCGCCCAGGGCTGGCAGCCGCTGTCCGCCGTCGACCGCGCCGTACTGGTCCTGGTCCTCGTGCACTCGGTAGCGATCCCCCGCAGCGAAGGCATCCTCACCGGCGACAGCTGGAAGTCGGCCCGCCCGACCACCGTCGACGAGCTGCGGACGACCAAGATCAGCGGCGAGGAACGACGCCTGGCCCTGCAACGACTCCGCGCCGCCGGCCTGATCCAGCTGTCCGGCGACCACTCCGGCGGACCGAGCTACATCCCCGGCCCGCAACTCCAACGACTGACCCCAGCCGCCCGCCGCCGCCTGCAGGACCAGCTGATCCTCGCGGCCGCACCGGCCAGCCCGATCGCGGAGGCCATCCGCGCGCGCACAGGCATCACCGAAGACGAGGGAGCGGCATGACATCCGAGGGCAAGCAGGAGAACGCCCCCGAGGGCCCGACCACCGACTCCCAGGCGACCGCCGACCCCAAGTCGGCGGAGGCGACGCCAGCAGACTCCGCGTCAAACAAGGACGCGAAGCCCAAGGCGAGCGCGCAAGCCAACACCAGCGCGCCGAGCGACCCCAAGTCGGCGGATCCGACCCCTGCAGACACCGCGACAAGCAAGGACGCGAAGCCTAAGTCCCGCCGTACCGCCGAAGCCCCGTCCGACGGCGCCTTCGACATCCTCGGCTCCAAGGTGCTGCTCGGCGTACAGGTCGTCGACCTCTCCCGCCTCTCGACCCACCCCATCCCGATGGTCGGCCAAGGCCTGGTCACCGTCGCCGGCCAAGGCCCGGTCGACTCCAACGGCGCCGGCAAGTCCTCCTGGATCGCCGCCCTCTCGCTCCTCCACGCCGACGACCAATGGCGCCTCACCAGCGGCGCCCCCGGCGCGGCCGAACTCCTCTTCACCGCCGAAGCAGCCGGCCAGGAAGGCAACTGGTCGAACGTCGACCGCGGCTATATCGTCGGCGTCTTCTCCGACCCCGACCTGACCGACCTCGCCGAGATCGAGTCCGCCGCCATCACGGTCTGGATCCGCATCAACCGCAAAGCGTCGTACCTCGACCTTCGCTGGAAGAACGGCCTGCACGTCCCGTACGGCGCCACCGAGTCCGAACGCGCCGCCGGCGCCGACGCCCTCTGGGCGGCACTCCCCCACTCCAACGGTCGCACCGACTACCACGCGAACAAGCTGTCCCAGGTCCTGTACGGCGGCCAGGTGCGCTGCGTCTCGTTCCTGTCGACCTCGGTCCGCTCGAGCCCGACCGCCAACCTGCTCGCCGAGCCCCTCAACGAGCTCGGCCCCGCGCGCATCTTCAACGCAATCGCCACCCTCACCGGCCTCGACCACGAGCTCGAGCAGGAGCAGGCACACCGCTCCGCCGAGCACACCCAGCGCGAGGCGACCAAGCAAGCGGCCACCGACCTGCAGCGGTGGGAGCAAGAGATGGCCACCGTCGAAGCCGGCATCCTCCAGCGCGCCGCAGCCCGCTCCGCGCTGGCCGCCGCGAAGGAGTCCTGGCTGGCGCGCTGCGCCCGCCACCTCGTCGACGGCGACGCCCGAAACAGCGAGATCCTGCACGAGCTGGCCGCTCTGGACGAGCGCGTCGCCGAGCAGGAAGCCCGACGCGAGGCCGTCGACACCGAGATCGACGCCTTCGGCAGCGAAGAGAACCTCCTCCGCGACGTCCAGCTGACCCGCCAGGAGCGGGACAAGCTCGACGCCCGCGACCGTGAGCTCGACCTCGCGCAACGCTCGGTCCGCGAGCAGCTGGAGCGGCTAGGCCAGGAGCACCGCCGCCTGGTCGACGCAGGCCGCTCGGCCGACGGACGCGAGCTGGACGTCGCCCTCGCCGAGCAGGACGAGGCCCGCGGCGTACTCGAAGAGCACATCGGCCGCGACCACGCCGCCCGGCTGGCCGTCGACCAAGCATCCGGCGAGCTGCGCGAGGCCGAAAGCGGCCAGACCGTCTCCGCGCCGCAGCAGCAGGTCCTGGAGAACGCCGGCATCGCCTGCGGCGCCCTCACCGACATCACCGAGCTCCCCGCCGGCGACCGCGCGGAGTGGGAGCCGCGCCTTTCGCCGTACAGCGAAGCCGTCGTCGTCGACGCCGACGACGCGACTCTGGCCGCCACGGCCCTCGCCGACGCCGGCTACCCCGGCTTCCTCCTCGTCCTCGCCAACCGCCCCGGCGACAGCGCCGCCAAGGCGTCCGGCTCGGCCGCGAAGGGCCGCAAGTCGGCCGCCAACGGCCCGAGCTCAGCTGATCCGCGCTTCTCGCTCGACACCTTCTTCGCCACCCTCGCCTCCCGCGCGAGCAAAGAACTCATCGACGACCCCGCCGGAGTCGTCTCCGTCGGCCAGCACGACGAGCCGATCACCGGGCGGACCGCCCGCATCGAGGCCGCCCGCCGCCGCGTCGAGTCCGCCGTCGAGGCACGTATTGCCGCATCCGCCGCGCTGGAACAGGCCCGCTCCCGCGTCCAGCAGGCCGAGCGCCGTACGGCGGCCGCCCGCGCCCTCGGCACGGCGTCCGACCTGCAGGAGCAGATGCTCGCCCTGCGCGAGGAGAACGACCGCCACGAAACCGACCGCGACGCCCTCGCTCCCCAGCTCCAGGCCGCGAAGGAGTCCGCGGAAGCGGCCGCCGGCCAGCAACTGGTCCGCGACGAGCGCCTGAAGAACCTCGAAGCCACCCGCCGCGAGCACGACCGCCTCCTCGACGAACTCGGCGGCCGCCGCCTGGTCCTGCTCGACGAGCAGACCAACCTCGACCTCGTCTCCCGTACGACGGCCTGGGGCGGCACCGCCGACGAAGCCTCCGAGTTCCTGCTCGCCCTCGCCGGCGACACTCAGCGCCGTACAACGGCCGACTGGAACCACCAGACCTCGACCCAACTCGACGACGTCATCCGCCGCTGCTTCCCGAACGCACGCTCCCGGGAAGAGATCCCCACCGAGCTGTGGGAGATCCTGAACGGCCCCGACGGCTGGTCGACCGGCACCCTAGGCACCCGCGTCGGGCTGGTCCCTGCGCTGCAGCGCACGCTGGCCAGCCACCTCGCCCAGCACGAGACCTTCGACAGCCTCCAGCAACAACAGATCGCCAGCCAGCGCGCCGAGCGCAACGCCGCCCTCGAACGCGCCCGCGAGGGCCTCGGCGAGGCCGAAAGCACCGCCCGAGCCCACCGCGCGTCCCTTGCCGACGGCATCAAGTCCCGCCTGCGCCTCGTCTCGAACGAGTTCGACCGCCTCGACCAGGCGTACGGCGGCTACGGCGCGAAGCTCGAGTACCCGGAGCCCGACCCGCCGTCCGAGCCCGACAAGCCCTGGCGCTGGACCGTCACCCCGAAGTGGCGCCGCTCCGAAGGCGGCCCGTTCTCCGCCTTCAACGTCAAGGGCAACACCGCCCAGATGGACGAGAAGGCGGTCAAACTCGTCTGCGCCGCGGCCCTGGCCGGCGGCAGCGACCGCCCCCTGCTCCTGATCCTCGACGAGTTGGGCCGCAACCTCGGCTCCCAGCACCGCCGCGAGGCAGTAGCCCTCTTCGAACAGATCGGCCGCGACCGCAACATCACCGTCATCGGCGCCCTCCAGGACGACATGGAACGCTACGCCCTGGCCTCGTCCCGCCTCTACGTCAAACTCCGCCGAAGCTCCGACACCATGCCGTACAACCAGGCCCCCGTCGTCAAGGGCAACGAAGACTACGCCGCCAGAGTAGAACTCCTCCGCACCTGGCTCGACTCCTACCGAGGCCCAGCCCCCACCCTCGACCTCCCCACCCCCACCCTCGACACCCCGTAACCCGCCCCACCCCACCTGCGCTGAGCAGGCAACACCCACACCACAGCCGCCCGGGGCGAGCCCCGGCGGGTCCTGCCCGCGCCCACCGGGTCCTACCCGCCGGGTCCTGCCGCGCCATCCCCACACCCGCCACCCATCGCACCCACACCACCACCCAGGCGCCCCACCGCTCTCTTCCTTTCCGGCCGCAGCGGCTTCGACCCCTACAACCTCCCCGGCCGCATCACCACCGCCCCGCCCCCTCCACCACTCCTCTCTTCTCCGGCCGCAGCGGCCTCCACCCCCGCGACCTCCCCGGCCGCATCACCACCGACGGCAAGCGGCACCTCCCCCGAACCACCTCACCAACCGCGCAGGTTAGGCCGGGATACTGCGGAATAGGACCCCCACGGTCCAGCCCGCACCAGGGATCCCTCACACTGGACCCGTGATGTGTCTGCTGAACGGGGATGTCGCCCGCTTCCACGGCTCACATCTGGCCAACCCGTCGTCACGCGGCGTACCGTCCGTGGGGCAACTCCAGCCGGTAACCGATCGGAGGGCGTGAATGGCATCCTGGCTTCTGCGCGCCCAGTGGTCGCACCGCGACGAGTCCGTCGAGCAGCGCGCACTCCGTGTCGGCCGAACACTCACCGCAGTCGCCGTGGCCTTCCCCGACGTCCACGCCTGGACCCAGGACGAGCGCTGGGGGTACCACGTACTGGAAGCCGACGGCACCACTCCCCTTGAGGAGATGGTCGAGGCGACCACCAAGGTCCTCTCCAACGGTTCCAGCACCACCAGACTCCACCTCCAGAGCACCGGCGAACTCCCCTGGCTCTTCGACCTCTCCATGGGCAGCACCCTGACCACCGCGTCGGACCAGCTCACCCTCCACTGGAGCGACGAAGACGCGCTCATCCAGTCCGAGCGCTTCGCCCAGGTCCTCCGAGCAGTCGTCACCATCTGGGAACCCGAGTGGGCGAGCATCGCCGACACCGAGCTCGCCACTGCCGCCGGCCTCTTCCGCCGCGGTATCCCCACGATGGGCTGGCTCACCTACGTCCGAGGCATGGTCGCCGGTGCCCACGGCATCGACATCGACCTGACCCCCTTCGAACGCGGCACCCTCCTCCAGGCCCCCGTCGCCCCCATCGACCTCTCCCCGGTCCACATCTGCGCCGCGGCAGCCCTCGTAGGCATCACCCCAGAAGACCTCTGACCCCCAAAGCCCCCAACGGTCCTCCGCAAGCTAACTCCGCCGCGATCACAGCGGGCAGACCTAGCCACTGATGCCCGTACTGCGACTGCCCGTACTGCGACCCGGCGCAGGTTACGCGACCGGACATTGACGTCGTCCGGGTTGTCCACGATGCCACGAACCAACCGGCGCCGTGGCCTTGCATGCGACCTCGTCGTCGCGGCGTCCGACGATCACCGCGGCACCGGGAAAACCTGACGGCCTCCTGGCCCCGGCCGTTCCGCTCGGCCTGGCCGGGTGCCGACGGCGCCATGCCGCGGGTCCGGGTGCCGCAGTCGGGTGGCAGTTCGGCCGATGAACCGTTGCAGACAGCGAGCGAGAAGCGGCTGGTCGACGCCGCCCATCTGCTCCCATGGCCCCCGCCCCGAGCACGCGCCAAGCGGCCAGCACACCGCGACACTCCTGTCCCCGCGGCCCCGCCCCAGCACGCGCCAGGCGGCCGGCACGCCGCGGCACTCCCACAGCCCGGCGTTCCGGGTCGGGCCGAGCCCGATGTCGGCCGCGGCGAAGGATCTGACCAGCCGTCAAGTGATGATCGGCTGACTGATGGTGGTCCGATCACGGCTCGACCTCCGAGGGCTCGCGCAGGTCGCGCGCCGCGTCCGCGTCAACGTGCCCCGGGGCCGCGGAACACCAGCCCAATCGCCCGGCCGCAGCGGGGCCGTCGGAGATTCCCCCGACGCTCAACGCCGCGGGTAGTCAGCCTCCTTGATGTCGACCAGCCCGTCGGTGACGTTCGCGAGGAAGGCGGCCTCGCGCTTCTTGGTGGCGTCGTCCTCGGTCGGGCCGGCCGCCAGCTGCCGGATCCGGCGTACTGGCCGTTCGAGCCGCCGTTGTTACGCTCACCGCGTGAGCCAGAATCGACCTCGTACAGGCCGGGCAGATGCTCCCTGTCAACGGCCGCAGAAGGCGCACCCTCCGCGTGAAATGCTCTTCATCGCACGCGCACAGCCATCAGTCAGGGGGTAGGACGATGCCGATCGAAAGTGACCATCGCGCGTCGGACTCGCCCTACGTGGCGCGGGTCTGGCGCGGCAGCACGTCCGGGGTCGACCGGATGACCTCGATCGCCACCTCGACCTGGGAACTGGTCTTCTGGGAGCAGCAAGGCGTCATGCACGCCGCTATCAGCGGACCTGAGACGACAGCGTCGATCGCCGAGACGGCGGGCGATTCGGAGTCGTTCGGGATCACCTTCGCGCACGGCACCTCGATGCCGCACCTCCCGATCGGCGCGCTCGTCGACGGCGGCCGTGGCAGTCCACACGTGACCGAACGGACGTTCGTACTGCGCGACGAGCAGTGGCAGATCCCCGACTTCGACGACGCGGAACTGCTCGTGGAGAAGCTCGTGCGCGCCGGCGTACTGGTCCGTGACCCGCTCGTGGACGAGGTGGTGTGGGGCGGCGCCGCACGGGTCGGTTCGCGGGCAGTGCAGCGGCGGGTGGCCGCGGCCACCGGACTCACCCAGGGCGCGATCCGTCAGATCGAACGGGCACGGGAGGCTGCGGTGCTGCTGCGGGCGGGGCTCGCAGCCCTGGATGTCGTGCACAAGCTCGGCTACTACGACCAGCCGCACCTCGCCCGCTCTCTGCAACGGTTCATCGGCCGAACTGCCACCCAGCTCCGGCAGCCGGACCCCGCCGCCGATCCCCTGTCGCTTCTGTACAAGCCGGAGAATCCGGCCGCCTCATAGCGTCGTGGGCGAGCGGTGACCGTCACCGCGCACCCAACGAAAGGCCACTCCGATGCCAGAAGGCACCGTCACCTCCGCCGACGGCACCATCATTGCTTACACGGCGTGGGGCGCCGGCGACCCGATCGTCCTCATCGACGGCGCGACCGGCTATCGCGCTGCGAACCCGCTGAACCAGGAGACGGCGGAACTGCTCGCCGGCGAGTTCCTGGTCATCAACTACGACCGGCGCGGCCGCGGCGAGAGCAGCGACACTCCGCCGTACGTCGTCGAGCGCGAGTTCGAGGACCTCGAGGCGATCATCGAACAGGCCGGTCAGGGGCGCCCGGCGACTGTGTTCGGCTGGTCCTCCGGCGCCAATCTCGCGCTCAACGCCGCCCACGACGGCGTGCCGATCGCGCGTCTCGCGCTGTTCGAGCCGAACGCCGCCATCGACGACGCCCGTCCCCCGCTGTCTGACGACTACGTCGAGAGCCTCGACGCCGCCATTGCCGAAGGCCGACCGGGCGACGCGGTCGCCCTGTTCATGACCGCCGCGGCCATGATGCCGGAGGAGGTAGTCGCCGGGATGCGCGAGGAGGACTTCTGGGCAGGACTCGAGGCCATCGCCCCCACGATCGCGTACGACGCCCGTCAGGTCGGCGACGCTCTCTCCGGCAAGCCGCTGCGCCCCGAGCTGTGGAAGCGCATCGACATCCCGGTCCTAGTGATGCACGAGATCGACACCTGGCCGGCCCTGGCCGCGGGCTCCCGTGCCATCGCCGCACACCTGCCCACGTCCACCCTCACGCCGGTACCCGGTGAGCAGCACTCGACCACCGCCGACGTACTGGCCGCCGCGCTGCGCACATTCATCAAGGAGAACTGACATGGGCAAGATCGTGCTCACCGAGTTCATCTCCATCGACGGCGTCGTGGAAGCACCCGGCGGAGAGGACTTCAAATACCAGAACTGGACCTTCGAGTTCGACCGCGGAGACGGCGAACGGTACAAAGAGGCCGAATCGCTCCGGGCGACGGCGCTCCTGCTCGGACGCAAGACCTACGAAGGCTTCGCCGCAGCCTGGCCGCAGTACGAGGGCGGGCTCGCCGACAAGTACAACACCATGCCCAAGTACGTAGTCTCCCGCACTCTCACCGACCCCAAATGGGCGGGCACGACCGTACTGAACGGCGACCTGGCCCAGGACGTCACTCGACTCAAGCAAGAGGTCAACGGCGAGATCTCCGTTGCCGGAAGCATCCAACTCGCCCAGAGCCTCCTCGCCCTCGACCTCATCGACGAGATCCACCTCATGGCCTCACCCCTGATCCTCGGCCACGGCCGGCGACTCTGGACACAGACGCCCGACAAGACGGCGTGGACCCTCAGCGAAGCAACCATCTACGGCGACAGCACCCTGCTCACCATCTACACCCGCCGCACCACGGCCTGATCTGTTCCTGGAACGCGTGAAAGCGGCCGGCCTGGTAGGCCCGGCCGCTTGGGGGTCGTGGTGGTGGTGTTGGGGGAATTGTTAAGGGCCACCCCGGTGTGGGGTGGCCCTTAACAGTGTGAATGTCCGGCGACGTCCTACTCTCCCACGACCTCCCGGTCGCAGTACCATCGGCGCTGAAGGGCTTAACTTCCAGGTTCGGAATGGAGACTGGGTGTTTCCCCGACGCTATGGTCACCGTAACTCTATAGAAATATCAACCAACCACACACTAGCCACATAACATCTGGCTGGGGTTGACCGTATTCCGGGAACCGTACAGTGAACGCGAACATTACTTACGCAGCATATCGTCTCGTGTATGACCACAAGTGTGGTGTTGAGACAAGCCCTCGGCCTATTAGTACCAGTCAGCTCCACACCTTACGGTGCTTCCACCTCTGGCCTATCAACCCAGTGGTCTACTGGGGGCCTTACCCGATTAACTCGGTGGGAGACCTCATCTTGAAGCGTGCTTCCCGCTTAGATGCTTTCAGCGGTTATCACTCCCGAACGTAGCCAACCAGCCGTGCTCCTGGCGGAACAACTGGCACACCAGAGGTTCGTCCACCCCGGTCCTCTCGTACTAGGGGCAGCCCTTCTCAAGTCTCCTGCGCGCGCAGCGGATAGGGACCGAACTGTCTCACGACGTTCTAAACCCAGCTCGCGTGCCGCTTTAATGGGCGAACAGCCCAACCCTTGGGACCTACTCCAGCCCCAGGATGCGACGAGCCGACATCGAGGTGCCAAACCATCCCGTCGATATGGACTCTTGGGGAAGATCAGCCTGTTATCCCCGGGGTACCTTTTATCCGTTGAGCGACGGTGCTCCCACATGCCACCGCCGGATCACTAGTTCCGACTTTCGTCCCTGCTCGACATGTCTGTCTCACAGTCAAGCTCCCTTGTGCACTTACACTCGACACCTGATTGCCAACCAGGCTGAGGGAACCTTTGAGCGCCTCCGTTACCTTTTAGGAGGCGACCGCCCCAGTCAAACTACCCACCAGGCACTGTCCCTGATCCAGATAATGGACCGAAGTTAGACAGCCAGAACAACCAGAGTGGTATTTCAACGATGACTCCACCCGAACTGGCGTCCGGATTTCACAGTCTCCCACCTATCCTACACAAGTTGTACCGACCACCAATACCAAGTTGTAGTAAAGGTCCCGGGGTCTTTCCGTCCTGCTGCGCGTAACGAGCATCTTTACTCGTAATGCAATTTCGCCGAGTCCATGGTTGAGACAGCGCCCAAGTCGTTACGCCATTCGTGCAGGTCGGAACTTACCCGACAAGGAATTTCGCTACCTTAGGATGGTTATAGTTACCACCGCCGTTTACTGGCGCTTAAGTTCAAAGCTTCGCCGGCCTAAACCAGCTAACCTGTCCCCTTAACGTTCCAGCACCGGGCAGGCGTCAGTCCGTATACATCGAATTACTTCTTCGCACGGACCTGTGTTTTTAGTAAACAGTCGCTTGGGCCTGGTCTCTGCGGCCATCAACGCTTCCACCAGCAAGTGGTGTAACGCATCCGGCCCCCCTTCTCCCGAAGTTACGGGGGCATTTTGCCGAGTTCCTTAACCATGGTTCACTCGATCGCCTTGGTATTCTCTACCTGATCACCTGTGTCGGTTTGGGGTACGGGCGGCTCTAACACTCACTACGAAGTTTTTCTTGGCAGCATGGGATCATCCACTTCCCCTGAACGGGTCCGCCTCGGTTCTCAGGCTCAATGAGACACGGATTTGCCTATGCCTCGCCCTACCACCTTGCCCGCGGATCAGCTTGCGCCTACCATCGCCGCGGATGGACTGCCCTCCTGCGTCACTCCTTAGTGCACCTAATACCACCTCGGGTCGAAAGATCCGCCAATCCGTCCGAAGACATCATGGTTTCTCGTTCTTAGCATCAGTGACCTCGGTCGGGTCGTGTTAATGCCGGTACGGGAATATCAACCCGTTGTCCATCGACTACGCCTGTCGGCCTCGCCTTAGGTCCCGACTTACCCAGGGCAGATTAGCTTGACCCTGGAACCCTTGATCATTCGGCGGACGGGTTTCTCACCCGTCATTCGCTACTCATGCCTGCATTCTCACTCGTGCAGCATCCACAACTAGATCACTCTGCTGCTTCACACGCTGCACGACGCTCCCCTACCCATCCACACACCTGGACCAGAACAAGTTCTGGCCGAGTACTAATATGAATGCCACAGCTTCGGCGGATTGCTTGAGCCCCGCTACATTGTCGGCGCGGAATCACTTGACCAGTGAGCTATTACGCACTCTTTCAAGGGTGGCTGCTTCTAAGCCAACCTCCTGGTTGTCTGGGCAACTCCACATCCTTTTCCACTTAGCAATCGCTTAGGGGCCTTAGCTGGTGATCTGGGCTGTTTCCCTCTCGACTACGGAGCTTATCCCCCGCAGTCTCACTGCCGCGCTCTCACTTACCGGCATTCGGAGTTTGGCTGATTTCGGTAAGCCGGTAAGCCCCCTAGACCATCCAGTGCTCTACCTCCGGTAAGAAACACGCGACGCTGCACCTATATGCATTTCGGGGAGAACCAGCTATCACGGAGTTTGATTGGCCTTTCACCCCTATCCACAGGTCATCCCCCAGGTTTTCAACCCTGGTGGGTTCGGTCCTCCACGCGGTCTTACCCGCGCTTCAACCTGCCCATGGATAGATCACTCCGCTTCGGGTCTAGAGCATGCGACTAAAGCGCCCTATTCAGACTCGCTTTCGCTACGGCTACCCCACACGGGTTAACCTCGCCACACACCACTAACTCGCAGGCTCATTCTTCAAAAGGCACGCCGTCACACCCACACAAGGTGAGCGCTCCGACGGATTGTAGGCAACCGGTTTCAGGTACTATTTCACTCCCCTCCCGGGGTACTTTTCATCTTTCCCTCACGGTACTAGTCCGCTATCGGTCACCAAGAAGTATTTAGGCTTAGCGGGTGGTCCCGCCAGATTCACACGGAATTTCAAGAGTTCCGTGCTACTCGGGAAAACACTCGGAAGTCACTGTCTTACGCCTACGGGGCCATTACCCACTACGGCCCGGCATTCCAACCGGTTCGGCTTCAACAACGATTTATAACTCCCCGACACCACGGCATTAGTGTCTGAATGCTCCCACAACCCCACATACGCAACGCACGCCGGCTATCACACGCACATGGTTTAGCCTCATCCGCTTTCGCTCGCCACTACTCACGGAATCACTATTGTTTTCTCTTCCTGCGGGTACTGAGATGTTTCACTTCCCCGCGTTCCCTCCAGAACCCTATGTGTTCAGGAACTGGTAACTGGCTTTAGAATGCCAGCTGGGTTTCCCCATTCGGACACCCCCGGATCACAGCTTGGTTGCCAACTCCCCGGGGCTTATCGCAGGCTCCAACGTCCTTCATCGGCTCTTGGTGCCTAGACATCCACCGATTGCCCTTAGTAGCTTGTCACACATACATAAGGAACAATACATTGCTACAAAAGATGCTCGCGTCCACTATACAGTTCTCAAAATACGGGCAGGAACACCAGCCCTTGTCCACCACTACCCTCGGAAAGCATCCCTTCAGGGGGAACAACACACCCTTCGAAACACCATCACCAGGAGTTTGGTGAGAGCCGGCCCCAGCCACACACCCACACCAGAATCCAGTAAAGGACCCCAGTGCAGAAGCGGCCTAGAAAAACCGAACCAGGAATCCGCAAAGATTCCAACAGCCCGATCCCTCAGGACCCAACAGCGCGCCTCGGCCTTTCACCCACCCTCACTCACGTTCCACGCCCACAAGTGAGCAGTACTAGTTCGATCAGATACGATCCAGGCCTAATGGTCAATGTTCCACATTCCGAAGCACCGTCGCCTTGAGACATTCGCTCAAGATACGACGAATGGGCGACCACTCTTACGAGTTGATCGCCGAATGCTCCTTAGAAAGGAGGTGATCCAGCCGCACCTTCCGGTACGGCTACCTTGTTACGACTTCGTCCTAATCGCCAGCCCCACCTTCGACGGCTCCCTCCACAAGGGTTAGGCCACCGGCTTCGGGTGTTGCCGACTTTCATGACGTGACGGGCGGTGTGTACAAGGCCCGGGAACGTATTCACCGCAGCGTTGCTGATCTGCGATTACTAGCGACTCCGACTTCATGGGGTCGAGTTGCAGACCCCAATCCGAACTGAGACCGGCTTTTTGGGATTCGCTCCACCTTGCGGTTTCGCAGCCCTTTGTACCGGCCATTGTAGCATGCGTGAAGCCCTGGACATAAGGGGCATGATGACTTGACGTCATCCCCACCTTCCTCCGAGTTGACCCCGGCAGTCTCCTATGAGTCCCCACCATAACGTGCTGGCAACATAGGACGAGGGTTGCGCTCGTTGCGGGACTTAACCCAACATCTCACGACACGAGCTGACGACAGCCATGCACCACCTGTATAGGACCCTTACGGACCCCCCATCTCTGGAGGATTTCCCTATATGTCAAACCCAGGTAAGGTTCTTCGCGTTGCATCGAATTAATCCGCATGCTCCGCCGCTTGTGCGGGCCCCCGTCAATTCCTTTGAGTTTTAGCCTTGCGGCCGTACTCCCCAGGCGGGGCGCTTAATGCGTTAGCTGCGGCACGGAGGACGTGGAATGTCCCCCACACCTAGCGCCCAACGTTTACGGCGTGGACTACCAGGGTATCTAATCCTGTTCGCTACCCACGCTTTCGCTCCTCAGCGTCAGGTAAGGCCCAGAGAGCCGCCTTCGCCACCGGTGTTCTTCCTGATATCTGCGCATTCCACCGCTACACCAGGAGTTCCGCTCTCCCCTGCCTACCTCTAGTCTGCCCGTATCGGAAGCAGGCTCGGAGTTAAGCTCCGAGTTTTCACTCCCGACGTGACGAACCGCCTACGAGCCCTTTACGCCCAATAATTCCGGACAACGCTCGGACCCTACGTATTACCGCGGCTGCTGGCACGTAGTTGGCCGGTCCTTCTTCTGCAGGTACCGTCACTCTCGCTTCGTCCCTGCTGAAAGAGGTTTACAACCCGAAGGCCGTCATCCCTCACGCGGCGTTGCTGCGTCAGGCTTTCGCCCATTGCGCAATATTCCCCACTGCTGCCTCCCGTAGGAGTCTGGGCCGTGTCTCAGTCCCAGTGTGGCCGGTCGCCCTCTCAGGCCGGCTACCCGTCGACGCCTTGGTAGGCCATTACCCCACCAACAAGCTGATAGGCCGCGAGCCCATCCCCAACCGCCAGAACTTTCAACCCCAAACCATGAAGAATGGAGTGATATCCGGTATTAGACCCCGTTTCCGAGGCTTATCCCGAAGTTGAGGGTAGGTTGCTCACGTGTTACTCACCCGTTCGCCGCTCGTGTACCCCCGAAGGGGCCTTACCGCTCGACTTGCATGTGTTAAGCACGCCGCCAGCGTTCGTCCTGAGCCAGGATCAAACTCTCCGTTGAAATCTATATGTTTAACTGCGGCGAACCACAGAAAACAGACTACTTTGAGTGATCCTTTGAATCAGAGACAATCAAACTGACTTGAATCCAGAAATTACATTCAAAGGAATCCATCACGAATCATCCGAAAGATGACCCGCGAATGGGGTTAATGCTAAATTTCGGCATTGACTTTCGGCACGCTGTTGAGTTCTCAAGAATCGGGCACACACCGCGTCCATGACTTCGCAGCCAGGACTCCGGGGCAACTCGACAAACCTTACTGATCCGTCCAGGCCCGGTCAAATCGGCCCTTCCCGAACCAGCACCCCTGCGCGACTCAGCAACCCAAACCCGCACTAGGCGAATCTCGGCTCCAGAAGACCTTCAAGGATTTTGTCGAAGCAACCGGCCGCTTCCGCGTCCCGCACTCGCTCCAACAAGAAGAACATTACTGACATTCACGGTGAAGATGCAAATCGAGATCCGGCCGATGTCCTGACCTGTGCTGAGCACTCCTCGACCACACCGACGTGATGCCGTTGCCGTCCCTCTGGTCCCACTCGTCACTCGCGTCTCCGCGAGGCCGGCCCTCGCGTCACCGCCAGGTCCACTCTCTATAGTGCCCTACCCGTTCAAGTGAGTTTCGCCAAGACGGGTGGTGGGTGGGCGACGATCGCTCGTCACCCACCCACCGAGTACCGCACCGCCCAGCAGACGCCTCTCGGCGAGTGGCCGCTCGAAGCGGCTGAGTGTGAGGCCCGGGGGTCATGTACCGGGCGGCATCAGGTGTAACCGGTCCCCCACCCGACCTATTCCCGGTCTCGGTCGTCCCGCGAGCACTCGAGCTGCTCGCCGTTCTGCTCGAAGACCAGGTCGTCACCACGCAAGCGCAACCGCGCACTCACCATCGAGCTGGCGAACGTGCTGCCGTCGACCGGGATGAACCTCATCGGCTCCTGACCGTCGAAGGTCACCTCGACGCCACCACCCAGCCGATCGACCACGAAGCCGAACCCGTCCCGCAACCGGTACTTCCCGACCAGCCCGTCGAGCACGTCGTCACCAGGAACGTCCCAGTCGTCCAGCGGTTCGTCGTACCCGCTCCATCCGTACGCCGAAGCCAGCGCCGCGAACGCCCGTTGCACCACCCACATGCCGTTGTCGCCGTTCGTCATCACCGCGGCGCCGACCCCGGACTCGCGATCCGCCAGCAGGTGGCACTTGAACCCCCTGTTCCCACCGCTGTGTCCGAACCGTACGCCGCCGGCCCCGAGGAACACCCCCAAGCCAAGGTGATTCAGTCCCCCGAGCCGATCACTCGCGCGAACCTGTGGGGTGAGCATCTCCCGGCCGAGCTCGGGCGACAGCAGTGCGCCGTCAGCACCGACGTACGCCGCCTGCACTGCCAGCGCGAACCTGCAGAGATCGCTCGGCGTCGTCCACAGGCCCGCGGCGGCCAACTCCGGATAGCTGTGCCAGCGCCCCGGGATCGCGAGCCCCTGCTCGTCGTGCGCCGTCGCCGCTCGCTCGTGGAGGTCGTCGGGCAAGGGCTGGGCATAGTCGCTGTCAGCCATCCCCGACGGCTCGAGCACAAGCTCCCGCACCAACTCGCGGAACGGCGTACCGGTTACGTCTTCCAGCAGTTGCTGCAGCACGACCGTCCCGCCCCCGGAGTACCGGAACTGTGCGCCCGGCACCGTGTCGACCCTTACCCCGAAGGTGTTGGTCGGCCGTACGCCGTCCAGGATCTGCACTGTCGTCGGCAGCGGTTCGCCGGACGAATAGCCTGGGAAGCCGTGCACGGTGAGGCCAGCACTGTGGGTCGCCAGTTGGCGCAACGTCACCACCGGCTGCCAGTTCCCCGTCTGTGGAACCTGCCACGAGGTCAGCCGGCGGTTGACGTCCTCGTCCAGTTCGAGCAGGCCTCGGTCGACCAGCCGAAGCATCGCGAACACCGTCACCGGCTTACTGATCGAGCAGGCCTGAAACAGCGTTCCCGTCGACACCTCGACGCCGCCCGTGGCGTCGACAACTCCAGCGGCCCCGGCTCCTACGATCTCGCCGCCACCTATGACCGCCCATCCAGCTCCCGGCACGGCGAACCGCTCCAGCTCCCCCGCGATCTGCTCTCGCAGTACGTCGCTCCCAACACCCACGGCTGCTCCCCACACTCGACTCCTCCGGAGCCTAGAGCGCGCACAGTCCGGCCCGCTCCGACTCGCGCTTCGCCTGCGACATCCTTTCGCGGCCGGCCACCTAGGTCGCCTCACTGCGAGCACCGGCCACGGATGCCGGAACATCCGTGGCCGGGACGAACTCGAGTGTTGCCAGTGCTCTGGTTACTTGGACGGCTGCGGGGCGTCGCAGTCGATCTTCGGGTTGGCTCCGATGTAGTTCAGCGGTCCGGCGACGATGGTGACCAGCGTGGTCCCCACCTTCGCGCAGGTGGCATCGGAACCTCCGAAGTAGTTTCGCTGCGCCGCGGCCGCGAGACCGATCAACAGCCAGACCACAACAACAATCGTGATGACGCGAGAACCAGTCGTAGAGGCTCTACGAGTGCGCATGTCCACCTCCTGGCTGAGCGCACCCCCGTGGAACGACCCTCTGGTGCCCGCCGGTGACACAGCGAAAACCCCAAGCCCGACCACCTTTTTCGCAGCCGCCTCAGACCTCCTTGAAGTCGTGGTGCGGCTTGATCCGGGTGTTGATGAATCGCCCGATGCTGTCCGACCGCACCAAGGCGGCGTACGTGAACTCCGAGACCTCGAAGTACTGGTACACGTCGCCGCTCACGAACTCCACCTCGAGCGTCCCGTCCTGCCAGCCGATCGACCGCACACTTGCCGAGTTCACCGGCTTTCGCCGCATCCCCAACCCCTCTCAGCACACCTCGCTTGACCTGTACGCCGTGACGATGCCCGGCCGCAGGTCCACCTCAGTGTGCCGAAGGCTGCTGGAATCCGCTCACCTCGATGCGCGCCAGCAGCCGCGCCAGATCCGTCACCGCGGCGTTGAGCTGGCCGATCGATGCCTGATCCAGTGCGATCCGCTGATCAGGCTCACCCAGGTTCGCCGCGAAGCGCGTCTGGACGTCGACCGGTGCGCGGGCGAGCTCCGCATCGAGCGCCTCCTGCAGGTGTGGGCTGGGCAGCATGTCCGGGCGCTCCTTCCACTTCGTGATCGTCCGCGGCGCGATCCCGAGCCGCTCGGCGAACGACTCGTTGGTCAGCCGCAGTGCTTCCCGCAGGGCCTGCGCGTGCCGGCCGGTCCACTTCTCGATGACTGCCATCGCCCACTCCTTCACTCGCTCGGTCGCTGTCTGCAAGAAAGGTACGAGTTTTCGGCCGTTCGCCGAGTGCGCAAAGAATGCCCTGTGGATACCTGTTCAGTTCATGGTGCGGGCGCTCGTTGCGCCGTTGACTGAATGCATGACAAGCGCACCCACGATCCGCCGCCACCTCGACCGCCTCACCAGGCAGCCTCCACGCCGCTTCCACCTGATTCGCCATGTCGACGTCTCGGGAGTCAGTGGCACCGGCATAGTCGCCGAAGGCGTCGAGTGGTCCGACCACACTGTCACCCTGCGATGGGGTGGGCCCTACCCCACGACCACCGTCTGGCAGGACGGCATCCCGGCCCTTCTCACTATCCACGGTCACAACGGCGCGACCACCATCCGCTGGCTCGATCCCTGACCTGGTGGAGCCGTCCCCTTCCCCTGCTTTCTGGGGACGGCTCCACCAGCCCGTGTGACGTGAGACGCGACGAGATCTGGAGTCGGCTCCAGGCGCGCTGTTAGCTTTGCGTGATGACGACCTACTCGCCGGCCGAGGCGGCCGCACAGTCCGGGTTCACGATCGACACGCTGCGCTACTACGAGCGGGAAGGAATTCTGCCGCGCATCGAGCGCAGCGCTGGTGGCCGGCGTGTATACAGCGACGGCGATCTGTGGATGCTCGGGTTCCTGCGCTGCTTGCGGGACACCGGGATGTCGATCGAGCAGCTGCGCCGGTACGGCGAGTTGAGTCGTGACGACAGCACGATGCCGGAGCGCGTCACTCTGCTCGAGGAGCACGCCGCCTCGATCCGGGCGAAGATGGCCGAACTCGATGGGGTGCTCGCACGGGTCGAGGAGAAGGCAGACTGGTACCGCGGCGAACTCCGCCGGACTGGGGAAGCGGCGTCCTGACGCGCTGCCGCGAGCCGACCGCAGGGGCGGCGCGCACCAAAGGCGAGCGAGTGTCGGCAACCCGTCTTCCGGCATCGGGGGCTCGTCCGCCTCGGCGTCGGGGCTGTTTGCCTGCCTGACATCGGGCTGTCCACCTCCCGGCATCAGAAGATTTGTCCGCCTCCCCGGCGGAACGACGACTGCACGTTGGTCGGCGTCCGGTCGGGGCTGTCCACCTCCCGGCATCGGAGGGCTTGTCCGCCTCCCGGGATCGAGGGGCTCGTCCGCCTCTAGGCGTCGGGGCTGTCCGTTGCCGACGCGCGGGCTGCCCGCCTCCTGGGATCGGGGCTTATTCGCCTTCTGGTGGCGGGCTGCCCGGGTGGCGTTGGCTAGGCGGCGTTCAGTAGCGCTAGTTCGTCCTTGGTGAGGGTGGTGGATGCGCCTTGCACGGCCTGCTCGAGTTGTTCGACGGTGCTGACTCCGACGATCGGGGTCAGGGCCGGGCTCCCGGAGGCCAGCCACGCCAGTACCACCTGGCCGGGGAGAAGTCCGCGCTCGGTGGCGACACGGGTCAGTGCCGCCAGTCGTCGGTCGGTGCCGGGGTGGTGGTACTCGGGCTCGAGGGGGCGGTCGGTGCGGTCGTAGCGGCCCTGGAGGGTGGCCGTGTAGACCCAGCCCTCGAACGACGGGTTCCGGTGCAGGAAGTCGAGGCCGTCCGGTGACAGCATTCCCAGGGGGATCGGCTGGCCCTCTACTTCCATGCCGCCGGCGGGCTGGAAGTAGGAGTAGCGCTCTTGGTAAGCGACTGGTTCCGGGTGGCCGTCGCGTTCGGCGGTGGCGCGGATCCGCTCGAGCAGCCAGGACGGGTGGTTCGACACTCCCCAGCGAGCGGTCAGGCCGGCACGCACCAGACCGCCGAACGTTTCGACCAGGTCCTCCACCGGAACGGTCGGGTCTTCGACGTGCGCCCAGTACAGGTCGACACCATCCACACCCAGCCGCTCCAGGCTCTTCGCCATGGCTTCGCGTACGACGTCCTCGCGCAGTCCTTCGAGGTGGTCGGGGAACCCACCGACCCGTGTGGGCTGGGCGCCGACCTTGGTGCTGAGGCGAACGCGGACCCCGGAGTTGGACGCCAGCCAACGGCCCAGCAGCGCCTCGCTCTGGCCGCCGAAGCCCGTCTCCGAGGTCCAGAAGCTGTAGTTGTCAGAAGTGTCGACGAAGGCTCCGCCGAGTTCGGCGTACCGGTCGAGGATCGAGAATGCGGTTCGTTCGTCCACCCTGGTGCCGAAGTACATCGTCCCCAGGGCCATCGTTGGTGTGTTCATGGCACCAGCCTGGTAGCTGGAGCGCGCTCCAGGTCAAGCTGCGATTTCACGGCACTGCGGATTCACGGGAACGCGGGCCGCGGTGAGTCCGCCAGAGCCCTCGATGCTTCACACCTACCTGGACCACCTGGCCAAGCTGCCGGGCGTCGGGATGACGGATCGTAGTGACGCGGCGCGTGTCGTCCGATCAGCCGTGGTCCGGGTGGGGTGGCTTTTCCGCGAAGAACTGTTCGCGGTAGTCCGTGGGGGTGTCTTCCTCGGGGCGGTGGTTGAGAACCGTAGCGAGTTCGGCGATGGACTTGTCGGCGGAGGTGAGGTGGGGCTTGGGGTGCTGCCGGGGCGGGAGTTCGTCGGTGTTCGCGACGGAGGAGAGCTGGGCGAGGGTTTCCAGCAGCTCGACGGCCTTCTCGACTTCGCCAGGGTTGTTGACGAGCCACCAGACGGCGGCCGAGCCGGGGCTGGCGAGGACCTCGTCGCGGAGATAGGCGCGTTCGTCGCGTTCCATCCGGCGTTCGAGCAGGGTCCGTTGTTCGCGGCGGTGGAGGGCGGCGAGGACCTGGAGGTGCTTGCTGTCGGCGTCGGGGAGGCGGAGACGGACCTCCGTGGCCCAGGTGCGGACCTGGCCTCGGTCGTCGAGGTCCGGTTCGCCGAGGAGGGCGGCCAGGCGGTGCTGGTTGAGGGATTCCTCGGTGGGTTGCTGGCCGGCGGTCAGGGCCTTCGCACGGTTCAGCAGGGAGTCGACGGCGACGCTGCTGAGGTCGGCGTGCCGGGATCCGGACAGGACGGTGGACCAGTGAACGACAGCGGAGAAGCTGAACTGGAAGTCCGGCGATGCGGACGGCAGCCGTACGTCGGCGATCGTGCGGGTCGGCGGAAGGGAGAAGACCGGATCGTGGTCCACAGCGTGTGACGAGTGAACGCTCGGCGGCGCATGGGTCACGGGAGCCTGGACCGTGATCGGAGCCGGCTTGGTGAGGGGCTCGTTGTAGACCACGGCGACGACCAGTAGGAGGACCACGGAGACCATGACGGCGACCCAGCCCGGCAGACCGAGGACAAGGGCCAGCAGGTACAGGAAGGCAACCACCGCGGCGGAGAGCAGGAGGGTGTTCTTGTCGAGCTTCATCAGGGATTCCTTCAACGCAAGTACCGGCCGGCGTACCCGGCTGGAGGAGTCCCCGCTGTTAGGTCCTGGGCGGTCGGTCAGAGTCACAAAAAGTCTCACATGGTCGACGGACCGTAGCGACAGCTCTGCGTGTCGCTCTCACTCCGTGAGAAACGGCGGGTCAGCCGGTCAGGGAGCGCAGCGCTCGGCGGGACGGCGTGAGGACGACCGGCTTGTACGGACAGCGGGCGTCGGTGAGAGTTTCGTACGCGCTGATCGCGCGGTTGGCGGCGTCCCAGCCCTGCTCGGCGGGGCTCTTGCCGAGACCGCGGTTGCGGATCAGGGCGCCGTAGAACGCCGAGCAGAACACGGTCGCCTCGTACCAGCCGACGACCGTGCTGGTGCCGATGTAGGTGATGTCGTCCTGCAGGCAGTCGCGAATGGCGCGCTGCCACTTGCCGATGCCGGTCTTGCAGCCGTCGGCGATCACCACGCCGCTGGAGATCCCCCACTGGCGATCCAGGAACCAGTCGGCCAGGGCGCTCAGCGAGACCTGGGTCCGACCGTCGGTGGACAGGAACGAGGGTTCCTCGCTGTGGTCGCCGTGCGCCATCACGTGCAGCACGGTCGACGGGGTGGTGAGCGCGGAGAACGCCGTCTCGTGGTCCCGGGTGCGGACGAAGTTCACGTCGATCACCGGTTCGTTCCAGCCGGCGTTGACGTTGCCCACAACGCCCTGGACGAACGTCATCGAAGCATCGAAGGAGCTGTCCAGACCGAGGTCCACCAGCGTGATCAGCCGGTTCTTCATCCCCAACCCCCTCGCATCCCGGGGCCCGCCTCACGGGCCCGGAATCATCATCACCCAGGATCCCGACAGTTTGACCTCGGGGTCGGTGGATACCGTGGGCCGAGACCCGACCAGCCGAGGAGAAGTCCGATGAGTGCTGTCCCTACCGTCACGTTGAGTCACGGAACCGCGTTGCCGCGGCTCGGGCTCGGTACGTCGCCGATGAACGACGACGACGCCGAGCGCGCTGTCGCGACGGCACTCGAGCTCGGCTACCGGCTGATCGACACGGCCGAGAACTACCGCAACGAGACCGGCGTCGGCCGTGCGCTGAAGGGTGCTCCGCGCGAGGAGCTGTTCGTGACGTCGAAGTTCAACAAGCGCTGGCACAGCGTCGAGGGCGCGCGGACGGCGTTCGAGGCGAGCGCGGAGAAGCTCGGTCTCGACTACCTCGACCTGCTGCTCATCCACTGGCCGAACCCGGACCAGGACCAGTACGTCGACGCGTGGCGCGGGCTGATCGAGCTGCGCAAGGCCGGCCTGGTGCGTGCCATCGGTACGTCGAACTTCAAGCCGGCTCACCTCCAGCGCCTGATCGACGAGACGGGCGAGGCGCCCGAGGTCAACCAGATCCAGCTGAGCCCGATCTGGACCAAGCAGGAGAACCGCGACTTCCACGCCCAGCACGGCATCGTGACCGAGGCGTGGAGTCCGCTCGGCAAGGGCAGCGACCTGCTCGACCGGCCGGACGTCGTACAGATCGCGAAGGACCACGGGAAGACGCCGGGGCAGATCGTGCTGCGCTGGGAGGTTCAGCTGAACGTCGTACCGATCCCGAAGTCGGCGAACCGGGAACGACTCGCGCAGAACCTGGACGTCTTCGACTTCGAACTCACCGACGAGCAGCTCGGCCGGCTGTCGGCGTTCGACGGCACCGGCTCGACCCCCGCCGACTCGGACCGCTCGGGACACTGAAGCACGCCGGTGACCTGGGGCTTGGGTAGGGCTACTTCGTGGAGGCGCCGAGGGCTCGGAGGACGGTTTCGGTGACTCGGTCGAGGTAGTCGGGTTCGGCGGGGGCTTGGCGCACGACCAGGCGCCAGTAGATGAGCGCGGCCATCAGGTCCTGGGCCATTTCGAGGTCGGTGTCGGCGGGGAGATCTCCGCGGGCGATCGCGCGTTCGAGCGTCGGCCGGGCCAGGGCTCGGCGGGGTTCGCCGATGGTGGCCGCGACGGCCTCGGCGAGTTCTGGAGTGCGGTTGGCCTCGGCGGTCAGGTCCGGGAGGATCCGGGAGAACGGCGGCTCGGTGAGCCAGGCGGCGACGGCGCCGATCATCGCGCGAAGGTCGTCGCGCAGTGATCCGGTGTCCTCGACGTCGGCCAGCGGCACGCTGAGCTCGGCCAGTACGGCGAGCACCATCTCCTGCTTCGTGTGCCACCGGCGATACAGGGCGCTCTTGCCCGCGCCGGCGCGCTTGGCGACGCCTTCCATGGACAGCCGCGCGTAACCGCGCTCGACCAGTTCGGCCAGGACGGTGTCGGTGATGGCGGCGGTGATGCCCGGTCGCAGTACGGCGGCTCCGGACGGCGTACGACGGTTCATCGGGCCAGCCTAGCGTATGGACGAGACGGTACCGTCCGACGTACTGTGGTCGGGACGGGACCGTCTCGTCCACACGCGAGAGGAGCACCCATGGCACCGCGTGAGTTGTTCGACCAGGCCTTGAGCCTGCTGCTGGCCAAGGACATGTCCGGGTTCGCCGATCTCTGGGCGGCCGACGGCACGATGGAGTTCCCGTTCGCTCCGCCCGGCTGGCCGACCCGGCTGGACGGCCGCGAGGCGGTGCGCGAGTACCTGAGCGGCTACACCGGCATCTTCGACGTCAAGAGCGTCACCGAGCTGACCGTGCACGAGACCACCGATCCGGAGGTGATCGTGGTCGAGTTCGCCGTGGAAGGCCTGATGGTGCGCACCGGTGAGCCGTACGGCAATCGCTACGTCTGCGTGCTCACCGTGCGGGACGGGCAGATCGTCGGCTACCGCGACTACTGGTCAGCGGCGTCCGCGAACGACGAGGCCGACTTCACCAGCAACGAAAGCCGGAGCGGCGATGTCTGAGGTCCTGGTCATCGGCGCCACTGGCACCACAGGGTCGCGGGTGGCGGCAGGACTCGGCCGGTGTGGCGCCGCCGCCCGGCTCGCCACTCGCACACCCAGTGCCCCCGGTGAGATTCGCTTCGACTGGACTGACGCCTCCACGCACCGGCCCGCGCTGAAGGGGGCCGACGCGGTCTACCTGATCCCGCCGATCGGGGAGGCCGAGCCGGCTCCCCTGGTCGAGCCGCTGCTGCGGGAGGCCGTCGAGTCCGGCGTACGGCGAGTTGTGCTGCTCAGCTCGTCCGCCGTCACGGACGAAACCCCTGGACTGGGTGCGTTGCCGCGCCTGGTGCGCGCGCTGTGTTCGGAGTGGGCGGTCCTGCGGCCGAGCTGGTTCATGAACAACTTCACCGGCGATCATCCGGTGGCCCACGGGGTCCGAGCGGGTGAGATCGTCACGGCCACCGGGACCGGCCGGGTCGGATTCGTCGACGCGGAGGACATCGCCGCCGTCGCCGTGTGTGCGCTGATCGACGAGGTGCCGCACAACACCGACCACTTGATCACCGGTCCCCACGCGATCAGCTACTCGGAGGCGGCCGCGATCATCACCGACGTCACCGATCGGCCGGTCACCCATCGCGCGGTCGAGGCACCGGAGCTGGTCTCGCGGATGTCGGCCTACCCGCCGGAGTTCGCCGCGATCCTTGCCGCGCTCGACGTCGCGATCGCCGGCGGCGCGGAGGATCGGGTCAGCGACACGGTGGACCGCGTGACCGGGCGTCCGGCCCGGGACTTTCGCGCGTTCGTCGGCAGTGAGCTGTGACGCGCCCGGCTCAGCGAACTTGACGGGGAACTCCTCCGTCGACGGGCCCGGCCAGAACGCACCTCGGCCCCCGGGGAAGGTGGGAAGTTCCCGGGGGCCGTGGTGCTTTCACTCGGGTCGGCCGGGTGAGGGCCGGGCGGCTCTGTCGTTCGAGCCTTCAGGTGGTTCGGCTGATGAAGCGACCGGGGCTGCGGCCCGTGAGGGCGCCGCAGCCGGGACTGCTAGCTGCAGCCGGAGGTGCTGCCGCAGCCTTCGCAGACATAGCAGGAACCGCTGGGGCGCATCTTGGTGCCGCAGGTGAAGCACAGCGGTGCGTCGACCGACGTACCGGTGATGAGTTCGAACATCTCGGCGGTGGTGCGGACCTCGGAGCTGACCGGCTTGGCGGCCGCGGCGTCGATCGAGGCGTCCTCGACCGCGACCGGCTTCTCCGGGGCCGGCTCGACGGCCTTCAGCGACTCGGGCTCCGACACCTCGACCGGGGTCGGCTC
Organism: Kribbella italica; assembly: GCF_014205135.1. Taxonomy (NCBI): domain Bacteria; kingdom Bacillati; phylum Actinomycetota; class Actinomycetes; order Propionibacteriales; family Kribbellaceae; genus Kribbella; species Kribbella italica. The sequence continues at coordinate 3,346,802 of NZ_JACHMY010000001.1, forward strand.
GTAGGAGCCGGTGTCGAGCTGACGGGAACGCTCGTCGGCGGAGTAGATGCCGAGGGCGGCCCGGTCGTCGAAGGGCAGGTAGTCCAGCGCCAGGCGGCGGAAGATGTAGTCCATGATCGACTGCGCCATCCGCACGTCCGGGTCGTCGGTCAGACCGGCCGGCTCGAACTTCAGGTTGGTGAACTTCTGGACGTAGGTCTCCAGCGGCACGCCGTGCTGCAGCGCGATCGAGATCGCGATCGAGAAGGCGTCCATCACGCCGGCCAGGGTCGAGCCCTGCTTGCCCATCTTGAGGAAGACCTCGCCCAGACCGTCGTCGGGGTACGAGCCCGCGGTCATGTAGCCCTCGGCGCCGCCGACGCTGAACGACGTGGTGCGCGACGGGCGCGACTTCGGCAGGCGCTTGCGGGTCGGCCGGTACTCGACGATCTTCTCGACGACCTTCTCGGCCGCGGCCTCGGTGGACTCCGAAGCCTTCTTGGCCTTGGAGTCCGACAGCGGCTGACCGACCTTGCAGTTGTCGCGGTAGACCGCGAGCGCCTTCAGGCCGAGCTTCCAGCCCTGGAAGTAGACGTCGGCGATCTCCTCGACCGTCGCGGTCTCCGGCAGGTTGACGGTCTTGGAGATGGCGCCGGACAGGAACGGCTGCGCGGCCGCCATCATCCGCACGTGGCCCATCGGCTTGATCGCCCGCTCGCCCATCGCGGTGTCGAAGATCTCGTAGTGCTCGGTCTTCAGGCCCGGCGCGTCGACGACGTGGCCGTGCTCGGAGATGTACTCGACGATCGCCTCGATCGTCTCCTCGGTGTACCCGTACTGGCGCAGCGCCCGCGGGACGGTCTGGTTGACGATCTGCATCGAGCCGCCGCCGACCAGCTTCTTGAACTTGACCAGCGAGAAGTCCGGCTCGATACCGGTCGTGTCGCAGTCCATCATGAAGCCGATCGTGCCGGTCGGGGCCAGCACCGAGGCCTGCGCGTTGCGCCAGCCGTTCTTCGCGCCGGTCTTCAGCACGCCCTCCCACGCCAGCGTGGCGTGCTTCTGGACGTCCTTGTCGATCTCACCGACGGTACGGATCGCGTCGTTGGCCGCGGCGTGCTTGCGCATCACCCGGGTGTGCGCGTCCTTGTTGCGCTCGAAACCGTCGTACGCGCCGACGATGCCGGCCAGCTCCGCGGACCGCTTGTACGACGTACCGGTCATCAGCGAGGTGATAGCGCCCGCCAGCGCGCGACCACCGTCGGAGTCGTAGGCGTGCCCGGTCGCCATCAGCAGGGCGCCGAGGTTGGCGTAGCCGATGCCGAGCTGCCGGTACGCGCGGGTGGTGTCGCCGATCGCCTCGGTCGGGAAGTCGGCGAAGCAGATCGAGATGTCCATCGCGGTGATGATCAGCTCGACGGACTTGACGAACTTCTCCGAGTCGAACATGTCGTCGTCGGTGAGGAACTTCAGCAGGTTCAGCGACGCCAGGTTGCAGGAGGAGTTGTCGAGGTGCATGTACTCCGAGCACGGGTTGGACGCGGTGATCCGGCCCGTTTCCGGGGTGGTGTGCCAGTCGTTGATCGTGTCGTCGTACTGGATGCCCGGGTCGGCGCAGGCCCAGGCGGCGTGGCTGATCTTGTCGAACAGCTCGCGGGCGTCGACGGTCTCGATGATCGAGTTGTCGATCCGGGCACGCAGGCCGAACTCGCCCTTCTCCTCAACCGCGCGCATGAACTCGTCGGTGACCCGGACGGAGTTGTTCGCGTTCTGGTACTGCACCGAGGTGATGTCGCGGCCGCCGAGGTCCATGTCGTAGCCGGCGTCACGGAGAACGCGGATCTTGTCCTCCTCGCGCATCTTGGTCTCGACGAACTCCTCGATGTCCGGGTGGTCGACGTCGAGCACGACCATCTTGGCCGCGCGCCGGGTGGCGCCACCGGACTTGATCGTGCCCGCGGACGCGTCCGCGCCGCGCATGAAGGAGACCGGGCCGGACGCCGTACCGCCGCTGGACTGCAGCAGCTCCTTGGACGACCGGATCCGCGACAGGTTCAGACCGGCACCGGAGCCGCCCTTGAAGATCAGGCCCTCCTCCTTGTACCAGTTGAGGATCGAGTCCATCGAGTCGTCGACGGCGAGGATGAAGCAGGCCGACACCTGCTGCGGGGACGAGGTGCCGACGTTGAACCAGACCGGCGAGTTGAAGCTGAAGTACTGGTGCAGCAGCATCCAGGTGAGCTCGTGCTCGAAGATCTCCGCGTCGGCGGGAGTGGCGAAGTAGCCTTCGGCCTCACCGGACTTGCGGTAGGTCTTCACGACCCGGTCGAGCAGCTGCTTGAGGCTCCACTCGCGGTTGTCGTGACCGACCGCGCCGCGGAAGTACTTGGTGGTGACGATGGTGGAGGCGTTCACGCTCCAGTAGTCGGGGAACTCGACCCCGCGCTGCTCGAAGACGGTCTCACCCGTCTTCCAGTTCTGCTGCACGACGTCGCGGCGCTCCCACGTCACGTCGTCGTAGGGGTGGACGCCCTCGGTCGTGAAGATGCGCTCGATGGTGAGTCCCGCCGGCGCGCTCTTGCGCCCACGGAACCCGGCCGCCGACCTCTTGGTCGACCCCGAGTGGCCGGTCACCGTCTCTGTCATGGTTGCTCCTCGCCCTGTGTCTGCGGTCTGTCGGGACCGCCCCGTTGGTACTTCCCTGTGCCTGTACTGCGGTGGTGCTGGGTATTGCATCCCCGTTATGTCTGTGGAGCCACGCCCTGCGGCGCGGGCTCGGTGCCCTCCGGGTCCTTCTCGGCCCGCAGCAGCGCGATCTCGGTCTCGAAGTCGTCGGCCGACTCGAACTGCCGGTAGACGCTCGCGAACCGCAGGTAGGCCACCTCGTCGAGCTCGCGCAGCGGGCCGAGGATGGCCAGGCCGACCTCGTGGGCCGGCACCTCCGGCGAGCCGCCGCCCTTCAGCGCGTCCTCGACCTTCTGTCCCAGCCGCGACAGCGCGTCGGCGTCCACCGGCCGGCCCTTGCAGGCCTTGCTCACGCCGCGAATGACCTTCTCGCGGCTGAACGGCTCGGTCGCGCCGGAGCGCTTCACGACCGTCAGCTGCATCTGCTCGACGGTGGTGAACCGCTTCTCGCAGACCGGGCACTGTCGCCGGCGGCGGATCGCTCCGCCGTCTTCGGCCACCCGGCTGTCGACGACCCGGGAATCGCTGTGCCGGCAGTACGGACAGTGCACGGCGAATCACTCCTCCCGTGGGGGCGCCGAACGGCGACGCTGTGGATCGAGCTGGGGACAACCTGTGTACGACTTGTGGGTAACCAACCACTACCTGTGGAAAATTACACCCGTGTAACCACTACATCTAGGGATGCTACGTCGCTGCTCCGACAGTTTGCAAGAACGCCCGGATTCCGCGCGCGTCTCTTTGTTCCAACACCCGCGCGGGCCTGTGTACTCCCGCGTGGCGCCGTAGCAGAGGCCCTCCGGAGGCGCAAAATACGGCGCTCCGAAGGGCCTCGGGTGCTAGCCGGCCGGAGGGCGGCAGAAGTCGAAGTCGCAGCCCTCGTCGGCGCCCAGCACGTGCTCGTGGAACAGCCGCCGGTAGCCGGTGGCGGGAGCAGGCGGCGGAGGTGGCAGCTCGGCCCGGCGGCGCTCCAGCTCGTCAGGCGCGACCAGCAGGTCCAGCCGGCCCTCGGCGACCGACAGCCGGATCTGGTCACCGGTCCGGACCAGCGCGAGCGGCCCACCGACGGCCGACTCCGGCGTCACGTGCAGCACGATCGTCCCGTACGCCGTACCGCTCATCCGCGCGTCCGAGATCCGGACCATGTCCCGCACGCCGGCCCTGGCCAGCTTGCCCGGGATCGGCAGGTACCCGGCCTCCGGCATCCCGGCACCAATCGGTCCGGCGTTCTGCAGCACCAGTACGTCGGACGCCGCGACGTCCAGCTCCGGGTCGTCGATCCGCTCCGACAGGTCGGCCAGCGAGCTGAACACCACCGCCCGCCCTGTCGTCTCGAACAGCGCCGGGTCGGCCGCGGACCGCTTGATCAGCGCACCCGACGGCGCCAGCGAGCCCTGCAGCCAGACCAGACCGCCCTCAGCACGGGCCGGCGAGTCCAGCGTGCGCACCACTTCCCGGTCGACCCACACCGGCCCAGAACCGAGCCGCTCCCCCAGCGTCTCGCCGGTCACGGTCAGCGCGGACAGGTCGAGCAGGTCCCGCAGCTCATGCAGTACGGCGGGCAGCCCGCCCGACGCATGTAGGTCCTCCATGTAGTGCGCACCGGTCGGCTTCAGCTCCACCAGGACAGGCGTAGTCGCGCTCAGCTCGTTCAACTCGTCCGGATCGATCCGAAGGCCCAGCCGGCCGACCATGGCGGTCAGGTGGATCAAGGCGTTCGTGGAGCCACCGATAGCGAGCAGGACTCTGACGGCGTTCCGGACCGAGGCCGCGGTGACCACCTGCGAAGACGTACGCCGTGCGGCCGCGATCTCGACGACCGCGACGCCCGTGGCCTCGCCGATGCGGAGGCGGTCGGCGTGGACTGCCGGTGCGGTCGCGCTGTCGGGCAGAGCCATCCCGAGTGCCTCGACGATGCAAGCCATAGTCGACGCCGTACCCATGACCGCGCAGGTGCCCGCTGTGGTCGCCAGGTTCCGCTCGACGCGGCTGATCTCGGCCGCGTCGACCTCACCGGCCCGGTACCGGGCCCAGAAGCGGCGGCAGTCCGTACAGGCACCGACGCGCTCGCCCTGGTAGCGGCCGGTCGACATCGGGCCGGTGACCAACTGGATCGCCGGGCGCCCGGCGGAGAACGCACCCATCAGCTGCGCCGGGACGGTCTTGTCGCAGCCGCCGACCAGGACCACGGCGTCCATCGGCTGGGCCCGGACCAGCTCCTCGACGTCCATCGCCATCAGGTTGCGGTAGACCATCGAGGTCGGCTCGAGGAAGCTCTCCCCCAGCGACACGGTCGGGAACTCCATCGGCAGGCCGCCGGCCGCGATGATGCCGTTGGCCACGGACCGGATCAGCTCCGGTTGCTGCCGGTGACACGGGTTGAAGTCGCTGGTCGACGTCGCGATCCCGATCACCGGCCGGTCGAGCGACTCCGGCGAACGGCCGCTCGCGTGCAGGAACGTGCGCCGCAGGTACTTGGAGAAGTCCCGGTCGCCGTAACTGACCAGACCGCGGTAGATCCCGCTCTCTTCGCTCATCCGGCCAGCACATCATCACGCGGCTCGACACCCGGCGTCCGGGCCAGGTGGCGGCTCAGCAGTTTCAGCATGGACGGCGGCGGGACGGCTCCCGGCGTACGGACCGTGTCGGAGGCGATCAGGCCTCGGCGAACCAGGCTGTGCTTGCGCAGGCCGAGCGCGATGCCGGACTGGAACTCGAAGTTGACCAGCGGGAGGTAGTCGCGCCAGACCTCGCGGGCCTGGTCGAAACCACCTTCGGCGTACGCCGTGACGCAGGCGAGCAGGCCTTCGGGGACGGAGAAGCCGGTCATCGCACCAGCGGCGCCGACGGCGAGCTCGTCGAGCAGGCAGGTGCCGCCCAGTCCGCCGAAGACGGGGACGTCGAGAGCGGCGACCAGCGTGGCGACGGCGGGTGGGCTCGGGGACGACTCGGACTTGACCGCGACGACCTGCGGGACGGCCTGGACCGCCCGGACCAGGTCGGCGGTGGCGATCGGGATGCCGGTGATCACCGGGTAGTCCTGGACGACGAGCGGGCGTTCGGTGCGCTGGGCAATCTCCGTGAGGTGCTTGCTCAGGGCATCTGGATCGGGAGTGTTGACCTGGATCATCAAGCCCGCCAGTCGATCGGCGGCGGTCGGTACGACGTTGGCGGCTTCGGCGAGGACGTCGTCGAGGGCAAGGGAACTGATGCCGACGACAAGCGGCAGGTTGCAGGAGGCAACGAAGGTGTCGACGACCGCACGGCGCTCGGCAGGGGTCAGGCAGGCGGCCTCACCGAAGACACCGAGGACTGTCAGGCCGGTCGCGCCGATGGTCTCGTAGTGGCGGACCTGCCGGGCCAGGGAGTCGGTGTCAACGGCGGTGACGTCCGCCGTGAACGGGGTGGCGAGCACGCCCCACACACCGGGGGCCAGAGTCATGGGGCTCCTTTCGTCGTGACCGCGGTGGCGACCGTGTACGCCTCCAGGCTCTCGGTGCCGCCTTCGCGGCCGTAGCCGGACAGGCCGACGCCGCCGAACGGGGAGGCGGCCGACGCCAGGGCGACTTCGTTGAGGCCGATCATGCCGACGTCGAGGCCGGCGATCGCGGCGTCGGCGCGTTCGGTGTTCGCGGTGAAGAGGTAGCCGGCCAGGCCGTACGGGACGGCGTTCGCCTGCTCGAGACCGTCCTCCAGGGTGGTGAACGGGAGCAGCGGGAGGATCGGGCCGAAGGGTTCGTCGCGGAGGACCGCGGAATCGGGTGGGAGGTCGGTGAGGACGGTGGGCGGGTAGAAGAAGCCGGGGCCTTCGGGTTGGACACCGCCGGTGCGGATGTTGGCTTCACTGGAAGAGATGAGAGAGGAGACAGCGTCGCGACGGCGGGCGTTGGCGAGTGGGCTGAGAGCAAGCCCCGCAGCACGCTCTACGACAGCTTCCACAAAGAAGTCGTGAACGGCTTCTTGGACGAAGACCCGGCTGGGGCTGATGCAGACCTGGCCCGCGTTGCGGAACTTGGCGCGGACGAGGGCGTCGGCGGCTCGGCCCAACTGGTCTGGATCGAGGTCGTCGAAGATCAGGACCGGCGCGTGGCCGCCGAGTTCGAGGGTGAGGGACTGGAGATGCCTGGCCGACAAGCCGACCAGGGTCTGGCCGACGGGGACCGAGCCGGTGAGGGTGATCTTGGCGATCACCGGCGAGCTGATCAGGTGTTCGCTGACGCGTGGCGGGTCGCCCGTGATCAGGTTGACGACGCCGGGCGGGACGCCGGCGTCGGCCAGGGCCTGGACGAGGGCGGCCGCCGTACGCGGTGCTTCGACGGCCGGGCACAGGACGATGCTGCAGCCGAAGGCGACCGCCGGGGCGAGTTTGCGCGCCGGCAACGAGGCCGGAAAGTTCCAGGCGGTGAAGGCAGCGACCGGGCCGACCGGCCGCCGTTCGACCCACGCCCGCCGGCCAGGGGCCGTCGGCAACAAACGCCCGTACGAGCGAACAGCCTCACCGGCGAACCAGCTGAAGTACTCGGCCGACTGCCGGACCTCCGCCAGCGACTCCTCCAGCGGCTTGCCCTGCTCCTCGGTGAGTGTCGCCGCGATCGCCTCGGCGCGATCGAGCAACAACCGCCCGGCTCGGTCCAGCACCGAAGCCCGCTCGGCGGGCGCCGTACGACGCCAGGTCGCGAAGCCCGCGGCGGCCGCGGCCAGGACGTCGTCGAGATCCGACGAGGACGCGTTGGGGACCTGGCCGATCACCTCCTCGGTCGCCGGGTTGAGGATGTCGATCACCCGGCCGTCCGACGCCGGCCGCCACTTGCCACCGATGAAGAGCATCTTCACGCCGTCCGCAGAACGATCACGCTCAACGACGGCAACGGCAGCTCGATCCGGGCCTGATAAGCGCCGTCCACCGTCACCTTCACGTCCTCCGCGAACCGCTCCAGCCCCTGCCGGTCCCGGATCGTCGCCAATTGCTCCGGCGTCGGATCCTGTGGTGCACCGAGGTCCTGCCAGATCGTGTGACTGTTGCTGTGGTTCCGGTCGATCCGCCAGTGCTCGACCGTCCACTCCCCCGCGTCCAGCCCGGAGACCTCCAGCTCGACCGCCGTCGGCTCGCCGTCTTCCAGGTACTGGTCGTCGGCATGCCGCCACACCAGTACGGCGACGCTCCCGTCCGCCGAGCTGCGCGACGCGATCACGTCGACCTCCTCACCGAGCCCGTTGCCCAAAGCACCCAGGTCCGCGGTGTCGATGAGAGCGTCGGACGACGCGGCGAGCCGCCGGTCACCGAGCTTGGCGAAGGCCCGGTACCCGTTCATCAACGGCTTCTCCAGGCCCGACGCGGTGACGAAGCTCCGCGTCCCCTCGAAGTACCGCTCGCCCTCCATCGAGAAGCTCCAGGTCGTGGCCTCGGCGACCTTCGCGGCGTGCCGGTCGTTCAGGTCGAGCACCTTCTTCATCAGCTTGGCCTGGAAGACCGGGTAGTACTCGGTGTTGCGGTAGCCGAAGTTCGCGTTGTCGTAGATCCCCCAGTGCGCCGGCACCGACGCGTCGCACTCGTCGACGATCGCCGGCAGTCCGGCGTACGCCGGGAACTCCTCCATCACCGCGAGCATCCGGTCGATCTCGCGCAGCATCTTGGTCGTCGACGGCGACTGCTCGACCGGGGCCGGAGCGCCGATCGGGCCGTAGACCCGCCACGGCGAGAACGCCGAGCCCTTCGTGTGGAAGGAGACGAAGTCCAAAGGAAGGTCCCGCGCCGAGCAGGCCTGCAGGAAGCCGCGCAGGAACGCCACGCCCTTGTCCCCGCCGGTAACCGTCGGTCCGCCGACGCGACCATCAGGGAGAACGCTGCGGATCGCGGCGGCGGTCACGGCGTACAGGTCCTGGAACTGCTCGGGCGTGCCGCGCCAGTAGAAGATGTCCGGCTCGTTCCAGAGCTCCCAGAGCCAGCCCGACACCTCCTCCTCGCCATAACGGTCGAGGCAGTGCTGCGCGAGCGCGGCGACCAGGCCGCCCCACTTGTCGTAGTCCTTCGGCGGGTAGGACCACAGCCCCGCCTCGTACTCGCTGTACTGCGTCGGGCTGCTCTCGAACGCGAACTCCGCCTTGGCGTGGTCCGGCACCAGCGCGAGCGGCGTAAAGGCCAGCTCCACCAGCGGGTGATGGCCTGCGGCAACGATCGTGTCGTAGGTCTGGTCCGCGATGGTGAAGTCGTAGTACGGGTTGCCGTCGGCATCTTCGTGGTAGACGTTGCCGCTGCCCCAATGCGGCAGGCCGAGGCCGGTGCCGCTGTTGAAAACGTAGTGCGGCCTGACGTGGTACGGCGTCTCGGCGAAGCCGCCGATCGTCTGCAGGGTCCGGCGGCCCTGCGGGGTGTAGGTCCAGTTGATCTCGTCGTAGCCGAGGCTGGCCCACGGCCGGTCGAGCACCCCGAGGTCGTCGGCCGCGTCCACGGTGACGCGGGCCAGGCGGACGTGCGCGGCGTCGGGGTCCGACGGGGTGTACGGCACCTCCTGCACGCCGCTGCGGGAGCTGTTCTGGTCAGGCAGATCGGTCTCGGTGGTCATCTCAACCTTTCAGTCCGGTGCTGCTGATGCCTTGGATGATGAAGCGCTGGGCAAGGAGGAAGACGAGCAGAGGAGGCGTCACGGCGAGGATCGTCGAGGCCATCACGACGCCGTAGTCGATGTCGCCGTACGCCGAACGGAACGTGACCAGGGCCAGCGGCAACGTCTGCATGCCCGGCGAACTGGTCGAGATCAGCGGCCAGAGGAAGTCGTTCCAGGCGCCGAGGAAGACCAGGATCCCGAGCGTGGCCAGGGCCGGCCGGATCAGCGGCAGGACGACGTGACGGTAGGTCTGCCAGGCGTTCGCGCCGTCCACCCGGGCCGCGTCGGTGAGGTCCTCGGGCAGGTTGACGATGAACTGGCGAATCAGTACGACGCCGAGCAGCGACACGACGTGCGGCAGCGCGAGCGCGCCGTACGTGTTCAGCAGGCCGAGCTTGTTGAACTGCTGGAACAGCGGGACCAGCACGACCTCGCTCGGGATCAGCATCGTGACGAGCAGCAGCCCCAGGACGGCGCCGTTGCCGCGGAACGGCAACCGGGCCAGGGCGTAGCCGGCCATCGAGCAGACGATCAGCGCGAGCACCGTGGCGCTCACGGCAACGACCATGCTGTTGAAGAAGGCAACGAAGATGTTGACCGCGCGACCACCCGGGTCGACCAGCATGCTCCAGTTCGCGGTCGTTGCCTCGGTCGGCCAGAGCTGGTTGCCGTTGGCCGTCGATCCCTCGAACGACGACGAGAGGGCCCAGAGCAACGGCAACGCCCAGAGCAGTGCCATCGCGATCGAGATGCAGGTGACGATCCATCGCTTAGCCATGGCCGGCCGCCCTCCTGGTCAGGACCTGCTGGACGATCGCGACCAGCAGGATCACCAGGGCGAGCACCCAGCCGATCGCGGCGGCGTACCCGGTCCTGAAGTCGCGGAAGCCGGTCTCGTAGAGCATCTGCAGGACGACGCGCGTGCTGCCGCTGGGGCCGCCGGCCGTGAGCAGGTAGACCTGCTCGAAGACCTTGAACGAGTCGATGAGCCGGAGCAGGATCACGAGGCCGAGGACCGGCGCGATCCCGGGCAGCGTCACGTACCGGAACTGCTGCCACGCGCTCGCGCCGTCGATCCTGGCCGCCTCGTAGAGCGGTTTCGGGATGTCCTGCAGCGCGGCCAGCAGGATCAGGAGCGGGAAGCCGACTCGCCACCAGAGAGTCAGCAGCACGACCGCGCCCATCGCCTGGCCCGGCTCGGTCAGCCACTGCTGGGCGGGCAGCCCGACCTTCTCCAGCACGGTGTTGAGCGAGCCGTTGACGGGGTTGAGCACCAGGTTCCAGATCAGCGCGACAGCGGCACCCGGCAGCAGGTACGGCGAGACGAAGGCGGCGCGCAGGAGGTTGCGGCCGGACAGGTCGCGGTTCAGCACCAGCGCCAGGATCAGACCGACCGCGATCAGGATCGGCACGTTGAGGACGACGAACAGCAGCGTGTGCCCGAAGGCGGCGCGGAAGTCGCTGTCGCCGGCCAGGCCGAGGTAGTTGTCCAGGCCAACGAAGCCACCGGTGCCGTCGGCAACGTTGACGTCCGTCGTACTAAGGAAGAGGCCGCTGACGATCGGGACCGCCCAGAGCAGGAGGTAGAGGATTGCGAAGGGGGTGAGGAAGAGCAGTGCGGCGCTGCCTCGGCTGCGGCCCTTGACGGCTTGAGCGCGTGGGGCCGCGGCGCGGGATCCGACCCGGGTCGTGGCGACACTCATGACGGCTCCTTCATCGTCACGGTGGCCCGGGCGGCGGCCCGGCGCAGCTCGTCCTCCACCTTCGCGCCCTGGTAGACCACGTCGTCCATGGCGTCGTTGAGGTACTGGTAGGCCTGGTTCCAGCGGTACGCGTACGGCGCGAAGCGGGCGTGCCTGGCCTGGTCGATGAAGACCGACATCTTCCGCAGCAGCGGATCCTTGCTCGCGGCAACCGGCGCGACCGCCGCCTTGGCCGCCGGCGCCTGCGCACCCGCCCAGTCGACACTGCCCTCGCGGACCAGCCAGCCGATGAACTTCTGCGCCTCGGTCCGGATCCAGTCGTCGTTGTCGCGCTGCTTGGGGATGCAGTAGATGTGCGAGGTCGCGACGACCGCGCGCGGACCGTCGAAGAACTGCGGCAGCGGCGCGACGTCGAGCTCCGTACCGCGGTCCTTATTGGTCTTCAGCAGCTGGGCCAGACCCCACGGGAAGGTGAAGGTCATCCCCACCTTCTGGTCGCTGAACAGCTGCCCGACCTGGACGCCGGTGATCAGCTGCTGCGGCTCGACCTTGTACTTGTGCACGAGGTCCTGCTCGAAGTGCGCGGCCTCGATGCCGGCGTCACTGGCGAACAGCGCCCGGCTGCGGTCGTCGATCAGGTCGCCGCCGGCCTGCCAGTTGAGACTGAGCCACGGCATCCAGACACCGCTCTCGCGGACGAATCCCCACGGGCCGATCTTCTTCAGCGCCTGCGCCGTCGCCAGGAACTCGGCCGCGGTGGTCGGCGGCTTGTCCGGGTCCAGTCCGGCCTTGGCGAACAGTTGCCGGTTGTAGCCGAGCGCCTGGGGACCGGTGCTCATCGTCACGCCGTACAGCTGGTTGTCGATCTGGCCGAGCTGCCAGGTGCCGTCGATGAAGTCGTCGGTGCTCAGGCCGAGGTCGCCGAGTTCGATGGCGTGCAGGAAGCGCTGGAGCGGTGGGATCTCGTAGCTGTGCAGGGCGACGATCGCCGGTGGTGCTCCCGCGAGCGAGGCGGTCAGGATCTTGGTCAGGTAGTCCCCGCCGTACGCCGGTGAGCTGAACCGGATCGTCACGGCGTCCTGGGTCCGGTTGTACCGGTCGACGATGGTCTGCATCAGACCGCCGTCGCCGCCGGTGTAGAAGGTGGTGAACTCGAGCACGCGACCGCCCCCGCGGGTCGTGTCGTCGAACGGTGAGGAGCAGCTCGCGAGCGCGGTGCTCGCGGCTCCTGAGGCGGCCAGCGCCAGCAACCGGCGCCGGGACAGTGTGGGCAGCACGGAGCTCTCCCCTCTGACGGAGCGGTGTCCAGGGTGGGTGCCGGCGGACGGGCTTCCCGTGGGCCGGTCGTGCGATCGGGTCGGGGCGCAATCAGGTGCGATCGCGGTGTGGGGCGGTGCGATCGATCGGGCGGCGAGGACCTGGCTGGGATCTCCGGCCGTGGCCTCTCCCCGTGGCGGGTTCTACGAGTTAGCCTGATCTCGGCGTTGTCAAAAGTCAATGGTTAACAATCGACCATTTACACCGATGGAGGAAATGCTGTGGCCGGTCCCCTCGACCAGCTCGCCCTGCAGACCGAACGCAGCCCCGCGCTGTGGGCCACGGTCGTGCCGGCGATCCGGCAGATGATCGTCACCGGCGCCCTCGCTCCTGGCGAGCACCTGCCCGAAGGTGAGCTGGCGAAGGCGTTGCAGATGAGTCGCGGCCCGATCCGCGAGGCGTTGATCGAGCTCGAACGCGAGGGTCTGGTCGTCCTGCGCCGGCATCGCGGGGCCCAGGTGATCACGCTGACCGCGGAGGACGTGGAGGAGATCTACACGCTCCGGCTCAGCCTGGAGCGGCTGGCGATCGAGCGGGCACTCCCCCGGCTGGACGCCGGGCACCTGGAGGCGATGGACGAGGTGCTGGAGAAGATGCGCGAGCTCGGGCCGGACTACGCGCCGCAGACCGCGCTGGATCTCGACCTGCATTTCCACGGCGTGCTGTACGACGTCGCCGGGCATGCCCGGCTGGACAAGGCGTGGCAGCAGATCCGGAGCCAGGTCGCGATGTTCCTGCACTCGCGGCACGTCGCCCGGCGGGACTTCCACGAGATCGCGTACGCCGAGCACAAGGCGATCCGCGACGTCCTGGTCGGCGGCGATCCGGTGGCCGCCGCGACGGTGATCGAGGATCACCTGATCGGCTCGTACCAGCGGCTGATCGAGTCCAGGCCGGAGAACTGAAAAGGCCGGACACCTCTTCGGTGTCCGGCCTCTTCGGGGATCAGCTGAGTGCTTTGGCCTCGGCGATGATCTGCGCCCGGCGTGCGGCCGGGATGTTCGCGGCCGGCGTACCGGCGTACAGGGCGAGCACGCGGTACTGGCGCTGGCCGAGCAGCGTGGTCATCGTGGAGATCGCCGCCGGCTTCGCGCCGGAGGTGAGGACGAGACCGGCCAGACCGGTCGGGGTCGCGACGATCTGGAAGCGGGACTCGGTGGTCTGCTGACCGACCTGCGCCTTGATCACGTGCTCACCGGCGGCCAGGCCGGTCGTGTCGATCGCCGCGCCGTTCTCGATCGGCTTGCCGTCGAGGGTGATGGTGGCAGGCTCGGACGACGTCACCGCGATCCGGACCTGCTGGGCGCGGTCGGCCTTCTGCCCGGCCGCCGGGCTGAGCACGGCCGGCTTGCCGCGCTGCAGGAACGCGGAGTTCCAGCCGTACAGCTCGGCCGGGCGGTTCGTGATGATGCCGTCGACGCCCGCCTTCTCCAGCGAGTTCCAGCGCGTCGCGTCGTCGACCGTCCACACGTTCACCGCGACACCCTGCGCGTGCAACTCGGCGACGATGCCCGGCCGGGTCCGGAACGCGGCGTCCGACGGGTTGTACGCCGACAGGCCCAGGTCCTTCGCGATCGCGACTGGGTCGGGGTCCAGCGTGCTGCGCAGCAGGCCGAGCGGAAGCTCAGGCGCCAGCTCGTGCATCCAGCGCAGGTGCTGCGGCTCGAAGCTCTGCACGAAGACCCGGCTCGTCATCGACCGGTCGCGGATCTCGGTGACGATCCGGGCGACCGAGTCGCGCGTGTGCGCGCCCTTGACCTCCAGCAACAGGTTGCCGCCGCGGGTCTTCAGCCCGTCGAGCTGCTGCCCGAGCGTCGGCACCCGCTGACCGGTGAAGGCCGGAGCGAACCACGAGCCGGCATCCAGCCCGGCGACCTGCGCCGCGGTCAGGTTGCGGACGGCGCCGGTCCCGTCCGTGGTCCGGTCGACGGTGTCGTCGTGCAGGATGACCGGCACGCCGTCCTTGGTCGGCTGGACGTCGTTCTCGATCCACTCCGCGCGACCCCGGCGGGCGACCTCGTCCGAGGCGGCCGTGTTCTCCGGCGCGGCACTCGATCCGCCGCGGTGCGCCCAGACCCGGAGCGGGTCGCCGGGCTTGCGGATGAACGACTCCTTGGCGAGCGGCGTCACCTTCAGGTCGTCGAACGAAACGGTCGAGCCGTTGACGAGCAGCGCCTGTACGCCGGAAGCGCTGCGGTTGACCATCGTGGTGCGCAGGGCCTCACGGCCTTCGACGTACCAGGTGGCGCGGGAGCCGCGGACCTCGACGGCGAGTGCGACCTGCCGGCCGACGCCGACCGCGATCGGCGCGGCGGCGGTGTCGGTGACGTTCCAGGTGTTCGCGGGCGTGCGCTGCGCGAACTCGAGGCCGTTGGCGGCGGTCGAGCCGTTGCGCAGCGTCGCGATCGACCACGGGACAGCGCCGGCCGGTGCGAGGTCGAGGCCGAACGCGACCCAGCGGGCGGCGTCCACGGCGGACTCGAAGCGCAGGTGGCTCTCGATCCGGAAGTCGGTCAGCGGCGTACCGAAGGTGATGCGGCTGAGCTGGCCGGCAGTCGTCGACGTACCGGTCAGTCGGCCGTTCTGGACCTTCCAGGTGCCGTCGACGACGTTCCAGCCGGCGGGGAGTGTGGAGCCGTCGAAGGTCTCGTCGACGGTCGGGTCGAGGGCGGCCGACTGCGTCGGGGTCTGCTCGACGACGGGTTCGGCGGCGGCGTACGGCGTGGTCAGGACGGCCGTGACAGTGGCACTTGCGGCCAGCGCGGCCAGCACTGCACGAGGGCGGCGTGAACTGAGCTTCATAGGGAACGACCGTAGGAAAGCCACGCGAACAGGACCAGAGCCAGTGATGAATTGCCCACCAACGCGCGATGGATCGCCCCATAGGTGAGGATGGCGGGATGAAACCGGTCATTCTCGATGTCGACACGGGGCTCGACGACGCCTGCGCGCTGCTGCTGGCCGCCCGCCATCCGGAGCTCGACCTCAAAGCGGTCACCTGTGTCGGCGGCAACGTCGGTCTGGACGAGGTCGTGGTCAACACGCTCACCGTGCTCGACGCGGCCGGGCGCGGCGACGTACCGGTGGCTCGGGGCGCGGCACTCCCCCTGCTGCAGCCGGTTCGCGCGGCGCCGCACGTGCACGGCAAGGACGGGCTCGGAGACCTGGACTGGCCGAAGTCTTCGCGGACGCCGGATCCGCGGCACGCCGTCGAGCTGCTCCGCGACGTACTGCTGGAGGCGGCCGACTCGGGCGAGCTGATCACGCTGATCCCGCTCGCGCCGATGACGAACATCGCGTTGCTGCTGCGGACGTACCCGCAGGCCGCGCGCGGTCTGCGCGAGATCGTGTTCATGGGCGGCGCGGCCGGGATCGGGAACGCGACCGCGTCGGCGGAGTTCAACATCTGGACCGACCCGGAGGCGGCCGCGGTGGTCCTCGCGGCGTGCGGGGAGCTCGGGGTGCCGGTGACGATGTACGGGCTCGACGTGTTCTACAACGTGCCGATCACGCTCGCCGAGGCCGGCGCGCTCGGCGGGTCGACGTCGGCGGACCTTGCGCGCCAGTTGATCGAGCGGCGCAGCGAGCTGTACCGGGCGGAGGCGGCGACCATCGGCGACGGCGGCGCGGTGTGCGCGGTGATCGACCCGGACGGACTGACGACGCGGGAGTTCCCGCTGCGGGTCGAGCTGTCGGGAAGCTGGTCGCGCGGCCGGACGATCGTCGACACCCGAGGCTGGACCGGCGACCTCAGCTCGGACCCGCACGGCTCGACACCGGCCGTCGTCAAGGTCGCCACCGCGGTGGACGGGCGCCGGTACGCCGACCTGTGGCTGGCGACCGTCCGCTGATCCGGCGCCGGTGGACCTGAGCGCGGTTACGCTCAAAGGGCGAACGTCAGCTGCCTGGGGGTGCTGCCGGTGGTCGGTCCTGAACGCGAAACCGTTGCTCCGTTGGGCTCTGAGCCCGGTGGACTGACGCGGTTCTTCGGGCGAGCGGACGAGTTGGCGCGGCTGCGTGCACTGGTCGCCGACACTCGGCTGGTCACCGTGGCCGGTCCGCCGGGCAGCGGGAAGACGCGCCTGGCCGTGGAGCTCGCCGCCGGGTTCGAGTGCGTCTGGCTGGTCGAGCTGGCCTTGGTGCCGGACGAGCGTGCGGTCGTGGGCGCGATGGCGTTGGCCCTCGGCGTACCGGAGCAACCTGGCGAGTCCACAACCGAGGCCTTGCTGACCGCGCTGTCCGATCGCACAGCAGTGGTCGTTCTCGACAACTGCGAGCACGTCGTCGGCGCGACGACGCGACTGGTCCGCCGGATTCTGCTCGACTGTCCGTCCGTACGGTTCCTCGCGACCAGCCGGGTGCCGTTGGGGATTCCCGGGGAACAGCTGTACCGGCTGCCCGGGCTGGACGACGAGGCGGCCGTCGAGCTGTTCGCCGATCGCGCCGGGCTGGTCGCCGGCCACACTGACGCAGGCGAACCCGCGCGGCAGATCTGCCGTCGGTTGGACGGACTCCCCCTCGCCATCGAGCTGGTCGCCACCTGGAACCGCGTCCTGTCGCCGCCAGAGATTCTCGACCGGCTGGACGCGTTGCTGCCGCAGTCGCAGGGCGTCGGCAGCTGCGACCGGCAGCGGACGATGGCGGCGACGGCCGAGTGGAGCCGCCGTCTGCTCCCCGCCGACGCACGTCTCCTCTTCGATCGGCTGTCGGTCTTCATCGGCGGCTTCGACCTGCGGGCCGCCGAAGCTGTTGCCCAGCTGGGCCCGGAGCTGCTCGCTTCCCTCACGGTCCTCGTCGACCATTCGCTCGTCCTGGCCGAGCCGGTAGCCGCCGGCCCGACTAGGTACCGAATGCTCGAACCCCTCCGCCGGTACGGCGAAACGACGCTCGCGGCACGCGGCGAGGCGGACCTCGTCCGGCAGCGACACGCCGAGTACTTCCTGTCCGTGGCCCGCCGCTGCGACGCCCGTCTGCGGGGCGCCGACCGTTCGGCCGGCCTGATCGAGCTGCAACGCGAAACGGGCAACCTGCTGGCCGCCGCCGACTGGGCCCGATCGCAGCCCAGCGACCTGGCGCTCCAGCTGAGCACGGTCCTGGCGTACTTCTGGGAGCACCGCGGACGGATCAACGGCGCCCGCGGCCGGCTCGAGGCGTTGCTCGACCGTGGCGGCGGCGATCCGCGGCTCCGCTCGGCCGCGCTGGCCCGGGTCGGCCGGCTCGCCTGGCGCCAGCGGGACTACCCGGCCGCGCGTACGGCGTACCAGGAGAGTTTGTCGCTGGCTCGCAGGTTCGGTGACGAGCTGGACACCGCACGCGGGCTCCGCAACCTCGCCCTGGTCGAGAGCACGACGGGTAACACGGCTCGGGCCGAGGAGCTCTGCACCCAGAGCATCGCGCTGTTCGGCGAGCACGACGACGAGCAGGGCAAGGGCTGGGCCCTCACCGTGCTCGGCCTCGCGAAGTACGAGGACGGCGACTGGCAAGGTGGGCGGCACTGCTACCGGCGAGCACTGATCGCCAGCCAGTCCACGGGAGCCGTCGCGCTCGGCGTCACTGCCAGACTCGGTACGGCGTTCGCTGCCGCTGTGACGGGTGATGTCGCGGAGCACCGGCGGCAACTGGGGTCGGTGATCGACGATCTCCGCGCGGGCGACGGGCTGGTCGAGGATCCGGACTGGCTCTGGGCGGCCACTTCACTGGCCGCGGCCGAGGACCGGGTGCTGAGTGCGCTGCGGCTCGCCGGGGCGGCCGAACGGTTCGGCCGGCGAGGTGGTCGGATGCCCGCCACGATGACGGCGCATTGCCGGGCTGTCGTGGATCGCCTGCGTGCGGAAGTGGGGGCCGACACGGCCACTCGGCTGATGGCCGAAGGAGCCGCACTGCCGTCCCGTCGGCTGATGGCGCACGCGCTTGCTCTTCCCACGCCGGCCGATCGCCCGCTCACCGACCGGGAACGCGAGGTCGCCGGGCTGACCGGCGAGGGCCTCACCAACGAGGAGATCGCGGCCTCGCTGTGCATCTCGCGGCGGACGGTGGAGTCGCACCTCGAACACATCCGGCAGAAGCTCGACCTGACCAGCCGCTACCAGCTGATGGCCTGGGCGCTGCGAAGATCCGGGTGATTACCGATGACCGCGGGGGCGCTGGTCGACCACGCTGACGGGATGGACAAGGAATATCTCTTCGACACCAGTTCGGACCTCGGCCTCGACCACATGGACTATCTGGCCACGGTGCTGGACGGGCCCACGACTCGCTTTCTCGACGCGCTCGGCGTACAACCTGGTCAGCGCTGCCTCGATCTGGGCGCGGGCGGCGGCTCGATCACCCGCTGGCTGGCCGACCGGACCGGGCCGACCGGCCAGGTCGTCGCGGTCGACATCGCGACGGACCACCTGGTCGAAGGGCCGGGCGTCGAGGTCTATCAGCACGACATCACGACCGGCCTGCCGGTGGAGGGTCCGTTCGATCTGATCCACGCCCGGCTAGTGCTGCTGCACCTGCCGCAGCGAGAGCAGGTGTTCGACCTGCTGGTCAACGCGCTCGCGCCAGGCGGCTGGCTGGTGCTGGGCGACTGCAGCGAGCGGCCACTGTCCGTCGTCGCAGCGCCGACGCCGGAGGACCGGGCGGTGTGGGAGCGGATGATGCACGTGTCCCACGACCTACTGGGCGCAGCCCGCGGGATCGATCTCAGCTGGGCCCACACGGTCCAGGGCCGGATGGAGGAGGCCGGACTGCTGAACGTCCACGGGATCGAGTACTCCGAGACTGCTCGGGGTGGTAGCGCGGGTTCGCTGTTGCATCTCAATCTCAACCAACAGGCCGAGCCGCTCCTGCTGGAGCTCGGCGCGACCCCGGCCGACATGGCTCGCTACCGGGAGTTGCTCCTGGATCCGGGGTTCCGCGCGTGGTTCTACCAGTTCGTCTGCAACGCGGGACAACGGTCGAGGTAGTTGTGGCTGGCGGGATCGGCGCGGTGGCGGTCGCGGTCGTGGATCGGCTCGATCGCGGGAGCGTCGCCGTGGTGGGGCCGTCGCAGTCGCGGGACAGGCGCGGGGCATTCGCGGTCGCGGGACCGGCGGGCCGCGGTTCGTCGTAACGGCTTTGCCGGCGCGGCCTCGCCGACGACCAACCGCTCGACCACCTCGGGATGGGTCAGCGCAGTGAGCATCGCGATCCCGGGACCAGCCCGGGGCGGCGTCCATGGTGTCGGCTCGGGGCGCAGCACGGTCGCTGCGACTGCGAGTCCGGTGCGGGATCGTCACGGTCATCGGACCCAGCGTGGGGCGTCGCCGTGGTTGGCTCTGCGCGGGGGCGCCGCGGTCGTGGCGTCGGCCCGGGGCCACCGCTGTCGCGGGACCGGCGCCACGTCGACGACGACCAACCGCTCGACCACGTCGGATGGGTCAGCACGGTGAGCATCACGATCTCGGACCAGCGGGGGCGGCGTCCCTCGTGATCTGCGCGGGGCGCTGGGCGCGTTGTCGTTGGGGCCGCGAGACCAGCACCGGCGGGGTCCGTCTTTGCATCCGGCGTACTGCGCAAGCGGCGCCCAGCGGACTACGCGGGCGGGGACGTCGTACTAGCGGACGGGGACGTCGATCAGTTGGCCGGGGACGACGTCGGCGGCGGTGCGGAGGTTGTTGAGGTCGGCGATCTGCTCGACGACGGCGGCGGGGTTGTCCGAGGGGTTGGTGGTCTGGGCGATCGACCACAGGGTGTCGCCCGCGCCGACCTGCACCTGGACGGTCCTGGTGAACTGCGGCTCCGGTTCGAGTGCTCCGGCGACACGCAGGCCCAGTACGGCGATGGCCGCGCCGAAGATCAGCACCGACAGGGTGGTGAGCACCGCGCGCCCACGGCGGGTGAGTTGCAGGGCCGACGGCTCGATCTCGGCGACCTGCTGCCGGCCCGCCGGGCGGTGGACGCGGAGCTGCGGCCGCGGCTCGAGGTCAGGGCCGGAGCAGGCGCGCACCGTCAGCCGGTCGGTCGTCGTCCCGTCGATGCGGTGACGGCGCGGGACCACGGGCACGACGGGAGGAACGCCCACTTCCGGCGCACTTGTTGTTTCCAGAGCCGTTGTGCTCATCGGATCCTCCAGACCCTCGTCCAGACCGTGCCATACCTGTCGATCCCTGCTGTCGATCTCTGTCTACCCGGACCCTCCGACAGTTTCTGAAGCCGGACCGACCCGAACACCTGTTCGATCGAACGTCTGTACGAATGATTAACCGCCGACCGCCCGATCCGCAACTGTTCCAACCAGGACACGCCGAGGAAATTCCCGCTCTATAACCCGACACACGAACAAACGTGCGAACCGACACGCCTTCGAACAGATGTTTGAAGAATCTCAGGATTCGGTCTAACGTCGTGCTCAGTCGACCACGCAAGGCCGGGCCCGAGTGACTCCTCAGGCGCGACCCCCGACCCGAGGAGTTACCACCGATGGCCAGGACGAGCGGTTCCAGCAAGGGCAGCGGTTCGAGCAAGGACAGCGGCACCGCCCGCGGCGCCACCGAGCCGACCGTTTCCGAGCTGCCCGACGGCCCGGCCGACGCGACCGGCCTGACTCCGCGCCAGCGCCGGGTGCTGGACGTCATCCGTGACTCCGTCGACAGCCGGGGGTACCCGCCCTCGATGCGCGAGATCGGCGAGAAGGTCGGCCTGACCAGTTCCTCCTCGGTCTCCCATCAGCTGCGCGTGCTGGAGCAGAAGGGCCTGCTGCGCCGCGACCCGAACCGGCCACGCGCCATCGAGGTCCGCTATCCGGGCGAAGTCGCCGACGCGGCGCGTCGCGGTTCGCTGGGCTCGGTCCGGCAGACGTCGTACGACGAGACCGGCGCCGGCGACGCGCACCCGGCCGCGGTGTACGTGCCGGTGGTCGGCCAGATCGCCGCCGGAAACCCGATCCTGGCCGAGCAGGACATCGAGGAGGTCTTCCCGTTGCCCAAGGCAATGGTCGGCGAGGGCACGCTGTTCATGCTGAAGGTCAAGGGTGAGTCGATGATCGAGGCGGCGATCTGCGACGGCGACTGGGTGGTCGTGCGCCAGGAGCAGACCGCGGAGAACGGTGACATCGTCGCCGCCATGATCGACGGCGAGGCGACGGTGAAGACGTTCAAGAAGACCGCGAACGAGATCTGGCTGCTGCCGCACAACCCGGCGTTCGAGCCGATCGACGGCCACGACGCGACCATTCTCGGAAAGGTCGTAACAGTTCTGCGGCGTGTCTGACATCTCAGACGGCGAGCGAAGTCGGGCGTGTCGTGTCAGCATTGAGCTATGACGACTGTCTATGACTTCAGCGCCAAACGGATCGAAGGCAATGAACAGTCTCTTGCCGACTTCCGTGACCAGGTGCTCCTGGTGGTGAACACGGCATCGCAGTGCAGCCAGACCCCGCAGTACACGGGTCTGCAGAAGCTCTACAAGGGATACCGGAAACAAGGCTTTTCGGTGCTGGGCTTCCCCTGCGACCAGTTCGGCCACCAGGAGCCGGGCGACGAGAACGAGATCGCGAACTTCTGCTCGACGATCTATCACGTGACGTTCCCGATGTTCGCCAAGATCGACGTGAACGGGTCCAAGACCCTGCCGCTGTACAACTGGCTCAAGCGCGAGGCCGGCGGGCTGCTCGGGGGGCGGATCAAATGGAACTTCACCAAGTTCCTGATCGGCCGCGACGGGGTGGTGATCGCCCGCTACGCACCGACCGCGACACCGGAAAAGCTGGCAGACAAGGTCGAAGCGGCACTTGCGATGCCGGCGCCCAGTCGCCAGCAGGAGTCCGGGGACTGATCAGGCGTTTGTTCGGCGGGAATCTGGAACTCGGTGGATTCGATTCCCTTCGACAAAGAATGCTTCAGTGTCGCAGGGGTTTGCGGGTGTTTGGCTGGCGGATGGGATTGATTGGTCTGCCGAGATCCGGGCTGGTACTTGGTACGGCGCGGGCGAACTGCTGTGGGGGGCGAGGTCGCGTCGCCCGCTGTCGTGTGGCGAGGTCGCGTCGTGTTGCGAGGTCGCGTCGCTGTCAGGTGGCGAGGTCGGGGTCCGCAAACGTCTGGGCTGGCCGGTGAGACTGGTTGGTCGACTGGGAACCGGGCTGGTACTTGCTGTCGTGCCTGCGAGCGCAGGAAACCGCCGTGGTGCGGGCGAGGTCGCGACGCTCGCTGTAGTGCGGCGAGGCCCGGGGCACAAGCGTCTGAGCGGGCCGGTGAGATTGGCCGACGGCCCGGAGCCCGGGTTGGTACTTGCTGTGGTGCTGGCGAGCGCGCGGGTCGGCTGTGGTGCGGGCCAGGTCGCGACGCTCGCTGTGGCGAGGTCGGGGCCGCGAGCGTACGGGCGAGCCGGTGGAACTGCTCGGTGGGCCGGGGTCCGGGCTGGCACTTGGTGTGGTGCGGGTGAGCGTGTGAACTGCCGCGTGCGGGTGAGCGCGGGAGTTGCTGTGGTGCGGAGAGGTCGCGGCGCTTGCGTGGTGCGGCGGGTTCGCGGCCAACTGTGGCGCTTCTGTGGGTTTAGTGGGTTACGGATTCGGGGTTGATGTCGAGGCGGAGGCCTCGCCAGACGGGGTGGCGTAGGCGGCCGTCGGCGGCCCAGCCGGAGTAGGTGACTTCGGCGACGAGCAGGGGGTCCAGCCAGTGGGCGGCGCGGCGGTCGCCGGCGGGGATGGTGGAGGCGTCGAAGGGTGGCTTGTCGATCTCCAGGCCGGCCAGTTCCGCGCCGAGGAGGTCGAGCATTGCGAAGTCGAGGCCGGAGCCGACCTTGCCGATCAGCACCAGGCGGCCGCTGTCGTCGTACGCGCCGCAGTACAGCGAGCCGATCCGGCCTTCCCGGTTCCCCTCCCCCGGGTGCCAGCCGCAGAGCACGACGTCGCGTGTCTGCGCCGGTTTCACTTTGATCCAGTCCGAACTGCGCCTGCCTGCCAGGTACCGCGACCTGCGGCGCTTGGCGACCACGCCTTCCAGCCCGTTCGCGGCCGACAGGCCGAGTGCCTCCTCGCCGTCGTGGTACGCCGCCGGCACCTCCCAGAACGGGTCGTCGAGCTCGAGCGACTCCAGCAGCGCCCGGCGGTCGTCGTATGTTGCCTCCAGCAATGATTTTCCGTCGAGCCGCAGTACGTCGAAGACGCGCACCGACACGGGTACCTGCAGGATCAGCTGTTTCAGCTGCCGCGGGTCGCGCACGTGCATCCGTCGCTGCAACAACCCGAACGACGGCGCGCCGTTCTCGTCGAGCGTGACGATCTCACCGTCCAGTACGGCGGGCAACTGCAGGCCCGAGGCCTCGGTCAGTCCGAGCAGCTCGGGGTAACCCCCGGAAACGTCCCGGCTGTTCCGCGACCAGAGCCGGCAGCCGTTCGCGTCCACCTCCGCGATCACGCGGATGCCGTCCCATTTCAGCTCGTACGCCCAGTCGGCTCCGGTCGGCATCGTGCCCAGGGACGCCATCATCGGGAGCACAGGAGGAGCCGCCGAAGGGCTCATCGGACGTCACCTCCGGTCCGCGGCGACAACCCGGTGAGGTTCAACTCCACATCACCCCAGCTACAAGCCGCCAACCGCACGAGGCGCTCAGCCCGGCCGTCCGATGCAGGACATCTGAAGCCCGGCGTGCGGAGCCAAGGGCCACGGAGCCGGCGCCGGGGAGCGGCGGCGTACCGGGCCGGCACAGGCATAGGCGTCGCGGGTGCGTCAGCGGGCCGGACCGCTGGGGGCAGCTGCGGCCTGGAGATGCTGCGCAGGCGGGCTGCGGGACGCGCCCGGGCGATGAGCCGGACAGGAGCGGGCAACTGCGGCGTGGAAATGCTGCGGGGACGGAGAGCGAGACGCGCGCGGTCAACGCGCCGGACCGGCGCGGGCAACTGTCGCGGAGGGATGTTGCGCAGGCGGGCTGCGGGAGACGCGTGGTCGACGGGTCGGACAGCCGCGGGCAAGTGCCGCGGGGAGATGCCGCGTAGGCGGAGAACAGGACGCACCTGGCTGCCGGGCCGGGCAGGCGCGAGCAACTGCGACGTCAAGATGTTGCGCGGGCGGAGAACGAGACGCGTCTGATCCACGCGCAGTACAGCCACGAGCAACTGCCGCGTGGAGACGGTGCCCGGGCCGAGAGCGGGACGCGCCTGGGCGACGGGCCGGACAGGCACGAGCAACTGTCGCGTGGGGGTGATGCGCGGGTGGAGAGCCGGACGCGCCTGGTCGGCGGGCTGGGTAGGTGGGGGCAATTGTGGTGTGGGGATGGTGTGCGGGTGGGGAGCGAGACGACGCGCGTGGTCGGGGGGCTGGGCGGGTGGGGAATGCGGCAGCGTGGGGTGACCGGGCGCGGGGGGCATCAGTCGTCCTGGAGTCGTTTCAGGGCGCCGAGGACTTTCTCACGATCGGCGGTCGGCCACATCGGGGGCAAGGAGGCGCGGAGGAAGGAGCCGTAGCGAGCGGTGACGATGCGGGGGTCCAGTACGGCGACGATGCCGCGGTCGGTGGTGCGGCGGATCAGGCGGCCGGTGCCCTGGGCAAGTAACAGGGCGGCGTGGGTGGCGGCGACGGACATGAAGCCGTTGCCTCCGGCCTCGTCCACGGCGCGCTGGCGGGCCGCCATCAGTGGCTCGTCGGGGCGGGGGAACGGGATTCTGTCGATGATGACCAGGTTGCAGGTGGAGCCGGGGACGTCGAGGCCTTGCCAGAGGGACAGAGTGCCGAAGAGGGAGGTTTCGGGATCCTCGATGAACTCTCGGGAGAGTTCGTTGAGGTGGGCGTCGCCCTGGCAGAGGATCTTCAGGTCGGTCGCCTCGCGGACCGCGGCCGTGGCGGCCTCCGCGGCGCGGCGGGACGAGAACAGGCCGAGGGTGCGTCCGCCGGCGGCGGTGACCAGGTCGACGATCTCCTCGAACTGCGTCGTGCCGAGACCGTCGCGGTGCGGCGGTGGCAGGTGCTTGGCGACGTACAGGATCGCTTGTTTCTCGTACTCGAAGGGGGAACCGACGTCGAGCCCGCGCCACGGCAGCGGGCCGGTCTCGGACTCGTCGTCGAGCTCGGGCATCTCGTCGTCGTCGGCCAGCTTGTCGGCCGGACGCAGGCCGACCTGACGGGCGATCGCGTCGAAGTCGCCGCCGAGGGTGAGGGTCGCGGAGGTCAGCACGGCGGTGCGGTCCTTCAGCACCAGCTCGCGCAGCAGGCCGGCGACGGTGAGCGGCGCGATCCGCAGCTCCTTGCCGAATCGGTCACGGTCGATCAGCCAGACGACGTCCAGGGCGTTCAGCGCGGCGACGCGTTCGGCGACGTCGAAGATCTCCTTCACCGCGCCCTTCGACTGCCGCTTCGCGCCGTCGGGGTCGTCCTTGTCGTCGGACTTCTTGCCGAGGTCGGAGTAGACCGCACGGGCGGTGTCGCGGACCATCGCCGCCGCCTCGAGCACGGCCGTGTTGGCCGCCTCGATCCGGCCCTCGCGGGACTGGTCGAGGGCGGCGCGCAGGGCGTCGGACGCGTCGATCAGGTCGTCGGCGTGGTCGTCGTCGACGAATCGTCTCGCCCGCTTGGCGGCACGCTCGACCATCTGCGGGGACAGCTCGTCACCGGCGGCGCCCGTCACGCGGGCGGGGAGCTCGTGGGCCTCGTCGACGATCACGACGTCGTGCTCGGGGAGGACGGTGCGGTTCTCGAAGGCGTCGATCGAGAGCAGGGCGTGGTTGGTGATGACGATGTCGGCCTTGCGGGCCTGCTCCTTGGCCTTCTCGGCGAAGCACTCCTCGCCGTACGGGCACTTCTGCGCGCCGAGGCACTCGCGGGCGGCGATCGCCACCTGCTGCCAGGCTTGGTACTGGTGGGAGGGCGCGTGGTCGCGGTCGCCGGCCTCGTCGTCGAGCAGCTGCTGCTCGGCCCATTCGCGCAGCTCGACCACCTGCTGGCCGATCGCGCCGGACGGCGGGACGTCGACGAGCATGCCGTCGTCGTCCGGGGCGCCCTCGCGGACGCGGTGCAGGCAGGCGTAGTTGCTCCGGCCCTTCTGGATCGCGTACGACGGGCGGCGCGGGAGGAGCTTCTCGGTCGCGTCGAGCAGGGCTGGTACGTCGCGGTCGACGAGCTGGGACTGGAGGGCGAGGGTTGCTGTCGAGACGACGACTCGTCTGTTCTCGACGGCGTGGACCAGGGCGGGGACCAGGTAGCCGAGCGACTTTCCGGTGCCTGTCCCCGCTTGGATCAGGAGGTGGGAGCCGTCGTGCATGGCTCCGTCCACCGCCTCGACCATCGCGACCTGGCCTGGTCTGGTCTGACCGTTCACCCCGGAGACCGCGGCCTCCAGCAACTCGTGCACATCAACACCCACCAGATCACCCTAGCCGGGTGGGCGGACAAGTTTCTTCATCCTCTGGTTGTCCCTGTGGACGATCGAGAGGTCGTGGCACTGGAGGTCGGCGGCGATGCGGCCGGGGAGGTCCGGCGGGGGCTGGGGCCGCTGCGGCCGGGAAAGAGATGGAGCGGGGTAGGCCGAGTGGTTGTGGTTGGGGTGGGTGGGGGTCGGGGCGCGCCTCGAGCCAGGGGTGATGGTGGGGGCGCGCCTCGTGCCAGGGGCGGGCATGGGCCCCGGCGATGGGCCGGGGGCGGATTGAACGACTCAGTAGCCCGGCGCACTCCCTGTTACAGGCCAACAACCTTCAAGTACCGGCCCCCGGGTCGGTGGCCGGTACTTGAAAGACGTCTCAGGCGACGAGTACCCCGGCGGGTGGGCCTGGCGCGTAGGCCGGGGCGGTGGGCCCGGCGCGTAGGCCGGGGCGGTGGGCCCGGCGGGTGGGCCGGGACGGGTGGGCCCCGCGCGTGGGCCGGGACGGGTGGGCCCGGCGGGTGGGCCGGGACAGGTGGGCCGGGACGGGTGGGCCGGGCGGGTGGCTAGACGACCGCGCCGCGGTCGGGTTCGCTGTCTCGGTCTCGTTGGGTGCGTTTGGGGCGGGGCGGCGGGGCTGGGTAGCGCTTTTCCAGCTCGACCAGGAGGGGGGCTGCCGTCAGGTTGGACGAGTAGGTGCCGACCAGGATGCCCAGGAGGAGGGCGAGGGCGAAGTCGCCGAGGGAGTCTCCGCCCAGGAACAGCAATGCCGCCAGGATGAAGAGCGTGGAGATACCTGTGTTGATGGTTCTGGGGAGGACGTTGATGATCGCGGTGTCCACGACCGGGCCCAGGGACTCGGTGGAGCGGGCGTTGCGGGTTTCCCGGATGCGGTCGAAGACGACGACGGAGTCGTTCACCGTGTAGCCGATGATGGTGAGCATGGCGGCCAGGAAGATGCCGTCGACCGGTTTGCCTGTCCAGGCGAAGACTCCGACCACCACCGCCACGTTCTGGAGCAGGGCCAGTACGGCGCCGGCGCCGAAGGTCCAGCGGAAGCGGATGGCCAGGTAGGCCAGCTGGGCGAGCAGCGCGACGCCGAGGGCGATCAGCGCCTTGTTGCGGAGCTCGGTGCCCAGCGACGGGCCGATGCTCTCGTTGCGGATGAGCTCGGTGCCGCCGCCGACGCGGGAGATCGATTCGCGGATCTTCTCCGCCTCGTCGTCGGTGATCGTGGCGGTCCGGACGGTGATGTCGTCGGTCCCCGAGGACTGGACGACGGCGTTCGGGTAGCCGGCCTCGGCGACCGCGGCGCGGGCCTGGTCGGGCGTGATCTGCTGAGCGGTGCTGACTTCCAGCAGGCGGCCACCGGTGAACTCGATGCCCAGGTTGAGCCCTCGCAGAGCGACTCCCGCGACGCTGATCACGATCGCGACGACGGTGATCAGCAGCCAGCGGCGGGTGTGGTTCATCAGCGCCGGGCGCTTCTCCTCGAGCCACGTCCGGACCCGGCCGTGCCCGGCGATCCCGCTCAGCGCGGGCCGGTCGAGCACGAACTTGCGCGACACCACGAACTCGGCGAACACCCGGGTGACGACGAGGGCGGACAGCATCGACGCGATCACACCGATCGACAGCGTGACACCGAAGCCTCGCACCGGCCCCGCGGCCAGGAAGAACAACAGGCCGGCCGCCAGCAGTGTCGTGATGTTGGAGTCGGCGATCGCGGACAGCGCGTTCTGGAAACCGCTGCGCAGCGAGCGCCGCAGTCCGTCGGTCCGCCCGCCGATGAAGTCTTCTCTGGCACGTTCGAAGACCAGGACGTTCGCGTCCACCGCCATACCGATCGCGAGCACGAAGCCCGCCAGACCGGGCAAGGTCAGGGTCGCGCCGATCACCGTCAGGGCGGCGTACGACATGCCGGCGTACGTGACCAGGCCGATCACGGCCATCAGGCCGACCAGCCGGTAGACGAACACGATGAAGATCGCGGTCAATGCGACGCCGATGATGCCGGCCATCGCGCTGGCCTGGATCGCGTCCTTGCCCAGCGACGGGCCGACGACCCGCTGATCGATCGGCTCCACCGGTAGTGGCAGCGCGCCGCCGGAGATCAGCGCGGACAGGTCCTTGGCCTCGGTCTCGCCGAAGTTGCCGGTGATGGTGCTGTTGCTCTCGGGCAGGCCGATGTTGCACAGCTGGGTGCCGCCGTTGGGATCGACCTGCGGCGCGGTCAGCACCTCGTTGTCGAGCACGATCGCGATCAGCCGGCCCGGCGCACCGGCCGGCTGGCAGGCGGCCTTGCCGGTGATCTGCGACCAGATCTTCCCGCCGCCGTCCTTGAAGTTCAGCTGCACGATCCAGCCGGCCGCCACCTGCTGGGCGTCGAGCACGGCCTCCGCGCCGCTGACCTTGTCACCGGTCATCGCGGGCTTGCCCAGCTTCAGGACACCGCCGCCACCCTCGTTCGGCAGGTAGAGATCACCGGCGGCCGGCTTGGCCGGCTTCGCCGCGACCTGGTCGAGCACCTCGTGGAAGCTCAGCTGCGCGGTCTTGCCGATCACCTTCGCGGCCTCGCGCGGATCCTGTACGCCGGGAAGCTCGACGATGATCCGGTTCTCACCCTGCCGGGTGACGCTCGGTTCGGCGACGCCCAGCGCGTCGATCCGCCGGCGCAGCACCTCCAGCGCCTTGTCGGTGTTCTCCGCGTTGGCCTTGGCCGTCGGGGAGTCGCTGGTCTGCAGGACGATCTGGGTGCCACCCCGCAGGTCCAGGCCGAGCTCCGGCTTCGCGGTCAGGACGGTGTACGTCGAGCCTGCGAGGACAAGGAACGCGAACAACGCGCGGACCAGGGACGACCGGTTCACTACGAGCCTCCGGGAGATGGGCACCCTGGTACGGGTGTCGTGACGCAGAGCAGACCACGGAACGTGGAACGCACAGTGTACGGAGACGACCAAGTCGACGGCCAGAAAGCATTCGTGGCCGATTCAACGTTGCAGACAACGGAAAACGGCCACCCAGTGCCATGGCATCAGCGGGCACCAGAACTGATTGACGCGTCAGGTGAGCGCGTCCTAACTTCTCCTCTCACCACTCGCTCCGTAACCGCTCCAGGACCGAGTGTGATCACCCCTCCGCCCCGGTGGGTGACCGAGTTCCCCGAGGAGGAACCGTGCGTCGTATCCGCCTTGCCCTGGCCGCCGTCGTCGTCCCGGCCATCGCCCTGACCACCGCCGGCACCGCCGGCGCCGCTCCCGCCCCGGACCCCGGTGGCCGGATCATCCTCGTCCAGCGCGCACCGGCCGAGCCCGGCACCAGCGCGGTGAAGGACACCTACATCGTCGAGCTGAAGCAGGGCGTCAAGCTGAAGAGCTCGCTCGGCATCGCGCCGCAGCGCACCTACTCCAGCGCGGTCAACGGCTTCACCGCCAAGCTCACGCCCGCCCAGCTGGCGACGCTGCAGAAGAGCCCGGAGGTGGTCGCCATCTCCGAGGACGTGTACGTCGAGAACGCCCTCGACGCCACCCAGACCAACCCGCCCTCGTGGGGCATCGACCGGATCGACCAGCGCAACCTGCCGCTGTCGAACTCCTACACCTACACCCGGACCGGCACCGGCGTGCACGCCTACATCATCGACTCCGGGGTCGACCCGAGCCACCCGAACTTCGGCGGCCGGGCCAGCTTCGACTTCAACGGCCTGGACAGCAACAACACCGACTGCAACGGCCACGGCACCCACGTCGCCGGCACCATCGGCTCCACCTCGTACGGCGTGGCCAAGAACGTCCGGCTGCACGGCGTGAAGTGGCTGAACTGCAGCGGTGGCGGTACGGCGTCCGCCGCGATCGCCGCGGTCGACTGGGTCACCCGTAACGCGGTCAAGCCGGCCGTCGCCAACACCTCGTGGAACTTCAGCGCCAACACCACGCTGGAGAACTCGCTGCGCCGGATGATCAGTTCCGGCGTCTTCCTGGCCACCTCGGCCGGCAACACCGGCGGGAACTCCTGCAACCTGCTGCCGCGCAAGATCGAGACCGCCCTGGTCACCGCGGCCAGCACGATCACCGACGCGCGCGCGTCGTACTCGAGCACCGGTTCCTGCGTCGACGTGTACGCGCCGGGCTCGGCGATCGTGTCCACGCTGCCGGGCAACACCACCGGCTCCTACAACGGCACCTCGATGGCGACCCCGCACGTCGCGGGCGTCGCGGCGCTCTACCTGCAGACCAGCCCGTCGGCCACGCCGGCGACGGTCAAGTCCTACATCGAGGCCAACGCGACCCCGAACGTGATCAGCGGCGGCACCACCGGCGGCACCGTGAACCGCCTGCTCTTCACCAACGGGCTCTGAGCAACTGAGTCAGCCGCCGTACCGTGCTGCCACCACAGCCGGTACGGCGGCGCTTCACTCCTGGATGTCGATGCCGTGCTCGATCGCGTACCGGACCAGCTCGGCCCGGTTGTGCAGCTGCAGCTTGCGCAGGGTGTTCTGTACGTGGTTCTCGACGGTCCGGTGCGAGAGCACCAGCCGCAGCGCGATCTGCTTGGCGGTCAGCCCGCGGGCCACCAGCCGCAGCACCTCGGTCTCCCGATCGGTCAGGTGCGGAACCTCCGGCCCCGCCCCGAGCCGCCGGTACTCCCCCAGCAGCAACCCGGCCAGTCCGGCCGTGAAGACCGCGTCGCCTTCGGCAGTACGCCGTACGGCGTCGTCGAACTCGTCCAGGGACGCCGACTTCACCAGGTAGCCCGAGGCGCCGTTCTTCACCGCGGCCAGGACGTCGGTCTGCTCGGCGCTCGCCGACAGCACCAGAACCCGGGTGTCCGGCAGCGCGCTGGTGATCTCCCGGGTCGCGTCCACCCCCGAACCGTCGCCGAGCTGCAGGTCCATCACCACCACGTCGGGCCGGGTCGCCAGCGCGATCTTCACCGCCGACGGTACGTCGGACGCCGTCGCGCACACGTCGTACCCGCGGCTGCCCAGGTCGCGCGCGACCCCCTCGCGCCACATCGGGTGGTCGTCAACGATCATCACTCGGGTCATCTCGTCACCGTCATCTCCCACTCGGTTCCTTCGCCAGGTGCCGTCCGGACCGTGACGCTGCCGCCCAGGTCCGTGATCCGGCCCCGGATCGACTGGCTGACCCCCAGGTGCCCGTCGGAGCGCGCCGCGTCGAGCCGGTCCTGGGTCGTCCCGGCTCCATCGTCGCGGACCGACACCAGGACGTCGGCACCGAGGTCCTCGACCACGACCCACGACCGGGCATCCGGCCCGGCGTGCTTCAGCACGTTGCTCAGGGCTTCCTTGACCGCGGCAACGAGTTCGTTGACCACGCCGACCGGCAGCACGACCGGCACCGCCGGTACGACGACGTCGACCCGGGTCGTGGCCAGCGGCAACAACGCGCTGCACAGGTCGATCTGGCCCTGCCGCTCCCGCACCGGCCGGGACGCCATCAGCGAGCGCAACGCGACCTCCTGCTCGGCCGCCAGCGACGCCAGCTCGACCGCCTCGCCACCGATCGCCGTACCGCGACGCTGAACCTGCGCGAGCACCTGCAGTACGCCGTCGTGGATCGACCGGCTGAGCCGCAACCGTTCCGCGGCCGCGCTCTCGGCGGCGATGGCCTCGCGCAACCTCACGGTGGCGCGGCGCATCGTGGTGGCGGCGTACCCGACGACCAGGCCGGCGACCAGCAGCAGCTGCACGTTGGCGAGGATCTTGGACACGTTCTCCAGGCCACGCAGCGAAAGCAGCGCGAGACTCACCGTGACCGCGCCGGCCAGTCCCCCGTCGCGGCCGCGGGAGATCGCCAGTGCGATCACCGGCCCGGCGACCCAGACCGACGTCAGTACGGACGCGCCGGCGCGGATGTCGAGCAGCGGCTGGGCGAGCAGCGTCGCGTACATGCAGGCCACCGTCACGACCAGGTCCACGAACGCGAAGCGGGTGTTGCGGCGGCCCCAGTGCCGGCTGTAGCCGATCGAGGCAACGATCGTCCAGACGCCCATGATCGCCAGCTGCAGCACCGCGCCGTACGGGCGGACGATGCCGTCCCAGCGCACCCAGACGCCGAAGCAGGCGAACCCGAAGGTGATCACCCGGAACACGACCAGGGCGCGCCACAACGGCAGCAGCAGGTCGGCCCGGTCGGAGTCCATCCGCACAGTCTGCCAACGACCGAGGCCGCGACGCTGCGTCGTCGTACTCCAGTGCGTTGAGTGGTATTACCCCTTGCGCCCGCGCAGGATTCCCCGCAGGAATCCGGAAATTTGATCAGAACCACTTCAGCATCGCGACTTTTCCCCGTACTCTCGCGCAGAAGTTCCACGCTCGGGGGAGCACGTGGTCACGCTGCGTCAAGTCACAAACGTCGCGTAGCGGACCTTTCACACGCAGGAGGGGTATCGTGCGCAAAGTATCTGCCGGGCTGTTCAGCCTGGCCCTGGCGGCGACGATCGGACTGAGCTTCGCCCAGTCCGGGACCGCCGCATCGCCCCAGGAGGGCCCGCCCGTCGCTGCCAACGAGCAGTCGACGTCCGACGAACTGCCCAGCCCGCTCGAGGACAAGCGCCGCGAGCTGCGCCAGGAAGCGCTCACCAAGGTACTCAACGGTTCGGCCAAGGCCGAGAAGCGCGGCGCCAGCACCGTCGTCAAGCTGGGCCAGAAGACCGCGGCCGCCAAGGGTATCGAGGGTCAGCGGGCCAAGGGCTCCAAGGCCAAGGTCGACCAGTACGTCGAGCTGGGCCGGGAGAAGACCGACCGGATCTTCGTCGTGCTCGCCGAGTTCGGCAACGAGCGGCACCCGAACTACCCGGACCAGGACACCGACCCCAACACCCCTGGGCCGCAGCGCTTCAACGGACCGCTGCGCAACGAGATCCCGGAACCGGACCGCGCGGTCGACAACTCGACCGTCTGGCAGCCGGACTACAACCGCAAGCACTTCCAGGACCTGTACTTCGGTTCCGGCAACTCGGTGAAGAAGTACTACGAGAAGCAGTCCTCGGGCCGCTACTCGGTCGCCGGTACCGTCACCGACTGGGTGAAGGTCAAGTACAACGAGGCCCGCTACGGCCGGTCCAACGGTTACCCGTGCACCGGCAACGTCTGCAACAACACCTGGGCACTGGTCCAGGACTCGGTGAACCAGTGGGTCACCGACCAGAAGGCGGCCGGCCGCACCACGGCGCAGATCAAGGCCGAGCTGAAGACGTTCGACCAGTGGGACCGTTACGACTTCGACGGTGACGGCAACTTCAACGAGCCCGACGGCTACATCGACCACTTCCAGGTCGTGCACGCCGGCGGCGACCAGGCCGACGGCGATCCGTACCAGGCCGAGGACGCGATCTGGTCGCACCGCTGGTACGTCGGCCAGGCCGGCGGCCCGGCCAACAACCCGGCCGGCGGCGCGCAGCTGGGTGACACCGGCTTCTACGTCGGCGACTACACGATCCAGCCGGAGAACGGCGGGATCAGCGTCTTCGCCCACGAGTACGGCCACGACCTCGGTCTGCCGGACCTCTACGACACCTCCGGCCCGGCGATCGAGAACGGCGTCAACTGGTGGTCGATCATGGCGCAGAGCCGGGTCAGCAAGCCCAGTGACGGCGGCATCGGCGAGCAGGCGGCCGACTTCGGCGCCTGGGAGAAGCTGCAGCTGGGCTGGCTGGACTACGAGATCGTGAAGGCCGGTCAGAACAAGACCGTCGACCTCGGCCCGCACGAGTACAACTCGGCCAAGGCCCAGGGCCTGGTCGTGTCGCTGCCGAAGAAGTCGGTCACCACACCGCTGCAGCCGCCGACGGCGGGGACCAAGTCGTGGTGGAGCGGCAAGGGTGGCGACTTCAACCGCACCATGAGCCGTCAGGTCACCCTGCCGGCGGGCGCGGCGTCGCTCACCTTCAAGGCGAACTGGCAGATCGAGGACTGCGACACCACGGCGTGCGACTACGCCTACGTCGAGGTCAACGACGGCACCGGCTACAAGCCGATCGCCGGCAACATCACCAAGGCGGCCGAGGGCAACGGTATCGACGGCGAGAGCGGCGGCTGGGTTCCGGCCACCTTCGACCTGTCGGCCTACGCCGGCAAGACGATCGGCCTGCAGTTCCGTTACAGCACCGACGCCAACACCGGCGGCTACGGCTTCTTCGCCGACGAGGTCAAGGTGACCAGCGGGGCGACCACCGTCGTCGACTCGGGCGCCGAGGCGTCGCCGGAGGGCTGGACGCTGAACGGCTTCAGCGCGGTCGGTTCGACGATCACCACCCTGTACGACAACTACTACCTCGCGTCGCACCTCAACTACACGTCGTACGACGCGAACCTGAAGACCGGTCCGTACAACTTCGGCTTCGGTCCCGCCCTGCCCGACAAGGTCGAGCACTTCCCGTACCAGGACGGCCTGCTGATCTCGTACTGGGACAGCTCGCAGGGCGACAACAACGTCAACCAGCACCCGGGTGAGGGCCTGATCCTGCCGATCGACTCGCACCCGGACCCGATCAACCGTCTGGACGGCCAGATCTGGCGTCCGCGGGTCGCCGGGTACGACGCTCCGTTCGGGCTGGAGAAGGCGGACTCGTTCACGCTGCACGTGAACGGCAACCCCAGTTACATCCGCGGTCAGAACGGCGTCAAGACGTTCAACGACAGCAAGTCGTACTGGAGCGCCGAGCAGCCGCAGAACAGCGTGAAGGTGCCGAACAACAAGGTGAACATCACCGTGGTGTCGCGCACGGGCACGACCATGAAGGTCAAGGTGTCGGCGCGCAACTGATGCGCTGACAACGCGAAAGGCCCCCGGATTCTTCCGGGGGCCTTTTGCTTGTGCTGGTTAGATCGCGGCCACCTGGTACGGCGCCAGCTCGCCCGCGAGCTGCGGGTGCACCCGCGCCGTCAGCCGGGTCCCGTCGCCGGTGTGCTCCAGGGTGTCGACAGCACCCTCGGAGTGCACCCGCGAGACCAGGTCGCCCCGGTCGTAGGGCAGCAGCGCGTCGACCGTGATGTGCGGCTGCGGCAGCGACGCCTCGACCAGCGCCTTCAGCTTGTCGATGCCCTCGCCGGTCCGGGCCGAGACCACGACCGCACCGGTCTCACGGTGCAGGATCGGGGCCAGCGCCAGCTGGTCGGCCAGGTCGCCCTTGTTGATCACGATGATCTCGGGGACGTCGACCGCCCCGATCTCGGTGAGCACCTCGCGGACGGCGTGGATCTGGGCCATCGGGTCCGGATGGGACCCGTCGACCACGTGCAGCAGCAGGTCGGCGTCGGCGACCTCCTCCAGCGTCGAGCGGAACGCCTCGACGATGTCGTGCGGCAGGTGCCGGACGAACCCGACGGTGTCGGTGAAGGTGTAGACCCGGCCGTCGGACGTGGTGGTCCGCCGGGTGGTCGGGTCCAGGGTCGCGAACAGCGCGTTCTCGACCAGGACGCCCGCGCCGGTGATCGCGTTCAGCAGCGAGGACTTGCCGGCGTTGGTGTAGCCGGCGATCGCCACCGACGGCACCGAGTGCCGGCGGCGCTCCTGGCGCATCGTCGAGCGGGTGGTCTTCATCTCCTTGAGCTCGCGGCGCAGCTTGGAGATCTTGGTGTTGATCCGGCGCCGGTCGGTCTCGATCTTGGTCTCACCGGGACCACGACCACCGATACCGCCACCGGCCGCACCGACGCGGCCACCGGCCTGACGGGACAGGTTGCCACCCCAACCACGCAGGCGCTGCTTCATGTACTGCAGCTGGGCCAGCTCGACCTGGGCCTTGCCTTCCTTGCTCTTCGCGTGCTGGGCGAAGATGTCCAGGATCAGCGCGGTCCGGTCGACCACCTTGACCTTGAGCTTGTCCTCCAGGTTGCGTAGCTGCGCGGGGGCCAGCTCGCCGTCGGCGATCACCGTGTCGGCGCCCAGGGCGGCGACCAGGTTGCGCAGGTCGGCCACCTTGCCGGACCCGATGAAGGTCGCGGCGTCGGGCTTCTTGCGGCGCTGGATCACGCCGTCCAGGACCTCGGACCCCGCGGTCTCGGCGAGCAGCTTCAGCTCGGCCAGCGAGTTCTCGGCGTCCTCGGCGCTGCCTTCGGTCCACACCCCGACCAGCAGCACGCGCTCCAGCAGGAGCTTGCGGTACTCGACCTCGCTGATGTCGGTCAGCTCGGTCGACATCCCCACCACGCGCCGCAGCGCCTGGCGTTCCTCGAGCTCCAGGCCTTCGACGCCCGGTCCCTCGGTCTCGTTGCCGTAACCCGACGAAGTGTCCTCGTCGTCGAGCGCGTCGTCCTGCGTCAGGTCGAGGTCGACGTCGTTGATCTCTTCGTATGCGTTCGAATGGGTCGTCATATACCTTCCATCGTGGCACGCATCACCCGTACGGGCGACCCGATTACTACTGTCAACGACCCGGTCACCCGGTGAATTCCCGCTCAGGCGGGAAGCCAGCCCCGGTCGAACTCCCCGCGGGCGTGCACGACGGCCGGCCCGCGCAGCTCCAGGTGGTTGTCGGCGCGCCACGTCACCGCCACCTCACCACCCAGTACGCCGACCCGGTACGTGACCGGGCGCTCCTGCCGGGCCGCCAGCGTCGACGCGACGGTGACCGCACATGTCCCCGTGCCGCAGGAGCGGGTCTCCCCCGCGCCGCGCTCGTGCACGCGCATCTGGACGTCGTACGGGCCTCTGCGGACCACGAACTCGACGTTCACGCCGCTCGGGAAAGCCTCTTCCGGGGACCACGCGGGCTGGTCGACCAGGTGCCCGGGCTCGCGCAGGTCGTCGACGAACGCGACCGCGTGCGGGTTGCCCATGTCGACGGCCACGGCGGGCCACTGGTGGCCGTTGGCGCCGACGACGACGCCGGCCGGACCGACCCGAGGCTCGCCCAGGTCGGCCGTGATCGTGCCGTCGTCGTGGACCACGACCTCCTTGACACCGGCGCGGGTCCCGATCCGGACGGGCTTACCGGTCGTCAGTCCCTCGTCGACCAGGTACCGGACGAAGACCCGGATCCCGTTGCCGCACATCTCCGCGGTCGAGCCGTCGGCGTTGCGGTAGTCCATGAACCACTCGCCGCCGTCCTCGACGTACGGCTGCTTCGCCCCGTCGATGACCCGCAGCACCCCGTCGGCCCCGATCCCGGCGTGCCGGTCGCACAGGAACCGCACCAGCTCGGGCGCGAGGTCCCCGTGCACCGAGCCGTCGGGATCGGGCAGCAGCACGAAGTCGTTCTCCGTACCGTGCCCCTTCAGCCAGGGAAAAGTGCTCATGGGCCCCATGTTAGGCCCGCCCGGCGACAACCCGCGGCTCAGCGGGTCCGGTAGTGCGCGTAGATCAGGCCGCTCGGGAAGGACCGCTGGTCGACCAGGTCGAGATCGAGGCGGACGCCGTCCGGGAAGAACCGCTTGCCGCCGCCGACCACGCTCGTGGTGACGAACAGGTGGTACTCGTCCACCAGCCCGGCCGCGATCGCCTGGGCCGCGAGGTTCGGGCCGTCGACGCTGAGGTCGTGCTCGGACTCCTCCTTGAGCCGGCGGACGGCGTCCGGATCGAAGCTCCGCTCGATCCTGGTCCGCTCGCTGGAGACCGACTCCAGCGTCGTCGAGTACACGATCTTGTCCGCGGCCTGCCAGTCCCGGGCGTACTGCACGATGTACGGCGGTACGTCGGGCTCGGCGTGCGCGGTCTCCCAGAAGACCATCGTCTCGTACATCCGCCGCCCGTACAGGAACGTCTTCACGGGCCGGAAGACGTCGCCGATGAAGGTGTGCACCTCCTCGTCCCCGGCCCCGCGGCCGAGGTCGCCCTCGGCCGCCTCGGCGTAGCCGTCGAGCGACGTGATCATCGAGTAGATCAGCTTGGCCATGCGTCCCCTCCGGATCAGTAGATTGGGTGCGTGCAGATCGCGTACTTCTGGGAGCGGGACGACGCCGAGGCGGTGGCCGAGCGCCTCGGTGGCGAGCTGAGCCGCGGGCGGTTCCACGGGGAGGACGACGACGAGGACCACCCGTGGGTCGTCGCGCTGCCCGAGGGCGCCGAGCTCGCCGTGGTCGACGAGTTCGACGGCTGGCTGGAGCCGGCTGCTGACGAGCCGGCCCCAGCGCCACCGCCGTTGCCTACGGCACCCAAGCGGTTGAAGAAGGGCTAGCGCGGCCAGAGCTGGTGCACGGTGGCCGCCGAGCCACCGCCGCGCCGCTTGGGCTCGGCCGCCGCCAGGTACCCACCGCCGGGCAGGAACTCCAGCGCGGCGACCGCACCGATCTCCGCCGCCGATGTGAGCGCGTCACCGGCGAGCACGAGCTTGTGCCCGTACGGCGTGAGCTGGTCCTCGTACGCGTCGATGAACGCCGGTTCGGCCGTCACGCTCGCGGTGTTGCGCTGCGAGGCGCGCGGCGCGGCCACCGCCTCCGGCAGCGTCATCCCCCGGTCGAGCCGGTTGGTCAGCGTCTGCAGGACCGTGGTGATGATCGTCGAACCACCCGGCGAGCCGAGCGCGAGGAACGGCTTGCCGTGCTTCAGCACGATGGTCGGCGACATCGACGAGCGCGGCCGCTTGTTCGGCTCGATCCGGTTCGGGTCGGCCGGGTCCGGGACGGCGCTGAAGTCGGTCAGCTCGTTGTTCAGCAGGAAGCCGCGCCCCGGGACGGTGATGCCGGAGCCGCCGGTCTGCTCGATCGTCAGCGTGTACGACACGACGTTGCCCCACCGGTCGGACGCGACCAGGTGCGTCGTCGACAGGCCCTCGGTGTCCGGGTGCTCGGTCTTGTTCACGCCCGGCGCGCAGGCGTCGTACGAGCCGTCGGGCGCGCCCGGCTTGACCGGCTTGGCCGCGGCCTTCTTCGGGTCGATCTGGCAGGAGCGCTCGGCGCCGAAGCCCTTCGACAGCAGTTGCTTGGTCGGGACGTCGACGAACTTCGGGTCCCCGACGTACGCGCCGCGGTCGGCGAACGACAGCGCGGACGCCTCGAGGTAGTTGTGCAGGGCATCCGGTGTGCTCAGCTTCGAGAGCTTCTTCGGCGTCAGGATGTTGAGCGCCTCGCCGACCGTCGTCCCACCGGACGAGGACGGCGCCATGCCGTAGACGTCCAGGCCGTCGTACTTGATCTTGGTCGGGTCCTGCTTGAGCACCTTGTACTTGGCCAGA
Source organism: Kribbella italica (assembly GCF_014205135.1). Taxonomy (NCBI): domain Bacteria; kingdom Bacillati; phylum Actinomycetota; class Actinomycetes; order Propionibacteriales; family Kribbellaceae; genus Kribbella; species Kribbella italica. Next base: position 3,386,541 of record NZ_JACHMY010000001.1, read on the forward strand.
TCGGCCGTGGTCAGGTGACCGGGCATCACCGGCAGCGTCGTACCGGGCGTCTTCGGCGGGGTCTTCACGACCTTCGCCATCTCCCCCGCGAGCGGCCCGCGGTAGAACGCGGACGGGCCCTGCTGGCCGATCAGGTCGTACGTCCGGGCGAGCTCCTTGTTCTTGAACAACGACCCGACCTTCGGAGCGTCGCCTCCGGGCAGGAACAGCTTCGCGGTCGGCACGATCGCCGAGAAGCGGGCCTTGTTGTCCAGGGTCTGGCTGCGGAACGTCTCGTCCACCACGAAGCCGCGGTCGGCCAGCTCGGCGGCCGGCTTGATCGCCTTCTTCAGCGGCAGCGAGCCCCACGACTTCAGCGCGGAGTCCCAGGTCGCGAGCGTGCCCGGGACGCCGACCGAGACACCGGACGTGACCAGGTCGGGGAAGAAGGTGTACGGCGTACCGGTCGCCGGGTTGATGAACGCGTCGGCGGGCATCGCCGCGGGTGCGGTCTCGCGGCCGTCGATCGTGTACACCTTGCCGTGCTTCGCGCTGTAGTAGACGAAGTAGCCGCCGCCACCGATCCCGGCCGAGTACGGCTCGGTGACGCCGAGCGCGGCGGCGGTCGCGACGGCCGCGTCGACGGCGTTGCCGCCCCGGCGCAGGACGCCGATGCCGACGTTGGTCGCCTCGGGGTCGACCGAGGCGACGGCGCCGCCGAAGCCGATCGCGGTGGCGTTCTTCGCCGGTGGCTTGGGCGCGTGGCTCTCGGCCGTCGCCTGGGCGGGCCCGCCGCCGGCGGTCAGGCCGGTCAGGACGAGCGCACCCACGGTCAGGGATGCGGCCAGCTTCTTCGGTGTCACCGGGGTCCTCCGCAGGGGTTCGGCGTACTGGGAACCACCTGCCTACCGGAACGCAGGGGTCTACGCCAGTCCCCGCGCGTCAGGACACCGTGCAGGAGGCCAGGAAGCGGCGGACCAGGTCGTCGTTCCAGTCCTGGTGCTCGATCGGCAGCTTGGCGACCAGCCAGGTCTCGCCGAGCTGGACCTGACCGACCTCGCGACCGCCGGTGCTGCCGACGTGGAAGACCTTGCCACCGGTCTCGACCGCGCGGATCCCGCTCAGCGGCTGCGGCTCCGCGGCCGTGAACAACTCCAGCTGCGCCGACGTGTCGGCCGTCCGCGCACTCGGCGGAGTCAGGACGACGCGCCTGGCCGCGCTCTGCGGGGCCGCCGTCCAGCCCAGCGGGGTGAGCGTGCAGCCGATCGCGTTCCAGGGCTTGGCGTTGCTGACGAGCTGGACGACGGTCGCCGAGTACGTCGAGAACGTCTCTTCCTCCGCTCCCGACGGGGTGGCCGAGCCGGCTGTCGCCGCGTCCGGCTGCGGCTGGGTCTGCGTGGTCGCGGCGTCGGTGGCGACCTCCGCCTCGCCACCTCCACCCCACCACTTGCTCTGGTCACCGACCACCAGTACGGCGGTGGTCGCCGCCGCCACGCACAGGACACCGGTGACCCGGCGGCGCGCCTTGATCCGGCGCAACGCCCGGCGCCCGCGGGTCACGTCCGCGTCCACGTCCGCCGGTGGCAGGCCGTCGACCGCTCGGTCGGCGAACTGCTCCAGCAGCCTCTTCACGTCGTCCACGTCAACTACTCCCGGTCGCAGGGCCCGAGGCCTGGTCGTCGGCCATCAGGTCCTTCAGTCTCTTCAGTGCTTTCGCGGTCTGGCTCTTCACGGTGCCTTCGGTGCACTCCAGGATCCGCGCGCAGGTGGCCACGTCGAGATCCTGGAAGTAGCGCAGCACGAGGACCGCGCGTTGCCGTGGTGCCAGGTCCAGCAGGGCGCTCCGGACCGCCATCAGGTCGGCGTGGTCGGTGACGTCGGGCTCGCGCGGTTCGAGCGGGTCCGCGGTCATCACCTCGGGGTGACGGCCGGCCCGGCGCCGTTCGTCCAGGAACGCGTTCACCAGGATCCGGTGCGCGTACGGCCCGGCCCCTTCGTGCCGGATCCGGTGCCAGTGCACGTAGACCCGAGTGCAGGCGGTCTGGACCAGGTCCTCGGCGGTGTGCACGTCCCCGGCGGTGAGCAGCATCGCCGTTCTCAGCAGTCGGGTACGGTCCGCGAGCACGTACTCGCGGAACTCGGCCTCACGGTCACCCCCTCGCATCGACAGCCCCCAGGCCCTCTTCCACCCCGTCTACGTCGGCGGCGGTCGTTTGGTTGCCTCTTAGGACCTGAATCGCCTGCCCGATCAGGTCAGATGCGTCGTAGGGCAACCACGTGATCCGCGGGTCCTTGCGGAACCAGGAATCCTGCCGCCGCGCGAAGCGCCGGGTCTGCTGCGCGGTCTGCTCGCGAGCCTCGGTCTCGGAGATCTCACCGCGCAGCAGCGCGACCACCTGGGGGTAGCCGAGCGCGCGGTTCGCCGTACGGCCGTCGAGCAGTCCGTGGTCGAGCAGGCCGCGGACCTCGTCGACGAAGCCCTGCTCGAACATCCGGTCCACCCGGCGGCCGATCCGTTCGTCGAGCACCGGCCGCGGGACGTCGAGCCCGAGCTGCACGGCGCCCGGGTAGATGGAGGTGTGCCCGGGCAGCGTCGCGGCGTACGGCGCTCCGGTGAGCTCGATGACCTCCAGCGCGCGGACGATCCGGCGGCCGTTGCTCGGCAGGATCTGCTCGGCGGCCGGCGGGTCGATCTCGGCCAAACGCTGGTGCAGAACGCCGGAACCGTGGTCGGCGAGCTCCTGCTCGAGCCGCTCGCGGATCGCCGGATCGGTGCCGGGGAACTCGAACTCGTCGAGGATCGCGCGGACGTACAGCGCCGATCCGCCGGCCAGGACCGGCACCACCTGACGGCGCAGACAGTCGTCGATCGCGGCCCGCGCGAGCTGCTGGAACTCCGCGACGGTCGCCGTCCGCGTGACGTCGAGGATGTCCAGCAGGTGGTGCGGTACGCCGGCCCGCTCGGCCGCGGTGATCTTCGCCGTACCGATGTCCATGCCGCGGTAGACCTGGTACGCGTCGGCGCTGACCACCTCGCCGCCGAGGTGCTTGCACAGAGCAACGGACAGGTCGGACTTGCCGGCCGCGGTGGGACCGACGACGGCGACGACGAGTGGTGCGGCCATCGGTCCAGTGTGACAGTGCGAGCGCCCGGCGTGACGCAAGGCGTGAACTCTGGGACAAGAGTGACGAGGTGGGGCTTGTGGAGAGCCCGCCGTGGGGGTAGGAACAGGGTGAAGCCGGACCACGACCCCGGGAGGGAACCCGTAGTGACGAACCAGTTCGAGGAAGAGACCGCGGCGGCCAAGGACGCGCTCGACAAGGGCCCGCAGCAAAGCGGTGGCGACGTGGAACTGAAGGCGAGCGGCGGGAAGGGCGAGTCCGGGGGTGACGTGGAAAGCGGCGGCGACGTCGAGAGTGGCGGTGACGTGGAAAGTGGCGGCGATGTCGAAAGCGGCGGGGGAAACTGAACGACCTCCCACATCTGGGGCCGTACAGGTGGGAAGATCCCGCTAGCTGTCTGTAAGCAGTTCACTACGCAAGAACGGGAACCCCAAGATGGGCATCTTCGACAAGTTCAAGGGCAAGGCCGAGGACCTCAAGGACAAGGCCGGCGATCTGGTCGACCAGCACGGCGACAAGGTCGGCGACGGCCTGGACAAGGCCGGCGACTTCGCCGACCAGAAGACCGGTGGCAAGTACGGCGACAAGATCGACCAGGGCGTCGACGTCGCCAAGGACCGTCTCGACGGTCTGGACGGCCAGGACGACGACATCGAGAACAAGCCGAAGCCGGCCTGATCTCCACCAGTACGGCGAAGGGCCGCAGGGATCACCCTGCGGCCCTTCGGTCTGTCCGGGCCCGGGTGCCGAGGGCAAACACCTGTCGGCGGGGCGGTCTAGGGTTCCGGGCGTGGAGAGATTTCAAGTGGTGCCGGCCGCGTACGTCGTCCTGCGACGGGGCAACGAGGTGCTGATGTTGCTGCGGGCCAACACCGGCTACATGGACGGCTACTGGGCCGTCCCGGCCGGGCACGTCGAGCAGGGCGAGTCCGTCCTGGCGGCGGCCCGGCGTGAGGTGCTCGAGGAGGTCGGCGTCGAGATCGACCCGGCCGACCTGGTCCCGCTCACCGCGATGCACCGCACCGGCGGCAACGGCGAGTGGATCGACGAGCGGGTCGACTTCTTCTTCACCACCACGCGATGGACCGGTGAGCCTCGGTCGATGGAGGCCGACAAGGCCGACGGGCTCGCCTGGTACCCGTTGGACCAGCTGCCCGACCCGGTCGTGCCGCACGAGGCGTGGGTGCTGGAGGGCGTGCGCACGGGCAATCTCCCTCCGGTGATCGCCCAGGGCTTCACCGACTGACCCCTGCTGTTCACCGAGCCACCTCTACAGTTCCTGCGTTGTCAGTGAACCTCTGGAGGACCGATGGACCAGCAGCACGACGGAACCAGCCGCCGACGGCTCCTGCAGGCGGGCGCCCTCGGCGCCGGTGCGGCGATGATCCCGGGGGTGGCCTCAGCTGCTCCGGCCGTCTCCGGGCAGTCCGGGCGGCCCGGTCCCGATGCCGAGGAGCTGCGGTTCACGCTCGCCGTCGTACCGGACACGCAGTACCTGTTCGATCTCGACCGGGGTGACGGTGCTCCGCTGACCGCGAGCTTCAAGTACCTGATCGAGCACCGCGAGAACCTCGCCTTCACCGCCCACCTCGGGGACGTGGTCGAGAACGCGCAGGCGTCGGAGTTCGCCCAGGCCGATCCGGTCTTCGGGGTGCTCGACCGCGCGCGGCTGCCGTACAGCGTGCTGGCCGGGAACCACGACATCGACGCCTCGAAGGACGACCAGCGCGGCGATTCGCCGTACCTGCACGTCTTCGGGCCGAAGCGCTTCCGCCGGATGAGCACGTACGGCGGCTCGACGCCGGACGGCTATAACTCGTACCACGTCTTCCGCGCCGGCGGCCGGCAGTGGCTGCTGCTCGCGATGGACTGGCGGCCGTCCGACGCCGGGTTCGCGTGGGCTCGTCGGGTCATCGCGGCGCACCCGCGGCTACCAGTCATCCTGACCACTCACGACCTCGTGTACGCCGACGCGGGCGACCCGGTCGCGCACCTGTCCGATCACGGCAACCGCGTCTGGGACCAGTTGGTCGACGGCAACGACCAGATCTTCCTGACCCTCAACGGCCACTACTGGCCGTCCGGCCGAGTGGTCAAGCAGAACGCGGCCGGCCACGACGTCCACCTGCACATCACCAACTACCAGGACCGGTACTACGGCGGCAGCGGCATGATCCGGCTGTACCACTTCGACCTGGCCCGCAACGTGATCGACGTCGAAACCATCTCGCCGTGGATCCTCGGCCAGGACCCGGCCCGGCGCAGCGAGCTGGCCGAGGGCGAGATCGAGCTGACCGACGACACCAACCGCTTCAGCGTGCCGATCGACTTCGCCGAACGGTTCGCCGGGTTCGCGCCGGTGCCGGTGCGGCCCGCACGGCCGGCGGCGAAGCTGGTGGTCCCGGGGACGGTCGCGTACTGGCGGTTCGACGGGCCGGTGGCTTCTCGGGTGGTCGATCACTCGGGGCGTGGGAATCACCTGACGACGACGTACCTGCCGGGCTCGCCGGCCTTGAAAGCGTCGGACGAGTTCCATCCCGAGCAGCCCGGGCACGCGAGCTGGATGTTTGCCGGAGGCAAGAAACCGGCGCGGGGTGGGTACCTGACGACGGCCGCGGACGCGCCGTTGAACCGGCTGACCTTCCGCGGTGGGTACACGATCGAGGCCTTCGTGAAGCTGCTCGACGACGGCGCGGATCACTCGTGGATGGGGCTGCTCAGCCGGATGGGGACGGGCGCTGACGCCGGCAAGACGGGCAGCGATCCGTCGGAGCCGGTGGTCAACCTCGGGTTCTCCGGTGGGCGGCAGGTGCAGTGGGCGGTCTACCCGCTCGACCGCAACGACACGTTCACCAACTGGGGGCACGAGCAGGCCGCCGGTGAGTGGTTCCATCTCGCGGTGGTGAACGACGGGCGCTTCACCACGCTGTACGTCGATTCCTCGCCGCTGCTGCGGAATCCGTCGACGCGCTCGAACGGGCTGGCCACCGCGAACCTGCCGTGGTTGCTGGGGGCGAACCACTACGACAACACGATCGAGCAGGCGTTCGCCGGGCACATCGGTGAGCTGCGGATCGTCGACCGGGCGCTGCCGGTGCGGAGCTTCCTGAACGCCTGAGCCGACTGCCGCCGAGGTGGGTCAGAGCAACGAGCGGATGAGCTGGTCTTGCGCGGGCAGCAGGGCCAGCTCTTCCTTGGTGAGCGTGGGATTGCGGCCGCGCTTGGCCAGCGCGCTCGGCAGCTGCGGCGTGGGGTCGATCGAGTGCGCCAGGTAGGTGCGGAGTGCTTCCTGCAGGAGTGGGGAGAGCTCGGCGAACGCGGGATCGAGCGCGACCTGGGCGAAGATGATCGCCGTCATCGCGACGTCGAACTCGGCCGGACCTTCCGTGGCGTCGCGCCAGTCGATCACCGAGGGACCGTCGCCGGTGAGGATGACGTTGTACGGGTGGAGATCGCCGTGCATCACCACCAGCCCCGGGGTGCCACTCGGAGGGGGAATCGCATGCAGCCGTCGGTGCAGGTCGGCGTGCAACTCCCCCACCTCGACCGGCCCGACGTCACCGGCGATCGCGGCGTCGGCCAGCGTCGGCCCGTCCAGCCGCTCGATCACCATGTCGGCACCGTCGACCCGCTCGACCACCGGGACGGGGAAGCCGTGCTTCCCCACCCACCGCATGAAGTCGGCTTCGTCCCGCACCGGATGCCCGTCGCGATACCGCCGCAACACCCACTGATCGTCGAGGGAGTAGACATCCGCATCACGCCCGGAGGCGAACGGCTCAGCGTCGGGCGGAAGCATCACCCCTCCGTCCATGGGGGTGGGGGGAGGAGCAGCGTCGCCCCGGAGCCGAGCGGGCAAGCCCGCCGGCGCGCGGGCGGGCGCGATCGCCTCGCCCGCGCCGCGCGCCGGCGACCGCGGCGAGGCCGTCGGGCCGCCTCACGCACGCTCGGGGCGGCAGCATCAGTTGACCTGGCAGCCGCCGACCGCCGGCTCCAGGGGTGCGGGTTTGCCGATGGTGGGGAGGCCGAGCATCACGCCCGGATTTGGCTGGGCGGGGGCGTCTTGCAGCTTCTCCCACGCGTCGCCGGCGCGCGTACGGCGTACTGATCCGAAGACGTCGGCGACCAGGTGGTGCGGGGCGCCGTAGGTGACCTCGACCGTCGCCATGTCACCCGGTCGGGGCGCCTCGACGCCTTCGGGCAGGGCGAAGTGGACGAGACGGTTGTCGCGAGCACGCCCGGACAGCCGGTGGGTCGCGGCGTCCTTGCGGCCCTCGCCCTCCGCGACCAGGACCTCCAGCGACTTGCCGACAAGCGCCTTGTTCTCCGACCAGGCCATCTCGTCCTGCAGCGCGACCAGCCGCTCGTACCGCTCCTGGACGACCGCGCGCGGGACCTGGTCCTCCATCGACTCCGCCGGGGTCCCGGGGCGCTTGGAGTACTGGAACGTGAACGCACCCGCGAACCGCGCCTGCCGGACGACGTCCAGCGTGCCCTGGAAGTCCTCCTCGGTCTCGCCGGGGAAGCCCACGATGATGTCGGTGGTGATCGCCGCGTCCGGCATCGCCGCGCGCACGTCCTCGATGATCTTCAGGTACCGGTCACGCCGGTACGAGCGCCGCATCGTCTTCAGGATCTGGTCCGACCCCGACTGCAGCGGCATGTGCAGCGAGTGCATCACGTTCGGCGTCTCGGCCATCGCCTCGATCACGTCCGCGGTGAAGTCGCGCGGGTGCGGCGAGGTGAAGCGGACCCGCTCCAGCCCGTCGATCGAGCCGCAGGCCCGCAGCAGCTTCGAGAACGCGTACCGGTCGCCGAACTCGACGCCGTACGAGTTGACGTTCTGGCCGAGCAGCGTCACCTCGAGCACGCCCTCGGCGACCAGCGCCTCGACCTCGGCCAGGACGTCGCCCGGGCGGCGGTCCTTCTCGCGCCCGCGCAGCGCCGGCACGATGCAGAACGTGCAGGTGTTGTTGCAGCCCACGCTGACCGAGACCCAGGCCGAGTACGGCGACTCGCGCCGGGTCGGCAGCGTCGACGGGAAGACGTCGAGCGACTCCAGGATCTCGACCTGCGACTCCTCGGCGATCCGGGCCCGCTCCAGCAGCACCGGCAACGCGCCGATGTTGTGGGTCCCGAAGACGACGTCCACCCAGGGCGCCTTCTTGGTGATCGTCGCCTTGTCCTTCTGGGCCAGGCAGCCGCCGACGGCGATCTGCATGCCAGGCTTCTTGGCCTTCACCGGCGCCAGGTGGCCGAGGTTGCCGTACAGCTTGTTGTCGGCGTTCTCGCGGACCGCGCAGGTGTTGAAGACGACCACGTCGGCCTGGTCGCCTTCGGGCGCACGGACGTAGCCCGCGTCCTCCAGCAGGCCGCGCAGGCGCTCGGAGTCGTGGACGTTCATCTGGCACCCGTAGGTGCGGACCTCGTAAGTACGCATAACAGCCACCAAGCCTACGTCGAGGGGTGGACTTTCCCCTACCTGGGTTGGCTGCCTGCACCCCCTGACCCCGGCGGCGTCAGCGTGAACAGTTGGACCCATGAACAGTTCTCGCCGTCAGTTCCTCGCCCGTTCCGCCGTCGCAGGCGCCGCCGTCGTGGCCGGTGGCACCTTGGCGGCCTCCTCTCCCACCGCCGCGCTGGCCACTGTCGGGACCACGCGGATCACCGCGCTCACCGGTGTCACCGTGATCGACGTCGCCACCGGCCACCGCGCCAAGCACCAGACCGTGCTGATCAGCGGCGACCGGATCATCGCCGTCGGCCGCCACCTCCCGGTCCCGCGCGGTGCCACCGAGCTCGACCTGACCGGGAAGTTCGTCATCCCCGGCCTGGCCGACATGCACGTGCACAGCCTCGGCGACGAGCACGTCTCGCCGCCGCTCTACCTGGCCAACGGCCTGACCACCGTCCGCGAGATGGCCGCGCCCGACCCGGTCGTGTACGACTGGCGCGACCGGATCGACGCCGGGACGCTGCTCGGGCCGCGGATGGTCGTGGCCGGCCAGATCATCGACGGGGACCCGACGCTGTGGGACCCGAACCTGCTGCACGTCCTCGTGGTGAACGACGAAGCCGGCGCGCGCGCCGCCGTACGGCAGGTGAAGGCCGAGGGCGCGGACTTCGTCAAGGTGTACTCGCGGCTCGGCCCCACGGCGTACCGGGCGATCCTCGACGAGGCGCGCCGCAACGGGCTGACCGTGCACGGCCACGGGCCCGACCAGGTGTCGATCCAGCAGGTCAGCAACGGCGGCCAGCGCAGCATCGAGCACATCCACGCGCTCGCGCTGTCGGTGTCGAGCCGGGAGGCGGAAGTACGCCGGATGCAGCGCGCGATCACGATCAAGACCGGTGACTACAACGGCTGGTTCCGCCAGGTGCACCCGATCGAGTGGATCGCCGCGAACTCGTTCAGCCGCTCCCGCGCCGCGGACGTGTTCGGCCTGCTGCGCCGCAACCGGACCCGGGTCACCCCGACGCTGACCATGCACAACGTGCTCGACCGCCCCGACTACACCGGCCTCGACCCGGCCACCGCGAAGTACCTGAGCCCGGACTCGATCGGCACGTACCAGTACGTCCTGGAGAACCTGTACTCCGCCAACCGCCCGCCGGAGGAGGTCGCCCGGCAGCAGCAGATGTGGGAGTACCGCCAGCGATTCGTCCGCGAGCTGTTCGCCCACGACGTACCGATCCTGGCCGGCACGGACACCGGTACGCCGTGGATGGTGCCCGGGTTCGCCCTGCACCAGGAGCTCGAGCTGCTGGTCGGCGCCGGCGTCACTCCGCGCCAGGCCCTGCACGCCGCGACGATCGAGCCGGCCCGGTTCCTCGGGATGAGCGACGACCTGGGATCCGTTGCCCCGCGCAAGATCGCCGACCTGGTCGTGCTGGACGCCGACCCGCTGACCGACATCCGCAACACCCGGAAGATCCACACCGTCGTCACCCGCGGCCGGGTGATCTCGCCGGAGGCCCGACGGCGGATGCTCGCCGGCGTCGAGGCCGCCGTACAGGCTCCGCCGGCCGGTCCGGCCCTCGCGGCCGGTGGGTGCTGCGGAGGGCACTGACATCGACAGACAAGGACGCGGACTGTGATGGCTCGGTCACAGTCCGCGCCGGCGGTCGCAGATCGTTACCTCCGCGGAATCGGAGGGCCGTGCGAGGCAACCCTTGCCTCGGCTAGGTTCACGCCATGAGCGATTCCGTCACCTCGACGCACACCGTTCCGGTCAGCACCGGCCTGGTCGCCCTGACGGGCGTCAACAAGCACTTCGGCGATCTGCACGTGCTGAAGGACATCAACTTGTCCATCAGCAAGGGTGAGGTCGTCGTGGTGATCGGGCCGTCGGGGTCCGGCAAGTCCACGCTGTGCCGCGCGATCAACCGGCTGGAGCCGATCGACACCGGCACCATCACCCTCGACGGCCAGCCGCTGCCCAGCGAGGGCAAGGCGCTGGCCAAGCTGCGTGCCGACGTCGGCATGGTGTTCCAGTCGTTCAACCTGTTCGCCCACAAGACGATCCTGCAGAACGTCACGCTCGGCCCGCTCAAGGTCCGCAAGCTCGGCGCGAAGCAGGCCGAGCAGCGCGCGATGGAGCTGCTCGAGCGGGTCGGCGTGGCCAACCAGGCCCAGAAGTTCCCGGCCCAGCTGTCCGGCGGCCAGCAGCAACGGGTGGCGATCGCCCGCGCGCTGGCGATGGACCCCAAGGTGATCCTGTTCGACGAGCCGACCTCGGCACTGGACCCGGAGATGATCCAGGAGGTCCTCGAGGTCATGGTCGACCTGGCTCGCCAAGACATGACGATGGTCGTGGTGACGCACGAGATGGGCTTCGCGCGCAGTGCGGCCAACCGGGTGGTCTTCATGGCCGACGGAGAGATCGTCGAAGAGGCCGACCCGGAGACGTTCTTCACCAGCCCGACCTCCCGGCGCGCGCAGGACTTCCTCGGGAAGATCCTCAAGCACTAGACGCCCCGCCGGCGTACCAGCCGGTCGCAACGCTCCACAACACGAAGGGGATTCCCAATGAGAATGCGCAACCTCGTCGCCACGGTCGGCGTCGCGGCCCTCGCGCTCACCGTCGGTGCCTGCGGCAAGGACGGGACACCGGCGGCCAGCGGCGGTGGCGGCAGCACCACCGGTGAGTGCGGCGACCTGCACAAGTTCGACGTGGCCACCGCGGCCGATGTCGCCGGCAGCGCGACGTTCACCAAGATCAAGGCCCGCGGCAACGCGATCGTCGGGGTCAAGGCCGACCAGCCGAACCTGGGCTACAAGGACGCCAACGGCAAGCGCTGCGGCTTCGACATCGAGATCGCCCGGATGGTGTCGGCCCAGCTCGGCCTCGACCCGGACAAGATCGAGTACAAGGAGATCCCGTCGGCCAACCGCGAGACGGCGATCGCCGGCGGTGAGATCGACTACTACGTCGGCTCCTACTCGATCACCGACAAGCGCAAGAAGCTGGTCTCGTTCGCCGGCCCGTACTTCGTCGCCGGTCAGGACCTGCTGGTCCGCAAGGACGACACCTCGATGGACGCCGGCAAGGACGGCCTGAAGGGCAAGAAGGTCTGCTCGGCGACCGGCTCCACGCCGATCCAGAAGGTCAAGGACGAGAACCTGACCGAGGCGAGCAACATCTCGGAGTTCAAGACCTACTCCGAGTGCGTCTCCCAGCTGCTCGACAACCAGACCGACGCGGTCACCACCGACGACGCGATCCTCAAGGGCTACGCGGCCAACGCGCCCGACGAGCTGCGGGTGGTCGGCAAGCCGTTCAGCACCGAGAAGTACGGCATCGGCCTGCCGCTGGCCGACAAGCCGCTGCGCGACAAGGTGAACGCCGGCCTGGAGGCCTCCTTCGGCGACGGCACCTGGCAGAAGGTCTACGACGAGACGCTCGGCAAGTCCGGCTCCGCCGGTACCCCGCCGCCGCTCGAGAAGTACTGATCCACCGCCCGGCCACGGTGTCCGGCTCCACCGGCACCGTGGCCGGGTTGCGTTTCCCTCATCTTCTGGAAGGTCGCGATGCTCTCGGTCCTCACCGACAACTGGGAACTGTTCCGGGACGGGTTCTGGCTCACCCTCCGGCTGTTCGTGGTCGCCGCTCTGCTGAGCCTGGTCCTCGGGACCGTGCTGGCCGCGTTCCGGGTCTCCCCGGTCCCGGCCCTGCGCGGGATCGGCACCGGCTACGTCAACACGCTGCGGAACACGCCGCTGACCCTGGTGTTCGCCTTCCTGTTCTTCGGCGCCGCGAAGATGCAGCTCAGCCTGCCGACGTTCTTCTGGGCCGGCGTGGCCGCGCTGACGATCTACACCTCGGCGTTCGTCTGCGAGGTCGTCCGGTCCGGGATCAACACCGTCTCCCCCGGGCAGTCCGAAGCCGCCCGCGCGGTCGGCATGACGTTCCTGCAGGTCCTGACGATCGTCGTCCTGCCGCAGGCCTACCGGGCGATCGTCCCGCCGCTGGCCAGCGTGCTGATCGCGCTGCTGAAGAACACCACGATCGCCGCCGGGTTCTCGGTGCTGGAGGCCGGCTCGATCCCGGCCGCGATGGCCGAGCGCGGTGAGAACCAGATGCTCACGCTGGTCTGGATCACCATCGGCTTCCTGATCCTGATCACTCCCCTGGTGCTGCTGCAGCGCTGGGCCGAGCGCCGGACGGCGGTGGCCTGATGACTTCGGTCCTGTACGACGTTCCCGGTCCGCGGGCGAAGGCCCGGAACCGGATCCTGAACATCATCGTGATGCTGGCCGTCCTGGGGGTGGTCGCCTGGCTGATCCACCGGCTGGCGGTCAACGGCCAGTTCGACAGCCGCCGCTGGGCGCAGTTCCAGTACACCGCGATCCAGAACGAGCTGCTCGAGGGCCTGCTGAACACGCTGCGCGCGGCCGGCCTGGCCGCCGTCCTGGCGGTGCTGTTCGGTGCGGTCTTCGCGGCGGCGCGGATCAGCGACCACGCGATCCTGCGGGTGCCGGCGACGTTCGTCGTCGAGCTGTTCCGGGCCATCCCGCTGCTGATCCTGATGTTCTTCTTCTACTACGGCAGCCTGCAGTTCAAGCTCGGCCTCTCGCCGTTCTGGGCGGTCGTGCTCGGCCTGACGCTGTACAACGGCTCGGTCCTGGCGGAGATCTTCCGCGCCGGGATCGCCGCCGTCCCGAAGGGCCAGCGCGAAGCGGCGTACGCGACCGGCCTGCGCAAGAACCAGGTGGTCCGGCTGATCCTGCTCCCGCAGGCGATCACCGCGATGCTGCCCGCGATCGTCAGCCAGCTGGTCGTGCTGCTGAAGGACACCGCGCTCGGCTTCATCATCACCTACAACGAGCTCCTGTACGTCGCCAAGCAGATGGGCGGGCGCCTCGAGTTCGGCTTCCCGTACATCCCGACGTACTTCGTCGTCGCGGTCATCTACATCGGCCTGTGCTCCCTGCTCTCCCTGCTGGCCCGCTACCTCGAAGGCCGCGGCCGCCGCCGCGCCAAGGTCACCGGCGGCCCCGCACCGATCGCGGCCCCGCTGGACACCGGCGACACCACCAAGCTCTGACCGACCGACCACCACGGCCCGGATCGCACTCACGTGCGGTCCGGGCCGTGCTCTGTCCGGCGGAGAACGCCGCGGTACCGATCGGACACTGTCCGAGCCCTTGCGCTCGTCTCGATCTGGGACGGACTGTGGAGGCAGCCGCCCGTAGCTTGCATCCCCGATGACGAGAGGCGCCGCCTGTGGACGACCGTCGTACCGCCAGCTCGCGCGGGGACAGCCTGGTCCTGCGGCAGGCGCGGGACCTCTTCCTGTCCTCGGGTGACTTCGACCCCCTGGTCCGGGAGCCGATCCAGGCGTCCTGGGCCCGGTCGTCGCGGCTGCGGGTGGACACCGACCGCCTGGACCCGACCTACCTGGGGCCGATCGACGAGCCGTCCCCGCTGGCGCTCAGCGCGGCGCCGGTGCTGTCCGCGCTGGCCGACGAGCTGGCCAACGAATCGGTGAGCATCATTCTCACCGACGCGCACGGGCTGGTCCTGCAGCGCGCCTGCTCCGACCAGTCGCTGATCCGGGAGCTGGATCGCGCGTACCTGTCCCCCGGCTTCAGCTACGCCGAGGAGCAGGTCGGCACCAACGGGATCGGTACGGCGCTGGAGGCCGGCGTCCCGACGATGGTGACCGGCAGCGAACACTTCACCGGCCGGCTCGGCGGCTTCGCCTGCGCGGGGGCGCCGATCCACCACCCGATCACGGGCGCGCTGCTCGGCGTACTGGACCTGACGTCGTCGGTGGCTCATTCGAACGCTCTGCTGATGTACTGCGCCCGGTCGACCGCGCAGAAGATCGAGCAGCAGGTGCTGGCCCGGGCCGGGGCGCGGGAGCTGGCGCTGTTCCGCGACTACCTGGCGGCCTGTCAGCATCCGGGCAGTGGTGTGCTCGCGCTGAGCAAGGACCTGGTGATGATGAACGCCCAGGCACAGCAGCGGTTCGACCCAGCCGACCAGGCCGCGCTGCTGGCCCGCTCGGCCGACGCTGCTGGGCAGTCTGCTCCGGTGACGTTGGTGACCGACCTGCCGAGCGGGTTGGTCGCCCGGATGGACTACAGGCCGGCGTTCAGCGGTGCCGAGCTGGCGGGCGGCGTACTGCGGATTCAGGTGCAATCAGGCCTGGACTCCTCGACGGGCGCGGCGCCGATGACCGTCCCGGTCATGCCCGGGCTGGCTGGGACCAGTGCGACCTGGCAGCGGGTCTGCCATGCGGTGGACAGGTCCCGGCAGAGCGGCTCGTGGGTGGTGCTGGAGGGTGAGGCCGGCGTCGGCAAGATCGCCTTGCTGCGCTCGGTGAACCAGCTGCGCAACGGTTCCGGGCTCTTCCGGGTGATGGACGCGGCGGAGGCCGGTCCAGCCTGGCTGGACACGATCTCCGACGAGCTGGAGGCCGGAGCGGGGTCTCTCGTCGTACGGCGGGCGCATCTGCTCGACGCGGAGACGGTGAGCGGGCTGTCCAACCTGCTGCTCGAGCACGCCGACCAGCGGCCTGGGGTCTGGGTTGCGCTGACCATGCGGAGCGAGCCGCGCAACCCTGCCGTCGACGCGCAACTGCTGCCGCACTTCGCGCACACCATCGAGGTGCCGGCGCTGCGGCACCACCTGGAGGACATGCACAAGCTGGTCCCCCATCTGCTCGGCCGACTCAACCGGGGCAACCACCTGACCATCTCGTCGTCCGCACTGGCCCAGCTGATGCGCCTGCCCTGGCTGGGCAACGTGGAGCAGCTACGGCGGGTCCTGCTGCGGGTGGCTCAGCACCGGCGGTCCGGGACGATCCAGCTCGACGATCTGCCGGGCGAGTGCCGCGCGACGACCCGTCGCCGGCTGACGCAGTTGGAGTCGCTGGAGCGGGACGCCGTGGTCAAGGCGCTGGTCATCCATCGCGGCAACAAGGACAAGGCCGCGAGCGATCTCGGCATGTCACGGGCGACCATCTACCGCAAGATCCGCGACTACGGGATCGTGCTGACGATCTGAAACTGCGTTGCGCCGGTCCGGGGTCGCCGGGAGACTTTCCGGATGGCTACTGATGGACGCGGTGGGATCGACGCTGGGCTGGTCCGGCGGCTGGTGAAGGCGCAGTTCCCGCAGTGGGCCGAGCTGCCGGTGGAGCCGGTGAAGGTCGACGGGTGGGACAACCGGACGTATCGGCTCGGCTCGACGATGACGGTCCGGCTGCCTTCGGCCGCGGCGTACGCGGGTGCCGTGGGCAAGGAGAACGAATGGATTCCGCGGCTCGCGCCGTACTTGCCGGTGCCCGTGCCGGAGGTGCTCGGCAACGGCGTACCGGGTGAAGGGTACGAATTCCACTGGTCGGTACGGCGGTGGCTCGACGGGGAGACCTCGTCGCTCGAGCGGATCTCAGACCTGACGGCGTTCGCTGGTGCTGTCGGGGAGTTCCTGCTGGCGCTGCAGGCGTGCGACGCGACGGGTGGGCCGGTGCCGGGTGGGCACAACTTCCACCGGGGTGGGCCGCCGGCGTACTACGACTCCGAGACCCGTGCGGCGCTGGTCGCCCTGGAGGGCCGGGTCGAGGTGGAGGCCGCTGCCGAGGTCTGGGAAGCCGCGCTGGCGAGCAGTTTCGACGGGCCGCCGGTGTGGTTCCACGGAGACATTGCCTCCGGCAACCTTCTGGTGCGGGACGGGGCGCTGTCGGCGGTGATCGACTTCGGGACGTCGGGGGTCGGGGACCCGGCCTGCGACCTGGTGATCGCGTGGACGATGTTCTCCGGCTCCAGCCGCGAGGCGTTTCGCCGTACGGTGGCTGCTGATTCCGGCACGTGGGCGCGGGCTCGCGGCTGGGCGCTGTGGAAGGCGCTGATCGTGCTCGCCGACGGCCGCGACGAGGAGATCAACCGGCTGGTGATCGACGAGGTGCTCGCCGACCACCAGCTCTCCCTCTAACGAAGAGTGTTGAAGGAGTCCCGGAGGATCTCGATCGCTTCCGTGGTCTCCGGCTCCGTCAGCGTCATCGGCGGGGCCATCCGGAGCACGTTGCCGTAGAGGCCGCCCTTGCCGACGAGCAGGCCGCGGTTCTTCGCCTCCTGCTGGAGCTTGGCCGTGGTCGCCGCGTCCGGCGCGTTGTCGCCGGGCTTGACGATCTCGGCCGCCAGCATCAGGCCCTTGCCGCGGACGTCGCCGAGCTCGGGGAACTCGTCGGCGATCCCCCGCAGCCCGTCGGCCAGCTGCGCGCCGCGCTTGGCGGCGTTGGCCTGCAGGTCGTGGTCGAGCAGGTAGTCGATGGTCGCCTTCGCCGCACTGGTCGAGATCGGGTTGCCACCGAAGGTGGACAGCGAGTTCGCGCTCAGGCTGTCCATCAGCGCGGGCGTCGCCACCACGCCGCCGATCGCGAACCCGTTGCCGAGCCCCTTCGCGAACGTCATCGCGTCCGGTACGACGCCGTGCGCCTGAATGCCCCAGAAGTGCTCGCCGGTGCGGCCCCACCCGGTCTGCACCTCGTCGGAGATCAGCAGGATCCCGTACTCGTCGAGGACCTCCTTGAACGCGGCGTACAGACCGTCCGGCGGCGACGAGAACCCGCCGACGCCCTGGATCGGCTCCACGATCAGGCACGCGACGTCGCCGGCGGTCGTGGTCGCGATCACCTCGCGCAGATCGTCGACGCACGCCTTCACGTAGTCGGCGTCGGGCAGATCGCGGAACGGGCTGCGGTACCGGTACGCGCCCTGCAGGTACTGGACGTTGACCGGCGACAGACTGCTCGCCGACCAGCCGCGGTTACCGGTGATCGCGACCGTGCCGAAGCCGCGGCCGTGGTACGAGTTGCGCATCGCGAGCACCTGGTTCGACCGGCGCTTCTGGGTCGCGAACAGCAGCGCGGCCTCGTTCGCCTCGGTGCCGGAGTTGGTGAAGAACACCTTCGCGTCCGCGATCCCGGACAGCTCGGCGATCTTCTCGGCCAGCTCGATCTGCCGGCGGATCAGGTACACGGTGGAGGTGTGCGCGACGCCGCTGCTCAGCTGCTCGCGGACCGCGTCGGAGATCTCGGCGATGTCGTAGCCGATCGCGTTGGTCAGGATGCCGGCGAAGAAGTCGAGATACTCCTGGCCTTCCCCGTCAGTGACCCGGCGGCCGGACCCCTGGACGATCTCGATCGGCTCCTCGTAGTACAAGGCGAGCCAGTCCGGCATGACGGCCTGGTGACGCTCCCACAGCTCCGCATGTGTCATGTCTTAGCAATACCTCATCTCGGGGTTGACCGACAGTGCCCTAAGGTGCTGCGGTGACCCAGCCCAGCATCCCGCACGTGGACATCGAGTCCCTGGCCCACTTCGACGAGATCCTGGCCGCGGGAGCGACCTCGATGAACGGCTGGCGGGTCCAGGCGGTCGACCTGACGGCCCGTACGACGGAACTGCTGCGCCTGACGCCGATGGGCTCGCTGTTCCTCGGCTGCGCGCTCGAGGAGCCGGCGGCCGCGTGGATCCGGGACGGCGGCGGGCTGCTCTTCCCGGCCATCCCGGAGCTGCCGTTCGACCCGTACCGCGGTGTCCTGTACGACGCCGACCAGCTGTACGCCGGGCTCGACGCCGGCTACGAGGCGACCCCGGACGCGCAGATCTACGCCTGGTCGCGCCAGCACGACGAGAAGGGCGACACCAGCCGGACCCTCGCGGCGGCGCTGCACGACCACTCGATTGCCGACGCCCTGCACGAGCTCCCCGACGGCAAGCCCTGGATCGGCGTGATGGGCGGCCACGGGATCAAGCGCGGCGACCCGATGTACCGGTCGGCGGTCGAGCTCGGCCGCGTGCTGACCCTGGCCGGTCTGACCGTCGCGACCGGCGGCGGCCCGGGCGCGATGGAGGCGGCCAATCTGGGCGCGATGCTGGCGTCGTACGACGTCGCCGCGGTCGACTCGGCGCTGGAGGCGCTGGCCGCCGTACCGTCGTTCCGCCCGTCCATCGCCGCGTGGGCCGCGGCCGGCCTGGCGGTCCGACAGGCGTATCCGGGCGACGGCGGCGTCTCCATCCCGACCTGGTTCTACGGCCACGAGCCGCCGAACGTGTTCGCCTCGTCGATCGCGAAGTACTTCTCCAACGCCCAGCGCGAGGACGTCCTGCTCAGCCGGGCCCGCGGCGGCATCGTCTACCTGCCCGGCGCGGCCGGCACCGTCCAGGAGATCTTCCAGGCCGTCACGCCCAACTACTACGGCGACCCGGCCACCCAGATCCCGATGGTCCTGGTCGGCGTCGAGCACTGGACGGTCAGGCTGCCGGTCTGGCCGCTGCTGCAGTCCCTCGCGGGCGGCCGCCCGATGGAGTCGTCCGTCTACCTGGTCGACTCGGTCGAGGAGGCCACCAAACTCGTCACGGCCTGATCGCGGGTCGGACCAGCGATCAGGCCGGGGACGGGTCAGCGGCGGCGGGCCGGGGCCAGGAACTCTTCGGGACGCAGGGCCCGGCCGACGATCCGGGTGTCGCCGAGCCAGCCGTAGAAGCCCTGCCCGTAGCGCAGGCCCGACGACGTCGCCCCGAGCACGAACGGCCGCCCGAGGGTGGCGATCCCGGTCGACGGCAGATCCGGGTTGCGCACGATCAGGGAGCCGTCGACGTACATGCTGCTCCGCCGGCCGTCGTTGACGATCGCGACGTGGGTCCAGCGGCCAGTCGGGATCGCGTGGCTCCACGCGGTCGGGTCGTCATCGGTGCGCACCGGGTACACGACGTACTGGAGGAAGCGCTCGCCGGAGACGTTGAGGCTGCAGGTGCACTCGTCCGGTGAGTAGCCGCCGGTCTTGCCCGCGTCGGCGGCCCGGCCCTCCCAGCTGAACACGCCCATGAAGCCGTGATTGCCGACGAACGGCTCGGGCAGCTTGAGGAACGTCTCGATGGTGTACCCGCGCTCGAACTTCAGGCTGTTGATCGGCGCCCGGTCCCCCGTCCGCAGCGTCGCGCCACGGGCCGGCTGCCCACCGTCGAACCGCAGGCTGGCGTGCGCCGGCTGGACCGGGTGGTGCTCGGTGGAGAACTTCAGCACCTCGGCCGGGCTGTTCTGGATCGGTACGACGGCCAGGTCGTTGCCGTTGCCGGTGAGGTCACGCGCGACGGTCCCGGAGCCGACGGTGGTTCCGTCCGGCCCCGGTGTCCCGATCCCTTCGCCGTCGAACCGCCAGTACGCGACCGTGCCGGTCGGCATCACCGCCCGCGCGGGCCGCGGTGCCGGAACCGGCACCGGTGCGAACCCGGCGAAGCGCTCGTCGAAGTCGATCTCCAGGCTGAACCGGTCCGCCGGTCCGCTCATTTCGACGTGCTCCGCCCCGAGCTGACTGCGCCGGTCGGCCCGCTGCTCGATCAGCCACGGCGAGAACGTCTCGACGTCGATCGCGCCCCGGACCAGGTCGAACGCGTACGTCCGGACCATGCCGGCGCCACCGTAGTACCGGTCCTGGTAGTTGAGGATGTGGGCGTGAACGTCGTGCCCGGCGTCGTTCGTCAGCACGGTGGTGCCACTCGGCCAGAAGTGACCGCTGAGCACCAGGAAGATCTGGTCGTTGCGCCGGATCAGCCGGTCCCAGATCGTCTGTCCGTACCCCGACGGCGCGGCGCCACCGTCACCGTCCGGGGCGGCGAACTCGTGGATGGTCACGATCGCGGGCAGCTTCGGGTGCGCGTCCAGCACGCCCTGCGCCCAGCTCAGCCCCAGGTCGGACATCCGCCAGTCGAGCGCGAGCTGCAGCCACTCGCGTCCACCGCCGCTGAAGACGTGCGCGGTGTTGTACCCGCCGGGTGACGAGCTGCGGTACGTCTTCATCCGCCGCTGGTACGACGGCCCGAAGGCGCGCAGGTACGGCGTGTCGCCGCGCTGGTCGTCGGTCGAGCCGTTGATGTCGTGGTTGCCGGCGATCACGCTGTGCGGCAGCGCACCGAGCGAGCGGAAGACCCGGGCGGCGGGCTCGATCTCGTCGGCGCCGCCGTGCTCGACCACGTCACCGAGATGGGCGACGAAGGCGACGTTGCGCTCGCGGCGCTCGCGGACCAAGTACCGGAAGGTGGCGGTCAGCGGTTCGGGATCGATGCTGACGGCATCGAAAAGGTACTGGGTGTCCGGTACGACGGCCAGGGTGAAGCGGGGATCGACGGCATCGAAGCTCGCGGCGGTCCGGGCCTGCTCCTCGGGCGTCGCGGCCGCACTCGCCGGTACGGCGGCGCCGACCGCCGCGGCGGCGGGCGTCAGCGCGGCGGCCTGCAGCAACGCCCGGCGGCTCGGTCGAAGCGATGCGTCAGTCACGAGAACCTCTCTCAGTCAGTGGTGATTGCCCGCGACGCTAACGACGGGAGGTGTCCGCGGGGTGCCCGCCGGACGACACCCCCGTGCCGCACCGGGGAACACGCACCAGGATCGTCACCACCCGCTCACCAGCTGAAACTTTG
This sequence comes from Kribbella italica, assembly GCF_014205135.1. Classification (NCBI taxonomy): domain Bacteria; kingdom Bacillati; phylum Actinomycetota; class Actinomycetes; order Propionibacteriales; family Kribbellaceae; genus Kribbella; species Kribbella italica. The sequence goes on from NZ_JACHMY010000001.1 coordinate 3,407,575, forward strand.
GGCGACCGGTGCTGGTTCAGACCACGCGCTGAGGCGTGAACTGCATCCGCGGGTCGGCGTACGCCTCCTGCGACTCGACGAGCTGCAGCTCGCGCTCCCCCGACTCGTGGGTGCGGGTGAGCAGGTCGAAGACGCTCGACGTGGTCCGCGCCAGCGCCTCCGAGAGATCCGCCGTCCGGCGGTAGTGCGCCGTGAAGAGCGCGGCCGTCACATCGCCCGAGCCGTTCGCCTTCATCGGGATGTACGGCGTCTGCACGAGCCACGCGCCGCTGTCGTCGACGGCCAGCATCTCGATCGTGCCGTCCTCGCGGTCGGGACGCTCGACGCTCGTGACGAGCACCGTCCGCGGGCCGGTCGCGCGCACCAACTCCACCGACGCCAGCGTGGACTCCAGCGTGTCCGGCTCGGTGCCGGTCAGGAAGCCCAGCTCGAATTGGTTGGGCGTGATGATGTCCGCGGCCGGAACCACCCGGTCGCGCAGCAGCACCGGGATCGCCGGCGCGACGAAGCACCCGGACTTCGCGTTGCCCATCACCGGGTCGCAGGAGTACACCGCCGCGGGGTTCGCCGCCTTCACCCGCGCCACGGTCTCGAGGATCACGTCGGCGATCCCCTCGCCGCCCTGGTACCCCGAGAGCACCACGTCGATCTGCGGCAGCACACCGCGGTCCTCGATCCCCAGCAGGACCTCGCGGACGTCGTCCGGGCTGATCATCGGCCCGCGCCACGCGCCGTACCCGGTGTGGTTCGAGAAGTTCACCGTGTAGACCGGCAGCACCTCCACCCCGATGCGCTGAAGCGGGAACACGGCGGCGGAGTTGCCCACGTGCCCGAAGGCGACGGCGGACTGGATCGACAGGATCTTCACCGCTCGATCATGCCATCCCGGAACTCGAGTGGGACGTGGTGCCTCTCCCTGCCCCGCCCTCGGTCTCTCGACTTGTCGGTGCGCTGCTCTAGGTTCCTCGGTATGGCGGATTTCGTGCTGGTTCCGGGGGCGTGGCTGGGTGCGTGGGCGTGGGACGAGGTCGCCGACCTGCTCGAGGCCGCGGGGCATGACGTGCACCCGGTGACGCTGACCGGGCTGGCCGAGCTGCATCGGGCAGACTCGGCGCAGACTCCTCAGGCGCAGCACGTGGCCGACATCGTGGGCGTCGCCGACAAGCTGTCCGACGTGGTGATCGTCGGCCACAGCTACTCCGGCATCCCCGCCGGGCAGGCGGCGGCTGCTCTCGGAGACCGGTTGCGCCGGGTTGTGTACCTGGACTCCAACATCCCCGTGGACGGCCAGTCCTTCGCCGACGGATGGTCACCGGAGCGCCGCGCCTGGCTGGCGGGCCAGCTGGCCGAGTCAGGCGGCTTCTGGCCACCGCTGACCGCCGAGGACTACGCCGGCCAGGACCTCACCGACGAGCAGATCGCCACGATCGTCGAGCGCTCCACGCCGCACCCGGGCCGCGCGATCACCGAGCCGGCCGCGCTCCCCCGGCCGATCACCGAGCTGCCCACGACGTACGTGAAGTGCCTGATGGACGGCCCGACTCCGAGTACGCCGGTCCTGCAGCACCTCGAGTCACCGTCGTGGACCCTCGCCGAGCTGGACACCGGCCACTGGCCGATGTTCTCCCAACCCGCCGAGCTGGCCGAGCTCCTCATCAGCGTGAGCTGAGCAGCCTCTCGGCGTGGTCGAGGAACAGGTCGACCTCCTGCACGTCGTAGCCCTCGCGGAACAAACCACTGCTGCGGAACTGGACCTCGCGGATCTCGTCGGCGGTGACCGGCTCGCCGCCCGCGCGGCCGTCGACCGTCGCCTCGAGACGGGCGACGAAGGCGTCGACCTCGGCCACGTCGTACGCCTGCTGCCACTTGACTCGCCGGAACAGCGGGGTGTCCATCAGCTGTTGGCCGCGGCGAGCTGGCCGCAGGCGCCGTCGATCTCCTGGCCGCGGGTGTCGCGAACGGTGGTGGGGATGCCACCGGCCTGCAGGCGGCGGACGAACTCGCGCTCGTCGGCCGGGTCCGAGGCGGTCCACTTCGAGCCCGGCGTCGGGTTCAGCGGGATCAGGTTGACGTGCACCCAGCCCCAGTCGCCGCGGGCGGCCAGCTTCTCGGCCAGCAGGTCCGCGCGCCAGGCGTGGTCGTTGATGTCGCGGATCATCGCGTACTCGATCGAGACCCGGCGCTTGGTCTTCTCGGCGTACGCCCAGGCGGCGTCGAGCACCTCGTCGACCTTCCACCGGTTGTTGATCGGGACCAGTTCGTCGCGCAGCTCGTCGTCCGGCGCGTGCAGTGACAACGCCAGGGTGACCGGGATGCCCTCGTCGGCCAGCTGGTTGATCCGCGGCACCAGCCCGACGGTCGACACGGTGACGCCACGGGCCGAGATGCCCAGGCCCTCCGGCGACGGGGCGGTGAAGCGGCGGACCGCACCGATCACGGCCTTGTAGTTGGCCATCGGCTCACCCATGCCCATGAACACGATGTTGTTGACCCGGCCCGGGCCACCCTCGATCTCACCGCGGGACAGCGCGCGGGCACCGTCGACGACCTGCTCGACGATCTCGGCGGTGGACATGTTCCGCGTCAGGCCGGCCTGGCCGGTCGCGCAGAACGGGCAGGCCATGCCACAGCCCGCCTGGGACGAGACGCACATCGTGGTCCGGTCGGTGTAGCGCATCAGCACGGACTCGACCAGCGAGCCGTCGAGCAGCTTCCACAGCGACTTGCGGGTCTGGCCGTTGTCGCACTCCAGGTCGCGGACCTTGGTGAGCAGCGGCGGCAGCAGGTCGGCCGCCAGCTTGTCGCGAGTCGCGGCCGGCAGATCGGTCATCTCGGCCGGGTCGGACACCAGCCGGGAGAAGTAGTGGTTCGACAGCTGCTTGGCCCGGAACGCGGGCTCCCCCAGCGCCACCACGGCGGCCTTGCGCTCCTCCCCGCTGAGGTCGGCCAGGTGCCGCGGCGGCTTCTTGGCACGGCGCGGTTCATCGAAAACGAGCGGGAGGGAGGTAGTCATCGCCCTCGATTGTCCCTCGCCGCCGACCGCTTTCACAAATTCACCCGCGGCCAGGACGGCGAGTTCGGCGCAGGCGACACCTGGCGCCCGCCCGCGGAGCGGGCGGGCGACTAGTCGGTGGGCTGCTCCGGTGCTGGATCTTTCCGGTCCGAGTGCCCGAGCTTCCGGCCGGGCGCGATCCGGTCCCGCACCAGCTGCTTCAGCAGCGGGATCTCGGCGAATCCACCCTCGGCCTTCCGCGACCAGAGCGTCTCCCCGTCGAGCCGAATGTCGAACACCCCGCCGGTCGCCGGCATCAGCGCGACCTCCCCCAGCTCCTGCGGGAACGTGGTCAGCAACTCCTGCGCCGTCCACGCCGCCCGCATCAACCACCGGCACTGGGTGCAGTACTCGATCTCCAACCGCGGCTGCCTCGTCACCCGGCCAGTATCGACGGTCAGGCCGAGTAGCCCTTCGGCGGGATCAGCGTGGCGAGCTGGTTGAAGGTCAGCCAGTACGTCGCCGTCGGAGCGAAGCCGGCCGGGTCGGCGATCAGCACGGTCATGTCGGCGGAGTCGTACCCGATCACCGTGAAGTAGTGGTAGATCGTGTAGTTCGGGTACCCCGGCGGGTGGTTGCTGGCCGGCGCGACGATGTTGGCCACGATCGGGTAGTTGTTGTCGATGTCGAGCACAATGTCGTTCCACAGCAGGTCGCGCTGACCCTGCGTGGGCGGGTCGTTCGGCATCTCCTTCGTCTCGTACCAGCCGGTGCCGAGGTGGTTGTTGAGTACTCGCGTCACCTGGCCGATCCAGTCGGTGCCGTTCGTGGTGGTCGGGAGCTCGTTGGCCAGCTGCTGCTGACTCGGCGCGGCGATCCGCGCCGACAGGGCGATCCGTGTCGCGGCCGGACCACACCAGTAGCCGGTCTCCTGGTACTGGAAGTCCACCTGCAGGGTCTTCGCGGTCAGCGTCTTCGTAGCGCCGCTGGGAATCGCCTTCGCGGCGACCGGCTCGACAGCCACCGCCGGTCCGGCCGCCGGCATCAGCAACGCACCGGTCAGCACCAGACCGCTGAGCACGGCTTGCACTTTCTTGCTCATCTCAGCTCCTCACAGTCGCCCCCGATGACCGGGCGTGGCCACCCAAGCACCCAGTGCAGTCGCATTCGGCGGCGATGTAAAGGACTAACTGACATCAAGTTTCCAGCGTTGCTTCTTTTCGAGGACGGCGGTGCTTCTTTCGACAAGGAATGGCAAGCCTTGACCGTGCCGTTGGACTCTGCATCATGACTTCCTCGCTGCGCGGTGTCCCCCTGTCGATCCTCGACCGCTCGCGGACCCGCGCGGGCGAGACCGAGGCGGAGACCCTGCGCGGCACGGTCCGGCTCGCGCAGCAGGTCGAGGAGCTCGGCTACCACCGTTTCTGGGTCTCCGAGCACCACAGCGTGCCCGGCGTGGTCGGCTCAGCGCCGACCGTCCTGGCCGCGGCGGTCGCAGCCTCCACCGAGCGGATCCGGGTCGGTACCGGCGGCGTGATGCTGCCCAATCACCAGCCGCTGGTCGTGGCGGAGCAGTTCGGCGTACTGGAGTCGCTGTATCCCGGCCGCATCGACATGGGCCTCGGCCGGTCGGTCGGCTTCACCAACGGGATCCGCCGCGCGCTCGGCGTGGAGAAGGACGCGGCCGAGGACTTCACCGACCAGGTCCGCGAACTGCTCGGCTACTTCACCGGCACCCAGCGGAACCACCCGCAGGTGCATGCCCGACCAGGCGAGGGACTGCGCGTACCGGCGTACGTGCTGGCGATCGGCGAGGGCGCCCAGCTTGCCGCCTCGCTTGGCCTGCCGCTGGTCATCGCGGGTGCCCGCGGCGAGTCGGCCCTGCTCGATTCGGTGTCTCGCTACCGCTCGGACTTCACGCCGTCAGCCTGGGCGGAGCGGCCGTACGTCGTACTGGCGGCTACTGCGGCGGTTGCCTCGACGCGTGAGGCGGCTCGGCAGCTGCTGTTGCCTGAGGCATGGTCCAGCGCCTACTCCCGGACGCGTGGGGTCTTCCCGCCGCTGGAGCCTCTGGATCTGCAGCGAGAGATGAGCGCCAAGGAACGCGGCTTCTTCGAGCAGTCGCTGCAGGGCCAGATCTACGGCACACCGGACGAAGTGGATCTGGCGTTGGGAGGCTTGGTCGAGCGCACCGGCGCCGACGAGCTGTTGATCACGACGAACACCTACGACCGGGCCGACCTGCTGGAGAACTACCGCTTATTGGCCGAGCTCGCCGGTCTCCGTGTCAGTCACTGATCCGCGCGAGCAGACTCTTCCGTACGTCGGGCCACTCGTCGGACAGGATCGAGAACACGACCGTGTCGCGCCAACTGCCGTCCGGCTGCTTGATGTGCCGGCGCAGCACGCCTTCGCGGGTCGCGCCGAGCTTCGCGATCGCCGCCTGCGACCGGGTGTTCACCAGGCTGGTCTGGATCTTCACACGGTTGAAGCCACAGTCCTCGAACGCGTGCTGGAGCATCAGGAGCTTGCACGACGGGTTGACCGCCGTACCCCAGACGGCCGGCGCGTAGCCGGTCCAGCCGAGGTGGACGCGCTCGTTGGCCAGGTCGACGTCGCCGAGGCTCGTCGTCCCGACGACGGTGCCTTCGGCCCCCAGTTCGGAGTCCTTGGCCAGCCGTACGACGTACGCCGTCCTCAGTTTGGTCCACCGCTCGAGCATCTGCTCGGCGTCGGCCGGGCGGCCCGCCGGCCCGCCGCCGAAGCCGGCGGCGTACACGCGGTCGTCGTCGATCGCGGCGTACAGCTGATCGATGTCAGAGGCAACGAAACGGTCGAGGCGTACGAGGTCGCCGACCAGTGGGCGGCCGTCCGGAGCGATGGTCATGGCACCAGCCAACCTCCGCAACGGCGGCCGGTCAAACCAAAAGGTGGAGCAGCAGCCAGACGGCCGGAGCCGTGGCCAGCAGGGAGTCCAGGCGGTCCATCACACCGCCGTGGCCCGGCAGCAGGTTGGACATGTCCTTGATGCCGAGGTCGCGCTTGATCATCGACTCGCCGAGGTCGCCGACCGTTGCCGTCAGCACCGCCACGGCCCCCACGATCGCGCCGGCCCACCAGTTGCCGTCGAGCAGCCAGACGACCGAGCCGATCCCGGCGCCGATGCAGGCCAGCGCCGAACCGGCGAAGCCCTCCCAGGACTTCTTCGGGCTGATCGTCGGCGCCATCGGGTGCTTGCCGAACAGCACGCCGGCCACGTAGCCGCCGACGTCGCTGGCGACCACGACCAGGAAGAACGTCACGACCCGCTGCGGCCCGTCGGCGTCCGGCTGGACCAGCAGGACGGCGAACCCGGCGAGCAGCGGAATGTAGGCGAGCAGGAACACCCCGGCGGTGACGTCGCGGACGAAACCGATCGAGCCGCTCGGCATCCGCCAGAAGATCGTCGCCAGCACGGTCAGCGCGAGGCCGACCAGCAGCGCCATCGGCCCACCGAAGTACGCCGCCACCAGCATCGCCGTCGTCCCGACGAGCACCGGGATCCGCGGGATCGCCGCGCCGCTGGTCTTCAGCGCGCGGATCATCTCGTCGACGGCGACCAGCACCGCGGCGAGCACCACGAGGACGAACAGCGACTTCTGCCAGAACAGCGACCCGATGATCACCGCGCCGAGGCCGACGCCGACGCCGATCGCGGCGGGCAGGTTCCGCCCGGCGCGGCTCGGCACAGGCGGGCTCTGGTCGAGGCCCATCACACCTCGAGCAGTTCGGCTTCCTTGTGCTTGAGCAGCTGGTCGATCGAGTCGACGTACTTCTTCGTCATCCCGTCCAGCCGCTTCTCAGCACTCTTGCCTTCGTCCTCGCCCGCTTCGCCGTCCTTGACCGACTTGTCGATCTGGTCCTTGGCGTGCCGGCGGACGGAGCGGACCGAGATCTTCGCGTCCTCGCCCTTGGTCTTGGCGACCTTGATGTACTCCTTGCGCCGGTCCTCGGTGAGCTGCGGCATCGTGACCCGGATGACCGCGCCGTCGTTGCCGGGGTTCACCCCCAGGTCGGAGTCGCGGATCGCCTTCTCGATCGCCGCCATCGCGCCCTTGTCGTACGGCGAGATGAGAACGGTCCGGGGATCGGGGACCTGGAAGCCGGCCAGCTGCTGCAGCGGCGTCGGCGAACCGTAGTAGTCGGCCACGATGTTCGAGAACATCGACGGGTGCGCCCGGCCGGTACGGATCGCGGCGAAGTCGTCCTTGGCGACCTCCACGGCCTTCGCCATCTTCTGCTCGGCTTCGCGGAGTGCTTCGTCGATCACGACATTCCTCGCTTCCTCGGGGCCGCGTCGGTGCGGCCGCTCAAACCCTACGAACGCAATCTCACCTGCGCGCGGACGTGGGTCCGCGTGTCGGTGATCCTAGTACCCGGCTCACTGACCCGGGGAGACGACCGTCCCGATCTTCTCGCCGCGCACGACCCGGGCGATGTTGCCCTCCTCGAGGCCGAAGATCACGATCGGCAGCGCGTTGTCGCGGGACAGGCTGATCGCGGTGGCGTCGGCGACCCGCAGACCGCGGGACAGGAAGTCGTCGTACGAGAGCTGGTCGAACTTCACCGCGTCCGGGTTCGTCTTGGGGTCGGAGTCGTAGACCCCGTCCACTCCCTGCTTGCCCATCAGCAGCGCCTCGGCGCCGATCTCCAGCGCGCGCTGGGCGGCAACGGTGTCGGTGGAGAAGTACGGCATACCGGAACCGGCGCCGAAGATCACGACCCGGCCCTTGGCCAGGTGCCGGTCGGCCTTGCGCGGGATGTACGGCTCGGCGACCTGGCCCATCGTGATGGCGGTCTGGACCCGGGTCTCCACGCCCAGCTTCTCCAGGAAGTCCTGCAGCGCCAGGCAGTTCATCACGGTGCCGAGCATGCCCATGTAGTCGGCGCGGTTGCGTTCCATCCCGCGCTGCTGCAGCTCGGCGCCGCGGAAGAAGTTGCCGCCACCGACCACCACGGCGACCTGGACACCGGCCCGGACCACCTCGGCGATCTGCTTGGCGATCGAGTTCACCACGTCGGGGTCGACGCCGAGCTTGCCGCCGCCGAACACCTCACCCGACAGCTTGAGCAGCACCCGGTGATAGGCCGGATCGAACGGCGAAGAGGCCGGACTCGTCTCGGTACCCAGGGTTTCCGTCACGATTCCGGCCTCCTCGTCGATGATGCTGTGCTGTGTCGTCCTCGCCGCTGGGGCGACGGTCAGGCGCCGACCTCGAAGCGGGCGAACCGCTTCACGGTCACGCCGGCCGCGTCGAGCACGGCCTTGACGGTCTTCTTGCTGTCCTGGACCGACGACTGCTCGGTCAGCACGACCTCCTTGAAGAAGCCGTTCACCCGGCCCTCGACGATCTTCGGCAGGGCGCCTTCGGGCTTGCCCTCCTCGCGAGCGGTCGCCTCGGCGATCCGGCGCTCGTTCTCGACCGTCTCGGCCGGGACCTCGTCGCGGTTGGTGTAGAGCGGACGCATCGCGGCGGCCTGCATGGCGGCGCCACGAGCGACCTCGACGTCGTCGCCCTCGAACTCGACCAGGACGCCGACCTGGGCCGGCAGGTCGGCCGCACGCTTGTGCATGTAGGCGGTGACCTTGCCGTCGAACACGGCGACCTTGCCCAGCTCGAGCTTCTCGCCGATGACCGAGGCGAGCGCCTCGATGTTCTCGGCGACGCTCTTGCCGTCGGACAGCTTCTCGGTGAGCAGGCCCTCGACGTCGCCGACCTTGCTGGCCGACGCGTGCGCGACGATGTCGGCGGCGAGCTGCTGGAACTGCTCGTTCTTGGCGACGAAGTCGGTCTCGCAGTTCAGCTGGACCAGCGCGTTCTCGGCGGCGGCGACCAGGCCGTTGGTGGCCGACCGCTCGGCGCCACGCTTGGCGGCCTTCGCGGCGCCGTGGATGCGCAGCTCCTCGATCGCCTGCTCGAAGTCGCCGTCGGTGCTCTCGAGCGCCTTCTTCGCGTCCATCATGCCCGCGCCGGTGGCGTCGCGGAGCTTCTTCACGTCAGCGGCGGTGTAGTTCGCCATTCCTCGTTCTCTCGATCTAGTCGGTGCGATCAGCTGGGTGGGTCGCCGCCCGGATGCCGAAGCGGTGCCGGGCGATCGGGGTTCCGGGACCTGGTCCCGTACGGGGCCAGGTGTCCGGAGCCTTGTCGATCCTGTGAAGCCTTCGAGTCTCCGGACCGGCGGCCTCCGGTCTTACCCTGAGGCCCGGGCTTTCGCCGGGCCGGGGGGTTCGCCCGGTGGAGCCGTTGTGCCGGTCCCTGGGCTCTCGCCCGATGGTCCGTCGTACTGGGCCTTCGGCCCTGGTCAGGGTCTGCGGTCCAGGTCGTTCGGTGGTCCGGGTTCTCGTGCCAGACCTTGGGGTCCGGGCCGTTTCCGGTCCAGTCTCCTCCGGTCTTTCCTGGTCCGGGCCACCGCTTCCTGTCAGACCCTCGCGGGTCCCAGGGGCGGCAGCCCGGAACGGGATCAGGCCTCGGTCTTCGGCGCCTCGTCGGCAGCGGCCTCGGCCGGAGCCTCGGTGGCCGGAGCCTCGGTGGCAGGCGCCTCGGTCGCGGCGGCCTCGGCAGCCGGGGCCTCGGTGGCCGGAGCCTCAGCAGCGGGGGTCTCGGCAGCCGGGGTCTCGGCAGCAGCCGGAGCCTCGGTCGGCGCGGCCGGAGCCTCGTCGGCCTTGGCCGGCGCGGCCGCGGCGGCGTTCTGGCTCTCCAGCAGCTCGCGCTCCCAGGCAGCCATCGGCTCCTCGGCACCCAGCTCCTCGCCGGCCGCCGCGGCGCCCTGGCCACCACGCGACATCAGACCGTCGGCGACGGCGTCGGCGACCACGCGGGTCAGCAGGCCGACCGAGCGAATCGCGTCGTCGTTGCCCGGGATCGGGAAGTCGACCTCGTCCGGGTCGCAGTTGGTGTCCAGGATGCCGATGATCGGCAGCTTGAGCTTGCGCGCCTCGTCGACCGCGAGGTGCTCCTTCTTGGTGTCGACGATCCAGACCGCGGACGGGACGCGGCCCATGTCGCGGATACCGCCGAGGGTCTTGAGCAGCTTGTCGTGCTCGCGACGCTTCTGCAGCAGCTCCTTCTTCGTCACACCGGAGGCGGCGACGTCGTCGAAGTCGAGCAGCTCGAGCTCCTTGAGGCGCTGGAGCCGCTTGTTGACGGTCTGGAAGTTGGTGAGCATGCCGCCCAGCCAGCGCTGGTTCACGTAGGGCATGCCGACGCGGGTCGCCTGCTCGGCGATCGCTTCCTGGGCCTGCTTCTTGGTGCCGACGAACAGGATCGCGCCGCCGGAGGCGACGGTGCTCCGGACGAACTCGTAGGCGCGGTCGATGTACGACAGCGACTGCTGCAGGTCGATGATGTAGATGCCGTTGCGCTCGGTGAGGATGTAGCGCTTCATCTTCGGGTTCCAGCGACGGGTCTGGTGCCCGAAGTGCACGCCGCTCTCGAGCAGCTGCTTCATGGTGACGACGGCCATGACGTGGTGATCTCCTGTCGCGCCCCGCACGGGTTACCCGTCTCGGTGACGCTGTCTCGGTTGTCCCGCGGCGGACCGGGGTTGGTCCGTCGCGCCTGACGCCCGCGCGAATCCCTTCCCGGCGCACCGGGACCAAGGGGATTCGGATGTGTGCAGGCGTGCGAAGTCGCCCCACCGAGGTGGGACGCCAGCAGAAGTCTACGCGAGAGGCCCACCCCTGGTCGAACCGGCCCCCAGCCTGTCCACAGGCCCCGATTCACCCCGCCGATTTCGCGATCTCACCTGCACCTTTCCAGCATGACCCCACTCCTGCTGGCCCCCTTCGCACTGCCACTCCTCGCGCCCATCACCCCGCCAGTCCCGCTCCCCCTCACCAGCCCACCCGCGGACGCCTCCTGGCCGCTCGATCCGCGCCCCCGGATCGTCCACCCCTACGCCCCACCCGCCAAACCCTGGCTCCCCGGCCACCGAGGCATAGACCTGGCCGGCACCCCCGGCCAACCAGTCCTCTCCGCCACCTCAGGAACCATCACGTACGCCGGCCCAGTAGCCGGCCGCAGCGTCGTAGTGGTAACCCACGGCCAACTCCGCACAACCTACGAGCCAGTCATCCCAACTCTCCCCACCGGCACCTCCGTCCAGACCGCCCAACCCCTAGGCCACCTGTCCGCCGCAGCCTCCCACTGCGCCCCCACAACCTGCCTCCACTGGGGCCTCCTGGAAGGCAGGACCTATCTCAACCCCCTGGACCTGCTCCCCACCCAGCCAGTCCGCCTACTCCCCACAAACGCCCCGCACGCGCCAACCCCCTTCAGCGCGCCGGCACCCACCGCCCCACCATCAACGGCCCCTTCACCTTCCCTCCCGGCGCCGCGACCTCAGCCACAGCCGACCTCACCGCCGGCATCCCCGCAACCTCAGCCATCCACCCGCGTCGCTTCCCCCACAGCACGCCACCAGACCCCAAGCCCACTACCAACCGTGGTCGTCACCCTCAGCGCCCTGGCCACCCTCGGCGCCACCCTCCTGGTCAGAAACCACTGACCAGTGCGATCAACTCCCAGGAACCCGCGCCTGCCAAGCGTCCTCGTCCTTCGACCGCCGCTCGACCCCCGCCGGAAGCTTGCCCTTGGCAAGGTCCGTCAGCGTGGTGTGCTCGAGCACGTCCCGCAGGCTCGCCCGCGCCGCGATCCAGACCCGCTGCAGCACTACGGCTCGCTCGTTGTAGTCGACGCTCTCCGGCCGGACCCCCGAGATGCTCACGATCGGCCCGTCGACAGCACGCATGACGTCCGCGACCGAGATCTCGTTCGGATCCACCGCGAGCTTCCACCCGCCGGACTGCCCGCGCTGACTGGTCAGCACGCCCGCCCGGCGCAGATCGGCGAGGATCCCCTGCAGGAACCCGTGCGGAATGCCCTGCTGCCGGCTGAGCTCCTCCGCCGACACCACCGAGGGATCGTTGCCCACCCAGCGCTGAGTGATCTCGATCAGCGCCCGCAACGCATAGTCAGATTTAGCCGAAACCCGCATGGCCCGCAGTCTGCCCCATTTCCCCACCCACCGCCCATCACCCCCGCCGTACCAACCCCGAGCACGACCGTGCGATCAAGCCCGCGGATGTGCCTGCTGGTACGCCGCCCGCAACCGCTCGCTCGAAACATGGGTGTAGACCTGCGTCGTCGCCAGCGACGCGTGCCCGAGCAACTCCTGCACGCTCCGCAGATCCGCCCCGCCCTCGAGCAGATGCGTCGCCGCCGTGTGCCGCAACCCGTGCGGCGACAGGTCCGGCGCATCCACGGCATCGATCCGCGCGTGCACAACCCGCCGTACGGTCCGCTGATCGATCCGCCCACCACGCGCCCCGAGGAACAGCGCCGCCCCACTCCCGTCCCGGACCAACTGCACACGCACTGCCATCCACGACTCCAGCGCCGCACCCGCCGGTACGCCGTACGGGACCGACCTTTCTTTACGCCCCTTACCGAACACGCGAACCACGCGCCGGTTCCGATCCACCTCGTCGAGATCCAGCGCGCACAACTCACCGACCCGGATCCCGGTCGCGTACAGCAGTTCCATGATCGCCAGATCCCGCAGCCCGACCGGACTCCCGTCGTCCGCCGCGACAGCCGCCGCATCCAGCACAGTGCGCGTATCCGCCTGCCCCAGCACGCCTGGAAGCGTCTTGTGCGCCTTCGGACTGGCCAGCAGCGCGCCCGGATCGGTCGCGATCCGCCCGGTCCGTTGGGCCCACGCGGTGAAGACCCGCGCAGCGGTGGCCCGCCGCGCCATCGTGCTGCGGGCCTTGCCCAGGCTCTGCTGCTTGGCCAGCCAGGACCGCAGACCGCGGATGTCGAGCTTGTCCAGCTCATCGTGACCAAGCCGATTCAAATGATCGATCAAATCGGCGACGTCACCCATGTACGCTCGGACCGAATGTTCGCTGAGGCCTCTTTCCGCCGTGAGATGCCGTTCGTAGTCAGCCAGTAACGCAGCGAATTCCTCCAGTACGGAGGGCCCTGGGCTGACGTCGTCCGGTGCCATGGCTCGACCATGCGGGAGCGGCCCCGGCATCGCAAGCAGCCGCGCGGCAGCGACACGAAGGAGGGTCTGGCCCGTAGTCCCCCGGTCGACTACTGTTCGGCCCGATTGCCCTAGTAGCAACGGAGGCACCCCTGACCATGGCCCCCTCAGCGAACGGACAGACCGTAGGCCGGCGCCTGCCGGTCGAGTCGGCGTTCACTCGAGTCGAGGAGGCTCGGCACCGACTACCGCGTCTGTTCGGCCGACGCGACCTTGTCGTGCTCGGCCTCGGTGTGATGATCGGTTCCGGCATCTTCAGCCTGAGCGGCAAGCAGGCCGCGAACGTGGCCGGCCCTGCCGTCATCCTGTCGTTCGTGGTCGCCGCGCTCGTCTGCCTGCTGGCAGCCGCGTGCTACGCCGAGCTCTCGTCGACCATCCCCGTGTCCGGCAGCGCGTACACGTTCAGCTACGTCACCTTCGGTGAGATGTGGGCGTGGCTGGTCGGCTGGGCGCTGGTGCTCGAGCTCGTCACCGCCGCCGCGATCGTCGCCCGTGTCTGGTCCGCGTACTTCCTGGCCACCCTGAACGGATTCGGCGTCGTGCTGCCCGACGGGCTGGCCCAGTTCTTCGGCCCCGAGGCCAAGGTGAACCTCGTCGCGCCGCTGCTGATCCTGCTGCTGACCGCGATGATCGTCACCGGCACCAAGCTGTCGTCCCGCGTGCTGACCGTCGTCGTGGCGGCCAAGGTGGCGGTGATCCTGCTGATCGTGGTGGTCGGCGCGACGCACATCAAGATGGAGAACTTCAAGCCCTTCGTCCCGATGGAGCGCCCCGCCCCGGCGACGGCGAACCCGACCTTGCTGGGCTGGATGCTGGACTCGTCGTTCGGCTCGTTCGGCCTGATGGGCATCTTCACCGCGGCCAGCGCGATCGTGTTCGCGTTCATCGGTTTCGACCTGATCGCAACCGCGTCCGAGGACGCCCGCAACCCGCGCAAGACGGTCCCGCAGGGCATGCTGCTCGGCGTCGTGGTCGTCACGGTCCTGTACGTCGCGGTCGCCATCGTCATGGTCGGCCTGCGCCCGTACGGGCAGCTCGGCGGTGCCGCACCGGTCTCGGAGGCGATGGAAGCGGTCGGTGAAGGCTGGGCCGCGGACGTGGTCAATCTCGGGGCCTTGCTGGCGTTGATGACCGTGATCATGGTGGTTCTGATCGCCCAGAGCCGCGTGCTGTTCAACATGGGCCGTGACGGACTCCTACCGAAGAGCCTCGGCCGAGTCAGCCGGGTCTACTCGTCGCCGGCCCGCGCGGCGACGGCGGCCGGTCTGGCCGCCCTGGCCCTCACGCTCTACCCGAAGGTGGTCGAGCTCGAGGAGCTGCTGGTCATCGGAGCCCTGTTCTGCTTCGCGTTCTGTGCCGTCGGAGTCCTCCGCCTGCGCCGTACGGAGCCGAACCTGGAGCGCGGTTTCCGCGTCCCGCTGGTCCCGCTGATCCCGCTGCTGTCGCTGGCCGCGACCCTGTGGCTGATGCTCAACCTGAAGACCGGCACCTGGACCAAGTTCGGCATCTGGATGCTGATCGGCCTGGCCATCTACGGTCTGTACGGCCGCTGGCACAGCCGCCTGGCCAACGAGGAGAGCTGGGACTTCGAGGTCGGCGACACCGACCCGGGCACCGGCGGCCTGCAGGTCATCCGCCACGAGCCCACCGAGCTCCGCGTCGACCGCACACCGCCGAAGTCCAACCGCGGCAAGCACATGCGTAACTGATCCACCGCACCACGAACGCCGGCCGGCCCTTGGGCCCGGCCGGCGTTTTTCGTTGTCCACAGCCGCGAAGTCACCCTCGGATCCACTTTGAATCCCGGCATCTTCTAGTCGGAGGTGGTCATCGATGCGGACCAAAGACGCAGTCGGGCAGTACGGCGAACAACTCGCCGCGGAACATCTGAGCCAGCAGGGCTTCGCGATCCTCGCGCGCAACTGGCGCTGCGAGCAGGGCGAGATCGACATCGTCGCCCGCGAGGGCCGGGCCCTGGTCGTCTGCGAGGTGAAGACCCGACGCGGCCTCGGGTACGGGAGCCCCCTGGAATCAATCACCTATCGCAAACTCAGCACCCTGCGCCGCCTGGTCGGCCGCTGGCTGCAAGAGCACGAGCTCCATCCACCGGAGATCCGGATCGACGTGATCGCCGTCCTGGTCCCACCCGGCGGCGCCAAACCCACCATCGAACACCTGAGGGGCGTGGGCTGATGTCCCTTGCCCAGGCCTGGTCCGTCGCTCTCGTCGGTCTGGAAGGCCACCTCGTCGAGGTCGAGGCCGACATCGCCCAAGGCCTCCCCAAGACCACGCTCATCGGCCTTCCCGACACCTCGTTGTCCGAGGCAAGGGACCGCGTCCGCGCGGCCGTCGTCAACAGCGGCGAACGGTTCCCTGACCGCAAGGTCACCATCGGCCTGTCTCCGGCGACCCTGCCCAAGACCGGTTCGCACTACGACGTGACGATCGCGTGCGCCCTGCTCGCGGCCAGCGGCGTCCTGCCGATCGGCGAGCTGCGGCACTGCGCCATCATCGGAGAGCTCGGTCTCGACGGCCGCATCCGCGAAGTCCGCGGCGCTCTCGCGATGACGCTCGCCGCCGCCCGCGCCGGTTTCACCCGCATCATCGTCCCGGAACTCAACGCGAACGAGGCCCGCCTCGTCCCCGACATCAGCGTGTACGGCGTGCGTTCGCTGCGGCAGGTGCTCGCGATGATCCGGGGCGAGGAGATCCCCGACGAGGAGCCGCCCCGCGCCGAGCCGCGCCTGATGTCGGAGTCCCTCACTAGGGTCCCCGAGGTTGACCTGGACGACGTCCTGGGTCAGCGCGAAGGCCGACGAGCCATCGAAGCCGCCGCCGCGGGCGGCCATCACCTGTATCTGTACGGTCCACCGGGTTCCGGCAAGACCATGCTCGCCGAGCGCCTGGCCGGTCTGATGCCCGACCTGGGGATCGACGAGTCCCTGGAGGTCTCCGCCGTCCACTCGCTCGCCGGTCTTCTCACCAACGACGCGGAGCTCGTCACCCGCCCACCGTTCATCGCCCCGCACCACACGGCGTCTTTGGTCAGCCTGGTCGGCGGAGGCTCCGGCGTTCCGCGCCCCGGCGCGATCAGCTGCGCGCACCGCGGCATCCTCTTCATCGACGAAGCACCCGAGATGCACCCGCTGACCTTGGACACCTTGCGCCAGCCGCTGGAGTCCGGTTTCGTCGAGGTCCACCGTGCGGCCGCTGTCGCCAAGTTCCCGGCACGGTTCCTCCTGGTGCTGGCCGCGAATCCCTGTCCCTGCGGCCAATCCGGGA
Source organism: Kribbella italica (assembly GCF_014205135.1). Lineage (NCBI taxonomy): Bacteria > Bacillati > Actinomycetota > Actinomycetes > Propionibacteriales > Kribbellaceae > Kribbella > Kribbella italica. The sequence goes on from NZ_JACHMY010000001.1 coordinate 3,423,938, forward strand.
CTCCGACCGGCATCTGCAACTGCACACCTCAGATCCTCAACCGGTACCGCCAACGCATCAGCGGTCCGATCAAGGACCGGATGGACATCCAGCGCCAGATCCTCCCCGCCGCCCGAGGCCTCGGCACCGGCGACCAGCCCGAGTCCACCGCCAACGTCGCGGCGCGAGTCCGCGCCGCCCGCGATCGGCAAGCCCATCGGTACCGGGGCACGCCCTGGCAGCTCAACAGCGAGGTCCCCGGCCCGGTGCTGCGTCGCGAGTTCCCGCTCGACACTGCCAGCCAGGACCTCCTCGAAGCCCACTACGCCGAAGGCCGCCTCACCGCCCGGGGCCTCGACCGGGTCGTTCGCCTTGCCTGGACCCTCACCGATCTGGTCGCCCAACCGACCCCGACCCCTGACCTCACCCACGAAGCCTTCCAACTCCGCACCGGCGCGCCCCTGACGCCCCTAGAAGACGCCCGCCCCCTCAGAGAGCCCATCCCCACATGACCAACTCCGACCAGCAAACCGACCTGGTAGTTGCCTCTAGCAACGCCCCCTCCACAGCTCTCGACCGTCCGGTTCCCTCCGACGAGGACCGGCTGGCGAGAGCGGCGTTGTCCCGAGTCATCGAACCAGGCGACCCCGCGACCCTGAAGACCTTCGCCGACCTCGAACCGCTCGAGATCTGGGAGCTCCTCCGCACCAAGGCCCCCGGCTTGGAACGCTGGTCGTCCCGCCTGGCCAAGGTCTCCCCCGAGGGCGACCTCGCTCGAGCCCACTCGGCCGGCGCCCGCTTCGTCATCCCCGGCGACGACGAATGGCCCGACCAGATCGAAGTCCTCACCGAGGCCGGCCAGCAGGCCCGCCGCGGCGGCACGCCGTACGGCCTCTGGGTCAGAGGCACGCCCAACCTCCGCACCCTGCTCAAGTCCTCAGTCGCCATCGTTGGCGCCCGAGCCTGTTCGTCGTACGGCGAAAACGCCGCCGCGGAACTGGCCGGCGGTCTGGGCGACCACGGCACGACGATCGTCTCTGGCGGCGCCTACGGCATCGACGCCGCCGCCCATCGCGGCGCCCTGGCCAGCACCGGCACCACCATCGCCGTCCTCGCCTGCGGCGTCGACATTCCCTACCCGAGAAGCAACGAGTCCCTCTTCCACCGAATCGTCGGCGAAGGCCTCCTCGTCAGCGAACTCCCACCCGGCTGCTCCCCCACCAAGCTCCGCTTCCTCGCCCGCAACCGACTCATCGCCGCCACCACCCAAGGCACCGTCGTCGTAGAAGCCGCCATCCGCAGCGGAGCCCTCAACACCGCCAACTGGTCCGAACAGTGCGGCCGCCCGGTCCTAGCAGTCCCCGGCCCGATCACCTCCCGAATGTCCGAAGGCACCCACCTCCTCATCCGAGAACGCAACGCCACCGTGGCCACCTCAGTAGCCGACATCCTCGAAGCCATCTCACCCCTGGGCGAGCACCTGACCTCGTACCCTCACACCCCCGCAACTCCCGAAGACGCCCTCGACCACGACCTCCGCCGAACCCTCGACGCCGTCCCCGTCCTCCGCCCGTCCCCCTCCACCCGCATAGCCAACGTCGCCGGCCTGGACCACGACACCGTCCAGGAATGCCTCGAAACCCTCGCCCAAGCCAACCTCATCACCTACGAAGACTCTGGCTGGCGCCTCTCCCCCACCCAAAGACGCGCCCCCTGACGGCACGATGAACCCATGCGCGCCCTTCGCCCATCCTCCGAGAACGAGATGGTCGCAACCTTCCTGAACGCCGAGTTGACCTCACCACGCTTCAAAGCATCCCTCACCGAAACCCTGAGAAAGCACGGTCACTCAGAAGCCCTTCTCACGACCCCAGACCTCGCCAACCCCACCCAGAACGAACTCCGCCTCCAACTCCTGGGCGACTACAGGGGCTACCGCCAGAACCGAGAACTCTTCACCGACTTCCCCGACAGCCTCAGCTGGCAACTGGTCATGCTGACCCCGTCGGAGCTACTAGACGTTCTCTACATCAACTACAGCTACTGGACCGCCCTCACCAACGGCACCCGACGCCCCACAGACGCCGTCCCCTTCATCCGCCGCGGAGGCCTGGTCTTCGACCGCCTACCGACCGACAACTTCCTGAACCTGGCCACCAATCTCCGCAACGGCGCCACCTGGCCACCCCTGATCTGCGTCCGCGCCACCACCACCACCGACCCCCTCGTAGTCCTAGAAGGCCACGCCCGCCTAACCGCCATGGCCCTAGCCCCCGACCACATCCCCCACGAGACCCCAGTCCTCCTAGCCACCTCCCCAGCAATCACCGCCTGGCCCTGCTACTAACACCCACCCCACCCTTCCAACCACAGCACCCCGACCCTCCCCAGACCTCCCGCCACCACCGCGCCACCGCGCACCGGTCGCCGCTCGCCGCTCGCCCGGGCGCCGCTCGCCCGGCCCCCTCCTCCCCTCCCGACTGCCCGACCTGTTCCCCCGTCAGCGACCTGATCCCTGTCGGCAACTTGGCCGAGAACACGCCGTACTCCGACGCGAATCCCTGCCCACTCCCCGAGTCCCGCGCCCCTCCACTGCCGAGCGAGCCGTCACACACCAACTCACTGACCCGCCACCCACAGACCTCCCGCACTGACCCGCCAGCTCCCGGCCTCCTTGATCGCACACCTGTTGTGGATGATCCGGGGAGGCCGACCTGATTCTGGTGATCGAGGCCGGGATCGCGCCTCTCTGGCCGCCGGGACGTCGGGCACACCGGGCACCGCGCTTGTTCTACTTGCAGCCGCCTGCGGGGCACGCAACAACCGCGCTCACGGACCGCTCGACTCGTGCCCTCCCGACCAGGCCACGGGCTGACGGACTGACGGGCCTCGGCCCCAGGGGCTCCGTGCATCGGCACCGGCACCGGCACCGGCACCGGCACCGGGCAGCGTCTACTGGCAGTCGCCTGTGAGGCATGCAAGCTGTCGGGCTCACCGACCACTCGACTCGCGTCCCGCCGACCTCACCATCGGGCTGACGGGCTCCCGGGACGTCGGGCTCAGGAACCTCGGGCTCGGGGCTCCGTGCGCCGTCACCGGGACCTGAGGCGTCCTACTGGCAGTCGCCTGCGGGGCAACGCAGCTGTCGGGCTCACCAACCGCCAGACTCGCGCTCTGCCGACCCCAGGCCATGGGGCCGACGCGCTGGCGCGATGTCAGGCTTCCGCGACGTGGCCCGCGCGACGTCGGGCTCACCGGGCTCGGGCCTCGGGGCTCCGTGCCCCCGGCACTGGCGCCTGCCCCGGACCCGGACCGTCCTACTGGCAATCGCCTGTGGGGCATGCGAGCTGCCGGGCTCGCCGACCGTCGGACTCGCGCAACGCAGACCTCAGTCCATCCGAACATCAGGCTGACGCGAGTCAGGCTCACGAGCCTCGGGCCCCGTCACCGGGTCCCGGGTACCCGCCTGTGGGCATGCAAGCTACCGCGCTCACGGACTGTTCGACTCGGCCCCTGCCGACCTCACGCCATCAGGCTGGCGGACTCCCGCGACGTCGGGCTCGCGGCGTGCAGCTCGCGCGACGTGAGGCTAGCCAGCCGCCAGGCTGTCGGTCGTTGCACTGCGCAGTGTGCTGGCGCTACCGCCCACGCGGACCGCATGCCGGCGGCGGGCCTGCTCGGCTGGTTTGACTGGCTTCGGGTGTGCTCGCACTTCATCGCCGGCGCTTTGGCGCTGGAGGTTCGAGCCCAGTGCTCTGTATGGAGGCATGCTGAGGGGATGACCGATGAGGTGCTGGCTGGTGGGCGGAACAATCCTGGCGTGGTTCGGCGTGGGGACACCGTACGGCGGCAGGTTGGGGAGGCGGCGCCGCTTGTGCATGCGTACCTGCGGCATCTTGAGGCTGTGGGGTTCGACGGTGCGCCGCGGGTGTTGGGTGTGGAGGGTGGGGTCGAGGTGCTCAGCTACGTGCCCGGAGAGGTGGCGGCGGATCCCGGGTGGGTGCCGGGGAAGGGGAATCCGCTGACGGTGGAGATGCGGTCGGAGGGTGCGCTGATGGAGGTTGCCGGGTTGTTGCGGCGGCTGCACGCGGCGAGTGCGGGGTTCGTGCCGCCTGGGGGTGGGCTGAAGGACGGCGAGATCGTGTCGCACGGGGATCTGGGGCCTTGGAACACCGTGTACCGGGATGGGCGGCCGGTGGCATTCATCGACTGGGATGCCTGCCGGCCGACGACGCCGTTGCTGGATGTCGCGGCGGCTGCTTGGGCGTTCGTGCCGTTGGAGTCTGATCGGCAGCTGCTGGAGGCTGGGTTCGAGGTGGTGCCCGATCTTGGGGCGCGGCTGCGGGTTTTCGTCGATGCGTACGGGATCGGGGATCGCAGCGGGGTGGTGCCGGCGTTGGTGCGGGTGAAGCTGCGGGAAGCCGGGCGGGTCGAGGGGTGGGGCCTCGGGGCGCGGGACTCGGCGGTGTCGATGGAGTTCTTCGCGACGGAGCTGCGGTGGCTGGAGACGCAGACGGAGCAGCTCGAGCGTGCGCTGAGGTGACGACGTACGACGTACGGACGGACGCAGACAGGCTGGGCTGAAGGCGTACGGACGGACGCAGACGGGCTGGGCTGAGGGCGTACGGCGTACAGGCCGGAAGAGGGCAGGCAGAAGCCCTGAGCGAGCATCCCCCTGGGGAGAGGCCCGCTCAGGCTGGGGTCAGCGGCCGAAGTCGGAGTCCTTGGGGACTTCCAGGTCGGACTTGGCGAGTTCTTCGATGTTGACGTCGCGGAAGGTGACGACCTTGGCGTTCTTCACGAAGCGCGCCGAACGGTAGACGTCCCACACCCACGCGTCGGCCATCGTCACTTCGAAGTAGACGTCACCACCTTCGGTGCGGACCTTGAGGTCCACGGCGTTGCACAGGTAGAAGCGCCGTTCGGTCTCCACGACGTATTTGAAGATCCCGACGACGTCCTTGTACTCCCGATAGAGCTGCAGCTCCATATCGGTCTCGTACTTCTCGAGGTCGTCAGCGCTCATCGGCTCTCCACTCCGGTGGGACTGGTCACATTCTGTCCCATATCGGGCCGCAGACTGCGGCGGACATTCTCGAATCGGCGTCGATGTTGTGGACACGGGCCGTATTTGTCCAGTGCCGCCTGGTGTTCGGGCGTGCAGTACCCCTTGTGGACCGCGAAATCGTACTCGGGGTACACCGTGTCCCAGTGCTGCATGATCCGGTCGCGGGTCACCTTGGCGATCACCGACGCGGCAGCGATGCAGGCGGCGACCCGATCGCCCTTCCAGATCGCCAGGCCCGGTACGCCGAGGCCGTCGACGCCGAACCCGTCCGTCAGCACGTACGACGGCCGTACGTCGAGGCGGAACAGGGCCCGGCGCAGCGCTTGGACGTTCGCGACGTGCATGCCGAGGCGGTCGCACTCGTCGGCCTCGATCGAGACGACCGACCAGGCCAGCGCACGGGCGCGGATCTGCTCGTAGCAGCGGTCGCGCGCCTTGGCGGTGAGCAGCTTGGAATCGGCGAGCTCCGGGATCTGACCGCGCTTGCCGTCAGGCAGAATCACTGCCGCGGCAACCAACGGCCCGGCACACGGTCCCCGCCCGGCCTCGTCGACGCCGGCGATCGGATCGAGACCGACGCGCCGCAGCGCGCGCTCGTACCCGTACAGCCCCGCGTCGCGGCGGATCGTGCTACCGCGCGGGAGAGCGCTCATCCGAGTCTCCCCACACGGCACAGGCGAACACCGCCACAGGACCCGGCACGACGCCCCAGGCCGACCGCCAGGCGGTCCGCGGAGGTATCGAGCGCCGGGACTTGAGCCACCCAGCCCACCGCCCACCGGCCCGCGGCGGACGTCCGCGACGACAGGTCCAGCCCGGTCAGCCTCGCGCACCGGGGCAGCGGCGACAGGGCGGTCGCAGTCTGCCTAGCAGCCTGGGGCGGCGGCGGCAGGGCTGGCGTGGTCAGGCTCTTGGCCGTGGCCCGCTGCGACGGAGCCGTCGCGGTCGTCCCCGCGGCCAGGGGCTGCGGGGACAGGCGCCGCACGGTCAGCCTCATGGCCGGGCGCCGCGGCGACGGTGCCTGCTCGGTCAGCCTGGCGGCCGGGTTGGCCGACGCCGGGTGGCGGGGGGTAGTCGGCCGGGAAAGCCCCGCCGGGCCGCCGCTTGCAGAGGCCACGGCGAACGCGCGGGCGGGCACGTCCGCCTTGGCCATGCGGGCAGCGACCGAGTCGGGGGCGGTCTCAGGCCGCGGCCGCCGGGTGAGAGCGGCCGGTGCCGAGCGTCGGGAACTGCCGGGCAGGGAAAGCCTTGCCGGGCCGCCGCTTGCGGAGACCACGGCGAGCGCGTCGGCCGTGGCCGTGCTGGCAGCGACGGAGTCGCGCGCGGCGCTAGGCCGCAGCCGCCGGGTGAGCGCGGCCACGTACGTGCCCGGCGCCGGGGGGCGGGATGCGGTCGGGTGCACGGTCCGCGCCGAGGGGCGGGGAGTGCTGGGCCGGGAAGGCACGGCCGGGCCACGGCGTGCGGAGACCACGGCGAGCGAGCAGGCGGGAGCGTCTGCCCTGGCCCTGGCGACGGCGTCGCGCGTGGCGGACGTCGTACGGCGTGCGGGCGCACACGAGCAAGCAGGCGCCGTCCCGCCCGGGGCGGAGGACCCAGGCCAAGCGACCGCCGTACGGCGTGCCTCAGCGGGGAGCGTGGAGCTGGGCGTCGTACGGCGTGCGGGGGCGGGGGGCGGGTGTGCGGTGGGGGGCACGGGGGCTCCGCTTACTTGGGGGGTGGTGTCAGGGAGATCGACGGCTTGGCCGGTGGGGGGCCGGCCGGGGCCGGGATCGACTTGAAGGTGTCGGGGACGCCGAGCTTGGAGAAGTTGCTGGCGGGCCAGACGACCAGGATCGCGCGGCCGGTGACCTTGTCCAGGGGGACGAAGGCGGCGTCGCCGGGGGTGCCGCCGTCGGGGCCGGTGTCGCTGAGGTGGACGCGGGAGTCGCCGGACTCCGAGCGGTGGTCGCCCATCACGAAGATCTTGCCCGCGGGGACGGTGACCTGGAACTCCATCGCCGACGGCGCGTCACCGGGGTACAGGTACTGGGACTCCTCCAGCGGCTGGCCGTTGACCATCAGCCGGCCCTTCTCGTCGCAGCAGGCGACCTTGTCGCCGGGCATGCCGATCAGGCGCTTGATCAGGTGACCGTGGCTGGAGTCCGGCAGCAGGCCGACGACCTCGAAGAACCGGCCGACCGAACCGCGCTTCTGGCCGCTCTCCTCGGTGCCCAGCCAGCCGCCCGGGTCCTCGAAGACGACGACGTCACCGCGCTCGACGTCGGTCAGCTTCTCGACCACCACCCGGTCACCGACCAGCAGGGTGTTCTGCATCGACTCGCTCGGGATGATGAACATCTGCCCGACGAACGCCCGCAGGATCGACGAGACGATCAGCGCTCCGACCACGATCAGCGCGAACTCGCGAGCGGCGGCGGCCAGCCCCGAGCGGTGGGTGGGTTTGTCGGGCGTCGCCTCGGTCGATGTATCGGTCACTTCTTCAGCCCCGGCTTCTTGAAGGTTTCCGGAGGACGCAGCATCGTCATCCGGTCAGACGGCCAGATTACGCAACAGGCCCGGCCAACCACGTTCTCGATCGGCACGAACCCGCCACCGGGACCACCCATGTGGGCGCGGGAGTCGGCCGACTCGGCGCGGTTGTCCCCCATCACCCACAGGTGACCAGGCGGTACGACGACGTCGAACGGCTGCAGCGACGGCTTGGCGTCCTTCAGCAGGTACTCCTGCTCGTCGAGCGGGATCTTGTTGACCAGGATCCGGCCCGACCGGTCGCAGCAGAACACCCGGTCGCCGGGCAGCCCGATCACCCGCTTGACCAGGTGACCCTCACCGCTGCGCGGCAGGATGCCGACGAACTCGCCGACCCGGCGCAGCGGACCGGGGGTCGTCTGCTCCTCGTTCAGCCAGTTCGCGGGGTCCTTGAAGACGACGATGTCGCCCCGGTCGACGTCACGGTGCAGGTAGCTGACCTTCTCGGCCAGGATGCGGTCGTTCGTCGTGAGCGTGTCGTACATCGACTCCGAGGGCACGTAGAACGCCTCGGCGACGAAAAGCCGCAGAACGACCGTGATGACCAGGGCGAGCACCGTCACCGTGGTCATCTCGATCAGCAGGCTCAGCAGCGGGTTGCGCTGCTTGAGCCTGCGATGTCGTCCTTTGCTGCGACGTGCCCTCTTGGCTACCGGGCGAGCGCGAGTCGCAGTGCTCGGCGCCATACCTGACCGTCGTCGCTAGGGACTCAGGCGTCCCGCTTCTCCTTGATCTTGGCCGCCTTGCCGCGCAGCTCACGCAGGTAGTACAGCTTGGCGCGACGCACGTCACCGCGGGTGACGACCTCGACCTTCTCGACGATCGGGGTGTGCAGCGGGAAGGTGCGCTCGACGCCGACGCCGAAGCTGACCTTGCGGACCGTGAAGGTCTCCTGCAGGCCACCACCCTGGCGACGGATCACGACGCCCTTGAACACCTGGACGCGGGAGCGGCTTCCTTCGACGACCTTGACGTGCACGTTGACCGTGTCGCCGGGGCGGAAGGAGGGGATGTCGTCACGCTTGCTCGCGTTGTCGAGCTCGTTCAGGACGTTGGTCATCAGGTGTTCGCTTTCTCGCGCGTGCCACAGGTCACCCACGAAATAGGTGGTGAGAAGCTGAAGGATGTCGCTGTGCGATGGTCACCCCCTGTGGCAGGAGCATCGCACTGGCAACAGCGACCAAGTTTGCCACACGGCCCGGTCGCAACGAAATCAGCGCCGGCGCCGCCGCTTGGCCAGCAGCACGAACTCGATCTTGTCGGTGTGCGGCTCCCGCTGGACCTCCCGGTAGCCGGCCTTGCGGTAGAGCCCGAGATTCCGCTCACTCTCCGTACCCGTGAACAGCTCGTACGCCGTGACCTCGGGCGGCGCGGTCTGCTCGGCCACCTTCAGCAGCCTGGTCCCGACCCCGCGCCCCTGCCAGTCCGGTGTGACCATCAGCCGCCCGACCCGGCCGACCGAGCCGTCCACGGCCAGGTGGACCGACCCGACGATCCGGGTACCCGCCACAGCCTTCCAGACCGTCCCCTGGCGGATCCGCTCGGCGACGCCCTCCACCGGCTCCAGCAGCGGCGGAATGGTGAAGTCGTCGTACGCCAGCGCCTCGGACAGGTACGCGGCCCGCTGCAGCGTGAGCAGCTCCCCCGCGTCACCCTCGACAGCCGGCAGTACGTCGACCAGCGCAGCCGCGTCGTCCTTGCCCGCGACGACACCACCCCAGGCGGCCAGCAGGTCCGGGCGGCGCTCGGCAGTACGCCGTACGGCCTGGTCGTGGCGCCACTGGGCGATCAGGGCATGGTTCCCGGACAGCAGAACGTCCGGTACGTCGTGGCCGCGCCAGGAGGTCGGCTTGGTGTACACCGGGTACTCCAGCAGGCCGTCACCCGAGTGGGACTCCTCGGCCAGGGACTCCGGGTTGCCGATCACGCCGGGCAGGAGGCGGGCGACCGCCTCGACCATGACCAGTACGGCGACCTCGCCGCCGTTCAGCACGTAGTCGCCGATCGAGACCTCGTCGACGCGCATCCGCTCGCCGGCGTACTCCGCGACGCGGGCGTCGATCCCCTCGTACCGGCCACAGGCGAAGGCGAGCCACGGCTCGGCGGCCAGCTCGTAGGCCAGCTCCTGGCTGAAGGGCCGGCCCGCCGGCGTCGGCACGATCAGCCGGGGCTGGGTTGGGCCGTCCACAGGGAGGACGGTGTCCAGCGCCTCACCCCACGGCTCCGGCTTCATCACCATGCCGGCGCCGCCGCCGGACGGGGTGTCGTCGACCGTGCGGTGCCGGTCGTGGGTCCAGTCGCGCAGGTCGTGCACGCGGACGTCCAGCAGACCGCTCTTCGCCGCCTTGCCGACCAGACTGAGGTCCAGCGCGGCCAGGTACTCCGGGAAGATCGAGAAGACGTCCAGCCTCATCAGCTGGCGCCAGGCTCGTTCGGAACCTCTTCGGCACCCTCTGGGTCCAGCAGGCCAGGCCGGTCGGCCACCAGCACGTAGCCCTTGTCCAGGCTGATCTCCGGGACCAGCTCCTCGACCAGCGGCACCAGTACGGCGTTGCCGCCCGGCCGGCGGATCTCCAGCAGGTCCTGCGAGGGGAGGTGGACCACGTCGATCACCTCACCGGCCTGCTCGCCGTCGGTGGTGCGGACGGCCAGGCCGATCAGCTCGCGGTCGTAGTACTCCTCCGGGTCCTCCGGGCGCTCTTCCTCGCCGATCTCGGCCTGCACGGCCAGGTTGCGCAGGTTCTCGGCGGCGGTCCGGTCGGGGGCCTCGACGAACTTCACCAGCAGGCGGCCGGAGTGCCAGCGACTGGACTCGACGGTCAGGGCCCGGGCCGGCTGGTTCTCCGTCATCAGGACGGCGCCGTCGGCGAACCGGCGGTCCGGCTCGTCGGTCCGGACGATCATCCCGACCTCACCCTTGATCCCGTGTGCCCGGCCGATCCGGCCGACGGTCACCAACACCCGTGTGTCCCTCTCTGCTCGCACCGGCCCGCGGCGGACCGGCGTACTCCCGAAGATAAAGGCGAAGGGCCGCACCCGTGGGGTGCGGCCCTCCAGAGACTGCTGCGAGTCAGCGGCGCGGGCGCCGGTTCTGCTCGTCGACGAAGTCGATCCGGACCGACTGCTCGGAGCTGAGCGCCCCGACCACCGTGCGGATCGCGGTCGCCGTCCGGCCGTTGCGGCCGATCACCTTGCCGATGTCGTCGGGGTGCACGTGCACCTCGAGCGTGCGTCCGCGGCGCAGGTTGCGCGACCGGACGTTGACGTCGTCAGGGTTGTCCACGATGCCACGGACCAGGTGCTCCAGCGCCTCGGTCTCCATCACGGTCAGGCCTTGGCGTCGTCGGCCGGCGCGGCCTCGGCGGCCGGGGCCTCGGCGGCCTTCGGCTCCTCGGTCTTGGCCTCAGCCTTGGCCTCGGTCTTGCTGTCGGCCTTCGCCTCGTCCTTGACGGCGTCGTCCTTCTTGTCGGCCTTCTTCGCCGCGGCCTTCTTGGTGACGGCCTCGGTCTTCAGCGTGCCGTGGGCCTCGGCCAGCGCCTCGTTGAAGATCTCCAGCTTGTCGCGCTTGGGCTCCTTGACGCGCAGCGGCGCCGGGGCCTCGAGACCCTTGAACTTCTGCCAGTCACCGCTGGCCCGGAAGATCGCCTGAACGGCCTCGGTCGGCTGCGCGCCGACGCCCAGCCAGTACTGCGCCCGGTCGGACTCGACGTGGATGAACGACGGCTCGGCCTTCGGGTTGTACTTGCCGATCTCCTCGATGGCGCGGCCGTCACGCTTGGCGCGGGCGTCCATCACGACGATGCGGTAGTGCGGCGCACGCTTCTTGCCGATGCGCTTCAAACGGATCTTGACTGCCACGTTTGTGTGGTCTCCCTCGGGAAATACAGGTGGGTGAGCTGCACGCCGTCGTGGGGACAACGGATGACCACTCGGATGGGCCGGCCGGGGCGTGGAGTTAGAGGGCTGCACGACATCCGGACGGACTCAGCCTGACATTCTGCCAGATCCGGGGCGTGCAACCCAATCCCGGGCCTCAGGCGCGGAAGGCGCTCAGCTCCGGCAGGTGGTCGACGTACCCGTCGAGCAGCTTCCCGGCGGTGTTGACCGAGTCGATCAGCGGGTGCCAGGCGAAGGCGCGCAGGGCGGTCGCGCGGGAGCCCGACGCCGCCGCCTCGATCGTCGAGCGCTCGACGGCCTTCACCGAACTGACCAGGCCGGCCTGGTGATCGGTGAGCTGCGAGACGGTGATCGGCCGGGCGCCGTTGGCGTCGACCGTGCACGGGATCTCGACCACCGCGTCGTCGTCCAGGTGCTCGAGCGTGCCGCGGTTGCGGACGTTGAGGATCAGCGAGGCGCGCTCGTTGTGGGCGATCGCCCGCATCAGCGACAGCGCGACCTGTTCGTAGCCGCCGGCCGACATGTCGCGCTCGTCGCGCTCGCCGGCGTCGGCGACCTCGCGGCTCTCCACCATGTACGTCGACTCGCGCTCGGCCCGGGTCTTCTGCCACAGCTCGAGCGCGTCGCCGGGGTGACGGGCGGTCTCGGCGTAGAAGTCGGACTGCTGCTCGAGCAGGAACTTGCCGCGGGTCTTCTCGACCGATTGGACGGCGGCGAGGGTCTCACGGGCGAAGTAGTAGTAGTGCAGGTACTCGTTCGGGATCGAGCCGAGCGAGCGGAGCCACTCGACGCCGAACAGCCGGCCTTCCTCGAACTGACCGAGGGCGCTCGAGTCGGCGAGCAAGGAGGGCAAGTGGTCGACGCCGCCGTACTCCAGCTTGCGGAGCCAGCCGAGGTGGTTCAGACCGGCGTAGTCGTAGAAGGTCTGCGAAGCGTCGAGGCCGAGCGCGAGCGCGGCGCGGCGGCCGAGGCCGGAGGGTGAGTCGCAGATGCCGATGACGCGGTCACCGAGGTACGGGAGCATCGACTCGGTGACCATGCCGGCCGGGTTGGTGAAGTTGATGACCCACGCGTCCGGAGCCAGTACGGCAACCCGCTGCGCGATGGCAGTTGCCACGGGCAACGTCCGCAGGCCGTAGGCGATCCCACCGGCACCGACGGTCTCCTGACCGAGAACGCCGAGGTCGAGCGCGACCCGCTCGTCGATGGTGCGGCCTTCGAGCCCGCCCACACGGATGGCGGAGAAGACGAAGTCAGCACCACGAAGTGCTTCGTCGAGATCTGTAGTCGGAGTCACCACAGGTGCATCAGCAAAAGAAAGTGCCTGTTGTTTCAGTACCGCGGTGATGGCGTTGAGGCGCTGCCGGTCGGTGTCGTACAAGGTCACCGACGTGATGCGGCCCTCGCCCTGGTCCGACAGCAGGGCCTGGTAGACGAGGGGGACGCGGAAGCCGCCGCCGCCGAGGATGGTGAGTTTCACGCCAGTACCACCTGTACTCCTGCTTCGGTCAGTTGGACCCGGGTCTTCTCGTCCGCCCCGGGGTCGGTCACCACGACGGCCAGCTCGGCCGGGTCGCAGACCTTGGCGACACCGTGGCCGGGGAACTTGGTGCCGTCGGCAAGCAAGACCACCCGGTCCGCGGCCTGAATCATCGCGCGCTTGACCGGGACCTCGATCATCGTGCTGTCCATCACCCGGCCGTCCGGGCGGACGCCGCTGGTGCCGAGGAACAGCGTGTCGACGTGGATCTGCCGCAGGCTCTCCTCGGTCAGGTACCCGACCAGGGAGCGGTAGCTCCTGCGCAGGAACCCGCCGAGCACGATCAGCTCGATCTGCTCGTCGTTCTGCAGCTCCTCCAGTACGGCGAGGTTGCTGGTGACAACGGTCAGCGACCGGCCGTGCAACTGCTGAGCCAGCCGGAGAGAAGTCGTCCCGATGTCCAGCAGCACGGACTCGCCGTCGGAGATCAGCTCGGCGGCCGCGCGGGCGATCCGGTTCTTCTCGTCGGCGTGCACCGCGCTCACCTCGGCGAACGGCTCGTCGCCGCCGTCGACGGCCAGCGCACCGCCGTACACCCTGGTCAGCCGGCCCTGCTCGTGCAGCTGCTCGAGGTCGCGGCGAATGGTCGCCTCGCTGACCCCCAGCTGCACGGCCAGCACTTTGACGCCCCCGGCCCCGTCGGCCCGGAGCGCGCGCACGATCTGGTCCTGACGCTGCTTCGGCAACACGGAGAGACCGTATCACGCAAACTCCGTCATACTCACGCAGATATCTGCACGGGTATTGCGCGGTTTGCTCGAAAGCAGCACACTGTCTGCACGAGTTTGAGCGACCGTGCAGGAGTGTGCCGAACATGAGCGATCTGGACGTCGTGGTCTCCGGCCTGGTGTTCCACGACCTCGTGCTCGGTCTGCCCACAGTGCCCCGCCCCGGCACCGAGGTCTGGGCCACCGACTCGGCCGAGAGCCCCGGCGGGATCGCGAACTTCGCGGTCGCGCTGGCCCGCCTCGGACTCCGCACCGGCCTGGCCGCGGTCTTCGGCGCCGACGATCTCGGCGACCGTCTCCGCGACCGGCTCACCCATCAAGAGAGCGTCGACCTGACGCTCTCCCGCAGGCTCGACGGCTGGCAGACCCCTCTCACGGTGGCTCTTGCCTACGACAACGACCGGGCACTGGTCACCCGGGGTACCCCTCCCCCACTGTCGGCCGACGAGCTGATCACCACGCCGCCGGCTGCCCGCGCGGTCGCCGCCCACCTCGGCCCCTGGCCGAACGAGTGGCTGGCCAAGTCGAAGGCGGCCGGCAGCGTGGTGTTCGCCGACGTGGGCTGGGACCCGTCGGAGCGCTGGGACACCGGGGTGCTCGACCAGCTCCAGCACTGCGACGTGTTCCTGCCCAACGCCGGCGAGGCGATGAACTACACCCGGACCGACACCCCCGACCAGGCGCTCACCAAGCTCGCCGAGAAGGTCCCGCTGGTGGTCGTGTCGAACGGGGACCAGGGTGCGCTCGCACTCGACGCCGGGACCGGCGAGCGGATCGCCGTACCGGCCCTGCAAGTTCCGGCGGTGGACACCACCGGGGCGGGTGACGTGTTCGCCGCCGGATTCATCGCGGCCACGCTGTGGGGACTTCCCCTGGCCGAACGGGTCCGGTTCGGCGCGCTGACCGCCGCCCTCTCCGTGACCCGGTACGGCGGTGCTGACGCGGCCCCGACCTGGGCCGACCTCGCCGCCTGGCACCAGCACCACCCAGAAGACCGATCCCTTGCCGCGCTCCTGCGAACCCGTACACCGCACCAGGGCGCACCCATCGGAAGCGCGACGTCGCGCGACCAGTCAGGAAGGTAGAACCATGGAGCTCTCCCGTCGCACGCTGCTCGCTGGGAGCTTCGCCGCGGTCGTCGCCGCGGCCACCGGCTGCTCGTCGAGCATGGACGCCGGCTCGGGCCAGAAGAAGAACGCGACCGGCAACCTCGCACTGTGGTGCTGGGGCGGCGGCCTCGGCAAGTCCGTACTGGACGACACCATCGCGCACTTCCCCGACCAGCACATCAAGTACTCCGAGATCGGCGGCGACTTCAAGCAGAAGCTGGTCACCACGCTCAACGGCGGCACCGCGATCCCCGACATCACCGGGCTCAAGGGCGAGGACATCGCCTCGCTGCTGCCGCAGGCCGACCGGTTCGTCGACCTGAAGACGGTCGGCGCGGACTCCGTGCTCGGCGAGTACGTCGAGTGGAAGGTCAAGCAGGCCACGACGCTGGACGGCAAGGTGATCGGCCTGCCGATCGACATCGGCCCGACCGCACTGTTCTACCGCGAGGACGTCTTCGCCAAGGCCGGCCTGCCGAGTGATCCGGCCAAGGTCGCCGAGCAGTTGAAGACCTGGGAAGACCTGCTCGCCGCCGGGCTGGAGCTGCGCAAGGCCAACCCGAAGGCGCCGATCGTCGCCGACGCGACCGACATGTACGGCACGATCATCAACCAGGGCACCGACCGCTACATCGACAAGGACAACAAGTTCATCGGCGACCAGGACCACATCCGCCGGGCCTGGGACCTGTCGGTGAAGGCGA
Source organism: Kribbella italica (assembly GCF_014205135.1). Taxonomy (NCBI): domain Bacteria; kingdom Bacillati; phylum Actinomycetota; class Actinomycetes; order Propionibacteriales; family Kribbellaceae; genus Kribbella; species Kribbella italica. The sequence goes on from NZ_JACHMY010000001.1 coordinate 3,439,492, forward strand.
TCACCACCAAGGTCGACGGCCGGACACCAGGCGGTACGCCGGACTGGAACGCCGGCCTCGACCAGGGCACTGTCCCGACCGTGGTCGGCGCCGCCTGGGTGGCGCTCGACATCAAGGCGGCCAGCAAGACCGGCGTCGGCAAGTGGCGGGTCGCGCCGACCCCGAGCGGCCCGGCGAACTTCGGCGGCTCGTTCCTGGCCATCACCAAGAACGCCCCGGACCCGGCGGCCGCCTTCGAGGTGATCAAGTACCTGCTCAGCCCGGACAACCAGGCCAAGGCGTTCGCCGACGCGCAGATCTTCCCGGCCACGCCGGCGGCGTACGAGAAGCCGCAGCTCAAGGCGGCCGACCCGTTCTTCGGCGGCCAGGTGCCGATCGACGTACTCGGCCCGGCGGCGGCCGACGTCCCGATCGCCTACGAGTCGCCGTTCGATTCCGCACTCGCCGCCCCGTACACGGCCGCGCTGAAGTCGGTCCAAGCCGGCAGCAAGTCGTCGGAGGCGGCCTGGCAGCAGGCGGTCTCGCAGGCGAAGCAGATCGGCAAGCGTCAGGGCGTGCAGTGACGCTGACAGCGACCGCCCCACCCCGGTCCGCCGGTACGGCGGAACCGGGGCGCCGGCGCAAGAGCATCTGGTCGTACTGGCGGTTCTACCTCGCGCTGTCGCCGTTCTACATCCTGTTCGCGGTGTTCGGCCTGTACCCGCTGGGTTCCACCATCCTGCTGGCGTTCCAGAAGTGGGACGGCCTCGGGCCGCGGCAGTTCGTCGGGCTGCAGAACTTCAGCTTCCTGCTCGAGGACAGCACGTTCTGGCTGTCGTTGTGGAACACGCTGGTGCTGTTCGTGATGTCGACCGTGCCGACGCTGGCGATCGCGCTGACGCTGGCCGTGATGCTGAACTCGGCGATCCGGTTCAAGGGCATCTACCGGATCGCGTACTTCATCCCGAACATCACCTCGCTGGTGGCCGCGGCGATCTTCTTCGCGGCGATCTTCAGCACCAACTTCGGCCTGATCAACTCCGGGCTGCGCGCGCTCGGGCTGCCCACCGAGGACTGGCTCGGGCAGCCGTGGGGAATCAAGATCGCGGTCTCGGCGATGATCGTGTGGCAGTGGACCGGGTACAACACGATCATCTACCTGGCCGGGCTGCAGGCGATCCCGACCGAGCAGTACGAGGCGGCCAAGGTCGACGGCGCCGGGCCGTTGCGGACGTTCTTCTCGATCACGCTGCCGCAGCTGCGGCCGGTGGTGCTGTTCACCGTGATCATGTCGACGATCGGTGGGCTGCAGACGTTCACCGAGCCGCAGGTGATGGTCGGTGAGACCGGTGGTGCCGACCAGAGCGGGCTGACCACGGTCCTGTACTTCTACAACACCGCCTTCCGGGCCAACGACTACGGCTACGCCGGGGCGATCGCGATCAGCATCTTCCTGCTGGTGCTGCTGTTCACGGCGATCAACTGGCGGCTGCTGCGCGGAAGGAGCTCCGAATGAACCGCGGTCGCGGGATCCTGCTGCACGTCGCGCTGACGGTGGCCGGGCTGCTGTGTCTCTTCCCGTTCTTCTGGACGCTGGTGATGGCGACCAACACCACGGCCGACATCTACCGGTACCCGCCGAAGTTCACCTTCGGGTCGCAGTTCGACGACAACATCCGGCACGTGCTGGAGAACGTCGCGTTCTTCTCGTCGATGGCCAACACGGCCGTCGTCGCGATCAGTACGACGGTGCTGGTGCTCTTCTTCGACTCGCTGGCCGCGTTCACGTTCGCCAAGTTCCGGTTCCCCGGGCGCCAGGCGTTGTTCGTGATCCTGCTGGCGACGATGCTGCTGCCGGCGCAGCTGTCCGTCGTACCGCAGTTCCAGACGATGATCGCGTTCGGCTGGGTCGGGTCGCTGAAGGCGCTGGTGATCCCGGCCGCCGCGAACGCGTTCGGCATCTTCTGGCTGCGGCAGTACTTCCAGAACTCGATCCACGACGAACTGATCGAGGCCGCCACGCTCGACGGCTGCGGCTTCTTCGGCGTCTACCGCCACGTCGCGCTGCCGTCGGCCCGCCCCGCGCTGGCGTTCCTCGGCATCTTCACCTTCGTCGGCTCCTGGAACGACTACTTCTGGCCGCTGATCGTGCTCACCAACCCCGACCACCTCACCCTCCAGGTGGCACTGTCGTCGCTCAACCGCTCCCACGGCGTCGACTACAGCATGGTGATGACCGGCGCCCTGCTGGCGATGATCCCGCTGATCATCGTCTTCGTCGTCTTCGCCCGCCAGTTCATCAAGGGCGCCACCGAAGGCGCCATCCGCGGCTAGTGCAGACGAGAAGCAAGCAGGTCGGCGCCCGGTCCTGAGAGTTCCGCGCGCTCGACCGGCCGTCCGTTGAGCATGCGCAGTGCGGCCTCACCCGTACTGCGCACCTCAGGACCTTCCCCGTACGCCCAGTCGTAGCCCTCGGCAACCAACCGCACGCCGGCCAGCCGTTTGCGGGCGTTGCCACCGACCGACACGTTCATCGGCCAGCGCAGCCCGGCGGAGAAGTCCGCGACCAGCGTGAACACCTCCGGCGGGACATCCCGCGGCTTACCGAGCGGACGCCGTACGTCGATCGCGTGCACCACCGCGTCGACCAGCGCGGCAACCTCCGGCACGCCGGCGGGCCTGGCGCCGGTCTCGGCGTTCTCGCGGAGTTGCCGGACGATCTCCTCGGGTCCGCGCCGGGACCACTGCTTCGCCAGCTCGGCGCTGGCGTGGTTCAGCCGGAAGCCCGACCGGACCAGCTGCCCCAGCAGCGCACGCACCTCGAGCCCGGACGCCGACGCGAGGTGGGCGCCGACCTCCTGCACCGTCCACGCGCCGCACAACGAAGGCGTGGCCAGCTCGTCGGGGCTCAGTGTCGCGAGCAGATCCGCGAACGCGAGCCGCTCGGTCCGGATCAGGTCACTGAGCTCGCTCATGACCGGCAGTCTGGCACCCGTCGAGGGGCGGCCGGAAGAGCTGCGCCAGGCGGTAGGCTGCGCGGAACTGGAGCAGGCCGGAGTGCGTCGGAAGGTACGTCATGGTGGGGAAGCGGGGACGCGTGATCGGGCGGGTGGGTCCGGGGATCGTCGGCGAGGTGATGTTGCCGGTCCGTGGTGCCACCGAGGCCTTCTACGCTTACCCCGCGACCGACGAGGTGATCGAGGTCGGTACGCCGGTGGTCGTGGTCGACTTCGATCCGCCGCGCACCGTGTACGTCGCTCGCGCCTTCTGAAATCACGTTCCCTGGAGGGGAAATGTTCTGGACTTACCTGATCGGTGGCGCGGTTGCGCTGGTCGTGCTGCTGATCCTGTTCCGGATGGTCTGGCGGGTGGCCGAGCCCAACGAGGCGCTGATCATCTCCGGCCTCGGCGCGCACTCCAGCGTCGAGCAGGTCAACGAGACGCTCGGCTTCAAGATCGTCGTCGGCCGTGGCACCGCGGTGCTCCCCGGTTTTCAGACCGTACGGCGGTTGCCGCTCGACATCCGCGCGACCCCGCTGACCGTCACCTGCGTGTCCAGCCAGGGCATCCCGCTGCACATCAAGGGCGTCACGGCGTACAAGGTCGGTGACGACTACGGCTCGATCGCGAACGCGGCCCGGCGCTTCCTGGAGCAGAGCGACGAGCAGGTGATGGGCACCATCCACGAGCTGTTCGCGGGACACCTGCGCGCGATCGTCGGTTCGACCACGGTCGAGGAGATGCTGCACGACCGGGAGACGCTGACCACGAACATCCGCGGCTCGCTGGCCGGCGACATGGAGAAGCTCGGCCTGGTGGTCGACTCGCTGCAGATCCAGGAGATCGACGACGAGTCCGGCTACATCAAGAACCTGGGCCGCCCGCAGGCCGCCGCGGTCGAGGCCGCGGCGCGGATCGCTTGGGCCGAACGCGACCGGGAGGCCACCGAGCGCGAGCAGGTGGCCGGAGCCGCGAAGGCGGCCGCCGTACGGCAGAGCTCGATCGCGCAGGCCGGGTATCAGGCCGAGGTCGACCAGGCGAACTCGAAGGCGTCGCAGTCCGGCCCGCTGGCCGAGGCGCTGGCCCGCCAGCAGGTGGTCGTGGCCGAGACCGAGACGGCTAAGCTGAACGCGTCACTGGCCGAGAAGCAGCTGGAGTCCAGCGTGCTGAAGCCGGCCGACGCCGAGGCGTACAAGCAGCGCACGCTGGCCAACGCGGCCCGCGACGCGCAGATCGCCTCCGCCGAGGCGAACGCCCGCGAGGTCACCCTGCGCGGTGAGGCGCAGGCCAAGGCGACCGAGCTGAACGGTAAGGCCGAGGCGCTCGCCGTCCAGGCCAAGGCGATGGCCGAGGCCGCCGGTATCAAGGCGCGCGCCGAGGCGCTGGCCACGAACACCGACGCGGTCGTCGCGCAGCAGCTGGCCGAGGCCTACCCGGAGATCGTCCGCGCCGCCGCGGGCTCGTTCGAGAAGGTCGGCAACATGGTCGTCCTGAACGGTGCCCAGGGCATCGAGGACACCCTGGTCAAGACGATCACGATGGGTGGTTCCGGCTTCGCGCTGGCCAAGCAGCTGATCGACTCCCTGAGCACCAAGCCGGACCCGGAAACCCCTTCCCTGGAACCGGTGAAGGACGAAACGGCCTAGCCTTTCGACCGTGGGTTAATCAGTAACGTCATCTGAGCAACATCCGTTCCTAACTGACAAGTGCTGCGCTACCTTGAGGCCATCACTCCAGGCGTCACGGACATCACCGCCCGTGACCGGTCGCTTGAGGGACTGATCATCGTGCTCAGACGAACTCTCGCTGTGCTCGCCTCGCTCCTGGTCGGTGCCGCCACGCTGGTGGCGGTACCGACCGAGGCCCAGGCCGCACCCAACTTCAAGGCCCCGTTCCCGTGTGGTCAGCGCTGGACCTACAGCCACCACTCGGCCGAGGTCCGCCGTGCGCTCGACTTCGTCCGCGCCGACGGCGGCACCACCAACAACACGCCCGTCCTGGCCTCGGCGGCCGGTGTCGCCACCCGCTACTCCCAGCCGTCCGGCGCCGGCAACTACATCGCCATCGACCACGGTGGCGGCTGGAAGACCTACTACTTCCACCTGAACGCGTACTCCGTGCCCAGCGGCGCGCAGGTCGCGCAGGGCCAGCAGATCGGGCTCACCGGCAGCACCGGCAACTCCTCCGGTCCGCACATCCACTACGAGCAACTGCTCAACGGCGTCGGCCAGAACATCGTCATCAACGGCCAGGGCCTGGCCTACCCGGGCTCGTACAACCAGTACTTCCTGACCAGCGACAACGGCTGCGGAGGCGGCGGCGGTACGCCGTTCATGACCTGGGGCTCCGGCATCCGGGTCCGCTCCGACGCCCGGCTGGCCGCTCCGGTGGTCGCCACGCTGCCCGGCCCGACACAGGTCTTCGTGCTCTGCCAGAAGCAGGGCGACACGGTCACGGCCGAGGGCTACACCAACAACTGGTGGTCGAAGCTGCGCGACCAGAACGGCTTCATCACCAACATCTACATCAACCATCCCGCAGCGCAGCTGCCCGGCGTACCGATCTGCTGAACGGGTCCCGGATCCGCCTTGCCCGCAAGGCGGATCCGGGACTTCCTCACGCGGTGTGCAGGGTCAGCCCGTACGCGCCGAGGATCTCGTTGACCGGCTGGAACCAGGTCTCGCCGCCGCTGGAGCAGTTGCCCCAGCCACCGGATGTCACGCCCTGGGCCTGGTCTCCGGTGATGAACGAGCCGCCGGAGTCACCGCCCTCAGCACAGACGCTGGTCTTGGTCGCGCCGTAGAAGAGCTGGCCGTTGCCGTAGTTCACGGTCTCGTTCTTGGCCAGGATCGTGCCGCAGTGCCAGTGCGTGGTCGACCCGCTGCGGCAGACCGACGTACCGACCGGGGCTTCCCAGGAACCGCGGACCAGCGCGTCGCTGACCTGACCCCAGCCGAGCACGACCGGCACGGTCCACCAGCCGCTGTCGACCTGGACCCAGGCGTAGTCGTTGCCGGGGAAGGACGATCCGCGGAACACGCCTTGGGCCGAGCCGTCCCAACCACGCGTCCTGGCTCCGGCGCCCGAGCAGTGGCCGGCGGTGACATACCCGCCGTGCACGGAGAAGCCGATCGAGCAGCGGACGTTGCCGGTGTAGTACGGGTCTCCCCCGACGGTCCCGGCCGCGAAGGTCTGCGGAGCCTGGGCCGCGACCTCCTTCACCGTGATCGCGCCGGCCTTCGCGAGCTTGTTGACGAAGGCATCGGTGGCCGCGGATCGCTTGCCTGCTTGGACGTTGACGACGATCGTGCCGGACTTGGCGTCGGTCGACCAGCCGCTCACGGCCGCCGGTACGTTCTTTCCGGCGAGCTTGTCGACGGCTGCCATGCGCTGGTCGAGCTGGGCCGCGGTGGCCTTGACCTGAGCGGCTTCGGCACCTTGGGCCCGTACGGCGTCGGCTGCTTCGGGTGTCGTCACGCCGATGACGAGCTTCTCCCTCGCGGCGTCGTACCAGACACCACCGAACGCTGCGCCGGCTGCTTTCTGCGCGGCCGGTACGAGCTTGCTGGCGACGGACTCGGCCTGCAGCCGGTCGCGGACCTGCTGCTCGGTCAGGCCGAAGTCCTTCTGCATCGCCGCCGCTTGGCCTGGCACGGCCAGCGTTTGCGCTGCGGCTTGGGTCGGCACGGCCAGCACCGTGGCGACCAGGGCTGTGGTCACAAGGATCTTCATTGCGGGACTCTCCTCACCTCGGGGCGGTTGGGGTGCGGTGAGAGCGCTCTCGCGACTCAGCGTGCTGGATCGCGCACGAGCCGTCAAGAGGTGGAAGACCTACGTTGTCAGGGCAAGCGCTTACAGCCCGAGATGAGCCAGTACGGCGAGCACCCGACGGTGGCCGGAATCGGTCGGCGGCAGGTCGAGCTTGAGGAACACGTTGCCGACATGCTTGTGCACGGCCCCCTCGCTGATCACCAGCTTCTCGGCGATCGCGAGGTTGCCGAGGCCCTCGGCCATCAGCGCGAGCACCTCGCGTTCGCGCGGGGTGAGCCGGTCGAGCGGGTCGTTGCGCTTGACCATCAGCTGGCTGACCACTTCGGGGTCGAGCACGGTCCCGCCGGCCGCTACCCGTCGTACGGCCTCGAGGAACTCGTCGACGCGTGAGACCCGGTCCTTGAGCAGGTAGCCGATGCCCTCGCTGCCGGAGGCGAGCAGCTCCGCGGCGTACACCTCCTCGACGTACTGGGAGAAGACGAGCACGGGAAGCCCCGGCCTGAGGCGCCGCGCCTCGATGGCCGCGCGCAGGCCCTCGTCGGTGAACGTCGGCGGCAGCCGGACGTCGACGACCGCGATCTCCGGCGGGTCCGCGTCGATCAGCGTCGCGAACTCCGTCGCGTCCCCGGCCACGCCGATCACCTCGAAGCCCGAGTTGCCGAGCAGCAGGCCGAGGCCCTCGGCGAGGATCGGGTTGTCCTCGAGAATCACGACCCGCACGGCAGGACCACCTCGACCGTCGTCGGCCCGCCGATCGGGCTGGTCAGTTCCAGATGTCCGTCGATCGCTTCCACCCGGTGCATCATGCCGCGCAGCCCACTCCCTCGGCCGAGCAGGTCCGGTTGATCGCCCACGCGGGCGCCGCCGATGCCGTCGTCGGTGATCGCCAGGTAGAGCTCGGCACCGCGGCGTTCGAGCTGGACCTCGGCCCGGCCGGCGGCGGAGTGCTTGGCGATGTTGGTCAGCGACTCGGCGACGACGAAGTACGCGGCGGCCTCGACCGCAGCCGGTACGTCGCCCAGCGCGCCCATCCGCAGGTCGACCGGGATCGGGCATCTCGCAGTCAGGGCCGCAACGGCACCGGTCAAGCCGCGGTCCTGCAGGATCGGCGGGTACATGGTCCGCAGTACGCCGCGCAGCTCGGTCATCGCCTGCTCAGCCCCGTCCCTGGCGTCGTCCAGCAGCTTGGCCGCCTTCTCCGGGTCGTCAGCCATCAGCTGCTTGGCCACACCGATCCGCATGGCCAGCGAGACCAGCTGGGCCTGAGTGCCGTCGTGCAGGTCCCGCTCGATCCGCCGCAGCTCAGCACCGTGCGAGTCGACCGCGCCGGCCCGGCTCCTGGTGAGCTCCTCGACCCGCTGGGCCAGCTGGGCGGTCTCCAGCTCAGCAGGACTCGGCGCAAGCAGCCGGCGCAGGCCGCGGGCGTAGCCCCTCGCTGCAGCCGGTGCGCCCCAGCCCATCACGCCCACACCGATCAGCGCCTGGGCCGGTCCAAGGGTCAGTGCGTCGAGCCAGCTGTCGACCGGGAACCCCATCAGGGTGAACTCCCCCGGCGCCGCCTTCCACAGGAACATCCCCAGCAGTGCGCTCGGCACGGCGAAGACCGCGGTCACGGCGACGAGCAGCCCCGGAATGGTCAGCAGCGACAGCGGAATGATCCGCAGGCTCCGCCGGAACGACCGGTCCTTCACCAGCGTGACCACGTCACCTGGCTTCCGGTCGGCTGCCTCCGGCAACGGCGGCTCCTCCGGCAGACCGAGGTACTCGGTCGCGGTGCGCCGCTCGGAGTTCGCCGCCTGGACCAGCCCGGCGGTGATGCCGGGGATCGCCCAGCTGAGCAGCAGGCCGATCGGAGTCGCCGCCACGGTGACCATGCCCACCAGGTAGCGGGCGAACAGGTAAACGCAGGCGGGCCAGCCGCGGGTCAGGATCTTCGTGAGCATCGTCGTGCCTCCATCGTCGTCAGCACCGATCCTCCGCCGCCGGGCCCCTTATCGTCGGTACAGCAGGCTCTACTCTTCGCCCGGGTACTCACTAGATCATGGCAAAGCCCCCTGCCGTGTTTCCACGACAGGGGGCTTCGGTGGTGCGTGTCAGCAGACCGGGACGCCTGGCAGCTGAGCGGCCGGGTGGTCGATGTAGATGTTCGACATGTAGCCGCCCTGGTCGCGGAGCTTGGACCACCACTTGTTGCTGGTGCCCTCGGCGTTGACCGTGTCGCCCTGCTTCTGGCAGGTGACGAAGACCTGCGTCGGGCCGGGCAGGGTGGTGACGACGGACGCGGTCAGCTTCGCGTCCGAGCGGACCCGGACGCCGCTGCCGTACGTGGTGAAGTTGTACGTCGGCGGGTTCGGGTTGCCGCCGTTCACCAGCTGCATGTAGTAGGTCCAGTTCCAGTTCGGACCCGGGTCGGTGTGGTCGTTGCCGGGGATCTCGTTGTGGCCCTTGATGTACGCCCGGGTCTTCGGGATGCCTCGGCGTTCGGCGATGTTCTTGGTCAGCGCCGCCGACGCCCGGTACATCGCGTCGGTGAACCACGACGGCTGGTCGACGAAGCCCTCGTGCTCGATGCCGATCGTGTACGGGTTGGCGCTGCGGACGTGGTACGCGGTGTCCTTCTCGGCCACCATCTGGGTGATCTGGCCGTCGCTGGAGCGGACCACGTAGTGGGCGCTGACCTGCGACGACGCGTTCTTGAACCAGCTGATCGTGCCGGCGTACGAGCCCTGGGTCACGTGGACGACGATCGTGCTGATCGCGGCGGTCCGGCCGACCCGGTAGTTGGCGGAGTTGGCCGCGTTCCAGATCGCGCCCGGGTAGTCGGCGGCCTGGATCGAGGCCGGCGTCCGGGTGCCGAGCGGGGCGACGTTCGCGTACTTGCCGCGGTCCGGCGTCACCTTGACCGGCTGGGTGGAGACGCCTTCGGCGCCGACTCCGAGGCCGACGATCCGGTAGACCTCGTCGGTGTAGAGGCGAGCGGTCGGGCCGTCGGCGGAGTGCGAGTACTGCGCGACGACCTCGTACCACTGGCCGATGTTCTGGCGGGCCTGGCCTTGCAGGCCGGCCTGGTCGGCGTACGCGTCGAGGACCGCGGCCGCGCCGAGCACGTTGGCGTCCGCGGCTTTGGCCAGCTTCTCGACCGGGAGGCCGGTGAGCTTCGCGGCCTCGGACATCGTCGGGTTGCTCGGGTTGCTGGCCAGGTGCATCACGCCGTACCCGTTGGCCTGGCTGGGCTGACCGTCGTGGCCGTCGAGGTGCGACTCGGCGTAGCCGATGCCGACCAGGAGTTCACGCGGTACGTCGTACTGGGCGGCGGCGGTCTTGAAGGCATCGGACAAGGTCGAGCTGGTGCCGGTGTCGACCGGGGTGGCGGCGTTGCTGGGCAGGGCGCCGAACGCGAGGGCGCCGGCGGCGAACACGGCGACCAGCCGGGGGGCTCGATGACTCATGGGCGGGAATCCTTCCGAGGGGCGGCGGAGGTTTCCCTCACGGTAGGGCAATATCTTCCGGCCGGACCAGTAGTTGAGTGAACTTTTTCCCGTCACTCGGTGAATTGGTTCGGTCACTGGGAGGATAGTTCAGCCTTTGACGATTTGCCCTCGCAGGACGATCAGCCGCGGCGCGTCGAGCACGCGCGGATCCAGCCGCGGGTCCTCGTCGTACACGACCAGGTCGGCCGGTGCGCCCGGCGTCAGCTCCCCCGGTACGCCGAGCCACTCGCGCGCCGCCCACGACCCGGCGGCGAGCGCCTGCTCGCCGCTCATCCCGATCTCGGTCAGCGCCCGGATCTCGTCGGCGACCAGGCCGTGCCCGAGGACGCCGCCCGCGTCGGTCCCGGCGTACACCGGGACGCCGGCCTCGACCGCGTTGCGCAGCGTCGCGTGGCGGCGTTCGTACAGGTCGCGCATGTGGGCGGCGTACTGGGGGAACTTCGCCTCGGCCTGGTCGGCGTACAGGGGGAAGTTCTCCAGCTGGATGATCGTCGGTACGACGGCGACGCCGCGCGCGGCCATGTCGTCGAGCAACTCGGGCCGCAGTCCCGTCGCGTGCTCGAGGCAATCGATGCCGGCGGCCAGCAGATCCGGCAGCGCGTGCTCACCGAAGACGTGCGCGGTGACCCGCGCGCCGAGCTCATGGGCCCGCGCGATCGCCGCATCGAGCGCGTCGGCCGGCCAGCACGGGGTCAGATCACCGGCGTCGCGATCGATCCAGTCACCGACCAGCTTGACCCAGCCGTCGCCGCGGAGGGCCTCCTGCTCGACGTACGCGACCAGCTCGCCGGGCTCGATCTCCCAGCCGTAGTTGCGGATGTAGCGCTTCGAGCGAGCAATGTGCCGACCGGCCCGGATGATCTTCGGCAGGTCCTCACGCTCGTCGATCCAGCGAGTATCAGCCGCCGAACCGGCATCCCGAACAAGCAGCGCCCCCGCATCCCGATCAGCAATCGCCTGCTCCAGCTGAGTCTCCTCGTCGACCGCCCCCCGCTGATCAAGCCCGATATGGCAGTGCGCATCGACCAGCCCCGGCACAATCCACCCACCACTGCTCACCGTGCTGACCTCCCCACCGGCAGGCCGCTCGACAACCACCCCACCCCTGAGATGAAGCTCCCGCCGCTCACCCCCCGGCAACACCACGCCAACGAGCCTGAGCGTCCCGAGTCCGGTCGTCGTCATACCACCGACCGTAACTGGGACAGGCTCACCCTGCACCACACCCCCGGCCGACTTGAACACCAACTCCCCCAGCCGCTGCCTCAACCGTCACCACCCACCCGGCCGCAACATCCACCGCCCGCCCGACCACCAGCCGCTACCTCGGCCAGCCCAGCCGTCATCACCTGCCCGGCCGCAACATCCGCCACCTCACGGCGACACACCCTCACCCGACCACCACCCGCCGGCACGCCACCAACATCACCCCAGAACCACGAGGTGCTTCCAAACCAGACCTGCCCGAACCCCTACCTTGTTCCCGGCCGGTACAGCACCGGCCACCGACGACGTTCTCGGCCGCATGGTCACCGGCCTGTAGCGCCGCACCCGACCCCGCCAAACACCCGACAAACAGCACCAGCACCAGCACCGGCACCGGCACCACCCCAGGTCCCGACGTACTTCCAGATCCTGGGCAACCCCCTGGCTTGTCTCCGGCCGGTGCAACACCAACCACCGACGACGTCCTCGGCCGCATGGTCACCGGCCTGTAGCGCCGCACCCGACCCCGCCAAACACCCGACAAACAGCGCCGGCACGCCACCAACATCACCCCAGAACCACGACGTACTTCCAAACCAGACCTGCCCGAACCCCCTAGCTTGTTCCCGGCCGGTACAGCACCAGCCACCGACGACGCTCTCGGCCGCATGGTCACCAGCCTGTAGTGCCACACCGCCCCCGCCGGACGCCCCACCACCGGCACGCCGCCACCTTCGCCCCGAAGTACTTCCAGATCCTGGGCACCCCCTGGCTTGTTCCCGGCCGGTGCAACACCAGCCACCGACGACGCTCTCGGCCGCATGGTCACCAACCAGTAGTTCCGCACTAAAGATCCCCCGAAAACCACCAAGTCCGCGCGACCCCGAAGAGTCGCGCGGACCTGAAAGCCTTCGCCGCGGCAAACCGCGACAGGAGTTGCTTACCCGTGAGACCCGCTGCCCTGCGTACAAGGCGTCGGGTTGCCTTCGGTCGCGCACGGCGATCCGGTCGGCGTGTCCGTCGGGGTCGGTGTAGGCGTCGGAGTCGGAGTCGGGGTGGGCGTCGGAGTTGGCGTCGGGGTCGGAGTAGGCGTCGGCGTGTCCTCGGTCGGGGTCGGCGTCGGCCGGACCGTCGGAGGCTTGGTCGGCCGGGTCGGCTTGTCCGTGGCCGGCGGCGTCGGATCGACAGGCCGCGGGATCGTCGTCTCGATCGGCGTCGTCGGCTTCGGGGTCGGCGTCGTCTTGGTGTCGTCCGGCACGTCCGGTACGTCGCGCGGGTCGACCTTGCGTTCGGCGTTGCCGAGCGGCTTGGCGGCCGACAGGTTGCCCTTCGCGTTCGGGATCAGTACGGCGCTCTTGCTGTAGACACGCATCCACCGCAGCACCGTCGCGACGAAGTCCTTCGAGTGCTGGTACCGCAGCAGGGCGGTGACCAGGTCCCGCGGGCGCTTCAGGTCGTCGCCCTCGGAGCACAGGTAGACCGCGACGGTGGTGACCGCGTCGTACACGTTGTTGGGGTTGCGGAAGCTGTCACCGTTGCCGTCGGCGCCGAACTCGCTCCAGACACCCGGAACGATCTGCATCGGGCCGACCGCGCGGTCCCAGACCCGGTCGGCGTCGTACCGGCCGCGGTCGGTGTCGGGGATCTTGCCCAGGCCGGCGCGACCGTTCAGCACCGGGCCGAGCAGTTTGCCGCGGGTGGTGCCGGCCACGTCGACCCGGCCGCCGGAGGCGTGGTTCGACTCGACCTTGCCGATACCGGCCAGCAGGGGCCAGGTGAGGCCGCAGTTCGGCCGGACCACGGCGAGATTCGCGGTGGCGCGGCGGTAGGCGGGGAAGACCCCGCGGGGGATGCCGTTGACGGCGTTCGGCCGGCCGGGACGGACGACCGAACGGCCGTCGGTGGCCCCTTGCACGGGGACGTCGGCACGGGCGGGCTTGTCCGATCCGATCCGGCCGTCCACTCCGGGACGCTGCGGAACGATCATCGTCAGTTCGTCGAATTCACCGCTGTTCAGTCCGGCTCCAGGCGATGGGGCGACCGGGCTGTCCGCCGCGAGCTGGCCGGAGGCACCGGCGCCGCCCGAGGCGACTGTCACGATGGCCCCCACCAGGAGGGGGGCCGTGCACAGTGAAGCGATGATGATTTTGACCCGACGGTTTCCACTACGGGTTAGGCGCATAGACCCATCAACGATCGATGCGCCAGAAAGTTATCGAGATCTGACGGAAAGTTAACGTAGCCGGCGGCCCGTCGCGAAACAGGGCGCTCGGCACACGGTGTAGGCCCGCTCAGGCGGCTGGTTCGATCGTTGTTCCGCGTACCGTACCGGGTTGCCCACGGCCCGTGATCACCGGGCCCGAGCAATTCGGGCCCAAGGCCCCGACTTCAGCCGCAGCAACCCCGGGCTTGCGGGGGCCAAGGGCCCCGAATCAGTTGGCCGGAGGCTTCGGAGCGTCGTCGGAGGTCGAGTTGTTCGCCGAACCGTCCGTCGGCGCACCCGTCGGCTCACAGGTCGGCGCATCGGTCGGCGTGCTCGTCGGCGTCTCCGTGGGAGTCGTCGTCGGCTTGTCCGTCGGCGTACAGGTCGGCTCGCCGGTGGGCGTCGTCGTCGGCGTCTCGCTCGGCGACGGCGTGGGAGTCGGCGTCGGCGACGGCGACGGCGACGGCGACGGGCTGTTCTCCGTCGGTGTGTTCGACGGGCTCGTCGGCGTCAGCGTTGGCGGCGTCGGCTTCGTCGGCGGCTTCGGCGTGTTCGTCGCCGGCGGCAGCGAGGTCGGCGGCTTGGTCGGCAACGAGCTCGGCGGCTTCGTCGGGCTCGGCGTCAGCGTCGGCGACTTGGTCGGCTGCGTCGGCCGGGTCGTCGCCGGCTGCGTCGTACTGGCCGTGGCCGTCGGCTTCGGCGTGGTGTCGTCGTCGCCCGGGACGTCGGTCGGGTCGTCGTCCTTCTCCACGTTGCCGTCGTCGCCCGGCGGGTCGATCACGCCGTCGTCGTTCGGGGTGGTGATGGTCGAGTTGCTGTACGACTTCATCCAGCGCAGCACCGTGGACACGTAGTCCATCGAGTGGTTGTACCGCAGGACGGCCTCGACCAGGCCCGGCGGGCTGCTCAGGTCGGCGTTCGCCGAGCACAGGTAGTCGGCCGCGGCACGCGAGGCGTCGAAGACGTTGTGCGGGTTCTTCACGCCGTCACCGTTGCCGTCGGCGCCGAAGCCCTTCCAGGTCCCCGGGATGAACTGCATCGGACCGACGGCCCGGTCCCACTGCGCGTTCCCGTCGTACTGACCACCGTCGGTGTCCGCGATCGCGGCCATCCCCGGCCCGCCGTCGAGCACCGGTCCGAGAATCTGGCCCCGGGTGTTGCCGCTCGCGTCGACCCGTCCACCGCTCGCGTGCGCCGACTCGACCTTGCCGATGCCGGCCAGTAGCGGCCAGGTGATGTGGCAGCCCGGCTTCGCGGCGGCGAGGTCGTTCGCGGCCTTCTGGTACGCCGCCAGCACGGTCCCCGGGATGCCCGTGACGGCTCCGCTCGGGCCGATCACCGGCTGCTGCTTGCTGTCGGTCGCCCCGGTCACCGGGACCTCGATCGTCGAGCGCTTCTCCGACGGGATGCTGCCGTCCGCGCCGGGCTGGCTCGGTACGTCGTCGAGCAGGTCGTCGAAGACCGAGTCCTGGCGCGGCTGGCTGAGCGCGTGCGCGTCGACCACGAAGGTGTTCGACGGGACGCCGCCGGCGACGAACACGGCGACCATCGCGGCGGGCGGGGCCAGGCAGATCCACGTCGCGGTCAACTTGCCCCGCCACGTGTCGAGATCCTTGAACTGCCGCCTCATCCGAACCCGTCTCCTCGACGTATTCCGCAGTACGCCCGTGCTCCGGGCGCAGGCACGATCTTAACCGGTGACCGGTCAGGGACAACCGGTCACGGTGAGTCGCCCGTCAGGGACAACCAGTTCCGAGCGCCTGCACGGCGTACGTCGTACTGCTCCCCCACGGGGCCTGGGCCCCGCACTTTCACCGTACGTCACCACCGGGCGGGGCGGCATCCTCCAGCTGGAGGGACCGGCTACTTCTTCTTCTCGTCGCCGTCGATCAGGTTCTTGAAGGCGTCCGGGAGCTCGAAGTTGCTGTTCCCGAGCTGACCGCCGAACGCGGCCGGCAGCTCACCCGGCGCCGCCTCGGCGGGCTGGGCCGGGCCCTTGGCGCGCTTGGCCGGGTTGCCCGAGCCGCGCTTGGGCTTGGCCTTCTTCGCCTGCTGCTTGCCCTTCTTGCCGCCGCCCATTCCCGGCATGCCCGGCATCCCGGGCATTCCCGGCATGCCCTTGCCGCTGGCCATCGCGGACATCATCTTGCGGGCCTCGAAGAATCGCTCGACCAGGCCGCTGACGGTGGCCACCTCGGTGCCCGAACCCTTCGCGATCCGGGCCCGGCGGGAGCCGTTGATGATGTGCGGGTCGGAGCGCTCGGCCGGAGTCATCGAGTGGATGACCGCCTCGATCCGGTCGATCTCGCGCTCGTCGAAGTTCTCCAGCTGGTCCTTGAACTGCGCCGCACCCGGCAGCATCCCGAAGATCTTGGTCAGCGGGCCCATCTTGCGCACCGACTGCATCTGGGCGAGGAAGTCGTCCAGGGTGAACTCCTTGCCACCCTTCTTCTGCAGCTTGGCCGCGGTCTTGGCGGCCTCGTCGGCGTCGAAGGTCCGCTCGGCCTGCTCGATCAGGCTCATCACGTCGCCCATCCCGAGGATGCGCGAGGCCATCCGGTCGGGGTGGAAGACGTCGAAGTCCTCGAGCTTCTCGCCGTTGCTGGCGAACATCACCTGGCGGCCGGTGACCTGCGCGATCGACAGCGCGGCACCACCGCGGGCGTCGCCGTCCAGCTTGGACAGTACGACGCCGTCGAAGCCGACGCCGTCCAGGAAGGCCTGCGCGGTGACGACCGCGTCCTGACCGATCATCGCGTCGACGACGAACAGGATCTCGTCCGGCGTGACCGCGTCGCGGATGTCGGCGGCCTGCTGCATCAGCTCCGCGTCGACACCCAGCCGGCCGGCCGTGTCGACGATCACGACGCTGTACTGCTTGGTGCGCGCCTCGTCCATCGCCTGCTTGGCGACCTGGACCGGGTCACCGACGCCGTTGCCCGGCTCCGGGGCGAACACCGGTACGCCGGCGCGATCGCCGACCACCTGCAGCTGGGTCACCGCGTTCGGGCGCTGCAGGTCGGCCGCGACCAGCATCGGCGTCTGGTGCTTGACCTCCTTGAGCCACTTGGCGAGCTTGCCCGCCAGGGTGGTCTTACCGGCACCCTGCAGACCCGCCAGCATGATCACCGTCGGCGGCCGCTTCGCCATCCGCAGCTCACGCGTCTCGCCACCGAGGATCTTGACCAGTTCCTCGTTGACGATCTTGATCACCTGCTGCGCCGGGTTCAGCCCACCGCGCACCTCGGCCCCGCCGGCCCGCTCCTTGACCGCGGCGATGAACTCCTTCACCACCGGCAGGGCGACATCGGCCTCCAGCAACGCGATCCGGATCTCCCGGGCGGTCGCGTCGATGTCGGCGTCGGTCAGCTTGCCCTTGCCCCGCAAGTTCTTGAACGCACCAGAAAGCCGATCGGAAAGCGTGTCGAACACAGCAAAGTCCGTTTCTTCAGTCCAACCCAGACAACTCGACGAGTCTACCGGCCACCCCCACCCACCCGAACCTGTGGATAACTCCCACCCCCAAGCACCCACCCCGGATACCGTTGCCCGCAAGTCAGGAGCACGGTCAGGAAGGAGGTTCGCCCGCATGCCACTCGACGCCCAGGAATTCGCCACGGCGTTCTCACGCGCGAGGGAACGGCTGGGAGACGACCCGTCCGGTGATGTCACCGCCGAGCAGGATCGCTTGCGGGCCCTGGTTCCAGCCGACTCCTCGGACGAGGACAAGCGGTGGACAGGCGTCTTGATCGATCGTCTGGCCGAACCACAGCCTCCCCCACGACAGCGGGGTCCGCTCTACGACCAGGCAGCTGAGATCCACGCGAGCGCGTTCGCGGCGAACGGCAGCCGGGACGAGCAGATCGCGGCCGCGCGCGACGCTCGTCGGCGCATTTTCGCGATCGCCGCGCAAGCGGACGAGGACGACGCCGCCGACATCCGGGCGATGACCAGACCGCTCGAGCACTGGGAGAACGAACTGCGTGATCCTCCGTGGCCGGTCGAGGGACCGCGCGGACAAGGCAGCTGAGCGATGGGCGGCGGCGACCCGATCGTCTCGCCTGAGTCCGCCGTCCATCGAGAGTTCGCCCGGTTGTACGCCGTCGCGCGCCGGATCGCCCGTCCGTCGGTCGATCGCTGGAGCGGCGTACTTCGTGCCGCGTACACGCCGCCGGGCGAGCAACAGAGGTGGGGTGCGTTCGACCCGGCGTCGGGAGACATCAGCTTGTCGGCCGAGCTCGTCCTGCCGTACCTGACCGGTCCCGGGTCGCGTGTCGCCGGTCCGGCGCAAGGGCAAGCGCTCGCCACCGTCCTCCATGAGGCGACCCACGCCGGGATGGAGACCGACGCGCCGGACGAGCCGAACGCCGTCCGCACCGCCGAGTCCCTCGCACTGATCGAGGCGTTCGCCGAGTATCGCGCTGTCCAGCAGTTCGAGACGTTCGCGGCCGCCGCCGGATACCCGGAGGCCTATCTCACCACCCCGCAGTACCCGGGGTGGTACACCGCCATGGACGACCTGGTGCGACAGGTTTCCGGCCCGGTCAAGGACCGTGCGGCCTTCCTGAACGAGGCGATCCAGGGTCCTGGTGCACTGCATTTCGACCAGCTCGCCGACAGTGTCGTCAAGAACCGGTTGACCCACGACGTACCCACCACAGAGAACGACCAGCGCGCCGCCAGAGCGGCCCTGATCCCGGCGATGACCCACCGACTGTGGCCATCACTTCGAAGCCGCCCGGCGGAGTCCGGACTGATGGTCGCCAACGAGATCCGCCAGCATCTCGACGCGGAGGTCGACAAGATCCGCCACCACTACCGAAGCACCTCCCGGACGCCGTACCCGGCCGACCCACCAAACCCAGCAGCGATCCAGCTCCGGCCGGCCGACGCGCGGACAACCCAGCCGGAGCAAGCTCCGTCTCCATCTGGTGTCGCGATGCGCTTCCTCGACGCCCAAGCCCCCGCGTCTCGCGCAACCTCCTTCCGACCAACCTTGGCCCAAGGAGCCCGCGGCGCAGGCAGCCCAACCACACCGAAGGCCCAACGCCCCACCGAGCGACGCTGGGACTAGAACGACCGTGGATTTTCGACCGACAGCCCCGGCCTGTGGATAACTCCCACGCCGCTCTGGCCGATCCCGCTAACTTCTTCCTGACGACCCCCATCCAAGGAGCGCCAGTGCCCCTCGACATCGCAAAGTTCAACTCGGCGTACTCCGATGCCCGGGGCCGCGTGCGGCGGGAAGGGTCGGAAGTGGAGGAGGAACAGACGCGCTTGCGCGACCTCGTCCCGGAGGACGCCTCGGCCGAGCACCTCGAGTGGGCCAACGCCTTGATCGCGTCTCTGGCCGAGCCCGCGGCTCCGCCACGGGAGTACAGCGAGCTATACCACGAGGCGGCGCAGATCCAGGCAGCCGCGTATGCGATCGACGGCACCGTCGAGGAGCAGGTCGAGGCGCTCTCGACGGCGCGGCGGCGGATCTGGGAGATCGCGGACCGCGCGGCTCCGGAGGAGGCTCCGGACATCAGAGCGATGACCCGCTCGATGGAACACGTGGAGAGCGGGCTCCGTGATCCGCTGTGGCCGGCTGAAGGCCAGTCCGGCCAGGACAGCTGATCGGTGGGCGGCGGCGCGACCCTGGTGCCACGCGGTGCCGCCGTCCACCGGGAGTTCGAGCGGCTGTACTGCCTGGCCCGCACCTTGCGCCCAACCAGCACGGACCGTTGGAACGGTGACCTCCTAGCCGGTAGCGGCGAGAGCTGGGGCAGCGTCGACAAGGACTCCGGCGCGATCACCCTGTCCGCCCAGCACGTCCTGCGCCATCTCCGCGGTTCGGGCACCCAGAGCACTGTCTACGAGCAGGCTCAAGCGTTGGCCACGGTCCTCCACGAGAGCACCCATGCGGGGATGGAGATCGATGCACCCACAGCACCCAACGCGGTCCGGATGAACCTCATCTGGAACGTCATGGAGGGCGTCGCCGAGTTGCGTGCGATGGCCGACGTCCAGGCACTCGCACTCTTGTCCGGGTACGGCGACCTGCCGGTCCCCACACCTCAGTACCCGGCTCCGCACGCCGCGATCGAGGGACTCATCACCCTGGCCTCCGGTCCTCGGAAGGGTGACGGTGCTCTGCTCGACGACCTGTCTCGCGGGCCCGGAGTACTGCACCTGGACTGCCTGGCCGACGGCGTACTGCAGAACCGCCTCGCTGACGTCGTACCCCTACGCGACCGCCTGGCCATCCGCGCCGCGCTGATCCAGCCGATGCTGCATCCCGCGTGGAGCCGGATCACCAAACTGGGCAGCACCATCGGCGAGGGCGTCGCCCAAGACATCCAGATCCGCGTGAACTCCACCGTCGACGAGATCCGCCACCACTACCAAAGCAACCCCCGAACGCCGTACCCAGCCGAAGCACCAAACCCAGCAGCGATCCAGCTCTCGCCGGCCAACGCTCGGACAACCCAGTCGAAGCAAGGCCCGCCGGCGTCTGGTGTCGAGATGCGCTTCCTCGACGGCCAAGCCCCTGCCGCCCGTGCAACGTCCTTCCGGCCGGACTTGGGCCAAGGAGCCCGCGGGGCAGGCAGCCCAACCGCACCGAAGGTCCAACGCCCAGCTGAACGACGGTGGGAGTAGACGACCGCCAGCCCTGAGCTGTGGATAACTCCCGCGCCGTTCCAGCTGATCCCGATAACTTCTCTTACGAAGCCATCCACCGAAGGAGCGCCAGTGCCAGTAGACATCGAGGAATTCACCCTGGCGTTCAACCGCGCGCGGGATCGGGTCAGGGGCGTGGCCGACGCCGACGTCGCGGCCGAGCAGGCGCGGCTGCGTGCTCTCGTGCCGAGCGATGCGTCCGCGGATGAGAGGCGTTGGACCGGAGAGCTGATCGACTCTCTCGCCGTTCCCTCTCCCCCGGCCAAGGAGTGGAGCGAGCTGTACCACGAGGCCGGCCGGATCCACGAGAGCGCCTACCCGGTCCAGGGGACCGTCGCCGAGCAGATCGCCGCGCTCGAGGCCGCTCGCCGCAAGATCTGGCAGATCGCCGACCGCGCCGGCGAGGACGAAGCACCTCACATTCGCGCGATGACCCGGGTTCTCGAGCACCTCGAAGAGGAGCTGCGCAACCCGACCTGGCCCGCCTGACAGCCCGCCGATGGACCCGGACGGCAGGCTCTTAGCGCGAGACGAGCCCGTCTACCGGGAGTTCGTCCGGCTCTACCAGCTGGCCCGCGGACTGCGACGCACCAGCGTCGATCGCTGGAACGGCGAGCTGCTGGTCAGCCCGGTTGGCCATCTGGGCGGCTTCAGTCCGATCACAGGAAGGATCCGGCTCGCCGGCGACTCGGTTCTGCGTCATCTCGACCCCGCCTCCACGACGACGACCCGGTACGAACGCGCCGAAGCACTGGCGACAGTCCTGCACGAAGCCACCCATGCCGGGATGGAGACCGACGCCCCGCACGAACCCAACGCCGTACGGTCCAGAGTCTCGACCGCCGCGATGGAAGGCCTGGCGGAGGTTCGGACCATCGCCGACTTCGAGGTGTACGCCGCCGTGGCGGGCTACCCCGGACTGGTGATCGGACGTCCGCAGTACGCCGGAGCCTTCGCGGCGATGGACCATCTGGTGAATCAGGTGACGGGACCGGCGCTCGACCGGCAGGCGCTCATCGCCGACGCGGTTCGCGGTCCCGGCGCGATGCATTTCGACCAACTGGCGAACGCCGCGGTACAGAATCGCCTCGCCGAAGTGGTCCCACCGCGCGCCGAGGACCAGTTGCGGGTCCGCGCCGCTCTGATCGAGACGATGGCCCATCCGCTCTGGCCGACTTTGCTGGGAGACCGGCCGCCCGAAGCAGGAACGATGGTCGCCAACGAGATCCGCCAGCACCTGAACCAGAAAATCGACGAGATCCGTCACCACTACCGGTCCCACTCCACCCGGGTGTTTCCGGCGGATGTCCCCAACCCCGACGCCCTACAGATTGCTGAGAGCAACAGATCTGCGGCGCTGTCGGCTGCCGAAGCGGTCGATCGGGAAGAGCCCGTCCGCGGCACCCGGCTTCCGTCGGCCGGAGCTGGCGCGTCGTCGCAGCTGCGATTCCTGGACGGACTAGCACCGGCCGCGGGCGCCGCGAGACGTCGCCCGTCCTTGGGTCAGGGAGCCCGGCCCCAAGGTGGGTCGGCGACACCGACGCCCCAGCGTCGAGCCGAAGGCCGATGGGACTAGTCGACCGAAGACCTGGCCTGTGGATAACTTCCGCGGCCGGTCTGTCGAGGCCACTACCGTGAGGCGTCAATCCAGCGATGACCACGAAAGCGAGTAGTGATGAATCTCAGCACCTTCCACGGGTACGTCAGCTCTCGTCGATGGTTGCTCCTGCAGCAGGTGAGCGCCGCCTTGGTCGCGGCGGAGAAGGACATCGAAGAACTGATCGGCGAACTACCCGACGAGGATCGCCCGGCGGCGACACGGAGGCTGGACGAAACGGTCGATGTTCTCGACTTCGACTGGGCCGATCAGAGCAGGTACGTCCGGCTCGCCGAACAGATCGTGATCCGTGCGCTCGACGGAGCACGCAGCATGGAGGAGAAGTACGCCGCTCTGGCCGAGAGCAGTCAGCGGCTGCGTGTGCTCGCCGCCACCGTAGAAGGGGACGACCAGAAAGCCGTTCGCCGGCTGCTCGGCGGGCTTTACGAGCGAGAGCGCGATCTGCGCGAAGGCGGCTACCCCTGGAGCGAGGAGAGCGCCCGGCAGTATCACCCGACGCTCCAGGAACAGTTGGACGGACGCCTTTGGACAAGAGGGGCATCGAGCACTGTCGACCCGTTGACAGCACCTGTTCCGCCACGCACACCACCGCTCGGCCCCACAGCGCCGAGTCATCCGCTGTTGCGCGGCTTCGGTGCCGGACGCTGCCGACACTGATCCTGCTGCCCGGGGATCCGGTCGGATCGTTGACAACCAGCGGAGCCGCACCCAGGATTAACCACTCTTGGTTTAACTAGTGGTTAGGGGTGTTGGGGTGGTCGAGCGGCGGCGGGTTGTGGTGGATGGGCCTTCTAACTTGGGGTTGCGGCCGCCTAAGGACGGGACTGTGCCGGGGTGTTACAAGTTGGCGGGGGCGTTGCGGGATCTGGGGTTTGTGGGGCGGATCGGGGCGGGGGACGGTGGGTGTGTGACGCCGCCTCGGTACGACCGGCGGGACTGGAAGCCTGGGGACGGGGTTTTCAACGCGGTCGCGATGGCGGAGTACAGCTTGCGGGTGGCTGAGCGGGTGGGGCGGTTGGTTGATGAGGGCAACTTTGTGGTGCTGCTGGGTGGGGAGTGCAGCAACCTGCTCGGGCCCGCGGTGGCGTTGCGGCGGCGGGGGCGGTTCGGGGTGGTTTATCTCGATGGGCACTCGGACTTCCGGACGGTGGAGAACTCGCCGTACGTCGGGGCTGCGGGCGGGGAGGCGTTGGCGTTGGTGACTGGGCGGGGGCAGAGCGATCTGACCGATCTCGACGGGCTGTCGCCGTACGTGCGGGACGAGGATGCGGCGCTGCTGGGGATTCGGGAGGACGACACGGACATCGCGGAACTGCGGGAGGTGGGGATTGCCACCTGGCGGGCGGCGGAGATCGATGCGGCGGCGCCGGGGAAGGTGCTGGAGCGGATGGAGGCGCTCGACGGGTTCTGGGTGCATCTGGATGTGGACATCCTCGACGCGGCGGTGATGCCGGCGGTGGACAGTCCGGATCCGGGCGGGATTCAGCACGATCAGCTGCGGGAGCTGCTGCGGCCGCTGCTCGCGTCGGAGAAGTGCGTGGGGATCGACATCGGAATCTTCGACCCGGATCTGGACCCGGACGGGAAGTACGCCGCCGAGCTGACGGACACGCTGGTGGCTGCGCTGACCTGAGGTGCACTTGAGAGAAGAAGGCCCCACCCGGGCCGCCATGCGCGGGTGGGGCCGACAGTGGCGAGCCGAGAACTCGCTACTGCTCGACCGGGGGCTGCAGCCACCTGACAGCTGCCGCCGGTCGAGGACCGGTCAGCTGACCGAGGTCAGCCGGACCAGGGTTCGGGATCTTCAGCACTCGTTCTGCCCGGAGACCGTCGTCGCCACCGGGGTTCTGAGGCTGGAGATGCGGCCGTTGAGGTCAGCTGTGGCTGAGCTTGCAGCGGCCGGAGGACAGGGACGTAGACGTCGCCGTCGTTGATCAACTGAAGGACGCCGGACGTAGACGTCGCCGGGGTCGTCGATCAGCTGAAGGAGACTGGGATGTAGACGTCGGCGGTGCGGTCGTTTGGCGCGAAGTGGTCGCGGCGGGAGACGATCGCGCAGGTGAGGTCGGGGTCGCTGCAGTCGAGGCCGCTGTTGATCTCGGCGATCCGGATCTGGGCGGTGAAGGTGCCGTTGGTGGCGATCGGGTACGACGCGCTGCCGCCGAGTGGGCTGTTGGTGACCCAGGCGGACGGGCCGACGGTCGTGCCGCCCTGGCCGTCGCCGCCGGCGCATGGGCTCGGCTTGGTGCCGTAGCTGTAGTCGGACGGCACCGCGCACAGGGCGACGTAGTACCCCTGGCTCGCGCTGTACCCGCTGCCGGTGACGGTGATCGTCTCGCCGGCCGCGGCCAGGCTGGTCGCGTTCGACGCGTTCAGGGTCTTGCCGAGGTTGCTCGCGCTGCCGGGGGCGGCGTGGGCGGGAGTGACCAGACCGGCGGCCAGCGCGGTGGCGGCGGCGACAGTCAGGACGGTACGACGGATCATCGGGCGGCATCCTCTCGTCTGAACTTAGGTTAGGTTTACCTAAGTAGCGCGCTCAGACTAAGAGTTACCTAACCTCGAAAGCCAGCCTCATTCCCAGACCGCGGGCAGCCCGTGCGGCGCCGCGTGACCGAGAACACGCCGTACGCCGCCCGGCCAGGTCCGCAGGACGATCAGGAACTCGTACGGCGCGCCGGGCGTACGGCGCATCGGCTCGAGGCACAGGCGCGCCAGCGGAGTCGATGCCGTCGCCCGCTCCCCCAGCGCCGCGATCGCCGCGTCGGCGGCGGTCTGGTCGGCTGGGGTCAGGTACTGCCACATCACCGAGTGCCAGACGACTGTGACGTGTCCCTCGGACAGTTCGAGGTTGCGGAGGAAGGAGACGGCGTCCTCGCGGTGTACGTCGGCCGGTACTGCGCGGGCGATCTCGAGTGCGCCGCGCAGGCGGTTGAGGCGGTCGGTCATGTCCGGCCAGACGTACGACGTGAGTGTCAGGGCGCCGTCGGGGGTCAGCGGGTTCACCGGGCTGATGTCGCTGCCGACGCGCTCGGCGATGCGGAGGTCGGGTGCGGGGATCATCGGGCGGCCGGACCAGGCGTCGGTGAAGACGACTGGGCTGTTGGGAGCGCCGAAGACGAGGGTTTGGGCAGGGACCGACTCGTCCGACGGAGTGTTTGGGGTGGTGCTGACTTGGGAGGTGGTGAGGTCGGCACCCGAGGCGGTGGGGGCGGCCAGTGAGGTCCTCGGGTCGGCACCCGAGGCGGTGGTGCCGACTTGGGAGGTGGTCAGGCCGGCACCCGGGGTGGCCGGAGAGGCCGCCGGGTCGGCCCCCGAGGCGGTGGTGCCGACTTGGGAGGCGTCCACGGCAGCCTCGTAGCGGAAGCAGTCCGCGCGCAGGTTCAGCCCGCCGCTGGCCCCGATCTCGAACAGCCGGACCGGTAGCGGCACCACCTCGTGCAGCCGCAGCAGACCGCCGTACAGCGCAGTGGCTCGGCCGACCTCGTTCGTCTGCGGGGCCTGGCCCAGCAGGTTCTGCAGCTCGGCGCCACGCGACTGCAGCACCTGCTCGAACGCCTCCCACCCGAGCACCGGGTCCCACTCACCACCGGTGCTTGGGTAGAACACCGCGAGTTCCGGCGCCTCCCCGGCGAGCACCAGCCGGTGCACCGAGCCCAGCAGGCGCAGTGCGAGTGCCGACGGGCCTGGGTCCTGCTCGTGCCCGGCAAGCACTCGGGTGGTGACTCCGCCGAGCTCGTAGTCGTCCACGAGCCGGCGGAGCAGGTCGGCGTACAGCGGCGAGCCCAGTTCTTCACATGCGATCGCCTGCAGCTGAAAGGCTTCTACGACATCCACACCGACGACACTAAGAGGTCAGGCGATCCAAGACCGTCTTGGCGGTCACCCGCGCGTCCTCGTCCTCCAGCGGCGAGCCGTGCGAATCGGTCAGGTAGAACACGTCGACGCACTCCGCGCCCAGCGTCCCGACATGGGCGGACCGGATGTCCGCACCGGTCGCAGCGATCGCCGCGGTCACGTCGTAGAGCAACCCGGGCCGGTCGTGCGCCCGCACCTGCAGCACAGTCGCCGTCTCAGAGGCCCCCGGCAACAAGTCGACGCGGGCGGCCGGGCCCTTCCGCGCAGAGGAGTCCCGCGCCGCCAACCGCCGTACGAGGTCGCTCTTGTCACGCAGAGCCACAGCCAGCCGGTCCCGCAGCCGCACCGGATCCGGCGCCGACCCAGCCACCGTCCACGACGAGATGCCAAGGCCCTCTACCGAGGTGATCACGGCAGACCGCACAGCAAGCCGCTCCACAGCCAGTACGGCGGCAACCGTCGACAACGTCCCCACCTGGTCCGGCACGGCCACGTTGACCCGCAGGTCCCCGTGGTACTCCGACACCGTCACGCCCAGCCGGCCCACACCGACCACCTGATGCAGCTCCGGCGTCGGCAACGGCGGCGCCTCGTTCCACAAACCTGACCCACCACCGGACAGCTCACCACGCACCCGCCGGGCCAGCTCCCCCACCAGCCGCAGCCGCCAAGGCGACGACGCTGCAGGCCCAGCAGCCCGGGCGTCGGCGTACGTGAGCGCCTCCAGCAGATCCAGCGTCTCCGTGTCGCCGACGATCCCCGCGACGAGGTCCACTGTCATCGGGTCGTCCAGATCCCGCCGCGTCGCGACCTGCGCGAGCATCAGGTGCTGCCGGACCAGCAGCGTGATCGTGTCGGAGTCGGCCTCGCTGAAGCCCAGCCGGCGCGCCACGACCGCGGCAATAGCGGCACCGGTCACGCTGTGGTCGCCCTCGACCGCCTTGCCCAGGTCATGGATCAGCGCGGCGACCAGCAGCAGGTCCGGACGCCGTACGTCGCGCACCATCGACGACGCCTCGACACAGGTCTCCAGCAGGTGCCGGTCGACCGTGTAGCGGTGGATGGCCGACTGCGGCGGCCGGAAGCGCACGCTGTCCCACTCCGGCAACAGCCGCGAGATGTAGCCGGTCTGGTCCATCGTCTCCCAGACCTCGAGCAGCCCCTGCCCGGCACCCAGCAGCGCGCAGAACAGCCGCCGGGCCTCTCCCGGCCAGGGATCTGGCAGCTCAGCAGCAGTCGCCGTCAGCCGTGCAGCGACAGAAGGCGACAGCACCAGCTCCCTGTCGGCAGCAACGGCAGCAGCCCGCAGTCCGAGTGCAGGGTCCCGCTCCGGCCGGGCATCCGGCATCAGCACGACCTCACCCTCGTGCTGCCCGACCCCCTCGTCCAGTGCGAGCAGCAACGGCCCACCAGTACGACGACGCCGCGAGCGAGGCGGTCTGGTCACCAGGCTCTCGATCCGCCGCCAGGACACGTCGCACACGTGCGCCAGCGTCCGCCCGGTCGAGTAGACGTGCCGCAGCAACGCGTCGCGCCCGGAAAGCCCAAGCCCTGCAGCAACTTCACCAGTCACGTCAGCAACCAACCGGTCAGTTGCGCGACCCGCAACAGCATGCAGCTCGTCTCGCACGTCCAGCAGGTCCAGGCGAGCCCGCTCGACCACCGGGTGCGGTACGTCGACCAGCCAGGACGCCACCAGCGCACGCAGCACCACCGCGTCCCGCAGCCCGCCGTACGCCTCCTTCAAGTCCGGCTCAGCCAGGTGCGCGAGCTCCCCGACCGTCCCGGCCCGGTCCCGGCACGCCTGAGCCAAAGCAGGCAAGCGATCTCGCGCCGTACGACGCCAGTCCGCCATCAGCACCGACCGCAGCTGCAGGGTGAGGTGCGAGTCCCCAGCAACGTGCCGCGCGTCCAGCAGCCCCAGCGCAACCCGTACGTCGTCAGCCGCTGCCTTCCGCGCCTCGTCCAGCGTGCGCACGCTGTGGTCCAGCCTGGTCCGCGAGTCCCACAGCGGGTACCAGATCTGTGCGGCGAGCTCGTCCACCCGTGGGTACCCCTCGACGTGCACGAGCATCACGTCGAGATCGCTGTACGGCGACAGCTCCTCCCGGCCGTAGCCGCCGACGGCGACCAGCGCGACGCCCTCGGTGGGCACACCGAGGGCGTCACAGGCTTTCGAGAGGAGCAGGTACAGCAGCGCGTCGGCCTCCTCGGCCCGCGCGCGCCGCTGAGCTGCCCGGTCCACCATCTACAGCGCGTCTCCGTCGACCTCGCCGGTCCGGACCCGGACGATCGTCTCGACCGGAGTCACCCAGACCTTGCCGTCGCCGATCTTGCCGGTCTGCGCGGCCTTGACGATCACGTCCAGCACGTCGGAGGCGTCACCGTCCTCGATCACGACCTCGAGCCGGACCTTCGGGACCAGGTCCACCTCGTACTCGGCGCCGCGGTAGACCTCGGTGTGGCCCTTCTGCCGGCCGTAGCCGCTGGCCTCGGTCACCGTCATGCCGGTCACCCCGAAGGTCTCCAGCGCGGTCCGGACGTCCTCCAGCTTGTGCGGCTTGACCACCGCGGTGATCAGCTTCATGCGTTCGCACCTTCCTTCTCAGAAGCGTCCTTCTCGGGAGCGTCGTCGACCGGAGCCGCCGGGGCCGGGGTCCGGACCACCGTCGCCGGGCCGCGCAGGCCGGAGCCCGCGGCCAGGAAGTCGTACGCCGACTCGGCGTGCTCGAGCTGGTCGATCCCGGTGACCTCGTCGTCCTCCTTGATCCGGAAGCCGATGGTCAGGTCGATCAGCTTGGCCAGGATGAACGCGACCACGAAGGAGTAGACCCCGACGATCACGTTCGCCAGCGCCTGCCGGCCCAGCTGCCCCGCACCACCACCGTAGAACAGGCCGTCCACCGCGGACGGCGCGGCGGCCGTGCCGAGGAAGCCGATCGCCAGCGAGCCGACCAGACCGCCGACCAGGTGTACGCCGACGACGTCGAGCGAGTCGTCGAAGCCCAGCTTGTACTTGAGCGAGACCGCGAAGGCACAGATGCCACCGGCAACGACACCGAGGATCAGCGAGCCGACCGGGGTGAGCGCGCCACAGGCCGGGGTGATCGCGACCAGACCGGCGACCGCACCGGACGCCATGCCCAGCGTGGTGGCCTTGCCGTGCCGGATCCGCTCCACGATCAGCCAGCCGATCACCGCGGCGGCGGTGGCGCACTGGGTGTTCACGAAGGTGACGGCGGCCGTCGTACCGGCGGTCAGGGCGGAGCCGGCGTTGAAGCCGAACCAGCCGAACCACAGCAGACCGGCGCCGAGCACGACCAGCGGCAGGCTGTGCGGCCGCATCGGGTCCTTGCGCCAGCCGACCCGCTTGCCCAGCACGATCGCCAGGGCGAGCGCGGCCGCACCGGCGTTCACGTGCACCGCCGTACCGCCGGCGAAGTCGATCGCCTTGATGCCGGTACCGATGAAGCCTCCGCCGCCCTCGCCGTCGAGGTACCAGACCGAGTGCGCGACCGGGAAGTAGACCAGCGAGGTCCACAGCGCCACGAACACAATCCAGCCCCGGAACGAGGCCCGGTCGGCGATCGCGCCCGAGATCAGCGCGGGGGTGATGATCGCGAACATCAGCTGGAAGCCGACGTAGGCGAGCGTCGGGATGGTGCCGCTGACCGCGTCGGGCGCGATCAGTCCCTTCAGGCCGGCGACCGAGAAGTTGCCGATCACCCCACCGTTGTCACCACCGAACGTGAGCGAGTAGCCGACGACCACCCACAGCACGGTGACGACCCCGATGGTGATGGCACTCATCATCATCATGTTCAGCACGCTCTTGACGCGCACCATGCCGCCGTAGAAGAAAGCCAGGCCCGGTGTCATCAAGAACACCAGGGCGGCACTGACCAAGACCCAGGCGGTATCGCCGGCGTTGATCTCCATCAACGTCATCCCTTCCATCGATCTGGGGGTGGCCCGCGTCCTCATCGAGGAGTTCTCCACAACGCCGGGAAGCCCACGCGTGGCCACACCGCAAACGGTGTCGGCGCGCCGTTTCAGCCGATCGGTCCGGATGTTTCAGGCATGTGACAAAGCGGTCGGTCAGGTGACATCCAGGTGACATCGAGTCATGTGTGGCACTCTGGCCTCATCACACGGGTCGCAGCCGCGCCACTGCGCCCGTCTTAGCTGGGGACACAACCGATGGGAACCAACAGCGGGGAAAAACCACGCCGGGGCCGGCCACGGGACCCGGACGCCGAACCGAGGATTCGGCGGTACGCCGTCCAGCTGCTGCTGGAGCGCGGCTTCGACGGCATGACCGTCGACGACGTCGCCGAGGCGGCCGGGGTCGGCAAAGCGACCATCTACCGGCGCTGGGCCAGCAAGGAACAGCTGGCCAACGACGCGCTGGCCGACCTGTTCGACATCGAGATCCCGGACGCGGACACCGGTTCGATCGCGGGCGACCTGCGCCAGGTCTACCGCGACGCACTGGCCTTCGTGAACAGCGCCGACGGAGTGGCCCTGGTCCGGCTCGCTGTCACCGAACTGAACCGCGGCGAGCCGTTCGCGGTGTTCTACCGGGCCTTCCTCGAACGCCGCGTCGACCAGACCGAGGCGGCGCTCAAACGGGCCCGGGCCCGCGGCGAGCGCGTCCGGGAGGACGCCGATCCGGTGCTGATGGTGCAGTGGCTCGCCGGAGTACTGATTCTCCGCGCGATGACCAGGGAGCCGATGCCTCGCGTCGAGGACACCGACCACCTGGTGCAGATGACGCTGCGCTGCATCCTGGAGTAGCCCGTACGCCGGCCCGCCGTTCCCCCTTGCAGGGCAGGGCGGCGGGTCAGCTGTGCAGTCCGGGGCCGACGGCAACGGCAGACACCTTCAGCTCGGCCACTCGCCGGACCTGGCCGGTCTCCAGGTTCCAGGCCAGCATCCAGTTGGTCACCCGGAACAGCACGGTCTCACTGTCGTACCAGCCGAGTACGGCGCAGCAGTCGCGCTCCCGTACCGCGTCAGGCGTCGGCGGCCCGGTCGGTGGCGGCGTGGCCGGCGGGGTCTCCCCCAGCACCATCAGCCGGCTCGGCTGACTGTCCACCGCGGAGATGGCGGCAACCACTTGCGGGCGCGAGGCAACCGTCCGTACCTGCGGCAGCTCGGCCGCCACGAACACCCGGGCCGCCACGTTGCCGCTGGTGAAGGTCTGCCCCGCCCAGCTCTGCACCGGAAGCTGCACCGTGCTGTCGACCGCCCAGCCCCGCCGCATGTACCGCATCAGCCCCACCTGCGTCGTCACTCCGTCCAGCCGGTACGGCGCGGTGCCGGCGTCCGGGTCGACGCTCGCCTGGACCGTGACGATCTCCTGACCGTTGGTCGACACCCGGTAGGTGCTCCGCGGGCCGCTCGCCAGGAGGCGCTCGCTGTCCCCGAGCCAGGACACGCTGCGGATGTCCTGGTTCGGCAGCGGGATCCGCCGGACGGTCGCACGGGTCGAGTCGAGGACCACCACAGCACCCCGCTGGGGGAAGGCCACCAGCCGGCCACTGGGAGCGACCGCACCGGTACTGAGAGGTGCGCCTGTGGCTATCGGGGCCAGATCGACGTCCGCCTCGGACCAGCTCGCCGTACTCGCCAGCAGCAGCGGCCGGAAGGTGTCGCCGTTGCGTGAGAGCACCACAGCGGCGATCTCGTCGACCGGCCGCTCGGCGAGCGGCGACGGGTTGTCCGGGTACTCCAGCTCACCACCCATCGGCGTGATCACCCGGTTGAGCCACGCCTCGCTACCGGCCTGCGGCGCGACCCAGAAGTCCATGCCGGCGATCTGACCGGCCGGTGGCACGTACCCCGGCGGATGGGTCGGTACGTCGTCCGGCGGCTTCAGACCGAACGACGACCCGTTGGCCGCCACCAGGGCACCGGCGACAGCCATCACCAGTACGACGATGACGGCGACGATCACCTGGCTACGACGCCTCTTGCGCCGGATCGACAGGCCGCCGGCCCAGGCCGCGTCGGCCAGGTCCGGCTCGGGTACGCCGCCGATCGCCTGCTCCAGCAGGGGTCCGACGTCTTCGCGCCTCATCGCCGCTCCGCCGGGTTCCGCCAGTCGCCCAGGCCCAGCCCGGTACGGAACCGGCTGAGCGCCGTCTGGCCGTGCCCGTGCACGGCGGTGTGCGACAGGTTGAGCAGATCGCCGATCTCGAACTCGGTCAGCTCCTCGTAGTGCAGCAAGACGAACACAGTCCGCTGGACGGGGGTCAGCTCGGCCAGCGCCACCAGTGTGGTGTCGTCGCCGGGCGGCGCGACCTTCAGACGGCGCCAGCGCGACAGCGCCGGCTGGTAGAGCAGGCGCTGGACGAACACGTCCGGGTCGTCCGGCCGGCCCCACACCAGCGCCAGGCGGCTGAAGGCGTGCAGCAGCAGTTCTTCAGCCCGCGCCTGGTCGCCGTAGACGAGGGCGGCGGTTCGGAGCCACCTGCCCTGCCGCGCATCGACGTACGAGGCGAAATCGGGGTCGATCGAGTCGCGCATCCACCCTCCCGCCCCTATTCAACTCCTCAACTACTGCGCGCGGCCACAGCCAATCGGGTGTCTTCTCCGACCAGCTCGCCGTTGATCGCGGCTCCCGCGGAGAATCCGGCCGCCGCGGAGGTGACCACCTGGCCCATCGGGTCGGTCACGTTGCCCGCGACCCACACGCCCGGGACGCTGGTCGTCCCACCCGGTCCGGCCTCGACAGCGGTCCCGATGACGAACCCGCGGACCTCCCGGTCGACCGCCTTGAGCCCCAGCTCGTCCAGGAAGTCCGCACGCGCCCGCAGCGAGGTCTGCACGGCCAGAGCCTGCCGCGGGATCACCCTGCCGCCCTGCAGCCGTACGCCGGTCAGCCGGTCGTCGGTGACCTCCACCTGCTCCACAACGCCTTGCACCACAGAGATGCCGCGTGCGGCCAGCTCTTCCCACTCCTGCTCGGTCGGCTCCGGGCCGGTGTGCAGGAACAGCGTCACGTCGTCGCTCAGCTGGCGGAACATCATCGTCTGGTGCACAGCCATCGGCCCGGTCGCCAGTACGCCGATGGCCTGGTCCCGCACCTCCCAGCCGTGGCAGAACGGGCAGTGCAGCACGTCCCGCCCGAACCGCTCGGCCAGCCCCGGTACGTCGGGCAGCTGGTCGGTCAGACCGGTGGTCACCAGCAGGCGCCGCGACTCGAACCTCTGGCCGTCCGCGGTCTCGACCGCGAAGCCCTCAGACAAGGCCCGGGCCGACGTGACCGTCCCGGTGAGCACCTCCCCGCCGTACCCGGTCACCTCCTGGCGGCCGAGCGCGGTCAGCTCCAGCGGCGGGATGCCGTCGCGGGTCAGGTAGTTGTGCACCCCGTCGGCGGGAGCGTTGCGCGGGTCACCCTGGTCGATCACCAGCACCGACCGGCGGGACCGGACCAGCGGCAGCGCCCCGCTCAGCCCGGCCACTCCGCCGCCGACCACGATCACGTCGTACATGTTCGTCTCCTCTTCTAGGTCTGGTCACAGCATCCGCAGAGTTCTCGAAAATGACAAAGATCTTTGCCAAGATGGCAACATGAGCGAATTCGACGACGTGCTCGAGGCGGTCGGCCCCCGGCTGCGCAGGCTGCGCCAGGAGCGCGGGACCACGCTGACCGACCTCGCGACCTCCACCGGGATCTCGATCAGCACCCTGTCCCGGCTGGAGTCCGGTCAGCGCCGCCCGACGCTGGAGCTGCTGCTGCCGCTGGCCCGCGCGCACCAGGTCCAGCTGGACGAGCTGGTGGACGCTCCACCGACCGGTGACCCGCGCATCCACCCCAAGCCGATCAAGCGGCACCACGGCGCGATCGTGATCCCACTGAGCCGGCGGCCCGGTGGGCTGCAGGCCTTCAAGCAGATCGCGCCCCCGGGCTGGCCGGGCGGTGAGGTCAAGCAGCAGACCCATGAGGGCTACGACTGGGTCTACGTGCTGTCCGGCCAGTTGCGCCTGGTCCTGGACGACAAGGACTTCATCCTCAAGGAGGGTGAGGTCGCCGAGTTCGACACCCGCGTCCCGCACTGGTTCGGCAACCCGGGCCCGGAGCCGGTCGAGATGCTCGGCCTGTTCGGCCCGCAGGGAGAGCGACTGCACGTACGCGCCAAGTCACAGTAGGCTGCGGCCGCGAAACTCGAACGAAAGGACCTGACCTGTGAGCGTCGCGCTCTTCACCCTCGGCGGCACCATCTCCGTGGCTGGCGGTTCGAACCGGTTGACCGGGGCCGAGCTGACCGCCGCGGTGCCGGGCCTGGCCGACCTCGGGTCGGTGCTGGAGGTGCAGGACGTCGAGTCCGTCCCCAGCGGGAACCTCACGCTGGCCACGATGCTGGACGTCGTCGACGCCGCGTCGAAGGCCGTCAGCGCCGGTGCGTCAGGTGTCGTGGTCACGCAGGGCACGGACACGCTGGAGGAGACCGCGTTCGTGGTCGACCAGGTCTGGCCGCACCCACACCCGTTCGTGCTGACCGGTGCCATGCGCAACCCCACCCTGGCTGGTCCGGACGGCCCGGCCAACCTGCTGGCCGCGGCACGCGTCGCCTGTTCCCCTGCTGCCCGGGACCTCGGTGCACTAGTCGTGTTCAACGACCAGATCCACGCCGCCCGCTGGGTCCGCAAGACGCACAGCACCAGTACGGCGACCTTCGCGTCGCCCAACGCCGGCCCGATCGGCCACGTGGTCGAGGACCAGGTCCGCATCCTCACGAAGCCCGCCCGCCAGGACGGCGTACCGGGGCGTCCTGAAGCCGCTGACCTGGACGCCGCTCGCGTAGCGCTCTACACCGTCACCCTGGACGACGACGGGCTGCTGCTCCAAGGACTCGCCGACACTCACCAGGGGCTCGTCGTCGCGGGCTACGGCGTCGGCCACGTCCCGTCGGCGCTCGCGCCGGTGCTGGGCGCACTGGCTGAGCGCATGCCCGTCGTACTGACGTCGCGGACCGGTGGCGGCTCAGTGCTGCGCAGCACATACAAGGCCGTCGGCTCCGAGTCCGACCTGCTCGGCCGGGGCCTCATCGACGGCGGCTTCCTCGACCCCTACAAGGCGCGGGTGCTGCTGAGGTTGCTGCTGGCAACAGGTGAGGGCCTGGACGAGATCACTGCGGCTTTCGCGCAGCACCACTGACCGCGGCGGCCTTCAGCGTCAGGTAGTCCCGCTCCGGCAAGCTCGTCGTACGGCGGGCCGCTGCGCGGAAGTGCTCGGCGGCGGCTTCCGTGTCACCCCGCATCTCCCGCAGATGACCCCGTACGGCGTCCAGCCGGTAGTGGCCACCCAGCGGTTCGTCCAGCGGCTCCAGCATCGCCAGGCCGGCCTCCGGCCCGTCGACCATGGCCGCTGCGATGGCCCGGTTGAGCGTGACCATGGGGTTGCCGGACAGCTGCTCCAGCAGGCCGTACAGCGCGAGCACCTGCGGCCAGTCCGTGTCCTCGGGCTTGTCCACCTCGTCGTGCAGGGCCGCGATCGCCGCCTGCAGCTGGTACTCCCCCAGCGGCGGCCGGCCGAACGCGTCGACCGCCAGCGCGACCCCCTCGGTGATCAGGTCCCTGTCCCACAAGGAGCGGTCCTGCTCGGCCAACGGGATCAGCTCGCCCGACGATCCGGCCCGCGCATCCCGGCGTGCGTCGGTCAGCAGCATCAGGGCGAGCAGGCCGGTCACCTGGCCGTTCTCCGGCAGCAGCGCGTGCACCATCCGGGTCAGCCGGATCGCCTCCACCGCCAGGTCGCTGCGGTGCAGGTCGGGACCACTGCTGGAGGTGTAGCCCTCGTTGAAGATCAGGTAGAGCACGTGAAGCACGTTGCGCACCCGCTCGTCGTCCGGCTCCAGCTCGAACGAGGCACCCTTGATCTTCTGCTTCGCCCGGCTGATCCTCTGCGCCATCGTCGACTCGGGCACCAGATAGGCCTGCGCGATCTCCGTGGTGGTCAGACCGCCGACCGCGCGCAGGGTGAGAGCGATCGCCGAGGCGGGTGTGAGGTCCGGGTGGCAGCACATGAACAGCAGCCGCAGCGTGTCGTCGGTCTCCTCGACCTCGGCGGCCGGTACGTCGCGCTGCGCGGCCAGTTCCTCCCGGCGCCGCCGGGCCTGCTCCTGCCGGATCTCGTCGATCACCTTCCGGTGCGCGGTCTGGATCAGCCAGGCCCGCGGGTTGTCCGGTACGCCGTCGCGCGGCCAGGTGCGCGCAGCCGCCAGCAACGCCTCCTGCACCGCGTCCTCGGCCGCGGCGAAGTCCCCGGTCCGCCGTACGACGGCACCGACGACCCTGGGCGTCAGGTCGCGTAACAGGCTCTCCAGCTCCATGCCGGGAACCTACCGCCTAGGGAGACACGCCCTATAGGTGGCGCCGGACCCGCTCAGGACTCGCCGTCTCCAGCGGTACGTCGACAGCCGGGATCAGACCGAGGTGCGTGCTCTGCCGGGACAGCATCGCGTCGAACAGCCACTCGGTCGCCGTACGGATCCTGTTGCCCGGCATCGAGAGCAGGTGGTAGCCACGGGTCACCGCCTTCGCCGGCAGCCCACCGAGCGGGACCTGCAGCGGGTTGGCCGCCGCGTCGACGCCGCCGAGGTCCACCACGAAGCCCAGATCCTTGTGCACGTAGGGCTTGCGCTCACCGGTGCCGAACGACGCCGCGACGTTGTGCGCGGCCCGCCGGCCCTGCCGCTCGGCGTGCTGCGCTGTCATCGGCGTCACCTCACCAGGCCGGGTCAGGTCCGGTACGGCGGCAGCGTCGCCGCAGGCGAACACGTCCGGGTGGCCCGGTACGTTCAGGTACTCGTCGACGACCAGGCGGCCCTTCTCGGTCTTCAGGCCGAGCCCCTCGACCACCGGGTCCGGCCGGACGCCCACGCACCAGATCAGCGAGTTGGTCGGTACTTCGGTCTGGTTGGTCAGCCGGACGCTGCCGCGCTTGGCCTCCTCGACCGACAGCCCCATCCGCACCTCGACACCGCGCTTGCGGAGCACCTTGTCCGCCGTACGGGACAGGCGCTGGTCCAGCTCGGGCAGCACCCGGTCGGCGATGTCCAGCAGCATCCAGCGCATCTGCTGGTCACGCAGCCGCGGCCGGCGCTTCTTGAGCAGCTCGGTGAACAGCACACCGTGTGCTGCGACCTCGGTCCCGGTGTAGCCGGCTCCGACCACGACGAAGGTGCAGAGCGCGTCCCGCGCGTCCTGGTCGTCGGTAGCGTCGGCCAGCTCGATCTGCTGGATCAGGTGGTCCCGCAGGAACACCGCCTCCGGGATGCCGCGGAAGCCGTGCGCGTGCTCGGCCACCCCAGGGATCGGCAGCAGCTTGTTCACGCTGCCGGCGGCGATCACCAGCCGGTCGTAGCTCACCGAACCCGCGTGGCCCGCCGGGTCCTCGTACGAGACGCTGCGCTCGTCCAGGTCGAGCCCGTCGACCTCACCGAGCACCAGCTGGACCTCGGGCAGCGCGTCCGCCAGCGCCACCGTCAGCCGGCGCGGCTCCAGGATGCCGGTCGCCACCTCGGGCAGCAACGGCACGTAGAGGAAGTAGTCGGTCGGGTTGACCAGCACGATGTCGGCGCGGCCCCGGCTCACCCAGGACAGCGTCTTGGCCGCGTGGAACCCGGCGAACCCGGCTCCGACGATGACGATCCTCGGTCGGCTCATGCCTCTTGATACCAGATCCCGGGCAGGCCCGAACCGTAAGTCAGTCCAGCAGCGCGTCGACGAACTGCTCGGGATCGAACGGCGCCAGGTCGTCGGCGCCCTCGCCGAGGCCGACCAGCTTCACTGGTACGCCGAGCTCCCGCTGCACCGCGATCACGATGCCGCCCTTGGCGGTCCCGTCCAGCTTGGTCAGCACCAGACCGGTCACGTTGATCACCTCGGCGAACACCCGGGCCTGGGTCAGCCCGTTCTGCCCGGTGGTGGCGTCGATGACGAGCAGCACCTCATCGACCTCGGCCGCCTTCTCGATCACCCGCTTGACCTTGCCCAGCTCGTCCATCAGCCCGGTCTTGGTGTGCAGCCGGCCGGCCGTGTCGACCAGGACGACGTCGGCCTGCTCCTCGATGCCCTGCTTGACCGCGTCGAAGGCGATGCTCGCCGGGTCACCGCCCTCAGGCCCCCGCACGGTCCGTACGCCGACCCGCTCGCCCCAGGTCTGCAGCTGGTCGGCCGCAGCCGCCCGGAACGTGTCGGCCGCACCCAGGACGACGTGCTTGTCCTCGGCCACCAGGACCCGGGCCAGCTTGCCGACCGTGGTGGTCTTGCCGGTGCCGTTCACCCCGACGACCAGGACGACGGCGGGCTGGTTGCCCTCGTGCTCGACCTTCAGCGACCGGTCCATCGACGGGTCGACCAGCGCGATCAGTTCCTCGCGCAGGATCGAGCGCGCCTCGTCACCGCCGACGCCCTCGACCCGGACGCGGGTGCGCAACCGCTCGACCAGCTCCTGGGTCGGGGTGACACCGACGTCCGCCGTGATCAGCGTGGTCTCGATGTCCTCCCACGTCTCGTCGTCCAGCTTGTCGCGGGACAGCAGCGCGAGCAGGCCCTTGCCGAGCGAGCCCTGCGACCGTGCCAGCCGGGCCCGTAGCCGGACCAGGCGGCCCTGCGCGGACTCCGGCTTCTCCAGCTCCGGCAGCTCGGTGTCCTCGAGCGTGCGCGTCGGGGTGTCCCGCGGCTCCTCGGCGTCCTCGCCGACGGCCGGCTCGGCCGTGTCGAGCGGCGCGGGCGGGGTCGCGGCGGGCAGCTCACGAGTCCGGCGCCGGGCAACGATCAGTCCGGTGGTTCCCGCGCCGAGCAGAACGACGACCGCCACGATGATCGCGATCAGGGCGGCGTCGGCGAGCTGAGGGACAAGCTGAGGAGTCAACACGGTTCCCCATCTTGGCAGACACTCATGCCAGATCCACGATCGGTCGCGTTGGGTGAGGCGCCAGTTCCGGCCGGTGGGTGAGCAGTACGACGGTACGGCCGCCTGCCGCGCGGAACAGGTCGCTCAGCAGACTCCGGGCGGTCTCCTCGTCCAGGTGCTCGGTCGGCTCGTCCAGGACGAGCACGTCGTGGTCGGCCAGCAGCAGCCGGGCGAACGCGAGCCGCTGCCGCTCACCACCGGACAGCCGGGCGCCGTGCTCCCCCACCATCGTGTCGAGCCCCTTCGGCAGGCCGTGCACGAACTCGCCGAGCCGAGCCCGGTAGAGCGCGTTCCACAGCTGCAGGTCGCTCGAGCCGGGCTTGGCGAGCAGCAGGTTCTCGCGGATGCTCGTGTCGAACACGTAGCTCTCCTGCGTCAGCAGCCCGACCCGCGACCGCACGGCGTCGCCTTCGAGCCGCCGTACGTCGGAACTGTCCAGCAGCACCTCGCCGGCGCGCGGCTCCAGGAAACGCAGCAGCACCAGGGCCAGCGTGCTCTTGCCCGACCCACTCGGACCGGTGATCACCACGCGGCTCCCAGCGGGCAGATCCAGGTCCAGGTCGCGCAGTACGTCGTCCGGTCCGTAGCCGACCCGCAGGCCGCGCACCTGCAACCCACTACCGATCGGCAGCGGCAGGGCTGCCTCCGGCTCCGCGACCGGCACCGGCGTACCCAGCAGGTCCTCCACCCGCTGCAAGGAAGCACGCACCCTGATCGCAAGCTGCGCCGCGACCGGGATCCCACCCAGCACGTCAGCCAGCGCCAGCGGCGTCAGCACCAGCACCGCGTAGACCGGCCCAGACTCCCCAGTCCCCAGCACCAGCCCAGCGATGCTCGCCGCCCCCACGCAGATCACCAGCAGCGCCCCACCGAGCCCAGTACTCCAAGCAGACCGCCGCTGAGCCAAAGCCAACCGCCGGTCCGCCGCCTCAAACCCCGCCAGTACGTCGTCCACCGCGTTGAACGCCAGTACGTCGGCCGCCGTCTGCAGGTTCTCCGTCGCGGCCGCGGCGACATCCCCTCGAACCCCCGCCATCATCCGCTCGGCCCTGGAGGCACTGGCCGCCGTCAGCCAAGGCGCCACCGTGCACGCAACCAGCACCGCGACAGCCACGGCAGCACCCGCCACCGGCAGGAGCAGCACCAGCAACCCAACAGTCGCCGTAGCGGTCACCACCGCCACCAGCACCGGCAACAACACCCGCAGCCACAGGTCCAGCACCGCATCGATGTCCAGCACCAGCCGAGCCAGCAGGTCTCCACTCCGGGACGACGCCAGCCCGACCGGCGCCAGCGGCTCCAGCCGCTCGGTGATCCGGGCCCGGGTGTCGCCCAGTACCCGGTACGCCGCGTCGTGGCCGGCCAGGCGTTCGACGTACCGGAAGACGCCGCGGCCGACCCCGAAGGCCCGCACCGCCACAATCGCCACCAGCAGCGTGAGCACCGGCGGCTCAGCCGACGCCTTGGTGATCAGCCACGCGGAGGTCGCCAGCAGGCCGACCGCCATCCCCGACGCGAGCACGCCGGCCAGTACGGCGAGCAGCAGCCGCGGCCGCACCCGCCGAGCAGGCATGGCCAATCCGAGAACGCTCATACCGTCACCAGCTCCCTCGAAACCGACACCACTCGATCAGCCGCGTCCATCAACGCCGGCCGATGCGCAACCAACAGCACCGTCCGCCCAGTCGCCCGCAGCCCAGCAACGACCGCAGCCTCGGCCGCGGGGTCCAGCCCGGCCGTCGGCTCGTCCAGCAACAGCACCGGCGCATCGGTCACCAACGCCCGAGCCAGCGCGACCCGCCGCCGCTGTCCGCCCGACAGCAACTGCCCCTGCTCCCCCACCGGCGTCTCCAGCTCCAACGAAGCAGCCCCTGCCGTGTCCAGCGCCTCACGCACCTCGGCGTCAGTCGCCGAAGGCCTCCCGAGCCGCACGTTGTCCGCGATGCTCCCGACCCGCAGACCGGGCCGCTGCGGTACCCATCCGAACTGCTGCCGCCACAGCCCGGCGTCGAACTCATCCATCGCACTCCCACCAGCGACCACGACACCGCCGGCAGGCACCACGAACCCGAGGATCGCCGCCAGCACCGTCGACTTCCCAGCCCCGCTGGGCCCGGTCAGCGCGACCACCTCTCCCGGCCACAGGTCCAGATCGAAGCCCTGCAAGGCCGCCTGCTCCCGATCCGGGTACCGCACAGTCACGTCGTGCAGGTGCAGCCCGACCACCCGCAGGTCCGGCACATCGGTTCGGTCACCCACCAACGGCAGCGGCGTCTCCAGCACCCGGAACACCTCTTCGCTCGCAGCGACCCCGTCCGCACTCGCGTGGAACTGCGCACCGACCTGCCGCAACGGCAGATAGGCCTCCGGCGCCAGGATCAGCACCAGCAAGGCGGTCTCCAGCCCGAGCTTGCCCTCCACCAGCCGCAGCCCGACGCCGACCGCGACCAGTGCGACCGAGATGCTCGCCAGCAGCTCCAGCACGAACGACGACAGGAATGCCAGCCGCAGACTGGCCATCGACGCGACCCGGTGCTCCTCGGTCACCCGTCGTACGGACTCCGCCTGGCCCTTGGCCCGGCCGAACAGCTTCAGCGTGGCCAGCCCGGACACCACATCCGAGAAGTGATGAGCCAGTACGCCGAGCGCCCGCTGCCGCCGCCGGCTGTAGGCCTGCGTGGCCCAGCCGACCAGGGCCATGAACAACGGGATCAGCGGCAGCGTCACCACCACGGTCGCCGCCGCGATCAGGTCACCAGTCGCCATCCACCCGACGACCCCGGCCGGGACGGTGGCCGCCAGGACGAGCTGCGGCAGGTACCGGGCGAAGTACGGGTCGAGATCGTCCAGCCCCTTGGTCAGCAGCGTGGTCAGCTGGCTGCTGCGCTCACCACTGAGCCACGAAGGCCCCAGCTTCAGCGAGTGCTCCAGGACCCGTCGCCGCAGTGTCGACTTCACCGCAGCCGCCGCCCGCTGCGCCACGACCTCCTGCAACCAGGTCAGCGCCGCCCGGCCCGCTACAACCGCCGCCAGCAACCAGGCCACCTCTGCAACGCCGGTGCCGTGCAGCACAACGCCGGAGATCCCCCGGGCGAGCAGTACCGCCTGCAGGATGACCAGCAGGCCAGTGGCGACACCGATGGCCACCGACCCGGCCATGAACAGCCGGGCCGCCTTGGCCTGGCGCAGCAACCGCGGATCGATCGGCTTCATCAGACGCCGACGATCACGCGCTTGCGGAACACCCAGTACGTCCAGCCCTGGTAGAGCATCACCAGTGGCGTGAAGATCGCCGCGATCACCGTCAGGATCTTCAACGTGTACGGCGTGGAGGCGGCCGCCGCCGTGGTCAGCGTCGAGCCCGGGTCCAGCGTCGACGGCATCACCGCGGGGAACATGGCGACAAAGAGAGACGTCACCGCCAGCGCGACCGCTACCGCCGTACCGGCGAACGCCCAGCCCTCCCGGCGCACCCTGTTCGCCACCAGTCCACCGACGAGCGCGAGCGCGGCAGCGACGGCGATCAGCACCGACCACCGATCACCCCGGAGCTGCTGCGCCCAGGCCAGGAACCCCACGGCCAGCCCAGCCGCCACCAGCCCGGTCCACCCGGCCAAGCGGTTGGCCCGCTCCCGCAGCTCGTCCGTCGTCCGCAGCGCCAGGAAGATCGCGCCGTGGGCCACGAAGACCGCGGTGAAGGTCACCCCGCCCAGCAACGCGAACGGACTCAGCAGGTCGCCCAGCCCACCCACGAACTCGTACGACGCGTCCAGCGGGATCCCGCGCACCAGGTTGGCGAACGCGATGCCCCACAGCAGCGACGGGGCCAGCGACCCGATCACGATCAGCGTGTCCATCCGGGACCGCCACGGCAGGTCGTCGCGCTTGCCCCGGTACTCCAGCGCGACCCCGCGCAGGATCAGCGCGACCAGGATCGCGAACAGCGGCAGGTAGAACGCGCTGAACAGCGTCGCGTACCACTCCGGGAAGGCCGCGAACGTCATCGCACCGGCCGTGATCAGCCAGACCTCGTTGCCGTCCCAGACCGGCCCGATCGTCGTCACCACCGCCCGCCGCTCGGGCTCGTCGCGGCCGAGCACCCGCAGCAGGATGCCGACCCCGAAGTCGAACCCCTCGAGCACGAAGTAGCCGATCCACAGGAACGCGATCACCGCGAACCAGACCGTCGTGAGTTCCATCGTCAGTCCCCTCAGTACGCGAAGGACAGGGGCTTGGCCTCGGCCGAGCCGTCGTCGTCGGAGTCGTCGTCGGGCCCCGAAGGATCCGCCGGCGGTGAGGTCCCGGCCAGCCCCGCCCGGATCGACTTGAGCATCAGCTTCGCCTCGACCACCGCCAGTACGCCGTACAGCACCGTGAAGCCGAGCAGGCTGATCAGGATCTCCGTGCTGGTCGTGCCCGGTGACACCCCGGCCGACGTCGGCATCAGGCCGAACACCAGCCACGGCTGCCGGCCGGTCTCGGTGAACACCCACCCGAAGACGTTCGCGAACAGCGGGAGCAACGGGAGCGGCAGCGCCATCCAGATCAGCAGCCGATGCGGCTCGCGGCCCTTCCTGGTCATCCACAGCAGCAGGACCGCCAGCGCCACCGCCGTCATCCCGACCCCGATCATCAGCCGGAAGGTCCAGTACGTCAGCGGGACGTTCGGGTTGTACGAGCCTGGCCCGTAGAGCTTCTCGTAGGCCTGCTGCAGGTTGTTGATGCCTTCCACCTGGCCGTCGAAGGTCCCGGTGGCCAGGAAGGACAGCAGGTACGGCACCTTGACCGAGAAGATCTCCTGCGACCCGTCCAGCGTGCCGATCGTGAAGACCGAGAACGAGGCCGGCTTCTCCGACTGGTACAGCGCCTCGGCCGCCGCCATCTTCATCGGCTGCACCTCGGTCATCACCTTGCCCTGCTGGTCGCCGCTCAGCGC
Organism: Kribbella italica; assembly: GCF_014205135.1. Classification (NCBI taxonomy): domain Bacteria; kingdom Bacillati; phylum Actinomycetota; class Actinomycetes; order Propionibacteriales; family Kribbellaceae; genus Kribbella; species Kribbella italica. The sequence goes on from NZ_JACHMY010000001.1 coordinate 3,483,142, forward strand.
CACACCGGCCCCGGCGGCGATCACGATCACCGCGCCCAGCCGCATCGCCGTCCGGAACGCGCCGGTGTCGACGCCCGGCCGGCGGACCAGGTGCCAGATCGCGACGGCCGCGACGAACGCGCCGCCGACCATGAACGCGGCGAAGATCGTGTGCGGGAAGGTGACCAGCACGACCTTGTTGGTCAGCACCGCCCAGAGGTCGGTCAGCTCGGCCCGGCCGCGCTCGGCGTTGTAGCGGAAGCCCACCGGGTTCTGCATCCACGAGTTGGCCGCCAGGATGAAGTACGCCGACAGTTGCGTACCGAGCACCACCATCCAGATGCAGGCCAGGTGCACCTTCTTCGGCAACCGGTCCCAGCCGAAGATCCACAGCCCGATGAAGGTCGACTCGACGAAGAACGCGAGCAGCCCCTCCAGCGCCAGCGGGGCGCCGAACACGTCGCCGACGAAGCGCGAGTAGTCGCTCCAGTTCATCCCGAACTGGAACTCCTGGACCAGGCCGGTGACGACGCCCATCGCGATGTTGATCAGGAAGAGCTTGCCGTAGAACTTGGTCAGCCGCAGGTACTTGTCCTTGCCGGTCCGGTACCAGGCGGTCTGCAGGCCGGCCGTGATCGCGACCAGCGAGATCGTCACCGGCACGAAGAAGAAGTGGTAGACGGTGGTGATCGCGAACTGCCAGCGCGCCAGGTCGAGCGTGTCCATCGGGGGTCCTCCCGAGCGATCTACGACGTTACGTAGTAGATGCTAGCGCAGATCTACGACGCGATGTAGTAGATCCCGGCAGCGATCTACTACAACCTGTAGTTATACTGGTCACGTGACCACCGACCCGAAGGCTCCGCGACCGCTCGGCGAGCTCGAGCGGCTGGTGATGGAGCAGCTCTGGGCGGCCGACACCGCGCTCACCGTGCGCGAGGTCCACGAGCGGCTCTCGCTCACCCGCGACCTGGCCTACACCACCGTCATGACCGTGCTGGACCGGCTGGCCAAGAAGAAGCTGACCGAGCGCGAGCGCGACGGCAAGGCCTGGCGGTACAAGGCGTCAGCACCGCGCGCCGACCTGGCCGTCGACCTGATGCGCGACGCACTCGACCAGGCCGGTGACCGCCGGGAGGCGCTGGTCCGGTTCGTCGGCCAGGTCTCCGACGAGGAGGCCGCGCTGCTGCGCGAGGCGCTGAGCAGGCTCGAGGCGCGAGAGGGGTGATCACCCCGATCCTGCTCGCGGCACTGGCTCTGGTGCTGACCGGGCCGGCTCCAGCCTTGCTGGCTCGTTCCAGCTGGCCCTACCGCATCCCGCGCGCAGCAGTAGCTCTCTGGCAGGCCCTGTCGCTCGCAGCCGTGCTGGCCGCGCTCGGCGCCGGCATCTCCCTGTCCTACTCGACAGCAGGCGAGCCCGGCGAGCCACGCTTCGACCCGTCGTCCCCGAGAGACCTGGCCGCGGCAGCGGTGCTCGCACTGACCGCACTGGTCGCCATCAGACTCGCGTACGCCGCCGGCCGCGTCGCCGTCGGCACCAGAGCCCGTCGCAAGCGCCACCGCGACCTGGTCGACGTACTGGCGACTCCGGACGGCCTGATCCCCGGGCTGCGGGTGCTGGCCGAGGAGACTCCACTCGCCTACTGCCTGCCGGCGTTGCGCGGCGCCCGGGTCGTCGTGTCGGTGGGCGCGCTCGACCGGCTCGACGACAGCGAGCTGCGCGCCGTCCTGGCGCATGAGCAAGCGCACCTCCGCGCCAGGCACGACCTGGTCCTGGAGGCGTTCACGGCACTGCACATGGCGTTCCCGCGCTGGGTCCGCAGCGACGTCGCGCTGGAGCAGGCCCGCACGCTCGTCGAACTGCTCGCCGACGACGACGCACGCCGCCGCAACGGCCCGCTCCCGCTGGCCCGTGCCCTGGTCGCGCTCGCCGGCTCTCCGGCACCCGCCGCGGGCATGGCCATAACAAGCACGGCCAAGTCCGCGACGGTGCTGAGAGTCCAGCGCCTGGCCGACCCCGAACCGCGCTTCCCCCTGCTGTCGGCGGCCACCTACGCGACGGCGGTCGCACTGCTCGTGCTGCCCACCGTCACCGTCGCCGCTCCCGTGCTGAAGGCGCTGGCCGAAGCCGTCCACTGACGCCTTTTGTTGCCTGAGACAACTACCTACCCGAAGTGCTTACCCTCACCTCGTGCCACCGCCAGCAGCACGAGCCCCGAAAGAACCAGCAGAACAATCATGGTGAAAACGAACGTCAGCACAGACCTACAACTCTCCCCGCCTTGATACGAACAACCTCACAGGTGATACGCGCCTAGTCTTCCAGAAGTTCCCCGAAAGCCTTCGCCACCTCGTCGACCGGCCACGCAAGAGTGTCCGGAGTCACCACCAGCTCGACCCACGACCACCCCGGGACGTCGGCCGGCTGCCAGATCCAGGTCAGCGCCTCGCGCGTCGCCTCCATCCGGCGGACGGCGGCCCGCTCCATCTTGTCGGCCGGGCGCGGCGCGTAGACGCGGAACGAGTTCGTGTGCGGCGGCTCCGGGAAGACCCGGAACCCGGTGGCCTGCAACGCGACCGCCAGCTCGACCGCCCGGTCGTGCAGGTCACCCATCAGCGGCAGCACCGAGCGCAGCCCTTCGCGCGCCGACACGGCGTACGGGAAGAGCGTGGACGGGTTGGCGCCGAGCCGGCGTTGCCAGCGGCGGACCTCGGCGATCACATCGACCGGTCCGGCGATCGCGGCTCCGCTCAGCCCACCCAAGCCCTTGTAGAACGACACGTAGACCGTCGTGGCCAGCTCGGCGATCTCGGTCACGCTCTGCCCGAGGTACGGCGCGCTCTCCCAGAGCCGGGCGCCGTCCAGATGCAGCGGTACGCCGCGAGCCGCGCACGCCTCCGCGAAGAGCACCAGCTCGTCCCAGGTGGGCAGCACGTACCCGGCGTCGCGCAACGGCAGCTCCAGCGTCACCGCCGCCAGCGGGCCCGGGATCGCCGCCAACTCGTCCGGACGCGGCTGCCGCAGGTCAGTGGTGAACTGCTCGATGCGGAGGTTGTGGACCTCCTCCAGCGCGTTCAGCTCACGCGTCACGAGGTGGGACAGCCCGTGGGCGGCGACCCTCTGAATACCGGCCCGATCGGCGAAGACCCGGAGCACGCTCTGCTGCGCGGCGATCCCCGTCGTCATGAACACCGCGGCCGGCTTGCCCAGGAGCTCGGCCGTCTCCGCCTCCAGCAGCGCGACCTCGCCACCGGCGCCGTACGCGTCGCGCTGTTCGTCGGTGGCCACGTCGGCCAGTTTGCGCAGGGTGTCCGCCGCGGACGGCCGTCGACCGGTCAGCCAGCGAGTGGACTCGGCAGCAGCGGCCTTACGGCGTACCTTCAGGTCTTCGGAGGAGTCAGCCACGCCTCCATCCTCTCCCTTCCGGCAATCGGGTTTTCACACCTGGGTGGTGACGACGTGCTCCCCCTGGACCGTCCGGATCTCCACCGAACGCACCTGGTCCAGCGGCACCAGCACCCCGCCGCTGAACTCGCTGCCCTCGCGAGCGGCCTTGTCCGACACGATCCAGCTGCCGGCCGTCCACGTCCGGCCGGACTTGTCGGTGACGAGCATCTCGCACTCGGCTCCGGCCTTCAGGCCGGTCAGGTTGACCACGATCCAGCTCCAGCCGGTCCGTGGCTCGACCGTCGTCGCCATCGTCGTACCGGTCGCCGCATCGGTCGCGCTGACCTGCTTGGACCCGGCCGGCGTGCCCTCGGCGACCACCTGGTCAACCGACTGCCGCCCGATCGCCACACCGCCGCCCAGCGCTCCGGCAACGACCACTACCGCTGCAGCCGCCAGCAGCCAGGGCCGCCTCGACCTGCTCCTCCGTACGCCGGAAGCCGCGGCCCTCTCGACGGGAACCGCAGCGGTCTCGACGGAAGCCGGGGCAGTCTCACGCGCGGCCCGCAGCGTCCGCTGCAGCAACAGGTCGCCGTCAACCGGCGGTCCGTCCAGGAACGCCTCCGGCGGGACCTCGCCGAGGAACTCCTTCATCTCCTCGAACTCGGCCAGCTCGGCACGGCACTCCGCACAGCCGGCCAGGTGCTGCTCGACCTCACGGGCCTCGTCGGACTCCAGCGCGCCCAGTGCGTACGCACCGAGCTGGGAACGGTCGTGCCCGCCATCATTCGTACTCATCGGGCCACCTCCGCTCCGGCTCCGCCCAGAGCGCTCCGCAGCGCTCGGAGGGCGTAATACGATCTCGACTTCACGGTACCGGGCGGGACGCCCAGCTCCTTGGCGGCCTCGGCCACCGTCCGGCCCCGGTAGTACAGCTCGACCAGGACCTCGCGGTGCTCCGGCGTGACCTGGTCCAGCGCGCCCAGCACGACCATGCTGTTCACCACCGACTCGGAGTGATCCCGCTCGACCGGCGGCCGGTCCTCCACCTCAGCGACCTCAGCAGGCCGTACGGCGCGGGCCCGGGCCCGGTCGGTGACGATGTTGCGCGCCACGGTCAGCAGCCAGCCGCGGACCGACCCCTTGCCCTCGATCAGGTCGTCCGAGTGCTTCCAGGCCCGCAGCAGAGTCTCCTGCACAACGTCCTCGGCGGCAGCCCTGTCACCGGTGAGCCGGGTCGCATACGCGAGCAGGCTGCGCCCGTGCTCGGCGTACAGGGAACGGATCAGCTCCTCGGCACCGCGGTCCGCCTCGCCCACCGCAGTCCTCCCGGCCTCGACGCTCTCGGTCGATCGTACGATAGGCGATCCCTCCCGCCGGGGGTGAGCTGACACCCTTCACACGGACCCAGCCCGGCGCCGGTTCACCGGGGTTATCGTCACGTCATGAGCAACGACATCCCGACCGCCGTCCAGCGCGCCCTGGACGCCATCGACCAGCTCGACGCCGACGCCTTCGCCGCCGCCTTCACCGCGGACGGCTACGTCGACGACTGGGGCCGCAAGTTCCAGGGCCCGGACCGGATCCGCTCCTGGAGCGACGCCGAGTTCATCGGCAAGTCCGTCACCTTCGCCGGCACGACGGTCGCCACCCCCGGCAACCCGATCACCCTGCACACCCAGGTCGGCGGCGACGGCTTCAACGGCCCGTCCCACTTCACCTTCGACGTCCAGGACGACCAACTCGCCTCGATGACGATCACAGCCTGACCAGTACGCCGTCAGACGGCGTACACGCTCAACAGCCCGTCGAGGCCTTTGAAGTCGCCCGGGTTCCGCGTGTACAGCGGCAGCCCGCGGGCGGACGTGATCGCGGCAATCATCAGGTCCATCCGCCGCGGCCGAGGATCCCGGCCTGTGGCGACCGTCAGCGCAACCAAGCTCCCGTACCGCGTCACTGCATTGCCGTCGAAGGGCAGCGGATCGAACATCCTCACCGCCGAACTCAGCACCTCGGACCGAGCAGCACGGGTGAACGGATCCTTCGCCATGGCGACACCCTGATGCAGCTCTGCGAGCGAAACCGCCGTCAACTCCCAGCGCTCCGGAAGCTCCGCGGCGTCCAGATCCACCAGGTCGATATAGGTGCAGGTGTCCAGCACGCCCACCAGTGGCCGCTCGCTCATGCGCGCTCGAACGGATCGTCGTCGCCCACGATCCGGTCCTCGGTACCAAAGAACTCGTCAGCTTCCTGTCGCATCGCCGCCGCGTCGATCCGCGGCAGGAGGCGAGCCTGGGCCATCAATTCCTCGGTCGTCGGCTGACGCCGCTTGGACAGCGGGCGCAGTTCGGCGACCTCCGTGCCATTGCGGGTGATGTGGTAGGTCTCACCTGCCTCGACCGCATCCATCACCGCGGCAGACTGGTTCCGGAACTCGCGCTGCGTGATGACCTTCATACCCCAAGCGTAGCGCGATGAGACACACCGCGCTACATCCCCGCTCTAGGCCGGTTCGGGTTCGCGGATGCGCTGGGAGATCACCGCGGAGACGCCGTCGCCGCGCATGGTGACGCCGTACAGGGCGTCGGCGACCTCCATCGTGCGCTTCTGGTGGGTGATCACCAGGAGCTGGCTGTTCTCGCGGAGCTCCTCGTAGATCTCCAGCAGCCGGCCGAGGTTGGTGTCGTCCAGCGCGGCCTCGACCTCGTCGAGGATGTAGAACGGCGACGGGCGGGCCTTGAACAGGGCGACCAGGAAGGCGACCGCGACCAGCGAGCGCTCGCCACCGGACAGCAGTGACAGGCGCTTGACCTTCTTGCCGGGCGGACGGGCCTCGACGTCGATGCCGGTGGCCAGCATGTCGCTCGGGTCGGTCAGCACGAGCCGGCCCTCACCGCCGGGGAACAGCCGGCTGAAGACGTGCTCGAAGGCGACCTCGACGTCGCGGTAGGCCTCGGTGAAGACCTGCTCGACGCGGTCGTCGACCTCCTTGACGATGTCCATCAGGTCGCGGCGGGACTTCTTCAGGTCGTCCAGCTGCTCGGCCAGGAACCGGTGCCGCTCCTCCATCGCCTCGAACTCCTCGAGCGCGAGCGGGTTGATCCGGCCGAGCTGGCCGAGCGCGCGCTCGGCCGACTTCAGCCGCTTCTCCACCTTGGTCCGGTTGAACGGCTCGCCCGGCTGCTCGACGTCGGGGTCGTCCCCCTCCTTAGGCAGCGGCGGGACCAGCTGGTCCGGCCCGTACTCCGCGATCAGCGGCTCGACCTCGGTGCCCAGCTCGCCGAGCGCCTTCTCGTACAGCTGCTCGAGCTTCATCTTCTGCTGGGCCCGCGCGAGCTGGTCGCGGTGCACGGTGTTGGTCAGCTGCTCCAGGTCGGAGCTCAGGTTGCGCGTGGACGACCGGGCCTGGGCGAGCCCCTTCTCCCGGTCCGCACGCTGCGCCTGGATGGCCGAGCGCTCGGTGGCCGCCAGCTGCAGCGAGTGCTCCAGGCGAGCCAGCACATGCCCGGCGGCCAGGTGCACGGCCTGCGCGGCCTCGGACTGACGAGCCCGCCGCGACGCCCGCGCGATCGCCCGAGCCCGCGCCTCGCGCTCCTGCCGGGCCGCGCGCTCCAGCGAGTCGGCCCGGCCGGACAGTGCCCGGGCCCGCTCCTCGGTGGTCCGCAGCGCCAGCCGCGCCTCCATCTCGGACGCCCGGCCGGCCTTGGCCGCCTCGGCGAGCCGGTCGCGCTCGGTCGGGTCCGGCTCGTCGCCGCCGTCCTCGTCGAACATCTCCGCGTCGTTCAGCCGCTGCTCGAGGTCGGCCAGACCGGACAGGTTCCGGTCGCGCTCCTCCTCGGCCGCCGCGATCGCCTCGGCCATCCGCTGCGCCTCACCGCGCGACGCCTTGGCCAGCGACCCGAACTGGGCCAGCTGCTCGGCCACGGCCGCCATCGCCGCGTCCGACTCGTGCAGCCGGGCCAGCGTGATCTCGACGGACTCCTTCTGCTGGGTCCGCTCCTGCTCCAGCGCCGCCAGCTCGAACCGCAGCCGCTCGCTGCGCGCCGTCGCCTCGGTCAGCTTCTCCGCGGCCTCGTCGACCGCCGACTGCACCTCGATCAGGCTCGGCGCGGCATCCGATCCGCCGTACGCGAAGTGCGCACCCAGTACGTCGCCCTGCCGGGTCGTCGCGGTCACGTCCGGCAAGTGCTGGACCAGCGACCTCGCCGCGGCCACGTCGTCCACCACGGCGACCTTGCGCAGCAGCCGGCGCAGGGCCGGGCGCAGCTGCTCGGGGCAGTCCACGACCTCCACCGCGTACGTCGCGCCGTACGGCAGCTGCGGCCAGGACGCGGAGTCCTCGGCCGGAGCGTCGCCCAGCAGCATCCCGGCCCGGCCGAGGTCGTGCTGCTTCAGATGCCCGACGGCCTCGACGGCTGCGGCCGTGTGGGTCACGGCGACCGCGTCGGCCGCCTCGCCGAGTGCGGCCGCGATGGCCGTCTCGTACCCGGCGCGGACACTCAGCAGCGCGGCGACGGACCCCATCAGCCCGGTCACCTGCTCGGAGGCGGCCAGCAGAGCGCCGGCGCCGTCCTTGCGGTTCAGACCCATCTCCAGGGCGTCCTTGCGGGCGGTCAGACCGGCCCGCTCGCGCTCGGCGTCGCGCTCCTCGGCGCGCACCTTGGTGAGCCGCTCGTCCATCTCGTCCAGGACGCTCTGCGCGGCCTCGAACTGGTCGTCGAGCCCCTTCTCGCCGGCGTCGAGCCCGGCCACCTGGGTCTCCAGGGCGGTGAAGTCGTGCTGCGCCTTGGCGGCGCGCTGCTCGGCCTCGCGCTGGTTGGCGGCGAGCCGGCCGATCTCGGACTCCGCGGCGGACGCGCGGCTCTTCAGCGCGTTCACCTGGCCGGTCAGCCGGGCCAGGCCCTCGCGGCGGTCGGCGGACGCCCGGATCAGCGCGGCGATCCGGCGCTCCTCCTCGGCGTGCTCGGCCTCGAGCTGCTGGCGGCGTTCGATCGCTTCGGCGAGCAGCTCGGAGTGGGCCTCGACCTCGGCCTCGATCTGCGCCTCGGTCTCGCGGACCCGGGCCGCCTCCAGCTCCAGCTCCTCGGGGTCGCGCCCGGCGCGCGGCTCGTCGGCCTCGTCGTTCAGCGACCGGATCCGGTCGGCGGCGATCCGGGCGGTGCCCTTGATCCGCTCACCGAAGCCGGACAGCGAGTACCAGGTGTCCTGGGCCGCCTGCAGGGCCGGCGCGTCCTCGCGCAGCGCCTCCTCGAGGTCCGCCTCGGTCTCCCGGGCCTCGCGCAACGCGGCCTCGAGCTCGGCCCGGCGCTGGGTCATCGCGGCCTCGTCCTTGAGCTCGGCCTCGAGCGCGGACTGGGCCTGGACGATGTCGTCGGCGAGCAGCCGGGACCGGCCGTCGCGGACCTCGGCCTGGATGGTGACGGCCCGGCGGGCGACCTCGGCCTGGCGGCCGAGCGGCTTGAGCTGGCGGCGGATCTCGGCGATCAGGTCGCCGAGGCGGTGCACGTTGCCCTCGGTCGACTCCAGCTTCCGCAGCGCCTTCTCCTTGCGCTTGCGGTGCTTGAGTACGCCGGCCGCCTCCTCGACGAAGCCGCGGCGGCCTTCGGGAGTGGCGCGCAGGATCGAGTCGAGCTGGCCCTGGCCGACGATGACGTGCATCTCGCGGCCGATGCCGGAGTCGCTGAGCAGTTCCTGGACGTCGAGCAGCCGGCAGTTCTGGCCGTTGATCTGGTAGTCGGAGCCGCCGTTGCGGAACATCGTCCGGGAGATCGTCACCTCGGCGAACTCGATCGGCAGCGCGCCGTCGGTGTTGTCGATGGTGAGCACCACCTCGGCGCGGCCCAGCGGGCTGCGGCCGGAGGTGCCGGCGAAGATGACGTCCTCCATCTTGCCGCCGCGCAGCGACTTCGCGCCCTGCTCGCCCATCACCCAGGCCAGGGCGTCCACGACGTTGGACTTGCCGGAGCCGTTCGGGCCGACGATGCAGGTGATCCCTGGTTCGAAGTTCATCGTCGTCGCCGAGGCGAACGACTTGAAACCCCGGAGCGTCATGCTCTTCAGGTACAAAGCCTTGCTCCCAACCCGTGAAAGGACAGACGGTATCCGATGGAACCGTCGTAACTGCCGGTGACGCTGCGGCTACCCGGGGGAAGGTGTTCCAGGCCCGAGTCTACGTCGGACAGCCGCCCGCTCGGCGGAGGCTGCGTCGATCCGGCACCGGAAACCGCAAAAAGAGCGGCGGAGGCCCGGACGGGGGCCGCCGCCGTGAGTGGTGCGGACGGTGCGGGGTGCTCCCCGGGACCGACGGTCCCGGGCGAGCTGGTACTGACTGGTCTGTCGCGCCGGTCAGACGTGGGCAGGCGTGTTCAGTGCCTCGTCCACGGTGAGCAACCGGCCGTCGTGAACGGCTGCGACCAGATGGTCGTTCTCTGCCTGCAGCCGCATCACGTGCGCCTCCAGGTCCGCGACGCGCCGGTTGAGCAGGCGAACCTGCTCGAGCAGACGCGGGTCAGTGCCTCCAAGATGCCCTAGAAGAGCCTTGGCCATTGTGCTGTCCTCCGGAAGGGTTTTTCTGGCTGGTAGCGCCCCCGGTCCGAGGAGCGCCTCTCAAAAGATGTGCCGTCTTTCAGGGTGACACCCGCTACGCCAAGGGTCAACCTGGCGTACGTCAAATCATCGCCTACCGCTCACCACCGGGCGTGTCGTGGCGCCGGCTGACACTTCGGGCAGCGGAACGAGGAACGGTTCATGAACGGTTCGCGCCGGATCGGGCGGCCGTCGCGCGGGCACGGCGAGCCCTCCTGGCCGTAGACCGCCAGGCCCCGCTCGAAGTAGCCGGATTCCCCGTTCACGTTGACGTACAGGGCGTCGAAGCTGGTCCCGCCGACGTCCAGTGCCTCGGCCATCACCGCCTTGGCGTGACCGAGAATCTCCTGGGCCTGTTGGGGTTTCAGCGTTTCGGTGGCCTTGGCGTAGTGCAGCTTGGCCCGCCACAACGCTTCGTCGGCGTAGATGTTGCCGATGCCGCTGACCACCGTCTGGTTGAGCAGCGCCCGCTTCAGGCCGGTCTTGCGGCGGCGCAGTCCGGCGGCCGCCGCGTCCAGGTCGAACAGGGGATCGAACGGGTCGCGGGCGATGTGGGCGATCTCGGCGGGCAGTTCGGCGCCGCCTTCGGCGTACGACAGACCACCGAACATCCGCTGGTCCAGAAACCGGACCTCTCCCCCGCTGTCGGCGAACCGGAAGCGGATCCGCAGATGCTTCTCGTCCGGCGTACCGACCGGCTGGACCCGGAACTGGCCGCTCATCCCGAGGTGGGCCAGGACGGCGTCGCCCGACTCCAGCGGGAGCCACAGGTACTTGCCGCGCCGCGCCGGCGTACCGAAGGTCTGGCCCTTCAGGGTGGCGACGAAATCGTCCGGCCCGGCGAGGTGCCGCCGGACCGGACGAGGATGCAGTACGTCGATGGCGTCGATCGTCCGCCCGGTGGTGAAATCCGCGAGTCCGCGGCGAACGACCTCTACCTCTGGGAGCTCAGGCACCTCAGGGTTGCTGCGAGGGATCGATGCTGTCGGGATGCGCCGCGCGCAAGGCCTTCCAGGCCGTCTCGGCCGCCTGCTGCTCGGCTTCCTTCTTGCTCCGGCCGATGCCGTGCCCGTAGGTGTCGGCACCGATCCGGACCCGCGCCTCGAACGTCTTGGCGTGGTCGGGACCGGACTCGGCGATCACGTACTCCGGGACGCCGACACCGAGCTGGGCGACCAGCTCCTGCAGCGACGTCTTCCAGTCCAGGCCGGCCCCCAGCCGCGCCGACGACTCCATCAGCTCGTCGAACAGCGTGTGCACGACTCCGCCGGCCACCTCGAACCCACGGTCCAGGTAGACGGCGCCGATCAGCGCCTCGACGCAGTCGGCCAGGATCGACGACTTGTCCCGTCCGCCGGTGGCCTCCTCGCCGCGCCCGAGCCGCAGGTACTTGCCGAGCTTGAGGTCGCGAGCGACCCCGGCGAGCGCGCGCATGTTGACCACCGCGGCGCGCAACTTGGCCAGCCGGCCCTCGGAGAGGTCCGGATGGTTGCGGAACAGCGACTCCGTGACGATGACGCCGAGCACGGAGTCCCCGAGGAACTCCAGCCGCTCGTTGGTCGGCAACCCACCGTTCTCGTACGCGAACGAGCGGTGGGTGAAGGCGTGCTCCAGTAGTTCGTCAGCCAGCGATACGCCGAGCCGCTGGTTCAGCTCGGCGTAGAGCCCCGTCTCGTTGACCGAATTCACTGGGTAGGTGCCGTTTAGCTCTCGACGACCTGGCGACGCTCGCCCTTCGCGCCGTACTGGCCGCAGGTCGGGCAAACGGTGTGCTGCAGGTGCTTCGCGCGGCAGGCGGGGTTCACGCAGGTCACCAGCGACGGGGCAGTGGTCTTCCACTGGGCCCGGCGGTTGCGGGTGTTGCTGCGCGACATCTTCCGCTTCGGAACGGCCACGGTTATGACTCCTCGGTTCGGCCGGAGGCTCGAGAACCCGGCCGGCTTGGTGTGCGGTTGCTCTGAAGTTGTACTGCGCCCGTACCGCGGTACGGGAGGTCTGAGGTTACTGCTCCTGCGATCGGTCGTCCCGCGGGGCCAGCCCGCTGAGCGCCGACCAGCGGGGATCGACCGCGTCCTCGTGCTTGTGCTCCGGCTCGTCGTCCAGCCGCACCCCACACTCGGGGCACAGGCCGGCACAGTCGTCGTTGCACACGGGCGTGAACGGCAGCGCGAGCACCACCTGGTCCCTCAGCGCCGGCTCGAGGTCGATCAGATCGCCCTCCATCCGGCTGGCCTCGTCGGGTTCGGCGTCGCTCTCGGGGTAGACGTACAGCTCCTGGACGTCAGCGAGGAACTCGTCCTCGATGTCGACCAGGCACCGCGCACACTCCCCGACCAGCCGGCCCTGGGCCGTCCCGGTCACGAGCACCCCTTCGACCACCGATTCCAGCCGCAAGTCGAACTGGATCGGATCGCCGTCGGGAACGCCGATCACGTCGATCCCGAGATCGGCCGGTGCCGGAACCGTGAAGGAGACTTCGCGCTGGGACCCGGCGCGGCGCGACAGCTCGTGGGTATCGATCACGAGTGGGGACCGCGGGTCCAAGACGCTCAGGACATCCCTTTCAGGCGTGGGGCAGGCAGAATCTCAGTCTCAACGAGACCGATGGACAACATTACCAACTCCGCGCTCAGGAGCCCAATCGGGGGTACCGACGGGTGTGTTCCCCTACAGCTTCGCGAGCAGCTTGGTGTGGACGGCCGGGGGCAGGAACGCGTCGACCGGGCCGCCCAGCTTGGCGATCTCCTTGACCAGGCTGGACGAGACGTACCCGTGCTCGGGCGCGGTCGGCAGGAACAGCGTGTCGACCCCGGTCAGCCGCCGGTTCATCTGGGCCATCCGCAGCTCGTAGTCGTAGTCGCTGCCCGAGCGCAGACCCTTGATGATCACCTGAGCGTCGACCGTCCGGCAGAAGTCGACCAGCAGCCCGTCGAAGGTCGCCACCGTCACGTTCCCGTACGGCGCCGCGAGCTCGGTCAGCATCGCGACCCGCTCGCCGGCCTCGAACATCCGCTGCTTGGCGGGGTTCACCCCGGCGGCGACGACCACCTCGGTGAACGCCGCCGACGCCCTCGCGATCACGTCCAGGTGCCCGTTGGTGGGTGGGTCGAACGTCCCCGGGAAGACCGCTCTACTCATGGCGGTGACCGTACCAAAGCCGGGCCTCGCCGTACTTGCGGTCCCGCAGCGCGGCGAACCCGGCCGGCCACTCCCACGGCTCCCGCTTGCCGCGCTCGACCACGACGACGGCGTCCTCGGCCAGCCAGCCGTGCTCGGCCAGCGCGAGCAGCACGTCCTGCAGCGCCCCGGTCTCCAGCTTGTACGGCGGGTCGGCGAACACCAGGTCGAACGCCTCGCCGGAGTTGTCGCCCTGGGCAACCTTCTCCACCGGCCGGGTGAGCAGCGTCGCGCCGGGCAGCCCGACCGCGCGGATGTTCGCCGCGATCACCTCGGCGGCCTTGCGGTCCTGCTCCACCAGTACGACGCGCGCCGCGCCGCGCGACAGCGCCTCCAGCCCGATCGCGCCGGACCCGGCGTACAGGTCGATCACGGACAGGTCCTGCATCCCGCCGAACTCGGTCTCCACGGACGCGAACATCGCCTCCCGCACCCGGTCCCCGGTCGGCCTGGTCCCCGTCCCGGCAGGCACCGAGATCCGCCGCCCACCGGCGACCCCGGCAATAATCCGAGTCACCTTCCCTCCCGACCTGAGTCGAGTCCCCGAAGGTTTTGGGGCCTCCCGCTCTGGACTGAGGAGGGAGGGAGCGCAGCGACCGACCGACGAGGGAAGAGCGGGAGATCAAGCCCCAAAACCCGCGGCGACGAAGTCGACGCCAAATGCACGCTCACGTCTTCTCCAGGTACTCGGCCGCTTCGGACTCCAAAGTCTCGGCCACAAAGGCTTTCAGAGCCGGGTACTCCGCAAGCGAAGCGTCCACCGAGACGATCGAGTTCGCCACGTGCCGAGCGGCGTAGATGACGTCCTCGTCGCGCAGCACACTGAGCAACTTCAAGCTCGTACGACGCCCCGACTGCGCCACCCCGAGCACGTCGCCCTCCCGCCGGTTCTCCAGGTCGATCCGGGACAGCTCGAACCCGTCCGTCGTCGAGGCGACCGCGTCCAGCCGCTCGCGCGACGTCGACCCCGGCCAGCCGTCGGTGACCAGCAGGCACAGGCCCGGCACCTTGCCCCGCCCGACCCGGCCGCGCAGCTGGTGCAGCTGCGAGATGCCGAACCGGTCGGCGTCCATCACCACCATCGTCGAGGCGTTCGGAACGTCGACGCCGACCTCGATCACGGTGGTCGCGATCAGCACGTCGGTCTCCCCCGCGGCGAACTTCGACATCACCGCGTCCTTCTCGTCGGCCGGGAGCCGCCCGTGCAGCACCGCCTGCCGCAGGTCCGGCAGCACCTCGGCCAGCACCTCGGCCACCTGCAGCACGGAGATCGCCGGCCGCGGCTTGCCCTTGGCCCCGGCGTCCTCGTCCTCGGCACCGGACGCGAACTCGCCTTCCTCGTCGGTCGCGTTCTTCACGTCGTCGCCGATCCGCGGGCACACGACGTACGCCTGATGCCCCTTCTGGACCTCCTCGCGGACCCGCTCCCACGCGCGCTCCAACCAGGCCGGCTTCTCGCGCGCCGGGACCACCGACGACTTGATCGGCGACCGCCCGGCCGGCAGCTCGGTCAGCGTCGACACCGACAGGTCGCCGAACACGGTCATCGCGACCGTGCGCGGGATCGGCGTCGCGGTCATCACCAGCACGTGCGGGGTGTTCTCCCCCGACTTCGTGCTCAGCGCGGCCCGCTGCTCGACGCCGAACCGGTGCTGCTCGTCGACCACCACGAGACCGAGGTCGGCGAACTGGACCTTGTCCTCCAGCAGCGCGTGCGTGCCGACGACGATCCCCGCGGCGCCGCTCGCCGCGTCCAGCATCGCCGTACGGCGGGAGGCCGCGTTCAGCGAACCGGTCAGCAGGCCGACCCGCGTCGCGCGGTCGGCGCCGCCGAGCATGCCCTGCTCGGCCAGCTCACCGAGCATCTTGGTCAGCGTCTTGTGGTGCTGCGTCGCGAGCACCTCGGTCGGCGCGAGCAGGACGGCCTGGCCGCCCGCGTCGACGACCGACAGCATCGCCCGCAGCGCGACCACGGTCTTGCCCGAACCGACCTCGCCCTGCAGCAGCCGGTGCATCGGGTGCGGCCGCGCGATGTCGGCGAAGATCTCGTCGCCCACCTCCGCCTGGCCCGCGGTCAGCGCGAACGGCAGCCGCGCGTCGAAGTCGTCCAGCAGCCCGCCGGCCGTCCGCTCCCGCGGGATCGCCTTCAGCGCGTCGGTGACGGCCCGGCGCTGGGCCAGGATCGTCTGCATCACCAGCGCTTCCTCGAACCGGAACCGCTTCTGCGCGGCCTCGATGTCCTGCAGTGTCTCCGGCAGATGGATCTTCTGCAGGGCGTCGCGCAGTCCGAGCAGCTTCTCGTTGCCCAGGATCAGCTCCGGGATCGGGTCCTCGAGCTCCTCGAGGTTGTCCAGGACGATCTTCAGGCTGCGCTCGATGGTGGCCGTGGGCAACTTCGCGGTGGCCGGGTAGAGCGGCCGGAACGGCTTGGCCCGGCGCTCGATCTCGGCCTCGCTGAGGTCGTCCTCGTCGAGGATCTCGGTGCCGGGGCCCTTCAGCTGCAGGATGTCGCGGAACTTCGTCACCTCGCCCCAGAACAGCGCCGCCGTCCCGGGCGTCAGCTTGTTGGCCAGCCAGGGCTGGTTGAAGAACGCCAGCTCCAGGTCGTTGCGCCCGTCGGTGACCACGACCTTGGTGATCGTCTTGTGCCGGCGGAATTTGTTCACCTCGTCCGGCCGGATCTCCTGCTTGGAGTCCAGCGAGCGCACGGTGACCTTCTTCACCTTGCCGTTGACGGTCGCCTGGTCGCCGACCTCCAGCTCGTCGAACGGCGTCAGCTCGCCCTTCTTCAGGTAGCGCCGCGGGTAGTGCCGCAGCAGCTCGCCGACGGTCTCGAGGCCGAGCACCTCGGAGAACGTCTTCGCCGTCCGGGCGCCGAGGAAGTCGCGCAGCTTCCGGTCGATGTCTGTCTTCATTCCACCCCGATCAGCAACGGGTACCGCTCCTGCCCACCGTCGTACACCATCACATCGACATCTTTGCGGTGCCGGCGCACGTGCCGCACCACCGCCTCGACCAGCGCGGGGTCCGTGTCGCGGCCGCTGACCACCGTCATCAGCTCGCCACCGCCGCCGAGCAGGCGGTCCACGACGCCGGTCGCGGCCGTCACCAGATCCTCGGTGATCAGCGTGAAGTCGCCGTCGACCACGCCCAGCGCGTCGCCGATCCGGCAGGTCCCGGCCATCGTCCAGGCGTCCTTGACCGCGATCGTGACCGCGCCGTGGCGGGTCTGACCGGCCGCGGCCGAGAGGTGGACGACGTCGTCGTCGAAGCTGCGCTCGGGGTCGTGCACGGCGATCGCCGCGAGTCCTTGGACCTGCGCGCGGGTCGGGATCACAGCGACCCGTACGCCGTCCTGCCGCGCCGCCGTCGCCGCGGCCTCGGCGACCGCGATCGAGTCCTTGTCGTTCGGCAGCAGCACGATCTCGGGTGCCTTCGACTGCTCGATCGCCCGGAGCAGCTCCCCGGTCGAGCACCGCCGCCCAGGCCCACCCCGTACGACGATCGCTCCGGCTTCACCGAACAGCTCGGCGAGCCCGTCGCCCGCCGCCACTGCGATCACCGCGCGACCTGGGACCGGCTGATGCGGCTGGAGATCCGCGAAGTGCGTGACCCGGATCCGGTGCGGACGCCCGACGCCGATCCCCAGCTCGATCGCCGCACCGACGTCGTCGGTGTGCACGTGCACGTTCCAGAGCCCGTCGCCGCCCACGACCACCACGGAGTCGCCCAACCCCGTCAGCTCCCGCCGAAGCTCCCCGATCGAGTCGTCCCCCGCGTCGAGCAGGTACATCACCTCGTACGCCGGCCCGTCGGGCCCGAGCTCGTCAGCGGCCTCCTCCGGTACGACGCGGTGCGGCACCCCGGTGCTCTGCGCGGGACCACGCCCCGAGAGCACTTGCTCCATCGCGCCCAGGATCACCACCAGCCCCGCTCCCCCGGCGTCGACCACCCCCGCACGCTTGAGTACATCCAACTGCTCGGTCGTCTTCGTCAGCGCCACCCGCGCCGCCGCCACGGCGACCAGACAGACCTCAGCCAGGTTCTTCCCCTCGTTGGCCGCCGCGAGCGCCGCATCCGCAGCAGCCCGGGCGACGGTGAGCATCGTCCCCTCGACCGGCCGAGCGACAGCGCCGTACGCCGCATCGGCGGCAAACACCAGCGCGTCGGCGAACGCCACGGGCTCGCTCATCCGCGGATCAGCAAGCCGCCCGGCGCTCCCGCTCGCCCCCGCGCTCCCACCCCGCCCGGCGCTCACCTCCAAGTCGGAACCCCCGACCGAGTCCCCGTGCGCAGCGTCAAGCCGCGGCAAGTTCTCCACCAGCCTCAGCCCACAAGCCCGTACGAGCTGCGAGGTGATCACCCCGGAGTTCCCCCGCGCCCCCAGCAAGGCCCCGCGCCCGAACGCCTGCACGGCCTCCGCGAACGTCAGCTCCCCCTCGGGCAGCGCGTCGCACGCGGCCTCCCAGGTCAGGTACAGGTTGGTGCCCGTGTCGCCGTCCGGGACCGGGTACACGTTGAGATCGTCGATCTCGGTCCGTGCCCGCCCCAGCTCGACGAGCGCCGTACGGGCCCAGCTCCGCAGCACCCCGACCGTCAGCTCTTCCACGCCGGGAAGGTTATCCGGTGCCCCAGCACTTACGATGTGTTGTGCCTGCCTCAGCTGCTCCGATCCTGTTCTCCGTGTCCCCCGACAGTTACGACCTGGCGGTGCGGGAGCTCCGGGAGGAGTTCGGCCGGCAGGTCGCGGTCGAGCGGGTCAGCGGCGACCTCGGTCGAATCGTCGACAACGCGCCGCCGATCGCCGAGCTGGCCAGAGCCTGCGACGACGGCCGGATCATCTTCGTCCGCCACCTGACCGTCGAGATCGCGAGCTTCCCGCCGGCCGACGTACCGCCTCCGCACGAGCTCGCCGAGCTGGTCCTGGCCGAGCTCCCCAAGCACCCGCAGGCGCTCGCCGTCCAGACCTGGACCGACGGCGCGGGCACGGGCGGTACCTACTACCACCTGCTCGACGAAGCGCTCGGCGCGCGCGGCATCGAGGTCACGCGGTCGGAGCAGGACGTCGTCGTGTCCTGCTTCGTCTCCGACCGAGCCGTCCTCATCGGCCTCAACCAGCTCGAGGACAGCCTCGCGGACTGGCCCGGTGGCCGGATGCGCCTGGCGCGGTCCGACGAGCGCGTCTCGCGCTCGGAGTTCAAGCTCGAGGAAGCGATCCGGACCTTCCACCTCGGTCTGAAGCCGGGTGGCAAGGGACTCGACCTCGGCGCCAGCCCGGGTGGCTGGACGCGCATCCTGCGGCAGTACGACCAGGAGGTCTGGTCCGTCGACCCCGGTGCGCTCGACCCGCGCCTCGACGGCGACCGGCGGATCCACCACGTCGCCACCACGGCCGGCGAGTTCTTCCGCCGCAACGACCTGCGCTTCGACGTGGTCGTCAACGACATGCGGATGGACCAGGTGATGAGCGCCCGGGTCATGCTCGACGCCGTACCGCACCTGCGCCGTGGCGCGCTGGCCGTGGTGACCCTGAAGGGCGGCGGCCGCAACCCGCTCGACGCCGCCCGCCGCGGAATGGATGTCCTGGGCAAGGAGTACGACGTCCTGCACGCCCGCCAGCTGCACCACAACCGCCGCGAGATCACCGTCGTCGCGCGCGCCCGCTGAGGGCCGTCGTACAACAGCAGCAGGCGCCCGGGAGATCCCGGGCGCCTACGAGGCCCTGCACGGAGACCGGCTCATCGGGGAGCCGGAAGAGTACTAGCCGACGACGCGCTGAACCTTGCCCGCCTTGATGCAGGAGGTGCAGACCTTCAGCTTGGTCGGGGTGCCCTTGATGACCGCCAGGAACGGCTGAATGTTGGGGTTGAACCGCCGCGGCGTACGCGCCTTGACCCGGCGGATCATCGCGCCCTTACCCAGCCGGGCAACACTGTTGCCGAACGTCGGCTGCTTGCCGCAAACATCGCACTTCTTAGACATGATTCTCCGTGGTCAAGGGTGTTCAGGGTCGTACGCCGACAGACCATGTTACACAGCGTCTGCAGGCCCGACCAATTCGGTCCTGGGCCGTGATCCAGGCCACAGGGGGTCAGTTCGCCGTCGAAGCTCGTACCACGAGCTCGGGCCTGATGAGGATCTTACGCGGTCGGTCCGAGCTCCGCTCACGGATCCTCCGCAACAGCAGTTCGACGGCCGTCGTGCCGACCTCCGCGGCCGGCAGCCGGACCGTCGTCAACGGGGTCTGCAGGTACCCGGCGTACGGGTGGTCGCCGTACCCGGTGACCGCCACCTCACCCGGTACGCCGAGCCCGGCCTCCGCCAGCGCCCGCAGCAGTCCGAGCGCGAAGTAGTCGTTCCCGGTGACGATCCCGTCCGGCCGCTCACCCGAGGCCAGCACGGCCGACGCGACCCGGTAGGCCTCCTCCGGCTGCCACGGCAACGCCAACGAGTCGTACCGCTTCGTCGGTACGGCGCGCACGCTGCCGTCCGACACCTCCAGCCCGGTGTCGCCCATCGCCCGCCGGAACCCGGCGACGCGATCGGCCGTCGTCGTGATCGGCAGGTCCTCCTCCAGCACCAGCAACCGCCGGGCGCCCCCGGCGATCAGGTGCGCGGTCGCCTCGTACCCGCCGCGCTCGTTGTCGACCCCGACCATGTCGCAGTCGACCTCGGGCACGTCGCGGTTCACGAACACCATCGGGATCCCGGAGTCGCGGACCCGCCGCCAGTGGTCCCACTCGTCCTGCACCGGGACGACGATCGCGCCGTCGACCGCCGACCGCAGCAGCGCGTCCGTGGCGCGCTGCTCGTTCTCGGCGCTCTCGTCGGTGACCAGCAGCAGCAACGAGTACCCCTGCGCGCGGGCGCCGAGCTCGATGCTGCTGATCAGCTGCGCGTAGAACGGGTTGGACGGGTTGGTGATGACCAGTCCGAGCGTCATCGCCGAGCCGAGCACGAGCGACCGGGCCAGCGAGTTCGGCACGTAACCGATTCGCGCCGCCTCGGCCCGTACGGCGGCGCGCGTGGCCGCGCTGACACTGTCCTTGTCGGCCAGCGCGCGGGACACCGTGTTGACCGACAGCCCCAGCGCACCGGCGATGTCGCGCAGCGTCGCCCGCCGAGCCTCCGTCATCGCACCTCCCCGTCCCCCACCTTCAGGCTGAGAACACTAAGCCTTGATCGCCAGGTGGATGCGCACGCGCACCGTGCCGTCGACGACCGCGCGCAACCGCAGCCAGTGGCCGAACCCGGCCGCCGGCCAGGACACCAGCGCGCCCGGCTCGACCGCGTGCTCGGTGCCGTCCAGGTCGCACCAGGTGATGCCGTCCGGCGAGACCTGCGTGACGTAGCGCGCCGTGCCGTCGCCGTCGACGTGCTGGACGAACCAACGGGCCTCACCGGCCCAGGCCACCTCGTACGGCTCGGTGCCGAAGTCTTTCGCGAACTCGGTGTCGCGTTCGAGGACCGCCGTCATGGACTGCCGCATGGCCGTCACCTACCAATCCACCGAGATGAGCACGGAGTCGAGGAACAGGAAGTTGCGCACGTCCGAGTGGGTGCGCACCGAGAAGTAGAAGTTCAGCAGGTTCTCGAGCGTCTCGTACCGTTCCTCGTACGGCGGAACGGGCACGTCGCGCATGTCCATCACCCGGTCGTTGACCTGCAGCTCGACGTTCTTGCGGGCGTCGGTGTCGACCAGCCAGCGCAGGTAGTGCCAGTTCACCTTGGTCGGGACCTCGTTGTAGCAGAGCTCCTGCGGGTCGCCGAAGGCCTGCCAGTCCTCCGGGTTCGGCGCGGTGAAGTCGGCGGCGTACTCGAGCTTCACCTTGCCCTCGAAGTGCTCGCGCGGTGTCGGCTCGGGCACGGTCGGGGCCATCCAGCGCCGGGTGAAGTGGTTGTCCAGATCGGTGTTCTGGTAGCGCGCGACGGTGTGGTAGCGCAGACCGCCGTCACCGCACAGATCGGTCGCGACGGTGAACGCGCCGAACTGCGCCTCGGACGGGTGCGTGTTGCCGTCCCACTGGACGTCGCCGAAGGTGTCGAGCTCGTCGCCACCGCCGAGCGTCGCCTCGGACTTGAAGGCGAAGTACGTCTCCAGCTGGACCAGGCCACGGCCGCTCATCGTGAGCCGGCGGATCGCGACCGCGGTGTGACCCTTGTGCGGCCGGGTGGCGAGCTTGAGCGCGTACGTGCCGCTCATCGCGCCGTGGGTGCCGATGTCGAAGAAGTTGCAGGCCGACAGCTGCGGCGGCCGGAAGTCGCGCATGTGGGCGTCGACCGTGCTCAGGTCGCCGCGGCCGTTGTAGTTGCCGAGCAGCTCGCACCAGCCGTGCGTACCGCTGTCGAACTCGTCGAAGGCCAGGATCCGGGGCAGCGGCTTGAACTTCGAGAGCCGAGGGTCGGCGGCCAGCAAGGCGGACCGGATGTCGGACCCTGCATCGGACAGTGTCACGCGGGGCCTCCTCAGGAGGTCGGGGGTGAAGGGCTCCTGAAGTTAACGTTCACGGGAATTTGCCGTCAATCGACCGTTGCATCCTCCGGAACGCTGGTCTCTTGACACTCAAATACCACGCTTCTACGGTGCATTAACGCTACCGTTAACGTTCATGTAGCGACTCTCCTCTGCCTGAATCGAGGTCGCCATGCAGTCGCTGAGCCGAGCTCTCACCGTGCTCGCCGAGCTGAACCGCCAGGACCGCCCGTACGGCGTGACCGAGCTGGCCGTCACGATCGGCCTGCACAAGAGCACGGTCCACCGCATCCTCGCGACCTTCTGCGCCCACGGCCTGGCCCGCCGGGTCGACGACCACCTCTACTGCGCGGTCGACGGCCTGGCCACCCTCCGCCGCACCACCACGCCCCAGCCCGATCTCCTCACCGAGGCAGCCCACCGCCTCAACTGCCTGGTGGTGCTGGCGAGGCCCCTCCCCCGCACAGCCGGCACAGTGCTGGAAGTGAGTGCTGTTGCCGGACTGACAGGCACAGTCACCTCAGGTGACGCGGTTCCCTTGCGTGGAAGCGCATTGGGCCGTGCGTACCTGGCAGCCCTCCCTGCAGAACAAGTAGAAGCCGGGCCCGACCTACAGAAAGCCCTGCAACGAGTACGAGAAGTCGGCTTCGCCCACAACGCCCGGCCGGTCGCCGGCCTGCCTCGGATGGTGGCCGTACCAGTACCCGACGGCATCGGCCACTGCGTCGGCGCACTCGGTGCCGAACTACCTCACCCGGCATCACTGGCCGACATCCGGCGCTCGCTCCCGGTCCTGCACCGGGCAGCAGTTCAGCTCGGACCCACTCTCACCGAAGCACTCCTGCGGAGAGGCGCCTGATGGGGGCGTACGTCGTCCGGCGCCTCTTCTTCTCGATCTTCGTGCTCTGGGGCGCGGTGACGATCATCTTCGTCGTACTCCGCCTGGTCCCCGGCGACCCGGCGTACATCATGCTCGGCCCCGACGCCGACCAGGCCCAGGTCGACGCGCTCCGGGCCCAGCTCGGCCTCGACCACTCGCTGGCGCAGCAGTACGCGACGTACCTGACCAACGTCGTGCACCTCGACTTCGGCCAGTCGTTCCGGCTCAGCACCGACTCGATGACCCTGGTGATGCAACGAGTCCCCGCCACGATCCAGCTGGCCAGTACGGCGCTCCTGCTGTCGCTCCTGATCGGGCTGCCGCTCGGCGTGGTCGCCGCGCTCAGGGCCAACACCTGGCTCGACCGGACGATCTCCGTGTTCTCCCTGCTCGGCCAGTCCACCCCGTCGTTCTGGCTCGGCATCGTGATGATCCTGGTCTTCTCCCGCAACCTCCAGGTCCTCCCGAGCTCCGGCTCCGGCAGCTGGGCCCATCTCGTCCTCCCGACCGTCACCCTCGCGCTGCCGTTCCTCGCGATCCTGGTCCGCCTCACCCGCAGCGGCCTGCTCGAGGTCGTGCACGAGGGCTACGTGCAGACCGCCCGCGCGAAAGGCCTGGCCGAGGGCGGCGTGATCCTCGTCCACGCCCTGCGCAACGCCCTGATCCCGATCGTCACCGTCGTCGGT
Organism: Kribbella italica; assembly: GCF_014205135.1. Taxonomy (NCBI): domain Bacteria; kingdom Bacillati; phylum Actinomycetota; class Actinomycetes; order Propionibacteriales; family Kribbellaceae; genus Kribbella; species Kribbella italica. Next base: position 3,506,310 of record NZ_JACHMY010000001.1, read on the forward strand.
CTCCAGTTCGGCGCGCTGCTCGGCGGGACCGTGATCGTCGAGACCGTCTTCGCCTGGCCGGGCGTCGGCCGGCTGCTGATCGACTCGATCGGCAAGCGCGACTACGGCGTCGTCCAGGCCGCCATCCTCCTGGTGGCCACCATCTTCGTCCTGATCAACCTGCTCGTGGACCTGCTCTACGGCTTCCTGGACCCCCGCGTCCGCCTGGCTGGTGACCGATGACGTCCGCTGAACTCGCCCTCCCCACCGTCCGAACCGCCCGGAAGACCAGGGCCGGCAACGCCCGTATCCGGTTCGGCCTGATCGTGATCGCGGTCTACGTCGTGGCCGCCGTCGCCGGTCCCTTCCTGATCGGCTTCGACTCCGTCGCGACCCGTACCGCGGACCGCCTGAAACCACCCGGCAGCCGGCTGTCCGACGGCTCGCTGGCGATCTTCGGCACCGACCAGGTCGGCCAGGACCTGCTCGCCCAGATGTTGCAGGGGGCAAGGATCTCGATCGCCGTCGGCCTGGCCACGCTGCTGCTGGCCGGGACGATCGGCGTCACCGTCGGGATCGCGGCCGGCTACTTCGGCGGCTGGCTGGACGGCGTACTGATGCGCCTGGCCGACATCCAACTGGCGTTCCCCTCGATCCTGCTGGCGATCTTCATCGCGGCCCTGCTCGGCCCGAGTGTGGTCAACGTGGTGATCGTGCTCGCGGTCTCCAACTGGGTCACGTTCGCCCGGGTCGCCCGCGGCCAAGCCCTGGCCACCCGGCGCCGCGAGTTCGTCGACGCGTCGAGGACGCTCGGCGCCGGCACCTGGCGCCTGATCCGCCGGTGCGTGCTCCCCGCCTCGGTCGCGCCCGTCCTGGTCGTCGCGACGGTCGAGATCGGTCACGTCATCCTCGCCGAGGCGTCGCTCAGCTTCCTCGGTCTCGGTACCCCGGCCAGTACGCCGAGCTGGGGCGTCACGATCGCCAACGGCCGCAACTACCTCGCCGACGCCTGGTGGATCTCGACCGTGCCCGGGATCGCGCTGGCCTTCCTGGTGATCTCCCTCGGCGTACTGGGTGATGCCTTGCGCGACCGCTACGACCCGCGGCTGAGGAGCCTGTGATGACGCTGCTCCAAGTCAAGGATCTCCGCGTCGAGTTCTCCACGTCCGCCGGCACGGTGAAGGCGGTCGACGGCGCGTCGTTCGACGTCCGGCCCGGTGAGACCGTCGCACTGCTCGGCGAGTCCGGCAGCGGCAAGAGCGTCACCGCGCAGGCCGTGCTCGGCATCGTCCCCAAGCCCGCGGGCAAGGTCACCGGCGGCACCATCTCGTACGACGGCCGCGACCTGCTCGCCCCCGGGACAGCGGGCAGCCTGCGCGGCCGGGAGATCGCGATGGTCTTCCAGGACCCGCTCAGCTCGCTCAACCCGGTCTTCCGGGTCGGCGCGCAGATCGGCGAGATGTTCCGCAAGCACCGCGGCGCTTCCCGCAAGCAGGCCCGCGCCGAGGCGCTCGACCTGATGCGTCGCGTCGGCATCCCCGCGGCCGAGAAGCGGCTGGACGACTACCCGCACCAGTTCTCCGGGGGGATGCGGCAGCGGGTGATGATCGCGATGGCGCTCGCGCTGTCGCCGAAGCTGCTGATCGCCGACGAACCGACGACCGCCCTCGACGTCACCGTCCAGGCCCAGATCATGCAACTGCTCGCCCGCCTGCAGGCCGAGGAGGGCATGTCGCTGGTCCTGATCACCCACGACCTCGGCGTCGTCGCCGACGTCGCCGACCGCGTCGTGATGATGTACGCCGGCCGCGTGGTCGAGACCGGCCCGATCCGCGAGGTCTACGACCACAGCGCACATCCTTACACCGCCGGCCTGATGGCGTCCGTCCCGGTGATCGACGGCCCTCGCCAACGCCTCACCCCCATCCAGGGCTCCCCACCGGACCTCCTGGCGCTTCCTTCCGGCTGTTCCTTCAGACCCCGCTGCCAGTACGCCGATCACCAGTGCACTGAGCAGGAACCAGTACTTACCGGAAGAAGTCATCAATCGGCCTGCCACCACCCCTTGAACCAGGGAGTTCTGCATGTCTGAAACTCCCTTGCTCTCGGTGCGTGACCTCCATACCTCCTTCCCCCTGCGCTCTTCGGTCCTTCGCCGGACCGTCGGCCAGATCCAAGCCGTCGCCGGGGTCTCCTTCGACGTCCTGCCCGGCGGCACCCTCGGCCTGGTCGGCGAATCCGGGTCCGGCAAGTCGACGGTCGCCCGCACGATCGTCGGCCTCGAGAAGGCCACCTCCGGCAGCATCCTCTTCGAGGGCGAAGAGCTGACTTCATTGCCCAAGGCATCGATGCGCCGCGTTCGCCGCCAGCTCCAGATGATCTTCCAGGACCCGTACGCCTCCCTGAACCCCCGCGCGACGGTCGAGCAGATCATCACGGAAGCCTGGGAGATCCACCCCGACGTCGTACCGCGCGCCAAGCACCACACCGAAGCCCGAGACCTGCTCGAACGCGTCGGCCTCAACCCCGATCACGCCCGCCGGTACCCCCACCAGTTCTCCGGCGGCCAGCGCCAGCGGATCGGCATCGCCCGCGCCCTCGCGCTCCGCCCCAAGCTGGTGATCTGCGACGAGGCGGTCTCCGCGCTCGACGTGTCGGTGCAGGCCCAGGTCCTCAACCTGTTGGCCGACCTCCGCAGCGACCTCGGCCTCGCCTACCTGTTCATCGCCCACGACCTCTCCGTCGTACGGCACATCTCCGACCAGGTCGCCGTGATGTACCTCGGCCGGATCGTCGAGACCGCGCCGCAGGACGAGCTGTTCTCGGGCCCGATCCACCCGTACACGCAGGCGCTGCTGTCCGCCGTACCGGATCCGAAGCCGTGGACCCGCCCGCCGCGCGAGCAGATCATCATCGGCGGCGACGTCCCGTCCCCCGCGGACCCGCCGTCCGGCTGCCGCTTCCGGACGCGGTGCTGGAAGGCCGAGGACACCTGCGCCACTACCGACCCCGCGCTGGAGATCCGCCTCGCCCAGCACCCCGCCGCCTGCCACTTCGCCGGAGCCCCCACATGACCGTAGAACTCGTCCTCCTCCGCCACGGCGAGTCCCTCTGGAACGCCGAAGACCGCTACCAGGGCCAGCAAGGCACCGGCCTCAGCCCACTCGGCCACGAGCAGGCCAAGTTTGCCGCCGACTACTTGAGCAGTACGCCGTTCGACGCGATCGTCGCGAGCGACCTCCAACGCGTCACCGAAACCCTCCGCCCGTACCTGGACGCCACCAGCCCACCACCCGGCACGGGCACCACAAGTACCGGCCGGGTCCCACTTGTGCGCATCGATCCGCGCTGGCGGGAGATCGACGTCGGCACCTGGGGCGGCCGCACCTTCACCGAAGTCCTGGCCGAAGAGCCCGAGGTCGTCGCCGCCTTCGCCCGCGGCGAAGACGTCGCCCGCGGCGGCGGAGAGACCTTTGCCCAACTCCGCACCCGCGTCTGGGAAGCAGTGCAAGAGATTGCCGCCAGCGGCGCCCGCCGAGTCCTGGTCGGCACCCACGGCGGCCCGATCCGCGTCGCCGCCGCGTCCGCGCTCCGGCTCCCAGCCGGTGACCAGGTCCTCCTCGATCCCCCGGGCAACTGCTCGCTCACCATCCTGCGGGTGGACGAGCGGCTCACCGCGAGCAGCCTCGCGGCCTACAACACGCCGACGTCCGTCCTCACCACCTCCTCCGAGGAGCAGCCGGCATGAGCCTCAGCACGTTCACCTTCGTCGCGATGACCTACAACCTGTGGGCCGACTTCCACCTGGACCAACGCCGCGACGCGATCACCGGCCTCTTCGAGACCCGCCCACCCGACCTCCTCGCCGTACAGGAGCTCAGAGGTGTCACCAGAGACCTGCTCGACAAGACCCTCACCACCCACGACCGGGTCCACGAAGCAGGAGGCTGGGAGACGCAGAGCAACCTCTGGTGGCGCCGCGACCTCTTCACACCGCTCGAGTACGGCGCCGAGGACGTCGGCATCCTCTCCCCCGACGCCAAGCTCTTCTGGGTCCGCCTCCGACCGCACGACGGCCCCGACCTGCTCTTCAGTACGGCGCACCTGACCTGGCCCGGCCACCCCGACGAACGCGCCGACCACGTCAACCGCCGCGTCGCCCAGGCCCGCCGGATCGCCGAGGAGCTCGAACGTCTGGCCGGCACCGGTGCGTGCCTGTTCACCGTCGACATCAACGACATCGGCCCACCCCAGTGGGAACTCGGCAACGCCGGCTTTCTCGACAGCTTCACCGCGCTCGGCCGCCACTCCCCCGCCACGCACCCGGTCATCCCGACCGTCGCGCCCGGCCCGATCGGTACGAAGCTCTCGCCGCTCGCCTCCCCGCCCAAGGCGATCGACTGGATCTTCTCCCGCGGCCCGCTCGCGGTCCGCACCAGCGAGGTCGTCGACTACTTCCGGGCCGGCCGCGCGCCGTCCGACCACTACCCGGTCGCCGCCACCTACACCTTCACCCGCCACGAGGAGAACTGATGAAGCGAAAACTGGTGGTGGCCGCACTGGTCGCCGTGACCGCCCTGAGCGCTTGTTCCCCGGCCAGCGAACCGGGTGCCGGCGACCAGGTGCTGCGCTACGCGCCGGCGATGTTCCCGGTCTCCCTGGACACCCACAAGTACGCCGGTGAGGAGGCGGTCCAGACCGCGATCCAGCAGATCATGGAACCGCTGGTCCGCGTCGACGACGGCAAGATCGTCCCGGTGCTGGCCGTGTCCTGGCAGAACCCGGACCCGAACACGTGGGTGTTCAAGCTGCGCGAGGGCGTGAAGTTCAGCGACGGTACGCCGTTCACCGCCAAGGACGTCGTCGCGTCGTACCAGCGGCACCAGAAGCTGGACGGCCCGCTGGTCCCGCTCTACGCGAGCGTGACGTCGTTCGCGGCGACCGACGACGCGACGGTCACGGTGAAGACGGGCAAGCCGCTCGGCACGCTGCTCAGCTCGCTGACGCTGCTGTTCATCGGCCCGGGCGGCAAGGTCGACGCCGACGGTTTCTTCACCAAGCCGATCGGGACCGGTCCGTTCACGGTCAGCCAGTTCCAGCCCGACGAGAAGCTCGAGCTCGCCGCCAATCCGTCGTATTGGGACGGTGCGCCGCAGCTGTCGAAGCTCGAGTTCGTCAACATCCCCGAGGTGGCCGGGCGGATCACCGGGCTGGAGAACGGCGAGGTCGACGTACTCACGCAGATCCCGCCGGACCAGGTCGCGTCGGTGAAGGACAGCCAGGGCATCAGCTATGCGACGACGCCGAGCTGGACGTACTACTTCGACTGGTTCAACCACAACCGCAAGCCGTTCGACGACCCGCGGGTCCGGCAGGCGATGTGGCACGCGCTGAACCTCGAGGGCACGGTCAACGACCTGTTCGGCGACCTCGCGACGGTCGCGCAGGCACCGCTCGCGCAGGGCGTGATCGGTGCGCCCAAGCTCGCGCCGTACGCGTACGACCCGGCGAAGGCGAAGCAGTTGCTCGCCCAGGCGGGCTTGCCGAACGGCTTCAGTACGTCGATGCAGTGGCCGCTGGAAGGTGGGCCGAACATCCGCGCGCTGGCGCAGGCGATGATCTCGGACTGGGCCAAGATCGGGGTCAAGGTGCAGCCGCTGGAGAAGGAGCGGGCCCAGTGGCTCGAGGACTTCGGCAAGCTGAACTGGGACATGAACCTGCAGACCAACGTCAGCGGCACCGGTGACGCCGACTACACGCTCGCTCGGCTCTACATCTGCTCGGCCAAGCGCAACGGGTACTGCAACCCCGCGCTGGACAAGCTGCTGCTCGACGCCCGGACGTCGATCGACCAGGGCGCGCGGGCCAAGCTGTACACCGAGGCCGGGCAGACGATCTGGAAGGATGCCGTCGGCATCTTCCCGGCCGATCTCGCGAGCAACAGCGCGCACCGCGACCGCGTCCAGAACTTCGTGATGCCGCCGAGCGGCCGCCCGCTGTTCACGAAGGTCACCGTCTCCGGTAGCTAGCAGAACTGGGCCGGCCCGCGGAGAGCAGGCCGGCCCAGTCGTCAGTTCGCGGTCAGGTAGGCGACCTCGTCGTCGGTCAGGGTGACCGAGAGCCCCGGCAGCGACGTGCGGGTCTCGGAGATCTGGCGGGGCCCGATCAGCGGGAAGACCGGGTACGGCTGGTGCAGCAGCCAGGCCAGCGCGATCGCGGTCGGCTCCACGCCCTTCGCCGACGCCAGCTCCCGAGCGCGGTCGAGGCGCTGGAAGTTCTCGTCGGAGTAGAAGCAGCGCACGAGCTCCTCGTCGGAGGTGTCCTCCGGCTTGGCCCGCCCGGTGAAGAACCCGCGGGCCTGGCTCGACCACGGGAACAGCGCGACCTGCCGCTCCCGCAGCCACGCCTGCGACTCGTCGTCGCTGACGTGCCGGCAGCCCTTCCACGGTACGTCGTACGCGCGGGCCAGGCTGAGGTGGTTGCTCAGCAAGGTCAGCGGCTGCTTGCCGTTGGCCACGGCGTACGCGTTGGCCTCGTCGAAGCGCGCGGTGCTCCAGTTCGACCCGCCGAACGCCTTGAACCGGCCCGCCCGGAACTGCTCGTCCATCGCGTCGACGAACTCCCCGACCGGGATCTCCTCGTTGTCGCGGTGCATCAGGTACAGGTCGACGTGGTCGGTCTGCAGCCGCTGCAGGCTCTCCTCCAGCTGCCGGGCGATCGACGCCGGGTCGCAGTGCGGCGTGTGCGCGCCCTTGCCGATGACCACCACGTCGTCGCGGTTGCCCCGGGATTTCATCCACTGCCCGAGCAGCCGCTCACCGCGCCCACCGCCGTAGATGTACGCCGTGTCGAACGTCGTCCCGCCGCGCTCGACGAAGTCGTCGAAGATCGTCGCGGCGTGCGGCAACGTGTTCTGGTTGTCGACGCCCATCACCAGCCGGGACACCTGCTTGTCCACGCCGGGCACGCTGCCGTACGTCATCGGGGCGTCGTCGCGCCGGGCCAGCGGGCGCCCGGTCGCGGTCGGCACCGCCGCGTCGTCGCGCTCACTGGCGTACTGCTGCCCGATCAGCTTGCGCCACTCGTCCTGGACCTCCAGGTTGCCGAGCGTGTCGGCCCAGGACATCTCGGGCGCCTGCCGCTGCTCGATCGCGGCGGCGACCGCGTCGGCCTCGGCGGCGTAGATGAAGGCCGGCTCCGCGGAGACGTCCCGCGGCTCCTGGCCGATCTTGTGCACGGTGACGTGCGTCGGCTTGCCGTCGCCCCCGAACCACGGGTCCTCGACCACGAGGAACCCGTCGCTGCCGAGGATCTTGACCAGCGGCTCGTCCTTCAGCCGGACACCGGTCTGCACCTGCGCGGTCAGCCCGCTGTCGAAGAACAGCGTCGCGACCGCCCACTCGTCGGCGCCGGTCTCACCGACCTTGCCGGCCGCGGTGACCGCGGCCGGGTCGGCGAACGGCTGACCGATCGCGGCTCCCGCGATCAGCCGGGCGTACGAGACCGGGTAGCCGCCGACGTCCAGGATGCCGCCGCCGGCCAGCTCGTCGGCGAAGATCCGGCTCTCGGCCCGGAACTGCGCCTGGAACGCGAACGACGCCTGGATCTGGTGCACGGTCCCGATCTCGCCGTCGCGGACCAGCTGGGCGACCAGCTTGGTCTGCGGCAGGCAGCGGTACATGTACGCCTCCATCAGGAGGACGTCGTTGCGGACCGCGGCCTCGATCATCGCCGCGGCCCAGGACCGGTTGATCGCGAGCGGCTTCTCGCACAGCACGTGCTTGCCCGCCTCCGCCGTCTTGATCGCCCACTCCGGGTGCAGCGGGTGCGGCGTGGCGATGTAGACGGCGTCGACGGTGTCGTCGGCGAGCAGTTCCTCGTACGACGCGTGCCGGTTCGGGATCGAGTACTTGTCCCCGAACGCGTCGGCCGAGTCCTGGCTGCGGCTGCCGACCGCGGCCAGCACACCGGTGGACGAGGACGGGAGCTGACTGGCGAAGCGGGAGGCGATGTTGCCGGTCCCCAGGATTCCCCAGCGAATCTTGTCGAGTTGCACGTATGCCCCTTGGGAAGTGGTCGATCAGAATTTCATGGCGCCGGCGGCGATGTCGGCGATGAAGTGGCGGCCGCCGATGATGAAGACCCCGATCAAGGGGATCACGCTCATCAGGGCGCCCGCCATCACCATGCTGTAGTCGGTGCCGTACACACCGTTCAGCTGCTGAAGGGCGACCTGGAGGGTGAGCCGGTTGGGATCGGTCATCACGATCAGCGGCCAGAGGTAGTCGTTCCAGACGTTGATGAAGGTGAAGATGCCGAGAAAGGCCAGACCGGGCCGCAGCACCGGCAGGCCGACGGTGAGGTACTGCCGGAAGAAGCCGGCGCCGTCGACCTTGGCGGCCGAGATCAGTTCGTCGGGGATCGCGCCCTTGGCGTACTGGCGCATCCAGAAGATGCCGAACGCGTTCGCCGCGCCCGGGATGATCAGCGCCTTCAGCGACCCGATCCAGCCGAACTCCGCCAGTGTGACGAACTGCGGCACCAGCGCGAGCTGGGACGGGATCATGAAGGTGACCAGCAGGATCCCGAACAGCAGGTTCCGGCCGGGGAACTCGTACTTGGCGAAGGCGAACGCCGCGAGTGAGTCGAAGAACAGCACCAGCACGGTGACGCCGAGCGACGCGAACAGCGTGAGCAGCATCGCGCCGAAGAAGTCGATGTTGTCCAGCACGTTGCGCATGTTCTCCAGCAGGTGCGAACCGACCAGCAGCTTCGGCGGGTAGGCGAAGATGTCCGGTGTGGTGTTCGAGGCCATCACCAGCATCCAGTAGAACGGGAAGAGCGAGACCAGGACCCCGAACATCAGGACGACGTGGCTGGTCACCTCACGAACTTTTTCAGTGCGCATCGGTGTACTCCGTCCCGGCCCGCTCGGCGGCGATCTTGCGCTGCGCCCGGCGGGCGACCCGCTTGGTGATCCGTTCGTCGTCGCGACCGCCGATCAGGCGCCAGTTGATGATCGAGAACAGCACGATCAGGATGAACAGCGCCCAGCCGATCGCCGCGCCGTACCCGAACTGGTTGGAGCCGAAGGCGTTGTCGTACAGGTAGGACACGATGGTCAGACCGCCGTCGCCCGGCCCGCCGATCGAGCCGCTGGCGCCGAACAGCACCTGCGACTCGGTGAAGATCTGCAGCCCGCCGATCGTCGAGGTGACCGCGGTGAACAGGATCACCGGGCGCAGCAGCGGCACGGTGATCTGCCAGAACTGCTGCCGCGACGACGCGCCGTCGACCTTGGCGGCCTCGTAGATGTCCGACGAGATCGCCTGCAGGCCGGCCAGGAAGATGATCGCGTTGTAGCCGGTCCAGCGCCAGGCCACGATGGTGGCGATCGCGATCTTGATCCCCCACGGCTGGCTGAGCCACTCGATCTTGTCCAGCCCGATCGAGGTCAGGAACGCGTTCAGCAGCCCGAAGTTGTTGCTGAACACCGAGCCGAACACCATCGTGACCGCGACCACCGAGGTGATGTTGGGGATGAAGTACGCGATCCGGTAGAAGCTGCGGAAGCGGGTCGCGTTGTGCAGCGAGTTCGCGATCACCAGGGCCAGCAGCAGCATCGGGACGGTCGAGAGCACCCAGATGATGAGCGTGTTGGTGATCGACTTCCAGAACGTCGGGTCGGTGAGCAGGTAGCTGTACTGCTCCAGCCCGACCCACGTCATCTGGCCGATGCCGTCCCAGGAGTGGAACGACAGCCAGATCGAGAAGAACACCGGGAACGCGCCGAAGACCGCGAACAGCACGAAGAACGGCGAGACCGCGACGTACTGCGGGAAAGCCTGCTTGAACTTGTTCGGCGGCTTGCTCGGAGCGGGCTCCTGGGTGGAGACCACCGCCGGGCTGCGTAACGCGTCGCTGACGGCCATCAGATCACCCCGGCCCTGGTCAGCTCGCGGTCGATCTGCCGCTGGGCGTCGCGCCAGGCCTGGTCGGACGTCTTGCTCCCGATCTCGACGTTGACCAGCTCGTCGCACAGCGGGGTGTTGATGGTCGTGTCGTACGGGCTGAAGTAGGCGCCCGGGTACTTCTTCGCCGACTCCGCGAACACGTCGACGATCTTCTGGCCGCCGAAGAACTCGTCCGGTGCGGACATCTTGGGGTCGGTGTAGCTGGCCGGGGTGGAGGGGAACAGCACCGGGTCGAGGAACGACTGGGCCTGGTTCTGGGCCGACTCCAGCCAGGTGATGAACGCGAACGCGGCCTCGGGGTCCTTGCAGTACTTCGTGATCGCGAGGAACGAACCGCCGCGGTTGCCCGGCCCACCAGGTGCCGGGGTCACGCGCCAGTTGCCCTTGCTCTTGGGCGCGGCGTTCTTCGGGCCGAGCTGCGCCCACCAGACCGCGCCGACGAAAGCGGCCAGCCGGCCGTTGGTGATGATGGCGTTGGCATCGGTGCTGCCGTCCTGGGCCCCGGCCGACAGGCCCTCCTTGACCACTTGGACGGCCAGGTCCCAGGCCTGCCTGATGTCGTCCTCGGCGCCGATGTACTGCCCTTCCGGCGTCATGTAGCGCTTCGGCAGCTGAGCCAGGCGATAGCGGAAGACCGAGGTGATGTTGTCGGTGATCGCCGCGCCGGGCACCGCCTGCTTGAGCTTCTTGCCGAGCTCGATGTAGCTGGCCCACTCGGAGGCGGCGGCTGCGACCTCGGCGGGCTCGGTCGGCAGACCGGCCTTGTCGAAGATGTCTCGGCGGTAGAACAACGCGGTGGGGCCGGTGTCCATCGGAAAGGCCATCATCCGGTTCTCCGGCGTGATGCCCAGCTTCCACTTCCACTCCAGGAACTTGTCCTTGAACTTGTCCGCTCCCAGTTCGTGCAGGTCGTAGAACTGGTCGGCGTTCGGGAAGTAGGTGGCCACGTCGTCGTTCATCCCGACGATGTCGGGCACCATGGACTTCCCGGCGAGCGAGGTCAGCAGCTTCGTCTGGTAGTCGCCGCCGATCCGGGTCAGGGCGATCTTCTTCCCGGTCGCCCCGGGGATCCCCTTCGCGGCCTGGGCGATCAGATCGTCGTTCACCGAGCCGGTCCAGGCCCACAGGCTCAGTTCGTCGGCGGCGCCGAGCGAGGTCTGGGAGCCGCAGCCGGTCAGGCCCGTCGCGGCCGCCGCTCCGCCCGCCGTCAAGGCGAGGAAATTTCGTCTGGTCAGAGACATATGCCTCACCGAACTCTCTGTGTTCGATTCCGCCAGAAGTTGTTGGCAAGTGTTCAGATGGCCTCAAGGTAAGCGCATACCAACTGAACCGGTCAAGGGGTGACGCCTGATCCCTGGTTGGATGGTTCCATGCGTATCCGAGCCGTGCTGTTCGACGCCGACGGCGTGATCCAGGTCCCGACCGTCGACTGGCGTGCCACTCTGCGGACCTTCCTCCGCCCGGACCAGTCCGCCGAGGAGTTCGTGCTCGACCTGATGACGTCGGAACGTCCGTCACTGACCGGCAAGGGAGACTTCCGCGAGGCGACGGCCGAGGTGCTGCGACGCTGGGAGGTCAGCACGCCGGTGGCGGAGGTCCTGGCGCTGTGGGAGCAGTTCGCCGCCGTACCGGAGGCGATCGACGTCGTCCAGGAGCTGCGAGCGGCCGGGATCCCCTGTCACCTGGCCACCAACCAGCAGGCGTACCGGCGCGAGATCATGAACGACCGCCGCAACTACGGGCAGTGGTTCGACCGGTCGTTCTACTCGTGCGACCTGGGCGTCGCGAAACCGGATCCGGCGTACTTCAAGGCGATCGTGACCGCGATCGACCTGCCGCCGTCGTCGGTGCTGTTCGTCGACGACACCGCGCCCAACATCGACGGCGCGCGGGAGGCCGGGCTGTACGCCGAGCAGTTCGACCTGTCCAGCGGCGTACCGGTGCTACGCGGGCTCCTGCACGGGTACGGGCTGCCGGTCGCGACTGACGACCCAGAGCAGCGCCAGCAGGGGTAGCGGGATCAGGAAGGCGGTCCGCAGGTCCAGCCAGCCGGCCAGCGCGGCCAGGAAGGTCGGGGCCAGCAGGATCGCCGTACCGGAGGCCAGTGCGCCGAGTGCTGCCAGCCGGGCCGGGTTGATGCCGGGAATGGCGACCAGTGTGGCGATGGTGAGCGGGTAGAGCGGTGCGACACCCAGGCCTGCCAGGGCCAAGCCGGCGGTGACAGCGGCCGGCTGGTTGAAGAGGCAGACCAGCAGGGTGCCTGCGGTCGCCAGCAGCGCGGCCGGGATCAGTGGGGACAAGCCGCGCCAGTGCAGCGGGCCGACCGCTCGTCCGGCGGCCATACCGATTGGGAAGGCGCTGCCGAGCAGCGCTGCGGTCGACATCGGTACGCCGGTCGCCGCGAGCCGTGCCACGGCCCAGACGACGAAGCAGAACTCCACGGCGACAGCCAGTACGACGCGCAGCCAGCCTTTGAGTACCTGAATCTTCGGAGCGCCCTGAGCTTCTTTTAGGCTCGGCGCCTCACCAGGGCCTGCCAGTGCAGCCAGCACGACCAGTGGTGGCACCGCGGCCAGCAGGGCGATCCGACCGGTGGTACCGAGTGCGTCGACGCCACCGATCGCCAGCGGGGCAAGGATGCCCGTGGCGCTGGAGACGGCGTTGACTCGCGTGAGGCGAGCGGCCGCGGTCGGTCCGTGCAGCAGCAGCGGCGCGACGAGGACGAGCAGTGCGCCACCCACTCCGATCAGCAGGCCACCGGCTACCGCCAGAGCGAAGCCCTGGGCGAGCGCGAGGGCCGCCGCACCCACCGCACAGATGAGGGAGCCCGCGCGGAGGACTGTCCCGATGTGGTGTGTGCGGAGCATCAGCGGGCCGGTGACCGCGACGATCAGCAGACCGACAGCGAACGCGGACGAGAGGATGGCCAGCTCGTCGGTCGACTTGTCGAGGTCCCTGGCCAGCACCGCGATCGAGGCACCGAGACCGGCCAGCAGGAAGCCCAGAGCCGAGAGGGCCAGGCCGATGCGCAGGTCGACCCGGCTCATAGCAGTGCTGCGAGCTGGTGCAGATCGGTGAGCTTCAGGTCCCCGTCGAGTCCCTTGAGCGCGGCCGTATAGGCACCGGCCGCCTTTCCGGCTTGCAGGCCGACCTCGGCGTCCTCCACCACCAGACAGGCGGTCGCCGGTACGCCGAGCAGCTCGGCGCCACGCAGGTATCCCTCGGGGTGCGGCTTGCCCTGCGCGATGTCCTCGATGGTCACCAGCACCTTCGGCTCGATCCCGGCCGCGCCCAGCCTGGCGTCGGCGAGTCGTTGGTCCGCACTGGTGACGACGGCCCAGGGCAGGCCGCGCTTCGCCAGCAGGTCGAGCAGTTCGTGCGCGCCGGGAGTCGGTACGACGTCCGACAGGTCGTCGTACTGCAGCTCGTGCTGGCGGGCGGCGGCGGCCGCCCGGACCGTCGGTTCGAGACCGGGCAGCACCAGCTCGACCACGGACTCGGCCGGACTGCCGTGCGCGACGGCGAGCACCCGCTGCGCGTCGACGCCGTACTCGGCCGACCAGGTCGTCCAGGCGCGCTCGACGGCGGCGTCGGAGTCGACCAGAGTGCCGTCCATGTCGAACAGCACCGCGTGGATGTCCCGTGGATTCACAACCGCCTCCATTAAGCTCGTTGTCCGAGGATAACCTGGAGCTGATGGTGAACAGAAGAGGACGCTGGCAGACCGCTGCCGAGGTGCTGGGCCTGCTGAGCCGCCAGCCGGGCATCACTCGGGCAGCTGTGGCGCGGGCGCTGCAGCTCAGCACCGGTTCGGCCACCGAGGTCACCGCTCGGCTGCGGGACCTTCAGCTACTCAGCGAGTCCCCGGCCCCGATCCAGGGCCGCGGCCGGCCCACCACAGTGCTTGCGGCGCATCCGCTCGGGCCGGTCGTGCTGGCGCTGGAACTCCGGCAGGGCGGTTGGCGCAGCGGTGTGGTGTCGCTGGACGGCTCACTCGAGCAGCTGCCCGGCCACCGGCACCGGGGTCATCGTCCGGCTTCCGTACTGGCTGCGCTCCGTGAGGTGGTCGTTGGAGCAGCTGCGGAGTACGGCGACCGCCTGCAGGCCGTCGCGCTCGCCGTACCGGGCACTGTGCGTGGGCTGGAGCTGCTGCAGGCGTCGACGTTGTCCTGGAACGACGTGGACCTCTCGCCGGTCGTCGAGGGCACCGGGCTGTTCCTGGTCGCGGGCAACGACGCCACGCTCGCCGGAGTGGCCGAGGCTCGGACCGGTGCGGCTGCTGGAGCCGGTACGGCGCTGCACTTGATCGTCGAGGTCGGTATCGGTGGGACGCTGCTGCTGGACGGCGTACCGGTTGGTGGGGCGAGTGGTACGGCCGGCGAGTACGGGCACACGCCGTACGGCGATCGCAGTGTGCGCTGCCCCTGCGGTGCGCGGGGCTGCTGGGACCTGGAGATCGACGGACGCGCGCTCGCCCGGCACTTGGGTGAGCCGGTGCCGGAGGATCCGTACAGCTACGCCGACGACCTGCTCCGCCGGCACCCTGCCCACGCCGAGGCTGCCATCGCGAAGGTCGCCGAAGCACTCGGCGCCGGTCTGGCCGGGCTCGTCAACGCCCACGACCCCGCCGTCATCACGCTCGGCGGGCTGGCCGTCCCCCTGCGCGCGGCGGCTCCGGCCGCTTTTGCTTCGGCGTACGAGGACAACCTGATGACGTTCCGCCGCTCCGCTCCCCCGCCGGTCCTCGAAGCCGCCCACCCCACCGACGGCGTACTGCGTGGTGCGGGCGCCCTGGGCATCGACCACCTGACGAGCGAGCCCGCACTGACCGCCTGGGAAGCCGCGCGCGGTTAGCTTTCGTTGTCCTCGGCAACTACAGCGGTCAGGTCGCCGGCCTCCTCCGTGGTCTCCTCCACGACGGGCTTCGGGGCCGGAACGATCGGCGGTTCGACCTTGGCGAGGATCTCGATGATGTCGTGCCGGTGGTGCTGGATCTCGTGCGCGGTGTGGCGGACGATCCAGCTCAGCGAGCGCGGCGCGCGAACCGGGTAGTTGTAGAGCCCGAGCCGCGCGAGCTCCGGCGGCGTCAGCACCCGCGCGGCCGCACCGAACTCGCGCGCGAACTTCATCACCGAGGCCCCGACCTCGACCGGGTTCTGGAACTCGTACTTGTCCTGCTTGACCCGGCCGGTCCGGTCCATCGGCGCGTACACCGGCCGGTCCTCGGCCAGGCACTGCGCGATCCGCAGCCGCTGCACCTCGAGCACGTCGCGGACGTGGCACGCGTACTCGATCGCGGACCACACCTCCGGCTCCGGCCGCAGCCGGACGACGTCCGGGTCCGGCCCGGCCGCCGCCTTGGTCAGCGCCATCGCCGACTCGGCCGCCTGCCGGACCAGCAACGTCACCGTGCCCTGCAGGTCACCCGTGCCGTAGTTGAACCCGCACTGCTCACACAGCCCGTCGACCGGCGGCTGCTGCTTGCTCACTGACCACTCCCTCTGAACTGCCATGCGTGATCCACCGGCCCGATCCCGCCCCCGAGGGCGAACCCGTTGGCGATCGCGCCGCTGATGTACTGCTTCGCGGCGCCTACCGCCGACGGTACGTCGTACCCGCGGGCCAGGTACGACGCGATGGTGCTGGCCAGCGTGCAGCCGGTCCCGTGGGTGTGCCGGTTGTCCGCCCGCGGCGCACTGAACTCCTGCCGGGTGCCAGGCCCGTGCAGTACGTCGACAGCGGTGTCGCCGCCGTCATGACCGCCCTTCACCAGCACCCACGACGCACCGGCGTCCAGCAGGATCTTGGCGGCCAGCTCCCGATCCTGCACCGTCCGCAGCTCCACACCGGCGACCGGGCCGAGCTCGGTGAGGTTGGGCGTCAGCACCGTCGCCAGCGGGACCACCTCGGAGCGGACTGCCTCCATGGCCTCGGCACCGAGCAGCGCGTCGCCGTGCTTCGACACCGCGACCGGGTCGACCACTACGGGCACCTCCGGCGGCAGTGTGCGCAGCAGGGCCGCGACGACTCGGACCATGTCCGCCGAAGCGAGCATGCCGGTCTTCACCGCGTCCACGCCGATGTCGTCGACCACACTGCGGAACTGGGCCTCCACCTGCTCGGCCGGCAGCTCCCAGGCGCCCTGGACCCCCAGGCTGTTCTGCGCAGTAATCGCCGTGAGCACGCTCATCCCGTGCACGCCGTTGGCCAGCATCGCCTTCAGGTCGGCCTGGATCCCGGCGCCACCCCCGGAGTCGGACCCGGCGACGGTGAGCACTCTGGGCGGGGCGGACGTCATCTCTCTTCGGCTCCTAGCTCGTTGCGTTCGTCACGGGCGCGCCGCGTCAGCGGTTCGTTCATCGCGGGCCGCCCCGTCAGCTCGTGAAGTGGGCGTGACCGGCCGGCGACGCGAACAGCTCGCCGTCCACGGTGACCGTCCCGGCCGGGCGGTTTTCATTGCCCTCAGCAACCGTTCCGATGACGGTCCAGCCGTCCGGGACGTCGGCCGGCTCGAAGGTGCCGACCAGCGCGTGGTCCTCGCCCCCGGTCAGCACGAACGTCATCGCGTCGAGCCCGGTCGCGGCGGCGACCGCCTGCAGCGGCTCGGCGACGGCCAGCGCCGGGGTCCGGACGTCGATCACCACCTGGCTCGCCTCGGCGATGTGGCGCAGGTCGGCGATCAGCCCGTCGCTCACGTCGCACATCGACGACGCCCCGGCGATCGCGGCGCGCGGGCCGTCGGCGTACGGGGGTTGTGGACGGCGATGCGCGTCGACGACCGTACGCGGCGAGCGGAAGCCGCGCGTCAGTACGGCGTACCCGGCCTCGGCCCAGCCGAGCCGGCCCGCGAACGCGAGCTCGTCTCCGGGGCGGGCGCCGGACCGTAGTACGGGCCGACGCCCGTCGAGCGAACCGAACGCAGTCACCGACACGATGATCTTGTCGGACTGCACGGTGTCGCCGCCGACGATGCTCGCGCCGACCAGCTCGGCCTCGTCGGCCAGCCCCTGGTTCAGCTCCACCGCCCACGCCGTCGGCAGATCCGCCGGCCCACCGAACCCGACCACGAGCGCCGTCGGGCGGGCGCCCATCGCGACCACGTCGGCCAGGTTCTGAGCAGCGGCCTTGCGGCCCACGTCGTACGCCGACGACCAGTCCTGCCGGAAGTGCCGGCCCTCGACGAGCAGGTCGGTGGTGATCACCACCCGCCCGTCCGGCACCGCCACCACGGCCGCGTCGTCCCCCGGCCCGACCAGGACGTCCTCACTCCTGGACAACCCCCGGGTGACGGCCGCGATCAGCCCGAACTCCCCGGTAGTGCCCAACGTCTCCGTCACGTCAGTTGACCTCCCATATCGCCGCAGCGAGTCTAGGCGGTACGGTGACCAGGCAACGACGAGTACGCCCGGCCGCTCTGCAGTACTGTGGCCGGTGCCCGCTGAGGACGACTGAGTGGAGAACGACGTGGTGGTCCAGGCCTACATCCTGATCCAGACCGAGGTCGGCAAGGCCGCCGACGTCGCAGCACAGATCGCCGAGGTCCAGGGCGTCACCCTGGCCGAGGACGTCACCGGCCCGTACGACGTGATCGTCCGCGCCGAGGCCCGCAACGTCGACGAGCTCGGCAAACTGGTCGTCGCCCGGGTGCAGAACGTCCCCGGCATCACCCGCACGCTGACCTGCCCCGTCGTCCACATCTGACCATCGACCGGTCAGTCCCGGCGCGCGCGGTCGTCCCGGCGGCGCGCGCCCGCTCGGCTCATCCCGCAGCGCGCGTCCGTCGTGGGCGCGCGCTCGCTGCTGGGTGCACGCTCCTGGCCGCCCTCACCGCCTGCGGATCCGACCCCGTGCCGGTCGCCGTACCGGAACCGGCCCCCGAGGTGGTCGACGCCTGCACCACACTCATCAAGGCGTTCCCCCCAAAGGTCCTGGACGCCGAACGCCGCGACACCGACCCGGTGAGCCCTCTGACCGCCGCCTACGGCGACCCACCCATCGAGGTCACCTGCGGCGTCTCCCCACCCGCCGGCATGGCCGAGGCGCAGTCCCAGTGCTTCGAAGTCAACGGCGTCGGCTGGTACGCCAAAGAAGCCGCCAACGGCGTCATCTTCACCACCATCGGCCGCACGCTCTACCTGGAACTGGCCATCCCCAAGAAATACACCCCCGAGGCGAACGCCCTGACCGACGTCTCCGACGCGGTCAAGGCCCACAACACCCTCATCACCCCCTGCACCTAGCAAAACGGAGCTTCCGCATCCATCCGCCCACCAACCTCCGTGCACACCCTGCGTCCAAAAGCGGAGCTACCGCTCCCAGCCGCCCACCAGCTTCCGTGCACACCCTGCGTCCAAAGCGGAGCTACCGCTCCCAGCCGCCCACCAGCTTCCCGGGTACACCCTCCGTCTGAACCGCATCCGCCTTCCAGTCGGGCCGCCCCCGGCCGGCCGTTCCCGGTTGCACGCGACCTCGTTCGCCGACACGACCGAGCACATCCGCACCTATCTGGCTGCGCTTCCGGCCCCGCCTGTGCGGGCTGCACCGGTCGACCAGCTCTGCTAGAGGTCGACGAAGCCGTCGTCTTCTTCCTGGCCCAAAGTCTCTTCAGGCCAGGGAGCCCAGCTTGCTCCAGCGGGGCGGCGCTCGGCTCCGGTTGCCAGGAAGTCGTTGACCACCGCGACGACGACGTCTAGCTCAACCAGCGAATCAGCCGGGAACAGTTCCTCGTGCCCCATGTACTGGTAGCCGACTGGGTCCGGTCCGTCTTGCGTACCGACGGCGTACCAGGCGTCTAGGCCGTTGACGTAGCGGATACCGCCGAGCTTGCGGTCCGCCAGGACACCGAAGCGCAATTCGTGGTCCGGTACGCCGATCTCGTGGCGGGGCCGCTCGGCGATGTAGAGCGCGGCTGTCGAACTCTCAGCGGGCTGTCGCACCATGGCGTCGACGAGTGCTTGGGCATCCTCGGCGGCGGTGATCACGACGGGGTTTTCGTCGTGTCCGTGGTGGTAGTACGCCCTTGCCGTGAAGCTCATGCCTCATCCCTTTCCCGTGAAGGTCCATGGTCCGCCACCTGGCCAGTGAACGGTGAGCTTTGCACCCTTGGGCAGGAAGCTCTCGATCCACGCCGGGCAGCTCGCTTCGCCCTCGCACGGGCGATTGTTGATGTAGATGCTCTCATCGCGTAGTCCTCGCTCTCGCATGAAGAGGGCAAACTTGATCTCGACGTGCGAGGTGTTGCTCATTGGCCTCAGGCCGAGCCGCCGCGCGTGCTCGTCCGCCAGTTCTTGGTAGCGGCCGCGACCGCTGGACAGTGGTTTCTCTGCTCCGTCAGGCGCCTTCCAGAACCCTCGGGTCTTGCCGGAGTCGTTCTCGCGGACCGGTAAGCGACGGATGACCTCTTGTGCCTCCGGTTCGCCGCCGTCTTCTGGTGGACGACGCACTGACGGACCTTGCACGGGGTCCGCATCCTTTGAGGGACGCGACTGGCCAGCCGGCCCACGCCCCGGCAGCGTCGGGCGTTCCGGGCGCCCGACTTCTCCGTCTTTCCCTTCCGTCGACCCACCGCTCGCGTTGCCCACCATCTGCGCTGCCCAGTCCCTAGCGCGCCGCCATGCGACGTCGCAGAGGTGGGCCGCGTGCTCGCAGTCCTTCGCAGCGGTGTCGAGCTGCAGTGCCGCTGCCTGTAGTACCGGGCTTCTGCTCGACAGGCCACCGACGTACCCGGCCACCTCACGACTCCGGCGGGCTCGCTCGCGCAGGGCTGCGACCACCCGGGGCATCATGTCCAGGCATGCCACCAGGTCTCCGGCGACTCGCTGCAACTCCGACGGCATCGGCAGCTAGATCTGCTGGGCGTACTGCCCGCACTTGTGGGACGCGATCTGCAGGGAGTCGACTGCTGAGGCGAGCGACTTCGATGCAGCGTCCAGCACCTCGGCGATATCGCGATCGGCGCCGGTTGCCGAGCCTTGAATCAGCGCGAGTACCTGCTGGCTGGCCTGGCTGAACTTGTTCTGGAAGCCACCGAGGCTGGCAGCCCCCTGGTTGGCGTCTTGGGCGACTGCGTGCAGCTGCCCGCGCAGTTGTTCTACTACCGACATTCCCCGCTCCTCACTGCTGAAGCTTTGGTTGGGTGAGTGCCCGGCCTACAGGCGAAGCCGGGGTCACTCGTTCACCTGGACGGTGACGTACGCAGACGCGCATGAGTCAGCGCGTACGCCCCGCCGGTCCTCGGGGGGTGGGTGCGGCCCTACTCGTCAAGCCACTTCGCTCCTACGACATCGCGGTGGTAGCCCTTGTGAGAGCCGATGACGCAGGCGCGGCCGGTTGCCGGATTCGCGCCTTCGCACGGTTGAGTGCCGTCCGCGGGCCGCAGTACCGGCCATGTTTGCGCGTCGCCTTCGGCTGACGGCTGCTCGTCCGCGTCGCCCGACCAAGCGCTCTCGTGCTCGCCACCCCAGTTGGTCATGCATCGAGATTCCCGCGAGTAGGCGGACGACGACACTGCGTCAAGGGACGCGCATGGGACGTCTTATACTGAGAAGACGTCCCATAGGAGTGAGTATGCGTAACGAGCGACTACGCGCCACGATGACGTCCCGAGGCATGACGTCCCAGGCTCTGGCCGAGAAGGCGGGCGTCGACGCCAAGACCGTCGAGCGCTGGATCAGTACCGGACGGGTGCCGTACGTGCGGGCTGCCGTCGCTGCTGCCGGCGTGTTGGAGGAAGACCCCGTGTATCTCTGGCCGACGCTTCATCGTGGGCGCTCCGCGCGTGCTCTCTCGTCAGAGGTTGTCGCTGTTCACGAGCAGCGCTCTCAGATCTCTCCCGCCCAGTGGAAGAGCTTCTTCGAATCAGGCAACAATCACATCGACATCCTGGTCTACGCAGCCGTCTTCCTTCATGAGCAGGTCATGGGCTTCAACGATCTCCTCATCAGCAAGGCCAAGGCTGGTTGCCAGATTCGGATTGCGCTGGGCGACGCGCACTCAGCGAACGTCCGAGCACGCGGCCTCGAAGAGAGGTTCGGTCACGGCATCGAGACGCGATGCGAGCTCGCCCTCATTCACTACCGGCCCGTCATCGGGACGAAGAACATCGAGGTCCGCACCCATGGCACGACCCTTTACAACTCCATCTACCGGGCCGACGACGAGATGTTCGTGAACGCCCACATCTTCGGCGTCAACGCGTTCTCCGCGCCGCTCTGGCACTACCGGAAGGCGGCGACCGGCACTCTGATCGCCAGCTACCAAGAGTCGTTCGACACCGTGTGGGGAACCGCGAAGGCGGTGGGTACCGAATGAGGAAAGACTTCTACAACGACCCGGACGCCCCGACACCGAACTCCCTCGTCGTGGCCGCATCCGCGGTCATCGAAGAGTCAGGCAAAGTCCTCATGGTCCGCCGCTCGGACTCGGGGAACTGGGCGCTCCCCGGCGGACAGATGGAGCTAGGCGAATCGCTGGCGGTCTGCGCTAGCCGGGAGGTCCTGGAGGAAACCGGACTCACCGTAGAAGTCACCGGCATTGTCGGCATTTACAGCGACCCCAACCACGTCATCCAGTACTCCGATGGCGAGGTTCGGCAGCAGTTCAACGTCTGCCTCATCGCACGTCGAACCACCGGCCAGGCAATGGTGGGCGACTCCGAATCCACCTCGGTCGAGTACTTCTCCCCCACCGAGATCGAGAGCCTCTCACTGCATCCAACTCAGGAGCTCCGCCTGCGCGACTACTTTTCGGGGAACCTGAGTCTGCTCTGACGTGCTTGACACCAGCTCAGCCACCTCTTCCCCGGTCGGGCGACACAGCCACCACCGATACCCTCGGGCCGGCCCCAAGTAGCCAGCATTGACTTATATAAGCCGGGGCCAATACAGTTTCCCGTCGTGCGGGCTGAGGGGCGGTCCGTCAGCGAAGGGACCGTGACATGAAGGACGTGCTGGACGAGCTGGCGGCTGCGCAGCGGGCGATGGGCAAGGGCAGCCTGCCCGCCGGTGAGGCGTACACCATCGAGGTGCGGCGGCGGTACGACGCGCAGATCGACGATCTCTGGGATGCGCTGACCAGCCCGGAGCGGCTGCGGCGCTGGTTGAGGCCGGTCAGCGGGGATCTGCGGCTCGGTGGGAAGTTCGAGCTGGACGGTGGCGAGCACGGCGAGATCCTCCAGTGCGAGGCGCCGCGGCTGCTGAAGGTGTCCTGGCTCTACGGGCCGGACGCCGACGCTTGGCCCGGTACGAGCGAGGTGGAAGTACGCCTGGCCCCGGGTCCGACCGGCGACACCGAGTTCGAGCTGATCCACGCGGCGGTCCTCGAGGAGCCGCTCTTCCCGACGTACGGGCCCGGTGCCGGCGGCGTTGGCTGGGACCTGGCTCTCCTCGCTCTGGCCCGGCTGCTGGCCGATGGCGAGACCACCGATCACATCGAGAAGTCACCTGAAGGGCGCGAGTTCGTCCGGCGCAGCGCCGCGGCCTGGGGACAGGCCCACCTGGCCGCCGGCGGCGACCCGGAGCACGTCGCGTCCGCGGTTGAGGCCACCACCAAGTTCTACGCCCCTGAGCCACAGAGCTAGAGGGAACATGAAGTACACCAACTCGATCGAGATCGCCCTCCCGCAGGAACGGGTGGCCCAGCTGCTCGCCGACCCGGCCGAGATGCCGAAGTGGCTGCGAGGATTGGTGCTGCACGAGCCGCAGAGCGGGATCCACGGGCGCCTCGGCACCAAGTCGCGCGTCGTGATGCAGTCCGGCAAGCGCACGATCGAGCTGACCGAAACGATCACCCGGCGAGACCCGGACGACCTGCACGAGATCCCCCAGGGAACCACCGTCCACTTCGACCGCGAGATCGTCGGCGCCGGCATGTCAAGCGTCGTCCGTGACCGACTGACCGAAACCGCCCCGGAGACAACCCTCTGGGAGAGCGACAGCGAGTACCAGTTCAGCAGCCTGCTGATGCGACTGATGGGCTTGGTCATGCCCAGCGTCTTCCACAAACAGTCACAACAACACCTGCAAGACTTCAAGAACTACGCCGAACAGGGCCAGGACGTCCGCGAACAGAAGAACTGAAAGGCAGGGGACCCCGGAGGTCGCCGCCTACTGACCGTCCTTGGCTACCCCGAGCGGAGATCGTCAGTCACCGTCGCGAGGTGTCGCAAGTGCTCGATCTTGTCCTCAAAGCCTCGCAGCGTGTTGGCGATGGCGGCGTCAACCGTCACGGGGTCTCCCATCCATCGCGCCGCGGCGGCCTCCCCAAGTGACACCCGGATCAGCTCGCCGAGAACCTGGACCTGATTTCTGGTCACGCTCAGGTAGAGATCGGGTCCGGCCCAGCCCAGTTCGCCGCCCGCCTCGACGTAGGCGGTGAGGATTCTCCTCACCCGCACGGGCTCACCGTCCCCGAAGATGTACGCGCCCCGTCCTGCCTCGAGGGCTGCGCTGTCGGTCCGGACGCTGTCCCAGTCCACAAGGACAGGCCCCGAAGCGGACATCACGATGTTGTGGGTCTTGAAATCGCCATGGGTCGTGACGAGGTCCGGTACGACGTCGCACCGCTGCGCGATCCGTTCGGTGGCCGCAAGAATGCGCGGGAGGTTGTCGCCGTACAAGCTCGTCCACGAGGCGTCACGATGGCGGGCCCTGGCAAACCAGCCCTCCCAGGTCGCCGGCGGCTGGACCGCTTGGTGCCACCACTGAGGCAAGCCGCCCCGGCCGATTGGCTGCAGTTGATGGACCTGCGCCATCGTCCGGCCGAGCCACGCCGAGATGTCTCGATCGGGCTCGAACGGTCGGTGTTCTGTCCACCGGTGAACGCGAAAGAGCCGCTCTGCGATGCGGGTCACCCACCCCAGCACAGGATCGGCCCGCGTCATCGGCTCTGGCATGTCCACACCTGCCGCAAGCGCCTGGCGCTCGAAATGCATCGCGACCGCCAACTGATCGGTCAGGTGCTCGCCGTGGAACTGACCGCCCGTCGTCGGAAAGTACCCCTTGACGAAGTAGCGTCCTGTTGTTGTGTCGAGCCGCCAGGCGTCGGTATCCCCGCGCCTGACATGGATGAGTTCGCCGGTAGGGACCCCCAGATCGAACGCCGCCGCGATCTCGTGCGGAGTCGGCGTGTGCAACTGTTCCTCCAGCCCGGCGCAGGCGATGAGCAGGTCGTCCCTGTTCAACGGCCGCCACGAGGAAGCAGTTCCAGCCTCGAGCACTCCGCTCGTGCCGGGCCCTACGATCGTGCCATGACTTCGAGCGGCCGCGCGGATCGGTGGGTGCGGGCGCACCCGGTCGTGCCGGACAGTCTGCTTGCGCTTGCGGTCGGGGCGGTGGTCGGGCCGCCGTCGGTGGAGATCCTCCGGGCCGCCACGTCGCCTGGTTGGGCGTTGTGGACGGCCGGGCTCTGCGGGGTCGTGCTGCTGGGTACGGTCGCATTGCGGCGGATCGCCACCGAAGCGGCGTTCGTCGTGGCCGGTCTGGCGATGGCGGTGACGGTGGCCCTGCCGAACACGACGATTCGGCCGGCGGGGCTGGGGCTGGCTGGAGCGGGTGACGAGATGGAGATCCCGCTGTTCTTTCTCCCGACGTCCGCGGTCTACCTGATCCTCCTGTACGCCGTCGCCGCGCAGTGTGCTCCGTTCAAGAGCCTGATCGCCCTCGGGATCAGCGTGACCGGAGCAGTGCTGTGCACCGCACGGACCGCCACGGCGTACGGCGCACTTCCCGCGGGCTGGCTCACGCTGCTGCTGGCGCTGCTCGCCCTGCTGGCCGCCGTGGCCGGCACCTGGTCGATGGGCCGTTCCCACTTCGAGCGGCGGCAGCGGCTGGTCGAGGAGGCTACTGACGCCGCCGAGCGGGCCGTGACCGGTGAACGTCAGCGCATCGCCCGCGACATGCACGACATCGTGGCCCACTCGCTGGCGGTCATCGCGCGCCAGGCCGAAGGCGGCGCGGCGATCGCCGCCAAGTCGCCGGAACGCGCGGCCCAGGCGCTGTCCGTCATCGCCGGCACCGCACGGGAAGCGCTCACCGACATGCGGGGCACTCTGCACGTCCTGCGGGAAGCGACTCCGCAGGAGGCCGTGCAGCCCTCCCTTGCCGCGATACCGGCCTTGGTGGAGCGGCTCCGCGCGACAGGTGTCGACGTCCGCCTGGTCGAGCAGGGCACGCCTGAAGCCATGACGCCGAGCGCGGCGACAGCGGCGTACCGCCTGGTCCAGGAGGCACTGACCAACAGCGTCAAGCACGCGGGCTCGGACCCCGCGATCGCCGTCACGGTCGCGCATTCACCCCAGGCATCGGTCATCACCGTCGAGGACGACGGCGGGAACTCCGGCGACCGACCGACGGTGCCAGGAGCCGGCGCTGGTCTGCGGGGCGCCCAGGAGCGCGTGCACGCCGCGGGCGGTACGTTCGAGGCCGGTCCGGCCGACGGCGGCTTCAGGGTGCGTGCGGAGTTCCGCGTCCGCGACAGGAAGGGATGAGATGACGATCAGAGTCGCGCTGGTCGACGACCAGGAGCTGGTCCGGGTCGGCCTGGCCATGGTGGTCGACGCCACCGACGACATCCAGATCGTCCTGCAGGCCGCCGACGGAGTGGAGGCGGTCGCGCGGCTCGCCGAGACGCAGGTGGACGTCGTCCTGATGGACGTCCAGATGCCGAACCTGAACGGCGTCGACGCGACCCGGCTGGTGACCGCCCGCGCGAACGCGCCCAAGGTGATCGTGCTGACGACGTTCGACCTCGACGAGTACGCCGTCGCCGGGCTGCGCGCCGGTGCGAGTGGGTTCCTGCTCAAGGACGCGTCGGCCGCCGAGGTGCTGCACGCGATCCGTGCCGTCCACGCCGGCGACGCCGTAATCGCTTCGTCCACGACCCGCCGTCTGCTGGACCAGCTCGCGACCGCGGGGGCCGGGCGGGTGACTTCCCCGCTGCTGCAGAGGCTGACCGCGCGCGAGCGCGACGTCCTGCTGGAGATCGCTCAGGGCCACTCCAACGCCGAGACCGCGCAGCGGCTCTTCCTGTCCGAGGCGACCGTGAAGACCCACGTCGCCCATCTGCTGGCCAAGCTCGAGATCCGTGACCGGGTCCAGGCGGTGATCTTCGCCTACGACAACGGGCTCGTCCGTCCGGGCTAGCTCGATCTCATCATTTCGGGTGAGCGGGTCACGCCCCACGGCGGACGCTTTCCACCGGTACGACGCGCAGCCTGGTGCCATGCCACTCATCGACACGAAACCCGAACCGGCCACGTCCCGCCGCCGCTGGTGGCGCGACCTCACCGCCTGCGGCGGCGTGCTCGCGATCAGCGCCGGCGTCTTCCACACCGCAGCCGCCGTGGTGATGCGCCGCGACGTCTGGGCGCAGATCATCGACGAAGGGTTCTTCAAGACCGTCACGCTCGATCCGTCGCCCGACCGGATGGCCGTGGCGGAGGCCTTCTGGTTCAGCCCAGGCAGCTTCGGCGTACCGATCCTCCTGCTCGGCTCGCTGGTGACCTGGCTGACCCGGCGCGGCCAACGCGTTCCCGGCTGGCTGGGTGGGGGCATGGTCCTGTGGGCCGTGCTGATCGGGCTGCTGGGCGGCTTCGACTTCGGAACGATCGTCCTGCTGAGCATCGGCGTACTGCTCGCGGCGGGCGGCTGGACCGGCCGTCGCCGACCCTGATCCCTCGGCTGAAACTTCTCGCGGCGGCGTGTCCGGTTCTGCGTGGGAGCGTCGACCTACGGGGTGAGAGGCGCCACAGTGGTGTCACTCGCCGACCGAGGAGACGAACATGAAGTACATGATCCTGAGCTACGCGTCGCAGCAGGACTACGACGGGATGGCGGGCAAGGACACCGGGAAGGCGGCCTGGACCGAGGCGGACTTCGCGGCGATGGGGGCGTTCATGGAGAAGTTCAACGCCGACCTGGCCGAGTCCGGCGAACTGGTCGAGACCCGCGGGCTGGCGGCGCCGGTGCTGACCCGGCGGATCGGGTCGAAGGACGGCGAGTCGGTCGTCACCGACGGCCCGTACGCCGAGACGCAGGAGGTCCTCGCCGGGTACTGGATCGTCGAGTGCGACTCGTTCGACCGCGCGGTCGAGATCGCGTCGCGGCTGGGTGACACGCCGGCGCCGGAGTCCGTCCGCACCACCGCGTACGCCGACATCCGCCCGGTCGTCGAGGGACGCGACGACCTGATCGGCTGATGGACCACCCCACCGCCGAGCCCATCGAGGACCTGCTGCGCGAGCTGGCGCCGCGGGTCCTCGGTGCACTCGTACGCCGGTACGGGCACTTCGACACCGCCGAGGACGCCGTACAGGAAGCCCTGCTCGCGGCAGCGAAGCAGTGGCCGCAGGAAGGGCAGCCCGACAACCCGCGGGCCTGGCTGATCACCGTCGCGGCGCGGCGGCTCACCGATCTCCTCCGCGCGGAGCAGGCTCGGCAACGCCGGGAGCAACTGTGGACGCCGGTACCCCAGGAGCCGGTCACCGATTCCGACGACACGCTCATCCTGCTGTTCCTCTGCTGCCACCCGTCGCTGTCGCCGTCGTCGCAGATCGCGCTGACCCTGCGCGCGGTCGGCGGTCTCACCACCACCGAGATCGCCCGCGCGTTCCTGACCACCGAGGCGACGATGACGCGCCGGATCACCCGCGCGAAGCAGACGGTCAAGGCCAGCGGCGCGCGGTTCTCGCTGCCGCCCGACCACGCCGACCGCCTCAACGCCGTACTGAAGGTCGTCTACCTCGTCTTCACCGAGGGGTACGCCAGTACGACGGGCCCGCAGCTCCACCGCGTCGAACTCACCGCCGAGGCGATCCGCCTCGCCCGCATGCTGCACGGCCTGCTCCCCGACGACCCCGAGGTGATCGGCCTGCTCGCGCTGATGCTCCTCACCGACGCCCGCCGCCCGGCGCGCACCGGTCCGTCCGGCGAACTGATCCCGATGGACGAGCAGGACCGCTCCCTTTGGATCCGTCCAGCGATCGACGAAGGCATCGCCCTGATCACCGCCGCACTCCCCCGCGGCCCGCTCGGCCCGTACCAGCTCCAGGCCGCCATCGCCGCCGTCCACGACGAGGCGCCCACCGCCGCCGAGACGGACTGGCCGCAGATCGCCGCCCTGTACGGCGTACTGCTGCAGCTCACCGACAACCCGATGACCGCGCTGAACCACGTCGTCGCCGTCGCGATGGCCCAGTCCCCGGCCGCCGGTCTCGACCTGCTCGCCACCATCGACACCGATCCCCGGCTGACCAGCGACCACCGCCTGTACGCCGTCCGCGGGCACCTGCTGGAGATGTCCGGCAACCCCACCGACGCCCGGGCGGCGTACCAACGCGCCGCCGAACTGGCCACGAGCCTCCCCCAGCAGCGCTACCTCAACAAGAAGCTCGCCGGCCTCTGACCACTCCCCAATAACTGTTTGACAGTCGAGCACCCCGAGAGGCATCGTTCCCCCCAAGACTTGTTGGGGAGTGAGAACGCGATGGCCGACGACGAGATCAAGGAACTGCGCGCGGTGGCCCACCCGGTCCGGCTGCGGATCATGTCCCTGCTCACCGGTACGGCGATGAGCGCCGCCGAGGTGGCCCGCGAGCTCGACCTCACCCACGCGAACGCGTCGTACCACCTGCGACTGCTGCACGAGTCCAACTCGATCGTCGAGGCCGGCGAGGAACGCATCCGCGGCGGCGTCGCCAAGCGCTACCGCTACCCGCACGAGGACCGTGGACAGCGTCGTCAGACGGTCACCAAGAGCAGGATCCCCGAGCTGCGCGCCCTCGCCCGCGAGCTCGAGCGGCGCCTGCGGCAGCGCAAGCGAACCGGGCGCAACCACTACAGCGACCTCGAGGCGTGGGTGCCGCCCGAGGTCCACGACCGCGTCCGCGCCCTGCTGATGGAGGCTTCGTTGCTGCTGCACGACAACAACCGACCACCCCGTACGCCGGGCACGGTGCACGTCAGCGCCTCCTCCTGGATCTTCGAGATGACCCGCAGGGCGCGATCGTGAACGAGGCCCTCGCCCCGCTTCGCGAGGCGAACTTCCGCTCCTACTGGATGGCCCGCCTGATCGACCGGGCCGGTACGACGATGGCCGGCGTCGCGCTCGCGTTCGCGGTGCTCCACGTCAGCGACTCCCCCGGCGCCCTCGGCACGGTGCTGGCCGCCCACAGCATCCCGATGGTCGTGTTCCTGCTGGCCGGCGGCGTGATCGCCGACCGGTTCGGCCGGACGCTGGTGATCCAGGCGACGAACGTCATCTCCGGTCTCAGCCAGCTCGCGATCGCCGGTCTGGTGATCACCGGCACCGCCGAGATCTGGTACCTCGTCGTGCTCACCGCGATCAACGGAACGGCCACCGCGGCCCGGATGCCGGCGCTGGCCGGCATCCTCCCCCAGCTCGTCCCGCGCGACCAGTTCAAGGCGGCGAACCTCGTCGTCGCCGTCCCCGAGAACGCCCTGATGGTGCTCGGCCCGGCCCTCAGCGGCGTCCTGGTCGTCGTGGTCGGGCCGGGCTGGGCGCTCGCGGTCGACGGTGCGACGTACCTGCTGGCCGCACTGATCCTGACCCGCGTCCGCATCCCGCGCCCGGCCGAGGGCAAGGTGAGCAAAGGCCTGGTCGCCGATCTGCGCGAAGGCTGGACCTACTTCCGGACGACGACCTGGCTGTGGGCGGTGGTCGCCTCGTTCTCCCTGCTCAACGCGATCACCAGCGGCGCGTTCGACACCCTCGGTCCGGTCCTCGCCACGCAGACCGGCATCGGCGAGGCCGGCTGGGGACTGATCCGCTCGGCCCAGGCGGTCGGGTACCTGGTGTGCTCGCTGATCCTGATCCGGCTCGCGTTCCGCCGGCCGCTGCGCTGGGGCATGCTCGCGGTGGCCCTGTCGGGCGTACCGCTGCTCGTGCTCGGGTTCGAGCCGCTGCTCGTGACGGCGATGCTGGCGACGTTCGTGGCCGGGATCGGCAGCCAGATCTTCAACCTGGGCTGGGATCTGGCCATGCAGGAGCACGTCCCGGAGGAGATGCTGTCGCGGACCTACTCGTACGACATGCTCGGCTCGTTCGTGGCGATCCCCATCGGCCAGCTGGCGTTCGGCCCGCTGGGCCTGGCCGTCGGCATCCAGCCGGTGATGATCGTCGCCGGTTTCGCGTACGTCGTCATCGCGCTGATCCCGCTGGCGTCACGCTCGGTCCGCGACCTTCCCCGCGCGACGGCAGCGGCGGACGAAACGATCAACGGATGAGGCAGCCCCGACGGCAGCTCAGCGCAGCCCGGTCGGCCGTGTCTGCGCGAGCGTCAGCAGCCGGTCGACCAAGGCCGGGTAGTCCAGCCCGGACGCCGCCCACAGCCGCGGGAACATGCTGGTCGGCGTGAACCCGGGCATCGTGTTGATCTCGTTGATCACCACGCGGCCGTCGCCGTCCAGGAAGAAGTCGACCCGCGCCAGCCCTTCGGCCTCGATCGCGTCGAACGCGGTCAGCGCCTTCGCGCGGATCTCGGCCACCACCTCGTCCGGCAGCTCGGCCGGCACCGACAGCGCCGTGTACTCCTCGCCCTCCGGCAGGTACTTGGTCTCGAAGTCGTAGAAGTCGTGTCCACCACCGGAGATCGCGATCTCACCACAGACACTCGCCTCGGGCAGCCCGCCGTTCAGCCCACCGAGTACGCCGACCTCGATCTCGCGCGGGTTCTTCACCGACGCCTCGACGATCACCTTCGGGTCGTGCGCGCGCGCCTCGGCGATCGCCGCGTCCAGCTCACCGGCGGACGACACCTTGCTGATCCCCAGGCTCGACCCACCGCGGGCCGGCTTCACGAACACCGGGAAGCCCAGCGCCTCGACGGCCGACCGGCAGGCCGCGGGGTCGCGCAGCCAGTCGCGGTCGCGGATCACGACGTACGGACCGACCTCGAGCCCGGCCGCCGCGAAGACGACCTTCATGTAGTGCTTGTCCATCCCGACCGCGCTGGACAGTACGCCGGACCCGACGTACCGGATGTCCGACATCTCCAGCAGGCCCTGCAGCGTGCCGTCCTCACCCCAGGGTCCGTGCAGCAGCGGGAAGACCACGTCGACCTCGCCGAGCGTGCTCGGCACCTGGTCCGGCTCGGAGACGACCAGTTCACGGTCGGCGCCGAACAGCACCGGCGCCGCCGTCACGTCCACCTCCGGGAGCTTGCCGTCGGTGATCGACAGCCGGTCCGGGTCGCCGCTCTCCAGCACCCAGTGTCCGGACGTCGTGATCCCGACCGGCACCACGTCGTACTTGTCCCGGTCGATCGCCTGCAGCACGTTGGCCGCGGTGACGCAGGAAATGGCGTGCTCGCTCGACCGGCCACCGAAAACGACGGCGACGCGGGGCTTGCTTTTTTCGTCCTTCGAGAACTCACTCACCGGCTCGACGATAGCGTCACCGCCGACCGATCCTGACCGGGGTTCGGTAAAGATCCCTTCAGATTGCTGTCAGTAGCGCCCGTTCGGACCGCAGTTCGCGGGGCATGTTCCAGCCCAGGACGGCGCTCACGCGACCGCCGGAAACGTAGTGCGCCAGGAACTTCCGCGCGCCCGGATCGCCTTGTACGACGACCAGTCGCGCATCCGGGGGAACGACGCCGTAGACCTGGATCCGGGCGTCATACTGGTCGGTCCAGAAGTACGGGACCGGATCGAACCCGATGTCCTGCCCGAGGATCCGGCGCGCCGCGCAGACCGCCTGCTCGGTCGCGTTGAACCGGTGCTCCAGCCGCAGCGACACCCCGAACCGCGCGCTGTTCCACCGAGCCACGTCTCCCGCCGCATGCACTCCGGCCGGCGTGTCCTCACAGAGCACACCATCCCCACAAGGCAACTCTGATGTAACCAACCAGTCGGTTAATGGGCGGGTGCCCACCGCAACCAAGACGGCATCCGCCTTCACCACCGACCCGTCC
Organism: Kribbella italica; assembly: GCF_014205135.1. NCBI lineage: Bacteria > Bacillati > Actinomycetota > Actinomycetes > Propionibacteriales > Kribbellaceae > Kribbella > Kribbella italica. The sequence continues at coordinate 3,538,191 of NZ_JACHMY010000001.1, forward strand.
GCCAGCTCGACGCCCTCCACCGCTGACTCCCCGAGCAGCCGGGTCACACCAGACCCACCAAGCACCCGTACGCCGTTCGCCGCGTGCAGCTCGGCGATCATCCAGCCCACCTCAGCCCCCAGCTGCACAGCCATCGGCGCGGGAGCCAGGTCGACCAGCGTCACCTCGCAGCCGAGCTGCCGAGCCGCAGCGGCCGTCTCCGACCCCAGGAAACCGGCACCGACGACTACTACCGCCGAGGCGTCGACCAGCGACTTCCGCAGCGCCACCGCGTCGTCCAGCGTCCGCAGCAGGTGGACGCCGGCCAGGTGATGCCCCTCCCGAAGCTGCAGCGGCTGGACCCCGGTAGCCACGACCAGGTGGTCCCAGCCGACCTCCTCCCCTGTCGCCAGCTCGACGACTCGTCGCGAGAGGTCCAGGCCGGCCGCACGCGACCCGAGTCGCAGGTCGATGCCCTGCTCGGCGTACGTCGTACTGGGGCCGAAGCTGGTGCGCTCGACCGGCCAGCTGCCGAGCAGGACCTGTTTGGACAGCGGCGGGCGGTCGTACGGGAGATGCGGCTCGTCGCCGATCACCGTGATGGCTCCGGCGAAGCCCTCCCTGCGCAGCGTCTGCGCGGTCGTGGAGCCCGCGGCCGAGGCTCCGACGACGACTACACGTTCCATCACTCGCTCAGCGCGATGGCCCGGGCCGGACAGAGCAGGGCGGCCTCGCGGGTCGCGTCGTACTCGTCGGCCAGTGGCTCACGCAGCAGTACGGCGACGCCGTCCTCGTCGCGCTGGTCGAAGACGTCCGGCGCCGCCAGCACGCACTGCCCAGCCGCGACGCAGCCTTCCTGGTCGATCTCGACGTTCATCGGCCGGCCTCCCAGGTCACCGGCAGCTCGGCCAGCCCGTACACCAGCGCGTCGTGCTTGAAGCGGATGTCCTCGAACGGCACCGCCAGCCGCAGCGTCGGGATCCGCCGGAACAGCCGGGTGTAGACCTCGATCAGCTCGACCCGGGCCAGTTGTTGCCCGAGGCACTGATGCGGGCCGAACCCGAAGGCCAGGTGCGCGGACGCCTTGCGGGTCAGGTCGATCCGGTCCGGGTCCGGGAAGACGCTGGTGTCGCGGTTCCCGGCGGTGATCGCGGCGATCAGGTACTCGCCCACCTTGACCGTCTCGTCGCCGATCGGGATGTCGTCGAGCACGTGCCGGAACAGGCCGAACTGCACGACGGTCAGGTAGCGCAGCATCTCCTCGACCGCCGCCGGTGCGATCTCCGGGTGCTCGCGCAGGTGCTCCAGCTGCTCCGGGTCGCGCAGCAGGGCCAGCGTGCTCAGGCCGATCATGTTGGCCGTCGTCTCGTGGCCGGCGATCAAGAGGGTGATGCCGATCGACACCAGCTCGGGCACGGTCAGCGGTGTGCCCTGGTCCTCGGCCCGGGTGATCAGCCGGCTCAGCAGGTCGTCGGCGGAGCGATCCTCCTGCTTCGACCTGACCAGCTCGGCCATGTACTGCTGGAGCTCCTCACTGGTCTCCAGCTGCTCCTCCTGGGTGCGCTTCACCGAGAGCAGCAGCGCCGACCAGTGCTGGAACTGCTCGCGGTCGTCGTACGGGACGCCGAGCAGCTCGCAGATGACCAGCGACGGGATCGGCAGCGCGAACTGCTCGACCAGGTCGACCGGTCCGCCGGCGGCGAGCATCTGGTCGAGGTGCTGCTCGATCAGGTCGACGATCCGCGGCCGGAGCGCCTGCACGCGCTTCACGGTGAACTCGGCGGTCAGCAGGCGGCGCAGGTGGGCGTGGCGCTCGCCGTCGTTCTGCAGGATCGAGCCGGAGTCGACCTCGCGCTCCAGGTCCGCGTGCGGGGACATGTGGGCCGAGGGAGCCGAGCGGGAGCTCAGGTTCGGATTGCTGAGCACCTCGCGGACCTCGTCGTACCGGCTGACGACCCAGGCGTCGATGCCGAGCGGAGTGGACACCTTGGTGGGCTGGTCATCGGCCAGCAGGTCGGCGTACCCGGTGGCGGGGTCGAACGGGCACTCGCTCGGCCGGATGTGTGGAAAGGCAGTCATCGAACCTCCATAATATGACAGTGACTACCATATGACTGTCAGTACTGCTTTTCAAAAGGCAGTACGTTGGGACGATGGGGCTTCGTGAGCTGAAGCGGGAACGCACCCGCCGGCTGATCTCGGACAAGGCTTTCGAGCTGTTCACCGACCACGGCTTCGGCCGGACCACGGTGGAGCAGATCGCCGCCGCGGCGGAGGTCGGGCCGAGCACGCTCTACCGGTACTTCCCGACCAAGGAGACGCTCGTTCTCGAGTTCGTCGAGAACAGCCTGTTCGGCGCGCTCGACTGGTTCCGCGAACAGCCCACCGACCTCGAGGTGCCGGACGCACTGGAACACGTCATCGCCCGGGTCCTCGACCAGATGGAGAGCAACCCCGAGCGCGTCCGCGCGGTCTACGAACTAGCCGGCCAGACGCCGTCCCTGAGCGCCCACCTGACCGACGCGATCTGGCGCTGGCGCAAGGAACTGACCGTCGAACTGGTACGCCGAGGAGCCGGCGACGGCACCCCCTTGACCGCCAAGCTCGCCGCCGGCATCACGATGAACATCATCGAGATCGTCGTAGAAACCTGGGTCGACCACCCCGAGGGCCCCACAGTCAACCAACTCGCCCAAGAAACCCTCCACCTCTTCCGCGACAACGCGATCCCCCTCCCCAGAGCCCCGCGCTGACAGTTGACACAATCCAGGCATGACCTCTGACCTGGATCCGTCCACTGTTGTCGTGCATGCCGGGCGTCCTGAGCGGGTGCCGAACGCGCCGCTCGGTGGGTCGCCTGTGTTCAGCTCGACGTACATCGCCGGCGGTGACCGCGGTTACGGGCGGTTCGACAACGACGCGTGGGCCGCGCTCGAGAAGACCCTGGGCGAGCTCGAAGGTGGTCGTGGTCTGACCTTCGCCTCCGGCATGGCCGCCGCGGCGGCGGTGATGGACCTCGTACCTGTCGGCGGTCTGGTGGTTGCGCCGCAGCACGCTTACAGCGGCGTACTGGGTCTGCTCGACCAGCAGGCAGCGACCGGCCGGTTGAACCTGCAGCGGGTCGACATCGCCGACACCGACGAGGTCTCGGCGGCAGTCGAGAGCGCCGACCTCCTCTGGATCGAGTCGCCGACCAACCCCGCGATGGAGGTCGCCGACCTCCCCGCGCTCTGCGCCGCGGGCCGCGCGGCCGGTGCGCTGGTCGTCGTCGACAACACCTTCGCCACTCCCCTGCTCCAGCGCCCGCTGACCTTCGGCGCCGACCTGGTGATGCACTCGGCGACCAAGTTCATCGCCGGCCACTCCGACGTCGTCCTCGGCGCGATCATCACCGCGAACGACGACCTCTGGACGACCCTGGAGTCCAAGCGCCGCAACCTCGGCGCCATCCCCGGCCCGATGGAGGCCTGGCTCGGCCTGCGCGGCCTCCGCACGCTCGCCCTCCGCCTCGACCGCGCCCAGTCGAACGCCGCCTTCCTCGCCGACCGCCTGCTGGAGCACCCGCGCGTCACCCGCGTCCGCTACCCCGGTCTCCCCGACGACCCCGGCCACGCACGCGCCAAGGCCCAGATGTCCGGCTTCGGCGCCATCCTCGCCATCGAACTCGGCGGCGACGCCGACGGCGCCCAGCGCGTCTGCGAATCCACCAAGCTCTGGGTCCACGCGACCAGCCTCGGCGGCGTCGAGTCCATGCTCGAACGCCGCCGCCGCTGGCCCGCCGAGGTCCCCACGATTCCCGCCGACCTGATCCGCCTGTCCGTCGGCATCGAGCATCCCGCCGACCTCTGGGCCGACCTCGACCAAGCCCTCAAGGCCTAACCCGTACGCCGCCCTAGTCCTTCGGCTTCCGCAGCACCGGCGCGCCGATCACCGTCAGCACGCACAGCACCACCGGCAAGATGAACGCCACGTTCAACGGCATCCAATGCGCCAGCCCACCGATCAGCGCCGGCCCGGCCAGCAACCCGACGTACCCAAGCCCCACGACCCGAGCCATCAACGCCCCCGACGCCCGCGGATCCAAGTTCCCCGCCGCCGTGAACAACTGCGGCACACCCCCGGCCAGCCCGAGCCCGAACAACGCCCACCCGACCAGCGCGACCGCGACCCACGGGCTGACGATCACGATCGTCAACCCGACCGCGGCCAGCGCAGCGCCGTACCGGACGATCGCCATCGCCCCGATCACGGCCGCAACCCGATCCGTGGCAAACCGCCCGATCGTCATCGCGACAGCGAACGCGCCGTACGCATAGGCCGCCGTACTGGTCGAGGTCCCCAGCACGTCACGGAACTGCAGCGCCGCCCAGTCGTTCGCGACACCCTCCGCGAGCATCAGCCCGAAAGCCAACCCACCAAGGGCCCACACCAACTTCGCCGGCGGCTTGCTCGACGGCACGTCATCCTCGTCATGCTCCTCCGGCACCTCCGCCTCGATCAGGAACCGCCCAGTCATCAGCGAGACCACGACGAGCAACGCCCCACAAGCGCCGAGTGTCACCTCGGTCGGTACGTCGGCCCGCAACGTCATCGCCCCGATCAACGCAGCGATCGCCCCGCCGATCGACCACATCGCATGGAACGCCGCCATGATCGGCCGCGGATACGCCCGCTCGACCACCACCGCGTGCGCGTTCATCCCGACGTCCAGCGACCCGTTGGCGAACCCGAGCACCATCAACGTCAGCCCCAGCGTCCACCACGAATCCGTCAGACCAGGCCCGAACAGCGACAACCCGAGCAGCACCCCCGACGCCGGGACCAGCCGACGTTGTCCCACGCGGTCGGCCAACGGCCCGGCCACCTGCATGCCGAGAAACGCAGCGCCACCGAGGACGAGCAGCAGCAGCCCGAGCGTGCTGTGGGTGATCCCCGTCGCGTGCTCGATGTTCGGGATGTGCACGACCCACAGGCCGATGGCGAAGCCGTTGACGCCGAAGTACACCCAGGTCGCGATCCGGGCCGCCCGCGGTGGGGCGGCGACGAGCGTGCTCAAGAGTTCTGGTCCTCTCCGGCCACCTGGACGAGTACGCCGCGCTCGGCCAGCGCGGCTCGCTCGTCCATCGGGGCCGACGGGTCGGTGATGATCAGGTCAGGTCGGTCGGCCGGGCAGACGTAGGCCAGTGCTGCCCGGTCCCACTTCGCGCCGTCGACCAGCGCGATCGAGCGAGTGGCGACGGCGAGCGCCTGCAGCTTCACCTCGGCGTCGCCCAGGTCGAAGGCGGTCAGCCCGCTCTCCAGGCTGAACGCGCACGGACTCAGTACGGCGACGTCGAAGCGCAGCGCGCGCAGCGAGGCCAGCGTCAGCGGCCCGACCAGCGCCTGCTCGCCCTTGCGCGGCTCGCCGCCGGGCAGGAGCAGCCGGATCCCCGGGTTGTCGACGAGCTCGTGCGCGATCTGCAACGACAACGGCATCACCGTCATCGTCCGGCCGCGCAGCTGTCGCGCCACCTCGAGCGCCGTCGTACCGCTGTCGAGAATGATCGAGTCGCCGTCGCGCAACTGGTCGACGGCCGCCGCGGCGATCGCCTGCTTGGCCGCGATGGCAGCCGTCGAGCGCGCGGCGAACGGCGGCTCGACGCCGGCCGGCATCGACGAGACCGCGCCGCCGTGGACGCGCTTCAGCACGCCCTGCGCGGCCAGGTAGTCGAGATCGCGGCGCACCGTCATGTCCGAGGCGCCGGTCAGTTCGACCAGTTCGGCGACCGCGATCCGCGGCGCGCCCTGGAGCCGTTCTACGATGACACGCTGACGCTCGGCACTCTTCACGGCATTGAATCTAACATTTCTTTCTGTGCGTTCAAACATTCCGCCTGTTGATATGGACTCCCCTTGATGATCGACGAGGTTCGGCGCGCCCGCTTCGCGGTGGCTGTCGTGTTCTGCGTGCACGGCGCGGTGACCGGGTCGTTCGCGACCCGCGTGCCGTGGATCCAGGACCACGCCGGCGTGAGCCCGGGTCAGCTCGGCCTGGCCCTCGCGTTCCCCGCACTCGGGGCCGCGATCGCGATGCCGCTGGCCGCGCGCGTCAGTCACCGCTTCGGATCCCGTACGGCGTTGCGCGGGCTGCTCGCGCTCTGGACGCTCGCGCTGATCCTGCCGTCGCTCGCGCCGAACCTGGCCACCCTGTGCGGCGCGCTGTTCGTGTACGGCGCGACCGCGGGCATGGCCGACGTCGTGATGAACGCGATCGGCGTCGAGGTCGAGCACCGGATGGGGAAGTCGATCATGTCCGGCCTGCACGGGATGTGGAGCGTCGGCGCCCTGATCGGCTCCGGGATCGGGACGGTCGCCGCGCACCTCGAGATCAGCGCGCAGCTGCACCACCTGGTGATGGCCGTCGTCCTGACCGCGATCGGCGCGGTCGTCTGCCAGTACGTCCTCAACCTCCACCCGGCCGAGGACGAGGAAGCGCCACCTCGCTTCGCGCTGCCGCCGAAGTCCGCGCTGCTGATCGGTGCCGTCGGTTTCTGCGCGGTCTTCGCCGAGGGCGCGAGCCTGGACTGGTCGGCCGTGTACCTGCAGGACGTGCTGACCACCTCGGCCGGCGTCGCCGCCGGTGCGACGACCGGGTTCGCGCTGACGATGGCCGTTGCCCGGTTGGTGGGCGACGCCGTGGTCGACCGGTTCGGCGCAGTCCGGACGGTCCGCGTCAGCGGGGTGATCGCGACGCTGGGCGGCGTACTCGTCGTACTGGCTCCGCATCCGGCCGCCGCGATGGCCGGCTTCGGGCTGCTCGGTCTGGGCATCGCCGTGGTCGTGCCGCTGGCCTTCGCCGCGGCAGGCAAGGCCGGTCCGAATCCCAGCCAGGCCATCGCCGGCGTCGCCACGGTCACGTACGCGTCCGGCCTGGTCGCGCCGTCGATCATCGGCGGCATCGCGCAGGCCAGCAGCCTGACGCTGTCGTTCATCGTCGTCACCGTCCTAGCGACCGGGCTGGCGCTGTTCGCGCCGGTGCTCGCACCTCGGCGTACGGTCACTGACTCTGTTTGACCGTCTCGATCAGCGCGTACGACGCGCGCGCGGCCGCGTCCGGATCGGCGGCGGCGATCGCCTCGAAGACGTCGAGGTGGGCCGCACGTAGCTGCGGGTGCTCGGGGAAGCTCGCGGACTGCTCGATCGACTCGACCAGGAGATCGCCGATCGCGTCGTACAGGCGGAGCAGGAGAGGGTTCCCGGACGCCTCGACGACACCGCGGTGGAACGCGGTGTCGGCGACGACGAAGGCGTCCAGATCGCTCGCGTCATGGGCGGCGTCGCGGGCCTCGAGGGCAGCGATCAGCCCCTTGATCCGGCCGGCACTCGGACGTCCCGCGGCCAGCCGGGCAGCCGCCGCCTCGATCCCCGCGCGAGCATCGAAGACGTAGTCGAGCTCGGACAGCTCGTCCCGCAGCAGTACGCCGCTGATCTCGTCGGTCGCCAGCACATAGGTGCCGTCCCCCACCCGCGGCTCCAGCAGCCCGGTCAGACTCAACGACCGCAGCGCCTCCCGAACAGTCCCGCGACTGACCCCGAGCTCCGTCGCGAGCTGGTTCTCCCCCGGGATCCGCTCCCCCCGAGGCCACTCCCCGGACTCGATCAACCCCCGGAACTGCTCCGAGACCTGGACCACCAACGGCACCTGCCGTACCAATGACATACTGTAAATGTAGGACATCTACAGACCGAAGGAAAGAAGCCACCGTGCCCTCGCCCGCCGGATCCCCCCAAGTCGTTGCGGCTCGACAGGCCTCACCGCTCGTCATCGCGACCGCCTTCGTCGTCGCCCTCAGCCTTCGGCCGGCGTTGACGGCCGTCGGCCCGGTCCTCCCGCGGATCGGCGTCGACCTGCAACTCGGCGAAGGCATGCTCGGCCTGCTCGGCACGCTCCCGCTGCTGGCCTTCGCCTTCGCGTCGCCGCTCGTCCATCTGCTCTCCCGCCGCTTCGGGATGGAGCGGACGGTCTTCGTCTCCCTGCTCGTCCTCGCCGTCGGTACGGCGGCCCGCCCGTACACCGGCCTGGCCGGCCTGTGGATCGGCACGGTCGTGGTCGGCGCCGCGATTGCCGTCGGCAACGTGCTGGTCCCGGTGATCCTCAAGCGCGACTACGCCGCCAACGTGTCCCGCGCGACCGGCGTCTACACCGCGTTCATCACCGGCGGCGCCGCGATCGCCTCGCTCGTCGCCGTACCGATCGCCAACGCCGCAGGCTGGCGGCTCGCACTCGCGATCTGGGGCGGTCTCGCCGTACTGGTCGCTCTCGTTTGGCTCCCGCGCACGATCTCGCCTGCGCCTGTCCCACCAGCGCCGACGACAGACGAGGCACCGCCGGTCAGCGTCTGGCGGCAGCCGATGGCGTGGCTGGTCACGTTCTACATGGGCCTGCAGTCGACGAGCTTCTACCTGCTCGTGAACTGGCTGCCGACCATCGAGATCTCGACCGGCGTCTCCGAGCGGACCGCCGGCGTGCACATCTTCCTGTTCCAGGTCTTCGGCCTGATCGGCGGCCTCAGCATCCCGTGGCTGATGAAGCACCCGACCAACCAGCGCCCAGGCACGATCACCGCAAGCTTGCCGATCCTGATCGCCCTGCTCGGCCTCCTGCTGCTCCCCCAGCTCGCGCTGCTCTGGGTGGTACTCGCAGGGCTCGGCCAAGGCGCCGCCCTGGTCGCAGCACTCTCGCTGATCAGCATCCGCGGCCGCAGTCACCACGAGACGACCCAGCTGTCCGGCATGGCCCAAGCCGTCGGCTACCTGCTGGCAGCCGGCGGCCCAGTCGCCGCCGGCCTGATCACCGAACACACCGGCGGCTGGGACGCCGCCCTGATCGTCTTCGCCGCCCTGGCGGCGATCCAGCTGGCCCTGGGCGTCGCCGCCGGCCGCGACTACCGCTGACAACCTCGTCGCCCGCGCTCGCACACGGCACCGAGCACCAGTCGGCGCCAACTACTTGTAGGCCTTCACCTACAAGTAGTTCGCCCGTCGCAGCTACTTGTCCGTCGCTGCTCCCACCTACAAGTAGTTCGCCCGTCGCAGCTACTTGTCCGTCGCTGCTCCCACCGACAAGTAGTCGCCGCCGACTGACTACTTGTCCGTCGCGAACGCCGCGTCGAAGGCGGCTTCCGGCTTGTCGAACGCCAGGTTGCGAATCACGTTCACAGCCTCCGCGGCTCCGACCTTGCGCTCCATCCCCGCGTCCTCCCACTCGACCGAGATCGGCCCGGCGTACCCGATCGAGTTGAGCACGCGGAAGCAGTCCTCCCAGTTCACGTCCCCGTGACCGGTGGAGTAGAAGTCCCAGCCGCGCCGCGGGTCACCCCACGGCAGGTGCGAACCGAGCCGGCCGTTGCGCCCGCCGCCGGTCCGCATCCGGGTGTCCTTGCAGTCCACGTGGTAGATCCGGTCCTTGAAGTCCCACAGGAACGCGACCGGGTCGATGTCCTGCCACACCATGTGCGACGGGTCCCAGTTCAGCCCGAACGCCTCGCGGTGCCCGATCGCCTCCAGCGCGAGCGTCGTCGTCCAGTAGTCGTACGCGATCTCCGACGGGTGCACCTCGTGCGCGAACCGCACGCCCTCGGCGTCGAACACGTCGAGGATCGGGTTCCACCGGTCGGCGAAGTCCTGGTACCCGGCGTCGATCCGCTCGGCCGGGACCGGCGGGAACATCGCGACGTACTGCCAGATCGACGAGCCGGTGAAGCCGATCACCGTGTCGACGCCGAGCTTCGCCGCGGCCCGCGCGGTGTTCTTCAGGTCGTCGGCCGCCCGCTGCCGGACCCCCTCGGCGTCACCGTCGCCCCAGACCCGGCCGGGCACGATCGCCTGGTGCCGGAAGTCGATCGGGTCGTCGCAGACCGCCTGGCCGACCAGGTGGTTCGAGATCGCCCAGACCTTGAGGTTGTACTTGTCCAGGATGTCCTTGCGGGTCTGGACGTAGTTCGGGTCGTCGATCGCCTGCTGGACGTCGAAGTGGTCACCGGAGCAGGCGATCTCGACGCCGTCGTAGCCCGCCGACGAGGCGAACTCGCAGACCTCTTCGAACGGCAGGTCGGCCCACTGGCCGGTGAACAGGGTGATCGGGCGTGGCATCCGCGGTGCTCCTCAGGGTGAAGGGATCTTGTACGGCGTACTTAGGCCTCGACGTCCACCCACGCGGAGCCGGCCGCAGCCGACCGGAGGACGGCGTCGACCAAGCGGGCAGACCGTGCGCCGGCGGCGAAGTCCGGAAGTCCGTCCGGACGGTCGCCACCGCGCACGGCCGCGTAGGTGTCCGCGACGAACGAGTCGAACGCGTCCTGGTAGCCCTGGGCGTGACCGGCGGGCAGCCGGTTCACGCGGGCCGCCGGCGGGCTCAACGTGTCGGGGTCGCGGGTGAGCAACTGGCTGGCGGCCCGGTGGCCGACCCAGAGGCGGTCCGGGTCCTCCTGGTCGAAGCCGTAGCTCGACTCGGTGCCGGAGACCTCCAGGTACAGGCGGTTCTTGCGACCGGCCGCGACCTGGCTGACCACGACCGTGCCGACCACTCCGGCCTCGGTGCGGAACTGTGCCGTCGCCAGGTCCTCGGTCTTGACGTCCACGCCGCCGCGCTGCGACCGAACGGTCCGGGTCTGCGCGCTGACCGCGGCGATCCGGTCGCCGGTGACGAACTCGGTCAGGTCGCACCAGTGCGAACCGATGTCGGCGAAGGTCCGCGACGGCCCACCGGCCGCGTCGTCGACGCGCCAGTTGTCGTCGTCCGCACCGGCCAGCCAGTCCTGCAGGTAGCTGCCGTGCAGGCTGGTGACCATCCCGGCGTCGCCGGCCGCGATCCGGGTCCGCAGCTCGCGGACCATCGGGTGGTAGCGGTAGACGAACGGCACGGTGGCGACCAGCCCGGCCTCCTGCGCGGCCGCGACGAGTCCGGCGGCGTCCTGCGCGCTCGTAGCCAAGGGCTTCTCGCAGATGACGTGCTTGCCGGCCTCGAGCGCCTTCAGGGTCACCGGGAGGTGCGTGCTGTTCGGCGTACAGACGTGGACGAGATCGAGGTCCGCGGCCAGCAGGTCGTCGAGAGTCTCGAAGCCCTCCTCGGCTCCGGTCGCCTCGGCCGCGGCCTTCGCGCGCTCCGGGCTCGAGCTGACCGCGCCGACGATCCGCGCGCCACCGACGAGCGCTGATCGGCCGTGCACCCGGCCCATGAAGCCGCCACCGATGATTCCGACCCTGAGCTTGTCTGTGGACACGCTCGGGACGCTATGTGACACTTTTGAACCCTGTCAAGCAAAAGTCCGCCGACCAACCGACGAAAGTGCACCGATGACCGACCCCAGCAGCAGCACCGCTGCCGCGTCCGCGGGCGCGGCCGACGCGGCGCCGCCGGATCCGCTGCTGCGGTTGCTGCTCGACGGGCAACCGCGGACCCGCGCCGAGCTGATCGACCTCAGCGGTCTGGCCCGGTCGACGGTGACCGGTCGGATCGAGGCGCTGCTGGCCACCGGACTCGTCGTACCGTCCGGTGAAGCGGCGTCGACCGGCGGCCGCCCGCCGGCCCGCTTCCGCTTTAACCCGTCGGCGCGACTCGTCCTGGCCGCGGACGTCGGCGCGACCCATCTCTCGGTCGCCCTCACCGATCTGACCGGCGCGATGATCGGCAGCCAGACGCTCCCGCTCAACATCGCCGAGGGACCCGAGACCGTCCTCGGCGCGATCGTCCGCGCCGGCCGTTCGTTGCTGGCTGCTGCCGGCCGCTCCCCCGCCGACCTGGCCGGCACCGGCGTCGGCCTGCCCGGCCCGGTCGAGCACCGCACCGGCCGCCCGAACCACCCGCCGATCATGCCCGGCTGGGACTCGTACGACGTCGTCGCGCGTCTCAGCGCCGACCTCCCCGGCCCGGTGCTGGTCGACAACGACGTGAACATCATGGCGCTCGGCGAGCACAGTACGGCGTACCCGGAGGTCGAGCACCTGCTCTTCGTGAAGGTCGCCACCGGTATCGGCGCCGGCGTCATCAGCGGCGGCCGCCTGCACCGCGGCGCGCAAGGCGCGGCCGGCGACATCGGCCACGTACAAACCCCCGGCCGCACCAACCGCTGCCGCTGCGGCAACACCGGCTGCCTGGAAGCCGTAGCCTCCGGCACCGCCATCGCTGCTGAATTGTCCTCGTCCAACATTCCGGCCAGTTCGAGCCGCGACGTCGTCGACCTGGTCCGCTCCGGCAATCCCACGGCTACTCAACTGGTCCGTCAGGCCGGCCGTGAGATCGGTTCGGTCCTCGCGACCGCGGTCAGCCTGCTCAACCCGTCGGTCATCGTGGTCGGCGGTTCACTCTCGCTCGCCGGCGACAGCCTCCTGGCCGGCATCCGCGAGACCATCTACGCCAGATCGTTGCCCCTGGCCACCACCGAGCTCCGGGTCGTCCCCTCCCGGACCGGTACCCAGGGCGCCCTCCACGGCGCCGCCGCCCTGGTACTGCAGCACACCCTCACGACCTGACGGGATCATCCCCAGCGTTCGGACTTCGCCGAGCGCGAGACCAGGCTGAACAGCATGTCCTTCGGCGTCATCTCCCCCGCGACCACCTTGGTGACGTGCTCGGCGATCGGCATCTCCACGTCGTGGTGATGCGCCAGCTCGCTGATCGACGAGCAGGACTTCACGCCCTCCGCGACCTGCCGCGTGGCACCGGCGATCTCGGCGACCGTCATCCCCTGCCCCAGCTTCTCGCCGAACGTCCGGTTCCGCGACAGCGGCGACGAGCAGGTCGCGACCAGATCGCCAAGACCCGCCAAGCCCGAGAACGTGTGCTCGTCAGCACCGAGCACCGCCCCGAGGCGCGCGGTCTCGGCCAGCCCCCGCGTGATCACCGACGCCCGCGCGTTGTCACCGAAGCCGAGCCCGACCGCCATCCCGACCGCCAGCGCGATCACGTTCTTCGTCGCGCCGCCGAGCTCACACCCGACGACGTCGTTGTTCGTGTACGGGCGGAACACCGGCGAGTGGCACAGCTTCTGCAGCCGCGTCGCCGTCCCCTCGTCGGCACACGCGACGACCGCCGCGGCCGGTTGTCCCTCGGCGATCTCGCGGGCCAGGTTCGGACCGGAGACGACCGCGATCCGCTCCGGCCCGGCGCCGGTCAGCTCGGCGATCACCTCGGACATGCGTTTCGTCGTACCGACCTCGACGCCCTTCATCAGGCTGACCAGCGGCACCGCGGGCGGCAGCACGCCGGCCCAGTCGCGCAGGTTGTCCCGCAACGACTGGCTCGGTACGGCGAGCACGATCGCCTCGGCGCCGTCGGCCGCGGCGGCCGGGTCGTGGGTAGCGGTGATCGCCTCGGGCAGCACCAGCCCCGGCAGGTAGTCCGGGTTCTCGTGCCGGCTGTTGATCGCCGCGCACAACGACTCCCGGCGCCCCCACACCGACACCTGGTTCCCCGCGTGAGCCAGCACGGTCGCGAACGCCGTACCCCAGGAACCTGCCCCGAACACCGCTACTTTGGTCATTCGTTCTCCTCCTCGGCCTTGGCCTTGCGCAGGTCGAACAGTTCCTTCGGCGGGGTCTGCCCGCGCAGCTCGCCGAGCCCGGCGGCGACCGTCTTCATGATCGCCTCGGTTGCCTCGTGCAACAGCTCGTTGGTGATCGGCTGCCCGCGGAACGCGTCCAGGTCGACCGGCGGACCGGCCTTCACCAACATCCTCTTGCGCGGCAGCAGCCCGATCCGGAGCTTCTTGCCGTACGAGTGGAAGACCTCCTGGGCACCCCAGTTCGCGATCGGGATCACCGGGCAGCCGGTCATCAGCGCGATCCGGGCCGCGCCGGTCTTGCCGGTCATCGGCCACAGCTCCGGGTCCCGCGTGATCGTGCCCTCGGGGTAGACGCCCACGCACTCACCCCGCTCCACGGCGGCGACCGCGTCGCGGAACGCGTCGGAGGCCTGCGCGGACTCGCGGTAGACCGGGATCTGCCCGGCCGCGGTGATGATCCGCCCCGCGATCGGCAGCTTGAACAGCGACGCCTTGCCGAGCAGCCGCGGGATCCGCCGGCACTCCCAGATGTAGAAGCCGAGCACGAACGGGTCGAAGTGCGAGATGTGGTTCGTCACGAACACCACCCCACCGGTCCGCGGCATGTTCTCCCGGCCCTGGAAATCGGGCTTGGTGAAGACCAGCATGAACGGCTTGACCAGCGCCACCACCAGCCCGAACCAGAACCCGCGCGGCGGGCGTGGATCGTGTCCCGGGCTCGTCACTGCTGCCTCCTGTGCGTCGTCCCCGTACGTCATGGAAGAATCTTGCCTGATGGAAGACGTACAGGTCGCTCCCTGGATCCTGGTGGTCCCGGTGAAGCGTACGGCGATCGCGAAGAGCCGGCTCGCTGCGGCCTACCCCCAGCACCGTCCGGAGCTCGCGCGCGCCTTCGCGGCCGACACCGTCGAGGCCGCGCTGGCGTCGCCGCTGGTGCGGACCGTCCTGGTCGTCACCGACGACCCACAGGTCGCCACCGACGTGACCGCGGCCGGCGCCCGCGTCGTACCGGACCTGCCTGCCATCGGTTTGAACGAAGCCCTCGAGCATGGTGCTGCCGCCGCGGCTGCCGAGTTCCCCGAAGCCGGCATCGCGGCGCTCTCCGCCGATCTCCCCACCCTGCGTCCTGACGAACTGACTGCTGCTCTCGCCGCCTGCGTCGCCGACCGCAGCTTCGTCATCGACCAACCAGGCACCGGTACGACGATGCTCGCGGCCGCCCCCGGCGTCCCCCTCGATCCCCGCTTCGGCGTCGGATCCGCGTTGGCCCACCAGGCCTCGGGCGCCGTACCGCTCGACCTCGCGATCCCTTCCGTACGCCGCGACGTCGACACCGCCGCCGACCTCGCGGACGCCGTACAACTCGGCGTCGGCCCGCGCACAGCCGAGGTGATGTCGATCGTCCTCGGCGCCGTGATCGGCTCCGAAGGTCTCGCCTGTTAGTGCAGGGTGATGAAGTGCACCGCGGTGATCGCGATCCCGTGGCCTGATCCACTGGTCTCGACGCGGACCCGCTGACCGACGCGGAGGAAGCGCACCGGCGTACCGGCCAGCTCGTCGGCACTGAACGGCAGCTCGACCCCGGTGTCGGTCAAGACCGCCCCGGACTTGGACGCGTCGTCGTAACGGCTCACGGTCGCCTGCATGCCCCCACGCTAGGCCATCCGGCACGATCCCGCGCCGTCCCCACCTCCACTCCGATCCGGATACGTCGTCCTCGGCCACGGCCATCACGAACTGGACACCGACCCACTGCCGCCGTACGTGGCCTCACGCCAAACCAACAACCGGCCGGAGCGGCCTCAGCCCACGCTGACCTCTCCGGCCGCATCGCAAGCGACCTCAGGTCCCGGGAGAAGTACCCGGGAGGTTGCCGACGACATCATTCCGGCCACAGCTCTTTCACCTCCGGACACGGCGAAGGCCGGTCGCCCCTGGAGTGAGGAGACCGGCCTTCGCTGGTGTTTCGGTGCTGCAGTGCTGAAGGTCAGCGAGCCGAGGCGCGCTTGGCCGGAGCCTTCTTGGCGGGGGCCTTCTTGGCCGGCGCCTTCTTGGCAACGGTGGCCTTCTTGACCGGGGCCTTCTTGGCAACGGTCTTGGCCGGGGCCTTCTTCGCCGGAGCCTTCTTGGCGACCGTCTTGGTGGCAGCGGCCTTGGCCGGCGCCTTCTTGGCGGCGGTCTTGGTCGCGGCAGCCTTGGCCGGAGCCTTCTTGGCCGCGGTCTTGGCCGGAGCGGCCTTCTTGGCCGGAGCGGCTGCCTTGGTGGCGGTCGCGGCCGGCTTCGGGGCCACCAGCTTCGGCAGCTTCTTCGCACCGGAGACAACGGCCTTCAGCTCCGCACCCGCGCGGAACTTCGGAACCACGGTCTTCTTGGCACGCTTGGTCTCGCCGGTCCGCGGGTTGCGAACCATGCGGGCACCGCGCTCGATGGCCTCGAAGGCACCGAACCCGGTGATGGCGACCTTGCCGCCCTTCTTGGTCAGCTCGCGCTGGACGGTGTCGATGACCGACTCCAGGGCGTGCTGGGCCGAACGGCGATTTCCGTCGAAGTGCACTGCGAGCGCTTCGACCAACTGGCTCTTGTTCACTGTCTTCCCTCCGTGAACGATGGCGTCGAGCACAGCGCTCGATCTCACGTGAACGTTATGGACTCAACAGGCCGTTCACAAACACCAACGCGGCAATTCGGCCTTGTTTTGGGCGATTTGGCCCCGATTTGGCCCCCAAACACCCCGATCGGGCCCTGGGATTCCCTTCTGAGCAACGATCCGGCGACCAACGGTGACCCCGGCCACGACCCCTTCGAGGGTGCTCAGCGGCGCTTTCCGCGCAGTGATCGCAGGCCCGACTGGGCGGTGTCGAGCCCGCGGGTGACCGCGCTGTCGCCCTTGCGCCGGCGCAGGGTCTGGCTGATCTTGCCCAGCAACCACTCCACCAGCGGTACGGCGATCGCCAGCACGGCCCACATGATCAGCCGCCGGCGCAGGAACAGCCACATCTTTGCCTCCAAGGTCTCAGGTGTCTCGAAGACTAGGGGGTGTCTCCCGATTCCTGCCGTAGCGAGCAGGTGCTCGGCGCGGTAGCTCGGTGTGCTGGCGTGAAGGCCTCGATGTTTTTCCATCGTGGTCTTTGCGCCAGTGCGCCGAGGTGCCGTGCCGAGTGCCGCGCAGTAGGCAGGAATCGGGAGACACCCCCTAGGTGCCCGCGACAGATTTCGCCGGGATGTTTCAGAGCCAGCCGCGGCGCTTGAAGACCTGGTGCAGGCTGCCGCAGACCAACGCCATCAGGCCGACCGCGAACGGGTAGCCCCACTGCCAGTGCAGCTCCGGCATCACGTCGAAGTTCATCCCGTACACGGTCCCGATCAGCGTCGGCGCGAACAGGATCGCCGCCCACGCGGAGATCCGCTTCACCTCTTCGTTCTGCGCGTTGCTGGCGACGGTGAGGGACTTCATCTCCTCGTTCTGCTGCTGGGCCACCAGGGTCGCGTTGACGGTCAGGATGTCGCGCAGCAGTTCGCGGAAACCGTCCACCCGCTCGACCACCTGGGTGACGTGGTCGGCGACGTCGCGCAGGGAGCGCTGCAGTTCCTGGTCGACGCCGTACTTGTCGAACCCGGCGCGCAACGAGTCCAGCATCCCGATCAACGGCCGGGTCGCGCGCTGGAACTCGATCACCTCACGGGACAGCTCGTAGATGCGCCGCGACACCTTCGGGTCGCCGCGGAACACCTCGGTCTCGATCTCGTCGATGTCGTTCTCCAGCCCCGCGACCACCGGCGCGTACCCGTCGACGACCTTGTCCATGATCGCGTAGAGCACCGCCTCGGTCCCTTGCCGCAGCAGCTCCGGATCGCGCTCCACGCGACGCCGTACGGCGGCCAGGTTCGGCGCTTCGGCGTGCCGGACCGTCACCACGAAGTCCGGCCCCACGAACACGTGCACCTCGCCGAACTCGACCTCCTCGGTCGCGTCCCGGTACCGCGCGGCCTTCAGGACGACGAACAACGTGTCGCCGTACCGCTCGAGCTTCGGCCGCTGGTGGGCCTGGATCGCGTCCTCGATCGCCAGCTCGTGCAGGTCGAACTCCTGCGCCAGCGACATCAGCTCGCGCCGGTCCGGCCGGTACAACCCGATCCACGCCAAGCTCCGCGGCGCTTCGTGCAGCACCTGGTAGGTATCGGCCAACGACTCCGGCGACGCGACCCGGCGTCCGTCGCAGTAGATCGCGCTGTCGACCACACTGTGGCCCTTGGGCTTGCTGTGCACCGGGTGCTCGGCGGCCGGCTCGATCGCTTCAGGAGCAGGCGCGGCCAGCCCTCCGGCGTACCGGCGAGCAGCGGCCCGCAACGACGGCGTACGGCCGAAAGCACGAAGGGTGCGCAGACGCAGGTCGGACATGAGTCCTCCAGGGGTTGTTGCAGACGGGGAGACGACGTCTGCCCGACCCCCGCGGCCCAAAGCCGCGCACCACAACACACTCCCGGCTTCACTGCACAGGAGCGGCTGACCTGGAAGAGGAGTTAGTTGCCTCGAGGCCGAGCGAGATCGGTATGTCTGGAGGGGTCACTGGTCATCAGCGCCTCACCTCCTCGATCTCGAATACCTGCCAACGACAACTCCGCCAGGGTAACACCCGAGTTATGTACTTGATATCCCACGCGGGTGCCTGTGGTTCACCCACGCGGGCTCCTCCGTTCGCTGGCGCTCACTACGGTGCCTGCTCCCACCCACCCTTGGTTCAGTTTGCGTGCTAGCGCACGCGGTGCGCGTGCTGCGCCCGCTTCTTGTGCGCGCTGGCGCGCGGTTCTCGTGCGCGCTGCCGCGCTTCATCTGCGCGCTATCGCGCGACTTCGAGAACGCGCGCCCCCGCTGATCGTTGTCCTCAGCAACCGCGGCGAACAGCACAAGCGCACAAACTCGCGCCGAGCGATCGGCATCGTAGGCGTCCTCGAACTCAAGATGGATCCAGCGCTCGTGACGTCGCCCACGGTCCGCAGACACATCCTCCTCCGGGAAGTCTCGAACAGGAGCTCCGAGCCCTGTGGATTCCGCAGAGGCCTAAACAAAGTCATCGGTCAGCGCCAGTGACTCGATGCGTCGCTTGAATGTTCGCCAGAGGTAAACCTGGTAGGCGGTGACTGCCGCGGTCAGAGCCGAGAGAACGGCGAACCACGGAGATTCTGGGTCACGGCCGACGACCGTGGCTGCGATCATCAGCGCGGCGAACGGAAGCGCGATGAACGTGCCGATCCGCGCCTGGACCAAGTCGTGACCGGCCAGTTTCCGGGCGGCCGTTCGTGTTGCGGGATCTGTCGGCACAGGTCC
Organism: Kribbella italica; assembly: GCF_014205135.1. Lineage (NCBI taxonomy): Bacteria > Bacillati > Actinomycetota > Actinomycetes > Propionibacteriales > Kribbellaceae > Kribbella > Kribbella italica. The sequence goes on from NZ_JACHMY010000001.1 coordinate 3,557,037, forward strand.
GCGCCGCGCGGCACGGAACACGGTGGGGTACTGATCGCGCGAGATCTCACCGAGGAGATCCTGTACTTCGCGCCGCGGCTTCGCGGCGGCCGCCGATGCCAGGACGCCGTACAGGAGCCCGCCAACAAGCCCGAACACGATCATCTCCAGCGGACCGTTGTCGGACAGGATGCCGACGGACATGACCGCACCGAACGGTACGCCGTACACCAGGCACAGGACCCATCGCGGAGCGGTGTGCAGGTATGCGCGCATCCTTGCCTCCTCAGGCCGGAGGTCTGGCGCTCGGCTCGCCTCGATCGGCGGCAGCGGCGAGAGCGCGTTGCTCTTCCAGCCGGCATCGAAGCCACCCAGCGAACGATTGCAGATCGTCGACGTGCAGGTACGAGATCGGCAGCCGACGCGGCTTGCCGTCGACCGGCCGAACGTTGAGAAAGGCGAAAAGCCACCGCCCGACAGGATCGCCGATGCTCGCGATGTTGCCCCAGGACAGCCGAGCCCGTTTGCTGCTCCCGTAGTGGATGCCGAAACCATCGACGCGAATGACGGGACGACGAGTGACAAGCTGCCAGACGGCGTAGCCGAACAGCCAGCACCACAACGGCGGTACGACGGCCGAGACAACGGTGATGAACGTCGACTCGCCCTCGTCCCGAAGGTTGTCAACCAACTGCCCGACCGAACTGAGCGTCAGCAACCCGAACAAGCCCGCCCTCCACCACAACGGTCGTCTGCGTTGCGGGAGCACCACCTCGCCACGCGACTCCCACTCCGCGGTCCAACTCGACGGTCCTTCATTCCCCAACTCACGCATCTGGTCCCTCCCCGGCGTTCCAGCACCTGGTACCCGCTGCGTACAGCCGCAACCGCGTCCCGCTACACCAGCCTGCTGACGGCCAGGTCCAGCGACCGCCGCCGACGGAGAACTCAATCGACCAGAAGCCGAAGCAACGCCAACTGAGAAGACGCTCCGATGATCTCCCCACTCGCTATCCGCTCGAGTACGGACGTCAACGGAATCCACGCGACTTCCTGGGCTTCGTTGATATCGGACGGTTCGCCGACTTAGTCGGCTCCGCGGGCGACGTAGATCAGGTTCTCCGCGTCGGCCAGACCAACGTTCGGCTGAGCCGACATCAAGTACTGCACATCCAGCGGCCGCCACCCAGTCTCTTCCTCGACCTCACGCGCCGCGGTGACGGCGGGGTCTTCGTCAGGGTCGACATAACCGCCCGGCAACTCCCATACCCACCGATCGATGATGAATCGATGCCGGCGCATCATCAGAACGCTGCCGCGACCGTTCAGCACCGCAACGATGGCGGCCTTGGGAATCCGCAGGACGTACTGCTCGAACGTGACCCCGTCAGGCAGCTCGACCGAGGCAACACTCAGCGTCAGCCGCCGCAAAGTATCGACGACCCGCTCACCGTGGATCGTCTGGTCGCTTCATGTACATCATCCGCCGCCATGCGCCCACGCTATCGAGGTCCCGGCAGCACACTCCCGTTCTAACGGCGTCGGCGGATCACGACGAAGGCGACCAGCGCCAATGTGGCGACGAAGGCGAGGAGGCCGTACGGGGTCGAATCCATGGATTCGAACCAGGCCGCATCGGAGTCACCTTCGCAGTAGCAGGGCGTGTAGTGGTCGACGATCAGCCAGGTCACCAGCCCCACGATCGCGGCGCCGATCGTGGCGAAGCATCCGATGGAGAGACACGAACCGGCACTGGACCCGTCTGTCGGCTCGCTCTCCATCGGACAAAGCTACTGGCGGTCAAGGCCACGTGGCCTCGACCACCGACAGAGGGCCGCGGACAAGACCGAACCTGTCCACGGCCCCCTCTTCACGCAGTCCGACGCGTCGCCGTCCCTAAGCCTTCGCAGGCAGCGTCGCCGGCTTGAACGACGGGCGGGTGGCCTCGTACGTCTCGATCTCGTCCGCGTGCGACAGCGTGATGCCGACGTCGTCCAGACCGTTGAGCAGCCGGTACCGCGTGTAGTCGTCGATCTCGAACGGCGCGGACAGCGCGCCGGCGGAGATCGTCTTCGCCTCGAGGTCGACCGTGACCTTCGTGCCGGGGTCTTTCTCGATCGTCGTCCACAGTTCCTCGACGACGTCCTCGGTGACGAGCGCGGCCAGCAGGCCGGCCTTGCCCGAGTTGCCGCGGAAGATGTCGCCGAAGCGCGCCGACACGACGACCCGGAAGCCGTAGTCCATCAGCGCCCAGACCGCGTGCTCGCGCGACGAGCCGGTGCCGAAGTCGGGGCCGGCGACCAGCACCGAGACCCCCTCGTACTCGGGCTGGTTGAGGACGAAGGCCGGATCGTTGCGCCAGGCAGCGAACAGCCCGTCCTCGAAGCCGGTCCGGGTGACCCGCTTCAGGTAGACGGCGGGGATGATCTGGTCGGTGTCGACGTTGCCGCGCCGCAGCGGGGCCGCGGTGCCGATGTGCTGGGTGAAGGCGTCCATGATTCCTTTGTCCTCAGACGTTCTCGGGTACGGCGACCTCGAGCGGCGGCAGGTCTGCCGGCGCGGCCAGGGTCCCGGTGACGGCGGTGGCAGCGGCGACGAGCGGCGACACCAGGTGCGTGCGCCCGCCCTTGCCCTGCCGGCCTTCGAAGTTGCGGTTCGACGTCGACGCGCTGCGCTCGCCCGGCGCCAGCTGGTCCGGGTTCATCCCCAGACACATCGAGCACCCCGCGCCACGCCACTCGGCCCCGGCGTCCTTGAAGATGACGTCCAGTCCCTCGGACTCGGCCTGCAGCCGCACCCGGCCGGATCCCGGTACGACGAGCATCCGGGTGCCGTCGGCAACCTTCCGCCCGGCCAGTACGCCGGCCGCCGCACGCAGGTCCTCGATCCGCCCGTTCGTGCAGGAGCCGAGGAACACCGTGTCGACCTGGATCTCCCGCAGCGGCGTACCGGCGGTCAGGCCCATGTACTCCAGCGCCCGCTCGGCCGCGACCCGGTCGTTCTCGGTCTCGAAGTCCGCCGGCGACGGCACGTCGGCCGACAGCGGCAGGCCCTGACCCGGATTGGTGCCCCAGGTGACGAACGGCGCGACCTCCTCGGCCCGCAGGACGACCTCGCGGTCGAACGACGCGTCCGCGTCGGTGGCCAGGCTGTTCCAGTACTCGACCGCGGCTTCCCAGTCGACGCCCTGCGGCGCGTGCGGCTTGTCCTTCAGGTACGCGTACGTCGTCTCGTCCGGCGCGATCATGCCGGCCTTCGCGCCCCACTCGATCGACATGTTGCAGATCGTCATCCGCGCTTCCATCGACAGCGCGCGGATCGCCTCGCCGCGGTACTCGACGATGTAGCCCTGGCCGCCGCCGGTGCCGACCTGCGCGATCAGCGACAGCACCAGGTCCTTGGCCGAAACACCGTCCGGCAGTACGCCGTCGACGGTGACCGCCATCGTCTTCGGCCGGGCCTGCATCAGCGTCTGGGTCGCGAGCACGTGCTCGACCTCGCTGGTGCCGATCCCGAACGCGATCGCGCCGAACGCGCCGTGCGTCGAGGTGTGGCTGTCACCGCAGACGACGGTCATGCCCGGCTGGGTCAGCCCGAGCTGCGGGCCGATCACGTGCACGACGCCCTGGTCGGGGTCGCCGAGGGTGTGGATCCGGATGCCGAACTCCTCGGCGTTCTTGCGCAGCGTGTCGACCTGCGTGCGCGAGACCGGGTCGGCGATCGGCTTGTCGACGTCGTACGTCGGGACGTTGTGGTCCTCGGTCGCGATCGTCAGGTCCGGGCGGCGGACCGCCCGGTCGGCCAGCCGGAGACCGTCGAAGGCCTGCGGGCTGGTCACCTCGTGGACGAGGTGGAGGTCGATGTAGAGGAGGTCGGGTTCCCCGTCGGCGTGACGCACGACATGTGCGTCCCAGACCTTTTCCGACAACGTCCTGCCCATCAGACTTCTCCTTCGGGTGGTGTACTGAGGTGCGCTTTCGCTCACAGTGCGCCGAAGAGGGGCGTACAAGCGACTTGCGTTCCACGATTCGAGACGGCAATATCGTCTCATGGACAACTCTAGCGGAGTCGGCGTTCTCGACAAAGCAGCTCTCGTTCTGTCCGCACTCGAGTCCGGGCCGGCGACCCTGGCCGGACTCGTGGCGGCGACGGGGCTGGCCCGCCCGACGGCACACCGGCTCGCCGTCGCGCTCGAGCACCACCGGCTGGTGGGGCGCGACATGCAGGGCCGCTTCGTGCTCGGGCCGCGCCTGAGCGAGCTCGCCTCCGCTGCCGGTGAGGACCGCCTGCTGGCGACCGCCGGTCCGGTCCTGGCCCGTCTGCGCGACATCACCGGTGAGTCGGCGCAGCTGTTCCGCCGCCAGGGTGAGTACAGAGTGTGTGTCGCGGCCGCCGAGCGTCCGTCCGGTCTGCGCGACACCGTCCCGGTCGGCAGCCAGCTGACGATGGCCGCTGGATCCGCCGCTCAAATACTGCTGGCCTGGGAGGACCCGGAGCGCATGCACCGTGGACTCCACAACGCCACCTTCAACGCCGCGGCCCTGGCCGGCGTACGGCGTCGTGGGTGGGCGCACTCGGTCGGCGAACGCGAGCAGGGCGTCGCCTCCGTGTCGGCCCCGGTCCGCTCCCCCTCCGGCAAGGTGATCGCGGCCGTGTCGGTCTCCGGCCCGATCGAGCGCCTGTCCCGCCAGCCCGGCCGGATGCACGCGCCGGCCGTGATGGCCGCCGCCGAGCGACTCTCCGAGGCTTTGCGGCGCGCGTCCGAGTAACTCCGTACGACAGAAGGCCTGACCGCACACCCCCGCGGTCAGGCCTTCTTCTTTTGCCCCGGCTGTTGCGGCCCGCCCTCGCCGGAGCTTCTGCTGTCTCCTCGGCTATCTTGCGGCTCGACCACAACTCCCCCGCGCCCTCTTGTCCCGGTCCGGCGCACGGGATCACGATGAAGTCGGGTTGCGGCCCGTCCGGGCCGGCCCGTGGAGGTCGGCGGATGCCTGGATCAACAGCCGTTGGCGACTGGCTGTCGGTGGGATGGAAGATGCTCGTCGTGCGCGGCGCGGTCGGCATCGTGTTCGGGATCCTGGCCATTGCCTGGCCGCTCTCGACGGCGATCGCACTCGCGCTGCTCTGGGGCTTCTGGGCCTTGATGGACGGCATCGGTTCGCTGGTGCAGGCGTTCCAGCCGGAGGCGGAAGGCAGCCGGCTCTGGCTGGTGGTGATGGGAGTGATCGCCCTGGTCGCGGCGTTCTTCGCGATCTTCAGTCCGGCGACGACCGCGGTGACCCTGACCTGGATCCTCGGCATCTGGCTGATCGTCCGCGGAGTGTTCGAGGCGATCGGCGCCTTCGGCAGCAACTTGGCGACCCCGCGCTGGCTGCTGCTGCTCAGCGCCGCGCTGTCGATCCTGATCGGGATCCTCTTCGCGGCCAATCCCGGCGCGGGCGCGGTCACCATCGCGACCTGGCTGGGCATCGCGGCCCTGGCCTGGGGAGGCGTCTTCGTCCTGGGCGGTCTCGCCGTACGCCGGGAGCTCACCGGTCACACCACCGTGATCCCGCCAGGTGCCGCACCTCAACCCTGAGCCCTACCGTCGCCGGGCTCATCACCCAAGAACCCACAAGTCGCCGGAGCAACCAGAAGCGCCTCTCACCCGGAGGTGAGAGGCGCTGTTTTCTCTGGTAGCCCCGACGGGATTCGAACCCGCGCTACCGCCTTGAGAGGGCGGCGTGCTAGGCCGCTACACAACGGGGCCAGAGCGTTGTTGCATGGTCCTTGCGGACCGGCAACGAGGAAGGACTCTACCGATTTTCATCGGCCGGGTCCAATCACTCGCTGGGGTACTAGGACTCGAACCTAGACTAACTGAACCAGAATCAGACGGGCTGCCAATTACCCCATACCCCAAAGGCATTTCACCGAGTTCGGGAGGTTGTTTCCGCCCTCACGACCTGGCTCAGAGAGCATACCGAAGTCCGGGCCCAGACACCAAAACGAGTCCCCGCTGAACCAGATGTCACTCGTGTCACACCAGTCTCCTGCCCGGTCCACCGACCACCGGCGCGTGCACCAGCGGCAGGTCGCACGTCGTCCCCAGGTGCAGCTTGCGCGCCAGCAGCACGGCCACCGCGCCGAACAGCACGAACTTCGACACGTCCACCGCCACCAGACCCCAGCCCGCGTCCGAAGCGTTCAGGCTGGCACTCACGCTGTTGGTCAGCGCGGCGTAGATGAACGTCACCACGTTGTTCGCCGCGTGCGCCGCGATCGACGCCTCCAGCCCACCGGTCCGTACGGCGAGGAAGCCGGCCACCAGCCCGAACGCGAAGCGGTCCAGGAACAGCGCCGGGCTCTCCCACGGCCACACCCCGTGCGCCATCGTGAACAGCACCGTCGTGACCACCACCGCGACCACCGAGCTGCGCACGAACGCACCGACCGCCTGCAGCAGGTAGCCGCGGAAGAAGTACTCCTCTCCCGCCGCCTGCAGCGACGAGGTGAGCAGCACGACCGCGATCACGCCGGCCGCGTCCGCGGCCGCACCCTTGCCGCCGTCGCCGAGCAGCTCGATCCCGCCGACCTTGATCACGCCGAGCATCACCAGCTCGACCACGACGGCGGCCAGCCCGAACCACAGCATCGGCCGCCACCGGATCCGGCCGACCACCGACGACAGCAGTCCCGGCGTCTGGTGGTTCAGCCGGGTCGCGACGACCATCGCCAACGGGATCAGCACGATCAGCGTCAGGTTCGTGGTCAGCAGCCCGAACCACGAGATCGTCCCCTCGGGATCCTTGCGGATGCCGAACGCGATCACCTGGATCACCAGGCTGAGGAACATCCACCCGGCCAGTACGGCGAACGCGCCGAGCACCACGGTCCACCCGGCCGTGACCGGGTTGCGCAGCAGCCGGTGGTACGGCTGCGCGCCCGCGTCCCGGGGATCCACGGTGGACCCGGGGCGCGGCGTCGCGTCGTACGGCATCAGCTCACTCCGCCGGAAGCAGCGTGCGGGCGTGCTCGAGCCGGTGCAGCGACCGGTCCCGGCCGAGCAGCTCGAGCGACTCGAACAGCGGCGGCGAGATCCGGCGGCCCGAGATCGCGACCCGGACCGGGCCGAACGCGTTCTTCGGCTTGAGCCCCAGTCCCTCGATCAGCGAGGCGCGCAGCGCGGCCTCGATCGCCTCGGTGGTCCAGTCGGACAGGTTCGACAGCGCCTTCACCGACGCCTCGAGGACGGCACCGGCGTCACCGGTCAGCACCTTGCCCGCGGCATCGGCGTCGACCTTGAACGCCTCGTCGGGGACGAACAGGAAGCCGAGCATGTCGACCGCCTCGGACAGCGAGTTCATCCGCTCCTGCACCAGCGGTACGGCGGCGGTCAGCAACTGCTGCTGCTCGTCGGTCGGCTCGGCCGGCAGCACGCCCGCCTTGGCCAGGAACGGCACCACCCGGCGGCCGAACTCGGCCGGCTCCAGCAGCCGCATGTGGGAGGCGTTGATCGCCTCGCACTTCTTCGGGTCGAACCGGGCGGCGTTCGAGTTCACCTTGCGGATGTCGAAGGCCTCGACCATCTCGGTCATCGTGAACACGTCCCGGTCCTCGGCGATCGACCAGCCGAGCAGGGCCAGGTAGTTCAGCAGGCCCTCGGGCAGGAAGCCGCGCTCCATGTACTCGCCCAGACCCGCGCCCGGGTCGCGCTTGGACAGCTTCTTGTTGCCCTCACCCATCACGAACGGCAGGTGCCCGAACCGCGGCGTCCGGCCGGAGCCGATGCCGATCTCGGCCAGCGCCTCGTACAGCGCGATCTGCCGCGGCGTCGACGGCAGCAGGTCCTCGCCGCGCAGCACGTGGGTGATCTCCATCAGCGCGTCGTCGACCGGGTTCACCAGCGGGTACAGCGGGAACCCGTTGGCCCGGACCAGGACGTAGTCGCCCAGGTTCTCGGGCAGGAAGGTGATCTCGCCGCGGACCAGGTCGGTGAAGGTGATCGGGCGGTCCGGCATCCGCAGCCGGACGACCGGGCGCCGGCCCTCGTCGACGTACGCCTTGACCTGCTCGTCGGTCAGCGTGCGGCAGTGGCCGTCGTACCCGCTGTGCTGGCCGGCCTGACGCGCCGCCTCGCGCCGCTGGTCGAGCTCCTCCTGCGAGCAGTAGCAGTGGTACGCCTTGCCGGCCTGCAGCAGCTTGGCCACGACGTCGGCGTAGATGTCCATCCGCTCGGTCTGCTTGTACGGGCCGAAGTCGCCGCCGACCTCGGGACCCTCGTCCCAGCCGATATCGAGCCAGCGCAGCGAGTCGAGCGTGTACTGCAGCGCCTCGGGGGTGTTGCGGGCCGCGTCGGTGTCCTCGATCCGCAGGACCAGCTTGCCGCCGTAGTGGCGGGCGAAGGCCCAGGCGAACAGGGCGGTGCGGATGTTGCCGACGGTCAGCAGACCGGTCGGGGAGGGCGCGAACCGCAGGCGGACCTGCGCTGGCTCAAGGCCGCCGAGTACGTCGTCGTCGGTCGGGGCAGGCCTGTCAGTCACGCACGATCACCTTGTTCGTCAGAGTTCCGATTCCTTCGACACTGATCGCGACCTCGTCGCCGGGCAGCATCGGACCGACACCCGCGGGGGTCCCGGTGAGCACCACGTCGCCGGGCAGCAGCGTGGTGAAGGAGGTGATGTAGGCCAGCACCTCCGGGATGTCGAAGATGAACTGCGAGGTCCGGCCGTCCTGCTTCGGCTCGCCGTTCAGCTCCGTGCTGACCCGGACGTCGGAGACGTCCAGGTCGGTCTGGATCCAGGGACCGAGCGGGCAGAAGGTGTCGTACCCCTTGGCCCGGGCCCACTGGCCGTCGCTCTTCTGCAGGTCGCGCGCGGTCACGTCGTTGGCGATCGTGTAGCCGAAGATCACCTCTTCGGCCCGCTCGCGGGGCAGGTCGCGGCAGATCCGGCCGATCACGATCGCCAGCTCGCCCTCGAAGTGCAGGTTGTTGGTCTGCTCGGGGTAGACGATGCCGTCGCGCGGGCCGATCACCGACGTGTTCGGCTTGAGGAAGATCATCGGCTCGGCCGGTACGTCGTTGCCCAGCTCGGCGGCGTGGTCGGCGTAGTTGCGCCCGACGCAGACCACCTTGCTGCGCGGGATCACCGGGGCCAGCAGCCGGACGTCGGCCAGCTGCAGCACCTCGCCGGTGAGCTGGACCGGCCGGTACAGCGGGTCCGAGTCGAGGACGGCGACGGTGCCGACAAGACCTTCGGGGTCGTCGGTCTCGACAAGCCCGTACTTCGGTTCGTCGTCGACGGAGAATCTGGCGATACGCACGGCTGGCCTTCAGTCGAGGGAATGAACGGCCCGAGCCTACCGCCGGACCCAGTCGACCACTCGATCCGGTGACCTGGTCCCCCCTCCAGCCGCCCGGCGCCGAAGCCCACCGCGACCTCTCTTCTCCTTCTGTCGTTCTTCTTCTTTTCCTGTCACTCGTCCCGAATGAGACAGTGGTCCCGTGACGACCAATCCGACCCCGTTCACGATCCGCCTGGCCGAGCCCGCGGAGTACGCCGCCGTCGGCGAACTGACCGCCGAGGCCTACGCCAACGACGGCTTCATCCCGGCCAACTCCGACTACGGCGACACTCTGCGCGCCGCCGCGGACCGCGCCGAACGCGCCGAGCTCTGGGTCGCCACCGACGGCACGGACCTGCTCGGCACGGTCACGTACTGCGTACCCGGCTCCTTCTACGGTGAGATCGGTCAGCCCCACGAGGGCGAGTTCCGAATGCTCGGCGTCTCGGCCAAGGCCCGCGGCCTCGGCGTCGGCACCGCGCTGACCAAGCACTGCATCACCCGCTCCCGCGAGCTGGGCTTCACCCACCTCGTCCTGTCGAGCGCCGACTACATGAAGCCCGCCCACCGCATCTACGAACGCCTCGGCTTCACCCGCGTCCCTTCCCGCGACTGGTCCCCCCGCCCCGGCGTCCACCTGTACGCCTACTCCCTGGCACTGTGACTCTCGTTCTCTCCCCCAGCGAATGGGAACCACTCGCCGCAGCGCACGCGGCGCGGGTGGACGAGCTCGTCGCCGGTCATCTCGCACGCCGTCAGCGCCGTGAAGCCCACCCGGTCGAGGACTTCCTCTTCACCTACTACTCCACCCGCCCGAACCAGCTCCGCGTCTGGCACCCCGGCCCGGGAGTCAGCCTCGCCGGCGCCACGGCGTACGAAGGCCGCAAGGGCTACCTGTACGCCGACGGCGCCGCGCAACTGGACCCCGCGGAGATCGAGCGTCGTACGGACTCCATCACCTGGATCCGCCGCCTCCTCGCGGCGACGCTCGACCGCCAGCCCCAGTTCGGCTGCTTCGGCCTGCACGAGTGGGCGATGGTCTACCGCTTGCAGCCCGGCGAGGTCCGGCACGAGAAGTGGCCGCTCAGACTAGGGGCCGAGGGCACCGACCAGGTCGTCGAGTCGCACAAGATCGCCTGCTCCCACTTCGACGCCTTCCGCTTCTTCACCGAACCGGCGCGCCCGCTCAACGTCCTGCACCCCACCCGTGACCTCCAGCCCGACCTGGAACAAGGCGGCTGCCTGCACGCCAACATGGACCTCTACAAGTGGGCCACCAAACTCGCCCCCTTCACCCCCAGCCCCCTCCTCCTGTCCTGCTTCGAACTCGCCAAGGACATCCGCACCCTGGACATGCAGGCCTCCCCGTACGACCTGGCCCCGCTCGGCTACTCCCCCATCCCCATCGAAACCCCCACCGGCAAAGCCGAGTACGCCGCCGCCCAACGCACCTTCGCCACCCGAGCCAAGCCACTCCGCGAACAACTCATCGCCCTCTGCGACGAGCTGCTCAGCACCACGCACTAGCCTCGAACCATGACCGAGCTCTGGACTCCGGACGACCTCCAGCGCATCGCGTCCGCCGACGAACTGCAGATCGCCCCCAGGCGCACCGACGGAACCTTGCGACGCTGGGTGCCGATCTGGGTCGTGTGCGTCGACGAGCAGGTCTACGTCCGCACCTGGTACCGCCGAAACACCGGCTGGTTCGCTCACGTGCTCGACTCCCACCGGGCCTGCGTCCGCGTCCCCGGTCTGCAGACCGACGTCTCCGTCGAGCACGTCGGCACCGGATCAGAGCGGCTGCGGGCCGACGTCGACACGGCGTACCGCACGAAGTACGCGCGCTACGGCACCTCGACAGTCGACCAGATGGTGGCTCCCGAAGCCGCAGCCACCACGCTGCTCCTCGCCCGGGAGCAGGACCGGCTCAGCTGACCTTCGTCGCCTTCAGCGCGAACAGCAACGGAATCCTTGGCGCCTCGTCCGGTAAGCGCCACCAGCCCTCTGGCGTCTGGACCATCGACGGCCAGCGGGGCCACTGGAGCACCTCGGACTCGCGCAGGCTGTCGATCCGCAGCCCCGCGGCCGACAGCGTGGTGACCAGCTCTCCCAGGCCGTGCATCCACTCGTAGCTCGTGTTGCGGCCCGGCACCTCGTCGCCCGTGTACGTCACGGTCGACTCGTGCGCGATCGCCCCGCGCCCTTCCAGGTAGTCGTGCCTCAGCACCAACTCGTCCGACTCTCCCGGCAACCCGACCGGCCGCAACGAATTCAGCAACGGGTGGAACTCCACGATGTAGACGAACCCACCCGGCTTGAGCAACCTCGTGACCACCTCGGCCCACTTCGCCAAGTCAGGCAGGTAACACAGCGCGCCCTTCCCGGTGTAGACCACGTCGAACTGCCGTCCCCCGAGCGCCTCCCCCGCGTCGTACACGTTGGCCCGCACGTACTCGACCCCGACGCCGGCCTTGTCGGCAAACCGCCGCGCCTCGTCGAGCGAGCGCCCCGACAGATCCAGCCCGAACGTCTTCGCGCCCCTCCGCGCAAAGGCGATCGTCTCGGTCCCCAGGTGACACTGCAGGTGGACAAGATCCCGCCCACCGAGCTCCCCCAGGTCGTCCCACTCGTAGTCGGCGAACCAGAACTCCGCCGGCCGCTCGTAGAACGCGCTCGCCGCATGCAGTGGAGCCCGCGCGTCCCAGTCCGCCTCGTTCGCGGCCACCCGCGCCAGCTCGTCCGCCTCCAACGCCACCGGCTTCTCCTTCTGTCGCCTGATCCGGTCCTCGTCCTCCCAGTCTCTCCAGGCCCAGGTCCAGGCATCCCCACTCAGGCTCATCTCCGCTCACCCGGCGTCACGAGTTTCCCCCTCGGAAGCAGTCCCGTGAACAGTCGCCGCGCCCCCGGACCGTCCCGAGAGCGTTCCCCCAGCTCTGCTCACCCAGCGTGACTCTACTCCCGTCGGCCACGCTGAGTAATCACGTTTGGGTCTCACTCGGCACCAGCTCCCCGATCGCGCTTGCTATAGCAGTCGACCACCGGAAGCGCCAGCACCGACACGCTGCGCTGATTGACTTTCCGGCGTTCGCTCGACCACAATTCGAACACATGTTCGATGCAAGGACAAACCGCGGGGAATCGGGGAGCGTGAGGATCTGTGATGCCGGAACCGTTCGACTGGGACATTCTGGAGCGACCGTCGGCGATGGCGATGGTGCGGGGCCAGCTCGGTTTCAGCTGGATGGTGCTGGCCGGGCGACTGGCGGCACTGACCGACGACGAGTACTTCTGGCGACCGAGCGCCGAGGCGCTGACCGTCGTACGGCGCCGGCATGCCGGCCGCTTCCGGTCCCTCGGATCGGGTGAGTGGGTGGCGCAGTGGCCGGACGAGCCCGACCATCGTGGGCCGCGGACGATCGCCTGGCTGATCGCGCACCTGACCGAGACGTTCTTCGAGCGCTGGGAGTGGACCTTCGGCGAGCGGATCCAGGGCCGCACCGACATCACCCTGCACGGAAACGCCCGCGACGCGGTCGCCTGGCTGGCCCACTGGGTCGACGCCTGGCAGGACTCGATCGCCGCGCTGGACGAGGAGCAGGTGACGACGGTCGGCCTCAGTCAGGCCACCGAGCTGGACGCCGCGGAGCCGTTCGGCCATGTCGTCCTGCGGCTCAACCGGGAGCTGATCCATCACGGATCCGAGATCATGACACTCCAGGATCTGCATGCACTGGCTGCCTGAAACCACTAGATGTGCGACACGCGGCGCGTCAATGCACTACATGTCGGGGTCTACCGCTAGTGTTCTGCGTGCTGGTGGTTCTGCCCGGGTGACGCGACCAAGCGCGGCCGGGCAGAGGCAACAGGGGAATCCGGTGTGAGTCCGGAGCTGCCCCGCAACGGTGAGCGGACAGGTCGTCCGCGAGTCCGAGTACCTGCCACCGGTGCGCGTACCGCCGGTACGCGTCGGTCCGAGACCTCGTGGGTGGGTCGGTGGGCGTCAAGGCAGTCGTACTCGCCGTACTGTCTTGCGTCGCGCGCTCGTCCACAGGTCGTGGTCCCCCGGAACTCGCGTGGAGAGAGCGCCTGTGACCATCGTTTCGTCTTCGTCGCCGACCGCATCGGGCGCGCTGCCCGACGCGTCCGCGTCCCAGCTGACCGTCGTCCGCCGCGACGGCGCCAGCACCGCGTTCGACCCGACCAAGATCGCGGTCGCCGTGAGCAAGGCCTTCCTGGCCGTCGAGGGTGCCGAGGCCGGCACCAGCCACCGCGTCCGTGACCTCGTCACCGATCTGACCGCCCGAGTCGTCACGGCTCTGACCAGCCGCGGTGACTCGCGCCGGAGCGTCCAGGTCGAGGACATCCAGGACCAGGTCGAGCTGGCTCTGATGCGCGCGGGAGAGCATCAGGTCGCCCGTGCCTACGTCCTGTACCGCGAAGAACGCACCAAGGCCCGGACACCGGTTGACGCGGCCGGGGTCACCAAGGCGCCGGTCGTCACTGTCCGTGCTGCCGACGGAAGCACAGCGCCACTGGACGTCGCCCGTCTCCGCCTCGTCATCGCCGAGGCGGCCGCCGGTCTGGACGCCGTCGACCCCGAGCAGATCCTCGACGAGACCCTCGGCTCCTGCTACGACGGCATCGCCCAGCACGAGGTCGAGCTCGCCCTGGTGATGGCCGCCCGGTCGTACGTCGAGACCGAGCCGCAGTACAGCCAGGCCGCCGCGCGTCTGCTGCTCGACCAGATCCGCCGCGAGACGCTCGGCCGGGTCCACGGCGAGCCCCGGCAGGCGACCCAGGCCGACATGAGCACGGCGTACGCCGAGTACTTCCCGCGCTACATCAGCACCGGGATCGAGGCCGGGCTGCTCGACCCCGAGCTGGCCACCTTCGACCTCGGCCGGCTGGCCGCGGCGATCAGGCCCGAGCGCGACCTGGACTTCGCGTTCCTCGGCCTGCAGACCCTGTACGACCGGTACCTGCTGCACATCGACAAGATCCGCTTCGAGCTGCCGCAGGCGTTCTATCTGCGGGTCGCGATGGGCATGGCGCTCAAGGAGGACGACCGCGAGACCCGGGCGCTGGAGTTCTACGAGCTGCTCAGCTCGTTCCGCTTCATGTCGTCGACGCCGACCCTGTTCAACTCCGGTACGACGCGGCCGCAGCTGTCGTCGTGCTTCCTGACCACGGTCGACGACGACCTGTCCGGCATCTTCGCCGGCATCCGCAACAACGCCCTCCTGGCCAAGTACTCCGGCGGCCTGGGCAACGACTGGACCCCGGTCCGCGGCATCGGCGCCAAGATCCGCGGCACCAACGGCGAGTCCCAGGGCGTCGTCCCGTTCCTGAAGATCGCCAACGACACCGCCGTCGCGGTCAACCAGGGTGGCAAGCGCAAGGGCGCGGTCTGTGCGTACCTCGAGACCTGGCACATGGACATCGAGGAGTTCCTCGACCTGCGCAAGAACACCGGTGACGAGCGCCGCCGCACCCACGACATGAACACGGCGAACTGGGTGCCCGACCTGTTCCTGCAGCGGGTCGAGGCCGGCGGCGACTGGACGCTGTTCTCCCCCGACGAGGTCCCGGACCTGCACGACCTGTACGGCGCGGCCTTCGCGACGGCGTACGAGAACTACGAGGCCGCCGCGGACCGCGGCGAGATCCGGGTGTTCCGCCGGGTCAAGGCCGTCGACCTGTGGCGCCGGATGCTGACCGTGCTGTTCGAGACCGGTCATCCGTGGATCACCTTCAAGGACGCCTGCAACCTGCGGTCGCCGCAGCAGCACGACGGCGTGGTGCACTCCTCCAACCTGTGCACCGAGATCACGCTGAACACCACCGTCGACGAGACCGCCGTCTGCAACCTCGGCTCGGTCAACCTGGTCGCCCATCTGACGGAGACCGGCCTGGACGCGGAGCTCCTGCGCGACACGGTGAAGACCGCGGTCCGGATGCTCGACAACGTGATCGATGTGAACTTCTACACCACGCCGGAGTCGGAGCGCGCGAACCAGCGGCACCGCCCGGTCGGCCTCGGCCTGATGGGCTTCGCCGACGCGCTGTTCGCGCTGCGCATCCCGTACTCCTCCGACGCGGCCGTCGAGTTCGCCGACGTCTCGATGGAGGCGATCAGCTACCACGCGATCGAGGCCTCGACCGATCTCGCCGCCGAGCGCGGGACCTACCAGACGTACGACGGTTCGCTGTGGAGCCAGGGCGTCCTGCCGATCGACTCGCTCGAGCTGCTGCGGACGGCGCGCAACGGCGACGTCCAGCTCGACACCGGCCGGACGCTCGACTGGGAGGCGCTGCGCGCGAAGGTGCTGAAGGACGGCATGCGCAACTCCAACGTGCTGGCGATCGCGCCGACCGCGACGATCTCCAACATCTGCGGGGTCAGCCAGTCGATCGAGCCGACGTACAGCAACCTGTTCGTGAAGTCGAACATGTCCGGTGAGTTCACCGTCGCCAACCCGTACCTGGTCGCCGACCTGAAGGCGCGCGGGCTGTGGGACCAGGTGATGGTCTCCGATCTGAAGTACCACGACGGCGTACTGGCCCGGATCGAGCGGATCCCGGCCGACCTGCGCGAGCTGTACGCGACCGCGTTCGAGATCGAGCCGCTCTGGCTGATCAAGGCGGCGTCGCGGCGGCAGAAGTGGATCGACCAGGCGCAGTCGCTCAACCTCTACATGTCGGCCCCGTCCGGCAAGGCGCTCGACGAGCTGTACCGGTCGGCCTGGCGGTACGGGCTGAAGACGACGTACTACCTGCGCTCCCAGTCGGCCACCCACGTGGAGAAGTCGACGCTGAAGGGGACCGACGGCCGGCTCAACGCCGTACCGGTTGCCCCGGCTGCAGCTCCGGCAGCAGCTCCGGCCCCGGTGCCCGCTCCGGTCGCCGCGGTGCCGGCCACTCCCCCGCCGGCGGTGCCGGTCGTCCCGATGGACGACACGTTGCTCCCGGCCCCTGCCCTGTGCAAGATCGACGACCCTGACTGCGAGGCCTGCCAGTGACCACCACCTCCACCGGACTCGGTGAGATCACCGTCGGCGCGGGCCGGGTCGAGGTCGCCGACAAGGCGATGATCAACGCGCGCGCCGACGTCAACCAGCTGCTCCCGCTGAAGTACCAGTGGGCCTGGGACAAGTACCTTGCCGCCTGCAACAACCACTGGATGCCGACCGAGGTCTCGATGCAGGCCGACATCTCGCTGTGGAAGAGCAAGGACGGCCTGACCGAGGACGAGCGCCTCATGCTGAAGCGCAACCTCGGCTTCTTCGCCACCGCGGAGTCCCTGGTCGCGAACAACATCGTGCTCGCGGTCTACCGCCAGCTGACCAACCCCGAGTGCCGGCAGTACCTGCTGCGCCAGGCGTTCGAGGAGGCCGTGCACACGCACACCTTCCAGTACATCTGCACCTCGCTCGGGCTGGACGAGGGCGAGCTGTTCAACATGTACCGCGAGGTCCCGTCGATCGCCGACAAGGACGCCTGGGCGCTGAAGTACACCCGGCACCTGGAGGACGGCAACTTCCGGACCGGCACGCCGGAGGCCGACACCGACTTCCTGCGCGACCTGATCGCGTTCTACGTGGTCTTCGAGGGCATGTGGTTCTACACCGGCTTCGCCCAGATCCTGTCGCTCGGCCGGCGCAACAAGATGGTCGGCATCGCCGAGCAGTACCAGTACATCCTGCGCGACGAGTCGATCCACCTGAACTTCGGCATCGACTGCATCAACCAGATCAAGCTGGAGAACCCGCAGCTGTGGACGCCCGAGTTCCAGGCCGAGGTCCGCCAGATGCTCACCGAAGCCTGCGAACTGGAGGTCGCCTACGGCCGCGCCACCATGCCCAACGGCATGCTCGGCCTCACGGCAGACCTGTGCGAGCAGTACATGCACTTCGTCACCGACCGCCGCGCCGAACAAATCGGCATCCAGCCGATCTTCAACGAAACCCGCAACCCCTTCGGCTGGATGTCCGAGGTGATGGACCTCAAGAAGGAAAAGAACTTCTTCGAAACCCGAGTCATCGAGTACCAGTCAGCCTCAGGCCTCACCTGGGACTAACCCAGCAAACCCCTCGCGCACAGAGTCACCTCGCATCCCCGTTCGCCCCCACCCGCACCACGAGCGGGGGCGAACGCCACCGAGAACAAGCGGCGACGGGTGGGGTCGGCAAGCTGCAGGGGGCCGGCGGCTCACCAGCCGCTACGGACGTCGGGCAACTCGGCGCAGTGGCGACCACACTCAGCCTGCTGCTGTACCGCGCCGCGCGCAGTTGGCGAGCGCAGACGAGGCCGGCAAGCCACGGACGGCGGCTCGGCGCCGCGGCCTCCACACTCAGCGTCCTGCCGTACGGCGCCTCGACGTACGCGGCAGGCGAGGTCCGCAAGCGGCGAGCGGCACGAGGCCCGGTGCAGTGGCCACCACACTCAGCGTTCTGCCGTACGACGCCGCGGCGTAGGCGGCAGGCGCCGAGCGGCGGACGGGCGGGCGGCAGCTCGGTGCGGTGGTCACCACACACTCGACCTCCTGCTGTACGACGCCGCCGCGTTGGCTGCAGGCGGCGGACGGGCTCGGTGCGGTGGTCACCACGCCCAGCCTGCTGACGCCGCGGCCTAGGCGGTGGGCCGGGTCGGCAGCCGGCGGGTGCCGGGCAGCAGCCGGCTCGGTGCGGTAGCCGGCTCGGTGCGGTAGCCGGCTCGGTGCGGTAGCCGGCTCGGTGCGGTAGCCGGCTCGGTGCGGTAGCCGGCTCGGTGCGGTAGCCGGCTCGGTGCGGTAGCCGGCTCGGTGCGGTAGCCGGCTCGGTGCGGTAGCCGGCTCGGTGCGGTAGCCGGCTCGGTGCGGTAGCCGCCTGCGCTGCGGCGCAGGCGGCAGGCTAATCGACCACGCTCAGCGCCGGCGGCACGCGCAGGGCGGTGGACGCCGGGCGCCGAGCAGCAGGCAGCCTCCGACAGCAGGCACGCGGCACGCGGCACCCGGCACCCGGCACCCGGCACCCGGCACCCGGCACCCGGCGGGAGCCTCCTATGGGCGGGGCTTTTCTAGTAGTTCGAGGATTTCGGTTGTTGTGCCTGATTCGCCCAGGCGGGGGAAGATTGTTTGGAGGGTGAAGGCGTGGCCCTCGGCCGACAGGTCTGACATTGCGTCGGTGGCGAGGGTGACGTGGTAGCCGTGGGCGTAGGCCTCGCGGGCGGTGGTGTCGACGCCGATGCTTGTGGCGATGCCGGTGAGGACGATCTGGGTGATGCCTCGGCGGCGCAGGTGGAGGTCGAGGTCCGTGCCGTAGAAGCCGCCCCAGTTGCGTTTGGTGACGATGATGTCTTCGGGATGACCAGCCAGGGCGGGGACGATGTCGGAGCCGTCGGGTACGGGCGTGCCGCCGCTCGGGCGTTGGTACTCCGTACGGCCGGGGACCGAGTCGGCTGGAGTGGCACGGACTCGGACCAGGACGACCGGCAAGGAACGGGCACGGAAGGCGGTGGCCAGTTCGGCGGTGCGGGTGATGACGTCGGCGGCGGAGTACGGCGCGACGGGGAGGGCGGCGACGGCGTTCTGGAGGTCGATGACGACCAGCGCGGTGCGTTCGTCGAGAGTGGTGACAGCCACGGGAGGAAGGCCTTTCACTTGATTCGGGTGAGGGATCGGTCCAGCACGGTGAGGACGAACAGCAGGACGCCGACACCGAGCAGGAACCAGGACAGTTCGTGCAGACCGGAAGTGGTCGCACCGTCGGAGAAGAACGAGGCATTGGCCGCGGCGGCAGTCAGCGCGCCGAGGTAGGTACACGTACGGAGCAGACCCGCGGACGACCCCATCCGCGCCGGATCCGCTTGGTGGTACAGCGCGTTCTGGTTGGCCAGCCCGTTCAGCCCTTGCGGGAACCCGGCCAGTACGCCGAGCCCAACCAGCACCCACAACGCACTCCCCGCGCCAGCAATCTGAAGCGCGCCACAGGCAACGAGCAGAATGATGCTCCCGGCCACCAACTTCCCCCGGACCGCGGCACTCCGCCCGGTGATCGCCGTGATCGTCACCGCGGCCAGCGACATCGGCAGCAGCACCAGCCCCGCCGTCGGCGCGCTGAGCGACCGCCCTTCCTCCAGCCACTGGGTGAAGCCGTAGAGGAACGAGTACGAGACCACGAAGGTGCAGATCTGCCGTCCGTACGTCGCCAGCAGCGGCCCGTTCCCTCCGAGCACTCGCAGGTCGATGAAAGGATCGGCCGCGCGCAGCTCCCGCCAGGTGAACGCGACGCCGAACGCCACCGCCACCCCGACCAGCACTACCGTGGACCAGCTCGGCTTCATCAGGAAGAACATGAAGCTGACCAGCATCGCCGCGAACAACAGGATCCCCGCCACGTCCAGCCGTCCTTCGCCGGCCGAGGCCCTTGCCCGGGGCAACCACACGAAGCCGAGCACGACACACGCCAGCGACAGCGGCACGTTCACGGTGAAGATCAGATGCCACCCGCCGAGCCCAATCAGCAGCCCGCCCAGCGTCGGCCCGATCACCGCGATCACCTGGTTGGCGATCGACAACGCGCTCAGCACTCCCGTCGGGCTGGCCATCCCGGTCCGGTCGGCCTCGCTGCGGATCAGCGACATCGACGCCGGGTACGCCGCCGAGGTCCCGAACCCGAGCAGCACTCGCGAGGCGATCAGTACGCCGAGCGACGGCGCCAGCGCGCCGAGCAGACCGGCGACGCCGACGAGCGCCGTACCGATCAAGTACAGGGGGCGTGGTCCGTAGCGGTCGACCAGCCGGCCCATCACCGGCTGCCCAACGGCGGTCGCCAGGTACAACCCGGTCACCAGCCAAGCCGTGTCGGCCGGCCCGGCCCCGAAAGCCGCGCCGATCGGGATCAGCGCGACCGCCAGCATCGACGAGTTGATCGGGTTGAGAATCGACCCGAGCATCATCGGCGCGATCAACCGCCGATCGAACCGCCCACCCGCGTCAGGCAAGCCGCCGGCCTCAGCCAAGGCATCGGCGTCACGCGAGGCATCGCCGTCGGCCGACGCACCCGCACCAACCGAAGCACCGACCTCAGCCGACCCCACCCGCCCCGACCCACCAGAACTCACCCCTGAGTCACCTCGTCCAGCAACGCCAGCGCCCTGATCAAATCCCGCCGCTGCCCCTCGCTCAACCGCTCCTGCAAAACCGAAGCCAGCCATTCCTGCCGCACCTGACGCCCACCCTGCAAGTGCTCAACCCCCGCCGCGGACAACGACAACACCTGCCGCCGCTTGTCCAGCGGATCAGGGCTCCGGGCAACGAACCCCAGCTCCAGCAGTACGCCGACCGTCGCCGCCATCGACTGCGGCCGGACCCGCTCCGCCGTCGCCAGCGCGCTCGCCGTCGCCGGTCCGTCCTTGTCCAGCCGGCTCAGCACCGACGACTGCGACGGCGTCAGGTCCTCGGCCGCGGCCAACTCCCGCAGCCGCCGGCGCACCCGCCCGAGCACTACCCGTACATCGCCGGCCGCCTGCACGGCCGATTCCGAGATCTCCACCCCTCCACCCTAGACCTTCAGTCCAAACTGATCAGTCCAGCCTGTCCATTCCGGTCCAGGCAGCGCCTAACCCGCCCCCGCCAGCCGCGCGTCAACAGCCGCCGGCGAGTACACCTCGTTCACCACCAGCCGCGCCATCCCGTCCAACGCGGCATGGTCCGCCAGCTGCCCGGTCGCCACCGTCAGATGCCGGGTCGCCCGCGGCAACGTCGACTGATAGAGCACCTCATGCACCCCGGCCACGAAGTCCGTGTGCGCCAGATCCCCCGCGATCATCAGCACCCCGGGATTGATCACGCTCACCACCGTCGCCAGCACCTCACCCACCCGCCGGCCGGCCTCCCGCGCAAGCCGCAACGCGTCCGGCTGACCCGATTGCAGCAACGCCCGTACGTCGGCGCCGGACCGCGCCGTGACCCCGAGCTCGGTCAGCGCCGACGCGAGCGCACCACCACTGGCCACCGCGGCCAGGCACCCGATCGACCCGCACTGGCACTTCGCGTCGCCCGCGTCCCGGACGCGGATGTGCCCGATGTCCCCGGCACCGCCGTCGATCCCGCGGAACACCGTGTCCCCGATCACCACGCCCGCGCCGATTCCGGTCGACACCTTCACCAGCACGAACGCCGGTGAGTCCGGATAGCCCGCCGACTGCTCGCCCAGCGCCATCGCGTTCGCGTCGTTGTCGACCAGCACCGGTACGTCGTACCGGCGGCGCAGGTGCTCGCGGATCGGGTACTCGTCCCAGCCCGGCATGATCGGCGGCCGGATCACCAGCCCGGTGTCGAACTCGACCGGCCCGGGCACCGACACCCCGATCCCGGCCAGTTCGTCAGCTGAACGCCCGGCCTCGGCGAGCAGCCTGTCGAACCAGTCGGACAACGTGTCCAGCACGACATCCGGGCCGTCGGCAATGACCAGCTCCCCCGAGTGCTCGGCCAGTACGCCGCCCGCCAGGTCCATCACCGCGGCCCGCGCGTGCCGGGTGTCGAGATCAGCCGCCAGTACGACGGCATGCTGTACGTCGAACCGCAGCACCACCGGCGGCCGGCCGCCGGTCGAGACGGTCGATCCCGCCTCGACCAGCCAGCCGTTGCCGAGCAGCGGCTCGATCCGCTGGCCGAGCGTCGAGCGCGACAGCCCGGACAGCTCCTGCAGCTCCCCGCGGGTCCCGGCCTGGCCGGTCCGGACGAGGTGCAGCAGCCGTCCCGCGGACGTCGTCGCGTCAGCCCTTGTCTGCCCCACTCGTCAGCCCTTCCGTCAGCAACCGTTCGGCGCCGTAGAACATGAGTACCACCGGCAGCGTCAGTACGACGGATCCTGCCATCAGCACGGTCTTCGGCACCTCCACCCCGTTCGCCAACTGCTGCAGCCCGAGCGACACCGTCCAGTGGTCCGGCTCGGCCGCCAGGAACAGCAACGCGAACAGGAACTCGTTCCACGCGATCATGAAAACGTACAGGGATGTCGCCATCACCGACGGCGCCGCCAGCGGCAGCACCACCTTGCGCAGGATCTGGAACCGGGACAGCCCGTCGATCGCGGCCGCCTCCTCGATGCTGACCGGCACGGTGCTGAAGTAGCTGCGCAGCATGTAGATCGCGACCGGCACGGTCTGCGCGATGTAGACGACGATCAGCCCGATCAGGCTGCCCTGCAGACCGACCTTCGCGAACATCACGAACAGCGGCACGGCCAGCAGCGTCGCCGGGAACAGGTAAACGCCGAGGAACAGCGCGCTCACCTTGCGGTGCCCGGTGAAGCGCAGCCGGCTGACGGCGTACGCGCCCGGGATCGCGACCAGCAGCGTGAGCAGCATCGCGCCGATCGAGACGATCGCGGAGTTGCGCAGCATCAGCGGGAAGCCCTGGCCGCCGTTCTCGACCGAGGTCAGCACCGACCGGTACGAGTCGAGGCTGAACTCTTTGGCCGACACCCAGATCCGGCCGGGGTCGAGCAGCAGCTCGTCGATCGGCTTCACCGACAGCAACACCATGTAGTAGAAGGGGAACAGCGTCGCGATCACCAGCACGGCGATCACCACCCACCGCATGATCCCGAAGAAGCGGATCTGGAAAGCGTCCCTGGTCATGCCTGGTCCTCCTGCACGCGACGACCGAAGAAGCGGAAGTACAGCCCGAGCAGCACGATCAGTACGACGGCCAGCACGACCGCCTGCGCCGATGCGAGCCCGACGTCGAACCGCGCGGTCAGGAACCGGTACACCCGGACCGCGACCACGTCCGTGCCCGCGCCGCCCCCGGTGAGCAGGTAGACGTCGTCGAACTTGTTGAACGTGAAGATGAACCGCAGCACCGACAGCAGCGCGATCACCGGCATCAGCTGCGGCAGCAGGATGAACCGGAACCGCTGCCACGGCGTGGTCCCGTCGACCACTGCCGCTTCCTCGAGCACCGCCGGCACGGCCTGCATCCGGGCGATCAGGAACAGGAACGCGAACGGGAAGTACCGCCAGGTCTCGAACGCGATCACCGTGAACAGCGCCATCGGGACCGGGACTCCGAGTACGTCGTAGGAGCGCTGGGTCAGGAAGGCGATCGGCCGGTCCCAGCCGAGCCACTCGACGCCGAAGTGGTTCACGACCCCGAGGTCGGGGCTGAGCAGCACCTGCCAGACGAACGCGACCGCCACCACCGGAGCGACGTACGGCAGCAGCATCGCGCCGCGGATCAGCGCCCGGCCGCGGAACGGCTTGCGCAGCGCGAGCGCGGCGATCAGGCCGACCACGATCGAGCCGAGCGTCGAGCCGACCGTGTAGACGACGGTGGTCCACAGCGACGACCAGAAGCCGGGCGAGCTGAAGACGCGTTCGAGGTTGCGCAGGGTCCAGTGACCCCACAGGCCCTGGCTCTGGATGTCGACCAGCCGGACGTTCTGGAACGCGAGCAGCAGCGTCCACAGGATCGGCAGCACGACGACGACCAGCACGATCACGAGCGTCGGCGAGACCAGCGTCAGGCCGGCCCGGTTCTCCTCACGGCGGCGGGCATTCTGCTGCTTGCGGCGGCGCGGTGCGGGCGGCTGAACGGCCGCGGGCTTGTCGGTCACGGTTGTCATCTCTGCCTCACCCGAGCGAGTCCTGGATCGCGGCGACGTCGGCCGTCGCCTGCCGCGCGGCTTCGTCGGCATCGACCTGCCCACTGGCCAGCGCACTAATGGCCTTCGGCACCGGAAGCTCGCCGAGCGTGGCGCCGACCAGCGCGCCCTGTCCCTCGGTGATGCCCCAGCGCTGCATCTTGCCGATCCCGCCACGCAGCTCGGCGATCACCGGGGCCGGGTAGATCGCGGCCAGCGGCTTGCGGGTGTCGACGCCGATGTCGGCCTTGTCCCAGGCCTGGTCGAACTTGTCCGGGTCGGTCGTCGTCCCGTGCCGGACCGGGAACTTGCCCTCGGCAGCCATCCCGAACCAGTCCTCGTAGCCCTGGTCGAGCATGTACTGCACCAGCTGCTGGGAGGCGTCGGCCTTCGCCGTCTTCGTCACCGTCCAGCCGGTCACCTCGCCGAACTGCGCGGGTTCGGCGCCGTCCGGGCCCTGGACCGCGGTCACCACACCGGTGTTACCGGCCAGCCAGTTCTTGTCCTTCGCGCACGGCTCGCAGCTCGGCAGCGCGTCCTCCCGCAGCCCGGCGAGTTCGTCGAGCAGGAACGACGACCAGACCACCATCGCCGACTTGCCCGCGAAGTACGCCGCCCGCGTGGAGTCGACGGTCTGCGTCCCGGCCGCGGAGTACTTCGTGGCCAGGTCACCGTAGAAGCGGAACGCCTCCTTGCACGGCGGGCTGTCGAGCGTGACCTTGCCGCCGGCGTCGACCAGTTGGCAGTTGTTCGCCAGGCCGAAGTACTCGAAGCTCTGCTGGGTGAACGGGTCGGCTGGGTCGGTGGCGATCGAGATACCTTCGGTGCCGCCCTTGTTCAGCGTCTGCGCGGCCTTCTCGATCGCGTCGTACGACGTGGGCGCGGGCAGGCCGGCCGCGGCGAACAGGTCCTTGCGGTAGTAGAGCAGCTGGGTCCAACTGTCCGACGGTACGGCGAGTTGCTGGTCACCGGCGCGGGTCAGGTCGAGCGCCCGCTGGTCGAAGGTCTTCGGGCCGAGCGCATCGACGACCTTGCCCGCGGCGTCCGGGTTGAGCAGGCCGTTGCTGGACAGCTGCTGGATCGCGGCCAGCGGGACCGCGCCGATCACGTCGGGGAGCTTGCCGGCCGCCGCCGCGGACATCACCAACTGGCTCAGCTGCGGCTCGTCGACCCCGACGAGCTTCACCTGGATGCCGGTCTCGGCGGTGAACTTCTCGAAGATCGCCCGGGTGGTCTCCAGCCGCCCGGACACGTTCTCGAGCGACCAGACGGTGATGCTGCGCTCGTCCCCGGCGCTGGAATCGTTGCCGCAGGAACTGAGCAGCAGGAGCACCGTCGCGACGGAGAGTGCCCTGAAGAAGCGTGACATCTATCCTCCTGGGGATGCTGACTTACGCATAACATCAGGACTATTGTATTTTGACAAGACCTAAGTCCGTCGCACTGGAGGTTTCCGTGGCTCGCGTCGTGCAGTTCTCCGCTCCCCGTGTGGCCGAGGTGGTCGACTTCGACCCGCCGCCGCTGCCGGACGGGCACGTCCGGGTGCGTACGGCGTATTCGGGTATCTCGGCCGGCACCGAACTGACGGCGTACCGGGGGACGAACCCGTACCTGACCCGCACCTGGGACCCCGACGCCCGCATCTTCCGCGACGCCGAAGCCGGCGTCTCGTTCCCGGTCGTCGGCTGGGGCTACTCCGAGTCCGGCGAGATCACCGAGGTCGCTCCCGACGTCGACGGCCTGTCGGTCGGCGACCAGGTCTGGGGCATCTGGGGCCACCGCAGCGAAGCAGTCCTCCCCGCGGACAAACTCGCCGGCCACCAACTCCCCACCGGCGTCTCCCTCGCTGCCGCCTCCTTCACCCGCGTCGGCGCGATCGCCTACAACGCGATCCTCTCGGCCCGCATCACCCTCGGCGACGTCGTCGCCATCTACGGCCAGGGCGTCATCGGCCTGCTGGCCACCCGCCTGGCCACACTCTCGGGCGCACAAGTAGTCACCGTCGACGCAGTCGAGTCCCGCCGCGAGGAGTCTCTGAAGTACGGCGCTGCTGCTTCCTTCGCCCCCGGCACAGCCGTGGAGCAGATCCATCCGGTGGACACTGCGATCGAACTCTCCGGTGTCTACCCCGCTCTCCACGAGGCCACCCGTTCCGTGGGTGTCGGCGGGCGGGTGGTTGCCTCTGGTTTCTACCAAGGCGACGGCACCGGCCTCCGCCTCGGTGAGGAGTTCCACCACAACCGCGTCGAGCTGATCAGCTCGCAGATCGGCGGCGTTCCTCCCGAGCTGGCCAACCGCTGGTCCGTCGACCGCCTGCAGCGCGGCTTCCTCGAGCTGGTCGGCCGCGGCGCCGTCGATCCGGAACCTCTGATCACCCATCGCGTCCCCGTCGAAGACGCCGCCGACGCCTACGTCCTGCTCGACACGCGTCCCGGGGACGCCCTGCAAGTAGTACTGGAGTTCTGATGAAGATCGCATGCCAGGAGCAACTGTTGCCGGGTGCGACGTTGCAGGAGAAGTGGGAGTTCGCCACCGCCGCCGGGTACGACGGCATCGAGCTGCGCGGCAAGGGCGAACTGAGCTTCCGCGACCGTCTGCCCGAGCTCCACAAGGCCAAGGCGGACGGCGTCGTGATGCCGACCGTCTGTGTCGACATGCTGCACTTCTTCGGCGCCTTCGACCCCGACCAGCGCGCCGACGCGATCGTCCAGATGAAGGTCGAGCTGTCGGTGATCGCCGAGCTCGGCGGACTCGGCGCGCAGACGCCGGCGTCGTACGGGATGTTCTCCCGCCGGCTCCCACCGTTCGAGCCGCCGCGCGACGAGGCCGGGGACCGCGAGGTCCTGCTCGACGGACTCCGTGAGCTCGGCGAGCACGCGGCACGCGAGGGCGTCGAGCTGTTCCTCGAACCGCTGAACCGGTACGAGGACCACATGGTCAACCGCCTCGACCAAGCCGCCGAGCTGATCCAGGCGGTCGGCCTCGACGCGGTCCGGATCGGCATCGACAGCTACCACATGAACATCGAGGAGACCGACCCGTCGGCCTCGATCGTTGCCCAGGCGCCGTACGTCGGGCACGTGCAGCTCAGCGACTCCAACCGCTTTCAGCCCGGCGCCGGCCACCTCGACTGGGCCGCGTTCCTCGGCGCACTCGATGCCATCGGCTACGACCGCTACCTGGCCGTCGAGTGCCGTCTCACCGGCGACCCGATCGAGGCGGTCCGCTCGATCCCGGCCGTCGTCAGGCGGTACGTATGAGCCTGCGATCAGCGGCGAAGCAGGTCCTTCTCGGCAACTGGACCGGCCATTCCACGGTCCCGTCCCGCTCGCTCTATCCACACCAGTGGAGCTGGGACTCGGCGTTCATCGCCATCGGCCTGCGCCACCTCTCACCCCGTCGCGCCCAGGTCGAGCTGGAATCGTTGTTCGGCTCCCAGTGGTCCGACGGCCGGATCCCGCACATCAGCTTCTCCCCCGCCGTCGCCCGCGACGCCTACTTCCCCGGCCCCGACTTCTGGCAGGCCACGACGACCGGCGGCGTCGAAACCTCGGGCATCATCCAGCCCCCGGTGCACGCGCTGGCCGCCTGGCTCACCCACCAAGCCGACGAGGCCGAATCCGTACGCCGGGGCTTCCTCCCCCGCGTCTACCCCAAGCTCGTTGCCTGGCACACCTATCTCCGCACCCGCCGCGACCTCGGCGGCCGCGGGTTGGTCGCGATCGTCCACCCCTGGGAGTCCGGCATGGACAACAGCCCGGCCTGGGACGACGCGCTGGCGCGAGTCACCCCCGCACCGCTCGACTCGTTCACCCGCCGGGACACCGACCACGCCAGCCCGGCTGACCGCCCCACCGATCTCGACTACGGCCGCTACGTCCAACTCGCGGCGACCTACCGGGACCACCAGTACGACGACGCCGCCACGCCCTTCGAGTTCGCCCTCGATGATCCGGCGTTCAACGCGCTGCTGATCGCCTCCGAGCACGCACTGGCAGACATCGCGGAAGCCCTCGGCCTGGATCCCACCCACCACTTGAAGGCCGCCGAAGAACTGACGAAGGCGCTGGGCGAGCTCTTCACCAACGGCCTCTTCCACGCTCGCGACCTCCGCGCAAGCGCGGAGGTCGCGAGCGGAAGTGCGGGGAGCGCGGAGGCGGGCGCTCCGGGCGTGCTCGTGCCGGCCGGCACCATCTCCGGCCTGATCCCACTGATCGTCCCCGGTCTCCCACAAGCCGCCGACCTCCTGGCCACCGCCCGCGGCGAGCGCTTCGGGCTCGGGCAGGTCCACCTCGTCCCGAGCTACGACCTCACCGGTCCCGCCTTCGAGCGCGAGCGCTACTGGCGCGGCCCGAGCTGGTTCAACACCGCCTGGCTGATCCACCGGGGCCTGACGACCCTCAACGAGCAGGACCAGGCCGACCAGCTGCGGGACGACCTGCTGAAGCTTGCCGACAGCACCGACTTCGCCGAGTACGTCGACCCGTACGACGGCTCGCCGCGCGGCGCCCAGATCTTCAGCTGGACCGCCGCAGTCACCTTGGACTTGCTCAGCTGTAGGTGACGTCCAGCACGCCGATCACCTTGTCGAGCCGGGCGGCCACCCGCCCGGCGTCGAACCCGTTGCCCTCGACAACGATGCGCAGCTCGCACCGCTCCAGGCACAGGCTGATCGTGCGGACGTCGTACGGGTTGAGCAGCACGGCGATCCGCGCGAGCAGGCCGCGCGTCTCCACGATCTGCGCCGTGAAGACAGTCTGCGGACGAGTCAGCAGCTCGGGCTCGGCGTACTCGACCACGGCAGTCATCGCACGACCTCCTTGTGACGCAGCAGACCGAACGTGACGCCATCGACGAGCGCCTCCCAGGACGCTTCGACGATGTTGTGGCCGACCCCGACGGTCACCCACGATCCCTCTCCGTCACCGGTCTGGATGAGGACTCTGATGACCGCGTCCGTCCCATGCCCCTGGTCGAGGATCCGCACCTTGTAGTCGACCAGGTCGAACTTGTTCACCACCGGGTAGGCCCGCTCGATCGCGGCGCGCAGCGCGTGGTCCAACGCGTTGACCGGACCGTTGCCCTCACCGGTGACCACCTCGCGCTCGCCGCCGGCTACCAACTTCACCGTCGCCTCGGAGACCGCCTCGCCCTCGGCGCGCGACTCGGTGATCACCCGCCACGACTCGACGTCGAAGAAGCTCGCCCGCTCGCCGGTGACCTCCTCGGTCAGCAGCAGCTCGAACGACGCGTCGGCCGACTCGAAGGTGTACCCGCGGGCCTCCATCTCCTTGACCCGCTCGGTCACCCGCCCGACCAGGTCCTTGTCGTTGCCGAGGTCGAACCCGAGCTCGCGGCCCTTCAGCTCGACACTCGCCCGCCCGGCCATCTCGGAGACCAGCATTCGCATGTCGTTGCCGACCAGCGCCGGATCCGTGTGCTGGTAGAGATCCGGGTCGACCTTGATCGCGCTGGCGTGCAGCCCGGCCTTGTGGGCGAACGCCGACAGCCCGACGTACGGCTGCCGCGCGGACGACGGGACGTTGGTCACCTCGGCGATCGCGTGCGCGATCCGGAACGACTCGGCCAGCTTGCCCGGCGGGAGCAGCTCCATCCCGCGCTTGAGCTCGAGGTTGGCCACGACGGCCAGGAGGTCCGCGTTGCCGGTCCGTTCGCCGTACCCGTTGATCGTGCCCTGCACGTGCGTCGCCCCGGCCTCCACGGCCGCGATCGAGTTCGCCACCGCGCAGCCGCCGTCGTTGTGGGCGTGGATGCCGAGCCGCGCCCCGGTCGCCTCCAGTACTTCCCGTACGACGTCCTGCAGCTCGCGCGGCAGCGAGCCGCCGTTGGTGTCGCACAGCGCGACCACGTCGGCGCCGGCCTCGGCCGCGACCCGGACCACCTCGAGCGCGTACGCCTGGTTGGCCCGGTACCCGTCGAAGAAGTGCTCGGTGTCGAGGAACACCCGCTGGCCGTGCTCGCGCAGGTGCTTCACGGTGTCCGCGACCATCCGCAGGTTCTCGTCGAGCGTCGTCCGCAGCGCCCGCTCGACGTGCGCGTCGTGGCTCTTGGCAACCAGCGTGACGACGTCCGCGCCGGAGTCCCGCAGCGCGGCGACCTGCGGGTCGTCGGCCGCGACCGCTCCCGGCTTGCAGGTCGCGCCGAACGCGGCGAACGTCGCGTGCCGCAGGTGCAGCTCGGTCCGCGCCCGGGCGAAGAACTCGGTGTCCTTCGGGACCGCACCCGGCCAGCCACCCTCGATGAACCCGACGCCCAAGTCGTCCAGGTGCTGCGCAATGGCGATCTTGTCGGCCACGGACAGCGCCAGACCCTCCTGCTGCGCGCCGTCGCGCAGAGTGGTGTCGTAGACGTGGAAATCGTCGGATCCGCTCACGGGGTCACCTTCCGGTGGATGGGGGCATCAGGCAAACAAAAAACCTCCCGCACGGTGCGAGAGGTCTGCGCGCTCAGGTCCTGCTGCTGAGCGCGCCTAGCCAATAATGACCCGGAAGTTCTTCATGACATTTTTCAGTCTGCCACAGCCCGTGGCCGACGGAACGAAATGTCTCGCAACGCGAACATCCAGTACGCCGATCAGTACTGCGGCGTGCGCCGCAGTCTCGTGCTCAGGCGGTGAGCGACCATTCCGGGGTGTCCCAGGCCGTGTAGAAGTCGTCCCGGTCCAGGGCCCGCAGGCCCCACTCGTCGCGGTCGAGCGCCTGGTCGGTCAGCCCGCCACGCTCGTCCTCGATCCGCTGCCACCAGTACCGGGTGATCGCGCCGTCCTCGCCGACGTGCAGCTCCCGGACGACGACCCACTCCCGCTCGTGCCACACCGCCTCGAACAGCCGATCCGTGCCGTCCTCGTCGGCCCGCGCCCCGAAGGTCCGCGCGGCGGTCCCGCGATCCAGGTCGCGGATCAGCTCGACCGAGGCGCGAAAGGCTGCCCGGGTGCCTTCGTCCCACTCCCGCACCCGGGCGAGCTCCGCGTAGTACCGGTCGACGTCGTCCGGAAAGTCGCTCATGGCGGCGACCCTACCGAACGCACCTGAAGAAATACTTTGAAAACGAGGTCAGCAGATCCTGCTCATCCAGCCGTGGGTGTCCGGGGTCCGGCCGTACTGGAGGTCGAGCAGCGCACTGCGGACCGCCGCGGTGACCGGGCCGCCGTTGCCGTCGGCGACCTGGACCTCGCCGCCGTTCCACTTCAGGGACGCGACCGGCGTGATGACGGCCGCCGTACCGCAGGCGAACACCTCGCGGATCCGGCCGGACGCCGCGCCGTCGCGCCACTCGTCGATCGAGATCTTGCGCTCGGTGACGGTGTGGCCGAGGTCGGTGACGAGTTTCAGGATCGAGTCCCGGGTGACGCCCTCGAGGATCGTGCCGGACAGCTCGGGGGTGACCACGGAGCCGTCGTCGAGCACGAAGTACAGGTTCATCCCGCCGAGCTCTTCGACCCACTTCTTCTCGACCGCGTCCAGGAACGCGACCTGGTCGCAGCCCTGCTCGATCGCCTCGGCCTGGGCCAGCAGCGACGAGGCGTAGTTGCCACCGGTCTTGGCCGCGCCGGTCCCACCGGGCGCGGCGCGGGTGTACTCCTCGCTGAGCCAGATCCGGACCGGCTTGACGCCCTTGGCGAAGTACGAGCCGGCCGGCGACGCGATCACGCAGTACGTGACCTGGGCCGACGGGCGGACACCGAGGAACGGGTCCGAGCCGAACATGAACGGCCGCAGGTACAGCGAGGTCTCGCCGCCACTGGGCACCCACGCCTTGTCCAGCTCGACCAGCTTGGTCAGCGAGTCGAGAAAGGCCGTCTCCGGCAGCTCCGGCAGCGCGAGTCGGTGCGCCGACCGGTTGAACCGGGCCGCGTTGGCGTCGGGCCGGAAGGTGTGGATCGAGTCGTCGGGGTGCCGGTAGGCCTTCATCCCCTCG
Source organism: Kribbella italica (assembly GCF_014205135.1). NCBI lineage: Bacteria > Bacillati > Actinomycetota > Actinomycetes > Propionibacteriales > Kribbellaceae > Kribbella > Kribbella italica. The sequence goes on from NZ_JACHMY010000001.1 coordinate 3,588,908, forward strand.
AAGATGGTCTGGGCGTAGTGGAACACCGAGGTCGCCGGAGACAGCTCCAGCGGTCCGAAGGCGGTGATCCTCGCGTCGTGCCAGCCGAACTCCGCGTTCCACGTGGCGATCGCCATGTGGTCGGTGAAGTACTGCCCGAACCCTGGGTTCGCCAGGATCGTGGCGCGCTGGTCGTCGCTGGCCGGTTGGGTGTTGGGCTCAACGGTGAACTGCAGATCGGCGCTCATGTGCGCACCGTACCTCTCGAACAACTGGTCAGGCGAGCGCCGAAACGGCCGCCTGACGCTGGTGTCCGGCAGTCGAGCGAAGCCATCTCATCACCCGGCCGCGCGCTTGGCGATCGCGTCACCGATCTCCGACGTGGTCCGGGCGCCACCGGCGGTGCGCTCCTCGATGTCCGCGGTCACCGCGGCCTCGATCGCGGCCGCGGCCTCGGTCAGGCCGAGGTGGTCGCACAGCAGCGCCGCCGACAGGATCGCCGCGGTCGGGTCCGCCTTCTGCTGACCGGCGATGTCCGGCGCGGAGCCGTGCACCGGCTCGAACATGCTCGGCGCGGTCTTGTCCGGGTTGATGTTGCCGCTCGCGGCCAGCCCGATCCCACCGCTGATCGCCGCGGCGAGGTCGGTGAGGATGTCGCCGAACAGGTTGTCGGTGACGATCACGTCGAACCGCGCCGGGTCGGTGACCAGGAAGATGGTCGCCGCGTCCACGTGCAGGTAGTCGACCGCGATGTCGGGGAACTCGGTCGCGACCGCGTCGACGGTCCGCTTCCACAGGTGCCCGGCGTGCACGAGCACGTTGTTCTTGTGCACGAGCGTGAGCTTCTTGCGCGGCCGGGCCTGGGCCCGCGCGAACGCGTCCCGGACGACCCGCTCCACGCCGTACGCCGTGTTGACCGACACCTCGGTGGCGATCTCGGCCGGCGTGCCGACGCGCAGGGCGCCGCCGTTGCCGACGTACGGGCCCTCGGTGCCCTCGCGGACGACGACGAAGTCGACCTCGCCCGGGGCGGCCAGCGGGGAACCCACCGACGGGTAGATCTTCGACGGCCGCAGGTTCACGTAGTGGTCCAGGGCGAACCGCAGCTTGAGCAGCAGACCACGCTCGAGAACGCCGGACGGCACGGTCGGGTCGCCGACGGCGCCGAGCAGGATCGCGTCGTGCTGGCGAATCTCCGCGAGCTCGGCGTCCGGCAGCGTCTCGCCGGTCGCGTGCCAGCGCTTCGCGCCCAGGTCGTACTCGGTCCGGTCGAACGTCACGCCGTGGACCGCGCTGACCGCGTCGAGCACCTTGAGTGCCTCGGCCGTCACCTCGGGCCCGATCCCGTCGCCACCGACGACGGCCAGCGTGAAGGTCTTCTGTGTGCTCACTTCTTGGGTTCTCCCCCGTTGTCGCGGCGGTTCATGGCCTCTTGGACGGCCCGGGCCTCGGACGCGGTCTCGCTCGCCGCGCGAGCGGGCCGGCGACGCCGGGCCGTCTTGCGCTCGGAAGCATCGATCGCGGGCCAGTTGGCTGGGTACATGTCGTACATGCTGCTCCTCCCGATCAGGGTCTCGCGGGCGGCAGGGTGGCTCCAAAATTACTCTGACGTCCGACTATTTCACCACAATGCGGGCACTACGTCCCACTATGTGAGATACCAGTGACAGCGCTGGACCGAAGCTGTGCAACTCTCAACCGGTGAGCGCTCCCCCAGAACTGCCGCCGCTGGTGTCGGCGGCCCTCAGCCTGTCCGGCCGGCGCGGATTCGTCAGCTCGACCCGTAACGAGACCGGCCGGCTGCTCGCGACCCTTGCGGCGTCGCGGACCGGTACGGTCGGCGAACTCGGCACGGGCTGCGGGGTCGGCTCGGCCTGGCTGCGCAGCGGCGTGGCCGAAGGGACGAAGATCGTCACCGCCGAGAGTGATCCCGAGCTCGCCAAGGCGGTGGCCGAGCTGTTCGCCGCCGACGAGCGGATCGAGGTCGTCGAGGCGGACTGGACCGCGCTGATCGAGCGCGGCCCGTTCTCACTGCTGTTCGTCGACGCGCGCGAGGCGAAGCTGTCCGCCCGCGACGTGGTCGCCGAGGTGGTCGAGCCCGGCGGGTTCGTCGTCCTCGACGACTTCACGCCGTCCGCGGTCTGGCCCCCGATGTACGAGGGCCGCGTCGACACCCTGCGCCAGGAGTGGCTGCAGGACAAGCGCTTCACCACCGTCGAGGTGATGGTCGCCCCCGACGCCGCCGTACTGCTCGCCACTCGGCGCTAGAAACACAGGTGGGCCCGAGCCACGCCTCCCGGGTGGGAGGGGCTCGGGCCCTGGCCGGCCGCCATGCGCCTGCGGGCGGCAGGCCGGTCCTGCACTTCAAGTGTGACGGTCTCCTGGGGTCAGTGCTGCCCCAGGAGTGTCACAGTCACGCCTAGGCCTCCAGGTCGACGGTCCGCGCGGTGTCGGCCTGTACGGCGGACGCGATGTCGTCCAGCTTGGCCGGCGGGATGCTCGAGTCGACGCTCAGCGCGACCAGCGCCTTGCCGCCCTTGCGGTCCCGGCTGACCTGCATGCCCGCGATGTTGATGTCGGACTCGCCCAGGATCCGGCCGACCGCGCCGACGATGCCCGGACGGTCCTCGTAGCTGAGGAACGCCAGGTGTGCCGACAGCTCGATCTCCAGGTCGAACCCGTCGATCTCGACCAGCCGCTCGGACTGCTTGACACCGACCAGCGTGCCGGACACCGACACCTGGCCGCCGTCGGCCAGCGTGCCGCGCAGGGTGATCAGGTTGCGGTGCTCCGGGCTGTCGTGGTCGGTGACGAGCCGGACCTCGAGGCCCCGCTCGGCGGCCAGCAGCGGCGCGTTCACGTAGGAGACGTTGTCCTCGACGACGTCCGCGAAGACACCCTTCAGCGCGGCCAGCTCGAGCACCTTCACGTCGTACTGCGTGATCTCGCCGCGGACCTCGACGTCGAGCTGCTGCGCGACGCCACCGGCCAGCGCGGTGAAGATCCGGCCCAGCTTCTCGGTCAGCGCGATGCCCGGGCGGACCTCCTCGGCGATCACGCCGCCCTGGACGTTGACCGCGTCCGGGACCAGCTCGCCGGACAGCGCGAGGCGCACGGACTTGGCGACCGCGATCCCGGCCTTCTCCTGCGCCTCGTCGGTGGACGCGCCCAGGTGCGGGGTGGCCACGACGTTCTCGAACTCGAACAGCGGGGAGTCGGTGCACGGCTCCTTGGCGAACACGTCCAGCCCGGCGGCCGCGACGCGGCCCTCCTTCAGCGCGGAGTACAGCGCCTGCTCGTCGACGATGCCACCGCGGGCGGCGTTGACGATGATGACCTCGGGCTTGACCTTGTGCAGCTGCTCGTCACCGATCAGGCCGATCGTCTCCGGCGTCTTCGGCAGGTGCACGGAGATGAAGTCGGACGCGGCCAGCAGCTCGTCCAGGGACGCGAGCCGGACCCCCATCTGCGCGGCGCGACCGGCCTGCACGTACGGGTCGTAGGCGATCACGTTCATCCCGAAGGCGGCCAGCCGCTGCGCGACCAGGACACCGATCTTGCCGAGGCCGACGATGCCGACGGTCTTCTCGAACAGCTCGACACCGGAGTACTTGCTGCGCTTCCACTCGCCGTTCTTCAGCGACTGGTCGGCGGCCGGGACGCGGCGGGCCGCGGCCAGCAGCAGCGCGACCGCGAGCTCGGCGGCGCTGACGATGTTCGAGGTCGGGGCGTTCACGACCATCACGCCGGCCTGGGTGGCGGCCTTGACGTCGACGTTGTCGAGACCGACGCCCGCGCGGGCGACGACCTTGAGCTTCTTCGCCGCGGCCAGCGCCTCGGCGTCGACCTTGGTGGCGCTGCGGATCAGGATCGCGTCCACGTCGGCGATCGCGGGAATCAGCTCGGCGCGGTCGGCACCGTTGGCGTGCCGGATCTCGAAGTCCGGCCCGAGGGCCTCGACGGTGGCGGGAGACAGCTCTTCGGCGATCAGGACGACGGGTCGGGTGACGTCAGTCATGACAGACAACTCCTGCTGGGAAGCGGTAGGTGGCTCAAAACAGAGCACCGCGCTGTGCCCGCTGACTGCGATGTTACCAGTTGCTCCGAGTCACGCTCAGTCGGTCTCACAGCCCGCTTCGTTCTTCAACGTTCCCGCCCCGTCGATCCGCAGCTTCTGCTGCTCACGGACCAGGTGGTACTGGATCCGCAGCTGCGCGCACGTCTGTCCCTTGGCCTGCGCGCTGGTCGGCGAGAACAGCACCGTGAAGGTCATCTCGGCGTTCGCGGCCGCTCCGGCGGCGCTGACCTTCTCGATCACCGCGCCGAACGCGTACGACGTACCGTGCTTGCTCTCGTCGATCTTCGCCGAGCTCAGCGCGCGCAGCCGCTGCGAGTAGGTGAGCTGCATGGCGTCGAAGTCGTGCAGGTTGAGCGTGTTCAGGTAGGCGGCCAGGGCGGTGTTGACCTCGCCGGCCAGCGGGGTGTTCGCCACCGCGAGATCGGGCTCGACCGGGCTCTGCGGCCCGCGCGACTGACAGGTCTTGGTCGGCGCCGCGGTGACGCCCTCCGCGTCCGGGCTCAGGGGCAACCGGTCGCGATCGATGATCTTGCCGGAAGCAACGGTCTCACCGGTGAGCAGACCGATCAGGCGGCCTTTGCGGTCGACCATCGGCGCACCGAGGGCGCCTGCGTCGACGAGGCCCGTGAGCGGGATCGGCTGCTCGGCCGTGCCGACCTGCGAGACGACTTGCCGTCCGGTCAGGTCGTACCCGACCAGTGCCCGGTCCGCCTTCGGGTCGGGGAGTTTCGGCGCGACGACGGCCGTCGGCTTGTCCGCCCGGCCGGCCATCGTCAGAACGGCGACCCCGTCGGCGGTGACGCCTCGTACGGTGACCCGCCGGACCTTGCCGTCCTGGGTCAGTACGGCGACCGAGACCGGAAACCGGATCGCCGACGTCGCCGTCAGCACGGTTCCACCGGGCAGCATCACACCGGACGCCTGGCCCGTGCCCTCGCAGGTCGTCGCCAGCACCCGCACCACGACGGGCCCGGCGGAGTCCAGCACGTCGCCGGGGTCCAGGCTCAGGCTGTCCGCCCGCACCAACCACCCCGCTGCGGCTCCGAGCACGAGCACGAACACCACCAGCGGCAGCACGAACCGCGGCCGGAACCTCGGCGGCAACGGCGGCTCGCTGCCTGCTCCCCCGTCCACCGTCCGCCGGCGTGGCTCGATCGTCGTCCCCGGACCGCTCGGCAGGCGCGTCTCGTCGTTCTCGCTCGCCCAACTCGGGATCCGGCGCGGCGGGCGTGGCAGGTCGCCGCGGCCCTGCTCAGCCATCCCTGCCTCCCCCAGTCCGGTCCGGTCCCGATTCTGTCAGACAACGGAGCGACGCCCAGGCCACACGCGGTGACCTGGGCGTCGTCGGTACGGCGTACCGCGGTGGCTCAGCGCGCGGCGGTGCCCTCGACGTAGTCGTCGGCGTCGTGCGACTTGACCCACGCCATCAGCGCGCGCAGGTCCTTGCCGACGGCCTCGATCGGGTGCGACTCGCTGGCCTTGCGGAACTCGGCGAACTCCGGCGCGCCGGCGTCCTGGTCGGCGATGAAGCGGGCCGCGAAGGTGCCGTCGGTGATGTCGTTGAGGACGTCCTTCATCCGGGCCTTCACCGACGCGTCGATGATCCGCGGGCCGGAGACGTAGTCGCCGTACTCGGCGGTGTCGGAGACCGACCAGCGCTGCTTGGCGATGCCGCCCTCGTACATCAGGTCGACGATCAGCTTGAGCTCGTGCAGGCACTCGAAGTACGCGACCTCCGGCTGGTAGCCGGCCTCGGTCAGCGTCTCGAACCCGGCCTGGACCAGCGCGGAGACACCACCGCAGAGCACGGCCTGCTCACCGAACAGGTCGGTCTCGGTCTCCTCGGTGAAGGTGGTCTTGATCCCGCCGGCGCGCAGGCCGCCGATGCCCTTGGCGTAGGCCAGCGCGAGGTCCCACGCCTTGCCGGTCGCGTCCTGCTCGACCGCGACCAGGACCGGGACGCCCCGGCCCTCGGAGTACTCGCGACGGACCAGGTGCCCCGGGCCCTTCGGCGCGACCATGAACACGTCGACACCGGCCGGGGGCTTGATGTAGCCGAACCGGATGTTGAAGCCGTGACCGAAGACGAGCGCGTCGCCGTCGACCAGGTTCGGCTCGATGGCCTCCTTGTAGAGCGCCCGCTGGGCCGGGTCCGGCGCCAGCACGACGATCACGTCGGCCTCCTCGCAGGCCTCGGCCGGCGTGACGACCCGCAGGCCCTGGGCCTCGGCCTTGGCGCGGCTCTTGGAACCTTCCGGCAGGCCGACGCGGACGTCGACACCGGAGTCGCGCAGCGAGAGCGCGTGGGCGTGGCCCTGGGAGCCGTAGCCGAGGACGGCCACGTTCTTGCCCTGGATCACCGACAGGTCGGCGTTGTCGTCGTAGAACATTTCAGCTGCCACGGGGAGCTCGTCTCCTTGATTCTTCTGGGGTGAGGGGTCGGCGGGTGCCGGCCGGGTTCAGGGGTGGACCGCTCAGGCGTGCCTGGCCGGCGCGGCGGGGCGGTGACCCGGCGGCGGCGCCGGCACCGGGTGGTTCGGGTGGGGCGCCGGACTGGCGGCGGCCGCCGGCTGACCGGCGGGACGGGCCTGCAGGGCGGGACTGCCGGAGGCCACGTACGGCGGCGGGACCGGGACCGGACGCAGCGAGCGGTCCGAGATGGACCGGCCCCCGCGGCCGATCGCGACCATGCCGGACTGCACCAGCTCGCGGACGCCGAACGGTTCCAGCACCCGCATCATCGCCTCGAGCTTGTCGGGGTTGCCGGTCGCCTCGATGGTGATCGCGTCCGGAGCCACGTCCACCACCTTCGCACGGAACAGCTGAACGGTCTCCAGTACCTGCCCGCGGGTCAGGGTGTCGGCCTTGACCTTGACCAGGATCAGCTCGCGCTGGACGGTCTGGGTCGGCTCGAGCTCGACGATCTTGATCACGTTCACCAGCTTGTTCAGCTGCTTGGTGATCTGCTCCAGCGGCTGCTCGTCGACGCTGACCGCGATCGTCATCCGGGAGATCTCCGGGTGCTCGGTCGGGCCGACGGCGAGGGAGTCGATGTTGAAGCCCCGGCGGGAGATCAAAGCTGCGACGCGGGCCAGAACACCGTGCTTGTTCTCGACCAGGATGCTCAGTGTGTGCTTGGACATTTACAGCTCCTCCGAGTCCCAGTTCGGGGCCATGTCGCGGGCGATCTGGATGTCGTCGTTGCTGGTGCCGGCGGCAACCATCGGCCAGACCATCGCGTCGCGGTGCACGACGAAGTCGACCACCACCGGCGCGTCGGTGACCGCCATCGCCTTCTCGATCGTGGCGTCGACCGATTCCCGGTCGGAGCAGCGCAGGCCGACCCCGCCCATCGCCTCGGCCAGCTTGGCGAAGTCCGGGATCCGGGCCGAGTGCAGGTCGGTGTTGGAGTAGCGCTTGTCGTAGAACAGCGTCTGCCACTGCCGGACCATGCCCAGCGACTGGTTGTTGATCACGGCAACCTTGATCGGGATGCCCTCCAGCGCGCAGGTGACGAGCTCCTGGTTGGTCATCTGGAAGCAGCCGTCGCCGTCGATCGCCCACACGGTCGCGTCCGGCCGGGCCACCTTGGCGCCCATCGCGGCCGGCACCGAGTAGCCCATGGTGCCGAGGCCGCCGGAGTTCAGCCAGTTCAGCGGCTTCTCGAACGGCAGGTAGTGCGCGGCCCACATCTGGTGCTGGCCGACGCCGCTGGTGTAGATCGCGTCCGGCCCGGCGATCTGGCCGATCCGCTGGATCACGTACTGCGGGGAGAGGCTGCCGTCCTCGGGCTCGTCGTACCCGACCGGGTACTTCGCCTTGACGGAGTCGAGCAGACCGCGCCAGGTGGAGTAGTCCGGGGTCTTGCCGTTGCTCGCGATCTCGGCCTTCAGCGCGCCGATCAGATCGCCGATGACCTCCTTGCAGTCACCCACGATCGGGACGTCGGCGTGCCGGTTCTTGCCGATCTCGGCCGGGTCGATGTCGGCGTGGATGACCTTGGCCTCCGGCGCGAACGACGCCAGCTTGCCGGTCACCCGGTCGTCGAAGCGCGCGCCGAGACAGATCAGCAGATCAGACCTTTGCAGCGCGCCGACGGCCGAGACCGCACCGTGCATCCCCGGCATGCCGAAGTGCAGCGCGTGGCTGTCGGGCAGCGCGCCGCGGGCCATCAGCGTGGTGACCACGGGGAGGCCGAGCAGCTCGGCGAGCTCCTTGAGCTCGGCAGACGCCTTGGCGCGGATCACGCCACCGCCGACGTACAGGACCGGCCGCTCGGCGGCCGCGATCAGCCGGGCCGCCTCGCGCACCTGCTTGGGGTGCGGGCGGGTCACCGGCCGGTACCCGGGCAGCGAGAGCTCGGTCGGCCACTGGAAGTCGACCATCGCCTGCATCGCGTCGCGGGTCACGTCGACCAGAACCGGGCCGGGCCGGCCGGTGGCGGCGATGTGGAACGCCTCGGCGATCGTCGAGGCGATCTCGTTCGGGTCCTTGACCAGGAAGTTGTGCTTGGTGATCGGCATCGTGATGCCGCGGATGTCGGCCTCCTGGAAGGCGTCCGTCCCGATCGCCGCGCTGGCGACCTGCCCGGTGATCGCCACCATCGGGACCGAGTCCATGTAGGCGTCGGCGATCGGGGTGACCAGGTTGGTCGCGCCCGGACCCGAGGTCGCCATGCAGACGCCGACCTTGCCGGTGGTCGAGGCGTAGCCCTGGGCCGCGTGCCCGGCGCCCTGCTCGTGACGTACCAGGATGTGGCGGATCTGGGTCGAGTCGAGCATCGGGTCGTACGCCGGGAGGATCGCGCCGCCCGGAATGCCGAAGACGGTGTCCACTCCGGCGTGTTCCAGTGCGCGGATCAGAGCCTGTGCCCCGGTCAGCTGCTCACTCATGAGTGCCTTCCCTTGTCCAGTCACGATGTTGGCTTGCCGCGACCGATCCATCCTCGCTCGTGGTCGTTGTCAGGTGACGTCTGGGTCCCAGATAGTCGCCCTGGCAACAAAAACGCCCCTTCTGCCGGTTGGCTGAAGGGGCGCGCTCGACTCGGAGGTCGCGTCAGTCGGCGCGCCGCACAAGTACGAGGAGAATCGTTCGCATGCAGGTAACAGTCGCCGACCGGTGCCGATCTGGTCAAGTTCCCTGCCGAGTTGTCTCATTTTCTGAGATGACCGTCTTTAGATACAGACAGCGCCTTCCGAGGCGGAGCCGACCAGCTTCACGTACTTGCCCAGCACGCCCTTGGTGATCGCCGGCTGCTTCGGTGCCCAGCCCTGGCTGCGGCGTTCCAGCTCGTCAGCGTCAACGTGCAACTCCAGGGTCCGGTTACGCACGTCGAGCGTGATCCGGTCGCCGTCGCGGACGAACGCGATCGGGCCGCCGTCGACGGCTTCGGGCGCGACATGGCCGACGCAGAGTCCCGTCGTACCGCCGGAGAAACGGCCGTCGGTGAGCAGCAGAACGTCCTTGCCGAGCCCGGCGCCCTTGATCGCGCCGGTGACCGCGAGCATCTCGCGCATCCCGGGCCCGCCCTTCGGCCCCTCGTACCGGATGACCACGACATCCCCGGCCTTGAGCGAACCGTCCGCGACCGCGTCCATCGCGCCGCGCTCGCCGTCGAAGACGCGCGCGGTGCCCTCGAACACGTCGGAGTCGAAGCCCGCGCTCTTCACGACCGCGCCCTCCGGCGCCAGCGAGCCGCGCAGGATGGTGATCCCGCCGGTGCCGTGGATCGGCTGGTCGAGCGCCCGGATGATCGTGCCGTCGACGTCCGGCGGGGCGATGTCCGCGAGGTTCTCGGCCATCGTCTTGCCGGTCACGGTGAGGCAGTCGCCATGCAGCAGGCCGGCGTCCAGCAACGCCCGCAGGACGACTGGGATACCGCCGACCCGGTCGACGTCCGTCATCACGTACCGACCGAATGGCTTCAGGTCGCCCAGGTGCGGGACCTTGTCGCCGACCCGGTTGAAGTCGTCGAGGGTGAGCGCGACCTCGGCCTCGCGCGCGATCGCGAGCAGGTGCAGTACGGCGTTCGTCGAGCCGCCGAGCGCCATCACCACGGCGATCGCGTTCTCGAACGCCTCCTTGGTGAGGATCTGCCGCGCGGTGATGCCCTGCTGGAGGAGCCCGACCACGGCCTCGCCGGACTTGCGGGCGAACCCGTCGCGCCGGCGGTCCACCGCGGGCGGCGCCGCCGACCCGGGCAGCGACATGCCGAGCGCCTCAGCCGCGGAGGCCATCGTGTTCGCGGTGTACATGCCGCCGCAGGCGCCCTCGCCCGGGCAGATCGCGCGCTCGACGGCGTCGACCTCCTCGCGGGTGATCAGGCCGCGCGCGCAGGCGCCGACGGCCTCGAACGCGTCGATGATCGTCACGTCCTTGTCACCGAGCCGCCCGGGCATGATCGACCCGGCGTACAGGAAGACGCTGGCCAGGTCGAGGCGCGCGGCGGCCATCAGCATTCCGGGCAGCGACTTGTCGCAGCCCGCCAGCAGCACCGAGCCGTCCAGCCGCTCGGCCTCCATCACGGTCTCGACGGAGTCGGCGATGATCTCGCGGCTGACGAGCGAGTAGTGCATCCCGACGTGGCCCATCGAGATGCCGTCGGAGACGCTGATCGTGCCGAACTCCAGCGGGTAGCCACTGGCCGCGTGCACGCCGTCCTTGACCGCCTTCGCGAGCCGGTCCAGGGACAGGTTGCACGGGGTGATCTCGTTCCAGCTGGACGCGACGCCGATCTGCGGCTTGGCCCAGTCGTCGTCCCCCATCCCGACGGCCCGCAACATCCCCCGCGAGGCGGTCGCTTCCAGTCCGTCGGTCACCGTCCGGCTGCGCGGCTTGATGTCAGTCATGGTCCGACTGTATGCCTGTCGTCAGCGCCGGTACTCCTCCGCGAACGCTTCGAGCGGATCGCCGCCGTAGGCCCACGGCAGGGTGCCGACCCGGTTGAACATGGCGTCCGCCGACGCTCTCCCCTCGTCCCGGTGCTTCTTCAGCAGGTAGGCGAAGTAGTTGTGGGCGTCCAGGTCGGGAGCCTCGGGCGCACGCCCCGGCTGCAGCCATTTCTCCCGTGCCGCGATCAGCGGATCCGTCCAGGTGTTGGCCAGCTTCGTCGCCGCGGCGACCTTCTTCATCGCGCTCGCGTCGGTGAAGCCGAACACGTGCAGCCGGGCCTCGGCGACCGCTTTGCCCAGTACTCCGACCAGCACGCTGCCCGGCGCCGCCTGGTCCGCCGTCTCGGCGCCGAAGGCAAGCATCTCCTCGATGGTGGTCCCGTACCACTTCGGCGCGATCGCGTGCACCTTGTTGCCGTGCGCGGCGTAGCTCGTGGGGTGCCGGGCGATCGCCTCCTGGAACAGCTCCTCGTGCCTGTCCAGGTCGGCACCGAGCCCGATCGCCACCCACTGGTAGACCGTCCAGGGCGTCGGGTCGTCGGGAGCCACCTCGATCGCTGCCTCGACCACCTCGCGTGCGGTGCGCAGGATGTCGTGGAAGGTCCGGAACTGCTGGTCGGACACCATGGACGCGACGTACCCGGTGCGTACCTCCCAGCCCTCGAGCACCAGCGTCTGCGCCAACCAGACCAGCAGGTCGGGATCCCGGCCACCGACGTCCTCGAGCCTGGCCTCGAGCTGCTCCGACCGCCCCTTGGCCGCTTCGGCCAGGCCGGCGTTCCAGATTCCACGCCGGTCGCCGTTTTGCTCTTTCAGCCCGGCCAGAGCGGTGTCGAAGCCGCCCGCTTCAACGGCCGCCACGGCGGCGTCCAGCTCACGGTCGACCCAGGTCCGGCCGAGGATCAGGCCGTCGGTCGGCGACAGGCGCTTCTTCCGCGTGAAGATTCCCATCGCAGGATCCTAGGGCGGAGGTTCTGCTTCGCCGGCCCGTTCTGCAGCTTGCTGCAAACCCGTTGACGCGTTGGGGTTTCAGGCCAGCCGGAACTGCTTCGACGCGACCGCCTGGCGGACCTCGGCCGCGGTCTGCTCCGCGTCCATTGCGCTGGTGTCGATCACATGCCGCTCGAGCTCGCCGAGTTCCTTGAACGCGTCGTACAGGCCGGTGATCGCCTCGACGTCCTTCAGCTCCGTGTCCGGTCGTTGCTGGGCACGGGCCAGCGTCGTCTCGAGGTCGGGGCGCAGGACGACGTACGAGATCGGCAGTTGCTCGCGCTCCGCGGCGACGCGGAACGGCTTGAGGAACCACGGGCCGATGATCCCGTCGACGACGATGAGGTAGCCCCCGCGCGCGTAGGTCGTGGCGGTCGCGACGATCGCGTCGACGACGACCTCGTTCTGCTTCTGCGCGCCCGGCATGTACGGCGGGACGAAGCCGGTCTTGATCGCGCGGTAGTACAGGTCGGTCGTCAGGTGCACGGCCGGCCCGGCGGCATCGGTCGCGACCAGCGCGGCCACGGTCGTCTTGCCCGACCCGGGCGAGCCGGTCAGCAGGATCACTTCCCCAGTCATGCTGGGACGCTAGCGGTTGGTTCCCCTGAGCAACAGTCCTTTCAGCCGCCCGCGACCTTGTGCGATCAGCCGCCCGCGACGCTCGGCAGGACCAGCAGCTCGGCGCCGTCCGGCAGCTTGGTGTCCAGGCCGTCGAGATCGCGGACGTTGTCGTTGCCGAGGTAGACGTTGACGTGCCGGCGCAGCGCGCCCTGCTCGTCGGTCAGCCTGCGCCGGAGCGCGGGGTGCTGGCGCTCCAGCTGTGCGAACGCCTCACCGACCGTCGACGCCTCCTCGATCGCGACCTTCTCGCTGCCACCGGCGAACGGCTGCAGCACCGTCGGCAGCTTCACCCGGACCGTCACAGCACGGCCGCGCGAACCGTGAGGACGTCGGGCAGGTGCCGGGCGACCTCGGTCCAGCTGTCGCCCGCGTCGGCGCTCGCGTAGACGCAGCCGTCGCGCGTCCCGACGTACACACCGGCCAGCGTACCGGCGTCGGTGCAGAGCGCGTCCCGCAGCACCGGCGCGTACGACGGGACGTCGGGCAGCCCCTTGGTCAGCGCCTCCCAGGTCGCGCCGGCGTCTTTGGACCGATAGACCCGGCACTTGGCGTCGGTCGGAATCCTGTTGCCGTCGGCCACCAACGGGAAGACGTACACGGTCTCCGGCTCGTGCGGATGGACGGCGATCGGGAAGCCGAAGTCCGAGGGCAGGCCGTCGGCGATCGACTTCCAGATCGCGCCGCCGTCGTCGGAGCGGTAGACGCCGTGGTGGTTCTGCGCGAACAGCCGGTCCGGCATCGCCGGGTGGCCGGCCAGCTTGTGCACGCACTGGCCGAACTCCGGGTCCGGGTCGGGCATGAAGTAGGCCTTGATCCCGTGGTTGGCCGGCGACCAGCTCTGCCCGCCGTCGTCGGTCTGGTAGACGCCGCCGGTCGACATCGCGACGCTCACCCGGTCGGGGTCGGTCGGGTGCGGCAGCACGGTGTGGATCGCCTGCCCGCCGAAGCCGGCGCCCCAGTCCTTGCGGTGCGGGTGGTCCCAGAGGCCGCGGACCAGCTCGAAGGTGACGCCGCCGTCGGTAGACTTCCACAACGACGAGGGCTGCGCGCCGGCGTACACGACCTTCGGTTGGTCGCTCGGCGCCGGCTGGATCTGCCAGACGCGCTCGACCGAGGCGCCGGCGTCCTTCGGGAAGCCGATCGAGCCCTCCGGCGGCTCGGCCCAGGTCTGCCCGAGGTCGTCGGAGTGGAAGACGGCCGGGCCCCAGTGCTCGCTGGTCCCACCGGCGAACATGCGTGGCCGGTCACCGCGGGTGTCGACGCCGACGGAGTAGATCCCCTGCATCTCGAAGTGCGGCCCGTCGAGCGTCCACAGGTGACGCTCGGCGTCGCTGCGCCCGATCCAGAGTCCCTTCTTGGTCCCGATCAGCAGTACGGCCTCGGACATCGTCGTCCTCCAGTTCTCCCCGCGGCGCCTTCGCCGCCAGTTGTCGGCGCCGTTGCTCCGCCTGGTCAGCGCGGGGCCCCGGCACCTGTAGTTATCGCGGCGGCCCCGCCACCACGTTGATCAAGGGTTCGTTGTTCACGTACCGGTCGAGCTGGGCTTTGACGAGTCGCGCCACCCGCGGCGGGAACGCCGTCGAGGCACCGCCACGGTGCGGGATGATCAGCACGTTCGGCGCCGACCACAGCGGGTGCCCTTCCGGCAACGGCTCGGGATCGGTCACGTCGAGCGCGGCGCGAATCCGCTGCGTGTTCAGCGCGGCGACCAGGTCGTCCGTGTTCACCACAACGCCGCGGGCCACGTTGACCAGCAGAGCGCCGTCCTTCATCCGGCCCAGGAACTCCGCGTCCACCAGGCCCTTCGTCTCAGCGGTCGCCGGCGTCAGCAGTACGACGACGTCGGCCCGCGGCAGCAGCTCCGGCAGCTCGGCAATCGGGTGCACACCGTCTCTCGGGCGGCGGGCAACCCGGATGATCTCGCACTCGAACCCGGCCAGCCGCCGCTCCAGCGCCTCCCCGATCGACCCGTACCCGAGGATCAGCACGGTCCGGTCGGCGAGCGAGTCGTCGATCCCGGCCTCGGCCGGCCAGATCCCCTGCTGCTGGTTCGTGACGGCCGTCGGGATCCGCCGGTACGACGCCAGGATCAGCCCAACCGCCAGCTCGGCCGTCGACGCGTCGTGCACGCCACGCGCGTTGCACAGCGTCACGCCGTCGGGCAGGTGGGGCAGCACGTTCTCGAACCCGGCGGTCTGCGTCTGCACGACCTTCAGGTTCGGCATCTCCCGAATGGCCTCGACCACCTGCGAGCTGCCCATGTAACTGGGCACGTAGAACTCGACCTGGTCCGCCTCCGCGGGCAGCTCGCCACCGCCGTAGTACGTCGCCTCGACGCGCTCCGGCAGCCCGCCCAAAAAGGCCCGCGGGTCCTCCCACGGCAGCCATGTGTTCACCGAATCAGCCATACGCCGAACCTACTCGCCTCCACCGACACCAGGCGACCGCCCGGTGATGCCGACCAACCGTTCCAGCAAAGGCGCATCGTCGGCCACGCTCACCGGCGTACCCCACAACTCGGGCACCGGCGGCTCCTGCAGGAACCCGGCGACATGCTCGAAGCACGCCCGTACGGTCTCGTCGGGCAGGTCGACCTCCTGCCCGGTCGCCCGAGCCAGGTCCCACCCGTGCACGACCAGCTCGGTCAGCGCGATCCGTCCCCACTCGGCCTTGGTGAGCCCGAGTCCGGCCAGGTCCGACGTACCTTCCCACGCCTTCGGATCCGCCCACGCTTCTCCCAGTCGGTCGACCCTCGCGGCAAGCGTCTCCTGCCACCCCGGCTCGCCCACCACCAGCGGCTCTTCGACGGCCGGCCGCTCCTCCTCCGCCGCCGCGAACCCCCGCGCGCCCTCGTCCACGTGTGCGAGCAGGTCCGTCACCGTGTACTTGTCACACGGCGTCGGTCGACTCAGATCCTCCTGCGTGATCCCCGCCACCACCGCGGTCAGCGCGCGCCCGGCCGGCCTCAGATCGATCATCTGCTCCTCCTCGTCTCGCAGGCGACGTCGGACCCGGTAGCGGCGTCTCGACATCCGGTTGCAAAAAATTCTTCTGCCCGTTGTTCGACTGCCGTCGTACTCTGAATGAGTGCCTTCGACATCGGGTTCGACCTCGACTGTGGAACACGATCAGGCGGTCGGACGTCTCCGAGCGTCCTACCAGCGCATTCCCCCCGGGGAGCCGGTCCGCCTGGCCAAGCGCAGCTCCAACCTCTTCCGCCCTCGAACGGCGGTCGACACCCCCGGCCTGGACGTCTCCGGCCTGACCGGCGTCATCTCGGTCGACGCCGAGGCCCGGACGGCCGACGTCCAGGGCATGTGCACGTACGAGGACCTGGTCGCCGCGACGCTGCCGTACGGCCTGGTCCCCATGGTCGTGCCGCAGCTCAAGACGATCACCCTCGGCGGCGCCGTCACCGGCCTCGGCATCGAGTCGTCGTCGTTCCGGGCCGGCCTGCCGCACGAGTCCGTACTCGAGCTCGACATCCTGACCGGCGCCGGCGACGTCGTCACCGCCCGACCGACCGGCGAGCACGCCTCGCTGTTCCGCACCTTCCCGAACTCGTACGGCACGCTCGGCTACGCCACCCGCCTGCGGATCGAGCTCGACCGCATCTCGCCGTACGTCGCGCTGCGGCACGTCCGGCTGGGGCTGGACTCGCTGGGTCCCGCGATCGACGGGATCGTTGCCGAGGGCACGTACGACGGCGAGCCGGTGCACTTCGTCGACGGCGTCGCCTTCAGCCCCACCGAGGCGTACCTGACGCTCGGCCGCAACAGCGACGCCGCCGTCCGGACCAGCGACTACACCGGCCAGCAGATCTACTACCGCTCGATCCAGCAGCGCCCCAGCGACTTCCTCACCGCCCACGACTACCTGTGGCGCTGGGACACCGACTGGTTCTGGTGCTCGGCCGCGTTCGGCGCGCAGAACCGCTGGGTCCGCCGGCTGTGGCCGTCCCGGCTTCGCCGCAGCGACGTCTACCACCGGCTGATCGGACTCGAGAACCGCCACCAGGTCGCCGCCCGCATCAACCGCCGCCGCGGCCACGCCGACCGCGAGCGCGTCGTACAGGACGTGGAGATTCCGGTCGACCAACTGGCCGGCTTCCTGCGCTGGTTCGACGCCGAGGTCGGTATGCGTCCGGTCTGGCTCTGCCCCCTGCGGCTGCGCGGCAGCGACACCTGGCCGCTCTATCCGCTGGCAGCCGGGACGACGTACGTCAATGTCGGCTTCTGGGGCACCGTCGCGATCGCACCCGGTGCCGCCGACGGCGACGTCAACCGCCGGATCGAGGCCGCGGTCGCCGACTTCGGCGGCCACAAGTCCTTGTACTCCGACGCCTACTACGACCGGGAAACCTTCGACCGCCTCTACAACGTCCCGGCCCTGACCGCAGTGAAGAACGTCTACGACCCCAACGCCCGCCTCACCGGGCTCTACGAAAAGGCGGTGACTCGCCGATGACGACAGTCGCGACGCAGATCTCGATCGCACAGGCCCTGACGGCCGTGGCCCCCGAAGGCCTCCCGTTCCGCTTCACCGCCTACGACGGCAGTGCGGCCGGCCCCGAGGACTCCCCCGTCCACATGCACCTGGCCACCGAACGCGGCCTCTCGTACGTGCTGACCGCTCCCGGCGACCTCGGCCTCGTCCGCGCCTACGTCCAGGGCGACCTGGAGATCACCGGCGTCCACCCCGGAAACCCGTACGCGCTGATGCGCATGATGCTCAACCAACTCCACTTCGAACGCCCCACGCCCTCGGAGGCCCTGCGCATCGTCCGGGGCCTGGGCTGGAGTCATCTGAAACCCCCGCCGCCGCCCCCACAGGAACACCTCCCCAAGTGGCGCCGAACCTTCGAGGGCCTCCGCCACTCCCGCACCCGCGACAAGGCCGCCATCCACCACCACTACGACGTCTCGAACACCTTCTACGAGTACGTCCTCGGCCCGTCGATGACGTACACCTGCGCCGTCTACCCCACGGCGGATGCCTCTTTGGAGGAAGCCCAGCACGAGAAGTACGACCTGGTAGCCCGCAAGCTGGACCTCCGCCCCGGCCAAAGGTTGCTGGACGTCGGCTGCGGCTGGGGCGGCATGGTCCGCCACGCCGCCCGCGAGTACGGCGTACGCGCCCTAGGCGTCACTCTGTCCTCAGCCCAGGCGGAATGGGCCACCGAAGCCATCAAACGAGAAGGCCTGGAGGACCTGGCCGAAGTCCGCTTCCTCGACTACCGAGACGTCAGCGAACGGGATTTCGACGCCATCAGCTCCATCGGCCTCACCGAACACATCGGCGTCCGCAACTACCCCTCGTACTTCGCTTTCCTCCTGGATCGCTTGAAGCCCGGCGGCCGGCTGCTGAACCACACCATCACCCGCCCCGACAACCGCTTCCGCTCCACCGGCGCCTTCATCGACCGCTACATCTTCCCCGACGGCGAACTCATCGGCTCCGGCCGCATCATCGCCGAAGCCCAGGACGCCGGCTTCGAAGTCCGCCACGAAGAAAACCTCCGAGAGCACTACGCCCTCACCCTGGCCGGCTGGTCAGCCAACCTCGAATCCCACTGGGACGAGGCGGTAGCCGAAGTCGGCTACCCCACAGCCAAAGTCTGGGGCCTCTACCTAGCCGCCTGCCGAGTAGGTTTCGAACGCAACAACACCCAACTCCACCAAATCCTCGCCGTAAAACTCGACAACGACGCCGACGCCCACTTCCCCCTCCGCCCTACGTGGGGAAGCTGAGCACCGGCCTGTCACCT
Source organism: Kribbella italica (assembly GCF_014205135.1). Classification (NCBI taxonomy): domain Bacteria; kingdom Bacillati; phylum Actinomycetota; class Actinomycetes; order Propionibacteriales; family Kribbellaceae; genus Kribbella; species Kribbella italica. The sequence continues at coordinate 3,607,233 of NZ_JACHMY010000001.1, forward strand.
GACTGCTGCGAAATCGTCAGTCAGCCCGGGCGGCCACGTCTGCGGCGCCTCCGCCGGTGAAGTGCGGGCCGCGGTGGGCGCGGCTTTCGCGGGGTTTTCGGGGGTGGTTGGGGATAGTGAGGGTGGTGGGTTGTCGACTCGGAGGAGATGGCGTGCGTACTGCGGCACTGGTGGTGGCGGTCGGGTTGGTGGCTGCTGGATGCTCGGACCCGGACGAAGGCGCGGGGGCTCCCTCGCCTTCGGCGTCTGTCAGCAGCAGTACGCCGGCCAGTACGCCGGTGCCGTCTGCGCCTAGTAGCAGCGCTGCGCCTCAGGGGCCGGTGAAGTTGCAGGTGGCGGGGACGGTGGCTACGGGGATCGAGGTGCCGTGGGGGCTGGCGTTCCTGCCGGACAAGACGGCTTTGGTGACCGAGCGGGACTCGGGGAAGGTGAAGCGGGTTGCCGGTGGGCAGGCGAGTGAGGTCGGGAGCGTTGAGGGGGTGGACGCGTCGTCCGAGGGTGGGCTGCTGGGGATCGCGGTGGATCCGCAGTACCCGGCCAGGCCTTATGTCTATGTCTACTACTCGACCGGGGAGGACAACCGGATCGCCCGGATGACCTACCAGGGCAACAGGTTGTCGGCGCAGCAGACCATTCTGGAAGGGATCCCGATGGCCGCGGTGCACAACGGCGGCCGGTTGCGGTTCGGGCCCGACGGATTCCTGTACGCCGGTACGGGTGACGGCGGCGATCGGCCCAACTCGCAGGACGACGACTCGCTGGGCGGGAAGATCCTCAGGATCACCACCGACGGCAAAGCGGCGCCCGGCAATCCGGGCGGCCGGCCCTGGTACTCCAAGGGGCACCGCAACGTGCAGGGACTCGCGTTCGACGGGAAGCAGTTGTACGCCGCCGAGTTCGGGCAGAACACCTGGGACGAGCTGAACGCGATCACCTCCGGCGCCAACTACGGCTGGCCCGGCGCCGAGGGCGTGTCGAGGCTCGACGGGATGGTCGATCCGATCGCGCAGTGGAACACCGACCAGGCGTCGCCGTCGGGGATCGGCGCGGCGCAGGGGCACGTGTTCATGGCCGGCCTCAGAGGTGAGCGGCTGTGGGCGATTCCTGTTGCCGACGGCAAGCGGACCGGCGAGCCGGTGGCGTTCTTCACCAACCAGTACGGGCGTTTGCGGACCGTCGAGGCCGCACCGGACGGCTCGTTGTGGGTGACCACGTCCAACACCGACGGGCGCGGCGACGTCCAGGACGGCGACGACCGGATCCTTCGGGTGACCATCACTCGCTGACGATGCATGGAATTTTCTCTCGCCTGGTACTAGTGGAGGCACACACACTTCAGGGAGGGGACGCTGTGCCTCATCAGGCGCCACTGGAATCCAGCGTGATCACGTCGACGGAGCAGTACGAGGACGCACTGCGTACCGTCGACCAGCTGCGGTCCTACGGGATGAGACAGCTGGAGATCACCGGCGCCGGGCTGCGCATGGTGGACAAACGCAACGGCAAGATCGCACAGGCCAGCGGGCTCAGCGCGCTGTCCGGTGCGGCGCTGGGACTGGCGCTCGGTGTGTTCGTGACGCTGGTCGCGGATACGAGCATGACCGGCCTGGTCGTCGTGTTCTGGGGTCTCGTGTACGGCGCGATCCTGGGCGCCCTGGTCGGCTTCTTCAAGGCCCTGGTGCGGAACCGGCCGGACGCGCAGGCCAGCGAGGTGCGTCCGACGGCGTACGAGGTGCGCTGCGCGCCGGCGGACGTCGCCGTGGCGAAGAAGCTGCTCAGCACTCCCCCGGACCTGCACCACCAAGAAGCGGCCTGACAGACCGATGGACCCCAGGGACGAATCCCTGGGGTCCATCAGTAGGTACTAGATCCCGAGCTTGGCGTCCAGCAGCTCGCGGACCTTCGCCGCGTCGCCCTGGCCGCGCAGGTCCTTCATCACGGCGCCGATCAGCGCACCCGCGGCGGCGGGCTTGCCGGAGTTGACCTTCTCCACCACGTCCGGGTTCGCCGCGATCGCACGGTCGATGGCCTCGATCAGCGCGGAGTCGTCGGAGACCAGCGCGAGCCCGCGGGCCTCGATGATCTGCGCCGGCGTGCCCTCGCCCTTGACCAGGCCGTCGAAGACCTGACGCGCGAGCTTGTCGTTCAGCGCGCCGTCGTCGACCAGCTTCTGTACCTCGGCGACCTCGGCCGCACCAACACCCAGCGAACCGAGCTCGAGACCCGACTCGTTGGCGGCACGCGCCAGCTCACCCAGCCACCACTTCTTCGCGGCGGCCGCGCTGACCCCGAGCTCGACCGTGCCGACCACCAGCTCCAGCGCGTTGCCGTTGATGACGTCGCGCATCTCGAGGTCGGTGAAGCCCCACTCCTCCTGCAGCCGGACGCGTCGCGTCGACGGCGCCTCGGGCAGCGTCCCGCGCAGCTCCTCGACCCACTCACGCGACGGCGCGACCGGGACCAGGTCCGGCTCGGGGAAGTACCGGTAGTCGTCGGCGTCCGACTTCTCCCGGCCCGACGTGGTGACGCCGGTGTCCTCGTGCCAGTGCCGCGTCTCCTGCAGGACCTTCTCCCCCGACGCCAGTACGGCGGCCTGCCGGGTGATCTCGTAGGTCACGGCGCGCTCGACCGAGCGGAACGAGTTCACGTTCTTGGTCTCGGTCCGCGTGCCCAGCACCGTCGAGCCGTGCGGCTTCAGCGAGACGTTCGCGTCGCAGCGCAGCGAGCCCTGGTCCATCCGGACGTCGGACACGTCGAGCGCGAGCAGCAGGTCGCGCAGCATGCTGACGTACGCGCGGGCGACCGCCGCGGCCTTCTCCGGCGCGACCTCGATCGTCCGGGTGACGATCTCGATCAGCGGGATGCCGGCCCGGTTGTAGTCGACCAGCGAGTGCGAGGCGCCGTGGATCCGGCCGGTCGCGCCACCCACGTGGGTGGACTTGCCGGTGTCCTCCTCCATGTGCGCGCGCTCGATCTCGATCCGGTACGTCTCGCCGTCGACGACGACCTCGGTCCAGCCGTCGAACGCGATCGGCTCGTCGTACTGCGAGGTCTGGAAGTTCTTCGGCATGTCCGGGTAGAAGTAGTTCTTCCGGGCGAACCGGCACCACTCGGCGATCTCGCAGTTCAGCGCGAGGCCGATCTTGATCGCCGCCTCGACGGCCTTGGCGTTGACCACCGGCAGCGCGCCGGGCAGGCCGAGGCAGACCGGGCAGGTCTGCGTGTTCGGCGGGGCACCGAACTCGGTCGGGCAGCCGCAGAACATCTTCGAGTTGGTGTTCAGCTCGACGTGGACCTCGAGGCCCAGCACCGGGTCGTACTGCGCGAGCGCGTCCTCGATCGCGAAAACAGCCGCGGCGGTCATCGGGTCACCTCCAGCTCCGGAGCCTTGGACATCAGGACGCCGCCCCATTGCTCGGCCAGGGCGGCCTCGAGCGCGCCACCGACCTGGTAGAGCAGCTCGTCACGCATCACCGGCGCCATCACGTGGAAGCCGACCGGCATACCGTCCTCGTCGGCCAGGCCGCACGGGAACGACGCGGCCGCGTTGCCGGCCAGGTTGGACGGGATCGTGCACAGGTCGTTCTTGTACATCGCGATCGGGTCGTTGACCCGGTCGCCGATCGCGAACGCGGTCGTCGGCGTGGCCGGCGAGACCAGTACGTCGACCTGCTCGTAGGCCTTCTCGAAGTCGCGCGCGATCAGCGTGCGCACCTTCTGCGCCTGGCCGTAGTACGCGTCGTAGTACCCGCTCGACAGCGCGTGGGTGCCGAGCATGATCCGGCGCTTGACCTCGGCGCCGAAGCCGGCCTCACGGGTCAGGTTCATCACCCGCTCCGCACTGTTCTCGCCGTCGTCGCCGACCCGCAGGCCGTACCGCATCGCGTCGAACTTGGCCAGGTTGGACGAGGCCTCGCTCGGCAGGATCAGGTAGTACGCCGGCAGCGCGTACTGGAAGTGCGGGCAGGAGACCTCGACCACCTCGGCGCCGAGCTTGGTGAGCAGCTCGACCGCCTCGTGGAAGCGTGCCTCGACGCCCGGCTGGTACCCCTCGCCGCCGAGCTCCTTGACGACGCCGATCCGCAGGCCGGCCACATCGGCGCGACGCGCCGCGTCGACGACCGCGGGGACCGGCTGGTTGATCGAGGTGGAGTCCCGCTTGTCGTACCCGGCGATCACCTCGTGCAGCAGCGCCGCGTCGAGCGTCGTCCGCGCGCACGGACCGGGCGTGTCGAGGCTGGAGGCCAGCGCGATCAGCCCGTACCGCGAGGTGCCGCCGTACGTCGGCTTGACGCCGACCGTGCCGGTGAACGCACCGGGCTGACGGATGGAGCCACCGGTGTCGGTACCGATCGCCAGCGGTGCCTCGTACGCCGAGATGGCCGCCGACGAACCGCCACCGGAACCACCGGGGATCCGGTTCAGGTCCCACGGGTTGTGGGTGGTGCCGTACGCCGAGTTCTCGGTCGAGGACCCCATCGCGAACTCGTCCATGTTGGTCTTGCCGAGAATCACCACACCGGCTGCCTTCAGCCGCTGCACCACGGTCGCGTCGTACGGCGGCTTCCAGCCCTCGAGCATCTTCGACCCGGCGGTCGTCGGGATGCCGTCCTGGGTCAGCACGTCCTTCAGCGCCAGCGGTACGCCGGCCAGCGGGCCGAGCTTCTCGCCGGCCGCACGCTTCTTGTCGACGGCCGCGGCCTGCGCCAGCGCACCCTCGGTGTCGACGTGCAGGAACGCGTGCACGGCGCCGTCGACGGCACCGATCCGGTCCAGGTGCGCCTGCGTGATCTCCACCGCACTGGCCTCACCGGACGTCATCAGCTCCGACAGCTCGACGGCTGTCTTGCGGATCAGGTCACCCATCAGTCCTCCTCCAGGATCCGCGGCACCCGGAATCGCTGCTCCTCCGCGGCCGGCGCGCCGGACAGGGCCTGCTCCGGCGTCAGGCACGGCACGTTCACGTCGTCCCGCATCACGTTCGTGAGCGGCAGGGCGTGCGAGGTCGGCGGGATGTCGTCCGCGGCCACTTCGCTGACCTGCCCGACCAGCGTGATGATCTGGTCGAGCTGAGGTGCGAGGTGGTCGAGCTCGTCGTCGGAGAGCTCGATCCGCGCCAGTCGCGCAAGGTGCGCGACCTCTTCGCGGGTAATCGATGGCATGAAGGGCATCCAATGTCTGCAGTTGCTAAAACAAGGCGGCACCCGGAGGTTTCGAGTGGCACCTGAGCCATCCTAGAGGTCCGCTGTGACGGCCGTGTTGCCTGCTGCCCGATGCTGTGGACAACCCGATCAGGTTCATCAGTCGAGCACCGCTGGCGTGTCACCTTGCTCCGCTCTGTAACATTGGCCGCGACAGGGCGTAACTTGCGTGTTTTTGGGCTGGGAGATGATCGTTCGGTGTTCCTGCTGCGATTGATCATCCCGGACCGTCCCGGTTCGCTGGGCACCGTCGCAACGGCCCTCGGCGAGGTGAACGCCGACATCCACGCCATCGAGATCGTCGAGCACCGGCGCGAGAACGGCACCGCCGTCGACGACATCGTGGTCGACCTGCCGCCCGGCGTCCTGCCGGACCGGCTGGTCTCGGCCTGCAACAGCGTCGCCGACGTCGAGGTGATCTGGTTCTCCCGGTACGGCGCGGGCGGTGGCCTGCACATGGACCTCGAGGCCGTCGAGCAGATGACGTCGGCACCGGCCGAGGCGATCGACATCCTGGTCGAGCAGGCGCCCTCGGTGCTGCACGCCGACTGGGCCGCACTGCTGGACGGCACCGGCGGCGAGGTGAAGGTCGCCCTGGAGACCAGCGCGACGCCGGAGTTCGGCAGCCTGGTCGAGCAGTGGCTGCCGCTGGAGAAGGCGACGACGCTGGCCGCGCCGGACCACAAGGGCCTGGTCGAGTCGGTGCTGGTGGCCGCTCCGCTGGAGTCCGACCGCCGGGTGCTCGTGATCGGCCGTCGCGGCGGACCGGAGTTCCTCGGCTCCGAGGTCGCCCGGCTCAGCTACCTGGCCAACCTCGCCGTCACCATCCACGCGACCGCATAGCCAGAAGCGAAAGGCCCCCTCACACCAGGGGCAGGTTCTAACGATCCCCGCAACACCCTGGATTTTCAGGGAGTTGTGGGGATCGTGGTTTCTGGGGAGTTGAGGGCGAGGTTCTTCGAGGTGCTGGATCGTGAGGGCGGCAGTATTTCGGGTGCTGCTCGGGTGGTTGGGGTGAGTCGTGCGACGGCGTACGGGTGGGCTCGGCGGGCTGGTGTGCGTGGTCGTGGGAAGACGGGCACGGCCGGGCATCCGGGGCGGTCGGAGTACGACCGGTTGCGTGCGGGCGGGGTGCGGCGCCGCGATGCGGCACGGCAGGTCGGGGTGCATGAGCGTACTGCGCAGGACTGGGACCGGGGGGTCCGCAAGATCGGTGACGCGCGCCTGCACACTGATGGTCGCCGGATCGACTACAAGACCGGTGTGACCACCATTGCTGTTGCGGCAGGGCCGTGTCTTGCGGCCGTCGAGGCCGAGCTGCATGCTCGGTTCCTCACGGTGACCGAGCGGGAGTTGATCGCTGATCTGCGTCGCCGGGGCGATTCGCTGCGGGCGATCGGGCGGGCGCTGGGCCGGTCGGCGTCCACGGTCAAACGCGAGATCGACGCCCGTTCGGTCGAGGGCGTCTACCGGCCGCACCGGGCGCAGCGGGCCTGGGCAGCCAGTCGTGCACGGCCCAAGGAATCGATGCTGGCCCAGGAGGGCCGGCTGCGCGGCTACGTCGCGGGCAAGCTGCGGGAGCAGTGGTCACCTGAGCAGATCTGTCAGGCTCTGGTCATGGAGTTCCCCGACGACGAGGGCATGCGGGTGAGCCCGGAGACGATCTACCAGGCGATCTATGTCCAGGCCCGTGGTGGGCTGCGCCGCGAGGTCACGGTCGCGCTGCGCACCGGGCGCACCCGCCGCAAACCCCGCCGCAGGCCCGAGCAGCGCACGCCCCGGTTCGTCGACGAGATGGTGATGATCTCCGAACGCCCTGCAGACGTCGAGGACCGGGCGGTTCCTGGCCACTGGGAAGGCGATCTGATCGTCGGCACCCGCAACGAGTCCGCGATCGTGACCCTGGTCGAACGCTCGACCCGCTACGTCATGCTCGGGCACCTGCCCGGCGGGCACACCGCCGAAGAGGTCCGCGACGTGCTGGTGGTCTTGATCCAGACCCTGCCCGCACATTTACGTGGCTCGCTGACCTGGGACCAGGGTTGCGAGATGGCCGCCCACAAGCAGTTCACCGTGGCAACCGGCGTTCCGGTCTACTTCTGCGACCCGCACTCGCCCTGGCAAAGGGGATCGAACGAAAACACCAACGGCCTGCTACGCCAGTACTTCCCCAAGGGCACCGACCTGTCCGCCCACAGTCCCGAAGACCTCGAACACGTCGCCCAGAAACTCAACGGCCGACCACGCAAAACGCTCGACTGGAAAACCCCAGCCGAGCGCCTGCGTGATCTACTGACAACCACATAAAACCATCAGGTGTTGCGAGGACCCCGAGAATCTGCCCAGGTGTGAGGGGGCCTTCGCGTGTGGAACTACTACCGCAGTTCGAAGTACGCCAGTGCTCCGAGCCCGACGATGGCCAGCAGGACGAGCCCGCCGGCCAGCGCGGTGATCAGGATCGCGGTGAGGTTCTTGCCGTCGCCCGCCGGGAGCTCGAACTGCGTCGGGCCCCAGGCGCCGCCGCCGTCGACGCGTTGCAGCGCCTCGGGCGGCGGCTTGGCCACCGCCCGCGACTCACGCTTGGCCGGTTCGAACTTCACCTGGATCCCTCAGACGTAGAACGACTCGTACGAGAACTCGACCGACCGCGACCCGTAGGAGTCGTCGGCGTCGGAGACGATCTCCACGCGCCAGCCGGACACGTACGCAGTGTACGACTTGCCGTCGTTGCGAGCGTCGACGAACGCCTTCAGCGCCTCGACGTCCGGCCCCTTCAGCACCGCCAGCCCGTCGGCGAACACCGCCGCACCACCGGACTTCACCTCCGCGGCGTCGCCGGAGGCGCGCATCTGGAACGAGCGCAGCCCGCCGCCCTGCGAACCGAAGCCGAGCACCGACAGCGACCCGTACTTGCCGAGCGTCTTGCGGCAGGTCAGACCGGTCTTGCAGTCGTACTTCTTCGCCTTCAGCCCGGCGACCATCGTCGCCTGGGTGGTCTGGAACTCCTTGCGCGGCAGGTCGAGCTCGTCCGCGCCGGACTTCTTGCCACCGACCTGGATGGTGTCGCCGTTGTTGCGCAGCGAGAACTCGCCCCAGGTGCTGCCGACCTTCTGCGTCTTCTGCCCGTTCTTGACCGCCTGCTGCACCTTGGCCACCTCCGAACCGCCGAAGGTGTCGTTGCCGAGGGCCTGCAGCGCGGCGTCGAAGGTGACGCCCGCGTTGTTGACGTTGTCGTCGTTCGTCGACTTGATCAGCACCGCGATGATCGAGCCGTCGGACTGGAACTGGAACACCGTCTCGGCCTCGGTCGCGCCGTCGAGCTTGAAGCAGCCGCGGTGTGCGCCCTGCGGCCCGTTGAACAGGTCGCTGCACTGGTACCCGTCGGACTGGAGCTTGTCGGTCGCGGCCTTCGCCTGACCGGTCGCCTCACCCAGCGCTCCGGCCGGCGGCGCACCGGTCGGGTCACCGCCCGGTGTCTCCGGGTCCGCCGGCTGCGAGCTCGTCGGCTGCGAGGTCGGCTCGTCGTCGTCGCCGCCGAGCGCCTTGATCCCGACGAAGACCAGCAGGCCGATCACCAGGATGCCGACGATGCCGCCACCGATGTAGAGCGGCATCTTGTCCTTGCCACCGGAGCCACCCGGGCCGTTGGGCTGCCAAGGCTGCTGGCCGCCCTGCTGCTGGTGCCAGCCGGTCTGCTGCGGCTTCTGCTGCTGCCACGGCTGCTGCTGGTACCCGCCGCCACCCTGCTGCTGACCCCAACCGGGCTGACCCTGCTGCGGCGCCTGGCCCGGCTGCTGCCCAGGCTGCTGGCCCCAGCCGCCTTGCTGCGGCGGCTGACCCTGCTGAGGAGGCTGACCCTGAGGGGGCTGGCCCTGCTGAGGCGGCTGGCCCTGTTGCGGCGGGCGCTGTCCCCAGCCACCACCGCCCTGGGGCGGCTGGGGTTGTCCCCAGCCACCTTGCCCCTGGTTTCCCCCTTGCTGCCCGCCCGGCTGGCCCCCCGGCTGCCCAGGACCCCACGGTCCTTGTGGCGGCGTAGTCATATGCGCTCCTTAGTGACCCACGTGTCGACGTGCAAAGTTAACAGTCCGACGGGCCAGGCCCGACAACGGATCCGTCCAACGGGAAATGCTTTGTGCCAAGGCGGAATCGGCGTACCGACCTAGGCCAGATCTACCGGCGCACAGGACGATCTACGCCTCACCGGGCTCCGGTGTGGTGGCCACCTCGGCCGCCGCGTCCGCGCCGGAGTCGATCAGGACCTGGAACCCGGCCGCGTCCAGGACCGGTACGCCGAGCTGCACGGCCTTGTCGTACTTCGACCCCGGAGAGTCACCGACCACCACGAACGAGGTCTTCTTCGACACCGAACCGGCCACCTTGCCACCGCGCGACACGATCGCCTCGGTCGCCTCGTCGCGGCTGAACCCCTCGACCGTACCGGTCACGACGACCGAGAGCCCGGTCAGCGTCTGCTCGACGGTCGGCCCGGTCCGCTCCTGCCGCAGCTGGACCCCGGCGGCCTTCCATTTCTGGACGATCTGCTGGTGCCAGTCGACCTGGAACCACTCGATCACCGCGTGCGCGATGGTCGGCCCGACACCTTCGATCTCGGACAGCTCCTCCTCGCTCGCAGCCTCGACGGCGTCGATGTCGTCGTACGCCGCTGCCAGCGCGGCCGCCGCGGTCGGGCCGACGTGCCGGATCGACAAAGCGACCAGTCCACGCGACAGCTGCTGGGTCTTGGCCGCCTCGAGGTTGGCCAGCAGCTTCTGCGCGTTCGCCGACAGCGCGCCGGCCTTGGTGGTGAAGAAAGAGGTGCTGGCCAGCGCTTCCTCGGTCAGCGAGAACAGGTCGCCCTCGTCCGCGATCAGTTCGCCGCCGATCAGCGCGTCAGCGGCCTTGAACCCGAGCACCTCGATGTCGAACGCCGACCGCCCGGCCAGGTGGAAGAGCCGCTCCCGCAGCTGGGCCGGGCAGGACTGCGAGTTCGGGCACCGGATGTCGATGTCGGCCTCCTTCATCGGCCGCAGCGTCGTACCGCAGGACGGGCACTCGGTCGGCATCCGGAACGGGTACGCCTCCTTCGGCCGCAGGTCGATCACCGGGCCGAGGATCTCCGGGATCACGTCACCGGCCTTGCGCAGCACGACGGTGTCGCCGATCCACACGCCCTTGCGCTCGACCTCCTGGCCGTTGTGCAGCGTCGCGAACTCGACCGTCGAGCCGGCCACCCGCACCGGCTCCATCACCCCGTACGGCGTGACGCGGCCGGTGCGGCCGACGTTCACCTTGATGTCGAGCAGCTTGGTGGTGACCTCTTCCGGCGGGTACTTGTACGCGATCGCCCAGCGCGGCGCGCTCGACGTCGAGCCCAGCGCGCGCTGCAGGTCGACCTCGTCGACCTTCACCACGACGCCGTCGATCTCGTGGTCGACGGAGTGCCGGTTCTCCCCGTAGTACGCGATGAACTCGTTGACCTCGGCCAGCGTCTCGACCCTGCGCGCCCGGTCGCTGACCGGCAACCCCCACGCCTTCAACTGCTCGTACGCCGTCGACAGCCGGGCGATGTGATGCCCGTCCACGCGGCCGAGCCCGTGGACGACGAACCGCAGCGGGCGCTGCGCGGAGACCCGCGGGTCCTTCTGCCGCAGCGATCCGGCGGCGCCGTTGCGCGGGTTGGAGAACGGGTCCTTGCCGGCTTCGACGAGTTGCGCGTTCAGCTGCTGGAAGTCCTCGACCCGGAAGTAGACCTCGCCGCGCACCTCGAGGAACTCCGGCGGGTCGTCGGTGTCCAGGACCTCGGGGATGCCGGCGATCGTCCGCACGTTGAGCGTGACGTCCTCACCGGTCGAGCCGTCGCCACGGGTCGCGCCGGTGTCGAGGCGACCCTGCTTGTAGACCAGGTCCAGCGCCAGCCCGTCGACCTTGAGCTCGCAGAGGAACCCGCTGTCGTGGATCTGCTGGACCGTGACCTCGCGCTCGAGCCGCTTGGCCCAGGCCTCCATCTGCTCGGCGGAGAACGCGTTGCCGAGGCTCTCCATCCGCTGTGGGTGGGTGACCGGCGCGAACAGCGTGGAGATCGGTACGCCGACCTTCTGCGTCGGCGAGTCCGGCGTCCGCAGCTCGGGGAACTCCTCCTCGATGCCCTGCAGCTCGTGCATCAGCGCGTCGAAGTCGGCGTCGGAGATCGTCGAGGTCGCCATGTAGTAGCGGAACCGGTGCTCCTCGATCTCGCGGCTCAGCGCGGCGTGCCGCTCCCGCACCGCGGGCGGCGCGGCAGGCTGATCGGCGGCGTTCGTCTCGGGGATCTCCGTGCTCATGTGCAGAACCTACCGCCCGCCACCGACGTTTTCGGGCTATCGAAGCCTATGCCTCGGCGGCTTCTCCGAGGGCGTCGACGATGCCGCGCAGCAGCTCCAGCCGGGCCCGCGCATCGGCCGGCGACGCAGAGGCAGCGAGTCCGCACGCTGGGGTGACGACGACCTGCTTCATCAGCTCCGGATCCAGCCCGAGGTTGCGCCAGGTCCTGACCAGCGGTGCAGCAGCCTGCTCAGGGTTGAGCAGAGGGCCGGTCGTGGCGACCAGTCCGGCGTACAGGGTGGTCTTGGCCTCGACTGCGATCGCGATCTGCTCCCAGGCAGGCTCGGTGAGCAGCGACACGTCGACCGCCACTCCCCCGGCTCCGGCCTTGGTGAACACCTCGATAGGCGGCCGAGCCGCACAGCAGTGCACCAGAGTCGTGGCTGGTTCGGCAGCCTCGATCACGCGGGCCAGCAACTCCACAGCACCCGGACCGTCGACCGAGCGGTGCTTGCTCCACCCACTGGCCGTCGGAACAGCTCCAGCCAGTACGGCGGGCAGTGCGGGCTCGTCCAGCTGCACCAGCAGGTCCACACCGGGCACCCGGCGTCGTACCTCGGCCACCTGCGCGTTCAACCCGTGTGCCAGCGCGTCAGCCAGGTCCCGCCGGGCTCCGTGGTCCGCCAGCACCTTGTCCCCGCGCGGCAGCTCCACCGTCGCCGCCAGCGTCCACGGCCCGGTGAACTGAAGCTTCAGCGGCCCGGTGTACCCGTCGGCGAACTCCTCGAGGACGTCCAGGTCCTCCTCCAGCAAGGCCCGTGCCCGTCGCTGGTCCATGCTGGACCGCGAGTCCGACCCACCAGTCAGCCGCCACCCAGCAGGCTGGAGATCCGCCGACAGCTCAGCCAGTACGGCGACCGCCCGGCTGAGCATGTCCCCGTACGGCCGAGCCGGAAGCTCCGGGAGGAACGGGATGTCGACCGCGCCGAGCACGACCTTCGTCCACTCACGGATGTCGTCACCCGGCAGCGACCCGAGGCCAGTGGTCGTCATACGTTGGCCGGTGCGCGGCGGACCGAGTCGATGGTCGCCGAGCCGATCACGCGCGTCCCGTCGTACAGCACGACAGCCTGGCCGGGCGCGACTGCAGCAGTCGGCTCGTCGAAGTCCACGAAGACCTGGTTGCCCTCGACGCGCGCGGTGACGGCCACCTCGTCGCCGTGCGCGCGGAGCTGGGCCTTGACCTGCAGCGTCTCGGTCGGCTCCGGACCGCACCAGCGCGGCTTGGACGCGACCAGACTCTCCACGGCGAGCTCCTCACGGGAGCCCACCGTGACCGTCCGGTCCACCGGGCTGATGTCGAGCACGAAGCGCGGCTTGCCATCGGCCGCCGGCGTACCGATCCGCAGGCCCTTGCGCTGCCCGACGGTGAACCCGTGCGTGCCGCTGTGTTCGCCCAGCTTGGCGCCGCTGCTGTCCACGATGTCGCCCGGCGCCGCTCCGAGCTTCTCGGCCAGGAAGCCCGGGGTGTTGCCGTCGGCAATGAAGCAGATGTCGTGGCTGTCCGGCTTGGCCGCCACCGACAGTCCGCGGCGCTCCGCCTCGGCCCGGATCTCGGTCTTCACCGTGTCACCGAGCGGGAAGAACGCGTGCTTCAGCTGCGCTTGCGTGAGCACGCCGAGCACGTACGACTGGTCCTTGGCGTGGTCCACCGCGCGGTGCAGCTCGCGCCCGGAGCCGGTCTCCACGATCTGCGCGTAGTGGCCGGTCGCGACCGCGTCGAAGTCCAACGCGAGCGCCCGCTCCAGGACCGCGCTGAACTTGACCTTCTCGTTGCAGCGCAGGCACGGGTTCGGCGTCCGGCCGGCCGCGTACTCCGCGACGAAGTCCTCGACCACGTCCGCGTGGAAGCGCTCGGCCAGGTCCCAGACGTAGAACGGAATGCCGATCACGTCCGCGGCCCGGCGGGCGTCGCGGGAGTCCTCGATCGTGCAGCAGCCGCGTGCGCCGCTGCGGTACGACTGCGGGTTGCGGCTGAGCGCCAGGTGCACACCGACCACGTCGTGCCCGGCCTCGGCCATCCGCGCCGCCGCGACGGCGGAGTCGACTCCGCCCGACATGGCTGCGAGTACCCGCATCAGTTGTTCCTTCCCACGTTCTGCAGTCCGGCGGACATCGCCCGCTCCACCACTGGCCCGATGTTGTCCAGTACGGCGTCGATGTCCGCGCCCGTACTGGTGTGTCCGAGGGTGAACCGCAGCGAGCCGCGGGCCCGCTGGTCGTCGTACCCCATCGCGAGCAGCACGTGACTCGGCTCCGCGACTCCGGCGTTGCAGGCCGAGCCGGTCGACACCTCGATACCGCGCGCGTCCAGCAGGAGCAGCAGCGAGTCGCCCTCGCAATCCCTGAACGACAAGTGTGCGTTACCGGGCAAGCGGTCGATCGGGTCGCCCGACAGCAGCGCGCCCGGGACCGTGCTCGTGATGCCGTTGATCAGCCGGTCCCGCAGCGCGATCAGCCGCTGGCCCTCGTCGGCCTGGTGCTTGACGGCGTGCGCCGCCGCGACCGCGAACCCCGCCGTCGCCGGAGTGTCCAGCGTCCCGGACCGGACGTCGCGCTCCTGGCCGCCGCCGTGCACGATCGGCACCAGCTGGGTCTCCTTGTGGACCACCAGCGCGCCGATCCCGTACGGACCGCCGATCTTGTGCGCCGACACGGTCATCGCGTCGACTCCGAGCGCGGCGAAGTCCACCGGGATCTCCCCGACCGCCTGGACGGCGTCGGTGTGCACCGGGATGCCGTGCTCGGCCGCGATCGCCGCGACCTCCTGGATCGGCTGCAGCGTGCCGACCTCGTTGTTGGCCATCATCAGCGTGACGAAGGACACCGACGCCGGGTCCTCCTCGATCGCCGCGCGCACCTCGGCGGGCCGCACCCGGCCGAGCGCGTCGACGGGCAGCCACTCGAGCTGAGCGCCCTCGTGCTGCGCCAGCCAGACGGCCGGGTCCAGTACGGCGTGGTGCTCGACCCCGCTGAGCAGGATCCGCCGCCGGCGCGGGTCTTCCTTCAGGCGGGCCCACCACAGGCCCTTGAGCGCGAGATTGTCGGCCTCGGTCCCGCCGGAGGTGAACACGACCTCGCTCGGCAGCGCTCCGAGCGCCTCCGCGATCGCCTCCCGGGACTCCTCCACGGTCCGCCTGGCCGCCCGCCCCGACCCGTGCAGCGACGAGGCGTTGCCGGTGCGCCCGAGGTGAGAGGCCATCGCCTCGATCGCCGCGGGCAGCATCGGAGTCGTCGCAGCGTGATCGAGGTAGACCGTACGACGGCCGGAAGAGGTCATAACACCCTCAAGAGTAAGTCCTCCGCCGAGATTCCCGTCAGGCGTCCCCGCCCGGTGCTTCGTTCCGGCGGACGAAATCGCCCCGGGCCGTTGTCGCCCACGACGAATACGCGCGGTCCTGACCGTCCTAGCGTCGGCCCATGGCGACCCTGAGCGAGATCGAGACGTGGCTGCACGACCAGTTGCCGGCGTTGCTGGCCGAGCACGAGGTCCCCGGCGCCGCTGTCGGCGTCCTGTACGGCGGTGAGGTGGTCGACCTCGCCGCCGGACTGCTCAGCAAGGCGACCGGCGTGGAGGCGACGGCCGACTCGGTCTTCCAGATCGGCTCGATCACCAAGGTGTGGACGACCACGTTGGTGATGCAGCTCGTCGACGAGGGCAAGATCGATCTGGACGTCCCGGTTAGGGACTACCTGCCCGAGTTCGTGCTGGGCGACGACGGCGCGGCCACGAAGATCACCACGCGGCAGCTGCTGAGCCACACCGCCGGGTTCGAGGGCGACATCTTCAACGACACCGGCAAGGGCGACGACGCGGTGGAGAAGTACCTGGCCACGCTGGCCGAGGTCAGCCAACTGTTCGGGCCGGGCGAGATGTTCTCCTACAACAACGCCGCGTTCGCGGTGCTGGGCCGGCTGGTCGAGGTGCTCCGCGGCGAGCAGTACAACGCCGTACTGCGGGAGCAGCTGTTCACGCCGCTCGGCCTGACGCACGCGGCAGGCGACCCGTACGAGGCGATCCTGCACCGGGCCGCGGTCGGGCACCTGCGACCGGAACCGGGCGAGGCGCCGGTCCCGGCTCCGGTCTGGGCGCTGACGCGGTCGATGGCGTCGGCCGGCGCGATGCTGGCGATGAGTCCGCGCGATCTGCTCACCTTCGCGGAGTTGCACCTGAGCGGCGGTACGACGGCCGACGGGACCGCCGTACTGAGTGCTGCGAGCGTTGCGGCGATGCAGGAGCCGCAGGTGAAGCTGCCGGCGCTCGGGATGATGGGCGACTCGTGGGGGCTTGGCTGGGAGCTGTTCGACTGGGCGGGGACGACGGTGATCGGCCACGACGGCGGCACGATCGGCCAAGGGGCGTTCCTGCGCGTCGTACCGGAGCACGGGCTGGCCATCGCGCTGCTGACCAACGGTGGCGACATGATCGAGGTCTACCGCGCTGTCGTCAGCCACGTGGCCAAGGAGCTCGCCGGACTCGACCTGCCCGCGATGCCCACTCCCCCGGCGTCGGCTGTCTCGGTTGACGCTGATCGATTCCTCGGCACCTACACCTGCGACGCGCTCGACCTCACCGTCCGCCAGGACGACGACGGCAAGCTCTGGCTCGACCAGGTCCCGAAGGGCATCTTCGCCGAGCTCGGTCCGAAGCCCGAGCCGGTCGAGTTGGTGGCTCGCGACGAACAGAGCCTGATCGCGGTCAAGGCGGAGAACGGCCTGCACACCCCACACGTCTTCCTCGGCGACGACGGCACCGGTCGCGCCCTCTACCTGCACAGCGGCCGCGCTCTGCGCCGCGCCACAGCCTAGGAGGCATCATGAGATCCGCACTCACAGTCCTGGTGGCCGGTGTACTCGCTCTCTCGGCCTGCAGCTCGGGTGGAGAGACGACGACGGCCGGCGGCGGTCAACCGGTCGCAGGCAAGACGCTGACGATGGCCGTCGGCGGTGACCCAGGCAACCTCGACCCACAGTTCACCTCGCTGTCGGTCACCATGCAGGTCGACTGGTTCCTGTACGACGCGCTGCTGAACATCGACTCCAGCGGCAAGCCGGTGGCAGGACTGGCAGAGAAGTGGGAAGGCACGACGACCAGCGCGAAGTACACGCTGCGCAAGGGGATCACCTGCTCCGACGGCACGCCGCTGACCGCGACCACGGTCGCGCAGAACATCAACTTCGTCGGTGATCCCGCCAACAAGTCCACCCGGATCGGTGTCTTCGTGCCGGCCGGGGCCAAGGCGGTCGCGGACGACGCGGCCGGCACGGTCACGGTGACCGCGGCGGCTCCGGACGCCTTCCTCTGGCGCAACGTCGGCGGCCTGCACATCGTCTGCGCCAAGGGGATGAAGGACCGCAGCATCCTCAAGCAGGGTTCGGACGGGACCGGTCTGTACACGGTCAGCGAGGCCGTGCCCGGTGACCACTACACGCTGACCCGGCGCAAGGACTACACGTGGGGCCCCGGCGATTTCAAGGCCGACCAGACCGGCGTACCGGAGAAGGTGACGATCAAGGTCGTCGCCAACGAGACGACCTCGGCGAACCTGCTGACCTCCGGTCAGGTGAACATCGTCTCGATCGCCGGGCCGGACAAGCAGCGACTGGCCGCCCAGCAACTGTTCAAGCGCGAGGTCGGTGCGCCGCTGGGCCAGCTCTGGTTCAACCAGAAGGCAGGCCTGCCGACCGCGGATCTCGCCGTAAGGCGGGCGCTCACGCAGGGCCTCGACCTGACCCAGCTGGGCAAGGTGGTCACCAGCGGCGCCGGCGTCGCGCCGACCGATTTGGTTGCCCCTGGCATGGGTCCTTGCAAGGTGGACACGGTGACCGGCAACCTGCCCGGCCACGACCTCAATGCTGCCAAGGCCGCACTCGACGCGGCGGGCTGGAAGCCGGGCGCCGGCGGAGTCCGGGAGAAGGGTGGGAACAAGCTGTCCTTGGTCTTCTACTACCCGACCACGCTCGGCCCGACGCTCCAGTCGGCCGCCGAGCTGCTGCAGAAGTCCTGGACCGAGCTCGGTGTCGACGTCTCTTTGAAGGCCGTCTCGACCGCCGAGATCAGCACCGTGATGCTGGCCGGTCAGGGCACCTGGCACGCGGGACTCATCCCGCTGACCGTCTCCCTGCCGAGCCAACTGGTCAGCTTCCTGTCCGGCACGACGCCGCCGAACGGGAGCAACTTCTCCTCGATCAAGAACCCCGGGTACGACGCCGCGATCGCGAAGGCGTCCAAGACCGCCGGGACCGACGGCTGCGAGGACTGGGCGGCCGGCGAGCGGGCGCTGTTCGAGCAGGTCAACCTGGTGCCGTTCGTGAACACGACCGTACCGATCTTCGGCAAGAACGCGACCTTCGACCTGGCCCAGGGCAGCGTCGTCCCGAGCTCCGTCCGGATGCTGGGGTGAGCCGGTGACAACGGTCCCTGTCACAGCATCTCGTACTGAACTGAATCCGTGGCTGCGCTTCGCGATCCGCCGTTTCACCCGGTTGGTCGTCTCGGTCCTGGCTCTACTCAGCGCGGCCTTCCTGATGATCCACCTGATCCCAGGCGACCCGGTCCGCGCAGCGCTCGGCCCGGTCGCCGCGCAAAGTCTCGTCGACGCCCAACGCGAGTCCCTTGGCCTCAACGACCCACTCTGGCTGCAGTACCTGCACTTCCTCCAGCACCTCTTCACGGGCAACCTCGGCACGTCGATCACGACCGGCCTTCCGGTCTCCGACGTAATCAGCGACCGTCTGCCCGCGACCGTCGTACTGGCTGTCGCCGCCTTCGTCGTCGCGGTCCTGATCGCGCTGCCGCTCGGCCTGGCGATGGGCGTGCTCACCCGCGCCGGCCGCCGTCCGAAGGCCGAGCTGACCTTCACGTCGACCTCGGTGGTGCTCGCCGCGATTCCCGAGTTCCTGCTCGCGGTCGGGCTGGTCTATGTGTTCGCGGTGCAGCTGCAGTGGTTCCCGGTCGCCGGCCGGGGCAACGTCTCGTCGTACGTGCTGCCTGTTCTCTCCCTGGCCGTCGGACCCGCCGCCGTGCTCGCCCGGATCTGCCGGGTCGAGCTGCTCGCGGTCCTGCAGACCGACTACCTGCGGACGGCCCGAGCGAAGCGGTTGCCGGCGATCGTGATCTATCTCCGCCACGCACTGCCCAACGCGGTCACGGCCACGATCACCCTCGGCGGCCTGCTGCTCGGCGGGATGGTCGCCGGGACCGTGCTGGTCGAGAACGTCTTCGGCTGGCCAGGGCTCGGCAGCACGATCGTGTCGTCGATCCTCGCCAAGGACTACCCGCTCGTGCAGGGCGTCGTCCTCGTGTACGGCGTCGGCGTCCTGCTGGTGAATCTCGCCGTGGACGTCGCCCTCGCCCTGCTCGATCCGCGTTCGACGATCCGGGAGAGCTGATGGCGCGACGAACCCGCTGGATCGCCGTTCTCCGTACGCCGGTCGGCGCCGGCGCGGGCGTGCTTCTGCTCGCAGTCCTGCTGCTCGCCCTGGTTGCGCCCCTCCTCTGGTCCGACCAAGCGAGCGCGATCGACACCGAGCACCTGCTCGAAGGCATGTCGTCCCAGCACTGGCTGGGCACCGACAGCCTCGGGCGAGACATCTTCTACCGCGTGCTCGTGGCTTCGCGGACGTCGATCATGCTCGCGTTGCTCGCCACCGCTCTCGGCGTCTTCATCGGTCTGCTGCTCGGCACCGCGCCCGTCCTGCTGGGTCGGCGGTTCGGACGCTTGACGACGGCGATCGTGAACATCGCCGTCGCCTTCCCGGGGCTGCTGCTCGCGCTCTTCTTCGCGGTGATCTTCGGGGTCGGCGCGAAGGGCGCGGTGCTCGCGATCGGCCTGGCCGGAGCGCCGGCGTTCGCACGGCTGACCCAGACACTGGTCGCGGGAATCGCCGAGCGGGATTTCGTGGCGGCGGCACGGATCGCGGGGGTCGGCCGGTTCCGGATCCTGCTGCGGCACATCCTGCCCAACATCGCCGAGCCGCTGGTGGTGAACGCGACGATCGGTGCGGGCGGCGTACTGCTGGCCTTTGCCGGGCTGTCGTTCCTCGGTCTCGGCGTGCAACCCCCGGCGTACGACTGGGGCCGGCTGATGGGTGAGTCGCTGAACGGGATCTACGTCCATCCCGCGGCCGCGCTCGCGCCGGGTGTCGCCGTCGTCATCGCCGGGTTGGCGTTCAACCTCTTCGGCGAGGCTGTCGCGAAGGGGCTTGGCGTGCCGGCGGTGCTTGGGCCACGGCTGCGAGTGCCTGTCCCGGAGACGGTTCCGGCGGCGCCGGTGGACGACGAGGCCGTGCTGGTGGTGAAGGATCTTCGGGTCAGTTTCCCGGGGCCGGTCACACCCGTGCGCGGCGTCAGCTTCACGATCCACAAGGGCGAGATCGTCGGGGTGGTCGGTGAGTCCGGCTCGGGCAAGAGCCTCACAGCGCTCGCCGTGGCCGGGTTGATCGAGTCGCCGGGGCAGGTGTCGGCTTCCGAGCTGTCCTTTCTCGGAGCGCCGTTACTCGGCCGGCTGGCGGACCGCGCGACCGCGGCCACGCGGCGACGGCTGCTGGGGACGTCGTTCGCGATGGTGTTCCAGGACCCGATGACCTCGTTCAACCCGACGAAGCGGATCGGCGTACAGCTTGCTGAGGGGGCTCGGGAGCATCAAGGACTGAGCCGGCGGCAGGCAATGGCTCGCGCCGTCGACCGGTTGCGCGCGGTGCGCGTGCCGGCGGCGGAACGGCGGGCGCGGCAGTACCCGCACGAGTTCTCCGGTGGGATGCGGCAGCGCGCGATGATCGGGATGGGGCTGATGGGAGCGCCGGCGTTGATCGTCGCCGACGAGCCGACGACTGCCTTGGACGTGACCGTGCAGCGCCAAGTGCTGCGGCTGCTGGAGACGATCCGGGAGACCGACGAGGTCGCCGTACTGCTGATCAGCCACGACATCACTGTGGTCGCGCAGGTTTGCGACCGCGTGCTGGTGATGTACGCCGGACGGATTGTCGAGGACCTGGCCGCTTCGGAGCTCTTGTCCGGCGCCCGGCATCCCTACACGCGGGCCCTGTTGGCCGCCGTACCGGATCTGGACACGCCGCTCGACGAACCGCTGGCAGTGATCCCCGGGCGACCTGTTGAGCCGTCAGCTGTCGGCGCGGGATGTGCCTACAAAGTGCGTTGTGAGTTCCTTGTCGGGGCCTGTGCGTCGAAGGATCCTGAACTGGTAGGCGAAAGCCATCGAGTGGCCTGCTGGAATCCTCAGGGCCACCCGTTGCTGAGCATCGAACCGATCCGGACGGGGCAACGATGAGTGAACTGAGGTTCGACCAGGTGACGGTCCGGTACGGCGCGGGCAGCCGTGCGCTGACCGCCGTCGACGGCGTCGACCTGGTCGTCCCGTCCGGCCAGGTCGTCGGGCTGGTCGGTGAATCGGGGTCGGGCAAGTCGACGCTGGCCAGGGCCGCGGTCGGACTGGCCGGGGTCTCGTCCGGCCAGATCCTGCTCGACGGCGAACCACTACGCCGGCGCCCCGGCGGACGTCGTCCACTGCAGATGGTCTTCCAGGACCCTTACTCGTCCCTGGACCCACGGATGACCATCGGCGACTCGATCGCCGAGGCGGTGCCACGCTCGGGTGCTCCACGTCGGCAGGAGGTGAGCCGCCTGCTCGAACTGGTCGGGCTCGAGGCGGATCGCGCGCCGGCCTACCCAGGAGCGCTCTCTGGTGGCCAGAGGCAACGAGTTGCCATCGCGCGGGCACTCGCCGGGCAACCCGACGTCATCATCGCGGACGAGATCACCTCGGCGCTGGACGTGTCGATCCAGGGCACCGTGCTCAACCTGGTGCGCTCGCTGCAACGTGAGCTGCACCTGTCGATGCTCTTCATCTCCCACAACCTGGCGGTCGTGCGCTACGTCAGCGACTTCATCGCCGTCATGTACCTGGGCCGCATCGTCGAGTTCGGTCCCGCCGCTGACGTGCTCGCCGATCCACAACACCCGTACACCAAGGAACTGCTCGCCGCCGCACCCCGGCGCGGATCGACCACGCTGCTCGACCCCGTGGCCCAGTTGCTCGCCGACCCCGCGGCGCAGGCGGTGGCCGAGCGCGCCGCCCAGGTGGTCGCCGACGCCGAGCCGGCCGATCCGCACCACCCGCCCGGCGGTTGCCGGTTCCACCCGCGCTGCCCGATCGGGCCGTTCGTGCTCGCCGACCGCGAGCACTGCCTGACGATTGATCCGACCACCGACGCCGACCGCCGACGTCATCGCGCCGCCTGCCACCACGTGGCCGGCGCTCTTCAGCCGGTCACCGCCGGTTCCGTAGCCAAGGAGGACTCCCTGTGACCCGACGCCTGCGCATCGACGACCTGACCGACCTGTCCGTGCCGGAGCAGCCCGCGCTGTCGCCGGACGGTGCCCAGCTCGCGTACGTCCTGCGGACCACCGACCTCGCCGCGGACCGCACCTTGCGGAACCTTTGGCGGGTGCCGGTGTCAGGAGGCGAGCCGCAGCAGCTGACCCGAGGCGACGAAGACAGCTCACCGACCTGGTCGCCGGACGGGACCCAGCTGGCCTTCCTGCGCGGCAAGGACGGGCCTGCTCAGCTCTGGGTCCTGCCGGCCGGTGGTGGCGAGCCCGAGCAGCTCACGACGCTTCCCCTCGGCGCCGGTGCTCCGCGGTGGAGTCCCGACGGAACCCGCATCGCCTTCAGCGCCCCGGTCGACATCGCGGCTCTTGCCGGTGAGGGAGACGAAGCGCGCGAAGCCCGTGGCCACGCGCCGATCGTCACCGAGCGACTGGACTACCAGGCGGACGGCGCGGGCTGGTTGCGCACATACCGCAAGCACGTTCACCTGCTCGACGTCGCGGCGAAGAAGTGCCGGCAGGCGACCGAGGGCGACTGGCACGCGGGCGACCCGGACTGGTCACCGGACGGGACCAAGGTCGCCTTCGGTGCGGGCACCGCTCCCGACGCCGACCTCGTCCCGACCGCACCGGCGTACGTGCTCGACGCGACGGACGAGAAGGCCGAGCCGCAGCAGGTCGGCCTGGCTGAAGGGCTGACAGGCCCTGTGCG
This sequence comes from Kribbella italica, assembly GCF_014205135.1. Classification (NCBI taxonomy): domain Bacteria; kingdom Bacillati; phylum Actinomycetota; class Actinomycetes; order Propionibacteriales; family Kribbellaceae; genus Kribbella; species Kribbella italica. The sequence continues at coordinate 3,629,854 of NZ_JACHMY010000001.1, forward strand.
GTGGACCGCCGACGGCGAGTCCCTGCTGATCGTCGGCAGCACCACCGGCCCGGTGGGACACGCTGGTCTGCTCCGCCTCTCACTGGGCAGTGGCGACGTGGAGAACCTGGCCGCCTCGCTCGACCGCAACGTGATGCCCGGCGGACCGGCGTACCCGGGAGCCCTTCCCACCTTGATCGAGGACGGCCAGACCGTGCTGTTCTGCGTCCGCGATCGCGGCTGCAGCCACTTGTACGCCGTACCGGTGGCTGGTGGCACGCCTCGACGGGTGCTGGGCGAGGCGGGGCAGAACGTGTCCGGTCTGTCGGTCGCCGGTGGGATCGCGGCGGCCGCGCTGACCACGCCGACGTCGTACGGGGAGATCGTCACGGTCGATCTGGCCGACGGTTCGGTGACGCAGCGGACGACGTACGGGCTCGAGGACGTGGAGACCTTCGTGCGGGAAGAGCGCGAGTTCACGATCTCGGACGGGACGGTGGTGAACGGGTGGCTCGTCCGCGATCCCTCCGCGACCGGCGCTCAGCCGCTGCTGCTCGACGTGCACGGCGGTCCGCACAACGCGTGGAACGCCGCCGCCGACGAGGTGCACCTCTACCACCAGGAGCTCGCGGCGCGCGGCTGGACCGTCCTGCTGCTCAACCCGCGCGGAAGCGACGGGTACGGCGAGGACTTCTACAACGCGGTGCTCGGCGGCTGGGGCACGTCGGACGCCAACGACTTCCTCGAACCGATCGACCAGCTCGTTGCCGACGGCATCGTTGACGCACAGCGCCTCGCGATCGCCGGCTACAGCTACGGCGGCTTCACGACCTGCTACCTGACCAGCCGCGACAACCGGTTCGCCGCGGCCGTCGCCGGTGGGGTGGTCAGCGACCTGACCAGCATGAGCGGCACGTCGGACGCCTCGCACTTCCTGAACGTCTACGAGCTGAACGGTCCGGGTGACCTCAGCGCGATGTCTCCGCTGAGCAAGGTCGACCAGGTGAAGACGCCGACGCTGATCCTGCACGGCGACGCGGACGTCCGCTGCCCGGTCGGACAGGCCCAGCAGTGGCACACCGCGCTCCGCGAGCAGGGCGTACCGACTCAGCTGGTGCTCTACCCGGAGGCCAGCCACCTGTTCATCGTCGAGGGCCGTCCGTCGCACCGGCTCGACTTCGGCCACCGCATCGTCAACTGGATCGAGCAGTACGCCGGTGACGCGCGTGGTCCGCAGCGGCCCCGGATCGACGCCGCGCACTGGCAGCGCCGGCTGACGACACTTGCCGCCAAGCACAAGGTGGTCGGGGCCTCGCTGGGGATCCTGCGCTTCAAGGCCGGCCAGGAGGACGAGCTGGTAGAGGCCGCGACCGGCGTACTGCATAAGGAGACCGGCGTCCCGGTGACGACCGACTCGATCTTCCAGATCGGCTCGATGTCGAAGGTCTGGACGGCGACGCTCGCGCTGCAGCTCGTCGACGAGGGCCTGCTCGACCTGGACGCGCCGCTGATCCAGGTGCTGCCCGAGCTGCAGCTCGGTGATCCCGACGTCGCCAAGCAGGTGACGATGCGCCAGCTGCTGACGCACACGAGCGGGATCGACGGCGACGTGTTCACTGATACCGGCCGCGGCGACGACTGCCTGGAGAAGTACGTCGACGGGCTGGCCGAGGTCGGCCAGAACCACCCGCTCGGCGCGACCTGGTCGTACTGCAACTCCGGCTTCTCGCTGGCCGGCCGGGTGATCGAGAAGCTCACCGGCAAGACCTGGGACGCCGTCCTGCGCGAACGGATCTTCACACCGCTGGCCTTGCGTCGTACGGTGACGCTGCCGGAGGAGGCCCTGCTGCATCGCGCGGCCGTCGGACACGTCGGTGAGGAAGAACTCGCGGTGGCACCGGTGTGGGGTCTCCCCCGCGCGCTGGGCCCGGCCGGCCTGATCACCTCGACCGCGGCCGAGGCCCTGGCCTTCGCCCGCATGCACCTGAACGACGGGGTCGCTGCGGACGGCACGCGAGTGCTCAGCTCCGAGACCGTGACAGCGATGGCCGACAAGCAGGCCGAGCTGCCCGACAAGCACACGCTCGGCGACTCGTGGGGACTCGGCTGGATCCGGTTCGACTGGGATGGCCACCGGTTGATCGGTCACGACGGCAACACGATCGGCCAGGCCGCGTTCCTGCGGGTCCTTCCCGAGCAGGGACTGGCCGTCTCGCTGCTGACGAACGGCGGCAACACCCACGACCTGTACGAGGACCTGTACCGGGAGATCTTCCGGGAGCTGGCCGGCGTCGCGATGCCTCTCCCGCTGGCCCCCTTGTCGGAAACTCCGGAGCTTGATCTGCACCGGCACGTCGGACGGTACGAGCGGGCCAGCACGCTGCAGGAGGTCTACGTGGAGGACGGCAAGCCGATGGTCCGGGTCACGCTGACCGGACCGCTGGCCGAGCTGATGCCCGAGCCGGCACAGGAGTTCGAGATGAGGGCGGCGGACCCGACCGGCGACCTGTTCGTCGTACGGCAGCCGGGGTCGCTGACCTGGTCGGCGATCACCTTCTACGCGTTGCCGACCGGTGAGAAGTACATGCACTTCGGCGTCCGCGCCACACCGAAGGTGGGCTGATGACGCCCTCGTTGCCCTTGATGCTGGCGGATCTGGAGACCTTGGTGACCTGCGAGTCGCCGTCGTCGGATCTCGCGGCGGTGGCCAACAGCGCCGACGTCGTCGCCCGGCTCGGGGCCGAGCGACTCGGCAGCAAACCGTCGTACGAGGTGGTGGACGGGCGGACACACCTGCGCTGGAAGTTCGGCGACGGGCCGTCACGGGTGCTCGTGCTCGGACACCACGACACGGTCTGGCCGCTCGGTTCGCTGGCGACTCATCCGTTCGTGGTCGCTGACGGGGTGATGCGTGGGCCGGGGTGCTTCGACATGAAGACCGGTCTGGTGATGGCCTTCCATGCCCTGTCCGCGCTGCCGTCCTTGGACGGCGTCACCTTGCTCGTGACCGGCGACGAGGAGCTCGGGTCACCGTCGTCACGCTCCTTGATCGAGGCGGAGGCCGCCGGGTGCGACGCGGCTTTGGTGCTGGAGGCCTCCGCCGACGAAGGTGCCCTGAAGCTGGAGCGCAAGGGGGTCTCCAACTACGAGATCCGCATCGTCGGACGCGCCGCGCACGCCGGTCTCGAACCGGAGCTCGGTGTGAACGCGAGCATCGAGGCCGCCCACCAGATCCTCGCGATCGCCGCGCTGGGTGACCTATTGCTCGGGACAACCGTCACTCCCACGGCGCTCACTTCCGGGACCACCCGCAACACGGTCCCGGCATCGGGAAACTTCCTGGTCGACGTCCGCGCCCGCACGGTGGAGGAGCAACTCCGCGTCGATGCCGCCCTGCATGCCCTGCAACCGGTCCTCCCCGAGGCAACGCTCGAGATCATCGGCGGCCCGAACCGTCCGCCGCTCGAGCGCAAGATGTCCGAGGCGCTGTACCAACGAGCCGGCGAGCTGGCCTCCTCACTCGGCTTGCCTCCGCTTCGCGAAACGTCCGTCGGCGGCGGCTCCGACGGGAACTTCACCGCCGGAGTCGGCACCCCGACCCTGGACGGCCTGGGTGCTGTCGGCGGCGGCGCCCATGCAGACGACGAACACGTCGTGGTCGCCGAGATCCTCCCCCGGACTTCCCTGCTGACGGCGCTGATCGCCGACCTGCTGGACAGACCATGAGTACGCCAACCACTGCTGTCAGCTCGTCGACAAGCGCGGCCGACCAAGCCTCCGAAACCGCCGCGGCTTCAGCGGGCGTCCAGGTGCGAATGCTCACCGAGCTGCCGGAGCTGGACGGCGTCTACCACCTGTACGACTCCATTTGGCGCCCGGATCCGAAGAACCCTCCAGTCACGACAGAGCTCCTCCGCGCCCTCACCAAGGCCGGCAACTACGTCTCCGGCGCGTACGACGGCGACGAACTGGTGGGAGCCTGCGTCGGCTTCTTCTCCGCCCCCGCCGAGGTGGCCATGCACAGCCATGTCGCCGGCGTCTCCACCGCGGCCCGCGGCCGCAACGTCGGCTTCGCCCTCAAACTCCACCAACGCGCGTGGGCTCTGCAACGCGGCGTCACCGCGATCTCCTGGACCTTCGACCCTCTGATCCGCCGCAACGCCTACTTCAACCTGGTGAAACTCGCCGCCCACCCGGCCGAGTACCTGACCAACTTCTACGGCGGCATGCACGACAGCATCAACAACGGCGACGACACCGACCGCCTCCTGGTCCGCTGGGACCTGGACACCCCAGCCGTCACCACAGCAGCCACGACACACCCCACCGGCCTCACCATCCAATCCATGCCCGAAGCAACCATCGCCTTGGACCGCTCACCGGACGGACGCCCGATCCTCAACTCGTCCAAGCCAACCAGTGCGCTGGTGCTGGTCGCCGTACCGTCCGACATCGAAGGACTGCGCCAGACCGACCCCACCGCGGCGAAGGCCTGGCGGGCTGCTCTCCGTGAGGTGCTCGGCGGCTTGCTGGCCGATGGCGCACGGGTGGTCGGCTTCGACCGCGCCGGCTGGTACGTACTCGAACTTCCCGCGAGAGGACTCATCTGATGAAGCTGACCGGAGTCGAGCTACGGCGCATCTCCCTGCCGTTGGTCTCCCCGTTCCGCACGTCGTTCGGCACCGAGACAACCCGCGACGCCCTCCTCGTCCGAGTCGTCACCACCGAGGCAGAAGGCTGGGGCGAGTGCGTCGCCATGGCCGGCCCGCTGTACTCCTCGGAGTACAGCGGGGCCGCAGCCGACGTTCTCCGCCGCTTCTTCGTCCCCGCCCTGGCAGCAGTCGACCAACTCACCGCGGTCGGCGTCGCACCCGCTCTGGAGAAGTTCCACGGCCACCGAATGGCGAAGGCCGCGCTGGAGACCGCCGTCCTCGACGCCGAACTCCGCGCCGAAGGCCGTCCCCTCGCCCGCGAACTCGGCGCCGTCCACGACCGGGTCCCCTGCGGAGTCTCCGTCGGCATCATGTCCTCGGTCGACGAACTGCTCGACGCCGTAGGCAACTACGTCGACGAGGGCTACCTCCGCATCAAGCTGAAAATCCAGCCAGGCTGGGACATCGAGCCGGTAGCCGCCGTCCGCGACCGCTTCGGCGATGTCCTGCTCCAGGTCGACGCCAACACCGCGTACGCAGTCTCCGACGCCCGCCACCTGGCCCAACTGGACCCGTACAACCTCCTCCTCATCGAGCAACCCCTCGACGAAGAAGACATCCTCGGCCACGCCGAACTGGCCCGCCACCTCAAGACCCCCATCTGCCTGGACGAGTCCATCACCTCAGCCCGAGCCGCCGCAGCAGCCATTTCCCTCGGCGCCTGCTCGATCATCAACGTCAAACCCGGCCGAGTAGGTGGCTACCTCGAGTCCCGCCGAATCCACGACGTCTGCCAGGCACACGGCATCCCCGTCTGGTGCGGCGGCATGCTGGAAACCGGCCTGGGCCGAGCCGCCAACCTAGCCCTAGCCGCCCTGCCCGGCTTCACCCTCCCCGGCGACACCTCAGCCTCCTCCCGCTACTACCAAACCGACATCACCCCACCCTTCACCCTCGACGCCGGCCACCTTTCCGTCCCCACCACCCCCGGCATCGGCGTAGACCCCCTGGAACCCGAACTAGCCGCCGTCACAACCCACACCGAATGGCTAAAGCTCTGACTGTCTTGTGGAGGTCCGGCGACTCCAGATCGATGCTCCTAAGCAGATGAGTCCGATGAGGAAGGGATAGACGGCGCCGCGTTCGACCAAGCCGACGAGGACGTTGGCACCGGAGACGATGTCGGCGAAGTACCCGACCATGGACACCAGGCCGGTGATACCGGCTGCGACGAGCACTTTCCCGAGCGTCGAGGAAACCTGGAGTTCACGGTGACGTCGTCCGAGCAGGATGGCGAGCAAGTTGCCGCCGATGAACCCCGCCAGCGCGCCCAAGCTGTGGTAGTCGCCGGTGCCGTCGTTCATCGCTTCGCCGGAGCCGGGGAACAGGGCCAGCAGAACGCCGCCGACGGCAAGCATCGCGCCGGTCACCAGCACCAGCCAGCGTCGTCGGCCCAGCGAGCGCCCGAGCAGCGCGATACCGGTGAAGAGCGTGAGTCCGAAGAGAAAGAAGCCGGTGTTCATCACCCAGGCGAGCGGTGAGTACATGTACTGCCCGAACAGCACCGAGGGTCCGTGAACGCCGAGGTCGCTGATGAAGTGGTACGTGTAGCTGTAGGGCGGATCCGTCCACGCCGCGGCCGCGATGAACTCGGCCAGGAAATAGATCAGTGCGCCGACCACGAGCACGGCGCCGGCAGCACGTCGCGCCCTGACCTGCTGGACCTGGGCAGAGAACGCCTCTTCAGGCTGCGCGTCGTCCAGAAGTCCGCCTGGCCGGCAACTTCGGATGGAGCTGAGATTTTCGGTCATGACCAGTCCCCTACTTGTCGTGACGATCTTTCTGCGATTTCCGGTATCAGTCCATAACTGTACCGATACCAGTTTCGATGTCAATCCAACTCTGGGCTCGATCCAGTACGCTGGACTGCATGAGTGAAGCGCAGCAGGGGCGGCGGGAGCGGAAGAAGGCCGCGACCCGGACCGCGATCATGACCGCGGGGCAGGAGTTGTTCCTAGAGCGCGGCTTCGACGCGGTAAGCGTGCGTGAGATCGCAGACCGCGCCGACGTTTCGCCGACCACCGTGTTCGCGCACTTCCCGCAGAAGGAGTCACTCGCCTTCGGCGACGAGGACGAGCGCCACGAACAGCTAGTTGCCGCGGTCACCGGACGCCCACAAGGCACGTCGATCTCCGACGCCTTGAAAGCGCACTACCTCTCCGAGCTAGCTGCACTCGCCACCGAACCCCAACGCCAACTCCTGACCTTGATGGAACAGACCCCCGCCCTGGTCGACTACGCAGAGCGGATGTGGCTACGCCACGAGGATGCGCTGGTCGGCGCAATCACCCAGGAGTTCGGCCTCGAGGAACCGAGCGATGAAATCCGCTTCTACGTCCGGTTCGCCCTGCAGATCCAACTCGTCGCCGCCCGAGACACCGCCCCAGAGTCAGCCATCACAACAGGCTTCCGCCTCCTAGACGAAGGCTGGACACCACCAAGCCACGACCACCACCTAGACGGCCCACCCAGATCCCGGAACAACTACTGACCTGACACCGACGCGATCCACCCGACCAGCTCAGCAAAGGCATACGGTGCCGGCGGCGACGTAGATGCTGCTGTTGCCGGTAGCAACAGGTATTGGCAGCGGCGTGCGTGCTGGATGTGGGTGCTGCCGGTGCCGGTGGCGCATTCGGTTGGTCGCCGTCGCCGCTCCCCCCGGCCGCCGGCGTCGCCGCCACCGACCGACTGGGCAAGCCCCTTGGAGGAGCTTGCCCACAGCAGTGTCTGCTCCAACCTCAGCCACCCAAGCCCGGCCGACCACTCGGCCCCGCCCAGCGCTCGACACCAATCCCCAAGCCCACAAGCGCAGCCGCAGGCGGCGCGCGCAGGTCGCGGACAGCAGGCGCAGATCGCAGGTCTCGCGCGACAGGCGCACGTCGCAGGTCGCGGGTGGCAGGCGCACGCCGCAGGTCGCGGGTGGCAGGCGCACGCCGCAGGTCGCGGGTGGCAGGCGCACGCCGCAGGTCGCGGGTGGCAGGCGCACGTCGCGGGTGGCAGGCGCACGTCGCAGGTCGCGGGTGGCAGGCGCACGTCGCGGGTGGCAGGCGCACGTCGCAGGTCGCGGGTGGCAGGCGCACGCCGCGGGTGGCAGGCGCACGCCGCGGGTGGCAGGCGGACAGCGGCAGTAGTAGTCGGCAGGCGGCACAGGTGGCGGACAGCAGGCGGCAGGCTCAGGTCTCGGGCGACAGACGGCAGGCGCCGACGGGAGGCGGCGCGCGCAGGTCGCAGGCAGCAGGTCGCAGGCAGCAGGTCGCGGGCGGCAGGCAGCAGGTCGCGGGCGGCAGGCAGCAGGTCGCGGGCGGCAGGCGGCAGTAGCGGTCGGCAGGCGGCAGTAGCGGTCGGCAGGCGGCACTCGCAGGCTCAGGTCACGGGCGACAGGCGGCAGATGGCTGAGGCAGGCACGATGGTCCACGGCCAGGCCGGGGCCAGCGGTGCGTCGTGCCCTGGCGAGGCAGCAGGCCGAGACAGATCATCACGCCGCAGCCGAGGGCGTACAGGAGCAGGTGCTGGTACCAGCTGTGGCGCTCAGGTCGCGGGCGACAGGCAGCGGACAGTTGGGGCAGGCTCACGTCGCGGGCGACAGGCCGCGGACGGCTGCGCGCAGGCTCAGGTCGCAGGCGGCAGACGGCCGGGGCACGCTCAGACGGCCCACTCCATCCCGGCGATCGCCTCGGATCATCAGGTCGGCCTGCCGTCGCAGACGGCCGGGGCAGGCTCAGGTCGCAGGCGGCCGGGGCATGCTCAGGTCGCAGGCGGCAGATGGCTGGGCTGGGCTGGGGCAGCTGTTGCGGGCTTGTTGGCTGTTGCGGGAGGTTCAGGCGTTTGGGAAGTTCTGCCGACTTGGGGCAGGCGAGGGTTCGGGCGGCCTTGTGTTGGCCGGTGTTGTCTCGGGGTTAGTTGTCCTCGGTGGCAGGCGGGTGCAGCTTGTGTGCCCGCCGGTCGTGCTCGTTGCCGCCGGTGCTTCGTGGGGGTGCGCGCCGACCGATGGTGGGGTGCTGGGTGTTGCTTGTGTGGTGGTTGACCACAGGCACGTCGTGGGCTGGGGCTGTCTTGAGCCGGGGTGCTGGTGGCTCGGCGGCGCGGGAGGTCTGGCTGAGTTGATCGGTGGGGTTGGGCATCGTGTTGGTGGAGGAGATGGGGTTGTTCGGAGCTACCAAAGTGGGGGCTGAATCTGTGGGGTGGGACGAACTATGGTGGTGGTTCGGGCTCTAGGGTCTGGGAGGTGATGCGTTCCGTGACTAATCGGCCTCGGGCGAGTCTTGGGCGGGTGCTGGATGATTTGGGCGCCACGTTGCTCGAGTTGGTGGATGGGGATGCTGACCGGCCGGTGGAGATCGGTGGGGTGGTGATTCATGATCCTGTTGACGAGCCGGTGTTGCCTTCGAATGCGTTGGTGCTGGGGGTTGGGCTGCAGGAGCCGAGTCTGATTGCTTGGGCGTTGCGGGATCTTGGGCGGCAGCAGGCGGCTGGGCTTGTGGTGCGGGCTCCAGTACTGCGGGACGCGAGTATTGCTGAGGCGGTGGCTGAGTCCGGGGTCGCCTTGCTTGGGCTTACTCGGGGGGCTTCGTGGGATCAGCTTGCGGTGTTGCTGCGGTCCTTGCTGGCTGATGGGGACGTTGGGGTTGCCGAGCCGGAGACCTTGGGTGGGATGCCGTCCGGGGACTTGTTTGCGCTGGCCAACGCGACGGCTGCGTTGCTTGATGCTCCGGTGACGATCGAGGATCGGAACTCTCGGGTGCTCGCGTTCTCCGGCCGGCAGGACGAGGCCGATATCGCGCGGGTTGAAACGGTGCTGGGCCGGCAGGTGCCTCAGCGGTACTCGCGGCTGCTCGCTGAGCTCGGGATCTTTCGCGAGCTTCATCGCACTGATCTGCCGGTGCACGTACCGCCGCTGCCGATCACCGAGAACGAGTTCACCATTCCTCGGGTCGCTGTTGCGGTGCGGGCCGGCGACGAGATCCTCGGCTCGATCTGGGCGGCTGTCCGGGATCCCCTCACGGCTGAACGCACTCAGGCGCTCTGCGACGCGGCCAAGCTTGTTGCTCTCCACATGCTGCGCATTCGAGCCGGGGCCGATGTCGAACGGCGGCTCCGTGCTGACCTGGTGAGTACCGCCTTGGAAGGCGGCGCAGGGGCGCGGGACGCGCTCGACCGTCTAGGGCTTGCTGACCAACCGGTTGTCGTACTGGCTCTTGCCGTCCGAGTACGTCGTACGGCGGAGGATCGCGGCGGCCGTGAGCGGCACTCGCCTGGCCTTCAGACCGGCGGCCGCACGGTTCCTCCGGGCGATCAGAGTCGGGTGGGGTCTGCTCGAAACGGTTCGGCGGAGCCGGCTCAGGAATCCCTGGTGGGTGAGGCGGGGTTGGCAACGGAGCGGCAGCGGTTGGCGGATGCGTTTGCGATGCATCTGGGAGCGGTGCATCCGCGGTCGGCGGCGGCGTTGGTCGGGGATGTCGCGTATGGGTTGTTGCCGGTACGCGCTGATCGGGGTGATGGGGAGGAGCGGGCGGTTCGGATCGCCAAGGACTTCCTGGATCGGATCGGCGATCGGGTGACCGCGACCGTGGGGGTTGGGCCTGTGGTGCGGGAGACGGCTCGGCTTCCCCATGCTCGGGCAGGAGCTGATCGGGCGCTTCGGGTGCTTCGTACGGGGTCGCAGCGGGTGGCGCGGCTGGCCGACGTTCATGTCGAGACGCTGTTGCTCGAGTTGCGGGATCTGATCGAGGCTCGTGGGGATCAGCCGACGGGGCCGATTGCGCGGCTGGTGGCGTACGACCGGGACCACAACACCAACTTGGTCGAGACGTTGCGGGCTTGGCTGGATGCTTTTGGTGATGTCATGACTGCGGCTGCTGCCGTGTACGTGCACCCGAACACCTTTCGGTATCGGCTTCGGCGGCTGGCGGAGGTCGCTGACCTGGACCTGGCCGACCCCGAGACGCGGTTTGCGGCGATGCTTCAGCTCAGAGTTGTCACTCCGCCTCGCCCCGGGCGGTCGTCGTAGGGCCGTTCAGCTGGCCGAGATTCGGGTGAGCCAGGGGTGCCAGTGCCTGCCGGCGGAGCTTCTGAACGTCGTGACGTCGACGTCTAGGAGGTGCTTTGCTGCAGGCGCCGATCCTTGCAGCTCGGGGTTTGCGATGATTCGGCATGACTTTGACGAACCCTTGGTTGGCTGGGGCGGCTCCGACGAAACGGCTTGGGCATGAGGAGTTGGCGGAGCGGATTCTGAATCTGTTGAGCAGCCAGAACATGTGTGTGCTGGCAACTAGCGGCGAGGATGGGCCGCTGGCGACGCCAGTGCGGTACTACCACTTGGACTTCACGCTGCTGTTCACCGCGGCGGCGGGGTCGCCGAAGATGCGGAACCTAGGGGCAGACCCTCGAGTTTCGGTCGGGATCTTTGCGCCGTTGGTTGGGCAGGCGAGTAGTCGTGGAGCGCAGGTGTTCGGGAGGGCTGAGGTGTTGACGCCTGGGGACGACGAGTTCGCGCGGTACTGGGAGGCGTACCGGTGGCAGTCGGATCATGTCGAGCGGGGGCGGTCGCTGGACGAGCCGCCAGTGGGGCCATTGGTGGCAATCGCGGCGGAGAAGATCGTCTATACGGAGCATTGGTTGCGGAGGACCGGATATGCGCCTCGGCAAGTGTGGCGAGCGCGGTGACAGGGGTGGGTGAACGGCGTCGGAACGCGTGAAAGAGGCCGGCTTGATAGGCCCGGCCGCTTGGGGGTCGTGGTGGTGGTGTTGGGGGAATTGTTAAGGGCCACCCCGGTGTGGGGTGGCCCTTAACAGTGTGAATGTCCGGCGACGTCCTACTCTCCCACGACCTCCCGGTCGCAGTACCATCGGCGCTGAAGGGCTTAACTTCCAGGTTCGGAATGGAGACTGGGTGTTTCCCCGACGCTATGGTCACCGTAACTCTATAGAAATATCAACCAACCACACACTAGCCACATAACATCTGGCTGGGGTTGACCGTATTCCGGGAACCGTACAGTGAACGCGAACATTACTTACGCAGCATATCGTCTCGTGTATGACCACAAGTGTGGTGTTGAGACAAGCCCTCGGCCTATTAGTACCAGTCAGCTCCACACCTTACGGTGCTTCCACCTCTGGCCTATCAACCCAGTGGTCTACTGGGGGCCTTACCCGATTAACTCGGTGGGAGACCTCATCTTGAAGCGTGCTTCCCGCTTAGATGCTTTCAGCGGTTATCACTCCCGAACGTAGCCAACCAGCCGTGCTCCTGGCGGAACAACTGGCACACCAGAGGTTCGTCCACCCCGGTCCTCTCGTACTAGGGGCAGCCCTTCTCAAGTCTCCTGCGCGCGCAGCGGATAGGGACCGAACTGTCTCACGACGTTCTAAACCCAGCTCGCGTGCCGCTTTAATGGGCGAACAGCCCAACCCTTGGGACCTACTCCAGCCCCAGGATGCGACGAGCCGACATCGAGGTGCCAAACCATCCCGTCGATATGGACTCTTGGGGAAGATCAGCCTGTTATCCCCGGGGTACCTTTTATCCGTTGAGCGACGGTGCTCCCACATGCCACCGCCGGATCACTAGTTCCGACTTTCGTCCCTGCTCGACATGTCTGTCTCACAGTCAAGCTCCCTTGTGCACTTACACTCGACACCTGATTGCCAACCAGGCTGAGGGAACCTTTGAGCGCCTCCGTTACCTTTTAGGAGGCGACCGCCCCAGTCAAACTACCCACCAGGCACTGTCCCTGATCCAGATAATGGACCGAAGTTAGACAGCCAGAACAACCAGAGTGGTATTTCAACGATGACTCCACCCGAACTGGCGTCCGGATTTCACAGTCTCCCACCTATCCTACACAAGTTGTACCGACCACCAATACCAAGTTGTAGTAAAGGTCCCGGGGTCTTTCCGTCCTGCTGCGCGTAACGAGCATCTTTACTCGTAATGCAATTTCGCCGAGTCCATGGTTGAGACAGCGCCCAAGTCGTTACGCCATTCGTGCAGGTCGGAACTTACCCGACAAGGAATTTCGCTACCTTAGGATGGTTATAGTTACCACCGCCGTTTACTGGCGCTTAAGTTCAAAGCTTCGCCGGCCTAAACCAGCTAACCTGTCCCCTTAACGTTCCAGCACCGGGCAGGCGTCAGTCCGTATACATCGAATTACTTCTTCGCACGGACCTGTGTTTTTAGTAAACAGTCGCTTGGGCCTGGTCTCTGCGGCCATCAACGCTTCCACCAGCAAGTGGTGTAACGCATCCGGCCCCCCTTCTCCCGAAGTTACGGGGGCATTTTGCCGAGTTCCTTAACCATGGTTCACTCGATCGCCTTGGTATTCTCTACCTGATCACCTGTGTCGGTTTGGGGTACGGGCGGCTCTAACACTCACTACGAAGTTTTTCTTGGCAGCATGGGATCATCCACTTCCCCTGAACGGGTCCGCCTCGGTTCTCAGGCTCAATGAGACACGGATTTGCCTATGCCTCGCCCTACCACCTTGCCCGCGGATCAGCTTGCGCCTACCATCGCCGCGGATGGACTGCCCTCCTGCGTCACTCCTTAGTGCACCTAATACCACCTCGGGTCGAAAGATCCGCCAATCCGTCCGAAGACATCATGGTTTCTCGTTCTTAGCATCAGTGACCTCGGTCGGGTCGTGTTAATGCCGGTACGGGAATATCAACCCGTTGTCCATCGACTACGCCTGTCGGCCTCGCCTTAGGTCCCGACTTACCCAGGGCAGATTAGCTTGACCCTGGAACCCTTGATCATTCGGCGGACGGGTTTCTCACCCGTCATTCGCTACTCATGCCTGCATTCTCACTCGTGCAGCATCCACAACTAGATCACTCTGCTGCTTCACACGCTGCACGACGCTCCCCTACCCATCCACACACCTGGACCAGAACAAGTTCTGGCCGAGTACTAATATGAATGCCACAGCTTCGGCGGATTGCTTGAGCCCCGCTACATTGTCGGCGCGGAATCACTTGACCAGTGAGCTATTACGCACTCTTTCAAGGGTGGCTGCTTCTAAGCCAACCTCCTGGTTGTCTGGGCAACTCCACATCCTTTTCCACTTAGCAATCGCTTAGGGGCCTTAGCTGGTGATCTGGGCTGTTTCCCTCTCGACTACGGAGCTTATCCCCCGCAGTCTCACTGCCGCGCTCTCACTTACCGGCATTCGGAGTTTGGCTGATTTCGGTAAGCCGGTAAGCCCCCTAGACCATCCAGTGCTCTACCTCCGGTAAGAAACACGCGACGCTGCACCTATATGCATTTCGGGGAGAACCAGCTATCACGGAGTTTGATTGGCCTTTCACCCCTATCCACAGGTCATCCCCCAGGTTTTCAACCCTGGTGGGTTCGGTCCTCCACGCGGTCTTACCCGCGCTTCAACCTGCCCATGGATAGATCACTCCGCTTCGGGTCTAGAGCATGCGACTAAAACGCCCTATTCAGACTCGCTTTCGCTACGGCTACCCCACACGGGTTAACCTCGCCACACACCACTAACTCGCAGGCTCATTCTTCAAAAGGCACGCCGTCACACCCACACAAGGTGAGCGCTCCGACGGATTGTAGGCAACCGGTTTCAGGTACTATTTCACTCCCCTCCCGGGGTACTTTTCATCTTTCCCTCACGGTACTAGTCCGCTATCGGTCACCAAGAAGTATTTAGGCTTAGCGGGTGGTCCCGCCAGATTCACACGGAATTTCAAGAGTTCCGTGCTACTCGGGAAAACACTCGGAAGTCACTGTCTTACGCCTACGGGGCCATTACCCACTACGGCCCGGCATTCCAACCGGTTCGGCTTCAACAACGATTTATAACTCCCCGACACCACGGCATTAGTGTCTGAATGCTCCCACAACCCCACATACGCAACGCACGCCGGCTATCACACGCACATGGTTTAGCCTCATCCGCTTTCGCTCGCCACTACTCACGGAATCACTATTGTTTTCTCTTCCTGCGGGTACTGAGATGTTTCACTTCCCCGCGTTCCCTCCAGAACCCTATGTGTTCAGGAACTGGTAACTGGCTTTAGAATGCCAGCTGGGTTTCCCCATTCGGACACCCCCGGATCACAGCTTGGTTGCCAACTCCCCGGGGCTTATCGCAGGCTCCAACGTCCTTCATCGGCTCTTGGTGCCTAGACATCCACCGATTGCCCTTAGTAGCTTGTCACACATACATAAGGAACAATACATTGCTACAAAAGATGCTCGCGTCCACTATACAGTTCTCAAAATACGGGCAGGATAACCGGCACATAACCACCACTACCCTCGGAAGAAACTCATCAGGGGAGAAAACACCCCTCAGAACCTCAACACCAGGAGTTTGGTGAGAGCCGGCCCCAGCCACACACCACACCGACTACTCGGTATGGAAGCGGCCTGAAGAAAACGAACCAGAATCCGCAAGGATTCGGCCCGATCCCTCAGGACCCAACAGCGCGCCTCGGCCCATCCCTAGTCATGATCTCGCGTTCCACGCCTCACCTCCGAAGAGAATCAGCAGTACTAGCTCGTCCACTCAAGTTCTGGGCCTAATGGTCAATGTTCCACATTCCGAAGCACCATCGCCTCAGAACGGATGTCTGAGAAACGATGAATGGGCAGTCACCCCACTGGGGTGACTGCCGAATGCTCCTTAGAAAGGAGGTGATCCAGCCGCACCTTCCGGTACGGCTACCTTGTTACGACTTCGTCCTAATCGCCAGCCCCACCTTCGACGGCTCCCTCCACAAGGGTTAGGCCACCGGCTTCGGGTGTTGCCGACTTTCATGACGTGACGGGCGGTGTGTACAAGGCCCGGGAACGTATTCACCGCAGCGTTGCTGATCTGCGATTACTAGCGACTCCGACTTCATGGGGTCGAGTTGCAGACCCCAATCCGAACTGAGACCGGCTTTTTGGGATTCGCTCCACCTTGCGGTTTCGCAGCCCTTTGTACCGGCCATTGTAGCATGCGTGAAGCCCTGGACATAAGGGGCATGATGACTTGACGTCATCCCCACCTTCCTCCGAGTTGACCCCGGCAGTCTCCTATGAGTCCCCACCATAACGTGCTGGCAACATAGGACGAGGGTTGCGCTCGTTGCGGGACTTAACCCAACATCTCACGACACGAGCTGACGACAGCCATGCACCACCTGTATAGGACCCTTACGGACCCCCCATCTCTGGAGGATTTCCCTATATGTCAAACCCAGGTAAGGTTCTTCGCGTTGCATCGAATTAATCCGCATGCTCCGCCGCTTGTGCGGGCCCCCGTCAATTCCTTTGAGTTTTAGCCTTGCGGCCGTACTCCCCAGGCGGGGCGCTTAATGCGTTAGCTGCGGCACGGAGGACGTGGAATGTCCCCCACACCTAGCGCCCAACGTTTACGGCGTGGACTACCAGGGTATCTAATCCTGTTCGCTACCCACGCTTTCGCTCCTCAGCGTCAGGTAAGGCCCAGAGAGCCGCCTTCGCCACCGGTGTTCTTCCTGATATCTGCGCATTCCACCGCTACACCAGGAGTTCCGCTCTCCCCTGCCTACCTCTAGTCTGCCCGTATCGGAAGCAGGCTCGGAGTTAAGCTCCGAGTTTTCACTCCCGACGTGACGAACCGCCTACGAGCCCTTTACGCCCAATAATTCCGGACAACGCTCGGACCCTACGTATTACCGCGGCTGCTGGCACGTAGTTGGCCGGTCCTTCTTCTGCAGGTACCGTCACTCTCGCTTCGTCCCTGCTGAAAGAGGTTTACAACCCGAAGGCCGTCATCCCTCACGCGGCGTTGCTGCGTCAGGCTTTCGCCCATTGCGCAATATTCCCCACTGCTGCCTCCCGTAGGAGTCTGGGCCGTGTCTCAGTCCCAGTGTGGCCGGTCGCCCTCTCAGGCCGGCTACCCGTCGACGCCTTGGTAGGCCATTACCCCACCAACAAGCTGATAGGCCGCGAGCCCATCCCCAACCGCCAGAACTTTCAACCCCAAACCATGAAGAATGGAGTGATATCCGGTATTAGACCCCGTTTCCGAGGCTTATCCCGAAGTTGAGGGTAGGTTGCTCACGTGTTACTCACCCGTTCGCCGCTCGTGTACCCCCGAAGGGGCCTTACCGCTCGACTTGCATGTGTTAAGCACGCCGCCAGCGTTCGTCCTGAGCCAGGATCAAACTCTCCGTTGAAATCTATATGTTTAACTGCGGCGAACCACAGAAAACAGACTACTTTGAGTGATCCTTTGAATCAGAGACAATCAAACTGACTTGAATCCAGAAATTACATTCAAAGGAATCCATCACGAATCATCCGAAAGATGACCCGCGAATGGGGTTAATGCTAAATTTCGGCATTGACTTTCGGCACGCTGTTGAGTTCTCAAGAATCGGGCACACACCGCGTCCATGACTTCGCAGCCAGGACTCCGGGGCAACTCGACAAACCTTACTGATCCGTCCAGGCCCGGTCAAATCGGCCACTTTCGAACCAGCATCCCTGCGTGACTCAGCGACCGAAGCCCGCTCAAGGCGTGTTCCGGTCCGAAGAACCTTCAAGGATTTTGTTGAAGCAACCGGCCGCTTCCGCGTCCCGCACTCGCTCCAACAAGAAGAACATTACTGACATTCACGGTGAAGATGCAAATCGAGGGTTGGGGCCCGCCGGCACGGGGTACCGACGGGCCCCGGCAGCCTCAGGACTTGCGCTTGGTGACCTCTTCGGTCGCGGTCGGCAGGACCTTGTGGAGGTCCCCCACGACGCCGAAGTCGACCAGCTCGAAGATCGGAGCTTCCTCGTCCTTGTTGATGGCGACGATGGTCTTCGAGGTCTGCATGCCGGCCCGGTGCTGGATGGCGCCGGAGATGCCCGCGGCCACGTACAGCTGGGGAGAGACGGTCTTGCCCGTCTGGCCCACCTGGTAGGCGTGCGGGTACCAGCCGGAGTCCACAGCGGCCCTGGAAGCGCCTACAGCTGCGCCCAGGGAGTCGGCGAAGGCTTCGACCGGGCCGAAGTCACCACCGGTGCCGCGGCCACCGGAGACGATGATCGCCGCCTCCGTGAGCTCGGGACGACCGGTCGCCTCACGCGGCTTGGAGTCGGTGATGCGCGCGGTCTTCGCGGCGTCGGAGATCGTCACGTCGAACTCCTCCACCTCCGGCGACGTCTCGGCCGCCTCGGGGGTGGCCGCGTTCGGCTTGACCGTGATGATCGGCGTGCCGTGGGTGACCTTGGCCTGGACCGTGTAGTTGCCCGCGAACACCGACTGGGTGGTGACCGGGCCCTCCTGCACGTCGACGGCGTCGGTGATCAGGCCGGAGTCCAGCTTGACCGCCAGCCGGGCCGCGATCTCCTTGCCCTCGGCGCTGGACGAGATCAGGATCGCGGCCGGCTCGAGCTTGGCCGCGACCTGCTGCAGCGCCTCGGCCTTCGGAGCGACCAGGTACTGGGTCAGCTCCGGGTCGGTCAGCGCGATCACCTTGGTGGCGCCGTACTGACCGAGCGCCGGCAAGGCGTCCTGGACACCCTCGCCGATGTAGACCGCGACCGGCTCGCCGAGGCGACGGGCGATGGTGAGGAGCTCCGCGGTGGTCTTGCGGACCGTGCCGCCGGTGTGGTCGACGAGAACGAGAACGTTCGACATATTCGGGTCGCTCCTCAGAGGAACTTGTTGGTGGACAGGAACTCGACGAGCTGGGCAGCGCCGCTGCCGTCCTCGTCGGCGACGATCGTGCCGGCGGTGCGCGCCGGACGGGCGGTCACCTCGGTGACCTCGGTCCAGGCGCCGGCCTGGCCCACCTGCTCGCCGGACAGCTCCAGGTCGGCCAGCGACCAGGTCTCGACCGGCTTCTTCTTCGCGGCCATGATCCCCTTGAACGACGGATACCGCGGCTCGTTGGCCTGGTCGCTCACGCTCAGCACGAGCGGCAGCGTGCCCTCCACGGTGTCGCTGGCGGTGTCGCCGTCGCGGCGGATCTTCACGGTGCTCCCGTCGACGGTCACCTCCGAGCCCAGCGTGACGGCCGGCAGGCCGAGCCGCTCGGCCACCATCGCCGGCACGACACCCATACCACCGTCGGTGGAACCCATCCCGAACACGACCAGGTCGGCCTCGAGCTTGCCCAGCGCCTTGGCCAGGATCAGCGAGGTCGCCACGGCGTCGGAGCCGTGGATCGCGTCGTCGATCACGTGGACGCCGGCGTCGGCACCCATCTGCAGGCCCTTCTTCACGGCGTCGGCGGCCTGCTCCGGCCCGACCGTGAGCACGGTCACCTCGGCGTCGCCGTTCTCCTTGACGGTGAGCGCGGTCTCGACGGCGTACTCGTCCAGTTCGGACAGCAGCCCGTCGACACCGGCGCGGTCCACCGTGTTGTCCTCGGAGCGGAAGCGGCGGTCCGCGGTGGCATCCGGCACGAACTTCGCGCAGACGACGATCTTCATAGCGTGTGGGACCCCTTCTGGTTAACGGTCTCTCCCAGCCTGCCACGGATGTTACTCACGAGAAACATATGACGTGTGCGAGTCCCATCACAGTTACGCTGACCGGGTGACCGAGACGTTACCTCTTACCGGCGAGCGGACCGCCCCGGGGATCTGGCACGAGAACTACTGGTTCGCGCGCCACGAGGCTGCCTACCGCTGGATCGTGGACAGTGTGGGACCGGACGGCCGGGTCCTCGACGCCGGCTGCGGCGAGGGGTACGGCGCGGAACTGCTGCGCACCGCGGGTGCGATGCAGGTGTTCGGTCTCGACTATGAAGGTACGACGCTTCGCCATGCCGCGAAGGCTTATCCACAGGTCAATCTGGTCCAGGGCAATCTCGTCCAGACCGGGTTCGCCGACGGCAGCTTCGACCTCGTCACGAGTCTGCAGACGATCGAGCACCTCTGGGAGCAGCCGCGGTTCGTCGCCGAGTGCGCGCGGATCCTCGCGCCGCGAGGCACGCTGGTCCTCACGACCCCGAACCGGCTGACCTTCCCGAGCGGCAACTGGTACCACACCCGCGAACTCACGGCGGAGGAGTTCGTCGAGCTGCTCGAGCCGGAGCCGCTGGAGATCACCCACGTTCTCGGACTGCACCACGGGGAGCGTCTGCGCGCGTGGGAGGCGCGGCACGGATCGTGTGTGGACCGGCAGCTCGCGACCGACCACGGTGCGTGGGACGAGGAGCTGGTCGCCCTGGTGACCAGTACGACGTACGACGACTTCGAGCTGCGCGGCGACGCGATGGACGAAAGCCTCGACCTGGTGGTGGTCGCCCGGGCAACCCCTAGGGACGGACGAAGCGTTCGATGACCTTGCCGACGATCAGGTAGACCAGCGCCGCGATCCCCCAGTTCACCAGCAGGGTGTTCTTCGCGGTCTCGAGCCGGAACAGGTCCTTGAACGGGCCGACCAGGTCGTGCCCGCGCTCCAGCACCCAGCGGACGATCTCGTTGCTCTGGTTGGCCTGGTCGAGCGCGGTGAACAACGCCCCCAACGCCAGTACGGCGGCCGCCAGCACCGCGATCAGCCAGATCAGCGAGGCCACGAGGTTCCGGACGCGCTTCACCCCGGAGCCGACCGTCGACATCGCGGCCCGGCCCTTCCCGGAGGTGGACGGCGCCGTCTTCTCGCGCGCCGCCCGGGCCGCGGCCAGCGGGTTCTCACCGGTTTTGTTGCCCGAGGCACCGGTCGCGGCCGGCTGCCGGGTGACCGGCTTCGTCACCGCGGTGTCCTCGGGCCCAGCAGCGGCCGGCTTCGCGGCCTCCGCCTCGCGGGCCTTCTGCGCGGCGACGATCTCGGCCGCGGTCTGGGGTTTGGTCTTCGTGGCCGTCACACCCCGACTCGAGTCCGGCGTCGCGCCGGCGTCGTCCGCCGGCTTCGGTGCCTGGTCGGACTCGGTGGCCTTCGCCGCCTTGTCGTCCTGTGTACTCACGTCGTCCATCTCCTCAGCCGGGGTCGGTTCCTCGTCCGCCACCTGCGCCGGCGCCTTCTTGCGCCGGTTGCCCGGGACCGGGCGCGGCGACAACCGTCGCCGGACACCCAGCGGGCGGTTGTCCACACTGTCCAACGTAGCGACGCCGGGACCTTCCGTCACGATCGGCACCGGATCGACCGCCCGGTACCGTGCCTGCGTGATCGAGTCGTCGGCCGCCGCCTGGTCGAGCGGCGAACGGCTGCCGGCCGCGTCCTCGACGGCCGGTACGGCGGAGTCCAGGGCGGACAGGCGTGCGGCGCCTGTCTGGTCAACCACGCGGGGACTCCTCTCCGACGACTTCCGGGACATACTGCCCGACTGGTGAGTAACTTGAGAACCCCTCGGCGCTCGGCGGCGCGTCACCAGTCGTAGAAGTACGGTTACCCACCGGAGTGCTGTCCACACCACCCGCCACGCCGCGCCGTGGCGGGATTTCCGCAGCACTGGTCACTTCAGCCCCACCCGTCGGGTCCAGACCGGCCCGCAGCCGGGCCGCCGTCGCCTCGTTGTCGCGGGCCAGGCCGGCCAGGTACTCGCGCCGTTCGGCGTCGTCGGCGTACCGGGTGACGCGATCCCGGACGACGACCGCCGGGACACCGACCGCGACGGCGTACGCCGGAATGTTGCCGCGGGCAACACTGTTGGCGCCGATCACCGCGCCGCGGCCGATGTCGGTGCCGCGGGTGACGGTCACCTTCGTGGCCAGCCAGCAGTCCGGGCCGATCCGGACCGGCGACTTGACCAGGCCCTGGTCCTTGATCGGCAGGTCGAGGTCGTCGGTCTTGTGGTCGAAGTCGCAGATGTAGGTCCAGTCGGCAATCAGCGTGGACGCGCCGATCTCCACATCGAGGTAGCAGTTCACCGTGACGTCGCGGGCGAAGACCACCTTGTCGCCGATCCGCAGCGTGCCCTCGTGCGCGCGCAGGCGGGTCTCGTCGCCCAGGTGCACCCACTGGCCGAGCACGATCCGGCCGTGCCCGGGGCGGGCGACGATCTCCAGCTTCTTGCCGAGGAAGACGAACCCCTCGGTGATCACCTGGGGATGCCGCAGCTTGAACCAGGCGAACCGCCAGTAGCGCTTCAGGTAGTACGGCGTCCACGCCCGGTGGCGGACCACCCAGCGCAGGTTCGAGACCGACAGCAACCGCATCAGGCCAGTATCTACTCCGCGACCCCGGTGATGGACACGTTGTAGTACAACTCGTCCGGAACCACTGAAGCGAGCACCTTGTCGACCTTCGACAGCTGCAGCCACGACTTGTACGCGAACATCCGCCACCCGAACCCGAGCTTCTGCTCCGGTACGGCGGCCTCGAACGTCCGGATCGGCCAGCCGACCCACGCCGCCAGCAGCTCCTCGGTCACCGTCTTCACCTCGACCGCACCCGCCCGCGAGGCCATCCGCGACAGCGTGTCCGGGTCGAACGTGTGCAGGTCGACCACGGCCTCCAGCGCCGCCGCGCGGGACGACTCGTCCAGCTCCGACTGCGGCCGCCGCCAGTCGGTCAGCGCCGGGATCCTGGTCAGGTTCGTGGTCGCCCACCAGGTGAACCGCGACAGCCGCCGCGCCACGAAGTCGCCGTACCGGGTCGGTTCGCCGCAGATCACGAACCGGCCGCCGGGCTTGAGGACGCGCAGCATCTCGCGGAACGCCAGCTCGACGTCGGGGATGTGGTGGATCACCGCGTGGCCGATCACCAGGTCGAAGGTGTTGTCGTCGTACGGGAGCTTCTCCGCGTCGGCGACCTTGCCCTCGACGGCGAAGCCGAGCGTGGCCGCGTTCTTCTGGGCCGCCTCGACCATGCCCGGCGACAGGTCGGTCACGTGCGCCTCGGCCAGGACGCCGGCCAGCTTCAGGTTGAGCGTGAAGAAACCGGTCCCGGCGCCGATCTCGAGCGACTTGCCGTACGGCCAGCCGTCGTCGCCGGCGATCGCGGTGAACCGGTCGCGGGCGTAGGTGACGCAGCGCTCGTCGTACGAGATCGACCACTTCTCGTCGTACGTCGACGCTTCCCAGTCGTGGTAGAGCACCTGGGCCAGCTTGTTGTCGTTCCAGGCCGCCTCGACCTCTTCGGCGGTGGCGGCGGGCTTCTCGGCGGAAGTGGTCATCAGATTCCCTTGAACTCGGCCTTGCCCGGGCCGTTCTCGACGAAGGACTTCATCCCGATCGCGCGGTCCTCGGTGGCGAACAGCGCGGCGAACTGCTGCCGCTCGATCTCCAGCCCGGTGTGCAGGTCGACGCCGAGCCCGGCGTCGATCGACTCCTTCGCGGCGCGCAGCGCCAGCGCCGCGCCCCGCGAGAACTGCGCAGCCCACGCCACGGCCGCCGAGTACACCTCAGCCGAAGGAACGACCTGGTCCACCAGCCCGATCCGCAGCGACTCCTCGGCGTCGACGAAGCGGCCGGTGTAGATCAGGTCCTTGGCCTTCGACGGCCCGATCAGCCGGGACAGCCGCTGGGTGCCGCCGGCGCCCGGGATGATGCCGAGCAGGATCTCCGGCTGGCCGAGCTTGGCGTCGTCGGCCGCGATCCGGTAGTCGGCGCACAGCGCGAGCTCGCAGCCACCGCCGAGCGCGTACCCGGTGATCGCCGCCACGGTCGGCTTCGGGATGGCCGCGACCGCGGACAGCGAGGCCTGCAGCGGGCCGGAGCGGCGGACCATGTCGGCGTACGACATGTCGGCCATCTCCTTGATGTCCGCGCCGGCCGCGAACACCTTCTCGCCGCCGTAGACGACCACCGCGCGGACCTCGTCGGAGGCCGTGGCCTCGAGCGCGGCGGCCCGGATCTCGTCCTGGACCTGGACGTTCAGCGCGTTCATCTTCGGCCGGTCCAGCCGGATCGTGCCGACCCCGTCGGCCACCGTCAGGTTGACGAACTCGCCCATCGTCTCGCTCCTCCAGTCGTGGTACTACCCGCCGGTCACATCCCCGGCACCGTACCGGACGACCGGTGGTATCACCTCAGGAGGCCGGTTGAGCGGGGTGGGAGCAGTGCTCCCACCCCGCGTCCACCTCCGCCCCGAGGTGGTCAGAGGTCGACGGGCTGGCCTGCCGCCACGGAGCGGCGGGCCGCGTCGACGATTCGGAGGGTGCGGAGGCCGACAGCACCGTCCGGCTGCGGTACGACGGCCGGCGGCTGCCCTGCGACGGCCGGACCGGAGGCCCTGACCGCCGAGAGGAACTCACCGAGCATCGCGCCGTCCAGGTCACCGCCGACGCCCAGGTAGACCTCGCCCGACGCGTCGGTGCCGCCGACGTGCTCCTGGAACGGCGCGATCTCCACCGAGCCGTTGGTACCGGTCACCTGCAGCGTCACACCACCCCAGGTCGGCCCGTTGTCCGGCATGCTCCAGGAGCAGTCGATGGTGGCCAGCAGCCCGTTGTCGTACGTGATGGTGACCAGACCGCCGGTCTCGACGGCCACGTCCTTGTCCTGGTGCAGCACGTGGTTGGCAGCGGCGTGGACCCGCGTCGCCTCGGCTCCGCCGGTCAGGCCGTCGATCAGGTCGGCGCAGTGGACGGTGTGGTCGACGAGCGCTCCCCCACCGGCCAGCTTCGCGTCGGTGAACCACTGCCGTGCGGCGTACGGGATCTTGCCGTTGTTGGTCCCCAGGACCGCGAACACGTCGCCGAGCCGGCCGGCCTCCACCGACGCCTTCAACCGCCCGTACGACGGCGCGAAGCGCACCGGGTAGGCAACCATCAGGATCGTCCCGGCCGCCGCGCACGCGGCCAGCATCGCCTCGCCGTCGGCGACCTCGGTGGCCAGCGGCTTCTCGCAGAGCACGTGCGCGCCGACCGCGGCGGCCCGCTCGACCAGCGGCCGGTGCAGGGCGTTCTCGGCCGTCACCACGACGGCGTCCGGGCCCCAGGCGAACAGCTCGTCGTACGAGTCGACGTACGCGATGCCGTGGTCGGCGGCGAAGGAAGCACCGCGCGGTCCGGCATCCGGAGCGGCGGCGCCGTCCGGGTCGGAGGACAGGACCTCGATCCCCGGCAGCATCGACAGCAGGGAGGCGTAGGAGGAGGCGTGCGTGTGCGCGAACGAAGCGATCGCAACCTTGAGGCTCATCGGGCCACTCCTGCCGGGTCGAAGCTCTTCATGTCGATCGTGCGCCCGGTCTCCATCGAGGCGCGGGCGGCCTCGGCCAGGTAGACCGCGGCCGCGCCGTCCGCGGCGTCGACCCGCGGCTCGGGCCCACCGCGCAGCGCGAGGGCGAACTCCCGCAGCTGGGTCAGGTACGGGCTCTCGCCGAGCGTGTTCGAGGGGATCAGCAGGTCGCCGCCCGAACCGCCGTCCTGCAGCTCCTCGGCGTACCCGGTGTTGTCGGCCGACGAGAACTGCAGCTGGCCGCTCGAGCCGGCGATCGCGAAGGTGGTCTTGAACGGCGTACCGGTCGCGCCCCAGGTCGCGCGGAGGTGGCTGATCGCGCCACCGGCGTGGGTCAGCGTCACGTGCGCCGCGACGTTGACCGGAGAGATCCCGTCCACCGACGGCGGGCTCTGCACGGCGTACACGCTCTCGACCTCGCCGCACAGCCAGCGGGCCTGGTCGAGGTCGTGCACCATCAGGTCCATGATCACGCCGCCGGAGCGGGCGACGTCGCGGTACCAGCCCTTGCCGGCCGGTGAGCTGGCCTGACGGGAGAACCGCGCGACCGCGACCTGCCCGATCCGGCCCGCCCGCACCGCGTCGTACGCCGCCTTGTACGCCGGGAAGAAGCGCACCACGTGCGCCGGGAAGAGCTTGACCCCGGCAGCCGCCGCGGCCGTGGACAGCTCGTGCGACGCCGCGGCGGTCAGCGTCAGCGGCTTCTCGCAGATGACGTCACGGCCGGCCTTGATCGCGGCCAGCGTGACGTCGTGGTGGGTGGCCGACGGGGTCACGATGTCGACGAACTCGACGGCCGCCAGCAGCTCGTCGAGCGAGTTCGCGACCTCCAGCCCGTACTGCGCCGCGAGCTCGTCGGCGCCGTCGACGGAATGGACCAGGACCCGCGCGCCGAGCGCCTTCCAGGCCGCGACATGGACGTGTGCGATGTTGCCCGCGCCCACCAGTCCGACCGTGAGGCCGGTGAGGTCTGTCATGGGATTCCTAACCTATTTGAGTCCGGAAAAGGCAATACCTTCGACGACGCGACGCTGCAGTACGACGAAGAGAATCAGGACGGGAGCCATCGCCATCAGCGCGGCGGCCATCAGGACGCCGGGCGAGATCGTGCCCTGGTAACCGGCCAGTGTCGCCAGCCCGACCGAGAGCGGCATCTTCTCCGGCGACGACGTGACCACGAGCGGCCAGAGCAGGTCGGCCCACGAGGCGAGCACGGTGATGATCGCCAGCGAGATCAGTCCGGGCCGGGCGACCGGCAGCACGACCTTCCAGAACGTCTGCCACGGGTTGCAGCCGTCGAGGCGGGCGGCCTCCTCCAGCTCGGCCGGGATGGTCTTGAAGAACTGCATCATCAGGAACGTGCCGAACGCGCTGAAGATGCCGGGGGCGATGATCCCCTGGATCGAGTCGAGCCAGCCGAGCGACTGGATGATCTGGTACTGCGGGATCAGGTACACCTGGCTGGGCACCATCAGGATCGACAGGACCAGCGCCAGCATCAGCCCCTTGAACCGGAACGACATCCGGGCGAAGGCGTAGCCGGCCATCGAGCAGAGCACCAGCTGGCCGATCGTCCGGCCCGCGGTGACCGCCACCGAGACCCAGAACTGGTCCAGGAACGGCAGCCGCTGGAACACCTCGGAGAAGTTGCTCCACTGCAGCTTCGACGGGAACACGTCCGGCGGCACCGACTGGATCTCGGCCTGGCTGGAGAAGGCCATCTTCAGCTGCCACAGGAACGGGAACATCATCACCAGGCTGCCGAGCACCAGGACGACGTGCGCGAGCCGGTTGCTGCCCAGTCGTTGCGAGTTGCGGCTAGTCATAGCTCACCCACCTGCGCTGGAAGCGGAACTGGAACACCGTCAGCAGCCCGACCACGGCCAGGATCAGGACGGCGACCGCCGCGGCGTACCCGCGGTCGTTGCCGACGAAGGCCGCGTCGTAGAACAGGAAGACCAGCGACTGCGTCTTCGGCATCACCGGGTTGGTCGGCCCGAGCAGCGCGAACAGCTGGTCGAACAGCTGGAACCCGGCGATCGTGGTGACGACGGACAGGAAGAAGATCGACGGCGTCAGCAGCGGCACGGTGATCGCGCGGAACTGCTGCACCCGCGAGGCGCCGTCCAGCGACGCCGCCTCGTACAGCTCGCCGGGGATGCCCTTCAGCCCGGCCGACAGCACGATCATGTTGAAGCCGATCGACATCCACAGGCCGAGCAGCGCGACCGCGACCAGCGCGAACCACGGTTGCGTGATCCACGAAGGGCCGTCGACACCGATCACCTTCAGGGCCTGGTTCAGGACGCCGTACTCGCCGTTGTAGATGATCCGCCAGACCAGTGAGATCGCGGTCGGCAGCGCGACGTACGGCAGGAAGAACAGGGTCCGGTAGACCATCGCGCCGCGCAGGCCGGGCCGGTTCAGCAGACTCGCGAACAGCACCGCCAGCGGGATGCCGAGCAGCACGATCGCGGTGTAGACGACCGTGTTGAGGATCGCCCGGTAGACCTCGGCGTCGGCGACGAGCGTGGTGTAGTTCTCGGCCCCGACCCACGCGCTGCCGCCGAACGGCCCGGTCTCGGTGAAGCTGTCGTACAGCGTCTTCAGCAACGGCCACAGGTAGAAGACCCCGACCCCGAGAAAGGTCGGCAGGACGAACAGCCAGGGCCACCCGCCGTCGGCCCGCCGTGCCTTCACTTCTCCTTGCCCAGCGCCTCGTCCATCTTGCCCGCGACGTCCGGTCCGACCTCGGACATCGGCTTGTCACCGCCGAACGCGGGAGCGATCTGGTCGGTCTCCAGCTTGTTCCACACCGAGGTGTCCTTGCTCACCGGGTACGGCTCGGAGTACTGCGCGGCCGCGTCGATGAACGTCTTCAGCGCGTACGGCGCGGAGCTCACGAAGTCGCCCTGCGTCCCGTTGAACGCCGGGTTGGCGGCGCCGGCCTTGGCCTGGATCAGCGCGGCGTCCTTGCTGCCGAGGAAGGCCAGGAACGCGGCCGCGGCCTGCGGGTTCTTGGTCTTGGCGCTCATCACGTTGGCCAGCCCGTGGATCGGCGTCTTGCGCTCACCGTTCGGGGCCTTCGGGATCGGCAGGATGGCCAGGTCGTTCTTCACCGGCGACTTCAGTGCCATCGAGACCAGCCAGTTGCCGTTCCACATCATCGCGGCCTTGCCGCTGAAGAACCGCTCGCGGCCGGGCGTCTCGGCGTTCTGCGCCGCGGTCGGGGTGTAACCGGCCTTGACCATGTCGGACCAGAACTGCAGGCCCTCGACCGACTTCGGGTCGCCGTACCCGGACTTGCCGTCCTTGATGACGTACCCGCCGTTGCTCATGATCGCCGGGTAGTAGTTGCCCTGGTTCCCCAGTTCGTCGCCGCTGGCCCAGATGCCCTTCGGGCCGAGTGCGGCCTTCAGCTTCGCGGCGGCGGCCTTGTAGTCGTCCCAGGTCCAGTCCGCGGTCGGCTCGGCCACCTTGGCCTCGGCGAAGAGCTTCTTGTTGTACCAGAACGCGATCGTGTCGAAGTCCTTCGGGACGCCGTACTGCTTGCCGTCCCAGGAGTAGAGGTCGTCCAGGGCCTGCGGGTAGTTGGCCGGGTCGACCTGCTTGCCCTCGATCAGGCCGTCCAGCGTGGCCAGCTGCTTGTTGGCCGCGAACAGCTGCAGGTTCGGGCCGTTCATCCAGAACACGTCGGGCAGGTTGTCCGAGGTGCCCTGGGTCTTCAGCTTGGTGAAGTACTGGTCGAAGGTGGCCAGCGAGATCGACACCTTGACGTTCGGGTACTTGGCGTTGAACGCCTTGACCAGCTCCTGCATCGCGGGCTGCTGGTTGACGTCCCAGATCGCGTAGGTGAGGTCGCCCTTCACCTGGGCGGGATCGTCGGGGACCTTGGCGTCACCGGCGTCGTTGCCGGAGTTGCCGCCACAGGCCGTCAGTGCGGTGGCGGCCAGGACAACACCGGCCAGCAGAGCGGAAATTCGCATGATTTTTCTCCTCGGCTCCAGGCTCGAGTGGTAAAATTTTACCATTGGTGCGCATGTTTGTTCAAAACAGCCTTTCATGAACACTACCAAGATCGCTAGGGACAACTCTTGCCCGTTGTGCGGTGGTTTGACACGTCATGGGCAGAATGTGCCGGTGACCGAAGCCACCGCCGCCCCGAACGAGCTCGGCCCTGCCCCCGACCCGGACGTCCGGCTCGGCGCGCAGGTGCACACCGACGGCACCACCTTCACGCTCTGGGCCCCGGCCGCCGAGCGGGTGGAGCTCGCGCTGCTCGGCCCGGACGGTGCCCAGCGCAACCTCGACCTGACCCACACCGGTGAGTACTGGACCGGCTTCGTCGCCGGCATCGGCCACGGCCAGCGCTACGGCTACCGCGTGCACGGCCCGTTCGACCCGTCGCACGGGCTGCGCTTCCACCCGTCCAAGCTGCTGCTCGACCCGTACGCCCGGGCCGTCGACGGCTCGCTCGACTTCACCAGCCCGCTGATCTACGACTCCTCCGACGGCGACTCGGCCGGGCACGTCCCGGTCGGCGTGGTGGTCGCGGACGGCGCACCGCCGCCGCCGATCAGCCGGCCGGTCCCGTGGAGCGAGACGGTCATCTACGAGCTGCACACCAAGGGCTTCACCAAGCTGCACCCCGACGTACCGGAGCACCAGCGTGGGACGTACGCCGGCCTGGCGCACCCGTCGGTGATCAACTATCTGACCGAGCTCGGCGTCACCTCGGTCGAGCTGCTGCCGATCCACCACTTCCTCACCGAGCCGGCGATCGCCGCCCGCGGCCTGCCGAACTACTGGGGCTACAACACGCTGAACTACTTCGCCCCGCACGGCCCGTTCTCGTCGGCCGGCTCGGCCGGTGAGCAGGTGGCCGAGTTCAAGGCGATGGTCGCGGCGTTCCATGCGGCGGGAATCGAGGTGATCCTCGACGTCGTCTACAACCACACCGCCGAGGGCGGGTTCGACGGGCCGACGCTGAGCTTCCGCGGGATCGACAACCGCGCCTACTACCGGCTCACCCACGGCGGCGTCACCTACGACGTGACCGGCACCGGCAACTCGGTCGACACCTCGCACCCGCAGGTCCGCCGGCTGGTGATGGACTCGCTGCGCTACTGGGTCGAGGAGATGGGCGTCGACGGGTTCCGCTTCGACCTGGCGGTGACGCTGATCCGCAACGAGCGGCACGAGGTCGACACCGTCGACCATCCCTTTCTGGCCGAGGTGGCCGCCGACCCGGTGCTCGGCCGGGTCAAGCTGATCTCCGAGCCCTGGGACGTCGGCCCGTTCGGGTACCAGGTCGGCAACTTCGGGACGCCGTGGTCGGAGTGGAACGGCAAGTTCCGCGACTCGGTCCGCGACGTGTGGCGCACGTCGTCGTACGGCGTACAGGACCTGGCGTACCGGCTGTCCGGCTCCAGCGACCTGTACGGCGACGACGGGCGCTACCCGTACGCCTCGATCAACTTCGTCACCGCGCACGACGGGTTCACCCTGCGCGATCTGGTCTCCTACGACCACAAGCACAACGACGCGAACCGCGAGGACAACCGCGACGGCACCGACGACAACCGGTCCTGGAACTGCGGCGTCGAGGGCGAGACCGACGACGGAGGCGTGGTCGCGCTGCGGAAGCGGCAGATGGCGAACCTGATGACGACGCTGGTGCTGTCGACCGGCGTACCGATGATCACGGCCGGGGACGAGTGCGGCCGGACGCAGTACGGGAACAACAACGCCTACTGCCAGGACAGCGAGATCTCCTGGTTCGACTGGACGCTGCCCTCGACGTGGTCGGACCATCTCGGGCTGACCAAGCAGCTGCTCGCGCTGCGGGCGGCGCACCCCGCGCTGCGCCAGTGGCACTACTTCTCCGGCCAGCCGGTGGTCGCGGGCGGGCGCAAGGACCTGTCCTGGATCGCGCCGCACGGCGGCGAGATGACCGAGAACGACTGGCACGACGGCAATCTACGGACGATCGGCATGTTCCTGGCCGGCGACGCGCTGCGCGGGACCGATGCCGAGGGCAACATCTTGACCGACAACTCGTTCCTGCTGGTGCTGAACGCGACCGCCGAGGAGCGGGAGGTCGTCGTACCGGACGCGTCCTGGGCGCCGGGGTACGAGGTGGTCGTCGACACGTCGGGGTCGGGGGTCACGGAGGTCGAGGCGGGGGCGCGGGTGCCGCTTGCGCCGCGCTGCGTGGTGCTGCTCCGCGCACTCTGATGGGTTGTTAACCTTCGGCAAGTATCTTCATTGGTCACCTGTTGTTCACCTGAGGGGGGACCAATGTTTTTGCTGCGCCGAGAGGCCCGCGAGCGAACCACGCCCATCGGCGCACTGCACCGCGCGGTCACCCGCTGGGGCGAGGCGGAGCGCTCCAGTTCGCGCGTCGCTTTCCGCCGGTGGTGCGACGGAGTGGCGTACGTCGACGTCCAGGCCCGCACGTACGCCGACTTCTGGAACCGGCAGAACGAGCAGGCCCTGACCGCGGACGGACCGCTGTGGGTGGTGCTCGGCGACTCGACCGCACAGGGCCTCGGCGCGTCCTCCCCTCTCCACGGGTACGTCGGCCAGGTGCTGCGGGCCCTCCGCTCGACCGGTACGCCGTGGCGAGTGCTGAACCTCTCCCGCTCCGGCGCCCAGACCAGGCACGTGCTGGACGACCAACTGCCCCTGATGGACGGGCTACAGCCCGCGCTCGTCACCTGCGGCATCGGCACCAACGACATCCTCGGTACGCCGCCGAAGCGGTTCCGCGACCACCTGCGCCAGGTGATCGACCGGCTGCCCTCCTCCTCGGTGGTGATGGACCTGACCGTGCCGGACCGCTTCTGGCGCGTCGGCGGGGCCATCAGCCCGTACGTGACCAGCGTGAACCAGCTGATCGGCTCCACCGCCTTGGAGCGCGGGCTGCCGGTCGCGGAGGTCTCCCGGTACGCCCGGCCGCCGTGGCGTGGGCTCCTGGCCGCCGACAACTTCCACCCCAACAACTTCGGCTACCGCCAGCACGCCGACGCCCTGCGCGCCGCGTTGCCGGCGGTCCTCCTACAGCGCGGGATCTCCGCCAAGCTGAGCGTTGCCGGGGCGCCCGGCCCTCGTCAACCGACCCCAGCTCGCGTCGTCCGCCCAGATGGGGTGCGGCGTGAGGTAGGGGGCTAGCAGAGCGGTCAGCGCGGGATCGCCCTCGCCATTGAGCTCCGCGGTGGCGATCTGCCGGGCTGAGCCGGCCAGCAGGTCTGCCAGTTGGACGCGCGGGTCGGTGCGCGAGTCGGTCTGCCGTAGCTCCAGTGGTGAGTCGTCCATCAACAGGTTGACCTGGGCGATCCGGTGCACGGTCAGGGCGCTCTGCTCGTCGTGGACGATGGCGACCGCGTTGCCGTCGGCGTACCAGTGCAGGGTGGTCTCGACGAGTGCGGGGATCAGCACCTCGAGCGGGGGCAGCAGGGTACGGTCGTCGAACAGCCTGTCCCGCAGGGCGTCCAGCGGCGGGCGGGTGATGTGCAGGCCCGGCTCCAACGGTGTGAAGCGGCCAGCGACCGCCAGGAACTCCTCCACGCGTTTGTCGTACATGGTCCGGTTCTTGGAGCGGAGCAGGTCGATGAAGCTCTGCAGGAGCGTCCACCAGATGTCCCCGTGCCGGGGACCGTTGAGGTGCAAGGCACGTGCGGCCTCGGGACTGTGCAGATCCAGGCTGGTACCGGTGCGGTAGTCGAGTCCGCCCGCGAAGAGCGCGGTCAGGCGCCCGGCGAGCAGGAAGTACTTGTCCGTCAGCTGTACGGCGGCCCGGCCGAGCAGCGGGCCCTCCGGTCCGAGCAGCCAGGTCAGGGCCGGGCGCTGCTTGAACAGCCGGGCCGACTTGTACTCCCCCGCGACGTACCGCGACCGGTCCCTGAGCTCCTCGACCGCGCGGCGGGCCTCCCCCGGCCCGAGCTGCAGGCTCGCGTGGGTGAACACCCGGGTGTCCGGGTCGAGCAGGTTGCTCCCCGAGAAGCCGGACTCGTCGCAGGCGATCTCGACGAGTCCTGACCAGACCGGCTCCACGGACATCACCCCATGATCGACCGGGGGCGGGGATCTGGCCAGGTATTTACTCTGCCCCAAGGGCAAGGTGTTGAGTACTGCCATGCTGACGATCAGCGAGTTCGGGCGGCGCGCCGGGCTCTCGCACAAAGCCCTGCGGCTGTACGACGTGTCCGGCCTGCTCGCTCCCGCCGCGGTCGACCCGATCAGCGGCTACCGCCGGTACGACGAGGAGCAGCTCGAACGCGCCCGGCGGATCAGCGTGCTCCGGCAGGTCGAGATGCCGCTGGCCACCATCTCCGAGGTGCTGGCCGGCACCGACGAGGAGGCGCTGATCCGGCTGGACCGCTGGTGGGCCGCGCAGCAGGCGACCAACGAGGCCCGGCAGGCGACGGTCGAGTATCTGCGCGACCGGCTGCTGCGGGCCGGTTCACCCGGGCTGAGTCCGCGGCCGGTGCTGCAACGCGACGTCCCGGAGACCAAGCTCGCGTCGATCCGGGTGGACGTCGACCAGCAGTCGCTGATGGGCGTGATCGTTGCCTCGACGCTGGAGATCCGCGCGCACCTGACCGCGGCCGGGGCGTCGCTGCCCGGCGGGTCGTGGGTGATCTACCACGGCGCGGTCACGCCGGAGAGCGAGGCGACGGTCGAGATCTGCGTGCCGTTCGGTGGGACGGTCGACCCGGCCGGGCCGATCGGGATCCGGATCGAGCCCGCCCACACCGCGGCGTACTGCACGATCAGCCGCGACGAGTGCGTCTACCCGCGGATCATGCTCGCCTACGACCTGGTCGAGGACTGGGTCCGTACGTCGGGCCGTCCGACGACCGGACCGATCCGTGAGATCTACCACCCCGGGTTCCGCGAGCGGACCGGCTCCGACCCGGCGGTGGACATCGCCCAACCGATCGAAGGACTGTCATGAACTACGCGCACCAGACGCCGTACAGCGATCCCGGCCGGTACGCCGAACTGCTGGACGCCCTGCCGACCGACGTCCCCGGCCTGGCCGCGGCGGTCCAGAACCTGCTGATCCACTACCGCGGTGGCGGGATCGAGTTCACCGGTGAGCATCTCGAAGAGGTGAACAACCGCTGGGTCGAGGAGATCCTGGCGACCGACCAGCGGCGCAACGGTACGCCGCTGACGGCGCCCCGCGCGCCCGAGGACCGCGTGGCCGGGTGCTGCCGGGACTACGCGCTGCTGTTCGTCTCCGCCCTGCGCCACCAGGGGATCCCGGCGCGCAGCCGGATCGGCTTCGCGACGTACTTCCAGCCCGGCTGGAACGCCGACCACGTGATCGCGGAGTACTGGAACGGCGACCGCTGGGTGCAGGTCGACGCGCAGCTCGAACCGGGTGAGCACTGGGGCTTCGACGTCCAGGACCTGCCGGCCGGGCGGTTCCGGTCGGCGGCGGAGACGTGGCGCGGGTTCCGCTCCGGCGAGATCGACGGCGAGACCTGCGGCGTGGACCCGACGCTGCCGCTGCGCGGCGGCTGGTTCATCCGCGACTACGTGTTCCTGCAGGTCGCCCATCTCAACGCCGACGAGCTGCTGCTGTGGGACGGCTGGGGCGCGATGGCCGACGACCTGGAGATGGATCTCACCCCCACCGACGAGCTCGCCGCGCTGCTCGTGGCCGCCGACGCCGGCGACAAGGCCGCCGAGGCGAAGGTCCGTGACTGGTACCACGCGGATCCCGACCTGCATCCCGGCGAGAAGATCATGGTCCACACGCCCACCGGCGGCCCGCCGTACTCTGTCGACCTCGGCACGCGGCAGAAGGTACCGCAAGGGAAGTAGCCCGAGAGCCTCCTCCGGGCCGACGCCCCGAAGGCCCTTGCTGCAGGACGATTCCGGCATGAGTACTTCGTGGCGACTCTCAGGACGGACGCGCAAGCTGACGCTGGTGGTGCACATCGCGTCGGTCGGGTCGTGGCTGGGGCTCGACGTGGCGATGGCCGTGCTGGTCTTCACCGCGCTCGGGACCGGCGACGTGGAGACCAAGGCGTTGTGCTTCCGCGCACTCGAGCTGGTGACCATCTGGCCGATGACGATCTCCGGGCTGACCTGCCTGGTCACCGGGGTGTTGCTTGCCTACGGCAGCAAGTACGGGCTGGTGAAGTACTGGTGGGTGGTGGTGAAGCTCGGGCTCAACCTGTTGCTCAGCACCCTCATCCTGATCGCGCTCAGGCCGGGCGTCGTCGACCTGGCGGAGAAGGGTGCCGAGGGCAACGCCGTCGACCTGGTCTTCCCGCCGATCGTGTCCCCGACCCTGCTGATGGTCGCGGTCGTCCTGTCGGTGTTCAAACCGTGGGGACGCTTGCGCCGCAAGAACTGAAGAAGGGCCGGGCACCCTGCTAGGTGCCCGGCCCTTCCCGGCTAGCTCAGAACTCCGAGCCGGCCGGCAGGTCCGGGGTGTCCGGGTCCTCGGGGTCCGACGGGCCCGCGGCCAGGCCGAGCTCGGCCGGGCTGGCGAGCATCGGGTGCTTCGGCAGGACGCGCACGGTGTAACCGAACGGGCCGGTGCGGTCGAGCTTCAGCTCACCCTCGAAGCGGTGCCGGTTGCCCTCGTAGGTCTCCGCCAGCTTCAGCGAGACCCGCACGGCGTCGGTGATCTCGTCGGCCGAGTCCACCCGGCCGTGCAGTGCCTCGACGTCGATGTCGTCCGGGGTCAGCTCGCCGAGCGTCACGAACGCGCGGATCCCGACCGTAGTCCCCAGTTGCGGGACGTCGCCCAGGCCCTGCAGCTCGACGTGGTCGACGCGGATCTGCGGCCAGGCCGCCCGGACCTGCTTCTTCCACGCGGCCAGCTGCCGGGCGCCGTCGTACGTCGAGTTGAGCTGCCGCGACGAGTGCGCCGCCGGGACGTAGAGCCGCTCGACGTAGTCGCGGACCATCCGGGTGGCGAGCACCTTCGGGCCGAGCTCCTTGATCGTGTGCCGCAGCATCTCGATCCAGCGGCCCGGGACCTCACCGTCGTAGAACCGCGGCGCGACCTGCTTCTCGATCAGGTCGTACAGCGCGTGCGCCTCGAGGTCGTCGCGGCGGTCGGTGTCCTCGATGCCCTCGGCCGACGGGATCGCCCAGCCGAACTCGTCGTCGTACCACTCGTCCCACCAGCCGTCACGGATGGACAGGTTGAGCGCGCCGTTCAGCGCCGCCTTCATGCCGGACGTGCCACACGCCTCGTACGGACGCAGCGGGTTGTTCAGCCAGACGTCGCAGCCCGGGTACATCGGCTGCGCCAGCGCGATGTCGTAGTCGGGCACGAAGACGATCCGGTGCCGGACCTCCGGGTCGTCGGCGAACCGGACCATCTCCTGGATCAGCTTCTTGCCGCCCTCGTCGGCCGGGTGCGCCTTGCCGGCGATCACGATCTGGATCGGCCGGGTCGGGTGCAGCAGCAGCGCCTTCAGCCGCTCCGGGTCACGCAGCATCAGCGTCAGCCGCTTGTACGACGGAACGCGGCGGGCGAAGCCCACCGTCAGCACGTCCGGGTCGAGGATCGAGTCGACCCAGCCCAGCTCGGCCTCGCTGGCCCCGCGGTTCACCCACGACGCGCGGACGCGGGCCCGGGTGTCGTCGATGAAGCGCTGGCGGAGCATCCGCTTGGTTTCCCACAGGGCCGCGTCCGTGGTCTTGTCCAGACCCTCGAACATGCCCTCGGAGTCACCCTGGTCGGCGTTCGCGTAGGTGAGCGCCGAGATCTCGCGCGCCACCCAGGTCGGCGCGTGCACGCCGTTGGTGATCGAGCTGATCGGGACGTCGGACGGGTCGAAGCTCGGCCACAGGCCGGCGAACATCCCGCGGCTGACCACACCGTGCAGCTTGGAGACGCCGTTCGCCCTCTGAGCGAGGCGAAGGCCCATGATCGCCATGTTGAAGACGCTCGGGTCGCCGTTCTCGAAGTCCTCGGCGCCGAGCGCCAGGATCCGGTCGATCGGGACGCCGTCGCCGAACACGTCCGGCGAGAAGTGCTGCTGGATCAGCTCGACCGGGAACCGGTCGATCCCGGCCGGGACCGGGGTGTGGGTGGTGAACACGGTGCCGCCGCGGGCGACCTCGAGCGCGGTGTCGAAGTCGAGGCCCTGGTCGGTGGCCAGCTCGCGGATCCGCTCGACGCCGAGGAAACCGGCGTGGCCCTCGTTGGTGTGGAAGGCCTCCGGGGCCGCGTGGCCGGTGATCCGGCAGAAGGCGCGGACCGCGCGGACACCACCGACACCGAGCAGCAGCTCCTGGAGCAGACGGTGCTCGGTCGTCCCGCCGTACAGGCGGTCGGTCACCTCGCGCTCGGCCGGCTCGTTCTCCTCCATGTCGGAGTCGAGCATCAGCAGCGGCACGCGGCCGACCTGGGCGACCCAGATCTGCGCCCGCAGCTCACGGCCACCGGGCAGGGTCACGGTGACGGTCGCGGGTGCGTCACCGTCGCGGAGCAGGCTGATCGGCAGCCCGTCCGGGTCGACCAACGGGTAGCGCTCCTGCTGCCAGCCCTCGCGGTTCAGCGACTGGCCGAAGTAGCCGTGGCGGTAGAGCAGCCCGACACCGATCAGCGGTACGCCGAGGTCGCTGGCGGCCTTCAGGTGGTCGCCGGCCAGGATGCCGAGACCGCCGGAGTACTGCGGCAGCACGTGGGTGATGCCGAACTCCGGGGAGAAGTAGGCCACCGAGCTGACCGGCGAACCGGCGTCGGCCTGGAACCAGCGGTCGTCGGTGACGTACCCGTTCAGGTCGTTCACGGCCAGCTCGAGCCGGCGCAGGAAGGCGTGGTCGGCGGCCAGCTCGTCCAGGCGGGCCGCGGGGACCTCGCCGAGCAGCCGGACCGGGTCGCCGCCGGTGCTGCGCCACAGTTGCGGGTCGACAGCCTCGAACACGTCCTGCGTCTCGGGGTGCCAGGCCCAGCGCAGGTTGTTCACCAGGGTGCCGAGGCCGGTCAGCGGCTCGGGCAGGACAGGGCGGACGGAGAATCGTCGTATCGCTCGCACCGGGACACCGTAGCGCCCTGGCCGGGCCGCGGCACCTTCGGTATGCATCGATTTTGCAACACGAGCAAGAACTTGCAGAGCCCTCAGGCGGGAGACCGCACGGAATTCGTGCAGGATGGTCCGCAGTGTGGACGAACCACGCCGCTTGCATGTCACGCGGTCGCTTCGGGAACCGATAACGTCATACCTGCCAACTCTTCATGACCGGTTCCAGCGACGCCGAAAGCGAAGGTTCATCGACCACCATGACTGGGCGCATCCCGATCACCGACGTCACCCCGACCGTCGACGCCGGAGCGTATCCGGCCAAGGCCTCGGTGGGCGAGACGTTCACCATCGCGGCCAACGTGTTCCGTGAGGGCCACGACGCGGTGAACGCGAACGTCGTCCTGACGTCGCCGTCGGGCCAGACCAGACGGATGCTGATGACCCCGGTCGGTCAGGGGTCGGACCAGTGGACCGTCGACGTCACGCTGCAGGAGCAGGGCGCGTGGACGTTCGCCGTCGAAGGCTGGAGCGACCCGTACGGCACCTGGCGGCACAACGCCGAGATCAAGGTGCCGGCCGGGATCGACGTCGACCTGATGTTCGCCGAGGGCGCCGCGTTCTTCGACCGCGCGGCCGCCGGCGTACCGCCTGCCGTCCGGCTGGACCGCAGCACGCTGGGCGACGCCGCGCAGGCGCTGGCCAACGGCGCGCTGCCGCCGGAGGCCCGGCTCGCCGCCGGCATCTCCCCGCAGGTCCGCTCGGCGCTCGGCCGGTACCCGGTCCGCGAGCTGATCACCTCCTCGGAGACCTACCCGGTCTGGGTCGACCGCCAGCTCGCGCTGTACGGCAGCTGGTACGAGTTCTTCCCGCGCTCCGAGGGCGCCGTGTACGACGAGGCAGCCGGCGAGTGGAAGTCCGGCACCTTCCGGACGGCCGCCGAGCGCCTCGACGCGGTCGCCGCGATGGGCTTCGACGTGCTGTACGTCCCGCCGGTGCACCCGATCGGCCAGTCGTACCGCAAGGGCCCGAACAACACCCTCGACCCGAAGCCGGGCGACCCGGGCTCGCCGTGGGCGATCGGCTCCGAGGACGGCGGCCACGACGCGATCCACCCCGAGCTCGGCACCTTCGAGGACTTCGACTTCTTCGTCGGCCGGGCCCGTGAGCTCGGGCTCGAGGTCGCGATCGACCTCGCGCTGCAGGCCTCGCCGGACCACCCGTGGGTCAAGGAGCACCCGAAGTGGTTCTCGGTCCGCGCCGACGGCTCGATCGCCTACGCGGAGAACCCGCCGAAGAAGTACCAGGACATCTACCCGATCAACTTCGACAACGACCCCGAGGGCATCTACGCCGAGGTGCTGCGGGTGGTGAAGCTGTGGATCGACCACGGCGTGACGGTGTTCCGCGTCGACAACCCGCACACCAAGCCGGTCAACTTCTGGCAGTGGCTGCTCGGCGAGGTCCGGCAGACCGACCCGGACGTGGTCTTCCTGTCCGAGGCGTTCACCCGCCGCCCGATGATGCAGGAGCTGGCCAAGGTCGGCTTCCACCAGTCGTACACCTACTTCACCTGGCGCAACGAGAAGTGGGAGCTCGAGGAGTACCTGACCGAGCTGACGTCGGAGACCGGCCACTTCCTGCGGCCGAACTTCTTCGTCAACACCCCGGACATCCTGACGGCGTACCTGCAGTACGGCGGGCCGGGCGCGTTCAAGATCCGCGCCGCGATCGCCGCGACGTCGTCGCCGGCCTGGGGCGTGTACGCCGGGTACGAGCTGTTCGAGCACGTCGCGCTGCGGCCGGGCTCGGAGGAGTACCTGGACACCGAGAAGTTCCAGCTCCGCCCGCGCGACTGGGCGGCCGCGGAGGCCGAGGGACGCACGCTCGCGCCGTACCTGACACTGCTGAACGCCGTACGGCGCCGCCATCCGGCGCTGCAGCAGCTGCGCAACCTGAGCCTGCACACTGTCGAGGACGAAGCGATCCTGTGCTTCTCCAAGCGCACCACCGGCCCGGACGGCCACACCGACACGGTCATCGTCGTGGTCAACACCGACCCGCACGCGGTCCGCGAGACGATGGTCCACCTGGACATGCCCGCCCTCGGAATGCGCGCCGACGACACCTTCACGGTCTACGACGAAATCACCGGCGCCACGTGGCGCTGGGGCCAGAGCAACTACGTGAAGCTCGACCCCAACGGCGACCCGTGCCACATCCTCGCCGTACGGCGCGGGCAGGCCTAGAGCTCGGCCGTTTCCGGGTACTTGAGGCCCGTGCCGGTGTTCAGGGCAACGACTGTCTCGCCGGGCTTGATCCAGCCGGCTTCTCGTAGGTGCTTGACGGCGGCGAAGTTGGCGGCTCCTTCGGGGCAGACGAAGGAGCCCTCCAGCTCGGCGCAGCGGCGGACGGCGGCGAGGATCTCCTCGTCGGTGACGGCGACGGCGCAGCCGTTGGTATCGCGGATCGCCTGCAGGACGAGGAAATCACCGAGCGCCTTCGGCACGGTGATGCCGAAGGCAACTGTTTTCGCGTCCGGCCACGGCTCGCTCTCCGGCTTACCCTGCTCCCACGCCTGCACGATCGGCGCACACCCGGTGGCCTGTACGGCGACCAGCCGCGGCAGCGGGCCCTCGACCCAGCCGAGCTCGAGCAGCTCGTTCAGCGCCTTCCAGATCCCGATCAGCCCGACGCCGCCGCCGGTCGGGTAGAGGATCACGTCCGGCAGCGTCCACCCGAGTTGCTCGGCGATCTCCAGGCCCATCGTCTTCTTGCCCTCGATCCGGTAGGGCTCCTTCAGCGTCGACACGTCCTGGTAGCCCTCGCGGACCGCGAGCTGCTCACGGATCCACACGCCCGCGTCGCTGATCAGCCCGTCGATCAGCTTCAGCTCCGCCCCGACGACGGTGACCTCGCGCCGGCAGATCTCCGGCGCCGCCTCCGGCATCGCGATCAGCGCCTCCATCCCGGCCCGGACGCCGTACGCCGCCCACGCGGACCCGGCGTTGCCGTTCGTCGGCATCGCGATCTTCCGGACGCCGACCTCCTTGGCCCGCGAGACACCGACGGCCGCGCCGCGCGCCTTGAAGGTGCCGGTCGGGATCAGGCCCTCGTCCTTCATCAGCAGGTTCTCGACGCCGAGCTCAGCGCCGTACGCCGGCAGCCGGAGCAGCGGCGTCATCCCTTCCCCCAGCGTGACGATGTTCGCCGGATCGCGGACCGGCAGCAGCTCGTGGTACCGCCACAGATCCGGCGGCCGGGCCGCGACGTCCTCCTTGGTCAGCCCCGCCCGGATCTCGTCCAGGTCGTAGCGGACCAGCAGCGGCGACCCGCACGAGCACAGCCCGATCACCTGGTCCGGGTCGTGGCGGAGGCCGCACTGAGGACATTCCAGCTGGGTCAGAGCAGAGAAGCGCACGAGGTCGCAGGGTACTCCGTCAGCCTGCCCGCAATCCGGTGATCGCCGGGCGCTGGTGATCGGCCAACCGGAACCCCGTACCTCGTACGGCGTCGATGGTGACCGTCGTCCCGAGCTCGTCGAGCTTGCGCCGCAGCCGCTTGACCAGCGAGTGCACGTCCGCCGTACCGCGCAGGTGCCGGTTACGCCAGACCGCCTGGTGCAGCTCCTCGTAGGTCCACACCTTGACCGGCTCGGTCATCAGCTTGGTGAGCAGGTCGTGCTCGAGGTCGGTCAGCGGCGCCTCTCTCCCCCGCCACTGCGCGACCGACCGGCGCGAGTCGATCGTCAAGGCGTCCCCGGTACGGCGGGCGTCCGGCGTACGGGGTGGTTCGGCCGGCGCGGCCGGAGCCGGTGGCGGGTCCTGGGCGGGCGTGAGCAGTCTGCGCAGCTCGTCCAGGCTGGACACGAGCAGCAGCGGAGCGACGTCGTCAACCAGCTCGGCAAGCCGGACGCGCTCTTCGACGGATGCGGCGACGGCGATCAGCAGCGGGAACTCCTGCTGATCGATGGTTCCGTCATCACCTGGGGCGGGGACACGGGCGGTGACCATCCGATCACGATGTCAACCTCTGCCTCTTATCGTCAACGGACTGACAAAATCTGGCGGAACTTGCCCAGAACCGCCCCACCCCTGGTGACAACTTGCTCACGAAGTGTGCTTGTTCGCGCCGATGTCTGACACATAAGGTCCACGTCAGGCTCGCAGCGTCACAGCTTGCGACCTGGGGGGCACGGGGCGTCGCAGAACCGGTTCATCACGACCGGCGCGGCCACCGGCACCTCTGCACCATGACTCGGGGGAGTCGACTCGGGGTCGTCCAAGTGAGGGGCTGCAGAGAATGTCACACGTGAGACGAAGGGGCCTGGCCAGATCACTGGTGAGTGCCCTGGCGGCAGTAGCCGTCGTCGCGACCGGGCTGGCCGCCACCGGCGCCGCCCAGGCCGCACCGCCTACGAAGCCGGCCGCCGACCCGGCGTCCAAGATCAAGCCGGAGCTGCTCAGCAAGCTCCAGGGCAAGGACGCCAAGGAAGCCACCGACTACTGGGTCCGGTTCGCCGCCAAGGCCGACCTGACCAAGGCGTCCGCGATCGCGGACTGGAACGCCCGCGGTACGGCGGTCGCCGCGGCGCTGCGCAAGACCGCGACCGAGAGCCAGGCCACCGTCAAGGCCGAGCTCGACGCGCAGCACGTCAAGTACCAGACCTTCTGGGGCACCAACGCGATCCGGATCAACGGCGGCTCGCTGGCGCTGGCGCAGAACCTGGCCCAGCACGCCGAGGTCGAGGGGCTGTACAACCCGACCGCGATCGAGGTGCCGAAGATCACCCAGGGCGTCAACGAGCGGCAGATCAATGCCATCGAGTGGGGCCTGGCCAACATCAACGCCGACGACGTCTGGTCGCAGTACGGCGACAAGGGCCAGGGCATCGTCATCGCCAACATCGACACCGGCGTCCAGTTCGACCACCCGGCGCTGGTGAACTCCTACCGTGGCAACCTGGGCGGCGGGCAGTTCGACCACAACTACAACTGGTTCGACGCGGCCGGTACGTCGCCGACCAAGCCCGCCGACGGCAACGGTCACGGCACCCACACGATGGGCACGATGGCCGGTGACGACGGCGCGGGCAACCAGATCGGCGTCGCCCCGGCGGTGAAGTGGATCGCGGCGAACGGGTGCTGCCCGAGCGACGCGGCCCTGATCACCTCCGGCCAGTGGATGCTCGAGCCGACCAACCTCGCCGGGCAGAACCCCGACGCGAGCAAGCGGCCCAACATCATCAACAACTCGTGGGGAACCACGCTGCCCTCCAACGACCCGTTCATGGAGGACGTCACCAACGCCTGGACCGCCTCCGGCATCTTCGGCACCTGGTCGAACGGCAACAGCGGCTCGGCCTGCCAGACCAGCGGCTCACCGGGCAGTCTGGTCAGCAACTACTCGGCCGGCGCCTACGACATCAACAACAACATCGCCAGCTTCTCCGCGCGCGGTGTGGGCCAGAACGGCGAGATCAAGCCGAACCTCGCGGCTCCGGGTGTGAACGTGCGCTCGAGCGTCCCGGGCAACGCCTACGCCAGCTTCAACGGCACCTCGATGGCCGCACCGCACCTCGCGGGCACCATCGCGCTGCTGTGGTCGGCCGCACCAGCGCTGAAGGGCGACATCGCGGCCACCCGCGCGCTGCTCGACAACTCCTCGGTCGACAAGGCCGACGCCCAGTGCGGTGGCACCACCGACGACAACAACGTCTTCGGCGAAGGACGGCTGGACGCGCTCGCGCTGCTGAACGCCGCCCCGATCGGTGACACCGGCACGCTGACCGGCAAGGTCACCGCCGCCGGTGCCGCGCTCGCCGGCGCCTCGGTGACGGTGACGGCCGAGGGTCAGGCCGACCGCGTGCTGTCCACCGGTGCCGACGGCCGCTACTCCTCCGTGCTGCCGGCCGGCGACTACTCGCTGACCGCCGCGTCGTTCGGCTACAAGAGCCAGACGGCGACCGCCACGGTGACCACCAACGCGACAACCACCAAGGACTTCGCGCTGGAGTCCGCGCCGGCCGTCAACATCGGCGGCACGGTCACCGACGGCTCCGGCCACGGCTGGCCGCTGTACGCGAAGGTCAGCGTCGAGGGGCCGGGTGGCGTGTTCGACTACACCACCCCGACCAACGGCCGGTACAGCTTCAAGGTGCCGTCCGGCAACGCCTACACGCTGAAGGTCGAGTCGCAGTACCCGGGCTACGAGACCGTCAGCCAGCCGGTCACGGTCGGCGCGGGCAACGTCACCAAGAACATCGCCGTACCGGTTCGTTCGGACGCCTGCGCCACGGCGCCGGGCTACCGCAACGGCTCGGACGGCCTCTACGAGACCTTCGACGCCGCGGCCGCTCCGAGCGGCTGGACCGTCGTGGACAACAAGGGCAACGGCCAGGTCTGGGCCTTCGACGACCCGGGCAACCGGGGCAACCTGACCGGTGGCGGCGGCGGCTTCGCCATCGCCGACAGCGACGAGTTCGGCTCCGGCCAGTCGCAGGACACCTCGCTGGTCAGCCCGTCGGTGGACCTGACCGACGTCGCGGCGCCGGTGATCCGCTTCAACCAGGACTTCAACTGGCTGGGCGGCGAGAAGGCCGACGTCGACCTGTCGATCGACGGCGGGACCACCTGGGCCAACGTGCTCACCCAGGGCGCGGACGTCCGGGGCGTCAAGGAGATCGCGATCCCGCAGGCGGCCGGCAAGTCCGCCGTCCAGGTTCGCTTCCACTACTACGACGCCGCGTACGAATGGTGGTGGCAGGTCGACAGCGTGCTGATCGGCAGCCAGATCACCTGTGAGCCGACCGGCGGCGGCATCGTCGTCGGCAACGTCAAGGACGCCAACACCGGCAGCTTCGTCAACGGCGCCGTCGTCACCCGTGACGACAAGGCCACGGAGACCG
Organism: Kribbella italica; assembly: GCF_014205135.1. NCBI lineage: Bacteria > Bacillati > Actinomycetota > Actinomycetes > Propionibacteriales > Kribbellaceae > Kribbella > Kribbella italica. The sequence goes on from NZ_JACHMY010000001.1 coordinate 3,674,515, forward strand.
CCACCACCGTCGCGACGCCGGAGGACACCGGTCTGAACGACGGCTTCTACTGGCTGTACTCCGCCGACTCCGGCGCGCACAGCTACACCGCCAAGGCCGGCGGCTACGTCAGCTCCGCCCAGAACGTCGACGTGGAAGCCGACTGGGTCACCCCGGCCGACTTCACGCTGGCCGCCGGCAAGCTGACCGTCACCCCGGGGGCGATCGAGGGCAACCTCAAGCTGCCCACCGGCAAGGTCACCAAGTCCTTCACGGTCAAGAATACCGGCGGAGCGCCGGTCGACGTGAAGTTCGGTGAGCGCGACGGTGGCTTCGAGATCGCGAACGCGAACGGCTCGAAGACCACCAAGTCCCAGGTCCTCACCGGCCAGGGCGCGCCGCTGCAGCGGCTGTCGGTGCCGACCTCGTTCGGCAGCAAGATGTCCGGCAAGATGCCGGTCGCTCCCGCCGTACCGAAGCCGCTCGCGGCTCCGTGGGCCGACATCGCCGACTACCCGGCGGTCGTGATGGACAACCGCGTGGTCAACCTCGACGGCAAGATCTACTCGATCGCCGGCGGCAACGGCACCGCGTCCAGCGCGAACAGCTACGTGTACGACCCGGCCTCCCTGGCCTGGACCGCGATCGCCCCGCTCCCGGGCGCCCGCAACGCGATCACCGTCGGCGCCGTCGGCGGCAAGATCGTCGCCAGCTCCGGCTGGGGTACCGCCGGCCCGGACGCCGCGACCTGGTCCTACGACCCGGCCGCGAACGCCTGGTCCGCCGTCGCCAACAACCCGGCGCCGCGTGCGGCCGCCGGCCAGGCCGTCCTGGACGGCAAGCTGTACGCGATCGGTGGCTGCACCACGGCCGGTTGCACCCCGATGTCGAACACCGCGGTGGTGTACGACGCGGGAGCCAACACCTGGGCGCCGATCGCGAACTACCCGAAGTCGGTGGCGTTCGCCTCCTGCGGCGCGATCGACGGCAAGATCTACTGCTCCGGCGGTAACGACGGCGTCGCCGCGCAGAAGAGCGGCTACGTCTACGACCCGGCCACCGACGCCTGGTCGCCGATCGCCGACTCCCCGGCCGACCACTGGGCGGCGTCGTTCGCCGTCGCCGGTGGCAAGCTGCTGGTCGTCGGCGGTGTCCAGACCGGCGCGGTCACGAACGCGGGCTTCGCGTTCGACGCCGCCGCCGGCACCTGGGCGTCGCTGCCGAACGCCAACCAGCCGCGGTACCGCGGTGGCGCGGCGTGCGGCTTCTACAAGGTCGGCGGCTCGTCCGGCGGCTTCACCGCGACCGTCGACAGCGAGGCCCTGCCGGGTCTCGAGGACTGCGCCGAGTCGTCGGCCGACGTCAGCTGGCTGAGCATCGACAAGACCGAGGCCACCCTGGCCCCGGGCGCCAGCACGACGGTCAAGGTCACGCTCACCGCGAGCGTCGACCAGCCCGGTAAGTACACCGGGGCGGTCACCATCGCCGAGAACACGCCGTACAGCGTGGACAACGTCGCCGTGACGATGAACGTCACCCCGCCGACCACGTGGAGCAAGCTGTCCGGCACGGTCACCGGGGTCGCCACCAGCGGCACCAGTGCCCCGCTGCCCGGCGCCATCGTCCAGGTCGACTCGTGGGCCTCGTCGTACACGTTCACCACGGACACCAGCGGCAACTACGCCTACTGGCTGGACCGCCGCAACAACCCGCTCACCCTCATCGCCGCCAAGGACGGCTACAAGCCCCAGACCCGATCCACCCGCCTGGTAGCAGGCGAGCCGGTCGTGGAGGACTTCGCGCTGAAGTCCATCAAGTAGTCATCACGGAGCAACAGCCCGGCCCTCGCCCAGGAACGTCTGGGCGGGGGCCGGGTGCATTGACTGCTCGGCCCGAACGTAATCCGGGCGTCTCTTGTGGTCCACGTGGGTGAAACATGGGCTTCTTACCTTGAGAGCCCATGTCGGGCGCTTGAGGCGGTGAGCCCATGTTCGAGCAGGTTGACCCGTTCATCGGGACCGGGGCCACTGACCTGCCTGCGCCGAAGGGGCTGGCAGCAACTTGGTGGTGGCCGAAGCCGCAGGTGGGGAACACTCATCCGGGGGCGATGCATCCGTTCGGGATGGTGTCGGCCTGTGCGTACTCGGGGGCCTATCCGACCGGGTACGGGTTGTACGACTTCAACACCGAGGGCGTGCCCGGCCTGCTGCACGACCGGCCGGTCGCCTCCGGATTCACCCACTTCCAGCAGTCCGGCACCGGTGCGATCCGTAAGTACTACAACTACTTCCGGGTGACGCCGATGCTCGGGCCGCTCGACGACCTGGGCACCAACTGGGACCTGCGGGACGAGGTGGCCGAGCCCGGCTACTACGCGGCGACGCTGAGCTCGGGGGTGCGTTGCGAGGTGACGGTCGGCCCCAAGTCGGCCGTCCATCGGTACACCTTCCCGGCGTACGACGCCGCCCGGATCGTCATCGACGCCTCGACCGGCGGGCTGGCCATCCCGCACAGCCGGACGGTGCCGCTCAAGGCACACCTGGCGATGCTGGAGCCGGGGGTGGCTCAGGGCGAGATCCACGTCGAGGGTGTGCCGCTGGCCGTGCACCTGGAGGTCGACGCCCCGGGCTGGCGGCAGTTGCTCTGGTACGACCGGCGCCTGATGCCCGGCGGTACCCGCCTCGACTTCGACTACATCCGGCCGACCACCTTGCGGCCGTTCGGGCTGATGTTCATGGGACCCTCGCGGGCCGAGCAGACCGTCGAGGTACGGCTGGGGTTCTCGCTGCGGGGGTGCGCGAAGGCCCGCGACAACCTGCACGCGGACGTCGGCCGAACCCAGGCGGCCTTCGCCGGGCGGCGCGACCGGACAGCGGCCACCTGGCGCGACCACCTCGGCAAGGTCGAGATCGACGCCGGGTCCGACGACCAGGCAACGGTGTTCGGTACGGCGCTCTACCACTCGCTGGTCAAGCCGAGCTTCGCCCCGGACGAGAGCCCGTCGTGGACGACCGAGGGCCCGTACGCGTTCGACATCTGCACCCTGTGGGACATCTACCGCACGCAACTGCCACTGATGACCACGTTGTTCCCGGAGCGTTCGGTCGCGCTGGCCGGCGCGATGCTGTCGATCGCCGAGCAGGAGGGCAACCTGCCGATCGGCTACCGGATGGCCAAGGGCGCCGATCGGTTCTCCCGGCAGGGCAGCGCTCTCGCGCACACCTTCTTCGCCGACCTGTGCCAACTGGATCTGCCGGGGATCGACTGGGACTGGGCCATGGTGCACCTGGAGCTGGACCTGCGCCGGACGTACGGCGAGGACTACCTGGTGCACGGTGTGGCGCACCCGATCAGCCACACCCTCGACCTGGCGTACGCCTACCACTGCACCGCGGCGATCGCCCACAGGGTGCGCGACCGGCCGCTGGCCCAGCAGATGCGCGAGCTCGCCGAAGGCTGGCAAGCGGCGTACGACCCGGGCACCGGGTTGCTACGCGACTCGACCTTCTACGAGGGCGGCCGATGGAACTACTCCTTCCGGCTGCTGCACGACATGCGTGCCCGGATCGCGCTGGCCGGCGGTGACGAGGCGTTCGTCAGGCTGCTCGATCGGTTCTTCGGGTACGACGCGCTGTCGGTCGTCCAACCGGGTGTGGCGCCGAGCGTGGCCGAGATGAACGCCGGCTACGGCCTGTCCCGGTTCGAGGGGCTGAACAACGAACCGGACTACGAGGCGCCGTGGGCCTACCACTACGCCGGGCGCCCGGACCGGACCGCCGAGGTGGTGCACGCCGCGATCGCCAACCAGTTCGGCACCGGCCGCGGTGGGCTGCCGGGCAACGACGACTCCGGCGGGTTGTCCGCCTGGTACGTGTGGGCGACGCTCGGGCTGTTCCCGGTCGCCGGGCAGAGCCTGTTCCTGGTGAGCGCGCCGGCCGTGGCGGAGTCCACGCTTCAGCTGCCGGAGGGCGACCTGTCGATCACCACGACGGGGTTCGAGCCGGTCGAGGCCGGCGGACCGGTCTCCTACGTCCAGTCCCTCGCGGTGGACGGCAAGACCCTCGAACGCCCGTGGATCTCCGGCCGGGAGCTGCGGCACATCCGCAACCTGCACCTCGAGCTCGGCCCGCGGCCCTCCGGCTGGGGCAGCCGCGTCAGGCCACCGTCAACATCCGACACCCTGGGAGGTGAGGCATGAGCATCGCCGACGACACGCTCGTCCCGTCCGGACCCAACCGCCGCCTGGTCATCGTTGTCCGTGCCGACCCGGTGATCTGCGGGCACTCCGGCGAGGCGCGGTGCCTCGCGGAGGTGGCGCTCACCCGCGGGTTCGACGACGTACGGATCGTGACCTGGCCGCTGGATGCGCTGGAGGCGGCCGGGCTGCCGATGAAGCCGCTGGACGGCGTACTGCCGTACAGCCCTGGCATCACCGTCGAGCGGCCCGGTCCCGTGGGCGACTACCGGGTTCCGGACGGGCGCTACCTGTCCGGGCTCATCGGGCGGCTGGTCGAGTTGTTCAGCGACGGCGTACCGACGGTGGCGATGTCGCTGTACCTGAGCCCGCATGCGATCGCCGTACAGGAGGCCGCGCAGGTGGCGCGCCGGATCGGGCCCGCCCGGGTCGTCACTGTCGCTGAGGCAGTGGGCTCCGACATCACCAACGTGGTGCGCGAGTGCGTGGCGACCGGGCGGTTCGGAGCGGCTGCGCACATCCTGTCGGTCTATCTGGAGGCCGACCACTGTGTGGCGGTGTCGGAGTACACGAGGGAGTTGATCGTCGCCTCGGCGGCGACGCTGGACGCCATGCACGGTACGACGTTCGCGCAGCGGTGCCGTGAACGGATCGCGATCTCCTACCCGGCGGTCGACTCCTGGTCGTACCTGTCACTCACCGAGGACAGGATCGCCGAAACCCTGGCCCGGCGAGGGCTTTCGCGGGACGGGTACGTGCTGTTCCTGTCCCGGATCGCGTCGGCGAAGGGCATCGACGACCTGATCGACGCGTACGCCGGATCGCGATCGGCCGAGCGCGTGCAACTGGTCCTGGCCGGTCGCGGACCACAGGAGGACGAGGTGGTCGCGCGGGTGGCAGCAGCAGGCCTCGGCGACCGCGTCCGGATCCTCACCGACGTGGACGACGCAGAAAAACCCGCCCTGATGGCCGGCAGCGCGGCCTTCGTCCTCCCCACGCGCGAGCAGCCCGAGTTCGTGGAAACCTTCGGCATCGCCCTGGTCGAAAAGGCGCTGGCCGGCGGCGGCCCCATCATCACCTGCGCCACCGGCGGCGTCCCCGAAGCAGTAGGCGACACAGCCCTGCTGGTCCCCCAGCACGACCCAACCACCCTACGAACCGTCCTCGACGAGGTCATCTGCGACTGGACCCCCACCCAACGATCCGAAGCCGAACACTACGCCCGAACCCACGCCCTCCAGTTCGACCGAGCCCAAGTCTTCGACCGCCTCTTCACCCTCACCGAACCATCTGCCGCTCACGTCGCCTGAACCCAAGGGATGCAAGGGCAGAAAGAAAGAGAACAAGAGAACAGAGTTAGGCCGTAGGTCCATCCCAGGTGCCCAAGGTGCAGGTTCACTGCGGCTGAGGTCCCGCCGCCGCGCACCTGGTCAGAGGTCGACCATCCACTGCCCATCGGGGCTGGCCAGGCTGCCTCGATCTGGGTGTAGCTCGACGCTCAGCTCGTGGAGTGGGAAGCGGTCGGCCGCTTCCCACGTGCGTTGGACATCGTCGAGCTCGTCCCAGAGGCGGCGCGGGCCGGACTGGTGCACGGTGCCGCTCGCGCCTTCGGCTCTTGCCCAGGACCCGTCCGACGCGAGCAGCCACAGGATCCCGGTGCCGTCGTCGCAGGTGGCGGATCGGTTCTCGATGTCCGGGGTGGTGAGTTCGAACAGGCAGCGAAGCTCCCAGTCGGACCACAGGTCTGGCATCGGGCCGGTCAGGCTGCGCACCTCTTCGCCGTCTTGGTCTCGTGCTGCGGTGTAGACCTCGTCCAGACGTGCTGGGTAGTCGGGAGCTTGGCGGGTGCGCATGAAGCTCGCCGGCCCTGGCTGAACCCGCCCGCGGGCGACGCCGTCCGTGCCCATGTCGGCGCTGATGAGCAACGACGTACCGACGATGGTCGTCACGATCCGCCCGCCGGGACGCAGAGCCTCAAGCCAACTCGATGGGATCGGCCGGACCGACACCGTCGCGACGATCCGGTCGTACTCGCCCTCAGGCAGCGAGCCCGTCGCATCCGCCACCTCGATCCGAGGCGTCCGCCCGAAGCCGGCCAGCCGCTCCCCCGCCGCCTCGACCAGGTAGCGGTCGATGTCGATGCTGGTCACCGGGTCGTCGCCGAGCCGGTGAGCCAGCAACGCGGCGGAGTAGCCCGATCCAGTGCCAACGTCGAGCACTCGATCCGCCGGCTGCGGATCAAGCAGGTGCAGCATGTCCACGATCAGCCCGGGCAGCGTCGACGAAGAGGTCGGCAGACCGCCCTGCCTCGCTCCCACCTCGGCGTGGTCAGCATGGTGCTCCCCGACCCGAGTCACGAGCGTCTCGTTGCCGTGCACCCGCTCCCAAGGCTGCTCAGGATCAGGCGCACGAAGCCCCCAAACAAACGGATAGCTGTCCGGCACCGGCTCCCACCACCGCGGCACCAGCAGATGCCGCGGTGTTGCACGCACCGCGTCATGCCACTCCGGGGCCGCACCCGTGATCTCAGCCGCGAGCTTCCGGGCGGCCTCGGTCCAGTCAGCCACTAGCCGTCCTTTCCTTGCAGGGCATCAGCCATCGCCTCCACCATCGGCACCCCGGCCTTGACCGCCAACCAGTGCCACTGACCGTTCGGGTTCACCTCGAAGAACACCCAGCGCCCATCCGGAGTCACGGCAAAGTCCAGGGCGCCGAAGAACAGACCCAGCTCATTCATCAGCAGTCGGACGCCTTTCTCCACGTCCACCGGCAGCTCGACCGGCTCGTACGTCAGAGACGCATAGTCGGTTCGCCAGTCGAGCTTGGCAGCTTCGCTCCCGGCGTGGATCGCCACCGCGAACATCTGCTCGCCGATGACGGTGAGCCGAACCTCGTACGCCTTCGAAACCCGCTCCTGGAAGAGATGCGCCGTACCTGCCAGCCCCTCGTCGATCTGGTCCCTACGCAGCAACGTTGTCGGCAGATAACGATGCCGCCGATTGGCGGTGAGGACGCCGCCACTGAGGCCTTTGTAGATCACTTCGTCCGGTCCGACGAACTCCCGGGCGTAATCCGCATCGGAGGTGATCGTCGTACGGGGAACCTCAAGGCCGGCACGAGCCGCGACAGCGAGCTGGACCGGCTTGTAGTTGGCGGCCGAGTCCTTGGCCGGGTGGTTGATCCATCGAACCGGCAGCGAGCCCAGTACGCCCAGTACCCCGACCCGCGCCTCCGACAGCGCGAAGGCGCGAGCCTCGTCCGGCCATTCGCTCGGCACACTGAACTCGGCCGGACGACGCCACCACACGGAACTGATCGCGTCGAGGTCGACGACCCGCTCCCCCGTCAGCCCTCCGTCCCAGCCGTCTGGACCCAACGTGACGGCCAACCTCGACGACAGCGGAAAATCGGCAGTGTCGTACCGAACGACCGAGGTCCCACGGAGGGTCAGTTCATCGACAACCGCGTCCGCCGTCAGGTCGTCGCGGCCGGTCAGCACCAGGACGGTGGCCATCGTCAGTAGTTGTCGGTCGAGTTGTCCGACCCCGGACGCTGACCGTCGGGGATCGGCGTCTCGGTGTTCGTCTCCGGCAGCGCCGCCGCAATGGCGTGGTACGGGTTGCCGGTCGCCGACACGTTCAGCTGCAGATTCGCGCTGTACGACATCGGCAGCTTCATCGGCGCAGTCTCCGGGCCGGAAGCCAGGTGACGGACACCGAACGGCACAGCAATCAGATCGTTGCTCATTTCATTCTCCTTGGTGGGCGTGACGCAAAGCGGCCGGCGCAGCGGACCGGCACGGCGGGGTGTCCTCGGGGTCTTCGAACGGGTCCGGATCGAGCCAGCGAATGTCTGATGCGCCAAGGTGGCCGTGGATCTCGAGGAGGTCGTACAGGCTCGCCCAGAGCGTCAGCGCGGGATGTCGGCCGAGCCACTTGAGGGCGACCCACTGGTGACCCTCGTGATCAGGTGGAAACTCCAGACCGATGGCCACGACACCCGTACCGCTGACGCCGGACGGATCGCGATATCGGTACAGCTCGAAGCGGCGCATCAGGGGCCACCTGCCGAACCGTCAATCTGGTCGGACATCGACGCCCCTTCCGGAAGTGTGCCCTCACTATGACAATTAGTGACTGGCTTAAGCCAGTGTGACCAAACCCTCCGTGCAGTGTCAAGCACTGGCTCAAGCCAGCGCCTACGATGGACCGACGAAACAAGGCAGCACCTGGCGAGGAGTGCGTGATGAGGGAGGTTGCGACGAACCCCGACAAGGAACCTGCGAGCCGGACGATCGAGCGCGACCTGCGGCGCAGGATCGAGGACGGCGACTTGGCCGTCGGCGACAGACTGCCCTCCGAACGGAACCTGGCCGAGCAGTACGGCGTAGCTCGCAACACGGCCCGCGAAGCGATCCGCCTCCTGGCCGAACAGGGACTGGTCACCATCCGTCACGGCAGCGGCGTCACGGTGCGCGGTAAAACGCGCCTGCTGCGCTTCGGATCCGAGCGCTACGCCCGCACACTGCGTCAGGAGACCGGACTGTCTCCGTTCCGTGCCGAGGTGTCCCGGCAGGGGCGCGAAGCGAGCGTCGACTGCAGGTCGATCACCCGCATCAGCCCGCCGGCCGAGATCGCCGAGCGATTGCAGATCGATCCGGAGACCGAGACCGTCGTACGGCGGGAGAACTGGTACTACGCCGACAACGAGCCGATGCAGGTCGGCGTCACCTTTGCCCCCTGGTCGATCGTGGAGGGTACGCCGGTGGCCGACTCCGCACAGATGGGCAAGGGCAGCCTGTACGCGCGGTTCGAGGAGCGCGGTCACGCCATCACGACCATCCGCGAGGAAGTCACCGCGCGAATGCCAACGCCGGACGAAGCCAAAGGTTTGCGGATTCCGGACGCCGTACCGGTCCTCGAAGTCACGCATACCGGCATCGATCAGAACGGGGCACCGTTCGAAGTCACGATCTTCACCATGCGTGCCGACTACAACGGCCTGGACTATCGAATGCCTGTGGAGGACTGACCTGTGCCAGATCCCATCATTCGCCCGCGCCAGGACGACGACCTCGAGCCGGCGGGCGCCGCCCTGGTCGACGTCCACAGCACAGACGGTTACCCGGTCGAGGGCGTCGCGGATCCAGTCGCCTGGCTCGAGCCCGATGGGCTGATCAGTTCCTGGATCGCCGAACTGGACGGTCAGATCGTCGGGCATGTGGCGATCAGCGAACCGCAACCCGGTGACGACGCGGTCCGGCTCTGGCTGGAGCAGTCCGACGACACAGTCGACAAGGTGGCGGTGGTCGGGCGCTTGTTCGTCACCAAGGCGGCCCGCCGCAAGGCGATCGGAGAGAAACTGGCTCGCGCTGTCGTGACCGACCCCCTGGTCCGCGGCAAGCGCCTGGTCCTCGACGTGATGGACAAGGACCAGGACGCCATCCGGCTGTACGAACGACTCGGGCTTCAGAAGATCGGGACCGCAACCCACACGTTCGGCGAGGGCCAGACGATCACGGCGCACTGCTACGTCGTGCCTGAGATCCCGTAGCACCGATGCTTTCCAGATAGCCCGGCGCAGCAGCACTCTCTCCCTCAGCCACAGCGTGTCTGTGCTTTGGGCACTGCGGATGGGCCAGCGGCCTCACTCTATTCTCTTTGTTCTTGTTCTTGTCTCTTGCCTTTTGTTCTTTGCCTTTGTGTCTATCTCTTGTCAGGCGGCTGGGAGCAAGTGGAAGCCGACGCCTCGGACTGCGTGGATGGTTACTGTCGCGCCGAGGTGGGCGAGTTTTTGGCGGAGGCGTTTTACTACCGAGTGGATGTGGGAGCCGTGGCCGAGGTGTTCGTTGCCCCAGACGGCGTGGTGGAGGTGTTGGTAGGTCCAGACCTGGCCCGGTTTTTGGACCAGGCAGTGGAGGAAGTCGTGTTCCAGGCGGGTCAGGGGGACCTCGCGGTCCTTCCAGCGGACGACTCGGCGGTCCTCGTCGAGGCGGAGGGCGGCGGGGAGGGCGACCACGTTGCCGGTTCTGGGCAGGGGTGCCTCGATCTGGGCAGGAGCTTCAACCGGCGGGTCCGGCGGGAGGACTCCGGGGGTCAGTACGACGGGCTGGGAGCCGGTGCCGGTGGTGAGGTCCAGGAAGGCTCGGGCCTGGTCGGCGCTGGAGACCAGGAGCAAGGCCTCGGCACCGCTCAGCAGGCGTGCCAGTTGGACGCGTTCGGCACTGGTCGTGGCGACGCCGATGATCAACGACGAGTCCGGCACAGTCTCCATGGAGGCCCCTCCGCTCAAACGTTTGCCGGGTCAGGCGCAGGGACCAGTACGCTCAACCGCGAAGGCTAAGTCAAGGGAAACCCTGCGCGACCGGGTGGCACAAATGCGACCTGGCCGAGACCGGCCACTCCCGGAGCCGCCGTAGTAGCGGCCTCCGGACAGGCCGGTACGCCGTACTGCGAACGCCCGCAGTACGGCGTACGCCCGGCCGCGCCGCCAGACGCGGAGCCGGGAGACGGGGGAACCGAGCAGCCCGCCACCTGTGGTGGGCGGCGACCGGCCAGGCCCGCGGCACGCCGGCAACAGCGGACGTGGAGGCGCCCGGACCCTCTGCCGGACGGGGCAGAAGGACCGGACGCGGGAAGGGCTGCCGGATCAGCCGATGGTCTTGACGGCGGTGATCAGGGCGCCGTCGGTGGTGTCGCCGGACAACTCCCAGAAGAAGGCGCCGCCGAGACCCTGCTGGTTCGCGTAGCCCATCTTGCTGCGGATCGTCGCGGGGGTGTCGTAGCCCCACCACTGCCCGTTGCAGAACGCGTACGCCGTACCGCCGACGGTCCCGGTGGACGGGCAGCGGGTGGAGATCAGCTTGTAGTCCTCGATGCCGGCCTCGTACTTGCCCGGTGCCGCACCCGTCGCGGTACCGCCCGGGGCGGCCTGCGTGACGCCGGTCCAGCCGCGGCCGTAGAAGCCGATGCCGAGCAGCAGCTTGGACGCCGGGATGCCCTTGGACTTGAGCTTCTGGATCGCCGCGTCGCTGTGGAAGCCGGCGGTCGGGATCCCGTCGTACGACGTGAGCGGCGAGTGCGGAGCCGTCGGGCCCTGGGCCGCGAAGGCGCCGAAGTAGTCGTACGTCATCGGCATGATCCAGTCGAGCTTGCCGGCCGCCGTCGCGTAGTCGGTGGCGTCGATCTTGCCGCCGTCGGTGCCGTCGGCGGTGATCGCGGCGGTCACCAGCGCGGACGACCCGAACTTGGTACGCAGCGCGCTGATCACGTTGTTGAACGCGTTCGGCCCGGACGTGTCACAGCTCAGGCCGCAGGCGTTCGGGTACTCCCAGTCGATGTCGATGCCGTCGAACACGTCGGCCCAGCGCGGGTCCTCGACCAGCGCGTGGCAGGACTCGGCGAAGGCGGCCGGGTTCTTGGCGGCCTCGGTGAAGCCGCCGGACCAGGTCCAGCCGCCGAACGACCAGACCACCTTGATGTTCGGGAACTCCTTCTTCAGCTTGCGCAGCTGATTGAAGTTGCCGCGCAGCGCGCCGGTGTCCCAGGTGTCCGCGACGCCGTCGACCGAGCCGGCCGCGTCGTACGCCTTGTCGTACGCCGCGTACGAGTCGCCCATCGTGCAACGGCCGCCGGTGGTGTTGCCGAAGGCGTAGACGATGTTGGTCAGCTTGGCGGCCGACCCGCTCGTCTTGATGTTCTTCACGTGGTAGTTGCGGTCGTAGACACCCCACTCGGTGAAGTAGCCGACGACGCGCTTGCCCGCGGCAACCGCGTTGTCCTGCTGCGCGACCACCTGCGTCGGCAGGGACCGGCCGTTGTCGGACGGGGTGGCCGCGACCGCGGCGGGGACCACTCCGGTACCGAGCAGTGCGAGCGCGGCGACCAGGGTGGGCAGGGTACGGATCCTCATGGTGTTCCTCCAGGGGGGCGGGAGAGGCACTGTCCGCACCCTACTCAGCACACCGGGTTAAGAAAAGAAGAAACCCAAATAAAAATGTTCACGTGATCACCGAACCGTTGGGTGTCCTGCCTCCCAGCCCCGGCGGACGACCCTGGGAAACAGGTGTGATCAGAGGCTGGTCCGGCGTGCATCAGAACCGCTTCACGGAGTAATCTCCTCGCGCACGGTCAATGACCGTATCGACGGAGGAACACGTGCCTGGATCACCGCGGCGACCCGCTCGGATCTGGCTGCTTGCCCTCCTGGTCGTGCCGCTGCTTCTCACCGCTGTTCTGGTCGCCTTCAAGGGCGACGGGCTGAGCAACGCGACCGCCGACGAAGCCGGTACGGCGGAAGCGCCCGCCACTCCCCCAGCGCCCAGCGCCTCGGCGAGCGTCGTACCGCCGGAGACCGAGGCCGCGCCGTTCTCCGTCGCGTGGACCGAGGAGGACGGCCTGCAGGTCACCGCCGTACTGCGGGACGAGGCCGCGAAGGACAAGGTCGTCGGCGAGATCCAGGGGCTGCTCGACGAGGGCGAGACCTTCGGCGACAGGCTGACGGTCGACGCCGCGAGCGGCCTGGCGAGTCCGAGCGCCCTGGTCGGCGTACTGCAGGCGCTGCGATCGGCGACCGGTGAGGTCGCGGTGCGGTACGACGGGGCGACGATCACGCTGAGCGGCGATGTCGCGGACCAGGCGACCAAGGCGACGGCGGCGCGGGCGGCGGCGAAGGCCGTGCCGGGGGCCATCGTGGCGAACGAGCTGCGCGTGCCGACCGCCACGAAGCCGACGGTCAGCGAGGCCTGCCGGACGTTCGAGGGCCGGCTGACGCAGGTGACCGGCCAGCACCGGATCGTGTTCCTGTCCGGTACGGCGATCGTGAACGAGCGGTCGCGGGGATCGGTCGCGCGGGTCGCCGCGCTGCTGAAGAGCTGCGCCACCGCCCGGGTCGAGGTCGGCGGTCACACCGACAACCTCGGCGATCCGTCGACCAGCCTGCCGCTGTCGCAGAAGCGCGCGGACGCGGTGAAGAGCGAGCTGGTCCGGCTCGGCGTACCGGCCGGGCGGATCATCAGCCGCGGGTACGGCGAGTCCGAGCCGGTCGCGTCCAACCACACCTCCGCCGGGCGGATCGCGAACCGCCGGGTGGAGATCCGAGTTCCGTAGGGGTCGTGTCGATGAGTTCGCTGTACGCACAGCTGTGGGTGCTTCTGCTGGCCGCCTTCGTCCTGGGCAGCGCCGCCGCCTACGTGATCCACCGGAGCACCCAGCGATGAGCACCCTGGCCCGCAACAACTGGCCGTGGGAGCTCGTGGCGTTCCTGCTGGGAGCGGTCATCACGTGGATCCTCCTGAACCGCCGCGAACCGGTCGCAGCCGAAGTACCTGAAGAAGAAGCAGTAGACGAAGAGAAAGTCCTGGTCACAGCCGGTGCTCCGCTTGAGCGGAGCGAGGAGCACCAGGCGCCGGTGAGCCGAGCAGCCCCGAAGCCGAAGGCAAGCCCCGCCGAGGAGCAACCCGCCTTCTCCCAGCGCATGGATCTCGTGGAGTCGTCGCAGCCGACGCTGTTCGACGGGTCCGGGCGGGCCGTCGTACCGGGGAGGTACGGACCGGGATCGGCCGACGCCGTGGAGCACCAGGGCCCGCCCGACGGGTTCACGATCAAGGGCAACGCCCAGTCGATGCTCTTCCACACCCCGGACTCGCCGTACTACGGCCGCACCAAGCCCGAGGTCTGGTTCCGCACCGAGACCGACGCCGAACAGGCCGGCTTCACCAAGTACGTCCGCAAGCCCCGCAAGTCCCCCGGTGCCTGACACCTGCTCGCCGTTAGCATCGGCGCGACGAGCCGACAGCAGGAGGATCGATGCAGCGCGAGATTCACGTCCCGTTCAAGGCCGAGCAGGACGAGGACGGAGTCTGGGCGGCCACCGCGGCGCTGACCCCGGACGCCTTCGCCCACGGCCAGGGACCGACGCGCGAGGCGGCGATCGAGGACCTCAAGGAAGCTCTCGCCCTGCTCGCCGAGGAGGTCGGCGCACCGGACCAGCTGGTCGTGACCATCGAGGCCGACTGATGGCCGGCGGACGTCCTGGTCTTGTCGGACGGTCGCCGCGGACCGACCAGAACTAACGCGCGAGGGGCTGGGAAGCAACGCGGGTGAGGTAACGAATCGGTCCTGGAATAGGGTGATGTGGCCCCTATTTGCTTGTACTGGCAAAGCGGCGTCACACTGACTCCAACGCCGGGCCGGACCGAGTCCCACGGCGTCAATCCACACCACCCCCGGACACCCCGGACCCTGGTTCCTTTTGAGATGCCCGCAGTCCGGGTACGGGAACCGGAGCCCGCCCCCGGTGTCCACCCGCGCGTCGCCGGAATCGTCCGGTGGTGGCAGCCGCAAGTACCGCTAGGTTTGGACCGAGGGGAATACACCCGATGGAGGTGAGCGTGACCGACATGCTGCCGGAGCAGCACCACGGACTGACGAAGAGTGACCCGCTGTGGTTCAAGCGGGCCGTCTTCTACGAGGTCCTCGTGCGGTCATTCAAGGACTCGAACGCCGACGGAATCGGCGACCTGCAAGGCCTGACCGAGAAACTCGACTATCTCGAGTGGCTCGGCGTGGACTGTCTGTGGTTACCGCCGTTCTACCCCTCACCTCTGCGTGACGGCGGCTACGACATCTCCGACTACACCAACGTGATGCCCGAGGTCGGCACGATCGCCGACTTCGCCGCGTTCATGGACGCCTGCCACACCCGTGGCATGCGCGTCATCGTCGACTTCGTGATGAACCACACCTCGGACCAGCACCCCTGGTTCCAGGCGTCGCGCACCGATCCCGACGGCCCGTACGGCGATTTCTACGTCTGGTCCGACAACGACGAGGCCTACTCGGACGCGCGGATCATCTTCGTCGACTCCGAGACCTCGAACTGGACCTGGGACCCGGTCCGCCAGCAGTACTTCTGGCACCGGTTCTACTCCAGCCAGCCCGACCTCAACTTCGAGAACCCGGCCGTCGGGGACGCGATGATCGAGGCGCTGAAGTTCTGGCTCGACCTCGGCATCGACGGTTTCCGGCTCGACGCGGTGCCGTACCTGTTCGAGGAGGAGGGCACCAACTGCGAGAACCTGCCGAGGACGCACGAGTTCCTCAAGCGGGTCCGCAAGGAGGTGGACGCGAACTACACCGACCGCGTCCTGCTGTGCGAGGCCAACCAGTGGCCGGCCGACGTGGTCGACTACTTCGGCGACCGCGACTCCGGCGGCGACGAGTGCCAGATGGCCTTCCACTTCCCGGTGATGCCGAGGATCTTCATGGGCGTACGGCGTGAGTCGCGCTTCCCGATCTCGGAGATCCTGGCCCAGACCCCGCAGATCCCCGACACCTGTCAGTGGGGCATCTTCCTGCGCAACCACGACGAGCTCACGCTCGAGATGGTCAGCGACGAGGAGCGCGACTACATGTGGGGCGAGTACGCCCAGGACCCGCGGATGAAGGCCAACATCGGCATCCGCCGCCGGCTCGCGCCGTTGCTCGACAACGACGTGAACCGGATGGAGCTGTTCACCTCGATGCTGCTGTCCCTGCCCGGGTCGCCGATCCTGTACTACGGCGACGAGATCGGCATGGGCGACAACATCTGGCTCGGTGACCGCGACGGGGTCCGGACCCCGATGCAGTGGTCGCCGGACCGCAACGCGTCGTTCTCGACCGCGACCCCCGGCAAGCTCGGTCTGCCGGTGATCATGGACCCGGTCTACGGCTACCAGGCGGTCAACGTCGAGGCCGAGATGGAGAACGCCTCGTCGCTGCTGCACTGGACGCGACGGATGATCCAGACCCGGAAGCAGCACCCGTGTTTCGGCATGGGTACCTTCACTGATCTGGGCGGGTCCAACCCGAGCGTGCTCTCGTACATCCGGGAGTTCGGCGACGACGTGGTGCTGTGCGTGAACAACCTGTCGCGGTTCCCCCAGCCGATCGAGCTGGACCTGCGGCAGTACCAAGGCGTCGAGCCGGTGGAGCTGCTCGGCGGCGTGCACTTCCCGACCATCGGTGAGCTGCCGTACCTGCTCACCCTGGGTGCGCACGGCTTCTACTGGTTCCGGCTGCCGGTGAACAAGTCGGCCGATCGTGAGGAGAGCTCTTCGTGACTTCCCATCTGGACCTGGTCCAGTCCTTCTGCATCCACCAGCGATGGTTCGGTGAGAAAGGACATGACGTCGACGTCGAAGCGATGGCCACCTCGGTGTGGCTGTCGGACGAGGGCGTCTGGCCCGCGGTCCGGATCGGGTTCGTCTACTGCTCGGGCCCTCCCGGCGCGGAGAACGCCATCCGCGTCTACCAGTTGCCGCTCAGCTACCACACCGCGCCGGTCGACAACCTCGGCCACGCGCTGATCGGCGACTGGTCCGAGCCCGACCTGGGTGACACCCGGGTCTGGGTGTACGACGCCCTGCACGACAAGGAAGCCACGCCGTACTGGCTGGACGCACTTACCCACGGGCGCCGGTTAGCAAGCTTGGAGTTCCACCCGGTGCACGCACCGGACCGCACGCTCGTCGTACCGGACGACGCCCAGTCGCTGGTGCTGACGGTCGAGCAGAGCAACACGTCGCTGGTCTTCGGCGACACCGCCTTGCTGAAGGTGTTCCGCCGGCTCGAGCCCGGGAGCAATCCCGGGGTCGAGATCGAGTCGGCGCTCACCGAGGCCGGCTCCGAGCTGGTGCCCGAGGTGCTCGGGTCGGCGCGTGGTTCCTGGCCGCGCGCCGGCGGCGGCACCGACTCCGGCGACCTGGCGATGATGACGGCGTTCGAGAAGAACTCGACCGACGGCTGGTCGTACGCGACGACGTCGGTCCGCGACCTGTACGCCGAGGCCGACCTGCACGCCGAAGAGGTCGGCGGCGACTTCGCCGGGGAGTCGCACCGGCTCGGCGCGGCGACGGCCGAGGTGCACTCGGAGCTGGCCAAGGCGCTCGGCTCCGATGTCTGGGCGCCGGACCTGATGATCCAGCACGCCGCCGCGATGCAGCGCCGGCTGGACCGGGCCGCCGCGGCGATCCCGGAGCTGCAGCCGTACGCCGAAGGTCTCAGCCGGGCCTTCACCTCGCTCGCGGAGTACGGCGAGGCGGTGCCGGTGCAGCGGATCCACGGTGACTTCCACCTGGGCCAGGTGCTGCGCACGATCAACGGCTGGAAGCTGATCGACTTCGAGGGCGAGCCGGCCAAGTCGCTGATCGAGCGGCGCGCGCTGGACACCCCGATCAAGGACATCGCCGGCATGCTGCGCTCGTTCGACTACGCGGCCCGCTCGCTGCTCGCCGATCACCTGGGCGACCAGCAGATCGCTTACCGCGCGGCCGAGTGGGCCAACCGGAACCGTCGCGCCTTCTGCGACGGGTACGCCGAGGTCGCCGGCACGGACCCCCGCGACCAGGGAGTGCTGCTCAGCGCGTTCCTGGCCGACAAGGTCATCTACGAGACGATGTACGAGGCGCGCAACCGGCCGAGCTGGCTGCCGATCCCGCTGGCCGCGGCCGCTCAGCTGAGCACCACGGAGTCGTCCACCGACGACGACTGACCGCTGCGCCGGGTCGCGTCGGCGCCCGCGATCGCGGGTGTTCCCGCGCCCGGGCCGTCGTCCACGGCCGACGGTTGGCCGGGCCCGGGGAGCTGTGGCGCTGCCATACTTCTCCCTATGCCATCCGAGCCGCAGCTGGAGGTCCTGGTTCTGGGACCTCTCGCCGTGCGGCTCAACGGCGTGGCGATCGCAGTCGACCGGCCGCTGGAGCGCGCACTGCTGGTGCGACTCGCACTCGCGAACGGCCTGCCGGTTCCTGATCAGCGACTCGCTGTCGATCTGTGGGGCGACGTCGATCTCGCGCGACCGACCGAGCGCCTGCGGGTGCTCGCCTCCCGGCTGCGGGCCGCGCTGGGGACTCCCGACGTCCTGACGCGAGCCTCCAACGGGTACGCGCTTTCGGCGCAGATGACCGATCTGGTCGGCGCTCGGTCGCTGGCCAAGGGTCTGTACGCCGCGGCGCGGGCTGGTGATCACGCGACGGTGAGCGCACTCGGGCGCGAGGCCCTGGCGCTGTGGCGGGGTGCGTCGCTGGCTGATCTGCGGGCGGTTCCGTACGCCGCGACCGAGGCCGAGCAGCTGGACACCTGGCGGCTGGATCTGCAGGTGGAGCGGCTGGACGCGGAGCTCGCGCTCGGCGGTGCGACCGAGGCCGGGCGGGAGTTGGAGGGGCTGGCCGCTGAGCATCCGTTGCACGAGCGGCTGTCGTGCTTGCTCGCGCTGGCTCTCTACCGGACCGGGCGGCAGGCGGATGCGCTCAACCGGCTGGCGCGACTGCGGTCGCGGCTGGCGGACGACCTCGGGGTGGATCCGGCGCCGGAGACTGCGGAGATGGAGCTGCGTCTGCTGCGGCAGGATCCGGCGCTGCTGCTGCCCCAGGTCGGCTCTGAAGAGTTGGTCGTCGCGCAGCCCTCGGCGGCCTCCACATTGCCCTTGCCGATGACAACATTTGTGGGACGGCAGGCCGAGCTGGGTGATCTGGTCCGGCGGTTGGGGTCACCTGGGCTGATCACGCTCACTGGTGGACCTGGGAGCGGGAAGTCGCGGCTTGCTCTGGAAGCCGCGGCGGCCTCGGGGCGCGCGGTGCGGTTGGTGCAGCTCGCCCCGCTGGACCGGGTGGACGCGGTCCTGGCCGCGCTCGCAGGAGAAGATGCCGACAGCAACCACTTGGTTGATGGGGATCTCGATGCGGTGACGGCCGCGCTCGGCGGCGCGCTGGTGGTGCTCGACAACGCCGAGCACGTGGTCGAGTCGGTGGCCGAGGTTGTCGCCGGGTTGTTGCGGCGAAAGCCTGGGCTGACGATTCTGGTCACCTCACAGCGTCCCCTGCAGCTCGGCGAGGAAGAGCTGCGGCCGATGGATCCGCTCGACGGAGTCGCAGCCGCGCAGTTGTTCACCGAGCGGTGCGCGGCCGATGCGCAGGGCGCCGATCCCCAACTGGTCGCAGCGATCTGTACGGCGGTCGACCGGCTGCCACTCGGGATCGAGCTGGCCGCCGGCCTCACGCGCACACTGACCGTCCCCCAGCTCGCCGACCGCATGCGCCCGCTGGTCGCCGGATCGAAAGATCCGCACCTGATCGCCGGACCGCGCGATCCGCACCTGAGCATGATCGCCGCGTCGACCGACCCGCACACCAACCTGGTCGCCGGATCGCGAGATCCGCACCCGAGCCTGATCGCCGCGCTGGACTGGTCGCATCAGCTTCTCGGTGAGGCGGAGCGTGCCGTGCTGCGGCGGGTCGCGGTGTTCGCCGACGGGTTCACGCTGGAGGCGGCGGAGCAGGTCGCGGTCGATCCGCGGGACGTGGCGCCTGCGTTGACCGAGCTCGCGGATCGCAGTCTGCTCACCGTGGAGGCCGTGGGCGGGCGGCGGTTCAGGATGCTGGAGACCGTCCGGGACTACGCGCTCGGCAAGTTCGCCGAGACCGGCGAGGTCGAGACGCTCGCGACTCTCTACCTCCACACGGGCCAGGCGGAGCAGGCGCGGACGGCGTACGAGTCCTGCGTCGCCGCGGATCGCGTGGCCGGCGACGAGCAAGGCCTGTCGCGCGGGCTCGGCAATCTCGCCGGGGCCCTGGTCGCGCTCGGCCGGCTCGACGAAGCGCTGGAGGCCGTGGCCGAGTCCGACCACTGCGCGCGGCAGTTCGACGACCGGCAGCTCCTCTCGGTGAACGACGGGATCCGCGGCGCGGTCGCGGCGGCCCGCGGCGAGTACGCCGACGCGGAGAAGCATCTGCGCGCCGCGGTCGATCACGGCGCCGGCATCACGATGGCCCACCTCGACCTGGCCGACGTACTGATCCGGCAGGGCGAACTGATCGAGGCGGCCTCCTTGCTGGACGCCGTCTTCGCCGGGTCGCCGGTGAACAGCACAACCTGGCTGGCGGCCCGGGCGATCGCGACGGCGTTGGCCCACGCCCAGCAGGACGTTCCGTTGACGGCACAGCTGCTGAGCGAGACGCTGACGGCGTACGAGACGTCGTCGTTCGCCTGGCCGCGGTACACCGACCGCTTGCTCGCGGTGCGTGACGCCCTGCAGCGGTGAGTCGGTCTTGTGTACGTCCCCGACGGACGGGTACGGGATGCGGGAATCGAAGAGTCCATCGGGCAGGATTGGGTGCATGGGATCGAACGAGCGCGACGAGCACGACACCGAGGCGCGGACGCCGCTGTCGGAGGCGATGACCGAACCGGTCAGGACGCCTGCTGAGCAGGCGGTTCCGACCACGACCGGGCAGGTCGTGCCGGCCGCCGCGGCGGCCGGGGTGCAGCGGGTCGAGGTCGATCGATCGGTGCTCGAGCGGGTGGTGTCGGGGACGTACCACGATCCGCACCAGGTCCTCGGTCCGCACCTGGGCGACGGGTCGGTGACGTTGCGGGTGCTGCGGCCGTTCGCGGCGACGGTGACCGTGCTGTTCGACGACGAGCGGGTCGAGCTGGAGCACGAGTTCGAGGGCATCTGGGTCGGCGTGCTGGACGTCGAGAAGGTGCCCGACTACCGGCTCGAGGTGACCTACACCGACGGCCCGGCGCTCGAGGTCGACGACCCGTACCGGTACCTCCCGTCGCTCGGTGAGATGGACCTGCACCTGATCGGTGAGGGCCGGCACGAGCAGCTGTGGTCCGTGCTCGGCGCGCACGTCCGCCGGTACGACGGCCCGGGCGGCACCGTGACCGGCACGTCGTTCGCGGTCTGGGCGCCGAACGCGCAGGGCATCCGGCTGACCGCCGACTTCAACTTCTGGGACGGCCGCGCGCACCCGATGCGCACGATGGGATCGAGCGGCGTCTGGGAGCTGTTCGTTCCCGGCGTCGGCCCCGGCACGCGGTACAAGTTCGACATCTGCGGGCGCGACGGCGTCTGGCGGCAGAAGGCCGACCCGATGGCGAACCTGGCCGAGGTGCCGCCGGCGAACGCCTCGGTCGTGCACGAGACGACGTACACGTGGCAGGACGCCGAGTGGCTCGAGCGCCGCGCGGCCGCGCAGGCGTACGCCGAGCCGATGAGCGTGTACGAGGTGCACCTAGGCTCGTGGCGCAAGGGCAGGAGCTACCGCGAGCTGGCCGACGAACTCGTTGCCTACGTCAACGAGATGGGCTTCACCCACGTCGAGCTGATGCCGGTGATGGAGCACCCGTTCGGCGGCTCGTGGGGGTACCAGGTCACGTCGTACTTCGCGCCGACCTCGCGCTTCGGCGACCCCGACGACTTCCGCTTCCTGGTCGACGCGCTGCACCAGGCCGGTATCGGCGTCCTGGTCGACTGGGTGCCGGCGCATTTCCCGAAGGACGCCTGGGCGCTGGCCCGCTTCGACGGGACGCCGCTGTACGAGCACCCGGACCCGCGCCGCGGCGAGCAGCCCGACTGGGGCACGCTGGTGTTCGACTTCGGCCGGCCGCAGGTGCGCAACTTCCTGGTCGCGAACGCGCTGTACTGGGCCGAGGAGTTCCACATCGACGGCCTGCGGGTCGACGCGGTCGCCTCGATGCTCTACCTGGACTACTCGCGCCAGGAGGGCCAGTGGGTCCCGAACCAGTACGGCGGCCGCGAGAACCTGGAGGCCGTCTCGTTCCTGCAGGAGATGAACGCGACGCTCTACAAGCGGGTGCCCGGCGTGATCACGGTCGCCGAGGAGTCGACGTCGTGGCCGGGTGTCACCCGCGCGACGCACCTGGGCGGGCTCGGCTTCGGGTTCAAGTGGAACATGGGCTGGATGAACGACTCGCTGCGCTACCTCGAGCACGAGCCGGTGCACCGCCAGTTCCACCACCACGAGCTGACGTTCTCGATGATGTACGCCTACTCGGAGAACTTCGTGCTCCCGCTGTCGCACGACGAGGTCGTGCACGGCAAGGGCTCGCTGCTGCGCAAGATGCCCGGCGACCGCTGGCAGCAGCTGGCGAACCTGCGCGCCTACCTGGCGATGATGTGGGCGCACCCGGGCAAGCAGCTGCTGTTCATGGGCGGCGAGTTCGGTCAGGAGTCGGAGTGGTCGGAGAAGGGTGAGCTCGACTGGTGGCTGCTGGACCACGCCGACCACCAAGGGCTCAGGCAGCTGGTCAAGGACCTCAACACGTCGTACAAGGACCTGAAGGCGTTGTGGGGCAACGACCACGTGCCCGAGCGCTTCACCTGGATCGACGCCAACGACGCCGGCAACAACACCTTCTCCTTCGTCCGCTTCGGCGGCGAGGGTGAGGCGACGATCGCCTGCGTGGTCAACTTCTCGGCGGTCCCCCACCACGGCTACCGCCTCGGCCTGCCGTTCGAGGGACACTGGCACGAGATCCTCAACACCGACGCCGCCACGTACGGCGGCTCCGGCGTCGGCAACTTCGGCGGCGTCGACGCCAACGGCACGTCGTGGCACGGCATGGCCAGCAGCGCCGAGATCTCGGTGCCGCCGCTGGCCGCCGTCTGGTTCCGGTACGACGGTTAAGAGACCTTCAGCGAGAACACACCCGATGCACGTGCGCGCGGAATGTTGCTACTCCGCCAGGCGGGCGACGAGGCGGATCAGCTGCTCGGCGTACTGGTCGGCGAAGGTGGGGGCGTCCGGGTCCAGGCCCAGGGAGCGGGCGATCTGGGGGAAGGTCACCGGCGCGGCGGAGAGGGCGAACAGGGCCAGGGCGACGTGGGCCGGGTCGAGGTCCGCGGCCAGCTCGCCGGTCTCCTGGCGGTGCCGGAAGTCGGCCAGGACTGCCTGGAAGCGGGTGTCGCGGGCAGGGTCGTCGGGTTCGTCCTGATCGATTCCCTGGCGGACCAGGAGGCGGGCCAGGTCGGGCGCTGCGAGGGTCTCGCGGGCGTAGGCGGCGACGACCTCGCCGAGGGTGGTGGCGTCCTGGGTGACGGCGGGCTCGTTGTCGCGCCAGCGGTCGGTGACGGCGTCGTACAGGCCTTGTTTGCCGCCGAAGTAGTACGAGATGAGCTGCTTGTTCACGCCGGCGCGGGCGGCGATCTCGGTCACCCGGGCGCCGCCGAAACCGTGCGCGCCGAACTCGGCCACGGCCGCGTCGAGCAGCGCCTGCTTGCTGCGCTCGGCGTCGCGCTGCCGAGCGTCGGGTGCCGGGGCTCGCCTGACCGTCATGTCCCGAAGCCTAACCATCCTTCTTGCGGAATTAGTCAACCATATGGATGATAGTGCCAGCTGAACGGATGAAGAGGAGCGGCAGATGAGGGTGGCCATTGTCGGCGCGGGGATCGGCGGGCTCGCGCTCGCGCACGGACTGAGCGGCGCGGGCCTCGACGTCCGGGTGTACGAGCGGGATCCGTCGCCGCGGCATCGTCGGCAGGGGTACCGGATCCACATCAGCCCGGTCGGCGAGGAGGCGCTGGCCGCGGTGCTGCCGTCCGCCGTACGGCGACGCGTGATCGAGACGGCGACGCACCCGGGCGATCTCGTCTCCGGGTTCGACCGGCAGCTGCGGCCGACGTTCGAGCAGACTTTCCCGGGCGGTGGGCCGGAGACCGTGAGCGCGGTCGACCGGTACGCGTTCCGCCGGGCGCTGATGACCGGGCTCGACGCGCGACTCGAGTTCGGCCGGCCGTTCGAGAGCTACCGCGCGCTGGACGACGGCGTCGAGCTGCGCTTCGCCGACGGTACGACGGAAACCGCCGACCTGCTCGTCGGCGCCGACGGCGTCGGCTCCCGGATCCGGGGCCAGCTGCTGCCGTCGTACGAGGTGATCGACATCGGGATCCGCTGCGTCTACGGCAAGATCCCGCTCACCGACGAGCTGCGCGGCCTGGTCCCGCCGGCCTTCCTGCGCGGCTTCAGCTTCGTCAGCGACGGCCCCGGCGGGGTCGGCGCGGCGTTCGCGCCGGTGCTGTTCCGGACCCCGCCCGAGGAGTACGGCGACTACCTGATGGCCGTCCTGACCGGATCGCCCGAGGCACTCGGCCACTCCGACGAGCAGCTGTTCAGCATGCGGCCGGAGCAGCTGTGGGAGACCGTCACGGCGAAGACCGCCGACTGGCACCCGACCGTACGAAGGCTGATCGCCGCCGCGGACCAGTCGGCGGCCTTCCCGATCACGTTGCGCTCGAGCCTGCACATCGAGCCCTGGACGACCGGCCGCGTCACGCTGCTCGGCGACGCCATCCACCCGATGACCCCGGCTGCGGGCGCTGGGGCCAACACCGCGCTGTGGGACGCCGCCGAGCTGACCCGCGCGCTCACCGGGTCCGCCGGTCTCCACGACGCGCTCGCGGCGTACGAGCACGCCATGATCGAGAACAGTCAGCCGATCGTCACCGAGTCCCTGCAGAACGCGCGGCAGATGTTCGGGGTCACTGCACCGTCAGTTTGAAGACGGGGCTGTACGTCGCCTCGACGGTCAGGCCCGACGGGAGTGTCATCCCCGGCGTCCACCAGCGAAACTCGGCGGTGCCTCGGCGGTTGAAGGGGAAGGACAGGAGGCCGCGGCCCGAGGCGAGCGTCTTGTACGAGATGCCCTGCCAGACACCGCTCGGGTTCTTCCACTGGAGCGCGGCCTGCTGTGAGCCCTCGGGGTCGACGCGCAGGTAGGCCTGCGGCTGCGTGCCGAGCGGGATGACCGGCGTGATGAACTTCGCGTCCACGACGCGGGTGATCGAGCGGACCGGCTTCGCCGGCGAGGTGGCGCCGTACACGATCAAGCCGTCCGGGCGGACGATTGTCGCGCGGATGGCTCGGTACTCCCGAGCGCCCACGTTCGGCACGCTGAGGCGGTAGGCGCCCACGCTGTTCGGCTGCAGGACCTTCACGAAGGTCCACGCGGCGGTCGGGTTGTTGCGGGCTTCGAGCGTCATCGGACCGACGCCGTCGCTCCACTGGGTGAACCGCAGGCAAGTGTCCGGGTCACCACTGATGGTCCCGACGCCGTAGCCGACCGACAGGAGGTCGGTCTGCCCGTACCCGAAGCCGGTCCCCGAGCTGGCGCTGACCGCGACCTCGCTCACCGCGACCGACCCGCGCGCCTCCTTCGCGGACGGCACCGTGCCCCACTCGTTCGACGCCGCCACCTTGATCACGTAAGGGTTGGTCCGGCGGGCGATCTCCCCGCTCGTCGGCGTCGAGTTCGGCAGCGCGGTCGCGGCGCAGCCGCCACCTCCCGTCCCGTAGCCCTTCGCGGCGTACGACGGACCGGCCGCGACGTCCAGCGGGTCGTCCGGCGTCTGGTCGGCGCCGGCTGCCGGGACGCTCCAGCGGACGGACTCGTCCGGGTCGACCAGGGTCGTCGTCACCTTGGCGGGCTGCGGCAGGTACCGGTCGAACGCCGGCGACGCGGCCGACGCGACGGCGCCGTCCGAGACCACGATCGTCACCGAGTCCGCCGCGTCGGCGCTCGTGCCGATCAGCGCGCGGTCGACGAGCAGCTCGTTCGCGCCGTCGGCCGTGGTCGTGCCGAGCTCCTGGCCGGTGCTCAGCGTGATCGTGTTGGCGACGGGCGCGGCCTCGGTCCAGGTGACCTTGACCTTGCCGGCTTGCCAGCCCAGCGTCACCGCGCCGATCTCCCCCGCCGCGTGCGCCGGCGTACTCAACCCGGACAGGACCGCGACCGCGGCCGCCGCCAGGGCGATTCCCCTCTGTGCCATCCCTGCTCCTCACTAGACGTCTGCGAGAACAAAGATGCCGCCGGGCGCCCGCAAAGTTGCGTGCGGAACGAAGTTGCAGGCGGGGCCGGGGGATTGAGGGCACCGCCTGCAACGATCTCGGGTCAGCGGACGGTCAGGGTGAAGACTCCGCTGTAGGTGGCGTCGGCGTTCGAGGAGGCGGGGACCCACCAGCGGAACTGGGTGGCGCCGCGTTTGTTCCACGGGAAGGCGAGCAGGCCGCGGCCGGCGTACAGGGTCTTGTACGCGACGCCCTGCCAAGCGCCCGACGCGTTCTTGAACTGGAGTGCGGCCTTCTGACTGCCCGCCGGGTCGACCCAGAGGTACCCCTGCGGCTGGGTGCCGAGGTTGACCACCGGGTTGATGAACTTCGCCGACACCACGCGGGTGGTCGCGCGGACCGACTTGCTCGCGCCGGTCAGCCCGTACGACGCGGTGCCGCCGGAGACCGTGTTCACCCGGATCACGCGGTACTCACGGTGACCCGGGTTCGTCAGCACGGCGGTGTACTTGCCCTGGGCATCGGTCTTGGTAGTGCCGGCGGTGGTCCACGCCGCGGTCGCCGAGGTCCGCTGCTGGATGACCACCGGCTGGTTCGGCACCGGCTCGGTCAGCTCGTTGCAGCTCGGCGGACGGCCCGACTCGAACAGCGAAGCGCCGGTCAGCACCCCGGTCAGTGTGGTCTTCTCGCCGAGCTTCGTCGCGGCCGGACCGGTCATCGTGAGGCTCTTGGTCCTCCCGACGCCGATGATCGGCCCCTGGGCGCCGCCCCACTCGTTGTCGACGACCATCGACAGGTTGTAGACGTGGCCCGGGTTCGGCACCGTGCCGGTCGGGGTCGTGGTCTGCGGCAGGTTGATCGCGTCGCACCCGGGGATGCTCGGATCGTCGGTGCGGACCCGTTGCTGCGGTGCGTAGGTGTAGGTCTTCGGCAGGTCGAGCGGATCGTCCGGCGTACCGTCGGTCGTGGTGTCCGGCGCGACCGTCCAGCGCAGCGAGCCGTTGGCCTCGAACGCCACCGTGGTCGGATAGCCGCCGTAGTTGAACCGGTCGAAGTCGTCGGTCCGGCCCGGCGTGGCGGAGCCGTCACTGACCTCGATCCACACCTTGTCGGCCGGGTCGCCGCTGGTGCCCAGGCTCGCCGAGTCGTAGATGTACTCGTTGGCCTGCCCGGCCGTGGTGTGGCCGAACTCGTTCCCGCCCTCGCCGGCTTCACTGCGCAGGACCAGGGTGTTCGCCGCCGGCTGGGACTCGGCCCAGGTGATCCGGATGTTGGTGTGGTCGCTGTTGACCCACTCGACCTGGACGTTCGTCACGCTCGCGGCCCGCGCCGGACCGGCCGACGCGCTCTGCGCGCCCAGCACGCTCACCAGCGCCGCCGCCCCCGCGAGCGCGATCGATCTCTTCAGCATCCTCGTCCCCTTCGTCCGTACCAACCACGATGCACCCGGTCCGCGGAAAGTTGCGGCATCACCGGACGGTCAGCGTGAAGGCGTTGCTGTACGTCGCATCGGCGGCGGCCGTGGCCGGGACCCACCAGCGGAACTGGGTCGTGCCGCGCTTGTTCCACGGGAACGCGAGCAGGCCGCGACCGGCGTACAGGGTCTTGTACGCGACGCCCTGCCAGGCACCCGACGCGTTCTTGAACTGCAGCGCCGCCTTCTGCGTGCCCGCCGGGTCGACCCACAGGTAGGCCTGCGGCTGCGTGCCCAGGTTCACTGTCGGCTGGATGAACTTGGCCGACACCACGCGGGTGGTCGCGCGGACCGACTTGCTGCCGCCCACTCCCCCGTACGCCGCTGTGTCGAGCTGGATCGTCTCGAGCCGGATCACTCGGTACTCGCGGTGGCCGGGGTTCTTGATCACCGCGGTGTACTTGCCGCTGTTGTCGGTCTTGGTGGTGCCGACCGTCGTCCACGGCGCGGTGGGAGACGTGCGCTGCTGGATCACCACCGGCTGGTTCAGGACCGGCTCGGTGACCTGCTCGCAGGCCGGCGGATGGCCCGACTCGTACAGGTACGACCCGGTCAGCACCCCGGTCAGCGTGGTGGTCCCGCCGTACGGCGTCGCTGCCGGGCCGGCGAGCGTGATGCTCTTGGTGAACGTGACCGGGACGGAGGTGTACGCCGCCGTGCCCCACTCGTTGACGACGTCGAGGGAGAGGTTGTACGGCTTGCCCGGGTTCGGCGCGGTGCCGGTCGGGACGCTGGTCCTCGGCAGCTCGGTGTCCTCGCAGTCGTAGGTGCCGACCGGATCGTTGTCGACCCGCTGCCGCGGCACGTAGGTGTAGGCCTTCGGCAGGTCGAGCGGGTCGTCCGGCGTCCCGTCGACCGAGGTGTCGGCCTGCATCGTCCACTGCAGTTTGCGATCGGCGGTGAACGCCAGCTTCACCGATCCCCCGCCGTAGTTGAAGCGGTCGAAGTCCACCGACCGGCCCTTCGCGCCGGAGGCGTCCGCGACCTCGATCCAGACCTTCTCGGCCGGGTCGGTGCTGTTGAAGACACTGTCCGACCTGACCAGGTACTCGTTCGGCTGCGCGGCCGTGGTGGTCCCGAAGCCGTTCCCGCCGCTGCCGTTGGTCAGCGTGAGGGTGTTCGCGGACGGAGTGGACTCGGTCCAGGTGATCTTGACGGTGGTGTGCGTCGCGTCGGACCACGCGATCGTCACCGGGCCGATCCCCGTCCCGGCGGCGTGCGCCGGGACGGGGACGGCGACCGGTGTGGTCAGCAGCAGCGCGAGGCCGAGCGTTCGTTTCAGCATGTGTCCCCCAGAGTGGTCTTACCAAGCTCGATGCGGGACACGGCCGAAAGGTTCAGCGCACGGTCAGCGTGAACGCCGCGCCGTAGATCTCGTCGACGGTCGGAGAGCCCGGGACCCACCAGCGGAACTGGGTCACGCCCCGCTTGTTCCACGGGAAGGTGAGGAGCCCGCGGCCGGCGGACAGGGTCTTGTAGCTCAGGCCCTGCCAGGCGCCGCTCGCGTTCTTGAACTGCAGCGCCGCCCTCTGCGAGCCGGCCGGGTCGGCCCAGAGGTAGGCCTGCGGCTGGGTGCCGAGGGCAACCACCGGGTTGATGAACTTGGCCGAGACGATCCGGGTCTGCGAGCGGACGGCGACGGTCCGGCTGTCGGCGCCGAACCGGATCGCACCCCGGTAGTCGTCGGCGCGGGGCAGGCTGTTCGCGACGACGACCCGGTACTGACGGTGGCCGGGGTTCCTGAAGGTCGCGGAGTAGTTGCCCCGGACATCGGTCTTGGTGGTGCCGACGACCGTCCAGGGCTCGTTGTTGCCGGTCCGCTGGTGCACGACGACCGTCGTGTCCGTCCGCGCGCCCGAGTACTTCCAGCACACTCCGCGGTACTCCTCGATGTCGAGGACCGAACCCCCGACGTGCCCGGTGAGCGTGGTCGTCGCGCCGTACGAGGTCCGGCCCGGCTCGACGACCGACACGTCGTCGATCGTGTCCACCGGCACGGCCTTCACCGCGGCCGAGCCCCACTCGTTCACCCCGCCGACGATCAGCTCGTACGGGCCGTCCGGCTTCGCGATCGTGCCGGTCGGCGACGTGGTCGCGGTGGACGCCCCGCCGCAGGAGTTCGGGAACGGCCCGTGCAGCGGGTCCGGGTCGCCGGTCCCGTTGCCCCAGGTGACCTCGTACTTCGTCGGGCCGGGGAGGTCCAGCGGGTCGTTCGGCGTACCGTCGACGGCGGTGTCCACGGGCACGGTCCAGCGCAGCTGGTCGTACGCCGGGAAGCTCACCTGGATCGACGGTGGCGCGTAGACGTAGCTGTCGAACTCGACCGAACGCGCCTCGGCACCGTTCGGTCCGCGGACCGCGATCTGATGCTTTCCGTCGGCGGAGGTCCGGCCGACGGTTGCCGTGGGCAGCAGGGCCTGGTTCGGTGCGCCGGCAGCGACCGTGACCGGTTCCTCGCCGGGGATCTCGACCGTGTTGGCGACCGGGGCCGCCTCGGTCCAGGTGACCTTGATCTTGGTGTGGGTGGCGTCGGACCAGCTGATCTTCACGTCGCTGATCGGTGCCGCGGCCGAAGCCGTCGTGGGGAGCACCCAGGGGGCCGCCAGCAGTACGCCGGCGGCGGCCAGGGTGGGAAGGGTCCTGTTCACACCTGCTCGATGCATCGGAGGCCGATGAAGTTGCGTCGGGTACCGTTCCGGACGTGACTGGTGTGCCGCCGCAACCGACGCTGACCGACGGAGACCTCACGCTGCGCCCCTGGCGCGACGAGGACCTCGACATCGCGCACGGACTCGCCGACGACCAGATGGTCCG
This sequence comes from Kribbella italica, assembly GCF_014205135.1. Lineage (NCBI taxonomy): Bacteria > Bacillati > Actinomycetota > Actinomycetes > Propionibacteriales > Kribbellaceae > Kribbella > Kribbella italica. The sequence goes on from NZ_JACHMY010000001.1 coordinate 3,704,608, forward strand.
CTGGTTCGGCCTGGCCGGTACGCCGCCGCGGTCCGAGCTGGCCGACGCGGTCGAGCGGTCGCGGCGCGCGTACGCCGAGGAGCGGTCGGTGGTGAACTTCGTCGTCGAGCTGGCCGGCGAGACCGGCCCGGTCGGGACGGTCGAGGTCCGGCGGATCTCACCGGGCGTCGGCGCGGTCACCTGGACGACGTACAAGCCCTATCGCGGCCGCCAGATCGCGCGGCGCGCGGTCCGGGTGCTGGTGGTCTACGCGTTCGGCGAGCTCGGGCTCGACCGGCTGCAGGTCCACGTCGACCCGGACAACCGGGCCGCGGCGCGGGTCGCGATCCGCTCCGGTTTCCGGCGCGAGGGGCTGCTGCGCGGCGGCGCCGTCCTGCAGGGTGAGCGGCGGGACGTCGCGGTGTACGGGCTGCGGCGCGACGATCCGCGGGCCGACACGTTGTCCGGCTGGACCGCGCTGATGGACTCGGTGCTGCCGAAGAAGCGCGTGATCGCCCACGTCGTCGTACGGGATCCGGCCGGGCGTGTGCTGCTGTGCAAGGTGAGCTACAAGAAGGACCTCGAGCTGCCCGGTGGCGTGGTCGAGCCGGACGAGGACCCACTGACCGGCGCCCGGCGCGAGATGGAGGAAGAGCTCGGGACGGCCCTGCCGGTGCACGGCGTGCTCGCGATCGACTGGCTGCCGCGCTGGGAGGGCTGGGGCGACGCGATCGAGATCCTGTACGACGGCGGGGTGCACGACGCGTCGCTGCTCTCGACGCTGCGACCGGACGGCTTCGAGATCCTCGGCCTGGACTGGTACGCGCCGGAGGACCTGGCCGGGCTGGTCTCGCCCCTCAACGCGCGCCGGCTGCCGGTCCTGCTGGCCGACCCCTCTGTACTCCACAACCTGCGCGACGGGTCGCCGTACTAGTCCGGAACAGCATCGCCGTGCGTGGTCGGCAACGATGCCCGCCGACGACTCAGGAAACGTTGCTCGGCGCCGTTCGCGGTCAGTGCGATCGCCGCGTCGTACTCGCGTGCGGCCTCGTCCGGCCGGCCCAGCCGGGCCAGGACGTCGGCGCGCGCGGCCGGCAGGTAGGCGTACGCCTTCAGTGCCGACTCCTTGCCCAGGGCATCCAACTCGCCGAGGACCTCGGCCAGGTCCGCGCCCGGGACCAGGCTCTGCGCCGCCGCCCGGTTGAGCGCGACGATCGGCGACGGCCAGCCGACCAGCATCGCGTCGTACATCCGGACGACCTGCACCCAGTCGGTCCGCTCCCAGCTCGGCGCGGTCACGTGCAGCCCGGCAATGGCCGCCTGCAAGGCGAATCGGCCGGGCCCCGGCGACTGACCGCCGGTTGCTCTGGCGCTCCGCTCCCCCTGCCGCAGTGCCGCCGTCGCGCGGCTGACGCCTTCGGCGAGCATCTTGATGTCCCACCGCGAGCGGTCCTGGTCGGCGAGCAGCACCAGTTCGCCGTCCTCGCTCACCCGCGCGTCGCCTCGCGCCTGCGTCATCAACAGCAACGCCAGCAGGGACTGCGGCTCGGGCTCGTCAGGCATCAGCCGCACCAGCAGTTGTGCCAGCTCGATCGCTCGCCCGGTCAGGTCCGCCCGCGTCAGCTCCGGCCCGGCCGCGACGTGCCCGGCGGTGTAAACAAGCTGCACCACCGTCAGTACGACGTCCAGCCGGCTCGCAAGCTCGTCGTCGGCCGGAATCCGGTACGGGATCCCGGCCGCGGCGATCTTCTTCTTCGCCCGGGTGATCCGCGCCGCCGCCGTCGCCTCGCTGATCAGCAGGCCCGCCGCGACCTCGCGCGTCGTCAGGCCGCAGATCAGGCGCAACGTCAACGCCACCTGGGCGTCCCGCGCCAGCGCCGGGTGGCAGCAGGTGAACACCAGCCGGAGCGGGTCGGTCGGCTGGTCGTCTGCCTGACCGCCGTACGCCGTACTGCCGACCTCCTCGACGAGCAGCGGGAGCTTGCGCCGCAGCGTCGTCTCGCGGCGGAGCTTGTCCAGCGCGAGCCGCTTGGCGACGGTCGTCAGCCAGCCGGCCGGGTTGTCCGGGATCTGCTCGGGCCAGGTCCGCAGGGCACGGACGAAGGCCTCCTGCGCACAGTCCTCGGCGAGATCGAGGTCGCGCGTCACCCGCACGGTCGAGGCCAGCACCACCGACCAGCACTCCCGGTGCGCCGCCTCGACCCGCTCGGCCACCACCCGAGCACTTGCTCCCACCCTGCAGCTCCTCTCGTGGTGGGGTCCCCGGCGGGGACCCCACCGACAAGCACCTACGCCGGCGGCGCGGCGCCTTCCGAGGTGTCCATCACCGGACGGACCTCGATGTTGCCCGACGGGACGAGCTTGGCCAGGGCCAGCGCCTGGTCCAGGTCCTTGGCCTCCACGATGTAGAACCCGCCGAGCGCTTCCTTGGTCTCGATGAACGGGCCGTCGGTGACCAGCGGCTCACCCTCGCCCTTCTTGATCGTGCTCGCGGTCGACGACGGCAGCAGCGCCTCGCCGCCGACGACCCGTGCCCCCGCCGCTTCCACAGCCGCCATGAACTCGGTGTGCAGCTTCATCTGCTGCTGCCACTCCTCGGCGGTCACCTGGTCGTACCACTCCTCGCTGTCGAAGAGCATGAACATGTACTGCGCCATCACGGGCTCCCTCGTTGTGGGGTTCTACTGACATCTTGCTGACGATCGCGCCCGGGCGGAATCGACAAAGCCGTTCGGCAACTTTGCGTGTGGGTCACGTGACCCGGGGTGCCCGGGCGTGGCGTATTGTTGACGAAGCACTCAACAAGCGGCCCCCGGCCGCGGCAGGGAGGCACGCGTGGAGCACCTGGACGTCCTGATCGTCGGCGCCGGCCTGTCCGGCATCGGTGCGGCGTACCGCCTGCAGACGCAGAGCCCCGAGCGCTCGTACGCCGTACTGGAGGGGCGCGAGGACCTCGGCGGGACCTGGGACCTGTTCCGCTACCCGGGGATCCGGTCGGACTCGGACATGTTCACGCTCGGCTTCCCGTTCCACCCGTGGACGGCGGCCAAGGCGATCGCGGACGGGCCGTCGATCCTGCAGTACCTGCGCGAGACCGCGTCGACGTACGGGATCACGTCGAAGATCCGCTTCGGGCGCCGGGTCGTGTCGGCGTCCTGGTCGACGGCCGACGCGCGGTGGACGGTGGAGACGCCGGCGGAGTCGTACACGTGCAACTTCCTGTACGTGTGCAGCGGCTACTACGACTACGACAGCGGGTACGTCGTCGACTTCCCGGGCCTGTCGTCGTACGAGGGGCGGGTGGTGCACCCGCAGCACTGGCCGGACGATCTCGACTACACCGGCAAGCGCGTCGTCGTGATCGGGAGCGGCGCGACGGCGGTCACGCTGGTGCCCGCGATGGCCGGGCGGGCCGAGCACGTGACGATGCTGCAGCGTTCGCCGTCGTACATCGCCTCCCGGCCGGCCGTTGACGCGGTCTCCGACCGGCTGCGCGCTGTCCTGCCGGAAGGGCTCGCCCACCGCGTGATCCGTGGGAAGAACGTGGCCTTCAGCTCCCTTGCGTACGGCGCCTTCCGCCGTTTTCCCGCTCACGCCGCGGCCTTCCTCAACAAGGCGGCGGCCCGCCAGCTCCCGTCGTCGATCCCCGCCGATCCGCACTTCGTCCCGCGCTACAAACCGTGGGACCAGCGGCTGTGCCTGGTCCCGGACTCCGACCTGTTCCGGGCCTTCCGCAAGGGCAGCGCGTCGATTCAGACCGACGAGATCGACACCTTCACTCCCGACGGCATCCTCCTGCGGTCCGGCGAACACCTCCCCGCCGACGTCGTCGTCACCGCCACCGGCCTGAAGATGGTTGCCCTCGGCAAGATCGCGTTGACCGTCGACGGCCGCGCCGTTTCCGTCGGCGACACCTTCGTCTACCGCGGCATGATGCTCAGCGGCGTGCCCAACCTCGCCTGGTGCATCGGCTACACGAACAACTCCTGGACCCTGCGCTCCGACCTCACGTCGCAGTACGTGTGCCGGCTGCTCAACCACATGGCGCGCACGGGGACAGAGGTCTGCCTCCCCGAGATCGCCGCCGAGGAGTACACGAAACCCGCCCGCCCGGTCGTCGACCTCACCTCCGGCTACATCCAGCGCGCCGCCGCGCTACTCCCCCGCCAGGGCACCACGGGCCCATGGCGCCTCCGGCAGAACTACCCGCGAGATCTGGTGGCCCTCCGCTTCGGCAAGCTGACCAACCCGGATCTCCACTTCAGCTGAGGTCCTGCACGTCGCGGACGACGCCGACCAGGCGTGGGCCGAGGCGGCGCCGGGGATCGCTTACCTGGAAGGGCAGATCGCCACGTACGGCGGACGCGGCGACCTGCCGGAGCCCCGGCGGGACGACTACTTGGTGGGGACGCCTGAGGAGGTGTCGGAGCGGCTCGTCGCGCTTCACCACGACGTACGGTTCGAGCATTTCGCGCACTGGGCTCGGCTGCCGGGACTCTCGCACGTCCGGGCGATGGAGAGCCTTGAGTTGATCGCCAGTGAGGTCCTGCCTGGGGTCATGGGGCAACTCCGAGGCCGCGGAAGTGCTTGAGCCGCCCCGTCAGCTGATCGGCGCGGGTGGGGGCGGGCCGACGTACCGGGCGGCCGGGCGAATCACCTTGCCCTCGTCCGCCTGCTCCAGAATGTTGGCGGTCCAGCCGATCACCCGGCTGGTGGCGAACGTCGGCGTGAACATCGAGCGCGGCAGCCCGCACAGCTCCATCACCACACCGGCGTAGAACTCGACGTTGGCGTACAGGTTCCGCCCGGGCTTCAGCTCGGCCAGTACGTCGACCACCGTGCGCTCGACCGTGACCGCGAAGTCGACGAGGTCCCCGCCGAAACCCTGCGCGATGTCCCGGAGCATCAGCGAGCGCGGGTCGTCGGTGCGGTAGACGGCGTGGCCGAAGCCCATGATCCGGTCGCCGCTCGCGACCTTCGCCCGGACCCACGCGTCCGCGCGGTCCGGCGTACCGATCTCGTCCAGGCTGGCCAGCGCTCGATCCGGCGCGCCACCGTGCAACGGACCCGAGAACGCACCGAGCGCTCCGGCGACGGCCGACACCACGTCCGCCCCGGTCGACGCGATCACGCGCGCGGTGAACGTCGACGCGTTGAACCCGTGGTCGATCGTCGCGATCAGGTAGCTCTCGATCGCCGCGACCTGCTGCGCGGACGGCTCTTCGCCGTTGACGAGGTAGAGCCAGTTCGCCGCCGCGCTGAGGTCGTCGCGCGGTTCGAGCGGCTGATCGCCCCGCCGCAGCCGGTGCAGGGCCGCGAGGATCGTTGGCGTCACCGCGCACACCAGCATGGCGTCGGCCTTGCGCCGCGCCCGGTCGACGTCCCACAACGGCGGCAGGTCGCGCGCGGCCGCCAGGACCGACAAGGCCGTCCGCAGTCCGGCCAGCGGCTTCTCCCGTACGCCGGCCGCCGCGCCTGCCGCGGCAACAGCGGGCAGGATCTCCCGCACTTCGTCCGGCAGCACCCGCAGCGGAGCGACCTCGGCCAGGAACTGCTCCCGCTCCCCCGCGGTCGGCAGCCGACCCTCGAGCATCAGGAACCAGACGTCCTCGACCGTCTTCGTCTTCGCCAGCTCGATCGCCGAGTACTGGCGGTAGTGGTAGAAGCCTTCGTCACCGCGTACGTCGCCCAGCTCGGTCTCCGTCACGACGACGTTCCGCAGCCCGGGCGGGACCTCGAAGAGTTGATCCACATTGATTGACATGGATTCAAATTGATCGCTGAATCCACTATTGTCAATGTTGATCAAGTCAACATCAACGTTCCTGGAGCCTGGCGTGCCCGATCCGAGTGACGAGCATTACCTCACCACCGCCGAGGTCGCCGCACGCCTGAAGGTGAAACCCGAGACCGTCTACGCGTACGTCAGCCGAGGCCTGCTCACCAGCACCCGAGCCCGAGGCCGCCGCGGCAGCCTGTTCGTAGCCGCCGAAGTCGCCCGCCTGGCCGGCCGCACCGTCGACCACCCCGGCGCCATCGAACGCATCGAGTCCCAACTGACCCTCATCACCGAGGACGACCTCTACTACCGAGGCCACCGAGTCAGAGACCTGACCACCACCCACACCGTCGAATCAGTAGCCACCCTCCTCTGGACCGGCACCCTGCCCACGCCGACTCCCCCTTCGGCGCCCCCCGGAGCCGGGGCGGCGACCGGGGTCGGTGCGGGGGCCGGGGCCGGGGTCGGTGCGGGGGCCGGGGCCGGGGTCGGGGCAGGGCCGGTGGGGTTTCCGGCGCCGGTTGACGAAGTCGGATTGGCGCGGCGGGCGATGGGGGCGGCTCCGGCGGCCGCTCGGTTGACGGACAAGCTGCGGATCGCGGTCGCCGTACTGGGCGCGGGGGATCCGCTCCGGTACGACCTCTCACCTCAGGCTGTCGTACTCACCGCTCGCCGTCTGCTCGGCGTCCTCGTCACTGCACTTTCGGGGCCTGATACTGACTCCTCGCAGACCTTCGGCAGCCGCCTCCGGCTGAAGCTCGCCCCAAATGCTGCACCGAAGTTGGCGCCGGGTGCCGCGCCTCTGCCGGAGCTGCTGGATGCCGCTGTCATCCTGCTCGCCGACCACGGGCTCGCCGTGTCGACGATCGCGGCGCGCGTCGCCGCCAGCAGCCGCGCCAACCTGTACGCCGTCATCTCGGCCGGGCTCGGTGCGCTCGACGGGCATCTGCACGGAGCCGCTCCGACGCTGGCCTACGACTTCCTCGGGCGCGCGCTCGACGATCCGACCAAGGCGTTGTCCGACCAACTCCGGTCGGGGGAACCAGTTCCCGGGTTCGGGCACACGATCTACCAGGAGCGCGATCCGCGCGCGGAGGTGCTGCTCGGGATGCTCGGGGATCATCCCGTCGTCGCGACCGTCGAGGAGCTGACGGCTCGCGTGCCGAGTTTCCCCAACTCGGACCTGGCCTTGGCCGCCGTACTGCACGCGCACGATCTGCCGGGTGAGGCCGGTGAGGCGCTGTTCGCGATAGCCCGGATGATCGGTTGGACCGCGCACGCGCTGGAGGAGTACGCCGCACCGCCGCTGCGGTTCCGGACGCTGGGGGTCTACACGGGTCCGGAGACGTCGACCGACTGACGGTCGAGGTCGAGCGTGCCACCGCCGTCCGGCGCGCGTCGATCCGTGCCACGCGATGCCGTGAAGACTCGGCCGACCGAGTTCAAGCACGGCGACCCCCCGAGCGGGCACCGGCCAGCGCTGTCGGAGGCAAGCCGGCACACGCCCGAGCAACCACCCGGGGCTCGCGCGAGCAGTGTGGAAGGCAAGCCGGCGCACCCCCGAGCAACCACCCGCGGATCGCGCGAGCGCTGTGGAAGGCAAGCCGGCACGCATCCGAGCAACCACCCGGAGGCCGCGCGATCGGTCAGCCCGTCGGGCAGTTGGGATCCGGGGAGATGCGGCCCGTCGAGTTCGGGCTGATCAAGTCCTGGGCCCGATGACGCCCGAGGTTCCACTCGAGCCAGTCGTCGGTGCTGCGTTCGTAGCCGGACAGGGCGCAGTGCTCGACCTCGTCGGGCAGCGTGGCGAGGACCGGTACGGCGTCGTCGGACAGGCTCTGCAGGTACCACCAGTCGACCTTGCCGGTGGCGGTGTACCGGTCGACGTTGTGCTCGGCGATCCACGCATCAGGGTTGATTGCCGCGAGCATCAACAAGAGACTCGCACCGCTGAGCAGCGCGGCACGAGGCAACCAACCGGCCTTCAAGGTGATGCCGGCAACCATCACGCCGATGACGAGCAGCCCGAGCCAGCCCTCGAATACATCCACGAGCAAGCGCAGTTCGGTAAACCCGTACGCCTGCTGGTAGACGTGCATGCGATAGAGCGCCGAGGCAACGACCACGAGCGTCAGGGCGCAGAGCAGTCCGAGTGAGACACGCAGCCAGAGGACGTCGGCGGACGTCGTACGGGGTGTTTTGCGGGCGGCGGCCCAGACGACGAGCAAGGTGAGGGCGGTCGCGACGGTTAGTTGCCCGAAGCCCTGATGCACGTACTCGGCGTACGTCAGGCCGGTGATGCGCTCGAGGTAGTCGTGGCCGCCGAAGATCACCGTGGCCTGGGCGGCGAGGAAGACGAGGAACACGCCGTCGACGAGCAGGACCGGGGCGAGCCACTCGTACCGGCGGGCGACCGGGCGCGCCGTACCGGAGTCGACCTCGACGTCCGGCGGGTTGAGTCCGAGGTACGTCGCCGCGAGGACGACGCCGCCGACGGCGACGGTGATGAAGGCGCGGAGGACGAAGGAGTCGAGTTCGAGGTCGGGGACGATCGCGCCCACCCACTCGCCGAACACGGCGTCGGCCGAGGAGAACAGGAGGCCGAAGACGAGCACTCCCAGGACGCAGAGGACGACGGTGCGCACCATCGCCGCGTTGGCCCGCAGACCACCGACGGCCCGGGCCGAACGGCCCAGCCAGGGCAGGCCACGGAGAGCAGCGAGCGGCCAAGCGAAGCCGGCGAGGACGAAGGACGGCACGCTGCGGCCGTTGACCAGCGCGGTCATGCACAACGCGCCACCGGCGAACAGGCAGAGGACGGCGATCCACTCGGCGTCCCGTACGACGACTGTTGCTGCCAGCAACAAGCACAGCGCCGCGCAGGTCAGGGTGAACCGCGACCGCCGGTTGACCCTGAACCCGAGGATCACTCCCCCAGCCGCCACCAGGACGACGAACGTGCCCAGCCCGAGATCGCGGAACGGCAGCACGATCCCGGCCAGCAGGCCGACGCCCAGGCACCAGAGCACGGCCCGCAAGCTGCCCGGCACCCGCGCGTCGGGCCAGAACTTGCCGAACATCAGGTCCATCCCGGACTCGGGTGCACGGGGCACAGCAGCGGATGCGGTGCCGGGCGGAGCGATGGTCGCCGTACCGGACCCAGCACTCGGCAACGTCAGCGGCTTGCTGGCGGCCGGTGTGGCATCGGATGGAGCGTTGGAGGCGGCGTCGGAGCCCGCAGTGGGCCGCTCTGGGCTGTCACCAGGTTTCGTCATGGTCGGTTTCTGTGCCTCTCTTCGTGCTGGGGCGAACGGGCGGGGGCGGTTCGGCAGGTCGACGCGAACCCGGGCGCCGCTGCGACGCGGCTCGGGGTCGACGAAGTGGATGGTGCCGCCGTGCAGGTCGGTGACCCAGCGGGCGATCGCCAGGCCGAGGCCGGTACCGCCGCCACCGTCGGTTTCGGCGAGGGTGCCGAAGCGTTCGAACACGCGATCGCGGTCGGCGGCGGGGATGCCGGGGCCGTCGTCGGCGACCTCCAGGCGCCAGCCGTCGGGCGACCGCTGGGCGCTGATGCGAACCTCCCCGCCGGCCGGGCTGTGGCGGGACGCGTTGTCGAGCAGGTTGGCGATCAGCTGCTGCAGTCGCGCGGGGTCGGCCGGGACGGTCAGGGCCACCGGGGTCACGCGTACGTCGTACCGGACTTGGCGGCCGGTCACCCGCGCCTCGGCGACGGCGCGGTCCAGCAGGTCCTGTACGACGACCTGGGTGGTGGTCAGTTTGGCTTTGCCTGCGTCGACGCGGGCCAGGTCGAGCAGGTCGGAGGCCAGCGCTGACAGGCGTTCGGCCTGGTCAAGCGCTGTGCGGAGAGCGACGGGGTCGGGCTCGGCGACGCCGTCGACGAGGTTCTCCAGTACGGCGCAGAGGGCGGCGAGGGGGGTGCGGAGTTCGTGGCTGACGTTGGCGACGAGTTCGCGGCGCTGGCGGTCGACGGCGGCGAGGTCTTCGGCCATGCGGTTGAAGGCCCGGCCGAGTTCGCCGACCTCGTCGCTGGAGGAGGCGGTGACGCGGACCGAGTAGTCACCGCGCGCCATGCCGCGGGCTGCGGCCGTCATCTCGCGCAGCGGGGAGGTCATGCCGACGGCGAGCAACTGGGTCACCGCGAGTGCCAGCGCGACAGTGACGGGGATGCTGAGCCAGACTGGCACGCTGCCGACGGCGCCGACCGCGGCCAGTACGGAGGCCAGGGTGGTGCTGACCGCCACGAGCAGGCCGAGCTTGGCCTTGACGGAGCGCACCTGATCGAGAGGTGCGGACCGCGGGGCTCGGTCGACGGGGGTGAAGGAAGGCGAGGGCTCGCTGGGGTTGTTCATGCGCTGCCGCCTGGTTCCAGGGCGTAGCCGATGCCGTGGACGGTGCGGATGCGGTCGGGGCCGATCTTGGCGCGCAGCGCCTTCACGTGGCTGTCGACCGTGCGGGTGCCGGACGCACCCGGCCAGCCCCACACCTCGGCGTACAGGTTCTCGCGGGTCAGTACGTCGCCAGGAGTGCGCGCCAGGCACAGCAGCAGGTCGAACTCCGTCGGCGTCAGGTGGATCTCCGCGTCGCCGACCCACACCCGGCGAGCGGCGGCGTCGACGCGGAGGTCACCGAGGTCGGGGGTGTCCACGCGGTTCGCCAGCTCGGCGGCCCGCTCGACGCGGCGGAGCAGGGCTCCGACCCGCGCGACCAGTTCGCGCATACGGAACGGCTTGGTCAGGTAGTCGTCGGCGCCGACCCCCAGGCCGATCAGGATGTCGGCCTCGTCGTCGCGAGCGGTCAGCATCAGGACCGGCACCGGGCGCGCTGCCTGGATCCGGCGGCACACCTCGTGGCCGTCGAACCCAGGCAGCATCACGTCCAGCACCACGAGATCGGGCTGGGCCGACTCGTACTGCGTCACCGCGCCTGGTCCGTCCCAGGCCTGGACGACGTCGTACCCGGATCCTCGCAGCCGGTCGGCGACCGCCTGGTTGATGACCGGCTCGTCCTCGACGACGAGGATCCTCGCGCCCGCTGCGTTGACTGGCATGCTGCGAGCCTAGGAGCCGGACTGGTCAGGAACCGGGGACGACTCGTGAAGGTTCTGTGCAGGTCCACCCGTACGCCGTACGCCCGCCCGCCGGCTGCTCCACCCGAAGGAGCAGCCGTCGCGGCGGGCTCAGCGGTCGCAGACCCGGCGAGCCCGGGATCAGCGGGTGTGCAGGTGGAGCAACTGCGCGCCGCCCGCCGGGAGGTTGACCGGCAGGCCGCTCCCCCGGTTCGCGCCGAACTTCGCCGAGACCGGGTGGAACACGTCGACGCCGGTCACCTTCGCCGGGTTGAACGTGAGCGTCGTCCGGGAGGCCGCCGAGTGGGAGCGGTTGGCGACCAGCAACCAGCGGTCGGTCGACGCGGCATCCCGGGAGCGGAACGTGCCGATCACCGTCGGCGAGCCGGTGACCCCGGTGACGAGATCCGTGGGCGTGAAGCCGACGGTCCCGTTCGGCAGCGGGGTCTCGTTCGCGTGGACGACAGACTCCGAGACCAGTGGCTTCAGCTGGCGTCCGACCGGGTGCAGCCAGGAGTTGTTGATGTTCTTCGCGGCGGCGTACCGGGGTGTGCGCTTGCCGTCGACCGTGATCAGCGCCGGGCCGAAGCCTTCGCCGCGGGCGGCTTCCGGCGTCCAGTAGGTGAAGTACTGGATGCCCTTGGCGCCGTACGCGAGGCTGATGTTGATCTGCCAGAGCAGCTCGGCGGCCGTCGGTTCGCGGTGGCCGTTGTAGGCGAGGGTCTGGATGAAGACCCACGCCGGCACGTTGCCGCGCAGGGCGGCGTCGCGGACGATCGCCCAGTTGTGGAAGTAGTTGCCGTCCTCGCGGCCGTCCGAGAGCAGCGGGTAGCGGTCGAAGGAGACCAGCGAGGGTTTCACCACGTCGACGAAGGAGTTGTAGTACGCCGGGTCGTCGGACGGGAGCAGATTGATGTACGGCAGCAGGTGCGGGGCGAGCTCGCGCGAGACGGCGAGCGCCTTCGCCAAGGTCGGGTACCAGCCGGCGCCGGGCTCGTCGTAGAAGTTGAAGCCGGCCAGCGAGGAGTACGGGCCGTACGCGTCGCGGGCGCGGGTGTAGAACTCGCGCGCCTCGGCCGGGGTGATCGTGAGGAAGTCCGTCGGCTGGTCGGAGATCGAGAACCAGCGGGACATGTTGCGGATCTGGATGTCGTCGGAGATCAGCATCTGCAGGCCGGCGGTCCGGGCCAGGTCGAGCTGGTACTGGAAGATGTTGCCGTCGCCGGCGTAGTTGCCGGAGATGACGAAGTCGAAGCCGGCGTCGGCGATCTCGGTGAAGCGCTTGGCGGTGCTCTCGTAGGGGTGGGGTGGCCAGAAGAGGCCGATGGGGAAGTCGGGGCCGCCGGTGAGGGGCAGGTCGTCCGGTGAGGGGACAGATAAGTTGTCAGGGGCAACTACTTGGGATGCTTCGGTGGGGCCGGAGACGGGCGGGGCTTGGGCGGCGGGTGCTGCTGCGGCGGGCGCTGCAGTCGCTGCTGCGGCAGCCGCGGCGCCGGCGCCCAGGAGCAGCGTACGGCGGCTCGGTCCTAGCTTCTGGTGAGGGCTTTGCATGGTTCCTCCAGGGCGGTGGAGCTCAGCGGTGGGGTGTGCGATGGTCGGCGACCGCTTCTGCGGTGCGGTCGAAGGCTTGGACGGAGCGCTGGTAGTCGCGCTGGGCGACTCCCAGGTAGAGCGCGTCGAGCACGATCATCTGCGCGTGCCGGCCGGCCATTCCACCGGTCCGGAAGGTGATGTCGCGCGCGGCGGTGACCAGGACGAGATCGGCCTCGCGTGCCAGCCGGGACCGCGGGTAGTTGGTGACGGCAACGGTGGTCGCCCCCAGGGCCCGGGCCCTGCGCAACGGTTCCAGCACCTCGTTGGTCTCCCCGGTATGAGAGATGCCGAGGGCAACATCTCCGGCGCCGAGCAGGGCCGCGCTGGTCAGCGCGTTGTGCACGTCGCTCCACCCGCAGGCGACGTGCCCGATCCGGTGCAGTCGCAGCCGCAGGTCGTCGGCGACGGACGCCGACCCGCCCACGGCGTACAGGTCAATGCGTCGGGCATCGACGAGAGCCGAGACGGCCTGCCCGAGCGTCGTGACGTCGAGCTGGGCGACCGTGTCCTCAAGCGCCTTGGTGTCGGCGCGCAGCAACGTCCGGAGCAGGTCGTCCAGCGTGTCGTCAGGGCTGACCTCGGTGCCGGTCCCCCGCTCCCAGCTCGTGCTGCCGCGACCACCCTCGGCCGCCAGCGCCAACCGGAGTTCGGCGTAGCCGCCCAGCCCGAGCGCGAGACAGAACCGCGTCACGCTCGGCAGCGACGTACCGCAGCGTGCGGCCAGTTCACCGATCGTCGAGGACGCCACGGCGGCCGGGTCGCGCAGGACCTCGTGCGCGACCAGCGACTGTGCCGGGCTCAGCGCCGGCAGCAGACCGTGGATCCGCGCTTCCAGAGACATGTGAATGATTCTCAGAAGCCAGCCCGGCAACTGTCAATAGTTCACACCCAGAGACAAGGAAATGGGTGGCACCCACCGGGGTGCCACCCATGCACTCAGAACAGCGCGGTCATCAACTGCTTGCGCGCCCGGATCACCCGCTCGTCGTCACCGCCGACCACCTCGAACAGCTCCAGCAGGTGCAGGCGCACCGTGTTGCGCTCGTCGCCGGCCGTGGCCTGAATCGTCCGGATCAGCCGGGCGAACGCGTCCTCGACATGGCCGCCCATCAGATCCACGTCGGCGACCAGCAACTGCGCCTCGATGTCCTCAGGGTGCTCGGTCGCCCGCGTCCGCACCTCGGCCGGTACGTCGCGCGTCCGCTTCACCAGCTGGACCCGCGCGAGCCCGGCCTTCGCCTCGGCGTCGGCCGGCGTCTCCCTGATCAGTGCCTCGTACGCCGCGATCGCGCCGTCCAGGTCACCGGCGGCGACAGCGTCCTCGGCCGCCTCGTACCGCGGGTCCACCTCGGGCTCCGCGGCCTCGTCACCAGGCGCGGCCGGGCCGACCGGCTCGGCGCGACCGGTGATGCCGTTCGCCACCGCGACCGTGAACAGCTGGTCCAGGTACTGCCGCGCCTCGGGCTCGCCCAGCGCGCCCTGGAACAGCGGCACGACCTGGCCGCGCAGCACCGCGATCACCAGCGGGATGCTCTGGACGCCGACCGCCTGGGCCAGCTGCGGGTTCGCGTCGACGTCGACGCGGGCGAGCACGAACTTGCCGTCGTACTCGGTCGACAGCCGGGCCAGCACCGGGCTCAGCGCCACCGACGCCTCGGACCGCGGCGACCAGAACTCGACCACCACGGGGTGCTGGACGGACCGCTCGATCACGTCCGTCTGGAAGGTCGGCTCGGACACGTTCAGCACGTACGGGCCGGTCACGCCGCCGGGTCCGGCCGGGCCACCAGGACCGGGGCCGCCCGGGCCAGGGCCACCAGGGCCAGGGCCGCCGGGGCCCGCGGGACGCGCGGGCGGCTGCCGCAGGGACGACAGGTCGATCGCTCCAGGTCGGGAGAAGTTCGGCTGGCTCACCGCTGCCCTCCGGTCACTACGTCTCGGTTCATGGTCCTATCCTCCCCGACCGGCCCGGTCGGTGTGGCGCGCGGGTCACCAGCAGCAGCCTGGCCAGCCCGCTCCGGGTCCCCGCGACGGCCAGCCGGGTGCCTGCGCGCAGGGTCCGTTCGAAGGTCGGCGACCAGTCCCAGTCGACTCCGTCGGCCCGGGCCAGCACCCGCAGACCGCCCGGCTCGTCCAGCTCGCCGAGCCGCCGTCCGACCGCGACCGAGTCCCGCTCGACGGTCACCTCGGTCAGCAGCAGCACCCGGCGTCCGGCCGGGACGGTCGCCTGGGTACGCCGGTTCGCGACCGCGGCCGCGATGGCCGGCGCGACCAGCATCGACACCGACCGGCTGTGCCCGAGCCCGAGCATCCGCTCGACCTTGTGGGCCAGGTCGTGGTCGAACATCCGCATCGTGATCCGGACGTCGTCGTTCAGGTCCCGGACCACCATCGCGGTCTCCAGGTTGGTGATGTCTCCGTCGGTCAGCGCCAGCACGGCCTGGGCCTGCGGCGCCCCGGCCAGCCGCAGCGTCTCCTCCTGGCTGCTGTCGCCCATCACCAGTGGGATCCGCAGCCGATGAGCGGTCTGTACGCCGGGCGCCTCCTCGTCCTGCTCGACGCCGACCACCGCGACGCCGCGCTCGGACAGGATCTCCAGCACGCGCGCCCCGACCGTCCCGAGCCCGCAGACGATCACGTGGTTCTTCGGTCTCCCCCGGACCCCGCCGATCACCCGCGACAACCGGGCCCCGATCAGCGAGTCGACGATCACCGCGGTCAGCAGCGCGACCAGCACGATCCCGGTCAGCTGCACCACCACCGCCGCGACCTTCGCGTACGGCGGAGCGTCGGCGAACACGTCGTCCTCGATCCCGGCCGACGTCACCGCGCCCATCACCAGGTACAGCGCCCGCAGCCACTCGACGCCGGTGATCCAGTGCGTCAGCGCCGTACCGATCACCACCAGCGAAGCCATCACCGCCGCGATCACCCGGACCCGCCGATCCAGCACGTCCCGCGTCGCCATCACCCAGCCCGTACGCCGTACGTCGCGCTTGCGCCGCAGGTGATGGACGCCGGTGCCGAGCACGATGTCCCCGGCCGGGTCGTCGCTGGACTGCGGCAGCAGGTCGGGTGTCGCCGACGAGGTCGTGTCGGCCAGCACCGTGACCTTCTCGCGGATCAGCGCCGCCGGACCGGCCACCATCCGGCGGCCGCCGAGCTCGAGCCAGGTCAGCTCGTCGTCCTCGAGCGCGTCCGCGACGAACGCGGGCGCGGCCAGCGACGGGCCGGAGATCACCACGCAGTCGCCGAGCAGCTGGTGCAGCTGGGCACCGATCCGCGGGTTGACCATCTGGACGACGATCCGCAGGTTCTCGTCCATGTCGCGCGCGGTCAGCGCGGTGTGCACGTTGTGGACGTCGTCCGCGTCGAGCAGCACCAGGGCCCGCGCGGCCGACGGCTTGGTCCCGTCGGAGTCGATCCCGGCGCGCCGCAGTACGGACTCGCGGACCACCCGGACACCCATCACCTGCGCGCCGAGCTCACCGATCCGCTCGATGTGCCGCGACGCCGGGTTGACGATCGCGGTGACCTGCTCGCCGGAGCTGACCAGCTCGGTGACGACGCGCAGCATCGTGCGGTCGGACCCGCAGACCACCACGCCCCTGCTGTCCGGGGTCTGGGCCTGCTTGTCGGCCTGGGTGGAGGCACGGCCCCGCCGGCGCCCTGTGGACGGCGGGACCTCCGGGACGGCGTCCTCAGAAGCGGGCGGGCTCTCGGTACTCGCCCCACTCGATCCGAAGAACGTCACAGATTTCCCCCATCGTGGCCTCCGCACGCGCCGCCTCCAGCATGGGTTCGATCAGGCTGCCGGTCCCCCTTGCCGCTGCGACCAGCGCCGTTAGAGTACGACGCACCTGGTCCTCGTCGCGTTGCGCCTTGCGCGCCGCGAGCACCCGGCACTGCTCGACCTCGACCTCGTGACTGACCCGGAGGATCTCCAGCTCGCCCGAGACGGTGTCGGTCAGCGTGTTCACGCCGACGATCTTCTTCTCGCCCTTCTCCAGCTTCTGCTGGTACTCGAAGGCGGCGTCGGCGATCTCGGCCATGAACCAGCCCTCCTCGATCCCGTGCAGGATCCCGGCCGTCATCGAGCCGTCCGGGCTCATCTCCTTGATCCGCGCGAAGATCGCCTCGGCCTCGGCCTCGATCTGGTCGGTCAGCTCCTCGACGTACCAGGAACCGCCGAGCGGGTCGGCGACGTTGGTGACCCCGATCTCCTCCATCAGCACCGACTGGGTCCGCAGCGCGATCTCGGCCGACTGGTCGGTCGGCAGGGCGAGCGTCTCGTCGAGCGCGTTGGTGTGCAGCGAGTTCGTGCCGCCGAGCACCGCGGCGAGCGCCTCGACCGCGGTCCGGACGACGTTGAGCGTCGGCTGCTGGGCGGTCAGCGAGACCCCCGCGGTCTGGGTGTGGAACCGCAGCCACTGCGCCTTGTCGGTCTTCGCGCCGTACTCGTCGCGCAGCCAGCGGGCCCAGATCCGGCGGCTCGCGCGGAACTTGGCGATCTCCTCGAAGAAGTCCAGGTGGCTGTCGAAGAAGAACGACAGCCCGGGCGCGAACACGTCGACGTCCAAGCCTCTGGACAGCCCCAGCTCGACGTACGCGAACCCGTCGGCCAGCGTGTACGCCAGCTCCTGCGCGGCCGTCGAACCGGCCTCGCGGATGTGGTAGCCGGAGACGCTGAGCGGCTTGTACGCCGGGATGTTGGCGGCGCAGTACTCCATCAGGTCACCGATCAGACGCAGGTGCGGCTCCGGCGGGAACAGCCACTCCTTCTGGGCGATGTACTCCTTGAAGATGTCGGTCTGCAGCGTACCGTTGAGCTTGGTGATGTCGGCGCCCTGGCGCTCGGCGGCGACCAGGTACATCACGAACGCCGGGACGGCCGGCCCGGAGATCGTCATCGAGGTGGTGACGTCCTGCAGCGGGATGTCCTTGAACAACCGGTCCATGTCGGTCGCGGAGTCGATCGCGACGCCGCAGTGGCCGACCTCGCCGAGCGACTTGGGGTCGTCGGAGTCGCGGCCCATCAGCGTCGGCATGTCGAACGCGACGCTCAGGCCGCCGCCACCGCCGTTCAGGATCATCTTGTACCGCGCGTTGGTGTCCTCGGCGTTGCCGAACCCGGCGAACTGCCGGATCGTCCAGGTCCGGCCGCGGTACCCGGTCGCGTAGAGGCCGCGGGTGAACGGGAACTCGCCCGGCCAGCCGATCCGCTCCATCCGCGGGTCGTCGTACCCCTCCGGCGGGCCGTAGACCGGCTCGACCTCACTGCCGGACAGGGTCGTGAAGTCCGCCTCCCGCCGCCGGGAAGCGTCGTACCGCGCCTGCCACCGGCTCCGGCCGGCACCGATCTGCTCAGCGTCCATGGTCCCAAAATACTAGGACGTCCAACTATTTCCCAGTGCGGGGAGGTGTCAGCGGTGTTCGGGGCCTCAGAAGTCGCCGGCGTTGTGCCGCAACGGCTCGAGCACGGACCACAGGACCTTGAGCTGCTCGTCGGTCAGTCCACGCAGCGCGAAGTCGGCTTTGACCAGGTCGTCCGTCGCTTTCTCGACCAGCTCGCGCCCCTCGGCGGTGATCTCGCAGAGCACCGCGCGGCCGTCGTCCGGGTGCGGCGTGCGGGTCACCAGACCGGCCGCTTCCAGCCGCCGGACGATCGAGGTCACCGAGGTCGGATGGACCTGCAGGCGCTCGCCCATCTTGCCCAGCGGCAGCGAACCACGCCGCGAGAACGTCAGCAGCACCAGCGCCTCGAACCGGGCGAAACTCAGGTTGTGCTTGCGCAGGATCTCGTCCAGCTCACCGATCACGATCTGCTGGGCCCGCATCAGCGAGGTCACCGCCCGCATCTGCTCCACCGCTCCCCAGCGCCGCCCCCACTGTCGCGAAGCCTCGTCGATCGGGTCGAACGGCAACGGTTTCTTCCTCGCCATGCACGAAACACTAGGGCATGTCTGGTGGTGCTCCGCCGTAGCGAGCAGGTGCCCGGTGCGGTAGCTCGGCGTGCGGGAGACGAGCGATGCGAAGCATCGTGAGCTTGGCTCCCGTGTGCCGAGGTGCCGTGCCGGGTGCCGCGCAGTAGGCGGGGCACCACCAGACATGCCCTGACCGTACTGTGCTGACCATGGACCCCGACTTCCCCGCCCTGGGCGCCGAGTCGCCCGCGGAAGAGCTGATCGGTATCCGCTTTCGCTGGTACGCCCAGCAGGCCCGGCGGCATCGGCTGGCCTACCTCTGGCTCGGCGTCGTCCAGCTCGCGGCGGCGCTGCTGATCGCCGTGTCGGTCGCTCTCGACGCCCCGCTGTGGTTCGCGCCGTCGCTGGGCGGGCTCATCGCGCTCGCCGAGGGGGCGCGGACGCTGTTCGGGCTGCGCGACACGTACCCGACGTACCGGCGTACGGCGGAAGAGCTGCGCAACGAGGCCTGGTTGTACGCCGGGCGCGCGGGGCGGTACGCCGAGGCCGAGAATGCTGCTCAGTTGCTGGCCGAGAGGGTCGTCGAGCTCAGCAACGCGGAGACGGCCGGGTGGGCGTCGGCCGTGCGGGAGCGGAACGCCTGATGTTGCGGAGGCCCTGACGGTGCGGACGCCTGACGGTGCGGATGCTGCGTCGGAAACTGTCCGTGGGACCTGCCATGATCTGCGGATGTCGTTGTCTGCTGCTTTCTATCTCGACTGCCTGCGGGCGGATTCGGCGCGCCTCGCGGAGGTCGCGCGCCTCGGCCTGACCGCCGACGTCCCGCCCTGCCCTGGCTGGACCGTCGAGTCGGTCGTCCGGCACACGGCGACCGTCTACCTGCACAAGATCGAGATCCTCCGCCTCGGCCGCCTGCCCGACCCGTGGCCGCCGGACCTCGACGCCCGCGAACCACTGAGCCTGTACGACGAAGCCCGCTCGGCGATCCTGAGTGCCCTGGAGCAGGCCGGCACCTCGCTGGAGACCTGGACCTTCTCGCCGACGGACAAGACGTCGGGCTTCTGGTACCGCCGGATGACCCTCGAAACCGCCGTCCACCGCGTCGACGCCGAGCTCGCCCACGCCGTCGCGACCCCGATCGACCGCGACCTGGCGCTGGACGGCATCGACGAGGTCCTCTCGCTGATGCTCGGCGGCCCGTGGTGGGCCGAAGGCGACACCACGTCGCCCGTCGACGCCACCGTCCGCGTCACCGCCGAAGGCAACTCGTGGACCACCAAGGCCGACGCCACCAGCGCCACCGTCACCCGCGACACCGACGCCGACGTCGCCGCCGAGATCTACGGCGACCCCACCACCATCCTCCTGTGGCTCTGGGGCCGCGCCGACACCGACGCGGTCCAAACAGCCGGCTCCCCCGAAGCAGTCCAAGCCTTCCGAGCCCGAGTCGCCGAGTGCACAACCTGACGCCCAACCACCACCACACTCATCGAGGCCTAGCACCCCATGAGTGGATCGCCACTCAGGAACAACCTGATCCACCGGTGAATGCATGTCCTTCGCCGTCCTGGACTCAGCCACACTCCTGAGCGACGCCGTCCTCAAGAACCTCGACTCCCCCGAGCCCGGCTACTGGACAACGGCCCCGCCCCGCGTCCGAGGCATCCCTCCCAGCGCCCCTGGACGCCCTCACGACCTGGGCCCTCTCATACGGCGTACAAGCCGTCGATCTCCTGCACCAGCTCGACAACCCCGCCTCCTGCCGAGTCGCCATCAAGGCCGGCTACCCACTCAAGGCAATCAAGCCGGCCCAACCACCGAACCACCCCCTAGACGGCCAAGTCCACCGCCGCCATCGCGAGCCGCGTGATCAGGCGTGGGCGGCGAGGTAGTGGCCTTGGCTTGTGGTTACCGCAGGTCCGGGCCGTCGCGACCGCCACGACGACGAGTCCGAATCGACCGACCGCAGCCAACCGGTCAGAACGCGCCACAGGATCGCAACACACCGACGTCCACCACTGATCAAGCGCCGCGTTGCACAGGTTCCCACGCTCAGCCCAGGCAGAAGACCGACTCTCACCGGAGGTTGATCAGTGGGGGTGTCACGCCACCACGACCGCAAGTCCGAAGCGACCGACGGCAGCCAACCGACCCACCGGTCGGAACGCCCAGATGCCCCGACTCCCGAACGCCCCCACAGGATCGCGACCAACACGACGGCGAATCCGATGCGACCGAGCGCGACCGCCCCGGCGTACCGGTCGGAACGCCCGATGGGATAGCGGACCGCCTGCACGCCAACGCGACGAGCACAGCGCACTCGCGCCGCCCCCTGCCGACGCCATCAACCACCTGCGCCGAAATCCTATCGACGCCCCGCGCTCACCCTCCGTACGGTGGCCGCATGGGCCTGCGTATCGGTGCACTGATCGTCGACTCCACCGACCCCGGGCGGCTCGCCAGGTTCTGGGCGGAGGCGCTGGACTGGGTGATCAGCCGGGACGTCGATCCCGAGTGGGTCGTCGAGCCGCCCGAGGGAAGCCGCGAGGACTGTGTCGTGGCCGACCTGCTGTTCATCAAAGTGCCCGAACCACGCTCAGGCAAGAACCGCCTACATCTCGACCTCCGCCCGGAGGACCAGGCAGCGGAGGTCGCCCGGCTGGAAGCACTGGGCGCCACCCGCGTCGACATCGGCCAGGGCGACGACCGCCCGTGGGTCGTGATGGCCGATCCGGAGGGCAACGAGTTCTGCGTCCAGAACGCCCATCCACCAGAGGTCCACGCCGACTGGCTCCGGCGGTACGACGCTTACCAGCCGACCCTCAACCATGGAGCGTCGGCCGATAGATGAGCTCCTGAATGCTGCCGTCAAGTGTCCGGCTCTCGAGCAGCTCCAGGTCGAAATCCTTGGTCCCCAGGAAGATCGGCTCCGCCCCGGTCTGACCGGTGATCACCGGGAAGATGGTCAGCAGCACCCGATCGACCAGCCCGGCGTCCAACAGCGATCGGTTGAGCAGCAAGCTCCCGTTCGACCGCAACGGAACCGGCGACTCCTCCTTCAACCGGCCCACGACGTCGACGGCATCGCCATACTCGAGCGTCGCGTCCGGCCAGTTGAGCGGCCCCTCGAGCGTCGCCGACACGACCGTCGTCGGCAGGTTGTACATCCGGGCATTCACCGGGTCGAGCTCGATCGAGCCGAGGATCTCCGCCATCTGCCGGTAGGTGTTGGCGCCGAGCACCATCCGCTGCTCCTCGCCGTACAGCGCGAGGCGGCGCTCGAGGAACTCGGGCCCCTGCTTGCCCCAGTAGCCACCCCAGTCGCCGTCGTCGTACGAGGCGAACCCGTCGAGAGTGGAGAAGACGTCGAAGGTGTAGATCGCGGTCATGAAAGGCTCCTTGTCTACGGTGCGTTCACCCCCTCTACGAACGCACCGGCCCGGATCTGACAGCCTCCAGCACCGCAAGATCCCGTACGGCGTACCGGTGGTGCTCGGCCTCCTCCTTCAGGATCACCTTCAGGCACCGCCGTACGACGTACTCCTGGTCCGGATACGGGTCGGCCGGCTTGCGTCCGCAAACCCGATCGAGCTCGGCGTCGGTCAGTGCGTCGACGGTCTGCCGCATCACGGCCATCCGCGCGCGCCGGGCGTCGAGCACCTCGTCGAGCGTCGGCGTGGCGTCCAGGCTGAGCCCGAGGTTGGCCGCCTCCTCGTCCGGCGTCCCACCGGCCGGGTACCCCAGTGAGTTGTACGGGGCGGCTTCCTCGAGCACCGCGTTGCCGAGCCAGGCATCACTCGCGAACAGCAAGTGCCGATGGGTCTCGACGAACGACCACTCCCCGTCGACCCGCTCCTGAAGCGTTGCTTCAGGCAACTTCCTTGCGCGCTCGATCGTCGCGGCCCACAACCCCTCGACGACGTCCCAGACCGCCCGGTAGTCCTCGACGCTGCGCGCTTCCCGCGCCGCCACCCGCGCCGGATGCTGCCGATCGAGCTCGCCCTCGACGTACGCCGTCACGTCGACGTCGTTCACCACGAGCCGCTCGAAAGCCCCACCGACGTAGACGTCACTCCCGTAGCAGTCGACGATCTTCAGCCCGTCGACCTCACAGTCACGAATCTCGAGCCCGGCAAGGTCCGACAGATGAATCCGCCCACCCCGAAACTGTTCACTTCGCAAGAACTCAGCCATACCGGCAGTCTGGCGCACGCCTCGGACATTTTTCCGCGACCAGCCTTGGCCGCTCACAACCAGCGCCGCTACGGTTTGCAAGCACCGACGCCGAACGCACCCCGAGGCGATGGTGCGGTTGGCGGGTCTGGGTTCGCTGGGATCCGATCCGGCGGGCGTGGAGCGCGCAGGCTTCGCTCGCCTGGGGGTGGTCGAGGTGGACGGCTTGTTCGACGGCGCTGCTCAGATCCTGCACGAAGCCGGCACCGAAGCGGCGACGTCCGCCTCATCGGTAGTCCGTCCAACGGGTTGGCCAAGCTCATCGCGTCGACTGGTCGAGAGGGCTGAAGTGGGAGAGAACGTGGACTGGCTCGGAGTACGGCGCTGCTGGTGCCGCTGGCCGGCTCGTTCGGCCGCGGTACCAGCCTCGTCGGGTCGTCCACGCCGGCGTATCCCGCGGTTGGCCAAGCTCATCGCGTCGACTGGCCAAGGAGGCTGAGGTGGGAAAGGACGTGGACTGGCCCGGCCGGGGGCCGACATGGCTCGGTGTGCCCGCGCTGGTGGTGGCGGTGGTCGGTGGGTTGGGGCTGGCGGAGATTTCGCATCGGCAGGGGTTCAGCCGGGACCTGCTGACCAACGGGACGGAGACCGTCGCATCGTCGGTGCAAGTGGACGTGAGGCGCGGCGGCATCAGCAATCCGGAGGTCGTCTTTCGGACTACTGACGGCCGGGAGATCAGGACCGCACTGGCCGACGCCCACGTGAACGGCGACGAGGGCATGGCGGACGGACAGCAGACGCCGCGACCTGGGACCCGATACGCGGCGCCCTTGACGATCGTCTACCGGCCGTCGGACCCGTCGGTGGCGCTGGCCTTGGTCGACGCCGGCGAGTGGGTCGCGGACCAGCACACGGCGCGTCGCGGGAAGTGGATGATGACCGGCGGGCTCGCGGTGACGCTGATCGCCCTGGCCGGGCTGAGCCGTGGCGCGCGGAGACGAGGGCTCGCGTGGTGGCAGTGGTACACCGCCGCGCCGCCTACCGGAGCAGACTGAGGAGCCGCTCGGCTCGCGTGGTGGCAGTGGTACGCCGCGCCGCCTACCGAACAGACTGAGGAGCCGTCCGGCTCGCGTGGTCGCGGTGGTACGCCGCGCCGCCTACCGGAGCAGACCGAGGAGCCGTTCGGCCTGTGCTTCGGCGGTTCCCGGCGGGTTGCGATGCGCCGATGGACCGCCCGGGCGGATGAGCGTGAGCCAGAACGCCGCAAACAACCGCCGCGCGGCCCGGAGGCGCTCAGCATCCACGTCATACCGGCTGAGAAAGGGCCGCCAGTCGGTGCCGCGAGAGGCGAGGTGCTCAACAAGGTTGGCCAACTCGACAGCAAGGTCGCTCCGCCCGGAGTCCTCGAAGTCGATGATCCGTACGCGCTCACCGTCCCAGAGATAGTTCGCCAGATTCGGATCTCCGTGCCCGATCACAGGCACCCGCGGCTCCACCAGTTCGTCAGCGTCCGCCCCCGCCAGCCACTCCCGCGCCACCTCATGCGCCTCGGCAATGACCCCTCCCCCATCCCAGGACACGACCGACCGCCTGACCCGAGCAACAAACCGCCCACAATCAATCGACTCGACGCCCTCCGAAGGAACCGACCACAACGCATCAAGCGCCACCCGAAGCCCATCCAGCTGCGCCGCCGACAAACACCCACCCATCGGTACGCCGGCAAGCCGACTCATCACCACCACCGGCCGCCCCGCCCCTGCCCTCACCTTCCCCAACGCCCTCGCCCCCAACTCCACCCCGGACTCCGGCCGCTGCCTCAACTCCCGCCCCCGCTCCAACCCCGCCGCCCCCGGCTCCCGCTGCGACTCCAGTCCCGACTCCGAACCCGCCCGCTCCCACTCCGGCCCCGGCTCCGGCCTCGGGCCCAGCCCCGACGCGACTCCCGGCTCTGGGCCTGACCCCAGTCCCCGGCCCAGCTCCCGCTCCGACCCCGCCCCCAGTTCCCCCTCCAGCCCGGGCCTGCGCTTCCCCTCCAGCTCCGGCTCCCGCTCCGGCTCCGGCTCCTCGAGGCCGATCGGCACCGGTACCAGGTCAGGCCTCGCAGCAGAGATCACCTGCAGCGCAGCCCACTCCCGCAGATGCTCGTCCCGGCTCCAGTCCACGTACGTCTTGGTCACAACCTCACCGAAGATCTCCACCTGATGCGTCTGACTCATCGCTCTCCCTCCGGATGATCGACTCTGCGCTCAAGGTGCACTGCGCCAGCGCATCGGCCAAGTCAGCAGCGGCTAGCAGCCCAGCACCCGGCGCCCAGCACTCGGCGTTGGGTCCTCGACGCTCGACCCTCGGCGCTCGGTGCTCGGTGCTGGACTCGGCGAACGGGATCCGGAGGTCGGGCCAGCTCCGGTGCACTCGGTGCTGAGTCCTCGGCGCTCGGTGCTTGCCCCAGTGAACGTGATCCGGAGGTCGGTCGGCTCCGGTGTGCTCGGCGCTCAGCCGTCGGTGCACCACCCGGTGAAGATGAACCGGAGGTCGGGTCGGCTCCGGTGCACTCGGCGCTGAGTCCTTGGCGCTCGGCGCTCGACTCGGTGAACGTGATCCGGAGGTCGGGCCAGCTCCGGTGCACTGGGCGCCCGATGGACGCGGTCGTGGTTCCTCGCGACGACTCGGCGCTCGGCACACGGCAGTCAGCACTCAGCGCCAAGGTGCCTCGGGCGTACCTGCGCCCTGGTCGTGGTGGGCGACCAACCTGGTCAGTAGCCCGTTCAGCTTTCGTCGGTCTGCTGGGGACAGTGGTGCCAGTAGCTCATCCTGGCACTTGGCCAATTGCTTCTCGAGGACCCGCAATCGCCGCTCGCCCGCTGTGGTCAGAGAGATCACGTTGCGCCGCCGGTCGCCCGGATCCGGGGATCGCTCGACGAAAGAGTCCTCGGCCAGCTCGTTGAGCGTTGCCACCATGTCGCTGAGATGGATCCCGCTCCGTCGTCCCAGTTCGGCCTGGCTCGCCGGCCCGAACTCCTCCAGCGTCGCCATCAGCCGGTAGTGATACCCGCGCGCGCCGACCGACGCGAAGCCCTCCGCCAGCAACCGCTGCGAATGGGCCGCGGTCTGCGACAACAGCCAGCTGGGCAGCTTCATCCACGCGGGGGACGTCTTCTCGGACGAGTTCTCCATCTCTCCACTCTAGCGAATCGTTAGTCTCCCTAACGATCATGCTATCGTTCGGACTCTAAACGTTAGTCACTCTAACGTTAGTCAAACCAACGATCAACAAGAGCCGGTGACCCATGATCAAGCCCTTTTACATCGCCATCCCTCAGGCCGACCTTGACGACCTGAGCGACCGCCTCGCCCGCACGCGTTGGCCGAACGAGGTCGTCGACGCCGGCTGGGACTACGGATTCCCCCTGGCCCGCCTCAAAGAACTCGCCGACCACTGGCGCACGACGTACGACTGGCGCAAACACGAGGCCGAGCTCAACGAACTCCCCCACTTCACCACCGAGATCGACCACCAGACCGTCCACTTCCTGCACCTCCGCTCCCCCAAGCCGGATGCTCTCCCGCTGATCCTGACCCACGGCTGGCCCGGCTCGTTCCTCGAGTTCCTCGACATGATCGAGCCGCTGTCGCAGGACTTCCACCTGGTCATCCCCTCCATTCCCGGCTACGGCTTCTCCGGCCCGACCCACGAACGCGGCTGGGACACGGTCCGCATCGCCACCGCCTGGGACGAACTGATGAACCGCCTCGGCTACCACCAGTACGGCGCCCACGGCGGCGACTTCGGCGCAGGCATCTCCCTTGCCCTGGGCGCGGTAGCCCCTGACCGCGTCGTCGGCGTACACGTCAACTACCTCCCCACTCGCCCGGACCCCGACGTAACTCCCGAGCTGTCTGCGACCGACGAGGCCCGGCTCGCCAAGATCAAGCACCTGATGGCCAATCGCCCTCCGTACCAGGCTCTTCTGGCCTCCGCCCCGCAGACCATCGGCTACGCACTCACCGATTCACCGGTTGGCCAGCTGGCCTGGATCGCCGAGCGCTTCGCCCAGTGGACGGATCCGGCCACACCGATCGACGACGACCGGATGCTGACCGACATCTCCCTGTACTGGCTGACCGCCACGGCGGCGTCCTCGGCCCGTCTCCACCACGACGCCCCACGCCGCATCGAGCCGTGCCTCGTACCGGTCGGCGTCGCGGTCCTCCCGCACGACATCACGCAGTCGATACGCCCCCTGGCCGAGCGGCGCTACCAGATCGTCCACTGGTCGGAGCTCCCTCGCGGCGGCCACTTCGCCGCGATGGAGGTCCCCGACCTGCTCGCCGAGGACGTCCGCGCGTTCTTCCTCGACCGGACGGCCCGCAGCTAGGGCCTGCCGCTCAGATCTCGCCGCCCCGAATGCCACGCAGCAGGCGGGACAGGCCTGGGCCTGGGCCTGGGCCTGGGCCTGGGCCGGAGCCGGGAGCCGGAGCCGGAGCCGGAGCCGGGCACCGCAGTTGACGGGACACGCCTAGGCCTGTGCCGCGCAGAAGGCGGGGCATCCCTAGACCTGCTTGGACTCGATCTTCCCGATAGCGCGGCTGGTTGCCGACAGCCCCTTTTGTACCGCGGCCCAGCTCGCGCTCTCGATCCCGAGCGCATGCCGGAGATAAGCCCAGGTCGCCTGCTGAATCAGGGACACGCGATCCGGGTCCTCGTCCGTCGTCTCCCGGACCTCGTACCCGGCGATCCCGCCCAGCGAGTGCTCGCCCCCGAACACCGTCAGCAGACTCTTGTCGCCAGGGCTGAGGTGGTACGGATCCATCGTCCAGTCCGGCCCGCGATGCGACAGCGGCAGGTCATCCTTGTCCCCGGCAACGACCAGGGCCGGCGCGGTCAAGTGGGTGAAGTCCGGGTTCATGAACGGGAAGTGCTCGGCCGCGTACGGCGTCAGATCGGCTCCGCCCTTGCCTGCGGTGGCGATCAGTACGCCGGCCTTCACCCGCGGGTCGGAGAGGTCCTCGCCGACCCGCGGGTCGAGAACCCGCAACCCCAGCAGCACCCCCGCCGACTGACCGCCGAACGAATGCCCAGCCACGGCCACCCGGTCGCGGTCGATCCGCCCGGCAAGCCCCGGCACGGCGTCCTCGATCAGATCCAGTTGGTCAAGGACGCGCTTCAGGTCGTCGACCCGGTACCGCCACAACCGCGCCGTACGGGGATCCTCCGGCGCCAGCCCGACGGTCCTCGAATCGAGATGCGTCGGCTGAATCACCACGAACCCACGAGCGGCCCAGAAATCCGCGAGCGGCCCGTACCCGTCCATCGACGACCCGTAGCCGTGCGACAAGACGATCAGCGGCAGGTCTCGTCCGCCCACCGGCGCGCTGACTTTCACCAGCAGATCCGTACCGCGGTCGGGCGGCCGCAGCTCGACCGGTTTGACCGAAACAACGGGGCTTGCCGGTGTCGTTCCGGCGTTCGATGTCATCATGGAACCACGTTAAAACCTGACGCTGACGTCAGAGGCAAGAGCTGTTACGGAGGTCACCATGCGCATCGGCGAACTCGCCACCCGGGCAGGAGTCAGCGTCCGCGCCCTGCGGTACTACGAGGAGCACAACCTCCTCGACGCCACCCGCAGCCCCAGCGGCCAGCGCCTCTACCCCGAGAGCGCGGTCGACCGGGTCCAACTCATCCAGCAGCTGTACGCCGCCGGCCTGTCCAGCAAGTCGATCCTCGACCTGCTCCCCTGCGTAGTCGACGGCCGAGCCACCCCCGCCCTCCTCACCCGCCTGTCGACCGAACGCGACCGCATCACCGAACAGGCCGCCAACCTCCTCACCACCCGCGACAAACTCGACCAGATCATCACCGCCGCGTCGACCAACGCCCGAACGGGTCAATCCTGCCGCCCGCCAAAGCCGGAACAGGCGGGTTGAATCAGCCCATCGCCAACTTCCTGGCCAGTGAGGCTCTGGCCGGGAATTCTTCGAAGGAGACCTATTGAGCCGGCGTAGCGACGTACTGGGTGAGTTGGCCGATGCGGTCTTGGCTGTTGAGCGGGTGCATCCGGTGCGGGTGGGAATCGACGGGTGTTCCGCGGCGGGGAAAACGACGTTCGCGGACGAGCTGGGCGACGTACTGCGGGCGCGGACCGGGCGGGAGGTCGTTCGGGCCGGTATCGACTACTTCAAGCGGGCTCCGGAGTTGCGGACGGCGTACCCGGTCGAGTCGCCGGAGAGCTACTACCTCGACTCCTGGGATCACGACGCGATCCGTGGGCGCCTGCTGGTGCCTCTCGGGCCGGTCGGCGACCGGCGGTACACGACTGCGATTCGGGAGCCGAACGGGCAGCCGCTGGCTGAGGCGACGGTCCATACGGCTCGGCCGGACGCCGTACTGATTGCTGATGGTGCGTTTCTGCAGGTGTCGGCGTTGGTTGAGCACTGGGATCTGTTGATCTATCTGCACGTCAGCTTCGACGAGGTCCTTCGGCGCGGGGCCGCCCGCGACCAGGCGTGGATGAGCTCGGCTGCTGCCGCTGAGGAGCGTTATCGCACGAAGTACATCCCCGGCGAGCGCCTGTACGTCGACCAGATCCGGCCGCGGTCGCGCGCGCAGGTCGTCGTGGACAACGAGGATCCCGCCCACCCGACGATTGCTTGGCGTCGACCGAGCCGATAAAGCCCACGCGGCCGGGGCGGTCCCGACGCTTCGGCCGAATGGTCTCGTTGATCAGGCCGGGTCCGACAGGTCGATACCGCGCTCGGTCGCCAGGCCTGGAGCTTTTCGAGGTCGTCGGTCTGGACGCAGACGCACGCCTGCAGCCCGTCGTCGCCTTGCCGGAGGATGTAGTGGGCGTTGCTGTCGGTCAACTGGTTGCCGTCGGCATCGTAGAAGAGCCAGCGAACGCGGACCATGGTGATGGCGCCGGACAGCTGCTCCTGGTTCAGGAGTTCGTAGCCGACGGAGGCCAGGCCGAGCTTCCGGTACAGCGGGTAGGACTGCTCGAGTCCTTCGACCATGGCCTCGCGGGAGTCGAGTACGCCGGCGTACCGGTCGTCGAGGATCATGCCCGGCGTCGCCCACAGCTGGGCGGCGGCGCGGGCGTCGAAAGCCGTCAGCGTCTCGGCGTACCGGGTGAGGTACTCGGTGATCTGCGCGTCGATGGTGTCCACGGGAACGACTCTAGGAGCAAGGGCCGCCACGGTCCTGTCCTGGTGAGCCCCGCCCCCGGGGCTCACCAGAGCTGACTACCTGCGCCAGAAGAGGTGGTGGGTGATGCCGCTGGGGCTCGGTACGACGTCCAGGTGGTAGCGGTCGAGCAACTCGTCCGGGGACTTCCAGAGACTGCGGCCGGCGCCGAACTCGACCGGGGCGACCGCGACGTGGAGCGTGTCGATGAGATCGGCGTCGAGGAACTGCCGGATGGTGCTGACGCCGCCGCCGAGCCGGACGTCCTTGCCCTGCGCGGCCTCGCGCGCCTGCGCGAGGACCGTGGCGGGATCGCCGTCGACGAAGTGGAACGTGGTGTCGGCGAGGCTGTACGACGGCCGCAGGTGGTGCGTCATCACGAACACCGGCGTACGGAACGGCGGCTCGTCGCCCCACCAGCCGCGCCACTGGTGATCGAGCCAAGGTCCGCGTTGGTGGCCGAACTTGTTGCGGCCCATGATCTCGGCGCCGATGTTGTGGGTGAAGTCGCGGGTGAGGTAGTCGTCGAGGCCCCGGCTGCCGCCGGGGTCGGTGCGGTTGGGCCAGCTCGCGGTCGCGCCGGCCCAGCTGAACAGCCGTTCCGCTCCGGGCAGGCCGAACGGGTTGTCCAGGGTCTGGTGCTCGTCGGGACCGGCGGCGATACCGTCGCTCGAGACGTTGAAGTTCTGGACCTTCAGCAGCTGCGCCACGTGTTCCTCCTGTGATGGGACTCGGGTTCGTCACCATCAGGTCGGAGCCGATCGACGGATCTTGACCTGCGGGAGCGGCAGCGGTACGCCGTACGGGCTAGTCCTCGCGCTCCTGGTCGGTCCAGTTGGCTTGCTCGCTGTTGAAGATCGACTTGGAGCTGCTGCTGGCCACCCGGGTGGACGAGGAAGCAGCCGGCGCCTGGCGCGGGATGGTGGTGGTGACCTCCTGCGCGGAGTCCATGCCGATCGGGCCGGTGCCGTCGTCGTCGGTGTCGTCGTCGTCGGACTGGACGACGTCGACGCTCGCGGAGGCGCGCAGGCCGGTGCGCTGGATGACGCGCTGGATGGTGAGGTCACGGTCGTCGGGACGGCTGACGAACCTGATCTCGCGGAAGCCCTGGTCCTGCGCGGCCGACTCGAAGACGAAGTGGCCGTAGCCGAGGAACCGTCCGACGATCGGTTTCTGCAGGGTGATGTCGAGGATCCGGGCGATCGGGGTGGTCGCGACGGTCTGCGAGAACACGCCCCGGATCCGCATGACGCGCATGTTGGTGACCACGAACCGGTCCCGGTGCTCGGTGAGGAACCGCCAGAAGGCGTGCGCGAGCAGGATCAGCACGATCGCCAGCAAGGCGATCGACGCGTTGCCCGGCGTTTTCCACAGCAGGACGACCAGCAGCACCGTCGCGAGCGCGATCTCCAGCATCGGCACCGCGAACACGACCCAGTGGTGCCGCACCTCGTCGATGACGACTTCGCCCTCGTCCGAGATGAGATGGCGCCGGACCTTCGGGTCGAAGATCCGGAACAGGCCTATTCCGGCCATCCACTCACTCCCCTGTCCACCCCGCTGTCGGCCGTTCGGCCACGATCCCTACATCCAAGTGTCCCGCACGATCGGTCGTGACGGGACACTTGGCTGCGATGGATCAGTTGAACAGCGCGGACAGGAACGTGATCACGCTCCCGAACGCATCACCGACGGCCGAGAACGCACCTCCTACGGCGTCCGCAGCACCCTCTGGCTGGGTGAACAGGTAGAACGCCGCAAAGGCGATGACCAGCCAGATCAGCAGCTTCTTCGGCATGTCACCACTCCTCGTTCGCAACCAATTCGGTCGACTGTGTTTCTATCACGGATAGTCACCATCTGTCACTGACTGAACACAGCCCACAGCATCCTGCTCACCAGCAACAAGTCCCATTGTGTTACGGATCGGGGGGCATGGCAGCCACCGGCGCGCCGCCGTGAGACGCAGATCGCTCACTGCACGGAAGCACCGGGTTACCTGCCCGTATTCGGATCTATCCAACCACATGGCACCGACACTGTGACACAGCGTCATCAACTGTCGCAGGGGTGGTTGCCTGTGGAGAACTTCGGCTGCTGCGGGGGGCCCGCTTGTACCCTCAACACGGAAGGAGCAGGGGGTGGGCGCTGGCGGCGGTCAGAGGGCGGATGTCAACTCGTCGACTGCCGAGCCGGGGCAGCGACGAACAGGGCGTCAGCGGGCCCGGCGTGCCAGGGGCGGGGGCAGTCACTTACCGAGCGTCAGTTCGCCGACCGCCGAGCAGGGCGCGGACAGCGACGTACATAAGGCCCACAGGTCGGCCGCCGTAGGAGGGCGGGGCTGGCGGCGTACGGGCCCGGGGACTAGCGGCGTACGGCGCTCGCGCTTGTCAGAGGGCGGAGATCAGTTCGTCGGCTGCTGTGTACGGGTCGGTCGCGCCGGTCGCGACCTTGGCGGCGAGGACGTCGAGCCGGGCGTCGCCGTGCAGGTGCGCGAATCGTGAGCGCAGCGCGGTCATCGCGATCGCCTCGATCTCGTCCCGGGCCCGGCTGCGCCGCCGTTCCGCCAGTACGCCGGACGCCCGCATCCACACCAGCCGGTCCTCGATCGCCGCGACCACCTCGTCGACGCCCTCGTTGCGGCTCGCGACGGTCTTCAGGATCGGCGGTGTCCACGCGTCGGCGTCGCGCTCGGCCAGGGCGAGCATCGCGCGCAGGTCGCGGGTCACGTTCTGTACGCCGTCGCGGTCGGCCTTGTTGACGACGTAGATGTCGCCGACCTCGAGGATGCCGGCCTTCGCCGCCTGGATCCCGTCGCCCATCCCGGGCGCGAGCAGGATCAGCGTGGTGTCGGCCATGCCGGCGATCTCGACCTCGGACTGGCCCACGCCGACGGTCTCGACCAGCACGACGTCGAAGCCGGCCGCGTCGAGCACGCGCAGGGCCTGCGGCGTCGACCAGGCCAGCCCGCCGAGGTGCCCGCGCGACGCCATCGAGCGGATGAACACGCCGGAGTCCGTCGCGTGGTCCTGCATGCGGACCCGGTCGCCGAGCAAAGCCCCGCCGGAGAAGGGCGATGAGGGGTCGACGGCCAGTACGCCGACCCTTTTGCCGGTCGCCCGGTACGCGGAAACGAGCGCCGAGGTGGACGTCGACTTGCCGACCCCGGGCGACCCGGTGATGCCGACGATGTGCGCCTGCCCCGCGTGCGGCGCGAGCGCGGCCATCACCTCGCGCAGCAACGGCGACTCGTCCTCGACCAGCGAGATGAGGCGCGCGACCGCGCGGGACTCACCGGCGCGGGCACGTTCGACCAGTTCGGCGACCGGCGGCGTACGTCGTGGCATCAGATCAGTATCGGCTGAGTCGGGACCGGGCTCGGCATCCGGGTCGAAGCCGACGCCGGGATCGGCGCCCGGGCCGAGGCCGGAGCCATTGCGGGGATCGGCGCCCGGGCCGAGGCCGGAGCCATTGCGGGGATCCGCGCCTGGGTCGGTTCCGGTGCCCAGGCCGAGGCCGGAGCCGGCACGGGGATCCGCGCCCGCGTCGGAGGGTGAGTCGGTGCCTGCGTCGAGGCCGGAGCTCGTACGGGGAACGGGACCTGGGTCGGTGCCGGTGCGCAGGTTGAGGCCCGAGCCGGTACGGCGAACCGCGCCTGGGTCGGACCCGCTGCTAGTGCCGGGACGGGTGCCCAGGCCGAACGTCGAGTCGGCGCCATGACCGGCGACCAGGTCAACTGCGTAGGCACAGGAGCCGATGTGCAGGCAAGCGAAGGAGTCTCGGCTCGGCTTGGTGTGCAGGCCGAACGTCGAGCCGACGCCGGGGGCAGCGGCCTGGGTGGGGGCTGGGCCGGCGTCGGCATCAGGCTCGGGTCAGCTCTTTGCCGGGACTCGGAGGATGAGGGCGTCGCCCTGGCCGCCGCCGCCGCAGAGGGCGGCGGCGCCGGTGCCGCCGCCGCGGCGCTGGAGTTCCAGGGCCAGGTGGAGGACGAGGCGGGCGCCGGACATGCCGATCGGGTGGCCGAGGGCGATGGCGCCGCCGTTGACGTTGACCTTGTCGACGTCGACGTTCAGCTCACGGGCGCTGGCGATGCCGACCGCGGCGAACGCCTCGTTGATCTCGACCAGGTCCAGCGTTGCGGGGTCGATGCCCTGCTTCGTGCAGGCCTTGGCGATCGCGTTGGCGGGCTGGCTCTGCAGCGACGAGTCCGGGCCGGCCACCGAGCCGTGGGCGCCGATCTCGGCGATCCAGGTCAGGCCGAGCTCCTTGGCCTTCTTCTTGCTCATCACGACGACCGCGCAGCCGCCGTCGGAGATCTGCGAGGCCGAACCGGCGGTGATCGTGCCGTTCTTGCCGAACGCCGGGCGCAGCCGGGCCAGCGTGTCGACCGTGGTGTCGCCGCGGATGCCTTCGTCGGTGTCGACGACCAGCGGGTCGCCCTTGCGCTGCGGGACCTCGACCGGGACGACCTCGTCGGCGAACACGCCGTTCTTCCAGCTCTCCGCGGCCAGCTGGTGCGACCGGGCGCTGAACTGGTCCTGCTCCTCGCGGGTCAGCTTCAGGCCCTCGTCGTTGGCCTGGTCGGTCAGCGCACCCATCGCCTGGTCGGTGAACGCGTCCCACAGTCCGTCGTACGCCATCGAGTCGACCAGCGTGGTGTCGCCGTACTTGAAGCCCTCGCGCGACTTCGGCAGCAGGTGCGGCGCGTTCGTCATCGACTCCATCCCGCCGGCCACCACCACGTCGTACTCGCCGGCCTTGATCAGTTGCGAGGCCAGGGCGATCGCGTTCAGGCCGGACAGACAGACCTTGTTGATGGTGATCGCGGGGACGTCCATCGGGATGCCGCCCTTGACCGCGGCCTGGCGCGCGGCGATCTGGCCGGCGCCGGCCTGCAGCACCTGGCCCATGATCACGTACTCGACCTGGTCGCCGGTGATGCCGGCCTTGTCCAGCGCGCCCTTGATCGCGAACCCACCGAGCTCCGCTCCGGTGAAGCCCTTGAGGCCGCCCAGCAGCCGCCCGATCGGGGTCCGGGCTCCGGCGACGATGACGGTTTCGTTCTGCGAGCTGGTGGTGTCAGACATGTTTGTCACGATACCTGCGACGGCACTGGTACGCCTGTGTCGATCAGGTCACACGACGCCGGTACTTGCCGCTCGCCGTCGTCGGCAGTACGGCGGCGAATCGCAGTGTCCGTGGGACTTTCGCGCCGGTGAGTCGCGTGCGGGCCCAGGCGATCAGTTCGGCTTCCGTGAGTACGTCGTCAGGGTGCGAAGGAGTTCGGCGTACGACGGTCGCCTCGAGGCGGGCGCCGTACTCCTCGTCCGGTACGCCGTCGACGCGGGCCTCGGCGACGGCCGGGTGCTGCAGGAGGACGTTCTCGACCTCGGCGGGGAAGACGTTCTCGCCGCCGGTGACGACCATGTCGTCGGCGCGGCCGTCGACGAAGAACCGGCCCTGCGGGTCGCGGTGGCCGAGGTCGCCGGAGTCGCTCATGCCGCCGAGGCGGGCGCGACGCCCTCCCCCGCCGTACTGCTGGAACTCGAGGCGGCCGGAGATGCAGAGATGGCCGATCTCGCCGTCGTCGACCGGGCGTCCGTCGGCGTCGAGGACGGCGACCTTGACGCCTGCTGCGGGACGGCCGATGGTCCCTGGGGCCGCGCGGAGGTCGGCTGGGTCGGCGATGGTGGACCAGCCTTCTTCGCTGGAGCCGTAGAGGTTGAAAACGACGTCGCCGTACGTCGTGCGGAGGCGATCGGCGACGGACGGGTGGAGTTGGCCTGCGCCGCTGACCACTGCCGCGGGGTGGGCTCTGGTTTGTACCCGGGCGACCCGGGCCAGGACGGGCGGGACTCCGACAAGGAGACAGCCAGGGTTGTCGGTGATGAACTCGGCGACTGTTGGTGGGTTGAGCTTTCGCCACAGAACGACCGGGACGCCGAAGGCCAGGCCCAGGGCGAGGAAGCCCAGGCCGAAGCCGTGGAACATCGGGACGGTCAGGACTATCGGGCCGTGGATCGGCAGTGCGCCGAGGAGAGTCGCGATGGGGAGGGCTTGGGTGATGCGGACGCCGCCGCGTTCGACTTCTTTGGGGGTGCCGGTGCTGCCGGAGGTCAGGAGGATGATCTGGCCTCGTCGGCGGCTCGGCG
Organism: Kribbella italica; assembly: GCF_014205135.1. NCBI lineage: Bacteria > Bacillati > Actinomycetota > Actinomycetes > Propionibacteriales > Kribbellaceae > Kribbella > Kribbella italica. The sequence continues at coordinate 3,740,480 of NZ_JACHMY010000001.1, forward strand.
TCGAGTGTTGACTGCTCTGCGGGGGTGGGGACTTGGAGGGTTCGTGGAGGACTACGTCTGCGCTCTGGCGGAGAGCTGCGGCGACGGCGACTACGAAGCTTCGGTGGTTGGGCTCCTGCACGTCTACTCGAGTGGTCTGCAGGTCGGCGGTAGCTTCGTCGATCAAGTGGTTCAGGTCGGCGTACGTGAGCGGGCCGTCGTCGTCGATCAGGGCTGTCCCATCAGGGTTCTTGAGGGCGGCGATGCTGATCAGCGCGCTCAAAGTGAGGCCCTCGGAGAAGAGTGTCCGGAGGACCCGAGGGCGCCAGAATGGGACGGCTCGCAGAAGGCGGAGCAGGCCTTTCAGCGTGACCATCGGAGCACCTGGGATTGGACGGCCTCATAGGGGCCTTGGGCAAGGGTTGTCAGGACAGCGGCGGGGCGCACCCACCAGGGGACGAGCAGGCGCGGTCGATGGACGAGCGCCCGGGCGATCACCTCCGCGGCGGCCTCGGCGGTGAGACCGGGCAGGCGAGGGCTGTACGTCGGCGCGCTCATCGGCGTGTGCACCAACGGGAAATGGATCGACGTGACCACCACCCCGTCCCGCCGGATCTCCGGCGCGACGCAGCGCAGCCAGGTTTCGAAAGCGGCCTTCGACGCGCTGTACGCGGCCCAGTGGGCGACCGGCAGGTCGACGTTCAGGCTGCTCACGTTGACGATGTGGCCGGTTCCGCGCGCTCGCATCCCGGGCAGCAGGCCGGACAGGAGGCGCGCTGGGCCGAGGTAGTTGACCCCGTCGGTCCGCGTCACGTCGTGGAAGCGCCCCTCGGTCGCGGTCAGCGAGCGCCGGATCGACTTGCCCGCGTTGCTGATCACCGCATCCACCCGCCCGTGATCGGCGAGCACCTCCGCGACCAGGCGGTCGACCGCGTCGGGATCCGTCAGGTCCACGCCGTACGGCGTCGCGCGGCCGCCCGTCGCGGTGATCCGATCCGCCAACTCCTGCAGGCGATCCAGGCGCCTGGCCGTGAGCAGGACGTGCGCGCCGGCGCGGGCCAGCAGTTCCGCCGTACGGGCTCCGATGCCTGACGAGGCTCCGGTGACGAGCACGACGCGGCCGTCGACGGCGGCTTCGAGCCGAGCTGGTGCGGCCCGGGACCAGGACGGGCCGAGCACCAGCCGGTAGATGTCGTGCGTCACACTCATCGAGTCGTCCAGTGTCGCATCCGCCACAGACATTGGCATCCGGCGCCACGGCAGGCCATCTTGGTCAGATGGAGCCCGTGACCAAGACTCTGTTCGACGCGATCGACCACGTGGGCGTCGCCGTCGCCGACTTCGACGAGGCCGTCCGGTTCTACGCCGAGACCTTCGGCATGACGGTCGCGCACGAGGAGATCAACGAGGAGCAGGGCGTGCGCGAGGCGATGCTCTCGGTCGGCGACTCCGGTTCGTCGATCCAGTTGCTCGCACCGCTGTCGGACAGCTCGCCGATCGCGAAGTTCCTGGACCGCAACGGGCCTGGCATCCAGCAACTGGCCTACCGCGTCGGCAACCTGGACGAGGTCTCGGCGATCCTTCGCGAGCGCGGCGCCCAGCTCCTGTACGACGAACCCCGCCGCGGCACCGCCGGTTCCCGGGTCAACTTCATCCACCCGAAGTCCGCCGGCGGCATCCTCGTCGAACTGGTCGAGCCTGTCGACGCGCACCACTGATCAACCCGCCGCGCCCGGCCCGGAACGGCAGCCTGCCGGCGAGAGCGCCTGCCCGCGGCGCGGCTTGATCAGTGGTGCGGACGCCCATCACTCACCAACCTCGCCCCGCGGGCCGGAACGGCGGACCTCCACGCGGGAGCGCCTGCCCGCGCAGTGGCTTACTGAGTGCTGCGTGTTCGCTGACTCAAACGTTTCTGTTTGTTGACTGTGGGTGAAGTTCTGTCCAAGACGCGCGGCTCGCGGTCACAACCCGTGAGTACGGGGCTAATCTGGATGACGTGCTGAGGGACAGCGCTCCGGATCGTCATCACCCCGTCGCATCGGGGTTCCGGCACGACGCCTTCGTCTACACCGATGAGGAGGACTTCGTCCGGCAGACCGTCGCGTTCGTGGACGACGGACTGCACGTCGGCGAGACCGTGGTCGCCGTACTCCCGGAGGACCGCAACAGCCTGCTGCGCAAGGCGTTGGACGGCGTCGCCGACCAGGTGACCTTCCTCGACATGCGCCAGGTCGGCCGTAACCCGGCGCGGATCATCCCGCTCTGGCGCCGGCTGCTCGACCAGGCGCCCGGCCTCCCGCTGCGCGCTCTCGGCGAACCGGCGTACGTCGGACGGTCACGGGCCGAGCTGGAGGAGACCGCGCTGCACGAGTACCTGCTGGGCGTGGCCTTCACCGGGTTCGCCGGCCGGTTCCAGCTGCGCTGCCCGTACTCGGCCGAGCTCGGAGTCGATCCCACCGGCCTGCACCCCGACCAGCCGGAGGACGATGCCGACGCGACCTTCCGGCGCCCGCTGCCCGCCGTACCGGTGGATGCCGAGCGGCAGGAGTTCGGCATGGGCGACCTCAACGCCGTACGGCGTCGCGTGAACGCCGCGGCCCGGTCGCTGGGGCTGAGCGACGACCGGATCGACGATCTCGAACTGGCGCTGCACGAGATCTGTACGAACAGCGTCCGCTTCGGCGGCGGCCGCGGCACGCTGTCGTGGTGGACCGCCGACGGTCATCTGGTCTGCGACGTCGCCGACGGCGGCCGGATCGACGACCTGCTGATCGGCAGGGTGCTGCCGCCGGTCGACGGGCTCGGCGGGCGCGGGGTCTGGCTGGCGAACCAGCTGTGCGACCTGGTCCAGGTCCGGTCGGGCGCGACGGGCACGCAGGTCCGGCTGCACACGCGGGCCCACTGACGCCGTACCGGGCTTTGACATCGAAGGCCTGACATCGAAGGACAGCGCGTCGATAAGACCACTGCGACCGGTGGACTGGAAAAGTGATGGTGGTCTCACCGGGCGCGAACTGTGTCACGCAGCACAGCGACCCGGGCATACTCGACGGTAAGTTCCGCTCACCCGACCGCCGCTCCAGGAGGTATGACGTGAAGCAGATCCTCGACGCGATCCTTGCCGGCGACAGTGCTGCCGTTGGTGGGCTGGACGTTCCGGACCACTACCGGGGCATCACCGTGCACGCCGACGAGACCGGCATCTTCGAGGGCCTGGAGACGAAGGAGAAGGACCCGCGCAAGAGCCTGCACCTGGACGACGTACCGACTCCGGAGCTCGGCCCCGGTGAGGCGCTGGTCGCGGTGATGGCGAGCGCGATCAACTACAACACGGTTTGGACGTCGATCTTCGAGCCGGTCTCGACGTTCTCGTTCCTCAAGCGGTACGGCAAGCTCTCGCCGCTGACCGCGCGGCACGACCTGCCGTACCACGTGGTCGGCTCCGACCTGGCCGGCGTCGTCCTGCGCACCGGTCCCGGCGTCAACGCCTGGAAGCCCGGCGACGAGGTCGTCGCGCACTGCCTGTCGGTCGAGCTGGAGTCCCCCGACGGCCACAACGACACGATGCTCGACTCGGAACAACGCATCTGGGGCTTCGAGACGAACTTCGGCGGGCTGGCGGAGATCGCGCTGGTCAAGTCGAACCAGCTGATGCCGAAGCCCGCCCACCTGACCTGGGAAGAAGCTGCGTCGCCGGGGCTGGTGAACAGTACGGCGTACCGGCAGCTCGTCTCGGCCAACGGCGCGAACATGAAGCAGGGCGACGTCGTCCTGGTCTGGGGTGCTTCGGGTGGCCTCGGGTCCTATGCCACGCAGTTCGCCCTGAATGGCGGGGCGATCCCGGTGTGCGTGGTGTCGTCGCCCGAGAAGGCGGAGATCTGCCGGGCGATGGGCGCGGAGCTGATCATCGACCGCAACGCCGAGGGGTACCGCTTCTGGTCGGACCCGACGACGCAGGACCCGAAGGAGTGGAAGCGGTTCGGCGCCCGGATCCGGGAACTGACCGGCGGCGACGATCCCGACATCGTCTTCGAGCACCCCGGCCGCGAGACCTTCGGTGCGTCGACGTACGTCGCCCGCCGCGGCGGCACGATCGTCACCTGCGCGTCGACCTCGGGCTACATGCACGAGTACGACAACCGGTACCTGTGGATGAACCTGAAGCGCATCATCGGCTCCCACTTCGCCAACTACCGCGAGGCCTGGGAGGCGAACCGGCTGATCGCGAAGGGGATGGTCCATCCGACGCTGAGCCGGGTGTATGCGCTGGAGGAGACCGCGCAGGCGGCGTACGACGTGCATCGGAACCTGCACCAGGGCAAGGTCGGAGTGCTGACGCTGGCGCCTTCGGAGGGGCTGGGTGTGCGGGACGAGGATCTGCGCGCGCAGCACCTGGAGGCGATCAACCGGTTCCGGGACAAGTAGGTCAACTGTCCAGATTGCGGATAACCCAGTCCCACTGAAACGCAGCAGAGACTTCTTCCCCTGTGCCGGACTCCACGGGGCTGAGCGAAGAATTTGATCCGGTGTGCGGATCAATGATTGTGACGCCGCCATACCGGAGCACGGCCAGGGATGCCAGCCACGCTGGGTGTCCAGCTAGGTCGTGCTTGGCAAAAGGGACAGCAACGGCAGGAATCCGAGATCCCAAAGCGGAGCACAAGGTTGTCAGTGGGTAGGTGTTCGCGTTCCCGTTCGCCCAAGCGTTGAGGGTGTTGAACGTGGCCGGAACAACGGCAACGGCGTCAGCTTTGGGAGTCCGCTTCGGATCGCCCGGTTTACGGTTGCCGGTAAGGACCGGAACCTCATCCACATCTTGTCCATCAAGCCATGGGAGGGCGGCATCGGTCGGGATGACATAGGGGTCCCACCCCTGTTCGCGAGCAGCGCGCACGCCGTCTCCGATGCGACTTGCCAGCGGTGCCCCGCAGGTGACCAGGTACAGGGTGCGATGGGTCACGTGAGGACTCCTGCGCGGGTTGCGACGGCGGTCAGGGCTGGGGTGGGTCTACGCGAACGCTTCAGAAGTTCCCGGACCAGCTCGCGCGCGATGGTGTGATAGCGGATCGATTCAGGGGCGACTCGTTCGGCCTGCTTGAGGTGCAGGATCGCTTCCATGTCGTTCTTGGCTTGCGCTTGCGCCCAGGCGAGATCGATATGGAGGCGCGATCGGCGGCCCTGCAGACCTGCCGGGAGCGAATCGGTGTCGATCTCGGCCGCGACGCGCAGGACCCCCGACGGGTCACCGAACTCGGAAGCGACGGACGCTCGGTGGATCATGACGTTGGTCGGGCCGAAGGCGGTCCACCAGTGGTTGCCGTCGTGAGCGAGGAGGCCGGCGAGCTGGTCGGCTGTCGACATACGCTCAGTTGAGGTCGCTCGGTCCGAGCGGCGGGCGGCGATGACTGACGAGATCAGCCACAGCGACCCAGCCAGCGAGACCGCGTCCGGCGCGTCGGAACCGGTCATCGACATGAGCCCCTCGGCCGATCGGACCGCGATCCGTTCGGCGTCGTCGGTCCGCTGGCTGCGAAGGAGGGCGCAAACGACCTGGTAGGCCGCCATCCCTTGCGCGGTCTTCGACTCGGCTGCCATGGCAGCGTGAGTCGCTCGGTCCGCAGCGAGCCAGCCAAGCTGATGCTCCCCCACCTTGGTCAGAAGCTTCGCCGCTGCGGAGTAGACGGAGCAGCGCGCGAGGTGGGTCTCACGGCCATCGCGGCCTTGGTAGCAGTCGTACGCATCGGCCGCCTGGATGAGCTCGGGGAGCATCGCCGTCGCAGACTGGTACCTCGCCGCCTGATAGGCCTGGTTCACCTGTACCGCACCGTTGCGGAGCTGCGGGAGCGGCCAAGGAGTCGTCTGGTCCCCCAGCAGGTGGTGGTAGCCGGCGAGTTGGCTACGGACGGCATCCACTGCCCTGACCTGCTCCGAGGCATCCGGTGCGAGGATCCAGTCACGACCGATGAGGTCGGCGACGTCGATACGCAGAACGGTGGCTAGGTCGTTCAGGGTCGACAGTCGGTCAACGCCCCGGAGCCCGCGCTCGACCTGCGACAGCCAGGATCGTGACATTCCGATGAGGCCGGCCAACGCATCCTGGGACATGCCGCGCCGCTTTCGGTGCGCTCCGATTCGTTCGCCGATGTGCATCTGACCTGCCCTTCGCGGCCTCGATGCTACTAGTCAAGCTCACCGAGCCACCCGCACTGCGCACAAAAGTACGCAGCTCTCCCGCTGCGCACCGTACCGAGGTCCGCCATCCAAGGTTGATCCACGGCCGGTGCGGCGTGATGCGAGGTCACTCCGCACCGGCCGGTCCAGCATCGCGGCCGCGCAACACCCCGTACGTCGCGACCACTTGATCGGAAAGTGAGGTAGTCGTGTCTGATGTCCAGCGCTTGAAAGTCGAGCTGTACCAATTGATGGCTGATGCCCAGCAAGGCGCCGGTAGTCTGGGCGGGTTCAAGCAGAAGTTCGGGCAGACGAGCGCGCACGTCCAAGCGCTCATCGCCGGTTCGGCCACTGGCGCCGATCGGGACATCTCGGAACTGCTGGACGCTGCTGCACGGTCTCTCCAACAGGCAATGGACTCGCTGCAGATCGCAGCGCAGGGCTGCCGCAGCTACGCCGATCAGATCTAGCGCTCCGCCGCATGGCCTCCGAACTTCAGCGAGTCGCCCACGGACTGATCTCCGCACTCGACGATGTGCCACGAGTGGTCGGCTTTCTGCAGGACATGGCACGTCGCTGCAGAAACAACGCGGCGTACGTCGGCGGTATGTCTAACAACCCGGCAGCCCAACGCGCAGCCCTGCAACTGGACGAGGCTTCCAGTCGCTGTGAAGAAGCCGCCCATCATCTCTCTCGGACATCGCCGAGAGCCCGCGGTTGGGCCGAGCAGATGGTCTCCGGCACTGGAACACCGGAGGGTGCTACGGGAGGACCCCCGAAATCCAGGGGTGCACCGGCCGAAGGCGACCGGCGAGGTTCGCAAGGAACTCCGGGAACGAGCACGGCGGACGACTCGACCGGTCCCGGCGACGAGGGGCGACCGCCTGCAGTCCTCGAGCGCTCGCCGCTGGGCGAGGCTGAACCTTTCGACCCCAGCACACGAGAGGTTCTCGAGCGACTGCCGCTGCGGAAGCGTGGTGACAAGACGTCGGGGATCTGGATCGATGCATCCGGCAATGAGCACGATCTGCTCAGCGGAGTCGACGAATACACCTCCGACGTCGATCGTCTGATGGAGGACCTGCAGATCAGAATTGCGCCAGGTGCCGACACCCTTGGCTCGCACGTCGAGGTCAAGTTCGCCATGCGTATGCGCAGAGAAGGACTCACCGACGAGACAATCGTCATCAACAACAGGCCGTGCCCTGGACCGTACGGTTGTCACCGGAACCTCTGGAAGTTCCTTCCTGACGGAGCACGCCTGACGGTGTACGGCCCCGACAACTTCAAACGAACCTATCCCCAGTAAGGAACCGTTGGATGACCTACAGCATCGAGGCCTATTACCGGCACGAGCATGACGACGAACCGGTCGTCCTACGAGCCGACGACGACGTCGATCGACTGGTCGACGCGCTCCTGGCCGAGTCGTTCGATCACACCTTGGCAGCGCTCTACGTCACCAACCGTCCAGCCACAGAACAGGGCTATCCGGATCATGACTTCCGAGTGGGCGTCAACCCCGAGCGGAAGGTCGGAGGCCTGAAGTTCGCCGGTACCTTCAACGGGGTCAAGGGCGTCTGGTACGCCGTCGGCGAGGCGTCTCAGGCAACGAATGTCGTGTACGAGTACTCCGGTCATCCCGAGGACTTCCCGCTCGATTCCGAGATCTCCTTGGATCAGGTGCGCGAGTCCGTCAAGAGGTTCCTGAAGGACGGGGGCGAGCGGCCCGACTCGATTGAGTGGAAGGCCTGGCCGGAGGAGAAGCGAGTTCTGTAATCCGCAGGCGGCACGCCGTACCAGCAGAATGCCAGTGGCGGCCGAGAGGTGCTGGTTGTTGGCCTGATTGGCCGAGCGCGAGCCCGCGTGTGGACCCCGGAGTTGCCACTCGTGCGGAAGGCTCGGCCTGATGACTCTGGCAGCTCGTCTCCGCAGCTCGAATCTGATGTACTGGCACCCTGATCTCTACGACTGTTTGGCCGGGGACACCGATGAACTGTCTCCAGTTGTCGGACGCCTGACGGCAGGCTCTCTCGTTGAATCGGTGCTCGACCTCGGATGCGGCACCGGGCGGCACCGGCCGTCGGAGCGCGGTCGACCAGGTAGTCACCGGCCGTGCGCCGGCGCAGCGGCCGTCAACGGGCCTGACACCGCGTGCACCACGCTCCACGCAGGGGCGCGCGGGTCGCGACAAGGAGCACACAGATCGACCGTCCGGGCGCTGCCACCCGGGTGAGCCGCCGCTGGCACGCCTGCGACCTGACCGCGGTTCCCACCAACATCCCCGGACCGACGCCGCGAGCACCACCTCACCACGCAGGGGGCGGGTGGGCTCGACAAGGCTGACCGGGGTCGGCCGTGGGGGCGCTACCGACCGGGCCAGCCACCCACGGACCGACACCGCGAGCACCACCCCTCCACGCAGGGGGCGGGTGGGCTCGACAAGGAGCACACGGATCGGCCGTGAGGGGCGCTGCCAGCCGGGCCAGCCGCCGCCAGCACCAGGTGACCTGCCCGCAGCGCCCACCAGCCCCTCGGCCCGACGACGCGGGCACCACCTCACCACTCAAGGGGCGGGTGGGCTCGACAAGGCTGAGCGGGTCGGCCATGGGGGCGCTACCAACCGGGCCAGCCACCCTGCACCCGCCGGCCGTGGGGGAGCTACCGGCCGGGGTGTCCCGGCGGCCGGTTAGGTTTGTGGGCCTGGGGTCTGACAGGCTTACGCTGGGGGATTCATCCGCTCCGCCAGAAGGGACACTCAGGGATGGGCGACGAGTCGAGCCTGCCGTTCTTCGACCGTACGGCGACCGCGGCCGGGGGATTCCCCGTCGCACGCCGTGGGTACGACAAACACGCGGTGGACGACTACGTCCGCGCGCTCGAGGCGCAGCTGGGCGAAGCGCGGGGCAAGGCGGAGGAGCTGCAGGCCGGGTCCGCGCCCTTGCAGAAGCAGCTCGACGAGGCCAAGCGGCAGCTCGAGGCCAGCGCCAACCCGTCGTACGCCGGGCTCGGTGACCGGGCCGCGCAGATTCTGCGGCTGGCGCAGGACCAGGCGTCGGAGGCCCTCGAGGAGGCTCGGCGCGAGGCCGAGGAGCTGCGGTCGACGGCGAACAAGGAGGCCTTGGCCTCCCGGGCGACCGGTGAGCGCGAGGCGCAGGACATCCGGACCGTCGCGCTGAACGAGGCCGACAGCATGCGCCGGACCGCCGAGGGCGACGCGGCCGAGATTCGCCGGACCGCCGAGACCGAGGGGTCGGAGGTGCTGCAGGCCGCGCGCCGCAAGGCGGAGCAGCTGCAGCTGACGGCCGAGTCGCAGTCGAGCACGCTGAAGAACGGCGCGCTGCACGAGGCGGAGAAGATCCGGACCGCGATCCAGCGGGAGTCGGCGGCGCTGCGGGCGCGGCTGGCCGACGAGCGGGAGCAGCAGGCCAAGGAGCTGGCCGACAAGCACCAGCAGATCGCGGCCGACACCGAGAACCTGACCGACCAGATGAAGGAGGCCGCCGAGGCCTCCGAGCGCCGGGTCGCGGAGGCGACCGAGCAGGCGCGCAAGGTGCGGGCCGAGGCGGAGGAGTCGGCGGAGCGCACACTGACCCGCGCCCGGCGCGAGGCCGAGCAGGTGCTGACCGCGGCGCGGACACGGGCCGAGGCCGAGCTGGCGAGCGCCGCCGACGAGGCCGAGCGGTCGCGCACGATCGTCGCCCGGGAGACCGAGCGGCTCGCGAAGCGGCGCGACGGGATCCTCGCGCAGATCGCCGGGCTCAACGACATCGCGAGCAACATCGCCCGCCAGGCCGCCGAGCTCGACTCGGAGACGGCCGCGCCGACGGCGTACAACCCGTTCTCCGCTCCCCCGGCGAGCGCGTCGTTCGCCACGCCGAGTTCGTACACACCGCCGGCGACCACGTACGACGCCCCGAGCGGCGACGCGGCCAGCGGCTCGTACGACGGCCCGAGTGGTGACGCGGCCAGCGGCTCGTACGACGGCCCGAGTGGTGATGCGGCCGGCAATTCATACAACGCTTCGAGCGGCGGCTCGTACGACGGTCCGAGTGGCGATGCGTCGAGCAACTCGTACGACGCCTCGACGGCCGGCTCGGCGGGGAACAGCTCGTACGACGCGCCGGCCGCCAGCCCGTTCGCGGCGGAGGCGAGCGGTGACGCGTCGTCCAACTCGTACGACGCCTCGGCGAACTCGAACGACGCTGCGGGCAACACCGCGTCGGCGCGGCCGTTCGCGACCGGCGGCGAGTCCGACGCCCAGGCGCGGCCGTTCGCGGCGGACAAGGCGGAGTCCCCGGCGAGTCCGTTCGCGGGCGAGAAGCCGGACTCCTCGGGCGGCTCGTTCGCGCCCGGCACCTCGGGCGGCGCTTCGGCGAGCCAGTTCGGGGCGGACAAGGCGGGGAGCCCGTTCGCGGCGAACCCGTTCGCCGCGGACGCGAAGAGCAACCCGTTCGCGGTGCCGGCCGGGGATGCCACGTATCCGGTCGAGTCGTCGTACAAGGCCCCGGGGGACAACTCGTACCCGGTGGACGCGAAGGACGACGCGCCGGAGACCTCGTTCACCGGGCGCAGTCCGTTCGCCGGGCCGGACGCCGGTACGGCGCGGGTCGACGAGACGCGGATCGACACCGCCCTGCGGGTCGACCCGGCGCTGCTCGACGACGCGAAGGGCGGCAAGCCGGCCGACGACGAGCCGAAGGACTCGACCAAGATCGACGAGTTCCGGCTCGACGACCTGACGGCCGAGGAGACGCGGATCACCGGCGACAGCCCGTTCGCGCCGAAGGACAAGAAGAACGACGCCGCCGACAAGGATGAGAAGTGACGCCAGCCGGCGACGACAACTCCACAGAAGACAGCAACACCCCGGACCCGGCGGGCGCGGACCCGGGTGCGGCCTCGGCGGGTACGGGCTCGCCCGGCGCTGACGCCGACCCGGCGGGCGCCGGAGCGGCGGGCTCGGGCGGCGCAAGCTCGCCCGATGCGGGCCCGGGCGCGGCGCCGGAGCAGACCGGCGACGAGCGCGTGGCCGCCGCGGAGGCGGCTGCGCGCGAGGCGAAGGTGGCCGCCGCGGAGGCCGAGCGGGCGGCCAAGGACGCGGACAAATCCGCGGACACCGCCGAGGACTCGGCGGAGCTCGCGACCGGGGCGGCGCAGAAGGCTGATGTGTCGGCGGACGAAGCCGACGAGTCCGCCGACGAGGCCGAGGTGGCGGCCGGTGCGGCGCGGGAGTCGGCCAGTATCGCGCGGCGGGCCGCCGAGTCCGACGACGACATCGCCGGGCAGCTGCTGATGGACGAGCGGCACCCCGACGACGGCATGGGCCGGCCCGGGCCGCCGCTCAGGCGCTCCAACCCGTTCGTGTTCGGCTTCTTCGCGGCCCTCGGCGTCTTGGTCGCCTGGGGGCTGTGGAACGCACTCGGTCAGGCCAAGTCCGTCCTGATCCTGCTGGTCGTCTCGATGTTCATCGCGGTCGGCCTGAACCCGCTGGTCGAGTGGTTCATGCGCCGCGGCCTGAAGCGCGGACTGTCGGTCGGCGTGGTCTTCCTGCTGATGATCCTCGCGGTCTCCGGCGTCGGCTTCGCGATCGTGCCGGTGGTCACCGACCAGATCAACGGCCTGATCAAGAACGCCCCGGACTGGCTCGACCTGCTCAACAACTCCAAGACCCTGGACGAGCTGGACAAGCGGTACCAGTTCATCGACAAGGCCAAGGACTACATCCAGGATCCCGCCCTCGCCCAGCGCGCCTTCGGCGGCGTGCTCGGGGTCGGCAAGGTCGTGGCGAACGCCCTGTTCTCCGCCTTCACCGTCCTGATCCTGACCCTGTACTTCCTCGCGTCGCTGCCCACGGTCAAGCGCGCGGCGTACAGCCTGGTCCCGGCCACCCGCCGCAAGCGGGTCTCGATCCTCGGCGACGAGGTGCTCGGCCGGGTCGGCGGCTACGTCAGCGGACAGTTCCTGGTCGCGCTGTGCGCCGGGTTCTTCATGTTCGTGTTCCTGGAGATCGTCGGCCTCAACCAGTACGCCGTGGCGCTCGCGATCGTGGTGATGTTCACCGCGTTCATCCCGATGGTCGGTGGGCTGATCGGTGTCGTCCTGGTCGCCGCGATCGGATTCACCGACGGCCTGTGGGTCGGCGTCGCCTGCCTGGCGTACGGGATCATCTACCAGCAGATCGAGAACTACGTCGTCGCGCCGCGGATCATGCGCCGCGCGGTCGACATCCCCGGCGCCGTCACGGTGATCGCGGCGCTGCTCGGTGGCGCGCTGCTCGGTGTCGTCGGCGCGCTGCTGGCGATCCCGACCGCGGCCGCGGTGCTGCTGATCATCCGCGAGGTCTGGGTCCGGAAGGCCGACGCGTCCTGAAGGTGCCCACGGCAACGGAACTGGCGGCGTACAGCCTGACCGCGCAGCACCCGGTCACCCGCACGTGGGTCGCCGACGACGTCCGTCTCGCGTTGCTCGCCGAGCAGCACGCGATGGACGTCGTCCTGGCGACCGATCTCGGGATCGCGACCCAGCGGGCCGAGCGGTTCGCGCCCGGGCATCCGCCGGAGCTGCTGCTCAACCGCTGGACGCCGGCCGGCGAGCTGCACGCGATGCTGAGCATGCGGTACGAGGGTGGTGACGCGTCCAAGCCGTTCGTGGATGCCACTCCCCTGTCGCGGGCGATCCGGGCGGAGGACCTGCAACCGTTGGCGGCAGCGGCGCGGCAGGCGTACGGGGTCTTCAGGCCGAAGTACCTGCGGCTGTGGAGTGCTGCGGCGGTTGGGCAGTTCGAAGGGACGCGTGTCGATCGGCGGTTCCTAGCGGGTTTGGTCAGGGATCTCCGCGACCACTTGAAGGTTCCGGCGGAGTTGACCTTCGCCCAGGCGACCCACCTCGGCAACTATCCGCGGGCGGTCGCGGCGTACGAAGCGATCGACCAAGCACACCCGAACCACCCCGACCAGGCACGCATCGAGACGGCCGAGGACCTGGCCGAGTCGATCGAGGCCGGGCTGCTGTACTACGTACTGGTCGACGGCGAGTGGGCCGGATACGTCGGTGCCCACGTCAACGACGAGACGCTCGGCCTGCCGGCGTACGTGGTCCAGGAGTTCATCCTCGACCCGGCGTACCGCGGCCGCGGGTACGGCCGCCACCTCCCGGCCCTGCTCGCCCAAGCGCTCCCGGACGACAAGCCGATCCTGCTCGGCGTCATCCACGCCGACAATCGATCCGCCCTCGAGGCCGCGAAGTCCTCGGGCCGGATCGACGTCGGCGGCTGGTTCCAGCTGCCGCTCTAGGCCGACAGCTTGCTGACCTCGGGACCCCGAGGGTCCAGCACGGCGCACGCCCGCGGGTAGCCGGCCTGGCACCCTCGCATCGTCATCAGCGCCGTGTAGTAGTCGATGTGCCGGAACCCGTCGGTCTCCCCCCGCGCGAAGGCCTGGTGCCGGATCGCGCTCACCCAGCGGTAGAACGCGTCGTCCGGGATCGGCACGTACGCCGTCGGCGCGAAGTCGCGCAGGTCCTCGGCGTGCTCGGTGTGCAGCAACGTCCGTACGGCGTGCCGCGGCAGCTCGTGGTCCATCGGCAGGTCGGCCAGGTAGATCGCCCGCTCGGTGATCCGCGCGGTGTGCTCGTGATCGCGCTGCGAGCTGTGCCGCCAGTGCGTGATCACCGTGTCGGGCTGCTGGTCGCGAATGATCGTCGCCAGCTCCAGCGCGACGTCGTCGGTGTCGGGCAGGAAGCCCTCGCTGTACCCGAGCACGATGAAGTCGGCGCCGATCGCGGTCGCGAACGCCTCGCCCTCGGCGACCTTCTGCTGCCGGTACTCGGCCGGCGAGAGCCGGGGATGACCGCGCTCCCCCGGCGTCAGCGCCACGATCGTCGCGTTCGCGCCCTCGAGCACGAGCTTGGCCAGCGTCGGCCCGGCCGACAGGTCCATGTCCCCGATGTGACCGCCGACGGCCAGCACTGATCGGTTCACCGGCACCTCCCGCTCGCGTGGTGGTAGAAAGTTACCTAGATGCTACGCGAACGGGCAACAATTCACACCAGGAACGGCGTCAGCACCGCCAGGAAGTCGTCCAGCCGCTCGGCGTGCACCCAGTGCCCGGCCTCGGTGATCACCTCGTACCGGACCTGCGGGAACAGCGCCTCGATCGCGGCCCGGTGATCCTGCCGCACGTAGTCGGACTTGCCGCCGTAGACGAAGAGCGTCGGGCCGTCGTACGCGCCGGTGACGCCGTCGGGCCAGCCCGAGATCTGCGACAGGGACGCCTCGATGACCTCCAGGTTCGGCCGCCAGCGAGCGCCCTGGTCGTCGAGGATCAGGTTCTGCAGCAGGAACGCCCGCGTCCCAGGCGTCGGCACGGCGTCCTGCAGCTGGGCGTCGACCTCCGCGCGGCGCTGGATGTTCGACAGGTCCGCACCACGCATCGCCTGGGAGTACTGCTCGAACTGCGGCGGGTACGCCACCGGCGCCGCGTCGACGACGACCAGCCGCTCGACCACCTCGGGGTGGGTCAGCGCGGTGAGCATCGCGGTCTTGCCGCCCATCGAGTGCCCGACCAGCGCGACCGGGCCGACGCCGAGCGCCTCGATCGTCTCGCGGACGTCCTCGGCCATCTCCGGGTACGTCATCGTCGGGACGTGCTCGGAGGTGCCGTGGTTGCGCAGGTCGAAGGCGAAGACCCGGTGCGACGCGGCCAGCCGGCGGGCGGCGGTCATCCAGTTCCGGCCGGAGCCGAACAGTCCGTGCATCACCACGACCGGCGTACCGCTCTCGCCGTACGACGTGACTGGAAGCTTCATACGAGGCCTTTCTAGCGACGGCGTTGCCAGCAGGTGGTGTGCCAGTGGCGGCGCTCGTCCAGGGACTGGGCGCCGCCGATCGCCGCGAGCAGGCTCGGGTTCTCCGGCCAGACCACCACGTGCGGCGTGTTCGGCAGGATCGTCTGGTCGCAGCCCGGGCAGCGGTACGCCTTGGTCGACGCCGTACCGCTGACCCGCCGCACGATCCAGTCCCCGTCGCCGCGGCTCTGGCGTTCCTGGGTACCACCGAGCAACGGCCGGTCACTGACCGGCCGTGTGTGCTTGGAGGGCTTGCGCCGACGAGGTGACATGTCGCCTCAAGGCTATCCGCCGACGGCAGGCCCTCCGCGCACGGGCTCCACGCACGGACTGGCTCAGCGGCGCCGGGCGACGGCGTACGCGGCGGTGCCGATCAGTTCCATCGAGACCTTGAGGCGTTCCAGGCTGACGTTCTTGGCGATGGTGTCCTCGGGCGAGTGGTACGGCGGTTCGAGCAGCGCCGGGGAGGACTCGCCGCGCCAGGAGAAGTTCGCCGCCGCGATGCCGACCTCCTGGAAGGACTGGTGGTCGCTGGCTCCGCGGGTGACCGGGCCGACCAGCTGCGCGTCGTACCCGAGACGCTGGCCGGAAGCCCGTACGGCGTTCGTCGCGGTGTTGGCGAGTCCGTCGAAGGAAAGCAGCCAGTAGACGATCGCCGGGTCCCAGCTGGTCGCGACCATGTCGTTCTGGAACACGGCGCGGTAGCGGTCACGCTGGTCCTGCGCGAGCTGCGCCACGTGGTAGCGCGAGCCGATCAGGCCCTGCTCCTCGGAGCCCCACAGCGCGAACCGCAGCGTCGCCTCGGTCGGCAGCTTCGCCAGGACGCGCGCGAGCTCGAGCGTGAGGACCGTGCCGGAGCCGTCGTCGTTCGCGCCCGGCGCGCCGATCACCGTGTCGTAGTGGCCGGAGACCATCACGATCGGCGCGTTGCTGCCCTTGCCGCGGCGTTCGCCGATCACGTTGTTCGAGATCAGGCTGCGGTGGGCCGTCGTACCGATCGACAGCGGCAACGAGGTCACCACGGCGAGTGCCTCCCGCAGCAACCGCTTCTGGACCTGCGCCACGCCGATCACCGGGATCGGCGCGTCGGTCAGCCCGCTCGGCGAGAACGCGGAGGCCCGGCGGGGAAACACCTGGTCGGCCGGCAGCAGGATCACCGCGACCGCACCCCGCGAGGCCGCCTCGGCGACGAACCCGGGCCGCGCCGCGGCGGTGTCATCGGCCAGTACGACGGCGCCGGCGACGTCCGCCGGCCAGACCGGCGCGGTCGCGGGCCCGACGTCGCGCGCCGGACCCTGGACGGTCACGTTGAGCTTGCCGCCCGGTGCCGCGCCCGCCTGCCAGCAGATGTCGTCCGGCAACAGGTTGCGCAGGTCACCGATCTGGGCGGTGAACTTGTCCGCGACCGGGAACGGTTCGAGGCGGGTCCGGTAGCCGAACCTGTTCAGCTGGCCGGCCAGGTAGTCCGCGGCCCGCTTCTCGCTGACCGTGCCCCCGATCCGGGGGCCGATCTGCTCGGACAGCACCTTCAGGTGCTGCAGCGCGCGGTCCGAGGAGATCCCGTTGACGATCTGCCGGTCGTACTTGTCCAGCGCCGGTGGGCGAACCGCCCCCGGTCGCTGGTCGTCCGCTGCCCAGGCAGGCGTGGACAGGGCGGTGGCGGCGGTCGCGCCGGCGACGGCTCCGAGCAAGCCGCGACGACTCAAACCGGACGTGTCGGTCATGCAGGTCTCCCTCGTACAAGGTCGGCCCCGAGACCAGGAACCTAACCGATTCCGGCCCCGGGCGCCGTACCTCGCGGAGAGTTGCTCACTTCGAATGCTGTGCGCGCAGCTCGCTGCCCACCTCGTGCATGTGTCCCAGACCCATCCTGTACGACTCGATCAGGCCCGTACTCAGGTACGGCATCCCGATCTTCTCGCAGTACGCACGGACGATCGGTTGCGCGAACCGCAGGTTGGCCCGCGGCATGCTCGGGAACAGGTGGTGCTCGATCTGGTAGTTCAGGCCGCCCATCATCCAGTCGGTGACCAGGTCGCCGTCGACGTTGCGCGAAGTGAGGACCTGCTTCTCCAGGTGGCCCCAGTTGCTGTCGTCGTCCGGCATCTCCATGCCCTTGTGGTTCGGCGCGAAGACGCTGCCCAGGTGCAGGCCGAACAGCGCGTGGTGCAGCGCGGCGAACGCGATCGCCTTGCCCGGCGACATCACCAGGAACAGGGCGGTGAAGTACAGCGTCAGGTGCGCGGCCATCAGCATCAGCTCGACGCGGGCCTCGTGACGCTTGCGTCGGCCGACCAGGAACAGCACGCTCGACACCTTGAGGTTGAGGCCCTCGAGGGTGAGCAGCGGGAAGAAGATCTTCGCCTGGTGCCGGCTCAGCCAGCCGTGCAGACCGGTCCTGCCCTCGGCCTGTTCGAGCGTCCAGACCAGCACGCCCTCGCCGACGTCCGGGTCCTTGTCGGTGTGGTTCGGGTTGGCGTGGTGGCGGTTGTGCTTGTCGTTCCACCAGCCGTAGCTCATCCCGCAGAGCAGGTTGCCGTGCAGCTGCCCGATCAGGTCGTGCACCTTGCGGGAGCTGCCGATCTGCTGGTGCCCGGCGTCGTGCCCGAAGAACGCGGCCCGGGTGGTGAAGATCGCGAGCGGGATCGTCAGCAGCAGCTGCAGCCACGAGTTGCCCAGCAGGACCACGCCGGCCCAGGTCGCCGCGATCAGCGCCATGTTCAGCCCGATCGCGATCACGTACGACGCCGTACGGCGTTCCAGCAGGCCGGCCTCGCGGACCTCGCGCAGCAAGGGGGAGAAATCGCTGCCCTTCGCCTGTTTCGTCCGTGCGGGGGTATGGGCAAGCGCAAGTGGCTGTGCCATCTGGTGCCTCGTTTCTGAGCGGTGGAGGCCTTGGCGTACAGCCACGACCAGGGTACGTGATCCAGCCTGGTGCCCATTCACGCTCGGCACACGCGTGCTACCACCCGGGCGATCTGGGGGTTAAGCACCTGGTCAGGGTGGGTCTAGCACCCCTGAGCCGGACCCGGGACTCGGTCATGATGGAGGCAGTTCGCTCGACCTCACCACGGGAGACACGATGACCACCCTCCAGAACGCCACCTCGGCGCCGCCACTGCGGTTCCCGCGGCTGGCGCAGCCCTTCGTCGCGCTCGGGCTGGCCGTTCTGGCCGAGATCGGGATCGCGTTCTTCGTGCTCAACGTGGTCTCGGTGCCGCTGATCGCGGTCTGGGTCGGGATCCCGATGCTGCTGGTCTTCGTGCCCTGCGTGCGCTGGTTCGCCAACTGTCACCGCACGATCATGTCGGGCTTCCTCGGCGTACGGATCCAGCGTCCTTACCGCAAGCCGCCGATGCCCGGCATGCTGATGTGGCTGCGGACGACGCTCTCCGACCCGGCCACCTGGCGCGACATCGCCTGGCTGCTGGTCAACGCCGTGATCGGCTTCACACTGAACCTGCTGTCCTTCGTCCTGTTCGTGGCGTCGGTGTTCTACCTGATCTACCCGTTCCTGGTCTGGGTGACGCCGGCCGGCGTGTTCGACGAGCCGTTCGGTGGGGCGATCCTGCCCACGCTGACCCCGCTGACCGCCTTCATGATGGTGCCGCTCGGGCTCGTCGCGTTCCTGATCTGGTCGGCGGCCGGTGAGCGGCTGCTGCGGGCCAACGCGTTCCTGGCCAAGTCGCTGCTCGGCCCGACCGAGAACGCCCAGCTGGCGATCCGGGTCCGGGAGCTGGCCGAGTCCCGCGCCGAGACCGTCGACACCCAGGCCGCCGAGCTGCGCCGGATCGAGCGGGACCTGCACGACGGGGCCCAGGCCCGGCTGGCCGCGCTGAGCATGAACCTCGGGATGGCCGAGGAGATGGTGGCCCGCGACCCGGAGCAGGCCGCGGCGCTGCTCACCGAGGCCCGCGAGTCGGCCAGTACGGCGCTGTCGGAGCTACGCGACCTGGTCCGCGGCATCCATCCGCCGGTACTCGCCGACCGGGGACTGGACGGCGCGGTCAACGCGCTGGCGCTGACCTGCCCGTTCAAGGTCGACGTCACGTACGACGTACCGGGTCGTCCGCCGGCCCCCGTCGAGTCCGCCGCGTACTTCGCGGTCGCCGAGGCACTGGCCAACGCGGTCAAGTACTCCGCCGCGACGAACGCCTGGGTCCAGATCACCCACGAGGACGAGCGGCTGCACATCATCGTCGGCGACGACGGCGTCGGTGGGGCGACGGTCACAGTGGGCGGTGGACTCTACGGAATCCAGCGGCGACTGGCCGCCTTCGACGGTACGTTGACGGTGGTCAGCCCGACCGGCGGGCCGACCACCGTGATCATGGAGTTGCCTTGCGAGTCCTCATCGCTGAAGATCACGCCCTCCTCCGGGACGGCCTGATCCGGCTGCTGGAAGCCCACGACTTCACCGTCGTCGAAGCCGTCGACAACGGCCCCCGGCTGGTCCCGGCGCTCGTCGAGCACCGGCCGGACGTGGCCGTCGTCGACGTCCGGCTTCCCCCGACCTTCACCGACGAGGGCCTCAAGGCCGCCATCGAGGCCCGCCGCCAGGTCCCCGGCCTGCCGATCCTGGTGCTGTCGCAGTACGTCGAGCAGCTCTACGCCCGCGAGCTCCTCACCGGCGGAGGCGGCGCGGTCGGCTACCTGCTCAAGGACCGCGTCTCCAACGTCGCCGAGTTCCTCGACTCGGTCCGCCGCGTCGCCGCCGGCGGCACCGCGATGGACCCCGACGTCATCGGCCAGCTCCTCGCCCGCAGCACCCGCGACTCCCCCGTCACCCGCCTGACCCCCCGCGAGTCCGAGGTCCTCGGCCTGATGGCCGAAGGCCGCTCCAACGCCGCCATCGCCGCCGCCCTCTTCGTCACCGAGAAGGCGGTCAGCAAACACACCAACAACATCTTCGCCAAGCTCGACCTCCCCCCGTCCGAAGACGACAACCGCCGCGTGATGGCGGTTCTGACGTACCTGTCGTCGCGTTAGATTTTTTCTTTGACGGGGATGTCGAGGACTTGGCGTCGGGTTCGTCCCCTGGGTGAGAGCGCCGCTGGGGTGCTGAACAGAGGAGACCGGGATGACGAAGTTCCTGCTGATCGTGGACTACAACGGTGGGGCGATCGACACGCCGATGACCGAGTGGGCGCCGGAGGACGTGAAGGCGCACATGGACTACTACGAGAAGCTCAACGCCGAGCTGCTGGCCTCGGGCGAGCTGATCGGTGGCGAGGCGCTGACCGGGCCGGAGCTGGCGAAGTCCGTGACGTCGGACGGGGTGTCGGCGCCGGTGATCACCGACGGGCCGTACCTGGAGGCGAAGGAGCTGCTGGCCGGCTTCCAGGTCATCGACGTCGAGTCCGAGGAGCGGGCCATCGAGATCGCCGCGCTGGTCTCGCAGGTTCCTGGCCCCGGCGGGGTGCCGACGCAGCAGCCGATCGGCGTACGGCGGGTCATGCAGGAGGCCGACTACCAGGAGCTCAACCCGCTCGGCTGAAGGGCGCGGCTACGCCGTACGCCGGAGGTCGTGCAGGGACGGATCCAGCCGGAGCCGCGACAGGGCCCGGCTGGTCTGGCTCTTGATCGTCCCGACGGAGCAGCCCGCCAGCTCGGCGGTCTGCACCTCGGTCAGGTCCATCAGGAAACGCAGTACGACGGCCCGGCGCATCGATCGCGGCAGCCGGGCCACTGCTGCCACCAGAACGAAGTCCCGTTCGAGCTGCTCAGCGCTTTCGGCCGGCGTGGCGACCACCGGCAGCTGGTCGGTCGGGAACTCCTGCTTGCCCTTCTTCACCCGCCACAACGCGCGGCAGGTGTTCACCAGGACCTGGCGCACGTAGCCGCTGGGGTCGTCGGCCCGAATCGTGTCCCACACCAGCCAGCACTTCAGGAGCGTCGTCTGCACGAGGTCCTCGGCCAGGCCTCGGTCCGGGACCAGGAAGTACGCCGTCCGCAGCAGGCCGTCGTACCGGGCCGCGACGAACTCACTGAAGCCGGTGGTGCCGGGCTGGGACGTCACCGCGGTTCTCCCGTCGATCGAGCCGGCGCGCGGCGCTGACTTCGAAACTAGAACGGGTCGCGGCACTGTTCGCCCTACTTCGGCCACAGCCGAATTCGCCGGGCCCGCACCGGATCGGTGCTAGAGCGCCCGCGGTGGACGCTCGGCGGAGGGGACGTCCGCCTGAGGTTCTACAGCCGCCCGGCGTTGGTGATGCGGCGGAGGAACTCCTGGGTGCGGGGCTCTCGCGGGGTGCCCAGCACCTGGCTGGGTGGACCCGATTCCAGGAGGCGGCCTTGGTCGAGGAAGCAGATCTGGTCGGCGACCTCGCGGGCGAAGGTCATTTCGTGGGTGCAGATCAGCATGGTGATGCCGTCGGACTTGAGGTCCTTGAGGAGGTCGAGGACCTCGCCGACGAGCTCGGGGTCGAGGGCTGAGGTGACCTCGTCCAGGAGCATCAGCTTGGGGTTGTTGACCAGGGCGCGCGCGATGGCGGCGCGTTGCTGCTGGCCGCCGGAGAGGTTGTCCGGGCGGGCGGTGGCCTTGTCGGCCAGGCCTACCCGGTCGAGCATCTCCATCGCCCGGGCGCGCGCTGCGGGCTTGGCGACGCCGTGGACCCGGATCGGAGCGAGGGTGACGTTGTCCAGGACGGACAGGTGCGGGAACAGGTTGTAGGACTGGAAGACGATGCCGATGCCGGAGCGGATCCGGTCGGCGTCGGCGCGGGGGTCGGTGATGTCCTCGCCGTCGAGCTCGATGACGCCGTCGTCGACGGTCTCCAGGAGGTTGACGCAGCGCAGCAGCGTCGACTTGCCGGAGCCGGACGCGCCGATCAGGACGACGCACTGGCCGGCGTCGACGTCGAGGTCGAAGTCGTCGAGGACCACGTTGGTCCCGTAGGTCTTGCGGACACCGCGCAGCGACAGCAGGGTCATACCGGACCACCTCCCCCGCCGTACCAGCCTTGCCGGCGGGCGACCCAGTCGGTCAGCCGCGTGAGCGGAATGGTCAACGCGACGAACAGGATCCCGGCCACGACGTACGGCGTGAAGTTGAAGTCCTCCGCGGTCTCGAGCTGTGCGGCGCGGATCGCGTCGATGACGCCGAGGACCGCGATCAGGCCGGAGTCCTTCTGCAGCGAGACGAAGTCGTTGAGCAGCGGCGGCATGACCCGGCGAACGGCCTGCGGGAGGACGACGAAGCGCAGCGTCTGCCGGTGGGACAGCCCGAGCGATCGCGCGGCCGCGCGCTGGGACGGGTGGATCGACTCGATCCCGGCGCGGAAGACCTCGGCGACGTACGACGAGTAGGTCAGCACCAGCGCGGCACCACCCCAGATCACCGCTTCGTTCGGCAGCCCACGCAACTGCAGCGCGGGAACACCGAAGCCGAGCAGGAAGATCACCAGCAGCAACGGCAGACCACGGAACACGTCCGTGTACGCCGCCGCGAAGATCCGCAGCGGAAAGAAGATCGGGCCGCGCAGTGTCCGCATGATCGCGAGCGTCAGCCCGAGAACGACGATCAGCACGGCGCAGACCAGCATCACCCGCACGTTCAACCAGAGGCCCTGGGCAACGACCGGCAGCGCCTCCCAACCGCGCTCGACGTTGAAGAAGGTCTCCCGCACCCGCGGCCAGCCCGGCGTCGAACCGATCCCGACCGCGAGCAGCGCCACCAGGACGACGGTGCTGACGGCCGCGATCACGCCCGACCGCACGGTCCGTCGCCGCCGGTACGCCAGCCGCTCGAGCTGCAGCGCCGACGGTTGCCAGTCGCTCACAGCGCTCCCCGGACGATCGGGCCGAACCTTCGCCCGGCGAGGCGCACCGCCCGCCGAGCCGCCCGGCTGACGCCGTGTGAGGTCATCACGAGAGCTCCGGCGCGCCTTCCGCGGTCAGGTACTGCTGCTGGAGTTTGGCCAGCGTGCCGTCGGCCTTCAGCCCGTCGACGGCCTTGGAGACGCAGGCGGTCAGCGCCGAGCCCTTCTCCAGCACGAACCCGAACTGCTCGGCCTGACCACCGGCCGGGAGCTGGCCGACGATCTTGCCGTTGTCGAGCTGCGCCGCGGTCATGTAGAAGCCGGTCGGCAGATCGACCACGATGCCGTCGATCTGCTTGTTCTTCAGGGCTTGCACGGCCAGGTCGTTGGTGTCGTACACCGCGGGGGTCTGCTTGGGCTTGATCACGTCCCGCAGCGACGTGTAGCTGGTCGTGCCGACCTGGGCGCCGAGCTTGGCGTCGGCCAGCTCGGCCACCGACTTGACGTCGGCGATCTTGCTGCCGGCCGTGGTGATCACGGTCTGCCGGACGTCGTAGTACCCCGACGAGAAGTCGACCGCCTTGCGCCGGTCCTCGGAGATCGAGATCTGGTTGACGTCCAGGTCGAACTTCTTCGGCCCCGGCGCGAACGCCGCGTTGAACTGCACGGTCTGCCACTTCACCTCGGTCTCCGCGAACCCGAGGCTCTTCGCGACCGCGTAGGTCACCGCCGACTCGTACCCCTTGCCGTTGGCCGGGTCGTCGTCGGTGAACCACGGCGCGTACGCCGGCTTGTCAGTGCCGACGGTGAACGCGCCCGCGGTCTTCAGTGCGAGCTTGTCCTTGCTGCAGGCATCGGCCCCGCTCGGGCTCGGCGTACCGGACGACTCGTCCTCCGGAGCGCACGCGGACACTGCGACAACGACGAGGGTGGCCAGCACCGCCACGGCAGACCGAAGATTCATGGCAGCAGACTAGAGCCCACCGCCGACCCCGGTCGCCCGATTCCACGCTTTCGCCCGAAACAGCAGGAAGAATGCCGGTTCAGTTCGCTGCGAGGGCCGGTTCGGTTCCGGCGGTCGCCGTCGACCGAGGACCACCAGGACGGTCGCGGCGACCATGACCGTGAGAGCGGCCGACACCAGTGCGCTGATCCCGAAGCCGCTGGTGAAGGCCGAGCGGGCGGAGGCCAGGAGCGTCTCGGATTCGGCGGGTGGAAGGTGAGCCGCGGCAGCGACCGCCGCGGTCAGGTTCTCGCCGGCCGGGCCTGTGGTGTCGTGCATGTCCGCGCGGTAGGCGACCGTGATGACGCTGCCCAGGATCGCCATTCCCAGGCCGCCGCCCAGCTGCGGTGCGGTGGAGGCGATCGCCGACGCCGCACCGGCCCGGCCGGCGGGAGCGCTGCCGATCACGATGTCCGTCGCGAGCGCCATCATCGGTCCCAGACCGGCTGAGACGACGGTCATCGCCGCGACGAGCACGACCAACGGCGTCCCCGGATCGATCCCGCCGAGCGTCACGAACCCCGCGCTGGACAGCAGCAGCCCGCTGCCGATGATCCGCCCGGCGGGCACCTTCCGCGCCAGCCGGGTCGCGCCGAGCGAGCCGGCGATCACACCGAGCGCGGGCGGCGCGGTCCACAGGCCGGCGGTCAACGGATCCAGCCCGGCCACCAGCTGCAGGTACTGGGCGACGGCGTAGTTCGTCCCCCAGAGCACGAAGATCCCGAACACCAGCGTGAGCGTCGCCGTACTGAAGGCGCGGTCGGCGAAGAGCCGCAGATCGATCATCGGATCGGCCAGCCGGCGCTGACGGCGGACGAACGCCGTCGCGCACGCCAGCCCGGCCGCGATCGCTGCGAAGGCCGTCAGCTCCAGACCGGCCGCGGCTAACTGCTTGAGCCCGTAGACGATCACGAGCACGGCGGCGATCGAGAGAGCCGCGCTGCGGAGGTCGAGGCTGCGCGCGTCCGGCGCCTTGTGCTCGGGCAGTGTCAGCGGCCCGACGACCACGAGGGCCAGCATGAGCGGAATGGGCAGCAGGAACGCCGAACCCCACCAGAAATGATCGAGCAGCCAGCCCCCGAGGAGCGGGCCGATCGCCGTACCGGCGGAGATCGCGGCGACGACGATGCCGACCGCTTGGGTCCGCTGGCGCGGCTCGGTGAACAGTACGACGGTGAGCGCGAGAACCGACGGCATGAGCGTCGCTCCCGCGATGCCGAGCAGGGCCCGGACCGCGACGAGAACCTCGGGATTCGGCGCGTAGGCGGCGATCACCGACAGCACGCTGAAGCTGATCGCGCCACCGATCAGGAGGCGGCGCCGCCCGATCCGGTCGCCCAGCGCCCCCATCACCACGAGCGTGCCGGCCAGCAGGAACGCGTACCCGTCGACGATCCACAGCATCTGCGTACTGGACGCACCCAGGTCGCGCCCGATCGCCGGCAGGGCCAGATGGGTGATGGTCAGCTCGAGCGAGGCCAGCAGGGCGGGGATGACCAGGACGGCCAGGCCGACCCACTCCCGCCGTCCGGCCAGCCGGGATCCGGTGGTGTCAGTGGTCATGACGCCATCCTCAAACCTCAGGTTAACCCGAGGTCAAGCTAGGCTGGTGCGCGTGGTGGACCCGAACGCCGAGCTCACGATCGGTCAGCTGGCCAAGCGCGCCGGCGTCACCGTGACAACACTGCACTTCTACGAGGAACGCGGCCTGATCCAGAGCCGGCGGACCGCCGGCAACCAGCGCAGGTTCCCGCGGCACGCCCTGCGCAGGATCGCGTTCGTCCGGGTGGCCCAGCGCGTCGGCATCCCGCTGCGGGAGATCGGCGAGGCACTGAGCGAGCTGCCGACGGATCAGGCGCCGACCCAGGAGGACTGGGAGCAGCTCTCGACAACCTGGCAGGCCGACCTCGATCTGCGGATCAAACAGCTCGTCCGGCTCCGCGACAAGCTCACCGACTGCATCGGCTGCGGCTGTCTCTCGCTGGAGCGCTGCCTGTTGCGCAACCGCGACGACAAGCTCGGCGCGACCGGCACCGGCCCGCGTCGGCTCTGGGTGAACCCGCCGAAGGGCTGAACGCTTTCAGCCCTTCCGGTACGCCGTGGGCGTGGCCCCGGTGTGCTGGCGGAAGCGGGTCGAGAAGTACAGCGGGTTGGTGAAGCCGACCTCCGCGGCGACCGAGGAGACCGGGCGAGCAGTCAGCTCGAGCAGCCGGCGCGCGGCCTCGATCCGGCGGCGTTCGACGAACTGCTGGGGCGCGATGCCGAGCTGGGCGCGGAACAGGTGCGCGAACCGGGACGGCGACAGGTTGGCGGCGCGCGCGAGCCGGGGTACGCCGAGATCGGCCTTGAGGTCGCGGTCGATCAGCTCGATCGCGCGGAGCAGCCGGTCGTCGATCGGGGTTGCCCTCGGGTTCTGGGTGTCGGCCCAGATCAGCGCCGCCTCCAGCGCGTTGACGGCGAGCAGCTCGCCCTGGGCCAGCACGCTGGACTGGTGGCGGACGACGGCGGCAAGATGGCCGGCGATCCGGGCGGCGGCTTGCTCGCTCGGGTGCAGCTGCAGGATGCCCGGCGCGACCTCGGGCCAGTCGAGCAGCGGCGTCCAGTCGGGCTTCGGGTGGAAGTGCGCGTAGAGGAAATGCCAGTGCCGCAGCGTGGGCTCAACCCCGTAGTCGTGCAGGGTCCCGGGTTTCACCAGCGTGAGGCTCTCCGGGGCCGCCACCACGTCGGAGTACGCCGTGCCCAGGCGTCCCCGGCCGTTGAGGGTGTGAAAGAGCAGCCAGTCGGTGGTGCCGCGACGCCGGTACGTCGTGTAATCGGGTCCCTCGTCGAACTCACCGGCCATCAGACGCCGTACGGTCGGCGTGAACGAGTCGGGTCTAGCAGGATCTCGAAGGTTCACAGCTCAATAGGTTATCCACTCCGGCGACGGCGGCGCGCAGACTCGGAGTATGACGAGCACAGCGTCCGAGACCGTCGCCGACGTCTACGCGCGGGAAGGTGTGGTCCAGGTCCCCGGCCTGGTCAGCCCCGCCGAGGTCGAGCGGATCAGGACTGTTTTCATGGACCAGGTCGCGGCGGACCACTCGCTGGCGATCGACGACGGCGTACCGGCGGACGACCCGCTGGCGCGGTACCCACGGTTCGTGCACCCGCATCGCCGGACCGATGTCGAGGCCGGGCGGCTGTCACTGGAGCTGATGCTCGACAGCCGAATCCTCGATGTGGTGACCGCGCTGATCGGGCCCTCGCTGGGGGCCCAGTCGATGTTCTACTTCAAGCCGCCGGGAGCGCGGGGGCAGGCGCTGCACCAGGACAACACGTTCCTGCGGGCCGACCCGGAGACCTGCCTGGCCGCGTGGATCGCGATCGACGACGTGGACGCGGAGAACGGCGGGCTGGCCGTCGTACCGGGTTCGCACCGCACCGAGCTGGTGTGTCCCGAGCCGGCGGATCTGGCCGAGTCGTTCACCAACGCCGAGGTACCGGTGCCGGACGGGCTGCGCAAGGTGCAGACCAAGATGGCGGCCGGGGACGTGCTGTTCTTCCACGGCAGCGTCGTGCACGGGTCGCGGCCGAACTCCAGCACCGATCGCTTCCGGCGTTCGCTGATCTTCCACTACGTGCCGGAAGCAAGCACCGAGATCGCCACGTTCTACGACCCGCTGGTGCGGCCGGACCGGCGTACGGTCTCCATCCCGGCGGCCATCGGCGGCGGGCCGTGCGGCGACTACGCCGACGCGGAGCCGTGAGCCAGCCGCGGCCTGGAGGCCAGGCCGCTGATGGTCGCAGCCAGACCGAGTACGACGGCCGCGATCAGCAATGAGGTCAGGGATCTGGCGGGGGTGAAGGCCGTCTGGTTGGCGTGGGCCTCGGCTGCTGCACCGGCCAGGCAGGTCGCGAGCGTCACGCCGAGCAGACCGGTCGAGAGAGCCAGCCAGCGCAGGTAGAGCTTGCCGAGGGAGATCTGGTGGGCGCGCCCGGCGAATCGCAGGCTCGAGCTGGAAGGTGCTGGACGGCGGATGCCCCACTGGTCGTAGACGTGCTGGGGCATCAGCTCGTTCAGGCGGTGGATGGTTGCCATGCCTTTTTGCAGGGAGTCGCTGTTCAAGCCGGTCTCTTGGTAGGTCAGCAGGACGTCGCGGTCGACCACCAAGCCGAGCGGACGGTTGTCCAAGAGGGTTTGCATCACTCGCGGGTGCAGCACTGCCATGAGGTACGGCGGTTGCTCGCCGATCACGTCGTACGAGCGGTTGAACTCCGCGCTTTCCAAAGACAGGTCGGAACGGGTCAGGCCGCTGCCTGGGCGGACTTCAAGTGCGGGGAGCTCCTGCTGCAACTGCCGGCCGACGAAGACCGACAGCCGCCGACGGCGGAAGAGGATTCCGTGCCCTTCGAGCCAGCGGACCTCAAAGGCCAGGGCGTGTTCAGCCTGTACGACGTTGCGGACGACGCGGAACCGGCCGATCGGGAGCGGGAGCGGCGCGGCGGGGAGGTCTGCCGGACGCTTGGTGCTCGGGTGGGCGGGGAGGTCTGCCGGACGCTTGGTGCTCGGGTGGGCGGGGAGGTCTGCCGGCTGCTTGGTGCTCGGGTGGGCGGGCTGTCGGGTGGCCTGGGGTAGTTCGCGGCTTGCGTGCCAGCCGTTGGCTCGGGCCGTGTCCACCAGCGCGCGGGTGGTTGCTCGGGGCCACGAGTAGGCGATCAGCAGGACGGCTGCGATGAGGAGGAGCAGGAACGGCGCGAGGGCGATCGCGGTGAAGGCTGCTCGGTCGCGGGCGTCGTACAGGCTCCAGACGACGCGTGCTCCGCAGGCGAGAACAGCGATCACCGCGATCCAGCGGACGACTCGGCCCGTGGCGCCGGCGACCATGGTGAGGACGAACGCAGCCGGTACGACGAGCAGGACGACCAGGACCATCGTCGAGGACCAGCCGGGCCAGTCCGCTCCGACGACGTTCGGCATGAGGATCAGGCCGAGCCCGGTGATGACGAGGATGAGCGGGAAGGCGATCGTCTGCACGACCTCGCTCGCCTCGGACCGCAGCGAGGGGCTGGACGGCTGGGTGGTCACGCCTCGGAGTCTTGCAGGTGAAGGGTCGGTGCGCGGTGATTGTCAGTCCTGGCCGAAGAGTCGGATGACCTCGGCGATCCAGTGCTCCGGCGAGAACGCCCAGGCCGCTGCCTCGGTCTCGTCTGCGTGAACCAGCAGGCGGTGCCACGAGACGAGGCGGTGTACCACGTGGAGGGGCAGGGCTGCCTCGAGCTCGGCGTGGAGTACGTCGAGGGGTGCGAGGTCGGTCCACTGGTGGAGGTAGGCGTCGGTGATCTCGGCGAGGCGTGGATCGTCCTCGGCCCAGCTGTTGGGGTCATCGGGGTCGACCAGCGCGGCGTGAACGCAGGCGAGCGTGACGAACGGGTGGGCCCAGAGCGCGTCACCGAAGTCGAAGAACCGAAACGGCGCGGTGGGACTCGCGGCGAACACGTTGTGGGCGTGCAGATCGTTCTGGTCGAGCGCCAAGGGGATCGCACCGGAGAACTTCGCACCCCAGCCAGCGAGGTTGTCAGCCGCCCGATGGAGCTGGTCGAGCTGGGGACCGGGGGCGCGGAAGCGGTGAACGGGCGCAGCACCGGCCGAACGCAGGCTGGCCGTGGCGCCGGGGGCGGGGGCGCCGGGTGCGAGAGCGTCGGGCGCAGCACCAGGCACGACGACATCGGGCCCGGAGCCGCGCACGAAAGCCCCCGGCGCGGGGGTATCGGGTGCGAGGGCATCGGGCGTAGCGCCAGGCACGAAGGCATCGGGTGCAGCGGCGGGCGCGAAGGGGGCGGGCTCGGAGCGGAGGGCGAGGGGGTGGGTGGGGCTGAGGTTGGCGAACCAGTCGGCGATTTCGTGGACGGTTTCGGCGAGTTGGTCCGGGGCTAGGCGGGTCAGGCCGGTGGCGAGCAGGGCTTGTTCGGCGGGGATGGTGTCGCGTTGCAGTCCGGCGTACTCGATGACCAGG
The DNA here is from genome assembly GCF_014205135.1 of Kribbella italica. NCBI lineage: Bacteria > Bacillati > Actinomycetota > Actinomycetes > Propionibacteriales > Kribbellaceae > Kribbella > Kribbella italica. The sequence continues at coordinate 3,770,236 of NZ_JACHMY010000001.1, forward strand.
CGGCGCCACAGGAGTAGCGGGTCGACCTGGGTGAGTTGTTCGTCGAGGGTCGCGCCTTGGTCGGCTGTGAGGAGCCAGCCGTGGGTGGGTTCGATCGCGAGTGGGGCGATCACGTGCTGTGGGAGCTCTCGGGCCATCGCGTCGACGAGGGCGGCCTCGAAGGACTGGCCGGGGTTGTTCTCCTTGAACCAGTAGAGACCGCGGTCGGTCGGGTAGCACCAGACGGCTGCCCAGAAGCGGATCTTGTACGGGACCGGCTCACCGGTGACAGCGATCCCGGCGGCGGCCAGTTGCTCGCGCACCCACGCGTCGGCGGGCGCGAACCAGTCCGCTCCGGTCCACCGGCGGACCCACTGACCCTCGGCGTCCTTCTGCAACGACCGGGGCTTCGGCGGCTGACGGGCTTCCATCTCAGGAGAGTAGGACGCCCGTCAGCACGGCCGCATCTGGATTAGGACTCACGCGGTCGAGCCGACGTCCGCGGGCAGCCGGGCTGACGGCAGCCAGGCCCACGGCAAAGAGCAGCCGGGCGCGACGGGAAGCAGGCCGACGACCACACGCAGCCCGACCGGCGGCGACGAGCAGCCGGGCGACGCCCAAGAGCAGGCGGGCTGACGGCCACGAGCCGCCGGGCCCGCGACGGGGCCGACGACGCAGCGCTCAGTTGGCGTAGTCGCGGAAGCCTCGGCCTGTTTTGCGGCCCAGGTAGCCAGCGGTGACCAGGTGTTCCAGCAGCGGCGCGGGAGCGAAGCCGGGCTCGCGGAACTCGAGGTACAGCGTGCGCTGGATTGCGAGCGACACGTCCAGGCCGACCACGTCCAGCAGTTCGAACGGGCCCATCGGGAGGCGGCAGCCGAGCTTCATGGCGGCGTCGATGTCGTCGACGCCGGCGTAGTGGGCTTCGAGCATGCGGACGGCGTCGTTCAGGTACGGGAAGAGCAGCGCGTTGACGATGAAGCCGGCGCGGTCCCCGCAGCGCACGGGGTGCTTGCCTGCGGCAACGGCTACGGCGGCGACGGTGTCGGCGACCTCGGGCGAGGTGCTGACGGTGCTGACGACCTCGACGAGCTTCATCACCGGGGCCGGGTTGAAGAAGTGCACGCCGACCACGTCGGCCGGGCGCTTGGTGGCCATGGCGAGGTCGATGACCGGAAGGCTCGACGTGGTGGTGGCGAGAACGGCGCCGGGCTTGCAGATCTCGTCGAAGGTCTCGAACAGCGCCTGCTTGACGCTGAGCTCCTCGACGACCGCCTCGATCACCAGGTCGGCGGTGGCGAGGTCGTCGAGCTTGGCCGTCCCGACGATGCGGGTGAGCGCCGCGTCGCGCTCCTCCGACGACAGCTTGCCGCGCTGAACGCCCTTCTCCAGCGAGCGTTCCAGGCCGGCGCGGACCCGGTCGACCTTCTCGGTGCCGCGGGCGACGTACAGCACGTCGTACCCGGCCTTGGCGAGGACCTCGATGATGCCGACGGCCATCGTGCCGGAGCCGACCACGCCGACCTGCTTGATCGGGCGGACCGTGGTCTCGTCACCGTTGACCCGCGGCGTCAGGTCGTCGTCCACCGCGACGGGCGAGTCCGGCGACTCGTACGTGTAGAAGCCGCGGCCGGTCTTGCGGCCGAGCAGGCCCGCCGTGACCATCTGCTTGAGGATCGGCGCCGGCGCGTGCAGCCGGTTGCGGCCCTGCTTGTACATCGTGTCGAGGATCTCGTACGCCGTGTCGAGGCCGATCAGGTCGAGCAGCGCGAGCGGGCCCATCGGGTACCCGCAGCCGAGCCGCATCGCCGCGTCGACGTCCTCGCGGGTGGCGTAGCGCGACTCGACCATCGAGACGGCGTGGTTCAGGTACCCGAACAGGAGCGCGTTGGCGATGAAGCCGGCCCGGTCCGCCGCGACGACCGGGACCTTGTCGAGCCTGCGGGCCAGCGCGAGCACGTCCTCGACGACGTCCGGCTCGGTGACGACGGTCTTGATCACCTCGACGAACTCCTGCACGGGGGCGGGGTTGAAGAAGTGCATGCCGACGACCCGGCGCGGGCGCTCGGTGGCCACGGAGATCTCGGTGACCGACAGGGACGAGGTGTTGGTGGCCAGGATCGCGTCCTCGCGGACCACCTTGTCGAGCGCGGAGAAGATCTCGCGCTTCAGCTCGAGCCGCTCGATCACCGCCTCGATCACCAGGTCGCAGTCGGCCAGCGCCTCGATCTCGGTGGCGAACGTCACCCGGTCGAACAGCGCCTGCTGGTCCTCGACCGACAGCTTGCCGCGCTTGACCGCCCGGTCGGTGGAGTGCTGGATGTGCCCGCGGCCGCGCTCGACCGCCTGCTCGTCCCGCTCCACCCCGACCACGGTCAAGCCGTGCCGGGCGAACACTTCCGCGATCCCGGCTCCCATCGTGCCGAGCCCGACCACACCGACTGTCTGCAGTTCACGCGCCATGGCCGCAGTGTGCCAGTCGCCCGCTGGTCTGCCCATGAGATGAGTCACCTGGGAGGTCAACCTCACACGCTCGGTCACGTGGGCTCCTCGTCGAAGGTCGGGGGCTCGGCTAGCCAGGTCTCCAGTAGGTGGTGGGGACTCGCGGCGTGCTGGAGAGCGGTGGCGATGGGTGTCGGGCGGAGGCTCTGGTGGGTGAGATCGGTCGGTGGGAGCCAGACCGCGCGGTAGCTGCCGGAGTCGGACGTCGGTGGGGAGGTCAGCTCGGCGCCGGTGCCCGTGCCGAAGGTGCCGCTGAGCGCGGTTGCGACGTAGTAGTGCTGGGTGGTGAGCCGGAAGTTCACGACGGCGGCGAGGCCGTGCAGCTTGACGATCAGGCCGAGTTCTTCGTGTGATTCGCGGACGGCGGCTTCGGCGGAGGTCTCGCCTGGTTCCACGCCGCCGCCGGGGAGGGTGTGGTAGCGGCGGCCGGACCGGACGCGTTCGATGGCGGCGACGCCGTCGTCGGTGAGCAGGATGATGCCGGCGCGAATCATCCGGCGGCCCGGTCGGCGAGGATGTGGAACCAGCTGCCCGCGCGGGTCTCACCACGGTCGAGGTGCTGGATGCGCCAGCCGGTCGAGGTCAGGAGAGCGCGGAGTGGGGTTTCCTGCCAGAGGGTGAACTGGCGGGGAAGGTCGAGGTAGCGGTTCGACCATTCGACGCCTTCGCCCTCTCGGGTGGTGAAGGCGAGCCGTGGGGCGGCCACGGCCGATCGGGTGAGGACGTGGGCCAGCTGGTCGGCGGTGAAGTGGAGGAAGACCGCATCGGCGAAGACGAGATCGTAGGGACCGCCGTAGTCATCGGTCAGTGCGTCCAGCAGATCGGCCTTGAAGCCGTCGGCGCGCATCATCTCGACGAACGCGAGCGTGGCATCGGTACGCCGGACCTGATGGCCTCGCCGTTCCAACTCCGCGGCGTCGCGGCCGGTGCCGCTGCCGAGCTCCAGCACCATCCCGCCGGAGGGAAGCGCTTTGTCGACCAGCCGGATCAGGTTGTCGTTCGGGTCGCGGGGAATCGACGTACGGAAACTGTCGGCGCGTTGCTCGTAGGTCTGCACGGTGACGGCGTTCGCGGCCTGCAACAACCCGTCGGCGACGACGGCCGTCCAGCCGTCCCCGGTGTGCTCGACGACCGCGGGCAGGCGGACGCCAAGGTCCGCGCCAAGGAGGACGACGGTCTCACCTCGGTGGAGGTCGGCGATCTCCTGCAGCCGGTCGAGCGGGTCGTCGACGGTGCTGAACGGCACGCCGAGCGCGGCGGCCAACTCCTCGCCGGGAGTGGGTGCGACGGCGAACACCGCCGTGATGCGTTCGCTCTCGAAGATCGCCGGAGGTGAGCCAGGCAGTGGGAGCAGGATTCGGGTAGGGCACATCAGGTTCATCGGTTGGTCCCCCAGGAAGTCGTCGTGCGTCCAGATTCGCAGTTGGGGGCGGACGGCACCAGGAACTCGACCGGCACTCTTCATGCACTCTTCCGGCCCTTTGGACTACGGTGTCTCCTCGTGCGCCTGGTGATTGCAAAGTGCTCCGTGGACTACTCCGGCCGGCTGACCGCCCATCTCCCGATGGCGCCGCGGTTGCTGATGGTGAAGGCGGACGGCTCTGTCCTGATCCACGCCGACGGCGGGTCGTACAAGCCGCTGAACTGGATGTCTCCCCCGTGCAAGCTGACCGAGGAAGACGGCGTCTGGAGCGTCACCAACAAGGCCGGCGAGGAACTGCGGATCACCTTCGAGGAGGTGCTCAGCGACACGGCGTACGAGCTGGGCCTGGATCCCGGGCTGATCAAGGACGGCGTCGAGGCGCACCTGCAGGAACTGCTCGCCGAGCACGTGACCACCTTCGGCGAAGGCTGGACCCTGGTCCGCCGGGAGTACCCGACCGCGATCGGGCCGGTCGACCTGCTCTGCCGCGACGCCGACGGCCGGCACGTCGCGGTCGAGATCAAGCGCCGCGGCGAGATCGACGGCGTCGAGCAGCTCACCCGGTACGTCGAGCTGCTGAACCGCGATCCCCTGCTCGCGCCGGTCCGCGGCGTCTTCGCCGCCCAGCTGATCAAGCCGCAGGCCCAGTTCCTGGCCACGGACCGTGGCCTGGACTGCGTGACGGTCGACTACGACGCCCTCCGCGGCATGGAATCCGACGTCCTGCGACTGTTCTAGTCCAGTCAGAATCTGAGAAAACAGCCGGATTTGCCCGATTTCGGGCAGATCCTTGGTATCGACGCGTCCAACCAGCACAGTTGTCGGGTGATGAGTGAGGTGACGCAGCCCAGCGACGAGCTGGTCGATCAGGTCAGCCGGACCACCGGTCTGACCACCGAGGACGCCCGGCGCGTGGTCGCCGACGTGCTCGCGTACTTCACCGAGACCACCGAGGAGTACGTCCGGCGCCGTCACCGCGAGCTGCAGACCTACGGCGCGCGCAACGACGAGATCTTCGCCCGGCTCGGCGACGAGCTGCGGCACTGGCCGGTCCGCTCCCCCGAACTGTCTGCCCGGCAGCTACGACGGATCGTCTACGGCTGACCAGCAACGAAAGGAACCCCTTCCATGTGCGGAATCGTCGGGTACGTCGGCACCAAGCCGGCCGCGCCCATCCTGGTGGACGGCCTGGCCCGGCTGGAGTACCGCGGGTACGACTCGGCGGGTGTCGCGGTGGTCGGCTCCAGCGAGCTGAAGGTGCACAAGGACGCCGGCCGGGTCCGTGAGCTGGAGGCCTCGCTGCCCAAGCGCTTCGGCGGCAAGATCGGCATCGGCCACACCCGCTGGGCCACCCACGGCGGCCCGAGCAAGGACAACGCCCACCCGCACGCCAGCGGCAACGAGCGGATCGCGGTCGTGCACAACGGCATCTTCGACAACGCCGGCGTACTGCGCGCCCAGCTGGAGGACGCCGGCGTCAAGCTGCGTTCCGACACCGACACCGAGGTGCTCGCGCACTTGATCGAGCAGGCCGAGGGCGACACCCTCGAGGACAAGGTGCTGGCCGCCCTGCGCCGGATCGAGGGCACCTACGGCATCGCCGTGGTCGACCTGGACTTCCCCGACCGGATCGTGGTCGCCCGCAACGGCAGCCCGCTGATCCTCGGCGTCGGCGACGGCGAGATGCACGTCGCCTCCGACGCGGCCGCGCTGATCCGCTACACCCGCCAGGTCGTCTACCTGGACGACGGCGAGCTGGCCACCGTCCGCGCCGACGGCTACCGCACCTTCACGCAGGACTCGCGGACCACCACCAAGACCGAGAAGACGGTCGAGTGGGACGCCGAGGAGTTCGAGCGCGGCGCGCACGAGCACTTCATGGTCAAGGAGATCCACGAGCAGCCCGAGGCGGTCCAGCGGGTGATCCGCGGCCGGCTCGACGAGCGCTTCCACGCCGTCCACCTGGGCGGCCTGAACATGGACGCCCGGGAGGCCCGCGAGATCAAGCGGGTCAAGATCCTCGGCTGCGGTTCGGCGTACTACGCCGGTCAGCTCGGGGCGCAGTTCATCGAGGAGGTCGCCCGGATCCCCGCCGACGCCGAGCCGGCCTCGGAGTTCCGCTACCGCAACCCGGTGGTCGAGCGGGACACCCTGTACGTCGCGGTCAGCCAGTCCGGCGAGACGCTGGACACGCTGGTCGCCGTCCAGGAGCTGAAGCGCAAGGGCGGCCGCGTGATCGGCCTGGTGAACGCGGTCGGCTCCAGCATCGCCCGTGAGGTCAACGGCGGTGTGTACCTGCACGCCGGTCCGGAGGTGTCGGTCGCCTCGACCAAGGCGCTGACCAACATGGCGGTCGGGTTCGCGATGCTCGGCATCCACCTGGGCCGGATCCGCGACGTCTCCCCCGCCGACGGCCGCCGGCTGATCGACGGCCTGAAGAAGATCCCGGAGCAGATCCAGGCGATCGTCGACACCGAGACCGAGCTGGCCGAGATCGCCGGCCGGCTGGCCAGGCACGAGAGCCTGTTCTTCGTCGGCCGGACCCGTGGCTACCCGGTCGCCCGCGAAGGCGCGCAGAAGCTCAAGGAGATCTCCTACCGGCACGCCGAGGCGTACCAGACCTCCGAGCTCAAGCACGGCCCGCTGGCGCTGATCTCGCCCGACGTACCGACCGTCGCGATCGTGCCGGACGACGAGCTGCTGGACCGCAACATCGGCGCCCTGCACGAGATCGCCGCCCGCTCCGGTCCCCTGTACGTCGTGACGCACCCCGACGTCGTCGTACCGGACGGTGCGGCCGCGGTCATCCGGGTCCCGAAGAACGAGCCGGAGCTCGACCCGATCCTGCTCACCATCCCGCTGCAGCTGCTGGCCTACCACGCGTCGGTCGCACTCGGCCACGACGTCGACAAGCCGCGCAACCTGGCCAAGTCGGTCACGGTCGAGTAGCCGCGCAGGCGGGCGGCTCCCCGGGAGCCGCCCGTCGCCGGGTAACCTCCTTGCCCATGAAGATCGCCGTCGCAGGCCTGGGGTACGTCGGACTCTCGAACGCTGCCATCCTGGCGCAGCACAACGAGGTCGTCGCCGTCGACATCGCCCAGGAGCGCGTGGACCTGGTCAACCGCCAGGAGAGTCCGTTCGTCGACGAGGACCTGTCGAAGTTCCTGGCCACCGCGCCGCTGGACCTGCGGGCCACCACCGACGCCGACGAGGTCTACGCCACGGCCGACTACGTCGTCGTCGCCACCCCGACCGACTACGACCCGACGACGCTCACCTTCGACACCTCGTCGGTGGAGTCGGTGATCCGCAAGGTCGTCGCGCTCTCGCCGACCGCCGTACCGGTGATCAAGTCGACGGTCCCGGTCGGGTTCAGCGAGCGGATGTCGGCCGAGTACGGCCGCCAGGTGGTGTTCTCGCCGGAGTTCCTCCGCGAGGGGCACGCGCTGCACGACAACCTCCACCCCGGCCGGATCATCGTCGGCGACGACACTCCCGCGGCCCGGCAGTTCGCGGAGCTGCTGCTGGCGGGCTCGGCCCAGCCGGAGACCCCGGTCCTCGCGATCCGCTCGACGGAGGCCGAGGCGGTCAAGCTGTTCTCCAACACGTACCTGGCGATGCGGGTCGCGTACTTCAACGAGCTGGACACGTTCGCCGCGCAGCACGGCCTCAGCACCCGGGCGATCATCGACGGCGTCAGCCTGGAGCCGCGGATCGGCGCCGGCTACAACAACCCGTCCTTCGGGTACGGCGGCTACTGCCTGCCCAAGGACACCCGGCAGATGCTGGCCAGCTACGACAACATCCCGCAGCGGCTGATGAAGGCGATCGTCGAGTCGAACTCGACCCGCAAGGACTTCGTCGCCGGCCAGATCCTCGCCGGGCAGCCCGAGCGGATCGGCATCTACCGCCTGGTGATGAAGGAGGGCTCGGACAACTTCCGGTCCTCGAGCATCCTCGGCATCGTCAGCAGGCTGAAGCAGGCCGGCGCCGAGATCGTCATCCACGAACCCGCCCTCGACGCCGACACTTTCGAGGACCTGCGGGTGATCAACGACCTGGACGAGTTCAAGCGCAGCACGGACGTGATCGTGGCCAATCGGCTGACCGGGGAGCTGTCGGACGTCGCGGACAAGGTGTACACCCGCGACGTCTTCCACATGGACGAGTAGTCAGCGCTCCCGACCGGCCGGGCGGTGCGGACCAGCGGCCGCCGGCACCTGCGGCCGCGCCGAGCTCGCGACGCCGGCGCTCCGCGAGGAGGCCGCCGGCATTCCCCCGAGAGCGCGCCGGGAAGCCTCAGCGGCGCTACTGAGCTCACGCCCGGCGCCGAGGCTCTTGTACGGATGCAGTCCGAACTTCTCGACCAGTTGCCGGCAGACCTCCACGCCGCGCACGGAGTTCCCGGCCTCGTCCAGCCGCGGTGAGAACGTCACGACCGCCATCCGCTTGTCCGGCAACACCATCATCACGTTGCCCGAGACGCCGCTCTTGGCCGGCAGCCCGACCTGGTCGGAGAACTTGCCGGAGTCGTTGTACATCCCGCTGTGTCCCATCACCGACAGCACCCGGCCGGCGGTCTCCTGCGAGAACACCCGCTCACCGCTGTACGGCGCGACGCCGCCGTTCGCCAAGGTCGCGCCCGCCGCCGCCAGCCCGGCCGCGTCCACCTGCATCGAGCAGACCGCGAAGTAGAACTCGGCGGCCTTCTGCGGGGCGTCCCGGTCCTTCGGGTCCATCCTCAGCATGTCCCGCGCCGCCATCAAGTTGGCCAGGCCCCGGTTCCCGTGGCCGGTGTCGCGTTCGGCCAGGAAGGTGCGGTGATCGAAGCCTGGCGGGCGGCCCATCAGCCGCGCCCAGGTCTGCTCGACCCGGGCGAACCGTTCGGACACCTCGACGTCCGGCTCGACCAGGGCCAGCGTCGCGATTGCTCCCGCGTTGATCATCGGGTTCTGCGGCTTGCCCGCCGCGTCCAGGGACAGCGTCGGGTCGTTGAAGGTCCCGCCGCTCTGCTCCTGGCCGACCCAGGTGTGCACCTCACCCGCGCCGAACTGCTCCAGCGCCATCGCGTAGCTGAACGGCTTGGAGGTCGACTGGATGCTGAACCCGGCGCCTGCGTCGCCGATCTGGAAGGTCTGACCGTCCGCCGTACAGACCGCGATCCCGAACCGGTCCGGCGGCGCGTTCTTCAGCGTGGGGATGTACTGCGCGACTTCGCCCGACCGGTCCGGCAGCAGGTCGGCGTAGATCTCCTCGACCGCGCGGCTGAACTCCTGGAACTCCGTCCGCGGCACCACGAGGTCGCCCTGCAGCGCCCGCCGGACCACCGGCTCCCGGGTCACCTCGGCGAACTGCTCGCGGTCGAGCCACTCCGGCTGCCCGGGCTCGAACGCGCCGCCCGCGGCCAGCGCGTTCCCGAGCGCGCGCTCGACCCGCGGGTCGTCGCCGCGCAGTCCCGACTGCCGCAGCTCCTCGAGCAGCTTCCACTTCCAGACCACGTTGGCGCGGTCGGTGTCGAGCGACCGAAACAGGTTGTCCATGGCCAGAGCCTGTCCGGCCGGTGTTTCCGGTGCGGATCCCCCGCGTTACGGGGTGATCAACCTGCCTGGAGTAGGTTCTTCGGCAGCCCTGTCCATGGTCCGGAGGTTCCTGATGCGCTGGAAGTCCACGCTGTCCACGGCCGTCGTACTCGCGTCCCTGGCCACTCCGCTGACCGCGGCCGCCACGGCGACCGGGCATCCGGGCCACGGCGGCAACTGCTCGCGGGACGCGCGCTTCCTCGGGTTCACCGACAGCCTCGACAAGACCACGTACGCCGGGCAGAAGGTCTCCGGCCTGTCCGCGCTCAACGTGACCCGCCCCGGCCACGCGGTCGCGCTGGTGGACAACGTGCAGACCAGCCCGGCCCGGGTCTTCGACCTGCGGATCAGTGGCAGGCCGACCGTCTCCGTGGACGGGATGACGATCCTCAAGCGGCCCGACGGTACGCCGTACACGGGCGCCGACTTCGACGGCGAGGGCCTGGTCGTCGAGCGCGGCGCGCGGACCATCCTGGCCACGTCGGAGCGCGAGCCCACGATCCGGCGCTTCCGGCTGTCGGACGGCCAGGAGACCGCGTCGCTGCCGGTCCCCGCGCGCTTCCAGGTCGCGCCGGCCGGTCAGGCGACCGGCAACGCGACCCTCGAGTCGCTCGCCGTCAGCCCCGACGGCTTCTCCCTGTACGCCGGGATGGAGGGCCCGCTCAGCCCCGACGGCGCGGACGCCGCCGGCCGCAACAACAACCGCATCATCCGGTACGCCGGCTGGCCGGGCCACGGCTACAAGCCGGTCGCCCAGCTCGCGTACAAGACCGACCCGGGCCTGAGCCTGGTCGAGCTGGCTGTGGTCGGCCGCAACCAACTCGTGTCGATGGAGCGCACGTTCGTCGCGGGCGTCGGCAACACCATCCGGGTCTTCTCCGTCTCCACCAAGCGCGCCCCGGACGTCAGCAAGCGCGAGTCGATCGCGACCGCGCCCGCCAAGGACTTCGTCCAGAAGAAGCTGCTGTTCGACCTGGTCGACTGCCCGCCGTCCGGCGCGGTCGCCAAGCAGCCGCAGCCGAACCCGCTGCTGGACAACGTCGAGGCCCTCGCGCTCGGCGGGTACCTGCCCGGGGGCCGCCGCCAGCTCTTCCTGCTGTCGGACGACAACGACGGCGCGACCCAGATCACCCGGCTGTACTCGCTGGCCGTCGACCTGCACTGAGTCCTGTGACTGGCGGGGACAGTGGTGAACGGGTGACAATCTGTGGATGCGCGTGATCGTGGTGGGTGCCGGCGTGATCGGGCTGAGCTCGGCGGTCCGGCTGGCTGAGGCCGGGTACGACGTCGGGGTGTTCGCGCGGGACCTGCCGCTGGAGACGACATCGGCGGTCGCGGCCGCGATCTGGTACCCGTTCCTGTCGGCTCCGGCGGAGCGGGTCGCCGGGTGGGCCCGGACGACGTACGGCGAGCTGGTGGAACTGGCCCGGAACGAGCCGTCGGTGCAGCTGCGGCGCGGCCAGGAGTACCTGACCCAGTCGACGCCGGTCCCCGGCTGGGCGGACGTGCTCACCGACTTCGAGCGGGTCGGAGTGCCGCCGAAGGGGTTCAAGGACGGCTGGTCGTTCACCACTCCGGTGGTCGAGATGCCGCTCTACCTGCAGTACCTGGTCAAGCGGCTGGAGGCCGCCGGCGGGTCGCTGACCCGTGCCGCGCTCTCAGCTCTGCCGAACACGGCTGACGTCGTCGTGAACTGCGCGGGCCTCGGCTCCCGGCTCACCGCTGGAGACCCGACCGTCACGCCCGTCCGCGGGCAGGTGCTGACCGTTGAGCAGTTCGGCCTGACCGAGTGGCTGCTGGCCGACGAGAGCCCGACCGACCTCACGTACGTCGTACCGCGGTCCAAGGACATCGTCATCGGTGGCACCAGCCAGCCCGACAGCTGGGACCTGGCTGTCCGGCCCGACACCGCCGAGGCGATCCTCGACCGGGCAGCCGTGCACATCCCGCAGCTCAAGCAGGCCAAGATCATCAAGCACCGCGTCGGTCTGCGCCCAGCTCGTCCGGCGGTCCGCTGCGAGAGCGTGCGCGTCGGCGACCAGACCGTCGTGCACTGCTACGGCCACGGCGGCTCCGGCGTCACCCTGTCGTGGGGCTGCGCCGACGAGGTGCTGGCGCTAGTCAAGAACGCCTAACACCTGGCAGAGCAGGTCCAGCGCTCCGGAGTACGAGTGGTCCGGCGGCGTGCCGTACCCGACGACGAGCGCCTGGCGGGTCGAGTTGCCGTGGAAGTGGTACGCGTTCAGATTGGCGATGCCGAGGCCCTGGCGGGCCGCCCGGTCGACCATGTCCTGAGCATCACCCGGTACGTCGAGCAGCACGTGCAGCCCGGCCGAGATACCAGCCAGCTGTACGCCGGGCGCCCGTACGCCGAGCAGCTCGACCAGGCGGTCGCGGCGACGGCGGTAGTGCAGCCGGGAGCGTCGTACGTGCCGGTCGTAGTGGCCCGACTCGATGTACTCGGCCAGGATCAGCTGGTCGAGCGTGGCCGTCTGCAGGTCCGCCGTACGCTTCGCCGCGAGCAGCGGCTCCATCAGCTGCTGCGGCACGACCATCCAGGCCAGCCGCAGCCCGGGCGCGAGGCTCTTGCTCGCCGTACCGGTGTAGACGACTCGCTCCGGGTCCAGCGTCTGCAGCGCGCCTACGGTCTGCCGGTCGTAGCGAAACTCGCCGTCGTAGTCGTCCTCGATCAGGACCGCGCCGGTTCTGCGGGCCCACTCCAAGGCGGCCGTACGTCGCTCGGCCACCATCGGTACGCCGGTCGGCATCTGGTGCGCCGGCGTGAGCAGCACAGCCTGGCCGGTCAGCTGGTCCGGCAGTACGCCGTACTCGTCGACCGGGACCGGTGCCGCGGTCAGGCCACGGGTGCGGATCACGTCCCAGTGCAGGCTGTAGCCGAACTCCTCCACGCCGATCGTCGTCGCCCCCTGGTTGCGGAGCGTCTCGCTGAGCAGGTTGAGCGCCTGGACGTAGCCGGAGCAGATCAGGATGCGCTCCGGGTCGGCGTGGACGCCGCGGGCCCGGGCCAGGTAGTCGGCGAGCATCCGGCGCAGCTCGGGGCGGCCGCGCGGGTCGCCGTACCCGAAGGCCTCGTTCGGGGCGGCCGACAGCGCCTTACGGGCGGCAGCGAGCCACTCGGTCCGCGGGAAGGTGGACACGTCGGGCGAGCCCGGCTGCAGGTTGTAGCGGAACCGGCGCGTGGGAGTCGGCTCGCTCGGGGCAGGCGGCGGGGTCACGCCGGGACGGCCTGCCACCACTGTGCCGGAGCCTTGGCGCGCGGTCAGCCAGCCCTCGGCGACCAGCTGGCCGTAGGCGTCCGCGACGGTGTTCCGGGCGATGCCCAGGTCCTTGGCGAGCGTCCGGGACGACGGCAGCCGGGTGCCGGGGACCAGCCGGCCGCTGCGGATCGAGGTGTGCAGGGCCGAGACCAGATCGGCCCGGCCACGGCTGCCCGTCAGGTCGAGGTGCAGATCGGCACCCGCCTCGGGATTGGCCCTTCCATCGGTCATGGAAGTGGACCATACTCCTGGGCCGGTTCGCGGCTAGCGTGGCGGTATGAGCACAACGACGAAGCGACGGGTCAAGGTGGCCTCGCTGGCCCCCGAGTTCTACCAGGCGATGATCGCGCTGGACGCGCAGTCCGCGACCGGTCTGGACCCTCTGCTGGCGCACCTGGTCCGGATCCGTGCCTCGCAGCTGAACGGCTGCGCCTACTGCCTGGACATGCACACCCTGGACGCCCGGCACGAGGGCGAGACCGAGCAGCGGCTGCACCTGCTCGCCGCGTGGCGCGAGGCCGGTAAGTTCTTCACCGCGAAGGAGCAGGCCGCGCTGGCGCTGACCGAGTCGATCACGCTGATCAGCGTCGACCACGTGCCGGACGCCGTGTACGACCTGGCCGCCGAGCAGTTCGACGACAAGGAGCTGGCGCAGCTGATCAGCCTGATCGTCTGCATCAACGCCTGGAACCGGATCGGCGTCACCAACCGCCTCGAGCCCGGCCACTACTCCCCGAGCTGAGGCAGCGATGAGCCAAGCGGAAACACTGCGGTCATTGCACCACGCCGACATCCCACTGCTGCTGCCGAACGCCTGGGACCCGGTCAGCGCGCGGATCGTCGCCGAAGCCGGCTACCCGGCGGTGGCGACCAGCAGCGGCGCGGCCGCCCGGGTGATCGGGTACGACGACGGCCAGCTCACTCCGCCGGGCGAGATGTTCGCTGTGGTCGCTCGGATGGTCCGGGCGGTCGACGTACCGGTGACCGCGGACATGGAGGCCGGGTACGGGCTGAGCCCGCGGGAGTTCGCGGAGCGGCTGCTGGAGACCGGTGCCGCGGGGTGCAACCTGGAGGACTCGACCGGGAGCGGGTTGACTGAGCAGGAGCGGCACGCGGAGTACTTGGCCGGCGTACGGGAGGTCGCGGGGGCCGACCTGGTCGTCAACGCCCGGATCGACTCGTTCCTGCACGGCGGGACGGTCGCCGACGCGATCGCTCGCGGCCGGGCGTACCGGAGGGCCGGTGCGGACTGCGTGTACCCGATCTTCGCGCCGGTGGAGTCGCTCGCCGAACTCAAGGACAGCGTCGGTGGGCCGCTCAATGCGCACGCGGCACCGAACGGCCCGACGGCCGCACAGCTGGTCGCAGCCGGCGCGACCCGGATCTCGTACGGCACCAGCTTGCACACCCACCTGATGGACAGCTTCCGGAAGCTGCTGCCCGAGCTCAGCTGAGCAGTCGCAGGGTCTCCTTGCGGCAGGTGGCCCAGGCGTCGTGCTTCGGGTCGATCAGCTCGAAGTGCCCGACGCCGGGCAGCTCGGTCAGGGTCACCACGCCGCCGGCCTTCTGCGCGGCGGCCAGGTAGCGCTGGCTCTGGTCGAGCGGCACCTGGCCGTCGCGAGTGCCGTGGACCAGGGCGACCGGGACCTTCAACGGCAGCTGCTCGTACGGCGAGGAGGCGGCGTACCGCTTCTTGTCCTCGGTCGGCGTGGCCCCCATCAGCTGCACGACCGCGTCACCGCCGACCTGCGCGTCGTACGCGTTGATGAGGTCGAGCACGCCGGCCTGGGACACCGCGCCCTTCAACATCACGCGGCCTGACCGAGCGGCGGCCCAGACGGCGAGATGGCCGCCGGCCGAGTGTCCTACGGCGACCACCCGATCGACAGCGATCCGCGGCTGATCGGCCAGCGCGTCGATGGCCGCGCCGACGTCGTCGAACGTCGCCGGCCAGCCACCGCCGTTGCCAACGCGCCGGTACTCGATCGCGTACCCCGCGACCCCGTTCTTCGCCAGGTCCTCGGCCAGCGGCGTAGCCAACTCCTTGCCGTACCCACTCATCCAGAACCCGCCGTGGATCACCACGACCGCCGGGACCTTCTCAGACCCCGGCGGGAGGAAGAGGTCAGCAACCTGCGACTCGTCGTCGCCGTACCGAATCTGCTGCGCGCCCTCGGCAGGCGCGGACGGATTCGAGCACCCGCTCAGCCCGGCCAGCAAGGCGGAGCCACCCACGAGCACGCGTCGTCTGCTGATCATGAGAAGTGCTTCGGCACCGCGACCAGCAGGGATGGGTGAGGATGGGACCCATGTACGTCGAACTGAACCACGTGATCCACGAGGGCATGGTCACGCTGCCGAACCTGCCCGGCCCCGAGCTCGGCCTGCACCTGACCCGGGAGGCATCCCGGGCGGTGTACTCCCAGGGCACCGAGTTCGAGATCGGCCGCGTCTCGCTGGTCGCGAACACCGGGACATACCTGGACAGCCCGTACCACCGCTATCCCGACGGGCATGACCTCACCGGCTTTCCGCTCGACCGGCTCGTCGACCTGCCCGCGGTCCTGGTGCGGGTGGACGCCGGCCGGTTCGGTGTCGACGCGGCCATGCTCGCGGCGTACGACGTCGCGGGCAAGGCGGTGCTGCTGCACACCGGCGACGACGCCCGCTTCGGCACGCCGCAGTACGTCGAGGACGCGCACTTCCTGACGCGCGACGGCGCCGAGCACCTGATCGGCGCGGGCGCCGTGCTGGTCGGGATCGACGCGGCGAACATCGACGACATGACCGATGGCACCCGCCCGGCGCACACGCTGCTGCTGGGCGCCGGGATGCCGATCGTCGAGCACCTCACCGGTCTGGAGCAGCTGCCGCCGACCGGTGCGACCTTCACCGCCACTCCCCCGCGGATCGCTGGGCTGGCCACCTTTCCGGTGCGGGCCTTCGCGAAGGTGCCGTCAGGTGAGGCCTAGGCGCAGGGCGTAGACCAGGGCCCAGTCCTGGTCGTTGGCCAGGGGGTCGGCGATGTGGGCGGGGAGGTTGTTGACCGCGCTGGGGTAGACGAATGCGCAGGTGGCCGAGCCGTCCGGGTGGAAGTTGGCCAGGTTGGCGCGGAGGATGGCCTCGCCTGCTGGGCGTAGCTCGTCGGTCGGCCAGGTCAGGTAGACCGCTGCGCTGAGCACGGACCAGTAGTGCGGGAAGACGTCGCCCCACAGTCGGAGCAGGCCGAACCAGTAGCCGTCCCAGTGGCGGATGGGGACGTGCCGCAGGCGCACGTCGGGCTGGTCGGCGGCGAACGCGGTCAGCCAGGGCAGACGACGGGTCAGCTCCTCCAGCGGCACCATGCCCTCCTCGTACGCCGCCAGTAGCAATTCCAGGAGCGGGGCGACCATCGACTGCTCGTAGTTGACCTCGTGTGGCGGCAGGTCGTCGCCGTACTCGATGAAGGCGGCCGCGTGCCGGCGCAGGTGTTCCCGCATCCGCGCGGCGGTCTCCGCAGAGGTCACGGCAGCCAGCGCACGCAGCAGCGGGCCTAGGTCGAAGGCGAGGAACTGATCGCCGCCCAGCGCGTAGTACCGGTCGAGGATGCGTACGGCGCCGTCGACGTCGCCCTGGCCGAGCAGGAAGCGGGCGAACCACGGGAAGTTGTAGAGCCGGGTCCGGCTCTCGTGCAGGCTGTCGTCGGCGACCGTGCCGTCCGCCGCGACCAGGTGCTCCATGACGAACTGCTGATAGCCGGCCAGGGCCTCGTCGAGCTCAGCACGAGAGCCCCAGCCGCGGTCGCGCGCCTCCTGCAGGAGCAGCGCGGTGCCGATCCGCTCCCGCGCGTCGGACCAGTCCCGCCAGCCGCCGGACAGCAGCCGCAGCCCTGTGCGGGCGTCGTACGGGACGAAGGAGAAGCGCCGGCTGTCGCTCAGCTCGACCGGGCGCTGGTGCTCCAAAGCAAAGGAGATGCGGCGCTCGACGATGTCGCGCAGCGGCTCGTGGAAGAGCAGGCCCACGCGCGATCGGACCTTGCCGTCGGTGACCTCGACATAGTGGACGCCCGGCTCAGCAGACGTGACCGTTGAAGGCCCGGTCACCCCGTCAGCAAGCGACAGCGACAGCGACGACCCGACCAGCCCAGCCAGCACAGGCGCAGAGACCTGCGGCTGCCAGCTACCCCGGAAGTCGGCCAGCGAGTCGAACCACTCCAGCTGCCAGGTCCACCGGTACGACTCGCCAGGAGCCAGCACCACAGGCTCCTGACCACCCTGAGCGTGCGGCGCCCGAGCATGGTCCGTGACGTGCAGGTAGAGGTGCCCACGGCTGTTGCTGCTGGTCTCCGTGTCCCGCGACTCGACCGAGTACGCCCACAGCTCGCCCTCGATCAGCCGCAGCCCCAGACCGGGCCCGCTGCCGTCCATCGGCTGCGCCCAGACCCAGGAGTCCGCGCCACCGGTCCACACGTGCGCGTGGACGGCGCCGCGCAGGCTCTCGCGGCTGGAGCTGTAGAGGTCGCGCCACGGCGTACTGACCGCGAGCGAGCCGACGTCCACCGAAGACCCGCTGGTGTTGCGCAGCTCGTACGTCTCCGTCCACCGCTCCCCGAACCGCCTGCCCACGCGCAGCTCCAACGGCCCGAAGCGGTACAGCAGGTCGATCCCACTCGACCGCCAGCGAGTAAAAGCAGGAGCGTCGAACCGATAGCTCCCCCGCGATGTGATCACGAACCCCTTGCCCCAGTGGTGCGTCGGGTCGTGCCAGGCGCCGTCCGAGAGCAGCATCGAGTGCCCGCGCACCGGGTGCTGCACGGCCGAGACCGCCCCGTCGTCGCCCACGTCGACCTGCCCGGCCCCGACCGCGAAAGTTTCCGGCATTTTCCCAACCTAGCGATGTCGAGAGCCGTCGGGCGGCTTCGTCCCCCTGATGTAAGCACTCAACGACGGACAAGGACTCACCACCATGAACCAGCACGAGATCGCCGAGATCCTGGCCAAGCCGTACGCGCAGGACCTGCTGTTCGCGGCCCAGCCCGCCCGCTTCTCCTACGTCGCCCTGAACGGCGAGCCGCGGGTGATCCCGATCGGCTTCCACTTCGACGGCGAGAAGCTGCAGACCTTCACCATCCCGAAGTCCGCCAAGGTCAAGGCGCTGGCCAAGAACCCGAAGGTCGCGCTGACGCTGGACACCAACGGCTTCCCGCCGAAGGTCCTGCTGATCCGCGGCACCACCGAGCTGAAGCTCGAGCAGGGCGTCCCCGAGGAGTACATCATCTCGGGCAAGAAGGTGATGACCGACGAGCAGCACGCCGGCTGGACCCAGGGCGTGAAGGACCTGTACGACGAGATGACCCGGATCACGATCACCCCGACCTGGGTCAAACTGCTCGACTTCGAGACCACGCTCCCCAAGGACGTCGAGGACCTGATCAGGGCCAAGCAGGGCTAGAGACCGTGCGCGCGGCGGATGACGTCGACCACGTCGGACATCATGCCGGTCAGGTCGTAGTCCTTCGGGGTGTAGACGGCGGCGACGCCTGCTGATTTCAGCGCGCGGGCGTCGCCGTCGGGCACGATGCCGCCGACCACGACCGGTACGTCGGACAGTCCGGCGTCGCGCAGGCCGGCGACGACCTGCGGGACCAGTTCCATGTGGGAGCCGGACAGGATCGACAGGCCGACGCAGTGCACGTCCTCGGCGACCGCGGCGGCGACGATCTGCTCGGGCGTCAGCCGGATCCCCTGGTAGATCACCTCGAACCCGACGTCACGAGCCCGTACGGCGACCTGCTCGGCGCCGTTCGAGTGGCCGTCCAGACCGGGCTTGCCGACCAGGAACCGCAGCCGCCCGCCCAGCTCATCAGCGGTCGCCGCGACCTTGGTCCGTACGGCGGCGATCTCGGCGCCCGCACCGGAGACCCCGACCGAGCCCGACACTCCGGTCGGCGCCCGGTACTCGCCGAACATCTCCCGCAGTACGCCGGACCACTCGCCCGTCGTCACCCCGGCCCGCACACAGGTCAGCGTCGCCGGCATCAGGTTGTCCGTCCCCTTGGCCGCCTCCCGCAGCGAGGCCAACGCCTCCTCGACCGCCGAAGGGTCGCGCAGAGAACGCCACTGCTCCAGCGACTTCAGCGCGGCCGCCTCGGCGCCGGGGTCCGCGGTCTGGATCGCGGTGTCCAGGTCGGCGGTCAGCGGCGACGGCTCGGTGTTCTCGAACTTGTTGACCCCGACCACCACGTGCTCACCGGACTCGATCCGCTGCCGCCGTTCGGCGTGCGACGCGACCAGCGCCTGCTTCAGGTACCCGGTCTCGACCGCCGCGATCGCTCCGCCCATCGCCTGGATCCGGTCGATCTCCTCGCGGGCGCCCTCGACCAGCTCGGCGACCTTCGCCTCGATCACGTGCGAGCCGTCGAAGATGTCCTCGTACTCCAGCAGGTCCGACTCGTACGCCAGCACCTGCTGCATCCGCAGCGACCACTGCTGGTCCCACGGCCGCGGCAGGCCGAGCGCCTCGTTCCAGGCCGGCAGCTGGACCGCACGGGCGCGCGCGTTCTTCGACAGCGTCACGCCGAGCATCTCCAGCACGATCCGCTGCACGTTGTTCTCCGGCTGCGCCTCGGTCAGGCCGAGCGAGTTCACCTGAACGCCGTACCGCAGCCGACGGGCCTTGGCGTCGGTCACGCCGTACCGGTTCCGGCAGATCTCGTCCCACAGCCGCACGAAGGCCCGCATCTTGCAGGTCTCCTCGATGAACCGGACGCCGGCGTTGACGAAGAACGAGATCCGCTGCACCACGTCGCCGAACCGCTCCGCCGGCACCTGACCGCCGTCGCGGACACGATCCAGTACGGCGACCGCCGTCGACAGCGCGAACGCCAGCTCCTGCACCGGCGTCGCGCCGGCCTCCTGGAGGTGGTAGCTGCAGATGTTGATCGGGTTCCACTGCGGGACGTTGGTGACCGTGTACGCGATCAGGTCCGTGGTCAGCCGCAGCGACGCGTCCGGCGGGAACGCGTAGGTCCCGCGGGACAGGTACTCCTTCACGATGTCGTTCTGCGTCGTCCCGGTCAGCTCGTCCGGCGTCGCGCCCTGCTCCTGCGCGGCGACCTGGTAGAGCGCGAGCAGCCACATCGCGGTCGCGTTGATCGTCATCGAGGTGTTCATCTGCGCGAGCGGGATCGCGTCGAACAGCGCCCGGACGTCGCCCAGGTGCGCGACCGGTACGCCGACCTTGCCGACCTCGCCCTTGGCCAGCACGTGGTCCGGGTCGTAGCCGGTCTGCGTGGGCAGGTCGAAGGCGACCGAGAGCCCGGTCTGGCCCTTGGCCAGGTTGCGCCGGAACAGCGCGTTGGACTCGGCCGCCGACGAGTGGCCGGCGTACGTGCGCATCACCCAGGGTCGGTCCTTCGCGGTCATGTACCCGAGAGTAGGACTGTGTGCCCTTGTGAGTCCGCAGCTCGTGACGGGTGTCACCAGGGGCTTAGATCACAGGCACGAGCTCTGGGCAGGGCTGCGCGACGCGGGGAAGACTTGGGGTGATCTCCGCGCGGGACCGCCGGTCGTCCGCCTACGCGGAGATCGGGAGTGGCGTCCTCTCGACCGCGAGGATCCGGTGCAGCCGGGTGACCGCGAGGATCCGGAC
The DNA here is from genome assembly GCF_014205135.1 of Kribbella italica. Classification (NCBI taxonomy): domain Bacteria; kingdom Bacillati; phylum Actinomycetota; class Actinomycetes; order Propionibacteriales; family Kribbellaceae; genus Kribbella; species Kribbella italica. The sequence continues at coordinate 3,790,623 of NZ_JACHMY010000001.1, forward strand.
CACCGAGGGAACCGGGTGCCGCAGGACGAGGCGCCGCCCGAGCAGCTGGGTCCGGCGGTGGGTGGCGACCAGCAGCCCGAGCCCGGTGGCGTCGAGCGCTTCGACCGCCTCCAGGTCGACCACCACGTCGCCGTCGGTGCGGTCTATCAGGTCGTTGAGCAGCTGGCGGACGTCGCCCACCGAGCGGACGTCGAGCAGCCCGGCGAGGCGGACCACGTTGTTGTCGTTGACGGAACCTGCGATTGGGGTCGGTGCGAGCATGTCCGTGCCCTCCGCTCTTCCGGCAGCCCCCGAGGCCGCACTGCAGCGTGTGTTGGTAAAGACTCCCCGGGGACCCGGAAGGTTGCCAAGACCTCAGGACCTTTTCATTCGCGCGACAATGGTGTCCGTGTTCGCCGACAAGTACTTCCTGTTCCCGGTGGTGGCCATCGCGCTGACCGGGGTGATGGTGCTGTTGTGCCGCTGGGCCTTCTCTCGGCCCAAAGGGGGCTCGTTGGTGCGCCGTACTGATTACTCCGCGACCGAAAAGGACAAGTTCGGTCTTCTCGTCGACGTGAAGACCACCGGTTCGTACAACGAGGCCAGAGTCGCGGTCTCCACCCTGAGAGATCTCGGCATCAAGGCCACCGCCGCCCGGACCAACGACGGGTGGACGGTCTACGTCTGGCCGAAGGACGAGGGGCCCGCCCGAGGCTTCCTCAACAACTAGCAGAAGTCTTCTGAGAAGGGTGCTGACGACATCGGGCAAGAACAGGGTGGACCGTGCCCGTCGTCCCGCTCCGGGGGTGTCGAGGCCGGTCGAGTGAGGAGCTCGATGACCCCCGACCTCGCGCTGGCGACCGTCGCGTTGCCAGGCCGTCCGGCGGCCGTCCGGGCCCCAGTGGTCCCCGACGAGGACGCACGGCTCCTGGAGTCGACCGTGCGCAGCCCCGATCGGTTCACGCTGATCTTCGACAAGTACTTCCCCCAGGTGCACGCGTACGTCGCCCGCCGGCTCGGTCCGGACCTGGCCGACGACCTGTCCTCGGAGACCTTCCTGATCGCGTTCCGGCAGCGGGACCGGTTCGACAGCCGCAGCGGCGTTGTCCGGGCCTGGCTGTACGGCATAGCCACCAACCTGATCCGCCGGCACCGGCGTGACGAGGTCCGGGCCTGGCGGGCGACGGCCAAGCTGCCGCCGCCTCTACCGACCGGCGGGCACGAGGAGCGGGTGGCCGCGCAGGTCACTGCGGAGCAGGCCGGCCGCCAGCTGGCCGCTGGGCTCGCGAAGGTGTCCAGCAAGGATCGTGAGGTGCTGATGCTGGTCGCCCTCGGCGGGCTGAGCTACGACGAGGTCGCTGCCGCCCTGGGGATCGCCTACGGCACGGTCTGCTCGCGACTGTCGCGCGCCCGACGCGTCGTACGGGAGCATCTCGGCGATACCGACCCGACCAAGCTGGAGGAGGACTGAGATGGACGACCTCGACAAGCTCCGCTCGGCCTTCCCCGAGCCGCCCGGTCCGACGCCTGAGGCGACGGCGAAGGCCCGGCGTGAGCTGGAGGCGCTGGTCAGGGCCGAGGCGACTCCGCCGAGCAGGGCCACCCGCTGGTACGCCGCGGCGCGCTCCGGGCGGGTTGGCATCGTGCTGACCGCTACTGCGGCCACGGTGGCCCTGGCTGCGCTGGCGACGCCTGTGCTGCTCTCCCCCGGCTCTGGCCCGGACGCTGCACCAGTGCCCGGTACGACGTCGGTGCCGCAGCTGCGGACGGCCAGCCAGGTGCTGCTGGACCTCGCGGTGAAGCAGGAGCTGAACGAGAAGGTCTCCGGCAAGTACTTCCGGGTCCGGAGCCTGCAGCTGCGTGGAACGACGACGGTCGGCAAACCGGCGTACAAGCTCGAGCGGCGCAACATCACCGAGAGCTGGATGCCGATGAAGCAGGACGTCGAGTCCTGGTTCGGCTGGGTCGACCTGGGCGCTCGGCCGGCCACTCCGGCGGACACCGCCCAGTGGAAGGCGCAGGGGTCCCCGAAGTCGTGGCAGCTGTCGTACGAGGTCGACCCGGTGACGATGGCGCCGGGTGAGCCGGTCGTGAACGAGATGACCTTCGACGACGTACCGCCGGGGTACTACCTCAGCGGGATCAAGCCGGTCACCGCGCAGCAGATCCAGGCCCTGCCGACCGATCCGGAGAAGCTGCGCGCGGTGCTCGCCGCCGACGCCCAGCCGGGAGCGACCGACAGCGAGATCGACTACCAGGTGTTCAGCGCGGCCGGGCGGCTGCTGTTCGAGATGCCGTCGCCGCCGAAGCTGCGCGGCGCCGCCCTGCGGGTGCTGTCGATGCTGCCCGGGACGGAGCTCGAGGTGAACGTGAAGGACCCGATCGGCCGGACCGGTACGGCGTTCAGCTACGACTGGAACCGCCTCGGCGCCAAGCCCGGCACAAAGCCCGGCGCCGAGCCCACGATGCTCAACGACGGCCGCACCCGGTACGTCGTCGACACCACCACCGGCCGCCTGCTCAGCTCGGAGTCCATCGGCCCGAAGACCGGCGCCAGCGTCGTCCTCGAGTCCGGCTGGACCGACGAGAAACCTTCTCCGCCCTCCAAAGCCATTCGCTGACTTCACTTCTCAGTAGTTCCCACCGATCCGGTCGGAACTACGCTTCGCCCTGCCCTCCAACCGCCCATCCGAGAGATGAACCTTGTCCCGCTTCCGCCCCCGGCTGCTGGCCCCGGCCCTCGCCGTCGTACTCGTCGCCGCCTGGGTCGTCCCCGCAGCCGGCGACCAACCCACCACTCCAACACCGAGCGGCCCGAAGCCCGTCACCGTCACGCTCATCACCGGCGACCAGGTGATCACCCGGACGACCCAGGACGGCGCGCTCGGCACCGAGGTCCGCCCGGGACCGGCCGGGCCGGCATCCTGTTCCATAAATTGGCCCTCGGCAACCAGCAGAACGTCGCCCCGGTCGACGCCGTCCCGCTGATCGCCGCCGGCATCGTCGGCCCACGCCTCTTCGATGCCGCGCTGCTCGCCGACCTCGGCCTCGACGACGCCGCGAGCCCCACGCTCCCGCTCCTGATCCAGTACGCCGGCCATCCGCGCGCCGTCCGCGAAGCCCTCCCGCCCGGGCTTCGGCAGCCTGAGGACCGTCGCGGCCGATGCCGCAGGCAACAAGGTGGACCAGAGCGTGGTCCGCGCGTACGCCTTGCGCTGACCCAGGGCAACGCGCGGAAAGAAGAGGCGAAGTCCCGCCGGGTTAGGGAGAATGCAGTGCATGCTGCTGGTACCGGGGGACCCTCTCAATCCGCGGCGCGACGATCCACACTTCGCCGCGCAAGCAGCAGCCGCGCGCGCCCTGGGGGTCAGGGTCGCCCGGATCGACCATGACGCTCTGGCGCGTGCCGCGACGGCCGAGGAGTCCGCGGCGGCGGTGACCGGCGTACCGGCCGATGACGACGCCGTCTATCGCGGCTGGATGCTCTCCTCGACGCAGTACGCAGCTCTGGCCCAGGCGCTGGAGGCTCGCAACGTGCAGCTGCGGACCTCCCCCGACGAGTACCGGACCGCCCACGAACTCCCCGGCTGGTACGAGGGCCTTCGCACCGTCACCCCGGAGTCCGTCTGGACCGAGGGCAGCGACCTCACCGCGCTGTTGAAGGCGACCCGCGCCCTGGGCGACGGCGCCGGTGTCCTGCGGGACTACGTGAAGTCGATGAAGCACTACTGGACCGAGGCCTGCTACCTGCCCGACCTCACCGACGAGGCGGCGGTCGAGCGGATCGGCGCGCGCTTCCTGGAGCTGCGCGAGGACGCGTTCACCGGCGGGTTCGTCGTACGGCGGTTCGAGCACTTCACCGGCTCGGAGGCCCGCACCTGGTGGGTCGGCGGCCGCTGCGTCCTCACGACTCCGCACCCGGACACCCCGGACGACCTACCCACCGGGCTCGACCTGATCGAGGTCGAACCGCTCGTCGCCGAGCTGGCCCTCCCCTTCGTCACGGTCGACCTCACGCGGACCGCTGCAGGCACCTGGCGAGTCGTCGAGCTGGGCGACGGTCAGGTCAGCGACTGGCCGGCTGGTCAGGACCCTGCCGAGCTCATCGCGGCTCTGTTCTCGCCCTGACCACGATCAGGCGCGACTCCGCCGTGAGCGGCTCGTCGTGCCAACCGCCCAGCAGCTCGATCTCCCCGAATCCGCTCGCCTCCAAAGCCCCTGCAAGCTGCTCCGCATCCCTGAAGAACAGGACGCTGGTGTAGACCTCCTGGCGCCCGTCCTCGAACACGTTGTACGCGTCGAACGTCACCCGGCCCTGATCGACCGCGGTGACCTCCATCCACTCGCGCAGCGGCCCGAACGGCGTCTCCCGTTCGGTCACCCCGGTGGTCCACTGCTCCCACGCCCGTACGGCGGGATTGCGGCTCTCGAAGCTGATCACCCCACCCGGACGCAGGGCCGCGGCAAGCCTGGTCAGCGTCGCCGGCAGGTCCTCGACGTGCATCATCGCGTTCCCGCTGCTGATCACGAGATCCGCTTGACCGTCAGCGGCCAGCGCGCTCGCGTCACCGTCGATCCAGGTCACGGCGTCGGCGCCCGGCTGCCGGCGGGCGAACCCGAGCATCGTCGGGCTCGGATCGACCCCGATCACCCGGCGCCCGGGCACGGCGGCCAGCGCCCGGGTCAGCAGGCCGGTGCCGCAGCCGAGGTCGACGATCGTCGTCGCCCCACCCCGGTCGGCGGCCGTCGCGGCGGCGACCCGGTCCGCCAGCGCCCGGTAGTACGCGTGGTCGTCGCGCGGCTCGTTGTCGCCGTCGTACAGCTCCACCAGTTGTTCGTCGCCGTACGGGTCGGTCAGCATGCGCCGCACCGTACGGAGCCCCGGATGCCTCCTGCAACGGGTTTAGCTCTCGCTCAAGGAGATCCTCGGGATCGTCAGCGCGACGACGCCGCTGACGACGAGGCCCACCGCGACCGCCACCGTGCCCGCGGTGACGGCCGCCCGAGGACCACCGGAGTCCAGCGCGGCGAAGTAGATCGCGCCGATCCCCGCCACGCCGAGCGCCCCACCGAACTGCTGGCCGGTGTTGAAGATGCCCGAGCCGGCCCCAGCCAACTCGACGGGAACTCCGGCCAGGAACAAGGTCGCCAGAGTCGGTACGACGAGGTTCATGCTGAGGCCCATCACGAACAGCCCAGGCACCAACGTCCACGCGCCGACCGGCCCGTCCGCCGCCCGGGCCGCCAGCAGGACGACCAGCGCACCCACACCCGCCAGCGAGCTCCCGAGCAGGATGAGCGTCCGGCCGAAGCGGACCAGAAGGCGCCCGGTGAACGGCGACATGGCCACGCCACCTGCCGCGAAGGCAGCCATCAGGAGACCGGCGTCCAACGGCGAGTACTCCTGACTCCCTTGCAGCCACAGGGTGAGGATCAGCAGGAACCCGGAGAAGCTCGCGAAGATCAGCAGCAGGACGGTCAGCCCGCGGGAGACCACAGGAACCCTGAACAGGTCGAGCGGAAGCAGCGCACCGGCTGGGTTCTTCCGGTGCTCGACAAGAGCCAGGCCGGCGAGCGCCACGATGCCGGCGACCAGGCAGAACCAGATCCACACCGGCCAGCCGTAGGTCCGGCCGTCCAGGAGCGGGAAGACGATCGCCACCAGCCCCACCGTCAGGACGGCGGTAGCGAGCCACTTCGGCCGGAGCCCGCCGACGAGCCTGCTCTCGGGCACCAGCCACGCTCCCGCCGCCAGCAGTACGACGGCCATCGGCACGGTGACGAGGAAAATGGCCCGCCACCCCAGCCCGGCGATGTCCGCGGTGACGACCACACCGCCGAGCAGCAGGCCGACGGCCTGGGCCAGACCGCCCATGATGCCGAAGACACCGAAGACGGCGGCCCGCTCCCGGCCCTGGAACAGCGTGTAGAGAATGCTCAGCACCTGCGGGGCGAGCGCGGCGGCGGCCAGTCCCTGCGCGGCCCGGGCCACGATCAGCACCTCCACGCTCCCGGCCAGACCGGACCACACCCCGGTGACCGCGAACACCGCGATCCCGGCCAGGAAGACCCGCTTGCGGCCGGCCAGGTCACCGAGCCGGGCGAAGGTGATCAGCGCCGCCGCGAACGCGAGCAGGTACGCGGCCGAGATCCACTCCAGCTGGGCCGGGGTCGCCCCGAGATCACGCTGGATCGCCGGCAGGCCGACGTTCACGATCGTGACGTTCACCAGGTCGAGCATGAAGGCCAGGATCAGCACGGCCATCGCGATCCAGCGACGGGGGTACGGCGCCTGGCCGGTGGCGGGTGGGACTGAGGTCTCTGCGGTCACTGCCGTACTCCCGGGGGTCGCGCCGTAAACTGACAGGTGAGCGACAAGGTCGCCGTGCCGAGTATGTCGCTGGAACGACACACTCGTTCGGGCGACAGACTAGTGAAGGGATCCGCCGATGACAAGCGAGCCGTCTCCGCTGTGCCGCACGCTCCTGGCCGCGACCGTCCGCCACGCCGCGGCGGCCGCGCGGTTCGACCACGAGGTCGGCGTACAGGCCGGGCTACCGCTCAGCACGTACGAGTCGAGCTTCGTCAACCTGCTGCGGCTGCACGGTCCGCTCAGCCCGGGCGAGCTCGGCAAGCTGACCGGGCTCAGCTCGTCCGGCACCATCACCGGCGTGATCGACCGGCTGGAGCGGGCCGGGTACGTCGTCCGGGAACGCTGTGTCGAGGACCGGCGCCGGGTCACCATCTCGCTCAACACCGCGTGGCTCGACCAGGAGAACAACCCGCGTCTGCGGGCGCTCGCGGCCCTGATGGAGACCTACACGGCGGCCGAGCTGGAGACGATCGCGGACTTCGTCACCAAGCTGGCCGACCTCGAGGCCGGCATCCTCGACCCGGCGACCGGATCGATGCGGGACAATGGAAACGATGACGCTGACCGAGAAGCTGCCGGACTCCACCGAACCTGACGCCCTGTACGACGCCTTCGCCACCTGGGTGGGCACGCAGGGCATCTCCTTGTACCCGGCGCAGGAGGAAGCCCTGATCGAGGTGATGACCGGGTCGAACGTGATCCTGTCCACCCCGACCGGCTCCGGCAAGAGCCTGGTCGCCACCGGCTCGCACTTCGCCGCCCTCGCGAACGGGAGGCGCACTTTCTACACCGCGCCGATCAAGGCCCTGGTCTCGGAGAAGTTCTTCGCCCTGTGCGACGTGTTCGGCGCCGACAAGGTCGGCATGCTGACCGGCGACGCCTCGGTCAACGCCGGCGCCCCGATCATCTGCTGCACCGCCGAGGTGCTGGCCAACGTCGCCCTGCGCGAAGGCTCCGCGGCCGACGTCGGCCAGGTCGTGATGGACGAGTTCCACTTCTACGCCGAGCCCGACCGCGGCTGGGCCTGGCAGGTCCCGCTGCTCGAGCTGCCGAACGCGCAGTTCGTCCTGATGTCGGCGACGCTCGGCGACGTCGAGCGGTTCAAGCTCGACCTGAGCCGCCGGACGAACCGGCCGACCGCGATCGTCTCGTCGGCCGAGCGCCCGGTCCCGCTGGTCTACAAGTACGTCACCACTCCCCTGCACGAGACACTCCAGGAGCTGCTCGTCACGCACCAGTCGCCGGTGTACGTCGTGCACTTCACCCAGGCGTCGGCGCTGGAGCGCGCGCAGGCGCTGACCAGCATCAACGTCTGCACGAAGGAGGAGAAGGACAAGATCAAGGAGCTGATCGGGCACTTCCGGTTCAGCTCCGGGTTCGGCCGGACGCTGCAGCGGCTCGTCATGCACGGCATCGGCGTGCACCACGCGGGCATGCTGCCGAAGTACCGGCGGCTGGTCGAGCAGCTGGCCCAGGCCGGGCTGCTCAAGGTGATCTGCGGCACCGACACGCTCGGCGTCGGGATCAACGTCCCGATCCGCACCGTCGTACTGACCGCTCTGAGCAAGTACGACGGCCGTCGGCAGCGCATCCTCAAGGCGCGCGAGTTCCACCAGATCGCCGGCCGCGCGGGCCGGGCCGGGTACGACACCTCCGGCACCGTCGTCGTCCAGGCTCCGGACCACGTCGTCGAGAACGTCAAGGCGATGGCGAAGGCCGGCGACGACCCGAAGAAGCAGCGCCGGGTGCAGCGCAAGAAGCCGCCGGAGGGGTTCGTCACCTGGGGCGAGGACACCTTCGACCGGCTGGTCGCGGCCGAGCCCGAGCCGTTGCTGTCGAAGATGCGGGTCAGCCACGCGATGCTGCTGAACGTGATCGCCCGCGACGGCGATGCCTTCGCGAGCATGCGGCACCTGCTGCAGGACAACCACGAGGACGCCAAGTCGCAGGTCCGGCTGATCCGGCGCGCGATCCAGATCTACCGTACGCTGCTCACCGCCGGCGTCGTCGAGCGGCTGGACGAGCCCGACGAGTTCGGGCGGACGCTGCGGCTGACCGTCGACCTGCAGAAGGACTTCTCGCTGAACCAGCCACTCTCGACGTTCGCGCTCGCGGCGCTGGACCTGCTCGACCCTGAGGATCCCTTGTACGCGCTCGATGTGGTGTCGGTGGTCGAGGCGACCCTGGAGGACCCGCGCGCCGTCCTGATGGCGCAGCTGCACCACGCCAAGGGCGAGGCCGTCCAGTCGATGAAGGCCGACGGCATCGAGTACGAGGAGCGGATGGAGCTGCTCGACGAGCTGAGCTGGCCGAAGCCGCTCGAAGAGTTGCTGCAGGCAACTTTGGAGATCTACCGGCAGACCCACCCGTGGATCGCCGAGGCCGGGCTGTCGCCGAAGTCGGTGGTCCGGGACATGTTCGAGCGGGCGATGACGTTCGGCGAGTTCGTCCAGTACTACGGGCTGGCGCGCTCCGAGGGCATCATGCTGCGCTACCTCAGCGACGCGTACAAGGCGCTGCGCCAGACCGTGCCGCCGGACAAGGTGAACGAGGACCTCACCGACCTCATCGAGTGGCTCGGCGAGGTCGTCCGGCAGACCGACTCCAGCCTGCTCGACGAGTGGGAAGAGCTGACCAACCCGACCACGTCGGAGGTGGTGGCCGCGCCGGTCCCGCTCGGTCCGCGCCGGATCACCTTGAACACCAGGGCTTTCCGGGTCCTGGTCCGCAACGCGATGTTCCGCCGCGTCGAGCTGGTCGCCCTGCACCGGTGGGCCGAGCTGGGCCAGCTCGACAACGAGTCGGGCTGGGACGCGGGCCGCTGGGCGGAGGCCGGTACGACGTACTACGCCGAGCACTCGTCGCTGGGCACCGGCCCGGCCGCGCGCGGTCCCGCGTTGTTCATGGTCGAGGAGCACCCGGGCTACTGGGAGGTCCAGCAGATCATCGACGACCCCGAAGGCAACCACGACTGGCGCGTCACCGCGACAGTCGACCTCGGCGCCTCCGACGAAGCCGGCGAACTCGTCCTGGAACTGGTCTCCTTCAAGCCGCTCTAGGGCTTGAGCAGGTCGTCGACCTCGGCGGCGAAGAGCAGGGCCGGGTCGAGGGCCATGCCGGTGAAGTGGCCGGCGAGCTCGAGGGACAGTACGCCGTGCAGGCGGGTCCAGAAGGACAGGGCGCGGTGCACGGCCGGGGTGGGGGCGGAGCGGTCGCCGACCCAGTCGCGGTGGTCGTCGAGATGACGGTCGAACGGCGTCTCCGGGCCGCTGCTGGGGAGCGCGCGGGCGGCGGCGAGCAGGGTCGTCATGATCTCGTCCGCGATGCCCGTGACGTCGTCCGGCGCGTGGTAGCCGGGCACCGGGGTGCCGTAGATGAGGAAGTACCGCTGGGGGTAGGCCAGTGCCCACTCCCGGACGACGAGCGCGAGGTCGGCCAGGTCCGCACCCTGGCGTGAGGCCGCGCTGAGGGTGTCGGCGAGGCTTCGGTACGCGTCGCGGATCAGATCGGTGATCAGGTCGTCGCGGCCGGCGTAGTACCGGTAGAGCGCCGGACCGCTCATCCCCATCAGCTTGGCGATCGCGTTGAGCGACAGCGCGGACGGGCCGGCGGTGGCGATCTGCTCCCAGGCGCGGTCCTTGATCTCCTCGCGGACCTGCGTGCGGTAGCGCTCGCGCGGGCTGCTGGTCTCCGGCATCGTCCTCCTTCGCTGTGGTTAGAACCTATCACGAAACCTATTGACCTTCACGGCGCTGTGGTTATAGGTTCTAACCACAACGACATGCTCTAACTCACCGAGGAGAATCCGATGATCCGCACCGCCCTGCTCGCCCTCCCGCTCGCCGTCGCCGGACTGCTCGGCGCCACCGCCGTACCGGCGCAGGCAGCAGCGCCTGCTCCGCTTACCTGCAAGGGACAGGGTGTCGATGCCGCCGCCAAGATCCGGTACCGGACCGAGGCCGTGATCAACGCACCACTGAGCACGATCTGGAAGCTGCAGACCGACGTCGAGCGCTGGCCCGCGTGGCAGCCGGCCGTCACCAGCAGCAAGCGGCTCGACCACGGACCGCTGCGCAGGAAGTCGCAGTTCCGCTGGACGACGCCTGTCCCGGAGACCGCGACCACGCCCGCGACGACGCTGAGCATCACCTCGACCGTCCACCAGGTCGGACACCGGTCCTGCCTGCGCTGGTCCGGCCCTGCCGTCGGCGAAGGACTGCGGATCGACAACGGCACCCACGTCTGGAACTTCACCCAGGTCCGCGGCGGCGTCCTCGTCCGCACCGAGGAGACCTGGACCGGCGCTCAGGTCGAGGCCGACGTCCCGACCTCGACGCAGTTCCTCGGCTACGGGCTCGAGGCCTGGCTGGCCGACCTCAAGAAGGCCGCGGAGAGCCGCGGCTGCTGATCCGCGCGGCCTACGCCTTGGGCCACTCCACGTCGACCTCGGTCTCGGCCTCGTAGTCCACGCCGTCGACGTCGAAGCCGTACAGGCGGCGTACCTCGGCGAAGAACCAGGCCGCGTCGGCCACGGTCGCGATGTTCTCCTGGGTGACGGCGTCCCACTGCTCCTTCACCGCGGCCTGGACGGCCGGGTCGAGCTCCCAGCGGTCGAGGCGCAGGCGGCCGTCCTCGTCCAGGTCAGGGGCCTTCTCGCCGGTCAACTGGTCCCACAGCGCGATCGACTGCTGGATCGGCGTCTGCATCTGCTCGCCGAGCACCTTGTGCAGCAGGCTCACGTACAGGCCGATGCCGGGGATGGCCGAGCTGGCCTGCGTGACGGCGGCACCGTTGACCGAGGTGAGGGCGCGGACGCCGTCGCGCTCGGACAGCGTCCTGGCCGTCTCCTCCAGATGCGCCTTGGCCGCGCCGATCGAGCCCTGGCGGTAGATCGGGCCGGTCAATTCGCTGCCGATGTAGGTCAGCGCGACGGTGCTGAAGCCGTCGTTCAGCAGCTTGCGCTCAGCCAGCGCGTCGACCCAGCGGGTCCAGTCCTCGCCGCCCATCACCTGGACGGTCTCGGCGATCTCCTCGTCGGTCGCGACGTCGAGGCTCGCCTCGGTCAGCAGTGGTGCGCCGTCCTCGAAGGCGATGCTCTTGGTCGTGTACGGCGCGCCGATCGTCTTCAGCGCCGACTGGTACGTCGTACCGGTGCGCGGGTCGACGCGGCGCGGGGCGGCAACGCTGTAGATCAGGTAGTCGACCGGGCCGAACTCCTTGGCGACCAGGTCGAGCACCTCGTCCTTGGTGGTGTCGGCGAAGGCGTCGGCGTTGACGAAGTGGAACTTGCGACCGGCCTGCTCGGCATACGCGGCGGTGGCTGCGGTCCGGTACCAGCCGGCAGTGGCAGTACGCCGAGCCGGCGCTTTCTCGAACGAGACGCCGACACCGTCGATCCCGTACCGGACCAGGCCGGCGATCGTCGCGGCCAGGCCGTAGCCGGAGCTGGCGCCGATCACGAGCGCGACCGGGCGCTTGTCCGGCGTACGGGCCTCGACCTGCGCAGCCAGGTCGCGCACCACCTGCTCACACCCCGCGGGATGCGAGTCGAGAAACAGGAACCCACGGCCGACAGGCTTGATCACACGCTCAGTCATGCGGATGACCCTAACCTGCCCCAGCAGCTACCCGCCGGTCACCGCCGGAGCCGCTTCGGGGGCGTGGACTCCACTCAGTTCCAGTACAGCTCTGCGTCGTCGGGCTCCACGGTGACGTCGGCACCCAACCGGCGGAGGTTCCCCGCGAAGTCCGTGTAGCCGCGGTGCACGTGGTGCGCCGCCGAGACCAACGTCTCACCCTCGGCCGCCAGCCCCGCGATCACCAGCGCCGCGCCCGCGCGGATGTCGCTCGCGACGACCGGCGCACCGGACAACCGCGGTACGCCGCGAATCACCGCGTGGTGCCCGTCGGTCTGCACCTGCGCACCGAGCCGGGTCAGCTCCTGGGCGAACGTGAAGCGCCCCTCGAACAGGTTCTCGGTCACCATCGCGGACCCCGAGCTGACCGCGTTCATCGCGATGCAGAACGCCTGCAGGTCGGTCGGGAAGCCGGGGTACGGCAGCGTGACGACGTCGACCGACTTCGGCTGGTCCGCCATCCGGACGCGGAAGCCCTGCTCGAGCACGTTGATCTCCGCGCCGGCCTTGTGCAGCTTGTCGAGCACCAGCTCGAGGTGCTCGGCGTGCCCGTTCGTGATCGTCACGTCGCCCTTGGTGATGGCGGCCGCGAACGCCCAGCTCCCGGTGACGATCCGGTCCGGTACGACGACGTGGTCGACCGGCTGCAGCAGCCCGTCCACCCCGGTGATCTCGATCCGGGGCGACCCGGCGCCCTCGATCCGCGCGCCCATCTGGACCAGCAGCTCGGCGATGTCCTGGATCTCCGGCTCGCGGGCCGCGTTCTCGATCACGGTCGTGCCCTTGGCCAGGACTGCGGCCATCATGATCGTCTCGGTCGCGCCGACGCTCGGGAAGTCCAGCCAGACCTCCGCACCGTGCAGCCCCTGCGGCGCCTCGGCGATCACGAACCCGTGCTCGATGTGCACCTTCGCGCCCATCGACTCCAGCCCGGCCACGTGCATGTTCAGCCCGCGCGAACCGATGTTGTCCCCACCCGGCAACGCGACCTCGGCCTGGCCGCACCGGCCGAGCAGCGGGCCGAGCACCGAGATCGAGGCGCGCAGCTTGCGGACCAGCTCGTAGTCGCACTGGTGGCCGATCTCGGCGGGGACCGCGATCGTCGCCGTACCGGCGTCGCCGTCGACCTTCACCTCGCAGCCGAGCGTGTCCAGCAGCTGGGCCATGAAGGTGACGTCGAGAATGCCCGGCACCTGCCGCAGCGTCGTCGTCCCCTCGGCCAGCAACGCCGCCGCCATCAACTTCAGCACGCTGTTCTTCGCGCCTGCCACCTCGACCGAGCCGTCGAGCCTTGCCTCACCCGAGATCCGAAACCGTTCCACCCGCCGACTGTAGCGCCCCGGCGTTCCGGGCTTGCGTAGAGTGCCGTGACATGGCTGTGAACTTGACGCGGATCTACACCAGGACCGGGGACGCCGGCGAGACCCGCCTGGGCGACATGAGTACGACGACCAAGACCGACCCGCGGCTGGCGGCGTACGGCGAAGTGGACGAGGCGAACTCGACGATCGGGGTCGCGATCGCCGCGGGCCACCTGAACTCGGCGATCGTCGTCCTGCTGACCAGGATCCAGAACGACCTGTTCGACGTCGGCGCCGACCTGTGCAACCCGATCCAGCCCGACCCCGAGTACCCGCCGCTGCGCATCACCCAGGACTACATCGACCGCCTCGAATCCTGGTGCGACGACTACAACGCCCGCCTCACCAAACTCCGCAGCTTCATCCTCCCCGGGGGAACTCCGGGCGCGGCGTACCTGAACGTCGCCCGCACGGTCGTCCGCCGCGCCGAACGAGCCGGCTGGGTCGCCGTAGAAGCCCACGGCCCGTCGGTCAACCTCCTCGCCATCACCTACCTGAACCGCCTCTCCGACCTCCTCTTCATCCTCGGCCGGGTCGCCAACCTGTCGTCCGGCGGGGATGTCCTCTGGGTCCCAGGCGGAGACCGCGAAGGCCAGTAGGCGATTCACAGCACCCCGCCGGGATCATTCCCCTCACAAGACCTCGTCAGCTCTGGCTAAAAACCCCCGCAGAACAGCGATCGGGATATCGAAAGATCGTTGCGACATGAACGTCGTGTGACGAGAAATGTCGTCTCGGTAAATCACGGCCAGCAGGTTTTCAACTCGGTCGTACAACTCTACCCCTAGACCGTCCCGACCTTCAGCTACATCGCTTGCCAAGACAATCGAATATCCTTCATGACTATCGTTCGACGAACCCAATGAAGTTACCTTTCATGTCGTAGCTCACGCCCCGGCCGGAAGAATCCCAGATTCGCAGTTTACCATTAATGACTTGCACTTGAGCGGGACTACGCAGGATTTCCTCGACCACACCGATCCCCTGCTCATTTCGGGCAGCTGCCTTGCCTGTCGACTTCGGAAGCTTCGGATTCTCCCGATCGCCATGCTTCTGCAGTGCTCGCCCCGCCTTCGTCAACCCATTGCGATCCGGTTTCGTCGCAGCAGTGAGAAGGTCGTCAATGCTGTGACCACCCAGCTGACTTCCAGCCCTACCAAAGACTTTCGGGAAGGTCAGAATCGCTTTCCCACCGATCTTGCAGGCCACGACGCCGACGCCACCGGGAACAGGTGTGAAGAACTCGCCAACCCGGGTGCTTGTTTCGGTACCGTCGACACCGAATGCGCGGTCTGTTCCTCCGTAGAACAAGGTTGATGCGTCCAAGCCGATCTGGGAGTACAGAAGGTTGACCTGCTGATTGACCGGGATTTGTTCCAGTATCTGAACGCCACCGCCCACGATGCCGACCCCGAAGTTCTTGTAGGTTTCGCCCTTGCCCAGGGAGTTGATGAAGTCGTCCAGGAACTTCGGCGACAGCCCACTCGGGTCGGTGTAGAACGTCGGGCGCTGGTCGGCATACACGTACGACGAGACGTATGGATCCGTGATTGCTGGCTGCATCGGATCCGGCGCTGTGAACATGCCCCAGAGGTTGTAGTCGCGGGCTCGCAGGTGGTACTCGCCCGTGGTGGACTCGAGGTGAGCGCCGGTGTAGGCGAACTCGGGGACCTCTGCGACGGTTTGGAGCTTCTCGGCCGCCGTGCGGACGCCGAAGGGCTCGTAGGCATAGCGCCAGCGGGCGCCGCCGGTGCCGTCGGTGACGTCGACGACCGAGCCCATCGCGTCGTGCATCATGATCGAGCTCGCGTAGGACTGGCCGGGGTGCTCGACCGACATCGGCATGCCGTCCGGTGTGTAGCGGTAACGCCAGTAGCTGTTGTCGGGCTGGGTGATGATGTTGAGCATCGGCAACTCGTTGTTGACGTCCCACGACATCCGCTTGGTGCCGGCCGCACTGGTCGCCGTACGCCGAAGGTCGAGCGCATCGTAGGTGAACGTGGTGCCGCTGATCTTGGTCAGGCGACCGAGGACGTCCCACTCACGGGCGAGCTGCAGCAGGCCGTCCGCGTTGTACGTGAGATTGGCGACGGCACCCGACTGGTTCGTTCGAGTGACCATCTGGTCGGCCGCGTCGTACGTGCTGGTGATCGTGCCAGGGCCGGAAGTGCCGGTTCGGGTCTCTGACAGCCGGTTGCCGACCTCGTCGTAGGCGTACACGATCTTCTTCGTGGCGGCGGCGCACGTCGTGGCCTCGAGGCAGTAGTTGGCGAGTCTGTTCACCTGGTCGTACTGCAAGGCCTCGTTGTAGACCGTCGTTCCGCGCGTCCGCTTGATGACGGCCGGGTTGCGCGCCGCATCGCGAACGTAGTCGTACCGGCTCAGCGGCGTCGAGACGCCCGCCTTCTGATTGATCACCGCCGAGATGTCACCGCTCCGGTCGTAGCTCCGGGTTTCGGAGTATCCGCTCGCGGTCGGGTAGGTGACCTTGGTCAGGTTGTCGTCCGCGTCGTACGCGAAGTTGGTGGTCTGCGCCAAGGCGGTCATCGACGAGACCCGGCCGTCAGCGTCGAACGCATAGTCGGCCTGGCCTCCACCCGGGTACAGCCGCGACTTCACGGCGCCGAAATCCGTGTAGGTGTAGACGTAGTTGCCTTGCGGCTGAGTGACGCCGGTCAGCTGGTTCAGACCGTTCCAGGCTTGGGTCGTCGTTCCGGTTGCGTCTTTGTACGACGTCAGGCGGTCGTCGTTGTCGTAGGTGAAGGTCGAACTGGACGCAGCGGACGCTGTCGTGACCGCGGTGCGCAGCCCGCGACCGTTGTACGACTGCTTGATGGTCCACGCCGCAAGGTCACCCGTCGCATACCCCCGAGCCTTGATGATCTCGGAGACGTTCCCGTCTTCGTCGTAGCCGTAGGTCTGTTTCCTGTCGAGCGGGTCGATCGTCGACACCAGGTCACCTCGGGCGTTGTACCCGTACTTCGTCACCGCGTCCTTGGCGTTCTTGCGCTCCACCAGATCGCCGTACGCGTCGTAGGTGTACGCCGTCGCCGCGCTCGCCGCCGACGTCACGGTCGTCAGTCGCTGCAGCCCGTCGTACCCGTACGACGTCGTGAACCCCCGAGGGTTGCGCTCGCTCAACCGGTTGTTCCGGCCGTCGAAGGTGCTGGTGGTGATCCGGCCGAGCTGGTCCTTCACGGTCGTCTGGTTACCGGCCGCGTCGTACCCGAAGGTGGTGGTGTGGTCGGTCGGCGTGCCGCCGGACACATTGCCTCGCGGATTGACCTGGGTGAGCTGTCGCCCGTCGCCGTCGTACGTCCAGCGGGTCACGGAGCCGCCGCTCGGCGATGTGGTGCTGAGTCGCGCGCCGTCGGGGTCATAGGTGTGCCGCGTCGCCTGAAGTCCCGGCAGCGCTTCGGTGAGCACACGATTCGCGCCGTCGTGGGTGTAGGTCGTGACCTTGCCCGCATCGTCGACCGAGGTCACAGTGTTTCCATTACCGTCGTACGTGGAGTCGGTCGTGTTGCCGAGCGGTGTCCTCTTGCGGGTGACGCGGTTGAGCACGTCGTAGGTGAACTGTGTGTACCCGCCGTTCGGCGCGGGCTGGTACTCGTACTCCCGGTTGCCGTTGGCGTCGTAGCGGTACTCCCACTTGTACAACGACTCGGTCGCACCCGCGACGTTGCCGCGAGGAGTCGTCGTCGCCGTCAACCGCCCGACCCGGTCGTACTTGAAGGTGGTCTTGGCGCCGGTCGCGTCGGTGGACGACTCCTTGTTGCCGGCCGCGTCGTAGGTGAGGGTCTCGACGATCCGATCGCGGTTCTTCGTCTGCAGCGGGCGGTTCTCTGCGTCGTACGTGTAGGTCTCGTTCTTCAGGACCGTCCCGCCTGCGTTGGCAACCTGCAGTGTGGTGAGGTTGCCGACCGCGTCGTACGTGTTGCTCGCAACCGTTCCGTCAGGTGCCGTGGTGGTCGCGACCTTGTCACCTGGTTCGTAGGTGAACCTCGTGGTGAACGGTTCGGCCTGGGCGCCACCGGCGCTCCCCCGCGGGTCCGTTCTCGTCAGAAGCCGCCCGCTGCCGTCGTACGTCATCGTGGTGGTGAGGCCGGCCGGCGACGCCTCGGAGGTCAGGTTGCCGTCAGTGTCGTATGCGTTCGTCCAGATGTACCCACGTCCGGTGCTCCTGGTCTTCAGCTGACCGGTTGCCGTGTAGGTGAAGTTCTTCGTCCCCTGGTCAGGTGCGACCAGTTTCGTCAGCCGGTTGGCGGTGTCGTACGTGTTCGTCGTGATCTTGCCGCGGCCGTCCGTGGAGGTGAGCACGTTGTCGGCCGAGTCGTACGTCCACTTCTCCACCGTCGAGACCGGCGCCGGAGCAGTCCGCGTCAGCAGGTTGCCGCGGGCGTCGTACGTCATCGTCGTGGTGTTGCCGCGCGGATCCGTCGTCGAGGTCATGTTGAGCTTGGCGTCGTACCCGTACGACGTGTGACCGCCCTGTGCGTCGGACGTGCCCACCAGGACGTTGCCGAGGTAGTGATCAGTCCACTTGCCACCGTCGGGCCTGATCGTGGTCGTGCCGAGCAGCGGATCGTACACGTACTGGGTGATCTTGCCGCGGGGGTCGGTTTGTTTGACGACCCGCCCAGTCGAGTCGTACTCGTTGAGTACGCTGTGCCCGAGCGGGTCGGTCACCCGATTGAGACGCCCAGCCGTGTCGTACGCATAGGTGGTGTTTCCACCCCGCACATCGCGGACGCCGGTCAGCAGACCCGCCGTGTAGGCGTACTGGACAAAGCGCCCATCAGGAAGCTCGACCTTCTGCAGCCGTCCCTCGGCGTCGTGCGTGAAACGGACGACGCGGCCGGCTGAATCAGTCACCGTTGACAGCACTCCGCTGGAGTGGGTCAGTTGCAGGCCGACACCGGATCTGTCGAGCAACGCTTCCAGCTGTCCCGACGAGGAGAAGCGTGCGACGCTGTGATTCGGCTGCCGGATCTCGAACCGTCCGTCAGCCAGCTTGACCAGGTCGGCCTCGACACCGGTCCCCTTTGTGTAGGTACCGTCAGTTGCTCTGGTGTATCCCGCCTGTTGTCCGTCGATGCCGATGTAGACGACCGAGGCCCCACTGCCAGCGATTTCGAGACGCCCTTCGTAGGCGTGATTCCACCCTTTCCCGAACGTGCCGACGTGATCGCTGGCCGAGTTGTAGCTGCGGAGCAGGACGAACGCTGTCCCCTGCCCTGCCAGCTGCAGATCGGTGATCGACTTCGTCTCGTTCCCGGTCGCCGTGTTGACGGGGTAACCGCGCGACACGGTCGGGTTCTTCGAGCACAGGTCGCAGCCAGAGCCCAACGTCGCCAGGTCGGAGACCTTCGTGGTGACCGGTACGACGTACATCGGGTCGGCGCTCGCGTAGGCACCACAGCCGTCGCGCAGGATGAAGCGGACAGTGTTGTCACCGGGCTCTAGTACGCCGGAAAGGTGCAACGGGCCGGCAGGAGTCACGAAGCCGATGCAGCCGTCGCTGAAGTCGAGGGTCTTGCTGACCGTGGATCCGTCGGCGTGGGTCACCTCTACCGTCAGGACGTCGTCGACCCGAACGGCGCCGTAGCCCGTTGCGGCCCGAGAGATCGCCAGAGTCTCCGACGCGTTCTGGTTGATCGTCAGCGTCTTGTCGAGGATCACCTCACCTCGGGAGACGCCCCGCTCCGGAATGGCGGCGGTGATCTGGACCGCCGCCTGCCGAACCCCCGCGACGCCCGCGAAGCGGTAGTCGTCACTCGTCCCCTTGCCGGTCGGGACGGCTTCAGGGACCTTGCTCGATGACTGCGGGGTCGAAGGGCGCGAACTCGGGTTCGGAGTCGGAATCGGCTGATCACTACCGACGCCCACCGCCGGGACCGCCAGGCCGGACAAGAGCAGGCTGATCCCGATGAACAGCAGGACGGAACGACGGACGAACGACATGTGATCCCCCACACGAAACGGACGGCTGTCCTGCAAGTCTGTGGGCTGAAGTCATCTCCGCGTATGGCTAGGAAATGTCAAAAGCTGCAATTCCGAGCACGTTTGGCGGGGTGACAACAGCACATCTTGCGTGGTTCCTCTTCAGTTCACCCGGTGCTTGCCTGGCTGGCCCGGTACTCGGTCGGGGTGAGGCCCACCAGCGTGCGGAAGCGGCGGGCGAAGTAGGTCGGGTCGGGCCAACCTACGGCGGCGCCTACTCGGGAAGCGGGGAGGGTGGAGTCGGTGAGGAGGAGGGCTGCCTGCTCGGCTCGGAGGCGGGCCAGGTAGGCCAGCGGGCTGAGACCGGTGTCATGTTTGAAGAGGCGGCCGAGGTACGCCGGGTCGAGGTTGGCCGCGCCGGCCAGGTCTTCCAGGCGCCACTCGGCGGCAAGGTCTGTTTCGAGGCGGGTGATGGCCGCGGCCACGGCTGGATGTACGGCGGGTGCCGCGGGAGTTGAGGGCAGCCCATCGGCGAGGAGGCCCAGGACGGTGACCAGGTGTCCCAGGAGGCGACCTGGGATTCCGGCGGTAGGCGCAGCCGCCAGATCCTCGGTCAGGTGGGTGATCTGGGCGATCGCGGCGTCCGCGGCCGCCGGGTCGACCTGCGTGGTGGCGACGCCGTACAGAGTGGTGGACGGGGTGGTCCACAGGAGGTCGCGGAGGAGCGGAATCTGTTGCAGGGCTGAGAGTTCGGCGCGCAGGCCTCGGGCCGAGACGCAGCAGTTGGCGACGACCAGGTCCCGGCAGTGGGTGAAAGCGTGCCACGCGCCAGGCCGCAGGACCAGCACCTGCCCCCGGCGTACGGGCTGGTCGCCCTGACTTGTGCGGTGGCGGCCGGCACCGGGACCGATGACGGCGATCTCGAGGAAGTCGTGCGCGTGGGCGTCGACGCCCGACGTCAGGCGGTGGACGCCACCCCAGACGGGACCACCTTGGAAGAGGTTCGCCTCGTGCAGGGTTTCCGGCATGTCAGGATCGTACGACGAGTGGTCGGGATCGGCCTGGCCTGCAGCAGGCTGCTTGAAGGACCTTAGTGGTATGACAGACCTAACCGCGGAATACCGTACGAACGGATTTGTCCGAGTGCCGCAGGTGCTGACCCCCGACGAGGTCGAGCGCTACCGCACCCGAGCGGCCGCCTATCTGGAGGAGCATCGTGCCGACCGTCTCCAGCAGGACGCGATCTTCAGCCAGCTCGTCAACGTCTGGCGCCACGACGACGTGCTGAAGGAGCTCACCCTCCATCCGAAGATCGCCGCCACCGCCGAACAGCTCGCCGGATTCCCGCTCAGGATCTGGCACGACCAGATGCTGGTGAAGGAGCCCAACAGCAACGCCGCCACCCACTTCCACCAGGACCGCCCCTACTGGCCGCACGTCAACGACCGGCTCCCGCTGTCCGCCTGGATCGCGCTCGTCGACGTACCGCCCGAGCGCGGCTGCATGACCTTCCTGCCCGGCACCCAGACCGTCACCGGCCTGGAGCCGCAGGACCTCAGCAACGAGGAGGACCTCTTCACCCGCGACCCCGAACTCCGCTGGGCCCCGCGCGTCACTCTCCCCCTCAAAGCCGGCGACTGCACGTTCCACAGCGGCTTCACCGGCCACATGGCCCTGCCGAACACCACCGACCAGGCCCGCTTCGCCCACGTCAACATCTACATGGACGCCGACACCATCTACACCGGCGCGCCGCACCCCGTCACCGACCCGCTGCACCTCAAACCCGGCGCCAAGCTCGACCACGAGGCGTTCCCGATCACGCCGGCCTGATCACCGTGCCCTGGTGGTAGAGCACCTTCCAGCCGTCCGCCTCGGAGCCTTGCCAGAGAGTGACCCGCGCCGTGAGCCGGGGCTGCTCGTTCAGCACGTACGTGACCAGATACGTCCGCTCCGCGATCTCCCGTACGACGAAGTCGGTGACGACCCAGTCCTCGGCGTCGTACGCGTCAGCCCCTTGAGTGAAGCGTTCTGTCAACGTAGCCAGGACGAACTCGCGCGAGTAGCGTCGTCCCGAGGCGCCGATCTCCCAGTAGCCGACCGCCATCTCCCGGTCGGCGTCAGCCGCTGAGCTGACCAGATCGCGCCGGTGGAAGAGCGGCTCCCGCCGGCGCAATGCCTTGGTCGTCGTACTGTCGGTCAACCGATTTTCCAGGTCAAAGGCATCGACAGTACGCCGGCCGGCGGCAGCCCCAAGGCCGTCAAAACAGAGGTGGTCACGCCGTCGACCGACAGAGGCTGGGTGGTGACTGCCAGGTCGTCGGTGGAGGTCGGCGGGCGGAGGCGGTCGAGGAACGATCGGCTGGGCACGGTCGCGAGCGCGATCTCATCGCGGTCCAGGCCGGCTCGTGAGCAGGCGATCTGGAGAGCCTGCTCGAAGCCGCCGAGCTCGTCGACGAGGCCGCGCTCGTGGGCGTCGGCACCGGTCCAGACCCGACCGCGGGCCAGGGCCTCCAACGCGTCGACGGCGAGGCCGCGGTCGTCGGCTGCCTTGGCGACGAAGTCGGTGTAGATCCGGTCGAGGGTCTCCTCGAGCCGCTCCCACTGGGCCGGGGAGAACTCCTCCTGCGCGGAGTACATCCGCGCGTTCTCGCCCTCCGACACGGCCTGCTGGGTGATCCCGATCCGGCCGAGCGCGTCCCGTACGACGCCCTTGCCGGACAGGACGCCGATCGAGCCGGTGATCGTCCCGGGCTGGGCGACGATCACCTCGGCCGGCATCGCCACGAAGTACCCGCCGGACGCGGCCACGCTGCCCATCGACGCGATCACCGGCTTCCCGGTCGCGCGCAGCCGCAGCACCTCGAACCGGATCGCGTCGGAGGCGACGTACGAACCGCCGGGGCTGTCGATCCGCAGTACGACGGCCTTGACCTTCTCGTCGTCGGCGGCGGCGCGCAGCGCGGCCGTGACGGTGTCCGAGCCGGTCCGTGGACCACCGAGTGGCCCGCCACCGGAGTTCCGGCCGACGGTGATCCCGCCCGTGACCCGGATGACCGCGACGACCGGCTTCGGCGGCCAGGGGAGGTTGTCGAGCGCGTCGTGCAGCGTCCGCGCGCCGCGCCGCTGGTACCGCTCGACCAGCAAGGGAGTCGTCTCACCGAGCCGCTTCTCCAGCTCGTCGTACACGGCAGAGCGGTACCCGAGCCGATCCACCAGCCCGGCCTCACGCGCTGCCTCAGCGCCCAGCGGCGCCCGGTCCACCAGCTCGCGGACCTGCTCGGCGGTCAGCTCCCGCCCCTCGGCGATCCCCGCCACGATCTGCTCGTACGACGACTCCGCCAGCCGCGAAGCCATCTCGCGAGCGGGCCCGGTCATCTCCTTCTCGGTGAAAGTGTCGACCGCGGTCTTGTACTCCCGCCGCTTGCCGAACTGCGGAATCACCCCCGCCTTGTCCAGTGCACCCCGAACGAACGTCGCCTGCACCGAGACCCCGGTGATGCCCAGCTCCCCCGACGGCTGCACCCAGATCTCGTCGAACGCCGACGCCAGGTAGTACGGCACCGTCCCGCCGCCGACCTCGCCGAACGACTCGGTCCACGCGACAGCCCGCTTCCCGGCCGCCCGGAACCCCGCGACAGCGGCCCGCAGCTCCTGCACCTGGGCCAAGGACAGCGGCGGTCCACCCACGTGCGCGACCAGCCCGGCGACCTGCTCGTCCCGCGCCGCCTTCCGGAGCCCGACGACCAACTCCCGCACCGTCGGCAGGTGCCGCGCCCTGAACGCGGCCAGCGGCGACGAAGGCGCCGTCTCCAGCACACCCCGAGTCAGATCCAGCTCCAGCAAGATGCCCGTCATACAGAGACCCTAGTCGCCCGACCGAAACGCACCAGGCCGAACCTGCGGTGAGTACGGTGAAGGATGCGTCCAGACCAGGAGGAACCCATGGCCGGCCTGCCCGACACGACACTGGGACCGTTCTCCGCCCCCGGAGCGACGGCGACCCCCTGGGAGCTGACCGTCGAGGCGCTCCGACGCACGCAGAAGTTCTCCCTCACCACAGTGCGCACCGACGGGCGGCCGCACTCGACGCCGCTGCTGGCGATCTGGGCGTACGGCGCGCTGTGGTTCGCCACCGGGGAGAACGAGCAGAAGGCGAAGAACCTCGCGGCCAACCCGCACTGCATCCTCACCACCGGCACGAACACGCTGACCGGCACGGACTACGTGATCGAGGGCAAGGCGGCCCTCGTCATCGACCCGGACGACCGGAACGCCGCCGCCGAGGCGTTCGAGCAGGCGTACGGCTGGCATCTGACCCGCGAGGACGGGACCTGGTACCGGATGGGTGACGCTCTCCGGTCGGGTGAGACGCAGCTCTACCGCGTCGGGCCGACCCTGGCGTTCGCGTACGGGAACGGCACGGAGTTCTCCCAGACGCGCTACAGCTGGGGCTAGTGGTACGTCTGGCTGCTGGGTGGAGCCGATTCCATCCAGGCCAGTACGCCGGTGAGGGCTTCCTCGGTCATCGCGAAGTGGACCGTGCGGTCGCGGAGCTCGGCGTCGACGATCACGTGGCCGGCGTAGGTGACGAGGGGCTCGTTGCCGACCGGGCGGCGGGTGGTGATGCCTTGGAGCTGGCGGCGGTTGACGACGAGCTTGGGCCACCAGGCCAGGCTGAAGACGCGGAACCACTGGAGGTCGTCGCCGACGTAGCGGGCCAGGCCGAGGGCCCAGCCGCGGCCGTGGTCCTTCTCGGCGAGTTGGAGGCTGCAGTCGAACGTGCCGCCGTCCCTGGACAACCAGCGACGACGGCACGCGAAAGCGACAACCAGCAGTACGGCAGCAAGGAAACAGACCCCGACCACATCGAGGACTGTCCTCATATGCCGACCTCATTCCTGATGCCGGCGACTGAGCGGCACCTACTCCGAACCAGCTGGCCCAGAACCGTACTGACTGTGACGATGTTCAATTATTGCAGGTGCGGTCAGGACACCTGTTCGGCGGCCCGGACTCTGGCCTCGGCCACCCGGACCAGCTCCTGCTCGTCGGCACTGTCCGTGCCGGCGGCCTGAGCCTGCTCAAGGGCGCGCTTGGCTTCCTCGAGATCGATGTCGTGACCCATCTCGGCGTTCTCGGCCAGGATCGAAACGCGATCATTGGCCACCGAGATGAACCCGTCCGGTGCGGCGGCGACGAAGTACTCGTCGTCGAGGGTCCGCACCTGGACCGTACCGCCCTGCAGCAGTCCCAGCAGCGGGGCGTGGCCCGGGAGGATACCGACGTCGCCGTCGGTGGTGCGGGCGATGACGATCTTCGCCTGCCCCTCCCAGACCACCCGCTCGGCCGCGACCAGCGCGACGTCGAGGTGCTTGCCGGTCTCTTCGGCCATCAGACGGTCAGAGCTCCTTCTGGAGCTCGGCCCAACGCCGCTCGACGTCGTCCAGCGAGCCGGTGTTGAAGAAGGCCTGCTCGGCGATGTGGTCGGTCTCGCCCTCGGTGATCTTCTTGAACGACTCGATGGTGTCCTTCAGCGGCACCGTCGAACCCGGCGTGTTGGTGAACTTCTCCGCCATGTAGGTGTTCTGCGACAGGAACTGCTCGATCCGGCGCGCTCGCGCGACGGTGATCTTGTCCTCTTCGGACAGCTCGTCGACACCGAGGATGGCGATGATGTCCTGCAGCTCCTTGTTCTTCTGCAGGATCTGCTTGACCCGGACGGCCACGTCGTAGTGCTCCTGGCCGATGTACTGCGGGTCGAGGATCCGTGACGTGGACGACAGCGGGTCGACGGCCGGGTACAGACCACGCGACGCGATGTCACGCGACAGCTCGGTGGTCGCGTCCAGGTGCGCGAACGTGGTGGCCGGCGCCGGGTCGGTGTAGTCGTCGGCGGGTACGTAGATCGCCTGCATCGAGGTGATCGAGTGTCCACGCGTCGAGGTGATCCGCTCCTGCAGCACGCCCATCTCGTCGGCGAGGTTCGGCTGGTACCCCACGGCCGACGGCATCCGGCCGAGCAGCGTGGAGACCTCGGAACCGGCCTGGGTGAACCGGAAGATGTTGTCGATGAAGAGCAGCACGTCCTGCTCCTTCACGTCGCGGAAGTACTCCGCCATCGTGAGGGCCGACAGCGCGACGCGAAGCCGCGTGCCCGGCGGCTCGTCCATCTGACCGAAGACCAGCGCGGTGTCCTTGAAGACGCCGGCCTCTTCCATCTCACCGATCAGGTCGTTGCCCTCACGGGTGCGCTCACCGACACCGGCGAACACCGAGGTGCCACCGAAGTTGTGCGCGATCCGGTAGATCATCTCCTGGATCATGACGGTCTTGCCGACGCCCGCACCACCGAACAGGCCGATCTTTCCGCCCTGCACGTACGGCGTGAGCAGGTCGAGCACCTTGATGCCGGTCTCCAGCATCTCGGTCTTGGACTCGAGCTGGTCGAAGGCCGGCGCCTTGCGGTGGATCGGCCAGCGCTCGGCGATCTCGAACTCGGACTCGTCCTGGTTCAGGCACTTGCCCGTGACCGACCAGACGCGGCCCTTGGTGACGTCGCCGACCGGGACGGAGATCGCCGCACCGGTGTCGCGCACCTCGGTACCGCGGACCAGGCCGTCGGTGGGCTTCATCGAGATCGCCCGGACCATGTTGTCGCCGACGTGCAGCGCGACCTCGAGGGTGATCGTCGTGGTGACGTCGCCCAGGGTGATGTCCACCTCGAGCGCGTTGTACATGTCCGGCATCGTGTCCGCGGCGAACTCGACGTCGACGACCGGGCCGATCACCCGGGCGACGCGACCGACGCCGCGGGCGCCCGCCTCGTTGTTGTTCTCGGTAACCGTGGCAGTCATCTCTCTCACTCGCTCCCGGCTGAGGCGTCGGCCAGCGCACCCGCGCCACCGACGATCTCGCTGATTTCTTGGGTAATTTGGGCCTGGCGCGCCTGGTTGGCCTCACGCGTCAAGCGTTCGATCAGGTCCTGCGCGTTGTCGGTCGCGGACTTCATCGCGCGCTGCCGGTTGGCCAGCTCGGAAGCGGCCGCCTGCAGCATGCAGTAGTGGATCCGGCTGGCGACGTACTTGGGCAGCAGCCCGTCCAGCACGTCCTCGGCGGACGGCTCGAACTCGTACAACGGCAGGACGTCGTCCTCGGCCGGCGCCTCGGTGCCCTCGACGACCTCCAGCGGCAGCAGCCGGATCACGTCCGGCCGCTGGGTCAGCATCGACACGAACCGGGTGAAGACGATGTGGATCTCGTCCACGCCGCCCTCCTCGGTCGGGGTCAGGAAGGCCTCGATCAGCGCGTCGGCGACCTCCCGGGCCCGGGCGAACGTCGGCGCGTCGGACTCGCCGCTCCACGACTGCGCGACCTCGCGCTGCCGGAAGGTGTAGTAGGCGATCCCCTTGCGTCCGGTCAGGAACGGCACGATCTCCTTGCCGTCCTCGCGCAGGAGCTGGTGCAGCCGCTCCCCCTCGCGGATCACCGAGGAGGAGTACGCACCGGCCTGACCGCGGTCGGAGGTGATCAGGAGAACCGCGGCCCGCTTCGGGTTCGGCTTCTCGGTGGTCAGCGGGTGGTCGACGTTCGAGAACGTCGCCACCGCCGACACGGCACGGGTGAGCTCACGCGCGTACGGACCGGCCGCCTGGGCGCGTTGCTGCGCCTTGACGATCCGGGACGCCGCGATGAGCTCCATCGCGCGGGTGAGCTTCTTGATCGTCGAGACCGAGGCCCGACGCTCACGAAGCTGCCGCAGACTGGCTGGCATGGGTTGATCAGCCCCGCTTCTGCCGGACGATCTGCTCCTGCTCGACGTCCTCTTCGTCCATGGCCTTCGTCTCCTCACGACCGACGAGCAGCTCGCCGCCGGAGGTCTGGAAGGTCGGCTTGAAGGCGTCCAGCGCGGAGATGACGGCCTCGGCCGAGTCGTCCT
Organism: Kribbella italica; assembly: GCF_014205135.1. Classification (NCBI taxonomy): domain Bacteria; kingdom Bacillati; phylum Actinomycetota; class Actinomycetes; order Propionibacteriales; family Kribbellaceae; genus Kribbella; species Kribbella italica. The sequence continues at coordinate 3,817,854 of NZ_JACHMY010000001.1, forward strand.
CGAACTTGCCGCTCTCGCGGACGGCGTCGAGCACCTTGGAGTCGCGCCGCAGGTAGTCGAGGAACTCACGCTCGAAGCGCAGCACGTCCTCGACCGGGACGTCGTCGAACTTGCCCGTCGTACCGGCCCAGATGGAGACCGTCTGCTCCTCGACCGGGTACGGCGAGTACTGCGGCTGACGCAGCAGCTCGACCAGACGCTGACCGCGGTCCAGCTGACGGCGCGAGGTCGCGTCGAGGTCGGAGGCGAACATCGCGAAGGCCTCCATCGCGCGGAACTGCGCGAGGTCCAGCTTCAGCGAGCCGGAGACCTTCTTCATGCCCTTGACCTGCGCGGCACCGCCGACCCGCGACACCGAGATACCGACGTCGATGGCGGGACGGATGTTGGCGTTGAACAGGTCCGACTGCAGGAAGATCTGGCCGTCGGTGATCGAGATGACGTTGGTCGGGATGAACGCCGAGACGTCGTTGGCCTTGGTCTCGATGATCGGCAGACCGGTCATCGAGCCCGCGCCGAGCTCGTCGCTCAGCTTCGCGCAACGCTCCAGCAGGCGGCTGTGCAGGTAGAAGACGTCACCCGGGTACGCCTCACGGCCCGGCGGGCGACGCAGCAGCAGCGACATCGAGCGGTAGGCCTCGGCCTGCTTGCTCAGGTCGTCGAACACGATCAGGACGTGCTTGCCCTGGTACATCCAGTGCTGGCCGATGGCCGAACCGGTGTACGGCGCGACGTACTTGAAGCCGGCCGGGTCGGACGCCGGGGAGGCCACGATGGTGGTGTACTCCATCGCGCCGGCCTCTTCGAGCGCGCCGCGCACCGAGGCGATCGTCGAGCCCTTCTGGCCGATCGCGACGTAGATGCAGCGGACCTGCTTCTTCGGGTCGCCGGAGTCCCAGTTGGCCTTCTGGTTGATGATCGTGTCGATCGCGATCGCGGTCTTGCCGGTCTTGCGGTCGCCGATGATCAGCTGACGCTGGCCGCGGCCGATCGGGATCATGCCGTCGATCGCCTTGATGCCGGTCTGCAGCGGCTCGCGGACCTCCTGGCGGTCCATCACGCCGGCCGCCTGGAGCTCCAGGGCGCGGGTGCCCTCGAGGTCCTTGATCTCGCCGAGGCCGTCGATCGGACGGCCCATCGGGTCGACGACGCGACCCAGGTAGCCCTCGCCGACGGCGACGGACAGGACCTGGCCGGTCCGGCGGACCTGCTGGCCCTCCTCGATACCGTCGAACTCACCGAGAACGGCGACACCGATGTTGCGGACGTCCAGGTTCAGGGCGATGCCCCGGGTGCCGTCCTCGAATTCCAGCAGCTCGTTCGTCATCGCCGAGGGCAGGCCCTCGACGTGCGCGATGCCGTCACCGGCGTCGACAACGGTGCCGACCTCTTCGCGGGTCGCCGTCTCCGGCTCGTAGCTGGAGACGAAGCGATCCAGGGCGTCCCGGATCTCCTCCGGCCTGATCGTGAGCTCCGCCATTGTGCTTCCCTGCTTCCTTGACCTTGCTGGCCTGTTGTGGCTCTAAAGGCTTTGCCGACCCTTAGCGCCTGCTAATCGTTAAGGGGTCAGCCCGCGATGCGCCGCTGCGCCTCGTCGAGGCGGGCCGCGATGGTCCCGTCGATCACTTCGTCACCGATGTCCACCCGGACGCCGCCGACGACACTCGGGTCGACGATCACGTTCAGCTGGATCTGCCGTCCGTACTGCCGGCCGAGCAGCTCGGCCAGCCGGTCGCGCTCGGTCTCGGTCAGGTCGTTGGCGACGCGAACGGTCGCGATGCTGGCACTGCGCCGGGCCGCCGCGGCGACCTGGTAGGCCCGCATCGCACCGGCGAAACCACGTCCCCGGCCGTCCACCGCGCGCTCGACCAGCCGTACGGTGACGGCGTCGGCCTTGCCCTGCAGCAGACCACGGATCAGTTCCTGCCGGGCTTCCAGCGGGATGCTGCGATCGCTCAACTTGCCGGCCAGCGCCCGCTCGACCGCAACCACACGGTCCAGGCGGAACAGCTGGTCCTCCAGCTCGTCCAGCTTGCGCTGCCCGTCGGCGAAGGCCACCTCGGCCTTCACGCTCAGGTCGTCCAGCGCGTCACCGAGGTCCCGGCCGCTGACCCAGCGACCGACCGCGGCAGCGGTCAGGATCTCCAGCGCCTGGTCGGAGACCTTGCCGCCGAACAGCTGCCGGACCAGGCCGGTCCGGCTCTCGGTACCACGGGCCGGGTCGGTCAGCGCCCGGCGCAGCGACCCGTTGGTGTCGAGCACCTTGGCGACCGAGAACAGCTCGGCACCGAGACCCTCGGAGACGGTGACACCCGCCAGGGCCTCTTCGGCCCGGGCGAGTGACTCCTTCGAAGCGCCGCGCATCAGCCGTCCGTTCCGACAGCCTGCCGGGCCGACTCGCTCGACTCCAGCTCCTCCAGGAAGCGCTCGACCGTACGACGCTGACGCGCCTCGTCCTCGAGCGACTCCCCGACGATCCGGCCGGCCAGCGACGTGGCCATCAAGCCGACCTCGCTGCGCAGCGAAGCAACGGCCTGCGTACGCTCGGCGTCGATCTGGGTCCGGGCGTGGTTCACGATCCGCTCGGCCTCGACGTTCGCCTGCTCACGCATCTCCGCGATGATCTGCGCACCCTGCTCACGCGCGTCCTCGCGGATCTTCGCAGCTTCCGAGCGAGCCTCGGCCAGCTGCGCGTTGTACTTGTCGAGCGCCGCCTTCGCCTCGGCCTGGGCCTGCTTGGCCTCGTTCATCCCGCCTTCGATCGCCTGCGTCCGCTCGGCGTAAGCCTTTTCGAACTTCGGGACGACGATCTTGGCGAAGGCGATGGCCAGCAGGATCAGGAAGACGAGGCCGAAAATGATCTCGGCGGTGTGCGGCATCAGCGGGCTCGGCTCGGCGCCGGCCTCACTGAGCGGGAGCACTAACGTCATCATGTCTGAGTCCTGTCAGTCAGGGGAATGAATCAGGCGCCGGAACGGAAGACGAAGGCCAGCGCGATACCGATGATCGCCAGCACCTCGGTCACGCCGAAGCCGATCCACGCGATCGACTGCAGCTTGCTCTGCGCCTCGGGCTGACGCGCGGTGCCGTTGATGACAGCGGCGAAGATCAGACCGACACCGACGCCCGGGCCGATCGCGGCAAGGCCGTAACCGAGGACGGCGATGTTGCCGGAGATCTCGAGAGCGTTCATTGCAGTGTGTTCCTTTCGGTACGGATAGGAGCTATCCGGGTTTCCGTTGCTACGGGATCTGGGGGTGCCGATCAGTGTTCGTCGGCGATGGCGCTGCCGATGTACTGCGCGGTCAGCACGACGAAGATGTAGGCCTGGATGCACTGGACGAACAGCTCGAGTCCGGCGATCGCGAGGCCCATCAGGAAGGTGAGGATGCCGACGCCACCGAGGGCGATGTTGCCGGTCTCGAAGACCATGTACTCGCCGCCGAGCACGAAGACCAGCAGCAGGATGTGCCCGGCGAACATGTTCGCGAACAGCCGCAGGCTGAGCGAGACCGGCCGGACCAGGATGTTGGAGATGAACTCGATCGGGATCATCAGCGGCATCAGCCAGACCGGGACACCGGCCGGCATGGTCTGGTGCTTGAGGTAGCCGCCCAGGCCCTTCTTCTTGATGCCCACCGCGTTGTAGATGATCCAGCTCAGCGCGGCCGCCGCGTAGGCCCAGCCGATGTGGCTGAACGTCGGGAACTGGATGAACGGGATCGACGCGGCGACGTTGTTCAGCAGGATGAAGAAGAACAGGCCGAGCAGGAAGGGCACGTACTTCATGTGCTCCTGGCTGCCGATCGCGTCGCGGGCGATCGAGTTCCGGACGAAGTTGTAGCCCAGCTCGCCGGCGAACTGCAGCTTGCTCGGCACGACCGCGGCCTTGCGGGAGGCACCCCAGAAGAACCAGACGATGACGATCACCGACAAAGTGGCCACCAGGACCGGCTTGGTGAACCACTCCACGCCCTCGAAGATGGGCGGCAGGTTGAAGTCCCCGGGACCGGGCGGGGTGAACTCGGTCGAAACTCCGGCGATCACCGGGTCTCCTCTCGCGTCGTGCTCAAGTCGTTCGCCATGGGGCTTGGGGCAGGGCGGCTCAGGGCAAGGCGGTCAACAACATCAGACCCGGCAGAGCTCAGGAGCGCCCGTACCGGAAGTGCAGCATCAGAATCGTGAGTCCCGCTCCGAGGACGATGCCCACCGGAAGCAGGAACTGCGTGCCCAGCCAGCGATCCAACCCGAAGCCGATGCCCCCGTACACCAGGACACCGCCGATCAGGTAGGACAGGACCCGCCACCCGTCGCCCGAGGTATCGGGTGTCGGCTTCGGATCGCTTTGCTGGCTCATCGGCACCCGAAAGGTACCAGTCGGCGACACGCCGGGTCACATCGGTACCAGTGCGGTGCGCCACACCCGTTGTCACGATCGGGAAACGGCTTACCCGAGCACTACGAACCGTGCTCATGCCGTCACCTCGTGGTCGAGGTCGTAGATCGGGATCCGCAGTCGCGACCAGGCCCAGATCTCGCCGGCCATCCAGCCCATCACGACCACCATCGCGCTGATGCCGAGGGCGGTCAGGTTGACCGCCTCGGCCAGGCCGTCGGAGTTCAGGGCGACGGCCAGCAGCGCACCGAAGATCGCGATCCGCCCGGTGTAGGAGGCCATCGCGATCCCGAGCTGGGCGGTCGGGCTGGAGCGCCGCGACAGGTGCAGCGCGAACAGGCCCAGGCCGGAGAAGATCATCACCATCAGCAGGCCGAGCAGCGCGCCCCACAGGCCCTCGAGGCCGGCGGCGACGGTCGCGATCGCGGCCGCGTTCACTCCGACGACGACGGCGGCGACAACCGCGCCGCGCAACATCGCCAGCGCCGGGTGCCGAGTGGCCTGGCCGGCGGGTTCCTCGCTGCTTCGATGGACCGTGTCATCTGTTGATGGCATCTGGTGGTTCCGTCCTGCTGGCGACCGGCATTCTTGCCCGCGGTCGTCGGGTGGGCGGGGTCAGGGGTGACGCTGTCTTTCGGTGGTGCTTGTGAAAACTAGCACAAAGTCTGCACCGTCAGCAAAACGAGTCCCCTGCCGCTGTACGCGAACACCCTATCGGTAGGCCACAGCGCCGACTGGTCTGGTCCCCGGTTGGGCTGCTCAGACCTTGGCGAGCTTGCGGCCGGAGCGCCTCGGCAGGCCGGTCGTCAGGACGATCGCGGTGACGGTCGCGGCGAGCACGATGAGGACCGTCCACCAGTCCAGGAGAAGGCCCAGAACGACCACGCCGAAGGCGATCAGGGCCGTCCAGAGGTACATCAGGAGCACCGCGCGGCGGTGCGAGTGGCCGCGTTGCATGAGGCGGTGGTGGAGGTGCAGCTTGTCGGCCGCGAACGGTGAACGGCCTGCCTTCGTACGGCGCACGTAGGCCATCGTCAGGTCGAGCGCAGGGATCGCGAGGACCGCGATCGGCAGCACCAGCGGGAGCAGCGCGGGCAGGAGGCTCGAGCCGCCGACCTCGTACGGGACGGCGTTCGGGTCCATCTGGCCGGTCAGGCTGATCGTCGACGCGGCGAGCATCAGGCCGATCAGCAGGGAGCCGGAGTCGCCCATGAAAACCCTGGCTGGAAAGAAGTTGTGGGGCAGGAAGCCGAGACAGGCGCCGGCCAGCGCGACGGTGATGAGCGTCGAGGTGGTGGCGCGGTCGAGGTTCTGCTCGACGTTCAGCAGGTACGAGTAGGTGAAGAACGCGATCGCGCCGATCGTGGTGACGCCGGCGGCCAGGCCGTCCAGGCCGTCGACGAAGTTCACCGCGTTGCAGGAGACCAGCAGGATGCCGGCGGTGACGACCGCGAGCTGGGCCGGTGGTGGGGAGAGGATGCCGCCGGGCAGCGGGAGCCAGTACAGCTGGATGCCCTGGACGATCATCACGCCGACCGCGAGCACCATGCCGGCCAGCTTGGTGATCGGGTCGAGCTCGTACAGGTCGTCGATCACGCCGACCGCGCAGATCACCACGCCGCCGATCAGGATCGCCCGGGCGTCGTGCGCGACCTGCAGGCTGTCACCGAGGAACGGCATGCTGGAGGCGACCAGGTACCCGGCGATCAGGCCGCCGAGGATCGAGACGCCACCGAAGTACGGGATCGGAACCTTGTGCACGTCCCGCGCCCGGACCTTCGCGACCGCGCCGTAGCGCAACGCGATCTTGCGGGCCAGTCCGGTCAGCAGGAAGGTCGTGGCCATCGCCACGAAGAAGACGAGCAGGTACGCGCGCACTAGTCCGCAGGCCTCACATCGGGTGCCTTGGAGTCCGCCGGCTTCCCCGGCTCATCTTTGGACGCCTCAACGACCTCTTCAGTTGGCTTGTCCTGAACCTCAGCCGGCTTCTCTTCGGCGGGCTTCTCGTCCTGGACCGGCTTCTCTTCGGCGGGCTTCTCGTCCTGGACCGGCTTGTCGTCGGCCGGCTTGTCCTGAACGTCTTCCGGCTTCGGCTCCAGGTCCGTGGTCGCCTCGGGGACGATCTTGCGGATGTCCTCCATCGACAGCGCGCCGATCCGTACGACGTGCGGCACCTCGCCGGTCAGGTCGACGATCGTCGACGGCTGGCCGCCGGTGACCTCGCCGCCGTCCAAGTAGACCGCGACCGACTCGGCGAGCTGCGCCTCGGCGTCGTACACGTCGAGCGCCGCCGCCTGACCACTCAGGTTGGCCGAGCTGACCGCGAGCGGGCCGGTCCGGGACAGCAGCTCCCGCGTGTTCTCGTGGTCGGGCACGCGCAGCGCGACCGTGCCCTGGGTGTCGCCGAGGTCCCACATCAGCGAGCCCTGCGCGTGGCAGATCACCGTCAGCGGTCCGGGCCAGTACTCCTCGCACAGCTTCCGGCCGACCTCCGGTACGTCGGTCGCGAGCGCGTCCAGCGACTCGACCACCGAGATCAGCACCGGCGGCGGCATGTCGCGGCCGCGGCCCTTGGCGTCCAGCAGCCGTTGCACGGCGTCGGCCTTGAAGGCGTCCGCGGCCAGGCCGTACACGGTGTCGGTCGGTAGCACGACCAGGTCACCGGCCTCGATCGCGTCCACGGCGGCGCGGTAGGCCGGCGCCAGTTCGTCTCCGGTGAAGTCAAAGCGCTCGCTCACGCAGTGAATCGTGCCACTCCCCCGGTCATCGACCCGCATCGGGGCGGCAGCAGATTTTCTCTGACAATTGATTGTCAGGAATGCGGGCGGCCTGAGGAGTTTCCTGCCAAGATTCCGGCCATGACTGTGTCCCGTGACTTCCTCACCGGCCTGCCGAAGGCCGAGCTGCACGTCCACCACGTCGGGTCCGCGTCGCCGCGGATCGTCGCCGAGCTCGCCGCCCGGCACCCCGGCTCGCCGGTGCCGGCCGACCCGGCCGCGCTGGCGGAGTACTTCACCTTCACCGACTTCGCGAAGTTCATCGAGGTCTACCTGACCGTCGTGGACCTGATCACCACCCCGGACGACGTCCGGCTGCTCACCTACGAGATCGCCCGCGAGATGGCGGCGCAGAACATCCGCTACTCCGAGCTGACCGTCACGCCGTACACGTCGGTGGTCCGCGGGATCGCCGCCGAGGCGTTCTGCGAGGCGATCGAGGACGCCCGGACGGCGGCCGAGAAGGAGCTCGGCGTGACGCTGCGCTGGATCTTCGACATCCCCGGCGAGGCGGGGCTGCCGGCCGCCGAGGAGACGCTGCGGATCGCGACCAAGATCCGCCCCGACGGCCTGGTCGGGTTCGGCCTGGGCGGCCCGGAGGTCGGCGTACCGCGGCCGCAGTTCGCGCCGTACTTCGAGCAGGCGCTGGCCGTCGGTCTGCACAGCGTTCCGCACGCCGGTGAGACCACCGGCCCGGAGACGATCTGGGCCGCGCTGCGCGACCTGAAGGCCGAGCGGATCGGCCACGGGACGTCGGCGATGCAGGACCCGGAGCTGGTCGCGTACCTGGCCGAGCACCGGATCCCGCTCGAGGTCAGCCCGACCTCGAACCTGGCCACCCAGGCCGTCACCTCGTACGCCGAGCACCCGCTGCCGGCGATGGTCGAGGCCGGTCTGGTCGTCACGATCAACTCCGACGATCCGCCGATGTTCGGCACCGACCTCGTCACCGAGTACGGCGTCGCGACCGGCCTGCTGAAGCTCGACGAGGCCGGCGCCGCCGACCTCGCCCGCACCGCCGTCCGGGTCTCCTTCGCCGAGCAGTCCGTCAAGGACACCCTGCTCGCCGAGATCGACGCGTACGTGAGCTAGTTGACTCGCCGGAGCTGCCACGTCTGCGTGGCGGCTCCGGTGAAGGCCTGCTGGGTCACCCGCTGGTTGCCTCCGGCATCGGTCACGGCCAGGCCGCTCAGCGTGTTGAGTACGCCGTACAGGTCGCCGCCCAAGGGATGCAGCGTCCAGCGCATGCCGTCCTGGCCGTTGCACGTGTACTGCAGGACCTGTGTGCCCGGTGTGGTGGCGCTGAACGCGCTGTCGGCGCACTTGTTGCTGCTGACGTTCTGCAACTGCCAGCCGGTCGCGTACTGGAAGCGCCACTGCTGGCTGGTCGCTCCGGTCGCCGGCCGGCTCGACACGTAGGCCAGGTTGTCCGCGGAGTCCACGCCCAGCGCAGCACCGGTGGCCGGGTTGACGAACTCGTAGACCTGGCCGTGCCGTGGCCCGGGCCGGGCATCCGGTACGGCGTTCTTGATCAGCCAGTCGCTGTTGGCGATGTTCCAGTGGGTCGCCAGGTAGCTGCCGGCCGGTGGGTTCGTGTGGAAGTAGTCGTCCTTGTTGCAGTCCAGCAGCCGGTCGCTGTCCTTCTCGGGGCAGACGACCGTCGTACCGGAGCCGTAACACATCAGGTCCCACTCGTCGTTGCAGTGGCCGTTGTAGTGCGGTGCCGAACTCTGGACCGCGCCGAAGGTGTGGCCGAGCTCGTGGGCGGCGGCGTTGAAGCCCCAGCAGTTCGCCGACGCGTCCACCCGCGCGTAGCCGGTGTTGCGGTTGTTGGCGTTGTCCAGACCGGGCCGGTCGTCGCCGTACAGGGTGCCGAGGCCGCAGGTCTTCTTGGCGTCGGCGAAGACCAGGTACTTGCGGTTGGGATCCTTGTGGCCGAGCTTCTGCAGCGCGGTGATCATCGTGTCCCAGGTGTCCAGGCCGCCGGTCGGCAGCACGACCTCCCGCACAGTGATCCGGCAGCCGTCACCCGCCGCCTCGGTGACGAACCGGACGTGGCGACTCGCGCCGGTCTGCGCGGCACTGTCGTTGTACGCCGCGTCGATCTCGTGCGACCAGGCCCGGAACGACGGCACGAACAGCGCCAGGCGCGAGGCCTGCTGCGTCTCCCGCGCGTACATCACCTGCACGCGCTTGCCCGCCTGGCCGTCGCCCTCGCAGACGATCGGGCTCGCCGCGATCTTGGCCTCGGCGATGTCGCCCTTGAGCGGCGTCGGCTCGCCCTGCAGGGTCAGGCCGGGCATCGTCTCGGCCGGTGCGTGCGGTGACAGGGGAACAGCAGTGGCGGCCAGTACCGCGACCAGGGTGCTGAGCAGGGACATCGGCGGGGCTCCTCATGGGCGGTCACGGATTGGAACACAACGATCACAACGTGCGCTCGCGTCATCCTGCGCGATGACCGGTCCATGGGCGAGACTTCGAGCGTGACGGAATCCCTCCGGCTGGACCTGCTCGGTCCCCTTCGTGCCTGGTCGGGCCCGGAGGCACTCGAGCTCGGGCCGATCCGCCAGCAGTCCCTGCTGGCCGTTCTGGCTCTGCGGGCCAACCAGGTGATCAGTCCGGACGACCTGGTCGAGCTGGTCTGGAGCGAGGCTCCCCCGGCGACCGGCGCCAAGATCGTTCCGCCGTACGTGTACCGCCTGCGCAAGCTGCTGCCAGAAGGGGTGGTGGTGCACTCCCGCGACGGCTACCGCCTGCAGCTCGCGCCGGACGCGCTCGACCTCGACCGGTTCGAGAGCCTCGTGTCGGCCGGTCGGACCGCACGCGCTGAGGGCGACCTCGACGCTGCCGCGGCTGAGCTCAGTGCCGCCCTGGCGCTCTTTCACGGCGAGCCCCTGAAGGGCCTGGCCGGGCACTACCTGGCGGTGCAACGGCATCGGCTCACGGAACGCCGTCTGAAGGTCCTGTCGGAGCGCATCGATCTGGACCTGGAGCGCGGCCGGTACGGCGATCTCGTCCCGGAACTGGTTGCCCTGGTGGAGGAGGACCGGCTGCGAGAGCAGTTCGCGGGTCAGCTGATGCTCGCGTACTGGCGGAGCGGCCGAGTCTCCGAGGCGTTGGACACCTACGGCCGTGCCCGTGCGGAACTGGTCGAGCAACTCGGTGTGGAGCCCGGTCCGGGACTGCGGGCGATCCACCAGAAGATCCTGCGGAACGAGGGATCCGGGGTCCCCGGACCGGTCGTCCGGGACGAGCTTCCGTACGACGGGGCGAACTTCGTCGGCCGCGACCGGGAGCTGACCGAGGTGGTCGCCGCACTGACTTCGGACGCTCACGCGGAGCGGATGCCGGTGGTGGCGATCGACGGGATGGCCGGGGTCGGCAAGACCGCCCTCGCGATCCGCGCGGCGCGGCGCGTCGCCGAGGCCTATCCGGAGGGTCGCCTGTTCATCGACCTGCACGGCTACACCCCCGACCGCAGTCCGATGTCCTCCGCCCAGGTCCTCGACCGCCTGCTCCGTACCCTGGCCGTCGCCGCCGACCGCATCCCCGCGGAGTTGGAGGAGCGAGCCGCGCTCTGGCGCTCGGAGCTCGCTGGACACCGCGTCCTCGTCGTCCTCGACAACGCCCCGGACAGTGCCGTGGTCAAGCCGCTGCTGGTCGGCAGTCCGACCTGCGCGGTCCTGGTGACCAGCCGGCGCCAGCTGACCGACCTGGAGGCAACGACGCGCCTGGCGCTCGACGTGCTGACTCCGGACGACGCGACCGCGCTGCTGACCGAGATGGTCGGGTCGACGCGGGCTGACGACGAGGCCGCCGCGGCGGCAGTGGTCGAGTACTGCGGCTACCTGCCGCTGGCGATCCGCGTGGCTGGATCGCGTCTGCGGCATCGTCCGAGCTGGACGGTCGAGCATCTGGGCAGGCGACTCGGCGCACAGGATCGAAGGCTGGCCGAACTGAGCACGGACGGCGGCGGGGTCTCCCCCGCCTTCGCACTGTCCTACGGGCAGCTCCCGGCCGACCAGCAGCGGCTGTTCAGGCTCCTTGGCTTGATGACCGGCCATGACATCGACGTGTACGCCGCAGCCGCAGTGGCCGGGGCAGAGCCGGACGGGACGGAGGTGCTGCTGGAAAGCCTCGTTGACGCCAACCTGCTGCTGGAGCCCAGCCCGGGGCGGTACCAGTTCCACGATCTGCTCCAGTACTACGCCCGATCGCTGGGCGAGACGGAGGTCGACGTCGCCCGCCGGCTGGCGACGTACTACCTGTACGCCGCCGCTGACGCGAGCGAGGCCATCTTCAGCTCACGCCTCAACCCCCTGCCTCCCCCTCCTCCGATCAAGCTGCCGCCGTTCGACGGCCCGGCCGACGGCCTCGCGTGGGGCGACGCCGAAGGCGGCAATGTGCTCGCCACCCTGCACAAGACCGAAGCGCTGGGCCTGGACGAGCTCACCTGGCGGTTGAGCCTCACCATCAGCCCGTACTACTACCAGCGCAGCCGCCTTGACGAGATGGACGAGGCGCTGGAGCTGGGCCTGGTTGCTGCCCGCCGCGACGCCACTGACAGCGAGGCGGAGTCGCGGATCCTGCTGTCGATCGGCAACCTCGGCCGCTACCGCCAAGGAGCCAAGCAGAGCCTCCAGACCCTCCAGGAGTCCCGACGGCTGCTGCCCGAGGCCGCAGACCCCGTGCTGCGTGGCCGACTGCTCGCCTCGATCGGCTACAGCATGGTCAAGCTCGACCCTACCGACGAAGCACTGGCGGTGCTGGCAGAAGCCCTGGAGGTCTCCCGCCGAGCCGGTGACGCCAGCTTGTCGTCGCGAGTCCTCGCCTACATCGGTGTGGCGTGCGGCGACCGCTTGGAGTGGGAGGAGTCGTTGCAGGCCTACGAGGACGGCCTGCGCTTCGCCAGGAAGGTCAACGACGTGGCGATCCAAATAGATCTGCTGAACGGCATCGGCGAGTGCCTGCTCGAGCTGGGCCGGGTCGACGAAGCCCTGGAGCCACTCGAGACCGCCCACGCGCTGGGTGTCGAACGCGGCGCCGACTACAGCCTCATCTACTCCTTGGCCTTCCTCAGTACGGCGTACTCGCGGCAAGGCGACTGGGACGAGGCACTGTCGGTCGCCCGGGAGTCCGTCCGGTTGGCCATGGCCAGCGGCTCCGCGCTGTCCGAGCTGAACGCCCGGCTCCGGCTCGCGCGGACCCTGCTGGGTGTCGGCGATGCCGGTCACGCCCGGCCCCATTTTGCCCGCACGCTGGAGCTGGCGACCGAGGAGTGTCAGGAGGTCGCGATCTCCGCCGCGGCGGCCGGGCTCGCGGACTGCGACGCAGCCGAGGCGACAGCGCGCGAGATGTGACACGCCGGGGCCTTGTTCTGTCGGTTCCGCGTGGTTCCCTTGACCGGTGCGCAAGCTACCCGTCCTGAGCGCGACGGCAGTGTTGCTCGGCCTCCTCACCGGCTGCAGCGACGACCCTGCCGACGCTGGTCCGACGCCGGTCAAACCTCCGGCGACCACCCAGAGTTCCGCACCGACGACTCCGACCCCCGCTCCACCGGCCGAGGGCGACCTGCCCCGCGGCGGCCGGACGATCTTCCCGCAGCACCAGCTCGTCGGGTACGTCGGTCTGCCCGGCTCCCCCGCGCTGGGTCCGCTCGACAAGAACATCGACGCCAAGGCCGCCCAGCTGGAGAAGCTCGCGACGTCGTACGCCGGTGGCCGCACGCCGCTGCCGGTGATGGAGCTGATCGTCGTGATCGCCAACGACCACCCGGGCAAGGACGGCCAGTACCGCGCCCGGCTCAGCGACGAGAAGATCCAGCCCTACCTGGACACCGCGCGCAAGCACAAGATGCTGCTCCTGCTCGACGTCCAGCCCGGCCGCGCCGACAGCCTGAGCGAGATCAAGCGGCTGGAGAAGTGGCTGAAGGAGCCTGACGTCGGCGTGGCCTTCGACCCCGAGTGGGCGGTCGGCCCCGGTCAGGTCCCCGGCCGCGTCTTCGGCCGGACGACCGGCGCGGAGCTGACCGCGATCGCGTCGTACTTGTCGGGTCTGGTCAAGGCCAACAACCTGCCCGAGAAGGTGTTCGTCTTCCATCAGCTGTCGTCGCGCATCCTCAGCAACGAGAAGGCCTTCAAGCAGCAGCCGGGCGTCGTCACGATCAAGTCCGTCGACGGCATCGGCAACCGCGCCGACAAGGAGTCCACCTGGCGCAAGCTGACGCCGACGATGGCGCCTGGGGTGCACGCGGGCTTCAAGCTCTTCTACAAGGAGGACGCCCGCCACGGCCCGTTGATGACACCGGCCCAGGTGATGGCGTTGAAACCCCGGCCGGAGTTCGTCGTGTACGAGTGATCAGACCCGGCGGCCGGTCGCGAAGCGGTGGCGGCCGGCCAGGTCGAGCTGGTCGCGGACCTCGGTGAACTGGCCGGTGGCGGCGAAGACGGCCGGGGCGGACTCGCCCTGGACGTCGGCGTGCTCGCAGCCGAACCAGCCGCCGGGCTTGAGCAGGCGAGCCGCGGTGGCCGCGACGACCTTGATCTCGTCCAGTCCGTCGTCGCCGGACCACAGCGCGAGCGCCGGATCGTGGTCGCGGACCTCGGCCGTGACGGATTCCCACGCGGTCAGCGGGATGTACGGCGGGTTGGCGATCACCGCGTCGACCTGGCCGTCGAGCTCGGGCAGGCAGCCGTCGATGTCGCCCTCGTGCAGGGTCGCGCCCGTGCCGGCGAGGTTGCGGCGGGCCCAGACGCAGGCCTCCGCGGACAGCTCGACCGCGTGCACGGTGCTGTCCGGGCGCTCGGTCGCGACCGCTCCGGCGATGGCGCCCGAGCCGCTGCACAGGTCGACGACCAGCGGCGCCTCGACGTCCTTGAGGCGGTCGAGCATCCAGCCGACCAGGACCTCGGTCTCCGGGCGCGGGACGAAGACACCGGGGCCGACGACCAGCTCGCGGTAGCGGAAGGCCGCCGTACCGGTCAGGTGCTGGAGGGGCTCACGCTGGGCGCGGCGGTCCACCAGTACGTCGTACTGCTTGAGCTGGTCGTCGCTGATGTCAGCCAGGCCGAGCTGGAGGCGCGTCGTGCCGGCCACGAAGGCGAGCAGCTCGGCGGCGTCGTACTCGGGTGAGGCGACACCGGCCTCCGCGAGCCGCTCGGTGGCGGCGGCGATCAGCTGGCGAGCGTTCACTGGTGGGTCTCGACGGCGTCCAGCCGGGCAGCCATGTCGGCGTCGGTGAGCGCCTGGATCACCGGAGCCAGCTCGCCGCCGAGGACCGCGTCGAGGTTGTGCGCCTTGTAGCCGACGCGGTGGTCGGAGAAGCGGTTCTCCGGGAAGTTGTAGGTGCGGACGCGCTCGGAGCGGTCGACCGTGCGGATCTGCAGGCGCCGCGCGTCCGAGGCCTCCTGGTCGGCTGCCTCCTGGGCCGCCGCGAGCAGCCGGGACCGGAGTACGCGCATCGCCTGCTCGCGGTTCTGCAGCTGGGACTTCTCGTTCTGCATCGAGACGACGATGCCGGTCGGCAGATGGGTGATCCGCACCGCCGAGTCGGTCGTGTTGACGCTCTGCCCACCCGGACCGGACGAGCGGAACACGTCGATCCGCAGGTCGTTCTGGTCGATCTCGACGTCGACGTCCTCGGCCTCGGGCAGCACCAGGACCCCGGCCGCGCTGGTGTGGATGCGGCCCTGCGACTCGGTCACCGGCACCCGCTGGACCCGGTGCACGCCGCCCTCGAACTTCAGCTTCGCGTACGGCGCGTCGCCCGGCTCGGGCGTGCCCTTGGCCTTCACCGCGACGGTGATCGACTTGTACCCGCCCAGATCGGACTCGGCCGAGTCGAGCACCTCGGTCTTCCAGTGCTGCGACTCGGCGTACTTGAGGTACATCTTCAGCAGGTCGCCGGCGAACAGCGCCGACTCGTCGCCGCCCTCACCGGCCTTGATCTCGAGGATCGCGTCCTTGTCGTCGCTCGGGTCACGCGGGACGAGCAGCATCCGCAGCTTCTCGGTCAGCTCCTCGCGGCGGGCCTCCAGCTTGACGGCCTCCTCGGCGAACGCCGGGTCCTCGTCGGCCAGCTCCTTGGCGGCCTCGATGTCGTCGGCGGTCTGCAGCCACTCGTCGTACGCGCGCACGACCGGCGCGAGCCCGGCGTACCGCTTGCCGACCCGGCGGGCGTTGGCCTGGTCGGAGTGCAGCTCGGGGTCCGACATCTGCCGCTCGAGCTCGGCGTACTCCGCCTTGAGCGATTGCACCGCTTCGAACATTCCACACTCCTCTCAGATCCGCCCCACCAGGGGGTGCGGGTGGCGAAGCCCCCGCTTGCGGCGAAGCCGCACAACACGCGAAAGCGAGGTGGCCTGCGCTTTCCGCAGGCACACCTCGCCGAGAGCTTTCGCTCTACTTCTTCGCGTACCGCTTCTCGAAGCGGGCGACCCGGCCGCCGGTGTCGAGGATCTTCTGCTTGCCCGTGTAGAACGGGTGGCACTGCGAGCAGACGTCGGCGTGGATCGAGCCCGACTCGGACGTCGAGCGCGTCTCGAAGCTCGCGCCGCAGGTGCAGGTCACCTTGGTGTCGACGTACGTCGGGTGGATGTCGCTCTTCATGGATCTCCTAGGTCTCAGGTGCTCCGGGTCGCCCGCACGGTGCTGACGTGAACCGGAACCAACAGACAAGTCTGCCAGGTACACGGCGAACCGACCAAACCGGGTCAGCGGTCTGGTCGGTTCGGGGGTGCTGCTAGTTGCCGTCGTCGGTGCTGCGGCCGTTGCCACCGGTGCTCGGGGTGGTCTTGTTGACCTGGAGCAGGAACTCGATGTTCGACTTGCTCTCCTTGAGCTTGCCGATCAGCAGCTCCAGCGCGGCCTGGCCGTCGAGCGCGGACAGCACCCGGCGCAGCTTCCAGACCACCTGGGTCTCGTCCTTGCTCATCAGCAGCTCCTCGCGGCGGGTGCCGGAGGCGACGACGTCGATGGCGGGGAAGATCCGGCGGTCGGCGAACTCGCGGCGCAGCCGCAGCTCCATGTTGCCGGTGCCCTTGAACTCCTCGAAGATGACCTCGTCCATCTTGGAGCCGGTCTCGATCAGGGCCGTGGCCAGGATCGTCAGCGAACCGCCGTCCTCGATGTTGCGGGCCGCGCCGAAGAACCGCTTCGGCGGGTACAGCGCCGAGGAGTCGACACCACCGGACAGGATCCGGCCGCTGGCCGGGGCCGCGATGTTGTACGCCCGGCCCAGGCGGGTGATCGAGTCGAGCAGGACGACCACGTCGTGGCCGAGCTCGACCAGGCGCTTGGCCCGCTCGATCGCCAGCTCCGCGACCGTGGTGTGGTCGTCAGCCGGCCGGTCGAAGGTCGAGGCGATGACCTCACCCTTGACCGTGCGCTGCATGTCGGTGACCTCTTCGGGCCGCTCGTCGACAAGCACGACCATCAGGTGCACTTCGGGGTTGTTCGTGGTGATCGCGTTGGCCAGCGCCTGCAGGACCATCGTCTTGCCGGCCTTCGGCGGCGACACGATCAGCCCGCGCTGGCCCTTGCCGATCGGGCTGACGATGTCGACGATCCGGGTGGTGAGAATGCCCGGTTCGGTCTCCAGCCGCAGCCGCTCGGTCGCGTACAGCGGGGTCAGCTTGTTGAAGTCCTGGCGCTGCTTGGCGATCTCCGGGTCCGACCCGTTCACGGTGTCGATCCGGACCAGCGGGTTGAACTTCTCCTTGCGCTCACCGTCGGACGGCTGCTTCACCGCGCCGGTGATCGCGTCGCCCTTGCGCAGGCCGTAGCGCTTGACCATCGACAGCGCGACGTACACGTCGTTCGGGCCGGGCAGGTAGCCGCTGGTCCGGACGAACGCGTAGTTGTCGAGTACGTCGAGGATGCCGGCGGCGGGGACCAGTACGTCGTCCTCGCTGATCGTCGGCTCCGCCTCGAAGCGCTCACCGCGGCCGCGGTTGCGGGTGTTGGTGTCGCGTCCACCGGTCTCGCGGCCGTCGCGGTTGCGGTCCCGGTCGCGACCCCGGCGGCGACGACGGCGGCCGTCGCCGTCCTGGTCGTCGGCGCCACGGTTGTCGTTGCGGCTGTCGTTCCGGGTGTCCGTGCGGCCGTCGGTGCGGGTGTCACCGCGACCGTCGGTGCGGGTGTCCGTGCGACCGTCGGTGCGGCTGTCGCCCCGGCCGTCGGTGCGACCGTCGGCGCGGTTCTCCGACCGGCCATCGGTGCGGGTGTCGCCCCGGCCGTCGCTGCGTCCGTCGCTGCGTCCGTCCGTCCGGCCCTCGGTGCGGCCGTCGGTGCGGTTGCGCTGGTCGCGGCCACCGTCACGGTTCTGCTGACCGTCGCGGGCCTGCTGGCCGTCGCGGTTCTGGTTGTCGCGGTTGCGGGTGCGCTCGCGGCCACCGTCGCGGGTGCGGTCCTCGGACCGGCCCTCGCGCTCGTCGGTGGCCGGCGCGGTCGCGGTGCCGTTCTGCGCGGCGCGGTCGGTGACCTGCGGCGCGCTCTCGGTGACCGGCGCCTGGACGCTGCTCTGGGCCGCGCCGCTCTTGGCGTCCGCGCCCTGGCCGGCGCTCTTGGCGTCGCCGGCCTTGGAGTCGGCCTTGGCGTCCGCGGCCTTGGCGTCGGCGGTCACGCTCGGGGCGGCGGCCCCGTTCTGCTCGGCGGCCGTCTCGGCCGCGGCGGCGCGGGCCCGGCGACTGCCGCCCTCGCGCACCGGAGCCTCGGCCGGCGCGCTCTTGGCACGCGTCACCGACGGCTCCGCGACCGCTTCGTCCAGGGTCGGCTGGCTCGACCGGGCGCGGGTGGCGCCGCCGGTCGAACTACCGCCCTGAGCGGCCTTGATCGCCTCGATCAGCTGGCCCTTGCGCAGCGCGCCGGTGCCCTTGATGCCGAGCGTCCCGGCGAGCTGCTTGAGCTCGGGGAGCAGCATGCCTTCGAGGCCGCCTCCGGTCTTGCGGCGCCGCGTGCTCGCGCTCGCTTCGGGCGCGGTAGCGCCGTTGGAGGCTTCAACAGTTTCTGTCACGTGAGGTCCTTCCCACACGGATGGACGATGTCCTGACCGGCTCATCGCCCGGAATCAGCTCCCACGGCCGGCGGACGGCATCGTGGGTACAAGAGGTTTCTCGCTGGATCCGGTCCCCCGAAATTCTCCGGCGCAGGCGGCGCAGGTCATTTGCTGGGAGATCGCCACGGACACCTGGGTGCCGGGAACACAGCCCGGAAGCGGCGAGAGTCACCGATCACCTGGAGGGGATCGGGTGAGTCGAGACTAGCACCACACGGGGTCCTTCTGCTGCCTCGTGGGGTACAACGCGTGTCCGGTTCTGATCATTCCGCCCTGGGCGAACTAGAGCGTCTCGTCGTCGGACCGGGCACTGGTGGTTTCGGTGCTCACCGACCCGGACCAGACCTGTACGCCGGCTGGATCGATCGCCAGGTCGAGCCGCGTCCAGCCGTCCGGCGCGGCCGGCAACGCCGCGATCTCCTTGCCCGAAAGGGCATCCAGCACCAAAACGGTAGGTCCCGCTCCGCTGACGACGGCCGCCAGCCCACTCCCCCGGAGCTTGTGCACGAGCGCGAGGGTTTCCGGCATCACCGGTTCGCGGTACTCCTGGTGCAGCCGATCCTCGGTCGCCGTCAGCAGCAGTCCCGGCCGCGACGTGATCGCCGTCACCAGCAGCGCGGCCCGCCCGGCGTTCGCGGCCGCATCCGCGTGCGGTACGACGTCCGGCAGCAGCCCGCGGGCTTGCTTCGTCAGCACCTTGACCTCGGGCACGTAGACCGTCGCGCGCAACCCCGCGACCGGATCGTTCCGCACCGCCCGCCCAACCCCACCGTCGACCCAAGCCGTCGTAAACCCACCCAACGCAGCCGCCGCCACGTTGTCCGGATGCCCTTCGAGCTCGTTGGCCAGCGCGACGACGTGCTCGCGATCGAGCTCCATCGCCGCCAGCCCGTACGCCGCCGCGATCCCCCCGACGATCGCCGCCGACGAGGATCCCAGTCCGCGCCCGTGAGGAACCCGGTTCTCGCACCTCAGCACGAACCCCGGCACAGAAACCCCAAGAGCCTCCAGCCCAGCCCGAAGCGCCCGCACCACCAGATGCGACTCGTCGAGAGCAACCTCGCCGGCCCCAGCACCGGTCACCTCAACAGAGATGGACGGCGCCGGGGTGACGGTCAGTTCGTCGTACAGGCCGAGTGCCAGACCGAAAGCGTCGAACCCAGGTCCAAGGTTGGCACTGGTGGCCGGCACCCGAACCCGTACGGATTCCAACTCAGACCAGTCCGGCGACTCGGGCGACCGCGTCGGTGTCGGCGGGGGTCACTACCGCCTCTGCGGGCGGGGCAGACGACAACGCCGTGTCGATGTCCTTCAGGCCGTGGCCGGTGACGGTGATGACGATCGTCTGGCCGCCGTCGACTCGGCCTGCCGCCTTCAACTTCAACAGGCCGGCGACTCCGGCGGCGGACGCGGGCTCGACGAAAACGCCTTCGCGGGCGGCGAGTTCGCGTTGGGCGGCGAGGATCTGGTCGTCGGTGACGGCCTCGATCAGGCCGCCGGACTCGTCGCGCGCGGACTCGGCCAGCGTCCAGGACGCCGGGTTGCCGACGCGGATCGCGGTCGCCAGGGTGTCCGGCTTCTCGACGATCGCGCCGTTCACGATCGGCGCGGCGCCCTCGGCCTGGAAGCCCCACATTCGCGGCCGCCGCGACGCCAGCTTGTCCTTGGCGTACTCGCCGTACCCCTTCCAGTACGCCGCGATGTTGCCCGCGTTGCCGACCGGCAGCACGTGCAGGTCCGGCGCGTCACCCAGCGCGTCGACCACCTCGAACGCGGCGGTCTTCTGACCCTCCAACCGCACCGGGTTCACCGAGTTCACCAGGGCGACCGGGTAGTGCTTGCCCAGCTCGCGCACGATCCGCAGGCAGTCGTCGAACCCGCCGTCGACCTGCACCAGCTGCGCGCCGTGCACGATCGCCTGCGCCAGCTTGCCCTGCGCGATCCGGCCGGCCGGGATCAGCACCAGCGGGATCAGCCCGGCCCGCACCGCGTACGCCGCGGCCGAGGCCGAGGTGTTCCCGGTCGAGGCGCAGACGACGGCCTTGTCGCCGGCCTGCGCGGCCAGCGAGATCGCGACCGTCATGCCGCGGTCCTTGAACGAGCCGGTCGGGTTGTTGCCCTCGACCTTGAGCCAGACCTCACAGTTGGTCTGCTCGGACAGCCACTGCGCGGCCACCAGCGGCGTACCGCCTTCGCCGAGCGTGACCACCGGGGTGTCCGTCGAGACCGGAAGCCGGTCGCGGTACTCCTCGATCACGCCACGCCACTGATGAGCCATCCGAATCAATCCCCTTCGACCCGCATCACACTGCTGACTTCACGCACGATGTCCATGTCGCGCAGGGTCTCCACGGTGGCCGACAGCGCGGCGTCGGTGGCGGTGTGGGTGACCACGACCAGCTGCGCGTCACCGCCCCGGCCCTCCTGGCGGACGGTCTGGATCGACACGTCGTGCTCGGAGAACGCGTGGGCCACCGCCGCCAGCACACCGGCCTTGTCGGCCACGTCCAGCGACACGTGGTAGCGGGTCATCGCGTCGCCCATCGGCCGCACGGCTCGCTGGGTGTACGACGACTCGCCGACCCCCGGCACTCCCTTGAGCCGGTTGCGCGCGGCGGACACCAGGTCCCCGAGGACAGCACTGGCCGTCGGGGCGCCGCCGGCACCACGACCATAGAACATCAGCTGCCCGGCCGCCTTGGATTCCACGAACACGGCGTTGTAGGCGTCCCGGACCGAGGCCAGCGGGTGGTTCAGCGGGATCATCGCCGGGTAGACCCGGGCGCTGACCGAGTCGGTCGCCTCGTCCAGCTCGCAGATCGCCAGCGACTTCACCACGCAGCCCATCTCGCGGGCCGAGGCGATGTCGGTCGCGGACACCTCGGTGATGCCCTCGCGGTGCACGTCGGCGATCGAGACCCGGGTGTGGAAGGCCAGGCTGGCCAGCAGTGCGGCCTTCGCGGCCGCGTCGAAGCCCTCGATGTCGGCGGTCGGGTCGGCCTCGGCGTACCCGAGCGCCTGCGCCTCGGCCAGCGCCTCGTCGAACCCGGCGCCGGTGGAGTCCATCTTGTCGAGGATGTAGTTGGTCGTGCCGTTGACGATGCCCATCACCCGGGTCACGTCGTCACCGGCGAGCGACTCGCGCAGCGGCCGCAGGATCGGGATCGCGCCGGCCACGGCGGCCTCGAAGTACAGGTCGCGCTCGTACTTCTCGGCGGCGGCGAACAGCGTCGGACCGTCCTCGGCCAGGAGCGCCTTGTTCGCCGTGACGACCGAGGCGCCGTGCTCGAGCGCGGTCAGGATCAGCCCGCGAGCCGGTTCGAGCCCGCCGATCACCTCGATCACCAGGTCGAGGTCACCGCGGCTGACCAGCGCCTGGGCGTCCGTGGTGATCAGCGACGGGTCGACCGCGATGTCCCGCTCACGCCCACCCCGCCGTACGGCGATGCCCGCGATCTCCAGCGGGGCGCCGACCCGCGCGGCCAGGTCGTCGGCGCGCGTCGTCAGGATGCGAACGACCTCGGTGCCGACGACGCCGCAGCCCAGCAGCGCGACCTTCAGCGGTTTACCGGTCTGGCTCATTCGGCCCCCATGTCCAGAAGCAGCAGGTCGTCCTCGGTCTCACGCCGGACGACGACACGGGTCTGCCCGTCCTTGACCGCGATCACCGGTGGCCGCGGAACGTGGTTGTAGTTGCTCGCCATCGAGCGGCAGTACGCGCCCGTCCCCGGTACGGCGACCAGGTCGCCGGGGCCGACGTCGGAGGGCAGGAACTCGTCCTTCACCACGATGTCGCCGGACTCGCAGTGCTTGCCGACCACGCGCGCCAGCGTCGGCGTGGCGCCGGAGTACCGGTTGACCAGGGTGCAGGAGTAGTCCGCGTCGTACAGCGCGGTGCGGATGTTGTCGCTCATGCCGCCGTCCACCGACACGTACGTGCGGGAGGCGCCGGCGTCCAGCGTGACCTCCTTGACCGTGCCGACCGAGTAGACCGTGCAGACCGCCGGGCCGACGATCGCGCGCCCGGGCTCGATCGAGACCCGCGGCACCTCGACCTCGTACGCCCGGCACTCGTGCTCGACGATCTTGGTCATCTCGGTCGCCAGCTGCGCGGGGTCGGCCGGGTCGTCCTGCGTGGTGTAGGCGATGCCGAAGCCGCCGCCCAGGTCGAGCTCGGGCATGTCCACGCCGAGCTCGTCGGAAACCCTTGCGTGCAAGGCGATCAGCCGCTTGGCGGCCAGCTCGAACCCGGCCGTGTCGAAGATCTGTGATCCGATGTGCGAGTGCAGGCCGAGCAGCTTCAGCTCGGCGGCTTCGTTGACCTTGGCAACGGCTTCGAAGGCCGCGCCGGAGGTGATCGAGAAGCCGAACTTCTGGTCCTCGTGCGCAGTCGCGATGTACTCGTGGGTGTGCGCCTCGACGCCGGCGGTGACCCGGACCATCACCGGCGCGACCAGGCCGCGCTCGGCGGCCAGCTCGATCAGCCGGTCGATCTCGTACAGCGAGTCGACGATGATCCGGCCGACGCCGGCCTCCAGCGCGCGGGTCAGCTCGGGCACGGACTTGTTGTTGCCGTGGAAGCCGAGCCGCTGCGGGTCGGCGCCGGCGCGCAGCGCGACCGCGAGCTCACCGCCGCTGCAGATGTCGAGGTTGAGCCCTTCCTCCATCACCCAGCGGACGACCGTCGTACAGAGGAAGGCCTTGCCGGCGTAGTAGACGTCCATGTCCTTGAACGCGCTCTTGAAGGCGCGCGCCCGGCTGCGGAAGTCCTCCTCGTCCAGCACGTACGCCGGGCTACCGTGCTCGGCCACCAGGTCGCGGAGGTCGACACCGCCGACGACCAGCGACCCTTCGGCGGTCTTCTTCGCCGTGCCGGACCACAGGGCCGGGACCAGGTCGTTGACGTCGCGGGGCGCCCGCAGCCAGGGCGGTGCCTTGTGCCCGATGTCGGCGTGCAGCGTGCCCGCCTCGTGCGCCCTCACATCCGCTCCGGAGCGGAGACGCCGAGCAGGTCCAGACCGTTGGCGAGCACGGTCCTGGTCGCACCGACCAGGGTCAGGCGAGCCTTGTGCACCGGCTCCACCTCCTCGTCGCCGCGCGGAAGCACCCGGCAGCTGTCGTAGAACTTGTGGAAGGCGGACGCGGTGTCCTCCAGGTAGCGGGCGATCCGGTGCGGCTCGCGCAGCTCGGCCGCCGTCGCCACGATCCGCGGGAACTCGGCCAGCGCGCGCAGCAGGTCGCCCTCGCGCTCGTGGCTGAGCAGGCCCGGGTCGAACTCGTCCAGCTTGACGCCCAGGTCGTCGGCGTTGCGCAGGATCGAGGCCAGCCGGGCGTGCGCGTACTGCACGTAGTAGACCGGGTTCTCGCTGACCTGCCGGGTCATCTCCTCGATGTCCAGCGTCAGCGGCGAGTCGACCGGGTAGCGGCACAGCGTGTACCGCAGAGGGTCGACGCCGCCCTCCTCGACCAGCTCGGCCAGCGTGACGATGGTGCCGGCCCGCTTGGACAGCTTCATCTCCTCGCCGTTTTTGAGGATCTTCACCAGCTGGCCGATCAGGATCTCGATGTTGTGCTCCGGGTCGTCACCGGCACAGGCCGCGATCGCCTTCAGGCGGTTCACGTACCCGTGGTGGTCGGCGCCGAGCAGGTAGATCGCGACCTCGAAGCCGCGCTCGCGCTTGTTCACGTAGTACGCCGCGTCGGAGGCGAAGTACGTCGGCTCGCCGTTGGACCGGATCAGCACCCGGTCCTTGTCGTCGGTGAAGTCGGTCGTCCGCATCCACAGCGCGCCGTCGTCGTCGTACAGATGGCCCTGGGCGCGGAGCTTCTCGATCGCGTGGCCGACGCCGTCCTGCTCGTGCAGGCTGCGCTCGGAGTACCAGACGTCGAACTTGGTGCGGAAGTGTTCGAGCTGGTCCTGCTGCTCCTTGAGCTGCCGCTCGTACCCGGCCTCGCGGAAGGCGACGCTCTGCTCGGCGTCCGGGATCATCATGATCGAGGGGATCTCGTCGACGATCCGCTGCGCGAGCTCGACGATGTACTCCCCGTGGTAGCCGTCCTCGGGGATCGGCTGACCGTGCGCGGCCGCCTTCAGCGAGGCGCCGAACTTGTCCATCTGGGCGCCGCGGTCGTTGACGTAGAACTCGCGCGTGACCACCGCGCCGGCCTTGGTCAGCACCCGCGCCAGCGCGTCACCGACGGCGGCCCAGCGGGTGTGGCCGAGATGCAGCGGGCCGGTCGGGTTGGCGGAGATGAACTCGAGGTTGATCGCCTGGCCCTGGAGGCTGTCACTTCCGCCGTACGACGGCCCGGCGTCGAGGATCGACTGCGCGATCTTGCCCTGGGCATCGGCCGCGACCCGGAGGTTGATGAAGCCCGGGCCGGCGATCTCGACGGCGGTGATCGCCTCGTCGCTGCCGAGCCGGGCGGCGAGCAGCTCGGCGAAGGCACGCGGGTTCATCCCCGACCGCTTGCCCAGCTGCATCGCGACGTTGGTGGCGTAGTCCCCGTGCTCGGGGTTCTTGGGGCGCTCGACCTTCAGCTCGCGCGGCAACCCGCCGTCGACAGTGATGGTGCCGTCGTCGACGAGCGCGGTCAGGGCCTGCAGGATCTTCTTAGCGAGCTGTTCCGGAGTCACCCGCTCAGCCTAATGGCCCGCGTGCCGGCCTCCACCTTCGCCATCCACAGGCCGGGACCCTCCGCCACCTCAGGCGTGTCCCGCACCACGAGTCAGGCGGGGCTCAGGCGCAGGATGGCGAGGGTCTCGACGCCGTTGCCCGCGGGATGACGCTGGTTGACCGTGACCGTGACCACGTCGAGCTTGCCGATCCGCGCCCGGTAGCCGGGTTGCTGGCCGATGCTGCCGGCGGTGTCGGGGCTCGCGCCGGTGAAGTCGACGCCGCTGGCGGTCGCCTTGCTGACCACGAGCGTTCCGAAACCGGCCACGCTCTGCTTCATCGGGACGCGGGTGCCGGTGCGGACGTAGATCTCGCAGGTGGCGTCCTTGCAGGCCGGGTAGTTGAACCCGTCCTTGGCGTACGGGCCGGTCGGGGTTGCGGACGACGGGACGGCGGACGTCTCCTCGGGCGGCGGCGTACCCGGCGTACCGGCCGGGCCTGCGCTGGTGTCGCTCCCGCCGCCACAGGCTGCGGTAAGACTGACCGCCAGGACGGCGGCGGCCAGGGGCGTACTGGTTCGCATGCGCTCAGCCAAGCGTAAAGGGCGGGTCACCGGCCGCAGTCTGCCACTTTCCTGCCACCCCGCGTTCCATCAGGTGGACCTACCGGGTCACGGTGACCTGAATCTTGCTCTGCCGGACCAGCTTGGTGTCCCACGAGGCCGGCCGGCCGTTCAGCTCGACCGTGACCGTTCCGCACACGTCGCCGACGCATTCGGCGTCGTACCGGACGCCCCAGAGCTGGAAGAACTGGCGCAGCGTCGGCCGCTCGGCCTTGGTCTTCGCCTCGACGTACACCAGGCCGTCGTCGGTGTGCGTGTGCACCGCGGCCTGCTCGGCGCGGACCCGGTCGACGCCGATCCCGGCCGGGATCTTCACCGCCTGGCCGTCGAGGGTGAGCGCGAGGTTCACCGTGTACGGCATCGGGCCGCTGAAATCGAGCGGCAGGCGTTCCATCCCGGCCTGGTCGATGTAGGAGACCGCGTCGCGCGGCGCGTCCCACGGCGGCGGCCCGACCCGGGTCTCGGCCGGACCGGGCGGCGCCGGTCCGACCTGGCAGCCGGCCGCCACCACCGGGAGCACCGCCAGGACGACGGCGGCGAACACCCGGCGGCCTGCTCTCATGGGGAGCAGGGTTTCACGGCGGCCCGCGGGGTCGTGCAGGTGGTCAGGCCTTGTCCTCCGACGGCATCAGGAACCACAGCACGATGTAGATCAGGAACTGGGGGCCGGGCAGGATGCAGCTGATCACGAAGATCAGGCGCATGGTGTTCGGCGTGGTGCCGAACCGGCGCGCGAGTCCGGCGCACACGCCGGCGAGCCAGCGACCGCGGGTCGGACGAACCAGAGTGGTGGAGGCCATGAGGTCGGCCTGCCTTTCAGTAGGTGGCATTACGACCACTATGACGTCCGCCCGTCCCGGGAAGATCCCGCCGCGCGGAGGAGCCAGGGACCACTCAGGGTCATCCCGGCCCCTGCCCGATTCGGGACCTGAGGACATCACCTGATACTGTTCTGCTCGTTCCTGAGCCCCCGTAGCTCAGGGGATAGAGCACCGCCCTCCGGAGGCGGGTGCGCAGGTTCGAATCCTGCCGGGGGCGCAGAATCAGTAACCGAGGGCCTGGGTTTTCACCCGGGCCTTTCGTGTTTTCTGAGAGACACCGCGGGTTTTGAGGATCTCTGCGTAGTGATCCAGGATCACGTCGCCCGCCGCCTCCCAGGTGCGCGTCACCGCCGTGGCCCGCGCCGCCTTACCGAACGACGCGCGCAGGTCAGGGGACGCGACCAGGGTCCGCACGGCGTCGCGTACGGCGTACTGGTCGAGCGGGGGCACCAGGTAGCCGGTGCGGCCGTGGTCGACCAGGTCCAGCGGGCCTCCGGCGGCAGGGGCGACGACAGGCAGCCCGCTGGCCATCGCCTCCTGGACGGTGAGGCCGAAGGTCTCGAACGGGCCGGTGTGGGCGAAGACGTCCAGGGACGCGTAGATGCTCGCCAGGTCCGCGCCGGTACGCCGGCCGAGGAACACCGCGCTCGGCAAGGCGTTCCGGAGCTGCCGGCCGGTCGGGCCGTCGCCGACGACCACCACCCGGACGCCGGGCAGGTCACAGGTTGCCCTGAGCAACTGGACGTGCTTCTCCGGCGCCAGGCGGCCGACGTACCCGACCAGCACCTCGCCGTTCGGCGCCAGCATCCGGCGCAGCTCCTCGTCACGGTGCCCCGGGTGGAAGCGGACGGAGTCCACGCCGTGCGGGCAGATGTGGACCCTGGGGATGCCCTGCGCTTCCAGGCTCAACTTGGATGCCGTTGACAACGCCAGGGTGCGATCGGCCGCGGCATGCACCGACCGGAGGCGCCGCCACGCCACTGTCGGTCCACCAGGCAGTCCGCGCAGGTAGGCGTTGGAGTACGCCGCCATGTCGGTCTCGTAGACCGCCAGCGTCGGCAGGTCCCGGCGCCGGGCGGCGGTCATCGCGCGGGCGCCCAGCAGCACCGGGCTGGACAGGTGTACGACGTCCGGCCGGTGCGCGGTGATCGCCATCGACACCTCGCGGCTCGGCAGCACCAGCCGCACCGACGGGTAGCCGGGCCAGGACACGGCGGGGATGCGGACGACCGGGCACACCTCGTCCTTGGCCCGCCCGTACTGCGGTGGCGCGGCCGGAGCCACGACCAGCGGGCGGTGACCCCGTCGTACAAGGTGCTCGGTGACCCGGAGGGCCGTGTGGGCGACGCCGTTGACCATGGGCGGGTAGGACTCTGCGACCACGACGACCCGAAGCGGCTCGCTGATGACGACTTCTCCCTCGCTGAGGTGACCAGCAACTTGTAGTGGCCCCGCATGTCCGGAACGTGACCCACTGATGACCGCAGCCTGTCGGTGCTTGGATAGGCCCATGACTGTGCTGCGCTACACCGCCTTCACCACCGACCCGGCCGGCGGCAATCCCGCCGGCGTCGTGCTCGACGCCGCCGACCTGAGCGACGACGCGATGCAGGCGATCGCCGCCGACCTCGGGTACTCCGAGAGCGCGTTCCTGACCCATGGACCGGAAGGCGCCGACGGCGTGGTGCCGATCCGCTACTTCTCACCGCAGGCGGAGGTGCCGTTCTGCGGGCACGCGACGGTCGCGACCGCCGTCGCGCTGGCCGAGCAGATCGGTCCCGGCGAGGTGACGTTCTCGACGCCGGCCGGGCTGGTGCCTGTGGTGGTCGAGCAGGGCGAGGACGGGCTGCGCGCGACGTTGACGAGCGTCGAGCCGTCCGTCGAGGCCGTGGGCGATGTCGCCGACGTGCTCGACATTCTGGGCTGGAAGGACGAGGAGCTGGATCCGGAGCTTCCGCCGTACGTCGCCTACGCGGGAGCGCGGCACCTGGTGCTGGCGGTGTCGACGCGGGAGCGGCTCGCGGACCTGGACTACGACTTCGACCGGCTGCTGGCGTACATGCTGGAGCGCGATCTGACCACGCTGCAGCTCGTCTGGCGGGAGTCGGCGACGGTGTTCCACGTGCGCAACCCGTTCCCGGTCGGCGGGGTCGTCGAGGACCCGGCGACCGGTGCGGCGGCCGCCGCGTTCGGGGCCTACCTGCGCGAGCTCGGGCTGGTGAAGGCGCCGGTCACGCTGCTGCTCCGCCAGGGTGACGACCTCGGCCGGCCGAGCCGGATCGAGGTCGAGCTCCGCGACGGTGACACCCGCGTGCGGGTCAGCGGCAACGCCGTGGTCATGGGGCCTCCTGGCCTGGACTGAGGAGAGAGGGAGCGAAGCGACCGAACGACGAGGGAAGGCCAGGAGGTTCAGCCCCATGACCCGCCGAGCCGGAGGCGAGGCATCAGCACAGTCATGGGACCTGCCTGAGCCATTCCTCGGTACCGAACTTGTCGACCACGCGCTGCTCGGCCTCGGCGACGGTCTCCGCGGAGATCTCGCCAGGCGCCAGGCCGTAGCGCCCGCGGAACGACGCGACCATCCGGTCGATCACGTCGGCGCGCTCGAGGCCGGTCTGGCTGCGCAGCGGGTCGACGCGTTTGGCCGCGCTCTTGGTGCCCTTGTCGGACAGCTTCTCGCGGCCGATCCGCAGCACCTGCAGCATCTTTCCGGCGTCCATGTCGTAGGCCATCGTCACGTGGTGCAGCACCGCGCCACCGGCGAAACGCTTCTGCGCCGCGCCCGCGATCTTGCCCGCGGGTGAGGTGATGTCGTTGATCGGCTGGTACGTCGCGTCGATGCCGAGGTCGTTGAGCGCGCCGATCACCCAGTCGTCCAGGAACGCGTACGAGTCGACGTACGACAGGCCGGAGACCAGCGACTCGGGGACGTAGAGCGAGTACGTGATCGTGTTGCCCGGCTCGACGAACATCGCGCCGCCGCCGCTGATCCGGCGGACGACGGTCACGTCGTGCTCGGCCGCGCCGTCCAGGTCGACCTCGTTGTGCAGGGACTGGAAGCTGCCGATGATCACCGCGTTCGACGCCCACTCCCAGACCCGCAGCGTCGGCGGGCGCTCCCCCGACCCGACCTGCTCGGTCAGCACCTCGTCGATCGCCATCTGCAGCGCGGGCTCCCGCGGTACGTCGTGCACGAACTCCCACGGATGGTCGTGCCAGCCGGTCGCCCCGGTCAGCGCCCGCCGTACGGCGACCGCGACCGCCTCCGGCGAGAACCCGAGCATCTCGACACCGTCACCGAGCACCGCCTTGATCCGCGCAGCCACCTGGACCGCGGGCAGATCGGTCGGCGTACCGGCCAGCGCCGCGTTGATCCGCTGCAGCGCGTCATCGGGCTCGAGGAAGAAGTCCCCACTGATCTGCGCCCGCAGCACCGTCTCGCCGAGAACCTCGAGATCGGCCACCACGAGCTTGCCACCGGGGACCTTGTACTCACCATGCACGTCTGTGACAACTCCGCGGGCGGCGCGGTTGTTCCCTCAGGCGGGCAGACGCCGCCCGCTGATCCTCAGCAGCAGGTTCTCGGCGGTGTCCTCCACCACTTCCCCGGCGCCCAGGGTCCAGTCGAGGTCGGTGGCCTGGAGTTGAAGGCCGGTGAGGTCGACGCCGAAGTACTTCAGGTGTTTGGGGTTGGCGCCGGCGAGGACGATCCGGAGGCGGTCGAGGGGGACGTGGCGGTTGATGCCTAGGGCAACGGTGAGGTCGAGGCCGTGGATGACGTCGTGGGAGAGGGCGCCTTCGTAGCCGCCGCCCGGGGGTTTCCACTGGTGGTGGATGTTGGCTTCCAGGGTGTCGGTCAGCTCGGTCGGGGTGAGTTCGGCCGCGTCGGCGCGGGCTCGGCGGTCGGCCATCCGGTTGAAGTTGCCGCGGCTCTTCAGCATTTCCTTGAGGACGCGTGGGGTGGAGTAGCGGTACGGCATCACGATGTGGGCCACGAGCTCGCGGACCCGCCACCCCTCGCACAGGGTGGTTCGGTTCCAGTCGTCAGCGGACAGGTTGCGGAGTACGGCGACGAGGTCGGTGCGCTCGGCGGCGATGGCTGTCTGAACGTCGGTCATGCCCTATCGACGTACAGCCGAGGCCTAGACGGACACCTGGTCCAGACGGCGTTGCAGGTAGGTCTGCTCGGCCTCGGTCTTGGTCAGGTCGAGCGCGGCTCGGTAGGCGTCGGCCGCCTCGGCCTGGCGGCCCAGGCGGCGCAGGAAGTCGGCACGGGTCGCCGGGAGCAGGTAGTAGCCGTCGAGGCCTTGCAGGTCGTCCAGCAGCTTCAGTCCGACCGCTGGGCCGTCGGCCATGCCGATGGCAACGATGCGGTTGAGCCTGACGATCGGCGTCTGCTTCAGCTGCGCGTACAGGGCGGCGATCTGCGGCCAGTCGGTGTCAGCAGCCGTCGGCGCGGTCGCGTGGCAGGCGGCGATCGCCGCCTGCACCTGGTACGGGCCTGGCTGCCGTCGATTCAGTGCCGCGTCCAGCAGGTCGGTGCCCTCGGTGATCTCGTCCAGGTGCCAGCGGCTGCGGTCCTGCTCGTCCAGCGTGACCAGTACGCCGCCCGCCGACCGTGTGTCCCGCCGGGCGTTGTGCAGCAGCATCAGGGCCAGCAGTCCGCCCGCCTCCGGCTCGTCCGGCATCAGCCGCACCAGCAGCCGTGCCAGGCGGATCGCCTCCGCGGCCAGCCCGTCCCGTACGAGCTCGGCGCCGGCAGTGGCGGCGTACCCCTCGTTGAAGAGCAGGTACAGCACAGCCAGTACGGCGGGAGTCCGCTCAGGCAGCAGGTGGTCAGGCGGCACCCGGTACGGGATGCCCGCGTGCTTGATCTTCTGCTTGGCTCGGGTCAGCCGCTTCGACATCGCCTCCTCCCCCACCAGGAACGCCCGCGCGATCTCCGCCGTTGTCAGCCCGGCCAGGGTCCGTAACGTCAGCGCGACCCGTGTCTCCATCGCCAGCGCCGGGTGGCAGCAGGTGAACATCAGCCGCAGCAGGTCGTCCTGCACGACGCTCTCCGGCTCCTCCGGCCAGTCCTCAGCACCAGCCATCACCGCCACCTCTCGCAGCTTCGCGGCCCCGACCGCCTCACGCCGCATCCAGTCGATCGCCCGCCGCCGGGCCGTCGTGGTCAACCAGGCGCCTGGCTTGTCCGGTACGCCGTCCTCCGGCCAGCGCCGCAGCGCGATCGCGAACGCCTCCTGCACACACTCCTCGGCCACCTCCCAGTCCCCGGTGACCCGGATCAGCGTGGCCAACACCTGGCCCCACTCCTCCCGGAACACCCGGTCCAGCTGGTCGGCCACGCTCACTCGAACGGTCCCTCCAGCACCGGGCGGATCTCGATCGTCCCGTACGCCGCCGCCGGGTGCTTGCCGGCGATCTCGATCGCCTCGTCCAGGTCCGCGCACTCGATCAGCACGAACCCGCCGATCTGCTCCTTGGTCTCCGCGAACGGCCCGTCGGTCAGCAGCAGCTCGTCGTCGCGCACCCGGACGGTGGTTGCCTCCTGCGGCGGCCGCAACCCCGCGCCACCACGGACGACCCCACGGGCCTCCATCTCCTCGGACCAGCCGCCACACCCGTCCTGCGCGTGCGCCTCGGCCGACTCGTCCCCACAGATCATCAACAGGTATTTCATCGGACTCCTCTCCACACCCCACCGACGAACAGACCCACCCGCCCCGGACACCTCACACGGTAAGTCTTCTGAACGTCACCTGAGCCTGCCCTGATCGGCAACCTGTGATGCCTACACTGAATCCGTTTGTGGCTGTGCCGTGAGCGTGATCCGTAGGAGGACCGAATGCCCGACTCCCGTAGCCAGACGATCGCCTACCCAGCGCCCGGCGCGCGGCCGTCGCGGCGGGATCTGGAGCCGCTGGCGCCGCACGTCATCGTGCTGTTCGGGGCCACCGGCGACCTGGCCAAGCGGAAGCTGCTGCCGGGACTGGCCTACCTGCAGCAGAACCGGTTCGCGCCCGACGTACGGATCATCGGTACGGCGACCGAGGAGCTGACCACCGAGGAGTTCCGGGCCCGCGCGCGACTGGCGATCGACACCTTCGGCACGCACAAGATCACCGAGGAGGAGTGGGAGCAGTTCTCCACCCGCCTCACCTACGTGTCGACCACCGCCGGGCCGGCCGCGCTGGCGGCCGCGGTGAAGGAGGCCGAGACGCTGCTCGGGCCGGACGCCTGCCGCCTGCACTACCTGTCGGTGCCGCCGAAGGCCGCGCACTCGGTGATCCAGATGCTGCGCGACGCCGACCTGGTCGACCGGGCCCGGGTGGTGATGGAGAAGCCGTTCGGGGACAACCTGCAGACCGCGATCCAGCTGAACGACTTCGTGCACGAGACCTTCGACGAGTCGCAGATCTTCCGGATCGACCACTTCCTCGGCAAGGAGGCGGCGCAGAACATCCTGGCCTTCCGGTTCGCCAACGGGCTGTTCGAGCCGATCTGGAACCGCAACTTCATCGACCACATCCAGATCGACATCCCCGAGGAGCTCGGGCTCGACCAGCGGGCCACCTTCTACGAGCCGACCGGCGCGTTCAAGGACATGGTCGTCACACACGTGCTGCAGGTGCTCGCGTTCGTCGCGATGGAACCGCCGACGGCGCTGGAGCCGCGGGCCATCTCGGAGGAGAAGAACAAGGTCTTCCGGTCGATGCTGCCGATCCAGCCGACGGACGTCGTCCGCGGTCAGTACGGCGGGTACCGCACCGAGGACGGCGTCGCGCCGGACTCCGACACCGAGACGTTCATCGCGATGAAGGTCGGGATCGACAACTGGCGCTGGGCCGGCGTGCCGTTCTACCTGCGGACCGGCAAGAAGATGGCCGAGGGGATGCGGATCATCTCGATCGCCTTCAAGGAGGCACCGAAGACGATGTTCCCGGCCGGCTCGGGTGTCGGGGCGCAGGGTCCGGACCACCTGACCTTCGACCTGGCCGACTCGTCGCGGGTGTCGCTGTCGTTCTACGGCAAGCGCCCCGGGCCGGGGATGCGGCTGGAGAAGCTGTCGATGCAGTTCTCGACACAGGAGACGGAGTCGGCGGCCGACGTACTGGAGGCGTACGAGCGGTTGATCCTCGACGCGATGCGCGGGGATCACACGCTGTTCACGACCGCCGAGGGCATCGAGTCGCTGTGGGAGAACTCGACACTCCTGCTCGAGGACCCGCCGCCGGTCAAGCCGTACGCGCCGGGCACCTGGGGACCGAACGCGATCCACCAGTTGATCGCGCCGCGGGCCTGGCGGCTGCCGTTCGAGCGGGAGTGGCGCGAGCAGAAGAGCTAGCGCGGACGACGCAGGTCGTCGATCGCCTCGGTCAGTGCCGTCTCCAGGTAGGTGATGCGGTCGGTGGCGACCAGCATGGTGGCGCCGCCGTTGACCGCGGTGAGGATGGCGGTCGCCGCCCTCACCGGGTCGACGGACCGGTCGATCTCGCCTGACGCGCGCAGCGCCTCGACGCCGTCGACCAGGTACTCCAGCCAGCGGTCGAGCAGGTCGCCGACGATCTGACGGGTCGTCGCGTCGCCCAGACCGAGCTGCCCGACCAGGGCCGACAGCGCGCAGCCGTCGCGCTGTTCGTCGTACATCTTGAGCACGCGCCGTCGCCACGCCTGCCACTTGCGCCAGGTGGTGAGGTCGCCGAGCTGCGGCATCTGCTCCGCGATCACCTGCTCGGCCTCGCGGCGCGCGACCGCCAGCATCAGGTCGGCCTTGCCCTCGGGGAAGTAGTGGAACAACTGGCTCTTGCTCGTCGCCGTCGCGGCCCGGATGTCGTCGAGCCCGACGTTCACCACGCCCTGCTCACGGATCAGCAGTGCGGCGCCGTCGACGATCCGCTGCCGCGTCGCGGCGCCTTTCGCGGTCAGCACACGCTCCTCCATACCCTCAGCCTACTGGCGAACCCCTTTGGACCGATGGGTCCATTCTGCGTGCTACTTTGGACTCATCAGTCCATTCTTGAGCGAAGGAGCAGCTGCCATGCGTCTGGCAGGCAGGACGGCCCTGGTCACCGGGGCCACCAGCAACATCGGCAGGGCGATCGCGGTCGCGTACGGCGCCGAGGGGGCGCACGTCGTGGTCACCGGCCGCAACGCCGAGCGTGGCGAGGCGGTCGTCGCGGAGATCCGCGCGGCCGGCGGGAAGGCGGACTTCGTCGCCGCCGACCTCGACGGCTCCCCCGCGGCCGCGCAACAGCTGGCTGAGCAGGCGACCGCCGTCCTGGGCGGGCGGATCGACATCCTGGTCAACAACGCGGGCGCGCTCGACGGCGCCGGGACGACGACCATCGACGAGGCCGCGTTCGACACCGTGTACGCGGTGAACGTGAAGGCGCCGTTCTTCCTGGTCGCGACGATCGCGCCGGCGATGGCCGCCGCGGGCGGCGGGACGATCGTCAACCTGGGGTCGTGGGTCGCGCGGCTCGGCGTCCGGGGTGGTACGGCGTACGCCGCGTCGAAGGGGGCGCTGGAGACGCTGACGCGGGCGTGGTCGGCGGAGTTCGGGGCGTCCGGCGTACGGGTCAACGCGATCTCGCCGGGGGTCGTGCACACGATGGCGGATCACCCGGCCGCGGGGATGATGGCCGGTACGCCGGGTGGTGACGTCGGGCATCCGGACGACATCGCGCGGGCGGCGGTGTTCCTGGCGAGCGACGAGGCGAAGTTCGTGCACGCCACGACGCTGGACGTCGACGGCGGACGGATCGGCGTCGCCACCTTCGCCGCCTGACCCGCGGCTGGGCCGGCCGCTAGCGTCCGAAGAACCCGCATGCGTCCGAAGAACCCGAGGCTATAGCGCACTCTTCTTCGGACGCATGCGGGTTCTTCGGACGCTGCGGTTCGGCGTCGTACGGGTCAGAAGGCCGCGGCGACCGGGATGACGTCGGCGCCGATGCGCTCCAGGCCGTCCAGCTTCTGCACGTCCGGGACGAACCCGAGCGCGACCTGGATCCCCAGACCGTGCAGGCGACCGAGCTCGTCGATCAGCTCCTGGGTCTTCTCGCCCTTCTCGCCGGTGTCCAGCGGCTGGTACACCGTCTTGGTGATCTCGTCGTAGTCGCGGCCCTCGGTCTCGCAGTGCCGCTTCAGGACGTCGAGCTTGTGCTCCAGCTCGGGGGTGTTGAACAGATTGCACGCGTCGGCGTACTTCGCGACGAGCCTCAGCGTCTTCTTCTCGCCGCCGCCACCGATCATGAGCGGCGGGTGCGGCGTGCTGAGCGCCTGCGGCGAGTTGAGCAGCCGCGTGGCCTGGTAGTGCTTGCCCTCGAACGCGCTCTCGTCGTCGGACCACATCTTCAGCACGTACTGCACGGTCTCCTCGAGCCGCTCGAACCGCTCGGCCAGCGGCGGGAACGGGAATCCGAGCCCACGCGACTCGTCCTCGTTCCAGCCCGCACCGAGTCCGAGGATCGCGCGCCCGCCGGACAGCACGTCCAGCGTCGTGACCGCCTTGGCGAGCAGCCCCGGCTCGCGGTAGTGCACGCCGGTGATGACCGTGAGCAGCTTGGCCCGCTCGGTGTTCGCGGCCAGGAACCCGAGCGCCGTGTAGGCCTCGAGCATGTCGTTCTCGACCGGCCCGACGGCGCCGATCTGGAAGAAGTGGTCCATCACGGCGAGGTAGCCGAATCCGGCCTGGTCCGCGGTGCGGGCCACGGCGGCGAGCTCCGGTCCGAGCGCGCCGGGGCCGTTCGGCCAGGTGAAGTCTGGGATCTGCAGACCGATGTCCATCAAGGTGTCCTCTCGTTGCCTTCAGTGAGCTGTCAACACCGGGCCGTCGCCGATGCTTCCTGACTTCGGGAAAAAACGGAGGGGACCGTCCGGAACGGGCGCGTCCGGCGTCCTGCCGCGCGGACTACGGTGAGGGCCGAGCGGAGGTGAGCGGCGTGGACGCGCGGCAGTTGGAGTACTTCCTCGCGGTGGTCGACGAGGGCGGCGTCAGCCGGGCCGCGCAGGCGTTGCGGATCGCGCAGCCGTCGCTGTCGCAGGCGATCCGGACGCTGGAGCGCGACCTCGGCAGCGACCTGTTCCACCGGGTCGGCCGGCGGGTGGTGCTGACTCCGGCCGGTCAGGCGCTGATCGAGCCGGCCCGCCAGGTGGTCCGCGGGATCGCATCGGCCCGCGCGAGCGTGGAGTCGACCGCCGGGCTGCAGGCCGGGCGGGTGGAGATCGCCGCCATGCCGTCGCAGACCGTCGAGCCGCTGAGCAGCATCATCGGCGCGTTCACCCGGGCCTATCCCGGGCTCTCGGTCGGTATCCGCGCGGCGCCGACGGCGGACGTCGTACTGGAGCTGGTGCGCTCGGGCGTGACCGAGCTCGGCCTGCTGGGGACCGCCGTGCCCGCGAAAGCGGCCGGCGTACGGCTGGAGCCGGCCGGTGTGCAGCGGTTCGTCCTGATCTCGCCGCCCGACTCACCGTTCCCCGACGGAGGCCCGGTACGCCGTGAGGCGCTGCGCGGCTGCCGCCTGATTGTCGGGCAGACGGGGACGGGGATGCGGCGGCTGGTCGACGAGATCCAGGCGGACGGGATCGACGTGACCGCCGTGGTCGAGTCCGAGCACCGCGAGGCGATCCTGCCGCTCGTGCTCGGCGGCGTCGGGTACGCCGTCCTGACCGACTCGTGGGCGACGCTGGCCCGGCAGGCGGGCGCGATCGTGTCGTTGCTGGAGCCGGCGGCGTACCTGCACCTCTCGCTGGCGAGCCGGACCGCCGCGCTGACCCCCGCCGCCGAGGCGTTCCTCGAGGTTGCCCGGGACAACTTATAGGCGCGGCCTATCGGTCCGGTCGGAAACTGGTCTTGGACCCGGCCCGCCGGGGCCTGGTCTGATCGAGGGATGACGACGACACAGCGGATCGCACTCATCCCCGGCGACGGCATCGGCCGCGAGGTGGTCCCGGCCGCGCTGGCGGTCCTCGACACCGTCGGGCGGCGGCACGGGATCGCGTTCGGGTACGACGAGTTCGACTGGTCCTGCGCGCGGTACCTGGCCGAGGGCGCGATGATGCCGGCCGACGGCCTGGACCGGATCCGCGACCACGACGCGATCTTCCTCGGCGCGGTCGGCGCTCCCGGCGTACCGGACCATGTGTCGCTGTGGGGACTGCTGATCCCGATCCGGCGGCAGTTCCAGCAGTACGTGAACCTGCGGCCGATCCGGGTCTTCGACGGCCTCGACAGCCCGGTCCGGGGCGCGGTCGCGGGTGAGGTCGACTTCGTCGTCGTCCGGGAGAACGTCGAGGGCGAGTACAGCGAGATCGGCGGGCGGATGAGCCGAGGGTTCCCGGACGAGCTCGCGGTCCAGCAGGCCGTGTTCACCCGCGCGGGGGTGACCCGGCTGGTCGACTTCGGGCTGGACCTGGCCGAGGGCCGGCGCCGGTACGGCGAGGCGGAGCCGTCGACGCGCAGCGAGCCGGCCGGAGCTTTCACCCCCAGCGAGCACGGCGGGACTGCGACCACCCGGCGCGGCGGGTACGTGACCTCGGCGACCAAGTCGAACGGGATCGTGCACACGATGCCGTTCTGGGACGAGATCGTTGCCGAGCGCACCGCCTTGCACCCCGCGCTGCGCTGGGACCAGGAGCACATCGACGCGCTGAGCGCGAAACTCGTGCTCGATCCCGCGCGCTTCGACGTGATCGTGGCCTCGAACCTGTTCGGCGACATCCTCAGCGACCTGGCCGCGGCAGTTGCCGGAGGCATCGGTATCGCACCGGCCGCGAACCTGAACCCGGCGCGCGACTTCCCGTCGATGTTCGAGCCCGTGCACGGGTCCGCGCCCGACATCGCCGGGCGCGGGATCGCGAACCCGATCGGCGCGATCTGGACCGCGGCGATGATGCTCGACCACCTCGGGCATCCGGAGGCCGCCGCGGAGGTGGAGAACGCGATCGCCGCCGTACTGGCGGCTCGGGAGGTACGGACGCCGGATCTCGGCGGGACGGCGACCACGACGACCTTCACGCAGGCCGTGCTCGACGCAGTGGGCACACGATGAAGCTCGACGGTTTCGCCTACCACCGGATCGATGCCGACGGCATCGAGATCAACTGCGCCGTCGCCGGGAGCGGGCCACCGCTGCTGCTCCTGCACGGCTATCCGCAGACCCACCTGATCTGGCACGAGGTCGCGCCCGCGCTGACTGAGACCCACACTGTCGTCGCCACCGATCTCCGCGGCTACGGCGACAGCGCGAAGCCGGCCGGCGCTCCCGACCACGCGCCGTACAGCAAGCGCGCGATGGCCCGTGACCAGCTCCTCGTCATGCGGTCGCTCGGCTTCGACCGCTTCGCTGTCGCCGGTCACGACCGCGGTGGTCGGGTCGGGCACCGGCTGGCCCTGGACCATCCCGAGGCCGTCGACCGTCTCGCCGTCCTCGACATCGTCCCGACCCGCTACACCTTCGAGCACGCCGACGCGACGTTTGCCCAGGGCTACTACCACTGGTTCTTCCTGACCGCGGGCAACGGCATCCCCGAGCGGCTGATCGGCGGCGATCCCGAGTTCTGGATCCGCGCCCGGATGGAGTCCCGTCACCACGGCGGCACGGCGTTCCATCCCGAGGCGATGGCCGAGTACGTCCGCTGCTTCTCCACGCCCGAGGCGATCCATGCCAGCTGCGAGGACTACCGAGCGGCCGCCTCTATCGACCTCGTCCACGACGACGCGTCGTACGGCAGTCCGCTCAGCTGCCCGGTTCTGACGTTGTGGGGAGCCTCCAGCTTCGTCGGGCGGACGTACGACGTACTGGACGCTTGGAGCTCGTACGCCGGCGACGTCCGCGGCGCCGCTCTCCCGTCGGACCACTACCTCCCGGAGGAGGCCCCGGCGGAGACCACCGAGGCCCTCCGGGCTTTCCTCAACTGAAGCCAGACATGCACCACTCGAGCGCGGAAGGTGGACCTGCACCACTCAGCAACTTCGGGCCGGCGTGAGGGGCATGCTGACGACAGGTGTGGGAGCCGATTCGGCGGCGGGTTGGTGAGTGGTGGGCGTCCGGCGTTGCGTCAGGGGGCGATCTCCAGCGAGGCGATGACGTCGCCGGCCAGGGTGAAGCGGTAGATGAGGTCGACCTCGCCGCCGGGGAAGTTGCCTTCCAGGTGGTGGGTGAGGACCCAGTGGGTGTCGTCCAGCTTCTCCGCGTGGGTGAGGTCTTGCGTGTACGTGTATTCGCTGGCGGCGGTTTCGCGCCAGTGGCGGATCTCGTCGTGGCCGGTGTAGGTGTTGCCGTCGTCGAGGACGGTCGCGTCCTCGGCGAACGCGGGAAGCAGGTCGTGGAAGTTGGCCTTGCGGCCGGGCTGCGACTCGCGCAGGTACGTGGTGATCGCGTGCGGCAGGTGTTTGACCGTTTCGGCGACGGTGGGGTCGGGCGGGGTGGGGATGGTCATCTCAGGCCTCCGTGGTCAGGGTGAAGGTGGCGCGGCCGAAGGGGTGGCCGTTGATCTGGAGCTCCAGGGCGTGCTCGCCGTCGTAGTACCGGCGGGTGGAGATCGGTTTGAAGGAGTGGCGCTTGGCGAGGCTGACGGATTCGCCGGGGGCGAGGGTCCGCGTGGTGAGTTTGAAGACCTTCGGGGTGAGCGTGCCGTTGGCCTTCACGTGGTGCACGACGTAGTCGATCGCCAGGCGGACCTCGTCGGGGCCTTCGTTGCGGGCGTCGAAGGTGAACTCGAGGGACTCGCCGACGGTGACTCCTGCGACGGAGAGCAGAGGGCCGTCGACGGTGATGGCAGCGGGTGGCGCGTAGCCGAGGAGGGCGAGAGCTGCGGGGTCGCCCGCCTTGATGAGAGTGCGGAGGGCGTGGCGGACCAATTGCGGTGTGGTTTCGGCGGCGTCGGCGAGCCAGCTGGTGGCGATGTCGACGGCCAGTGCCGGGTTGGCGCGGCTGACGTCGTTGAGGTGATTGGCGACCGAGCGACGGACGTACGCCGATTCGCCGTGGCGCAGGGCGTCGAGGATCTCGCGGGTGACCTCGGGGTGGGCGAGGATCTCGCGGACCTGCTTGGCCCACGGGAGCCGAGGGCGAGTGCCTTCGCTGGCCAGACGGCGTACGTGCTCGTCGGGGTGCTTGGTCCAGGTGCCGACCGTCGCGAGTGTTCGCTCGAGGTCGGCGGCGAGGAAGGTCCGCAGCGCGAACTCGGCGGTGAGCCGAGGGGTCAGCAGGGCAAGGAGTTCCAGCCCTTCTTCGAACGAGCCCGCTGCGGTCGCCCGTACGGCGACTGCTTCGGTGACAGGCCAGATCATCCAGCCGCTGAAGTCGTCTCTGGCCAGCGCTGCCCGGAAGAGTTTGTCGGCGGGGGCGTAGCCGGCCGGCAGATCGGCGAGCAACGCGTCCCGCACCAGCCGGCCACGATCGCTGAACGCCATCCCGGCGAGCTCAACGGGCACTCCCCGCAGCGCGGCGAACTCGAGCCCCGGCTCCACCGCGCGCAGGATCTTCCCCAGAGCGACGACCGACTCCGTACTGAGCATTTCCTCGGCCGTCGGCACAGGTCTCCCCCAAGCAATCGGTTCTACTGACTGCTAAATTAGCAGTTAACCGTACGCCGTTCACCCGGAGGCGGGAACTAGGCTCCTGCGCCATGGAGATCTTGGTGATCGGGATCGGGGCCGGGGATCCGGACCAGCTGACGATGCAGGGCGTGCGGGCGATCGAGCGGGCCGACGTGTTCTTCGTGCTCGACAAGGGGGAGGTCAAGCAGGAGCTCGTCGAGCTGCGGACCGAGATTCTCCAGCGGTACGCACCGGGGGCGAA
The DNA here is from genome assembly GCF_014205135.1 of Kribbella italica. Taxonomy (NCBI): domain Bacteria; kingdom Bacillati; phylum Actinomycetota; class Actinomycetes; order Propionibacteriales; family Kribbellaceae; genus Kribbella; species Kribbella italica. The sequence continues at coordinate 3,858,947 of NZ_JACHMY010000001.1, forward strand.
GGTGGTCGTGGGGCGGGATCCTGAGCGGGATCGCGGCAGTGCGGCGTACGTGGAGTCGGTGGACGACTGGCGGCGCCGACGGGCTGATGTTTGTGCGGGGATGATCGAGCGGGAGTTGAGCGGCGACCAGGTCGGGGCTTTTCTGGTGTGGGGCGATCCCTCGCTCTACGACAGCACGCTGGCGATTCTCGACGACCTCCTGGCGCGCGGCGAGCTCGACTTCGGCATCGAGGTGATCCCCGGGATCAGCAGCGTGTCGGCGCTCGCCGCGAAGCACCGGATCGGGCTGAACCAGGTCGGCAAGCCGATCCAGATCACGACCGGACGGCGGCTGGCGAAGGAGTGGCCGGAAGGCGTCGACGACGTCGTGGTGATGCTCGACGCGCAGACCGCGTTCACCGCGCACACCGACCAGGACGCGGACATCTTCTGGGGCGCCTACCTCGGGACGCCGGACGAACTGCTGGTCGCCGGCAAGCTGTCCGAGGTGGCCGGCGAGATCGAGAAGATCCGTGCGGAAGCCCGTGAACGCAAGGGCTGGATCATGGACACCTACCTGTTGCGACGCGGCCACCGGTAGATATGCAGGGAGATTTCATATAGCTTCGAACCTGTCCCACCGCCCCCAACGGGCCGTGCCCCGCCCCCACCCGGCACGGTCGAGGACAGGAGAATCATCATGAGAACTCCACGATTCGTGCGCGCGCTGCCGGCTCTGGTAGCGCTCGGAGCGGCGCTCTCGATGGTGCTCACCGCACCAGCGGACGCCCGCGAACAAGCCCCGGACGGCGTCCAGGCCTTCCCGGTCAGCGAGTCCCAGTTCAACCAGATGTTCCCGGGCCGGAACCCCTTCTACACCTACTCCGGCCTGGTCGACGCACTCGGCGCCTACCCCGGCTTCGCCAACACCGGCGACGACGCCACCAAGAAACGTGAGGCCGCCGCCTTCCTCGCGAACGTCAACCACGAGACCGGCGGGCTGGTCTACATCAAGGAGATCAACGAGGCCAACTACCCGCACTACTGCGACTGGGGTCAGCCGTACGGCTGCCCGGCCGGTCAGGCGGCGTACTACGGCCGTGGCCCGATCCAGCTGAGCTGGAACTTCAACTACAAGGCCGCGGGCGACGCCCTCGGTATCGACCTGCTCGGCAACCCCTGGCAGGTCGAGCAGAACTCCGCGATCGCCTGGAAGACCGGCCTGTGGTACTGGAACACCCAGACCGGTCCGGGCACGATGACCCCGCACAACGCGATGGTGAACGGCGCCGGCTTCGGCGAGACCATCCGCAGCATCAACGGGTCGATCGAGTGCAACGGCGGCAACCCGGGCCAGGTGCAGAGCAGGGTCGAGGCGTACCAGCGCTTCACCTCCTTGCTGGGCGCCGATCCGGGCGGCAATCTCTACTGCTAGTTCGACCAAAGTCGTAGTGGGCCTGGCCGTCCGGCCGAAGCGGGTCCGGCCCGCCAGGACCGAGGCTGCTGGGCATGACCAGACAACTCGGTAAGAAGAAAGTGCGGCTGGCACTGGCGCTCCTGCTGGTGCCGGCCGCGCTGCTGACCAGCAAGGTGACCGCCTCCGCCAGCGACGCGGTGGAGGTCCGCACCGACGCCGGCGTACTGCGTGGTGAGGTCTCCGGTGAGACCCGGGTCTTCAACGGCGTCCCGTACGCCGCTCCGCCGGTCAAGGACCTGCGCTGGAAGGCGCCGCAGCCGGTGAAGCCGTGGACCGGTGTCCGCGACGCCACGCAGTACCGCAGCGCGTGCCCCCAGCAGGACAACCAGGAGGCGCCCGGTGGGTCCACCACCGAGGACTGCCTCTACCTGAACGTCACCACCCCGGCGAAGGCGTCGGCCAAGCCGCGCCCGGTCGTGGTGTGGGTACCCGGCGGCGGCTTCTTCATGGGGGCCGGCAGCAACTACGGCGCGGCCAAGCTGGCGACCCGTGGCGATGCCGTCGTGGTGACGGTCAACTACCGGCTCGGCATCTTCGGGTTCTTCGGCTACCCGGGCCTGAGCGGCTCCGGCACGTACGGGATCCAGGACCAGCAGGCCGCCCTGCGCTGGGTGCAGCGCAACGCGCGCAGCTTCGGCGGAGACCCCAGGAACGTCACGCTGGCCGGTGAGTCGGCCGGTGGGATGAGTACCTGCGCGCAGCTCACCTCACCGACGTCCGTCGGGCTGTTCTCCAAGGCGATCATGCAGAGCGGGTCCTGTGCGTTCAGCTGGGCCGCGAACAGCCAGTACCCCGGCCAGGCGGCTGACTCGTTCTGGGTCCCCGAGAGCCGCGTGCGGCAGAACGGTGTCGAGTGGGCCGCGGCGAGCAAGGACAAGCTGAAGTGCCGGCCCGGTCAGGCGATGCTGGACTGCCTGCGCGCCGCTGACCCCGCCGTACTGACCGCGGAGACGATGCAGTTCACCCAGGTCGCGTACGGCGGTACCGCGACGCTGCCGCTGAGCCCGGCGAAGGCGCTGAAGGCCGGACTGTTCCACCGGGTGCCGGTGCTGTCCGGCAACAACCACGACGAGGCCACGCCGTGGCTGACCGCGTTCAACGGCGGCAAGATCACCGATGCGGACTACCCGCGGCTGGTGAAGGACATGGTCGGGGCGAAGCGGGCTCCCGCCGTACTGCGTGAGTACCCGCGCGCCAAGTACGCGTCCGCCGCTGAAGCCTGGGCGACGGTGACGACGGACCGGATCTGGTCGTGCACGCAGGTCGCCAGCGACCAGCAGGCGGCGCGGAAGGTACCGGTGTACGCGTACGAGTTCGCTGACAAGCACTCGCCGCTGTCGCAGGCAGGGCAGGGCGCCGCGCATGCGACGGAGCTGCCGTACCTGTTCGCGCTCGGCGGCTGGGACGCACCGCTTACCCCGGCTCAGCAGCGTCTGTCGGACCAGATGGTCGACTACTGGACGGCGTTCGCTCGTACCGGCAACCCGAACGGGCCGGACAGTCCGCACTGGGCACCGGTCAAGCGTGGCGACGTCAACGGCCTTTCACTGGCACCCAGCGACCAGGGCGGAGTCAAGAAGGTCAACCTGACCGCCGAGCACCACTGCGACTTCTGGAACTAGCCGTACCTCCTGGCCAGCGGCCGGCTGATCACGGGGGTCAGGAACAGCAGGAACAGCGCGTAGAAGGCGACGTGCGGAACCAAGGCCGCGAGCACGAAGGCCAGCCCGAACAGGCCCGCGGTGACGATCGAGTTGATCAGTTCACCGCGGGTCACCGGGTTGTCCGGGTCCTCGATGTCCGGGTGCCGCTGGATCATCAGCACCAGGCCGGTCTGGCAGAGGCTGAGCACCCAGATCGTGCCGATGTAGAGCCCGCTGGTGAACCGGCTGGACTCGAACGACCCGATGATCTCGGTCGGGAACGGCAGGATGACGATCAGCAGCAGCCAGCCGAGATTCAGCTGGATCAGGCGGGTGTTGTACCGGCGGACGTGCTCGAAGACGCGGTGGTGCACCAGCCAGAACCGGACGATCACCACGAAACTCAGCAGGAACGTGAAGATCTGCGGCCGGTGCTCGGTGATCACCTCGACCGCGGTCAGGCCCTCGGTCTTCGACTCCGTCACCACCTCGACCAGCGGCAGCACGAGCAGCGTGACGGCGATGGCCACGACGGCGTCGGTGAACAGCACCAGGCGGTCCGGGTTCCTCGTCATACTCACGGGCGACCACGGTAGTGGATCAGGAGGGCGGAAATCCGCCAGAGTTGCCGGTAGCAACCAGGTGGACTGGTCGCATGTCTGGTGCGGTGCTGGTGCGTACGCCGGTGGTCCGGTGGCTCGGAGTGGTCGCCGTGACGCTCGGGATCTTCTCGATCGTCACGGCCGAGATCCTGCCGATCGGGTTGCTGACCCCGATCGGGAACGACTTCGGGCTGTCACCCGGGCGGACAGGCTGGCTGATGACGGCGCCCGGCCTGGTCGCCGCCGTGGCAGCGCCCGTGGTGACCGTGACGACCGGGCGGGTCGACCGGCGGGTGATGCTCGGGGTGCTGATGGTCGTGCTGGCCGGTGCTGACCTGCTCGCGGCGGCGGCCGGTGCGTACTGGCTGGAGCTCGTCTCACGGGTCCTGGTCGGGCTGGTGATCGGTGGGTTCTGGTCGATCGGCGCCGGGCTCGCTGGACGCCTGGTGCCGGAGCACCAGGCGGGGCGGGCGACCGGGGTGATCTTCTCGGCGGTGCCGCTGGGGTCGGTCCTCGGCGTACCGGCCGGGACGTTCCTCGGAGAGCACGGTGGGTGGCGGTTCCCGTTCGTGCTGCTGGCCGGGCTGAGCCTGCTGGTGCTGGTGGCGCTCATCCTGTTCGTGCCGCCGCTGCCCGCTGAAGATGTGACCCGGCTGGCGGTGCTGCGGGAGGTACTGCGGCTCAGGCAGACGCGAGTGGGGTTGGTGGCGACCTGTCTGATCGTGGTGGCCCACTTCGGCACGTACACGTATGTGACGCCGTTCCTGCGTGAGGTGACCGGCGTCCGGCCTGAGCTGATCAGCAGCTTGCTGCTGGTCTACGGGGTCGCGGGGCTGGTCGGCAACGCTGTCGCCGGGCTGGCCGTCGGCCGATGGCTGCGTCTCACCTTCACCGCAGCGGCTTGTCTGCTGGCGCTGGCGACGTTGCTGCTGCCGCTGCTCGGGCGGACGACGCTGGGAGCGGCCGGCCTGCTGGTGGTGTGGGGCCTCGCGTACGGCGCGGTGCCGGTCTGCTCGATGAGCTGGTTCGCGGCGGCGGCGCCTCAGGCGCGGGAGGCGGCGACCGTGCTGTTCACCTCGTCGTTCCAGGCGACGCTGTCCGCCGGGGCGCTGGCTGGTGGACTGCTGCTGGACCGGACGTCCGTGTCGGTGGTGATGGTGTGTGGTGGGCTGACCGCTCTCGTGATGGCTGGGGTGCTGCTCCGCGGTGACGCAGAACACAGCTGATGGGTGGGACGTAGCATCACGGCTGTGGCCAGCACTGGGAGGAGTCAACCGGACCGCTGTCCTGGTGTGCTCTCGGTGCACCAGGCGGCTGATGGCGGGCTGGCTCGGGTCCGGCTGCCGGGTGGGGTGCTGAGCCCGGAGCAGCTGCGGGTGCTCGCCACGGCCTCTGCTGAGCTGGGCGACGGAAATTTGGAGCTCACCTCGCGGGGGAACATCCAGATCCGGGCGCTCAAGGCTCCGGAGGAGCTGTCCGACCGCCTGTACGACGCCGGCCTGCTGCCGTCGATCACGCACGAGCGGGTCCGGAACATCCTGGCCTCTCCCCTGTCCGGGCTCGACGGGTCGTACGCCGTGCAGCCGCTGGTCGCCGAGCTGGACCGCGCGCTGTGTGCTTCGCCGCGGCTGGCTGAGCTGCCGGGGCGGTTCCTGTTCACGCTGGACGACGGGCGTGGAGACCTGGCCGCCGTCGGGGCTGATGTCGGGGTGCGGGTTGTTGGCGGCCAGCTGGCGTTGCTGCTGGCTGGTGTGGACAGCGGGGTGCGGCTGGCGCCGGCTGAGGCTCCGCAGGTGATGCTGCGGGCGGCTGAGGCGTTCCTGGAGGAGCGGGACGGCGAGTGGCGGCTGGGTGAGCTGGCGGATGGTGTGGCCAGGGTGCTGAGCAGGCTGGGGTACAGCAGGTCGGTTGGGCAGATGGCTGGGGAGCTGGCGGAAGGCCAGCCCGTGCGGGCCGGCGTCTACGGACCGGAGTTGCTGGTGGCGACCGTGCCGTTGGGGAGTCTGGGGCCGGAGCAAGCCGCCGTACTGGCTGAGGCCGAGCACCTGCGGGTGACACCGTGGCGGTCGGTGGTGGTGGTCGGTGGCGACGTCGACCGGCTGCAGCAGACCGGCCTGGTGGTGGACGGTGAGTCGCCGTGGACCAGGGTGACGGCGTGCGCCGGCAAGCCTGGCTGTGGCAAGGCGCTGGCCGACGTACGGCGGGACGCGCGGCGGGTGACGCCGACGCTTCAGCCAGGACGCAGGCCGGTGCACTGGTCCGGATGTGAGCGGCGGTGTGGGCAGCCCGCGGGAGACTTCGTGGACGTGCTCGCGCTGACCGACGGGTACTCGGTCGACGGTTCAGAGGCCGTGACCGCCGAGCAGAGTGTGATGAGGATGCGGTGAGCCAGTACGAGTACGAGACCGACGGGGCCGAGATCTACCGGCGGTCGTTCGCGACGATCCGGGCCGAGGCCGCGCTCGGTGACCTGCCGCCGGACGTCGCGCAGGTCGCCGTGCGGATGATCCACGCCTGCGGGATGACCGATCTGGTCTCGGACATCGCGTGGTCCTCCGGGGTGGTGAAGGCTGCCCGCCAAGCGCTGCAGCAGGGTGCGCCGATCTTCTGCGACGCGGCGATGGTCGCGGCGGGTGTCACGCGGCGTCGGCTCCCCAAGGACAACGAGGTCGTCTGCACGTTGAGCGACCCGTCGGTGGCGGAGCTGGCGAAGAGCTTGGGGACTACCCGGAGTGCGGCGGCGCTGGACCTCTGGGGTGACCGGCTCGAAGGGGCAGTGGTTGCCGTGGGCAACGCTCCGACGGCGCTGTTCCGGTTGCTCGAGCTGATTCGCGACGGCGCGCCCAAGCCGGCCGCCGTCCTGGGGATCCCGGTCGGGTTCATCGGGGCGGCCGAGTCCAAGGAGGCTCTGGCGGCGAACGACCTGGGGCTGGAGTACCTGGTCGTCCGCGGCCGCCGGGGCGGCAGTGCGATCACCGCCGCCGCCATCAACGCGATCGCTAGCGAGGAAGAGTGACCGGACGGCTGTGGGGTGTCGGGCTCGGCCCGGGCGACCCCGAACTGGTGACGGTGAAGGCCGCGCGACTGATCGGCGCGGCCGACGTGATCGCGTTCCACAGCGCGCGGCACGGGCGGAGCATCGCCCGCTCGGTCGCGGCGCCGTACCTGCGGGACGGTCAGGTCGAGGAGCACCTGGTCTACCCGCTGACAACGGAGACGACCGATCACCCGGGTGGGTACCAGGGTGCGATGGACGACTTCTACGCGGAGTGCGCTCAGCGGTTGGCGGCGCATCTCGACGCCGGGCGCGACGTCGTCGTACTGGCCGAGGGGGATCCGCTGTTCTACGGGTCCTACATGCACATGCACAAGCGGCTGGCGGATCGGTACGAGTGCGAGGTTGTGCCGGGGGTGACGTCGGTGAGCGCGGCGGCCGCCGTACTGGGTCGGCCGTTGTGTGAGCGCGACGAGATCCTGACGGTGCTGCCGGGGACGCTGCCGCCGGATGTGCTCGCGCAGAAGCTGCGGGAGACCGATGCTGCGGCCGTGATGAAGCTCGGGCGGACGTTCGGGAATGTGCGCGAGGCGTTCGAACTGGCGGGGCGCGCGGACGAGGCCTGGTACGTCGAACGCGCGACCACTGACAAGCAACGCACTGCCAAGCTCGCCGACGTGGATCCGAGCGAAGTGCCGTACTTCTCGTTGGCGCTGCTGCCGAGCCCGATCAACAACACGTTCGAGAGGCCGGAACAGCAGAAACAAGACGAAGGTTCGGTGACCGTTGTCGGGCTCGGTCCGGCCGGGCCGGAGTGGATGACGCCCGAGGTTCGGGCCGCGCTCGCCTCTGCTGACGACGTGATCGGCTACGGCCCGTACGTCGATCGCCTGCCCGACCGGGCCCGCCAGCGCAAGCACGGCTCGGACAACAAGGTCGAGTCCGAGCGGGCCGCGTTCGCGCTCGACCTCGCCCGCAAGGGGTCCCGGGTCGTCGTGGTCTCCTCCGGCGACCCCGGCGTCTTCGCGATGGCCAGCGCGGTCACCGAGGTCGCCGCCGAACCCGAGTACGCCGACCTCGCCGTCCACGTCCTGCCCGGCATGACCGCCGCGCAGGCCGTCGCCAGCCGGGCCGGCGCGCCGCTCGGCCACGACTACTGCGTGCTGTCGCTCTCGGACCGCCTCAAGCCGTGGGACGTGATCGCCGCCCGCCTGACCGCGGCGGCGACCGCGGACCTGGCGATCGCGATCTACAACCCGGCGTCCAAGTCGCGCACCTGGCAGGTCGCCGCGACCCGGGAGCTGCTGCTCGAGCACCGCGACCCGGGGACGCCGGTGGTCGTCGGCCGCGATGTCGGCGGAGCGAACGAGTCCGTCACGATCACCACGCTCGGTGAGCTCGACCCGGCGACCGTCGACATGCGCTGCCTGCTGCTGATCGGGTCCTCGCAGACCCGGTCGGTCGAGCGTCCGGGCGGGCCGCTGGTGTTCACTCCGCGTCGCTATCCGGCGGTCTGACCAGGACGCGGACGCGCACCACTCACCAACCTCGCCGCTCGCCCCGACACCGCACCCCGCCGAGCGTGAGCCTGCCGGCGACCGAGAGGTTAATGAGTGGTGCACGTCCGCCCCGGTCTCCAAGATTTCGGACAAATCTGCCGCATCGCGTGAATGAGCCGCGCAACTCCTGGGTAGGCCCCGGCACGAGGCGCCCCCCGTGAGGAGAACTGTTGTGGTCCAGCCGTACGAAGATCCTGGCACGCTGACCGAGTTGCGGCCCGACACGAGCACGCGGCGCTACGAGGAAGCGCGGGCGGCGGCTCACCGGGCGATGTCGACGGTCCGGATCGTTCCGGACCAGCCGGAGAGCGAAACCGAAGGCGTCGAGACCGAGGTGCCGGCGTACCGGGGGTTCAAGGCCGGGGCGGCCTTCTTCGGCTGGCTGATCGCGCTGTCGATGACGGTCTTCCTGAGCCTGGTGGTCGCCGGGATCGGTGGGCTGGCCGGCTACTTCCTCGACTACACGGCGGTCGACGCCCGGCAGCGACCGACCGAGGTCGCGCTGGCCGGGGCGGTCGGCGTGACGATCGTGCTGAGCCTGGCGTACTTCTGCGGCGGGTACGTCGCCGGCCGGCTCGCGCGCTTCGACGGGAAGCGGCAGGGCTTCGGCGTCTGGCTGATCACCGTGCTGGTGGTCGTGCTCATCGCGGGGATCGGCGCCGCGCTGAACGTCTGGTACGACACGGTCAGCCGCTTCGACCGCACGGACCTGCCGCTGCGCCTGGGCACGCTCGACTCCGACCTCCTCCTGTACGGCGGCCTGGCGACCGCGGGCGCGGCCGTGCTGCTCACGCTGCTCTTCGCCATCCTCGGCGGCCGCGCCGGCCGCCGCTTCCACGACAAGATCGACGCTGAGCTGGACTAGGGCGTGTCTCTCGGTCCCTCGCCGTAGCGAGCAGGTGCTCGGTGCGGTAGCTCAGCGTGCTGGAGTGAAGGCCTCGATGTTTTTCCATCGTGGTCTTCGCTCCAGTGCGCTGAGGTGCCGTGCCGAGTGCCGCGCAGTAGGCGAGGGGCCGAGAGACACGCCCGCACCACCCGGGAATCGGACGCGGTGCATGTGCGCGTGTACGGCCGGGTACGGGAGGTGAGAGACGGGGCCGTCACTGTGAGGAGAACAGCCATGGTCCAGCAGTACCGCGACGATACCGACGGGCGCGTCGGTCCGCCCGAACAACGCTTCACGCCCGACCGGACGGCGACGCAACCGGTCGTCGTCGAGGAAGGTCCGGTCGACGAGCGCAAGCCGCTGCACCGCTCGCCGGTAGCGACGTCCAGCGCGGCCGAGGTGGACCCGGCCTACCGCGGGTTCAAGGGTGGTTCGGCGTTCTTCGGCTGGCTGATCGCGGTCGGCCTGATCGTGCTGCTGACCGGCATCGTCGGCGCCGTCGCGGCGGCGGTCGACTACGCGGTCACCATCGACCGCGGGCTGATCGACGAGCAGGCCGGCACGATCGGGATCGTGTCCGGCGCGCTGCTGGTCGTCGTCCTCGCGATCGCCTACTACAACGGCGGGTACGTCGCCGGCCGGCTCGCGCGGTTCGACGGCGCGCGGCAGGGCTTCGGCGTCTGGGGCATCGGCGTCGCGGTGACGCTGGTCGTCGCCGGGATCGGCGCTCTGGCCGGGTCGCAGTACGACGTCCTGGACCGCGTGGACCTACCGTCGATCCCGATCGCCGACGCCGACCTCACCACCGGCGGAATGATCCTCGGTGCTGCCGTCCTCGTCGTGACGTTGCTGGCCGCGATCATCGGCGGCAAGGCCGGCCAGCGCTACCACCACCGCATCGACCACAGCTTCGACTGACCTCCCCGGAGAGGCCGGATGCCCCCGTCCGACTCTCACCCTCCCCGAAGCGGGGGAAGCCCGGGCCCTCCCCCGGCTTCCCCCGCTTCTCCTTTGTGTGGCGCTGCATCCGAAGGATCATCCCCCGGCACCTACCAAGTACCGACCCCCGATCGGTGGCTGGTACTTACTAGGTGCGCGCGGGGTGAGGGCGGATCGGACCTATCCGGCATCCGGGAATCCCTGGTCAGCCCAGCGGCAACTGCAGAGGATCGACGCATGCCAGGTCGGACAGCGTTGGTGATCGGCGGGACCAGCGGGATCGGTGCCGCTGCCGCGCTGCGGCTGGCGAGCGACGGGGCGACCGTGGTCGCGGCCGGCCTCGACCCGGACGCGGCGCCGGCGGAGCTTCGTCAGGTGGCGGAGCTCCGCGCCCTCGACCTCCGCTCACCCACCGACCTCGAAGATCTCATCAAGCCGTACGACGAGCTGGACGTGCTCGTCAACGCCGCCGGGATCATCCGCCGCGGCGCCGAGCACCGGCCGGAGGTGTTCGCCGAGGTGCTCGCGATCAACCTCACCGGCGCGATGCGCGCCGCCGAGGCCGCGCACGACGCACTGGCCGCCGCCAAGGGCTGCATCGTCAACGTGGCCTCGATGCTGAGCTACTTCGGCGGGCCGCTCGTCCCGGCGTACAGCGCCAGCAAGGGCGGCATCGTGCAGCTGACCCGCTCGCTCGCGGTCGCCTGGGCGGCCGAGGGCATCCGCGTGAACGCCGTCGCGCCGGGCTGGATCGCGACCGACCTGACCGCCGCGCTCCAGGCGGACCCCGACGCCTCCGATCGCATCCTCGGCCGGACCCCGATGGCCCGCTGGGGGACGCCGGCCGAGGTGGCCGGCGCGATCGCGTTCCTCACCGGCCCCGACGCGGGCTTCGTCACCGGTGCCGTCCTGCCCGTCGACGGCGGCTACCTGAGCGCCTGAAGGAGACCCGTGAGCCAGATCCCCATCTCGACCGCCGTACCGCTGGAGATCGCGGTCCAGGCGGTGCCGGACGACGACCGCATCTGGGTCCCGCAGGCGCCCGACGTGTGGTTCCGCCCGCTGATGCTGAACACGATCACCGGCCAGTGGTGCAACCTGCTCAAGGTGACCCGGTCCGGCATCGTCTCGCGGCACCGGCACCCGAGTGCCGTGTTCGGGTACGTGATCAAGGGCAAGTGGCAGTACGACGAGCACGAGTGGGTCGCCGAGACCGGCTCGTTCGTCTACGAGCCGCCCGGTGAGATCCACACCCTGCGCGTCCCCGAGGACACCGGCGAGATGATCACGTTCTTCAACATCTCGGGCGCGATGATCTACGTCGACGACGACGGCCACCAGACCGGCTACGAGGACACCTTCACCAAGATCCAGCTCTGCCGCGACCACTACGCCGCCAACGGCCTCGGCGCCGACTACGTCGACCAGTTCATCCGCTAGGCGGACTCGCGGATGACCAGCTCCGTCGGAAGGATGCGGGTGGCGGCTTCCTCGCCGCGGATCTGGCGGAGCAGAACGTCCACCATGTCGCGAGCGACCAGCTCGAGCGGCTGGCGGATCGTGGTGAGCGGCGGGTCGGATTCGCGCGCGATGCGGGAGTCGTCGAAGCCACCTACCGCCACGTCGTCCGGCACGCGACGCCCCGCCCGCCGCAGCTCGACCAGCGCACCCGACGCGAGCAGATCGGAGGCAGCGAACACAGCATCCAGGTCAGGGCTCTTGGCCAGCAGCTCATGCATAGCCCGTACGCCGGCCTCGTGGCTGTAGTCGTCCACGGACACCACCAGCCGCTTCAGCGCCTTCCGGCCGAGCACGTCCTGGTAGCCCTGCAGCCGCTCCTGCCCACCCGCGATCTGCGGCGCGCTGATCATGCCGACCCGCTGGTGCCCCTGCTCGACCAGGTACCGGGTCATCTGCCGCGCGCCCTCCCGGTCGTCGGCGGCGACGTACGGCAGCACGTCGCCAGGGACCAGCGGGCGCCCACACACCACAGCCGGTACGCCGGCCCGGGCCAGCTCGGTGATCAGCGGGTCGCCGGAGTGGGTGGAGATCAGCAGGACGCCGTCGACGTGCTCGCCGCGGACGTAGCGCAGGATCCGGTTGCGCTCCTCGTCGCTGGTCTCCAGCATCAGCACCAGGTTGATGTCCTGCTCGGCCAGCGCCTGGGTGCACGAGCGCAGCAGCACGCTGAAGTTCGGGTCCTCGAACAGGCGCTCCTGCGGCTCGGACAGCACGAAGCCGATCGCGTTGGACTGCTTGGTGACCAGGCTGCGGGCGCTCTGGTTCACCGTGTAGCCGGTCTGCTCCATCGCCTGCTGCACGGCCTCCAGCGACGCGGCGCTGACGTAGTGGCCGCCGTTCAGCACCCGGGAGACCGTGCCCCGGGAGACTCCGGCCAGCTCGGCGACGTCGTCGATGGTCGGACCACGCCGCATCGCTCGCCGGGCCGCGCCACGGGACTTGGGATGGACCACCGGCGGTTCCGCCTTGGTCCTGGATGACGTCCTGCCTGCCACGTGTCCCACTCCTCGTTGTGCCCTGGCGCGGCCTCATCATCTCAGGCGGCCGGACTGTTGCCGCTCACCGCCGGGGTACGGCGTTGCCGCGGGCCACCTGGCCGAGCCAGCCGGCACTGGTCTTCGGAGTCCGCTGCTGCGTCGCGTAGTCGACGTGGACCACACCGAAGCGCTTGGCGAACCCCTCCGCCCACTCGAAGTTGTCCAGCAGCGTCCAGACGAAGTAGCCGCGCACGTCGACGCCGTCCTGGATCGCCTGGTGCAGCGCGAGCAGGTGGCCCTGCAGGTAGTCCACCCGCAGCGGGTCGTCGACCGACCCGTCAGCAGCCGGTACGTCGTCGTACGCCGCGCCGTTCTCGGTGATGTAGAGCGGCGGCAGTCCGTCGTACGCCGCAGTGAGGTCCGCGACCACCTCACGCAGCCCGTCCGGCTGGACCGGCCAGTCGACCGCCGTGACCGGGACGCCCTCGGGCAGCACGGTCCTGGCGAACAGCGGTCCGGTCTCGGTGGCCTGGACGAGCATCCGCCGGTAGTAGTTGATGCCCAGGAAGTCGATCGGCGCGCTGATCAGCGGCAGGTCGCCGTCCTGCACCCACTCGAAGCTCCCGAGCCGCTCCAGAGCGTCCTCCGGGTAGGCGCCCCGCAGTACCGGGTCCAGGAAGAGCCGGTGGCTGTCCCCGTCCAGCCTGCGGGCCGCCGCCTGGTCGGCCTCACTCGACGTAGCTCCCTCGACCGGGCTGACGTCCAGCGTCAGCCCGACCGACTGGCCGGCCGCATGGCGACCGTCACGCAGTACCTGCAGGCCGAGCCCGTGGGCGAGCAGCAGGTGGTGCAGAGCCCGGTTGCGCTGGTCCTGGTCCTTGATGCCCGGCGCATGGATGCCGTCGCCGTACCCGGCATGGCTGGAGACCTTCGGCTCGTTCAGCGTGATCCACTGCTTCACCACGTCACCCAGCGCGTCGTGCACCACTCCGGCGTACTCGGCGAACCTGTACGCCGTGTCCCGCGCGGCCCAGCCGCCCTTGTCCTGCAGGGCTTGTGGCAGGTCCCAGTGGTAGAGCGTCACGTACGGCGTGAGGTCGCGCGCGAGCAGCTCGTCCACCACCCGGCGGTAGTGGTCGATGCCCTTCTGGTTGAGCGCACCCGAGCCGTCCGGCTGGATCCGCGGCCAGGCGATCGAGAACCGGTACGCGCCGAGCCCGAGGTCGGCCATCAGCGCCACGTCCTCGGGGTACCGGTGGTAGTGGTCGCACGCGACGTCCCCGGTGTCCCCGCCGGCGATGGCACCCGGGACCTTGGTGAAGGTGTCCCAGATCGACGGGCCACGCCCGTCGGCGTCCACCGCGCCCTCCACCTGGTACGCCGCGGTCGCGGCGCCCCAGACGAAACCGTCGGGAAAACGTGCGTCAGACATAGAGGTCCTCCAGAGAGTGTGCGGTGGGGTCAGCCCTTGACGGCGCCGCTGACCAGGTCGATGCGCCAGTAGCGCTGCAGGAACAGGAAGAGCGCGATCAGCGGCAGCACCGAGAGGAAGGCGCCCATGATCACCAGCGAGTACAGCGCGGGCTGGCTGGCGCCCTGGTTGAGCATCGAGAACAGGCCGACCGTCATCGGGAAGTGCCGGTCGTCGGAGATCATGATGTAGGGCAGCAGGAAGTTGTTCCAGATCGCGACGAACTGCAGCAGGAACACCGTGATCATGCCCGGGATCATCGGCGGCAGGCCGATCGACCAGGCCAGCCGGTACTCCCCCGCGCCGTCGATCCGGCCCGCCTCCAGCATGTCGTCGGAGACCACGGCCGCGGCGTAGATCCTCGACAGGTAGATGCAGTACGGGCTGATGATGCTCGGCAGCAGGACGGACCAGTACGAGTTGACCAGGCCGAGCTTGGACATCAGCAGGTACTGCGGAACGGCGAGCGTGATCTGCGGGACCAGGACGCCGGCCAGGATGCACCGGAAGATCGCCTCCCGGCCGGCGAACCGGTACTTGGCCAGCGCGTAGCCCGCGGTCACCGAGACCGCGACCGACAGCAGCGAGCCGGCGCCGGCGTACAGGAGGCTGTTGAGGGCCCACTTCCAGAAGATGCCGGAGCGGAACTCCAGCAGCGTGCGCAGGTTGTACTCGAAGCCGCCGTTGAAGCTCGGCCAGAACGAGAACGTGGTGAACAGGTCGTTCGGGCCCTTGGTCGCGGCGATCACGACCCAGGCCACCGGCATCAGGCAGTAGAGGGCCCCGAGCAACAAGATCGCGGTGGAGACGTACCGGGTCTTGCGCGGCTTGCGCGCGGTGGTCCGGACGGTGGGAGCCGAGCGCTCCAGGACGGCGGTGGTCATCGGTCCTCCCCGAAGGCCCGCTTCTGCAGGAAGCTCAGGACGGCGAGCGAGACCGCGAGCGTGCCGGCCGCGAGCAGCACCGAGGCGGCGGCCGCGGTGTAGATGTCGTTGTTCACGAAGGCGTCACGGTAGATCGTCATCAGCGGCACCCAGGTGAACGAGATCGAGTCGGTCAGCGGTTGCAGCGTCGACGGCTCGCTGAACACCTGCAGCGACGAGATCAGCGAGAAGATCCCGGTCATCACCAGGGCCGGCGCGATCAGCGGGACCTTGATCCGCAAGGCGATCTGGAGCTCGCTCGCGCCGTCCACCCGGGCGGCGTCCTGCAGTTCCTCGGGCAGGCCGCGCAGGGCGGTGTAGAGCACGATCATGTTGAAGCCGACGCCGCCCCAGATCCCGATGTTGGCGACCGAGAACAGGACGGTGTCCGGCCCGAGGAAGTCGGGCGCGGGCAGCCCGATCTTCTCCAGGGTGGCCCGGATCGGGCTCACGCCCGGCAGGTAGAGGAAGCCCCACAGCAGTGAGGCGATCACGCCTGGTACGGCGTACGGAAGGAAGATGCCGAGCCGGGTGAACGACTTCAGCCGCGCGCCCTGGGAGTCGAGCAGCAGGGCGAACAGCAGCGCGAGCCCGAGCATCACCGGGACCACGATCACGCCGTACCCGAGCATCCTCACGACCGACTGCGCGTACGCCGAGTCGGTGATCGCTCCGGCGTAGTTGGCCAGGCCGACGAACGTCTCCTTGCGCAGCCCGAGCCCGCCGCCGGTGACGCGGGAGGCCCGGAGGCTGAGCCAGAGCGTGTAGCCGATCGGGACCAGCAGGAACAGCACCAGCAGGATGATGGCCGGGAGCATCAACACGTACGGCGCCGCGCCGCCCTCTCGTCGTGGGCGGCGCACCCTCAGCGGAACGGCCGACACCTCAGGACTCCTTGACCTGGAAGCCCTGCTTCTTCAGGTCCGCGACCGAGGCCGCCTGCAGCTGGTCGACGGCGGCGGCGAAGTCGCCCTTGGTCTGGACCGCCTTGGCGAACAGGTCGGAGTACTGGCTGTAGGTGACGTTGACGTTCGGCGCCCAGGTGAAGCCGCGCGCGGTCTTGGCGATCGTCGCGGCCTCGGTGAAGAAGGTGGGCTGGTTCGGCATCATCGCCGGTGCCTTGCTCAGCGCGGGCGTCGACTGGCCGGCCGTCGCGGCCGGGTAGATGCCGCCGGAGGTGACGAAGGCCTCGAGCGCGGCCGGGTCGGTGTTCAGCCACTTGACGAACTTCTGCGCCTGCGCGGTCTGCTTCGACTTGGCCGCGATCGCGGTCGCCGAACCGCCCCAGAAGCCGGTCGCCGCAGTGGCGTCCCACTGCGGCATCGGGACCATCTTCCACTTGCCTTTGGTGGTCGGCGCGACCCCTTGCAGGACGCCTGCGCCCCAGACCGCGCTCGGCCAGGCGAGCAGGGTCCCGTCGCTCATCGCCTTGTTCCACTCCGGCGTGTACATCGGCTTGCCCTGCAGGGTTCCGGCGTTGACCAGGTCGCCCCAGAACGAGGCCAGCTTCTTGGTCGGCTCGTCGTTGATGCCGACCGACCAGGTGCCGTTGTCGTTGGTCCACCAGTTCGCCCCGGCCTGCTCGGCCAGCCCGGCGAACCAGCCCGGGTCGCCGGAGGAGAAGGTCGCGAGGTACCGCTTGGAGTCCTTGCTGCGGACCTGCTCGGCCAGCGCGCCGAACTCGTCCCAGGTCTTCGGCACGGTCAGCCCGAACTGCTGGAACAGGTCCTCGCGGTAGTAGAGCATCATCGGCCCGACGTCCTGCGGGATCGCGTACGTCTTGCCGCCGAACGACGTCAGCGCCCAGGTGCCGTCGGTGAACGCCCCCTTCACCTCGGCGGCCAGTCCGCTCAGGTCCGCCGTCACGCCGTTGGTGATCAGCACCGGCAGCGCCTGGTACTCCGCGTGGATCAGGTCCGGCGGGTTGCCCGCGCGGTGCGCGGTGACGATCTTGGTCAGCAGTTCCTCGCCCTGCGCCTGGGCGCTGACGGTGACCTGCTGGGTCGGGTTCTGCTGGTTCCAGATCGCGACGACCTTGTCGATCCCGGTCGTCCAGGTCCAGAACGTCAGCTTGGCCGGCGCGTCCGGGTCACCGGACGGCTGCGGTGCGGCGGCCGGGTCGTCGTCGGAGCTGGAGCACGCGGCGAGCCCACCAGGAAGCGCCGCGACCAGTCCGAGCCCACCGACCCCGCGCAGGAACCTGCGTCGGTCGATTGAGTGAACCATGATGCCCTCACGATCGGTCGAGTCTGTGAACGCTCACGGATTTCTGTGAGCGATCACAGAATTGGGCGGCCGATCGCTGCTGTCAAGGCTCTGACCCGAGATTGCGTGGTTCGGGGGCAGACATTCTGTGAGCGGTCACGGTAGGGTCCGGGCATGCTCAACGGACTGCGCCGGGTCGAGCTCGGCTGCCGTGATCTCGAACGGTCACAGGCGTTCTACGAAGGGTTGCTGGGGTTCTCCCCCACCGGGCCGGTCCGCGACGGCCGGCTGACGGTCGGTCGCGGGACGGTGCTCCTGGACCTGCTGGAGGTCGGTGCTGGTGGCAACCAAGGTGGCTGGCGCAACGAGGACCTGCAGGGCGGGATCCGGCATCTGGGGTTCAAGGTGGGGGCGGTGGACGCGGAGATCTCCCGGCTGGAGGCGGCCGGGGTGACGGTGTTGTCGCAGCCGGCCGACGTGCTCGGGGACGTGCGGATCGCGTTCTTCCTGGATCCGGACGGTGCACGGCTGGAGTTCATCCAGGGGAACCTGAGCTACCAGCGGATCGGATCGGCCGCGCTGGCCGAAGCTGAGGCTCGGCAAGTGCCGGACGCGCAGCCGCGGTTCGACCACGTCGCGGTGACGGTGTCGGACCTGGACGCCGCGCTGGCGTTCTGGCGGGACCGGTTCGGGTTCGCGGTGATCGGCGACATCCGGCACCACGGTGATCCGCGCGGCTTCCTGATGACGTACCTGCAAGCTGGTGACGCGGTGCTCGAGGTGTTCAGCTTCGACGGACCGGTCGAGCCCAACGACCTGAGCGCCGCCGGTCGCGGCGTCCTGGGGCCGCGGCGGCTCGAGCTGCTGGTTGACGGAGCGCCGGGCGGGCAACATCTGGTCGCACCTGACGGTGTTCCGGTTCTGCTGGGAGGACAGCGATGACACGCATCTTGGTGACAGGCTCGAACGACGGGATCGGCGCGGAGATCGCCGCCGAGCTGTCGCGACGGGGGCACGACGTGATCCGGCACGCGCGGAACGCGGAGCGTGCGGCTGGGCTGCCTGGTGAGGTGGTTCTCGGGGATCTCGCGTCGCTGGAGTCGACGCGGGAGCTGGCGGCCGCCGTACGGGAACTGGGTGCGCCGGAGGTCGTGGTGCACAACGCGGGGACCGGGACGGACGAGAAGACGCGGCCGGTCACGGGCGACGGGTTGGAGCGGTTGTTCCAGATCAACGCGCTGGCGCCGCTGCTGCTGACCGCGCTGCTGCCGGTGCCGCGGCGGTCGGTGTTCGTCAGCTCGGACTCGATCGTGCGCGGGAACATCCGGCTCGACGACCTGCAGCACGCGGAGAGCTGGACCGGCGATTCGGCGTACGCGGACTCGAAGCTGGTGATGGCGGCGCTCGCCTTCGCGCTGGCGCGGAAGTGGCCCGCGTCGCTGATCAACGCGGTGCACCCGGGGTGGGTGTCGACGAAGATGAGTGGGTACGCCGCGCCGCTGACCGTTGCCGAGGGCGCCGATACGCCGGTGTGGCTGGCGGTGTCGGAGGAGCCGGAGGCGCTGGTGTCGGGGCGGTTCTTCCAGAAGCGCGCGGTGGTCAACTTGAACGACCAGGCGTACGACACCGAGGTACAGGACAAGTTGCTGGCACAGTGTTTGGACCTTGTCGGGGAGACTCTTCCGACGGCCTGATGCTCGTCGCCTACCGCACACTTGAGGCGGCGGAGTCGCCGCCTACCTCCCGCCCGAGGTGGGCGGGGCGTTTACTCCCACCGAGGTGGGCGGGGCGCCTACCTCACGCCCGAGGTGGGCGGGGGCGCCTACTCCCGCCCGAGGTGGGCGGGGCGCCTACCTCACGCCTGAGGTGGGTGGGTCGATGGCGGTGACGGTTTCGATGACCGTGGTCAGGGCCGGTGTCCTCGGGCGGTCGCGGTGGAGGAACAGGGCGACCTGACGCTCGACGCCGGCGTCGTGGATCGGGACCAGGCGGACGCCGTCCAGGTTCGCGGTGGTCACGGCCAGTGCGTTCGTGACGCCGGTGCCGAGGCCGTGGCGGACGAGGGACAGCAGGGTCTGCGGCTGGTTCGTGCGGTAGACGCTGGCCGGGCTCAGCCCGGCGGAGGCGAAGGCCAGGTGCGACTCGAACTGCCGCCCGCCCGAGGCCTCCCCGATGGAGATCAGCGGCAGCGCGGCCAGGTCCGCCAGGCCGACCGACGGCTGGGCGGCCAGCGGGTGGTTGGCCGCGAACACGGCGACGAGCGGCTCGCGCCAGAGCACCCGGTGCTCCAGCGCCTCCGACACCACGAGCGGGTGGACCGGCCGGATCGCCAGATCGATCTCGCCCTGCACGAGCGCGCGTTCCAGCTCGATGCTCGGCCCCTCCACCAGCAGCAGGCGGACATCCTTCGTCCGTACGGCGACCTGCGGGAACAGCCACGCCGCCGCGCTCGGGTACGTCCCGAACCGGACCTGACCCCGCACGGTCGCCAACTCACCCAGCCGGTGCAGGATCTCCTCGGCCGCAGGCAGCAACGCCCGCCCCTCGGGCGTCAGCGCGACCGGATGCGCCGACCGGTCGAACAGCTGCACGCCGAGCGCCTTCTCCAGCTCCGCGACGTGCTCGCTGATCCGCGACTGCCCGCGGAACACCGCCTTCGCGGCCGCCGAGAACCCGCCGTACCGGGCGACGGCCACGAAGCTGACGACCCAGTCCAGCCGGTAGCCGTAGGCGGAGGTGAGGTCCATGCCCTTGAGGTTATCCGGGAAGAGCCTGCTCAGGACGGGCGTTGTGGTGGTTGTGGATACCCAAGTCGTGGTGATCGGAGCCGGCCAGGCCGGGCTGTCGGCGGCGTACCACCTGGTCCGGATGGGCTTCACGCCGTACGACGAAGTCGCGGTCCTGGACCGCAACGACGCCCCCGGCGGCGCCTGGCAGCACCGCTGGGACTCGCTGACCATGGACGACGTGCACGGCATCGCGAACCTGCCCGGCGCGGACGTCCCGCCGGCGATCGGCGCCGAGCGGGCGAACGTCTTCGTCCCGCGCTACTACGCGGACTACGAGCAGCGGTTCGGGCTGCCGGTGGTGCGGCCGGTGATCGTGGAGAGCGTGCGCGACGTCGACGGTCGCTTCGAGCTGACCACCTCCCAAGGCGAATACACGGCCGACGCGATCGTCAACGCGACCGGCACCTGGAACCGGCCGTTCATCCCGTGGTACCCGGGCATCGAGTCCTTCCAAGGACGCCAGCTGCACACCGCGGACTACAACGGCGCCGAGGAGTTCGCCGGTCAGCACGTCCTGGTCGTGGGTGGCGGCGCGTCCGCCGTCCAGTTGCTCGCCGAGATCTCCGAGGTCGCGTCGACGACCTGGGTGACACGACGCGAGCCGGAGTGGCGCACGGACGGCGAGTTCGGGCCGGAGCTCGGGCGGAAGATCATCGCGAAGGTCGAGGAACGGGTCCGCGCCGGGCTGCCGCCGCGGAGCGTGGTGAGCGTGACCGGTCTGCAGCTGCGGCAGCAGGAGCAGGCGGCGTACGAGCGGGGCGTCTACACGCGGCTGCCGATGTTCTCGCGGGTCACCGCTGATGGGGTCGTGTGGGCCGATGGGCGGGAGCAGAAGGTCGACGCGGTCCTCTGGGCGACCGGCTTCCGCGCCGACCTCGCGCACCTCGCGCCGCTGCACCTGCGCGAACCGTCCGGCGGCATCCGCATGGACGGCACGCACACCGTGCTCGACCCGCGCATCCACCTGGTCGGCTACGGCCCGTCGGCCAGCACCATCGGCGGCAACCGCGCCGGATTCCAAGCGGCCCGCGAACTACGCGACCTGCTGCACCCTAAGCAGGTACAAGGGTCTGAAGTTGCCACTGCTGGTGCCGCCGGACTGCCACGGGGATGAGCGCACCTGCCACCAGGAAAATGGTGGCTGTGAGCAACCAACCGGGCCACCCCCAACTGACGGCCACAACGGTGAGCACCACCGGGGCCACCAGATCACCGACCTGCGTCCCCATCGCATAGGCACCTTGGTACTGGCCCTGCCCACCCGGCGGCGCCAGCTCGAAGCTGATCCCCCAGCCACCCGCCGACTGCAGCATCTCGCCGAGGACGTGCACCAGCGCGGCCACGATCAGCAGGGCGATCGTCACGGGCCCCGACGTCACGTCGGTGATCGCCAGCACTCCGCAGGCCGCAGCGAGCAGGAGACCTGCTCGACGGCCGGCCCGCGCGGCACCGGCCAGCTGCTCGGTTCCCCGCGCGACCCGGAGCTGCAGCAGGATGACCGACGCGGCGTTGACCACCAGCAGCACCGAAATCACCCAGGTCGGCGCGTCCGTTGCCGTCGCCACCCAGAGCGGGATCGCGATCTGGGCCATCGCGTTGTGCATGCTGAGCAGGCCGTCCAGCGCGACGAAGGCGAGGAACGACCGGTCCTTCAACGCGGTCAACGCCGACGGGCCGGCCGTCGATGGCACCGGCGCGACCCGGGCCATCCCCCACTGCACGAGCCCGGCCGTCACGACGTACGTCGCTGCGTTGGCGAACAGCGCGATCAAGTACACCTCGCGCTCGTCGACTGCCAACACGATCCCTGCCAAAGCCATCCCGATGCCCATGCCGATGTTGGTGGTCACCCGCAGCAGTGCCCGCGTCCGGACCCGCTGGTCGGAAGGGACCAGTCCGGCGATCAGCGCGCCTTTCGCACCACGCTGTCCCGAGTCCGCGATCGCGGTGACCCCGACGACGGCGACGAACAGACCGAACGACCGGACCTGCGTGAGCGCGGTCATCGTGACGGCCTGCAGCAGCAGGAAGGCGACGTACGCGCGGTTCGGTCCGAGGCGGTCGGCGACGACGCCCAGCGGCGTACTGGCGATCAGACCGACCAGCCCGGCGATGGTCAGACCGAGTCCGACCTCGTGGACGGACAGGCCCGCGGCGCGGGTCAGGTAGAGCGCGCCGACGGCGGCGTACACGCCGTTGCCGAGGGTGTTGACCAGCGTGGCGATCACCAGCCGGCGGACCTCGGGCGGAAGGGAAGCAGTCATACCAGCCAGCCAACAGCTCCGGCCTGCGCGAGGCCGGTGGATTGACGGGATCCGTCAACGCATGACGAGGTCCAGCAGATCTGTGCCGAGGGCACGCATCACCTGCTCGTCCAGCCGGTACGCGACGAACCGGCCTTGCCGCTCGGCCGTCACCAGGCCCGCTCGGGTCAGGGCGCGCAGGTGCCGGGTGACCTGGGTGGAGTTGAGTCCCCAGAGCGCTGCGATCTCCCCGGCCGTCCGCGGCTCGCTGGCCACCGCACGGCAGATCTGCAGGCGGTCCGGCGCGGCCAGCGCTTCCAGCCGGGCCCTGATCGCCTGAGCCGTCGGTACGCCGGTCCGCTTGGCTGCGGCCGGGTAGATGACGGTCAGCGGCTCGCCGGGTACCTCGCCGAGGAACATGTGCGGCGCGATGAAGTTGCTGGGCACCAGCAGCAGGGACCTGCTGGCCAGGTCGATCCGCTTGTTCTGCACCTTCTGGACGACCACGCTGTCCGGGTCCCGCGGGTGCACCGCGCCGTCGAGTGACCGGAGCATCGCCACCACACCGTCGCGAGCAGCCAGGTCCCGGTCCTGCCGCCCACGGGCGGCCAGCTGGTCGCGTGACTCGGTCCAGAGCTCGCCGAACCACTCGTGCCAGCAGGAGTCGAGCAGAGCCAGGAAGCGCTGCACCGGCTCGGCCGGGTCGGTCAGCAGGGACTCCACCAGCGCTTCGACGGCCCGGCCGCGGCTGCGAGCCCAGCGGCGTACCGCATCGGTGTCGGTGGTCCGGGAGCTGAGCGGCCGGCCGCGGAGCGGGCGGACCAGCTCAGCGGCCAGGTCTTCCGACGTACGGGCTCGCAGGGCGTCGAGCTCGTCCTGCCAGGTCGGCACGCCAGTCGCGGAGCTGGTGGCGAAGAAGCGGGCACGCACAGCGCGGACCGTCCACGTCCAGGCCGCCAGCTCCTTGCGGAGCGGCTTGCTCAGCTGGATGCCTTCGGCCCACTCGGTGCGGTCGTGGTGGCGCGGCTCGGCCAGGACGTGCAGGGCGCAGCCGAGCTCGATGAGCGGTGAGGCGACGTGCCTGATGCGGTCCGGGTCCAGCGTGGTGAGGCCGGCCAGAACAGTCGGCACCCCTTAGCCTCGCAGGCGGAAGAGCAGCTCGGTCTTCCACTGGTCGTACTTGAAGAACAGTGCGTCGACCGGCGTGATGCCGCGCGCGGCCAGCCGGCCGAACACCTCTCCACCCCGCTGCGCGAAGGCCGCGATCTCGTGCATCGCCACCTTCGCCCTGATCCCGACGTACGGCTGCTCGCCCCGCTCCACGATCTCCGGCATGTCCCACATCCTGCCTCAGCGAAGGCATTGCTGTCTGGAGGTTTCGGGCGTGTACTTGCGGGAAGGGAGGGGTTGACAGTGTGGCGGCTCAAGGTGTTCGTGGCGGCTGGGGCGCTGGTGGTGGGGACGGCCGGGACAGCGGGAGCTGAGCCGGCTACTGGAGTGGCGTATCCGGCGGGGGCCGTGGCCACCCGGGTCAGCGGGTGGGCGTTCGACACCTGTACGGCGCCGACGGTGGCGCAGATGGCAGCGTGGAAGGCTTCGTCGCCGTACCGGGCGGTGGGGATCTACATCGGCGGCGGGAACCGGAGCTGCGCGCAGCCGCAGCTGACGGCGTCGTGGGTGAGCACGGTGACCAGGCAGGGCTGGCGGCTGATCCCGATCTACCTGGGGTGGCAGGCGACCTGCACGCACCGGACGACCGCGTTGAAGATGTCGGCCTCGACGGCGACGGCGGCCGCGCAGGCTCGCGGGTCGGCGTCGGACGCGGTGACGAAGGCGCGGGCGCTCGGGCTGATCGGCGGCAGTGCGATCTACGGCGACATGGAGCACTACGACCTGGGCAACGCGAGCTGCCGGGCCGCCGTACTGAGCTATCTGTCGGCGTGGACCAAGGAGCTGCACCGGTATGGGTATCTCTCGGCGGTGTACGCGCATCAGGACAGTGGCGCGCGGCATCTGGCGGAGGTCTACAACAGCACGGCGTACGCGCGGCCGGACGCGCTGTGGATCGCGCGCTGGGACAAGAAGACCGCTCTGACCGGCTGGCCGTTGATCTCCAACGCCTACTGGGCTTCCGGCCAGCGGGCCAAGCAGTACTGGGGCGACCACAACGAGACGTACGGCGGCGTGACGCTCAACATCGACAGCGACCGCTTCGACGCACCCGTCGCCTCGGTCGGCTTCGCCTACTCCACGACGACCGCGTTGAGCGCCCGTAGCGGCCCGTCCACCAGCCACCCGGTCGTCGCGACGTACGGCGCGGGCGCGGGGCTGCGCGTCGTCTGCCAGACCTACGGCACCAAGGTCGGCACCACGACCGTGTGGAACAAGCTGACCTCAGGCGCCTACGTCACCGACTACTACGTCAACACCCCGTCGAACACGACGTACTCACCACTGATCCCCGGCTGCAGCCTGCCGTACCAGACGACGACCTCACTCAGCCGACGCAGCGGCCCGGGCACGTCGTACGGCGTGGTCGGCACGCTGCCCAGCGGCTCGCTCGCCTGGGTCACCTGCCAACGCGCCGGCAGCAAGGTCGGTACGACGTCCGTCTGGAACCGGCTCACCGACGGCAGCTACATCACCGACTACTACGTGGCCACCGCCAGCAACACGACGTACTCCGCACCGCTCAGGCGTTGTTAGGGCTCGTCGACGACCGAGGCGTAGGAGATGACCCCGCGGCGGATCTCGTCGGTGACCGCGCGGGCCGTCTTGCGCAACGGCGTCGGGCCGGCCGCGTCCGCGACCTGCTCGGTGAGGTCGATCAGCTGCTTCACCCAGCGCACGAAGTCGCCCGCGGCCAGGTCCGACTCGTAGAGGACCTCGGCCAGCGACGCTCCCGAGGCCCACCGGTACGCCGCCCAGCAGAACCCGAGATCCATCGAGCGCAGGAAGTCGACCCGCATGTCCCGCTCCAGCGCGGACAGGTCGCGCCAGATGACGCCCATCTTCTCCAGCGCGTCCCGCACCTCACCCCGCGGCAGCCGCGGCGACGTCGGCTCGTCCTTGGAGCGCGACTCGTACACCAGCGCGGCCAGCGCCGACGCGAGCTGCGGCACGTCCAGGTCGTCGAACACGCCCTGCCGCAGGCACTCGGCCGCGACCAGGTCGAGCTCGGCGTAGATCCGCGACAGCCGGTCGCCGGCCTCGGTGGTCTTGTCGCCGTCCAGGTAGTGCAACGCGTCGAGCACCTGGCAGACCCGGTCGAACTGGCGGGCGATCGTGTTCGTCCGCTGCTCGATCTTGCGCTGGACGTCGCGGTTCTCCCGGTCGAGCCGGAAGTAGCGCTCGGCCCAGCGGGCGTGGTCCTCGCGGTCGGAGCAGCCGTGGCACGGGTGCGCGCGCAGCCGCGCCCGCATCTCCTGCAGCTCCGGGTCGTCGGCGTGCGTGACCACGTCGCCGGCCCTGCTCCGGTACGACGGAGGCCCGTCCTCGCCGTGCATGTCGGTCCGGTTGCGCAGCACCTGCGCGAGCTCACGGCGCTGCTGCGGGTTGCGCGCGTTGAACTTCTTCGGCACCCGCAGCACCCCGATCGACTCGACCGGGGTCGGGAAGTCGACCATCGACAGCTTGCGCACCTGCCGGTCGAGCGTCAGCACGGTCGGCCGCGGCCCTTCGCGCTCCGAACGCATGCCCGGGTCGATCACCAGCGCCCAGCCCGCGCTGCGGCCGGCCGGGATCCGGATGATGTCACCCATCCGGAGCTTCTCGATCGACTCCTGCGCCTCGACGCGGCGGTCGAGCTTGCGCCGCTTCGAGCCCGACGACTCGCGCTCACCGATCCGGCGCCGCAGATCGGCGTACTCGAGGAAGTCGCCGAGGTGGCAGTCGATGGACTCCTTGTACCCCTCCAGGGCCTCGGTGTTGCGCTGCACCTGCCGGGCCAGCCCGACCACGGCCTGGTCGGACTGGAACTGCGCGAACGACAGCTCCAGCATGTCCCGCGCACGACTCCGCCCGACCTGGCGGACCAGGTTCACCGCCATGTTGTACGACGGGGAGAACGAGGACCGCAGCGGGTACGTCCGCGTCGACGCCAAGCCTGCGACGGCCCTCGGGTCGAACCCCGGCTGCCAGAGCACGACCGCGTGCCCCTCGACGTCGATCCCGCGCCGCCCGGCCCGGCCGGTCAGCTGCGTGTACTCGCCGGGGGTGATGTCGACGTGCGCCTCACCGTTCCACTTGCTGAGCTTCTCCAGCACCACCGTGCGGGCCGGCATGTTGATGCCCAGGGCAAGCGTTTCGGTGGCGAACACGACCTTGATCAGGCCGCGCGCGAACAACTCCTCGACGACCTCCTTGAACGCCGCCAGCAGGCCCGCGTGGTGCGCCGCGATGCCGCGGCTGAGCGCCTCGGCGAAGTCGTGGTACCCGAGCACGCCGAGGTCCTCGTCGGGCAGGTCGACGGTCCGCTCGGCCAGCACCCGCTTGATCTCGTCGCGCTCGCTGGGTTTGGTCAGCCGCAGCCCGGACCGCAGGCACTGCAGCATCGCGTCCTCGCAGCCCTTGCGGGAGAAGATGAAGTAGATCGCCGGCAGCAGCGCGCCCGCGTCCAGCTCCTCCACCACGTCCGACCGGTACGGCGTGAAGTGCGACTTGGCCGGCCGCCCCTTCGGCAGGTCCCGGCGGCGCCGCGGCTTGCGCGAGTCGTCGCGGAAGATCCGGTTGTCGTCGCGGGCGATCTTGACCAGCTGCGGGTTGACCATGTCCCGCAGGTCCGGCGCCGAGCTCTGGCCGGCGGCCTTCGCGGGGTTGCCGGACCTGGACGGCCGGCCCGCCGACGGGCCGAACTGGGCCTGCGCCGCCCCGGCGGTCGGCGTCTCGCCGGCGAACAGGTCGTGCAGCCGCTTGCCGACCATCACGTGCTGGAACAGCGGGACCGGCCGCTTCTCCTCCAGCACGACGACGGTGTTGCCGCGGACGGTCTCCAGCCAGTCGCCGAACTCCTCGGCGTTGCTCACCGTCGCCGACAGCGAGACCACCGCGACCGAGTCCGGCAGGTGGATGATGACTTCCTCCCAGACCGCGCCGCGGGACCGGTCGGCCAGGTAGTGCACCTCGTCCATCACGACGTACGACAGGCCGAGCAGCGTCTGCGACGCGGCGTACAGCATGTTGCGCAGGACCTCGGTCGTCATCACGACGATCGGGGCCTCGGAGTTGATCGAGTTGTCACCGGTCAGCAGGCCGACGTTGTCCTGGCCGTAGCGGCGGACCAGGTCGGCGTACTTCTGGTTGCTGAGCGCCTTGATCGGGGTGGTGTAGAAGCACTTCTGCCCCCGCTGCAGCGCCAGGTGCACCGCGAACTCGCCGACCAGCGTCTTGCCGGACCCGGTCGGGGCCGCGACCAGCACCTGGTGCCCGTCCTCGAGCGCGGCGCAGGCGCGCAGCTGGAACTCGTCCAGCCGGAAGTCGTAGAGCGCCCGGAACTCCGTCACGGCCGGGTGCTCCTGGTCCGAGCGGAAACTGGCGTACTTCTCGGACGGAGTGCTCATGGGCTCCAATCTATGCGACGCCACCCCCAGAACCACGCCCTGCCCGACCGGTCAGTCAGCGAGTCGGCGGGTGACGAACGCGGCGGCCCGCTCCAGCGCCTCGCCGGCCTCGCTCACCATGCCGACGAAGTACTGGAACACGTGCGGCGCCCCGGCGACCACGTCCAGGCTGACGTCGACCTCGCTCTCGGCGGCCTGGACGGCCAGCCGCAGGGAGTCGTCCAGCAGGACCTCGGCGGACCCCACCTGGATCAGCAGCGGCGGCAGGCCGGTCAGGTCCGCGAAGAGCGGGCTGGCCAGTTCGTCGCGCGGATCCTGAGCGCCGACGTACCAGTCGGCGGACTCCTTCATGTGGGCGCGGCTGAACAGCGGGTCGAACTCACCGCGCGAATCCATGCTGCCGCCGCTCAGCGAGACATCGGTCCAGGGCGAGTAGAGAACAGCCGCCACGGGCAGCGGCAGCCCGGCCCTGCGCGCGGCGACGAGCAGCGCGAGTGCGAGTCCACCACCGGCCGAATCGCCTGCGACAACAACCTTCTGGCCCGCGGCCAGCAGTTCCTCGTACGCCGCCAAAGCGTCGTCGACCGCGGCCGGGAACGGGTCCTCCGGCGCCAGCCGGTAGTCCAGCGACACAGCCGGTACGCCGGTACTGCGCGCCAGCGGCGCCGCGAGGTTGGCACCGGTCCGCGCCGAGCCGATCGAGTAGCCGCCACCGTGCAGGTAGAGGATGACGCCGTCCCGGTCGGCACCCTCGACCAGGACGTCCAGCGCTGGCCGGCCTCCCAGCGTCCGGGGCCGCAGCGTGACGTCGTCCCCCAGTGGGCGATCAGCGAACAGCTCGTCGAAGCCTGCCCGCTGCTGGGCCGGCGTCTGCCCGAGGTCGCCCTTGCTGATCAGCCCGCGGGCCTGCTCACGTTCTTGCCTGCTCATCGTCGACTCCCTGGGTGCTCGCAGTGTTATGGTCGGCACAACTACATTCCCAGGAATCTAATTCCCATGAATCAGGATCTTTCGGTGACCGATCTCACGGCGTTGTTCTCCGACCTCGTCCGGCTGGAGACGCGGCTCTACAACGCGCTCGACGCCCGACTGAAGGCCGAGCACGACCTGCCGCTCGGCCAGTTCGAGTTCCTGCGGTTCATCGCCGGGCGGGCGACGACCCGGGTCTACGACATGGCCCACGAGATGGCCATCACGGTCGGTGCCACCAGCAAGGCGGTCGACCGGCTCGAAGCGGCCGGGCGCTGCCGGCGTACGGCGAATCCTGACGATCGTCGCTCCTCGCTGGTCGAGCTCACTCCCGCCGGGTCGGCGGTGCTGGCCGCGGCGACCCCGACGGTCGAAGCCGAGCTCGGGATCTGGCTCGGCGCGGCTCTGCCCGCGGGCGCACTCGAAGGACTGGCCGCGACGCTGTCGGTACTGCGGCGGCGCGCCGAGTCGGACCGGCGTACCGACCGCGCCGGGTAGGACGCGAAAACCTCCGCGCCGCCGGGACATTTCGCGGCGCGGAGGCTTTGGTCGTCGTACGAGATCAGCCGATGTGGAAGTTGTCGCCGTACACCTGCCAGTCGAGCGGGGTGTCGAGGTTGAGGTTGCCGTTGTTCAGGAAGACCCGCTGGGCGGTGTCGACCCGGCTAGTGTCGCTGTGCGCCTCCTCCTGCTTCATCGCCCAGACGCGGGCGTCCAGGAAGGCATTCAGCCAGGCGGTCTCGTCGCCGCCCTGCGCCGGCGGCGTGGCCTCGTTCAGCGCGCGGTTGCGGATGCTGCGGAAGCTGGTCGGGTCGCCACCGTCGCCGTGCATCACGATGGCGTCGTAGTAGATGAACTGGCCGAGCACGCCGACGCCGTCGGACTTGCCCTGGTTGACCGACGGGTCGAAGTAGACGCGGTCGCGCTCGTCGTTCTGGGCGGTCTTGAACGCGTTGTCGTTCGCGGCACTCTCCCAGTCCCCGGTGAAGTTGGGGTCGAGGCCGTCGTGGGAGTCGCTGCCGTCCACCTCGCGCAGCGCCGGCAGGTACTTCTCCAGCACGTTGCCCGGTTCGCGTTGGCTGTACAGCTCGACCAGGTCGAGCATGTCGCCGGTGCCCGAGCAGAACCCGATGATGCCGGCCGTGTAGCCCCGGCCGTCGCCGATGTCCTCGATGTAGCCATACTGCGCCTTCCAGTCCAGCGAGGAGTTCTCCGCGCTGGAGACGATCTGCATCGCGATGTCCTTCTTCGCCGGGTCGTCCAGCCCGACGGCGCGCGGGGCGTCGACCCGGTCCTGGTACTGCGTCCCGCTGATCGCCGGCTGCGGCTGGAAGGGCGAGGCGAACGCCGTGGCCGGGGCGGCGGCCACGGCGAGGCCGAGCAGGACGGCGGTGAGCTGCTTCTTGGGGCGGTTGAGCACGATCTCTCCTCTGAGGGGCGTCGAGAGGTATCTGTTAGGAAGCTTTCCTATCAGATGCGAGTCGTGACGACCAGAGATCGCGCGAATTCTTTTGGTGACCGATGGATCAGGCGTACACGGTGAGCGCGCCCGGCGCGATGCCGATGTCGATCGGCAGCGGACCGAGGATCTCGCCGTCGCCGTACGCCGTGACCGTCGGCGACTCCAGCCGGACCTCGCGGCCGCGCAGCGTGTGTACCGCCGGGTGCCCGAGATGGGTGGCCTTGGACAGCTTCGGGAACATCTGCAGCAGGGTCAGCCGCGACACCGGCTTGATGATCGTGACGTCGAGCAGGCCGTCGTCGATCTCGGCGCCGGCCAGGATCTGCAGGCCACCGCCGTACGTCGGGCCGGTGCCGACGGCGACCAGCATCGCGTCGGTCTCGAACCGCTCGCCGTCCACCGTCACGACGTACGAGAGCGGCTTGAACGTCCGCAGCTCGGCCAGCGTCGCGACCGTGTAGCGGGCGTTGCCCTTCGGCCAGGTCATCGCGTTGGCGCGCTTGTTCACCAGGGAGTCGAAGCCGCCCGCGACGACGGTGGTGATGTACTCCCCTGCCGCGACGCCGAGGTCGATGTCCCGCGTCCTGCCCACGACGATCAGGTCGGCGGCGGCCACCGGGTCCTTCAGCGGTACGCCGAGGCCGCGGGCGAAGTCGTTGCCGGTGCCGGCCGGGATCACGCCGAACGGCATCCCGGACTTGGCCAGCACCTGCGCGCCCAGGTGCAGCGTGCCGTCGCCGCCGACCAGGGCGACGCCGTCCGCACCGGAGGCGACCACTTCGGCCGCGATCCGGCCGACGTCCTCCGCGCAGGTCGTCTCGTACAGGTCGACGGTCAGGCCGCCGGCTTCCAGCCGCTGCCGCACCACCGGAGCGACTCGCGCACCCAGGCCGCGGCCGCTGGTGGGGTTGACCACCAGCGCGATCCTGCGGCCCATCAGTCCGCCAGCAGCGCTTCGGCCTTGCGGGCCTTCCGCTTGTCGAGGATCCGGGCGATGATCTCCGAGGCGAAGAACAGCGCGCACATCGGCAGCGCCAGGAACATCAGCGAGAACGGGTCACCCGACGGCGTCGCGACCGCGCCGAAGATGAAGATCGCCAAGATGATGTACGGCCGGAACTTGGCCAGCGCCTTAGCCGGCACGATCCCGACGATGTTCAGCAGCACGACGACCAGCGGCAGCAGGAACGCGATCCCGAACACCAGCATCGTGCGCAGGACGAAGTCCAGGTACTCCGGCAGGGTGATCAGGTTCTGGGCGAAGTCCGGGGTGAAGCCGATCAGGATCGCGATGCCTTTCGGCAGCGTCCAGTAGGCCACCGCGAGGCCGGCCGCGAACAGCGGAGTCGCGATCCCGGCGAACAGGAACGCCCAGCGCCGCTCGGAGCGGTGCAGGCCGGGCGCGATGAACGCCCACAGCTCGTACAGCCAGACCGGCGCGGCCAGGATCAGGCCGAACACCAGCGAGATCTTGATCTGGAAGGTGAACGGCGAGGTCACGTTGTTGAAGGTGAGCTCGGGCACCTTGCCGCCGCTGTTGTCCGCGATCAGCTGGGCCACACCGGTTCTGAACGGCTTGACCAGGAAGTCCAGCGCCTGGTCGTAGAAGACGTACCCCACGACCGTCAGCAGCACGATCGCGAGCACCGAGATGAGCAGCCGGTTGCGCAGCTCCGCGATGTGGTCGCGCAGGGTCATCCGACCCTCTTCGTCCCTCGGACGGCGCTCTTTCCGCCGTCCGAATCTCACCATCGTCACAGGTGGTGCGCGCGACTCAGTTGGCGGTGTGCGTCGGCGGCACGCCGTCGCCCGGGGCCTGACCGTTCGCCTGGTTCTGCTGCGGGGCCGGCTGGGCCTGCTGCACCGGCGGCTGGACGTGCTGCTGGGCCGGCGGCTGGCCGGTCTCGGTCAGCTCGGCGTCCTTCTTCTTGCCGGGGCCGACCTCTTCCTCCCAGATCTTCTTCGACTTGCCGAGCTGCTTGACCAGGGCCGGCAGCTTGGCCGAACCGAACAGCAGCACGACGATCGCAAGAATGACGAGCCACTCTGCGCCCTGGGGCATACCGATAAGCGGGGGCATGAGGATCTCCCTTTCACGACTATCCGATGGCTCAACGTGAGACTGGGCCGATACTACGCCCGGGACCGAGCAGATTCCCCGGCCCTGTCCGGACCTGACCTCTGCGCTGCCTCGAGCTTGGACTGGGCGGCGCCCAACTCTCGCGTCAGCGCCTTGGTCTTGCCCCACAGCTTCTTCGCGAGCAAGGCGAGGACCAGGAGCCACACCGCCACGACCGCGAGAAAGAGCAGGAACCAGAACATGTCCCGACCTTATCCGGTTCGGAGCCACCGCCCACGCGGATGGGTGTTCGTCGCGGGCAACGGTGTCGGAACGTGATGGTAAGAATTGGTGTCGGGCTAGGGTGTGTCTCCCAATTCCCGCCGTAGCGAGCAGGTGCTCGGCGCGGTAGCTCGGAGTGCTGGAGTGAAGCCCTCGATGTTTTTCCATCGTGGGTTTTGCTCCAGTGCTCCGAGGTGCCGTGCCGAGTGCCGCGCAGTAGGCGGGAATTGGGAGACACACCCTAGGGCGGGACCGTATCGAGGGGGGCTGTGGTGCTGCGGATCGGGATCGAGGAACGACGGCTCAGACTGGGGCGCCGGCACCGGCTGGCGACCTCCTGCCAGGCGGCCGATCCGGTGCAGGCGGCGGCTTCGGTCGTGGTGCTGCACGCGACCGACCCGGCCACGGTGCATCTGTCGGTCGCCGCGCGGGTGCCGGGCAGTGATGTCGCGCTCACCGAGCGTGCGCTGTACGACGACCGCACGCTGATCCGGATGCTCGGGATGCGGCGCACGGTGTTCGTCGTACCGACCTCGTTCGCGCCGGTCGTCCAGGCCGCGGCGAGCGACGACATCGCGGTGAAGCAGCGCAAGTTGCTGGTCAAGCACCTGGTCGAGGCCGGGATCGCCGGTGAGGCCGAGGCGGCCGGGCAGTGGCTGCGGGCGGTCGAGGAGTCGACGGCGACCGCGCTCAGCCTGCGCGGCTCGGCCACGGCGCAGGAGCTCGCCCAGGACGAGCCCCGGCTCCGCAGCCGCCTGGCGATGGCCCCGGGCAAGTCGTACGCGGCCCAGCCGTATGTCACCAGCCGCGTCCTCTTCCAGCTCGCCGCCGAGGGCCGCATCGTCCGCGGCCGCCCGCTGGGCACGTGGCTGAGCAGCCAGCACCAGTGGTCCCCCGCGGAGGACTGGCTCGCAGGCGGTCTGGCCGGCGACCTGTCCGCCGACGAAGCCCGTACGACGCTCGCCCGCAGCTACCTGGAGTCCTTCGGCCCAGCCACCCTCGCCGACCTCCAGTGGTGGACCGGCTGGACCCTGGGCCAGTCCCGCAAGGCCCTGGTCGCCGTAGAAGCCGTAGAGGTCGACCTGGACGGCGTCACCGGCTACGTCCTCCCCGGCGACGAGGCCCCCGAGATCGCCGTCGAACCCTGGGTCGCCTTCCTCCCCGCCCTGGACCCCACCCCCATGGGCTGGAAGGACCGCACCTGGTACCTCGGCGAGCACAAGACCCGCCTGTTCGACACCACCGGCAACATCGGCCCCAGCATCTGGGCCAACGGCCGCATCGTCGGCGCCTGGGGCCAACCCGAGTCAGGCGAGGTCCGCTACCAACTCCTCGAAGACGTCGGCACCGAAACCACCACCGCCATCGAATCCCACGCCGCCCGCTGGACCACCTGGCTCTCCGGCGTCCGCATCACCCCCCGCTTCCGCACTCCCCTGGAACGAATCCTCAGCCAGGGCTGACCCACGCGGCGACGCCGCCCCCGCCCCCTGCGCCCCCGGATCCACGCAGACGCCACCATCTCCTCCAGACGGCCACCGCCCCCTACCCACCCTCAGCCCCACACAGGCACCACCACCTCCTCCCCGAGCCGCCCGTCCCGACCCGGACTCCCGCAGACACCACGTCCTCCGCCCTACCCTCGGACTCCCGCAGACACCGCGGCCTCTTCCACCGGCCGCCACCCCCTGCTCCCCGACCCCACAGAGGCCACCCCGTCTTGCGCCCGGCCACCGTCCTTCCCTGCCCCGGCCCCGCAGGCGCAACCACCTCTTCCACCAGCCACCAGTCCTCCCCGCCCCAGCCCCGCGCAGACACCACCCGGCTCCCCACAGATACCACCACTTGTTTCACCCGGCCGCCGCCACTTCCTCCCCCAGCCGCCGCCCCTTCCACCCCGGCCCCGGCAATACCACTACCTCTTCCACCCCACCACCGTCCCTGCCCACCCACCCCACGCCGACACCACCACGTCCTCCAACCGGCGACCGCCGCTCCCCACCCCCGGCCCACCCCCGAGCCCCAGCCCCAGCTCCCGCCACCCGCAGACACCACCACCTCTTCCACCCGGCCGCTGCAACCTCAGCCCAAGGCAACCCCGCCGGCCGCATCTGCAGGGCGCTCGCCACACGCCGTACCGCCATCACCCGGGGAACAGGGTCGCGCCCATGCGGCCGACAAGGTGGTCTTGGGCTGAGACCGCACCGGCCGGGAACAAGTGCGAGTGGTGCGTGCAACCTGGCGTGGGGGGTGGAGTGCGCGCGAGTGGTGCGTGCGACCTGGCGCGGGGGTGGAGTGGGCGCGAGTGGAGCCTGCTCCCGGAGTGGGGGTATGGGATGAGCGCGAGTAGTGCGTGCGACCTGGCCCGGGGTGGGGTGAGCGCGAGTAGTGCGTGCAACCTGGCGCGGGGGGGCGCGTGGAGCCTGCGCGGGTGGTGCCTGCGACCTGGTGTGGGATGGAGCGGGCGGGCGGTGCTGAGTCGGCTCGGCTCGCCGGGCAGTGTGCACCGCGGCATCAGCAAGTACTGGCGCCCTACAGCTGGTCGTCGTACGCGGACAATGCCTCTCGGGCCGTGTTGGCGATCTGGGCGCCCAGGTCGGCTGGTTCCAGGACTGTGGCGGAGCCGCCGAGGCGGAGGACCAGGCGTTGGAGCCAGGAGGTGTCGGCTACGCGGAGCTGGATGATGAGGGAACCGTCGGGGCCCTCTTCGACCGACTCGGTGGGGTAGTACTCGGCGACCCACCGCGCAGGGGGTGCGAGTGACACGGTGGCCAGGAGGTCGCACTCCGACGGCTGGAACATGCCGTTGGAGAGGTCTCGTGGCGTCGCCTCAGGCGGGGGCTCGCTGGGGAGGTCGAGGAGCTTGACGCCGGCGATGCGGTCGAGGCGGAAGAGGCGGACGTCCTCGGCGAGGCGGCACCAGGCTTCCAGGTACGTGCGGCCCTCCGAGACGACCAGGCGCATCGGGTCGACGTCGCGCTCGGTGGTCTCGTCGCGGGACGGTACGTCGTACGTGAGGTGCAGGCGGCGCTTGCCGGCCAGGCCGCGGTTGACGGTCTCGGCGATCTCGGGTGCGGCGGGCTCGACGTGCACGTGCGCGGCCGCGCCCTCGACGGCAGCGGCGCCCGCGCCGGCGGCCGTCTCCAGCTTGGCGATCGCGCGGTCGACGGCGTCGCGGTCCGCGCCGGCGGTGACCTCGCGCAGGGTCCGCAGCGCGGTCAGCAGCGCCAGCGCCTCGTCCGCGGCCAGGCGCAGCGGCCGCGCCAGATAGTCGGCGTTGTTCAGGTGGATGACGCCTTCGCCCTCGGCGGCGTCGATGTCGATCTCGATCAGGTCGCCCATCTGCGCGCCCGGCAGCCCGCAGAACCACAGCACCTTCAGGTCCGCGATGATCTGCTTAGGCCGTACGCCGAAGTCCGCCGCGACGTCGTCGACCCGCGCCCCGTCGTTCTCCCGCAGGTACGGCACCAGCGCCAGCAACCGCTGCACCTGATCACGCGCGTTGCTCATCCGACCCCCGCCACCGTGCGCAGCCTGCGCAGTACGCCGTCCAGCACGTCGCCCGGGCCCTCGACCACGGCATCCGGCCCGTACGACGCGATCTCCTCGGCCAGCACGCCCGAGTCGGCGTACGGAACATGCAGCAGGTCCCAGCCCTCCTCGTACGGCTCGATCGCGTTCGCGCGGCGGCGCAGGCTGACGCACGAGCCGGTGCGCGCCCGGACCTTCGCCTCGGACGTCGGCCGCGGCGGCGCCAGCTCGGAGACGAGCGAGCGCAGATCGGTCCCCTCCGGCACCGTGAACGCCCCGGCCGAGCCGACGGTCCTCACGTTCCCGCCGATCCGCGACATCCGGAACATCCGCGTCGCCTCCCGGTCGCGGTCGCGGCCGACGACGTACCAGCGGCCGTGCCACGACACGATCCCCCACGGCTCCAGCGTCCGCAGCGTCGCCTCGGACGCGCCGGAACGCCGGTGCTCGAAGCGGACCGCCGTCCGGCTGACCACCGCGGACCACAGCGGGTCGAAGGCCGGCTCGGACGCGCCGACGTGCGGCTCGATCGCGCTCAGCGCGGACTGGTCGGTCTGGATCCCGGCCGCCTTCAGCTTCAGCACCGCCGAGGTGGTCGCCTCGGCCAGGCTGGCGTGCTGCCAGACCCGCGCGGCGACACCGAGTACGGCGGCCTCGTCGGGCTCCAGATGCACCTCGGGCAGCTCGAAGACGTCGCGGCGGATCCGGTAGCCGACGTCGTCGGAGAAGAACTTGTCGATGGTGCCCATCTCGATCGGGATGCCGAGGTCGCGCAACTCGTCCTTGTCGCGCTCGAACATCTTCTCGAAGGCGTCGTCGGTCTGCCCGGCGTAGCCCTCGACCACCTCGCGGATCCGCTCCTTGGTCACGTACGTGCGCGCGACCAGCAGGCAGATCACCAGGTTGAGCAGCCGCTCACTCTTCCGCGCCGACACCCGACCACCTTACGGGTTCAGGAGGCCGAATCACGCAGTGCACGCCGAACAGGTGTTCTAATCGCCGATGGGTTCAGCGAGGTCAACTTACTTAACCCCGCTAAAGTCGGCGCGTGATCCGTTGGCGTGAAGGTGTGGTGACCGAACTCGGCCGCGCGTGGACCGGCGCCCAGGAGCTGAAAGTAGCCGTAGAAGAGCAGACAGTTAAGGCTCTGGCCTATCCAAACCTCGTCGGCCAACCACAACAGGGCGACCGCGTGCTGCTCAACGTCGGCGCCCTCGACCGCGGCCTCGGTACCGGCGGCTACGCGCTCGTCGTCGCGATCCCCGACCGCCTCCCCGCCGATCCGCCCGAGAGCGGCCATCTGGTCAAGGCCCGCTACACCCCACTCCAGGCGATGGTCCTCGGCGCGGACGAGCAGGACTCCCCCGACCACGACGTCCTGCGCGACGCCGACGACTTGTTCGGTACGCCGGTAGTCGTGGCCGACCTCCACTCCGCCCTCCCCGCCGTCCTCGCCGGCGTCTACGAGACGCGCCCGACCACCCGAGTCGTCTACGTGATGACCGACGGCGGCGCCCTCCCGCTCGCGTTCTCGCGCACGGTCGCCTCGCTGCGCGACAGCGGCTGGCTGGCCGGGACGGTGACCGTCGGCCAGGCGTACGGCGGCGACCGCGAGGCCGTCACCGTCCACACCGGCCTGCTCACGGCGGCCCACGTCCTCGCCGCCGAGCTGATCGTCATCACCCAGGGCCCGGGCAACCTCGGCACCGGGACGCGCTGGGGTTTCTCCGGCGTCCAGTCCGGCGAGGCCGTCAACGCGGTCGGCACGCTCGGCGGCCGCGCGGTCGCGTCGCTGCGGATCTCCGAGGCCGACCCGCGCCCGCGCCACCGCGGGATCTCGCACCACAGCCTCACGGCGTACGGGCGGGTGGCGCTGCAGCCGGCCGACGTCGTCGTACCGGATCTCGAGGGCGACTTCGGCGACGCCGTCCGAGACGCCGCCGAGCCGCTGAAGGCGCGGCACCGCGTCGTACGGGTCGGTGTCGAGGGCCTGTACGACGCCCTGCGGGCCGCGCCGGTCAAGCTGTCGACGATGGGCCGGGACCTGGACGGCGACCGCGCGTACTTCGAGGCGGCGGCCGCGTCGGGCCGGCACGCGGCCCGGCTGGTGGATGTACCACCACCCGTTTCGGGGTCCCAGTACTCCTGATTCCGGCGCCGCCGAGGCGGATCCTCGGAGTATGGAAACTCGTGTCGCACCCTCACCGCTGACCGCACGCGCCGCGACCGGCGCCTGGCTGCTGGCCGTCGGCGCCGGCGTCGCCGAGTCGGTCCTCGGCCTGACCCTCGCGATCCACGACGGCGCCTCCGTGCTCGGCCTGGTCGCCCAGGTCGCCTTGCGCACAATTCTGTACGGCGGCCTGTTCGTCGTCATCGACGGCTACTTCCGCCACGGCGTCGCGTGGTCCCGCTGGGTGCTCGCCGGCCTGCTCGGCACGATCGGCACGGCCAGCCTCCTGATCGGACCGATCACTTGGCTGACCGGCCACTCCCTCGGCGACCTCTCCCTCACCCCGGTCCTCTTCCTCGAAGCCGCTCTGCGGACGGTCCACGTCCTCGCGGTGATCGCGGCGCTCGGCCTCACCTTCCACCCCGACACGAACCAGTGGTTCCGCCGCCGGGCCGGACACCAGGCGGGCATGACAAAGGGCCGGCCCCGAACCTCGGAGCCGGCCCTCTGACGGGGGTTCCTACTGCTGCTTGCCCGCCGGGAAGTTGTTCATCAGGTCGATCACGGCGAACGCGTTGACGGTCTTGCCCTTGTCGTCCTTCGACGGCGGGAGCTCGACGAGCACGCGGCTGCCGATCGGGATACCGGCCAGGGCGTCGAGCGCGCCGGCCTGACCTGTCGGGCCGGGGCCGACCTGAAGCTCGGCCGGAGCGCCGGCCTGGCCCTGCTGGCCGTCCCAGGTGCTCGCCTGCTTCTTGCCGGTGTAGTCGAAGATCGCGTACCGCGCGACGACCGTGCTGGCCTTGTCGACCGGCTTGCCCTTGCCCGTCGCGATCACGACCGGCTTGCCGGGCTTGGCCGGCGGCTTCGACCCGGCCGGGACGGTCACCTTCGGCTCGGCGTTCAGCTCACCGGTGACCTTGAACTTGGTGACCGGAGCCGCGACCGGCTCGGCGTCCAGCTTGGTGTCGTTGGCGGCCACGGCGACCAGGTCGACGACGAAGATCAGCGTGTCGTCGCCCTTGATGCCGGCCTGCTCGTTGCCCTGCTCCTTGTAGCCCTTGTCCGCGGGGATCGACATCATCACGCGGCTGCCGAGCTTCTTGCCGACCAGGCCCTCGTCCCAGCCGGCGATGACGCCGCCGACCCCGATCGGGAACGACGACGGCGCGCCGCGGTCGTAGGAGTTGTCGAAGACCTTGCCGTCGCGCCAGATCTGGCCGAGGTAGTTCGCGGTGAGCAGTTCACCCTTCTTGACCTCGGCGCCGTCGCCCTCCTTGAGGACCTCGGTGACGAGAGTCTTGTCCGGCTCACCGTCGCGGTGGGTGACGGTCGGCTTCTTGCCGAACTCCGACTCCACCTTGACTCCGGCGGCGCCGAAGTCCTTGCTCCCGCCGGACTCCGAGCCGCAGGCGGCCAGGGAGGACCCCAGCGCGATCACCGCGACGACACTCAGCAGCTTGCGCACGAACAAAGCACCTCAAAATATCCCGGCGCGGACCCCGCGCCTGCTGGACGGCCATGAACGGGCCCACACTAGCGGGCACGACCAAGCCGCGGATCAGCCGCCTGCGTCACTGTTCGATCACGTCACGCAACGTCGATCGGTGTGGTCCGGCCACCGGCACCAGCGTCACGATCAGCGATCGGGCATGGCCGCTTCGCGAACAAGTGTGGCCGTTTTGTGAACAGATTACTTTCCCCATCCTCTTTACTAACTACCTTTGTCCCGACAAGATCGGGTCCCGACGCTCCGCCCCGTCGAGAGGATCAACGATGAAGTTGCCGCGCGTAGTCAGTGGCGCCAGAAGGCGCCTGGTTGCCCTGGTCTCGGCCTGCCTGGTGGTCACGCTGGTGGCAGCCTGCACCGCGGGCACGGCCGGCGGGGGAAGCAGTACCGGGAACTCCGGCGGGAACTCCGGCGGCACCGCGGCCGGCGACTCCAGCAAGTTCCTCACGTTCTTCCCGTGCTGCAGCTGGGGCACGACGTGGTCCTACAACCCGTACAACGTGAACCAGCTCGGTATCCAGAACGACTTCATCTCGATGCGGCTGGCGATCGTGAAGTCACCGAGCCTCACCGAGTTCATCCCGCAGCTGGCCGACAAGTGGGCGGTCGAGAACGGCAAGCTCAACGTCCACCTGCGCGACGACGCGAAGTGGCAGGACGGCACCGCGGTGACGAGCAAGGACCTGCACGACACCGCCATCCTGAACGGGCTCCGCGGTGACGGGTTCTGGAGCGACATCACCGACGTCGCCGTCGTCGACGACAAGACGGTCGCCTTCACTCTCAAGAAAGGCCAGCCGGAGTCACTGGCGAAGCTGGACATCCTGAACTCGATCCGCCCCTTTCCGTCCAGCGTGTACGGCAAGCTCGTCACCGACCAGCTGAAGCAGGACGTGATCAAGTACTTCCGCACGCTGCAGCAGAGTCCGGAGCAGGCCACGAAGCTGCCCGAGTCCAAGCGGATGGGTGACGCGTTCAAGGACCTGGCCGCGATGAAGGTCGACAAGTTGATCGGCAACGGGCCGTTCCAGCTGGAGAACATCACCACCAAGGAAGCCAAGCTGGTCAAGTGGAACGACTTCTGGGACGCGGACAAGATCAAGTTCGCCGGCATCCGGTACCTGAACGGGTCCACGCAGACCGTCTACCCGCAGTTGTTCAGCGGCAACGTGCACCTGTCCAACGTGTACATGCCGCCGCCGATCCTCAACCGCTGGAAGACGACCCCCGACTCCAACACGGCGCTCCCGCTCGGGTTCGGGTTCGCCATCGCCTTCAACAGCAACCAGAAGCCGCTCGACTCCAAGGCGGTCCGCCAGGCCCTCGCGTACGCGATTCCGCGCCAGCAGATCAGCGAGGCGGCCTACGGCACCGACGATGCGGCCGGTGGGACCTGGAAGGAGGTCAACACCGGCATCTCGCCGACGCTCGAGGAGATCTACCTCAAGCCTGAGCAGGTCGCGAAGCTGAACAAGTATCCGCTCGACCTGGCCAAGGCGACCGCACTGCTGCAGGGCGAGGGCTTCACCAAGAAGGGCGACCAGTGGATCAAGCCGGACGGCAAACCGTTCACGCTCACGTTCACGGCCAACGCCGAGACCACCGACATCGTCACGTCGTTCAACTCCGCGGCCAAGGCGCTGACCGCGTTCGGGATCAAGTCCGAGGTGAACGCGACCTCGGGGGCGCAGCAGGACGCCGATCAGCACAACGGTGACTTCCAGGCCGGCATGGCGTTCGTCGGTGGTGGCAACCCGCTCCAGATGTACAACTTCCTGCTCGGCCCGGGCTACAACTTCACCCGTCAGGGCAACTACGCCGGAAAGCGCGGGATCGGGTTCGGCCCGGCCAAGAACGTTCCCGGTCTCGGTCAGGTCGACGTGGCCAGCACCATCGACCGGCAGCTCCGCACCGTCGAACCGGGCGAGGAGATGAACAAGCAGGTGTGGAACTGGGCTCAGCTGGTCAATGAGGAGGTGCCCTACATCTGGTACGCGACCAAGGTCTACCAGTTCCCGTTCTCCACCAAGGAGTTCACGAACTGGCCGCCCCTGGGCGAGAACAAGACCAGTGAACTCTGGGACATCATCAGCGCGGACATGAACGGCGGCCTCTCGCTGGCGATGCAGCAGGGCTACATCACGCCCAAGTAGTACCTGCACCGTCCGGTCGGCACCTTCCCCCCGGTGCCGACCGGTACCGCCCCGACCCCGGAAGGCGCTGATGGTTTCCTACATCCTGAAACGACTGGCGATGTCGTTGCTGATCATCTACATCGTCATCTCCCTGTCGTTCTTCATGATCCGGCTGATGCCCGGCAGCCCGATGGCGGCTCTGGAGGCCCAGTTGCGGATGCAGGGCGGCCTGAGCGAGGTCGAGATCCAGCAACGGATCAGCGCGGTCTACAGCGTGACGCCGGACGCTCCGGTCTGGGAGCAGTACCTGCGGTACGTGTGGGGCGCGGTCCGCGGCGACCTCGGCCGCCCGATCACCAACCCGGGCACGACCGTGGTGGCGGTGATCGCCGAGGCCCTGCCCTGGACGATCATGGTGGTGGCGGTGTCGCTGATCATCAGCTTCGTCATCGGGATCGCGGTCGGGGCGATGATGGCCGCCTTCCAGAACAGCCGGTTCTCCCAGGCGATGACCTTCGTCGTCTCCTTTCTGAGCGCCGTTCCGAGCTACCTGGTGGCGATCGCGCTGCTCTACGTCCTCACCAGCGTCTATCAGGTGTTTCCGTCCGGTGGCGCCTACGGGATCGACGTCACGCCAGGGTTCAACGGCCCGTACGTGATCAGCGTGCTCTACCACGCCATCCTGCCGATCGCCGCGTCGGTGATCACGTCGTTCGGTGGCTGGGCCCTCGGCATGAAGGGCAGCGCCGTCTCGGTGCTCGGCGCCGAGTACGTCCGGGCGGCCGAGTCCCGCGGCCTGAGCGATCGGCGGATCACCCAGTCCTACGTCGGGCGCAACTCGATGCTGCCGATGGTGACGCAGCTGGCCCTGTCCGTGGGCTTCATGTTCGGCGGCTCGGTGTTCATCGAGACCTACTTCCAGTACCCGGGGATCGGGTTCTACATGATCCAGTCGGTCGGCCAGCGCGACTACTCGCTGATGATGGGCTGCTTCCTGCTGATCACCGTCTCGGTGATCATCACCAATCTCCTGGTCGACCTGCTCTACCCGTTGGTCGACCCGCGGATCGCCAATCCGGCCGCCCGCGCCCGCGCGGCCGACCAGCCCGCCGACCCCGATCAGGAAGTGCTGCCGGCAGGAGGTTCGATGGCATGAGATTCCTCAGCGACCTGTGGCGGATCCTGCGCCACGACAAGGGGGCCCTGATCGGCGGAGCGATCGTGCTGATCTACTGCCTGGCGGCGGTCTTCGGCCCGATCTTCGTCGAGGTGGGCAACGAGCAGGACGCGAGCCAGGCGTACCTGGCTCCGTCACTGCAGCATCCACTCGGCACCGACGCCCTCGGACAGGGTGTCCTGTCCCAGATCATCGTGGGCACCCGGCCGATCATGATCGTCGGCGTACTGTCCGCGGTGGTCACGGTCTTCGTCGGCGTGGCGATCGGCCTGCTGACCGGGTACGTCGGCGGAGTGGCCGACACGGTCATCATGCGGATCACCGACATCTTCCTCACCATTCCCGGCCTGCCGCTGATCATCGTCCTGGCCAGCGTGATCAACACCACCAACCCGGTCGTACTGGCCCTCATCCTGTCGATCACCGCCTGGGCGGGCCTGGCCCGGGCGATCCGGTCCCAAGCCATGAGTCTGCGGAGCAGAGAGTTCGTCGAAGCGGCCAAACTCCAGGGCGTCTCGCTCAGCAACATGGTCGGACGGCAACTGCTGCCGAACGTCGGGCCGTACGTCGCGATCCACTTCCTGCTGGCCATCACCGGCGCCATCTACGCGTCCGTGGGCCTGTTCCTGCTCGGCATCGCTCCGATCAGCGGCAACAACTGGGGCATCATGATCAACCTGGCGATGGCGCAAGGAGCGTTGTACACCACCGACAGCGCGTTCTACCTGTTCTCCCCGATGGCCGCGATCGTCATCCTGCAGGTGGCGTTCGTGTTCTTCTCCCGCGCGCTCGACAGCGTGTTCAACCCGAGGCTGCGTGTCCAGTGAACAGCGCGAACAACGTGAACGACGAGACGCTGCTGGAGATCGACGACCTGACGGTCGCCTTCGGCGACGGCGCCGGCTCGGTGCGCGCCGTCGAGAACGTCAGCCTCTCGGTCGCCGCCGGTGAGATCTACGCCCTGGTCGGCGAGTCGGGCTGTGGCAAGTCCACCCTGGCGTACTCGATGTTGCAGATCGTGCCGCCGCCGGGCCGGGTGGCCGGCGGCGACGTCAGGTTCCGGGGACGTGGCCTGACCGCGATGTCCAAGCGCGACCTCAACGCCTTGCGTGGTGCCGAGCTGGCAATGGTCTTCCAGGG
The DNA here is from genome assembly GCF_014205135.1 of Kribbella italica. Taxonomy (NCBI): domain Bacteria; kingdom Bacillati; phylum Actinomycetota; class Actinomycetes; order Propionibacteriales; family Kribbellaceae; genus Kribbella; species Kribbella italica. Next base: position 3,903,149 of record NZ_JACHMY010000001.1, read on the forward strand.
CGCGATGAACGCGTTCAACCCGGTCGTGACCATCGGCGCCCAGGTGGACCACATCCTGCAGGCGCATCCGGAGGTGTTCCCCGATCCGAAGGACGGCCGCAAACACTTCGAGCACCTGCTCGAGCTGGTTCAGCTCCCGCCGCAGCGGATCTGGAAGGCGTACGAGAGCCAGCTGTCCGGCGGGATGAAGCAGCGGGTGGCGATCGCCGTCGCCTTGCTGCTGAAGCCGTCCGTGGTGATCCTGGACGAGCCGACCACGGCGCTGGACGTGCTCAACCAGCGGCTGGTGATCGACATCCTCAAGGATCTTCACCGCGACCTCGGGGTGACGATCGTCTTCGTCACGCACGACCTCGCGGTCGTCGCCGAGGTGGCCACCCGCGTCGCGGTGATGTACGCGGGGCGTCTGGTCGAGTCCGGGACGGTCGAGGAGATCTTCAAGGCCGAACGCCGGCACCCGTACGTCGAGGCGCTGATCAACGCGATTCCGAGCGTGCTGGACGCCGGCCTCACGGTCCGGCCGATCGGCGGCTCGGTGCCGAACCTCGCCGAACTGCCGGACGGCTGCCGGTTCGCTCCGAGGTGCCGCTTGGCGGAGGACCTCTGCCGGCACACCGAGCCCCCACTGCTCGGCGACGGCGGTGGGCACCTCGTGGCCTGCCACGTCGTGAATCGCGAACTCCTACCGATGGAGGTGTCGAAGGCATGAGCCTGCTCGACGTGCGGAACGTGACGCACACCTACGACACGGGCACCGGCAGGCCGGTCCTGCACAACGTCGACCTGTCCACCCAGGAGGGCGAGATCGTGGCCCTGGTGGGCGAGTCCGGCTGTGGCAAGACCACGTTGGGCCGGCTGATCGCCGGATTGCACGAACCCAGTACCGGCAGCATTTCCTTCGAGGGCAGCGATATCGCGGACCTGAGGGGCACGCAGCGCAGGGACTGGCGGCGCCGCGTCCAGATGGTGCATCAGGACCCGTACGGTTCGCTGAATCCGGGCCTGACGATCGGCAGTACGTTGGCGCCGGGCCTCCTGCGGCACAAGCTGGCAACCCGGCGTACCGTCCAGGAGGAGATGATCGAGCTGCTGCGGCAGGTCGGGCTGGACGCCACGCCGGCGTTCCTGCAGCGTTACCCCCACCAGTTGTCCGGCGGCCAGCGCCAGCGGGTGTCGATCGCCCGGGCCATCGGCCTGCAGCCGAAGCTGATCGTCGCCGACGAGGTGACCAGCATGCTGGACGTGTCGATGCGGGTCGCGATCCTCGACCTGTTGCTCTCGTTCCAGCGCGACCGTGGCATCGGATTCGTGTTCATCAGCCACGACTTCGGGGTGGTCCGGTACTTCGCGCAGGGCGGGCGGATCGCCGTGATGTTCTACGGCTACATCGTCGAGGAAGGCCCGGTCGAGGAACTGATCAAGACCCCCAGCCACCCGTACACGCACATGCTGCTCCAGGCGATTCCCGTCCCGGACCCGGTGCTGGTGCGCAAGCGAGACGCGGAGGGCGGCGGCTCCGAGCGGCTGACCGGCGAGCCCGCGACGAAGGGATGCGTGTTCTCCAACCGCTGTCCGCTGGTCCAGGACGTCTGCCGCAAGGAGGCTCCGCCGCTGGTCGACCTCGGCTCGGGACACCGGACCGCCTGCTTCTTCTCCGACGAGATCCCACCGCTGAAGCACCTCGCCGCCGACGAGGCGAGCCCTCAACCGACGCGATCGTAGGTTCGACCATGATGAAGATGGCGGCCCGGGTGCTGCTGCGGATCGGCATCGGTCTGCTGATCATGTCCCTGCTGATCCGGCCGGCGATCAAGACCCCGCACGGGATGATGGGTGACAACTTCGCCATCGCCGCCTGCCTGGCCCTGATCCTCACCGCCGCGCTCGGGCTGAGGTTCGCGCCCGACGACCAGGCCGGCAAGAAGCGCGACGACTGAGCAGCCTCAGGATCCCGACGGAGCCCGGCTCAGATCGACCACACAGAACACGTTCCCGTCCGGATCGGCCAGTACGACGAAGTCCGGGTCGGGTGGGTAGCTGTCCCAGTCCACCCGCTGCGCGCCCAGCCCGATCAGTCGTTCGACCTCGGTCTCCTGCTCGGCGGTCGTGTCGACCAGCAGGTCGAGGTGGATCCGCGGGTACTGCTCGGGCGCCGAGTCGCTGAGCATCAGACCGAGCACCCGTTCGCCGTCGGTCTGTCGTACCAGCGTCCGCCAGCTGTCACGCGCCCACTCGGGGCTCTCGGCCAGATCCAGCGCAGCCGTCCAGAACGCAGCAGCAACCGTCAGGTCGGCCACGCCGACCACGGGATATCCAAGCCTGATCACCGCCCCAACCTACCCCGGCGCGGCGGGCGCCCGGCCGGCTTTTCGCCGTACCGGGCGCACAGCTCACATGCTGGCGATGAGCTTCTCGACCCGCTCGTCGTGGGACTTGAACGGGTCCTTGCACAGCACGGTCCGCTGGGCCTGGTCGTTGAGCTTCAGGTGCACCCAGTCGACGGTGAAGTCGCGGCGGCGTTCCTGCGCGCGCTTGATGAACTCGCCGCGCAGCCGCGCGCGGGTCGTCTGCGGCGGCACCGACTTGGCCTCGAAGACCCGCAGGTCGTCGACGACGCGGGTGACGGCGCCCTTGCGCTCGAGCAGGTAGTACAGACCGCGGGGGCGGTGGATATCGTGGTAGGCCAGGTCGAGCTGGGCGACCCGCGGGCTGGCCAGGCCGAGGTTGTTCTGCGCGCGGTAGCGCTCGATCAGGCGGTACTTGATCACCCAGTCGATCTCGCGCTCGATCCCGGACAGGTCGCCGGACTCGATCGCCTTGAGGCAGCGCTCCCACAGGTTCAGCGCCCGCTCGACGGCCGGCGTCCCGAGCTCGCGGCGGTCGACGAAGTCGCGGGCCTTGTTCAGGTACTCGCCCTGGATGTCCAGCGCACTGGCCTCGCGGCCGTTGGCCAGCCGGACCTCGCGGCGGCCGGTCATGTCGTGGCTGATCTCGCGGATCGCGCGGATCGGGTTGTCGAGCGTGAGGTCGCGCATCACGATGCCGGCCTCGATCATCCGCAGTACCAGGTCCGTGCTGGCCACCTTCAGCAGCATGGTGGTCTCGGACATGTTCGAGTCGCCGACGATCACGTGCAGCCGGCGGAACCGCTCGGCGTCCGCGTGCGGCTCGTCGCGGGTGTTGATGATCGGGCGGGACCGCGTCGTCGCGCTGGAGACGCCCTCCCAGATGTGCTCGGCGCGCTGGGACACCGAGTAGACCGCGCCGCGCGGCGTCTGCAGCACCTTGCCCGCGCCGCAGATCAGCTGCCGGGTGACCAGGAACGGGATCAGCACGTCGGCGAGCTTCGCGAAGTCGCCGTGCCGGCTGACCAGGTAGTTCTCGTGGCAGCCGTAGCTGTTGCCGGCCGAGTCGGTGTTGTTCTTGAACAGGTAGACGTCGCCGAAGATGCCCTCGTCGTGCAGCCGCTTCTGGGCGTCGACCAGCAGGCCTTCGAGAATCCGCTCACCGGCCTTGTCGTGCGCGATCAGGTCGGTGACCGAGTCGCACTCGCCGGTCGCGTACTCCGGATGGGAGCCCACGTCGAGGTAGAGCCGGGCCCCGTTGCGGAGGAAGACGTTGCTGCTCCGCCCCCAGGACACGACGCGCCGAAACAGGTACCTCGCCACCTCATCGGGGGTCAGTCGGCGCTGACCTCGAAAAGTGCAGGTGACTCCGTACTCGTTCTCCAGACCGAAGATTCGCCGGTTCACATCACCCACACTACGGCGCAGCTCCGACATCCGTGCCCTGTCTCAGGCGCGGCGTTTCGGGGCGTTACCCCTTTGATGTCAACCATCCCTGGTTCGAGAGCGCTTTCCGGCGGCCGGTGGATCGTCGGTGGAGTTCCGCCCGACAGCAGTGACCACGATGGTTGCGGCTGCCAACGTCGTACCCATGAGGAGACGAACCTTCATCGCCGCCGTCGCGTCCACCACCGTCGCCGGGGCCTTGCCTGCCGCGGCATCGACCACGCCGCCGACCCTTCGGTTGCCCCCGCCAACCGGTCCGCACCGCACCGGTACGACGACCTTGCACCTGGTCGACTCAACCCGCCGTGACCCGTGGAACAACGCCCCCACGCGCGAACTCATGGTGACGATCTACTACCCAGCGTCGACCACCCGGGGCTACCAACGCGCCCCACACCTGTCCCCCACGGCCGCCGCCGTCTTCGGCAGCCTCGACGCCGGCGTACTGCACCCCGAACTCCCTTCCACCGGCGTCGACTGGGCCGCCACCCGCACCCACGCAACCTCCACCGCGCCCTAGACCTTCGCCGAGTCGGCACCTACGGCTACACCAACCCCCGCTTCGACCGCACCTGGAACGCCGTCCAGTCCCACGGAGGCCCAGTACGCCGTACGCAACTCCACCAAGCCAACCACTGGGCCTTCACCGACTACGCCGCCTTCGCCCCGCAACTGGTAGCCGCCGGCCTGATGACCTCAGCCGAACGCACGACCCTCCTCGGCAACAACCCGCACACGACCGCTGCCGTACGCGGGCTCCTGCGCGGCTTCTTCGCGCGAACGCTCTAGCCTCGCCCCACCGGGCGCTCGGCATTGAGCCGCCGGCGCCGTGCTTCAGCCGGGCGGCTCGGGCGACGTAGTCGGCGGATGGTGCTGCCCCGCGCGATCCGTCCAGCCGGACGCGTCGGACTCGGCGCCGACCTCGGCGACGGCCCAGACGACGTTGCGGACACCGGGTGGTTCGACGGCACCCTGGTCGATCATCGCCTGGTGGTAGCGGCGGGCGTCGGCCTCGTCGGCGTACACCTGGATCATGTGGCCGTCGCGGGTCCAGGTGCCGTGCACGAAGCCGGGCAGGCCGATCTTGCTCGAGGCCATCAGCGTGAGCTGGTCACGCAGCGGCTCGATCGCGTCCGCGTCGATGTCCCACACCCCGATGACCGCCCACATACGGCCAGTATGGCCGTGGGATCAGAGGTCGACGAGGTCGAGGAGTTGGCCGAGTTCCTTGGGGTCGAGTTCGCGGAGTTCGCCGGTGTGGAGGTTGCCGCGGCGGACCGGGCCGATCGCCGTTCGGGTGAGGCGTTTGACCGGGTGGCCGACCGCGTCGAACATGCGGCGGACGATGCGGTTGCGGCCTTCGTGCAGGGTGATCTGGACCAGCGTGCGGTTCTTGATCTCGGCGGTCACCTTCACGGTGTCGGCGCGGGCCTCGCCGTCGTCGAGGTGGACGCCGTCGAGCAGCCGGCGCAGGACGACGGGCTTGACGTTGCCGTCGACCTCGGCGACGTACGTCTTGCTGACCTCGTACGACGGGTGCGCGAGCCGGTGCGCGAACTCACCGTGATTGGTGAGCAGCAGGAGGCCCTCGGTGTCGGTGTCGAGCCGGCCGATGTGGAACAGCCGCTCGTCGCGGTCCTGCACGTAGTCGGCGATGCACGGCCGGCCCTGCGGGTCGGCCATCGTGGTGACGACGCCGCGGGGCTTGTTCAGCACCAGGTACGCGTGCGCGCTGGTCGGCGGGATCCGCTCGCCGTCGACCCGGATCACCGAGACCGCGGGGTCGACCCGGGTGCCGAACTCGGTGACGACCGAGCCGTCCACCTCGACGCGGCCCTGCTCGATCAGCAGCTCGGCGTTCCGCCGGCTCGCCACGCCCGCCTGTGCGAGGGCCTTCTGCAGCCGGATCCCGTTGTCTTCAGTCATCACTACGGACACGGTACTGCGCAGGCTCGGTGTCGCCGACATCGCCTGCCGTTCGCTCCTCGGTCAGCTCCTCGGCCGACTCCAGGTGATCGTCGTCCTCGTCGTCGCTGTCGTCGTCGACCAGGTCGTCCTCGTCGTCGTCATCGTCGTCGTCCTCGGGGACGACGATCTCCACGCCGTCGTCGTCGGAGTCGTCGGCCGCGTCGTCGCCGGTGCCGTCCTCGGAGTCGCCGCCGGTCTCGGGGATCTCGGCGGGGTCGGCCTCTTCCTGGTCGAGCTCGGTGTCGCCACCGGCCTCCAGCTCCTCGGCCGGCTCCAGCTCCGGCTCCTCGTGCTCGAGATCGAGCTGGGGATCACCGGTGGTGCTCAGGTCCCCGTCGATCCCCGCGGCCCCCACGTCGGAGGTCACCGCCTCCGCAGGGCCAGGCGTGCCGACGGCCTCCGGCGGGGTCGCGGCGTCCGGCGTACCGGTGCCTTCGGTGCCGAGGTCTTCGGCGGTCGCGGTGCTCTGGGCGGCGAGCTCTTCTTCCATGTCGTCCATCTCCGGCAGGTAAGGGGCGAGTTCCGGCAGGTCGTCCAGACTCTGCATACCCATTCGCTCCAGAAAATAAGAGCTGGTCCGGTACAAGGTGGCCTGGGACTCGGTGTCCGCGCCGGCGTCCTCGACCAGACCGCGGCTGATCAGCGTCCGCATCACGCCGTCGACGTTGACGCCGCGGATCGCCGACACGCGCGCCCGGCTGACGGGCTGCTTGTACGCGACCACCGCCAGCGTCTCCAGCGCCGCCTGCGTCAACCGCGCCTGCTGCCCGTCGAGCACGAACTTCTCCACGTACTGCGCTTCCGCGGGCCGCGTGTAGTACCGCCAGCCACCGCCGACCTCCCGCAGGTCGAACCCGCGGCCCTGCTCGGTGTACTCCCCCGCCAGCTCCTTCAGCGCCCCGGTCACGTCGCCGACCGGGCGTCCGACGGCCCGCGCCAGAACCAAAGCAGGCAAGGGCTCGTCGGTCACCATCAGGATCGCTTCCAGCGCCCGCCGCATGGTGACGTCGTCGATCACCACCTCCCCCGCGGCCGGCTCTTCCTCGAGCTGCAGCAACAACTCCTCAGCAGGATCCGCCCCCGAGTCGGTGGCCGGTACTTGAACCGGGTCGCCGTCCGGGTCAGCAGACGAGTCGCCCGCAGCAGCCGGCTCGGTGTCCTCGTCCGATCCCAAGTAGTCCGCCCCGTCAGCACCGGACTCCTCAGTAGGATCCGCCCCCGAGTCGGTGGCCGGTACTTGGGCGGCGTCGTCGGCCGCACGCTCGTCGGTGGCCGGTACCTGGGCGGCGTCGTCGGCCGCACGCTCGTCGGTGGCCGGTACCTGGGCGGCGTCGTCGGCCGCACGCTCGTCGGCAGCGGCCGACTCGGATTCCGCCTCGTCGTGCTGGTCCGCCTGCGTCTCCGTGGTGCTCACCGAGTCCAGGGCATCGGCGGTGGGGTCGTGGGAATCGGTCACTGGCCTGCCGTCTCGGTCGGGGCTTCTTCGGTGGGCGCAACGTCTTCGGGCTCGTCCTCGGTGAGCGACTCGCCCTCGGCGATGAACGCGGTGATGTGGTCGTCGGTCACCTCGGGCGCCTCACCCTCGGCCGACTCCGCCGGCGTCACCTCGTCGAACTCGTCGCCCACGGCGATCTCGCCCTCGTCGGTCCCGGTCCAGCGAATCGTCAGCTCCCCCAGCGGCGTCACCTGCTCGAACGTCACCGCCGCCTCCCGGAACAGCTCCAGCAACGCCAAGAACCGGCACACCGTCGTCACCGTGTCCGGCGAGTCCGACACCAGCGTCCGGAACGTCGTCGTGCGCTGCAGCCGCAGCCGCTCGATGATGATCGCCGCCTGCTCGCGCACCGTCACGGCCGGCGAGTGCAGGTGCGCCAGCGAGACGCCCTCGGGAATGAGGTTCTTCGGCGCCATCGCGGCAGCGGCCAGCGCGGCGAACTCGTCAGGACTGACCCCGAGCAGGACCTCCGGCAGCAGCTCGGCGTACCGAGGTTCCATCCCCACCGCGCGCGGGAACCGCAGCCCCTCCTCGGCAACCCGCTGCTGGATCAGCGCGGCGATCTGCTTGAACGCCCGGTACTGCAGCAGCCGCGCGAACAGCAGGTCGCGCGCCTCGAGCAGCGCCAGGTCCTCGGCGTCCTCGACGTCGCCCTGCGGCAGCAGCCGCGCCGCCTTCAGGTCGAGCAGCGTCGACGCGATCAGCAGGAACTCCGAGGTCTGGTCGAGGTCCCACTCCGAGCCGAGCGCCTTGATGTAGGCGATGAACTCGTCGGTGACCTTCGACAGCGAGATCTCGGTGATGTCGAGCTTGTGCTTGCTGATCAGCTGCAGCAGCAGGTCGAACGGCCCCTCGAAGTTGACCAGGTGGACGCTGAAGCCCTTGCCGGACGACTCGCCGTCGGGCCGATCGGTCGGCAGGTCGAGCGGCAGGTCCGTCGAGGTGTCGGCCATGACGGACCTACTCCGCGGCAGCCCGGAGCCGCTGCACCAGCACCGAGTCCGGACCGTGGTCGACGAAGTCGGCCAGCAGGACGTCGATCGCCTCGCGGACGATCCGGCCGCGGTCGGCCGTCAGGCCGTGCTCGGCGCGGAGCGCGAGTCTGGTCTGTTCGAGTCCGATCAGCTCTTCCTCGGTCACGTACACGGTGATCTTCGTGTCGTGCCGGATCCGTCCACTGGACTTGCGGTCCTCGACGGCGGTCCGCGAGCGGCCACTGGGAGCCGGTCGGTCGGACAGCGCCGGTCCGTCGGTGGCGGTGCGCTTCTCGGGTCTGGTCTGCTTCGGTGCCGCACCCCCGAACAGCTCGCTGGCACCTGGCAGGCTCACCCGGCGGGACAACGCGCCAGCACCTCCTTGGCAAGGTCGCGGTACTGCGTAGCCGCTTGGGACGAGGGAGCGTAGGTGGTGATCGGCTCGCCGACGACCGTGGTCTCGGGGAACTTCACCGTACGCCGGATGACGGTGTGGAAGACGCGCTCGTCGAAGGCCTGGACGACCCGGTCGAGCACTTCCCGGGCGTGCGTGGTCCGCCCGTCGAACATGGTGCCGAGAATGCCGACGATCTCCAGCTTCGGGTTGAGCCGGTCCTGCACCTTGCCGATCGTGTCGGTCAGCATGGCCAGGCCGCGCAGCGCGAAGAACTCGCACTCCAGCGGTACGACGATGCCGTGCGACGCGGTCAGCGCGTTGACGGTGAGCAGGCCGAGCGAGGGCGCGCAGTCGATCAGGATCACGTCGTAGTGCGGGATGATCGGCTCGAGCACGCGCTGCAGCGTGTACTCCCGGGCGACCTCCTGGACCAGCTGGACCTCGGCCGCGGACAGGTCGATGTTGGCCGGCAGCAGGTCGAGGTTCTCGACCTTGGTGGCCTGGATGACCTCGTCGGGCCGGATGTCGCGCTGCATCAGCAGGTTGTAGACCGACAGGTCCAGGTCGTGCGGCTGCACACCGAGCCCGATCGAGGCCGAGCCCTGCGGGTCGAAGTCGATCAGCAGCACCTTGCGCCCGGTCTCGGCGATCGCGGCGCCCAGGTTGATGGTCGTCGTGGTCTTGCCGACGCCACCCTTCTGGTTGCACATCGCGATCACCTGGGCCGGCCCGCGACGGGTCGGCGGCAGCACCTCCGGCAGATCGGGAAGCGGCCGTCCGGTCGGCCCGATCTTGTGCCTCGGGCCGTGCGGGTCATTCACAGGTGCCATGTCCTCCGCGGTGAGCTTGGCCGTCGGCCGGGGCATCTCCGCATAGTTGTTCGGGATGATCGGACGCTGCTGGTCGGCGGTGGCCGGCGACTCCTGCGGCGTCGTGCTCGGTTCGGTGCTCGGTTCGGTGCTCGATTCCGGCGCCGGCGACATCGGTTCCGTCGACGGCGTCACGTACTGGTGCTGGTCGTGGTGCTGGGTGCCCGGGAATGTCGACTCGTTCATGACTCGTCAAACCTTTCAACCGATACGGGCGATCCCAGCGACTGTAAGCGTGCATTCAAGCACTCTCAAGCGGCCACTCCGCAGCCGGGTCGGGTGGTTTCCGGTCGGCATTCCACAGCAGGCCGATCACCGGAGAAAGGTGACCGACCGTGCATGGATGATCGCACACCGTCGATCAACCGCAAGCACCGGGTCCGTTCACGCCCTCCGCGTGTCGACCAGCTTGTTGTACGCCGCGAACCACGCCAGCACGCCGTACGCGATCAGCGCCAGCGACCAGGCCGGCAGCGGGTGCCCGAAGACCGCGACCGCGGCGAGGACGAGCAGGCTCGGCAGCGCCCACCCGAGGTACCACTTGAGCGGCGCCCGGCCGAACAGCGCCGCGACCACGCTGGTGATCACGTACAGCGCGAGCCCGCCGAAGACGAACCAGCGGTCCTTGGTGTGCAGGTGCTCGCCGGCGGCCGGGATCAGTCCGCCGAAGCCGGCCGCGATCGCGACGATCGACGCGGTCACGCCGAGGTGCGCGGGCAGCGCCTGCCACGGTTCGAGCGACGCCGTACGGCGAGGAGCCGGCGTGAACCCGTACAAGCTGGTGAGCTGCCACAGCTGCACCAGGATCAGGAAGCCGGCCAGTGACGACACGATCACCGCCCGGGTCCAGTCCAGCTCGGTGTTCGCGGCGACCACCTGGGCGAGTGCCTCGCCGAGCACGATGATGACGAACAGGCCGAGCCGTTCGTCGAGGTGACCGCGTTCGACCTGGGCGACCGAGAGCAGGTTGACCCGCGGCGCCGGCAGCCGGTCCGGCGAGATGCCGCGCTGGATCAGCTGGGCCAGCCGGCGCTGCTCGCGCTCCCGGTTCTCCTCCTGGCGCCGCCGCGCCCGGTTCGTCATCTCCTCGACCGCGTGCGGATTGCCGGCGCCGACCATCGAGAACGCGAGGTCGACGACGATCGCGAAACCCCACAGGCCAGTACGCGACGGTCTCCGGGACGAACAGCGACACCACCCACGGCGTCGCCATGACCGACTGCGTGGCCGGCCAGAAGGTGACCACCTGTCCGTCCCGCGCGGCCGAGCGGGACGCGATCCCGCGGCAGATCAGGAACGCGACGACGAACACCGCCGTACGGCCCTCGGGTGCGTCGTGGTGCTCGCCGGGCAGCAGCTCGGGAAACACCCCGGGCACCGCCGCGGCCATCACCGCGATCCCGAGCATCGTGCGCAGGACGGCGCGCTGCCGGGTCCGCTCGCCGGCGACGTTCGCGTACACGCTGGTCGTCGTCCAGACGCTCCAGATCGCGTAGAACATCGCCGCACCGGCGGCGACCTGTCCGATGCTCTCGGCGCCGTGCAGCCGGTGCGCGATCTGCGCCGCGGCCGCGACCACGGTCAGGTCGAAGAACAGCTCCAGCCAGCTCGCGTGCCGTTCCTCAGTACTCGCCGAGTCCGTCGCCACGGTCGCCACCCTAAGGTGCCGGGCCCCACGAACGACGCGAGGCCGTCCGTGGGGGTCTCGGTCGTGGCGGTCAGGTCGCTCCGGTCACTTGGTCCCGGTCACCCGGTGCGGCTCGTCCCGCGGGGTCACCCGGTGCAGTTCGTCCCGCGGGGTCACCCGGCGCAGCACCCGACGCCCGTCGTCGGCTCGATCGACCAGACCATGGGTCGGCTTGACCAACCAGTCGCCGCCCGGGACCCGCGACGCCGTCGACGCGGCGTTGCCGACGCAGTAGACGGCCAGTTGCTCACGCTCGGTCCCCTTGACGTGGGTCGCGGCGACCGCGGATCGCTGCTTGCCGAGCACGTCGATGGTGACCGGTTCCAGCGCGCCGGTGCGCTTCCAGCCCGGGCGTGCGGCGAAGCTGACGTTCGTCATCTTGTCCGCACGGCAGTACGCCGCCACCGTCGACGCGCTCTTCGACCCTCCGATGACGGTGTTCACCGGTCCCCCATGAGCCTTCACGGGGTCGGCTGCCGCAGGAGTGGTCGCGGCCGGTGCGGCGGCGAGCTGCTGGTCGACTTCGGCGGCGGTGAGGACGGCCGGACCGGATGAGCCGGTGCCGGCCAGTGCCGCGGTGGCACCGCCGGCAACGACGAGCGCGCCGGTCAGGCACAGGGTGGGAATCAACAGTGTTCTCTTCATGTCACCCACCCTCGTCACCGTTGTCCTAACGCCACGCTAAAGCCAGCGTAAGACCCGTCGAGGCCGCCCGGATCCGCTCCCCGCGCCCTCTAGGGTCGGTGCCATGCCGCACATCCTGGTCGTCGAGGACGATGCCGACGTCCGGGCCGCGCTGCTCCGCGCGTTGCGGGCCCACGGGTACGCGACCAGTACGACGCCGACCGGGCTGGCCGGCCTGGCCGAGCTCACCGCCGGCGGACCGGACCTGGTCCTGCTCGACCTCGGCCTGCCGGACGTCGACGGCGGCGAGATCCTCCGGATGGCCCGCGCGGTCAGCAAGGTCCCGGTGATCGTCGTCACCGCCCGGGACGAGGAGCCGTTGATGGTCCGGACCCTGCACGACGGCGCCGACGACTACCTGGTGAAGCCGTTCAGCCCGGAGCAGCTGCACGCCCGGATCCAGGCCGTCCTGCGGCGCAGCGGCGCCCCGAACCGGCCCCGCGAGCTCTCGGTCGGCGGCCTGACGGTCGAGCTGGGCGGCCGGGTCGCCCGGCTGGACGGGTCCGTGCTCGACCTGACCCCTCGCGAGTTCGACCTGCTCGCCTACCTCGCCGAACGCCCCGGCCAGGTGGTGACGCGGCGGCAGCTGATCGTCGACGTCTGGCAGCTCGCGTACGGCGGCGCCGAGAAGACGGTCGACGTCCATCTGTCGTGGCTGCGCCGCAAGCTCGGCGAAACCGCCCGGGAGCCGCGCTACCTGCGCAGCGTCCGCGGCGTCGGCGTCTGCCTGACCGCCCCCGAGACCAGCTGATGCGCCGCCGGATCGACCGCACCGGACACCCACTGACGCGCCGCCTTCCCGACCGCGCCGGACATCCGCTGACGCGCCGCCTTCCCGACCGCGCCGGACATCCGCTGACGCACCGTCGGTCGAGCGCGCCGGAGGCTTGCTGACATGCGCCGCCGGATCGCTGAGTTGGTCGCGGTCACGACGCTGCTCGTTCTGGTGCTCGCCCTCGTACCGGTCGGGCTGCTGCTGCGTTCCGAGGCCGCGGCCAACGCCACCGCGAACGCCTTGCTGCGCGCGCAGTCCACCGCCGACCTCGTCGCCGGGTTGGGATCGGCGTCGGTGCAGCCCGACGACCGCACCACCGTGTTCCGGCCCGACGGGACCAGCGCGGGCGCGGTCACGCCGAGATCGGCTTCGGTGCAGCTGGCCGAACGCGACGGAGCCTCCTTCGTCGCGGAGACCGCCGGCGGCCGGGAGGTGCTGGTCCCGGTCCAGTCGCTCACCGACGGGACCTCCGTGGTGCGCGTCTTCATTCCGAGCTCGGAGCTGCGGGCCGGTGTCGCCCGGAGCTGGCTGCTGCTGGCACTGGGCGGTCTGGCGTTGTTCGCGACGAGCATGCTGGCGGCGGACGCGCTCGGCCGTCGGGTGGTCAGGCCGATCGCGAGCCTGGCCGGGACCGCCAGCCGGCTCAGCGAGGGAGACCTGACCGCCCGGGTCACTCCGGCCGGGCCGCCCGAGGTCCGGCAGGTCGGCGCCGAGCTGAACCGGCTCGCGCTGCGCATCGACGAGCTGCTCACCACCGCGCGGACGGAGAGCGCGGATCTGGCCCACCGGCTCCGGACGCCGTTGACCGCGTTGCGGCTCGACGTCGGCGGGGTCCGCGATCCCGAGGAGAACGCCCGCCTCGCCACCGGCGTGGACCGGATCACGGCCGAGATCGACGAGATGATCCGGACCGCCCGCCGGCCGGTGCGAGCCGGAGGCGCGGTGCGCAGCGACCTGGCCGCGGTGGCCCGCGAACGGCTGCACTTCTGGTCGGCGCTGGCCGACGACGCCGGCCGCCGCCTGACCGGCGACCTCGCGGACGGGCCGATCCCGGTGCGGATCGGCGCGGACGACCTGGCCGCGCTGTTCGACGTACTGCTGGACAACGCGTTCCGGCACACACCCGAGGGCACCGAGATCCGGGTCGGGGTCGACGCGAACCGCCACGCCTGGGTCGAGGACGCCGGCCCAGGCCTGCCACCGGACGGCACCCCTGGATCGCCCGGCAGCACCGGCATCGGGCTCGACATCGCCCGCCGGACAGCACTCGCCGCCGGCGGCTCCCTCCAGCTCACCGCGTCTCCCCTGGGCGGCCTCCGAGCCACCTTCGACGCCGCGGAACCGTGAGGGCCCGGACGCCCACCACTCAGCAACCACCCGAAACCGCGCGAGCAGCGGGCACCTCACGCTCAACGAGCGCGGCCTGCCGAAGGTTGGTGAGTGGTGGGCGTCCGGTCAGCTCGACAACGCGCGCGGGTGCGACGTCGCGTACACCTCGCGCAGCTTGTCCACAGTCACCAGCGTGTAGACCTGCGTCGTCGTCACCGACGCGTGCCCGAGCAACTCCTGCACGACCCGTACGTCGGCGCCGCCGTCGAGCAGGTGCGTGGCGAACGAGTGCCGCAGCGTGTGCGGCGAGATCTCCTTGCTGATCCCCGCCCGCTGCGTCGCCCTCCGCAGGACCGTCCATGCGCTCTGCCGCGACAACCGCCCACCGCGCGCGTTGAGGAACAGCGCATGCGTCCCACGACCACGTGCCACCAGCTCCGGCCGCCCGCGGACCTGGTACGCCGACAACGCGTCCCGCGCGTAGGACCCGACCGGTACGACGCGCTCCTTGCTGCCCTTGCCCCGCAGCAGCACCTGCCCCGACTCGAGATCGACCTCGTCGACGTCGAGCCCGACCGCCTCCGAGATCCGCGCGCCGGTCCCGTACAGGAACTCCAGCAACGCCGCGTCCCGCGTCGCGAGCACCGCGGGCTCGGCTTCGGCCCCGGCGGCCGCGGTCAGGATCCGGGTCACCTCGTCGACGGACAGCGCCTTCGGCAACCGTTGCGGCGGGACCGGCGGTTTCACCGCGGCGGCCGGATCGGTCGGGGTGAGCCCTTCACGCAGGCAGAACTTGTGGAACCCGCGGACCGCGACGACCGTGCGTCCCGCACTGGACGCGGTCAGCGGCGGATGGTCGGCGTCGCCCTCCCGCAACCGCATCAGGAAGTCGCCGACCACCGCCTCGGAGATCCGGCCGAGCGCGGTGATGTCCGCGCCGGCCAGGTACTCGTCGTACCGGCGCAGGTCCCGCCGGTACGACGCCAGGGTGTTGGCGGCCAGTCCGCGCTCGACCGTCAGATGGTCGAGGTAGGCGCTGACCGCCCTCCCGATGTCTCTCATGTGGAGCAGTCTGCCCGTCGGGTCAGACAAGGACCTCGTCGAGCTTGAGCTGGTCGAGGTCGTGCGCCTCGGCGACCGGGCCGTAGGTGACGTGGCCGTCGAAGGTGTTCAGGCCGAGCGCGAGGCTGTGGTCGTTCTTCAGCGCCTCCCGCCAGCCGAGGTTCGCCAGCTCCACGGCGTACGGCAGCGTCACGTTGGTGAGCGCGTACGTCGAGGTGTTCGGCACCGCGCCCGGCATGTTGGCCACGCAGTAGAACAGCGAGTTGTGCACCTTGTAGACCGGGTCGGCGTGCGTGGTCGGGTGCGAGTCCTCGAAGCAGCCGCCCTGGTCGATCGCGATGTCGACGAGCACGCTGCCCGGCTTCATCCGCGAGACCAGCTCGTTGCTGACCAGCTTCGGCGCCTTGGCGCCGGTGACCAGCACCGCGCCGATGACCAGGTCGGCGTTGAGCACCGCGCGCTCGATCTCGTACGCGTTCGACGCGACCGTGTGCAGGTGGCCCTGGTAGGTCCGGTCGGCGTCCCGCAGCCGCGCGATGTTGCGGTCGAACAGCTGCACCTCGGCCTGCATGCCGAGCGCGATCGCCGCCGCGTTCATCCCGGCCACGCCGGCGCCGATGACGACGACCCGGGCCGAGTGCACGCCGGAGACACCACCCATCAATACGCCGCGGCCGCCGCCGTTGGCCATCAGGTGGTACGACCCGGCCTGCGGCGCGAGCCGGCCCGCGACCTCGCTCATCGGGGCGAGCAGCGGCAGCGAGCCGTCCGGGAGCTGGACGGTCTCGTACGCGATCCCGGTGATGCCCGAGCGGGTCAGCGCCGTGGTGGTCTCGGGGCTGGCGGCCAGGTGCAGGTAGGTGAACAGCACCTGGTCGCGGCGCATCCGGTGGTACTCCTCGGCGACCGGCTCCTTGACCTTGAGGACCAGCTCGGCCTCGCCCCACACGTCGTCGGCGGCCGGCACGATCCGTGCCCCGGCCGCGACGAACTCCTCGTCCGGCAGCAACGAACCGGATCCGGCTCCCTGCTCGATCAGAACCTCGTGCCCGTTGCGCACGAACTCGTGCACCCCGGCCGGGGTGATCGCCACCCGGTACTCGTGGTTCTTGACTTCCTTCGGAACTCCGACCTTCACTGCTCGCCCTTCTTCCGTCTCCAGGGAATGCGGCCCACAACGCTGTGTCCGCGGCCCGGCGGTCGAGGGGTTGGTGCTTGCCGAGTCGCTGCGAGTGTAAGCCCGCAGGATTCATACCACTGCAGCGGTTGGTCTTGTCCGGTGACGACGCGCTGACCGGGAGTTCTGCGGGTTGGTTACACTCCTCCTTAAGACGTCACAGTGCCTCGCGAAGTTGTCCCGCGACAGCCCGCTGCCGGTCGTTCAGGGCGATTCTTGACGCAATCTTTTCCTGCCTGTTTCCCTTTCGTGGCAGTCGTTTCCGCTGCCGTCCGGTCACAGCTGGTAGCTCAGTACGGCGGTGCCGTCGGCGAGCAGCCGATGAGTGCTCGAAGTGAGGCTCGTCGGCGAGAACCCGGTCCCGAAGAGCGGGATGCCACCGCCGAGGACGACCGGGTAGACCTTGACGATCAGTTCGTCGATCTCGCCGAGCAGCTGGCCGGCCAGGTTGCCGCCGCCGGCGAGGTAGATGCCGCCGCCGTCCTGCTGCTTCAGCGCGCGGATCGCGCCGACCGGGTCGGACGGGATCACCGTCACGTCCGGGTCCTCGATCCGCAGCGTCGACGTCACGACGTACTGCTTGAGGTGCGGGTACGGGCTGGTGACGCCGGCGTCGAGGGCGAGCGCGTAGCTGCCGCGGCCCTGGACGACGGTGTCGAAGTGCCGGCCGGGGCCGCTCAGGCCGAGCTGCTCGCGCGCCTGCCCGGGCAGCGTCTCCGGGTACTCCCCCGCGATGTGGTCGACGACTTCCGGCGAGATCGGGAACGCCCCGAGCCCGCCGTCGGGATCCGCGATGAACCCGTCGAGCGAGGCGCCGACGTAGTAGGTCAGTGTGCGCATCCCCACACCCTGCCAGCGCGCGGGCTCACCGATCTGGTTGCTGACGCAACCATCGTTGAGTGACGCAGGAGTAACCGGAAGACTTGGTGTGTCGCCGGAATGGCCGCTCTCCGCCCGGAGTTGCCCCAAGGGAAGCAAGGACGAGAGGAGTACGACGTGGCGGTCGATCTGGGACGGTTCGGGGTCTGGCACCAGGCGGAGAAATGGGGACCCGAACTCGCCACCGGTCTGGAGCAGCTCGGGTACGGCGCGCTCTGGCTCGGCGCCTCCCCCGGCGCCGACCTGCGGGACGCGGAGGTGCTGCTCACCTCGACCGACGCGGTCACGGTCGGCACCAGCATCGTGAACATGTGGAAGGACGACCCGGCGCCCGTCGCCGCGTCGTACCACCGGCTGGAGGAGGAGCACCCGGGCCGGTTCGTCCTCGGCGTGGGGATCGGGCATCCCGAGCGCACCGGCGAGTACAAGACGCCGTACGAGACGATCGTCGACTACCTGGACGCGCTCGACGAGGCCAAGGTCCCGACCGACCGGCGCGCTCTCGCGGCGCTCGGACCGCGGGTGCTGAGGCTGTCCGCCGCGCGCACGGCCGGCGCCCTTCCGTACCTGACGACGCCCGAGCACACGCGCCAGGCGCGCGAGACGCTCGGCGCCGGCGTACTGCTGGCGCCCGAGCACAAGGTCGTGCTGGAGACCGATCCCGAGATCGCGCGGACGATCGCGCGGGAGTACCTGGCCGGGTATCTCCAGCTCACCAACTACCGGAGCAACCTCAAGCGCCTCGGGTACGCCGACCACGACTTCGAGAACGGCGGCAGCGACCACCTGGTCGACGCGCTCGTACTGCACGGGACGGCGGTCGAGATCGCCGAGGGCCTCACCGCCCACCTCGACGCCGGCGCCGACCAGGTCGTCATCCAGCAGCTCGGCAAGGAGGGCCCGGATCTGCTGCCGGGCTACGAGGCGCTGGCCACTGTTCTGATCTAAGGCCTCAGCGCAGCGTCCTGTGCTGATTTCAGCGCAGCGTCCTGTGCTGATTTCAGCGCAGCGTGAAGTCGGCGAAGTCGAAGCCGGGCGACACGATGCACGAGACCAGCACCGCTTCGTCGTCGACCGGTCGCGCGGCCTGCCAGGCCCCGGCCGGTACGACGGCCTGCGGCAGCTGACCCGCCTTCACGTCCGGGCCGAGGGTGATCGACTCGGCCAGTTCCGGGTCGTCGCCGGTGCCGCCGAGGTCGAGGGTCAACGGGCCGCCGGAGTGCCACAGCCAGATCTCGGCCGAGCGCACCTGGTGCCAGCGCGACTCCTCGCCCGGGGCGAGCAGGAAGTAGATCGCCGTCGCGCTGGCCCGCTCGCCGTCGTACCCGGCGGGCTCGAAGGACACCTCCGACCGCCAGGTCTCGCGGAACCAGCCGCCTTCCGGGTGCTGGGTCAGGTCCAACGCCTCGGCCAGCTCGGGCCGTTCCTG
The DNA here is from genome assembly GCF_014205135.1 of Kribbella italica. Lineage (NCBI taxonomy): Bacteria > Bacillati > Actinomycetota > Actinomycetes > Propionibacteriales > Kribbellaceae > Kribbella > Kribbella italica. The sequence continues at coordinate 3,921,665 of NZ_JACHMY010000001.1, forward strand.
GATCGCCATGCCGGAAACGGTAATACCCGTGACGTCCGGGCCCGGCAGCAGGCAGAGTTCGGGCATGAACCTGCGCCCGGCCGCCTACCACCAGCGACTCCCGTACGGCGAACGCGTGTCGCCCGAACCGCTGCTCGGCGGTCCGTTCTTCGCCTTCGACGGCGACGTCCAGGTCGTCCCGCTCGCCGAGCCCGTGCTGCCGGAACCGCCGCGCGCCGGCGAGGAGGGCGGTCAGCCGTGCCCGACCTGCACGGGCCCTGAGTCGTTGGCGATCTGGGGCGACGAGCGCTGGGTGCTCAAGGCCGGACTCGAACCGACCGGGCTGCCGATCGTCGCCCTGCTCGTGCCGCGCGAGCACTACCGGCTGGACACCCTGCCGCCTGAACTGCTGACGGAGCTCGGCCCGATGATCCAGCGCGTGGCCGGGGCGATCCGCCGGATCGACGGCGTCGGTCGCACGCACTTCAGTCGCTTCGGCGACGGGAACGACCACTTCCACATCTGGTTCCTCGCGCGCCCGGTCGGCATGATGCAGCTGCGCGGACCGCTGCTGTCGGTGTGGGGCGACATCCTGCCGCCGGTGCCCGACGAGGAGTTCGAGGCCAACGCGCGTACGGTCGCGACGGCGCTGGCCGAGGTCTCGGGCCGGCCGCTCGGCGTTGCCGCCGGCTGACCGGAGCTCAGCGCATCTTCCGCGGCTCCGAGTGCGAGTCCACGTAGTACGTGTGTCCCTCGCGCAGCAGCTTGCGGGCCATCGCGAAGTCGGTCGTGTCCTCCTCGGTCCGCAGGTGAAACGGCGGCGGGTAGTAACAGTCCCCCACCAGCATCACGTCCGACTCGGGGTCGACGGCAACGATCGAGTCCACCGCGTGCCGGCCCCCGACGTACCGCAACTGCACTCCGGTCGGCAACGTCAGGGTGTCGTCGAAGGTTGTGTCCGGCACCACGATCCGCAGCTCCGAGAAGTCCGGTACGGCGAGCGCCCGCGCCCGGAAACTGGGCCCGAGCTTCGGGTTCTCCAAGACCTGGTCCCGCAAGTACTGATGACTCCAAGGCCGCGCGGCCTCCTCCGCCAGAAGCGCGGTCGCCGAGGTATGAGCCACCACCTCGACGTCACCCCACGCCGCGGCACCCCAGGTGTGATCCCAGTGATGATGCGTGTACACCAGCCACCGCACCTCCGGCAGCCCTTCCGCCACAATCGCCCGCTGAACCTCCCGAGCATGCGCCGGACTGTTGCCGGCGTCGATCAACACACTGCCGCGCTCGTCCGCAACAATCCCCACCGAAGCCCCGATGGCCTCCGGGTCCGGATCGTGTGGATAGACCCACACCCGCCCGACCACCTGTTCCAGCTTCATCTGCCCGACGATAGTGGGCATGCAGACGAGAGCGCGTGACCTGGGTGTCGTCATCGGCACCCTTCCGACGGGTGAGCTGAACGCGATCACCGACGTACCAGGGGTATCCGTCGGCCAGACGACCATCGCCGACGGCGACCTCCAGACCGGCGTCACCGCGATCGTCCCCACCGGCGTCACGAGCGGGCTCCCCGCAGCTGTTGCTGTGGGCAACGGATACGGCAAGCTCGTCGGCTCCACCCAGGTCGACGAGCTCGGCCGGCTGGAGACCCCGATCCTGCTCACCGGCACCCTCTCGGTCTTCCGCGCCGCCGACGCCCTGCTCACCTACCTGCTCGACCGCGACCCCCGAGCAACCAGCCTCAACCCGGTGGTCGGCGAGACCAACGACGGCTACCTCTCCGACATCCGCCGCCGCCCGATCACCGAGCAGCACGTGCTCGACGCCCTCACGAGTGCCTCCACCGACCGCCCCGAAGAAGGCTGCGTCGGAGCAGGCACCGGGACCTGCGCGCTCGGCTTCAAGGCCGGCATCGGTACGGCGTCCCGGCGGGTCCTGCTCGGCGAGGATCCGTCAGCGGCCGCCGGCGAGCTGGCGGACGGTCAGCCCGCCGGCACGATCGGCGTCCTCGTGCAGTCCAACTTCTCCGGCACCCTCCAGGTCCTCGGCACCCAGATCCCCGCGCCGCAACGGATCGAGCCCGACGGCAACTCCTGCATGATCGTGCTCGCCACCGACCTCCCGCTCGACGCGCGGCAGCTCGGCCGGATCGCCCGCCGCGCGATCTTCGCGCTCGGCCGGATCGGCTCGGACTACGCGCCCGGCAGCGGCGACTACGCGATCGCGTTCGCCACGGCGTACCGGCCGCCGATGCCCGACCAGGATCTCCGCCCGGTCTTCCAGGCCACGCTCGAGGCCGTCGAGGAGGCCCTGCTCAACTCCCTCACCGCGGCCCGTACGACGACCGGCTTCCAAGGGCGCACCCAGTACGCCGTACCGCACGAGCTCATCACCGCGGCGCGGGATAGAGCGCGGCAACCGTCGAAGCCAACCGCCTGATCTCGGCCCGTACCTCCTCCGGCGCGAGCACCTCCAGCTCGTCGCCGTACCGGATGAACTGCGACGCGGCGTTCCCGACGGACTCGATCGGCACCGTCACCGTCACCGTGCCGTCGTCGTCCGGCTCGACGCCCTCGATCGCCTTCACCAGCACGGGAAACGACACGTCCTTCAGCCGTCGGACGAGGCCCGCGGACGCGCGCACCACCGCCGTACCGGTGAACCGCCGCTGGTCGAACTCCTCCAGGTGCTCGCGCCACACCGTCGCCAGGTCGAACCCGCGCGGCCGGCTGAACTCCTCGTCGGTGATCGTCAGCTCGAGGATGTTGGAGACGCGGTAGGTCCTCACCGCGGTGGAGGCGGCCGCGACGACGTACCAGCTGCCGTTCTTCAGCACCAGCCCGTACGGATCGAGCAGCCGCTCCACCTCGCGCGGCGCCTCCCACCGGCGGTACAGCACCTTGATCCGCCGGTCGTGCAGCACCGCCTCCGCCACCGGCGCGAGGTGCGGCGAGTCCTCGGCGTCGGAGTACCAGGCCGGCATGTCCAGATAGAACCGGTTCTTCAACCGCCCCGCGCGATCCCGCTGGTCCGGTGCCAACGCCGCCAGCAACTTCAGCTCCGCCGCCGAGGTCTCCGCCGTCAACCCCAACGCCGCCGCCGGCCCCGGCATCCCCACGAGGAACAGCGCCGCCGCTTCCTGCTCGGTCAGTCCGGTCAGCCTGGTCCGGTACCCGTCGACCAGCCGGTACCCGCCCGCGCGCCCTTGATCGGCGTACACCGGAACCCCCGCCGCGGCGAGCGCCTCGACGTCCCGGTAGATCGTCCGCAACGAGACCTCCAGCTCGTCGGCCAACTCCCGCGCCGTCAACTGCCGCCGCGTCTGCAGCAACAGCAGAATCGACAGCAACCGACTCGAACGCATGCCGCCAGCGTACGCCGAAAACGCTGCCACGCCTTGTCAGCTTTCCACCCGCCCCACCTCGTCCGACCCCCGCGCTGTGCCAGCCTTGCCCGATGCGCGCGTACCTGACAGCACCGGTGTGGGCACTCGTCCTACTGGCCGGACTGCCGGTCGGCGCTCTGATCGCCCTCCTGATCGTCCTGTCCGGTGACACCGTCACCTTCGCGGTCGTCTTCGGCGCCGCCGTCGGACTGCTGTTCGGCCTCGTGATCGCCGTCGGATCCCACCGGCACCGCCGCGACCTCCGCCCACTCCTGGACCGACTCCCCGAGCCCGGCTGGACCCTCGCCCGCGCCGCAGCGCGGGACGGCCAGGTCCCCACCGACCCGGAGGTCCGCGCCGCCGCCATCGAGCTCCTCGACCTCCGGATCCGCAACCTCCGACGGGCTCGGACGGGCTTGGTGCTGGTGCTCGGCCTCAACCTGCTGATCGCCCTGGTCAACATCGCACTCGGCAACTGGTGGTTCATCCTCGCCGCCCTGGCGTGGGCCGCGGGCCTGCTGGAGCGCTGGCAGGCACCTCGTCGCCTCCACCGGCGTCGCGAATTCCTGGCGGCCGAGCAAACACTGCCATGAGCTGTCAGGTTTTGCTGGCAGGGTCGGGGCATGACCAAAGCGACCAGTGATTTCGACTTTCTCAACGGGCACTTCGACGTGGTGCACCGGCAGCTGCTCAAGCCGCTGACCGGGAGCGACGAGTGGGACGAGTACGCCGGCACCTGCAGCGCGCGGACGCATTTCGACGGCGCGATCAGTCTCGACGAGATGCAGTTCCCGACCAAGGGGTCGTACGGGCTGTCGCTGCGGCTGTTCGACCCGGTAAGCGAGGAGTGGTCGATCTACTGGGTGAACAGCACGTCGTACGAGGTGTTCCCGCCGGTGCGTGGCAAGTGGGAGAACGGCGCGTGCTGGCTGGTCGGCGAGGACACGTACGACGGCCGCCCGATCCTCGCGAGCTACAGCTGGTCGGACGTCACCGACACGACCGCGCACTGGGAGCAGTCGTTCTCGGCCGACGGTGGCGAGACGTGGGAGGTCAACTGGACGATGGACTTCACCCGCCGCGAGACCGCCCCGCCGCCGCTCGGCATCCCGAAGGTGACCGGCGACTTCGACTTCCTGGTCGGCAGCTGGGACCTGCGCAACGAACGCCGCCGCCCCGCCCTCGGCGAGCCGGCGGAGTGGTACGACGTCGAGTCGACGATGCGGGCCTGGACCTACTTCGACGGCGCGATCAGCTTCGACGAGGGCTGGTTCCCCGCCCTCGACTTCCAGGGCGCGACCTTCCGCGTCTACAACCCCACGTCCGGCACCTGGTCGATCCACTGGATCAACAGCCAACGCGGCCAACTCGAGACCCCGGTCATCGGTGCCTTCAGCAACGACGTCGGCATCTTCGAAGGCCCCGACGTCTGGGAGGACCACCCCATCGACGTCCGCTTCCGGTGGACCCCCGGCACCGAGCAGGCCCGCTGGGAACAGTTCTTCTCCACCGACAACGGCAAGACCTGGGTCCCGAACTGGAAGATGACCCACACGCGGACCACGTAGAGGAGCTGGTCCCCACCCTCCTGTCCAGGGTGGGGACCAGCCTTCCGGACCAGTGATCAGTACTGGCGTTCGGCCCAGAGCTGGTTGGCCGCGTTCGCGCAGTCCCACTGGACGGCGTCGGCGCCCTTGTACGGCGAGAAGCCGTACGTCACGACGCATCGGTAGGAGTACTGGTTGCGGTAGTTCCAGTACCCGCTGTTCGCGCCACCCGACTTGATCCAGATCTCGGTGGAGTTCCAGTTGCATGGGCCCTGGTACGCGGCGCCGTTGTTCACCGTGTTCCGCACCTCGAGGCACATCCCGCTGTCCGCGTTCTGGAGGTACCGGTACGACACCGAGCCGTCGCCCTCGGTCTGCCAGACCCACCACTTCTGGGTGTTCCGGCCACTCTGGCAGGTGTTCAGCTTGGCGATCGCTCCACTGGCCCTGCTGCCCATCATGTCGAGGCAGTTGCCGCCGTAGAAGACCTGCAGCTGGTACGGGCCGTACCAGCCGCCGGCGATCGACGCGCCGCCCTTGGTCTTGGGGGCAGGCGGCTTGGGCGGCAGCTGGGTGTCGCCGGCCACCTTCACCAGCCCGGCAGCAGCCGCCGAGGCATCCGCTGCGGACTCGCCGGCCGGGATCACCGCCGCACCTGCCGTCAACGTACTGGCCGTCAGCGCGCCGGCCAGCGCCCCCGCGACCAGCAGCCGCCGCAGGAATACTTTCGTGAGCATGGATGGAGCCTTTCGTCGAAGGGGTCCCGAGTGATGGAGCCCGGCCGTGAGGTGAACGGCCGGGAGTGTGTGAATGGCTTGGTGCGACGACCGGTCCCAGCTCACCGGCCGCTGTAGCCGAGTTCGCGCAGGCGGGTCATCATCACGTCGGCGTACGCGGTGGTTCCGCTGCCGTTGGGATGGAAGGACTCCATGCTCAGGCAGGCACCGCCGAGGATCTCCCACGTGCACAGCACACTGGCCGGGTCGCCGGCGTGGAAGTCGCCGTCGCCGTACGGGCCGATGCGCAGTGTGTTGATCCAGGCATCGCTGTCGCATCCCGCATGCCCGAGGAACTTGTCCACCGGGCTGTTGTAGGCGATCTTCATCCCCTCGGTGGACAGCTGCAGAGTCAGCGACAGCTGACGCGAGTTGGCGAGCCTGGACAGCTGGGCAAGCACTTGCGCTTCGACCGGATCGATCGTGTAGGCGCCGGCACACGCCTGCTGCGTGCTGAGCATTTCGGGGTAGCCGAGAAGGACGACCTGGGCGTTCGGTGCCTTGTTCCGCACGTCTTTCAGGGTCGCCTTGAGATTGACGGCCATCTGGTCGATCTTGGCGGCGTACCTGGTCATGAACGTCGGATCGACACTGCAGTCCTTGAACGGCGTGCCGCACTCTTCGAGAGCGTTGCTGAACCCGTCGCCGTCGTTGCCGCCCAGCGTGAGCATCACCAACGTGGTGTTCTCGTCCAGCGCGCCGGACCGTGTCTGGTGCTGCTCGCCCCACTGCCCCATCCCGTAGCTGTTCCGGCCGTCGCTGTACGGGCGGTCGGCGACGTTCGCGGTCTTGGCGCCGGAACAGGCCACGAAGCCGAGCTCGGCGTTCTGGTCCCAGTGGTCCGCCTGCCATCCCAGCGACTGGGTCTGGCCAGGCAGCACCACCTTGCGCGGCCAGGCGTTGACACTGCGGCGGCAACCGTTCCACCGGCTGGAGCCGTGGTCCGCGTTGGTCTCGCCGTAGTAGTCGCCCGCGCCCTCACCGGAGGTGTAGGAGTCCCCGAGTGCCACGACCAGGTGCTTCGGTTTGGCCGGCAACGGCTGGAAGGCGACCGCGTCCCAGGCGACGTCCTCGTTGCCGGTCCCGTCGTCGGTGATCGTGCTCAGCCGGATCCGCGGCGTACCGGTCAGCCGGTACACGCCGAGCGAGACCCAGTTGTTCGCCATCCGCTTCTGGCTCAGGTACCGGGTCTTGGTGAACGAACCCGAGCCGGTGTCGATCTCGTACTTCGCCTGCTGGGTGTGGGCGCCGTGGTCCGGCAGGTGCACCGCGATCCGGGACCACTCGTTCCGGGCCGTGCCGAGGGCCCAGATACCGGTCGTCTTCAGCCTGGCCCCCTCGGGGTCGTTCTTGCGGGTGTGGCTGAAGTAGAAGTGGCCACCGAACCCGCCACCGATCTGATGGGTGTCGATCTTGCCGGGATAGGTCCCGCCGGCGTCGGTGAAGGTGAGGGAGAAGGTGCCCGCGTTGGTCCACGGCCGGCCGCACCCGGTCCGGACCGGCGACGTACCGTCGGGCTGGTCGTCGATGATCAGCGCCCCCGGCGGTGCGCCGTTCCCCTTCGAGTACAGGTCGCTGGACGGTTGCAACGAGCAGTTCGGCGGGTACGACAGACCGTCGGCCTGTTCGGGGTACGACGCGTCGAACCGGACGCTCTCGTAACCACACTCCGCCGGGCACTGCTTCCAGGTCACCGGCTCGTGCCACCAGCACTTGTAGTCCGACCGCGTGCAGGGACCCGCCCCGATCTCGTTGGCGGCACCGTCACCGATCTTGCTGGGATCACAGGAGTTCACCGGGCCACAGAACGTGTTCTCGGCCGGCTTGACCCTGAACTTGTTGGTGTCGTTGGTCCACCACGCCGGGTTGAACCCGCGCACCACCACACCGGGAGACTCCGGCATCTCGATCGGGTGCCCGGCGAAGCCGAGCACCTTCTCCTGGTACGGCCAGTCCTGCGGGTGCGCGGCGTCGGAGTACTCGTCCATGAACGGGAACCGGCCGGCGTCCCACTCCGGGTTGGCCGGGTTGTTCGCCCAGCCGACACCCCAGGGGCTGCCGTTGTGCTGGTCCGGGTAGAAGCCGGAGTTGTAGGCCCACAGGGCGAAGAACCAGTTCTCCAGACTCTGCGGCTTGCCGTTGTTGATCACCAGGCCCGCACCGAGGGTCTGGTTCCACTTGTCGATCAGGATCTGCAGGCCGGCGGCGATGTTCGCGGTGTAGTCGAGCGCCACCGCCCGCTGAGTCTCGTACGGCCAGGCGGCGGGCTTGCCGTTCTCCTTGCCGGCCAGACGCATGTGGTCGGTGACCTGGGTGATGCCGTAGCCACAGTCGGCGTCGGCCCAGTTGACGTCCCAGTCGTTGGCCGGGTCGCCGTCGTAGTAGTCCAGCCCGTAGAAGTTCCCGATCAGCGGGTTGGAGGTCACCCCCGGCAGCGCGTGCTTGGAGGCCTGCCAGAGGTTGGACTCCTGCGCGGCCACCCCGAGCATCACCTGCGCCGGAACGGTGCCACCACCCAGCAACGCGGGACGGGGGAACAGGGTCTGCGGCCGGTAGGCCGGCATCTTCAGGTTCTTCCAGTTGTACGGCCGGGAGATGTGCTGATCGAGCGTGCCCATGACGGCCTGGTCGACGGCCCACTCGACCTGTCGCGGCTTGGGCTGCATCGCCTGGTTCTTCGGATCGTTGCGCGGGACCGCGCACACCCGCTCGTCCTCGACCGGGTTGGTCGGCGAACCGGCTGCCCCGACCTTCGCGCCGGAAACCCTGGCCAGCTTGGGAGACCGCGAGGTTCCCTGCGCCGCGTGCGGGCTCACCACTGCTCCCGGCTCGACCACGAACGGGGCGCGTCGGCCGGTACTCGGGACCAGCACCTCGATGGATGCCGGCCTGGCTTCGGCGCCCGACCCGCGGGTGTCCTTACCGTCCAGCCACGCGGATCTCGTCACCACGGCGGCACCGGTCGTGCTCACCCGCGCGCTCTTCGCCGTACCGTCGAGGCGGTGCACGGTGGACGGCAGGTTGGCGGCGACCTGGGTGAGTTCGCCGGTCAGATAGACCTGCCCCGCGGCCGCACGAGTGATTCCCAGCTTGGTCAGCGGTCCCTCGCCGAGGACGACCGCAGAGATCTTGCCCTGTGGGCGGGCCACGACCGCGGAGTCGATCCGCTTGACCACGCCCGACTGGCCCGACCGGTCGACGAACACCAGGCCACCCTTGGCATCGGGGGTCAACCTGGTCGGCACCGACCTGGTCGCGACCACCGGCGTACGGACGCCGGCGGTGCTGATCCTGACCACCTGGTTCCCGTCCGCCGCGGCGATCGCACCGCCTTGCACCGGAACGGACGACGTCACCTGGCCCTCGAGCTCGATCGGCTTCGCGAGCTTTCCCGTGACCGTGTCCACCCGGACCAGGCGGGTCGACGACTTGTCCTCGCCACCGCTCTGGGTGAGGACTGCGGACTCCCCCGCACCACAGCCAGGGTTGTAGTAGGACAGCGACGCCTGCAGGTCGAGCTTGCGCACACTGCCGCTGAGCAGATCGACGATCGCGGTGAATCCACCACGCGCCATCAGCTCAGGCTTGTTCGTGAAGGTCCGAGGGGCGTAGACGACGACGGCCCTCCGGCCCGAACCGGTCAGACAGGCGTTGCCGATCCATGCGTCGGCGTCGAACCCCGGCTCTGCCAGGGTCGCGGCAGTGCGCCAGGCGTACCCCGTACTGGCTTGGGCGGTCAGGAGATGGAATCCCTCGGCGTCGCCGGACGTGGTCCAGACAAGGTCTTTGGACGACTTCCACTGGGCCCCGATGACGGCGGCGCGGTCCTTGACCGCCAGGACGTCGACCCCCGCCGCTGGGGGTTGTTCAGATGCTGTGGTCGCTGTCCCAGCCGCAGCGGCGGGCGTGCCGGCTTGGGACTGCCCTGTCGTTGCCACCGACAACAACAGGGCCGCCGCAAGGAAAAGCGCCAAGGATTTGGTACTTCGGCGTCTGAACAGGTTCGACATCGCATCAACTTCCACTCCGGGCCGTCACGTCAGCCCAGCGTGGCAGGCGTTCCTGTCTCGCAACTGTCTCGATCCTGTCCGCCCCGCGACCCTCTCGGTGGCTACTGTGGCGCTGTGTCACGCATCGGGGTCAGGCTTCTGGGTCCTTTCGAGGTCACCCGGGACGGACGACGGCTTGCTGTTGCCGGACAGATGAGGTGTTCGCTGCTGGGCCTGCTCGCTCTCCACGGTGGGCAGTCGGTGTCGATGGAAGCGATCGTCGCGAGTCTGTGGAGCGATCGGCTCCCCCAGAACCCTCGCGCTTCCGTGCACACGGTCGCCTCCCGGCTCCGCCGGTCGCTGGGCAGCGACGCGATCACGCGCGATGTCAACGGCTACACGCTGTGTGTCGACCGGGCCGACGTCGACGCCCTGCGGTTCACGGATCTGCTCGACGAAGCCGGACGCGTCACCGACAGCACGGTGGAACACCGGCTCCTGCGCGAGGCGCTCGAGCTGTGGGCCGAGCCACTGAGCGGTGACGTCTTCGTGCAGCCACTGCAGGACGCCGAGCGGCCGAAGCTGCTCGAGCGGTACCTGGGAGCGGTGGAACGGCGGATCGACTTCGACCTGGCCGCCGAGCGCGACCGCTACGACTCCGACGAACTGTGGATCCTGACCGCGCGACATCCGTTCCGTGAGTCGTTGTGGCACCGGCTGCTTCTCGCACTCGCCGCCGCCGGACGCCGTGCCGAGGCACTCGAGCAGTACGAGAGACTCCGGGTTCTTCTGCTCGACGAGCTGGGCGCCGTCCCGGCGGCCGAACTACAGGTTCTGCATCAGCAGTTGCTGTCCGACGACGACCTGGACACCGTCACCGAGAACTCGAACCCGAGTCGCCGGTCGGCCACGTCCGCCTCCCGTCGTCAGGTTCCCCGGCAGTTGCCGGCCGACGCCCGTCATTTCACCGGTCGCGAAGAGATCCTTGCCGCGATGGACGCCCTGGTTCCCGACGACGCGGAGGCCGACCAGCCACCCGAGGTCGTGGTTCTGCACGGCGAGGCCGGGGTCGGCAAGACGAGTCTGGCCGTGCACTGGGCACACCAGCAGAAAGCACGTTTCCCCGACGGCCAGCTCTATCTCAACCTTCGCGGTTACGGTCCGCTGGAACCGTTGGAGGTCCCGGCCGCACTCGCCGTCGTGCTGCGCGGGCTCGACGTCCCGAGTGCCGAGATCCCCACGGACGCCGATGCGTGTTCCGCGCTGCTGCGGACCGAGCTCGCCAGGCGGCGGATGCTCCTGGTGTTGGACAACGCCCGGAACGCCGACCAGATCCGTCCCCTGCTGCCAGGCGCGTCGACCTTCGTGGTGGTGACCAGCCGTGACCGGTTGAGCAGCCTCACCGTTCAGGGCGGCGTACGGCAGATTCCCGTCCGGCCGCTCGCCGACGACGATGCACGGACATTGGTGACGACCATCGCGCCACGGCACTCGTTCGATCGCGCCGCCCTGGCCGAAGTCGTCCGGCTCTGCGGAAACCTGCCGCTGGCTCTGGCCGTGGTGGCCGAGCAGTTCAACCGGTCTCCCTGGCTCGAACCCGAGCAGCTGATCAGTCAGCTGAAGGACAGCTCGGAGCGGCTCGAGGTGCTCAGTACCGGCGACAGCGCCGGCACCGATCTCCGGGCCGTACTGTCGTGGTCCTACCAGACCTTGGACGCTCCCACCGCCCTCGTCTTCCGGCTGATCGGTCGGACGCCCTTCGACGATCTTGGGTTGCCCGCCGCGGCGGCGCTGACGTCGCTGTCGGTGCGCGAGGTTCGCCGATGCATCAGGAGGCTGGCCGATCTGCATCTGATCAATGAACTCCCGACCGGCCGGGTGCAGCTCCACGACGTACTGCGGGCCTATGCCCGGGAGCGCTCCGACGACGAGGACTCGCTCGCCGCGCGGACAGCGGCCATCGATCGACTGACTCGGTGGTACCTCCACACGGCAGCAGCAGCCCGCACTGCCATCGGTCCACCGTCCGACCTGATCATGCCGACTCCCGCGGCCGAGTCCGACATCCAGCCGCTGTCCTTCGCGGACCACCGGCAGGCCACCCGGTGGTTCGACCAGGAGCGGAGCGCTCTGGTCACGCTGGTCGTCGACGCCGCGGCGCGCGGCCGCCACGAACTGGCAGCGCATCTTGCGTTCTGTCTGTGGGACGACCTGGAACGCAGCCGCGCCCTGATGGGGAGCGACGTCGTCCAGCTGATCGCCGTCGAGTCGGCGCGGCAGGCCGGCGATCCGCTGATGCTGGCGCTTGCCTACAACCAGCACGGAGCGACCCTGGGCATGGCCGGCCGCGTCGGCGAGGCGTGTGATCAACTCGCGAAAGCCCTGGAACTCTTCCTGCACCTGGAGCACCGCGCCGGCGAGCTCATGGTCCGGGGCAACCTCGGGGTCGGGCTCCGGCTGCTCGACCGTCACGACGAATCGCTCGAGCAGTTGCGGCTGGCTCTGGACAAGACCGCCGACCTCGACACCGTCCAGGAAGCCAGGCTGCGGAACAGTTTCGGGATGACCTATCTCGCCCTCGGCGAGTACGGCGAAGCCGTCGCGATGGCGACGTCCGCGATCGAGTTGCACCGCGAGGCCGGCGACGACCGCGGACGCGCCTACGCCCTCGACACCTTGGCCTCGGCTCAACAGGCCGGCGGTGACGTGACCGCCGCGATCGAAAACTTCGAAGCGGCCGCGACGCTCAACAGCAGCCTGGAGAACGCCGGTGGTCTGATCGACGCTTTGGCCCACTTGGGCGAGGCCCAGCATCAAGCCGGACTGGACGACGCCGCCCGCCGCTCCTGGCAGCGGGCTCTCGAATCGCTGGACCTGCTCACCGGGAGCGATCAGTGGAACACCGCCGAACGCACCCGGCTGCAGGACCTTCTCGCCGGCCTGAGCCAGTAGCCGCCGGACAGCAGCAGTCGTCTCGCTCGGGAGAATCCTGCCGCCGTCCGGACGACGAACCGGGCGTGGTCAGCTGACGACGCGCAGCGCGTTCACCAGACCGCCGCCGTAGAAACCGGCGCCGGTCGCCCCGCCCTCGCAGACCGCGCGCCAGGCGCCTTGGCCGCCTGGGTCGTGCACGCCGCCGGCCGGGCAGGGCAGCATGTCCGCCTTGCGCACCGCGGCGGTGAACAGCTGCTGACCGGACACGGTCGGGTACTTGCTCTTCACCAGCGCCAGCACGCCGGCGATGTGCGGGGCAGCCATCGAGGTGCCCTGCAGGTAGCCGTAGCCACCCGGCACCGTCGACAGCACCTGCCCGTTGGCATCCGGGGTCTGGGGGATCTGGAACAACCGGTCACCGCCCGGTCCGGCCAGATCAGCCGCACCGACGCCGTAGTTCGAGGCGTAGTAGCGGTCCTTGAACGCCCCGACCGACGTGACACCGTTCGCGCCGGAGGCCTCGACAGGCAGCATCTTGCAGGAGTTGCCGGTCGCCCGGGTGACCGGAGTTCCGTTGTTCGGGCTGAGCGTGTCGGTGATGTCGTGCGCGAGGTCCCAGTTCTGGTTTCCCAGCGAGACGACCGGGACCACCGACTTGCCGACGGCGTAGCTGACGGCCCGCTGGATCGCGATGGACACCGCCTTCTGGTCCGGGTCGTCGTCACACCACAGGTACCAGGGATCGATCGAGAACGAGGCGGTCGCGATGTCTGCCTGGTGCTCGGCCGCCCACACGTAGCCGCAGATCGCGTACTCCGGGTAGATGTAGCCGTCCGCGTCGCTGACCTTGATCGAGGCGACCCGTACGTTCGGCGCGACGCCGGCCACCCCGACGCCGTTCCTGGCCGCCGCGACGATGCCGGCGACGTGCGTGCCGTGGCCGTAGTCATCGGTCCAGGCGGCCTCGGAGGTGTCCGGAACCCCTTCGGTGCCACAGCCGGCGGACGCGGACCGGTCGATGTTCGCCGCCAGATCCGGGTGGGACGCGTCGATCCCGCTGTCGAGTACGCCGACCAGCACGTCCCGGCTGCCCGGGTTCACCGCGTTGGCCTGATCGGCCTGGATCAGTTTCATGTTCCACTGGTTCGCCGCGAGGGGCTCGGCTGCGGTCGACTTGCCGGCGGGCAGGCCGCCGACGGCAGGAACGCGCTGAAATTGAGGACCTCGACGAGCGTGCTTGGCTGCCGCGCCGAGGTCGTTGAGGGCGCGGGTGGCGCCTGCTGACTCGACGCCGGGAGCCTGCCTGACCGCTGCGGCGAAGTCGGCTCGAGTGGATCGGGCGAACACGACACCCAGCTGCGGCCAGCGCTGGCCGATGGTTCCGCCGTTCGCCGTGATGGCAGCCTCGGCCGCGGTCAGCGGGGCACCGGCCGGAACGAGGACTGCGAAGTGGGCGCCGCCGGCGATGGCCGTACTGGTGGGCGGGGCTGCGGGCGGCTGCTGCGCCGCGAGAGCTGGAGCGGTGAACGTGGCGACCAGACCAACTCCCGTCAGCAGCGCGGCAGCGGCCACGACCCGACCGGTTGAGGGACGACGTACGGACATAGCTGAGTAGCCTCCGGAAGTTGTCGGGCACCGAGAAGGCCGCGCCCAGGCGGCGAGCGGCCTCCGGCAGAGAGGTGCCGGAGACCGCTCTGGGAGCGGTTGGCCTGATCGAACCATCACGCCCTGTCAGGCGTCTGTCTGCCGCCTGCCGTCACTGTGTCCGCACCGATGGCCGCGGACAGAAGGTTTCAGCGACCCTCTACAGGTCGGCGGCGAGTGCGGTGATGACGTCGGCGGCAGGCCCGGTCCGCGCTCGGCCGTACCCGGTCCCGGCCCACAGGTGGACCTGATCCGGCTGCCCAGCGGCCGCCGCGGCCGCGCGCAGCGGCCGGGTCAGGTGGTGGATCGCGGGATAGCCGTTCGGCGCGCCGGCCTCGTGACGCTCGATGAACCCGTTCCGCAACCCGCGCGCCGGGCGCCCGGTGAACGCCCGCGTGATGACCGTCGCATCAGAGCCGGCGGTCGCGATCGCTTCCTTGTGTACGGCGCTCGCCCCGCTCTCGTCCGTCCGCAGCAGAACGGTGCCGACGGCAACCGCTGCTGCTCCCGACGCCAGCAGCTCTCGCACCTGCGACGACTCGCTGACTCCTCCCGCAGCGATCACCGGCAACGAGGTCTCCGCGACCACTTGCTGGACCAACTCACGCAAAGGCTTGCCCTCCGGCTGCTCCGGCGTGTGCGTCCCACTGTGCCCACCGGCTTCCGTCCCCTGGGCGATCAGTCCGTGTACGCCGAGCTCGACCGCAGCCCGCGCTTCCCCCAGAGTTGTCACAGTCGCTAGCACCTGCATCCCAGGAGCGGCCAGCGCACTCACCACGTCGGCCCCCGGCAGCCCGAAGGTGAAGCTCACGAACGGCACCGGATGCGCCAGCAGCAGATCGATCTTCCCCTGCCAGTGATCGTCGTCCACCACCATCGGCGCCCCCGCCAGCTCGAGCCCGTACGGCGCACCTTCGTCGGCCAGCTCCTCGGCGTACCGCCGAAACTCAGCCTCGGTCAACGTCGACGGCCCCGGCACGAACAGGTTCACCCCGAACGGCACCCCAGCGCCGCCGAGCTCGGCCATCTCCGCACCCAGCGCCTCCGGCGTCTTGTAGCCCCCGGCAAGAAACCCGAGCCCACCCGCCGAAGCAACCGCCGCAACCAGTGCCGGCTTGGTCGCCCCACCAGCCATCGGCGCACCGATCACCGGCACCTCCGACGCCGTCCACGCACCAGTCATTCCCCGAATCCTCTCCCACACCTTTCGAGTACCAGCCCTCGATCGGTGGCCGGTACTCGAAAGGTCCTGACGATCACAGGCTCTTGATCGCCGCCAGCGTCACCAGCGCCGCCTGCGTCGACTCGTACCCCTTGTCCTCGCGCGAGTCCGGCAGCCCGGCCCGATCCAGCGCCTGCGGGTCGTTGTCGCAGGTCAGCAGCCCGAACCCGACCGGTACGCCGGTACTCAGGCCGACCTCCATCAACCCGTTCGTCGCCGCCTGGCACACGTACTCGAAGTGCGGCGTGTCACCCCGGATGACGACGCCCAGCGCCACCACCGCGTCGTACCCGGCCTTCGCCGCGTGCAGTGCCGCGACCGGCAGCTCGAACGAGCCCGGGACGCGGATGATCGAGTAGTCGGTGACGCCCGACTCGTCCAGCGCCCGTACGGCGCCCGCGACCAGCGCGTCGGTCACCTTCGGGTGCCACTGCGCGGCGACGACCGCGACCCGGGCGCCCTCCACCCGCGGCGTCTCGATCGTGGGTGCTCCACTTCCCGACATCTACTGAACTCCCTTTTCGTCCGTGCCGGTGGGCAGGTGGTGGCCCATCCGGTCGCGCTTGGTGCGCAGGTAGCGCAGGTTGTGCTCGGTCGGGTCGATCGAGATCCCGAGCCGCTCGACGACCTCGATGCCGTAGCCCTGGACGCCGGCCAGCTTGTCCGGGTTGTTGGTCAGCAGCTTGGCCGACTTGACGCCGAGGTCGGCCAGGATCTGCGCGCCGGTGCCGTAGTCGCGGGCGTCGGCGGGCAGCCCGAGGTCCAGGTTCGCGTCGACCGTGTCCCGGCCCGCGTCCTGCAGCTCGTAGGCCTGCAGCTTGTGCAGCAGGCCGATCCCCCGGCCCTCGTGACCGCGCAGGTAGACCACGACGCCGCCTTCGGCCGCGACCTGCCGCATCGCCTCGTCGAGCTGCGGACCGCAGTCGCAGCGCAGCGAGCCGAACACGTCGCCGGTCAGGCACTCCGAGTGCAGCCGGACCAGCGTCGGCCCGTCGCCGATCTCGCCGCGGACCAGCGCCAGCTGCTCCGACCCGTCGACGGTGTTCCGGTAGCCGTGGGCAACGAAGTCGCCGTACCGGGTGGGCAGGGTGGTGGTCGCGACCCGCTCGATCTGGCTCTCGGTCCGCCGCCGGTACGCGATCAGGTCCGCGATCGAGACCAGCACCAGGCCGTGCTCGTCGGCGAACGCCCGCAGCTCCGCGCCGCGTTTCATCGACCCGTCGTCGTTCACCAGCTCGGAGATCACCGCGGACGGCCGCAGCCCGGCCATCCGGGCCAGGTCGATCGACGCCTCGGTGTGCCCCGGGCGCACCAGGACGCCGCCGTCGCGCGCCCGCAGCGGGAACACGTGCCCCGGCTGCACCAGGTCGAACGACTCCGACGCGGAGTCGGCCAGCACCCGGATCGTCCGGGCCCGGTCGGCCGCCGAGATCCCGGTCTCGATGTGGTCGCGGGCGTCGACCGAGACCGTGTACGCCGTGCGCAGCTTCTCCCGGTTGTGCGGGGTCATCAGCGGGATGCCCAGCCGGTCCAGCTCGGCGCCCTCCATCGGCACGCAGACGACACCCGAGCTGTGCCGGATCAGGAACGCCAGCAGCTCCGGCGTCGCCTTGGAGGCGGCGAAGATCAGGTCGCCCTCGTTCTCCCGGTCCTCGTCGTCGACCACGATCACCGCGCGGCCGGCGCGGATCTCGTCGATCGCGTGCTCGATCGTGTCGAGCTTCAGTACCTCGCCCATCGTCTAACCCACCACCACTGGTTCGGGGGTGACCGCTACGGTCTCCCGCTGGTTGATCCGCCACCACGCCGCGAACCCGAGCACGCAGAACAGTCCGTAGACGACGTACATCGCCGCCGACGGGTAGAACTTGGCCTGGATCAGCAGCGGGACGCCGACGACGTCCACCGCGATCCAGACCAGCCAGAACTCGACGAACCCGCGGGCCATCCCGTACGTCGCCAGGATGGACCCGGTCAGGATCCAGGCGTCCCACTGCGGACCCCACGAGCCGAGCTCACGCAGGACGAAGTACCCGATCACGTAGAGCACGACGGCCGCGCCCAGCATCTCCAGGCGCTGCCGGGCCGTGGCCCACCGCGGCTGGACGCCGGTCTTGGCGCCGCCGTGACGGGTCTGGTACCAGCGGTACCACCCGTACAGGCTGACGAGCGCGAAGAAGACCTGGCGGCCGGCCTGGCCCCAGAGGTCCTTGTCCTGCGGGGTGTCGAACAGCCCGCCGACGAAGACCGTGAACAGCAGCACGTTGCCGACGATGCCGATCGGCCACGCCGACACCAGCCGGCGCATCCCGAACAGGGCGCTGGCCAGGCCGAACACGTTGCCGACGATCTCCCGCACCAGCACCGGCGAACCGGCGATCGTGACCTGCTCGTGCAGCAGCCAGTCGATCATTCGTTGCCTCCGACAACAGTCTTCGGGGCGGTCAGCAACCGCTCCACGTACTTCGCGATCACGTCGACCTCGAGGTTGACGGTGTCGCCGATCTTGTTGCGGCCGAGCACGGTGAGCTCGAGCGTGGTCGGGATCAGGCTGATCCCGAAGGTCGAGGTTGCGTCGTCGACGTCGGTGACGGTCAGCGAGACACCGTCGACGGCGATCGAGCCCTTCTCCGCGACGTACTTGAGGATCTCCGGGCCGGCCGCGATTCGGACGACCTCCCAGTGCTCGGCCGGCTCGCGGCTCGCGATCGTGCCGACACCGTCGACGTGGCCCTGGACGATGTGGCCGCCCAGCCGCGCGTGCGCGGTGACGGCCCGCTCCAGGTTGACGGTCGAGCCCTTCTCGACACCGCCCAGGCTGGTCCGGCGGAGCGTCTCGCGCATCACGTCGGCGGTGAAGGTGCCTGCACCGGTCTCGACCACGGTCAGGCAGCAGCCGTTGACCGAGATCGAGTCGCCGTGGCGCGCGTCCTCGGTCACCTTCGGGCCCCGCAGGGTGAGCCGGGCCGCGTCGCCTTCCAGCAGGTCGAGCGACTCGACGGTTCCCAGCTCTTCGACGATTCCGGTGAACATCTACTTCCCTCCCAGGGGGGTCAGGGTGAGCCGGACGTCGTCGCCGAGGCGAGTGACGTCCGCAAGGGTGAAGCGCCGCAGGTGGTCGATAGATTCCGCGCCGAGGTCGCCGACGGCGGAGAAGCCCGATCCGAGCAGCGCCGGAGCGACGTACGCGACGATCTGGTCGACCAGTCCGGCGCGCAGGAAGGCGGCGGCCAGCGTCGGCCCGCCCTCGAGCCAGAGGTGGCGGATCTGGTGGTCGTCGAGCTGCCGGAGCACCTCGTTGGGGTCGTGGGTGGGCAGGAGCAGGGTCTCGGCGCGGTCGTTGCGGACCCGCGCGGTCTCCGGGACGTCCCGGTCGCCGACCACGACCCGCAGCGGCTGGCGGCCGGCCGGGCGGTCGTGCTCGTCGCGCACGGTCAGCTCGGGGTCGTCGTCCAGGACGGTCTGGGTGCCGACGGCGATCGCGTCGCACTCGGCCCGCTTGCGGTGGACGTCCGCGCGGGCGGCCTCGCCGGTGATCCACCGGCTGGTCCGGTCGGGCGCGGCGCTGCGGCCGTCCAGGGTGGTGGCGAACTTCCAGGTCACGAACGGCCGACCGGTCCGGACGCTGTGCAGCCAGACGTGGTTGACCTCCTCGGCCTCGGCCCGGAGTACGCCCTGATCGACCTGGATGTCCTTGGTCCGGAGCTTCTCGCCGCCACCGGCGGCCTGCGCGTTCGGATCCGGTACGGCGTACACGACGCGGCCGATGCCGGCCTCGATCAGCGCGTCGGCACACGGCCCGGTCCGGCCGGTGTGGTTGCAGGGCTCGAGCGTCACGTACGCCGTACCGCCGCGGGCCCGGGGACCGGCCATCCGCAGCGCGTTCACCTCGGCGTGCGGGCCGCCGGCCTGCTCGTGGTACCCCTCGCCGACGGGATGCCCGTCGCGGCCGGTGATCACACAGCCGACGACCGGGTTGGGATGGGTGCTGCCGATCCCGCGGGCGGCCAGCTCGATCGCACGCCGCATCCAGGCCACGTCGATCGGTGAAGCGTTGTTCACGGACGGTCCCTCGTTGTCACGGACGCACCACCGGGGCCATGACAACCGGCACGCGAACCGCCGCCCGGAACGCGACCTCCTACGGCCGCGCACTTCCGCACGTCGGAGCGCACACCGATCGCGTGCGCCTCCCATCCGGACTTTCACCGTCGGTCCTGGAATTCCACCAGGTCAACCGGCCGACGAACTGCATCGACCGGGTCGCGGACTGTCACCGCCGGCTCGGAATTACACCGACCCCGGAGCACGCGAGTGGTTTCACTCGTACCTGAAGTGTACGCCGCTGGTGCGGCGGCGAGTTGTTGCTTCCGTCACCTGGACGGTCCCACCAGCGCGCCGCCCTGGGCGAGGTAGGCGAAGGTGGCGAGCCAGTGGTCGTGGTTGAAGTCGCCGCTGGTGACGCTCGGCAGGGCGGCGTCGAGGTGGGCGGCGACCGTCGCGCGGAGGGCTGGTTCTCGCTCGGGCAGGGCGTCGGACAGCGCGGCGAGCTGCCAGGCGCGGGTGAGGTTGAGGCCCTGGAGGTGGCCCTGCCGGCCGTCGACCGGGTAGCGGACCTCGACCGGCCGCAGGGCGGTCAGATCCGGCAGGAAGGCGGGCAGCCATTCGGCGAACTCGTCTTCGGTCAGGACCCGGCGCATCAGGTCGGCCTCGGACAGACCCGGCGACAGGAAGTCCTCGCCGCTCGGCTCCCACTGCAGCGGGTACTCGCGGTCCTCGGCGAACCAGGCGCGCGCCTTGTCGCGGACGGCCTGGGTGAGCTTGTCCTGGCCGAGGGCCTCGGCGGCGTCGTACAGGAGAGCCAGGGCGAACGCCGAGTTCGAGTGGACGCCCGAGCGGACCGGGCGGGCGGCTCCCTGTAACCACTCCAGGCTGAGGTCGACGATCGCGTCGACCAGCGGGCTCATTGCCTCGGACCACCTGGCCGCGTCCGGGCTCTGACGGACGGCCGCGGCCAGGACGAGCGCCCACGCCCAACCGTACGGGCGCTCGAACGACGGCGAGCTCCGCAGGTACGCCGCCTCGGCCGCGAGTGCGTCGGCGGTCAGGTTCTGGTCGAGCGCCTTGCGGATCGGCTCCGGATCAGTGGCCTCCGGCAACAACCGCACCAGCAACCAGTGCATGTGCACACAAGAGTGCCAGTCGTACGACGTGTGGAACGCCGGGTGCAACTCCCTGACGCTGTAGGCCCTGGCGTCGCGCGCGACGTGGTCGAGCTGGTGCGGCGACTCGGTCCGCAGGTTCTGGAGTGCGATCTCGACGTACCGCTGACTCATCACAGGACTCCGAACGCGAGGAAGTACATCAGGAAGATGTTGCAGACCAGCAGCGGGAGCGCGGTCGGCAGCTGCGCCTTGATCGCCCCGTACCGGCTCTTCATGTCGAGCAGCGCGGCCGGGACCAGGTTGAAGTTCGCGGCCATCGGCGTGGTCAGCGTTCCGCAGAACCCGGCCAGCATGCCGATCGCGAACACCGTCGCCGGGTTGCCGTCGAAGGTCTGCACCAGCACCGGGTAGCCGATCGCGGCGGTCATGATCGGGAACGCGGCGAACGCGTTGCCCATGATCACGGTGAACAGCGCCATCCCGAGGCAGTACACGACGACCGAGCCGAACAGCGATCCTTCCGGCAGCACGTGCGTGGTGACCTTGCCGACCGCCGTACCGACGCCGGCGTCGGTGAACAGCCGGCCGAGCGTGGCCAGCATCTGCGGCAGGACGGCCGCCCAGCCGATCACCTCGAGCAGCCGGTGCCCCTCCTTGAGCGGAGTCAGGACGGACGGCGGACGCAGCATGATCACGCCGACCATCGCCGCCGCGACCGCGGAGACGCCCAGGCCGATCAGCGTCTCCGAGCCCTTCTCCAGCAGGGGCTGGTCGCCGGCTTTGATCTTGGCCAGCCCGACCGCGAAGATCAGCGCGCCGAGCGGGATCACCAGCGGCGGAACGAACAGCTTGTTGCCGAACCGCTGGGCGGCGGCCGCCTTCTCGGCCAGGCTCGTGGACACCTCGGTGCCGCGACCGAGCTGCCCGGTGCCGACCAGGACGGTCATCGCGATCACGACCAGCCCGAGCACCCAGGCCGGGGCGGTCTTGTTCACCACGAAGGTGCTGTAGCCGAAAGACGCGCCGAGCAGACCCCAGAAGGCGGCGCTTCCGTACCGCTTGCTGTTGCTGCGGTCGCGCAGGGTCAGGACCGCTCCGAAGAGGAAGAGCAGACCGCACAGCCAGTAGAACCACTCGACCTTGATCACCGGTCCGCCTCCTTCTTCTTGAGGGCCGGCGGCGGACCGTCGACCGCCATCAGGCGGTCGAGCTGGCGATCGAAGTACAGCATCCGGCCGCCGTGGATCAGCAGAGCGCAGACCGCGGTCGGGATCGCCCACAAGGCGACGTGCAGGGCGTCCAGCTTCAGCCCGTACGTCGAGTCGACGAAGCCGGTGATCAGCAGGATCGAGCCGACCGCGATGAAGACGTCCTCACCGAAGAACACGCCGACGTTGTCCACCCCGGCCGAGTGGCCCTTGATCCGCTCCTGCACCGCCTCGGGCAGCTTCCGCCCGTACCGGCGCTCGGCCGCGCCCTCGGCCATCGGGTAGATCAGCGGCCGGACCGTCTGCGCGTGGCCACCGATCGACATCAGCCCGACCGCGGCCGTCACCTGCCGGATCACCTGGTACGACGCCAGCAGGCGCCCGGTGGTGAGGAAGGTGAGCTTGCCGATCAGCCGCCGCGACTGCTCCTGCAGCCCGAACCGCTCGACCAGGCCGATCACCGGCAGCACCACGATGAACAGCGTCACCGAGCGGCTCCCCGCGAAGCCGTTGCCGAACTCGTTCAGGATCTTGCCCGGACTCAGCCCGCCGAGCAGGCCGGTGGCGATCCCGGCCACCGTGACCACGACCAGGGGGTTCAGGCGCAGGGCGAACCCCACCACCACGAGCAGGACTCCGATCAGGACCAGCACCGCACTGCCTCCGCTTCTGCCGGGTGGTTCGGGCGGTGTGATCGTATACATTGTTGAACAAACCCACAATCAGTTCTTTGTTATGGTGTGACGGTGAGTACGGGAGTCGACGACGACATCTCGGGGTGAGTCCCGAGGTGACAGGCCATCGAGCCGGCGCGTTCAGCGTCGATGCCGTGGCCTGATCGGCGTTTCCTGACCGTTCCGCCGCCGTGGCGGCGTACTCACTGCTTTCGCGAGGTCTCCGCATGTCCGATGCGTCCATCGTCTGTTCCTCCCTGTCGTTCGCCTGGCCCGACGACACCCCTGTCTTCACCGGCCTGTCCTTCGCCGTCGGTCCCGGGCGTGCCGGCCTGGTCGCGCCGAACGGCGCCGGCAAGTCGACGCTGCTCAAGCTGATCGCCGGGGAGCTGTCGCCGACCGCCGGCGGCGTGTCCGTCGACGGTGTTCTCGGGTACCTCCCGCAGACGCTGCCGCTGGTCGGCGACCTGACCGTCGCCGAGGTGCTCGGGATCAAGCCGGTCGTCGACGCGCTCAACGCGATCGAGTCCGGCGACGTCGACGAGCGCCATTTCAATGCCGTCGGCAACGACTGGGACATCGAGGAGCGCACCCGCGCGCAGCTCGACCGGCTCGGGCTCGACGCTTCGCTCGACCGGCGGCTCAGTACGTTCTCCGGTGGCCAGGTGATCTCGCTGGGCCTGGCCGCGCAGCTGCTGAAGCAGCCCGACGTCCTGCTGCTCGACGAGCCGACCAACAACCTGGATCTCGACGCGCGGCGCAACCTGTACGCCGTACTGGAGAACTGGAACGGCTGCCTCCTGCTGGTCAGCCACGACCGCGCGCTGCTCGACCGGATGGACCGGATCGCTTCGCTGGAACGCGGTGAGCTGCGGCTGTACGGCGGCAACTTCACGGCGTACGAGGAAGCTGTCGCGGCCGAGCAGGAGGTCGCGGAGAAGAACATCCGCTCGGCCGAGCAGGATCTGAAACGTGAGAAGCGCGAGCTGCAGCAGGCGCGCGAGCGGGCGCAGCGGCGGGCGAGCAACGCGCAGAAGGGGTTGAAGGACGCCGGGCTGGCGCGGATCAACGCCGGCAACATGAAGCGCTCAGCCGAGGTGTCCGCGGCGAAGGCGAACCAGACCCACGCGAACCGGCTCAGCGACGCCAAGGCCAAGCTCGACGAGGCCGGCCGCGCGCGGCGCGACGAGCCGCGACTGGCGCTGGAGCTTCCGGGGACGGCGGTGCCGGCTGGTCGGACGGTCTTCGAGGGCAGCGGGCTGCGCGTGCGCGAACTGTTCGCGGGCGAGGGTGCCGCGCTGAACATCCGCGGGCCTGAGCGGATCGCGTTGTCCGCTCCGAACGGAGCCGGCAAGTCGACGGTGCTCCGGTGGATCCAGGGGTCGCTCGTCGCGGGTGAGGTGAAGCGTGCCGACGGGCGGATCGCGTACCTCTCGCAGCGTCTGGAGCTGCTGGATCTCGACCGCACGGTCTTCGAGAACCTGGCCCACTTCGCGCCGACGATGCCCGAGGCGCAGCGGATGAACCTGCTGGCGCGCTTCCTGTTCCGCGGGCAGCGCATCCACCTGCCGGCCGGCGTACTGTCCGGTGGGGAGCGGCTCCGCGCCACGCTCGCCTGCGTCCTGTACGCCGAACCGGCGCCGCAGCTGCTGTTGCTGGATGAGCCCACCAACAACCTGGACCTGGTCAGCGTCGAGCAACTCGAGTCGGCGCTGACGGCGTACCGAGGTGCTTTCGTCGTGGTCAGCCACGACGAGCGCTTCCTGTCCGAGCTGGGCATCACCCGCTGGCTGACGCTGACCGGCGGCCAGCTCCTCGAGTCCGCGGCCGGCTGAGCTGTCGCGTGGTTGGCCCACTGGACGCCCGGCCGGGTAGTTTCTCCCCGGTGGAGGCGTTGGCAGGGCGGTACCAGCTGATCGATCTGATCGGCACCGGCGGCATGGGCTCGGTCTGGCGCGCGTGGGACCTGCGCAAGCAGACCTACGTCGCCGCCAAGGTCCTCGGCCAGCACGACGCCGGCATGCTCCTGCGCTTCGTCCGCGAGCAGTCCCTGCGCATCCAGCACCCGCACGTCGTCGCGCCGCACGGCTGGGCCGCCGAGGACGACAAGGTCGTGTTCGCCATGGACCTGGTCCGCGGCGGCTCGGTCGCCACGCTCCTCGGCGACCACGGCCCACTCCCCACGGCGTACGTCGCGGTCCTCCTGGACCAGCTCCTGCACGGCCTGTCCGCGATCCACAGCGCCGGCGTCGTCCACCGCGACCTCAAGCCCGCGAACCTCCTCCTCGAAGCGACCGGCACCGGGTCCCCGCATCTGCGCATCTCCGACTTCGGCATCGCCGGCCTCGTCGACGAACCCCGGATGACCCGCCACAGCACCATCCTCGGCACGCCTGGCTACCTCCCACCCGAACAACTCCTCGGCGCCGACCCCGACCCCCGCCAGGACCTCTACACCGTCGGCGCCGTCGCCACCGAACTCCTCACCGGCGATCGCCCCACTCCCACCGCTCCCATCACTCCCCCGGACGGCCCTTTGGCCGACCTGATCCACCAACTGACTGCCGAGGACCCCACCACCCGCCCCGCCACAGCCGCAGAAGCCGCCCGCCTCCTCGCTGCCTCGGGCACCCTCCCGGCCTCCAGTGCTACCCCGTGGACCGACCACCCGGACCCACCCGAGGTCTTCAACCAGCTCCCGCCGCTCCCGACTACGTGGACCTCCACCGGGCCGCCGGCTTCCCGCAGTACGCCGCCCGGCTCCGCTGGCTCGGCCAGCACCCGCAGCTCCCGCGCACCCGCGCCCGCGCCCGTCAACCGCAGCTCCCCCGCACCCGCACCCGTCAACCTCACCTCCCCCAGAACCCCCACGCCGCGCCCGCCGGCCCCCAGCGCCGCGCCCACCCAGCAGCTGTCCGGCTCCCACCCGCCTAGGCAGTCGGTCGGCTCCCACCCACCTCAGCAATCCAGCGGATCCACTCCCACCCGGCAGCCGCCCGGCTCCCAGCCACCCCAGCAATCCAGCGGCGCCGCTCTCACCGGGCAGCCCTCCAGCTCCCACCCACCCAAGCAGTCCCCCGGCTCCCACCCACCCCAGCAATCCAGCGGCGCCACCCCCACCCGGCAGCCCTCCAGCTCTCGCCCACCTCAGCAATCCAGCGGATCCACCCCCGCCGCGAGCACCCACCACCCCCTCGCGACCACCGCCTCTCCAGCTCAACCAACCACCCCCAGCGCAGCCCGGCGGACGCCTTCCAACCGAAGGCTCCTCACCTGGCTAGCGACCACCAGCTTCCTCGGAGCCCTGGCCCTAGCCGCCGTAGCCACCTGGCTTCTCCTCCGCTAACAGCGCCCCCATCACAAGCACCCCTGGGGCACCACCGCGCGCCGAGCATCCACGGGCCAACCTCGCCAACGAGCTCGCACCCCCGCCGCACCCCGCCTCCGCTGACAGCCGCCGTACGCAGGCCAGCCCAGCGCGCCGCCCAGCAAGCCGCGACGGAGGACCACGATCTGACGCCGCAGGCCCCGGAGGCAAACCACCCAGCGCGGCCGAGGCGGTCCCTCCGACGATCCGACTGGTATCAAGCGCCACGACTACAGCCGAATGCGACGACTGACGCGGTACATCGCAGCAGTCGTCGAGCAACGCAGCAGTCGACCAGCCCGGCCGAGGTCGGCGGCCCGAAGCGGCCGTCGCACCCGTCAACGGTCCCCTCGACGGTCCGGCTGGCAGCAGCGACACGACTGACGCCGATTGCGACCACTGACGCGGTACATCGCGGCAGTCGTCGGACAAGGCAACAGTCGACGGGTTGGTGGAGACGGGTGGGGCTGAGATGGTTTGGGTGAAGGCGCCGGGCTGCTCCTGCGGGGCCTGAGTCGGGCGAGCGGAGGTCGGGCCGGATGGATCGGTCGGCGCAGGGGGTGCGACCGGGCCGGCGACCGGCGGTTGGCGAGCGGCAGTTGAGCCGACGCGATCGGTCGGCGCCGGTCGGCGAGCGCGACCGAGCCGAGCCGGGGTGGGCCAGGCCGAGCCGGACCGAGCCGAGCCGGACCGGACCGAGCCGGACCGGACCGAGCCGGACCGGACCGAGCCGGACCGGACCGAGCCGGACCGGACCGAGCCGGACCGGACCGGGCCGAGCCGGGCCACGGTGCGAGCGGCGACCGCGGGCCGGGCTGATCGGTCAGCGGATGGTCGGGCTGCTGGTGAAAGTTGGCCGCGGGTCGACCGGCACGGACACCAGGCGGGATAGCGTCGGAGCGGCACCTGCTCGACGGACAGGAAAGTTCTCGCACCCCTTGTCGGATCCGCGGGGTCGGGTTCGTTGCAGAGGTGAGTGGGCGCCCGGCGGGGGTGACCGAGAAGCAGGAGGACCGCGATGCAGTATCTGGTGTCGGTGATCGACGACAGGACGGCGTCCGCCACGGACGACGAGCTGGCTGCGATCGACGGGTTCAACGAGCGGATCCAGGCGGACGGGAGCTGGGTGTTCGCGGGTGGGCTGGCGGCGCCGAGTTCGGCGACGGTGATCGACAACCGGGACGGCGCGGCGGTGTTCACCGACGGGCCGTTCGTGGAGTCGAAGGAGTACCTCGCCGGGTTCTGGGTGCTGGAGGCGCCCGATCTCGACGTCGCGCTCAGGCTCGCGGCCGAGGGGTCGCGGGCGTGCCACCGCAGGGTCGAGGTGCGGCCGTTCCTGTGAGCGAGGTCTCCGACGCGATCACCCAGGCCCACCACGAGGAGTGGGCCCGGGTCGTTGCCGCACTGACCAGGCGTTTCGGCGATCTCGACATCGCCGAGGAGGCGGCCGCCGAGGCGTTCGCGACGGCGGTCGAGAAGTGGCCGGCCGACGGCGTACCGCCGAACCCCGGCGCCTGGCTCACCACCACCGCGAACCGGAGGGCGATCGACCGGCTGCGCCGGGAGAACAAGCGCCCGGACAAGCAGAAGGAGGCTCAGATGTCGTACGACGTACCGTCCGAGCCCCTCGGCGCGATCGACGACCCGCGGCTGCGGCTGATCTTCACCTGCTGCCACCCCGCGCTAGCGATGGAGGCGCGGATCGCGCTGACGCTGCGGATGGTCGGCGGGTTGACCGTGCCCGAGATCGCCCGGGCGTTCCTCGCGCAGGAGTCGACCGTGGGGCAGCGGATCACTCGCGCGAAGGGCAAGATCAAGGCGGCGCGCATCCCGTACCGGGTGCCGTCCGCGGAGGACCTGCCGGGTCGCGTCTCGGGCGTGCTCGCGGTGCTGTTCCTCGTGTTCAACGAGGGCTACCTCGCGACCGCCGCTGACACCGATCCGGTCCGGCACGAGCTGACCGCCGAGGCGATCCGGCTCACCCGCCTGATCCGCGGCCTGCTGCCGAACGACGGGGAGACCGCCGGGCTGCTCGCGCTGATGCTGCTCACCGAGTCCCGCCGGACCGCCCGGGTGTCCGCGCACGGCGAACTGGTCACCCTCGACGAGCAGGACCGCGGCTCCTGGGACGGGGAACTGATTGCCCAGGGCCACCAGTTGGTCCGCGAACGGCTGGCCACCGGGATGGCGCCGGGGCGTTATCAGCTCCTGGCCGCGATCAACGCCGTGCACACCTCGGCCCGCGACGTGCGCGACACGGACTGGTCGCAGATCGTTGCCCTGTACGACCAACTGGTCCGGCTCGACCCGTCGCCGATCGTCATCCTCAATCGCGCGATCGCCGTGGCCGAGCTGGACGGACCGGACGTGGCGCTGGGGATCGTCGACCGTCTGGAAGACAAGCTGGAGACCTACCACGCCTTCCACGCCACCCGGGCCGACCTGCTGCGGCGTCTCGGCCGCAGCAAGCAGTCGCGGGCGGCGTACGACAAGGCGATCGAGCTGGCCGGAAACACGGCCGAGACGGCCTACCTGACCCGGCGCCGCGACCAGCTCGGCTGACCAACTGCTCAGCGTAGTAGCTCGGGCCGACCACACCTTGGCTGCCGAAGACGTCCAAGCTGCCGGTCCCGGCGCCCGCAGTGCGTGCGAACGACGCCGACGATCGCGCTGGCCGGCGGCACCGTCGCGACACCCACTGTGCCCCGGACGGTCTGGACCGTCCGGGGCACAGTGAGGTGTCGGTCAGCGCGGCGACTGGTTGGGGTTGTACTGGTTGGGCGGGTACTGCTGGCCCGGGTACTGCTGCTGCGGAACGGCCTGCTGGGTCGGCTTGCGGAGGCGAAGAACCGCCCAGCCGCCGAGCAGGATGAGCAGCAGTGCGCCGCCGCCGAGGCCGCCGATCAGCCCGTACGGCGTACCGTCGTCGTCCTTGGCGGTGTCGGTGGGAATGGGCCCGCCGGCTTCGGTGGTCTCGCCCGACGGCTCGGACGACTCGGAGGGCGTGGCGCTGGGAGTGACCGAGTCACCCGCGACCGGAGTGGCGCCGTCGGTGTAGGCGGGCTTACCGGTGCCGGCAGTGCCAGGGGTGGCGACGGTCAGCGTCATCGGGACGGTGAAGGCCTTGTCGTTGTCCTTGCGGGTCAGCGAGACGACGATGTAGTACTCGCCGGGCATCGACATGCCGGTTTCCTGACTGGTGCCGCCGTCGCGGTTCAGGTAGCGGATCTCCTTGGTGGTGATCGCCTGGGTGACGCCGCGCTTGGTGAGCACGCCGCGCTTGCCGCCGGGGCCGCCGGGCACGCCCTTGGGGAAGACCGAGAAGGCTTCCTCGCCGGCCGGTGAGATCACCGCGGTGTCGACGTACCGGATCAGGCCCATCGCGTCGGCGGTCGCGCCGCGGACCGGAGGCACGGTGACCTGGGCCTGGATCCGCTGACCCCAGTCGGCCTTGACCTTGTACAGCTGCAGCTCGCCCGGCATCAGCGTGGTCCGGTACGTTCCGGCCTCCAGCAGCGGGGCGTCCGGGAAGCTCGAGCCCGGGACGATGTCGCGCGGGGTGGTGCCGCGCATCGTGACCCAGGTCGGGTCGTCGGCCTTGGCCGGCAGGTCGGTGGTGGACTCGACCGGCGGCTCCTCGTCGACCCGCAGCTCGAACGGCACGTCCTTGAGCTCGCGGAAATCCTTGCCCGGGTCAACGGTCAGGACCAGCACCTCGTCCGAGGCACACTTGCCGTCCTTCTTCTTGTACTTCGTCCAGCTCGACGCCGTGCCGGTGGCGAAGCCCTGGTCGCCCTCCTGGACCCGCGGGAAGGTCCGCCCGCACTCCTCGCCGTCGAGCGTCGCCAGCCGCAGCTCGGTCTGGATCACCAGGCTCGTCGCGCCGGGCGGACGGCGGAAGCTGAGCCCGGCGCGCAACGTCGAGCCGGTCATCGTCCGCTTGATCGTGAAGTGCTTCACCCGGTCCTGCAGGTCGAAGTCGTCCGAGTACAGCCCCGGGCCGACCTCCGGCGAACCCGGCTGCTCGGCCGTGCCCTGCACCGGCGTACCGGAGATGCGGAACGGCCGGAAGGCCCTGGTGGACAGCCGGTCCAGGCCGGCCTCGAGGTCCGTCGTGGAGTCCGCGTCGTAGTAGTCGCCGCGCCCCTCGCGGGCGACGCACTGCAGGTCGCTGCGCGCCTTGCCCGTCACCCGGAACCCGACCACGTCGATCTTCAGGTCGATGCCCTGCTTGGCGATCGAGCGCGCCACCGCGCACGGCTCCGGCGCACACGTCGCCTCACCGTCGGAGACCAGCACGATGGTGCGCTTGCCCTCGGCCCCGAGATCCTTGGCGGCCTGCTGCAACGAGTACCCGATCGGGGTCTCGCCGTACGGCGTGTACTTCGCGATCGCCGTCCGCAGGGCCGGCCGGTTCCCGGTGCCGATCGGGACGGTGAGCTGGGTGTCGGTGCACGCGCCGGGCTGGCTGCGCTTGAACACGGTCGCGCCGTACACCCGGAGGCCGACCTGCGCTTGCTCGGGCAGCTTGCCGACCACGCGGGTCAGTGCCGTCCGGGCCGCGACGATCTTGGTCTGGCCGCCGCCGGCGGGCTCCTTCATCGAGCCGGACGAGTCCAGCACCAGCACCAGCTTGCCGTCGTCCCCGTCGGCCGGAGCCGCGTGGGCGGTGCTGATCGAGTGGCCGGCCAGCAGCACCGCGGCGGCCAGCAACAGGGCCGAGGGGCGGCGGAGCGCTCGCGTTCGCAACATCGGGTTCCTCCAGGTGAGATTCGCTATCGCAAGCTTTGCAGTTTGCGATCGCGAATGTCAACTCAGGCTCAGCAGTGGATTTTCGGCTTCGCAGCTGCGAAGATCGCTGCAAAGACTCGCGCGCGGACACAGGGAGCACATCACGCCAATGGACCAGACGGCGCAGAATTTGCAGCTCCAGACCGACCTGTACGGCGAACCGCTGGGCGACCTGATCCGCCGGATCGCCGGCACGCTCGGCCTCACCCAGGCCCGGGTCGCCGACGTGATCGGGCTGTCCGCGCCGATGCTGTCGCAGCTGATGAGCGCCCAGCGGGTGAAGATCGGCAACCCGAAC
This sequence comes from Kribbella italica, assembly GCF_014205135.1. Lineage (NCBI taxonomy): Bacteria > Bacillati > Actinomycetota > Actinomycetes > Propionibacteriales > Kribbellaceae > Kribbella > Kribbella italica. The sequence goes on from NZ_JACHMY010000001.1 coordinate 3,952,647, forward strand.
GTCGTCTCCCGGCTGCAGGCCCTCGACGAGTTCGCCCGCCGCGACGGTGCCGTCAACTACCCGCGGGACGTGATCGACATCGCACTGCTCGAGATCGGCGGCAGCTCCGGCGCGTTCACCAAGGCGTCGACCAGGGTCACGGAGTCCTGGACGACTGGGCCCGGTCCCTCCGCGACGCAGCCGATGACCAGCACGACGATGGTCCGGATGATCCAGGACCTGTTCCGCGAAGTCGCCTCGGCCCGCGAGATCGAGCGCGCCGCGGAGCTGATCAGCGCGGAGTCGCCGCGACTGGCCGAGCTGCTGATGATCTACGGTACGGGACGGACCGATGACGCTGTGGCACACTTCCAGCGTCGCTCCGGCTGATATACCACGCCCGGAGTAGACATTCCGGAGCCGTCTCATCCGGTGTCACGACGGAATTCCGCCCGCACGGGCGGCGTTAGCGTCGTGCGGTGGGTCATCCCCACCGTTCCAGATCACTTGTCACCAAAGGAGACACCTGTGCGCGCCATCAGCGCCTTCCGCCGCCTCGCCGCTCTCGGTACGGCCGTCACCCTGGCCGTCGCGCTGGCCGCCTGCGGCAGCGACGACACGACCGATGCCTCCGGCCCCGACCTGGGCCTGCTGCAGCAGGGCACGCTGCGCATCGGCACGCTCACCGACGCGCCGCCGAACGTGTACGTCAAGGACGGCAAGTTCACCGGCTTCGACAACGACCTGATCACCGCGGTCGCGGCGAAGCTGAACCTCAAGCCCGAGTTCGTCGGCACCGACTTCTCCGCCCTGCTCTCGCAGGTCAACGGCGGCCAGTACGACCTCGGCAGCTCCTCCATCACGATCACCGAGGCGCGCAAGAAGACTGTTGCGTTCAGCAACGGCTACGACTTCGGCTACCTGGGGCTGAACACCACCAAGACCTCCGGTATCACCAAGTTCGACCAGCTCACCGGCAAGCGCGTGGTCGTCGTCCAGGGCACCGTCCAGGACGACTACGCCACCGAGAAGCAGCTCGACCCGGTCCGCGTGCCGAACTACAACGCCGCGGTCGGCCAGCTCAAGGCCGGTACGGCGGACGCCTGGATCTCGCCCGCCGAGATCGGCGAGAAGATGGCCAAGGAGCAGGGCGGCGGCGTCGTGATCCTGGCCGCGAAAGAGCTCAGCTCCGCGCCCACGGCGTACGCGGTGGCCAAGAGCAACGACAAGCTGCGCGAGGCGGTCAACAAGGCGCTCGACGAGGTGATCGCCGACGGCACCTGGACGAAGCTGATCGAGCAGTACTACCCCGGCCGCGCCGTACCGGAGACCTTCAAGCCGGGTAGCGGTTCGGTCAAGTTCACCGCACCGAAGGCCGGCGCCACTCCCGCAGCCGGCTGATGGACGTCTGGTCCACCCTCAACGACACCTTTCTCGACTGGGAGTCGATGAAGGCAGTCCTGCCCGAGATGCTCAAGGTCGGGCTGGTCAACACACTGATCTTCGCCGCCGCCTCGGTCGTGCTGGGCACTGTGCTCGGCATGGTCGTGGCGGTGATGGCGCTGTCGCGGCACTGGTGGTTCCGCTGGCCGGCGAAGATCTACACCGACATCTTCCGCGGGCTGCCGGCCATCCTCACCATCCTGCTGATCGGTCAGGGCCTGTCCCCGATCACCCGGCAGTGGTGGGGCCCGAACCCGTACCCGCTCGGCATCCTCGCGCTGTCGCTGATCGCCGCCGCCTACATCGGCGAGATCTTCCGTTCGGGCATCCAGAGCGTGGAGAAGGGCCAGCTCGAGGCGGCCCGCGCGCTCGGCTTCGGCTACAGCACCGGGATGCGGCTGGTCGTCATCCCGCAGGGCGTACGGCGGGTGCTGCCGGCGCTGGTCAACCAGTTCATCGCGCTGATCAAGGAGTCCAGTCTGGTCTACTTCCTCGGGCTGCTCGCCAGCCAGCGGGAGCTGTTCAGGATCGGGCAGGACGCCGCCGCGACGAACGGGAACCTGTCACCGTTGCTGCTGGCCGGGATCTTCTACCTGATCATCACGGTGCCGCTGACGCACCTGGTGAACTGGTTCGACAAACGGCTGCGCGAAGGCCGCCCCACCGAGGTCGAGGAGCTCGTCCATGCCGACCATCGTTGAGTCCGCGGCCAGCCTGGAGCTGACCGGGATCGAGCTTGCCTTTGGCAACAACAAGGTACTGCGCGGCGTCGACCTCGCCGTACCGGCCGGATCGACCGCGTGCGTGATCGGGCCGTCGGGCTCCGGCAAGTCGACGTTGCTGCGGGCCACCAACCGGTTGCTCGAGCCCGCGGCCGGGGACATCCGACTGGGTGGCGAGTCCGTGCTGAAGAGCAATCCGGACGAGCTGCGGCGGCGGATCGGGATGGTGTTCCAGCACTTCAACCTGTTCCCGCACAAGACGGTGCTGGAGAACATCACGCTCCCGCTGCGCAAGATCAAGGGCCTGACCAAGGAGGGTGCTGCTGACGCGGCGCTCGTCCAGCTGGAGCTGGTCGGGCTGAAGGAGAAGGCCTCGGCGCGACCGGGCAACCTTTCCGGTGGCCAGCAGCAACGAGTCGCGATCGCTCGGGCGCTGGCGATGAAGCCTGAGGTGATGCTGTTCGACGAGGCGACCTCGGCGCTGGACCCGGAGCTGGTGAAGGGCGTGCTCGGGCTGATGGCCGACCTCGCCGGGGCCGGGATGACGATGGTGGTCGTGACGCACGAGATGGGCTTCGCCCAGCAGGTCGCGGATCAGGTCGCGTTCATGGATCGCGGGGTGGTCGTCGAGGCCGGGGCGCCGGAGAAGCTGTTCAGCGCGGCGGAGTCGCCGAGGCTGCGGCAGTTCCTGTCACAGGTGCTCTGAGAACGTCCGGTATCCGGGTAGTTGACGCGGAAGCGGCGTGGGGGCCGCCGTTTCCGCGGATCGGGCCGATCGTGGGCACAGTGAGGCCGCCAATCGCCCTGGGGGACACATGGTCCTGCGTCATCCGCCCGACCGCCGCCGACTGTCCGCCGCGTTGTCCGCGCTGATCTCCTCCGAGCCACCGGAGGAGTCGCCGGCCGCCTCCCTCCCACCGGAGGGGGCGTTCCAACCGGAGGAGCCGGGTCCAGGCGGAGGTGCCCGTCCCAAGCCGTCGGCCGCCGTACTGATCGCGCTCCTGGTCTTCGCGCTGGTCGTGGGCCTCGGCACGGCCGCCATCGGCGAGTCCTACGAACCGAGTGCCGGGGGCGCGGCGGCACCGGCCGCGGCCCCAGCTCCCGCCCCCGCGAAGTCCGTCGTCCTCACCTTCGACGACGGACCGGACCCGCGGTACACCCCGCAGATCCTGGCCATCCTCGATCGGTACGGCGTCAAGGCGACGTTCTTCGTGATCGGCACCGAGGCGAGACGCCACCCGGAACTCATCCGTGCACTGACGCAGCGCGGGCACAGCGTGCAGAACCACACCTGGTCGCACGCCGACCTGACCAAGCTGTCGTGGAGCGCGTTCCAGCGTCAGGTGAGGGACACGGACGCACAAGTCCGTGCCGCCGGCGGCAAACAGCCGGGCTGCCTGCGGCCGCCGTACGGCACGCGCGGCGCGCTCCTAGACCGGAGGGCGGCCGGGCTCGGCAAGCGCCTCGTCTTCTGGGACGTCGACTCCCGCGACTGGACCCGGCCGGGCGTCGCAGCCATCCAGAACCGCGTGGCCACGAACGCCCGCGACGGCTCGGTGATCCTCTTCCACGACGGCGGCGGAAACCGCGCGCAGACGATCGCCGCACTGCCCGGAGTCCTGAAACTGCTGCAGGCCAGCGGCTTCGGCTTCCGGACCGCGGCCTGCGCTAAGCCAGTGCGGTGATCAGCGGCACGACGTCGGCGATCGACTCGACGATGCGGGTCGGCCGGTACGGGAAGCGGTCGACCTCGTGCTCGCCGGTCGACCCGGTCAGCACGAGGATGCTGCGCAGGCCGGCTTCGAGACCGCTGATGATGTCGGTGTCCATCCGGTCGCCGATCATCACCGAGGTCTCGGAGTGCGCCTCGATACGGTTGAGGGCCGAGCGCATCATCAGCGGATTCGGCTTGCCGACGAAGTACGGCGCGATGCCGGTCGCGCGGGTGATCAACGCGGCGACCGAACCGGTCGCGGGCAACGGCCCTTCCGCGGACGGGCCGGTCGGGTCCGGGTTGGTCGCGAGGAAGCGGGCGCCGTCGGCGATCAGGCGGATCGCCTTGGTGATCGCCTCGAAGGAGTACGTCCGGGTCTCCCCCAGGACGACGTAGTCGGGGTCGCGGTCGGTCAGCACGTACCCGACCTCGTGCAGCGCGGTGGTAAGCCCGGCCTCGCCGATCACGTACGCCGTACCACCGGCCCGCTGGTCGTCGAGGAACTGCGCGGTCGCCAGCGCGCTGGTCCAGATCGCCTGCTCCGGGACGTTGATCCCACCCGCCAGCAAGCGGGCGCGGAGATCCCGCGGGGTGTAGATCGAGTTGTTCGTCAGCACCAGGAACTTGCGCCCCGACGACTGCAGTGTCCCGATGAACTCCGAAGCCCCCGGAATCGCCCGCTCCTCGTGCACCAGCACACCGTCCATGTCGGTCAGCCAGCTTTCCACCGGCTTGTGCTCACTCACCACAATCTCCTCGCCGTCGGCCTGGGTCTGATCCTCGCAGACCTGGTCCCGCCCGTCCGTCAACCGGTCCGCCTCAGCCGCCCGGACCTGCACCACTCACCAAGCAGTCCCACGGGCGTGACGCCACGCTCAGCACCGCCCGGATCAGCAGGCATCCGCTCGGTTAGTGAGTGATGGAGGTCCGCCGACGACCGACGCCCCTGACCGCCGGCACGCATGCGGCCGACCAGGTTGCACGTGGCTGAGGCCGCTCCGGCCGGAAAGAGCTGGGGGTCCGGGCCCGAGCCTCGCGCACCCGGCGGGCGGAGTCGACACTCTGTGGACCGACGCGTGGAGCCAGCGCCTCGCCGACCGGCGCGTGGAGCCGTGCCTCGCGGACCCGACGCGTCAAGCTGGCGCGTCGCCGACCCGGTGCGCGGAGCCCGCGGGCTCACCGCCCCGGCGCGTGGGGCCTGCATTTCGTCGACCGGTGACCTGACCGTCGGCGCGCATGCGGCCGGGCAGGTTCCACGTGGCTGAGGCCGCTTCGGCCGGAAAGAGCTGGGGTCAGGGCCCGAGCCTCGCGGACCCGGCGCGTCAAGCTGGCGCCTCACCCACCCGGTGCGTGGAGCCCGCCCCTCGCCGACCGGTGCCCTGACCGTTGGCGCGCATGCGGCCGGGCAGGCTCCAGGTGGCTGAGGCCGCTTCGGCCGGAAAGAGCTGGGGGTAGGGCCCGATCCGCACCGGCCCGGTGCGTGGAGGTGGGGCCTCGTGGACCTGGTCGGTGGGCCTAGGGCGCGGGGTCAGCTGGCGGATTGGGCCAAGGTGCGGAGGGTTTCTACCATTTGGTTGGGGTTGTCGGCGGTGTAGACGGCGGAGCCGGCTACGAAGACGTCGGCGCCGGCTTCGGCGCAGCGTTCGATGGTTTCGGCGGAGACGCCGCCGTCGATCTGGATCCAGAGGTCGAGGCCGTGTTTGTCCAGGAGGGCGCGGGTGCGGCGGATCTTGGGGAGGCAGACGTCGAGGAACTTCTGGCCGCCGAAGCCGGGTTCGACGGTCATGATGAGGATCATGTCGAGCTCGGGGAGGAGGTCCTCGTACGGCTCGATGGGGGTCGCGGGCTTGAGGGCCATCGAGGCGCGGGCGCCCTTGGCGCGGATCTCGCGGGCGGTGCGGATGGGGGCGCGACAGGCCTCGGCGTGGAAGGTGACGCTGCTCGCGCCGGCCTCGACGTACCCGGGAGCCCAGCGGTCCGGGTCCTCGATCATCAGGTGGCAGTCGAGGGGCTGAGCAGCGGCCTTGGCCAGGGACTCGACGATCGGCAGGCCGAGGGTGAGGTTCGGGACGAAGTGGTTGTCCATCACGTCGACGTGCAGCCAGTCGGCGTTCGAGACCGCCGCGGCCTCGTCGGCCAGCTTGGCGAAGTCCGCGGACAGGATGCTCGGTGCGATCTGGATACCCATAAGGGTTCGGATTCTACCGACGGGCCCGCAGCCACTCGACGACCTGGTCGACGGACTCGACGGCTTGTACGCCGGGCGGCAGCGGCGGCCGACGGATGACGATCACCGGTACGCCGAGTTGGCGGGCCGCGGCGAGTTTGGCCGAGGTCTGGTCGCCGCCGCTGTCCTTGGTGACCAGTACGTCGATCTGGTGCTCGCGGAGGAGATCGAGCTCGGACTCCAGCGCGAACGGGCCGCGGGCGAGGAGGAGCGTGCACCAGTCGGGCAGGACGGCGGGTGGGTCGACGCAGCGGGCGAGGGTCCACAGTCCGGTGCGGGAGAAGGCGGCGAGACCCTGTCGGCCGATGGTGAGGAAGACGCGCGTTCCGACTTGTGGGAGAAGGTGGGCGGCCGCCGCAGCCGAGTCGACCCAGTGCCACACCCCGCGGGCGCCAGGGCTGGGAGTGCCAGAGACGGAGGCGTCATGCCTGGAGTCACCAGAGCCGGGACCGCCAGGGGTGGAGGCACCAGGCCCGGCGTGCCCGGCTGGGTCGGTCCAACCCGGGCGTCGGAGCACGAGCAGCGGAATCCCAGTGCGCTGTGCTGCTTCGGCTGCGTGTTCGGTCATCGTTGCCGCGAACGGGTGTGTTGCGTCGATCAGCGCGTCGATCTGCTCGGCGCGAAGCCACGCGATCAGGCCTTCCACTCCCCCGAAGCCCCCGTGGCGAACAGCGCCCACCGGCAGCACAGCGTTCGTCGTACGGCCGGCCAGGGACGACACGACATCTACGCCCTGCGCGATCAGGAGGTCGGCGAGGCGGCGGGCTTCGCCGGTGCCGCCGAGGAGGAGGACCTTCACAGGCCAACTATCTCGCAGCAGCCTTCCGGCGGCGGACGATCAGCGCAGCAACAAGCAAAAGCACCAGCACCACGACAACCACCAGCGGCAGGAGCCGAGCGTGCGCACCGGCGTCGACCGGCGCCAGCAGCGAGGTCGAACCGGCGGCATCGATCAGCAGCGGCGTGACCGTGACATCGGCGCTCAGCGGTACGACAGCTGCGACCCCCTTGACCGCAACTGTCGCCTTCCACTGGTCGCCCGGCAGCAGTGCCGGCGAGTCGGCGACGTCGCCCGACGACGCGCGCAGCTGACCGAACGGCCCGGCCAGCGAAGCCTTCTGCCGCGCGGACACGGTCGCGTTGCCGGTGTTGTGCACGGTGTACGTGACCGTCGCCTCTCCACCGACCAGCGGCGGATGAACCTGTACGTCGCTCACCGACAGCTGCGGCTTCAGCTCACCACCGACCCGCAGCTGGATCCGGACCCCCATCCGCTGCTCACCGGACGACGACTTGACCGACGTGACGATCCCACCGATGTGATCACCAGGCGACGCATCCGAAGGCACGGTCACGGTGAACGGCACCGAAGCAGCCTTACCCGGCTGAATCGTCACCCGATCAACCGCCGGATGCGCCCAGGCTCCGACGCCGGTCGACGCGAAGCCCTGTCGACGCAGGTCCAGCTGACCCGACTCCGCGGTGAACCCGTCCGCCGCATAGACCGCCAGCTCGAGCGCGGCAGTTCCCCGGTTGACGACCGACAGCCCGTCGTCCACCTTCTCCCCCGGCGCGACCGTGTACGTGTAGTTCTGCCGGTCCGGACCGAAGGCGTTGTCGGCCGGCTGCACGCTCCACGGAGCATCAGCGGCGAAGGCCGGTACGGCGTACAGGCCGAAGGCCACCGCGACGGCGGCCAGGAGACGGATCGATCGCATGGGATGAAGTCCTCGGAAAGTAGGAAGGTGGAGCGAGCCCCCGCCCGCCCCACCCCGTGCCGTCAAAGGCTCAGCGGAGCCAGTTGGTGTCGGCGGCAACCTTGTGGTTGCCCTTGCCACCCTTGTAGGTGGTGATGGCCACCTTGTCGACGACCGAGCCGACCGGCTGGGCCGGCGACGCGCCGCTGTTCGGGCCGCACCAGTCGACGTTGCCCTGCTCGACGGCGGCGTTCGGCGCGGCGCAGGTGCCGCTGCGCAGGTTCTCGACGACCAGCTTGTTGTTCTTGACCTGCACCCGGACGTAGGTCCGGACGTGCTCCTGGTTCTCGACCGAGTTGGCCCAGTGGTTCTTCGGGTTCAGTGGGTCGGGACCGTAGTTCGGGTCCTGCGTGACGTCCGGCGCGGTCAGGTCGTAGTACTTCGAGCCCGACGCGGAGTTGGCCGTCACGTAGACGACGCCGCCCGGCCCCTGGGTGACCTGGGTCGCTCCCGGCTGCTCCTTCTTGTTCGCCTTCTTGCCGTTCTTGATCTGGTAGCTGCGCGAGTAGCTGTGGTCGTGGCCCTGCAGGACCAGGTCGACGCCCAGGTTGGAGAAGGCGGTCGGGAAGTCCTGCCGACGGATCTGGTTGTCACCGTCGTTGGCGTGCGCGGCCGGCGAGTAGATCGAGTGGTGGTAGACCAGCACGGTGTACTTGGCCTTGGCGCCGTACTTGTTCACCACACCGGTCACGTAGCCGATGTGCGCGGCGTCGGAACCGTTGGAGTAGGCGTTGCTGTTCAGGTCGATGAACAGGACACCCTTGTACAGGTACCAGTAGTCACCGCCGGATCGGGTCGCGGCGTCGCCGTTGTAGTACGGCGTCGAGCGGTCGGTGTTCGGCGTCCAGAAGTGCTGCTCGTACGCCTTGCCGCCGACGTCGTGGTTGCCGATGGTCGCGGCCCACGGGTACTTGCGCAGTACGTCGGACCCGAGGAAGGCGTCCCACTGCGTCTCGACGTTCGCGGACTCGACCTGGTCGCCACCGGAGACCAGCAGCTCGGCCTTCGGGTTGGCGGCGGTCGCGACCTTCAGGGTGTCGGCCCAGCCGGCACCGTCCTTGGCGACGTCACCGGACGAACCGATCTGCGGGTCGCCGAAGAACAGGAAGCTGAAGTCGCCCTTGAAGTCCTGGGTCTGGAAGGTGTACGTCGGCGACCAGTGACCGGCGTTGCCGATCCGGTAGGCGTACTTCTGCCGCTGCTTGAGACCGTCGATCGTCGAGTGCGCGTTGTAGCCGCCGTTGACGGAGTTCGGCGACACGGTCGCCGGGAAGGAGGTCGGGTTCTTCGGGAACTCGCCCTTCTTCAGCTGGTTGGCCGGGACGACCTGTACGAGCGTGCCCGCGTTGGTCGAGGCGTACCAGCTCAGGACGCGCTGGTTCTCCTTGGCGCCGACGCCGAGCACGACGCGAGAGACGACGACGGGCTCGCCGTCGACGGGCTTCTTGGCGGCCGTCGCGGTCGGCAGACCGCCGGCGAACACTGTGGACACCCCCACCATCGCCACCGCGGCCAAGGCCAGGCGACGTCCAGCAGCTCCGCGGGGGCGGACCTGCTTCCACTGCTTGAACTTCATCGATGTTCCGTCCGTTTCAGGTCCGAGAAGTAGTTGCTTCGCCAACTTCCTCGCGGTGGGTGGATCGGTGGTGAACAACTGTTTCCCCCCGGCCGAAATATTCGGGGTCAATCAAAATGCGACCCGCTGGACGAACCAGACCAGACCGGTCACGGCGACTCCGGCCGAGAGCACACCGGTCACCCAGAGTGCGGTGACCGGCGTACGGCGGCGCAGCAGCGCGAGGACCGGGAAGACCAGCGCGATGATCGTCAGCTGGACGGTCTCGAGGCCGATGTTGAACACCAGCAGCGACCAGAGCAGCTGCCAGGACCACGCCGCGTCGATGCCCAGCGCGCTGGCGAACCCGAGGCCGTGCACGAGCCCGAAGCAGAACACGACCCCGAGCCGGATCCAGCCCGCGCGGTCCAGGCTGAGGTGGCGGTTGCGGATCGTCTCCAGCTCGCCCGCGTGCAGACCTCGTTGCCTGAGGCGCCAAAGGTGCCAGCCCGCGACCACCGCGATCGACAGCGCGATCACCGGCTCGACGAACGACGCCGGCACCTGCACGATGCCGAGCGCGGCGAGCACGAACGTGACCGAGTGCGCGAGCGTGAACGACGTCGCCGCGAGCACGACCTCGCGCAGCCGGCGGGACCCGGCGATGAGTGCGAGCAGGAACAGGATGTGATCGATGCCAGTCAGCAGGTGCTCGGCGCCGAGCCGGAAGAACTCCCAGAACCGCTCGGCCGTCGACTGGTGGGTCGAGAACGACCGGTGCTCCTTGTCGAGCGCGGCACTGCCCGACTTCAGATCGAGGTCGTAGGTGAGGATCGTCTTGGTGTCCTTGACGTAGGTCTCGCCGTCCGGGAACAACTCACTGCGGATCTCGTGCTCGTCGGCGGGCTCGGGACACTCGTAGTCCAGGACGAGCAGCACGTACGGCGCACCGTCGCGCTCGGTCATCGTGTAGCCACCGTCCTGCGTCGGCGTACAGGCCTGGCCATCGGCCGCGACGGTGAACCGCTTGCCGACGTAGGCGTTCACCGACTGCGTGTGCGCCGTCAGCGCCGCCGCTTCGGCGACCGGATCCTGGGCGTCGAACGCGGCGGTTCCCGCGCGAAACAGGGCGTCGTCCTGCTCGGCGTCGGCATCCGCGGTGGAGACCACCAGCAGGTCGTACTCGAGGCCGAGCTCGGCGCGGACGTGCCCGCGCTCGGGCGCCGTGACGTCGACGTACACGACCGAACTGAAACCGTGCGCCGACGCGAGTGGGGCGCCGAGCGCCAGGCCCAGGACGGCGAGGAGGAGCGTGCCGAACCCGGCACGCACAGAGCTACGGAAAAACATGATGCCTTCTCTCTAGTCGTTCGCACCGTGCACTTGAAAAATGAACTGATGGCGAACAGCTCACGGCCGAACCCCGATCGAGCTGGGTCGTGAGGTAGAAAGTCCTTTGGCCTGCAGTCTTTTCGGGGAGGAACATTGCGTTCGCGACTTGCCGCGGCGATCGTGCTGGCGGTCGTTCTGACCTCCTGCGGGACGAACGACGACTGGGCCGCACCGCGGGTCGCACCCAGTCCGATCGGTGCCTTGGGCAACGGATTTGTCGATCCGCGCGCGACTCCGACGCCGGAGGCAACGATCTCGCCGAGGCCCGGTTCGTGGGACGGCGTGCACCCGTCGGAGGGCTACCGCGTCGTGCTGCTCACGGCCGGTGACGACCCGCAGACGAAGACGCTGAACGACGCGGTGACGTCCTGGGCCGCGGCCGAGAAGGTCAGCCTGAAGACCGTCCGCGCCGACGACGCCACGAACCACATCGACCGGATCACCGACGCGCTGGCACTGAAGCCCGACCTGGTCGTAGCCGCAGGCAACAGCTTGATCGACCCGCTGGCGCTGGTCACGGCGAACCATCTCGACCAGCAGTTCCTGGTGGTCGGCGCCGAGTTGGCCGAGCCGACACACAACGTGACGGCCGCCGACTGGACCGGTGCGGCGTTCCGCGGCGAGGGTCTGGGGATGTCGTCGGACTACGACCCGGCGACGTTCACACCGGAGCGCGCCGGCGCCGCGATCCGCGCCGGCGTGGCCAGCGTGCTGCACGGGTTCACCGGCATCGTGGTCTGGATCAACTAGCGGTCGCGCGTCGTCGAGTACAGGTGGCTGTCGCGAAAGTTGTCCGCGGCAAGCGTCTCGCCGACGATGACGACGGCAGTACGCCGTACGCCGGCCTCCTGCACCTGCTCGGCGATGTCGGCGAGCGTGCCGCGCAGGATCAGCTCGTCGGGCCGGCTCGCGCGGGCGACGACCGCGACAGGGCAGTCCTCGCCGTAGTTCGGGACGAGTTCCTCGACCAGCCGCTCGATCTGCTGGACGGCCAGGTGCAGCACCATCGTGGCGCGGCTCGCGCCGAGCGTGGCCAGGCTCTCACCCGGCGGCATCGCGGTCGCCCGGCCGCCGACCCGGGTCAGGATCACGGTCTGGCCGACCTCGGGGACGGTGAGCTCGCGGCGGAGCGTCGCGGCGGCGGCCGCGTACGCCGGTACGCCGGGCGTCACGTCGTACGGGATACCGACGGCGTCGAGCCGGCGCATCTGCTCGGCCATCGCCGAGAAGACCGACGGGTCGCCGGAGTGCAGTCGCGCGACGTCGCGGCCCTGCTCGTGCGCGGCGGACAGCTCGGCGAGGATCTGGTCCAGGTCGAGGTTGGCCGTGTCGACCTTGCGGGCGCCGTCCGGGCAGTGGTCGAGCAGTTCGACCGGGACCAGCGCACCGGCGTACAGGCAGATCGGTGAGCTCGCGATCAGGTCGCGGCCGCGCACGGTGATCAGGTCGGCCGCGCCCGGCCCGGCGCCGATGAAGTGGACGGTCACTTGGTCACGCTCCAGATCGTCACGGGCATCGCGGCACGCCAGCCGGTCATACCGCCGACCGGTGAGGCCCGCTGCACCGACAGGCGGACGAGGTCGCCGCCCAGGTCGGCGTACCAGCGGGCGATCAGGGTCTCGGTCTCGAGGGTGACACCGTTCATCACCAGGCGGCCGCCGGGGTTGAGCGCTTCCCAGCAGGTCTCGATCACGCCGGGCTTGGTGCCACCGCCGCCGATGAAGATCGCGTCTGGGCTCTCCAGCTCGGCGAGTGCGTCAGGTGCCGCGCCGACGACGGTGCGGACGACCACGCCGAGGCCGGCGGCGTTGCGGTCGAGGCGCTTGGCGCGGTCGGGATCGCGCTCGATCGCCACCGCGCGGCAGCTCGGGTGATGGCGGGTCCACTCGATCGCGATGCTGCCCGCGCCGCCGCCGACGTCCCAGAGCAGCTGGCCCGGTACGGGAGCCAGCCGGGACAGGGTGACCGCTCGGACTTCCCGCTTGGTCAGCTGGCCGTCGCTCTCGTACGCGTCGTCGGGCAGGCCCGGGCTGGTCGGCAGGAGGCGCGCGTCGGCGTCGGGCCGGCAGTCGATGCCGATGACGTTGAGGGCGTCGACCGGGTGGTCCCAGTCGCGTGCCTTTGTCGTGCGGACCGTCTCCTGTGCTGAACCCAGCTGCTCCAGCACGGTGATCTCGCTGTCGCCGTAGCCGCGGTCTGTCAGCAGCTGGGCGACCTCTGCCGGAGTGTGCGCGCCCCAGCTCAGCACCACCAACCGCCGGCCCGGCTGGACGTGCGGGTGGACCAGCTCGAGCGGGTGCCCGACCAGGCTGACCACCTGGACCTGGTCCTGCGGCCAGCCCAACCGCGCACAGGCCAGCGACACGCTCGACGGATGCGGGATCACGTGGACTGCTTCGGGGCCGAGGAGGCGGGTGAGCGTCGTACCGATGCCGTGGAAGGTGGGGTCGCCGCTGGCAAGGACGCAGATCTTCTGGTCCTTGTACGTCGCCAGCAACCCCGGCAACGACTCCGACAACGGCGAGGGCCAGGCGACCTTCTCGTCCCCAGGGACCAACTCCAGCTGCCGCACACTGCCCATCACCACTTCAGCGCTGCTGATCGCCTCGCGTGCTTTCGAGGACAGCCCGTCCCAGCCGTCCGCGCCGACCCCGACCACGGTCACCTCAGGCATTACCGAGCACCTTCGTGACGGCGATCTCCAGCACGACCCGCTGAGGATTCACCCGCGGCTGCTTGTACCGCTCGGCGTACCGACGCTCCGCGTCCGCCACCTCGGCCGGGTCGTCGCGCACCACCGCGCGCCCCTCCAGCGACGACCACTTCCGCCCGTCCACCTGAGCCACCGCGACCGCCGCCCCCTCGGCCCCCGCCGCCCGAACCACCCGAGCCTTGTGCGACGTCCCGCTACAGATCACCCGAGCCACCCCGGCCTCGAAGTCCACCGTCACTCCCACCGGGGTGGAGTGCACCGACCCGTCCTTCCGCACCGTGCTCAACACACACAAGTGCCGCTCGGTCCAGAACTCGACGAACGCGGACGACTGGTCACTCAACGGTCCCGACACCCCCTGATCGTAGACAGCCGATCCGGAAGACCAGCCGGGCGGCCCGAACGAGGACCGCCCGGAGCACTACCGGGGGCTAGCCGATGTCTCGGCGGCGGAAGGTGGTGTAGCCGGCGGCGGTGAGGGCTGCGGTGATGGCGAGGAGCCAGATCAGTGGGGTGGCGGAGAAGTCGCCGCCGGGGAGGCGGGGGGTGTGGGCGTAGGGGCTGAGGTTCATGACGGACTCGGGGAGGTTGAAGACCGAGCCGAACTCGCCGACGAGGAGGAAGAGGCCGTAGAGGAACCAGGCCGCGGTGACCGCTCGGGGTAGGGCTCCGAAGAGGAGGATGACGAGGGCGGTGACCAGCCAGGTGGCGGGGAGCTGGACTGCGGCGGCGGCCAGGAGGCGGGGGATCTGGTGGCCCATGTTGCCCAGGGAGGCGCCGCTGGAGATGCCGCTGCCGAGGCCGCCGAGGAGTGCCAGGAGCGTGGTGCCCAGGAGGGCGATGAGGACGTGGCTGGAGAGCCAGCGGGTTCTGGTGACGCCGGTGGCCAGCAGGGGTTCGGCGCGGAGGGCAGTCTCCTCCGAGCGGAGGCGCAGGGCGGCCTGGATGCCGAAGGCGCTGGCCAGGAGGCCGAGGAGTCCGGTTTCGGTGGCGAGGAACGCGTCGGTGATGCCTTCGACGCCGCCGAGCTTCTGGACGAGTTCCTTGGCGCTGTCGCTGGTGACGAAGCCGTCGACGTTGCTGGCGATGTTGCCGACGATCAGGCCGAGCAGGAGGAACGCGGCGGACCAGCCGTAGAGCGCGCCTCGTTGCAGACGCCACGCCAGGGCCAGAGGTGACCGGAGAGACCGAGCTGCGACCGGTGGGCCGGGCCGCGGGCGCACGAGGCCGGCGCCGATGTCCCGGCGGCGGAGCAGGGCGAAAGCAGCCACCACCAGTACGGCGAGCAGCGCGATCGGCAGCAGCGCGACGACGAACCGGTCACCCGCGAACGGGCGGATCTGCTGGGTCCAGCCGATCGGGGACAGCCAGGAGACCCACTCGGAGCTGCCGCTGGCCGACGAGTCGCCGATCGCGCGCAGGACGTAGGCGACGCCGAGGACGACCGCGGTCATGCCGGTCGCCGTACGGGCGTTCTCGGTGAGTTGTACGACGAGCGCACTGACGCCCGCGAAGGCCAGGCCGGCGGCCGCCCAGGTCAGGCCGAAGGCGAAGGATCCGGTGGCCGGCAGGCCCGCGCCGATCAGGCCCAGCGCGCTGAAGAGGCCGAGCAGGATGACGGTGCCGGAGGCAACGATCAGGGACGCGGTCAGCGCGGCGTACCGGCCGAGGACGCCGGCGCTGAGCAGTTCGAGCCGGCCGGTCTCCTCCTCACCGCGGGTGTGGCGGTTGACGAGGATCGCGGCCAGCAGCCCGACCAGGAGAGCGCCGAAGTTGGTCAGCTTGAACAGCGACACCTCGCCGAGCGAGGTCGGGTCGAAGATGCGGCCGTAGAGCGAGAGCAGCGCGGGCGACGCGTTGGTCGTGTTCGCTGCCTCGACCCGGGACTGCACGTCCGGGAAGACGTCGATCGACGCCTTGGCCGAACCGGCGGCGGTGGCCATGAAAACGACCACCCACAAGGGGATCAGCACCCGGTCGCGGCGCAGGGCCAGTCGCACCAGGGTCGACGTACCGACGAAGTCTCTCATCAGGCATCAGCCATCTCAGGCGTGGCGGAGTCGTCCTCGTAGTGCCGCAGGAACAGCTCCTCCAGCGTCGGCGGCTGCGCGACCAGGCTCTTGATCCCGCTCGCGGCGAGCTGCTTCATCAGGCCGTCGAGCTGCGCGGTGTCGACCTCGCAGCGCACCCGGTTGCCCTCGACATCGAGGTTGTGGACACCGGGCAGCGCGGCGATCCCGTTCGGCGACGCGGCCAGCTCGGCCTGGATCGACGTCCGGGTCAGGTGCCGCAGGTCGGACAGCGTGCCGGTCTCGACCACCTTGCCCTTGCGGATGATGCTGATCCGGTCGCAGAGCGCCTCGACCTCGGACAGGATGTGGCTGGACAGCAGGACGGTCCGGTCCCGGTGGCGCTCCTCCTCGATGCACTGGCGGAACACCTCCTCCATCAGCGGGTCCAGACCGGAGGTCGGCTCGTCCAGAATCAGCAGCTCGACGTCGGAGGCGAGCGCCGCGACCAGCGCGACCTTCTGCCGGTTGCCCTTGGAGTACGTCCGGCCCTTCTTGGTCGGGTCCAGGTCGAAGCGGCGCAGCAGGTCGTCGCGCTTCTTGGGGTCCAGTCCCCCACGCAGCCGGCCGAGCAGGTCGATCACCTCGCCGCCGGTCAGGTTCGGCCACAGGTTCACGTCACCCGGCACGTAGGCGAGCCGGCGGTGCAGGGCCGCGGCGTCGTGCCACGGGTCGCCGCCGAGCAGCGAGACATCGCCGGAGTCACCGCGGAGCAGACCGAGCAGAACGCGGATGGTGGTGGACTTCCCGGCGCCGTTCGGGCCCAGGAATCCGTGCACCTCACCGGTCGCGACGTCGAGGTCGAGACCGTCGAGGGCGTGCGTCGCGCCGTACGACTTGTGCAGTCCGGAGACGATGATGGCTGATGTCATGATTCACAAGCTACACTTCGTTCAGTAATTTGTGAATCTTTCTAACGCGTCTCTCACGCGTCAGGGATTTCGGTGGTCGAGAGGAGATGATGGGGCGATGAACGCACGCGACGACGAGACCTCCCAGCGATTCGCCGAGCAGTTCGGGAACCTGCTGGCCGAAACCGGGTGGCCACGGATGTCGGCCCGGGTCTTCGCCACGATCCTGATCAGCGAGCAGGGACGGATGACGTCGGCCCAGCTGTCCGAGCAGCTGCAGGCGAGCCCGGCCGCGGTGTCCGGCGCGGTCCGGTTCCTGGTGCAGATGCGGCTGGCCAGCCGCGAGCGCGAGCCGGGCAGCCGGCGCGACGTGTACGTCGTGCAGGACGACTTCTGGTACGAGTCGATGATGCGCCAGGACCGCTACCTGAGTCGCTGGCGGGAGAGTCTCGAGCAGCTCCAGGCCTCGGTCGGCCGGCACAGCGAGGCCGACCGCCGGATCCGCGGCACGCTCGGCTTCGTGGACTTCATCGAGTCCGAGATGGACGAGCTGAGCGCGCGCTGGGTCAAGTACAAGGCCACGCTCGATGCGGAGCTCGATGCGGAGTTCGGCAAGAACTGAGGACGGCGAAGGGCCCCGGCGACCAGGGCAGATTCTCGGGGTCCTCGCAACACCTGATGGTTTTATGTGGTTGTCAGTAGATCACGCAGGCGCTCGGCTGGGGTTTTCCAGTCGAGCGTTTTGCGTGGTCGGCCGTTGAGTTTCTGGGCGACGTGTTCGAGGTCTTCGGGACTGTGGGCGGACAGGTCGGTGCCCTTGGGGAAGTACTGGCGTAGCAGGCCGTTGGTGTTTTCGTTCGATCCCCTTTGCCAGGGCGAGTGCGGGTCGCAGAAGTAGACCGGAACGCCGGTTGCCACGGTGAACTGCTTGTGGGCGGCCATCTCGCAACCCTGGTCCCAGGTCAGCGAGCCACGTAAATGTGCGGGCAGGGTCTGGATCAAGACCACCAGCACGTCGCGGACCTCTTCGGCGGTGTGCCCGCCGGGCAGGTGCCCGAGCATGACGTAGCGGGTCGAGCGTTCGACCAGGGTCACGATCGCGGACTCGTTGCGGGTGCCGACGATCAGATCGCCTTCCCAGTGGCCAGGAACCGCCCGGTCCTCGACGTCTGCAGGGCGTTCGGAGATCATCACCATCTCGTCGACGAACCGGGGCGTGCGCTGCTCGGGCCTGCGGCGGGGTTTGCGGCGGGTGCGCCCGGTGCGCAGCGCGACCGTGACCTCGCGGCGCAGCCCACCACGGGCCTGGACATAGATCGCCTGGTAGATCGTCTCCGGGCTCACCCGCATGCCCTCGTCGTCGGGGAACTCCATGACCAGAGCCTGACAGATCTGCTCAGGTGACCACTGCTCCCGCAGCTTGCCCGCGACGTAGCCGCGCAGCCGGCCCTCCTGGGCCAGCATCGATTCCTTGGGCCGTGCACGACTGGCTGCCCAGGCCCGCTGCGCCCGGTGCGGCCGGTAGACGCCCTCGACCGAACGGGCGTCGATCTCGCGTTTGACCGTGGACGCCGACCGGCCCAGCGCCCGCCCGATCGCCCGCAGCGAATCGCCCCGGCGACGCAGATCAGCGATCAACTCCCGCTCGGTCACCGTGAGGAACCGAGCATGCAGCTCGGCCTCGACGGCCGCAAGACACGGCCCTGCCGCAACAGCAATGGTGGTCACACCGGTCTTGTAGTCGATCCGGCGACCATCAGTGTGCAGGCGCGCGTCACCGATCTTGCGGACCCCCCGGTCCCAGTCCTGCGCAGTACGCTCATGCACCCCGACCTGCCGTGCCGCATCGCGGCGCCGCACCCCGCCCGCACGCAACCGGTCGTACTCCGACCGCCCCGGATGCCCGGCCGTGCCCGTCTTCCCACGACCACGCACACCAGCCCGCCGAGCCCACCCGTACGCCGTCGCACGACTCACCCCAACCACCCGAGCAGCACCCGAAATACTGCCGCCCTCACGATCCAGCACCTCGAAGAACCTCGCCCTCAACTCCCCAGAAACCACGATCCCCACAACTCCCTGAAAATCCAGGGTGTTGCGGGGATCGTTAGAACCTGCCCAGGTCGCCGGGGCCCTTCGCTGGTTCAGGTGACTAACGCAGCGTGTTGTTCGCCACCCTGTCGAGCGTCTGCTGCAGCAGCGGGCTCACCTTGAGCGAGCCGGCCTTCGACTTCGGCAGCGGAACCAGCTTGCCGTCGACCGGGCCCTTGACCGGGTAGACCGACAGCTCGGCCGGCAGCGGGCTGGTGCCGCAGACCTGGTCCTTGCCGGGCAGCTCGCCGCTGAAGACGAACCGGTCACCGATCGCCTCGGCACAGGCCGAGGCCGAGCCGATGTACTGGCCGTGCTGACCCTCGTCGTCGATCGCGACGAAGCGGGTGACCTGCTTGGTGTCGTTGTGCGTACGCAGCGAACCCTCGTACGACGTCGCCGGGTCGAGCTCGCCCTGGACGATCAGCATCCGCGGCGAGCCCTTCAGGTCCAGCTTGCGGTCCTGCGGGGCGTAGTTCCAGTACGCGCACATCGGGACGCCGTTCATGTAGCCGAAGAAGCTGTACTTCTTGGCCATCCGGTCGGCTTCCTTGGTGTAGAAGTTCGGGTCCTTGTTCCAGGCCGTGTCGTTGCAGCGCACGGTGGTCCCGATCGCCCCGAGGTTGACCGGCTGGTCGCCGGACGTCGCGCGCGCGGCGGTCTCCCGGGCGTCGGCGAGCACCGACTTGGCCGAGTCGGCCTGCGCGGCCTCCAGGCCGGCCGTCGTCAGCGCCGCGGCGCTCACGCCGTACCGGGCCCTGATCGCGGCGAGCGTGTCGAAGGCCTGCAGCTCCGGCGCGAGCCGGGCCCACGCGCGGTCGACGTGCTGCACGGTGACCTCGCCGGCGTCCGGGTCCTTCACGAACTCGTCGTGGACCAGGATGTCCATCGTCGCCCGGATGAACCGGACGTTGCCGTAGATCGCGCTGTAGATGTTGCCGTCCAGGCCGTCACCGCGGACCGAGCTCTCGTCGGCCTTGACCAGCGTGACCAGCGACGCGCGGATGCCGTTGTACTTCGCCAGCACCTGCGCCGGGGTCTTGCCGAGGCCGGTGATCTGGTCGGCGTGCCGGGCGATCCACGGGATCAGCTGGGTGTCGCGGCGGCGCTGGCCGGAGAACGGGTCGAAGTTCACGTTGTCCCACTGGGTGTGGGTCCAGTCCATGTTCGAGTCGAGCACGAACCGGCCGACCTTGTTCGGGTAGGTGTCGGCGTACCAGCCGCCGAGCCAGGTGCCGTAGCTGTAGCCGATGAAGTTCAGCTGCCGGGCCTTGAGCAGCGCGCGGATGAACTCCATGTCGTACACGGTCTGCTGGCTGCTGACGAACTGGCCGAACTCGGTCGCCGCGCAGGCGTCGGCCTGCAGCTTCGCCTCGGCCTTCTCGACCTTGTGGGTGAGCTTGGTGCGCTCCTTGTAGTCCGGCGTCACCGGCAGGGCGTTCAGCGCCTCGGCGGTGGTGATGCACTGCAGCGGCGTGCTCTGGCCGAACCCGCGCGGGTCGAAGCCGACCAGGTCGAAGTCGCTGAACAGCTGCGGCTTGTCGGTGGCCAGCGCGGCGCTCAGCGTGAGGCCGGCGCCGCCGGGACCGCCGGGGTTGGAGGCCATCAGGCCCTTCGACGTACCGGTCGCCTTGCTGTAGGAGATGGCGACCTCGACGTCGGGGTGCGCGGTCGGGTTCGCCCAGTCCATCGGCACCTTGACCTTGGCGCAGTTGGTCGTCGGGGCCTGCGGGTAGAGCGCCTTGATCTGGGCGTCGAACGAGCAGACCGACCAGGTGATCGGCTGGTCGAGGTACTTCTGCGGGATGGACGGCGTCGGCGGGTCGGTCGGCTTCGGCGCGGCTGTGGCCGTGGTGGCCGTCAGCAGCGGAAGGACCAGCGCCGTGGCCAGTGCCACCGCGATCTTCCGGGGTGTGAACACGCTCGGGCTCCCGTTGTTCCAGGCGGACAGGAATACGGCAACCTAAACCGCCCGACCAGGCAGTGACCAGGTGTGGAGCCACGCTCAAGGGCAAACCCGCGCCTACAGCTCGTAGACGGTATGGATCGTGCAGTAGATCGGAGGGGACTCCAGGCCCGGGTAGTAGAGCCGGCCGGCCTCGTCGGTGATCTTGAAGTACGCCGTGGAGGCGCCGGCCTGCGACGGGGCCTGGAGCATCATCGCGACCGCCACGATCTGCCCCGGTACGGCGTCCGGGATGCGCGCCGACCGCGGTGAACGCATCCAGCCGGGCGTCGCCGCGGCGCCCTGCCGGGTCAGCCAGCGGTCCTGCCACGGGCGTTCGCCGCTGTTGCGGATCTCCCAGGTCTTCTCGAACTTCTGGTCCCGGACCACCTGGGTCCCGTCCGGCACGCTCTCGCCGACGAGCTCCGCGCGGTCCTCGGGATGGTGGTCGACGGGGACGGATCCGCCCAGGATGACGGGCTGGACGTGGCGGCGCTGGTCACGCTGGGAGACGTCCTTGCCGGCCCGGACGGCGGCGTCGAGCTCGACCAACTGGTTCACCAGGGAGCTGTCAGCGCCGAACTGCTCGTCGTACCACTCGATCAGTTCGCGGCTCGGTTTGGTGTGGCCGCGCTCGACCCGCGACAGGTGTCCCTTGTCCCAGCCGGACTGGCTGGCCGCGCGCGTCAGCGGTACGCCGGCTGCTTCCCGCAGCTCGCGCATCCGGCTGCCGATCACGGTCCGTGCCTGAGCTGGCCTCACGGTGCACTCCCCAGTCTCACCGTTACTAGTCCACGGAGTTTACCCGTAGATGGTTAGTTGTTTTCGTTGCCCACTGCGACAACACGGTGACCCTCTGATTCTCTGCAAGCAGTGCCGATTCGCCAAGGCACTCCGAGCGAAAAGGATGCAGCTCATGCGGACCGCCCTCTTCCGTACCATCGCCCGAGTCACCGCCACCGCCCTGATCGGCGGCTCGGCCGTCGTCGCCACCACGATCCCTGCCCACGCCGCGACCGGCACCGTCGTCACCGACAGCGGGACCGGCGTCACCATCCGGTCCGGCAACGCCACCAGCTTCGGCGCGGTCGGCACGCAACCCAACGGCCCGGTCGAGATCGACTGCCAGATCTACGGCGAGCCGGTGACCGGCAAGTTCGGCCGCAGCCTGATCTGGGACCACATCCCCGGCAAGGGCTTCATCTCCGACTCCTACGTGAACACCGGCAGCGGCGGTCTGGTCGCGCCGCTGTGCACAAGCAACCCGCGCGCCGACAAGGCGATCGCCTGGTACGCCGCCCGCAACGGCTCGACGGCGTTCCAGGGCTACTGCGAGAAGGCCGCGGAGAACTCGTACGGCAAGACCGCGATCTACGCCTCGGCCAAGGCCAACTGGAACGACGCCGTCGCCCGCGGCGCCGCGCACCGGGGTGACCTGAACCCGCCGAAGGGGGCCTTGGTCTTCTGGGACCTCGCCGCGCCGTACGGGCACGTCGGTGTCGCCCGCGGGGACGGCTACTTCTGGGCCACCAGCGTCGGCAACAAGATCGGCCTGGCCAAGCTGCCGTACTTCAACAGCTACCTCGGCTGGGCCTGGCCGAACTTCTGATCCGCACCGCGACAGGTCGACCAGGCTGCCGCCCGGTCCGACTTCCGACAGGCGCCCGGTCGTCCCCGCCCCTCCGACCGGGCGCCTCGCGGACGTGCACCACAGTCCAACCCCTTCGACACGCCGCGCCCGACGGCGTGTCGCGGCGTTTGGGGGAGGTTGGACAGTGGTGCACGTCCGGTCAGACCGGCGGGCGCTCGCCGGACCCACGCTGGATGAGCACGGCGGGCAGCACGATCCGCTGCGGCGGCCGCGTGTCGGTGCCGGCGGCCCGCGCCAGCAGCAACCGGGCCGCAGTACGCCCGAGGTCGGCGATGTCGGAGGCGACGACCGTGACCGGCGTCGGGAGCATGTCGGCCATCCGGAAGTCGTCGAAGCCCACGACCGCCGGCCGGGTGTTGTCCCCCAGGCCGCGCAGGACGCCTTCGGTGACGAAGTTCGTGGACGCGAACAACGCCGTCGGCGGATCGGCTTGATCCATCAGCTCCGACGTCGCTTTCTCGGCCGCCTCGGCGGTGCCCTCGGGAAGTTGCACCACCAGTGACTCGTCCACCGGTACGCCGGCCTCGCGGTGGGCCCGGCGGTAGCCGCGCAACCGCCGCCCGGTCGTGTAGTACGACGGCGCCAGCAGGATCGCGACCCGGCGATGCCCCTGCCCGAGCAGGTGGTCGGTCGCCACCTTGCCGCCGGCCTCGTTGTCGACCATCACGATGTCGGCGTCGATCCCGTGTGCGGGCCGGTCGACGAAGACCACGGGAACGCCGGCCGACATCAGGAACGAGTGGTCGCTCTGGTCCGGAACGATCATCAGCCCGGCGACCTGGCGGCCGATCAGCTCCTGGATCGCGCGCTTCTCCCCCTCCGGGTCCTCGTCCACACTGCCCAGGACGACGGCGAAGCCGGACTGCCCGGCAACCTCGAGCGACGCCTTCGCGATGGTGGCGAAGAACGGGTTGGTCAGGTCGCCGAGCACCAGCGCGAGGCTCGACGACTTCTTGCCCGGCCGGAGCGCGCGGGCGACCTCGTTGCGCTGGAAGCCGAGCTCGTCGATCGCGGCCCGGACCCGCTCCGCGGTCTCCGCGCGGACCCCGGCGCCGCCGTTGACCACCCGGGAGACCGTCCCGAGCCCGACACCGGCGCGGCGAGCCACGTCGATCATCGTCGGCGGCTTGGCGTCGGGACTGCGTGGAAACGTTTCGGTCACGGGGTTGACTTCCCTCTCACGGCACGGCATCGTCACCCGACAGTAAGGGTTGGAAACGTTACCATCCAGGAGGCAGGATGATTCGTCCCTCGTACCGGCCGCCGTGGGAACGGATCGGCCGATGGCCCGGGTGAGCCGCGGCGGGACGAGCCGCGGCGGGATGAGCCGCAACGCGGGCTCCGACGTGCGGGCGGCGTACCTGTTCATCGCGCCGGCGATCATCGGCTTCACGGTCTTCGTGGCCTATCCCCTGGTCCGGTCGTTCGTGCTGTCGCTGACCCGCGACAACGGCCTGACCGACCCGGTGTTCGTTGGACTCGGCAACTTCCGGCGGCTGTTCACCGTCGACCCCGCGTTCTGGCCTTCGCTGCGGGCCACCGGCTACCTGGTGGTGCTGTACGTCCCGCTGTCCCTGGCCCTCGGACTCGCGCTCGCGATGTTCTGCAACCAGCGCTTCGCCGGTGTCCGGGTGGTGCGCACGCTCGCGTACCTGCCCGTCGTCCTGCCGGCCGTCGCGACCATCACGCTGTGGAAGTTCATCCTCAACCCCCAGGTCGGGCTGCTGAACACGATCCTGGACAAGCTGCACCTGCCGACCAGCTCGTGGCTGGCCAGCCCGACGATGTCGATGCCGTCGATCGTGATCGTGATGCTGTGGGGCGTCGGCGGCACGATGATCATCTTCCTGGCCGCGCTGCAGGCGGTCCCGACCGAGCTGTACGAGGCGGCGCGGGTGGACGGCGCCGGGTCCGCGTCGGTGTTCTGGCGGATCACGATGCCGATGATCAGCCCGATCATGCTGCTGCAGGTGATCCTGCAGACCACGGCCGCGCTGCAGACGTTCAACCAGCCGAAGATCCTGACCGGCGGCGGTCCGGGCTTCAGCACCAACGTGCTGATGCTGTCGATCTACAACAACGGCTTCTCCAACCTCGGCCGGGTCCCGCAGCTCGGGTACGCCTCGGCCCAGGTCTGGGTGCTGTTCGTGATCATCATCGCCGTGATCGCCCTGACCGCGAAGTTCTCCTCGCTCTGGACCTACAGTGACAACACTCCCGACTGACCCGGCGGCGCAGGTCGTCGCGCCCGCTCTCACCACCACTGCCGACCGCCGCCCGCCGAAACGACGACGTCCTCTCGGTACGGCGTCCTGGTACGTGACGGCGTTGTTCATCAGTTCGGTGATGGTGGTTCCGCTGCTGTGGATGATCACCATCGGGCTGAAGAGCCGTACCGCCGTCTTCGAGGTACCGCCCCGGCTGCTCCCGCGCGAGTTCAACTGGAGCAACTTCATCGACGGGCCGGAGGCCATCAACTTCGGCCGGCTGCTGCTGAACTCGTCGGTGATCACCGCGCTGAGCGTGCTCGGCGGCGTGCTGACCGCGATGATGGCCGGCTACGCGCTGGCCCGGCTGCGCTTCCCCGGCCGCAAGGTCTGGTTCTACCTGTTCGTCGGCAGCATGCTGCTGCCCGGCGTGGTCGGACTGATCCCGTTGTTCCAGCTGTACAAGAGCATCGGCTGGTACGACACCTGGCTGCCGCTGATCGTGCCCGCCTTCTTCGGTGGGAACCCGCTGTTCATCTTCCTGGCCCGGCAGTACTTCCTGGCCATCCCGTACTCGATCGACGAGGCGGCCAAGATCGACGGCGCCGGGCACCTGCGGATCTTCGTCAGCGTGATGCTCCCGCTGACCCGGCCGGCCTGGATCACGATGGCGATCCTGGCCTTCCAGGCGTCCTGGAACGACTTCCTCAACCCGCTGGTCTACCTGTACTCCGCCGACAAGTGGCCGTTGTCGGTCGGGATGGCGTCGTTCATCTCGCCGTTCGCCGGCCAGACGCCGGACTGGAGCTACTACATGGCCACCAACCTGCTCTACATGCTGCCGCCGCTGATCCTCTTCTTCGCCGCGCAGCGCTACTTCATCCAGGGCCTCGGCTCGCTCGGCAGCACCACCCAGAAGTGAGGACACCGTGAAGACTCGAATCATCGGTACCACCTTGGCCTGCGCCGGGTTGCTCACGGCAACGGCCTGCAGCGGCTCGGACGGCGGCGGCAGCAGTGACGGACCGGTCACCGTCACCGTGATGACGTGGGAGTCGGCCGAGACCAACGCGGCGATCGACAAGGCCTTGGCCGGGTTCCAGGATCCCGACGTGAAGGTCCAGCGGATCGACACCCCGAGCGGCGGGTACGGCGACAAGCTCGCGTCGCTGACCCAGGCCAAGAAGCTGCCCGACCTGTTCTGGTGCGGTAACGACACCGAGCAGCAGTACACCTCGCAGGGCCTGCTGGTCGACTGGTCCCAGCGGATCAACGACGGGAGCGGCGACTTCAAGGCCGGCAACTTCGTCGGGTCGGCGATGGAGAACTGGAAGACCGCCGACGGGCTGATGGGCGGGCTGCCGTCGCTGATGAACACGTACGGCGTCTGGTACAACGCCGACGCGTTCAAGGCCGCCGGCGTGACCGAGCCGAAGGCCGGGTGGACCTGGGACGAGATGTACGCCGCGGCCGGGAAGCTGGCCAACAAGGGCGGCGCGAAGTACGGGCTGGTCGCCGACCAGCTCACCTCGGCGGACGCGCCGTTCACGATGAGCATGTACTCGGTGTCGGCCGGCGGCGCGCCGTTCACCGACAACGTGAACCACCCGACCAAGGCCGAGGCCGACGGCAAGTACCTGGAGGGCGTGACCAAGCTGGTCGACGCGATCAAGTCCGGCGCGGTCGCACCGGCCGGGTACGACGCGTCGAACGTGCAGGCGCTGTTCTCGGCGGGCAAGGTGCCGATGATGTTCGGCGGGCAGTGGCTGGCGGCCGGGTTCCAGACCGACAAGCCGAAGGTGAAGTACGGCTTCGCGCCGTTCCCGCAGGTGGACACGCCGACGACGCTGTACGACTCGGTCGGCATCTGCACGCCGCAGTACACGCCGAACGAGGACGCGACGTACAAGGTGCTGGAGTACCTGAACACGAAGGTGTGGGACGCCGTCCTGCCCGCGTCGCCGGTCGCTCCCCCGGCGTACACGCCGGCCCAGGAGAGCTACTACGCCGCGCTCACCAAGGCCGGCCAGTCCACGGTCGTCGACACGGTCAAGGCCGACCTGGCCGCCGAGAAGACGGTGGGCGTCCGCTTCACCACCCAATGGGCCGCTCAGGTTGCCGATCTGACCACGGCCCACTACCTGCCGGTCCTCCAGGGCAAGAAGCCGGTCTCGGACCTGCAGACCTACGTCGACAAGATCAACGAGCTCATCAAGTCCGGCGGGTGAGCTGACAAGCTCTCAAGTACCGGCCCCCGATCGGTGGCCGGTACTTGAGAGGTGGCGAGCTGAGTCCCTTCAGATGTGGAGCTGAGGCCCGGGCGGTCTGCCTCGGTTTGTTGTCAGACGGCTTGCCAGAGGGAGAGCGCGAAGCGTTCTTCGGTGTCGGTCCACCAGGCGCCGGGGGTGAAGCCGGCCTTGCCGAGTTCGGCTTCGACGCCGTAGCGGTGGAACTTCGCGGAGATCTCGGTGCTCATCTCCTCGCCCTCGGCGAAGTCGACCTCGAGGCCGATCTCGGGGATCAGGACGCGCATCGCGCGGTCGGCGCGCAGGTGCATCTCGATCCACTCGTTCTCGGGGTTCCAGACAGCCAGGTGGCTGAAGGCGTCGACGTCGAAGTCGGCGCCGAGCTGGCGGTTGAGGACGCGGAGGACGTTGCGGTTGAACTCGCCCGTGACGCCGGCGCTGTCGTCGTACGCCGCGACCAGGGTGGCGGGGTTCTTGACCAGGTCGGTGCCGAGCAGGAGCCACTCGCCTGGTTCGAGGCCCTCACGGACCGAGGTGTAGAAGGTCTCGCGCTCGGTCGGCAGCAGGTTGCCGATCGTGCCGCCGAGGAACGCGACCACGCGGGGCGCGTCGCCGGGGAGTTTGTCGAGGTGGGCGGTGAAGTCGCCGACGACGCCGTGCACCGTCAGCTCCGGGTAGTCGGCGTTGATCGCCGCGGCCGCTTCGCGCAGGGCGGTCTCGGAGACGTCGAGCGGGACGAACGTGGTGAGCGTGCCGTGGTCGCGCAGGCCGTCGAGCAGCAGGCGGGTCTTCTCCGAGGAGCCGGAGCCGAGCTCGACCAGCGTGTGCGCGCCGGTCAGCTCGGCGATCTCGGCGGCGCGGGCCTGCAGGATCTCGCGCTCGGCGCGGGTCGGGTAGTACTCGGGCAGGCGGGTGATCTGCTCGAAGAGCTCGCTGCCGCGGGCGTCGTAGAACCACTTCGGCGCCAGCCACTTCGGGTCCGCGGTCAGTCCGGCCCGGGCGTCCTCCCTCAGGGCGCGGGAGGTGTAGTCCGGGGTCAGATGAACGTCGATCAGGGTCACTGTCGTCCTTCCATCGGGGTGGTGGAGCAGGAGTACCGGGTCGCGGTGAGCAGGGTGCGGTCGGGAAGTTCTCGCCAGCCGTCGCCGGTGGACCACGGCTCAGAGCTGACGGTCACGGAGTCGTCGGTCTGCTTGACCCAGAGCGAGTGCGTCCAGGTGGTCGCGACCAGTTGCTCGCCGTCGGTCAGCAGGACGTTCAGCCTCGAGCCGGGCGCGGCAGCCTCGACCTCTCGTACGACGGACGCCACAGCCTCGGCCGGGCCGAGCTCCAGGCGGTTGACGATGAGCGCCCAGAGCAACGCGGAATCGACCGTCGCGTCCATCGTCAGCAGGTCGGTCACAGGCAAGCCCTCCGCGAGCTTCGCCATCGACCCAGGCCAGCCGCGAACCAACCCGTTGTGACTGAAGAGCCAACGCTGGTGCTGGAAAGGTCCCGCCGCCGACTCCATCAAGGGCATGCCGACAGTGCCGTTCCGCACGGCGGCGACGACAGCTGTGGAGCGGATGGACGCAGCGAGTCCGGGAAGATTCTCGTCCGCCCAGATCGGCACACTGCGTCGGTATCTGACAGGTTCACCCTGCGTGTACCAACCCATGCCGAAGCCGTCAGCGTTGACTGATCCTCCTCCTCGCATGTCGCTCGGGGACCAGCTTTGGCGGTACAGGGAGTGCGGTGGGTCCAGGAGCAGCGATGCCAGGGGCGTCTCCGGGCCCAGGTAGGCGAAATGGCGGCACACTAGTGGAGCTCCGACGGCTTGGGGTCCCGGGCGCAGCGGAAGCCGGCGAAGATCTGGCGGCGGATGGGGTAGTCCCAGTTGCGGAAGGTGGTGCGGGCGACGACCTCGTCGGTGCCGAAGGAACCGCCGCGGAGGATCTTGTAGTCGGGGCCGAAGAAGACCAGCGAGTACTCGTCGTACGGGAAGGCGCGGAAGCCCGGGTACGGCGTGAGGTCGCTCGAGGTCCACTCCCAGCAGTCGCCGACGAGTTGCTCGACACCCAACGGCGAAGCACCTCCGGGGTACGCACCAACGGGCGCGGGACGCAGGTGGCGCTGGCCGAGGTTGGCGTGCTGCGGGCCGGGCGTCTCGTCGCCCCACGGGAACCGGCGCGTCCGCCCCGACGCCGGGTCGAAGCGCGCGGCGAACTCCCACTCCTCCTCGGTCGGGAGCCGCTTGCCGGCCCACTTCGCGTACGCCTCGGCCTCGTAGAAGCAGACGTGCAGCACCGGCTCGTCCAAGGGCAGCGGCTCGCGGTGCCCGAAGCGGGTCCGCGTCCAGTTGCCGTCGGCAACTTCCCAGAAGCGCGGCGCGACCAGCGAGGCCTTCTGGACGTGCGCCCAGCCGGCCTCCGACCACCACTGCTCGCTCTCGTAGCCCCCACCGAGAACGAACTCCAGATAGTCCCCGTTGCTCACCGGCACCGTGTCGATCACGTACGGCGCGACGTGCACCGGGTGCGCGGGCCGCTCGTTGTCCAGCGCCCACGGCTCGATCGACGTCCCCATCTCGAAGACGCCGCCCGGCACGAACACCTCAGCAGCCGGCAACCGCCGGCCAGGAGGCGGCGCCGGCGCGTCCAGCACCGGCGACCCCGTGCGCAGCTGGTGCGTCGCGAGCATCGTCTCGTCGTGCTGCTGCTCGTGCTGCACGATCATCCCGAAGGCGAAGCCGTCGTTGACCAGCTCGCGCCCACCGTCGAACTTCACGTGGTCGAGCACGTCCATCACCTTGTCGCGCACCTCCACGACGTACGACTTCGTCTCGGTCGGGTTGAGCAGCGGCAGCGCGGGCCGGTCGGCCCGGGCGTGCATGAACGCGTCGTACAGCTCGTCGATGTCCTGCCGGACCGGCTCGCGGCCGCCGACGTCGCGGACCAGCCAGAGCTCTTCCTGGTTGCCGATGTGGGCGTAGTCCCAGACCAGCGGGGACATCAGCCGGGAGTGCTGGCGGATCAGGTCGTCGGTGTCGACCGAGTCGGTCAGCTGCACGGTCCGGGCGCGGGAGCGTTCGAGCTGCCCGGCGACGAAGGCCCGCAGCTGCTCCGGGGACAGGTCGGACAGTTGGTGGTTCATGAGGCTCGCCTTCTCTGGGTGTCGTCGACGATGCGGTGCAACCGGGTCGCGGTCTGCTCAGCCAGTTCTTGGTCGATGGTCGGGTCCAGCGCCTGAGTGCCCAGCTCGACCAGGTCGCGCGCGGCCTGGTGCACGAGCTTGTCGTCCAGCCCGTCCCGCGCGGCCGGGAACCAGCGGCCCGCGGCCGGAGCGGCTGCTGCCAGTGCCTGGTCGGTGACTGCCGGGTCCGACATCAGTGCGATCAGCAGCAGCGTCGGTGAGATCCAGCCGTCCCCCTGCTGGGCGTCCAGGTACCTGACCTCCAGGTACCCACGTGGTCGCACCGGTGGGAACAGGGTGGACAGGTGGTACTCCAGGTCGTCGTACGTCGGTCTGTCGCCGGGCAGAGCGCCGTCGGCCCACGCTCCGAAGGTCAGACCGGATGGCGCCTCCCAGGAGTCGCCCCGGCGCAGGCAGAGCACCGGTGCCTCCATCGCCGTCCGGGCCCAGACCGCTGCTGGGTCCCCGTCGAGCGGTGGTGGTCCGGTGAACGGCGCGCAGGTGCCGAAGGTCGCCTCGGTCCGTGCCGACGCCCAGCCCGTGTCCGTGCCGGTCCGCTGCCGCGAGTTGGCGAACAGGGCGACCATGGCCGGGCCGATGTCGTGCAGGGCGCGCCAGCGCAGCGCTGCCTGGCCGGGCTCACCGGCGTCGAGGCAGACCTGCAGTCCCGCCGTACTGCACATCATCCGGGGGCCGTGCGGGCCGAGCTGCTGGAAGGCGTGTTCCATCGCCGCGTAGCGCGGGACGGTGAGGAGACGGCGCGGTGGACGGAAGGCGTCCAGGCCGTGGTCGCCGGGCACGAGGCCGGCTGACTCCAGCAGTTGGGTGAGTTCCGTCGCGTCGGCGACGGTGTCCTCGATCAGCCTGGGCACGGAGGCCGAGGCGGGGCCGGAGATCTCCACCTGGCCACCCGGCTCCACCGTGACCAGAGAACCCCGGCCGAGGGGCAGCTGCGGGCTGCCTCGAACCAGGGTGGGGGGTGCGTGCACCCCGAGGGCCTTGCGCAGTTGTCCGGCGTCGAGCAGCCGGTGCGGATCGTCCGCGTGATGCACCGTCCACTCCAGCTCGACACCGTGCAGCTGTGGAGGGCCGTGCTTGAAGCACACCATCTCGACGTACCCCTCCGCCTCGGCCCGGGAGCCGATCGGAGTCGTCGCCGCCGTAGAACCTGGCTCCGTCACGTCAGCGAACCTAACTCCGGCCACCGGCCGGGACAACCGATAGCGAGTTACCTCTCGATGACGTCCACGCCTGGCCAGGCGGCACCGCAGGGAAGGAATTCATGCCGTCCAGCGTGCACGGCGGCACCGACAGTTTTGCGCCGGCGATCCTCAGATCGGCACTTTCACGCCGGAAACCCGCGGGCAGGTGCTGCACGGATTCGTGTTCGGCAACGCGTAGACGAAGCAGCACGACGTCCTCATCGTCTGCCCCAGATCGAGCCTGAACGCCTCAGCGGCGGCCACCGCGTGCAGTGCCTCTTCGGGCATCTGTACGGCGGCCCGCAGCTCGTCGCTGATCGCACCGAGCCGCTGACGCGAGCTGAGCTTCACGCCCGGCTGGTAGCTGTCTGTGAACGCCCTGGTGTGGCTCTCGACCTGCCGCACGGCCTCGTCGGTCGTGACGACCCGCTGCGAGAGCAGAGCGACCTCCACCGGGTAGTGAGCGGTCGGGTGCCGCCGGAAGGCCAGTGCGTCCGGCGACACGTCCGGCGAGACCCCGGTGAGCGCAGTGGACAGTCCGGCCACGATGGACGGCACCGAGACGTACCACATCAGCACGAACATCGCGGCGACGCGGACGGGCGGCTCGATCGAGTACTCCTCGGCGTACTGGTCCTGCAGCACCTTCCGCCACCCGTACGTCGGGTCGGCGCCGGCCAGCTGGTCCTGCAGGAGCGTGCCGCAGTGGATCCACTCCGGCCCGGGCACCTCGTCCGCGGCCCGGACGGACAGCCACTCCATCTCCCCGTCGATCAGGTCCGCGAGGCGGCTCGCGGTGTAGGTCATAGCGCCAGCCTACGGTCGGGCACGACCACAGGGGCTCCGCCGACCTCGACCACGGTCGCCCGCAGCCCGAAGACGTCGGCCAGGAGCCGCTCGCTGAGGATGTCGACCGGCCGGCCCTGGGCGGCGATCCTGCCCTCGCCCATCACGACCAGGTGGTCGGCGTACTGGGCAGCCAGGGTCAGGTCGTGCAGCACGGTGACCACTGTGCGCCCGGACGTGTGTGCGGCCGCGTGGACGACGTTCATCACGTCGACGGCGTGGGCCAGGTCGAGGTACGTCGTCGGCTCGTCCAGCAGCAGGTGCTGGGTGCCCTGAGCCAGGACCATCGCGATCCACACCCGCTGCCGCTGGCCGCCGGACAGCTGGTCCACCGGACGGTCCCGGAGCTCAGCGAGCTCTACGGCGTCCAGTGCGTCCTCGATCGCCTGCTGGTCCTCCGGGGTGAGCCGGGCGAACAGGCCTCGATGCGGATGCCGGCCACGCGACACCAGCTCGACTGCGGTGATCCCCTCCGGGGTCACCGGGCCCTGCGGCAGTACGCCGAGCTGCCGGGCCAGCTCCCGCGCCGGGAGCTCGTGGATGTCCTTGCCGTCGAGTAGGACTCGGCCGCTGCTCGGTTTGAGCAGCCTGCTCATCCCCCGCAGCAGTGTGGACTTGCCGGAGCCGTTCGGCCCGACCACAGCGGTCATCCGGCCGGCTGGGATCTCCAGGCTGAGTCCGGCCACGACCGGCTCGTCGGCGCCGTACGCCAGGGTGAGGTTCTCGACGTGCACGGTTCAGCGCTCCTTCTGCTGACGGCCGATGAGCTGGATCAGGTACGGCGCGCCGAACGCGGCGGTGACCACGCCGACCGGCAGCTCGTACGGGCCGACCCGCAGCAGCTCCAGGCCGTTCCGTGCGATCAGGTCGGCCACGGTGACGAAGAGCGCGCCGAGCATCGCCGTGGTCATCAGCGGCGGCCGCTCCGCCCGGGCCAGCCGCTGAGCGATCTGTGGCGCGACCAGCGCGACGAAGGCGATCGGACCGGCGCCCGCGGTCGCCATGGCGGCCAGGACGGTCGCGACGACCAGCAGAGCGATCCGGACGCGCGAGACCCGGACGCCGAGTGAGGAGGCGACGTCGTCACCGAGTACGAGGGCTTCCAGGCTGCGGTTGAAGGTCAGGGCGATCGGCAACAGCACCAGGACCGCCAGACCGACCGGGACCGCGTCGCTCCACGTCCGGGCGTTGAGAGAGCCCGCCAGCCAGGCAGCGGCCCGGCCGGCGTCGGTGACGTCGCCGATCACCAGGAGCCAGGCCACCAAAGAGTTCGCGGCTGCTGCGATGCCGACACCGATCAGGACGACCCGGCCGGCGTCCACGACACCACGCTGGATGGAGAGCAGGCCGACGATGGTGGTGGCGAGCAGACCGCCCAGCACCGCGGCCAGTGGGATGCCGATCTTGGCGGCGACGCCGGAGATGTTGCCGCCGCCGGTACCCGCCAGGACGATCACGGTGACCGCTGCGGCCGAGGCACCTGAGTTGACGCCGACGATGTCCGGGCTGGCCAGGGCGTTGCGGGACAGGGTCTGCAGTAGAGCGCCGGACAGAGCGAAGGCGATGCCGACGAGTAGACCGGTCGCCACGCGGGGCATGCGGAGTTCCAGGACGACCAGGCGGGTCCCGTGGCGGCCGCCGCCGAGCAGGACCTCGACGACATCGGCCAGCGGGAGCCGCGTCGTACCGACGCTCAGGGAGACCAGTGCGGCGGCAACGGCGGCGATGGCGAAGGCTGCGGCCAGGACCACCGTGCGCGGCTTGATTGCTACTGCTGCGGTCATAAGGCCACCGCCCGGCGGCGTACGACCAGGACGAAGAGGGGTGCACCGACCAGACCCAGTACGACGCCCGCCTGCACCTCGCCGGCTCCACCGACCAGCCGGCCGACCAGGTCGGCCAGGATCAGCGCGGCCGCCCCGGTGAGACCGGCGGCGGGGATGAGCCAGCTGTTGCGGGCGCCGAAGAGCCTCCGGGCGACGTGTCCGGCCAGCAGGCCCAGGAAGCCGATCGGCCCGCAAGCGGCGACACCCGCGGCCGTCAGCAGGCCGATGGCAAGCAGACCGACGAAGCGCGCTCGCCGGATGGACAGACCGAGCCCGGCGGCCACATCATCACCCAGCGCGAGCAGGTCCAGGTCACGTGCGTTGACCACTGCGAGCAGCAGACCGACGACGGCGAAGGGCAGCACCTGCACCACGACGTCCAGGCCGCGACCGGCGACCGAACCGACTGCCCAGAACCTGTACGAGTCGAGCGTGTCCGCGTCGAGCAGCACGATCGCTGAGGTGAACGCACCGAGCAGAGCGGCCACTGCCGCGCCGGTCAGGGCCAGGCCGACCGGAGTCGAGCCACTCCCCCGGGTCGCCAGCCGCTGGACGCCGAAGGTCGCGGCGAGCGCGCCGACCAGGGCGAACCAGACCGTCGTACGGATCGAGTCGGCGAGGCCGAGCTGCAGACCCAGGACGACGGCCAGCGCGGCGCCGGAGCTCACGCCGAAAATGCCCGGCTCGGCCAGGGCGTTGCGGGTGTGGCCCTGCATGAGCGCGCCGGCGATGCCGAGGCAGGTGCCGATCAGCACGGCGACCACCGTGCGCGGGAGGCGCAGGTCGCGGACGATCACGTCGGCGTCGGAACCGGACGGCTCGACCAGCGCCTTCAAGACCGCGTCCGCGCCGAGCCAGCGGGAACCTAGCGCGAGGCTCGCGCCGAACGCGAGCACGACGAGCAGCAGCAACAGCAGCAAGGCCACCGGCCGCGACACCCGAAACCTCACCCGGGAGATCTTAGGTGAGCCTTACCGGTCCGCGAGCGTGATTTCTGCCCTGTGGAAAAGGTTAGGGCACCCTTAGCTGGGTGAAGTAGGGTGCTGCTGTCTCGTGCCGACGTTCTGGGGAGTGCTTGTGGGGATCCGCCGTCTGGGTGCTGTTCTGGTGATCGGTGCGCTGGCTCTGGCCGGCTGCGGGTCCTCCGGTGAGGACGAGCCGGCCGCCGGCGGCGACGCCGGGGCGGGGTTCCCGCGGACCGTCGAGCACGCGATGGGCTCGACCGAGGTCCCGGCCAAGCCGAAGCGGGTCGTCGCGCTGGACGCCAGCTTCGTGGACGCGACGCTGATCCTCGACACCCCGGTCGTCGGGTACACCGACTACCGCACGATCAACGGCGAGCTGCCGGAGTACCTGGGGGACGACCGGACGACGTACGGCAAGGAGTCGGAGTCGGTGGGCACGCTCGCCGAGCCGAACCTGGAGAAGATCGCCGCGCTGAACCCGGACCTGATCGTCACCGCGAAGGTGCGGCACGAGAAGCAGTACGAGCAGCTGAAGGCGATCGCGCCGACGGTGATGTCGGAGACCACCGGGCCGACCTGGAAGGACAACATCCGGCTGACCGCGAAGGCGCTCGGCGAGGAGGAGCTGGCCGAGAAGGAGCTGGCGGCGTACGAGACCGCGGCGAAGACGGTCGGCGCGGCGATCAACGCGAAGGCCTCGAACCCGACGATCTCGGTGGTGCGGTTCGTCGACGGGCCGACCCGGCTCTACCAGAACGCGAGCTTCTCCGGGATCGTGCTGAAGGACGCCGGCCTGAAGCGGCCGAAGTCGCAGGACGTCGAGGACTTCGCCGCCGAGATCAGCGCCGAGCGGATCAAGGACGCCGACGCGGACGCGATCTTCGTCGCGACGTACGCCGACGACAAGGGACTGAGCGCGAAGACCGCCGAGCAGTTCAAGAACAACCCGCTGTGGAAGCCGCTCGCGCCGAAGGTGCACGAGGTGCCGGACATCACCTGGATGACGGCCGTCGGGCTGCAGGGGGCGTGGGTCATCCTCACCGACCTGGCCAAGACCTTCGAGGTCCCGGCGCCGGTCAAGAGCTAGCCTCGGTCGGGTGACAGTGCTCGAGCGGTGGCATGTGGGGCCCTGGACGACGTCCGGTACGGCGGTCGGTGCGCCACTGGATCCCGGGCGGCGGCGGACGCCGGACGAGCTGAACTTCGACGTCGTCGGACTGGCGCGCATCCTCGGCCGGCGACTCGACGGGCGCGCGGAGCTGCAGGTGCGTCTGTGGCAGAACGAGCTCCGCCCGACCCACACGCGGCTGGTCGGCGTCCACACGCTCGCTGACCCGGCCAACGCCGAGCTCCTCCGCCAGACCGCGCTGGAGGCCTTCGACTGGCTAAGCCCGCTGGCGCCCGACGGCTACGAGTTCGTGCTCACGGACGCCGTACGCCTCCAGCCCAAGCTCGACCTCACCGCGGAGGTCGTCGCGGTGGACGCCGTCATCCACCTGGCCGCAGACCGAGGCGACACCTACCCCGCCGACCGCCTGGCCGCCTCACACGTCCGCCAGTCCCCCACTGGCGACTGGTACGCCGGCAACGCCGTCTGCAACTGGTCCGGCCCGTACCCCAGCGCCGAGGAGGCGGTAGCTGCCGTCCGAGCCGCCCGAGTCGAACTGGCCGACCAGCTCCACGAGGGCGGCCACGACGACCTGGCCAACACCCAGCCCCGCTGGAACCCGGTGCCGGTCGAGCAGACAGCCACCGTCTAACGGCCTTACGCCCAGGCTGGTCGCCAGAGTCGGCCAGGGCGTCCTGCTGCTCGGAATGCCGCTCCTGCTGCCGAAGCGGAGTCAGGTCCAGCTGGCGACGAAGTAGCCGACCCCGTACGGCGCCGCGTGGTACAGCAGTTCGCCGGTCAGGCCGGTCGTTGCCGCGAGCACCTGCCAGGGCGCACGGCCCGCGGCGTGGAGCTCGGCGGCGAGGGTCGGGTCGAGAGCGGCCAGCGTCGTGGTGTCGGCCAGGTGGAGCGCCGCGGCGACAGTGCTGTCGAAGAGCTCGGCGCGGGGGTGCAGGTGGACCGGCGAGTGCTCGCTCCGGCGGGCCGAGCCGTCGCCCATCACCAGCAGTCCGACCTGGTCGTTGCTCTCAGCAACTTCACGGCCCAGCGCGAGACAGTCGGCGGGCACCGCATCCGGCGTGATGGCCACGTAGGTGCGGGGCACCGCGGCGGCCTTGGACTGGTTGAGAAGCCAGGCGCCGACCGTCAGCGAGAGAGGCAGGACCGGCGCGCCGGAGCCCACGTCCAGCGACGCGCCGTACGGCGTGAAGGTGCCGGCGGCGTCAGCGTCGTACCGACCGGCAGCCGGGCCGGTGCCGACGACGACCAAGCGGTCAGTACTCGCCAGCGCGTTGACGGCAGTGAGGCAGAAGGCGCGCAGGTCGTCGAGGTCAGACGCCGCGCCGCTGGCGACCTCGGGGACCAGCAACGGCGGATGCGGACAGACCGCAGCACTCACGACTGGCATGTCAGGCCTCGCGCAGGTAGCGGAAGAAGAGGTACCCGTCGTCGCCGGCCAGGGCCGTGTGCAGAACGTACCCCCGCGTCCCGGTCGCGGTCGGCCCGGCGGTGATGCGGCCCGAGCCCGGACCGGCCAGGATCGGTGCCAGCGACAAGCACATCTCGTCGATCAGGTCCGCCTCGGTCAGAGCGCCCTGGAGGTGCGGGCCGCCCTCGGTGAGGATCTGCGGGAGACCGCGCTCGGCGAGCGTCTTGACGACCTCGTGCAGATCGACCCCGGCGTGCCCGCAGACCACCACGTCGGCGACCTCGGCCAGCGCCTCGCGTGCCGCGACCGGCGACGCGGGGTTGGTGAAGACGATCGGCCGCACCGGCGCCTCCGCCAGGAACGGGGCAGCGGGATCGAGATCGAGACGCGAGGACACGATCGCGAGCGTCGGGTTCTCCGCCAGGCCGTGCTCGACCCGCCAGGCCCGCCGCGCCGCGCCGAGCCGGAGCGCGTTGTAGCCCTCGATCCGGACCGTCCCGGCCCCGACCAGGACGACGTCGCTGAGCATCCGCAGCTTGCCGAAGGCCTCCTGGTCGGCCGGGCCGGACAGCGCCTTCGACTTCCCGTCGATCTCGACCGCGCCGTCCAGCGTGGTGACGAAGTTGCTGCGCAGGTGCGGCAGCGACCGGTCCTCGACCTGGTACGCCGCGATCACCTCCGCCTCGCTGAGGTCGGACAACCGCTGCATCAGGCCAGGCTCCTTCGCGTTCCGGCGGGTTGCTTCGCACTGCGCAGTACGGCGATCAGGTCGAGCGCCTGCCGCGCGGCCGGTACGTCGTGCACCCGGAACACCCGGGCGCCCAGCCAGGCCGACACGCTCAGCGCGGCCAACGTACCGGACCCGCGCCGGCCCGGCGGGAGGTCGAGGGTCTCGCCGATGAAGTCCTTGTTCGACACCGCGACCAGGACCGGCCAGCCGGTCGCGACCAGCTCGTCCAGGCGGCGGGTCAGCTCGAGCGACTGCAACGTGTTCTTGCCGAAGTCGTGGGTCGGGTCGATCACGATCGCGTCCCGCCGTACGCCGGCCGCGACCGCCTTGTCGGCCAGCGCCGTGGTCGTCCGGATCACGTCGGCCACCACGTCGTCGTACGCCATCCGGTGCGGGTCGGTGCGTGGCGTCAGCCCGCCGACATGGCTGCAGACCAGCCCGGCGCCGGTCGCGGCCGCGGCGGTCGCCATCTCGGGGTCGGCGCCGGCCCAGGTGTCGTTGATCAGGTCCGCGCCGGCCTCGCCGACACGGCGGGCGACGCCGCTGCGGTAGGTGTCGACACTGATCACCAGGTCAGGATGGCGAGCACGGATCCCCGCCACGAAGTCGACGGTCCGGCGCAGTTCCTCGGTCTCGCTGACCGGTTCGCCGTACCCGGCCTTGACCCCGCCGATGTCGACCAGGTCGGCACCGTCGGCGACCGCCTGCGCGATCGCGTCGTAGGCCTTGTCGGTGGCGAAGGTCGCGCCCTGGTCGTAGAAGGAGTCCGGCGTCCGGTTCACGATCGCCATCACCGCGCACTGCCCGGGCCCGAACTCGCGCCGGCCCAGCCGCAGCACGCCCGCCCCCGTCGCTTGGTCCGCCACGACGCCGACTCTAACCGGTGCGTTCCAGGCGACGCGGGAATCCCGTGACGCGCGAGCCACATATCCTATAGGATCTCAGGCAAGCAGTCTCCGCCCTCCGTATCGAGAACGGGTCCTCCATGCCGCGCTTCACCGAGTTCGAGACGTACGACGTCCGCTTCCCCACCTCGCGGGACCTGGACGGCTCCGACGCGATGAACGCCGACCCGGACTACTCCGCGGCGTACCTGATCGTGCGCACCGACGCCGGCGACGGGCTGGAGGGCCACGGCTTCGCGTTCACGATCGGCCGCGGCAACGACGTCCAGACCGCGGCGATCGAGGCCCTGCGCGACCACCTCGTCGGCCTCGACCTCGACGCGACGCTGAACGACCTCGGCGGGTTCTGGAAGTCGCTCGTGCACGACTCGCAGCTGCGCTGGCTGGGCCCGGAGAAGGGCGTCATGCACATGGCGATCGGCGCGGTCGTCAACGCGGTCTGGGACCTGGCCGCCAAGCGGGCCGGCGTCCCGCTGTGGAAGCTGCTGGCCGACCTGACCCCCGAGCAGATCGTCGACCTGGTCGACTTCCGGTACCTGACCGACGCGCTGACCCGCGACGAGGCGCTGGAGATCCTCCGCAAGGCCGAGCCGGGCCGCGCCGAGCGCGAGCAGCAACTGCGCGAGCGCGGCTACCCGGCGTACACGACGACGCCCGGCTGGCTCGGGTACGACGACGACAAGCTGGTCCGGCTCTGCCGCGAGGCGGTGGCCGACGGGTTCACCCAGATCAAGCTGAAGGTCGGCGCGGACCTCGACGACGACATCCGCCGGATGCGGCTGGCCCGCGAGGCCGTCGGCCCGGACGTCCGGATCGCGATCGACGCCAACCAGCGCTGGGACGTCGCCGAGGCGATCGCCTGGGTGCGGGCGCTGGCGCCGTACGACGTGTGGTGGGTCGAGGAGCCGACCAGCCCCGACGACATCCTCGGGCACGCCGCGATCGCGCGCGGGATCGCGCCGATCCGGGTCGCGACCGGTGAGCACGTGCAGAACCGGGTCGTGTTCAAGCAGCTGCTGCAGGCCGGGTCGCTGGAGTTCGTGCAGATCGACTCCGCCCGCGTCGCCGGCGTGAACGAGAACATCGCGATCCTGCTGCTGGCCGCGAAGTTCGGCGTACCGGTCTGCCCGCACGCGGGCGGGGTCGGGCTGTGCGAGCTGGTGCAGCACCTGTCGATGTTCGATCTGGTCGCGGTCAGTGGTAGTACGGACCAGCGGGTGATCGAGTACGTCGACCACCTGCACGAGCACTTTCTCGACCCGGTGGTGATCGAGGCGGGACACTATGTCGCGCCGACGCGTCCCGGGTACAGCGCGGAGATGGGGGCGGGCACGTTGCGCGACTTCCGGTTCCCCGCGGGCAAGGTCTGGACCGAATCGAAGGAGCAGTCGAAGTGACGGATTTCGCCGGCCTGAAGGCCGTGGTGACCGGTGGTGCGTCGGGGATCGGGCTGGCGGCCGCCACCCAGCTGGCCGCGCGAGGGGCCGAGGTCGTGGTCTTCGACCTCAAGCCGGACGTGCCCGCGCCGCTGAACGGGATCGCGGCCGACGTCACCGACGACCAGTCCGTGCGGGACGCGGTCGCCTCGGCGGCGCTGCGGCTCGGCGGGATCGACATCCTGGTGAACAACGCCGGCATCGGTGCCCAGGGCAACGTCACGGTGAACGACGACGACGAGTGGCACCGCGTTCTCGACGTGAACGTGGTCGGGATCGCACGCGTCACGCGGGCCGTGCTGCCGTACCTGCGGCGCTCGTCGGCGGCCGCGATCGTCAACACGTGCTCGATCGCGGCGACCGCTGGGCTGCCGAATCGGGCGGTCTACAGCGCGAGCAAGGGCGCCGTACTGGCCTTGACGATGGCGATGGCGGCCGATCACGTGCGCGAGGGTGTGCGGGTGAACTGCGTGAACCCCGGCACGGCGGACACGCCGTGGGTCGGGCGGCTGCTGGACTCGGCGTCCGATCCCGAGGCCGAGCGGGCCGCGCTGGAGGCTCGGCAGCCGATGGGACGGTTGGTGTCGGCGGACGAGGTCGCTTTGGCGATCGCGTACCTGGCCAGTCCGCTGTCGGGCTCGACGACCGGTACGGCGCTGGCAGTGGACGGTGGGATGCAGAATCTGCGGCTGCCTGCGGCCCGCAACT
The DNA here is from genome assembly GCF_014205135.1 of Kribbella italica. Classification (NCBI taxonomy): domain Bacteria; kingdom Bacillati; phylum Actinomycetota; class Actinomycetes; order Propionibacteriales; family Kribbellaceae; genus Kribbella; species Kribbella italica. The sequence continues at coordinate 3,993,535 of NZ_JACHMY010000001.1, forward strand.
GATCGGCGTACTGGCTCTCGTCGGAAAGGTGACCTGCTCGTGAAGATCTTCCCCACGGACCTGCGGATCGGCCTGGGCGGTGCTCCGCTGGCCGGGCTGTTCACGCCGATCTCCGACGCCGACGCGGCCGCGACGGTCGAGGCGGCGTGGGAGGAGGGCTGGCGGTTCTACGACACGGCCCCGCACTACGGCCTCGGGTTGGCCGAGGAACGGCTCGGTGCCGGGCTCGCGGGCAAGCCGCGCGACGAGTACACGCTGTCGAGCAAGGTCGGCCGGATCGTCTACGAGGCCGGCACCGAGGAGGCCGACGGCGAGGGCTTCGCGGTGACGTCGAAGCGCCGCCGCCGGTGGGACTTCAGCCGCGACGGCGTCCTACGCAGCATCGAGGACTCGTTGCGCCGGATCGGGACCGACCGGCTCGACATCGTGTTCGTGCACGATCCGGACGACCACTACGACGAGGCGGTCACGACCGCCTTCCCGACGCTGATCGAGCTGCGCGAGCAGGGCGTGATCGGCGCGATCGGGTCGGGGATGAACCAGTCGGCGATGCTGACGCGGTTCGTCCGCGAGATCGACGTCGACGTGATCATGCTCGCGGGCCGGTACACGCTGATCGATCCGGACGGGCTGGACGACATCCTGCCGGCGTGCGTCGAGAACGACACGCAGATCGTTGCCGTCGGCGTCTTCAACTCCGGGCTGATGGCACAGCCGCGGCCGGCGTCGGACGCCACGTTCAACTACGCGCCGGCTTCTCAGCCGTTGGTCGAGAAAGCCAACCGGCTCGCGGACGTGTGCGAGGCGCACGGGATCACGCTGCCGTCGGCCGCGCTGGCCTTCCCGCTGTTCCATCCGGCGGTCGCCGGGATCGCTGTCGGGTGCCGGTCGGCTGCCGAGGTGCACGCCAACGCGGCGCTCTCGCGGGTCGAGGTGCCTGCGGCCTTCTGGTCGGATCTGAAGTCGGCGGGGCTGTTGCGGGAGGACGCGCCGACGGCGTAGTACGGCGTACCGGCTGCTGCCGTCAGCTGACCTGGGACGACGGGGCCGTGAAGGTGTTGCACACGGCAAGGTTCGGGCGGTCGAACGCGCGGCGCGACCAGATGCCGTGGTTGCGGGGGCTGCCGTGGTCGCGGGCGCCGGTGTCGGCCCGGTCGCCGCTGTTGTTGACGACGTACAGCCACTGGGTGCGCAGCGCGCCGCGGATGCCGTAGCTGGCCTTGTTGGCGCCGAGGAACAGGTTGCCGAGGCAGGACGCCTGCAGCTCGACGCGCCGGTCCACCTCGAGCTCGGCCGCCTTGCTCGTGGCGTTGTAGCCGAGTCGTCGCGACGCTCGCAGGATGCCGGTCATCTCCTGCACGGCGTGGCCGTACTCGTGGGCCGCGGCGTGCGACCCGACCGCCCGGCTGAAGCTCTGCGACTGCTTCCAGTACTTGATGTCCAGGTCGGCCTTCATGTACATCGTGTGGTTGGTCGGGCAGTAGAAGGCCAGCGCCTCGATGGCGGTACCGCAGGGTGAGCTGCCGTTGGTGGCGATCGAGATCAGCCCCGGCTGGCGGAACCGATACCCGGCCGCGGTCACGTGCCGGCGCCAGGCGCGATCCATGCAGGCCCGCATCGACCGGTAGTACGCCGAGGAGGCGGCCTGGTTGCCGAGCCCGGCCCTCGACTCCCGGCAGCCGACCGAGGCCTGCACCCCGGTCCGGTAGAGCTTGTTCGCCGAGGCGATCTGCCAGGGCGTCAGCACGGGCGTCGGCTTCGGCGACGGCTTGGTCGTCGTCGGCCGCGACGTCGGCCGGGTCACCGGCGGGTCGGTCGTTGCCTCCGGCACCGTCGGGCTGTCCTCGGCCGTCGGCTCGTACGTCGGTTGCGCGACCGGCGGCGTCGCGGTCGAGTCGTCCTTCGTCAGCGAGAACCCGACTCCGACCACCACAGCCAGCAGCACGGCCAGCCCACCCACGACAGCCAGCACGACAAGCCCGGCCCCCCGCTTCTTCCGAGGCGGCTGCGGCATCGGTCCCCAGCCGAACCCCTGCTGCCCAGACCCGTACGGCGACCCGGCGTACGGCTGGCCGGCGTACGGGCCCTGCGGCGCATAGCTCCCCTGCTGCGGCGCTCCGTAGTACTGGCCTTGCTGCGGCGGGTACTGCCCTTGCTGCGGCGGCCCCTGGTTGTACGGCCCCTGCGGCCCCCACTGCTGACCAGACAACTCGGCTCCTCCACCCGTCAGCCGGCCCCGTAAACCGGTCCCCCGCAGCGTAGAAGCCCAAAGGTCCAGCCCAGCAACCGGAGCCCAGGCCTAGCTCACGTCGTCAGCGGGGGCCTCGGTGGGAGTAGTGGGGGTGGGTGATCACGGGCCAGGTAGTGCGGCGGGGGTTGTGGGGTGGGGTCGTCGTACGGGGTGGTTGTGGGGGTTGGGTGGGGTCTCTGCGGATGCAGCGGAGGCTGCCTGCTCTGCGCATGGGCTACAGGGGGTCGATCTCGCTCAGTTGGTTGTCTTCTAGCGACAGCCAGCGGGTGATGCCCAGGTCTCTCAGGAAAGGGAGGTCGTGGCTGGCTACCAGCAGGGCGCCTTGGTAGGACGACAGGGCTGTTTGGAGCTGGGTGATGCTGGCCAGGTCGAGGTTGTTGGTGGGCTCGTCGAGCATCAGGAGCTGGGGTGGGGGCTCGGCGAGGAGGAGCGCGGCGAGGGTGGCTCGGAAGCGTTCGCCGCCGGACAGCGTCCTGACGGGCTGGTCGGCGGAGCGGCCTCGGAAGAGGAAGCGGGCCAGGCGGGCGCGGCGGTCGTTGTTGTCGGTGCCGGGGGCAAGGATCGCGAGGTTCTCGGCGATGGAGAGGTCGTCGGTGAGCAGGTCGAGGCGCTGAGGCAGCAGGCGCGCCGGGACCAGGGGCAGGCCGAGGGTCGTGACGGCGTGCAGCAGGGTGGACTTGCCGGCGCCGTTCGGGCCGGTGAGGGCGATGCGTTCGGGGCCGCGGATCTCCAGGTTCGCGATCAGGCCGGTCCTCAGCTCCAGGTCCCGCAGGCGCAGGGCGACGCGGCCGTTGGGAATCGCGGTGGCGGGCAGGTCCACCCGGATGTGGTCGTCGTCGTGGATCTTCTCCTCGGCCTCGGCCAGCGCGTCCTGGGCGGCTTCGAGCCGTTCGCCGTGCATGCCGAGGTGCTTGCCCGCGGAGACCTGGGACGAACGCTTCATCGCGCCCGCCGCCATCTTCGAGACGCTGCCCGACTCGAAGGCCCGGCGCCCGCCGGCCTGACGGCGTTCGATCTTCGTCCGGGCCTCGATCAGCTCGCGCTTCTGGCGTTTCACGTCGGACTCGGCCGTGCGCAGCAGCCGCTCGGCCGCCTCCTGCTCGACGGCGACAGCTTCCTCGTACGCCGTGAGGTTGCCGCCGTACCAGGTCAGGTCGCCCTTGCGCAGCTCACCGATCTGGTCGACGCGGTCGAGCAGCTCGCGGTCGTGGCTGACCACAAGCAGCGCGCCGCGGAACGCGTCCACCGCGTCGTACAGGTGTCTGCGGGCGCGCAGGTCGAGGTTGTTGGTGGGTTCGTCGAGCAGCAGGACGTCGGGGCGGCGGAGCAGTTCGGCGGCCAGGCCGAGCAGGATCGTCTCGCCGCCGGACAGCTCGGCGACCGAACGGTCGAGGGTGATCGCGCCGAGGCCGAGCTTGCCGAGCAGCGCCTCGGCGCGTTCCTCGACGTCCCAGTCGTCGCCGACGCGGGCGAAGTTCGCCTCGGTCGCGTCACCGGACTCGATCGCGGTGATCGCCGTCCGGACGTCGTCGATGCCGAGGGCGGCGTCGACGCGCAGCGAGGTGTCGAGGGTGAGGTCCTGCGGCAGGTAGCCGAGCTCGCCGCTGACGCGGATCGCGCCGCGCTGGGGTGTCAGGCGGCCGGCGATCAGGCGCAGGAGCGTCGACTTGCCGGCGCCGTTGCGGCCGACCAGGCCGGAGCGCGCCGGTCCGGCGGCGAAGGACAGTCCGTCGAAGAGGACGTCACCGTCGGGCCAGGCGAAGAAGAGGTCGTTGCAGGTCAGAGAGACAGTCATCAGGGGGTACTCCGAGATCTCGAACGAGACCGCGCACCGACCGGTGGCGATCAACCGCTGCTGAAGAGAGACCTCAGTACGACAACCCGCACCCCTGACATGGACAACAAGACATCACCAGATTACTCAGTGGCCGCGGACAGGCCAACAGATTTACGGCGCTTTGCGGAGCCAGGATTCGACGCCGGCGATGTGGGCGGTCATCCAGGCGCGGGCGGCCTCGGCGTCGCGCTGGTCCAGCGCGTCGAGGATGGCGGTGTGTTCGGCGAGGGTGCGTTCGACGGCGCCGGCCTGGGTGACGCCGCGCCAGATGCGGGCGCGCTGGGTGGCGCCGGAGACGCCGTCGAGCAGGGAGCAGACGACGGCGTTGCCGGTGGCTTCGGCGATGCCGCGGTGGAAGCGCAGGTCGTTCTCCACCAGCGCGTCGACGCCGGCGGCCGGCGACAGGTCGCTGGTGAGCAGGCGCAGATCGGCGAGCTGCTCCGGCGAGATTCGGGACGCGGCGAGCGCGGCGACGCCGGGCTCGAGCAGGCGGCGTACCTCGAAGAACTGCAGGACCGAGTCGTCGCGGTGCAGGTCGACCATGAAGCTGAGCGCGTCGAGCAGGTGCGCCGACGTCAGGCTGGTCACGTAGGTGCCGTCGCCGTGCCGGACGTCGAGCACGTTGACCAGCGTCAGCGCCTTGACCGCCTCGCGCAGCGAGTTCCGCGACAGGCCGAGCCGGGCGGCCAGATCCGCCTCCTTGGGCAGCCGGTCCCCCGGGCCCAGCTCGCCGGAGGTGATCATCTCCTTGATCTTGACGATCGCCTCATCCGTCAGCGCCATCGGATCAGTATGCCGCCGCACCACCGCCGCCACCCGCACCTACCATCGAGTTGTGGTGACGAGTACCGGCTACTCCGGCAAACCGCTGGCCGCGAAGCTCGGGATCAAACCCGGGTCCGTCGTCCTGCTGGACCACGCGCCCGCCGGCTTCGTGATCGAGGGCCTCCCGGACGGCGTCACCCCGCTGACCCGGCCCGGCCGGACCGAGCTGGACCTCACCCTGACCTTCTGCCCGGACCGCGAGCGCCTCGCCGCCCGGCTCCCCCAGCTCCTGGCCAGGACCACCACGAACGGCATGATCTGGGTCGCCTGGCCGAAGCGGTCGTCCGGCGTACCGACCGATCTCGACGAGAACGGCGTCCGCGAACTGGCCCTGCCGCTCGGCCTCGTGGACGTGAAGGTGTGCGCGGTCGACACCACCTGGTCCGGGCTGAAGCTGGTCCGGCGGCTGGCCAATCGGTGAGAACTGGACTGATCCGCTGCGTGACGTTGGCCACATTTTTGCGCACGCCCGGTCATCACCCCCGGCAAACGCGCAGTTGCATACAGTGGGCACTCAGGCGTAGCGGGCACTCCGGAAAGGTCCTGACCCAGCCCTGGAACCCCACCTCTGCAACGCGTCCGGCAGTCCGGCCGGGCCGAGAAGCCGGTGCCGGCGGCGTGAACCCGGGCAACACCGCTGAAACATCCGAAACACAGGTGTTCCAGGGCTCGAACGATCAACCCACGGCGGAAGAACCACTCGACACACTGGTCCGGTGGTCCCGGGCTGTAGATGTGTTGCCGGTGCTATTAGCCTTGCCTCGGGAGCAGCCCCATAACTCCCGTAGTCATAACAGTGGTACCGGACCCGCAATCGGAAGAGGCGAACTGCCCAGTGGCCACCGAGCCATCAGACACAAATCCCCTTGCAGCCTTCGGAGCGAACGAATGGCTGGTCGACGAGATGTACGAGAAGTACCAGCAGGATCCCAAGTCGGTGGATCCAGCGTGGTTCGCCTACTTTCAAGGGGACAGTTTCAAGGATTACAGCCCGGGTGACGCGAAGCCGGTGAACACCGCCCCGTCCGACGCTCCCCGACCTGATGCGGTGTCCGAGAACAAGACCCCGGAAGCACCGGCCCGCGGTACGGCGGCGACCGCACCCGCCGCGAGCAAGCCGGCCGCCCAGGCCGCCGCCGCGACGCCGGCCCCGGCCGCGCCCGCCACCACGGCGACCCAGAGCACGACCCAGCCTGCCCAGACCAAGCCCGCAGCAGCGGCCCAGCAGACCGCGGCCGCGGCGAGCGGCGCCCCGACCGGAGGAACGGTGAACCAACCGCCCACAGCGCAGCCCAAGCCCGCTCCCGCGACCAGCACGGACGCGGAGCGCAGGATCCTGCGGGGTGCCCCGGCCCGGACCGCCCAGAACATGGAGATCAGCCTCCAGGTCCCGACCGCGACCAGCGTCCGCCAGGTGCCGGTCAAGCTGCTGATCGACAACCGGATCGTCATCAACAACCACCTCAAGCGCGCTCGCGGTGGCAAGATCTCGTTCACCCACCTGGTCGGCTGGGCGCTGGTCAAGGCGCTCAAGACCCTGCCGGAGATGAACGCGTCGTACGACGAGACCGAGGGCAAGCCGACGCTGGTCCAGCCCGAGCACATCAACCTCGGCCTGGCCATCGACATGCAGAAGCCGGACGGGACCCGCCAGCTGCTGGTGCCGTCGATCAAGGCGACCGAGTCGATGACGTTCGCCGAGTTCTGGATGGCCTACGAGGACATCGTCCGCCGGGCCCGCGACAACAAGCTCGCGCTGCCGGACTTCCAGGGCACCACGATCAGCCTCACCAACCCCGGCACGATCGGCACGCAGCACTCGGTGCCGCGGCTGATGAGCGGCCAGGGCTGCATCATCGGCGTCGGCGCGATGGACTACCCGACGGAGTACCAGGGCGCGGCCGAGGAGACGATGGCCAAGCTCGCGGTCAGCAAGGTGATGACGCTGACCTCGACGTACGACCACCGGATCATCCAGGGCGCGCAGTCGGGTGAGTTCCTGCGCCGCCTGCACCAGCTGCTGCTCGGCGCCGAGGGCTTCTACGACGAGATCTTCCAGAGCCTGCGGATCCCGTACGAGCCGATCCGCTGGGCCGCCGACCTCCCGCACAGCCACGAGGAGGACATCAGCAAGCAGGCCCGGATCCTGGAGCTGATCCACGCCTACCGCGTGCGCGGCCACATCATGGCCGACACCGACCCGCTGGAGTACAAGCAGCGCAGCCACCCCGACCTCGACGTCGCCACCCACGGCCTGACGCTGTGGGACCTGGACCGCGAGTTCGCCACCGGCTCGTTCGGTGCCGCGACCGACCGCCGGTTCATGAAGCTGCGCGAGATCCTCGGCATCCTGCGTGACTCGTACTGCCGCACCACCGGTATCGAGTACATGCACATCCAGGACCCCGAGCAGCGCAAGTGGCTGCAGGAGCGGATCGAGCGGCCGCACACCAAGCCGCCGCGCGAGGAGCAGCTGCGCATCCTGGCCAAGCTGAACGAGGCCGAGGCGTTCGAGACCTTCCTGCAGACCAAGTACGTCGGCCAGAAGCGGTTCTCCCTGGAAGGCGGCGAGACCACGATCCCGCTGCTGGACGAGCTGTGCGAGGAAGCCGCCGGCGCCGGTCTGGACGAGGTCGTCATCGGTATGGCGCACCGCGGCCGGCTGAACGTGCTGGCCAACATCGTCGGCAAGTCGTACGGCCAGATCTTCCGCGAGTTCGACGGCAACATCGACCCGCGCACGGTCCAGGGCTCCGGTGACGTCAAGTACCACCTGGGCGCCGAGGGCGAGTTCGTGTCGGAGTTCGGCGACAAGATCAAGGTGTCGGTGGCGGCCAACCCGTCGCACCTGGAGACCGTCGACCCGGTGCTCGAGGGCATCGTCCGGGCCAAGCAGGACATTCTCGACCAGGGCGTCGCGTTCCCGGTGCTGCCCCTCCTCGTCCACGGTGACGCGGCCTTCGCCGGCCAGGGCGTCGTGGCCGAGACGCTGAACCTGTCGCAGCTGCGCGGGTACCGCACCGGTGGCACGATCCACGTGATCGTCAACAACCAGGTCGGGTTCACCACCTCGCCGGCCTCGTCGCGCTCGTCGATGTACTGCACCGACGTCGCGCGGATGGTCCAGGCGCCGATCTTCCACGTGAACGGCGACGACCCCGAGGCCTGCGTCCGGGTCGCCGACCTGGCCTTCGAGTACCGCCAGGCGTTCAACAAGGACGTCGTGATCGACCTGGTCTGCTACCGCCGCCGCGGTCACAACGAGGGCGACGACCCGTCGTTCACCCAGCCGCTGATGTATGACCTGATCGAGCAGAAGCGTTCGGTGCGCAAGCTCTACACCGAGGCTCTGATCGGCCGTGGCGACATCACTGTCGACGAGGCCGAGCAGGCGATGCGCGACTTCCAGCAGCGGCTGGAGCGCGTGTTCACCGAGGTCCGCGAGGCGAAGAGCCAGCCGGACACTCCGGCGCCGTACGTCACCGTCCCGGTCTACCCGGACAAGCCGGAGGGCCCGGACGCGACCGCGACCACGCCCGAGGTGCTGAAGAAGATCGCCGACGCGTACACCACGCTGCCGGAGGGCTTCACCGCGCACCCGAAGGTGATGCCGCAGCTGCAGCGCCGCGCGGCCGCGATCACGCAAGGCCCGGTCGACTGGGCCAGCGCGGAGATGACGGCGTTCGGTTCGCTGCTGCTGGCCGGTCGCCCGGTCCGGCTCGCCGGTCAGGACAGCCGCCGTGGCACGTTCGTGCAGCGGTTCGCCGCCGTCATCGACCGGGTCAACGGGCAGGACCACGTCCCGCTGCAGAACCTCGACGAGGAGCAGGCGAACTTCTACGTCTACGACTCGCTGCTCAGCGAGTACGCCGCGCTCGGCTTCGAGTACGGCTACTCCGTGGCCCGGCCGGACGCGCTGACCCTGTGGGAGGCGCAGTTCGGTGACTTCGTGAACGGCGCCCAGTCGATCATCGACGAGTACATCTCGGCCGGTGAGGCGAAGTGGGGCCAGAAGTCCGGTGTCGTGCTGCTGCTGCCGCACGGCTACGAGGGCCAGGGCCCGGACCACTCCTCGGCCCGGATCGAGCGGTTCATGGCGCTGTGCGCGGAGAACGCGATGACCGTCGCGCAGCCGTCGACGCCCGCGTCGTACTTCCACCTGCTGCGGCGTCACACCCTCGGCGAGGAGCACAACCCGCTGATCGTCTTCACGCCGAAGCAGCTGCTGCGGCGCAAGGAAGCGGTGTCGCAGCCCGACGAGCTGACCAGCGGCACGTTCCGGCCGATCCTCGGCGACGCGGAGGCCGAGGCCACCGCGGCGACCGTCGAGCGGGTCATCCTGTCGTCCGGCCGGATCGCGTACGACCTGTTCGCGGAGCGGAAGAAGACCGAGACCGACAAGATCAGCACCGCGGTGATCCGGGTCGAGCAGCTCTACCCGCTGCCGGCCGAGGAGATCAAGGCGGAGCTCGCCAAGTACCCGAACGCGACCGAGGTCCGCTGGGTGCAGGACGAGCCGGCCAACCAGGGCCCGTGGCCGTTCATGGCGCTGAACCTGACCGAGCACCTGGGCGGCAAGCCGTTCTACCGGGTGTCCCGGCCGGCCATGTCGGCGACGTCGGTGGGCTCGATGGGCGCGCACCAGGCCGAGCAGCAGACGCTGCTGAAGCAGGCGTTCAGCTGACGTGTACTTCACCGACCGAGGGATCGAGGAGCTCGAGGGCCGGCGCGGCGAGGAGGATGTCTCGCTGGCCTGGGTGGCCGAGCGGCTGCGTGAGTTCGTCGACCTGAACCCCGAGTTCGAGACGCCGATCGAACGGTTCGCCACCTGGCTGGCCCGGCTCGACGACGAGGACGACTGAGCTGCTGGGTTTGTAGGGTGAGTGAATGCCCTTCGCCGATCACCCCGTACGCCGGGTGGCCGCGGCGAAGGGCGTTTCGCCGTCCGGGGCCTGGCCGCACACGATCCCCGCTGTTCGGCAGCTGCTGACGGACGGACTGGACCTCGGGCCGGGCGTCACCTTCCTGGTCGGTGAGAACGGCGCGGGCAAGTCGACACTGGTGGAAGCCGTGGCGGTCGCCTTCGGGATGTCGCCCGAGGGCGGGTCGACCGGCGCCCGCCTGACGACGCGGGCGACCGAGTCGTCGCTGTCCGACGATCTCGTGCTGACCCGGGGTGCCGGTGCCTCGAAGGCCGGCTTCTTCCTGCGGGCCGAGACGATGCACAGCTTCTACACGTACCTCGAGCAGAATCCGAGCAGCCGCCCGGAGCCGGTGTTCCACGAGATGAGCCACGGGGAGAGCTTCCTGTCCCTCATCGAGAACCGCTTCTCCCGCCGTGGCTTCTACTGCCTCGACGAGCCCGAGTCGGCACTGTCGTTCTCCTCCAGCCTCGCGGTGGTCGGCGTCCTCAAGCAGCTCGCCGACAGCAAGTCCCAGGTGCTCTGTGCGACCCACTCCCCCGTGATCGCCGCCCTGCCCGGCGCGACGATCCTCGAGGTCGGCCAGTGGGGCATCCGCGAGTCGGCCTGGACCGACCTCGAGCTCGTCCAGAACTGGCGTGCCTACCTGCGGCATCCCGAGCAGTACCTGCGGCACATCCTCTAGCTCAGTGCACGAGCACGGCCGGCTCCTTCACCGCCTCCGGCTGGAACTCCCGCTGCCAGGGCCTGACCACGGCGAGCAGGGTGACCAGGGACAGGGCCAAGCCGCCTGACATCACCACGGCCATCGCGACCGCGTCGGTGCCGAGGGCACCGACCAGCGGTGCGGCGATCGCGCCGATCCCGAACTGGACAGCGCCCAGCAGCGCCGCCGCCGTGCCCGCCGCCTCACCGTGGCGCGACAGGGCCAGGGCCGGCGCGTTCGGAAGGGCCAGGCTGGCGGCGAACAGCGCCGCCCAGACCGGGACGAGGATGCCGACCAGGCCGCCCAGGCTCAGGGTCGCGGTCAGCAGCAGCGCGACGCCTGCGAGTGCGGCGAGGACCGCGCCCGCGGTGAGCACCTGCTCGGGCTCCCACCGCTTCAGCAGCACCGGGTTGAGCTGGGTCGCCGCGACCAGCAGCAGTCCGCCCACGCCGAACAGCAGTCCGAAGGTCTGGCTGCTCACGCCGAACTGTTCCTGGAACACGAACGACGCTCCCGCGACGTACCCGAACACGCCGGTCATCGCCAGGCCGGCGACGAGAGTGAGCCCGACGAAGACCCGGTCGCGGACCAGCTGCCCGGCCGTGCGAGCGATCGCCGCCAGACCGAACGGCCGGCGGCCGGACGGCGGCAGGGTCTCCGGCAGCGTCAGCGCCACCAGAAGCATCAGCAGGACGCCGAGCGCGGCCAGTACGACGAACAGGCCCTGCCACGGCAGCGCCACCAGCAGGGCGCCACCGACGGTCGGCGCGAACACCGGCGCTACGCCGATGACGAGCATCAGTCGCGACAGCAAGGTGGCGGCCGCGCGGCCGACGTACAGGTCGCGGACGATCGCCAGCGCGACGACGGACCCGGCGGCGGCACCGACGCCCTGCAGGACCCGGAAGACCGACAGCATCTCGACGGTCGGGGAGACCGCGCAGAGCACGGAGGCCAGCACGTGCAGGCCCGCTCCGGCGATCAACGGCAGTCGGCGGCCGACGGTGTCGGAGAGCGGACCCACGAGCAGTTGGCCGACGGCGAGACCCGCGAAGGTGCCGGTCAGGGTGAACTGGACCGCCGTCGCGGAGGCGGCGAGGTCGGTGGTGATGGACGGCAGCGCCGGCAGGTACAGGTCGATGGTGAGCGGCCCGAGCGCGACGATGAAGCCCAGCGTCAGCACCAGCCGAATCCGCCCGATCGGCCGCATCGGCCCGCCGCTGGCCGACGGATTGGTGTCAGCCGGCGTCGTCGGAGCGGGCGTCGTGGTCGTGGCAGCCGGCGTCGTGGTCGTGGGACCGGTCGTCGTCGGAGCGAAAGTCGTGGTCGGAGCGGGCGTCGTCGGAGGATCGGAGATCGCCATGAGGTCCTCGTGATCGGGCGTACGAGCAGGGCGCGACGTCGCTGTCGCCAGCTATCGGCAACTACCCGCCCCGGCTTGCTATTCCCGCCCGGCCCCATAGTCCACCCTGCGGAATGGGGAACGACGCGGGAGCGCCTAGTCCGACCCGCGGAGCGCAGGGGCACGGGAGCGCGGGGAGCGCGGGGGGAGGGGAGCCCGGGAGCGCGGGGGGCGCGGGAGCGCGGGGGGCGCGGGAGCGCGGGGGGCGCGGGAGCGCGGGAGGCGCGGGAGCGCGGGAGGCGCGGGAGCGCGGGAGGCGCGGGAGCGCGGGGGGCGCGGGAGCGCGGGAGCGCGGGAGGCGCGGGAGCGCGGGAGGCGCGGGAGCGCGGGAGGCGCGGGGGCGCGGGAGGCGCGGGGGCGCGGAGGCGGTGGCGCCTGATCTGAGCCGCGCGAAGCGCAGGCGGAGGGGCGCGGCCCACTCCCCTCCTGCATCCGCCCGCAGGGCGGTCAGTCGGCGTGGGGTGGTTTGCGGCGTAGGGGTGGGTCGGGGGCCAGGGAACCATCCGGAGCGATGTGTTCGAAGATCTGGTCGACCAGGTTGAGGACGTGGGGGTCGTCGACGGTGTAGATGTGCCGGCGGCCCTCGCGGCGGGCGGTGATGATGCCGGCCAGGCGGAGTTTGCCGAGGTGCTGGCTGGCGGTGGCGATGCTGACTCCGACGCGGTCGGCCAGCGTGCCCACGTCGTACTCGCCCTGGGCGGCCAGTGAGACCAGGTGCAGCCGCACGGGGGCGGACAGCATCGCGAAGGTTCCGGCGGCGGATTCCAGCTGCGCCTTCGTCGGTTCGGGGAAGGTCGTCATCTCGCGGTCATTGTGACCGGTCGAGCGGCTCCTGGGGAGGCGGCAGGCCGAGGGTGAGCACGGTCTCACACTTTCGCAATTGCGAAAGTATCGAAATGGTGGCAGCCTGGAGGCATGGCAAGAGCTCTCCGCCCCGTGCTGCTCCTCCTCGCCGTGGCGATCCCAGCGATCGTCCTGCGGCTCACCGGCACACACCCGTTCGCCCCGCTCGGCATCCTCGTTTTCGGCCTCGGCGTCGTCGCCGCGTCGTTCGTGCTGGCCTGGGCGGCCGAGGCCGCGGAGATGGACATCTCGGGCGGCCTCGCGATCGCCCTGCTCGCCGTGATCGCCGTCCTGCCGGAGTACGCGGTCGACCTGTACTTCGCCCACACCGCCGGCAGCAACCCGGAGTACGTCCAGTACGCCGCGGCCAACATGACCGGCTCCAACCGCCTCCTGCTCGGCCTCGGCTGGACCAGCGTCGTCCTGGTCAGCCTGTACGTCGCGGGCAAGCGCAGCGGGCGCACGGTCAAGGCCCTGGTGCTCGACTCGGGCTACAAGCGCGAGCTCGGCTTCCTGCTGATCGCCGGAGTGGTCGCCTTCGTCATCCCGCTGACCGGCCAGATCCACCTGGTCCTCGGCATCGCGCTGCTGGCCTTCTTCGCCTACTACCTGTGGCGCGCCGCGGCCAGCGAGCACGGCGACGAGCCCGACCTGGTCGGCCCGGCCGCGCGGATCGGCGGCCTGCCGAAGGTGCAGCGCCGGATCACGGTGATCGCCATGTTCGTCGCGGCCGCCACGATCATCCTGTTCTCGGCCGAGCCGTTCGCCGACTCGCTGGTCGACAGCGGGCACGCGCTGGGCATCGACCAGTTCCTGCTGGTCCAGTGGCTGGCGCCGCTGGCGTCGGAGTCGCCCGAGTTCATCGTGGCGCTGCTGTTCGCCTGGCGCGGCAAGGGCGCGGCGGCGATCGGCCTGCTGATCTCCGCCAAGGTGAACCAGTGGACCCTGCTGATCGGCAGCCTTCCGATCGCGTACGGCATCGGCGGCGGCGGGCCGGCCCTGCAGCTGGACGGGCGGCAGATCGAGGAGTTCCTGCTGACCGCGACGCAGACCATGCTGGGCATCGCGATCCTGCTGGCGCTGCGCTTCCCCCGCTGGGCCGCCTGGACGCTGTTCGGGCTGTTCGCGGTGCAGTTCGCCGTACCGGGTCAGACCGGGCGGTACGTGATCTCCGGCGTGTACGCCGTACTGGCGATCGCCGTCTTCGTGCACCACCGGCGGGAGATCGTCCCGACCCTCACCGATCCCTTCCGCCGGACCAAGAAGAAGGACGACGACCGCGAGCTGATCGGCGTCTGAGACCAACGGCGAAGGGCCCGCGGACGAGCTCGTCCGCGGGCCCTTGGCCGTTGACCGGGTCAGCTGGCCTGCTGCTCCTCGACGGTGACCGGCGGACGGCGGCGCTCGGTCGGGCCCGGGCGTCCCCGCCGGCGGCCGTCCAGGAACTTCTCCCCCGCGGCCGTGCCGGTGAACTTGGTCCGCCGGGCCCACGCGCGGCACTCCTCCAGCACCGGGCACGCGGTCAGGCAGATCGCCTGCGCCTTGCGCTGCTCCCACTGGCTCGCGGTCTCGTCGTACGCCGGTGACATGCCGACGCACGCGGCCTTCGACATCCAGCGGTCGGCGGGGTCGGCGATCACCGTCAAGGTCGGCCTCATGGGCACTCCTGCTCGTCGTTCGATCGGGCGGATCGAGTGCGCGGGGGTGTCCCGCGCCACCTCCAGCTTGAGCCTGAGTCGTTGCCCTGGTGCGACGCCCATGTTTCAGGCATGAAACGTCACAACCCGGAAGGTGTCACATCAGTGCCGCTGACACCTGGTCCCAGAAGTCGCAGCGATGAGTACTCCGCAGGTCCACCGGACCGGTCGAGGCAACGCTGATCGACCGGACGACGTCCCGCCGGTACGGCGCCCAGCCGGGATCCCCGGTGTGCGCGAACGCGGACCACTGGTCGAGGAGCCGCCCGCTCAGCTCCCGCTGCGCCGGCGTCAGTGGCGGCGGTTCCCACGGGCCCGGGTTCGTGCTGGCGAAGAAGTACGGCGTCTCCACGCCGTGGTGCGCGCCGTACGGGAACTCGCCCGGCTGCGGCGTCCGCGGTTCGGCGAACTCGTAGGCGTAGACCGGCGCCCGGCGGCGCATCAGGTCGTTGGCCCGGAGCTGCGAGCACGCGCCGAGCAGGAGTCCTTCGTCGGTGAGCAGCTGCGCGAGGGCCAGGCTCGGTGTCGGGTAGGCGGCCGCCGGGTAGGCGGCGAGCACCTTCGCGGCGGCGCCGCCGTACAGGTCGCCGAGGATCTGCCGGTACTGCTCGGCGGTGATGTCGCCGTACCGGCTGCCGACGAAGGAGCGCATCTCGTCCTTGGTGCCGCCCTGCAGAACCGGTACGGCGGCCGCCAGGCCCAGGCGGTGGGCCGGCCGGGGTTGCAGCGGGACGAGTGCGGTGCCGGTGACGGGGAGCCAGGGGCGGTCGGTGGTCAGGCGGTCGAGGGTGTCGTCCTCGGCCAGGCCGGTGAGCTGCTGGAACGGTTTGGCGCGGAGGCAGGCCACCGCGGTCCGCGGGTCGGGGCAGCCGAGGTCGGTCGCGGTCTTCGTCGCCCGGGTTTCGGCGGTGCGTGCCGGGAGGAGGTTGTTGGTGCAGGGCGCGCTCTGCACGATGGCCTGGGCGAAGAGGCCCCGGGCCGACGGCGAGACGAGCTGGGCACAGACACTGAAGGCGCCGGCAGACTCGCCCCACAAGGTGACGCGCCGCGGGTCGCCGCCGAAGGCCTTGGCGTTGCGCTGGATCCATCGCAACGCCTGCTGCTGGTCGGCCAGGCCGAAGTTGCCGGCCGCAGGGTCGCGCATCGCGGGGTGGCGGAGGAAGCCGAGCGCGCCGAGCCGGTAGTTGGCGGTCACCACGATGTTGCCGCGAGCAACTAGCTCGGACGGGTCGTACAGCGACCCGGCGCCGCCGGTGAAGCCGCCGCCGTGCAGGAACAGCAGGACCGGAGCGGCAGTGGCCTCGGCCGGCGCCCAGACGTTCACGGTCAGGCAGTCCTCGCTGCCGTTGACCGTCGGGCCGTCGGCGGACCAGCCCACCTGCGGGCAGCTCGGGCCGGGCTGGGTCGCGTCGCGGACGCCCGACCAGGCCCGCGCCGGGCGGGGTGCGGACCAGCGGAGAGGGCCGGTCGGCGGAGCGGCGTACGGGATGTTCTCGAAGACCCGGACGCCGGTGGACGTCGTACGGCCTTGGAGCTGGCCGGTGTCGATCCTCACCACTTGTGGGGAAGCTGAGGCAGGTTGGGCCGTGCCGAGCAGGATCAGGGGGAGGAGGGCCGCTGCTGTTCTTCGGAGTCGTTTCATACCTTGCGATGCTGTCAATCAGCAGCGGGGTCGGGCATCGCCCAGCAGAGGTATTCGGCGTTACGCCGGCTGCGGTACGTCGGCGGTCAGCAGGGTGCGCACGGTCTCCTGGGCGCAGGCCTTGTTGACGCCGATGCCGCCCTGCGCGCCGCGTTTGATCCAGCCGGTGACGAAGTGGCCGGGCTTGCCGATGACGGCGCCGCGGTCGTTCGGGACCACGCCGCGGGTCTCGTCGAAGGGGAGCCCGGGGATCGGGCGGCCGGTGAAGCCGATCGCGGTGATCAGGGTGTCGGCCGCGATGGTGTCGCCGTCGGCCGTGGTCAGAGCGCGGCCGTCCCAGGCGACGGGCGTGGTGTTGTAGCGGAGGGCGATGCCCTTGGTGTGCTCGACTTCCCGGTACGCCGAGGCGGTGTAGGCGGCAGACTCCGGGCCGCGGCGGCCCAGGACGACGACCTCGGTGAACCTGTCCGGTCCTTGGAAAGACGTGAGCAGGCGGGCGAGGTCGAGGGCTACGTTTCCGTTGCCTACGACGACGGCTCGCGGGCCCTTCAGGTCCGGGCGGCGGGCGCCTGGGCGGTTGTTGTACCAGGCAACGATCTCGTCTGCTGCCAGCTCGCCCGGGATTCCCAGCCGGCGGCTCTGGTACGCACCGGAGGCGTGCACGACCGCGTCGTACCGGCCCTCGAGGTCGTCGACGCTCACCGAGGTGCTGGGGCGCCAGCGGACGCGCGGGTGCGCGACGATCCGCTCGAAGGTCTCGACGATCTGCTTGGTCACCGGGTGATCGGGCGCGACGCCGTACCTCGCCAAGCCGCCGACCACCGGCAGGCGATCGAACACCGTCACCTCAGCCGTACTGCGCTGCAGCAGCTCCCGCGTCGCGTACATCCCTGCCGGACCGGCCCCGACCACGACGACCCGCCGCGGCCCGTCCGACCAGCGGTCGAAGCGCGGCGGTTCCCAGGTGTCCAGGTCGAGCCCGTCGAGCACCGGCCGTTCCTTGTAGTACGACGCGTTCAGCTGTACGTCGACCGCCGACGAACGGTCCGCCGGTTTGGCGGCGTCCACCGGGCAGATGTCGGCGCAGGCGCCGCAGTCGATGCAGGTCCGCGGGTCGATGAACAGCCCGTCGGTCGTCCCGAAGCCCGGCTCCCCCGGCGACGGATGGATGCAGTTCATCGGGCACACCGCGACGCAGCTCGCGTCCGCGCAGCAGTCCCCGCTGATCGCGTAGGTCATACCGAAGCGCCCCCGTCCGCGGAGCGACAACTTCCGGCGCTGGGCATGTCAGAGCAACCCGGTCCGCCGGTAGACGCGGCGCGCGGCCGGCGTCAGCAGGCCGACCTCGGCGAGGAAGTCCATCAGGTTCGCGCAGCTCGACCGCAGCAGTGAGCGGTGGTGCTCGTTGCGCCGGGCCATCGCGACAGCTTTCCCGACGTCGAGGCCCGCGTTCCGGTACACGGCCGGGCTGACCATGCTGCTGACGATCATGTCCGCGGCCAGCGCGATCACCAGCGCGCTGACTTGGCGCCGTACAAGGCCGGCATC
This sequence comes from Kribbella italica, assembly GCF_014205135.1. Classification (NCBI taxonomy): domain Bacteria; kingdom Bacillati; phylum Actinomycetota; class Actinomycetes; order Propionibacteriales; family Kribbellaceae; genus Kribbella; species Kribbella italica. The sequence continues at coordinate 4,011,208 of NZ_JACHMY010000001.1, forward strand.
GGCGATCCGGTCCCGGGTCTCCTCGCGGGCGAACACCATGTGCCGCGACTCCTCGACGACGTGGATGTGGTTCACCGTGCGGACCAGCGGCGCGACCCGGCGGTCGCGCATCCAGTCGCGCTGCATGACGTCGAGAACCTCTTCGGCGACCAGGATGGCGGCGTACGCCGTCGCGCCGGTGGCGACGGTCTTGAAGCCGCGGCCGAGTTCCCGCGCGAGCAGACCCGGCCGGTACCGGGCGTCGACGAGCCGGGCCGAGGCCTTGGCGAACATGATCGAGTGCCGGCACTCGTCGGCGATCTCGGTCAACGCCCACTGGAACTCCGCGCTCCCCGGGCTCTCGTCGTACACGTCGCGCAGGATCATCTGCTGCAGGATCAGCTCGAACCAGATCCCGGTCGAGGCGACCGACGCGGCCTCGTGCTTGGTCAGCTCACGGCGCTGCGGCTCGGTCAGCTCGTCCCAGTACGGCGTGCCGTAGAGCGTGCTCCACTCGGGACTGAGTCCGTAGCCGTCGCCGACCGGGGCGTCCCAGTCGATCTCCGTCTCCGGGTCGCGGGACAGCTGCGCCGCCGAGGCCAGCAGGCGTTGTGCGGTTTCGTCCGTGCCGTGCATGACGCACCTCCGGGAATCGATACATCCTCAATGTAACATGAGCGATGTATCGATCCGCAAGAGCAGCTCACTGCGCGGGACGCACCATCCGGAGCTCAGGGACGCCGAAGAACTCCTCGTCCACCCGGGCGCCGTCCGCGACGAAGCCGTTGCGCCGGTAGAAGGCGAGCGCGCGCTCGTTGCCCTCCAGCAGCCACAGGCTGGCCGCTTCCTTCCCGATCGCGACGTCCAGCAGGCGCTGGCCGAGGCCGCTCCCCCACCAGGCCTTCCGGACGTAGACGGAGTACAGCTCCAGTGGCGTCGGCGCATCGTCGTCGCGGCCGGGGCCGGGCGACGAGAAACCGATCACGCGGTCCTGAATCGGTACGTCGAGCCCCGGGTTGAACGCGAGCCACCGGACCACGCCGGCCTCGATCGCACCGGCCCAGCGCTCGGTGCGGCGACCGAAGCCGGTCGGGTCGGTCTTCTCCTGCAGGCGCCGCGGGTCCAGCAGGCCGGCGTACGCCTCCTGCCAGCAGAGCAGGTGGCACCAAGCTCCGGCCTCGGCGTCGGCGATCTCCGCGCGGCGGATCTCGACGCGGGCCGCGTCAGCGCGGCCGGGTCTCGCCGCGACCATCTAGACCGTGAAGACGATCTTGCCGAAGACGTCGCCCTCGTTCATCTTCGCGAAGCCGGTGCGGGCCTCCGCGAGCGGCAGCGTGGTGTCGATGTGCGGCGAGATGCCTGCGTTCGCCATGAACCGGACCAGCTCGGCCAGTTCCTGCCGGGTGCCCATCGTCGAGCCCTGGATCCGCAGCTGCAGGAAGAAGATCCGGTTCAGCTCGGCCGACTTCGGCGCCTGGCCGGAGGTCGCGCCGGAGATCACCACCGTGCCGCCCTGCTTGAGCGACTTGAGCGAGTGCGACCAGGTCGCCTCGCCGACGGTCTCCATCACCGCGTCGACCCGCTCGGGCAGCCGCGCGCCGGACTCGAACACGTCGTGCGCGCCGATCTCCAGCGCCTTCGCCCGCTTGCCCTCGTCCCGGCTGGTCGCCCAGACCCGGATCCCGGCCGCGCGCGCCAGCGTGATCAGCGACGTCGCGACGCCACCGCCGGCGCCCTGCACGAGCACGGTGTCGCCCGGCTTCAGCCCGGACTGCGTGAACAGCATCCGGTACGCCGTGAGCCACGCCGTCGGCAGACAAGCAGCCTGCTCGAAACTCAACCCGGCCGGCTTCGGGACGACGTTGTGCGCCGGAACGACGACCTTCTCCGCCAGCGTCCCCTGGTACCGCTCGCTCAGCAGCGAGCGCTTCGGGTCGAGCGTCTCGTCGCCCTTCCAGGACGGGTCCGAGATCACCGCGTGCACGACCACCTCGTTGCCGTCCGGGTCGACCCCGGCGGCGTCGCAGCCGAGGATCATCGGCAGGCTCTTCTCGGCCAGCCCGACGCCCTTGAGCGACCACAGGTCGTGGTGGTTCAGCGCCGACGCCTTCACGTCGATCGTCACCCACCCGTCCGGAGCCACCGGGTCCGGCCGCTCCCCCACCTCGAGCGCGGACACCGGGTCGTCGGCGTTGAACTTGGCGGCGTAGGCAGCAAGCATGAGCCCACCCTAGGCGCTGGTCTGCTGCCCGTCAGTTAGCAACGTCACCGAGCCGTACGGCGAACGACGGCTCACACCGCAGCGCAGATCTACTCCTTGAGCAGGCCCGCCCTGAGCTCGGTCAGCGTCCGGGCCAGCAGCCGGGAGACGTGCATCTGCGAGATGCCGATCTCCTCGGCGATCTGGGACTGCGTCATGCCCCGGAAGAACCGCAACGTGAGGATCCGCTTCTCGCGGGTGTCCAGCTGGGCCAGCAACGGCTTCAGGGACTCGCGGTACTCCACGCTCTCCAGCGCCTCGTCCTCGCCGCCGAGCCCGTCGAGCACGGTGGTTGCGTCGGCCTCGTTCTGGTCGGGGGCGTCCAGCGACAGCGTGTTGTACGCGTTCGCCGACTCCAGTCCCTCGATCACCAGGTCCGGGGCCAGCTCCAGCCGGTTCGACAACTCCGCCACCGTGGGCGCCCGGCCGAGCTCCTGGGTCAGCTCCGCGGTCGCCGCCGTCAGCGAGAGCCGCAGCTCCTGCAGCCGGCGCGGAACACGGATCGCCCAGCCCTTGTCGCGGAAGTAGCGCTTGATCTCGCCGAGGATCGTCGGCGTCGCGTACGTCGAGAACTCGACCCCGCGCTCGACGTCGAACCGGTCGACCGCCTTGATCAGCCCGATCGTCGCGACCTGCACCAGGTCGTCGTACGGCTCACCGCGGTTGCGGAACCGGCGGGCCAGGTGCTCGACCAGCGGCATGTGCAGCGAGACCAGTCCGTCGCGGGCCAGCATGTGCGCCGGGTCGCCGGCCGGGGCGGCCCCCAGTGCGGCGAAGAGTTCGGCGGTGCGGGTGCGTAGGTCGGTGGGTTCCTGGGGTTCGCCCAGGGATCTGTCGTCGGTCACGCCTTCTCCGTGGCGCCGGCGGTCGCCGTCACGGTGATGGTCAGACGGCCGTCCACGGTCTCCGCGCCGGCCGACTCCACCAGCGCGGTCAGCACGGTCCACCCGAACGAGTCGGTGTCCGGCATCCAGCCGGCCGGTACGGCGGCCGAGGTGCGCACGGTGAGCTGCGGCCCCGAAGGCGACACACTGATGGCGAAGACGCACTCCAGCACACCGTCGGTGGCCTGGGGCAGCAGCAGCGAGCAGGCCTCGTCGACGGCGATCCGCAGGTCGTCGATCGCGTCGACGGTGAAGTCGTTGCGGGCCGCGAGGTTGCCGACCACCGAGCGCGGGACGGCGATGTAGGCGCTGTCCGCGGGAATGCTGAGGCGTACCTCGGCGGCTGATCCGATGCTGCTCACGTGCTGCCTCCCTGGCGGGCTGATCTCTGGGCGGTCGGCCCACACCGCGTACATCTTCCCTGCTGCGGCCCGGCAATGCACAACGATCCCGAATCGATCTGACCGGTGCTGACATGTTGCGCGTAGCTGTCGAGCGTGTTGGGATATCGAGCAATATCGCGCACTTCTGCGGATCGCCTCTGGTCCCTCGCCCCGCCTGACGACAGGAGTTCACCGTGAATCCCACCAGCTCGCGCCGGACCGTGCTCGGCGCCGGAGTCGCCGGCGTCCTGGCCGCCGCCGGCGCCGGCGGAACCGCCGCCGCCTCGGCCGACCCCTCGACCACCGCGGCCCCTGCCGATCTCTCGACCGGCCCTTCGACTGGTACGGCGGCGGCCCGCCGGCCCCACCAGCGCTCGATGGTCGACGTACCGTTCGCCCAGCACGACACCGTCCGGGTCGGCCTGATCGGTCTCGGCAACCGCGGCGCCGGCATGCTGACCGGCTGGGCCGCCGTGCCCGGCGCGGTCGTCACCGCGGTCTGCGACATCCGCGCCGACCGGGCCAAGGCGGCCGCCGACAAGCTCGTCCAGCTCGGCAAACCGCGCCCGGCCGAGTACGGCGGCTCGGCCGCGGCGTACAAGAACCTCGTCCGGAGCGGGGACGTCGACCTCGTCTACATCGCCACCCCGTGGGAGTTCCACTACGAGCAGGGCAAGGCGGCGCTGCTCGCCGGCAAGCACGTCGGCGTCGAGCTCCCGATCGCCACCGAGCTCGCCCAGCTCTGGGACCTGGTCGACACCTCCGAGCGGACCCGCCGGCACCTGTGGCTGATGGAGAACTGCAGCTACGGCCGCAACGAGCTGGCGATGCTCAAGATGGCGCACGAAGGGGTGTTCGGCGAGATCACCAACGGGCACGGCGGGTACCTGCACGACCTGCGGGAGCTGCTGTTCAGCGACACCTACTACACCGACGCGTGGCGGCGGAAGTGGCACACCCGCAGTACGGCGAGCTTCTACGCGATGCACGGCCTGGCGCCGATCGCGGCGGCGATGGACATCAACCGCGGCGACCGGTTCACCACGCTGCGGGCCACCGCGACCGCACCGCGGGGACTGGCCGACTACCGCGAGCGCAACCTCCCGCGCTCGCACCCGTCCTGGAACGAGAAGTACGTCAACGGCGACCTGGTCACCTGCCTGATCGAGACGGCCAAGGGCCGGGTGATCCGGGCCGAGCACGACGTCAGCTCGCCGCGCCCGTACAGCCGGATCAACAGCCTGGCGGGCAGCCGCGGCATCTTCGAGGACTACGTCCCGGTCGGCGAGACCGGCGGGCGGGTCTACCTGGAACCCGATCACGGCGGTCACAGCTGGCGGGACTTCACGCCGTACCGGGAGGAGTTCGACCACTGGTTGTGGAAGAAGATCGGCGACGACGCGGAGAACAACGGCGGCCACGGCGGGATGGACTACGTGCTGCAGTGGCGGATCGTGCAGCAGATGCGGGCCGGGCTGGTGCCGGACATCGACGTGTACGACTCGGCCGCGTGGTGCGCGCCGGTGCCGCTGAGCGTGGAGTCGCTGAAGCGGGACGGCCGGCCGGTCGACGTACCGGACTTCACGCGGGGGCGCTGGTCGGAGCTGCGGCTCGGGCTGGACTCCCGTGAGACCGACATGCCGCCGGTCGGCTGAGCGCGGAAGGACGAGGACGATGAAACTTCTCGCGAAGGTGTGCGCGGCCGTCGTACTGGCGGCCGGGCTGACCGCGCCGCAGGCGTCAGCGGCCGGTCAGGTCGAGGTCGGGATCTCCACGGTGGACCTGGCCGGGCCGGTGATCTCGACGGTCAAGGTGACGGTCAAGAACAACACGTCGGTCCGGTTGTCGAAGCTGGCGGTCTCCTTCCGGGGACCGGTCGGTTGGACGGTCGCGCCGGAGGTCCGGACCGTGAAGGACGCGGTCAGGCCGGGTGCGTCGGCCGTGGTCGACTTCCAGCTCCGGGTGCCCGCGCCGCGGGCCGGGTTCACGATCCGGACGTTCACGGCGACCGCGTCGTACGCCGGTGGTGAAGCCGTCGGGACGAGCTCGCAGCGTTCCGGTACGCCGTTGCCGAACCTGGCCGCGGCCTTCAACAACGTCGGGGTGACCAACGAGTCGGCCACGGCGCCGGGCAACTTCGACGGCGAGGGCAACAGCTTCTCGGCGCAAAGGCTGGCGGCGGCTGGAGTGACTCCTGGCGCGACGGTCAGCGCGCTCGGTGCGACGCTGAAGTGGCCGGACGCCCAGCCCGGGACCAAGGACAACGCGGCCGGCGGCGGTCAGACGATCCAGTTCGCGGGCCAAGGGCAACGACTCGTCCTGCTCGGCTCCGGAGCCGGCCAGGCCGCGGTCGGCACGGTGACGATCTGGTACGCCGACGGCACGTCGTCCACCGGCTCGTTCGGCTTCCCGAACTGGTCGTTCCAGGACGCCGGCGCGCACGGCGCGACCCAGGTGATCAGCATGCCCGGCCGCAACACCCCGGGCGGCTACGCCAACGCCGAGTACCAGTACCGCGTGTTCGCCAACTCGGTCCCGCTCGACCCGGCCAAGACGGTCGAGCTGATCACGCTGCCGTCGACCGGCAGCCTGCACCTGTTCGCGGCGGCCGTCGCCTGAACGCACGAACGGCCGGTCCCCCTGGCGGGGGACCGGCCGTTCGTCGTGCGGAGAACTACGTCGGCTCGACGTGGGTCGGGTTGAGCACCCGCCGCAGGAAGTCCTGCGTGCGTTGCTGCTGCGGGTTGCCGATCACCTCGGCCGGCGGGCCCTGCTCGACGATCACGCCGCCGTCCATGAACACCACCCGGTCGGCCACCTCGCGGGCGAACGCCATCTCGTGGGTGACCACGAGCATCGTCATCCCGTCCAGGGCGAGCTTGCGCATCACCGTCAGGACGTCGCCGACCAGCTCCGGGTCGAGCGCCGAGGTCGGCTCGTCGAACAGCATCAGCGCCGGGTCCATCGACAGCGCCCGCGCGATCGCGACCCGCTGCTGCTGCCCACCGGACAGCTGGGCCGGGTACGCCGTGACCTTGTCGTCCAGGCCGACCCGGGACAGGTTCGCCCGGGCGATCTGCTCGGCCTCGGCCGGCTTGCGCTTCAGCACGGTCGTCTGGGCGACCATGCAGTTGGCCAGCACCGACAGGTGCGGGAACAGGTTGAACTGCTGGAACACCATGCCGATCCCTTGCCGGGCGGCGTCCAGGTGACAGTCGCGGTCGGTGATGTCCTCACCGCGGACGATCACCTGCCCCTCCTGCGGGACCTCGAGCAGGTTGACGCAGCGCAGCAGCGTCGACTTGCCCGAGCCGGACGGCCCGATCACGCAGACGACCTCGCCCTGCGCGACGGTGAAGTCGATCCCGCGCAGGACGTGGTTGCTGCCGAACGACTTGTGCAGGTTCTTGATCTCCACCACCTGGGGCGGTGGGTTGGACACCGAATCTTGGACAGTCATCGCGCCCTCGCAGCCTTCGCCTCGAGCCGGCGGACCAGCAGGCCCAGCGGCAGCGTGATGATCAGGTAGCAGAAGCCCGCCGTGACCAGCGGGGTCAGGTTCGAGTACGTGTTGGCCAGGTCCCGGCCGAACCCGGTCAGCTCGTACGCCGACGCCGTCGTACCGATGATGAACACCAGCGACGAGTCCTTCACCAGCAGGATCAGGTCGTTGGTCAACGGCGGCAGCACGATCCGGAACGCCTGCGGCAGCACGATCTTGCGGGTGGCCAGCGCCGGCGGCATGCCGAGCGAGCGGGCCGCCTCGACCTGTCCCTTCGGCACCGCCTGGATGCCGGCCCGGATCACCTCGGCCATGTAGGCCGCCGCGACGATGCCGAGCGCGAGCCAGACCGTGCCGTACGGGTCGAGCGGGATGGTCATGCCCTCGAAGGCCAGCGGCAGCAGGCTGAACGCGATGAACACCACGATCGCCGGCAGGCCGCGGAAGAACTCGATGTAGGCCGTCGAGATCCACCGGTACGGTCCGACGCTGGACAGCCGCATCAGCGCCAGCAGCGTGCCGCCGAGCAGACCGATCACGAACGCGCCGGCGGTGTACTCCAGCGTCTTCAGCAGCGCGGTCAGCAGACCGTCCTGGAACGCCGACTTGATGTACTCCGGCTTGAAGAAGACGCTGCCGATCTGGCCCCAGTCGGCGGAGAAGGCCGCGACCAGGACCAGCACGATCAGTACGCCGTACTGCAGGTACCGGGAGCGCTGAGACCGTTGCCGCGGACTCAGCCCCTTACGGACGACCGTGTCGTTGGGTGTGCTCACTTCTTCGGCTCAACCCCGAACCAGGTCTTGTAGATCTCGTTGTACTTGCCGTCGGTCTTGGCCGCGGCCAGCAGGGTGTTGAACTTCTCGACCAGCTTCGGGCCGCTGCCGTCCTTGAGCGCGCCGAAGCCGTACTGCTCGCCGGTGTCGAACTCGGCCACCACGGCGGTGTCCGGGTTCTCCTTGACGAAGTCGTACAGCACGCCGTTGTCGTTGATGCCGGCGTCGACGCGACCGGACTTGACGTTGTTCTCCTGCAGCGCGAGGTCGTTGAACACGACCACCTCGAAGCCGATCTTCTTCGCCTGCTCGGTGGCGAAGTCCTTACCGGTGGTGTCGGCCTGGACCCCGACCTTCTTGCCCTTCAGGTCCTCCAGCGACTTGTACGGCGCGTCCTTCTTGGTCAGCAGCACCTGGGTGGCGTCCATGTACGGCGCGGTGATGCTGATCGCGGCCTTGCGCGAGTCGGTGATCGTCATCGCGCCCATGCCGACGTCGCACTTCTTGGCCTGGAAGGCGGCGCCCGAGGTGACCTGCGCCCACTCGATGTTGACCACCTCCTGCTCCAGCCCGAGGTCCTTGGCCAGCAGGTCCAGCAGGTCGACGTCGAACCCGACCACCTTGGTGCCGTCCTTGTACTGGAACGGCTTGTACGGCAGGTGGGTGCAGATCGTCAGCTTGCCCGGCTTCACCAAGGTGATGCCGGCGGCCGCGGCCTTGTCCTCGCTACCACCGCTGCCCGAGTCGTCGCTGCCGCAGGCGGAAAGGGCGAGCGCGAGCGCGGCGACCGTTGCGGTGGCGGCCGCGAAACGACGTTTACGGAGGGTGGGAACGATGTTCATCGCGAAAACTCCTCGACACTGGTTGTGATCGTCCTGCCGGACGTTACCGGCCAGGATTCCCGCATCCTGACACAGCAGGCAGCACCGTGTCGGCCGGTAACCGGGGCCGAGACTCGATCGTCACCCCGCTGTTGCCGTGTGGGGGGCCTCACAGATGAGACCACTGCTCCCTGTGGTTTACTCGTGGCGACGGGTGACCCCCTGGCAACGGCGCCGTTCGACGCACCCTCATCGAACCGCCAACCTCACATGTTCCGTACACGCCTCGCCCGCTGTCCGCCGGGCTGACGAAGGGTCCCTCATGGTCGCCGAAGCCGTTCCCTCCGAAGTTCCTGCCTCAGACCCGTACGCCGGTGACCCGGTCTTCGAGCTGCACCGCGGTGGCAAGATCGAGGTCACCTCCTCGATCCAGGTCCGCGACGCCGACGACCTGTCGATGGCCTACACGCCCGGCGTGGCCCGGGTCTGCACCGCGATCCACCAGGACCCGTCGCTGGTCCGGACCTACACCTGGAAGTCGAACGTGGTCGCCGTGGTGACCGACGGGACCGCCGTACTGGGCCTCGGTGACATCGGCCCGGCCGCCGCGCTGCCGGTGATGGAGGGCAAAGCCCTGCTGTTCAAGGAGTTCGGCGGCGTCGACTCGGTGCCGATCGCGCTGGACTGCACCGACGTGGACGAGTTCGTCGACACGGTCGCGCGGATGGCGCCGACGTTCGGCGGCATCAACCTGGAGGACATCTCCGCGCCGCGCTGCTTCGAGATCGAGCGGCGGCTGAAGGAACGGCTGGACATCCCGGTCTTCCACGACGACCAGCACGGTACGGCGGTCGTCGTACTGGCGGCGCTGCGGAACGCCTTGCGGGTGACGGACAAGTCGATCTCGGACATCCGCGTGGTGATCTCCGGCGCGGGTGCGGCCGGCGTCGCGTGCGCGCGAATCCTGCTGCAGGCCGGTGTCGGCGACCTGGCCGTTGTCGACAGCAAGGGTGTGCTGCACGAGGACCGCGCCGACCTGAGCCCGGTGAAACTGTCGCTGGCACGGGACACCAACACCGCTCAGCTGTCCGGCCGCCTGGTCGACGCGCTGGACGGCGCGGACGTCTTCCTCGGCGTCTCCGGCGGCACGGTCCCGGAGGAGGCGATCGCCCGGATGGCGCCCGGCGCGATGATCTTCGCGCTCGCCAACCCGAACCCGGAGGTCCACCCCGACCTCGCCCACCGGTACGCCGCGGTGGTGGCGACCGGCCGCTCGGACTTCCCGAACCAGATCAACAACGTACTGGCCTTCCCGGGCATCTTCCGCGGCGCCTTCGACGCGAACGCCAGCCGGATCACCGAAGGCATGAAGCTGGCCGCAGCCGAGGCACTGGCCGGCCTGATCGCCGACGACGAACTCCGCCCGGACTACATCATCCCGTCACCGTTCGACGAGCGCGTGGCCCCCGCCGTCGCCGCCGCGGTCGCCGCGGCCGCCCACCAGGACGGCGTCGCCCGCAGCTGACCGGGCGGACAGGGCCGGGGTCAGCCGCAGGCACTCGCCCTGCCAGCACAGAGCAACCCGGCCCCGTGGGCACGCCGCGGCCTGCCGCTTCGGTCAGACGCCGGCTGAACGCACGGCCGCGTAGAGCTCCTGCAGCTTCTCCACCAAGTGGTCGCCGTCGCGCGCGGTGGACGTCAGGTCGAGCAGAATCTCTTGTACGCCGTCGATCCTGGCGTGAGCCAGGACATCGTCGACCAGCTGATCGATGGTTCCCCGGAACGGCGGACGGTCAGTTCCCTCGACCGGCTGCTCGGTCAGCGTGATGTTGGCCCGGACGACGAGATCGAGCGGACGGGTGCGACCGCGCTGGGCGGCCAGGCTCTTGACCTGCTTCCATTCTTCGGCCAGCTGATCGGCGGTCAGCCCGACCGGCATCCAGCCGTCCGCGCGGTCGACGAGGCGACGCAGCGCCGGGCCGTTGGTCGCCGCCAGGTAGACCGGCACGGAATTCACCGGCTTGGGGCCGACCTCGGACGGCGGGATCGCGGTCAACGTGCCTTCGTAGGAAACAGGGTCCGCGCCGTGGACGGCAGCGAACACGTCGAGCACCTCATCGAGAACCGCGCCACGCTTCTCCAGCGGCGCCACCGAGCCCGCCGCGAACTCGTCGGGCGACCAGCCGACGCCGAGGCCCGCGACCGCACGGCCTCCGGTCGCGGCGTCCAGCGTCGCGAACCAGCGGGCCAGCTGGAACGGCACGTGGTACGGAGCGACCAGAACGCTGGTACCCAGGCGTGCACGTTCGGTCACCGCGCCTGCCATCGCCAAGGTCACCAGTGGATCGGCGACGCTGCGGTAGCTGTCAGGCCAGGCAAGACCGGGCACGTTGTAGAGGCCGTGCGTCATCGGAGTCGGGAACAACGTTCGTTCGAAGACCCACAGACTCTCGTACCCCGTCTGTTCAGCGATCTGAGCGACCCTGACCACGTCGCGACCGAGATCGAACTGCTTCATCTGGGGTAGTGCCGTGCCGAGCTTGAGCGGCATGCGATGGCTCCTTCAAGGACGAGTGGGCGACGGAGTGCCAGTCATTGAAATCTTAACCACTCGCGGCAAGACCCGTCGGGCGACCCAACCGTCGGACCGATCAGGGCGCCGGCCGATCGCCCTAGAGCACCGGCGGGTGGTCGCGGCTCGGGTCGTCGCGGAGGGCCTCGGTGGAGGCCTTCTGGAAGATGGCGGCCAGGACGGCGACGGCCGCGATCGCGAGCACGACCGAGATCGCCTTGGTCGAGCCGCCCCAGAAGCTGTAGGCCATCAGGACCTGGATCAGCTGGGTGAACACCGCCGGGCCGCGGCTCCACGTCGACGCGCGGAACAGTCCGCGCGCGACCAGCAGCAGGCCGCCGCCGTACGCGAGCAGGAACAGGGTCGTGGTCAGCCCGAGCACCAACCGTCCGGAGTCGAGCGTTAACGCTTCGGCAAATCCGAGAACGACGACCACAAGCCCTTCCGCAGCGACCACAGCCGCGGCTAACTTGAGCGGACGCGGTGCGGCTGCAGAGGAATCGGTCGGCACACCGCAAGCCTACGCGGCGGAGGTTCGGCCGGACCGGTGCGGTTTGCCGGTACGGCGGAACGTCCGTCGCGTGGCAACTCGACGCCCCGGCGGACTGCTGTGAGGAGCAGCCCGGCGCAGGGCACATCGGACCTGGGCCCACCCCTGCCCCAGGTGCGATGACGGGTCGGAGAGCCTTTCCCCACAGGGATTCCAGGTTTTGCGTAACCCCGAGGCTGTTCGATCGGTTACTTGCAGTGAACGGGTGATCGCAGCTCGACCCCGGCGTTCGGATAACGGACGTAGCGGTCCGCTCTGCACCGGTTCGAAGTGTAAAGGAAGCGTTGTGATCGGATCGACAAGTCCATAACCCTTGTTTCACCAGCGCGAGGTTGGGAACATGGGGTCGTTCGTGAAAACGTTCACAACGCTTCGCACCACCCCCCGTGCGATTACTTCACCGCTGATCGGGCACAGACCAGCCTTCAGCGGAATTCGACTACCGAGAGAGATGGGATCCGCCATGGATTGGCGCCACCGGGCCGTTTGCCTCGATGAGGACCCGGAACTGTTCTTCCCCATCGGCAACACCGGGCCCGCGATCATGCAGATCGAGGAGGCCAAGCAGGTGTGCCGTCGTTGCGACGTGCGTGAGCAGTGCCTCGCCTGGGCACTGGAAGCCGGCCAGGACCACGGTGTCTGGGGCGGCCTGAGCGAGGACGAGCGTCGTGCGCTGAAGCGCCGCAACGCCCGCGCCCGCATCCGTACCGCCTGACGCAGCTACACGATGGGGCCCCGCGGGATCCGCGGGGCCTTTTGATTTCCAGGCGTTCCGGGCCGACAGGTTGCCCACAGCCCCCGACGTTGCCTGCGAAGAACTATGGGTCAGCACCAACAGTTGAACTCCCCCACGGTTGTTCCCAGCCAACGAACTCAACTCCCCTGGTCGTCAGTCGTTCACCGGCGCAGGCCGGTGAGCTGCAGCTCGGCGAACAGGCCGACGGCCACCGCCTGCACGATCACGAAGCCGACCCCGAGGGCCGTCAGCTCGAGCACGAACAGTGCCCCGAGACTGGCGACCACCCAGGCGAGGTTGATCGCGACGATCTCGCGGACCGCCGTACGCCGGACCGCAGGCCGGCGACCGATCATCAGCAGGGCGGCGCTCCACAGCACCAGGAACGCGCCCGCCCCGGCGGACAGCGTGCTGGACAACCCCAACGGGCCGTCCAGCGCCCAGCCCGCGCCGAGCAGCAGGACTCCGAGGGCACCGGACGCCACGGCGTCCAGCCGGATCACCCGGGTCAGAAAGCGGCTCTGGACAGTGGCAGCAGCCGCGGAGATCGTCTCGGTACTCATGGTCGGTTCCTCCTGGTCGATCGGTTGATGACCAGAAGCCTGCCGTCCCTGGGCGGATCAGGCGATGACGTCACAGGTAACGCCGACGACCACCCCGGAGGTGTCAGTCCTTGATCGGCAGGTCGAGCGTCACCGTCGTCCCGGGGCCGTTCGTCCGGGCCTGGAAGTCGAGCGTCCCGTCGAGCTCGCCGAGCACGAGCGTGCGCACGATCGACAACCCGAGGTTCCCCGAGGTCTCCGAGTCGAAGTCCTCCGGCAGCCCCTTGCCGTCGTCCGAGATGACGACATGCAGCCGTCCGACCGCCCGGTGCGCCTCCAGGTCGATCGTCCCCGTGGCACTCTCACCGTCGCGGGCGCCGAAAGCGTGCTCGACCGAGTTCTGCATCAGCTCGGTCAGCACCATCGCCAACGGAGTCGCGACTTCGGAGTCCAGGACGCCGAAGCTCCCGCTCCGCCGGATCTCCACCGACGTCGCGACCGTCGACACGTCGGCCACCATCGCGGCCACCCGGTCCGCGACGTCGTCGAAGTCCACGTGCTCGTCGAACGACTCCGACAGCGTCTCGTGCACGATCGCGATCGACCCGACCCGCCGTACGGCCTCCGCCAGTGCGGCCTGTCCCTCGGGGACCGTGATCCTTCGTCCCTGCATCCGGAGTAACGCGGCGACGGTCTGCAAGTTGTTCTTCACACGATGGTGAATCTCCCGGATGGTCGCCTCCTTGGTGACCAGCTCCCGCTCCCGGCTGCGCAGCTCCGTCACGTCCCGGAGCAGGATCAGCGCGCCCACGTGCTCACCGCCGGCCCGCAGCGGGATCGCGCGCAGGAACAGCGTCGCGTCGGCGTTCTCGATCTCCAGCTCCTTGGCGGCCCGCCCGGTCAGCACCGAGGCCAGCACGTCGTCCACCTTGTGGCCGGTGTGCAGCAGTTCGCCGGTGACGTCCTTGAGCCGGCTGCCGACCAGGTCGGTGACCAGTCCCATCCTTCGGTACGCCGACAACGCGTTCGGGCTCGCGAACGTCACCATCGCGTGCCGATCGACCCGGATGCACCCGTCCCCGACCCGGGGCGTGGTGGACAGCAGCCGCTCCCCGCCGTACGGGAAGATGCCGTCGGTGATCATCCGGGCCAGGTCGGTCGCGCTCTGCAGGTAGGCGATCTCCAGCCGCGAGGGCGTCCGGACGCCGAGCAGGTTGGTGTTGCGGGCGATCACCGCGATCACCCGGTCGCCGCGCCGGACCGGGATCGTCTCGACCCGGACCGGGACGTCGTCGCGCCACTCCGGATCGCCCTCGCGGCAGATCCGGCCGCCGTCGTAGGCCTGGTCCAGCAGCGGCCGCCGGTCGCGCGGGATGAAGCTGCCGACGATGTCGTCGAGGTACGCCGTCGGCCCGGTGGTCGGGCGCATCTGCGCACCGGCCCAGAAACCGAGGCCTTCGGTGTCGGGCAGCCAGAGCACCAGGTCGGCGAACGACAGGTCGGCCAGCATCTGCCAGTCCGAGACCAGCAGCTGCAGCCGGTCCAGGTCGGCGGAGTCCAGGGTCGTGTGGTTCCGGGCCACGTCACTCAGCGAGGGCACGCCGTCGAGCCTAGTCGCTGGACCCGGCTCGACAGATTTGCGCATTGGGTGTTGATTGATCTGTGCCGATCTGTGTCTGGTGAGCGCTGTAGCTTGAGCGATAGCGGTGTCCAGGTGCGTGCATCGCGGTGCTTGGGCAGTGCCCTCGATGCGGAGCATCGTGGGCACTGGCCAAGTGCCGCGAGGTGCGTGCCTGGGCGCCGGTAGCGCCAAGCTACAGCGCTCACCAGACACAAGGGTCACGAGTGAAAGGATGGCTCGGTGGAGTCGACGTCGTACTGGCAGGACGTGATGGCCGCGGACTATGCGGTACCCCACGACCGTGCGCTGACCGACCTCACCGAGGAGCTCGTCCGGGGCCTGGCCAGTACGAACCCGCAGATCCGCGACGCCCTGGCCTACCCCACGCTGGCCACCTGGCTCGAGCGAGGCGTGTACGACGACCTGCTGCCCGGTTTCGGTGACGGCCTCTGCGCCGGCCTGAACTACGGGCTCGGCGAGGACGGCACCGACACGGTCTTCCGGCGCTCGTTCACCGCGCTGACGCTGGCCGAGGTGATCCACCGCGACAACGCCGAGTTCCTGGTGCACGACGAGGTCGTGATGCGCTGGGGCGACCGGCTGGCGACCTGGCTGCTGCGCGAGCGTGACCTGCGCGGGTACGTCGCCGACTGCGGCTGGGCGCACGCCGTCGCGCACGGCGCCGACGCGATCGGCGCGCTGGCCCGCTCGCGGCACTGCGACGCCGGCGTGCTGCGCGCGCTGCTCGACGTACTGGCCGACCGGATCGTCAAGGACACGCAGTACCGCTGGGTGCACGAGGAGCACGACCGGGTCGCGCACGCGGTGATGACGATCCTCCACCGCAACATGCTGACCAGCGACGAACTGGAGCGCTGGCTGAAGCCGGTCGCGGCGACAGCGGCCCAGCAGCCGATGATGCACGAGACGCTGCCGGAGTGGCCGACGCCGAACGTGTTCAACGCCCGCGGCGTGCTGCACGTCCTGCTCAGTCAGCTCGCGATCGGCGTGAAGGGCTTCCCGATCCCCGGCGACGACGACCTGTTCGGCCGGCCGATCGAGGCCCGCGCCGACCTGCTGCTGATGGTCACCGAGGCCGTCCGCGCCTCCCAGCCGTACATCTACCGTCCGGCCCCGGGCTCGAGCTAACCCGCCTTCGCGACAGCCACGGCCGCGACCACCGCGCGGTGGTCGGTCCCGTCGATCTCGTACGTCTTGAACCGGCTCGGCTCCACGCCGGCACCGGCGACGACGTGGTCGATCTGCGTCCGCGCGAACGCCGGCCGGTCCGCCGGCCAGGTCCCCTGCAGGCCCTCCCCCACGGCCGGCCCGACGCTGCGGCAGTTCTTCCCCAGCGCGTCCCGGAAGTCCGCGTGATCGGTCGTCGCGTTGAAGTCGCCCGCGACGATCGTCGGTACCTCGGACGAGCACCACTTCCGCAGTACGACGAGATCCTGCTTCCAGGCGGTCACCTCCGACGGCAGCGGTGGGTACCCGTGGTAGGCGATCAGCCGGAGGTTGCCGAGCGTCCCGCCGGTCACCACGATGTGCCCGAACCGCGTCGTGGTCTGCTGGACGACGCCCGCCTGGTCCGGCTCGGGCTTGCCGGTCGGTGGCTCCGTGCTCGGCACCGCGGCGTTCACCCGGCCGGGGTCGAGCGTTTCCGCGGTGAACTCCACCTTGCCGAGCGTGGCCGACACCAGCACGCTGGTCGCGCTCTCCGGCGCGGAGTTCGCCTGGACCGTGTACCCGTGGTAACCAAGGCCGGTGAGCTCCTCCTGGATCCGCTCGCGGACGTCGACCTTGGCCTCGGGCAACGACACGAGGTCGGGCCGCTGTCCCCGGATCAGCTTGGCGACCTGTTCGGGGTCGGCGCCGCCGCCGTACACGTTCGCGACCATCACGGTCAGTGCTCGCGACCCGGGCTCGGGCGGCTCGGGGTCGGAGATCGCCCGCGGAGCCGCCAGCGCCACACCCGTCAGAGTGAGCAGCAGCAACAGGGCTCCCAGCAGTCGCCACCGCAGCAGCAAGAGCAGGCCCACCACCAGCGCGACGACGAGCATCTGTGGCCGGAAGGCGACGAGCTGCGGGAACGGCGTCACCTCGTCCAGCCCGAACAGCTCCGGATAGAGCGGTACGGCAACCACCAGCAGGACGAGCGTGGACAGCACGACGCTGCGAACCCGCCAAGCGGTTTCGTTGTCCATCGGTGGCCCCCTACATCTAGTGCCTGTCTATGAACGAACGGTAGCGTTCACCGTTGCGCCAGCCTGTGTCCCCGAGGAGGTAGCTGTGTCCAAGCTGTCCGCGGTGAGACCCGCGTACTGGATCGCCGGCGTTCTGCTGGCGGCTTCAGTCGTGGTGCCTCTCCTGGTCTCCACCTATGCCAAGGACGAACCCCGGTTGTGGGGTTTCCCGTTCTTCTACTGGTACCAGCTGCTGTGGGTGTTCATCTCCGCGATCACCGTGAGCATCTCGTACTGGCTGGTGATCGGCGTGGAACGGAAACGACGCGCGGCCGAGGGCCTCGGCGGAGTCAAGGAGGGTGACCGGTGAACGACGTCGACTGGGTCCAGCTGATCATCGTCGTGGTGATCTTCAGCGCGGTGACCGTGATGGGCTTCATGGCGGCCCGCTGGCGCAGGACCGGTGAGCTGGACAGCCTGGACGAGTGGGGCCTGGGCGGCCGCGGCTTCGGCACCTTCATCACCTGGTTCCTGCTCGGCGGCGACCTCTACACGGCGTACACCTTCATCGCGGTCCCGGCCGCGATGTACGCGACCGGTGCGATCAGCGGCTTCTTCGCCGTTCCCTACACGATCGTGGTTTACCCGATCATCTTCGTGTTCATGTCTCGGCTGTGGTCGGTCTCGCACCGCAACGGCTACGTGACGCCCGCGGACTTCGTCGGCGGCCGGTACGGAAGCCGCGGCCTGTCGCTGGCGGTGGCCGTCACCGGCATCCTCGCGACGATGCCGTACATCGCGCTGCAGCTGGTCGGCATGCAGGCCGTCTTCGAGGTGATGGGCCTCGGCGGGGACAACCTGCTGGCCAAGGACCTGCCGCTGCTGATCGCGTTCGCCGTGCTCGCGGCGTACACCTACTCCTCGGGTCTGCGGGCGCCGGCGATGATCGCGTTCGTCAAGGACGGTCTGATCTACCTGGTGATCGGCGCCGCGATCCTCTACCTGCCGGGCCAGCTCGGCGGCTGGGACAGCATCTTCGACGCGGCCCAGACCAAGATGGAGACCGTGCCTCCAGGGGCGAGTCAGCCGGTCGGCTCGTTCATCCCGGGTGCGGCCGGCTACTCGTCGTACTGGACGCTGGCGCTCGGTTCGGCGATGGCGCTGTTCATGTACCCGCACTCGGTCACCGCGGTGCTGTCGACCAAGAACCGCAACGTCGTCCGGCGCAACGCGGCGATCCTGCCGGCGTACTCGCTGCTGCTCGGCCTGCTCGCGCTGCTCGGCTTCATGGCGATCAAGGCGAACGTCGACATCAAGGGCCTGGACGGCCTGGCCAACCCGCAGCTGGCGATCCCGCGGCTGTTCGACCAGGAGTTCCCGGCCTGGTTCGCCGGGATCGCGTTCGCGGCGATCGCGGTCGGTGCGCTGGTGCCGGCGGCGATCATGTCGATCGCGGCGGCGAACCTGTTCACCCGCAACATCTACCGCGACTTCCTCAAACCCGACGCGACACCGGCCCAGGAGGCCAAGGTCTCCAAGCTCGCGTCGCTACTGGTGAAGTTCGGCGCGCTGGTGTTCGTGCTCGGGATGGACAAGACGATCTCGCTGAACCTGCAGCTGCTCGGCGGGATCTGGATCCTGCAGACCTTCCCGGCGATCGTGGTCGGCCTGTTCACCCGGTGGTTCCACCGCTGGGCACTGCTGGCCGGCTGGGCGGTCGGCATGGTCTGGGGCACGATCAACGCCTACAACGTGGTCAACCCGGCGACCGGCAAGCACTTCGGTGGTTCGCTGGCGATGATCCCGTTCACCGACACCAAGGCCTACATCGGGCTGACCGCGTTCGGGCTCAACCTGATCGTGGTCGTCGTCCTGACGCTGGTCCTGCGGGCGCTGAAGGTGGCCGAGGGCAAGGACTCCACGCACCACAGCGACTACCTGGCCGACGCCGGGGACCCGGGCGTGAAGGACCTGGACGAGCTGCTCGACGAGGGTGGCGCGACCGCCAAGTCCTAGTACGTCGTACGGCGGGCGGTCCTTCTCCGGAAGGGCCGCCCGTCACGCTGTGCGGTGAGGTCGACACGCTCGGGAGTCCGACGGTGCCCGGATTCGGGCAACCCGCGGGGCAGAATCGCCAGGGTGCTGCTGGTCCTCCTCGTTCTGGTGCTGGCCGCCGGGGCGGCGTTGCTCACCGGTGGCCGCCTCGTCGCCCTCGCCGACAACGGCCTGTCCGGCCTGCACTGGCTCGTAGCCGCAGCGACCGGCCAACTGCTCGGCTCGGTCACCGGCGGCATCGCATACCCGGTCGGCCTGCTCGGCTCGGCGATCTGCATCGCGGTGTTCCTGCGGCAGAACCTTCGCCGTCCCGGCGTCGCCCTGCTCGCGCTGGGCTTCATGGCCAACGCTTTGGTCGTCGTACTGAACGGCGCGATGCCCGTCTCCCGCGACGCCCTCGCGCAAGCCGGGCTGCGGTCCTTCGCCGAGAGCCCTCGCCACGAACTCGCCGACTCCCAGACCCTGCTCCCCTGGCTCGGCGACGTCGTACCGGTCGCTCTCCCCTGGATCGGCCAGGCCGTCAGCCCCGGCGACGTCCTGATCGCCGCCGGCGCCGGCCTCCTCCTGTACGCCGGGCTCGGCGGCACCGGCCGCGTCCCGACCGACAGCACCCCGACCTGGGCCGACCTAGAAGCGGAACCCGCGCCCGACCACCCGACGCAGTGACTCCACCACCACCGGGTCGTACTCCGCCCCGATCCCCAGCCCGATCGACTCCATCGCCTTCTCCGGCGACTGCCCCGACCCCTCCCCCACCAACTGCTCGTAGGCCAAGGCCACGTTGACGATCCCACTCTCCACCGGA
The DNA here is from genome assembly GCF_014205135.1 of Kribbella italica. Lineage (NCBI taxonomy): Bacteria > Bacillati > Actinomycetota > Actinomycetes > Propionibacteriales > Kribbellaceae > Kribbella > Kribbella italica. Next base: position 4,030,880 of record NZ_JACHMY010000001.1, read on the forward strand.
ATCTGCGAGTTGTTCGCCCGCCCCTGCCGATAGGGATCGTTGGAGTGCCGCACGATCTCGGCCACATGATCCAGCACACCGGACCGCTCGATCACCGAGGCCCCGATCTCCGCCGCGTGCTGCCGCTCAGCCCTGGTCCGCAAGAGCGAAGCGCCACCTGGACTCGGATCCGCCAACGCGAGCTGGCCGACACCGGACAGCAGGGCGGCGTACTCGAGAGCTTCCATCCGATCGGGACGAAGCCCGAGGTCGTTGCCGATCGCCACCGCGAGACCGGCCGTCCTGGCGTTCTGCCCGGGACTGCTGAAGCCGGCGATCTCGGTACTGCGGGCCATCGACCGCACCGTCGTACGGTAGGTCCGCCGCGCGGAGGCGAAGCGCCGGAACGCGAACTGCGTCAGCAGCAGCGGCACCACGACGAGCGGCAGCCCCCACAGCCCGATCAGCGAGGTCCCGATCGCCAGCAGGATCGCGCTGATGCCCATCGCCATCCCGATGCGCGCCGCCATCACGACCTCGTCGCGCAGCGCCGAGGGAAAGGGCTGGTTGAGGGTCTCGGTCGCCTGCCCAGCACCGATCAGCGCGTCGACGGTCGCGGCGGCCAGGACGGCGAGCAACATCACCCCGGTCAGGGCGACCGTGTGCGCCGCGGAGCCGCTCCAGTACAGATCCCCTGGTACGACGGCGGTGAAGACCGCCGCCGCGCAGGCCACCGACAGGACCCGGCGGCAGGACACCACGAGATCCCAGCGCAACCCCACGAACATCCGGGGGACGACTCCGGCCAGGGTGGCCAGTCCGGTCACCGCGACCACCTGCGCGACGTCCGGGGGAATTCCGACCTCCGGCGGCCGGAGCAGCGCGTACCCGAGGGCCGCACTGGTAGCGATCGGCGCGCGGTTCCGGCTGCTGTCGACACGGAACTGGACCATCTCGCCGACCGCGATCAGGACACCGAACGCCAGTGCGTACTGCCATTCGGTGATGCCGTTGCGGATCGTCACGCCCAGCGCGGAGACGCCGAGCACGGCGCCGGCCAGCAGGATCACGAAGCCGCTGCCGACCAGCCGTGGCACGCTCGTCTCGGGATCGGTCATCACGACTCCGTCGGTCCCGCGGCCGAGCCGGAGGCACCACCGCTGGTGCCCAGGCTGAGGTCGTCGTGATCGATCCCGGCCTTGACAGTGCCGTCCGGAGCGGGCTGGTCGGCGGCGGCGGCGGTCCAGCCCTCGGCCCGGATCACCTGGACGAAGTCCGCGACCAGGTTCGGGTCGAAGTGGGTGAACCGGTCGGCGTGCAGGATCTCGAGGGTCTCCTCGATGCTGCGCGCGGGCCGGTACGAGCGGGTCGAGGTCAGACTGTCGAACGCGTCGACGATGCCGATGATCCGGGCGAAGTACGGGATGTTCTCGCCGCTGAGGCCGGCCGGGTACCCGGTGCCGTCGTACTTCTCGTGGTGGTGCAGAACGGCCGACTTCACCTCCTCCAGGAAGGGGATGCTGCCGATCAGCTCGACCCCTCGCGCGGGGTGGAGCCGGATCGCGTCCATCTCGAAGTCCTCCAGCCGGCCGGGCTTCTGGATGATCCTGGTCGGCACCCCGACCTTACCCACGTCGTGCAGGAGCCCGGCGTGCTCGAGGGCCTGCTGCCGGTCCTCGCCAAGCTTGAGATGCCGGCCCAGCATTCCGACACCGGTGCTGACCCGTTCGGAGTGGCCCCGGGTGTAGAGGTCCTTGGTCTCGATCACCTGGATGAACGCCCGCATCGTCGCGGCCTGGGCATCCCGCTCGGCCTGGTACAGCGACAGCGTCCAGCGCGCGACCAGCAGCGGTACGACGACCAGCAGGATCGCACCAACCCCGAGCCCGCCGATCCAGACCACAGCGAGCAGCACTCCGAGCAACCCGTACCCCGTCAGTGGGAGCACGGTGGGCGCGGCGACCTTCCGCAGGAAGGTGAGCGGCGACGTGGCGCCGTGATCGAGCCAGAGCACCAAGCACATCAGCAGCGCGTTCGCCGCCAGCCAGGCGATGATGGCGGCCGTCGCCGCGATCAGCGCACGCCCAGGCGACTCGAGCACCTCAGCCCTGCGGCCGCCGCCCATGCCGACGTACACGCCGGCGGCCGCGGTCGCGCAGAGAACAGCCTGCGCGCCGTTGAACACCCGCCGCATCAGCGGGAGCCGACGATCCTGCGTCAACGGCAGCAACACCGAGACCACCACAGCCGCGGCAGGACCGGACAGCAGGAACAAAGCGATGTGAACCACGTAGTCCAGCGAGGCCCGGACCGGACCGACCCGGGACCGGAGCAGCACGCCAACCAGCAGCAGCAGACCAAGAGTCACGGTGGGGACGTCCGGCCTGGCATGAATCAGCGCGATCACAAGCACCACAGCAGCGACGCCAGCACTGGACGCCACCGTGATTCGGAGCGGCCAGCGGCTGTTCACTCGCAAACCTTATCCTTCACCACTCCCAGCCGTCACTACCCATCATGCCCGTCACCTCCAACCAGCAATTTGCGTCTTGAGCCCCGCTACCGGCAGGGCACAGGGGGCAGACAGCACATCGCTGACTAGTCATAAGTTTGCTCATCAGGCGCGCCGCGAAACACTGTAGGGCAGCGCCTGACACATCGCACCGCACTCGTGAACCTGACGGGTATGAGAGACTGTGACTCTTTGCAGTTGTTTCTAGGAGGCTTTCAAATGGGTAAGACCGGCCGCAAGCGCCGTGCGCGCAAGAAGAAGGGCGCGAACCACGGCAAGCGCCCGAACGCCTGAACACAGGCGGTCACGGACAGCAAGGACCCCGGTAATTACCGGGGTCCTTTGCAATTTGGTCACATATATCCACAGGACCACCTGCCCACAGGTCTTGCCTTCGGAGCGTCAGCCAACGGCTACTGAACGCTGATATTCAAACACTTGCTTCGGGAGTGCCGTCGACAACGCAGTGGTCTGTGGAAAACGCTCCCACGGTGTCGGTCCCAGCTCCTACAGTTGGGGTGTCGACCGCGTGTGTACCGCGGACCACGGGGAGCGACTGGAGGTGGGCCGGAGATGGCATCCGAGGCGATGCTCGGGGAGCTGCTGCGCGAGTTCAGGACGGCGGCCGGGCTGACCCAGGGTGCACTCGCCGAGAAGGCCGGTCTGAGCGAGCAGGCGGTCAGCTTGCTGGAGCGCGGCACCCGCCGGCGACCACGCGTCAGTACGGTCCGCGCCTTGGCCGAGGCGCTTGGCCTCGACCCTCAGCAGGAACAACGTCTGAGCGCGGCCGCCAAAGGATCTGGCACACCCCAGCCGGTCCAGGCCGCCACCGAGCTCTCCAGCCTGATCGTTGCTCCGCGCCAGCTTCCACCGACGCTGGCCGATTTCACCGGCCGCGGCGCGGAGCTCGACACGTTGCTCTCCACACTCGTCGGCGAGCAGCACACCGGGATCGTGCGGATGGCGGCGGTGACCGGCATGGGTGGAGTCGGCAAGACGTCCCTCGCGGTGCACGCCGCGCACCTGACCGTGGACCACTACCCGGACGGACACCTCTACATCGATCTGCGCGGCTACGGCCCCGGCGAGCCGATTCAGCCTCGCGACGCGCTGACCCAACTTCTGCGCTCCCTGGGGTTCGACAGCCAATCGATCCCCGAGACCGTCGACGAAGCCGCCGCGCTCTACCGGTCCCGGTTGGCCGGGCTCAGGATCCTCGTCCTGCTCGACAACGCGAACGGCGCCGCCCAGGTCCGGCAGTTGCTGCCGGGAGCACCCGGAGCGGCCGTGGTCGTCACCAGCCGCCGGAGCCTGACGACGCTGCCCGGCTTCGTCCAGGTCCGGCTGACGCCGTTGACCGAGTCCGACTCGATCAGCCTGCTGGGCAAGATGGTCGGAGAGTCCCGAGTGGCCACCGAGACCGCCGCCGTCCGGACCATCAGCCGACTCACCGGGCGTCTCCCGCTCGCCGTCCGGCTGATCGGCGCCCGCCTCGCGGCCCGGCCCGCGTGGCCGATCGAGCACGTCACCGATCAGCTCCGCGACGAGCAACGCAGGCTCGACGAGCTCGGGACCGGCCACAACGGCGTACGGTCGAACATCGCTGCCTCGGTGGAGTTCCTGGCGACCAGCGACCAACTCGTCGAACGCCAGGCCGCAACGGCACTGGACTTCCTCGGCCTGCCGAACGGCACCGAACTCGTCACGATCACCACAGCACACCTGCTCGGCGAGTCGGAGCATCACACCGAGGAGATGCTGGAGCGACTGGTCGACCTCAACCTGCTCGAGTCGACCGCACCCGGGCGCTACCACCTGCACGACCTGATCCAGGCCTACGCACGGGAGCAGTCAAGCCAACGACTCTCGGAAGGAACCCGTACGGACGCCCTGTCCCGGGTGCTGGTCTTCTACACCGGCCTCGCCTGGCGCTGCCAGCAGGCAACGCATCGGGAGGGAAGCCGCCTGGCCATGGCCGGCGACAGCCTGCGGACCGTCCCGGAGGTCACCGACGTCAACGCGGTGCTCAGGTGGTTCGACACCGAGTGGACGAACCTGACCGGAGCCTTCCACCAGGCCCAGCGGATTCCCGCACTACGCTCGCTGTTGCCCGAACTCACCCTGGCGCTGTTCGGGTACTTCGAGGCTCGAGCCTCGTGGACCGAGATGCGTGCTCTGCTCGTGATCGGGCGGCAGATCGCCGGCGAGCTGAACCAGCAGCGTCTGGCGGCCTGGCTCGAGCACGACCTCGGCATCCCCTCAGCGGAAGAGAACGCCCGGGAGGAGTCGTTGACGCACTTCCAGGACGCCTTGACGCTGTTCCGCGAGATTGGCGACCCGATCGGCCAGGCCCGCGCCGCCAGTTCGGTCAGCCATCTCCTCGAGCAGCTCGGCCGGCTGGACGAGGCAGTGGAGTCCGCCGAGGAGTCCTTGGAACTCAGCCAGCGGATCGGAGATCACGCGCTCGAAGGCCTGAGCTACCTCGCCCTCGGCACCTTGTACAGCCGGCGTGGTGACACCGTCCTGGCCGACCGGGCCTTCAACCGTTCCATCGCGCTGGCCACCATGTCCGGCAGCGAACGCTCGCTGGGCAAGCGCTACCAGGTCGCCGCGGACTCCCACGCACTGGCCGGGCAGCTCCCGCAAGCCGTCGAGCTGATGACCAAGGCATTGTCGACGTTCGAGCGGCTCTCGGACGAGAACGGACGCTCGGAGAGCCACAGCCGCCTGTCCACGTTCTACCTGGAGCTCGGCGACGTCGCCGAAGCCCGCCGGAACGCGGAGGCCGGCGCCGCGCTGGCCCGTGCCCTCGGCAATCACCAGCGCGAGGGCGAGGCTCTCATCGCGCTCGGGAAGATCGAGCAGGCCACCGAGCAGTTGGGCGCTGCCCGCACCCACTGGCGTGCTGCGGCGACTCTGCTGCACTCGCAGTCGCCTCATCAAGAGGCCATCGCGCTAACACTGCTCGCCCAGACGGAATGACGCGACGACCGCGCACCCAGCGGGTGCACGGTCGTCGGTGGTGCTGCGGGCCCGGCGTCAGTCCGTGGTCGTGGTTTCCACGCGGACCTCGGTCAGGCGGAGGAGGATCTTGGCGCGCAGCGCGTCGGGGGCCTGATCGTCGCCGCAGGAGCGGTGGACGAGTTTCTTGATGCAGCGTTCGAGGTCGTACTGGTCGAGGCAGGGGGCGCACTCTTCCAGGTGGGTGCGGATCTCGTCGCTGCTGGCGTCTTCGAGTTCGTTGTCGATGAAGACGTACACACGCTGCAGGATCTCGCTGCAGTCGACGTCGTGGTGCTCGCCGCAGCTCACGACTCCTCCTCGGTCTCTGCGCTGTCGGCCGCAGGGATCAGGCCGCGGTCGCGGGCGTAGTCGGCCAGCAGTTCGCGCAGCTGGCGCCGGCCGCGGTGCAGCCGCGACATCACGGTGCCGACCGGAGTCCCCATGATCTCCGCGATCTCCTTGTAAGCAAAGCCCTCGACGTCGGCCAGGTACACCGCCAGGCGGAAGTCCTCCGGGATCGACTGCAGGGCCGACTTCACGTCGGAGTCGGGCAGGTGCTCGAGGGCGACCGCCTCGGCCGACTTCAGGCCGCCAGGAGTGTGCGACTCGGCAGCGGTCAGCTGCCAGTCCTCGATCTCCTCGGTCGGCGACTGCGTGGGTTGACGCTGTCGCTTGCGGTAGCCGTTGATGAAGGTGTTGGTGAGGATCCGGTACAGCCACGCCTTCAGGTTGGTGCCGGGCGTGAACTGGTGAAACGAGCTGTACGCCTTCGCGAAGGTGTCCTGGACCAGGTCCTCGGCGTCGGCCGGATTACGGGTCATCCGCATCGCCGCGGCGTACATCTGATCGAGGAAGGGCAGCGCCTCGCGCTCGAAGCGCTCGGTCCGCTGCTCGGGAGTTTCGGTGGTCGTCGGAGTCGGCATCGTGATCGAGAATACCGGGGCGACCCCAGAACTCCGCGCTCTGTCCAGGCTCGTTACCGTCATGTCTTCCACAACACACCCCGCGACGGGGTCATTCCCGTCAGCCGGAGACTTCGCGGGACACCCATTCGAAGACCGCCTCGACCAGGACCTCGTACGACTCCTGCTGCGTCAGCTCGGCCCTTTTCGGCACCTTGAAGCTGTGGTCGGCGTCCGGTACGACGGCCATCTCGGTCAGCGGCGGGAACTCCTCCGGCGTACCGAACGGGTCCTTCTCCCCCTGCACGACCAGCGTCGGCAGCCCGGCCGCCTGGAGCTCGTCGACTCGCGACTTGTCCGGCTTGCCCGGCGGGTGCAGCGGGAACGACAACGCCAGTACGCCGGACGCGCCAAGCCCCGTCGCCGTACGGCAGGCCACGCGCGCGCCCGCGCTGCGGCCGCCGAGGACCAGCGGCGTACGGATCCGGAGCTGTCCGATGATCGCGATCCAGGACTCGTCCAGGATCTTCGGCGCCGGCGCCAGCTTGCGGCCGGCCCGGCGCCAGGGCTGCTCGATCAGGAACACGTTGATGTCCTGCTTCGGCAGCCGGGCCGCCAGCGCGGCGAGGTCACCGGCCTCGATCCCACCCCCGGCGCCGTGACCGAGAGCCAGGGTCGCCACCGGCCGCCGGGCCCGGTGCGCCACGATCCGCGCCTCACCGTGCGGCGTCGCCACAATCCGTTCGTCGGTCACGGGCCTCATCCTGTCACTCCCGCGCGCCCGCGACCGTCCTCCACACCCGGCGCGGCCCGAGACATCCGTCCGCACTCCGAGCATCCGTCGACCACGGCGCGGCGCGGGCGCGGGGGGCAGCGCGGGGTCAGAACAACGGATTGTCCTCCGCCGCGGTCGGCGGGCCGGGGCGGTCGGCCGGGTCCTCGCCGTCCGGTGGTAGCGGGTCGACCAGGTGTGGGCCGTTGTTCTTCACCGAGCTGACCGCCTTCGACACGGCGTACGCCTCGAGCCGTCCGGGGGCGGCCGGGATCAGCAGCTCCAGCAGGTCGTCGGGGTCGGACGACAGTGGGTCGAGCCAGGCGTCGTACCGGTCGCGCTCGACCAGCAGCGGCATCCGGTCGTGGATCTGGCCGAGGTCGTCGGTCGCGGAGGTGGTGAGCACCGTGCAGGTCCACAGCCAGGCCGCGTCGGAGTCGGCGTCGGCGACCGTCTTGTCGCGCCAGATCTCGTACAGCCCGGCCATCGCGAGCACGCCGCCGTCGGTCGGGCGGATGAAGTACGGCTGCTTGACCGGCTTGCCGTTCTTCTTCTGCTCGGTCTCGTACCACTCGTAGTACCCGTCGGCGGGCAGCAGGCAGCGCCGGGTCGCGAACGCCTTCTTGAAGGCGGGCTTCTCGGCGACGGTCTCCATCCGGGCGTTGATCAGCCGGCTGCCGATCGAGGTGTCCTTGGCCCAGGACGGCACCAGCCCCCACTTGACCGTGGTCAGCTTGCGGACCACCGCGTCGGGCTGCTCGCGGTTCTTCCGCTCGACCACGGCGACCACCTGGTCGGTCGGCGCGACGTTGAAGTTGTCCGGCAGCTCCTGCACGGACTCCTTCACGTTGCCCGCGGCGATCTCGAACTCGACCACCAGGTCGGAGGGGTCCCGGCTGCTCGCGTAACGGCCACACATGACAGTCAGCCTAACCACCGGCACCGACAGTTCGCCGTACGGCGGAACGCGCGGCGGCGGTGGATCGCCGACCCCGTGATCGGCGATCCACCGCCTGCTCGATGCGCCCGGGCATCCCCCTGTAGACGTCCGGGCGCAAGTTTCAGCTCCGGGTCAGCCCCGGGTGAGTTCGTCGAGCAGCCGGACGGCCATCGCGTCGGTGGCCGGCAGCCCCTCGATCCAGATCCGGGCCAGCTGCGGCTCGTCGGTGTCGAGCCGCCACTGGGTGATCAGCGCTCGGACCGTCGCGACCTGGTCCGGCAGGTTCGGCTCGCGATCGACGAGCGCCGCCGCGCGGTGTGTGCCGAGGCGGCCCAGTACGTCACCGCCGGCGAAGACGATCCGCAGGCACTCCGCGACGTCGACGAGCCGGAGCTCGCGGTCGAACGGCGTGGTGCCGGGCGGGTTGAGCGGCTCGACCACCACCAGTGCGTGGGTCGCCGGTACGGAAGTTCCACGGAGATCGGCCTCCCGGTAGATCTCGCCGAGCCGGGACCGCAGGTGCGCCAGGCTGGACAGCCCGGTCAGCGGATCCTCGCAACTCAGTGAGTGCAGGTAGATGAGTGACGCTTCGGCCCAGCTGGAACTGAGTGCGCGTACCGCGGCGAAAGCCGGCTCGCCCCCGGCGATCGAGCGGTACAACGCACTCAGTCCATCCAGTGCCTCGAGCAGCGAGACTCCGTCGGCCGCCAGCCGGCGACCCACCTCGTCACTCGCAGGCACGACGTCGGCCCCGTCCTGGAGCGCCTCGGCGATCGCGAGGTAGGCACTCCGGTCGGGACCAGCTGTGCCGTGCGGCTCCCTCCTTCCGCACGGTTGCCTGGGCGACGACGCTTCCGGCCGGTCCCGGGCGAGCGACCCCGCCAGGTTCGGACCACGCAGCGAGTCGAACCGCCGGCGGATGTCCGCGTACAACGACATGACCCTCCTCGACGCAGTCCTTCAGCCTCCCGACCAGGTGGCCGGAAGCGTCGTTCTGAGGGAGAGACAGCGCGATGACGGGTTCATGACGCAGATTTCGGAGAATTTTTCTCGTAACCTCGGACCGGTCCCCGTCGTCAGGAAAGGTGCGCCGATCCGTCCCATCTGGGAGTCTTGACCTCGGCAACTAAGTGACAGACGGTGACGAAGCGATGACAGCAGGGGGAGCGGCCTCGATGGAGGAAGTACCGAGCGACGCGGAGCTGATCGCGCGCGTGCGTTCGGGCGACCTCGAGGCGTACGGCGAGTTGTTCGCGCGGCACCACCACGCCGCCGAGCGGATGGCCCGGCAGCTGGTGCCGGCCAACGACGCCGACGACCTGGCCAGCGACGCGTTCGCCAAGGTGCTCGATGCCCTCCGCAACGGTGGCGGGCCGGACGTCTCGTTCCGGGCGTACCTGCTGACCACGGTCCGCCGGGTGCACGTCGACCGGATCCGGGCCGGCCGCAAGGTCACCTCGACCGACGACATCGCGGCGTACGAGCGGGAGCCGCAGGGGTTCGACGACCCGACGGTGACCGGCTTCGAGAGCGGCGCGGCGGCGAAGGCGTTCGCCTCGCTGCCGGAGCGCTGGCAGGCCGTGCTGTGGCACACCGAGGTCGAGGGCGAGAAGCCCGCGGCCATCGCTCCCCTGCTCGGCCTGACCGCCAACGGCGTCTCCGCCCTGGCCTACCGGGCCCGTGAGGGTCTGCGGCAGGCGTACCTGCAGCAGCACCTGGCCGAGGTCGCCGGCGACCGTTGCCGCTGGACCACCGAGCGCCTGGGCGCCTACGTCCGCGGCGGCCTCACCAAGCGCGAGAACCGGAATGTCCGCGAGCACCTGGACGACTGCGCCAAGTGCACCGCGGTCTACCTCGAGCTGGTCGAGGTCAACAGCGCACTGCCGGCACTGCTCGCTCCGGCCCTGCTGGGCACGGCAGGCCTGGGCTACCTGGCTGCCGCTTCGGGCGTCAAGGTCGGACTGGTCGGGTTCTTCGCGGCCGGCTGGCAGAAGGCCACCGAGAACAGCACCCGTACGGCGCTCAGCGCCGGCGGCGCGGTCGTGGTCGTGGTCGCCGCGGTGATGGCCGCGCTCGCACTGACCGGCGGCGAGACGCCTCCGGCGGCCATCGACCAGCCGACCAACCAGCCGACCCAGCAGCCGCCGCCTCCTCCCCCGCCGCCTGTGCCCCCGACGGTCAAGCCGCCGACGCAGAAGCCGCCGGCGACTCAGCCGACGCAACCGGAGCCGACCCAGCCCGCGCCGACCCAGCCGGACCCGACCACGGCGCCGACCAGCGCGCCCACGAGTCAGCCGACCACGCCGCGGCCGACGCCACCGTTGCCGACCACACCGATCCTGGACGAGGGTCTGCTGACCATCAGCCTGCCCACCGGCGGCGGTAGCCCTTCGGCCGGCGGGCCTGCGATCGGCGGGGGCAGCCCAGCGGCGTACGGGCCGTTCAACCGGAGCGTGGCCGAGCGGGAGGCCGGCCTGCGGGCCACGGTCTCCATCAAGGTCCCGGCGAACAACACCAACCCGGTTGTCATCGGCATCAAGTTCGGCAACGCGCTGCGGTGGCCACTGAGCGGCAACCCGGCCGGCTGGACCTGCGCCAAGGCCGCCGACGGCAAGAGCGGCAGCTGCACGGCCGTCGACCCGGGGGCGCCGCCGACGCTCCCGATGACGTTCGCCGAGCCCACCGGCGGCTCGGTGGCCGACCGGACGTTCACCGTCTCCGGCAAGTCCGGCCGTCTGTACGACGACGACTCCGCGACGCTGATCGCTCCCCCGCGCCTCGACGAGAACCTGCTGAAGCTGGCGGTCCGCAAGACCGACCCGGACCGCTACTTCCGCACGATCACCGTGGCCCCCGGCACCGACCGGACCGGCGTCACGCTGAAGCTCACGTACGGCGCTTCGCTGGACTGGCCCCTGGCCGCCAACCCGAACGGCTGGAAGTGCAACCCGTCGGCCAGGACCTGTACGTCGACCACGCCGGCCAAGCCCGCACCGCTGCCCGCCGACTTCGCCGTACCGGACGGTGGCTCAGCGGCCGCCCGGACGTACACGGTGACCGCGACGGCCGGACTGCTGCACGACACCGACTCCGAGACGCTGGCACCGGTCCGGCTGGACGAGTCGCTGCTGCGGATCCTCACCCCGGACCCGCACAACGACCCGAACCCGTTCGTCTATAACAGGTTCCTCGACCTGAGCGGCACGACCGGTCCGGTCACGCTGGAGATCTCCTGGGGCAAGTACGTCACCCTGGTCAGCTACATCTCCAAGGGCTGGACCTGCTCACGATCGACCGACGTACGGCGGGCCACCTGCTCGACGGACCGCTACACGAAGTCCCTGAACACGGAGTGGGCCGCCTGGCCGGGCGCCGGGACGAAGAACCAGATCACCGTCAAGGCGGTCACCCCGGGCCGGTACGACACCGACACCGCGCAGATCCCGCCGACGAAACACGGCAAGCGCTAAACGGGTTTGGCGTCGTACGGCCTTCGCCCTAGGCTGGACACGTTCGCGCTGACGGAACCGAGTAGCCCCGGACACCTGTGGTCGAGAGAGTCGCCGGTAGCTGCGAAGGCGACGCACAGGTCCGGCCGTGAAGACACTCCCGAGCGACTGCGACAGCAAGAGGCCGAGCGTGGCTCGGTGAAGGTGTGGTGGCACCGCGAGTCCCCTTCGCCCACACCTCCGGGGTTCGAGTAATCCGACGGAGGTGAAACAGCGATGCGCATTCTCAACCACGAGATCCCCTCAGCAGTAGGCCAGACCGTCACGGTGGCCGGCTGGGTGCACCGAAGACGACGGCTGGCCGCGGTCAGCTTCCTGGTCCTGCGGGACCGGTCCGGCTTGGCCCAGGTCGTCCTCAAGGGCGCTCAGGAACAGCTGGACGAGCTCAGCGAGGAGACCGTCGTCCAGGTGACCGGTACGGTCGCCGCCAACCCGCAGGCCCCCGGTGGGGCCGAGCTGGTCGACCCACTGATCGTCCCGCTGACCGAACCGGCCAGGACGCCGCCGATCGAGCTGTGGCGGCCCACGGTCGGCGCTGGTCTGCCGGTCGTGCTGGACAACGCGCCGGTGGCCCTGCGGCACCCGGCGGTCCGGGCCGGCTGGGAGGTCGCGGCAGCCGCGCTGCACGGGTTCCGCAGCACGCTGGACGGTCTGGACTTCACGGAGATCCAGACGCCGAAGATCGTGGGTACGGCGACCGAGTCCGGCGCCAACGTGTTCGCACTCGACTACTTCGGCGGTCCGGCGTACCTGGCCCAGTCGCCGCAGTTCTACAAGCAGACGATGGTCGGTGTGTTCGAGCGGGTCTACGAGGTCGGTCCGGTGTTCCGGGCCGAGCCGCACGACACCGTCCGGCACCTGGCCGAGTACGTGTCGCTGGACGCGGAGTTCGGCTTCATCGGCGACCACCGCGACGTACTGGCCATGCTGCGCGACGTACTGGCGGGCATGCTTGCGGCAGTCGGGTCCAGAGCCGGTACGGCGCTGGAGCGGCTCGGTGTGGAGCTGCCGGAGATCCCGGTCGACGTACCGGTGCTGCACTTCTCCGAGGCGCTCAAGCTGGCGGGAGCGGACCCTAGTGAGCCCGACCTGTCGCCTGCTGACGAGAGGGCCATCGGCGAGTGGGCGCTGCGGGAGCACGGCAGCGCCTTCGTGGCGGTCGAGGGCTACCCGATGGTGAAGCGGCCGTTCTACACGCACCCGCAGCCGTCGGACCCCACCTGGTCGAACTCCTTCGACCTGCTGTTCCGCGGGGTCGAGCTGGTGACCGGTGGGCAGCGTCTGCACCGCTACAGCGACTACGTGGCCGCACTGGAGGCCAGGGGCGAGTCCGCCGAGGCTCCGGCGTACAGCTCCTACTTGCAGGCGTTCCAGCACGGCATGCCGCCGCACGGCGGTTTCGCCATCGGGCTGGAGAGGTTCGTGGCTCGCCTGACCGGTGCGGAGAACGTCCGGGAGGTCACGCTGTTCCCGCGGGACCTGCACCGGCTGACTCCGTGAGCTAGGGCCCGGTCCGCCCATCGCCTCTTGCTCGAGAGGTGATGGGCGGCTCGGTCGGTGCATGATGTGCGCCATGGGTGCTGAGGTGGAGCGGGCGGTGCTGGCGGCTCTGGACGACGACCTGATCGTCGAGGAGCTGCGGGAGCTGGTGCGGATCCCGAGTGTCGACGGGACCGCCGAGGAGAACGTCGCCCAGGAGTGGGTCGCCGGGCGGCTGCGTGGGCTCGGCCTGACGGTGGACCACTGGCAACTGGATCTGCCGGCGCTGACGTCGGATCCTGCCTTTCCGGGGATGGAGGTTCCGCGCAGCGACGCCTGGGGCTGCGTCGGGACGCTCGGCGAGGGCGTGCCGGGGCTGATCTTCAACGGGCACGTGGACGTCGTACCGCCGGGTGATCTGACGCAGTGGCCGGACGGCGACCCGTACTCGGCGCGCGTCAGCGACGGCATCCTGTGGGGCCGCGGGACCTGCGACATGAAGAGTGGGATCGCGGCGTTCCTCGGCGCGGTGCGCGCGGTCGTTGCCTCGGGCATCGAGTTGCGGCGGCCGCTGGCCGTGCACACGGTGGTCGGCGAGGAGGACGGCGGGCTCGGCACGTTCGCGACCCTGCGCCGCGGGCACTCCGGCGCGGCCTGCGTGATCGCCGAGCCGACGGCCGGCACGGTGATCCCCGCGAACGCCGGCTCGCTCACCTTCCGGCTGGAGATCGCCGGGCACGCCGCGCACGGCTCGACCCGGACCAGTGGCGTCAGCGCGATCGAGAAGTTCGAGGTGGTGCACGCGGCGCTGCGCGAGCTGGAGGCGTCACGGAATCTTTCGCCGCACCCACTGCTCGAGCACCTCGACCTGGCCTATCCCCTGTCGATCGGCACGATCCACTCCGGCGACTGGGCGAGCACGGTGCCCGACCTGCTCGTGGCGGAGGGCCGGTACGGCGTACGGCTGGGTGAGCCTGTCCCGGACGCGCTCGATGCCTTCACACAGGCCGTCGCTGCCGCCTGCGACAAGGACGACTGGCTGAGGGACCACCCGGCGAAGGTGACCTGGCCCGGTGGCGTGTTCGCCTCCGGACTGCTGCCGGAGGGCGACCCGCTGCTGGACGACACGCTGCGGGCTGTGGTGGACGCTGGCGCTGGGGCGCCGGAGGTCAGAGGTGGGCCGTACGGGTCCGACCTGCGGCAGTACTCGGCGGCCGGCGTACCGACTCTGCAGTACGGGCCCGGCGACGTCCGCGTGGCCCATGCGAGCGATGAGCACGTCTCCCTCGCGGAGGTATTCCACTGCGCGCGGGTCTACGCGCTGCTCGCCGTACGCCGCTGCGCGTAGTGGTACAAAGTGGCCATGGAACCGCTGCGTGGGCGCTCGGCCGAGTTGGGCCGGTTGCTGGAGGCCATGCGCGCAGCGGACCAGGGCACTGCGTCGCTGACCGTTGTCACGGGTGAGCCCGGCATCGGCAAGTCGGCTCTGGTGCACGCTGCGGTCGAGCAGGCTGAGCGGCACGGGTTGCTGGTCGCTACGGCGGTCGCACACCAGACGGACAACATCAGTCCGCTGTCCTCACTGGCTCCGGCGCTCCGGGCAGGCAAGGACCCGCTGATCGGGACCGAGCACTTCCTGGAGCTGGCCGCGCTCAACACTCAGCCGCTGTGGCTCGCTGAGCGGCTGGCCGACCTCATCGGTCAGCGGCTGGCGGGCACGGCCGCACTGATCGTGCTGGACGACGCGCAGTGGTCCGATCCGCTCACCGGCTTCGTACTGCGGGTGGTGATCTCGCGGCTGGCCGACACCCAGACCATGTGGTTGCTGGCGACGCGTCCGTCGCCGGGCGGTGTCACCGACCAAGTCGTCGACGCTCTGGGCGATCAGCTGCCGGTGCACCATCTCCAGCTGGCTCCACTGGACACCGAGGCTGTACTG
Organism: Kribbella italica; assembly: GCF_014205135.1. Classification (NCBI taxonomy): domain Bacteria; kingdom Bacillati; phylum Actinomycetota; class Actinomycetes; order Propionibacteriales; family Kribbellaceae; genus Kribbella; species Kribbella italica. The sequence continues at coordinate 4,045,915 of NZ_JACHMY010000001.1, forward strand.
CAGATCGCCGCCGACCGGCTGAACCAGCCCGCCGACGCCGCACTGACCGTCCGGCTCGGCAGCGCCCAGGGCGTTCCGTTTCTGGTCGAGCAGGTCGTGGCGGGCCTCTACCTGACTGACGGATCGCCGCAGGGCCCGCTGCCCGACGGACTGGTCGAGGGCGTCCGGCGGCGGACCGCTGGGACGAGCGAGCTGTGCCGTTCGCTGCTGCGGACCGCGGCTGTTTTTGGCAGCGAGTTCCGGCTGGAGGACGTTGCTGCGCTGATGGCCGAGGGCGTTGCTCGGCTGGCCGAGCCGCTAGACGAGGCGATCCGGGCCGGGCTGCTGGCGGACAGCGGAGCCCACCTGACCTTCCGGCACGAGCTGCTGCGGGCCGCCGTACTGGCTGATGTGCCGCCGTCTGCCCAGCGGGCACTGCACTCGGCGATCGCGGACCAGCTGCTGCTGACTGAGCAGGGCGCGTCGGCCGCGGCTCCACACATCCTGGCGACGGCAGCTGTCGGCGACCTGGGCGCCATCAGCATGCTCCGCTCGGCTGCGCGCGATTTGCTGACCACCATGTCGATCACCGCGCTGTCGGTGATCCAGGAGACGTTCGAGCTGACTCCGGTCGACCAGCCGATCCGCGGCGAGGTCGGTGCGGACGTGGTCGACATCCTGCTGGTCGCCCGCCAGTACGACGCCGCACGGGCGTTCGCCGACGACCTGCTCGGCGGTACGCCGCTCTACCAGGGCCCGGTGACACCTGAGCTCGCTGCTCGGGTCAGGCTGCTGCTGGCCCCGCACGAGTGGGCCACCGGCACGCTCGACCCTTCGCGCCTCATAGTCGCCGCAGCACCGCAACCCTTTGCGGACCGCCTCGCGGCCTACCAAGTACTAGCCGGCGCAGCCAAGCCCTTCGCGACAGATGACCCGGTGACAAGCGCACTGCTGCAGCTAGCCCAAGCAGAGCAAGCAGCAACCGAAGGCCGCTTCGCCGACGCAGCAGCTGCGTACGCCGCCGCACGCTCAACCTCGAGACCCAGCGAGGTCGGCACGCCCCCTGCCGTGCGGGTCGAGCTGGCTGAGCTGTTCTGCCTCGCCCAAGCAGGTGAACCGGCCGCCGCGCTCCAGCGCCTCTCCGAGGGCATCGACGGCGACTCGTGGCTGGCACCGCAGGTCGCCGTACTGCGGGCTCAGCTGGAGCTTGCTGTCGGCAACCTCCCCGCGGCGCGTGACGCGGCCAAGTCGAGCCTCCGCTGGTCCGCCGAGTTCCACGACCCGTCCCCCGAGCCGATGGCCCGCCAGGTCCTCGCCCTGATCGCTCTGCTCCAGGGAGACCTCTCCGCCGCGCGCAAGGTCCCCGACGAGCCAGTCCGCGCTCTGCTCGCCATGGCCGACGGCGACGCCGCTGCAGCGCAGCGCCTCCTGGCCACCCCGCTGGACCACCCGATCCGCCTAGAGCTCCTGCTCCACGCGGCGACGCATGCTCACGATGCGGCCTCCCGCTCCCCTGGCACCGTGCAGGCTGCCGCCGAGCTGTTGGCCGACCAGGCAGCGACCGCACCGGCCGCAGCCTCCACCGGTGCCGCTCAGCTGGTTGCTGCCGCCAACCAGCGTGATCTGACCGCCCTGGCCGAGGCTGTCGAGCAGCTGCGCGGCAGCCAGCGCCCGCTGCTCGTGGCGGCGGCCGAGGAGCTGCACGGCCGGGTAGAGCTCGAGCACGGCGACCGGAGTACGGGCATTGCCGCGCTGGAGCGTGCACTCGACTCCTACACGCAGCTCGGCGCCATGGCGTTCGCCGTACCGGTGCAGGCTGTGTTGCAGGCAGCAGGGGTACGCCGGCGCCGCTGGTCCGCCGTACCGGCCCGGCCGGAGTCCGGCTGGGAGGCGCTGACACCAATGGAGCGCAAGGTCGCCCTGCTCGTCGCGGACGGCCACACCAACCGCTCGGCGGCCGAGGAGCTGGTGCTGTCGGCCAGCACGGTCGGCACCCATCTGCGCAACGTCTTCAGCAAGCTCGACGTCAACTCACGCGTCCAGCTCACCCGGCTCGTGCTCCAGCGGTTCACGTCTCCCCCGAACGCATGAGTCTTGGGTGCACCTCCCTCGGCTGAGCACGGCCCGCGGGTGGTGAAGTTCCCGTTTTCGGTCGATCCGGCGAAGCGCCCCGGAGCGGTTCTCTAGGGGCACAAGGAAAACCGCGAACGAGAACCGAGGACAAGACGATGAGTGAGAAGAACCCCACTGCGCTGCTGGTGCACGGCGCCTTCGCCGACGGTGGCAGCTGGGCCGGCGTGATCGCCGAGCTGGAGAACCGTGGCATCAAGGCGGTCGCCGTACCGAACGACCTGTCCGGAGCGGCCGCCGACGGCCGCAAGGTGGCCGCGCTGGCCCGCGAGATCGACGGTCCGGTCGTGCTGGTCGGCCACTCGTACGGCGGGGCCGTGATCACCTCGGCCGCCAACGACGCCGGCAACGTCACCGCGCTGGTCTACGTGACCGCCTTCGCGCTGGAGGAGGGTGAGGGCATCCTGGAGCTGCTCGGCGGCTTCCCGGCCAACGAGCTCGGTACGTCGCTCGCGCCGCACCAGTTCGGCGAGGACACCTACCTGAGCATCACCGAGGACAAGTTCGCGACCATCTTCGCCGGGGACCTCCCGGCCGGACAGGCTCTGGTGATGGGCCGCTCGCAGCGACCGATCGCGGCCTCCGCCTTCGACGAGAAGTCCGGCGCCGCCAGCTGGAAGCGCCTGCCGAGCTACTACCTGGTCGCCACCGCCGACAACGCCATCCCGGTCGAGGCGCAGCGCGCCATGGCCGAGCGGGCCGGCGCGAAGGTCACCGAGGTCGACGGCTCGCACGCGGTCGCGGTCTCGCAGCCGCTGGCCGTCGCCGAGTTCGTCGCGACCGTCGTCGAGGCAGGTGCGGACCAGTGAGCACCCGTCGCCGCTTCCTCGGCACCGTCGCCGGTGTCGCTTCCGCCGCCCTGCTGACCGCCGGCGTCACCACCGCCGCCGCGAACCCAGTCCACCACAGCTCCCCGAAGCCGACCGTCGTCCTCCTGCACGGCGCGTTCGCGGACGGCTCCAGCTGGAACGAGGTCTCCGAACGCCTCCAGCGTGACGGCTACAAGGTCGTCGTACCGGCGGTCCCGCTGCGCAGCGTCGCGGGTGACACGGAGTACCTGTCCGGCGTACTGGCCGGGATCGCAGGCCCGAAGGTGCTCGTCGGTCACTCGTACGGCGGTGCGCTGGTCAGCCAACTGGCCGACACGCCTGGGGTCAAGGCGCTCGTGTACGTCGCGGCGTTCATCCCGCAGGCCGGCGAGACCATCGGCGACCTGAACGCGAAGTACCCCGGCAGCCAGATCGGCCCGGACACCACCAACACGATCACGTACCCCGGTGGCGCCGACCTGATCATGAAGCCCGAGTCCTTCCGCCAGGTCTTCGCCGCCGACCTCCCCCGCAAGCAGGCCGCCCTGCTCGGCGCCTCCCAGCGCCCGGTCGCCGCCGCCGTCTTCGGCGAGAAGGTCCTCAAGACGGCCCCGGCGAACCTCCCCAAGTACGCCGTGGTCGCCACCGCCGACAAGGCCATCCCCCCGGCCGGCGAGCGCTACATGGCCCACCGAGCCCACGCCACGACGATCGAGGTCAACGGCTCCCACCTGGTAGCCCTCTCCCAGCCGGAAAAGGTCACCAACTTGATCGAACGCGCCGCCCGCTGAACACCTCCCACGGGAATACCCACAACAACTGAAGTAGTTGTTGTGGGTATGCGTATTGATGTCTGGTCCGATGTCGTCTGCCCCTGGTGCTACATCGGCAAGCGCCGCCTCGAGGAGGCGCTCGCGACCTCCGGCGAGCAGGCCGAGGTGGTCTACCACAGCTTCCAGCTCGACCCCGAGGCCAGCAGCGACGACCCCCGCGACCTCGCCACCCGCCTCGGCGAGAAGTACGGCCGCGGCCGCGAGTGGGGTCTGCAGGCCAACGACCACGTCACCGGCGTCGCCCGCGAGGTCGGCCTCGACTTCAACTTCGCCATCGCCAAGTCCGCGAACACCGTCGACGCGCACCGCCTCCTCCACCTCGCCCGCGAGCTCGGCTCCTCCGGCGAGGTCCCCGCCGACACCCAGGCCCGTCTGAAGGAGCGGCTGCTCAAGGCCTACTTCACCGACGGCCTGCCGGTCGGCGACCCCACCACGCTGACCCGGCTCGCCGTCGAGACAGGCCTCCCGGCCGACCGCGTCGCCGAGGTGCTGGCCGGTACGGCGTACGAGCAGGAGGTGGCGGCCGACCAGGCCCAGGCCCTCGCGTACGGCGCGAACGGCGTCCCGTTCTTCGTCATCGACGAGAAGTACGGCGTGAGCGGCGCCCAGCCGACCGAGGTCTTCACCGAAGCCCTGCGCCGGGCCGCCGCCGACCGCAAGCCGGTGACGCTGATCACCTCCCCCGGCAGCACCGACGACGCCGCCTGCGGCCCGGACGGCTGCCCGATCTGACGGTTGGGCGCGAGACACACGGGTACCTGAAGCCCAGATCGCTTGCCGGACGATGTAAGAAGGAGCCATGACTGTCGTGCGCGCACTGGCCAGGCCGTTGCTGTCCGTTCTCTTCGTCGTGCAAGGCGCGAACCAGGTGCGCAACCCGGAGCCGCTGGTTCCGAAGGCGCAGCCGGTCACCGACCGCCTGGTGCCGCTGGTCAAGCGGGTCGCGCCGCCGCAGGTCGGCGACCGGATCCCTGACACGACAGCGAACCTCGTCCGCCTCAACGGCGCCGCCCAGGTGCTCGGTGGCCTCGCGCTGGCCAGCGGCAAGGGCCGACGCGTCGGCGCCGCCGTACTGGCCGCGTCGCTGGTGCCGACCACGCTGGCCGGGCACTCGTTCTGGCTGGAGAAGGACAAGCAGGTCAAGCAGACCCAGCGCGTCCAGTTCATGAAGAACCTCGGCCTGCTCGGCGGCCTGCTGCTCGCGGTCGTCGACACTGAGGGTCAGCCCGGGCTGGCCTGGCGCGCCTCGCACGGCGCGCAGGCGGCCAAGCGGGAGACCAAGCGCGGCGCGAAGCTCGCCAAGCGCGAGACCAAGCAGCTGGCGAAGACCGCGCGCCGCGAGGCCAAGCTCGCGGCTCAGACCGCGAGGGCCGAACTGCCCTTCATCTGACCCTGTGGATAGAGCGCGACGCCGTCCGACCCGCATGCCCTAGGCTCTTGAGCGACATCGCAGTGAGCTGAAGGAGTGCAATGGGGACGTCAGAGGGCTGGCCGGCGCCGCGCCCGGCCGGGGCTGTCAACGGCCGGGTCACCGTGCCCGGATCGAAGTCGATCAGCAACCGTGCGCTGATCCTGGCTGCGCTCGCGGACGGACCCTCCACCCTCTCCGGCCTGCTCGCCGCCCGGGACACCGCGCTGATGAAGGCCGCCTTGGTCTCGCTCGGCGTCGGCATCAGCGAGCGCGACGGCTTGGTCACCGTCACGCCCGGCTCCCTCAAGGGCCCGGCCGACGTCGACTGCGGCCTGGCCGGCACCGTGATGCGTTTCGTCCCGCCGGTCGCCGCGCTCGCCGACGGCGTCATCTCCTTCGACGGCGATCCGTACGCTCGTGAGCGCCCGATGAACGTCATCCTCGGCGCCCTGCGCACGCTCGGCGTCGAGATCGACGACCACGGCACCGGCCGGATGCCGTACGCCGTGAGCGGCTCCGGCGCGGTCCGCGGCGGCGAGGTCACGCTGGACGCGTCCGGCTCGTCGCAGTTCGTCTCCGCGCTGCTGCTGGCCGGCGCCCGGTACGACCTCGGCGTCGACCTGCGGCACGACGGCAAGCCGGTGCCCTCGCAGCCGCACCTGGACATGTCGGTGGCGATGCTGCGCGAGCGTGGCGTCGCGGTCGACGACAGCGAGCCGAACCGCTGGATCGTTGCCCCCGGCCCGATTCGCGCGCTGGACACGGTGATCGAGCCCGACCTGTCGAACGCGGCGCCCTTCCTGGCCGCGGCCGTCGTCACCGACGGCTCCGTGACCGTCACCGGGTGGCCGACCTCGACGACACAGCCCGGAGGGCAGCTGCCGGAGCTGCTGTCGCGGTTCGGGGCCGAGGTCTTGCTGGCCAACGGTGAGCTGACCGTGCGCGGGACCGGGCGGATCGCCGCGGTCGACCTGGACCTGAGCGAGGTCGGTGAGCTGTCGCCGGTGCTGGCGGCGATCGCCGTACTGGCCGACGGGCCGTCGTACTTCCGTGGCATCGCGCACCTGCGCAACCACGAGACCGACCGGCTGGCCGCGCTGGAGACCGAGTTCAACGCGCTCGGGAGCGACGTCACGCAGACCGCGGACGGGCTGGAGTTCCGGCCGAAACCCTTGCACGGTGGGCTGTTCGGCACGTACCACGACCACCGGATGGCGCACGCCGCCGCGGTGGTCGGCCTGGCCGTCGACGGGATCGCGATCGAGAACATCGCGACCACCGCGAAGACACTGCCGGAGTTCCCCGAGCTGTGGTCGAGCCTGGTCAGCTGATGCAGAACCACGCGGCAGCCCCCACCGGCGGCATCACCACAGAAAGCACCCCCACCAGCCTCCCCACCCTCGGCAGCTCTGGGGACTCTCCGCTTTCCCTCGGCCGCCGCGGCCTCAGCCACAGACCACCCTCCCGGCCGCATGGCCGCCGACCTCAGCGTCGTACTGGGGTTGACTGCTGATGTCGCGGTACGACGAGGAGGCCAAGTACGACCGGCCCAAGCGCCGGACCCGGCCGCGGACCAAGGACCGGCCGGCGTACGACGACGCCGTCACCGGGTTCGTGATCACCCGCGACCGCGGGCGGTACACGACGTGGGTCGGTGAGGGCGATCGCGTCGTCACCGCGATGAAGGCCCGCCAGCTCGGCCGCAAGGGGGTCATCGTCGGCGACCGGGTCAAGCTCGACGGCGACGCGAGCGGCGCCGAGGGCACGCTGGCGCGGATCGTCGAGGTGCTCCCCCGGACGACGTTGCTCCGCCGTTCGGCCGACGACGACGACCCGGTCGAGCGCCCGCTGGTCGCGAACGCCGATCAGCTGGTCATCGTCGTCGCCGTCGCCAACCCCGAGCCCCGCACGCGGCTGATCGACCGCTTCCTCGTCGCGGCGTACGACGCCGGCATGCGGCCGCTGCTCTGCCTCACCAAGACCGACCTGGCCGACCCCGAGCCGCTGCTGTCGACGTACCGCCCGCTCGGCGTCGAGTCGGTGGCCACCCAGCAGGGCGGCAACCTCGACGACCTGAACGAACAACTCCGCGACCGCACGTCGGTCATGGTCGGCCACTCCGGCGTCGGCAAGTCTACCCTCGTCAACGCCCTGGTCCCCGGCACCAACCGAGCCATCGGCGTCGTCAACGACAACACCGGCCGCGGCCGCCACACCTCCACCAGCGCCCTCCTCCTCCGCCTCCCCGAAGGCGGCTGGATCGTCGACACCCCCGGCATCCGCTCCTTCGGCCTCGCCCACGTGGAACCGGACCAACTCATCCACGCCTTCGCCGACCTCGCCGCCGAAACCACCAACTGCCCCCGAGCCTGCGGCCACTCCGAATCAGACCCCGGCTGCGCCCTCGACGAAGCAGTCACCGAAGGCCGCATCGAAGCCGAACGAGTAGCCTCCTTCCGCCGCCTCCTAGCCAGCCGAGAAGGCCGCCCCGACCCAGCCTGACCCGGCCATTCCGCGCCGGCTGAACCCACCACCCCAGGCTGAACCGGCAGCCCTGGGCTGAACCTGCCACCCTGGGTTGAGCCCGCCCGGGCCGAGCCCCGGCCCCACCCACCGCCGGGGGCTGACCCCACCACCCCGGGCCGAGCCCACCACCCCGGGCCGAGCCCCACCACCCCGGGCCGAGCCCCACCGCCCTGGGCTCAACCACCTGCGGGCCTCGGCACTCTCCCCATCTCTTCCCGGCCGCAGCGGCCTCAGCCCACACCAACCGCCCCGGCCGCATCACCAACAACCCTGATCACTTGTGAGGCTAGGCTTACCTAAGGATAGGATCGGGGTATGCGCTTCGACCCCGTCCACTTCGTTCCGCCTGCCGATGCTCTGACTCGGCGGCGGTTGCTGGCGATCGGGGGCGGCGCCGCGGTGCTGTCGGCCTGCGGCAGTTCGCCCAAGCCCGCGCCGGCCAACCAGACCCGCCGGATCAGCCACGCCTTCGAGCTCACCGACGGCCTTCCCCTCGAGCGCATCCTCGCGATGGAGCCCGATCTGGTCGTCGCGACCGACAGCCTGAAGCGCCCGGACTACGACAAGTTGTCGGCCGTCGTGCCGACCGTCGGCCCGATCCGCTCCGACGGCGCGTACGGCACGCCCTGGCGCGAGCACACCCGCCGGATGGCCACGATCTTCGGCCGTGAGGAGCGCGCCGAGCAGGTGATCGCCGACGCCGAGACCCGGTACGCCGAGACCCGCCGGGCTCACCCCGAGTTCGCCGGCAAGACCCTCAGCTACGTCTGGCCGACCGCGCCCGACTACTTCCTGTACTTCGACGTCGACCCCCGCGTGCAACTCCTGCTGGAGCTCGGCTTCGAGCTCACCGACACGGCGATTGCCCTGAGCAAGGAAAACCCCGCGGAGTTCTACGCCTCGGTCGGCTCCGAAGGCCTGCTCAAGTACGACGCCGACGCGATCGTCGCCCAGTCCTACGGCTCGGAGGCCATCGATGCCCAGCGCAACAAACTCTTCCAGTCCGTCCCGGCGGTACGCCGCGGAGCCCTCGTCCGGCTCCCGAAGGACGTCGCCGACGGCGTCGCGTTCGGCACGGTCCTGAGCGCGATGGCCGTGCTCGACGACCTCGCCGGCCTGCTCGCGAAGGTGGCCCGATGACCGCCGTCGTGATGGGCACCGTGACCACCGTACGGCGGACCAGCCCGTCGTTCCTCACCGTGACCCTGGCCGGTTGCGCGACGCTGGAGACCGGTGGCTTCGACCAGCGGATCAAGATCCTGCTCGCTCAGCCCGGCCAGGCCGAGCCCGTGCTCCCGCCGGCCGACAACTGGTACGGCGCCTACCGCGAGCTGGCCGACGACGTCCGCCCGATCATGCGCACGTTCACCATCCGGGCCCAGCGGGGCGCGGAGATCGACATCGAGTTCGCCCTGCACGGCGACGCGGGACCCGCGTCGGCCTGGGCGCAGTCCGCCGAGCCGGGCAGCCGGCTCGGCATCATCGGGCCCGAGATCGGCGACGGCCCGAAGGCGTACCAGTACGCGCCGGACTCGCCCGACTGGCAGTTGCTCGTCGGCGACGACACCGCCGTACCGGCCCTGGCCTCGATCATCGAGTCCCTCCCGGCCGGCACCGTCGCGCGCGCCTTCGTCCAGGTCCCGCACGCCACCGACGTCCGCGACTTCGACACCGCGGCGGACCTCGAGATCGCCTGGTCAATCGGCAGCGGCCTCGCCGACGCGGTCCGTTCCGCCAAGCTTCCCGACGGTACGCCGTACGCGTGGGTGGCAGGCGAGGCCGGCATCGTCCGCGACATCCGCCGCCACCTCACCGGCACCCTCGAGTGGGACAGCAAGGCCCACTACTTCGGCGGTTACTGGAAGGCAGGCCAGTCGGAGGGCTAAGGAAACACGCCCAACCTACTTCGGCGGCAACTGCCCATCCCACACAGCCTTCGCGCCGGCGTCCCCGGTCCGAATGGTCTGATAGATCACCAGTACGCCGACCACGACCACCGCCGCGCTCAGCACCCATTCCAGCGGCTGGCTCTTGGTTGCCTTCGCACCCTTTCCACTGGCCAACGCCGAGGGCCCAGCCAGCACCAGGAACGCAAGAACCACCAGCACCGCGAACCCGAGCACGAACCAGAACAGCAGATCCCCGCGGTCCTGGTGCACCTTCACCGCCGCCTCCAGCTCCGGGATCGCCGCCAGGAACGCCTCGCCGCTCTCCTTGGCGACGAACGCAACCACCAGCCCGGCCAGCCCGAGCAGCAGGGCCGGCCACCGCAGCAGCCACCGCCACTTCGGCACCAGCGCGAACACGATCGCCGTCAGCGCGGCCACCGGCAGCAGCACCACCGCGGCGTGAATCACCAGCACATGCAGAGGAAGGTCTCCGAAGCGCTCGAACATGAGGACTCCCGTGGCTCGGCCGAAGTGGACTAACACTAACTGCACGTTCAACCACCCGAAACGGTTCAATCAGCCTAGAGCAGTACAGTGCACGGGCCCTCGCACCACGTGACCGGAGGAGTTGACGCGCCGATGACGGCAGGACGACCGCTACCCACCCAGGACGACGTACTCGGGTACTTCGACACCCTGTCGAACTGGGGACGCTGGGGTGACGACGACGAGCTCGGCACGCTGAACCACATCACCGACGACGTACGCCGGGCAGCGGCGCGGGCCGTGCGGCACGGCCGGAGCGTGTCGTGCGCGTGGGAGGTCGCCGTACCGGAGGAGATGGAGCGGTCGACGACGGCGTGCCCGTGCGCCGCCGACATGCCGGGCGCCGAGCACATGCCCGCGCTGTTCCACAACGACCGCCGCTGGGGCTTCTCGAACGAGCGGCTCGGCATCTTCTTCCACGGCAACACGATCACCCACCTCGACTCGCCGTGCCATCTCTTCTGGGACGGCAAGATGTACAACGGGCGGTCGCACTCGCTGGTCGACGCCGCGACGGGTTCGGCCTGGGCCGCCGTCACCGCGGCAGCGAACGGGATCGTCACCCGCGGCGTCCTGCTGGACATCGCGAAGGTCCGCGAGGTGCCGTGGCTGGAGCCGGGGCAGGGCGTGACGCCCGACGACCTCGAGGAGGCCGAGCGCCGCCAAGGCGTGCGGGTGCAGTCCGGCGACGCTGTACTCATTCGCACCGGCAACGGCCGCTCCCGGCACGAGGCCGGCGCGGCCGGCGGGATCACGCAGGCCGGCTGGCACGCGTCCTGCCTACCGTGGCTGCGGGAGCGCGAGGTCGCGCTGATCGGCGCCGACACTCCCCAGGACGTTCAGCCATCGGGGTACGACGACGTACTGATGCCGGTCCACGCCGTCAGCCTGGTGGCGATGGGCCTGTGGCTGCTCGACAACTGCGACCTGGAGGCGTGCGCGACGACGGCCGCCGAGCTCGGCCAGTGGGACTTCCAGCTCGCCGTCGCGCCGGTCCGCCTCGCCGGTACGTCGGGCAGCCCGGTCAACCCGATCGCCACCTTCTGACCGCCGTACGCCGGACCACGCGCCCGGGGTGAGCCCCGCGCAGGTAGCCTTCCGGCATGCCTTCGCACACGGACGACCTGCGGCTCGCGCACATCCTGGCTGACGACGCGGACTCGACCACGATGGATCGGTACAAGGCGCTCGACCTGCACGTCGCCACGAAGCCGGACCTGACCCCGGTCAGCGACGCCGACCGCCGCGTCGAGGACGTGATGCGCAAGACGCTCTCGCGGGCTCGGCCGCGCGACGCGTTCGTCGGCGAAGAGGAAGGCACCACCGGGTGGGGTCCGCGGCGCTGGGTCGTCGACCCGATCGACGGGACGAAGAACTACATCCGCGGCGTCCCGGTCTGGGCGACGCTGATCAGCCTGATGATCGAGGACCAGGTCGTCGTCGGTGTGGTCTCCGCGCCGGCGCTGCAGCGGCGGTGGTGGGCGTCGTACGGCGACGGCGCGTGGACCGGCCGCGCGCTGATGTCCGCGCAGCCGTGCCGCGTGAGTGACGTGAGCAAGATCGAGGACGCCTCGCTGTCGTACTCCTCGCTCAAGGGCTGGGAGAAGCTCGGCAAGCGCGACCAGTGGGCCGGCCTGATGGACGACGCCTGGCGCACCCGCGCGTACGGCGACTTCTGGTCCTACATGCTGGTGGCCGAAGGCGCCGTCGACATCGCGGCCGAGCCCGAGCTCAACCTGTACGACATGGCCGCGCTGTCGATCATCGTCGACGAGGCCGGCGGCACCTTCACCTCGGTCGACGGCGAGCCCGGCCCGAACGGCGCCAACGCGGTGGCCACCAACGGCCGCCTCCACGAAGACGTCATCACCCGGCTCGCCCAGCCCTAGGATCCAGCCCCAGAGCCCAGGCGCCCAGAAACCCAGCCGCCCAGGACCCAGCCGCCTAGGCCCCAGGCGGAGGCGCCGTCGACTCGCGGAAGATCAGGCGGTTGATCGTGCGTGCGGCCGGCTCCGGCGCGGGCTCGCCGCTGATCTCGGCGAGCAGCCGGAGGATCGCGTCCCGCCCCTGCGCCTCGCGGTCGACCGCGACCGTCGACAGTGACGGCGTGGCGAACTTGCCCATCACCTCGTCGTCCCAGCCGAAGACGCTCAGGTCGCCAGGCACCGACCACCCACGCGACAGCGCACCCCGCACCACGCCCATCGCGACCACATCGTTGGCAGCGACAACGGCCGTGACACCGCAGTCACCAGGCAACGCGGTGATCGCGTCGAAACCCGACTGCGCCGTCCAGTCGCCGTCGTACACCCCGACAGACGACAGCCCGAGCCGCTCGATCGCCTCCAGGTACACGGCTTTCCGGTTGCGCGCCGAGCCGAAGTCCTGGTCACCGGACACGTGGAAGAACGACCGGTGCCCCAGCGACGCCAGGTACTCGACGATCTCCACCATCTCGGACGCGGCCGCGAGCTCACCGAGCCCGCGCAGCTTGTCGTCGTACGTCTCGCTCTCGACGATCGGGACCTGCTGGAGCCGCTTGCTCTTCAGCCCGGTCGGTGAGATCGCCAGGATCCCCTCGACCTGACCGGACCGCGCCAGATCCTCGATCCGCGCCGATCGCGCCCGCTGGCCACCTTCGACGCTGACGATGTCGACCTGGTAGCCCGCCCGGTGCGCCGTCTCGGACGCCGCGACCAGCAGCCGGCCGGGAAAGTGCGGGCCGGAGGCGAGCACGATCGCCAGCCGGTTCGTCCGCCGGGTCCGCATCGACCGGGCCACCAGGTTCGGGCGGTAGTCCAGCGACTTGACGGCGAACTCGACCTTGATCCGCGTCTTGGGCTTCAGGCTGTCCGCGTCCTGCAGGTAGCGGGACACGGTCGTGTGCGAGACCCCCGCCAGCCGTGCCACCTGATGGATCGTCGCCGGCCGTTTCGGCTCCACGTCTTGGCCACCTTCCCCTCCGCAGCCTGGCTGCGCCCCACACGTTAGCCGATCCCAGGACCGGCTCGGCGAGATCTACAACGATTGACCTTGCGCCTGTCCGATACCGGAACGAGGGGTTGACACCCCCAGACACCTGCGGTTAGCTACCGGATCAGAAGTGGATCGATCACATTTTATTGATTGACCCCGGGAGCGCCTATGAGCGATACCGCCCGCAGCCGAAAACTTTCCTTTCGCGAGCGTTTACGACGAGATTATCCTGTCCTCTTGCTGGCCATTCCCGGCATGTTGGTCATTTTTGCCTTCCAGTACTACCCGCTGTGGGGCAACGTCATTGCCTTCCAGGACTACCAGCCGTACCTGGGCGTCGGGCAGAGCCTCTGGTCGGGCATCGAGAACTTCAAGATCGTCTTCAACGGCGACCCCGAGTTCCTCAACGCGGTCAAGAACACCCTGGTGCTGACCCTGATCCAGACCGTCATCGTCTTCCCGGCCCCGATCGTGGTCGCGCTGGTCCTGCACAGCCTGCTGTCGAACAAACTGCGTCAGATCGTCCAGACGATCATCTACGTCCCGCACTTCATGTCGTGGGTGATCGTGGTCGCGGTGTTCCAGCAGATGCTGGGTGGCACCGGAATGATCAACAACTGGCTGCGTTCGCACGGCTACGATCCGATCAACATCATCGGCAACGCCGACGCGTTCCGTGGCCTGCTGACCTCGCAGGTGATGTGGAAGGACACCGGCTGGGCGACGATCCTGTTCCTGGCCGTGCTGTCGCAGATCGACAAGTCCCTGTACGAGGCGTCCGCCGCCGACGGCGCGAGCCGCTGGCGGCAGACCTGGCACGTGACGCTGCCGGGCCTGAAACCGATCATCATCCTGCTGCTGATCCTCAAGCTCGGGGACTCGCTGACGGTCGGTTTCGAGCAGATCATCCTGCAGCAGCAGGGCGTCGGGGTCGATGCGAGCGAAGTGCTCGACACCTACGTGTACAACAACGGGATCCTCGGCGGCGACTGGGGCGTTTCGGCCGCGGTCGGGCTGGTGAAGAGCGTCGTCGCGCTGACCCTGGTGCTGACCGCCAACAAGCTCGCCCACCGCCTCGGCGAGGAAGGGGTGTACCGCGGATGAGCGATCGAAGCCCAGCACGCAGCCGGCGCCAGGTCCTGGTGGGTGGGATGCCGATGCCGAGCATGGCGGAACGAGTCGTCAAGGCCGTCTTCCTGACCGCGATCTGCGCGGCGGTGGTGCTCCCGTTCGTCGGGGTGATCTCCACCAGCCTGGCCAGTCCGGAGGAAGTCGTCGAGGCCGGCGGTTTCGTCCTGCTGCCGCACGGGTTCGACCTGTCGGCGTACCGGTCGATCCTGTCCGGCGGGACGGTGACGCAGGCCCTTCTGGTGAGCGCCTTCGTCACCGCCGTCGGTACGGCGATCTCGCTGGTGCTCACCTGCACGCTCGGCTGGGCACTGAGCCGGCGGGGCACGGTCGGCAACAAGCCTCTGCTGCTGATGGTCCTGGTCAGCCTGCTGTTCAACCCCGGCCTGATCCCGACCTATCTGGTGGTCCAGCAGTTCGGTCTGCTGGACAGCCTGTGGGCGATCATCCTTCCGACGTCGGTGAGCGCGTTCAACGTCATCGTCGTCCGGGCCTACTTCGCCGGGCTGCCGACCGAGGTCCTCGACTCGGCCAAGATCGACGGCGCCTCGGAGTGGAAGGTGTTCTGGCACATCGGGCTGCCGCTGTCGAAGGCGGTGGTGGCCGTGGTCGGACTGTTCTACGGCGTCGGGTACTGGAACAGCTTCTTCGGCGCCCTGCTCTACCTGAACGACGCCAGTAAATGGCCGTTGCAACTGGTCCTACGGACCTACGTGGTGGACGGCGTCGAGATCGGCGCCCAGGACCTGGGAGCCGCGGGTGAGGCACTGCCTCCTCAGACTTCGATTCAAATGGCAATTCTGATGATTTCCATCATTCCGATTTTGTGCGTCTACCCCTTTGTCCAGCGGCATTTCGCCAAGGGCGTTCTGACCGGCGCCGTCAAGGGCTGACACGAGAGGCAGAACCATGACCACCAATGATTCACGGCTCAGCCGCCGGGCCTTGCTGGGCGGTGTCGGAGCCCTCGGGCTGACCGGCGTCGTCGGCGCCTGCTCCAACGAGGGCCGCGGCGGCAACAGCGGGCTGAACAACAGCGGGAACCAGTCTGGCGTCCGACCGGCCTACGTGCCCTACAAGGGGGTCAAGCCGGATCTGGACGGCGCCGAGTACAACATCCCCAACGCGTTCACCCGCTACCCGGCCAATCCGGTCAGGGCGATCGAGAACCCGCCCGGGGACGGCAAACCGATCAACGTCCTGGGTTCCACCAACACCCCTGTCCCGCCGAAGCTCGAGCAGAACCGCTTCTGGCAGGAGTTGAACAGGCGGGTCGGTTCACCGATCTCGGTCAGTCTGACGCCGTCGGGTGACTACGCCCAGAAGTTCGCCACCTCGGTCGCCGGCGACCAGCTCGGCGACATCTTTCAGGTTGGTGGCGTTCCCCAGGTCCCACAGCTGCTCGAGACCAAGGCCGCGGACCTCACCCCCCACCTGTCCGGGGACAACATCAAGAAGTACCCGTTCCTGGCCAACCTGCCCTCGGTCGGCTGGAACTCGTGCATCTTCGGCGACAAGATCTACGCCGTCCCGGTGCCGCGAGGAGCGATCAGCTCCCAGGCGCTGTACACCCGCGTGGACCTGCTCGAGAAGCAGGGACTCAGCGACGAGGTGAAGAGCCTCGACGACTTCCTCGAGCTGTGCAAGGCGCTGACCGACAAGCGCGCGAACCGGTTCGCCCTGGCCTCGTCACCGACGCTGTTCGTCCGCAACATGTTCGACATTCCGAACACCTGGAGCGAGGACGGCAAGAAGCTGGTCAGCTACCTCGAGCACGAGGCGCACGAAGAGATCTTCGAGTTCCTGCGCAAGCTGTGGAGCTCGGGCTACATCCACCCCGACGCCTATTCCGGGCAGCAGGTGGACCTGAAGATCCGGTTCGGGAACGGATCGAGCCCGCTGGTCGTCGACACCTTCAGCGGCTGGCCCGACTACCTGCAGACGGCGGTCAGCGACCAGGCCCGGATCGGCATCATCGCACCGCCGAAGCACGACGGCTCGGGCAAGGGCAAGATCTGGCTGGGCGGGCCCACCAGCAACACGACAGCGATCAGTAAGAAGGCTGAAGGCCGCGTCGAGAGCCTGCTGGCATACCTGAACTACCTGGCCGCGCCCTTCGGCACCCAGGAGTACCTGTTCCGCAAGTTCGGGCTGCCGGTCGTGCACCACAAGGTCGTCGACGGCAACCCGGTCCTGACCGCCAAGGGCTTCAGCGAGTCCCAGCTCGGCCTGAAGTACCAGGCCGACGAGCCGTGGACGATCTTCCTGCCCGAGCAGAAGGGCAACGCCGAGGTGCAGTTCAATGCTATGAAGGAGATCTGCCCGGACGCTTTCGCCAATCCGGCGGCCGGACTGTACTCCGAGACCAACGTGCGCAAGGGTTCGCAGCTCACCAGCAACATCGACCAGGTGACCGACGACATCATCCAGGGCCGCAAACCCGTCTCGGCCTGGGCCGATGCGGTCAAGAAGTGGAAGAGCGGCGGTGGGGACAAGATCGCCGAGGAGTACGCCGAAGCACTCGAAGCATCGCGTTGACGCGAAAGGAAGACCTTTGACATCCACGTCACCTGTCAGGTTCGCCGCGGTCGGACTCGACCACGCGCACATTCACGGCCAGATCGCCGGTCTGATCAAAGCCGGCGCGGAGTTCGTCGCGATGGCGACCGACGACCCGTCGTCTGGCGTCGCCCACCAGGTCCGCGAGCGGTACCCCGACGTACCGTACGTCGACGACGGTCACGCGCTGATCGCCCGCGACGACCTCGATCTGATCGTCACCGCCGCGATCCCGGACCAGCGCGGCCCGATCGCCGTCGCCGCGCTCCGGTCGGGCAAGGACGTCGTCGCCGACAAGCCCGGCTGCGTCACCCACGACCAGCTCGAGGAGATCGAGAAGGCGGTCGCCGAGAGCGGCCGGTTCTGGTCGGTGACGTTCTCCGAGCGCTTCGAGGTCGCGTCGGCGGTGAAGGCCGGCCACCTGGTCCGCGAGGGCCGGATCGGGACCGTCGTCCAGACCATCGGCCTCGGCCCGCACCGGATCGGTGACCGCGGCCACCTCGGCGGCAACGCCGGGCGCCCGGACTGGTTCTACGAGAAGGAGCGCTACGGCGGGATCCTGGCCGACATCGCCTCGCACCAGATCGACCAGTTCCTCTGGTACACCGACTCGCGCACGGCCGAGGTGGTGACGAGCTCGGTCGGGAACTTCGCGAACCCGGACAAGCCCGGTCTGCAGGACTTCGGCGACCTGCTGCTGCGCAGCGACCACGCCCAGGGCTACATCCGGGTCGACTGGTACACCCCGGCCGGACTCGGGACCTGGGGTGACGGCCGGCTGATGATCCTCGGCACCGAGGGCTACATCGAGCTGCGCAAGTACGTCGACATCGCCGGCCGGGACGGCGGCAACCACCTGTTCGTCGTCGACGGGGAGAAGACCGAGTACATCGACTGCTCCGACGTCGAGCTGACCTACTACCCCGACCTCGTCCGCGACGTCCGGGACCGGACCACCACGGCGGCGCCGCAGGAGCACACCTTCGAGACCATGCGGCTTGCGCTGACGGCGCAGCAGAATGCCGCCGTCCGGGGAGCCGCCCAGTGACAGCCATCCTGAAGGTCGCGGTGGTCGGTGCCGGCGGCATCAGTCGCCGGCACGCCGAGGCCTTCGCGAGCACAGGCCGTACGACGCTCGTCGGCGTCGCCGACCTCGTCGCCGAGAACGCGCAGGCACTCGCCGACCAGCACGGGTCGAAGCCGTTCAAGAGCGTGACGGAACTGCTGGCCGCGGCCGATCCCGACCTGGTCGCGGTGACGACACCGCCGGGCAGCCACGCCGAGATCGCGATCGAGGTCCTGGCCGCCGGGAAGTCCGTGCTGCTGGAGAAGCCGCCGGTGCTGAGCCTGGCCGAGCTGGACGCGGTGGCCGAGGCCGAGGCGTCCAGCGGAGGCTCGGTGTACGTCGTCTTCCAGCACCGGCACGGATCCGGGGCGGTGCGCGCCGCCGAGCTCCTGGCCGGCGGCGCCTTGGGTGCTCCGCAGGTCGCGGTCTGCGAGACGTTGTGGTTCCGGCCGCGACCGTACTTCGACCCGGAGTGGCGCGGGACGTGGGTCGGTGAGGGTGGTGGGCCGACGCTGGGCCACGGCATCCACCAGATCGACCTGCTGCTGCACCTGCTCGGACCGTGGCGCACGATCAACGCCACCGCCGTACGGCTGGATCGTCCGGTCGAGTTCGAGGACGTCTCGATGGCGTCGGTGATCTTCGAGAGCAACGCGGTGGCGAGTGTGATCAACAGCCTGCTGTCGCCGCAGGAGCTCAGCCGGATCCGGATCGACACCACCGGCGGATCGCTGGAGGTCAACCACCTGTACGGCTACAAGGACGCCGACTGGAAGTTCACGCCGGCGCCCGACGCAGCTGACGCGTGGACGTCTTCGGCAGGCGAGGACGTCGCCAGCAGCCACGAGGCCCAGCTCGGCCGCCTGGTCGACGATCTGCTCGCCGGCCGCACGCACGACACGACCCTGGCCAGCACCCGGCCGACGATGGAGTTCGTCACCGCCCTGTACGCGTCAGCCCTCACAGGGCAGTCCGTACGCCGTGCCGACCTGGTCCCGGGTCACCCGTTCTACCAAGCCCTCAACGGCGGAATCGACCAGACGAAGCTCAGCGAGTCCTTCGCGCCGTGACGAGCTGACTGACCCCTCGCCCGGGCGGGGCGAGGGGTCACCAGGCGCAGCGGAATCCGAGGTTGCCGGCGCTGCTGGTCGGGTCGTTGGAGGAGCGTGCCGCTACGCGGTAGCGGTTGCAGTACGAGTGGTGGCAGAGGTACGAGCCGCCTCGCATGGCACGGTTCTCGTTCCAGGAGTCCGCGGTCCACTCCCAGACGTTGCCGACGACCTCGTACAGGCCGTAGCCGTTCGGCGGGTAGCTGCGGACGGGCGCTGTGCCGCGATGGCCGTCGTCCAGGGTGTTCTTGACCGGGAACGTGCCCTGCCAGATGTTGCACCGGTGCTCGCCGCCGGGCGTGAGCTCGTCACCCCACGGGAAGCGCTTCTGCTCGAGACCACCCCGGGCGGCCCGCTCCCACTCGGGCTCGGTGGGCAGCCGGCCGCCAGCCCACGTACAGAACGCGACGGCGTCCGACCAGGAGACGTGCACCACCGGGTGATCGGACCGCGCGGCCAGGTCGGACTCCGGGCCTTCGGGATGGTCCCAGGTAGCGCCCGCAACGCCGCACCACCACGGCGTCGCCGGCGGCCGCTCACTGACCTTCCGTACGGCGGCCGGCAGGAACCCGGCGAAGACGAAACTCCAGCCGAAGTGCTCGGCCTCCGTCACGTACCCGGTCGCCGCGACGAACTCGGCGAACTGCGCGTTGGTGACCGCGGTGACGCCGATCGCGTAGTTGCCCACCGCCACTTCCCGGATCGGCCCTTCGCCGTCGGCCGGGAAGCCGTCGGCGTCCTCGGTACCCATCAAGAACGTGCCGGCGTCGAGCTGCACCCGCTCGAGGGTCGAGTCCGACGCCGCGGCAAGCGGCACCGGTCGGCGTACAGAGCCACCGGCTGCGTCGCGCCGGGGACTGCAGCAGCTCTCCTCAGCCACGAGACTCTCCTCAGGTCGCGGGGTGATGATCCGCGATCGAGCGTACTTCTCCTTGACGGGCACCGAGCGGCCTGCCCAGACTGACCGGCATGACGCGCCCCAACGTCCTGCTGCTCTGTACCGACCAGCAACGCTTCAGCGCGTTGGGTGCTTACGGCAACGACGAGGTGGACACCCCCAACCTGGACCGCCTGGCGGACCAGGGCGTGCTGTTCGATCAGTGCTACGTGCAGAACCCGGTTTGCGCGCCGTCGCGCGCCAGTCTGATGACCGGGCGCTACGTGCACGCGCACGGCCTGTGGGCGAACGGTGTCGGTCTGCCTGCCGGGGAACGCCTGTTCAGCCGTGCCCTCGCCGACGCGGGCTACGACTGCGGTCTGGTCGGCAAGTTCCACCTGAGCTCCTGCTTCGGGGGCCGCGAGGAGCACCGGCAGGACGACGGCTTCCGCGTCTACCGCTGGGCCCACGACCCGTACCCGGGCTCGTCGGAGAACGAGTACCACCGCTGGCTGCGGACGGTCCGGCCCGACCTGCTGACGGCCGCGCTCGACGAGAACTCACCGGTCGACTTCGACAGCCTGCCCACCGAGGCGCACTACAGCCGCTGGATCGGCGACCAGACCGTCGACTTCCTCACCCGGGACCGGCACGACGGCGAACCGTTCTTCTTCGTCGCGAACTTCTTCGACCCGCACCACGGCTTCGGCGCCCCCGAGGAGTACCTCGCGCGCTACCGCGACCGCGATCTCACCCGGCCCGTCACGCAGCCCGGCGAGCTGGCCACCAAGCCGCCGGTCCAGACCGAGGCTTCCCACCACTCGTACGCCGGCCACGCGCGCGGCTACACGTCGTACTCGGACGAGGAACTGCAGCAGGTCAAGGCGGCGTACTACGCGATGGTGACACTGGTCGACGACGAGATCGGCCGGATCCTCGCGGCGCTCGACGCCACCGGGCTGGCCGACGACACCGTCGTGATCTTCACCAGCGACCACGGCGAAATGCTGGGTGATCACCAACTGATGCTGAAGGGTCCGATGCTGTACGAGCAGGCGGTCCGCGTTCCGCTGCTGATGCGCTGGCCGAACGGCGACCTGCCCGCGGGGACGCGCTGCCCCGAGCTGGTCCAGTGGATCGACCTGTCCAGCACGATCCTCGCTGCCACCAGCACACCGGCCCAGCCGCGTCACCAAGGCATGGACCTGCTGCCGCTCGCCCGCGGGACCGGGCAGGGCCGGGGCTGGGCGCTGAGCGAGTACCGCAACAGCGGCCACCCGTACGAGACCCCCGTCCACCTCACGATGCTCCGCCGCGACCATTGGAAGCTGGTGGTCCAGCACGGCGACCCGACGACCGGCACGGCCCGGACCGGTGAGCTGTACGACCTGCACGAAGACCCAGCGGAGCTGGACAACCTGTGGGCCTCCGCAGACCACCAACAGATCCGGACCGGTCTGCAGGAGTTCCTGCTCGACGTACTGGTTGCCACCGAGGACAGGAGCCAGGTCCGCGAGGGTCCCTGGTGAGTCCAGCTCAGAGTGGCGGCTCTGCGCTGATGTAGGCGTCGACGGCGGTGCCGAAGTCGCGGCGGGCGGGCGGCAGCGAGTGGTACCAGGCCGCGCCGAGCCTGCAGATCTCCCAGAGGCGGTTGAGGTCCTGGGTGGTCGACCGGTACGGGAACGACGTACTGCTGAACGGCGGCATGCGCAGCCCGAACTGGCCGGTGGCGAGCAGCTGCGCCGACTCGTCGTACAGGCGGACCTGGCCGATGCCGTCGGTGTGGTCGAGACCGGCGGCGAAGTCCTGCACGTCGACGGTGGCGAGGTCGCGATAGCCCTCGAAGCGAAGTGGATCGTTGGGCGAGTCGTAGACGAACAACGCGAGCACGAGCACCGGGTACGTCGGGTACGACCGGTACGCCGCCACCAGCAGGCTGTCCCCCGCCGCGACGGCCCTGGCCAGCTCAGCGGACTCACGCGCGGTCAGCCCCGCGAGCTTGACCAGCACGGTCGGCGTACCCTGCACATCCATCACGAACGGCGACATCGGCACCGCCGACCGCGCCAGGTCGTCGCAACTACTGAGCCGCCAGACCACGTTGCCCGCCGGCCGTTCCTCGACCCCCGGCATCACCCGCGGCAGCCCGAGCTCCCCCAGATCGAACGCGTCCCGTCGCTTCCTCGAGAACAGTCCCATCGCCCCATCAGACACCCGCGCCGCCGCCCGGCGTCGCGACTTGCACGAACCGGCCAAAGCTCAGCTTCTCCGTCGCCGCAGCTTCCGGATCCCGTAGGTCGACTGGAACAGCATCGCGATCCCACACACCGTGATGATCGCGAACAGCACCGTCTGGCCGGTCCGGAGTCCCCCGCCGAGCAGTTCCATCCCACCCCACACCAGCAACGCCCCACCCGCCACCCACGACAGGTACCCCGTCCCCAGGTTCCGCGGCGTGGACTGCCACCAC
Organism: Kribbella italica; assembly: GCF_014205135.1. Taxonomy (NCBI): domain Bacteria; kingdom Bacillati; phylum Actinomycetota; class Actinomycetes; order Propionibacteriales; family Kribbellaceae; genus Kribbella; species Kribbella italica. The sequence continues at coordinate 4,068,223 of NZ_JACHMY010000001.1, forward strand.
GGCTCGTCCTCCGGCCACACCCGCTTCTCGTTCATCCCAGTTCCTTCCCACGAGCGGCTCCCCACCGGAGCCGACCCCTCGAAACTAGGTCCACCCCCGCTCCCACCACCTCGACCACCCGAACGAACTCCACCCGCCACGTCGTACTTTCGGCCACCCTACTTGTCACCCTGGGTGACTGAACGGACCTCGGTTCCAGCGGGCGGGACGGCTGGTGGTCACCGCGTGCGTTCTCCCAGACCTGCCGCAGACGGCTCCGAACCGCTACCGTGGGGTCTTGGGCTCTCGAACCAGCAGGAGGCTCCGTGAAGATCAACGACGTACTGCGCGGTAAAGGCAACCAGGTCGTCACCATCTCCCCCGAAGCCACCGTCACCGAGCTGCTCGCGCTGCTCGCCGAGCACAACGTCGGCGCGCTCGTGGTCAGTCCGGACGGCTCCAGCGTGGCCGGCATCGTCTCGGAACGGGACGTGGTCCGGCTCCTCAACGGCACTCCCGACGCGGGCGAGGTCCGGGTCAGCGCGATCATGACGTCGCCGGTGCACACCTGCACCCCCGACGACCTGATCGACAACCTGATGCGGATGATGACGGACCGCAGGATCCGGCACGTCCCGGTCGTCGTCGACGACACCCTGACCGGCATCGTCAGCATCGGCGACGTGGTCAAGTCCCGCATCGGCGAGCTCGAGTTCGAAAAAGAACAACTCTCCAACTACATCGCCGGCTGAACTCTACTGTCGGCGTCGACTTCGTCGCCGCGGGTTTTGGGGCTTGGTCGCCCGTTCTTCCCTCGTCGGTCGGTCGCTACGCTCCCTCCCTCCTCAGTCCAGAACGGGCGGCCCCAAAACCTTTCCCGTTGACCATTGTTCAGTTCGAGTCCGAGACGAAGCCCCGGTCGCAGCCGCGACCGGGGCCCTTGTCACCGGCTCAGTACCGCGTCACCGCGGCCCAGGCGTCCACGATGCCGTGGCCGTAGAAGCCGTTGAACGACCGGTTGCCCTCGCACAAAGCGTCGAACTCGGCCGGACGGCCCTCGTTCGCGTACGAGACCAGCGGCGGGTTCGGGCAGGCCCGCTCCTGGGCCGAGCCGAGCAGGATGTTGCGCACCCGGTCCGGGTCCAGGCCGAAGGAGTTGCCCCGGCCCTTCTTGCCGTACTCGCTGACGATCAGCGCGGCCACACCGGTCGCGTGCGGCGACGCCATCGACGTCCCCTGCAACCAGTTGTAGTACCCGCACTTGGTGTAGTCCGTCACGCCCGGCTTGCACTGCTTCTGCACGCCGCCCGTGACACCCGCCGGGGTGATGTTGCCCGCGGCATCGACCAGGCCGTCGGCCTGCAGCGTGTTGACCGGGTACGTCGACAGGATCAGGTTCTCGTTCACCCGGTGGTCCGGCGTCCCGAAGTAGTCACGGAACCAGCCACCCGGCGCCGACACCTCGGCCTGCTCGACACCGTAGTTGGAGTAGTCCGCCTTCTTGGACGACGGGCCCAGCGCGGACACGCCGATCACGTGCGCCCCCTCGACCGGCAGGTCGACGCAGGTCGCGTTGTCGATCGGCCGCGGGTACGGCGGGACGTCGCCGAAGTCCGGGCTGCTGATGTCGGTGCGCGGCTTGCCCAGGTCCTCGTGGTTGTTGCCGAGCGACCCGACCAGCGTGACGTCCTTCTTGTGCGCGTAGTTCAGCGCGCGCTGCATCGCCCGGATCGTGGTCCGCTGCTCGAGCTGGGCCTCCGGGCTGTCGGCCGGGTTGTTCGTGCAGTTGTACAGCCACGGGTCGACGTAGAAGGACATGTTGACCACGTCGAGGCCGACGTCACCGGCGTACGTCAGGGCGTCGAGCACCGGGCCGAGGAAGACGAAGCCGCTGTCCTGGCCACCGCGGATCTCGACCAGCGACACGTTCGGCGCGACGCCGGAGACGCCGAGACCGTTGACCGCGGCACCGATCGTGCCGGCCACGTGGGTGCCGTGGCCGGAGTCGTCCCAGCCGACCGGGTCGACACAGCCGCGGAACTCGCACGGCCCGTCGATCTCGGGCAGGTCGGAGGCGAAGTTGCGGGACAGCTTCCAGTCGAAGTTCGGCGCGATGTCCGGGTTGCGGGCGTCGATCCCGGAGTCCAGGACGCCGACCTTGACCTGCTTCTTGCCGGGCTGCACCTTGCGGGCCAGGTCCGAGCGGACCATCTTCAGGCCCCACAGCTGGGCGTCCAGCGGGTCCAGGCTCTTGGAGCCCTTGGCCGCCGACTTCGACTTCGCGCCCTGGCCGCGGTTCTCCTGCTCGATCTGGGCCGGCTTGGCCCGCGGCAGCTGGCCGATCGGCCGGCTCCGGGTCGCGCCCTCGACCGCGCCCGAGGCCGACACCTGACTGGCGAATCCGGACGACGCCGCCCGCACGGTGATCGTGCCCAGGTTGGCGTTCTCCTTGACCACCTCGCCGCCGGCCGCCTTCACCGCGGCCAGCGCCTGGGCCCGGTCGGCCCCCTGCTCGACCAGCACCAGGTACTCGGTGCTGCCGCCTTGCGCCTGGGCCCCGGCGACCACCGGAACGGCCAGGCCGGCGGCGACCAGTGCGAACGCACCCGATGCCGCGTACAACGATCTGCGGACGTCTCTCACGAGCGGATCCCCTCCCTGAAGTGAGTGTGACGGCCACAACGTAAATCAGCCGTGCGGACTCCGGGAGGGGGCCGACGTTGTCATCTTTTCCAAACAAACCACTGAACTACCCGTCAGCCAACCAAGTACCGACCACCGACCGGGGGCCGGTACTTGTGAGGTGTCGACGGTGGCGTTCAGCCGGAGGACGTCGACGACGACGCGAAGACCACGAACAGCAGCACCATCGCGAGCGCGGCCAGGATGCACAGAATCAGCAGAACCGTTCCGATGATCCCCGCGATCCGGCCGCCGACGGCCATCCCGCGGTTGTTGTAGACGCCCGGCGCCGCGTCGATCTCGTCGATCGCCTGGTTGCCCTTCCACCACGCGAACGGCGACAGGATCAGCAGCCCGGTGATGAACGGCAGCAGCCCGAGCACCAGCGCGATCGTCGCGTTGGAGTTGTCGCGCAGTACGCCGTACGCCGGCTGGTCGGGAAAGCCCGGCTGCAGCGGGTAGTTGCCGTACCCCTGCTGCTGGTGCTGCCCGTACGGCGGCGGCTGGTCCTGGGGTCGCTCGTTGAACGACATGGCTGCTCCTCTGCTCAGGGCCGAGTGGTCCTGAGCAGAGGATGCCAGTCCTTCAGCTCAGTTCCGTCACGTCGCCCAGTCCGGTGAGCTGGTCGCGAACATCCTTGGCTTCCCCTACGACGACCACCAGCAGCCCGTTGGTTCCCACGTACCGGCGGTACGCCTCGGTGGCGACCTCGGCGGTGGTCGCGGCGATCTGGGCCAGGTAGGTGTCGGCGAAGTCCAGCGGTACGCCGGCGGCGATGTTGCTGCCGACCTGCTGGGCGATCGAGTCGGCCTGCTCGTAGCGCAGCGGCGCGGTCCGGATCAGGTTGTCCTTGGACTCCCCGACCTCCTTGTCGGTCAGCCCGTCGCGGGCCTCGCGCAGGATCCGCAGCGCGTCGGTGATCGCGGCGCCCGTCACCTCGGTCCGCACCGACCCGCCGAGGCTGAACGTGCCGCCCTTGCGCGGCGCGGTGAAGCTCGACCGGGTGCCGTAGGTGTAGCCCTTCTCCTCCCGCAGCACGGTGTCGACGCGCGAGGTGATGGTGCCGCCGACGACGTGGTTCGCGACCGCGGCCGCGCCCCAGATGTCCTCGCGACGGTCCGGACCTGGGCAGCCGATCAGCAGCTGGCTCTGCACCGAGCCGGGCCGGTCGACCAGCACGATCCACTCGCCCAGGACGTACAGCGGCTCCGGGGTCTCCAGCGCGGGCCCCGCGGAAGACGTCCAGTCGCCGAACGCGTCGTCGACGACAGCGGCCACGTCGACGCCGGTCGCGTCGCCGGCGAACAGGATCTGGGCGCGGGCCGGACCGACGTTGTCGCGGTAGAACTGGGCGACCTCGACGTTGGTCAGCGGGCGGATCGTGTCCGGCCGGCCCGCGGTCGGACGGGAGCGGCGCATGCTCGGGTCGAACAGGTGCGCGGCGAACGCCTCACGGGCGCGGTACCCGGCGTTGGCGCGCTCCTGGTTGATCTCGCCGAGCCGGATCGTCACGTGCCGGCCGACGTCGGCGGTGTTGAACGCGGGCCGGGTGACCGCCTCCGCGAGCAGCTTCACCGCGGGCGCCAGCTGCGAGGTCGGGACCGAGATCTCGACGTGCAGCGCGTCCGAGCTGACGTCGACACCGTACGCCGCGCCGTGGCGCTCGAGCGCCGCCGCGAAGTCGTTGGCCGAGTGCAGCTCGGTGCCCTCGTCGAGCGTGCGGGACATGATCGTCGCGACGCCTTCGAGCTCACGCGGCTCGGCGAACAGCGGCAGCGCGATCGTCACCCGCACGGTCGCGACGTACTGACCGGGCCGGTCGAACACGTGCACCGGAGTCCCGGCGCGGGTGCTGGTGGTCGTGGAGGCCGGGAACGTCCACGGCCTCGGCGGCGCGACGACGGGGGGTGTGGTGAGACTCTGGGTCATTTGTTCTTCCTGTACGTCACCTGGACACGGCCGTTGGCTCTGATCCACTGCTCCGCCGCCTGCTGGACCTGCTCGACCGTCACCGCGCGGAGCTCGTCGATCCGGGTGTTGATCCGGTTCGGCTCGCCGAACAGCAACGTGTGGTGGGAGATCTCGTCCGCCCGCCCCGAACAGGTCGCCAGCTGCTCCAGCCAGTCGCGCTCGGCCTGGGCCTGCACGGTGGCCAGCTCGTCCTCGGTGATCCCGTCGGCCGCGAGCTTCTCCACCTCCTCGAGCAGCGCGTCCTCGACCTTCTGCAGGTCGACACCGTCCGACGCGATCCCGGTCAGCGTCCCGAACGACACCCCACCGATCAGCGGCAGCGCCCCACCGGACACCGACTGCGCGATCTGCTCGTCGCGGACCAGCCGCCGGTTCAGCCGGCCGCTCTGTCCGGCGGCCAGGACGTCGAGCGCGAGCGCCGCGGCGTCGAGCTCGGGCGTCCCGTCGACGGGCAGCCGGAACATCATCGTGATCAGGTCCGACGGCACGTCCTCGACGACGTCGTCGCGGGCGACCCCCTGCATCGCGCCGATCGTCCCGTCCGGCGCGGGCGGCGGCTGCGGGATCGCCGGCAGGTGGCCGAAGTACCGCTTGACCGCCGCGAACGTGTCCTCTTCGTTGACGTCGCCGACGATCGTGAGAACCGCGTTGTTCGGGCCGTAGTACTTGCGGAAGAAGGCGTGCACGTCCTCGACCGACGCGGCGTCGAGGTCTTCCATCGACCCGATCGTCATGTGCCCGTACGGGTGGCCCTGCGGGAAGGCGAGCCGGACCAGCCGCTCGTACGAGTCGCCGTACGGGCGGTTGTCGTAGCTCTGCCGCTTCTCCTCCTTCACGACGTCGCGCTGGTTGTCCAGGTTCTCCTGGTTCACCGCGTCGAGCAGGTAGCCCATCCGGTCCGCCTCGAGCCACAGCGCGAGGTCGAGACCGCCGCTCGGCAACGACTCGAAGTAGTTGGTCCGGTCGAAGAAGGTGGAGGCGTTCAGGCTCGCCCCCGCCGACTCCAGCAGCCCGAAGTGGTCCCCGGACTTCACGTTCCGCGACCCCTGGAACATCAGGTGCTCGAAGAGGTGCGCGAACCCGGTCAGGCCCGGCGGCTCGTGCCGCGACCCCACGTCGTACCAGAGGTTCACGGCGACGATCGGCACCGCGCGGTCGATACTCACAACCACGCGCAACCCGTTGTCCAGAGTCTGCTCAGCGAGCGGATACGTCAGCGGCATACGGACAACTTACCCTCAGCCCTTGATCGCTCCGCCCAGGGCGAACGCGCCGCCCAGTTTTCTGCTCAGCAGGAGATAGAGCATCAGGACCGGGAAGGTGTAGATCAGCGAGTACGCCGCCAGCTGGCCGTAGTTCGGTTCGCCGTACTGGCCGAAGAACGTGAAGATGCTGACCGAGGCGGGCAGCCGTTCCGGCGACAGCAGCAGCATGAACGGGACGAAGAAGTTTCCCCACATGCCGATGAAGGTGAAGATCAGTACGACGGCGATCCCGGGCCACATCAGCGGGAGCACGATGCGGCGCAGCGCCTGCATGTTGCCGGCGCCGTCGACCCAGGCCGCCTCCTCGAGCGAGATCGGGACGCCGTCCATGAACGTCTTGGTCAGCCAGATCGCGAACGGCAGCGAGCTGGTGGCCATGAACATGATCGTGCCGCCGAGGGTGTCGACCAGGTTGAGCTGCACGAACAGCCCGTAGACCGGGACCATCACCGCGGTGATCGGCAGCCCGGTGCAGAACAGCACGGTCAGCAGGAAAGGCCGGTTGAAGCGGGTCTTGAAGCGCGACAGCGGGTACGCCGCCAGCACCGCGCAGATCATCGTGAGCAGGGCCGCGCCACCGCACAGCACGATGCCGTTGAGCACCGGCCGGTACGTCGTGTCGGTGTTCAGCACCGCCTTGAAGTTGCCCAGCGTCGGGTCGGTCGGGAACTCGACCCGCAACCCCGCCGTCCGGTTGATCGAGGCGAACAGCACCCACAGCAACGGCAGGACGAACAGCACACCGATCGCCAGCAGCACCAGGTTCGAGGTGAGCTTGCTGACGCGGTCCCGGGCGATCATGCGGCCTCCGAGTTCAACCCACGCAGGTAGATCAGCGAGAAGACCGCGCCGATCGCCAGCATCACCAGGGCGATCGCGGTGCCGTAGCCGATCTGGGAGAAGCTGAACGCCTGCTCGTACATGTACAGCGGCAGCGTCTGGCTCTTGGTGCCGGGCCCGCCGCGGGTCATCGCGTAGATCAGGCCGAAGACGCTCAGCGTCTGCAGCGTGATCAGCATCAGGTTGGTCATGATCGCGCGGCTGATCATCGGCAGCGTCACCCAGATCAGCCGGCGCAGCCCGGCCGCGCCGTCCATCTCGGCCGACTCCTCGATCTCCTTCGGCACCTCGCTGAGCGCCGCGGAGTAGACCAGCATCGAGAACGCCGTACCGCGCCAGATGTTCGCGATCGAGACGGCGATGATCGGTGCCGCGTACAACCAGTCCTGGCCGGGCAGCCCGACCTTGTGCAGGATCACGTTCAGCGTGCCCTCGTCGTTGAAGAACGCGCTGAGCAGGTACGCCGCGACCACCTCGGGCAGCACCCACGCGCCGATCACGGCGGTACCGACGAAGTTGCGGACCAGCTTGGTCGAGCGCCGCATCAGCAGCGCCAGACCGAGCCCGAGGGTGTTCTGGCCGATGATCGCGGAGATCAGCGTGAACACCAGCGTGAGCCAGATCGAGTTGGTGAACGCGCTGCTGCCGAAGGCCTTGCGGAAGTTGTCCAGGCCGACGAACTGCACGTTGTTGGCACCGGTCCCGGTGAGCGCCATGTTCGTGAACGCGGCGTACACGCAGTAGATGATCGGGCCGGCCAGGAAGACCACCATCAGCCCGATGGCCGGGGCCAACGGCAACATCTTCACCACTTGAACGGCGCGCGGCCGCCCGTTCCGGCCGGTCGGGAGACCGGTCGGAGCGGGGGCTGCTGCCGTGGTAGCAACAGTCACAGGAGCAGTCCTTCGTCAGGGGAGGTCTTACTGACCTTGACTCTGGGTGGTCGTCTTGTCCTTACTGACGATGCTCTCGACGGCTTCGTCGTAGTTCTTGGCCGCCTCGTCCGGCGACGACTGCTTCGTCATCACCGCTTCCATCGCGGTGATGATCTCGTTGGAGACCTTCGGGTACTCCGGCAGCGCCGGCCGGTACACGGTCACCGCCACCAGGTCGGTGAAGAACTGCGTGGACTTGGCCGAGGTCTTGTAGCCCTCGTCCGCGGCGACGTCCTTGCGGACCGCGATCTGCGCACCGTCGGTGGCGTACTTGGTCGCGTTCTTCTGCGTCTGCAGGGTCTTGATGAAGTTCCAGGCGGCGTCCGGGGACTTCGACTTGGCCGGGATCGCCCAGGTCCAGCCGCCGGAGAGGCTGACCTTGCCCTTGCCGCCGCCGTCCTGCGTCGGCATCGCGGTCTGGCCGAGCACCTCGGACCACTGCGGCCACGGCTTGGCGCCGGTCTTCTGCCAGTTGTTGTAGAGCCACGAGCCGTCCAGCGCGATCGCCAGCTTGCCGTTCGGGAGCAGGTCGCTGCCGACCTTGTTGCCCCAGTTCGGGTCCAGGGACTGCTTGGGCTGCGGCGCGATGCCCTCGTCGAAGATCGTCTTGACGAAGTTCAGCGAGTCCTTGAAGCCCTGGCTGCCGACGACCCACTTCTGCTGGTCGAAGTTGTAGAGGGTGTCCTTGGTGCCGTAGAGCAGCATCTCCAGGCCCTGCATCGCGGACGCCTCACCCATCGGCTTGCCCGAGTAGACGTTCAGCGGGATGACGCCGGGTACCTTCTGCTTGATCGCGCGGGCCGCGGTGAGCACCTCGTCCCAGTTCTTCGGCTGCCAGTCCGCGGGCAGGCCGGCCTTGGCGAAGATTTCCTTGTTGTACCAAAGGGCCCGGGTGTCCGTGCCGTCCGGTACGCCGTACGTCTTGCCGTCCTGGCCCTTGGCCGCGCCCTTGGCGGTGTCCTGGAACTGACCCCAGTCCGACCAGTCCTTGATGTAGTCGTCCAGCGGCTTCAGGTAGCCCGCGGTGATGTCGGAGTTGATCAGGAAGGTGTCCTCGTAGACGATGTCCGGCGCGGTGTTGGCCGAGCGCATCATCAGCTGGAGCTTGGTGTAGTAGTCGTTCTCGCTGGCCACGATCGGCACGATCTCGACCTTCGAGCCGGGGTTGGCCGCCTCGTACTCGGCCTTGGCGCCGGTGAGGAAGTTCTTCATCACCGTGCCGGGGCCCCACTGCTGGTAGGCGATCTTGATGTTCGCCGGGCCGGAGCTGGAACCGCCTGCTTCCGGCGTCTTGGTCGTCGATCCCTGACTGCAGGCCGAGACCCCCAGCAGGAGTGCGCCGACGGCGAGGACACCCGCCGTCTTGAAACCGTTTTTCATGACCATCACGTCCACCTTCGGGCAATCGTTGTCATCCCGGTACCACCGCTCAAACCCCGTGGGCTTTCCGTGACGGTAGGAGGCGCAGGCCAATCAAGTCAATGGTTGACAGACAACGTTGTCCTAGTCGTGAGGGGCATTCGAGCCGCACCGAGTCCACACAGCACCAAACCCACCAGCAACCATCCTGCCAGCACCAGCAGCGACTGCCCGGCCCCCGCTCCGTCGAAGAAGCTCACCGAGCGCAACGCCGTACCGGCGGCTCCCGGCGGGAGGAACTGGCCGAGCGTTCCCCAGCCGCTCGGCAGCATCTCCGGTGCGCTGGTCAGACCGGACAGCGGGTTGCCGAGCAGCATCATCGTCGCGGCACCCAGCCCGAGTCCCGCCGTACCGAGCAACCACTCCAGGCCCAGCAGGGTCAGGCTGATCGCTCCGATCGACATCGCGATCACGCCCGCGTTGGCCCAGTAGCTGCCCTCGAACGAGCCGAGCCAGAACTGCAGTACGGCGGTCAGCGCGAGCGCACCCGTCGCGGCGAAGGTCACCGCGCCGACGACGCGGGTCGCGCCTGCCTTCGCGAAGTTCGTCAGCATCGCGGCCGCGAGGATCCCGCCCAGGACCAGCGGTAGCGCGCCCGCCGCCAGGCCCGCACCCCGCGGATCGTCGGCGGGCAAGGGGACGACATCGGTCACCTTCGGTGCGGCGGCCGGGTTCTGCGCCGCCAGCTTGCCCGCGACCTGGGTGAGCAACTGGGCCACCACCGGGCCGGCGGCCGACGCGGTCAGCACCTCGGGTGCCGCCTGGTCCAGCACGATCGCGCCGTACACGTCACGGTCCTTGATCGCCTGCACGGCGGTCTCCCGGTCGGCGACCGGCTCGATCGCGAAGCCACCGGGCATCGCCTGCTCCAGCGCGGCGGCGACCTGCCCGACCGCCGACTGCGGTCCGGCGACGGCGAGCGGGATGTCCCTGGGCTCGGACCGGGCGGCCGGCCAGGCGAACGCGACCAGGAGGACCGTCAGCAAGACGGTGAGTCCGGCGACGACGACCGCCACCGGAGGACGCCGGCGTTCGGCGGTGGTGGGTGTTGACATCAGTAAGCACTCCCCTGAAAACGAATGACCGTTCTTTATCGTCTCCGAGCCTGGTCCCGATCGAGGCAAGTTGTCAAGAACGGACATTCGTTTTATGTTCGCGGTATGCCCAAGGTCACCGCCGAGCACCGTCTCGCCCGCCGCGAGCAGATCGTCGGGGCGGCCCTGCACTGCGTCGCCGAGCACGGCTTCCACAAGGCGACCATGGCCGACGTGATCCGCGAGTCCGGCCTGTCCGCGGGCGCGGTCTACGGCTACTTCAAGAGCAAGGACGAGATCATCGCGGCGATCGCCGACCAGGCGCTCAGCACGGTCGACGAGCTCTTCGAAGGCATCCTGTCGACCGACGAGCCGCTCTCCCTGGCCGCGGTGATGCGGCGGGTGCTGGAGCACGTGGTGACGGTCGCCGAACGGCACGACGGCGACGTGACCCGGGTCGGGCTGCAGGCGTGGGCCGAGGCGGTGCACAACCCGGCGATCGCCACGATCGCCAGGGAGAAGTACACGATCCTGCGCACCCACTACGCGACGGTCGCCCGCCGCGCCCAGGCCGACGGCACACTCCCGTCCGACGTCGACCCCGAGCATGTCGCCCAGGTGCTGTTCGGCATGCTGCCCGGCTTCATCCTCCAGCGCCTGCTGCTCGGCGACGTGAGTCCCCAGACCTACTCCGCCGGCCTCGACGCGCTGCTCGGCTCGAACTCCTAGCACCTTCAGTGACCACTTGGTGACAGAGGGCTTGAGTCGTGGCGCTCACCCGGTTAAGTTGACTGAACTCTTATTTCAAGCTTTGAATTTAGGGGTTCTGTGGGGCGAACAACCACACCGGCCGTGCGCGCGCGGACCGGCCTGCCGTGGTACTGGGGCAGCCAGACGGCGAGCTTCGTCGGGGACCGGCTGACCGGGTTCGCCGTACCGACGATCGCGATCCTCACGCTCGACGCGAGCGAAGCGCAGGTCGGTGTCCTGGCCGCGCTCGGCTGGTTCGCCTACCCCGCACTCGGCCTGGTCGCCGGAGCCGCGCTCGCGCACGTCCCCCGCCGCCGCGTGATGATCGCCGGCGAACTGCTGCGCTTCGCCGCGTTCGCCAGCGTCCCGCTCGCCGCACTGGCCGGCTGGGTCAGCGTCCCGCAGCTGTGTGTCGTGGTCGCCGTCGCCGGAGCCGCGATGGTCTTCGTCGACATCGCCGGCCAGTCCTACCTGCCCGCGCTGGTCGGCTCCCGCGACCTGGTCGGCGCCAACGCCAAGCTCCAGAGTTCCGACAGCCTGTCCAAGCTCGTCGGACCGGCCCTCGGCGGCCTCCTGCTCCGCACCACCAGCCCGTACGCCGGTCTGCTGCTCTGCGCGTTCCCCTTCCTGGCTTCCGCCTTCGGCCGCACCCGGATCCAGACCGTCGAGCCCCCACCCGAGCCGATCCGCGAACCACTCCCCCACCGGATCCGCACCGGCTTCACCTTCGTCTGGCAGCACCCGCTGCTCCGCCGACTGGTCTGCGCGGCCGCGATCCGCAGCTTCGGCTCGGGCATGGTCGACGCCGTCCTGCTGCTGTTCGCGTACCGGGTCCTAGGCCTGTCCAGCCTGGCCGGCGGGCTGCTGATCGCGGCCGGCTCAGTCGGCGGACTGCTGGGCGCCTTCGTCGCGAACAGACTGGCCACGACCATCGGCGTACGGCGAACGCTGGTGCTCACCGGCGTGGAAGCCCTGTGCTGGCTGGCCGTTCCGCTCTGCCTGCTGAGCGCTCCGGCGCTCGCACTGGTGCTGATCCGGATCTGCGCCTCGGTCTGGCTGCCGGTGTGGAACGTCGTGACCACCAGCGTCCGCCAAGAGGTCACACCGGCCGCTCTGCAGAGCACGGTGCACGCCACAGCTCGCACGCTCACCTCGTCCACCGTGCCGCTCGGCGCGATCACCGGCGGCCTGACCGGCGGCGTACTGAGCGCACAGCTCGGTGCGGCGACCGGTCTGGTCCTCGTCCTCGCGACGGGAGGTGTGATCGCCGGAGCCAGCGCACTGCTTGTCGCCACAGCCACCCACCAGGAGGTCTGATGCGTCCCACCACCACCCGCACGCTGAACACCAAAGAGTTCGCCGACATCAAGCACACCGTGTCGATCCGCTCCAAAGCGCGGCGCAACCTGCTCGCGGACCCGTCGTACGCCGCACCGCTGCCGCAGGAGGTCAGCCTGCAGCTCACGTACCGCTGCAACCTGCGCTGCACCCACTGCTACCAGTGGAACGAGCAGGGCTTCTTCCGCGACTTCAGCGCGGCCAAGCAGAAGACCGAGCTGGACCTGGCGGTGGTCGAGGACGTCCTGCGGACCACGGCGCCGGTGCGCTCGAAGCTGTTCCTGTGGGGCGGCGAGCCGCTGATGCACACCAAGTTCGACCAGGTCGCCGCGCTGCTGGAGCAGTACCCGCGGACGGTCAACATGTGCACCAACGGCCTGCTGTTCAAGCGCAAGCTGGACGACCTGCTGCGGATCGGCGAGAACCTCAACCTGCTGGTCAGCCTGGACGGTCTCGGCGAGGACCACGAGGCGCTGCGCGGCCGCGGCACCTTCAAGCGCACGATGGAGAACATCCAGCTGATGCTGGACCTCAAGCGCTCGGGGCAGTGGGACGGCGAGCTGTCGCTGTCCTGCATGGTCAGCCACGTCACCGTGCACAAGATGTACGAGTTCATGGAGTGGGCCGAGGAACTCGGTGTGAACACGGTCTACTTCCAGTTCCCCTGGTACATCAGTCCCGAGGTCGCCGAGTCGATGGACCGCCTGTACGAGAAGACGTTCTCCTGGCTGAACCCGAGCACGGACACCAAGAAGCCGACCTGGCACAGCTACACCTACCAGCTCCCCGAGGAAGAGCTGCCCGCGCTGCGCGACTCGATGGCGCGGCTCGCGTCGCGGGCCTGGAACGTCCGGCTGCGCTACCAGCCGCAGCTCGAGGACGACGAGGTCACCGACTTCATCCTCGGCACCTCCCGGCCGGCGCAGCACCGCAGCAAGTGCCTCGCGGTGTCGAACCGGATGGAGGTGCACGCCGACGGCGCGGTCAGCTCGTGCAAGTTCTTCCCCGAGTTCGTGGTCGGCAACCTGTACGACCAGCCGGTGAACGAACTGTGGCAGAGCACGTCGTTCCGCGAGGTCCGCCGGATCATGTCCGAGAACGGCATGATGCCGGTCTGCTCGAAGTGCATCCTCCTGTACCTGAACGGAGTCTGACCATGTCCACCACTGTCATCGAGGACCGCGTGAAGGTCGTCCTGGCCACCGTCCTGGACAACGGCACCACCGCCGCCGAGATCGGGCCCGACGCCGACCTGGTCGAGCAGTACGGGCTGGACTCGCTGCAGACGATCACGTTCCTGCTCGCGATCGAGGACGAGTTCGACCTCGAGCTGGACTACCCGCAACTGCAGTTGGACGACCTGCGCTCGGTCCGCCAGTTCAGCGGCTTCGTGGCCCGATTGGCGCAAGAAGCCCCATGACCGCCCCGTACGCCGGCCGCCGCCGGATCCGCTTCGGCACCTTCGACGCGGAGTCCTGGTGGCGGCCCGACGACCTGGCCGTGCTGCCGTCGGCCGGCAGCGGCGATCCCGCCGTCGCCACGATGGACGAACTCCTGGCCGGCTTCTGCACGCCAGGCGATCTGCTGATCACCCGGCAGCCTGTCTTCGAAGGGGTTCTCGCCGGCTACGGCACCTCCTTCGACCACCAGTCCGTCGACCACCCCGGCCCAGGTCCCGTCGAACAATTCCTCCCCCCGCTCGACAACCAAGTAGTCGCCCCCTACGCAGTCCTCGCCCCGTTTCCTTCCCTGCCCACCCCCGAAGTAGTCGCCCAGGTCAACTCCAAAACCTGGTCCAACAACCTGGTCGTCGAGCTAGGCCTCCCCGGCGCCGGCCAGGTCGTCCGCTCCGCCGACGAACTCGTTGCCGCCGTCACCGACTTCCCGGTTCTCGTCAAGGACCCGTACGGCGTCTCGGGCCGTTCCCTCCTCGAAGTGCCGACCCCCGGCGTCCTCCGCGCCATCGAACGCGTCCTCCGCAAACAACCCGACAGACGCGTCGAGCTGATCGTCCAACCGAAGTACCCGAAGAAGCACGACTTCTCCGGCCATGTGGAGCTGGCCCGCGACGGCACCTGGGACTTCCTCGGCCTCCAGCAGATGACCAACAAGGGCTTCCGCCACTACGGCTCCTCCCCCGCACCCACCGCCCTCATCGACGAAGGCTGGTACGCCGACTCGCTGACCGAAGTCGTCGCCGCCCTGCACACCGCCGGCTACTGGGGTCCGGTCGGCATCGACGCGATGGTCCTCGACGACGACTCCGTCGTACCGGTCCTGGAGATCAACGCCCGCCAGTCCCTCGGCCTGCTCGCCCTGCACCTGAACCGGCGGTCCGACGACCTCACCGCCCATCTGTGGCAACTCGAGCTGAACGTCGCACCAGGCCACGGAATCCGCGATCTCCTGCACGCTCTGAAAGGCCTGTTGAGTACCGGCGACCGGCCCGGCGCGATGGTTCTCAACGGCACCCACCTGACCGCGCCCGGCGGTCGCGTGCACGTCGCGATCTTCTGCCCGGACGGCCGGCTCCCCAGCTGGCAGCACCGCCTGCTGGCCGCGGTCACCGCGGCCGGTCTGACCCCACGAGGGATGACCGATGCCGCTTGAGATAGGCCTGATCGGCGCCACCGGAATCGCCGTCCGGACGATGCTGGGCAAGCCCGGCGTCGACGTCCGCGCGGTGGCCGCCAGTGATCCCGTGCGGGCCAAGGAGTTCGCCGGCCGGTACGACATCCCGCTGGTCTACGAGAACTACTCGGCCCTGCTCGCCGACCCGGCGATCGACGCTGTCTACATCTCCCTGCACAACTCCGCCCACCACCGCTGGGCCGTCCGCGCGGCGGTCGCCGGCAAGGACGTGATCGTCGAGAAGCCGCTCTGCCTGACGGCGGCCGAGGCCGAGGAGCTCGCCTTCGCCGCCGAGCACACCCGCGTCTTCGAAGCCGTCGCCACCGCCGGACACCCGTGGCAATCCACTGTCCGGGACTTCGTTCAGGACGGTCGTTACGGCCCGCTGCAGTCTGTGCGGACCCGGATGACCTTCGCCGTCCCCAAGCCCGGCGGTTACCGCGACCGTCCCGAACTCGGCGGCGGCATCTTCTACGACTGCGCCAGCTACTGGCTTCAGGCGCTGCAGGCAACGATCGGGCTCGGCCCCACGGCGTACGAGGGCCGCTCGACCTTCGACGGACCGAACGGTGTCGACCGCGACTTCGAGGCGTCGTTGCGCTGGGCCTCGGGTGCGGAGGCGACGATGACCTGCGCGGTCGGTGCGGAGCACGTTGCCGAGCACCTGTTCGTCTTCGGGGACGCGACGGTGAAGCTGCGCAACTTCCTCCGCCCGGTGCTGGGCGCCGTACCGCTGAACCTCGTCGTCACGACGACCGCCGGTGAGCGTGAGGTGATCGGGTTCCCGCCGACCGCGTACTACGAGCACCAGCTCGCCAGGATCCTCGACTGCGAGGACGACGATCTGGCGGCTGCCTGGCCGCGGATCGAGCTGATGGAGGCGATCTCCGCCGACGCCTTGTCCCGAAGGGAGAACGGGTGAAGCGACAGATCGATCTCGCCGCGATCCACGCGGTGCTCGACCGCGCCGGGATCGCGCCGCACGCGCTGAGCGCCCACGAGGAGCTGACCGAGGGCACCTACAACACGGTCTACCGGCTGACCGTCGGCGAACGGCAGCTCGTCCTCAAGGTCGCGCCGGATCCTTCCTCGCCCGGGCTCTCCCACGAGCAGGCCCTGATCCGGACCGAGACCGCGTTCTACCACGCCGCCCGTGGCAAGGCGCCGGTGCCGGAGGTCGTGTACGCCGACGCCGAGTCGCTGCTGATGACCTCGTTGCCGGGGACAACGATGCTGGGGCTCCCGGCCACCGAGCGCGCGTCGTACCGGCGGGAGCTGGGCACGATCGTGCGGAGCCTGCACGAGGTGGTCGGTGCCGACGGGTTCGGGTATCCGCAGCGTGGGCTGGTGTCGACGTGGGCGGTCGCGTTCCAGCGGATGCTGGACGACGTACTGGCCGATGCCGAGAGGTACGGCGTCGAACTGCCAACGGGCGTGACGCGGCACCTGGCACTGGACCGCTTCGAGCTGCTGAACACGGTCCGGACGCCGCGGCTGATCCACTTCGATCTGTGGGACGGCAACCTCCTGGTCGACGGCGGCCGGATCAGCGGGCTGGTCGACGGGGAGCGCGCGTTCTGGGGTGATCCGGTCGCGGAGTTCGTCTCGCTGACGCTGTTCGGCTCGATGGACGACGAACTGCTGGCCGGGTACGGCGCGGACATCGACCGCGAGCGGCTGTCGCTGTACCGGGTGTACCTGTACCTGATCATGCTGGTCGAGCGCACGCCGCGCGGCGACAACGACGAGGGGATGCTGAAGCTGATCCAGCGGCACCTGGCCAAGGAGCTGGCGGCCCTGTGATCGAGATCCTCACCTCAGGAGTCGCACTGGGAGTTCACGTGCCGGGGTTGTTGCTGGCCGACCGGATCCGCGAGCAAGGCGGTACGGCGCAGGTCCGTGTACTGGAAAGCCTGATGCGCCCCGAGACCTTGGAGACGACGGCTCGTTCCAAGCAAGCCTTCCACCGCGACTTCCGCGTCGCTTTGGCCGGCCAGAAGCTCGCCCGCAATGCCGCCGTAGCCACCGACTCCGCAGCAGTCGACCGCCTCTTCACCGATTGGCAGCAGCGCGGCGTCACCCGGTTCGTCGTCTTCTCCGGCTTCTGGCTGGCCCTGCTCGAGCAGTACGTCGACGCT
This sequence comes from Kribbella italica, assembly GCF_014205135.1. Taxonomy (NCBI): domain Bacteria; kingdom Bacillati; phylum Actinomycetota; class Actinomycetes; order Propionibacteriales; family Kribbellaceae; genus Kribbella; species Kribbella italica. The sequence goes on from NZ_JACHMY010000001.1 coordinate 4,085,205, forward strand.
CACGGCCCTGTCCCGGTGGACATCTGCCACGTCGACTCAGTGCAGTCACCGTCGTTCGACAAAGCCGGGTCTGTCGAGCTGCCGGTGCGGCACGTGTGGCTGGCCGATGCGGCCGGCGGCCTAGTGCCCTGCAGCATCCCCGTGACCCGCGACGCTCCAGTGCCGTGGACTTCCCGGGACCACCGCCTGCTCGTCCACGGCGGCGGCTGGGGCATGGGCACCTACCGCGAGCGCGCCACCGAACTGGTGGACGCCGGCTTCGCCCTGGACGTCGTCGCCTACGAGCAGCGCGACCTGTCGGGTGATGGCGTCCGGTACTTCATGATCGACCCCGACTGGCACCCGTGGCTCGACGACGGCTACCCGCCGTTCGGACCGGCAGGCGCACAGCCCGTCCAACGCACCGGCCATCACGGCTCGTTCGACCTGTGCCGGCAGGCACTGGCGTCGGTCAGCAAGCCCGGCGGCGGCACCCTGCTCGACTCACTCTGGTCAGCCACACCGCTGGTCCTGCTGGAGCCTTTCGGCGCGCACGAGCAGCGCAACGCGGACCTGTGGATCTCGCTGGGCTACGGCATCTCCTTCGAGGACTGGCAGCGCAAGGACTTCGCAGTGGAGGTGCTGGAGGAACTGCACGCCGCTCTGCTCACCGCCGACGTACCGGACTACTCGAAGGAGCTGCTGTGAAGACGTCTCTCTGGCAGACCTTCGCCCTGGAGCTGGACGCCCGCAGACCCGGCTTCGCCCTGGGACCCTGGTTCACCATGAACGCCATGCTCGCCCTGGACGGCGAGCTGGACGCCGACCGGCTGGCGTCGGCGTTCGGGGAACTGCAGCGACGGCACGACGTACTGAATGCCGGGGCCTCGCTGGAACTCGTCTCTGAGTCCGCGCTGCACGTCCCGGTGCCTGCGGATGCTCCTGTCCGGCTGCAGCTCTCCGGTGACCACCTGACGTTGCACCTGCATCACCTGGTGTCCGACCCGGCCACTCTCTGGCTGGCCCTGAGTGAGCTGGCTGCCCTGTACTCCGGTGAAGAGCTGCCGCCTGCTGTGCAGTTCGCCGACTACATCCGTGACGAGGCTGCTCAGCTCGACCGCACTGCTTCTCCAGCGAGCGACTGGTGGCGGAGCCGGGTCACCGACGCCAAGGTCTGCCCACAGCCGTCCCCTGCCGCCTCCGCCGTGTCCCCTTCGGCCGGCTCGCCCTTCGCCTACCGCAGCGACCTCCTCTCGCCGCTCGAGGTCTCCCGGGTCGAGCAGCTCACCCGCGAGCACCGCAGCACTCCGCTCGTCACCCTCCTGGCTGCGCTGAGCGCAGCCATGAACCCCGGCGACGGCGACACGCTCGTCTTCAACACCCTGTTCAGCAAGCGCGACCGCCCGGCCTGGCAGCGGGTGCTCGGCCCCTGCATCGTCCCGTCGGTGCTGGCCGTCCCGCGCTCGACGGGCTCGCTGGCGGCCGACGTACCGGCCATGCGGGACGCAGTGGTCGGCTGCAGCCGGTACGCGCGCTTCCCGATCCTGTCGGTGGAGGTGCCGGCGCGGACGCCGTTCTTCGAGTACGTGCCGCAGCAGTGGCCGGGGGCGTACTCCTTCGGGCCGGTGAAGGCCGAGGTGGTCGGGGCGGCCGGTCCGAAGGACACCGGTCTGGCGGACGCGCTGGCGATCCGGGTGCGACCCACGACGGACGGCGTACTGACCGGACACTTCAGTGGGGACGGCACGGACTGGACCGAGCCGCTGGTGAGTTCGCTGACCGGCGGATTCCGCGCCTACCTGCTGGGGTAGGCCTAGCACCACCCAGATCGGCGGCTCAGCTCCCTGGGACGGCCGGCCGGATCTTCATAGCGTTCTCGGTATGAAGCGCAAGCGGGAAACAATCCAGAGAACGTCGAACTCCGTCGTGCTGAACGACGTTCGCAGGGTCTACGGCAAGGGCGCCGGCGCGGTGGTCGCGCTCGACGGGATCAGCATCAGCTTTGCCCGCGGCACCTTCACCGCGGTGATGGGCCCGTCCGGGTCCGGCAAGAGCACCTTCCTGCACTGCGCCGCCGGACTCGACCGGCCGACCTCGGGGTCGGTGTCGATCGACGACCAGCCGCTGGCCGGACTGAGCGAGCGCAAGCTGACCGAGCTGCGCCGGGAGCGGATCGGGTTCGTCTTCCAGTCGTTCAACCTGCTGCCCGCCCTGACCGTCTGGCAGAACGTCACCCTGCCGCAGGAGCTCGACGGACGGCGCCCGAAGCGCGCCGCCGTCGCCGAGGTGCTCGAGCGGGTCGGCCTGTCGGGCCGGCACAAGCACCGCCCGGGCGAACTGTCCGGTGGTCAGCAGCAGCGCGTCGCGATCGCCCGCGCGCTGGTCGCACGGCCCGCGGTCATCTTCGCCGACGAGCCGACCGGCGCGCTGGACACGCAGACCGCCGCCGACGTGCTCGACCTGCTCCGCGAACCGGTCCGCAGTCAGGGCCAGACCGTCATCATGGTCACCCACGACCCGGTCGCCGCGTCGTACGCCGACCAGGTCGTGTTTCTCGCCGACGGTCAGCTGGCCGGCGGCCTGATCACGCCCACCGCCGAGCAGGTCGCGGAGCGCCTCACCCACCTCGGCGCGCGCGCCCGCAACCTGGCGGTCGCACGATGATGAAGCTCGCCGTCCGCACCCTGCGCTTCCGCAAGGGCGGGTTCGTCGCCACCTTCGTCGCCGTCGTCTTCGGGACCGCCATCGTGCTGGCCTGCGGTGGCCTGATGGAGACCGGCATCCGCTCCAACGTGCCCGCCGAGCGGCTCGCGACCGCCGAGATCCTGGTCACCGGCAACCAGAGCCACCCGCGCCCCGGCGCCGAGGACCCCACGCCGCTGCGCGAGCGGGTCGGCGTCCCCGCCGAAGCCGCCGCGAAGCTCCGCGCCGTCGACGGCGTCGCCGAGGTCATCGGCGACCTCAGCTTCGCGACGCCGGTACAAACCCCCAACAGCTTCCTGCAGGCCGAAGGTCACTCCTGGACCTCGGCCCGCCTCGCGCCGTACAAGCTCGTCTCCGGCGCAGCACCCACCCGGGCGACCGATGTCGTGCTCGACAGCTCGTCCGCCCGCTCCGCGGGCGTGCGCGTCGGCTCGCGAGTCACCCTCCTCACCAACGGGGAACCCAGCACCTACACCGTCCGCGGCATCGCCAACGGCCCGGCCGGCCACACCTTCTTCTCCTCCCGCGAGGCCACCCGCCTCGCCGCGACGCCCGGCCGCTTCTCCAGCCTCGGCGTACTGGTTGCCCCTGGCAAGGACATCGCCACCGTCAGGAAGGCCGTCGAGGAGGTGACCGAGACCATCGCCGGCGGCCTCACCCTGCACACCGGCGCGGACCGCGGCCACGCCGAGCACCCGGAGGCGTCCCAGTCCCGCGAGGCCCTGATCGCGGTCGCCGGCTCCTTCGGCGGTATCGCCACCATCACGATGATGTTCGTCGTCGCCTCCACCCTGGCCCTGTCCGCGCAGCACCGCGAACGCGAGTTCGCCCTGCTCCGCAGCATCGGCACCACACCCGGGCAGGTCCGCCGGATGATCCTCGGCGAGTCCCTGCTGGTCTCGATCCCCGCCGTACTGATCGGCCTCGTGCCCGGCGTCCTGCTCGGCCGCTTCCTGTTCGACCAGCTCGCCGAGAACGGCGTCGCTTCACCGCTGCTGGAGTTCCACCAGGGCTGGATCCCGTTCGCCGCCGGCGCGGGCGCCGCCGTACTGGCCGCTGTCGGTGCCGCCCTGATCGCGGCCCGCAAGTCGGCCAGGATCAAGCCGGTCGAGGCGCTGGTCGAGGCAGGCCTGCAGCGCAAGTGGTTCGGCTGGATCCGCCTCCTCTTCGGCGTGCTCTTCCTGGGCGGCGGGACGGCGCTGGTGATCGTGACCGGCACCGTGATGTCCGGTCCGCTCGCCGGCGCGACCGCCGGCCCCGCCGTCCTGTGCTGGGCGATCGGCGTCACGCTGCTCGGCCCGTTCTGGACCAAGCTCGTCCTGGCGCTCGTCCGCTGGCCCCTGTACGCCGTGAGCCGCGTCAACGGCCGGCTCGCGATCATCAACGTGACGGCACGCTCGGTGGCGATGTCCGCCGCGGTGATGCCGGTGATGCTCGCGGTCGGCATCTCGACGGCCAACATCTACATGCAGACCACCCAGGTGCACGCCTCCGAGAAGGCTTTCACGAAGGAGCTCAAGGCGGACGGCGTACTGGGCTCGGTCACCGGAACCGGGCTGCCCACGTCGCTGCTGCCCGCCGTCCGCGAGGTGCCGGGCGTCGCCAGCGCTTCGGCGTACGTGACGAGCTACGGCGCTGTCGACGAACCGCGGAACGCGCCCTTCGACGAGGACGGCGCACCCCTGCTGGGCGTCAGCGCCCAGGGCAAGGACGGCGCCGCGCCGGTCCGGGTCACCGCGGGATCGCTCGAAGGCCTGACCGGTACGACGGTCGCGGTGCCGGACCGCCTGGTCGAGAAGACCGGTCGCGGGATCGGCTCGACGATCAAGCTGACGCTCGGCGACGGAACTCCCGTCGAGCTCCGGGTGATCGCGACCTTCGCCGCCGAGTCCGGGTACGAGAACCTCGTCCTGCCGGCCGGCCTGCTCGCCGCCCACACCACCGATCGGCTGGTTCCGCAGATCCTCGTGCGCTACGAACCCGGCGCGAATCCTGTTCCGGCGCTCGCCAAGCTGGCCGACACGCACCCCGGCGTACAGGTGTCGGGCCGGGAGGCGCTGATCGCCGGGAACAGCGAGGAACTGCAGACGCAGGCCTGGGTCAACTACATGCTCGTCGGCCTGCTGATCGGCTACACGGCGGTCTCGGTGGTCAACACCCTGGCCTCGTCGACGATCCGACGGCGGCGTGAGTTCGCCCTGCAGCGGCTGACCGGCTCGACCCGCGGCCAGGTCCTGCGGATGCTGACCACGGAAAGCACGCTGGTCGTCACCGCCGGAGTCGTCCTCGGCACAGCCGTCGCTTTGGCCACGCTGATCCCGTTCGCCGCGGCTGTCTCCGGCTCCGGTGTCCCGCACGGCCCCTGGTGGATCTACCTGGCGATCGTCGCCGCGGCCGCCGGTCTGACCTACCTGTCCACCCTCATCCCGGCCACCGGCGTCCTCCGCACCAGCCCCGCGGAGACAACCTCCCGCCCCGACTGAAAGGTGTTACCGCGCCGGTGTCGGCTCGGCGATCGGCTGGAGAGCGATCGTGGTTGCCTGGACGATGCCGGCGTTCTGCCGGATCCACGTCGAGAGCACCACCTGCAGATCCTCCAGATCCCGCTCCTCGAGAATCACCCCCGGCACCGGCACACTCGCCCCCAGCTCCGCCAGCACCGGCCGCAGGTGCTGGTCGGCGAGCAACTTGTGCGAAGGCGCCGCCGACACCGTCACCGGCACCACCACCGCCCCGCCGAGCGCCTCCGGCCGCAGTACATCGAGAAAGCTCTTCAGCAACCCCGTGTAGCTCCCCTTGTACACCGGCGTGGCGACGACGACCAACGACGCCGACGACACCAGATCGATCGCGTTCTCCAAGGCGGCCCGCTGCTCGTCCGAGGCGTCGTCCCCCTGGAAGATCGCCGGCGCGAACGTCACCAGATCGACCAGGTCGTTCAGCCGGTACGGCGTACCGAGCTCGGAGCTGAGCAGTTCCGCGACGGACGCCGCGGCGGCCGCCGTCCGGGAGCCCGCGCGCGGGTTGCCGACCACGGTGACCACGGACTGCGGCCAGACCGGCGGATCGGGAACGACGCGCGGTTCGAAAGCGGCTGAGGGCATCGGGGATCTCTCCAGCGGTTCGGCAGTGAGGTTCCCCGAGCGTAACCAAAGTCGAGCGGCCTACTTGACTTTCTCAGGATCCGAACGTTTCGCCTTCACCTTGACAACCACGAACCAGGTCACCGCGGCCACCGCGGCAGCGATCACGACGTACTGGAACACGCCGACCGACGACTCCACCACGTGCCACTTCTCGCCGAGCGCGTAGCCCGCGATGATCAGCGCCGAGTTCCACACCAGGCTGCCGAACGCGGTCAGCGCCAGGAACAGCGGCAGCGACATCCGCTCCACCCCGGCCGGCACCGAGATCAGGCTGCGCACCACCGGCACCACCCGCCCGATCAGCACCGCCTTCGGCCCGTGCTTGACGAACCACTGCTCGGCCTTGTCGACGTCCTCGATCTTCATCAGTGGCAACCGGGCCGCCAGCGCCCTGGTCCGGTCGCGGCCGAGCACCGCGCCCACGCCGTACAGCGCGAGCGCGCCGACCACCGAGCCGAGCGTGGTGAACAGGATCGCGCTGATCAGCCCGAGATCGCCGCGGTTGGCCGCGAATCCCGCCAGCGGCAGGATCACCTCACTGGGCAGCGGCGGGAACAGGTTCTCCAGCGCCACCGCGAGGCCCGCGCCCGGCGCCCCCAGCTTCTCCATCATGTCGATGGCCCAGCCGGCCACCCCACCGGTCGGTTCCTGCGTTGCTAGCGCGGTCATCATCACCTGGCTCGTCGAGTTCATGGCGTCGACGCTAGGTGCGCGAGGCCTGCTCGCGCCCTGTGGTCGACCGTCGTAATTGCTCGGCTTTTCCACAGTACAGAACTGTGGAAAACCACAGTCTCCGTTCGCCCGGTGCCCACTAGCCTGGTGCGTATGCAGGCCATCGATCCGCGTCCCGGCAAGACCTTCGGGCACAGCACGCCGTACGGCGCCACCGCCTCCTCATGGCGCGGCACGCTGCCCGGGCGGAGCCTGCGGACTCTCGCGGGCGTCATGCTCGGCGCGCTGCTGGCCGTGGCCGAGCTGGGATTCCTGCTGGTCTTCGCGCTCGGCCTGATCCCGATCGTCGCCGTCCCCCGCTCCCGCCGGGCGGTGATCAGGTTCACCCATCGTTGCGCCCGGCAACTCGCCACCCTCGAGCAGCGCCGGCTGGTCCGGTTCCACGACGTCCACGACCTCGGTCCGTACGGCGACCGCCAAGCCTTCGGGTACGTCGCGCGCCGCTGGCCGCTCGGCCTGCTCGGCGGGCTGGTCCTGCTGCTGCTCGTCTTCGGCCTGGTGGTGGCCGGGTCGATGCTGTCGGCGTGGATCTTCGGCGGCGCCTGGGGATTCATCGAGGAGGACGGCGGCGCGGTCAGCTCGGCGACGATCGCCGTCGCCGCGATCCCCGGCCTGGTCCTGCTCTACCTGAACGTGATGGGCATCGCCGGCGTCAGACAGCTCGACGTCGCGCTGGCCCGCCACCACCTGACCCCGTCGGCCGAGGACGTGCTGGCCCGGCGGGTCTCCGAGCTCACCCTGAGCCGGGCCGAGGTCATCCAGGTCGTGAACGACGAACGCCGCCGGATCGAGCGTGACCTGCACGACGGCGTCCAGCAACGCCTGGTCGCGCTCGGCCTGCTGCTCAGCCGGGCCCGCCGGTCCCGCGACCCGGTGCACGCCGCCGACCTGGTTCGCCAGGCCCACGACGAGTCCGAGCAGGCGCTGGCCGACCTCCGCGACGTCGCCTGGCGCGTCTACCCGACCGTGCTCGACCAGCTGGGCCTGCAGGAGGTCGTCAGTGTCCTGGCCGAGCGCTCCGGCATCCCGGTCACCTTGAGGTACGACCTGCCCATCCGCCCGCCGGCGCCGGTCGAGACCGCGGTGTACTTCGTGATCTCCGAAGCGCTCACCAACGCCTCGAAGCACTCAGGAGCGGAGCGGATCAGGATCAGTGTCCAGGCAGCAGTCCCAGCGCCGCTCGGCTTCGCACCGGCGACCGAGCCGACCGCGGTCGTCGTGACCGTCACGGACGACGGTCGCGGCGGCGCCGATCCCCGCGGCCGCGGCCTCACCGGCCTGGCCGGCCGCGTCGCGGCGTACGACGGCACCTTCACCATCGACAGCCCGCCCGGCGGGCCCACCACGATCCGAGCGGAGCTGCCATGCGAGTGATGCTCGCCGACGACAACATCCTTCTGCGCCAGGGAATGGTCCTGCTGCTCGAAGAGGAGGGCCAAGAGGTCCTCGCGGCGGTCGGCGACGGCGACTCCCTGGTCGCCGCCGTCCGCACCGCCGTCGCGACCGGCGAGGCACCGGACCTCGTCGTGGTCGACGTGCGCATGCCGCCCACCCACACCGACGAAGGCCTCCGCGCCGCCCTCACCATCCGCACCGAGTGGCCGGAGGTCGGCGTCCTCGTCCTGTCCCAGTACGTCGAGAAGGCCTACGCCACCCAACTCATCACCTCGGGCCAGGAAGGCTTCGGTTACCTGCTCAAGGACCGGGTGATGCGCGTCGAGGAGTTCCTCGAAGCCATGGACCGCGTCGGCGCCGGCGGCGTCGCCTTCGACCCCGACGTCGTCCGCCAGCTCCTCGCCCGCACCACCCACACCGACCCGCTCAGCACCCTCACCCCGCGCGAGCACGAAGTCCTCGCCACCATGGCCGAAGGCCACAACAACCGGGGGATCGCCAAGAAGCTTTTCATCTCCCAGAGCGCCGTCGAAAAACACGTCTACGCCATCTTCGACAAACTGGCCCTCGACGACGACCCCACCTACAACCGCCGAAGCCTCGCCATCGCCAAGTACCTCACCAACTAATGCCCGAGAGCTAGGCGATCTTCGGCCCCAGGTGCAGGCCGCCGCTGGCGTCGATCGTTTGGCCGGTGACCCAGCGGGACCGGTCGGAGGCAAGCCAGGCGATCACGTCGGCGACGTCCTCGGCCTGCCCGAGGCGGCCGAGAGCGGTGAGGTTGGTGATGAAGTCCTCCAGTCCGATGAAGGCCTCCGCGTTGTCCGCCGTCCGGGTTCCGCCGGGAGCGACGGCGTTGACCGTGATCCCCCGGCCGCCCAGTTCCTGCGCGAGCGTCCGGGTCATCACCTCGAGCGCACCCTTGGTCATCGCGAACGACGTCTGCGTCGGATTCGCCATCCGGGTCGCGACCGACGAGACGTTGATGATCCGGCCACCCTCGACCAGCAGCGGAAGCGCCTGCTGGACCAGGAAGTACGGCGCCTTGACGTTCACCGCGAACAACCGGTCGAACCGCTCCGGCGTATCCGTCACCATCGGCCCCGCCGGCACCGCGGCCGCGTTGTTGACCAGCACAGCGAGCCGACCACCCGACTCCGTCCGTACGGCGTCGACCAGCTTCTCCACTCCCCCCTCACGACCGAGCTCAGCCTGAACGGCGACCGCCGTACCGCCGGCTCGCTCGATCCGCGCGACCGTCTCCTTCGCCTCCGCCTCATGCCCGTTGTAGTGCGCGACCACGTGCAGACCGTCCGCCGCCAACCGCTCGGCCACCGCCCGCCCGATCCCCCGCGACGCTCCGGTCACCAGCGCGACTCTCGTACTCATCGAATCCCCTTAAGTGGTAGTTACTAACACTTTGATACTGTCTACCACATGTCAAGTCTTCGCGAACGCCGCAAGGCCGAAACCCGGCAGCTGCTCCAACGCCAGGCGATCCGCCTGTTCCAGCGCGACGGCTACGACGCGACCACGATGAACACGGTCGCCGAAGCGGCCGGCGTCTCCGCGATGACCGTGTACCGGCACTTCCCCACCAAGGAGGACCTCGTCATCTGGGACGAGTACACGCCGGTCAGCCTCGACGTCCTCGTCAACAGCCCCACCGACGACCCCCTCGTACGCCGAATCGGCCACGCCCTGATCGAGACCGCCACAGCCGGCACCACCCCCGACCACCGGGACCTCCTGCTCGCCCGCCTCCAGCTGATGGTCGACGTCCCGGCCCTCAGAGCCCGGCACCTCGACAACCAGTACGCCACCCAGAACGCAATCGTCACCGCCCTCTGCGGCGACGACCCCGACCCCGACCAGGAGTTCCAGACCCGCGCGATCTCCGGCGCCTGCCTGGGCGCCACCCACATCGCCCTGGTCCACTGGGCCCGCACCGACGGCAAGCAACACCTCCCCACCCTGATCCGCGAGGCCCTGACCGCCACCTTCCCAGCGGACTTCAGCTGAAAACAGGTCGGCATCAGCCGCAAGGCCACCTAGGCTCACCCGGATGCAGTTCACCGACGACGTCATCCCCGAGCACGTCCGCGCCCTCGGCCACCAGCACCCCGAACTCCTGGCGATCGGCATGCAAGGCGCCGTCTTCCGCCTCGCCGATCACCGCGTCGCGAAAGTCTGGTTCCACGCACCCCGCGCCGAACTCGACCGCCTGCAGAACCTGTACGCCGAGATCCGGCTCCCCTTCCACACCCCGGAGATCCTCGAGATCCACCAAGGCTCCCGCTGGCTCGTCACCATCGAAGCCGAACTCCCCGGCCGCCCGCTGCACGAGATCGCCCCCGAGTTCGGCACCACCACCTGGCCCGCGGCCCGCGACTGCGTCATCGACGTCCTCGGAGAACTCGCGACCACACCCGCCCCACCAGCCCTCTTCGCCATGACCGTCCTCGACGAGACAGAACCAATCCGCCACGACTACCGGCCGCGCTCCTCCGCCGAGGCGCCCACTGCCCCCGCGCAGCAGACGGCGGCCCGCGGGTCGTGGCTCGACGCGCTCTCCAGCCTTCTCGCCCGGCGCGTCGCGACGTACGGCGACCAGCTCGACCGCCTCGTCGACAAGTTCGACACCAAGCTCGATTGCCTGCAGCAACGTCTTCACGCAATCAATCCAACGCACGACACCCAGCTCGTACACGGCGACGTCACCGCCGGCAACATCCTCGTCGACGACCAACTCCGGCCGGTCAGCGTGCTCGACTTCGGCCTGTTGAGCATGGCCGGCGACCCGGTGTTCGACAGCGCGAGCGCAGCCGCGCTCTACGCACTCTGGTCGCCGGACACCCGCGCCATCGAGGCCGACTTCGACGCCGCACTGATCGCCCGCCTCGACCACAACGCCGACGGCCTGCTGACCTACCGCGCGATCCACGCCTTGCTCATCGGCAACGCCCACGACACCGACCCGTTCGACCGCGACTCCGGCGTACCGCTCACCGCGAAACTCCTCAACGACCCGCAGTACACCGCGTTCCTCACCTGAGCTGGGCGGTGACGTAGGTGCGCCCGCTCAACAGCTGCAGCAGCAACCCGATCGGCCCTCCCAGCTCTCCACCTTCACCGGCCGACCAATCGATGTCCGTGGCGAGCCGTACGCCAGGCCCTCACCACCCTCCGGGAAATCACCGACCCCTACACCTGACGAGCGACGCCCGCCTGTTCGTCTGTTGCCCGGCGAGGTTGCTGAGTGCCGCAGCCTCGCCGGGGAGCACAGGCCGCCGCCTACGACGGGCGTATATTCCTCTTATGGCAACTACGTTCGAGGTGCTGGCAGAACCGCGGCGGCGGGAGATCCTCGATCTGTTGCGCGCCGGCGAGCGGCCGGTCGGGGAACTGGTGGATGCGCTCGAGCTGAGTCAGCCGGCGGTGTCGAAGCACTTGAAAGTACTGCGCGATGCCGGGCTGGTGGAAGTCCGGCAGGACGCGCAGCGGCGGTGGTACCGGCTGCGGCCGGCGCCCTTGGCCGAGATCGACGCCTGGCTGGAACCGTACCGCGACCTGTGGCGCGGGCGGCTGGACGCGCTCGAGGCACACCTCGACACGATGGACTGACACCGCCCGCCGCGTCCGACGCACGAACGCACCGGGCGGGGCAGCGCGAGCTAGTGCGCCTCGGCGAGGTCGAAGACGTTGCCTTCAGGATCCGTCAGCGTGATCCAGTGCGTCCCGTACTCGGTGAACTCGACCTCCCGCTTGGCACCGAGGGCCACGATGCGGTCGACGTCGGCGGCCCAGTCCGAGCTGCCGAGGTCGAGGTGCAGGCGGTTCTTGACGCCGGCCGGCTTCTCGGGGACCTGGAGGAACATCATCGCCGGCCCACCCGTGGCGGCGCGGTTCACGGTCGCCATGAATTGGTTGCTGCCGGCATCGACTTCGGTCTGGAAGACCTCGGCCCAGAAGGCGGCCTGGGACTGGACGTCGGCGCAGTCGACGGCGATCTGCGCGAAGGTGACGGACATGGTTCAGCCTTTCGTCGTGACATTGGGGATCCGCTGGATCGGCCAGCAGATCTCGGTCTGGTAAGTGGTCGGGTCGCTGCTCTCGCCCGGCCCGACGACGTACAGCTCACGGATCGGCCCGGGCGCGATCGCGCAGTGCTCGGCGACATGACTGCCGAGCGCGCCGTAGGTCCGGTCGAAGTCCGTGAACGGACCCGCATGCACGGTCACCGCGAAGAAACCGGCCGGGAGATCGACGAGCTCCACACCCTCGTACGGCGGTTGCGCGGGCGCGACGGGCAGGAAGCCGACGACCTCGCCGACGTCGTCGGCGAAGAACTCGTCGCTGTACGTCGCACCGGCCGTGGCGCTGATGCCGAGCTGACCGGCGATCGCGCCGAGGCGGCCGAACGTCGCCTCGCACCAGGCGCTGATCTGGTCACGCGCGACGCGGTCGGCGACGGCGTACGCGCGGAAGGCCGGGACGAAGCGGTACTCGACCGCCAGCTCCACAGGCGACAGGGTGAGCATCGAGCGGAGCGACGCGACGACCTCCTGGGTGCGGATCAGCTCGCGTTCCATCTGGTCGAGGTGCAGACGCAGCGTCTGGTCGCGGGTGGCGAGGTCGGGGGCCTCGATCACCGCCCGGACCTGCGCGAGCGGCATCTGCAGCTCGCGCAGCCGGCGGATGAGCTGAGCGGTCGGCACCTGGGTGATCTCGTACCGGCGGTAGCCGGAGCTCGGGTCGATCGCGGCGGGCGCGAGCAGTTCGATGTCGTGGTAGTGGTGCAGCGTCTTCACGCTCAGATGTGTGAGCCGGGAGAACTCCCCGATGGTCACCGAAGCCGTCATGCAGCAAACTCTGCACCCTCCGGCCACCGGAGGGTCAACAACAGACCGACCGCGACCCCGGGGGCGCGGGGCGCGGTCGGTCGAGCGGGGTCCCCGTGCGGACCCCACGACTAGAGGGTTAGGCGTTCCACTTCTGGTTGGCCGCCCCCGTGCACGACCAGATCTGCAGCGGCGTCGCATTGGCAGAGTTGTTCCCCGTCACGTCCAAACACTTGTTCGCAGCAGGGTTCACCAGATCCTTCCCGCCCGTGTACGTCCACTGCTGAGCAGCCGAGCCATTGCACGAGTACAGCTGCACCCGAGACCCATCCGCCGTACCACCACTCGCGACATCCAGGCACTTGCCGAGCGCACGAACGGTCCCGTCACCAGGGCGCGTCCACTGCTGAGCGGTCGAGCCGTTGCAGTCATAGAGCTGTACGCCGGTCCCGTCCGCCGAGTTCGCACCCGCTACATCGATGCACTTCCCCGCCAGCCCGGTGATCTGACCGCCGGTCCCACCACCACCGCCACCTTGCGTCCCCGACCACGTGAAGGTCGCCGAGGTCTTGGTCGGCAGCGTGTAGACGAAGGACTGCGAACCCCAGTTCACCCGCACCGACTGCGCGCTGCCCGTGGTGTTGAACGCGATCAGCGCCTTCGACCCGTCCGGGTTCTTCCACGCGACGTTCTTCACCGAGTTGTTCGCGTCGGACTGGATCCGCGCCGCCCCCGGTTTCACGAACTTCGTCAGGTGGCCCATCGTGTAGTACTCGACGGTCTTGTCGACCTGACCGGCCCGCGACCCACCGCGCTGGATGGTGACCAGCCCGGTGCACACGTTGCAGCCGGCCCCGACGTACGGAAGCATATTCTGGTCCTGGCCGAGGCTCCACTTCACCCAGGACTTGCTCCAGTTGCGGGTGTAGTCGATCAGGTTGTTCATGTCCTCGACCTGCTGGTTCGGGATCCAGGTGCCGCCCGAGTGCTCGGTCATGTAGTGGTTCACGGCCGGGTACTGGTTGTGCACGGTGGTCTGCAGGTTCACGTCACCGCCGTACCCGTGCCAGGCGATCCCGCCGAACAGCGGGTCGTTGCGCAGCCCGGCGTCGGCCAGCGGGACCGACCCGAGGTCGTTGTAGTTGCCCCAGTTGTAGTCCAGCACCATCACCTTGGTGGTGATCCCGGCCGCCCGGAACGCCGGCAGCAGGTGGTTCTTGGTGAAGTTCAGCAGACCGGCGCCGTTCCAGTTCATCGAGGCGTAGCCGGTGTTGTCGTTGCCGCAGCAGGTCGGCTCGTTCTGCACCGACACGTAGTCGATGTGGTTGCCCTGGGCCTCGTTCTGCTGCACGTACTTGACGAAGTACTGCGCGTACAGCGGGTAGTACTCGGCCTTCAGCCAGCCGCGGTTGGTGAACTTGTTGTTGTCCTTCATCCAGGCCGGCGCGCTCCACGGCGCACCCTTCACCTTCAGCGCCGGGTTCAGCTGCTTGGCCTGCTTGGTCAGCGGTACGACGTCGGCGAGGTCGTGGTTGATGGTGAAGTCGTTCAGGTCGCAACAGGTGTCGTCGTACGAATAATTGAACCGGGCCAGGTCGGACGCACCCATCGGGTTGCGGGTGAAGGCCAGGCCGATCCCGTTGACCGGGTCGAACAGGTCCTTCATGACCTGGTTGCGGGTCGCGGCGGTGATCGTGTTGCTGCTGTTCAGCAGCCACGCGGCGCTGTCGGTGAACGACGCGCCACCGCCCTCGAAGGTCTGGTACGTCGTGTTCTCGTTGACCGTGACGGTCTGGTTGGCGGTGCCGCCGGCCGGACCGAAGTTCACCGGGGTCTGCTGCTGCAGGCCGCGGGTCACGTTGCGGCCGGCGCCGTCGTTGGTCGTGGTCAGCCAGACGTTGACCTGCTCGCCGGCGGCGTGGGCGGGCTGCGGGTTGCCGAGGCTCAGGCCGGTGGCGACCACCGAGAGGGCCGCGAATCCCGCCAGGGCGGGGAGCAGGCGTCGTCGTCCGGGGCGGGCACGACGAAGGGTGCGGGGCATGGGCGGATCTCCCTTTTGCTCAAGGGGTTGCACAGGGGACGAAGAGAACCCCGGGTCCGGCGTCTGCCCGCGCCGCAACTGGTGGTCATCAGCAGGTAACCATCGGTGCCTGTCGGAGTCAATGCCGGACGGCGCCTTTTTTCACGCCTTGTATTTACGTGTGGTCTTGACGTGGGAGCGTTCTCACAGCAAGCTCCCTCCCAGCGATTCCTTGTCTCGTTCCGTCCCGCCCCCGCCCCCACGACGGCCGGACCGCCCCGTTCGGCCGCGCGAGAAATGAGGCACGCATGAGGTTCCCGCGTTCCCGGTTCCGGGTCGCCGCCCTGCTCGCCGCAGGCGCCGCACTGCTCGGCACCGCCGTACTCCAGTCCCCCGCCGACGCCCGGACGCCGGGCGACGACGCCGCCGCCCAGGCGATGGCCCCCCAGGCCACCATCTGGGAGGACAACTTCGACGGCCCGTCCGGCCAAGGCCCCGACCAGAGCAAGTGGCGCTTCGACATCGGAGGCGGCGGCTGGGGCAACAACGAGCGGCAGTACTACACCAACTCGACCCGCAACGCCGCGCTCGACGGCGGTGGCAACCTGGTGATCACCGCCCGCCGCGAGAGCGGCGGCTTCCAGTGCCACTACGGCACCTGCGAGTACACCTCGGCCCGGCTGCTGACCGCGCAGACGTTCACGCAGACGTACGGCCGCTTCGAGGCCCGGATCAAGATCCCCGGCACGCAGGGTGTCTGGCCGGCGTTCTGGATGCTCGGCGGCGGCAACTGGCCGACCGACGGCGAGATCGACATCATGGAGAACATCGGCCGCGAGCCGAACACCGTGCACGGCACGCTGCACGGTCCGGGCTACTCCGGCGAGGGTGGCATCGGCGCGTCGTACCAGTCGCCGAACGGCCAGCCGTTCCGCAACGACTTCCACACCTACGCGGTCGACTGGGCGCCGGACTCGATCACCTGGTACGTCGACGGCGTGCAGTTCCAGCGCCGGACACCGGCCGACCTCGGTGGCCGCCAGTGGGTCTACAACCACCCGTTCTTCATGATCATGAACGTCGCGGTCGGCGGCTACTGGCCGGGCTACCCCGACGGCAGCACGGTAATGCCGCAGTCGATGGTCGTCGACTACGTCCGGGTCTCGACCCTGGGCAGCAGCGGTGGCGGCGGCGGCCAGATCACCGGCCTGGCCGGCAAGTGCCTGGACGTCGCCGGCGCGAACGCGGCCGACGGCACCACCGTCCAGCTCTACGACTGCAACGGCAGCAACGCGCAGAAGTGGACCCGGCCGGGTGACGGCACGATCCGTGCCCTGGGCAAGTGCCTGGACGTCGCGAACGCCGGTGTTGCCGACGGCACCCGTGTACAGATCGCCACCTGCAACGGGAATGCGGCCCAGCAGTGGACGTACTCCGGAGCCAGGGACCTGGTGAACCCACGGGCGAACAAGTGTCTCGATGTCACCGGCAACAACGCGGCGAACGCCACCCCGACGCAGATCTGGACCTGCGGCGGCGGCGCCAACCAGAAGTGGACCGTCTGACCGTCAGTACGCCGAAGCCCTCCCGGACCTCGAGTCCGGGAGGGCTTCGTTGCGTTTAGGTCAGGCGCGGTGCGAACGCACCAGCTCGGCGTACGTCGTGCCGCTGGTCTTCAGCACGCGCTTGCCGGTCGGGTAGTCGACATAGGCGAGGCCGAAGCGCGGGGCGTAGCCGTAGGCCCACTCGAAGTTGTCCATCAGGGACCAGGCGAAGTACCCGGCCAGTGGCGCACCCTGCTGCACCGCGCGGACGCAGGCGGCGAGATGCCCTTCGAGGTACGCCGTACGGTCGGTGTCGTCGACGACGAAGTCCGCGTCGGGCTGGTCGACCCAGGCCGAGCCGTTCTCGGTGATGTAGATCTTCTCGGCGCCGTACTCCTTGGCCAGCCGCAGGATCAGCTCCTCCAGGCCGGCCGGGTGGATCTCCCAGTCGAGCATCGTGTGCTCGGCGTTCGGGCCCGGGACCTGGCTGAAGCCGAGAACGGGGACGCTGTCGTCGGCCCTGATGATCTGGCGGAAGTAGTAGTTCAGGCCGATGAAGTCGGTCGGCGCGGCGATGATGTCGAGATCACCGGGCTGCTCGGGCAGCTCGACGCCGTACGTCTCGACCATGTCGGTCGGGAAACCGCGGCCGGACGTCGGGTCGAGCCACCAGCGGTTGATGTGCCCGTCGGCGATCCGCGAGGCGCGGATGTCCTCGGCGCTCTGGCTGGCCGGCTCGCAGCCGCTCAGGTTGACGACCAGACCGACCGACGGCGGCTCGGGGCACCCCTCGCGCAGCGCCTGGACGCCGAGACCGTGCGCCAGCAACAGGTTGTACGACGCGCGCACGGCCGTCGCCGGGTCGGTGATACCGGGCGCCATCCGCCCTTCCCAGTGGCCGATCCAGGCCGAGCAGAGCGGCTCGTTCAGCGTCACCCAGTCGCGGACGCGATCGCCGAGCCGCGCGCCGACCACCGCGGCGTACTCGGCGAACCGGTACGCCGTGTCGCGGTGGTCCCAGCCCCCCAGGTCCTGCAGCGCCTGCGGCAGATCCCAGTGGTACAAGGTGACGAAGGGTTTGATGCCTTCGGCAAGCAAATCGTCGACCATCCGGTCGTAGTAGGCCAGACCGGCCTCGTTGACCGCGCCGGACCCGGTCGGGATCACCCGCGGCCAGGCGATCGAGAACCGGTACGCGTCGACACCGAGCTGCTTGATCAGCGCGAGGTCCTCGGGCCAGCGGTGGTAGGAGTCACAGGCGACGTCGCCGGTGTCGCCGTTGTCGATCGCGCCGGGAACCCGGCAGAACGTGTCCCAGATGGACGGCAGCCGGCCGTCGGCGTCGACAGCGCCCTCGATCTGGTACGCCGAGGTGGCGGTACCCCAGACGAAGTCCTGCCGAAGCGGGGAGAGCTCGACCATCGGTGACCCCCAAAGGGTGGAAAGGCGGTTTTTTCAAAGCATAGTTGAAGTCCTGAACCTCGCGCAGCGAGTTCAGGTTGCGGAACTCCAGGAATCAGCTGGCAGCGAGCCGTTTGGTGGTGCCGCCCTCACGCAGCAACCGGAGGACCGGCAGCGTCGCCGCCCCCAGAGCAACTGCATCTCGACCCAGCTCACACAGCTCGATCGTCACCTGGGCGTACGGGCGATGCAGTGCGTGCTTCCCCACCGCCTCGCGCAGCTCGGGCAAATACCGCTCCCCCAGCAGCAAGCCCGACCACCCACCCAGCACGATCCGCTCGGGGTTGACCAGGTTCACCAAGTTCGCGAATCCCGCGGCCAGATACCCGATGGTGTCCTCGACGACCTTCGCCGCCACCTCGGACGACTCGACAGCCCCCAGCAACGCGATGAACTCCGCCTCGTCGTCATCGGACCGAGCAGCAGACCCACCCGCCAACCGGTACCGATCGAGCACGCCTTCAGCGCCGACGTACGCCTCGAGGCAGCCCTCGGCGCCGCACCGGCACCGGCGGCCGCCGTACATGATCGTGGTGTGGCCCCACTCGCCCGCGCTGCTGCGCGTGCCGCGGTAGCTCGTCCCGCCGGTCACCAGGGCCGCTCCGACACCGGACCCGACCAGCGCCACCACAGCGTCCGTCGCACCACGCCCGGCACCGAACCACATCTCGGCCTGGCCCAACGTGTTCGCGCCGTTGTCCACCTGGATCGGGATGTCCGTCCCCGCCGCAAGCATCGCGCCCAGCGGAACGCCGTCCCACCCCAGCGTCTGCGCGTGCACGACGGCGTCCGCCGGCCCTTCGACCACGCCGGCGACCGCAACCCCCAACCCCAGCACACGATCAGCCCGTACGCCGGCCTGCGCGATCACCGCGTCGAGTCCCTGCAGCACGTACTTGACCGCCAGCTCGGGCGCGGGTTTCGGCGTCTCGATCGGGTAGACCACGGTCGCGAGCACCGACATCGCCAGGTCGAACAGCTCGACCCTGACCCTCGTCTCACCGACCTCGGCACCAACGACGTACCCAAAAGCCGGCGCGACCCGCAGCAGCACGCGCGGCCGGCCACCGTCGGACTCGACCGACCCGGCCTCCTCGACGATGCCCTCTTCCAGCAGCTCGCCGACCAGGTTGCTCACGCTGGCCGCGCTCAGCGACGTCTCGCGGCCGAGCTCGTACCGGCTCAGCGGTCCCTGCCGGTAGATGCTGGTCAGGATCACCGACCGGTTGGACCGCCGCATGTCGCGCACAGTCGTCCGGCGTCCGTCCATGGTGTTTCTCGACCCGCCCTCTGCGACCCCGGCTGCCGGGCCACCCCGGCGGCCCCTGAAATCGATCCCTCCCCCGCAGTCCATCATGCCGCAGCGCCGGGTCGCCAGACCCGGAGGCCGACCGCGCGCCGGACTTCTTACAAAACGTGAACTTAGTCCTGGTTTCGTTATCGCGTCGTGATTGACGTGACCTGGCCCACTCGGCTTCACTCTACGGAACCGCTTCCGAAACCGGTTCCGAACACCGCGTTCACGAATCGGCAACAAACCGCCCCGCACCACCCCACCGCCCGAGGGGAGCTGTGAATGTCGATCACGATCGCCGATGTCGCGGCCCGTGCCGGAGTCAGCAAGACGACCGTCTCGCGGGTCCTGAACGGCAAGGGCGAACTCGACCTGCGGACCGCCGAACGGGTCCGCCAGGTGATCGACGAGCTCGGGTACGTGCCCAGCGCCCGGGCCGTCGGCCTGGCCCGCGGCCGGACCCGGATCGTCGGCATGCTGGTCCCCTCGCTCACCTGGCCCTGGATGGGTGAGGTGCTGCAAGGCGCCGTCGACGTGGTCGAGACCGAGGGCTACGGCCTGCTGCTGTTCACCTGCAACCGGGGTGAGGAGTCGATGCAGCAGTTCGCCTCGCAGGTCTCGGCGCAGTCGTTCGACGGCCTGCTGGTGATCGAGCCGGAAGGCACGCTCGCCTACATCGAGCAGTTGCACTCGCGTGGCCTGCCGGTCGTCCTGATCGACGACCGGGCCAAGCAACCCGTGTTCCCGTCCGTCGCCACCACCAACCGGGCCGGAGGTGAGGCCGCCGCCCGGCACCTGCTGGAGCTCGGTCGCCGCCGCCCGCTGGTGATCACCGGCGTCGACTGGTTCGGCTGTACCCAGGAACGCCTGGACGGTTTCCGCGACACCTACGCGGCGGCCGGTCTCGAGCTGGACCCACGGCTCGTCTTCGAAGGCGACTTCACCCACGAAAGCGGACGCCGCGGCGTCCAGCAGGCCCTCGAGGCCGGCATCAAGTTCGACGCGATCTTCGCGCACAACGACCTGTCCGCCGGCGGTGCCATCCAGGCCGTCCGGGAGACCGGGCGGAACGTGCCGAACGACGTGTCGGTGGTCGGCTTCGACGACATCCCGTACGCCCAGCACACCGAGCCGCCGTTGACCACGGTGCATCAGCCGATGCGCCAGATGGGCCAGGCGGCGGCCCGGATGCTGATGGACTACTTCGGCGGCAAGCCGCTGCCGGAGGCTCCCCAGGTGCTGCCCACGACGCTGATCGTGCGCAGCTCAACCGCCCCCGCCCGCCCCTCGTAGAGCGTCCGGTGGCGAGGTAGCTGCCCCTGCTTCGCCACCGGCACCCTCCCAGACCGCCGATACCGATCCGTTAAGCCGCCCGCTCTTTCCATGAGAGCGCTTTCACGGCACGATGCGAGCCCAACCGCACCATCCGACAGTCATCCGACCGTCATCCGCCAGCAGTGGACGAACACAGGAGGAACGATGCGAGCACGACGCCCAGTCGCGCTGGCCCTCGCGGGCCTGCTCGCGGCAGCACTGGCTGCCTGCAGCAACGGGGACACGAACAACTCGAACGCCAGCTCCGGCGGCGGCGCCACGGTGCTCAACGTGGGCATGCCGAACGGCCCGCAGACGGAGAACCACAACCCGTTCCTCGGTTCCTCCTCGGGCGCCTCGCTCGGGTACCGGTGGATGATCTACGAGCCGCTGGTGATGATCAACGCGCTCAAGCCGCAGGAGAAGGGCAAGCCCTGGCTGGCCACCGACTTCGTCTGGGCCGACAACTTCAAGAAGGTCACCTTCACGATCCGCGACGGCGTCACCTGGTCCGACGGCAAGCCGATGACCGCCGAGGACGTGGCCTACTCCTTCCAGCTCCGCAAGGACAACGAGGGGCTGAACCAGGACGCGATCCCGTACGGCACGATCACCCAGTCCGGGAACAAGGTCGACCTGACCTTCACCCGGTCGCAGTTCGTCAACCAGAACAAGATCCTCGGCGTCTTCGTGATCCCCAAGGCCCAGTGGTCGGCGTTCAAGGACCCGAGCCAGGACACCGTCAAGAACCCGATCGGCACCGGCCCGTACAAGCTGAAGTCGTTCACCCCGCAGACCACCACGCTGGAGCTGCGCGACAAGTACTGGCAGGAGCTGCCGAAGGTCAAGGAGCTGCGCTACACGTCGTACAACGACAACAACGCGCAGACCACCGCGCTGGCCAACGGCGCCTCGGAGTGGAGCTTCGTCTTCGTCCCGAACGTGAAGACGGTCTTCCAGGCCAAAGACGAGAAGAACCACAAGGTCTGGGCGCCGGGCACGCTGGGCATCCACGGCCTGTGGATCAACACCACCGTGAAGCCGTTCGACAACCCGGCGCTGCGCCGGGCGATGGACAAGGTGATCAACCGCGACGACATCTTCACCCAGGCCGAGGCCGGGTACTTCTACCCGAAGATCGAGTCCGTCACCGGGATCCCCGCCCCGGCCGGTGAGTCGTTCATCGCGCCGGAGTTCAAGGACAAGAAGCACGCCGTCGACGTCGAGGCCGCCAAGACCGAGCTGACCGGCGCGGGCTTCAAGCTCGAGGGCGAGACGCTGAAGGACCCGACCGGCAAGCCGGTCACCATCACGCTGACCAACCCGGCCGGCTGGTCCGACTACGTCACCAGTCTGGAGATCATCAAGGACAACCTGTCCCAGATCGGGATCAAGGCCACCGTCGACAAGGCCAACCAGGACGCCTGGTTCAAGGCGTTCGACGAGGGCAACTTCCAGGCCGGGATGCACTGGACCAACGGCGGCGCGACGCCGTACGACATCTACCAGAACATCATGGACGGCAAGATCCTGAAGCCGGTCGGCAAGGGTGGCGTGAGCGGCAACTACGGCCGCTTCAGCAACGCCGACGCGACCAAGGCGCTGGACGAGTACGCCAACGCGGCCGACGACGCGGCCCGGACGGCGGCGCTGAACACGCTGCAGAAGATCATGGTCGACCAGATGCCGATCATCCCGACCGGTGCCTCCAACATCGGTGCGCTCTACAGCACCAAGAACTGGGTCGGGTGGCCGGACGACACCAACCCGTACGGGCCGGCCCAGCCGACCCAGCAGAACGCGCTGGAGATCGTCCTCAAGCTCAAGCCCGCAGGGGCCTGACACCCCGCCGCGGCCGGGAGCTCTCCACCCTGGGGCTCCCGGCCGCGGTTCCCTGTGCCCACCGAGCGAGGAGTCGGAAATGACGGCGACGCCAGCAGCACCACCGACCACGACCGACGACGTGGTCCTCGAGGCCGAGAACCTCACCAAACACTTCCCCGTACGCCGGGGCCTGCGCGACCTGTTCACCAAGGAGCGCAAGGCCGTGCACGCGGTGGACGACATCCAGCTGACGCTGCGCCGCGGGCGGGTCACCGCCCTGGTCGGCGAGTCCGGCTCCGGCAAGTCGACCGTCGCCCGGTTGATGGCGCAGCTGTACAAGCGCACCGACGGCGACATCCGGCTGCACGGCGACTTGATCACCGTGAACGGCGGCCGCGCGTTCCGCGCCTACTGCCGCCGGGTGCAGATGATCTTCCAGGACCCGTTCGCCTCGCTGAACCCGGTCCACACCGTGCGCTACCACCTGACCCGCGCGCTGAAGATCCACGGCCGCGCGGGCAACGGCAGCGCCGATCTCGAGCAGAACCTGAACGCCCTGCTGCTGCGGGTCCAGCTGACCCCGCCGGAGCGCTACCTCGACAAGTTCCCGCACGAGCTGTCCGGCGGCCAGCGCCAGCGGGTGTCGATCGCCCGCGCGCTCGGCGCCAACCCCGAGGTGCTGCTGGCCGACGAGCCGGTCTCGATGCTCGACGTGTCCATCCGGCTCGGCGTACTGAACCTGCTGCGGGACCTGAAGGAACGCCTCGACCTGGCCATCCTCTACATCACCCACGACATCGCCTCGGCCCGGTACTTCGCCGACGAGACCCTGGTGATGTACGCCGGCCGGATGGTCGAGGGCGGCGACTCCGAGACCGTCACGCAGAACCCGGCCCACCCGTACACGCGGCTACTGATCGAGAGCGCGCCCGACCCCGACCGGCTGGACCGGGTCGGTGACGCCAAGGACGCGCCCGAGGACGAGGCCGGGGGTGAGCCGCCGAGCCTGATCGCGCCGCCGACCGGTTGCCGGTTCCACCCGCGCTGCGTGCACGCGATGCCGAAGTGCTCCACCGACCTGCCGCCGCGGTTCGAGCTACCGCTGGTCGACAGCGGCCAGGCCCACTGGGCGGCCTGCTGGCTCTACGAGGAAGGAGCGGCGAAGTGAAGTTCCTGCTGCAACGGATCGCCTTCTACCTGTTCACCGCCTGGGCGGCGATCACGATCAACTTCTTCATCCCGCGGATGATCCCCGGTGACCCGGTCACCTCGCTGATCAACAAGTTCCAGGGCCAGATGAGCACCGAGGCGATCAACTCGCTGTACGTGCTGTTCGGCCTGGACAAGAACGCCAGCCTGTGGAGCCAGTACGTCGACTACTGGGGCCAGGTGTTCAAGGGCGATCTCGGCCTGTCGTTCACCTTCTTCCCGACGCCGGTCTCGGAGATCCTCGGCCAGAGCCTGCCGTGGACGATCGCGCTGGTCGGCATCACGACGTTCGCCAGCTTCGTCATCGGCACCGGCCTCGGAGTCCTGGCCGGCTGGCGGCGCGGCTCCTGGCTGGACGGGCTGCTCCCGGTGACGACGTTCCTGTCGTCGATCCCGTACTTCTGGCTCGGCCTGATCGCGATCACGCTGCTGGCCGGTTCGGGCAGCTTCTTCCCGTCGTCGGGCGGGTACGAGCCCGGCCTGGTGCCGGCCTGGGACAGCGTGTTCATCGGCAGCGCCGTCCAGCACAGCCTGCTGCCGGCGCTGACGATCCTGATCTCGTCGGTCAGCGGCTGGATCCTCAGCATGCGCAACATGATGGTCACCGTCGCCTCGGAGGACTACATCACCGTCGCGCACGCCAAGGGCCTGTCCGAGCGCCGGGTGATGCTCAGCTACGCCGCCCGCAACGCGCTGCTGCCGAACGTGTCCGGTTTCGCGCTGTCGCTCGGCTTCATCGTCGGCGGCACGCTGCTGGTGGAGATCGTCTTCTCCTACCCCGGCATCGGCTACAACCTGTTCCAGGCCGTCGGCGCGAAGGACTACCCGCTGATGCAGGGCGTCTTCCTGGTGATCACCATCTCGGTGCTGGTCGCCAACCTAATCGCCGACATCGCGTACCTGCTGCTCGACCCGCGTACCCGCAAGGAGGGCTGACCGATGTCCGCACCGACCAGCACCATCACGGCGGTCACCCCCGACGGCCCCGAGGTCGCGGCCGCGCCGGCCAAGCGCCAGCGGCTGCGGTTCGTCGCGAACCCGAAGGCCGCCACCGGCCTGATCGTGCTCGCGCTGTTCTGCCTGATCGCGATCATCGGGCCGTGGATCGCGCCGTACGACCCGTCCGCGCGCAGCGCCGACCTGATCCAGCCGCCGTCGGGCGCGCACTGGTTCGGCACCACCCACCTGGGGCAGGACATCTTCTCCCAGATCCTGGTCGGCACCCGCGGCGTGATGTTCGTCGGCCTGCTGGCCGGCGTCATCGCGACCGCGCTGTCGGTCCTGATCGGGGTCAGCTCGGGGTTCCTCGGCGGCGTCGCCGACGAGGGGCTGTCCGCGCTGTCGAACGTCTTCCTGGTCATCCCGGCGCTGCCGCTGATCATCATCGTCGCCTCGACCATTCCCGGCGCCGGTGACCTGATGGTTGCCCTCGTCATCGGTCTGACCTCGTGGGCGTGGGGTGCTCGAGTACTGCGAGCACAGACGCTGTCGTTGCGGCGCCGCGACTATGTCGAGGCCGCCCGCGCGACCGGTGAGAGCACCTGGCGGATCATCACCGTCGAGATCCTGCCGAACCTGACCGCGATCATCGCCTCGGGCTTCGTCGGGACGGTGATCTTCGCGGTGATGTCGGAGATCACGCTGGCCTTCATCGGCATCTCGACGATCTCGGAGTGGAACTGGGGCACGATCCTGTTCTGGGCGCAGAGCCAGCAGGCCCTCGCCCAGGGCGCGTGGTGGTGGTTCGTCCCGGCCGGCCTGGCGATCGCCGTACTGGGCACCGCGCTGTCCCTGGTCAACTTCGGCATCGACGAGTTCGTCAGCCCGCGGCTGCGCAGCAGCGGGCACACCCGGGTGAAGACCAAGGACGGCCACACGGTCCGGATGAAGGTCGGGTTCACCCCGGTGCTGAACACCTCCGGCAGGAAGGCCCCGGTCACCCCGGTGGTCCGCGCCGGCGAAGCGAAGGGCACGGTCTGATGGCGAAGCAACCAGTCCTGGAGATCAAGGACTTCAACGTCGACTACGGGCTGGGCGACCAGGCCGTGCGCGCGGTCCGCGACGTCACGCTGACCCTGCACCGCGGTGAGGTGCTCGGCCTGGCCGGCGAGAGCGGTTCCGGCAAGTCGACCCTCGCGTACGGCGTGACGCGGCTGCTCCCGCCGCCCGGCGTGATCAGCGGCGGCTCGGTCGTGTACCACCCGCCGGGCGACCAGCCGTACGACGTGATGGCGCTGTCGCCGGCCGAGCTGCGCAAGTTCCGCTGGGCCGAGACCTCGATCGTGTTCCAGGGCGCGATGAACTCACTCAACCCGGTGCATAAGGTCTCCACCCAGATGCTCGACGTGATCCGCGCGCACGAGCCGCAGCTCAGCTCCGAGGCCCGCTGGGCCCGGGCCAAGGACATGCTCAAGCTGGTCGGCATCTCCGCGGACCGGATGGACGCCTACCCGCACCAGCTGTCCGGCGGCATGCGGCAGCGGGTGATGATCGGGATGGCGCTCGTGCTCGAGCCGCAGATCGTGATCATGGACGAGCCGACCACCGCGCTGGACGTGGTGATGCAGCGCCAGATCCTGGCCCAGCTGGTCGAGCTGCGCGAGCGGCTCGGGTTCTCGGTGCTGTTCATCACCCACGACCTGTCGCTGCTGGTCGAGTTCTCGGACCGGATCGCGATCATGTACGGCGGCCGGATCGTCGAGGAGGCTCGCTCGGCCGACCTCTACAAGGACTCCCTGCACCCGTACAGCGAAGGACTGCTGAAGTCCTTCCCGGCGCTGCGTGGCCCGCGCCGGGAGCTGAGCGGGATCCCGGGCTCGCCGCCCGACCTGCGCGGCATGCCCACCGGCTGCGCCTTCCACCCTCGCTGCCCGCACGCGTTCGACCGCTGCTCGACGGAGATCCCCGTCCTCGGCGTCCCGGAGGCCAGGAACGACCCGAACCGTCAGGTGGCCTGCTGGCTGCCCGGCCGGGTCCCCGTCGCCTAACTCTTCCCGAAGGGAGTCAGTACGGCGTTCCGCGCCTGCCCACCGGCCGGGCGCGGAACGCCGCACGTCCACCATGAACACATCTGCTGCCCCCACCACCACCTCCGAGGCGGACCTCGCGGCGCGACTGCCGAGCGGTTTCCGCTGGGGGGTGGCCACCTCGGCGTACCAGATCGAGGGCGCCGTCGACGTCGACGGCCGGACCCCCTCGATCTGGGACACCTTCTGCCGCGTCCCCGGCGCCGTGCACGCGGGCGACCACGGTGACGTCGCCTGCGAGCACTACACCCGGATGCCCGCGGACGTGGCCCTGATCAAGGATCTCGGGATGGACACCTACCGGTTCTCGGTGTCCTGGACCCGGGTCCAGCCGCACGGCCGCGGCGGGGTCAACCCGGCCGGGATCGCCTTCTACGACCGGCTGGTCGACGAACTCCTTGCCCAGGGCATCGACCCGTGGGTGACGCTCTACCACTGGGACCTGCCGCAGGAGCTCGAGGACGCCGGCGGCTGGCCCGTGCGTGACACGGCGTACCGGTTCGCGGACTACTCGATGCTGGTGTTCGACGCGTTGAGCGACCGGGTCGACACCTGGACGACGCTGAACGAGCCGTGGTGCTCGGCGATGCTCGGGTACGCGTACGGCGCGCACGCGCCCGGCAAGCGCGACTACCCGGCCGCCGTCTCCGCCGTCCACCACCTGCTGCTCGGCCACGGGCTCGCGACCGAGCGGATGCGCGAGGCGGCGCCGCGCAAGCTCGACATCGGGATCACGCTGAACGCCGCCACGGCGTACCCGGCCTCGGACGCCGCACCGGACCGGGAGGCTGCCCGCCGGGCCGACGGAATGGGCGCGCGCCTGTACCTGGACCCGCTGGTCCACGGGCGTTACCCCGCGGACGTGATCGCGGACCTGGCGTCGGAGGGTATTTCGCTGCCGGTCGAGGACGGTGACCTCGCGACCATCTCCACGCCGATCGATGTCCTGGGCATCAACTACTACTTCAGCCAGAAGTTCACCGGCTACGCCGAGGACGGCAGCACCGTCGACGCTGCCGGCCTCCCCGTCAGCCGGACCGTCCCGCTCGATCGCCCTCGCACCGCGATGGACTGGGAGATCGTCCCCGAGGGCTTCACCGACCTGCTGGTCCGGATCAGCAAGGACTACCCCGGCCTGCCGATGGTGATCACCGAGAACGGCTCCGCCTTCGACGACGAACCGGACGCCTCAGGTTTCGTCGCCGACGAGGGCCGTACGGCGTACTTCACCTCCCACCTGTCCGCCGTAGCCGACGCCATCGACCAAGGCGCCGACATCCGCGGCTACCTGGCCTGGTCCCTGCTCGACAACTTCGAATGGGCCTACGGCTACGAAAAGCGCTTCGGCATCGTCCGCGTCGACTACGACACCCAGAAGCGCACCCCGAAGCAGTCCGCCCTGTACCTCCGAGACCTGGCCCAGCAGCACCGCACCCGCTGACCACGTCCCTGTTGGAGCCCGCGTCCCCTGACGGTGGACGCGGGCTCCCTGCGCTCTACGATCTCCGCATGCCGACGCCACCCGAGAACGCCGTTCGGCACCTCACCGAACTGTCATCAGGCCCGCCGCTCGATCCGGCTCTGCGCGTGACCCTCAACTTCCAGCCCGACCGGCCGGGTCTGCTCGACGCGCTGGCTTCGACCGGCACCTATGTCTCCCAGTTCACGACCGGCACCAGCAACGGCGGTCTCACCGCCCACCCCGGCGGCGACCGCTGGCGCTGGGAGAGCAGGATCTTCAACGGCGCGTACGACGAGGCGCCGGCTCACATCCGTCCCGTCTACGGCGCGCTCAACTTCCGCCGCCGATCGGCCGGCGCGGCCCCACGCTTCGGTTCCGCCCATCTTCGACTGACCGCGGACGTCCTCCCCCGGACGACGTTCTGCTACCCCGACAGCACGTTCGAGCCGACCCACTTCGGCGTCGCCGCCAGGATGTCGCTGATCGCGCTCGCTGAGGCCGATCACCAGGATCCGCTCGACGACTACATCGAGGCCCAGGTCCACGGACCGCTCCGCATCGACCGCGATGTCGAGGCCCTGGTCCTCGACCCGAGCTTCCGCGGCACCCCCGTCGAACGCGCCGCCCGACGACTCCCTTGCCCCCTCGAATGGCACGACGGGTTCAAGCTGACCGTCGAAGAACTCCGACGTCACCCATACTTCCGGGGACCGCAGTACGTCGTACTGGCCGAACACCTGGCCGACGACGGTTGGTTGACTCCTCACGTCCTCGCCCAGGCGTTCGGCCAGTACGACGCCCAGGACCTCAAGCGCGTCTGGCACTGTCTCGCCCGCTTCGGTTCGGTCTCCTGAAGCAGTTCGTGCCGGGCCCGTTCATCGCCGGAAAAGGGCCTGGATCGTCGACCGGCGGAACCAGGCGACCAGGCCGGCGACTGCCAGCATGGCGAGTGGGACGGCCGGGGATACGTCGAGCACGAACGCGTTGGTGAGCGCGGCGCCGGTCATCAGGGCCGCGAGGCCGAGCGCGGCCAGGCCGCACAGGCGCGGGATCAGCAGGCCGAGCGCCCCGGCGATCTCGAGCACGCCGACGGCGTACCGCAGCCACTGGCCGGTGCCGAGTTCGCCGAACATGGCGACCATCTGCTCGTTACCGGCCAGCTTCATGATCCCTGCGGCGGCGAACTCGGCGGTGAGCACCAGCCGCAGGATCCAGAGCCCGATCGTGCCCGGCTGGATCTTCCACGTCCTGACCGTCGTACCGATGCTGCTCATGGTGTCTCCTCGGGTTGTCGTTCGGTACGACGAGGATCGGCCGACGGCCCTGCTCCCGGCATCCGTGCTCACCACTGAATCACCGCGGCTTCTATCGTTGCCCCATGGACCTGAAGGCCGAGCTCCACCAGTCCCTCCGCACCGCCCGAGCCACCAACCTGCAGAAGGCCGCGGGCTTGTCCGAGTACGACCTCCGCCGCCCGATCACGCCGTCCGGCACCAACGTCCTGGGCGTCCTGAAGCACCTGGGCGGCATGGAGTACGGCTACCTGGGCGGCGCTTTCGGCCGCGACTTGGACCGCGAGATCCCCGGCGACGAGGACCTCCTCGGCGGCGCCGACATGTGGGCCCGCCCCGACGAGACTTCGGCGTACATCCTGGACTGGTACCACCAGACCTGCACCAACGCCGACCGAACCATCGAGCTCCACGCCCTCGACTCCCCCGGCTGGGTCGAACACTTCACCCCCGGCCACCAGACCACCACCCTCGCCGCGATGATCCTCCGAGTCCTCAACGAAGAACTCCGCCACGGCGGCCACCTCGACATCCTCCGAGAACTCCTCGACGGCACCACGAGCCCGAGCAACCACCCCGTCGACACCGCCGAGTACCTCGCAAAGGTCCGCGCCGCGGCCGAGGCCTTCGCGCCGGCTGACTAGCCGGGCAGCTCGATCGTGAGACGACCGTCGGCCGCGCACCGGACGGTCCACTCCGTGATCGGCGGCCTACCAGCCTGCTGCCAGTCCGCGAAGACCTGCTCGACCTCGGCCCAGAGATCGCGCCCCAGCATCCGTACGCCGTCCTTCCCCACCTGAGCCCAGGATCCGTCGTCCGAGCTGAGGGTGATCTCGCCGTCGTACTGCCAGAACCACACGCCCGGCTGCCGCCGCCAGAAGTACAGCCCGAAGGCCTCGTCATCGAAGACCTCCCCTGCCAGCGCGCTCTCCCGCACCGTCATCGACTCGGCCCGCTGCTGGTGCTCTTCCAGCGTCAACTCCGGCAAGCTCTGCCCGTCATCGGCGTACTCCGGAACCTTCCGCGCGCTCATGAAGTACCCTCGCGGCGCCATCAGCCGGCCGCTCGCACCGTTGCCGTCAGCATCGATCACCAGCTTCGCCCAAGCTCCGACCTGGGTGTTCGACGGCGGCCGCAGATCGGTGAGAATCACCGCGCCCGGCTTCCCCCAGACGATCCAGTCGGCCGGGATGTCGTCCACAGCATGCGTCGCGAGGATCCGGTCGTACCCGTCCACCACCGGCTCCGTCGAAGGCCGGTACCCCAACGTCGCCATCCGCTCGACCGCCGTACGCCGCAACTCCGGATCGATCTCCACCGTCGTCACTGCCTCGTCCCCCAGCAGCCGACACAGAATTGCCGCGTTGTACCCGGTCCCGGTCCCACTCTCCAGCACCGTCGTCCCCGGCACGATCTCCAACTCCTCGATCATGTCCGCCATCACCGAAGGCATCGACGACGAAGAACTCCACACAAAGCTCTCCGGCTGCCCCCTGACCGGCTTCGTCTGCGTCATCAACGCCTGATCGGAGTAGACCGCGTCCAGGTACTCCGCACTCGCCGCGTCCACCATGCCGTCCACGGCGGCGAACCCCTCAGAATCCACCTCGAGCCGAAGAAACTCGGGAACGAACACGTGTCGGGGCACCTCGCCGAACGCCACAGCCAACCGCTCGTCGGACAGCCTGCCCCCACGTCGAAGAGAAGCCACCAGCTCCGAGGCGCGCCGACGCCACTCCTGATCGACCTCAGCAGCCGTCATGCCGTCTCCAAAAGATCCACCATCGCTGCCGTCATCGGCAGCCCGGTCTCGAGCTCGAGCCAGTGCCACTGCCCGCCGGTGTTGCATTCGTACCAGATCCAGGTCCCGTCGTGGTCCAGCCCGAAGTCGAAGGCCCCGAAGAGCAGCCCGAACCGTTGGAGGTAACGCCGGCAAGCTCGCGCCACTGGGTCAGGTACGTCGATCACTGTGTAAGAAACCTGGCTGTAGTCCCGTCGCCAGTCCACGTGAGGCGAGTCGATCCGAACGCTGAACGTCTCGTCACCGATCACGGTGACCCGTACGTCGGCAATCTTGTCCACCTTCGCCTGGAACAGATGCAGGGTCAGCCGAACGGTCTCGTCCAGCTCTGCCGGATCGACCTCGTCCACCCAGATCATCAGCGCGTCGCCGTCCGGGCCGGTCAGGTCTGCGTTCTGCAACGGCTTGTAGACCAGCCTGCCGTGGGTCGCCGCGAACTCGCGGACGTCGTGGTGCTGGTTGGTGATGATGGTCGGCGGGACCACGAATCCGAGTTCGTGCGCGACGGCCAGCTGGGTCGGCTTGAACTCCGCTTCGAGGCTTCGCCAGAGATGATTGACCCAGCGGCCGCGGACTTCGGCCAAGATCCCCGCCATGCCGTACTTCGCCTGCTCCCGAGCGAACCGACCGTCCTGATCGGACAGCTCGGTAGGAGCGACGTACGACGATGGCCGGCGATAGTAGACAGCCCGTACGGCCGCGAGGTCCAGCGCTCGGGACTCCGTCCGCAGGCGACCGCCCATGCGCTGCTCGCCGAAGGTGGCCGAGACCTCCAGGCCACCGGCGAGGACGTCGGCCGGGTCGCATCTGACCACGGGCACGCCGCGCTGGTTCAGCTCGCCCACGACCACGTCGGAGGTGGGATCATCCGCGCAGGTCAGCACCAGGACAGGTCGGTCCATGCCCATCAGTCCGGTACGTACTCGACGACCTTGGTGTCGTCCGGCTTCCCCGGTCTGGCGCCGTCTCCGCCTCCGGTCGGCAGACTCTTGAACTGTGCGCGTGAGGTTCCGTGCTTCGGCGGTCCAGCCTGGACCTGGCGTCCGTCCTCGTCCCGGAAGATCCCGAGCTGGGTCGCGGGGTCGATCGCTTCGGCCGTGAGGATCGAGCTGTCGTCGGGCGGGGAGGCGCACCGGGCGGCTCGTCGTACGCCCCACGGCCGAGCAGTTGCGGTCGTCGTCATGGTGATCCCTTCGCCGGCGTCATCACTGGAGGTAGCGGATGCGACACAGTGTTACAGGTGGCTCTATTGCGCCACTCGTCGACCGAGATGTCAATAGAACCCCCTCTACTGCCGCCCGGGGCTACTCTTGTCCGACATCCAAGGAGGGCAATTGACCGGCGGCTACAGGGACCTCGCGGCGACGCTGCGGGAGGCCATCGTCCGTGGCGACTACCCGGCTGGTTCGACCCTGCCCAAGCAGGACGACCTGGCGGAACTCCACGGAGTCAACGTGAAGACGGTTCGCAACGCGGTCTCCCTGCTGACGGCCGAAGGCCTCGTCACCCCGGTCCGTCGTCGCGGTACCGTCGTTAGGGCCCGCCCGCCGATGCGTCGGCTCGGTCCGGACCGGTACGCGAAGAGCAAGTGGAAGCACGGCGATGTCGTGGCCTTCGTCGCCGACCGCGAAGTCTCTGGGCAGGAGTGGAAGCGGACCGACCAGACCCAGACGGTCGCCACCACCGAGGCCGACGTCGAGGTCGCGGAGGCCTTGGGGATCGAGGCCGGCGCCGTGGTGTACGAGCGGGCGCGTCTAGTCCGGGACGCCGGCGGCCGACCCACTCATACCTTGACCAGTTACTACCTGCCCGACGACGTCGAGGGCACCGCACTGGTCGACCCCACGCCGGGGCCTGCCGGACGCGGGGGCGGCTTCGCCGTCCTGACTCACCAGGGACTCGAACCCGACTCGATCACGGAGACCATCCACTCCCGCATGCCGACCCCCGACGAGATCGCCGGCCTGGACCTCCCGGCGGGCGAGCCGGTGATGGTTCTCCACAGAACGACGGCGACCCGCGACGGCCGGGTCGTGGAGTTCGCCCGCGGTGTCCATGCGGCCAGTCGATTCGCCTGGACCTACTCCTTCCGGATTCCCGAGTGAGCACGCCCCGAATTCCTCCGCAGCTTCGCTCGGCGACACAGACCCTTTGGGACTACCACGACCTCCGGCACGAACTCGAGCCGGCGGATGTGGCGATCGGACTCGGCAGCCACGACCTGGGCGTCGCGACCTTCACGGCCGAGTTGTACCAACGCGGCCTGGTTCCGCGGATCCTCTTCACCGGCGCGAATGCCCCGACCACGGTCGAGCGGTTCCCTCGCGGGGAAGCCGTGCACTACACCGAGCACGCGGTGGCACTCGGCGTACCGCTGGCGGACATCATCGTGGAGCCTGCTGCCACCAACACCGGCGAGAACATCACGCTCGCCCGCGCGGCCTTGGCCGAGCAGCAGGTCTCGATCGCAACGGTCATCCTGGTCTCAAGGCCCTACCAGCAACGCCGAGCGTTCGCGACCTGCCGAAAGCTCTGGCCGGAGGTCCGGCCGATCTGCGCGTCGCTACCGCTGCCGCTCGACCAGTACGTCGAGTCGATTGGTGATCCCGACCGGGTCCTGAACATGCTCGTCGGCGACACCCAACGCATCGAGCTGTTCGCGGTGAAGGGGTTCGCGATACCGCAGGAGATGCCGGACGAGGTACGCCGAGCGTTTCAGCTGCTGGTCGACGCCGGCTACACGCGACGCTTGATCGCCGACTGATCACGAAGCCAGGTAGTCGTTGACGGTCTTGACAATCGTCGGGACGCGGTCGTCGTAGACGCCGTGGGCTCGGCGGTCGATCGTCTTGAGAGTCGAGTTGGGGAGTTTGCGATGGAGGCTCTCAGCCCAGGTGAGGGGAATGTTGTCGCGTTCGGCCTGGACGATGAGCATCGGGGTTTTGTTGCTGATGGCAAGCGGTGGTTCGGTGGTGTGCTGGGTCCAGTAGGCGCACGGGAGGAACGTCGTCGGAAAGAGGGGCTGCGTGGTTCGGGTGCGCTGGACGTCGCGCCAGTACGTCGCCGGGTTCTTCGGCCAGCCCGTGTCGTTGCAGGTGAAGGCGATCGACGCGGCGATGAACTGGGAGAACACGGGCGCGCGGCCGTAGTACTGGTCGAGCCAGGCTTTGAGTTCTGGGGTTGGCGGGGTGTTGCGGAGCAGGGTGCTGACGTTGCGGGCCATCAGGTCGCGGTCACTCTCGTCGCCGAGGGCTGACTGGAGCAGCCAGGGCAGGACTGCCGAGTCGACCTTATGGCCGGCGATCGTCAGGTCGCGCTGCATCAAGCGGGTCACCGCTGCCCGGATCTGCTGACCGCTTCCGCCGACGTGATACTTGTCGTCCCGCCAGGCTGCCCAGGCTGCCCACTCGTCGAAGGCTGCTTCGGCGCGTTCACCGGTGGCCAGGTGGTGATACTCGGATCCTTCGACGTCGGTCACACTGTCGACGACCATGCGGTCGACCTTGCCTTGAAACAACTGGCTGTAGACAACCCCCAGATCAGCGCCCCAGGACACCCCGTAGTAGTTCAGCCTGTCTTCCTTGAGCGCCTTCCGTACGACGTCCAGGTCGCGCGCCACGTTCCGGATGCTCGCGTGCTCTAGTCCTCCGGGACAAGTCCGTACGAACGCCTTCGCCCGGCGGGCGGACTCCGCGAAGTCGGCACGGTTGAGAGACGATCGGAAGACATCAGCCACGCGAACCTCACCGCAGCTCGCCGGCGCGCTCCGCCCGACGAAGCGAGGATCGAAGCCGATCAGGTCGTACTGCTTCGCGACGTCCCCGAGCAGCGGCCGCAAGGCCAGCGGGTAGTCGAGTCCCGAGCCGCCTGGTCCGCCGGGGTTCACCAGCAGTACGCCGCGCCGTACGCTCGGGTCGGCGGGAAGCCGAGAGATGGCGATGTCGATGGTCTGGCCGTCGGGGCGCAGATGGTCGACAGGCACCCGCATGGAACTGCAGGACGCGCCGGCCTCATCGAGCGCCTTCCCCTGGTCGTCGCCGCTGCCGTTCTGACACGCCCGCCAGACCAGGCCGGCGGTCTCCGCCGCCGCAGGCGACACAACAGTTGCCCCAGGCAACAACAGGAACGCCGCCAGCACCGCCACAGTTCGCATACCCAGACGCTAGGCGCCTTGAGACGCCCGGTCCGGGGCCCGCACGCCCGACCCGGGGTATCTCCCGCGCTACCCCGACCCGCCGGTCGACGTCCTGACGCGTTGGTCGACTGATGCGTTGTTCGACCACTGACGCGATGTACCGCGCCAGTCGTCACAATCCGAGGCAGTGGACCAGCCATAGGCAGGCACCGGCGGCAGCGGACGACCACCACCTGCACGCAGGCACCGGACTCAGCACGGGCCGTCGACCGAGCGCCAGCGCTCACCTGGGCGCCAGAGCCCATCACCTGAAGCGGGCGACAGCATCCCCCCAACTTGACCGGTGGGCGGGTGCAGGGAGCGCCAGCGACCGGAGCGGTTGCGTGGGTCACCATTTGCACGCACCCAACCCGGCCCACCACCAAGTGGTTGCTCGCGCGCCAGCGCGCACACGAAGCGGCGCCAGCCGCGCACCGAAGCGCGCGACAGCACGCGAACGTGGGCGACAGCCCACCGCACGAAGCGCGCGACAGCACGCGTACCCACCAAGAAGGCGGGCGGGAGCACGCCCCGCAGCGAGCGCCGGCGAACGGAGGGGCACGCGTGGGAGAGGCGTCAGTCGGCGAGCAAGCGCTGGGCCATCGACAGGTCGGTGATGAGGATGTTGACCCAGCCGCCCAGCAGAGCAGCGCGGATGGCCGAGTACTTGCGGTCGCCGCCGGCGACGCCGATGCGGCGGGGGACGGCGAGCAGTTCCTTCGCCGTGACGCCGATGACGCGTTGGTCGAAGGTGGAGCGGACGTGGTGGCCTTCTTCGTCGAAGAAGCGGAAGCAGACGTCGCCGACGGCGCCCAGGCGGCGGAGTTCGTCCTGGTCGGCCTGGGCTACCGCGTTGCCGCTGCGCTGCAACAAAGGCGACGGCTGGAGGCTGCCGATTCCGACGACAGCGTCGGTGAGTTGGCCCCACGTGCCGAGGACGTCGCGGACGGAGACGTCGTTCATCATCGCGCGGCGTACGGCGGGTGTGCCGACCAGACCCGGAGCGGGGAGGTAGACGGGCATCGCGCCGGTGAGTTCGGCGAAGCGGGCAGTGAGGCGCGTGGCCTGCATCTGGACGGCGGCGTCGCCGAGGCCGCCGACGATCTGGACGACCTTCTCGGCGACCGGGACGCTCTTGCGCGGCATCCGGTCGACGGCGCTGATCAGGGTCTCGCTCCAGGACGAGATGCCGATCAGGTGCCCGCCGGTGAGCGTCATGTCGAGGTACGCCGCGGCGCCCGATCCCAGCGCGGGCAGGACGTCCTCGTCCACACCCTCCGCCAGACCACTCGGTCCCACAGACAGACCACCCGTGTCCACGACCACCGCATCCCGCAGCCCGTACCGCCCCTGCAGCTCGTCCTCGAGATCGCTGTGCACCCCGCTCGGCATCGTCACGACGGTGTGCACGATCCCTACCTCGACCGCCTGCTTGAGCATCCGCGACACCCGGGCCTGGGACAGGTTGAGCTCGCTGGCGATGCGTGGCTGCCGGATGCCCTTCTCGTGGTACATCCGGGCCACCTTCGCCAGCAGCCGCAGCTCGTCCAGCCCCGGCTGACGTACGCCACGGTGAGCGCTCATGCGTAGCCCCCTTCGATCAGGACTGGACTATAGGCAGATGTAGACCCGCGGTGCGCCACCAGCATCGGGCAGCGGGTCGCCCGGCGTGTCCCGGCGGCCGGTCGCCACCACCGACCCGTCGCGCGGATCGACGATCCGGTAGTCCAGCGGCACCGAGTCGTCGAACACCATCACCGGTCCCCCGTGCTCGCGATAGACGATCAGCAGACCACCGGCACCGCGCAGCGCGCGCCCCGAGATCACCCGCGTCCAGTCCGGCTGCAGGTCCGCCACCGGCAGCCCGGCCAGCACCCGCCCGACCAGCCCGACGTACGTCGACCCCTCGAAATCCATCGCCTCCCGCCACCCGGCGTCCGGCGCGATGAAGAACGACGAATGCCCCGGCTCCGACGCGTGCAGCCGCCACTGCCACAGACTCCCGGCGCCGTACACGACCCCCATCGTCCCGCCCGCGCACAGGTTGCTCCACGCCTCGTGCCCCTGCCACCACCCATTCGCGACTGAAAGACCGCCGTGCTTCTCGTACGTCGGTTCGCCGTTCGCCACACCCCGTACGGGCTCGTTCCGCCACAGGTCGGCCACCCGCTCGGCCACGTGCTCGCCGGTGTGCCCGGTCTGGCACCACTGGAAGTCAAGCCACTCCGCGTCCTGATGAGCCGACGCGCGGATGTGCGGCCGGTAGTGGATCCCGGTCGGCTGCCCGTAGCAGTCGACCGCGTGCACCTCGGCGCCCCCGGCCGCGACCTGCGGCTCCAGCCCGGTCCCGTCCCCGCCGACCAGGTAGATCGCCGGTGAGGCGCCGTACCGCGCGACCAGGTAGCGGCAGTACGTCGCATACTCCTCAGCCGGTACGACGGTCCCCGCGACGTCCAGCCCCTTCCAGCCGAACCCCTGGAACACCGGCTGCAGCACCGGCACGATCCCGTGCTCGGCCAGCACCTCCAGCAGCTGATCGAGGTACTGGAAGTACTCCGCCCGAGGCCGCAGCAGGTGCCCGTCAACCAGGTCCTCGAACCCGACGTCGAACCCCTCGTCCGCCGTCCGGTCCCGCGGCCCGACCGCGCGCATGTCGGGCTGCACGGACATCAGCAGTACGGCGTTGAAGCCCTTCGCCTGACGATCGGCGGCGTACTCGCGGACCTGCGAGACGGTCGCTCGCCATGGGAGCGCCCACGCCGTGTCGGCGACCAGAAGTGCTGGAGTGCCGTCCGCGTGGACCAGGCTCCGGCCGCCGGGGGACATCTGCCAGAACCCGTGGGAGTAGAACGGATTGGCCTCGCCGGCTGGTACTTGTTGGACGTCAAGCACGCCTGAAGAGGAGCCAAAAGTCCAGCGCCATTCCCCTGGCGTCGGCGCGGCGAAGCGCACCCTCCACACGCCGTCCCCGTCCCAGAACGCCGGCCTCCGCAGCGTCACCCCGCTCTCGTGCACGAACTCCGCCCACACCTCCGCGCCGTACCGCTCCTCCACGGATGCCGAGAGCTCGACCGACCGCCAAACGGATGAGATGGACATGACACTCCCGGAAACAGTCGAGACGGATACACTGCGCAGTGAATCTGCAAGATCACACACGTGCTCTGGGGTCGGTGAAATTCCGAGCCGGCGGTTAAAGTCCGCGACCCGTACCTCCGCAAGGAGGTCCGGTTGACCTGGTGGAACTCCGGGACCGACGGTGAAAGTCCGGATGGGAAGACGCACGTGGCAGACTTCGCGATGCCTGTCCGGCGCGCGCCCACAAGCGTGCCCCAGAGAGGAGTCGCGGAGCTTGTCGTTGCCCCCGGAGTGCCAGGCCGAGAGGACAGCGACTGTGAGCACCGTGGCGAGCACGACCCGCCTGGACACCATCGACCACGCGATCGCCGAGATCGGGCGCGGGCGCCCGGTGGTGGTCGTCGACGACGAGGACCGCGAGAACGAGGGCGACCTGACCTTCGCCGCGAGCCTGGCGACGCCGGAGCTGATGGCGCTGCTGGTCCGCTACACCAGCGGGTACGTCTGCGCCCCGGCCGCGCCGGAGGTCCTCGACCGGCTCGAGCTGCCGCTGATGGTCCCGAACAACCAGGACAGCCTCCGTACGGCGTACACGGTGTCGGTCGACGCGAGCACCGGCGTCGGCACCGGCATCTCCGCCGCGGACCGGGCGCGGACCGTCAACGTCCTGGCCGACGGCACGGCTCGGCCCACCGACCTGATCCGGCCCGGCCACATCCTCCCGCTCCGCGCGGTCGCGGGCGGCGTCCGGCAGCGGCCCGGTCACACCGAGGCGACCGTCGAACTGGTCCGGCTGGCCGGGCTGCCGCCGGTCGGGGTGATCGGTGAGCTGATGAACGACGACGGCACGCTGATGACCGGCGCCGACCTGCGCGCGTTCGCCGACGCCCACGACTTCGCGATGGTCTCGATCGCCGACCTGGTCACTTTCCTCGGCTGACCAGCGCGCGGGCCGCGGACGCGATACCGTCCGCGGACAGCCCGTACCGGTCCAGCAGGTACGCCGCGGAGCCGGTCGGCGCGAACTCGGGGATCCCGAGGATCGACACCCGCGCCGGATGATGCTGTACGACGGCCTCCGCGACCGCGCCGCCGAGCCCACCCCCGCTCACCCCCTCCTCGGCGGTCACGATCCCGGCCGTCTCCCGCGCGGCCGCGACCACGGCGCCGGTGTCGAGCGGCTTCACCGTCGGCATCGACAGCACCCGGGCCGAGATCCCTTCCGTCGCGAGCTGCTCGGCCGCGGCCAGCGCCCGCCAGAGCACCGTGCCGTTGCTGATCAGCGTCACGTCGTCGCCGGCCCGGACGGTGATCGCCCTGCCCGGCTCGAACGTGTAGTCGTCGGCGTAGATCCGCGGCACGCTCATCCGGCTGACCCGGATGAACACCGGCCCGTCGGACGCGGCCGCCCAGCGCAGCGCCGCCGCGGTCTCGACCGGGTCGGCCGGCACGATGATCGTCATCCCGGAGATCGCCCGCAGCCAGGCGATGTCCTCGATCGAGTGGTGCGTCGGCCCGAGTTCGCCGTACGCGACGCCTGGGCTCATGCCGCACAGCTTCACGTTGGTGTGCGAGTACGCGACGTCCGCCTTGATCTGCTCCAGCGCGCGCCCGGTGAGGAAGCAGGACGCCGCCGACACGAACGGGATCCGGCCGCCGTTGGCCAGCCCGGAGGCGACGCCGACCATGTCCTGCTCGGCGATACCGACGTTGATCAGCCGGTCCGGGAACGCCTTGCGGAAGCTGTTCAGCTTGCTCGACCCGACCGAGTCGTTGACGACGCCGACGATCCGGTGGTCCGCGTGGGCCAGCTCGGCCAGCGTCTCGACGTACGCGTCCCGGCAGTCGTAGCGCGGCCGGTCGGCGATCGAGGGACTGTCGGTGACAGTCATGAGAGCTCCTTGAGTGCTTGGGCGAACTCGGCCGCGTCGGGCACCCGGTGGTGCCAGGCGACGTTGTTGCTCATGAACGAGATCGGGTGGCCCTTGTGCGTGTGGGCGATCACGAAGGTCGGCTTGCCCGGCCGGAACGGTACGGCGGACAGCACGTCGAGCAGCTCGCCGTGGTCGTGCCCGTTCACCTCGACCACCGCGAACCCGAACGCCGCCGCCTTGTCCGGCAAGGGATCCAGGTCGTTGGTCTCCTGGGTGGTCGCGCCCTGCTGCAGCCGGTTCCGGTCGACGATCACGGTCAGCCGGTCCAGCTGGTACTGCGAGGCTGCCATCATCGCTTCCCAGTTGCTGCCTTCCTGCAGCTCGCCGTCGCCGACCAGCACGTACGTCCGCCGCAACGACACGTCGAGCTTGGCCGACAGCGCGTGCCCGACCGCGACCGGAAGGCCGTGCCCGAGCGGACCTGTGTTCGCCTCGACGCCGGCGACCTTGCGCCGGTTCGGGTGCCCGTTCAGCGCCGACAGCGGCTTCAGGAACGTCGCCAGCTCCTCGACGGGCAGGAAGCCGAAGGCCGCGAGCGTCGTGTAGAGCGCGCCCGCGACGTGCCCCTTGCTGAGGATGAAGCGGTCGCGTTCGGGGTCGTCCACCCGGTCCGGCGCGACGTCCAGCACCGCGCCGTACAGGGTGGCCAGGATGTCGATCGACGAGAAGTCGCCGCCGATGTGCCCGGCCCCGGCGTGGTGGACGAGCTTGAGGTCCTGGATCCGGATCTGCCGGGCCGCCTCGGTGATGTGCGCGACCTGCGCCGAGCGGCTGCTGTGGACCGGCAGTCGCCCGAGCACGGGCATCGTCGTGTGCTCGGCGGTCAGTGTCATGCCGTCTCCGCCATCGACGAGAGCAACACCTTCTGGACCAGCCGCTGCGCGGCGAGCGCGTCGTGCGACGCTTGCGCGGCGGCGAGCGCCTCCTCGTCCAGTACGTCGAGCGCGCGGTGCACCGCCTTGAGGAACCGGATCGCCTGCTTCGCCGCCTCGACGCTGTCCTCGCGGAACGGGAACTGGTCGAGCTGCCAGACACCCTCCCAGTTGTTGCGGCGCAGGGTGTGGAAGAACTCGAACGTCTCGACCAGGTGCACCGAGCCGACCACCATGTCGTCGTCCCAGCCGCGCAGGTTGTCGTTCACGTCGATCGCGAACAGCCGGCCGTAGTCGATCGCCAGCTGGGCGGCGTCGGCCGGTGTCTCCTGCCCGTACAGCGAGTGGCCGAAGTCCAGCAGGATCCCCAGGTTGGGCAGGCCGATCTTCTCGATCCCGAGCAGCGTGCGGGCGACGTTCGGGAAGATGATCTTGACCCGCGGCTCGCGCGGTTTGTACTCGATCACGAAGTTGATGTCGGGGTGCGCCGAGACCAGCTCGGTCAGGCCGTCCAGGGCGAGCTTCCAGATGTCGTGGTAGTTCACCTGGAACGGGTAGTCCCAGCCGTCCTGGCCCGGCCAGAGCTTCACGTACGAGCAGCCCAGGTCCTTGGCCAGTTCGGTTGCCTGGTGCAACAACTCGAGCGCCTGCTTGCGGACGCCGGGATCGGGGTTGGTGATCGAGCCCTTGACGAAGTCGCGGGTGTAGATCTCGGGCGTGATCGCGATCGCCTTCAGGTTGTTCCTCGCGAGCGCGGCCTTCACCTCGTCGAGCGTCCCGTCGTACCCGGCGAACGGCCAGTTCAGGTCGACCACGGACAGGTCGCCGACGGCGCCCGCCCGGTCGATCTGTTCCAGCAGCCCGACCGGCGGCCCGTAGCCGTCGGTGGCGTAGCGGTCCTGGTACGTCGCGAAGTGCCAGATCCCCGCACCGAACACCGGCATGTCAGTCATATGGTCCTAACCCTTCAGAGAGCCGGCGGTGAGGCCGCCGACGATCCAGCGCTGCAGGAGCGTGTAGGCGATGAGAATCGGGACGACGGCGATCAGGATGCCCGCCGCCAGCCCGGTGTTGTTGTTGGCGAACTGGCCCTGGAAGTTCAGCAGGCCGACCGGGATGGTCTTGTTCGCGTCGGAGTTGAGCAGGATCAGCGCGAACAGGAACTCGTTCCAGGTCGCGACCGCGTCCAGGATCGCGACCGTCACCAGGGCCGGCAGCGACAGCGGCAGGATCATCGTGAAGAACACCCGCCAGTCGCCGGCGCCGTCGACCTTGGCGGCCTCGATGATCTCGTCGGGGATCTGCCGGAAGAACGACTGCAGCACCAGCACCTCGAACGGGATGCCGAAGGCCAGGTACGGCCCGATCAGCCCGAACAGGCTGTCGGTCGCGCCGGCCGAGCGCAGCATGATGAACACCGGCACGATCGCGATGTAGATCGGGATGGTCAGCCCGAGGAACACGGTGAACATCACCGTCCGGCGGAACTTCATCCGCAGCTTGGCCAGCGCGAACCCGAGCATCGCCGAGATCAGCACGCCGAGCGGCACCTTGATCA
Source organism: Kribbella italica (assembly GCF_014205135.1). Taxonomy (NCBI): domain Bacteria; kingdom Bacillati; phylum Actinomycetota; class Actinomycetes; order Propionibacteriales; family Kribbellaceae; genus Kribbella; species Kribbella italica. The sequence continues at coordinate 4,127,864 of NZ_JACHMY010000001.1, forward strand.
GCGCCAGCAGCGCGCTGTTCTTGTACGTCGTGGCGAAGTTGCCGATCCCCCACGCGTCGCCGAAGTTCGACCAGGTGAACTCGTCCGGCCACGACAGCGGCCCGTTGCCGACGAAGTCCGCGAGCGGCCGGACCGCGGTGATCACCAGCAACGCCAGCGGCGAGATCCAGAAGATCGCCGCCACCGCCAGCACCAGTGTGATCACGAGCCCCCGTCGGCCCCGCGACTGCTGGTTCGGCGGTGTGGTCTCCTCGGTGAGCACCGGCGCCTCGACCCGGACCGGCGCGATCGAGGTCATGAGGCCTCCTTGGTCTGCGAGCGGACGTACGGGATGCCGACGGCAACGGCCACCAGCGTGATCACGACCGCGATCGCGGTGCCGTACCCGGCTTCGTAGTACTGGAAGACGTTGAAGTACATCCACGTCCCCATCACCTGCGTCGACGTCCCCGGTCCGCCGTACGTCATCGCGTAGATCATGTCGAAGACCTTGAACGAGTCGATCAGCGACAGCGCGAGCACGATGTAGTGCGCCGGCCGAAGACTCGGCATCGTCACGTGCCAGAACTGTTGCCACCGGCTGGCACCGTCCACGGTCGCCGCCTCGTACAGCTCGTTCGGGATCCCTTGCAGGGCGGCCAGGTAGAGCAGCATCGGGAAGCCCGTCCGCAACCAGATCGCCGGGACCATCACGGCCCACAGCGCGGTCGAGTCCTGCCCGAGCCATGGCTGCGCCAGCCCACCCAGGCCGATCAGCTCGAGGAACGAGTTGATCGCGCCGTACTGCGGGTTGTAGAGCCAGCCCCAGATGCTCGCGATCGAGACCAGTGGCAGCACGGCCGGCGTGTAGAAGATCAGCCGCAGGACCGGCTTGCCGTGCACCTTGCCGTTCAGCGCGATCGCCAGCACCAGGCCGACGACGGTCGGGACGGCGATCGTCACCACGGTCCAGATCAGGTTGTTGCGGACCGCGGTGACCACGACCGGGTCGCTCGGTAGCTTGGCGTAGTTGTCCAGGCCGACGAAGTCGTACGTCGCGCTCAGCCCGTCCCAGTTGGTCAGGCTGAAGAACAGGGAGGAGATCGCCGGGTACACCAGGAACCCGACGTACACCACCACTGCGGGCAGGGCGAAGAGCCAGGGCGACCAGCGGCCACCCTTGACCTTGCCCGGTTCGGACAGCGCGACCGTTGCCACCGACTCAGCCCTTGGCCCAGGCGGAGACGATCTCCTGCATCTTCTTGGCCGCCGCGTCGGGAGTGACCGATCCCTGCAGCAGGTCGCTCTGCACGCTGAAGTACTGGTCGGCCTCCTTCTTCGGGAAGGCCTGGTCCTGGATCGTGTAGAACGGGTTGCCGGCGTACTTCTGCGACCACTCGGCCGCCAGCGGCAGCGCCTTCGGGTCGGGCTCGGCACCCTTCACCGTCGAGGCGGTGATCTGCATCGCCTTCTGGGCCGCGGGCTGGAGGATGAAGTCGATCAGCGCGGCGGACTTGTCGGCGTTCCCGGACTTGGCGTTGATCATGTAGCCCTCGACGAAGCCCGAGTGCCGGGCCGGCTTCTGGTCGGTCGGCAGCTCGAACGTCCCGAAGGCGGTCGACGGCTTCTTGGCCGACAGGATCGCCTGGGCCTCGGTCCACGGGCCGGTGATCGTGTACGCCGTCTTGCCCTGCACGTACCCGGGCTCGATGTCGGCCGGGTCGAGCCCGAGCGCGCCCTGCGGCAACCACTTCTTGTCCTGCCACTTCTTGAACAGCGCGAACGCCTCGACCACCTCGGGCCGGTCCCAGCTCTCGGCACCGGTCAGCAGCTTGTCGTGCAGCTCCGGGCCCGCGGTGTGCTCGAGCAGGTACTCGAAGAGCCGCATCACGTGCCAGCCGTACTTGCCGCCGGTCGCGAGCGGGGTGACACCGACGGCGACGAGCTTGTCGTTGACCGCCTCCAGCTCGGCGTACGTCGTCGGCGGGGCGCTCACGCCGGCTTTGGCGAACAGCGACTTGTTGTACCAGGCACCGATGCCGAGGGCAATGAACGGGACGCCGGTCTTGACGCCGTCGAAGGTCATCCCGCTGATCGCCGCGGTGTTGAGCTTGCTGTCCCAGCCGAACTTCGCGTAGTACGGCGCCAGGTCGAGCGCCTGCTTGGCCTTCGCGAACGGGCTGCCGATCTGGCCGCCCCAGATCCGCCAGACGTCCGGGCCCTTGCCGCCGAGCAGCTCGGTGCGCAGCTTGTCCGGGTACACGGCCGCGCCCGAACCGGGCAGGCTGTCGACGGTGGTCGTCGTACCGTTCTGCTCGTCGAACTTCTTCACCTGGGCCTTCAGCAGGCCGATCGTCGCGTCGTCCTCGTAGGTGAACAGGCGCAGGTTGTTCGAGGCCTCGGCGGTGGCGCCGCCGCCGCTGCTGGACGTCGTACCGGCGCCGGTGCAGGCGGACAGCCCGGCGCCGAGCGCGGCGGCGGAGGTGAGGCCGAGGAATCCCCGGCGGGTGTAGGTCATGACTGGCTCCTTTGGCGGGCGAAGCGGCGGATCTTGGCGAACATGTCCTCCAGCAGGAAGCGGACGTCGATCTGTTCGCAGACGTGGATCGGGTTGTCGGTCCCGGGCAGGTACCAGCCGTCGACGCCGAACCGCGGCGCCGGCCGGACCCGCAGGTCCCCGCTGCGGGGGAACAGCATCAGCGCGATCGCCGGCGAGTCGCCGAGGGAGCGGGACTCGATCGGCTCGCCGTGGTGGATCGCGTTCCACTCGTGCAGCTGGTCGATCAGGTACCTGCCGAGCGGGCCGGCGTCCCCGATCTTCTCGTCGAGCTCGGCGTAACCGACCGAGACCTTGGTGTAGACGTCACTCGTCACCTGCCACACCGTCATCCCCGAGCCGAACACGACGTTGGCGGCGTGGATGTCGTTGGACAGGTTGAACTCCATCCCCGGGTACGACGTGTAGCCCTGGTAACCGCGGCCGCCGATCCAGATCACCACGACGTCGCGGTCGACGATGCCGGGATCGAGCAGGATCGCCGAGGCCATGTTGGTCAGCGGGCCGAGGAAGGAGACGAACAGCGGATCGTCCTTCGAGGCCAGCTTCGACTCCTCGATGATCAGCTGGGCACCGGGCGAGTCGAGCGGGGTCCGCTCGTCGGGGATGCCGGTCGGTGCGCCGTTGGCGACCGGGACCTTGCCGGTCAGGTCCATCAGGTCCAGCAGCAGGTCGATCTCCTCGCGGGACTCCTCCATACTGCGGTCCGACCGGCGGGTGCCGAAGTGGGCGGCGATCAGTCCCCGGACGTCGAAGGTCGGCGACAACAGCCCGTGCACGATCGCGAACTGGTCGTCGGCCTCGTTCTTGGCGTCGGTGTCGATGATCACCCGGCGTCGGCTCGGCTTCACGGCTGCCACCTTCTTGAATAGAAATTCACTAGTGCATAGCCTGTCGCCTTGAGTGTCGCCACGGCGTTAGAGTCCCGTCAAGAGCTCGGTGGAAAGTTGTCGGACGGCGGGAGGTCGGCCGGATGGTCAGTGCGGTGCTCGCGATCGACCAGGGCACGACGAACACCAAGGCCGTGCTCGTCGACGCCTCCGGCGCCGTACTGGCCGGCGGCTCGGCGCCGGTCGGTTTGTCGACACCTCGACCGGGATGGGTGGAGCAGGACGCCGACGAGCTGTGGGCGAGCGTGCTGTCCGCGATCCCGTCGTCGTCGGCGGAGATCGTGGGGATCGCCTTGTCCACGCAGCGCGAGTCGGTCGTCGGCTGGGACCGCCGGACCGGCGCGGCCGTCGGCCCGGTCATCGGCTGGCAGGACGTCCGTACGTCGGGGTGGTGCTCCGCATTGCCTGCTGGTGTCGACGAGCTCGTCCGCCGTCGTACCGGGCTCCGGGTGGACGCGATGTTCTCGGCCCCGAAGCTGCACTGGCTGTTGGCCCAGACCTCCGCCGACCAAGTCGGAACGATCGACTCGTGGCTCGTCCATCGACTCACTGGTGGCCGAGAGCATCTAACTGAGGCGGGCAACGCCTCCCGCACCTTGCTTTACGACATCGCCGAGCTAGCGTGGTCGCCCGATCTGCTGGACGCGTTCGGCATTCCCTTGCCGGTCCTGCCCGAGGTCCGGCCGTCGAACGCGGGCTTCGGCGTGACGTCCGGGGTTCCTGGTCTGCGCGACGGCATCCCGATCGTTGCGGTGCTCGCCGATTCGCATGCGGCGATGTACGGGCAGGGATGTGTTCTTCCCGGCATGGTCAAGGCGACGTACGGAACCGGCTCGTCGGTGATGACTCCGGTCGAGGCCTTCGCGGCGGACGGGTGCACGCTGGCCTGGCTCACCGAGCGGCCGACGTACGCGCTGGAAGGCAACATCGTCTCGTCGGGTGCCGCTCTCGCGTGGACGGCCTCGCTCCTCGGTCTTGCCGAGGTCGGCGCTCTGGTCGAGCTGGCCTCCACGGTGCCTTCTGCTGAAGGCGTCGTGCTGGTCCCGGCCTTCGCCGGTCTAGGAGCGCCGCACTGGGATCGCGAGGCCCGGGCCGCGCTGACCGGCATGAGCAGCGCGACGACGCGCGCTCACATCGCGCGGGCAGCGGTCGACGCCGTGGCCCATCAGATCTGCGACCTCGTCGAAACGCTCCCGGTGGCCGAGCGCCTGCGGGGCGACGGCGGCGCCACGGTCTCCAGTCTCCTGATGCAGACCCAGGCCGATCTTCTCGGCCGTCCGGTCGAGGTCGCCGACGTCCCCGAGCTCTCGGCCCTCGGCGCCGCCGAGCTCGCCTGGACCACTCTGGGGCAACCAACCGGTTGGGCGGAACGCCGTACTTACCGGACCTTCGAGCCGGCCACGGCCACTGCCGCGGCGCGCGACGACCGCCGCGCCCAGTGGGCAGCGGCGGTCGCCTCGGTCACAGCTGGGGCGAGCGGCGCCAGATCAGGCCGACGCTGACGGCGATCAGGGTGGTCAGGAAGAACTCCACCCACAGGCCGGTCGCACTGAGGGCCGGGACCAGTTCTTCGGTCAGGTTCCAGGCCGCGTGCACGAGGACGGCCGCCCACACCCCACCGCGGAGCCGCTCGGAGACGAAAAGGATGGTGTAGGTCAGCGGGAACAGCCCGAGGAAGAACAGCAGTCCTTCGAGGCTGATCAGGCCCTTGTCGTGCTGGCCGGTGCCGTCGAGGAAGAACAGCGGCAGATGCCACAGTCCCCAGGCGGCGCCGATGATGCCGGTCACGGCGATCCGCCCGGAGTACCGGCGAAGCCTCGGCTGCAGGTATCCGCGCCAGCCGAACTCCTCGGACAGCGGCCCGGCGATCAGTGTGTAGGCCAAGGCCCCCAGCGGTCCGCCGGCGCCGGCGATCACCGACGAGGCGTGCGCGGGAATGCCGTCGACGCCGAGCAACAGCGCGGCGGTGATCGGCGGAGCCGCACCGAGGACCACGGCGACCAGAGGCCACCGCAACGACCAGGTGACCTGCCGGGGCATCCGATCGGTACGCCGGTACCGCAACCACATCACCAACGCGGCCAGCGAAGGCCCGCTCGCCGCCAGTCCGAAGACCAGCGCGCCGGCCCCTTCGTCGACGTTCGCACCGACCACGCCCAGCACGATCCACGGCACCCAGCTCAGCAGCAGGCAGACCCCGAAGAACCACGACAACCGCCGCTCCGGGACGTCCCTGCGGCGACCGACCCGTACCGCCTCAGCCATCGACACCGGGGCCGCCTCCGATCAAGCATCTCGTCAACTCCATGCCTGAATCCTGGCGCCTTTTCCGGCGTTCGATCAGGGGCCCAGCCCGCCGATCCATGGTGGTGCTAGGTCCACTGTTCGATCGCCCGCAGCGGACGTCCGACGCAGCGGCTGTTGGTGGCAGCCGCTGCGTCGGGTACTACCCGCGGGAGGTGACCCGCGTGAGGGGCGCGGGGGTGAGGGTGCGGTGGGACCTCAGGTAGTCGACGAAGGTCTCGTGGTCGGTGTTGTTCCGCACGGGGTGGGTGGCCGACTTGAAGGCCGGGTAGCCGTCGGCGCCGATGACCGTGTACGCGAGGGCGGCGACTCGGTAGGTCTTGCTCGGGTCGAGGGCGGCGCCGTTGATCCGGACGTCGGCGGGCGCGACACGGTCGCCGATCGGGCGGGTGGTGTCGTAGGTGTAGCGGACGTTCGCGGAGACCGCCAAGGGTGCGAACTTCACGGTGCCGTTGGGCTGAGGCTGCCACTGCTGCTCGAGTACGGCGTCCAACTGCGCGCCGGTCAGGCTGACGGTGAGGACAGGATTGCCGTAGCCGTACGCGTCCCAGGACTCGCCGAGCAGGACCCGCCCGGGCGCATCGCCCGGCTTGTTGCTGGGAGCAACCAGCAGGTCACCGCGGAGAGCGGTGCTGCCGACGGCCGGCTGGGCGGCGATCAGGCCGAGATCGGCGCGGCCGTCCTGACGCGCGGTCCAGAGGTGGACGTCCGCGGCGAGATCGGCGAAGGTGCTTTCGCCGGCGGCGTTCGGCGTCCGGGTGAAGTCACCGGTCACAGTCGCGACGGGTTCGGCGTACTTGCGCTCCCCCGCGGCGGTCCAGTAGTCGACGATCTTCTGGATCTTCGGGTCGGCGGGGACGTCGCGGGTGACGGCGTGGTTGACCGAGGTGGTCGCGGAGCGCAGCACCTCACCCGTACGCCGATCGAGCCGCAGGGTGATCTCGTTGATCAGTCGCCCGTGGTTCGCCGCCTCGACGACAGGCCGCGGGTTGCCGGCCGGATCCGGCAGCGAGCAGTTGAACGCCGCGTGCCAGTGCCCGGTGACGATCGCGTCGATCGACGAGCTCACCTTCCGCGCCAGGTCGATCGCCGGCCCGGTCGGATTCACGCAGTTGTCGTACGTCGCCGACGCGTCCGTGCCGCCGTCGTGCAGGTTGAGCACGATCGCCTTCACCCCGCGCCGGCTCAGCTCGGCCGCCGCGGCATCCGCCGAGGCCACCGGATCGAGCGCCCGCAGGTCCGGCTGGTACGACGTGGAGCCGACCGGCGTGTCCGGCACGGTCATCCCGATGAACCCCACCGGGTACGACCGCCCGTGGTCCCGCACCCATCGGATCGTGTACGGCGCGACGATCGTCTTCCCGCGCCGGTCGACGATGTTCGCCGACTGGAACTCGAAGTCGGCCCCGCGGAAGCGCCGGCCGGTCGAGTCGGTGAAGCAGCTGTCCACCCCGACCTTGCCGAAGCACTTGCCCTTCTCCATGTGGTCCACCAGGAAGCTCTTCGACACGTCGAGCTCGTGGTTGCCCACCGACGAGAACTCCACCCCGAGCGCGTTCAGCACCTCGACCGTCGGCTCGTCCGCGTGCGCGTCCACCTCGAACGGCCACCCGGAGAAGTTGTCCCCGTCGGTGAAGAAGATCGAGTTGGCCTTCCCGGCCCGGATCGCCTTCAGGTGCGTCGCCAGGTACGCCGCACCGCCCACCGTCACCGGCTGCCCGTCGGGCCCGGCGATCGTCCCGCCGTCGGCGACCGACGGCGGCCGGAGATATCCGTGGAAGTCGGTGATCGAGACGAGTTGGACCGGTACCGATGTGGTAACGGCGTCGGCGGCCGGCGTCAGCGCCGAACCGGCCAAAGTGGCAGTGACTACCACCGCGAACGAGCGAAGAATGCGCATAAGTGTCTCCTGATGGGCTAGGTCAAGCACTTACCGGCACCAGGAGACTGCCTGAGATCGAACGGAATGTCACTACTTGACGGCCGATCAGCGAACTCCGCAGGAAACTGGCAAGCGGCCGGGCCCTGCACGAAGCTGCAGGATCCGGCCGCTGCCCAAGGTGTTGAAGATCTGATCAAATAGCAGGTAGTGGTGGCCGGTGTTCCCGCGAAGTCACCGGCCACCACCCTGCTGGACACCGGACTTCGGGCCCGGTGTTCAGTGCTGCCGAGGGGTCAGCCGTTCCAGCCGCCGCCCTGCTTCACGCGGGTGCCGAGGCCGTTCGCCTTGCCGGGGTAGACGTACATGTCGCCGCCGGTGTTGGCGACGGTGACCAGGTCCGGTACGGCGTCGCCGGTGAGGTCGCCGAAGCCGGTCAGCGAGCGCATGCCGTTCCAGCCACCGGTGCCGATCTCGACGCGGGAGGTGCCGCCGGCGTACGTGAGGCCCTTGTAGAGCCAGAGCTTGCCGGTCGAGGAGTCGACGGCGGCGAAGTCGGGCTTGCCGTCGCGGGACAGGTCGCCGATCGCGGCGAGCTTGGTCAGCTTCTGCCAACTGGTCCCCAGCTGCTTGCGCGCGGCCAGGCCGTTCAGCTTGCCGGGGTAGACCCACAGCTTCCCGGTCGACTTCTCGATGGTCACCAGGTCCGGCTTGGCGTCGCCGGTGATGTTGCCGAGGCCGACCAGGTCGCGCATGCCGGTCCAGCCCGAGTTGCCGATCAGCAGCCGGGTGGTGCCGGACAGCGACGGTCCGCGGTACAGCCAGAGCTTACCGGTCGACTTCTCGACGGCCGCGACGTCGGCCTTGCCGTCGCCGGTCAGGTCGCCGACGCCGGTCAGCTCGGTCAGGCCGTTCCAGCTGGTCCCGATCTTGACCGCGTTCGCGCCGCCCTCGAACGAGCCCTTGCCGTTGTTCGTGTACCGGTACAGATCGCCGGTCGGCCGGTGCACCGCGATCATGTCCGGCAGCCCGTCACCGGTCAGGTCGCCGGCGTTGGTCAGGTCCGCGTCCGAGTGCCCGGCGACGTACGAGAGCCCGTAGCTCTGCATCGCCGCGTTCAGCGTCGAGGCCGCGATGGTGTGCGTGCCGCCGGTCGGCTTCCACGGGTCCCAGACGGTCAGCGTCTTCGCGGTCTTGTCGTAGCCGTGGACGAGGATCGCGTGGCCGAAGTGGCCGCTCAGGCCCTTGTTCCAGGGCAGCTTCTCCATCCACACGCCGATCATCGGCGCACGCTTCAGCGTTCCGATGTCGTACGCCGCCCAGTTCAGCAGGTTGGTCGCGTTGCCGGTGGTGTCGCTGCTCCAGATCGAGTACCCGAGCGGGTTCACGTACTTGTTGACCACCGGCATCGAGGTCCGGTTGTAGGTCCCCTCGGTGGTCGTGCCCATCTCCTTGGCCAGCGTCTGCTGGGTGACGTTCACGCCGTACGTCGCGAGCGTGACCTGGCTCGAGGCGGGGACACAGAAGTAGTTGGTGCTCTGGTAGACGCCCTTGATCGACAGCTTGCCGGACGTCGGTACGGCGGCGGCCGCACGGGCGAGCTGCTGGGACGACTGGGGGCGCGGGGCAACTGCCGGGCCGGAGGCGCTCGACCGCGAGACGGCGTTCGGCGCGAAGGCTCCGGCCTCCGCAGCAGTCAGCGGAACGGAGCCCTTGACGGGCGGAAGACTTGAGGCAGTCGTGTCGGTGGAGGCACCGGCGCCGGTGTCGGCGGTCGCCATGTGGGCGACTCCACCGACAACCAGTCCCATGCTGACGACGGCGGCGGTGGCGAGCTTCCAGCGGTGACGCAGTTTCATGCAGGGGTCCTCACGACGTACAGGCGGATGCAGCGAGAACCACCCAAACACAACGAAGGGGCAGACCGGCTCTCCGGTCTGCCCCTTCGTCGGGACTCAGCAGGTGGCGGTCGGGGCCGCCCAGTCGGCGCGGTCGTTGTAGCCGCCGTCGCCGGCGTCGCCGACGACCAGGTCCAGCACCCGGACGCCGGTCAGGTCGACGTCGATCTGCTTCGGGTCGTCGCGGCCGACGGTGCCGCTGTCGTACAGAACCTTGCCGTCGCCAACCACCTGGAAGGTGGACGTGCCACCGGCCGTGTCGACGTTGCGGACGGCGTCGTCGATGCCGACGGTCGCGGTGAACCGGCTGCACTGCTGCCCGACGTAGTACCGGACCAGCGACGGCGACGCGACGCCGATGCCCGTCGCGTACGTCTGGCCGACCAGGCTGATCGGCGACCCACCGCCGACGGAATGGTCGACGGTCGGCGTCATCCAGCCCGACGTCGCGGTGATCCAGTCGTGGTGCGACAGCTGCACCGTCCCGGACGGCGGCGCCGGCGCGACCACGACCGGCGAGACCGTGGTCTGGTTCTGCTTGCCGTACCCGATCGCCTCGTACGACGTCCGCGCGGTCAGCGCCGCGTTCCCCGGTGCCGCGCCCGCCGGCAGCTTCGCGGTGAAGGCGAACGTCAACTGCTTGCCCGGCGCGAGCAGGACCGGCGCCTTCGTCAGCGACTTGATCGTCCACCCGGTGCCACCGGCAAGCGTCGCGGCCGGCTTCAGCACCGGCAGGATCCCGTCGTTGCGCACGGCGACCTCGACGCGCAGCTCGTCGCCACCGGCAACCACCGCCGCGGCGTCGGCCGGCTGCGTGGCGTTGCCGACCTTGGTCACGGTCGGGATCCCCGCGGTGACGTGCGGGACACCCGGGAGACCGCGCGCCGGCTCGACGCGGAACAGCGCCGTACCGTGCGCCGGCACCGCGGCGCTGATCGTGCCCGCGCTCTCGGTGACCTTGTTGGTCCACGCGTTCTTCAACGTAAAGCGAGCGCCCTTCAGGCCAACGGCCTTGGTGGTCGTGGTGAGCGTCTTCGCGCTGTCGCCACGGTTCAGCAGGACGACCGCACGACCGCCGTCGGCGAGGCGCTTGACCCACGTCTCCGTCGTACCGGCCGCGCCGACGCGCACGGCCTGGACGACCGCCTTGTCCTGGTTGATCGCGAGCACGTCAGGATCGGTCAGCGTCGCGATCGAGGTGTTGCTCAGCTTGCGGACGTCGCTGCCGATGACCAGTGGCGCCGCGGCGACCGCCCACAGGGTCATCTGGCTGCGGAACTCCTCGTCGGACATGCCGAGCTCGGGCGCGAGGTAGTCGGGGTCGTTGAACGCTCCCGGCCGGACGACCTCCGGGTGCCGGGCGTTCGCGTCGTAGTTGCGCATGACGTCCTTGTACTTGATGTCGAACACGAAGCCGACGTCGGTGTAGGTCCGCCACGACTGCGCGATGTCCGGCGCGTAGGTCCAGGAGTTGATCGACTGCTGCGACTCGGGGTAGTCGCCCCAGTCCGGCGAGGTGACCGGGTTGCAGAGGTTGAAGATCATCGGCCGCTTGCTCGCGTTGTTGCGCAGCGCCTTGGCGAACTCGGTGAACGCCGTCTTCGGGTCGAGGTCGGCGGCGATCCCGCACAGGAAGTCGACCTTGACCGCGTCGAAGCCCAGCGCGGCGAACTGGTCGGCGTCGTGCTGGTAGTAGCCGCCACCGCTGCCGAGACCACACTTGCCGGGGATGAACGGACCGGCGTCGGTGTAGATGCCGGCCTTCAGGCCCTTGCCGTGGATGTAGTCGACCAGCGACTTGAGGCCGCTCGGGAACTTGGCCGGGTTGGCGACCAGGTCACCCTCGGGGCTGCGGGACTGGTCGGCCTGCCAGCCGCCGTCCAGCCAGACGATGTCGTAGCCGGCCTTGGCGAGCCCGCGGCTGACGATCGTGTCGGCGACGGACTTGACGGTGTCCTCGGTGAAGTCGCCACCGAGGCCGAAGTAGGTGTTCCAGCCCTGGTACGGCGTGGGGCTGAGCACCGGGGCGGAGGGCGCTGCGGGCGTGGCTGCGGCTGGGACGGTCGGGGTGACGAGCGAGGCGGACACCAGGGCCGCCGCGATCAGACCGCCGAGCAGAGCGGAGAGTCGTTTCACGCTGTCTTCCTTTGCTGCCTAGTGATGACGGGCGGGTCGGTCGAGGGGTTCGACGACCAGGCAGTGCGAGTCGGCGCCCTCGGGGCTGACACCGACCTCCAGCAGGTAGCTCCCCGGGTAGGTTGCTTCGCCCACCCGGTAGTTCTTGGACGGATCGAGGCCGGCCAGCCGGACTCGGCGAGGACGGGTCGGGAGAGTGCCGCGGACGTTCCCGTCGGTGGTGTCCCAGAGGAAAACGACCGAGCGGTCTGCGTCGACGTACTGCAGACCGTGGTCCAGGAAATACAAAGTGCCACTAGCAACTGTTTCCCGGATATGCCGGTACTTGAGGACATTGCGTCGGGCGATGGAGAGTTGTTCGTCCGACCAGCGCGACAGGTCCGCACCAATTCCCAGGCCGCCGGCCATCGCGACGTGGAAGCGGAAGTCGAGCGATCGCTCCCGCCCGTCGTGGGTGCCCTCGGCATCGGTCACCCACGAGCTCATCAGGTGCGGCGACCAGCCGGTCAGGAACCCGCGCTGGATCTTCAGCCGGTCCAGCGGCGCCGTGTTGTCGCTCGGCCAGAGCGTGTCGACCCGCGCGGCCATACCGAGATCGACGCGCGCGCCACCACCGGCGCAGCCCTCGACGAAGACCCGCGGGTGCTGCTCCCGCAGCCGGTCGAGGATCTTGTACAGGTTCGTCACCACGAGCCCGTCGAGATCACGCCGCCGGTCCCCCGCGTCCAGCCGGGCCCGGTTCGCGTCCCACTTCAGGTACGTGATGTCGTACGCCGTCAGCAGGTGGTCCAGCGTCGACCAGATCCACTCCGTCACGTCGTCCCGGCTCAGGTCGAGCAGCCACTGGTTCCGGATCTGCACCGGTTCACGGCCGTCGGTCCGCAGGACCCACTCGGGATGCTCGGCCGCCAGCTTCGACGAAGGACTGATCGCCTCCGGCTCGACCCACAGCCCGAAGTCCAGCCCCAACTCCCCCAGCTCGGCGATGAACGTGTCGAGCCCACGCGGGAAGGCGGCCGGATCGACCTCCCAGTCCCCCAGCGCCGACCGGTCGTCGTCGCGCCCGGCGAACCAGCCGTCGTCGACCACGAACAACTCGGCACCGACCGAGGCCGCTCGCTCGGCCAGCTCCAGCTGGTGATCGGCCCGGATGTCGAACTCCGTTGCGAACCACGAGTTGTACAGCACCCGCCGCGGCAGGTCCCGTGCCAACGACCGCTGGTAGGCGTGAAAAGCCCGCGCCAATCCGTCCGGGCCTGAGGCACTGCAACCGCCGACGGCCACCGGGGAGACCCACGACGATCCCGGGACCAGGGCGAGGCCGAAGCTGGACGGAGCCCGGCCTGCCTGGATCCGGGTCTGCCCGGTGGTGTCGACGTCCGCGCTCAACCGCCAGTCTCCGGACCACGCCAGCTGAACGCCGTACGTCGTACCGGCCGGATCGCCGGCGTCGCTCACGGACAGGAAGGGTGAGTACGAATGGCCGGTGATGCCCTGCCGGCTGTCGACGGTGAACCGTCCCCGCTGCAGGGTGACCAACTCCTGCTGGAACTCGCTGTTCCACTCGCCCCACAGGGACCGGATCACCGCGCCCTCGGACGTCGGGATCACGAACCCGGCCGAGTCGTGCTCGTGCAGCCGCAGCTCGTCGGGACCGTCGTTGTGCACGGCAACCCATCGCTCGACGACATCGAGCCCGGCAGGCATCCGGTAGTGCAGTACGACGCGCAGCGACCGCAGCGGATCGGCGAACGTCAGCTCCAGCGCGTCCTCGTCCTGGACGGCGTCGACGAACACCGGCCGGCACTCGTCGCTCCCGTCCGGACCGCTCACGACCAGCTCGGCGGGACTCGTGTAGCGCACACCTCGGACGGCGTACTCGAGCGGCTCGACGTCGGCTCGCGGCAGGAAGTGCTCGGTCCCGACCGGTTCGGTCAACGACGGGCCCTCGGCAACGGCTTGTGGGCCCCAGGCAACAAGTGACGCCCACTGACCGTGGTCCGGCACTCCCACGACGTACGCCGTGCTGGCGCCGCGCAGCGTCCATCGGGTCACTTGACCGCTCCGATCGCCAGACCGCCGACGAAGTGCTTCTGGAAGCGCAGGAACACCGCGACCGTCGGCACCGCCGCGATCACCGTGCCGGCCGCGATCACGTTCCACGACGAGACGAACAGTCCCTGCAGCCCGAGCAACGCCGGCGTGACCGGCATCTTGTCGCCGGACCGGATCACCGTGATCGACCAGAGCAGGTCGTTGAAGATCCACGTGAACGACAGCGCGCCGAGGGCCGCGAGCGCGGGCCGGGTCAGCGGCAGGATCACGCTCAGGAAGATCTTGCCCGGACCGGCGCCGTCGATCGTCGCGGCCTCCTGGATCTCCTTCGGCAGGTCGCGCATGAAGCCGTGCAGCACGAAGGTGTAGAAGCCGAGCCCGAACCCGACGTGCACGGCGATCAGCGCGATCAGCGTGTCGTAGTACCCGATCAGCTCGACGAACCGCGAGATCGGGATCAGCAGGATCTGCGGCGGCAGCAGGTTGCCCATCAGCATCAGCAGCAGCACGGTCCGGCGGAACGGGATGTTGTAGCGGGCCAGCCCGTACGCCGCGATCGAGGCGAGCCCGAGACTCAGCAGCACCGCCGGGATGGTGACCAGCAAACTGTTGACCAGGGCCCGGAACTCCTCGGCGTCCTGCCAGGCCTGGACGTACGTCGAGAAGGTGAACGAGTGCGGCAGCGAGCCGAGCCCGTTGGCCGCGACGTCGTCGAAGCTGCGGAACGAGATCACGATCACCCAGAGGATCGGCGCGACCCACAGCAGCGAGACCAGGCCCATCGACAGGTGGTACCCGCCGGTCTTCAGACGGTTGCTCATGTCTCCTCCCGGAAGGCACGGATCAGGTAGCCGAGGATGACCGCGAGCGCGAGCAGGAAGATCACCACGGCGATCGCGGAGGCGTAGCCCAGCTGGGTGGACTGGAACGCGGTCGAGTACATGTATGTGCTGAGCAGCTCCGAGGAGTGGTACGGGCCGCCCTTGGTCATCGACCAGACGATGTCGAACGACCGCAGTGAGTCGATCACGATCACCGACAGCACGACCGAGTTCACGCCCTTGAGCTGCGGGATCGTCACGTACCGGGTGCGCTGCCAGGCCGACGCGCCGTCCACCCGGGCCGCCTCGTACAGCGCCGGGTCGACCGCCTTCAGGCCGGCCAGGTAGAGCACCATCACGTACCCGATCTGCCGCCAGAGCGCGGGCACGATCACGGCGTACAGGGCGGTGTCGGGATCGGCCAGCCACGGGCGGATCAGGTCACCGAGACCGATGCCGCGCAGGACCGAGTCGACCAGACCGTCCGGCTGGTAGAAGACGCGCCAGATCAGCGCGGTGACCACCAGCGAGAAGACCACCGGGGTGAACAGCGCGGCCCGGTAGATCCCGACGCCGCGGCGTTCCTTCTGCAGCAGCAGGGCCATCCCGAACCCACCGGCGACACTCAGGCCGCCGAACAGCACGAGCCAGATCGCGGTGTTCTTCAGCGCCGTACGGAAGATCGGGTCCGACACCATCTCGCGGAAGTTGCCCAGGCCGACGAAGGTCGGGGCGGACAAGCCGTCCCAGTTGGTCAGCGACAGCCAGAACCCTTGCAGGGCAGGCCAGAACACCCAGACCGCCTCGACCGCGAACGGCACGAACACGAAGACGAGAATCAGCGGCGAGACCCCCAGCGACCGGCGCTTGGCCGACCGCCGGCGGGTCTTCACCTCGACGGCTGTTGCCGTCACGCCTTGAAGACCTTCGTCGCTGCGGCCTGCCAGTCCTTGAGGATCTGGTCGATCTGGTCGGGCTTGTCCAGGAACTTCGTCAGCGCCGCGTCGGCGGTCGGCTGCAGCGCGTCGCTGGAGTCGCGGTTGAAGAACTGGGTCAGCTCGGCCGCGCTGTTCACCATCGCCTTGCCCTTGGCAACCAACGGGGTGTCGGCGGCCTTGCCGTCGGGGTTGGCCGGGATCGCCGTACCGGAGGAGTTCTGCACGTACAGCTCCTGCGCCGCGGGCGTGGCCAGATAGGTGAGGAACTTCTTCACCGCCTCGGGGTCCTTCGCCTTCTTGCTGGCGAAGTAGCCGTCGGTCGGGGCCTCCTCGGCGACGGGCACGTTCGGGTCGATGATCGGGAACTGGAAGAAGTCGATGTCGTCGAGCGCGTCCTTCGGGGCGCTGTCGGCGAAGAACGTGCCGATCAGGAACATCCCGGTCTTGCCGCCCAGCAGCGCGGACGTCGCCTCCTGGAACGGGAACGACTTGCCCTTGGGGTCGAAGTACGGGAGCACCTCGCGCCACCGGGTGAAGACCGCCTTCACCTTCGGGTCGGTGAAGTCGCCCTTGCCGGCCAGCAGGTCGCGGTGGAACGGCGCGCCGTTGATCCGGATGTTCAGATAGTCGAACCAGGCCGACGCCACCCACGGGGTGTCGCCCAGGCCGATACCGATCGGCGGGATGCCCTGGGCCTGGATCTTCTGGCAGACCGCGAGGAACTCGGCCCAGGTCTTCGGCGGAGTCACGCCCCACTTGGCGAAGTTGGACTTGCGGTAGAACATCCCCCACCAGTAGTAGCTGGTCGGCACGAAGATCTTCTGGCCGGCCGCGCTGGTGGACAGCGTCTGCATCGACTTCGGGTAGTTGCCCATCGTGTCCCAGACGCTGGTCACGTCGAGCAGCAGGTCCTTCTCGGCGTACGAGTTGGCCACCGAACCGGCGTACCAGGTGTAGAGGTCCGGCGGGTTGGCCGAGGTCAGGTACGTCGGCAGCTGGGTGCGGAAGATCTCCGACGCGACCGTGTTCAGCTTGACCGTGCCGCCGCCGGTCTTGTTGTAGGCCTCGACCAGCTTCTCCATCGCGGCCTTGGCCTGCTCGGCCGACAGGTTGGACTGCAGCGCGAGCTCACCAGTTGCCGCGCCACCGCCGCTGCCGCTGCTCGAGGTCGAAGTGGCGCACCCGGGCACCAGGGCCGCGGCCCCGAGTACTCCGAGGCCCTTGAGGAACGTCCGCCGATCAGGTGCCATCACTGCTCCAGTGCATCGAGTGGTCCGTTGGTGCTTGCTGCGGACGATCTTGCGGCCGGGAGCTCGGGAGTGTCAATATTAATTCGTAAATTATGAGAAACAGGTTGACGCGGAGCGCGGCTCGCGATCAACTAATGCATCGTGCATCGTCGAAAGGAACACTTACGTGCAGGTGATCGTGGTGACCGGCGCTGCTACCGGGATAGGTGCTGCCTGCGTGGAGCGGCTGCTCGCGGACGGTGACGCCGTCGTCCAGGTGGACCTCCAGCCCTGCCGGGAGATCCCCGGGCGCGCGATCGCCGTGGTCGGTGACGTCTCCGCGCCGGACACCTGGGCCGAGGTGCTGTCCCGCGGACGCGACGAGCTCGGACCGGTCACCGGTCTGGTCAGCAACGCGTACACGGTCGACGTCCGGCCGGCCCACGAGCTCGCGCCGGCGTCCTGGCAGCGGCAGCTCGACGTGAACCTGACCGCCGCGTTCCTCGGTTTCCGTGCTCTGTACGACGATCTCGCGGCCGCTGAAGGATCGGTGGTGCTGGTGTCGTCGGTGCACGCTGTCGCGGGGATCCCCGGCCACCCGGCGTACGCCGCGACGAAAGGCGCGCTGGTCGCGTTGGGTCGGCAGCTGGCGGTCGAGTACGGCGGGAAGATCCGGGTCAACACCGTGCTGCCAGGCCCAGTCGACACCGCGGCCTGGGACCGGGTCAGCGCCGAGGGCAAGGAACAGAGCGCGCGAGCGACCGCGATCGGCCGGCTCGGCCGGCCCGGCGAGGTGGCGGCGGCGGTCGCGTTCCTGCTGTCGGACCAGGCGTCGTTCGTGACCGCGGCGACGCTCACGGTCGACGGCGGCTGGTCCGCGAAGAAGGATTCGGCGTGAGCGGCAGCGGAGCGGGTATGACGACTTCGACGACCAGGGTGATGGGGAGAGCGGCGTGACGGGGATTCAGCGAGGGATGTCGCGGGGACTGCACGGGCAGATCGTCGAGGTGATGGCGCAGCGGATCCTGTCGGGGCAGATCCCCGAGGGCGCGACGATCAACGTGCCCGACCTGCAGGCCGATCTCGGGGTCAGTCTGACCGCCGTACGGGAAGCCCTGAAGGTGCTGACCGCGAAAGGGCTGGTCGACGCGCGGCAGAAGCGCGGCACGTTCGTCCGGCCGCGCTCGGACTGGAACCTGCTCGACGCGGACATGATTCGCTGGCACTTCGACGACGACGTACGGCCGGAGCTGCTCGAGGAGCTGCACGAGGTGCGCGGCATCGTCGAACCGGCGGCCGCGCGGCTGGCCGCGATCCGTGCCGACGGCACCGACCTGGCAGCGCTCGACGCAGCGCTGGCCGCGATGGCCTCGGCGACCGACGACCTGGCCGCGGTCAACGCCGACCTGGCCTTCCACAAGGCGTTGCTGGCCGCGACCGGGAACGAGTTGCTGACCAAGATGGAGGTCATCATGGAGACCGGTCTGGCCGGCCGCGACCGGTTGGTGCACAAGGCGAAGCCGTCCGACGACCCGGTCCCCAGTCACCAGCGCGTGGTCGAGGCCGTCCGGGCCGGCGATCCCGAGGGCGCCGAGCTGGCGATGCGGGAACTGCTGGCGAAGGCCGCCGAGGACCTGTCGGACGTGCGGAAGAAGCCCGGCACCGTTCGAGGCCGCAAGTGAAGATCGAGCGGATCGAGACGTTCCTGGTCCCGCCGCGCTGGCTGTTCTGCCGGATCGAGACCAGCGACGGCGTCGTCGGCTGGGGCGAACCGGTGGTCGAGGGCCGCGCCGAGGTGGTAAGGACCGCGATCGAGGTGCTGTCGGAGTACCTGATCGGCCAGGACCCGCTGCAGATCGAGCGACACTGGCAGATCCTGAGCAAGGGCGGCTTCTACCGCGGCGGGCCGGTGCTGAGCAGCGCGGTCGCGGGGCTCGATCATGCGCTCTGGGATATCGCGGGCAAGGTGTACGGCGCTCCGGTGTCGTCGCTGCTCGGCGGCCGGGTGCGCGACCGGGCGCGGGTCTACGCGTGGGTCGGCGGCGACGAACCGGGCGAGATCGCGGAGCAGGTCGCCGAGCAGGTCGCGGCCGGGATGACCGCGGTGAAGATGAACGCGAGCGGCCGGATCCAGCCGTCGCCGTCGCGGGCCGACATCGTGGGCATCGTCGACCGGCTGGCGGCCGCGCGCTCGGTGCTCGGGGATTCGCTGGACGTCGCGATCGACCTGCACGGGCGGGTCGGAGTCGCTGGGGCTCGACGGATTCTGCACGCGGTGGAGGATCTGCATCCGCTGTTCGTGGAGGAGCCGGTACTGCCCGAGCACCTGCGGCATCTGCCGTCGATCGTGGACGGGTCGACGGTGCCGATCGCTTTGGGTGAACGGCTCTACAGCCGGTCGGAGTTCCTGCCCGCGTTGGATGCCGGGGTTGCTGTGGTGCAGCCGGATGTGTCGCATGCCGGAGGGATCTCGGAGCTGCGGCGGATCGCTTCGCTGGCGGAGTCGCACGGTGCGTTGTTCGCACCGCACTGCCCGCTGGGGCCGATCTCGCTGGCGGCTTCGCTGCAGGTTTCGTTCGCGACGCCGAACTTCCTGATCCAGGAGCAGAGCCGCGGGATCCACTACAACGTGGCGAGCGACCTCACGTCGTACGTCGTGGATCCGGCGCCGTTCACGTGGGTGGACGGGCACGCGGAGTACAACCCGCTGCCGGGGCTGGGGATCACGGTCGACGAGGCCGCCGTACGGGCTGCTGATCGGAAGGGGCACGCCTGGCGTAATCCCCTGTGGGCGCACGAGGACGGGTCCTTCGCCGAATGGTGAGCGCGGCTGTTGGCGTCGACCTGACGGACGGTGGTCGCTGGAACTCCTTGCGGCTCGCCGGTCGCGAGTGGCTGTGGTCGGGGCCGGGACTGGCGTCCGGGCCTCGGACCGGCGATATCGCTTTCACCGATGCGGGCGGGCTGGACGAGTGCTTCCCGACCGTCCGCGGCACGCCTGACCACGGCGGGTTGTGGAACCAGGTGTGGAGCGCGGACGGCGAGTGGGATGTCGTCCGGTGGGGCGAGGCCGAGCTGCGCCGCCGGATGAACGGCGGGGAGCGTCCGCCGGGTGTCGTCGACGGGCCGACGGGTGTCGTCTGGGCGGACTACTTGCTGACTGCTCCAGCGGGTTATCGGTTCGTGTGGGCGGCGCATGCGTTGCTCGACTGTGCTGTGGGTGCGGTTGTCGAAGTCCCGGAGGGAACCGGGTGCCGGCTCTATCCGGATGATGGGCCTTGGGTCGAGGGCTCTTGGTCTGCTTCGTTGGGGACCTACGGGCCGACTGATGGGACGGCGGTTGGGGCCGTTCTTGAGACCCCGTCCGCCTGCGTGCGTGATCGCGGGCAGGAGCTGACCTTCGCCTTGAGTTGCCCTGGGCAACCTGTTTCGACGGCGTTGTGGCGCAACCTCGGCGGGTTCCCGGTCGGCGCGCCGTACCGGAGCCTCGGGGTCGAGCCGATGCTCGGGCGGGTGTTCGGGCTGGACGAGGCCGGGCCGGGTGATGCCGCGGTGGTGCCTGCCGGCGGCGAACTGGCCTGGCGGCTGGTTGTGTCCGCCAGGCCAGTGTGATGTCAGCCGAGCGGCAGGTCGAGTACGGCGTTCGGGACCGTGGTGACGTTGCTTGTCCGGATGCTGCCGATCTCGGCGGCCGTGAGTGCGCGCTTGTAGATACGGACCTCGTCGAGCGACCCGTCGAGGTGGTGCGCGCCGTCGAGCCGCTGGCCGACGTACATCTTGAACGGACGGCCGGGGCTGATCGACCCGGTGGGCGCCGCAGCGGTGGCGACCTGGGTGCCGTCGACCCACAGGCTCAAGGTGCCCGCCTTGCGCTGCAGGGCGACGTGGTGCCAGGCGTTGTCGTTGTACGCCTTGGTCGAGGCGACCGAAGCCGTACTGCCGTTGACGGTGATCAGCCCGCGGATCCGCTGGTCGGCCGGCTCGGCGCGCAGCCAGAACTGGGAGAACTCGTTGATCCCGTAGCCCCAGAAGATCGCCTGCGGCGCCGTGCTCGCGCCGTACTTGAGCCAGGTCATCGCGGTGAAGTCACCCGAGCCGAGCGCCAGCGACTCGGCGTACGGGAGCTGGATCGCGTCGTCGGTGCCGTCGAGATCACGGGCCTGACCGAACTTGCCGGCGACGGAGGTCGTCCCGCCGCGCAGGTAGCTGTTGTTGCCGAGCCCGGACACGTCCGGCGTGGTCGTCCCGCTCGCGCCGTCCGGGTGGCCGATGTCGGTCTCGGTGAACCGCGCGAACCGGACCTGGTCGCGGGCGTCGACCGTCCCACCTTCGTACAGCAGTCCGATCTCTCCGGTGTCGAGGATCGCCATGTCGGAGTATCCGGACCAGTCGCTGGTGATCCGCGTGCCCTGGGCAACGGTCTGCCAGGTCTTGCCCTCGTCGAAGCTCGAGCGGATCGTCATGTACCGGCGACGCTCGGGATCGGCCGGCGAGGCGAAGAGGATCCGGTTGTACTTCGAACCCTGGTCGGTGGCCCGGAGCCGTTGCAGCGAGCCCTGCACGGTCGGCGTGGTCAGGCCGGGAATCGACGCGTACGGCGCTGCGTAGGTCTGCCCACCGTCGTTGCTGACGGCAAACGCCCGGCTGTTGCCTCCGCCGCCACCGTTGTTGCGGGCACCGGCATAGATGCCGCCGTCAACCTTCTCCACCACGCTGATCTCCTGCGGCACCAACGCGTCGGACCGCAGATCCGTCGCGCCCTTGTGCCACGTGTCGCCGTGGTCGTCGCTGTAGACGAGCTGCCCGGCGTGCTTGCCGCCGACGTCGTAGTTCGTCCCGGCCACGAGCCGGCCCTGGTGCGCGCCGCGGGTCAGCTGGATCCCGTGCACCGGCCCGGTCGCGTACCAGCCCCAGCTCGGGTCGTCGATCTGCCCGCCGATACTGCGCGCCTTGCTGAACGTCAGCCCGTCGTCCTCGCTGAACTGCACATACGGCGTCCGCGGGCGGTCGGTGCCGTTACCGGGGTCCATCGTGGTGAGCAGCACGATCCGGCCGGTCTCGTAGTCGACGATCGGGGTCGGGTTGCCGCGGGTCGCGACCGCGTTCGGGTCGGCGTCCGTCCCGGACAGGACGATCTTCTGCGCCGACCAGGTGCGGCCGTCGTCGGTGGACCGGCGCATCACCAGGTCGATCTCCTGGGAGTCGGCGCAGTAGGTCCGGCGGGCTTCGGCGAAGGCCAGCAGGGTGCCGGCCTTGGTGCGGACGATGGCGGGGATGCGGTAGCAGCCGTAGCCGGCGCCGCCTTTGTCGAACAGTACGGTCTGGGTGATCGCGGCCGATGCCGGCGTACCGGTGACCAGGGCGGGAAGAAGCAGTGTGAGAACACACAACAGACGAAGGGATTTGGGCATGGGATGTCCTGCCTTCCGGGTGAACGGAAAGTAAACAACGGGGCGGGTGCCTACTTGGGTAACTTTTCTCCAGTTATCTGACAACTGCAAGACCCTGGACCGGATCAACTAGCGTTCGAGCTTTGGAGGAGACATGGATCTGCTGGCCGAACTGCGGCGCCGCAAGGTGCTCGCGATCATCCGCGCGGACGGACCCGACCGCGCCCTGGACTGCATCCGGACGCTCGTCGGCGCCGGGATCACCACCCTGGAGGTCTCACTGACCACGCCCGGCGGCGCCGAGGCGATCGCCAAGGCGCGCACGGAGTTCGACCCGTCGGTGCTGATCGGCGCCGGCACGGTCGTCACCGCCGCCCAGGCCGACGAGGTCGCCGCCGCCCGCGCGGGCTTCGTCGTCACCCCCGGGATCACCCGCGGCGCCCACCGCAGCGTCGAGCTCGGTCTGCCACTCCTGTGCGGCGCCCTCACTCCCACCGAGATCATCGCCGCCCTCGACCTCGGCGCGCTGGCGGTGAAGATCTTCCCCGCGAAGGTCTACGGCCCCAGCTACTTCCGCGAACTCCGCGGCCCCCTTCCGGGCGCACCCCTCATCGCCGTCGGCGGCGTCGACGCCGCGATCACACCCGAGTACCTCGCCGCCGGCGCTCTCGCCGTCGGCGTGGGTTCCCCGCTCCTCGGCGACGCGGGCACCGGCGGCTCCCAGCAGCAGCTCGCCACCCGAGCCACCGACTTCCTGAAGGCGGTCGCCGATGCCTGACGCCACCCCCGGCACCCCCGGCTCCGGCACCCCCGGCTCCGGCTCCCCCGGCCTCGAGGTCCTGACACTCGGCGAGACCATGGTGTCCCTCCGGACCCGGGCAGCGATGCGGCTCGGCGGTGAAGCCCACCTGTCGATCGCCGGATCCGAGAGCAACGTCGCGATCGGGCTCTCCCGCCTCGGACACCACGCCGCCTGGCTCGGCGCCGTCGGCAGCGACGAGCCCGGCCGGCTGATCCACCGCACCCTGCGCGCCGAGGGCGTCGATACGTCGTACGTCCGTTTCTCCGACACCGACTTCACCGGGTTCATCGCGTTCGATCAGCCCGCACACGACATCACCCGCGTCAGCTACCACCGCCGCGGCTCGGCCGGCTCCACGCTCACCGCCGACGAGTGCACCGCAGCCATCACCAGCGCGGCACCGAAGCTGGTCCACCTCACCGGCATCACCCCGGCGCTCTCCGACACCGCCCGCGCGGCCACCCTCGCCGCCGCGGAATCCGCCTCCCAGGTGTCCCTCGACGTGAACTACCGCAGCCGCCTATGGTCCCGCACCGCAGCAGCCGCTTGCCTGAGGCAACTACTGCCGTTCGTGCAGACCGTCTTCGCCTCCGAGGACGAGCTCGACCTCCTCACCGACGCCACCGACCCCGTCGCCGCCCTGCTCGACAGCGGCATCACCGAGGTCGTCGTCACCGCCGGCGGCAAGGGCGCTTGGTCCCACTCCCCCACCGGCACCCTCCACCAGCCGGCCCTCCCGGTGACCGTCGTCGACAGCATCGGCGCCGGCGACGCCTTCGTCTCCGGCTACCTCTCCGCCACCCTCGACGACCTCTCCCCCGAACAACGTCTCACCCGAGCCACCACCTCAGGAGCCTTCTGCGTCGGCGCGTACGGCGACTGGGAGTCCCTGCCCACCCGCGAGGACCTCACCCTCATCACCCACACCCACGGCACCGCCCTCCGCTAGGGCGCCGCACCCCCCCTCTCGGCGAGTTGCGGCCCAGCCACCCGCCGACTGCTCCCTATTCGCACGACTGTTTCCTAGTTTCACGGCTGCCCCCGTACAACGCACCAGTCGTCGCACAACACGCGTCAGTCATCGAAGCCTCCACGGTCGCTGGGGGCCGGGTCGGCACGTGGGTCGTTACGGGGTTGGGTCCTGGGCGGGACGGCGCAGTTGTACGCCTCGGTCCGCTCCGGCCCAGGACGTCGCCGAAGGCGTTAGGTACGCCTCCTGCCCGCCGACAACCACCACGGGACCGCCCCTTCGACCCCGGCCGACTACGCACTCGAGGGCCACGTCGATCCCGCGACCCTCGAGGCGATCCTCGATTGGTTGCCAGCAGCAACCAGCTGATCAGATCAGGTCGGCCTGGGCCTCGATCTCCTGCTGGGGGTCGAGCGGCAGCACGATCTTGAAGACCGTGTTGCCCGGCTCGGACTCGACGCGGAGGTCACCGTGGTGCTTCTTGACCACGATGCGCCAGGAGATGTCGAGGCCGAGCCCGGTGCCCTCGCCGATCGGCTTGGTGGTGAAGAACGGCTCGAAGATGCGGCGCCTGATCTCGGCCGGGATGCCCGGACCGGTGTCGCCGATCTCGACGACCGCGTAGTGGCCGTCCTTGTGCGTGCGCAGGGTCAGCGTGCCGGAGCCGTTCATCGCACCGACCGCGTTGTCGATGATGTTGGTCCAGACCTGGTTCAGCTCCGCGGCGTACGCCGGGATCGCGGGCAGCTCCGGGTCGAAGTCCTTCACGATCTGGATGCCCTGCAGCTTGCCCGACATCATCACCAGCGTCGACTTCAGCAGCTCGCGCAGATCGACCACCTGGAACGGCGCCCGGTCGATCTGCGAGTACTGCTTCGCGGCGCCGACCAGGGTCGAGATCCGGGTGACGGAGTCGTCGATCTCGTTCATCAGCGACTCGGTGTCGACCGTGTACATCAGCCAGCGCACCGCGCCTTCCAGGTACGCCGGGCCGACCGCGGTCAGCACGTTCTCCATCCAGGGCACGTCCAGGCCGGCCGCGGCCAGCACCGGCGCGACGTCCCAGCTGGCCCGGACGTCGTGGTCGTCGAGCCAGTCCGCCAGGGTGTCCTCGAGGTCGGACAGCTCCAGCGGCGAGACCTCCTTGCCGACGGTCTTGGCCAGCCGCTCGACCGCGGCCTCCTGCAGCTCGACGATCTCGTGCAGCTTGGTCGCGTCCAGCGTGCCGTCGGCCAGCATCCCCAGCTTCGACCGCATCCCGGCCACCCGCTGGCGCAGCGTCGCCGAGGCCCGTACGGCGGCCGCGGCCGGATTGTTCAGCTCGTGGGTCAGTCCCGCCGACAGCGAGCCGAGGGCGAGTAGCCGCTCGCGCTCCCCCATCGTCTCGTTGGTCCGCCGCATGCCCTGGACGAACCCGTCGATCAGGTGCACCGCCATCGGGAACCACTGGTTCATCATCGTGGCCATCGTCTCGGCGGTGATCACGAAGAACGTCGACGGCTCGAGCACCCGCATGGTCGCGTTGTACGACTTGCGCTCGTCGGCGCCGAGGAAGGCGGTCACGGCGCCGGCGTACACGCCGCGCTGGGTGCTGCGGTTGATCTCCACCTCTTCGCCGTGCGACAGCTTGCACATCCGCAGGCCGCCGGTCAGCAGGATGTAGCAGCAGACCGCCTCGTCGCCCTCGGTGAAGACGACGCCGTCGTCGTACGCCTCGACGGTGCCCTCGCGCGCCAGCCAGCCGAGCTGCTCGTCGGTCAGGCTCTCGAACAGGAACAGCGTGCGCAGCTCGTCGATGCTGATCCGCTGCGACTCGGGCACGGCCTCGGCGCTCATCGGTCCCTCTCCTTCGTCACAGCATCTCCAGGTAGCGGTGCACCAGCGTCACGGCCATGGCTCCGTCGCCGACCGCCGAGGCGACCCGCTTGACCGACTCGGCCCGGACGTCGCCCGCCGCGAAGACCCCCGGCATGGACGTCTCCAGGTGGTACGGCTCGCGCTCCAGCGCCCAGCCCGCCGGCTTGCT
The DNA here is from genome assembly GCF_014205135.1 of Kribbella italica. Lineage (NCBI taxonomy): Bacteria > Bacillati > Actinomycetota > Actinomycetes > Propionibacteriales > Kribbellaceae > Kribbella > Kribbella italica. The sequence goes on from NZ_JACHMY010000001.1 coordinate 4,153,738, forward strand.
GTGCAGGTCGGGACCGGTCAGCACGAACCCCCGGTCGTCGCGCTGCAGGTTGCCCGGCAGCCAGTCGGTCCGGGGTGCGGCGCCGATGAACACGAACAACCACTCCGAGTTCACCTCCCGCGTCTCTCCGGTCGAGCTGTTCTCCAAGGTGAGCACCTCGAGGTGGTCCGACCCCTTGCAGGAGACCACCTGGGTGCAGGTGTGCACCTCGATGTTGTCGATGGCCTCGATCTGGTTGATCAGGTACGACGACATGGTCGCCTCGAGCGACGGCCCTCTCACCAGCATATGCACGCGCCGGGCATGGTTGCTGAAGTAGACCGCGGCCTGACCGGCAGAGTTCGCCCCGCCGATGATGTAGACCTCCTGGCCGACGCAGCTCGGGCCCTCGGTGGTCGCGGAGCCGTAGTAGATGCCGCGACCACAAAGGTCCTCGACGCCGGGCGCCTGGAGCGTCCGGTACGAGACGCCGGTCGCCAGGATCACCGAGTGCGCGGAGATCTCGCTGCCGTCGGAGAACGTCAGTCGCCGGGCGGAGCCGAGCGTGTCCAGCCCGACCACCTGACGGGCGGTCAGCAACTCGGCGCCGAAGCGGACCGCTTGCCGCCGGGCCCGGTCGGTCAGCTGTGCGCCGGACACCCCGTCCGGGAAGCCCAGGTAGTTCTCGATCCGGCTGGACTGGCCGGCCTGGCCACCGGTCGCCAGCTGCTCGACCAGGACCGTCCGCAGCCCCTCGCTGGCGCCGTACACGGCTGCGCCGAGTCCGGCGGGTCCACCGCCGACCACGACCAGGTCGTAGAACGCCTCGGCGGGCGCGGTCGACAGGCCGACTTTCGCGGCCAGCTCGGCCTCGGTCGGCGCGACCATGACCGTGCCGTCCGTGGTGATCACGACCGGAAGGGTCGCGCCGTCGACACCGGCGGCCTCGAGCAGGCGCTTGCTCTCGTCGTCGTCCACGCCGTACCAGCGGTAGGGCACGGCGTTGCGGGCCAGGAAGTCACGGGCCGCGAAGGACGGCGCCGACCAGCGGTGGCCGATCACGCGGGTCTCGTCGGTGGACGGCTCCGGGGTCGACTTCCACAACTCCAGCATCGAGTCGACCACCGGGTAGAGCTTCTCCTCCGGCGGGTTCCACGGCTTGAGCAGGTAGTGGTCGAGGTCGACGACGTTGATCGCCTGGATCGCGGCGTCGGTGTCGGCGTACGCCGTCAGCAGCACGCGGCGGGCGAGCGGGAACAGGTCCATCGCCTGCTCGAGGAACTCGATCCCGGTCATCTGGGGCATCCGGTAGTCGGCCAGCAGCAGCGCGACCGGCTCGCCGCGGAGCTTCAGCTCGCGGAGCGCCTCCAGGGCTTGCATACCGGTCTCGGCCCGGACGATCCGGTGCTCCTCGCCGTACCGGCGGCGAAGGTCACGGGCAATCGACCGGGACACCCCGGGGTCGTCGTCCACGGTGATGATCACCGGGCGGGAAGTCGACGCTGTCATGTCTCTTTCATACCAGCGCCCGGCCAACTCCGGGAGCGATTCCTCCACAGGCTGACCGGGCGCGGGGATCCACCGGGTTACGGCAGAGCCGCGAGGTACGGCGCGTGGGCGTTCTGGAACTCCCAGTTGTAGAACTTGTCCCAGTTGATCGACCACGTCATCAGCCCCCGGAACGACGGGCTGGCGCCGCCGCGCAGGCTGTAGCCGCCGCAGTTCTGGCCCTTGACCAGGCAGTCCAGCGCCTGGTGAACGGCCGCGGGGGCGGTGTGGCCGTTCCCGGCGCTGACGGCGGCCGGCAGGCCGAAGGCGATCTGGTCCTCGCGCAGACCCGGGAAGGTCTGGCCGGTGGTCGAGACCGGGAAACCGGCCTTGATCATGTCGGTCATCGCGATGTGGAAATCCGCGCCGCCCATGGTGTGGTACTGGTTGTCCAGACCCATCACGGGTCCGGAGTTGTAGTCCTGGACGTGCAGGACGGTGAGCGCGTCGCGCAGCGCGTGGATCACCGGCAGGTACGAGCCGGTCCGGTTGTCGCCGGTGCCGTTGCCGCCGTAGAACTGGTAGCCGACCTGGACGAAGAAGGTCTCCGGCGCCATCGTCAGCACGAAGTTCGCGCCGTACCGGGCCTTGAGGGTCTTCAGCGCCGAGATCAGGTTCACCACGACCGGGGTGGTCGGGCTGCGGAAGTTCGTGTCGCCGGGGTTCAGGTAGAGCGAGTGCCCCTCGAAGTCGACGTCCAGACCATCCAGGCCCCAGCGGTCGATGATCGAGGCGACCGAGCTCACGAAGGCGTCGCGGGCGGCCGCGGTCGTCAGCTGGACCTGGCCGTTCTGGCCGCCGATCGAGAGCAGCACCTTCTTGCCGGCGGCCTGCTTGGCCTTGATCGCGGCCAGGAACTCGGCGTCGCTCTCGACGTTCGGGCACTCCGCGACCGGGCAGCGGTTGAACCGGATGTCGCCCGAGGTCACTGTGGTCGGCTCACCGAAGGACAGGTTGATGATGTTCCACTGCGCCGGGATGTCGGCCATGCGGACGTAGCCGGAGCCGTTGGCGAAGCTGGCGTGCAGGTAGCCGATCAGCGCGTGCTTGGGCAGTCCGGTGCTGGCGCAGCCGGTGGTGGTCGCGCTGGCCAGGCTGCTCTTGGCCGATTCACCTTGTGCGTTGTACGCCGCGACCGAATAGCTGTGGCTCGTGCAGGCGGCGAGCCCGTCGACCGTCGTACTGGTGCCGGTGACCGTCTTGACCACGCTGGAGCCTTCGTAGACGCGGTAGCCCGTCACCGTGCCGGTCGAGGCTCCCCAGGTCAGGCCGACCGAGCTGTTGGTCGTGCTGGTGACAGACGGCGTACCGGGAACGCTGGGGGCGCCCTGGGTCGGCGGGTTGCCGCCAGGACCGTCCAGGCTCACGTCATCCGCCTGGTACGCCGGTTGCCCGTACCAGCCGTGCAGATAGATCTGTGCCGACGTCTGCGAGGCCGACGTGGTGAACGAGACCGTCAGCTGGGTGTAGCTGGTGGCCGACGGCGTCCAGGTGGAGGCGCCGCCGGTCACGCCCAGGTAGACGTAGGAGCCGCGCACCCAGGCCGACAGCGTGTACGCCGTACTGGGTTGTACGGCGACCGTCTGACTGCACTGGCCGAAGTCGGAGCTGGTCACTCCGCCTTGGAGGGCATGGCTGCCGGTCCGGACCGGGCTGGAAACGACCGAGCCGCCGGAGCAGCTCCAGCCACTCAGCGAGCCGCTCTCGAAGCCCGGGTTGGTCAGGAGGTTGGCCGCCTGTGCGGGCGACACGACAGCGACGAGTCCGGCGACGACGAGCAGGAGGGCTGCGAGCAGGCGGGTGCGCATGGACTAAAGTAGAGAGCTTTCAGAAGTAGACCGTCAATGCGCCACGGCTGTCGGCTTACCGACGCTGTCCGGATGCCGACGCGGCACCGGCGGTTCAGAGGCCGCAGTCCAGGCACGGCCAGGATCCGCCGCAGCGCACGCACCGCCCGTCGACTCCCGGTGCCGGCAGGTACGGCGGCGGCCGGCGGACGGGCTCGTCGGCCTGGTCGCGCGGCTGGTCGTGGTGCTCGTGGGTGTGCTCGTCGTGCAGCGGGGTCCACCGCACCTCGGTGCTGCCGTCCCGGCCGTGCCCGGCGAGCAACGCGTCCAGTCCGCCCGACCACACCGAGACAGCCGTCCCCTGCCCGCACCACCGCACGGCCACCACCCCATCCCCCCACAGCACCCCTTCCGCCACCGCGCCACCACCGTCGGACCGCACCAGCCAGAAGGCCCGCGGCGGCCCCTGCTGTGTCATCCCCCGTGTCATCCCCTGCCGGTCCACACCACCAAGCATCACCACCGGCCACTTGCCCTACCAGGTGTGATCTGTGGGCTCTCCAAACAGCCCACAGCCCCCAGCTCGTCGGGTGTGCTCGCTGTGCTCACTTTCTGTCGGTAGGCCCTTGTAGCGTTCCGGACACGCACCGCAACCACCGGGCGTGAGCAGTGGGGGGAGGACCTGTGGCCGAGACAGCACTGGAACCGTTCGGCGTACAGCTGAGGAGGTGCCGCCAGGCAGCCGCCCTGAGCCTGCGCCAGCTCGCAACCCGCGTCGGCTACGACCACAGCTACCTGTCCCAGGTCGAACGCGGCCGCCGCCCGGGCTCCGCCCACCTGGCCCACCTGTGCGACCGAGAGCTGGCCGGTGCCGGCACTCTGACCCAAGCCTTCCAGCGGGACCGTCAGGCGCGACCCCTCCCAGCAGTCCACGGTGGGCCACTGGAAGCTGTGCGGCACGGGGTGATCGAAGCGTTCGCACAGTCCTCGGTGGGAGCCGAGTGGTCGACGGTGACCGCCGCCTACGCGAGTTCCTTCAGCCTCACGCCGGCCGCGGACCTGCTGCCGGAGCTGACCGCCGACCTCGAGATCCTGCACCGGACGGCCGGCTCCGACGCCGCCGAGCTGGCGGTTCCCGCCGCGGAGTTCGCCGTACTGATCGCTCTGGCGCTCTCCTCCTCGGGCAGATCCCGCGCCGCCGAGCGCTGGTGGCGGACCGGCCGCGCGACCGCCGACAGGTCCGGCTCGGGCCGGATCGCCAGCCAGGCAAGGAGCTGGCAGGTGATCGGCACGACCGACGCCGACGGCGCCGAGCTGTTGGAGTTGGGAGTCGAGGCGCTCACCCTGGCCGAGCACCCCCGGGACCAGGCTCGTGCTCTTGCTGCGCAGGCTCGCCTGCTTGCTGTGCTCGGCCGACCTGAGGAGGCTCGGCAGGCGGTGCGCTTGCTGCCGGACGGGATCGACAGCTCAGGCTCCGTGTTCGGCTGGGCTGCCTACGAGCCACCAAGCGTCGAGAGCTTCGTGCACACCGTGCTGGGTGACACGGGCCCGGCGTACGTGGCGTTGGATCGGGCGCTCGGGCTGTGCCCGGCCGAGCGACCGCGGGAGGGGGCCGAGCTTCGGCTGTTGCTGGCGGAGTGCCTGGTGCTGGACGGCGACGTGTCGACCGGGTTGGCGATGGCAATGGCGACTCTGGTCGAGCTCGAGGATCAGTGGCACAGCCCGGGGTTGTACGACGCGGGCGGCCGGGTGCTGGCCGCCGTACAGGGCAAGGAGCTGACCAGGCCGGCCGTGCGGGACTACCGGGAGCTCCTGCGGCGCCGGCCGTTCGCGGGTCGGAGTGTGGGCAGCGGGTCGAGCGCTGGGGACGGGCAGGGGTAGCGTGCCGAGAGTGACGACAGCAGACGGTGGAGTGGCAGTGACAAACGCGTGGGACTTCCAGCTCGAGCTGCGGAGCGACCCGGCCAGTACGGCGGCCCGGACGGCGGTGCTGGACGAGCCCGGCTTCGGTCAGGCCTTCACCGACCACATGGTGGTCGCGAACTGGTCGGCGGACCGCGGCTGGTTCGACCCGAAGGTCACGGCGTACGCGCCGCTCAAGGTGAGCCCGGCGGCCGCCGTACTGCACTATGCGCAGGAGATCTTCGAAGGACTGAAGGCGTACCGGCACGAGGACGGCTCGGTCTGGTCGTTCCGTCCGGAGCTCAACGCGGCCCGCTTCCGCCGGAGCGCGCAGCGGCTCGCGCTGCCGCAGGTGGAGGAGCAGGACTTCATCGCCGCACTGCGCGCGCTGCTGACCGTCGACGAGGCCTGGGTGCCGGCGACGGGCTCCGGTGAGAGCAGCCTGTACCTGCGGCCGTACATGATCGCCACCGAGGCCGCGCTGAGCGTGCGCCCGGCCAACGAGGTGCTGTTCGGCGTGATCGCCTCACCCGCCGGCGCGTACTTCGAGACCGGCCCGAAGCCGGTGTCGATCTGGCTGACCACCTCGTCGATCCGCGCGACTCCGGGCGGCACGGGCGCGGCCAAGTGCGGCGGGAACTACGCCGCCAGCCTGGCCGCGCTGGCCGAAGCGGTCGCCAACGGCTGCGACCAGGTCGCCTTCGTCGACGCGGTCGAGCGCCGCTGGCTGGAGGAGATCGGCAGCATGAACCTGTTCTTCGTGCACTCCGACGGTACGATCGTCACGCCCGAGCTGTCCGGCTCGATCCTCGAGGGCGTCACCCGGACGTCGGTGATCGACCTGGCCCGCGACCTCGGCCACACCGTCGTCGAGCGCCGCGTCTCCGCCGACGACTGGCGCGACGGCGTCCGCTCCGGCGAGATCACCGAGGTCTTCGCCTCCGGTACGGCGGCCGTCATCACCCCCATCGGCCGCCTCGCCTGGCCCGACGACGAGCTGCTGATCGGCGACCACACGGCCAACCACGGCGTCGGCCCGATCACCGCCACCCTGCGCAAAACCCTGCTCAACCTCCAGTACGGCCGGATCCCCGACGACCGCGGCTGGCTGACCCGGTTGGTCTGAGCCGACTCGTCCGCCCCGGGCTCAAGGGTTGGGACGCGGCCCGTGCATGCTTCGTGCCATCGACCGATGGCCGGCCGGGCGGACCTGCAGCACTCAGTAACCGGCGGCGCGGGGCAGGGCTTAGGCGTGGGCGAGCGTGGGAATGGCGGCGTGTTCCGGGTTGGTGAGTGCTGGATGTCCCCCTCCCCGGTTAGGTTGGCCGTATGGCGGAGTCCTCGGCGGGGTCCACGGGTGCAGCGAAGAAGAAGGCTGCCAAGAGCAAGAGTCCGGCGATCGAGCTCGAGGTCGGGGAGCGGATCGTCCGGATCTCCAACCCGGACCGGGTGTACTTCCCGGCGCGCGGCGAGACCAAGCTCGACCTGGTGAAGTACTACCTGTCGGTCGGGGACGGGATCGTCCGCGCGCTGCGGGAACGGCCGTGCATGATGCACCGGTTCCCGGAGGGCGTCGCGGGCGAGAAGGTGCACCAGAAGCGGCTGCCGCACGGCGCGCCGGACTGGATGGAGACCGTGCGGGTGAAGTTCCCGCGCTACAACCGGACCGCCGACGAGCTGTGCGTCACCGAGGTCGCGCACGTGGCCTGGGCGGTGCAGATGTCGACCGTCGAGTTCCACCCGTGGAACAGTCGCCGCGCCGACACCGAGAAGCCCGACGAGTGGCGGATCGACCTCGACCCGATGCCGGACTGCCCGTTCGACCGCGTACGGCGGGTCGCGCACGTGACCCACGAGCTGCTCGACGAGCTCGGCGCGGTCGGCTACCCGAAGACCTCCGGCGGTTCGGGCCTGCACGTGTACGTCCGGATCAAGCCCGAGCACGGCTTCACCGACGTACGGCGGGCCGCGCTCGCGTTCGCCCGTGAGGTGGAGCGGCGGGCACCGGACGACGTCACCACCACGTGGTGGCGCAAGGACCGCGACCCGGCCAAGCTCTTCGTCGACTTCAACCAGAACGCGAGAGACCACACGATCGCCGCGGCGTACTCGGTCCGCGGCAACCCCGAGGCCACGGTCTCGACGCCGATCCGCTGGGACGAGATCGACGACGTCGAACCGCGCGAGTTCACCATCGCCACGGTCCCCGCGCGGTTCGCCGAGCTCGGTGATCTGCACGAGACGATCGACGACAACCCGTACACGCTGGACACGCTGCTGGAGTGGGCCGACCGCGACGAGCAGGAGGGCGCGGAGGAACCGCCACCGCCGGAGGAGTAGCCGCGGCCTCCAGCGCTCAGCTCCCGGCGAAGCCGTGGTGCAGCAAGTCGGTCAGTAGCTCGATCGCCTCGTCGTCCGCGATCGTGCGCCCGGCGGCGGCATTGACGACCAGCCACTGGTAGGCGAAGCCCTCCATCAGCGCGTTCATCGCCGAAATGTGGAGGGTCGGGTCGTCCGTCGGCAGGTGGGCGAAGTGCTCGACCAGATGCGCGTCGTCGTCGGCCATGAGCTGCTGCAGCCGCCGGCCGAGCACCGGGTCGACCATCGACGCCTGCTTCAGCGCGACCATCTCCGGCAGATGCCGCTGGTAGAACCGCCAGAACATCGCCACGTGCCACCGGATCGCCGCGCGATCGCTGAAGTCGGCCGAGTGTTCCGCATCCTCGAGCACGACGGTGTCCGCCTCGGCGAGCAGGTCGGTGAGCAGTGCCTCGAGCAGCTCCTCCTTGCCGGCGAAGTGGTTGTAGAACGACCCGGTCGCCCGCCCGGCCGCGGCGGTGATGTCGGTGATCTTGGTGTTCAGGTACCCGCGCTCGGCGAACACCTCGCGCGCGGCCTGCTTCAGCGCGGCCTCGGTCCCGGCCGCCTTCTCCTTGCGACTGCCCGTCAGCACCCCGACCACCTCCTTGACAGCGAAGACTAGCGACGCGCACACTGAATTCAGATTCAGTGAATCATGATTCAGTGAAAGGGAGAAGCCTATGAAGGTACTGATCGCCGGCGCCGGACCGACCGGACTCACGCTGGCCATCGACCTGGCCCGCCGCGGGATCGCCGTGCGGCTGGTCGACCAGGCCGCGGCGTACTTCGAGGGATCGCGCGGCGACGGGCTGCAGCCGCGGACGCTGGAGGTGTTCGAGGACCTCGGCGTGCTCGACGAGGTGCTGACCCAGGGCATCCCGGCCCCGGCGATGAAGGTGATCATCGACGGCCGATTCGTCCAGGAACGCCGGATGGCCCCGACCGTCGACCCGACCCCGGACGCGCCGTACCCGAACGCGCGGATGCTCGGCCAGTCCCGGATCGAGACCATCCTGCGTGCCAAGCTCTCGGAGTACGGCGTCCAGGTGGAGCTCGGCACCGGCCTCGAGACCTTCACCCAGACCCCCGACGCCGTGACCGCGCGGCTGTCCACCGGCGAGACCGTGACCGCCGACTATCTGGTCGGCGCGGACGGCGGCCGCAGCACGGTCCGCAAGACGCTCGGCATTCCCTTCGTCGGCACCACCGACGAGTCGATCCGGATGCTGCTCGGCGACGTCGCGGCCGACGGCCTCGACCACGACTTCGGGTACTGGTTCGCGCACGGCACCAACCCGATGTTCGGGGTCATCCTGACCCCGCTGTCCGGCGGCGACCAGTTCCAGTTCGGTACGCCGCTCGACGACGACCACGTCGACCCGAGCCTGGAGACCCTGCAGGAGCTGGTCGACCGCTTCGCCGGCCCCGGCGTCGCGAAGCTTCGCGACCTGACCTGGTCGACGATCTGGCGGCCGAACATCCGGCTCGCCGAGCGGTTCCGCGACGGTCGCGTGTTCCTGGCCGGCGACGCGGCCCACGTGCACCCGCCGACCGGCGGCCAGGGCCTGAACACCGGCGTCCAGGACGCGTACAACCTCGGCTGGAAACTTGCCAGCGGCAACGAAGAGCTACTAGCGACGTACGAGACCGAACGCTGGACGAACGCCGAGCGGGTGCTCGGGATCAGCACCGGCCTGATGAAGAAGTACCAGGACGGCGACGACCGCGCCCACGAACGCGGCCGCGACACCCAGCAGCTGGACATCACCTACCGCGACCTGGCCGACCCCGCCGCCCTGACCACCGGCGACCGCGCACCGGACTCACCGCTCCTGGATGCCCAGGGCAACAAAACCAGACTCTTCGAACTTTACCGAGGCCCGCACGAGACCCTGCTCCGCTTCAGCCCGACCGGCCCGTCCTACCACCCCCACACCATCGACATCACCCACACCCCGACCGGCAAGTCCTACGTCTCTCCCGAAGCCTTCACCTACTACGACGCCCACGACGGCGACGAGCTGCTGATCCGGCCCGACGGCTATGTCGGCCGGACCGAGCGCGCCCTACGATGACCGGGTGCATTTCACGGAGTACCACACGCGGCTCGCGGCGTACGCGCTGATCGTCGACGAGAACGAGCGGATCCTGCTCACCTGGTTCAACGGCAACGACCGGAACGAGCCGTGCTGGTCGCTCCCCGGCGGCGGCGTCGAGTACGACGAGACCGTCGAGGACGGCGTTGTCCGCGAGGTCCTGGAGGAAACGGGTTACCAGGTCGTCCTCGGCGACCCACTGACGGTGCACTCGTTCACCGCACCGGGCGAACCGGACCGGCCGCTGCCGTACAAGTCGGTCCGGATCGTCTATCGCGGGACGATCACCGGCGGAACCCTCGGCACGCTCGAGATCGGCGGCACCACGGACTTCGCCGAGTGGAAGTCGCTCGACCTGGAGGGACCGCGCGCCGATATCGTCGACGTCGCGATCGCAGCCTGGCGGAGTCACCGCGCGCGGTAACGCCGCATCGCGTGGTGCAGCGTCTGGTTGACGACGCCGGGGAGAGTCAGTTCCCACTCCCCCAGCGTCTCGACCACGTCGCCGCCGGTCCCGAGCTTCCACCGCAGCAGGCCGAACTCGCGCCGCTCCGGATCGAGACAGTCCGAGATCCCCCGCATGTCGTAGTACGCGGCACCGTGCCTGAACGCGTCCTGCATCATCCGCCACTGCAACGCGTGGCTCGGCCGGACGTCGCGCCGATGGCTCGCCGACGCGCCCGTCTGGTACCAGACCCGGCGCCCGACCACGTTCATCGTGTGCGCGGCCAGCACTTCTCCCTCGTACGACGCCAGGTACAACCGCATCCGCCCGTCCGCCTCGGCGTTCAGCACGCGGTACTGGCGCTCGTAGTACCCCAGCGTCCGCCCGAGGCGGAAGCCGTTGCGCTGCTCGGTGGTCTGCAGCAACCCGTAGAACGTCGGCAGATCACTCTCGTCACCGATCCGGGTCTCGATCCCGGAACGCACCGATTTCTTGAGGTTTCGCTGCCACTCGCTGTTCATCGCGGTGAGCACGCCGTCCAGCGAGGGCAGCGGGACCTGGAAGACGTACCGCGGCTGAGCATCCCCGCCGTCCTCGCACCGGCTCCACCCGAGCGTCCGCAGCCGATCGCTCACCGACGACCCCACCGGCTCGACCAGATCAGGCAGCACGTCACCGATCCGCAGCGACGGACCGGCCGCCGCCTTCAACGTCGCCGCCTTCCACCGCCGCAGCTCAGGCGGCGGACCGACCCGTACGGCGAACGCGCCCGCCTCGACGAGGTGCTCGATCAGCGGCGTGAGCCACCGCTCCAGCGACGCGTCGGTCCAGTCGATGTCCGGTCCTTCGGGCAGGTAGGCGAAGGACCGCTTGAGACCGGGCACCGAGCGGTGCAGCACGAGCGCCGTACCGACGATCTCGTGGTCCGCGTCGCGCCAGGCGAGCAGCTCGGGCCGCCAGTCGGGCTTGACCTGCGCCCACGACGGGTTCTGCAGAAAGCTCCGGCCGCCGTACAGGTCGCCGGCGGCCAGGTACGTCATCGCGTCGACAGCTCCCACTGTCAGCCGGGTTTGTCGAGTCGGACTCAGAGTCGTCGCCAGCACAAGGCACCTCCGGGTCGGCGTGATCGGATCCCTTACCCACAAAGACGTTGGCACCCCTCGGAAAAGTTCTGCCCGCCGTCAACTCTTCGACGCCACGAACCAACCGGAGTGTCACAGCTCAACTGAGACGGGTGATCCGATCCTCGATCCGGAACTGCACACCATCGGCCGCGGCCAGGTAGACGTCCTGGTCGAGCAGGTTGCCGTCGAGCCGGAGAAGCCCGCGCGGACTGCTGTAGAACTGCCCGCTGCCCATCGCCGCGACGTCCGTGATGGCGACCGAGCCGGCCACCTCGCCCAGCCGGGCCAGGAAATGGATCGCCTCGTAACAGGACTCGCCCACCGCGTTCAGAGCCGGAGCCCAGGCTCCGAAGCGCGCGTAGTAGTCGCGCGCGAACTCGCTGCTCTCGACCGTCGCCAGGCCGTCGAAGTACGCCGCGGCGGCGTACAGGCCGTGGTTCGCGGCGGCGCCGGCACCCAGCAAGGTGTTCTCCTCGACCGCCGGGCTCAGCCGGACGAGTCGCTCACTCAGCCCGGCCCGTGCGAACTGGCGGCTGAAGTGCACGGCGTCCTGGCCCATCAGCAGCATGATCACGCCGTCCGCCGCACTGCGGCCGAGCGCGCGCAGGACGGTACTGAAGTCCGTCGTGCCGAGTGGGACGTACGACGTACCAATGATCTCGGATCCTGAGCCCTGTAAGGCCGAAGTCGCCACTCCGCCGGTCACCCGTGGGTACACGTAGTCGTTGCCGACCGCCACCCATCGCCGGACGCCGTACTGGTCGCGCAACCAATGGGCCGCGGGCAACAACTGGTTGACCGGGCGTTCCCCGAGCATGAAGAGACCCGGCGTGTTATCGCGACCCTCGTGCATCGCCGCGAACGCGTAGACGACCCGGCCGCCGATCCGCTGCGTGAGAGCGACGCGTACGGCGGAGATGTGCCAGCCGGCGACGGCGTCGACCCGGCCGGTGTCGACCAGCCGGCCGACCTCCTCGGCGACCACCGCGGGCGCGCGCCCGGCGTCCACGTGAAGCAGCTCGACCCGGCGGCCGGCGATCCCGTTGCGCGCGTTGAGCTGCTCGACCGCGAGCTGCCCGCAGGCCAGGCAGGACGGGCCGTAGATCCCGGTCGGCCCTTGGCGCGGCACGACGAAGGCGATCGAGATCACCTCCGCGGAGCCTGGCATGCCGACCAGTGTGGGCCAACGGGCCCCGGTTCTCCGAGCGCTGGGCTATATTCACCGCAGGGTGAGACGCCGCTCGCCGCGGTGTCGCCGCCGTACCGGCGACAACGACCCGGGGAGGAACATGTCGACCAGCCTGCTCCTCCTGCTCAAGCAGGCCGAGCGCCGGATCGAGCTCGGACTGCTGCCGGAGCTGGACGAGTTCGAGCTGACGATCGAGCAGTGGCGGGTGATGTCGGCACTGCACGCGGAGCCGGGCCTGCCGATGACGACGCTCGCCGAGACCGCCGTCCTGCCGCCCGCGAGTCTCACCCGGCAGGTCGACAAGCTGGTCGAGCGCGGGCTGGTGCTGCGCCGGGTCCACCCTGAGGACAAGCGGCGCATCGTGACCGCGTTGTCGCCGGTCGGTGCGACCGTCGCGGCCCGGGTGCGCGGCGCGGAGCGCCGGGTCGAGCGTGAACTGGACGTCGCCGGTTTGCTTCCAGATGGAAATACAAGAACGTAGCGGTTGCGTCATCTGCCGGTAACAGACGGTTCCTAGGTTCCTTCCATTCGGGTGCATCGACTGCACCACCCGCCTGAAGGTGCCCGCCAGGAGTTCGTGATGACCGTTGAACCCTCGCTCGACCAGCGCACTGATCCACCCGCTCCCAGTACGGCGACCCGCGAGACGCTCGAGGACTACACGCTGCGGTTCGCCCCGCGCAGCTACCGCAAGTGGTCGACCGGCGTGGTCGGTGTCTCCGCGCTCGGCGGGATCGCCTACCTGGCCGACTTCGCCATCGGCGCCAACATCGGCATCTCGTACGGCACGACGAACGCGCTGTGGGGCATCGCGATCTTCGCCGTGGTGATCTTCGCGACCGGCCTGCCACTGGCGTACTACGCGGCGCGCTACAACGTCGACCTCGACCTGATCACCCGGGGCAGCGGCTTCGGGTACTACGGATCGGTGGTGACGAACGTGATCTTCGCGTCGTTCACCTTCATCTTCTTCGCCCTCGAGGGCTCGATCATGGCGCAGGGGCTGGAGCTCGGACTCGGCGTTCCCCTCTGGCTCGGGTACGCCGTGTCGACGCTGGTGATCTTCCCGCTGGTGATCTACGGGATGAAGGTGCTGTCGACGCTGCAGGTCTGGACGACGCCGTTGTGGCTGGTGCTGATGGTGCTGCCGTTCGTGTACCTGGTCGTCTCGCACCCGGAGTCGGTGTCGTCGTTCTTCGCCTACCAAGGCGAGAACGGGCAGGGCGCGACCGACGTCGGATCGATGCTGCTCGCCGCCGGCGTTTGCCTGTCGCTGATCGCGCAGATCGCCGAGCAGATCGACTACCTGCGCTTCATGCCGCCGAAGACGCCGGAGAACTCGCGCCGCTGGTGGTCGGCGATGCTGCTGGCGGGACCGGGCTGGGTGATCTTCGGCGCGCTGAAGCAGGCGATCGGGCTGTTCCTGGCCGTCTACCTGATCGCGAACGTCGCCGACGGCGCGTCGGTCGCGAACGAGCCGGTGCACCAGTTCCTGGAGATCTACAACGGATTCCTGCCGGGCTGGCTCGCGATGACGCTGGCCGTCGTACTCGTTGTCATCAGCCAGATCAAGATCAACGTCACCAACGCCTACTCCGGCTCGCTCGCCTGGACGAACTCCTACACGCGACTGACCCGGCACTACCCCGGCCGGCTGGTCTTCCTCGGCCTCAACCTGCTGATCGCGCTGGTGCTGATGGAGGCGAACATGTTCGACTTCCTCAACACCATCCTCGGCTTCTACGCCAACTGCGGCATCGCCTGGATCGTGGTCGTTGCCTCCGACATCGTCTTCAACAAGTACCTGCTGAAGCTCTCGCCGCTGCGGCCGGAGTTCCGCCGGGGGATGCTGTACGCCGTCAACCCGGTCGGCTTCGTCTCGATGGCGGTCGCCGCGGGGGTCTCGATCCTGGTCTTCTTCGGGGGGCTCGGCTCTGCGATCAGGCCGTACTCGCCGTTGGTCGCGATCGGTCTGGCGCTCGTGCTGCCGCCTCTGCTGGCTGTCGCGACCGGCGGACGGTACTACTTGCGCCGTACCGACGACGGCATCGAACTCCCGATGCTCGACGAGCACGGGAACCCGTCGGGCGCCGTACTGACCTGTCATGTCTGCCGGCAGGACTACGAACGGCCCGACATGGCGGCCTGTGCGACGCACGATGCGTACGTCTGCTCGCTGTGCCTGAGCACGGACAAGGTCGCCGATCACGTCCTGCCCGCTTCATGAACTTCACTCCCGGCGAGGTCGAGAAGCTCCTGCTGTCGGTCGCGGGCATGGTCGCCCGCGACCGGCTGTCGCGAGGAGTCCTCCTCAACCACCCGGAAGCCGTAGCCCTCCTCAGCACCTGGGTGATCGAACGAGCCCGCGAAGGCGCGCTGGTCGCCGACCTGATGGAAACCGGACGGACAGTGCTGTCCCGCTCGGACGTGATGGAGGGCGTGGCCGACCTGCTGCACGACGTCCAGGTCGAAGCGACGTTCCCCGACGGCCGCAAGCTCGTGACCATCCACCACCCGATCATCTGAGGAGCTGCCCATGTCAGCTGAAGGCCCTGGAGCCGTCCGGGTTGCTCCCGGCACCATCGAACTGAACGCCGACCGGACGCCGTCCGAGCGGCTGCGGCTGGTGATCCTCAACACCGGCGATCGTCCGGTGCAGATCGGTTCGCACCTGCATCTTCCTGATGCGAACTCCGCACTTGCCTTCGATCGGGAGGCCGCTGAGGGGTTCCGGCTGGACATTCCTGCCGGTACTTCGCAGCGTTTCGAACCTGGAGCCTCGCGTGAGGTCGCCGCGGTGAGCCTCCGCGGGCGACGCGTCGTACCGGGTCTGCAGGTGAAGCATGGTTGAGATCTCGCGTGCGGCGTACGCCGCCTTGTACGGGCCGACCGTCGGCGACCAGGTGCGGTTGGGCGACACCGACCTGTGGGTGGAGGTGGAACGCGACCTGACCGTCGGCGGGGAGGAGGTGGTCTTCGGCGGCGGGAAGTCGATCCGCGAGTCGATGGGCCAGGGGACGACCACCCGCGCCGAGGGCGCGCCGGACACGGTGATCACCAACGTGCTGGTGATCGACTGGTGGGGCATCGTCCGCGCGGACGTCGGTCTGCGGGACGGGAAGATCGTCGCGCTCGGCAAGGCGGGCAACCCGGACATTGCCGACGGCATCCACCCCGACCTGCGCATCGGCCCGTCGACCGACGTGATCGCGGGCGAAGGGCGGATCCTGACCGCCGGCGGGATCGACTCGCACGTCCACCTGCTCTCGCCGTCGCAGCTGCACGAGGCCAGCGCATCCGGAATCACCACGATCGTCGGCGGTGGGACCGGGCCGAGCGAGGGCTCCAAGGCGACGACTGTCACGCCCGGCGCCTGGCACCTCCAGCAACTGCATCGCGCCCTCGACGACTTCCCGCTCAACGTGCTACTGCTCGGCAAAGGAAACACCGTCAGCGCCGAAGGCCTCGCCGAACAAGCACTCGCCGGGGCTGCCGGTTACAAGGTCCACGAGGACTGGGGATCGACGCCCGCCGCGATCGACGCCGCCCTGCGAGCCGCCGACGACTGGGGGCTCCAGGTCGCGCTGCACGCCGACTCGCTGAACGAAGCCGGCTTCGTCGAATCCACCCTCGCGGCGATCGCCGGGCGCTCCATCCACGCGTTCCACGTCGAGGGCGCCGGCGGCGGGCACGCACCCGACATCCTCTCCATCGCCGCGCACCCGCACGTCATCCCCGGTTCGACCAACCCGACGCTCCCCCACACCGTCAACACCGTCGCCGAACACCTCGACATGCTGATGGTCTGCCACCACCTCAACCCCGAGTTCCCCGAGGACCTCGCCTTCGCCGAGTCCCGCATCCGCGCCACCACCATCGCCGCCGAGGACGTCCTGCACGACCTCGGCGCCCTGTCGATCACCTCGTCCGACGCCCAGGCGATGGGCCGCATCGGCGAGGTCATCACGCGGACCTGGCAGGTAGCCCACGTGATGAAACTCCGCCGGGGGCACCTGGACGCCGGTGGCCCGCCGGACCTCGGCCCCGCCGACCCGACGGGCGGCGGCGCCGGCGTGGCGCTGATCGGCTCGCTGGCGGACAACGATCGCGTGCGGCGATATGTCGCCAAATACACCATCAATCCGGCAATTGCCCACGGAATCGACTACCTGGTGGGGTCGGTGGAACCAGGCAAGCTCGCCGACCTGGCGTTGTGGGAGCCCGCGTTCTTCGGCGTCCGGCCGGCACTGGTGATCAAGGGCGGGACGATCGCCTGGGCCGCGCTCGGCGATCCGAACGCCTCGATCCCGACGCCGCAGCCGGTGCTGATGCGGCCGGCGTTCGGGGACGCGATCGGCGCGCGGACGTCGTACTCGTTCGTCGCTCCGGCTGCGCTCGAGAACGGCCTGGCCGAGCGCCTCGAACTCCGGCGCGAACTGCTCGCCGTACGCCCGACGCGCGACGTCGGCAAGGCGCAGCTGAAGAACAACGACGCCCTGCCGTCGATCGAGATCGATCCGGAGACGTTCGCGATCACCGTCGACGGCGGTCTGATCGAGCCCGCCCCGGCCGACCGGTTGCCACTGGCCCAGCTGTACCAGATGTTCTGATGGGATCGCCCGAACTGGTCGCGATGATGCTCGCCGACGCGCGCCTTCCCACCGGTGGGCACACCCAGTCCGCCGGCCTCGAACCTGCCGTCCGCGCGGGACTGGGCGCCGACGGCAACAAGCTGGCTGAGGTCGAGCAGTACGCGCGAGACCGCCTCCGCACGGTCACGCGGGCCGAAGCAGGAGTGGCAGTAGTCGCCCGCCACCTCACCGCAACTGTCGACCAAGGTCTGCAAGCTCTCGAGGCCGCTTGGGCTGCTCGGGTACCGAGTCACGTTCTTCGGAGCGTGGCCCGGCGGCAAGGGCGGGCCTACCTGCGGTTGGCGACGAGGGTTTGGCCCCAAGTGGCCGAGCATCTGCTGGCCGATGGCGAGGTTCCGCGGCCGATCGTCGTCGGGGTGGTTGCTGCGGTCAACGAGCTGTCGGCCACGCAGACCGCTCGCCTGATCGCGTACGACGACGCGCAGACGGTCGTTGCCGCGTCGCTCAAACTGTTGCCGGTTGACCCCGCCGATGCGGCGTGCTGGTTGGCCGCGTTGCACCCCGACATCGAGGAGCTTGTCGTCGACGTCGCCGGGCTGACCCGCGCGGCCGACGTACCGGCGTACGGGGCTCCGCTGATCGATGTGTTCGCCCAGAACCACTCCGTCGAGAGAATGAGGTTGTTCCATGCCTGAGTCCAGCAGGTCGTTCCGGCTCGGTGTCGCAGGGCCGGTCGGTACCGGGAAGAGCTCGCTGATCGCCACCGTCTGCCGCGAACTCGCCTCCGAGTTGAGGCTCGGCGTGATCACCAACGACATCTACACCGACGAGGACGCGCGGCTGCTGCGGTCGGCCGGGGTGCTCGACGCCGAGCGGATTCGCGCGGTCGAGACCGGCGCCTGCCCGCACACCGCGATCCGCGACGACGTCACGCCGAACCTGATCGCCGTCGAGGATCTCGAACGCGACTTCGCCCCGCTCGACGTCGTCCTGGTGGAGTCCGGCGGTGACAACCTCACCGCGACGTTCTCCCCCGCGCTCGTCGACGCGCAGATCTTCGTACTCGACGTCGCCGGCGGTGGGGACGTCGCGCGCAAGGGTGGTCCGGGGATCGCGCGCGCCGATCTGCTGGTGGTGAACAAGACCGACCTGGCGCCGTACGTGGGGGTGGATGTCCCGCGGATGGTCGCGGACGCGGAGGCCGCGCGGGCCGGCAAGCCTGTGCTGGCGTTGTCGCGGACGGATGCTGATTCGGTCGCGGCGCTGAAGCGGTGGGTGCTGGAGATGACGGCGATCGTGCGCGGAGGCGCGCACGTGCCGGTCGATCCTGGCCCGATGGCGCCGCACTCGCATGCCGGCGAGGACGGCGAGATCCTCACCCACGTTCATGCTCACTCGCATTGACGTCGTTGCCGATCCCGTGCGGGATCGGTGCGTACTACGCACCGGCAACCTCTCCCCCCGGCGACTGCCGGCGCCGTACGGCGTGGTGCGGGTCGCACTGGTGGCCGCGGGCGCGTTGTTGCTGGCGGGGGACGACGTCCGTCTTCAAGTAGTTGCCAGTGGCAAGGTCAAGCTGGAGATCGTGGAGATCGCCGGAGCAGTCGCTTACGCGATGCGGGGCGGATCGGCTCGGTGGGAGGTGGACATCGCGCTGACCGACGGCGCTGAGCTGAGCTGGCACGGCGAACCGTTCGTTGTCGCCGAGGGTGCGGATGTGGAGCGGTCGAGCTCGATCACGCTGGATGAGGGCTGCCGGGCGACGCTGCGCGAGTCGCTGGTTCTCGGCCGCCACGGCGAGGCCGGCGGGCGACTCCGGACGAGGACGAGAGCGTTCCTCTCCGGCGGAGCCGACCCGGCGAGCTCCAGCCTGGCGAACTCCGGCCCAGGGAGCTCCAGCCCGAGCGAGCTGCTGGTCGAGGACCTGGATCTGGCGCCCGGGGTGCGTTCGGGGTGGGCTGTGCTGGGCGAGGCTCGGTGCCTGGACAGCATCACCACGCTCGGGCACCGTCTACCGGAGGCGCCGCAGACGCTGCAGCTCGAAGGCCCGGGCTCGATCGCGCGCCGGTTGGTCGGAGAGCAACACGCGAGCGATCTCGGGAAGCTCTGGGCGGATCTCCACCACTCACCAACCCCGGTGGGCAGCGGATGATCAGCGAGTTTCAGGCGGGAGACCACGTGTTGCGCAAAGGTTACTGAGTGGTGGAGGTCCGCGCTTAGGATCTGGGGATGCGCTCACTCGACCCAGCTGCCGCCCGTGAACGTGCTGCCGAGCTGGCAACGCGACCCGAGCGGGCGGTCCTCGGCATCACCGGGGCCCCCGCGGCCGGCAAGTCGACGTACGCCGAACGACTGGTCGCGGAGCTGATCGCGGACGGACTGAAGGTCGCGTCACTGCCGATGGACGGGTATCACCTCGCACAGTCCGCGCTGGACACGCTGGGCCTGGCGTCGGTGAAAGGCGCGCCGCACACGTTCGACGCGGCGGGTTTCGTCGCGCTGCTGCGGCGCCTGCACGAACGGGACGGCACGGTGTGGGCCCCACGCTTCGACCGCGAGCTGGAGGATTCGATTGCCGCCAGCATCGAGATCGGGCCGGAGATCGACCTGATCGTCACCGAAGGCAACTACCTGCTGCTCGACCAGGAGCCCTGGGCAACGGGTCGCCAGCTGCTCGACGAGGTCTGGTACATCGACCTTCCCGAGGACGTCCGGCACGCTCGCCTGGAGGCCCGGCACCGCCGCTTCGGGCGCTCCTCCGAAGAGGCCCACGACCGCACGTACGGGTCCGACGAACGCAACGCCGAACTGATCGCCTCCACCAGGCCGTCAGCAGATGCGGTGCTGCACCTCAGCTAACTACAGGTCCGCTCGATGAAACCGGCGACGCCGTCCAGGTAGAGCTGGAGGCCGAAGTCGAAGTCCTGGTTGTCGGCTTCCTCGAAGGCGATGTCCACGTCGAAGACGCCGGCGTCGAGGACCCGGCCGAGGGCGGGCAGGCTTCGGCGGTCGACGACGGTGGACAGGATCGCGCCGTACCGGCTGAAGATCTCGGGCTGGTCGGCGAAGCCCGCGGCCAGATCCATGGACAGGCGGATCTGGCCGTGCACGTACGTCATCACGCCCATCACCACACCGACCTTGCCCTCCTCGCTCAGGCCGGTCCCGGCCAGCGCTCCGAGCGCCGCGTCGAACCAGGCGAGGTTGCGCGGACCGGCCGGCGGGCCCGTGATCGGGATCTGCGCGTACCAGCGGTGCTGGCGCGTCACCGTCAGCACGTTGTCGGCCCAGAACGTCAGCCCGGTCCGCCAGTCCGTCCCGTCCGGCATCGGCGCCGGGTACTCCAGCGCGGCGTCCGACATCAGCGTGAGCAGCTCGTCCTTGCTCTTCACGTGCCGGTACAGGGCCATCGTGGAGTTGCCGAGCCGTTCGGCCACCCGCGCCATCGACACCGCCGCGAGCCCTTCGGCGTCCGCGAGCTCGATCGCCGCCTGAGTGATGTCCTCGGCCGTCAGCGCCGGCTTCGGTCCGCGCCGGGTCGCGTCCTTCAGTCCCCACATCAGCGCCACGTCCGCGGGTAGCTCACTCATCTCCACCGCCTCAGTCTAGAAACGTGTACTGCGTACCTGCTACGCTATTTAGCGTACCCGATACGCAGTAAGGGGGAAGTCCATGATCGTCGAGGCCACCGGCCTGACCAAGTCGTACGGCGGCACCGAGGTGCTGTCCGGGGTCGACCTGACCGTCCGCGAGGGTGAGGTGGTCGCCCTGCTCGGCCCGAACGGCGCCGGCAAGACCACCACCGTGCGGATCCTGACCACGCTCACCCGCCCGACCGCCGGCAGCGCCACCATCGCCGGGTACGACGTCGTCCGCGCGGCGACGAAGGTCCGCGGCGTGATCAGCCTGACCGGCCAGTACGCCGCGGTCGACGACAACCAGACCGGCCGGGAGAACCTCGTCATGGTCGGCCGGCTGATGCATCTCGGGCGCGGCCCGGCGAGACAGCGCACTCGAGAGCTGCTCGAACGCTTCGGCCTCACCGACGCGATGGACCGCCGGGTGAAGACCTACTCCGGCGGTATGCGCCGCCGGCTCGACCTGGCGATGAGCCTGATCGGCCGGCCGCGGGTGATCTTCCTGGACGAGCCGACCACCGGGCTCGACCCGGCCAGCCGGCTGACGATGTGGGAGGCGATCGGCGAGCTCGTCCGCGACGGGACGACGATCCTGCTGACGACGCAGTACCTCGAGGAGGCCGACCGCCTGGCCGACCGGATCGTGCTGCTCGACCACGGCCGGATCACCGCGGCCGGGACCGCCGACGCGTTGAAGACGCAGATCGGCGGCGAGCGGATCGAGCTGTACTTCGCCGAGCCGGCCGACGCGCGGATGGCCGCGCACCTGCTCGAAGGGCTCGCGGACGGCGTACTGGTCAATCTTCCGTCCGACGGTACGGCGGCGCAGCTGCACGCCGTACTGGACGACCTGCGCGCGCACGGTCTGCAGCCGGCGCGGGTCTCGTCGCACCGGCCGACGCTGGACGACGTCTTCCTCACCCTGACCGCCAAGGAGCCGGTATGAGCCACGAGGGATTCGGTGCCGCGGTGAGCGACACCGTGACGATGATCGACCGGAGTGTCCGGTTGAGCCGGCGCAACGTCGACACCCTGTTCGTGTCGATCCTGCTGCCGTTGCTGATGATGATGCTGTTCGTCTACGTGTTCGGCGGCGCGATCGAGACCGGGACGCAGTACATCAACTACGTCGTACCGGGGATCCTGCTGCTCACCACCGGGTACGGCGCGTCGAACACCGCGATGGCGGTCGCCGACGACATGACCAAGGGCATGATCGACCGGCTCCGCTCTCTGCCGGTGCGCAGTTTCGCCGTCCTGACCGGGCACGTCACGGCGAGCGTCGCGCGCAACGCGGTGTCGACGGCGATCGTGCTGCTCGCAGCGCTGGCGATGGGCTTCCGGCCTGACGCGTCGGTGGCCGAGTGGTTCGGCGCGATCGGGCTGCTCGCGCTCTACGTGATCGCGCTGTCGTGGCTCGCGGCCGGGCTCGGGGTGATCGCGAAGACGGTCGAGTCGGCCAGCACGCTGAGCTTCTTCATGCTGTTCCTGCCCTACCTGAGCAGCGCGTTCGTGCAGCCCGAGACGATGCCGCGCTGGCTGCGGCCGATCAGCGAGCACCAGCCGATCACACCGGTGATCGAGACCGTGCGCAGCTTCCTGACCGGTACGCCGCTGGGCAGCAGCGGCTGGATCGCACTGGCCTGGTGCGGCGGCCTGCTGGTCTTCTCGGTCGGCTTCGCGTCGCTGCTCTACCGGCGCCGTGGCAACAGCTGAAAAAACGAATGCCCCGACCTTGGATCGGGGCACTCGCCCGTGCGGGTCCCGGGGGGAGTGGGACCTCCACACGTGGGGGGGACCTCAAATCTATCGCCTCCGAAGGGTCAGCCCGGAACCGGGACGGCGATTCTCGAAAGGCTGTCCGCTGAGCGGTCGATCGGTGCGCCCAACGGTCGCTGTCCGTCCTCACAGCTACCCACCGTACTTCTTTTCCGGTCGTGTCGATTTCGGCGGTTCTGGTCCGACGTACCAGTAAGAGCGAGACACCAAGGGAGAGGGTCAGCATGAACGAGAACAGCGCCAACCAGATGATCGTCACCATGCTGGCCGAGGGGAACCCGGTGTGGTTCGTCGCGGCGATGGTGAACATGCGCAGCCACGACGTCTACCTGATCGGCCAGGCCGCCGGCTACCCGGACAAGGCGAAGCTGCGCCGGGCCGTGTGGGCCGAGAAGAACCGGACCCGCGCCGCCGCCTGATCAGGCGTGGGCGTTCATCAAGGACTCCATCCAGGTCGTCACGGTCGGGAGCATCAGGCTCCCCGAGTGGGCCGCTCCCTCGACGAGGTCGAAGGTGACGTCCAGGCCGTGGGAGCGGAAGTTGGCCTCGAGGGTGCGCAGGCGCTCGATCCGGGTGTTCCCGGTCTTCTCGACGCCGTCCATCCAGTTGGACTCGCCGGGGTTGTTGATCTCCCAGGTCTCGACGTCCTCGGTGCCGACGACCATCTGGATCGGGACCCGGCGCAGCGCGTCGAAATCGATCGTCTGGCCGAACTTCTCCTCGAACCCCCGCGTTCCGAGCCACCAGTCGAGCTTGTCGTCCAGCTGCGTGATCCGCCCGGGCGCACCGATCGACGCCGCGGCCAACCGCTCGGGGTGCAGGTAGAGGAAGCGGTGCACGAACTGCCCGCCGCCGGAGAACCCGTGCAGGTAGAACTTGTCCGTCGCGACCGGGAACCGCTCGGCCACCTCGTCGACGATCGACAGCAGCATGTGGTCGAACCGGATGCCCTGGTACTCGATGAACTTGAAGTTGTGCAGGTCGGTCGGGTCGATCAGCCCGGCCGGGAAGATCGGTGTCAGGATCACCACGCCGTGCTCGTCGGCGAACGGCTTCAGGTGGTCGCGGTACTTGGCCGCGGTCCGCGCGGTCCCGTGCTGGACCACCAGCAGCGGCGCCTGGTCGTCGTCCTTCAGCTGCTGGGGCACGTAGAGCAGGTAGTGCAGCCGGGGGTCGGCCTGCGAGGCGAAGATCGGGATCGACCCGCGCTGGTAGAACGCAGCGGTAGGGGCGACCTGCTGGGTGTCGGTCATGAACGTCCTTCGGTGAGAGCGAATGCCGCGCGCAGCTCGGCCACCCGCTCCGGCTGCCAGCCGGGTCCGGGGGCGGAGGAGAGCAGCATCTGGGTGTAGGGGTGACGTGGCCGGCGGAGCAGCTCGGCCGTGGCGTTCTGCTCGACGTCGTCGCCGCGGTACATCACCAGGATGTGGTCGGTGACCTCACCGACCACGGCCAGGTCGTGGCTGACGAAGACCAGCGCGATCCCGAGCGCGGCGCGGAGCTCGTTGAGCAGGGCAAGGATCCTGGCCTGGACCGAGACGTCGAGCGCGGAGACCGCCTCGTCCAGCACGAGCACCTTCGGCCGTACGGCGAGCGCCCGCGCGATCGCGACCCGTTGCCGCTGGCCACCACTGAGCTCGTGCGGCCGGGACGCCGCGAGCTTGCTCGCCAGGCCGACCTGGTCGAGCAGGTTGGCGACCTCGGCCGCGGCTTGGGCTTTGGCCAGGTCCGAGCGGTGCCGGTTCAGGACGTCACGCAGGCAGGACTCGACACTGAGCCTGCGGTCGAGCGAGGTGTAGGGATCCTGGAACACCATCTGGATCTCCCGGGCGCGGCGCAGCCGGGCCGCCTTACCGCGCTCGGACCGGCCGGTCTCCCGGCCGTCGACCGTGACCGTGCCCCCGTCGGGCGTGGCCAGGCCGACCAGCATCCGGGCGACCGTGGTCTTGCCGGAGCCGGACTCGCCGACGACGCCGAGCGAACCACCGGCCTCGACGGAGAAGCTGATGTCGCGAGCGGCCACCACCGGCGCCTGCCCGCGGCGGCCGTGGAAGGTCTTGCAGAGCTTGTCGACCGCGAGAACAGTCATCGGGTCACCACCTCGCCGTCCTGCTCGGGCAGCGTCGGAACGGCTTCCGACAGCTGCCGCGTGTACTCGTTGGCCGGGTTCTCGAAGATCGTCGCCCCGGGCTGGTGGTCGACGATCAGCCCCTCGCGCATCACGTACACGCGGTCGCAGTACGCCGCCGCCAGGTGCAGGTCGTGGGTGATGAACAGGACGCCGAGGTCCCGCTCGCCACGCAACCGCTTGAGCAAGGCAAGTACTTCGGCCTGCGTGGTCACGTCCAAAGCGCTGGTTGCCTCGTCGGCCAGCAGCAGCTTCGGGTCGATGCTCAGCGCGGCCGCGATCACGACCCGCTGCAGCATCCCGCCCGACAGCTGGTGCGGGTACTTCCTCAGCAGACTCTCCGGGTCCCGCAGCCCGACGTGCTCGAACAGCGTGAGCAGCTTGGACCGCGCGGCCTTCTTGGTCAGCCCGTGCACCTGGACCAGCCGCTCGGTCGCCGAGTCGCCGATCCGGCGTACGGGGTTGAGCGCCGTACGGGGTGCCTGGAAGATCATCGCGGCGTCGTTCGCCCGGATCTTCTGCACGGTCGCGTCGGCGGCGGACAGCACGTCCACTCCCCCGACGCTGACCCGGCCGCCGGCCTGGGCTTCGTCCGGGAACAGCCGCAGCGCCGCGCGGGCGGTGGTCGACTTGCCGGACCCGGACTCGCCGACCAGCCCGACCGTCTCACCGGTTGCCACCTGCAACGAGATCCCGCGCAGGATCTCCACCGTCGGGACGCGCAGCGTCAGGTCCTCGATCTCGAGCAGCATGCTCATTTCCTCACCGCCAGCTTGTCGGACAGCCGGACGCCGATGACGTTGGTCGCGACCACCACGATCGCGATCGTCAGCCCGGGGATCAGGGCCGGGCCGACGATGCCCTGGATGACACCGGTCCGGCCTTCCTGCACCATCAGGCCCCACTCCGAGCTCGGCGGCTGCGAGCCGAAGCCGAGGAAGTTCAGCGACGCGAGGCTCATCAGGCCCTCGCCGAACAGCACGACCAGGTAGCCGACGAGCGTGGGCATCAGGTTGGGCAACAGGTACCTGCCGCACAGCACGACACCGCCGACTCCCTGCAGGCGGTACGCGTCGACGTACGGGCGGGCCATCTCCTCCAGCGCGATCGCGCGGGTGAACTTGGCGATCGCCGGCGCGTAGGCCAGCGCCATCCCCAGGACCGAGGTCAGTTGCCCGCGGTCGAACACCGCGATCACCAGGACGACGAACAGCAGGCCCGGGAACGCGAACATCACGTCGGTCACCCGGCTCAGCGCCGTGTCGACCCAGCCGCCCTTCCAGGCAGCGGTGATGCCGATCACGACGCCCATCACGGTCGCGACCGCGAGCAGCGCGATCGCGCCGAGCAGGCTCGGCCGCGCCCCGTGGATGATCCGCGACAAGATGTCGCGGCCCAACTGGTCGGTGCCGAGCCAGTGGGTCGCGTTCGGCGGCTCCCAGAGCGCGCCGAAGTCGGTCTGGGACGGATCGAACGGCGAGACGATCGGCGCGAAGACCGCGGCGATCACGGCCAGCGCCAGGACGGCGGCACTCAGGTAGAACGGCCACTCCTGGCGACGGCGGGTGGCCGTGGCGGTCAGGACGGGCGCGGACAGATCAACGGTCATGAGACGCTCCTGGCCAGGACCCTTGCGTCGAGCAACGGATAGATCAGGTCGACGAGCACAGTGACGGCCATGTAGGCGATCACCATGTAGAGCAGGATCGCCTGCACCACCGGGAAGTCGTGGGTGTTGATCGCCTCCACCAGCAGGCTGCCGATCCCGTTCAGCCCGAAGACTCCCTCGACCACGACCGTGCCGGCCAGCATGCCGGCCAGGATCAGCCCGCACATCGTCACGATCGGGCCGAGGGAGTTCCGCAGGACGTGCCGCAGGACGGTCTTCCGGGACTGAAGACCGTAGCTGCGGGCCGCCTCGACGTGGTCGAGACTCTGCTGCTCGACCATCGTCTGCCGGGTGACCCGGCTGACCACCGCGATCGCGCCGAGCGCGAGCGCGATGGCCGGCAGGGTGAGGTGGTGGATCCGGCCGAAGAAACCCTCGCCCGGGCCCGACACCGAGAACCAGCGCAGTTTCACCGCGAACACCGAGATCAGCACGACCGCGACGACGAAGTTCGGGATCGAGGTCGCGAACGTGGTGATACCGGTGATGAAGGAGTCGATCGCGGTGCCCTTGCGCAGCGCGGAGACCACGCCGAGCAGGACACCGATCACGATGAACAGCACCCCGGAGTACGCGACCAGGGACAGCGTCACCGGCAGCCGGCTGCCGAGCAGGTCGGTGACCGGCTGCTGGTAGATGAACGACGAGCCGAAGTCACCGTGCAGCAGATCGGTCGCCCAGATCCAGTACTGGTGCAGGAACGGCTGGTCCAGGTGGTACTCGGCCCGCACCGCGGCGATCCGCTCCGGTGTCATGTTCTCCGGGTTGCCGATCAGGAACGCGACCGGGTCACCGGGCGCTGCGTACATCCCGGCGAAGATCACGAACGAGCTGATCACCAGGGTGAGCACCATCGCGCCAAGGCGCCGCAGTGCGACCATGTCAGGCCCCCTTGGTCCCGAGGTCGGCGGCCCACGGCGAGTAGCGGTAGCAACCGCTGGCCGGAACGCCGGTCACCTTCGACGACAGCGCCACCGTGCTCGGGCTGTCCACCACCGGGATCCACGGCATCGCCTCGGACCACTTCTTGGCCAGCTCGATCGCGATGCCGGCCCGTTCTCCGTCGTCCAAGGCCGCGCGGCCCTTGCTGACCAGCGCGTCGTACGCCGGGTCCTTGAGCAGCCACTGCACCGTCGAGGTGCTGACGCCGTTCTTGTAGAAGCCGACCGGGTCGTTCTTGGAGACGAAGTAGTCGTCGGTCAGGATGTCGACGCTCTTGCGGATCGTCTCGTCGTACGGGTCGTACTGCGCGGTCGGGATCTGCGTGATCGTTGCCTTCAGCCCGATCTTCTGGGCGGCGTCGACGAACGCGTTGGCGATCACGTTGCGGACCGGCGATCCGTCGCTGGCGATGATCAGCGGCTGGGTCTCCCCGACCTCCTGGACCAGCTTCTTGGCCGCGTCCAGGTCGGACTGCTCGGGCTTGGCGGGCAGGCCCGGCAGGGCGTCGTACGCGGCCTTGAACTTGTCCTTCTCGTAGCCCCAGGCACCGGAACCGACGGGCTCCTTCCACGGCTGGCCGAGACCCGAGAACGCGGCCTTGGCCACGCCCGCGCGGTCGATCGACATCGCCAGCGCCTTGCGCAGCCAGACGTCCTTCAGGCCGCCGCGGTCGGTGATCATCATGTTCCAGACCCGGGTGTCCGGGCCCTGGCTGACCGTCGTGGCACCGCCGGTGGCGAGCTGGGTCGCCGAGGACAGGTTCTCCAGGTACGAGCCGGTCGCCTCGCCGGTCTTCAGGGAGTTGACGATCACGTCGTCGCTGCCCCACTTGAAGGTGATCTCGTCGGTCTTCGCGGCCTTCGGCTTGTTCCAGTAGTTCGGCGCCTTGGTCAGCGTGATCGACTTGCCGGACTGCCACTCCTTCAGCTGGAACGGGCCGGTGCAGGCGTCGGTCCCGGCCGGCGTACCGTACTTCTTGCCCTGCGACTCGACACCCTTGCGGCTCAGGACGACGCCCGCGTCGCCGGCGATCGCCTCGACGAAGACGGCGTCGGACTGCTTGAACTTGACCGTCACCTCGTTCGGGCCGGTCTTGGTGACCCCGGTGACGTTCACGTACTCGTCGGACTCCGAGGCGCCGTCGGCGCGGTGCCGGTCCAGGCTCCACAGCACGTCGTCGGCCGTCATCGGGCTGCCGTCGTGGAAGGTGACGCCCTGGCGGATCGTGAAGACCAGTGTGGTCGCGTCCTTCCAGGCGTACTTCTCGGCCAGCCCCGGCTTGAGGGTCAGGTCGGGCTGCAGCTGCAGGAGGCGGTCGCAGACGTTGGCCAGGATCAGATCGCTCTGCGAGTTGGCCGCGTCGTTGTCGAGATCGAGCGAACGCGGCTCCTTCGGCATGAACCAGATCGCCTTGTCGAGCTGACCGGCCGCGGCCGGGGTGCTGTCGACCAGCTTGATCTGGTCCAGCACCGGCGACTGCGCCGGGCTGCCGCTGTCACCGCAGCCGGCGGCGACGAGCACGCCGGCCGCGGCGAACGCCGTACCGGTGGTGAACCTCTTCAGAGAGGAGGCGGACATAGGTGCTCCTAGTCGTAAAGATTGAAGGGCACGAGCTCGTAGTCGTGCTCGCACGGGGTGCCTGCTGCGACGCGGTAGTCGCCGGTGGTGAGATCGACCAGGCTGGACAGCACGGTCGACCATTGGCTCAGCGCGCCGAGCCGGTCGTCGGGATGGGCGCAGAGTGAGTCGGGCTGCCCCAGGTGGTCCGACATCGCGCTCCGCACTGCCTTCGGTACGTCGGTGGTGGTGGCCGCCTCTTGCAGGCCTTTCCGGGCCTGTGGCACCCGGAGGAGTGAGTCAGGGGACATCGGCCGGTGCTGTGCCGCCAGCTGCGGGGGCACGAACGCCTGGTAGTGGTTGCCGTGCACAAGCAACCCGTCGACCGGGTACTCCCAGCCGTGGGCGCCCGGCGTGGTCTCGAGATCGATGCTGAAACCGGATCGGTCGGTCAGCAGGGCGTTGCTCGCGATGTGCGCCCTCGTGCGGATGAGCACCTTGAGGGCGTCGGAGATCGTCGTGGAGTCCAGGACGAGGCGCCGGATCACCGTCTGCGGTATGCCGACGGTCTCGTCGAAACGGCCGCCGAGGCCGTTCGCGTTCAGCGCGAAGCCGTTACTGCTGGCACCGTGCCGGCCGATCTGGCCGGCCTCGGTCTGGATGATCACGGTCGGTTTCGGCGGCTGGACGATCTTCAGGACCACGACGGTGTCCCTGACGGCGTGCCGCCAGTCCCAGTTCTGGCCGGCGTACACGTGACCGTCGGCGGCTGCTTGGCCGGTGATCGAGAAGGAGGTGCAGCCGTCGGTTTCGTCGGTCTTGCGGTACTTGGCGGCGTCGTACACGATCTCGCCGCGGCAGTTCAGGACAACGATCTCGCGGACCGCCACACCCGCACCGGCCGCGATGCCCCGCAGCTCCTCGTACAGTTCGGGGAAATCGGTGGCCACGAGGCGTTCCCACGGCGCGGACAGGGTCTGGATCTCGGTCCAGGTCCGGCCGAGCTGCTCCTCGAACGCGGCCCGGTAGTACGCGATCGACGCCCCGACCAGGTCGGCGGCTGCGCGTCCGTACTGCAGTCCGCGATCATAGGCCGACGGACTCGACACCTCGATGATCCTCATCAGGACGGAACTCCTTGTGGGGACTTACCATGGCATTACAGGGGGACCGTCTTTGAACGGTTCGTTACAGGCTCGATGGGATCGGATGATACACAGATGACCGATGAGGTAACAGGGGTTACGGCAAAGAATCCGGCGATCGCGGAGCTTCGGGCGCGCATTCGTGACCATTGGGACGAGTTCACCCCCGCCGCGCAGGCGGTCTGCCGGTCGCTGTCCGAGATCTCTCCCGAGCGGCTGCTGTACCTGTCCGCGGCCGATCTGGGCGTCGAGAGCCGGACCAGCAACGCGACCGTGATCCGGACGCTGCAGGCACTCGGGTACAAGGGCCTGGCCGAGCTGAAGGACCAGGTCGCGTCCCCGTTCGGCACCGCGCAGCGCGAGCAGCGGCTGCGCGACCGGATCACGTCGACCGGCGGCGACCCCAAGCACGTCTGGGACAAGGTGATCACCGAGGCGATCGAGCGGATCGAGTTCCTCAACGAGGGCTTCCCGATGGACGCGTACGCCGAAGCCGTCCGGCTCCTGCTCGACGCCCGCGAGATCGTCTCGTACGGCTTCGGCGCGAACTACGTCGCCGCCGAGCACCTCACCTTGAAGCTCCGCCGCCTGGGCCGCCCCGCCCGCGCGATCACCAACTCGGGCTTCCGCCTGGCCGACGACCTGATCGGCATCCAGCACGGCGACGTCGTGGTGGTGATCGCCCCCGGCCGCCTGATCCTGGACGCCGAAGCCGTCATCGCCCGCGGACGCTCGGTCGGCGCGCACATCATCCTGCTCTCGGAGCAAAAGGTCGCCGAACGCCTCGCCGGCGACGTCACGGTCGCCATGCACGTCCCCAACACCGTCACCGGCATCACCGCCGAGGTCCTCACCTCGATCGTCGTCACCGACGCCCTCGCCCAGGCGGTCGCGGCAGCCGACACGGAACACACGCTGGAGTCCGCCCACACGCTGGCGACCATCCGCCAGCAGTTGGGCTTCTGACCCGGGGGAAAGGAGCTACCGCATCCAGCCGGGCACCAGCCACTACGCCTGACGTTCCATCCCACGGTTGGGTGGTTGGACAGCACACAACGGTCGGTAGGTGCGCCGACCCCGCGATGAGGAGCTGCCGCTTCCAGCCGCGCTCCAGTCACTACGCCTGACGTTCCATCCCACGGCGGGTGATTAGGCGGCACGCCAGGGCCGTCAGGTGTACACCCGACTCCGCGGGCAAGCCTCGGCGGTGCACCATGCGCAGCGCGGCCCGCCGCACGGCGGCTAACCGGCCCCCGTCCATGCCACCGTGCTGCGGCCGGGATACTGCCCGGGCCGCCGTGGGATCATGCCCGGGTCGGAAACCTGCCAGGCCCGCCGTCCCGCCCCGGCGGAGGCCTACCCGCCCACAACGGTCGGGCGCGCACACTGCCCGGATGGCTCAAACGCTTCGCAGTCGGCCGATGCGACCTCAGCTCCGCGCGACCTCATCGGCCGCATGGCCGCCCGCATACAGCCAATCGATTCGGCCGCCCGAGCACCCCCGGAAGCGGGCGTGCGTCGGTAACATCCCCTCCATGATCTTCATCACCGCGAAGTTCCGCGTCCTGCCCGACGACGCCGACAACTGGCCCGCCATCACCGCCGACTTCACCACTGCGACCCGCAACGAGCCCGGCTGCCTGTGGTTCGACTGGTCCCGCTCGGTCGACGACCCCACCGAGTACGTCCTCGTCGAGGCTTTCGCCGACGACGACGCCGCCTCGGCCCACGTCACCTCAGCCCACTTCAAGGCGGCCCAGCAGTCCCTCCCACCCCACCTGCTCGAGACGCCCCGCATCGTCAACTTCAAACTCGACCAGAACAACTGGTCCGAACTGGGCGAACTAGCCGTCAACCGCTGACCCGGCTCACCGGAACTGGCGTTCCTGAGCAGCAAGGATGTCCCGCACGAGGTCGTCCGGGATCCGCACAACACAGATCTCGACGCCGAGTTCCGCGATCGCCTGCCCCTGCCAGGATCTCCCCCGCAGATGCTTGACCGTGAGCTCGTCGCTTATCGGCAGGTGCGGATATCCCGGGGCGCGGAATAGCTCCGCTGGTCGAGGGCGTGGCTGTCGATTCCAATGCCGGTGCTCAGAGCCAATGGCAGCACGGCTGTTGATCAATCCAGCCTCGCTCCGATTGCGTACGCGAGTCCGACAACAATGCCGATGGCGCTGCCAAGTGGTGCCGCAGAAACCGTGCCCGCTCCGCAGCCAGGCAGAAGCTACTCGACTTCGCTCGTCCGAACGTCGTGCATCCGCCGGAGCCACTCGGCAAGTGGGTCAAGATCGTCGACATGCTCGTGGGTCACATTGATGGCCGTGCCGTGAATGTCCCTGATCCTGACAGAGGCTTTACCGATCGCAAGGTAGCGAAAAACCGGCGACTTTGGTCGCAGGGTGACATCTCGGATCTGCGTCCATTTTAGTTTGCGTGGGCCGAGCTGAACGCCTTCCAGGTCGAATGTAAGGACCGACGGTTTGACGAGCCGCCACACAAGCCAAAGACCCCGTGGTACGAGAAGTGCAAGACCGACGATACCGACCCACACGAGGACCCTGGAGCGCGGTTCGCTCGAGGTGTTGTTGTCGATGATCAGGTAGATGCACCACAGCACAACCAAGATCAGACCGACAAGCCAAAATACCGCTCGGCCGCGTCGCGCGGGAACGTCAACGCCGCTACCTAGATCGATTTCAGCGGTCCAGGTTTCAGGTTGTGCTGCATCGCGCATTCGGGTGCTCCTGGGTCGAGAACTGCTTTGGTTGGCCTGCGTGTGGCCCTGGAGCCGCGTCCAGAGCCACACGCACGCGTCGTCGTTGATCTACGCTACGGGATTCGGTACCCCACGGGTCGAGACATCAGTCGCACCACATACTGCAGGTATCAGCCCAGAACGCGACGCCGACGCCGACTGCAAGACCGGCGATACCACCGTACGGGCTGCCGCCGGAGACAATCGTCCCGATCGTGGCGCCACCTCCGATGACGGCAAGATCGAACTCGAAGTCGTCCTTGTCGTACTCTGAAGGCAGGTCGTATTCGTCCGGATACGGGATGTCCTCGAGGCCCCTGGGATCAATTGAGTTGACGGGGTTGCCCGCGACGTAGGAGTACCTGCTCGCCGAGTTCGGCTTCAACAATTGACTGAGCAGGTCCTGGGCGGTCCAGTTGGCGGTGGTGGTGTCGTGGAAGCGGACGCCGCGCTTGAGCCAGCCGGTCTGCTCGTCGAGCAGGCCTTGG
Source organism: Kribbella italica (assembly GCF_014205135.1). Classification (NCBI taxonomy): domain Bacteria; kingdom Bacillati; phylum Actinomycetota; class Actinomycetes; order Propionibacteriales; family Kribbellaceae; genus Kribbella; species Kribbella italica. The sequence continues at coordinate 4,186,865 of NZ_JACHMY010000001.1, forward strand.
GTGTATCGCAAGGGGTTGGTGGTAGCGGAGGCGCCAGTGGCGGTCATCTGCTTACCGGCCGGGTCGTAGGTGTAGGTCGCGGTGACGGTGCCGGTGTTGTTGACCAGGCCGGTGGGGGTGCCTTGGTTGTCGAGGGTGTAGTAGTCGACGCCGGCGCCGGTGTTGAGGGCGATCGGTGATCCGGTGGGATCGGTGTCCAGGTAGCTGGTCTGGCCGTTCTTGATGAACGACTGCATGATCGGCACACCGTTGCGATCGTTCTGGCCGTAGACGTAGCTGGTGGTGTTGGCGCCGGTGGTAGTGGCCACGAGTTCGTTCTGGTCACCGCCGGCGTAGCTGTAGCTGGTGGTGGTTGAGCCGTTGGTGCGGCCCGTCATCTGGCCGGCGGCGTTGTAGGTGAAGGTGCCTTGGGCCGGGTCGGCGGTGCGGTTGCCGGCGGCGTCGTGGCTGTAGCCAGCGGAGCTGATCTGGTTGGCGGTGTTATAGGCCAGGCCTTGGACCTGGACGCCGTCGATCTTGGTCGAGGTGCGGTTGCTGGCCTTGTCGTAGGCGTAGGCGTAGTTGTGACCGCCGTAGTTCGTCACGGCGGTGAGCCGGTTGGAGGTGTCGTAGCTGTAGAGCGACCGGGCCGCGTTCAGGTTGTTGACCGACCAGCGGATTACGCCGGAGTCGGTGGTGGCCGATGCGGACGGGCAGGCCTGGCCCGCGACGTAGGGCGAGTAGCACAACGAGGTGTCGTAGACCTTGGTCGCGTCGTTCGAGGCGCGAGAGGTCCAGGTGCGCGAGATCCGGCCGGCCTTGTCGAAGGTCGTCCTGGTGTGCGCGGCGAACGTCGTTCGGGCGGTGTTGGTGTTGAACCAGGTGTCGGTGCGCTTGCCGTTCGCGTCATAAGCGAACGCGGTGGCCTGCCCGTTAGGCGTCGTCATCGACACGACCTGATTGGCGACGTCGTAGGTGTAGGCCGTGGTGCCGCGCGGGTCGGTCTTCGACGTGAGGTTTCCGGCCTTGTCGTAGCCGTACCCGAGCGTCCCGCCGCCCGACGTCGAGGTGCGGGAGGTGACGCGGTTTTGAGCGTCGTAGGTGAACGTCGTAGTTCCGGAGGCGTCGGTGCGGGTCAGCACGTTGCCGGCGCCGTCGTAGGTGAACGCCACGTCAGGGGTCGTGTCGGAGTACTGGATCGTCTTGATCCGGTCCGCACGGTCGTAGGCATAGGTGGTGCGCAGCCCACGCCCGTCACGGACCGCCTGCAGCCGCCCGAACCCGTCATAGGCGATCACGACCGGCGCCAGGCTTGACCCGCTCGGTGGGGTGATGTTGGTGACCTGATTCTGAGCATTTGCGGTGTAAACGGTGACATTGTCGCGAGGGTCGGTCGAGGTGTTCAGCGTGCCGTCGGCGTTGTAGTCAACCTTCGACGTCGCGGTCGCGACGCTGTTCGCCGAGGTGAGCTGGTTGCCGGCACCGTCGTAGGTGAACAGCTTGTTGTTGCCCTGACCGTCAGTCCCGCCCGACGGCAAGAACTTCGACGCACCGGTGTTCGCGTACGCCGCGGACGACTTCGCTCCCGTCGCGGACGTGACGCCGGTCAGCGATTCGCCTCCATTGACCGCCGGGTCGTATCCGAACGTGGTGACACCGGAGACGCCGTTGGTCGAGGTCGCGACATCGTTGAACGCCGTATAAGTCTTCGCTGTGGACCGGTCCAGGGGGTCGAACGCCGACACCACCAGTTCCTGGGCGTTCAGCCGGTAGTAGGTCTGCGGACCGTCGACCGGGTTGGTCGCGGTGTTGTTCGGGTCCGCGACGTAGGTCTCGCCGTTGGAGTAGTAGGTGAACCGGGTCCCCGCACTACCGGCTGGGTTCTGCTGGGTCACCTTCTTCACCCGATGCGAGACGTCGTACTGAATCGCGGTTTGCTTGCCCGCGCCGTTGGTGATCGTGGTCAGATCACCGGTGGTCGCGTCGTACCCGAACACGGTGTCCTTCGAGGTCGGGTCGGTGATCTTGGTCAACTTGCCCGCCGTATAGGTGTAGCCCACTGAGCGCGGCGTGCCGTCGTCGCCGGCTTGGGCGATCGTGACCAGGCTGCCCAACCAGGTGAAGTTCGCCGTCTTCGCACCCGCGCCACCGCGCGTCGAAACGACCTGCGACAGCTTCCCTGCGGTGTAGGTGAAGGTCGCGGACTGGCCGTTGCGGTCCTTGATCGACACCAACTGCCCGGTCGAATTGAACGTCGACACCGTGTTGCTGGAGTGGTCGGAAATCGTCCAGCCGGTGCTGGTCTTCACCATCGCGACCTTGAACCCCGCCGGCGCCGTGTACGCCGTCGTACCAGCGGGCTTGAACAAGCCTTCGCGACCCTCCGGCGCCAGGTACAGCACCGAGTTGTCGGAGTTCAGGATGACCTTGGTGTCCTGGCCGACTCGCATCGCCCAGCCGGCACCCGCTGACCCGGACGGCAACGCCGCACCGGCCGCCAGCCGCAGGCTGTTGTAGGTCAAGCCAAGCTGCAGATCGCTCTGGATCCCCGGCAACGACAACTCAGAGGTAGTAACCAGCAAGTTGCCGGTCGCGACGTCGACCGAGGCCGACACCTTGTCAGAGATCGAGAACGGAATCCGGGTCGCCGACGGACGCGCCCCAGTGAACTGCGCAGTCAGCACGGCAGCTGTTCCGGCCTGGGCCGGGAGCGCAACGATCGCACCCCCGGAAAACAGCATCAGCGCGGCCGCAGCCACGCCGATCGAACGGTAAGAAGACAGACTTCGGGCAGACAAAACAGACCCCCAGTAGCTGTATGGCTTCCCCGTCACGGCCCCCAAGCCAGGGAAGAACACGCGCGACGGTACGTGGCTAGCTAGTCACCGGCAACAGATCAGACCGGTGAACCGGTTGCAGCAACCTGCAATTCGCTTGCGCGCCACTCAGCCAACACCGGCGCAATGATGACGATCTCTTGCAGGCTAGAAACTTTGGCTCGCTGGCGGAATAGGGCCATGATCGTCGTGCGATTTCGGCTGCGTAGGTGGTTCTGACGGCTCCGGACGACCAGCGTTGGGCTGCGTCTGTGGTGACGCCGAGGAGGCGTTGGATGACGGCGGGTGGGAGCTGTGCGCAGAGGTCGAGCATGGCTGCGCAGCGTGCGGATTCGGCTGGCAGGCGGAGCCGTTGGGCGAGTTGGGTGCTGCCGAGGGGATTTCCGGGTGGCTGGGTAGGGAACAGCCAGGGCGCGTTGTGCGGGCTGGCGTTCACGACTGATGCCTTGTCGTGAGCGACGTCGACAAGCTGGAGTGCCAGACGATCTAGCGGGGGCGGGAGTTTCAGCGGGGTCTGGTTGAGCTGCAATGTAGCGCCCTCGCGGTGTTGGATGATGTGTGCGGTGGTGAGGCGGCAGATGCGGGCGGGGGTTTGCCCGTAGAGCAGAATCAGCAGACCTGCGACTCGGTCTCTGGTCTCGTGGGAGTCGTCGGCGTCCAGCGGCCGTTGCGGCACCTTTCGAGGTCGGGTGGGGATATGGATGTTGGTGGCGAGCTTGCTGCGGACTGCCCAGGTGACGAATGGCCGGGCGGCGTAGGGGCGTTGGTGAGGTGCGGAGGTGAGACATCGATCGACATGTGCTTGCCGGCAGTCGCCAGGGCAGTTCCGCTGTCGGTGAGCCAGTTCAGGAACTCGGCGGCTTTGCTGATCTGGGCTTGGGCAACATCCGCGACTGAGGCGGACACGGGCTTGCCGCTGGCTCGTCGGCGGATGCGGGCGACGCGGTCCCACCGGGCGAAGGCGGTGAGCAGCTGACGGTGTTCGGGGTCGTCGATGCTGGCGAGTTTGTGGTCGATCCAGCGTTCGAGTCGCGCCAGGAACTCGTCGCGTACGGGTAGGGCACCGACCGACACGAGAACGGCGCGCAGGTAGGCGATGGACGGGTCACAGTGGGCGCCTGTCGTTCGGGCGTCCAGCGTCTCGTGGCTGAGTGCGCGGCCTCCTGTTCCGATGTCGGTGAGTATCTGGCGAGCGGTGGGTGATTCACGCAGGTAGAGCAGGAAGCGTCCTGGGTTGTGTTCGAGCAGCAGCTTCGCGAGTACGCGCGTCCCGCTCGGGTGCAGGACACGTCCCGGCGTGAGCTGCACCCCGAGCACCGCGAGCATCACGCCCTCAGCCTTCCGCTGCTCCCCCGAACTCCCGGGCCGCACCGCCGATGCCACATCCCCAGGCGCTTCACCGCTCTCCGGCGTCTCTCCACATCTGCCGCAGTTGGCCCGACGGTCGCCAGCGCACCCAATGCGATCAGCGGCCCATCAACTGCCTGCGGCTCATCGTCCGTCGGCTGCGCGATGCAGCTGACTAGCTTTCCGCCTGCTCCGATGCCCCGGCTGATGACGGCCTCGGTGGCCAACCGTCGGCAGATCTGGTTGACCGCCTGCCGCGGCTGGATCCCCGTCACCGCCGACAACTGGTCGTCATCCAGCGGGACCGCTCTCGCGCGGATCGCGCTCAGGATGCGCGGGCGATGAGACTCCTCGCCGTACATCTAGTTCTCGCAGGCGATGCCGTCGCCGTCTCGGTCGAGTTTTCTGGAGTAGCCGGGGTCGCCCGCGTGGATGGGCGCGGCGCCGGCGGCGCGGACTTCGGAGCAGTTGGCGTAGTACGCGTCGGAGACCGGTGGCTTGGTTGTCGTACGGCGGGTGGTGGGCTTGGTGGTCGGTTTCTTCACCGTCGGCTTGGTGGTCGGCTTCTTGGTGATCGGCGGGAGTTTCGGCTTGGTGGTGGGTGGTTTGGAGAGCAGGCCGACGGGCTTCGTCGGCTTGGCGCTTGGGCGCTGCGTCGCGGCCGGCGTGGGTGTCGGCGTACTGCTGGCCGGTGGTGCGGCGGTCGTGACGGTGACCGTCACCGGCGCGGCGGCCGGGGTGGTTTCCGGTGCGGCGCAGGCGGCGGTGAGTGTGAGTGCGATGAGTCCGGTGCCGACTGCGAGCACGGCGCGGCCACGGTCCATGGTTGGTCCCCCAAATCCGCCCTCGGCCCCCCGGTGGCGGTAGTCGTCGCCCGGCCGGAACCAGCCGGGCGCGTCATGCCTACCACCCAATCGTCACTGTCCGCGACGGTTCGGCGAAGCCCAAGGGGGAACTTTGCCGGTTCGTTACTCGGCGACGACGATCGTGTTCTGCGCCGCCGCGATGCGCCAGACGCCGTCGTCCTTGGCGAGGAAGTACACCGGGCTGCCGTGGTCGAGCACCTTGTCGTCCTCGCGCTGCAGGTACGTCTGGTTGACGTTGAGCACAGCGATGTCCGGCCGGACGAAGAGCAGATGATCAGCCTCGTACGTCGCGTGGGTGTCGGTCGTCGCGCCGGGCAGCACCTTGCGCGTGAACGCGCCGATCGTGTCGCGCCCGTACAGCCGCTTCCCATGTCCAGTCACCCAAAGTGCGTCCTCGCGGAACACCCCGAGAAACGCCTCGGCGTCCTCCGTGCGCTGCGCCCGGTCGACCGTGGTCAGCAGCGCGAGGATCTGGTCGACGTCGTCCTGGCTGGGAATCGTTCCGGTGATGTCCATGGCAACGATCCTCGGAGTTGAAGTCCCCTTGAGGTCAACCCCGGTTCTCGATCTCGTACTGCACCCGCAGCTCGTCGAACACCCCCGACCGCCCCGGCCGCAGCTCGACCCGACGGTCGCCGGCAACGGCCGCCACCCGTCGTACGATCTCCTCCGCCTTGTCCGCGGACGCATGAATCCCAAGCACCAGTACGCCGCCGCCCTCGTCAGCGACCGTGAACCCCCACGGCACCTCGCACGGCCCGTCGTGCTCCTCCACCGGGCAGATCGTCCGCGCCACCGGCTCCTGCAGCTCGAGCCCCGCGCCGTGGATCCACACCTCGTAACCAGCAACCATCCCCCGACCGTAGACGGCGACAGTTGCCCACCGCATCGGGACAATCCCGTTGACACCCCTGACCCGATCAGGTGGGATCCCCTGATGAGCCCCCGCCTCGTCGTCCTCTGCGGTACGTCGTACTCCGGCAAGAGCTCCTTCGCCACCGCCCTCGCCGACCACCTCGACGCCCACGTCGTCAGCCTCGACGAGATCAACGAACGCCGAGGCCTCTGGGGCGGCGACGGCATCCCCGTCGAGGAATGGCAAACCACGCACGCGGTCGCCACCGCCGAGGTCCGCGAACGCCTCGCCGCGGCGCCCGGTCCGGCCCGCAGTACGCCGGCGCCCGATCACGGCAGCGCCCGCCCGCCGCAGACCGAGCCCCAGCCCACGGTGATCCTCGACGACACCAGCTCGCCCCGATTCCTGCGCGACGGCTGGCGCGCCCTCGCCGCCGAACTCGGCGCCGAGTTCCACCTCATCCACCTCGACGTCGACCACGCGACCATCCACCAGCGCCGTACCGCCAACCAGGCCGACCCTCACCGCCGGCACGTCACGGACGCCGTACTGGCCCAGCACCTTGACGACTTCGAACCACCCACCCCGGACGAGAACCCAATCCGGGTCCACCCCGGCGACCCACTCCCCCACCTCTGAACCGTTGCCTCAAGCACCTTTTCGAGGCCGGACGCCGAACTGGTCCGCGACCAGTTCGGCGGCGGACCAGCTCGAGCTCGCTCACGGTGCCTTGGGTCAGCGGCGGCGGCCCCACTTGGCGGAGGCGCCGATGCCGGCGAGGTGGAGGGCGAGGCAGAGGAGGCCGGCCATGAGCAGGGTCTGGGGGGTGAAGGCGTCGCTGACGGTGGCGTTGGCCCAGTCCAGAATGAGGGCCAGGCCGAAGATCACTGCGGCGATGATCGCGAACATCTCGTGCTCCTTAACGGGTTCCAGCAGGCGGAAGGCGCTCATCTAACTCCCGTGGGTGTCGGCCGCACAAGAGCCAACACCGTTAAGCTTCCGGAGACTGGAAGGACGGTTGAAGTTGAGCTCTCGCGAGCAGCTGACCATCGCGACGCTGAACACCCGCGGCACGCCGCTCCGAGGCTCGCAGCTCGCCGATCGGTACCGCGCGATCGGGGCGTACTTCGACGGCTCGGAGACCGCGGTCGTCACCTTCCAGGAGGTCCACACGTACTACCACTTGCGCTTGCTGCGGACCGCGATGCCGTCGTACGCCGTGAGCTTTCAGCCGTCGCTGGCCGGGCCCGCCGGTGGCGTCGTGACCTTCGTACGCCGGCCCGCCGCGACGCGGTCCTACCGTCGCTTGCCGACCGGCCCCGGCGTCCCCCGGTGGCCGCGCACCAAGGCGCATTTCAAGGGCGTGCTTCTGACGCGGTTCGATCAGGTCTGGATCGCCAACACGCACCTGCTGGCCAACCTCGACGGCGACTGGTCGGACGCGAGTCGCTTTACACCGATCCATCGCGCGCAGCTGAACGCGCTGGCTCGCGTGATCGCAAGCCTCGAAGGGCCGATCGTCCTCTGCGGGGACTTCAACGTCGCCCGTGAATCCACGCCGTACAAGGAATTCCTGGACCGCACCGGCCTCGTCGACGCGTTCGGCGGCGAGTGTCCACCGACGTTCCACGCCGAGTACCTGGGGCCCGGCAAGAGCCCGCACTGCATCGACTTCATCCTGACGCGCGGACTCGAGATCCTCACCGCCGAGCAGATCCTCACCGACAAGCTGGACCTGCCCCAAGGCCCGGCGTACGTCTCCGACCACGTCGGTCTCTGCGCGACGACCTCAGCCGAAGGCCGGCAGCTCGAGTAGCGGGAGCAACGCGGCCGGTGGGAAGTCGGGCCAAGCGGTCGGGTGTGCCTCGTTCGGGGTGCGGAGGTGGCGGTCGATGAAGAGCTGGGTGTCGCGGAGGACCTTGACGGCCGTGGCGATGTCGATCGCGCCGATCTGCAAGGCCTCCGCGAACTCGTCGAGGTCGAGGACGTCGTAGCGGACGGCCCGGGGCGGGATGAGGAGGTCGACGTAGAGGTCGTGGATGACGAAGCGCTGCGGTTCCGGCTCTTCGGTTTCGATCAGGTCGATGTACCAGCCGCCTTCGTACGAGCCGGTGAAGGTGTTGGGTTTGGTGAGCTGGACGCCTTCGTCGGGGAGGACGAAGCAGCGGTCGGTGGTGGGGCGGCCGGGGGCTTGGTACTGCGGGAGGATCGGGACGTCGTACGCGATGGCGTTGTTCGTCGTGCGGACGCCGGGGCACCACTGGCCGGTGCGGTGGAGGACGGTGACTTCTTCGAGGGTCACCGTGGCTGGACGATCAGGGTGAACTCGTCGGCGTCGGCCGTGGCAAGGTTGCCGGCTTCGTCGTCGATTCGGGTGATCGACAGGCCGGCTTGCCGGCAGAGGTCCTGGGCCGAGGCTTGGGTTTGCCAGTGGATGATCCAGTCGCGGTCGGCTGATTCGACCGTGCCGTCCGGGGCGCGGCGTTCGTACCGGACTGTTGTGGTGCGGGTCCGGAGGGCTTGGTCGTAGGTCTCCGACAGAGGGGTGTAGACGAGCGTGGCGCCTTGGTCGTCGACGGCCTCGCGCTGGACGCCCAGGTCGGAGGCCGGCGTGGGCTCGGGGATCCAGAGCGGGATCATCGCCCGGCCGTCGGGAGTCAGGTGCTCGCGGATGGCGCGGAGCGCGCGGCCGGCGGTCTCGTCGTCGGGGAGCAGGGTGAAGGTCGGACCGGCCAGGTAGATCGCGCGGTAACGGCGTACCAGGCTCAGCTCCTCCATGCGCTGGTGGTGCAGCGCGACCTGCAGGCCAAGAGCAGCCGCGTTGGCGCGGCAGCGGTCGAGCATGTCGGCAGAGGAGTCGACACCTTCGACCTCGAGGCCGGCCTGGAGCAACGAGAGCATCGGCTCGCCGTCGCCACAGCCGAGCTCGAGCGCTGGTTCACCGGCCGCGGCGACGAAGGCGGCGTACGGCGCTGGGTCGAAGCTCGACGACTTCAGCTTGGCGTAGGCGTCGACGACGATTCCTGTGTAGAACTCGGCAGCATCCATCGGTCCGGAGCCTAGGCCTCCGCCCGGTCGTCGGCCAGTGGATTTCAGAGGGCGGCCCGGACCGAGGATGCTGTGGGCGGTGGGGTCCCCAGGTCCTCGACCGGTACGTCGGTGGCGCGCTGGGTGGTGAGAGTCGCGCGTTCGATGCCGTCGAGACGGAACCAGCGGATGGCGTCGCGGCTGCGGCAGTGGGCGACAAGGAACCATTGGCCGTCCCTGAACGCGAGCAGCTGTGGATCGACTCGGCGGGCTGACGTTTCGCCGTACTGGTTGCGGTAGTGCAGGGAGAGCACCTTGCGCTCCTGGAGGGCGCGCTCGACGGCTGTACGGCGGCGTGGCGAGGCCGGCTCGGTGGTGTGGTTGATCCAGATGCGCTCGGTCAGGGCGTCCACGTGCTGCCTCGCCTGCGGGTCCATCACGGCCAGGACCTTGACCAGCGCGGCGCGGGCCAACTGGTCGAACGGTTGTCCGCGATGGGCCGCGATCGCCGCGGCGATCGCGGAGGCCTCGGCGGCGGTGAAGTTGACCGGCGGCAGCGTGGCCGCCCGGTCGACGACGTACCCACCGATCCGGCCGGTGCGCGCCCACACCGGGAAGCCGGCCTGCTGCAGGGCGGAGATGTCGCGCTTGACGGTGCGCACGCTCATCTCGAACGCCGTGGCGAGCTGCTCCGCGGTACGGCCCCGCGGGCCGGCCCGGCGGAGCTCCTCGCGGATCGCGTACAGCCGGTCGGTACGATTCATGGGGAAACGGTGCCATAACGGTGACATCGCGCGCCAGCACAATGGGACCATGACACAGACGCCAGACCCCATCCTGCTGCTGAGCGGCGCCGGACTTCCGCACTGGATCTGGGACCAGGTCCGCAAGGAACTGTCCGCGTCCCCGACCGTGGTCGCCGAGCGACCGCGTCAGGCTCACGCTTCACTGACCGAGTACGCCGCCGCGGCACTGGACTCGGCGCCGTGGGACCGCTTCGTGGTCGTCGCGCACTCCAGCGGCGGAACCGTGGCCGCCGAGATGGTTGCCCTCGCCCCCGATCGGGTGACCGCACTGCTGGCGGTCACGGCCGTGGTTCCGCAGCCGGGACGGAGCTTCGTCACGTCGATGCCGTTTCCACGACGGCTCGCACTGAGCCTGGCGATGCGCCTCGCCGGCACGCGACCGCCCGACTCCGCCATCCGGAAGGGTCTGGCCGGACGGCTCGACCAGGAGACGGCCGACCGCATCGTGGCGGACTTCACCGCCGAGTCGGCACACCTCTACCGGGACAAGTCGGAGGGCACCTTCCCCGAGCACCGTGGCTACCTGTCGACCGCGCAGGACGCCGAGCTCCCGACCGGACTGCAACGGCGCTTCGCCCAGAACCTCACCCCGGCGTGGAACGAGTCCATCAGCACCGGGCACCTCCCGATGCTCGAGGCACCCGAACTCCTGGCCCAACACATCGAAAGCTTCCTCGCCGAAGCACCGATCAGCCGTGCTTCCTGACATGGAGTGCCAGGGGGTCGACTGAGGTCACTACCACCGCTACCGCTCGGCACTCGACAACTCGCAGGACGAATGCCATGGCTCCCCGGCTCTGTGATGTCATCGAACAGCACGAGCGGACTCTCGGCGCTAGCAGCTTTCCAGGTACCGTTTGGCGCGCTGGATCTCTTCCACTACCTCGCGCTCGAGGCGGCGCCGGAACAGCGGCTCGACGAAGGGGCGCGCGACGCGGGAGAAGGTGAACTGCAACGTTCGGGTCACCAGCGTGCCGCCGGCCGAGGGCTCGCACTCGAAACTTGCCTCGAACCGTGCCACCGCGTGCGCGAGCCGATTGAGCGGTTTGGGCAGCAGCCCGATATCGATCCGCCGGCCGGGTGTGAGTTCGACGAACTGGACGACCTTGGGCTGCCGTAGTCCGGCAATTCTTGGCCGGCAGGCGAACTCGACCCTGTTCTGCTCGCGCCGTACCCACAGCACCGGCCTGATCTTGTCGTCGACCTGCTGTGCGTACTGCTCGATGTCCATGACGAGGTCGAGAATGTCGTCCGGGCCGGCCCTGATGACTTCCTGTACCTGGACCTTGATCACGGGGACACCGCACCTTTCACGCCTCGAGAGAACTCATGCGGCAAACCTAGCCGCGACTCCCGCCGTTCGGCCTCACCCGTACGAGGGAGAACGCATCCCCCGTTGGGGTGATTCACGCTGGTGCGGGTCGGTCCGTGGACCCGGGCCGCAGGGCATCGACGACGGAAGGTGATGGCCGACGGGCGAGCGCTCTCGTAGTCTCGGCACGGACGAAACCTGTGAGCAAAGCCTTGTGGAGAAAGGGAGTTCCTCGTGAGCAGTGTTCTCTCGGCGATCGACGACGAGTTGGCGGCATGGATGGAGGCGCAGCCGATCTTCTTCGTTGCGACGGCGCCGCTGTCCGGAGCGGGACACGTCAATGTGTCTCCCAAGGGGATGGCGGGTACGTTCCGGGTCCTGGGGCCGCGCCGGGTCGCCTATCTCGACTTCCACGCCTCGGGGGTCGAGACGATCGCTCACCTCCGGGAGCCGGGAAACGGACGCGTCTGTGTGATGTTCTGCGCTTTCGACGGCAGGCCGCAGGTCGTGCGCATCCACGGCCGCGGCACCGTGGTGCGCAAGGACGATGCCGAGTTCGCCGAGCTACGCCGGGAGTTCGGCAAGGAGCGGGTGGTGGGCCAGCGTGCCGTCATCGTGATCGATGCCGACCGGATCAGCGACGCCTGCGGCTGGGCGGTGCCGCGGATGGACTTCGTCGGCGACCGGACCATCCTGGACCTCCATCAGGAGAAGAAGGGTTCGGCGGCCTATCTGGACTACGGCGAGACCACGAACGCACGCTCGATCGACGGCCTCCCCGCAATGACCCGCCGTACCGGACCAAGGCCGCCGACCACCTGAACAGGATGGCGACAGTCTCCGACGCGTTGCGGCCGGCGCGCGAAGATTCAGATGCTCTGCACGACTGTTGCTGTCAGCTGTCCTGGTAGGACCGGAGTCCTGACAAAACCTCACCCGTACGGGGGATTCTGTTCCTCCGCACGGGGGATCTCTCGGTCTTCCTCGGCCGGGACGATCAAAGTCATCGCCGACCAAGGAGATGACATGACCTGGCCCCGCCGGCTGCTGCTCGTCGGCCTCTGCGTCCTGGGTGCTGCCGGCCTTGCCGCCAGTTGCTTCGTCCTCCTCGACCTGGTTCAGCTCGTCCTCACGGGCACGGTCACCGATCGGCACGGTCGGACGGACTGGGACGGAGTCGGCTTGCGGATGGCGTCCGCGGTGGCCGGAACTGCCCTGCTACGCCTGGCAACTCACTGGCACCGTCGCGCGTGGAGTCGATGTCCGTCCTGCGGCGGGGTTCACGATCTGCCGGTCCGGCGCGTTGCACGACCACCGGTCTCGGCGGCATCTCGACGAACCTGTCTGGCCGCCGCGGCGGGTTGCCTGGCGTTCGGTCCCTATCTGGCCGTTCACGGGCTTCACGCTGCGGGTCTGGCGCCGTGGCTCGATGATCTGTACAACGACAAGCCCATCCTTCCTGGGCCGGCACTCCTGGTTTTCGCAGTACTCGCGGTAGGTCTCGTCGGACCCGCCGTCTTCCTGATGCTTGGCCTCGTCAGACCATGGGGAATGAAGTTCCCAGCATGGACCGGCCCGCTGGCCGGTCGCAGGGTCCCCAGGTACTTGCCGCTGACCGCGGTGGCTCTCGTGGCCCCGACCCTTTCCCTCTACGGAGTGGGCAGCCTGGTGTACGCACTCGTGCACGGCTATCGCCTGTTGAGTCTCGGGGGCGCAGGATCTTTGGCGTTCGGCGGCTACGGATGGGCGCTGCTCGTGGCAGCTTCGTCCTACCTGCGTCGTACTCGACCAGTCTGCGTCACGGACCGCTCAGAGCCTCAACCCGACATGGGCCACGGGCGCTGCTGACGACCTCAGTGAGGAGCAGACCATGGACGCGGAGCACCTGCCGCATCGAAATGGTTCGCGGTCAGCGACCTCGGCGATCGTCGGTTCACCGTCCTGGATGTGCCCGGCCACAGCCCAGGCGGGATCGCCCTTCACGAAGAAGCGACCCGGATCTTGTTGTCCGGTGACACGGTGTACGACGACGAGCTCCTCCGACGACCTCGACCGAGGGTGAACGTGGGCTGAGCCCGGGCCAGCGGAGTTCACGGCTAGCTTTTTAGGTAAGGGTTACCTAATATTACGCGGGGGTCCCTGCGTCGATGGAGCGCGGCCTCACCGGAGAAGATCGGAAAGGCCCGCTCTCAGCATGCCGAAGACCTCGCGCCGTCTCACGGTGCACCCTCTGACCCTGCGGGAGGTCGAGGTCGTTCGGGTGGTGGACCTGACGCCGGGTATGCGACGGATCACGCTGAGCGGCCGGCAGCTTCGTGAGTTCACCTCGGCGAACGGCTTTCCGCAGCCGGCGTTCGACGCTCCTGGATTCGACGACGACATCCGTCTGGTGTTCCGGTACCCCGGCCAGGCCGAGCCGGTGCTGCCGGTGCAGCAGGAGAGAGGCCTGGACCTGCCGAGGAATCCCCGGCCCTTGTCGAAGGTCTACACGGTACGTCGGTGGGACGCCGAGGCCGGCGAGCTGGATGTGGACTTCGTCCGGCACGGTGTCGGCGTGGGCACCACCTGGGCGTACCGCGCCCAGGTCGGTGACCGCATCAACTTCTACGGCCCGAGCGCGTCGCGTGCGCTCCCGCACGACGCGGACTGGCTCCTGGTCGCCGGCGACGACACGGCGATCCCCGCGATCGCCCGCCTGCTCGACGAGCTCCCTGACGACGCGCGGGCGCAGGTGTTCCTGGAGGTCGCCGAGGATGCTCACCGGCTGGCGCTGCGGGCGCTGCCGCACGTCGAGGTGACCTGGTTGGTCCGCGACGGCGCTGAGGCCGGTACGACGAACCACCTGCGGGACGCGGTCGGGAACACCGACTGGTGGGAGGGTCGTCCGTTCGCCTGGGTCGCCGGGGAGCAGACGACCGTACGGGATCTGCGCCGTCATCTGCTCGAAGACCGGGCCGTGCCCAAGGAGGACATCGAGTTCACCGGGTACTGGCGCCGCGGCGAGGTCGTCGTACTGGACACCGACGAGGCGGTTCCGGACCCCGAGAAGTCGAGTACGCCGTTCGAGAAGCTGCATGAGCTGACCGAGCTGATCCGGCCGATCGCGATCCGCACCGCGGTCGAGCTGGGCGTACCCGAGCTGATCTCCCGCGGCGTCACCGGCGTCGCGGACCTGGCCGCCAGGACCGGCAGCGACGAGCGAGCGCTGGGCAAGCTGCTGCGCTACCTGTACGCCGTGAACATCGTGACCGAGACCGAACCGGGCCGCTTCGGGCTGACGGCGGTGGGCGAGGTGCTGACCAACGAGTTCATGGCCGACACGCTGCACCCTGCTGGGGTGGTAGGCCGGGAGATGCTCGGCATCCTTGGACTCACCGAGTCGATCCGCACCGGCCACCCGTCGTACGCGGCTGTGACCGGGCAGACCTTCGCTGACGTACGAGCCGAACAGGGCTACGAGGATCGCTACCTGGAACGCCTGGCGAAGTTCCAGCCCGCGCTGGCTCTGTCGATCGCCAAGTCCGAGCTGCTCGCCGGGGTCGGTCAGCTGGTGATCCACTCCGGCGGCGCGGCCGCCCAGGCTCGTGAGTTCGTCGCCGTTCACGACGACCTGCGCGTGACGATCTGCGCGCTGCCCGCCCAGGCCGACTGGCTGCGCCGCGACCTGCCCGCCACCATCCCCGACGAGCAGCAACGCGCGCGGGTCAGTGTGGTCGAGCAGTCCGTCTTCGAGGCCGGTCCGGCCGCCGACGCCGTGTTCATCAGCCGCGCCCTCAAAGCCCTCCCCGACCCGGACGCCGCCCATGCGCTGCGCCGAGCAGCCGAGAACCTCCTCCCGGGCGGCCGGGTGCTGCTGATCGAGGAGGTCTTCGACACCGGCGCCCTGGACGAGCACGACGGCGAAGCAGACCTGATCGGCCTCACCGTGCACGGCGCCGGCTTGCGCACCGCAGCCGAGCTCGACGCGGTGATCACTCGCGCCGGACTGGTCCGCACCACCACACACACCGTCGGATGGGGCACCACCGTCCACGAACTCGTCCCCGCCGGTACCCACTGACTTCCCGTTCCCCTGAAGAAGAAGAGGAAGAGCACACCCATGACCACGACACCCCTGAGGCGACGCGGCGCGGCGCTGACCGCCGCGATCCTGAGCATCACGCTCGTCCTCACGGCCTGCGGCAGCGGCGACGACAGCGGCGACAACGCCGGCGCCAAGACTGACGACAGCGCTCCCAAGACCCACACCGTCACGGCCGGCAACGGGAGCATCGAGGTTCCCACCGAACCGCAGCGGGTCGTCACGATCGGCAACACGGACCTGCCGTTCATCGACATGGGCGGTGCGCCGGTGGGTGTGTCCGGGGCGGCTCCGTCCGAGCTCGGTCTGCTGCCGGAGGAGCAGCGAACAACGTATGGGAAAGCCACGAATGTCGGCGAGGAGGTGGACCTCGAGAAGGTCGCCGCCCTCAAGCCGGACCTCATCCTGGTCCAGATTCCCGATGCCGAGTTCAAGAAGATGGAGAAGCAGCTCGGGACGATCGCCCCGACCGTCTTCTGGGGCCTCGACACCGAGTGGAAGGAACTCGCCGAGGCGCTCGCCGAGGCCGGCAACGTGAAAGACACGCTCACCCGGCAGAAGGCGGACTTCGAGGGACAGGTCGCCAAGATGAAGCAGACCTACGCGGACCTCATCAAGACCACCAAGTTCGTCAACCTCGACCGCTACTCGAACTCCGATCCCGGGACGTACGTCATCGGCGACATCGGCTGCGTCGAGATCGCCCAGGACGACATCGGCTTCAACTTCCCCAAGGCGGCCGCCGGTAAGGACCCGTTGGCCTACGAGTCCTTGCCGTTCGAGCAGCTCACCAAGCTGTCCCAGTACGACGTGGTCACCTACCCCGCCGACGACAAGGGCCAGCCGACCGAGGTCTTCGCGCCGGTGGTCGGCACCAACACGTGGAAGGCACTGCCGCTCGTGACGTCGGGTCGTGCGCTCGGCGTCTTCTGCCCCGGCAACAACTCGTACGGCGCCGTTCTGCGGTACCTCGACTCGCTCGACAAGGCGCTGGCGACCCTCCCCGCCAAGAAGTGACCGCTCTCACCCTGCGTCGACCCAGCGATCCGGGCACCGTCACGGTGCCCGGATCGCGGCGTCGTCTGATCGGCCTGGTCGTCGCGCTCGTGGTGCTCCTGGCGTTGCTGGTGGCCAGCGTGATGATCGGGTCGACGGCCATTTCGCCCACGGTGGTGTGGAACGCCCTGTTCCATCCGTCGGACGACATCGATCAGTTCGCGATCCGGGACTTCCGGCTGCCGCGCACCGTCGTCGGGCTGGTCGTCGGTACGGCGCTCGGAGTCGCGGGAGCGTTGATCCAGGCCCTGACCCGCAACCCGCTGGCCGACCCGGGCATCCTCGGCGTGAACGCGGGTGCCTCCTTCGCGGTGACGGTCGCCGTGGGACTGCTCGGCATCCGCGACATCCAGGGCTACCTGTGGTTCGCGTTCGCCGGTGCGCTGATCGTCACGCTGATGGTGCTCGCCCTCGGCTCGACCCGCCGCGGCCAGTCGCCGGTGATGATGGTTCTCGCCGGGGTCTGCGTCGGCGCGGTGCTCGGTGGTGCCGGTTCGGCGCTCGAGCTGACCAACCCGGACGCCTTCGACGCGATGCGGTCCTGGAACGCCGGTTCGATCGTGAGCCGTCCGCTCGACCTGGTGTGGCCGATCCTGCCGTTCTTCGCGGTCGGGCTCCTGCTCGCCTTCGCGGTGTCCGGCCCGCTCAACGCCATGGCCCTCGGTGACGAGCTGGCCGTCGCGCAAGGCGTCCGGCTGGTCCGCACCCGGGTCCTCGCGATCATCGCGCTGACCCTGCTCGCCGGCGGCGGCACCGCGATCGCCGGCCCCATCGGCTTCGTCGGGCTGATGGTCCCGCACGTCGCGCGCTGGATCGTCGGCCCGCACCAGCGCTGGATCTTCGCCTACAGCGTGCTGCTCGCGCCGAGCCTGCTGCTGGCCTCCGACATTCTCGGCCGGGTCGTGATGCGGCCGGGCGAGATCCCCGTCGGCATCGTCACCGCCTTCGTCGGCGCCCCCGTGCTCATCGCGCTGGTACGGCAGAAGAAAGCAAGCGGGCTATGAGCACCCGCAGCGGACTCGATCCGCACACTGGTTCCTCCCGGACCGCCTGGTCGCCGGAGACGCGTCGCGTGGACTTCGGGCGGCGGATACTGGTGCTGCGGCGCCGGAAGGTCGCCGTACGGTTCGAGTGGCGCTCGGTCGTCATCTGCTCGGTCCTCGCGCTGGCGGTCGTCTGTATGGCGGTACTCGCACTGATGACCGGCTCGTACCAGCTCAGTCCAGGTCAGGTGATCTCCTCCCTGACCGGCGGGACGACCGGGCTCGTCCACGACATCGTGGTCGAGTGGCGGCTGCCCCGCGTGGTGGCGGCGCTGGTGTTCGGCGCCGCTCTGGGGGTGAGCGGGGCTGTCTTTCAGTCGACGCTGCGCAACCCGCTCGCCGACCCCGGCATCATCGGGTTCTCCCAGGGCTCCTACATCGGCGCGTTGATCGTGATCCTCGTTGTCAACGGCACCTATTGGCAGCTGGTCGGCGGAGCGCTGGTCGGAGGGATCGCCACAGCCATCGCCGTGTACCTGCTCGCCTACCGGCGTGGGGTGCAGGGGTTCCGCCTGATCATCGTCGGCATCGGCATCTCGGCGATGCTCGGCTCGATCAACACCTGGCTGATCCTCAAAGCCGACCTGGACCAGGCGATGGCCGCCGCGACCTGGGGTGCCGGATCACTCAACGGCGTCTCCTGGCCGCAGGTCCTCGTCGGCGGCGCCTGCATCGCCGTACTCCTGCTGCTGGCGGCGCTGTCGAGCCGGCCGATGCGGCAACTGGAGCTGGGTGACGATGCGGCCGCCGCCCAGGGCGCGCGGGTCTCAGCGGTTCGTCTCGGCCTGATCGTGCTGGGAGTCGCGCTGACGGCAACGGTCACCGCCGCGTCGGGCCCGATCGCGTTCATCTCGCTGGTCGCGCCGCAGATCGGACGCCGGCTCACCCGCAGCGCGGGGATCACCCTCGCTCCCGCCGCTCTCGTCGGCGCACTGCTCTGTCTGGCGGCGGACTACCTCGCCCAGCACGTCGCCCCTACCCCGTTGCCGGTCGGCATCATCACCGTCATGCTCGGCGGTGGGTACCTCGGCTGGCTGCTGATCACCGAAGCCAGGAGACGCCTGTGAGCACCCACATCGACAACGGTCTTGCGGCAGCGGAGGACGCACCTGCGTCCACCGGCTCACGACTCCACGTCGAGTCGGCGACGATCGGCTACGACAAACGCGTCATCTCCCGGGAACTGTCGGTGGCGATCCCCGACGAGTCGTTCACCGTGATCGTGGGTCCGAACGCGTGCGGCAAGTCCACCCTGCTCCGCGGCCTGTCCCGGCTGCTGAAGCCGTCGGCCGGGCAGGTCGTTCTCGACGGTGCCGACATCAACTCCTTCAAGACCAAGGAGGTGGCACGGCGGGTCGGATTGTTGCCGCAGGCCTCCATCGCGCCCGACGGCATCACCGTGGCCGACCTGGTGGCCCGCGGCCGGTATCCGCATCAGGGGTTCGCCCGGCAGTGGACCGAGGCCGACGAGCACGCCGTACTGCGGGCGATGGACCAAACCGCGGTCACCGACCTGTCCGGCCGTCTGGTCGACGAGTTGTCGGGTGGTCAGCGCCAGCGGGTGTGGGTGGCCATGGCGCTCGCACAGCACACCGACATCATGCTGCTCGACGAGCCGACCACCTTCCTGGACATCACCCATCAGATCGAGCTGATGGAACTGTTCACCGACCTGCACCACGTCGGCCACACCCTGGTCGCCGTACTGCACGACCTGAATCAGGCCGCCCGCTACGGCACCCACCTGATCGCCATGAAGGAGGGCCATGTCGTCGCCGAAGGCCCGCCGGCCGAGATCGTGACCGCCGACCTCGTGCACGAGGTCTTCGGGCTGCGCTGCCTCGTCGTCCCCGATCCGGTCGCCGGTACGCCGTCTGTGGTGCCCTTGGGCCGCGAACGCCGAGAGAAGTGAGTGTGCGCGTGGAGTTGACTGCGAGCCAGCGAGGGAACTGGGTAGCACGGAGCCTCGCTCCGGATTCCTCGGTCTTCAGCGCAGGCCAACTGCTCTGGCTGGACGGCCCGATCGACCCGGCCGCCTTCGCCTCCTCGGTCAGTACCGCGTTCTCCGAAACCGACGCACTGCGAGTCCGCTTCGGCGACGACGACGGCGTCCCTTTCCAGTACGTCGACACCGCCACCACGCTGCCGACCGAGATCGTCGACGCAAGTCACGACGACGCGCAGATCCGGACCATTGCCCGCGAACAACTCGCTGCGACCGCGGAACCAGCCACCTCGTCGACGCTGGTCCGTCGCGACGACGGCACCTGGGCCTGGATCCTCGTCACGAACATCCTGCTCGTCGACGGCTACAGCATCTCCCTCTTCGTTCGCCGCGTTGCCGAGCTCTACGCCGGCGATCCGGTCCCCGACCGCTGGTTCGGCAGCCTGGACAACGTCCTGGGCTCCACCACCGACGAAGACGACAGCTACTGGAGCGGCGTCCTCGGCATCGACGCCTCGGGCCACCCAGAGGATCTGTCCGAGGTCTTCGTCTCCGCCAGCCAATCGGTCCTCGTCCCGGCACCTGACGACACGTACGCGAAGATCCAGCAGTTCGCGCGCACCGCAAGGGTTTCCTGGACCGACGCCTTGATCGCACTCTGGGGCGTCTACACCGCTCGCGGCTACCTGGCAGTCCGCGTTCCGCTCATGCTGCGCGACGACCGCGAAGCGCTGAAAACCCCCAGCGCACTCTCGCGAGCGATCCCGGTCGTCACCACGATCAGCCCGTGGGACACCTTCGAGGATGTCCTGAAGGTCGTCGCGGACCAGCTGAAGACTTCGCGGCGTCACGCGGCCGTCGAAGATCACCAGATCGCTCGTGCCTGGCCCAGCGGCCAAGCGTCGTACCTGGCCTTCCCGACGATCAACATCAGGCTCTTCGAATCGACACCGCTCCTGGGTCACAGCGAAACGATCAGCACCGGCCCGGTCGGATCACTCGACCTCGCCGTCTACCGCAGCCCGGACACCGGACTCCGCCTAGAACTCTCCGCAGGCTCCACCACCAAAGACCCACATCTGCACGCCGAACAGTTCAGCCGCTTCCTCACCGCCGCACTCGACGGGCAGAGCCTGTACGAGCTGAGGACCGGGTTCACGCCCGAGGCGCGTCAAGGCGAGACGCTCGAGGTTCCCAGCGCGACGGTTGACGAACTGCTGCGCCGGCAGACCGCGGATGCGATCGCACTGGTCTCCGAGGACGGCACCGAACTCACCTACGGCCAGTTCGATGCACGGGTCAACGCGCTGGCCCACCAGCTCGTTGAGGACGGCGTACAGGTCGGCGACCGAGTCGCCGTCACCATGACCCGCTCAGTAGACCTCGTCGTCGCACTAGCCGCAGTACTGCGAGCAGGCGCGGCCTACGTACCCATCGATCCGGCCTACCCTGCGGAACGCATCAAGTACATCCTCGACGTCGCCGCGCCTGCCGTGGTGATCACCGAAGTACAGCAACTCGATGGTGTGAAGACTCCTCCGGTCCTGGCTCGGCCGTTGAACGACCTCGACGCCGCCGTGGTGATCTTCACCTCGGGTACGACAGGTCACCCGAAGGGCGTCACTCTGTCGCATCGCGCGCTGGTGAACCGCCTTGCCTGGGGTCAACGAGTCCTGGGCTACGAGCCCGGCAGCGTGGCGCTCTCGAAGAGCGGCGTGGGCTTCGTCGATGCGGTCACCGAGCTGTTCGGGCCGCTGATCGCCGGGAGCCGAATCGTGGTTGTGACCGCTCAGGATCCAGCCGCACTGCTCGACACGATCGCCCGGCACCGCGTCACCCATCTGCTGACCGTGCCCAGCCTTGCTGACGTTCTCGTCCGTCACGATGCAGCGTTGACCACGCTCGAGCACTGGATCTCCTCGGGCGAACCGCTCACCCAGCTCACCGCAGACTCCCTGCGAAAGGCTGCACCACAAGCAGAACTGCACAACTTCTACGGCTCCACCGAGGTCGCCGGCGACGCCACCACCGCCGGCAACACCACCATCGGTACGCCGGTCGCCAACACGACAGCGCACGTCCTCGACAACTGGCTGCGGCCGGTACCGGCCGGAGCGACAGGAGAGCTCTACCTCGGCGGCGTCCAACTCGCCGACGGATACATCGCCCGCGCGGCCCTGACCGCCGGCCGGTTCGTTGCCGACGACAACGGCGCGCGGCTGTACCGCACCGGCGACGTCGTCCGCTGGAACACCCAAGGACGGTTGGAGTACCTCGGCCGCAGCGACGACCAGGTGAAGATCCGCGGCTTCCGCATCGAGCCCGCCGAAACTCGCGCCGTCCTCGAACAGCACCCAGCAGTGTCAGGCGCCGCGATCGTCGCCTTGGACCATCCCGCCGGTGGCAAGTACCTCGCCGCGTACTTCACCGGGGACGTTGTGCCAACCGACGAGCTGCGTGAGTACGTCGCACGGTCGCTGCCGGACTACATGGTCCCGACAGCGTTCATGCACCTGGACCGATTCCCGGTCACGCCGAACGGGAAGCTCGATCGCCACGCCCTGCCACAACCCGACCTCGCCGCAGGCACAGCCGACGGCCGGGCACCGCAGACCGACACCGAGATTGCCCTCGCCGGCATCTTCCGCGAAGTACTCCACCTCAACGACGACCTCGGTGTCGACAGCGACTTCTTCCGCCTCGGCGGCCACTCCTTACTGGCCACCCGGGTCGTCGCACGCGCCAACGCACAACTCGGCACCGCATTGACGTTGCGCGACGTCTTCGACCACCCCCGCATCAGCGAACTCGCCCACCTCGCCGACAACACCATCGCGACCGCCGGGATCCGAGTCGGCGACCTACCACGCCCCGCCGTGCTCCCCGTTTCCTACGGACAGCAAGCGCTCTGGCTGATCGATCAGTTGGGTGGGCCGGGTGGGCGGTACGTCGTACCGGTCGTACTGCGTTTGTCCGGCGCGCTGGATCCTGAGGTTCTGATCGCGGCGGTACGGGATGTGGTTTCTCGTCACGAGGCGCTGCGCACGCTCTTGGTGGAGCAAGACGGCACGCTCCGGCAGGTCGTCGTACCGGCCAAGGAAGCGGCCGACCGGATCTCGCTGCCGGTCGAGGATGTCGCGGAGGTGGATGCGCGGGTGGCCGAGGTGGTGCAGGCCGCGTTCGATCTCGCGGCCGATCTTCCGATCCGCGTCGCGCTGCTGCGCACGGACGAGAACGACTGGGCGTTCGTTGTCGCGGTCCATCACCACGCAGTGGACGAGTGGTCGTTCCCGTCGCTCCTGGGCGATCTGTCGACCGCCTATCAGGCGCGGGCTGCAGGGCAGGAGCCGGGCTGGACGCCGTTGCGGGCGCAGTACGCCGATTACGCGATCTGGCAGCGTGAGGTCCTGGGTGCGGCGTCCGATTCGGGCTCACCGCTGTCGAGGCACCTTGCCTATTGGTCTGACGTGCTCGCCGATGCACCCGAGGAGTCCACGCTCACTCCGGACCGGGCCCGACCGGTGGCACCGACCCACCGCGGTGCGGATCTACGGTTCACCATCGATCCGCAGGTCGCGACCGGCCTGCGTCAGGTTGCGGCTGAGCAGGGCGTGAGCATGTTCATGACCCTCCAGGCCGCAACGGCGTTGACCGTCTCGGCGCTGGGCGCCGGTGCGGATGTCGTGATCGGCTCACCGGTCGGTGGACGCACCGAGGACGGTCTGGAAGAGCTGGTCGGCTACTTCGTGAACACGCTGCCGATCCGCCATCGGTTCCACGCCGGTGACTCGATCGCCGACGTACTGCAGAACACCAAGCGGACAGTACTCGGCGGGTTCGAGCACCAGGCCGCGCCCTTCGAGGAGATCACCCGTGCGCTGGACACCGAGCGATCCGTCGGCCGGAACCCGCTCTTCCAGATCATGCTCACCCACCGCGTCATCGAGAGCCGCCGGGTGCAGCTCGGGAGCGCCGACACGACAGTGACTCCAGCGGCAGTAGGCGCGGTCAAGACCGACCTCGACCTCGACATCTTCGATTCACCCGCCGAGCTGGGTGGGAAGCTCGCCTATGCGACCGACCTGTTCGATGCCGCTACCGCTGACCGGTTCGTCGTGGTTCTCAAGTCGGTGCTGGAGGCAATCGCTGCAGGTCCGGAGACACTGATCGGCGACCTGTCGTTCGAACCGGCGCTGCAACAGTCGCGGGGTGAGACGGTCGATGTCCCCGCGACGACTCTCGACGAGCTGGTACGCCGGCAAGCACCGGCGACCCCGAACGCGGCCGCGGTCATCGCCGACGACGGCACCGAACTCACCTACCGCCAGTTCGACGCGCGGGTCAACGCTCTCGCGCACCTCCTCGTCGAGCAGGGCGTGCAGGTCGGGGAGCGGGTCGCAGTCGCGCTGCCACGCTCGGCCGAGCTGGTGGTCGCTCTGGCTGGCGTGATCCGCGCCGGGGCGGCGTACGTGCCGATCGACCCTGAGTATCCGGCCGAACGGGTCAAGCACATCCTCGCGGACGCCACACCCCGTGTGGTGATCGACGACGAATTCGTGCAGCAGCACTTCGACGCCGGCGTGGTCGACTCACCGCAGCTCTCGCGTCCGCTGCTCCCGACGGATCCGGCGTACGTGATCTTCACTTCCGGCACCACCGGACGCCCCAAGGGCGTCCAGATCAGCCATCAGGCGATCGTCAACCGCCTGTGGTGGATGCGTGACGACTACCGGATCGGTACGTCGGACCGGGTGCTGCTGAAGACCCCGTTCACGTTCGACGTGTCGGTGTGGGAGTTCTTCCTGCCGCTGATGACCGGCGCAACGGTGGTTGTGGCGAGAGACGGCGGGCACAAGGATCCGCAGTATCTGCTCGAAGTCATCGAGCGTCACGCCGTGACCGTCACCCACTTCGTGCCGTCCATGTTGCAGGCATTCCTCACCTCGAACCCGGACAAGTCCTCAGTAGCCTCCGTCCGGCGAGTGTTCTGCTCCGGCGAGGCCTTGCCGGTGTCGCCCGCGGCCAATGCCGTTGCGCTGTTCGAGAACGCGGAGGTGCACAACCTCTACGGGCCGACCGAGGCAGCCGTCGATGTGACCGCTCACCCGGTGGTCGGGGGCGATGCGGTCAGCGTGCCGATCGGTGGTCCGGTGGCGAACACGACGACGCGGATTCTTGATGCCTGGTTGCGTCCGGTGCCGGTCGGTGTGGCGGGTGAGCTCTATCTCGGTGGCGTGCAGCTCGCAGATGGCTATGTGGCACGCGCGGGCCTGACCGCCGGCCGATTCGTAGCTGCCGACGACGGTGCGCGGTGGTACCGCACCGGCGATGTCGTGCGGTGGAATACCCAAGGGCAGCTGGAGTACCTCGGCCGCAGCGACGACCAGGTGAAGATCCGCGGCAACCGGATCGAGCTCGGCGAGATCCAGGCGGTCCTCGCACAGCACCCAGAAGTATCGGGTGCGGCGGTCGTCGCCTTGGAGCACCCGGCCGGCGGACAGTACCTTGCCGCCTACGTCACCACGACCAGCACCGAGGAAGCGCTCCGCGAGCAGCTCGCGCGGTCGCTGCCGGACTACATGGTGCCCGCGACGTTCATTCGCCTGGACCGATTCCCCGTGACAGCGAACGGGAAACTGGACCGCAAGGCGCTGCCGCGACCGGACCTGGCCGCAGGTGCGGCCAATGGCCGGCCACCGGAGACTGACACCGAGATCGCCGTCGCCGGCCTCTTCCGCGGCGTACTCCGGCTGGGCGAAGACACCGACCTCGGCGTGGACAGCGACTTCTTCCGCATCGGTGGCGACAGCATTTCCGCGGCAGGACTCGTTGCCTACGCTCGCGAACGCCAGTTGACGTTCAACCTGTCCGACGTGTTCGTGCAGCGCACGATCGGCGCACTCGCTGCGCTGCTCGAGCCGCCGGTGCCTGCGGCCGAGCCGGTTCTGATCCCAACTCCCGCTGCCCTGGAGCGCTTACGCGAGGCGGATGCCGCACCTGATGAGTACGTCTTCACCGAGCTCATCGCCTTGCGGACGACCGAACCAATGGTCTCGTCGTTCCGCTCACTCGTCGCCACCACGGATGCGCTTCGTCTCTCAGTCGACGCGACCAACCGACGGCTCTGGTTCACCTCTCTCCTGCCTTCGGAGACAGTCGATCCCCAGACTGTGGAGATGGTTGCTGAGAGCAACCTCAGGGCGGCCGCCGTCGAGCTCGTCGACCTCTCTACCGGCCGCCCGGCCGCACTCGCCTACACCCAGACGGCTGCGGTGCTGGCCGTTCACGCGGGAACCATCGACCGGGCCTCGCTGCATCGTCTGACGGAGGCCCTGTCCGGTGGAGCAGAGGTGACTCCAGCGCTCGTCCCTGCGCTCGAAGCCATCGAAGCAGCCGGTGACGCGGTGACCACGGACGGCCTCGATCACTGGAAAGGCCTGCTCGCCCGAGCGCAGCCGGTCGACGAGGCAACCTTTGCCTCTGGCAACGTCTCCGGCTTCCACCGGGACGGCTTCCTGACCGAAGACGTCGTACGCAAAGCCATCCGCACCGCGCTCCGTTCAACGGGGATCGCCGTCGTCGACGAAGAGGTCCCGCTGACTCCCGACGACACCACGATCGGTCCGTTCACCGCGGCAGCCGCCGTCGCTCTCGATGAGCCCGAGCCAACCACGACCACCGAGCTGGCGCTACTCCGCTACCACAACAAGACCGGACGGCGAGCGTTGCGGCGTACTCCCTCCCCCGCGGTACTCGTCACGCGGATCTACGACGTTGGGTCAGCAACCCCAGAAGGAACCGAGCAGCTGTATCGCGCGGTGATCCGCTATCACCTCGCCCCCGACACGACGACCATCACGTTCCTCGGCTTCGCGGACACCGTGGTCACCGCGCTCCGAGAGGCTCTGACAGCCGAGCTTCGTTAGGTTAGGCAATGCTAAGGTTTACCATGCCGCGTCGCGCCCGTCCCACCGTCGTACAGACCATTGCCCTGCGGGAGTTGGAGGTGACGCGGGTTGTCGACGTCACTCCCGGACTGCGCCGGGTGACGCTGACCGGTGACCAGCTGGGATCGTTCACCGCCAGCGACGGTACGACGTTCCCCGCGTTCGCCAGCGAGGGTTTCGACGACAGCGTCCGGTTGATCTTCCCGTACCCCGGCGAGAGCGAGCCGGTGGTCCCGGTCTACAAGGACGGCAAGTTCAGGTGGCCGGCCGACCCGCCGGCGCTGTGGCGCGTCTACACGGTACGGCGGTACGACGCGCAGGCTCGCGAGCTGGACATCGACTTCGTGAAGCATGGTGTGGGCGTCGCGACGACGTGGGCGTACCGGGCGAACCCCGGCGATCGTCTCCATGTCGGTGGACCGTCGGTCTCGGAGAGGCGGCCCGAGGACTACGACTGGCACCTCGTGGTCGGTGACGACACGGCCGTCCCGGCGATCGACCGGTTGCTCGGGGAACTGCCCGCCGACGCACAGGCCGAGGTCTACCTCGAGGTGGCTGAGGAGTCGCACCGGATCGAGCTCCCGGCACACCCCGGTGTCGAGGTGACCTGGGTCGTGCGCAACGGACAGGCAGCGGCCGCCCAACCCTTGCTCCTGGAGGCAGTACGCGCTGCCGGCCGACGCGAGGGCGCGATGTTCGCTTGGCTTGCCGGAGAACAGTCCGTGGTCCGTGACCTGCGGCGGTACCTCATCGAGGAGCGCGGCGTCGACAAGGCCGACATCGACTTCACCGGCTACTGGCGGCGCGCCGAGGTCGTGGCGTCGGACGAGGACCCCGCCCTGCCGGACCTCGAGCGCAACGACGAGGCCTTCGAGAAGTTCCATGAGCTGTCCGAGCTGCTTCCGCCGCTGGCCATTCGGGCGGCCGCGAATCTCGGCATCGCCGACTGCATCAGCCGCGGCGTACGCACCGTCCCCGCGCTCGCACAGCACACCGGCGCGAACGAACGCTCGCTGGCGAAGTTCCTCCGCTACCTCCAGGCGATCGAGCTCCTGGAACAAGAAGGCGATGACTACACGCTCAGTGAGACCGGCGAGTTCCTGACCGACGAGTCCGTGCTCGATCACCTGGTGTCCAACGGGGTCGAATCCCGGATGTCACAAGGCTTCTACGGCCTGGAAGAGGCGGTCCGCCACGATCGTCCGGTGCAGGATTGGGAGGCCCTCCGCGGCGATGCGACCTTCGAGCACAAGTATCTGGAGAACAAGTCGCGGTTCGTGCACACCCTCGCCGAACCGCTCGCGAAGGCACCCGCGCTCCAGGGCGCCGGCACGGTAGTCGTCCATGCAGCCGGCGCAGCGGTCCACGCCGACCACCTCACTGCGGGGCATCCGGAGGCCCGAGTGACGATCGTCGCGCTTCCTACCGCGGCGGAGTGGTTCCGCAAGGACATCCCGACCAGCATCGCGGATACGGCGCGACGTGACCGGGTCCGGATCGTCGAGCAGTCGGTGTTCGAGAAGACCGACCCCGCGGACGCCGTACTGATCATCGAGACGCTCGGGCAGCATCGTGACGCGGAGGCGCGGCTGATTCTTCAGCAGGCCGCCGCGAGTCTGCACCCCGGTGGCCGGATACTGTTGTCGGAGGCAACTTTCGATCCCGCTGAGCTGGACGAGCACGACGCGGAGCTCGACCTCCTGCGGCTGACGCTGCACGGCTCCGGCTACCGCACCGAGGAAGAGCTCGAGGCGGTCATCGCCAGTGCCGGACTGAAGGTCATCGAGACGTCGCTCGTGGGCTGGGGTAACACCTTGCGAGTCCTGACGCCGTAGGTGTGGCGCGGTCTTCGTCGACCGCACCACACCGCTACCGCAGGATCAGGAAGGCACTTCTTCACCGGCTTGCAGCTTCTCGATGACCTCGATCCAGTGCCCCAGTCGCGAGTCCTCGGCCAGGGTGATGAAGTCGATCCGGTCCACTCCCGCGGTGCGCCAGCGCTCCACCAGATCCATCAGCCGCACCGAGTCCATCCCCTGGTCGCGGAGGCTCAGCTCGTAGTCGATCTCCTTCGGCTCGATGTACAGCACGTCGGCGACATCGGCGATCAACTGCTCGGTGGTGAGACTCATCAGAACTCCTTGTTTCCTTGCTCGTTGTGATGACGGTCAGACGGTGGCGATCAGGACTTCCTCGCCGCTGTAGGGCCGCAGGCCGTCGGTGCGGCCCGCGAAGTAGCGATCGGCCAGGCCGGCCGCCGAGACATGGTCGGCGCCGGCGAAGCCTGCCTGCCGTGCCAGTTCGCTGATCTGGTCAGGGGTGTAGAAGCCGATGAACGGCGTACCGGCCCGCCGGGCGCCCTCTCTGGAGGCGCGCCGAATCTGGACGTCCTCGGGCAACAGATCCTCGAGATGACGGAAGAACGTGAGGATGAGCGAGGAGCCGGCCGGCAGACTCGCCACCTGCTTGAGCGTCGCCGTCGTGGCCTCTTCGGTCAGGTACATGGTGACGCCCAGCCAGGACACCACCGCGGGACGCGAGGTGTCGAATCCCGCCGCCTGCAAGCGATCCCACCAGTCGTCGTTCGCTTCGAAGTCGACCGGAACCAGGCGCAACCACTCCGGGACGTCATAGCCGAGCTCGACCAGTCGGTCCCGCTTCCAGGCCTGCGTCTCCGGCTGGTCGATCTCGAAGACGGTCATCGTCGAGCCCGCCTCGGGATGACGCTGGGCGTACGTGTCCAGGCCCGCGCCCAGGATCACGTACTGGTCCACGCCACGGCTCGCGGCCTCAGCCACCAGGTCCTCGGTCAACCGCGCCCGCCCGACCACCGTGCCGCGCTTTCCTCGCGAGGCGGCCGGCACCATGTCTCCGCGCTCGCGCCATCCGTCTTCGCCCGCCAGCCGGGCACCCACCTCGTCCTCGAGGACGTACGGCGGCTCGTCCACCTGCGTGTGCAAGGCGCGCCACAAGGCGGTCCGCACCGCCGTGTTGTCCGGTGTGCCGACGACATTTCCCGTCATGACCGAGTCCTTCCTCACTTGTTGTTCATGCTCCGTCCGGCCTCCCACGCGCTCCACAGCCCGCCGTACACGCCGCCGGCGGCGACCAGCTCGTCATGGGTTCCGCTCTCGATGATCCGGCCGTGCTCCATGACGACGATCCGGTCACAGGTCGCGGCTTGGGAGAGGCGATGCGCGATCACCAACCCAGTGCGCCCTTGCAACGCCACCTCGGCGGCACGGTCCAGCAACCCCGCGTGGGTTGAGCCGGCCTCGGCGGTCGCCTCGTCGAGGATCGCCAGTTCCGGGTCGGCGAGCAGGAGCCGGGCGAGGGCGAGCTGTTGAGCCTGGGCATCGGTGAGCGGCTGTCCGCCGGTGCCGATCGTCGTGTCGAGGCCGTCCGGCAGCAGGTCGAGCAGACCGGCCGCCCCGGTGGCGTCCAGCGCCGCGTGGATGTCGTCGTCGGTGGCCCCGGGCGCGGCCAGCGTGAGGTTGTCCCGCAGGGTGCCGGCGAACACGTGGGTCTCTTGGGTGATCAACGTCGTCCGGCCGGGCTGGGCCACCGTCCCGGCGTCGGGCAGATGGATGCCGGCGATGACGGCGGCCAGCGTCGTCTTCCCCGCCCCGGAGGCGCCGACCACAGCGAGGCGCTGACCGGTGGGGATGTCGAGGGTGAGGTTGTCGAACACGCGGGGGCCGTCGGCGTACCGGAATCCGATGTCGTGGAGCCGTACGGCGATGCCGGCGTCCGCTGTCGCTGCCGGCTCGTCCGTTTCCTCCGGGATCGTGGCGACCCCGATCATGCGGCTGAGCGAGGCCAGGGCCGACTGGAGGTCGTCGACGACGAACACCAGCTCGTTGATCGGCCCGAGCAGGCGCAGGACGAGCAGCATCGCGGCAGTGGCGGCTCCGACGGTGGATGCGTCCGCCTCGATCAGGACGAAGCCGACGACGAGAACGGTCACCAGGCTCAGACATTCGCCGAAGTTCAGGCGGAGGCTGAGCATCACCTGCACGGCGCGGGCGCGAAGCGTCCACACCGCGACACCCCACGACGCGGTCATCACGGTCTGGTGCCGCTGCTCGGTGAGCCCGAGCCCGAGCACGGTGGCGTAGCCGCGCTGGGACTCGAGGATCTGCTGGGCCCGGGCACTCATCGCCGCGCGTTCGGCGCCGTACACCCGCGGGCCGATGCGGAGGTACCAGCGCATGACGAGGACGTAGACAGGTAGTACGACGGCGAACGCGGCGGCGTACGGCCATTCCAGCGCCGCGAGCCCGCCCAGCGACACGACGATAGTGAACGCGGTGACGGTGAGCGCGGGGATAACAGCGGGGGCAGCGTCGGCCACAGCGGTGACGTCGTCGCTGGTCCGGGAGATCAGGTCCCCGGTCCCGGCGCGTTCGACGAGGTGCTGCGGGAGCGTCATCGCGCGGCCCACGAGCTGTTCGCGCAACCCGGCGAGGATGGTGTGGTAGACGCGGGTGGCCAGCACGATCGTGACGGCGGTGCCGGCCGCGCCGAGCACTGCCGAGAGCGCCATGACTGCCGTGACCGTCAGCACGGTGCCGAGGTCGGCGGTCCCTGCCCGCACGCGGTCGACGAGGAATCCGATGATCACCGGCGGGATCACGTTGACGCCGGTGCTGACGATCCCCAGTGCTCCGACAATGGCAAGCCGGAGTCGATGCCCACGGCTGAGTCGCCACACCTCCCTGGCTGTCTCCCTGCCGCCCGCGACCGGCAACGCGTGCCCGGTTGCCGCGCTCACAGCGTTGTCCCCGCGGGCGCCAGCGCGTCCTCGAGCAGGTCGACGACGCGGTCGCAGCTGGCCAGCAACGCGGGAGACGAGGTGATCAGCAAGGTCGAGCGGCCCGCGCGGAGGTCGCGCAACCGCTCCGCGATCGTGTGCTCGGTCACCGAGTCGACCGCCGTGGTCGGGTCGTGCAGCACGAGCACCGGCGCGTCGCTCGCCAGGGCGCGGGCCAGCGCGAGTCGCTGGAGCTGGCCGCCGGACAGGCGGTTGCCGTCCTCGCCGACCGAGAGGTCGAGATCGGCGGCGAAGTCGTCGCAGGCCGCAGCTCGCACCGCAGCGGTCACCAGCTCGGGTGTGGCCGCCGTGGCGGTGAGATTGTCGCGGATCGTTCCGCTGAACAGCATGACCCGGTGCGGCGTGACGGTGACGCGGGAGCGGTACTCCTGCGCGGTCAACTCCCCCGTGGCGATCCCGTCCAGCCGCACCGCCAGCTCACCGCCACGCTCGCGCGGATCCAGCAGCGCCTCCGCGAGGCGGGCAGCGGTCAGGTCGT
The DNA here is from genome assembly GCF_014205135.1 of Kribbella italica. Taxonomy (NCBI): domain Bacteria; kingdom Bacillati; phylum Actinomycetota; class Actinomycetes; order Propionibacteriales; family Kribbellaceae; genus Kribbella; species Kribbella italica. Next base: position 4,218,279 of record NZ_JACHMY010000001.1, read on the forward strand.
CGGCGCGCACTCCCACGAGCTCGCCGGGTTCCACCCGGATCGTCGCGCTCGGCGTCGCCACCTCCAGCACCGGTAGCTGCGGAACCTCCGGCCGGGTCGCGCCGTCAGGCTCGGGCGCCACGGCGGCGTCGGTCTTCGGGTCGGCCTGCAGGCCGGTCTTCAGTACGTCGACGATCCGCGCGGACGAGGCGCGGGATCCGGCGAGGTTGGGGATGGAGTCGTTCGCGATCGACTGGATCTGCGGCAGCAACGCCTGCGCGAGTCCGACCGCGGCGATCAGCTCGCCGATGCTCAGCTGTCCGTCCACGGCGAACCAGCCCGCCAGCCCCATCACCGCTGCGACGAAGACGCCGGTGACCACACCGGAGCCCATCAGAAACCGCCCCAGCAGTCCCGCATTGCGCTTGGCGCCGACGAGCGTCTCCTGGCTTGCCTGCCGGTACCGTCTGGTCGCCTCGGTCTCGGCGCGGATCCCCTTGACCACCCGATATCCGGCCACGACATCCGTGGCCAGTCCAACGGTCGTGGCCAGCAGTCCCTGGTACTCGCGAGTGTCCCGGGACAGCCGCTCGCTGAGCACGCCCATCAACCACACCGCCAGCGGCGCCCCCACCAGCACCGCAAGCCCGAGCAGCCAGTGCGTCGTCAGCAGCGACACGGCGATGAAGCCGATGGTCACGATCCTCGCGACCGGCATGATCACGAGCTGAACCCCGTTGGCCATCCGGGCAACATCGTTGGTCATCACCGACACGACGCCCCCGTCCGGCGCGTGGGCACCGCCGCCGGCCGGATGCAGTACGCCGGTCGAGAGGGTGCTCCGGAGGCGGTGCTGCAGCAGCTGGATCGCGTACGCGGTCAGTTGGGTGGCGAACTTCGCCGCCGCCGTCAACCCGACGTACAAGCCCACCAGTGCGCCGATCCACAGCACCAGCTGCCCCGCGTCCCCGGTGGCCAGCGCCCGGTCGATCGCGAGGCCCATCACCACCGGGACCGCCGCCTCGCCCACCTGCCAAACGGTCGCGGCCAGCGCCGCAGGAACGGTGATCCGCCGCACCGAAAGGATCACGCGCAGGAGGAATCGACCGGCCGTGATCCCCGCGCCGGCCTCGAACGGCTGGACCTCGGGCGGATCGGTGGGCGCCTGCCACAGCACAGGCATCCGACGGGTCAGAGGTCCCCGGCCCAGCCCCGAGAGGTCGGAGTCCAGTCGGGTGGGCGGTGAGATGGGCGGCGGCACGTTGAAAGGTTAGCCTAACCTTCATTAGTGTGGCTCGACCCGGTCTCGAGAGAAGTGGATGTGCCTCCGTTGACGGCTTTTGATCACGTGGAGTTGACTGCCAGCCAGCGAGGGAACTGGGTGGCACGGAGCCTCGCTCCCGAGTCGTCGGTCTTCAGCGCGGGCCAACTGATCTGGCTGGACGGCCCGATCGATCCGGCCGTCTTCGCCTCTTCAGTCAGTACTGCGTTCTCCGAGACCGACGCGCTCCGGGTCCGCTTCGGCGACGAGGAAGGCGTCCCTTTCCAGTACGTCGACACCGCCACCACGCTGGCGACCGAGATCGTCGACGCCGGCCACAGCGACGACCGGATCCGGGCGATGGCCCGCGAACAACTCACCGCAGCCGCGGAACCGACCACCTCCTCAACCCTCGTCCGCCGCGACGACGGACGCTGGGCCTGGATCCTGGTCACCAACATCCTGCTCGTCGACGGCTACAGCATCTCCCTCTTCGTTCGCCGCGTCGCCGAGCTCTACGCCGGCGATCCGGTCCCGGACCGCTGGTTCGGCGACCTGAAGAACGTCCTCGGCACCACCGCTGAAGACGACGACACCTACTGGAGCGGCGTCCTCGGCATCGACAACGCCGGCCACGAAGGCGCGGAAGACCTCTCCGACGCCTTCGTCTCCTCCTCCCAGCCGGTGGTCGTTCCGATCCCCGACGACACGTACTCGAAGGTCCAGCAGTTCGCGCGCACCGCACGGGTCTCGTGGACCGACTCCCTGATCGCCTTCTGGGGCGTCTACAACGCGCTGATCGACAGCCGCGACTACCTGGCCGTCCGCGTTCCCCTGATGCTGCGCGACGACCGCGAGTCGCTCAGAACACCCAGCGCGCTCTCACGATCAGTCCCGGTGGTCGCCGAGCTCAGCCCGTACTACACCTTCACCGATGTCCTGAAGATCGTCGCGGACCAGTTGAAGAACTCGCGGCGTCACGCGGCCGTCGAAGATCACCAGATCGCTCGTGCCTGGCCCAGCGGCCAAGCGTCCTTCCTCGCACTCCCGACGATCAACATCAGGCTCTTCGAATCAACACCGGCCCTGGGCCACAGCGAAACGATCAGCACCGGCCCGGTCGGCTCACTCGACCTCGCCGTCTACCGCAGCCCTGACATCGGACTCCGTCTAGAACTCTCCGCAGGCTCCACCACCAAAGACCCACATCTGCACGCCGAACAGTTCAGCCGCTTCCTCACCGCCGCACTCGACGAGCAGACCCTGCACGAACTGAGTACCGGATTCACCCCTGGTACTGATGGGCCGGATCCGTCGTGGGCGCTCGAGGTTGCACCGGTGACGGTGGACGCACTGCTGCGCGACCGCGTGCAGGCCGGTCCGGACGTGGTCGCGGTCGTTGCTGACGGCACCGAACTCACGTACGGCGAGCTCGATGCGCGGGTCAACGCACTGGCCCACCAGCTCGTAGACGACGGCGTACAGGTCGGCGACCGAGTCGCCGTCACCATGACCCGCTCAGTAGACCTCGTAGTCGCACTAGCCGCAGTACTGCGAGCAGGCGCGGCCTACGTACCCATCGACCCGGCCTACCCTGCCGAACGCATCAAACACATCCTCGACCTCGCCGCACCCGCCGCGGTGATCACCGAAGTACAGCAACCCCAGGGTGAGAAAACCCCACCGGTCCTGGCCCGGCCCCTGAACGACCTCGACGCCGCCGCCGTCATTTTCACCTCAGGAACAACCGGCAACCCGAAAGGCGTCGTCCTCTCCCACCGAGCGCTGGTGAACCGCCTCGCCTGGGGTCAACGAATCCTGAACTACGGGCCGGACGACGTAGCACTCTCCAAGAGCGGCGTCGGCTTCGTCGACGCGGTCACCGAACTGTTCGGACCCCTCATCGCCGGCACCCGAACAATCGTTGTCCCCACAGAAACCGCCCAAGACCCAACCGGACTGCTCGCCACCATCGCCCGGCACCGCGTCACACACCTGCTGACCGTGCCCAGCCTCGCCGATGTCCTGGTCCGCCACGACGACGCAATCGCCGCACTGGCCTCGGTCCGGTACTGGATCTCCTCCGGCGAAGCACTCACCCAGAGCACCGCGAACACCATGCAAACCGCCGCACCGCAAGCAGAATTGCTCAACTTCTACGGCTCCACCGAAGTCACCGGCGACGGCACAACAGCCACTATCACCGACACCAAGAACACCCCCATCGGCGTCCCCGTAGCGAATACCACGGCGCGCGTTCTCGATGCCTGGTTGCGTCCGGTGCCGGTCGGTGTCGCAGGTGAGCTCTATCTCGGCGGAGTACAACTCGCCGACGGGTACGTCGCTCGCGCGGCCCAAACCGCCGACCGATTCGTCGCCGCTGACGACGGCACGCGGTTGTACCGCACCGGCGATGTCGTCCGGTGGAACGCCCAAGGACAACTGGACTACCTCGGCCGCAGCGACGACCAGGTGAAGATCCGCGGGTACCGGATCGAGCCCGCCGAGATCCGCGCTGTCCTCGAACAGCACTCACGGGTCACGGGCGCAGCGATCGCCACCTTCGACCACCCGGCCGGCGGCAAGTATCTCGCGGCCTACGTCACCACGGAGGCCAAGGACGCCGCGCTGTTCGACGTACTGCGCGAGCAGGTCGCACAGTCCATGCCGGACTACATGGTTCCCACCACGTTCACCCGCCTGGACCGATTCCCCGTGACAGCCAACGGGAAGCTCGACCGCCGCGCGCTGCCGCAACCGGACCTGGCCGCAGGCACAGCTGGCGGCCGGACGCCGGAAACCGGCACCGAGATCGCCCTCGCCGGCATCTTCCGCGACGTACTCCACCTCGACAACGATCTCGGCGTCGACAGTGACTTCTTCCGCCTCGGCGGCCACTCACTGCTCGCCGCACGCGTCGTCGCACGGGCCAATGCCCTGCTCGACACCGCGTTGACACTGCGCGATGTCTTCGACCACCCCCGCATCAGCGAGCTCGCCCGCATCGCCGACAACACCACAGCTACCGGAACACCCGCCACGCGCATCGGCGACCTACCACGCCCCGACCTCCTGCCCGTTTCCTACGGCCAGCAAGCACTCTGGTTCACCGAGCAGATCGCCGGGCGTCCGATCTACCGGACCGAGGTCGTGCTGCAAGCAGGCGCGCACCTCGATCTGGACGCTCTGGCCACGGCGATACGCCGGATCGTCGCTCGGCACCAGATCTTGCGCACCGTCCTCGTCCCGGACGAGGAGGCCTCATCGCTGCTTCAGGTCATCCACCCGGCACCCGACGAGGACGCCAAGGTCCTGGAGGTCGAACACGTCGGTCCCGGGCTGCTCGACGACAAGATCGCTCAGGTTGCCGCACTGCCACTCGACTTCACCTCCGAGTTCGGGCTGAAGTTCCATCTGCTGCGCCACTCCGACGGCGACGTGCTGGTGGCCTACGGACATCACATCGTCACCGACGCGGATTCCTTCGGGACCCTCATTCATGAGCTGAACGAGTTCTACCTCGAAGCAGCCACTGGCACTTCCGCCGCGGTCGCGCCGTTGCCGACGCAGTACGCCGACTTCGCGGTCTGGCAGCGGCACGTGCTGGGAAACCGGAAGGACCCGGAGTCCCGCTACCAAGCGGACCTGCAGTACTGGCAGGACGTGCTGTCGGATCTCCCGACGGAAACCGCCCTCCCCCTCGACCAGTCCCGGGACGGATCCGACGGACGAACCATCCGACCTGCGACCACCTCCCTCACCAGCGATGAGACCGCCACCGTCGACGAACTGCTGGTCGAGCACAAGGCAACCCCGCTGCAGGCGTTGATCGCGGCGTTCTCGTTGGCGCTCTGGGACGAAGGGGCCGGCGAAGCTGTACCTGTCGGCACCCCAGCCAGTTTGCGCGACCAGCCCGAGTTGCAGGACCTCATCGGCTACTTCGTGAACACCGTCGTCGTACGCGCCGATATCGACGCTGACACCGGATTCGCGCAGACGCTGCTGCGGTGCCGCGATCGCATGCTCGAAGCCGCTGACCACAAGCTCGTTCCGTTCGAGCACGTCGTCGAGGCGGTGAACCCGCCGCGGCGGGTGGGGATCAGTCCGCTGTTCCAGGTGATGGCCGCCTACGTGGACCGCGGTGGAGACTTGGGTACGGCGCCGCCGCTCACCAACTACGCGTCGACCACTGCGGATGGCCCGCTGGCAGCTCAGCCTGCGCTGTTCGATCTCGTGTCGAGTATCGAAAGACTCGACAGCGGGGCGTTCGGCATGAATCTGAACGCGGCCCGCGAGCTGTTCTCGGCGGACACCACGTCACGCCTGTTGCGGAACACCGCGCGCTTCCTGGTGCTCGGTGCGCGGCACCCGGAGGTGACGGTCAAGCAGCTCGCCCAGATCGTTCGGGCCGGCGACGGTGCCGTCGACGTCGGTGACACTCGCCAATTCCGTGTGCCTCTCGAGGACTTCGACCTCGGTGCAGCTCCGCTCTGGCGGGCGGCGATCGATCAGGTCGGCCTCGGCTTGCGCTTGGCGATCCGCGACAACGGCGCCGGTGAACTGGTTGCCGAGACCAACAACCCCGAGCTGCTGGACGCAGTCAGGGAGAAGCTCACCGAGTTGGTCGCCGCCTACCAGGCGAAGATCCCGATGGTCGTCGTACCGTCCGCCCGGGCGACGGCTGACTACAGTGACGACGAACTGACGGCGATCCTCGACGATCCGTTCTGGGAGGACTGGGTCGATCAGCTCGCTGGTGTCACGACTGGACCAGCGGCTTCCTCCGCGAACGAGACCTCCCTGCGATCCATTGTGCTGACGGCCGTGGCCAAGGCCTTGGGCGAGGCCGACTTGCTGGTGGAGCTCCACGAATCTGACGGTCCTTTGCTGACGCGCAAGTTCCCTGTGGTGCTTCCTGATACCGGCCTGAGCCCGGAACGAGCGGCCGAGTACACCGCGCTAGCCGGACACCCCCGGTTCGGCCGCTTCTTCGACGATGTTCCGATCCCTTCGATCCGCGTAGGCGTGTTCCGCAGCCAGGCGGAGTTGATCACCGAGGCACCAGAGGACGGGCTCGGCATTCACGTCCTCGTCGCGGACGGCTCAGTCCGCGTGTGGGTGGAGTCGGCGCAGGTCGACACGGAGGCACTGGCCGGCGCCATCACCGAAGAAATCGGCGCAGCCGGAATCCCTGCCTCCGGCAACGAGCGTCGAGAGGCCTTCACTCTGCGGCGCGCCGACCGGGTCACGTTGACGCCCGCCGAAGAAGAATCCATCCGGGCCCGCTACGGGCAGGACGCCCAGATCCTTCCGCTGGCCCCGTTGCAGCGCGGACTGTTCTACCACCTGCTGCGGTCCCAGGAGTCCGACGACCACAACACCTACGTCTCGCAGATCCTCCGGCAGATCGCGGGAGATCTCGATCCCGGGCGGATGAAGGCTTCCATCGCCAGTGCGATGAAGAGGTACCCCAACCTCCAGGCAGCGTTCGTCCCTCCCGGCGATGTCCAGGTGATCCCGTCCGGTGTCGAGGTCCCGGTGCGGGTCATCCGCTTGGACGAGTGGGGTGGCCTCGGAATCGATGTGGAGCAGTTCCTGGCGGCCGAGCGCGGTGAGCCGTTCGACTTCCAGACGCCGCCGCTGATCCGATTCACCCTGCTCGAACACGACCACCAGGCGTGGACGGTGGTGATGAGCTTCGAGCACATCCTGCTGGACGGCTGGTCCATCAACGCGATCCTCGCGGAGATCCTCAGCATCTACGCCGATGACGGGTACGCCGATCGGGTGCGACCGGCGTCGTTCCGCTCCTACCTGGACTGGGTCGACGACCAGGATCCCGACGCCGCCTACCGCGCCTGGGACGGCTACCTTGCGGAGCTGACCGGTCCGACGTTGCTGTGCCCGGACTTCGTCGACGCCGGTGACGCCCAGGGCAAGACCGGTGAACTTCACCTCGACCTCAGCCCGGCAGAGGCCGCGATGGTGTTCGGGAGCGCACGCGATGCCAAGGTCACGGTGGGCACCTTGCTGCAGACCGCCTGGGGAATCGCGCTCAGCCGGCTCACCGGCAGCAACGACGTCGTCTTCGGCAACACCGTTTCCGGTCGGCCGCCGCTGCTGCCCGACGCCGACCGCATCATCGGGCTGCTGTTCAACACCGTTCCGATGCGGGTGCAGCTGCCGCCGTTCGCGACGAATCGGCAGCTCCTCGCCCGGGTCCAGGCCGACCAGTTGCTCGTCATCGACCATCCGCAGGCCGCGCTGACCCAGATCCAGACCAACGCCGGCGTTCCCGTTCTGTTCGACACGCTGTTCGTCGTCCAGAACGTGCCACTCGGTACGACGGACGGGTCGGACACCGCCGGGCTGAAGGTCGTCGGCGCGAAGGTCGACGACTCGACCCACTACCCGGTGACGTTCGCGATCGACCCGGAGGAACGCGACGGTTCGGCGACCGTGCACGTGCGCCTGTCGTACCGCCAGGACGTTTTCGATGCCCCGGCCGCGGAGCTGTTGCTCAAGCGCTACGTCCAGGTCCTCGTTGCTCTCACCCGCCGGCTTGACGAGCCCGTTGGTACGTTGTCCGCCCTGTTGCCGGACGAGACCACCCCGCACACGGGAATCGCCGCTGATCTCGTCCGCGAGATCGAGCCGGTCACGGTCGCCGAGCTGCTGCACCGGCAGGTGCTGCTGTCCGGGTCGGAAACGGCGCTGGTCGCCGGAGATCAGCACTTCACCTTCGGGGAGTTCTTCGCTGCGGTGAATCGCTACGCCCGCCTGCTCCTGGAAGCGGGCGTGCGCCCGGAGCATCGGGTCGCACTGCTGCTGCCGCGCGACGAGCGTACGGTCATCGCGATGTTCGCGGTGTTCGCCATCGGCGCTGCCTACGTCCCGGTGGACGCCGAACTGCCGGACGAACGCATCGGCTACATGGTCGAGATCGCTGAACCGACCGTCACGCTGGTGACCGGCCGCGACGTGGATCGGCTCACCGGCGCCGTCGGCACGGTGATCGACCTGGACTCCCCGACGACGCTGGATCGCCTCGCACAGCTGGCGACAGATCCCATCACGGCAGCCGAACGCGGCGGGCAGATCTCGCTCGACAACCTCGCCTACATCATCTTCACCTCCGGAACCACCGGACGGCCCAAGGGCGTCGCCGTCGGCTACCGCGGACTGACCAACATGTACGTCAACCACGTCGAGAAGATCTTCGACCGGGTGGTGGACCACCAGCGCGGGCGCCGGATGAAGATCGCACACACGACCTCCTTCTCTTTCGACGCCTCCTGGGAGCAGCTGTTCTGGCTCCTGAACGGGCACGAGGTGCACGTCATCGACGAGGAGATGCGCCGCGACCATCAGCGGCTGCTGGCTCACTACGACGAGGTGTGCATGGACGGGTTCGACGTGACCCCGTCGTACGGGCAACTGCTGGTCGAGGAAGGGCTGCTCGAGCGAGACCGGCCGGCCGGACGGTCCGTGGCTTCCGATGCGGCCGGTGTCGTCTTCGTCTCCCTTGGCGGCGAGGCCGTGCCGGACCGGTTGTGGCAACAGCTGCGCGACGCACCCGGAGTCGAGTCGTACAACCTGTACGGACCGACCGAGTACACGATCAACGCCCTCGGTGCCGATCTGGCCGACAGCACCACATCGAGTGTCGGTACGCCGATCTTCAACACGCGGGCCTACATCCTCGACGAGAACCTGCAGCCTGCCCTTCCCGGTGTCGCGGGCGAGCTCTACCTCGCCGGTGAGGGAACCGCGCGCGGGTACTGGGGTCAATCCGCGCTGACCGCCGAACGTTTTGTCGCCTGCCCCTGGGAGCCGGCCGAACGCATGTACCGCACCGGCGATCTCGCCCGGTGGAACGACGACGGGATGATCGGCTTCCTCGGTCGCGCCGACGAGCAGATCAAGATTCGCGGGTACCGCATCGAACCGGACGAGATCCGCGACGTCGTCCAGGAGTTCCCCGAGGTGACGCGCGCCGAAGTGGTCGCCTTCGAGCACTCCACAGGGCTGCAACTGGCGGCCTACTACAGCACCACCGCGGACCACGACATCAGCGAGTCGCTGCGTCACCACCTGGCCAAGTACCTGCCTGACTACATGGTCCCGGCAGCCCTGGTCGTGGTGGACTCCTTCCCCCTCACCCCGACCGGGAAGCTGGATCGCCGGGCGTTGCCGCCGGCTGACGTCGCCGCGTCCGGAGTCGGCGCGGGCCGGGCCCTCGAGTCGGCCACGGAATTGGCGCTGGCCGCGATCTTCCGTGAGGTGCTCGACCTCGATGAGGAACTGCTCCTGGGCGCGGCCAGCGACTTCTTCCGGCTGGGCGGGCACTCGCTCGCGGCCATGCGGCTTGCCTCGAAGATGAACCGCACGTTCCCCGTAGCCGTAGCGATGCGGGACGTCATCACCGCGTCGACGATCGGCGAGCTGAGCTCGGTGGTCGACGCGAAGCTGCAGGATGCCGAGCCCGAGGTGGACATCACCGCGATCGCGACCCGCTTCGTGCCGTCCCTGAACGGCCGCAACGTGTTCTGCGCGCACCCGAAGTTCGGCGCCTCGTTCATGTACGCGGAACTGTCGAGCTACCTGCCGCACGGGGTCGGACTGGTCGGCATCGACGACCCGGCGATCGTCGGCCTGGACCTCGAGTTCGATGATCTCGAGGCCCTCGCGTCGGCCTATGCCGACGTCATCCAGGGGCTGCAGCCGACCGGCCCGTACGAACTGCTGGGCTGGTCGTACGGCGGACACATCATGTTCGCCGTGGCGCGTCAGCTCCTCGCCCGCGGCGAGCGCGTCGAAACCCTGGTGATCGTGGACGCCATGCCGGCCGGGTCGGAAGACTCGACGGAGCGCGCCGTACGACCGGGAACCGGCGATTCGATGCGCGAGGAGATGCTGAAGGCCTTCGGTGAAGAGGCGTTCAACGAGTTGCTCGCCGACGCGAAGCAGCTGAAGGCAGTCGAGACGGCCGGCCTGCGGTGCGATGCCATGACGGCCGCTCCGACACGGGGCCGTCTCGACGTCGAGGCGCTCGTGATCGCTTCGGACGCGACTCACACCCCCCGAGTGGCGGAGCTGGGTCGGGAGGACGCGCTGGGCTGGGACGGTTATCTGACCAACTACTCGTTCTTCGTCGCCGAGGACGAAGACCACCAGTCCATCGTCGAGCCCGATTCCGGTCTCCCGAAATGGGGCCCGCGACTCACGACGTTGCTGGTCAGGTGATGGCGGCGGCGTCCTGGAGGCTGTCGAACAAGGCCGCGCGCCGCATGTAGGCGCGGGCCGTGTCGAGATTCTCGGCGGTGCGGCGCAAGGCGTCGAAGTTCTGGCGCCGTACCTCGGGATCGCGTTCCTCCAGCAGCCGCTTGTTGGCGATCGTCTGGGCCTGGACGTAGTTCACCGCGGCATGGCGACGCTGGCGGCTGTACAGGTCGAGCACGTCGTCGCCGGCCTGACCGGTGATCACCGCCGCGAGCTTGTCCGTCAGGTTGATGGCGTCATGGATCCCGCCGTTCATGCCCATGCCGCCGATCGGGTTGTTGACGTGCGCGCTGTCACCGGCGAGCAGGATGCGTCCCTGCCGGAAGGTCGCGGCCACGCGCTGATTGACGCCGTACACGTTGATGTACTCGACGTGGTACGGGCCGGCCTTCGGGAGGAACTTCTGCAGCCGTTGCTCGACGCGGGCCGGCGACAAGGCGGTGGCGTCGTCCTCGGCGTGGCCGATCGGCAGAATCACCCGCCAGAGCCCCGCGGCGGATTCTCCGCGGACCTTGAACACGTTGGCCCACTCGTCGGGGTCGGAGAAGTAGTTGCGGAACGACAGCTCCGGCTTGATGGTCCTGAGGTCGACGCTGGTCGCAATCTTGATGAACCGCTCCTGGTAGGTGAATCCTTCGAACTCGATCCCGGCGAGCTTGCGCACCGTCGACCGGCCACCGTCACAGCCGACGACATAGGCCACCGACATCCGTTCGGTGCCCGCGGGTGAGGTGTACTCCACCTCGATGCCGTTCGCGGTCTCGGTCAGACCGGTCAGCGTGTGGGAGAACCGTACGTCGAAGTCGGACTCGCCCGCGTACTCCTCGGCGATGGCGGCGGTCAGTTTGTACTGCTCGTACTGCAGGACGTACGGGAACCGGAGCTCCTCGAGTCGGCCGAGATCGAACTCCGCCACGACCTCGCCGGTCGGCCGGTCGTGGAAGCGATAGGTGCTCGAGAGCAGGCTGTGGTCCCGGATCCTCTCGGTGACGCCCAGGTCGTCGAGCATCTCCAGGGTGCTCGGATGGATGGTCGCCGCGCGCTGGTCCTTCACCGGTGCCGGCTCCGACTCGACGACGGTCACCGGAATGCCCCGCCGGTTCAGCGCCAGCGCGCAGACCATGCCGACGGGGCCCGCGCCCACGATGAGGACACGTGTCTTCTCGGTCGGCATGCGTCTAGTTCAGCTCACGCTGCAGACGCTTGCTGACCTTGCCGACCGCCGTGTACGGGAACTCGTCGACGACCTCCACGACGTCGGGAAGCTTGAACGTGGCGAGGCCCTTGTCGCGCAGGAACTGGCGCAGTTTGCCCAAGGCGAGCTCGGCCGCGCTCTCCGGCGACCGGGGAATCAGGTAGGCCTTGACTCGTTCACCGAGTACGTCGTCGTCGATGCCGACGACGGAGACGTTGTGGACGCCGGCGTGCGTGAGCAGCGCGTTCTCCAGCTCCTCGGGCGCGATCTTCTCGCCGCCGCGGTTGATCTGGTCCTTCGACCGGCCGACGACCCGGATGAATCCGCGCTCGTCGCGCTCGACGATGTCACCGGTGCGGTAGAAACCGTCGCTGGTGAACGCCAGCGCGTTCTGCTCGGGGTTGCGGTAGTAGCCGCGGATCACCGACGGTCCGCGGGTCAGCAAGTGACCAGGTGCGCCGGGTGGTACGTCGTTCCCCTCGTCGTCGATGACCTGGATCTCGTCGGCCGCCGAGGCCGGGATGCCCTGGTAGCGCACGCTGGTGGCCCGATCGACGTCGGCAGGATTGCTGACGACCAGGCCCTCGCCCATCCCGAAGCTCTGCGACAGCTGTACGCCGAACTCCGGCTCGACCCGGCTCGCCACCGCTTCGACCAGTTTCGCGCCGCCGCACATGAGCACCTTCAAGCTGGACAGGTCGTAGGACTTCCGCAGCGAGGAGTTCAGCCAGGCCAGCAGGATCGGAGGGACCAGCGAAACGCGGGTCACCCCGTGCTTCTCGATCAGCGGGAACGCCGTGTCGGGACTGCCGTTCGGTGCGATCACGATGGTGGCGCCCACGCTGAACGCACCGAGGAACCCGGGCGAACGCGTCGACATGCTGTGGCAGATCGGGATCACCAGCAGATGCACGGTGCGCTCGGTGATGCCGCGTTCCCCGACACTTCGCCGCAGGGCGTAGCCGTACGTCTGGTGAGTGTGCGGCATCAGCTTCGGAACGCCCGTCGTACCGCCTGACATCTGCAGCAGCGCGACGTCCTGCGGGCTGCACCGGCGGACGTGCTCGAGCGATCCTTTCGACTGCAACGCCTCGTACTCGGCGCCGCCGCCATCACGTTCGAGGACGACGGTGTGCTCCAGCTGGGGCCAGCGCTGCTTCAGGTTGGCGGCCATCGCCGCGAGATCGGTGCCGCTGTCCGAGGCGACCGTGATGTAGGCCCGCGCCTCGCCGATCTCGATGAAGTGCTCGATCTCGGCCCGCCGGTGCGCGACGGGAGCGACGATCGGAACCGCCCCGATCTCCCACAGGGCGAAGACGAAGGCGATGTACTCGTAGATGTTCGGCAGATGGACCACCACCCGGTCGCCACGGTTCAGCCCCAGGTCCTGCAGGCCTGCCGCGAGGCGCAGCACCTCGTCCGTGAGCTGCGCATAGCTCAACTCGGCCTTGCGGTCGATGACGGCGAGCTTGTCGGGACAGCGCTCCGCGGTGGCGAACAGCAGCTCCGGAAGCGTCTGATCGCGCCAGTATCCCTGGGCGAGGTACTCGGCTGCCGTCTCCGGCGGAAACGGGACGACCCCGTCGAGGGCCAGCGGTTCGATGCTCATGGGTTTCCTTCGAGGGGATGTCTCCCTGGCCGCTCGGCCAGGAAGTCGAGGATCAACTGGTTGACCTTCTGCGGCTGCTCGAGGTAGCCGAAGTGGCCGGCGTCGGGGATCTCGGCGTACTGCGCGCCCGGTACGGCGTCGGCGACCTCGCGGCACAGGTAGGGCGGGATCAGCCGGTCGTCGGCGAAGCCGAGGACGAGCAGCGGCCTCGCGATCGCCTCGTACGCCGCGAGCCGGTTCTCGAGCTGGGCGGACACCTCGAGCTGACCGCGTTTGCCGGAATCCATCGGTCCCGCCGAGTAGGCCAGGACATCGAGCCAGTCCCGTGCCTTGGCGGGATCGTTCAAGGTCGCGGGAGACAGGTTCACGATCGCGTCGAGTGCGGCCTTGTACTCGGCCGGCAACGCCACGGACGTGTCGAACAGCTGTCGCTCGCCGGCGGTCAGGCGCCGGTTCACCTCGCCGAGGCGCCCGTGCGCCGCCATCGCCACCACTCGCCGTACGAGCTCCGGGCGACTCAGCGCCAGCTCTTGTACGACGCGCGCGCCCAGCGACGTTCCGACCACGTGCGCGGGACCACCGAGGTGCTCGATCAGCTGGGCGACATCGTCGACCAGGTCGTCGATCGTCATCCGGGGGAAGTCGGTGTCTGCCTGCCGAGGCATCGGGCTGATCCCGCGGGCGTCGAAGGTCGCCACCCGGTACCCGGCGCCGACCAGCGCCGGGACCTGGTGCAAGGTCCACACGTTGCCCTTCGCGCCGGTGCCCATCACGAGGACGACGAGGTCGCCGTCGCCAGCCACGTCGTACCTCAGCTCCAGGCCGCCGACCGGCAGGACCGGCATCAGCACTCCCTCTTCACTGGTCGGGCTGATGCCTGTGGGTCAGCCCAGGCTCAGTACGGCGTCGAGCCCGACCGTCACTCCGGTGAGCGTCGGGACGGCACGCAGCGCGGTGAGCACGCCGGGCATCAGGGACTCGCGGGTCACGGAGTCGTAGCGCAGCTTCAGAATCTCGCCGTCGACCCCGAACAGCACCTCTTGCGACGACATGAATCCACGAACCCGGACCGAGTGGACACCGACTCCCTCGATCCGCCCGCCGCGCGCGCCGTGCGGGTCGAGGTAGGTGGCGTCGGGTGACGGGGCACAGCCCGCCGCGGCGCGAGCGCGACCGATCAACTCGGCCGTGTGCAGGGCCGTTCCCGAGGGCGCGTCCACCTTGCCCGGGTGATGCATCTCGACGATCTCGACCGACTCGAAGAACGGGGCGGCCTGGGTGGCGAACTTGGTCAGCAGCACCGCACCGACCGAGAAGTTCGGAACGACGAACACGTTGACGTCACTGTGGTCGACCAGCGCGGCGCGGATCTGCTCCACCGCCTGCTCGTCGAAACCGGACGTCCCCACCACCACGTGGATCCCGTGCTTGATGCACCACTGGACCTGCTCGTGGGCAACGTCCGGCGGCGACCACACGAGCACGACCTCGGCGTTGTGGTCGACGATGCCCTGGACGTCGTCGTCGATGTCGATCTCGGCCACCATGGTCAGATCGGAGCTGGCCTCAATGGCGCGGACGGACGCCACGCCCATGCGCCCGCGGGCGCCCACCACAGCAATACGAGTCATATGGGTAGCCTAACCTAACTTGATCGCGCGGCCCAGTGTCCTGGGTCTCACGCCAGGCGAGCAGACAGCTGGTCGTCCGCCCCTGGAACGGGCTCGGCGAGGTCGTTGCCCAAGGCAATGATGCGGTTGGCGCCGTCGACGTGGACGACCTTGGGCTGGTAGCCGATCAGCTCGGACTCCTCGGCCTGCACGAAGGACATGATGATCACCAGGTCACCGGGGTGGACGAGATGGGCCGCGGCGCCGTTGATGCAGATCTCGCCACTTCCGGCCGGCCCGTTGATGATGTAGGTCTCGAGGCGGGCCCCGTTGGTGATGTCGACGACCTGCACTTTCTCGCCCTCCATCAGGCCGGCGGCCTGCGCGAGCTCTACATCGAGTGTCAGCGATCCGACGTAGTGCAGGTCGGCCTGGGTGACAGTGGCGCGGTGGATTTTTCCGCCCAGGACTTCGCGAAGCATGTGGGGCTCCTCTATCAGTTGTTGGAGGTGTACTGGGAAATGTGGTCGCGCAACGACTTCGGGCGGATGTCGGTCCAGTGCTCGTCGATCCAGTCGAGGACTTCCTGGCGCGGCCGGCCGGCGGGTTCGCCGTACGCGATGCTCCAGCCGGTCGGGACCGGCTTGAACGTCGGCCACAACGAGTGCTGCTCCTCGTGGTTGGTCAGCGCGTAGAAGGAACCGTTGTCGTCGTCGAACGGGTTCTGGGCCATCGGTGCTGCTCCTCGTCGTTCCTAGCGCTGCTGGGTGGCGTGGTGATCGGGCTGCGTCGCGGGCTGCTCGTCGGTGATCGCCCGCAGAATGTCGGCGGCGCGGACCGCGACGTTCGACAGCAGGGACGAGGTCAACCCGTGACTGTGCTGGACCCCGCCGTTGAGGAAGATCCGTTCGGGAACGCTGGGCAGCCGCAGCCGGTAGTCCCGCTCGACAATCGGGCGCTCCCCCTCGAACGAGGACGACCCGTCGATGCTCGGCCCGAGCATGCTGCGCGTGTCTGCAGGGCGGAACCCGGTGGCGAAGACGGCAGCGTCGACCTCGAGCGTGGTGCTGCCCCGGTCTCCCAGGTCACGGATCGTCGCCGTGACCCCGTCGGCACTCTCGCTCAGCCGCTCGATGCCGGTGACGTTGTGCACGACCAGCCGGCGCACACCCCGCGTGCTTTCGTCGTACTCGCGCCGGAAGAGATCCCTGATCAGGTCGGCGTCGACAGCGGAGTAGTTGGTCTGCCAGTGAGAGTCCAGCAGCTGCTGCTTGAGCTCGGGCGGCGCGGTGAAGAACTCGTCGACCGCCTCCGGATCGAAGATGCGGTTGGCGTAGGGCGTGTCATCGGACGGGGAGTAGCCGAACCGGCGGAACGACGCGTGCACCTCCGCGTCGGGATACGAGTCGTGCAGGTACGCAGCGACCTCCGCGGCGCTCTGCCCGGACCCTACGACGAGGAACCGGCCGTGCGGCCGCGAGGGCAGTCCGGCGAGCCGGTCCAGCAGCTGATGGTTGTGGAACACCCGGGGGCCCGGCACGACCCCCTCCGGCAGCACCGGACGGATCCCGGAACCGATCACGACATGGCGGGCCGCGACCCTCGTCACCTCCGAGCCGTCGGCCACGGACTCGAGCGCGACCTCGAACCTGCCGTCGCTCCAGTCGATACGGGTCGCCCTCGTACCGTAGGAGACCGGCAGGCCGATCCGGCTCGCGGCCCAGCTCAGGTACCCGTGGAACTCACGCCTGGTCGGGAAGAACGTCTTGAGGTTGATGAAGTCGGACAGCCGCCCCTGCTCCTGCAGGTAGTTCAGGAACGTGAACGGACTGGTCGGGGTCCGCAGCGAGACCAGATCCTTCAGGAAGCTGATCTGCATGGTTGTGCCCGGCAACAACATCCCGTCGTGCCACCCGAACCGCGGCCGGACGTCGACGAACCGCGCCGTCAGCGGCCGGCCGGCCCCACGACGATCGTTCAGCTCCTCGATCGCGATCGCCAGACTCAGGTTCGACGGCCCGAATCCGATCCCCAGAACGTCGACCTCACCACTCAACTCATCCATCGTCATCCGGCTATCGGCCCCTCTTGCCACAGGTCGCGAACGAACGGCGTACTGACCGGCCATCCCTCATCGAGCGATGACAATAGCACCGCGACTTAGGTAAGCCTAACCACAGTTGGCGGACGCCGCTGCTCACGCGAGCGAGCCCGCGCGTCGCCCGATCACCATGCCCGCGGTCAGGCCGGCGCCCGTCGGGTAGTTCCCGCTGAACAGCCCCCCGAGCGTTTCACCGCACGCGAAGAGTCCGGGGATGGGCACGTCGGCCCGATCGAGCACCCGGCCGTCGACGTCACCGCGCAGGCCACCGAAGGTGAAGCTGATTCCGCACGTCACCGGGTACGCGGAGTACGGCGGCACCTCGACCGCCGAGGCCCAGTTGCTCTTGACCGGCTCCACCGATGCGCTGCGGCCGTCCTTGACCGTCGGATCGAGCGGACGACTGGTGTCGATCGACGAGTTGAACTCCCGCACCGTCCGCACGAATCCGTCGACATCGATCTCCAGGGCCGCGGCGAGTTCTTCGATGCTGTCGGCGACCACCGGGACGATCCCGGGCATCTCGTACTCGTACGCCGCCAGCATCGAGCGCGACTGCGCGTCGAAGACCTGGAACGCCACCGACCCCGGCTGCTCGAGGATCACCTTGCCGTACTTCGCGTACGTGTAGTTGCGAAAGTCAGCGCCTTCGTCGAGGAACCGTTGACCCCGGCGGTTGACCACGATGCCGAGCGGATAGCCGTACCGGCTGAGCCGGTTCGTCAGGGCACGATTGCTCTCGTTCTCGGGGAATGACGCGTCCCACGGAACGCTGTGGCACGTCGACCAGTCACCTCCACGATCCGCACCGATCTCCAGCGCCGCACTGATCAGGTCACCGGTGTTGTACGGCGTACCGCGCACCTTCGCGTGCTGCCAGCCGTCTCCCAGGTAGCGCTGACGCCATTCCGCGTTCGCCTCGAAACCGCCACTGGCGATCACCACCGACTCCGCCGGAAGCTCCTGGTCACCGATCCGAACGCCGACGACCGAACCACCGTCAGTCATCAGCCCGGTGACCGGGCAGTCGTACTGCACCTCGACTCCGAGTCGCGATGCGATCCGCTCGTGGACCGCCATCAGCCCGGGACCGCCGTCGACGTTGCTCACGTGCGATCCACCCCAGAACACGAAGGTCCCTTCGGGACTCTCGTGAGCCTGCCGCTCGTACATCAACTGGAATCGCAGTCCCAACCCGTGCAGCCAGCGGACAGCGTCCCGCGAGCCGTCGACGACCGCCTCGGCGAGTTCCTTGTCGCCGCGTCCCCCGGTGACCCGCTCCAGGTCGGCCAGGAACTCCGCCGCCGAGTACGACGGAACCTCGGTCCGCGCGTGACGCTCATCAGGCTCGAGGACGTCGAGCAGGTCATCGAGCCCGTCGTGCACCATCCGGGTCGACCCCAGCGTGTAGTAGCTGTTCCCACCGGCATGGGCCCGCGGCGCCTTCTCGAGCAGTACGACGCGCCGCCCCCGCTCGGCCGCGGCGTGCGCCGCGCAGTAACCGGCATTTCCGCCGCCCACGACCACAACCTCCGGATCGCGCATGTCCACCTCCCCCACCGACAACTACACTCCTCGGCAACCGAGCCGCTCAGTCTGCAGCGATTAGCTTAGCCTTACCTAAACTGAATGGTCTTGTGGCGTGGACCACTCCCGTGCCGAGCCGGGCGAGCGAGCGTGCGCCCGCTGCTCTGCGTCGACGGCCGCTGATAGACACGTCGCCGGCAGGCCAAGGCGTCGCGCAGTACGGCGGGCTGGACGTCGTCCTCGACAGCATCCAGCAACCGATCGATGCCGTGCGCAACGGAATCGCCAGCCCCTCCGCACGGAGCGTGGGCCGCCTGAACGAACCGCAGGCCAGAGCACCCAGGAAAAGGCGAAGGCCCGGATCCGATGATCCGGGCCTTCCACAGTAGCGGGGGCAGGATTTGAACCTGCGACCTCTGGGTTATGAGCCCAGCGAGCTACCGAGCTGCTCCACCCCGCGCCGCTTTGTTACTCGATGAGTTTAGATCATTCCCGCCGCGCGCCCAAATCGGGCCTGGAGGCCTGGGGGCCGTAGCGCCCGGTTGCCCACTGCGACAACACGATCACGCTCTGCTTGGCTGAGCCGCAACGCACCACTACCGCCGTCCAGCGTCAGTCCAGCGAAAGGCGAACACCATGAAGCTCTTGTCATCTCGTCTGCTCAACCAGCTGGCGTCAGCCGTCGCGATCGCCACCGTCGTCGCCGGCGGCGCGGCCGTGTCCACCGGTCCCGCCTCAGCGTCGCCCGCACCAGCCGTCACCGATGCGACCGCCGGCCCACAATCCCGCGCCGACAACGCGATCGCCTGGTTCGCCGCCCGCCAGGGCTCGACGGCGTACCAGGGCTACTGCGAGAAAGCAGTCGAGAACGCCTACGGCACCACCGGGATCTACGCGTCGGCCATCGCCAACTGGAACGCGGCGGTCAACCGAGGCGCCGCTCATCGTGGTGACCGGAACCCGCCCAAGGGTGCCCTGGTGTTCTGGAACATCAGTGCCTACGGCCACGTCGGCATCGCCACCGGGGACGGCAAGTTCTGGGCCACCAGCGTCAACGGCAAAATCGGTAAGGCCACGCTGCCCTACTTCTCCAACTACCTGGGGTGGGCACAGCCCAACTTCTGATGTAGATGCCCACGGCAACAGCCGGACCTGGACCTGGTCAGACACTGGTGTCCTCAGCGAACCTTGTACGCGCCCACCACGGTCTGATCAGTGCTGTTACCTGCCCTGTCCACCAAGTGAGCCCGCAGTGACACCGTCTGCCCCGCCGGGGTCGGGAACACCGCCCGGTACTTGTCCACTCCGTCGTGGACCACCCGGGCCGGCCGCCAGCTCGCACCACCGTCACCTGACACCTGTACCTCGAGCCTCTGCACGGCGGGCAGCCGCTGCCCTGGAAGTCCCTGCACCAGGACAGGAAGCACGGTGACCGGAGCCCGCTTGACCGTGTTGCGGGCGTCCACGTCCGGCAGGTAGCGGACGGCTCGCAGCGGGAACTGCTCCCGGTCGCCCCCGGCCGACGTGAACGTCGTCGTCACGTCGATCCGGGTACTCAACTCGGACACCGATCGGGTCATCGAGGTCTCGAACCGATAGCGCGCCGGGGCCGCCGGTACGTCGCCCACTTCGACGTACCCGAAGTCGGAGGATTCGGCGAGCAGCTTGCCGTCCCGGTACAGCTTGCCCGCCGCGCTGTCCGGTGTGACCGTGAACCACCCGTGCCCGTCGGCATCGAGGTGAGGGGAGAAGGCGAGTTGCAGATCGTCCCCGGCCCGTTCCGCGATCGCGGGGGCCGGTACCAGGGCTGCCGCGTTCCAGCGGTCCCGGTACGTTCGGCCGGCGGCGTACCGGGTCGGTGAGTCCACAGCTTGCGTGACTTCCAGCGGCCACGTGTCGTTCGGGTCCGGGCCGGGCTCGATCTCGGACACTTCGGTCTCCCACGCGTACCCTGGCTCGAACAGCATTCGGGTGGTGGCCGGGGTGTCGAAGCGTACGGTCGTGACCCACTGACGGGAGACGCCGGGCAGCGTCGGGATCAGGCTGGTCATCACCTGCCGCTTCGACGTCGCGTTGAAACTCCTCTCGACGATCCCCAGGTCCCGATCTTTGACGACGCGGCGCAACCCGTGTAGAACGCCCCTGCGCGCCGGTCGGCCGTTGCGTAGAGGTAGGGCGTGTTGGTGCCTGGAGCAATCAGATAGGCGACCGCGTGACCGGTCAGCTCGTCCGGCCCCGCGGCCGGGCCTTGCTGCGCGGTGAACAACCGATCGGCCGGCTCGGCCATGACAACGCGGCTGAACGAGTTCGCGCCGTCCGCACTTCGACGGTCGTGGCCAACGGCCAGCAGCCTCGACCGGGCCTCAGGACGGGCCGATGACCGTA
Organism: Kribbella italica; assembly: GCF_014205135.1. NCBI lineage: Bacteria > Bacillati > Actinomycetota > Actinomycetes > Propionibacteriales > Kribbellaceae > Kribbella > Kribbella italica. Next base: position 4,239,228 of record NZ_JACHMY010000001.1, read on the forward strand.
CGGTGACCTGACGGGCGGTACGGGCGTCCAGAACGACCGTGGAGTCCTTGGTCAGTTCGACGACCGGTTGGGTCAACTCATAGGCGTCCTGCCCGACGCCATCGGGCTGATCGACGATCTGACTGCTCGATACGGCGTACTCACCTTGTGGCAGGCGAACCTGCGCGGTGCCGGTGATGGATTCCACCAGTCCGTTGCCGACACCGAAGATCGTGCCGGCCGCGGACACACTCGGTGTGCCGTCGGGCCCGATCTGCCGCAGGGTCAGCAAGAAATCCTGGCCGTCCTTGGGCGGGGCGGGTTTGCTCCCGGTTGTTTGTACGCCGTCCAGCCACACTCTGTCCTTGTCGCCGGCACCGCGGCCGTGGAGAACGGCGACCGAGCGTGGCTTGGCCGGTCGGCCGGCGGCACCACCGGTCGCGGGGACCTGGCGGATGACCCGCGCCTCGGCCGGAGGCGACGGCCGCGCCGCGGCAGCGCCGGCCGGCGAATCGTCGGCCGGCGGCGGCGTGGCGGTGGCCACTCCCGTCAGGCCCGCCCCCAACAGCACCAAGGCGATGAGTACCGCGGATCGTCTGAACACTCTGGGCTCTCCTGTCGTGAACGTGGTCCTGGCAGAACCATCTGTTCAACAGACAGGTGACCCCTCCGAATGTTGCACGCCACACGGAAACGCCGCTGGTCCGGTCGGCTTGGCCCCGGGACGGTGGGACGCGCGGTTGTCCGCGCACCCCACTGCCAGGCTGGTTCCGGCGCCGTCAGCACTGCGCTTGGTGCACCAGATCGCGCCCGTACCCTCACGGTTGAACAAACAATTGGTCATGGCGTTACCGGACCCAGTGTGCTCGTCCGGGAATTCGGACGAATTCACTGGGATTTCCCCCGACAGATCAAGAATGCGAACCGGCCGCAGCTCCGTCGAGCAGAAATGACAAAGACCCTCTGACCGGTCGATTTCCCCAAGTCAGAGGGTCTTTCCTGGTAGCGGGGGCAGGATTTGAACCTGCGACCTCTGGGTTATGAGCCCAGCGAGCTACCGAGCTGCTCCACCCCGCGCCGTTGTCGTGTCTTGAGCTTAGGGGATGAGGGCACGCAGAACCAAATCGGGGCGGGAGGGATTTGGGGGCTCCCGGCGTCCAGCGGTGACACCCGCCGACCGGCTCCTAGGGGTGGAAGCCTTCCGCGGTGGCCAGTAGCGCTTCCTGGGGAAACCGCGAGCGATCGATGGTGAGCTCGGCGGCCAGGCCTGGTTCGACGAAGTAGAAGGCCTGGCCGTCCGTCACATAGCCGCCGTACGAGCCGATGCGTTGGGGGGTCAGCTCCCAGGTCGCGGGGTCCTTCTCGTGGTACTCGGTGAGGAACTCGCGGAGAGACTCCACGTCGGCGATGCGGTCGCCGCGGATGGTTTTCAGGCTGAGGTCGACGGTGGTCGCGTCGCCGGCCGTGGTCTCCCAGACCCGGCTGTGGAACGTCACCTCCTCCCACTCGTACTCGAAGTCGGACGAGGTGCCGACGTTTGCGGGGACGTGGGTGATGGTGAAGCCGTCCAAGGTGCACACCTCCGGTGGGGGGAACAAAGCGGCGAACAGGGCGATCACGACGAGACAGATCATGCCTAGAACATGCCGGGAAAGTACCCGGTGCAGAGCAACGGAAAAAGAGCTGTGGACAAAGGAGAACGGCGGCCTCCCCCAGGGGGAAGGCCGCCGTTCCAGGGGCTCAGCCGGTCGGTGACGTCGGTGGACTGGTCGGCGTCGGTGGGGCTGTCGGCGTCGGTGTCGGCGTTGTCGTCGGGTTCGGCAACAGTGCACCGGCCGCGACCGCCCTGGCCACCGCCGCCTCCGCCTTCTTGACGTTCGCTTGGTAGGCGCTCAGGTCGCCGCGCTTCAGCGCCGCGTCGGCGTCGGTGAACGCCTTGTCCGCATCCGCCAGCGCCTGTTTGATCGTCTGGTTCGCCGGTGGCTGCTGCGGCGGGTTCGGGTCGTCGGGTGTCTGGTCGTCAGGCGTGTTCACCGAGGTGTTGAACACCTTGGTGAGCGCCTCCGACAGTGAGCCACCGAAGGCGACCCGGTCACCGAACGACACCAGCACGTACCGCAGGACCGGGTAACTACCCGCACCCGACGTCCGCACCGAGTACACCGGCTGCACGTAGAGCAGACCGCCACCCAGCGGCAACGTCAGCAGGTTTCCGTACTGAGCCCGCGCGCCGCTGCTCGGCTGGTTGATCGGGAGCAGCGCCTGTCTGATCCCCTCGTCGGTCTGGAACTTGTTGTAGACCTGACCAGGACCTGGGATCTGCACGTTCCCTGGTAGTCGCAGGATCCTGAACTGCCCGTAGTCCGGTGACGACGCCTCCGCGTCGACGGCCATGAAGGCGGTCAGGTTCTCCCGTTCCGCGTTCGGCACGTAGACCGAGGTGAGCGAGAACTTCGGCGAGTCCTGCCCGGGCATCCGCAGCGACAGGTAGAAGGGCGGCTGGTTCTGCGCCGGCGAGTCCGCCGTGCCGGAGCCGGTCGGGTCGGCCGGGACGCGCCACAGGTCGCTGTTCTGGTACCAGGTGCCGGCGTCGTCCACGTGGTACTTGGCCAGCAGGTCGCGCTGCACCTTGAAGATGTCCTCGGGGTAGCGCAGGTGCGACATCAGCGCCGGCGAGATCTCCGACCGCGGCTTGACGGTGTCCGGGAACGCCTTCATCCAGGTCTTCAGCACCGGGTCCTTCTCGTCCCAGGCGTACAGCTCGACCGAACCGTCGTACGCGTTGACGACGGCCTTGACCGAGTTGCGGATGTAGTTGATCTCCTCGCTCGGCTGGGTCGCGACCGCCCCGCGCCCGGTGGTGGTGTCCCGGGTGCTGTCGTCGAGCGCGACCTTCTGCGAGTACGGGTAGTTCGCCGAGGTGGTGTAGCCGTCGACGATCCAGACCACCTGGCCGTCCACGACGGCCGGGTACGGGTCGCCGTCCGGGGTCAGCCACGGCGCGGCCTTCTCGACCCGCTCGCGCGGGTTGCGGTCGTACAGGATCTTCGACTCTTCGTTGACGCGCTGGGACAGCAGCAGGTTCGCGTCGCGGAACTTGGTGGCGTACAGCAACCGGTTGAAGAACGACCCGATCTGGACGCCGCCCTTGCCCTCGTAGGTGTTCAGCGTCGGGTCGCCGCCGCTCTTGCCCTCCGGGGTGTCCAGCTCGACCGAGGGAGCGCCCTTGGGCGCACCGACGACCGAGTAGTCCGGGGACTGCTCACCGAAGTAGATCCGCGGCTCGTACTCGCCGAGGTCGCCGGTCGGCGGCAGGTCCTTGGACGAGAAGACCGGCGAACCGTCGGCGGCCTTCTGGTTGCCGTTCGCCGCGACGACGCCGTAGCCGTGGGTGTACACGGTGTGGTCGTTGTTCCAGTTGCGCTGGCCGGCCGGGAGCCGGTCGACCTGCACCTCGCGGACCGCGATCACGGTGTCGCGGGTCTCGTTGCCGATCTTGTACCGGTCGACGTCGAGATCGGTCGGGAACGAGTAGAAGCCACGGACCTGCTGCAGCTGCTCGAACGTCGGGCCGACCACGCTCGGGTCGATCAGCCGGATCCCGGGCAGGACGTCGGCGTCGGAGCGCAGCTCCGCGGCGGTCACGTCCGGGTTGGTCTTGGCCGCGTAGTTCTCGACCTTGGCGTTCTCCAGCCCGTACGCCTGCTGGGTGGCCTCGATGTTCTTGGTGATGTACGGCGCCTCGCGGACCGGCTCGCTCGGGCGGACCCTGAGCTGCTGCAGCGCCGCAGGCCAGAGTGCACCGAGCAGGACGGCGGACAGGATCAGGACGACGGTCCCGACTCCCGGCAGCAGCCACGTCCGCCGGACGACGTTCGCGAAGAACAACCCGGCGCAGAGTAGCGCGATGACCGCCAGGATCTCCTTGCTCGGTAGGACCGCGTTGTCACCGGTGTAGGAGATACCGGTGAACAGGCGGCTGTCGGACGTCGTCAGGCCGTACCGGTCGAGCCAGTAGCTGAACGCCTTGAGCAGGACCAGCAGACCGAGCAGCACGGAGAACTGCACCTGCGCCGCGCCGGAGGCCTTCTGCCCCTTCGCGGACGGGCGGAAGCCGCCGTACAGGTAGTGGGTGATGATCGCGGCGACCAGCGACAGCAGGACGATCGAGTAGCCGAAGCCGAGCAGGACGCGCAGCCACGGGTAGTCGAAGACGAAGAACGCGATGTCCATGTTGAAGTGCTTGTCGGTCACCCCGAACGGCGTGCGGTTGCGCCAGGCCAGGAAGACCTTCCACTCCCCCGACGCCGCGGAGCCGCCGAAGACCAGCATCAGCGTGCCGAGCACCCCGACCGCGATCTTGCCGCGCGACTGCAGGAGCTCGCCGTACCGCTCGAAGCCCGGGCTGGGCGACGGAGCGAGGGCGACCCGCGGCCTGGTCCGGTACGCGACGATGACGTTGGCCACGACGGCGGCCGCCATCAGCAGACCGACGACGACGAACAGCAGCACCCGGGTGCCGAGCACGGTGCTGAAGACCGAACTCAGGTCGACCGAGCGGTACCACAGCCGCTGCGTCCAGACGTCGGTGAAGACGCTGAAAAGAATGAGCAGCACGACCAGCGTGGCGATCGTTGGCAGCAACGCCTTGGGGCGTTGGCCGGGAGTTCGCCGCGAACGCCGCGGCTCCTCCGGCATGTCGTAAACGCCGTCGCTCATGGCTTACTTCTCCTCGCCGCTGGAAGGCTCGAATGTCAGTGACAGTACTTGGCAGAGGGTAGGAACCAAGTCGATGCCGGTCAGGACGGCACTGTCTTCGTCGTGCGTACGGAGCCGGACGGCGCCGAACTGCTCGCCGTCACGCAGTACGGCGGCCACCATCCGCACCTCGTGCCGGCGCGGGTCGCTGCCGGCCATCCGGGCCAGCTCGGCGTCGGACTCGGCCTCGGACAGACCCGACTCGACCGAGGCCGGCAGTACGACGCGCTCGAGCGCCAGCGCGCAGCCGGACACTCCGTCGGGCCACTCGATCTGACCCAGTACGTCGGCCAGGTCGCTGTCGTCGACCCCGCCGGGCAGCTCGCCCTGGGCCACCGGCGTCAGCGGCTGGGCCGCGTCGTCGGCGCCGAGCTCGGCCGCCAGCTGCGGCTCGGCGGCCAGCAGCTCCTTGGTGGCCACCAGCGCGAACAGCTGCGCGGGCTGGTCCCAGCCGGCGCTGCTGACGTGCTTCTCGATCTCCACCACCGCTCGGCTGAGCGCGTCGGCGGGCAGGTTGTCTATCGCGTGCATGCGGGGACGTCTCCAGTTCCGGCGGACAGTGCCTTCAGGGCGCCGATGGCGTCGTTCAGGGTGCTGATCTTCACCAGCTGGATGCCGTCCACGCCGGCGTGCAGGGCGGCTTCGCAGTTCGGGGCCGGGACCAGGAAGACCGTGGCACCGTCGTTCTTGGCGCCGGCGATCTTCTGCTGGATGCCGCCGATCGCGCCGACCTGGCCGAGCGCGTCGATGGTGCCGGTGCCGGCCACGTGCCGGCCGGCCAGCAGCGGGCCCGGCGTCAGCTTGTCGTAGATGGCCAGGGCGAACGCCGTACCGGCGCTCGGTCCGCCGATGTCCTGGCCGAGGTTGACGCTCACCTTGACCGGCGAGTCGACGCCGATCGTGATGCCGACCATCGGCCGGGTCTCGTCGCCGGGCGTCGCGGCGGCCTTGACCACCACGGTCTGCTCGGCGCCGCCGCGGCGGATCAGGAAGCTGACGTCCGCGCCGACCTTGTTCTTGCGGACCAGCTCGCCGACCTGCGGGACCTGGGTTGCGGCCACGCCGCCGACCTTCAGCACGACGTCACCGGGCTTGAGCTTGCCGTCGGCCGGGCTGTCCTTCGACACCGACGAGACCTTCGGGTGGAACGGCACCTTGGCGGCCTGCAGCGCGGCGGCGACCGCGCTGTCCTGCGAGCCGGTCATCTCGGCCGTGTTCTGCTCCTCCACCTGGTCCGCGCTCTGCTCGGGCGGGTAGATGATGTCGCGCGGGAACAGGTCGTGGTGCGGGTCGAGCCAGTTGCGCATCGCCTGCGGCAGCGTCAGGTCGCGGTCCGGCGAGGTGACCGAGACCGTGGTCAGGTCCAGCTGGCCGGTGGTCGGGAAGACCTCGTGGCCGGTGACGTCGATCACCGCCTTGCCGTTGGCCGTGCCGAGCGTGTCCTTCACCGGGCCCGGGCTGAACGACACGAACGGCACCGGGAACACCGTGACCAGTCCGAGCGAGAAGACGAGCACGATGATGGCGGTGACCAGCGTGGCGGTACGACGTGTCACGAACCCTGCCTTTGCCCCTGAACAGTGGACTTGTGGAAGAAACCGCGCAGCCCTGGGCGCCGGGCGGGAGTGGCCCGGGGGCCGGGAGCGGCGAGCGCGTCGGTGAAGCGGCGGAAGTCCTCGACCGAGGCGAAGGCTCCACCGGTACGCCGGGAGCCGCGCCTGCGCCCGCGCCAGGCCGCCCAGCCCATCGCCAGGACGGTCGCGGCCAGCGGGAACGCCAGCCAGGCCAGGACCCTCATCCGGTCACCTTCGCAGTCACCGTCCCAATTGCTGTCATGGGCCCAGCGTACGGGTCAGCAGGCACCGACCCACTCGCTCGCACCATCGGTGAAGTGCTGGTGTTTCCAAATCGGGACCTCCGCCTTGAGATCGTCGATCAACCGGCGGCAGGCGGCGAAGGCCAGGTCGCGGTGCGCGGCGGCCACGGCGACGATCACGGCGGCGTCGCCGATCACCAGCGGACCGGTCCGGTGCACCGCCGCGAGAGCGGTCACGCCGGGGTCCGCGCAGATCCGCTCGGCCACCTTGCGCAGGTGCTCGAGCGCCTCGGGATGCGCCTCGTAGGTCAGCTGATCGACCGGGCGCGCGTCGTCGTGGTTGCGCACCGTGCCGACGAACAGCGCCGTGCCGCCGGCGGACGGGTCCGCGACGGCGGCCAGGACTTCGTCGCTCGACAGCACCGTGTCGCGGATGTCCAGCAGCCTGATCGCGTCGCTCATGACTTTCCTCGTTTCCGACCGTGATTGCACACGGTATCCCAGCGGGTTCGCGGACGGCGTACCGGCAAACCGTTCGCCCCTGGAGGAACGGTAGCCCGCCACCGGTACGTTGGAGTTGTACGCCCCACCTGCACAGGAAGGCCACCGAGATGAGCGACGAACCGGACAACCCGTTCAAGGGAACTCCGTTCGAGGCCATGTTCCAGCAGTTCTCCGGTGCGGCCGGCCCGGGCGGCACCCCTGACCTGAACGCGATCTTCGCGCAGGTGCAGCAACTGCTGAGCGGCCAGACCGACGGCAAGCCGGTGAACTGGGACCTGGCCAAGGACATCGCCCGCAAGACCGTCGCCGCGAACGGCGACCGGTCCGTCACGGCGAACGACAACGACCGCGTCGCCGACGCCGTCCGGCTGGCCGAGCACTGGCTCGACCAGGCGACGACGTTGCCCGAGGCCTCGACCACCTCCGCGGCCTGGAGCCGGGCGGAGTGGGTGGAGAACACACTGCCCACCTGGCAGACCGTGGTCGACCCGGTGGCCGAGCACGTCGCCGGCGCGATGGGTACGGCGCTGCCGGCCGAGGCCCAGCAGCTGGCCGGGCCGATGGCGGGCATGCTCCGCCAGCTCGGCGGCACCGTCTTCGGCGCACAGGTCGGCCAGGCACTGGGCGAGCTGGCCGGCGAGGTCGTCAGCTCGTCCGACATCGGGCTGCCGCTGGGACCGGCCGGGCAGGCGATCCTGCTGCCGGACAACGTGGCCAAGTTCTCCGAGGGCCTCGGCGTGACCGACGAGGACGTCCGGCTCTACCTGGCGCTGCGCGAGTGCGCGCACCAGCGGCTGTTCGCCGGTGCGCCGTGGCTGCGGCAGCACCTGTTCTCGCACGTCGCCGACTACGCGGCCGGCATCCAGGTGGACACCGGCAAGATCGAGTCCGCGATGTCCGAGGTCGACATGCAGAACCCGGAGGCCCTGCAGTCCGCGCTGGCCGGCGGGCTGTTCGAGCCCGAGGACTCCGAGCAGCAGAAGGCGGCGCTGGTCCGGCTGGAGACGGCGCTCGCGCTGGTCGAGGGCTGGGTCGACGACGTCGTCCGGGAAGCCACCAAGGACCGGATGCCGGCGGCGGTGCAGCTGGCAGAGACCGTACGGCGGCGCCGCGCGGCGGGCGGCCCGGCCGAGCAGACGTTCGCCACGCTGGTCGGTCTGCAGCTGCGGCCGCGCCGGCTGCGGGACGCTGCGAACCTGTGGGCCGCCGTACGGGATGCCCGGGGCTCGGAAGGCCGCGACGAGCTGTGGTCGCACCCGGACCTGCTGCCGACAACGAGCGACCTGGACGACCCGATCGGTTTCGCCCAGCAGACGGCCGGCTCAGAGCTGTCCGACTCGGACATCTCGGACTTCCTGGACCAGGCCGACAAGGACGACCAGGCACCGAAGGACGAGGGCGGCGACTCGGCCCCGGGCAGCGACGGCGACAAGGACAAGTGACGCTGCACGACGACGCCACCGCCGTACTGACTCGCTGGACTCCCCCGGACGCGGCACAGGCCGCGCTCCGGGAGCACTACTTGCGCTACCTGGCCGAGCACGCGGACGGCATGTGGCGCAGTAGCCGGCCGGAGCACCTCACGGCGTCGGCGCTGGTCGTCGACGCCGGGCAGGGCCGGGTGCTGCTCACCCTGCACCGGCTGGTCGGCCGGTGGCTGCAGCTGGGTGGGCACTGCGAGTCTGGTGACACCACGCTGGCCGGGGCCGCGCTGCGCGAGGCGACCGAGGAGTCCGGGCTGTCCGACCTGAAGGTCAGCGCTGAGCCGCTGCAGTTGTCGCGGCATCTGATCGAGGCCGGTGGGTGCAGCGGCGCGCACCACTTGGATGTGCAGTTCCTGGTGACCGCTACGGCCGGGACCGACTACGTGGTCAGCGAGGAGTCGCACGACCTGGCGTGGTTCGGCGTCGACGCATTGCCGGTTGATCTCGACCACACCGTCGCCGAGTTGGTCGGACGCCTCTGAGGGGTGCGCGGGCCGGTCCCTGTGATCCGGCCCGCGCACGTCTGTCCGGCGTTCGTCGCTCCCCCCAACGCCCGGACCCGCCGGTATCACCGCCCCTGAACGGCACCGACGGGTTTGTCCCGGTTGCGGCGAACAGCCCTGGTGGACACCCCCAGGTCCCCGCTGACAGGTGAAACGAGCCAGACCCGTGAAGGTGACGGATCAGGTAGTTACTTTCCGCGGAGAAGCGCGCGGGTGGCGTCCCAGCCTTCGAGGCCGGGATCGAGGCGGGCCAGATCCGCGCCGGAGCGGAGGCGGTGCCAGCCGGGGCCGAGGGCTACCGCGTGGCGGCGGGGCTTGAGGTGTTCGAGCGTGCCCAGCGGGGTGTCGAAGGCCGGGTCGGCCGCGGCGACCCAGGGAGCGACCGGCCGCCGTACGCCGATCGCGCAGAGGGAGCCGTCCTCCGCCGGCGTCACCGCGATGTCCGCTGACGAGAGGGCTCGGAAGAGCTTGCCGATCAGGAGTCCGGGCAGATCCGGTACGTCGTGGCTGACGGCCACGGTCGCCGCGGTCGCGCCGGCCTTGTCGACGGCGTCCAGCACCGAGTCCGCGGCGTACACCGGAGTACCGGGCCAGGTGAGGGCTGCGATCGCTGCGAGCCCAGCAGCGTCTCCCCCGACGACAGCAACAGCCACCTCGACCAGATCGAGCGCGGCCAGCACCTCGTAGGTGTCCTCGGCCAGCGCCAGCCGCCAGGCCTCCGGCTCGCGGCCGGGCGGGGCCCACGTGCCGACCGCCGGCACCACCAGCACTACTACCCGTCGGTCGATCACCGGGCTGAGCCTAGCCGTGCAGTGTCCGCAGCAGGCGCAGTGCCACCTGTACGTCGAGGGCGCGCTCCGGCTCCTGCCAGCCGTCGCCAAGCAGAGCGGTGATCCGATCCAGGCGCTGCTGGACCGTGTTGGGGTGGATGTGCAGGGCCGTGGCGGCTCGGGTCGGGCTCTGCCCGGCGGCGAAGTAGGCCTCGAGCGTGCCGACCAGGTCGGTGCCTCGCTGGGAGTCGTAGGCGGTCACCGGTCCGAGGACGTGGGCGACGTGCGCCTTGACGTCGACGGTGGCTGCTCCGACCAGCCCGGCGACGCCCAGGTCGTCCGGTGTGGCTGCCTGGCCGGACTTGCCGAGGCGGAGCATGGTCGAAGCCAGCCGGGTCGCCTGCTGGTAGGTGTCGACGAGCGGCTGGCCCCAGCGCGCCGGACCGGTGATGGCAATCGTCAGCCCGCAGCGACGGGCGACGTCGTTCAGGGCTCGCGCTGTCGCGACCGTGTCGGGCTCGGCGAGCAGTAGCACGAGGTCACCGGCGTACGGGCCTGCTAGTACGAGGCGCAGTGAAGCAGGCAGACGAGCCAGTACGCCGGTGTGGTCGCCACGGCAGACCGCCACGACCAGCTGCGTCGGCAGACGCCGGGTCGGGTCGAGCAGCCGGAGCCGGTCAGCCAGCGCACGCGGGTCGGCGGTGCCGCTGACAGCATCAGCCAGCAGGTCGGCCTGCGCCCGCTGCGACTGCTCGGCCGCCTGCCGGCGGAACAGCAGGACGAGAGCCGTGACGACAGCAGCCCGCTCCACGATCCGCTGGTCCGCGGCGGGCAGCGAGGCCACTCCCCCGATCACCAGCGCACCCAGCCGCTCCCCCTGAGCCGTGACCGCCACCATCCAGCCCGAACCGCTCCGGACCAAGCGGCCCGAGTCAGACGCCGCAACAGCCTTGGCAGCAAGGGCCCTGTCGACCTGACCGGCCGCGGCAAGCTCGTTGCCCAGCGCATCGAACAGCACGACCCACACGTCCAGCAGCTCGGCCAGCGCGGCAGCGATCGCGTCGACGTCCCCTCCGGACAGCACGATGTCTGCGAACCGGTCGTGCGCAGCCGCGGCGTGCTCCACTCCGGCGTGAGCCTCCGACAACTGCTCCAGCGCTGCAGCTGTCTCAGCGGCGGCCCGGACCTGCACGATGGTCACCGCGGCCAGTGCCGCCAGCGAGCCGAGCAGGGCCACCTCGTCACGGCTGAAGGGCCGGGCGGTGCGGTTGGAGGCGAACAGCACGCCGACGAACGCGCCGTCCACGATCAGCGGCGTACCGAGGATGGCCACCAGGCCCTCCTCCCCGACGGCCGAGTCGATCGGTCCCGTGTGCCGGAAGCGGTGGTCGCTCGGGTAGTCGGCGGTCCAGTAGGGCTTGTGGGTCTCGGCGACCAGTCCGCCGAGTCCGGCGCCCAGCGGGAGGCGTACCTGCTGGAAGGTCGCCGAGATCGACCCGTCGGTGGCGCGCATGTAGGTGTCGCCGCGCGCGTCGTCGTACAGGGTCAGGTAGGCGACGTCGGTGCCGATCAGGGTGCGGGCGCGGTGCACGATGGTGTGCAGGACCCGTCCCGGGGCACGGGCCGACGCCAGCTCGAGAGCGATGTCCACCAGAGCGGTGAGCTCGGCTTCACGCTTCCGGCCGGCGTCCATGGCCCTCCTCCTACACCTGTGCGAGGTCTCGTTTGCTGGTCTCGCCGTAGCTCATCACGGCGACCAGCGAGATCACCGAACACACTGCCACGTAGATCGAGATCGCGTAGCCCGTGTCGTACGCCTTCAGCAGCGCGACCGCGATGAACGGCGCCAGGCCGCCCGCGACGATCGAGGCCAACTGGTAGCCGACCGAGACCCCGGAGTACCGGACTCTCGTCCCGAACAGCTCGGTGAAGAACGACGCCTGCGGCCCGTACATCGCGCCGTGCAGCACCAGCCCGACGGTCACCGCCAAGGTCGCCAGCGCGAAGTTCTTCGTGTCCACGAAGGCGATGAAGACGAACGCCCAGATCCCGACCCCGGCCGCGCCGAACAGGTACACCGGTTTGCGGCCGATCCGGTCCGACAGCGCGCCCCACAGCGGGATCGCGCAGAAGTGGATCGCCGCCGCGATCAGGACGGCGTTCAGCGCGAACGACTTGCCCAGCCCGAGGTGGTCCTTGGCGTACGTCGCGATCACGATCGTGAAGATGTAGTAGCTGACGTTCTCGGCCATCCGGGCGCCCATCGCGGTCAGGATCTCGCGCGGGTACTTGGTGATCACCTCGACGAACGGGATCTTCTCGCTCGGCTCCTGGTTGGCCCGCGCCTGCTTGAACAGCGGCGACTCCTCGATTCGCAGCCGCACCCACAGACCCACCAGAACCAGCACCGCGGACAGCAGGAACGGGATCCGCCAGCCCCATGAGTTGAACGCCGCGTCACTCTGGAAGGCCGCGAGCCCCGCCAGGACGCCGTTCGCGATCAGCTGCCCGGCAGGCGCGCCGGCCTGCGGCCACGACGCCCAGAAACCACGCCGGGCCGGGTCGCCGTGCTCGGACACGATCAGCACCGCGCCACCCCACTCGCCGCCGAGCGCGAAGCCCTGGATCAGCCGCAGCACGGTCAGCAGGATCGGGGCCAGCGCACCGACCTGCGCGTACGTCGGCAGCAGCCCGATCGCGAAGGTGGCCAGACCCATCATCAGCAGCGACAGCACCAGCAGGTTCTTCCGGCCGATCCGGTCGCCGAAGTGGCCGAACACGACCCCGCCGATCGGCCGGGCGAAGAACCCGACCGCGAAGGTGGCGAAGCTGAGCAGGGTGCCGGTGAGCTGCTCGCCCTTGGGGAAGAACAGGTCGCCGAAGACGACGGACGCGGCGACGCCGTACAGGAAGAAGTCGTACCACTCGACGGTGGTGCCGACCAGGCTGGCGCCGACCACGCGGGCGATCGGGGTCCGCTCGCGGACCGGTTCTGTGGACGTGGACATGCGGGCTCCTTAGTGGGCGGTCCAGCCGCCGTCGAGGACGAACGAGCTCCCCGTGAGTGAGGCCGACGACGGGCCGCAGAGCAGCGCGACCACCTCGGCGACCTCGGCCGGCTCGATCAGCCGCTTCACGGCGACCGGTTCGAGCAGGATCTTGTCCAGCACCTCCGCCTCGGTCAGGCCGTGGACGACGGCCTGGTCGGCGAGCTGGGCAGTGACCAGCGGCGTCCTCACGTACGCCGGGTTCACGCAGTTGCTGGTGACGCCGTGCGCGGCGCCCTCCAGCGCGACGACCTTGCTGAGGCCCTCGAGCCCGTGCTTGGCCGCGACGTACGCCGCCTTGAACGGGCTGGCCCGCAGGCCGTGCACCGAGCTGATGTTGACCACGCGGCCCCAGCCGGCGCCGTACATGTGCGGCAGGCTCTGCCGGATCAGGCGGAACGGTGACTCGAGCATGAGCCGCAGGATGTAGCCGAACCGCTCCGGCGGGAACTGCTCGACCGGAGCGACCAGCTGGACACCCGCGTTGTTCACCAGCACGTCGACGTCGGTCGGCAGGTCCGGCAGCCGGTCCAGGTCGGACAGGTCGGCCTGTACGGCGTCGATGCCGTCACCGGCCACCGCCTGCAGCCCGTCGGCGTCGTAGTCGACCGCCACGACGCGCAGGCCCTCAGCGGCGAGCCGGTGGGCGCAGGCCGCGCCGATCCCGGACGCGGCGCCGGTGACTAGGGCACGACGTGGTGTGGTCATGCGGAGACTGTAGGAAGCTGAATGCCTTGCAGCTATGGGCTGGCGGCACACAGCTGCGCCGCCAGCCATGTGCTGTCAGCGGATGAGCGGCACCTTCGACCAGTCGAGGTCGGAGCCGAGGTAGAAGCCCGTGTACGACGGCTGGTTGTACGTCGTCTGTTGCCGCGCCACCTCGACCCGGTACTGCAGGTCGTGCATCAGCGTGTACAGCTTCCGGTCCGTGCGCTCGGTGCTCAGGTAGATCCGGATGGCGCTGCTGTCCGCCGTACGGACCAGCAGTTCCTCCCGCCAGTCGCCGAAGATGTCGGCGACCAGCGACGGGTTGCCCTTGGTGCCGTTGTTGGTCAGCGTCCCCTCCGCGCTGAGCAGGGTCCCGCGCCGCCAGTCCTCGATGGTCGGCGTGGTGCCGTTCACGATCTGCGTAGTCATGTCAGCGGCCCAACGGATGCTCTGGTTGGTGCCGGGCATCGCCGTGCCGAGCGCATCGCCGTCGGCCGTCCGGAGTCGCATCGCCCAGGTCTCCAGCCCCGGCTGGTCCGGGAGGATGTCGCCGACCATGCCGCGGCCGGTGTCGCGTCCGGAGTACTCGCCGTAGATCACCTCACCGGTCCAGGCGTCCCGCAGGGCGTACCCGTACGGCGCGGAGGTGGCGCCCTCGTGGACGGTGAAGATCTCCTTACCCGGTCGCTGCGGGTCGATGTCGGTCACGTGCATCGCGTCGCCGTGCCCGAGCCGGGCCAGCTCACCAGGAGCCGCACTACCCGGCGGGAGCACGTCCTTCGAGCTGTAGAGCACGCTGCCGTCGTCGTCGATGGTGGCGGAGCCGTAGACGATCTCCTGCCGCCCGTCGTCGTCCACGTCCGCCGCACTGAGCGAGTGGAACCCCTGCGTGGTGATCGACCCGTACGTCGGGTCGGTGCCGTCGCGGCCGTGCGGACTGTCGTTGAAGGGGTTGGTCATCGGGGTCCAGCCGCTGTCGATCGCCCAGCCCTTGGTGATCCGGTGGCCGTTCCAGCCGTACGTCGCGAGCGTCGTACGGGTGTAGTAGCCGCGGGCGAACACAGCTGACGGGTGCTTGCCGTCCAGGTAGGCCACGCCGGCCAGGAAGCGGTCGACCCGATTGCCGGGCTCGATGCGGGCCATCGCGTAGTCGCCCCAGCGGAGTCCGTCGTCGGTCCGTCCGGGCTCGTAGCGGATGGTCTGGAGCTCCTTGCCGTCGGAGCCGCGGAAGACGCTCAGGTACTCGGGTCCGCTGAGGATGAAGCCCTCGAAGGACCGCAGCTGGTTACGGGCGCTCCGGGCCGGCGCGTAGACGTCCATGAAGTGGTCGACCAGCGCCTGGGCATCAGTGGTGTTCAGCGGATAGCTGTACCGGTTGGGGATGCCGAAGGCCGCCTCCAGCGTCGCGGGCCACTGGCCGCTCTTCACCTCCGGCTGCTGCTTCCACTGGAGGAACAAGTCGACCAGGTGGTCGTAGTAGTCGGCCTTGCTGACCCGGTAGTCGTCCTGGTTGCTGTAGCCGGCCCGGCGATCAGCAGCGGGCATGGTGATGTACCGCTGGGACTTGACCCGGCCGGAGCGGTCGTATGTCGTCAGCTTGGTACCGGGCGCGGTCTTGAGCATCGTCTCCGACCGGCCGTCGCCGTCGAAGTCGTAGACCAGCACCTGGGTGTAGTGCGCTCCGGCCCGGATGTTCACGCCCAGGTCGAGCCGGTGGAGCAGGGTGCCGTCGGTCTCGTACGTGTCGACGTACACGTTGCCGGTGTAGCCGACCTGCGACACGTCCTTGGCGTTCGACGGGTTCCAGACCACGACGTACTCGTACTGGCCGTCGCCGTCCACGTCGCCGACGCTCATGTCGCCCGCTGAGTAGGTGTAGGTCTCACCGACCGGAGTGACACCGTCGGCGGGCTTGCGCAGCGGCAGCTCGGTGTAGCCGTTGGCCCACGGGGTGACGGTGGCACTGCGGTCCCGCTCCCGGCCGTTGACCAGCGAGACGACGCGGTAGCGGGAGGTCGGCGTACCGGCCGGGTCGACGTAGTTGGTGCTGTCGGTGACCTTGGCGATCCGGCGGCCGTCCCGGTAGACGGCGAAGTCCGTACCGGTCAGGCCGTGGCCGGAGTGGCCGGTCGCCTCGGGGCCGAGCAGGCGCCAGCTGAGGAAGACGCCCTCGCTGGTACTGGTCGCGACCAGACCGCGGTCGAGGTGCTCCAGGTCAGATCCGGAGTGAGATGCGGCACTGGCCTGAGTCGGCGGCAGCAGCAGCGCGAGTGAGGTCAGCAGGACGGTGAGTTTGGAAAGCATGAGCGGATCCCTCGGGCGGAGTGGCGGCGGCAAACGCTTTCCTCAGCACGCTAGGGCGCGGGTCGCCGCGCTGTCGAGACTTCTGTCCGCTATCGGCCGTCACCTGACCGCAACCACAGCGACGCCTATCAACAAGGCCTGTGCTGATAGGAAGATTTACAGTTGAACCATGGTCGACATCGAACAGCCGAAGAAGAAAGCGGCCGGCGTACCGGCCGTGCTCTCGTCGTTCAAGTTCGGGTTCCGCGAGATGGGCCCGGCGCGGACCGGCAAGGTGTTCTTGAAGATGAACCAGGACGGCGGCTTCGACTGCCCGTCCTGCGCCTGGCCCGATCCCGACCACAAGCGCAAGCACGCCGCCGAGTTCTGCGAGAACGGCGCCAAGGCGGTGGCCTGGGAGGCGACCCGCAAGAAGGTGCCACGGGCCTTCTTCGCCGAGCACTCGATCGACGAGCTGAACCGGATCTCCGAGTTCGAGCTGGGCAAGCTCGGCCGGATCACCGAGCCGATGCTGCTGCGGGCCGGCGCCGACCACTACGAGCCGGTCGGCTGGGACGAGGCGCTGCACGTCGTCGCGCGGCACCTGCGCGCGCTGGACGACCCGGACGACGCCGTCTTCTACACGTCGGGCCGGACCAGTAACGAGGCCGCGTTCCTCTACCAGCTGCTCGTGCGCGCGTACGGCACGAACAACCTGCCCGACTGCTCGAACATGTGCCACGAATCCTCCGGTACGGCGCTCACCCGCGTGATCGGCAGCGGCAAGGGCGCGGTCACACTGGAGATGCTCGAGGAGGCCGAGCTGATCGTCGTGGTCGGCCAGAACCCGGGCACCAACGCGCCCCGGATGCTCAGCCACCTGGAGATCGCCAAGAAGCGCGGCGCCGACATCGTCTCAGTGAACCCGCTGCCTGAGCCCGGCCTGATGAACTTCAAGAACCCGCAGCGCCCGTCCGGCTGGGTCGGCAAGGGCACCGCGCTGACCGACCAGCACCTGCAGATCCGGATCGGTGGCGACCAGGCGCTGTTCCTCGCCGTCGGCCATCTGCTGCTCGAGGCCGAGGCGGCCGCGCCGGGGACCGTTCTGGACAAGGCGTTCATCGAGTCGCACACCAGCGGGTACGAGCTGTACTCCAAGCACAACGCGGACCTGGACTGGCCGGCCGTCGAGCAGGCGACCGGCCTGAACCGGGCCGAGATCGAGGAGTTCACCCAGCGCTTCCTCACGTCGAAGGCGACGGTGATCTGCTGGGCGATGGGCCTGACCCAGCACCGCGAGGCGGTCGCGACGATCACCGAGATCGTCAACGTGCTGCTCCTGCAGGGCAACATCGGCAAGCCCGGCGCCGGGCCGTGCCCGGTCCGCGGGCACTCCAACGTGCAGGGCGACCGCAGCATGGGCATCTGGGAGCAGATGCCGGCCAGGTTCCACGACAAGCTGGACGCCGAGTTCGCGTTCACGTCGCCGCGTGAGCACGGCATCGACGCGGCGCAGACCGTGCAGCGGCTGCGGGCGAACGACGTACGGGTGTTCTTCGCGATGGGCGGCAACTTCGCGATGGCCACGCCGGACACCGACGTCGTGCACCAGGGGCTGCGGGCGTGCGACCTGACCGTGCACGTGTCCACGAAGCTGAACAAGTCCCACATGGTGCCCGGCAAGGAGGCGCTGATCCTGCCGACGCTCGGCCGGACCGACCACGACCGGACCGTGCTCGGGCCGCAGTCGGTGACGGTCGAGGACTCCCAGGGCGCCGTGCACCTGTCGACCGGGAACCTGCACCCGCCGAGCCCCGACCTGCTGTCCGAGGTCGGCATCGTCTGCGCGCTCGGCGAGCTGCTGGTGCCGGACGTCGGGGAGATCCCGTGGGCCGACTTCGCCAAGGACTACAGCCTGGTCCGGCAGCGGATCGGCCGGGTCTGCGACGGCTACGAGAACTTCGAGGCCCGGCTGCGGGCGAACGAGGGGGGCTTCCTGCTCGCGCACGCCGCCCGGGACAAGCGCGAGTTCCGCACCTCCGACGCGAAGGCCCAGTTCAGCGCGAACGACCTGACCTGGCTGCCGACCGAGCCGGGACGCCTGCTGCTGCAGACGATGCGCAGCCACGACCAGTTCAACACCACGATCTACGGGCTCGAGGACCGCTACCGCGGGGTGCACGGGACGCGCGAGGTGGTGTTCGTGAACCCGTCCGACCTGGCCGACCTCGGGCTCGAGGACGGTCAGTACGTCGACATCGTGAGCGAGTTCGCCGGGGTGGAGCGGCGGGCGGCGGGCTTCCGGCTCGTCTCGTACCCGACCGCTCGGGGTTGCGTCGCGGCGTACTACCCGGAGACCAACGTGCTGATGTCGGCCGACGACGTCGCCAAGGGCAGCAACACCCCGGTGGCCAAGGGCCTCACGGTCCGGCTGGAGCCAGCCGTTTCCTGAACCACGGCTGGAGGCTCGCCAGTACTACGGCAGTTGCGGCGCTGGCGAGCCAGAGGCCTTCGGGGCCTGCTGCCTTCAGGAGCTGGGTCGCGGTCAGCGGGGCGATGGTTGTCGCGATGCCCCAGCTGAGGCCGAAGACGGCCAGGTACCGACCTCTTGCATGGTCGGGAGCCAGGCCTGAGGCCTGGGTGAGGTAGCGGGTGAGCAGGAACAGGTCGCCCAGGCTCCAGAGGACTGTGGCGAGCAGGAAGACCGTGAGGCTGTGCGCGAAGGCTGTGACGACCAGGCCTGCGGCCAGCAGGCCGTAGCCGATGGCGATCGAGCGGAAGTCGTCCAGGCGCTGCACGCGGAGCAGACGCTGGGCGAGGATCAGCGTGACCGCGGAGACGGCCAGGATGAAGCCGGTGCCCGACTCGGGCAGGCCCTGGTCGAGCAGGGTGAGCGGGATGCCGATGACCAGCTGCATGTAGATGGTGGCGAACACCGTGCCACTACCCAGCAGCAGGAGCAGTCTTCGATCTCGCCACACGGTTTCTGAGACTTGGGGGCGAGGGGCTTGCCGTGCGTCTGCCGGCAGGGCCAGTGCGACCAGTACAGCGCAGGCCAAGCAGGTGATCGCGTCGGCGACGAACAGCCAGCGCAGGTCGAAGTGGCTGACCGCGGCCGCAAGCAGACCAGCCAGCACACCGGCAGCCGCCATCGCCGCACCCAGCAGCCCGTACGCCGTGGGCCGGTCGGCCGGCTCGGTGACGTCGGCGATGGTCGCCTGACTGGGCGGCTCGTAGATCTCGAAGGCCAGGCCGAGCAGGACAGTCGCCAGTACGGCGGACCAGAGCTCGTCGCTCAGGGCGATCCAGAGTTGGGCGACGGCGCAGCCGGTCAGGCCGAGCACGATCGTGCGCCGGCGGCCGAACCGATCCGCGAGCTGGCCGCCGAGCAGACGGGACGGGATGGTCGCGGCGCCGAAGACGGCGAGGATCAGCCCGGTCTGCGCCAGCGAGGCGCCGAACTCGACCGTCAGCACGACACCGAGGAACGGCAGCGTGAACGCGCCGATCTTGTTGACCGCGCGGGCCCCGACGAGGACCCAGACGGTCGGCGACAGTCCTCGCCAGGACACGGGTGCCGTGATGCTCATCGACGCCTCCATGACTGTCTAAACGGGTATGGTTAGTCACGTGAGACCTTACGGAGGCAGGTCGTGACTGGTCAAGTGTCTTTTGATAGTCATACGCGAAGCGTGCTGGCGGCGTCGGTCGAGTACGTGAACCGTCTGACGCCGGGCTGGTCCGGTGGCGCGGCCTTCGAGGGGCCGGCCGATGAGGCGGAGGCGGTCGTCGAGGCGCTGGCAGCGATCGGGTACCCACGGCCGTCGGTGCTGGCGGCCGACGCGCGGCGGCTCGCGGAGCTGGCCGGGCGGATGCGGATCGTCTTCGAAGCGGCACAGACCGGAGATCTCGATCGGGCGGCCGACGAGATCAACGCGTTGCTGCTCGACACCAACGCACGGCCGCAGCTGGATCGCCGCGAGCGCGGGTGGAGCCTGCACTTCCACGGGCCGGACGACGGCCTCGTGAACGGATGGGCAGCTGGATGTGCGGCGGGGTTGGCGTTGGCGGTGGGCAGTGATCTCGCCGGGCGGCTGGGAGTCTGTGCGGCGCCACACTGCGATCGGGTATTCGTGGACGTCTCCCGCAACGGCCAGCGGCGCTTCTGCTCACCGCAGTGCCAAAGCCGGGTCAAGGCTGCTGCCCACCGCGCCCGGCAGCTCTGAGGCCCTACCCCGCGAAGGGGGCAGGGCCTCTCGCCTTGCGTGCGGTCAGCCGACCGGGGTCAGCTCGCGCTCCTCTTCCGGCGCCTGGGTCGCCGCGTGCTTGGGCGGCGTCCGGCGGAGCCACTTCGGGGCCCACCAGTTCGCCTCGCCGAGCAGGGTCATGATGCTCGGCAGCACGACGGCCCGGATGATCGTCGCGTCGATCAGGATCGCGACCGCCAGGCCGACGCCGAGCTGCTTCATGTCCAGCGTGCTCAGCGTCGCGAAGACCGCGAACACCCCGATCATCACCGCCGCCGCGCTGGTCACCACGCCGGCCGAGCCGGTGATGCCCTCGGCCACGGCCTGCTTGGTCGGCACTCCGCGCAGTACCGCCTCGCGGATCCGGCTGACCACGAACACGTGGTAGTCCATCGACAGCCCGAACAGCACCACGAAGAGGAACAGCGGCAGCCAGGACACGACGGCACCGTTCGACCGGAAGTCCAGCAGCCCTTCGGCCCAGGTGTTCTGGAAGACCGCCGTGACCACGCCGTACGCCGCGCCGGCGCTGAGCAGGTTCAGCCCGATCGCGGTCACCGCGACCACGACCGACCGGAACGTCACCATCATCACGATCATCGTCAGCAGCAGCACGAACCCGATCACCAGCGGCAGCTTCGACCGGGTGTGCGCCGCGTAGTCCACGTCCGCCGCGACGAACCCACCGACGGCGTACTCGGCGCCCGGCACCTTGCCGACCGTCTGCGGGATCAGCTCGTTGCGCAGCTTGGCCAGCGAGTCCCGTGCCTGCTCACTACCACCCTCGTACGGCGTGGCCACCTCGACCACCGTGACGCGACCGTCGGCCGACACCCGCGGCTTCTCCAACCCGTCCTGGGCGTAGAGCGAGTCGCCCTCGGTCCGCTTGGACAGGTCGGTCAACGCAGCCTGTACGGCGGTCTGCTGGTCGGCCGGGGCCTTGATGGCGACCTCGTGGCTCGTCCCCGTGCTGGGGAAGGCCGCGGTCAGCCGGTCGTACGCCTGCATCACCGCGGTGTCGCGCGGAAGGTCCTCGGTACCGGGGAACTTCAGCGTCATCCCGAGCGCCGGCGACGCGACCGCGAGCAGTGCGACGACCGCGACGGTCAGGGTGGCCACCGGGTGCTTCAGAGCCGGCTTCAGCACGGCGGGCCAGAACCGCGGCTCCGACGTCCGGGCCGTGAGGCGCCACAGCAGCGGGATGCGCGGACGGTCCACCCAGCGGCCGAGCTTGGCCAGCACCGCCGGCAGCACGGTCAGCGAACCGGCGACGGCCACCGCGACGACCAGGATCGAGCCGACCGCGAAGGACGAGAACACCGCGTCGCGGGCCAGGAACAGCCCAGCCATCGAGATGATCACCGCCGTACCGGAGACCACGACGGCGTGCCCGGACGTTGCCGCGGCGACCTCGACCGCGTCGACGTGACCGCGGCCCTTGGCGCGCTCCTCGCGTTCGCGGCGCAGGTAGAACAGGGAGTAGTCGACGCCGACCGCCATGCCGATCAGCAGGATCACGCTGTTCACCGCGTCGACCGCGGGGACGAACTGGGAGGCAGCGGCGGCGAGCCCGATCGCGGCGGCGACCGCGGACAGCGCCAGCAGCAGCGGCACGGTCGCGGCGATCAGCGCGCCGAACGCGACCAGCAGGATCGCCAGCGTGACCGGCAGGCTGAACATCTCGGCCCGCTTGAAGTCCTCACCGAGCGTCTCGTTCAGCGCCTTGCCGATCGACTCGCCGCCGACCTGCTCGACCCTGAGCCCCGGGTGTTCCTGCTGGACCTTGGCGGTCGCGTCGAGCAGCGGCTGGACCCGGTTCTCGTCGTCGCCGTCCTTCAGCTCGACCCGGACGATCAGCGCGTTCTTGTCCGGCGCGAGGATCGGCCGGGCGACGTCCGCGACCCCACCGAGGGCGCGCATCCGCTCCGTCACGACCTTCGCGACCTGGTTGGCCTCGGCCTGGTTCAGCGACCCCGAGGTCGGCGTGATCAGCACGCTCTCCACGTCCGGGTCGTCGAAGTTGCCGGACTTGACGATGTCGTCGGCCCGGGTCACCTCGCCGATGTCACCCTCGTTGGTCGACTCCTTCGTCCCGGTCATGCTGCCGAGCGCGAAGCACGCCACCACGACGGCGACCCAGAGCGCGATCGCCCGCCACGGGTGAGTGGCGCTCCATCGTGCCGCCCGGACCGTCAGCGGTCCTCTCGACCGGCGCTCGGCCCGGCTGTTCGACTGGCCAGTCATCTGGCTTCCCTGCCCCTCTGCGCAACGACGCGCACCCTGGCAGCGGAACCCCTCCGCCCCGCTGCCGATGCCCATCAGCCTCGCGTCCGGAAGGGGTTCGCCACCATGCAGGGAACCCCCGTCTTCCCCTGGGGCAGGCCCCACCTCGACCCTGGGGAAAACCACACCTCACCCCGGGCCGGAGTCACTCGTACGGCGTACGGGAAATGCCGCGCTACGGCGTGCGCGGGCCGGTCAGAACTCGTCGAGGCTGAGGCTCGCGGCGGCCGAGACGCCCTCGAGATAGCCCTCGGCGCGCTCGGCCTTGGGGTAGCGGTGGACCAGCTCCCAGAAGGCGGCGTTGTGCGACGGCTCGACCAGGTGGACCAGCTCGTGCACCAGCACGTAGTCGACGACCCAGGCCGGCATCGACTGCAGACGGGTCGACAAACGGATCGACCGGTCCGCCGGAGTACAGGATCCCCACCGTCTGTTTTGGTTCGAAACCCAGCGGACCGACGCAGGTTCGGGCACCTCGGGGAGGTGGCGACACGCGAGTTCGTGTGCTCTGGCCAACAATTTTTCGTCCGACACGCGGGATCTGCTGCGCTGCCGATCGAGGCGCTGGAGCATGGTCTCCACCCAGCGCGCCTCCTCGGCCGCGGACAGCCGGTCGGGCATCAGCACGACCACCCGCTCGCCGTCGCGGTACGCGCTCACGGTCCGCTTGCGCCGCTTGCTGCGCCGGATGTCGACGTACGGCGGGATCGGGCGCGGTGGAGAGTCGGCCATAGGACGAACGGTATCGCCCGAAACCGGCGACTTTCTTGCGTCCACATCCTGTGCACGGACGTTTTCGCAGGTCAGACGGGTGATCGCGGGTTCGTGGACGGGTGTTGTTCACACCCTGTTCCCCCGCTCGTCCACAGTGCCGCCCGGCGTGCCCCACAGCTTGCCCACAGAGTTATCCACAGGGGTGGACAACGTGGGCTTGTCAGCGCGGCGGCAGCCTTCTAGCGTCAGGTCCAACAGGCTCCCGGACCGCCTCCGGGGTCACTCGGAGGGGAAGCCGAGTGGTTCCGCAGGCGGACTCCCGGGAGCCTGTTCCGTGCCGGGACGGATCTCGGAAAGGGGTTTCCACGCGGCACGCGGGCACTGGGGTGCGCTTGAGCCACGCTCAGCCTGCCGTAGGGTGAATCTCGACTGGGCCGAACGGCCTACGGCAGGACGGTCTGCCGTTAGCATCCACGACGGCCAGGGCCGACAAGCCCGGCTGGTATTCAGAGCAAGGAGAGAGGCCCTCATGGCAGAGACCTGGAGCGGCGAGTTCTACTGCGTCAAGTGCAAGGCCAAGCGCACCGCCGACGGCGAGGTCAAGGTCAACGACAAGGGCACGCGCATGGCCAAGGCCAAGTGCCCCGAGTGCGGTACGAACCTGAACCGGATCCTCGGCAAGGCCTGACGCACCAGCACCACGTCGTAGGGGCGGTGGTCCGGCTTCGGCCGGGCCTCCGCCCCTCGTCGTGACCCACCCGGTACGACGCGCCGGAGACCCCGCCGGGAGCGGGCTTGGGCGAGGCGACAGAATGGGGTCGTGTCCGACCTCCCCCGCAAGGCGCTCAGCCGTACGGCGAAGCTGGCGAGCCTGCCACTCGGTGCCGCCGGGCGCGCGACCGTCGGGCTCGGCAAGCGGATCGGCGGTGCGCCGGCCGAGGCGGTGATGGCCGAGTTCCAGCGCCGGACCGCCGATCAGTTGTTCTCCGTCCTGGGTGAGCTCAAGGGCGGCGCGATGAAGTTCGGGCAGATGCTCAGCCTGATGGAGTCGGCGATGCCCGAGGAGCTCGCGGCGCCGTACCGGGCGACGCTGACCAAGCTCCAGGACTCCGCTCCGCCGATGCCGGCCGCGACGGTCGACAAGATCCTGTCCGAGGAGCTGGGCAAGCGCTGGCGCAGCCGGTTCTCGGAGTTCGACGACAAGCCGGCCGCCGCCGCGTCGATCGGCCAGGTGCACCGCGGGGTGCTCAAGGACGGCCGCGAGGTCGCCGTGAAGCTGCAGTACCCGGGCGCCGCCGAGGCGCTGCGGGCCGACCTGAAGCAGCTCGGCCGGTTCGCGAGGACCTTCGGGACGCTGGTCCCCGGGCTCGACATGAAGCCGCTGATCGCCGAGCTGCAGGACCGGATCGGCGAGGAGCTCGACTACGACCGCGAGGCACAGGCCCAGCAGCAGTACGCCGACGCCTTCAAGGACCACCCGGAGTTCGTCGTCCCCCGCGTGGTGAAGCACTCCCCCACCGTGATCGTCTCGGAGTGGATCGAGGGCAAGCCGCTCTCGGGCTACATCACGGACGGGACGAAGGCCGAGCGCGACGAGCTCGGGCTGAAGTACGTCCGGTTCATGTTCAGCGGGCCGCGGCTGGCCGGGCTGCTGCACTCCGACCCGCACCCGGGCAACTTCCGCGTCCTACCCGACGGCCGCCTCGGGGTGGTCGACTTCGGGCTCTGCGCGCGGCTCCCCGACGGCCTGCCGCCGGCGATCGGGCGGCTGCTGCGGATCTCGCTGAACGGCGACGGCGACGAGGTCCTGGCCGGTCTGCGGGCCGAGGGGTTCGTCAAGCCCCGGATGGAGATCGACCCGGCGCAGCTGATGGACTACCTGGCGCCGTTCGCGGAGCCGGCCCGGGCGGACACGTTCCAGTTCAGCCGCGCCTGGATGCGCGAGCAGGCGAACCGGACCGGCGACTTCCGCTCCCCCAACGCGTCCCTGGCGCTCCGGCTGAACATGCCGCCGTCGTACCTGCTGATCCACCGGGTCTGGATCGGTGGGATCGCGGTGCTGTCCCAGCTGGAGACGGAAGCGCCGTTCAAGTCGGTGCTGGAGGAGTTCCTGCCGGGCTTCACCGACGAGTAGGGGTCACCACCAGGCGCTGTCGAGCTTGCCCTCGATGCTGCGGACGTTCTCGCGCGCGCAGCGGTCGCAGTAGACGAGCTTGCGCCCGTTCTCGACCGAGGTGACCCAGGTCAGCGGCAGGTCCTCGGTCGGCGCCGCCGTACCGCACAGCGCGCAGCTGGGAGTGGTGGTCACCGGACCAATCTACTGCGGCGGCCGATCCGGCCACTCGAGGCCCCGGAAACGCGCCGAGGGGCGGCATCCGGGTGGATGCCGCCCCTCGGGCCGCAGCTTCGCTGGTCCTGGCCCCTGCTCCGAGGACCAGCGGACGGCTGCTGAGTCGGGCTGCCCGCGGCGTGCTGGAGATCTGCTCCGGCCGCGTCAGCCGGTTGTACTAGGGCGCCGGCCGGCCGGACCGTGGGGTCCGGCCGGTGGATCGGCGTCCGGGTGGATCAGACCAGACGGGCGAGGGTGAGGCGCGCTTTTGCGCTGGCCCTCTCCGCGCGCCGGGTGGCCCGCTCGGCCTGCTTCTGCGCCCGGGCGACCTGCGTCGCCAGGCGGAAGCGCCGGTTCTGCTCGGCGTCGTTCAGTAAAGATCGACAGTGAGCTCGTGCGAGGTCTTCCTGAAGTAAGTTCATCTGAGTGCTCCTGTGAGTGCGGTTCGGGTTCATGGTTCGAGTCTCGTTTCGGATGGATGGATCAGGCGGCGGTGACGGTGTCGCTCTTGCGGGGACGTCCGCGGGGACGCTTGCGCGCCACCACCACTCCCTGGACGAACAGCTGGCCTCCCCACACACCCCACGGCTCGGAGCGCTCCAGCGCGCCGGCCAGGCACTCGGCCATCAAGGGGCAGGTGGTGCAGAGAGACTTCGCGTACTCCACGTCCGACGGGGACTCTGCGAAGAAAAGCTCGGGCGCGTAGGACCGACAGGGCAGGTCCTCCGACGCGGCAACCTCGGTGAATTGATCGAGGAAGCTCACGCTCATAACCGGTCACCTCCTAGTGACTGTCTTACTGATCTCTTGTCGTCCGGACCGGCCACCGGTTGGTGGCCGGCAAACTGTGGGTTGACAAACAAAAAGGCCGCGGGACCCTTGGTGGGTTCCGCGGCCTTGGAGGTGCCGGCTGACTTCGAGAGTCAGACCGGTGGACTCCAAGATCGAGAACCCGAACCGCCACGCTTCACATCGCCGACAGCTCCGCCCTGGATCGGGGCGTAGGCCTTGGCCGTGAGAACAACGGTCTCGACGTGCAGACGCGAGACGGCACCCGGGATCAGGGCGCACGGCAGCGCGTCGCCGGCGAACTTCGGCTTCATCGTCATGTTCGTCATCATTTCCCAGGCACCTCCTCTCGTTGTCGCGAACGGGCGGCAAGCTCGATCGCTGTAGTTTGAAGTTTTCGGCCACACCGGTGACCGCAGAAAGAACAGTACGCCGAGGCGCGCGAGCCCCGCAAACTATTTAACGGCAGTTTCTGACATTGGCCGGAAGTTGCCGCCCGGTGGCCCGGAAGTCACCGGTCCGGCACGCTCCGGCGCCCGTCCCGCACGCTGCGAAATCGTTGCCTCTGTCATCTAAGTGCCACTCCGTCTGCTGGCGGCAGAAGCACCTTGACCATCGTGCGCCCCGGACGGCCAACCCTGCAACAGGTTTCAATTACCAGGGCGTACCTCGAGCTACGCCCTAGCGGGTGCAGATCACGATCACGGGCTCGCCGTACTTGGTCAGCTTGGTCCGGCCGATGCCCGGGATGCAGAGCAGCTCGCGCTCGTCGGTCGGCCGGGCCTCGGCGATCGCGGTCAGTGTGGCGTCGGTGAAGATCACGAACGCCGGGACGCTCTCCTCGGCCGCCCGCTCGGCGCGCCAGGCCAGCAGCGCGTCGTACAGCTGCTGGTCCATCGTCGACGGGCAGTCCTCGCAACGGCCGAGCTTGCGGGCGCCCGGGTCGAGCAGGCCGCGCCCACAGACCCGGCACTTCGGGATCGGCTTGTCCGTCCGCTCCCGGCCGGTCCGGCCCGCCGGCTGCCACTCCTGCGCGGCCGGGCGCGACGATCCGCGGATGCCGATCGGGTCGAGGAACCGGGTCGGCCCGCGCGTCCCGCGGCCACCGGGCGAGCGCGACGTCGACCAGCTGACGAACAGCTGCTGCTTGGCCCGCGTCACCCCGACGTAGAACAGCCGCCGTTCCTCTTCGACCTGGGACGGGGTCTGGGCGTAGCTGATCGGCAAGGTCCCCTCGTGGGCCCCGACGATGAACACGCACTCCCACTCCAGACCCTTGGCCGTGTGCAGCGTCGCCAGCGTGACGCCCTCGGCCAGCGGCGCGTGCTGGATCGTGGCCCGCCGGTCGAGCTCGTTCATCAGGTCGGCCAGCCCGGCCTCCGGGTGCGCCTTGGCGAAGTCGGCGGCCATCGTCACCAGCGCGCTCAGCGACTCCCAGCGGTCCCGGACCGCGCCCTTGCCGGCGGGCGGCTCCAGCGTCCAGCCGGCACCACCCAGGACGCCGCGGACGGTCTCCTGCAGGTCGTCGCCCGGGTCGCCGCCCTTGACCTGGCCGCGCAGCAGCATCGCCGCCTGCCGGATCTCGGGCCGCTCGAAGAACCGCTCGGCTCCCTTCAGTACGGCGGGGAGCTTGCGCTCGGCCAGCGCCTGCTCGAAGTTCTCCGACTGGGCGTTGGTCCGGAACAGGACAGCGATGTCGCGCAGCGCGACACCCTCCTCCTTCAGCCGCTGGACCGCGCGGGCGACGGCGTCCGCCTCGGCGACCTCGTCGGAGTACTCCCGGTACGTCGGCGCCGGCCCCGGCTCGAGCTGCGAGCGCAGCGTGACCCGGCCGGGCAGCCCGGCCGGACCGGCGGCGTCGAGAACCTTGTTCGCCACGTCGACGATCTGGGGGGTGGACCGGTAGTCGCGGACCAGCTTGATCACGTTCGCGGCCGGGTGCTTGGAGGCGAAGCGGACCAGGTTCTCCGGGTCGGCGCCGGCCCAGGAGTAGATGGTCTGCGCCGGGTCGCCGACCACGCAGACGTCGTCGCGGCCGCCGAGCCACAGGGTCAGCAGGCTCTGCTGGATCGGGCTGACGTCCTGGTACTCGTCGACGACGAAGGTCCGGTACTGCCGGCGGATCTCCGCCGCGACCCGCTCGTCCTCGGCCAGCAGGGCGACCGCGCAGAGCAGCACGTCCTCCAGGTCGATCCGGCCGCGCTCCAGCTTCACGTCCTCGTACGCCGCGAAGACGCGCGCGATCGTCGCCGGGTCGAACGCGGCCAGCGCGCGCCCGGACGTCGGCGCGATCCGGGCGTAGTCGTCGGGGCGGACGTTGCTGACCTTGGCCCACTCGACCTCACCGGCCAGGTCGCGCAGCGCCGGGGTGTCGACGCGGACCCGGCAGCGCCCGGCCGCCTCGGTGAGCAGCGGGAACTTGCGGTCGGCGATCGGCGGGAGCTCCGAGCCGTACACCTTCGGCCAGAAGAAGCGGGCCTGGCGCAGCGCGGCCGAGTGGAACGTCCGCGCCTGGACGCCGTCCGCGCCGAGCTGGGCGAGCCGGCCGCGCATCTCGCCGGCGGCGCGCTGGGTAAAGGTCACCGCGAGCACCCGGACCGGGTCGTAGGTGCCGGTCTTCACGCCGTACGCGATCCGGTGGGTGATCGCGCGGGTCTTGCCCGTGCCTGCTCCGGCCATCACGACGACCGGTCCGTGCAGGGCGGTGGCGACGGCACGCTGCTCGGGATCGAGGGCCTCGAGCAGCTCGTCGGCCGAGCGGCTCGCAACGGCTCGTGTGATGTCGCTCACGGGGTGAGACATGCGGGAACAGGACCCCTGACGCTGTGGTTCTCCGGTAGGACGGGGTCAACCCTAGACGGGCCGACGGACAAGTCGCCCACGACAGCGAAGGAGCGAGCTGCGATGGCGGCTTTCACGATGTACTCGACGCCTTGGTGCGGTTACTGCCACCGCCTGAAGGGCCAGCTGAAGCGGGCCGGCATCGAGTTCACCGAGGTCGACATCGAGCAGACGCCCGGCGCCGCCGAGCTGGTCGAGAAGATCAACAACGGCAACCAGACCGTCCCGACCGTGGTGTTCCCGGACGGGACGTCGATGACCAACCCGAGCCTCGCGCAGGTCGCGGAGAAGCTCGTCGCCTGAGTTACCAGCTGCCCGGGAGCTCTTCGCCGTACCAGCCTTCGATCAGGCGGCGCGAGATGGAGATGTTGCCGGGCAGTGCCAGGGTCTCGTCGGCGATCTGCGCGGCGAGGTCAGCGCGGCTGAACCAGCGCGCGTCGACGATCTCGTCGTCGTCGACCTCGATCGCGAAGCCGGTCGCCTTGGCGTAGTACCCGAGCATCAGGCTCTGCGGCATCGGCCAGGGCTGCGAACCGGCGTACTCGACGTCGTCGCCGATCACGACGCCGGTCTCCTCCAGCACCTCACGCCGTACGGCGGCCTCCAGCGACTCGCCCGGCTCGACGAACCCGGCCAAGGTCGAGTAGCGGCCCTCGGGCCAGTTGTCATTGCGGCCGAGCAGGGCGCGGTCCTGGTCGTCGGTGACGAGCACGATGATGGCGGGGTCGCTGCGCGGGAAGTGGTGCATGCCGCAGTCGGGGCACTCGAGGACGTGACCGGCGTTGGTGACGGCCGTGTGCCCGCCGCAGTTCGAGCAGTGGGTGGTGATCGCGTGCCAGTTGGCCAGGCCGACCAGGTTGACCGCGATCCCGGCCTCGCGGTCGTTCAGGACGGCGCCGAGCTCGCGCAGGCCGGCGTACGACTCCTCGGGGTCGCCGGGGACGATGACGCCGAAGACGGCGTGGCCTTCCGCCGTACGGCCGGCTCCGGCTTCGCGGTCGATGCCGAGGAAGATCCGCTGCCCCTCCGGCGCACCCGCGGGCGGCACGAAGCGCAGCGCCGTCCGGGACTCGTCGACGGCCAGCTTCTCGCCCGTCAGCAGCGCCACCTGCGTGTCCGGCGCGGCCCAGGCCTTGGCCAGCCACTCGTCGTCGCGTCTGCGGTCGGCAGCCCGGTCGAGCACGGAACGGGACAGCGCTAGAGAACCTGGAACGATCGAGTAGGCCACAGGTTCAAACTATCCCGGCCGCCAACCGTGAGAGCATCCCGGCATGAGTATTCACATCGCCGCCGAGAAGGGACAGATCGCTCCGCGGGTTCTGTTCCCCGGTGACCCGCTGCGGGCGCAGTGGATCGCCGAGACCTATCTGTCGGACGTGATCAAGTACAACGAGGTCCGGAACATGTTCGGCTTCACCGGCACCTACAAGGGCGAGCGCGTCTCCGTCCAGGGGTCCGGGATGGGTCAGGCCTCGGCCTCGATCTACGCCAACGAGCTGTTCGCCGAGTACGACGTCCAGACCCTGATCCGGGTCGGCACCTGCGGGGCGCTGACCGAGAAGGTGAAGATCCGCGACGTGATCGTCGCGATGTCGGCCAGCACGGACTCGCAGATGAACCGGCTGCGCTTCCACGGCATCGACTACGCGCCGACCGCCGACTACCAGCTGCTGCGCGCCGCGGCCGACGCCGCCGAGGCGGCCGGGCTGAACGTGCACGTCGGCCAGGTGTTCTCCGGCGACCTGTTCTACAACGACCGGCCGGACCTGGTCTCGCGGACCGCGGAGTACGGCGTACTGGGGATCGAGATGGAGGCCTCGGCGCTCTACACGCTCGCCGCGAAGTTCGGCCGCCGCGCGCTCGGCATCATGACCGTGTCCGACCACCTGATCACCAAGGAGGAGACGTCGGCCGAGGAGCGGCAGACCACCTTCTCCGAGATGATCACCATCGCGCTCGACGCCGCCGTCGAGGTGCCGGTCTGAACCGGTACGCCGTCACCTTGGTGAGCACTGCCCTGCTCATCGGTACCACGGCCTGCTCCAGTGACGACAAGAAGACGTCCGGTGAGGCTCCGGTCGCTGCGACCACCAACGCAGCAGCTAGTACTACCCCGTCCGACCTTCCCGCTGCCCAGGTCGTCGCCGGCCTGACCGGTGCGGGCTACAAGTGCGGCCGGGACGGCGACTACGCGATCTGTACGACCGGCCCGGTGGCCGTGTGGGTGCTGACCGGCAACCACAAGCGGCCGCCGGTGGTGTCGCTGCACTCGCTCGGCACCGCCGCGACGGCTACCGCCGCGATCGGCAAGGTGCTGCCGCAGGCGCTGGAGATCGCGCACGTCGTACCGGCTCAGAAGATCACCGAGTGGTTCGGTCAGCAGGCGGGCAAGACCACCGCCCAGCTGACCGAGGGTGACTGGCAGGTCGAGCTGTCCGTGGAGGTGGACACCGACGAACCGGGTGCGCACCTCTCGCTGATGGACCGGCTCTGCAAGGCCGACTGCGCGGCCGAGTAGCTCTGTGGGGTGCCACCTGGCTGGTGGCACCCCGTCGGTTTCAGGAGCTGCCGGACGCGGCGGCGCTGGACGACGCCACGACGATGCTGGCAGTGATGGCCGCCTGCATGTCCTGCACAGCACGCCGTACGGCGGCCGCGGCCCAGTCCGACTCGGCGATCTCCTTCGCCCGGCGCTTCAGGGCCTTCCGGTCGACCGCGTCGGTCACCACCTTCGGTACGACGTCCAGCGCGCTCAGCAGCGCGATCAGCGCACCGGTCCGCTCGTCCGGCTGGGTGCCGAGCTTCAGCACGTTCTCCAGCGACGCCCGGATCTCTCCCTCGTGCTGCGCGTCCTTGGCCGGCCAGCGGGTGACCGGGAACAGGCCCAGCACCTTGTTCTCCTCCGCCTGGAGGATGCCGCGCTCGGCGAGCCGCTGCAGGACCGGGTCGCGCAGCTTCTTGGACAGCTTGCCCATCACGTCCTTGGGCTTCTTGCCGGCCTTCTCGACCACCACGGCCAGCCGCTCGTCCAGCAGCGGGTCACCGGTCGGCGACGGGTCCAGCACCTTCAGCCGGCCCGGCTTGCCGTCGTCGGCCTCGGTGGTGATGTCCACCTTGCCCAGCAGCGTCAGCTCGACCACGACGGCTCCGGCCAGGGCGTAGTCCAGCCCGGGCGAGCCGGTGAGCGGCTTACCGGTCTCGTCGTCGTACAGGAGCAACAGCAGGTCCTCTGCGATCAACATGTCTCTCAACGTAGAACCTGCCGGCCTCACGCGACATCAGCCGCGCGGCGTACTTGGTGGATCCGCCTTCGGTAGTGGGGCCTGTGGATAACTTCTCCGCCACTTCGTCGCTTTCGGGCAACCTGTTGACGTGAGACACCAGCCATCCACCGCCTCCCACGACGGTCACTACGAGGTGATCGGAGGCCGCCTGCAGATCACCGCCCCCAACCACCCGCCCACCAGGCGGCGATCGTCGCCCTGATGATCAAACTCAAGTCCACCTGCCCATCCCACCTCCGCGTCGCCGTCGACTCCCTCGACTTCCGCCCGACGCCCCACCACACCTTCCACCCCGACCTCCTCATCTGCCCTGCCACCGACGCCGGCCCGGTCTCCACCCCACGCCTCTCGCTGGCCGTCGAGGTCCTCTCCCCCACCACCCGAGTCACCGACGTGGTCCACAAACGATCCCTGTACGAACGCTTCGGCGTCCCGTCGTACTGGCTCCTCGACCCCGACCGCCAGGAACTCACCGTCCTCGAACTGGTCGCCGGCCGCTACACCTGCCAGGCGGTGGTCCAGTACGACGAGTCCCACCACGCGGCATTGCCGTTCCCGGTGGACCTAAGCCCCGCCGAACTCCTCAGGTGAGCGAATGCTGGGCCTGATCGGGGCAGATCGCGGGGCATCACAGGGCAGTCCGCCGGATCACGGCTCGGCGGCCCGCCGAACCGTCCATGCTGGCCGCATGTCCACGAAGGAGGCACCATGGAAACCGTGCAGACACTGGAACCCGGCGAGTTCACCCTGGCCGACCTCGACGCCCTCCCCGACGACGGGATGCGCTACGAACTGGTCGACGGCCAACTGCTCGTGACCCCTGCACCACGCCCGAACCATCAGCGTGCGGTCCTCCAGCTCGCGTTCCAGCTCAAAGCCGCGTGCCCGGACCGGCTGGAGGTCTTCGTTGCCCCCTTCACCTATCGACCGACTCCTTTGCGATCGCTGCAGCCCGACGTCCTGGTGTGCCGCTCGGAGGACGTCGGCGAGCGAGGCATCGAGTTCCGTCCCCTGCTCCTCGCGGTCGAGATCTTGTCGCCCAGCACCCGAATGACCGACCTGATCCTGAAACGCGCCCTGTACGAAGATGCAGGCGTCGAATCGTACTGGCTGTTCGACCCCGCAGCCGAGGAACTGACCGTCCTGGAGATGACCAACGGCGGGTACGTCGAGCGCGCTGTTGTAGCAGGTGACGAGGTGTTCGCGGCCGAACTGCCGTTCGCCGTGTCGATCGCCCCCAGCGATCTGGTCAAGCCGGTCAACGGGACCTGACCGGGGCAGCGCGGGGCAGATCGTGGGGCACCCAAGGGCAGTCCGCCGGATCACGGCGCGGCGGCCCGGCGATCCGGCCATGCTGGTCGCATGTCCACGAAGGAGCCACCATGGGAAGCGCGCAGACGCTTGAGCCGGGCGGGTTCACGCTGGCGGACCTCGACGCCCTCCCCGACGACGGGATGCGCTACGAACTGGTCGACGGCCAACTGCTCGTGACGCCTGCACAACTCGCGATCCACCAGCGGGTCGCCGGTCAGCTCTTCCTCCGGCTGCAGCCGGCTTGCCCGGAGGGGCTCGAGGTCTTCTTCGCACCGTTCGACTTCCGGCCCAGCCGGCACCGTTCGCTGCAACCCGCCCTGCTCGTCTGCCGCTCCGGTGACGTCGGACCCCGCGGAGTCGAGTTCTGTCCGTTGCTGCTGGCAGTCGAGATCCTCTCCCCCAGCACCCGGATGACCGACCTGCTGCTCAAGCGCGCCCTGTACGAGGAGTCCGGAGTCTCCTCGTACTGGATCGTCGATCCGGAGGCCGAGACCCTGACGGTGCTCGAGCTGGTCGACGGCAACTACGTCGAGCGGGTTGTCGCCAAGGGCAACGAAACGTTCGAGGCGGAGCTTCCGTTCGCCGTGCGTATCGTCCCGGGCGAGTTGGTGCGGCCGGTCAACGGCGGCTGATCGCCCGGCCCGGAAGCCGCACGCACGCGACGCTCGACGGCTCGACCCAGCAGCCGGGTGCGACGGGCCTGCCTCCAGCGCCGCGGTGGTCGCGTGCGCGAGATCGCGGCTCTGGTTCACCGAGCGGACCGCTAGGCCGGCATGCGGGGTGGACCCGGCGCGCACGTCGAGGACCACGCGGCAGCGGACACACCTTTCAAGTACCGACCACCAATCGGGGGCCGGTACTCGGCGTTCGCGCTGAGCGGGGCATCTCGGGGCAGATGGGGATCTGGCCTGCTGGGGAAGGGGCCGGCGGGTGAGCGTTGGTGCATGAGCGACGGTTGCGTGGGTGGGTTCGTTCCTGCGGGTGATGGGTTCTCGGTAGCTGAACTGGGGAAGCTGCCGGGGCGTTTGGTGTGCGAGTTGGTGGATGGGGTTCTGGTGGCGGCGCCGCATGGTGGGGCGGCGCAGCAGGCGGTCGTGCTGGAACTGGGATTTCTCCTGCGCCGGAACAGCCCGGCGCAGTTTCAGGTGATGGTCGGTCCGGTGGAGTACCAGCTGGGCGAGCGGACCTTGTTGCAGCCGGATGCTCTGGTGTGCCACGGCGGGAGCCTGCCGCGCGGGCCGGTCAGAGGGGCGGTGCAGTTGGTGGTCGAGGTTGTGTCGGAGGTGACGCGGACGATCGACCAGGTGTTGAAGAGGACGCTGTACGAACGCGCGGGCGTACCGGCGTACTGGTTGTTCGATCCGGTGGCTCAGGAGCTGACCGTCCTGGAACTTGCTGGAGGCAAGTACGTGGAAGCGGCAGTGGTGAAGGGCGAAGACCCCTACAAAACCACTATCCCGTTCCCCGTCCGTGTCACTCCGTCGAAGCTGCTCCCAGAGCCCGGTGGGTGAGGTGCTCAGTTGTTGAGGAGCTCGATCAAGGCTTCTCGGGTGGGCAGGTTGTCGGGGCGGACCACATCCCCGGTGCGGACGTAGTAGAAGGCGGCGCCTACCTGGTGGAGGGGGAGGCCGACGAGTTCGGCCCAGGCGACTCGGTAGATGGCCAGTTGGAGGGGGTCGGCGGTTTCGGAGCGGCTGGTTTTCCAGTCGATGACGTCGTAGCCGCGGGAGCCGTCAGGGCGGACGGACTGGTAGACGGCGTCGATGCGGCCGCGGACGACTCGGCCGCCGATGGACAGGGCGAAGGGGGCTTCGATCTCGTACGGGGCGCGTTCGCCGTACGGGCCTACGCGGAAGGCGTCCATCAGTTCGGTGAGGTCGGTGTCGTCGACGATGCCCTCGTCGGCGGCGCCGGGGAGGTCGTCGGGGTCGATCAGGAACTGCTGGCCGAAGTAGCTCTCGACCCAGGCGTGGAAGCGGGTGCCGAAGCGGGCGGCGCGGTTGGGTTTGCGGGGCATTGGTCGGGCCAGCTCCGAGGCCAGGGCGTCGGGGTCCTTGGCGAGGCGCATGACCTGGGTCGCCGACAAAGCGCGCGGCAGCTCGACGTCGTACGCCTTGCGGCTGCGGCTCTCGCGCGCTTCGGTCAGCAGGCGCTCGAGCTCGGAGTCCCAGCGGGCGACGGTCGCCTGCTCGTCCAGGAACAGCGACTCCTCGGCGTCGACAGACGGCCCCTCGGCGCGCGACAGCTGGACCAGCGCCGCGCCCTCGAGCCGACGCTCGTACGCCGGCAAGTCGTACGGCGCAGGCCAGGCGGCCTGGGTCTGCTCGGCGAGCTCCGGGTTCTCCTCGCTCAACTCCGGCTGCGGAGCCCAGGCGACCACCCGCTCCCCGGCATGCTTCTTCAGCACCTCCAAGTACGCCGACGGGCCGCGCGGGCGCTTCTGCGTCGGGCCCCACCAGTGCCCGGTCGCGATCAGCACCTCCTTCGCGCGGGTGAACGCGACGTACCCGAGCCGGCGTTCCTCCAGCGCGTTGACCTGCTTGCACTCGTCGGCGAACGCCTTCAGCCCGGCGTTCGACAAGTCGTGGAAATCGGGCAGCGTGTCAGCGTCACCGCGCAGCGGCCAGGGCAGCACCTTCGCGTTGGTCGTCCACTTGTCCCGCCCGCGATCGGACGGGAACACCTTGTTCACCAGGGTCGGCACGAACACGACCGGCCACTCCAGTCCCTTCGACCGGTGCGTGGTGAGCAGCTTCACCGAGTCGGCCTCACTCGGTACGGCGAGGTCGAGGCCGGCGGCGTACTCCTCCTCGGCCGCCAGGTACGCCAGCAACCCGTCCAGCGAGCCGTCCGACTCGGTCGACACGAAGTTGCCCACGGCATCCAAGAACGCGGCGAGGTGGTCGCGCCGGCCGGAGTCGACGTGGTCCGGGGTCGCGGTCAGTTCGACGTCGAGCCCGATCGTGCTGATCACGCGGCGGACCAGGTCGAGCAACGGCTCCCCCGCGTGCGCGCGCAGTTCGCGCAGCTCGGCCGACAGCTCGGTGAACCGTTCGAGAGCCTCCGCGGAGTAACCCCAGGCAGCAGGCCCCGGATCGTCGACGGCCTCGGCGAGCGAGATCACCTCGGTCGAGTCCATCCCCGCGACGGCCGCGTCGAGCGCGGCGACCAGGTCGTCGGCGGCCGGGCGGTCGCCGCCGTCGGCCAGCCTGCGCGAACGGTTCGCCAGCAGGGCGAGGTCGCGGTGCCCGATCCGGAACCGCGGCCCGGTCAGGATCCGCAGCATCGCGGCGTTCGCGGTCAGGTCGTTGACGGCCTGCAGCGTGGCGACGACATCGACCACCTCGGGCAGCGCGAGCAGACCGCCGAGCCCGACGACCTCGACCGGCACCTTGCGCGCGATCAGCGCCTCGTGCACGGCGGACAAGTCGACGTTGGTCCGCATCAGGATGCCGATGTCCTTCCACTTCCGGTGCGGCAGCTTGTGCGCGGCGACGATCGAGTCGGCGATCCACTCGATCTCCTGCGAACGCGTCTCGAACAGCCCGACGGTGATCGCGCCCTCCGGTGCCCCCTCCGGCGCCTCCAGCGGGATGACGCCCGGGTGCTGCTCGTACAGCTCGGTGGCGTGCTCGTTCGCCGCGGCGAGGATGCGGCTGCCACAGCGACGGTTCACGCTCAGCACGTACCGGCGGGCGGGCGACCCGTCAGCCTGCCGGAAATGCGAAGGGAACTCGTCGAGGTTCGCGACCGAGGCGCCGCGCCAGCCGTAGATCGCCTGGCACGGGTCGCCCACGGCGGTCACGGGATGCCCGCGACCCGAGACAGGATCCGCGCCGGCGAACAAGGCCGTCAGCATCCGCCGCTGCGACACCGAGGTGTCCTGGTACTCGTCGAGCAGGACCACCTTGTACCGGCTGCGTTCGATCGCCGGGACCTCCGGGCACTCCTCCGCGAGCCGCGCACCGAGCGCCATCTGGTCGGCGAAGTCGACGACACCGCGCTCGACCTTGTACGCCTGGTACTCCTCGACCAGTTGCAGGATCTCGCCACGCTTCAACGCGGTCTCGCCGAGCTTCTTCACGTCGACGGTCTGCTTGCGCGCGGCCGCGACCTCCTGCCGGACGGCCTCGTCGTGGTCGCGGATCTCGTCGGCGCTCAGCAGGTGGTCGGCGAGCTCGCCGTCGAGCGAGAGCAGGCTGTTGACCAGCGTCGGGACGTGGTGCGACGCGTGCCGGATCGGACCGGCCGAGCGCCGTACGACGCGACCGGCGAGCTGGAAGCGCGTTGCGTCGGCCAGCACCCGGACGTCGGGTTCGAGACCGAGCCGCAGGCCGTGCTCGGAGATCAGCGTTCCGGCGAAGGCGTGGTACGTCGAGACGACCGGTTCGCCGGGCTCCTCGGGTTCCCAGTTCGGCACGTTCTTGCGCAGGTGCGCGGCGAGCACCGGATGCTGGTCGCGCGGCAGCGTCGACCCGAGCACACCGGCCTTGGTCAGGTCCTCGCGGATCCGGACGTCGAGCTCGTTGGCCGCCTTCTTGGTGAAGGTCAGCCCGAGCACCTCCTCCGGCTTCACCTGCCCGGTGCAGATCAGCCACACCACCCGCGCGGCCATCGCCGTCGTCTTGCCGGATCCTGCACCCGCGACGATGACCCCCGGAGCCAAAGGCGCGGTGATGGCCTCCAACTGCTGGTCGCTGAAGGGAATCCCCAGCAGTTCAACAAGGTCAGCCGTGGTTTCCAGTTTGGCCGCCATCAGACGATCTCCCTCCCCTCAGGCTGGATCGGACACAAACCCCGTACGTCGCACCGCGTGCACCCGTCGTTCCGCTTGGCCGTGAACTCCTCCGAGCGCACCATCGCCTCCGCGTTCTCCACCGCGTCGTCCAGCCAAGTCCGGCCGTCGTCGTCGGGCTCCAGCGGCGCCTGGCCCTGGACCTTCGGCAGCCCGATGTCGTCGTGCCTCAGCTGCACCAGCTCGGCACCACCACTCTCAGCATCCTCACCGAGCAGCTTCAACTGCCGCGAAGCGATCGCGCGCTGGTAGATCGCCAGCTGCACGTGCCGCTCCAGCGCCGGCTTGGTCGGCACCGTGCGCCCGGTCTTCAGGTCGATGACCCGGATCTTGCCGTCGCCGTCCTGCTCGATCCGGTCCATCCGGCCCTTCACCTGGACGCCGGGCTTCTCCTCGTCCGGCAGCAGCACGCTGAAGTCGACCTCGGAACCCACCAACCGCCGATCCGGCCGTCCCTGGTGCCAGGCGACGAACCGCCGCAGCGCCTGCTCGGCCTCGACGCGCTCCCGGTCCGAGATCCACGACGACTCGAACTCCAGCTGCGTCCACACCTTGTCGAGCCATCCGTTCAGCTCGTCGGCGTCCGGCGGCAGCGTCCCGGTCGCGACCGCGTCGGCCAGCGTGTGCAGCACCATGCCGAACCCGATCGCCGACGTACTCGGCGTCTCGCCGCCGGCCTTCCGCTGCAGGAACCAGCGCAGCGGGCAGTCCACGATCGTCGTCAGCGCACTCCCGGACAGCGGCACCGGCTCGTCCTCGACCGCGATCGGCACCTCCGACCGAGTGCGCTCGCGCACCCCCCACCAACGCTCCGGCTCAGCCGCCGGGACCAACGAGTACCCCCGCTCGTCCACCGCATCAGCCAAAGAAGCCAGCCGATCCGCCGCGACCCGCTTCAACGCCGGCGACGACGCCGGATCCGCCAGCACGCAGCGCAGATCCGCGACCAGCCCCGGCAACGACAACGGCCGCCGCGGCCGGCCCGCGACCAGCTTCAAAGGAATGTCCAGCTCGGCCAGCAACCGCGACGGCTGATCGCCGTCGGCCTCCGGCGCCTGCACCGCCGTCACGATCAGCCGCTCCCGCGCCCGCGTGATCGCGACGTAGAACAGCCGTCTCTCCTCGGCCAGGATCGCGCCCGCGGACAGCGGCTCGACCAGTCCGTCCGGCCCGAGCCGGTCCGGCTCCAGCAGAGATCCCCGCCGCCGCAGGTCGGGCCACTGCCCTTCCTGCACGCTCGCGACGACGACGAGCCGCCACTGCAGCCCCTTCGACCGGTGCGCGGTCATCAGCTGTACGCCGGTTTCGCGGTACGTCGCGTCGTACCGGTTGTCGCCGGCGATGTCCAGGTTCTCCAGCTCGTTCAGGAACGCCGAGACACCCTTGAACCCGATCTGCTCCTCGGCCCGCCCGGCCGCGTCGAACAGCGCACACAGCGAGTCGAGGTCCCGGTTCGCCGAACGGGCCACCTCGCCGCCGCTGTTCGCCTGGCCGCGCAGGCGGCGCAGCCACGGCGACTCCGACCACAGCGACCACATCACCTCGTCCGGCGCGGCGCCGGCGTTCACGATGTTCCTTGCCTTGAGCAACCTCTCGCCGAGCGCCACGAACCGCGCCTCGGCCGGGGACGCCTGCTCGTCCAGCAGCAACGGGTCGAGCATCGCCTCGCGCAGCAGCTCGTCCGACGACCGCGGCAGCCGCTGACCGCCCGCGACCTCACGGTCCCGCTTCCGCAGGACGCGCGCCAGCCGCCGCAGCTGCCCGGCGTCCATCGCCCCCAACGGCGACAACGCCAGGGCCCGCACGACGTCGACCGTCAGCGTCGCCGGATCCGCAACGGCCCGCAGCGCCAGCAGCATCGGCCGTACGGCGGGCTCGCGCGACAGCGGCAGCTCGTCACCGGCCACGTCGACCGGAATCCCCGCGGCCGCCAGCGCGCGCCGCAGCGGCGGGATCGAGATGCTGCCGGACCGGACCAGCACAGCCATCTCGTGCCAGCCGACGCCATCCTGCACATGCGCCCGGCGCAGCAGGTCCGCGATGTGCTCCAGCTCGGCACCGCTGGTCGAGTACAGATTGGCCTCGACCTTGCCCGGGCCGAACACACAGCCGCTCGCATCCGGGTTGCGGAACCGGTCGAAGGTGTCGCGGTCCAAGGTCCCCGGAACCCCCAGCCGGTTCACCACGTTGCGCGAGACGCGCAGCAGCGTCGTACCGAATCTGCGCGTCGTCGCCAGCGCGATCTGGGCCGCGGGCTCACCGGTGGCCGTCGGGAACTCCTCGGTGAACCGGAGCAGCCCGCGGACGTCGGCGCCGCGGAACGTGTAGATCGACTGGTCCGGGTCGCCGACCGCGACCAGGTCGCGGCCGTCGCCGGCGATCGCCTGCAGCAGCTTGGTCTGACCGGGATCGGTGTCCTGGTACTCGTCGACGAAGACGACCTTGAACTCCTCGCGCAGCTTGGCCTGGACCTGCGGCTGCTGGGCCAGGATCACCGCGCGGTGGATCAGCTCGGAGTAGTCCAGCACCTGCTCGTGGTCGAGGATCTGCAGGTACTCCTCGAAGAAGTCGCCGACCGCGACCCACTCCGGCCGGCTCGCCGACTGGCCGATCGCGGACAGGTCCTCGGGGTCGAGCCCGAGCTGGCGCGCCTTGCCGATCACCGCCTGCACCTCGTCGGTGAAGCCGCGCGTCTTCAGCGCCGGGTGCAAACTCGACGGCCAGTGCACCACGCCGACCTCGCGGCTCCCGCCGAGCACCTCGCTCAACCGCAGCGACTGCTCCGGGCCCGACGGCAGCCGCAGCGGTACGTCGAACGCGTCGGCCGGGGTGAACCGCCGGAGCAACGCGTAGCAGAACGAGTGGAACGTCATCGACGGCATCACGCGCGTCGTCTTGCCCAGCCGCCCGGTGATCCGGTCCCGCAGCTCGGTCGCGGCCTTGCGCCCGAACGTCAGCACCAGCACCTGGTCGGGGCTCAGCCCGCGGTTCGCGACGCGATCGACGACAGCCTCGACCAGCGTCGTCGTCTTGCCCGTGCCCGGCCCGGCCAGGACGAGCAGCGGCCCACCCGGGTGATCGACGACCGACTGCTGGTCAGCGTCCAGAACCGGCGCAGGGGAAGGCCCTTCCGCTCGCCCTGCCGGCTTCACGA
Source organism: Kribbella italica (assembly GCF_014205135.1). Lineage (NCBI taxonomy): Bacteria > Bacillati > Actinomycetota > Actinomycetes > Propionibacteriales > Kribbellaceae > Kribbella > Kribbella italica. The sequence goes on from NZ_JACHMY010000001.1 coordinate 4,280,830, forward strand.
GCCGATACCGGGACCCTGTTCTGCTGACCACTCCCCCATCCCATCAGACGCCACCGACAAACCCCGCGACCCACCCCGCCGTACGACGGAAGCAGCCGCATTGCGGACGTCCTCACAGTTCGTCGAGCACGGCGCGCAGCTCGACCAGCCGGCGGTCGTCGGCCGGCAGCAGCGCGAAGGCCCGGTCGCCGAGCTCCCGGGCATCGGCCACGCGCCCGGCGCGGGCGGCGACCCTCGTACGGACGGCAAGGGCCGCCACTGTCGCGGACGGATCGAGGTAGGCCTGGAGACGGTCCAGAGCCTCTCCCGCGTAGAAGTCCGCGGCCGTGTCGTCGTCCTGACGCTCGTGGAGTTCCGCGAGATTGCACAGTCCGAGGACTTCCTTGTGCCAGTCCTGATCCGCACGGGCGAAGGCGATCGCCGTCGCGATCGGGTCCCGGGCGAGCTCGTGGTTTCCCAGTGACACGTGGATCCCACCGAGGGTGAAGGGCAGCGCGGCGGCGCTGAACGGCAAGGGCTCGTCCGGTGAGCGTGGCCGGCCTGCTCCGGCAGCGATCGCACCGGTGATCTCGGTCAGCGCGGTGTCCAGCCGCCCCGCGCGCCAGTGCAACGCCGCGAGGTTCCCGGTGAAGGCCACCTCGGCCCCCACATCGCCATGCTCCCGGGCGATCTCTATCGCCCGGCGTACGCACTGCTCGGACTCCTCGGCCATCCCCATCCAGTGGTGCGCACCGGCAAGGGTGTTCCACGCCAGGTAGCGCGGCCGCGGGTCGCCCAGCCGTTCGGCCGCCTCCACACCGATCCGAGCGGTCTCCACCGCCAGCTCGCGCAGGTAGGCGACGTCGAGCAGCCGACGCAACCGCCAGGCGATCCGCCAGCCGTGGGAGTCGTCCCCGGCCTCCACCGCTGCCAGCATCCAGGGCACGAACGAGGACTGCTCGGCCAGGACCCACTGCACGGCATCGCGCTGCCGGTCGAACGTGAGCGAGTGCTCGGACCGGGCGAGGAACGAGCGGCTCGCATCAGACCCGAGCAGGACTTGGGCGTTCTGCAGCGAGTGCAGCAGCCAGTCCAGTGCCCGCTCCAGTGCGGCCCTGCGCTCGTCGCCGGAGTCGTGCTGAAGTGTCAGCTCCGCCGCGTAGACCCGCAGGAGGTCGTGCAGCCGGTAGTGCCCAGGCCGGACCACGCTCAGCAGGTTGGCGGCGACCAAGCGGTCCAGGTGACGCGTGGTGGTTCGCCGGTCCAGGTCGGCGAGTGCGGCGGCTGCCTGCGTACGGATGGTGGTGGCCGGGTGCAGCCCGAGCAGGCGGAACAGACGGGCGGCGTCAGAGGCCAGTGCCTGGTACGACCAGGACAGGACTCGGCGGAGGTCCGAGTGGTCGTCGTCGGGAACGGCCAGTACGTCGAGCGTGTGCTCCTGCAGCGCGCCGACCAGGTCGGCGAAGGGACTTCCGCTCGTTCGGCGGGCCGACTCGGCCGCGACCGCGAGAGCAAGCGGAAGGCCCGCGCAGATGGAGGTGAGCTCCTGCACCGCCTCGGGCTCCGCGGCCACCCGTTCGGCGCCCACTGCCGCAGCGAGCAGACTGACCGCATCGGCCGGCGGCAGGGGCTCGAGCGTGATCCGCTCCGCGCCCAGCCGGGCCGCCAGGGACCGCAACTGGTTGCGACTGGTGATCAGGACGAGGCAGCCGGACGCCGGGATCAGATCACTGACCTGCTCGGCGTTGCGGGCGTTGTCGAGCAGCAGGAGCAGACGCTTGTCGGCAGTCACCGTACGGAACAAGGCCGCACGTCCTGCCTGGTCGGTGGGGATACCGTTCGCCGGTACGCCGAGCGCCTGGAGGAACCCGTGCAGGACAGCCGCTGGGGGCACCGGCTCGTCGGCAGCGAAGCCCCGGAGGTCGGCGAAGAGTTGGCCATCGGGACAGCGGTCCCGGACCTGGTGAGCCCAGTGGACGGCCAGACCGGTCTTGCCTGCTCCGCCCGGACCCGTGAGGGTGATGATCGTCGGCTGGTCGGCAGGTGCGTTGCCCAGCAGCTTCATGAGTTGCAGCTGCTCGTTCGCCCGGCCGGTGAACTGCCGCAGGTCAGCCGGCAGCTGACGCGGCACACCCGGGACGGCGTTCTCCTCGAAGCCGTCGGAGGGACCGGACGAGTCGGCCTCCAGCAGACGGGCGAACTCCTGCTGCAGCGCGGGCGACGGGTCGACACCCAGCTCCGCCGCGACCGTGCTCCGGATCTGCTCGTAGCACTCGAGTGCCTCGGCAGGCCGGCCGCTCGAGCGCAGTACGGCGATCCGCCGTTGCCACAGCGACTCGCGGAGCGGGTGCCGCGCGGTCAGGCCTTGCAGTACGGCGGGCAGGCCGTCGTACCGGCCGTCGGCGAGGTCGAGGTCGAGGCGCTGCTCGACGGCGGACAAGTAGAGCTCGGTGAGCCGGGAGGCCTCACCGGTCGCCAGCCAGTCCGACGGCGAGCCGGCGAACGGGAGGTCTCGCCACAGGTCGATCGCGGTGGTCAGCAGGACGCGCTGGCCAGCCGGATCGGACTCCCTGCCCGCTTCACCCAGTACGGCGGCCAGCTGGAGCGCGTCGACCTGCGCCGGAGCCACGGTGAGCGAGTACCCGGCCGGGCTGGTCCGGAGTGCGTCCTCGCCCAGGTGCTTGCGGAGGCGGGTCGCGTACGTGTGCAGCGTTGCCTTGACCGACTGCGGCAGCCGCTCACCCCACAGGCGGTCGGCCAGCACCTCGAACGGGACCGGCCGGTTCGCCGACAGCGCGAGCAGGCTGGTCAGCGCGACCAGCTGCCGACCGGGCAGCGTCACCGGCACACCGTCCCGCAGGACCTCGAAGGGCCCCAGCAGACGGATCTCCAGCACGCAGCGCCCCTCTCGACGCCTCCGACTTTAGCGTTGGGAGCGTCAGTCGCACAGCGCTGAAACGTGGGTCCGGCCGAGCCAGGCCGTGGAGCGGTCGAGAGGCCAGCGGCGGTTGAGGATGAGCAGCTCGGCTGGGTGCCGCCGACGCCGCTGTACTTGCTCAAGATGGCCCGCGCGTAAAGCCGCGGCCTAGTCCTCCGGGTCCCAGCGGACCTGCCGCAGGTCGACCTTGCCGTTGGTGACGCGGACGCCGTCGCCACGCAGCAACTCGATCTGATGGTCGACGACCTCGTCGGCCGGTACGCCGCTGGCCCGGATGACCCGCCACCACGGCACGCCGCCGCCGTACTCGCGCATGATCGCGCCGACCTGCCGGGGACCGCCCTGGCCGACGTACTGGGCGATGTCGCCGTACGTCGCCACGCTGCCGGGCGGGATCGACTCGACCGCTTGCAGCACCGCCTCGACGTACTCCTCGCGATCCACGGGCGACACGGTATCGCCCGGGACCGACAGTTTCAGGCCAGTGGTGCCAGCGCCTTCGCGAGCGGCTCGAGGACCGACGGGGAGGAGTCGACCGGGAGGTTCATCACGACCAGGTCGACACCGGCCTCGCCGTACGCCGCGGCGAGGGCGACGGCGTCGTCGAGCGGTTTGTCCGGGTCGATCCGGACGTTGACCGAGCAGGTGATCTCGCCGACGTCGCGGCCGAGCTTGTCGCAGTGGTCGACGAGCACCTGCTTGAGCGGCGTCCACTCCTCCGGGCCCGCCACGATCACGTTCCACTGCTGGGCCCAGCGCGCGACCGCGCGCAGCGTCCGCTTCGGGCCCTTGCCTCCGATGGTGATCGGCGGGTGCGGGGTCTGGACGGCCTTCGGCTCGCAGTACGCGTCGGTGAGTTTCACGTACCGGCCGTCGTAGTTCGCGACCTTCTCGGTGAGCAGCGCGACCATCGCCTCGACGCCCTCGTCGAACCGGTCGAAGCGCTCCTTCAACGGCGGCAGGTCGATCCCGTACGCCGCGGTCTCCATCTCGTTCCAGCCCGCGCCGACGCCGAGCTCGAGGCGGCCGCCGGAGATGATGTCGGTGGTCGCGGCCATGTTCGCCAGGACGGCCGGGTGCCGGTAGATCATGCCGGTGACCTGGCAGCCGACGCGGATCCGGCTGGTCGCCTGGGCCAGCGCGGCCAGCGTCGTCCAGCCCTCCAGGTTCGGGCCGGCCATGTCCCCGGTCAGCGGGTAGAAGTGGTCCCAGTGCCAGGCCGACTCGAAGATCTCGAACTGGTCCGCGGCCACCCACACGTCCCGCATCTGCTGCCACGTGGTGTGTTCGGGCCGGGTCTTGATCGCAAACCGCATCGCACGCCTCCGCTGGGGTCAGGGTCTACCTGCCCAGCAACCTACCCCGCCGCCTACGGGCAGTCTCAGATCAGCGGTTCACCGCCGTCGACGTGCAGCGTCGTTCCGGTCAGGAACGTACTGGTCATCGCGAACAGGACCGCGGCCGCGATGTCGTCGATCGTGCCGATCCGCCGGACCGGGTTGCGGCTGGTGAGGTCGGCGAAGTAGTCCGCCTTGCCCTGCTCGCCGAACGCGTCCCACGCCCCGGTGTCGATCACGCCCGGCGAGACGGCGTTGACGCGGAGCGGGCCGAGCTCCAGCGCGAGCGAACGGGCCAGCACCTCGACCGAACCGTTGGTGATCGCGACGCCGAGCGTCCCGACCGCGATCTTGGCCGCGGCGACGCCGGAGAACAGCGTGATCGACCCGCCCGGGCTCATCCGCGGCGCCAGGTGCTTGGCGAGCATCAGCGGGCCGATCACCTTGGTGTCGAACGACAGCCGGAGCGCGTCGCGGTCGAGGTCCGCCAGCTTCCCGCGGGCCCGGGCCGAGGCCGTCGAGACCACGTGGTCGACCGTCCCGAGCCGTTCGGCGAGCGCGGCGATCGACGCCTCGTCGGTCAGGTCGACCTGCTCGGTGCCGATCGCCGGCTGCCCGTCGTACGCCGCTTTCAGCGCCTCCTGGTCGCGGCCGGCGGCCGTGACCAGCGCGCCGGCGTCCCGGGCGGCCTCCACGACGGCGCGCGCGATGCCGCCGCCCCGGCCGACCACGAGCACGGACCTGTCCTTCAACGATGCGGTCACGACAGCTTCTTTCCGCTGGGAGGGATGTCCCTTCCATGCTGCGCTTCCGGCCGTCGTTCGGCGCTGACGATTCCCTGACGGGGTGGGCTTTCAGACCCGGAAGACGAAGGCCAGGGCGATGCCGATGACGGCCAGGACCTCGACGACGCCGAAGCCGATCCAGGCGATCGACTGGAGGGTCTCGCGGGCCTCGGGCTGGCGGGCGGTGCCGTTGATCACGGCGGAGAACATCATCCCGACCCCGATCGCGGAGCCGATCGCGGCCAGGCCGTAGCCGAGCACGGCGATGTTGCCGGTGACTTCGAGCGCGAACATCAGAGGACCTCCCGGTCATCGTCATATACATTTGTCTATGACAAGCGTATACGACAAATGTGTACGCCGACGACCTAGGATGCGGATCGTGGGAAACCGGGAGAAGTTGCTGGCGACGGCCAAACGCCTGATCGCGGAGCAGGGGTACGGGGACATCACCGCGCGGGACCTGGTGAACGGGTCCGGGACGAACCTCGCCTCGATCGGGTACCACTTCGGGTCCAAGGAGGGGCTGCTCACCGAGGCGGTGCTCGACTCGTTCGCCGCGGACGAGCAGGCGGAGCTGCTCGGCGAGCTGAGCGGGCGGAGCCCGGCGGCCCGGCTCGCGGAGGTGCTCGACGTCCTGGGTCAGCTGTTCGGGGAGGACCCGCGGCGGACCACCGCGAGCATCGAGGCGTTCGCGCGCTCGCCGCACTCGCCGGAGATCAAGGAGCGGCTCGCGACGGTGTACCAGCAGTCGCGGCGCGGAGTGGCGGCGGCGGTGCTGGGCAAGCAGCCGGACGAGGTGGACGACGCGACGGCACAGCGCGTCGGCTCGCTGGCGCTGGCGCTGATCGACGGCGTGGCGCTGCAGGCGCTGGTCGATCCGGAGCACGCGCCGACCGGAGCGGACGTCGTCGCCGCGCTCCGGCTGCTGGTGAAGTAGTCCCGCCCCGGGCGGCTAGTCCAGCCCGAGGCGGGCGCGGACCTCCGGGCGGCGCAGCGGTGGGACCGTCTGCGGCGGCACCCGGCGGGCCGGCATCTCCTCGAGCAGCGCCTCGGTGATGCGGGCGACCTCGGCGGCGGCGCGCTCGATCGGTTCGCGGGTGGTGGCGCTGAGCGAACCGACGCCGGTCACCTTACGGACGTACTGGAGGGCCGCCGCGTAGATCTCCTCGGAGGTCGCGGACGGCTCCAGGCCTCTCAGGACAGTGATGTTTCGGCACATGCTCCGACGGTACGCGGAGCCGGGGACAACCGGCGGCGTCGCGGTTACAGTTTTGAGATGGAGCTGGTGCTGTTCGTCTTGGGCGGCGGAGGGGTCGCCGCGGCCGGGCGGTACGCCTGGGCCCGGCGGATGGCCAAGCGCCGGCAGGCCGCCGAGCTGGCCGACGTACGGCGGCTCGCCGACGAGGACGTCACCCAGTACGGCGAACAGCTGGCCCGGCTGGGCGACGTACTCGCCGGGCGCGAGCTGGATGCGGCGGCACGCGCGGACTACCAGACCTCCCTCGACTTGTACGAGCAGGCGAAGCGCGCGGTCCCCCGGCTGGACGACCTCGACGCGGTCAGCGGTGTGACCGCCGCCCTGGCGGACGGGCGGTACGCGATCGCCTGCGTCCAGGCCCGAGTCACCGGCCGCCCGATCCCCGAGCGCCGCGTCTCCTGCTACTTCAACGCCCAGCACGGCCCGTCGACCACCGACGTGGTCTGGACTCCCGCGAACGGCGGCACCCGCAAGGTCGCCGCGTGCGCCCAGGACGCCGCCCGGATCGCCGCCGGCGACGAGCCCGACAAGCACTACCCCAAGGACCGCGACTTCCAGTTCGCCTTCTGGGAACCCTACGACCCGGACCAGCCGTTCAGGTTCGGCTTCTGGGACATCGCCGGCGCCCGCGCGGTCAAGATCCACCTCCGGCTGGAGCCGATCGCAATGACCGGCCGCGGCCGCAGGGATCCCACCATCGTCCGGCGCGACCGCAACTGCTGACCCCGCAACGGCGATCCGGCGAGCGTCCGGCGCGACCGCACCGCTGGCCCTGCGACGGCCGCGGGGATCCGCCGCGACTGACCCCGCAACGGCCTCAGACTGACTCGATGGGACTCCCCGACGGGCTCGTCGCGCGCGCCCCGCGGCTGACCGACGCGGCCGCGATCTTCGAGCTGCTCGCGGCCTCCAACACCCGTCTGACCGGCTCGCCCGACGCCACGCTCGCCGGTGTCGCGGCGGGACTGACCGCGCCGGGGTTCCAGCGCGAGACCGACGGCTGGCTGATCGTCGACGACGCCGACCGTGCGGTGAACTTCGGCGCGGTCGTCCTCGGCCGGCACGCCGACCTGATGATCTGCGGCCCCGACTCCCCCGGCGCGGACTGGCTGCTCGACAGCGCGATCACGCGGGTCACCCGCGGCACCAGGCTGGAGATCGCCGTCCTCCGCCAGAACGAGCCGCTGCGCGCGCTGATCACCTCCCGCGGGTTCGTCCGCGGCACCAGCTACTTCCAGATGCGCGTCGACCACACCGCGCCGATCGCCGGACCAGAGCCGCCGGCCGGGGTCGCGCTCACCAGCCCGTACGACGAGGAGACGCGCCGCGCGGCGTACGGCGTACTGGCCGACGGTTTCGCCGATCAGGCGGCGGACGCGATGCCGCCGTACGACGAATGGCCCGGGTCAGGAGTCACGCTGGCCACCCTCGACGGGCGCCCGGTCGCGGCGATCGTCACCGAGAACACCTACGCCGAAACCGACCACTGCGGCTACGTAGCCCGCCTGGCCGTCCTCCCCGAAGCCCGCGGCCGCGGACTGGGTCGCTTCTTCCTCCAGCACACCTTCGCCACCGACGCCGCAGCCGGCTTGACCGGCACGATGCTCGACGTCGACAGCAACAACCCGACCCCGGCCCTCGGCCTCTACGAGTCGGTCGGCCTCCGTACCACCCGCGTCTCCGACGACTGGAGCCTCGTCGTCGAGTGAGCCGTACCGCGGGGAGGTCCTGCACCGGATCAGCGAAGCCCCCGCCGGACCGGAGTACGGCGGGGGCTTGCTCGGGCGATGACTCAGTACGACGGCTGGGACGGGTCGATCTGGTCGACCCAGGCGACCACGCCGCCGCCGACGTGCACGGCGTCGGAGAAGCCGGCGCCCTTGGCGATCGCGAGGACCTCGGCCGAGCGCACGCCGGACTTGCAGTGGAAGACCAGCTGCTTGTCCTGCGGGAGCTTCTCCAGGGCGACACCAGTCAGGAACTGGTCCTTCGGGATCAGCACCGAGCCGGGGATCTTGTTGATCTCGTACTCGTTCGGCTCGCGGACGTCGACCAGGACGAAGTCCTTCTCGCCGTTGTCCTTGAGCTTGATCCACTCGTTCAGCTGCTTGACCGAGATGGTCGCGCCGGCGGCGGCGTCGGCCGCCTCCTCGGTGATCGCGCCGCAGAAGTTCTCGTAGTCGATCAGCCCGGTGACGGTCGGGTTCTCGCCGCAGATCGCGCAGTTCGGGTCCTTGCGGACCTTCAGGGCGCGCCAGTTCAGGTCGAGGGCCTCGTAGATGTTCAGCCGGCCCAGCGACGGGTCGCCGATCCCGGTGAGCAGCTTGATCGCCTCGGTCACCTGAGCGGCACCGACCGACGCGCAGAGCACGCCCAGGACGCCGCCCTCGGCGCAGGACGGGACCATGCCCGGCGGCGGCGGCTCGGGGTAGAGGCAGCGGTAGCAGGGACCGTTCTCGGCCCAGAACACGCTGACCTGGCCGTCGAAGCGGTAGATCGAGCCCCAGACGTACGGCTTGCCGAGCAGCACCGCGGCGTCGTTCACCAGGTACCGGGTGGCGAAGTTGTCAGTGCCGTCGACGATCAGGTCGTACTGCTCGAAGATCTCGAACACGTTGTCGTTGTCGAGCCGGGTCTCGTGCAGGACGACGTTCGTGTACGGGTTGGCCTCGAGGATCGAGTCCTTGGCCGACTGCGCCTTGGACCGGCCGACGTCGGACTGGCCGTGGATGATCTGGCGCTGCAGGTTGGACTCGTCGACGGTGTCGAACTCGACGATGCCCAGAGTGCCGACGCCGGCCGCGGCCAGGTACAGCAGCGCGGGACTGCCGAGCCCGCCGGCGCCGATGACCAGCACCTTGGAGTTCTTCAGCCGCTTCTGACCGGCCATCCCGACCTCGGGGATGATCAGGTGCCGCGAGTACCGGCGGACCTCGTCGATGGTCAGCTCGTCGGCCGGTTCGACCAGCGGTGGCAGTGACACGGGCGCTCCTCGTCAGCGGGAATATCGGGGGGATTCCGGGTTCAACCGTCCTTCCCTCTCCCATGTTCCCGCACCGGCCCAAGCCACTGGTCAGGAGTCCGCATTCCGGTACAGCCGTCTCAGCAACGAGACGAGCGGGCGGCACCGCCGGCCGGCGGTGCCGCCCTGGGGTCAGTCGTTGTCGGTGATCGTCCCCGTCACGCTGAACGGCAGCTTCAGCTCGCCACCGACCACCTCCGTGACGGCCGCGGTGAAGGTCTCGGCGGGCTCCTTCACCTTGTCGTCGATCAGCCGGACCTCGATCACGCCCTTGGTCTGGCCGGGCTCGACGTACCCGTAGAACGAACGCGACGGCGGCTCCTCGTCGAGGGCCTTGAAGTCCTTGCCGAGAACGGCGGTGCCGTCCTTCAGCTCGCCCTCGACCGACACGTACTGGTCGCTCGGGGCCGACAGCGTGATCGGGAACTTCAGCACCTTCGCGTTCTCCTTCGCCGTCGCCGTGCCGACCTTCAGCGTCGGCGTCGGGTCGTCGTCGATGACCAGCCCGTGCCCGAACGACTCGTCCAGCAACCCGTCGTGCGGGACCGACAGGACCAGGCTGAAGGCCAGGTCGGCGCTGTCGCGGGTGTTCGCCGTGATCGGCACGGTGATCTTCTCCCGGGTCTGACCGGGCTTGAACACGATCTTGCGCGCCACCTGGCCGACCGAGCTGCCGAGGTCGCCGTTCGTCTCGGCGTACACGCTGACCGGGCGGATGCTCGGCCGCGAGAGCGTCACGAAGAAGTCGACGTTCTTGGTCCCGGTGTCGCCCTCTCGCACCTTGACGTTCGACGCGGACAGCTTCGGCAGCAGCACTGCCGGCGCCGACGTCCCGACACCCGGCCGCGAGAACGACAGGTCGCTCAGGAGCACCGTGCCACTCGCCACCCGGTCGGTCCGCAGCTCGACCGCCCGGACGTCGCTCAGGTCGATCCCCTTCAGCGACGCGATCGGCACCCGGACGGTCCGGAGCAGGTTCTTCGGCGTGATGTCACCCGCGCCAGGCATCCGCACCAGCGCGTCGCCGAGGGTGGAGGCCGGCACCGACGCGGCCCGGCCGTGCCCGTCGACCACCCGGACGCTCAGGTCGGTCCGCGGCGCTCCGGCCGCATCAGGGGCCGCCCGGAACGTCAGAGCGGCGTACCGACGGACGTCACGCTGGCCGGCAGCCACCGGAACCCGCAGTACGCCGTCCTTGCCGGTCCAGCTCAGCTTGGTGACACCTAGCGTCGGCGTCTGCGCCGCGAACCACGCTGGGATCCAGTGTGGCGTCTGGCTCGGGTCCTCGACCTGCACGCAGTCCGACGAGCACACCGTCGCCTTGGCCTTCCCGGAGACCGCTCCGGCCGGCAGCGGCTGGTCCAGCCTGGACAGGTCGCGCCGGTCAGCGGCAGGAGCCTGCGCGACCACCCGTACGACGGCCTTGCCGGTCGAAGCGGCCTTGCCGTTGGAGCCGTCGAGCAGCGGCAGCAGCTGCTTCTCGTGGCCCAGCTGCAGCCGGAAGAAGCCCGCCACGTACGCCGTACCGACGGCCTGCTGCTCCTTGGCCTTCAGCCGGCCCGCGTACTTGGGCCCGCAGGGCGACTCGGCGCCCTCCTCGTACCAGTCGTCGTTGGAAGGGGCCACCGACTGGCCAGGGGTCCACTCGGTGTTGAAGAAGTTGTGGTTGGCGCCCAGCACCGTGACGGTCGAGCGCGGCGCGTTGTCGCCGGTGACCGCGTAGCGGGTGTCGTCGTAGAACTTCTGGCCCTGCAGGTCGGAGACGTCACCGTCGCAGTACGGCAGGACGACGCTCATCGCGACCCCGGGCACGGTCGCCCGGGCGAAGTCGGTCGGCGCGAGCGGGAGCACCGCGCGGATCCCGTACTTGCCGCCGCGATCGGCGTTGAGTACGGCGGCCCGCGCCACGCCGTCACCGCCACGCGAGTGACCCATCAGACCGACGGTGCGCAGGTCGACCTTGCCGACGAACTTGGTCCCGAACGGACCGCCGCCGACGGTCGACCACTTCGTCCACAGGTCGAGGTGGTCGAGCACCAGCTCGGCCCGGGCCTGCGCGCCGGCGTCGTACGCGTCGCTGTCCCAGGCGTTGATCGCGTTGGCGCTGATCGAGACGACCTGGTAGCCGTGGCTGGCCAGGGCCTCGGCCGGGCCGTCGTACCCGCGGTAGCTCGGGATCGGCTTCCAGACGCCGGTGCACGGCCAGGGCTTGTCCGGGTACGGGCCGTTCTCGTCGCCGCCGTAGCAGACCTGGTGACGGCCGTGCAGGAAGACGACCAGCGGGCGCGGGCCGGTCGCACCGCGCGGCGCGTAGACCTTGCCGCGAAGCTCCGACTTCTGCTTGAGCCCGGGCAGGTAGACGGCCTCGTCACCGAGGTTGTACTCCGAGGTCTCGACCGCGTACCTGCCCTTGGCGCCGGGATCGTCGGCCAGCGCCGGTCCCATCTTCGCTTTCAGCCAGTCCGCGTCGGTCGGTCCGGCCGCGGCCCTGGACCGCTTGCCGTCGCCGTCCGGGTCGCCGGACCAGGTCAACTTCACGTCCCGGGCCTTCAGCACGGCCGGGTCCTTGCTGATCAGCGAGACGCTCCGGCGATCGGCCGACTCCTTGGCCACGCCGATCACGCGGCCGTCGACCGACAGCACCGGAAGCGCGTCTCGTAACGGGACCTGACGATCCAGGTCGAGCGTCACCCGGTACCCGCCGGCGACGCGTTCGATCTGCCAGTCATTGCTCTTGGCAACAGTATGCGGAGCGGGGGACGGTGCCGCCGATGCCTGCGGCACCAGTCCCCAGCCCAGTAGTGCGACCATCCCCAGCGACAGTGTTTTGCTGCCGATCAACCGCACGAGGTTCCCTTCGTCGACGAACAGGTCGTCCGTCAGACCCCCGAGGCGGCGCATTGGTTGTCGTGGTCAACGGATCGGGACGAAAATCATGCCACGGTCCGAGGCCGCGTCATGCCACAGTCTGACGCGGCAACCACCGACGTGTGATCAGCTCCGGTCGTCGTCCACGATCAGCCCGGACCGCGTCACCGGCCCGGCGAACACGACGCCGTCGACGGTGCCGACACAGATCGAGAACGACTCGGCCGGTTCCACGACCTTGTCGTTCAGCAGGTCGACCTGGATCCAGCCGACCCGCTCGCCGGCGCTCACGTGGCCGAACGCCTTGGGGATGCCCGGCGCGTAGCCCTGCAGGTCGGACCCGAGCTTGGCCGTCCCGTTGATCAGTTGGCCCTCGAAGGTGATCTCCTTCCCGGTCGGTGCCGACAGCCGGACCGGGAACCGCAGCCTGCCGGACGCCTCGTGGCCGACGGCGTCGCCGATCGTCAGCACCGGCGCCGGGTCGTCGTCCAGCACCACGCCGTCGGCCTGCGCGTCCCCGACGATCGCCTGCGTCGGCAGCGACAGCTGCAGCGTGCCCTTCAGGTCGTAGCCGTCCACGGTGTTCGCCTTCACCACGACGCTGACCTTCTGCTTCGTCTGCCCCGGCGCGAACACCAGCCGCCGGCTCACGTCCTCCGGCCGGGCCTCCCACGGATTCCCGGTGCTGGTCTCGGCCCACACAGTGACCGGTACGGCGGACGGCCGCGACAGCGACACCCAGTAGTCCAGCGAGGTGGTCCCGGTGTTGCCCTCGGTCGCCTTGGCGTCGGCCACCGACACACTAGGCAGCTTGACCGGAGCCGACGTGCCCAGACCGGCGCCGGAGAAAGCCAGGTCGGACAGGTAGATGGCACCGGCAGCAGTCCGGTCGGTGCGGAGCTCGACCGAGCGGATGTCCTTCCGGTCCAGCTTGCCCAGCCACCACAGCGGCAGCCGGACCGTCCGCAGCAGTGTCTTCGGCAGCGCGAAGTCGTTCGCGCCGGGCAGCCGGAGCAACGCGTCGCTGATCGCCGACACCGGCACGTTGACGAACTGGCCGCGCCCGTCCGTGACCCGCAGCGAGAGGTCCGGCCTGGCCAGACCAGTCGGCTCTGGCGAGGCGCGGAAGCTCAGCGCGGTGTACTTGGTGACGTCCCGCTGCCCGGCGGGCAGGTCGAAGCGCACCGAGCCGGTCGGGCCTGTCCACCGCAGCCTGGTGACGGCAGTGGTCGGTGCTGTCCTGGCGATGGCTGACGAGTTCCAGTGCGGCATCTTCCAGCCGTCGTACGACGTCCAGCACGGAGGCAGCGCCGGGGCGGGTCCGCTGTCGTCGGGCAGGCCCGCGCAGACCTCGGCCTTCGCGGCTCCGCTGACAGCGCCGGCCGGCAGCGCGGCGTCCAGCCGGTTCACGTCCCGCCGCTGTGCCCCCGGTGCCTGCGACACCACGCGGACGACGGCCTTGCCCACCGACTCGGCGCGGGTGTTAGACCCGTCGAACAGCGGTAGCAGTGCCTGCTCGCGGCCCAGCTCGAGCCGGAAGAAGCCCGCGATGTACGCCCGGCCGACGGCCTGCTGCTGTACGGCGGTCAGCCGCATGCCGCCTCGGACCGAGCACGGGCTGGTCGTCGTACCGTCGTCGTAGCCGTCGTCGAACGAGGGCGCGACCGACTGGCCGGGCGTCCACTCGCGGTTGAAGAAGTTGTGGTTGGTGCCGAGCACCAGCAGCGTCGACCGGCGGGCCTGGTCCGGCGTGACGGCGTACCGGCTGTCGTCGTAGAGCTTCTGGCCCTGCAGGTCGACGACGTCGCCGTCGCAGTACGGCAGCAGCACGCTCATCGCCACGCCGGGCACGGTTGGCCGGGAGAAGTCGACCGGTGCCAGCGGCAGCACCGCGCGGATGCCGTACTTGCCACCTCGGTCAGCGTTGAGGAGCGCGGCCCGGGCAACGCCCTCGCCACCGCGCGAGTGGCCCATCAGGCCGACGCTGCCGAGGTCGACCTTGCCGACGTACTGCTTGCCGTACGGGCCGCCGCCGGTGGTCGACCACTGCTTCCACAGGTCGAGGTGGGCCAGGACCAGCTGCGCGCGGGCCATCGCACCGCCGTCGTAGGTGCCGTCGTCCCAGGCGTTGATCGCGTTCGCGCTGATCGAGACGACCTGGTAGCCGTGGCTGGCCAGTGCCCAAGCAGGGCTGTCGTAGCCGCGGAAGCTGGGGATCGGCTTCCACTGGCCGGTGCACGGCCAGGGCTTGTCCGGGTACGGGCCGTTCTCGTTGCCGCCGTAACAGACCTGATGGCGGCCGTGCAGAAACACCACCAGCGGCCGGGGCCCAGTCGCACCGACAGGGGTGTAGACCCGGCCCTGCAGCTCGGCCTTGTGGCCCAGGTCCGGCAGGTTGATCGCCTCGGCACCCAGGTTGTACTCCGACAGGCCGACGCCGTACTGGCCGAGCGCAGCGGGGTCGACTGCGTTCGCCGGGCCCGGTGGCAGCTGCTGCCACTCCTTGAGCAGCGTCGGGTCGGTGGTGGAGCGTCCGCCCTTACCCCTGTTGAGCTCGGTCGACCAGACCAGCGTGACCTGCTGACCGCTGCGGACCGACTTGTCTTGGGTGACGACGGTGAGCGTACGGCGGTCCGCCGACGCCTTCGCCGTACCGACGACCCGGCCGTCGACCGCCAGCAGCGGCAGGGCCGCACGCATCGGTACCGGTTCGGCCAGCCGCAGCGTGACCTCGTACCCGGTGGCGACCGGCTTGATCGACCAGTCCTTGCTCTCGGTCGGCGACGCCTGGCCGGTCATGGGTGCTGCCTGACTCTGGTTCGCCGGGACCAGCAGTGCCAACGCTAGGACCGGCACCACCCCCAGCCTCGCGAACAACCGCACAACTGCCCCCTTGGTGCCATGGGCCGCGCGCGTGCGGGCCCCTCCCCCTACCTAGACGCCGGCGGGGGCAAAACGTTGCACGCCGGTGTCACCTTTGCACCTACGTGCACGGCTGGCGGAAGGCCCGCTCGACCTCCTGCGGGTGCTCCATCTGGGCCACGTGACCGGACTGCGGCAGGTAGAGCGACCGGGCGTCGGGGAACGCGGCCTGGGCCTTGGTACGGATCTTGGCGTCCACCAGCCGGTCGCGGCCGCCGTACACGAGCAGGACCGGGCAGGTGATCTTGGACGCCTCCACCCACAGCGAACGGCGCGGCGGAGCCAAGTACGACAGCAGGATGCTGCGGGCTCCGTCGAGCGTGGCCTGTGGACCCCACGGCGAGGCGTCGCGGGCGCGCAGCTCCTCCTCGTACGCCTGTCGCACGTCAGGCGGCAGCGCGTCGGGCTCACCGAAGATCAGCCCGTAGCCGGCCTGCAGCCGGCGCTCGAACGGCAACTGCTTGCTCCGCTCCAGGACCACTCGGCCGAGGCGCGGAGTGGACAGCGCGGCGAACCAGAGCGCGGTCACAGACGCCCTGGGATGCGGTAGTGCCGGAGAGATCAGAGTCAGTGACGCCACTCGCTCCGGTCGACGGGCCGCGAGCGCCACCGCGACCGAGCCGCCCATGGAGTTGCCGAACAGATGGATCGGCTCGTCCCCGAACTCGGCGTCCCACAGCCGGCCGACGACCTCGGCCTGGTCGTTGATTCCGCCGCGCGCGGCCGGCGGGGTCTGGCCGAAGCCCGGCAGGTCGGGGGCGATGCCGCGGACGGTGTCACTCAGCAGCAGGCCGAGCGTGGTCCAGTTCAGGGACGAGCCGCCGAGCCCGTGCACGAACAGTGCCGGTGGCAGGTCGGATGCCGTGCCCGGGATGTCTCTGACCAGCACGTCCACGCCCGAGACCGGCACCTTCCGATCCGGCCATGCCTGGGCACCCAGCGGCACTGAAGCGTTGGTTACTCCCGCGTAACTGTCCACAGAGCCATGGTAGAACCCCTTCAAGGCGGGACACTGGGACCCATGGCGGCCGGACAGACCCAACTGACCACCGAGGTCGACGGGCAGACGATGAAGCTCACCAACCTCGGCAAGGTGCTCTACCCGCAGACGGGGTTCACCAAGGCGGAGGTGATCGACTACTACCACCAGATGGCCACCCTGCTGCTCCCCCACCTGTCCGACCGGCCGCTGACCCGCAAACGCTGGCCGGACGGCACCGGCGCGGCGTACTTCTTCGAGAAGAACGCACCGCGCGGTACGCCGCCCTGGGTGCGCACCGAGACCCTGCCGACGCCCGGGAGTTCGACCGGCCGGGACGAGGCCGACTTCGTGGTCGCGGACGACGTACAGACCGTGGTCTGGCTGGCCAACCTGGCCGCGCTCGAGCTGCACGTGCCGCAGTGGCGGATCGGGCTGTCCGACGGCGGCAAGGACCCGCAGGCCGACCTGGTGGTCTTCGACCTCGACCCGGGGCCCGGCGCGACCATCGTCGAGTGCTGCGACGTCGCGCTCGCCCTGCGTGAGCTGCTCGGCCACTACGGGCTGGAGGGGTGGCCGAAAACGTCCGGAAACAAGGGGATGCACCTGTACGTGCCGATCGTGCCGACGTCGTCGCGGACGGCCAGTGCGTTCGCCAAGCAGCTCGCGGAGCAGCTGGCCGAGGCGCTGCCGGAGAACGTCACCGCCACGATGACCAAGGCGCTGCGGCCCGGCAAGGTCTTCATCGACTGGAGCCAGAACGCCAGCGCCAAGACCACGCTCGCGCCGTACTCGCTGCGCGGCGCGGAGGAGCCGCGGGTCTCCACGCCGATCGACTGGGACGAGGTGGCCGCAGCGACCTCGCAGGAGGAGCTGACCTTCCTCCCGCACGAGGTGCTGGCGCGGGTCGAGGAGTACGGCGACGTGCTGGAGGGCCTGTACGACGATCCGCGGCCGCTGCCTGGATCGAAATAGAACCAGTGGTCCACTGGTCTGTACAAATGTGCGCGACTTGCTCAGGGAAGGAAACACGAGTGACTACCGCTAGGTAGGATTCGGACGGTATACACCGGGGGCGGGTCGTCGCCGGTGCCGCACCACCGTAAGGAGCCGATGTGTCGACGACACCGGAGACCGCACCGAAGCGTGGCAGTCGCCTGCCCCGGCTGGCTCGCCGCGCGCAGCTGCTCGAAGCCGCCCAGGAGGTTTTCGTCGCCAACGGCTACCACGCCGCCGCGATGGACGACATCGCCGACCGCGCCGGCGTCTCGAAGCCGGTCCTGTACCAGCACTTCCCCGGCAAGCTCGAGCTCTACCTGGCGCTGCTGGACAGCTCCTGCGAGGCGATCGTCGCGTCGGTCCGGGACGCGCTGAAGTCCACCGAGGACAACAAGCAGCGAGTCGCGGCCACCATCCACGCCTTCTACGAGTACGTCGCCAACGCCCAGGGCGCGTTCCGGCTGGTCTTCGAGTCCGACCTGACCAACGAGCCGGCCGTCCGCGAGCGCGTCGACCGCGTCACCCAGGCCTGCGCCGAAGCCTGCTCCGAGGTGATCAGCGCCGACGCCGGCCTGAACAAGGAACAGTCGATGGTCCTGGCCGTCAGCCTGGTCGGCATGGCCCAGGTCAGCGCCCGCTACTGGCTGGCCTCCGACAACCCCACCCTCGCCCAGGAACAAGCCGCCGACCTGGTCGCCAGCCTCGCCTGGCGAGGCATTCGAGGCTTCCCCCGCACGGAAGGCTGAACTGGAGGGGCACCACCGGCGCAGCCGGCTGGTGCGGAGGGGACGCTGGCAGACACCTCTGCCACCGTCTCCCCGGCCCTCCTCCCCAGCTCTTTCCGGCCGGTGCGACCTCAGCGCACGCGACCTACCCGGCCGCATCGCAAGCAACCTCAGCCACCGGCGGGGCGAAACGAGAGCACCTACCCGGCGTACAGCTTGCTCCGAGTTCTGCTGTTGGCGGACTGGTGAGAACGCGGCGGCGGCAGCGGATAGGCTCGTCGGCGTACCGGCGAGACGCGCCGGTCGGAACGTGCCCGGGAGGGTTCCGTGGAGGTCAAGATCGGCGTGCAGCACGCCAATCGTGAGTTGGTGCTGGAGAGCGAGCAGACCCCGGAGGAGGTCCAGTCGGCCGTCGCCGAGGCACTCACCGGCAAGACCGGGCTGTTGACGCTGGTCGACGAGAAGGGCCGCCGGCTGATCGTGCCGGCCGAGAAGCTCGCCTACGTCGAGATCGGCGAGTCCGAGATCCGCAAGGTCGGTTTCGGCGCGGTCTGAGACACCACCCGGCCACGGTCTGGGATCGGTCCGGACTCGAACGCGTGTCCCGGTTGCGGAGTCCGGCGATCGGGGCACGATGAGAGATGAGACCTGCGTTCAGGTGGTCTGACGACGTACCCGTTTGACCTCGGGCACTGGACAGGCGCAGGTAGTCATTTTCGAGGAGGAACCGTGGGATTCTGGGTCTGGATGATCATCGTCAGTCTCATCGCCGGAGTCATCTTCGGGCCGTTGGCCCGACTGGTGCTCCCCGGCAAGCAGAACATCAGTCTTGGTTGGACCATCCTGGGCGGCGGCATCGGCGCCTTCCTGGGCGGTGTGATCGCCTACTTGCTCGGCGTCAAGGACACCTCCGGCCCGGACTGGATCCAGTACCTGATCCAGATCATCTGCGCCGCGATCGTGGTCGCGTTCATCTCGTCGCGCAACAGCGGCAAGGCCAGGGTCTGACCGCAGCCTGACCGGCGGCCGCCACCCCCACCCGGGGGCAGGCGGCCGCTTCGCGTTTCCGGCGGTACTACGGCTGCAGCCCGAGCGCGGTCATCCGCGCCGTGTGCGCCTCGGTCAGCCGGGTGAACATCCGCCCGATCGCCGCCAGGTCCAGCCCCGGACGATCCACCGACCCGGCCAGCAGCGCGGTCAGCGAGTCACGATCGGCCGCGATCCGCTGAGCCTGGCTGAGCGCCTCGCCGACCAGCCGGCGGCCCCACAACGCGAGCCGCCCACCGAGCTTCGGGTCCTCGTCGATCGCCGCCCGCACCCGGTCCACCACGAACTCGGCCTGCCCGGAGTCGGCGAACACCTCGAGCACCAGCGCCCGCGTCTCGCCGTCCACGAACGACGCGATCTCGCGGTAGAAGTCGTTGGCCAGCCCGTCCCCGACGTACGCCTTGACCAGGCCCTCGAGCCAGTCCGACGGCGCGGTGTGGTCGTGAAACGCCTCCAGCGGCGTGACGAACGGCTGCATCGCGTCCATCGGGTCCACCCCGAGCGCGACCAGCCGGTCCCGCAACTGCACGAAGTGCCCGAACTCGGTCGTCGCCAGCTGGGCCAGCTGGGCCTTGTCGTTCAGGGTCGGCGCCAGCTTGGCGTCCTCGGCGATCCGCTCGAACGCGGTCAGCTCGCCGTAGGCCAGCACGCCCAGCAGATCCACCGCCGCGGCCCGGTAGGCGGGATCGTCGAAGGCCGTCGTCTCGGTCATGCCCCGCACCATATCGGCCCCGGCGTACCAGGAGGCGAAATCCGAGCTGGGCGGCGTGGACGGCCTTTGCGGTTACACTGGACGGTGTTTCGCCGGTGACGCGCCCAGATGGGCAGCTGGTGCGAGCCGCTTGCACAGTGTCCCGCGCCTCACGATGAAGGGCTCCGGGTGTTCCGAACGAGGACACCTGACCCTGGCGCCGGCCCTGTGCATTCTGTCCGTACAAGCATGTGAGAGGCGATCAGCCTGACCACCTTCCGAGAGCTCGGGGTCCTGCCCGAGATCTGTGACGCGCTCGACCGCGTCGGCATCGTGGAGCCGTTTCCGATCCAGGAGATGACGCTCCCCGTCGCACTGATGGGCACCGACCTGATCGGTCAGGCCCGGACCGGGACCGGCAAGACCCTCGGGTTCGGTATCCCGCTGCTGCAGCGCACCATCTCGCCGGGCGAGCCCGACTACGAGGAGCTGGCTGCCCCTGGCAAGCCGCAGGCCCTGGTCGTCACCCCGACGCGTGAGCTGACCATCCAGGTCGCCAAGGACCTGACCACCGCCTCGACCGTGCGCACGGTCCGGGTGATGACGATCTACGGCGGCGTCGCGTACGAGCCGCAGCTGGACACCCTGAAGTCGGGCGTCGACGTCGTCGTCGGTACGCCGGGCCGGCTGCTCGACCTGGCCAACCGCGGGGTGCTCGACCTGTCGCACATCAAGGTGCTGGTGCTGGACGAGGCCGACGAGATGCTGGACCTCGGCTTCCTGCCCGACGTCGAGCGGATCCTGCGCAAGACGCCCGAGCTGCGCCAGACAATGTTGTTCTCGGCAACCATGCCGTCGGCGGTCATCGGCCTGGCCCGGACCCACATGCGGCACCCGCTGAACATCCGCGCGGAGTCCCACGAGGACACCCAGATGGTGCCGACCACGGCCCAGTTCGTCTACCGGGCACACGATCTGGACAAGCCCGAGGTGGTCGCACGGATCCTGCAGGCCGAGGACCGCGGCCGGGTGATGATCTTCTGCCGGACCAAGCGCGAGGCCGGCCGGCTGACCGACGAGCTGACCGACCGCGGGTTCAAGGCCGCGGCGATCCACGGCGACCTGAACCAGCAGGCCCGCGAGCGGGCGCTGGCCCGGTTCCGCGGTGACAAGGTCGACGTTCTGATCTGCACCGACGTCGCGGCGCGGGGTATCGATGTCGAGGGCGTCACGCACGTCATCAACAACACCTGCCCCGAGGACGAGAAGGCCTACATCCACCGGATCGGCCGGACCGGCCGCGCCGGTGCGAGCGGGATCGCGGTGACGTTCGTCGACTGGGCCGACCTGGTCCGCTGGAAGACGATCAACAAAGCGCTCGACCTGCCGTACGACGAGCCGCAGGAGATCTACTCCACGTCGCCGGAGCTGTACCACGACCTCGGCATCCCGACCGACGCGAAGGGCCGGATCAAGGCCGCGCGCGAGGACAAGCCCGAGCGCGACCGTCCGCCGCGGCGCAGCGAGGGCGAGTCGGGTTCGGCGCCGGCCTCGGGCGAGCGCCCGGGCCGCAAGCGGAACCGGAACCGTCGCCGCACCCGGAGCGGCCAGGCCGTGGAGAGCGTCGAGCAGAAGACCGACGCCGACGTGACCGCGAAGACGCTGGTCCCGCCGAACGCGGCGACGTCGACCGAGGCCGCCGAGCACGCGACGGTCGAGCGCGGCGAGCGCAAGCCCCGCCAGCGCAACCGCCGTCGTCGCGGTGGTGACTCCGGCGAGAGCACGGAGTCGCTGGCGCCGCAGCCGGCTGCTGTGGAGGCGGAAGCCGTGCCGGCCGAGGCAACCGAGGAGAAGCCGCGCCGGACGCGCACCCGTCGGCGCACCGAGTCGGTGGAAGCTGCTGCTCCGCAGGAGACAGTCGAAGCACCGGCAACGGTTGCTGAGGTTGTCGACGTACCTGCTGAGGAGAAGCCTGCTCGGCGTACGCGGACTCGCAAGGCAGCGGCTCCGGCCGAGGCCACGGTGGCCGAGGCTGTTGACGCACCGGCCGAGGAGAAGCCCAAGCGGACCCGTACGCGGAAGGCCGCTGCTGCTCCGGTCGAGGCGGAGGCTCCCGTTGAGGAGAAGCCGAAGCGGACCCGGAAGAAGGCTGTCGCGGCGCCGGCTGCCGAGGAGGCCCCGGTGGTCGAGGAGGCTCCGGTCGCCAAGAAGGTCGCGGCCAAGCGACCGGCGAAGAAGGCCGCCGCCAAGAAGACAGTGGCCAAGAAGGCCGTGACGAAGAAAGCAGCGGCCGAGCCTGCTGCTGACGAGGCGGCCGGGGAGAAGCCGGTGAAGCGCGCGCGCAAGAAGGCCGCGCCCGCCGTACCGACCTTCACCGCACCCGAGTAACACCGAACGTCGCAGACGACCCCGTCCAGTTCTGGGCGGGGTTTTCTGTTGCCCGACCGTGACCGAACACCGCAACGCCGTCCCCCGGTACGACCGTCCTAGCTGGACAGATCGTCGAGGGGAAAGAGGGTGTGGGGCGATGGTGAAGACACGGTGGGCCGCCGTAGCGGCAGGGGTTGTGCTGGCGGCCGTGGCGCTGTCCGGCTGCAGCGGTGGCGGCAACGAGTCGAACTCGACGGCGGGCAGCGCCGCGGCGCCGGAGTTCAGCGGGCCGCAGGACAAGGCCGGTGACTCGTCGGCCACGGACCAAGGCAGCAAGGAGAAAGCCGGTGCTCCGGCGCAGCCGAACCTGACGCGGGCGATCGTCAAGACCGGTTCGCTGACCGTCGAGGACAACGACGTCGACAAGCAGCGCCAGGCCGCGATAGGCGTCGTGACGAGCCTGCGCGGTCAGGTCGCGTCCGAGGACACCGGCAGCGACGACGACGGGCGGATCACCCGCGCGAACCTCGTGCTCAAGGTGCCGACGGCGGCGTACGAGACCGCGATCCAGCGCCTGTCCGAGCTCGGCACCCGGACCGGGATCCGCCAGGAGTCCAGTGACGTCACCGAGCAGGTCGTCGACGTGGACAGCCGGATCGCCTCCCAGCGCGCCAGCCTCGAGCGGATGCGCGCCCTGCTGGCGAAGGCGACCACGATCGCCGAGATCGTCTCGGTGGAGTCGGAACTGACCCGGCGCGAGGCCGACCTCGAAGCCCTGCTCGCCAAGCAGAAGGCCCTGTCCGGCCAGACCGAGCTCGCCACCTTGTCCCTCGTCATCGCCGAACCGGGCAAGGCGCCGGTCGTGGAGACGGACGACCGGGGTTTCCTCGCCGGTCTCAGCGGAGGCTGGAACGCCTTCACCACAACGTTTTTCGCCCTGACGACGGTGCTCGGCGCCGTGCTCCCGTTCCTGGTCGCCCTGGCCCTGCTCGGCTATCCGCTCTACCGCTACCGCCACCGCCTTCGCCGTACGCCGGTCGCCACGCCTGAACAGCCTTAGAGCAGCGACTTCGCCAGTTCTCTGTACGCCGCCGCGCCGGGGCTGGTGGGCGCGGTGGTGAGGATCGTCTGACCGATCGCGGGAGCCTCGGCGAAGCGGATGGACTTGGGGATCGGCGGCTGGAGGACCGGCAGCTCGTACGTGCCGGCGATCGTCTCCAGCACGGTCCGCGCGTGGGTCGTGCGGCCGTCGTACAGGGTCGGGAGGACGCCGAGGATCTCGAGGCCCGGGTTGGTCAGCTGCTGGACGTCGTGGATGGTGTCCAGCAGTTGGCCGACACCGCGGTGCGCGAGCGTCTCGCACTGCAGCGGGATCAGCACCTCGGACGCCGCCGACAGCCCGTTGACGGTGAGCAGGCCGAGGGTCGGCGGGCAGTCGATCAAGATCCAGTCGTACGACGACGCCAGCGGCCGCAGCGCCGTCCGCAGCGACTGCTCGGCACCGCTGTCGCGGGACAGCCGGACCTCGGCCGTGGCCAGCTCGATCGTCGCCGGAACCAGGTCCGGCCCCTCGTCGAGCGCGATCAGGATGTCGCGCGCCTTGGACCCACCGAGCAGCACGTGGTGCAGCGAGACCTCCAGGTCCTCGGGGTCGACGCCGAGCGAGAACGTCAGGCAGGCCTGCGGGTCGAGATCGACGAGCAGCACGCGCTGCCCGAGCTCGGTCAGGGCAGCACCGAGCGTGGCGACGGTGGTGGTCTTCGCCACCCCGCCCTTCTGATTGGCGACTGCCAGCGTCCGCGGCACCCGGCCATTGTGCCGCACGGTGGAACAGGCCGCCTGCCGGGGCGCCTGTTGACTTAAAGCATTGTTGAAGTTTCAGGATGATCCGCATGACTACGACCGTGAACCCGCCGACCCGGGCAGGCCGCCGCGAGTGGCTCGGCCTGGCCGTCCTGGCCCTGCCGACCATCCTGATTGGCCTGGACATGACCGTCCTGCACCTGGCCGCCCCGATGCTGACCGCCGATCTCGGCCCGAGCAGCTCCGAGCTGCTCTGGATCATCGACGTGTACGGCTTCGTCGTCGCGGGCCTGCTGATCACGATGGGCACGGTCGGCGACCGGATCGGCCGGCGCCGGCTGCTGATGATCGGCGCCGCCGGGTTCGCGGTCGCGTCGCTGATCGCCGCGTTCGCGACCAGCGCGGCGATGCTGATCGGCGCCCGGGCGCTGCTCGGTCTGGCCGGGGCCACGCTGATGCCGTCGACGCTCTCGCTGATCAGCAACATGTTCCGCGACCCGCGGCAGCGCCAGCTGGCGATCGCGATCTGGATGACCAACTTCATGGTCGGCGGGATCGCCGGTCCGCTGGTCGGCGGCGTCCTGCTGGAGAACTTCCACTGGGGCGCGGTGTTCCTGATCGGCATCCCGCCGCTGCTGCTCCTGCTCGTGCTGGCCCGGCCGCTGCTGCCCGAGTTCCGTCACCCCGGTGCGGGCCGGATCGACCTGCCCAGCGTGGTGCTGTCCACCGGTGCAATCATCGCGGTGGTCTATGCCCTGAAGGAGACCGCCAAGGATGGCGTACACCTGATCACCCTCGCCGTACTGGCCGCAGGCCTGCTGGCCGGCTACACCTTCGTACGGCGTCAGCTGACCCTGGCCGAGCCGCTGGTGGACCTGCGCCTGTTCCACCTGCCGTCGTTCAGCGTCTCGCTGGGTGCACAGACCTTCGGCCTGTTCGTCCTGGCCGCTACCGGCTTCCTGTCGGTCCAGTACTTCCAGCTGGTGCTCGGCCTGTCGCCGCTGAAGGCAGGCCTGTGGATGATGCCGTCAGCTGTCTCCGGGATCCTCGGCACGCTCGGTGGGCCGCTGATCGTCCGGCGGCTGAACGCCGGTACGGCGATGACGCTGGGCTTCCTCATCGCTGTCCCCGGTCTGGCGCTGATGGCTGTGTCCGGCCTCACGACGACCGTCGTCGGCCTGGTGATCGCCAACTTCGGCATCCAGCTCGTCCTGGCCCTCACGTACGACCTGGTGGTCGGCAGTGCTCCGCCGGAGCGCGCCGGACTCGCGTCAGGCATGGGCGAGACCGGCACCGAACTCGGCATGGCCCTCGGCGTCGCTGTAGCCGGCAGTCTGGTCACAGCGGTCTACCGCAGCCAGGTGACCGAGCAGACGCTGCCCGCTGGGGTCTCCAGCGACGCACGCGACACACTGGGCAGCGCGGTCGCAGTGGCCGAGCAGCTGCCTGGCCCGCTGGCCAGGCAGGTCCTGGAGCTCACCAGGTCGGCGTACACGAACGGCGTACAGGTCGCTGCCCTCGTCAGCTTGGGCATCGTCGTCGTGCTGGCTGTGGCCACCGCCACCCTGCTGCGAACCAAGCAGCGGGATACCGTGGAGTCGTGAGTACGCCGCGCACGCTGACCCTGCCCGACGGGGTTCGTCCCGTCACGCTCGAGACCGACCGTGGCAACTTCGCCACCCTGCAGGCCGTGCCCGACGTCGGTACGCCGCTCGGTACGGCGCTGCTGGTCCCGGGCTGGACCGGCAGCAAGGAGGACTTCACTCCGCTGGTCGACCACCTGGCCCGCTTCGGCTGGCGCGCGGTCGCGGTCGACCAGCGGGGACAGTACGAGACGCCCGGACCGGCCGACCCCTCGGCGTACACGCTGAAGGAGCTCGCGCTCGACGTGGTCGCGATGAGCAAGGAGCTGGGCGGCTACAGCCAGCTGGTCGGGCACTCGTTCGGCGGGCTGGTCGCGCGGGAGGCGGTGCTGGCCGACTCGTCGGTGTTCTCCACGATCACGCTGCTCTGCTCGGGGCCGGGCGGCTTCAGCGACGAGGCGAAGGTGCAGGGGCTGCAGATGCTGGCGTTCGGCCTCGACAACCTGCCGATCGAGCAGGTGTACGACCTGAAGCTGGAGCACGACAGCAAGGAGCCGCGGTACGTCGCGCCCGCGACCGAGATCGCGGCGTTCCTGCGCCGGCGGTTCACCGGGAACGTGCCGGTGGGCCTGGCCGAGATCAGCAAGCGGCTGATCGACGCGGAGGACCGGACCGAGAAGCTGGCGGCGTCCGGCGTACGGGCTCAGGTCGCGTACGGCGAGACCGACGACGGCTGGCCGCTCGCGGTGCAGGACCGGATGGCCGACCTGCTCGGCGTGAAGCCGCAGGTGATCGCCGACGCCGGCCACTCCCCCGCGATCGAGCAACCGGCCGCGACCGCGCGGATCCTGGTCGACTTCTTCCACGACCACCACTGAGGACAAGCCGTCACCTGGCCCTCTGCGGTGGTTAATCTGGTCTAGTCCGACCGGCCACTCGAGAGGGTCCCCGATGAACGCGACGGTCAGCCCTCGGCACACCGAGCTGGTCCTGGGCGAGCTGAGCCGGGTCCGGATCGGCGTCGCGCCGGCACCGATGGCGAGCCTGATCTCGCTGGTCGTCGACACGCTCGGTGGCCCCCGCCAGGGGATCGCCCCGGACTGGATCCGCACGATCCGCCGGGCGCTGCCGCCCGACGCGGCCCAAGCGGTGATCCCGATGTTCAACCGCACCGGCGCGCTGCTGCCGGCCTGCCTGACCCCGCTCGGGATCGACGGTTCGCCCGTCCAGGAGCAGCTCGACCGGATCGCGAACGTCACGCCCGACGAGCTCGGCGAGGACGTCGAACTCATGACACCTGGCGAGCCGCCGATGCCCTGGAGGGGTGCACTGCGGCGGCCGCGCCAGTGGCTCGGGCTGTACGTGAGGCTGCTGACCGCGGCCTGGACGGCGTACGCGCCGATCTGGCAGGAGTCGAGCGGGATCCGCGCGCGGGAGACCGACCGGATCGGCGCTGCGACCGTGACGGGCGGGCTCGACGTACTGCTGTCCAACCTGAGCACCCGTGCCCGGTACGGCGAGCAGACGCTCTACCTGTCCGACCAGCACCCGTACCGGGTCGTCCTCAAGGACCGGCCCGTCGTACTGGTCCCGCTGGTGTCCGGTACGTCGGCGTCGGTCTTCAACCTGGACGAGCCGGACCGGGTGTGGCTTGGCTACCCGGTCCCCGGCCTGGACCGCCTGGGCGAGGCGCCGCCACCAGCTGCCGACAGCCTCGCCCTGCTGATCGGCCCGCTCCGCGCCGCCATCCTGCGCGCCCTGGTCCGCCCTGTCTCCATGGGCCGCCTGGCCCGCCAGCTGAACGCCGGGCCCAGCACGGCGACGTACCACTGCACCCAGCTCGCGGCAGCCGGCCTGGTCGTCCGACACCGCGCCGGCCGCGAGGTCCGCATCCAACGCACCCCTCGCGGCGACGCCCTGGTCGACCTGCTCAGCTGACCGGCCGGATGTACGGCTGCAGGTCCAGCGAGTCCACCCCGACCGGCTTCAGCGCGGTCAGCGTCTTCTCATCCAGGATCCGCAGCTCCACCCGCACGGGCTTGTCGCCGACGCCAAGCCCCACCGAGGTGATCCCGTACTCCCGAATCGGCAGCGCCTCCACGGCCGCCTGCTGCTTCGCGGCCTCGGACTGGCTCACCTTCACCTGCGTCACGCACAGGTTGCCCTTGACCTGCGGCTCCAGCGCCCGCCGTACGGCCGCGACATCGCCGTGCGCGACACCGATCATCAGGACGCTCGGCTTGTTCGGCGGGGCACCGGGCGTCGTCTCGGTCGGGAACCCTTCCGGCCAGCCGATCCACGGGTTCTGCAGGTCCGCCGTACGAGCCTTCACGAACTGCTCGATCGCTGGGGTGATCGACTGACTCGCGTCGCCCTTCGTCCATCCACCGGCGGGCGCCGCACACGGAACCGTCGGCGCCGCGTCGCCCGGCTGCACTGTCGCAGGCGGTCCCTGTTCCTCGACCGCGATCGTCCCGGCCTTCCAGATCCCGACCAGCTTGGCGTTGCCGGTCTTGACGCCGCCGATCACGTTCAGGTCGATCAGCCGCGTGAGATCGACCCCGGTCAGATCCACCGCCGCACCGGGCGCGCACGCCGGCGCCTCGCCCCCGGGACCGCCCACCGAGATCGCCGGCACCGGCAAGCAGTACCGCACCGGTACGCCGGGCGCCGCGACCACCTGACCGCTGACCTCCACCCGGTCCCCGTCCCGGACCTCCAGCGGATGCGTCTTCCCGTTGCCCGGGGCAACCACCGGCTCGTCGTCGCCGCCGGGCAGGACGACCAGCGCCGCCGCCGCGATCGCCGCGACGCTCGCCGCGGCCAGCGCCGGAACGACCCATCGCCGCCTCGGCTTCCGCGTGATCCGCTCCAGATCCGGCTCCGGTGGCGAAGGCTGCTCGGCACGCCACCGAGAACCCGCCTGCCGCAGCAGCTCGTCGATCTCGTCGGTCGGTGTCATTCGCTGACCTCCAGCAAGGACCGCAGGCGCGCCCGCGCGTCGGAAAGAGTTGATTTCACGGTGCCCTCGGAGCACCCCATCACGGCGGCCGTGTCGGCCACCGACAGATCGGCGAAGTAGAAACAGTCCACCGCCAGCCGCTGCCGCACCGACAACGCCTCCATCGCC
This sequence comes from Kribbella italica, assembly GCF_014205135.1. Taxonomy (NCBI): domain Bacteria; kingdom Bacillati; phylum Actinomycetota; class Actinomycetes; order Propionibacteriales; family Kribbellaceae; genus Kribbella; species Kribbella italica. The sequence continues at coordinate 4,309,269 of NZ_JACHMY010000001.1, forward strand.
TGCCCGACGTCCACCCGCCCGTCGACGTCCCCACCCGTCGCCGCGGCGTCGTGCTCGGCCAACTCCACCACCGGCCGAACCCGCCGCGCCGCCTTCCGCGCCTGGTCCGCCGTGATCGCCAGCAACCACGCCGACGCCGACCCGCGCGCCGCGTCGTACTGCCCACGCTTCATCCAGGCACGCGTCAACGCCTCCTGCACGATGTCGTCCCGGTCGGCCCCCACCCCCAACCGCCCGGCCACCCGCGCCATCGCCGGCAGATGCGGCCGCACCCACGCGACAAACCCGGCCCCGTCCGCCGGAGGCGCCACCACCCCACCCCGCTCGATCATCGTCGCAGCCACACCCTGTCTACCCTCTCCACCCCACGTCCGGTTGGGTCCCTCCACCAAACCCCCAACGACCCCACCCCCACCAGGTCACAACCTGAAACCTCCTCACCAGTTATCCACAGATCCAAATCCCCACCCCACGGCCACTCCCGAACTCACTACCTTCGAAGAACAACGACCACCTGGGGGATCAGATGCGGGACAACCGCCTACCGGAACCGGCGGAGCTGCACGCCCACGTCAGCCGAGCCCATCCCCTCGACTGGGGCGACCTACCGACCCGGGAGGAGATCGCCGCGCAGTACGGCGCCGACGCGGCGGACGGCGCGCTCGCCCTGCTCGCCGAGGCCGCTCGCGCCGAACCGCGGGTCACGGCCGACGTGACGGGATCGATCGACGACGACGCGTTCGCGTACCACCTGAAGAACCGGCTGAAGTCGCCGCAGTCGCTGGCCCGCAAGCTGAAGAAGGAGAATCGGCTCGGTCCGCCGTACACACCGCCGGAGGACATCCTGCGGTACACCGTGGGCGTCGACCACCCGGACCAGGTCGTGCGAACCGCCCGGCAGCTGGTCGACCGGATGAGGGCGCGTGGCTGGTCGATGGCGTCGGCGCATCACTCTTACCAGCCGGGCAGCCGCTACAAAGGCCTGCACTTCTTCCTCCGTGGCCACGGACAGGTGGTCGAGTTGCAGGTCCACTCCCGCCAGTCGATCGCCGTGAAGGAGGCGACGACCAGGTGGTACGAGGTCTTCCGGGACCGCGACCGACCGAAGGCCGAGAAGGACGAGGCGCTGGACAAGTGCATCAAGTACTCGGACCCGATGACCCAGCCCGCCGGGATCGACGCACTGACACACCTGGGCGGCGTTCCGGTCGAGGTCAGAGGCTACGGTAGGACACCCGCCAGATCGCCCAGGGCGACCGAGGGCTCCGCAGCGGGACAGGACAACGACCAGCGGCAGGAGCCGCACCGGCGCCGCAACCACCACGGACGGGACGAGATCGACCGATGACGAGGCTGTATCTGATCAAGTCCAGGACCGGGGAGCCCCGCCTGGTCGCCGCCGTCATCGACGACGACGTGTGGACGTACGTCGCCAACACGGGCAAGTTCCACCGCAACTCGTCCGCGCAGGAAGACTACTTCTACCTGCAGCAGCTTCTGTACGACGCGATCGAGATCCCCGAGGCCAAGCGGCTGATCGCGGGCGGGCTCGGCACCTTCGACGGCGAAGTCGACCCCGACACCCTCCAGGAATGGCTCGACGACCCCTCCCCCATGGACCCCGAGATCGTCTTCGCCTCCATGGCCGCCGACCTCGGCTGAGTAGTACGACGAGACAGCCGGGGCTCTCGGCTGGGCCGGCGCGGCGTCCATGCCGGTGCTCGGGGCAACTAAAACGTGGGAAGTTGTCCACAGATTCAGATCTCTGCCCCACGGCGGCTTCTCCAGTAACTACGGTCGAAGGACGACGACCACTGGGGGGCCTACATGCGGGACGACCGCTTGCCGGAGCCGGCGGAGTTGCATGCCCATCTCAGCCGGCGGTACCGACTCGACTGGGGTGACCTGCCGGATCGGCAGAGCATCGTGGCCGAGTTCGGTGTCAACGCGACGGAGCGGAGCCTTGCGTTGCTGGCTCGGGCCGCTCGGGTGGAGCCTCGGGTCACCGCGGACATGCTGGCCTCGATGGACGGCGCCATGTTCCGTACCACCTCGAGAATCGCCTGAAGTCGCCTCAGTCCTTGGCGCGCAAGCTGAAGGGCAACAGGCGGTACGCGAGGCCGGCCAAGGAACCCGAGGACGTGCTGCGTTACACCGTCGGGGTCGATCGACCGGACCAGGTCGTTGGAACGGCAGAGCAAGTGGTGGACAGATTGACGGCTCGGGGGTGGAGTACGGAGTCGGCTCATCACTCCTACACCGAGGGCAGTCGTTACAAGGGCCTCCACATTTTCCTTCGCGCGCACGGGGAGCTGATCGAGGTCCAGGTGCACTCCCGGGAGTCGATCGCCGTGAAGGAGGAGACCACCGCGGCGTACGAGATCGAGCGAGACCACCGGCAACCTCAGCATCTTCGCGACGAGATGCTCACCTTCGCCGTTGGTTGTTCGGCCGAGCTGACGCAGCCGGCTGGGATCGAGACCTTGACGAACCTGGGCGGCGTACCGGTCGAGCGGAGAAGTTACGGTAGAGAACGCGGTACGACGCCTCGCGCGTCGAAGGAGCTCCCGCCCACGACGGAGACCGAGCGCGGGCAGGAGCCACAGGAGCGCTGGCGCGACGACGGACGGGACGGATTGGCACGATGACACGACTGTTCATGGTCAAGGATGAGGACGGCGAACCACACCTGGTGGCGGCGGTGATCGATCTCGACGTCTGGACCTACGTCGCGAACACCGGGAAGTTCCACCGGAACGAGACCGCCCGGCACGACTACTACTTCCTGCACGAGCTCGAGTACGTCGAGATCACGATCGCCGAAGCACAGCGCCTGATGGCCGCGGGAGTCGGGACTTTCGACGAGGCGGAGGACCCGGAGATCGTGCAGGAATGGCGGGACGACCGGACGGCTGTGGACCCGGAGGTCGTCTTCGCGTCGAAGGTTGCTGATCTCGCCTGAAGCCGCATCGCCCTACTCGGCTACCGGTTCCATCGGGGACGTGTACAGCTTGGTGATGATGGATTCGATGGGGGGCTCCTGGACGGAGAGGTCGACCAAGGGGTAGGTGGCGGCGATCTGGGCGACCAAGGGGGCGGCTGAGGTGGTGGGTGGGAAGGAGAGCCACTGGCGGGGGCCGTCGGTGCGGGTGACGGTGGCGCCTTCGATGGTGATGGGTGGGTGGGGGGTGGCCAGGTCCACGACGAGGGTGCGTGGGGCTGATTGGGAGGCTCTGAGGCCGGTCAAGGTGCCGTCGTAGACCTGCTGGCCGTGGTCGATGACCATGACTCTCGAGCAGAGGGCCTCGATGTCGTCGAGGTCGTGGGTGGTGAGGATGACCGTGGTGCCTCGTGCCTTGTTGAGTTGGGCGAGGAACGTGCGGAGGCGGGCCTTGCTGACGATGTCGAGGCCGATGGTGGGTTCGTCGAGGTAGACGATGTCGGGGTCGTGGAGCAGGGCGGCGGCGATGTCGCCGCGCATGCGCTGGCCCAGCGACAGCGCGCGGACGGGGACGTCGAGGAGGTCGCCGAGGTCCAGGAGGTCGACGAAGGTGTCCAGGTTCTCGCGGTGGCGGGCGGGCGGGACGCCGTACATCTTCTGGAGGACGGCGAAGGAGTCCTTCAGCGGGAGGTCCCACCACAGGGTGGTGCGCTGGCCGAAGACGACGCCGATGCGTTTGGCCAGGCGGGTGCGGTGGCGGGACGGGTCGACGCCGGCGACGCGGATGGTGCCGCCGGTCGGGACCAGGATGCCGGTGAGCATCTTGATGGTGGTGGACTTGCCGGCGCCGTTCGGGCCGATGTAGCCCATCACCTCGCCGGGTTCGACGGTGAACGAGAGGTCGTCGACGGCGCGGACCTCGCGGCGGGTCCGGCGCAGGCCGGTGCGGGTGGAGACGGTGAACGCGCGGGACACCTGGTCCAGCTCGATGACGGGCACGACAATCAGCTCCCTGTACTGCGGTAGCGGCGGAGACCGCCTCGCCAGGCCAGCGACGCGACCGCGGTCATCACGACCGCGACGGCCGGGGCCAGCAGGCCGATCCAGGACGGCAGGCCCAGCGGGGCCGGCTTGCCCAGTACGTAGAGCACCGGGTAGTAGTTGACGAAGGCAAGCGGTACGACGAACGTGACGGCCCGGACGATGTCCTGGCCGAAGATCGACAGCGGGTACTGGGTGAGCTGCTGGCCGCCGTACGTGAACGAGTTGGCGACTTCGGCCGAGTCGATCGCGATGAACTGGAACGCGCCGCCGAGCACGAAGATCGCGGCGAAGATGACCGCGCCGCTGACCAGTGAGACGACCAGGAAGAGCACCTTCACGACGGTCCACTCGATGTCGACGGCACCGATCCCGAGACCGAGGATCAGGCCGGCCTGCAGCGGGCGGCCGAGGCGCCGGAGCGCGAAGTTGTCGGCGATCGCCTGGATGAACGCCGGGACCGGGCGGACCAGCCAGACGTCCAGGTCGCCGGTCCGGATCCGCTGGCCGACGCGTTCGATCGAGCCGGTGACGAGGTCGGCGATGCCGAGCGTCATCGACGCGGTCCCGTACAGCAGCGCCATCTGGCCGAGGTCGAAGCCGCCGAAGCTCTCGATGTGGCTGAACATGATCAGGACGGCGACGAAGTCGGTCACCGTGATCAGCGCGGACCCGATCAGCAGCAGCACGAACGACGCCGGGTAGGCCAGCGACGAGCGGATCCACATCAGCACGAGCATCCAGTACTGGCCTGGCCAGGCCATTGCCCTACGCAACGAAGCGTCAGCCACCCTGGATCACCACCTTCCGGGTCGCCAGCACGGTCGCGAGCCGGCCGATCAGCAGCAGGACGACGATCCAGCCGAGCTGGAACGCGAGCGCCCGGGCCGGGAGGTTCTGGCCGAGCCAGACGTCGATCGGTACCTGCATGGTCGCGGCCCACGGCGTCGCGCGGGCGAACTCGCCGAACCAGCCCGGGAACACCACCAGCGGCAGGATCGTGCCGGAAAAGAACAGCGACAGCACCAGCGCGAGCCCTTCCAGGCCGCGCGAATCGGTGATCCAGAACCCGGACAGCGCGACCAGGTACCGGATGCCGAAGCTGACCAGGATCCCGAACGCCAGCGCGACCCCGACCGCGAACCCCTGCAGCGGCGACGACGGGAAGCGCAGGTCGAAGACCAGCGAGCCGACGAGCAACGGGACACCGCCGCGGGCGAGCAGCTCGAACGCGGCGCGGCCGGCGTCCATCGACAACCACCACAGCATCAGGTGGGTCGGCCGGTACAGGTCGACGGCGATCTCGCCGGTGCGGACCCGCTCGCCGAGCTCGACGGTGGTACGCGCGCCGAAGATCCCGATCGGGACCAGCAGGCCCTGCTGCAACCAGACGAAGGTGAGCGCGTCGGTGACGTCGTACCCGCCGAGGTTCGGGCGCTGCTCCCACAGCGTCAGGTACACGCCGCAGAAGATGAACCCGAAGACGGTGTTGGTGAACGCGCCCGACAGGGTGGCGATCCGGTACGTCGAGAACCGGCGGAACGACCGGACCGCGATCGCCCAGTAGACGCCCACGGCAACCTCCTTTCACTCATCGGTGAGTGGTGTCCGGAGGCACAGCGGCACGCTGAACTGCCCCGGATCCTGAAGGACCCGGGGGTTCGGACACCACTGTGGCGGCACGCTGAACGCGCCGTTGTCAAGGGAAGGAGAGTGACGGTACGCCGGGCCGGCGCGGGGCGTCAACCTGGTTTCTTACTGGTGGCCAGGTTGGGTCAGGTGGTTTGGTCGGACTCCAGCAGGCGGTTGAGCAGGGTGGCGAACTGGACCGGGTGGGACGCGTAGCCGGAGTGGCCGCCGGGGAAGGTGACGACCGGCCAGCCGATCTCGTCGGCGATGACGCCGATCGGGCGGGCCGGGAGGTGTTCGGCGGAGTCGGCGCCGGCCGCGGGGACGATCTTGGCGGCGACCTCGCGGAGCGCGTCGAGATCGGGGCGGTAGCGGGTGAAGGGCAACAACTTGTGGGCGAAGAAGGTGTTGGTGTTGCCCATCATGCGCTCGACGGCGTGCCGGTACTCCGGGCGGAGGTCCTCGGGCGCCGGCTGGTCGTCGTCGTCGAACCCGAGGCCGCCGGCGAACAGGTGCAACGCCGGGACCGGGCCGTCGGTGGTGTAGGTGCTGTGGACGTCCTCGAAGAACGCGTGCGCGGTGGTGGCGTCGGGCCAGGACGCCGACGGCGGGTGGTTCGTGCGCGATGAGCATGCGGACGCGGTCGGGGTGGCGGGTGATCAGTTGAGGCCGGTGATCGCGCCGGAGGAACTGCCGAACACGTACGCCGGCTCGCCGCCGCCGACGGCGTCGATGAGCGCGAGGGCGTCCTCGGCCGACTGGTCGATGCGTTCGTCGTGCGGGTGGGCGGGGACTGCCTGTGGGAGCTCGTCGGTGGCAACTACTTGAGGGCGGGGGCCAGCCGGGCGGGGATCGGTGGAGCGCGCGTCGGCGGGGACTGTTTCGGAGCGGGAGTGCTCGGCGGTGGCGACTACTTGGGACCTTGGCGGCTGGCTTGTGGGGCGGGCGCGCTGGGCGTCGTACGGGCTGCGGGAGTTGCCTCGGGGGTCGTAGGTGACGACGGTGTAGTCGGCGGCCAGTTGGCCGACGATCGAGTCGAAGACGCCGCCGTCGGTGAAGCCGCCGGCGATCAGGAGCAGGATCGGGCCGGTGCCGGTGACCTCGTAGTGCAGTGTCGCGCCGGGGACCGGCAGTTTGTTCACGGTCTTGGTGGTCATGGTCACCCCTCTGTGGATCGGTGACCCCACTGTCCAGCCCCGCGCTGGCACGCCGCGCACACGGCGCTGGTACGGCGAACGCTCAGCCGGCCTTGATGCTCAGCCGGCCTTGATGAAGTCCGAGACCGCGTCGGCGACCAGCTGGACGGCGATGGCGCTCAGGAGGAGGCCCGCGATGCGGGTGACCAGGAGGACGCCGTTCTCGCCGAGGATGCGCATGATGACGCCGGAGAAGCGCAGCGTGAGCCACATCACCAGGTGGATCAGGACGATGCCGACCGAGATCGCGACCACCTCGGGCACGGAGCCGTCCGCGCGCTGGACGAACACCATGGTGGCGACGATCGCGCCGGGGCCGGCCAGGAGCGGCGTGCCGAGGGGGACGAAGGCGATGTTGACGTTCTTCGTCTGCACCGGGTCTTCGGCGGTGTCGGTCAGCAACTGCAGCGCGATCAGCAGGAGCAGCAGTCCGCCGGCGGCCTGCAGGGCCGGGAGCGTGATGCCCAGGTTGTGCAGGATCTGCTGGCCGAAGGCGGCGAACACCACGATCACGCCGAAGGCGACCAGGACCGCCTGCCAGGCGGCCTTCTTGCGGACCGCGCGGGACTGCCCGGCGGTCAGCGAGATGAACACGGGCACCGTGCCGGGCGGGTCCATGATCACGAACAGCGTGACGAAGACTTCGCTGAGCAGGCCGAGGTTGATGACGGAGTTCACGGCAGGTACGCCTCGGGCACTCGGGCGCCGCTCGCGGCGGCGTTCTCCTTGGCGACCTCGAGCAGCCGCTGGAACTGCTCCGGGTCGGTCGAGTTCACCCCGAGCTCGTGGTTCACCTTGCCGAGCCCGTGGTGGTCGCTCGAACCGGTCCAGATGATGCCCAGGTCCTCGGCGATCCCGCGCAGCGTCGCCCGCGACTCCGGCGAGTGGTCCTGGTGGTCGACCTCGATCCCGGCCAGCCCGTGGTCGGAGACCAGCTGGGCGATCGTCTCGGCGGTGACCACCTTGTAGCTCGAGCGGCCCCACGGGTGCGCGATCACGGGGACACCCCCGGCCGCGCGGACCAGCTCGATCGCCCGGCCCGGGTCGATCGCGTAGTGCGACACGTGCCCCGGCCGGCCGTCGGCCAGGAACCGGTCGAACGCCTCGCCGCGGTTCGCGACGGTGCCGTTGGCAACCAGCGCGTCGGCGACGTGCGGGCGGCCGACCGACGGCGTACCGGTGGCTTGGGCGAGCACCTCGTCGACGGTGAGCTGGACGCCCAGCCCGTTCAGCCGGGCGACGATCGACGGGAGCCGGTCGGTGCGGCCGTCGCGGATGACGCGCAGCTCCTCGGCCAGCGGCTGGTACGACGGGTCGGGCAGGTACGCGAGCAGGTGGACCGCGATCCCCCGCAGCTTGCAGGAGATCTCGATCCCGGGCACGAAGCCGATCCCGAGCTCCTCCGCGGCGCGCCGGCCCTCGGCCCACCCGTCGGCCGTGTCGTGATCGGTGAGCGCGATCACGTCCAGGCCGTCCCGCTGCGCGTGCGCGATCAGGACGTCGACCGGGTCGGTGCCGTCCGAGCGGTTGGAGTGGGTGTGCAGGTCGATGCGCACGAGCGATCGGGATCCTTTCTCTGGTCAAGAGAGACAGTTCGCGACAAGAGAGATCAGTTCTGGACAAGTCTCGGCACTGATGCTATCCGGACCGCACCCCTCTCCTTACTGTTATCCACATGGAGCGTGACCGGATCGACTGTGTCGGAGCCCTGGTGTACGACGACCAGCACCGTCTGCTGCTCGTCCAGCGGGCCAACGAGCCCGGCCGCGGGCTGTGGTCGCTGCCGGGCGGCCGGGTCGAACCGGGTGAGGACGACCCGACCGCCGTGGCCCGCGAGGTCGCGGAGGAAACCGGTCTCCAGGTCGTCGTCGGCGATCTCGTCGGAGAGGTCGAACGGGATGCTCCCGAGCACCGTCTGTACGTGATCCGCGACTACCAGGCCGAGCAGGTCGGCGGGACGCTCAAAGCCGGCGACGACGCCGACGACGCCCGTTTCGTCAGCCGCGACGAGCTCGACAACCTGCCGACGGCGACCCTGCTGGCCTCCACCTTGGCCCAGTGGAACGCCCTTCCCGGCTGAATGCGACCGCTACGAGTTCCACTGATGGATGACCGCTGAGCCGCGTTCCCAGCCGAGGATCGAGACCGTTGCGGTGTTGAGCACGAAGTGGCGACCCTCCGTGACGTCCAGCTCGAGCCAGCGGGCGGTCAATGCGCGCAGCGCGTGCGAGTGGCCGAACACCAGGACGTCGCCGTCGACGGCCGCGATCCGGGCGTTCACGCGGTCGAGGCGCGCCGCGACCTGGGCGGGCGTTTCACCGTTGGGTACGGGGTTGGCCCAGACCGTCCAGCCGGGCACGGTCTCGCGGATCTGCGCGGTGGTGATGCCTTCGTAGTCGCCGTAGTCCCACTCGACCAGGTCGTCGTCGACCTCGGCGTCCGCGAAGCCGGCCAGTTCCGCCGTACGCCGGGCGCGTTGCCGCGGGCTCGTCAGCACCAGGTCGAAGTCGTGCCCCTGCAGGCGGTCGCGCAACTCTCCCGCGATCCGCTCACCCTCCGCGGTCAGCGGCAGGTCGGTCGTCGACGTGTGCCGGCCGTTCTTGCTCCACTCGGTCTCGCCGTGGCGGACCAGCCAGAGCCGGTCCTTCCGCTCCCCTGACGCTGCGTGTGTGGTCACCCGGTCATCGTCTCAGACCACGGATCGAGCAGGCCCGAACCCTTGACCAACCACCCCGGGACAAGGCAGGGTCGAAAACTGTAAGCGCTTCCATTCGGCGCCGAAGCTTCCTAAAGGAGTCCCCGCGATGCCCCCCGGACCGACCGGCAAGCCGGCGACGATCTACGACGTCGCCGCGCTGGCGCAGTTGTCGATCGCGACGGTCTCGCGGGTACTGCAGGGCACCGGACCGGTCTCCGCGAAAGCCCGCGCCCGGGTCGACCAGGCGGCGCACGAGCTCAACTACGTTCCACTGCGCGCCGCCCGAAGCCTCGCGGTGCAACGTCACGAGGCGCACGGGCTCGTGCTGCCCGACCTGGCCGGCCCGTTCTACGGCGACCTGCTGATGGGCTACGAACGCTGGGCCGGCGAGCACGGGCAGAGCGTCGTACTGACCGTCACGCACGGGAATCCCCATCCCGCCAAGACGGTGCGGGACCTAGCGAGCCGGGTGGACGGAATCGTTGTCCACGGCAACGCGCTCGGGCTGGACGTGATCCAGGACCTGCGCCGCGCGAACGTGCCGGTGGTCGTGGTCGCGCACCCGCCCGTGACCGGCTGCGACTCGGTCCGGACCGAGAGCGCGGCGAGCGCCGAGCGGCTCACGACGCGACTGCTCGACCACGGACGGCAGGACCTGCTGTTCGTCGGCGATCCGGCCAGCTCGTACGACGTGTCGCAGCGCTACGAGGGGTTCGCGAAAGCACTGGACGCGCGAGGTTTCAAGGTCCCGGAGCCTGAGCGGGTACCACTGACCGAAACAGCAGGTACTGCCTTCGCCAGGGAGTTGCTGAGGGCAACCACCCGGCCGGACGGTCTGGTCTGTGCGAACGACGAGATCGCACTCGGCGCCGTACAGGCCCTGCGGGACGGCGGAGTCGGTGTCCCCAGCGAAATGGTGGTGACCGGGTGGGACGACGTGATGGCGGCACGGTACGTGTCGCCGGGGCTGACGACCGTCCGGCAGCCGATGGCCGAGCTCGGCCGGCTGGCGGCCCAGCGACTGCACGAACGCGTGACCGGGGAACGCACCAGGGCGCGCAACGACGTACTACCGACAGAACTGGTGCTGCGGGACTCCTGCGGCACCGCACCGGGGGACGACGGCACGAACACAGCAGTAGACAACTGAGGAGACGAGCATGATCACCCAGAGCACCCGTGGCCGGCTGGTGACCGGCGGCGCCGTACTCACCGCCGCGGCGCTGGCCCTGTCCGGCTGCGGCCGGTCCGAGGAATCCCCCGAGTCGGCACCGCAGGCGAGCACCAGCATCGGCAGCGACCCGGCCACCGGGAACCTGACCGTCTGGGCGATGGGCACCGAGGGCGAGAACCTGCCCAAGCTGACCAAGGAGTTCGAGGCCGCCAACCCCGGCACCAAGGTGACGGTCACGCCGATCCCATGGGACGCCGCGCACAACAAGTTCACCACCGCGATCACCGCGCAGTCGCTGCCGGACGCCGCGATGGTCGGCACCACCTGGATGGGCGAGTTCGCCGATCTCGGCGCGCTCGACCCGACCCCGGCCGGGATCGACACCAGCAGCTTCTTCCCCGGCGCGCTGGACACCACCAAGGTCAAGGACGTCGGCTACGGCGTGCCCTGGTACGTCGAGACGCGGGTCGTCTACTACCGCAAGGACCTGGCCGCGAAGGCCGGCATCACCACCCCCCCGACCGACTGGGACGGGCTGAAGGCGATGGCCAAGGCGATGCAGGACAAGGCCGGTGCGAAGTACGGCATCAACCTGCAGCCGGGCGGCCAGGGCTCCTGGCAGAGCGTGATGCCGTTCGCCTGGTCGGCGGGGGCGAACATCACCTCCGACGACGACAAGGAGTTCACGCTCGACACGCCGGAGATGCAGGAGGGGCTGAAGTACTACCAGTCGTTCTTCACCGAGAAGATCGCCGGGACCGACCTGCCGCCGAACCAGACCGAGGCGCAGTTCGTCAGCGGTCAGGCCCCGATGTTCATCTCCGGACCGTGGATGGCCGGCTCGATCGCCAAGCTCGGCGGCGACAAGATCAAGCCGAACATCGGCGTCTTCGAGCTGCCGAAGAACAAGACCTCGACGTCGTTCGTCGGTGGCAGCAACTTCGTCGTGTTCAAGGCGAGCAAGAACAAGGACGGCGCCTGGAAGCTGGTCAAGTGGCTGTCCGACGGCAAGACGCAGGCCGACTGGTTCAAGCTGTCGACCGACCTGCCCGCCGTCCAGGCCGCCTGGAAGGACCCGAGCATCGCGAACGACCCGCTGCTGCCGGTGTTCGGCAAGCAGCTGGAGACCGCCAAGGCGCCGCCCGCGATCGTGAACTGGGAGCAGGTCGCGACCGCGTTCGACACCGAGGTGGAGAAGATGGCCAAGGCCGGCCAGTCCCCGGAGGAGACCGCGAAGGCGATCCAGACCAAGGCCTCGTCGATCGGCACCGGTAGCTGACCGATGCGATCGCTTCGACGCGAGACCGCCGCCGCGTGGATCCTCGTCCTGCCGTTCGTGGTGCTGTTCCTGGCCTTCACGGCCGGGCCGGTACTGGGCTCGTTCGGGATGAGCTTCACCGACATCAAGCAGCGTGACCTGCGGACGCCGTTCGCGGTCGAGGGTGTCGGTCTCGACAACTACGTGAAGGCCCTGTCCGACGAGACGTTCCGCAAGGCCGCGTTCAACACAGCGTACTTCGTGGTGGTCGGCGTACCGCTGACGCTGGCGGTCGCGCTGGCCGCGGCGGTGCTGCTGGACCGTGGCATCAAGCGGTTCCAGGCGCTGTTCAAGGTCGGCTACTACCTGCCGGTGGTGACCTCGATCGTCGCGATCGCGGTGATCTGGCGGTTCGTGCTGGCCCCGGACGCCGGTCTGCTGAACACGGTGCTCGGCTGGTTCGGGATCGACGGGCCGAACTGGCTGGCGTCCAAGACCTGGGCGATGCCGTCGCTGATCGCGATGGCGGTCTGGCGCAACTTCGGCTCGGCGATGATCATCTTCCTGGCCGGGCTGCAGGGCATCCCGGCGACCGTCGAGGAGGCCGGCCAGATCGACGGTGCGGGCCCGTGGCAACGGTTCCGGTACCTGATCGTGCCGTTGCTGCGGCCGACCATCCTGTTCACCAGCGTCACCACCGGGATCGGCTACCTGCAGTTCTTCGAGGAACCGCTGGTGATGACCCAGGGCGGTCCGCTGAACTCGACGCTGTCGGTGTCGATGTACACCTACCAGCAGTTCGGCTTCGGCAACTACGGGCTGGCCACGTCGATGGCCTACATCCTGTTCGTGGTGATCGCCGTGATCACGTTCATCCAGTTCCGGCTGCTGAGGGAGAAGTGATGCGCCGCACCTGGTGGATCTACCTGATCGCCGTGCTCGGGCTGGTCGCGGTCGCGGCGCCGTTCGTCTGGATGCTGCTGGGCAGCTTCAAGACCCAGGGCGAGCTGCTCCAGGTCCCTCCGACCTGGTTGCCTCAGGCACCGACCTCGCAGAACTACGACGACCTGTTCAACAAGGCGAACTTCCCGCGGTACTTCTTCAACTCCACCGTGGTGGCGCTCGCCGTGACGGCCGGCAACCTGGCGTTCTGCTCGATGATCGGGTACGCGCTGGCCAAGCTGCGGTTCAAGGGCCGCAACGCGCTGTTCGTGCTGGTGCTGGCGACGCTGATGGTGCCCGGGATGGTCACCTTCGTGCCGCTGTTCGTGTTCGTCACCAACGCCGGGCTGGCCAACAGCTACCCCGGGCTGATCCTGCCGTTCCTGGTCTCGCCGTTCGGCGTGTTCCTGATGCGGCAGTTCTTCTCCGGGCTGCCGGACGACCTGATGGACGCCGGGCGGGTGGACGGCACCAGCGAGCTGGGCATCTTCGCCCGGATCATGCTGCCGCTGACCCGTCCCGCGCTGGCCACGCTCGGCATCCTGACCTTTCTCGGTTCCTGGAACAACTTCCTCTGGCCGCTGGTGATCGCCCAGACCGAGGACAAGTACACCCTTCCCGTCGCCCTGGCGCTGTACTCGACCGGGCAGAACGCGCAGAACTACGGCCTGCTGATGGCCGGCGCGGTCGTGGTCGTCGTACCGGTGCTGGTGATGTTCCTGGTCTTCCAGCGGCACGTCACCAAGGGCATCGCCATCACTGGACTGAAGTAGCACAGTACTGGCCTCAAATAAGGAGACGCATGATGACCGCCAACATCAGTCGCCGGACCCTCCTCGCAGCGACCGGAACGGCCGCCCTGGTCGGCACCGCAGTTCCCGCGTACGGAGGAACGACCTCACCAGCCGATCAGCTCAAGGGCGGCTGGAAGCCAGACCGTCACGACAAGGCCCTGGTCGGCCGCTGGGCGCGCGACACCTGGCGCAGCCTGGTCGCGATGACCGACGAGAAGACCGGCCTGCCCGCCGACAACATCGGTGCCTCGGTCACCGACCCGGTCCGCAGCCAGTACACGTCGCCGACCAACATCGGCGGCTACCTGTGGAGCACGGTGGTCGCCCGCGAGCTCGGGATCATCTCCCCGCACGAGTCGCTGCGCCGCCTGACCCAGACCCTCACCACGATGACGAAGGTCGACCACCACGAGCCCAGCGGCATGTACTTCAACTGGTACGACGAAGCGACCGGCGAGGTCCGGTACGTCGATCCCGACGGGACCCGGCCGATCACGCCGTTCGTGTCCAGCGTCGACAACGGCTGGTTCGCGGCCGCGCTGATGGTGGTCCGCAACGCCGAACCGCGGGTCCGCCGGCTGGCCGACGGGCTGCTGGGCAAGATGAACTTCGCCTACTACTACAACCCGGACGCCCGTCCGGGCGTCGGTGCCGGCCTGATGCGCGGCGGCTTCTTCGAGACCTCGCCGCCGGACGAGGAGACCGACAAGGGCAACCACGCCGGGACCGGCCCGGACGTGTACTACCGCAAGTTCCACTACGACACCTGCAACACCGAGGCCCGGATCGCGCCGTACATCGGGATCGCGCTCGGTCAGGTGCCGCGCGAGCACTACTTCGCGACGTACCGGACCTTCCCGGAATCCTGCGACTGGTCGTGGGTCGAGCAGCGGCCGGTCGGCGTGACGCGGAACTACCTCGGCATCGACGTGTTCGAGGGCAGCTACGCCTACCGCGGCATGCGGCTGGTGCCGTCGTGGGGCGGCGACATGTTCGAGTCGCTGATGCCCGACCTGTTCGTGCCCGAGGGGACGTGGGCCAAGCGGAGCTGGGCGGTCAATCACCCGCTGACCGTGCGCGCGCACATCGAGCACGGGCTGAAGGAGGCGAAGTACGGCTACTGGGGCTTCTCGCCGGCCTCCAACCCCAAGGGCGGCTACAGCGTGTACGGCGTGGACGCGATCGGCATGGACCCGAACGGCTACCCGTCGGACCTGGAGGCGACCAACTTCGACGCCGGGTTCGAGGGCTGCCGCGACGGCGTGAACCCGACGCCGGCGTACGGCGACGGCGTGGTCACCCCGCACGCGGCGTTCCTGGCCATGCAGTACGCGCCGCGGCAGGCGATCGACAACCTGGCCAAGATCGAGTCCCGCCTGAAGGCGTACGCCGGCGGCGGGTTCTACGACTCGGTCGCGGTGAAGTCCGGGCTGATCGCCAAGCGCTACCTGTCGCTGGACCAGGCGATGGTGATGGGGGCCATCGGCAACGTGTTCGGCAACGACGTGATCCGGCGCAACTTCAGCCGCGGCGCGGTCGAGCGGCGGGTCAAGCCGCTGATCGCGATGGAGCAGTTCACCGCCGGCCTCGACTGACAACCACCACGGGAGATTTTCGTATGCAGAGCGATGCCAAGGCCGACTGGGACGCGCGGATCGCGGTCCGCAGCGACGAGGTCCGGGAGTTCGGGTTCCCGGACCTGGACCCGCCCAAGGAGGTGAGCGCGGTCGGTGGCGTCGGCCAGGTGACGGTCGACTGGTCACTGGTCCCCGGCGCGGTCGGGTACCTGATCTTGCGCGGCCTCGAGGACGGGCCGCTGGAGCCGGTCGACCACCACAGTGGCGACGTGCTGTCCGTGCCGCTGCCGCCGTACGTGGACACCACCTGCACACCCGGTACGCCGTACAGGTACGCCGTGGCGAGTGTGCCGGAGGTGACGGTCGCCGGGCGGGCCAGTGAGGTCGTCGGAGCCGTGCCGCTGGTCGCTGACGGGTCGGTGCCGGTGCTGCAGGTAGCGGTGGACGCTCACGCCGAGGGGGTCGAGCTGCCGAAGCCGTGGGTGCCCATGGTCGGCAGCGAGCGGCTCAGCCAGCTGCTGTGCACCGACCTGAGTGGTGGCCGGGAGATCGGGCCGGAGCTCGAGCAGGCGCTGCGGCGGATGCACGACGACATCGGTGTGCGCACGGTGCGGGCGCACGCGATCTTCCACGACGACACCCGGGTCTACACCGAGGTCGACGGCTCGCCGGTCTACGACTTCACCGTGGTGGACGCGATCTACGACAAGCTGCTGGGGCTCGGGCTGCGGCCGGTGGTCGAGCTCGGGTTCATGCCGCGCGATCTGGCGTCGGACCCGAGCAAGACGGTCTTCGAGTACGGCGCGATCATCTCGCCGCCGCACTCGTACGAGCGCTGGGGCGCGCTGGTCCAGGAGTTGGTGCAGCACCTGGTTGAGCGGTACGGGCTGGACGAGGTGCTCGGCTGGGACTTCGAGGTGTGGAACGAGGCCAACCTGGAGGTCTTCTGGTCCGGCACCAAGGCCGAGTGGATGCGCCTGTACGACGTCAGCGCGGCCGCAGTGAAGGCGGTGGACCAGCGGCTGGCCGTCGGCGGCCCCTCGTCGGCCGCAGCCGGCTGGGTGGACGACCTGCTCGCGCACGCTGCTTCGGTGGGGTCCCCGGTGGACTTCGTGACGACGCACACCTACGGGAGCCCGCCGCTCGACGTACGGGCTTCGCTGGAGCGGCACGGCTTCGGCGACGCGCGGATCCTGTGGACGGAGTGGGGCGTCACGCCGACCCACTTCAACCCGATCAACGACTCGCTGTTCTCCGGGGTGTTCCTGCTGCGCGGCATGAAGTCGGCAGCCGGGCGGGTGGACGCACTGGCCTACTGGGTCGCGTCCGACCACTTCGAGGAGCTGGGCCGGCCGCCGCGGCTGCTGCACGGTGGCTTCGGGCTGCAGACGGTCGGTGGGTTGCCGAAGCCGCGCTTCCACGCGATGTCGCTGCTGAGCCGGCTGGGCCCGGTGGAGCTGCCGGTAGCCGTCGACGGAGACGGTGCGGGCAGCCTGGTCGAGGCCTGGGCGTCGCGGGACCGCGACCGGGTCGCCGTACTGCTGTGGAACCTCACGCTGGACCAGACGAAGGCTGCGGGCGACGCAGACCTGGCACGCACCGTGGAGCTGTCGGTGCCGGGTGTGGACGACAGCTGGACAGCTACGGCGACCTACCTGACCCCAGGCGAGTCAGGCGACCTGGTCGCGGCAGCTGGTGCTCTGGGCGTGGGCGACTGGCCCACCTACGAGCAGTGGACGCAGCTGGCCGCGCACTCGGTGCTGAAGAGCGAGCGCGTCGCGAGGGACGGCGACACCGTGCGGCTGACGCTGTCGATGCCGTCCGCCGTGCTGGTGGAGTTCCGGCCGGTCTAGCTGAGAGGCGTGGGGCGGCCCGGCTGTTCGCCGCCCCGCGCTTCCAGGTACGAGTTCTTCGGGACCATCACCTTGCGCTTGAACAGGCAGACGACCGTGCCGTCCTGCTTGTAGCCCTTGGTCTCGACGGCCACGACGCCGCGGTCGTCCTTGGACTTCGACTCCCACTTGTCCAGCACGACGGTCTCGCCGTAGATCGTGTCGCCGTGGAAGGTCGGCGCGACATGCCGCAGCGACTCGATCTCCAGGTTCGCGATCGCTTTGCCGCTCACGTCGGGCACCGACATACCGAGCAGGATCGAGTAGATGTAGTTGCCGACCACAACGTTCTGGCCGAACTGCGTGGTGGTCTCCGCGTAGTTGGTGTCCAGGTGCAGCGGATGGTGGTTCATGGTCAGCAGGCAGAACAGGTGGTCGTCGTACTCGGTGACCGTCTTGCCGGGCCAGTGCTTGTAGACCGCACCGACCTCGAACTCCTCGTAACTGCGCCCGAACTGCATCCGTGCTCCTTCCGGTTCCGGCCCATGCTGCCCGGTCCGGCGGACCACCGCACCTCTCAAGCCAGTGGTATTGCTCTCACTGACTCAGTTCGACTGTTCGGGCAGCCGCGGCGTGACCTCGCCCTTGAGGGCCAGCTTGGCCAGGTGGTTGCGGGCCTCTTCGGCGAACTTGAAGTCGCAGAGCACGTCGTACGTCGTCGCCACCACCGCGGTGCGCGAGGTGAAGTCGCGGCGGCCGCCCAGCTGGGCGTAGCCGATCGCGCCGAACGCCATGCCGAAGACCGCGCCGAGCACGACACCCGTGACCAGCGCGGCCAGCCAGCCACCGTCGGTGGTGAACAGGCCGAGCAGGACCCCGACGAACAGGCCGAACCACGCGCCGCTGGCCAGACCGGCGGTCAGCGCCCGCGCCCAGGTCAGCCGGCCGGTGATCTTCTCCACCTGGCGCAGGTTGTTGCCGACGATGGTGGTGTGCTCCACCGGGAACTTCTCGTCCGAGAGGTAGTCGACTGCGCGCTGCGCCTGCAGGTAGGTGTCGTAGGTGCCGATCGTCAGTCCCGTCGGACGGGGGTCCATCGAGGGCATGCGCTGGGTGGTCATCGTCGTTCCTCTCCGCTGTTGCTTCCATCCCATCATTGCCGACGCTTGGTAAGGACAGCGCGGCAGCCACACCGGCGGGGCGTTGATAGCCTCGCGTCGATGACCGGACGAAGGTGGGACATGGGCGCCTCCCGGCGCGTCGGGCGGGTGTTCGCCCGGCGGTCCGGCGGCACCGCCGTCCCCGAGGTTCCGGAGTTCGACCTGGTCGGCAGCGGCAAGCTGGACGGCGCACTGGTCGACTGGGCCTACTACCGCGACGGCCGGCGCGACACCCACGACGGCGACTACGTCGACGCCCTGCAGCGGGCCCGGCGGGGTGAGGGCTACGTGTGGATCGGCCTGTTCGAGCCGAACGAGCACCAGCTGGCCGTGATCGGCCGGCAGTTCGGCCTGCACGCGCTGGCGCTGGAGGACGCGACCGAGGCGCACCAGCGGCCCAAACTCGAGCGGTACGGCGAGACGCTGTTCGCCGTACTGAAGACCGTGCGGTACGTGCCGCACGACGACCTGACCGCCACCAGCGAGGTGGTCGAGTCCGGTGAGGTGATGGTGTTCTGCGGCCCCGGCTTCGTGATCACCGTGCGGCACGGGGACCACGGCGAGCTGACCGGGCTGCGGCAGGAGCTGGAGAAGGAGCCGAAGCGACTGGCGGCCGGGCCGGGCGCGGTGCTGCACGCGATCGCCGACCACGTGGTCGACAGCTACCTGGAGGTCGCGGCGGCCGTCCAGGCCGACATCGACCAGATCGAGATCGAGATGTTCAGCCCGCGCGGCTGGCGCAACATCGACCGGGTGTACCAGCTCAAGCGCGAGGTGCTGGAGCTGAAGCGGGCGGTCGCGCCGCTGACCGGGCCGATGCGCGCGCTGGCCACCCTGCGGCACCCGATGATCACCGACGAGACCCGGGACTACTTCCGCGACGTCGACGACCACCTGCTGCGGGTCAAGGAGCAGGTGGTGTCGTTCGACGAGCTGCTCAGCTCGATCCTGCAGGCCGGCCTGGCCCAGGTGCAGGTCTCGGAGAACGAGGACATGCGCCGGATCTCGGCCTGGGTGGCGATCATCGCCGTGCCGACGTTGATCGCCGGTGTCTACGGGATGAACTTCGACAACATGCCGATCCTGACCACGCGGTACGGCTACTACGTCGTACTCGGCGGGATGCTGGTCGCCTGCACCGTGCTCTACCGGTTGTTCAGGAAGAACAACTGGTTGTAGCTGTTGTGCTACCTGGCGTGCCTTTGGTTGAATGCGAAGAGCGTCTGCTGGGGAGGACCTGTGCTCCGCATCCACTTCACCCCGCGCGATCTCGCCCGGGTGACGATCTCGACCAAGCCCGCCCCGCTGTGGGAGATCCTGCTCAGCCTGCACATGCTGCAGCACTCCGACGGGCGGCTGGTGTTCGACGACTGGCGCAAGCACGTCCGGACCAAGGTCGCGCCGGACCAGATGCGCCTGCTGCTCGAGCTGATGCCGGCCCGCGGCTACTCCCCCGACTTCCTGACGCCGGCCGACTGCCCGTCGGACTTCGACAGCGCGCTGGAGAAGGCCCTGTCGACTCCGCAGCAGCAGGTCCGCTCCGAGCTCGACCTGCTCAGCAAGTACCGGCCGGTCTCGCCGTGGACCCGTGAGCTGGCCCAGGGCGACCGCTCGGCGATGCGGAAGCTGGGTCACGCGATCCGGACGTACCACGACGCCGCCATCGCGCCGTACTGGAGATCGATCGGTACGCATGTGGCGGCCGACCAGGCACACCGCGGTGACGCGCTCGCCCGGCACGGGGTGGACCGCCTGCTTTCGTCGCTGCACCCTCGGGTCCGCTGGGTCGCGCCCGTGCTGCAGGTGCTCGACATGAACGACCGCGACTTCTATCTGGACGGCCGCGGCATCGAGCTGCAGCCGTCGGCGTTCTGCTGGCAGGTGCCGACCAAGCTGCGCGACCCGGGGCTGAAGCCGATCCTGGTCTACCCGATCCAGCACGCGCCGGGCATCCTGCGGCAGTCCTCCGACGCGGGCCGGCCGTCCGACGCCCTCGGCTCCCTGCTCGGCTCCACCCGGGCAGCGGCGCTGGAGGCAGCGGTCGAAGGCTGTACGACGACCGAGCTGGCCAAGCGCTGCAGCATCTCCCCCGCCGCAGCCAGCCACCAGGCGACCGTGCTGCGCGAGGCCGGGCTGATCACCACCCGCCGAGCAGGTGCGTCGGTGAAGCACGAGGTCACCCAGCTGGGCATCTGGCTGCTGTCCGGGTACGGCTCCGGCGGGCTGCGCCACGACAAGCGGCCGGCCCCCACGCCGTAGCCCGTCAGCTCTGCACGTCGGCCAGCAGGCCCTCGACCTCGGCGCGCAGGTTGTCCAGCAGGCCTTGGCCGTGGTCGTCGATCAGCTCCAGCGCGTAGGTCCACGCCTGCTTGGCGGCGGCGTCGTCCGTGCCCTGCCACGCGCGGCCGAGCCGGACCTGCGAACCGACCGCGGCGGCCGGGCTGCCGATCCGCAGGTTCAGCATCACCGCGGCCGCGAACCGTTCGGTCGCCAGCTCGACCTCGCCGAGCCCGACGTACGCCTGGCCGAGGGTGTCGTTGACGAAGCACAGCGGCCGCAGGTCGGTGAGGTCCTTGCAGATCCGGACGCACTCGATCGCGGTCAGCCGCGCCTCGGCGTACCGGCCGGACTCGTTGTAGGTCATCGCCAGGTTGTTCAGCAGTCCGGCCGTGGCGTGGTCGTCGCCCTGGGCCCGGGTGATCTCCAGGGCCGCCCGCTGGTGCTCGACGGCTTCGTCGTACTTGCCCTCGAGCTGCCGCAGGAAGCCGAGGTTGCCGCGGACCAGCGCGATGCCCGCCGGGTTGCCGATCTGGGTGAACATCGCCAGTGCGCTGACCAGCTCCGCCTCCGCCTGCACCAGGTCACCGCGTGCGCCGTGGCTGGTGGCCAGCTGGTTCGTCGCGAGCGCCGCCAGCATCGGGTGGCCGACCTGTCGGGCTGACTCCACCGCGACCTGCTGGATCGCCAGTGCCTCGTCCGGACTCACCAGCCGCGACAACGCGTTCCACAGCAGCAGTCCTAGCCGTGCGGCCTGGGCGTGCATCCCCCGCGCGGCACCACCGACCACCACCGCCATCAGCCCACGCAGCTCGAGGTCGAACCACGCCCGCGCGGCCGGCTGGTCAGCAAACGTCAGCGGGACCGTCCCGGGCAGCGGCTGGTCGACGTAGTGCAGCTTGCGGGGCTCGCCGAGCACCAGCCGCGCTGCAACCGCCGACTGCACCGCCCAGTCCAGCAACCGCTCCCAGGCCGCATCGACGTCGTCGGTCGCCTTCACCAGTTCCTCTGCCGCGTAGGCGCGCAGCAGGTCGTGCAGCTGGAACCTGTTGGCACTGGTCTCCACAGCGAGGTGCAGGTCGGTCAGTCGCCGCAGCAGCTTGCCGGCAGTCCTGTCGTCGTGGCCGGTGAGCGCTGCCGCCGACTGCGGGGCGAACCGCCGTCCTGGATAGATGCTCAGCATCCGAAAGAACCGCGCTGCCTCCGGGTCGAGCGTCCGGTACGACCAGGAGAACACCGCGCGCAGGTCGGTCGCCGGGTCGTCGCTCGCGTCGAACGCGTCCAGCTGGTGCTCGGTCAGCTCACCGACAAGCTCAGCCAGCGCTGAGCCCGACCTCCTGGCCACCTGCTCGGCCGCGATCACCAGTGCCAGCGGCAGGTGGTTGCAGCGATCCGCCAGCTGGTCGAGCAGCTGCACGCTTCCCGAGTCCGGCAGCCCGATTCGGCCGGTGAGCAGGCTCCTGGCGTCAGCAGTCGACAGCTGGTCGACCGCTACCTGCCGAGCGCCCTCCCGCGCGACCAGGCCACGCAGCCTGCTCCTGCTGGTGATCAGCACGACTGCGCCCATTCCTGGCAGCAGCGGCCTGACTTGCTCGGCGTTGAGCGCGTTGTCGAGGACCAGCAGGACACGCTGGTTGGCGAGCGTGGACCGCAGCAGCGCACTCCGTCCGTCGACCTCCGCAGGGATCTGCGAAGCCGGTACGCCGAGAGCGTGCAGCAGATAGCCCAGCGCCACCGAGGGATCCACGGGTGCGCCCGGCCCGTAGCCGCCCAGGTCCACGAAGAGCAGCCCGTCCGGGAACTGCTCGGCGGCCAGATGACTCCAGTGCACAGCCAGGCTGGTCTTCCCGACGCCGCCTGGTCCGTGCAGGACCACTGCGACCGTGCTCTCCGGGTCACGGCCGGCCAGTACGCCGTCCAGCTCGGCCAGGACCTCCTTGCGACCGGTGAAGCCGAGTACGTCGGACGGCAGCTGGCTCGGTGCGACCCGGCGGGACGACCTGGTCCGCGTCCCGTTCAGCTCGTCGAAGACCGTGCGTAGCTCGGCGCCGGGGTCGACACCGAGGTCGTCAGCGATGCGGTTGCGCACTTCGTCGTACAGCTCGAGTGCTTCCGCCGTACGGCCGCTGCGGGCGAGCAGGCGGAGGAAGCGCGCCCAGAGGGACTCCCGCAACGGGTACGCCACGGTGAGCCGGCGCAGCTCGGACAGCTCCTCGCCCCGGTTCTGCGGTGACCGTTCCAGCGAGCGCAGGTCGAAGCGACGCTCCACTGCGGCCAGGTACTGCTCCTCGAGTCGCGGCAGCTCGACCGTCTCCAGCCAGTCGGACCGCACACCGGCGAACGGCCGACCACCCCACAACGCCAGGGCCTCGTCGATCGCATCCCGCTCCTCCACGCGCTCGACGGACTGAGCAGCCGCCCGCAGCAGCCGGGCAAACCGCAGTACGTCGACCTGCTCGGGCTCCACGCGCAGGCTGTACCCGGCCGGACCGGTCGTCACCAGCTCGGCCCCGACAGCCCGCCGGAGCCTGGTCATCAACGTATGCAGGCTCGGCCCGGCGTTCGCCGGCGGCGCCTCACCCCAGATCCGCTCGACCAGCAGCGCCGTCGGCACGCTGTCGCCGGCGGTCAGCGCGAGGATCGCGAGCAACGACCGCAGCCGGTCCCCACCGAGCTCGACCGAGCGGCCGTCCAGCTGGACCGAGACAGCACCGAGCAACCGGATGGCGACCTGCGGCCGCTCCAGCCCTCGTGCCGTCATCTCTCTCCGCTTCCCCAGCCGCAGCCCGGAGGATATCGCGTGGGAACGATTTCCAGCCATCGGTGGACACCCTCGGTGACGAGTCGTGACAGCGGTTTCCCGTCGGGCTGCCTGATCGTGCACGGAACGTGTGCGACGTGGCCGGTGACAGGAAGTTGACAGGTGGTCCCTTGCACGATGGTGGTGGAGAGAGGAGTACCTGTCGTGCTGCGGATTCATTTCACCAGTCAGGACCTGGCTCGGACCACGCTCGCCGAAGAACCGGACCCGCTGTGGGAGGTGCTGCTGAGCCTGCACCAGCTGCAGGTCCAGGACGGTACTGCCCACTACGGCCACTGGCGCGAGCGGACCCGCCGGCAGCTGCCCCGGCCCGCTTCCCGGCTGCTGCACCTCGCTCCCCCGCGCGGCTACTCCCCTGACTTCCTGACCCCCGCGCAGCACACCGGCACCTTCGACGAGGGAGTCGAGCGAGTGCTGTGCACCTCCCGCGGCCGCTTCCAGCAGGAGCTCCAACTGCTCTCCGTACGGCGTCCTGCGTCGAGCTGGACGCGGGAGCTGGCCCACGGCCGCGGCGAGGCGGTCAAGGGCCTCGGCCAGGCCATGCACACCTACCACCAGTCGGCCATCGCGCCGTACTGGGAGTCGATGCGGACCATCGTCCGTGCGGATCACCAGCAGAAGGTCAGCCACCTGTCAGGCGCCGGAGTGGACCGGCTGCTCGGCCACATCCACCCAGCCGTCCGCTGGGAGTCCCCGGTCCTCACTGTCGACGGGCTGCCGGACTCGGACCTGCACCTGGACGGCCGCGGCCTTCGCCTGCAGCCGTCGGTGTTCTGCTGGCGTACGCCGACCAAGCTGCTCGACCCGAACCTGCCGCCGGTACTGGTCTACCCGGTCAAGCAAGGCGTGGGCGCACTACGGCGCGGCACAGCCGAGCAGCGGTCACGCCCGCTGGCCGCACTGCTCGGCACCACCCGCGCAGCCGCGCTGGAGGCGATCGCAGACGGCTGTACGACGACCGAGCTGGCCCAGCGCTGCAGCATCTCGCTGGCCGGAGCCAGCCGCCAGGCAGGCATCCTGCGCGAGGCCGGACTGATCACCACGCGCCGGGCGGGCCAGGCCGTGCGCCACGACCTGACCACCCTCGGCCGGCTGGTCCTCGACGGCTGCGGGGCGCCGATCGGATGACCGGGCCCGGCAGTCGCAGCGCCGTCAGACCTGGTCCTGCCGCGTGCAGCTGGTCAGAGCTTGTAGTCCTCGAGCAGGCGCCGGCCGATGATCATCCGCTGGATGTCGGCCGTGCCCTCGCCGATCAGCAGCATCGGCGCCTCCCGGTACAGACGCTCGATCTCGTACTCCTTGGAGAACCCGTAGCCGCCGTGGATCCGGAAGGAGTCCTCCACGACCTGCGAGCAGTACTCGCTGGCCAGGTACTTCGCGACGCCGGCCTCGAAATCGTTGCGTGAGCCGGCGTCCTTCTTCCGGGCCGCCTTCACCATCAGCTCGTGCGCGGCCTCGACCTTGACCGCCATGTCGGCCAGCCGGAACAGCACCGCCTGGTGCTCGGCGATCTTCTTGCCGAACGTCTCCCGCTGCTGGGCGTAGGAGATGCCGAGCTCGAAGGCCCGCCGGGCCACGCCACAGCCGCGCGCGGCCACGTTCACCCGGCCGACCTCGACGCCGTCCATCATCTGGTAGAAACCCTTGCCGGGCACGCCGCCGAGGATCTGGGCGGCGTCGATCCGGTAGCCGTCGAAGATCAGCTCGGTCGTGTCGACGCCCTTGTAGCCCATCTTCTCGATCTTGCCCGGGACCGTCAGGCCCTGGTCGACCTCGCCGAAGCCCGGCTCCTTCTCGACCAGGAACGTGGTCATGTTCTTGTAGACCGAGTCCTGGCCCTCGTCGGTCTTCACCAGGACGGCGACCAGGTTCGACGAGCCGCCGTTGGTCAGCCACATCTTCTGGCCGTTGATCGTGTAGCTCTCACCGTCCTTGACGGCCTTGGTCTTGATCGCGGAGACGTCGGAGCCGCAGCCCGGCTCGGACATCGAGAACGCGCCGCGCACGTCGCCGGTCGCCATCCGCGGCAGGTACTTCTGCTTCTGCTCGTCGGTGCCGTGCTGCAGCAGCATGTACGCGACGATGAAGTGCGTGTTGATGATGCCGGACACGCTCATCCAGCCGCGGGCGATCTCCTCGACGCAGAGCGCGTAGGTGAGCAGCGACTCGCCCAGGCCGCCGTACTCCTCGGGGATCATCAGCCCGAACAGGCCGAGCTCCTTCAGCCCCTCGACGATCTGGGTCGGGTACTCGTCCTGGTGCTCCAGCTCGGTGGCCACCGGCAGGATCTCCGCCTCGACGAAGGCCCGGACCGTCTTGAGGATCTCCTCCTGGACGTCGGTCAGTCCCTCGGTCTGCTGCAACCTGCTCATCTCGGCGGCTCCTCGGCTCGATGCTTACTCGCGAGTATCGCGACTACCCAGCATCCCGGTACACCCCGACACCCGCTGTGACACCGACCACCTGATTCCCGTCAGGTGCCTCACGCCCAGTACGCCGACTGGTACTACTCGTCGGAGTCGCGCTCCTCGTTGTCGCCCTGGCCGTAGCCGGAGCGGCCCAGGTCGCGGTTGACCGCGGCGATCAGCACGAACTGCTGCGGTGTCGGCTGCCACTGGCCGCTCCGCTGTGCGTTGCCGAGCCTGCGGAGCGCACTGCGGTACTGCTGCGCGGCCTCTTCGTCGTCGTCCTCGCCGAGCGCCTTGGCTGCCTGGTCCAGGTCCTTGGCCGCCTCGCGCACGGCCTTGCTGCCCTCGCCCTGCCGGCCTTGGCGGAGCAGCTGGGCCAGCGTCCGCAGCTGACCCACCGTGCCGGTCTCCGCCGGCTTCGACGGCGACTTCTTGGGGGTCTTCTTCGGCGACGGGGTGACCTTGGGCTTCGGCGTCGGAGTGGGTGTCGCCTTCGGCTTGGTGGTCACCTTCGACGCCACGGTCGGGGCGACGGTCGGCGTACCGCCTGCTTGGGCCGGCGGGTCCTGGGAGACGCCTTCACGCAGCAGGGCCGCGGCCATCACGCCGACCACCAGTACGGCGGCACCGACGAGCACCTTGGTGAACAGGGAGCGCCGCTCAGGTGCCACGTGGCTGGTGGTGCGGGCTTCGACGGGCGCGCCCAGCAGTTCCTCTTCCAGCGGAGGAGGAGTTGGAGCAGCAATCGGCAGTACCTGAGTTGAAGACCCACTCAGGAGAGCCAGGACAGCTGCTGAGGACGACGGGCGCTGGGCGGGGTCCTTGGCCAGCATCTGCTCGACCAGGCCGGCCAGGCCGGGCACCTCGTCAGTACGCCGTACCGGCGGGACCGGAGCCTCCAGGTGCTGGCGGAGCACGCCTTCGACCGTGTCGGCGACGTACGGCGGGACGCCTTCGAGCAACTCGTACAGCACGCAGCCCAGCGAGTACCAGTCGCTGGCAGTCGTGGCGGCGCCGCCGGTGACCTGCTCCGGGGAGATGTAGGCCGCCGTACCGAGCAGGACCTGTCCGGTGGCGCCGTTCAGGCCGCCGGCGTGGGCCAGGCCGAAGTCGGTGATCTTCAGCGTGCCGTCACCGGCCAGCAGCAGGTTGGCGGGCTTCACGTCGCGGTGGATGATGCCGGCGCCGTGCGCAGCGTCCAGCGCGCGAGAACCCTGTACGGCGATGTCGGCGACCAGCTTGGTGCCCGGCAGACCCTTGCTGCGCATCAGCTGGGCCAGGTCGGTGCCGGTCACCAACTCCATCACCAGGAACACCTGGTCGTCCGCGGCGCCCACGTCGTAGGTGGCGACGACGTTCGGGTGCTGCAGCCGGGCGGCGGCCTGGGCCTCGATGCGGAACCGCTGGACCTCGTCCATCGGGTCGCCGTCGAGCGCGCGCAGCAGCTTGATCGCCACCGGGCGCGCCAGCACCGTGTCCTCGCCCCGCCAGACCTCACCGGCACCACCTCGCCCTAGCAGGCTGAGCAACCGGTAACGCCCTGCGAGTACCTCGCCGTTCACACCAACACCCCACAACAGTCAGCTTCGGCCGGATCGCCGCCTTACCTTAGGTGGCCTCCGGCCGGTAAGCGAGCCGTCGGACGCCGTACTGGACGGTCTTAACCTGCTCCTGTGGACAGAACCGGTGCCGATCGCCACGGCGCGTACTAGGTTGATCGCATGAAGCGATCACTTGTCCCTGCTCTGATCGCGACGACCTTGCTCGCCGCGACGCTGACCACGACGCCTGCCTCGGCCACGCCCGCCGCGCCGTCCGGCCGTCCCGCCCCGACGGTGAAGTGCGAGTTCACCCCGACACCGGAGAACCCGGCCGCCCGGCCGGTCACGGTGCCGAAGGCGACCGCGAAGGCCGAGGGCACCGTCGACGTCTTCTTCGTCACCAACTACGGCCCGTTCGTGGTCCGGATGAACCGCGCGACCGCACCGTGCGGCGTGCACAACTTCGTGCACCTCGTGCAGAGCCGGTTCTACGACCGGACCCAGTGCTTCCGGCTGACCAACTCCGCGCGCCTCGGCGTGCTGCAGTGCGGCGACATCTACCGCCAGGAGGAGGGCGGCCCGGGCTACAAGTTCCCCGACGAGGTCGACGGCACCGAGACCTACCCGCGCGGCACCGTTGCCTACGGCAACCAAGGCCCGGGCACCAACGGCAGCGAGTTCTTCGTCGTGCACTCGTTCGCCAACATCGACCCGAACTACACCGTGCTCGGCAAGGTCACCTTCGGCATGTCCACCTTCGACCGCATCGTCGCGGCCGGCATCGCCGACCCCGACCAGGACGGCCCGCCCACCCGCCCGGTCCGCATCCTCAAGGTCCTGACGCTGGGCCGCTGAGCCCGCCGTAGCGTCCGAACAACCGCGATGCGTCCGAAGACCCGAGCGCTATAGCCTCGGGTTCTTCGGACGCATCGGCTTTCTTCGGACGCATCGGCTTTCTTCGGACGCATCGGCTTTCTTCGGACGTTGGAGGTCAGTCGGTCGGGGGCTGCCAGATGTTCGTGCGGGTCATCCCGGCCGCCCGGCCCTTCGCCGAGATGACCAGCGCCATCTTGCGCGAGGCCTCGTCGATCATCTCGTCGCCGAGCATGACCGCACCCCGCGCGCCGCCGGCGGCCGAGGTGAAGTGGTCGTAGGCGTCGAGGATGTTCTCGGAGTGGTCGTAGTCCTCCTGCCGCGGCGAGTAGACCTCGTTGGCGGCGGCGATCTGGTCAGGATGCAGGACCCACTTGCCGTCGAAGCCGAGCGCGGCCGAGCGGCCGGCGACGCGGCGGAAGCCGTCGACGTCCTTGATCTGCAGGTACGGGCCGTCGATCGCCTGCTTGCCGTGAGCGCGGGCCGCCATCAGGATCTGCATCAGGATGTAGTGGTAGGCGTCGCCGACGTCGTACCCGGGCGGCTGCTCGCCGACGACCAGCGACTTCATGTTGATCGAGGCCATGAAGTCGGCCGGCCCGAAGATGATCGTCTCGACCCGCGGCGACGCGGTGGCGATCGCGTTCACGTTGGTCAGCCCGAGCGCGTTCTCGATCTGCGCCTCGATCCCGATCCGCCCCGGCTCGTACCCGTGCACCTTCTCCAGCTGGGTGAGCAGCAGGTCCAGCGCGACCACCTGCTCGGCGGTCTGCACCTTCGGCAGCATGATGCAGTCGAGGTTCGCACCGGCACCGGCGACGACCTCGATCACGTCGGCGTACGTCCACTCGGTGGTCCAGTCGTTCACCCGGACCACGCGGACCTTGCTGCCCCAGCCGCCCTCGTTCAGCGCGGCGACGATGTTCTTGCGGGCGTCCACCTTGGCGATCGGCGCGACCGAGTCCTCCAGGTCGAGGAACACCTGGTCGGCGTCCAGCCCCTTCGCCTTGGCCAGGAACCGCGGGTTCGACCCCGGTGTCGCCAAGCAGGACCGCCTGGACCGCAGCGCCTTGGTGGCCGTCTCGTCACCCATCGCCTACCCCTTCCAGAGAAGGTGGTTACCCACCGGTTTCACGAGAGCGTACGGCGAAACGGCGGCGGGGCCGGTGACCCGGCTCACGTCGGCACAGGATGTGGCCGGATTCACCGGACCGAGCCGCTGGTCGGCGACCGGTCAGCGCGCTCGGCATCCGCCCGGCGAGGGCTGTGACAGTCTTGGAGCGTGACGACGGACGAGGCCGTGGCGGAGATCGCCGGCGTGATGAAGAAGGCCGGACTGGTCTGGCTGTCCTGGGGTGGACGGCGGGCCGTACCGGCCTGGTTCGCCGCGGTCGACGGCGCGTACGTCGTACTGGCGGACCGGGACGGCAGTGCTGAGCAGCCGCTGCCTGGACTGGTCGACGCGGACGCGGTTGAGGTCGTCGTACCGGCCAAGCCGGCTACTAGTCGCCTGTCTGGGTGGAGTGCGACCGTACGGCGGCTGGAGCCCGGCAGCGAGGAGTGGACCGCTGCAGCTCAGGTGCTGCGGACCGAACGCCTCAACGCCGCCGGCCTGGGCAACCAGCTCGACCGCTGGCAGACGCAGGCCGACCTGCTCGTCCTGGAGCCCACCGGCACCATCACTGCGGCGTACGACGACGCGCACCCCGCAGTGACGCCCCCAGAGACCTCCGCCACGACCAGAGGCAAGCGCCCGATCACCCTGCACCGCCGCGCCTCCCGACGCCCCAAGCTGAGCTGACAAGCCTCAGAGCCAGCCCCGGTCCCGCGCGTGCCAGCCGAGCTGGAGGCGTGACCGCGAGTTGGTCCGCTCCATCAGCAGCTGGACCCTGCGCGCGACAGTCCGCCGGCTGATCCCCAGCCGGACCCCCGCCGCGTCGTCGGTCAGACCGGCCACCAGCAGCGACAGCAGGTACCTGTCCTCCGCGGACATCGAGTCCTCCGCCAAGAGCGTCTTCTTGGCCGTCACCACCAGCGGACTGGCCCGGGACCAGACCGTCTCGAACAGCGCGACCAGGGCGTCCAGCAGACCGCACGGGTGGACCAGCAGCGCAGCGTCACGCGCCGGAGTGGCCCAGTCGAGCGGCAGCAGCGCCAGCTCCCGGTCCGCGACAGCCAGCTTGGTCGGCAGGTCGTCCACGATCCGCGCCTGCTCACCGGCCTGCACGTGACTGACCGCGCTGGCCGCCAGCAGCTCGTCGCTGAGCGCACTGCTGTCGTACACGACCCGATAGGCGACGCCCTCCGCCTGCCGGGCGAGCTGCGTCCGGTTCACCTCGGCCGTCGCCGCGTACGGCGGTGCGACCAGCTCGCGCATCTGCTCCCGGGCCGTCCGCTGCACCCGGTCGAAGGCCAGCCCGACCGCTGTCTGGCCGGACACGATCTCGATGAGCTCCTCGGTCCGCCGGTCGCTGGCCTGGTTGTACGCCGCGGCAGTCAGCCGGTACGCCGCCTCGCGGACCCGCTCGAGTTCCTCCTCCTGCCGCTGGACCAGCTGCTCCACCGCGAGGTCAGGCGGCACCGGCACCACCAGCTCACGCGGCGGGGGCGTCCGGTGCACGAACCCCTCCCGCTGCAGCGCGTCGACGGCCCGCAGGACGTCCGCCTCCGACAGCCCGACCCGGTCGGCCAGCTCCTGCGCGGTCGTCGAGCCCTGCCGGATCAGCGCCAGGTACGTCGCCTCGTTCTCGGTCCCCAGTCCAGTGGATCTCAGCATGCCCAGCCCCATCCGCCCTGACCCCGGCCACCCCGTCGGACCGGCCCGAGGAGTCTAGAAACCGTTTGCCGAGTTGGCACCCCGCCGTCCAGGGGACGACACGACCCCTGGCCGAGGCAACCTGTTCGGACCGGGTCCCGTACTTGTGATCGTCAACTGATCCGGCGACGACGGGACGCGCAGATGCTGGGCAACCACCTGCTGGGCAAACAGCGGCGGGACCAGGAGTTCTCCGAGTACGTCGCGACCAGGCGGTCGCGACTGGTCGGCACCGCGTACCTGCTCTGCGGGGACCGCCACCAGGCCGAGGACCTGGTCCAGACCGCGCTGGCCAAGCTGTACGTCGCCTGGCCGCGGGTCCGGCGCTCGGACGGCGCGGACGCCTACGTCCGGCGGATCCTGGTCAACGCCGGGATCGACGCGAGCCGGCGGGCCTGGCGGCGCGAGCACGCGTCCAGCGAGCTGCCGGAGCAGCCGGTGGACGAGGGGCTCGGCCTGGAGGACCGCGACGAGCTGATGGCGGCGCTGAGCACTCTGGCGGCCGGCCAGCGGCGGATCATCGTCCTGCGCTTCTGGCTGGGCCTGTCCGTCGAGGAGACCGCCGCCGACCTGCAGATCACCACCGGCACGGTGAAGAGCCAGTCGTCGAAGGCCCTGCAGAACCTCCGAGGTCAGTTGACCGACCCCCGACTCGCAGAACTGATGGAGGACGCGTCATGAACGAGCACGACCTGCAGGAGCGGATGACCCGTACGACGGCCTGGACCGACTCGCTACCCGCCGATCCCGCTGCTGACCTCGCCCGCGGGCGGCGCCGCTTGCGCCGCCGCCGCGCCGCTGTCGGAGCCGGCAGCGCGTTCGCTGTCGCTCTGGTTGCCACGGGTGGGAGCCTGGCGAGCACGCACTTCGGCGGTACGACGGACCCAGCAGGGTCCGCACAGGTGGAGCGGAGCCTGCCCGGGGGGAGCGTCTCGCTCCGGGCCGACGGGAGCTACGTCATCCAGCAGACGCCGGGCGGGCCGTCGTCCACGTGCACTCCGACGCCGGCGACGGCTCCCGCGACCCGTGGACCGGGCAAAGTCGGACCGATCCTGCCCGACTCCAACCAGATCGACGTCCTCGCGTCGTACGCCGACCCGGACCGCCGGCACCTGGTCGGCCACTCGGTCGTCGAGATCGTTCCGGGCCAAGGCTTGTGCGGCGGCCTCGGCGACGGCTCGGCCGGGGAACGCTCCGACTGGAGCGAGGCCGGCGGCCTCGGGTGGGCCGAGGTGACCGTGATCCCCAAGGACCGGCACGAGCCGCCGAACGACGGCGGCATCCCGCACCCCCGCGCGGACGCCTGCGGCCTGATGGACGACCGGTCGACCTTCACCAAGTGCTGGGTGACCACCACCCCGAAGGGCGAGCAGGTCCGCGTCGGCACCCGAGGCAAGCAGGCGTACTGGGCCGGCTACGTCCGTCCCGACGGCCAGTTGGCGATCGCCACCGTCGAAGGCGACGGCCGCCGAGCCGACCCCGGCACCCTCGGCCCCGACCCGACCAAGGTGACCCCCGTCGAGGAGCCCAGCATCACCCTCGCCCAGCTGGTGGCCACGGTCACCGACCCCACCCTGGACACCGCCCGCTGACCCACCCGAGGCAGTCCCACCTCCCCGCCCTGGCCTGCGCGCATTCGGCCGGGGCGGGGTTCCCAAGTCGGCGGGAGGCTGGTGGAGTCCGGCCTCCCGCCTACGTTCCTCCCGCCGAGTGCCCGTCGTACCAGGGAAGTCGACACGGCCTCGGGAGGCACTGTGTGCGGGTGGGGCCGCCTCGGGCGGTTAGCCTCGGGGCATGAGCGGATCTCCGGCGCGTGTGTACGTGGCCCGGCTGGCCGGGTTGCCCGTGTACGACCCGAACGGGGACCAGGTCGGCAAGGTCCGCGACGTCGTGGTGATGCTGCGGCAGCAGGACACGCAACCGCCGCGGGTGCTCGGGCTGGTGGTGGAGGTGTTCACCCGGCGGCGGATCTTCCTGCCGATGACGCGGGTGACCTCGGTCGACGTGGGCCACGTGATCACCACCGGGCTGCTGAACATGCGCCGGTTCGAGCAGCGGGCGACCGAGGTACTGGTGCTCGGCGAGCTGCTGGACCGGACCGTGACGATCCGCGAGACCGACGCGTCCGCGGTGGTGTTCGACCTGGCGATGGAGCAGTGGCGGACCCGCGACTGGGTGCTGTCGAAGGTCGCCGTGACCGAGGGCGCCAAGCGGTTCCGGCGCCGCGGGCAGTCGCACGTGCTGGACTGGGCCGACGTCAGCGGGTTCGCGCAGACCGAGGAGGCCCAGGGCGCGACCCACATGCTGGCCGCGTTCGACACGATGAAGCCCGCGGACCTGGCCGGCGTACTGCACGAGCTGTCGCCCAAGCGGCGCAAGGAGATCGCGTCCGCGCTGAACGACGAGCGGCTGGCCGACGTACTGGAGGAGCTGCCCGAGGACGACCAGGTCGAGATCCTGGCCGGGCTCGACACCGAGCGCGCGGCCGACGTCCTGGAGGAGATGTCCCCGGACGACGCCGCCGACCTGATCGCCGAGCTGCCGACCGAGACGGCCGAGCGGCTGCTGACGCTGATGGAGCCGGACGAGGCCGAGGACGTACGACGGCTGCTCACGTACGAGGAACGCACGGCGGGCGGCCTGATGACGTCCGAGCCGGTGATCCTGCCCGCGGACGCGACGGTCGCCGACGCGCTCGCCCACGTGCGCAACGCCGAGCTGAGTCCGGCCCTGGCCGCGATGATCTACGTCTGCCGGCCGCCGCTGGAGACGCCGACCGGCCGGTTCATCGGGATCGGGCACATCCAGCGGCTGCTGCGCGAACCGCCGTCGGCGCTCGTGTCCGGCGTACTGGACACGGATCTGGACGGACTGCGCCCGGACGACGGGCTGCAGGCTGTCAGCAAGTACCTGGCGACGTACAACCTGGTCGCCGCTCCCGTGCTCGACGACGAGGGCCGCCTGCTCGGCGCGGTCACCGTGGACGACGTACTGGACCATCTGCTGCCCGACGACTGGCGCGGATCCGCGCACCTGGAGGTGGACCGGGATGCCCCGTGAGGACCGCGACGACCGCCGGAGCAACAGGTCCGACGACCGCCGGCCGGCTCGCTCGGAGGAACGCCGGCTGACCCGCCCGGCCGCCGACCGCCTCGACGTCCCGCGCGAACTGCGCCGCACGCTGGTCCGGCGCCGCGCGTACGACGCGGACGCCTTCGGCCGGCTGTCGGAGCGGATCGCGCGCTTCCTCGGCACCGGGCAGTTCCTGGTCTACATGACCGCGACGATCGTGTTCTGGGTCGTCTGGAACATCTTCGCGCCGGAGAACCTGCGCTGGGACCAGTACCCGTTCATCTTCCTGACCCTCGCGCTCAGCCTCCAGGCGTCGTACGCCGCCCCGCTGATCCTGCTCGCCCAGAACCGCCAGGAGGCCCGCGACCGCGTCCAGTACGAACGCGACCGCGACGTCGACGCCCGCTCCCGCGCCGACATGGAGTTCCTCGCCCGCGAAATGGCATCGCTGCGCATGTCCGTCGGCGAGGTCGCCACCCGGGACTTCCTCCGCTCCGAACTACGTTCCCTCCTGGCCGAACTCGACAAGGACCGCGAGGACGACCGGGTCTGAGCTATCGGCCTTGGGGACGGTGATAGTTCAAGCTCTGGTTAGGGTTGCCTTGCCGGACTCAGGTCACAGTGGACCGTGGTGGGGCGGTTGTGGGTGAGCACGTAGCCTGTGTGCATGGCTCCCTCTGCTGACCAGGTGACCGCTGCGCTCGGGTCGGTCATCGATCCCGAGATCAAGAAACCGATCACCGAGCTGGGCATGGTCGAGTCCGTCGTGGTGAAGACCGACGGCGTGGTCGCGGTGAAGATCCTGCTGACCGTGTCCGGCTGCCCGATGAAGGACACGCTGCGGCGGGACACGGTCGCCGCGGTGAGTGCGCTCGACGGCGTGACCGCGGTGGAGGTCGAGCTGGGGGTCATGTCGACCGAGCAGCGCGCGGCTCTGCAGACCCAGTTGCGGGGTGGGGTCGCGGAGAAGGAGATCCCGTTCTCGCGGGCGGACTCGTTGACGAAGGTGTTCGCGATCGCCTCCGGCAAGGGCGGCGTCGGCAAGTCGTCGGTGACGGTGAACCTGGCGGTCGCGATGGCGGCCAAGGGGCTGTCGGTCGGCGTACTGGACGCGGACATCTACGGGCACTCGATCCCCGCGATGTTCGGGATCGCCGACGAGAAGCCGACCGCGGTCGACGACATGATCATGCCGGTGCCCGCGTACGGCGTGAAGGTGATCTCGATCGGCATGCTGAAGCCGAAGCGCGACCAGGTGGTCGCCTGGCGCGGGCCGATCCTGGACCGCGCGCTGGTGCAGATGCTGGCCGACGTGTACTGGGGCGACCTCGACGTCCTGCTGCTCGACCTGCCGCCGGGGACCGGCGACATCGCGATCTCGGTCGGCCAGCGGCTGACCACCGCCGAGGTCATCGTCGTGACGACCCCGCAGGAGGCCGCCGCCGAGGTGGCCGAGCGGGCCGGCACGATGGCGCAGATGGTGCACCAGCGCGTCGCGGGCGTCATCGAGAACATGTCGTTCCTGCCCTGCCCGCACTGCGGCCCCGAGCACCGCATCGAGATCTTCGGCACCGGCGGCGGCCTGCGCGTCTCCGAGACCCTCTCGGCCCGCCTCGGCTACCCGATCCCCCTGCTCGGCGAGATCCCGCTCGACGAACGCCTCCGCAGCGGCGGCGACCTCGGCCAGCCCCTGGCGATGTCCGACCCGGACACCCCCGCCTCCCAGGTCATCGTCGACATCGCCGAACGCCTCGGCGGCAAACCCCGAGGCCTCCTCGGCCGCCAACTCGGCCTTTCTCCGGTCGGCCGCTGACAAACCAACGCAAAGGGTCGTCCACGTGAGTGGACGGCCCTTTCTGTCGCACCGACCGAGTTGCGGAACGCGGTTGTTCGGTTGCGGAACGTGCTGGAAACCTTGACGGGGCCTGTGACGGTCGGGTATCTCTTGCTGACAACGATGTCACACCGCCCGTGACAGCACCGCCCCGAAACGCTGCGGCGCCCCGCTCGCCCGCACGTCGTCCGCCGCCCTGGACGGCGTGTGCGGAGCGGGGTGCGGCCGCGTGGAGTGCACGGTGCCGTCCCGACGTCGAAGGACCGCCCGTGATGAAGCACCGTCGTATCGCTGCCGTCCTAGCCGGCTCCCTGATCACCGCGCTGGTCTCGACAGCGCTGGCCTCCGCAGTGCCGAGCCCTTCTCCCCAGTACGACGGACAGCCGACCACTGCCCCACCCAGCACCACTCCACCAGGCCTCAGAGCGCAGGAGACGCTAGGGCAGAGCCGGATCACCAGCAGCTCGCCCGACCCGACCGAGCACGTCGACCCGCTGATCGGTACGTCGAACCTCGGTGACGTCTTCCCCGGCGCGGTCACGCCGTTCGGGATGTTCTCGTTCAGCCCGGAGACCAGTCGCGGCAACCATTTCCGGACCGCCGCGCCCGGTGGCTACCTGTACGACGCGACGCGCATCCGCGGCTTCAGCCTGACCCACATGTCGGGCACGGGCTGCGCCGGCGGCTCCGGTGACATCCCCATCTTCCCGTACGCCGGTGCGGTGACCACCTCCCCGCAGACCGATGCCAAGGACGAGGTGTACGCCAGCACGTTCTCCCACGCCAACGAGACCGCCAAGCCCGGCTACTACAAGGTCGGCCTCGACTCAGGTGCCACCGCCGAGCTGGCCGCCACCACCCGCACAGGCTCCGCCACGTTCACCTTCCCCGCCGACAAGGCCAAGTCCCTCCTGTTCCGGACGGCGAACTCCGAGGTCGGCTCCAGCGACGCAGCGGTCACCATCGACCCGGCCAAGCGCACTGTCACCGGCTCGGTGACCAGCGGCAACTTCTGCGGCTACCTGGCGTCGGTAGGCCAGCGCAGCTACTACACGCTGCACTTCGTCGCCCAGTTCGACCAGCCGTTCGCCAACCACGGCACCTGGAAGGACGCGGCTGTCAGCCCGGGCAGTACGTCGGCCGGCGGCGGTTCGACGTACGGGCCGGACGGCTGGATGCCGGCGGGCAAGGGCTCCGGCGCCTACCTCGGCTTCGACAGCAGCACGGTCAACATGCGCATCGGCATCAGCTACGTCAGCAAGGCCAACGCGGCCGAGAACCTCGCCAAGGAGAACCCGCGCGGCCAGACACTGGCCAAGACGGCCGCCAAGGCCAAGCAGGCCTGGCGCGACCAGCTGAACCGGATCGAGATCACCGGCGGCGCCACCGCCGACCGGACCACCTTCTACACCGCGCTCTATCACGCCCTGCTGCACCCGAACGTGTTCAGCGACGTCAACGGCCAGTACTGGGGCTTCGACCATAAGGCGCACAAGCTGAGCCGCGGCCAGAAGAACCAGTACGCCACCTTCTCCGGCTGGGACGTCTACCGCTCGCAGGTCCAGCTGCTGGCTCTGCTGGAGCCGCAGCGCGCCGGCGACGTCGCCCAGTCCCTGCTCAACCAGGCCCAGCAGAACGACGGCATCTGGGACCGCTGGACCCACGCCTCCGGCAGTACGGCGGTGATGACCGGCGACCCGTCAGCGCCTGCCCTGGCGGGGATCCACGCGTTCGGCGGTACCAACTTCGATGTACGGACCGCGCTGAAGTCGCTGGTCAAGGCAGCGACCGTCCCGACGGCCAAAGATCTCAGTTCCCAAGGCAAGCCGGTGATGTCGATCGGGCAGCGCCCCTCGCTCGACAAGTACCTGGCGCTCGGCTACATCCCGACCAAGTCGAACGCCTGGGGCGGCGCGGTCGAGACGCTCGAGGACACCACCGCCGACTTCGCGCTGGCCGAACTGGCCTCCGCGATCGGTGATCGCAAGACCGCCGCCAAGTTCGTGAAGCGCTCGCAGTACTGGCAGAACGTCTTCAACCCCGAGAACGGCGGCTACATCCAGAACCGCGACGAGAACGGCGCCTGGCCCGCCTTCACGCCCGCCACGCAGGACGGCTTCGCCGAGGGCAGCAGCGCGCAGTACACGTGGATGATCCCGCACAACCGCGCCGGCCTGTTCGAGGCGATGGGCGGCAAGGACGTCGTGAACCAGCGGCTGGACGCGTTCTTCAAGGACGCCGACGGCAACTGGGCGCTGACCAAGTCCGGTGACCTGCACGCCGAGATGGACAACGAGCCGTCGATCAACACGCCGTGGATCTACAACTACAGCGGTCAGCCCTACAAGGCGCAGGAGACGCTGCGGCAGGCGATGACCCAGCTGTGGAACACGACCACCGGCGGCATCCCCGGCAACGACGACCTCGGCGCGATGTCGTCCTGGTACGTGTGGACCGCGCTCGGCCTGTACCCCGAGGTGCCGAGCCGCGCCGAGCTGCAGGTCGCGGCGCCGCTGTTCCCGCGCGCGGTGATCCACCGCGACAAGGGCCGGACGATCCGCATCAACGCACCGGGCGCGACGACGGCGACCAAGTACGTGCAGAGCCTGAAGGTCAACGGCCGTACGTCGACCAAGCCCTGGCTCGGCGCGAGCTTCGTCCAGCGCGGTGGCACGCTCGACTTCAAGGTCTCCGCCACAGCCAACCCGGCGTGGGGCTCGGCCGCGAAGGACGCGCCGCCGTCCTGGCGGACCGGTGAGATCCCGTTCCAGACCTCGACCGACATCGGCCGCCTGGTCGTCGCTCCGGGGACCACCTCCGAGCCCGTGACGATCAAGGCACACCGACTCAGCGGTACGGCGACCAGCGTCTCGTACACGGTGACAACCCCTGCCGGACTCACGGCCTCACCCGCGAGCGGCTCCTTCACCGTGGACCAGTCCGGCGGCGCACCCGTGCGCGTGACGGCCGCTGCCGGTACGCCGGACGGGCGCTACCCGGTCACGGTCGCGCCGAAGGCAGCCGACGGGACTGCGCTGCCGCGCCTCGGGTTCACTGTGGTGGTCGGGCAGCCGAACTCGTTCTCCGTGCTCCGCGAGGGTGTGGCGGCGTCGGACGATGCCAGTGACCACACCGAGGCGGACTTCGACGGCGGCGGCGTCAGCTACTCGCGGCAGGCGCTGGCCGCGGCTGGACTCACACCTGGTGGGACGGTGACGAAGGAGGGGCTCACCTTCGTTTGGCCCGGCGTACCGGTGGGTGAGCCGGACAACGTCCCGGCTGACGGGCAGGTGCTCGACCTGAACCTTCCGGCCGGGACGACGAAGCTGTCGTTCGTCGGGAGCGCGGTCAACGGCAACCAGGAGGGCAAGGCCACGCTGAAGTACGCGGACGGTACGACGAGCGAGGTGGACCTGTCGTTCAGCGACTGGACGCTGGGTGGTGGCGGCGACACCGTGCACTTCGGCAACCTGGTGGTCGCCTCCACGCCGTACCGGAACGAGTCCGGTGGTGGACGGGACAACGTGGCGACCCACCTTTTCGCCACCGCGCCGGTACCTGTTGCCGCGGGCAGGATTCCGGTTAGCGTGACGCTGCCGAAGAATCGCGACCTGCGGATCTTCACGCTGGCCACCGGTTGATCCCGAACCGCCCTGAAGGAGAACCACGATGAGAGCCACCAGCGTCATCGCCTGCGCCGCCCTGAGCGTCGCCGGCCTGCTCGCCACCACCGGTACGGCGCTGTCCGCGCCGGCCCCCGCCCCGGCACCGGCGGAGGCCCCGCTGCAGCTGGGAGTCCAGCCGGGCTCTGCCGAGGCCCCGCAGCCCGCCGCGGCGCAGGCGGGCAAGCCGACCACCCCGACCGGGACCACCACCGGCCCGTGCAAGTACACCGCGACGCCCGACGACCCGTCGCCGCGACCGGTGTCGCTGCCGCCGGACCCGACTCCGACTCCGTCGAAGGGCGTCGTACGGGTCCTCCTGGCCACCAACCAAGGGCCGGTCCTGCTCACGCTCGACCGCGCCAAGGCGCCGTGCACGGTGCAGAGCTTCCTGCACCTGGCCAAGAGCAAGTTCTACAACTTCACCACCTGCCACCGGCTCACGCTGTACCCGACCCTCAAGGTCCTCCAGTGCGGCGACCCGACGGGCTCCGGCGAGCGCGGTCCCGGCTACAGCTACAAGGACGAGCTCCCGACCGACCTGCCACTGTGGCCGAACGACCCGCCGACCAGCGTCGCGCGCCTGTACGCCCGCGGCACGCTGGCGATGGCCAACGCCGGCCCGAACACCAACGGCAGCCAGTTCTTCCTCACCTTCGGCGACTCCCGCCTCCGCCCCGACTACACCGTCTTCGGCACCATCGACCGCCTCGGCCTCAAGGTCCTCGACCGCGTCGCCGCCGCCGGCATCGTCCCCACCGCCGAAGACCCCGCCCCGGTCGACGGCGCCCCGAAGCGCAAGACCGACATCCTGCTCGCCCAGAAGCTGTTCTGACCGACGACGACAGCCCCACAGCTTCCTGCTGTGGGGCTGTTGTCATGCCCGCCGCTTGGGCACGTGCGGCTTGTACTGCGAAACCGTCGGATCCCCCGGGATCCAGAAGCGCCACGGGTTGTCGGCCGCCTCCCGCAACCCCACCCGCGGACCGGTCGACGGCACTCCGTCGAAACCCTCTCCGGGAAGCAGCCGTACGGCGGACTTCGGCGACAGCAGGTCGGTGCCGTTGGGCTCTCGACTGCTGATGCCCAAGGCAACACACAGCCGGGCCGGCCCCCGTGCCAGATCCCAGTCGGGGTTCCGAACCCGCCGCTTGGTGGGCAGCGCAGAGTTGAACTTCTCGACCACCGGCGCAACAGTCCCCCGGCGGGCCCGCGCCAGCTCAACGCCCTCGATCACCTCACCAGCACGGAACAACACCGCCGACGGCCGACCATCAGGCCCGACGCTGACGTTCATGCAGTAGTGCATGCCATACGTGAAGTACACGTACAAGAAGCCGGCCGGCCCGAACATCACCGCGTTGCGCGCAGTCTCGCCCCGGAAAGCATGCGACCCGGGATCGTTCGGCCCGTCGTACGCCTCGACCTCGGTGATGCGGACGGCGACGGTGCCCTCCTCGGTGGTCCGGCGGAGGACCCTGCCGAGGAGCCGAGGGGCGACCTCCAGCACCGGACAGGCCAGCTGA
Organism: Kribbella italica; assembly: GCF_014205135.1. NCBI lineage: Bacteria > Bacillati > Actinomycetota > Actinomycetes > Propionibacteriales > Kribbellaceae > Kribbella > Kribbella italica. Next base: position 4,350,340 of record NZ_JACHMY010000001.1, read on the forward strand.
GTACGACGAACAGGCATGGCTGGACCCTACTGGCCGGGCGGTGGGGAGCTCAGGCGAGGCGTTCGGCGAAACGCAGCGCCTGGGCACGAAGCTCCACCAGCTGTTCGGCGACGCGATCCTTCGCGGTGCCGCCGCGGGCGTTACGCGAGGAGATGGAGCCTTCGACGGTGAGGACAGTGCGGACCTCAGAAGTCAAGTGCGGCGAGATCGCCGCAAGCTCGGCGTCGGTCAGATCCCACAGCTCGATCCCGCGCTTCTCGCACTCCTGCACACAAGCGCCGGCCAGCTCATGAGCAACCCGGAACGGCACCTTCTGGCGCACCAGCCACTCCGCGATGTCGGTCGCCAGCGAGAACCCCTGCGGCGCCAGCTCCTCCAGCCGCGCGGTGTCGAACACCAGCGTCCGGATCATCCCCGTGAACGCCGGCAGCAGCACCTCGAGCGTGTCGACGGAGTCGAAGACCGGCTCCTTGTCCTCCTGCAGGTCCCGGTTGTACGCCAGCGGCTGCGCCTTCAGCGTCGCCAGCAGGCCGGTCAGGTTGCCGATCAACCGGCCCGACTTGCCGCGGGCCAGCTCCGCGATGTCGGGGTTCTTCTTCTGCGGCATGATCGACGACCCGGTCGAGAACGCGTCGTCCAGCTTGACGAACCCGAATTCCTTGGTCGCCCAGAGAATGATCTCCTCCGCCTGCCGGGACAGGTCGACGCCGACCTGCGCGGTGACGAACGCGAACTCCGCGACGAAGTCCCGCGCCGACGTCCCGTCGATCGAGTTCGGCGAGGAGTTGGTGAAGCCGAGCTCGGTCGCCACGAACAGCGGGTCCAGCCCGAGCGACGATCCGGCCAGCGCACCCGCGCCGTACGGCGAGTCGGCCGCGACGCGCGCGTCCCACTCGGCCAGCCGCTCGAGGTCGCGGATCAGCGGCCAGGCGTGCGCGAGCAGGTGGTGCGAGAGCAGCACCGGCTGTGCGTGCTGAAGGTGCGTCCGGCCCGGCATCGCCACGCCGAGGTGCTTCTCGGCCTGGTCGGCGAGCGTGGTGATCTGGTCGAGCACGAGCCGCGCGATGATCCGGCCGTGCTCACGCAGGTAGCTGCGGAACAGCGTCGCGACCTGGTCGTTCCGCGAGCGCCCCGCCCGCAGCCGCCCACCGAGCTCAGCACCCAGGCGCTCCAGCAGACCCCGCTCGAGCGCGGTGTGCACGTCCTCGTCAGCCTCAGCGGGAAGAAAAGCACCGGACAGTACGTCGGCCAGCAGCTCGTCGAGCCCGCGGAGCATGCCCTCGAGGTCGTCGTCGGTCAGCAGCCCGGCGCGGTGCAGCACCTTCGCGTGCGCCTTCGACCCGGCGATGTCGTACGGCGCCAGCCGCCAGTCGAACTGGGTCGACTTGCTCAGCGCCGCCAGGGCGTCCGCGGGCCCTCCGGTGAACCGGCTGCCCCACAGGCTTTCTCCCGTACTCATCCAGCAATCCTCTCAAAACACCACGAAAACACGGTCGGTGGGGTCAGCTCAGACAGTTGCTAACAGCAACTAGCTGTGGTCCTTGTCGCTCCGCGCGGCCAGGCTCAGGAAACGCGCCGCGAGCGCCTCGCCGCCGACCGGGTTCCGCGACACGACCATCACGGTGTCGTCCCCCGCGATCGTCCCGAGCACGTCGTCGAGCCCGACATGGTCGATCGCCGACGCGAAGTACTGCGCGGCCCCCGGCGGCGTCCGCAGGATCACCAGGTTCGCACTGCCCTCCGCCGAGACCAGCAGCTCGGACGCGACGCGCGCCAGGCGGGCCTCGAACGCGGCCGCCTCGCCGGCGCGCGGGCTGCGATCCCCGCCCTCCCCCGGTACGGCGTACACGAGCTGGCCGATCGCGTCGCGGACCTTGACCGCGCCGATCTCCACCAGATCCCGTGACAACGTCGCCTGGCCCACGCCGAGCCCCGCCTCGGACAGCAGCTCGGCCAGCTCGGTCTGGGACCGCACCGGCTGACGACCCAGCAACTCCACGATCCGCTGCTGACGTGCGGTCTTCGTGGTCGGTGCGATCAGCCGCTGCTCGGCGCCGGTGGCGGCGATCGCCCGGCCGGTCGCGTCCGTGTCGTTCGGAGTCATGAGGAGAAGTTTCGGGCCAGGAGCCAGGAAAGCAAGGCTTTCTGGGCGTGCAGGCGATTCTCGGCCTCGTCCCAGACGACGGACTGCGGCCCGTCGAGCACCGCGGCGTCGATCTCCTTACCGCGGTACGCCGGCAGGCAGTGCAGCACGATCGCGTCGGCGTCGGCCTTCGCGATCAGCTGCTCGGTGACCGCGTACGGCACGAACGGCGCCTCCCGCTCCACGGCCTCTGTCTCTTGCCCCATCGACACCCAGGTGTCGGTGGCAACGACGTCCGCGCCCGAGACGGCTTCGGAGGCGTCGTCGGTCCAACTGACCGAGCCACCGGTCGTGGCGGCGATTTCCACGGCCTTGGCCAGGATCGCCGGGTCCGGCTGGTACTCCGCGGGCGAACCGATCGCCACGTGCATACCGGCGGTCGCGCCGCCCAGCAGGTACGAGTGGGACATGTTGTTCGCGCCGTCACCGAGGTACGCCAGCTTCAGCCCAGCCGTCTTGCCCTTGTGCTGCCGGACCGTCATCAGATCGGCGAGGATCTGGCACGGGTGGAACTCGTCGGTCAGCGCGTTGATCACCGGGACCTTCGACGCGCCGGCCATCTCCTCGATCCGGGTCTGTCCCGCCGTCCGCCAGACGATCGCCGCGACCTGCCGGTCGAGCACCCGCGCGGTGTCCGCGATCGGCTCACCCCGGCCGAGCTGCGAGGTCTGCGCGTCGATGATCAGCGGTACGCCGCCGAGATCGGCGATCCCCACCGCGAACGAGATCCGCGTCCGGGTCGAGGACTTGTCGAAGATCACCGCCACCGTCTGCGGCCCGGCCAACGGCTGATGCCCGAACCGGTCCCCCGCCAACTGCGCGGCCAGCGTCAGCACCTCGTCCTGCTCGACCGGGCTGAGGTCGTCGTCCCGCAGGAAGTGCCTGGTCATGGAACCTCCACCTTGTCGAGCAATGCCGGGAGTGCGGCAACAAAGCTGTCTGCGTCCGCCTTGGTCAGAATGTACGGCGGCGCCAGGCGCAACGCGTCGGGAATCGGGTTGTTGATCACGAACCCGGCCTCCATCGCGAGCGCCGCGATCTGGTCCGACACCGGCTGCGTCAGCTGGATCGCCAGCAACAAACCGCGACCGCGGACACCGCCGATCAGCGGGTGGTCCAACGCTTCGATCGCCGCGGCAAGGTGGTTGCCGATGGCACTCACGTTGGCCAGCAGACCGTCACGCTCGATCACAGTCAGAACAGCGAGCCCAGCGATCGAGGCCACCGGGTTCCCGCCGAACGTCGTCCCGTGGTTCCCCGGCTGCAACAGCTCCGACGCAGCCCCGAAGCCGAGGCACGCGCCGATCGGGATCCCCGCACCGAGGCCCTTGGCAACCGTCACCAGGTCCGGCACGATCCCCTCGGCCTGGAAGGCGAACCAGTCCCCCGTCCGCCCCACACCGGTCTGGATCTCGTCGATCCACAGCAACGCGCCGTGCTCCGACGTGATCCGCCGCGCCGCCTGGAGATAACCGGCAGGCGGTACGACGACGCCGTTCTCGCCCTGGATCGGTTCGAGCACGACCGCGGCCGTCTCGTCGTCGACGGCGGCCTCGAGCGCGGCGGCGTCGCCGTACGGGACGAAGGTGACGTCGCCGGGCAGCGGCGCGAACTGCTCGCGGTACGCCGGCTTCCAGGTGATCGCGAGCGCCCCCATCGTCCGGCCGTGGAAGGCGCCGACGGTGGAGACGATCTTGGTCCGGCCGGTCTTGCGGGTGATCTTGAACGCCGCTTCGTTCGCCTCGGTGCCGGAGTTGGTGAAGAACACCTTGCCGTCGGGCGCGTCGATCAGCGAGAGCAGCTTCTCGGCCAGCGCGATCTGCGGTGCGGAGGCGAAGAAGTTCGACACGTGGCCGAGCGTGGTGAGCTGACTCGTCACCGCGGACACGATGAACGGGTGCGCGTGGCCGAGCGAGTTCACCGCGAGGCCACCGAGCAGGTCGAGGTACTTCTTGCCGTCGGCGTCCCACAGGTAGGCGCCCTCACCGCGGACCAGCACCTTCTTCGGCGGGCCGAAGGTGTTCATCAGCGAGTGCGTGTAGCGCTCGGTGAGGGCGGCGCCGGTGGCTGACAGGTCACCGAGCTCAGCAGGCATGAGTTCAGTCATGACGGGATCACCTGGGTTCCACTTCCGGCGTCGGTGAAGATCTCCAGCAGCAACGAGTGCGGCACCCGGCCGTCGATCACGGTCGCCCGGGAGACGCCGGACTGGACCGCCCGCAGGCAGGCCTCCATCTTCGGCACCATGCCCGAGGCCAGCGACGGCAGCAGCTCGGCCAGCTCGGCGGCGTCGATCTGGGTGATGATGTCGTCGCTGTCCGGCCAGTTGCGGTACAGCCCGGCGACATCGGTCAGGACGACGAGCTTCTCGGCACCGAGCGCGACCGCCAGCGCGGACGCGGCGGTGTCGGCGTTCACGTTGTGGGCCTGGCCGTCCTCGTCCGGCGCGATCGTCGACACGACCGGGATCCGGCCGGCGTCGATCAGGTCGATCACGGCTTCGGGGCGGACGTCGACGACGTCGCCGACCAGGCCGATGTCGACCGCCTCGCCGTCGATCATCAGCCCGCGCCGCTCGGCGGTGAACAGCCCGGCGTCCTCACCGGACATCCCGACGGCGAACGGGCCGTGCGCGTTCAGCAGGCCGACCAACTCGCGGCCGACCTTGCCCACCAGGACCATGCCGACCACGTCCATCGCCTCGGGCGTGGTCACCCGCAGCCCACCGCGGAACTCGCTGTCGATGCCGAGCCGGCCGAGCATCTCGCTGATCTGCGGACCGCCGCCGTGCACGACGACGACCCGGACGCCGCAGTGCCGCAGGAAGACGATGTCGGACGCGAACGCCTGCTTCAGCTCGTCGTCGACCATCGCGTTGCCGCCGTACTTCACCACGATCGTCTTGCCGTGGAACTCCTTCAGCCACGGCAACGCCTCGGTCAGGACCGCGGCCTTCTCGACCGCGTTCGCCTGCGCCGCGGCCGCGCTGATCGTCACCGTTTTGGCGCCCTTCTCGATCGCGGTCACTTGGCCTCCCAGCTTGGATGAGGTGCACCACAAGGTTTTGGGGCCGCCCGTTCTGGACTGAGGAGGGAGGGAGCGCAGCGACCGACCGACGAGGGAAGAACGGGCGACAAAGCCCCAAAACCCGCGGCGACGAAGTCGACGCCAAAAGCACAGCTCACGACGAGTACGCCGAATTCTCTTCGACGTACGCGTGCGACAGGTCGGTGGTCAGGACCGTCGCCGACGCGTCGCCCGCGTGCAGGTCGATCACCACGTCGATCTCCAGCCCGGACAGGTCGGCCTCGGAGCGGTCGACGCCCTTGCCGCCGGCCACGCAGATCGCCGCGCCGTTCAGCGTGATGTCGAGCAGCTGCGGGTCGAACGCGGTCGGCGCGTTGCCGACCGCCATCGCGATCCGGCCCCAGTTCGGGTCGGCGGCGAAGAAGGCGGTCTTGCAGAGGTTGTCCTCGGCAACAACCTTCGCGGCGGCGACCGCCTCCGCCTCGGTGGCGGCGTTCTTCACGGTGATGCTGACGTGCTTGGTGACGCCCTCGGCGTCGGCCTGCAGCTGCTGGACCAGGTCGCCGGCCAGCGCGGTCAGCGCGGCTTCGAACTCCTCGGGCGTGACCGTGACCCCGGACGCGCCCGAGCTGAGCAGCAGCACGGTGTCGTTGGTCGACGTACCGCCGTCGACGTCGAGCCGGTTGAACGTCTTGCCGACCGCGTTGCGCAGGGCGTGGTCGAGGTGCGGCTGGTCCAGTACGGCGTCGGTGGTGATCACGCTCAGCATGGTCGCCATGTTCGGCGCGCACATGCCGGCGCCCTTGGCGAAACCGCCGATGCTCCAGCCGCCCTCGTGGGTCAGGAAAGCCTGCTTCGCCACGTTGTCCGTCGTCATCACCGCGGTCGCCGCGGCCAGGCTGTGCTCCGCGGTGTCGCCCAAAGCATCGACCACAGCCTTGAGTCCGGGCAGCAGCTTGTCCATCGGCAGCCGCTCACCGATCAGGCCGGTCGAGCAGACGCCGATCTCGCCCGCGCCGACGCCCAGGATCGAGGCCAGCTCCTCGGCAGTCTTGTGCGTGTCCTGAAATCCCTCGGGACCCGTGCACGCGTTCGCGCCGCCGGAGTTCAGTACGGCGGCCTTCAGCTTCCCGGCGGTCAGCACCTGCTGCGACCAGAGCACGGGCGCGGCCTTGACCTTGTTCGTGGTGAACACACCGGCCGCGGCGTACTCCGGGCCGTCGTTGAGCACCAGCGTCAGGTCGGGCTTGCCCGCGGGCTTGATCCCGGCGATCACTCCGGCCGCGCGGAAGCCGGCCGGCGCGGTGACTCCGGCGCTCCGATCGACCGAGGCGGACGGGGTGACGGTTGCGGTCACGGTGCTACTCCTACCAGGGGAAGGGCCAGGGTCTCGTCGAGACCGGCGGCCAGGTTCATGCACTGCACGGCGGCACCGGCGGTGCCTTTGGTGAGGTTGTCGAGAGCGGCCACGACGACGGCGCGGCCGGTGCGCTGGTCCAGGGCGAGCTGCAGGTGCACGGTGTTGGCGCCCAGGGTGGCCTGGGTCTGCGGCCACTGGCCCTCGGGCAGCAGGTAGATGAACGGCTCGTCGGCGTACGCCTGCTCGTAGACGGCGCGGAGCTGCTCGATCGTGGTGCCTTCGGTGACCGGCGCGCTGGCGGTCGCGAGGATGCCGCGGGCCATCGGCGCGAGCACCGGGGTGAAGGAGACGCTGACCGGGCCGTCGGTGTGCGGCGCGAGGTTCTGCTCGATCTCCGGAGTGTGCCGGTGCACGCCGCCGACGCCGTACGCGCTGGCCGAGCCCATCACCTCGGCGCCGTGCAGGTTCGGCTTGGGACCCTTGCCCGCTCCCGACGTACCGCTGACAGCGACCACCACCAGTTGGGCGCTGTCGACCAGACTTGCCTGGACGGCGGGGAGCAGGGCAAGGGTGGACACGGTGGGGTAGCAGCCCGGTACGGCGACGCGGTTGGCGCCGCGGAGCTTCTCGCGCTGACCGGGAAGCTCGGGCAGGCCGTACGGCCAGTGGCCGGCGTGCTTGCCGCCGTAGAACTCGACCCAGGCCTCGGAGTCGACCAGCCGGAAGTCCGCGCCGCAGTCGATCACGGTGACGTTGTCGCCGAGCTGCTCGGCGATTTCGGCGGACTGTCCGTGCGGGAGCGCCAGGAACACGATGTCGTGCCCGGCCAGCGTCGCCGCGGAGGTCTCCTCGAGCACCCGGCCGGCCAGCGGCGTCAGGTGCGGATGGTGCTGCCCCAGGGTGGACCCGGCGTTGCCGCCCGCGGTCAGCGCCCCGATCTCCACCTCCGGGTGCGTCGAGAGCAGCCGGAGCAGCTCTCCCCCGGCGTACCCACTGGCCCCTGCGACCGCGACCCTCAGCGTCATGTGAATGAGTATGTCAGACGACGCATGAATATCCAACCCTGTTCTGATGTCACATCACTGTAGGCCAGGCGTGTCAGGCCGGTGAGCGAAGGAGGTCGGCGATGGCACGGATCAGGTTGGAGCACCGGCGAACCGGGCTGGTGCGGATGATGGAGTGGTACAGCAGGCGGAAGTACGGGCAGGTGCTGGACCCGGGCAAGGTGGCACTGCACCATCGCGGCGTGCTGACGACCATGATGGTGATGGAGGGGTCGGCGGCGCGGTGGAAGGGGCTGGACCCGACGCTGAAGGCGCTGGCCACGATGGTGGTGAGCGCGGAGATCGGGTGCAGCTGGTGCATGGATTTCGGCTTCTGGGAGTACCACCACCAGAAGGTGGATCGAGCCAAGCTGCGGGATGTGCCACAGTGGCGGGACAGTGACGTCTACTCGGACCTGGAGCGCGCGGTGATGAGCTACGCGGTGGCGGCGACGGCGACTCCGCCGGCGGTGACGGACGAGCAGGTCGAGCGGTTGCTCGAGGACCTGTCCGAGGCCGACCTGGTCGAGCTGACCGCGCAGATCTCGCTGGAGAACTACCGGTCCCGGATCAACGCGTCGCTCGGGCTGACCAGCCAGGGGTTCAAGGAGACCTGCGAGTTGAGGCCCGCGTGAGCGACGCGGAGCTGGCCGCGGAGTTCGACGAGCACCGGTCGGTGCTCGTCGGTGCGGCGTACCGGGTGGTCGGGAGTGTGACCGACGCGGAGGACGTCGTCCAGGAGACCTGGCTGCGCTGGTCCGCGGCGGATCGGACCGAGGTGCGCGAGGTCCGCGCGTACCTGATCCGCATCACCACCCGGCTCGCGCTGAACCGGCTCCGCCAGCAGAAGTCCCGACGGGAGAACTACGTCGGCCCGTGGCTGCCCGAGCCGATCGTGGCGACGCCGCAGGAGCAGGACCCGGCGGCCATCGCCGAGGTGGCGGACTCGGTGTCGATGGCGATGCTCGTCGTCCTGGAGACGCTGTCGCCGTTGGAGCGGGCCGCGTTCGTACTGCGTGAGGTGTTCGACCTGCCGTTCGCGGAGATCGGTGACACGCTCGGCCGGTCCGAGGCCGCCGTACGGCAGCTCGCGCACCGCGCGCGGGAGCATGTGCACGCGCGGCAGCCGCGCCACCGGGTCGACAAGGCGCGGCACCAGGAGCTCACCGACCGGTTCATGGCGGCGTCCGCGTCCGGCGACTTCGAGCAGGTCGTCGCCATGCTCGCGCCGGACGTCGAGCTCATCAGCGACGGCGGCGGCAAGCGGCGCGCCGCCCTCCGGCCGATGTACGGCGCCGACAAGGTCGGCCGCTGGCTCGTCGCGGTGGTCAACTCCCCGGAGACCGCCGGGATGGAGTTCGGCACCACCGAGCTCAACGGCGAGATCGCCTACCTGGCCTACAACGGCAACACGGTCGACACCGCCGGCTTCCTGCAGCTCGACGAGCACGGCCTGATCAGCCACATCTACGTCGTCCGCAACCCGGACAAGCTCACCGGGGTTCCAACTCGGGACCAACTAGGCTAGGTGCAACCCAGTCGCATCTAGGAGGTTCTGGTGGAATACGTCGTGATCGAAGCGGACGCGGTGTCGGATCCCGGGTTGCGGGCGGATCTGCTGGACACCTGGATCGCGGCGACGGACGCCGGGGGCAGCGTCGGCTTCACCGCGCCGGCACCGGTGCACCTGGTCGCCGACACGCTGGACCTGGCGCTGGAGCGGGTGGCGGCCGGGCGTGATCTGCTCGGCGTACTGCACAACGGCGATCGGTACGTCGGCATGGGACTGCTGGTCGCCAACAGCGGGCAGCTCAGCTCGCACTGGCGGACGGTGCTGCGAGTGATGGTCCACCCGAAGTACCAGGGCGGCGGCGCCGGGCGGCGGCTGATGGACGGGCTGCGCTCGTCGGCCGAGCACCTCGGCCTGGAGCAGCTGATGCTCACCATCCGCGACGGCGGCCTGGACGCCTTCTACACGAAGCTCGGCTACCGCGTCGTGGGCAGCCACCCCCGCGCGGTCCGCGTCGCCCCGGACGACTACCGCGACGAGATCATGCTGGTCACGGACCTGAGACGCTCCTAGAACGAAATGTCGAGGGACGACGGCTCGCCCCGACGTCCCGGGCGTCCGACCGACCACGAAGGAGCCTGCGATGCGCGATCTGATCGTCACCGAGAACATCACCCTCGACGGAGTCGTCGAGGCCAGCGACGACTGGTTCCTGGTGTACGACGCCGGAGCCGACACCAGCGACCTGCTCGAGGTGAGCCGGCAGCACAGTGCGGCGGCCGACGCGTTCCTGGTCGGCCGCGAGACCTTCGAGTCGATGCGTGGGTTCTGGCCTGAGCAGACCGATGACAAGACCGGCATCACGCAGTACCTGAACGAGGTGCAGAAGTACGTCGTGTCCAGCACGCTCCAGGACCCCGGGTGGGAGCCCACGACGGTCCTGCGTGGGTGCGACGAGGTTGCTGGCGTCAAGGAGCAGCCGGGCAAGGACATCACCGTCACCGGGAGCATTGGCCTCGTGCAGGAGCTGGCGGAGCGGAAGCTGGTCGACGAGTACCGGCTGTTCGTCTACCCGGTGACGGCCGGGCACGGGCGGCGGCTGTTCGAGGACGGGCGGGAGCTGCGGCGGTTCGCGCTGGTGGAGACGCGGGCGTTCAGCCCCGGCGTGGTGCTGCTGCGCTACCGGACGAAGTGAAGCGAGGCCGGGTCCTGCTCCTCAGCGGGACCCGGCCTTGCTGCTCTGGGGTCAGCGGCGTCGGCGCAGCAGAGTGAGGCCGAGGGCTGCGAGCAGGCCGCCCATGGTCAGGATGATCGCCGGCGGGCCGCCGGTGTCCGGAAGCGTTGCGGCCGCGGGTGCCGCGCCGCCCGGCTGGTCGGCCGGCGGCTGCCCGCCGACGGCGATCTTCAGGTGGGACTCGACGGTACGGCCGTCCGAATCGGTGACTCGGTAGGCCGCCTTGGCGATGCCCGAGAACGTTCGCTCCGGGACCAGGCGGATCGTGCCGTCGGGGAGGACCGTCCACACGCCGACGTTCGGTACGGCGAGACGCGGCACGCAGGTGGCCGTTCCGGTGGCAAGGCAAACGGTCGTGGGGATCCACGAAGCGCCCTCGGTCGCCGTGTCGTTCAGCAGCGGGTTGACGACGACCGGGTTGCCCGGCGTCGACGTCCCGCCGTCCGGCGACGCCTTCGCGCTCAGCGGCGCCGTCACCGTGATCTCCAGCCGGGCGGTGTCCGACGTCCCGTTCTTGTCGGTGACCCGGTAGCCCACCGCACGCGTCGTACCGCTGAATCCGCCGGCAGGGTTGAAGGTCACCGTCCCGGCCGCGGCGACCGTGAACGTCCCCTCCCCCGGGATCGTCACCGTCTTCTTGTCCTTGCCGTCCACCGGATCCCGGACGACCACCGACCCCGGAACCAGCACCGCCGACGCGTCACCGGGCTTGTCGTTGTCCAGCACCGGAACCACCACGGCCTTCCCGTACGCCGTCCGCGCGCTGTCGTCGACGGCGACCGGCCGAACCGGCAGCACCGTCACCGCGACGGTCGAGCGCGCCGCGTTCCGGTTGCTGTCCTTCACCTCGTACTGCGTCGGCCGGCTCGTCCCCGTGAACGTCGCCACCGGGCTGAACGTGAGCTTGCCCTCAGCAACCACCAGCGTGCCCTGCCCGGGAATCGTCACCCGGCCGACCAGGTCCCCGTCCAACCCCACCAGCAGCAACGACGCCGGGTCGAGCTTTGCCCCCGGACCAGGCTTGTCGTTGGTCAGCGGATCGACGACAACCGCCACACCCTGCTTCGTCTTCACCCGATCAGGCTGCGCGACCGGCTTGGCCTCGACCGTCACCGTCACCGTCGCCGTACCGATACTGCCGTTCTTGTCGCTCACCTGGTACTTCACCGGCGTCACCGAGCCCGTCGAACCGCCCTCCGGCACCAGCCGCACTCCCCCATCGGGCTGCGCCGTCCACACTCCCTGCCCGGCGACCCGAAGCGACGACACGGCATCGCCGGTCGCCGGATCGACCACCCGCACCGACGACGGCACCAGCGGCGCGCTCGGATCGCCGGCCTTGTCGTTGCCGAGCACCGGCACGGAGACCGGAGTGTCGTACGCCGTGGTCGCAGCGTCGTCGACCGCCACCGGCTCGATCCGCGTCACCGTCACGGTCGCCGTCGCGGCGGCCTTGTTCCCACTCGTGTCGGTCACCTGATACCCGACAGCGCTCCGCCCGCTGAACGCGGCGACCGGCTTGAACGTGATCGCGCCCGTCACGGCGTCGACCTCGAACGTCCCCTGCCCCGCGATCGTCACCTTCCGCTCCCAGACGCGGATCGACGAGGTGCCGTAGAGCTGGACCGACGTCTTCTCCAGCTCCGCCGCCGTCCCCGGCACGTCGTTGGCCAGCGGGTCGAACGTCACCTCGCCGTTCTGCTTGGTCGTGACGCTGTCCGGCTTCGCCTCCGGCCCCTTCCCGACGGTGAGGAACAGCAGCCCTTCGGCGGTCGTCCCGTTGTCGTCGGTGATCCGGTACGTCGCCGGTGTCGTCACCCCTTGGTAGCCCTTGACCGGCGTGAAGGTCACCCGCCCGGTCTTGTCGGCGACGTACGTCCCCTCGCGCGGCTGCGTCACCTTCGCCCGGTACACCCCGTCCGCGGGATCCTTCAGCAGCAGGCTCCCGGCGACCAGCGGCGCACTCGGATCGCCCGGCTTGTCGTTCGCCAGGACGTCGACCGTGATCGCCTGGCCGAACGGCGTGATCGCCGAGTCGTCGGCCGTGAACGGGTCGATCGGCGTCGTGCTCAGCAGCAACGTCGCGGTCGCGGTCGTCTTGTTGCTGTCGGCAACGAGATAGGTGATCGCCCGGCCCTTGCCCCGGAACGTCGGCAGCGGATCGAAGATCACCGCCCCGCCGTCCTGCACGGTGTACGTACCCTGCCCGGCCACGGTCACCGACCGCGCGAAGTCCGACCGCGCCGACGCTTCCCGCAGTACGACGGACGCCGGATCCAGTCGCGCGTCCGTCCCCGGGCTGTCGTTGCTCAGCACGTTGACCGTCACGGTCACGTCCTGCAGCGTCGACGCCGTGTCCGGCCGCGCGATCGGCGGCGCCCCGACGGTGACCCGCAGCACCGCGGTCGCGAGCGTCCCGTTGTCGTCGGCCACCTGATAGGTCAGGTCCGTCGCCGACCCGCTGAACCCGGCCGCCGGATCGAAGACCACCACCCCGTCGCGAGCGGTGAAGACTCCTTGCCCCTTCACGGTCACCGACGGCTTGAACACCCCGTCGGCCGCGTCCTCGAGCCGCAGACTCCCCGGCACCAGCGGCGCGGTCGGATCCCCGGCCTTGTCGTTGCCCAGCACCTTCAGCGTGACGGCCCTGTCGTACGGCGTCGAAGCGCTGTCGTCCGTCGCGACCGGCGTCACCGGCGTGACGGTCACCGCGATCGTCGACCGCGTCGCCTGGTCGAACCAGTCCGAGACCCGGTACCGCAGCGTGGTCGCCGTCCCCGTGAACGACGGGATCGGGTCGAACGCCACGGTCCCGTCCGGATCCACGGTCCACCGGCCCTGCCCCGGAACCGTGACCACCTTGCGCAGCGAGCCGTCGGCCGGATCGATCAGCACCAGGCTGAGCGGATCGAGCCCGGTGCCCGGCCCGGCGAGATCGTTGGCGAGGGCATCGAGTTGCAGCGTCACGTCCTGCGGCGTCCGGCCGGTGTCGGGTTTCGCGACCGGCGGTACGGGCTTGGCGATCGTGACCGTCAGGGCCGCGCCGGCCGGCGTACCGTTCACGTCGGAGACCGTGTACGCGAGCGGCGTCGCGACTCCCGTGAACGACGGCAGCGGGTCCACGTCGACGGTGCCGTCCGGCTTGGCGGTGAAGGTCGCCTCGCCGGCGACGACCACGACCTGACGCGGCACCTCGCCGATCGGGTCGATCAGCCGCACACTGGTCGGCACCAGCGGCAGCGCCGGATCGCCCGCGGTGTCGTTGGCCAGCACCTTGACCGTCACGTTCGTGTCGTACGCCGTACTCGCGGTGTCGTCGGTCGCGTCGGGCTGGACCCGGGTGACCTCGACGCTCAGCGTGGCCGTGCCGATCGCCTTGTTGCCGTCGGCCACCTGGTACCTGACCGGTGTCGCCTTGCCGTGGAACGCCGGCAGCGGTTCGAAGAGGATCCGCCCGTCGGGGCGGGTCGAGTACTTGCCCTGGCCCGGGATCTGCAGCGTGGTCCCCGCCTCGCTCCGCCCGGCGGTCGGGAACAGCCGCAGACTCTCGGGATCCAGCGCGGAGCCGGTCGGACCAGGCTTGTCGTTGCCCAGCACCGACGCGTACGCCGGAGTGCCCTGCAGCGTCGTCAGGGTGTCCGGGTTCGCCACCGGCGGCCCCGGGGCGTCGACGCTGACCACGAGTTGCGCGCGGGCGGCGGTCCCGTTCTTGTCCAGCACCCGATAGGTCAGCGCGGTCGTGCTGCCCTGGAACCTGTCCGCCGGCGCGAAGGCGATCTTGCCCTCGGTCACCTGGAACTCGCCCTGCCGCGCGACGGCGACCTTGCTCACCAGCTTGCCGGACCCCGGCTCGACGAGCAGCAGCGACGCCGGGTCGAGCGGAGCGTCCGGCGACCCGGGTTCGTCGTTGTCGAGCACCGGGACCACGGCGTTGGTGTCGAACGGCGTACTCACCGAGTCACCGAGCGCCTTCGGCGTGACCGGCGTGACGGTGACGACCAGCGTCGACTCGGTCAGCTGGCCGGTGCTGTCGGCGACCCGGTACCCGATCGTGGTCGCGACGCCGGTGAACCGCGGCAGGGGGACGAAGTCGACGCCGCCGTCGGGCTTGACCGTGTAGCTGCCTTCCCCCCGCACGACGACCTTCTTCTTGAAGGCCGGATCCTCCTTGGCCGTGCCGCCGGCCGGGTCGCGCAGTTCCACGGTCTTCGGGTCGAGGGTGACGCCCGGCGCGGCCTTGTCGTTGGCCAGCGGGGTGATCCCGAGGCTGACGTTCTGCGCGGTGGTCGCGCTGTCGGGCGTGGCGACCGGCCTGGCCGGCAGCTCGACCGTCACGGTCAGCGTCGCCTTGGCGGTCGCGCCGTTGCTGTCGGCAACGCGGTAGGTGACCGGCTCGGCGACACCGACGAAGCCCGGCACCGGGTCGAAGTCGATCCGGCCGTCCGGCTTGGCGACGTACTTGCCGCGGCCGACGACGTTGACCATCTGGCGACAGGCCGCACCGTCGATCAGGCACAGCGAGCTCGGCTGCAGCGGCGTGCTCGGGTCGCCCGCCTTGTCGTTGCCCAGGACATCGGTCGTGACACCGGTGTCGTACGGCGTACTGGCGGTGTCGTTCACCGCGACCGGCGGAGGCGGCGGGGCGATCGCGAGCGGGTAGTCCTCGACCTCGCCGGAGTCGGCCGCGCCGGTCGGCTTCTCGACCTGGGCGGCCGTGTACCCGGCGCGGATCCGCGCGGTGGTGAGCCCGGCCGGCCCGAGCTTGGCGAACTTCGCCCAGCTCAGCTGGGTCTCGCCCTGCCCGGCCGCGAAACTCGAGCAGGCCCGCTCGACGGCCTCGAAGGTGCCGTTGCGATTCAGGTCGATCCAGCCACAGACCTCGCCGGGCTTCGACGCGCCGGTCAGCGCGACCGGCACCGCGTACGACGTGGCGCTGGTGAGCAGCGGCCCGAAGGTGACCCCGTCGTCGGCCTGGTCAGAGACCGTCGGCCCGGTCTTCGCGTTGGCGACGGCCGCGTTGTCCTCGGTCGCGTCGGCGCCGATCCGCAGGTCACTGAGCACCGACCAGGCGGCGCCGTACGACGACGGCGCGTCGCCGAAGTCCTCGCCGACCGAGGCGACGATCGAGAAGGCGTCGGCCGAGGTCTTGGTGTTGAAGGCGGGCAGCTTCGGGTGCCTGGTGAAGAGCGCGGTCAGGTCGAAGCTGAGCTCCTTGGCGATGCCGTTCACCTGGACCGAGCCGCAGGCCGCGGTCGCGGTGGAGTCGAGGCCGTCGCCGGTGTCGGTGTTCACGCAGTTCGGGCCGGCGTCGTGGTTCGCGGCGGTGATCGTGTCGCTGGTGACGGCGAGGTTGTTACCCTGGCCCACCTTCCGGAGGCTGACGCCGGGCGTGCCGAGCGTGAGCACGGTGTGCAGCTCGGACTGGCCGCGCGGCTGCCCGTTGACGCTCTGGGTGGACGCGCCGCCGATCCCGGCGAGGTGCAGGACCGGGTTGCGGACCGGCTGCGAGAAAGTGATCGTCAGGGCGCCACGGTTGCCGCAGCTGCCGGTGGCCGCGCAGTCGCCGGTGTTGACCAGGAGGTCCTGCGCCGGCGTGGTCCGCGCGACGGCCGGCCGGAAGGTGTCCGCGGCCGCGCCGTGGTCACCGACGGTCGTTGCGTCGAGCAACTCGGTCCGGCCGGTGACGGCGATCGTCTGGGTCAGGCCGGAGCCGGGCATGGTCGCCGTGGCGGTTTGGCTGAAAGGTGCCGAGGGCACCTGGTAGCCGGCCGCGGGCGTCACCGCGCCCAGCACCGCCGAGGTCAGCAGAATCGCCAGTACCGGTCGGGAAACTCCCGAGCTCCTGCCCACAGTTCCGCCCCTCCCCAAAACGCACGTCCTGCATCGCGTCGGCACCGGGGCGAAACGGGCCAGCGCAGAGACAACGCTCCACGCGGAGTAGATGTTACGCGGGAATCACCGGGTCAGTTCGTAAATGTGGACGTGCTGCTCACGGTGTCTCAGGTGAGCCAGCTGGGCGAGCCGCGGCGAGACCGGGCCGTCGTACAGATCGGCGTACAGCCAGCGCACGGAGTACTGCTCGCGCAGACGGCGCAGGACCTCGGGCGTCGGTGAGTCGATGGCCTCGTTGGTGAGCTGGACGCGGTCCGGCCAGGGCGACGGCTGGTTTGTGTAGCGCCTGCCGTTGACGCCCTGCCTGCTCATCGCCTGCTGGGTGTAGGCCCAGCCTTCGATCAGCGTACGACGGCCGGCGATCCCGCTGACGAGGTAACCACGGGTGTCGCAGCCCGGGCGCTCCGGCCCGGCCGGACGGCACCACGTGTTGCTCGCGACGACATCGTTCGGCCGGGAGTTGCGCGCCAGCCAGAGCGCCGCGGCGGCTTCGTCGGGATGGACCCGCCAGTGCGGCGACGTGAACGACTTGGACTGGTGGCTGGCGGTCGCCCGGACGCCGAGTGCGAACGTGCTCGCCGCCGGCACGGCGAGGATCGTTGCCAGGGCAACGACTCCCCCGAGCCCCGCCAGCTGGGACCAGCGCTTCGCCGCCAGCGGCCACAGCATCGTGAGCACAACAGTCACTGCCAGCACGGCGACCAGCGGACGAGCCACCAGGACGACGCGGTCGAGCTGGTCACCCCTCGGCGTGACCTTGGCCGCCGTCAGGGCGGCCGTGTAGACGAGGCCGAGTCCAGCCGCCAGTACGCCGACGACGATCGCCGCGCGCCGCCGGTCCTGCAGCTGCTTGAACCAGAGCGCCGCCAGCCAGCCGGTCGCGGCCAGGCTCATCGGCACGACGCTGCGGACGAAGTACGACTCGCTGGCCGACGGGTGGTCGACCAGGAGGAACCCGGCCCAACCGGCGACGAGCCCGCCGAGCAGGAACCAGCCGAGCGGGTCCCGTCTGACCTCACGGCGTCCGAGCAGCCCGTAGCCGGCCAGTGCGACCGCCTGGGCAACCAGCATCAGGGCGAACACGACCAGTGCGCCGACGACCGACAGGAACCGGCCGGAGGTCAGCGCCGGGAGGAGGAGCCCGCCGCCACCGGCTGGCGTCGCGTCGCCTGTGGCGGCCCGGTACCCGCCTTGGAGCTTGACGATCGCCAGCAGCTGCAGGCCGGAGCCGCTGGTGCTCCCGGCCACGGTCAGCAGCGTGCCGACCGCGGCAGCCACGAGCAGTGCACCGGCCGCGATGAAGCGAGCAGGCAGCTTGCGGTCCCGGATCAGGACGAACAGCGCGGACAGGCCGACCGCACCGACCAGGATCGGCAGGATGGTCGGCTTGGACCCACCACCGACCACGGCGACCGACAGCGCGAGCACCCACAGGCCCTTCGGCTGCCGGCCGCGGAACAGCAGCTCCACCAGGAACACGGCGGCCGCCGTACCGGCGAGCATGCCGAACGTCTGCGACGGACTGACCAGGCTGAACGGCGGTGCCAGGTCCACACCGTTGTCGACGAACAGCGCGAGCTGCGGCGCGGCAACGGCGACGGCCACCAGGACGCCGGTCCACCAGGCGCGGCTGACCGTCCGGGCGAAGGTGGCGAAGACCAGCAGGCCGACGACCAGCATCGGGAGCAGCCAAAGCCGGTAGAGCACGAGGATCGGCGACAGCCGGGTGATGTCGACGGCGGCGGCCATGTCCGCGTTGGCGAACCAGTGGTAGTCCAGCTGGAGCCCGGCGACCTGCGGCAGCTGCGGCGGCGCGGATCGGGTCAGCTCGTTCACCATCGACAGGTGGAACAGCAGGTCCGGGTAGTACGCCGTACCGGCCGGTGGCATCGGGTGGTACGCGTAGACGCCGAAGGTCGCACCGCCGACCATCACTGCCGCGGCCGCTGCGAGTCCCCACGTCCAGGCCATCGGCAGCGGCCTGGGCTCAGCGATCCGCCAGTGCCTGCGCAGCCGCGGTACGGCAGCGAACAGCGCGAGCACCAGCGCCGGCCAGACGACAAGCGCCTGCTGCCAGCCAGCCACGGTGAACAGGGCCCAACCCAGCAGCTGATAGGTGATGCCGACGACGGCGCCCAGGCCCAGGTCCTCGGCCCAGTTCCCGGTGCTGCGCCAGAGTGCGCGCAGCAGGAGGACGCCGGGCAGGGCAACGCCTGCGCTGAAGTAGACGGCGTACCGGAGGATCGCGGTGATCGGTACGTCGACGGACAGCAGGCCCGCGAGCGCGACGACGAGCGGGAGCAACCACGGCATCAGCCGGGTCATCGGTCGGGCGGAACGCTCCGTCGGACCGGCGGGAGCAAGGTCGACGAGGGTCAAGTCGGTAGGATTTCCCGCTCCAGGGCCTGGTGGCCGCTGTCGTCGAGACTGTCGTAGCCGACCAGGAACTGCGGCCGTTTCTGACTCGACTGGAACAGGCGGGCGACGTACTCCCCCAGGAGGCCCAGGCACAGCAGCTGGATCGCACCGATCACGGCCACGGCCAGGACGGTCGACGTCCAGCCAGGGATGCTCTGGCCGGTCAGCTTGATCGCCAGCGCGCCGATCACGAACGCCACCGACAGCAGCCCGCCGAACAGGCCGAGCCAGGTCGCCAGGCGCAGCGGCGCGGCCGAGAAGGCCGTCACGCTGTCGAACGCGAGCCGGAGCATCTTGCGCAGGTTGTACTTCGTCACGCCGGCGGCCCGCTCGGCCCGGACGTACCGGACCTCGGCACTCGGGAAACCGAGCCACGGAATCACCAGCCGGAACACGCGACCGTCCTCGGGCAACGCGTTCACCGCGTCCACCACCCGCCGCGAGACCAGCCGGAAATCGGCGGCGTCGAAAGGAATGTCGCGGCCGACCAGGCGACACATCAAACGGTAATACATTCTCGCGGTGGTGCGTTTCGCCCAGCTGTCGCTGGAACGGTCCGACCGGACGCCGTACACGACGTCGACGTCCCGGTCCCGCGCGGTCGCCAGCAGCTCGGCGATCACCTCGGGCGGGTCCTGCAGGTCGGCGTCGATGGTGACCACGTAGTTGCCGCGAGCCCGGCGGAAGCCCGCCGAGATGGCGGCCTGGTGCCCGGAGTTGCGCAGCAGGCGGACCAGGCGCAGCTGGGGCCAGTCGGTCGCGGCCGCGAGCAGCATCGAGGCGGTCGCGTCGCGGCTGCCGTCGTCGACGACGAGCAGCTCGTAGCTGACCCCGAGTCCGTCCAGCAGCGGCCGCATCCGGTCGAAGAAGATCGGCAGCACCTCTTGCTCGTCGTACATCGGCACGACAACGGACAGGTCAGGAACCTGCTCGCCCATCGAACCCACCCCCAGCTGATTTTCTCTCCACAGTAAACAAGAACGCTCCAAAAGCCCGAAAAGATGCTTCTGCCGGTGAATTGGCAGTTAGTTGCCGGTGATTCGCACCACGGTGACGCCGCGGTTGCGGAACGCCACTTCGACGCCTTCGCCGGTGGCGACGGTGGCCGGGCGCCCGTTCACGCGGTCGACGAAGAGCCAGCGCACGCCGTACCGATCGCGGGCGCTCCGGATGGCCGAGGGGTCCGGCCGCGAGAACAGGCGGGTCGTCAGCTCCCACCGGTCCCGCCAAGGCGAGGGCTGCAGCATGTAGCCCTTGCCGCCGATGCCGTGCAGGCTCATCACCTGCTGGGTGTAGCCCCAGCCTTCCAGCAGAGTCCGGCGACCGGCCAGACCGCTGACGAGGTAGCCCAGTGCGACGCAGTCCCGGCGTTGGGACAAGCAGGCTGTATTGGTCGCGACGACGTCGTCCGGCGCCGAGTGCTGCTGCAGCCAGCTCGCGGCCTCCTGCTCGTCCGCGTTGTAGAGGCCGTACTTGGCGGAGTAGACCAGTGGCGCCGTCGACTCCCGAGAGCTCCGGGCTTGGTCGACCATGCTGCTGAACGCCATGCCCATGACGACCAGTACGGGCACGAGCAAGCCCACCCCTGCCAGGTCAGCTCGGGCGGCCACTACCCGGTGCCAGCAGAACCAGGCGAGCAGGGCGAGCACCACGAAGACGACCACGCCACGAGCCACTGAGAGCACAGCAGTCCAGCCGGTGCCGAGGACTGGCTCCTCGACCCACTGCTGCGCGGCGAAGATCAGTACGCCGTACAGCAGGCTGGCCACTACTGGTCCGGCGAGATGGTGGACGGCGCGACCGCGGATCGCGACAGTCACCATCCAGGCGGCAGCGACGGCCGCGAAGGGGACTGCTCCGCGGAGGAAGTAGAACTCGCTCGATGACGGGTGATCCACCAGGAGGAAGGCTGCCCAGGCCGCAGCCAGCGTCCCGAGCAGGAACCAGGCCGTGGGGTCGGTGCGGGTGCGCCGGGACGCCAGCAACCCCGCTCCGACCAGCAGGCCGACCTGACCGATCAGGACCACGGCCAGCAGGACCAGCACCGCGCTGACTCGCCCCTCCGCGATCGGCCGCAGCAGGAAGTCCCCGGTCGCAGCGAGGGAGGTGTCGCCGGTTGTCGCCCTGTACGGCGTACCCATGGTCCGCAGGACAGCCAGTGGTCTCAGACCGGATCCACCGGTGCTGCCGGTGACGGTCAGCATCGCGATCACTCCGGCGATCAGGAGGAACCCGCAGGCGAGCAGAGACCTGGCGGGGACCCCTCGTTTGCGCACGGCCAGGTAGAGCCCGGCAAGGCCGGCACCACCCAGCAGCAGCGGAAGCACTGTCGGCTTGGCACCTCCACCGACGACGGCCAGTGCTGTGGCCAGCACCCAGACACCTGGTCGGCCACGGCGGTAGAGGGCCTCGACGAAGAACACCGCGGCCGCCGTCAGGACGACCAGCGCGAACGTCTGCGAGGGGCTCGGGTAGTAGATCAGGTTGCCGACGACCGAGAGCCGACGGTGGCCGATCAACGCTCCGGACGCCGGGACCGCCAGGATCGCGACCGCGATCACCGCCGCGATCCACTGCCGGCTGACCTGCCGGGCGAGCGTCGCCGTCAGCAGGACGACGACGGCGGTGAGCGGGACGGGCCACAGCCGGAAGAGGACGAGCTCCGGCGACAGGCCGGTGAGGTGCGCGGCCGCGGCCATGTCGGCGTTGGCGAACCAGTGGTAGTCCAGCGGAAGCCCGGCGACCTGCGGCAACTGCGGCGGCACCGACCGCATCAGCTCATGAACCATCGACAGGTGGAAGAGCATGTCCTGGTGGTACGCCGGCGTGAACTGCTGGTCGAGGTTGTTCTCGGCGACACCAGGTGCGAGGTGGTACAGCATCGGGCCGGTCAGCACCGCGAACAGCATCACGGCGAGCGAGAGGGCCACACCCCAGGACCACACGTGCGGCAACGGCGCCGGGGTGGCGATTCGCCAGTACTGCCTGAGCTTCGGCACGACGGCGAAGGCGACGAGCAGCGCAGCCGGCCAGAGCTTCAGCCAGGGCTGGATGCCGAGCGCGGTGAAGCCGGCCCAGCCCGCGAACTGGTACACGATCCCGACCGCCGCACCGAGCGCGAAGTCCTCCACCCAGTTGCCGGTACTGCGCCAGAACGCGCGGACCAGTAGAAGCCCGGGCAGCACGACGCCGACCACGAAGTACAAGTCGTAGCCCAGCACCGTCGCAAGCGGGACACCCGTGTGAACCGCCCCGAAGACCGCCACCAGCACAGTAAGTGCCCAAGGCAACAATCGGAGGCCACCCCGACCCGTCCACCGCTGAACGACCGGGCCCGGAAGCTTCTCGACCAGCACCATACCCAGAAGACGGATCCGACCGCCGATGGTGTTGTCCCGTTGACGAAGGCAACTTCCTGTAAGCCCCACGGAACGCTGCGTGCGGTGTCGGGCCCCTTCGAGCACAACGCCTTCGGACGGATCGGAGTAGCGGGTCATACCTGTCCATGTCCGCAACCACCCCAGACATCACAGCCAGACTTGCCCGAGCCGGTCAAACGCGCTGAACGAGGTGCCCGCCCGCACCGAGAACGAGCCGCCAGTACCAGCAGCAGCCCGACGTTGCCGGGCTCCAGCCCAGCCCACCGAGCCAGCCAGGCCGGCACAACAGGGTGGTGCCTAGGTGAAGGCGGGGGTGCGCGAGATGAGCGCGGACACGCGGGCGGTGCGCGGACACGCGAGGTGCGTGGAGTGCACGGAGTGCGCAAAGCGCGGGCGCAGGCGGTGCGGGGCGGCGAGGGGCGACGCCAGGCCGCGCGGGTGCGCGGAGACGCGCGCGGGTGCGCGGCGCGCGCGGGTGCGCGGACACCCGGGGGCGCGGACACGCGCGGAGTGCGCGGGGGTGCGCGAAGCGCCGGGGCGCGAGGGACGCTGGCGGTGCGCCGAGCCGCGGTGCTGCGCGGGCAGCGGGGTGCGCGGAGTTGGTTCCGCAGGGCTGGTGCACCGCGCGCCGCTGGTGCCGGGGCGCGGGGCTAGGGGGCGCTGGTGTCGCGAGGGTGGTGGTGGCAGGTGGTGTTGCGGGTCAGGGGTTGGAGACTGCGGTTGCTCCGGTGCGGCGGGGGTCGCCGACTGCTTGTAGGCCGGTGTCGGGGGACCAGAAGGCGGCGGCTACGCCACCGAAGTACATGGAGTGGGGTGGCATGGGGCGGAGAGGGAGGCTGGTGGTTGCGGCGGTGAGTTCTAGGTCGTCCTCGTGGTCGACTACGACGTCCGCGCGGACTCGGACGTGGAGGCGGGGGTGTTCGACGGCTTCCTCCAGGGACAGGCCGCCGTGGGTGTAGAGGGCGTAGGTCTGGGCGATCGCGGTGGGGATCCGGTCCGAGCCTGGGGAGCTGATGGCGAGGACCGCGCCGTCGCTGGCGCGGCGGGCGACGCTGGGGGCCATGTTCGAGGTGAGGCGGGTGCCGGGGGCGAGGCTGTGCGGGCCGCCGGCCAGCAGCTCCTGCTCGCCGAGGGCGTTGTTGAGCCAGATGCCGGTGCCGGGCGTCATCACCCCGGAGCCATACCCGGACGAGACCGTGATCGCGCAGGCGTCGCCCTCGTCGTCGACGACGGAGACGGTCGCCGTACTGGGTGAAGTGAGCGCGCGCAGGTCGCCGGCCGAGGCAAGGTCGAGCAGCTTCTGGCCTTCGAGGCGGCGTACGTCCTCCTCGTCGAGCTCGGCCAAGCGCCGGCCGAACACAGCATGCTGGACCTCGACCAGACGCTCCAGCTCGGCCGGGTTCCAGGCGCCCTGGGCCGGTACGCCGTCGAGCAGCGCCAGCATCGCCGCGACGGCGACCCCGCCGACGGCGGGCGGCGGATTGGTCGCGAGGCTCCAGCCGTTCTGCTTGACGACCAGCGCCGGCCGGACGATCGCCTCGTACGCCGCGAGGTCCTCGGCGGTGAGGATGCCGTCGTTGGTCTGCATGTCGTGCACGAGCAGGCGGGCGAGCTCGCCGGTGTACATGGTCTCGGCGCCGGCCTCGGCGATCAGCTCCAGGGCCTCGGCCAGCTCGGGGATGACGACGGTGGTGCCGGCCTTGATCACCTGGCCCTCGTCGTCGTGTACGACGCCGTGGCTCGGCTGGTGCCAACCGAAGATGATGTCGTGGGTGTAGCCGAGGTAGTACCCCGAGGTGCGGCTCAGCGTGAAGCCCTGCCGCGCGACCTCGATCGCGGGCTTCACGACCTCGTTCCACGGCGCCTTGCCGGAACGGCGGTGCGCGAGGTCGAGCGCCTTCATGCCGCCCGGCGTCGCGACCGAACCGTGCCCGACCGTGGTCGTCGTACCGCCGCCGTAGTCGGTGGTCACGTCCCAGATCCCACGCCCGAACCGGTCCTCGGGCAGCCCGCGGCCCGGCATCTCCACCCAGCCGTCGATGGTGACCGGCTCACCACCGGCCACCTGCAACGTGACGAACCCACCCGAGGCCGGCGAGACCACCCCGATCTCGTTCACCATCGTGACCAGCGTCGCGGCGATCGCGGCATCCACCGCGTTACCGCCCTCCGCCGCCAACCGCACGCCCGCCTCAGCCGCCGTCCGGTTGGGCGCAGCCACCGCCACCCGAGGATGCGCCCCCATCAGCCCACACACCCGATACGACGGGCGGCCGCACACCCGGCACGGCGAGCACCTGCACACCCAGCACCTGCCGCCCGTCGGCCCAGCACCGGAAGGCGACCCAACCGCCCCTGCACGGAGACGACTCGGCGTCCTCGGCGACGGCTGCGAGCACACCCGGCCCGACGAGCAGTTGCCCGCTCCCCCGCACCGGCAAGCCGAACCGCCGACTCCGCCCCGCCGCGGCAGGCCGCGAACTCGCCCGCACCTGCCACAGACCTGGTACCGGTCGGCCCCGCACCGGCGAACCGATGCGGGGCGACCCCGACGGCAGTGGCGTTCATCGGTCAGCCGACGCGCTGGACCGCATTGAAGCGGTCGACGGCGACCTGGACGGCGGCCTGGCGGGTGTCGGCGACCTCGTTCTCCTTGAGGGTCCGGTCCGGTGCGCGGAAGCGGAGCGCGAAGGCGAGGGACTTCTTGCCCTCGCCGATCTGCTCGCCGGTGTAGACGTCGAACAGCCGGATCGACTCCAGCAGGTCGCCGGCGCCCTCGGACAGCGCGGCCTCGACGTCGGCGGCCGGTACGTCGGCCGCGACGATCAGCGCCACGTCCTCCTTGGCCACCGGGTACGACGAGAACGGCTGCGCCGTGACCGTGGCCGGACCGGCCGCGATCAGCGCGTCGAGGTTCAGCTCGACCGCACTCGAACGCGCCGGCAGGCCGAACGCCTGACACACCTTCGGATGCAACTCACCTGCGTACCCGATGACAACGCGACCGATCGCGACGTCGCCTCCCGCGCGAGCATCGGCCGGGCCGGCGACCGTCAACTCAGCACAGCGCCCCGGGTGCCACGGCGCGCGCTCTACGTTGCGAACGGCCGGCTCGACGCCGACCGACGTCGCGATCGCGCGCGCGACCTGGACGGCGTCGGCCCAGCTGACCTGCTGGCCCTTGCCCCACCAGCCGGTGGGCGTCCGCGCACCGGTGAGCACGACGCCGATGTGCAGCGGCTGCTCGGGCAGCGCGTCGTACAGGGCCTTGAGCTCGGCGTCGGTCGGACGCTGCGCGACGGCCGGCAGTGGCGCCGGCTTGGCGTCCGGGCGCGGGGTGAAGACGAGGCTGGTCTGGAAGATCGCCAGGTCGGTCGAACCGCGACCGACGTTGCGTTCGGCGGTCCGCAGCAGCGTCGGCAGGAGCGTCGTCTGCATCGACGGCTCCTCGTCGGACAACGGGTTGACCAGCTTCACCGTCGTACGGCGTACGTCGTCCGCCGGCAGCCCCATCGCGTCGAAATCGGCCTCCCCCACGAACGGGTACGACACGACCTCGGTCAGCCCAGCACCCACCAGCGCGGTGGCGACCCGGCGACGCCGACGCTGCGACACCGTCAGCCCCTGCCCACCAGGAGCGGGCGGCAACACCGACGGCACGTTGTCGAACCCGAACAGCCGAATGACTTCCTCGGCGAAGTCGTTGGGGTCGCGCAAGTCGGGCCGCCACGACGGCGGGGTCGCCAGCACCAGGTCGGTGCCGTTGATGGATGAGGTGGGGAGAGAGGTGCCGTCGCCCCGATCCGCGACGGCTTCGCCGCGCGACGACCCGGTGGAGCCGGAGCCCGACAGGGCACGCGCGGCGTCGGGTCCGCCGAGAACGGGGTCGAGTCCGCCGAGAACGGCGCCGGACACCGTCGCGCCCGCCGAGCCGACGGCGAACGCCGACGCGATCGCGCCCGCCGAGCTGACGGCGAACGCCGACGGGGTCGCGTCGGCGGGCGCGAGAGCGACCGCGCAACCCACCGACCGCAGGTGCCGCAGCGTCTCCTCCACCGTGATCGACGCACCAGCAACCCGCGCCGCGTGGTCCGCCCGGAAGGTCACCGCCGGGGCCGCCGGATGCGTGTCGATCAAGGTCTCCTCGGCCAGGATCGTCCCGCCGGCGAGCTCCGCCAGCAGGTCGGCGACCCGCTGCGCGGCGTACCGCGGGAGCGCCGGGTCGACCTCGCGCTCGAAGCGGCGCGACGCCTCCGACGACAGCTTGTGCCGCCGCGAGGCGCGCGCGATCACGATCGGGTCGAAGTGCGCCGCCTCGATCACCACGTCGGTGGTCGACTCGGAGATCTCGGTCGAGGCGCCGCCCATCACGCCGGCGATGCCGATCGGGCCGGAGTCGTCGGTGATCAGCAGGTCCTCGGTGTCCAGCTCACGCGTCTGGTCGTCGAGCGTCATCAGCTTCTCGCCGGCCGTCGCGCGCCGGACGACGATGTCGCCGCTCAGCCGGTCCTTGTCGTACCCGTGGATCGGCTGGCCCAGCTCGAGCATCACGTAGTTGGTGACGTCGACGCCGATCGAGATCGGCCGCATCCCCGACGCGACCAGCCGCTGCTGCAGCCAGCGCGGCGACGGCGCCTTCGGGTCGATGCCGGTCACCGTCCGGGTCACGAACACGCTGCACCCGTCGGCGTCCTCGACGCGCACCGGATACCCGCCGGAGCCCGAACCGTTGACCGCCAGCCCGGCCGGATCCTTCAGCGGCACCCCGTACGCCGTCGCAGCCTCGCGGGCCACCCCGCGGATGGACAAGCAGTACCCACGATCCGGCGTGACCGCGATGTCCAGTACGTCGTCGCGCAGCGAGAGCAGGTCGATCGCGTCGTCGCCCGGCGTCGCCTCGCCCGGCTTCAGCACCACGATGCCGTGCGTGCCGTCGTCGCCCAGCCCGAGCTCGGCGCTCGAGCAGATCATCCCGGCCGAGACGTGGCCGTAGGTCTTGCGGGCCGCGATCGCGAACCCGCCCGGCAGCACCGCGCCGGGCAGCACGACGACGACCAGGTCGCCGACCTCGAAGTTGCTCGCCCCGCAGACGACCCACTGCGGCTCGTCCTTGCCGATGTCGAGCGAGCACCAGCGGATGGTCTTGCCGTTCTTCTGCGGCTCCGGCTCGAAGGTCAGCACCTTGCCGACCACCAGCGGACCGGTCAGGTCGGACTCGACGACGGTCTCCACCTCGAGCCCGGCCCGGATCAGCTTCTCGCCGACCTGCCGGCCGGTCACGTCGTCCGGCAGCTCGACGTACTCACGAAGCCACGACAGTGGGACCCGCATCAGATCTCCATCCCGAACTGGCGGCTGAACCGCACGTCACCCTCGACCATGTCCCGCATGTCCTCCACCCCGTTGCGGAACATCAGCGTCCGCTCCAGGCCCATCCCGAACGCGAACCCCGAGTACCGCTCGGGGTCGATGCCGCAGGCCTGCAGGACCCGCGGGTTGACCACGCCGCAGCCGCCCCACTCGATCCAGCCCTCGCTGCCGCAGGTGCGGCACGGGCGATCGGGGTTGCCGACGGAGGCGCCGCGGCAGACGAAGCACTTGAGATCGACCTCGGCCGACGGCTCGGTGAAGGGAAAGAAGTTCGGCCGCAGCCGCGCCTCCAGGCCCTCGCCGAACATCGACACGACGAAGTGGTCCAGCGTGCCCTTGAGGTGCGCGAGCGTGATGCCCTCGTCCACCACCAGGCCCTCGACCTGGTAGAAGACCGGCGTGTGCGTCGCGTCGAGCTCGTCGGTGCGGAACACGCGGCCCGGGCAGATCACGTAGATCGGGGGCTTGCGGGTCAGCATCGAGCGGGCCTGCACCGGCGAGGTGTGGGTCCGCAGGACCGTCCCGGAGCCGGCCGGCTCGACGAAGAAGGTGTCCTGCATCTGCCGCGCCGGGTGGTCGGGCTGGAAGTTCAGGGCGTCGAAGTTCAGCCACTCGGCCTCGACCTCGGGACCTTCGGCGACGTCCCAGCCGAGCGCGGTGAAGACGTCGGCGACCTGCTCGGAGATCAGCGACAGCGGGTGCCGCGCACCGGGCTGCGGGCCGGTCCACGGCAGCGTCACGTCGACCTGCTCGGTGGCCAGCATCCGCTCCTCGTGCTCGGCCTCGAGCACGGTCAGGCGGCCGGCGTACGCGTCGTTGATCGCCTTGCGGGCCGAGCCGATCCGCTGGCCGGCCTCCTTGCGGCCCTGCGGCGGCAGCGCGCCGATCTCGCGGTTGGCCAGTGCGATCGGCGACCGCTCGCCGAGGTGGGCCAGCTTGGCTTCCTGCAACCCGGCAAGGTCCACGGCGTGAAGGAAAGCGGACACGGCCTCGTCCCGCGTCCGTTCGACCTCGTCGGCGTGCAACGGAGTCACCTCGACGGGGTCGTAGTTCTTGTTGGGACCGGACATGGCTCGCTCTCGGGTCGCTGGTACCTAACGGGGCTGCTGGCAGTCTAGGAACCCGCGGCGCCCGAGCGTGAATCGGTTGTCCACAGGCCGCGCCGCTGCGCGTTGTTGCGCGGTCGCGACAAGCCCTGCGCAAGTTCAAGCGCCCGATCTGTTGACTCCCCGGGCCGCCGCTCGTAGGGTCCCGGTTAATTTCAGCATGCTCCTAAGTCGACTTCGGCCATGCCCGTAACCAGGGCCCGTCCGTCCCGGGAGGCGTTGTGCACCAGCGTTTCGCACCATCGGCGGTCCTCGTCGCCGTCGCCCTGATCCTCACCCTCACCGCGAACCCCGGCCCGAGCGCGGCCGCCGCACCGCCCCCACCGGCCGCAGTCACGGTGGAGAACCTCGGCCCGGCCTCCGCGGTCACCTCGACCAGCGTCGCCGAGCAGGTCGGCGACCGGATCTGGACCGCGACCTCCGGGGTCTCCCCCGTCCAGGTCGGCGCGTTCGACCCAGCCACCCGCACGATCGATCGCAAGATCGCGCTGCCCACCGGCGCCGGCGCCTGGGCGATGACCCATCTCGGCACCGACCTCTACATCGGCCTCTACACGCCGGGTGACGTCTACAAGATCGACACCGTCACGGGCGCCCTGACGAAGGTCGCGCGGTTCGGCTCGTTCATCTGGTCGATCGCGGCCACTCCGGACGGCCGGATCGTCGCCGGCACCTACCCGGACGGTGGCGTGCACGAGTACGACCCGGCCACCGGCGCCACCCGCTCGTACGGCGCTGCCTTCCCCGGCGAGCAGTACGTGCGCAGCATCGCGGCCGACGAGACCACCATCTACGCGGGCGTCGGCACCAAGGCCCACCTGGTCGCGATCGACCGGGCCAGCGGCGAGCGCCGCGACATCCTGCCCGCCCGGTACGCCGACCGGACGTTCGTCGCCACTCTCGCGCTGGCCGGCGGCAAGCTGGCCGCGGGCCTGTCCCCGACCGGGACGATGCTGGTGTTCGACACCGCGAACCTGGCCGAGCCGGTCGAGGTGCAGCCTCCGGGCGGCGACCAGTACGTCACCGCGATCACCGTCGACGAACCCACCGGGGACGTGTACCTGGGCACCCGCCCGTCCGGCACGCTCTACCGCAGCCGGGGCGGCGAGCTGCAGCGGCTCGGTTCGCCGTACGACGGCGCGTACTTCAACCGGATCTTCGTCGACGGCTCCACGATCCGGGCCGAGCTGACCAGCGAGGTCGTCACCTTCGACGAGGCGACCGGCACCTTCAGCGGCACCGATCTCGGCGCCGCAGGGCTCCCACCCGCGCCGGAGCAGGCGATGGGCATCGCCGCGACGCGGGACACGGTGCTGGTCAGCGGCAAGGCGGGGATCCAGGTGCACGCCTTGAAGGCGGGCACGAACCGCCGGGTCTTCCTGCCGGGCGAGGCCAAGACCCTCACGCCGGTCGGGCGCGACGTCCACCTCGGCGTCTACACGCTGGCCCGGCTCTGGGCGATGAAACCCGACGGCACCGGGCTGCACGAGTACGGCCGGATCGAGAACGAGCAGACCCGCCCGACCGACGAGGCCTACGACGAGCGGACGCGGACGCTGCTGATCTCGACCGAGCCCGACTACGGCAAGTACGACGGAACGCTGACCGAGCAGCAGCTCGGGACCGGGCGGCGCGAGGTGCACCGCGGCGTCGTACCGCATCAGTCGGTCCGGTCGGTCGGCGCCGACGACGGCATCGCCTACCTCGGAGGTGCGACCCGCAACAGCCTCGGCACCACCCCGCTGTTGCCGGAAGCAACGATTGTCGCCTTCGACCTGCGCCGTAACCGGACGCTGTGGGAGGTCGCGGCGGTCGCTGGCGCGCAGACGTTCAGCGATGTGGTCCCGTTCCGCGGACGCCTCTACGCCACCACCGACGACGGGCGGCTCGCCGTACTCGACCAACGCACGGGCAAGGTGCTCAGCACGCAGACGATCGGCGCCGGCCAGAGCCGGTTGGCGATCGCCCGCGGCCGGCTGTTCGGTGCGGACAACAAACGCGTCTTCGAAGTCAGGCCGGGACGCGTGCCGGCCGTGAGCACGGTCGTCGACGGACTGGACGCCCAGATCTACAGCTACCCACTGATCACGGCCTCCCACTCCGGCGACGCCCTCTACACGATCAAGGGCCGCGACCTGATCCGCATCACCAACCCGGCGGGAGCCCACCGATGACGGAACACGCAGCAGGGATGGTGTCGCGGCGCACGGTGCTGGCCGGCGGAATCGTCGCCAGTACGGCGGCCGCCCTGACCACAACGCCGGCGCTCGCAGGCCCGTCCGCCACGACGGCGGCGCTCCCAAGCCCCTCTGCCGCACCGATCGATGGCTCCGCCCTTCCCCGGTTCGGCCCGGCCTGCTCGACGGCAGCGGTGGTCGCGATGGTCGTGCACGACGGGCGGGCGTACCTGATCACCCGCGGCATCGTGCCGCCGAAGCTGGTCGAGGTCGACCTCGCCACCCGCCGGGTCGTCCGCACCACCGACCTCCCGGTCGGCGAAGGCGGCTGGGCGATGACGGTTGCCGCAGGCAAGATCTACGTCGGGCTGTACCCGGTCGCCGACGTCTACTGCTTCGACCCGGCGACCGCCGCCCTGACCCGGGTCGGCAGCCTGGCCGGCGCGGGCGGGTTCGTCTGGGACCTGGTGACGGCTCCCGACGGCCAGGTCTTCGCGGTCAGCTATCCCAACGGCACGGTCTGGCAGATCGATCCGGCCACGCAGGCCCTGACGCGACTCGGCGCCCCGGTGACCGGAGCGCAGTACGGCCGGTACGTCGGCGCGGCCGGTTCGTCGGTGTACGCGGGCATCTACACGCCGTCCCAGCTGGTCGCCTACGACCGGACCGGCGGCGGATTCCGCGACCTCACACCGGACGCCGTCCGCGGGCAGACCTTCGGACCGTTCGCGGCCACGACCGACCGGCTCTTCGTGGGCAGCAGCGGCGCCTTGCTGAGCATGGATCTCGACGGCGGGAACGTTCGCGTGGTGCCGCTGCCGAACGGCCAGACCGGCATCGACGCGATCACGGTCGCCGCGGACGGTACGGCGTACGTGACCACGCGCGGCGCCGGGAGCGTGTGGTCCTGCGGTCCCGACGACGTGACGCTCACCGCGGTGGCGACGCCGGCGCCGGCCGACGAGCACCGCCGGCTGGTGCTCCTCGACGGCACGACGCTGCTCGGCGCGACCGGGTCGGGCGTGCTGTGGTGGCTCGACCTCGGCACCGGACAGTTCGAGCTGCTGGACCTGGTCGACGCCGGGTTCGTCCCGGCCGCCGACAAGCCGCAGTCCATCGAGCTCGGGATGCCCCACCTGTACGTCGGCGGCCACTGGGTCGTCACCGAGCACTCGCTCACCCGGCGTACCAGCCGCCGGATCCGCGTACCGGGCGAGGCCAAGACGCTGACCTGGCGAGACGGCCACCTCTACTCCGCGCTCTACCCGAGCACCGAGGTGGTCCGGATCGACCCACGGACCACGGACGTGCACAGCTTCGGGTTCATCGGCCACCAGCAGCTCCGCCCCTGGCAGGCGGCGTACGACGAACGGAGCGGACTGCTCGCGATCGCCTCCGCGCCGGGGACCGGAAAGCTGGTCGGCGCGCTCACGTTGCTGGACGTCCGGACCGGCCGGATGGACGTCCACCCGAACCTGCTGCCGGACCAGAGCATCATGTCGGTCTCGATCGTCGACGGCATCGCCTACCTCGGCGGCGACGTGGTCGGCGGTGGCGGCATCACCCCGACCCGGACCTCGGCCGCGATCGGCGCGTTCGACCTCCGGCGCCGCCGCCTGCTCTGGACCGCCGAACCGCTGGCCGGCGAACGGTCCATCCAGAGCGTCGCGGTCCACCGCGGCCTCCTGTACGGCGTACTGAAGCGCACCAGCGGCGGCTGGTTCACCTACAACCTGCGCACCGGCGAGGTGGTGCGCGCGACGGCCAACCTGTCCGGCTACGGCGAGATCTTCGTCCACGAGGACCGCGTGTACGTCGAGACGAACTTCGGCGGCAACCTCTACCAGCTCGGCCCCGGACTCGGCCAGGCCCGGCTGCTGGTGAACAAGCTCGGCGACGGCTGGTACACGGTCCCGCAGCTGAGTCCCGTGCGTGGCCGACCGACCCACCACGCGTGGGGCCTGGCCGATCGCGACCTGGTCCAGCTACCGCTGCGGTGACCGGTGTGTGACGGTGCGGCACAATCGATGCATCGTCCGACGACCGAAGGCAGCACGTGATGACGAACGCGGACCTCACCGCTTCAGCGACCGAGGCCAGTCCAGAGACCGGTGACCCCGCCACCGGCCTGAAGTGGCTGCTGGCCGTTGGCGGGGCGATCGGCTTCCTGGCGGCGTTCGTGCTGACGGTGGAGAAGTTCCACCTGCTCACCGACCCGAACTACACGCCGAGCTGCAGCATCAACTCGGTGCTGTCGTGCGGCTCGGTGATGGTGACACCGCAGGCCTCCATCTTCGGCTTCCCGAACTCGCTGCTCGGCATCGGCGGCTTCGCGATCGTCACCACCCTCGGCGTCCTCCTGCTCAGCGGGGTGCGGTTCCCGCGCTGGATCTGGCTCGGTCTGCAGGTCGGCGTCAGCGCGGCCGCCGTCCTGATCCACTGGCTGGCCTACCAGAGCATCTACACGATCGGCGCGCTCTGCCCGTACTGCATGGTCGTGTGGGCGGTGACGATCCCGATGTTCTGGTACGTCACCCTGCACAACTTCCGCGACTCCCGCTGGGTCCGCTCACTCAGCGGCTACCACGCGGTCGTGATCGGGGCCTGGGCCCTGTTCGTCACCGGCATCATCCTGACCCGCTTCTGGCTCGGGAACGGCTGACCGGCGCGGCAGGACGAACAGCGCGACCAACGCACCGGCGGCCGCGCCGACCAGACCGGCCGTCATCGCGATCGACATCGCGTCGGTGAACGCCTCGCGGGCCACCTGGACGAACTCCGGACCCAGGGCCAGGGTGTCGGCGATGGAGTCGCGGGCAGGCACCGAGTCCGGCAGAGCCGCCGAGTACGCCGCCGCCAGCACACTGCCCAGTACGGCGACCGACAGCGCGGCGCCGGTCTGCTGAACGGTGTCGTTCATCGCTGAGCCGACCCCGCGGTGCTCGGCGGGGACGGCCTGCATCAGCAGCGTGTACGCCGCCGGGCCGGCCAGGCCGCCGCCGATGCCCATCACCATCAGGCCGGCGATCAGCACCCCGTACCCGGTGTCCATCGTGACCTGGGTCAGGATCCCGAAGCCGGCGGCGATGACGACCAGGCCGGTCGCGATCAGCGTGCGGTCGGCGAACTTCTTGCCCAGCGTCGCACCGACCCCGTTGAAGAGCATCGCGGACACGGCGTACGGAATGAGGGCGAGGCCGGCCTTGAGCGGGCTGTAGGCCAGCACGAACTGCAGGTACTGCGTCAGCGCGAGCAGCAGCCCGCCCGCGGTGAACGACAGCAGCACGATCGACAGGCTGGTCCCGCTGAAGTTGCGGTCCTTGAAGAGCTGCAGCGGGACCATCGGGTGCGGCGTACGGCGTTCCCACAGGGCGAAAGCGACCAGTCCGAGCACGCCGATCGCGAGGCCGCCGAGCACCCGGCCCGAGCCGAGACCGTCGGCGGGGATCGAGATGATCGCCCAGACCACCGCGGACATTCCGACGACCGACAGCAACGCGCCCACTGGATCGACAGCCCGCGCGGGTCCCTTCGACTCCGGGATCAGCACGAGCGTCCCGATGATCGCCAGCACCGCGATCGGCACGTTGATCAGGAAGATCGAGCCCCACCAGAAGTGCTCGAGCAGGACGCCGCCGATGGTCGGACCGCCGACCACCCCGACCATCGCGACGGTGGACCAGGCGGCCATCGCCTTGCGCTGCTCCTCCGGCGGGAAGACGGTGAACAGCAACGACAGCGTGCTCGGCATCAGCAGCGAGCCGCCGACGCCCATCAGCCCGCGGCAGGCGATCAGTTGCCACGGGTTCGTGGCCAGGGTCGCCAGCAGGGACGCCAGGCCGAACACGACCAGCCCGACGACCAGCATCCGGCGCCGGCCGTACCGGTCGGACAGGCTTCCGGCGGTCAGCAGCAGACCGGCGAACGCCAGGATGTAGGCGTCGATGATCCACTGCACGTCGGCCGGGGTGGCGGACAGGTCGCGCATCAGCGACGGGATGGCCAGGTTGAGGACGGTGTTGTCGACCACCAGCACCATCACGCTCAGACACAGAATCAGCAGGATCCACCAGCGCCGGGGATGCCCCGTCTGGCTCGACTCGAACGATGTACTAGTCACTCGCACACTGTACGACTAACTGGAACAGTGTGCGAGTCGGATTAGAATGAGCCCATGGAATCGATCTGGACCCGGCAGCGGACCGCCTCCCCGGCCCGGGAGACACTGAGCCGCGACCAGATCGTGAAAGCGACGATGGAACTGCTCGACGCCGAAGGTCTGGCCGGGCTGAGCATGCGCAAGCTGGCTGCCCGCCTCGACTCCGGCGCGACCAGCCTGTACTGGCACGTGCAGACCAAGGACGACCTGATCGATCTGGTGATCGACCAGGTGTACGGCGAGGTCGACGTTCCCGACGCCGAACTGGCCGGCTGGCGGGGCGGCGCACTGCTGCTGGCGCACAGCCTGCGGGCTGTCATCCTGCGGCACGGTTGGCTGCCCGAGGTGATCTACATCCGCCCGAGCATCGGGCCGAACGCGGTGGTGATGGGGTCACGCGGTCTGGCCCTGTTCACCGCCGCCGGGTTCACCGGCCGCGACATCGACTACGCGATGAACGCCGTCCTGTCGTTCGTCTTCGGCAACGTGAGCCCGCACGCCACCTGGCAGGCGACGGTACGACGGTCGGGCTACTCGGTCGAGGAGCTGAACCGCGAGATCCTCGCCGAGGTCGCCCAGCTCCCCGCGATGGACCCGATGATGCACGAGTCGGTCCAGCGGCGCCGGGTGGTCGACATGGACCAACTCCTGAACGAGTCCTTCTCCTACGGCCTCGACAGCCTCCTGGACGGCCTGGAGAAACGCCTCAGCACCTAGCGGTGGATCGGGTTGGTCCACGCCCGGCCGCCGGTGGCGTCCTGGACGGTGATCCGGCAGTGGGTGCCGCGGAACAAGGCCAGCGGGAGCGCGCCCTCGGTCAGTCCGATGCCTTCGAGAACCTCCGCGCCGGGGTGACCGCCGCTCAGCAGAATCTTCGTCGCGGGTGAGCAGCGGACGACGACCAGCTCGTCCTCGACGCGTACGTCGTACAGCTCGGGGCCGGTGCTGGAGTAGTAGTGGCCGGCTTTCAGGGCAGATAGGAGGTCTGTTGGGTCGAGGGACTCGGCGCGGACGTGGACCCACGCCTGGCACGGCGGCGGGTCCTGAGGTTGGAGGTGAGCATCGTCGGCGGCGTACGTCGTCGGCCGGTGGCCGCGATTGAGCAGTACGTCGGTGAGGTGCCAGCTGTCGCCGCGGTTCTCGCGGTCGGCCAGGGCGTTGTAGACCTCGACCGCGTGGGCCGCGTCGAGGCTGGTCGCGTCGACGGCGGTGAGCAACGACGCCGACGGGTGGGCCATGCCGATGAAGGCGCCGGCCGCTCGCGCTCGGCGGGCGAGCTCGGGGCCGGTCTCGCCCTCGGTCGGCGGCGCGAAGTCGAGCGGCAGACCCGCCGCGATGATGTGCCACTGCTGGCCGGCCTCCGTCGCCGGCGCGTGCAGCTCGGCGCCGATCAGCGTGGTGAAGGTGTCCGAGCGGAGGTCGCGGGTGTCCGTCACCGGGTAGTCGTGCTCCGGGCGGAAGTGGTCGGTGATCGCGAGGAAGTCGTAGCCGGCGTTGCGGTAGACCTGCGCGGTGTCGGCCGGTGAGAGTGCGCCGTCGGAGAGGTTCGAGTGGGTGTGCAGGTTGCCGCGCCAGAACCGGCCAGGCCGGCCGAACGGAAGGCCCCAGCCGGTCGCCGCAGCTTCGCCGGACAGGTCCGGGGTGGGCACCGCGCTGGGCAGGTCCGGGGCCGGCGCCGCGCTGGGCAGGTCCAGGGCCGGCGCTTCGCCGGGCAGGTCCGAGGCCGGCGCTTCGCCGGACAGGACCGAGGCCGGCGCCTCGCCAGGCAGGTCCGAGGTGGATGTCGCGCTGGGCAAGCCCAGGGCCGTTGCCGCGGCCTCGCCGGGCGGGGTGCTCACCGGCGCTGGGCGCGGGCTGAGGCGTACAGGCAGACAGCCGCCGCGGTGGCGAGGTTGAGGCTTTCGGCGCGGCCGTAGATCGGGACCTTCACCGAGCGGTCGACGATTGCGTCGTACCCGTCGGGCAGGCCGTGGGCCTCGTTGCCGAATAGCCAGACAGTCGGCTTGGCGAGTGTGCCGTCGTCGATGCACTCGTCGAGGTCGACGCTGCCGTAGCCGTCCGCGGCGAGAACCTGGATGCCCTGGTCCCGCCACGCCTTCGCGGCCGCGGGGACGTCCACGTCGAGCGAGATCGGCAGGTGGAACAGGCTGCCGACGCTGGCCCGGACGGCCTTCGGGTTGTGCGGGTCGACGGACTCCGCGGACAGTACGACGGCGTCCGCGCCGGCCGCGTCGGCGGTCCGGATCAGGGTGCCGACGTTGCCCGGGTCGCGGACCTGGACCCCGACGGCCACCAGCGACGCCGTACGACGGACCGCCTCGTCGAGGGAGACGTCGACGAGTGAGCAGACCGCGACCACGCCCTGGGACGTGACGGTCTCGCTGAGCGCTTCGACTCCCGCCCGGTTCACCTCGAACCAGGGCACGTCGGCGACCGTCGCCAGGTCCCGCAGGTCGCGGTGCCGGGTGGCGACGTCCGGCTCGGCGTACACCTCGACGACCCGCTCGCGATGCTCGAGCGCTTCCCGGACGGCCTGGGGGCCTTCGACCAGGAAGCGGCCGGTCTTGCGGCGGAACGCGCGAGTGGCGAGCCTACGGGCCTGCTTGATCCGCACGGATTGCGCGGTCAGCAGACCAGGGCTCGCCACTCGAGTGCTGTTACTGGGTGCGGTGATGCTCAGGCCGCGGTCGACGGCGCGTTGACGTCCGCCGGCAGAGCGGCCTTGGCCACGACGACCAGCGCGCTGAACGCGGCCGGGTCGTTGACGGCGAGGTCGGCCAGGATCTTGCGGTCGACCTCGACCTCGGCCAGGCGGAGACCCTGGATGAACCGGTTGTAGGTCAGGCCCTCCGCGCGGGTCGCCGCGTTGATCCGCTGGATCCACAGCTTGCGGAAGTCGCCCTTGCGCGCCTTGCGGTCACGGTAGGCGTAGACGAGCGAGTGGGTGACCTGCTCCTTGGCCTTGCGGTACAGGCGCGAGCGCTGGCCGCGGTAACCGCTGGCCTGCTCGAGTACGACCCGGCGCTTCTTGTGGGCGTTGACTGCCCGCTTCACGCGTGCCATGAGGTGTTACTCCTTGTACTTCTGCGCCGGCGGGGCTGGACCCACGCGGCGGGGATGTCCGGGGAAAAGGGGGCGAGGCTCAGATACCGAGGAGCTTCTTGGCCTTCTTGACGTACGACGGTGCGACCTCGACGGTGCCGGACAGGCGACGCTTGCGCTTGGACGACTTCGCCTCGGCGAGGTGGCGGACACCGGTCTGCTCACGGCGGAGCTTGCCCGAGCCCGTGACCCGGACACGCTTCTTCATCCCCGAGTGGGTCTTCATCTTCGGCATGGCTGTGTTCTCTCGTTTCTTTCGTCGACTCGATCCGGTGGTCCGGCTCCGGCCTCGCGGCCGGAGCGACGGATCACTCCGGGTCGAGGTTGTCGGCCGGACCCTTCGGCTTCTTGGTGGCGCCGGCTGCTTTCTCGGCCTCGAACTGCTTGAGCTGCGCGGCCCG
The DNA here is from genome assembly GCF_014205135.1 of Kribbella italica. Classification (NCBI taxonomy): domain Bacteria; kingdom Bacillati; phylum Actinomycetota; class Actinomycetes; order Propionibacteriales; family Kribbellaceae; genus Kribbella; species Kribbella italica. The sequence continues at coordinate 4,388,662 of NZ_JACHMY010000001.1, forward strand.
CTCGAGGCGCTCGGCCTCTTGCTCGGCCTCGTGCTCGGCCAGCTTCTTGGCCTTCTCGGCTTCCACGTCCACGCGCGCCTCGGACTTCTTCTTGTGCGGTCCGAGCACCATGATCATGTTCCGGCCGTCCTGACGCGGCGAGGACTCGACGAAGCCGAGCTCGGTGACGTCTTCGGCCAGCCGCTGCAGCAGCCGGAACCCCAGCTCGGGGCGGGACTGCTCGCGACCACGGAACATGATCGTGATCTTCACCTTGTCACCGGCACGGAGGAAGCGGACGACGTGACCCTTCTTGGTCTCGTAGTCGTGCGGGTCGATCTTCGGCCGCAGCTTCATCTCTTTGATGACGGTGTTGGTCTGGTTCCGGCGGGACTCGCGCGCCTTCTGCGCGGTCTCGTACTTGTACTTGCCGAAATCCATCAGCTTGCAGACCGGCGGGCGGGCCGTGGCCGCAACCTCGACCAGGTCGAGATCGGCTTCCTGTGCCAACCGAAGAGCGTCTTCGATCCGGACGATGCCTACCTGCTCACCGTTCGGTCCGACCAGACGCACCTCGGGAACGCGGATGCGCTCGTTGACGCGCAGTTCAATGGTGATGGGTCCTCCTGGGTTGTTCGAAACTGGTGCCACCTGCTGACCGCTCCGGAGAACGTCGCCGGGAACGACGAAGGCCTCCGTGCGCGATCCACACGAAGGCCCAATTCCCAGATCGACGACCCACCAACCCCTGACCGCGGGGTGGTTCGCCGTACGATCGCCGCGGTTGGTCCGGCGATGAAGCCGGGAACCTCGGCGTGACCGGGACCCGCCGACTCTTCGTCGACTGGGTGGGAGGTGGCCCTCCGCTTAGACTCGAACCGTTGCCGGCCCCCGAGTATTCCGCTCAGGGGTCACCGTCGGACCGAGTCGGTCGCCATGTAAGAGTAACAGCATGACCGACCCGATCTCCACTTCGCCCGACACCCCCACCGACTCCCCGGCTGTCGAGGAGTCGCGGGTGGACCCGATGTCGACCGTCTCCCGCGACATCGCCGAGGTACCGAGCGTGGAGATCATCTCGACCGCGGCCCTGCACCTGATGAGCGCCGCCGCCGTCAACCTCGGCCTGGCCGAGGACCTCCCCGACCACCAGGATCTGGACGAAGCCCGCTCCCTGATCGACGCCCTCGCCGGCCTGCTCGACGCCGCGGCCCCGAGCCTCGGCCACCACCACGCCGCTCCCCTGCGCGACGGCCTCCGCTCCCTGCAGCTCGCCTTCAAGGAAGCCTCCACCATCCCCGACGAGCCCGGCACCGGCCCCGGCGAGAAGTACACCGGCGAAGTCCACCCGAAGGCCGCCCGCCGCCGCTGAGCCCGTGCGCCCTCAGGTGGACGGCTGCCAGAAGGCGCACTGGTGCTCACGGCCGGCGTCGACCTGACCAACGGCCTCCGGCGCGAGCGACTGGCTCGACGCCCCACCCCGGTACGACGGCCAGTGCGGCAGGCCCGGCCCGTTCGGATCGCCCGACCGGGCGAAGTTGGTCCAGTAACGCCGCATCTGGTCGGCCAGGCGTTGCTGGGCCGGCGTCATCGGCGCGTACGGCCCGAAGTCGAACAGGTAGCCCACCTCCGAGGCGTGGTAGGCACCGGACGGGAATCCCGGCGGGAACGAGCCTTCGAGAACCGCGGCAGCCGGATCGTCGAAGGAGAAGCTGAACACCTTCGTCCGGCGGGCCAGCTCCCGGTCGGTCCGAAGAGTCGGGCAGACCCAGCTGCTGTCCGTCCCCACCGCCGCCCAGGCAAGCAGCGGCGACGGGTACGCCGTGGCCGGGTAACGCTCCTCGACCGCCTTCGCCCCGGCGCCGAAACTCTTGACCAGACTGGCCCGGTACGCCGGAACGTCCATGTCCCCGGCGAACTGGGCGAAGTACCGGTGCTCGTCGTGGGTGTTGCCCTGCAGCACCGGCACCCGGTGGAACGCTCCGGCGCGGACGGCACGCACGGGATCGACCGGCAGGATCGGCGTGCCATAACCGGGCGAGGTGAAATCGCCGTTGCGGTTGAGCAGCGCGGCCGCGTCGTCCAGCGCGCGCAGGCAGGCCAGCGCCGAACAGCCGAGTTCCCGGCCGGCCTCGCGCCCACGGGCCGCGAGTTCGGAGTTCGGGGCCCAGTACCTGATCGGCTCGGAGTCCGGGACCATGACGTTGCGCGGCCAGTTCTGGCGGCACGAACCGCTCTGGACCACCGCGCGCTGGAACAACCCGGCCGACGCCGGTGAGACCAGTTGCGCGCAGACCGCCGCGCCGCCCGACGACTCGCCCATGATCGTCACGTTCGACGAGTCACCGCCGAAGGCCCGCGCGTTCTGGCGGACCCATCGCAGCGCGGCCTGCTGGTCGGCCAGACCGAAGGTGCCGGACCCGGCCAGGCCCGGGTAGCCGAAGAAGCCGAAGATCCCCAGCCGGTAGTTGACCGTGACCACCACCGCGTCGCCGATCCGGCTCAGCGACCGGCCGTCGTACTCCGAGCCTTGGCCGGACGCCCAGGCACCGCCGTGGAACCACACGATCACCGGCCGGCCACCGGCAGTACGCCGTACGGCGGGTCGCTCGTCCGGCGTGGTCACGTTGAGGAACAGGCAGTCCTCGGCGGACTCCGGGTCCAGGCCTCCGGTGGCCCCGAGCTGCGCGCACTTGGCGCCCGGCCGGGTGGCGTCGCGGACTCCCGGCCACGCGGCATGCGGTCGGGGCAGCGTCCACCGCGCCGGGCTCGCGGCGTACGGGATGCCCTGGAAGACGCTGGTCCCGCCCTCGGAGAGACCTTCCACCCGGCCCTTGTCCGTCGGCACGACGACCCGCACCGCCGCCTGCGGGTGCGCCTGATCGGCGGCGGACCCGGCAACCACCGCGAGACTGACAGCAAGCGCGGCAGCCGTCGCGATCGCGACGGCGCGCAGCGCCTTGGAGCGTCCGGAAACAGTCATGCCCTGACCCTGCCGCGAGGGCCTGGTCCGGCGAGTCCGCCGATGGTCGGGTGCCGGGCGACCAAAGACGCGTGCCGGGCGACCAAAGATGGACCGGCGCCGGCCGCCGGCCGGCTGGTGGAAAGGTCCACCGAGCCGGCCGGTGCGATCTCGGCTGAACGGCGTACTAGCCCTTGACCGCGCCTTCCTCGACGCCCTTGAAGAAGAAGCGTTGCAGGGCGGCGAAGACGATCACGATCGGGATGAAGGCGATCATCGTGCCGGCGGCGATCAGGCGGGGGTTGTTGCTGAAGGTGCCGGACAGGTACTGCAGGCCGACGGTCAGCGTGTACTTGTCGGGGTCGGTGAGCACGATCAGCGGCCAGAGGAAGTCGTCCCAGGCGCCGATGAAGGCGAAGATCGCGACCACGCTGATCGTGCCGCGCACGCTCGGCAGCGCGATGTAGCGGAAGCGCTGCCAGACGTTCGCGCCGTCGACGATCGCGGCCTGGTCGACCTCGATCGGGAGCGAGCGGAACGCGTTGTACATCAGCAGCACGTTCAGCGCGCCGATCATGCCGGGCAGGGCGACCCCGAACAGCGTGTTGGCCAGACCGAACTCCCGGACCGTCACGTACTGGGAGATGATCGTGACCTCGCCCGGCAGCACCAGCGTCGCCAGGAACAGCCCGAGCACCAGCTTGCGGCCCTTGAACTGCAGCCGCGACAGCGCGAAGCCGGCCAGCGACGAGCCGATGATGTTGCCTCCGACAACCAGTACGGCGACCTGCAGCGAGTTGCGCATGTAGTCCCAGACCGGGATGGTGTCGGCCACCGCGCCGTAGTGCTCCAGCGTCGGCTGGCCCGGCAGCAGCCGCGGGATCCGGGTGTAGATGTCCTCGCCCGATCCCTTCAGCGACGTGGACAACTGCCACAGGAACGGCCCGATCGTGATCAGCAGCACGAACACGAGCAGGACGTAGCGGACCACCTTCTCGGTCGGCGACATCGCGTTGAAGCTGAACGTGCCGCGTCTGCGCTTGCGTACCGGCGTACCGGGTTCGTCCGGTACGGCGACCGGCCGGGCCGGATCGGTCACCACGGTCATGCGTCCGCCGCCTTCCGGTTGAGCCGGGCCAAGGCCAGCATCGGGACGACGGTGACGAAGAACAGCACGATCGACAGCGCGGACGCGTACCCGAGGTTGCCCTCGAAGCCCTGGCTGTACTGCTGGATCAGCATCACCACCGACGAGTCGCGGCCGCCGGGACCGCCGTTGCCGCCGCTGAGGATGAACAGCTCGGAGAAGACCCGCAGGGCCGACACCGAGATCAGGATCGCGATCAGGATCATCGTGCCCCGGACGCCGGGGATGGTGATGTTCGTGAACCGCCGGAACGCACTCGCGCCGTCGACCGCGGCCGCCTCGTGCAACTCCCGGCCGACGTTCCCGAGCGCGGCCAGGTAGATGATCATGTAGTAGCCGAGCCCCTTCCAGATCGTCAGGCTGATCGCGCTGAACAGCAGCAGCCACTGGTCGGACAGGAACGGCAGCGGCCCGGAGATCACGCCGAGCTTCTCGGCCATCCCGTTGACCAGGCCGCGGTCGTCCAGGATCCACTGCCAGATCAGCGCGACGACGACCGCGGAGGCCACCACCGGGGTGTAGAAGGCGGTCCGGAAGAACGTGATCCCAGGCAGCTTCTTCTCGACCAGGACCGCCAGCGCCAACGGCACGATCGTCAGGAACGGCAGGCAGACGACCATGTAGATGACGCTGTTCAGCAACGCGTAGCGCAGTTGCTCGTCGTGCAGCAGAGCCTCGAAGTTCTTCAGCCCGACGAAGGTCCCGCCGCCGATCGGCCGGGCGTTGGTGAACGACAGGATCACGGTGTTGATCGACGGCCACAGGTTGAACACCAGCAACCAGGTGAGGGCCGGGACGACCAGCACCCACGGGGAGAACCACCGCTGGTAGCGCATCGCGTTACTGCGCCAGCAGCTGGTCGGCCTTGGCCACCGCGGCGTCCAGCGCCTTCTGCGACGTCACCTTGCCGGAGATCGCCAGCGAGATCTGCTGGTTGATGAAGTCGTTGGTGGCGCCGCTGATCACGGCCGGCTGCAGCGACTTGGCCTTGGCCAGCGACTCGAACGCGAGCACCTTGGCGTCGCTTTCCGGCGTACCGTCGGACTTGGAGAAGTACGGGTCGTTCGCGGACGCCTTGGTGGACGGGAAGATGTTCACGATCTTGGCGAACGCGGCCTGGTTCTCGGCGTTGGTGACGAACTTGGCCAGCGCGATCGCGGCGGCCTGGTTCTTCGACTTGGCCGAGACCGACAGACCCTGCACGTACAGCGGCGGGGTGTCCAGCGCCGGCGACGGGACGACCTTGCCCTTCAGCGACGGGTTGTCCTTCTGGAAGTCCACGATCGCGTTGCCGCCACCGGTGGTCCAGGCGACCTTGCCCTGGGTGAAGAGCTTGGAGTTGCCCAGGTACTCCTGGGTCAGGATGTCGCGCGGCAGGTAGCCGTTTTTGTACGCGTCGGCGTACTTGTCCAGCAGGGCGACCGCCTCGGGAGTGTTGAAGGTGAACTTCTTGCCGTCGTCGCTGATCACCTTGACGCCGGCGTTGGTGAAGTCGCCGATGCCGGGCAGCCGGCTCATCAGGTACTCCTTGCCGCCGGACTTGTCGTGCATCACCTTGGCGGCCGCGAGCAGCTCGTCGAAGGTCTTCGGCGGGTTCTTCGCGTCCAGACCGACCGCGGCGAACTTGCTGGAGTTCCAGTAGTCGATGTCGGTGTTCAGGTACCAGGGGTAGCCGAAGGTGCCGTCGACACCCTGGTACTGGTACGCCGTGACGCCGCCCTCGACGTAGTCGGTCTTCACGGCCGGGTCGGCCGCGGCGACGTCGAGCAGCAGGCTCTGCTTGGCCAGCGGCAGCGCGAACTCCGGCGGCAGGTTGGTCACGTCGGGCAGCTGGCCGGCCGAGGCCTGGCTGAGCACCTTCTTGTCGTACCCGTCGCCCGGCTGGTCCAGCCAGGTCACCTTGGTCCCGGGGTACTTGGCCTCGAAGGCCTTGATCACGCCCTCGATGTACGACGTGAACTTCGGCTTCAGCGCCCAGGTCTGGAAGCTGACCTCGCCGGTCACCTTCGCGTTCGCGTCGACGGTCGGCTGGGCGCCGGACGAAGACTCCTCGGACGATCCGAGGCCGCAACCGGCCAGGGTGAGCGCCGCGACGGCGAGAGCTGCCACCGGGGCGAGACGACGACTACGCATGGAATTCTCCTGAAGTGATAAACCGGTATAGCTCCTGCACTATCCACATCGTAGAATCCGCTGTCAAGGGTGGGGACCGACCAGGAGGTGGCCGATGGCCAGACCGACGATCGCGGACATCGCGGACCGCGCGGGCGTGTCCAAGGGCGCGGTGTCCTTCGCGCTGAACGGGCGGCCGGGGGTGAGCGAGGCGACGCGCGCGCGGATCCTGGCGATCGCCGAGCAGATGGCCTGGCGGCCGCACAGCGCGGCGCGCGCGCTGGGTGCTTCCCGGGTCGACTCGGTCGGGCTGGTGATCGCGCGGCCTGCGCGGACGCTCGGGGTGGAGCCGTTCTTCGCGCACCTGGTGTCGGGGCTGCAGTCCGGGCTGTCGGCGCACTCGATCTCGCTGCAGCTGCTGATCGTCGAGGACACCGAGGCGGAGATCGAGGTCTACCGGCGGTGGAACTCCGAGCACCGGGTGGACGGGGTGATCCTGGTCGACCTGACCGTCCGGGACCCGCGGATCGACGAACTGAAGGCGTTGGAGCTGCCGGCGGTGGTGATCGGCGGGCGCGGCGGGAAGGGCGCGCTGCCGTCGGTGTGGGCGTCCGACCGGGATGCGATGCTCGCGGTGGTGGAGTACCTGGCCGCGCTCGGGCACCGGCGGATCGCGCACGTCGCCGGTACGCCGAACTTCCAGCACACGCAGCGGCGGATGCGCGCGCTGCGCGACGCGGCGCCGCGGCTCGGGCTGGTGGAGGCGCCGTCACTGGCCACGGACTTCAGCGACGCCGAGGGCGCGGCGACGACGCGGAAGCTGCTGTCGCAGGCCGTCCGGCCGACCGCGATCGTGTACGACAGTGACGTGATGGCCGTCGCAGGGCTCGGCGTCGCGATGGAGATGGGCGTCTCGGTCCCCGGCGAGCTGTCGATCGTCGCCTTCGACGACTCGATCCTGACCCAACTGATGCACCCGGCCCTGACCGCGCTGTCCCGAGACACCTTCGAGTTCGGCCGCCAGGCGGCGGAGGTCCTGCTGGAGGTCATCGCCGACCCGACCGCCACCATCAACCGCCGCACAGCGGACCCGGTACTCACGGTGAGGGAATCAACAGCCCCGCCCGCCTGAGGAGAATCGGCCCTCCCAATCTCTCGCCGCCGGCAGCGGCGGGACGTTCCAGGGACGTCACCCGGCGGGACAGCGGCGGCCGGCCATCAGACGCTGTTTGCCCGATCCTCTAAACCGTTTTAGCATCATCTCCATGCTCTCGGATCCCGCCACGCCCCGGTTCGGCGCGAACTACGTTCCCTCGGCCGGCTGGTTCTACAGCTGGCTGGACTACGACCCGGCGGCGGTCCGCCGGGACTTCGCCGACCTGGCCGGGATCGGGCTCGACCACGTGCGGGTGTTCCCGGTCTGGCCCTGGATCCAGCCCAACCGGGCGATCATCCGGCAACAGCCGATCGACGACCTGCTGGACACCATCGACGCGGCCGCCGAGCACGGGCTGAGCGTGGCGGTCGACCTGATCCAAGGGCACCTGTCGAGTTTCGACTTCCTGCCGTCGTGGGCGCTGACCTGGCACAAGGCCAGCCTCTTCGAGGACCCCACAGTGCGCGACGGCCTCACGGCGTACTGCGAGAAGGTCGCCGCCGCGGTCGCCACTCGGCCGAACGTCTTCGCGATCACCCTCGGCAACGAGGTCAACAACCTCTGGCCGGACAGCCCGACCACGCCCGAGGCCTCGACCGCCTGGGCGCGGGAGTTGCTGACCACGGTGAAGAAGGCCGCGCCGGACGTGCTCGCGTTGCACTCGGTCTTCGACGACGCCTGGTACAAGCCAAACCACCCGTTCAGCCCTGTCGACGTGGTCGACCTGGGCGAGCTGAGCACCGTCCACTCGTGGGTGTTCAACGGGGTCTCCCGAGTGGACGGGCCGCTCGGCCCCGCGACCCTCACGCACGCCGACTACCTGGTCGAGCTCGCCGCCGCGGCCTCGCTGGACCCGACCAGGCCCGTCTGGCTGCAGGAGATCGGCGTACCGGGTCCTGACATCCCGGTGGATCTCCAGGCCGAGTTCGTACGCCGTACCGTCGAGCAGGTCGTGCACAACCCGGCCCTGTGGGGCATCACCTGGTGGTCGTCCCACGACATCGACCGCAGGCTGCTGGACTTCCCGGACCGCGAGTACGACCTCGGGCTGTTCACCGTCGACCACCGGGCCAAGCCGGCCGCGATCGCCTTGGCCGAGGTGATCGCTGAGGTTCGCTCCGGTGGGGTGCAGCCGGCAGAGGCGACCACGCTGACGGCGCCGTACAACTTGCGCACCGACCTGCACCGTCGCGCGGAGATCGCGCCGGGCAGTGCGTTTCACCTTGAGTGGGTCAAGGCGCGCACTCAAGGGCCGGTCCGGATCGCACTGCCGTAGCCGGCCGACACACGGGCGGGCGGATGGTCAGGCTTTCTGGTCGATCAGGACCTGGATGCCGTCCAGGATCCTGGTCAGGCCGAACTCCAGGTCGTCGTCGAGCTCGTCCTCGTACTCGTGGTGGGTGTAGAGCCTGGTGAGCATCGGGTAGTTGCCTGCGGCAAGCCGCGGGACCAGGAAGGCGCCGACGTGCTCGGCCTGGACCGGGACCTGTTCGCTCGCTCCGAGCTGGCGGGCCAGGTTGGCGTAGCTGCGGACGAAGCCGTCGAGCAGCAGCACGCAGCCGAGGTTGTCGTGCATGCTCAGGCCGGTCGAGTCGAGTGACTGCAGCAGGGTCTCGACCCAGCTGAGCAGGTTGGGCGTGACCGGGGCGCCGCGGATCGGGAAGTCGAGCAGCCACGGGCGTTCGGCGTACAGGGCGATCTGGGCGTTGACCCACGCGGTCGCACCGGCGCGCCAGTCGCCGGTGCCGAGGTCCGGCGCGGGGCCGAAGGCGGCGTCGAGGACCAGGACCAGCAGCTCGTCCTTGGAGCGCACGTAGCGGTACATGGCGTTCGTCGTGACGCCGAGGTGGGCCGCGATCTTCTGCAGCGAGATCGCCTCGAAGCCGTCGCGGTCGCCGAACTCGATGCCGGTGGCCACGAGCTGGTCGACGCTCAGCGCCGGCTTGGGCCCACGCCGCTGGACCGGCAGCACGCCCCAGGACAGGGCGAGCCCGGGCGGCAGCTGGGTCCGGTCGTCACTCACGGGCACCATCCTGGCTCAGATCGGACCGCGAACCGAGCTTCGGTGCCGGTTCGGGGTGCTAGCTCCACCTCGACAACGGGACGCAGACCCCTCGGAGTGAAACTGTTCAATCCCTACGCTATTTCTTGTCGGCCGATGAGCGGCCCTCGAGCAAGGAGCCCACCATGAGCACCCTGACCGCCACCCTCGGCCCGCTGCTGTCCCCCGACGAGCTGGAGCTGACCGACACCGACCGGCGCGCCGCCCACGAGAAGATCGACTCCGCGGCCCGGCTCGGCGGGCTGTCACCGCAGCAGGCGGCCGACCGGCACGACCTGGTCGGCGTCGCCAGGACCCGCGGCGAGCTGCGCCGGGTCTTCGACGGCTTCGCCGACGCCGTACCGCCGTACGGGCTGACGCTGGCGCTGCGGATCGCGGCCGTCGGCTGGCTGGCGGTCTGCGCCGTGCAGTTCGTCGTCTGGCTGACGCTGGCCGCCTTCGGGCACTTCGACGGCCCGTGGTGGCTCTGGTCCGACCTCGGACTGGGTGCTGCCGTCGGCGTCCTGTGGAGGACCAACGAGTCCTACCACCGCAAGTCCCAGCTGCGGGCCCTCTGATGACGGCCCCGGTCCAGCTGACCGACGTCCGCAAGGTGTACGGCACCGGTCCCGGTGCCGTCACCGCCCTCGACGGAGTCAGCTACGGCTTCGCCGAGGGCTCGTTCACCGCGGTGATGGGCCCGTCCGGCTCCGGCAAGAGCACGCTGCTGCACTGTGCTGCCGGACTGGACTCCCCGTCCGCCGGTGAGGTCCACCTGGCCGGTACGGCGTTGCGCGGGCTCGGTGAGACCGCCCTGACCGAGCTGCGCAGGCAGCACGTCTCCTTCGTCTTCCAGGCCTTCAACCTGATGCCCGCGCTGACCGTGCGGCAGAACGTCGTACTGCCACTCACGCTGGCCGGGCAGCGCCCCGACAAGGCGTGGGTCAACGAGGTGATCCAGCGCGTCGGCCTGGCCGAGCGCACCGGGCACCGGCCGGGTGAGCTGTCCGGCGGCCAGCAGCAGCGGGTGGCCATCGCCCGCGCCCTGGCCGGGCGGGCCGCGATCACCTTCGCCGACGAGCCCACCGGCGCCCTGGACACCCAGACCGCCGGGGACGTGCTCGCACTGCTGCGCGAGCTCGACCAGACCGTCGTGATGGTCACCCACGATCCCGTCGCCGCGTCGTACGCGGACACCGTGGTGTTCCTGGTCGACGGCCGGATCGTGTCCCGGATGCCGGCGCCGACCGCGTCGTCGGTGGCGGCCGAGCTCGCCCAACTCTCCCGTCTGAAGGTGTCCCGATGATCCGGCTCGCACTGTCCAGCCTGCGCTTCCGTACGGCGGCGTTCCTGGCGATCTTCGTCGCCGTGCTGCTCGGCAGCTCCCTGATGGCCGCCGCCGGCGGTCTGCTCGAGACCGGCCTGCGGCTGAACGCGGCGCCGCAGCGCCTGGCCGACGCGCCGATCGTGGTGACCGGGCGGCCGGCGTACCACCCGCCGAACGGGAGCGGCTCGGTGGCGTATCCCGAACGGCACGCGATCGACGTCGCACTGGCCGACAGGCTGGCCAGTACGCCGGGCGTCGCGAAGGTGGTTCCGGACGTGTTCGTCCCGGCGGCCGTGGCGCCGGGCGACGAGCTGAACGGGCACGGGTGGGCGTCGGCCGCGCTCGCGCCGTACAAGCTGGTCAGCGGGCGGGCACCTGCCGTCGGCGAGGTCGTACTCGATCGTCGGCTGGTCGGGTCGGCACGGGTCGGGTCCACGGTCGGCCTGATCGTGAAGGGCGAGCCGCGGGACTTCGTGCTCGCGGGTGTGGCGGAGGGCGCGGTCGACGTACCGGCGATCTTCTTCGACGACCGGGAGGCGCGCGAGCTGTCGCCGCGGCCGGGGCTGGTCGACGCGATCGGGGTCTTTCCGGCCGCGGGGGTGCCGGTGAAAGGCCTGGCCGAGCAGCTCGACCTGCCGACCGGGGCGGTCGCGCTGACCGGGGACGACCGCGGTGCGGCCGAGTTCGCGGGGATCGCGACGAGTCTGCCGCTGATCATCCTGTCCGGGGTGTTCGGCGGGATGGTCGGCGTGGTGATGGCGCTGGTGGTGTCCGCGACGATCGGGCTGTCGGTCCGGCAACGGCGTCGTGAGCTGGCCCTGCTGCGCGCGAGTGGAGCGACGCCGGAGCAGGTGCGGAAGATGGTGGTCGCGGAGACGATGCTGGTGTCGTCGCTCGCGCTGGTGCTCGGCCTGCTGCTCGGGCGGACCGCGGGCGAGTGGATCTTCGGGATGCTGACCGGCGGCGGGATCGTCCCGGCGGCCCTGCGGTTCGACCAGGGCGTGCTCCCGTTCGTGGGCTCGGCGCTGCTGACGCTGGTGATTCTGCGCGTGACGGTCGGGATCGCGGCCGGCCGGGCGGCGCGGATCCGGCCGATCCAGGCGCTCGCCGAGGCCGCCGTACCGCCGGTGGCTGTTGGCCGGGTGCGGCTGATCATCGGCGCGGTGTTCGCGGTCGGGACGGTCGGGATCGGGGTGTCGACGATCTTCATGAGCCCCGCGAACGCGGCGGCGATCGGTGGGCCGGCGGTGCTGACCGGGTCGATCGCGGTCGCCGTCCTGGGGCCGCTGGTGATCCGCCGGGCGCTGACGCCGCGGGTCACGGAGTTCCTGTCGTCGCGCGGTCCGACCGGAGCGCTCGCGGTGATCAACCTGCGGGTCCGGGCGGTGCAGTTCGCGGCGATCCTGGTGCCGATCGTACTGGCGTCGGCGATTGCCCTGGGCAACATTTACTCGCAGACGACGCAGCAGAAGGCGGCGGTCGAGGCCTATACGGACAACCTGTACGCCGATGTGGTGGTGACCGGCGCTGGCGGGTTGCCGGGTGGAGTGGTCGAGGCTGTTCGTCGTACGGAGGGTGTGTCGGCGGCATCGGAGCTGGTCCGGAGCAAGGGGTGGATCGAGGAGCCGTACGACAGCTCGCACACGAGCGATCCGTGGCCGCTGCTCGGCGTGAACGGGCCGGTGTACAAGGGGAAGGTCAAGGCGGGGTCGCTGGACGACCTGACCGGGGAGACGGTCGCGCTGCCGCCTGGGGTGGCTCGCCGTCTCGAGGTCGGGGTCGGGTCGACGATCGGGGTGAGACTCGGGGACGACGCGCTCGTGAAGGTGCGGGTGGTGGCGCTGGCCGAGGGGACGTCCGGGTACGAGTCGCTGCTGCTGCCGTCGGCGTTGCTCGCGGCACACACTTCGACCGGGCTGCCCTCGCAGGTTCTGGTCCGTACGTCGTCGCCCACGGCGGTGATCGCGGCGCTCGACCTCGGGAAGTGGCCGGGGGCAACGGTTGGCTCGCGGGACGTGCTGGGCACCGACCTCGACACCGGCCTCGGCGTGGACGCGTGGATCGCCTACCTGCTGGCGGGCATCGCGATCGCCTACACCGCGATCGCGTCGATCAACACGATCGCCGTCGCGGTGCTCGACCGGCGCCGGGAGTTCGGCCTCCAGCGTCTGACGGGTTCGACTCGTCGCCAGGTCCTGCGGATGCTGTACGTCGAGCACCTGGTGATCGCCGCACTCGGCTTGGCACTGGGACTGGTCGCCGCCGCCTTCACGGTCCTCCCCATCGCTGTCGCCACGCGAGGCTGGCCCATCCCGTCGGGCCCGTGGTGGATCGCGGTGGCCTGGGTGGGCGTGGTACTGCTGCTGGTCCTCCCGACCACGGCCATCACCAGCCGCCTGGCGATGAAGGGCAAGCCGATCGACGCGGTGGTCTAGGTAGTGGGGTGGGCCCAGCCGAAGGCGCCGTCCTCCAGGCGGACGACCTGGAGGCCGGCGGCCAGGCGCTGGACGTCGTCGGTTTCGATGACGGCGGGGGCCGGGCCTGCCACGTCGAGGACGATGGCCGCGGCACCTTCCTGGACGGCGGCGGTGGCGACCAGTTGCGTCTGAGCGGGCATCGGGCGGGCCTCGGGGCTCCAGCGGGCGAGCGACGCCGTACTGGTGAACGCCAGCAGCGCGTTCCGCCCGTCCTGGCCCTGGAGGAGGGCCACCGCCATGTCGGAGGTCTTGTCGTGGGCCAGGCCCTGGTCGTCGTACTCGACCTCGCCGAGCATCGCCACGACCGGCACCAGCAGCCTGGCCGAGGTCAGCGCGTGCAGGATCGCGCCGAGGTCCTGCCGGGCGAGCGCCTCGGCCAGGGCGGCGTCCGCCGTACCGTCGTCGTTGTCGAACCCGGTGAAGGCCAAGCGTTTGTCCGGCTGCACACCGACCATTGTCCCCGGACACCGGTTTCAGGGTGTGCTCAGGGCTGTTCCCGGCTTGGTTCCGGGCGGGTCTGTGCGAGCCTGGGTGTGTGCCTGACTTCAATGATCTGACGCTGCTGCCGTTCTGTGCGGGTCTCACCCTGCTCGGCCTGATCGGCTCGTGGGCCGCCTGGCGGCGCCGCGGGGCGGCGGCCGGCGTACGAGGCGTGGCCTGGTCCCTGCTACCGGTCTCGCTCTACCTGACCGGCCTGCTGGAGCTGGTCTGGGACGTCGTCCGCTCGGCGGTCAGCTGGGTCTCGCACCTGATCTTCTCCCCCACGGTGTGGGCCGGGGTCGCGCTGTTCGGCGTCTCCGTCGTCCTGTACGTCGTGTCCGGTGTGGCCAAGGCCCGCCGGAGCCCCGCGGCGGAGAAGCCGGCCAAGACGAAGCCCACGGCCGCCACCGGTGAACTGACCAGCACCGGACCGGCCCCCGCCTCGGCCTCCGCCCCTGCCACCCAGCCGGCCAAGGCCCCGAAGGGCGCCAAGGCGAGCCGGCAGGAGTCGTCGGAGTTCGACGAGATCGAGGACATCCTGAAGCGTCATGGAATCAACTGACAGCCCCACCCCTGACACCGTTGCCCCTGCCACGCTGACCGTCGACAGCCTGCTGGACCACGTCCAGGCCGCTCCGGCCCGACTCGGGCGGACCCGCCTGATCGGCGTCGACGGTCCGGCCGGCTCCGGCAAGACCACCCTGGCCGCCCGTTTCGCCGCGCGTGCGGAGGCGCGCGGACTCCGGTGCCAGGTGCTCCACATGGACGACCTGTACGACGGTTGGGACGGCGCCGTCCGCGGCTTCGGCCTGCTGCGCGACCACGTGCTGCAGCGGATCGCCGACGGCCGCGAGGGCCGGTACCGGCGCTACGACTGGATCCAGGGCGCGTACGCCGAGCTGCACGTCGTACCGACCACGCTCGACCTGCTGATCGTCGAGGGCGTCACGTCCTGCGACCGCGACGCCGACCACTGGCAGTCGCTGCGGGTCTGGATCGAGACCAGCAACGAGGTCCGCCTGGACCGCGGCATCGAGCGCGACGGCGAAGCCCTCCGCGACCGCTGGCTGGACTGGATGCGCTGGGAACGCGACCACTTCGCCAGCCAGCACACCCGCGACCGGGCCCACGTCATCGTCGACGGCAACCCCACTCATCCCCACGACCCCGACACGGACCTCGTCACCAAGTCGGTCCACCTGGACCACGACTCCGCGGCTTCGTGAGCCGCGCATTGTGACGAATCCGAAGGCCGGACAGGCTCTGCTGGGGCTCTGGTTCGGGTGAGGATGGACGTATGAGCGTTTTGCCATCGGGCGAGCAGTGGACCATTCGGGCCGGGGAGTACGCCGGGACCGTGGTGAGTGTCGGCGGTGGGTTGCGCGGGCTCTCGTACGGCGACCGCGAGGTGCTCGTCGGGTACGGCGAGGACGAGGCGGCGCACGCCGGGATCGGGCAGCACCTCTTCCCGTGGCCGAACCGGATCACCGACGGCAGGTACACCTTCGACGGCTCCGACCAGCAGCTCCCGCTGACCGAGCCGACCCGGGCGAACGCCATCCACGGCCTGACCCGCTGGGCGAACTGGGAGCGGATCGACGACGGCCTCGACGAGTCCCTGGTGGAGGTCGCGTACCGCCTGCACGGCCAGCCGGGGTACCCGCACCAGCTGGACATCGCCCTGACCTACCGGCTCGATGCGGAGACCGGTCTGACCGTCACCGCCTCGGCGAAGAACGTGGGGACCAGCGCAGCGCCGTACGGGTACGGCACGCACCCGTACCTGACCGTCGGGCGGGAGCTCGACGAGTGCGAGCTGGAGTTCCGCGCCGAGCAGTGGCTCGAGGTCACGCCGGATCGGCTGACGCCGGTCGGCAAGCGGCCGGTCGCCGGGTCGGACTTCGACTTCGGGACCGCGCGCACGATCGGCGGGCTCGACATCGACAACGCGTTCACCGGGCTGCCGAGCGGCTGGGTCGTGACGCTGACCGACCCGGGCAGCGGCAACCGCGCCGTCCTGAGCGGTGACACCGGCTGGCTGCAGCTCTACACGGGCAACGCGATCGGCCGCGTCGGTCTGGCCGTCGAGCCGATGACCTGCCCGCCGGACAGCTTCGTCACCGGCGAGGACCTGGTCGTCCTCCAGCCCGGCGCCGAGCACAGCACGACGTTCGCCGTGAGCGTCTAGCCCGTACGGCGTCGCGCCCGCCTGCCGCGGCCGCCTCGCTCAGGACGTCTGCGTTCCCGCCCCGTGCGCCCGCGCGACCGCGGCGAGCTCCTTCGCCGCCGCCGTCGCCCGGACGCCCTCGGACGCCTGGATCGCAAGGATCCCCAGCCGGTTGTCGTCGGTGTCGTACATCTGCAGCCACGGATCACCCGCGGTGAAGCGCAGCACCTTCACGTCGCTCCACGGGTACGAGTACGACTTGAAGACGTTGCGCACCCGCAGGCCGTCGGCGTACGCCGTGACGCGGACCGTGGCCATCCGGTAGAGCAGGTACAGCACCGTGCCGAAGAACGCGATCAGCGTCAGCCGCTGGAACAGCGTGAACGTCGCCCGCGACTCGTCCGGCAGCCGGAACCAGATCACCCCGAAGACCGCGAGGATCGACGCCGCCATCGCCGTCGTCACCGCCGCGACGATCCGCGGGTGGAAGGTGAACAACGGGGTGACACCGGTCACGAGCGACTCCGGGGTGGCCATCAGATCCGGGCT
Source organism: Kribbella italica (assembly GCF_014205135.1). Taxonomy (NCBI): domain Bacteria; kingdom Bacillati; phylum Actinomycetota; class Actinomycetes; order Propionibacteriales; family Kribbellaceae; genus Kribbella; species Kribbella italica. The sequence continues at coordinate 4,405,059 of NZ_JACHMY010000001.1, forward strand.
GCGTGGATGTCGGTGGTCAGGATCGCCCGGGCGCCGACGTCCCAGAGCTGGTCCATGATCTTCTGTGCGTCGGCCCGGAGCACCATCACGCGGACGGCGACCCAGCCTTCCCGATGCAACGGCGACACCGTCGGCGACTCCAGGCCCGGGGTCAGCGCGTTGGCGGCCTCCACCGACTCGGCCCGGATGTCGTAGTCCATCATCACGTAGTTGCGCGCGACCAGGACGCCCTGCAGCCGGCGGACCAACTGCTGCAGACCGGCCGGCTGGTCGACGCCGTGCCGCGTGATCAGCACCGCCTCCGACGACAGGATCGGCTCGCCGAACACCTCGAGCCCCGCCTGGCGCAGCGTCGTACCGGTCTCGACGACGTCGGCGATCACGTCGGCCACGCCGAGCTGGACCGCGGACTCGACCGCGCCGTCGAGCTTCACCACGGACGCCTCGACGCCGTGCTCGGCCAGGTGGTCGGACAGGATGCCGGCGAACGACGTCGCGATCCGCTTCCCGGCCAGGTCCTTGACCGAGTCCGCGACGCCGGGCCGGCCGGCGAACCGGAAGGTCGAGCCGCCGAAGCCGAGCTCCATCAGGATGTCGTCGTCGGCGTGCGAGTCGAGCACCAGGTCACGGCCGGAGATGCCGACGTCGAGGGTGCCCTCCCCGACGTACACGGCGATGTCGCGGGGGCGCAGGTAGTAGAACTCGACCTCGTTCGCGGTGTCGGTCAGCGCGAGGTCCTTCGTGGTCCGGCGCTGCTTGTAGCCGGCCTCGGTCAGGATGGCGGTGGCGGACTCGCTCAGCGAGCCCTTGTTCGGTACTGCGACGCGCAGCATGGGTCGGCCTTTCAGAAGAGGTGGTCCCGGGATCCGCAGTGGCTCCTACAGATGTCGGTACACGTCGTCGAGGTCGAGGCCGAGCGCGTGCATCATCACCTGCGCGTGGTAGAAGAGCTGGCTCAGCTCCTCGGCGGCCCGGTCCTTGCTCTCGTGCTCGGCGGCCATCCAGGACTCGGCGGCCTCCTCGACCAGCTTCTTGCCGATCGCGTGCACGCCGGCGTCGAGCGCGGCCACGGTGCCGGATCCCTCCGGCCGCGTCAGCGCCCTCTCACCGATTTCGGCGAACAGTTCCTCAAAGGTCTTCATCGCGCGCCCAGCCTAGAGGGCGCCTGGTGACGGCCCGTCAACAGGTCTCGTCCAGCGGGACGAAGCTCAGGTTGATTCCGGGTCGTACGGCGCGCGCTGACCGGCCGGGAGCCGCTGCGCGGACTCCATCAGGTCGGACGAGTTCGAGACCGGCTTGTCCTCGTCGTAGTCGTCGTCCATGCCGTCGAGCAGGTGCTTGCGGACGAAGCTGCGCGGGTTCAGGTCGCGCACGTCGAGGTCGGCGAACTCCGGGCCGAGCTCGTTGCGCAGGTCGTTCTGGGCGTTGTTGACCATCTGCCGCACCTGGCGCAACAGGCGGCCCGCCGTCCGGGCGAACTCCGGCAGCCGGTCCGGCCCGAACAGCAGCACGGCGACGATGGCGATCACGACGAGCTCGAGCGGCCCGATGCCGAACATGTCCCCACCTTCTCCGGTCGTTCCCCAGTCCGCAGACAGGGTAGCCCGCGTGCGGTCAGCGCGTCGGGCGGGTCCGCCTCTACCCGGCGGCTTTGCTTTCCCGTCACCGGGCAGCCGATTCCCGGCCGCCGTGCCGGGCCCGGTTCCGGCCGTACGCCGTACCGGGTCTTCGGCGCCCTCGGCGGACCGGATGGCCCGCCGGCCTCAGCCGGTCTGCTGGCCGAGGGTGACGGTGGCCTGCCGCGGACGGCCGGCGCGCTGGTAGTCGAGCCGGATGGTCTCGCCCGGCCGGTGGGTGCGGATCGCGACGATCAGTCCCTCGGCCGTGTCGACCGGCTGGTTGTTGATCGAGGTCACGACGTCACCGGTCCGTAGTCCGGCCTGCGACGCCGGCGAGCCCGCCGTCACGTCGGTGACCCGCGCGCCGCCCTCGAACCGCATGTCCACGTTCGCCCCGATCACCGGGTACGACGCCTTGCCGCTGGCGATCAGCTGCTGCGCGGTCCGCCGGGCCTGGTCGATCGGGATCGCGAAACCGAGGCCGATGTTGCCGCTGCTGCCCTCCTCGGCGCCGCGCACGGTGGCGATCGCGGAGTTCACGCCGATCACCTTCGCGTTCATGTCGACCAGCGGGCCGCCGGAGTTGCCCGGGTTGATCGCGGCGTCGGTCTGCAGCGCGTTGATGTAGGAGATCTCGCCCTCGCCGCCGGCCGTGACCGGGCGGTTCTTGGCCGAGACGATGCCGGAGGTGACGGTGCCGGCCAGGCCGAGCGGCGAACCGATCGCCACCACGTCCTGCCCGACGATCGCCTGGTCGGAGCGGCCGAACTGGACCGCCGGAGCGTTGATCCCGACCACCTGCACGACCGCCAGGTCGTACGCCGGGGAGCGGCCGACCAGGCGGGCCGTGGCCGCCTTGCCCTGCTGGGTGACGACCTGGATCGAGCCGCCGTTGGCCGCGGCCGAGACGACGTGGTTGTTGGTCAGGATGTGCCCGGAGGTGTCGATCACGAACCCGGAACCGGTCGCGTTGCTGTTGTCGGCGCCTTCGACCTTGAGCTGGACGACGCTCGGCAGCAGGGCCTGGGCGACCGCCGACACACTGCCGGTGCGGATCTTCGGGTCGGTGCCGTTGCCGATCTCCGGGCCCGACTGGTCGGCGATCGGGTCGGGACGGTCCAGCGCGACGACGGTCGCGGCCGCACCGGCACCGGCGATGAGCGCGACGATCAGCGAGACGATCGCCGCGATCAGGATCGTCCGGTTGCCGTTGGGGTTCTTCGGCGGCTGGGACGGGGTGTACGCCCGCGCCTGCTGCTGGTGCCAGTCGAGCGGCGGCGGAGGCACGTACGCCGGCTGCGGCTGCGTCGGCCACGCCTGCCCCGGGTACACGGGCCGGAACCCAGGCTCCTGGGGTTGCCCGAAGCTCCGCTGCGTCACCGACCGCTCGGCCTGCCGGTAGGCGGCGTCCCCACCGGGAGTCGCCAGAGGCGCAGCCCCGTTCTGCGCCGCAGGCGGTGTCAAGGCGGAAACCGCAGGACTCACCGGCGGCGTCGCGCCGGGGGAACCACTCGCGGGGTTGGTGAAGGGCAAGCCGCCGGGGGCAGTGCCATCGGACGCAGCACCCAGCCCGTCCGCGCCGGAGGCGCTGGACCCCGGGGACGCGGACCCCTCTCCCCTCCCCCCGTCAGGGGCAGGTGGAGGCACCACAGGGCCCGCGGTGGGGACCGGGCGGGTCGGTTCCGCGTCCTGTGGGGTTCGTACTGTCGGCTCGGCGTCGTCCCAGCTCACGGTGGCCGCCTCACGTCGTCGTTGTCTCGTGGTGGGAGCTCCGGAAGTCACTCCCAGCTTTGATTATCCCAGCTTCCACGAGAGCGCACTCATCGGAGTGAGCCACGTCGCGATTCGGGCCAGTCCAGTACCCATCCGCCGGACCGGTGTCACCCGGGCCGGCACCTCGTGCGGGAACGCCTCCACGACCCGTGCCAGCACGTCCGGGGGCAGGTCGCCGACGAGCGTGTAGACGATCCCGCCCGACGACCATACGGCGTACGACGGTATCCCGTACCGTACGTGCACTCCGGGCGTGCCCATCGTCCCGTACCCGGCGACGGCCTTCGGGTCGAGCGCCCCGCGCTGCTGGAACAGCGACACGTTGAACAGGCCGTCGGAGTACGAGAACTGCAGGACGCCGGCCGCCGTGTCCTGGTGCACGTCGTACAGCTCCAGCGACGCCGGCAGCTCGCTCGTGCAGGTCCAGCCCTGGGTCCGCAGCCCGTCGACCCCGCCGATGCCCATCGAGTCCGACCCGCCCGGCAGCATCGGCGGCAGGTGCCCGAGGAACTCGCCGTTCTCGATCTCGAGGTCGGTGAACACCGTCGCCCGCACCAGCGCCTCGCCGTCCGCGGCGAACAGCTGCCGCTGCAGCAGCAGCCCGGTCGCCTGGTCGATCCAGAACCGTGCCGCTAGCGTCTGGTCGCCGCGCAGGGCCTCCACCAGTACGGCGGCCCGCCCGATCGTGTCCGTGCAGCACCGGTAGACCAGCTGGTACGTCGCCTTGAGCAGCGCGAGCGGTCCGCCATCCACAGCCGGGCTGTGCCCCTGGATACCCCGCTGCACGAACGACTTGGCGTCGGACGAGCCGGAGCCGACCAGACTGATCTCCGAGCCCTGCGCGGCCGCGTGCACGATGTCGAGCATCGCCGAGCTCGAGCCCTGCGGTCCCCACGAGGTGACGATCTGCGTGCCGTGGTACGAGATGTGGTCTGGCGCGGCAGCGGCCCGCTCCAGCCAGCTGACCGCCAGCGGCGCGTCCTCACGAGAAGCCGCCGGGGCGGGCGCGGCAGTCGCGGGCAGGGGCAGGCCGATACCGATCAGAACAGTGCTGACCAACACCGCGAGCCGGGCAGGGCCGACCAGCCGGGGAGTGCTCACAGGACTCAGCGCCCCGTCAGAGCCACCGGCTGCAGCGTCGGGCTCAGCCCGGCGTACCCAGTCCCGTTGTAGGAGTTGAAGAAGCCCACCGGGTCACCGAACGGGCTACCGCCCGCAGTGGCCGCGTGGTCGGCGGAGAAGCTGGCCACCGGGGGCGCCAGCACCGGCGGCTGCTCGGTGCCACGCGCCGGGTCGCCCAGCACGAAGGCCGTCCCCAGCAGGGACGCCACAGCGGCAGCGGACCCAGCAGCACCCAGTACGCCGGTCCGGCGGCGCGACCTCGGCGTCGTCGTACGAGCTGCCGGCCGGGTCGCACCGGTCCGGGCGGCCGGGAACGCCGAGCGCTGCGGGCTGAGCGTGACAGCCGGCGTGAGCACCGGCCGCACCTCCTCGCGCGGCTCCAGCGAGAACGCGGGTACACCCATCAGGCGCTGCATCAGGTCGGTCGACGGCTCCGGAGCCTCCAGGGCCGACATCTGCGCCTTCAGCCGGCGCTGGGCGTCGACCTCGGCGCGGCAGGAGTCGCAGCAGACCAGGTGGCTCAGCACCCGGTCGCGGGAGTCGTGGTCGAGCTCGCCGTCGACGGCGGCGCTCAGCTTGTCCAGCGGATGCTGCACGGTCATCGGTCGTCACCTCCACCGGGAAGGGGCCCGTCCGCGGGCGGGCCGCTGACGCGGGAGTGGCCGGTCCGTGGCGCGCGGTGCTCGAGGTGCTTGCGCAGCATCGAGCGGCCGCGGTGGATCCGGCTCCGGACGGTGCCGAGCTTGACGTCCAGCACCGCGGCGATCTCGTCGTACGTCATGCCTTCGATGTCGCACAGCACCACGGCCGCGCGGAAGTCCTCCGGCAACGCGTCGAGCGCGTGCTGGACGTCGTGGTCGAACTGGTCCTGGTCGAGCTTCTCGGCCGGGCCGCTGCCCTTGGCCGGCAGCCGGTCGTGCGCGTCCTCGGGCAGCCCGTCGAAACGGATCCGCTGCCGGCGGCGGGCGCCGTCCAGGAACAGGTTCGTGGTGATCCGGTACAGCCAGCCCTCGAACGTGCCCGGCGTGTAGCTCGACAGCGACCGGAAGACCCGGACGAAGACCTCTTGGGTCAGGTCCTCGGCGTCGTGCTTGTTGCCGGTCAGGCGGTAGGCCAGCCGGTAGACGCGGGCCGAGTGGGTCCGGACGATCTCGTCCCAGGACGGCAGCACGTCCGGCTGGTCCTGCGGGAGCGGCTGGGGGGCCAGGGCAGGCACCACGGAGGTGTCGACCGGCTTCACGGCAACGCCTCCCTGGGTCCGCTCGGCAACGAGTGTGACCACCATGGTGCCGTGTTCACCGTCCTCTGCGCACGTCGGGGACACCCGGGCCGAACCCTGAGATGCCGGTACGACGGTCCAACGGCGCGCGTGGACGGGAAGTTCCCGGTGGTCACCTGTCCCTCAGTAGACGCCATCGGACCGGCGCCTGGTTGACCGGGTGACCTATTTCTCCTCGATCACCGCGATCGGGTCCCCGTCGCGGACCACTTCCCCCTCGACCACCTTGAACTCGGTGATCGTCCCGGTCACCTCCGCCAGCACCGGAATCTCCATCTTCATCGACTCCAGGATCACCAGGGTGTCCTGCGGCCCGACGCTGTCCCCCGCCTTGGCCGTGACCTTCAGGACGTTGGCCACGAGCTCTGCCACCACGGTGTGACTCACGGGCACTCCTCTGCTGCGGGGATCTGGCTGCCGATCCTAGGTGTTCGGCCGCCGGGCCCGGGGCTGCGGCTGGACGACGGCGTATCGACCTGAGCTTCTCAGGCATGGCTGCCCGCGGGACCGGCCGGTTCGATGGAACTCATGACGAAGACAACGAATCACTGGCTGACGATCACGGCCGCGGTCGGTACGGCGCTGACCGGTGGCGTGTTCTTCGACTTCTCCCTGGTCGTCATGCCCGCCGTCCGTGAGCTGCCGGCCGAGCAGGGCATCGCCGCCATGCGAGCCCTCAACCGGACGGCGCCGGGCCCGTTCGCGCTGATCGCGTTCTGCACCGCCGTGGTGTGCGCCGTGGTCGTCGTCCAGGCCGCCGTCCGGCGGGACCGCACGGCCGGCCCGTGGGTCGCGGCCGCGACCGCCGCGTTCCTGCTCGCGGCGGTCGTCATCACGGGTGCGGCCAACATCCCCATCAGCGCGTCGATCGACGCGCTCGACCCGGCCGCCCCGGACACGGCCGCACGCTGGGACGACCTGTTCACCCAGTGGCTCTGGTGGAACCACGCCCGCCTGCTGGCCTGCCTCGCCGCCACCGCGGCCTTCGTCGTCGCGATGCGCCCGCAGCCCAGCCCGGTGGTCACCTACCAGCGCTGACCTCGACCGTGCGGGCGAGGATGCCGAGCGTGGCGCGGAGGCCGGCTTCGGGGATCACCGGGAAGATCTCCGCCTTGCGGTAGCGCTCCGCGATCCGGCTCCAGTCGTAGTACGACGTGACCAGGGTCCCGGTCTCCGACGGCTCCAGCCGGTAGCCGTACAGGTGCTGGATCGGCGGCTGGATCGTCCCGGAGATCGTCCACTCGATCTCCACGTCCGGTACGAACCGCGTGATGATCACGGTCACGTCGTACTTGCCCATCGGCAGGTCGTTCAGCGACTCGCGGTCCATGTGCACGACGAACTCGTCGCCGACGGCACCGACCGGCGTCCCCTCGGCCGACTGCAACATGCCGGAGCTGTCGATCGCGACGTGCCCCTGCGGGTCGCGGAGCACCGCGAACACCTTCTCCGGTGCCGCCGCGACCTGCCGCTGGACCTCGAACCGCTCGATCGTCATGCGGCCCACCCTGCCACGCCCTAGCCGAGGATGACCGACCTGCTGAGGCTGCGCGGCTGGTCCGGGTCGAGGCCGAGCGCGAGGGACTTGGCGACGGCGACCCGCTGGGCCACCACCAGGGAGGCCATCGGGTCGAGGTCGGCGTGGTGCACCACGGTGGCGCCGGTCGCGGTGATGTCGTCGAGGAGGCCGTCGGGGGCCTCGCCGAAGAGCCAGACGCCGCGGCCGGGCTGGGCGATGGCGATCGGGCCGTGGCGGTAGTCCATCGCCGGGTACGCCTCGGTCCAGGCCGACGCCGCCTCGCGCTGCTTCAGGCCAGCCTCGTGGGCCAGGCCGATGGTCCAGCGGGTGCCGAGGTAGCTGACCTGCTCGAGCTTGGCCAGTTCGTCGACGTCGATCGTCAGCGCGGTCTCGGCGTCGGCGGCGGCCTGGGTCAGGTCCTGGCCGAGCGACACCCGCAGCAGCGCCAGCGTCGTGGTCGCGAAGCGGGTCTGAACGACCGACTGCTCGTCGGCGAAGTCCAGCATGATCGTGTGGTCGGCCAGCTCGACGATCGGCGAACCGGGCGTCGCGGTGATCGCGATCGTCGGCACCGACGTACGGCGGATCAGGTCGAGCACCTCGGTCGTCGTACCGGACCGGCTGATCACGACGATCGCGTCGTACGCGCGGTCGAAGGCGAACTCGGAGCCGGCGAACGCGTCGGTCTCGCCCTGGCCGAGGTCCTCGCGCAGCGCGGCGTACGCCATCGCCATGAACCAGGAGGTGCCGCAGCCCACGGCCGCGACCCGTTGACCGGGTTGCGGGAGTGCGCCACCGTACTGCGCGAAACCGGCCGCGACCTGTCGCCACAGGGCCGGCTGGGTGGCGATCTCGGTGCTCACGAACGGGGTGTCGGTCATGTCGTCTCCGTCGATGTAATGGTCGAAACTGCTCGAACGTGATCGAATGGTGCCAACCGGCAGCCGCCCGGCTGACCGATTGTGTGAAGGAGGAGCCCCGGGTGAAGCGTTATGAACGGCTGAACACGTTGCTCGAGTCGCTGGCCGAGAAGGGCGCGATCGACGTCGACGAGCTCGCCGAGCAGCTGCACGTGTCCGCGGCGACGATCCGCCGCGACCTGGACCACCTGGGCAAGCAGCAGCTCCTCACCCGGACCCGCGGAGGCGCGGTCGCCAACGCGGTCTCCTACGACCTGCCGCTGCGCTACAAGACTGCGCGTTTCGCGTCGGAGAAGCAGCGGATCGCGCAGGCCGCGGCCACGCTGGTCCGGCGCGGCATGGTGATCGGCATGAACGGCGGCACCACCATCTCGGAGGTGGCGCGCACGCTGGCGACCCGGCCGGAGCTGTCGGCCGAGCACGGCGAGCCGGCCTTCACGCTCGTCACCAACGCGCTGAACATCGCCAACGAACTGATCGTCCGCCCGCACGTGAAGATGGTGCTGACCGGTGGTGTGGCGCGGCCGCAGTCCTACGAGATGATCGGACCGCTGTCGCACCGGATCCTGGCCGACCTGTCGCTGGACATCGCCTTCATCGGGGTCGACGGCATCGACGAGACCGGTGCCACCGCCCACCACGAGGGCGAGGCGAACATCAACCAGCTGATCGTCAGCCGGGCCGCCAAGGTGGTCGTGGTCGCCGACTCCTCGAAGCTCGGCCAGCGCGCCTTCGCCCGGATCTGCGAGCTGAGCGAGATCGACACGCTCGTCACCGACGCGCAGGCCGACGAGTCCCAGCTGGCCGTGTTCAAGGAAGCCGGCATCGACGTCATCCGGTCCTGATCGACTGATTTTCCGCACGGCCACCTCCCAGGGGCGATCTCTGACTCGTCAGCACGATCATATCTGACTCAAGTGGCAGTGTAATGAGCAAGAGTGCGCAGTCTCAGCGCGGGAGACACGGAACCTGCACCGCAGGGCGCTAGGCTTTCGACGGATGAGGACTGCAGCGGCGAGACATTGGGAGGGCATCATCGCCACCGGCATCGACCCCGCGTCCTGGGCGTACGCCGAGGACTACACCGGCGAGACCGACACGGTCGCCGGTGCCCGGGCGAGCGCCGCCGACAGCGGGATCTCCGCGATCGGACCCGGCGCCGCCTCCGCCCTGAGCGTGCTGGCCGCCGCCGTCGGCGCCAAGTCGGTGGTCGAGATCGGCACCGGGACGGGCGTGTCCGGCCTCGCGCTGCTGCGCGGCATGCGCCCCGACGGCACGCTGACCACGGTCGACATCGACGCCGAGAACCAGCGCCTGGCCCGCAAGACCTTCCTCGACGCCGGCGTCCCCGCGAACCGCTTCCGCCTGATCGCCGGCTCCGCCCTGGACGTCGTCACCCGCCTGACCGACGGCCACTACGACCTGGTCTTCTGCGACGCCGACAAGCGCGAGTACACGGCGTACCTGCACGAGGCCCTGCGCCTGCTCCGCCCCGGCGGCGTCGTCGCCTTCGACAACGCCCTCCACGAGGGCCGCGTCGCCGACCCCTCCCACCGCGACCCCGACACCACCGCCGTCCGCGACCTCATCCGAGCCATCCGCGACGACGACGACCTGGTCTCGGCCCTCCTCCCCTGCGGCGACGGCCTCCTCACGGCCGTCAAACGCGCGGAGAGCTGAACAGCTCTTACGCCGGGGAGCCGGGCTGCTGCGGGCTCGTTTCTGCGTGGCCGGTGAAGCGGGTGATTTCGTTGGTGACCGTGTGCCAGGCGTCGGTCAAGGGGTCGATCAGCTCGTAGTGGCCTACGCCGTCCAGGCGGTCCAGCTTGGCTGTCGGGTGCGCTGAGACGTACGACTCGGACAGGGACAGCGGGACGCGCTGGTCGCGGGTGCCGTGGATGAGTGCGACCGGGGCGATCGGGGCGGGCAGGTGGGTCGGGTCCAGGTCGTTGCGGACTCCGGAGCTGATGAAGGCCTGCACGGCGCCGTCGTCGAGCCAGAGCTGGTCGGCGAGGAGGAGGTCGGCCACGGGGGCCAGGGCGACCACACCACGGAGCTGGACCGGGTTGAGGGTAGCGGCGGCCCACAGGGCCAGCTGGCCGCCTGCTGAGTGGCCTACGAGGACGTACCCGGCCTGCAGGTCCATCAGGCCGGGCAGACGGTCCAGGGCCTCGCGGATGTCGTTCGTCGTGAGGTCAGGCTGCCCGGGGATCCGTCGGTACTCCACAGACGCCACCGGCCAGCCCTCAGCGGCCAGCGCCTCGCCCAGCGGGCCGGCATGGATGCGGTCGTACTCCGGCCGCCAGAAGCCGCCGTGCAAGAAGATGACGGCCGGGCGGTACTCCTTGGCGTGCCAGACGTCGACCACGTGGTCGGCGTCCGCGCCGTACCGGAGCTGCTCGTCGGGCTCACGGGCCTCGCGGGACAGCACAGAGCGGTCTTCGCTCATCCGGACCTCCCCAGGTAACGCGTCGCGTTGGCGGTCAGCAGCTTGTGCCGCTGCCCGTCGGACAGGAAGCCGGCCCTGCGCACCACCTCACCGGCCGGGCGCTCACCCAACGGGTACGGATAGTCACTGCCGACCATCACCCGGTCCTCACCCAGCGTGTCGACCAGCAGCCGCAGCGGGGCTTCGTCGAACACCACGGTATCGACAAAGAAGCGGTCCAGATAGTGGCTCGGGGCATGCATCGAGGCGCCGCGGACGATGTCCCCGCGCCGGTGCCAGGCGTTGTCGAGCCGGCCGAGCCAGAACGGGAAGCTGCCGCCGCCGTGCGCGAAACAGATCCGCAGCTCCGGCGGCAACCGGTCGAAGGCGCCGCCGAGGATCATCGCGAGCACCGAAAGATGTGTCTCCGCGGGCATCCCGGTCAGCCAGCGCGCCATCCAGCGGTCGATCCGCGGGCCGCCCGGCATGTCCCACGGGTGCACCAGCACCGGCGCGCCAACGTGCGCGCAATGGGTGAGGAAGGCAACGATCCCGTCGTCGTCGAGGTCGCGGTCGCCGACGTGGTTGCCGATCTCGACCCCGACGTGGCCCGCGTCCAGGCACCGGTCCAGCTCGGCGCACGCCGCGTCCGGGTCCTGCAGCGGGACCTGGCAGAACGGCACGAACCGCTCGTCCCCCGCCAGCGTCTCCAGCGTGCGGTCGTTGAAGATCCTGGCCAGCTTGACCGCCTGGTCGGCCGGCCGCTCGTACCCGAAGAACACCGGCGTCGGTGACACCACCTGCAGATCGATGCCGTCGGCATCCATGTCCGTACGCCGTACGCCGGTGTCCCACGCCTGCGGCCCGACCGGCCGGAACTCGGTCTCCCCGACCATGATCATCGCGGCCCGCTCGGAATCGACCCGCAACCACGGCCACCCGGTCCCCCCACAGGCTGTTGCCAGATCAGGCCAGCCTTTGGGGACGAGGTGGGTGTGGACGTCAACTGCCATCAGGCTTTGCCGGGGTGCAGCGTGCCGCACGACGGGCAGGTGCGGGCGTCCTCGCTCTCGTAGAAGGCCTTGAAGACCGGCGGGAGGTCCTCGACGATGTCGGTCACCTGCAGCTCGACCTCGTGGACGACCGCGTTGCAGCTGCCGCAGTACCAGCGGAACTTCTCCAGGACGCCGGGCTCGCGGACCCGCTCGATCACCAGGCCGATCGACTCCGGTCCGCGCTGCGGCGAGTGGGGCATGTTCCGCGGCAGCACCCACATCTCGCCCGCGTTGACCTCGACCGTCGCGGGCCCGTCCTCGGTCATCACGTTGACCCGGAGCTGACCCGAGATCTGGTAGAAGAACTCCTCGTACGGGTCGACGTGGAAGTCGGTGCGCTGGTTCGGCCCGCCGACCACCATCGTGATGAAGTCGTCCCCGGTCGGGAACATCTGCTTGTTGCCGACCGGCGGCTTCAGCAGGTGCTTGTTCTCCTCGACCCAGTCGGGAAAGTTCGTCGACTCCAGATTGACCATCGTCAGCTCCTCGACATCGCCGCTACAGCTTGGATTTCGATCAACAACTGTGGATGCGGCAGTTGATGCACCGCCACCGTCGTACGCGCGGGCCCGGTCTCGTCGAAGAACTCGCCGTACACCTCGTTGTACCCGCCGAAGTCGTTCATCGACACCAGGTACGCCGTGACGCTGACCAGATCGTCGAGCCCGGCCCCGACCGACTCCAGGATGTCCCGGATGTTCTCCAGTACGGCGCGCGTCTGCACCCGGATGTCCAGTGTCGTCGTCCCGAGCTCGTCCACCGACGCGCCCGCGATCGTGTTGTCCGGCAACCGGCTCGACGTCCCCGACACGTAGGCGAACCCACCAGCCACCTTCACGTGCGGGAACCGCCCGCGCGGGACCGCCTTGCCTGGGACCACCTTCGCGTCAGCCACAGCTGCATCCTCTCCCGGACCGGCGGATCCGGCCAGCGCGCACCGGGCCGGGGACCCGGAACTGGCTGATCTACGACATGGCGGTATCAGGCCAGCCGACCTCCTTGCCGGGCCCCGGCCGCCCTGACGAGGATCGAACGCGGTCGCCGGCCGTCCCGTGCCGGCCGGCCGCCATCCGTCTGGGGAGGAACCCCGTGCAGGTCTCGTCGTCCCGTCGCCGAAAACTCACCGCCCTCGCCTTGCTGCTCCTGGTCCCGCTCCAGGGAGTTGTTGCCACCGGCCCGTCCCACGCGACGCCGCCGGTCGCCGCCCTGCCGCCCGACCTGGCCGCCCGGCTGTCCAACGGCCCGGCCGACTTCTGGGTACGCTTCGCCGCCCAGCCCGACCTCACCGCGGCCACCAAGGCAACCAGCTGGAAGGCCCGCGGCGAGACGGTCCTCAAAACCCTTCAGGACAAGGCGAACCGGGACCAGGCGAGCGTGATCCGGACGCTCGACCAGGCGCGCCTCCGCTACACGAGACTCTTCATCGACAACTCGATCTACGTGCACGGTGGCACCCGCGCACTCGCCGACCAGCTGGCCGCGCAGAACGGCGTCGTCACGCTGGCGGCCCCGCGAAGCTACGCGCTGCCGACGCTGAAGCCGGCCCAGCAGATCAACGCTGTCAACGGCGTCGAGTGGGGTCTGAAGGCGATCCGTGCCGACCGGACCTGGACCAGGTACGGCGCGACCGGCCAAGGCGTCGTGATCGCGAGCATCGACTCCGGCGCCCAGTTCGACCACCCGGCGCTGGCCGGTTCGTACCGCGGGGCGACGAGCGGCCACGACTACAACTGGTACGACCCCGCGAACATCTGCGGCGCCGCGCCCTGCGACAACGCCGGGCACGGGACGCACACGATGGGCACGATGGTCGGCGACGACCACGCGGGCAACCAGGTCGGTGTCGCCCCGGGCGCCACCTGGATCGCCGCCAAGGGCTGCGAGACCAACAGCTGCAGCGACCTGTCCCTCGCGCTGAGCGCCCAGTGGATGCTCGCCCCGACCAAGCTCGACGGCAGCGACCCGGACCCGGCGCGCCGCCCGAACATCGTCAACAACTCCTGGGGCTCGGCCGGCTCCGGCGGCTGGTACCGCGACTTCGTCCGCCAGTGGGTCGCCGCCGGCATCTTCCCCGCGTTCGCCGCCGGCAACGACGGCCCGGGCTGCGGCTCGGTCGCGAGCGAGGGCGGCTACAGCGAGGCGTACGCCGTCGGCTCGGTCGACGAGACCGGCCGGATCAGCTCGTTCTCCGCGCGCGGGGACGCCGCGCACGACGGCAAGCCCAACCTCAGCGCGCCGGGGCAGGCGATCCGTTCGAGCGTGCCGGGCTCCCGGTACGGGATCAGCAGCGGTACGTCGATGGCGACGCCGCACGTCAGCGGAACGGTCGCCCTGCTCTGGTCGGCGGCGCCCTCGCTGATCGGCGACGTCGCCGCGACCCGCGCCGTCCTCGACGCCTCGGCGCACGACCACGCGGACGACACCTGCGGCGGTACGGCGGCGGTCAACAACACGTACGGCGAGGGCACGCTCGACGCGTTCGACGCCGTCAGCAATGCGCCCCGCGCCGCCGCCGGACTCGTCACCGGCAAGATCTCCGACGCGACCGGCAAGGCGCTCCCGAACGTGTCGGTCAGTACGCCCGACGGCAACACCGTCACGGCGGATGCTGACGGCAACTACAAGCTCTACCTCGACGAGGGCACGCACGACGTCACCCTCGCGCTCTTCGGGTACGACACCCAGGTCCTCACCGGTCTGGTGATCACCCGGCAGAGCACGACGACCAAGAACGCCACCCTGGCCGCGACGCCCCGCTCGACCGTGACCGGCCTGGTCCGCGACGCCTCCGGGCACGGCTGGCCGCTGTACTCGAAGGTGACGGTCGAAGGCGCTCCGGGCGAGTGGTTCACGAACCCGTCCACCGGCCGGTTCACGGTCGACCTCCCCGCCGGTACGACGTACAAGGTGTCCGTGCAGCCGGTCTACCCGGGCTATGCGGCGACCACGACGGAGATCGAGGTCGGCCACGCGGACGTGGCGAAGGACTTCGGCGTCCCGATCGACAGCGCGAACTGCACGGCACCCGGGTACGACGCCGAGTGCCAGAAGATCCGCGGTGGGCTCGTCCAGGGCAGGATCACCGACGCCAACACCCGTCAGCCCGTCGAAGGCGCCACCGTCGCCGACGGCCGATCGAGGGCGGACGGCTTCTACTACGCCTTCGCCCCGACCGGGACCACCCGGCTGACCGCGACCAAGCGGGGCTACCAGCCCCTGAACAAGTCGATCGCCGTCGATCCGGACTGGACGATCCAGGCCAACGTCGCGCTCAAGGCCGGCCGTCTCTCGATGACCCCCGGCACGGTCGCCGCGACCGTCCAGCTGGGCAAGGCGACCACGAGCCAGGTCGTCATCACGAACACCGGCACCGCGCCGGCGACGTACAAGCTGGGCGAGTCCCAGCAGGGCTCCCGGATCCAGAGCCTGAAGAGCAACACCCCCGTACGCCGTACGCCCGTCACGGGCCTGACGCCGGGCCGGATCAGCGGCCCCGTGAGCGGCACTCCAGCCGCGCCGGCCGCGGGCTCGTGGGTCGGGCTGCCCGACTACCCGTCGACGATCCAGGACAACGTGGCCGGCTGGTCGAAGGGCCGGCTGTACTCCTTCGGCGGCACCCTCCAGGGGTACGGCGCGACCACCGACGCGTACTCCTACGACCCAGCGGCCCTCGCCTGGAAGCAGCTCGCGCCGATGCCGGAAGGCCGGCAGCGACCGGCGGCCGGGTTCGTCGACGGCAAGTACTTCGTGGTCGGCGGCTGGGGCGCGCAGGCCGGCGCGGCGAAGAAGACCCTGATCTACGACCCGGCCACGAACCTGTGGAGCACCGGCGCCGACAACCCCAAGCCGTGGGGAGCAACCGGTTCGGCCGTGCTCGACGGGAAGCTGTACTCGATCGGCGGCTGCACGGGCGACTGCCAGAGTGCCACCAGCGACGTGATGGTCTACGACCCCACGACCAACCGGTTCAGCCAGGCGGCGTCGTACCCGGAGCCGGTCTCGTGGACCTCCTGCGGTGGCATCAACGGTCGCGTGTACTGCGCGGGCGGTCTGATCGACGGGGCGAGCGGACGGCCGGTGAGCACCAAGAACACCTACTCGTACGACGCGAAGGCGAACACCTGGACCCGGGTCGCCGACCTCCCGGTCGACCTCTGGGCCAGCAGCCACGCGGTGGCGAACGGCACCCTGATGGTCAGCGGCGGCGCGGCGTACGACTCGTCGGTGCTGACCAACGAGGGCTTCGGCTACGACCCCGACCTCGATCGGTGGACGGCGATCCCCAACGCGACGCAGGGCGTGTTCCGTGGCGCGGGTGCGTGCGGGCTCTACCGCGTCGGAGGAAAGAGCCCGAACTTCACCCTGCCGATCGCCGAGTCTCTTCCGGGGTACGACGACTGCGAGGAGGCCGGCTCGGATGCTCCGTGGCTCAGCGCGTCGGCGCCGACCGGGACCATCCCGGCGAAGTCCAGCGTCACCGTCACTCTCACGCTGGACGGCCAGCAGGTCAGCCAGCCGGGTGTCTACCAGGCGCGGCTGACGCTGGGTGAGGAGACGCCGTACCCGGCCGTTGCGACCGATCTGACCCTCACCGCGCAGGCGCCTGCCAGCTGGGCCAAGCTGTCGGGGGTCGTGAGCGGCAAGCAGTGCGACGGGTCGGTCGTGCCGTTGCCTGGTGCAACCATCGCGGTCGACCGCGGGACCGGTTCGTGGACGCTCACGAGCGGCGCCGACGGTGGCTACGCGCTCTGGGTGCCGGGTAGCAAGGCGAAGGCCGGTCTGATCGCGGCGCTTCCGGAGTACCGGCCGGCCTCACTGACCGTGGTGCTGCGCCAAGGCGCTGCGGTGGTCCAGCCGGTGACGCTGCAACGGCTCGGTTGCTGAACTCCTGACGGCCCGTGTCCGGGGGCGGGCGCGGGTCGTCAGGTCAGCTCGACGCAGACGTTGGTGAGGTCGGAGTAGAAGTCGACCGAGTGGGTGCCCCCTTCACGGCCGAGACCCGACAGCTTCATGCCGCCGAACGGCGTCCGCAGGTCGCGGAGGAACCAGGTGTTGACCCAGACCAGGCCGACGTCCAGCGCCGCGCCGGCGCGGTGGGCGCGGCCGACGTCGCGGGTCCAGACCGTTGCCGCCAGCCCGTACTTGCTGTGGTTGGCCAGGGCGAACGCCTCGTCCTCGGTGTCGAACGGCGCGACGTGGCAGATCGGTCCGAACACCTCCTCGGTGTTCGTCCGGGCGTCCGCGGCCAGGCCGGTGACGACCGTCGGTTGCACGTAACAACCGTTGTCGCGGGCGTCGCCGAAGGACGGGACGCCACCTCCGGCCAGCACCGTCGCGCCCTCGGCGCGGGCCAGGTCGTAGTACGACAGGACCTTCGTCCGGTGGTCCTGGGAGATCAGCGGCATGTTCACCGTCGCCTCGTCGGACGGCCAGCCGAAGGTCAACGCCTCGGCGCGAGCGGCCAGGCGGGCGCAGAACTCGTCGTAGACCGGGCGTTCGACGTACAGGCGTTCGGTGCACAGGCAGACCTGGCCGCCGTTGGTGAACACCGAGCGGACCGAGCCGTCGATCGCCGCGTCGAGGTCGGCGTCGGCGAAGACCAGGCCGGCGTTCTTGCCGCCGAGCTCGAACGAGACCGCCTTGACGCCGTCGGCCGCGGCCTTGGCGATCGCGGAGCCGGTCGAGGACTCGCCGGTGAAGGTGATCGCGTCGACGCCGGGATGCGTGGTCAGGAACTCCCCCGCCGACGACGGGCCGAAGCCGTGCACGAGGTTGAAGACACCGTCCGGTACGCCGGCCGCGGCCATCACCTCGGCGAGCACGGTCGCCGACGCCGGCGTCTCCTCGGACGGCTTCACCACGACGGTGTTGCCACAGGCCAGCGCCGGCGCGACCTTCCAGGTGAGCAGCAGGAGCGGGAGGTTCCAGGGCACGATGATCGCGACGACGCCGGCGGGCTTGCGGACGGCGTAGTTCAGCGCCCGGCGGCCGTCCGGGAGCGTGGTCGTGTAGGACTCGGTCGGCGTGGTCGTCGCGAAGTCGGCGAACGCCCGGAAGTTGGCCGCGCCCCGCGGGATGTCGAGCGTGCGCGCCTGGCTGATCGACTTCCCGGTGTCGCCCACCTCGGCGGCCACCAGATCGTCGAACCGCCGCTCCAGCTCGTCGGCGACGCGACGCAGTACGGCGGCCCGCTCCTGCTCGCTCATTCGGCCCCAGGGGCCTTTCAACGCAGCGGAAGCAGCCCCGACCGCCGCGTCCACGGTCGACTCGTCCGCCTCGCACACGTCGAAGATGTGCGCCCCGGTGACCGGACTGAGCTTGGCGAACGTCGAAGCACTCTCGACAAAGGAGCCGTCGACGAAGTTCCGCAACAACCCGGGCTCGGTCACCACCCCGGTCAACAGCTCAGGGCGCCACAAGGTGGTCACCGCCGTCTCACCGCCGCTCTGACCAACGCACCCACCGCGCCCACTCCCAGAGCGACCGCGACGCCGAGCAGCTGATGCTGGCGCCGGACGCGTTGCCGCACCTCGGCGTACGGCGTGGTGCTGAAGCTGACCAGCTCGTAGCGTGACACGTAGTGCCCGGGCAGCAAGCGCTCGACCGCGTGCTCGAGTTGCTTGGTCAGGCGGAAGACCGGCGAGGCGACCTTGTCGCGCATCTCGACGAAGTTGGCCAGGGCCATCTCGGCGATCGCCTCGGTGTTGTCCCGGCGGCGGGCCTCGAACAGCGGCAGGGCCCGCGCCCAGGAACCGCTCGTTTCGTTCAGGCAGCGGTCCAGCGCGACGACGTCCTCGAAGGCGCAGTTCGCGCCCTGGCCGTAGAACGGGACGATCGCGTGCGCGGCGTCGCCGATCAGCGCCGTCCGCCCGTGCGCCTGCCACGGATGGGTGTGCACGGTCCCGAGCACACCGACCGGGTTGTTCAGGTAGTCGTCCACCAACGTGGGGGCCACCGGCAACAAATCCGGGTAGTGCTCGCCGAAGTACCCCAGGATCAGCGCCGGCGTGGTCAACGCGTCGAACGACCCGGCGGGCCAGAACAGCGTGCAGGTGAAGGACTTGTCCGGGTTCGGCAGCGCGATCATCATCGACGTCCCGCGCGGCCAGATGTGCAGTGCGCCCGGATCCAGCACGAACTCCCCACCGGCCGAAGGGATCGACAACTCCTTGTACCCGTAGTCCAGGAAGTCGACGTCGTCCACCACCGACCCGTCGCCGACCAACTGCTCACGCACCGCGGACCCCGCGCCGTCCGCTCCGAGGACGACGTCCGCCGTCACCTCGACCAGCCCGCCCGGCGTCTCGAACCCCATCGCCCCGGTCTGCGAGTCCAGCGCCACCAGCCGGTGCTCGAAGACGATCGAGACCCCGGGCGCCTTCTCGGCCGCGTCGAGCAGCGCGTTGTTCAGCGCGCCCCGGCCGATCGAGTTGATCGCCCGGTCCTGCGACGCACTGTAGGAGTGGAAGTCGAGCGGCCCGTCGACCGGGTGGATCATCCGGCCCTTCATCGGCAGCGCGTCGGCCATCACCTCCTCGTCCAGCCCGATCCGCCGCAACGCGTCCAGCCCGCGTTCGGAGATCGCCAGGTTGATCGACCGCCCGCGCTCGGCCTCGCCGGTCCGCGGGTCGGCGCGCTTCTCGTACAAGGTCACCGACAGACCGCGCCGGGCCAGGAAGCAGGCGAGCAGGCTGCCCGTCAGCCCGGCTCCAACGATCGCGACAGTCATCTGGCCTCCGTCAGGCAGTCTCGGGTACGGCGGCCGCGAGCGCCTGCGCCGCACGCCAGCAGTCGTGGTAGAGCGAGTACAACGGCACCGGTGCCAACCGGACGACGTCCGGTTCGCGCGCGTCGGCGATCACGCCGTACTCGAAGCGGAGCGTCTTGCACAGCTCCCCCGCGCGCAGCCCGCCACCCACGCGGATCGACAGCTGCGCCCCCCGCCGCGCGGGATCGGCGGGCGTGATCACCTGCAACGGCCGACCGACGGTGACGTCCGCGAGCAGCCGCTCCAGGTACGCCGTCAGCCGCAGGCTCCGGGCCCGCAGGACGTCCATGCCGACCTTGTCGAACAGCTCGTACGACGTCCGCACCGGGCTCATCGCGAAGATCGGCGGGTTCGACACCTGCCACGCGTCGGCCGACCGCGGCGGCCGCGACTCCGGCGCCATCTCGAACCGCGTCGCCGGCTCCGTGCTCCACCAGCCCTCGAACCGCGGCAGGTCGCCACCGTGGTGCCGCTCGTGCACGTAGGCCCCGGCGAGCGCGCCCGGCCCGGAGTTCAGGTACTTGTACGAGCACCACGCGGCGAAGTCCACGTCCCAGTCGTGCAGCCGCAGCGGAACGTTGCCCGCGGCATGCGCCAGGTCCCAGCCGACGACCGCGCCGGCGGCGTGGCCGGCCGCGGTGATCGCCGGGATGTCCATCAGCTCGCCGGTGAGGTAGTTGACGCCGCCGAGCAGCACGAGCGCGGTGTCCGGGCCGAGCTTGCCGACGACGTCCTCGGTGCGCAGCGTGTCCTCACCGTCGCGGGGCCTGAGGCGGACGATCGCGTCGTCCGGATCGAGCCCGTGGAAACGCGCCTGCGACCGGACGGCGTAGCTGTCGGACGGGAACGCCGAGTCCTCGATGACGATCTTGAAGCGCTCGGCGGTCGGCCGGTAGAACGAGACCATCAGCAGGTGCAGGTTGACGGTGAGTGAGTTCATCACCACCGTCTCGCTCGGCAGCCCACCGACGAGCCGGGCGGCCGGTGCCGTCAGCAACTCGTGGTACGGCAACCAGGGGCGCTCGGCCTCCAGATGCCCTTCGACGCCCAAGGCGGCCCAGGAGTCGAGGTCGGCGAGCAGCTCCCCGCGCGTCGCTCTCGGACGCAGCCCGAGCGAGTTCCCCGCGAAGTACGCGACGTCCGGGTAGTACCCGTCGTCCACCGGCGGTACGTCGAACAGCTCGCGATGCCCCGGATCCCCGGCGTCCAGCGCGAACGCCTCGGCCTCCGAGCCGGGGCGCGCCGGTTCTCCGCTGTCCGCGCTCACGCCTCGAGGGCCTCGTCCGCGGGCTCGGCGACGGCGGCCGGCGGGTCGACCACCTGGCCCTTGCCGAGCACGGTGACCCCGCCCTTGGACACGGTGAACCCGCGCGCCCGGTCGTGCTCGGGATCGACGCCGATCTCCACTCCCGGTGGGATCTCCACGTTCTTGTCCAGGATCACGTTCTTCAGCACGGCGCCGGCGCCGATCTTGCAGTTGTCCATGATCACCGCGCGCTCGACGTGCGCGCCGACGGCAACGATCACGTTCGACCCGAGCACCGAGTGGTCGACGACCGCGCCGGACACGATCGAGCCCTGACAGATGATCGACTCGCTGACGGTCGCGTGGTCGGTGAACTTCGCGCCCGGCAGCTGCGGGTGCGAGGTGAAGATCGGCCAGTCGGAGTTGTACAGGTTGAACACCGGCTGCACCGAGACCAGGTCCATGTGCGCCTCGTGGTACGAGTCCAGCGAACCGACGTCGCGCCAGTACGAGCGGTCGCGCTCGAGCGCACCCGGTACGTCGTTGTCCTTGAAGTCGTAGACCCCGGCCTTGCCCTCGGCAACCAGCATCGGGACGATGTCGCCGCCCATGTCGTGCCGGCTGGCCGGGTTCGCGGCGTCCTTGCGCAGCGCCTCGACCAGGACGTCGGCCGAGAACACGTAGTTGCCCATCGAGGCGAACGTCTCGTCGGGCGAGTCCGGCAGGCCCGGCGGGTCGGCCGGCTTCTCCAGGAACTCCGCGATCGTGTGGCCGTCGTCGGCGGTCTTGATCACGCCGAACTCCGACGCCTCGGCCCGCGGCACCCGGATCCCGGCGACCGTCACGCCGTTGCCGCGCGCGATGTGGTCGGCGACCATCTGCGAGGCGTCCATCCGGTACACGTGGTCGGCGCCGAACACCACGATGATGTCGGGCTTGGCGTCGTTGATCAGGTTCATCGACTGGTAGATCGCGTCGGCGCTGCCCTGGTACCACTGCGGGCCGAGCCGCTGCTGCGCCGGGACGCAGGTGACGTAGTTGCCCAGGAAGGTCGACATCCGCCAGGTGATCGTGACGTGGCGGTCCAGCGAGTGCGACTTGTACTGGGTCAGCACGCACAGGCTGCGGATGCCCGCGTTGACCAGGTTGGACAGCACGAAGTCGATCAGGCGATAACTCCCGCCGAACGGCACGGCCGGTTTGGCCCGGTCCGCCGTCAGCGGCATCAGCCGCTTCCCCTCGCCGCCGGCCAGCACGATTCCGAGAACTCTGGGTGCCTTCGCCATGTCCGCACCCTAACCGCGGATCCCCCTTTGCATAAGACGCTTGCGAGTGTCGCCACACTAGGTACATGCCAACCCTCACCGAGCCGACTGTCGCCGTTCACCGATCGTTCCTCGCGGCCTGGGACGAGTTGGGGCCGGAGGAGCAGCGGTGGATGGGTGCGCACGCCCTCGACGAGGACTGGACCAGGACCCAGGCCGAGGACCCCGCGGAGTTCGCCCGGCTGGTCGGCCGGATCCGGTCGGAATCAGATGAGCGCACCGAGCTGCCGCCCGGCCTGGTGCATCAGACCGTGCTCTGGTTCACCGACGGCGACGAGTGGCTCGGCCGCCTGTCGATCCGCCACGAGCTCACCCCGGCCCTGCTCGAGCTCGGCGGCCACATCGGGTACGTCGTACGCCCGTCAGCTCGCCGGCAGGGCCATGCGGCCGAGATGCTCAGCCAGTCACTCCCCCGCGCGGCCGCGCTCGGCATCGACCCCGCGCTGCTCACCTGTGACGTCGGCCACGACGCCTCCCGCAAGGTGATCGAGGCGGCCGGCGGCGAGCTGGAGGACGAGCGCCACGGCAAACTGCGTTTCTGGGTGCCCACCCGGCTCAGCTGATCTATGGTCGGGGTCATGAAGGTCGGCATCCTGACGCGTGAGTACCCTCCGGACGTGTACGGCGGGGCCGGTGTGCACGTGGACTTCCTGGTCCGCGAGCTGCGCCGCCTGATCGACGTGGACGTGCACTGCATGGGCGAGCCGCGGGCCGGCGCGACCGCGCACTCCGAGGACGACGCCCGGATCGCGGGAGCCAACGCGGCGCTCCGCGTGCTGTCGACGGACCTGACGATGACCGCCGGGGTCGGCGGCAGCGACCTGGTCCACTCCCACACCTGGTACGCGAACATGGCCGGCCACTGGGCCAAGCTCCTGTACGGCGTACCGCACGTGGTGACCGCGCACTCGCTCGAGCCGCGCCGGCCGTGGAAGGCCGAGCAGCTCGGCGGCGGCTACCGGTTGTCGAGCTGGGCCGAGCAGACGGCGTACGAGGCGGCCGACGCCGTCGTCGCGGTCAGCCGGGGCATGCGCGACGATGTCCTGGAGTGCTACCCGACCATCGACCCGGCCAAGGTCCACGTGATCTCGAACGGGATCGACGCGGACTTCTACCACCCGGATCCGGCCACGCACGTGCTCGACCGGCTCGGGGTCGACCTGAGCCGGCCGTACGTGACCTTCGTCGGCCGGATCACCCGGCAGAAGGGCGTGCCGCACCTGCTCCGCGCCGGGCTGCAGCTCGACCCGTCCGTGCAGCTCGTGCTGCTCGCCGGAGCCGCCGACACCCCGGAGCTCAAGGCCGAGACCGACGCGCTCATCGACGAGCTGAAGGCAGCTCGCGACGGTGTGTTCGTCGTGTCGGAGATGCTGCCGCGCGAGGACGTCCGGCAGGTGCTCACGCACGCGCTGGCGTTCTGCTGCCCGTCGGTCTACGAGCCGCTCGGCATCGTCAACCTGGAGGCGATGGCGTGCGAGACCGCCGTCGTCGCGAGCGCGGTCGGCGGCATTCCCGAGGTTGTCAACGACGGCGTCACCGGCACCCTGGTCGCGTACGACGAGAACGACGTGGTCACCTTCGAGCGGCAGCTCGCCGAGGGCATCAACGACCTGGTCGCCAACCCGGCCAAGGCCGAGACGATGGGCAAGGCCGGTCGCGAACGCGCGGTGTCGGAGTTCGGCTGGGACGCGGTCGCGGATCGGACCGTCGCGCTCTACAGTTCACTCCTCGCGCAACAGTAGGCAAAACCCCACCCTCGGCTGGGGGTCCGGCACCCTCGTTCCGCGCTCCCGCCGGCGGTTGGCTGGCCTCATGAGATCTCCTGCCGGCAAGGCCATCGCCGCCACCCTCGCCACTGCCGCGCTGCTCGCGGCACCCTTGTCCGCGTACGCCGCGGTGTCCCAGCCGACGCTGTCGACGGTGTCACAGCCGACGCTGTCGGAGGCTGCCGTCACCAGCGTGCACACCTCTCGTGGCGCGCTCGTCTCGGCCGTCCCGGTCGCCCGACTGCGGGCTGCCGCGGTCGACCAGGCCGCGGTCGACGCCGGCTTCGTCGGCGCGCCGAAAGCCCGGTACGACGTCACGGCGTACCGGCTGATCTACCGGACCGTCGATCCCTGGGGCCGGTCGACGACCGCCAGCGGGCTCGTCGTCCTGCCGGACGGACGGCGCGGTGCGCTCACCGTGGCCGCGCAGCTGCACGGCACGATGGCGACCAAGGCCTACGCGCCGTCGGTCGAGGACGACTCGACCGATCGGGTGGTCACGTCGCTCTTCGCCGGTGCCGGGCTGGCCGGGGTCGCACCCGACTACCTCGGGCTGGGAGTCGGGCCGGGCAAGCACCCCTACATCGACACCAAGACCGAGACCAGCGCGTCGGTCGACCTGTTGCTCGCGGCCCGTTCCTTCGCGCTGAAGCACGGCGTCGTCCTGAAGCGGGACGTCCTGGTCACCGGCTTCTCGCAGGGCGGCCGCGCGGCCATCGGCGTCGCGCGAGCGCTCAGCCGGGGCGAGGCCGGACCGTTCCGCCTCGGCGCCGTACACGGTGTCTCCGGCCCGTACGACCTGCTCGACGTCGAGCTGCCGGCGGTGTTCAGCGGCGAGGTCGAGCCGCACGTCGCGACGCTCTACCTGGCGTACTTCGTGACCGCCTGGGACCGGACCGTCGGCCTGTACGACAAGCCGCGGGACGCCTTCCGCGCGCCGTACGCGGACATCGTCGAAGGGCTGCTCGACGGGACACACTCGGACGAGGAGATCTTCACCAGCCTGCCGGACAGCCCGGCCAAGCTGTTCACGCCACAGTTCCTGGCCAAGCTCGAGCACCCGACCGGACGCTTCCGCCAGGCGCTGATCCAGGCCGACCGGATCTGCAAGGACTGGACCCCTGGTGTCACGGTTCACCTCTACTCGGGCACCAAGGACACCGACGTGGTCGCCGCCAACACCGACTCCTGCGCAGCCTCGCTCCGCGCCCGCGGCGCCGACGTCCGGATCCACTCGATGGGCGCCGTCGACCACTTCGGCACAGCGATGGCGGCGTACCCGCAGATCATCCGGGCCTTCAGCCGCTACTAGTGGCCAGACTGCCCAGGAGGCTGAGGGCTTCAGCACTGCGGGAGGCGGGCTCGGCATGGAACACGACCAGGATGAGGTCGTCGGTGCCACTGACGACGAACTTGTTCGACTGCAGGTCGAGCTCGCCGACCAGCGGGTGCTGCAACCTGCTCACCCGACCCCGCTTCGGCCGGACCGCGTACTGAGCCCACAACCGGCGGAACAGCTCGCTGCGGACCGACAGCTCACCGACCAACTCGACCAGCCGCGGGTCCTCGACATCCGGCCCCACGTGAGAGCGGAGACTGGCGACGCCCTCCGTCGCCGTC
This sequence comes from Kribbella italica, assembly GCF_014205135.1. Classification (NCBI taxonomy): domain Bacteria; kingdom Bacillati; phylum Actinomycetota; class Actinomycetes; order Propionibacteriales; family Kribbellaceae; genus Kribbella; species Kribbella italica. The sequence goes on from NZ_JACHMY010000001.1 coordinate 4,430,499, forward strand.
TCCTCCCAGTCCCGCCGCAGGGCCTGCTCGTCCGGGTCGAGGAAGACAGCTCGCAGCAGGTTCACCCCGACCGCGTAGTTCGGCGACAGCGCAGCGGCGAGCTCGTTGACCGCCAGCACATCGGAGAACTTGTTCTGCAGGTACGCCGGGTTGTTCGGCCATCCGTCGATCAGCTGCCGCACGCTCTTCGGCACCTCAGGCTGCGGCTCGGCCTGGGCGCGAGACCGCTCACGGGTCAGTTCCACCAGGTACGCCGTCGCGTCCGCGTCCAGCTGCAACACCTCGGCGAGCGCGTCGAGCACCTGGACCGACGGGTGCCGGTCGCGGCCCTGCTCGAGCCGCAGGTAGTAGTCGGAGCTGATCCCGGCGAGCATCGCGACCTCTTCGCGGCGCAGACCGGGCACCCGGCGCAGCCCGACCCTGCGCAGCCCGACGTCCTCGGGCCGGACCAGCTCGCGCCGGGCGCGGAGGAACTCACCGAGCGGGTTGCTCTCCATGCCTCCACGGTAGCCGCGGGCCGAGGTTGGTGACTGGGTCCTGTCAGTCCCAGGAACAGCAGGGCACTCCCTGATCCGCCGCCGTCGACGAACAGTGGGAGGTAGATCCACTTCCTTCCGAAAGGCATCCCCCTCATGAGCAACACTCCCGGCGGCACGCTTCGGCTCGCCGACGACCTCGTCATCAGCCGGATGGGGTACGGCGCGATGCAGCTGGCCGGCCCCGGCGTCTTCGGGCCGCCGAAGGACCACGACGCCGCGATCGCCGTTCTGCGCGAGGTCGTCGAGCTCGGCGTCACGCACATCGACACCAGCGACTTCTACGGGCCGTTCGTCACCAACGAGCTGATCAAGGAAGCACTGCACCCGTACGGCGACGAGCTGCGGATCGTCACCAAGGTCGGCGCCCGGCGGGGCGCCGACGCGAGCTGGATCATGGCGCGCGACCCGGCCGACCTTCAGGCCCAGGTCCGCGAGAACCTGGAGCACTTGGGCGTCGACACGCTGGACGCGGTGAACCTGCGCATGGGCACCCCGGAGGGACCGGTCGAGGAGTCGCTCGCCGAGCAGTTCGGTGCCCTGGCCGACCTGCGGAAGGAAGGGCTGATCCGGCACCTCGGCCTCAGCACCGTGACCGCGAACCAGTTGTCCGAGGCCCAGGCCGTCGCGCCGGTCGTCACCGTGCAGAACCTCTACAACCTGGCCAACCGGCAGGACGATGCCCTGGTCGAGCTGTGCGCGCAGGAGAACATCGCGTTCGCGTCGTACTTCCCGCTCGGCGGCTTCTCTCCCCTGCAGTCCGGCACGCTGACCGCGGTCGCCCAGCGCCTCGACGCGACGCCGCAGCAGGTCGCGCTCGCCTGGCTGCTGCAGCGCTCCACCACCAGCGTCGTCATCCCCGGCACGTCATCCGTCGCCCACTTGCGCGAAAACGTCGCCGCGGCGGACCTGACGCTGCCCGCTGACGCGATCGCCGAGCTGGACGGGATCGCCGGGTCGACGCCCACCACTGACTAACCTCCGTGCGGAGCCCGGCCGGACCCTCAGCTGAGCGTGCAGCCTGCGATCCCGCCGGGGTTGATCAGTGGTGCGCGTCGGCCGTCAGGCAATACCGGCGAGCGGGTCCTCCGACGTGAGCCACGTGGTGAGGAGCCGGGCGCCGGCACCGGTCGCGCCGACCGAGTACTCGTACTCGTCGCGCGGGGACTCGGCGATGCTCGACAGGTCGAGGTGCGCCCACGGGACGTCGCCCGCGAAGGCCTTCAGGAACAGCGCGGCGGTGATCGACCCCGGGCCCTTCGAGCTGTTCACCGAGTCGGCGATCGGGGTGGAGATCAGGTCGGCGTACTCGGCCGGCAGCGGCATCCGCCACAGCCGCTCGCCGGAGACCTCACCGGCCGCCGCGAGCTGACCCGCCAGCGCGTCGTCGGTCGCGAACAGCCCGCCGTACAGCATCGCGCCGAGCGACACCTTGATCGCACCGGTCAGCGTCGCGATGTCGACCAGCGCGTCCGGCTTCAGCTCCTGGACGGCGTACGCGAGTCCGTCGGCCAGCACCAGCCGGCCCTCGGCGTCGGTGTTCTTCACCTCGGTGGTCCGGCCGCCGTAGTGGCGGATCACGTCGTCCGGGCGGTACGCCGTACCGGACGGCATGTTCTCAGCCGAGCAGACCAGGCCGGTGACCCGGATCTTGGCGCCCAGCTCGCGCAGCGCCGACATCGTCGCGATCACCGAACCGCCGCCGGTCATGTCGCGCTTCATCGACACCATCGACTCGCGCGGCTTCAGCGACAGGCCGCCGGTGTCGTACGTGATCCCCTTGCCGACCAGGACGACGTACGGCGTGTCGGGGCCCGCGCCCTCGGGCGTGTAGTCGATCCGGATCAGCCGCGGCGGGCGGGTCGAGCCCTTGCCGACCGCGAGGATGCCGCCGAACCCGTCGGCGACGAGCTGCTTCTCGTCCCAGACCTTCACCTCGAGCCCGCCGTGCGCGGCCAGCTCGGTGGCCCGGGCTGCGAGCCAGGCCGGGTCCTTCTCGTTCGAGGGAGTCGTGGCGAACTGGCGGGCCAGCCAGCCGGTCCGGCCGACCACCAGGCCGCGGTCGACGGCGTCCGACCGGTCCGCGTCCGAGCCGTCGGTCAGCGTGATCCGGCCGGCCACCGGCTGCCCGGCGTCGACGGTCTTCAGGGTGTAGGTGAACGAGCCGAGCACGAGTCCTTCGGCGAAGCCCTGGAGCGCCTCAGCATCGATGCCTTCGGCAACAAGTGTGGTGAGCTCGTCCTTGCCGCGGCCGAACCGCGCGACCGCCGCCCCGGCGTGTCGCAGCTCGGCCGACGTACCGGATCCGGCGCCGACCAGCAGCACCTCGCTGACCTCGCCGGACAGCAGCGGGTACGCCGCGGTGGCGCCGGCCGACGTACTGAAACCGGTGTCGCGCTGCACCTCGAGCAGGCGGTCCAGGTCGACCCCGAGCCGCTCACCGGCTTCCTTGGCGGCGGCGGGCAGACCGGCTTCGCCGACCACGACGACCCACGTGGGGGCACCGTGAACAGGGAGCCCGGGCTGCCAGGCCACGGCCGGCAGGGTCGGGAAGACGAACTTGGCGCTACGGCGAGCCACAGGAGACCTCACGGGGTTATGTCGAACGGGCCGGGTCGTTACGACCGCGACTTTACTTCTGGAGCAGAAGTAACAACCCCGGCGGGTGCCTGGAACCAGGCAGCCACCGGGGTTGTTACGGGTTTTGTCAGGAGGGTGCGCGTGGCGTCACCCTGCGGGGACAGCTAGCCGACTACGGCCTTGAGCGCGTTCCCCAGCTCGGTCGCCTCATCCGCGTTCAGCTCGACGACGAGCCGACCGCCGCCTTCGAGCGGAACCCGCATCACGATGCCCCGGCCCTCCTTGGTGACCTCGAGCGGACCATCGCCCGTCCGCGGCTTCATCGCCGCCATGCGCGCACCCCTTCCCTCATTCGGATACTGTCCTCATCGGTTTTGAGCGACGACACCGCGCGGTGACCGTCGCCGGTGCCACGCGGTGATGCGCCGTCGGCGCGTATCGCAGTGTGTATCAGGACCCATTATCCCCGATCCGAGGCCAGAGCCGCGCACCATACGGCAGACTCAGGTCTCGTGCACGCCCGATCAGCCCTTTTCGACCTGTACGGCGACCACCTGCGTGCCCGCGGCGCGCGGGCACCCGTGGCCGCGCTGGTCCGGCTGCTCGCGCCCCTGGGCGTCCAGCCACCGGCGGTCCGAACGGCCGTCTCGCGGATGGTCCGGCAGGGCTGGCTGGAGCCGGTCCGGACCGACGGCCAGCCCGGGTACGCGCTGACCACCCGGGCGCGTCGCCGGCTCGACGAAGCGGCCGTCCGGATCTACCGAACCGACCAGGACGGCGACGGCCCGGACGCCGTACCGGCCACCACCGGACGGTGGGACCGGCACTGGCACCTGTGCATTCTGCGCGAGGTCCCGAACGCCCGTCGCCGCGAGCAGCTGGTGAGCCAACTTTCCTTCCTGGGTTGGGCTCCGCTGTCCGACGGCGCCTGGGTCGGGCTGCGGCACGACACCGAGGTGGACCAGATCCTGGAGGTCGAGGGAATCGCCGCGGACCGCTTCCGGGCGCCGGTCGGCAACGACGCGGTGGAGTTCGCCCGGCGGGTCTGGAAGCTGGACGATCTCGGGGCCTCGTACGACGCGTGGCTGGCCGAGGCGAAGGCCCTGGTGGCGCGCGCCGACGGCGAGGTGAGCGACGAGCAGGCGTTCGCCGTACGGTCGGAACTGGTGCACGAGTGGCGCAAGTTCCTCTTCGTCGATCCGGGGCTTCCCGCGGAGCTTCTGCCGGCCGGCTGGGCCGGTGCGCGGGCCGCCACGTTCTTCGATGCGCACGCCGCACGCCTGGGTCACGCGGCCGGGCGTTTCGTCGACAACTGCCTGACTGTTCATTGACCTTTCTCACCGATTGTTGGGAGCTCGCGACGATGAGTGACTCTGTGGTGTACGACGTGACCGAGGGCGTCGGCACGATCCGGCTGAACCGGCCGGACGCGATGAACTCGCTGGACACGGCGACGAAGATCGCGCTGCGCGATACCGTGAAGGCCGCGGCCGAGGACGAGGCCGTGCGATGCGTCGTACTGACGGGGACCGGCCGGGCGTTCTGCGTCGGGCAGGACCTGAAGGAGCACATCGGTCTGCTCGAGGCCAACGACATGGACGCGCTGTGGTCCACGGTGCCCGACCACTACGCGCCGATCGCGCTGGCGCTCGCCGAGATGCCGAAGCCCGTGATTGCGTCGCTGAACGGCGTCGCCGCCGGCGCGGGTGCGTCGATGGCGTTCGCCTGCGACTTCCGTGTCGTCGCCGACACCGCCGGCTTCAACTTCGCCTTCACCGGCATCGGTCTGTCCTGCGACACCGGCATCTCCTGGACGCTCCCCCGCCTGATCGGTCAGGCCAAGGCGACCGAACTGCTCTACTTCCCGCGCACGATCCCGGCTGCCGAGGCGCTGACACTGGGCCTGGCCACGTCCGTCGTACCGGCCGCCGACCTGGCCACCGCCACCGCGGATCTCGCTCGGAAGCTGGCCACCGGGCCCACCCAGGCCTACGCCGGTGTGCGCCAGTCCCTCGCCTACTCCGCCTCCCACACGCTCGCCGAGGCGTTGGCCTTCGAAGCCGGCAAGATGCAGTCCACCGGCAGCACCACCGACCACCGCAACGCGGTCGCGTCGTTCGTCGCCAAGCAGAAGCCGGTCTTCGAGGGCAAGTAGGTCGCTGTCCGGGGCAGGTCAGCGGGCGATGCAGTCGGCGAGGTGGTCGTTGACGATGCCGGTGGCCTGCATCAGCGCGTAGGCGGTGGTCGGGCCGACGAAGACGAAGCCTTTCTTCTTCAGCGCCTTGGCCATCGCGATCGACTCCGGGGTGGTCGCCGGTACGTCGGACAGCGTCTTCGGGACGGGCTGGTGATCGGGGCGGAAGGACCACAGGAACTCGGTGAACTCCCCCGGCTCCAGCTCCAGCAGGGCGCGGGCGTTGACGATCGCCGCATTGACCTTCAGGCGGTTGCGGACGATCCCGGCGTCGTCCATCAGCCGGGCCCGGTCGTCCTCGCCGTACGCCGCCACCACCTCCGGGTCGAACCCGGCGAACGCCCGCCGGAAGTTCTCCCGCTTCCGCAGGATCGTGATCCACGACAGCCCCGACTGGAACCCCTCGAGCGTCATCCGCTCGTACAGCCCCCGGTCGTCCCGGATCTCCTGCCCCCACTCGTCGTCGTGGTAGGCCACGTACTCCGGCGCCGACACCGCCCAGTCACACCGAGGCCGCCCGTCGGCCCCCAGCACACTCACAGCCCGGGACGCCGAACCACATCAGGCGCAGCACTGTGCCGGCCGCGAGGGGCGGCGTCGGAGGAGTCACCTGCGTCGCCGCTCTCGGCGGGCTGACCGGTGCTCGCGGTCCCGCCAGCCGCCGGTCCGCCTGCCCCGGATCCAGCGGTCCCAGGTCCAGCGGTCCCAGGTCCAGCGGTCCCAGGTCCAGCGGTCCCGGGTCTAGCGGTGGCGGGTCCAGCGGTCCCGGGCCCAGCCGTGGCGGGTCCAGCCGTGGCGGGTCCAGCCGTGGCGGGTCCAGCCGTGGCGGGTCCAGCGGTGGCGTCTTCGGCAGCTCCCAGGCCTGTCGCTCCTGCGTGCCCGCCAGACCCCGGTGCAGCGTCTGCGGATCCGGTGGTCGGTCGCCAGACGCCTTCGGTCTCGTCGGGTTCACCGGCGTCGTCCAGCGGCAACTGCTCGGCCTGCGGGGGCTCGGGTGGCGGCGTGCGCTGGAACCATGGCTCCGGCTCGGCCTGCGGTGCGGCAACGGGCTGCTGCGTCCCGAGCTGGTCCAACGTCGGCGAGTACTCATCGACCTGCCGGATCGGGTACGCCCCGACACCCCACCCCGGCGCTCCGGCCGGCTCCCCCGACGTCGAGTACGGGTCAGCCTGCGCAGCCACCGGAGCCTGGTGCGGGCCTGCCTGCGCAGGCCCATCGGCTGGGCGCACGTAGGGGTCCGCTTGTCCGGCGACCCGTGCGTCGGCCGGGCGCTCGGACGGCTCGGCCTGTACGTCGGCCGGGCGCTCGGATGGCTCGGCCTGTGCGGCGGCCGATGCATCGGCCGGTGGCTTGTACGGGTCCGCTTGGCCGGCGGCCGGTGTGGCGGCCGGGGGCTCGTACGGGTCCGCTTGTACTGCCGCCTGCGCGTCGGCCGGGGGCTCGTAGGGTGAGGCGCCCAGTGCATCGGCCGGCTGCGCAGGCGGGGTCGGCTGTGCGGAGGCCGGCGTGTTCGCCGGGGCGGCGTACGGGACGGCCTGCGTCGGGTCGGCTGCGGGGTCGGCGTACGGGTCGGCCTGCTGGCCGGTGGGAGCTGCGTACGGACCGGCGTACCGGTTGTCCTCCGGCTGCGCCGGCAGGGCTGGGTCAGGTGGGAGGACCGGCTCGGGCTCCGGGAGCGTGGGCTCCGGCTCGGGCGGGCGTACCGGCTCCGGCGTAGGCGGAAGGACCGGCTCCGGCGGCAGCTCCGGCTCGGGCTGTGGCGGCAGCGTGTCCGTTGGGTAGCCCAGGCCGGCTTGAGGCTGGGCGTCCGTCGGTGTCGGCTCGGCGGCCGACGTCCGTGCCTCGATGGCGGCCAGCCGGGCGTCAAGAATGGTCTGCTGCTCGGTGGCAGCCGGCGGCTGCACTACGGGGGCGGCCTGCTGATCGGCAACCGGCTGCGGAGCGGCGACGGCCTCCGGGTGAGCAGCAGCCTGCTCATCAGCGGCAGCTTGCTGGTCCGCGGCGGCCGACGGGAAGTCACCGCCGACGAGGATCGGCTTCTGGTAGCCCGTGTCGTCGAAGTCCGTCGGGTCGTAGTCGGCGCGGGAGGCGAAGCCGGCGCCTTCGGGGCCGTGCAGGATGGGGGTGACGGCGCGTTCGAGGTCGGCGATGCGGCGGTCGCGTTCGGCGACCTCGCGGCCGAGGCGTTCGAGCAGGCCGTCGACCTCGTCCATCCGGTAGCCGCGCAACGCGACCCCGAACCGCGTCGTCGCGATGTCGTCGGACGACAGCACTTGGCGAGCGGGTACGGACACGTCCGGCCGGTCGTCGTAGGCGGGGCTCATCCCGCCCCAGCGCCCGGAGGCGACAACGGCGACAGCCCCGATCAGTACGACGACAACCAGCCCGAAGAACCACATCACGGGACCGATCGTGCCACGCCGGGGTGTACCGGCGCACAATCCCCGCGGGTTTCCGCCACCGAGACGCCGGTCACCTGCGCACGCGAAGCACCCCGGGCGTCAGCTGCCGTCCGAGCCCAGGCGGTGCTGCTCTCGCCGTTCGCGGGCCTCCGGGTTGTCGGTGACGTCCGCGGCCGCGGCAGCCGCCGCTTCCTCCGCCGCGGCATCCGCCATCTCCCCGGCCTTGACGATGTAGCTGATCGCCTCGTCCACGTCGTCGGTGATCGTGAACATGTCCAGGTCCGCGGCGGAGATCTTGCCATCGGCAAGCATGGTGTCCCGGAGCCAGTCGGCCAGACCACCCCAGTACGACGTACCGAACAGCACCACCGGGAACGACGTCACCTTGCGCGTCTGCGCCAGCGTGAGCGCCTCGAACAGCTCATCCAAAGTCCCGAAACCACCGGGCATCACGACGAACCCCTGCGCGTACTTCACGAACATCGTCTTGCGGGTGAAGAAGTACCGGAAGTTCATCCCGATGTCGACCCACTCGTTCAGGCCGTTCTCGAAGGGCAGTTCGATGCCGAGACCGACCGACACCCCGCCGGCCTCGGACGCACCCTTGTTCGCGGCCTCCATCACGCCCGGCCCGCCACCGGTGATCACCGCGTACCCGGCGCCGACCAGCTTGCGCCCGAACGACTCCGCGGCGGCGTACATCGGGTCGTCGGGCTTGGTCCGCGCCGACCCGAACACGCTGATCGCCGCACCGAGCTCGGCGAGCATGCCGAAGCCCTCGATGAACTCCGACTGGATCCGCAGCACCCGCCACGGGTCGGTGTGCACCCAGTCCGACGGGCCGCGGCTGTCCAGCAGCCGTTGCTCCGAGGTGGACTGCTGCACCTGGTTGCGCCGCATGACCACCGGCCCCCGCTGCTGGGACTGGGGGCGGTCTGGGTGAAGGGAATCTGCCATGCCCCCAGATTAGTGCGGCGCACCGCCAGGGACCGGGGACTCGCCCCCAGGACTCAGGCTGTCAACCAGCTCCTCAGCCGCTGTTCACACTGCTCGATCTCCGCCTCCGGCACGTACTCCTCCTGCTTGTGCGCGAGCAGCGGGTCGCCCGGCCCGTAGTTCACCGCCGGTACGCCGAGCAGCGTGAACCGCGCGACATCCGTCCACCCGAACTTCGGCTGCGGTTCCCCGCCCACGACCTCCAGGAACGCGGCCGCCGCCGGCCGCTGCAACCCCGGCAGCCCACCCGGCGCGGAATCGGTCACCACCACGTCGTACCCGTCGAAGACCTCGCGCAGGTGCGCCTCGGCCTCGGCCTCGGACCGGCTCGGCGCGAAGCGGTAGTTGACCGTCACCGTGCACAGATCCGGTACGACGTTGCCCGCGACGCCGCCGCTGATCCCGACCGCGTTCAGCCCCTCGCGGTACTCCAGCCCGTCGATCGGCACCCGCCGCGGCTCGTACGCCGCCAGTCGCGCGAGCACCTCTCCCGCCGCGTGGATCGCGTTGACGCCCATCCACGACCGCGCCGAGTGGGCCCGCTCACCACGGGTGGTGATCTCGATCCGCATCGTGCCCTGGCAACCGGCCTCGACCACCGCGTTCGACGGCTCCATCACCACCGCGAAGACGCCTTCGAGCAGCTCGGGGTTGGACTGCGAGAGCTTGAACAGCCCGTTGCGCTCGGACTCGATCTCCTCGCAGTCGTAGAACACGTAGGTGACGTCGCGGTTCGGCTCGGCCAGCGTGGCAGCGAGCCGGAGCCCGACGGCGACCCCGCCCTTCATGTCGCAGGCGCCGAGCCCGTGGATCAGCCCGTCCGCGCGCCGGGACGGGAGGTTGTCGTTCAGCGGGACGGTGTCCAGGTGCCCGGCGATGACGATCCGCTCGGCGCGGCCCAGGTCGGTCCGTGCGACGACCGTGTTCCCGTGCCGGAACACCTTCAAGTGCCCGTACGCCGACAGCGCGGCCTCGACCGCGTCCGCGATCTCCTCCTCGGTCCCGCTCACCGACGAGACGTCGACCAGCGCGGCCGTCAGATCGGGTCCGGAGTGGGTCAGGTCGAACTTCGCCATCAAACGTCCTCGGGTTTCGGCAGGAACACGCAGAACTCGTTGCCCTCCGGATCGGCGCAGACCGACCAGTCGATCGCGTCGTCCTGGGGCCGCAGCAGTGTCGCACCCGCGGCCAGCACCGCGTCGAGGGTGCCGGCGTCCACGTCCCAGTGGATCCGGTTCTTCACCGTCTTCGGCTCGGGCACCGCGATGAACACGAAGTAGTCGAACGGCGTACCGGGCACGTTCTCGATCCAGCTGTACGGCTTGCCCTCGCCGGCGTTGAAGTCGCCGCCGAGCACACCGTGCCACCAGCGCGCCTGCGCCTCCGGGTCGACCGAGTCGACGACCACCTCCATCAACCGGTACGCCGGAACGCTGTCCCGCGGGAACCCGCAGAACTCCCCACCCTCCGGGTCCTCCATCACCGCCCAGCTCTGCTCGGCGCTGATCGGCGACTGCACGGTCGCGCCGAGCGTCTCCAGGTCCGCGATCGCGGAGGTGTGCACGTCCAGGTGCACCCGCTGCTTCACGGTCCGCGGCTCGGCCACCTTGTTGATCCAGACCGTCTGCCCCGGCAGGTCGCCACGCAGCGGCACCGGTCCGTCCGCCGCGGCGTCCGCCGATGACGACAGCCCGAGCACCGTCTCCCAGAACTCGGTCATCGGGCCGACGGAACTCACGTCGACACATAGGTCCTTGAACCGCGCAACACTCATTCCCCAAGGCTAGAGGGGTCCGCCGACTGTTTGCGACAGCCCGGTTGACGCCCAGCAGCCCCGGCAGCCGACGGCACCGACGAGACCTCGTCTAGGGTTCTGACGTCAGGTCTGGTGACTGCCGTGAGGAGCGACATGCTGAAGCCCGAGGTCCCGGCCGCCGTGCGGCGGTTGAACGTGCTGCTCACCGAGGTCGACGAGGACAACGCTCGCGAGCCGTCGGCGCTGCCGGGGTGGTCGCGCGCGCACCTGCTCGCCCACATCGGGAACTTCGGCGACGCGATGACGCGGCAGGTGACCGAGGCTCTCGAAGGCCGGCAGGCCGACATGTACGACGGCGGCCCGCCGGCCCGGAACGCGGCGATCGAGAGTGACGCGGCGAAGCCCGTCGACGAGCTGACCGGGCACATCACCGAAGCGCTGGGCAACCTGGTCACGGCGTGGGAACGCGTCGACGACTGGTCGCGCCCGATCCGCCACCGCAACGGCACGCTGGCCGACACGGTCCTCAACGCGTGGCGCGAGGTCGACGTCCACGCCGCGGACCTCGACCTGAGCTACACCACCGACGACTGGTCGCAGGACTTCTGCATGCACCTGCTCGCGTTCCTCCGCCCGCGCGTCCCCGAGGGCACCCGCCTCGTCCTGCAGGCGCCCGGCGTCCGCTGGGCCCACGGCGAGGGCGACCGCCTGGTGATCGAGGGCAAGCTCACCGACCTGACCGCCTGGATGGCCGGACGACAGCCCCGGGGACCCCTCACCGGAGATCTCCCAGAGCTGTCCCCCTGGCCCTAACTGACGGTGAAGTCGTCCACCTGGATGAAGGTGTCGGTCCCCGGCGCCTCGAACCCGGCGTACACGGTCACCTCGTGCACTCCGGCCGGCACCTTCACCGTCACCTCGTGGTGCACGTACCCGGTCGAGGCCCCGAACGTCTTCTCACCGAGCACCGTGGACCCGCCGGCCCCTAGCCGGACGCCGAAGCGGCCTTGCCCGGCCGGCAGTGCCTCCGACGCGTTGATCCACGACCCGAAGGTGTAGGTGGACCCGGGCTGCACCGGCACCTTCTGCGTCAGCGCGCTGAGCCCCGTCCCGGACGTCCGGATCCACCCGTTGTTCGCGCCGGAGTGCGCGAACCCGAGCCCGCGGTCCACCCCGTTCGCCGCCGATCCCTCGAACAGCCACGCGGGCTTGCCGCCGCCGGTCCCTTCGAAGCCCCCGTCAGCCACCTGTACGGCGTACCGCACGGCAACCTCGGCGACCGACGTGTAGCTCCGCGTCCCGCCCGGCAGCCCGATCACGCGCACCCCGTCGGTCTCGACCGCCGGGAACGTCACCGTGTAGGTCTTGTTCGCGCCGGCCGAAACATCCCCCGGGTACGCCGGGCTGACGGTCTGCGCGCCGACCTCGACCCAGGCGCCGTCCTTCTTCACCTGCACCCGGGGCCGCCCGGTGAAGAACCCGCCCTCGGCCGACACCGCGCCCGACGTGAACTCGACCCGGTTCACCTTGTGCTTCGAGGGCCAGGTGTAACCCCACCACGAGGCGCCCTTGACCTCGTCGTCGAAGTCGTTCTCACTCCCGGTCAGCACGCCGTCGTTGAGCAGGGCGAGCTTCCCGGACTGCGACGACTTGGAAACGGCGACCGCGCCAGTGCTGGGCGCGGCCAGGTTCGCGGCACCGGGGACATCCACAGCAGGGCCTGGAGCCGACGGCGTCAGCACCAGCTTGCGCAGGTTGAAGTTGTAGACCGACGTCCCGATCCCGCCGCCACCGCACGGGCAGACGTTGGCCTGCAGGTACATCGTCTTCCCGTCCGGCTGGACGAACTTCGAGGGAATCGTCACGCCGTACCCGCCGTACTTGGACGTCGACCACGGGTACCCGCCGAAGTCCTTCGACAGGAAGTGCTTCCACGGTCCCCACGGCGTCGGCGACTCGTAGAACTCGAAGGTGTACTCGGTCCACGAGGTGTAGACGTAGCGCTTCTGCTGCGGCAGGTACGTCGTACCGCCCTGGCTGATCACCGACAGGTTGCTCGCGTTGGTCCCGTAGGTCTGCGCGTACAGCCGCCGTTGGTCGGTCAGCACCGGCCGCCGGTCGGCGAGCTTCCGTGACCACTCCGGCTTCCCCCGGTCGTTGCTGCCGGCAAAGAACTCCCAGGCCTTCCGGTCCTGCACCTTCTTCTTCGGTACGCGGGCCAGGAACACGCTCTGCGGGTCCTCGACCGTGTCGTCGAAGGAGTCCCGCCAGTTCCCGTCCAGCCCGTACGCGTACACGTACCCGTCCGGTGCCGCCGCTCCGCCCTTGCCGAAGTCCGCGAACCAGATCGTCGTGAACACGTGGTCGCCGAACATCGGTTTGCGCTGGTCCCAGGTCCACGTCCGTCCGTGGTCCACCGACTTGAGGATCGTCGCGGCCGGTACGTCGTTGAAGTCGAGCGCGAGATCCTGCACCGCCAGGTACATCGTGTCGCCGACGCAGACCATGCCGGTCGGCTTCCGGTTGTACCCCGGACCGCTCCAGATCGGACCGACCTGGTCGCCGCGGGCGACGGTCGCGCCCGTCAACGAGCCCGGCTGCCCCTTGATCTCGCTGACCGCGATGTCGGAGAACTCCGCGTCCAGGCTGAAGCCCTTGCCGTCGCCGTTCGCGGAGTACAGGTCCCCGTTCCCGGCCCAGCACGACGGCCACAGGTCGCCGTCACTCTTGCTGGCCTGCCCGGTCGTCTCCACCGACGCCGTACCGACGTAGGTGCTGGCACCACCTCCGGCAGCAGGGGAAGCACTGTCCCCGGACGAGGTCAGGACGGCGACCGACCCGAAGGCCAGTGGCAGGACGGCAAGCAACGCTCCACGCTTCACGACGGACTCCTACTTCAGGCCGGTGGTCTTCATCGCGTCGACCAGGCGTTTCTGGCCGGCGACGAAGACGACGACGGTCGGGATCGCCGCGATCACGGCGGCGGCGAGGATCAGGTTCCACGCCGAGGCGTACTGACCTTGCAGACCGGAGATGCCCAGCTGGACCACGCGCAGGTCCGGGTTGCGGGTGATGGTCAGCGGCCAGAGGAACGCGTTCCAGTTGGCCAGGAAGAACAGCACCGACAGCGAGGCCAGGACCGGACGGCTCAGCGGCAGGATGACGCTCCAGTACCGGCGCCAGTAGCCGCAGCCGTCCAGGTCGGCGGCCTCCTCCAGCTCGCGCGGGATGTTCAGGTAGTACTGGCGCAGCAGGAAGATGCCGAAGGCATGGAAGATGCTCGGCACAATCAGCCCGGCGTAGCTGTCCAGCAGGCCGAACTGCTTGGCGACCAGGAACAGCGGGACCAGGATCACCGGCAGCGACACCAGCAGCGTCGACATGATGCCCGAGAAGATGATCGCGCGGCCGGGGAACCGCAGCCGGGCCAGCGCGTAGGCCGCCATCGAGTGGAAGAACAGCGCGATCACCGTGACCGCGACCGACACGATCGCGGAGTTCAGCAGGAACCTGGGCAGCGGGAACTTCAGCAGCACGTACTGCAGGTTGTCCAGCGTCCAGGTCGACGGCCAGCCGAACGAGAACACGTCCTCGGCCGGCTTGATCACGCTCAGCAGCACCCACAGCAACGGCGCGACAGCGATCAGCGCCAGCACGTGCGCCAGGATCGGGAAGAATCTAGTCCTCACTGAAACGGCCTCCCTTCGTGAAGGCGAACATCAGGCCGGTGCAGAGCACGAGGATCCCCACCACGACGGTGGTCAGCGCGGCGGCGTACCCGATGTTGTTGAAGGTGAAGGCCTGCTCGTAGATGTAGAGCACGACCGTGCTGGTGGCCCTGGCCGGGCCGCCCTTGGTCAGCACGAAGACCAGGTCGAAGGCCTGCAGGCCGGTGACGGCGCCGATCGTCGAGTTGACCACGACGAAGAAGCTGGTCGGGCGCATCAACGGCCAGATCACGAACCGGAACCGCTGCCAGGCCGAGGCGCCGTCGATCTGCGCCGCGTCCTCGAGCTCCTTCGGCACGTCCTTCAGCCCGGCCAGCAGGACCAGCATCTGGTAGCCCATCACGAACCAGACACTGATCACCACATAGGTGCCCAGGGCAAGCGATGGCGTCCCGAGGAACGACACGTCGCCGAGCCCGAACGGCGCCAGCAGCTTGGAGACCGCACCGCGCTTGTCGACCAGCAGGAACTGCCAGATCAGACCGACCACGACCAGGCTGACCACGTGCGGCAGGAAGAACGCCGACCGGACCCAGCCGATGCCGCGGAAGTGGTTGCGGACCAGCATCGCCAGCCCGAAGCTGATCACGAACGCGATCGGCACGAAGCTGACCACGTAGATCGCGGTGATCTTCAGCGACGCCCAGAGCTGGTCGTCGCTGCCCATCAGCTTGTAGTTGGCCAGACCGACGTACTGGTAGTTGCCGAAGCCGTCGACCTTGAAGAACGCGACGCCGAGGGCGAGCACCATCGGGACGGCGACGAAGGCGAGCAGGCCGAGCAGGTCCGGCGCGAGGAAGGCGTACGCCGCCAGGGCCTCGCGCCGCTTGCGCGTCATACCGGCCTTGGGCGTGGCCGCCGTACGGCGGACCGACGGCTTGGACGGGGGCGCTGTCGTCGTGGTCATCAGCTGATGGGCGCGCCCTGGTAGGTCTTCAGGAAGGTGTCGATCCGCTCCGCCGCGTCAGCCGCCGCCTTGCCCGGGTCGGACCCGTTCAGCTGGCAGGCCTGGATCGCGTCGGCGATCGGCTGGTACACCTCCGGTGGGAACCGCGGCTCGGGCTGCCCGGTCGGCGCGATCTCGTCGACGAACTTCTTCAGCACACCCTGCTCGAAGGCGCCCTTGGCGTCCGCGGCCGCCTGGACCGACTTGCGCGGCGGCACGTTGGTCTTCACCACGGTGTTCCACTGCCGCTGCCGCTCGACCCCTTCGGCGTCGGTCGAACCGAGCGCCCAGGCGATGAACTTGGCCGCGGCCTCGGGGTTCTTGCCCTTGGAGTTGGCCACGAACGCCCAGCCGCCGAGGTCGGTGGCCGGCTTGCCGCCGTCCGGCGTCGGCAGCGGGATGATGCCGTACTTGAACTTGGCGGCCTTGCCCTTCATGTCGGCGACCGCCCAGATCCCGCTCTGCTGCAGCGCGACCGCGCCGGAGCCGAGGTTGGACACCACGTCGCCGCCGCCGTCGCCGAGCGCCTTGCGGGGCGCGACCTTGGCCTGGATGGTGTCCTTCCAGAACTTCAGCGCCTGGACGGCGGCCGGCGAGTCGAACGCGACCTTGCCGTCCTTGATCGGCGTCCCGTCGCCCTGCCAGAGGAACGGGTACCAGGTGAAGTTCTGGTAGTAGCCGGGCAGCGTCTCGAACATCACGCCGTACCGGTCCTTGCCGGTCAGCTTCTCGGCGACCGCCAGCGTCTGGTCCCAGGTCTTCGGCAGGTCAGCCTCGGACAGACCGGCCTTGGTGAAGGCGGCCTCGCTGTAGTACATCGCCAGCGGCTCGATCTCCATCGGCAGGCCGTACACCTTGCCGTCGACCGACCGGGCCTCCAGCAGGCCGGGCAGGTAGTCGCTCTTCGCCTCGGCCGGCAGCGCGGACGACAGGTCCTGCAGGACACCGCCGTTGTAGTAGCGCAGGAAGTCGCCGGGGCTGATCAGGAAGATGTCCGGGCCCTCGCCGGACTGGAAGGCGGTCTGCAGCGTGGTCCCGTTCAGGTAGTCCTTGCCCGGGATGTAGCGCAGCTTGACCTTGACGTCGTTGTTGGCGTTCCACTTCTCGGCCACGTCGACGAACCACTTGCTCTGCGGGCCGCCGTCGTCGGAGGGACCGTAGAAGTTCCAGAACGACATCTCCTTGCCGTCGCCACCGCTGCCGCCGTCACCTCCGCACGCGGTCAGCAGGGGGCCGCCGACACCGGCGGCGGCCAGGGCGCCGAGACCACCGCGCAGGACGGAACGCCGGCTGACCGGCCTGTGCAGGTTGGGGGTTGCGGACATCAGGGCTCCAGGGGGTCGCGCTCCGGAACGGGCAATCGATTTCTCGCAATCTACGAGCGGACGCCGGAACGGTCAAGAGGGTGACCGCGACGACTTTGACCGGACATGGCGGTTGGCCTTGTTTTGAACAGGATGCAGACGTTGACACCGCCGCGACCCGCTGCCTACGCTTCGGAAATCGATTTCTGACACAGACCGGAAAGCGGGTCGAGGATGCCAGTAGTGCCGAACCGTGCGGATCGCCCCACCGCCGCACGGCAGCAGCTCGCCGACGCCGATCACCCGGCGGCCGACGGAGTCGCGGCGGACGAGCTCCCGCGGGACCTGGTCACCCGTGGACTGGCGGCGGCGCGGACGGCGATCGAGACCGAGGCCGCGGCCGTCTCCGCCCTGGCGGACCGGCTGGACGGCGTCTTCCTCGACGTGCTGACCGCGGTGGCTGCTTGCGAAGGGCATCTGGTCGTCACCGGCCTGGGCAAGTCCGGCCTGGTCGGTCGCAAGATCGCCGCGACACTGGCCTCGACCGGGACCCCGGCGACCTTCATCCACGCCGGCGACGCCTTGCACGGCGACTCCGGCGCGGTCACCTCGCGCGATCTCGTGCTCGCCCTGTCGGCGTCGGGCGAGACGGTCGAGGTGTGCGCGTTCGCGCGGATGCTGGCCGAGCGGCAGATCCCGGTGATCGCGATGACCGGCGCCGAGGAGTCGACGCTCGCGCGGCTGGCGACGTACACGCTGGACACGATGGTCCTGCGCGAGGCCGACCCGCTGAACCTCGCGCCGACCGCGTCGACGACCGCCGCGCTGGTGATGGGCGACGCGCTCGCGTGCGCGCTCGTCGTCCTGCGGGAGTTCACCCACCACGACTTCGCGCGCTTCCATCCCTCGGGCGCGCTCGGCCGGCGGCTGCTCGACGGGGAGCAGGCATGAGCGGGTACGACGTGTGCGTGCTCGGGTCGTTCATGAAGGACCTGGTCGCGAGCGCCGAACGGCGGCCGCTGCCCGGTGAGACCTTGCACGGCACGGGGTTCGCGGAGTTCCTCGGCGGCAAGGGCGTGAACCAGGCGATCGGCGCGGCCCGGATGGGCGCCCGGACCGCGATCGTCGGGACGATCGGCGACGACCGGTACGGCGAGGAGTTCCTGGACCTGCTGAAGACCGACGGCGTCGACACCGACTGGGTGATCCGCCACCCGTCGCTCGGGACCGGGGTCGGGCTGCCGCTGGTGCTGCCCGACGGGAGCAACTCGATCATCATCGTGTCGCGCGCGAACGCGGCGATCACGCCGGACGACATCGAGGCGGCGGGCGACGTACTGACCGCCAGCCGGGTGCTGAGCGTCCAGCTCGAACTCCCGGTCGAGGCGAGCCGCGCTGCCCTCCGGCTCGCCTCGGCCGCGGGTGTCACCACGATCCTGACGCCGGCGCCGGTCGGTCCGGTCGATCCCTCGCTTGCGGCGTACGTAGACATCCTGGTGCCGAACGAGGTGGAGGCGGCGGCGCTGACCGGGCTGGACTGCGACGACGAGTCGCAGGTTCCGGTGATCGCGCGGAAGCTGGCCGACGAGTGGGACCTGCGCGGATGCGTGGTGACGCTGGGCTCGCGTGGGGCTTACGTGCTGGATCGATCGGCGGGGGTTGAGCTGCGAGTGGGGCCGCATCGGGTCGACACCGTGGACACGGTCGGGGCCGGGGACGCCTTCTGCGGATCGCTCGCGGCGTCGCTGGCCGAGGGAGCTTCGCTGGCGGACGCCGTACGGCTCGCGAATGCTGCCGGGGCGCTGTCCACGACCGTGAACGGGGCCGCCGCGTCGGCTCCTTCGCGGGCTTCGGCGGCCGCTCTGCTCGACTCGTCGGAAATCGATTCGTCGTCGTTCGCCGCCGCTCCACCCAACCCGTGAGACTCTAGATGCCGTCCAGACGGCACCTACGGGTTGAGCGGGGAGTGAGCATGACGACGATCTACGACGTCGCGCGTAGATCAGGGGTGTCCCCGGCCACCGTGTCGCGGGTGCTGAGCGGACGGCGCAACGTGGACCCGGAGCTGTCCGAGAAGGTCCGCGCGGCCGTCGCCGAGCTCGGGTACCGGCCGAACGGTGTCGCGCGGAACCTGCGCCGGGCCAGCACGAACCTGTGGGCCGTGGTGATCTCCGACATCGAGAACCCGTTCTTCACGTCGCTGGTGCGCGGGCTCGAGGACGTCGCACAGACCGAGGGGTACCACGTCGTCCTGTGCAACTCCGACGAGGACCCGGCGAAGGAAGCGGCGTACGCCGGTGCGGTGCTCACCGAGCAGATGGCCGGCGTGGTGATCTCGCCGACCTCCACCGCCGAGGGCGTGCAGCAGCTGGCCGACGCGAAGACCCCGATGGTGCTGATCGACCGCCGCGTCGAGGGCGTCGAGGCCGACACCGTCCTGGTCGACAACGAGCACGGCGCCGCGGAGGGCGTGAAGCACCTGATCGACGGCGGGTACTCACGCATCGCCTGCATCACGGGCCCGCGCCGCGTCAGTACGGCGATGGACCGCCTCGCCGGCTACCGCGCCGCGCTGCGCGCCGGCGGCATCCGGTACGACAAGGACCTGGTCCGCCACGCCGACTTCCGCGAGGCCGGCGGCTACGCCGCGATGGAAAGCCTGCTGGAGCTGCCCGAACCACCCGAGGCCCTCTTCGTCACCAACAACCTGATGACCGTCGGCGCCCTGGAGTGCCTGGCCAAGAAGGGCGTCCGGGCCCCCGACGACATCGCCGTCGTCGGCTTCGACGACATCCCCTGGGCCGACCTGGTCGTCCCCAGCCTCACCACGGTCGCCCAGCCGACGTACGAACTGGGCCGCACCGCCGGCCTGCTCCTCAAAGACCGAATCGCCGCCCCCGGCCGCCCGCCGTCCACCGTCACCCTCCGCACCGAACTCCACATCCGCGCGACGTCGGCCCCTAAGAACTCGCGGAAGAAGAACTGAGCAGCTGCTAATCTGGTGAGCACGAGGCCTTCGATGGCCGCGGAGAGAACGCCAGGTCTGCTGCCAGACCCCTCCGGTTGCCCGGTCGCGGCGCTCCGGACCATCGAAGGCCTCGTCTCTTGCTTTCACAGCCCGTCGACCGGCCACCACGGATAGGCCTCCATCGTTCGCGGCAAAGCCATCACCTTGAAGCCGTGCCCCCAGGTCTCTCCCTCGACCCGCCGCACCTGATGCCTGACCGCCAGCAGGTGGTGCTGCTCGAACCCGCCGAACTCGAGCTACTCCAACGTCTGCTGGTGTGGAAAGCCACGGACGTGCCCAAAGCTCGCGACCACGTCCCGTGCGCCACCGGGCCACTCGGCGGCGGTCAGCAGCATGCGCTCCACGACCAGGCCTGCGACGTAGTTGTAGAACAACACCTGATCGGTCTTGAGGCCGGCATGCGCTGGAACAGCTGCCTTCTCGACGACGACGTAATTCAGAACCACACCTGGTACGGCGGCCAGCCGTCCGGCGACGTACTGCCTGCGTGGGAAGCGCTTCACGTGCTCTGACCAGTGCAAAGGCTTGCCTGAAGGGACCGACAGCTGCGTCCGGCAGGTGCTGATCGCCGACCTCAGCGCCGGATCGTCCTCGTCGGCGATGACGACGGCAACCATGGCGAAGTAGCGGGACGCTTTCGCCGTCGTACCGCGGTCGCCGGTCTCGTCCACGTAGGCACGAACGAGCGGCCGCTGGAAGAACATCCCTGGACCTTACGAGTTGTCACCAGGGGCTGGGGCGCGACACGGAGTGCCTGTGGATATCTGCCCCGAGATGCCCTTGGTTGCCCTGCGGGGGTCGAACGTGGGGACCCATTTGGCGAGCCAGGTGGAGCCGGTGAGAGTCAGGGCTCCTAGGGTCAGGGAGGCGGCGGCCAGGGGGAAGACGAGGGTGATGGCGCCGATGAGGACCGGGCCGATGACGGAGCCGAACTCGGCGCAGAAGGTCCAGCCGGCCAGGAACTGGGCTCGGTGGCCGGGTGGGGCCGCGTCGGCTCCTAGGGTCTTGACGATGCCGGAGCCCAGGCCGTTGCCTACGGCCATCAGCACGCCTACGGCGAGGATGCTGGTGAAGGCGGTGGAGAGAGGAAGGGTGAGCATGCCGATTCCCAGGAGGACTGTGGCGGGGACTGCGATCCAGACGCGGCCGAGGCGGTCCATGATCAGACCGGCGGGGTAGAAGAGCAGCATCTCGATGCCGTTGGTGATGCCGAAGACGATCGAGGTGTCGGTCGCGGACAGGCCCAGATGCTCGCCCCACAAGGGGATCAGGCTGGTGCGGGCGGCGCGGGCGACGGCGATCACGAAGACGCCGGTGCCGAGGGTGAGGAACGTCCGGCGGTGCGCCCAGAGGACTTGCTTCAGGGAGAGGCGTTCGACCTGGAGGGGTTCGTGGGCGCCTTGGGGTTCGCCGGCGGTGACCAGGACGACGATCGCGCCGATCGAGCCCGCGACGCCGACAGCGTAGGCACCGGGCATGCCCCAGTAGTGGCCGGCCAGCGCACCGAGGAACGGGCCGACGAACAGACCGATGCGATTGACTCCGCCGAGGGTGGACAGCGCGCGGGCGCGGAGTTCGACGGGGACGACCTCGGTGACGTACGACTGGCGGGCCAGGCTGAAGACCGCTCCGGCGAGGCCGGCGACGAGGAGGCTGAGGCCGAGCAGCCACGGCGTACGGACGACCATCGCGGCGCACCACGCGACCGCGCTGACGACGGCTGCCACGAGGAGTGCGCGGCGTTCACCGATCCGTACGACGAGCGCGCCGGCCGGGAGCGAACCGGCGAACTGACCGATGCCGAGGACCCCGACGAGGAACGCGGCGAAGCCGACGGAGGCGCCCAGCTGGAGTGCCGACAGGGCCACGACGGGGAGTACGGCGCCTTGGCCGACGGCATTGAGCACCGTCGGGCCGAAGGCGGGCACCGCGATCCGCCAGAGGCTGAAGCCAGGCATCCTCTCCTCCATATCTCTCGACATCAAGATACATGAGGTGAAGAGGACTAGTGCGGCGGTGGTGGCGGGACGTTGCCTTCGCGGATCCAGCGCACGCAGTCCAAGGCGCTCGCCGCCGGCGGACGCACGCGCAGCCCGGCGGCCGTCGCGCGGGCGTTGTCGAGCTGGAAGGTGCCGTCGTTCGACCCGTCGTGCGGCAGGTGGAACCGATCGATCTCCGGCGCCCAGTCCACCGCCAGCTCAGCCGGTACGACGGACCGCCACGCCTCGGCCAGGTCCCGCATCGTCCACGTCTCGCTCACGGCGGTGAACGGGCCGGCGAGCCGCTGAGTCGTGACCAGCAGCAGGAAGTCGGCCAGGTCCCGCGCGTCCAGCCACTGGATCGGCTGGTCCGGCCGCGCCGCGCACTCGAGCGTGCTCATGGTCGCGATCGCCTGACCCCAGTTGCCGAAGTCGGGGTTGTACGGGCCGACCACGAAACCGGAGCGGATCGCGGCCGTGCGGTCGCCGTACAGGTCGGTCAGGATTGCCTCGGCCCGGACCTTCGACGGGCCGTAGAGGTCCACCGAGAAGACGTCCTCCGGCGCATCGGTTGGCCAGGGCAACAACTCCGCGTCCTCGCTCTGATGCGGCGTCCGCTGGTCGGCGTACACGCCGATCGTGGACATGAACGTGTAGTGCCCGACGCGATCGCGCAGGACCGCGGCACTGCGCAGGACGTCCCGGACGAGGAAGCCCGACATGTCGATCACGCCGTCCCACTCCCCCGCGGCCAGTACGCCGGGTGCCGCCCGCTCCCCCACGATCCGCTCGACCTCCGGGAACAGATCGGGATTGGTCTGTCCGCGGTTGAAGAGCGTGACCTCGTGGCCGTCGCGCAGTGCGGCCTCGACGACGTGGCGGCCGAGGTTCTTGGTGCCGCCGAGGACGAGCAGCTTCACAGCTGATCCAGCAATCCGTCGAGCTCCTCGAGCAGCGGGTCGATCCAGTCCTTCGACGACGGCACCGTGTGCACGCCTTCCTCGATCACCCAGGCCAGCGCGCGCAGCGTGAAGCCGCAACCGCCGATCAGGGTCTGCTGTTCGACCAGTGCGCGGTCGGCCTCGGCGGCCTCGCAGTACCGGCGGACCAGCAGGTCGCGATCGTGGCCGAGGGCAACGGCTTCGCGGGCGATCGTGTAGAGGTCGGGCAGTTGCGGTGCCAGGTAGGTCAACGGCCAGTCGACCGGTGTCCAGCGCCTGCCGTCGGTGACGAGGTTCTTGCCGACGTAGTCGCCGTGCACCACGGCCGGCCGCACCAGCCGGTGCAGCTCGTCGACCGCGGGGCGCAGCCGCGTCTCGGCCCGCTCGGCAAGAGAAGCGTGAGAGATTCCGGCAGCCAACTCCACCAGCCGGTCCGCATCGAACTCGCTCTCCCCCGCGACCTCCACCGATCGGATCTCCGCCAGCAGCTCGACAGCCGCGAGGAACCCGTCCAGGCTCGGCTCCTGCTCCAGCGTCACCCGGCCGACGTCCTCCATCACCAGCAGCACCGCACCGTCCAGCCGGACCAGCTCGATCAACTCCGGAGCCGGCAGCCGCAGCGGCCGTACATACCGCTCGTACGCCGTACCTTCGGTGCTCTGGGCGTCACTCCCCCGCTTGACGATCACGCTGCGCAGTCCGTACGACAGCCGCCACACCTCCGACGACCCCCAGTACCGCAGCCGGTCGCCGCTCACCTCGTCCCGCACGGGAGCGCCGGTCGCCTTCAGCACGGCCGGTTCGACGGCCTCGATCCACACCGGCAGCACGCCGTACACCACCTTCCGAGAGCAGCCAGTGAAGCACGCCCTGTCCGCACTGTGCCCACCAATTAGAACGCGCCCGCGCCGTCTGGCAGGCTTGCCCGCATGACTGAGACTGCCGCGCACGCCTGGGGCTTCGGCCTCGCCACCGTCACCGAGTCGGGCTCGGTGCTCGACGTCTGGTACCCGGCGCCCGAGCTGGGCACCGCGCCGGCGGACGTGAAGGCGCCGGCCGAGCTGATCGCTGCCGAGGGCAACGACGACCTGCGCAAGGTCCGCCGTGAGGTGGTCAAGGCCGAGATCGCGCTGGACGCCGCTCCCGACGGTACGGCGGACGCCTACCTGCGGTTGCACCTGCTGTCGCACCGTCTGGTCCGCCCGCACGGCGTCAACCTGGACGGCATCTTCGGCGCCCTGCCGAACAACGCCTGGACGTCGCACGGCCCGGTCCCGGTCGACCAGGTCGAGCAGGTCCGGCTGCGGGCGCGGGCCGCGGGCCTGCACCTGTCGGTGGCCAGCGTCGACAAGTTCCCCCGGATGACCGACTACGTCGTACCGTCCGGTGTCCGGATCGGCGACGCGGACCGGGTCCGCCTCGGCGCGCATCTGGCCGAGGGCACCACCGTGATGCACGAGGGCTTCGTGAACTTCAACGCCGGCACCCTCGGCACGTCGATGGTCGAGGGCCGGATCGTGGCCGGTGTGGTGGTCGACGACGGCAGCGACATCGGCGCCGGCGCGTCGATCATGGGCACGCTGTCCGGCGGCGGCAAGCAGGTCGTCTCGATCGGCAAGCGCTGCCTGCTCGGCGCGAACGGCGGGATCGGCATCTCGCTCGGTGACGACTGCGTGGTCGAGGCGGGGCTGTACGTGACGGCCGGTACGAAGGTGACGCTGCCGGACGGCGCCGTCGTCAAGGCGCGCGACCTGTCCGGCCGGCCGGGCCTGCTCTACCTGCGCAACTCGGTCACCGGTGCCGTCGAGGCGCGGCCGCGGCAGGGCGAGGGCATCACGCTCAACGAGGCCCTGCACGCGAACGCGTGATCATCCTTTGTGACGATTTTCCCCCGGTGGCGGCCGCCACCGCGAACCTGCCGGGGCCGCCACACGTCAACCACTTCGTGACCAACTATCCGGAACCCGGGCCCGCCCCCCGCACGTTGGGAGCGGTATGCCGGTGAATCGTGGAGTGATCGTCGCCGTCGGCGCGATCGGCGCGCTCGCGCTGGCCGTCGGCGGCGCGATCGCGTGGGTCGGCGGCCAGGGCATCGGGCCGCTGATCCCGCCCCGGGAGCAGTGCGAGGCGACCGTCAACGGGACCACCGTGACGCTCGACCTGGAGCAGGCCCAGTGGGCCGCGGTGATCAGCGGCGTCGCCGTACGGCGTGGACTGCCGCCGCGGGCGGCCACGATCGCGCTCGCGACGGCGTACCAGGAATCCGGCCTGCGCAACCTGGCGCACGGCGACCGGGACTCGCTCGGGCTGTTCCAGCAGCGGCCGTCGATGGGCTGGGGCACGGCCGCGCAGGTCCGGGACCCGCACTACGCGGCGTGGAAGTTCTACGACGCGCTGGTGAAGATCAAGGGCTACGAGAAGCTCGCGGTGACGGTCGCGGCCGACCGGGTCCAGCGCAGCGCCTTCCCCAACGCGTACGCCGACCACGAGGGCGACGCGCGGATCCTGGCCTCGGCGCTGACCGGGCAGACCAAGGGCGCGTTCAGCTGCACGCTGGACAACCCGTCCGGCGCGGTCGAGACGATCGGCGCGAACGGCCTGACGCCGCGGGCCGACGCGGTGCGGCAGGACCTGGCCAAGACGTTCGGCAAGCTGTCCACCGGCGGGTACGCCGAAGGCGGCGTCCGGTCGGGGCACATGGAGGGCTCGGCGCACTACGACGGCCGGGCGGTCGACATCTTCGTCAAGCCGATCTCGGCGGCGAACACGACCCGCGGCTGGGCGCTGGCGCAGTACCTGGTCGCCCAGGCGGACCGGCTGAAGATCAAGACCGTCATCTTCAGCGACAGGATCTGGACCGCGGGCGGCCGCTCGGACAGCGGCTGGCGCGACTACCAGGCGCCGGACCGGACCGGGAACCGCGACACCCTGCGGCATCTCGACCACGTGCACGTCGACGTAGTCGACCAATAGGACACAGCAAAACTGCGGTGCACCTGTGCCGGTGCACCGCAGTTCTTCAAGCTGGAACTAGCTCACTCGTCGTGCTCCTGCGGGGGGAGGGCGGCGATGAACGCGTGGTCCTTGTCGATCTTGCCGAGCTTCGACGCGCCACCGGGCGAGCCGAGGTCGTTGAAGAAGTCGACGTTCGCCGTGTAGTAGTCCTTCCACTGCTCCGGCGTGTCGTCCTCGTAGTAGATCGCCTCGACCGGGCAGACCGGCTCGCACGCTCCGCAGTCGACGCACTCGTCGGGGTGGATGTAGAGCATCCGGTTGCCCTCGTAGATGCAGTCGACCGGGCACTCCTCGACACACGCGAGGTCCTTGAGGTCAACACACGGCTGCGCGATGACGTAAGTCACTGGGTACTCCTCCTATGGCCGGCAAGCGCAGCGGTCGGGAAAATGCTGCGGTGCGGTAGTGCTCGGTTCTCTAGTATCACGGTAGTAGATGACCCACTCTGCCAGGAGTCCGCATCGTGTCAGGCCTCAGCACCCGTGATATCGGCCACCGTGTCGTGGTCCGCCACCGGCTGGACGGCGGTCAGGCGACCGACGTCATCGGGGTGCTGCAGTCGTACGACGAGCAGACCCTGGAGGTCCGTCACGCCGACAGTACGCCGTACCGGATCCACCAGACCGCCGTGGTGGCGGCCAAGCCGATCCCCCCGATGCCGCTGCGGCGGGTGGACGTGGAGCAGCTGTTCCTGACCACCGCGCTCGGCCGGCCGGCGGTCGAGACCCTGTACGTCGGCGAGTGGTTGCTGAGGGCGTCCGGCGGTTGGACCGGCCGGGGGAACTCGGTGCTCCCGGCTGGTGACCCCGGGTTGCCGTTCAGTGACGCGGCCAAGCAGGTGGAGGCGTTCTACCTGGAGCGGGCGCTGCCGCCGCTGGCGCTGGCGCGGATCGGCTACCCGGAGTTCGAGGAGTTCACCGGGCTGGGCTGGATCGACGCACGGCCGGCGAAATCCGACGCGCTGGTCCTGCACACGACGCTGGACCACGTGAACGGCGTACCGGCGTACGAGGTGCTGGTGGCGGGCCGGCCGGACGCGGAGTGGTACGAGGCCGCTTTCGACGACCAGGTGCCCGCCACAGCCCCGCCGGTGATGGAGGGCGCACCCAAGGCCGCCTTCGCCTCGGTGGAGCTCGACGGGCGCGTGGTGGCCGTCGCGCGGGGGTCGATGACGGGGCACTGGCTCGGAGTGGACGCGGTGCGGGTCGATCCGGCGTACCGGCGGCGTGGTCTGGCGACAGCACTCGTGCAGGGCCTGGCGCGCTGGGCCGGGCCTGCGGGCGGTCGCAGGACCTACCTGGAGGTCGAGGAGGAGAACGTGGGGGCCCTGACCATCTACACGGCTCTCGGGTACGTCGAGGCGTACCGCTACCGCTATCTGACCAGCCGATAGGACGCCAGCGCGCCGATCACGCTCAGAGCGGCGAACCCGGCCAGTACGACGCTGAGCGCGTGCTGCGGGTCCGTGCTCAGGCTGGAGTAGACCGCTCCGGCCAGGGCGACTCCGAAGGCACCGGAGAGCTGGGCGTTGGTGGCGACCACTCCGGACAGGTCGGCGGCGTACTGGGTGGGCATGCTCGAGGTGATGCCGCCGATCAGGGTGTTGGCGCTGATGCCCAGGCCGAGGCCGCCTACGCCGAGCAGGGCGAACAGGAGAGGGCCTGACGTGCCGCCTGCTTGCAGGTAGGTGAGGACGGCCAGGTAGCCCACGCCCAGGATCGAGCAGCCGAGTACGGGGAGCCAGAGGATGCCCTCGGGGAGTCTGGGGAGCAGTGGGCCGGCGATGCCGAAGGCGGCGACCCAGACGACCATGGCCAGGCCCGAGTACGCCGGACTCTTGCCGAGGCCTTGCTGGAGGTAGAGGGCCAGCACGAAGAGCAGGGCGAAGTACGAGCCGGTGGTGGCGCCGTGGGCGAGCAGGCCGGCTCGGACGCGGCGGTTGTGGAGGAGCTGGCGGGCGATCAGGGGACGGCCTCCGGATGCGGCTGCCCGGCGTTCGCCGTACTCGAAGAGGGCCAGGGCGGGGAGGCTGAGGGCCAGGCTGATCCAGGACCAGGTGGGCCAGCCGCGTTCGGAGCCGAGGAGGAGAGGGACGATCACCAGGAGGACCGTGGCGGACAGGGTGAGGACTCCCCTGGCGTCCAGGGGCTGTTTGGTGCCGCGGGTGGGGTCGAGGTGGCGGAGGCCCGCGATGGTGAGGGCGATGCCGATCGGGACGTTGACGAGGAAGATCGGGCGCCAGCTCGTGCCGAACAGGTCGGCGGAGATCAGGACGCCGCCGAGGACCTGACCGGCGACCGCGCCGCCGGACAGGGCGATCGAGAACCAGCCGAGGGCCTTGACGCGGTCGCGACCGGCGTACGAGAGCTGGATGCCGCTGAGGACCTGCGGGACCATCAGCGCGGCTCCAGCGCCCTGGAGGAAGCGGGCGACGGTGAGCGCGCGGATGTCGGGGGCGAGACCGCAGGCCAGGGAGGCGAGGGTGAACAGCTGCAGGCCCGCGAGGAAGACGCGGCGGTAGCCGATCGACGAGCCGAGGCGGGCGCCGGTGACGAGCAGCACCGCGAAGGCGACGACGTACGCCGAGACGACGAGCGCCGCCTGGCCTTCGGTGGCGTGGAGATCGGTCTGCAGGGCCGGGGCGGCGATGTTGGCGACGGCTGTGTCGACGTTGGCCATGAACTGGCCGGTCAGGAGGACGGCGAGCATGGCGCCGCGGCTGGGAGTGGTCGTCTGGCTGGTTGTCCGCACTGTCACGGGGGTGGAACGCGCGGAACGGTTGTCGTGTGAGGACGGCGTACTAGGGTCTGCTCATGGCGGACCATGTGGTTGAGCGGCCGGAGTACCCGGGTGACTACGAGGGGACCGTGCGGGTCGAGTACACGCCGCACCCCGATGACGGGGTGGCGGACCCGGGCGAGATCGTGTGGACCTGGGTGCCGTTCGAGGAGGACCACAGCCGCGGCAAGGACCGCCCGGTGCTGGTCGTCGGCTCCGACGGGGCGTACCTGCTGGCGCTGATCCTCACCAGCAAGGACCACGACCGCGACGCCGCCGACGAGGCGCGCTGGGGGCGGGTCTGGCTCGACATCGGCAGCGGGCCGTGGGACAAGGAGAACCGCAACAGCGAGGTCCGCCTCGACCGGGTGCTGCGGGTGGAGCCGGGCCAGGTCCGCCGCGAGGGTGCTGTGATTAGCGAAGACATTTTCGACCAGGTCGCCCAAGAACTGCACGAACTACACCGCGCTTGACACCAGCACACGCACTGCCCTCACCTCGCCGCAGGCTCCAACGGCTACTGCGGTGGGGTCGGGGCCCAGCTGATGCGGGGGGCGCCTCCGGCGGCGATCGCCGTCCCCGCCCCCATCCCCGCTCACCAACGACAAGAGCCGCCTGGGGATCCAGGCGGCTCTTGTCCTTGGTTCAGCTCGGTGGGCGGGTGCTGCCGGTGGGCTTGCCCGTGCCCGGGGTCGGGGGCGTGTCCGGGGTGTTCGGCGGGGTCGGCGTGCCCGGCTTCGGGCCGCAGCGGATGTCGTCGGCGGCGTTGTAGTTGGTGGTGAAGGACTCGGTCTTCACGCGGGCGCCGTTCTTGGCGAAGTAGCGGTAGATCTTGATGTCGAAACCGCCGGTCGGGGCCTGCGGGCGGCAGCCCGCCTCCTGGCTGTAGACCAGGCCGGGCGAGCGGAAGTTGTACTTCGCCGACTGGCCGGCGGTGACGTCCCAGACCTTCGTACCCCAGATCTTCACCGTCAGGCTGCCCTGCTTGCCGGGCGTCGAGGCGGAGAAGATGGTCTGCACGAAGACCCCGTGCCCGGAGTCGTTCTGGAACTTCAGGTCCACCGACGGCCACGCCACGGTCGCCTCGCGGCCGACCGGGTAGCGGTTGATGTAGACGCTGTGCGCCTTGTGCTCGACGTCCTTGAGCCCGGCGAAGAAGGCCGCGTTGAAGGTCGTGGTCGCCGACTGCGAGACACCGCCGCCGAGGTCGAGCACGAACTTGCCGCCGTTGATGATGTTGCCCTCGGTGAAGCCGTTCTCCTTGGTCCGCTCGCCGACGATCTTGTTCAGGCTGAACGTCTCGTTCGGCTTGAGCAGGGCGCCGTTGATCTTGCGGGCCGCGGTCCCGATGTTCACGTTGCGGTACTCGGCGTGCGGGAAGCGGGTGGTCGCCTGCCCCATCACCTCTTTGATCCCGAGCGCCTGCGCGGCCTCGGTGGTCAGCGCGGCCTTCGACTTGGCCAGCCCGACCGACGCCTTCCGCTCACCTTCGCCCTTCGGCAGGATCGACAGGATGGCCGGGACCACCTTGTCCCGCGCGACGATCTCGCCGTCGACCGCGGGCACCACCCGCGGGCGGCCGCCGGCGATCTGGATCGTGGCGTCCTTCGGCAGCGTCTCGAGGTCCTTGAACCGCTTCTTGAACAGCGGCTCGAGCTTCTTCGCGTCCAGGCTCGGGGTGAACTTGCCGTCCTTGGCGACCAGCTTCAGCGCCGGCGCCAGCTCCTGCGGGGTGAGGTTGACGCCCTTGTCACCGACGGTGAGCCGGACCGGACCGGACATCGCCGGCTCGGCGTACTCCTTCATCGCCTTGGTGATCGCGTCCGTCCCGGCCTGCGGCTTGGTCACGCCGACCGGCAGGTCCTTCGGGTTCCCGTCGGAGGGGAACCCGGACACCACGGTCTCGGTGGCCTTGTCGTTGTCGAGCTTCAGCCCGTCCGCCGGCGCGTGCTGGACGGCCTTGGCGTCGGGGAACGTGATCGTGCCCTCGGTGGCCGGGCGGTTGACCTGCCCGGCGAGCTTCTCGACGGCGGCCTTCAGCTTGCCCTCGTCCTTGGCGACCACCGGCGCGACCGCGTCACCGCCGGTCAGCACCTGCCACATCCGGGCCGGGTTCAGGCTGCGGCCCGCACCGGCGTCGGCAACGGTCGCGTCCACGTCGAGGCTGAGTCCGGCGTCGGCCGGCTTCACCTGGTACGTCGAGTCGCCGGCCTTGAGCTTGATCGGCAGCTTGAGCCGGTCGTCGATCCCCGCCTGCAGCTTGGCCTTGGCCTCGTCCTCGGACAGTCCGCCGAGCTCGATGCCCAGCACCGTCGTGTCCCCCGGTACCTTGTCGCCGGTCAGCGCGAACGCCACGCCGTACACGACGACGAGCACTCCGAACCCCGCCGCGGCGATGATCCCCGCGAGCTTGTTTCTCCCCACCGGACAGAGTCCTCCTGCTCGAACCAGATGACAGACGGCACATCCTACGCGACCGGGGCCGACAGAAAAGCCGCCGATCTGCCCCTGGCTGCCCCTAGCTGCCCCTGAGGTCGCGGTACTGCCCCGCGTAGTAGATCAGGGCGTCGGGGTCATCGGTGGCGCCCAGGCTGAGCACCTCACCGACCACGATCGTGTGGTCACCGCCCTCGTACGTCGCCCAGGTGCGGCACTCCAGCCAGGCCGGCGCCCCGACCACCAGCGGGCAGCCGGTCTTCGGCCCGGGCACGGTCGGCACCCCGTCGAACTGGCTGTAAAGGTCCCGCCCCGACCGGGCGAAACGCTCCGCGACCGCGTGCTCACCGGCAGCCAGCACCGAGACGGCCCAGTCCCCGCGGGACAGCACCGCCTCGTGCATCCGCACGCCTTTGTCCACGCAGACCAGGACCAGCGGCGGGTCCAGCGACACCGAGGTGAACGCGCTCGCCGTCATCGCGTGCGCGACCCCACCCTGCAGCGTGCTCATGATCGTGATGCCCGACGCAAACCGGCTCAGCGCCGTACGGAAGTCCGCGGGCGCGATGCTGCCACTGGAGTCCGGGGTCACTCCAGCAGCCTAAGACCCACCAGTAGCTGACGTCTCAACCCGGCGTGTGGCCCGAGTCACTCAGCGAGCTGTTCGGTGACCTCGCCCGGTACGGCGACGCCGTGCCCCGTGTACAGCTGCCGTGCGGCCAGCAGCTCCGTCCGCGCCTCGGAACTCCTGCCCAGCGCCTGGTACGTCCGGGCCAGGCCGACCCGGATCGCCGCTTCGCCGTCCCACAGCTCGTTGGCGATCGCCATCCGGAGTGCCTCGGTGAACCGGGTGAGCGCCTCCTCGTACCGGCTGAGCTCGACCGCGATCTCCCCGAGGTGCTGCTGGGCCTCGCAGGCGCCGTTCGTCCGGCCGGCCTCGCGGTACAACGCCAGACTCTGCTCCAGCGCGGCACCGGCGTCCGTCAGCTGCCCGGCCTGCTGGTAGGCGGCTCCGACGATGAAGTAGCGCATGGCGGCGTGGGACAGGGGAACGTCCGGGCGCCGCAGGTACAGGTCGATCGCGGGCTCGAACGACGCGCGTTGCGCGACCAGGTCTCCGGCGCGGCCGGCGATCATGCCGAGCACCAGGTGGCACCAGGACTCCTGCACGACATCGCCGTCGTCCTGGGACATCTGCAACGCCTGTTCGGCGACCACACGGGCCCGGTCGAGCCCGTCGCCGGACTGCTCGTACGCGTGGGCCAAGTTGGTCAAGCACCTGACCTCGAACGCGCGCGACTCCAGCGAGTGACCGAGCGCGAGTGCTCGTTCCAGGTGCGCGGCCCCGGCGGCGAAGTCGTACAACTCGTCGTAGACCAGTCCCAGGTCGAAGCGCAGCATCGCGGGCAGCGTCGGGTCCGGCTGCTCGTCCACCAGGTCGAGCCCGATCAGCAGCAGGTCGCGCCACTCCGCCCACCGCTTCCGGTGCATGGCGTACACGCTGATGCCGACCGCGAGCCGGACCAGGAGTTCCCGCTCGTGCTCGCTGCCGGTGGCCGCCGTCCGGGCGGCGAGCAGCATCGCGGCACGATCGGAGTCGAGGTGGTCGGCTGTCGTCGGGATGTCGAGCTGAGCAGCGGACCGGGACCAGCCCGGGTCGTTCCATCCGTTGCCGATCGTCCGGCGGGTCGGCGCCAGGTCGTCGAGCCGCCAGGCCAGCGCCACGAAGTAGTCGAGGATGTTGCGGCGTACCGCGGCCGCATCCCCGGGACGGGCGAGATCTCGTCCGACCGAACGGACCAGGTCGTGCAGGCGGTAGCGGTGCAGCGTGGGAGTTTCCAGCAGGTTGGTGTCGACCAGATGCTCCAGGGCCGCCTCGGCGTCGCTCTCCTCGACGTCGAGCGCCGCTGCCGCGAGCCGGACCGAGAAGTCTTCGCCATCGATCAGGGCCACCTGCGCAAGCGCGTCCGCGGCGCTCAGGTCGACCGGGTGCGTCCCCTGGCGGAGCGCTTCGACCGACAGCCCGATCGTCGCGCGAACACCGTGGTCCGCCTCGTCCAGGACGTCGAGCTTGGCGCGCTCGTCCGCGAGCGCCGCGGTGATCTCCTCGATCGACCGCCGGCCGGTCGCGAGCTGGCTGCCGACGATGCGCAGCGCCAGCGGGAGACGTCCGCACAGCCGGACCAGTTCTCGCGTGGACCCGGGATCCTGGTCCACGACGCCACCGCGGGACTTCCGCAGCAGACTCAGTGCGTCCGGCTCGTCCAGGAGGTCCAGGGGAACTGCCGAGCTCCGGCCAGGGCGAGCAGCCGGGTACGACTGGTGACCAGTACGACGGACTCGCCGACACCGGGCAGCAGCGGCTGGATCTGCTCGGCCGATCGCGCGTCGTCGAGGACCAGCAGGAGCTTCCGGTCGGCCACCAGCGACCTGAGCCTCGCGGAGGCGGTGCTCACGTCGGCCGGGATCCGGGCAGCGGGCGTCCCCAGCGCGCGGAGTACGCGGGTCAGAGCTTCCAGGGGGTCCACCGGCTCACCACCACTGTGAGCCCGCAGGTTCAGGTAGATCTGGCCGTCCGGGAACGCCGCGGCCAACGAGTGCGCGGCCCGTACGGCGAGGGCCGTCTTCCCGACTCCGCCCATTCCCGAGACGACCGCGATCACGGTGCCGAACTGCCGCCCGGCTCCGGACAGGACCCCCGTCAGCTGGGCCAAGGTGTCAGCCCGGCCGACGAAGTCCTCGAGGTCGGCCGGCAGACTCTCCGAGCGGCTCTCGCCCGACGGTCGGACAGCGGCTTCCCGCAGTACGCCGGCCTCGGTCGTCGACAGTCCGAGCGCTTCCGCGAGCGCGTCGAGCGTTGCCGGACGCGGGAACCGACGACGCCCGGTCTCCAGCGTCGCGACGGCACCCACGCTCAGCTCGGAGCGCTCGGCCAGTTGTTCCTGGGTCAGTCCGGCGGCGACCCGGAACTCTCTTAGCAGTTCAGCGAGACCGGCCATGCTGCCTGATCGTAGTCAGGCGGGCACGGCCGGCGTCGCGCGGTGTCAGAGCCCGGCGAACAGATCCGACTCCAGACCGTTCGGCCCCGGAGCCGCGATGCCCTTGACCAGGCGGTAGGCCTCGTCGCCGAACATCTCGCTGCCGTTGTTGTTGGACAGGGCGAAGAACGGGCCGTCGACGGTGATCTGGGTGGCGTGCGCCTTCATCGCGTTCATCTTGCGGTCGAGGTAACCGTCGGCGGACACGATGCAGTCGATCAGCCGGTCCGGTGTGATCATCGGCGGCATCGGGCCGTCGGGGTCCATCCCCTCGAAGGTGGTGGTGTCGCCGGCCTCCCGCAGCCTGCGCAGGCTGTTGCGCATCCTCCCCTCCGCGATCGCGGTCCAGTAGATCTTCGCGATGTCCCAGGCCGGGCCGAGGTCCTCCCGGTACGAAGGGGCCGCCGCCAGGGCCGCGGCGTACGTCGCGACCCGGTGGGCCTGGATGTGGTCGGGGTGCCCGTAGTTGCCCCACTCGTCGTACGTGACCAGGACCTGCGGGCGGATCTCCCGGATGATCGGGACCAGGTCGTTGGCGGCGGTGACGAGGTCGGCCTGCCAGAAGCTGTCCGGCCGGGTGTCCGGCGGTACGGCGGCGTTGCCGGTCTCGTCGTAGATCATCCCGGTGTCGCGGTACCGGCCGGGGCCGCCGAGGAAGCGGTGGTCGGTGACGCCGAGCTCATCCATCGCGGCGGCCAGCTCGCCGATCCGGTGCGGACCGAGCCCGTCGGTCTGGTCGGCCGCCAGGTGCTCCAGCTCCGGCACCAGCACCTCCCCCTCCTCACCGAGGGTGCAGGTGATCAGCGTGACGTGGGCGCCTTCGGCAACGTACTTCGCCATCGTCGCGCCGTTGTTGATCGTCTCGTCGTCGGGGTGGGCGTGCACCAGCAGCAGCCGGCGGTCAGGAAGTGCACTCATGCGGCCAGCCTACGTCGCACCCCGGACAGTTCCGGACGACGCAGACCGGCCGCCGCGGGCCGCTACCACCAGGTCACGGCCCTGCCCGGGATCAGCCGAACCGGCGTACCAGCAGGCACCCCGCCTGGAAGCGCGACCGAGCCCCCAGCCCGGCGATCAGCGCGCTGATCTCGGACCGCACGGTCCGCAGCGACAGCCCCAGCTGCCGCGCGATCGCGGCGTCCTTGGCACCGGTCGCCATCAGCCGGCCGATCATCACCTGACGGGTGGTCAGATCCCTCGCCGCGGCCGGTGCCGCCCGCCGCGAACCGAGCTCGTACACCTCACAGACGACCTCCGGCGCGAAGTCCTCCCTTCGCACCACAGGGACAGCCTGGTAAACGGACATCCTCAACTCCTCCCCAGATTGGTCCAGCGCAGCCCATTCTTCTGACGGCCCGGGGAGGTCACCAGGTACAACCCATACAGTTCACCCATACAAAGTGGCGATCGTGAGGGGTGACGGTGCGATGGAGTCGCAGTTCGCGGCCCTGCTGCGCCGGCACCGGACGGCGGCCGGCCTCACCCAGGACGAGCTGTCGGCGGTGTCCGGGATCAGCGTGCAGGCCATCAGCACGCTGGAGCGCGGCACCCGCCGGTACCCCCAGCCGGCCACTGTCCAGGCGCTGGCGAACGCCCTGCGGCTCGACAAGGACCAGCAGGCCGCTCTGGTCGCCGCGGCCTCCCGACGCGGCCGGACGGACCGGCTGCCGCTGGACGAGCCGGCGACGCCAGTGGTCTCGCCGCGACAGCTGCCGTTCGCCAGTGGCGACTTCACCGGACGGGTCCAGGAGCTGGCCGAGCTGAGCCGGTACCTGATCGACAGCCCCGGGGTGAGCGTCACGGCGATCACCGGCATGGGCGGTATCGGGAAGACCACTTTGGCCATTCACGTCGCCCACGAGGTGGCCGCACACTTCCCGGACGGCCAGCTGTACCTGGACCTGCGCGGCTTCGGGCTGGGCCCGCCGCTGGAGCCTCTGGAGGCTCTGACCTATCTGCTCGAGGACCTGGGCGAGACCCCGCCCGCCGACCTGTCGACCGCCGCGGCCCGGTTCCGGACCGTACTGGCCGAGCGTCGGCTCGTCCTCCTGCTCGACAACGCGGCCGACCACGAGCAGGTCCGTCAACTGCTCCCCGGAGCCGGTGGCTGCGCGGCGGTGGTGACGAGCCGTCGCAGTATGGCGGGGCTGGGCGGCCGCCAGTACCAGCTGGGCGAACCACCCCTGCACGAGTCGATCGAGATGCTGCGGCGCATCTCCGGCCGTCCGGACGCTCCGGAGGACGAGTGCGCCGCGGTGGTCCGGCAGTGCGGCGGCCTGCCGCTGGCGATCCGGATGGCCGGCGCCCGTCTGGCGTCCAGGCCGTCCTGGCCGGTCGCGCACCTGGCTGACCGGCTCGCTGACGGCCGGCGCCGGCTGGACGAGCTCCAGCTCGACGACTCCGGCGTACGGGCGACTCTGGTGCTGTCGATCGAGCAGCTGGCCGGCAGCGAGGACCCGGTCGACGTCCAGGCCGTGTCCATGTTCGCCCTGCTCGGCCTGGCCGAGTGTCCCGACCTGACGTCCGCACTGGCCGCGTCGTTCTCGGACAGCCCCGAGCAGGAGGCCGAGATCGTGCTGGAGCGGCTGGTGGACGTGCACCTGCTGACCACGCCCGCGCCGGGGGTCTACCGGTTGCACGACCTCGTACGGGTCGCTGCCCGCGAGTTCGCCGAGCAGACGCTCTCGCCCGACGACCGGCTGGCGGTGACCACGCGCTGGATCAAGCGGATCTCGGCGGTCGTCTGGCGGGCCAGCGAGTACTCCGGCCACGGGGTAACCCGGGAGCACTGGCTGGACCAGGAGTGGCTGAAGGGCGCCGACGACCTGCCGACGCAGGAGGACGTGCTCGGCTGGCTGGACGCCCAGCGCTCCGGGCTGGTCACGACCCTCCAGCACACCGCCACCGAGCAGCCCGACCTCGCCGTACAGGTAGCGGTCGGCCTGAACGCGTACTACGCGCTGCGGCGCGCATGGCTCGACTGGCTGCAGGTGAACGAGGCCGTACTGCGCCTGGTCAGCGGCGGCCCGGACCGGATCGCCGAGGGACTCGTCCTGCACGACCTGGGCGCCGCCCACGCCGAGCTGGACCAGTACCAGCAGGCCGTGATGCCACTGCGCCGAGCGATCGACGCGGCGGACGCGTCCGGCGACGGCAACCTCCAGGCGCTCTGCCTGAGCAGCCTCAGCCACGTCCTCGAACGCACCGGCCGGACCCCCGACGGCATCCCGTACGCCGAACGCGCCCGCGAGATCGGTCTGCGCCTCGGCATCCCACCCCGCGCCGCCTGGGCCTGTCTGGCCCTCGGCATGCTCTACCTGAAGACAGGTGCGACCACGGCCGCGCAACGGCTGTTCGCCGAGGCCCTCGACCTCCTGGTCGAGCCCGGCCAGGAACGCTACCGCGGCATGATCGCCCAGAACATCGGCGTCTCCTACCGCGAGGCCGGGCGGTACGAGCTGGCCGCCGACAGCCTCCAGCAGAGCCTCGCCCTCTACCGCCAGGCCGGCGCCGCCGTACAGCAGGCCGAGGTCCTCAACGAGCTCGGCAAGCTCTGCCTGGCCCAGGGCCACCTCGACGAGGCCGTAGCCCACCAGAGCGAGGGCCTAGCGATCGCCGGCCAGTACGGCGACTGGCTCTGCGAGGCCGACATCCGCAAGTCCCTCGGCGAGGTCCGCCACCTCCAGGGCCGCCTCCCCGAAGCCCGCCGCGAATGGCGCATCGCGTTGTCCATCCGCGACCAGCACAACGCCCACGGCACCGCCGAACTCCGCGAACTGCTGGGCCAGTCTCCGGTCCGCTAGAGCTTGTCCAGCAGAGCCCGAGCCTCGTCGGCCGCGGCCATCCCCCGGCTCCCGTAGATCTCCAGCGCCCGGTCCAGGTGCTCGCGCGCCTCGTCCCGGCGGTCCAACGCCGTCAGCACCTGCGCGAGGCGCAGCCGCACGCTGCCCTCCCGGTCCCACAGCTGAAACTCCTGAGCGCCCCGCAGCGCCTCGGTGAGCGGCTCGAGCGCGCCGACAGCATCACCTGACAGATAGCGGGTCCAGCCGAGATCCTCATGGGCCTCCGGCAGGTAGGGGCCGGCGTTGTCCGCCATCAGTAGGCGCAAGCTCTCTGCCGACGACTCGACCGCCGCTGCAAAATCGCCTGTCTCCCGGTACGAGTGGCTGATCATCTGGAAGGGCATGGCCAGCATGCGGGGCGAACTGGCCGAGCGCATGGCCTCGATGGCGCGAGCGAAGTAGGCAGGCCGCTCCGGACTGCCCAGCTTGCCGTGGAGCATGCCGAGGACGAGCAACGCCTCTGCTTCCTCCATCCCCAGCCCGGTCGCGAGCGCGCCGTCCAATGCACGGGCGGCATAATCCAGCCCCTCGGTGGTCCGGCCGGCCCGTTCGAGCACGTGGCTCAGGTTTGCCAGCGTGGTCACTTCGTACTCCGGGACCTCGATCGAGGTCAGCTCGCCGACAGCACGGATCAGCGCGTCCGCCGCCGGACCGAAGTCGTTCAGCTCTGCCTGGGCCAGACCGTGATCGGCGAACAGCATCGCCTTCGGAAGCGCCTCGACGGCCGCCGGCGCCGCCGCACCCGCCACGTCACGCCACTCGGCCCAGCGCTTCCGGGCGATGCCGTAGTACTTGATCCCGACCCCCAGACGGACGGCCAGCGCCTGCTCGGCCGGACTCGCCTCGACGGCCTGCCGTACGGTCGCGACCAGGTCGGCCCGCTCGTCGTCCAGCAGGTCGAGCAACTTGTTCCGGTCCTGAAGGTCGGCAGCGTCCGCCCACCAGATTTCGTCCGCCCACGCCTCCCGCGGCCCTGACGGCATCCGGGACATCCGGGACAGCTGCCACACCATCGCGCTGTAGGTCTCCAGCGCCGCGCAGCGAACGGTACGGCGCTCGGCCGCCGGCACGATCTCGTCGAAGTAGCCGGCGACCAGGTCGTGCAACCGGTACCTGGTCGGAGTCAGGGCCTCCATCAAGCTGACGTCGGCCAGCCTGTCCAGCAGCCGCTCGGCCTGCTCCGGCGCGACTCGCGCTACCCGGCTCGCGACCCGGGTCGAGACATCCGCGCCGTCGAGCACGGCCAGCCTCGGCAGCAGCCGACCGGCTGCCGCATCGAGCGGATCGCTCGACGCGGTGAGCTGTTCGACCGAGACCTCGATGCTGCTCCGAACTCCTCGCCCGTGATCGTCCAGCATCGACATCCGGTCCGACAGATCGGCCAACCGATCTGCGAGCACCCCGACAGCGCTCGCGGGCCGACCGATCAGGTGGGCTCCCGCGATCCGCACCGCCAACGGCAGGCGAGCGCAGTATCGGACGATCCTCTCTGCGGCATCGCTTTCGGCGAGCACCGTCGCACCACCGACGTCGCCGAGCAGGTCGAGTGCCTCCTGGTCGGAGAAGGCGTCGAGCTGGATCTGCCGTACGCCGGCGAGCTCGGGCAGCTGCCGCCTGCTCGTCACCACGACTGCCGTGCCACTCGTCCCCGGCAGCAACGGCAGGACCTGGGCGCTGTCGGCCGCGTTGTCGAGGATCAGCAGCATCCGCCGACCGGCCACCGCACTACGGAACCGCGCCGACGCACTGGCGACGTCCGTGGGCAGGTCGGCGTCCGATGCACCCAGCGATCGCAGCAGGACGCCCAGACCGGCCAGCGGATCGAGTGCCCCGGACCTCCCGAAACCCTGCAGGTCCAGCAGGAGCTGACCGTCCGGAAAGTGCTGGGCCAGACCCTCCGCAAGTTTCAGGGCCAGACTGGTCTTGCCGACG
Organism: Kribbella italica; assembly: GCF_014205135.1. Classification (NCBI taxonomy): domain Bacteria; kingdom Bacillati; phylum Actinomycetota; class Actinomycetes; order Propionibacteriales; family Kribbellaceae; genus Kribbella; species Kribbella italica. The sequence continues at coordinate 4,469,930 of NZ_JACHMY010000001.1, forward strand.
CCACCCATCCCGGTGATCACCGCGATCGGTACGGCCGGCGTGGCCGGACCTGCGGTCAGGAAGCCTGCCAGCTCCTTGATCTCGTCGGCACGGCCGGTGAAGTCCGGCGGTGCCGACGGCAGCCGGCGCGACTGGCCGGACGGCCGTTTCGAGGCCGACAGCAACAGTTCTCGATCCCCGGGGCCGCACCGCAACCCGTCGGCGAGAGCGGCCACGGTCGACGGCCGCGGGAACCGCCGCCGGTCGGTCTCCAGCAGCCGCACGGCCTGCCCGCTGATGCCGGCCGTCTCCGCAAGGCGTTCCTGGGTGAGGCCGCGGTCGTGGCGCAGGCGACGCAGTACGGCGCCGAACGTCTCGTTCACTCCTGATCGATCCCGTCTGCCGCCGGCTGGGCGAACAGCGTACCGAGCCCGGACAGGCCGAGGGCGGTACCGGAGATCCGGTACCGCCCTCGGGTTCAGCTAGTTCGTGCTACCTGCTCGAGATCAGCCGACCTTCTTCAGGGCGATCTTGGTCAGGTCCGGCAGACCACCGATGTCAGGGTTGGCCGTCGCGCCGGTGATGTTGCCACCCTGCACGTAGATGTTGTTGTCCGCGGAGATCGGAACCAGCGGGAACGCCTTCATCGCCTCGTCCAGGACGTCGGCCCACGCGGTGGTGGCCTCCTTCTGGTCCGCGATCGTCGGGATCTCGTTCATCTTGTCCCAGCCGACCTGCGAGCGACCGTAGTTGTTCTGCGCGGCCTTGCCCGGGGCGGAGTTGTCCGGGCCGAGCACCGACGGAACGATGGTCGACATCGACGGCCAGTCCTTGCACCAGCCGGCCGTGATCAGGTCGGTCGCCGACGCGTCGTTCTGCTGCGTCGAGTAGTAGTTGTCGCCCGGGATCTTCTTGATGTCGACGTTGACACCGATCTTCTTCCAGGCGGCCTGAGCCGACTCCGCGGCCTTGATCGAGATGTCGGTCGCGTCGGACGCACCGAGCTGCAGCTTCTCGCCCTTGTAGCCGGCCTCGGCCAGCGCGGCCTTCGCCTTCTCGAGGTCACCGGTCAGCGGCACCTCGAACGCGCTGTTCTTGCGGTAGCCGTCGAGGCTCTCCGGCACGATCGAGTCCGAAGGAACGTTCAGCTTGTCGCCACCGCGGGCGGTGATGTACGCGGTCTTGTCGAACGCGTAGGTCAGCGCTTCGCGCATCTTCTGGTTCTTCAGCAGCGGCTTCTGCTGGTTGAACGCGATGTAGCGGCGGCAGTCGTCCGTGCCCTCGACGATCCGGTCCTTGACGCTGGCCTGGGTCAGCTTGGCCAGGTTCTGCGGCTGGACGCCGGAGAAGCTGATCGCGTTGGCGTCGGGGCCGGTACCGGCGATCAGGCGCTGGTCGACGATCGCCTCGTCGTCACCGAACTTGAACTCGAAACCGTCCGGCATCGCGGTGTTGATCGGGTCGGTGGCCTGGTCCCAGTTGGTGTTGCGCTCCAGCACCAGCGTCTTGTTGCGGGTGTAGGTCTTGATCTTGTACGGACCGGAGGAGAACACCCGGTTGTCGTACTGGGTCTTGGTGTCCTTGGCCTGCGGCACCGGCGCGAAGATCTTCATCGACGCGGTCATGTCGAACTCCGAGACCGCCTGGTTCAGCTTGAAGACGATCGTCTTGTCGTCCGGAACCTCGATCGCGGTGCAGCCCTTGCCGCCGTTGTTGCCGGCCGGCGTGTACGGGCCTGCGTAGCCCTTGCAGTCCAGGTAGTTCTTGCCGTACGGCGCACCTTCGGACAGGTCGGCGGAGAACGACCGCTCGACGTTGTACTTGATGTCCTTGGAGGTGATCGGCGAGCCGTCCTCGTACTTCAGGCCGTCCTTCAGCGTGAAGGTCCAGGTCTTGAAGTCGGCCGACTTCTCCCACTTCTCGGCGGTGTCACCGACCAGCTGGACCTTCTTGGCCTGCGGGTCCCACTTGAACGCGGTCAGCGTGCGGTAGAGGAGCTGACCGGCCATGCCGGTGTCAGTGACGAACGCTCGCGCCGGGTCCAGGTGCTCGAAGTCCGAAGCGTGGTAGACGGTGACGATTCCACCCTTCGCCCCCTGCTCCGAGTTCTGGTCGCCGGCGTCGTCGTTGCTGTTGTCCCCGCCGCATGCCGCCAGCGTGAGGGTCAGGGCCAGACCCGTGGCGACCACGGATCCGGCGCGCTTGGCGTGTCTCATGCCATCCTTCTTTCTGTTTCCTCCATCGGGACGCCGGGTCACGGCTGCCCTGGTGACTGGAATGCCGGTCATCTACTCATGACCGTGATTTCCCTTCAACGGTTCTCCGCCTCCGTCACCGGATCGTGACGACTTCAGTGCGGGACGGAGACCGTTTGTTACCGTCTGTGTCCGTCAGACGACGTCGCGTTCCTCCGGGAAGTGACAGGCGGCCGCGTGGCCGGGGGCTCCGATCTGGACCAGTGGCGGCTCCTGCTCGGCGCAGACGTCCTGCGCCTTCCAGCAACGAGTACGGAACCGGCAACCGGACGGCGGGTTCAGGGGGCTGGGTACGTCGCCGGTCAGCCGGATCCGTTCGCGGCGCTTGACCGCGTCCGGGTCGGGCTCGGGAACCGCCGACAGCAGCGCGTGGGTGTACGGGTGCCGCGAGTGGTTGTACAGCTCGTCCCGGGTCGCGATCTCGACGATCTTGCCCAGGTACATCACCGCCACCCGGTCGGAGATGTGCCGCACCACGGACAGGTCATGGGCGACGAACAGGTAGGTCAGGTCGAACTCGTCCTGCAGGTCGTCCAGCAGGTTCACCACCTGGGCCTGGATCGACACGTCCAGCGCCGAGACCGGCTCGTCGCAGACGATCAGCCTCGGCCGCAGCGCGAGCGCGCGGGCGATCCCGATCCGCTGCCGCTGCCCGCCGGAGAACTCGTGCGGGTAGCGGTTGTAGTGCTCGGGGTTCAGCCCCACCCGGGCCATCAGGTCCTGGACGGCCTTCTTCGTGCCGCCCTCGGACTTGATGCCCTGGATCTCGTACGGCGCGGAGATGATCGTGCCGACCGTCTGGCGCGGGTTCAGCGACGAGAACGGGTCCTGGAAGATGATCTGCACGTCGCGCCGGAACGGCCGCATCCTGGCCCGGTTCAGGTGCGTGATGTCCGTGCCCTGGAAGGTGATCGTGCCGCCGGTCGGTTCGTCCAGCCGGGTGACGAGCCGCCCGGTGGTGGATTTGCCGCAGCCGGACTCGCCGACCAGGCCGAGGGTCTCCCCCGCGATCAACTGGAAGTCGATCCCGTCGACCGCCTTGACCGCGCCGGTCTGGCGCTGGAACACGATGCCCTGGGTGACCGGGAAGTGCCGCTGCAGGCCCTTCACGTCCAGCAGCACCTCGCCGCGGACCCCGCCGGTGCGTTCGGGCATGCCCTTGGCTCGACCTGCGGGCTTCGGAGTGGAGGTCGTGGTCACGTTGTCCCCTTGGGTGGCCGCGCTCACAGCGCCGGCTTGATCTGCTCGGTGAACAACCGCTGCCGCTCGGGACTGTCGATGTGGCAGCGGGAGGCGTGCGGGCCACCGCCGATCTGCAGCAGCTCCGGTACGTCGGTGACGCAGAGGTCACCGGGCACCTTGCCGCGGAAGTCGCAACGCGGGTGGAACGGGCAGCCGGTCGGCAGGTTGATCAGAGAGGGCGGCGAGCCCTTGATCGACTTCAGCCGGTCGCCGCCACCGGTGATCCGCGGGATCGAGCCGAGCAGGCCCCAGGTGTAGGGGTGCTCGGGCCGGTAGAAGATGTCCCGGACGTCGCCGGCCTCGACCACCCGGCCGCCGTACATCACCACCAGCTTCTCCGCCATCTGGGCGACCACGCCCAGATCGTGGGTGATGATGATGATCGCGGAGTTGAACTCCTTCTGCAGGTCGTTCATCAGGTCCAGGATCTGGGCCTGCACGGTGACGTCGAGCGCCGTGGTCGGCTCGTCGGCGATCAGCAGCCGTGGGTCGCACATCAGCGCCATCGCGATCATCGCGCGCTGCCGCATCCCGCCGGAGAACTGGTGCGGGTAGTCGTGGAACCGGCTGGCCGGCGACGGGATGCCGACCCGGTCCAGCATGTCGATCGCCCGCTTCTTGGCGACCGCCTTGGACACGTCGTTGTGCACCAGGTACGCCTCGACCAGCTGGTCGCCGATCCGGTAGAACGGGTGCATCGCCGACAGCGGGTCCTGGAAGATCATCGAGACCTTGTTGCCGCGCAGGCGGCGCATCTCCTCGACCCGCATCGAGACCAGCTCGTCGCCGTCCAGCCAGATCTCGCCCTCGACCTGCGCCCGGCTGCCCTTGTGCAGGCCCATGATCGCCAGGCTGGTGACGCTCTTGCCGGACCCCGACTCGCCGACGATGCCGAGCGTCTCGCCCGGCCGCAGCGAGAAGCTCAGCCCGTTCACGGCGCGGACCAGACCGTCGTCGGTGGGGAAGCGCACCTGCAGGTCGCGGACCTCGAGGAAGGCCTCGGGGTCCCGCGTGCCGGCCGGCTTGGTCGGCTCGGTGGATGCGGTCGTGCTCACAGGGTCGACTCCGTCCGGAAGCTGGTCTCTGGGCTGACTACTGCCGCGCTCACGAGAGCCGCACCCGCGGGTCGATGAAGGCGTACAGCACGTCGACGACGATGTTGGCGAAGACCACGAAGAACGCGGCGACCAGGACGACGCCCATCACCACCGGCAGGTCGTTGCCGAGCACCGAGTCGATCGACAGCTTGCCCAGGCCCTGGATGCTGAAGATCCGTTCGGTGATCACGGCGCCGCCGAGCAGCGCGCCCAGGTCGAGACCGAAGATCGTCACGATCGGCGTCAGTGCGGCGCGCAGGCCGTGCTTGAAGACCACCTTGCGCTCGCCCAGGCCCTTGGCCCGCGCGGTGCGGATGTAGTCCTCGTTCATCGTGTCGATCATGTTGGCCCGGGTGAGCCGGGTGTAGAGCGCCGCGTTGACCAGCGCCAGCGTCACCCACGGCAGGATGTAGAACTGGAAGAACGGTCCTATCCCGGCCGATGGACTGGAGTTCGCCTGATCTGGATAGGGCAGTATCCCGCCCTTGACGATGAAGACGAACACCAGCAGGTAGCCGAGGACGAGCGTTGGGAACGAAACACCGAACAACGCCAGTCCGACGCTGAGTTTGTCCACCCATTTGCCCTTGCGCAGAGCCGCGATCAGCCCCAGCAGCACACCGGAGACCAGCCAGAGAACGGCGGCCCCGGTGGCCAGCCAGAACGTCGGGCCGATCGCGTCGGTGATCGAGTCGGTGACCTGCAGGCCGTTCTGCAGCGAACGGTCCAGGCACGGCCACGAGCAGTGCTCCTGGGAGCCCTCCGTGCCGAGCTCGCGGCCACCGGGGTTGACCAGACCGCCCATGTACCGGCCGTACTGGACGATCAGCGGGTCGTCGAACCCGTACGACGCATTGACCTCGGCGATCCGCTCGGTGTTGCAATCCTTGCCGCAGATCAGCAGGGCCGGGTTGGCCGGCGTCGCCCAGAACAGGAAGAAGGTGATGGCGCTGATCGCGAACAGGATCATGACCATCTGTAGCAAGCGGCGGACGATGTAGTTGAACACGCTTCGGTCAGCTCCGTCCGGCTCGCGGGTCGAGCGCGTCGCGCACCGAGTCACCCAGCAGGTTGAAGGCGAGCACTGTGATGAACAGCATCGCGCCAGGGAAGAAGAGGTAGAGCGGGTTGCCCTCGTACCAGTTCGAGGCGTCGGAGATCATCCGGCCCCACGACGAGGTCGGCTCCTTGACGCCGACGCCGAGGAAGGACAGCGCGGCCTCGGCGGTGATGTAGGTCGGGATGATCAGCGTCGAGTAGACCAGCAGCGTCGGGATCAGGTTCGGCAGGATCTGCTTGAAGATCACGTAGCCGGGACCGGCACCGAGCGAGCGGGCCGCGTCGATGAACTCGCGCTCCCGGATCGACAGCGTCTGGCCGCGCACGATCCGGGCCAGGTAGGCCCAGCCGAAGAAGCCGAGCACGAAGATCAGTACGCCCATCCGCAGCGTGTTGTTGTCCGGGATCCCGAAGGTGTCCTGCGCCCGGTCCGCGATCACCGGCGTCAGCGCCAGGATGAACAGCAGCGTCGGGAAGCTGAGCAGGATGTCCATCAAGCGGCTGATCAGGGCGTCGACCCAGCCGCGGAAGTAACCGGCCACCATGCCCATGACGGTGCCGAGCACCACGGCCACGACCGTGCCGCCGAGGGCGACCAGCAAGGAAGAGCGAGCGCCGTACACGAGCCGCGCGAACACGTCGCGACCGTTCTGCGGCTCGACGCCGAGCCAGTGCTCGGAGCTCATCCCGCTGCCGAACAGGCCACCGGCCGGTATACCACCCAGCGAGGAGTCCAGCAGGTCGTTGCCGTTGCTGTCCTTGAAGTTCGGCTGATCCGGCGGGAAGCCGCTGATCTTCACGATCAGCGGGGCACAGATGGCGATCAGGATGATCAGCACGATGACGATCGCGCTGATCAGGGCAATCTTGTCCTTGCGCAGCCGCGCCCAGGCGATCTGCCCGAGCGAACGGCCTTCGATCTGCTTCGCCTCGGCGGTCTCGGCGATGTGTTCAGCGGGGAGTCCGCCGTCGGGCGGGGAAGCTTCGGTCGCTCCCAGAGTCATTGTTTTTCCCCAAGCCTTCCGGTCGAGCGAAAAATGTCTTCGCGGCCTGGCCGGAACCCTACAAATCTCGCAGTGTGGACGCCACGGGACGGGCCACCTCGTCGCTGAATCGTGACTGATCACCCATCGGCGACCAGATGGTGACCGAGCGTGGCCAGAAACGGCCGGTCGGCCGGGAGCCAACCGAGAGTTCCCAGGTCAGCGGCCTGCACCCAACGGATCTCGGTGTGCTCGCGCAGCACCGGTAACCAGTCGTGACCGGCCGGTTCGGCCAGGTAAACGCGTAAAACGTATTTGTCCCCGATGAGTTCTTCCCCGGGCAAAGCGGCGCCGACAATGATTCGGAGTCCCAACTCCTCCTCGATTTCCCGGGCGGCGGCCACTTCGTCGGACTCTCCCGGCTCCACCTTGCCGCCGGGAAACTCCCACCCGCCGTCCGGCCCCGGCCGCAACGCGGCCAGCACCCGGCCCCCGTCGACGATCGCCACGCCGACGACCACCCGTCTGTCCATGCGCCGACTGTGCCACCGACCGCGCGACTGTCGGTCCCGGCGCGCAGGATGTCGTCATGCCGCTGCAGAACAGAGTCCTGCCGAGTCAGGAGATCGTCGCGTCGCCCGGCCGCGGGTTGCTGATGGGCAACCGCGGCTCACTGCACGACACCGACCGCCGGCTCGGTACGGCGCGGTGGCGGTCGAAGGCATGGCTGTGCTGCCTGCTCGACTACAAAGGCGTCAGCCGCGACCCGATGCCACCCGGGCGGTGGACCGCCCTGTTCTTCTTCGACGAGGCCGTCGCGCTGGCCGCCGGGCATCGGCCGTGCGCGTACTGCCGCCGTACCGACTTCGTCCGGTACGGCGAAGCGTGGGCCCGCGGCCACGACCTGGCCGAGCGGCCCCGGGCCGCGGCGATGGACGCGGTGCTGCACCGCCAACGAGTCGAACCCCACAGTCGCCGGCAACGCACCACGCGCGCCGTCCTGGGGGAACTGCCTGACGGCGCGACGATCGCGGACGACGGCGGACCGGCGCTCGTTCTCGCGGGGAGAGTTCACCACTGGTCGTGGGACGGCTACGCCGCGGGGGCCACGCGGCCGTCGTACGACGAAGTGACGGTGCTGACCCCACCGGCGAATCTCGTTGTGCTGAAGGCCGGATACGTCCCTTTACTCCACGAAAGCGCGGTCGGCAACAAAGGGGAACCTAACTAGAAACACGCCGTACCGAAGGGTCTTCCGTTGTGCGCCGAGCGCGGGCAAAGTGTGCCCATACTTACAGCGACAAAACCATTACTGGAGTCGGTATGGGCGATGGCAGCAGCAGTGTGGCAGCTGTGCAACGCGCACTCGAGGCGCTGCACGGAAGCGTCGGGAAACTCAGCCAGGAGTACGGCGACACCCTCGGCGTACGCCGGCTGGTCTCCGACGTGGCCCGGTTGAGCGACGACCTGGCCGAGCTGGGCCCGCCCGACCCGCGGCACAGACCCGGACCTGTTCCGGAGGAACTCGAGGAGATTCCCGACGTGGAGTATGACGCGTCCATGTGGACAGAAGCAGAGCACGAAGGCTTCGGAGCACCGGACCGGCGCGCGCCCTGATGGCTATCGGGGTGAACAGTCCCGGTCGCGCGCAGATCGGGCAGAAGACGCTGCGAACCGACCGCTGGTGGCTGGCGCCGCTGCGGATCGGCGTGATCCTGGGCTTTTTCATCGTCTACGCGACGATCCGGATCTTCATGAACAAGTGGTACTGGGTCGACGAGCACCACTACCTCACGCCCCTGTACTCGCCGTGCATCACCGAGTCCTGCGTCCCCGGGTCCAGTCACCTGGGCACGTGGTTCGGCGAGTTCCCGCGGGTGATCCCGTTCAGCATCATCACCTTCGCGGTGCTGGCCGGCTTCCGGGGCACCTGCTACTACTACCGCAAGGCCGGCTACCGCTCGCTGTTCTTCGCGCCGTCGGCCTGCGCCGTCCCGGAGCCGCACAAGAGCTACACCGGTGAGCGCAAGTTCCCGCTGGTCGCGCTGAACCTGCACCGGTACTTCTTCTACGGCGCGCTGGTCTTCGGAATCCTCAACGTGTACGACGGTGTGCTCGCCTTCCACGGCACCGACGGCGGCTTCGGCATCGGCCTGGGCACGCTGATCATCTGGGTCAACCTCGTCGCCCTGTGGCTGTACACGCTGTCCTGCCACGCCTGCCGGCACATCGTCGGCGGCCGGCTGAAGAACTTCTCCAAGCACCCGTTGCGCTACCGGTACTGGACCTTCGTGTCCAAGCTGAACCCGAAGCACGGCACCTTCGCGATGGTGTCGCTGTTCACCGTGATCCTGACCGACTTCTACATCATGTCGCTGTCGGCGGGCTGGTTCTCCGACCTGCGCTTCTTCAACTGATTCGGACGTTAGCTACTTATGACTGAGCTGGAACGACACCAGTACGACGTGATCGTCATCGGGGCCGGCGGCGCCGGACTCCGCGCGGCGATCGAGGCCCGCGAGCAGGGCAAGCGCACCGCGATCGTGTGCAAGTCGCTGTTCGGCAAGGCGCACACCGTGATGGCCGAGGGCGGCTGCGCGGCGGCGATGGGCAACGCGAACTCCAACGACAACTGGCAGGTCCACTACCGCGACACGATGCGCGGCGGGAAGTTCCTGAACAACTGGCGGATGGCCGAGCTGCACGCGCAGGAAGCCCCCGACCGGGTCTGGGAGCTGGAGACGTACGGCGCGCTGTTCGACCGGACGCCGGACGGCCGGATCAGCCAGCGCAACTTCGGTGGTCACTCCTACCCGCGGCTCGCGCACGTCGGCGACCGGACCGGGCTGGAGCTGATCCGCACCCTGCAGCAGAAGATCGTTTCCCTGCAGCAGGAGGACTTCCAGGCCACCGGCGACTACGAGGCCAACCTCAAGGTGTACGCCGAGTGCACGGTCACCGAGCTGCTGAAGGACGGCGACGCGATCTCCGGTGCCTTCGGCTACTGGCGTGAGTCGGGCCGCTTCATCCTGTTCGACGCACCGGCCGTCATCCTGGCCACCGGCGGCGTCGGCAAGTCGTTCAAGGTCACCTCGAACTCCTGGGAGTACACCGGGGACGGCCACGCCCTGGCGATGCGGGCCGGCGCGACGCTGATCAACATGGAGTTCATCCAGTTCCACCCGACCGGCATGGTCTGGCCGCCGTCGGTGAAGGGCATCCTGGTCACCGAGTCGGTCCGTGGTGACGGCGGGGTGCTGCGCAACTCCGAGGGCAAGCGGTTCATGTTCGACTACGTGCCGGACGTGTTCCGGGCGCAGTACGCGGACACCGAGGAAGAGGCCGACCGCTGGTACAAGGACGCCGACAACAACCGGCGCCCACCGGAGCTGCTGCCCCGCGACGAGGTCGCCCGGGCGATCAACTCCGAGGTCAAGGCCGGGCGCGGTACGCCGCACGGCGGTGTCTTCCTGGACGTGTCGACCCGGCTGCCGGCCGAGGAGATCACCCGGCGGCTGCCGTCGATGCACCACCAGTTCAAGGAACTGGCCGACGTCGACATCACCGCCGAGCCGATGGAGGTCGGGCCGACCTGCCACTACGTGATGGGTGGCGTCGAGGTCGACCCCGACACCGCGTCGTCCGTCGTACCGGGACTGTTCGCGGCCGGTGAGGTTGCCGGTGGCATGCACGGGTCGAACCGGCTGGGCGGCAACTCGCTGTCCGACCTGCTGGTGTTCGGCCGGCGGGCCGGGATGGGCGCCGCGATCTACCTGGACTCGCTCGGGGACGACCGGCCGAAGATCTCCGAGGCCGACATCGACACGGCGGCGGCCGAGGCGCTGGCGCCGTTCGAGCTGGAGGGTGGGGAGAACCCGTACACCATCCACCAGGAACTGCAGCAGTCGATGAACGACCTGGTCGGCATCATCCGCAAGGCCGAGGAGATGGAGCAGGCGCTGGCGCGGCTGGCCGAGTTCCGCGGCCGGATCGCGAAGATGACCGTCGAGGGGCACCGGCAGTTCAACCCCGGCTGGCACCTCGCGCTGGACCTGCGCAACATGCTGACCGTGTCGGAGTGCGTGGCCAAGGCGGCGCTGGACCGGCAGGAGTCCCGCGGCGGTCACACCCGCGACGACTTCCCCGGCATGAACGCCGAGTGGCGCAAGCTGCTGCTGGTCTGCCGGCTGAACGCCGACGGCAGCGTCGACCTCACGAAGAAGGACCAGGTCCCGATGCGGGACGACCTGCTCGAGCTGTTCGAGCGGGACGAGCTGTCGAAGTACCTGACCGAGGAGGAGCTGCCGGCATGACCTACAAAGGCAAGTTCCGCGTCTGGCGCGGGGATGGTGAAGGCGGCGAGCTGCAGGACTACGAGGTCGACGTCAACGAGGGTGAGGTCGTGCTCGACGTCATCCACCGTCTGCAGGCCACGCAGACGCCGGATCTCGCGGTCCGGTGGAACTGCAAGGCGGGCAAGTGCGGCTCGTGCTCGGCCGAGATCAACGGCAAGCCGAAGCTGATGTGCATGTGCCGGATGAACACGTTCGAGGAGGGCGAGACCGTCACGGTCACGCCGATGCGCACCTTCCCGGTGATCCGCGACCTGGTCACCGACGTGTCGTTCAACTACACCAAGGCGCGGGAGATCCCGTCCTTCACGCCGCCGGCCGACCTCAAGCCCGGTGAGTACCGGATGCAGCAGGTCGACGTCGAGCGGTCGCAGGAGTTCCGCAAGTGCATCGAGTGCTTCCTGTGCCAGGACACCTGCCACGTGATCCGCGACCACGAGGAGAACAAGGAGTCCTTCTCGGGCCCGCGTTTCCTGATGCGGATCGCCGAGCTGGACATGCACCCGCTGGACGCGGCCGACCGCCAGCACGAGGCCCAGGACCAGCACGGTCTCGGCTTCTGCAACATCACCAAGTGCTGCACCGAGGTGTGCCCCGAGCACATCAAGATCACCGACAACGCGCTGATCCCGATGAAGGAGCGCGTCGCCGACCGCAAGTACGACCCGATCGTCTGGCTCGGCAACAAGATCCGCCGCCGCCCCAGCTGACCTGAGCAAACCCAGAAACCCCCGGCCCGCTGCGCGGCCCGGGGGTTTCTGGGTTTGGGGGTGGAGAAGTAGTGCCGCCCGAACGCTTCGCTGCGCTCGCTCACGATCCCGCCGCTCCGCCTCCCGCTCCGTTTCCCCGTCGTCCTCCCCCGACGCCGAGCCCGTAGGGCTCGGGGGCTGCTCACTCCTGTGGGGGAGGCAGCTCACCTGTGTGGGTGAGACATTCGCCACGTTCTGTCTTCTAGGGTGCTCGGCATGGACGTTCTGCTGATCGGGCTGGTCAATCTCGTCATCTTCATGGTGATCTTCGTGCCGGTGTCGCAGCGGCTGCTCGGGGTGCGGTTCGGGCTGGGGCGGATGGCGATCGGGGCCCTGCTCACCCTGCTGATCTTCAGTCCGTTGATGAACGCCCTGGTCGGCCCGCTGCCCTGGACCGGCTCGAACGGCGCCGCCGCGGCGTACCTCGGGCTCACCGCGCTCTGCTCGATGCTGGCCGGCCTGATCTTCCTCGTCCTGTCCGAGGCCCTCGTCCCGACCGGCTCGCTCCCCCGTGTCCGCGACCTGCGCCGGGACGTCGGCGGACGGATCGCCCGCACCCGTCGCTACCTGCAGATCCTCCGCATCGCCGTACGCCGCGGTCTCGGCCCGTACCTGCGCGGCCGTCGTCGCCCCGGCCGCGAGGACGCCGCCGGCCAGGCCGACCTGGCCCGCTCGCTGCGCCTCGCCCTCGACGAAGCCGGCGTCACGTTCGTCAAGCTCGGTCAGGTCCTCTCGACCCGCAGCGACGTGATCCCCGCGTCGGTCGCCAACGAGCTCAGCCGCCTCCAGGACCAGGTCTCCCCCGCTCCCTGGCCCGAGATCGAGCAGGCTCTCACCGAAGAGCTCGGCGCCCATCCCCAGCAGATCTTCCAGGACTTCAGCACCGAGCCGCTCGCCGCCGCCTCCGTCGCGCAGGTCTACACAGCCCGCCTCGCAGACACCGGTACGGCGGTCGTCGTGAAGGTCCAGCGCCCGGGCATCACCGCCCTGGTCCAGCGCGACCTCGACATCGTCCGCCGCCTGGCCCGGATGCTCGAGCGCAACACCGACTGGGGCCGCTCGATGGGCGTTCGCGCGCTCGCCGAGGGGTTCGCCGACGCGATGCTGGAGGAGCTGGACTTCACCGTCGAGGCCGGCAACATGACGACCGTCGCCGCCGGCCGGGCGGTCGTCGCCAACGCCGACGTCGTCGTACCGGAGCTCTACCCACGCCTGTCCACCCACCGCGTCCTCACCATGCAGCACCTCGACGGCGTCGGCCTGGGGAACGCGGCCGCCGTACTGGCGGAGCGTGGCCAGGACGCCGCGCAGCTCGCCAAGACCCTCTTCGACTGCCTGCTGAGCCAGGTCGCGATCGACGGGGTGTTCCACGCGGATCCGCACCCGGGCAACTTCCTGCTGCTCACCGACGGCCGGCTCGGCATGCTCGACCTCGGGTCGGTCGGCCGCCTCGACCCGTCCACCCGCGAGGCCCTGCAGCGCTTCCTGCTCGGCGTCGACCACGGCGACCCGGTCGCCGCGACGGACGCGCTGCTCGAGATCGTCAACCGCCCCGAGGTCGTCGACGAGCAGGCCCTGGAACGCGCGGTCGGTCAGTTCATGGCCCGCCACCTCGGCGCCGGTGCCGCGCTCGGGCCGGCGATGTTCAACGACCTGTTCCGCATCATCACCGCGCACGGTCTCGGCGTTCCGCCCGAGGTGGCCGCGGTCTTCCGCGCGCTCGCGACGATCGAGGGCACCATCGCGCGGCTGTCGCCCGGTTTCGACCTGATCGCGGCGTCCCGCCGGTTCGCCGCCGCGCACGTGACCGATCGGCTCGCGCCCGACGCCTTACGCCGTACGGCGACCGAAGAACTCGCCACCCTCCTGCCGATGCTGCGCAGGCTCCCGCGAAGGATCGACCGGATCGCCGCCGCGGCCGAGTCCGGGCGGCTCGGCCTCAACGTCCGGCTCTTCGCCGACGAACGCGACCGGCGGCACTTCACCGCGATGCTGCACCAGGCCCTGCTCGCGATCCTCGGCGCGACGGCCGGCGTGATGGCCGTCCTGCTGCTCGGTACGCCGGGCGGGCCGCGGGTCACCGACACGATGACGCTGTTCCAGCTCTTCGGCTACAACCTGCTGGTGATCTGCGCTGTCCTCGTGCTGCGCGTTCTCGTCCTGATCTTCCGTCTCCCCGACGCCCGCCGCAGCGGTTGACCTCAAGCGCGCTTGAACCGTGAGGATGAAGCGCATGTCTCAGGTTCACGCCGCCCCGCCCCGCCTGTTCGGCCGCGAGCACCTCGCCCTCGTGCTCGGCGTGGTCGGTCTGGTCACCCTCGCCGCGTTCGAGAACCGCGCGGTCGGTACGGCGCTGCCGACGATGGTCCGGGAGTTCGACGCGCTCGGCAGTTTCGGCCTGGCCAACGCCGCCCCCAACGCGTCGTACCTGGTGTCGCTCGCGCTCGCCGGACTGTGGGCGGACCGGCGTGGACCGGTCGCCGCGTTGCGCGCCGGAGCAATCACGTTCGCGCTGGCCCAGCTGCTGGTCGGTACGGCGCAGTCGATGCCGATGGTGATCGGCGGCCGGCTGCTGAGCGGCTTCGCCGAAGGACTGCTGGACGTCGCGCTGATGGTCCTGGTCGCCCGGGCCCTTCCCGCCGTCCTGCGGCCACGGATGTTCTCGCTGTTCGCGGCGATGTGGATCCTGCCGTCCGTGGTCGGCCCAGTGCTGACCGGCCTGGTCACCGAGCAGGTGGGCTGGCGCTGGGTGTTCCTCGGCGCGTTGCTGCTGCTGGTCCCGAGCTGGCTCTGCCTGCGCCCGGCCCTCCGTCTCACCGGCCGGCCCACGTCCGACCCCAAAGACCGGGAAGCCCTGGCCGCCCAGCGAACTTTGTTGCCTTGGGCACTCGCTGCCTCGGTCGCGCTCTTCACCCTCACCTGGGCCGGCGACCAGCTCGAGGGCCACCCGGCGGCCGCCTGGATCACGATCCCGATCAGCCTGGCGGTCCTCGCCGTCGCCGCCGTCCGCGTAATGCCGGCCGGCACCTTCACCGCCCGCCGCGGCTTCCCCGCCGTGGTCGCCGTCCGCGGCCTCGGCGGTGCCGCCTTCGCCGGCGCAGGCGCCTACCTCCCGCTCCTCCTCACCGTCCTCCACGAGTTCAGCCCGTCCAAGGCCGGCGTCACGCTGTCCATCACCGGCGTCAGCTGGGCCCTCGGCTCCTGGCTGCAAGGCCGCGACCACGGACTTCAGCGCCTCACCGTCCTCCGTGCCGGCCTGGCCCTGATGACCGTTGGCATCGCCGGTACGTCGTTGCTCGCCTGGACCGGCAACACGTGGCTCGGCCTGATCTGCTGGTCGTTCGCCGGGGTCGGCATGGGCCTCAACTCCTCCAGCGTCTCGGTCCTCACCCTCGACCTGTCCGACGCCACCAACTCGGGCCGCAACAGCAGCAGCGCCCAGATGGCCGGCACGATGAGCATCGCCGCGGTGTTCGCCCTCTTCGGCACGCTGCTCGCGGTCAACGCCGACCACCCCACCGGCTGGGTCTTCGGCGCCATCATCACCTCGTCCGCCGTACTGGCCCTGCTCGCGCTGCTCACCTCGGCCCGCATCCAGCCTCGAACGCCGGATTTGCTCGGGTAAGCTAATATTTGCTCATGCGAGCAAAACGAAGCCTGACCGAGCAGGCCCGCCGGGCCCAGATCGTCGCGGCGGCGATCGAGGTGATCGCCCGCGACGGCGCCGCCCAGGCGTCGTTCAAGGTGATCGCGCAGGAGGCCGGCCTGAGCAGCACCGGGCTGATCTCGTACCACTTCGCCGGCAAGCAGGAGCTGGTCGAGGAGGTCGGCCGGGAGATCCTCGCCCGGTTCGGCGAGTTCGTGCTCGCGCGGACCGAGGGCATCGAGGAGCCGGCCGCCGTGCTGCGCGGGTTCGTGGAGGCCAACCTCGAGTTCCTCCGCACCCATCGCAGCCACGCGTCCACGCTGGTCCGGATCAAGCAGGAGCTCGCGCCGGTCGCGCTGGCCCGCGCCGACCAGACGCAGCTCGCCGACGTCCTGCGCGACGGTCAGCGGTCGGGCGTGATGCGCGACTTCGACGCGCATCTGGTCGCCGTCTCCATCCTGTCGATCCGCGACGGCCTGATCCGTCAGCTCGACCTCGAACCGGACCTCGACCTGACCGCCGCAGCCCGCGAGTTCACCACGCTCGTCGACCTCGCCACCCGGAAGGCCTGACCGATGACCCGACGCGCCGCCCTACTCGTCCCCCTCGTCCTCACCCTCGCGCTCGTTGCTGGTTGCAACGAAAAGTCCGCGCCGAAGGCCGCTGAACCGCCAGGCCCGGTCGTGCGCACCGACACCGGCGCGGTCAGCGGCACGGTCCTGAAGGACCGCCGCGTCTTCCAGGGCATCCCGTACGCCGCACCGCCCGTCGGCCCGCTGCGCTGGAAGCCACCGGCTCCCGCACAGCCGTGGACCGGCGTCCGCCCAGCGACGAAGCCCGGCAACCGCTGCCCTCAGACCAAGAACGCGATCGCCGACCTCGGCAGCACCACCGAGGACTGCCTGGTCCTCAACGTCACGACGCCGAGGACGGCCGGTCCCGAGCAGCGCAAACCGGTGATGGTCTGGATCCACGGCGACGGCGCGATCGGCTCCGGCGACCAGTTCGACCCCGAGCGGCTCGTGGTCGACGGCGACGTGGTCGTGGTGACCTTCAACTTCCGGCTCGGGGTCTTCGGCGGCTTCGGCCTGCCCGAGATGCCGGGCTCCGGCACGATCGGCCTGCAGGACCAGCGCGCCGCGCTCGAGTGGGTGCAGCGCAACGCGGCCGCGTTCGGCGGCGACCCGGGCAACGTGACGCTGTTCGGTGTCTCGTACGGCGCGACGTCGACCGGTGCGCACCTGCTCGCGGAGAAGTCGCGTGGGCTCTTCCACCGGGCGATCCTGCAGAGCGCGTTCACCGTGATGGACATGCCCGCCGGCTCGACGTACCCGGGCATCCCGGCCCTGCCCTGGTACGGCTGGACGACGACCAAGGACGCACAGACGCAGGGCCAGGTGGTCGCGAACCAGCTCGGCTGCAAGGACCCGGCGACCGCGCTCGACTGCCTGCGCAAGGTGCCGGTGGCCAAGCTGCTCGCCGTACCGCAGGTGATGAACATCTTCCAGCCGTACGCCCTCGGCAACGACGAGCTGCCGCCGGATCCGGTCCGCGCGCTGGAGGCCCGGCAGTTCGCCGACGTCCCGGTGATCGCGGGGACGACGCGGGACGAGCACACGACCTTCGTCGCGTTCTTCCGAGAGCTCGCGGGCAGCCCGGTGACGAAGGCCAACTACCCGGAACTGCTGCGGACGGCGTTCGGGCCGGCCGCGACCAGGATCGCGGCGCAGTACCCGCTGTCGGCGTACAAGACTCCGGCGCTGGCCTGGGCCTCGGTGCTCACCGACCGGCTCTGGGCGAAGGCCCAGCTCCGGCAGAACCAGTTGCTCTCGGCAAAGAATCCGCTGTGGTTCTACGAGTTCGCCGACCGCGACGCACCGCTGGACATCCCGTTCCCACCCGGTTTCGACCCGGGCGCGTGGCACGCCGGTGACGTCGGCTACGTGTTCCGTACGGCGGGCGAGAACAAGACGATGACCAAGCCGCAGATCGCCTTGTCCGAGAAGATCATCGGCTACTGGTCGGCGTTCGCCCACCACGGCGACCCGAACCGCGACGGCCTCCCGTCGTGGCCGAAGTTCACCGGCCCGGCCACCGTCCAGTCCCTGGCCCCTGACGCGATCGCGCCGGTCGACTACGAGCGGGAGCACCAGCTGAAGTTCTGGGCGTCGGTCGGCTGAGCGCGATGCCCTAGAGTGTGCGCCATGGCTGAG
The DNA here is from genome assembly GCF_014205135.1 of Kribbella italica. Lineage (NCBI taxonomy): Bacteria > Bacillati > Actinomycetota > Actinomycetes > Propionibacteriales > Kribbellaceae > Kribbella > Kribbella italica. The sequence continues at coordinate 4,487,505 of NZ_JACHMY010000001.1, forward strand.
CTGCTGACGGATGACCAGATCGACGCGGCGATCCGCGACCACCTCCCGGAGTGGAAGGTGGCCGACAACGCCCTGGTCCGCAGCGTCAAGAAGGACTCCTTCCTGGACGGGATCCGGCTGGTCGCGACGGTCGCGCAGCTGGCCGAGTCGATGAACCACCACCCGGACATCGACATCCGCTACACCACGATCACCTTCCGCGTCTCCAGCCACGACGCCGGCGGGATCACCGACGACGACCTGGTGCTGGCCCGGCACATCGACACCGCCGCGGGCTGACGCACCCGAAAGCGTCATGCGGAAGTTGCTTACCTGTTAACTAGATCAGGCGAAAGTTTCCTCCCGATCGCGTTGGGTCCAGGCATGACTTCTTCCGTACGACGACCGCGCGCCGCCGTGGCCGGTGCCGTGCTGCTGGCCGCGATCGCCGGTCTCAGCCTCGCCCCGGCCGCCGCCGGCGCCGCCGGCAGCCTCACCCTGCCGCTGGGCGACCAGGACCTCACCGAGACCCGCAGCGCCCAGACGCTGACCGACGGCGTCACCCTGACCAGCATCGTGCGCGGCACCGAGCCGGCGCCGGCTGACCAGATCAACACCACCACCCGCGGCCCGTGGTCGATCAAGGTGCTGACGATCGACCCGAAGAAGGCCAAGGGCTACGTCAAGGCGACGTACGGGCCGGACCTGGCCCGGACCGAGAAGACCACCGCGCTGGTCACCGGCGCCGGTGCGCTCGCGGGCGTGAACGCGTCGTTCTTCACCTTCACCGCCAGCCAGCTGTACCCGGGCGAGCAGGTCGGTCTCGGCCTGTTCGGCGGCAAGCTGCTGAGCGAGCCGCTGGCCGACCCGGCCGAGACGAACTTCGTGATCGACGCCAAGACCAGCAAGGCGCTGATCGGTCACCTGAGCTGGACCGGCACCGTGACGAACAAGAAGACCAAGGCCAAGCTGCCGCTCGAGTTCGTCAACCACCCGCCGGTGGTCCCCGCCGCCTGCGCGACGCTGACCGCGCAGACCGACTGCGCCGTGCCCGGTGACGTCTCGCTGTTCACGCCCGAGTTCGCCGCCGCGACGCCGGCCGGAGCCGGGATCGAGGTCGTGCTCGACCAGCGCGGCTGCGTCGTACGGACCGCCACCACGCGCGGTACGGCGCTGGGCGCCGGCCAGACCTCGATCCAGGCCACCGGTCAAGACACGATCAACCTGTTCCAGACGCTCGCCGGCGGGTGCGTCACCACGGCGCTGGCCGTGAAGGACGAGAACGGCAAGAAGGTCGCGCTCAAGGACAGCCTGTACGGCGTGACCGGGCGCGGCCTGCTCGTCCGGGCCGGCAAGGTCGTCGAGCAGCCGACCGGCGGCAGCTTCAACGACCGCAACCCGCGGACGCTGGCCGGCACCACCAAGGACGGCAAGATCGTCTTCGTCACCGTCGACGGCCGCCAGACCACCAGCGTCGGCACCACGATGACCGAGTCCGCCGCGCTCGCCAAGGCCCTCGGCCTGCGCGACGCGATGAACCTCGACGGCGGCGGCTCCACCTCGATGGCCGTCAACGGCGCCCTCGTCAACCACCCCGGCGGCGCCGAACGCGCCGTCGGCGACGCACTGGTCTACATCGACTCCAAGTACCAGGGCTGACCCGCGGCTCGGCTTGCGCCACCCTCACCCAGGTTGGCGCAAGCCGAGCAGCACGCCTTCGGGGTCGCGGACATAGGCAACCCATCCCTGACCGGGGATCTCCTGCGGCTCCCCCACCACCGAGCCGCCGGCCGCGACCACCGCCGTACGGCTGGCCTCCAGATCGTCGACCCGCAACCACACGATCGCCGCCTGCGCCTGGTGATCCCGGCTCATGATCGCCGCGTCGATCCCGTCCCCTTCGCCGGTCGCCGCCAGCAGGTAGCCGTCGGCGAAAGGCGATGCCTCGCTCTGCCACCCGAAGGCGGCGCAGTAGAACTCCGCCGCCCGGCGAGGATCGGCCGAGGTCAGCTCCACATGAATGATCCGTCCCATGCGGTCAGCGTGCCTGCTCCCCGCCCGGCGGGTCTTGGACGGAACTCTCATGCATCAGCGCCGCGATCCCGTGGCTCATCCGCCGGAACGACGAAGCGCTGACCCCCGTGTACCGCTTGAAGTCCCGCGCGGCGTGCGCCTGGTCGTAGTACCCGTGCAACGCGGCCAGCACCGCGGCGCCGTCGGCCGGCCCGTCGAGCAGCCCACCGGTGAAGTGGAAGAACCGGACGATCTCCCCGAACTGCTTCGGCCCGACCCCGACCAGGTCGCGGAACCGCCGGTGCAGCGTGCTGTACGGGACGTCGAGCGCCCGCGAGAGCGTCGCGACCGGCAGCGTTCCGCGGGAGTCCTCGATCAAACGCACGGCGCGCTCGGCCACGACGAAGTCGACCGGCCGGAGGCGAGGAGCCAACCAGTCCGCCAGCGTCGCGGCGCGCGCCTGACCGAACTCGACCTCCCGCAGCCGTTCCGCGAGCCGCTCGGTCGCGCCGTCTCCCGCCCATGCGTCGATCGGTAGCACCTGGTCGACAAGCTGCTGCGAGGTCAGCGCGGCGATGCCCCACGGCCTCAGCTCGACGCCGACGTAGCTCGACGGACCCGACTGGCTGAGGACGTGCGGTCTCGTCATCACGCCGAACAGCGAGCCGTCGTTGAGCCACGTGCTGCCGGTCACCGGGTCGTGCCGGTGGCCCGGAGTGCCCAGCGCGATCGCCAGCGCGGGACGTCCATTGGGGATCAGGATCTGGTCCGCCACTCCCTCGCCCTCGACCATCCAGTAGTGCTCGACCACGTCGTGCTGCTCGGGCGGTGGCGGGAAACGCAGGTAGGCGACCACGGCCCCACGATATGACCGGTTCCCGTCATGTCGTAGGTCTGCCAGAGTCAGCACTGGCCCGTACGGCGTGCCGCCCGTAGATCTTGACGCATGCTCATCCACGGACTTGCCGCCCTGCTCATGATCCCGGTCAGCTCGCCCGGGTGGTTCTGGACCGTGCCGCGGTGCGACACCGTGTACGGCGACGGTGGGGTGACCTTCTCGGCCGACGACGGGGCCCGGCTCGCGCCGACCAAGGGGAAGCTGCAGCGGGTCACCTACGCCAAGGTCGCGACGCTCGACGAGCCGAACGTGCTGATCGCGATCGGCCGGCAGTCGATCCAGCGGTCGGCGGATGCTGGTTGCAGTTGGCAACAGATCGACAAATCGCCGGACGACCTCGCCACGTACGACGTGACGGCGGGGCCGGGCGGTACGGCGTACGTGCACAGCGTGAACGACCAGCCGATCCACCGGGTCGACGGGACCAGGGTCAGTACCGTGCAGGGTCCGACGCCAGGCAACGGGATCGCCGCACTGCACGCGGGGCAAGGGGTTCTGACCGTCGTCGCCGGCGACGGGCAGGTCTTCGCGTCCCACGACGACGGCCGGAGCTGGCAGCGCCACGGCAAGGCCCCGGCGCGCGACCTGTTCGTGTACGACGCGGTGATCGACCCCGCGAACCCCGACCACATCGTCGCCGGCGTGATGTCGGACGGCGTCTACACGACCTTCGACGGCGGCCGGTCCTGGACCCAGGCCGCGCCGGTCGAGCGGGTCAACGCGTTCAGCGTCGCGATCTCCCCCGCCGACCCGCGGCGGGTCTGGATGGAGGGCTACGACCGCGACCGGAGTACTCGTTTCCTCTGGCAGTCCGACGACGGCGGCCGCAAGTTCCGGCCGGTGCTGGACGAGTCGCAGGCCACGCTCTACAACGGCAACAGGCTCTGGCCGAGCCCGGCCGACCCGGATCTCCTGTACTTCGCCTACGGCACCTCGTTCGCCAACTACGGCGCCGACCTCTACCGCTTCCGCACCTCGACCGGCGAGCTCACCAAGCAGCACAACACCTTCGACGGCATCCCGGGCCTGGCCTTCAACCCCGCCGACCCGAGCATCCTCTACCTGGGCCTGGCCGAAGAACGTTGACCGGCATCCGGCCCGGGTGGTGAGGATCTGACATCCTGGACCGGTGACCACCGCTGAGGAGTACCGCCTGCTGGGTTTCAGTGCCGAGGACCAGGCCGACGCCGAGAAGCTTTCCGTCGACCCGGTGAAGGTGGCCGAGTTCGCCGCGCAGCTGCGCAAGGCGATCGGCGGTGTGCCGGTGGAAGGTCAGTTGGAGGCTCCCGACGACCCTCTGGTCTCGCTCGCGGCGTACCTGGAGACCCTGCCGGACATCCGCCGCTTCCACCAGGAGCGCGGGGTGAGCGACGAGATCAGCTGGGCCAGCCTGGCCGATCTCGGTCAGCAGCTGAAGGTGCACCGGCGGACGCACGGCACGTTCGGCCTGGAGACGCACTGGTGGGTCACGACGTACTGGACCGGCGCTCTGTACGCGCTGGGCCGGCTGCAGTTCCTGATCCACCCCGTGCCGGACTCGCACCCGGTGCCCGGCGTCGAGCCCGGCGAGTGGGTGATCGGCGTGCACATCGCCGAGACCGGCCCGCTGACGCCGGAGGCCGTGGACGACAGCATCGACCAGGCGCGCGCGTTCTTCGCCGAGCACTTCCCCGAACACCCGGTGAAGACCGTCACGCTCGGTTCCTGGCTGATCGACCCGTACCTGCTCGACCACCTGCCGCAGGACTCGAACATGGTCCGCTTCGGCCGCCGCTTCACGCAGTACGGCGAACCGCACGACTCCCAGGACAGCGCGATCTTCTTCACGTTCCGCAGCCACGACCTGGGCCGGCTCGACGAGTTCCCGCAGGACACCGCGCTGCAGCGGCTGATCGTCGAGCGGATCAGGGCGGGCGGCACCTGGCAGACCGCGTTCGGCTACTTCACGCTGTGAGGCTCAGCCTTTCGGCACGCCGTACTTGGTCAGCCAGGCGATCAGCTCGACGTTGCTGACGCACTTCACGTCCGGCTGTTTGCAGGTCTCCTTGACGAACGTGGTCAGCGAGTCGGAGTAGACGCTGTTGTTCCACCGGTTGAAGTGGTTGCCGAGGAACAGCGGCGGGTTGTTCCCGGCCCGCGACCGCGCGAGCGCCTGCCGGTACGTCGCCAGCACCTGCGCCTTCAGCTTCGGCGCGTGCGCGACCGGCGCCTTCTTGGCCTTAGTCTGCGCGTACCAGAGGTTGTAGTCCATCGTCAGCGTGCTCTTCTGCGTCCCGGCGAGGTCGACGGACTGCAGCGGGAAGTCCCACACGCCGTCCTCCTTCTTCGGCCAGGCGATGTAGCCCGGCTCGGAGGCGTCGTACAGCATCCCGCGCTGCCGCATCACCTGCCGGTACGCCGGCCGGTTGCCCTCCAGGCACGGTGTCCGCATGCCCTTCACCGTGGCCGGGTCGAACGGCGCCGCGAGCGCCTTGCCCGCGGCCAGCGCCGGACCGGTCCTGACCATCTTGTCGAAGGCGTCGAGCTCGGCCTTCCACTGCGTCGCGGTCCAGCGGTCGATCCCGTTCTTGCCGCAGAAGTGGCCGTTCGCGTGGGTGCCGATCTCGTGGCCCTCGGCAATCGCCTGCCGCAGCACGGTCGCCCGCGCGACCGCCTTGGGTGGGTCGGCCCAGCCGATGTCGGACGCGCCGGGCTTCTTGTACGGCGGTTTGTAGTCGGTCTTGCGCGCCTCGGGGTACACGTACGGGCCGGACAGGAAGAAGGTCATCCGCGCATCGACCTGCTTGGCGACCGTGCGCCAGTGCGACCAGAGCGCGAGGTCGCCGGCGCCGTCGAAGGAGACGACGATGAACAGCGGCGGTTTGCCGTTCGGCAGCTTGGCCGGGAAGGACCTGGTCACCGGCGCCGCGGCCGGCGGTTTCACGCCCGGCGTCAGCGTGGTCGACGGGTCGGGCTCGCTCGGCGCCGGCGTACCTGATGGTGGTTTCCCGGACGGACTCGACGAGCCTTCCGGCGCGGTGTCCGCGCATCCGGCGGCCAGCGCCGCCACTACCGCCGTCGCTGCGATCAGTCGTTGCCGCCTCAGCATGCCTCGACCACGACCTGGACAGTTCCCCAGAACTGTGTTGGTGTCACGGCCCCCGTCATACACCTACTGACGCACGAGGGGCCGATCCAGTTGGCGCGGGACACGCGGCCGGGCCGAAAGCGTCCAGTTAGTCGTTACTCGGCCGCAACCTTCGCCGCTTTGCGGCGGCCGACGACCCGCCGGGTCGTCTCCAGCACCAGCCCGATCGTGAAGGCCAGGCCCAGGCTGAACGCGAGCGCCTTCAGCGAGTCGTGCGCGAAGGCGTCGCCGCCCAGGTACCCGAGCAGGGCGACGTACGTGTACGCCACCGTGACGCCGGCGGCGGTGAACAGCACGAACTTGCGGAACGAGTACGCCGTCGCGCCCGCGGTCAGCGTCGCGACCATCCGCGCGCCGGGGATGTAGCGCACGGTCATCAGGATCAGCCCGCCGCGGGTGTGCAGCGCCTTGCTGACCTTGTCGTACATCGCCTGCCGGGCCTCTCGCCGGCGCATCCAGCGCCGCAGGGCGGGCCCGGAACCGCGGCCCATGAAGTAGCAGACGCACTCGCCGATCACCGAGCCGGCCATCGCCAGCACGATCACGAGCAGCAGGTTCTGGTGACCGGCCGCGGCCGCCATCCCGGCGGTGACGACCAGGCCCTCACTCGGGATCACCGGGAACACGGCGTCGATCGCGGCGGCGAGGAACAGGATGAGCAGCAGCCAATGGGACGCCATCGCGATGCTGAGCAGCTCTCGGGCGGCGTCCATCAACTCGGTCACGCCCCCGAGCATGCCATCCGGTGTCAAAGAGCTCCCAATCCCAACGCTGTGGTTCGGGGCCCCTGGGGCTGAATTCACCCAGTGTTCACAGGTGGACTGTCAGCCGTGGCGTTGGGGGTTGACGCAACAGTTCACCAAATGGTGAAGTGTTCTGGTGCTGACCACGACCTTCGCCGCGCTGGCCGACCCGACCCGGCTGGCGATCGTGACCCGGCTGAGCCGTGGCGAAGCGACCATGGGCGAGCTCGCGACGCCGCACGCGATCAGTCCGCCGGCGATCACCAAGCACGTGCACATCCTGGTCGACGCCGGGCTGGTGACCCGGCGCAAGGCCGGGCGGACGGTGGTCTGCGCGATCCGGCCGGAGGCGCTGTCCGAGGTGGAGGTCTGGCTCGGCGACCTCACGACGTCCTGGAACCGCACGGTCGACCGGCTGGCGGACCTTCTGGAGGGGAACGGCGATGGTGAGTGACATCCGGATCGAGCGCGTGCTGAAGGCGGGGCTCGAGGACGTGTACGCCGCGTGGACGCGGGCCGAGCTGCTCGCGCAGTGGTACTGCCCGAACCCGGCCCTGGAGCTGAAGGTCGACGCCGACGTCCGGGTCGGTGGCGCGTACGTCGTCGAGATGGGCCCGTACGTCGTCCGCGGCAGCTACCTGGAGGTCGACCCGCCGCACCTGCTCGCCTTCACGTGGAAGTGGGACGAGGACGACGACAAGCCGTCGACCGTGCGCGTCGAACTGAGCAAGGCCGACGAAGGCACCCGGATGCTGTTGCTGCACACGGGTTTCACCGGCCCCGACGACGCCGCCAACCACCTGCAGGGCTGGGAGCCCGAGCTCGACCGCCTGGAGAAGCTGCTCACGTCTCGGTGAGTTGCTCGGCCAGCTCGGCGCGACTGTGGATGCCGAGCTTCGTGTAGACCTTGCGCAGGTGGTACTCGACCGTCTTCGGGCTGAGGAACAGCTTCGCCGCGGCCTCGCGAGTGCTGTGACCGCCAGCGAGGAGCTGCGCGACCTGGCGTTCCTGCGGCGTCAGGTCGTCGGCACTGCTGTGCTCCCGCCGCCGAGCCGTCTCCCCGGTCGCCTTCAACTCCCCCGCCGCCTGATCAGCCCAAGTACCAGCCCCCAACTGGTCGAAGATCCCGACCGCCGCCCGCAGCTGAACCCGCGAGTCCACCCGCCGTCGCACCCGCCGAAGCCAGGAGCCGTAGGCAAGCTGCGTCCGCGCGGTCTCGAAGAGGTCGGGAGTCAACGCGTGGAGCCGCAGCGCGCGCTCGAAGGCTGCTTCGTCGTCGTCCACCAGCCCTGTCGCTCGCGCGGCCCGCGCGAGCGACCACGGCAGCCCCTTGCGGGCAGCCCGCTCGGCGAAAGCACGAGCCGTCACCGCCGCGTCCTCCGGACGGCCGAGCCGCAGATACACCTCCACCAGCTCAGGCGCCGGCGAAAGATCCGGGTCCAGCATCCCGCCGTCCGACAGCGTAGTAACCAACCGGTTGTATGCCTCCAGCGCAGCGGCGGGGTCACCGCGGCCCAGTTCGAGGTCCCCCAGCGCGTACGACGACCATGCCAACCCGAGCCGGATCTCCCGCGCCGTACAGATTTCGATCGCCTCGGCCGCCTGCGCGCGGCAGTCGTCGACCCGCCCGCGCCGCGCGGACAACCACGCCTGCCCCGCGAGATTGATCGCCAGCTCGGTGGTCTGACCGGTCTCCCGCGACAGCCGGATCCCTTCGTCGTACGACGTCGCCGCGTCGGCCCAGCGATCGGTGGTCGCCTGGTCGCGGGCCAGGTGGAACAGGACGCCGGGCAGCATGCCGAGGGTTACTCCGTCCCGGCTGTCGCGCAGGACCTGCTCGATCACCTCGCGGCCGCCCTCGCGTTCGCGCAGGAACATCGGCGCGAGCACCACCCACACCTGGTGACGCCGGTCGAGCTTCACCTTGCCGGACAGCGTGACCGCCGTACGGATCTGCTCGCTGCCGCCGCTGCCCGCGAGCACTCGCGCGACCCCGCTCGCGAGCAGGCCGAGCAAGCGGCCTTCGGGCTGGTTGATGCTCGGCAGCAGTGCGTCGAGGTCTTCGGCGACGCGTAGCGCCGTGTCGGTGTCACCGAGGTAGAAGCAGGCGTTGACGATGTCGCCGAGCAGTCTGATCCGGGTCGGTAGGTCGTCGGCGGCTTCGGCCGCGGCCAGGAGGATGTCGCGGGCCTGGCCAGGTGAGCCGCAGCGTACGGCGATGTCGCCGCGCAGCTCCTGGGCGCGGATCTCGACCACCAGCGTGAGCTTCCGGCGCAGCGCTTCGACCAGCAGTTCCTCGGCCCGGCCGGGCAATCCCGCGAACCACGCGGCCTCCCCCGCGGCGACCAGTCGGCGGCCTTGCTCGGCCTCGTCGTCCGTCAGCCTCGCGGCCCGCTCCAGCGCGGTCGCGGCGACCGCGTGCGCGCCGCGCTCGACCGCGTGCCCGGCGACGATCTCCAGCCTTCGCGCGACTTCGTCGTCCGAGCCCAGCGCGGCTTCGGACAGGTGCCAGACCTGCCGATCCGGGTCGGCCAGCTCGCCGGCGATCGCCTGGTGGACGGTACGCCGCAAACCCGACGCAGCACCGGCGTACACGGACGAGCGCACCAGCGGATGCCGGAACTCCACCCGCCCGTCGACGATCCGGACCAGTCCGGCGTCCTCGGCCTCGGCCAGTACGGCGACGTCAACGCCGAGGCCTTCGCAGACGGCGGCGACCAGTTGCAGCTCGCCGTCGTCGGAGGCCGCGACCAGCAAGGCGATCCGGGCCTCCGGGCTCAACCGGTCGGCCTGCGCCGAGAACGCCTCCGCCAGCAACCGCGGCACCGGCACCGGCGCGCCAGGCCGAATCCTGTGCAGGCTCTGGGGATTCAGCTCGAGCAACGCCAGCGGGTTGCCGCCGACCATGCGGTGCACCTGCGCGACGTCCGCCGTACGACGTCCGATTAGCTCGCGGGCGTCGTCCAGGCCGAGGCCGTCGAGACGCAGTACGGGAAGGTCCGCCTCGGCCAACGGATGCGACTCGCCCGCCCGCGCCGCCACCAGCAGCACGATCGGATCCGCGACCAAACGGCGCGCGGCGAATACCAGCGCTTCGGCGGACGGCCGGTCGATCCACTGCGCGTCGTCGACCAGGACCGCCAGCGGCGCTTGTTCGGCGTACCGGCACAACAGGCTGAGAGTCGCGGCGCCGACAGCGAATCGCCCAGCAGGATCACCCGGTGCGGTCAGCGCGAGGGCCGCCTGCAGAGCAGCCCTTTGGGGAGAAGGAATCCGCTCCAACTCACCCAACGCCGGACGGAGCAACTGCAGCAACCCACCGAACGGCACCTCCTGTTCTCCGTCCCGCGCGCCCGGAGCAGGCGAAGGCCGGCGGACTGCTCGGCTGCCTGGTCGAGAAGGGTGGTCTTGCCGATCCCCGGTTCCCCCGTGATCAGCAGCACCCCGCTGGATCCCACCCTCGCCCCCGCGACCAGCCGCTCGATCGCCCGCCGCTCGGCCTCCCGCCCGATCAGCATCTTCGGAGTCTAGAACTAGGTGACCCACCTGATGCGACTGAAAAGCGTCCGTTCGTAGCGTCAGCGACGTACAGCGATCCCAGGGAGGGGACCAAGAATGACCACCATCGACCAGCCCGTCAGCATCGACGGCGACAAGCTGATGCAGTTCGTGTTCCAGGCCGTCGGCGAGGTCGGCGCGACGCTCAACGCGGCCCTCGTCGTGATGGGCGACAAACTCGGCTACTACCGGACCATGGCCGGCGCCGGCGGCCTCACGCCGGCCGAGCTGGCCGACCGCACCGGCACCCACGAGCGCTACGTCCGCGAGTGGCTCAACGCCCAGGCCGCAGGCGGTTTCGTCACCTACGACCCGTCGACCGGCCACTACACCTTGCCGCCCGAGCAGACCGTCGCGCTGACCGACGAGAACAGCCCGGCGTTCCTGCCCGGCTTCTTCCAGATCGCGCTCGGGACCGTCCAGGAGACCGACCGGATGATCGACGCGGCCCGCAGCGGCGCCGGCATCGGCTGGCACGAGCACGACACCGACGTGCACGACGGCTGCGAGCGCTTCTTCCGGCCCAGCTACCACGCCAACCTGGTCGAGAGCTGGCTGCCCGCGCTCGACGGCGTCGTCGGCAAGCTGACGAACGGCGCGAAGGTCGCCGACATCGGTTGCGGCCACGGCGCCTCCACGATCCTGATGGCGCAGGCCTACCCGCGGTCGAGCTTCACCGGGTCCGACTACCACCAGGAGTCGATCGCGACGGCTCGTGAACGGGCCACCGCCGCGGGTGTCGATGTCACCTTCGAGGTCGCCGGCTCCACGGCGTACGGCGGTGAGAACTACGACCTGGTGACCACGTTCGACGCGCTGCACGACATGGGCGACCCGGTCGGCGCCGCCCGCCGGGTCCGCGAGTCGCTCGCGGCCGACGGCACGTGGATGGTCGTCGAGCCGATGGCCGGCGACAAGGTCGAGGACAACCTGAACCCGGTCGGCCGCGCGTACTACGGCTTCTCCACGCTGCTCTGCACGCCGGCGTCGCTGTCCCAGGAGGTCGGCCTCGGGCTCGGCACGCAGGCCGGGCCGGCGCGGATCCGTGACGTGACGACAGCGGCCGGTTTCACCCGGTTCCGGGTCGCGGCGCAGACGCCGTTCAACCTGGTCTACGAAGTCCGCCCCTGACACAGTGAGCGGCATGGCGCAACGTCCCGCGCGGGCGGCCGATCGGGAGGGTTCGGTCGCCCGCGACGGCGTGAACATTCACTACCGGGTGTACGGCGAAGGCGACGGCCCGGCGCTCGTCCTGCTGCCGACCTGGTCGCTCGTGCCCTCACGGGTCTGGAAGGCGCAGGTCCCGTACCTGGCGCGGCACTTCCGGGTGGTCACCTTCGACGGGCGCGGCTCGGGTTCGTCGGATCGCCCGGCCGGCGCTTCGGCGTACAGCGATGCCGAGCTGGTCGCGGACACGATCGCGGTGCTCGACGCCGTGGGGGTTCCGGCCTGTGTATTGGTGGGGTTCTCCCGCGGCTGCCCCTGGGCGCTGGAGGTCGCGCTGCGGCAGCCGTCGCGGGTGCTCGGCGTGGTCTGCATCGGCTCGGCGACCAGGCTGACGCCGATGCTGGAGGAGCGCACGCGGTGGACGTGGGACGAGCGGCACGACAGCACGGACGGGTGGGCGAAGTACAACCGGCACTACTGGCTCGAGGGCGGGTACGACGACTTCCTGGAGTTCTTCTTCGACCAGATGTTCCCGGAGCCGCACTCGACCAAGCAGGTCGAGGACGGGATCGGCTGGGGGCACGAGATCACGCCGTCGCTGCTGGTCGACACCGAGGCTGGGCGCTCCGGGCATCTCGACCCCGCGCGGTTCGCCGACGTGAGTTGCCCGGTGCTCGTCGTCCACGGATCGGAGGACGGGATCCGGCCGCCGGCCGAGGGTTCCCGGCTCGCTGAACTGACCGGGGGCTCGTTGGTGACGGTCGTCGGCGGCGGGCACGCGCCGCAGGCTCGGGACCCGGTCGTCGTCAATCACCTGCTGAAGGACTTCGCATCCCGGCTGATGCCGCAGCAGCCCGTACGGCGTACGTGGGAACGCGCGGCGTCCCGGCCTCGGCGGGTGCTCTACCTGTCGTCGCCGATCGGGCTCGGGCACGCGCGCCGGGATCTGGCGATCGCTCGGTCGTTGCGGTCACTCGCTTCTGATGTCGAGATCGAGTGGCTCGCGCAGGATCCCGTGACGCGCGTGCTCGCCGACGCGGGCGAGGTCGTGCACCCGGCGTCGGCCTGGCTGCTCAGCGAGTCGGACCACGTGGATTTCGAGGCCGGGTTCGCCGAGCACGACCTGCACGCGTTCCAGACGCTGCGGCGGATGGACGAGATCCTGGTCGCCAACTTCCTCACCTTCGACGACGTGGTCGAGGACCGCCACTACGACCTGGTGATCGGCGACGAGGCCTGGGAGGTCGACTACTTCCTGCACGAGAACCCGGAGCTCAAACGCTTCGCCTACGCCTGGCTCACCGACTTCGTCGGCTGGCTCCCGATGGACGCCTCGGAGTCGGCCCTGACGACCGATTACAACGCGGAGATGCTCACCCAGCGGGCGCGCTACCGCCGCCTGCGCGATCATTCCTTGTTCGTCGGTGATCCCGAAGACATCGTTGGAGAAGGCTTCGGCCCTGGTCTCCCCTTGATCCGCGAGTGGACCGAGCAGCACTACACCTTCACCGGCTACATCACCGGCTTCGAGCCTCCGCCTCGTCAGCTGTCCGGATCGCCTCGTTGCCTGGTCACGGTCGGCGGCTCCGGCGCCGGCGCCGCTCTCCTCGGCCGCGTCCTCGACGCCGTACCAGCCATCCAACGCCTTGTCCCCGGCCTGACCTTCGACATCGTCACCGGGCCCCGGATCGATCCCAGTTCCCTACAGGTAGTCCCCGGCGTCCGCCTCCACGGCTACCTCCCCGACCTCCACCTGCAACTGGGCAAGGCAGACGTGGTGATCACCCAAGGCGGCCTCACCACCTGCATGGAACTCACCGCCCAACGAGTCCCCTTCGTCTACGTCCCGCTCCAGCACCACTTCGAGCAGAACTTCCACGTCGCCGCCCGCCTCGACCGCTACCGCGCCGGCCACCAACTCGAGTACGCCGAAGCCGCCGATCCCGACCTCCTCGCCGAAGCCGTCGCCAAAGCCCTCACCGACCCCGTCGACTACCTCCCGGTCAGCACCGACGGCGCCGACCGGGCAGCCAACCTCCTCGCCGAACTCCTCTAGCCCGCGGCTCGCCCACGCAGCCGATCCAGCCCGACCACCAGAACGACGGTCACCGCCAGCAGCACCAGCGACTCCGCCGCGGCGGTGAACGTCTGCCCCCGATCCGTCAACGCGAACACGCCCACCGGCAACGTCCGCCACGACGCCGGGTAGACCATGATCGTCGCCCCGACCTCACCCATCGACAACGCGATCGACAGCCCCGCCGACGACACGATCGCCGGCCGCAGCATCGGCAGCCGGACCTTCCACAGCACGCGCGCCGACGACGCCCCCAGGGACGCGGCGACGTCGGCGTACACGTCGTCCGTCCGCTGCAACGCCGCCGTCACGGTCCCGTACGTGAAGGCGACCATCAGCACGAGATGCGCGATGACCACGATCCACTTCGTCCCGTTGAGCAGCAGCGGCGGCCGCGAGAACGCGACGAGCAGGCTCAGTCCGACAACCACCGACGGTACGGCGATCGGCAGGTGGTGCAACGCATCGGTCAGCCGCGCGAGCCCCGGCGTCGCGGCCCGGCTCGCGAGCGCTGCCCACGTCCCGAACCCGACCGCCAGCAACCCGCCGAGGAACGCCGTCTGCAGACTCACGGCGATCGAGGCCAACTCGTCGCCGGACAAGGCCTCTTTGACATGGGCGACGGTCGGATCGGACGGCAGGACGCCGTTCCAGCTCCCGGCGAACGCCGCGGCCGCGACCACGACGAACGGCGCCAGCACGAGTACGCCGAAGACCAGCAGGAAGATGCCCTGGACAACCAGCTTCGGACCCCTAGACCAGACGAGCACGACGACCTCCCAGCGTTCCGCGCAGTACGGCGTACAGGCCGATCGACAAGGCGATCTGGACGACCGCGATCACGCACGCGGCCGGGTAGTCGAACATCACGATCCCCTTGGTGTGCACGAGCAGCGGCAACGTGGTCGTGTCGCGCGCCCCGAGGAACAGCACGATCCCGAACTCGTTCAGCGTCAGCAGCAACGTCAGTCCGCCACCGGCCGCGAGCGCCGGCCGGACCTCGGGCAGGATCACCTGGCGCAGCACGCGCCACGGACCGCCGCCGAGACTCGCCGCGACGTCGAGCTGGACGCGCGGGATCTGGCTCATCGCCCCGAGCAACGGGCGCATCACGAACGGGGTGTAGAAGGTGATCTCGGCCAGGACCACCGCCCACGGCGTCGTGAGAAACCCACCCGTGACCGCGCCGAGTACGCCGGCCGAACCGTAGAGGAATGTGAACGACAAGGCCACCAGGAACGACGGCAACGCCAGCATCGCGTCGACCAGTCCGGACACGATCCGCGCGCCCGGGAACGGCACGAAGCTGATCACCACCGCCAGGAACGTCCCGACCAGCAGGCACCCGGCCGTCGAGCAGACCGCGATCTGGACGGTTCGCAGCAACGCCTGCCGGAACTCGCTCGACCCGATCACCTCACTCCACGACCCGCGCGACTCGGCCGCCACCAGGATCAACGGGTAGACCACCAGGATCGCGATCAGCAGCAACGGCGGGATCAGCCAGAGCGACCAGGTACGGCGTACCGCTACCTGTTTGTTGCTCAGCGCAACCGCGACGGCGGTCATCGCGACTCCACCAAGCTGCACGCCTCGCTCGGCAACCGCATCGACACCACCGACCCGACCGCGGGAAGGTCCCGATCAGCCGGTACGTCGATGTGCACCGGGTGATCGGCCAGCCCGTCGATCACACAGGTCAGCCGGTACGAAGCACCACGCCACTGCGCACCGACCAGCCGCGCCGGCACCCCGCCGGCCTCGAGCCGGATCGCGTGCGGCCGTACACACAGCAGATCGCCACTCGCCGGCTTCACGCCCGGCACCCGATGACCCGCGACCGTCACCTCGTCGTCCTTCACCTCGACCGGCAGCAGGTTCGCGCCGCCCAGGAACGACGCGGTGAACGCCGACGGCGGCGCCTGGTAGAGCTCGGCCGCCGGCGCGATGTCGACAAGTCGAGCATCCCGCATCACCGCGATCCGGTCCGCGAGCGCGAGCGCCTCGGCCTGGTCGTGCGTGACGTAGACGATCGCGACGTCCGGTACCTCACGCCGGAGCTTCTGCAGCTCGTCCAGCATGTCGGCCCGCAACTGCGCGTCGAGCGCCGCCAGCGGTTCGTCGAGCAGCAGCACCGGCGGCCGGATCGCGAGCGCCCGCGCGATCGCGACTCGCTGCTGCTGCCCACCGGACAGCTCGCGTGGGAATCGCCTGGCATACGCCTCCATGCCCACCATCGCGAGCATCTCGGCAACCCGCTGCTGCACCTCACGCTTCGGCCGACGCGCCGCCCGCAGCCCGAAGGCCACGTTGTCGGCGACCCTCAGGTGCGGGAACAGCGCGTACTGCTGAACGACGACGCCGATCCCGCGCTGGGCCGGCGGTACGTCGGTGACGTCGACCCCGCCGATCCGGATCCGCCCGCGGCTCGGCCGAACGAACCCGGCGACCGCCTTGAGCGCCGTCGACTTGCCCGACCCGGAAGGGCCGAGCAGGGCGACGGTCTCCCCGGCGGCCACTGTCAGGTTCAGCCCTTCCAGCGCACACGTCCGGCCGAAGTGCACCGTGACGTCGTCCAGCTGGACGGTCATCCCTGCACGGCCTTCGTGTACGCCGCAACGTCCGCGTCGAGGTCGGCGAGCACCGCGCTCCAGTCCGGCTGCCAGATCTCGACCCCGTCGACAGCCTTCTCGACCGCCTGGTAGTTCGCGTCGGCCGGCTTCACGTCGGAGCGCGCCGGGATGCCGAACGCGTCGCCGGAGACGGTCTGCTGCGCGTCGGCGGAGAGCAGGTAGTCCATCAGCTGCTTGCCGCCGTCGGCGTTCGGGGCGTTGGCCCCGAGGCCCATCACGTACGGCAGCGAGACCGTGGTGCGCTTGCCGTCCTTGGTCGCCGGGAAGAACAGGCCGAACGCGGACTTGTCGTTCGCGATCGAGGCCAGGTTCATCTGGACGTCGCCGTTCGCGACCCAGATCTCGCCCTTGCTCACCTTCGGCTGCAGCTTGCCGGTCGACGCCGACGGACCGACGTTGTTCGCCTCGAGCTTGCCGAGGTAGTCGAGCGCGCCCTGCTTGCCGAGCAGATGCTGCAGCAGCAGAAGCACCGCCGTACCGTCGCCGGCCTGACCGGGCGTCGAGTACTGCACCTTGCCCTTGAACCGCGGGTCCAGCAGGTCGTCGAACGTCTTCGGGCCGCCGGCCTTCTGGTTCGCGATGAAGTTCAGGTAGTTGTCGACCACCGTCACGTAGTTGTCGGCCTTGAGACCCTTCACCTGGTCCGAGCCCGGTACGGCGTACGGCTGCAGCAGGCCGTCGGCCGCCGCCTTCTGGATGAACGGCGGCAGCGTCACGACGACGTCGGCCTGCGGGTTGGACTTCTCCTTCTGCAGCCGGGAGACCACCTCGCCCGATCCGGCCTCGACGACCTGGACCTTGGTCCCGGTCTTCTCGGTGAACGCGGCGAACCGGGTCTGGTACCACTCGGCCAGCCCGTCGGCGGTGTAGACGGTCACGGTCTTGGCATCGCCGGTGGACGCGGCCCCGGTCCCGCCACAGGCGGCGAGCACGGTCAGCAGCAGGGCGGCGGCGAGCAGGGGTTTGAGTGCCTTCACTTCTCCAGCTTTCGGTCGCGGAGCAGCCCGGGCAGGTCCCGGACCGACTCAATCACGTGGGTGGCCCCCGCGGCCGCGAGCTGCGACCGGTCGTGGGCGCCGGTGAGGACCCCGGCCACGACGCCGGCACCGGCGCGTGTTCCCGAGGTCATGTCGTACGCCGTGTCGCCGGCCACCGCGACGTTCGCGGTGGCGTCGGCGCGGAGGTGGAGCAGGGCCTTGAGGACCATGTCCGGGTACGGCCGGCCGCGGCCTGCCTGCGCCGGGCAGAGGGTGAGGTCGGCGAGCGTGCCCCAGCCGAGTGCGGCGAGGATGCGCTGCTGCGTCGTCGCGGCGAAACCGGTCGTGAGGCAGACCTTGAGGCCGTCGTCCTTGAGTTCCTGGATGGCTTGGTGCGCGCCGTCGATCGGGCGGCAGTGACCGTCGTCGACGAGCTGGCCGTACGCCGTCTCGAAGGCCTGGTTCGCCTGCTGGGCCTTGGTTTCGTCGTGGTCGAGCAGGTGCCGGAAGACGGTGATCTTGGACTCGCCCATGGTGGCGCGGACGTGCGCCAGCATGGCGTCGTACCGGGGGTTGCCGGGTTCGATGCCTTGGGCACCGATCGCGGTGGTGAAGGCCTGTTCGACCAGGCCGTCGTCGGCGACCGTCGTACCGGCCATGTCGAGGACCACGAGCTGGATCCGCGCCTGTTCCGTCATCGGTTCACCGCCGCGAAGCTTGC
Organism: Kribbella italica; assembly: GCF_014205135.1. Taxonomy (NCBI): domain Bacteria; kingdom Bacillati; phylum Actinomycetota; class Actinomycetes; order Propionibacteriales; family Kribbellaceae; genus Kribbella; species Kribbella italica. The sequence goes on from NZ_JACHMY010000001.1 coordinate 4,505,398, forward strand.
CTCGGCGATCGCCGGGGCCATCGTCATGCCGCGGCCGCCGGGGCCGGTGACCAGGTGCACGCCGTCGGCAACCGTCCGCCGTACGACGACCTCGCCGGGAGTGGTCGCCTGGGAGTAGACCCCGGCCCAGCGCCTGACGACCTTGGGGATCTCTCGGCCGAGGATCTGTTCGGCAGCGGTCTTGAGGTAGTCGTACGGATCTTCCTGGACGTCGAACCCGAAGGGCTCGGCGTACTCGTGGGTGTCCCCGATGGTCAGGCCGCCGTGGGTCCGCTGGACCATCAGCAGCTGCATCTTGTGGTCGTCGGCAACTGTTGCCTGCGGCACCTGGTTGAGCGCATCGAGCGCCGGGCCCTGGTACGCCGGGTAGTAACGGAAGCTGTCCGCGTCGGCGATCGCTGTGGTCAGCTGTTCGTCGAGGGGCGCGGTCTGCATCATCTGCAGGCGGACCCGGCGTACGGGGAGGTCGTCGGTGAGCTCACGGATCAGCCCGCTGTGCCAGGCGCCGGTGCAGAGCCAGACCTCATCGGCCGCGTGGACCACGCCGTCGTCGGTCCGCACCTGCCGATCCCTCACGTCCCGGACCTCACGCCCCGGCACGAACAAGTACCGACCAGAACTCTCCAGCTGCTTGCGCACTGCAGCCAGCACCTCACGAGGCTCAACTACGCCATCCCGCGGGCACCAGAGCGCTCCGAGCATCTCTCCCCTCAGCGCCGGGTTGAGCTTCCGCGCCTGCTCGGCGTCCAGAAACTCGAACCCCCGGCCGGCACCTCCCACGCTCTGCTCGCCGGCGTCCCGCTCGGCGGCTTCCTTCGCGACCGCCAGCTCCTCCTCGGTCCGGCACACCGTCAGCGACCCGGCCGGACGGAAGTCCAGCCCGGCGACCTTCTCGCTCGCCTGCTCCCACAGCTCGCGGGCCCGGACCGCCGTCTCCAGCTCAGGACCGTCAGCGCGACCGCTCACCCAGACGAGGCCGAAGTTCCGCACGGTCGCCCCGCGCGGTCCCGCCTCCCGCTCGAGGTGCACGACCTCGTCACCCCGCCGTACCGCCTCCCAGGCGTGGAACGTGCCCAGGACTCCGCCACCTACAACAACCACCCGCACAACTGCCTCCTCGTGTCCGTCGCGACCAAGATTGGTCCGGACCAATTAAAGAGGCTGAGCGATCAGCTGTCAGCAGGGTGAAGCGAAAGCGAACAATTGGGGATCAGGGCCGCAGCGCGGCCGGTGCTCAGGGCCGCAGCGTCGCGCGGAAGGCGACCCGATCCCCTCGATACAAGGACCGGACCACCTCGATCGGCCGACCGTCGACGTCGCGGCTCCGGCGGTGCAGCAAGAACATCGGCATCGACTGCGTCGCCTGCAGCAGCTCAGCCTCCCGCGGCGAAGCGATCACCGTCTCGACCACTTCCTCGCCCTCCCCGAAGCGCACGCCGAGCTCATCGGTCAGGCACCGGTACAGCGAGCCCGTCGGCCGCAGTACAGCCCGCAAGGTCGGAAACCGCTCGACCGCCAGGTACGTGATCTCCAGCCCGATCGGCTGCCCATCGGCGAAGAGCACCCGCTCCAACCGATGCACCGGCGCGCCGACCGCCACTCCGAGCCCGTCCGCCAGCTCCGCGTCGGCGTCGACCTCCTCGAACGCCACCACCTCCCGCGCCGGCTCATGCCCCTGAGCCCGCAGCGCCTCGGTGTAGCTCACCAGCGCCAACGGCTGAATCAGCTTCGGAGTGGCAACGAACGTCCCCTGCCCCTGCCGCGCCCGCAGCCGCCCGTCGGCGACCAGCTCACGAATCGCCTGCCGCATCGTCCACCGCGACACCCCGAACTCCGCCGCCAACGTCCGCTCGGGCGGCAGCGCCGCGCCCTCCCCCAACCGCTCCAACAGATCGACCAGCCGGGTCTTCACGGCAAAATGCAGCGGCACGTCCACGCGGCCGACTCTAGACGGTCGAAACCGCGCTTCCTTCGCCGTACCGCCTGACAAAAGCTAGAGCCCCGGGCGGCAACCCGGGGCTCGGAACGGATGGATGGGCGGCTGTGTCAGCTACCGGACGTGCGCCTGCTGGATCAGCTACCGGACTTCCGCCGGAATTGACGCTTCTGCTTGTCGTTGTGCGCCTCGCCGACACCCTCGTGCCGCGGCCCACTCCCCGGATGCGACTCGTGCTGCGCGTTCTTCTTCGCGAGCGCCTCACGGAACTTCGCCTGCAGATCGTCCTTCGCCGGCTTGCTGGACTTGTCGCTCATACCGTCTCCTTAACAAACCGTCAGGGCATACACCTCTACCTAACCAAGTGTGACCACCCCCGCGCCAGCCAATATCACCGGGTCCACACCTCGCGGCCCCCCACAAGCCCCACTACCCGCCGCGCGCAACCTCTGGGGTCTGCCCCGTCCACGCGTGGAAGGCTCGGTAGAACGACGTCGTGTCGTCGTACCCGAGGAGATAGGCGATCTCGGCGGCGGTCATCGTCGACGTGGTCAGGTAGTGGCGGGCCAGCGACTCGCGGGTGTCGCGGAGGACGGTCTGGAAGCCGGTGGACTCCAGTTGCAGCCGGCGCTGGAGGGTGCGGACGCTCATCGCAAGCTCGCCGGCCACCGCGGCCGCCGTACCGGAACCCGCGGGCAGCAGCTTCAGCAACGCCGTACGCACCAGCTCCACGGTCGGCGTGCCCTGGTCGAGGTCGGCCAGCCGGCGGCGGAACTCGGGCTCGAAGTAGTCCCACATGCGCTCGTTCGCGGTGAGGAACGGCCGCTCGGCATCGGCGGCGGCGAACGTGATCGACCATCGGGACCCACGGGCGACCGGCACCCCGACGTACTCGGCGTACTGATCGGGCACCGGCACGATAACCGGCGCGGTCAGACCGAGCGGCTGTACGTCGTACCGCGTGGCGATCCGCGCGAGCGCCACCCAGAACAGCAGCTCCACCAGGCCGAGCTCGTCCGGCGGCTGCTCGTCGTCGGGCCAGACCAGCTCGATCCTCGAACCGCTGACCTCAAGCCGCATCGGTCCCACCAGCCGCTTGTACTGCGCCATCCGCTCGGCGGCGACCAGCAGCGAAGGACTGCAGAACGCCGCGAACAACGGCGGATCGAACACCTCCGCCGACAGCAACCGCGCGACCGTGATCGGCAGCACCGGATCGTCCAGCTCCTCGGCGAGCGCCCGCCAGAACGCGTGGTACTCCGGCGGCGTCAGCTCGACGGTGCCGCCGGACAACAGCCCCTCAGGCAGGCGAGCCCGCTGCAGCACCGCCGGCACCGACACCTCGAGATCGGCCAGCAGCGCCCGCGCCGACGGGCCGAGGGTGTAGCGATCCGTGCTCACACCCGGCTCATCAGCACGCGATCGTAGACCCGGTCACCGAACCACTTCCGCACGAACAGCAACGGCCGCGCGTACTGCCCCGCGACGTACCGGGTCCGCGGCCGCGGCGCCCCGATCGCCTTGACGATCACGTCCGCAAGCTTCGCCGGCGACGTCGCACCGGAGCCCCCGGCCGACGCCGCCGCGATCCGGCCCGCGAGATCGGCGTAGGCACCCTGCCCCGACCGTTCCATCACCGGCCCCGCCAGCACCGACCCGAACTCGGTCGCGACGATCCCCGGCTCGATCACCACCACATCGATCCCGAACGGCTTGACCTCGATCCGCAAGCAGTCCGACCACCCTTCCACCGCATGCTTCGACGCGTGGTACCAGGCCCCGAGCGGCGTGTAGACCTTGCCACCCATCGACGACAGATTGACGATCCGCCCGTTCTTCCGCGCCCGCATCCCCGGCAACACCAACTGCGTCAGCCGAGCCATCGCAAACACATTCACCTCGAACTGGTACCGCGCATCGTCGATCGAGGTGTCCTCCACCGCGCCGTACAACCCGAACCCAGCGTTGTTCACCAGCACGTCCACGCCACCGTCGATCGACTCCACCAACTTCACCAGCTCGTCGTCGTTGGTCACATCCACCCCAACAACCGTGGCGCCCCGCTCTTCCAGGTCCCGCATCAACTCAACCCGCCGCGCCACGGCGTACACGGTGTAACCGTCCTCGAGCAGCTTCTCCGCCGTCGCCTTACCCATCCCGGACGAAGCCCCAGTCACCAGCACGGTCGTCATCAAGCCCTCCTCAACAACGGCCCCACTGACCGCCACTCCCGACGCTAGTTCCGCCAACCCCGCCACAGCACTAACCGATCCCGCCAACCTGCTTCCCGATCACGCCAGGCCTCAGTTGGCGTCGGAGTATGCCAGGTGCACGCCGCAATGCAGGCACTCGAAGAGGTACGCCGTCATGTCACCATCAGGCGAGAGCCGGCTGATCCACTCCTGCGCCGCAGCAGTATCCATGCCCAGCTCCTGAGCCTCGTCCCGAAGGGCTTTCAGGGCTTCATCGTCGTCCTTGATCTGGTCCCACCCCGTCCGGCCGAGGTACGCGGCCCCGTCGCCACAGTGCGTGAGCCAGTACGACTCCTGCCACGAGAAGTACCCCGGCGTGCGACGCAGGATCTCCTCCAGCACCGCACTCGGAAGACTGTCGGACTGTCTCCGCAACCCGTCGCTGAACTCAGCCGATCCATCGGGTCGTCCGAGGCGCTCGGCAGCCGTCCCGTCGGCGATACACCCGAGACAGAGCCGCTCGGCCTGCCGACCGAGGATCGGGCCGGCGTAGCGAGCGCCGGTCACCTCACCGCACAGCTCGCATGCGCCACCGTCGGCGACCGCGGAGCCGGTCGCGATCGGATCCGGGTGGTAGCGGAAGGCAGGAATCGAGGTCACGACTCGATTGTCGGCGAACCGTGAAGCCTCGGTGCGCTGAGGCGGGCCCGCGGTCCGGATACTGGCCCAGTCGGTCGCCGCTTTTTCGGGCGAACGCACGGGAGAGTCATGTCGCGCGTTCAGCTTGTTCGACGTGCAGGTGAACGAGGTCTACGGCGAGGCCGAGCGGCGGAGCAGCGACGACCTCGGCGACGCGAAGGTCCATCGCCGAGATGAACGCCTGATGGAACTCGTCAACAGCGGCGAGGAATTCGGGCACGCCAACTGTGACCTCTCCGGACGGTGGCGCCGTGAAGAGGCTCGGATCGGAGTTCTGCCAGCTGATCGTGACCTGATCGCCCTCGCGCCGGCAACGGATCCGGAGCGCGTTGCGCAGGTAGCCGACGTCGAGGAAGTGGATCAACGAGCCCACCAGATCTCGGCCACGTTGCCAGTCAGCGCTTGTCGGCGTTGCGTTGGCGGCGGGCCTGTTCGAAATCGATGACGCTGGTCAGCCACGGGCCGTGCCCATCCAGCGCGGTGTAGCCGCCTGTGACGAAGGCTCGGACCATCGTCCGGTATCCCTCCAGCCCGTCGACCAGGCTGTACTCGACGCGGTGTCCGCCTCCGGAGAGCGTTGTGATCCGCGCGCTCGAGTCCGCGTAGAAGTGGAGCTGGAGGCCTTCCCCCAACTCCTCGTCCTCGATCGTGAACACCTCGTTGTTCGCAGCCGAGCGCTCGCTGACGAACTCCCAGAACTCCGCGGTCGCAGTCCGGGGACCGCCCGGGAGCCAAGTCACCTCGCCGTCCTTGTCGTCGGTGAAGATCAGCGGTCTCTCGGCAACGCCGCCGTCGTCCTCGATCGGCAGGCTCCTGGCGCGGCTCGCGGCCTCCGAGCACAGCAGGAACTTCACGGTCGCCACCGCGTCCTCGACGAGCTCAGGGTGCGTACGGCGTACCGCCGCATCGACCGCCGCCGCCATCCGGTCCCAGTCGCGCTTGTCCGTGGCACGTCCGCCCCGGCGCGGATCGCGATTGATCCGCAGACCGGCGCACGCTCGCTCCGCGGTCGCGATCACCCGCAGTACGCCGGGCAGCAGCGCCGGATCGACCGCCTCGGGACGACGCTGCGGGATCGTCGCGCCATGGAGGTACCGCCCGGTGAACTTCAGGATCGCGGCGTCGAGCGGAGCCAGCGTCACCCCACGCTCAGTGCGTCGACGGTCCGCGTCGTGCTCCTGAACCCGAGGCCAGTCAGCCGACGAGGTCGCCGCGCCCATCGCGGCCCAGACCTGGCCGCGATCGAGCAGGTCGAGGTCGGCGCCGTGGGCAACGAGCCGGCTCCTGTCCCACCGGATGCGCCGGAACAACGCCTCGAGGTCAGCAGGCGCACCGAAGAGGATCGGATCCAGCAGCGCGACAGCAGCATCTTCGTCCAGGAGCCCCCTAGTCCCGGCCGCGTCGCACAGCGGCAGAATCGCGCTCCACAGCAGCAGGTGCCTCCGCAGATCGTCCTCGATCACCGCAAGATGGGCGTCCTCGATCGGGAACGTGAACGTCCGCGGATCGTGGTTGGCATCGGCCCCGGCACCAAGCTCGATCCGCAGTACGCCGTCGTCCCGGACCACCTTCGGAATCCACCCGTCACGGGCGAAGACGACGTCTCTCATGACCACCGTTCGAATTCGGTGTCGAGGCGCGCGTCCCTGCGCACCCAGACTTCGCCGTCGGCGGCCTCGGCCGGGGCGTCGACCCGTTCGAGCCCGAGGAACTCGATCAGGACCAGCAGGGCGGCGCGTTCAGCCCGGTCGTCCTCGGCACCGTGCGAGTCGAAGAAGACGTACCACTGGTCGCTCGGGTCGACGATCCCCGAATCCGCCCAGATCCGGCCGGCTTCTTCGAGCGCCGCGGCTTCGGTCGTGATCGTCGCGGCGCGGGTGGCACCGCGGGCCTCCGGCGTCGCGTCGAGGTCCGCGAGGTTCGGCAGCCACGGGCCGAAGTGATCGAGTCCGGCGTACCCGTTCTCGAAGAACAGCATCGCGCCCGGCAGGTAGCGGTTCGGCCGGTCGACCTTGAGGTACTCGAGGCTTCCCGCCGTACTCCGGGCGAGCACCGCTTGACCGGGCATCAGCACCAACCGCTGGCCCGCCGGCTCGTCGTCGATGGTCCAGGTGCCACCGTCCTGGACCCGGAAGAACGTGGAGAACGCCACGTACGCTTCCTGAGCGTCAGGTACGACGACCCGCTGGTCGCCGCCGTCTCCACCACCGAAGACGAACTCTTTGGGACCAGGGCTGTAGGGGCGGGCCATCTGCGTCCTTCGAAACGGTGAAAACCTAGACGTTGAAGCGGAACTCCACCCAGTTCCGCTACCATCCAACATGTGACGCTGAAGCTTAGCCGCCGCGCGGCACTGTACCTACGCATCAGCCTGGACGCCACCGGCGAGATGCTGGCCATCGACCGCCAACGGGAGGACTGCCGGCGTATCTGCGACGAGCGCGGATGGACGATCGTCGGCGAGTACGTCGACAACAGCGTCAGCGCCAGCGATGCCCGCAAGAAGCGACCCGGATATGACGCGCTGATCAACGCCTACGATGCCGGAGCGTTCGATGCATTGGTCTGCTACGACCTGGACCGCCTAACCCGCCAGCCTCGCCAGCTCGAAGACTGGATTGACCGCGCGAAAACCGGCCAACTGCTGATCGTCACGGCCAACGGCGAGGCTGATCTTTCGACAGACGGCGGCATGCTCTTCGCTCGAATCAAACTCGCTGTTGCCCGGGGAGAAGTTGACCGTAAAAGCGCCCGGCAGAAGCGCGCCCTTCAGCAGCGGGCCGATATGGGCCGCCCGCCTCTCGGAGTCCGGCTCACCGGATATACCACGGCCGGTGAAGTGATCGAATCTGAGGCCGTCATCATTCGGCGTATTTTCCGCGATTTCGGCCACGGTGAATCACTCAAAGGAATTGCAACACGGTTTGAATCCGAGGAGATCAAGACACGACGCGGCGGGCGCTGGAGTTCTTCGTCCATCGCCTCAATCCTTCGCAACCCGCGCTATGCCGGTTTGGCGATCTACAGAGGCGAAGTCACAGGGAAGCCCGGCAATTGGGAACCACTGGTATCAGAAGACCAATTCGCCCTAGTGCAGGCACGGCTCGCTGATCCGCGCCGGAAGACGAACAAGGTCGGCACGCATCGCCGCCATCTGGGCAGCGGACTCTTCTTGTGCTGCGATTGCGGCTCACGGATCTACGCCTGGTCAGGTAACCGCTATCGCTGCCCTAATGCGTGCCTGGTTCGCTCTATCGCACCTGTGGACGCCTACCTGAATTCCGTAATCAAGGCACGGCTCGGCCTGACCGACGTACTCGCAAGAATGCGCCGTGCGCCGGTCGAGTCCGCCGCCCCTTTGGAGGCTGAAGCCAAGGCACTACGCGCCAGGCTCGGGCGAATTGAGAGCGACTATGACGCCGGGCATATCGACGGGCGTCGATATGCGGTCGCCACGGAGAAAGTCCGGATTGAAATCCAAGATATCGAACGTCGCCTCGCAGCCGTCAGCGGAAACGCGCCGCTCGTCGAGCTTCTCAACAAACCTGACCCGGCCGCCGCATTCGATGACCTGAAATTGATGGCTCAGAGAACCGTTCTCGAAAGTCTCATGACCGTGATATTGAGACCAGGACGGCACGGAAGCAGGAAATTTGACCCGGTAACCGTCCCGATTCTATGGAACGGAGCGACTGCTCTCGCCTGAAAGCGTAGGTCCGGCCGCTCAACCGAGCGGCCGGACCTACAGCAATGTGGCTAATGGCTACGCCGCCGCCTCGGCAGCGTAGTGGTTCAGCTTCGGCCCACCCATCGCGGCTTTGATCCGGGTCCGGCCGGGGGCGGTAACCGGCGTCGGTGCGAGTATTGAGACGATCGTATTCAACTGCTCATCGGTCAGCGGCGGGGCGGCAGCGACAACCGCTTGTATGTGCGCCGCCAGCTCGTCGCTCATCAGTTGACTCACAGTGCTAGGTCTCCCTGCGTCGGTGAGGATCCTGACAAAAATGACAAAAATGACAGATCTCGGGTTTCGTCATTTTTGTCATTTTTGTCAGGGGGTCTGGAGGGCTGCCGGGTGGACGTCGTAAGCGATTGACGGGCGGCCGCGTCCCGGCTTGCTCTCCCGGAGCCGGATGTAGCCGTGTTCAGTGAGGACACGCAGAGGGGCTTCTAGGTCTGCCGCCGTGTTCAGGCCACTCCGGCCGTTCTTCGCTCGCAGAAGGTCGCGACGAGTGAAGGTGTCGTTGCCCTGTTCGTTGATCCAGGCAAGCACTTCGCGGGCATCGTCCAGGTCAGGATCAGACCGGCCCATGAGGTCATAAACGGCTAGAGCGTGGTCTAGGTAGTAGCGGCCGATGCGTTCGGCGGCGTGCATGGTGTCGGCGGTGATGGGGGTGGCGTAGCCGGTGGTGAAGGTGTGGGCCAGGTGAAGTAGTGCGGCGATCCGCACGACGGCTCCGGCGAGCTTGGATGCCCAGTCAGTGATGGGTGCAAGCTGACCGGTCTGGGGGTGGAGCCGGGGTTCGATCCAGTCTTGAAAGTCGAGGAGGACTTGCCGGGCGTCGGGGGTGAGCTCGAGGTGGTGCGGGGTGTCATGGTCGGCCAGAAGCAGCACGAGGGCGCGAAGGGCATCGCTGTAGGTGGTCCCGATTGCTTCAGGGACCGCTTCGGCCCGGTTGTTGCGTCGGCCAACGGTGTTGACAGGCAGGCTGTAGAGGATGCGTGCGAGTACGCCTCGGTCACGGAAGCCGGGCTGTGCGGCCAAGCCCTGCAGGGTTCCGGGCTGAGTGGTGACTCCGAGCGTCAGCGCGGGCCGGTCGATCGATTCGGCTTCACGACCTTTGCGGTCGACCTGGATCTTGTCGCCTGCGTGGCCCTTGAGGAACACCCCGAGGTTGGGGGCTGCGGAGTAGCGGGTGCCGGTGAGGGTGGCGAACACATCGCCCTCGGCCGACAGCACCGCGATCCGGCCGCCATGGGTGGCGATGAGCGAGACGCAGGACTCCGGAGTCACGTCGTCAGTCATCAGCCGGGGCAGCTCAGGAACGACGATCTCGGCTGCCTCCTTCGCGGCAGCGGTTGCATCAGCCAGCGCCGCTTGTGGGTTGGCGGTGGCGCGTTCGGCCTTCTTGGCAAGGTCTTCAGCGCGCGCGGCTGCGATCCGCGCGGCCAGTTCCAGCTCGGTTCGCTGCGGTGCCGTCGCCAACTGCAACGCCTCCTCGGCATCCGACAATGCACCGGTCAGCGCCCGGAACACCGGCGACTTGCGCGAGCCGGGCGGTAGCGCAGTGACGGTGTAGAGGTTGACTTGCTCGACCCATGACCGATCGACCTGCACGAGCACCTTCCCGCCTGCTGCCGTGGACAGACATGCCAGCGCGACTGACCCGGCGAGATCGGTAGGCGTCTGGGTCGCTTCCGCGACGGCGGTCACCTGGTCGGCCAGCCACCCGGGGAACACCTCGACGGGGAACGGTCGAAGCAACCGATCCGCCTTTAGCGGCACCGGCGGGCCGTCCCAGACCGGCTCGGACAACGCAGGCGAGCCGCTGCGCGAATCCATGGCGCCCGGACGGACTACATGCGGCCGGATCGGGGTCGGTGGTTCGATCGGCCCCCAGGGATCGTCTGGTGGCTCGGTCAGCGGTGGCAGCCAGTCGGGCAGCTCGGCGGCGCTCATGCGGCGGCGATCCCTTCGTCACGGAAACCGCCGGTGATGGCGGCCTGAATGTCGCGTGGTGTCTGGGCGGCTCGGTGTCCTGCGTCGGTCAGTGCGGTGATGGCGTCGGTCCGGTCGATTGCTCCGGCCGCGACCATCCGCGCAACGCCTCTGGCAGCCCCGTAGAGCGTCGTGCGGCGCTTCCCCTTGGGTGCGTGCCGGACGGCGTCCAGGTGGGCGCTGAGGAGCTTGTCCGGGTGGGAGATGCCCCCTCCCGGAGTGGTCGCGGCGGCCGTGGTCGGGTGCGGGTGCAATTCGGCCGGCGTAGGCGCAGGCAGGCACGCGGTGATCAGCGCGGGGGGCATCTCCTCCACGTGGTCGGCGGCGGTTCCCCAGCGGTACGGGAGGTGGGTGCGGTGGTGCAGCGAGGGCGGCAGGACGACGTACCCGCCGTCTGCTTTGAAGTCGATCCCGGCCCGGTTCGGCATCGGCCGCGACGGCAGCTCGTGGCCGGGGTGGCGGTAGTACAGGTGCAGGCCACCGGATCCGGTGTGAACGTGCAGGGTGCGCGGCACGAGCCCGGCCGTCATCAGCTCGGACAGGCTGGCGTCGCCGCCGTGCGCGGGGTCCACATCGATCACGGCCAGCCCGGACACGGCGCCGGTGCGTACGGCGAGCTGACCGCCCGGGACGGCGTTGACGATGGCGGCGAGCCGGGCCGGGTCGGTGGTGGCGGCGTAGAACCCGTGGCAGGTCAGGTGCCCGCAGGTCGCCGGGTCGTGGGCGTCTTTCGGGCAGTCCTCGCAGTTGGCTACCGGGCGCTTGGAGCGTCCGAGCATGAACACCGGCCAGCCACGCCCGGCCGCGTCGAGCGCGGCCGTCAGGATCGGCGTCGGTGTGGTCATCGTCGTTCTCCCTTCTGTGGTTGGGACTAGGCGGCGGTGGCGTAGCTGTCGGCGGTCATGCACAGGTGGCAGCGGCCGTCAGAGGTCGGGATGCAGTAGTCGGTGACCTGGCGGCACTGCCCGCAGGTCCTGCGGGCTGTCATGGCTTTGTCCAGTGCGTTGAGCTGGGCCGGTGACGGGACGCGGGAGGGCCGGGCGAGGTCGAGCCGGTACAGCCATGCCCAGCGCTGCCCGTTGCGCCACACCAGCAGGGCGTACGGCTCGTGGCCGCCCGGGCACATGTGCAGCGCGCGGAGCTGGCGGCGGGTGGCCAGTCCTGCGGGTGCCCAGCGGAACTTGAACACCGGGGTTCCGTAGTGGTCCCAGCCAAGGGCCTGTTTGCCGTTCCACAGCTCGACCCAGCGTGACGCGGCGGGGTGCAGACTCGCCTTGTCCATCACGCGGCCGGTCACTTCTTGTCGCCCTTGCTGACGGTGTTGATCCCGGCACCCCGGGCGGCGCGGATGTAGTTGATGACGTGTCGCCCGATCCGGACCCGCATGCCGGAGCCGTTGCAGCGTCCGCAGTGGCGGTAGGCCTTGCCGATCGGGGCCTTGAACTTGCCCGCGCCGGAGCAGCGGCGGCAGCGTCCGAACGGCCAGATCAGGCAGGTGAGGAGGTAGAAGGCGACGACGCCGGTCACGATGAGTGTCACCGTGGCGGCTTGGGTGATGGTGTGGACGGTGGCGGTCAGGTCGGCCGACAGGGGCAGCCAGCCGCTACCCTGGCCGCTACCGTGGGTAGCGGCGGTGAGGGTAGAGGTAGCGAGAGTGCTGGACACGGAAAGCCTCCAGAGGGCTGTTTTTGGGCGTGAGGAGCCTGAGCCGCGACCCGCTACCCGCGGAGATACGGCCTGGTCAGGGTGGATTTGTCGGGTAGCGGGGCGGGTAGCGTTCCCGCTACCAGTAGCGGCCGGGCCGCTACCTCATCCGTCCCGCCACCCCGTACAGTTGATTACTCTGCGTTAGCCGCGGCTTAGGTGCCGGCCGGGTTGGTTCGGCGCTCGATCGCGGCGCGGATGTCGTCGGCGCGGGCACCCTTGCGGTTCACGCCGTCGCGCTTCACGTCCCGGCTGGGGACCTTCAGCGCGCGGGCCTGAGCCGAGATCGCGTCCGGGGTCGTGCCGTCGTACTGCTCGGGCATCTGCTCAGCCAGCCGTCCGGCGATCGCCTCCCAGTGCGCGGCGGTGTCGGCACCGAGCACGGTGAGGATGTCGGCCAGCACGTCACGGCTGGACCGCTCGATCTCTTCCCCGGCCGCCTCGCCGGTCAGCAGGTTCAGCGCCTCGCGCTGCTTACGGGCGGCGGTCAGGATCTTGTCGGCGTCGGAGGCATCGGCCAGGAACGTCCGCACGGTCGGCGTCGCGTCGGTCGCGCCGTACAGGTAGCCGACGCCCTTGAACTTGTCCCCGACTGGCAGCGAGGAGGCGTCGTAGCCCTCCTGGTAGGCGTCACCGCCCAGGACAGCCATGGACACGTCACGGTTGCCGCACTTGAGCGCGAACCGGATCGTGTGGTTGTCGCGGAACCGGTTGAACAGCCGCTGCACGTCGGCCCCAGCACCGACACCGGACGGCTTCTGCGAGCTGGACAGCAGCCACACACCAGCGCTCGGGCCGACGGCCTGGATCGTGGACAGCTTGCGGGCAACCTGCTTGTTGACCTCCTGGTCCTCGGTCTCGAAGTACTTCTGGAACTCCTCCATCACCAGCACCCACACCCGCAGCTCGGGGTAGCGCGGATCGCGGGCCAGTTCCTCGGTCAGCGTGCCGTTAGGGCAGACCTCGACCGGCAGCGTGGTCAGCAGGTCGTTGACCTTGACGATGTGGTCGAGGATCTCGTCCAGAGCAGCCAGGAGGTGCCCGATCGGGTCGGAGTCGTTCACGTTCGGGACCTCACCGAAGATGATCCGGTGCGCGACCTTGCGGAAGCCCAGCCAGTCCGGCGAGTTCTTGCCGTCGGCAATGATCAGCTTGACGTGCGGGTCGAGCGCGGCGTGCAAGGCGATCAGGCGAGCCGAGAACGTCTTGCCCTTGCGTGGCTGCGCACCGACCAGCACCGAGAACCACGGCAGCGACAACCAGACCACGTTGTTGCGCTCGTCCAGGCCGAACCGGACCGGGTTCCACACCGAGCGGCGCTTGCCGTCGAGCATGTCGGTACGCCCGGCCGGGATGCCCAGCGGGTCCACGTCGGCCACGAACAGCTTGTGACGGCGCGACGATGAATCGTCCGGGGACAGGAACACCTGACGCTCGTGCACGTCCAGGCCCGAAGCGATCCGCTCCCGGGCTTTCAGCACGTCTGACCAGCCCAAACCCCACGGCAGATCGATCACGACCTCGCTGCCGGTGTCGGAGCGGTCCCGCGACATCGTCGAGCCGAAGTTGACCTGCTTGTCGGTCTTGTCCGGGTTGCCCAGACCGGCCGCGTAGTAGGCGCGCAGCACGATGTCTGAGTTCAGCTTCCGGAACCGGGGCGCGACCACAGCGGTACCAACCAGCGTCTGACCAGCCGGGCGGCCATAGTGCGCCAGCGCAGCCACCGCAGTAGCGCCAGCAGCCGCCAGAGCGGCCGTAGGAGCCATGCTCAGCGCGACCGGCACACTAATGCCCAGGCCGACGTTCTGGGCCGCCAGAACGCCACCACGCCACGCACGGGTCGCCTTCACCTGGCGGTGGATCTGGCTCCACTCCTTGAACGCCTTTTCGTCAGCGGCCTTCTGGTGAAGGGTTTCCGCGCCCGGCACCCACCACCAGCGGATCTGCGTACGGACCAGCCGCGTGAAGCCACGCCCAGCGAACCAGGCCAGCTTGAGCCCGTACCACGGCGAGCGGACCGTGTGGAACAGCGCCACGTGACCCGAGCGGCCCAGCGCGCGGCGGATGGTGCCGCGCAGGTTGCCCGGAAGCAGGTGCACCGGGATGATCGGCTGCCGTGAGCCTTCCTGGACCGGTACGGCCAGACCGGGAACGTCCACCGGGACAAGCACCTTGCCGGTAGCCGGGTCGTCGTCGGTCCGGTCCTCGTCGAGGGCGATTTCGTAGGCGGTGCCCATCCGCTCGACCTCGCCCACGGACAGCGGGACCACAGTGCCGGCCGTTTCGGTCGGCTCGGTGTGGGCCTGGTCGTCGCGGCGGGCGCGGCGGGCGTCAAGGTCGATCGGCGCGGCCACGTCGTCGGTCGGGTTCTCGTTCGGAAGCTCGGTCATGTCAGTTCCCCTCGGCCTCGGTGGGGCGGGCGTGGATCAGGTGGGCCAGCGCGGCGCCCATGCCGAGCACGGCGACCGGCAGGCAAGCGACGACGGTGGTGATCTGCCAGGGCGCCTGAGTGACCCCGGCCGCCTCCAACAGGTGATAGGCGACCTGACCGAGCGCACCCAGACCCAGGGCGCTCAAGGCCGACCACTTGGCGAACCGGCGGGCCGACGCCGGGACCCGGCCGGACAGCCAAACGCGCAGCGCGAACGCGGCGTACGTCTCGACCCCGATCGGCAGCGTGATCGCAGAGTTGATGGTGAAGTTGTCGGCAATGCCCGGCAGCGGGTGAACCACCCCGAATCCGGTCAGCTCACCGAGTCCGACCCAGCCGGACCAGACAGCGATGAACGCGGGCAGTGCGAGCAACAGCACCGGCCAGGTGCGTACTGGCCGAACAGCCTCGGCAGCGGCCGGGGCGGTGGCCGTGTCCAGTTCCGTATCCGGCCTGACCTGCGGAGATGCCCCCTCCCCCGGCGCGGGGGGCATCTCTACAGCGCTAGTGCTGTGCTCAGCGTCCGGCTGATCCTGGACAACGTGCAGGTGAGCCTCAGCCGGTGCCGGGGTGGAGTCGGGCGCTCGATCGTGCGTCGGCTCGGTGAGGGCAGCCAGCACAGCGCGAGCCTTGTCGGCACCGATTCGAAACTCACTCTTGATCCGGTTCTGTGACGGCGTCGCGCCCAGGTCGGCGGCGAGCTTGCGAGCGGCCGGGATCAGGTCCTCAACCGGCACCGGGTAGGCCGTGCGAAGCGGAGTGCTCATGCTGCGATCTCCTTGCCTGCAAGTACGTGGCGGGCATCGATCAGGAATCCGGTCAACGCCCAGAGGTCACCAGCGGCGACGGCGGCTTCAGCCGAATCGGCGGGCGGCAGGTCTCCGGTTACGGTGGCCAGTAGGGCCAGCAGCCGGGCTTCCAACTCGGCAGGCACAGCGGCCGGGGTAACCCCCAGGCGTACCGCCTGCGCTTCAGGCAGGCTCATCCGGCGGGGGCGCTTCACGCGGCGCCATCCGTGGCGATGATCTCGCGGTTGGCGAGGCTCCGTTCGGCGCCCAACACCCGCGCCTCAGCGCGTCGGATGCGGCGCCGATCCAGAGCCGTCGCGGCCGGACCAGCGTTGATGTACGCGATCTCGGCATCCAGCAGGCTCAGTCCAGCGCTGATGACCTCGTCTTCGCGTTCGATCGCGGCGAGGTCAGCAGCAGTCGGCTCTACGTTGTCACCGGCACGAAGGTGGATGATGTTCACGGGTTGCTCTCCTCTAGGACTGGTTGATGTGACCCGGACGCCTCGGCGGTTGCACCCGCCGGGGCGTCGCTGTGTGGGCTGGCCAGACTCACTGAATACAGCGCCCACGCTGTATAGCTTTACAGCGATCGCGCTGTATTGCAAGACTTGGCTCGTCGGCATGTCTCAACTGTGCTGGGCAGCCGACTCGTGATGAACTGACCAGCGGTACGGGTAACGACGGGCCTACAGAACCCCGAGCGGAGGTGCTGAGCGGATGAGCAGGGGACAAACCCTGACTGGCGTGAAGGGTTCCGCCGACATGCCCGAGCTGGGCGCCGTCTCCGGCTTCCTGTTCAAGCTCATGCGCGGCGCCATTGGGTGCACGCAAGTGGACCTAGCCGAGCGGCTCGGCGTCGACGACAACACGATCCAGGGCTGGGAGAGCGGCAGGCGCCCACTCTCCGCCTTGCGCGCGGTCGACGTAACTCGCCTGAGCCAGCGCCTGATGATGCTCGGAGCACCGGCGGTCGCGACGGCCATGCTGCCGTCCGCTATCGAGGCTGACGGGTTCCTGACGACTGCCATACGGGCGGGGAGTTCGGAGATCCCGCTGTGGGAAAACCCGCTGGCAAGCAGCGTTCACCGCCGAAGTTTCGTCGCCCTGGTCACATGGCCATTCACCGGAATAATCCCCTCATCGGTAAGGCACCTTCCCCTGCCGAAGGGGCGTGGTCCGGTCGCTGATCGCCCCCAGCTCTCCAAGACGATGCAGCAGCAATTCTTTGACCAAATGCTCACTTCGGCTGAAGTAGCTGGAAATAACGCGACATTGCTTCGCCGCCAAGCTACCTACATGCTTGCGTTCGATCAGCGCAAAGAATCCGCGCAATGGCTCGCGGGGGAACATCGTCGCACTGCTGCGCGTTCTATTGATGAACGTGACCTACCATCCGGAATCCTTAGCCGAACAGCGTCGCTGGCAATTGCTCGACAGGGGGATCTCGACCCTGTTAGGCACTTCATTCAAGGAACACTTTCAAACAATGATCAGACACTTGCCAGCCTGACATACTGGGCATACTGGTTAGGCGAAATTCCTGACACCTATGCCGACGACGGCGACATGGTCACACTAGGCGCTAACACGTGGTCCGGCCGTCGCTTGATCGAGCACCTGATCACTCATCTAGACGATCCACGGAATGCAGAAATGAACATCCATAGCCTCCTGTGCTTGGTTATGGCAAGGAAGGAACTACTTGAGTCCGACGCAGATCTACGCCACCGCACCGCCTTGGCGATTGAGTGTGCGGAGACTACCGAACTCGGGCGGCATGCTCGAAATGAGTTGGCCAATCTACGCTTTGCGACACAGCTCGCCGGGCGCTAAAAAGAGGAGCATGCGATGAGTGATGAGCAGAAGAAGAAGGAAGCGGCCGCCGTCGCAGCTTTTGCCTTCGAAATGGGCGTGCTCAAGCGCCAGCGACGTTCGGGTTGGTGGCATGCGGGCGTTCGCGATCCCGAGTCGATCGCGGAGCACAGCTTGCGAGTCGCGCAGTTGGCCGGCCTAATCGCAGCGGCCGAGGGAGGCGACCCCGCTAAGGCTGCGTACATGGGTCTTTGGCACGACTCGCAAGAGACCCGGATCGGAGACATCCCGCACAGCGCCCGCCCCTACGTAGAGGCTGCCCCGAACGTCGGCATCACCGTAGACCAGGTCGCCGGGATGGCCGAGCCGCTCGCAAACTCTGTCATCAAAGCCGTGGAAGAATACGAGGAAAAGACCTCGCTAGAGGCGATCTGCGCACGCGATGCCGACAAGCTCGAATGCCTAATTCAGGCCGTCGAGTACCGAGACCTCGGCGTCCAGCGAGTTCAAAGCTGGATCGACTCGTCCTACGCATCCCTCAAGACAGAGACCGCACGTCGGGTGGCTGATGAGGCGCTAGAGATCTCCCCGCTCAGTTGGCGCGAGAAGTAACCATGGCTGACGAAAAGGCCGATCTACCCACTGACTGGTGGATGACCGACGATGTCGCCGCTTTCCTGAAGGTCTCTGACTCAACCGTCCGGTCTTACGTCGCTCGACAGCAGATCCCGGCGCCAGACCGCATGTTCGGTCGGTCGCCTGGTTGGAAGCCTAAGACCATCCAGGCATGGCACGCCGCCCGGCCGCGAAAATCGCGGCCCGCGCAGTGACCGACAGCATCTAAACCTGCCCGGGGGCCGGTCGCTATGGCGACCGGCCCCCGGATCATTTGAATGCGAATGCAGCGTTACTCTTCACTGATTCAGACATTGGGACTGAAGAAGCATCATCCGTGGCGTCGGCACTACCCCACTTGCCGGGTCCAATCCTGCAAGTACATCCGGATGCGCAACAGCTCGCGCTCGTCGAGAATGTTGTTGTGAGCGACGATGTTGCGCGATGCCTCCAATTCGGTCAACCGATTGATGACCCAATTCTGGTCAGGAAAGAGGTCTTCAAAAGCCTCCCAGTTTCGCCGGATAATCGCGATCAGGTCACCGAAGTCGGTGTAGTAAATCTCCTGAGCACCACGACGAATGTGCCACCGATTCGCACCTTCCTTCTCCTGCCGCCCGCCAACCTTCTTGCGCAGCTCGGTTGAGGTACCGCTATCCCACCACTCCGCCCCAAGAGAGTCCTGCATGCGCTCAGCGACGAGTTCGCGAATTGAGTTCTCTAGACAGAACAGGGCGAGGTAGGCAGGCAGGGCTTGCACTGCGCTCCGCCGAATCGAGGGCGAGAAGTCTTCCAAGGGGAGCACACGCTGCACAGCGCCTGGATCCTCGGCCGCTCGCACTGAGATGCCGTCCAGTTCTAAGCTATTAAGCAGATCCTCGACAGCCATCCCTTTGAAAAGCCAATCGCGAACCGAGTGTTCGTGCGTCACTGAAGCTCCTCGCGCAGCGCACGAAAAATGGCCCGGTAGACAGCAACGTCGGAGGTCGGAGGAATATGCAGGTGAATGTCGTGGTGGAGGCTGAGGCCTCTACCAGATGCCGCCGCGACAAGCGATGCGGTTTGCTCCTCGCTCACCACCTCAGAGTCAGCAGTTTCGCTTTCCTTCGGTGACTTGTCCGGCTGGACTTCCAGTTCAACTGGAACCGACGACCAATCAGCGTGACTAGCGAATGCTTTGAATGTTGCTGCCATTTTCTTTGCAACGGCATCGCCTTGACCAGTGACAGTCTTGAAGGTATCGGTCAACTCCCCTGAAGATCGAGAGTGCGCCATCTGATCGGCGAGAAAGATTGGAGCCCAGCCTTCGCGAAGCCCATCAGCCATCGCACGTCCACCGCTGGAAGCAGCTTTGAACTCATTATAGCGAGGCAAAGGCGTTCCATCTTCACTGATAAAACGCAATTGCTTGAGCATCCTAGGGAACGATCGATCCTGGGAGCCGGTGAAACCTAACGTTGATTTCACGAATTCTACAGTGAACTTCGGCGGTGTTCCTGCGCCTCGAATTTTCTGGAGGATTGCGGCGACATTACCAATGGAAGGCATGTACGGCAGATCAGTTGTCACTTGCCCACCTCCAGTCTCTCCTGTTGGCTGACCACGAGCCACACGGCCATGGCTACTTCTTTGCTGATCCAGACGTTGGGCTGAGGCGGAACTCGACCATAGCGCTATCCATCCTCCCGGCCCGGGAGTGGCGCTCCGTCCAGGAACGCTTCGTATGCCTCACGGGCATCTTCGTCGACGTGCGGCGACCCAGGCCCGTACCGGAGGTCCGTGCGGTCGCGCTTCGGACCTGACAGCCAGAACCACTCGCCCGTCGCGACGTCGTAGAAGTTCGCGTCCCACCCCTGGAACCGCCTCAACTCCCGGCCATGCACCCGGGCCGTCTTCCACGTCTTGTTGAAGTCCACCCAGGCGATCCAGGACGGGCCACGATCGATCTGATGGCCCGACTTCAGCTGCACGAACATCAGCCGCCGGGCCACGGCTTACTTCTTGGGCGTAGACGTTGGGCTGAAGCGGAACTCGACCACATCACCGTCGGCCATGATGTACTCCTTGCCCTCCATGCGGACCTTGCCGGCGGACTTGGCCGCGGCCATCGAGCCGGCTTCCACCAGGTCGGCGTACGAGACGATCTCGGCCTTGATGAAGCCGCGCTGGAAGTCGGTGTGGATGACGCCGGCGGCCTCGGGAGCCGTCGCGCCCTTCTTGATGGTCCAGGCACGGGATTCCTTCGGGCCGGCCGTCAGGTAGGTCTGCAGGCCGAGGGTCTCGAAGCCGACGCGGGCCAGGACGTCCAGGCCGGGCTCCTCGACACCCATCTCCGACAGCATCTCGCGGGCCTCGTCCTCGTCGCCGAGCTCGACCAGTTCGGCCTCGAACTTGGCGTCGAGGAAGATCGCCTCGGCCGGCGCGACCAGTTCGCGCATCTTCGCCTTCAGGCCCTCGTCGGCGAGCTCGTCGGCGTCGCAGTTGAAGACGAACAGGTACGGCTTGGCGGTCATCAGCATCAGTTCGCGGATCGCGTCGCGGTCGACGTTCGTCGCGATGATCGGCGTACCGGCCTCGAGGTGCTTCTGCGCCTCGCGCACGGCCTCCAGTACGGCGACGCTCTCCTTCTTCAGCCGGGACTCCTTCTCCAGCCGCGGGATCGCCTTCTCGACGGTCTGCAGGTCGGCCAGGATCAGCTCGGTCTGGATGGTGGAGATGTCGTCGGCCGGCGAGACCTTGCCGTCGACGTGGGTGACGTCCTCGTCGACGAACACCCGGGTCACCTGGCAGATCGCGTCGGACTCGCGGATGTGGCTGAGGAACTTGTTCCCGAGCCCCTCACCCTCCGACGCGCCGCGCACGATCCCGGCGATGTCGACGAACTGGACGGTGGCCGGCAGCTGCTTGGCCGAGGAGAAGATCTCGGCCAGCTTGCCCAGCCGCGGGTCCGGCACCCCCACCACACCGACGTTGGGCTCGATCGTCGCGAACGGGTAGTTCGCCGCGAGCACGTTGTTCTTGGTCAGCGCGTTGAAGAGCGTGGACTTGCCCGCGTTGGGGAGCCCGACGATTCCGATGGAGAGTGCCACGGGCGCCAAGACTACGCGTCCGTCCGGCCGGACCCCAATCCACAGCCGGTACGCCGTACGCCGTACCCGCCGCGACCCTCAGATCACGAACGACGCCAGCTCCGCGTCGTACCACCGCTTGGTCAGCCCCAGCGGCCGCATCCCCAGCCGCCGGCAGACCGCGAGCGACGCCTGGTTGTCCGGCCGCACCACCGCGTAGATCTCCGGCAAACCGGCCTTGAACCCGTGCCCGATCGCCCCACGCGCCGCCTCGGTCGCCAGCCCGCGACCCCACGCGTCGGGATGGAAGTGCCATCCCACCTCGACCTCGCCACGCCCCGGTTCGGAACCCGACGGCAAGGGCACCAGCAGCACTGTCCCGGCCACGACCCCCGTCGCCTTCTCCTCCACCGCCCACACCCCGTGCACCGGATCGGCGTTGCGCAGGTTCCACCTCTCGATCGACCGCGACGCGGCGTCCCGGTCCGTCATCGCCCGCGGCGTGGCGCCCAGCCAGCGCGACACCTCCCAGCGCCGGTAGATGTCGTACACCCGATCACCGTCGGCGTCGGCCCAGTCACGGACCACGAGCCGTTCGGTCTCGAAGACCACCTTGGCGTCCATCGCGCCTCCCCTCGCCCTTGTGACGTTGATCTACCCGGCCCACCACTCCGGCGGCAAGGGATCAGGACAAGCGTGATCACACCGTTGTTGCCTGACGCGGAAGTCACCGAGATCTCCTTGCAACACGACGATGCCAACCAGGGCACGGATCGCCGCGTCTCCCTGGTGTGACAGCTCCTGAGGGGGAGCGAACTGGGGACCATCCGCCTGATCTGCAAGGGAGCATCATGTCCCGAAAGCTTGCTGCCGTCATCGGCACCGCCGCTGCCGCCGCACTCGTTCTCGGCGGGCTGTTTGCCGTCGCGCTGGGACATTCGACCGCACCGAAGCCCACCGCCGCGGCCGGCAGTACGGCGGGCTCGGTGCCGCCGCCGTCGACGCCGGCCACGACACCGACTCCGGCGAAAACCCCTGCCCACACACCCGGTACGCCGGTCGCCGACCCGACGGCGTCGCTGATCACCGGCAACAAGAAGGTGATCTTCTTCAGCTTCGACGACGGCCCGGACCCGGTCTGGACGCCGAAAGTCCTGCAGGTACTGAAGAAGCACGGCGCCCACGCCACGTTCTTCCAGCTCGGCAAGAACCAGGCCCTGTACCCCGGGCTACGCGACCAGATCCTTGCCGACGGCAACACCATCGGCAGCCACTCGATCACGCACCCGCAGCTGACCGCGATCTCGGCGGGCAAGCGCCACCACGAGATCTTCGACGGGCCGCGGTCGAAGTGCTTCCGCCCGCCGTACGGCGCGTCGAACCCGAAGGTGCGCGCCGACATCAAGGCCGCCGGGATGGCACAGGTGCTGTGGGACGTCGACCCGCGCGACTGGGCCAAGCCGGGCACGAACGCGATCGCGCACAACATCATGACGCACGCCCACCGCCACAACATCGTCTTGATGCACGACGGCGGCGGCGACCGCGCGCAGACCGTCGCGGCCCTGGACAAGGTCCTCCCGCTGCTCAAGGCCCAGGGTTACAGCTTCCCCGCGATGGACTGCTGACCCGCCTTCCAGAAATTGTCGGAGGCCTGTGTCACTGTCTGTGGCATGACCGGTACGACGCTGTTGTTGGTGCTGCTGTTCCTCGTCATCGGGTTGTTGCTCGGGGCAGGTTTCGGCGTGCTCTGGTCGCGCGGGCGCGACGGCGCCGAGCTGGCGCGGATCACCGCCGAGCGCGACGCCGCCGAGGATCGGGTGGTCGAGCTGGTGCAGGAGCGGACGTCGGTCGGGCAGCAGATGTCCGGCCAGGCGGTCGTGAAGGAGGCGCTGGACCGGCTGCACGTCGAGCTCAGTCAGCTGGAGAAGGGCCGCGCGGCCTGGCAGTCCCAGCTGCACCAGCAGGTCAACGAGGTCCGCATGAGCGGCGAGGCGCTGCGCCGGGAGACGGCGTCGCTGTCGACCGCGTTGCGCAAGCCGCAGGTTCGCGGCCGGTGGGGTGAGCTGCACCTGCGGCGTACGGTCGAGCTGGCCGGCATGGTCGCGCACTGCGACTTCACCGAGCAGACCTCGACCGTCACCGACGACGGGCTGCTCCGGCCGGACCTCGTGGTGAGACTTGCCGAGGGCAAGAATCTCGTCGTCGACTCGAAGGTCCCGCTGGCCGCGTTCCTGGAAGCGGCCGAGAGCGACGACGCCGACTTCCGCGAGGAGCGGCTCCGGGCGCACGCGCGACACCTGCGGACGCACGTCGACCAACTGTCCGCCAAGGCGTACTGGTCGCGCCTGCCGTCCACGCCCGAGTTCGTCATCCTGTTCGTGCCGGGTGAGTCGTTCCTGTCCGCCGCGCTCGACGTCGAGCCCAGCCTGCTGGAGTACGCCGCCGAGCGCCGCGTCATCCTGGCGACACCGACCACGCTGATCGCGACCCTGCGCGCCGCGGCGTACGCGTGGAACCAGTCGGCGCTGACCGAGTCGGCCCAGCAGGTGTTCGAGCTCGGCCGCGAGCTGTACGAACGGCTCAGCACGATGGGCGACCACCTCGGCCGGGTCGGCCGTTCGCTGACCTCGGCCGTCGACGCGTACAACCGGACCGTCGGCTCGTTCGAGAGCCGGGTCTTCACGACCGCCCGCAAGCTCCGCGACCTGCACGTCACCGAGGCCGAGCTCGAGGCGATGGAAACCATCGAGGCCTCGGTCCGCCCGCTGGCCGCGGCTGAGCTCCTGGCCCTCGACGAGCCCGCTCCCGACGACGCGACGCGCCGTTGGGTCCCGACACCGCCTGTCGATCGGACCCGCCGCGACGACACCCCGCCGCCGCTCCCGGGCTTCGACTCCCAGACCGGTTGATCCACAGACAGTGACGGCCGACCAGCACTCAGTGCCGAATTAACGAAAGCTGTCTGCGGTTCGGCATTGACATCGTTGGAACGCTGTCCAACGATGAGAGCGCTCTCACCCCATTCGGTGGTCTACCGTCCCTCACCGGATGGGCCCGGGAGCACCGGTGTTTTCACTGTGGTCCGGCGCGACTGCGCCCTGGTGACGCGACTGCCGTTGGACCGGCCGGTGCTCCGCCTTCTCTCGCACTGGGACAGACCTGAGGAGGAGTTGTGCGCATCAAAACCAAGCTGTTCGCAGTACTCGCCGCCGCGGCCACCGTCGCGGCCGGGCTGACCACCGTCATCTCGGCGCCCGCCCAAGCGGTGCCGCCGACCGTACCGCTGAAGATCACCAACAACTCGGGCCGCGGCGACGCGGTCTACATCTACAACCTGGGCACGAACCTCGCGACCGGCCAGCAGGGCTGGGCCGACGCCAACGGCACGTTCCACGCCTGGCCGGCCGGCGGCAACCCACCGACACCGGCTCCGGACGCCTCCATCCCCGGGCCCGGCAACGGCCAGTCGATCACGATCCAGATGCCGAAGTTCTCCGGCCGGGTCTACTTCTCGTACGGCCAGAAGCTCGTCTTCAAGCTGACCACCGGCGGGCTGGTCCAGCCCGCGGTGCAGAACCCGAGCGACCCGAACGCGAACATCCTGTTCAACTGGACCGAATACACGCTGAACGACTCCGGCGTGTGGATCAACAGCACCCAGGTCGACATGTTCTCCGCGCCCTACGCCGTCGGCGTGCAGTCGTCGGCCGGCACGAAGACCACCGGGCACCTGAAGGCCGGCGGGTACAACGCGTTCTTCAACGCGTTGCGCGGCCAGTCCGGCGGCTGGTCGAACCTGATCAAGACAGCGCCTGACGGTTCAGTACTGCGGGCACTCGCGCCGTCGTACGGCGTTGAGACCGGTGCCCTGCCCGGCTCGGTGATGGACGACTACGTGAACCGGGTCTGGTCGAAGTACACCAACGAGAACCTGACCGTCACGCCGTTCACCGACCAGCCGAACATCAAGTACTTCGGCCGGGTGTCGGGCAACACGATGAACTTCACCAACACCTCTGGCCAGGTGGTGACGTCGTTCCAGAAGCCGAACTCGACCAGCATCTTCGGCTGCGCCGGCCTGCTCGACGCCCCGAACGACCTGGTCCGCGGCCCGATCTCGCGCACCCTGTGCGCCGGCTTCAACCGCTCCACGCTGCTGATCAACCCCAACCAGCCCGACGCCAGCAACGCGAACTTCTACCAGGACGGCGTCACCAACCACTACTCCCGCCTCGTCCACGCCCAAATGGCCGACGGCAAGGCCTACGGCTTCGCCTTCGACGACGTCGGCGCCCACGAGTCCCTCGTCCACGACGGCAACCCCACCCAGACCAGCATCACCCTCGACCCCTTCAACTGACCCTCCCCCGGAGCGCCGCCCCCGGCGCTCCTCTCCCAGCCCCCGGGTCCCCCGCAGCTGCCGCGGCGGGACCCGGGGTTCTTCCTGCGCCGGCCTGCACGAGCTCCCACCACTCACCAACTCCCCACGCCACCCAAAGCCAAGCACCTTGGTGAGTGATGGGAGTACATCCACCCGCCTCTCTACCGCCCCCAACCCCGCCTCTCCTGCCCCGTGCCGGCCCGGAGAGGTGGGAGGGCTCGTCCACAGGACGAGGTCCGCTTCCACCCCTGGCCCTCGACCCGTTCCGCAACGAGCTGTTCGAGCCCTGGACAACATCGCGGCGCACAAGCCCGGCCGCCCGCCGGAGCGCACCCGCGCACCGCGGCCACGAGCCGCTGACCGCACACAGCCCACCGCGGGCCGCGGGCCGCGGGCCGCGGGCCACGGGTCGCGGGCCACGGGTCGCGGGCCGCTGACGCGCACAGCGCACCGGCGGGCCACGCACCGCAGGCCACGGGCCGCAGGCCGCGAGCCGCTGACCGCGCACAGCGGACCGCGCACCGCAGGCCACGGGCCGCTGACCACACAGCACACCGCGCACCGGCGGGCCACGAGCCGCTGACCGCGCACAGCGCACCGGCGGGCCGCTCATCGCGGGCCACGCACCGCGGGCCGCGGGCCACTGACCGCGCACAGCGGGCCGCGCACCGCAGGCCACGGGCCGCTGACCGCACACAGCCCACCGCGCACAGCGCACCGGCGGGCCGCTCATCGCGGGTCACGCACCGCGGGCCACGGGCTGCCGACCGCACACAGTGCACCGCCGGCCATGGGCCACTGACCGCGCACAGCGCACCGGCGGACCGCTCATCGCGGGCCACGCACCGCCGGCCACGCACCGCAGGCCACGGGCTGCTGACCGCACACCGCACACCGCCGGCCATGGGCCGCTGACCGCGCACAGGGCACCGCCCACCACGCGCCGCTGACCGCGCAGGCCACGAGCCGCTGACCGCGCAAAGCGCACCGGCGGGCCGCTCATCGCGGGCCACGCACCACGGGCCGCGGGCCACTGACCGCGCACAGCGGGCCGCGCACCGCAGGCCACGCACCGCAGGCCACGGGCTGCTGACGGCACACAGCACACCCGCACACCGCGGGCCATGGGCCGTGGGCCGCTGACCGCGCAAAGCGCATGGGCGGACCGCCCACCGCGGGCCACGGGCCACGGGCCGCGCAAAGTGGGCCGCCCGGCCGGCACCATCTCGCTTCGGCGGGGTGGGCTCGGTTTGGGGTGGAGTCTGGCCTGGTGTGTTCGCTTCCGGGGTGGTTGCTCTTGACTCTTTAGTTGGTTAGTGGGAACTTACCGTTCGTGGGGACTTACGGAGGACTCGAGGTGGTTGGGCCGGTGCTGAACGCGCTGGGGGATCCGACGCGGCGGGTGATCTTGGAGACGTTGCGGCGGGGTGGGCCCAGTTCGGTCGGGGCGCTGGCGGGGCGAGTGCCGGTGAGTCGGCCGGCGATTTCGCAGCATTTGAAGGTGTTGGGGCGGGCGGGGCTGGTTGAGCACGAGGCGCGTGGGACCAGCAACATCTATCGGGTCGACACTGCCGGGCTGGACGTTGTTCGGCGGTGGATGGATCAGTTCTGGGACGAGGCGCTGGGTGCGTTCGCGGAGCACGTACGCCGTACTGAGGAAGAGGGGGAATCATGAGCATCGAGCAAGGGCTGGAAGCGCTGGTGAAGTCGGTGGTCGTGCCGACCACACCGGAGCGGGCGTTCAGGTTGTTCACCGCGGAGTTCGGCAGATGGTGGCCGCTCGCTACGCACTCGGTGCGCGGGGAAGAGGCGACCGACGTACGGCTCGAGGGTGCGGTGGGTGGACAGATCGTCGAGTACGACGCGAGCGGGCCGGTCGGCTCGTGGGGCACGGTGTCCGACTGGGATCCGCCGCACACGGTCAGCTTCAGCTGGCATCCGGGCAGCGACCCGAAACAGGCCGGCCACGTGACGGTCCGCTTCACGGCGAACAGCACAGACGGCGGTAATGGCGAGGGCGGCGGCACCGGCGCGGTCAGCGCCAGCGGCGAGAGCAACGCCAGCGGCGAGAGCAACGCCAGCGGCAGCGGCAGCGGCAGCGGCGAGGGCGGCGCCAGCGGCAGCGGCGAGGGCGGCGCCAGCGGCAGCGGCGAGGGCGGCGCCAGCGAGAACGGCGACGGCAGCAGCGTCGGCGGCGATGGCGGCAGCGACGGCGACCGCGGCGGCACCCTGGTCGAGTTGACTCATTCCGGCTGGGAGCGCCGGACGGACGGGGTGCGGGCGCGGGTGAACTACGACAGCGGCTGGGACTTCGTTCTTCGTCAGTTCGTGCAATTTCGTCCCTGACTCAACTTTCCGCCCCGACTCCGCCATCTCACTGCTGACAAGGTCGGCCTGGCAAGCCGGCACCGGGGCTGGGGGCAGGGGACAACGGGATGGATCCAGGGCTTGACGAGGAGTTCGCCGAGTTCGTGAACGGGCGGTTCACCGCGCTGCAGCGGTTCGGCTACCTGCTCACCGGCGAGTGGCATCTGGCCGAGGATCTCGTGCAGACCTCGCTGACGAAGGTGTGGTTTCACCGCAAGTCGCTGCGCAGCGGCAACGCCCTGGAGAGCTACACCCGGACGGTGATGGTGAACACCAGTACGCAGTGGTGGCGCCGCAAGTGGAAGGGCGAGACCCCGACCGAGACGCTGCCCGAGCCGGCCGCGCCGTCGGAGTTCGGCACCATCGACGAGCGCGACCGGCTGCTCCGC
Source organism: Kribbella italica (assembly GCF_014205135.1). NCBI lineage: Bacteria > Bacillati > Actinomycetota > Actinomycetes > Propionibacteriales > Kribbellaceae > Kribbella > Kribbella italica. The sequence continues at coordinate 4,533,504 of NZ_JACHMY010000001.1, forward strand.
GCGCTGGCCACGCTCCCCCGCCGAACGAGGGCGGCGCTGGCGCTGCGATTCTTCGAGGACCTGCCCGAGGCCGAGGTCGCGAAGATCATGGGCTGCTCGGTCGGCACGGTGAAGAGCACCGTGTCCCGCGGTCTGGCCAAGCTCCGCGAGCACCAACTGCTCGCCGAGTCCGATCCCCTGACACCCGCCCCCCGCCCGACTGGAGGGCTGACCTATGACCGATGAACTGAAGGCCAAGTTCCAGGCCCTCGTCAAGGACGCCCCCGAGCCGACCGGCCTGCCGAGCGACGCCGTGTACGCCCGGATCAAGACCGTACGCCGTCGCCGCACGACCGGCCTGGTCGCCGGCCTGGCCACCGCGGCGGTCGCCACGATCGCCCTTGCCGCAGGTAACCTCACCGGCGTCGACTCCGCTCCCCCGGTCACCGAAACCCCGAACGGCCCGACCCCGACGGCGGTCGCGACGACGACGCCCACCAGTACGCCGACAGGCCCCAAGTCGTCGATCGCGGTCACGGCCCGGACCATCGAGCCGAACAACGAGGAGACCGGCAAGACCGACGGGCCCGATTCGCCGCCGCCGAACAAGCCGTCGTCCCCGAAGACCGAGGAGCCCGAGGTCCCAGCGCCGGTCAAGCTCAACCTGGCCCTGTCGAACGTCACGGTGAACGGCCTGAAGGCCTCGGTCCAGTTCCGCTGGACCGGCTCGCTGCTCACTCCGATGATGAGGTCCGAAGGCAGGCCGATCGACGCCGGGAGCGGACTCGCGGAGAACTCGTTCAATTTCGACTACGACTACGGCGACAACCACTGGAATCCAGAGGAGGGCCCGACCGGGAAGAACGGCTTCGGGCTGACCTGCGACGGAGCGAGCAAGCGAGTGTCGGGCTCGTGGTCCGGCCGCACCCAGACGCACACCTACGAGAAGCCCGGGACCTACACGTTCAGCTACCTCATCACGTACTGCGGGCCGAACGGCGAGGTCGAGATCAAGAAGACCGTGAAGATCACGGTGAAGGGTCCGACCGCGTCACCGTGATGCCGGCAGCCGGCCTCGAGGCCGACGCCGGCCGGCCGCATCAGCGTGCCGATCGCGTCCGTCCTCGGCAAGCCGCTCCGGGTCGAGGCGGAGCCATCCGCCGAGGCCCGCCGAGGCGCAGCCGACTCAGGCGTGGTCGGGACGTGCCCGTCGTGGCCATGCCAGCGGCTTTGAGGTCGGTTCAGGCGTGGTCGGACGTGCCCGTGGTGGCCATGCCGGCGGCTTTGAGGTCGGTGCGGAGTTCGCGGGGGAGGGAGAAGACCAGGGTCTCCTCCGCGGTGCTGATCTCCTGGACCTCGGCGTAGCCGCGGGCGGCGAGCCAGTCGATCACGTCGCGGACGAGGATCTCCGGGACGCTCGCGCCGCTCGTCACGCCGACCGCGTCGACGCCGTTCAGCCAGGTCTCGTCGATCTCGTCGGCGTAGTCGACCAGGTACCCGGCCTTGGCGCCGTGCTCGACGGCGACCTCGACCAGGCGGACCGAGTTCGACGAGTTGCGGGAGCCGACGACGATCATCAGGTCGGCGTCCGGTGCGAGCTTCTTCACCGCGGCCTGGCGGTTCTGGGTGGCGTAGCAGATGTCGTCGCTCGGCGGGTCCTGCAGCTTCGGGAACCGCTCGCGCAGCCGCCGTACGGTCTCCATCGTCTCGTCGACCGACAGCGTGGTCTGGGACAGCCAGACGACCTTCTCCGGGTCGCGGACCTCGACGTTCGGCACGTCACCGGGGCCGTCGACCAGGTGGATGTGCTCAGGCGCCTCGCCGCTGGTCCCGATGACCTCTTCGTGGCCCTCGTGACCGATCAGCAGGATGTCGTAGTCGGTCGCGGCGAACCGCTTCGCCTCGTGGTGCACCTTGGTCACCAGCGGGCAGGTCGCGTCGATCGTCTTGAGCTGCCGCGCGGCCGCCTCCTGGTGCACCACCGGGGCGACACCGTGCGCGGAGAAGATCACCGTCTCACCCTCGGGCACCTCGTCGGTCTCGTCGACGAAGATCGCGCCGCGCGCCTGCAGGGTCTGCACGACGTGCTTGTTGTGCACGATCTCCTTGCGCACGTAGACCGGCGGACCGTACAGATCGAGCGCCTTCTCGACCGCGACCACCGCGCGGTCCACGCCGGCGCAATACCCCCGCGGCGCGGCGAGCAGCACCCGCTTGGTCTTCACGGCGGTCGAACCACTGGTCTCAGGCTGGGCAGTCACGTACCCCATCGTACGGGGCGACGCGCGGCAGCCCGGACGGCCGTGGCGCAGCTCACCTCGCACCGGCGAAGCAAGGGAGCCGCCCGCCCTGTCCGGGCGGCTCCCCCTAGGAGGTGCTTCACATCCCCAAGGATGCGAGCCGGAAAACCGTTTGCGCAAAGGCATTTTCACTCCTTCGAGTAGGTCAGTACGGCCACGCCGCTCTCGTAGACATGGTGCCCGTCCAGCCGCAGCTTCCGGAGGGCGAATTCGTCGCTGTGGAAAAGCTTGACCCCGGCACCGATGACGACCGGGTTCACCTTCACCACCAGGCGGTCGATCGCCGGCCAGAGTGCTTCGGCGAGCACGCCGCCGCCGCACAGCCAGATGCCCAGACCGTCCTCCTGCTTGAGCTCCCGGACCTTCTCGAGGGGGTCCGTCCGCACGAAATTCACCGTGGGCACAGGACTTTCGGCGATCGTCCGCGAGAATACGTAGCTCCGCAGCCGCGGGTACGGATCCGGCGCGCCCGTGTCCCGCCCGAGCTCCCACGTGCGCCGTCCCATCAGCACGGTGTCGAACACCTTGTTCTCGGCGTCGAGCCCGAGCCGTTCCCGGACGGCGCCCGGCACCGTCTCCGGGTACGCCGTGAGCAGCGGCACCGAATGGTCTCCCTGCGACAGGAAGAACCCGCCCGGACTCACGTCGGTCGGATCCTTTCCCGACGGGTCCGCCACGAATCCGTCCAGCGTCGACGCCACGAAATAGGTCAGTTCTCGCATCTTCGGCTCCTAACCACTCTGTTCGTAGTACTCTAAGCATAGTGGTTCAAAGGAGGCAACCGAGATGCGCAGCAACCCTGAACGCCGTACCGCCCTCGTCGACGCCGCGATCGAGGTCCTGGCCGCCGAAGGAGCCCGCGGCCTGACCTTCCGCGCGGTCGACACCGCGGCCGCCGTACCGAACGGCACGGCGTCCAACTACTTCGCCAACCGCGACGACCTGCTCACTCAGGCGGGCCTGCGCATCCATGACCGGCTGGGGCCCAACCCGGCCGACCTGGATCAGCCGCCGTCGGCCGAGTTCCTCACCGCGCTGCTGCAGTTGCTCCGCCATCGGCTGACCGCTGACCGGACGGGGTACTTGGCGCTGCTGGAGCTTCGCCTGGAAGCCACGCGGCGGCCGGCGCTGCAGCAGGCGCTTACTGAGCGGGTGCGGGCGAATCTGGAGGAGAACAGGGCGCTCCACGAGGCACATGGGCTGCCGGGGGATCCGTTGGTGCTGTACTGCGCGGTCGGCGGGTTGATGCTCGAGCAGCTGACGCTGCCTGGTGTGCTGCCGGAGGGCGCACTGGAGGATGTTGTTCAGGCGCTAGTCCACCCAGGCACGTAGTACGGCGAAGTCCTCGGCGGTCAGCCCACGGCTCGCATCAACTCGGTGCACCAGCCCCTGTGGCAGATAAGCCTGATCGAAGCTGCTCACTTCATCGTCCACCCAGGCAAATCGCCGCTCCCCTACCCAGCGAGCAATGTGCCTGCTCTTCCAGGAGTTTTGCCCTGGGTTCGAGCGCGCGTCCGGCGGCCAGATGATCACCGGGAGCTCTGGCAGGCCGAGGCGTGGTGCGATCAGGCGGTTGGCACCGTGCTCCCACGAAGTCGCCCAGACCAGCTCGTACGACGTGGCGAGGGCATTCAACTCGACTCCATGCTGCTGACTGAGCAGCAAGGTCCAGGTCTTCTCGCCTTCCTGGATCTCGTGCTGCGCGTAGCCCGGCGGGATCGACTTCGCGCGGTACGGGTTGAGCGGGCCGTCGATGTCGAGCAGCAGGTACGGGCGGTCGGCCATCGGTCAACGGTACGGCGTACCGACGGCCTGTGGATGGGGTGCGTGGGAATGTCGGCGCGGGGTCGTAGGGTCTGAGGGTGGCATTGGAGACCTCGCCGGACGCGCCGGCTGCTGTGCGGACGATCGCGAACGGGATCGCCGGCTGGATCAATCAGCTGGGCGCCGTTTGGGTCGAAGGGCAGCTGACGGACGTCTCGATCGGGCGCGGTACGACGACCGTGTTCGGCACCCTGCGCGACACCGACGCCGACATCTCGTTGCGTTTCACCTGCAACCGCAGGGTTTTCGAGGCCGTCGATCCGCCGGTCACCGACGGTTCGCGCGTGGTCGTCAACGCCAAGCCCAATTTCTTCGCCCGCCGCGGCACGCTCGCGCTGGCGGTCAGCGAGATCCGGCACGTCGGCATCGGCGAGCTGCTCGCGCGGATCGAGCGCCTGAAGCAACTACTCGGCGCGGAAGGCCTGTTCGCGGCGCACCGCAAGAAACGGTTGCCGTTCCTGCCGCACACCATCGGACTGATCTGCGGGCGCGACTCAGCGGCCGAGCGCGACGTGCTGGAGAACGCGAAGCGCCGATGGCCGGCGGTCGCGTTCCGGGTCGAGCACGCGTCGGTGCAGGGCCCGGCCGCGGCCGGCGAGGTGATGACGGCGCTGCGGAAGCTCGACGCGGACGAGTCGGTCGAGGTGATCGTGATCGCGCGTGGCGGTGGTTCGCTGGAGGATCTGCTGCCGTTCTCCGACGAGGGGCTGATCCGCGCGGTCTCGCAGGCGAAGACGCCGGTGGTCAGTGCGATCGGGCACGAGCCGGATTCACCGCTGCTCGACCTGGTTGCGGATCTGCGGGCGTCGACGCCGACCGATGCGGCGAAGCGCATCGTTCCCGACGTACGGGAAGAGCTTGACGGCGTACGGCTGCTGCGTGACCGCGGGCTGCGGGCGATCACGAGCTGGATCGATCGGGAGGCGCATGCGCTCGCGGCGATTCGCAGCCGGCCTGCGCTGGCTGCCCCTGCGACCGATCTGCAGCGGCGCTCGGAGGAGATCGCCGCGCTGGTCGATCGCAACCGCCGGACGCTGCTGCACCGGTTGGACCGGGCGAGCGACGACCTGGCGCATCGCCTGGCGAGCGTGCGGGCCCTGTCCCCGAAGGCGACGCTCGAGCGTGGGTACTCGGTGCTCCAGCTCGCCGACGGCACCGCGGTCCGCCAGCTCGACCAGGTCACGCCGGGCGACACCCTGCACGCCCGCGTGACCGACGGACGGTTCGACGTCGAAGTGACCTCAAAGGAGACCAGCAAGTGAGCGACCCCCGACCGGACATCTCCTACGAGCAGGCCCGCGAGGAGCTGGTCGACGTCGTCCGCAAACTCGAAGCCGGCGGTACGACGCTCGAGGAGTCCCTCGCCCTGTGGGAACGCGGCGAAGAACTCGCCACCACCTGTCATCAGTGGCTGGAAGGCGCCCGCACCCGCTTGGCCGAGGCCCAGGCTGCCCACACGACGACGGACGAGAAGAAGAAGTCCGACTGATCGCTGCCGCAGAGCAGCCACTCGCCCCAACGCGCGGGCGTGCAGCTTCTACAGCCGGTACGGGGTCGTCGAGACCGTGGACCGGACCTACTCCTCGCTGGGGGATCTGCCTGAGGTGCGGCTCTTCATGGACGTCTGAGGAGCAGTTCCACCACGGACTTCAGCCCGGTGCGCATGCGGTCCAGGTCGAATCCTTCGGAGCGCAGCGCCTGGTGCAGGTCTGCGGCGAGCGGAGCCAGTACGGCGTGCGCGACGTACGCGGCGTCCAACTCTGGTCGCGCTTCCTCGACCAGCAGGACTACGTGGCGGTGCCACAGCCAGTACGAGCCGATGCGGTAGCGGGCGCCGTCCGAGGCGTTCTCGCTGTCGATGAACAGCTCCACATGCCGGTCGAGTAGCTCCAGGTAGGCGTCGACGAAGGCGGTCAGTCGGTCGACCGCGGGGGCGCCCGGGCCCAGCGGGGGCGGGCCGGTGAGGATCCTCTCCTGCAGTTCGCGCTCGCGCTCGTCGAGGAGCGCGACCGCCAGGCCGGCGCGGTCGCCGAAGCGGCGGAACACGGTCCCCTTGCCGACGCCGGCCTCGGCGGCGATCGCGTCGAGGGAGATGTTCTTCACGCCGCGCTCGGCGAACAGGCGGTCGGCCGCCTCCAGGACCTTCAGGCGGTTGCGGCGGGCGTCGGCGCGTTCCGGGCGTGGTTCGCCGAGGACCGGAAGATCGCGTTGTGAAACGGACCGCGGTCCGTTACTGTCGTTCATAAGACGGACTGTAGTCCGATTCCATGCCCGGAGGTAGCACCATGACCGCAACTCCCCCTGCCCACCAGCCCCTCGCCGACGCCCAGCCCGTACAGACCCACTCCGCCCAGCTCCAGCCTGTGCAGCCCGGCACCGCCCGGATCGCCGTCGCCTATCACTCCGGCTACGGGCACACCGCTCGTCAGGCCGAGGCTGTCGCAGCCGGCGCCGGCGCCGTACGGGGAGCGACTGCCGAGCTTGTCCCGCTCGACGAGCTGACCGACGACATCTGGGACCGTCTCGCGGCTGCCGACGCGATCATCTTCGGCGCGCCGACCTACATGGGCAGCCCGAGTGCGGTCTTCAAGGCGTTCGCCGAGGCCAGCTCCGACGTCTGGGCCAACAACCTCGGCTGGCGCGACAAGATCGCTGCGGGGTTCACCAACTCCAAGGCGATGTCGGGCGACAAGTTCAACAGCCTGGTCGACTTCGCCGTACTGGCCGCTCAGCACGGCATGATCTGGGTCGGACTGGACATCTACCCGGGCTGGGCCGAGTCGACCGCCAGCATCGAGGACCTCAACCGGCTCGGCAGTTGGCTCGGTGCGATGGCGCAGTCCGACGCCGACCTCTCGGCCGAGAAGGCACCGCCGGAGACCGACCTGCGGACCGCTGCCGCACTGGGCAGCCGGGTCGCGATCGTCACCCTTCGCCACCTGCGTGGCGCGTTGGCCGCGTAATGGCGTGGATCATCCTGCTGGCCGCCGCGGCTTTCGAGATCGCGTTCGCCCTCAGTCTCAAACCCAGTGAAGGCTTCAGCCGCCTCTGGCCGACCCTCGCCGTCCTGGTCTTCGGCATCACGTCGGTGGTCCTGCTGGCCAAGACGCTCGACCGTCTTCCGGTCGGTACGGCGTACGCGGTGTGGACCGGCATCGGCTCGGTCGGGGTGGTGACGCTCGGCATCATCCTGTTCCACGAGCCCCTCACTCCGACCCGCCTGGCCTGCATCGCGCTGATCGTCGCGGGCGTCCTCGGCCTGCGGCTGTCGGGCAGCCACTGACCCCTATCGTGGCGGCGTGACGATCGACGAACTGGAAGCGGAGGTCGGCCCGGAGCTGTTTCGCCGGACCTGCGAACGCGCCTGGGCCACCGCCCTGACCACGGGCCGAGGGCCCGAGGACCCCTGGCCGGCCGACGAGGCCGACGTCCCGCACACGATCGCGGACCACTTCGCCGGCGACGCGGCGTTCGGCTTCCAGGTCTACCGGAGGATGCCCTGCTACGGCGTCCTCATGTACGTCGGCCACGAACCCCGCGACGACGCGTTCTGGAGCGCGATCAGCGCACTGCTCGACGACTCCGACGACCGGCTCGCCGCGCCCGTCCAGTACTGGCTCTGGTGCGGGCCGTTCGAGGAGGCGACGGTCAGCGGAGCGCTGTTCGAGCAGTTGGTCGCCAACGCCCCGGACCTGCGCGTACGGCGGCTGCTGGAGGTCTCGGGCCCGGTGCCCTGGTCGGCGAAGGCGCCTCTGCTCAAGCGGCTGGCCGGCAGGCCGCTCTGGGACTCGGCGGTTCTGCACGCGCTGGAGTGGGCGGCGTACGACGTCTACGGCCAGATCGATCCGCGCGAGGCGACGAGCCTGCTCCGCAAGCTCCCGGCCGGCCGGACCACCGAGCTCCAGGCCCACCTGGAGACGCTCACCCCGAAACCGTCGAAGCAGAAGAAGCAGGGCCGCCGGCGCTAGGGCGTGGGGGTGGCCGGGGCCAGAGCGTGCGGGGTGGCCGGGGCCAGAGCGGGATGAGCCCGCCGTCCCGATCGGAGGGCGCGGCAGGCTGAGCCCCAAATCCGCGGTACCGCCCTAGAGGTTCGTCCGGGTGTGGCTAGGGCGGCGGGCGCGGGTGGAGATCGGGGCGGGCGGGGCGGGTTCGGCGGTGTAGTGGCCGACCAGGGTCTGGTAGTCGTCCCAGGTGTCGACCGACAGCGGAAGGTTGCCTAGGGCATCCACATCGGTGACCGGGTGAGGGCCGGTCTCGATCAGGGGCCACAGGTCCTGGTCGCTGCGCAGGGAGCGGAGCGACCCGAAGGTCTCCCGGCCGAACCAGCACGGGTAGCCGCGGCCGTCGTCGTACCGGGTGACGCCGATCGGCGTGGCGGCTTCGGCGACCAGGGACCAGACGGCCGCTGAGGTGATGCCGGGCTGGTCGCCGCGCAGGACGACCAGCCCGTCGGTACGGCGGTCGACCGCGTCCAGAGCGGGCACGATGGACGAGCTTCCGGTGTCGGCGTGAGGAGTGTCCACAACGCGAACGCCGTCCAGGTCGATGCGGTCGCGGATCTGGTCGGCCGCCGTGCCGAGCGTCACGACGAGCTGGTCGAAGCCGCAGTCGCGCGCGGTGTCGAGGGCGGCACCGAGCAGGGTTTCACCGCGGTAGGCCAGCAACTGCCGGGGAACGCCGAGCCGTGGCGATCCATCGGCGGCCAGGACGAGTCCGGTGACGAACATGCGGCATCAACCCCCGACCTGGTCCGTGAGGTTCACACCAGGCTCCTTCGCCGACTCCCGATCCTTGATCGAACCCCGAAGGCGAACACCCTGTCAACAGCTGCACAACTTCCAGCCCTGCAAGGGTTTTCGTGCTCACCTGAGCACCACCGGGTCAGCGCAGGGTTGCAGCGAACGTTTCAAGCGCCGGGTAGCCAGCGTTGCCCGTGACGATCGTGGTGACGCCGGAACCGATCAGCACCAGGGCGTTCTCGTCCTTGCGGTCGAGCAGCGTCTTGCGCTGCCAGACCACGCCGCCGATCGTCGAGGTGCCGTCGTCCTCGGTCTTGCCGAGCTCGTCGTTCTGGTACCGCGGGTTGGTCTGGTTCGACTGCTCGAGGCCGACGTACTTCTTCTCGGTGGTCACCGTGCCGAGGTGCCAGGTGATCGGTCGCTGCTCGGGCGCGCGGAGTTCGACGTTCGTCGCCGTCCAGCCGTCGGGCATCGGTTCCGGACCGCGGATCCAGGGGGCGAGCTTGCGGCCGTCCTCCAGCTGCGCGGTGTACTCGACGGCGCGGACCTTCTCCTCCTTCGGCCGCCACGTCACCGTCATCAGGAACGCGACCACGACGAACGTCGCCAGCAACGCCCAGAACATGTTCGTCAGCGTCCGGGCCTTGGCGCGGTTCGCCCGGTCCTGGGCCTTGTACGCGATCGCCTCGGCCCGCGCCCGGGCGCGCTCGCGCGCCGCCGGGTCGAGCGGCGGCTGCGCCGGTACGCCGTCCGCGGCGCCCTGCTCCCCCGCCGTGCCGGATGCGGCGTCCTCCGCCGTGCCGGACGCAGTGTCCTCCGCCGTGCCGGGCGCGGCCGAGCCCGCCGTACCGCCCACTGCCGAGCCCCGCTCTCCAGCGTCCCCAGTACGCCGGTCCGCCCCGCCGGCAGGGGCGTCGGTCGGCTGCTGGGAAGCGTTCTCCTCTGCGTTCGTCGCGGGGTGCGTCGGCTCGTGACCTGTCGGGCTCATGGCACCAGTGTCTCGCGGGGCCGATCTCGCTCGATCACCCCCGTCGGGCGTTGGCTACGATCCGTGGCATGAGCGACGCCAGCACACCCCCCGCCCATCTCGAGGTCGACGAGCACGCACCCGACCGGAACCTGGCTCTGGAGCTGGTCCGCGTCACCGAGGCCGCCGCGATGGCGGCCGGCCGGTGGGTCGGCCGGGGCGACAAGAACGGCGCCGACGGGGCCGCGGTGAACGCGATGCGCACCCTGATCGGCACCGTCGGGATGAACGGCGTAGTGGTGATCGGCGAGGGCGAGAAGGACAACGCCCCGATGCTCTACAACGGCGAGCAGGTCGGCGACGGTCACGGACCCGACTGCGACGTGGCAGTGGACCCGGTCGACGGGACGACGCTGGTCGCCAAGGGGATGGCCAACGGCATCGCCGTGATGGCGGTCTCGCCGCGCAACACCATGTACGACCCGTCCGCGGTCTTCTACATGGAGAAGCTGGTGGTCGGCCCGGAGGCCGCCGACCACGTCGACATCCGGCTCCCGGTCGCCGAGAACATCCGCCGGGTCGCCAAGGCGAAGGGCTCGAGCGTCGAGGACGTCACCGTCGTCCTGCTCGACCGCCCGCGGCACGAGGACCTGACCGCGCAGATCCGCGCCACCGGCGCCCGGATCAAGTTCATCAGCGACGGCGACGTGGCCGGCGCGGTCGAGGCGGCCCGCCCGGACACCGGCCTGGACATGCTGATCGGCATCGGCGGTACGCCGGAGGGCATCATCGCCGCCTGCGCGATGAAGTGCCTCGGCGGCCTGGTCCAGGGCCGGCTCTGGCCGCGCGACGACGCCGAGCGGCAGAAGGCACTCGACGCCGGTCACGACCTCGACCGGGTGCTCAGCACCGACGACCTGGTCGGCGGTGACGACTGCTTCTTCGTCGCCACCGGCATCACCGACGGCGAACTCCTGCGCGGCGTCCGGTACGGCGGCTCGACCGCCCGCACGCACTCGCTGGTGATGCGGTCCCGCAGCGGCACGATCCGCAGCATCGAGAGCGTGCACCAGCTGGAGAAGCTCCGCGCCTACTCCGCCATCGACTTCGAGCACGCCCGGTGACCGCACCCGTCCTCGTGGTCGGCGAGGCTCTTGTGGACATCGTCAGCAACGGGAAGCCCAGGAACGGCAGGAACGGGAGCAAGGCGACGCCCGGTGGGTCGCCCGCGAACGTCGCGGTCGGGCTGGCGCGGCTCGGCGTACCGACCGAGTTGGTCACGCGTTTCGGGACCGACCCGTACGGCGATCAGCTCGGCGCGCACCTGTTCGGGAACGGCGTGCAGCTGGCGCCGGGGTCGGTGGACCCGGGCTTCCGGACCAGTACGGCGACCGCGACGCTCGACGCGGCGGGCGTCGCGAAGTACCAGTTCGACATCAGCTGGGAGCCGCCGGCGCTGAAGCTCAACCGGGGCTGCCCCGCGGTGCACACCGGCTCGATCGCGACGGTGCTGGAGCCGGGTGCGGAGGCGATTCACCAGTTCCTGACGGGGCTGGCCGACAAGCCCGTCACGGTCACCCTCGACCCGAACGCGCGGCCCACGATCACGCCCGACCCCGTGTCCACCTGGGCCGCCGTACGGGCGCTGGCCGCGCTGTCGGACCTGGTGAAGCTGAGCGACGAGGACTGCGAGTTCCTGCGGGCCGGGTCGACGCCGGACGAGATCGCCGCCGAGCTGCTGACAGTGGACCGGACCAAGTGCGTGGTGATCACCCGCGGCGGCGACGGCGCGATCGGCGTCACCAGAGCCGGCCGGGTCGAGGTGACCGCGCCGGAGATCCAGGTGGTCGACACGGTCGGTGCCGGCGACTCGTTCATGTCCGCACTGATCGCTGGGCTGCAGGCGCGCGGTCTGCTCGGTGCGGCCCGGCTGGAAGGGCTGGACGAGGAGGCGCTGCACGCAGTCGTCGACTACGCGGTCAAGGCCGCAGCGATCACCTGCACGCGCCACGGCGCCGACCCGCCCACCGCGGCCGAGCACACGTCGTACTGGAGCTGAGATGACTGGGGACAGCATGAGTACGGCGACCGCCTGGTCGGCTGAGTTGGCAGCGTCCGGGCGGGTGGTGTTCCCACCCCGGCGCAACCGGCTGCTGGTCCGGCTGGCTCTGTTCGCCCTGTTGATGGTCAGCTCGCTCTGGTCGAACATCGACCACCTGCGCCAGGACGACGTGGCGGGCGCACTCGGCATCCTGCGCGTCACCGCGCTGCTCGCCTTCGTGTACGGCGTGGGGCTGACCACCTGGCAGCTCGCGACCCGGCGGCCGGAGGTCACTGTCGACTCCCGCGGCGTCCAGCTGGGTCGCTCGGACCGCGGCCTGATCCCGTGGCACCAGATCAGCCGGATCAACGACCCGACCGGGTTTCCCGGTCTCCGGACGGTCCAGATCCACGCGGCCGGGTTCCGGTCCGGTGCGATCGGGATCCCCCAGGACAACGTCGAGGACCTCGCCGAGCTGTCCGCCTGGCTCCGCGGCGTCCACGCCGACAAGCTGACGCCGTGACGCGGTTGTCCACCAGCCGAACCCCTCAGCTTGTCTGAGGAGTTCGGGTTGGTACGGTCGGGAGCGTGCCGACTGATCGCTTGCCGTTGCCAGTGCTCGATCTGCGGGACGTGAGCCTGGTCCGGGACGGGAAAGCGCTGCTGCAGGACGTTGCGCTGACCGTCCGGGAGGGTGAGCGCTGGGCGCTGCTCGGTGCGAACGGCGCCGGCAAGAGCACGTTACTCAAGCTCGCCGGGGCGACGGCTCACCCGACGCGCGGGACCGTCGAGGTGCTCGGCCGGCGGCTGGGGACGGTGGACATCCGGGAGCTGCGCGAGTCGATCGGGCACGTGGATCCCCGGCACCCGTTGCGGTCGCCGCTGACGATCGAGCAGGTCGTGCTGACCGGGATCACCGGCACGATCGAGCTGATGCCGCGCTGGCAGCCGACCGCCGCGCAGCAGACGCGAGTGGCGCAGCTCGTCGACCTGCTGGGCATCGCGGACCGCGCTCGCGACCCGTGGACCACCTTGTCGCAGGGTGAACGCGGCCGGGCGCTGATCGCCCGCGCGATGGTCGCGGAACCGCGACTGCTCCTGCTGGACGAACCGTCGACCGGCCTGGACGTCGCTGCTCGCGAGCAACTGCTGGACACGATCGACGTCGTGCATGCTTCGCAGCCGACGCTGTCGTCGATCCTGGTGACACACCACCTGGAGGAGCTGCCGTCCTCCACCACCCACGCGGCGCTGCTCCGCGGCGGCCGCGTGCAGGCCGCCGGCCGGGCGTCCGACGTACTGACGTCAGAGCTGGTGTCAGCGTGCTTCGACCACCCGATCCGGATCCACCGGACGGGCGATCGCTGGGCCGCTCACTCGGGTCGACTGGCCACCACCATCCACTAAACCCGACATGCTGCAGGCGGAGGTCATCGGGCCTCCCGGTCTGGACTGAGGAGGGAGGGAGCGCAGCGACCGACCGACGAGGGAAGACCGGGAGACAAAGCCCGATGACCCCCGGCGCCGGAGGCGACGGCAAAAGCTCAGTGCAGGCGTAGGCGCTTGCTGAGGCGCGGGCCGCGCTTGATCTTGATCTCGCCGAGGATCGCGGTGCCGCGGATGTGGAAGGTCTTCGGGGGCGCGGTGCTCGCTTCGACGACGCCGCCGAAGCCGGCCTCCTGCTCGCTGACCGAGCCGAGGATCGGGTTGCTGTCGAGGTGCACGATCGCGTTCTGCGGGACGCGGATCTTCACGTCGGCCAGGATCGACTTCACGTCGATGTAGATCACGTCGTGCGCCATCTGCGCCTCGGTGTAGTCCAGCGTGACGTCGCCGAGCACCGCGTTGATCTCCTGGCGCTGCGGCGCGATCCAGGGGCCGGTCCGCTTCGACTCGCTCAGGAACGCGTTGATCACCGGCACGGTCTCGCCGCTGTACTGCGGCACGTACTGCGACTGCGCTGCGTACTCCGGCGTCGTGCGCTGCTGGGAGCCCGGTGGGACCAGCCCGTTGGGCAGGTCTGTGGTCAGCTCGACCAGCTCGCCGTAGGTCTTCGCGCCGTACACGCCCTCGAGCCGGTCCTCCAGCTCGGTGTAGCTCAAGCGGCCCTCGCCCGCCGACTCGCGGAGCAGCTCCGCGACGTTCTCCCGCTCCAGGTCGGACACCCGGCGCCGCAACGCGAGCTCGTCCCCGGTCGGCTGCGCCGTCGCCGGCACGTCCTGCGGGCGGTCCTGGGGTCCCTCTTGCTCAGCCACAGGAAAATCCTACGCGTGCGGCAGACCTCCCGCCGATGAGTTACCACCCCCAATCGACCCTGACACCACCCCTGAGAGCGGCCGCTGCGGCCCCGCGGTGCGCGGCGCCGGCGGCCGCTCTAGGCTGGGGAGATCTCAGACCACCTGCCAGGAGGTACGCCCGCGTGTCCGCCGATTTCAGCTACTCCGACCTGCTCCCGCTCGGCCAGGACGACACGGAGTACCGGCTTCTCACCACCGACGGAGTCAGCACCTTCACCGCCGGTGACCGGACGTTCCTGCAGGTGGAGCCGGAGGTGCTGCGACAGCTCACCGCCGAGGCGATGCACGACATCTCGCACTACCTGCGTACCGCGCACCTGAGCCAGCTGCGCCGGATCATCGACGACCCGGCAGCCTCCGGCAACGACCGCTTCGTCGCGCTCGACCTGCTCAAGAACGCCAACATCTCGGCCGGCGGCGTGCTGCCGATGTGCCAGGACACCGGTACGGCGATCGTGATGGGCAAGAAGTCCGAGGGCGTGCTGACCGGCGCGGTCGACGAGGAGTGGATCAGCCGGGGCGTGTACGACGCCTACACCAAGCTCAACCTGCGGTACTCGCAGATGGCGCCGCTGACCATGTGGGACGAGAAGAACACCGGCTCGAACCTGCCGGCGCAGATCGAGCTGTACTCGACGCCGGGCAGTGCTGCCGCCGACCCGGCGTACAAGTTCCTGTTCATGGCGAAGGGCGGCGGCTCGGCGAACAAGTCGTTCCTGTTCCAGGAGACCAAGGCGGTGCTCAACCCGGCCGGGATGATGAAGTTCCTGGACGAGAAGATCCGCTCGCTCGGTACGGCGGCCTGCCCGCCGTACCACCTGGCGATCGTCGTCGGCGGGACCTCGGCCGAGTACGCGCTGAAGACCGCGAAGTACGCCTCCGCGCACTACCTGGACGCGCTGCCGACGACCGGGTCGCCGCTGGGGCACGGGTTCCGCGACGTCGAACTCGAGGAAGAGGTCTTCAAGCTGACCCAGGAGTTCGGGATCGGCGCGCAGTTCGGCGGCAAGTACTTCTGCCACGACGTCCGGGTGATCCGGCTGCCGCGGCACGGCGCGTCCTGCCCGGTCGCGATCGCGGTCTCCTGCTCGGCCGACCGGCAGGCGCTGGCCAAGATCACGCCGGAGGGTGTGTTCCTGGAGCAGCTCGAGCGGGACCCGGCGCGGTTCCTGCCCGACACCACCGACGCCCACCTGGACGACACCGCGGACGTCGTACGGATCGACCTGAACCGGCCGATGAGCGAGATCCGCACCGAGTTGTCGAAGCTGCCGGTGAAGACCCGGCTGTCGCTGAACGGGCCGCTGGTGGTCGCGCGTGACATCGCGCACGCGAAGATCAAGGAGCGCCTCGACGCGGGCGAGCCGATGCCGTCCTATCTGCAGGACCACGCGGTCTACTACGCCGGTCCGGCCAAGACGCCGGAGGGCTACGCGTCCGGGTCGTTCGGGCCGACGACGGCGGGGCGGATGGACGCGTACGTCGACCAGTTCCAGGCGGCCGGCGGATCGTTCGTGATGCTTGCCAAGGGCAACCGATCGGCGAAGGTCACGGCTGCTTGCAAGGAGCACGGCGGCTTCTACCTCGGCTCCATCGGCGGACCGGCGGCGCGGCTCGCGCAGGACTGCATCAAGTCCGTCGACGTGATCGAGTACGCCGAGCTGGGGATGGAAGCGGTCTGGAAGATCGAGGTCGAGGACTTCCCCGCCTTCGTCGTGGTCGACGACAAGGGCAACGACTTCTTCACCGAAACCGCCAAGCCGGTCCCGCTGACAGTCCGCCCACGGAGCTGAGCCCGGGCCCACAGTTGAACTCGAACCCGGAATCGAGCTCAGGCCCGGAATCGAGCTCAGGCCCGGAATCGAGCTCAGGCCCGGAGCCGAGCTCAGGCCCGGAGCCGAGGCCGGGCCGCCAGGGCTCCGGGGCGCGAGCCTTGCTCCTGATCGGCGGGGGCGGCGCCGGCAAGACGGCCGTCGGGCAGGCAATCGGCGCGCTGATGACGGGCCGATCCCACCCGACGGCGGTCGTCGACCTCGACGCACTGGCGCAGTTCGGCGGCGGGCCACCGGTGCACGAGGAGTTGCGCCGCCGCAACCTGGCCGCCGTCTGGCGGAACTACCGCAGCATCGGCGCGCGGTACGTGGTTGTTTCAGGGATGGTCGAGACCGCCGAGCGGCGCACGGCGTACGGCGAGTGCCTGGTCGGGTGCGACGTCCAGGTGGTGCGGCTCGCGACTCCCCTGGCGCTGGTCGAGCGCCGTACGGCGGGGACCGTCCGCGGGCCGGAGTGGGAGCTCGGCGCCGCGCTCGCCTCGCACGAGCGGATCGAACGAGCGGGTTTGGAAGACTTTGCCATCAGCAACGACCGGCCGCCGGCGGAGGTGGCCTGGGAGGTCGTCGTACGGGCGGGCTGGATCAGCTCTGAATAAATCGGTGGCCTATGGGACGGGGCGTGGTTAGAGTCGCTGGTGACCGTTCGGATCGAGGAGGTGAGCGCTGTGAACGCTTTGTGCGTGGGTGCTCCCCGCTTCGTCACGGTCGGGCGATTGACGTAGGTCTCGCCGGGAGCGCCTGGAATCTGTAGGCACTCCCGAAAGGCTTCACCTGTGAGTTTTCAGTTCACCGCACAGACCTCGGCGGACGGCGTACTGACGCGTCCTTTCGCCCTGGACGAGATCACCGGCGTTCTCTGGTCGCCGGTCACGGCCTCCGGTCCCCTGATCCTGCTCGGTCACGGTGGCGGGCGGGACAGCAAGGCGGCGCCGATGGTTGGGCGCGCTCATCGTCTCGTCGTCGCCGGCTACAGCGTGGCCTGCATCGACGCACCGGGTCACGGCGGTCGGCCGCGGACCGCGACCGACGATCAGCAGATCGCCGCGATGCAGCAGGCGATGGCGACCGGCGAACCGGTCGGGCCGATCGTCGTGCGCTACAACCTTCACCTGGCCGACCGCGCCGTGCCCGAGTGGGTCGCGACGCTCGACGCGCTGCAGGAGCTGCCGGATCTGGCCGGCGTACCGGTCGGCTACTTCGGGCTCACCATGGGTACGGCGATCGGCGTACCGCTCCTGGCCGCCGAACCGAGGATCGCCGCAGCGGTCCTCGGGATCTTCTGGTACGACGAGGTGCTGGCGAAGCTCGCCGGTCAGATCACCGTGCCGCTGGAGTTCCTGCTGCAGTGGGACGACGAGCACATCCCGCGTACGTCGAGCCTCGCCCTGTTCGACGCGTTCGCGTCGTCGGAGAAGTCCCTGCATGCGAACGCGGGCGCGCACGAGGCGGTGCCGCGCTTCGAGTTCGAGAGCGCGGTCAGCTTCTTCGGCCGTCACCTACCGGCGGCGTAGCACGTCGACCGTGGGGGCCAGCTTGCCGAGGAACTGGAACACCTCCCAGTGCAGGTTGGCCTCCACGTGCTCGTACACGTCCTGCCCGTGAACCGCGACGATCTGATCCCGAGTACGGCGAAGTCGCGCGAGCCTCAGCAGCGCCCGGGAGACGGGCTGAGTGCGCTCTTCGGCGTACTCGCGCCACTCGGTACCGATGACAACCTTCTCCTCGATCGCGAAGCCTGCTTGGCCGAAGGCGGTTTCGAGGGTGTGCGGATCGAGGTTGCTCAGGACGTTGCCGAGATGCGCGCCCAGCAGGGCGGTGTCCTGCGCGTCGAGCAACTCGGTGGCGACCTGGGTGAACACCAGCAGGTGTCCAGCCGGCTTCAGCACCTGGGAGACGCCGGCGAGGGCGCCAGGCAGGTCCGCGACCTGTTCGAGCACGTCGCGGCACCAGACCAGGTCGAACTGTTCGCCCAGCGCGGGCGCTTCCTCCATCCCCGTGCACTGCAAGGCGATCCGGCCAGTCAGGTCGGCGGCGTCGACCGCCTCCTGAGCCCGGGCGATGTGCAGCGGCACCGGGTCGACGCCGTAGCCCGTCACGTTGTTGTCGCGGACCAGCTGGATGAGGTGGGCGGCGTCCCGGCACCCGGCGTCCAGTACGACGTCGCCGGGCTTCAGGTACTCCGAGGCCTTGGTCAGCAGCCAGTCGGGTCCGCGTGGGGCGAGGCTGCGGTCCAGCTCGGCGTACAGGTCCCAGGTCGTCGGGCCGTAGACCCGGGCCAGTTGCTCGGCGTGCTCCATGTGAGACAGCTCAGCACGCCGAGCGCCGTGGAACCAGTGAGTTTCAGCCCAGCAGCTCCTCCGTGATGTGGGCGACCTCGTAGCCGGTCGGCGCCTCGGGGAGGCGCCAGGTCGGTGGGGCAGACCACTCGTGCCAGTCGTCGGAGAACGGGGTCGTCCAGGACTTGATGTCCTCGACGGCGGCGTGGGCGTCCCTCGTGATGCGGTCCGCTTCGTCGGGCGTGTAGCGTCCGGCTTGGACCGCGCCCTCCAGCTCGTCCTCGTCCTTCCACTCGATCACACGGTCGGGTGTGATCCACAGATCGAGCACGTAGTCCGTCGTGGTCGTACTGCGACCAGCCGCATCGCGCCGGTGCTCGGCCTCGAGGTTCACGTACCAACCGCGGAACGAGCCGTCCTCGTGCCAGAAGTGCCACAGGGACCACGGCTTGCCGGTCGGGGCGACCTTGAGGATGCCCGTGCCGTGCCAGATGTCGAGCTTGAGCACCCGCGGCTCGGTGAACATCCCGGTCGGCCCCGCGTGCCGCAGCTCGCGGCCGTCGGTCAGCACCGGCTTGATCAGCGGCGTACCAGGCGCGAGCCACGCGACCAGCCCGTCGGCGTCGTCCTGGACCACCGTCATCGGCCGGACGTTCGGCAGCTCCGGATGCAGCCCGGCCCCTTGGTACACCCACTCGATCGTTGTCCCCGGTGCCCAGTACCTCTCAGGCTCCGGTACGGCGGCCGCCGTCACGGCTTGCCTGGTCTGGTCATCGACAGGACGTCGAGGGCGGCGTCGAGCTGGGCCTCGGTGAGGTCGCCGTTCTCGACGTGGCCGTTCTCGATCACGACCTCGCGGATCGTCTTGCCCTGCTTCAGCGCGCTCTTCGCGACGGCGGCGGCGTTCTCGTACCCGATGTAGCGGTTGAGCGGGGTGACGATCGACGGCGACGACTCGGCCAGGGCGCGGGCGTGCTCGACGTTCGCGGTGATGCCGTCGACGCAGCGGTCGGCCAGCAGGCGGGACGAGTTGGTCAGCAGCTCGATCGACTCCAGCAGGTTGCGGGCGATCACCGGGAGCATCACGTTCAGCTCGAAGTTGCCGCCGGCACCGGCCACCGTGATCGTGGTGTCGTTGCCGATCACCTGCGCCGCGACCATCAGCGTCGCCTCGCAGATCACCGGGTTCACCTTGCCCGGCA
Organism: Kribbella italica; assembly: GCF_014205135.1. Lineage (NCBI taxonomy): Bacteria > Bacillati > Actinomycetota > Actinomycetes > Propionibacteriales > Kribbellaceae > Kribbella > Kribbella italica. The sequence goes on from NZ_JACHMY010000001.1 coordinate 4,552,961, forward strand.
TGATGCTCGAACCGGGCTGCAGGTCCGGCAGCGCGATCTCGCCGAGCCCGGCCCGCGGCCCGGAGCCCATCCAGCGCAGGTCGTTGCAGATCTTGGTCAGGCTGACCGCGATCGTCTTCAGCTGCCCGGACAGCTCGACCAGCGCATCACGCGCGCCCTGGGCCTCGAAGTGGTCGGCGGCCTCGCTCAGCTCCAGCCCGGTCCGCCGGTTCAGCTCGGTGATCACCTTCGCGGCGAAGCCGGGTGGCGTGTTGATCCCGGTCCCGACCGCCGTACCGCCGAGCGGCAGCTCGGTGACGCGCGGCAGCGTCGCCCGCACGCGGTCGGCGCCGCGGCGGATCTGCGCGGCGTACCCGTCGAACTCCTGACCGAGCGTCACCGGCGTCGCGTCCATCAGGTGTGTCCGCCCGGACTTCACCACCTCGGCGAACTCGACGCCCTTGCGCCCCAGCGACTCAGCCAGGTGGTCGAGGGCAGGCAGCAGGTCCTGCACGACTCCGGCCGTCGCGGCGACGTGGATCGCCGACGGGAAGGTGTCGTTGCTCGACTGGCTCGCGTTCACGTGGTCGTTCGGGTGCACGTCGGCCTCGAGCGCCCGGGTCGCCAGCGTCGCGAGCACCTCGTTGACGTTCATGTTCGTCGACGTACCGGACCCGGTCTGGAAGACGTCGATCGGGAACTCCGCGTCGTACTCCCCCGCGCTGACCCGGTCGGCGGCCGCGACGATCCCCTCGGCCAGCTTCGCGTCCACCACCCCGAGCTCGGCGTTCACCACCGCGGCCGAGGCCTTGATCTGGGCCAGCGCGTGGACGAGCGCCGGCGCCAGCGGCCGGCCGGAGATCGGGAAGTTCTCCACCGCACGCTGGGTCTGCGCCCGCCACAACGCGTCCCGAGGCACCTTGACCTCGCCCATCGTGTCGTGCTCGATCCTGAATTCCGCGTTGTCTCCCATGCCTTGAGAGTACGTCGATCCGCCCTGTCGGCCGGAGCTGGTAGAACGTCTGTGGACAACGCCACATCCCAGCCCACCTCCATCGTCCAGGGCGCACCGAGGAGTACCGATGCCGTTCACCCAGTCGTTCGAGATCACCAAGTGGGACCAGTCCACGTACGACGAGGCCGACGGTGTCGAGCTCGGCCGCGCGACGGTGGCGAAGTCCTTCGCCGACGGCGACCTGGTCGGCACCAGCTCGGCCGAGCTGCTGATGGCCGGTACGCCGGCCGGCCCCGCGGCGTACACCGCGATCGAGCGCTTCACCGGCACCCTCGCGGGCCGCGACGGCTCGTTCGTGATCGTGCACGGCGCGACCGCCGACGAGACCGTGTCCCGCGGCAAGATCGTCGCCGCGACCGGCGACCTCACCGGCCTGACCGGCACGGTCGTCTTCGAGCACGACGACCAGGGCCCGCGACTGACGGTCGACTACGAGCTGGCCTGAACCGAGCCCTGGTAGACGTAGTACGTCTCGTCCCGCCCCTGCAGCCGCACGGGGACGGGCGAGACGACACACGCCCCGAAGACGTTGCCGATAGCCCCTTCCAGCGCGGCCGACGCGGACGACGACCAGACCGTCAGCACGCCGCCCGGCCGCAACCTGGACCGGCACACAGCGAGGAACCCGTCGGTGTAGATCGCCGCGTTCCCGTCGTACACGAGGAAGTCCGGCCCGTTGTCCACGTCGAGCAGGATCGCGTCGTACGCATCAGAATCGGCGACCACGTCACGAACGTCGCCGACGGCAACCACCACCCGCGGATCGTTCAGCACCGAGGGCACCAGCCCGGCGCGCATCCACTCCACCACCGCCGGCTCGATCTCCGCCACGACGATCTCGCGCACCGCCGAGGAAGCCAACAACGCCCGGACGGTGTAGCCCAGCCCCAGCCCACCCACCAGCACCCGCGACGGCGAACCCACCAAGGCCACCTCCGCCAGCAACTCCTCGCTGGAGGTCTCCTGATCGTCCATCACGAACACACCGTTCACCCGCAGCTCCAGCGCCCCGTCAGGACGCCGCCGCAGTACCAACTCTCCGCGCTCACTGACAGCGCGAGCCACCTCTGAAGTCACAGAGGTAATCAGTACCAGTTCTTGGCTCTCGAGTGGGCCCAGGCCTCGCAGGGGGAGCCGTAGGCGTCTTCGATGTAGTCGAGGCCCCACTTGATCTGGGTGACCGGGTTGGTGCGCCAGTCGGAGCCGTACTCGGCCATGCGCCTGCCGGGGAGGGCCTGCGGGATGCCGTAGGCGCTGGACGTCGGGTTGTCCGCGGTGACCTTCCAGCGGGACTCCTTGGTCCACAGCTTGTCCAGGCAGGAGAACTGACTCTCCTTCCAGCCGTGGTTGTCCAGGAGGTTGAGCGCGATCTCCCTCGGCGTGCCTTCGAGCTCCTTGCGGGCGGCGTCGCGGCTGGCGCGCTCCTTGCGGGAGTCGCTGTTCGTCCGCTGCAGCGCCTCGTACCGGGCCAGGGCGGCGTTCTTGGCCTTGCGGCGCAGCGCAGCCTGGTCCTGCATGGTTTTGCGGGCGGTCTCGACGGCCTCGATCTGGTTCCGCAGCCGGACGACCTCGGCGGCCTGCTCCTCGGCGCTCTGCGGCTTGGCGGTCGGCTTCTTGGCGTCCCGCGTCTTCTCACTGTTCAGCGCGGCGAGCTCGGCCCGCCCGGAGACCGGGTCGGAGGCCGCACTGGTCTTGGGGGAGCTGAAGAGATCGATACTCGCGACGATCGAGACTACGGCGATCCCAGTGACCGCGAGGATCGCGACGGAGCGCTTCGCTTTCATCTGTCCTTCCGAGATACCCGACCCCCGTCGGCTGCAACAGGAACATACTCTGACCTAAACAGACCGTGATCACAAGCAGGTCACAACACACGGTGCGGCCACCTCGCGTGTGGCCGCACCGTGTACCGCAGAAGTTTTAAATTGCCTTTACAGAACCACCCCGGTACGGCGGCTCAGAGCTGCACGTCCTCGAGCATCTCGGTCACCAGCGCGGCGATCGGCGACCGCTCCGACCGGGTCAGCGTGACGTGGGCGAACAGCGGGTGCCCCTTCAGCTTCTCGACCACCGCGACCACGCCGTCGTGCCGCCCGACCCGCAGGTTGTCGCGCTGCGCGACGTCGTGGGTGAGCACCACCCGCGAGTTGGCACCGATCCGGGACAGAACTGTGAGCAGCACGTTGCGCTCCAGCGACTGGGCCTCGTCGACGATCACGAACGCGTCGTGCAGCGAGCGGCCGCGGATGTGGGTCAGCGGCATCACCTCGAGCATGCCGCGGTCCATCACCTCGTCGATCACGTCCGGGCTGGTCAGCGCGCCCAGCGTGTCGTAGACGGCCTGCGCCCACGGCTGCATCTTCTCCGACTCCGAACCGGGCAGGTAGCCCAGCTCCTGGCCACCGACGGCGAACAGTGGGCGGAAGACGACGACCTTCTTGTGCTGCCGCCGTTCCATCACCGCTTCCAGCCCGGCGCACAGGGCCAGCGCCGACTTGCCGGTGCCGGCCCGGCCACCGAGCGAGATGATGCCGACGTCGGGGTCGAGCAGGAGGTCGAGCGCGACCCGCTGCTCGGCGGACCGGCCGCGGATGCCGAACGCCTCGCGGTCGCCGCGGACCAGCCGGACCCGCTTGTCGGGCATCACCCGGCCGAGCGCGCTGCCGCGGTCCGACAGCAGCACCAGACCGGTGTGGGTCGGGAACTCACCGGCCTGCGGCAACTCCAGTACGCCGTCCTCGTACAGGCTGTCGACGTCGGCGGTCTCGACCTCGAGCTCGCTCATCCCGGTCCAGCCGGACTCCAGGGCGAGCTCCGCGCGGTACTCCTCCGCGACCAGGCCGCAGGCCGAGGCCTTGACCCGCATCGGCAGGTCCTTCGAGACCAGCGTGACGTCGCGGCCCTCGGCCTTGAAGTTGCAGGCCACCGCGAGGATGCGGCTGTCGTTGTCGCCGAGCCGGAAACCGGCCGGCAGGCTCTCGGGGTCGGTGTGGTTCAGCTCGACCCTGAGGGTTCCACCCTTCTCGCCCACTGGCAGGGGCGCGTCCAGTCGTCCGTGCAGAATCCTGAACTCGTCCAGCATGCGCAGCGCGGTGCGGGCGAAGTAGCCGAGTTCGGGGTGATGCCGTTTGCCCTCCAGTTCGGTGACAACGACGACCGGAATGATCACCTCGTGCTCGTCGAACCGCTCCATCGCATGCGGATCGCTGAGCAGAACGGAGGTGTCCAGCACGTAGGTGCGCTGGTCCGGTACGGATGAGGTGCTTGACGCCTTGGCGTGGGTGGCAGCCATGTCGCACGTCCTCTCGGGCCGCAGCGTGCACCACGCCCGGCCCACCAGTGGTTAGGTAGTGGACCGGGAACAGGCCCGGAGGTCTGGTGCAGACCCCCTCCGGCACGCCGTGACGTGGCCGGGGATCAGCAAGATCGAGACCGTAGGTCTCGGGCACTCCGTTCTGCCCCTCATGGGGCAACCGGCTGGCGAACGATTCTCATCTGATCGGGCCTCCCAGGACAGCCGGCTTCCCCTCCGACCGTCACCACCGAGAGTAGGACGGTCCGTGAAACGCCGCAGCCCGACACGCCCGGCCACGGGGTTAACGGCTTGTTACACGTTGCCACCCGCCCGTTCACCCGTGCGGGGGAGGCCGATCGCCCGCGGGAGGGATCCGCTCACCCGGCGTACGGACGAGCCTTGAGGTATGCGGAAGAACTGGCCGGTCTGGACCGGGTGCGCGACAGCCCTGTGGTCCTTCGTGTACGGCGTACTCGGGGTTTACTGGACGACCGGCGGCGAGGGCTATCCCTTCGCGAAGGTCGAGGACGATCGCTCCACGGCGTCACTGCTGGAGGGGGCTCCGGTGGACGTCGTGGCGCCGGTGATGGCCGTGCTCGGGTTCACCGGCGCGGTGGTCGCGATCCTGATGACGGTACGACGGCCGCGCGGGTGGTTGCCGCAGGCATTCGGGGCCGTGCTGGCGGTCGGGCTGGCGCTGGCGATCCCCGACTACACGCCGCTCGCGGTCCTTGCCCTGTCCCCCGCGTTGCTGGTGTTCGCGTTCACCGGGATCCCCGGCGCGCAGGGCGGCCTCGAGGACATCCTGTACTGGCACCGGGTGAACGTGCTGCTGATCTTCCTCGGCGGCCTCCTGTGGGCCGCTACGGCGATCGCGTACCACCGCCGGGCCCGGGAGGCCTGTGTGTCCTGCGGACGGCGGCACGGGCGCCCAGTGGCCTGGACGACGCCCGAATCGGCGCTGCGGTGGGGGCGCCGGGCGGTCTGGGTCGCGGTGCTGTCGAACGTGCCGTATGAGTTCACCCGCGTCGCCTGGTACTTCGGGTGGCCGCTGGGGATCTCCGACGGGTTCCGCCAGGAGATGGCCGACACCCCGTGGATGCTGGAGATCGGTCTGGCGATGGCCCTGCTCGGGGCCGGCGGGGGCATCCTCACGCACGGGCTGGTGCAGCGGTGGGGTGAGGTGTACCCGCGCTGGATCTGGTGGCGGGCCGGCCGCCGGGTGCCGCCGTCGCGGGCGATCGTCCCGGCCACGATCGTCGCGGTGGTGCTGATTCCGGCCGGGCTGATGAACCTGCGGCTGATCGACGACAACCCGGGGTCGGCCTGGGGCCTGGTGATGCCCGGGGTGCTGTGGGTCGTCTGGGGTACGGCGCTCGGCGTCGCGGCGTACGCGTACTACCTGCGTCGGCGGGGGACGTGTGTCCGGTGCGGCCAGGGAGATCCCGGCCGGGACCTGCTGTCCGCACCGGGCCGGCAGGCGGCCCCGAAGCCGAGCGCCGAGCCGGCCCCGGAGCCGAGCGCCGAGCCGGCCCTCAGGCCGGCGAGTGCGAGCCGGCCGGCCGGGGACCGGTGACCGGGCTCAGACGCCGAAGCGGCGTTCGCGTTGGGCGTACGAGCGGATCGCCCGCAGGAAGTCGACGTGCCGGAAGTCGGGCCACAGGGCCTCGCAGAAGTAGAACTCCGACAGCGCGCTCTGCCACAGCAGGAAGCCGCCGAGGCGCTGCTCGCCGGAGGTGCGGATGACGAGGTCCGGGTCCGGCTGGCCCTTGGTGTACAGGTGCTCGGCGATGTGCTCGACGTCGACGCGCTCGGCCAACTCCTCGATCGAGATGCCCTTGGCGGCCTCCTCCAGCAGCAGCGAGCGGACCGCGTCGGCCAGCTCGCGGCGGCCGCCGTACCCGACGGCGACGTTCACCAGCAGACCCTCGGCGTGCTGGGTCGCGGTCTCCGCGCTCTTCAGCACCTCGGCGGTCGCGGACGGCAGCAGGTCCAGCGCGCCGACCGGGTGGATCCGCCGGCCACCGACCGCGGCCATCTCCTCGACGGTCTGCTCGATGATCCGCAGCAGCGGCTCCAGCTCGTCGGCCGGGCGGGTCAGGTTGTCGGTCGACAGCATCCAGACCGTGACCACCTTGACGCCGACCTCGTCGCACCAGCCCAGGAACTCCGAGATCTTGCTCGCGCCCGCCTCGTGCCCGCGCGACACCGGATCGCCCGAGGCCCGGGCCCAGCGCCGGTTGCCGTCGATGATCACGCCGATGTGGCGAGGCATCCGGTCCGGCGAGAGGGAGCGCGCCAGCCGGCGCTCGTACAGTCCGTACACGGCGTTGCGCAGGCGCTGCTTGCCGGGTGTCCGCATGGGCAGGTGTTCTCCTCGAGTCCTCGACCGGGCCGTCTGCGGGATCGGAGGTGGTGCAGGCGTGCCCCAACGAGGCTAGCCCAGATCGGCGGGGTCGCAGAGGCCTCGGCGAACATCGAACTTATCGACTCTCGATCGCATCAGACACTTCAGCGGGTCCTGCGGAACACTCCGGCCGAGTGTCCCGTACGCCGTGAAGTGGCCTACATTTCATCCTTAGGAACCATTGAACCTACGCAACCGTAGGTTACGGTTGCGTAGGTACGATTTCCGACGGCGTTCCGAGGAGGATGGCGCATGACGGCCAAGACCGTGTCCGGCGGCACCACCCCCACCGAACCGCCGGCCGAACGCGAGACCGGGCACCGCCTGGGCCAGGCGCTGAAGCCGAAGCTGCGCGGCTGGCTGCACGCCGGCACCTTCCCGTTCGCGACCGCCGCGGGCATCGTGCTGATCTGCCTGGCGCCGAGCGCGAGCGCCCGCTGGGCCGCGGCCGTCTACACGCTGGGCTCGATGCTGCTGTTCGGCATCTCGGCGCTGTACCACCGGTTCTACTGGGGCCCGACCGGCGAGGCGGTCCTGCGCCGGCTCGACCACAGCAACATCTTCCTGCTGATCGCCGGCACCTACACCCCGCTGGGCATGGTGCTGCTGAGCGGCAACGACCGGATCCTGCTGCTCAGCACCGCCTGGGGCGGCGCGCTGATCGGCATCCTGTTCCGGATCTTCTGGGTCGGCGCCCCGCGCTGGCTCTACACGCCGATCTACCTGGCGCTCGGCTGGGTCGCGATCTTCTGGATGAACGACTTCTACCACCTCGGCGGCGCCTCGGTCGTGACGCTGCTGGCCGTCGGCGGCGGGCTCTACTCGATCGGCGCGGTCATCTACGGCACCAAACGGCCGAACCCGTCACCGCTGTGGTTCGGCTTCCACGAGATCTTCCACGCGTGCACGGTGGCCGCGTTCGTCTGCCACTACGTCGCCGTCAGCATCGCCACCTACCGCGCCGGCTGACCGCTGCCCCGGGAGGCGCCGATCTCGATCAGCGCCTGCCGGAAGTCGGCGTACCGGTCGTCGCCCAGCCGCTCGGCCCAGAGCCGCTCCACCCGGTCGATCGCACGCCGGGCGAAGGCCGTCGCCTCGTCGCCCTTGCCCGTACGCCGGACCAGCCGCACCCGCCGATCCGTCTCCAGCCGCGCGGACTCGGCGTACCCCTGAGCCTGCAGGTAGTCGACGTGCTGCCCGAGCCCCTGCTTGCTCATCCCCGCGTGCGCGGCCAGGTCGGTGATCCGCGCGCCGTCCGGCGGGATCAGGTCGAGCAGCCGGTAGTGCGACACCCGCAGCCCCGGGAACGGCTGCCCCGGACCCTCCAGGATCTCCTCGCGCATCCTGGCCATCACCGCGCCGAGCAGGTTGGCGACGTGCGGCGGATGATTCAGACCCGGAAGGCCGTTGACGGAAGTCATAAAGCCACTTTACTATCCAAATGGTAAAGCTGCTTTGCTTTCCGGGGGGATCTCATGACCATCACCGCACTCGAACCACTCGGCCGGGACGCGCCCGACGACGACCAGCTCACCGCGCTCGTCCGGGCGATCACCGGCGACCCGCACGCCGTACCGCTCAGCAGCCGGGCCGAGCCCTTCCCGTACGCGATCGGTACGCCGACCACCGCCGCGCTGATCCGCGTCCTCGGCACGGCCCGTCTGGCCGACGGGTCGACCACCGACTGGTGCAGCTTCGTCAAGCAGCTCCAGTCGGCCCGCCACTGGGAGCTGCTCCACCTGATCCCCGAGCCGCTCCGGGAGGACCTGGTCCAGAACATCCCCTGGCGGCTGGAGCTGGCCGTGCACCGCAGCGACATCGGCGCGCTGATGCCCGAGGGGCTGCGCCTACCGGCGACGTACCGGATCGACGAGTACGACGACGACCGGGCGACGCTCTGGATGGAGCACGTCGTCCAGGAGCCGGGGATCTGGGGCCTCGAACGCTTCGGCCGGGCGGCCTTCCTGCTCGGGCAGTTGTCGGCCCGCCGCCAGCCGCACCTGGTGCAGCCGTTCCTGCCCCGGCCCGGCGTCGACCAGCCGGGCATCGGGCTGCGGTACTACACCAACGGCCGCGTCACGATGAGCGCCTTGCCGGCCCTGGCCGACCCGCATACGTGGCGTCACCCGCTGCTCGCCGCAGCCGTCTGCAACACCGGCGAGCACGGCCTGCGCGACGACCTGCTCGAGCTGAGCGAGCAACTGCCCGGCGTACTGGATGGCCTGGACGCGTTGCCGCAGTGCTATCAGCACGGCGACGCGAGCCCGCAGAACCTGCTGGTCCCGCTGGGCAGTCCGGACGAGTTCGTGGTGATCGACTGGGGGTTCGACTGCCCGCAGGCGGTCGGCTTCGATCTGGGCCAGCTCCTGATCGGGCTCGCCCACGCCGGTGAGCTGTCGCCCGCCGCGCTGCCTGCCGTGCACCAGGTGATCCTCGAGGCGTTCACGGAGGGGTTGGCCGCCGAGGGGATGCCGGTGCCGCAGGAGCAGGTCCGGTACGGGTATCTGGGGTCCCTGCTGGCCCGGGCGACGTTCACCGCGCTCCCGCTGGAGAACTTCGGCGCACCCGCGACCGACTCCGCCGTGGCACTCTTCGAGGACCGGGTGCTGCTCACCCGGGCCCTGATCGACCTGACCAAGCAGCTCAGCTAGGAGTCAGCAGGAAGACCCGAATGTCCCGCCCACTCCGTTCCACGTAGGTGTCGTACGCCGGGTACATCTTCGTCACCAGCTGCCAGAGCCGATCCCTCTCCTCCCCCGCAACCAGTTCAGCCCGCACCGGCACGGTCTGCCCACCTGGCAGCACCACAACGGCTTCGTCATGGGCCAGCAGGTTCGCCGACCACGCCGGATGATGCTGCTGCCCCCAGTTGGACGCGGTCACCACGAACGAGTCACCGTCCTGTGCGTAGAGCAGCGGGGACGTCCTCTGTTGCCCTGACTTGCGCCCGGTGGTCGTCAGCAGCAGCGTCGGCAACTGGTGCCTGCCGAGGATGTTGATCCGGCCACCTGATCGCTTCAGCAGCCAGCAATCCACCGGCATGACCCGCCGGCCGGCCGCGGCGAACCACGACTGGTGGCCTAACAGCCGGATGACATTCGTGTACCAGCCCATGCACGAAGTCTGACGGGCGGCTCGAAGTGGGTAGACAGGAGGGTGTGAGGAACCTTCGTCTTGCCGCCGCTAGTGCTACTGCCGCCGCCGGTCTGCTGTTGGCCGGCTGCGGAGACGACTCGGGCGCGGGGAGCAGTCCCAGCCCAACTGCGTCCAGTACACCAACCCCGAGCGCGCCTCAGGCGCAACCCATCACCGTCACCCGGACCGGCGGTTTCGCGGGCTTCGACGACAAGGTCGTGATCGGCACCGACGGCGTCACCACGGTCAGCCAGCGCGGCAAGCAGACGCACAAGTGCAAGCTCGACGCGGCCTTCCTCACCTCGCTGCACACCGCGGTGGGTCAGGTCGACTGGGCCGGGATCGGTTCGACCAAGCCGACGATCAAGCACCCCGACGACATGATCATCGCGATCTCGGCCGGTGGCGGCATCGCCCGGATGGAAGATCCGCGCCTGAAGCCGCTGGCGACTCCGGTGACCCAGCTGCTCACCGAAGCCGCCGCGCCGGGCAAGCTCTGCAAACCGGTCTAGCTCGTACCGAGCACCACATCGTCGATCACGAAGCTCGTCTGGAGCGACGAGTCCTCCTGGCCGACGAACTTCACGGTGACCGTCCTGCCCTTATACGCCGTGACGTCGTACGTCTTCTGCACGTACGCCGTCGCCTTGTTCAGGTTCGACAAGGTCGCCAGCGTCGACGTCGTCGCGCCGTCGACCACCTGAACCTTCACCGTGTCGTACACCGTGGACCCCGTGGTCTCCGCGGTGTCGATCCGGACCCAGAACGACAGGCTCGCCGCGGTCGCCGAGGCCGGGATCGCGACCGACTGGCCGACGTTCTCGGTGCTCGACCGGCCGTTGCCCTGCAGCCAGGCCTTGTAGCTGCCGCCGTGCGCCGGCTTCGAGCTGGAGTTGGTGATCACGCCGGTGGTCCCGGTCCAGTTCGTCGCGCCGGACTCGAAGCCCGGGTTGAGCAGCAGGTTGCCGCCGGTCGGCGGGTTCGTGGTGCCGTAGTCCTTCTGGGCGTAGTTCCAGACCATGTGGCCGATCGCGTCGCTCTGCCGGTCCAGCGAGGTCAGGTTCAGGTTGTTGATGGTGTCGCACGAACGGTGGTAGCAGGGGTCGTAGGCCTGCCCCGCCGTACCGCCCCACTTGGCCGCCTGCGCCGACGTCTTGATGCCCTCGGCACCGGAGAACGTCCCGGCGGTGGGGATTCCGAGCGACCGGAAGGCCGCGTGGTCCGACCGGCCCTGCACGTCGATGTACTCGGTCTGGATCGACTTGCTGGTGAAGTACGCCGTGAGGTCGTCACGAGCGCCGTTGCCGGCCGGGTTGTCGTTGTAGACGAAGTAGCCCGGGTTCGGCGAACCGGTCATGTCGAAGTTCAGGTACAGCTCGATCTTGTCGCGCTCGGCCGCGGGCAGGTTGTTGACGTAGTACTTCGAACCGACCAGACCGAGCTCCTCGGCACCCCAGAAGCCGAACCGCAGCCGGTTGCGCGGCGTCTGCCCGCTCGCGGCGTAGGCCAGCGCGGTCTCCAGGACGCCGGAGCTGCCGGTGCCGTTGTCGTTGATGCCCGGACCCGAGCTGACGCTGTCCAGGTGCGAGCCGGCCATCACGACGTGGTTCGCATCGCCGAACGGCCACTCCGCGATCACGTTGTACGACGTACCGGCCGACGTCGAGAAGGACTGCAGCGTGGTGGTGTAGCCGGCCGCGTCGAGCTTGGACCTCACCCAGTCGGCCGACGCGCGGTAGCCGGGCCGGCCGGTGTAGCGGTTGCCACCGTTGCTGGTGGCAATGGACTGGAGCTGGTCGAGATGGGCCTTGACGTTGGTGACCGAGATGTCGGGGGACTCGGCAACGGTCGTGGCGGTGGCGGCGGCGCTCGGCACCAGGGCGGTGGAGACGAGCGCTGCGGTCAGTACGCCGTACAGGGTGGTCTTGGACATTGGTGAACTCCCTTGCTTCACAAAGAAGCCGGGGCGCACACACTCGGGCGGGAGGTGTGCGCCCCGGACGGGACCAGCAGGCTCAGGTCAGGAGCCGGCGACCAGCGAGACGTCGTCGATCACGAAGCTCGTCTGCAGCGACGAGTCCTCCTGGCCGAGGAACTTCACCGTGACCGTCTTGCCCTTGTACTGCGTCACGTTGAAGGTCTTCTGCACGTACGACGTCGACTTGTTCAGGTTCGACAGCGTGCCGAGCGTGGTGGTGGTGCCACCGTCGACGACCTGGACCTTCACCGTGTCGTAGACCGTCGAGCCGGTGGTCTCCGCGGTGTCGATCCGGACCCAGAACGACAGGCTGGCCGTCGTGGCCGCGGCCGGGATGGCGACGGACTGGGTGATGTTCTCGGTGGTCGAGCGGCCGTTGCCCTGCAGCCACGCCTTGTACGACCCGGTGCGGGCCGGCTTCGACGAGCTGTTGGTGATCACTCCGGTGGTGCCGCCCCAGTTGGTGGCGCCGGACTCGAAGCCCGGGTTCTTGACCAGGTTGTCACCGGTCGGCGGCTCCGGGTCGGTGCCACCGCCACAGGCGGCGGTGCCGGCCGGGACGGAGATCGCGGAGAACGCGGCCTCGATGCCCTTGCACTGCGTGGAGTCCGCGCCGTACAGCTCCTTGGCCGAGTTGATCGCGCCTTCACGGGCGTCGCGGTAGGTGCTGCCCGAGGTGAGCTTGGTGCTCAGCGTGCGGTACCAGACCTTGGCGGCCACGTCGCGACCGACCGGGGTGATCGTCGCGCCGTTGCAGGCGGTGCTCGTGTGGGTGACCCCACCGATGACCTTGCTGCCGGTGCCCTCGGAGGCCAGGTAGAACCAGTGGTTCAGCGGGCCGGAGGAGTAGTGCGGGTCGGCGCCGCTGACGGCACTGCTCCAGCAGTCGTAGCTGCGGCCGTCCTTGTTCGGCTTGTCCATGTAGCGCAGCGGCGTGCCGTTGCCGTTGATGTTGATCTTCTCGCCGATCAGGTAGTCCCCCGGGTCCTGCGCGTTGTTCGCGGAGAACTCGACGGCGGTGCCGAAGATGTCCGAGGTGGACTCGTTCAGGCCGCCCGCGTCGCCGAAGTAGTTCAGGTTCGCGGTCGCCTCGGTGACACCGTGGCTCATCTCGTGGCCGGCCACGTCGATGGCGGTCAGCGGCCGGGCGTTGCCCGCGCCGTCGCCGTACGTCATCTGGGTGCCGTCCCAGAACGCGTTCACGTACGCGTTGCCGTAGTGCACGCGGGACCGCGCACCCTGGCCGTTGTTGAAGATGCCGTTGCGGCCGTGGACGTTCTTGTAGTAGTCCCAGGTCAGCTGGGCGCCGAAGTGCGCGTCGACACCGGCGGTCTGGCGGTTCGCGGTGGTACCGCTGCCCCAGGTGTCGTCGGGGTCGGTGAAGAGCGTGCCGCTGCCGGACGTCGCGCCGTTCAGGTCGGTGGTGTTGTTGCCACCGCGGCTCGGGTCGCTCATCGAGAAGCTGCCCGACGTACCGATGCTCACCTGGCCGGAGTACATCGAGTTGCCGGTACCGGTCTTGATCTCGTCGTCCTGGGCGAGGACGGCGCCGGACTTGGCATCGATGTAGCTGTGCAGCACCGACGGGGTCTGGTCGGCCTTGGTGCCGGTGGTGACGACCTCGTAGGCAAGGACCGGCTTGCCGGTGGCCGCGAAGACGATCAGCGAACCCTTGTTGCTGGTCGCCTTGAACTCGGCCGACTTGGCCGCCGTACCGAGTGCCGAGGCCTGGGACAAGGTCGGCTTGGTCGAGCTGACGGCGACGCTCTTGGCACCGCGGTTGTAGGTCACCCCGCCGATCGCCTCGCCCTTGCGCTCGACGATCAGGTCACCGCCGACGACCTTCAGGCCGTTGAAGGTGCGGTCGTAGTGCACGTACTCGGTGCCGTCCAGGTCCGCCGCGACGCCGCGGGCGACGAGCTGCTCGCCTCCGCCGAGTCCGAGGGCGGCGGCCGTCTGCGCGGTCAGCGCGTTCTCGGCCTTGATGGCGGCCGGCTCGTTGAAGCCGGATGCCGGGAGCGGGGCCGTACGGTTGGCGGCTCCGGCGGGCGTGCCGGTGATGGTCGCAGCCAGACCCGCTGCTGCGACGATGGCCACCGCCCCTGCTGATGTCAGTCGTTTCAAGACAACATCTCCTCACGGTGTGGTCGCTGTTTGGGCGCAGCGACCAATTCAATTGGGGACGCCGGACGCAAGTGACCCAGCAGTGCCACTGCCTCAGTTGTGACACTGTGTGTCAGGACATGCGCATCCTGTTACATCCGACTGAGGGAGGACTCTCCACCCGGCGGAGGCGAGAGTCAAGGGAATCTCGCGAAACGACAGGGAAAACCCGCGTTGGCCCGCGTTGTCAGCGGCCGCCGGTCAACTCCGCGCGAAGGTCTTCCGGCAACCCGATCGGGAGCTTGCAGGTGAACTTCTGACACACGTACGCCGCGGCGCGCCCGTCGACCAGACCACGCCCGGCCAGCAGCGGTACGTCGGAGCCCGGCTCACCACGGACGACGGCCGTGCCCCAGGGCGCGTGATGGACGGCAACACGGACGAGCTCGACGACCCCGACCCCGACCGCGCGCCCAGCGTCGGCGTCGGCGTCGGCGGAACCGACGACGGCGATCTCAAGTGGTCCGGCCCGATGCATCTCGGCAACCGCGAGCGCCCGGCCTGCGAAGCGTGGTGCCCTCGCGGCCAACGCCGCCGAGGCCGCGAGCGCTTGCCCTGCGGCCTCGTCGTACCGGGCCTCGCCCGTCACCGACGCCAGCGTGGTGAACGCCTCCGCCGCCAGCGACACCCCCGACGGGCTCGCGTTGTCGGTTGCGTCCTGCGACCGCCACGCCAGCTTCTCGGCGTCCGCCGCCGTGTCGAAGAAGGCGCCATCAGCAACGAACTGCTCCAGAACCCTGTCCAGCAAGGCCTTAGCCACCTGGAGCCAGGATCCGTCAGATGTTGCCGCAAGCAACGTCAGACAGCCTTGCGCGTACGCCGCGTAGTCCTCCAGCACACCGTGCGCGGAGCCGACGCCACCGTCCCGCGAGGTCCGGTGCAACCGCCCCGACGCATCGAGATGCACATCGCGAATCAACGACGCCGCCCGCACCGCGGCGTCGACGTACTCGGGCCTGTCGAGCACCAACCCGGCTCGCGTCAGCGCCGTGATCGCCAGCCCGTTCCAGGCGGCAACGACCTTGTCGTCGCGCCCCGGGTACGTCCGCCGGCCGCGCGCCTCGAGCAACAGTCGTTTGACCCGCTCCCAGCGCTGCAGGTCGTCCGGGTCCCGTCGCAGCTGCAGCACCGACGTACCGTGCTCGAAGGTCCCCGTCACGTCGCACAGCTCGATCACCCAAACGGCGTCGTCCCCGAGCACCTCGCGTAGCTCATCCGGCGACCAGACGTAGTACTTGCCCTCCTCGCCCTCGGTATCCGCGTCGAGCGCCGAGGCGAACCCACCCTCCGGCGTCCGCAGCTCGGCGAGCAGGAAGTCGGCCGTCTCGGTCGCGACGCGCTGTGCCAGCGGCGAGCCGGTGACAGCCCACCAGTGCGTGTAGACGTCGAGCAGCAACGCGTTGTCGTACAGCATCTTCTCGAAGTGCGGCACGATCCACTGCGCGTCCACGCTGTACCGCGCGAACCCGCCGGCCAACTGGTCGTACATCCCACCCCGCGCCATCCGCTCGCAGGTCGCCTCGACCATCGCCAGCGCGTCCTCGGATCCGGTCCGCCGGTGATGCCGCAGGAGGAAGTCGAGCACCATCGACGGCGGGAACTTCGGCGCCTGCCCGAACCCGGCGTCCACCGGGTCGAAGTCCACCTTCAGTACGGCGGCCGCCCGCTCCAGCACCGCCGCGTCGATCGCTCCCCCAGCAACCTGCTGCCGTGCCCCGAGCTGCTCCACGACGGACTGCCCGATCCCCGCGATCTGCTCCCGCTTGCTCCGCCACGCGTCGGTGAGCGACTCGAGCACCTGCCGAAAACTGGCCATCCCGTGCCGCGCCTCGGCCGGAAAGTACGTCCCACAGAAGAACGGCTCCCCCGCCGGCGTCAGAAACACCGACATCGGCCAGCCACCCCGGCCCGTCATCGCGACGGTCGCCTCCATGTAGATCGCGTCGACATCCGGCCGCTCCTCGCGATCCACCTTCACGTTCACGAAGTGCTCGTTCAGGTACGCCGCCGTCGCCACGTCCTCGAACGACTCGTGAGCCATCACATGGCACCAGTGACACGCCGAGTACCCCACCGACAGGAACACCGGCACGTCCCGCTCCCGGGCCTCCGCGAACGCCGCCTCTCCCCACTGCTTCCAGGCCACCGGGTTCTCCGCGTGCTGCCGAAGATAGGGCGAGGTCGAAGAACCGAGCTCGTTCGAGGTCATGCCACTACCGTCGCACAGCGGTGGTGAGTCCTCCCGGGTTGACGTGTCGTGAGTGTGTCTAGAGCAAGGACTGGCGAACGGCGTGCAGTCGTTTCGCGGCGGTCTTCACGATGCTGAAGGTGCCGGAGAGCTCGGTCGAGACGTTGCCGGCGTTGTCGGTGGCGCGGACCTTGACGGTGTGTGCACCCGCCGTGGCGATCACGACTGGTGCGGTGTACGCCGTCCAGGCACCCTCATCCAGGGCGTACTCGATCGACCTGACCCCGCCCGCGTCGCCGGCAGTGGCGTTGAGGGTGGCCCGGTCGACGAACTCCCAGCGGGCGTTCTGGTTCCCGGTCAGCCATCCCGACACCGTCGGCGGCGTGCTGTCGCCGCCCGAGGGCACGACCTCGAACGTCACGTTCCCCACGGCGGAGACGTTGCCGGCGGCATCGGTGGCTCGATAGGCCACCGTGTGCGCGCCGTTCGTGGCCACGTCGACCGGCACTGTGTACGCCGTCCAGGCGCCACCGTCGAGCTGGTACTCCACCGAGGCCACCCCGGACCCGGTGTCAGTAGCGGTGACCGTGACCGACGCCTGACCGACATAGTTGCCGTCGGCATCCTGAGTGCCGGAGACAGCTGCCGTCACGACCGGCGGCGTGGAGTCCTGCTCGACCACCGTGAAGTGCGCCATCCCCTCGGGCGAGACGTTGCCGGCATTGTCGGCGGCGCGGTAGTGCAGCATGTGCATCCCCGGGGTGTTCACGACCACCGGCGCCGTGTACGGCGTCCAGGCGCCGCCGTCCAGCTGGTACTCGACGGTCTTCACGCCGGAGTCGGCGTCAGTCGCGGCCACCGTCACTCGCGCGCTGTCGAGATAGTTGCCATTGGCATCTTGTTCGCCGCTGACCGCGGCGGTCACGGTCGGCGGAGTGGTGTCCTCCGGTGGATCGACCACCCGGAATCCCACCGATCCGCTCGGCGACACGTTGCCGTCGTTGTCGGTGGCCCGGTACTGCACCGAGTGATCGCCGACCGCGCTGACCACCACAGGCGCGGTGTACGGTTTGAATCCGGTGTCGTCCAGCTCGTACTCCACCGACGCCACCCCGGACCCGGCGTCCTGAGCGGTCACGGTGACAGTGGCCTGGCCGAGGTAGTGACCGTCCGGGTTCTGCGGCCCGGAGACGGCAGCGGTCACGGTCGGCGGGGTGGTGTCGTCACCACCGTCGCTGACGGTGAACTCGCCGACCATCGTGCCGTGCCCCGGAATGGCGCAGAAGTACCGGTACTTGCCCGGTGTGAGGGTCACCTCGAGCGTCTGCCGGCCGTTGCTCCCGTCGTCCGGATAGGCCAGGAGATTCACGTCGGCGTCGTGGTTGTAGCCCGGCGTCGAACGGTCGAACGTCAGCGTGTGCGACATGTCGGTGGTGTTGCCGGTGGCCTCACTGTTCTCGAACACGATCGTGGTCGGTCCGGCGACCGCCTGGGTCGGCGCCGTGGTGTAGGCGGTCACGCTGTCGCCCGCCGTCCAGGTCAGCACCTGTTCGGCGGCCGGCTCCACCGGCGCCGACGCCTGCGCCGGCACCGACTGGGGCACCAGCATCACCAGCACCGCGGTGAGCCCGGCGATGAGTCGTCGCATTCCAGCCTCCTAGAGGGTCCGCAGCCGGATGTTGCGGAACTCCATCAGATCGCTGTTCCCGTGGTTCTGCAGCCCGATGTAGCCCTCGACGAACTGCCGCAGGTCGGTGGGCGGGTCACCTGCCCGCGACGATTGCTTCCCCGGGGTGTTGTCGAACTCGTTGATCACCACGCCGTTGCGGATGATCGTGTAGTGCTGCCCGACGGCCTTGACCTCGTACTCGTTCCACTGCGCCTTCGGGGTCGGCCGGGCCGCGGCCAGTTCGTTCAGGTCGAAGTTGTAGATCGACCCGGTCTTCTGCGGCTCGCCCGACTCACCGTCGTACAGCTGGATCTCGTGGCCGCAGAAGATCGCCACCCAGGCGGGTGAGGTGCGGGCCGAGCCAACGGTGCCGCAACTGCCGAGCGGCCGCTGGTCGAGCGGTGTGCGCGGATCCGGGAACCGGACGAAGACGCCGCTGTTGGCGCGGCCGGACTCCGGCGCGACATCGCGGAACTGCAGCTTCAGCGAGAAGTCGCCGTACGGTCTCTTCGCGAACCAGAGCATGCCGAGCCCGCCGGACGGTTTCAGCGATCCGTCCGGCTGGACGGTGAACTCACCCGACGGCGCCTGCGCCCAGTCGTAGAACGACTCGGCGGTGCCGTTGAAGAGCGGCTCGTACCCGGTCACGCCGGGCCGGCCGATGGTCGACGCCCGGGCCGCCGCGATCAGCTCGTCCCGCTCGGCGACGGTGATGATTCCGCGCTGCCGCAGCTGCCCGGTGGCCTGCTGGACGTGGCTGACGAACAGGGCGTGGGTGCTCCACGTGCTCTCGTCGTCGATCAGGTCATCGGCCCGGCAGCCACCGCCCGCGTTGCGGTTCGGCACCGTCGTCGCGGTGTCCCCGATGGTCACGTTCGCACCTTGGTCCGCCACGACGCACCCGGCGTTGACCGCCACGGTCGCGACCGCGGTCGAGCCATCGGCGTAGGTGACGGTCACCTTCGCCGTCCGCAGCCCCGGACTGCTGTAGGTGTGCCGCGGGTTGGCCTCGGTCGAGGTGGCACCGTCGCCGAACGTCCAGGCGTACGACACCCCACCGGCCTTGGTGCCGTTGAAGGCGTAGGTCAGCGGCTTGTTCTGCACCGCGACCGCGGAGACCTTCGGCAGCGGTGTCGGCGGCCCGCCCTTGTAGCTGACCTTCACCAGCTTCTGGTTCGGGTGCAGGGTGAAGAATCCGCCGCCGTAGTCGAGCACGTAGAGCGCACCGTCCGGACCGAACCGCGCGTCCATCCAGCTCTGCACCTGGTCAGCACCATTGCCTCCGGCAATGATCTGCTGGAACGTCTCACCGAACGCCGGCGGCTGCGCCGTCGCGACGCCGGCCGGGTCGACCGTCACCGCGATCCGGCGGGCCGGGGACGAGTTGTCGCCGATGAACCACTTGTCGTCCCAGTACTTCGGCCAGGCCACACCGCTCTTGGCGTTCACCCGGTCGTAGTGATAGGTCGGCCCGGACATCACGGCCTGCCCGCCACCGCCCCGGAAGTACGGCTGGGTGTAGACCGCGTCCGCGTCGTCGTACGTCGGGAGCGAGCTGCCCGGGCGCTTCGGGAACACGGGGCCGCCACCGCCCGGTGAATACCAGATCATGTTGTCCTTGACCGGCGGCAACTCGACCAGCCCGGTGTTGCGCGGCGAGGTGTTCAGCGGGTTGTCGCAGTCGTACCAGCCGGTCAGCACCGACGCGTCGGTGTTGCTACGGTTCCGGTACGGCTGCCGGTTGCCCATGCAATAGGGCCAGCCGTGGTTGCCGGCCTCGGTGATGATCGTCGCGGTCTCGTACTTCGCCGGCCCGAGCTCGGGGTCCGGCGTACCGGCGTCCGGGCCGACCCAGCCGGCGGTCAGCCAGTCGGTTTCGGGGTCGATCGCGAGCCGGGAGATGTTCCGCACGCCCATCACGTAGATCTCGGGGCGGGCCTTCGCTGTACCTGGCGCGAACAGGTTGCCGGCCGGGATCGTGTACGTGCCGTCCGGCTCCGGGTGGATCCGGATGATCTTCCCGTTCAGGTCATTGGTGTTGCCTGCGGTCCGCCGGGCGTCCTGGAACGACAGCCCACCGAACTCCTGGGTCCAGTTGTTGCCGGAGTAGCCGTCTGAACCGCCCGACGAGTTGCTGTCCCCGGAACCGACGTACAGGTTCCCCTTGGAGTCGAACGCCATCCCGCCACCGGCGTGGCAGCAGCTGTGTTGCTGGACCTCCCACTGCAGCAGGTCCTTGCGGCTGGCCTGGTCGACGGTCTGGTTGGTGGCGTTGTACGTCAGCCGCGAGACCGTCCGCCTGCCGGTCTGCCGGACCCGGTCGACGGTGTCGTGCGGCATCCAGTAGACGTAGAACCAGCCGTTCTCGGCGAACTTCGGGTCCAGCACGATGCCGAGCAGGCCTTCTTCGTTCTTGACCAGCTCGTCACCGGAGCCACGATTGCCCATCACCGGCAGCGTGGTCAGCAGCTTCGCCTTCTTGGCGACCGGATCCCACTGGTGAATGGTGCCGCAGCCGAGGCCGACGTTCGGGTTGTCCCACGAGACCACCGGGCCGGTCGGGCAGGCTGCCTTGCCGACGTAGAAGACCTTGCCGTTCGGCGCGATCGTCATCCCGTGCGGTTCACCGATCTGGTCGAGCTGACCGGCCTGGTTAAGCGGGGTCAATCGCTCGATCGAGTAGTTGGCGGCGATCGTCGCCTGACAGTCGGCCCGGACCATTCCAGTGGTCCACTTCAGCGCTCCGAGCAGGTGCTTGCGGAACGCGGACTCGCCATAACTGCCGTCGGTGCCACCCATGCCGGTGTAGAAAGACCTGCCGCCGCTGTAGTCGCGGCACCAGGAGATCGGATGGAACGGGCCGTTGGCCCCGGGGCCGGGGTCGTAGTGCCGCTCCTCGACCTGCGCGACGGTGTGCACGGTGCCGATCGGGTTGGTCGCCCAGTTGCGCCACTTGTCGGTCCGGGTCAGGTTCAGCGGCAAGCCGGCGTTCGCCGGGTGCTGCCGGTCCAGCAGGTTGACCACCGCGCGCTGCGGAGTCGGCTCCGGTGGCGGCTGCGAGTCACCGGTGTAGAAGAGCAGGTCCGCGAGCTGGATCAGCGGCTCACCGCCGTTCGCGGTGATGTTCAGCCGATAGTGTCCGTACGACGTCGGGGTCGCGATCGTGAACACCCGGCGCTGTTGCCGCTCGGCGAAGACCTCGTTGGTGCGAGTGTCCAGGTCGGTCCAGGTACTGCCGTCGTTCGAGCCCTGCAGGGTCCAGTTCTTGGGATCCCGGCCGACGAAGTCGTTCGCCGAGGTGAGCGAGTACCTGGTCACCGCCGCCGGCTCGGCCAGCTTCATCGCGACCCAGCCGGTCGTCGTGAAGGCCAGCCACTTGGTGTTCGGGTTCGCGTCGGTCAGCTTCTCCTTGGACTCGTTCGGGGGGTTCTCCGCGCTGGCCGTCACGGCCGACACCGGCCGCGGCGGCGGCAACTGCTCGCCGACCGGGCGGGCGCCGATCAGGCCGGTGAACCACTCGGAGTCCGGCTGGAACTTCGACGCGTCGGCGATGCCGAGGTAGCCGTTGCCGGCCTTGATGTAGTTCTGCAGCGCGGTCTCCTGCTCCCGGCTGAGCGGGGTGCCCTTGGCGGACAAGAACACGACCGCCCGGTACGTCGCCAGTTCGGCAGGTGTGAAAACCGCCGGATCCGAGCTGACGTGCACCGTCATCCCGTTGGCCTGCCCGAGACCGGCGATCGCGTCGGTCGCGCGCTCGACCGGATCCAGCTGGTCGTCGGGCTCGCCGCGGAACACCAGCACGTTCACCGCCACATCGGTGGCGGCGGTCACGGCGACCGGCGCTGCCTGCGCGACGGACGGGCCACTGCCTGGCTGCACCAGTTGGGTGCCGAACGTCAGTGCCGCGATGGTCAGGAGGGCAGCGCTACGCCGCCGGCGGTCGAGCCTCATCGTTCCCCCTCAGCCGTGATGGTTGGAGTGATCGGCCTGCGGCCCGGCCACGTGGTGCTGGTGGAAGCGGTCGATCGCCGCCTGCGCGCCGGCCGGCATGCTCCCGTCGGGGTTGCGGACCAGGAACAGGCCGACCATCCCTTGGTCGGCGTGCATCTGCACATGGCAGTGGTACATCCAGGCGCCCGGCCCGACTCCCTCGCCGGCCAGGACCTGGAAGCCGAACGAGCTGCCCGGGTCGAGGTTCTTGTTGTCGATCACCGGGCTCGGGTCGTTCGCCCCGGTGAGCATGCCGGTGCGGGTGTCGGCCCAGCGGTGCGCATGCAGGTGGAACGTGTGCGGCAGGTTGCCGTGGCCGATGCAGACGAACTCGACGCGCTCCCCCTGCCGGGCCTCGAACATCGGGGTGTCCGGCGCCAACTTGTTGTTGATCAGCATCTCGGTGAACACGACCGTGTACTGCCGGTCCGGGATCAGATCACCGCGGCGACGGACGATCAGACCGCCGTACAGGCCCTTCTGGATCCCCACGGTGCCGTGGTCGTTGCCCAGGGCGTGGTCGTGGTAGTGCCAGTAGCCGGCGCTGCCGGGCATGAACCGGTTGCCGCCGATCTCGACCTGTGTGCGGGTGCGCCAGACATACGTGCGGGTCTCGCCGGGCGCGTTGAACGACGCGTTCAGCGGACTGCCGTCGGAGTTCACGTCGTAGTCGACGCCGTGCGGGTGGATCGACAGCCGCTGGTCGGTGGTGTTGACCAGCTCGATCTCGAGGGTCTCCCCCTCGTAGATCTCCAGCAACGGCCCCGGAACGGTCGCCTCACCGGGCGCCAGCCCGTAGCCGAACAACCCGCCTGGCAGCGGCTCGGCGTACAAGGTGATCTGCCGCACCGCGGCAGCGCTGCCGGGCGCGGAGGCCGCGCCGGTCAGCATCGCTCCACCGGCAACTGCGGCGGGCGCAACCAGCATCGACCGGCGGGACAACCGCGGTGTGTGGGCATGCTCGGCCATGACGGGACTCCGTTCGGGCGGGAACGCGTGTCTCGAGGTCCAGCGGTGTCTTCAGCGATCGGCCCCCCGGCCGACCAGCTGTAGTTAAGCCCGCACACTATGTAGTCGGAGAAGAAAAGTTAAGACCTGATCTGATGTTTTTTGTCGTTCGTTGTCAGATCTGGGCTCGCCGAGACTCCGTCCGGGGCGCGGACGGTCGGCTGGAGTGACTGGAACAGGGCCATCCGGCCGCGGGGTCGGTTCTTGGGCGGCGGAGCACGCTCGCACCCTGGGCAGGTGCCCGTCGTACGGGGTCAGCGGTCTGTGGGGGTGAAGGTTTCGGTGCCTACGACGCGGAGGAGGTCGAGGCGTTCTCTGGATTCGGTGTCGGCGGGGGTGAGGACCAGGAGCATCTGGCCGAGGTCGGGGGTGACCAGGGTTTCGCAATCCATCAGGAGGCTGCCGACTCTCGGGTGGACGAAGGTTTTACGGTCGGCGCGGCGGACTTCGACCTCGTGGTCGGCCCAGCGGCGGGCGAAGTCGGGGCTGGCGGCTTGCAGACGGCTGATCAGGCGCTGGACGGTCGGGTCGCCGGAGCGGCGGCCGGCGGTGGCACGGAGGTCGGCGACGAGGACGCGGGCGTGGTGCTCGCGCTGTTCGGGTGGGTGCGTCGCCCAGGCTTCGGGCTCGGTGAACCAGCGGTACGCGTGATAGCGGCGGTCGCCGGTGAAGCCGGTGTGATCCCCGCCGAGCAGGACGGACATCCTTGTCTGCGCGAGGATCTCGCCCAGGTCGGACATCACCATGGCCGGGGTGTCGCCGAGCAGGTCGAGCATGCGGATCAGGCCGGCTCTCGCCAATCGGGCGACGCCGTCGGCCGGTGGAGGTTGGTGCCCGGCCAAGTGGAACAGGTGATCGCGCTCGTCGTCGGACAGCCGCAGCGTACGAGCCAGCGCACCGAGCAGTTGCGTCGACGGCTGGCTGCTCCGGCCCTGCTCCATCCGTACGACGTAGTCGACCGAGATCCCCGCGAGCAGCGCGACCTCCTCGCGCCGCAGGCCCGCCGTACGACGGCGTGGGCCTGCGGCGATCCCGACATCGGCCGGACTGATCGCCTCCCGGCGACGGCGCAGGAAGTCCGCCAGCTCGTCGCGTTGCATGCCGTCCTCCTCGCCCGCGGGGTGCGGATCCCAGGACTTCATCTTCTCTCCCCCGCGAGCGCCGATCCAGGGAGCGTCGCTCCCACGATGAACTCTCCTCTCCCGCGCACCGCCGTACCGGCGCAGGCTGGTGCCAAGAGCAACGACAAGGGAGAGACGCTGTGCAGACACGAGAACTGGGCAAGACCGGACCGGCCGTCGGCGCGCTGGGGCTGGGTGCGATGGGCATGTCGGGCGCGTACGGCGAGACCGACCGTTCGGAGAGCATCGCCACGGTCCACGCCGCGCTCGACGCGGGGATCACGCTGGTCGACACCGGTGACTTCTACGCGATGGGGCACAACGAGCTGCTGCTCGCGGAGGCCTTGCGGGGCAGGGATCGCGACAGTTACCAGCTGAGCGTGAAGTTCGGCATGCTCGGCCGGCCCGGGGGCGGGATCGGTGGGATCGAAGGCCGGCCGGCGCTGGTGAAGACCTTCCTGGCGCACTCGCTGACCCGGCTGGGCGTCGACCACCTGGACATCTACCGGCCGGCGCGGCTCGATCCGCAGGTGCCGATCGAGGAGACCGTCGGCGCGATCAAGGAAATGGTCGAGGCGGGGTACGTGCGGCACATCGGGCTGTCGGAGGTCAACGCGGAGACCATCCGCCGCGCGCACGCCGTCCATCCGATCTCGGACCTGCAGATCGAGTACTCGCTGATCTCCCGCGCGGTCGAGACCGAGATCCTCCCGACCCTGCGGGAACTGGGCATCGGCCTCACGGCGTACGGCGTACTGGGTCGTGGGCTGATCTCCGGGCACTGGTCGGTCGCCCGCTCCAACCAGCCAGGCGACCTCCGCGGCCTCAGCCCGCGCTTCGCCCAGGAGAACGTCGAGCACAACCTGACCGTGGTCGAGTCGCTCCGCCAGGTCGCCGATTCCAAGGGCTGCACCGTCGCCCAGCTGGCGATCGCCTGGGTAGCTGCCCAAGGCAACGAAATCGTCCCCCTGGTAGGCGCCCGAACCCGCACCCGCCTGACCGAAGCCCTCCCCGCGACCGACGTCCACCTGACCCCGGACGACCTGACCGCCATCACCCAAGCCGTTCCCCTGAACGCAGTCCGCGGCGACCGCTACCCCTCAGCCCACATGCCCGCCCTCGGCGTCGGCAACTAGGTCGTTTGGGACAACGCGACTGACAGGCCCAGGGCTACCGACATCACCAGGAGTTCTACCGCTACCAGCTGCCAGAAGCGGGGCCCTGGTTCGATCAGGTTGGAGACGACCTGGCGGCGGTGGATCCAGCCGCCGATGATCAGCAGGAGGAAGACCGCGGTCTTGGCGATCATCAGCCCGCCGTACGGCGCTGTGGTGGCGGCGTCGAGGACGTTGCCGAAGCCGCCGGCCTGGGCGGCGAGGCGGCCGGCGCCGCTGAGCAGGCCGCTGAGGAGGACGACGATCGACGAGATCAGCGCGACCTGGCTGAAGCGTTCGAGGACGAAGGGGAGGCCGTCCCGGCTGGCTCGGCCGTAGCGGACGAGACCGGCCAGGCCGCCGACCCAGCTGGTGGCGGCGACCACGTGCAGGACAAGGGCCGCACCAGCCAGTACGACGTACGCCTCGTTGCGGGGATACGCGGTCAGCGCCGGCGGGACGAGTGCGGCGACGGCGACCAGAACTCCCAGGCCGGCGGCGGACGACGTCTGGACCCGGCGGATACCGACGGCCAGCGCGACGACCAGGATGCCGGTGATCAGCAGGGACTTGACCTCGGGTACGCCGAGCGCGTCGTCGATCCGGAAGCGCAGCAGGCGAACCGGGGTGCTGAGCATGATCGCCGACGTGACGACCGCGCCGGCGAAGGACGCGACCGCCCAGATGGCGGCAGCGTTGCTCGCGTCGCGGACCGCGCGCCGGCCCTGGGTCCCGAGCGGTCCGCCGTCGGTACGCAGCAGAACCACCGCCGCGAGCAACGCGCCGGCGCACCCGACGGTCGCCAGGGTGGAGAGCAGGCGGAAGAACGGGAGCAACCAGTGGACGAACTGCCCCGGGCCGATACCGAGGACGTCGTCGGACGGCTCGCTACCGGCGGCGAAAACCCCCACCACCAAGGCGATCGAAGCGACGACCAGGGCAGCCAGACCACCCGCGACCAGACGTCCAGGCATCCGGTGCCGGGCGGCGCGGGTCGCGGTCACCGACCGGTCCCGCCGTGGGCGCAGTTGAACACGCGCTCACTATAGGGTGAGCTACCTCACCATCGCCGCCAGCGACACCATCTCGTGACCCGTAGCGTGCGAACGGTTGCCGGGGCGTAACGTTCCGCAACCCCAAGCCGTTGCCCTCGGCACCGGCTTCCCGGCCACCGAGGGTGGTTCAGCGCTGCGGGTCGCCGGTTTCCGGGTCAGGCGTCGTCGGAGCGGCAGCGCCGGCCGGGGTCGGTGAGCTGGGGTCCGTCGGCCGGGCGTCGGACGGTGCTGGGGCGTCCGCAGTACCGTCCTTGGGCGCGCCAGGGCCGTCGGTGGGCTCGAAGTCGATGCGCTTCAGCTGCTTGCTCATGTTTTTCATCAGCAACGCCACAGCGGCACCGAGCGCCAGGATGATGATCAGGGCGACCCAGCCGGGGCGCACCGTGTTCGGGTCGATCTCGCCCGTCGGGGGTGCGATCGTCAGAAGAAGGGTCGTCGCGGTCACCAGGCCAGTGTCTCACCGTCCCCACCCGCCGTCAGCGCAGCCCCGCGAAGAGGTCGTCCTCGGGGAGCTCGGACTCGACCAGGCTGCGGGCCAGTTCGTAGTCCTCGGTGGGCCAGGCCGCCTGGTGCACGGCCAGCGGGACGCTGAACCAGGAGCCGTCCGGGTCGATCTGCGTGGCGTGCGCCAGCAGCGCCCGGTCGCGGACCCCGAAGTACTCGGCGCACTCGACCCGGGTGGTGATCCGGCGCTCGTTCTCCGGGTCCGGCTTCCAGTCCTTGAGGCGGTCGGCGTACGGCGACTCCAGGCCGCGCTCGACCATCGCGTCGTGCAGCGCCTTCATCCGCTCGAAGTGGAACGTGTGGTGGTAGTACAGCTTCAGCGGCTGCCACGGCGCGCCCAGCTCCGGGTACGCGTCCGGGTCGCCGGCCGCCTCGAACGCGGCGACGCTGATCTGGTGGCACATCACGTGGTCGGGGTGCGGGTAGCCGCCGTTCTCGTCGTACGTCGTGACGACCTGCGGACGGAACTCCCGGATCAGCTTCACTAGCGGCGCCGCGGCGTCCTCGACCTTCGTCAGGCCGAAGCAGCCCTCGGGCAGCGGCGGCAGCGGATCGCCCTCGGGGTAACCCGAGTCGACCCAGCCGAGCCACTCCTGGCGGACGCCGAGGATCTCGCGGGCCGCGTCCATCTCCTTGCGGCGGATCTCGGTGATGTTCGCCAGGACGTCGGGGCGGTCCATCTTCGGGTTGAGGATCGAGCCACGTTCACCGCCGGTACAGGTGGCCACCATCACGTCGACGCCTTCGGCCACGTACTTCGCGGTCGAGGCAGCGCCCTTGCTGGACTCGTCGTCGGGGTGGGCATGGACATGCAGCAGGCGAAGATCTTCGGTCACAAGACACAATGGTCCTCCAAGCCCGAGGAGAACCGTTGACCGACCCAGCCGCGACCGACCTGGACGCCCGCTACGGCCGTACGCCGCGCGCCCGCCGACCCCTGCTCCTGATCGGCGTGATCGCCGTGATCGCCGTGGCCGCGCTGGTCTGGCTGGTCCGGGTCGCGGTCGTCCAGTCCACGCCGCCGGTGTCGTCGCGCCTGCTGGCGTTCACGATTCCGTCGGACACCTCGGCGACGGCCACGATCCAGGTCGAGAAGCGCAAGGACGTCGAGGCGTCGTGCCGCCTGCAGGCCAAGGCCGCCGACTTCTCGATCGTCGGCGAACTGACGCTCACGGTGCCGGCCGACTCCCCGCGCCAGCAGACGGTGCCGGCCACGCTGACCACCCAACGGGCGGCGACGTCGGTGGTGCTGATCGGCTGCACGACCGCGGACACGCCCCGACCGCATTAGTCGACGGCCTCGACCCGCCAGCGCCTTTCAAGTACCGGCTACTGATCGGGGGTCGGTACTTGAAAGATCAGCAGGCGACGAGGGCGGGCGCCTTTGGGTATCGGCTGCCGAGCGGGGGTTGGTACTTGAAAGGCCGGCAGGCGACGAGGGCGGGCGCCTTTGGGTACCGGCTGCCGAGCGGGGTCGGTGCTTGAAAGATCAGGAGGTGGCGAGGGCGGTCGCCTTTCAGGTACCGGCTACTGATTCGGGGGTCGGTACTTGTGAGGTTGCGAGTGACAAGGTCGACAGCATGGCGGCTGCGTAGGCGGGCGCCGTACGGGTACCGGAGTGTCCGTAGTACGGACCCGTATCCCATCGTGAGCGGTGGCAAACGATTGCCGTGATGCTCGCGCAAACGCTTCGCGGTGTTTGAGACGACGAAGAACTGTGGGGTTCCGGGCCCGTTCTTGCTACGCTCGGAGGATTGGTCGCCGTCGACGACGGCGGCCTTGAGTATTTCCGACCCATCCCATCAACAAAGGAGCAGCCCGTGACGCAGAACATCGAGGACAGCGTTGTCTGGCTGACACAGGATGGCTACGACCAGCTGAAGTCGGAGCTCGAGAACCTGAAGGGTCCGGCTCGCGCCGAGATCACCCAGCGGATCAGCGACGCCCGCGACGAGGGCGACCTGAAGGAGAACGGCGGCTACCACGCGGCCAAGGACGAGCAGGGCAAGATCGAGGCCCGGATCCGCCAGCTGGAGGACATGCTGCGCCGCGCCCAGGTCGGCGAGACTCCGAAGCCGGGCGGCAAGGTCGAGCCCGGGATGAAGGTGTCGATCAAGTTCGCCGGTGACGACGAGGTGGAGACCTTCCTGCTCGGCTCCCGCGAATTGCTCGCCCTGGACTCGTCGGTCGACATCGACGTGTACTCCCCGCAGTCCCCGCTCGGATCGGCCATCCTCGGCAAGAAGAAGGGCCAGAAGGCCACCTACGAGGCACCGAACGGCAAGGACGTGACGGTCGAGATCGTCGCCGCGGAGCCCTTCACCGGCTGACCACCCAAACGCACAGGAGCGCCCCGGTGGATGCCACCGGGGCGCTGCTGTTTCTGCTGCTCAGCCCGCCGACCTCAGCCCCGCCGACACCTCTCAAGTACCGGCCACCGATCGAGGGCCGGTACTTGAAAGATCAGCAGGGGACGAGGTCGGGCGGCCGGTCCGCGGGCGACCAGGTCGATTGCCGAGGCCCGCGCCCGGCGACCACGCCTGTTGCCGCCGGCGCCCGCGACCACGCCTGCGGTCGCCTGCAGCTCTCAAGTACCGGTCACCGATCGGGGGCCGGTACTTGAGAGGTCAGCAGGGGGCGAGGTCGAGTATCCAACCCGCTGCGGGTTGGCTCCCCGTGGGCGTCGCACGTCCGGGCGTCTACACCGAGCGTCAGTGGCCCGTCGTGCGGCGGTACTTGCGGACGGCCAGCGGTGCGAAGACGCCGATGATCACCGCGCACCAGATCAGGCTGAGCCACACCGGGTGCTGGGCCGGAAACCCATCCGGGCTGGCGAACGGCGAAGGATTGCCGAACAGATGCCGGCAGGCGGCGACGATCGAGGAGATCGGGTTCCACTCCGCGACCGGTTGTAGCGCGCTCGGCAAGTTCGGCGTAGGAACGAACGCATTGGACAGGAACGTCAGTGGGAACAGCCAGATCAGACCCGCCGACGCGGCCACCTCGGGGCTGCCGACCGACAGACCGATCAGCGCGCCCACCCACAGCATCGCGAACGCGAACAAAAGCAGGATCGCGAAAGCACCCAATGCCTGGCCGAAGCCGTTGTGCCAGCGCCAGCCGACGATGAAGCCGCAGATCACCATCACCAGCATCACGAACGCGTTGAACACCACGTCGCCGATCACCCGCCCGGCGATCACCCCGGACCGCGCCATCGGCAGCGACCGGAACCGGTCGATCAGGCCCTTCGACATGTCGTCGGCCAGGCCGACGCTGGCCGAGGCGACCGCGAACGCCATCGTCTGGGCGAAGATCCCGGACATCAGGAACTCCCGGTACGCCCGTGCTCCGGGGAAGCCCGGGATCGGGATCGCGTTGCCGAACACGTACGCGAACAGCAGCACGAACATGATCGGCTGGATGGTCGCGTAGATCAGCATGTCCGGCGTCCGCGGAATCCGCTTCAGCGTCCGCCAGGCCAGGATCCCCGCGTCGGACACCGCCCGCCCGGCCGCACTCTGCTCCCGGACCTCACCAGGCCCGCTGCCCCTCACCTCGGCGCTCATCGCCGCCCCTCCTGCCGACTCGACCCGCTCCACACCCGGCACCAGCCCTCACCGGGCCCGCTCCGGCTCATCCGCCGCTCCTCCGAAACCACGTACGCCGTACTCATGCCCGCCCCTTCTTCCCGGATTCGTCGACGACCGTGTCGGGGTTGTCGGTCGCGTGACCGGTCAGCGTCAGGAACACGTCGTCCAGCGTCGGCCGGCGCAGCCCGATGTCCGCGATCCGGATCCCCTGCGCGTCCAGCGTGCGGATCACCTCGACCAGCGCCGCCGAACCACCCGGCGCCGGCAGCGTCACCCGCTTGCTGTGCTCGTCGAGCGAGGTCGCCTCGGGATCGGTCACCTCCAGCGCCGTCGTCAGCAGCTCGAGCGCGCGGGCGGTGTCGCCCGGTTCGTGCACGACGACCTCGATCCGCTCGCCGCCGACCTTGGCCTTCAGCTCGTCGGCGGTCCCGCGCGCGATCACCGAACCGTGGTCGACCACCGCGATGCTGTCGGCCAGCTCGTCGGCCTCTTCCAGGTACTGCGTGGTCAGCAGGATCGTGACGCCCTCGCTGACCCGGTCGCGGATGATCTGCCACAGGTCGAGCCGGCTGCGCGGGTCCAGCCCGGTGGTCGGCTCGTCCAGGAACAGCACCTTCGGGTGCGCGATCAGCGACCCGGCCAGGTCGAGCCGCCGCCGCATGCCGCCGGAGTACGTCTTGAGGATGCGATCGGCGGCCTCGGTCAGGTCGAAGATCTCCAGCAGCTCGTCGGCCCGCTGCTTGGCCTGCTGACTGCTCAGCCGGTAGAGCCGGCCGAACATCCACAGGTTCTCCCGGCCGGTCAGTAGCTCGTCGACGGCTGCGTACTGCCCCGAAAGGCCCACCAGCCGCCGGACGGTGTCGGCCTCCTTGACCACGTCGTGCCCGAGCACACGCGCGCTTCCGGCGTCCGGCGCCATCAGCGTGGTCAGCACCCGGACCGTCGTGGTCTTGCCCGCGCCGTTCGGCCCGAGCAGGCCGACCACGCTCCCCTCGGGCACTTCCAGGTCGATGCCGTCGAGCGCCTTGACCGTGTTCTTCCGGGATCTGAACGTCTTCACGAGGCCGGTCGCCTCAATTGCAGCCATCAGAGCCGCCCCTCCTGAGTGTGATGCAGATCATCTTGGCCGAGACCTCCGACAGATTTCGAACCTTTTCTCCTGCGCTAAATACGCTAGCAGTTATATAAGTCCACGCCACTATATAGTTGCAGATTCCAACTTGAGTCCCTTCGACTCAAGTTTCTTGACATTGAGTCGACAAGGCTCAACTTCCAGGTCTACCGTCCCGCCATGGGCATCCTGAGTCACCCCGATTTCCGCCGCCTGTGGATCGCCGACCTGCTGAGCCAGCTCGGCGCGCGGCTCGGCATGATGGCGATCCCGCTGCTCGCGGTCCTCACCCTCGACGCCACGACGTTCCAGGTCTCGCTCCTGCGCACCTGTGAGACCGCCGCCTGGCTCGTGCTCGGGCTGTTCGCGGGAGCCTGGGTCGACCGGATCCGCTGCCTGCCCGTTCTGGTCGCGGCGGATCTCGGGCGTGCGGTCCTGTTCGGGTCGATCCCAGTCGCGGCGGCGTTCGGCGTACTGGGTCTGCCGCAGCTGTACGTCGTACTGGCGCTGTCCGGACTCCTGACCGTGCTGTTCGACGTCGCGCACAGCTCCTACCCGCCACGCCTGCTCACGCCCGACCAGCTCCTGCCGGGCAACGCGCGGCTGGCGGCCAACCACTCCGTCGCAGCCGTCGTCGGCGCGGGAGCGGGCGGCGTACTGGTCCAGTGGCTGTCAGCCGCGGCCACGATCGGCCTGAACGCCCTCGGCTTCCTCTGGTCGGCCTTCTGGCTCCGCTCCATCCGTACGCCGGAACAGAAGCCACCCGCCCCCGAGCACCGCAACCTCCGCCGCGAGATCGCCGAGGGCCTTCGCTACGTCTTCCGCCACCCGTTGCTGCGCCCGCTGGTCCTCACCACGGCGACGACCATGCTCTTCCAGGCCGCGAACTCGGCCGTGATCATCGTCTTCCTGGTCCGCGAGATCCACCTCTCCCCCGCCACCATCGGCCTGCTCAGCATGATCGGCCTGCTCGGCGCGATCGCGGCGTCCACGTTCACCGAGCGCCTGAGCCGCTGGATCGGCGACGCCCGCGCCCAGCTCTTCGCCGCGATCGGCCTCGGCATCGCGTTCCTCCTCCAGCCGCTGACCAATCCCGGCTGGGCGCTCAGCTGGTACGTCGGCTCGACGCTGCTCGCCGCGATCTGCATCATCGTCGGCTACATCCTGCAGGTCAGCACCCGCCAGCGCGTCTGCCCGCCCGAGCTCCAAGGCCGGGTCAGCGCAACCATGTCCTTCGTCAGCTGGGGAGCCCTCCCCGTCGGCAGCCTGCTCGGCGGCGCTCTGGGGACCGCCTTCGGCCTCCGCCCCACCCTGTGGATCGCCGGCGCCGCCACCCTGCTGGGCACGAGCTGGCTGATCTTCTCCCCGTTCCGGACCCTGCGGACGATCCCGGCGGAGCTGGAGTCGCTCAGGCGTCCCGACTGACGAAGGCGGCAGCGGCCGCCGTACCGCTGAACAGCACCCACGCCAGCAGGACCACCGGGCCGAAGGGCTCTGCATCAGGCGAGTACAACGCCCGGCCTGCCTGGTCGGGCAGCCAGCGCGCATAGTCGGTGACCGTCCCCAGCAGCGGCGAGGCCACGACGACTCCGACCAGCAGGGCGGTCAGCGCTGGGATCAGTGACCTGATCACGACCGTGACAGCCGCTGCCAGCAACCCCACGAGCACCAGGTACGCCGTTGCCCCGGCGATCCACCACAGCGAGGCCCGGACCGGCTCCACTGCCCAGGCGGTCGACACCGCCGCCACCAGCGCGACCACACTCGTCGCAGTCGTGACAACCAGCTGCGCAACGGCCTTGCCGGCCAGGGAAACGACCCGGTTGGGCACAGCCGTCAGGGTCGTCCTCAGCTCGTGACCGCCGTACTCCGAAGCCACGCCGACGACGCCCAGCACGATCGACCCCACCTGGAGGAAGCCGACGCTGCCGAGCGCGATCGTCACCGCGTCCGCGGCCGGGTCGGTGGTCGCGGACGCGGTGGCCGCTGTCACGCCGACGGCCAGCACCACGGTGACCAGGCTCGTGATCCATGCCGCAGGCAACGTCCGCAGCTTGATCAGCTCGGCCGCGACGGACTGCCCGATCATGCGTCGCGACGGGTCAGTACGACGCCCGCGACCACCAGCAGCGCGACCGCCCACGCCGTCATCACCAGACCGCCGGTGAGTGGAGGCAGCGCGTCGTCGACGGCAGTGAAGGTCTCGTCGGCGAACAACCGGGTGCCGGCGAGGTCGGGCAGGTACCGGGCCAGCGGCGTGACCTTCCACAGCAGGAACGAGACCGAAACCACCGTGCCGTTGGTGATCAGCACGATCAGCGGCACGATCCCGCTCCGGGCGAGGACCGTGATCGCCAGCGCCATCAGCGCGGCCAGGGCGCAGTAGAGTCCGGCGCCGACGAAGCGGCCGACCGGCGTACCGGGTTCCCCTGCGTCGCCGACGATCGCGGAGGCGACGACGAGCGAGATCGACAAGCTGACCAGCACCGCCAGGACGACGAGCGCCACGACGACGACAGCCTTCGCCGCGAGCGCCGTCCACCGCCGCGGCGTCGCGATCAACGTCGTACTGATCTGCCGTCCGCCGCCCGCGTCGGTGCTGTTCGCGGTGTACTCGCTGCTGATCACGACGATGCCGAGCACCATCGCACCGGCGGCTCCCAGCGGGACGGCGCTCAGCGCGGCCTCGGCCGCACTGGTGTACCGGACGCCGTCGGTCCGCCCCGACGCGAGCGCGTCGCGCACGTTGAACGCGTTGAGTACGGCGAGCGCGATCGGACCGATCACCGCGACCGCAAGGGCGACGGCCGTCGCGGGCAGGCTCACCGCCTTGCGCAACTCGGCGATCACGAGGTTCGTCATCGCTGCTCTCCCGTCCGGCCGGAACGCGTCAGCGCGAAGAAGGCGTCCTCCAGCGACTCGTGCCCGGCGCCGATCTCGGCGCACGGACCGGAGGCCACGATCCGCCCCTCGGCGAGCACCACGAGATCGTCGGCGAGCTGCGCGACCTCGCTGATCTGGTGACTGGACAGCAGGACCGTTCCGCCCGCCGCCGCATGGTCCTTCAGCAGGCCCCGCAGCCAGCGGATCCCGTCCGGGTCGAGGCCGTTCGACGGTTCGTCCAGCACCAGCGCCTCGGGCTCGCCGAGCAGTGCGGCCGCGAGCGCGAGGCGGCGACCCATGCCGAGGGACAATCGGCCGGCCCTGGTCCGCCGGCTGTCCGCGAGCCCGACCTGGTCGAGGACCTCACCGACCCGGTGCTGCGGAATTCCGTTGCTGCGGGCAACCCACGCCAGGTGCTCGCCGACCCGCCGCGACCGGTGCGCGCCTGATCCGTCCAGGACCGAGCCGACCGTGCGGAGCGGATCACGCAGTACGCCGTACGGCCGCCCGCCGATCAGCGCCGTACCGGAGGTCGCTCGATCCAGGCCGAGCAGGATCCGCAGCGTCGAGGACTTGCCCGCGCCGTTCGGGCCGAGGAAGCCGGTGATCCGGCCGGGCGCGGCCGAGAAACTCACCGCGGACAGCACCAGACGCGAGCCGCGTCGTTTCACGAGTTCGTCGATGGTCAGCATGCGATCCATCCCAGCGCCCGCGAGCGTCGACCGGATCGGTCCCAGGACCGGACTTCGCCGGTCGGCTCCGTCCTGGGTCCGTCAGACCTGGGTCCGATGTCGTCCGGGCCCGCGGAACCTAGACTCGCGGTGTGGAGGCTGGCCGACCGACCCGGAGCTCAGGCATCGGCCTGGCCGCCGGGACCGTCGCGGTGCTGCTCGTCTCCCTGCTGTTCGTCGCCGGTGCTCCGGATCCGGCCACCTTGATCGCCCCGGTCGTCATCACCGCGATCGCGATCGCGGTCTCGGTGTGGGCGGTGATCCGCAGCCGCCGGCAGCGGCGCGAGTACGAGGAACGCCTGACCGCGTGGGCCGGCGAGCAGGCGGTCCAGGCCGAACGCCTCCGGATCGCGCGGGACCTGCACGACCTGGTCTCGCACGGGCTCGGCCTGATCACCATCCGCGCCGCCGTCGCGCGCCGGGCGGGCGCGAATCCGGACTCGGCGCTGACCGACATCGAGCAGGTCAGCCGCGGGACCACGACCGAGCTGCGGCGGATGCTGAACGTCCTGCGCTCGGCCGACGGCGAGCCGGCGCCGCTCCGGCCCGCGGAGACGCTCGAGGACCTGCCGGCGATCGTCGACGAAGCCCGCACCGCCGGCCTGCGAGTCACGCTCGACCTGCCGGCGCTCGACGACGTGTCGCCGGGCGCCCAGCTCACCGTCTGCGCCGTCGTACGAGAAGCGCTGAACAACACCCTCCGCCACTGCGGCCCGACCCGGGCCCACCTGTCCGTACGACGGGAGGACGGCGTCCTGCTCACCTCCTACCGCGACGAAGGCCCGGTCACCGGCTGGTCCGCTCACCAAGGCGGAGGTCACGGGCTCACCGGCCTGCACGAACGCGTCACCGCCCTCGGCGGCACTTTGGACGCCGGGCCGGATCAAGGCGGCTTCGCGGTCGTCGCACGGCTTCCCGACGGGCCGGCCACATGAGCACAACGCCGGTCCGCGGCGGCGCGCGATCTCCCGCCGGGCCGACCCCATGAGCGCGACACCGGTCCGCGTGCTGATCGCCGACGACCAGCCTCTCCTGCGGCACAGCCTCGCGCTGCTCATCGATGCCACCGACGACCTGACCGTGGTCGGCCAGGCCTCGACCGGGCGCGAGACCGTCCAGCGCGGCCGGGAGCTGCGGCCGGACGTCGTACTGATGGACATCCGGATGCCCGGCGGCGACGGCATCGAGGCGACCAAGCACCTGACCGAGGACCCCGCGCTGGCGGGCACTCGGGTGCTGGTGCTGAGCATGTTCGAGCTCGACGAGTACGTGTACGCCGCGCTCCGGGCGGGGGCCAGCGGGTTCCTGCTCAAGGATGCCGAGCCCGACCAACTGCTCGACGCCGTACGCCGTACGCATCGCGGCGAGTCCCTCTTCGCCCCACGCATCGTGACGCGGCTCGTCGAGCACTACCTCGACCGGCCGGCGATCCGCCGTTCGCGATCGGTCGACCGGCTCACCGACCGCGAGACCGAGGTCCTGGTCCAGGTCGCCCGCGGGCTCTCGAACGACGAGATCGCCGCCGTGCTCGGCATCTCGATCAAGACCGTCAAGACCCACATCGGCAACCTGCTCGCCAAACTCGCCGCCCGCGACCGCGCGCAGCTCGTCATCACCGCGTACGAGACCGGCCTGGTCTCCGCCGGGTGAAGCAGTACGGCGAGGCGGCGGCCGGCAGGACGGCGTCGCGGCCTCCCGGCAGGACGGCGACGCGGCGCGCCCCCAGCGGGACGGCGACGAGACGCCGCAGCAACGCGGCGGCGCGAGGGGACGCGCCGCCGTTCGTCGTACGGGTCAGTCGGAAGTGATCTGCGCCGTTCCGACCAGGACCTCGACGTCCAGCGCCGCGCGGCCGCGGCCGATCTCCACGTCCTTGGACTGGCCGTTGACGGCACCTGCCCAGGTGACGCGGCCGAGCTGGGACTCGGTGTGAACGCGTACGTCGGACCCGCGGCGCAGGTTGACCGTGGCGGAACCGGACTCGACCCGGACGCGGGAGCGGCCCTTGGTGACCTGGGCGTCCAGGTGCGCGGAACCGGCCTGAACGAGCATGTCGATCGGGCCGTCGACGTCGTGCACCTTCGCCGTACCGGCCGTCACGCGGACGCGGGTCAGCCCCGGCAGCCGCTCGGCGACGACGCTGCCGCCGGTCACCTCGACCTCGACCTCGAGCATCGGGTTGACCCGGATCGACAGCTCCTTGGCGAAGCCGTTGACGTGCGCCTTGAGGTCGGTCGGGTTGCGCAGCATGCTGAACCCGTCCAGCGACACTCCCATGTCGCCCTCGCTGTTGATCGCGAGCGTGTTGCCGTCGCGCTTGATCACGTGCGGCCCGTCGACCGCGACACCGGTGAGGGCCGGCTCGCCGATCAGCCGCACCCGCCGCCCGACGGCCCGGATCGTCACCCGCTGCACCCCGGAAGGCACCGGCACGTTGCTGTGCTCGACCTCCTCCTCGACCGCCTCGGCCTCGGGCACGGAGGTCTGCACCGGCTCGACCGGTCCGTCGTCCACGACGCTGTCCTGGACGTCGCTCGACCGCACCGCGGCGCCGGTCTGCGCGGAGTCGGCGGAACCGCCGGTCGGCGCGGAATCGGCAGGACCGCCCGCCGGCGCGGAGCCGACAGGACCGCCCGCCGCCGAGGCGCCGTTCGCGGCGTGCTTGGGCGCGGGCGCCGCATCCGCGGCGTCCGGCGAGTCGACCGCGTCCGCCCAGACCGACGCCGACGGCACCTCCGCCTCGGCCGCCGGCGCAGCACCGGCCGGCTCGTCAGCGGCAGCCGAACCCGGGGTCGGGGCTCCGGCGGCCGGAGTCTCATCGGCAACCGGCGCGGCGGCCGCCGGCTGGGTGACGGCGGCGATCAGGGTCGCGGCCTCGTCGCTGGACAGGTGGCCTTTCGCGACCCGGTCGAGAATGTCCTTGACCCGGCGGTCGTAGTCGCTCTGGTTGCTCATGTCCTCCAGTCCAGCACCCCGACGGGTCCAAACCAATAAGGGATGGCCCGGAACTCACCCGAGAACAGCAGTGCGGGTCCCGGCGGAGTAGCCCGAGACCCGCACTGCGGCATATTCCTTCAGCAGCCCGTCAAGGGCTGGTTGCAGCTAGACAGCAGGTTCCATCTCCTCGGCGGCCAGCTCACGCTGCACCGCCTCGAGCTGAGCCGCCTCGGCAGCCTCGGCCGCCCGGCGAGCGCGCAACCCGCGCAGACCGGTCAGCCCGATGATCAGACCGAGCGCCGCGATCCCCGTGACCACCCCGAGCGCAGGCTTGTACGCCGACAACATTCCCTCCGGCGTCGTCACCCCCGCGGACCGGCCGCTGATCACCGCGGTGACGATCGCGAGCACGATCGCCCCGCCGACCTGGTTCGACGTGTTGAACAGCCCCGAAGCCAGCCCCTGCTCGTGGTCCGGCACCCCGGAGGTCGCCTGGATGTTCAGCGCCGGGAACGCGATCGCGAAGCCGAGCCCGATCAGCATGATCGTCGGGAACACCGTCGCGAAGTACGCCGACTCCGGCCCGATCCGCAGCGACAGCGCGTACCCGACCACGAACAGCGCCATCCCGGCGACGATCATCCGCTCGGTCCCGATCCGGTCGGCCAGCTTGCCGGCGTTCGGCGACAGCGTGGCGACCAGCAGGCCGGCCGGGAGGAAGCCCAGCGCGGTCTCGAACGACGACCAGCCGAGCAGGTTCTGCAGGTACAGCGTCCCGATCAGCTGGAACGCGACGTACGCGCCGAAGACGGTCAGGATCGCGAGGTTCGCCCGCCGCAGCGAGGGCGCCCGGAGGATGCCGAGCCGGACCAGCGGGTGCTTGGTCCGCCGTTCGATGACCACGAACGCGGTCAGCAGTACGGCGGAGAGAACGAACAGGCCGATCGTCTGGAAAGAGACCCAGCCCGCGTGCTCGGCGCCGACCACGGCGTACACCAGCGACAGCATGCCGCCGGTCACGGTGACCGCGCCCGGGACGTCGTACCCGCCGGCGGCCTCGTCGCGCGGGCTGTTCGGGATCAGCTTGAGCGCGAACAGGAAGACGATCAGCGCGACCGGGCCGGGCATCAGGAAGGTCCAGCGCCAGCCGACCTCGGTCAGCGCGCCGCCGAGGATCAGGCCCATCGAGAAGCCGCTGGCGGCGCAGGTGGTGAAGATGCTGAGGGCGCGGTTGCGGTCCGGGCCCTCGTGGAAGGTGGTGGTGATGATCGAGAGCGCGGCCGGCGCGGTGAACGCGGCGGCGATGCCCTTCACGAACCGCGCGGCGATGAGCAGTTCGGGGTTGGTGGCCAGCGAGCTCAGCATCGAGACCACGGCGAAGACGGCGAGCGCGATCAGGAAGACCCGGCGGCGGCCGAGCAGGTCGGCGGTGCGGCCGCCGAGCAGCAGCAGTCCGCCGTACCCGAGCACGTAGCCGGTGACGACCCACTGCAGGGACGAGAGCGAGACGCCGAGGTCGGCACCGATGGAGGGCAGGGACATGCCGACCATGGACACGTCCAAACCGTCGAGGAAGATCACGCCGCAGACCACCAGGAGCGCGCCCCACAGGCGGGCGTCCCAGGTCATGCGGGCCGGAGGTGTGTGCGTTGTCTGTGTCACGAGGAGAGAGCATTGCATGCACGTGCATCTAATGTCTAGGCATTAAATGCGTTTGCATTGAATGCACATGCATGATAACGTCCCTCCATGACCGAGACGCAGGTCAGCGCCGGCCCTGGTGAGACCGGCACCGATCGTGAGAGCACCGCCGACGTGCGGGAGTGGCGCGAGATCCTCGCCCGCCACGCGGACCTGAGCTGCGCGCTCGACCGCGAGCTGCAGGCGGGTCACGCGCTGGGCATGAGCGAGTACGAGGTGCTCGAGCGCCTCGCCGAGCTGCCGGAGCAGTCCGCGAAGGTTCAGACCATCGCCAAGTCGGTGCACCTGAGCCAGAGCGCGCTGTCCCGCGTGATCGGGCGGCTGGAGACGGCCGGCCTGGTCGAGCGGCACATGTGCGCCGAGGACCGCCGCGCGGTCAACGTCCGGCTCACGTCCGAGGGGCTCAGCCGTCAGACCGAGGCGCAGCCGACCCAGCGACGGGTCCTCGCCGAGCGGCTGCACTCTCCCCTGCTCAAGTCCTGCGAGTAGATCACTCGCGTACAGCCCCTTCCAGCATCCCCGCGATGAAGTGCCGCTGCAGGAACGCATACACCAGTACGACGGGCAGCCCCACGATCACCGCGCCCGCGGCCAGCAGCGTGAACCCCGACGTGTACTGACCCGAGAAGAACGCCAGCCCCAGCGGCGCCGTCCGCAACGACTCGCTGGTCACCATCACCAGCGGGATCAGGAACTCGTTCCACGTCCACATGAACACCAGCACGATCAGCGTCACCAGCGCGGGTCGCGCCGGCGGGACGAGTACCTGCCACAGCGTCCGCCAGTGTCCGGCGCCGTCCAGCCGGGCCGCTTCGACCAGCGCGCGGCTCGACGAGCGGAAGTAGGCCCGCATCCAGAAGGTGCCGAAGGCAACGGACTGCGCGACCTGCGGCAGCGCGACCGCCCAGTACGTGTCGGTCAGCCCGAGCGTGCGCAGGTCGAAGTACAGCGGCACCACGATCGCCTCGGTCGGCATCATGATGCCGAGCAGGAACAGGTAGAACAGCACGCCCGCGCCGCGGAACCGCATCGTCCCGAACGCGTACCCGCTCAGGATCGACAGCAGCACGCTCGCGACGACCACGGACACCGAGACGAGCAGGCTCATCCGCAGGTACGTCCCGAAGTGCCCGATCTCCCAGGCCTTGCCGAAGTTCCCGAGGCCGCTCGACCCGCTACCGCCGTCGTCCGGCCCGAGCGCGGCGACGACGATCGACACGATCGGCGCCAGCGCGAAGCACCCGAAGACGATCAGCAGCAGGTAGTTGCCGAACCGCTCGGCGCCCGAGGCCCTCATGCCCGGTCCGCGATCCGGTTGACGCCGAGCGTGATCACGAAGATCAGCACGGTCAGGCAGACCCCGATCGCGGCCGCCGAGCCGACCTGCCCGAGCTCGAACGCCCGGTGGTACACCTCGTACGACGGCACGCTCGTCGACGTACCCGGTCCTCCGCTGGTCGTCACGTAGACCAGGTCGAAGGTCCGCAGCGCGGCGATCACCGTCAGCGTCACCGCGACCGCGATCTCACCCCGTACGGCGGGCAGCACCACCGCGAAGAACTCGGCCACCGATCCGGCACCGTCCAGCCGCGCCGCCTCGTACCGCTCCCGCGGGATCCGCGCCATCCCGGCCAGCAGCAGCACGGTCACCAGTCCCGTCTCGAACCACGTCCCGATCACCCCGACCGCGGGCAGCGCGAACGCGTAGTCCCCGAGCCAGCCGCGCGCGAGCCCGTCGAGACCGACCGCCCGCAGTACGTCGTTCAGCGGTCCGTCCGGCGAGTAGATCTGGCGCCAGGCAACGGCCACGACGACCATCGCGACCACCTGCGGCAGGAACACCACGGTCCGGAAGAACGCCAGGCCCCGGACCCGCGCCCGCTGCAGCACCGACGCGAGCGCGAGCCCGATCACCACCGGCAGCACCGAGTAGAAGACGATCAGCACCAGCGCGTGCCCGAAGGCGGCCCGCAGCCCCGCGTCGGCGACGACGTCGGCGTAGTTGCTCAGCCCGACGAACTTGCCGAGCGAGATCCCGTCCCACTCGAACAGGGAGAGGTGGACGGCCCGGCCGAGCGGGTAGAGCAGGAACAGTCCGTAGACGACCAGCGCCGGCAGGATGTAGAGGTACCCGATCTTGCGCGGTTCGCCGGGCGGTGAGCTCACTTGCCGGCGAACTTGCTGTAGTCGGCCTCCAGCTTGTCGACGAACTGCTGCGGTGTGGCCTTCTTCGCCATCAGGTCCTGCAGCGCCGCGCCGAGCGTGTCGTACATGGTCGGCGTCGCGTAGTCCAGGTACGGCACCAGGCCCTCCTCGCCGACCGCCGTACCGAACGCGGCGAAGACGTCCTTGGCCAGCCCGGCCGGTTCCTGCTGCTGAGCGGTGTCGGCGATCGGCAGGTTGCCGGTCGCGGTGAGCACCTTCATCGCGTCGGGGCTGGTGATGAAGTTGATGTACGCCGCGGCGGCGTCCTTGTTCTTCGCCTTGTTCGTCATCGCGAACGGCAGGCCGGTGCCGCCGGTGATCACCGGCTTGGCGCCGGCGTCCGTGCCGGGCGGCAGCATGAACCCGACCTTGGTGCCGAGCGCCTTCTGCAGGTCGGCCTGCAGCCAGGTCCCCGCGATCAGGAAGACGCCGTTGCCCTTGCCGAAGTCCTGCCAGGCCGGGTCGTAGCCCTGGCCGTTGAAGCCGGAGTTGAAGTAGCCCTTGTCCACCCAGGAAACCAGGTTCTCGGCGGCCTTGGTGTTCTCCGGCGTCTTCCAGGACGCGCCGGGCCGGCCGAAGGCGAGCGTGGTGATCTGGTCGGCCGGGGTGGTCTTGTCCTGCACGGTGCCGAAGACGTGGATGGCCGGCCACTTGTCCAGGTTGCCCAGCTGCATCGGGAGCTCGCCGCCCGCCTTGGCCTTGGCCAGCGCGTCCTCGAACTCCGCCCACGTGGTCGGCGGCTGGATCCCGAGCTTGGTCAGCTTCTCCTTGTTGTAGTAGAGGCCGACCACCTCACCCACCTGCGGCAGGCCGTAAAGGTTGCCTTCGCCGAACGTCTTGCCGTCGGCGGAGTACCGCGAGTACTGCATCACCGAGGCCGCGTAGCGGCTGCCCCAGTCGTATGCCTTGGCCCATTCGTCCAGCGGAACCAGCTGGCCCGCCTTGACGAACTCACCCATGTCGGAGCGCCCGTTGTTGGCCTGGACGACGTCCGGGGCATCGTTGCCGGACAGGGCGAGCCGCAGCGTGGTCTTGAGGTCGTCGAAGGACCGCGAGACCCGC
Source organism: Kribbella italica (assembly GCF_014205135.1). NCBI lineage: Bacteria > Bacillati > Actinomycetota > Actinomycetes > Propionibacteriales > Kribbellaceae > Kribbella > Kribbella italica. The sequence goes on from NZ_JACHMY010000001.1 coordinate 4,595,845, forward strand.
TTCAGCTTGATGTTCGGGTACTTGGCCTGGAACTGCTTGTTCAGCTCGGCCATCTGCGCCGCCTGCCCGCCGCGGACCTCCTGGTCCCACACGGTCAGGCTGACGTCCCCCAACGACGCCGCGTCGGTCTTCACCGAGCTCGGCGCACTCGCGCCGCCCTCCGGGGTCTCCGACCCCGGCGCACAGGCGGTGGCCAACAACAAAGCTGCAGCCGCTAGGGCAACGACCTTCACAGGGGACTCCTCAGTTCAGCGTATAGGTGTATCCGTTGGCGCTCAGGCTGTTCAATACCCGCATCCGGTGCTCCTCACCCCGGGTCTCCAGCTGCAGCGCGACCTCGACCTCGTCCAGGTCGAGGGTCTCGGAGATGCGTTCGTGCAGGACCTCGATGATGTTCGTCTCGACCTCCGCGAGCCGGCCGAGCAGCGTGGCCAGACCGCCGGGAGTGTCCGGGATCCGCACCCGCAGTGACAGGTACCGCCCGGCGGCGGCCATGCCGTGCCGCAGGACGCGCATCAGCAGGACAGGGTCGATGTTGCCACCGGACAGGACCACGACGACCGGCGGCTTGAACCGCAACGGATCGTCCAGTACGGCGGCGACCGCGGCCGCGCCGGCCGGTTCGACCACCAGCTTGGCGCGTTCCAGGACCAGCAAGAGGGCCTTCGACAACGAGTCCTCACCGACGGTGAGCACGTCGTCGACGTACGCCTGGATCGCCGCGAACGGCACCTGCCCGGGCAGCCCGACCGCGATCCCGTCGGCCATCGTGCTCATCCGGTCCAGCGCGATCGGCTGCCCGGCCGCCAGCGAGGCCGGGTACGCCGCGGCGCCCTTCGCCTGCACACCGACGACGCTGATCGGCATCCCGTCGCGCTGCATCGCCGTCGCGATCCCGGCGACCAGTCCACCACCGCCGGTCGGTACGACGACGGTCCGGACCTGCGGGCACTGCTCGACGATCTCCAGCCCCGCGGTCGCCTGCCCGGCGACGATGTCGCGGTGGTCGAACGGGTGGATCAGGATCGCGCCGGTCTCGGCCTCGAAGTCCCGCGCCGCCCGCAGGCAGTCGTCGATCGACGTCCCGACGAACCGGATGTCGGCGCCGTACGCGCGGGTCGCCTTCTCCTTCGGCAGCGGCGCGCCGTACGGCATGAAGACGGTCGACTTGATCCCAAGCAACTGCGCCGCGAGCGCGACGCCCTGGGCGTGGTTCCCGGCGCTCGCCGCGACGACGCCGCGCGCCTTCTCCTGCTTCGACAGGCGCGCCATCCGCACGTACGCGCCGCGCAGCTTGAACGAGCCGGTGCGCTGCAGGTTCTCGCACTTGAGGAAGACGTCGCCGCCGACCAGGTCGCTCAGCCAGCGCGAGTACTCCAGCGGCGTCGGCGCCACCACGTCGTGCAGCAGATCCGCTGCCCGGGCAATCTCAGCCGCTGTGATGCTCACCTGCCCACACTAAGCCGACCGCCGGGTACGAGGGACCCATTTCCCTGAAACTCGGTACGCCGCCCGCAGGTTCGCCGCCTACGATGCCGCAGTGACCGGTGGTGCGCCCCGAGGACCAGGCGGAGCTCGTCCTGCCGTCCGGACTGCCGCGGATAGAGCTGACCGGTGAGGTGTGGTTCCCGGACGTCGGCGCGGTCGTGCGTTCGTTCGCCGAGCAGCTCGGGATCGCGGCGTACGTGCTGGACTGCCTCGACGCCGAGGGGCCGGCGTACCTGATGATGGCCGTAGGCAACGTTCCGGCCGGCGCGCGGTGATGATGGTCCCGGATCTCGACGCGCCGTCAAGATCGCGGCAGACCGGAACGCGCCGCTCGACTAGGTTGAGTGTCATGACCCTGCAGACGCGTCCCCTCGGCTCTTCCGGTATCGACGTCACCACCATCGGGCTGGGCGCCTGGCAGCTCGGCAAGTCGTCGAGCTGGCCGACCGGGCCCGATCCGGACGAGGCGGTGCGGATCGTGCACGCCGCGCTCGACGCCGGGGTGAACTTCATCGACACCGCGCCGGCGTACGCCGACGGCCAGAGCGAACTCAACGTCGGGACCGCGCTGCAGAGCGTCCCCCGCGACCAGGTCGTGCTCTGCACCAAGGTCGGGCCGACGCACGACGGCCGCGCCGACTGGGCGGTCGACGCGGTCGCGACGTCGGTCGAGGGCAGCGCGCGGCGGATGGGCGTCGACCACATCGACGTCGTCGTCCTGCACAGCCCGCCGCCGGAGGTGCTGAACAGCGCCGAGCACTACGCGGCACTGGAAGCACTGCGCGACAAGGGCCTGATCCGTGCCTTCGGCGCGTCCGTCGACTGGGACCAGGACGTCCGCACGGTCCTGACCACCACGGCGTCGCAGGCGTTGGAGGTCCGGATGTCGGCGCTCTTCCAGGAGACCTGGCCGAGCGCCTCCGAAGCTCCCGCTCAAGGTGCCGGCGTCATCGTCAAGGTCCCGCTGGAGTCCGGCTGGCTCTCCGGCCGGTACGACGCCAACAGCACCTTCTCCGACGTCCGCTCCCGCTGGACCGCCGAGGACGTAGCGCTCCGCGCCGGCCTCGTCGACGAACTGCGCGCGCTGCTCCCGTCCGGCGTGAGCCTCGTCGACGCGGCCGTCCAGTTCCTCCTCGCGAACGACGGCGTCTCCACGGTCATCCCCGGCACCCGATCCATCGAGCACCTCGAAACCAGCATCGCCTCAGCCGCCAACCCGCTCCCCGCGGAGACCGTCGACGCAATCCGCACCTGGTACACCACCCGTCTGGGCGACCAACACCTCGACTGGTAAGGATCCCTGAGCCGACCGCCGTACGCTGCCCCAATGCCAGACACCAGTACGACGGTCGCCGCGGTCCTGGTCGCTGCCGACGGCCTCCACCGGCTGCCCGACGTACAGGTCCCCGGCAAGGTGCGGTTCTTCGACGTCGAGGCCGTGCTCCAGACTGTCCGCTCCGAACTCGGTGTCGACGCGACGGTGCTCACCTGCCTCGCCAGGGGCGGCAGCAAGACCGACTACCTGCTGAGCAGCACGGGCACGAGCGACCTCGGCCCGGCGACGCCCACTCGACCCGACGACCCACTCGTCGCAGCAGCTCAGGCCCACCTTGCTCTTCCGCACGATCACCCGCTGACCCCCGCCTGGACGCAACCAGGCTGGTACGCCGACGCCCTGGCCTGGATCGACGAGCAGGTCGAGCGAACCGGTCCGCCGGTTCAGGTCCGTTCCGGCGGCCTGTCCAACGTGCTGCGCGTGCCGACCAGCTCGGGCGACGTGTACTTCAAGGCCCTCATCCACAGCAGCAACGTCGTACTGGATCGCGCCGACGCCGCGCCGCTGCTGTTCGCCCACGAGCCACGACTGCTCGACCGGCTCTCGACCGTACGGCCCGGTCAGGTGGTTCGCCCGATCGTTGCCGACCACGATCGCGTCTGGCTCCTGCTGCCCGACCTCGGAGTACCGCTCGCCCAGCAGACAGAACTCGCACCCTGGGTCAGCGCGCTGGAGGCGCACGGTCGGCTGCAGCGCGGCTTCACCGACTCGACGGACGACCTGCTCGCGATGGGCTGCGTCGACCGCCGGCTCGCCACTGTCCCGGACGAGCTCGACCGGCTGTTCGGCGCGGACCTGGTGACCGCCGGACTCACCGCCGACGAGCGCGGCCGGCTCCCGGCACGCTCGAAGGAACTGCGCGACTCCATCGACGAACTGGCCTCGATCGGCATCCCGGAGACGCTGCTCCACGGAGACCTGCACGCCGACAACATCGCCGTCCGCGACGGCGTACCGGTCACCTTCGACTGGACCGACGCCGCTGTGTCCCACCCGTTCCTCGACCTGATCACCTTCGTCGGCGACCGGTACGAGCTGTCACGGTCTCCTCGCGTCACGGACTCCTACCTCGCCGTCTGGCAGGACTTCGCGCCTCTGCCCGCCCTGCGCCGCGCGCTCGATCTGGCCGGGCGGCTTGGCGCGTTGCACCAGGCCATCACGTCGCTGCACCTCGCCGACAACGTGTCCGGCCCGAGTCGGGCCGGAATGCGCGCGGGTGCCACACAGTGGGTCCGCAAGCTGCTGGAGTGAGTGCTACTTGAGCAGCAGTTTGCCCAAGCGGCGGGAGGCGACGTACATGCCGGCGGTGCCCATGGCGACCAGGTAGAGGGCGTTGATCAGCAGGGTCCAGCTGACGGTGCCGGTGGTCAGCGCGCGTTCGAGCGCGACGCCCTGGTAGAGCGGGGTGATCTCGACCAGCCAGCGGATCGCGCCGGGGTAGGTCTCGATCGGGTAGAAGGTCGCCGAGAACAGGAACATCGGCATCGTCGCCAGCTGGACGAACTCGAAGTCCTGCCAGCTGCGCATGAACGTGGTCATCGCCATCCCGGCGCCGGCGAACGCGTACCCGATCAGGATCGCGGCCGGCAGCGCGAGCAGCGTCCACCACGACTCGACCAGGCCGAGCAGCAGCATCACGACGATGAACATCGCCGAGTAGCAGGCGCCGCGGAGCAGTGCCCAGGTCACCTCGCCGGTCGCGACGTCCCACGGCCGCAACGGTGTGGCCAGCATCGAGTCGTACAACCGGGCGTACTTCATCCGGAAGAAGATGTTGTACGTCGAGTCGAAGATCGCGCCGTTCATCGCCGAGCTGGCCAGCATCGCCGGCGCGACGAACGCGGCGTACCCGATCGCGGTGCCGTCGGCCAGCGTGAAGTCGCCGACCAGCTGGGCGACGCCGACGCCGATCGAGAGCAGGTAGAAGACCGGCTCGAAGAAGCCGGAGACGAAGACGATCCACGATCGCCGGTAGACCAGGAAGTTGCGCTCGACCAGGTGCCGCCCGTTGCCGAAGCGGACCGGGAGCGGCAGCACCCGTGCGGTGAGTGTGGCCATCAGCTGATCAACCTCCGGGTCAGGCCGCGGACCGCGAACCACGTGCCGACGACGAACCACGCCGCCAGGTAGGCCAGGTTGCCCAGGGCGGCGAGCGGGTCGACCGTGCCCAGGCTCAGGTCACGGGACAGCTCGACGCCGTGCCACAGCGGGCTCAGGTAGGCCAGCCACTCGATCCAGTTGGGCAGTTGCGAGACCGGGAAGAACGCGCCCGAGAACAGGAACGCCGGGACGACGCCGAACCGGAAGATCATCGCGAAGCCCGAGTCGTTCTCCAGCCGGGTCGCGACCGCGCAGACCGGCGCCGACGCCGCCATCCCGACCAGCAGCGCGACCGGCAGCCCGAACAGTCCCCACGGCGTGGCCAGCCCGTCGAACAGCGCGATCACCACCAGGAACACCGTGCAGGTGGTCAGCACCCGGAACGCGACGAACGCGAGCTGCCCGTACATCACGTCCGCGGGCCGCAGCGGCGTGGCGATCATCGAGAAGTAGAACTTCTGCCACTTGATCCCGCCCATCACCGGGTACGTCGACTCACCGACCGCGATCTGCAGCGCGGTCGCGGCGAGCAGGCCCGGCGCGATGAACTGCAGGTAGCTGATCCCGCCGAGCGCGCCGGTCCCGTTGTCGTCGACGAACGAGCCGAGGCCGATGCCCATCGCGGCCAGGTAGAGCAGTGGCAGCAGGAAGCTGCTGACCAGGCTGCCCTTCCAGGTGCGTTTGTAGACCGTCGCCCAGTAGTCGAACTGGCGGCGGCCGTTCTCCAGCACGACGCTCATCAGTCCACCAGCGTCCGGCCGGTCAGCCGCAGGAACACGTCCTCGAGCGTCGACCGCCGAACCAGTACGGCGGCCGGCTGCAGCCCGCGCTCGTGCACCGCGGCGACCGTGCGCTCGCCGTCGTCGGTGTAGAGCAGCAGCCGGTCGGGCAGCACCTCGATCCGCTGGGCCAGGTCCTCGACCTTGCCGGCCAGCGCGTCGTGATCGGCCGACATCACCTCCGGCCCGAACCGCAGCTCGGTCACCTCACGGGTCGAGTAGTCCCGGATCAGCTCGTACGGCGAGCCTTCGGCCGCGATCAGTCCGGCGTCCATCACCACCAGCCGGTCGCAGAGCTGCTCGGCCTCGTCCATGTAGTGGGTCGTGATGATGAGGGTGACGCCGGCCTGCTTGAGCCGGAACAGCTTGTCCCACAACAGGTGCCGGGCCTGCGGGTCCAGCCCGGTGGTCGGCTCGTCGAGCAGCAGCAGGTCGGGCTTGCTGACCAGGGACCGGGCGATCGTCAGCCGCCGCTTCATCCCGCCGGACAGTTCGTCGACCTTGACCTTCGCCTTGTCGGTCAGCGCGACGAACTCCAGCAGCTCGTCGGCCCGTTCTCGGCAGTCGGCCCTGCTGAGCCCGAAGTACCGGCCGTAGACGGTCAGGTTCTCGTGCACCGACAGCTCGGTGTCGAGGGTGTCGTCCTGCGGGCAGACCCCGAGCCGCGCCCGGATCGCCGGCCCGTCGGTCGCCGGGTCCATCCCCAGGATCCGCAGCTCGCCGCCGCTGACCGGCGAGACCGCCCCGATCATCCGCATCGTCGAGGACTTGCCCGCGCCGTTGGGCCCGAGGAAGCCGAACGCCTCGCCCTTGACGACGTCCAGGTCGATCCCCCGCACGGCCTCGAACGCGCCGTACGCCTTCGTCAGCCCACGCGCCCGGACCAGAGACTCCCGCTGCTCACTCACCTGCCCGACCCTAGACCGCTCCACGGACAACTTCTTGTCGATTTGCCCGCAGGCGGTCAGGTCGCACTTTTCGCCGTACGCCGGGCCGTCGTACGGGCTAGCTAACCTGCCTGGGCAGTACAGCTAGCCGCGGCCGGCGTACGGCATGCCCGCTGCCATCACCGTGAGCGTCGGCACCGCGACCGACGTCGGCAGCAACGCCACCCGCGCGACGAAGTCGGCGACGATCCTCGGGTCGAACGTCGGCTCCACCGCGGTCGACCCGTCCGGCTGCAACGCGCCCTGCTCCATCCGCTCCGTCATCGCGGTGGCGGCGTTGCCGATGTCGATCTGGCCGGCGGTGATTCCGTGCGGGCGGCCTTCGAGCTCGAGGCCCTTGGTCAGCCCGGTGATCGCGTGCTTGGACGCCGTGTAGGCGATCGCGTGCGGCCGCGGGACGTGCGCCGACAACGACCCGTTGTTGATGATGCGGCCACCGGAAGGGTCCTGGCGCAGCATCAGCGCGTACGCCGCCTGCGCGCACAGGAACGAGCCGGTCAGGTTGGTGTCGACGACCGCGCGCCAGGCGTCTTCGCCGACCTCCTCGATCGGCGCGGCCGGCATGCCGGTACCGGCGTTGTTCACCAGGACGTCGATCCGGGGCAGGCTCGCGAAGAACTCGCGGACGGCCGCGCCGTCGGTCACGTCCAGGACCGCCGTACGGACCTCGCCGACGCCCGCGTCCCCGACGGCGTCGATCTCCTCGGCGGCGGCCGCGGTCTCCAGCAGCTTCGTCTCGGTCCGCCCGGTCACCGTCACCTGGAACCCGGCCGCGGCGAGCGCGAGCGCCATCTCCCGCCCGAGCCCGGACCCACCGCCGGTGACCACCGCGATCTTCTGCATCCCCGTCCCCAATCCAGTCAGTGACCGCCAGACTACGGGCGGTTAATCGTTGGCGATTTGTGGGTCATCCTAGGAAACTCATTTGCATGTATCACGCACGTATGTATATGCTTGCACCATGCATGTAAATGACGGGTACGCCCCGCAGACCCCGGTAGAGGGAGTTCTGCACGCGTTCACCCGGATCGGGCGGCGGCTGAAGGCCAAGCAGCCCGGCGACTCGCTCGACCAGAGCGCCCACCTGGTGCTCTTCGTCCTGCGGTGCAACGGCGCGCTGCGACTGTCCGACCTGGCGAACAAGATGGAGCTCGACGCCTCCACCGCCAGCCGGCACGTCCGGTCGCTGGAGCAGGCAGGCCTGGTGCAGCGCTCGGTCGACCCCGCCGACGGACGCGCCTTCCGGGTCGAGCTGACCGAGCAGGGCACGGCCGAGTGGGAGGAGAACGCCCGCCGCCGGATGGCGTTGCTCACCCAGGCCATGGAGGGCTGGTCCGAGCAGGACATCAAGAATTTCGAGCAGTTGATGACGCGGTTCGCCGACGGCGTCGCGAATCTCACCGACGCACGCGACGACCGGGCCTGGGCCGACAAGGGCTGGGCCGCCGCCGCGCGACTGACCACCGAAGAGAACGTGGAGAGCACCAGATGAGCACCACCGAGCCCGCCGTCACCGGCGGCGCCGCGCCTGATCCGAACACCCCGAGCTACCTGTCCCACAAGCAGATCCTGGTCGTGCTCGGCGGCCTGATGGCCGGCATGTTCCTGGCAGCGCTCGACCAGAGCATCGTCGGGACCGCGCTGCCGCAGATCGTCAGCGAGTTCAACAGCCTGGACAAGCTGTCCTGGGTGGTCACCGCCTACCTGCTGACCTCGACCGCCTCGACGCCGCTGTGGGGCAAGATCTCCGACCTGTACGGCCGCCGCCCGCTGTTCATCGCGGCGATCGTCACCTTCCTGGCCGGCTCCGTGCTGGCCGCGCTGGCGCAGAACATCGAGGAACTGATCGGCTTCCGCGCCGTCCAGGGCCTGGGCGCCGGCGGTCTGATGTCGCTGGCCTTCGCCACCATCGGCGACGTGATCCCGCCGCGTGAGCGCGGCAAGTACATGGGGTACTTCGGTGCCGTCTTCGGCCTGTCCTCGGTGGCCGGCCCGCTGCTCGGCGGCCTGCTCACCGACGGTCCCGGCTGGCGCTGGATCTTCTGGATCAACCTGCCGATCGGCCTGGTCGCCCTGGGCGTCGTCGCCGCCGTACTGAAGCTGCCGCACGTGAAGCGCTCGCACAAGATCGACTACCTCGGCGCCTCCGTGGTCACCGGTGCGGTCACCACCCTGCTGCTGGCCGTCTCCTGGAGCGGCCCGAGCAACGGCTGGGGCTCGGCCACCACGATCGGCCTGCTGGTCGCCGCGGTCGTGCTCGCCGTCGCCTTCGTCTTCGTCGAGCTGCGGGTCTCCGAGCCGATCATCCCGATGGACCTGTTCAAGGGCCGGATCTTCTCCGGGTACGCCGGGTTCGCGTTCCTGCTCGGCTTCGCGATGTTCGGCGCGCTGATCTTCCTGCCGCTGTACCTGCAGGCGGTCAAGGACATGTCGCCGACCCGGTCGGGCCTGGCGCTGCTGCCGATGATCCTCGGCATCTTCAGCGCCTCGATCCCCAGCGGCCAGCTGATGAGCAAGACCGGCCGCTACAAGATCTACCCGATCATCTCGGCCGTCCTGGTCGGCGTCGCGATGCTGATGCTGTCCACGCTGAGCCTCGACACGCCGTACTGGCAGCTCGCGATCTACATGTTCGTGATGGGTTCCGGGCTGGGGCTGTCGATGCAGATCACCGTCACCGCGGCGCAGAACAGCGTGCCCCGGCAGCACATGGGCACGGCGACCTCGTCGATGACGTTCTTCCGCTCGATGGGTGGCGCGATCGGTACGGCCGTGTACGGCGCGGTGCTGACCAGCCGGCTCACCGAGCACCTGGGCGACATCGTCCCGAGCTCCGCCCAGAACATGGTCGGCCAGCTCGCCAAGGCGGCCAACAGCGTCGACGCGCTGCACGCGCTGAAGGAGCCGATGCAGGGCTGGGCGCTGCACGGCCTGGTCGAGGCGATGGGCGACGTGTTCCTGGTCTCCCTGCCGTTCCTGGCGATCGCCCTGGTGATCGCGATCATCACCCCGGAGCAGCGCCTGGCCGGCCGCGACGAGACCCCGAAGGACGGCGAGGAGCCGAACCTCGAGGCCTCCGCCGCCGCCATGCACTGACCCGTATGACGCGAACGCCGTCCCCGGGGGATCCCCCGGGGGCACGCGGACAGCCGCCCCTGAGATCCGGGGCACGCGGACGGCCGGCCCCGGGATTCCCGGGGGCGGCCGTTCGCTTTCCAGCAGCGGGTGCCGCTCGCACTTTCAAGTCTGCGCGGCTGCTGATACCCGCACAGGTCATCAGGCGTCGGCGAGCGGCCCCTCGGCCGCGGACTTCCGCCGTACCGGTCTTCGAGGAATCGGGCGTGGTGGTTCGGGATCGACGTCGTTGCCGGCCAGGTGGTTGACGATCGTGTTGATCACCGCGGCCGTCGGCACCGCGATCAGCGCCCCCACGATCCCGGCGACGATCACGCCCGTCGCGATCGACAGGATCACCGCGAGCGGGTGCACGCTCACCGCACGGCCCAGCAGGAACGGCTGCAGCACGTGCGCCTCCAGCTGCTGGACACCGATCACGACCGCGAGCATGATCACCGCGACGATCGGGCCCTTGGCAACCAACGCGACCAGGACGGCGACGCAGCCGGACACCAGCGCGCCGACCACCGGCACGAACGCGCCAACGAACACCAGGATGCCGATCGCGCTGACCAGCGGCAGCCCGAGAATGGCCGCACCGAGCGCGATCCCGATCGCGTCCACCGCGGCGACGATGATCGTGGCCCGGACGAACGCGGTCAGCGAGACCCACGCCTTGCGCCCCGACGAGTCGGCCTTGTCGCGCGCCTGCAGCGGGAACAGCCGGACCAGCCAGGCCCAGATCTGCTCGCCCTGGTACAGGAAGAAGAACAGGCTGAACAACGCGATGAACAGTCCTGCGACGAGGTGCGTCGCGGTGGTCCCGACCTCGGCGGCCCGCTGCCCGAGCGCGCCGCCGGACATCACGGTGTCGCGCAGCCGGTTCAGCGCGTCGGTGATGTCGGCGTCGGTGACGTTCAGGTTGATCCGGGCCAGGTCGCGCAGCTTCTGCACACCTTCGCCGACCTGGGTCGACAGGTTCTCGAACTGGGTCGCGATCTGCGTCCCGACCAGCGTGAGCAGCCCCGCCACCAGCACGATCGTGAACACCACGGTGATACCGGCCGCCGGCCCGCGCGCGAGCTTCAGCTTCTGCAGCCCGTTCGTGACGGGGATCAGCAGGGCGGTCAGCAGGATGCCGACGGTCACCGGTACGACGACCTCGGACAGGTACCGCATCGCGTACGCGATCACCAGGACGGCCGCCACGACGACCAGGAAGCGCCAGGCCCAGGCACTGGCGATCTGCATGCCCGGCGTCACACCGGTGTCGACCGGCCCGCGGCTGGACGCCACCACCAGATGATCCTCGGAGGCCGGCACGACGGTGTCGCTGGTCCCCTCGGCAACCTGGTTGTCCGCGACCGGACTCGGCGCATCCCGCCCGACCTCCGGCACGTCGGACCGCTCCTGCTCCGGCTTCTCCGGATCGCTCATGGCACCTCCCCAGGCTCGATGCTGACCCTAGTGCCCGGTGGGGACCGTTCCATGTAGGTCCCCCACCAGGCGATCTCGTCGCCGGTCCGCACCCACGGCGCGTACGTCGTACGCCGGCCCGCCGCGACGCGGCGTTCGCCGACGGCCAACACCCACGCCGCGCTCGTGCGGCGGTCCGCGCTCGCGGCGTTCGCCGCGACGCGGCGCCTGTCGCCGGCGCCCCCGCGGTTAGCTCTCGGCGCTCACCCGGCGTGCCAGGCCTTCGGCCGCGACCGGGTCCACCTCGGCGAGCAGACCGACCCCCGCCAGCACGTAGTCCTTGTCGACGCAGACCCGGGCCGTCGTCGGCACCAGCCAGCCCTCCTCCTGCGCGCCCGCGCCCAACGCGCCGAGGATCCGCTCAGCCACCTCGGGCCCGTTGTGCCGCAGTACTCCCCCGGACCCGACCAGCAGATCCACCTCGCGCAGGTCCTTCCCCGACCGCTCGATCACGCGCCCGCCGGGCCCGAACACGACCCGCTGCCGCCCCGCATGCCGACGCAACGCGACCGTCGCCGCCACCGTCGCCAACTGTTCGTCGTACGACGCCTCCGCTGTCGAGTCCGGCAGGTACGCAGGATCGTCGTGCCTCCGCCTCGCTGCCGCACTCAACTCTGTTACCTCGTCAACCAGCCCCGCCTCAACCCCCGCCGCCACCACCGGAACCGCGCTCCACCGCATCCCGAGGTCGCCCTCCACCGTGCGCGTCACCGGATGCGTGGCGACGACCTCGCGCCCTAGGTTGGCGTCCTCCGGATCGAGCTCGATCACCGAGTGCACGTCCGTGGTCGCGCCGCCGATGTCCACCACCGCGACGTCCCCGTGCAGCCCGGCGAGCACCTCGACACCGCGCAGTACGACGTCCGGCGTAGCCGCCCGCACCATCCGCGCGAACGCCGGATCCTTCGACAGGTTCTTCCCGCCGATCACGTGCGCCAGGAACATCTCCCGGATCGCCGCCCGCGCCGAGTCGGGCGCGAACACCCCGATCTCGGGCACGACGTTGTCCGCGAGCACCGACGGCACTCCCCCACCGTCCAGCAGCCCGGCCACCTCGTCCCGCGCCTCGATGTTGCCCGCAGCAACCACCGGCTTGCGCCATTTGTACTTCGCCAGCACCCCGGCCGCCCCGGTCAGCACCGCCGAGTTCCCGCCGTCGGTCCCACCCAGCAGCAGTACGACGTCCGGCTTCTCCGCCCGTAACGCCTTCACCGATCCGGCCGTCAACCCACCGCTGACCACCGCCACCACCCGCCCACCACTGGACAACGCAACCCGCCGCCCAGCCTCGGCCGTCACCAACTCCTCGTTCCCCACGACCGCGATCCGCAGCCCACCCCCCGCGGAAGAACAGGCCAGCACCTCTGCCCGCCCCACCCCCCGATCCACCGCCATCAGTTGCTCCCGGCAAGCAAACCACCCGTCGAGCACATCAGTCCCAACCGTGGTCCGATGCTCAGCCCGAGCCACCAACTCCCCCGACCCCGCATCCACCACCACCGCCTTGGTAAACGTCGACCCGAAGTCAACCGCCACCACAAGCCCCATACCTACCGCCCCATCCACAAACCCACGCCGCCCCCACCACTCCCCAACCCCGCAGACGATGCCGTTACCCCAGCCGCACCACCAAGCCAACCACCACGAGCCGGCCCACCACCACACCTACCCAGGCACCGTCCGGCCGGGGCGAGCTGGAGCAGGAACGGGGCCTGCGCGGTCGCGTCGGCGAAGGCTTGGGCGGCGGGTCGCCGGCATTCGGGACGCCGAGTAGGTGAACTACAAGTCTTTCCCGGCCGCAGCGACCTCACCCCACGCAACCTCCCCGGCCGCATCACCGCCGACCTCACCCCAAGCTCTCCCACCAGAACCCAGGCATACCGCGCCAACTCACCCACGCCCCTCAGCGCCATCCCATGTCTTCCTGGCCGGCGGTGGGACTCGGTGCCCAGGGCACCAAATCCCACCGCGGACCCAACGTCACGCCAGGGAGCGGTCGAGGTCCTGGAGCAGGTCGTCGATCGTCTCGATGCCGACGCTGAGGCGGATCAAGTCGGCCGGGACCTCCAGCGGGGTGCCGGCGACCGATGCGTGCGTCATCTTGCCCGGGTGCTCGATCAGCGACTCGACACCACCGAGCGACTCGCCCAGCGTGAAGACCTCGGCCTTGTTGCAGATGTCGAGCGCGTGCTGCTCGCCGCCGCTGACCCGGAACGACACGATCCCGCCGTACCGCTTCATCTGCTTGGCGGCGGTCTCGTGACCGGGATGTCCCTCGACACCGGGGTAGAGCACCGACGTCACCGCGGAGTGCCGTTGCAGGAAGTCGACGACCTTCTCGGCGTTGTCGCTGTGCCGGTCCATCCGGACGCCCAGCGTCTTGATGCCGCGCAGCACCAGCCAGGCGTCGAACGGTCCGGCGACGGCACCGATCGCGTTCTGGTGGAAGGCGATCTTCTCGGCCAGCTCCTGGTCGCGGACGATCAGCGCACCGCCGACCACGTCGGAGTGCCCGCCCATGTACTTCGTGGTCGAGTGCACGACCACATCCGCGCCCAGCTCCAGCGGCTGCTGCAGGTACGGCGAGGCGAAGGTGTTGTCGACGACCAGCAGCGCGCCGGCGTCGTGCGCGATCTGCGCGACGATCGCGATGTCCGCGACGTTCAGCAGCGGGTTCGTGGGGGTCTCGAGCCAGACGACCTTCGTCTTGCCCGGGCGGATCGCGGCGCGGATCGCCTCCGGGTGGGTGACCGCGGCCGGCGTCATCTCGACGCCCCAGGCGCCCAGCACCTTGGAGAACAGCCGGAACGTGCCGCCGTACGCGTCGTCGGGGAAGACCACGTGGTCGCCGGGGACGCACAGCGACCGGATCAGCGTGTCTTCGGCGGCCAGGCCGCTGGCGAACGCGAACCCGCGCTTGCCGCCCTCGATCGCGGCCAGACACTCCTCGAGCGCGGTCCGGGTCGGATTGGCCGACCGGGAGTACTCGTAGCCGTTGCGCAGCCCGCCGACGCCGTCCTGCTTGTAGGTGCTCGTCGCATAGATCGGCGGCACCACCGAACCGGTGGTCGGGTCAGGCTCGTTGCCGGCATGGATCGCGAGGGTCTCGAAGCCGTACTGGTCGTTGATCTCCACCGAACCAATGTACGGCCTGGTCCTATCCGTGCCCGAATCGTGCCCTAGATGCTGTGGACAACAGAAGTGGAACCGCCGACCCTCAACTCTGAGTCCAAGGCTGACCACAAGGTTTTGGGGCCGCCCGTTCTGGACTGAGGAGGGAGGGAGCGCAGCGACCGACCGACGAGGGAAGAACGGGCGACCAAGCCCCAAAACCCGCGGCGACGAAGTCGACGCCAAAAGCACAGCCATGACCCTCGATCGCACCTAAATTTGCTCGGGTTGAGTGAAGGGATGCGGGATGAAGACGCAGGACAGGCCGCTGGACGAGGACGACCTCGCGATGGCCGACTTCGCCGAGGTCCAGGACTGGACGGCCGTGGCCGGCCCGGACAGCGACGCCACCGGTCCCGCCGTGGTGACCGCGCTGGTCAACCGCGTGATGGCGGCGACCGGCTGGACGCCGTGGGACCTGGAGCCGGGCGAGACGATCGACGACGGTTCCGCCTCCTGGGGATTCACCACCCGGCGCGGTACGACGATGGTGGTCTTCGACGGGCTCGCGTTCGCCGACTGCCGCAACGCGGGCTGGACGGCGTACCAGATCGGCCCTGACGACATCGCCGACGCGGAGAAAGGGCTGGACGAGCACTGGCCCGACCACCTCCAGCTGGCCCGCAAGCACTGGGGCGAGCCCGACTACCTCAGCGACGACAGCAACCCGGACTTTCTCGACGAGTGGGGCGCGGGGGCGGGCGTGGACCGCCGGCACCTGGCCGTCTGGATCCGGACCGGAGCGCAGTTCCACCTGTTCAGCAACAAGCCGACCAAGGATCCGCTGACTCCGGCCGTGGGTGTCAACTACGCGGTCTACATCGACTAGGAGATTCGATGAGCACACCGAACCAGGGTCCGGAAACCGCCGCGCGGCCGGGCCTGTCCGACGAGGCCCTCAAGTCGCTCGGGCCGATGACCCCTGCTCAGCAGCAGGCGATGAACCACGTGGTGAACGCGGTCAAGGCCGTCGCTCCGATGATCAACGCGGTCGCCAAGTGCATCCGCGGCATCCGCAACACGTTCGCCCGGATTTCGCAGGCGGCTCAGCGGCTGACCAGCACCGACCGGGCGCTGAACCAGTCGCAGGGTGGTCGCCACCGCGCCGACGGGTCGACTGCCGGTCGGCAGGCGGCTGCCGGTCCCGCGCCGCAGGCAGGTGAGTTGAGCGCGCCGGTCCGTGAGGCGACGGTCCAGGCTCGCGACCGCGGGCGGAGCTTGGCGCGCGACGCCGGCAGGGCTCTGGTGAACGGTACGGGCAAGGCGCTGGCGTCGGCCGGCCGCTGGGCCTGGTCCAAGATGCAGGCGGGCAAGGCCGCCGCCGGCGAGCAGGTGGCGAAGCAGGTGGCCCGGGGTCAGGCGTGGGCCAACGAGAAGGTCACGCCTTTGGTGCAGGCGGCCGACAACAAGCTGTCGCAGGCCGCGGACTGGACCGGCGGCAAGGTGGACCAGGCGGTGGCGTACGGCAACCAGCAGATGAGCCGAGCGGCCGCGAGGGCCAGCGCTGCGCTCGCCGCGTTCGCCGTGAACCGCTCCGACCCCAGCCTCACCTCTCCGGACCAGGCACTCGGCCAGAAGGCCCAACTGCTGGCCATCTCGAAGGCCATCGAAGCCGTCACCGTGCCGCAGGACCAGCGCGCGGCGAGACTGGCCGAGTTCGTGGAGCTGGCCGGAAAGCTCCCCGCCGAGGCAGGCGCCACCGTCGAGAAGCCCGGCGGCCCGGCCGTCGAAGCCGGCGCACAGAGCGTCGCCGCCAGCCAGCACGCGGCCTGGGTCCTGGGCCCGAACGCCGATGCCAACTCGATCCGCCCACCCGCCGCTACCGGCCAGGCAACCCCGAGCGCAGCCGAGTCGGCCCCCGGCCTCCACACCAAGAAGGAAGGCCCCGAGTCCACCCAGACCCGGGACTGACACAGCACGACCAACGGGCCCGCCCACCACAGGCGGGCCCGACCACAGCACCAAGCGAGCCCGCCCACCATGGGCCCGGGTTGTGCGCGGACGGACCCGTGGTGCTGCGTGGGGCAGGTGGTGGCGTCGCTGGTGGTGAAGTGTGCGGGTCGCCCGGGGTGGTTGGGGCCGGGGTGACGCGGCCGGGGAGGTCGCGGGGGCTGAGCCCGCGGCGGCCGGAACTAGCGAGGCGTAGGTCTGGGCTGTGCGCGGACCCACCCCTGCTGCTGCGGCGTGCGGCCCGTGGTGCGGGTCGCTGGTGGTGCTGTGCGCGGGTCGGCCGTGGTAATCCGGCCCGCTTGGTGGTGTAGTCGAGCGCGCCCTACTCCTCGCTCTTCACGGCCGCCGCGGCCTCAGCCCCCGCGACCTCCCCGGCCGCATCGCCGCCGACCGCAACCACCCCGGCGTACAAGAAAACTCAGAAAGACACGTTCCGCCGCCCCGACAGCACCGCGGTGGCTGCTTCCAGGAGCGTCTGCCGGAGCTCGGCGTCACCAAGCTGCGCCGGCTCCAGACCCGACGACAGCACCGCGCCAACCACCTCCACAGCAGCAGCCGCGACCACGCGGTCGCGAGCAGACGGCGCAGGCCCGGCCAGCCACAGCTGGAAGGCGCGGCTGCGCCCGATCAGGTCGTCGAGGTCGTCGCCGAAGGCCGCGAGGATCGCCGCGACGTCGCGCAGGACGGTCGGCCCGGTCCCGCGGTGCTTGATCACCACGTCCAGGTACTCGCTGAGCAGCTCCTGCTCGGTCTCGCGCGACCACTCGACGGTCTCGATCCGCAGCAGGACCTCGTTGATGTCGTCGAAGAACGTCCCGATGATCGCCTTCAGCAGGTCCTGCTTCGACGAGTAGTGGTAGTACAGCGACGCCTTGGTGATCCCGACCTGCTCGGCGATCTCCCGCAGGCTGGTCTTCTCGTACCCCTGCCCGCTGAACAGCTCGAGCGCCGCCCGGTGGATCTCGCCCTTGGTGTCGCGGGCCCTGGTCTCGTGCTGCATGTCACCACTTTCTCACTTTGCCAGCCTACCGTGCGGCAGGTAGTCTACCAACCGACCGGCAGGTAGAGACCGGCACGGCAGAAGGGGCTCCCCGTGTTCAACCGACTCGGACGGTTCGTCGTCCACCACCCGTGGAAGGTGATCGCCGCCTGGGTGATCGCGGCGGTCGCCGTGCTCGCCTTCGCGCCGACGCTCGCCGACGTCACCAGCAAGGACCAGGCCAGCTTCCTGCCCGACTCCTACGAGTCGGTCCAGGCGCAGAAGCTGGCGTCCGACGCGTTCGGCCAGACCAACGACGCGACCGCGAGCATCGTGGTCAAGCGGACCGCCGGCGGCGAGCTGTCCGCGGCCGACCAGGCCGAGGTGACCGGCCTCGCGAAGGCGATCACCGACGCGAAGATCGACCGCGTCACCGCCGCGGTCTCCGGCCCCCAGGCCCTCTCGCCGAACAAGCAGGTCCAGCTGGTCAGCGTCGGCCTCAAGGGTCTGGCCGACGACCAGGCCGTGCTCGACGCCGTACAGAAGGTCCGTGACCTCGCCGGGCCCGCGCTCGCCGACAGCGGACTGCAGTACGGCGTGACCGGCGACGCCGCGCTCTACCTCGACAACCAGGACGCCTTCGAGAACGCGTTCGTCGTGGTCGGCGTCGCGACCCTCGTCCTGATCGTCGGACTGCTGCTGTTCATCTACCGCAGCCCGGTCGCGGCGCTGCTGCCGATCCTCACCGTCGGCCTGGTCAGCGCGATCGCGCCCGGCCTGATCGCCCTGGCCGCCAAGGCGTTCGACCTGCAGGTCACCCAGGACCTGCAGACCATCCTGACCGTCGTCCTGTACGGCGTGGGCACCGACTACATCCTGTTCCTGCTCTTCCGGTACCGCGAACGCCTGCGCGCCGGCGAGGAGCCGAAGCAGGCCCTGATCACCGCGGCCGGCCGGGTCGCCGAGGTGATCGTCTCCGCGGCCGGCGCGATCGTGGTCTCGTTCAGCGCGCTGCTGCTGGCGGTCTTCGGCGGGTTCAAGAGCCTCGGCCCGGGCCTGGCGATCGCCGTCGCGGTGATGGCGTTCGCGGCGATCACGCTGATCCCGGCGGTCGTCTCGCTGCTCGGCCCGAAGGTGTTCTGGCCGTCGAAGTCGTGGCAGAAGACGCCGAAGGGCGCGATGTTCAAGCGGTTCGGCAAGTTCACCGCCAAGCGTCCGGCCCTGGTCGCGACGATCTCCGGCGGCATCATGGTCGCGCTCGCGCTCGGCACGCTCGGGATGAAGATCGACTACGACGCGTTCGCCCAGCTGCCGGCCGACACCGAGTCGGCCCGCGCGATCAAGGACCTGCAGACCGGCTTCCCGGCCGGCGCGCTGAACCCCACGACCGTCTACGTGAAGAGCACCGACGGCAGCCCGCTCGACCCGGCCGAGCTGAAGCAGTACGCCGGCAAGCTCGCGCAGGTCGACGGCGTCGGCGCGGTCCTGCCCGCCGCGGCCGACGGCTCCCCCGCGCTGCTGAACGGGGACAAATCCGTTGCCCAGATCAACGTCGTACTGGACGGAGCGCCGTACGCGTCGGAGTCTCTCGACCTGGTCGACGGCGCCCTGAAGGACGCGGCACACGCCGACGCCCCCGCCGGTACGACGACCCTGCTCGGCGGCGTGACCTCGTCGTACACCGACATCCGCGACGCCAACAGCCGCGACCTGTCGGTGATCTTCCCGGTCGCCGGCGGCCTGATCGCGATCATCCTGGCGCTGCTGCTGCGCAGTCTGCTGGCGCCGCTGGTGCTGATGATCGCGGTGGTGCTGAGCTTCTTCAGTACGACGGGCGCCACGGTCCTGGTCTTCCAGGGCGCCGCCGGCCACGCCGGGGTGTCGTTCTCGCTGCCGATCATGCTCTACCTGTTCGTCGTTGCCATCGGCACCGACTACAACATCCTGATGATCGCCCGGCTGCGCGAGGAAGCCGAGGAAGGTACCGATCCACGGACCGCGGCCGACCTCGCGATCGAGCACGGCGGCCCGTCGGTCGCGGCGGCCGGCCTGATCCTGGCCGGCACGTTCTCCTCGCTGATGCTGGCCGGGATGGCACTGCTCACCGAGATGGGCTTCTCGGTCGCCGTCGGGATCGCGATCTCCGCGTTCGTGATGTCGATCTTCCTGGTGCCCAGCGTCACCGCCCTGCTCGGTACGAAGGCGTGGTGGCCGCGCAAGCTGAAGACCAAGCAGCCGACCGCCGAGGACCGGACGCTGGAGCCGGTCGGCTGACCCGAAGAGCCGCAGGCTGAGGGGTCCTGCGCAGCGAAGCCCGGACCGGCGACGGTCCGGGCTTCGCTGTGTCTGGGTGCCGAAACTCGGTGTCGCCACATTGCTTCCCCTGCTACAACGAACAGCATGGCGGAGCGCAGCATTGTCGTGGTCGGGGCCGGCATCGTCGGGTCCTCGCTGGCGTACCACCTGAGCGGACAGGGCCGGCCGGTCACACTGATCGACGCGGGCCTGCCCGGTTCAGGCGTGACCCGGGCTTCCTTCGCCTGGATCGGCCGACCCGTCAGCAGCGACCGGCCCTCCGCGCCCCTGCGCTACCTCGCACTGGACGAGTACCGGCGCCTGGAGGCGGAGCTTCCCGGGCTGTCGATCCGCTGGACGGGTTCACTGGTCTGGGACGGCTTCGACGACTCCCCCGGGACGACCACCGACAACGTCCACGCGCTGGAGCCGCAGCTCGTCGATCCCCCGGCCGAAGCCATCCACCACCCCGAGGACGCGGCGTTCGACCCGGTCGCGGCGAGCGAACTCCTGACCGCCACCGCGCGCGACCGAGGCGCGCGATTGATGGCAGGCACGCAGGCGATCGCCGTCGAGCACGAGGCAGGCACGATCACCGGCGTACGGACGTCCGCCGGAACTGTCGCCGCGTCGACCGTCGTACTGGCCGCCGGTACGGGCAGCGTCGCCCTCTGCGCCGGGGTCGGTGTCACGCTGCCGGTCGAGCCGTCGCCCGCGATCCTCGTCCGCTTACGCGCGACGCCCGGCCTGGTCCGGGCGATCATCGCGACGCCGTCGCTGGAGGCCCGGCAACTGGACGACGGCACGGTCCTGGCTCCCACGGCCTACACAGGCGAGACCGATCAGGCCGCACTGCTCGAGACCGCGAAGCGTGTCCGCGACCGGTTCGCCGCCTCCTTCAAGGGCGCCGGCGACGCCGGGATCCTCTCCGTCGAGATCGGCTGGCGACCGATGCCCGTCGACGACGAACCGATCATCGGCACACCGGCCGGCACCCAGGGCCTGTACGTCGCCGTGATGCACTCCGGAATCACCCTGGCCGCCGCCGTCGGCCGCCTCGCCGCGTCCGAGATCCTCACGAATCGGCCGGTACCCGAACTCGAAGGCTGCCGCCCGACCCGTTTCGACTGACGGGCCCGGTCCGCGAGGTGTTGCACACAGCTCACTGACTCAGGCCCGGCCGAGCCTAGGACCTCACACGCTCCGGCAGTCGCACGGTGAAGATCGGCAGCAGCACATGCACCAGCGGACCGATCGCCAGCGCGTAGGCAACAGTCCCCAGCCCGACCACCCCTCCGAGCAGCCAGCCCACAGCAAGCACCGTCACCTCGATGCTCGTCCGGACCAGCCGCACGCTCAGCCCAGTACGCCGTACCAAGCCCGTCATCATCCCGTCGCGCGGCCCCGGCCCGAACTGGGCGCCGATGTAGAGCGCACCCGCGAGCGCGTTCAGCACGATCCCACCGATGGTCAGGTACAGGATCCGCACCCAGAGTGCGTCCGGCGTCGGCACGAGCGAGAGCGTCAGATCCGTGACCAGGCCGATCACGATCGCATTGCTGATCGTGCCGAGCCCCGGCCACTGGCGCAGCGGGATCCAGAACAGCAGTACGACGAAGCTCATCGCGATCACCACCGTGCCGAAGGTCAGCGGCAGGTGCTCGGTGATGCCCGAGTGCAGCACGTCCCACGGGTCCAGGCCGAGGTGGCTCTCGATCATCAGGCCCATCGAGGCGCCGTACAGGACCAGTCCGACGTACAGCTGGATCAAGCGGCGCGGCAGACGACCGGCCCGAAGCTGCTCGATCGGGTTCAGCGCGGCGAGGGCGCGAGGAGGCGTGGCGGGTTCTGCGGTGGCGGTCACAGGATCCAGTTTCGGTGCCAGTGGCCTGGTGATCGATAGCCAATTGAGGAATAGTGGACTGCATGACTGGCCAACAACTCCCCGCGAGCACCCTGAGCGGCCTGCTCGGAGCATGGTCCGACGCCGGCGGACCGGCGTACCGGGCTCTGGCCGAGCGCCTCCGCCTGCTGATCGCGGACGGGCGGATCATGCCCGGCTCCCGGCTGCCGAGCGAGCGCGAGCTGACCGACGCGCTCGGTGTCAGCCGTACGACGGTCGCCTCGGCGTACCGCGAACTGCGCGACCGCGGGTACCTGATCAGCCGGCGCGGATCCGGCAGCGTGACCGCGCTGCCGTCGCGGATCGAGCCCGAGCTCGGGCGGCACCACGCGCCGGGGATCGACACGGACGGGCTGTACGACTTCACCTGCGCGGCCTCGCCCGCCGTACCGGGCATCAGTACGGCGGTTGCCGCGGCGATGGAGGACCTGCCGCACCATCTGGCGACGCCCGGCTATCACCCGCAGGGACTGCCGGAGCTGCGCGAGGAGATCGCGGCGTCGTACGAGGCTCGCGGACTGCCGACGTCCGCGGACCAGATCGTCGTCACGGCGGGCGCGCTGGCGGCAACGGCGATCGCGGTCCGGGCGATGACGCAGATCGGCGACCGGGTGCTGACCGAGAGCCCGACCCACCCGAACTCGGTCGACTCGATCCGGCGCAGCGGCGCGCGCGTCGTGGCCGCGCCGATGAGCCCCGGCGGCTGGGACCTCCCGTTGCTAGAGGCAACGATCAGGCAGACCGCGCCGCGCGCCGCCTGGCTGGTGGTCGATTTTCAGAACCCGACCGGCCGGCTGATGCCCGCCGCGGACCGGCAGCGGCTGGCGATCGCGTTCGCGCGCAGCCGGACGACGGCGATCATCGACGAGACCCTGTACGAGCTGCCGCTGGACGGGCAGGAGATGCCGCCGCCGTTCGCTTCCTTCGATCCGGGCGGCGTGATCACCGTCGGGTCGGTGAGCAAGTCGTTCTGGGGCGGGCTGCGGATCGGCTGGCTGCGGGTGCCGGAGACGCTGGTCGCGCGGATCCTGGACGCGCGAGCGTCGATGGATCTGGGGGCGCCGGTGCTCGAGCAGCTCGTTGTCGCGCGGCTGCTGCGGGAGCGTTCAGCGATTCTGCCGGAACGGCGGGCCGGGCTGCGGGAGCGGCGGGACGCGCTGGCCTCGGCGCTGCGGGCGGTGCTGCCGGACTGGAAGTTCACCCTGCCCGGCGGCGGGCTGTCGATGTGGTGCGAGCTGCCGGCGGCGGTCGGGTCTTCGCTGGTCGGGGTCGCGCAGCGTAACGGCGTACTGCTGGTGGCCGGGTCGCGGTTCTCGCCCGAGGGCGGTCTGGAGACGTTCATGCGGCTGCCGTACACGCAGGATCCGGACACGCTGCGTCACTCCGTGGAGCTGCTGGCGGCGTCGTACGGGCAACTGACCGAGCGCGGTCCGGCCCGCCGTACGGCGGCCGCCCTGATCGCCTGACGTCATCACGACGTAATCCCGGCCGGGAAGGTTCGCTCCTGGGGCCGCGTTGAGACACTATGAAAGTCATTCAGCGAGAGGCGTGAGATGTCGTTCTTCAAGCGCAACACCGCTCTGGTCGAGCCGTCGGCCGCACTGCCCGGCCGCCCGGAGCCCGGCTACGCCGTCCCGGCGGACAACATCGTGCTCGGTACGCCGCAGACGGCGCCGGTGCCCGAGGGCCTCGCCGAGGTCTGGTTCGGCACCGGCTGCTTCTGGGGGACCGAGGAGATCTTCTGGCAGCAGCCCGGCGTCTACACCACCGCCGTCGGCTACGCGGGTGGGTACAGCCCCAACCCGACGTACGAGGAGGTCTGCACCGGCGGAACCGGCCACACCGAGGCCGTCCGCGTCGTCTACGACCCGACCAAGACCACCTTCACCGACCTGCTGAAGGTCTTCTGGGAGACCCACGACCCGACCCAGGGCATGCGTCAGGGCAACGACCTGGGCTCCCAGTACCGCTCCGCGATCTACTACACGACCGAGGACCAGCGTCTCGAGGCCGAGCGCACCCGCGACCTCTACGCCCCGGTCATCAAGCCCCGCGGCTACGGCGACATCACCACGGAGATCGCCCCGCTGGACTCGTACTACTACGCCGAGGGCTACCACCAGCAGTACCTGGCCAAGAACCCCAACGGCTACCGCTGCCACAGCAACACGGGCGTGCCGTTCCCGGCCTGACGCTCGACCTGGAAGGGCGCCGCAGCTGCGGCGCCCTTCTCTTGTTTCATCGCGCTGGGGTCCGAGGAAACTGGGTAGCGTGTCGGATTGTGGGGTGGGTGTTCGTAGTACGGGTGAGAGGCGGCCGGGGCGGTCGCCGGGAGGAGGAGCGGTGAGATGACGCACTACCTGATCTCGTTCGACGACGGCACGATGGACGCGACCGAGGAGGAGCTGCCCGCGGTGGCGGATGCCGGGCACGCGGTGATCCAGGAGGCGAAGGACGCGGGGGTGTTCGTGTTCAGTGGTGGGCTGGACTACCGGCAGCAGCACGCGACCGTGGGGCGGGACGGCGTGGTCACCGACGGGCCGTACCCGGAGAGCAAGGAGCTGCTCGGCGGCGTACTGATCGTCGATGTCCCCACCTTCGACGACGCGCTGAAGTGGGCCGCCAAGACCGCGGCCGCGTGCCGGTGCGCGCAGGACGTGCGCGAGTTCTTCCCGTTCCGGCGGTTCTGAGATGACGGCGTACCTGATCTCGTTCGAGAAGGGCGCGATGGACCACATCGCGGCGGAGGACTGGCCCGACGTGGGTAAGGCCGCCCGGGCGGTGTGCGCGGAGGTCGAGGACGCCGGGGTGCTCGTCTTCTCCGACGGACTGAGTTACGACGACGGCGACGTCCAGCATGCCGTGGTTGCCGTCGACGGCGTGGTCACCGACGGCCCCTACGCCGAGGGCAGGGAACTCATCGGCGGCGTACTGATCGTGGATGTCGCCGATCGCGAGGCCGCTCTGGGGTGGGCCGCGAAGATCGCCGGCGCTTGCCGGTGCGCCCAGGATGTTCGCAAGTTCATGACCGGCCCTAGCGGCGCCTGACTGCGAGGGGGGCGTTGTCCGCTGCGGGCGACGCCCTTGCGGTATGGGGATCTGCAGGCTTGGCAGACCCGATGTCGGCGCGGTTCGGGGCGTCGGCGTTGGCGCGGTTCGGGGCGCCGGCGCGGTTCGGGGCGGCGGCGCGGTTCGGGGCGGCGGCGCGGTTCGTGGCGCCGGCGTCGGCGCGTGCCCTCGTACGCCGTACCGGTGTCGTACGCCGTACCGGCGGGCGATCGGGGCGGCTCAGACGCGCGGACCTGGTGGGAAGCCGGTCCAGCGGAGGGCGGCGGGGAGGTGCTGCATGTCGTTGTAGACAAGGACGGATGACGGCCGGCCTGGGGTGTAGCGGAGGACCGTCAGCGCGGCGTTGCAGTGGGCGAGGGTGAGCCAGCGCCAGGGCGGCGCGTCCAGTGCTTGGGTGACGAGCCAGGCGATCAGGAAGTTGTGGGTGACGAGGAGTTCGGGCTGCTCGCTGTCGGCCGGGCCGGTGAACCTGGCCAGCGCGAGGCGTGCCAACTCGGGGCCGTGCTCCAGTTCCTCGGGCGAGGACTGTTGCACGAAGCGGAGCAGGTGGTCGGCTGAGTCCGTTGGGAGCTCGTCCTTCTTCGGTACGTACGGGACGTAGTCCCCGGCGAGTTCCGAGACCTCCAGCGGGACGTCCACCGCGAGTTGCTGCTTGACCAGCTGCGCGGTCTGGACTGCACGTGGGAGCGGGCCGTGGTGGACGGTCGCGAAGGGGATGTCCTGCAGCCGCCGGCCGAGGAGCGCGGCCTGCTCGCGGCCTCGGTCGGTCAGGCCGCTGCCGTCCGGCAGAGCTTCGGCGTGTCGTACGACGTACAGGTATCGCGTTCGCTGATCGCCTGGCATGCCCTGGTTGACGCCGGTGGTGCTGGATGAGTTCGGCCCATCGGCCTCTGGCCGCCGAAGGGGTCCGAACACTCGCGCGCGAGTGCCCAGGGGCGTCGGCAGGTAGATTGGCCGGGATTTTCGCCCATCGAGCTGGAGGATTCATGCGCCCGATCGCCCTTGGTGCCCTGTCCCTGCTGGTCACGGCCGCCGCCGTCGCCCTGCCCGTCACGACCGCCCAGGCCGCCCCGGCCACCGTTGCCGCGGTCGACTGCGAGGTCTGGCGCTCGACCGGCGCGGGCCTGACCGGTTTCGGCCGGTGCGTGGAAGCCAACGGTCACCCGCGTTTCCAGATCAGAGTCCGTTGCGACAAGACCGGCGCCTACGTCCGGTCGCCCATCGTCCCCCTCCGCCAGACCACCTGGGCCACCTGCACGTCAGCCCAGGGCGGCGCCTCCGAAATCACCGTCATCGGCGTCGGCTGACCCCAGGCCGCCCTCGCCGCCACCCCCGGCGAGCGAGGGCGGCCCACCTCAGAACCGCACCAGCAAACCCGCTCCACCGCCAGGCCGGTGCGTCGAGGGTTGCTCAGCCCATCGACTTCTGACCGTCGATCGTCTCGCGGATGATGTCCGCGTGGCCGGCGTGCTGGGCGGTCTCGGCGACGATGTGCAGGAACACCCGGCGTACCGACCAGAAGACACCCGCCGGCTGCCACGGCGCGGTCGGGAGCTCGTGGCTCGCGTCGAGATCGAGGATCTTCACCAGCTCGTCGGTCTCGGCCGCGACCTTCTCGTACTCCGCCAGTACGCCGGCCAGCGTCTCCCCTTCAGCCAGCCGGAACTTGTTCTCCCACTCGGCCACGAACTCCGGCGTGTACTCGACGTCGGTCACGTCCTCGCCCTTGCCGTCGCGAGCGAAGTCGGCCCAGTGCTGCTCGACCGTGGTCACATGCTTGATCAGCCCGCCAACCGTCAGCGCGCTGACCGTGCTGCGGGTGTTCGCCTGCTCGTCGGTGAGCCCCTCGGCGGTGTGCCGCAAGAAGTAGCGGTGCTTCGCGAGGAAGTCGAGGATGTCGGCGCGCTCACCGGTCACGGTCTGCTCGTTTGTCGTCATACGACAACTCTAGAAGGAGTAGCGGCCAGTTCTTGACCTCTTCTCCGACCTCATTGATTGAGATCATCCGGGCATGCCCGACGTACCCACGAGCTTCCGCCAGGACTGGACCCGCCTCTGGAACCTCGCCGAGCGACTGACCACGGCGCACCCGCACTCCGACGTGTTCAGCGACCCCGAAGACCCGTCGACGGTGCTCGGCTTCGCCGGCCTGTTCCTGGAGCCGCCCGACGACCCGGGTGACGGCTGGAGCGAGTACGTCAACAGCCCCCGCAACGCGATCACGTTCGGTTCGACCGGCGTCGACGGTGTCCACTTCTGCGCGCTCTTCGGCCCGGCCGACGCCCCGACCACCACGATCGTCCTCTGCGTCCCGCTGGCCGACGAGCCCAACCACGTCGTCGGCACCAGCCTGGCCGAGTTCCTCGCCCTCGGCTGCCGGACGGGCTACCACCTCGACCCCCTCGCCTACGACTTCCGCGAGACGATGATCGAGGAACTGCAGGCCCAGCAACTCTCCGAGGAGCCCGAACGGGTCTTCCTCCTCGAAGCGCTCACCGAGGAGTTCAACCTGGGTCCATGGCCCGACGTCGCCCCTCGCCTCGCGGAGCTGAAGACCCAGTACGCCGCCGACATCGCGTGGACGCCGTACCCGACTTTGGGATAGGGGCTGGGGGCTACTTGCGGCGGATGTAGCGGTACGCCGTCGGCGCCTACGTTCTGGGCATGCGAATTGTTGGGGTGGTTGTTGCTGTGGGCATGGTTGCGGCGGGGTTGAGTGGGGGGACCGCGGCGGCTTCGGGTGGGATCGAGTGGGAGGCGTGCGGGGCGGCGGGAGCCGTGGAGTGTGGCGTGTTGAAGGTGCCCCTGGACTGGGGGAGGCCGAGTGGGGCGACGACGGAGGTGTTTGTCTCGCGGGTGCCGGCGAAGGGGCGGAAGGTGGGAACACTGGTGTTCAACCCGGGTGGGCCGGGGTCGCCGGGTGGGTCGTTGTTCGAGAACGGGGTCGCGGATCGGTTGCTGCCGGAGTTGCGGGAGCGGTACGACCTGGTGAGCTTCGATCCTCGGGGCACGGGGAAGTCGAGTGATCTGGACTGCGGGCCGGTACTGCGCGCCGGCGTACCGGTGTTCCCGAAGACCAAGCGCGAGTACGACGCGATGGTTGCCTCGAGCCGGGCCACGGGAAATGCGTGCCTCGAGCAACACGGCGAGCTGATGCGCAACCTCGACACCCGAACAGTCGCCCGCGACATGGATGCCCTACGCAACGGTCTTGGTGAAGCGAAGTTGAACTTCCTCGGCCTGTCGTACGGATCGTTCCTCGGTACGACGTACGCGCAACTGTTTCCGCGCCGGGTCGGCCGGATGGTGATCGACGGGATCCTCGATCACGCGCAGGGGTCGACGCGGCTGATGCTCGACGAGGCGAAGGTGATGGAGGACGGGTTCAACCGATTCGCCCGCTGGTGCTCGGCGGATGCCACGTGCGCCCTGCACGGGCAGGACGTCGGCGCGGTGTGGGACCGGCTGGTCGCGCGGGCCGACCGGCGGCCGATCCCGGTCGAAGGGCACGAACCGGTCGACGGCGACACGATCCGGATGGCGTTGCCGGATCTGCTGCCGAAGACCGACCTCGCCGGCGACGCCTGGGCCGAGCTCGCCGACGGGATCGCGCAGGCGGTCGGCGGCGATGCGTCGCTGTTCGCCGAGGTGAGCTACGTCGGCGGCAACGACACGGCGTACGCGGCGGTGTCGTGCATGGACTTCCCCGGCGAGCTCAGCGGGTACGCCGATGCGAGGGCGCGACTGGCCGCGGCGAAGCGGATCGCCCCACGCGTCGGCGCGGCCGTCGAGGGCTGGGCGATCGCGGCCGCGTGCTCCGGCTGGCCGATCCCGCCGAGCAACCCGTGGCAGCCGACGCCGGTCAAGGACGCGCCGCCCATCCTGATCACGTCGACCAGCGACGACCCATCGACGCCGGTCACCGGCGCCCGCGGCCTCGCCCGGCAGATCCGCGGCAGCCGGCTCGTGGTCGCGAACGCCTTCGGGCACACCGCGTTCTTCAACTCGCCGTGCGCGCGGGCGAAGATCACGGCGTACCTGCTGGAGGGGACGCTGCCGCCGAGGTACTCGACCTGCTGAAATAGCCCGGTGCGCAAACTCGTGAGGGACCGGATGCCGGAGATCATTCGCGCGAAGGGCGAGGAGGCGATCGTCTACCGCGCCGAGCCCGACGAGTACCGGCGGCGGCTGCGCGACAAGCTGGTCGAGGAGGTCGACGAGTTCCTCAGCGAGGGCGAGGCCGAGCGCGAGGCGGCGCTGGAGGAACTGGCCGACGTACTGGAGGTCGTCCGTGCGCTGGCTGTCGACCTCGGCTCGAGCGCGGAGGAGATCGAGCGGATCCGCTCGACGAAGGCAGCGGAACGCGGTGCCTTCGCCGAGCGGGTCATCTGGTCGGACAAGTGAGCTGAGGTGTGCGCCTCCGCCAACGGCATCAGAGTTCGGAGTCGCGGATCGCTTTGGCCGTCGCGGCAGTGACCGCGGCCAGCAGGCACACGACGGCGCATCCGGCGAAGAAGACGCCTGTTCCCCAAGCAGCCGCGACCAGGCCGGTGACCGGGTAGAGCAGGGGGCTCAGGCCGAGGGTGCACAGGGACGTCACCGCGCCGACCCTGCCGAGGTACCGAGGTTCGGTCGTGCGTTGGAGCAGGGCGTTGCCGATAGCCATCGCCGCGCCGCTGATCGCACCGAGCGCGGCGGAACCGGCGATCAGGGCGCCGGCCGTGGTCACCTGGCCCAGGGCGCCGACCAGTACGGCGGTCGCGGTCAGGGTGCCCGCGAGCGCGACCCCCGCTCGCGGGACGCGAGCCAGAACGGTGAGCAGAATTCCGCTGACTGCACCTCCGATGCTGAACACGCTCAGGGCCCAGCCGAGGATGGCCGGACCCCAATGCCGTTCCGCGGTCAGTAGGACCAGACCGATTCCGACCGGACCGCTGAAGCACAGCTCGCTCAGCGCGACGACCACGACGAGACGAGCCAGTGGCCGGTTTCGTCGTAGGTACCGCAGCCCGTCCCGGAGGTCGTCCAACGGTGAGCCGGTCGATGGCTCGGCGGTCTGTCCCCGGTTCAGGCGGACGGCAAGGAGGAGACCGAAGGACAAGCTGAACAGCAGCCCGGCCAGACCGAAGCCCGCGGCGACTCCGGCGGCAGTCAACACGATCGCGGCGATCATCGGACCGACCGCATTGCTGACCCGGACCGCCAGGACCCGCAGTCCCTGCACCCGGCCGAGTTGTCCTGGATCGGTGAGCCGGCCCGCCAAGGCCCCCACGGCAGGCATGAACAGCGCGTCGATCACGCCGAAGACCAGCGCTACGGCGTACAGCATCGGCAGCCCGCCCCCGGTGAACTGCATCAGCGCGGCAGCGCCGACGATGAGCACGCAGCGGGCGAAGTCGCTGCCGATCACCACTCGGCGCGGTCCGTACCGGTCGGCGATCACTCCGCCGACCAGCATCAGCAGCGCCCGAGGAATGGCTCCGACGGCCAGTACGGCGCCGACCTGAGCCGGCCCGGCAAGGCGGGTCACCGCCCAGGACAGGGTCAGAAAGAAGACGACGTCACCGCTGACTGATGCGGTGTAGGCCGTCGCCCAGCGCAGGACGTTGCTGTCCCGGTAGGCAGCCGGGTGCGTCGTGCCGCTACGCGTCATCGTCCGGCTCGAGTAGTGGAAACCCGTGCAGCTGAAGGGCTACTGGCGTTCCAGCTTCGTCGTCGTGGCGGCGGTGCTTCTCGACGACCGCAGCCAGCTCTGACTTCAGTTCGTTGAGTTCGGCCGGGGTCAATCGCAGCGTGTAGTTGCTGAACGTCGACGCCTCGTACCACTCGTCGGGCAGCAGCGGCGCGGTGTATGCCAACCGTCGCAACTGCTCGCTGTACGCGAGCAGAACCGCATGCAGGTATCCGCGGCTGTCCTCTCGCTCGCCAGGACCACCGCTTGCAGGATCGTGAATCGATGACCGATGCCGAGCCTGCCACCAGCGGTCGCGCCTGGTCCCACGCTGGGTGTCCTCTTCGATCAGACCCCCGTCTGCCAGCTGCCGCAGGTGGTAACTCGCTGCGCCAGAGTCGATCTCGTAGTGCTCCGCGAGCTGTCGCGCCGTCGCAGGACCACGCTGCCGCAGGTGCTCCAGCAAAGTCAGTCGCATCGGGTGAGCGAGGACCCGCAGTGCGGCCACATCCAGGACGATGTCGCCCGCCGGCGTCTGATCATTCATGGGCCCCAGCCTAACCCAGAAGAATTCTTCGCGAAGAGATCTTCTGGTTTTGATAATCTCTAGCGGTCGCGCTGGTACGGTCGCATCTCGTACGGACTGAAACCGTTCGGTTACGGCCCGTCGCCGAGGCGTGGGAACGGTCGGCTGGCATCCTCTGCGGATGGTGATCGAGCGGCGTAGTCCGTGGTGGCGGGGGTCGGTGAGTTCGGATCTCGCGGAGTTCCTGGTGGCCTTCTCGCACGGGCAGGTGAGCGAGATCGTGCCGGCCCGGTGCGACGGGTGCGGGGACTCGGTGTTCGTGGTCGGGATCGACGACGACAACGGGTACGCCGTACGACGTTGCGCCGGCTGCGACCGGCCCTGGGTGATGCTCGCTGGGACCGACTGGGCCGAGGTCCAGCGGGCGGTCTGCCCGTGCGGCGGCGAGCTGTTCGAGGTCGCGGCAGGGTTCACCGAGCGCGTGGACGGCGAGCTCGGTTGGGTCTACCTCGCGCTGCGTTGCACCACCGACGACGCCCTCGGCCTGTACGGCGACTGGCGGATCACCGCCCGCCCGACGCGCAAGCTCCTCGACCTGGTCTGAAAACCGGGGGTGCCGCCTGGCAGGATCGCCGCAATCGAAGTCGAGGAGGGCGAGATGGCATTGCGGTGGTACTCCGTGGTGGTGGACTGTGCCGACGTGAAGGCGCAGGCGGCGTGGTGGGCCGAGGCGCTGGACTGGCGCCTGATCATCGAGACCGACGACGAGTGCGTGATCATCCCGTCGTGGGTGGACGAGCAGGCGATGCGGGAGACGCCGTGGGAGCGGGTCGGGCCGGGCATCGTGTTCGTGCCGGTTCCGGAGGGCAAGGCGGTGAAGAACCGGCTGCACCTGGACTTCGCGCCGCACACAAGCCAGGACCGCGACGCCGAGATCGCCCGGCTGTTGGGGCTGGGCGCCCGCCGCGTCGACGTCGGCCAGCCGGACGGCCCGAGCTGGACCGTCCTGGCCGACCCCGAGGGCAACGAGTTCTGCGTCCTCAGCTCCCGGGACAGCTGATCATGCGGTGGTGATCTCGATCGGGATCGACGGCGCGAAGCCCTCGCAGGCCTTGGCGAGCCCGTCGACGGTCAGCTTCTCGGCGAACAGCTCGGGATCCGGCCGAAAGTGCACCGTCGTACCGGTCGTCGAAGCGGCCGGCAGCGACACCAACGGCCCGCGCGGTACGCCGTACTCGTAGCGGCGCGTCCAGCTGCCCTCGGTCCGGTGGTTGGTGTGGATCGCCCACGCGCTGAGCGCGACGACCACCGACATGCCGTTGCGTGGGCGGCCGTCGGGCAGGAGCTGCGCCGACGGATCGCCGAAGAAGCGCAGGTCGCGCGTCGCCATGATCGGCTTCACCATCGGTACGCCGTCGTCGTCGAAGCGGACGTGAGTGCCACGGCCGTCGTCCGAGACCTCGATCGAGCCGTCGTCGTGGAGTACGACGCGCGCCCGCGTCGCCGTACCGCCGACGCCCTCGTCGACCGGATACGCGATCGCCTCCAGCGCCAGGTGCAGCAGGTCGCCGTACTGGCCCGGATCCGCGCGGACCGCGTCGATGTGCGCGGCATCGGCCACGGAGAGCCAGCTGTGCGAGCTCAGCCGCAGATCGACGAACGGAATCGTGTCCCCCGGCAGCACGTACCGGTCGATCTCCACGAACCCGTGCCGCTGCGCGAAGTGCAGCCCCTCGGCGTTGCTCGCGAGCACGATCGTCTCGACGTCCGTCGCGCCCAGCGACTCGGCCGTCGCGAGCCCGCGGCGGTACAGCTGCTCGCCGTACCCACGCTGCCGGTACGCCGGAAGTACGCGCGCGATCACCGTCACGGCCGGCGAGTCCTCCGGCGGCCGCACCGTCGAGCACCCGACCGCGACGTCGTCGGCGTACAGGACCTCGAGATGGTTGCGCCCGGCCCGTTCCCGGACGTCGTCGGTGGACAACGGCGCCGTCGGGATGATCGCGTTGTGCACCTCCCGCCAGTCCTCGACCAGCCGGTCGTCCCCCGCCTCCACCACAACCATCCGCAGCTCACTCACCCGCCCACCCAACCCGCCCCCACTCCCCAGGTCAAGGAGCCGTACGTCGAAAAGCTGCGGACCCATTTCACGAAATGATGACCCCATGACCATCGCGACGCACGAGCTGCTGCCCGGGGCAACCGATCCGCCACTCGGCCGGGTGGTGTTCCTGAACGGGACCTCCAGCTCCGGTAAATCGACGGTCGCGGAGGAGCTCCTGCGCACGCTCGACGGACCGTGGTACCACCTCGCGGTCGACCACTTCCACCGTGCGCGCTCGCGGCACGACTGGACGGACGAGGAGTTCCTGCCGATCTTCCAGCGCACCGTCCTCGGCTTCCACCGGGTGGTCGCAGGGATGGCGTCAGCGGGCAACGACGTCGTCGTCGACCACATCCTCGGCGAACGCTGGCGCCTGGCCGA
Source organism: Kribbella italica (assembly GCF_014205135.1). Taxonomy (NCBI): domain Bacteria; kingdom Bacillati; phylum Actinomycetota; class Actinomycetes; order Propionibacteriales; family Kribbellaceae; genus Kribbella; species Kribbella italica. Next base: position 4,629,137 of record NZ_JACHMY010000001.1, read on the forward strand.
CTGCCTGGAGGTCTTCGCCGGTTTCCCGGTCTACTTCGTCGGCGTCCACTGCGCCCTCCCCGAGCTGGAACGCCGTGAACGAGCCCGAGGCAACCGAACCATCGGCCGCGCCGCGCTGCAGTTCCCGCAGGTACACCAGGCGATGCAGTACGACGTCGAGGTCCACACCGACGAGCAGACACCCACCGAGTGCGCGACCCAGATCATCCACCAACTGCACACCCCACCCACCGCGTTCAGCTCGCGAAGTCGATGAGGACCTCGTCGATGACGTGCTGCGCGTTGGCGGCGATGCCGGGATTGGTCTCGCGGTAGTACGGGAGCTGGATGAGCGCCATCGAAAGCGCCCTCGCCCGGCCGCGGATCCACTGCGCGTCGTCAGCTTCGACGACGGAGCGGAAGACGTCGCGCTCGGAGGCTGGCAGCAGGTTCCAGGCAGGGATGAGGTCGCAGGCCGGATCGCCGGTGCCGACACAGCCGAAGTCCAGTACGGCGGCCAACCGGCCCTCGCGCACCAGCAGGTTGGCGGGCATCAGATCGGCGTGCAGCCAGAGATCGGGCTCGGTCTGCAGAACGGCAAGGCCCGCTTCCCAAGCGGCCAGCGCAGCAGACGTGTCGATGGCCCCTTCGAGCTGCTCGAGCGCGTTGCGGGTCTCGGCGTCCTGCAACTGCAGAGGACCACCCCGATAGGCAGCAGGCGCGTCGGGCAGATCCACCGCACGGAAAGCCTGAACCAAACCACCCAACTCCCGGCCCAGCGCAGCATCCCCCGTCGAGGGCACCTCACCCGTGATCCACCGATTCACCGACCAAGGCCACGGATACTCCGCCGACGGCTCCCCCAGCCCCACCGGCAGCGGCACCTCCACCGGCAAGTACGGCGCCAACCGCGGCACCCACGCGTGCTCCTTCGCGATGTCGCTCACCCCACCCTCGACCAGCGGCAGCCGAACCGTCAGCTCCTCCCCCAGCCGGTACATCGCGTTGACCGTCCCACTCGACGGAATCTCACGCACCGCCAGCCCCGCCCACGCCGGGAACTGCCCAGCGACCAGCCGCCCCACCAGCAGCTCGTCGATCTCCGCCTCACCCGCGTGCATCCTCATCGCGCCATCTCACCCCACCCGCTCCGGCCCTGTCGACTCAGTAAGCCCCACGACGCCGCATCGCCAAGGGCCGCCCGTCCGGGTCGTAGACGTGGTCGAAGATCGGCCGAGCCCAAACCCGTTGCCAACGGCTCACATCTGCGGGCCGATGACAACGAATCTGCCCGCCGGGCCGGTCCCCCGAGCGACCGTCCGCGTGCCAGGCGTCCAAAGCCGACGCCGTACGCCGCCAAGCATCGAAGCCGGCCACCGGATCGAGTTCGGCTCCGGATCCCAGATGCTCCGACCACAGCTCGGCCCGCAACGAGCGGGCGACGTCCGGCGCAACCACCGCGCACGTGAGCTCGCTGTCGTTCGTCCACGACCGCCGGTTGAAGTTGTCCGACCCACACGCGAACCACTCGTCGTCGACGATGCACACCTTCGCGTGCACGTAGATCGGCACGCTGTCAGCGTTCTCCAAGTCGTACACGGCAACCCGATCCGACCGCAGCAGCTCCAACGCCCGCCGCTGCCCGTCCAGCGCCGGAGGCCCGCTGAACCGCCCGTCCGCATCAGGAAATCTCGGCACGACCACGATCACCCGCAACGAAGGCGACCGGTCCAGCGCCTCCTGCAACGCGGCCGCCACATCGCGCGACCAGAAGTACTGGTCCTCGATGTAGATCAACGACCGCGCCCGCCGCAAGGCCTTCAGATACCCGCGCGCAACGCTGTACTCACCCCGCGGCGCGAACGGGAACCCGGGATGCTTGTGCGCGTACGTCCGCAACACCTGGACGGCGCTCCGCCCGGCCACCGGCGGATCAGGAAACGCCTCCGGCAACGTCGAAGGATGCCGCGGCATCCGCGCGAGCCGCTGCACCAGCAGCCGGTACGGCGTGCGCCGGTCCAGCGGATGCGGGTCGTCCCACCGTTCCACGAAGCACCGCAAGAGATCCCCGACCACCGGCCCCCGGATCTCCAGCGCCACGTCGTGCCACGGCGTCCGCGCCCCGTACCGCGGATCCATCGGCGCCTGCTGCGGATCCCCGCGATGGGAAGCGTCGTCCCGCCGCTGGTGCGACAGATCGATCCCGCCGACGAAGGCGACATCGGCCGCCGGGTCACCCCGGTGCCGGATCACGAAGAGCTTCTGGTGATGCGATGCCAACCGCCGTACGCGCTGGTCGAGCAGCACCTCCGCGCCCGCCTCGTTGAGCTCGGTGCCGAGCCGCTGGTTCTGCTGCGCGTTGAAGCTGACGTGATCCGAGTGCGACCGCCAGAGCAGCCCGCGGACCTCGACGCCGGAGCGTGCGAGGTCGCAGAGCACCTCACCGACGGTCGTGCCGTCGTCGGTCAGCGCCTCGTCGTGGTCCCCGCGCCAGTCGGTGAAGTAGACCTGGTCGCCTTTCGACAGCGCGCACAGCTCGTCGTACAGGCGGGCGAAGTACGCCGAACCGTGCACGAGCGGGCGGACCAGGTTGCCCTCGGTCCAGGCACCGTCCCGGTCGATCTCGGTCGCCGGGTTGCCGCGCTCGGCGGTGGTCAGGAACCAGTCATGCTTCATACAGCTCCAGTGCCCACCTGGCCCCGAGACCATGAAACACTGACCGGTAATCAAGCAAATACCTTAGCTAATACGGATTAGCTTCTTGACCTCGCGTGAGAGCAGCTCCCACACTCGGCACGAACCAGCACGCCGCCCCCGTGAGAGGACCTCGAGATGCCGAACCTCAGCCGCCGCACCCTGCTCCGCGGCACCGCCGCCCTGGGCCTCGGCACCGCCGCTACCGCCGGCCAGCAGACCCAAGCCCTCGCCGCCCCCGGTGGGTTCCCGAACTACGCCTTCACCCGCGTCGCCTTCGACAAGACCAAGCTGCAGTACGCGCCGGCCCGGAAGGAGGTGATCTTCCCGTGCGTCCGCGGCACGGTCGGCCGGATCGCCAACCCGCTCGGCCGGTTCTACCTGTACTTCGCCCCGCACGAAGCTCCGGGCGGCCTGTGCCTGGCCTACTCGGACTCGCTCGGCGGGCCGTACACGGAGTACCCGAACAACCCGATCATCGCCCGGAGCTGGTCCCCGCACTACACCGTCTCGCACGTCTCCTCACCGCACGCGATGTGGAACGAGGACACCAACGAGATGTGGATGTACTTCCACGGCGAGAACACCACCACCCGGCTGGCCCGCTCCAAGGACGGGATCCACTTCACCTACGACAAGGGCGTGCTGTCGACGGCGATGCTGCCGGCCGGTACGACGGAAGCGTCGTACGCGCGGGTGTTTCGGCACGACCTGCCGTCGAGGAACGCCCGGTACGTGATGGTCTTCATGATCAACACCACCGCGAACCGGCGCTCGATCGGCTGGGGCTGGTCGCGGGACGGCCGGACCTTCACCTTCTCCCAGACGCCGCTGATCACCCCGCAGCAGCTCGGTGTCCGCGACCTCGGCGCCCCGACGCTGGCCGGCCACAACGGGTCGATGTTCGTCATCTACCACACCGACAAGGGATCCGGTGGCTCGATGCGGATCACCGAGGTGGGCAACGACTTCAGCCTCCGCAAGCACCTCGGGGTCTTCCACGCGCCGTCGGCCGGGTACCCCGACAACGGCCGGTGCGCGGCTCCGTCGTTCGGCCAGGAGAACGGCGTCAAGTACATGATCTACGAAGCCGGCGAGCGCCTCGAAGGCTCGATCGCCATCGCCAAAGCCGTCTAGCTCGGCCGGATGTTCTGGTTCAGGTGGAACACGTTGTCCGGGTCGTACTCCCGTTTCACCTGGGCCAGCCGCCGGTAGTTCTCCTCGCCGTACCCGGCGAGCACGCGGTCCCGCCCCTCGTCCCCGATGAAGTTCAGGTACACCGCGCCGGTCGACCACTCCCGGACGTCGGCGCAGACGTCCCGCGCCCACTGCACGCCGCGCGCGTCGTCCGCCGCGTCGGCCCACACCCCGAACGGATGCACCACCCAGGCCGCCGACCGGTGCGGCAACGGCCACTTGTCCGCCTCCCGCGCGACCGCGCCACCCCACGGCGCGATCATCTGCTGCGAAGGTGACGGCGCCGGCATGTCGGCCGCACGGGCGCAGAAGGCCGCGATCGCCGCGTCCGGCAGCTCCCCGAGGTGCTCGGCCGACCAGTAGTGCCGGAAGCCCGCTGGGTCGTCCAGCGCCGACTGCAGTGCGGCGTACGGCATCTCGGCGGCCATCACGCCCTCGGGCGCCAAGTCGAACATCGGCTTGAACACGTCCCGGGTCTCCGCCTCGTCACCCATGTAGACCGCCCCCGCGGCGACCAGCGGTTCGCCCTGGAGATGCAACGGCACGAACTCCTCCGGCGGCCCGGTCAGGTAGAACACTCCTCCCCCGAGCTCGTCCGGCGCACCGCCGTCGATCAGGTCCCGATAAGCCCGTACGACGTCCGGCCCGGCCTCGGCGGGCCAGAACAGCAACGCGAGCGTCACCACCGGCAGCACCTGCAACCGGAACGTCAGCGCGGTCGCCGCCCCGAAGTTCCCGCCGCCACCGTGCAGCGCCCAGAACAGCTCGGTGTTGCGCGTCTCGTCGGCGATCACCAGTTCCCCGTCGGCCGTGATCAGCTCGACCGAGACCAGGTTGTCGCAGGCGAAACCCCACTTGCGTTCCAGCCAGCCGGACCCGCCGCCGAGCGTCAGCCCGGCGACGCCGGTGGTCGACACCCGGCCGCCCGTCGTCCCGAGCCAGTACGGCTGGCACATCCGGTCGAAGTCACCCCAGGTCGCCCCGCCGCCGACCCGGGCGATCCGCGCGTCGGCGTCGACCTGGACCGTGTTCAGCCGGCGCAGGTCGACGACGAGTCCACCGTCGCTGACCCCCGTTCCCGCCACGCCGTGCCCGCCTCCGCGGACCGCGATCTCGAGCCCTTGCCCGACGCCGTACCGGACCGCGGCCGCGACATCGGCCGCCGACTCGCACTGCGCGATCACCGCCGGCCGCTTGTCGACCATCGCGTTGAACACCGTGCGCGCCTGCTCGTAGTCCGGGTCCCCCGACCGCAGCAGCCGGCCCCCGAACCCGAGTGGACGCGTGATCATCGTGTCGGACATGGGAACTCCCCCTAGATCGCCAATCCCCAGCTGACCTGGCTGATGCTGCTCCCCCCGCACGGCCCGGGTCAACGCCTCGAAACCCCTTACTACCTTGGGTTCCCGGTCGGTCACAGCAGGCAGTCGTCAACAGGCAATCGCTTACCAACTAGGCTGGGGGGCATGCCCGACTCTGCTGTGATCGGCGATGCCGCCCGGACGCTCACCGAGGACGAGGTCACCGCCTTCGTCCAGGACTCGCTCGCCTCGGCCGGGCTGGACGGGCGCAGCGTCTGCGTCATCGTGCCGGACGCCACCCGCAGCTGCCCGCTGCCGCTGCTGATGAAGGCCATCCATCAAGCGCTGACGGGCCGGGTCAGCAAGCTGACCGTACTCGTTGCCCTCGGCACCCACGCGGAGATGTCACCGGAGGCACTGCGCGAGCACCTCGGCGGCGAGTACGACGTCCTGAACCACGCGTGGTGGAAGCCCGAGACCTTCGCCGACCTCGGCACGATCGGCGCCGACCGGATCGGCGAGATCTCCGGCGGGCGGCTGCACCAGGAGGTCAGCGTCAAGCTCAACCGGGCGGTCGTCGAGCACGACGTCGCGCTGATCGTCGGCCCGGTCTTCCCGCACGAGGTGGTCGGCTTCTCCGGCGGCAACAAGTACTTCTTCCCCGGTGTCGCGGGCCAGGAAGTCATCGACCTGTCGCACTGGCTCGGCGCCCTGATCACCAGCGCGAGCATCATCGGTACGACGGGCACGACGCCGGTCCGCGCCCTGATCGACGAGGCCGCGGCGCTGATCCCGGCCGAGAAGCTCGCGCTGTCGCTGGTCGTCGAGTCGGGCACCCACAACCTGCACGCCGTCGCGTTCGGCGACACCCAGTCCTCGTGGCGGGCCGCGGCCGAGATCTCCGCGCAGACCCACGTCCGCTACCTCGACCACCCCGTACGCCGCATCGTGTCGCTGATGCCCGAGCGCTACCAGGACATCTGGACGGCGGCCAAGGGCTTCTACAAGGTCGAGCCGGTCGTCGCCGACGGCGGCGAGGTGATCCTGTACGCGCCGCACGTCCGGCAACTGGCCGCGATGCACCCCGAGATCGAGCAGATCGGGTACCACTGCCGCGACTACTTCGTCGGTCAGTGGGAGAAGTTCCGCGACCTGCACTGGGGCGTGCTCGCCCACTCGACCCACCTGCGCGGCGCCGGCACCTGGGACCCGGCCACCGGCGAGCACCTCCGCGTCGAGGTCACGCTGTCGACCGGCATCGGAGAGGACGTCGTACGCCGGGCCAATCTCAACCACCTGGCCCCGGCCGACTTCGACCTCGCCGCGTACGAGAACGACCCCGAAACCCTGGTCATCCCCAACGCCGGCGAGATCCTCCACCGCCTCCGTTAACGTCCGAAGAATTCGAATGCGTCCGAAGAACCCGAGGCTATAGCGCTCGCTTCTTCGGACGCATCACGATTCTTCGGACGCTGTCAGGCTTCGGGGCTCAGCCTCGGCCTCGGGAGCTTCCTCGCCACCGCGTCCGCCTCGGCCTTGGCCGCCTCGACCGCCAGGCGCAGCGCGTCGACGACGTACGTCGGCGCCCGCAGCCCCTTGCGGCTGGCCCACAGCAGCTCGTGCTCGACCCGGGCGATCTGCTGCGCGTGATGCACGACGTCCGAGTCCTGCGTGGACATCCCGAGCGCCTCCATCACCCGCCCGAAGTCGGCCCGCTGCCGCTTGTGGTCGACCCCGACCGGCGTGAACGTCAACCGCCGCAACGACCGGACCAGCCACTTCTGCCAACCGCTCAGCTGAACCCACAGCCCGCGCGAGGACATCTGGTAGAAGGCGAAGTGCCCCGGCTCCTGCCGGCGGATCGGCGCGATCACCGTCTCCGAGATCGCCCGCTCGTCCATCTCCCGCAGCCCGGTGTGCAGCTGCCCGTAGGCCAGGACGGCGGACCGCTCGGTGGCCATACCGGTCAGGTAGTAGAGCATCCGGCTGACGTCCTGCACCGGCCCGAACCGGCCGAGCGCGCCGAGCAGGCGCAGCCGGATCGACACCTGGGTCAGGTCGGCCTTCAGCGGGTCGAGGCCGATGATCGCCTGCAGCTTGTCGAGGATCTCGCCGTGGCGGGTCTCCTGCGGCATCCAGACGTCGGCGTAGAAGTGCCGGTCGACCTCGGGCGGGTTCGGCAGCAGCGCGGCCAGTTCGAGCACGTTGCGCTCGACCTCGAGCTCGACGCGCGCCATGTAGCTCAGCACCGGGCCGAACCGGCGCGCGATCACACCGGGCTGGTCCATCGAGTAGTCGACGCTGTCCAGGTCGATCGGCGGGTGCTCGTCGCCCAGGCGATCGACGTGCTCGGTGAGCCGATCGTCCAGCTTGTCGCGTCCGCTCATCCGACCGGCCCGTCGTGGGTCGTCGCGTTCACGTCCGCCTCCTCACGAGACAGTTGGGCAGGATCACCAGAATAAAGAACGGTTGTTCTTTAACCTAACGAGTAACAGGTCTCGGCGACAGTGAATCCGTTCACACTCCGGGGAGTGAGCACGCTGCCGCCGCAACCGGGAAGCTGTTCGGAGCGGAACCAGGACCGGATCGGACCAAGCCGACCCTTACCTCCTAGCCTAACCCGCCGGTAACCTTCCGGTCATGGGTCAGACCGAGGTCGTCGTCGTCGGGTCGGGGTTCGCCGGGTTGTGCATGGCGATCAAACTGCGCGCCGCCGGGATCGAGGACTTCGTCGTCCTCGAGCAGGCCGAGCGCCTCGGCGGCACCTGGCGGGACAACACCTACCCCGGCTGCGCGTGCGACGTCCCGTCGTACCTCTACTCGTTCTCGTTCGAGCAGAACCCGCGCTGGCAGCGGATGTTCGCGCCCTGGGACGAGATCCTCGCCTACCTCGAGCACTGCGCGACCAAGTACGGCGTCGCCGGCAAGATCCGGTACGGCGCGGAGGTGACCGCGGCGGTCTTCGACGAAACCACCAGCCGTTGGACGGTGACGATCAACGGCGAGGAGACGCTCGAGACCCGCGCCCTGGTCGCCGGGGTCGGCAACCTGCACCAGCCGAAACTCCCCGACCTGCCCGGCCTGGACTCCTTCGCCGGCCCGGCCTTCCACTCCGCCCAGTGGGACCACAGCCAGGACCTGACCGGCCGCCGGGTCGCCGTCGTCGGAACCGGCGCCAGCGCGATCCAGTTCGTCCCGCGGGTCGCCGAGCAGGCCGCGCACCTGGATCTCTACCAGCGCACCGCGCCGTGGATCACGTCGAAGCCCGACCGCGCGATCGGCCCGCGCGAACGGGCCCTGCACGAACGCTTCCCGGCCGGGCAGCGCGCGATCCGCGACGTCATCTTCTGGGGACTGGAGGCGCGCGGCCTCGGCTTCGCGGGCAACCCCAAGCTGATGAAGGGCCTGGAGCTGCAGGCCCGCCGCCAGCTCCACAAGCAGGTGAAGGACCCCGTACTCCGGGCCAAACTGACGCCGGACTACCAGATCGGCTGCAAGCGGATCCTGCTCTCCAACGACTACTACCCGGCACTCACCCGCCCCAACGTCGACGTGGTCACCACCCCGATCAGCCGGGTCACCGAGACCGGCGTGATCGATGCCGACGGCACCGAGCGCCCGGCCGACGTACTGGTGCTCGGCACCGGCTTCGAGGTCTCCGGCAACCTGACCCGGATGCGGATCCTCGGCCGCGACGGCACCGACCTGGCCGACCACTGGAAGCAGCACGGCATCGGCGCCCACCTCGGCATCACCGTGGCCGGCTACCCGAACCTCTTCCTCCTGGTCGGCCCGAACACCGGGCTCGGCCACTCCTCGATGGTCTTCATGATCGAGGCCCAGGTCCGGTACGTCGTCCAGGCGCTGCGGCTGCTCGGCCGGGCCTCGACGGTCGAGGTCCGCGAGGACGTCCAGGAGCGGTTCGTCGACGACGTCCAGCAGCGGCTCGGCGACACCGTCTGGGAGTCGGGCTGCAACAGCTGGTACCTGGACGCCCAGGGCCGCAACTCGACGATCTGGCCGGAGTTCACCGTCGGCTACTGGCGCCGAACCCGGCGGCTGAACCCGGCGGACTTCGTGCTCACCCGGGGATGACCCGGACTCCGGAGGTCGTAGCGCTCAGGGTCCGCCGTACGACCAAGGGATGAGCCGAAGACAAGTCCTTGGACCGATGTCCGGACGGGCCGGGACGGACACCATGGATGACATGAACCTCATCCAGATCCTGAGCGCAGTCGTCATCGTCGGCGGTGTCGTGATCACCGCCCTGATCGCCATCGTCCCGTCGGTCATGGACCGCTGAGAACCCCACGTGCCCTAGGCAACCAAAAGAAGTAGCCGCAGGCAACAGTCCGCGGATCAGACCACGGCGAGGTGGCTCAGCAGGTCCTGCCGGGTCAGGACGCCGACCGGCTTGCCGTCGTCCAGCACCATCAGGGCGTCGCGGCCCTCCAGCAGGGCGACCGCCTTCGAGACCGCCTCGCCGGCGCCCAGCGAGGGCAGCGCGGGGTCCATGTGCAGCTCGACGATGTCGGCCAGCCGGGCCTTCCCGGTGTAGAGCGCGTCCATCAGGGTCCGCTCCGAGACCGCGCCGGCCACCTCGGCCGCCATCACCGGCGGCTCCGCCCGGACGACCGGCATCTGCGAGACGCCGTACTCGCGCAGGATCTCGATCGCCTCGGCGATCGTCTCGTGCGGGTGGGTGTGCACCAGCGGCGGCATGCTGCCGTCCTTGCCGGCCAGCACCTCACCGAGCGTCGTGCCCTGCCGGGTGTGTGCGAGGAAGCCGTACTGCGCCAGCCAGTCGTCGTTGAACACCTTGGTCAGGTAGCCCCGGCCACCGTCCGGCAGCAGGACGACGATCACCGCGTCGGGGTCGTCGAGCTCCTGGGCCAGCCGGATCGCCGCGGCCGCCGCCATCCCGGCCGAACCGCCGACCAGCATGGCCTCCTCGCGGGCCAGCCGCCGGGTGACCGCGAACGAGTCCGCGTCCGAGACCTCGATGATCCGGTCGCAGATCGTCTTGTCGTAGGTCTCCGGCCAGAAGTCCTCACCGACGCCCTCGACCAGGTACGGACGGCCGGAGCCGCCGGAGTAGACCGAGCCCTCCGGGTCCGCGCCGATGATCTGCACCTTGCCGCCGGAGACCTCCTTGAGGTACTTGCCGGTGCCGCTGATCGTGCCGCCGGTCCCGACGCCCGCGACGAAGTGCGTGATCTTGCCCTCGGTCTGCTCCCACAGCTCGGGGCCGGTGGACTCGTAGTGCGAGATCGGGTTGTTCTCGTTGGCGTACTGGTTCGGCTTCCAGGCGCCCTCGATCTCGCGGACCAGCCGGTCGGAGACGTTGTAGTAGGAGTCCGGGTGCTCCGGCGCGACCGCGGTCGGGCAGACCACGACCTCCGCGCCGTACGCCTTGAGCACGTTGCGCTTGTCCTCACTGACCTTGTCCGGGCAGACGAAGACGCACTTGTAGCCCTTCTGCTGGGCCACCATCGCCAGCCCGACGCCGGTGTTGCCGGACGTCGGCTCAACGATCGTCCCGCCGGGCTTGAGCTCGCCGGAGGCCTCCGCGGCCTCGATCATCCGGACCGCGATCCGGTCCTTCACCGAGCCACCGGGGTTGAAGTACTCGACCTTGGCGAGAACGAGCGGCTTGGCGCCGTCGGTCGTCTTCGTCAGGCGTACCAGCGGGGTGTTGCCGACCAGGTCCAGGAGTGAGTTCGCGTAGCGCACGGATCTCACTGTATGGGACGCCGCGTGTTTCCCCCTATTTCACTTGCCTGCGCGTCACAGCGTGTAATCCTTGGGGGTATGAGCACAGCCCGGGCCGCGAAGCGACTGGCCCAGGCCGCAGCCTTCGGTGGTGGGGGACTCGGACTGATCGGGGCGACGCTGTACGGCGTACTGACCGCGGAAGCGCGGTACGCCGCGCGCGTGATCGGCCCGATGAAGGCTCACCCGGCCAAGGGCGACGGCCTGTACGGCCGGTATCCAGGTCACCCGATCACCCTCGCGATGATCGGGGACTCCAGTGCGGCCGGATACGGAACGTCGTCACCCGACGAGACCCCCGGCGTCCTGCTGGCCTGCGGTCTCGCCGAGCTGGCCAAGCGTCCGGTCCGGCTCGTCGACGTGTCGAAGGTCGGGGCGAAGTCCACCGACCTCGCGCCGCAGATCGACACCGCGCTGCTGTCCGGCCCGCATGTCGCCGCGATCCTGATCGGCGCGAACGACGTGAAGGCGCAGATGCCGCCGTCGGTCTCGGTCCGGCTGCTCGACCACGCCGTCCGGCGGCTGCGCGCGGCCAACTGCGAGGTGGTCGTCGGCACCTGCCCGGATCTCGGCGTGGTCCGGCCGATCATGCCGCCGCTGCGGCAGGTCGCCCGGTCCTGGAGCCACCGGCTCGCGGCCGCGCAGACGATCGCCGTCGTCGAGGCCGGCGGGCGGTCGGTGTCGATCGGCTCGCTGCTGAGCGAGGTCTTCCGGACCGACCCGCGGATGTTCGGGCCGGACCGCTTCCACCCGTCCGTCACCGGGTACGCCGCGGCCGCCGCGGCGCTGCTGCCGTCGGTCGCGGCCGCGATGGGTGTGGGGACGGAGTCGTTCGTGCAGCCCGAGGCGTTCCGCGGTGAGGCTGTGCTGCCGATCGCCGAGGCCGCCGTACAGGCTGCACGGAGGGCCGGCACCGAGGTCGCCCCGACCGAGGTCGCCGGGCGCGAGCGCGGGCCGCGGGGGCGCTGGGCGCAACTGCGGCACCGGCGCCGGCACCCGAAGGCCGACATCGAACGCGTCGACGAGGACGGCACCGGGGAGCTCGGCCCGGAAGCCGGCAAGTCGATGGCGGGCTCGCCGTCCTGATCTGCCGTTCGGGCCGGCCGTCTTGGCCGGCCGTCCTGGCCGGTCCGCGGAGGGCCGCTCGATGGGGGCCGACGGCCCGGATCGGCCCGCCTGGAAGGGCTGTCGCGCGATCGTGTGTCCGCTGAGCGGCGACTTTCATCAAGAGGCTCTTGCCTGCGCGGGCTTCGTGATGCACAGTCGATAACTACGCACGACCCCGACGAACGGGAGGCGACGATGGGCCTGAACCACTCCGAGGAGACCCACAAGCGTCTGGTGGAGAAGGTGCCCCAGTGCACCGGACGCGAGATGACCGAGTGGTTCGGCCTGATGAACGACGGACCGTCGTTCTCACGCTTCGACGACAGGGTGAGATGGCTTTCCAGCGAGTACGCCCTCGCGCACGGGCACGCCACAGCCATCGTTCACGAATACGACCTGGTCAAAGCGCACCGGCGAATGGGCTGACGAGCCGAACAGGAGTCGATTTCGCCGCGGGCCTGCCCTTTCAGGTGGAGGGGCAGGCCCGTTGTGCGTCCGGGGTGTTGACTCTCACGCCCGGAGCCGCGCGTTGTCGGCGGTGCCCTCGACCTCCACGATGAGTCCGTCGACGATCCGGTACAGGTCGAACTCGTCGGTCTCCACCTGCGACCCGTCCCCGTCGGCGCCGAGGAACTCCCAGTGCCGCGTCCCGGTGTCGTACAGGTGGACGGCCAGCCACTCCCCCTCGTAGACCGCCCGGCGCAGCTCCCACCGGTAGTCGGGGAAGATCATCGTCGTCCGCCGTACGTCGGCGACGTACTCGTCCCGCGTCCGCTCGACCCCGTTGACCAGCAGCCGGTCCGCGACGAACGCCCCCACCGCGTCCCAGTCCCGCCGGTTGCACGCGTCGAGGTACTCCTGATACCGGCGTACGACCTCGTCCCGACTCGTCATCTCTCGATTGTGAACGGTCCTGGGGCAACAGAAAAGCCGACCCCCACCTGAGGGCCGGCCAATCTGCCGTTCGATCACTCAGCCAGTCGGCCGAGCTGGGATCAGTCGCCACCGCGCAGGATCGCGAGGATGCGCAGCAGGTTCCAGTACAGCCAGACCAGGGTGACGGTCAGGCCGAACGCGGCCCGCCAGGCCTCGTTCTGCGGGGCACCGTGCTTGATGCCCTGCTCGATCATGTCGAAGTCGAGGATCAGGTTGAACACCGCCAGACCGGCGCCGAGCGCGGCGAACAGCAGGCCCAGGGGGCCCATGCCGGTGATGCCGGTGCCGACCCCGAACAGGCTCAGCACGAAGTTGATCAGCAGCACGCCCGCGAAGCCCATGGTCGCGACCATGACCATCCGGGTGAAGCGTGCGGTGACCTTGATGTTGAAGTACTTGTACGTCGCCAGCGTCAGGCCCGCGGTCACCATCGTGGCCAGGATGGCCTGCACGACGATGCCCGGGTCACCGACCCAGTTGGCGATGAACTTGCTGCCGATCCCGAGGAACACGCCCTCGGCGACGGCGTACGCCATCAGCAGCACCGGGTTGACCCGGCGGCTGAACGACAGCACCATCGCCAGCGCGAACCCGACCAGCGCACCGGCCAGGAAGGCCGGGGTGACCAGGCTCGTCGGGATCGCTGCCCACGCCACCGCGGCGGCGGCGACGACAACACCCAGCGTGAGCGCGGTCTTCACGATCACGTCGTCCAGCGTCATCGGCCGGCTGTCGGCGCTCTGGTACTGCTGCTGCGGCGGCATACCCGGCCCGCCGTAGCCCTGGCCAGGCTGCTGGCCGTAGGGACCCGGCTGACCGTACGGAGCGGCCCCGGGGTAGGCCTGGCCCTGGCCAGGCGCAAACGCACTCGACCGGTTCAGAACCGGGTTACTGCTCTGCATGTCATCCTCCTGATGAACCCACTGTGGGTCGTACCGGAATAGTACGGTCCCACCCTTAACAACTGCTGAGGAACAACCCAGTGTTCCCCAACCGAAACCACCACGCCCGACCGGTTGCGAACCACAACCGATCAGCCACCGATACATCGCCGGACGCGGCGCGGCGTCGTACTCGTATGGGCGAGTACGACGCCGGCTTCCGTGGCCACCCAGGAGAGATGCTTCCCGCAGGCCAGAACAAGGGTCAGCCGGTGGGCTGCTCGTGGTCGGCGGCGGAGAGTTCGGCCGGGGAGGCGAGCGCGGCGCCCACCTGGCCGGCGAGCGCAACGGCGACCAGCCGCTGCTCGAGGTCGGGGCGGCTGATCCGGGTCGACGCGGTCAGCAGGAAGCGGCCGCGCGTGCGTCCGGCGTACTGGATCGGCAGTTCGATCTCCGCGTTCGTCGGGAGGCCGTCGCGCTCGATCTTCAGCGCGTGCGCCCCGCGGGTGACGGAGCCGTCGTGGTTCAGCAGCGGGCCGCGCGCCGGCGTCGAGCCGGGGACGAAGCGGCAGCCGTCGATCCGCAGTACGGCGATCAGTTGCGCGCCGACCTGGTCGATCAGCTCGGCCGTCGACGACCCGGCAGCGACCGCGCCCGAGGTCGTCAGGACGCCGTCCAGGTAGCCCTTCTGCCGGCTCGCCCGTGCTTGTTGCCGACGGCCCCAGATCGCGATCTGGGTGACGACGGCACCGATCACCACCAGCAGGACGGTCATTTCCAGGTCGTCGCGGCGGTCGATCGTCAGCCGGTAGTACGGCGGCGCCAGGAACAGGTCGAACCAGACCGCACTCGACAGCGCGGCGACGATCCCGGCCGACCGGAGCCCGGCCGCGGCGACGGCAACGACGACCAGGACCAGCAGCAGCGCGGCGTTCGCGTTGGCGAACCCGTCCCGGAAGGGGATCAGCACCGCGCAGACGACCAGCGGACCGGCCACCGCCGCGATCATCACCCGAGTCCGGTAAGTACCCACACCTCCATTGATGCGCGCGGAACGCCGCGGATCAACGCTTCTCACCGGACTCTGACAAGAATTCGCCTGGCGGCCGTCTGCCCGCCGTACGGCGAACTACTCCAGCCAGTCCGTCTCGAACGTCGCGTTCGCGTGGATGTGCACGGCCTCGTAGCCCTCCGGCCCGGTCCTGAACTTGTGCGGCGTGTCCGCCGGCACCACCAGGATCTGCCCGGCCCGCCCGACCACCTCGGCGCCGTCGACGGTGAACGTCGCCGAGCCGCGCCGGATGATGAAGGTCTCGGGGTACGGGTGCTTGTGCAGCCGCGGCCCGACGCCTTCCTGCGTGGTCGCCTCGAGGATGATCGAGATCCCGGCGCCGCCGGGCAGCTCCTCGTAGTTCTCGGTCCAGTCCTCGCCGTCGTCGCGCCCGTCCGCGCGGTTGACGACGAACTCGCTCAAGTCGGTCATCGGTTGACCCCCTCCTGGTGGCGTTCTGGGCACGGTACTGCGCGGCCGGACCATCCACAGAGCCTTTTCTTCACCGTGCAAGGCTGGCGTTGACGAAGTCCTCCCAGGTCCGGCCGGTCCCGCGCCCTGGCGACAGGTTCGCGCCGGCCCGGTACGCCGCGGCCGCCTTGCCCGGTGTGTGCATCGGCAGCATCATCCGGCGCTTGCCGGCGGCCCGCAGGTAGACCTTGACCATCTCCTTGAACGTGTACGTCCGTGGCCCGGCGATGTCGTCGACCTGGCCCTGCGGCGCTTTCTGCGCGAGCTCGACCAGCCGCTCGGCGACCGCGGCCGCGTCGACCGGCTGGATCTTGAACCCGCTCGGCGCGGGCACGACCGGCAGCTTGGCCAGCTGCTCGGCCACCGTGAACGTCAGCTCGTGGAACTGCGTCGCCCGCAGGTTGGTCCACGGGATCCCGGACCGCTCGATGATCAGCTCCGCGCCGCGCTTGGCGGCGAAGTACCCGAACATCTTCCGGTCCAGCCCGCTCACGACCGGGAGCGTGTCCGCGCCGACGACGGAGATGTTCACGAGATGCCGTACGCCGGCCGGAACCGCCGCCGCGATCAGGCTCTTCGCCTTCTCGTCGTCGCCCTTCGCGGACCCCGCGCAGTGCACGATCGTCTCGACGCCGTGCACGACCTTGTCGACGCCCTCGCCGGTCTCCAGGTCGCCGACCACGACCTGCACACCGTCGTACGGCGCCTTGTCGCTGCGGCTCAGCACCCGCACGTCGCGGCCCGCGTCCAGCAGCCCACGCACGACCTTGCGCCCCAGCGTGCCGGTTCCGCCAGTCACCAGAATCATCTCGGTACTCCATCGCTCGGTTGGCCCGATCTCTTCGGGTCTACTCGTGCGACGGATCGCGCGCGGAAAGTGTGACTAGCTTCTGCCGAGGAAGTTCAGGACCCGCTCGAGGACCAGCTTGGCGGCCTGCTCGTCGTACGACGGCAACGAGCTGTCGGCGAAGAGGTGCTGGTCGCCGTCGTACAGGAAGAGCTCGCCGCCCTCGGCGACCAGCGCCTTCGCCGCGTCGGCGTCCTCGAGGTAGAACTCGTCCTGCGCCATGGCGTGGATCTGGACCGGAAGTCCCTGCGGCCAGGTCCCGAACTCCTCGATCGGCAGAGCCGAGTCGAAGAACAGAGCGCCCTTGGCTTGCGGTCGCGTCTGCGCGAGCTGCTGCGCCGGTACGACGCCCAGCGAGAACCCGGCGTACACGAGCTCAGCCGGCAGGTCCGCGGCGGCTTTCACCCCGCGCGCGGCGATCTCCCCGAACCCGACACTCTTGACGTAGGCCATCCCTTCCGCGATCGCCCCGAACGTCCGCCCCTCGAACAGATCCGGCGTGTGCACCGTGTGCCCCGCCGCGCTCAGCTCGCTCGCGAACGCCTTGATCCCGTCCGTCAGCCCCTGCACATGATGAAACAGCAAAACCTCAGCCATGACTCGTCCTCTTCCGTCGCGTCCGATGATCCGCAACTCTAGAACGATCCATGGATCTGGATCAATACCCGGCAAGCCTCGCCGGCCCGTCCCCGGGATCCGAACCAACTACAGCAATCGGTCGAGTACGTCGCCCGCCTCGGCGTACCCCGCATCCGCGATCCGCTGCAACTCGATCAGATCCTTCCGCTCAGCGGCCCTCCGAGTCAGCAACTCCTCCGCTTTGTCAGACCCCTCGTCGAGCAACTCACTCAACTCCTCGAGATCCCCACGCCGATCAGCCAACTCAGCCAGCCGATCCAGCGCCTTCTCGTTCCCCTCGTCAGCCAGCGCCCGCAACGTCTCGCGATCAGCATCAGTCATACCGCCGATTCAACACCCGAGCCGCCCCCACCCGCAGTGCAAGCTTGTATCGTCATCCCCTGCGCACCCCAGCCCGGGTGGCGGAACGGCAGACGCAGCGAGCTTAAACCTCGCGAACCGAAAGGTTGTACGGGTTCGAATCCCGTCCCGGGCACCGGGTCCACCCCACGCGTGCTCCGTGCGCGCTTCCTTCGTCGCTTCGCTCCTCAGCGCGCGCACTAGGCCCGCTCCCACCCACCCCCGGCTTAGCGCCGTGCGCTTCTTTGGCCGGCTACCGCCGGCGGTTGCGGGCTGACGCCCGCGAGTGCGCGCTATCGCGCGACCTACCACCCGGCTTGTCCCGCTCTGCGCCCCAATCGAGTCCTGCGGCTTCGACTCCCATCCCCGGCACCGGATCCAACCCACGCGCGCTCCGCACGCGCTAACTTCGTCGCTCCGCTCCTCAGCGCACGCACTACGCCCGCTCCCACCCACCCCCGGCTTAGCGCCGCGCGTTCCTTTGGCCGGCTAACGCCGGCGCTTGCGGGCTGGCGCCCGCGAGTGCGCGCTATCGCGCGATCTACCACCCGACCTGACCGACCCCGGACAGCTCCCCAGTCGAGTCCACACTTCGCGTCCAGCAGTCCTACGGGTTCGAATCCCATCCCGGGCGCAAGCACCGCCCGCTTGTGCGCGATGGTCTCGTGCTCCGGTGGACGACTGCGAACAGTGCGGGACGAGCAGGTCGAATCGCTGGCCGGCTTGCACCAGATCAGGCGATGTCCACTGGCCAAGCCGTCCATCCAAAGGACGTCGGTCGACTCCCGCCGGCCTCGACGAATTCGCCGATCGCCCGGCGTACGTCCTCCAGCGACACTTCAGAGTCCTGTGGCCAGCCCTCGTCATGCCCTTGGTAGTAGAAGAACGCCTCCTCGCGCTGGCTCGGTTCTCCAGGGACATACCAGACGCCTCGTTCGGCCCCGTCGTCGCCGGCGTACCGGATGCCACCCACCTGGGCTTCGGCATCAATGCCGATCCGCAGCTCGTGGTCGCGTACGCCGGACTCCAACAGCGGTCGCGCCTCGCAGTAAAGCGCGACAACGGAGTTCTCGAACGGCTCAGCCAGAATCGCGTCGACAAGGGCGTCGACATCTGCGGCGGACGTCAGAAGTGTGGGACCTGCGCCGTTCTTGTAGAAGGCCCGCACAGTCGAGGTCATATCGTCATCCATCCCGTTCTGTACTGCGATAGGTCCGCCCGAACCCAGCTGGGCCGTAGACGGTCAAATTACCGCTCGCCGCGAGAATCGGCGCGCGAGTGGCACTGCTGTCAAATGCCCGAAAGCGCGCTACCGCGAGCTAAGCCCATCCCGGCCACCAGGTGGCTTCGGGGCCGGAACGACTGGTGTGTTCCTCTAAGTTGGCCGGATGCCCCTCGAAATCCCTGACCAGGTCCGCAAGACCGTCATGACCGACGGCAACGAATCCTGGCTGGACGAGCTGCCAGACTTGGTCGACTCCCTCGCCCACGAGTGGGCGCTCGTGATCGGCTCCAGCCTCGCCGGCGGGCACGCTGCCCTGGTCCTCGAAGTGACGATGGCGGACGGAACTCCGGCGGTCCTCAAGATCGGTGTGCCCGGTCGCGACGTCGGGCAAGAGGCCACAGTGCTGCGCCTCGCGAACGGTGAGGGATGTGCCAAGCTGCTGGACGAAGATCTGGGTCGGCAAGTTCTCCTGCTGGAGCGGCTTGGGGCTCCGATGCACGACCTCGTGGCCGACCCTGCACGCCGCCACGTCCTGCTGTGTGAAGCGGCGGTTCGCCTGTGGCGTCCCGTTGGTCCTGACGTCGATCTTCCGACCGGCGCGCAGTTGGCTGAGCAGTACGCCGATCGGCTGCCCGAACTTTGGGAGCAGGCGGGCCGTCCGTGTTCGCCGGCCACGGTGGCGGACGCGCTGGAGTGCATGGACCGTCGTCGTCTTGCTCACGACGATCGGTCCGCGGTGCTCGTCCACGGTGATCTCCACGAGATGAACGCCCTGCAGGCGAGTGACGGCAGCTACAAGCTCGTCGATCCAGCGGGACTGCGCGCCGAGCCCGCGTGCGATCTCGGCACCATCGTGCGGTGCAACCCGGCCCTCGGTGACGACCTCCGGGCGCGGACCGCGCAGCTGGCGTCTCGGACGGGTGTGGATGCCACCGCCATCTGGGAATGGGGAACCATCCACCGGGTCTTCAGCGGCGTCTACGCCAGCAGCATCGGTTTCCAGCCCTTCGCCGCTCAGCTACTGGCCGAAGCGGATCGTCTCACCAGGGAGTCGAGGTCGCGGACCGCGTAGCGGTGGTGTTCCCACTCCTCTTCCAGGATCACGTGGAGGCAGGAGAGCGTGGTCTCGAGGTACTGCGGTGCGTGCGGGTTCTTGCGAGCAACCTGCAAGGACTCCACCGTCACCGTGCCGATGTACTCGCGGACCATCGCAACGTGGTCGGCGCGGGCTTTCAGCACTTCCTCGTACGGCGGGGTGCCGGTGACGACCAGGCCCGCATCGCGACCTTCCTCGGCGGCGCCGGTGTCCGCGAGGCCGAGGGGGTGGAACGGCTGCGCGACGTCCAAGACCGCTCGGCCCAGCCAGGTGTTGGTCGCCAGGATCAGGTGGCGCAGGGTCTGGGCGAACGACCACTCGCCGTCGACGGAAAGGTCGACCGAGCCGGCGGGAAGCAACGCGGCGCGGGCGACGGTCGCCGACCAGGTGCGTTCGAGCGCGGACCAGGCTTCGCGGAGGCCTTCGGGGGTTGACGCGCGGCGGAGCTCACGGCCGGGGAAACGCTTGTCGAGCTCGGCTTCGACGTACGGCGCGACGTCGACCCCGTTGACGCGCAGCGTGCTCAGCCACGGAGCGTCGATGTCGCCGTCCCGGATCTCCACACCGCGCATCACGACCCCGGACAGATCGGATTCGACGAAGCGCGCGCCCTGCAGGTCAGCGCCGGCGAAGCAGGCGCCGCGCAGGTCGTCGGATCGGTTGAAACTCGCCATGGTGAATCCTCACCCGGCGGGCCGGTTCAGAGATAGACCTTCCGCGGGTAGATCGCATGCGCCCCGGCCACCCGGTCCAGAAACAGCAGGCCGTTGCAGTGGTCGATCTCGTGCTGCAGAGCCCGTGCCTCGAAGGCATCGGTCGACAACGTCACGACATCAGAGGTCCCGGGCAGCACCCCCGAGACAGTCAGGCGCGTGGCCCGCTTCACGTCGCCGGTCAGATCGGGAACAGACATGCACCCCTCGCGCGCCTTCTCTCGGCGGCTCGCTTCGACGACCACCGGATTGCACAGGACGAAGACGCCATGGCACGTCCGCGTCTTCGCATGGCCGGTGACATCCAGTGCGAACATCTGCGCAGCCACTCCGACCTGCGGGGCCGCGAGGCCGACGCAGCCGGGTGAGACTCGCATCGTTGCCACGAGATCGGCGGCGAGGGCAACCATCACGGGATCGAGCGGATCGACGAGAGCACCCTCCAGCGCGAGCACCGGGTGCGGTGCCCGGACGACCTCCAGTACGTCGCCCGCCAGGCCGAGCTGCGCCGGGGACCAGGCCGCGAGGGTCTGGTTCAGGTGACCGATCACAAATCGTCGCTCTCGGCGGGATGGAGCGTGACGCCGACGCCCAGCTCCTCCGCCGTGATCTCCAGCGCGCGCAGCAGCATCGGCAGCTCGGCGGTCGGCGGGATCTCGACCTCGGCGGTCAGCACGTACAGCTCCCCGCTCAGCCGCGTCGTCAGATCCGTCACCGTCCCACCGACCGAGGCGATCATCCGCGTCACCGCAGACACGATCCCCGGCCGATCCGCGCCGTGCACGCTCAGCAGGTACGGCGCACCGAGCGGTGCATGCGCGGTCTCCGGGCCCATCTCGCGCACCGTGATGACCAGCTCGCCGCGCAGCGGCTCCAGCGCCTCCTTGACCGGCGCGAACGGCCCGCTGCAGACGATCATCATCGCGAAGTGGCCGCGCAGCAGCGTCATCGTGGAGTCCTCGAGGTTCACCCCGACCTGGGCGAGCGCCTCGGTGACGTCGGCGATGATGCCCGGGCGGTCGGGCCCGATCACGGTGACAGCGAGCTGGGTCATGGGGCCTCCCGGCCTGGACTGAGGAGTGGACCGGAGCGGCGAGGGAAAGCCGGCAGGCCCCGTGCCGGAGGCACGCGTTGGCAGAGCATGCCGGAACCGTACCCAACCGAAAGTCTCGACCTGACCCGACTTCGGTATCCGGACCGCCCGATCACGCCGTACGGCGGCCGCCGGCTCGCTATCGTCGGGGCTGTGGACAAGTCGCTCGGTCGCAAGCGCAGTGCCCGCGACTGGGTCGTCGACTCGGTCGCGTTCCTGCTCGCGCTGCTGATCGGCGTGATCCTGTACGGCGAGAACGACACCGACCAGATCCCGCAGTGGCTGTTCGCGGCCGACTTCGTCAGCGGGATCGTGCTCTGCCTGCTGCTGTGGTTCCGGCGGCGCTGGCCGATCCAGCTCGCGGTGCTGGCGGTCGTCATGACGATCTACTCCGAGACCGGCGGGATCGCGGCGCTGGTCCTCACGATGACCGTGGCCGTGTACTTCCGGTTCCGGGTGTCGCTGCTGATCGCCGCGCTGAACATCGTCAGCGTCGTGCTCTACTCCGTCGTCCGCGAGACCGAGGATCCCGGCGTGCTCGTGTACGCGACCGCCGTCCCGCTGTACTTCGGAGTGGTCGGGTGGGGCGCCTACATCCGCTCCCGTCGCCAGCTCGTTCAGACTCTGCGCGAGCGGGCCGAGCGAGCCGAGGCAGTCGCCATGCTCGAGGCCGAGCAGGGCCAGCTCCGGGCGCGTGAGGAGATCGCGCGCGAGATGCACGACGTCCTCGGGCACCGGTTGTCGCTGCTCAGCGTGCACGCCGGCGCGCTCGCGTACCGGCCCGACGCGTCGACCGAGGAGATCGCGGGTGCGGCGGAGATCATCCGGTCGAGCGCGCACCAGGCGCTGCAGGACCTGCGCGAGGTGATCGGCGTACTGCGGGCGCCGGTCGGCGAGCTGCCGCAGCCGACCTTCGGCGACCTGCCGGTGCTGATCGAAGGCGCACAGCGGGCCGGCGTACCGGTGGAGCTGGAGCTCGACGCACCGGGTCCGTTGCCGGAGCACGTCGGGCGTACGGCGTACCGGATCGTTCAGGAGGGGCTGACCAACGCGATGAAGCACGCGCCCGAGGAGCCGGTCCGCATCCGCGTGGTCGGGGCTCCGGGCAACGGCCTGACCGTTGACGTGAGCAACCCCGCTCCGAAGGTCCGGCCCGGTGACCAGGGTCAGGGGCTCAAGGGTCTGCGCGAACGCGCGGCGCTCGTCGAGGGACGACTCGAGCACGGCAGGACCCCAGAGGGCGACTTCCGGCTGTCTGCCTGGTTACCGTGGCCCTCATGACTATCCGGGTAGTGATCGTCGACGACGACCCGTTGCTGCGCGCCGGGCTCAAGCTGATGCTGGGCGGCGCGCCGGACATCCGGGTGGTCGCCGAGGCGGACGACGGGGCCGGGGTGCAGGCGCTGATCGACCGCGAGTCGCCGGACGTCGTGCTGATGGACATCCGGATGCCCGGCATCGACGGCCTGACCGCGACCGAGTCGGTCCGGTCCCGGCCGGGGGCGCCGGAGATCGTCATCCTGACCACGTTCGACGCCGACGAGCACGTACTGCGCGCGCTCCGCGCGGGCGCGGCCGGGTTCATCCTCAAGGACACTCCCCCGGGCGAGATCGTCGAGTCCGTACGCCGGGTCGCGAACGGCCAGCCGGTGCTGTCACCGGCGGTGACCAAACGGTTGATCAGCCGGGTCGCGTCGTCCGGCCAGGACCTGCGCAAGAACCGCGCGGCGACCCGGCTGGAAGGACTGAACGACCGCGAGCGGGAGATCGCCGTCGCGGTCGGCGAGGGCAAGTCGAACGCCGAGATCAGCGCGACGCTCTACCTGAGCGTCCCGACGGTCAAGACGCACGTGTCCCGGATCCTGACCAAGCTCGACCTGAACAACCGGGTGCAGATCGCCCTGCTCGTGCACGACGCCGGTTTCCTGGACGACAGCCGCTGATCACCCGCACGTCACTGTTCCGGTTTAGCCTGAGGAAGTCCGTCCGCCCACGGAAGGTTCCCCATGCGTCGCGTCGTTGCCGCCGTCACCGGTCTGGCCCTGCTCCTGCCCGCACTCCCGGCCCAGGCCCGGCCCACCTGGGAGCCCGGCGCCTCGGAGCGGACCGCCCCGGGGTCGGCCGCCCAACTCCCGCAGCCGACCGGGGCTTCCGGCGGGCGGTTCGATCCCGCCGCCTCCGTCGACCCGCTGATCGGCTCGGCCCGTGACGGCAACACCTGGCCGGGCGCGGTCCGCCCGTTCGGGATGATCTCGTGGAGCCCGACCAGCACCCGCGGCGACCAGACCAGCACCGGCGCCGCGAACGGCTACCAGTACGACACCACGCGGGTCCGCGGCTTCAGCCTCACCCACGTCAACGGCGCCGGCTGCAACCCGGGCGCGGCCGGCGACGTACCGATCCTTCCGTACGCCGGTGCGGTCGACTCCTCGCCGACGGCGGACACGAAGGACGCCAAGTACGCGAGCAACTTCAGCCACGCGAACGAGAAGGCAGTCCCCGGCCGCTACACGGTCAAGCTCGACAACGGCGTCCAGACCGATCTCGCCGTGACCACCCGCGCGGGCCTCGGCGACTTCACCTTCCCGGCCGGCCAGGCCGCGAACCTGCTCTTCCGGACGTCGAACTCGCTGAACGGCAGCGAGGACGCCGAGATCACCATCGACGCCAAGCGCCGCAAGGTCACCGGCTCGGTGCTCACCGGCGCGTTCTGCGGCCGTCGCGCGAACGGCGGCATCAACAACCGCAAGACCTACTACCGGCTCTACTTCACCGCGTCCTTCGACCAGCCGATCGTTGCCAACGGCACCTGGAAGGACGCGACGCTGACGCCGGGCAGCACGCACACCACCGGCGGCGAGGGCTACGCGACCGGCGCCGACCGAGCCGGCAAGGGCTCCGGCGGGTACGTGACCTTCAAGCCCGGCGCCAAGGTCCGCACCCGGATCGGCATCTCGTACGTGAGCCTGGCCGGTGCCGAGCGCAACCTCTCGACCGAGCTCGAGCCGCGCGCTTCCGTCGACAAGGTCGCCGCCGACGGCTACCGGGCGTGGAACAAGGAACTCCAGGACGTCAAGATCACCGGCGGCACCGACGCCCAGCGGACCACCTTCTACACCGCGCTCTACCACGCGTACCTGCAGCCGAACATCTTCAACGACGTCGACGGTAGGTATCTCGGCAGCGACCAGCAGATCCACCGGATCGCGCGCGGCCAGAAGGCGCAGTACGGAACGTTCTCCGGCTGGGACCAGTACCGCGCGCACATCCAGCTCCTCGCGCTGCTGAAGCCGGACATCGCGGGCGACTTCGCGCAGTCCCTGTACGGCTTCGCGCAGCAGAACAACGGGATCTGGGACCGCTGGCTGCACAACAACGGCGCCACGCACGTGATGACCGGCGACCCGGCCGCGCCGACGCTGGCCACCTTCGCGGCGATGGGGGTCCGCAACTTCGATGCCCGCGGCGCCTATGCCTCTCTGTTGCACCAGGCAACCGTGCAGAACGCCGAGGCCGAGAACGACGGCGGGTGCCCGGGGCAATGCACCGGGCAACGACCGGCGCTGGACACGTACGTGGCCAAGCACTACGCGCCGCAGGACGCCTGCCACTGCTGGGGCGGCGCCGCCGAGACACTCGAGAACTCGCTCGCCGACTACTCGCTCGGCCAGTGGGCTCAGCGGCTCGGCCTCGACTCGACCGCGCTGAACGACCGCGGGACCTGGTGGAAGAACACCTTCGACCCGGCCGTCGGCTACCAGCGCGCCCGGCTGAGCGACGGCACCTGGCAGCCCGGCTTCACCCCGTCGACCGATGTCGGCTTCGCGCAGGGCTCCAGCGCGACGTACACGTGGATGGTCCCGCAGGACGTCTCCGGCCTGGCGACCGCGATGAACGGTCAGGCGATTCCGCGGCTCGACGCCTTCTTCCACGACGAGGCCGGCAACTGGGCGGTCAAGGGTGGCAGCGCGCTGCGCTACGACCCGACGAACGAGCCCGGCCTGCACGCGCCGTGGCTCTACAACGGGCTCGGCGAGGCGTGGAAGACGCAGGCGACGACGCGTGAGATCGTCGACACCGTGTACGGCGTGGGCCCGTCCGGGCTGCCCGGCAACGACGACCTCGGCACGCTGTCGGCCTGGTACGTCTTCGCCGCGATCGGCCTGTTCCCGCAGACGCCGGGCCGGGCCGAGCTGCTGGTCGGGAGCCCGCTGTTCCCGAAGGTCGAGATCAAGCGCAGCAACGGCGTACGGCTGACGGTGAACGCGCCGCGGACCTCGGACACCAACCAGTACGTCGAGTCGCTGGCCCTGAACGGTCGTCAGCGGGCGGAGTCCTGGCTCCCCGAGTCGTTCATCACCCGCGGCGGCCGCATCGACGTACGGATGGGAGCGGCTCCCACCGGATGGGGAACCGCTCCCGTCGATCACTAGCTGTTGGTCGCCCGGCGGAACTCCTCGTTGGGCATCTGCAGACTGCCGAGGCTGGTGACCTCGCGCCGGAAGAACAGCGCGAGGGTCCAGTCGAGGATGACGCGGGCCTTGCGGTTGAAGGTGGGGACGCGGGACACGTGGTAGGTCCGGTGCAGGAACCAGGCCGGCCAGCCCTTCACCTTCACGCCGTACAGCTGAGCGACGCCCTTGTGCAGGCCGAGGCTCGCGACCGATCCGACGTACTTGTGCTTGTAGTCCTGCGGCTGCTGCCCGTCGACCACCCGGAGGATGTTCGCGGCGAGCCGGTTGGCCTGCCGTACGGCGTGCTGCGCGTTCGGCGCGCAGTACGCACCGGTCTCCGACGTCAGGTCCGGTACGGCGGCGTTGTCTCCGGCCGACCAGGCGTCGTCCAGACCCTCGATCCGCAGGTCGGCGCGGCACTTGACGCGGCCCTTCTCGTCCAGCGGGAAGTCGGTCCTCGCCAGCTGCGGGTTGGCCTTCACACCGGCGGTCCAGACGATCGTGTCGGCGTCGAACTCCTCGCCGTCGCTCAGGATCACGTGACCCTTCTCGCAGGACTCCAGCCGGGTCTCGAGCTTGATGTCCATGTTGCGCTTGCGCAGCACGTCGACCGTGTACTGGCCGAGGTCGGGCCCGACCTCGGGCAGGATCCGGTTGGTCGCCTCGACCAGCACCCAGCGCATGTCATCGGCCTGGATGTTGTCGTAGTACCGGGTGGCGTAGCGGGCCATGTCCTCCAGCTCCGCGAACGCCTCGACCCCGGCGTACCCGCCGCCGACGAAGACGAAGGTCAGCGCGGCCTTGCGCAGCACCGGGTCGGGCTGGGACGCGGCCACGTCGAGCCGGTCCAGCACCTTGTTGCGCAGCGCGATCGCCTCTTCGACGTTCTTGAACCCGGTGGCCTCCTCGGCCAGCCCCGGGATCGGCAGCGTCCGTGCGATCGAGCCGAGCGCGACCACGATCTGGTCGTACGCCAGTTCGTAGTCCGGGCCCTCCTCGGGCATCACCTTGGCGACCTTGTGCGCGTGATCGATACTCGTCACCCGCCCGGTCACCACCCGGCAGCCCTTGAGCGTCTTCCGCAGCGGCACCACCACGTGCCGCGGCTCCACCGAGCCGGCCGCCGCCTCGGGCAGGAACGGCTGGTACGTCATCACCGACCGGGGATCGACCACGGTGACCCGGATCTTGCCCCGCCGAGCGGCCTTGCGCAGGCCGTACGCGGTGTACATCCCGACGTAACCGCCTCCGACGACAAGGATGTGCGGTACCTGGGCTGTCATGTCGCTCACTCTCCCTGAGTGCGAACTCGACTTCATGTCCCCTTCAGGTTACGGGCTCGTGAAAACTTTCACAAACCCTCTGACGGGTGATCTCGCCCACCGGAATCTCACTCCTGAGAGGGACTCATGAGCCTTAGTGTGCGGCCTGTACCCCGGCCAGCGTCATCGCACGCGCCAGGATCTCGTCCTGCATCCGCTCGGTCAGCTTCCCGGTGAAGGTGTTCTGCTGACTGGGGTGGAAACTGCCCATCACCGTCACCTCGGTGTCGCCGACCGGTACGACGTACTCGACCCCGTGCCCGAACTTCGCCCGCGGCTTGGGCACGACCCCGCCCAGCCCTTCCAACGCGCCGAGCAGCACGTCGAACCCGAACTTCCCCAGACAAACGATCACCCTGGTACTCGGCAAGACCAGTTCCAGCTCCCGCCGGAACCACGGATTACAGGTGTCCCGCTCCTCCGGCGTCGGTTTGTTGGCCGGCGGCGCACACCGCACGGCCGCGATCATCCGCGCATGCCGCAGTTCCAGCCCGTCCCCCGCATGCTCGCTGGTCGGCTGATTCGCCAGCCCCACCCGGTCAAGCGAAGCAAACAACCAGTCCCCCGACCGATCCCCCGTAAACACCCTCCCGGTCCGGTTACCCCCGTTGGCAGCCGGCGCCAACCCGGCAATCACAATCCTCGGCTCTAGATCTCCCCACCCTGCAATCGGTCGCCCCCAGTAGGGCTGATCGGCAAACGACTTCCGCTTGACCCGAGCCACGTCCTCCCGCCACTCCACCAACCGAGGACAAGCGCTACACACAGACACCCGAGCATCGATCTCAGCCAGCCCGTCGACCCGCGAGAGCTCCACAACCTCCGCCGAGCTGTGCGCCACCGGCGTATCCCCCACCGCCGGATCCTCCGGCCACCCCGTCCCCGCCGGCACCGGACTCTCGAACAACTGACCAGTCAGGGGATGCGGAAGCTTCATCTCCTCAGACTAGTGAAGGGTCTGCTGTGCACCAGACCTCGGCTTCGGCGATGAAGGCGGTGGACATCGCTCACCGAGGTGAGGTGCCGATTGAACTCGTCACCCAGCCAGGCGCCGAGAGCGGGGTCCGGGACGATGGTGCGGATCCGGTCCGGCGTACAGGGTGACGCAGGGATTCGCGCCCATGAGTCGGAGGGTCATTCGAGGTACTTCACCAGGGGCCTGGGGCACGGCGGGCGAGCGATGATTGAGGTCGGCGACGGGAGGAGGGGTCATGGAGCCGGCTGACGGCGAACGTCGGGCTGCGCACGCGGTGTACGTCAGGTTCGCGCCTTGTGGGTCGCGCATCACCTTGAGACCGGATCCCGGGCTGCCACTGGAGCTTGTCTCGGCCACGCCTCTGCGGCTGAGGGAGGCTGACCATCCTGACTATGCGTACGCCGACCTGTCGGTGCGGAACCGCTCGCAGGCGCCGGTTTCCGTTCTGACCTCGCGAAGTGGCGCCCGGATGGCCATCTGCAAAGACGGTGTGGTTGTCGCGAGGCCTGGTGGGTCGCGGGCTGTTGGGTCGGCGTACACGATCGCGGCGGGCGAGGCGCGCGACCACAGGGCGACGGTTGGGCTGATCGGATGCAATCCCGAGGAGCGACTGAAGCCCGGCGACTACCAGTTGCATGCGCTGCAGCAGTTCATGTTTGTCGACCGCGACGGCGTACCTGGCGAGTCGATGCTGGTGTACGGCGGGCCGTGGGACATCGAGCTCGGTTGACTGCCGCCAGGCTCCGAGGCCAGCGGCAGTCAACCTGGGAGATCTAGCGGACCAGCTCCTCGAGCAGCGGGTCCGGAGCCGCGGGCTGGGCGCGGCGCGCGGCTGGGATGGCCAAAGCCAGCAGTACGGCGACTGCGGAGAAGGCTGACAGGAGGATGAAGGTGTCGGTGAAACCTGCTTCGGCAGGCAGGCCCGACGGTTGGATGTGGGCGGTGATGATCGAGCTGGCGATCGCCGTGCCCAGGGAGCCGCCGATGGTGCGGATGTTGGCGTTCATGCCGGTGGCGGCGCCGGTTTGTTCGCGGGGGACGTTCTGGACGATGAGGCTGGTCATCGACGCGTAGGCGAGGCCCAGGCCGAGGCCGAAGATGGCGGTGGAGAGGGCGACTTGCCAGGTCGCGTCGTGGAAGGACGCGAAGAGGACCGAGGCGATCAGGCTGAGGAAGGAGCCCCAGATGACCTGGGCCTTGACGCTGAAGCGAGGGGCCATCGGCCCGCTCAGCGAGCCGGCGATCGCCATGGTGACGAGCATCGGGAGCATCAGCAGGCCCGCTTGGGTGACCGACGAGCCGAAGCCGAAGCCCGCGGCCTCGGGGATCTGCAGGAACTGCGGGACGAAGGCGTAGACGGCGAACATCGCGGCACCGAAGAGCAGGGCGACCAGGTTCGTCGTCCAGACCGCGGGGATGCGCATCATGCGCATGTCGATCAGCGGGTTCTTCGAGCGCAGTTCGACGGTGATCCAGGCCGCGGCCAGGACGACGGCCGCGGCGAACAGCCCGATGGTCCGGGCCGACGCCCAGCCCCACGAGCGGCCGAGGCTCAGCGGCAGCAGGAGCGCGATCAGCCAGCTGGACAGCAGCGCGGCCGCCAGCCAGTCGATGCGGCCGGGTACGCGATTCGGGGACTCCGGCACGTACCGGCGTACCAGCACGGCCGCGATCGTGACGACGATCAGCGGGATCCAGAACAACCAGCGCCAGCCGAGCGCCTCGACGATCGGGCCGGCCAGGACGATGCCGAGACCACCGCCGGCGGCGATGACGGCCGACACGATGCCGACGACGGACGGCACGCGCTCGGCCGGGAACTCGTCGCGGATGATGCCGAACGACAGCGGGAACACCGCGCCGCCGAGGCCCTGGATCACGCGAGCGGCGATCAGTACGCCGATGTTGGGCGCGAGCGCGGCGAGCAGACAACCGGCCGCGAGCGCGACCAGGCCGATCAGCAGCGTGCGTTCCTTGCCGACCATGTCGCCGATCCGGCCGAGCAGCGGGGTCGCCACCGAGACCGAGAGCAGGAGGGCCGTGAACACCCAGGTGACCGTGCTCGCCGAGGTGTGCAGGTCGTGTTGCATGACGGGCAGCGCCGGGGTCACCAGCGACTGCAACATCGAGAACGCGGCCACGACCGTCGCCAGCACCGCCAGCGTCAGCCGTGGGGACGTCGTCTTCCGATGGTAAAGTTGAGGCATGCCTCCACTGTAACGGAGGGACCCCTCCGGTTCTAGTCGATTAAGGTGATCGAGGTGACTCAGACTCCACGCAGCGGCCTGGCCGCCGCGGTGAAGCGCCCGCAACGGGCCGACGCGCGCCGCAACTTCGACGCCCTGCTGACCGCCGCCCGCGACACCTTCGCCGAGCAGGGCACCGGCGCCTCCCTCGAGGAGATCGCCCGCCGCGCCGGCGTCGGCATCGGCACGCTGTACCGCAACTTCCCCACCCGCCAGGACCTGTTCGAGGCCGTGTACTTCGGCGAGGTCGAGGAGCTCTGCGCCGCCGCCGACGACGTCGCCGACCTGCCGCCGTGGGAGGCGCTGACGACCTGGCTCGAGCGCTTCGTCCAGTACGCCGCGACCAAGCGCGCGGTGATCGAGGCGCTCAACCGCGACTCCGCGATGTTCACCACGGCACGCGAGGCGATGTACGCCGCCGGTACGCCGCTGTTCGAGCGCGCGCAGGCGGCCGGGGACGCCCGGACGGACATCGCCTTCGACGACCTGCTGCGGATGGTCAGCGGGCTCACCGCGGCCGGGTTCGTCGACGACGCACAGCGCGAGCGGGTGCTGAAGATCGCGCTGGACGGCGTCCACACGTAAAGCGGTGGTCGATCCGCCGCCCGCAGGGAATGATCGGACGGGTGGACACCGACGTTGCGCGGAACAGGGTTGCTTGGGAGCAGGCCTCTCAGAAGCATGTCCGGGAGTACGACGAACTGCTGGCGCAGGCCGCGCGGCGGGAGTCGTTGACGGGAAACGAGCGCAGACTGCTCGAGCCGGTCCTGCGCGAACGGCCCGTGGTCGTGCACCTGCAGAGCGGGCACGGGATGGATGACGTCGACCTGGTCTCCGCGGGCGCCGGCCGGGTGGTGGCGGTCGACTACAGCGTGACCGCGGCGTCGGCGGCGCAGCGGCGGGCGCGGGAGCTCGGCGTACCGGCGTACTACGTGGCGGCCGAAGTGCCTGGGGTGCCGTTGAAGCCGGGCGTGGCCGATCTCGTGTACACCGGCAAGGGCGCGCTGATCTGGATGCGGGACATCGACGCTTGGGCGCGGGACGTCGCGACGCTGCTGAAGCCTGGTGGGCAGCTGTTCGTGTACGAGGCGCATCCGGCGGTGCCGCTGTGGGTGTGGGACGAGCAGGAGGTGGGGGTTCGGCCGGATCGGAGCTACTTCGCCGACTCGCACATCAACGAGACGTTCCCGGCGAACGGTGCGCAGGAGTGGCAGTGGACGCTCGGGCAGATCGTGACGGCGCTCGTCGCGGCGGGGCTGGAGATCCGGGTGCTCGAGGAGTATCCGGAGCCGTTCTGGAAGCCGGTCGGGCAAGAGGCCGCCGCCTGGGAAGGCCGGCTGCCGAACTCGTTCGCCTTGCTGGCCGAGAAGGTACGGAGCTGACGAACTAGGACCTCGTTGCCTGAAGCAACCAAATGTCAGGCGCGGCCGAGGGCCAGGGCGACGCCGTCGAGGATGTCGTGCTCGGAGACGACGACCTCGTCGCGGGTCAGCGTGAGCCGGTCGTACAGGCGTTGCAGGATCAGCGCGCCGGCGCCGATCACGTCGACCCGGCCGGGGTGGATGGCCGGCTCGACCGTGCGCTGGACACGGGTCGAGCCCATCAGCCACGACGTGGTGTCGAGCAGCAGGGCGCCATGGATCCGGGCGTGGTGGATGACGGCCGGGTCGTACTCGGTGAGCTTCAGCGCCACCGCGGCGACCGTCGTGACCGTCCCGGCGACGCCGATCAGCGTCCGGGCCTGGTCCAGCGGGACGTCTGTGGAGTCGAGCAGGTCGTCGACGTCCTTGGTGGCCGCGGACATCTCGGGGATCGTGGCCGGGTCGGAGCCCAGGTGACGCTCGGTCATCCGGACCGAGCCCATGTCGAGCGACTGTGCGGCGATCACGCCGGTCTCGTCACCGAGGACCAGCTCGGTCGAGCCGCCGCCGATGTCCGCGACCAGGTACGGACCCGGTACCTCGAGGTCGGCGAGCCCGGCGGTGGCGCCCTGGAAGCTGAGCGCCGCCTCCTCGTCGCCGGAGATGATGTCGGGGTCGACGCCGAAGCGCTCCCGGATCCCGGTGAAGAACTCGTCGCGGTTGCTGACATCGCGCGCGGCCGAGGTCGCGACGAAGCGGATCCGCTCGGCGCCGGCCCGTCGTACCAGGGCGGCGTACTCGTCGGACGCCGCGAAGGCCCGCTCGAGCGCCTCGGGCGCGAAGGCGCCGGTGGAGTCGACGCCTTGGCCGAGCCGGACGACGATCATCCGGCGGTCGAGCTCGGTCAGCTTGCCGTCGGCAACGTCCGCGATCAGCAGCCGCAGCGAATTGGTGCCGCAGTCAACGGCCGCGACGCGGACCGCGCCGGCCTCGGGCGCGGGGAAGTCGACCTCAGGGCTCCGGCCCATCGCCTCCGCGGAACCGACCGAACCGTCAGACACAAGGACCCCGGCGACCCCAGTCCTCCAAGGCCTTCAACGCCTCGTCACCCAGCGGATTCACCCCAGGGCCGGCGGCCAGCGAGTGGCCGATCAACACGTGCAAGCACTTCACCCGCGTCGGCATCCCGCCCGCGCTGATCCCGGCGATCTCCTCGACGTGCTCGATCGACTCGCGGTGCGCCAGGTACGACTCGTGAGCGGCCCGGTACGACGCCGCCAGCTCCTCGTCCGTGCCGAGGCGCTCGGTCATCTCCTTCATCATGCCCTCGGCCTCGAGCGTGCCGATCGCGGACGCGAGCCGCGGGCACGTCACGTAGTCCGTGGTCGGGAACGGCGTACCGTCCGGAAGCCGCGGCTCGGTCTCGACCACGTCGGGCAGACCGCACGAGCAGCGGTGCGCGATGGAACGGATGCCACGCGCCGGACGCCCCAGCTGGGCGCTGACGGCGGCGGTGTCTTCGGGGGTGACGCTCAACGATTGGCCTTCGGGGTGAGGATGGGCTTCGGGGTCGGCTTCGTCGCCGGCGGCTTGGGCGGCGCGACAGGTTTGCCGGCGCCTTCGACGCTCCCCCAGAGCTTGGTGTACCAGGTCGGCTGCTGCGCGTCGGCCTCGGCGTCCGCCGGGCCGGCGGGCTCGGGCGGGGCGCCGATCGGTTTCCCGTCCGCGCCGATCACCCGGTACCCGACCTCACCCGGCATCACCCAGCCGAGCCGCTGCCGGGCCTGCGCCCGGACGTACGCGTCGTCGTCCCAGCGGGCGATCTCGTCGTTCAGCTGGTCGACCCGCTTCTCGCGGTCGCGGATCTCCTGCTGCAGCGCGGTGATCTGCTGGTGCTGGTCGAACCACACCCGCAGGCTCTGCGCGTACGACACGATCAGCGCGCCGAGCACGAGCAGGACCACCGCGGCCCGGCCGGTCAGGTTGCGCGAACCGCGCGTCCTGGGCGGCGGGGGCGGCGCTCCCGCCGTACGGCGTTTGGGCTGGGTGCCGTCCCGCCGGACCGGTGGCCGCGACTGGGTCCGGCTCGACGGACGCGAGCCGGGCCGGGCACCGGAATCCCGGCGGGACGACATCAGATCAGCCCTGGAACCGCGGGAAGGCCGAGCGGCCGGCGTACCGGGCCGCGTCGTCCAGCTCCTCCTCGATCCGGAGCAGCTGGTTGTACTTCGCGGTCCGGTCCGAACGCGCCGGGGCGCCGGACTTGATCTGGCCGCAGTTGGTCGCGACGGCGAGGTCGGCGATCGTGGTGTCCTCGGTCTCGCCGGAGCGGTGCGACATCATGCAGGTGAAGCCGTTGCGGTGCGCCAGGTCGACGGCGTCCAGGGTCTCACTGAGCGAGCCGATCTGGTTGACCTTGACCAGCAGCGAGTTCGCCGACTTCTCGGTGATGCCGCGCTGCAGCCGCTCGACGTTGGTGACGAACAGGTCGTCGCCGACGATCTGGGTCTTGTCGCCGAGCTGGGCGCTGAGGTTCTTCCAGCCCTCCCAGTCGTCCTCGTTCAGCGGGTCCTCGATCGACACGATCGGGTACGCCGCCACCAGCTCGGCGTAGTACGCGATCATCTCGTCGGCCGACTTCTTGCCGCCCTCGAAGGCGTACACGCCGTCGGTGTGGAACTCGCTCGCGGCGACGTCCATCGCCAGCGCGATGTCGGTGCCGAGCTTCAGTCCGGCCTTCTCCACCGCGACGGCGATCAGGTCGAGCGCCTCACGGTTGCTGGCCAGGTTCGGCGCAAAACCGCCCTCGTCTCCCAGGCCGGTGGACAGGCCGCGCTCCTTCAGGACCGCCTTCAGCGCGTGGTAGACGCCGGCGCCCTGCATCAGCGCCTCGGCGTACGTCGCCGCGCCGATCGGGGCGATCATGAACTCCTGCACGTCGACGTTGCTGTCGGCGTGCGCACCGCCGTTCAGGATGTTCATCATCGGGACCGGCAGGACGTGCGCGTTCGGGCCGCCGACGTACCGGAACAGCGGCAGGCCGGCCGAGTCGGCGGCGGCCTTGGCGACGGCCAGGCTGACGCCGAGGATGGCGTTCGCGCCGAGCTTGGCCTTGTTCGGGGTGCCGTCGAGGTCGAGCAGGGCCTGGTCGATCAGGCGCTGCTCGTGGACGTCGTACCCGACGATCTCCTTGTCGATGTCCTCCAGGATGACGGTGACGGCCTTGAGGACGCCCTTACCGCCGTACCGGGACTTGTCGCCGTCGCGCAGCTCGACGGCCTCGAACTGGCCGGTGGACGCGCCGGACGGAACCGCGGCCCGGGCGACGGTGTCGTCGTCGAGCAGTACCTCGACCTCGACAGTGGGGTTCCCGCGCGAGTCGAGGATCTCGCGGGCGCCGACGGCCTCGATGGTGGCCACATCTACTCCCAAGTTCTTGGATGACGGATCACAGGCGAGCCTAACGGTCAGACCAGCCGACAGGGTGGACCGCGTCACCCCCAACGATCCCATCCCGGGATCCGCTGCCCCGTCAGCAACACACCTTGGGGTTTCTTCCCGGCGTACTCCGTCGTCTTCCCACGCGCGCTCCGCAGCCGCCTTCCGTCGCTCCGCTCCTCCAGACGGCCACTCCGCCCGCTCCCGCCCACCCTCCGGCTTATCGCCGGCGGTGAGTTGCCTGCTTGGCGCAGGCGTTGGCCGGCTGGCGCCGGCGTTGGCGGGCTACCGCCCGCAGGTGCGCGCTGACGCGCGGTGACCACGCTGTGGCTGAGGCCGGCGTCGGAGCTCAGGTAGTTTTGGACGCGCTGCAGGTCTGAGGTTTCGCCGGCTGCCGGCCAACGCCGCGTCGACAGGGCCCTCATCCTTTGGCATCACCACGGTGAACCTGAGATCGCCGAACCCGGCGGGGAACGACGTGTCCAGCGCGTCGCTCGTTGCCCAGATGTGTACGGGCAGTTCGAAGACCGCCTTCACGTCCATGTGCTTCACTCCGCTCGCCGCTGCTGCCCCGCCAGCGAGATGCTGCCGACGGACGCACCCTACGAGTTGGTCGCCTGGCTCGGCGGTCGAGCTTGAGCGGAGGCCCAGCTGCTAGTCGTGGTCCGCGAAGGCGGGAAACAGTCTCGGCGGGGGCTTGGTGGCGTCGGTCCAGCGCTCTGTCATGGCATCGGCTAGTTCGCAGAACCAACGCGCCAAGTCCGGCAGGGTGCCAGCACGATCGGTCAGCCGATTCAACACCCCGATCTGCTGGACAAGCTGTGCGCGACGGCGCCAACTGTCGTGGGGAGTCTGGTCGGTTCGGGCGATCACCGGAAGGCGGGTCACTCTGCTGGCGAGTGCTGCTGCCGCACCAACTGCGAGCATCTTGTCGTACCCGTGCAGGTCGTCCGCAGCGAGGGAGGTTGCGAGCGTGTTGCGGTAGGCGCGGTCTGCGGCTTGGGTGATCGGTTCTGGTAGCACGGACCAGTTCGCGCTGTGGTGTGGGAAGGGATAGTGCAGGAACGAGGCGTCGAAACCGATGTGCCCGAAACCAGAGCCTTCGAAGTCGACCAACCGGATACCTCGGTCAGTGACCAGGGCGTTGGTCGGGTTGAGGTCGTTGTGCACCAGCGCGGCGTACTGGCCTGGTGCGTCCAGTTGTGAGCGGACGAAGGCGATGTCGTCCCGCGCGGTGCGGGCGTCTGGGAATCCCAGCTCTGCGCAGGCCTGTTCGACGACGTGCCATCGGCGGGTGCCTCCTGTTCCAGCGCCCTCGCCGGTGGTGACGTCGGCGGAGCCGAACTCTGCCAGCGCCAGGTCGTGCTCGATGCGACGGTCCAGCGTGGTGGCATGGAGTCGCCCTATGGTTTGCGCGAAGTTCACCATCGCGGTGGCTGCCCGCTCGGGGTCGTTGCCGAGCAGCACCGTCTCCAGGGTTGGCCACGTCCCGAGGTCTGACTGGACGACGACGCCGGCTTGGTCGTTGGTCAGGATCAGACGCGCAGCCACGTCGCTGAGGACTGCGGTGCGCAGCCCGGCGGCCTCTCGCCGCAGATAGGCCGGCCCGCCGTGCCCTTCGCCGTCCACTCGTCTGGTTTTGACGATGACCGTTCGTGCTGGGCCTTCAGCCGGATCGGTGCCCAGGCCGGACAGGTCACGGTCGAACACCAGCCGAGTGACCGGTGCCCAGTCGTGACCGACCTGCTGAGCGTCGACGATGACGGGTCGCCGCCCACAAATGGAGGTGAGTCCGTCCAGTACGGCCTTTTGTCGCTCGACCGTCAACGGGTGGCGCATACCGGACCTCTCGGGATGTCTTTTTGGCAGCCCCGAATCGTAGCCTCCGGCCCGGTTCGAGCTGGTCCTCGCGCTGGCAACGGGTGTTTGAGTCGCGGAGCTGCAGCCCATCTTCTGGCCTACTTGTTCGCGGTCTGTATGGCTGCGTAGCCGAGAAAGTCGGCGCCGGCCAAGCACGGTCGCCGGCGTCGTCACCGACGTCTCCATTCGTACCTCGCAGAACGACCAGGGCCAGCGCTCCGTCGTGGGCGCCGACGTCGTCGTGAAGTTCACCGACCTGCACGGCACGGACCGCTGGGTCACCCGCCGTGCCGAGAACCGATCCGCCATCCCGACCTCCGACACGGTCCTCGTCCTGTACGACCCGCTGCACCCCGAGGCAGACGACCTCATCTTCGTGGCGTTCCAGCCCGACCCACTGCCCGCCGACTGGATCGGCAGCATCGCCTAGCGCCACCAGTCGCGGGCGGGGATACGGATCCAGGCATCGGGTGGTCCGTCGAAGGAGCGTCTGTCTTGGGGCTCGAGGCCGGTGACGGCGTAGCAGTACGGCAAGGCCTGATAGCTGTAGAGATACTTCAGCAAGACGTCGGGGTCGTCCTCGTCCGGTTCACCGCCGGGGTGGAGATCCCAGCCGACCAGCTCGCCATCGCGGGCGAGGCTTCCCTGGTTACCGCTCTTGGCGTTGGCGTACATCGCGTAGCACGTCGTTCCCGCCGACAATGCTTTGATCACGCCGGGCATCTGTGCGCCGTAGAGCCATGGCTGGGTCAGCACGACTCCACCGGGGACGTTGGTGGCCCACATCATCCACCGCGCCTCGGAGTCTTCAGGGTCCTCGTCGACCGACGCCATCAGTTGCTCGGGATTGTCGGTCAGCACCCGGGCATCCAGCCGGCGTACCGCCTCGGTGACGTCGATCCCTGCCACGCAGGCCACGCTGAAGCCGTCCAGGTACGGCGGCCCGAAGAGGTCACCCAGGCGTCGAGCCTCGGCGACCATCGCCGACTCCTCCGGAGCCAGCGATCTCCCGCCGCCGAACAGCTCGGGTTCGCTGCCGGCCAGCGAAAGCCGGGCCGGCGACCAGCCGGACATCATGTCCAGCCACGGGTCCGCGCCGGCCTCGACCAGGACCCGGGCGGCGTCGAAGCGGGCGGCCGCAACGGCGGTCCACAACGCAGAACGTCCCCGCATCAGCGCGTCGACGTCGTCGACCCGCCTGGCAAGCTCCGCGACCACGTCGAGCGCGCCACGCTCGGCCGCCGCGTGCAACGGCGGCTCCCAGCAACCCGCGCCACCACTTGGATCAGCACCTGCATCAAGCCGTGCTCGAACCTCGGCAAGATCCGGAAAGTGGTACCAGTTCACCCCTGCCCAGCCGGTGTCAGCGCTCACCCGCACGAGCATCGCAGACCAGCGACGACAGCCGCCAGGCTTCACCGGCCGGAGCCGATTGCACGTTGCTGCAGCGGCTCGCCGACCGCCAAGCCCTTCAGCGGGGCAGTGGAGTAGTCCGGTGTTGACATCGGTTCGCGTCCGTTAGCAGGATGGGCTCCGGCGCCGGCCGGCGCCCAGCCTCCGAGGACTTGCCCCAGCTGGGTTCTTGACGAAGGCGAAGGGGAATCCACCCTCAAGGTCGTGTGTTCGTGTCCAGGCCTGTATCGAGTGTCGCGTCGCTGGGGGGCGGGGACATGTCGAGGAGGCTTGTCATGACCAAAAGGGGCAGTTTCAAGCGCGTTGTCCGTGAGCGGGCGCGTGAGACCGGGCAGCGGTACACCCAGGCGCTGGCGGATCTGGAGCAGATCAACCGGTCGCCGTTCGCGCGGACGCGGCCGTTCGAGCACGGCGGGCTCAAGGACCACCTCGAGGCGCGGTACGGGATCCGGATCGGCTCGGTGGCGCCGATCGACGACGACCCGGTGACGCGGCCGCGTGGTTCGTGGCCGGGGCACTACCCGTCGACCTTGCTGGTACGACGGGAGGACGGGCCGTCGTGGATCGCCCGGGTGTTCTCGTCGCCCGCGGACCAGGTCGCTCGTGTCGAGGGTGACGCGGAGATCCTCCGCTTCCTGGCGGCGAACGGCTATCCGGCCGAACGGATCGCGCACGACGAGCCGGTGTCGCGGTTCGGCGACAGCGGTGTGATCGTGACCCAGTTCGTCGACGGCGGACGCCCGGCCGACGAGCACGGCCGCAGCGACTCCGCCGAGGTCGCGCAGGAACTGGGCAGCCTACTCGGGCGGTTGCACGCGCTCCCCGCAGCACCGGGCGCGGTCGCCAGGGACGGCGGCGCGGAGGAGGCCGACGGCGGCTTCTACGTGGGCCGGCCGAAACAGGATCTAGCTGCGGCGATGAGCTTC
This sequence comes from Kribbella italica, assembly GCF_014205135.1. Lineage (NCBI taxonomy): Bacteria > Bacillati > Actinomycetota > Actinomycetes > Propionibacteriales > Kribbellaceae > Kribbella > Kribbella italica. The sequence goes on from NZ_JACHMY010000001.1 coordinate 4,668,474, forward strand.
CTGGCCAGGGTCGAGGACAAGGTCACCGCCGAGGGCCGCGAGAAGTTCGACTGGCTGCGCGACCAGGTCGAGTACGCCGACGACGCCGAAGGGCTGCCCGAAGCGCTCACCCACAGCAACTTCCACCTCTGGGCCGCCGTCGGCGTTCCCGGCACGCTCACGATCGTGGGCTGGGCAGGCTCCGGGCGCGGGCCGCGGCTCCCCGCACTCGCCTGGCTCCTGCGGACCACCGCCGAAGGGAATCCGGACAACCTCGACGCCGTACTGCGTGGCTACCGCCAGCATGTCCAGCTCAGCGACGACGAGCTCCAAAGGCTCCCCCGCATCCTGAACATGCGAGCACTCTGGCTGGCCTGCCTCGACTGCCAGATGGCGGTGAACAACGGCGACACGCCGGCCCTCAACGAGGGGTGGCTGCACCCAGGAAGCGCCGAGTACGCCGAACGCCTGGCCGAGCGCGTCATCACAGCCTTGAACCGGTGAGCCCGGCCCGATAAGTCAGCCGCCCCACACGATCGCCCCCGGCGGCACGTGCTGCGTCAGCAGCACGCCGTTAGGGGCCTCGAACACGTCCAACTCGGTCGGGTCGATGCGCAGCAGCACGGCCGCGGTGAAGCGTTTGCCGACGCGGCTGTCCGGGCTCGGCGCCAAGTGGACGTGCGTACGACGGCCGGGCCGCAGCCCGTCCCGGCGGATGGCGGGGACAGCGGCAGGAGTTGTGCCGTGCCAGAGAGACCCGGTGGGGCGGACCCGTTGCCAGCTGGCCTCCAGGGCCGGACGGGTGACTGGCATGCCGGCGAGCGAGTGGCCCTGGCAGGCGCGGATCAGCGAGCCGTCGACCTGGAGGCGATTCTTGTCGTTGCGCTCGACTGCGCGATCCAGGGCCGAACGGTCAATCCCCAGCAACACCAGGACGTCGTCGACCGCGGCCCAGCCGTCGGCCGTCATCGCCAGGCCCTTCTCCCCCGCGCCGTGGCGCAGCAGCCAGGACAGCTTCTTGCTGGTCCGTACGACGTCGGTCACAGCAGCATTCTCCCGAGGACGTCCAGCCGATATCAGCAGCCCATCGAAAGCTTTCTACTTGCGAAAGTGGAAAGTGATCCGTAAGGTTGCCGACATGGAAAGCGATGCGCAGGAGCAACTGAGACTGATCGAGCGGGCCGAGGCGGCCCCGTACGTCGACTACCCGAAGACGCCGTGGTGGTATCCGGTGGTCATCGGCCTGTGGGCGGCGGCGATGATCGGGACCTTCGTCTGGTGGCGGGAGAACGCGCCATTGTTCACGTCGGTGCTGGTCGGGTTGCTCCTGCTGGAGGCCGCGTTCATCACGTGGATGCAGCGGCGGCACGGCGCGATGCCGATGCCGGGGCGCGGCCGGCCGCCGGCGGAGATCGGGGGGATCTGGCGCCGGTACTTCGCCGGCCTGGCCGTGATCGCCGTCGCGGTCGGCCTGGTGTGGTGGCTGGTCGGGGTCCCGGCAGCGGCCGGCACGGCCTTCGTGCTCGTCACCGGCGGGCTCGTCGTCTACGAACGCGCGTACGCCGTGGCGGCGGCGGCGAAGGTCAAGGAGCGGCTGGCGTGATTCGCGGGCTCGACCCGGTCATCCACGCGCCGAAGCGGCTGGCGGCGATGGCTGTGCTGGCGAACGCGCCGACGGCGTCGTTCCGGTTCCTGAAGGAGTTCCTGGAGGTCTCCGACTCGGACCTGTCCAAGCACATGTCCGCGCTGGAGGCCGCGGGGTACGTCAGCGCGACGAAGGACGGCCGCGGCCGCGGCGCGACGACGACGTACAAGCTGACGCGCACGGGGCAGACGGCGTACAACGCCCATCGCGACGCGCTGCGGGCGTTGCTGGACGGGCCGCTGTAGCTACTCGGCGGCCCGTACGTCGTCAGCCAGCTCCCGTACGGCGTTGCGCAGCGCCTGCTCGGGGTCGACCCCGGCGGCCCGCGCCTGGCGGACGAGGTCGAGCAAGGCGGCACCGACCTGCTCCTCACCGAGCGCAGAAGTCTCCACAGCAGGCAGCACCTTGGAAGCGCGCGACAGCACCTTGTCGGCCAATGCGAGGGCAGGCAGAGCGGTAGGAATGCCCTCCAGCACCGACGACCGCTGCTTCTCGGCGGCCTTGATGGTCTCCCAGTTCGCCTCGACCGTGGCGACGTCCGTCGCGTCGACCGAGCCGAAGACGTGCGGGTGACGGCGGATCAGCTTCTCGACGATGCCGGCCGCGACGTCGTCGATCGACCACGGCCCGTCGTCCCCGTCGGGATCCTGCTCGGTCTCCTCGGCGATCCGGGAGTGGAAGGCGACCTGCAGCAGCAGATCGCCCAGTTCCTCCCGCAGATGCGCCGAGTCCCCGGTGTCGATCGCCTCGAGCGTCTCGTACGTCTCCTCGAGCAGGTACTTGGCCAGCGACTCGTGCGTCTGCTCCTGGTCCCACGGACAGTTGCGGCGCAGCCGGTCCATCACCTGGACCAGGTCGATCAGCCGGGCACCTGGTACGTCGTACGAGCCGTGCAGGATCTCCACCTCGTACGCCGGACGCGGCTCGCGCGCGAGCTGGTCCGCGACCAGCCGCAGCAATGCCGGCTCCCCGTCCTCGCCGACCAGCCAGGCGACAGCCTGGCCAGAAGCAGCGGCGGAGACCAGCCACGACCACTGGGCGTCAGCGCCACCTTCGACCGAGGTCACGACCAGCCCGGAGCCGACCACCGCCTGCACGGAAGGGCTCTCGACACCCGCGGCCGCCCCGATCACCGACGCCTGCTCGAACGCCTGCCAGGCCGCGCGGGTCAGCAGACCCGGCGCGACCCGCGGGCTGGTCAGGACGACCTTGATCAACCGTCAGCCCTGCGGCTGGGGCTGCTGCTGCTGTTGCTGCTGCTGCTCGGCCGCCTCGCGCTTGGCCTTGGCCTGCGCGGACTCCTCCGACAGCGAGCCGGACACCTTGCCGTCGATCGCGCCGTCGGTCCACTTGCCGAACCGCGGCGAGACGCTGACGTCGATGGTCTTCGCGGCGTCCTTGACCGCGACCAGGCCGGCCTGCTGGGCCTGCTGCACGTTCGGGTCGGTGATCCCGGTGCCGCCGCCGAGCTTGATCGTGCCGACCGCCGCCTTCGCGACGCCACGCAGGAACTCCTCGGCCACCGGGTCGGCGACGAACTTGTCGTACGCCGCCTGGTCGCCGACGACGGCCTTCATGGCCGGCGCCAGCTCGGCGTCGGTGACGGTGACCGCGCGCTGGTCGGCGACCTGCTGGACCAGCGCGCTGTTGACCAGCTCGCTGAGCGCCAGCGACGCGGTGAACGGCTGGCCGAGCGCGGTGGTGACCGAGCGGGAGGTCTCGTCGACGTCGCCGACGGTGATCTCGGTCCCGCCGACCACGGCCGCCGCGCCCGGGTGGGTCCCCTCGGCGCAACCACCCAGCAGCAGCACCGAAGCCAGCGCGGCACCCGCCACGTGCGCGAGTTTTCTGCTCAACGGACTCTCCTCCAGCTGGAACTCATCGGTGTCGAACTCATCAGGCCTTCGCCCCCACGGGCTCGGCGATCACATCGTCGATCAGTCGGGCGCACCACTGCAGCAATTCCTGGTCCCGCAGCGGCTCACCGGCGACCGGCCGGGTGGCAGGTCTCGGCACCAGGATCGTACGCAGTTGCGGCTTGACCAGACTCTTCGGGTACAGCCTGTTCAGTCGCATGACCTTGGAATCGGGCAGTTCGACCGGCCCGAACCGGATCAGATTGCCCTGCAGCGTGACGTCGTGCAGGCCCGCGACCCGGGCGTGGTTGCGGAACTTCGCGACCTCGATCAGGTTCAGCACCGGCCGCGGGATGTCGCCGTACCGGTCGTGCAGCTCCTCGACCAGCTCCGCGATCCCGGCCTCGTCCCGTACGGCGGCCAGCCGCTGGTACATCTCCAGCCGCAGCCGCTGCGAGGGCACGTAGTCGTGCGGGAGGTGCGCGTCGATCGGCAGCTCGATTTTCACCTCGGGCTCGTCGGCCTGGGTGTCGCCGCGGTACTCCGCGACCGCCTCGCCGACCAGCCGGACGTACAGGTCGAAGCCGACGTCGGCGATGTGCCCGGACTGCTCGCCGCCGAGCAGGTTGCCGGCGCCGCGGATCTCCAGGTCCTTCATCGCCACCGCCATACCGCCGCCGAGGTCGGCGTGCTGCGCGATGGTGGCCAGCCGGTCGTGCGCGGTCTCGGTGAGCGGCTTCTCCGGCGGGAAGAAGAAGTACGCGTACGCCCGCTCGCGGCCCCGGCCGACCCGGCCGCGGAGCTGGTGCAGCTGGGACAGGCCGAGCAGGTCGGCGCGTTCGACGATCATCGTGTTCGCGTTCGAGATGTCGATGCCGGACTCGACGATCGTCGTACAGACGATCACGTCGGACTGCTTCTCCCAGAAGCCCTGGATCACGTTCTCCAGGGTGTGCTCGTTCATCTGGCCGTGCGCGACGCTCACCCGGGCCTCGGGCACCAGCTGACGGATCCGCGCGGCGGCCTTCTCGATCGTGTTGACCCGGTTGTGCACGACGAAGACCTGGCCCTCGCGCAGCAGCTCGCGCCGGATCGCGGCGGTGATCTGGCCTTCCTCGTACGCGCCGACGAAGGTCAGCACCGGGTGCCGTTCCTCCGGCGGGGTGGCGATCGTGGACATCTCGCGGATACCGGTGATCGACATCTCCAGCGTCCGCGGGATCGGCGTCGCCGACATCGTCAGGACGTCGACCGCCGTCCGCAGGCGCTTGAGCTGCTCCTTGTGCTCGACGCCGAAGCGCTGCTCCTCGTCGACCACGACCAGGCCGAGGTCCTTGAACGCGACCTCGCCGCTGAAAAGCCGGTGCGTCCCGATCACCACGTCGACCGAGCCGTCGGCCAGCCCGTCGATCGTGGCCTTGGACTCCTTGTCGGTCTGGAACCGCGACAGCGGCGCGACGTTCACCGGGAACGCGGCGTACCGCTCGGCGAAGGTCGCGTAGTGCTGCTGGACGAGCAGCGTCGTCGGCACCAGGACGGCGACCTGCTTGCCGTCCTGGACCGCCTTGAACGCGGCCCGGACGGCGATCTCGGTCTTGCCGTAGCCGACGTCGCCGCAGACGATCCGGTCCATCGGCATGACGCGTTCCATGTCGTGCTTGACGTCGTCGATGGTGGCCAGCTGGTCGGGCGTCTCGACGAACGGGAACGCGTCCTCGAGCTCGCGCTGCCACGGCGTGTCCTTGGCGAACGCGTGGCCCTTGGTGGCCTGGCGCGCGGCGTACAGCTTGATCAGCTCGCCGGCGATCTGGCGGACCGCCTTGCGGGCGCGGCCCTTGCGCTTGGCCCAGTCGCCGCCGCCCATCTTGTCCAGCGAGGGCTGCTCGCCGCCGACGTACCGGGTGACCTGGTCGAGCTGGTCGGTCGGCACGAACAGGCGGTCGCCGGGCTGGCCGCGCTTGCTCGGCGCGAACTCGATCACGACGTACTCGCGGGTGGTCCGCTGGGTGCCGGTGCCGACCGTGCGCTGCATCATCTCGACGTACCGGCCGACGCCGTGCTGCTCGTGCACGACGAAGTCGCCGGGCGCCAGCTCCAGCGGGTCGACGGTCTTCTTCCGGCGGCTCGGCATCCGTTGCTGGGAACGGCGTTCGGCCGCCGAGCGCTGCCCGGCCAGGTCGTTCTCGGTGAGCACCGCGAACTTGATGCCTTCGGCAATGAAGCCGTGGTCGAGCGCGCCCTGGGAGATCAGCACGACGCCCGGCTCGGGGACAGCGTCGATGGAGTCGACGGTCCGGGCCGGCAGCTCCGCCTCGGAGAACACCTCGGCCAGCCGCTGGGCCGGGCCGTGGCCCTCGGTGACGCAGACGACGCGCCAGCCGTCGCGCAGCCAGCCGCGGACGTCCTCGACCGCGGCCGCGGTCTCACCGCGGTACGCGTCGACCTCGTGCGCGGCGATCTGCCGGCTGCGGACCGCTCCGCTGTCGGTGTCGATGTCGAACGAGACCCGCCCACCCATCGAGTCGCGCAGCTCGGGCTCGTCGGCCGGCGCGGCCGCGAACGGCGACAGGCTCCACCAGGCCAGCCCACGGTCGAGCGCCTGCGTCCGTACGTCGGCCAGCGACATGTACGCCGCGGCGCCCAGGTCGATCGGCGCCTCGCCTCCCCCGGCGGCCGCCGCCCAGGACGCTTCCAGGAACTCCTGGCTGGTCGCGACCAGGTCGTGCGCGCGGGCACGGACCCGCTCGGGGTCGCTGACCACGACGTGGGTGCCTTCCGGCATCAGGTCGACCAGCAGCTCCATGTCGTCGACCAGGACGGGCGCGAGCGACTCCATCCCCTCGACCGAATGGCCCTCGGCGAGCTTCTCGAACAGCTCGGCCAGCTCCGGGTGCTCCTTGGCCAGTACGCCGGCCCGCGCGCGCACCTCGTCGGTGAGCAGCAGCTCGCGGCACGGCGGCGCCCACAGGCCGTGCTCGGCGATCTCCAGCGACCGCTGGTCGGCGACCGCGAAGTACCGGATCTCCTCGACGTCGTCACCGAAGAAGTCGACCCGCAGCGGGTGCTCCTCGGTCGGCGGGAAGACGTCGATGATGCCGCCGCGGACCGCGAACTCACCGCGTCGCTCGACCAGGTCGACCCGGCTGTACGCCGCACCGGCGAGCCGGGTGACCACGTCCTCCAGCTCCATCGAGTCGCCGACGTGCAGCTGGACCGGGCGCAGGTCGGCCAGGCCGGCGACCTGTGGCTGCAGCACGGAACGGACCGGCGCGACCAGGATCTTGATCGGCCCGGTCGTCTCGTCGGACGGGTCCGGGTGCACCAGGCGCCGCAGTACGGCGAGACGCCGCCCGACGGTGTCGGACCGGGGCGACAGCCGCTCGTGCGGCAGCGTCTCCCAGGCCGGGTAGTACGCGACCGAGCCGGGCTCGACCAGGCACTGCAGGGCCTCGGTGAGCTCCTCGGCCTCGCGGAACGTCGCGGTGACCGCCAGCACCGGGCGATCGGCGCCGAGCCGCTCGGACGCGAGCGCGGCCAGCAGCACCGGGCGGATCGAGCCCGGCGCGCTCAGGTCGAGCGTGGCGACACCGCCGGTCCGGATGTCCTTGCGGGCGTCACCGATCGCGTCGGCGACCACCGGATCGGTGACGAGGGTGTCGACCAGACCGGCCAGTTTCACGAGTTGTACTTCCCTTGGGAGACTTCGAGGCCGTCAGCGAGCAGTGACTCGATGGCGTCGGCGGTGCGGTCGAGCTCGAACGGAAGGTCCTTGCGCTCGGTGCTGGAGAACTCGTTCAGCACGAAGTCCGCCGGGCTCTGCCGGCCGGGCGGACGCCCGACCCCGAACCGCACTCGATGGTAGTCACCGGTGCCAACCGACTTGCGGATCGACTTCAGGCCGTTGTGCCCGTTGTCGCCGCCACCGAACTTGAGCCGCAGCGCGGCGAAGTCGATGTCCAGCTCGTCGTGCACGGCGACCAGGCGGACCGGCTCGACCTTGAAGAACTTGAGCAGCCCGGAGACCGGCCCGCCCGACTCGTTCATGAACGAGCGCGGCTTGACCAGGATCGTCCGGTACCCGCTGAGCCGGGTCTCGATCACCTCGGCCTTGGCCTGCTTGTGCTGTTTCCAGCCGCCACCGACACGGCCGGCCAGCTCGTCGACCACCATCTGGCCGACGTTGTGCCGCGTCTTGGCATAGGAAGGGCCGGGATTCCCCAGCCCGACGACCAACCACACGTCGTCCGCCACGGATCTCCCGGCCCTCTCCTGTTGATGCCTGTACGGCGAAGTACTACTCCGCGGCAGCGGCGACCGGCTCCTCGGCCGGGGCGTCCGCCTCGTCCTTCTCGATGCCCGCCTCGGCCTCGGCCTCGGCCAGCTCGGCGTCCAGCTGCTCGGCGGTCGCGGCGGCGGTCACGTTGACGATCAGCGTGTCCGGCTCGACGGCCAGCGTGGTGCCCGCGGGCAGCTTCAGGTCGGAGGCGTGGATCTGGGCGCCGGCGTCCAGGCCCTCGATCGAGACGGTGACACCGTCCGGGATGTGCGTCGCCTCGGCCTCGACCAGGATGCTGGCGTTCTCCAGCACGACCAGGGTCTCGCTGACGGCCTCGCCCTCGAGGTGCACGGCGATGTCGACCTGAACCTTCTCACCGCGCTTCACGATGACCAGGTCGACGTGCTCGATGAAGCCCTTGATCGGGTCGCGCTGAACCTGCTTCGGCAGGGCGAGCAGGCTCTCGTGCCCCTCGACCTCGATCAGCAGCAGGGCGTTGGCGGTCTTCAGGGCCAGCATGGTGTCGTGACCGGGCAGCGTGATGTGCACCGGGTCCGTGCCATGGCCGTACAGAACGGCGGGGACCTTGCTGTCCCGGCGGATTCGGCGGGCAGCACCCTTGCCGAACTCCGTGCGCGACTCGGCTTGGATCTTGACCTCGGCCACGAGATGAACTCCCTCAAGCTTGTTGCGGTGATCAGTTGACTGGTGGTGGAACCGGTTGCAGAGCCTCAGCGGGCACGTCTTGACTCCGGAAAAGGCGTCAGGCAACGAACCACCGCGTCGATCACGGAGCCGCGCCCGCCTAGCACTTCTCACCGAGTCGAGCACTTCGACATCAAGCGCAGTCGGGGGGCGTCCCTCGCCGAGGCAACCAAAACAGTCTACCCACCACCCGCCCAGACGAGAAATCCGGGGCCCCGGTCGACCGTGACGACTTTTCGGCGTGCTCCGGCGGGGAACCGTCCAGGTCTAATGAAAATGATTGTCGATTCAGTTAGAGTCCCGCCTCGTGACCGCCACTCACCTGTTCCGCCGCCTGGTTCCGGCTGCCGGACTCGCCCTCCTGACCTGCCTGATCCTGCTGATCCCCCGGTCCGCCGGGGCCGTCGACGCCCCGCCCGAAGTGCTGCGCGCCGTGCACACCGACGTCCTGCACACGACGTACGACGGTTCCGCGCTGCGGCTGAACTCCCGGATCGGCAACGCCCCGGACTACCGGGAGGCCGATCCGGCCGGTGTGGTGTTCAACCTCGAGGACCGCGGCTCGGCACGGGTCGAACTGCCCGACCTCCCCGAGTTCGCCTTCCTCGGCGCACCGGGGCAGACCGTGTGGATCGCGCCGGAATCGCAGGATCCCGAACTGCTCTGGCCGGGCTGGAGCACCGAAAGCATCGCCCCCGGAACGCTGCGGGACGACGTGGTCGACCTCACGCTGGTCGGCGCGCAGGGGCCGGGGGCGGTCGAGGTGTTCTTCAACTGGGAGGGCAGTGGGCCGGTCCGCCGGCAGTTCAGCTCCACCGATCCGGCGTACCGGACGGTGCGCCAGCCGGTCGGGCGGCACGTGCACGCCAACTGGGCCTTCACCGCGCTCGGGACCTACCGGTTGACCTTCGAGGCGAGCGCGACCACTCCGGACGGACAGCCGGTCACGTCGGGGCCGATCGTCTACACCTTCGTCGTGGGCGAGTACGTCGAACCACCGCCGACGCCGACTCCGAGTCCCAGCCCGACACCGAGTCCGACGCCGAGCCCCAGCCCGACTCCGACCCCTACACCGTCGCCGTCGCCGTCGCCGAGCCCTACACCGTCGCCGTCGCCGAGCCCGACGCCGACGCCGTCTCCGAGCCCGACTGTCACGCCGCCGACGACCGGTCCGACCACTCCGCCGTCGTGCATCCGGCGCGTCCTGTCCGCCGGGCACGTCGACGTCGCCGCCCGCACCGTGGGCGACCGCTTGCGATTCCAGATCAAGGACGGCACCGAGGGCGGTGCGGTCTGGCGCGATCCCGGGACGCTGGCCTTCCAGGTCAAGTCCTCCGCCGACGAGCAGGTGCCCGCGAACGCGGCGTACCGATTCCTCGGCGCACCGAGCGCGACCGTCTGGCAGATCCCGCAGACCCAGGCCGGCGATCTGCTGTGGGCCGGCTGGAACACCGAGTCCGTGGACTACGGCAAGCTGTCCGGCCCGGTGCGGTGGTCCCTGGACGCGGTTCGAGGACCGGGGAAGGTCGCGGTCTACCAGTTCGACCAGTTCGGTGCTCCGTTGATCTCCTACGACAGCAGCCGGAAACTCCCGCAGACCGTGTCCCTGGCCGCTCCGACCCACGCCCACGGCAATTGGGCCTTCACCCAGCGCGGCCTGTATCGGCTGACCTTCTCGTACGCCGCGACGACCAAGACCGGTACGACGCTCAAGGACACCGCCACGCTGGCAGTCGTCGTCGGCGAGGACCTCGCTGCCTTGTGTCCGGGCGCCCCGACCCCGACAGCGTCCCCGAGCGCGTCGCAGTCGCCCACGTTCCCGCCGTCGAACGATCCCGGCGCCGGCCCGACGGACGGTGGCACGCGGCCGACCGATGGATCCGGTCAGTCCGGCGGCTCCGGCGAGTCGGGCGGGTCAGCCGGGTCGGGTAGCGGAGGCTCCGGCAACAATTCCGGCAGCGGCCAGCAACTACGGCCCTGTGTCACCACCCCGGGACCAGCGGGAGCGGCATCGTCGTCCGGTGCCGGTTCGGGTGGCAAGCAGCCGACCCGACCTGGCGGTTCGGGGTCGACGGGCAGCCAGGTGGCGTTGACCACGGGCCACGCGGACTACGCCGTCCGGATCGAGAACGGGCGACTGACCTCACGGGTCAAGGACGGCACCCGCACCGGCAGCCTGGTGTGGCGCGAACCGAACCAGGTCACGGTGCGGCTCGGCACGGCCGCGGAGACGACGGCCCCGGGCGGCGCGTTCGGCTTCCTCGGGAAGGCCGGGGCCAAGCTGTGGCAGATCCCCCAGACACAGAAGGACGGCGTCGTCTGGCTGGGCTGGAACACCGAGGAGCTGGCCGCCAACCAGGTCACCGGCGCCGTCGACTGGCGCCTCGACCGGGTCTCCGGGCCCGGCAAGGTCTCGGTCTTCGAGTTCGACTCGTTCGGTCAGCCCAAGGTCGTCTTCGACAGCTCGAACGGATTACCCGACACCACCAAGGTCCCACTCGGAACCCATGCCCACGGCAACTGGGCCTTCACGGCGCCCGGGACCTACCGGGTCACCTTCACCCACAGCGCGACGCTCACCAACGGTACGAAGGTGACCGACACGGCCGACCTGACCTTCGAGGTCGGCACCTCCGCCGCCGGAGGTGCCCCCGCCGTGGGCCCTGTCCCGGCCGGTGACCGGCAGGCGAGCACCGCCACCGCGACCGATCGGCAGGTGAGCAAGGGCGGGACAGCTCCCGCGGTCGCCGATTGCAAGCTCGCCACGACCGGCGGCTCGGTGGGGATCACCTGGATCGTGGCCGGCGCGCTGCTGCTCGTCCTCGGCACGGTCGTGCTCGTCGCCGGCCGCTCGCGAAAGGCCAGGTCCTGATGACGAACCCTCGATCACGACCCTGGAGAAGCGCCAGGAGCCTCACCCCGTGGGGCCGGACCGCACCGACGAACGTCTCGCCGTCCTCTCGATGGTCCGGCCGGGCCTTCCCGGCTCCGGCGGCCCGCCGCGTCGTGGCTTCAGTTGCGGCCCTCGGGTTGCTGGCCGGCTGCTCCGGTGCGGCCGGGGCGGACGGTGACAAGCTGACCGTCGTCTCCACCACCGAGATCCTCGCCGATCTCGTCCAGCACGTCGGCGGCGACCTGGTGACCACCTCGTCCCTGGTCCCGGCCGGCGGCGACCCGCACTCCTACGAGCCGACTCCGGCCGACGCCAAGCGGGTCGCACGAGCGGACGTGACCTTCACCAACCATCTGCTGCTGGAACCCCAGTCGCTGATCAAGACCATCGACGCGAACGCCCCGGAGGGCAGCCCGAACGTCTCGCTCGCCGAGGCCGCCGAGTCGTACGGCGCGCACGTCATCCCCTTGGTGGAGAACATCGGCCTGGACGTGCTCTGGCTGGGCCTGAGAGTCCGCGGCACCGGCAAGGCCCGCGGCGCGACCCGAACGTCGTCGGTCCAGTTGCGGGCGACCGAGGTCGAAGGTCCCGGCCGGCTGATCGCCTATCTGACCGAGTCCCTGGGACAGCCCGACCGGTACTTTGACTCCTCCGACGGTGTCGGCCCGGACGACGTGACGACCCTTCCACCCGCCGCGCACACCCACCTGAACTGGGCGTTCACCAAGCCGGGGATCTACCGCCTCACGCTGGCGGCCGGCCTCGAGGTCGGCGACGGCAAACCGGTCCAGCAGCTCGGCAGTGGCACGTTCACCTTCGCCGTCGGCGTCGAGTCGCGGGGCGTGGCCCCGGCGGCCGGCGGCCCGGCCACGGTGCTGGACGACGGTCACACCGACCTGACCGTCGATCTGGACAGCGGACGGCTGCTGGCGTTCTCCGACGTACGGAAGGTCGGCGACGCCCAGGCCGACGTGCCCGCCGGCCAGGTCGTCATCGACGTACCGAACAAAGCGCTGGTGAGCGTGCCGGACGATCCGAGGTTCAGCTTTCTCGGGAAGCCCGGCGGTCAGGTCCATCAACTGCCGCAAGCGGTGCTCGGCAAGCACGTCCACGGCGAGATCGACCCGCACCTGTGGGAGGACGTGGCCAACGCCAAGGCCTACGTGCAGCTGATCCGCGACACCCTGATCTCCGCCGACCGCGGCAACGAGCAGACCTATCGCGACAACGCTGCGACCTACCTCCGAGAGCTCGACGAGCTGGACGAGTACGTCCGCGCCGAGGTCGCCTCGATCCCCGCCGACCGGCGCCAGCTGATCACCACCCACGACGCCTTCGGCTACCTCGCCGACGCCTACGGGATGACCGTGGCCGGCTTCGTCGTCCCCAACCCCGCCCAGGAGCCCAGCGTGGACCAGGTCCGCAAACTGTCCGAGACGATCCGCAACCTCGAGGTCCCGGCGGTCTTCGTCGAGCCGAACCTGGCCCAGCGCGCCTCGGTGCTGACCCAGGTCGCCAAGGACCAGAACGTCGCGGTCTGCCTGCTCTACGGCGACTCCTTCGACGACAACGCCCGCTCGTACGTCGCGATGATGCGCCACAACGCCGAGGAGCTGAAGCGGTGCCTGGGTGGGACCCGATGATCCGGCGCGCTGCCGACGGAGCCACTCGCGGCCACCGGCGTCCTGGTCCGGTCCTTCGCTCGTTGGCCTCCGCGCTCACCGTCGTACCGCTCCTGGCCGGCTCCGTCCTGGTCACCGCGCCGGCTTCGGCCCAGGAGAGCTCACCCGCAGGATCCGGTACGGCGGCCGCCGACGGCCGGGTGATCTCGGCCGGCCACGTCGATCTCGGTCCGAGGTTCGTCGACGGCCGGTGGACCGTCCAGTTGCGCGACGACACTGTGGACCCGGCTGTCTGGCGGCCGCTCGACCAGGTCGTCCTGCAGGCACCGGCCGCCGCACAGGTCACCGTGCCCACCGATCCGGCGTACTCGTTCCTCGGGAAGCCGCAACAGAAGGTCTGGGTGATCCCGCAGGTCCAGCGCGACGGCGTGGTCTGGCCGGGCTGGAACACGCAGGACCCGGAGATCGAGCAGCGCGTCGACCGTGAGGTCACCTGGTCGCTGGAAGGAGTCCGCGGGCCCGGCGCGTTCACGTTGTTCCTCAACTCCGACTTCGGTCAGCCCACCACCGTCTTCGACAGCCGCAAACCGCTCCCGCAGGCCAGCGGCATCGACGTCGGCACGCATGTGCACGGCAACTGGACCTTCGACACCGCGGGGCTGTACCAGCTCGACGTCGCGATGACCGCCCGGCTCAAGGACGGCAGTGAGGTCACCGATCGCCGGACACTTCGCCTGTACGCCGGGGACGCGGCTCCAGCCACGATCCTCGCCCAGGTGGCCGAGGCTCCGTCACCCCAGGCTCCCGGTACCGCGGGCCAGGAGAACTCGAGCGGCCAGGGCAATGACATTGCTGCTAGCAACGATCGCGCGGCGAACTCCAGCTCTTCGAACGGTTCCTCGGTGCTACCCGTCGTACTGGCCACGGGAGCGGCCGCGATCTTCCTGGCCGGCTTGGCCTTCCTGCTCCTGCGCCGTCGCCACCGGACCACCGCATGACCGGCGACGAGGTGTTGTCGCTGCAGGGTGTCTCGGTCGAGCTCGGCGGCCGGCTCGTCCTGCGCGACGTGGACCTCCAGGTCACGAAGTCCGAGCAGGTCGGCCTGATCGGCCCGAACGGTGCCGGCAAGACCACGCTGTTGCGCGCCGTCCTCAACCTCCTCCCCACCTCCACCGGCACCATCGACATCAACAACAGAACCCCAGCCCAGGCCCGCGGCACCATCGGTTACGTCCCTCAGCGCCACGACTTCGTCTGGGACTTCCCCGTCGACGTCCGCACCGCGGTGACCACCGGCCGCACCCACCTCACCGGCTGGCTCCGCCGCCCCACCCGGACCGACCAGGAAGCCACCCAGCAAGCCTTGGAACGAGTGGACCTGGCCGACCTGCACCGCCGCCCGATCGGTGAACTCTCCGGCGGCCAACGCCAACGCGTCCTCGTCGCCCGCGCCCTCGCCGTACGCCCAGAACTGCTCCTCCTCGACGAACCGTTCACCGGCCTCGACGTCCCCACCCAAGAAGCCCTCACCCACCTCTTCCGCCGGCTGACCAAAGAGGGCACGGCCATCCTCATGACCACCCACGACCTCCCCGCCGCGGCCGACACCTGCGACCGTCTCTGCCTGCTCAACCGCACGGTCGTCGCCGAAGGCCCACCCGACCAGCTCCGCGACCCCGCCATCTGGCTCGAAGCGTTCGGCGTCACGAGATCCGACCAACTCCTGCACAGCCTCGGAGTCGACCGATGATCGAGTTCTTCACCGAGCCCTGGCAGCACGTCTTCATGCAGCGCGCGTTCCTCGTCGTCCTGATGTCCGGCCTGGTCTGCGGCGTGATCGGCAGCCACGTCGCCCTCCGCGGCATGGCCTTCATCGGCGACGCGGTGGCGCACGCGGTCTTCCCCGGCATCGCGATCGCGTTCGCCCTGCACACCAGCCTGGTCGTCGGCGGCATCGTCGCCGGCCTGGTGACGGCCCTCGCCGTCGCCGTCTTCTCCCAGAACCGCCGCCTCAAGGAGGACACCGTGATCGGCGTCTTCTTCGCAGCTGCCTTCGGCCTAGGCATCGTGGTGATGAGCACAGCACCGGGGTACGGCGGTTCGCTCGAGTCGTTCCTGTTCGGCTCGGTCCTCGGCATCAGCAGCGGCGACGTGGTCACCGTCGGAGTCGCCGGCGCGATCCTCCTGCTGATCACCGGCGGTCTCCACAAGGAGCTCGTCACCGTCGGCCTCGACCGCGAGACCGCGCGCGCGGCCGGTCTGCCGATCTTCTGGCTCGACATGGCCCTGTACGCGATGGTCACCGTCGCGATCGTCATCTCGATCCAGGCCGTCGGCAACATTCTCGTGCTCGCCCTGCTGGTCACCCCGGCCGCCTGTGCCCGGCTGCTGACCGACCGGATCGGCGTGATGATGCTGATCGCGCCGCTGATCGGCGCCGGGTCCGGCCTCGCCGGGCTCTACCTGTCCTACGCGTTCAACCTCGCCGCCGGCGGGTTGATCGTGCTCACGGCCACCGCCGTGTTCGTGGCCTGCTGGGTGTTCGCGCCCCGGCACGGCCTGCTCAGCCACCGTCGCCACAGCGCGACGGCCGTGGTTTCCGTCCACCCCTGAAAGGAAGTTCATGCGCACTTCGTACCGTGTGGCACTGCCCGCCGTGGCAGTCCTCGCGTTCACCGGCCTGGCGGTCCCCGCCCAGGCCGCACCCTGCATCGTGCTCGACCAGGGCCATGTCGACGTGATCGGCATCGCCTTCGAGGACGGCGCGTTCGACCTCCATGTCCACGACGAGGAGAACGACGTCGAGTACTCCCCTGCCGACGTCCAGCTGGTCGCCAAGCCCGGCTCGGAGACCACGGTCCCGGCCGACCCGGCTTTCGGCTTCCTCGGTACGCCGGGTGCGGCGGTCTGGGTGCTGCCGCAGGTGCAGGATCCGGAGCTGCTGTGGCCGGGCATCGGCGTCGAGGAGATCGAGGCCGGAGTCTTCGCCTCCGACTCGGTCAAGCTCGACGTCGTCGGCGTGAGCGGACCGGCCGCCGTCAGCATCTACACCACCGATGCCTTCGGCGCGCCGACCGTCCTGGTCGACAGCGGGAACGGCCTCCCGGACCGGATCAACACCACCGCCGGGGATCACCTGCACGCCAACTGGGCGTTCGAGGCGCCCGGGACGTACAAGGTCAAGGTCCGGGCCAGCGGCAAGCTCGCCGCGACGGGGCAGAACGTCAGCTCGCCGATCACCACCTACGTCTTCAAGGTGGTGGCCCAGTGACCAGCACGCTGACCAGGAAGCGCTCCCTCAAGGCTCGGCTGGTGACTGGCGCGGCCGCGGCCGCGGTGGTGTCGCTGGTCTCCATCGCCCCCGCCCACGCGGCAGTGACCATTTCGCAGGGACACGTTGACGCGGTCGACGTCGATTGGACCGGTTCGGCGCTGACGCTGGATCTCCGGGACAGCACCGTCAGCCCGGCCGTCGACCGCAACCCGGCCGACGTGGTGCTCAACGCGGTCTCGGCGAGCAAGACGACCGTGCCGTCGAACTCGGCGTACTCGTTCCTGGGCACGGCCGGCGCGCCGGTCTGGATCCTGCCGCAGACTCAGAACAGCAACCTGGTCTGGCCCGGGTTCAGCACCGAGGGCGTACCTTCAGGCGCGCTGCAGAACAACTCGGTCACCGTCCGGCTGGTCTCGGCCTCCGGGCCTGCCGATGTCAGCGTGTTCACGACCAACTCCTTCGGCACGCCGACGGTTTGGTACGACAGCGGCAACGGCCTGCCCGACAACCGGTCGTTCCCCGTCAACACCCACGCCCACGCCAACTGGGCCTTCGAAGCCGCCGGCACCTACACCCTCGTCTTCGAGGGCACCGCCACGACCGCCGCCGGAGCCTCCGTCACGACCGGTCAGAAGACCTACACCTTCACCGTCCAGCCCTGATGCTCCTGCTTCCGTCTCCCGCGCTGCAGAGTGGGAGACGGAAGCAGGCCTTAGGGTCGAACCATGAGAATCGTCTCGCTGCTCCCGTCGGCGACCGAGATCTGCTTCGCACTGGGCGCAGGGGACGAGGTCCACGGCGTCACCTTCGAGTGCGACTACCCCGCGGCCGCCCGCGAGCGGCGAATCGTCTCCACCACCAACCTTCCGGCCGGCCTCACACCGGCCGAGATCGACGCCGCCGTCCGCGAGCGGGCGGCAGCCGGCGAAGACCTCTACAAGCTCGACCGAGACGCCCTCCGCACGATCGACCCCGACCTGGTCATCACCCAGGACCTCTGCGCCGTCTGCGCCATCGACGTCGACGACGTGGAAGAAGCGCTGTCCTACCTGGGCTGCCAGGCCAAGGTCGTCACCACCGACCCCCACGACCTCACCGAGGTCCTGGAATCCATCGCACAGATCGCCCAAGCCATCGGCCGCCCGTCCGAGCCGCTGATCGAAAACCTCAGACACAGATTGTCTGGGGTGGAGAAACAACCTCGGACAGAACAGAAAATGCTGGTTCTGGAGTGGACCGATCCGCCGTTCGCTCCTGGGCACTGGATTCCGGAGATGGTGGAAGTGGCCGGCGGTGTCAGCGTGCTGGGGTCCGCTGGGCTGCGATCCGGGCGGACGACCTGGCCGGCTGTTGCCGCGGCTCGGCCTGAGGTTGTGGTGGTCGCGCCGTGTGGATTCGGGCTCGACGACTCGGCGCGCCTGGGCAAGGACCTGATCGACCAAGGACTGCTGCCCGACGTACCGGTCTGGGCCGTCGACGCGAACGGCTACTTCGCGCGTCCCGGTCCTCGCCTGGTGGACGGCGTGGAGGCACTCGCCGGGATCCTTCGCAGTACAGCGGTCGACCCCCAGGTGGCCCGGCAGATCCGTTAGTTTCGTCTGCGTGCTGATCACCCTGCTGGTTCTTGCCGCCGCCCTGGCCGCGCTCGCCGTCTGGGCGAGGACCAAGCGTCAGCGCTTCTTCACCGCACGCACCCAGGCCGCCCAGCACAACGGCTGGACCCCAGCACCGATGGACCCAGCCCTCGAAGGCGTCGCGAACCGCATCCTCACTTCCGGCACCAACACCCGCCTGATCACGGGCCAGTACGCCGGCTACGCGTTCCGCGCCTTCGACCACTCCCACGCGACCACCAGAACCAGTACGGCGACCAAGCTGCACGTGGTCGCCGTACAGCTCCCCGTCGTCCTCCCGTCGATCGCCGTCACCACCGACGACCCGATCGCCCGCACCCTCCGCGTCCCCGACCAGCAACTCGAGTCCGGCACCTTCAACGAGACCTTCGCCGTCGAGTCGCCCAACCAGCGCTACGCCTCCGCCGTCGTCCACCCGCAGCTCATGGAGTGGATGCTCCAGCACCCTCACCTGCAGTGGTGGATCGACGGCCCGTACCTCGTCACCTGGGGTCTCCACTGGTGGACCGTCGACACCGTGACGGCGGCCCTCGACGACCTGACGGCCGTCGCGCAGCAGATCCCGCCGTTCGTCCTGGCCGACTACCGGCTCAGCTGAGTCCACACCTCGCGCAACGCCCGCGCCGCGTCGCCTTCCAGACCGGCCGCGTCCATCGTCTCCGCCAGTTCGTCGAACTCCGGGCCCCACCGCCAAGCCACCGCCCGCAGCTGCTCCGGCAATCCCGGATCCTTCAGCGATCCGCCATCGGCCCGCGTGTGCTGCGCCGTCAGCGCCTCGGTCACGCCGTGCTCGGCCGCCAGCTGGAACGCCAGCACGGCCAACGCCGCTTTCCCCTTGTTGTACAGCGCGTACGACGACTTGGCCGCACTCGCCGCCCCGGGCTCGGCCCCGACCACCATCGGCGTCACCGACGTACCGGCCCACAAACCCGCCGCCTGCTCGGCCGCTGCGCCCGAGAGCATCAAGTGCGTCGGACTCGGACCGCCGGTCGGCGGCGGGCCGATCACTCCGCCGTCCACGAAGGTTGCCTTGGGCAATGCTTCGCGCGTCCGCTGCAGGGAGTTCGGCGACAGCGGGTTCGCCTCGACGTAGATCCCCGCGAAGCCCGACCGACCCACCTCCTCGGCGATCGCCACCGCGCCCTGCGGCGCGCACGAGCACAGCACCACCTCGGCCCCACCCACCGCTTCGTCGTACGACGAACCGATCAGCCCCGCCGCCTCGGCGCGCGCGACCGACGCCGTACTGCGTCCTTCCGGCACCCAGTGCACCTCGTGCCCCGCCGCCACCAACTGCGCGGCGAGCTGCGACCCCATGGCTCCCGGATGGAAAACAGCGACCCGCATCTGCGGCGTCCTCTCTCGAGTGGCTAGTGATCCCCAAGATAGGCGAGTACGGCGAGCACCCGGCGGTGCTGCTCGTCGTTGACCAGGAGCCCGAGCTTGCCGAGGATGCTGCCGATGTGGGTCTCCACGGTCCGCTCGGTCAGCCAGAGCCGCCGGCTGATCCCCACGTTCGTGCACCCCTCGGCCATCAGCGCGAGCACCTCCCGCTCACGCGCCGTCAACGCCGCCAGCCGATCCTCGGCCCGCGACCGCCCGATCAGGCTCTCCACCACCTCCGGGTCCAGCGCCGATCCACCCGCCGCCACCCGCTCGAGCGCGTCGAGAAACTCGTCGACCGCCAGCACCCGGTCCTTCAGCAGATACCCGAACCGCCCGCCGCTCACCAACTCGGTCGAGTGCCGCGTCTCCACATGCTGCGACAGCAACACGATCGCCAGCTCCGGATACAACCCCCCGCAACCTCTTCGCAGCCCGAGCACCGTCATCGGTCAACTCCGGCGGCATCCGCACATCGACAATCACCAACTCCGGCGCCGTCTCCCCCACCACCGTCACCAACGACACCGCATCCCCCGCCAGCCCCACGATCTCGTGCCCCGCATCCCCCAGCAACCGAGCCAACCCCGCCCGAAACAACGCGGAGTCCTCCCCAATCACAATCCGCACGGCAGGACCACCTCTATCGCTGTGCCGGCGCCGGCTGGGCTGTGCATCGTGAGCGAACCGCCAAGCGCCACCACTCGGTCGGTCAGGCCGGTCAGGCCTGAGCCAGGGCGGGCTTGTGCTCCGCCGCAGCCGTCGTCCTCGACGCGGATGCGGACGGCCTCCGGCGACCGCGTCACCTGGACGCCGATTCTCGTCGCCTGCGCGTACTTCGCCGCGTTCACCACCGCCTCGGCCGCCACGAAGTACGCCGTCGTGATCAGCTGCTCCGGCAGCTCATCCCCCACCACCTGCAAGCGCACCGGAATCGGCAGGTTCCGCGTGATCGCCGCCAGCGCGGCCGGCAACCCGTCGTCCAAGCTCGTCGGCCGCAACCCGTGCGCGATCTGCCGCAGCTCCGCCACCGCCGTAGCCAGCTCGGCAACCCCTGGTCGAGCACACCGTCCACGTCGACCGTCCCATCGGCCAGATGCCGCTGGGCCAACCGCAAACTCATCCCCAGCGAGACCAACCGCTGCTGAGCCCCGTCATGCAGATCCCGCTCAAGCCGACGCCGCTCCGCATCCCCAGCCTGGACAAGCCGAGCCCGACTGGCCTCAACCTCCCGCAAAGCCCCCGCGAGCTCCGCCCGCAACCGCGTGACCTCCACCAAACTCGCCGCCGCATCCGCAACCACCCGCAGTACGGCGGAACCGTTCCCCGCAAGAACCCCGATCTGCACCCCACCCAGCATCACCGGCACCACCTCACCACCCACCGGCTCCCCCGCCGCATCAACAAACCCCGCCGCCCCAGGCACCAGATACCCCACCCGCAACTCCGGATCCCGCAAAGCCTGCCGCAGCACGGCTTCCAGCTCCTCAGGACTCCCCTCACCAGCGTGGATCCGATGCTGCAACTCGTCGATCGCCGCCAACGCAGCCCGCCGCGGCGGGTACAACCGCCGGTCGACAACCCGCCGCAACCACGACCGCAGCGGCGCCAGCACCAACGCACACACGGCTGTCGCCGTCGCTGCGGCCACCGCCGACCCGCGCCCGACCACCAGCCCGAGAGCAAGAGCCGACACCGCGTACGTCGCCAGCAACGCCACCAGCACGATCGCGTACGTGACCGCATCGGCCACCGCCCGATCCACGTCGTACAGGTCGTGCTGCAACACCGCCACGGCAACGGCCGTCGGCAAGCTGACCAACGCCAGTACGCCGGTCACGGTCGCGACCGTCCCCGACTCGCCCGTCACCACGATCTCCGCCAGGCAGACGAACGGGTAGCAGACCGCGACCACCCCCGCGATCGCCAGCCACTTCACCTGCGCCCGCGGCCGCCCGGTCGACCGCCGGAACCGCACCACCACGGACGCCGCCGCGACCAGCACCAACCCCAGGAAGACGCCGAACACGACTTCGCTGAGCACCCGAAGCCCCAGCGGCAACGGAGCGTACGGCCGCGCCCACCCCTCCAAAGGCGCCAAGAACGGCGCGGTCGCGAACGCCCCGAACACCTGCTGCGCGGCACCGAGCAGCACCAACCCCAACGGCACGACCCGCCAACGCGGGCTGACCAGCCGGCCCTCCGGGAAGTAGAGCAACAGCAGCGCGACCACGACGAACAACCACCAGCCGCTCTCCTCCAGCCACGCGACCACCCGCCGGTCCAGCGGGACGACACCCACCGCGGCCGCGTCGTAGTACACCTCCCGACCGGCTAGGTACGCGACCAGCGCACCGACCAGCGTGAGCATCGCCCCGACCACGTTCCGAGGCTCCCGCCGAGCCACCAGCAACCCGAGCACCGCAAGCCCGCCCGCAACCGCGGCCAGCCCGGCGAAGGCCCCACCGGACAGATCAGCCGCGAGCAGCAGCCAGCCACCGCCCACCAGCATCGTCGCCACGAGCAGGGAGGTGCCGACTGCGAGCCCCCACGGCCACCGCATGACGTCACTGTAAGTCGCGGAAGCCGGGTGCGGCTCCGAGTCAGCACGGAGATCCGTTCCCGTGCCAGCCCCGATCCGTCGACCCAGCCCTGGCGGCTTCGCTGAAGGAGTCAGATTTCCCCGTGGCTCCGGGAGGCCCACGATGTCCACCTCGACGATCAGAACCCAGCTCGGCAGCGACCCGATCACCCGGCGCCGCGTCGGAATCGTCTCGCTCGCGCTGACCGTGACCTCGCTGACCGCCGTACCGGGCGGTCTGCTGTGGCCGGAGCCGTCCGGCGGCGGCGAGACCTACACGTACGCCGACATCCAGCCGCTGCGCGACCGCTGGTGGGGACTGCTCGTGTTCCTCAGCGCCGCGTTGGTGCTCAACGTCCCGGCCCAGGCGTTCGCCACCAGCCTGCTGGTACGACGTCGCGGCGCCGCCTGGGCCACGACCGGCGGCGTACTGATGTGGATCGGCACAGCCCTGTACGCCGTGGGCGGCGCCGGCTGGGCCGCGGCGTACTACTTCGCGACGGCGCCAGGGGTCGACCCGACAGCCGGCGCCTCGGTCATCGACCGGATGGCCGAGGACTCGCTGCACCTGTTCGGGCCGATGATCGCCGGCGCGCTGCTGGTCGCGGTCGGCACGCTCGTCCAGACGGTCGGGCTGTGGCGCTCGCACGCCGTACCGCGCTGGGTCCCGCTAGGCGCCGCGACGATCGCGCTCACGTTCCTGGTCCCCGGCAACGGCGTGATCGGCCTGGTCACCGCGCTACCGATGACCGCCGCGGCCATCGGCATCGCGTACTACGCCTGGCGGGCCGTCCGATGATGTGGGCCCCGTGGCCGTTCCTGTTCTGGCCGGCGCACTGGGACCGCGGCGGACGGCTCGACCAGATCAGGCCCTGCCCTCGAACAGGCTGGTCACCGATCCGTCCTCGAACACCTCGCGGATCGCGCGGCTGATCAGCGGGGCGATCGACAGCTCGGTGAGCTTGTCGAACTTGCGGTCCTCCGAGATCGGCAGCGTGTTGGTGACGATCACCTCGCTGGCCTGGCAGTTCTTCAGCCGGTCCACCGCCGGACCGGACAGGATCGCGTGGGTGGCCGCGATCACCACGCCGGCAGCGCCGTCGGCGTACAGGGCGTCGGCGGCCTTGGTGATCGTGCCCGCGGTGTCGATCATGTCGTCGACCAGGATGCAGACCCGGCCGGCCACCTCACCGACGACCCGGTTGGCGACGGTCTCGTTCGGCCGGTCGATGTCGCGGGTCTTGTGGATGAAGGCCAGCGGCGCGTTGTTCAGCCGGGCCGACCACTGCTCGGCGACCTTGATCCGGCCGGCGTCCGGCGAGACCACGGCGAGCTGCTGGTCGCCGTACTTGTCCCGTACGTAGTCGGACAGGATCGGCAGCGCCATCAGGTGGTCGACCGGTCCGTCGAAGAAGCCCTGGATCTGCGAGGTGTGCAGGTCGACGCAGATCAGCCGGTTCGCGCCGGCGGTCTTGAACAGGTCGGCCATCAGCCGGGCCGAGATCGGCTCCCGGCCGCGGTGCTTCTTGTCCTGCCGGGCGTAGCCGTAGAACGGCAGCACCACGGTGATCCGCTTGGCCGACGCCCGCTTCAGCGCGTCGACCATGATCAGCTGCTCCATGATCCACTCGTTGATCGGCGAGGTGTGGCTCTGGATCACGAACGCGTCGCTGCCCCGGACCGACTCCTCGAACCGGACGTAGATCTCGCCGTTGGCGAAGTCGTACGCCGAGGTCGGCACCAGGCCGGAGCCGAGCTGCTCGGACACCTCTTCGGCCAGACCGGGATGGGCCCGGCCGGAGAAGACCATCAGGTTCTTCTCGGTGGTTCGCTTCATCCCGCTCATCGCCACTGCCTCCCGTTACGCCTTCTCGCCAGTGTCGCCTGAGGCACCGTCGGCCGACCGCACCTCGGCGCTGCGCGCTCCCGGATCTCCCGGAGCCGCCGTCTGCTCGCCGGATCCACCGGCCGCCGGCGCGGTCGCCGGGGACTCCGCGGACGGCGTACCGGCCAGCGCGTCCTCGGCTGCCTTCGCCGTCTTCGTCCCGGCCCGCCTGCGCGCGACCCAGCCCTTGATGTTGCGCTGCCGCCCGCGGGCGACCGCGATCTCGCCGGGGCCGACCGGCTGGTCGATCGCGGACCCGGCCGCGATGTACGCGCCGTCGGCGATGTCGACCGGCGCGACCAGCACCGAGTTGCTGCCGAGGAAGGAGTAGCGCCCGACGGTGGTGCGGTGCTTGTGCACACCGTCGTAGTTGGCGAAGATCGTGCCGGCGCCGATGTTCGCGCCCTCACCGATCGTCGCGTCCCCGGCGTACGACAGGTGCGGGACCTTCGCGCCGTCGGCGATCGTCGTGTTCTTGGTCTCGACGAAGGTGCCGATCTTGCCCTTCACGCCGAGCGACGTCCCGGGCCGCAGGTACGCGAACGGACCGACCGAGGCGCCCGCGCCGATCCGCGCGCCGGACCCGTGCGTCCGGATGATCGAGGCGCCCTCACCGACCTGTACGTCGGTCAGTGTGGTGTCCGGGCCGATCACGGCCCCGCTGGCCACCGTGGTCGCGCCGTGGAGCTGCGTGTTCGGCAGCAGGGTGACGTCCTGGTCCAGCTCGACGGTCCCGTCGACCCACGTCGTACTCGGGTCGACGATCGTGACGCCGGAGCGCATCAGGGTGTCGAGGGTGCGCCGGTTCAGCTCGGCGCGCAGCGTGGCCAGCTGGACGCGGTCGTTCACGCCCTCGGTCTGCATCGCGTCCTCGATCACCCAGGCACCGACCCGCTTGCCGTCGCCGCGAGCGATGGCCAGGACATCGGTCAGGTACAGCTCGCCCTGCGCGTTGTCCGTGGTCAGCCGGCTCAGCCCGTCGCGCAGCGTGGCCGCGTCGAAGGCGTAGATCCCGGCGTTGATCTCGTCGATCTGGCGCTGCTCGGGGGTGGCGTCCTTGTGCTCGACGATGCCCGCGACCGTGCCGTCGGGACCCGGCAGGATCCGGCCGTACCCGGTCGGGTCGGGCACGCGCGCGGTGAGCACCGTCACAGCGTTGCCCTGCTTGTCGTGCTCGCTGATCAGCTCCAGGAGCGTCTCGGCAGCCAGCAGCGGGACGTCGCCGGAGATGACCACGACCGTCCCGTCGAAGTCGGCCGGTACGGCGGTCAGGCCGGCCCGGACGGCGTCGCCGGTCCCGAGCTGCTGCTCCTGGACGGCGGTCCGGACGCCGGCGTCGACCTCGGTCAGGTGCGCCTCGACCTGCTCACGGCCGGTGCCGACCACGACGACGAGATGCTCGGGCGCGAGTGCACGCGCGGTGACGACCGCGTGCCCGACGAGGCTGCGCCCGCCGAGCTCGTGCAGGACCTTGGGGGTCGCGGATTTCATCCGGGTCCCCTGACCGGCGGCCATCACGATGACCGTCGCAGGACGGTGGGAAGTCACGCGGTCTTCTCCTCGGGTTCCCTACGAGTTCTGGGCGAGTTCGTGCGTGACGCCCGGAACCGAGCGCCCGCGCAAGCGTACTTCCTCACTGTGCGAGGGTTCGCAGCGCATCCACAAGCTTCTGCTCGGTGTAGCCGGTGTACTCGACCATCAACCGCTCCTGGGCCGGCCGGTTGTAGCCCCGGCGGGCGACCTGCTGGTAGAAGTCGGTGACCGCCCGGAGGCCGACCAGCTTGACCAGCTGCTCGACCGCCAGCCAGCTGATTCCGTCACTGTCCGTAGCGTCGTACTCGTCGTCGGCCGGGAGCCGGGACAGGTCGCCGAGGGCCTGGCGCCGGATGTCGTCGCGGGCCGCCGCGACCTGCTTGCCGCGACCGGTCGCGGTCAGCTGCAGGCTCTCGGCGTACTGGGCCATGCCCTCGGCGAGCCAGCGCGGAGCCTCCTCGCCGAGCCGGACCGGGAGCAGGTGCATCAGCGCGTGGCTCAGCTGGGCCGAGTCGAACCGCTCCTGCGCCTCAGGCCGTACGACGATCCAGCCGCCGACCGGGCGGCCGTCCTCCGCGGGGCTCGGGATCGGCTGGACCCTGGCCGGCTCGTCGCCGGGCAGCGTCGCGGGGAGATCGGTCAGTACGCCCGGCTCGCGCATCGCGACGACCATCGGGACGATCTGCAGGTAGCCCTTCCACAGGGCGCGGACCTTGCGAGCCATCAGCACCGTCTCGTCGGCCTGGCGTTCGGCGTACGCGAGCCGGCCCCGGTCGACCACGACCAGCACGTTGCGCCGCTTCACCACGTCGATCGGCCCGTAGTCCCACGGCTGCCTGCCGGACCCGATCGCCCGGTCCAGGTCGTTGTCGTCCACGAGGAACAGGCGGCCGTCGCGAACGGTGTAGGTGTACCCGACGTCCGTCGCCGCCTCGGCGAGGCGGCTGCCGGAGATCTGGTACCGCATGCTGACCCGGAAGGTGCCGGTCGCCAGGCCGTACCGGCGTACGGCCTCGTAGTTGGTCCAGACCTCGGCGCGGCGATAGGTCGCCGACATCCCCAGCGCCCGCATGTTCTCGAACACCTGCCGCTGCTCGGCCCGCAACTCCGGCGCGACGTCCCTGAGGAACAGCGCCAGGTTCTTCTGCTTCACCGCGATCCCGCGCCGAGCCAGGACCGCATCCACCGCGGCCCCCAGCCGCGGGTCGACGTCACCGCTCGCACTCGGCCGCACCTGCTGCAGCGTCGCCCCACCCATCGCCTCAGCCGTCAGCGAAACCCCACGCCCCGCCGAAGGCACACCCGCCCACAGCCCGCCCCCGACCACCACCATCGCCACCACCACCGGCCACACCGCAGGCCCCTCGGCCACGACCCACCGCCGCACCGCCGCCCACAACCCCGGCATCCCAACCCTCTCCCAGCCTCAACCCCGCGCGCCCCCATGGTCGCCCAACCCAAGGCCAGCCACCAAGTTCACCCCTTCGGGGGGGGACCGGGGGCACGCCCGGGGAGGGCGTGACCAGGGGCGTGGCCCGGGGGGACTCCCCGGAGGCGTGACCCGGGGGCGCGACCCGGCGGGGTGCGACAAGGGAGCGTGCCCCGAGTGGGCGTAGCCCCGGGGGGTGACCGGGGTGGGCGTGACCCGGGGTGACCCGGGGGCGTGGCGGGGGCACCTAGACGATGCTGCCCCCTCAACAACTCTTTCCGGCCGCCGCCACCTAAGCCACAGCCGACCTCCCCGGCCGCATCCCCGCCCACCTCAGCGCCGTACAGATCACCCGTGCGCCTTCACCAACCCGGTCTCGTACCCGAGCACCACCAGCGCCACCCGATCCCGCAACCCCGTCTTCGCCAGGATCCGCCCGATGTGCGTCTTCACCGTCGCCTCCGACAACGTGAACAGCTTGGCGATCTCCTGGTTCGACAACCCCCGCGCGACCTCCACCAGCACCTCGCGCTCGCGAGCAGTCAGCTCAGCAAGATCAGGCACCTCGCGATCCTCATCCGGCAGCGCCCCCGCGAAGTGCTCCAGCAACCGCCGCGTAGTACTCGGCGACACCACCGCATCCCCCGAGTGCACCTGACGAATCGCCGACAACAAATCAGCCGGCGGCGTGTTCTTCAACAAAAACCCTGCCGCCCCCGCCTTGATCGCCGCAAACGCATACTCGTCCAGATCGAACGTCGTCAGCACGATCACCCTAGGTGCCGCAGGCAACGACTGCACCTGCCGCGTCGCCTCCACCCCGTCCAGCCGCGGCATCCGCACATCCATCAGTACGACGTCAGAAGCGGTGACCCGCAACTTCTCCAGCGCCTCACCCCCGTCGCCGGCCTGCCCCACCACCCGCATGTCGGGCTGCGAGTCCACCAGCATGGTGAATCCGGCCCGGACCAGCTCCTGATCGTCCACCAGGAAGACCCGGATCACGCCGTCGTCGGTCTCGCTCACGCTGCTG
Source organism: Kribbella italica (assembly GCF_014205135.1). Classification (NCBI taxonomy): domain Bacteria; kingdom Bacillati; phylum Actinomycetota; class Actinomycetes; order Propionibacteriales; family Kribbellaceae; genus Kribbella; species Kribbella italica. The sequence continues at coordinate 4,696,202 of NZ_JACHMY010000001.1, forward strand.
TTCCTCCAGCTCGGAATCGCTTACTGGTCAGCCGGTCCGGCGTACGGAAGCTTCGCGACCACCTCGTACCCACCGCCCGCCTTGGGCCCGGCGTTCACCGTACCGCCGGAGATCGAGGCGCGTTGCCGCATCCCGACCAGCCCGTGCCCCGCGTCGCTGCTCGGCGCGACCCCGCCGCCGCGGCCGTCGTCGGTGACCACCACGGTCAGCATCTCGCGCCCGAAGTCCAGAGTGACGGACGTCCGCGCCCCCGGCCCGGCGTGTTTCAGCGTGTTGGTCAGCCCTTCCTGCACGATCCGGTACGCCGTCAGGCCGAGCAGCGCGGGCAGATCCCGCGGCGTCCCGGTCACCTCGTAGTCGACGGTCAATCCGGCCTCGCGCACGTTCTCGACCAGTTCGGGCAACGACGAGACGCCGGGCTGCGGCCGCGGCTGGTTCGGGTCGAGCTCGTTCTGCTCGTCCTGCTTGAGCAGGCCGAGCATCTTGCGCATCTCGGTCAGCGACGCGCGCCCGGTGTCGCCGATCGTGGCCAGCGCCTTCTTCGCCTGCTCCGGCGACGCGTCGGCGGCGTACAGGCCTCCGTCGGCCTGGACGATCATGATCGACAGCCCGTGCGCGACCACGTCGTGGATCTCGCGGGCGATCCGGGTCCGCTCGTTGGTCACCGCGAGCGTCGCCTCGCGGTCGCGGTCCCGCTCGGCCTGGACGGCGCGTTCCTCCAGCTGGGCGACGTACAGGCCCCGCGTCCGGCGACGTTCGCCGAAGGCCCAGACCCCGAACACGACCGAGCCGAACGCGACCATCATCGTGATCTGCTGGCGCCAGTCGGAGTTCGCCCAGTAGCGAGCCGTCGCCATCAGGACGCCGAGGCCGCCGATGCCGAGCGCGATCCGGCTGAAGCGCACTTCGCCGTACACGGAGATCGTGTAGAGCGCGACCAAGAGCCCGATGTTGCCGGCCTGCAGCTCGATCCCGGCCAGCCACTGCAGCACGGCGATCGCCGAGACGCCGAAGAACACCAGCTCGGGATAGCTACGCCGCCAGATCAACGGCACCAGCAACGCCACACCGACCACACCGGCGAACTGGGCCTGCGCCAGCGACAGAAACCCGAAGAACAGCGTCAGCCCACCCGCCAGCAGCAGGTCGAACGCCTTGGACTGCGGCGAGACCCGCCGAGCCATGAGAAACCCCGTCATGCCGGCCAGCGTACGGCGGACTCACGCGCAAAACGTCGTGCCACGGGCGGATCTGTGCGTCCTACCGGCGTAGCACGGACGCCCACCACCCACTAACCTCGCCGACGCTCCCACGTTCACGCTTAACCGAGCACCGGACGGTGCATCGGGCGGTGGTTAGTGAGTGGTGGGCGTCCGCCCTACTTGTGCGGGCGCGTAGACAGCGTCGGCTTGGCCTCCAGGCCGGACAGCCCGTTCCACGCCAGATTGACCAGGTGCGCGGCGACGTCCTGCTTCTTCGGGCGGCGCGCGTCGAGCCACCACTGGCCGGTTAGCGCGACCATGCCGACCAGCATCTGCGCGTACATCGGCGCGTTCTTCGGATCCAGCCCGCGCCGCTTGAACTCCTCGGCCAGGATGTGCTCGACTCTGGTCCCGACGTCGCTCAGGATCGAGATGAACGACCCGCTCGACGACCCGACCGGCGAGTCCCGGACCAGGATCCGGAAACCGTCCGACGAGCTCTCGATGTAGTCCAGCAGCGCCAGCGCCGCCTGCTCCACCAGCTCGTGCGCGCGGCCCGCCGTCAGTGACGCGGTCACGGTGTCGAGCAGGCTGCGGACCTCGCGGTCCACCACCACGGCGTACAGGCCTTCCTTGCCGCCGAAGTGCTCGTACACGACCGGCTTCGAAACCTCGGCGCGCGCCGCGATCTCCTCGACCGAGGTGCCTTCGTAGCCCTTCTGGGCGAACAGCGCACGGGCGATGACGATGAGTTGCTCGCGACGTTCCGCACTCGTCATCCGGACCCTGGTGGATCGTCGCGGTTTGGGTTCCGTCACGTCGAGATCACGTCTGCATCATGCCGTACGCCGGTGCCGCGCGCCGGGAGATTCCCGGGCGCGGACCGGATTGTGACCGGGCGCCGCGCGGTCGCGCGGCCGTCGTACGGGCTGGTGGTCCTGCGGCCGGCGTACTGGACGCCGGCCGTACGGCGGGTGCGGACCAGCTCAGGCCGCGACCTTGGTGCGGCGACTGCGCGCCGCCTTCTCGGCCGCCTTTTCGGCCGCCTGCTCCTCCGCGCTCACCCGGCGCGCCTCGAGCCGCTCCGGCACCGGCCAGCGCACGTCGCTGACCCAGCCGCGCTGCTCGAAGAACCAGATGCAGCGCGCCGAGGTGTCGAGCTGACCCTTCAGTACGCCGTGCCGCGCGCAGGTCGGGTCGGAGTGGTGCAGGTTGTGCCACGACTCGCCCTGGCTCAGGATCGCCAGCCACCAGACGTTGCCCGACTTGTCCCGGCTCTTGAACGGCCGGTCGCCGATCGTGTGGCAGATCGAGTTGATCGACCAGGTCACGTGGTGCAGCAGCGCGATCCGGACCAGGCTGCCCCAGAAGAACGCGGTCAGCGCGCCCTCGATCGACCACGACCACAGCCCGCCGATGACGGCCGGCAGCAGCAGCGACACGAGCACGAGGAACGGGAACATCCGCGACACCTTGACGATGTCCTTGTCCTTCAGCAGATCCGGCGCGTACTGCCGCTGCGGCGTCTGCTCGGTGTCGAACAGCCAGCCGATGTGCGCGTGCAGGAAGCCCTTGGTCAGCGCGCCGAGGGTGTTGCCGTACTTCCACGGGCTGTGCGGGTCGCCGTCGCGGTCGGAGAACTTGTGGTGCTTGCGGTGGTCGGCCACCCAGCGAATCACCGGCCCCTCGATCGCCAGCGAACCGGCGATCGCCAGGGCGTACTTCATCGGCCGGTTCGGCTTGAACGACTTGTGCGTGAACAGCCGGTGGAACCCGATCGAGATGCCGTGCCCCGCGACCGTGTAGAACACCACCGCGATGACGATGTCCCGCCACCCCAGGAACCCGCCCCACGCGATCGGTACGGCGGCCAGCACCGCCAGGAACGGGATCCCGATGAACAGCGCGAGCGCGACCTGTTCCCAGACGTGCTTCTGCTCACCCCCGAGGGTCCCGGTGTCGACGTCGAGCTCGTCGGCCTGCGCGGCGCGGGTCGGCGCCTCCGGTGCGGCCACGGCGGGTGGAGTCATGTCGTGTTCCCTCAGGTGGAGGACGGCTTACCTACGCAACCGTAACCTACGGACCCGTAGGTAAGGAACCCCTGCGCGTGTCGTGCGCCCCACCCATGGCAAACTGTCCGCACGCACCAGCGGTCCCCCGTGGGGTAATCGGCAGCCCGCGAGACTTTGAATCTCGAAGACCAGGATCGAAACCTGGCGGGGGAGCAAGTCCTTGTTTGTGGGGTGGAGGTTTTCATCCCACGCGGCGCTAGGCCCGCTCCTTCGTCGCGTGCTCCGCGCCGCTCCCGCCCGCCCTGGGTTTGAGTGCGCGTGCTTGCGCCCGCTTCGGTGCGCGCTGCCGCGCTTCGAGTGCGCGCTAGTGCGCGCTGGCGCGCTGGCGCGCTGAGATTGCCGCGCTTGCGCGCGGAGTACGCGAGTGTGCGCTGACGCGCTGGGTGGGCGCCGAGCAGCCATGCCAAGATCGGCGCGTGGACTCAGGTACTACCGCCGCCCGGCTCGAATGGTGGGCGAACAGTTCGACCTGCCTGGCTGCGTTCGATGTCCTTGTGGCGATCTCGGTCGGGGACCACGGTTGGGAGGCGACAGGGCAACTCGCACGCAGCGCGAAAGGCGACGAACTCATCTCCATCCGTGAACTGGATGACGTCTTCGACCTCCGCTTTCCTGACCGCAGGGCCAGGCTCAGTCCGCCTACTCCTCCGTGGAGCTCGGGAACACCCGGAGCACATGCCCGTCCGGGTCTGCGACACGGAACTCGCCACCGTCCCCCGCGTAGGGCATCAGGACCTCGGCATCGTTGGCGACGAGTCGGTCGCACAACGCCGCGGGCTCGCTGACGAACAGTGCGAGCCACGTCCCGGGCTGTCCCTGGCCGTTCACGCACAGATAGATCTCGTGCTGGTCCCAGCGGATGATGCCGAAGTCGGCCGGATATCCGAAGGTGCCCAGGAGTTCGAAGTCGAGGACTTCTGTGTAGAACTTGATGCTGGCCTGCAGATCGGAGACGTTCAGGATCGGGTTGATGTGGACAAGAGCCCCGCCCGTCGAACCCGGCATGATCTGCTCCTTCAGGGTCGATCTTGCCGAACGTCGGATCGATGGGTACGAGTATGGACGGGCGGGCTACCTCGGGCACGGAGGATCGGCGAGCACCAGCTTCGGTGGAGCGGGCTGCGCGGCGTTCAGACCGATCAGCCCTGGTCGGGCTCAAGTGCTCTCGTCGTGTGACTTTCGTCCGTGGCGGCCTGGTGGCCCGGCCGGCAAACGGCGGATCAGGGGTCGCAACCACCGAGCCGGGGGTGCGCCGGACGGTCCATCGCCACCGAGCTGGTAGATCATCTCGCCGACAATGAACACGAGCACACAGACAGCCGCCAACCAGTCGACCTCCAGAACGAGGCCGGCGAGGAGGCCACCCGTCCACGACGCCGCCACCAGCCACCCCACGTGGCGACGGAGGACGGCGGAGGCCCAGAGGGCGCGCGATGTCAGGCCGACAGTGATCACGACCAACAGCACCAGCTCGAAGTTCATCCGGGCCTCCGATCTGGCCCGAGCGTAGCGGCGAGCGTGCGGCGGCGGTCAGAGGCAGTCCGCGCCGCCTAGTCGAACCAGTTGAACAGCACGTCGCCCAGCCGGGTGGCCGCGATAGCTGATGTCCCGTCGTTCGTCCGGGGTCAGGTCGGCAAGGTCTTCGACGGTCACAGCGCTCTCCAGTTCCCCAACGTCCGCCACGCTGAAGCCGGCGACGAGGAAGAGGCCGGGCGAGGCACGTCCCGAAACGGCGTACGGAGGACGTGGACGCCAAGGGAATCGTGGTCTTCACTGCAGCCCACCAGCCTCGTAGGCACGTTCAGCACCAGATCACTGTGTCAGCTGAACCAGTACGGCGCGACGCCGGCGCGAATCAGTCGGTGGAGTCCTCATTGATGTAGTCCGGCTCCGGATCGACGAGGAACCGTACGGCGTTGATGGTTGTCGCGCCGTCGAGCCAGGCTCGGGAGATTCGGTGGCCGCCGTCCATCAGGCGGCCGTCGGACGAGAGGATCACCGGGTACCGGAGGTCGGCCTTCTCGATGCGGCCGGCGTGGCGGGCGACCATGCGGCAGGTGACCGGGCCGTCGCCGAACCAGCAGTTCTCGTCGAACTCGCGGATGTCGTCGATCGGCACCGACTCGACGGGCAGACCTTCGGCGAGCTTCCAGAGGCGTTCGGTCAGGTAGACGGCGCGGCCGCCGGGGACGGGGCGGGAGTGGGTTTCGGGCATCGCACCATCATCGGCTCAACAGCTGTGCGGGCGCTCGTGGTTTGTGGTGAAGGTCGGTTAGCGCGCTGGCTCCCTCGTCTCAGCGCGGGTCAAGAAGGTCAGGCCGACGACCGCCGCGAGGCCAAGTGTGGCGGGGATGAGGAAAACGTGGGGCAGGCCGAGCGTGGTGACTCCGAGGCCTCCGGCCGCGCCGCCCACAGCGGAGGCGAGGGCTGTTGAGCTGAGGAAGATGGCGGAGGCGGTGGCCACGGCCGACGGGAGGAGGCGTTGGGCGACGATGATTCCGAGGGCGGCGAAGACTCCCCAGACGCCGCCCATCAGGATCTGACCTGCGAACAGGCCCGCGACGGTGCCGGTCGTGGCGAAGCAGACGTTGGCGGCCACGCCGAACGCGGCGCCGACCACCATCAGTCGCATCATTCCGACCCGGCGTGCGACCACCACGGCCAAAGGCATCAGGAGGATCTCGACCAGAGGCTGGATTCCGATGATCGCGCCGCTGATTCCAGCGGGGAGGTGCAACTGCTCGTTCATGTAGATCGGCAGGTACGCGTACTTGATCGGCTCCCCCGCGTAGACGAGCACATAGAGCCCGGTGAACGCGAGCAGCGGCAGCATCGCTCGTACGCCGGGCCCGCGGGCGTGCGGTTCGAGCAGCTGCCCGGTCGACGACGGAGGCGGCCGGAGAAGCCCGAGCGGGACGACCTGGCCGAGCGTGCAGATCGCCGTTGCGAGAAGCATCGTCCGCAACGAGGTGTGGGCCGCCAGGAACGACCCGGCGACGGGGCCGACGACCCAACCGCCGGTGAGGGCCATCCGGACGATGGCGACCACGCCGTCGTTGCCCGGATTCGGAGACGCCTTCAGCTCGTCGTGAATCGCGGCGAACAGCTGCGAGGTTGCGGCGCCGGCGAATCCGAGCACGATCGCGCTGATCACGTACGGCGTCCACAGCCGGCTGGAGAACGCGATGCCCAGCCAGCCCGCGAACCCAGCAACGACGCAGACCCGGAACAGACCCAGCCGCGCGCCGGTACGGTCCGACCGTCTCCCGACCAGGTAGCCGAGCACCGGCGCGGTCAGGCTGGTCAGGTAGAAGAGTCCAGCAGCTGTGAGCGAGGCACCAAGATCGTTGACGAGGAAGGACGCGATCTGCGGTGCGGCGGCCGAGAAGCCGAGGCCGGACAGAAACAAGGCGACGGTCGCGCCGCGGTACAACGGCGAGCCGAGCACCAGCCGCAGTGCCGACGTACGGGCCGCGGCTGGGTCCGAGGTCCGCACCGGGTCAGCGACTCCCATCGGCACTCCCCGCGCCCACGTCCCGAGTGCTTTCCCGTACGACGAGCTCGACCGGGAACTGTTGCCGATGGCTACGAACGGGCCCTCCCGCCAGGAGCAGGCGTGCCGCGGTCGCGGCCATCTCCTCGACGGGCAGCCGCATCGTGGTCAGCGGCGGGTTGCTGCAGACCGCGGCGATGCTGTCGTCGAAGCCGATGATGCTCACGTCGTCCGGAACCCGTCGGCCGCTCGCGGTGATGGCCTGTACGGCGCCGGCCGCCATCAGATCGCACGCTACGAAGAAGGCGTCGATGTCCGGATGCTGCTCCAGCAACTGTTGCGCGGCGTCGTGGCCGCCCTCGCGGCGGAAGCCGCCGTGCGCGCTCAGGTCGGGCAGGCCGAGCCGTTGGGTCGCTCGGAGGTACCCGGCCCGGCGGTCGATCGCGCAGGGGTTGAGCGCCGGTCCGTGGATGGCGGCGATGCGGCGGTGGCCCAGTTGGTGCAGGCGGTCGACCGCGTCGTACGCGCCGCCGACGTTGTCGGCCTCGAGGCCGGGCACAGATGAATCTGTTCGCACCATCGACACTGTGCGGCGACAGCGGCGGTAGAAGTGCGCTGCCAGGTCCGGGGTGATGTCGGCGAAGATCGCACCGAGCGTGGTGCTCGACGCGATGTCGTCGAGCTCGTCGGCGGCGGCTTCCCGGCGTACGGCGTGCAGTCGCAGCTGGGCGTTGACGCCTTGGAGCACGGGCATCACCCCCGCGAGGACGCGGCTGACGTACGGGTGGGTGCCGAGCCAGCCGGTGCCGGGATCGGTGGTGACGACGATGACGTCGATCGCGCGCTGACGTCCGGTGGCGAGGGCCCGGGCGGTCTCGTTGGGCTCGTATCCCAGCTCGGCCACCGCCGCGTGGACCCGTTCGCGCGACGGGCCGGACGCGCCGGGCACGTTGTTGATCACCCGGGACGCGGTCGCCCGTGAGACGCCTGCCAACTGCGCGACATCCTCGATCGTGGGTTTCATCGGCGATGCACTCTCCATCCGGCGCGAGGTGCATCGAACGGTAGACCTGAGAGCGCTCTCAGCGGGAGGTCGGTGGGCTTCCGGCACTCGATCTACTGCGGCGGGGGTCGGTCTACTCCGACGGGATGCTGCTTGGCCGGGTGCGGGTGGTGGGTTGGCGGGTTGGCGGGTGCGTTGGTGGGTTGGCGGGTGCGGGGTTGCTTGACGAGTGCGTGCGCCGACCGACCCGTCTAGCGGTTGTCCCCGCTGCCGCCGAGCACCGCCCGCTGCTGCCGATCCGCGAGCTTCGCGATGTTGAGCCGCGCGACGTCGTCCAGCGGGATGTCGAAGTGGTCGGCGATCACCGCGACGTACCAGAGGGTGTCCCCGAGTTCCTTCGTCAGGTCCTCGACGTCCCAGTGCGCGAAGTCGCTGCCCTGGTCCCGCACGATCTTCTTCGCCTTCTCGGCGATCTCGCCGGTCTCCCCCACCAGCCCGAGCAGCAGGTGGAAGACCTCGTTCAACTTGTCCTTGGGCGCGGCCGTCCGGAGCGCGGCCTGCTGGTACTCGTTCATCTCCACGGCGTCACCCTAGGCCGGTGGGGACAGCAGCTCAGCCAGCGGCGGCCTGAGGTCGGCGGGGTACAGGCCGAGGTCGTCGAAGTCCTCCGGCTCGGCCCAGACGAGCTCGAAGGTGTTGTTCGGCCGATGTGCTTCCGCCTCCGGGCCGGACAGCAGCGGCGTACCAGTGACGGCGGTCATCAGGAAGTACGACGCGGGTCGGCCGTTGTGCTCGCCGGTCCACAGCAGGCGGTCGACCTGCGCTGTCAGCGTGGTCTCTTCGGTCAGCTCCCGCAGCGCAGCCGTCTCGGCGGCCTCACCGTCCTCGACGTGACCGCCGGGCAGTACGGCGTACTGATGGCCAGGACACTCGGGACCGTCCCAGCCGGCGGCGTCGCACATGACGCAAGCGCTGCGGGTCTGGTGCCGAAGGTAGCGCTTGATCAGCAGTGCTCGACGACCGTCGACGACAACAGCCGCTGCCCTGGGAATCACCATGCCGAGGAGCCTGCCAGAAGCCTCCGACAATCTAGGCAGCTCAGCCGTTGCGGACGAAGCCGAGTTCGTTCCCGTCGGGGTCCGCGATGGTGAACTTGCGCGTGCCGTACGCCGTGTCGAAGAGCGGCTCGATCACCCGGGCCCTGTCCTTGAGCTCGGCCCACAAGGCGTCGGGGTCGTCGACGGTGAAGTTGAAGCGCGCGCCGCGGCCCTCGGCCTCCATCACCGCGAAGGTTGCGCCGGAGGCGGTGACGAAGTGGGCGTAGTTCGGGGCCGCGGGCGGCCAGTACGACGCGACCTCGAAGCCGAGCACCGTCGTGTACCACTCGACGGCCGCCGCGAGGTCGGCCACGTTCGCGCGAGCGTGCTCGAGTCTTGTCCCAACCATCTCCGGAGCCTGTCACAGGCCTCCGACAGAAAATCAGTTCCGTCGAACGCCGGCTAACGACGATGGCTGAGCGCCGTCAGGAGCACGGCCAGCGCGACTCCGCCGGCCATGAAGGTTCGCGGCTTGTGCAGGACAGCGCGGTCGCCCTCGCTGCTCAGAACCGACCACCGCGAGCGGGCCGAGAGGGCTGAGCCGACCGAGAGCACCGACCCCGCGGAGAACGCGGACAGGGTCGAGCCGACCGAGCCGATCGACAGTGCGGAGCCGATCGAGCCGATGCTCAGGACCGAGCCTGCCGAGCCGATCGACAGGACCGAGTCGCGGCTCGCGATCGACAGGAACGAGTTCTCCGACCACAGCGAGAGGGCCTTCTTCACAGCGCGAGTGTGGCACAGGCCGCGGGGTGCTACCTAGGTTCTGGCACGACGCTCCCCGCAAGAGATCGTCGCCCGAATCACCCCCGCGAAGGCGCGAGGGAGGTGAGGATGAGCTCCCGCGCCGCGGCGACCGTGGCGGTGAAGGTCGACGGGTCCCGGCCGATGCGTTCGGCGCCGGCGCGCATGGCGCCGGACAACAGCTCCACCACGAGCTGTACGTCGCCGACGTCGCGGAACTCACCACGCGCGACGCCGTCCCGGACGACGTTCTCCACGCCGGCCACGATCGCGTGGAACGGGTTGTCCGGTCCCTTCGGCACCTCGGCGACCGGGAGCCCGGAGCCGGGCCGGAACATCAGCTGCAGGGCCTGGTCCGTGGAGGACTCCAGGACCACCTCGATGATCTCGCGCAACCGTTCGACGGCGGGTTCCGAGGTCCGGGCAACGATCGCGGAAACCCGCTCGACCGTGGGCCGGCTCGCCCGCTGCGTCAGTGCGAGGACCAGCGCGCCCTTGTCGGTGGCGTAGTTGTACAGCGTGTTGCGCGCGAGCCCGGCCCGGGCCGCGATGTGGCCCATGGTGATCGACTCGTAGTCGCGTTCGAGCAGCAGCTGCCGCATCGCCTCGGCGAGGTCGGCCCACACCAGCTCGTGGTGCTGCTCGATGCTGGCTCCCCGGATCCGCGGCATGCAGGCATCCTCCCTTACCGGGCGCCCGACAGCTGCGGATTCTCCTGGTACGCCGACGTGAGCTTGACGCTGCTGAGCCGCCAGCCGTCCGCCGTACGGACGGCTTCGTTGTCGTAGAAGCCGACCACCAGCCAGTAGTTGGGGCCGTCACCGGCAGGCAGCCAGTGCTCGGCCCGGACGTGCGCGTGGATCGTCGCCCGGTCGCCGTCGATCTCGACGACCGGGCCGGTGATGGCGTGATGGGTCGCGACGTACGGCGCGAAGGCCGCGCGCAGGGTCTCGACGTAGTCGCCGAGCGGCACCGTCATCGGCGGGATGTCGGCGACGGACCCGAAGTCGAGCGTCACCGGGTCGGTGAAGACGAGCCCGGGAAGGCGAGTGAACTCCTTCAGGTCCGCGATGTCGGCGTACCGGCCGAGCAGTTCGACGAGCTCGGCGCGATCGTTCGATGTGTCCACGAGAAAGCCCTTCTCCATTGTTTACGACTAAGTGTCGTAAACTATACGACGCATCGTCGCAAAAGCCAAGGGCCCAGAAAACTGTTGTGGAAGGCAAATACTCGCGGCGTACGACCCAGGTCGTACGCCGACTCCATGCCGTGGTCCGACGAGAACGGGAGCGTGGATCACTAACTTCTGGAGGGTGGCGGGAACACCCCCGCCGACCAGCCCCCGGAGGACACCGATGACCATCCAGACCGGCGAGCTCCCGCTCGGCCGTTTGCCGCAGGACGCTGCTGCCAGGACCGCGATCCGGGCCCACGAGCTGCGGAAGATCTACGGGCACGGCGACACCGCGGTGGCGGCGCTCGACGGGGTGTCCGTCGACTTCGGCGTCGGGCGGTTCACTGCGATCATGGGTCCGTCGGGGTCCGGCAAGTCGACCCTGATGCACTGCCTCGCGGGCCTCGACACCCCGACGTCCGGGCAGGTGCTGCTCGGCGAGACCGAGCTGACCACGCTGCCGGACGCCGAGCTGACCCGGATCCGCCGGGACCGGATCGGGTTCGTGTTCCAGTCGTTCAACCTGCTCCCGATGCTTTCGGCCAAGGACAACATCCTGCTGCCGCTCGAGCTCGGGAACCGTAAGCCCGACCAGCAGTGGCTCGGCACGCTGGTCGACGTACTCGGCCTGCAGGACCGCCTCACGCACCGCCCGTCGGAGCTGTCCGGCGGGCAGCAGCAGCGCGTCGCCGTCGCGCGAGCCCTGGTCGGCCGACCGGAGGTCGTCTTCGCCGACGAGCCGACCGGCAACCTGGACTCGCGCTCCGGCGCCGAGGTGCTCGGCTTCCTGCGGCGCAGCGTCCGAGAGTTCGGGCAGACCGTCGTGATGGTCACCCACGACCCGCTCGCGGCGTCGTACGCCGATCGCGTGGTCCTGCTCGCCGACGGCAAGCTCGCGGGCGAACTGCTCGAGCCGACGCCGGAGACCGTGCTCGGCGCCCTGCGGCAGCTGGGGGCCTGACCGTGCGACGCTCCATCCTCTCCTCGCTGCGCGCCCACCTGGGCCGCCTGGTCGCCGCCTGTCTGGCGATCGTGCTGGGGGTCGGGTTCGGCACCCTGGCCCTGACCGTGCACGCCTCGGCGTCGCACGGGATCGACGAGACCATCGGCAAGTCGAACGCCGGCGCGGACGCCGTCGTCGAGAGCGACCAGCGCTCGATCGAGGCCAAGGACGTGGCCGCGATCAAGAAGGTCCCGGAAGCGGCCTCCGTCATCGTCGACACGGGCGCGTACCTGCAGATCCAGTGGGTCGGACAGGTCCGCCCGAGCTACCTCAGCGTCAAGGCGCTCTACGACACCTCGAAGATCGCCGGGCCGACGGCCAGTCAGGGCCGGCTGCCCGACAGCACGCTCGAGATCGCGCTGCCCGCGCGGACCGCCGAGAAGAACAAGGTGGCCATCGGCAACAAACTCCAACTCAGCTCGTACGACGAGAAGCGCTGGACCGTGACCGTCGTCGGCATCCTCGACGACTCCACCAGTTTCGGGTCGGGCTCCGCCGTCGCGACCGCGCAGTCGGTGAAGATCTTCGAGCCGCAGGGCTACGTGAACCAGGTCAAGATCAACGCGCAGCCCGGCACGGACCAGGAAGCCCTGGCCGCGGCGGTCTCCAAGGTCGTTCCCGGTCTGCAGGTCTACACCGGCGCGGCCTGGATCGACCACGAGGTGAAGAGCTTCACCAACGGTATCGACGTGCTCGGCGGCGTGTTCGGCATGTTCGCCGTGATCGCCCTGTTCGTCGCCTGCCTGGTGATCGCGAACACCTTCACGATCGTGATCGCCCAGCGGACCCGCGAGATGGCGCTGCTGCGCTGCGTCGGCGCGTCCCGCCGGCAGGTGTTCTCCTCGGTTCTCGCCGAGGCGTCGGTGGTCGGCCTGGTCGCCTCCGCGATCGGTGTGGTCGTCGGGGTCGCGTTGTCCGCGCTCGGCCTGGCCCTCTCGCGCGAGTTCGACCTGGAACTGCCGCCGATCAGCCTGCACCTCGACCTGGTGTCGATCTTCGCGCCGCTGCTGCTCGGTACCGTCGCGACCGTTCTGGCCGCGATCGTCCCGGCCCGCCGAGCGACGAAGGTCGCGCCTCTGGCCGCCCTGCGGCCGGCCGATGCGCCCGCGGCGGCGTCGAAGCGTGGCGTCGTACGGATCATCTTCGGCTTCCTGCTGCTGGTCGGTGGCGGACTGTTGCTGGCGGCCAGCGCTGCCACCGCGCAGGTCGTCATCGGGGTGGCCGGCGGCGTGATCTCCTTCGTCGGCGTCCTCGCGCTCGGTTCGCTGCTGGTCCCGGCACTGGTCCGGCTGCTCGGCGCGCTTCCGGCCCGCAAGGGCGGCGTACCGGCCCGGATCGCGGTCGCCAACGCGGTCCGCAACCCACGCCGCACGGCGGCCACGACGTCCGCGCTGCTGATCGGCGTCACCCTGATCAGCCTGACCTGCGTCGGGATCGCGTCGGTCCGCAAGACGTTCGACGTGACGATGGACGGCGAGTACCCGGTCGACCTGACCGTCCGGACGTACGAGGAGAAGCTGCCGGCCGGCGCCGAGCAGCAACTGCGGGACATCAAGGGCATCACCCAGGTCGTCCCTGTCCGGACCGTCGACGTGAAGACGGGTGAGCAGACGCTGACCATCACGGGCATCGACCAGGCGCGGGCCGGCTCGGTCATCCACAACCCGGAGCTGGTCGGCCAGTTGCGGCCAGGTGTGGCGTTGCTCGACCGGCAGACGATGAACATGCTCGAGCTGACCGAAGGCGCGGACGTCACGCTCGTTGCCGCCGGCCAGAAGGTCACGCTGAAGGCGCAGCAGGCGGTCGGTCTCGACCCGATCACCATCACCCAGGCCGACCTGCAGAGGCTCGCGCCCGCCGCAGCGGTCTCCGGGTTCTGGCTCGCTTCGGACCCGAAGGCGGACGGGCCCGAGGTGATCGACGCTGTGCAGCAGTCGCTGCCGACGATCAAGGTCCTGAACGTCGAGGGTGGTCTGGCCGAACGCAGCAGCTACACGAAGATCTTCGACGTCCTGCTGATCGTTGCCGTCGGCCTGCTCGGAGTGTCGGTGCTGATCGCACTGGTTGGTGTCGGCAACACCCTCAGCCTGTCGGTGCTGGAGCGCACCCGGGAGAACGCGTTGCTCAGGGCAATGGGTCTGACCCGGCGCCAGCTGCGCGGGATGCTCGCGATCGAATCGTTGCTGATGGCACTGGTCGCGGCCGGGCTCGGGATCGTCCTCGGCCTGGTCTACGGCTGGACCGGTACGGCGGCGCTGATGAGTTCGCAGACCGACGGCAAGGTCCAGTACGCCGTACCGGTGACGCTGCTGGTCACGATCGCCCTGGTCGCGGCGGTCGCGGGACTGCTCGCCTCGGTCCTCCCGGCCCGCCGCGCCGCGAAGGTCGCCCCCGCCGGCGCCCTCGCGACGGAGTAGCACGAGACGCCGTAGCGTCCGAAGAAGCGGGATGCGTCCGAAGGACCGAGGCCTATAGCGCTCGGTTCTTCGGACGCATACGGGGAGTTCGGACGCTAGCGGGGTCAGACGATTTCGATGCGGTTCCCGTGGCCGTCGGTGGTGTGGAAGCGCCGGCGGCCCGGGATCGTCTCGTTGTCCCAGGTGATCGGGTAGCCGAGGCCTTCGAGCTTCGCCGCGAGGGCGTCGAGATCGTCGACCGCGAAGGCCGGGTGCGCCTTCCGCGCCGGGCGGAAGTCCTGCTCGACGCCGACGTGGATCTCGGCCGAGCCTTCCTTGAACCAGCACCCGCCCCGTGCCGCGAGCAACGGTGGCTTGGGGATCTCGGTCAGGCCGAGCGCGTCGCGGTAGAACGCGCGGGCGACGTCCTCGCCGCCGGGCGGGCAGGACACCTGGACGTGGTCGAGCCGCATTCAGCTCTCCTTCCGGGCGACGGCGAAGATGCGCCGGAAGGGCAACAGCGTGCCGTAGTCGCGGCGCGGGTAGGCCTCGGCCAAGCGGGCGCCGTACTCGGCTTCGAACTCCTCGCGGAGATCGTCGGGCAGTGACTGGAGGACGGGTCGCGCGCCGGTGCCCTTCACCCATTCGAGGACGGCGTTGTCGCCGGGGAGGAGATGGTTGTACGTCGTCTCCCACGCGTCAACGCTGCAGCCGAGTCCGCTGAGCGCGTCGACGTAGTCGGCCGGACCCGGGACGTCAGGGCGCAGGGACTTGTCGGCGGCGTACTCGGCGTACGGCGGGCGCGCGGCCAGTTCGCGCAGGATCGCGTGCGAGGGGGCGTCGCCGTTGCCGGGGATCTGGATCGCGAGCCAGCCGCCGGGTTTGAGCGCGCGGACGAATCCCGGCAGCAGGTCGAGCTGCTCGGGGATCCACTGCAGGGTCGCGTTGGTGACGATCACGTCGGCGGACTCGGCCGGCGCCGACCAGTCGAGGAGATCGCCGACCTCGAAGGTGAGCCGGGCCGCGACGGCGGGATCCTCCCGGAGCTTGTCCGCCTCGGCGATCATCTCCGCCGAGCTGTCGACCCCGTGGACAGTTGCCGACGGCCACCGATCGAGCAGTCCGACGGTGAGGTTCCCGGGGCCGCAGCCTAGGTCGAGTACAACGGCCTCGTCGCGCGTGGCGACTTGATCGGTCCCGGTGGCCTGGGTGCGCGTGCCGACTTGGTCGGGGGCGGGGAGGTCGCCGATTCTGGCGATCAGGTCGGCGAAGGGGCGGCCGCGCTCGCCGGCGTACTTGCCGTACTGCTGGGGGTTCCACACCGGCGAGGTGCGCATCCTTGCCTCCTTGATCGACAGTCTCTTGATGTCGAGATACTTTACCCACACCACTTGTCTTGATGTCAAGAGTCTTGACGGATACTCTCGAACCATGAATGACGAGGTCGACCGGCTGATCGAGGCCTGGCGCCGGGAGCGGCCCGATCTCGACGTCGCGCCGATGGAGGTGCTGTCCCGGGTCACCCGCCTGGCGCGGCACCTGGATCGCGCGCGCAGTCACGCGTTCGCGACCCACGGGCTGGAGTCCTGGGAGTTCGACGTGCTGGCCGCGCTCCGCCGCGCCGGTTCGCCGTACCAGCTCTCCCCCGGGCGCCTGCTGAAGGAAACTCTGGTCACCTCGGGCACGATGACGAACCGGGTCGACCGGCTGGCCGCGCGCGGCCTGGTCGAACGCCAGCCCGACCCTGCCGACCGCCGCGGCGTCCTGGTCCAACTGACCACCGCCGGCCGCGACGCCGTCGACGCGGCGCTCGCCGACCTGCTCGCGCACGAGCGCGCCCTGCTGGCCACGGTCACCGACCGGGACCAGGCCAAACTCGCCCGCCTCCTGCGCGAACTGGTCGGCCCGTTCGACCAGGAAACGCACTGACCGCGCACCCTCGGAAACCGCGCCGAATTGCGCCGGAATAATCCGAAAAGACAGCGCGTCACTTAATACCCGCACCGATCGTTGCTAGTTGCAACCGGATCGTGAAGCTGCTGTAGCAGACGACTGTCGACACTGAGTCACCATGCGCACTAAGGTCCTCACTGTCGGTACGTTTTCGGCTACGCATCGTTGCGAACAAGGTGTCTTTCGGCGGCAAGAGGTGGTTCGCCGAAAGAGGTCGGTGGTGTCCGGGGCTCGGGGCCCGGACAACGTTGACCACAACGGGACCCGCTCTCCCAGTGATCGCGGCGTACCTCCCAATCACAGGGGATGGGAGATACGCCGCGATTCACCCGTTCAAAAGCATTTGATCATGTATACATTATTCGAATAGAACGTCAAAATACGGCAATCTCTGGCGAAAGTTGCCGTTGGCCCGCATCCGCCGAACGCACGGAGGCGCTAGCTCTCCGCGCGTTCGGCGGCTTCCAGCCAGGCCAGCTCCAGCTCTTCGCGCTCGTCCTTGAGCTTGCGGAGGTCGGTGTCCAGCTCGGCGAGACGGCCGTAGTCGCTGGCGTGGGTGGCCAGCTGGTCGTGGAGCTTCTTCTCCGTGTCGGCGAGCTTGGAGAGCTGGCGTTCAATGCGGTTGAGGTCCTTCTTCGCCGCGCGGGCCGCGGCCGCGTCGACCGGGGCGGCGGGCGCCGCGGCGGCGGCCGGCGTACTGGCTTCCGGCTGTGGGGACGAAGTGCTGGGAGCAACACGGCGACCGGCGCCGCCGGACTCGAGCTCGTCCAGGTACTGCTCGACGCCACGCGGCAGGTGCCGGACCCGGCCGTCGCCCATGATCGTATAGACCATGTCGCTGACGCGTTCGAGGAAGTACCGGTCGTGGGTGACGACCACGACGACCCCGGGCCAGCTGTCGAGGAAGTCCTCCAGGACGGTGAGCGTCTCGACGTCCAGGTCGTTGGTCGGCTCGTCGAGGATCAGCACGTTCGGCTCGTCCAGCAGGATGCGCAGGAGCTGCAGCCGGCGCCGCTCTCCACCGGACAGATCGTTGATCCGCGTCGTCAGCTTGTCGCCGGTGAAGCCGAAGCGTTCCAGCAGCTGCGACGACGTCAGCTCACCGCTGTGCCCGGCGAGCGCCGCCGTACGGCGGATGTCCGTGATGTGCTTGAGCACGGTCGACTGGCCGTCGACCTCGTCCAGCGTCTGCGAGAGGTTCGCGATCCGGACCGTCTTGCCCTGCTTGACCAGCCCCGAGTCCGGCGCGAGCTGGCCCGTCAGCACCTTCAGGAACGTCGTCTTGCCGGCGCCGTTCGGACCGAGCAGCCCGATCCGGTCCGCCGGGCCGAGCCGGAACGTCACATGGTCGAGCATCACCCGGTCGCCGAACGCGAGGCTCACGTTCTCGGCGTCGAAGACGTCCTTGCCCAGCCGCGACGTCGCCAGCAGCGACAGCGCGAGCTTGTCCCGCGGCGCCGGCTCGTTCTCGATCAGGGCGTTCGCGGCGTCGATGCGGAACTTCGGCTTCGAGGTCCGCGCCGGGGCGCCGCGACGCAACCAGGCCAGCTCCTTCTTCAGCAGGTTCTGCCGCTTGCCTTCCATCACCTGCTCGGCGCGGGACCGCTCGGCCTTGGCCAGGACGTACGCCGCGTAACCGCCCTCGTACGACGAAACGCGGCCGTTCTGCACCTCCCACGTCTCGGTGCAGACCGCGTCCAGGAACCACCGGTCGTGGGTCACGACGATCAGCGCGCCGGCCCGGTCCACCACGTGCGCGGCGAGCCAGTTGACCGCCTCGATGTCCAGGTGGTTCGTCGGCTCGTCGAGGATCAGCAGGTCGACGTCGGTCAGCAGCAGCCGCGCCAGGGAGGTCCGGCGGCGCTCACCACCACTCAGCGTGCCGATCAGCGCCTCGTGGTCGATCTCGCCGAGCAGGTGCTCCATCACGGACCGCGCCCGCGGGTCGGCCGCCCAGGTGTAGGTCTCGACGTCGCCGAGCACGGCCTTGCTGACCGTGAGCGAAGGGTCGAGATCGTCGCTCTGACCGAGGTACCCGAGCCGGAGATCGCGGTTCTGGGTCACGCGGCCGTCGTCGGGCTCCTGCTCACGGGCGAGGAGCTGCAGCAGCGTCGACTTGCCGTCCCCGTTGCGCCCGACCACGCCGACCCGGTCACCACGGCCGACGCCGAGACTCACCTTGTCGAGCAGAATGCGGGTTCCGAAGCCTTTGGAGACGCCTTCGAGGTTGACCAAGTTCGGTGCAGGGGTGGCAGCCATAACCGGACCAGCCTACGGGATCCTGTACGCCACCCCAGCGGCCACGTACAGGATCGGTACGCCGAGCACCCGGGCTCGCGGGCTCCGCCGCCCGCTGCCCCGTTTGTGGCGAGGGGCAGCGGGCGTACTGCTACTGCTGGTTCAGGTGTACGAGGTACTCCTTCAGGCTGAGTGGGTTGCCGTCTGTTCGGGGGCGGGTGGGTGGTGTGCCGGGGACCGGGCGGAAGGAGTCGAAGGTGGTGAGCAGGATGCCTTCGCCGTGGGTGAGGCCGGGGAGTTGGGACTCGAAGGTGTGGACACGGCCGGCTGGGATCAGGCCGGTGAGCTGGGCGTGGTCGGTGTCGATCTGGCTGGTTTCGACGGTCGCGTGGGACTCGGCGAGGCGGCCGAGGATCGGTGAGACGGCGTCGGGGGGAAGGTCGAGCTCGAAGCGGTTCACCGGTTCGACGACTGAGGTGCCGGCCTGGGCGAGCGCTTCCATCAGGACGAGGGGGACGAGGTATCGGAAGTCGCCACCTCCGGTCGCCACCGAGTCGTAGCCGGTGCGGATCAGGTCGATCCGTACGTCGTCGACCTCCCAGCCGTACAGTCCTTGCAGCAGCGTCCGTCGTACCGTCTCCTCGATCGCGGTGTGGAACGCTCGCGGCAGGCCGCCGAGCTCGACCTCGAGGCGGTAGTCGATTCCGGTTCCGGGCGAGACGCGGAAGCCGACGGTCGCGACCCACGGGTTGCCGGGCGCGCCCATCTCCCGTACGGCGTCGCCGACGCCGATCGGGCGTTCCTGGTGGATCGGGCGGGTCCGGTCGAAGGTGACGTCCAGGCCGTACTCGTCGGCGAGCAGGCTGGCGATCACCTCCTTCTGCACCTCGCCGTACAGGCTGACCGAGATCTCCTCGTCCTTGCGGACCCGGATCAGCGGATCCTGCTCGGCGAGCTGCTGGAGCGCCTGGAAGAGCTTGATCCGGTCGCCTGCGCGGACGACCGTCTCCAGCGTCGGCGGCGCGAACAGCTGCCCACCCCGCCCACTCGGCGAGCCGAGCTGGTCGCCGATCTGGATCTCCTTGAGCCCCCGCAGGGCAACGATCCGCCCGGCCTCGACAGCATCCACCCGCTGGGTCTCCCCCTGGGAGAACAGGAGAAGAGAGGAGGGTTTGGAGGAGTACGTCGCCCTCGAAGGCGAGCCGCCTTCGGCGGCCGCCGAAGCTGCCGCAGGCGCCGAGGCAGCCGCTTGCCCGCCGCGATGGACCGTGATCGACTCACGCGCCCGCAGCATCCCCGCGAACACTCGCGCCGAGGCGATCTTCTCCCCCGCCGGACCACGTTCGACCTTGAACACCGAAGCCTGCAACGGATCCTCAGGCAATCCAGTTGCCCGAGGCAACAGCTCGGTAATTCCCTCGATCAGCTCCGGTACACCGTCCCCGGTGATCGCCGAGCCGAAGTAGACCGGGTGCACCACAGCCGACCGGACCTGATCGGCCAGCTCAGCCAACTGATCACCAGCAGTCAGCTCGTCCGCCAGATACCGCGCCAGGTACTTGTCGTTGCGCTCGGCAAGTAGTTCGTCGACCTGCGGAGAACCCGGCGGGAACAGCTCGAATGCAGCGCTTCGACCCCCGAGGTCGGCGACCGCCCCGAGCGGGATGACAGCAGGTGTCAGCAACCGCCGGATATCGGCCAGCAAATCGTCGTACCGGGCACCCATCCGGTCGATCTTGTTCACGAACAGCAGGGTCGGGATCCGCAGTCTCTGCAAGGTGCGCATCAGCAGGCGCGTCTGCACCTGGACGCCCTCGACAGCCGACAGCACCAGGACGGCGCCGTCCAGCACGGACAGTGCGCGCTCGACCTCGGCGATGAAGTCGGAGTGGCCGGGGGTGTCGATCAGGTTGACCGTCACCCCGCTGAGCTCGAACGACACCACCGCCGAGCGGATGGTGATGCCGCGGCGGCGTTCGAGGTCCATCGTGTCGGTCCGGGTGCTGCCCGCGTCGACGCTGCCGACGCGATCGATCACGCCGGCCGTGTGCAGCAGCCGTTCGGTCAGGCTGGTCTTGCCGGCGTCAACATGCGCCAGGATTCCCATCGTCAGTGTGCTCAAAGGTCCTCATGCGGGTCTCGATCCGTGGGGTGGAGACGGGGCGGATCGACAGTCGGCGCATCAGAGAACTCCTTCACAGCGGCAAGACAAACGTTTGACGAGCGTACGCCGCGACCGCAGCAGCTCGCAGGTGGTTTTCCAACCCCTTTCAAAGTGCCTGTCGCGACAAGTACCCTGCCGCCCACACGGTCGCCCAGGTCTTGTTTGAAACACTTCGCGGAACAAGGGTTCTCGGGCGTCGTGGACACGAGGAGTTCCCGATGTCTTTGACGGACGACTATCTCCGCGCGGCCACCGATCGTGGCCCGAAGGCGAGCGCGGTTCTCGCGGCCGCCGCCCCCGAGCTCGACGCCACCACCTACCTCGGTCGGTGCCTGAGCCGGCCCACCTTCCTGGAAGCGGCGCCGTACCGGCAGCTGGTCGCGGATCTCGACCTGCTGCACTCGGCCCTGACCAGGCTGCCCGAACGGGTCTTCGGCGGCGATCTCGCCGAGTTCGCCCGGACCGTCGGCATGGCCGAGACCCAGGTCCAGGCGATCTGCCGCGGCCGTGGTGCCGCGCCGAGCCGGATGGGCCGTGCGGACCTGTACCGCGACGCCGACGGATTCCACCTGCTGGAGATCAACCTCGGCAGCACCGTCGGCGGCGTCGACAACCCGGTCCTGAACGCGGCGATGCTGGAGCACCCGTTCATCGCCGAGTTCGTCGCCGCCAACGATCTGTCGTACGCCGAAACGATGACCGAGGTCGCGCGCACGATCATCACCGAGGCGAAGGTCCCGACCGGCGTCCGTCCGGTGATGGCGATCGCCGACTTCCCCGACAGCTACCCCGACCTGGAACGCCAGCTGCACAAGAGCGCGCAGATGCTGGAGCCGCTCGGCATCGACGCGATTCCTTGCCCTGTCGACGCGCTCGAGTACCGCGACGACCGGATCTGGCTGGGCGACCGCGCGATCGACGTGGTGTTCCGGCTGTTCATGATCGAGGACGTCCTCAAGCCCGGCGCGGTGGAGCTGCTCGAGCCCGTACTGCAGGCCGCCGAGCGCGGGCACGTGTCGATCTTCACCCCGCTCGACGCCGAGCTGTACGGCAGCAAGGGCGCGCTCGCGCTGCTGTCCGACGAGGCCTACCGCGACCGCTACCCGGCCGACGAACTCGCCGTACTCGACCGGATCCTGCCGTGGACGCGGATGGTCCGCAGCGGCCCGGTCACGGTCGACGGCACGTCGGTCGATCTCGAGGAGTACGCGCTCGCGAACCGCGAGGAGCTGGTGCTCAAACCGACCGCCCTGCACGGCGGCGACGGCGTACTGCTCGGCTGGCTGACCGACGAGGACACCTGGACGGCCAAGGTCCGCGAGGCGATGGACAACCCGTGGGTGCTGCAGCGCAGGATCCGGCCGGTCCCGGAGGTGTTCCCGACCGACGACGGCAGCGAGGAGTGGCTGCTGACCTGGGGAGCGTTCCTGGTCGCGGACGGTCTCGGCGGGTTCCTGATCCGCGGTTCGCAGGAGCTGGACGGCGGCGTTGTCAACATGGCCACCGGCGCGACCGCCACCTGCTGCTTCCACCAGCGCTGAGTCTCAAGCAAACGACCGTTTCAGAATTCGACCCCGGAAACCCTTGTTCTCAAGGGTTTTCCGTCTCGCCGTGGGCGCGAGCACGGGAGTAACGTCGCGGACTGCGACCGGCCCGGTGGCAACAGTCACCGGGCCGATCCGGTCCATCGGCCTTCCCTGGAGGAGTCGTATGAGCACCTCGACGAGAACCGGCGCCACCGTTGTCATCGTCCCGCCCGCGACCGCGAACGGCCCGCTGCACGTCGGGCACCTGTCCGGTCCGTACCTGGCCGCCGACATCGCCGCCCGCGCCGCCCGCGCCCGTGGCGAACGCGTCGTCACGACCGCCGGCTTCGACGTGCACCAGAACTGGGTGCTGACCCGCGCCGAGAACGAGGGCGTCGACGTCGAGAAGCTCGCGGCGTCGTACCGCAACGAGATCGTGGCCGCGCTGGACGCGGCCCGGATCCAGTACGACGTGTTCCTGAACCCGCAGAGTTCGTCGTACCAGCACGGTGTCACCACGCTCGCCGCCGACCTGACCGAGGCCGGGCGGTTTCCCCTGCGGGAGTTGACGCTGCTGGCCTGCGCGGACTGCGACCGCACGCTGCACCAGTCGTACGTCGTCGGCGAGTGTGCGTGGTGCGGAGCCGATGCCGCCGGCGGTGGGTGCGAGGGCTGCGGCGGCTACACGTCGGCCGAGAACCTGGTCGACCCCAAGTGCAACCGGTGCGGTGGTGAGCCCCGCCCGTTCCTCGCCACCGTGCCGGTGCTCCCGATGGAGGACTACCGCGACGAGCTGGTCGAGATCTGGCTGCGCGCCGAACTGCCCGACCGCGCGCGTCAGATCGTCTCGCACTACCTGGAGACCCCGCTGCCCGACGTACCGATCGCTTACCCGACGAACTGGGGTCTGCGCGGCACCGGGCCGCACGAGGGCCTACGGCTCGAGGTGTACGCCGAGGTCGGGCTCAGCACCGTGTACGGCGTCGCGCAGTCGCTGCGGCCGGGCGCGCTCGGGCTGGAGGCGACAGCCGAGGCCTGGTCCGAGGTCGCGTCGCTGTGGCACTTCAACGGGATCGACAACGGGTTCTACTTCGCGCTGTTCTGGCCGGCCGTGTACCTGGCGGCCGGAGTGCCCGCGGACGCGATCGGCGGGGCGCAGGTCAACGAGTTCTACACCCTCGACGGGGAGAAGTTCTCGACCAGCCGCAACCACGCGATCTGGGCGAACGACTTCCTCACCGACGAGGACGTGGACATCGTCCGGCTCTACCTGGCGTGGGACCGGCCGGACCGGTTCGCGAGCGACTTCACGCTGTCGGCGTACCGGGAGTTCGAGGCGTACGTGCGGCCGCTGCTGGACAAGGCGCGTGGCGCCGGACCGGATGCTTCCGACGCGACGCTGCCGGCGTCCTTGGCGGCCGCGGACGTCACGCGAGGGATGGCGGCGCTGGGGCCGCGGCGGTTCGACCCGGCGCTCGCCGTACGGTCTGTGCTGACCGGCATGGCCGCGAGCGCGCCGGGCGTCGAGGCGCTGCTCTCGATCCTGACCGGCCGATGAACGTCGGCTACGACGGGCGCGTGTTCCGCCCGCTGAACAACCCGCCGGGATCGCCGACCGGGCTCTACCGGCAGCGCGGGAACCTGATCTGGGCCGAGTTCGGTGGCGGGCGGTTGCACTTCGGCCGGCTGGTCGGGACGTGCGACGAGACGGGGACCATCACCGCGACGTACTGCCAGCTGGCCACCGACGGCTCGGTGACCGCGGGCAGCCTGACGAGCGTGCCCGGCCGGACTCCTGAAGGCGTGCTCACTCTCACCGAGCACTGGCACCGGCTCGACGGATCGACCGGGATCTCGGTGATCGAGGAGGTCGACGCCTCACTGGCGCCGGCCTCCCCTCTCACCATCGAGCTTGCTCAGCCTCAGCCGAGGTAGTCGCGCCAGGGGCCGGTGATCGCGAGCGTGAGGCCCGGCGTCTGGATGTTGACGAAGAGCACCTTGCCGTCGTCGGAGAACGTCGGGCCGGTGAACTCGGAGTCGTTCAGCATGTTGCGGGCGATCGCGTACGTCGGACCGCCGGGTGTCGAGCTCAGCACGTGGCTGCTGGCGTTGCCGTCCTCGGCGAGCACCAGCGAACCCCACGGGGTGACGGTCACGTTGTCCGGGCTGTCGAAGTTGTAGTCGACGTAGCGGGCTTCCGGGCCGAGGTCGGCGGCGTCGTTGCTCGGGAAGTACGTGACGAGCTGGATCGTCATGGCCCGGTAGTTGTAGAACCAGATCATCCCGTCGTGCGGGACGGCGTCGGTCGGCAGGTCCGTCGTACCGGCCGCGGCGTAGGAGTTCACGACGTACACGCCGTCGTGGGTGCCCCAGACGCCCTCGAACTTCTTGCCGCGGGTGACCTGCGCGTCGGTCAACTGCTTGCGGACCGACACCGAGACGGCGTCCCGGTCGGGCACCTTCACCCAGGCGACCCGGAACGGGCGCAGCAACTGCGCCGAGGTCAGGTACGCGACGTCCGGGATCGGCTTGCCGTCGTCCCCGAGGATCGCCATCGCCTCGAGTGTGCCGAAGTTGACGTCGGCCAGGTCCTTCCAGCTCCTGGAGCTGAGCCGGTAGCCGCGCGGGGCGCTCCACCGGTAGAACAGCCCGTTCGGGCCGGACGCGTCCTCGGACAGGTAGATGTGCTGCCGGTCCTCGTCGATCGCGAGCGCCTCGTGCGCGTACCGGCCGAGCGCCTTGAGCGGAACCGGGTGCGCGGTCTCGCCGTCGCCCCAGACCTCGAACACGTACCCGTGGTCCTTCAGGCGGGTCGTCCCGTTGGCCTTGCTCTCGGTCTCCTCGCACGTCATCCAGGTGCCCCACGGCGTCGGACCGCCCGCGCAGTTCGTCAGCGTGCCGGAGATGCCGACCCACTCACCACGGTTCTTGCCGTTGCGGTCGACCGAGATCACCGTGCAGCCGCCGGCCGAGCCGACGCCCGCGTCGTACACGGTGCCCTTCACCGGCGGTACGCCGAGCGGGTCGTTCCCGCCGATCTCGTGGTTCTGGATCAGCAGGTAGTCGCGCCCGTCGTCGAACGCCGCGGTCCCGTCGTGCAGCCCCGGCGTCGGCTGGCCGCTCTTGAGCCTGGTCTCCCCGGCCCGCGTCACCACCGTGTACCTGAACCCCGGCGGCAACGCCAGGACACCCTTCGGGTCGTCCATCAACGGCGGAAACGGCTTGTGCTGAGGAAATCCCCCACGCCGCTCCCCCGGCGAAGCCTCGGCCAGCGAAGGCACAGCCCCCACCGCCGCAAACCCGACCCCACCCACAGCAGCCCCACGCAGTACAGCCCGACGATCAAGAGACATGGCGACCCTCCCTAGCGCATGACGGCGCCCCCAAACGCCTGAACGCCTGATCTTTACGAGGCAGATCAGCCACCAGGCAAACACCACCTGAACAACTGGCCCGCCGGCGGAGCGATGATGCGATTCACGCCCCGTGACCACTCCCACTCCGGAACCCGTTGTCGCGGCGTCAGCCGGTCCCGGCGACGCCGCCGTCGAGAAGCCGCCGTACCGACTCAGGAACCACCAGATCAGGCGCTTCCACCCGCCGGTCCGACATCGCGCGCCGCAGCAGCGTCACGTTGACCGCCGCGGGATCGAGCGCGGCGATGGTCGCCCGAAGGCGCGCGTCCTGCCGCCGCGCGACCATCGTCGCGAGCTGCACCTCGATCGGCACCGTCGGGACGGCCCGTCCGAGGCAGTCCACAGTCTCCCGCTCGAGCCACACCAGCGGCGCGCGAGTCTCCATCATCAGGCCCGCAACCTCGGGCGCGTCGATATGGGCCAGCTCGACCTTGACTCCGCCGACCATCCACTTGCCGAAAGTCCACCGCTCCATCGCATGCCCGAACCGAAGCACCGGCTCAGGCGCCGTACTGACCCAATCTGCTGGGTCGCCACCCTCGCCCAGCGGCCCGTCCGGCATCGGCAAAACCGCCGCGGCCCCCTCCACGTCGACAGCCTCACGAACAGCGATGTCGATGTCCCCCGGCACGATCCCCACCCCACGAAGCGCCGTCGCCGCGCTGCCGACCAGCATCCACTCGATCCGATGGCCGTTCAGCCGCTCAGCAACGAACCCCAAGGCGGCAATCCACGGAGGCCTCATGCCCGCCGACGTTAGCCGCGACCACCGACAAACGATCAGTAGCGGCCGTCGACCGTGATCCCGAGGTCTGCGACGAGAGCCGCCGCCAGTTGATCGACCTGCTCGCCGGCGATCGTCACGCCGCGCAGTGATTCCACAGCCGAAGGCAGCATCACCCGCACCTCCCGAACAGCCCGAAACTCCATACCGCTACCTCAGCTAGTTCTCTGTTCTTCTCTCTACCTGTTGACCGGGGCCGGGAGGATTCGGGCGCCGGGGACTGGGCCTTCGGCTTGGCGGACCATGCGGCAGAGGCCGGATTCGGCTAGTTCTACGGCGAGGTCTACGGCTCGGCGGCTGTCGGCGGCGAGGAAGAGGCACGTCGGGCCGGAGCCGGAGATCATGGCGGCGAGGGCGCCCTGGTCGAGGCCGAATTGGAGGGTGGCGGCGAGCTCTGGGCGGAGCGACAGGGCGGCCGCTTGGAGATCATTGCTTACGGCAACTGCCAGGGCGGCGGGGCGGCCGGAGAGGAGGGCGGAGAGGAGTTCGGGGCGGACCTCGGGGGGCTCGACGCGGCGGAGGGGGCGGAGGCGGTCGAGTTCGGCGTACACCTCGGGGGTGGACAGGCCGCCGTCGGCGATGGCGAAGACCCAGTGGAAGGTGCCGCGGGACATCACCTCGGTGACCTGTTCGCCGCGGCCTTGGCCGAGGGCGGTGTGGCCGACCAGGCAGAAGGGGACGTCGCTGCCGAGGTCTGCGGCGAGGTGCTGCAGCTCCGACTGGGCGAGCTGGAGGCCCCACAAGCGGTTGCAGGCGACGAGGGTCGCGGCGGCGTCCGTGGATCCGCCGGCCATCCCGCCCGCGACCGGGATCGTCTTGCGGATGCTCAGGTCGACGCCGTCCTCGACGTCGTACTCGGCCTGCAGCAGGCGCGCGGCACGCACGGCGAGGTTCGAGTCGTCGGTCGGTACGTCGACGGCGAAGTCGCCGACCACCTCGACGGTGATCTCGGCGTCGTCGCGCAGGGTCGCGGTCACGTCGTCGTACAGCGCGACGGCCTGGTAGACCGTCGCCAGCGGGTGGAACCCGTCGGGGCGCGGCGGACCGACGGAGAGACCGAGGTTGATCTTCGCCGGCGACCGCACCGTGACCTGGGCTGATGGTGGCACGGCCACACCCTAGGACATGTGCTGCTCCTCCGCAGTCGCAAACAACACGTCGCCACGCCACCGTCCCCGGAGCCTCAGGCGCCGACGCCAACCGAACGTGGGGAGCGGGAGCCTGGCCACCCCCGGCGGCTACGGGCTGCGCCCGTGCCGACGTCCGTTCTGGCGCTGGGCGCCAGTTGGGCGGGCCGCCGCACTGCGGGAGGGCAATCGTCGGCGCCGGCGGCGGCCTGGTGCTCGCCCTGCAGCGCGGGGCGCACAACGCCGCCCGGCGGGCGTCAGGTGGTGAGGCGCGCCTTCGCGTCGGCCAAGGCAGCGAACTCGCCGATCCCCAGCATCTCCCCGCGCAGCCCCGAGTCGACGTCTGCCGCGGCGAACACCTCGTCCAGCAGCTCGCGCTCCGGGGTCCAGCGCGCCAGCGCCGAACGGATCGTCTTCCGGCGTTGCGAGAACGCCGCCTCGATCACCGCGAAGACCTGCTCGCGCGAGGCACTAGTTGCCGGGGGCTCCCGTCTGGTGAAGGCAACCAGTCCGGAGTCGACGTTCGGGGCCGGCCAGAAGACGTTCCGCCCGATCGGACCGGCCCGGCGTACGTCGGCGTACCAAGCAGCCTTGGCGGACGGTACGCCGTACGTGCGGGACCCAGGAGGCGCGGCCAGGCGGTCGGCGACCTCGGACTGGACCATCACCAGCCCGTGCCGCAGCGACGGCGCGATCGCGAGCAGGTGCAGCAGGACCGGTACGGCGACGTTGTACGGCAGGTTCGCCACACAGGCCGACGGCGTACCGAGGTCGTCCGCGGCAACCTGCATCGCATCGGCCTCGACGACCGAGAACCGCGAGGCCTGCCCCGGCGCGTACGTCGCGATCGTCGCCGGCAGGGCGCCGGCGAGCACCGGGTCGATCTCGACCGCGACCACCCCGTGCCCGGCGGCCAGCAGCGCCAGCGTCAGCGATCCCAGGCCCGGCCCGACCTCGAGCACGGTCTCGCCGGCCTCGTCCAGGTCGGCGGCGCGCACGATCCGGCGCACGGTGTTCGGGTCGATGACGAAGTTCTGGCCGCGCTGCTTGGTCGGGCGGATGCCGAGCGACGCGGCCAGCGAACGCACGTCCGCCGGACCGAGAAGCCTCGGTCCGGCGGACGTGGACGAATCAGCGCTGGTCACACCGGTCAGTGTGTCAGGCCCTTGCTCGGCTGCATCACGCGCGCTTGCCGCAGACCGGCCAGTCGCCGTAGCCGCCGCGCGCCGCGCGGACCTTCTCCGCGATCGCGATCTGCTGCGCCTTGCTCGCCTGGTACGCCTCGGGGGCGTACTTGTCGCCGCCGTACGCGACCCAGGTCTGCCGGCTGAACTGGAGGCCGCCGGAGTACCCGTTCCCGGTGTTGGTCTTCCAGTTGCCGCCGGACTCGCACTCGGCGATCCGGTCCCAGGCACCGGTGTTCCCGGTGGCCGGCTCGTCCTCGGAGGTCTCCTCGTCGGCCTTCGGCTTCGTCCCGATCGTGACGAGCTCCTCGACCGGCTCGGAGACGGTCTTGGTGGTCAGCGTCTTGGTGGTGACCAGCTTGCCGTCGACGAAGGTGAGCAGGTAGTCGACCGTCTTGCTGCCGGCCTTGCCGGGCTTGGTCGTCTTCTTCTCGCCCTCGGTCAGCTCGGCCGACTTGGTCTCCTTCTTGGTGAAGGCGATCGCCTCGGTCTTGCTGACCTTCTTGACGTCGACCTTGACCACGGTGATCCGGTTGACGCCCGGCTTCAGCGCCGTCGCGACCGCCGGGGTGATCCGGTCGTCCTTGTCGTACCCGACCTTCGCCCCGGTCAGCGCCTCGCCGACGGTCATCGCCATCGACTTGACCTGGACGACCTTGCCCTGCCGGACGAACTGCACGGTCTTGGGGGTCCGGACCTCCAGCGCCAGCCCTTCGCGCCCGATCGGGGCGCTGCGGCTGGTGGACAGGAACGCGCCGTCGTAGCGCAGTCCCAGGTCGGTCAGCGCCTCGTTCACGCTGTCGGCCGTGGTCCAGAAGTTCTTCTTGGTGCCGTCTTGGTTGACCGTCAGCTGGCGGCCGTACTGCACCGCGATCTCCTGACCGTCCTGCAGCTTGGCGTCCAGCGCCGGCGCGACCAGGTCGCGGTCTCCGACCTGGATGTCCTTGGCCTTCAGGGCGTCGGCCACGGTCGATCCGAAGGTGTGCACCTTCTGGACCTGGCCGTCGATCGACAGACTCACCGTCTTGCTCTTGCTCGCATAGGCCACGCTGCCGCCCACGACGGCGATCGCAGCCGTCGCACCGACGACCGCAATGATGGACTTACGCACTCATGCTCCCAGGTAGGGCTACCCGGGCACGGGGTCCGACAGCACTGGCGGACACCGTGAACGCCGGGCCTTGTGGGCCCGGAGAGCTGGGTCTCCGCCGAGGGGCGTGCTGTCCGGAACCTTCCCCGATCCCGGCCAACATCACGAGACAGTAACGAAGAAGTCCCGAGAGCGCCAATCCTCTCCCCCGGCGTGCCGAAAATGGTGTAACGGGCCGACTACCCGGCGTGTCGGCCCCACTGGCCGCGGTGCACCACTTCGCCCGTACTCCGGCGCCCTCGGCGCAGCGACGGCGACCTCCGGTCGGGCGCCGGGTAGCCGATCGAGAGCACCCCGACGAACTCCAGCTCCTCCGGTACGCCGAACTCGGCCTTCACCGCCGGCAGCAGAGCGCTCGGTACGCCGAAAAAGCACGCTCCCAGCCCCTCGTCGACCACCGTCTGCAGCATCAGCAACGACGCCATCCCGGTGTCCACGAACCAGTACGGCGCCGCCCAGCGCGACTCGTCGCGATCGGTCCGTCCCTTGTCGGCCTCGGCGTACCGGTCGAGGTACGCGGCCTTGTCCGCGAAGGCCAGGACCAGCAGCGGCGCGCGCCGCAGTCCTGTGACCCATCGCACATACTTCTCGTCGACATCGGCGGCCGTGATCGCCCAGTACCGGTCCCGATCGGCGCCTTCCAGCACCAGGAACTCCCACCCCTGACTGAACCCGGCCGACGGGCCGCGCAGCCCGTTCGCCAGGATCCTCTCCCGGATGCCGGCCGGGACCGGGCGCGACGGGTCGTAGTCGCGCACCATCCGGCGCCGCCGGACGACCTCGGAGAACTCCACTACCAGCGGCCGCCGAACGCGCGGAAGGCGTTGTCGGTCAGCGCGCCGCACAGCTCGGCCACCGAGATGTTCAGTACGCCGGCCATCTTCCGCACGGTGTGCGGGATCAGGTACGACGCGTTCGGCTGACCCCGGTGCGGCGAGGGCGTCAGGTACGGCGCGTCGGTCTCGACCAGCACCCGGTCCAGCGGCGTGACCGCGAGCGCGTCCCGCAGCGACTGCGCGTTCTTGAACGTCACCACCCCGGCGAAGCTCAGGAACGCGCCCCGCTCGACACACTTGCGCGCGAACTCGGTGTCGCCGGAGAAGCAGTGCATCACCAGCCGGTCCGGAACGCCTTCCCTGTCGAGGATCGCGAGGATGTCGTCGTGCGCGTCCCGGTCGTGGATCATCAGCGTCTTGTCGAGCCGCTTGGCCAGCTCGATGTGCGCCGCGAACGACTCGTGCTGCGCGGCGCGCCCGTCCTCGCCGGTCCGGAAGTAGTCGAGCCCGGTCTCGCCGATCACGCGGACCTTGGCCGAGCTCGACGCCAGCCGCTCGATCTCCACCAGCGCGCTGTCCAACTCCCCGGCCTGCTTGAGCTTCGGCGCTTCGTTCGGGTGCAGCGCAACGCCGGCGATGAGGTTCGGGTGCTTCTCCGCGGCCTCGACCGCCCACAAGGCCCCCGGCAGATCGCAGCCCACCTGGACGATCCGCGTCACGCCGACGGACGCGGCCAGCTTGATCGCCTCGGCCGCACCGAGCCAGTTCCCGTCCTCGCCGTCGGCGATGTCCAGATGGCAGTGCGCGTCCACCACAGCCATCGGCAACTGGTCGGGCAACGCCGGCCGGCTCCGGTCCCGCGATCGCCCGTCCTCCCCGATCGCCGCACGCTCCCTGGTCGGCCGCTCGACCTCCACACCGTCAGACATGCGGCCCAGCGTACTTACTTACCGCAGGCGGTAGATCCGCACGTCCGGGTTCGAGTAGACCGGCGCGGCCAAGCGGTCGAGGGCCGGTGAGACCGGGCCGGCGCGGAGGTCGGCGATGAGCCAGTCGACGCCGTTCTCCTGGCGCAGCTTGGTCAGCAGGGCCGGCGTCGGACGGCGTACGGCGTCCAGGCTCTCCTGGAGGCGGTCGGGCCACGGCGACGGCTGGGTCAGGAAGCTGGTCTTGTTCTGCGTCGCCTCGAGGTTCTTCGGGGCGTACGCCCAGGCGCCGAGGTACTGCTGGACACCGCTCAGGCCGGAGGTCCAGAACGCGTCGGCCTTGCAGTAGGTGTAGAAGCGCGGCGGCATGCAGAAGACGTTGCTGACGGCCACATCACCCGGCCGCGCGTTCTCCCCGAGCCAGATCATCGCCTGCTGCTCGTTCTCGGTCAGGTAGACCCGGTCGTTCCGGTTGCCAACGACCAGGCGGTCGGAGGCCGAGTGGTAAAGGTTGCTGGAGAACACCGCAACCTGGTTGGGCAGACCGGCAGCGACGACCAGGACGATCACCTGCAGGAAGACCAGGGACCGGGAGCGCCGTCTGGTCAGGAAGACCACGACCAGGCCGACCACGGCGAGCACCTGGAACGGCACGACCAGGGCGACGATCACCCGGCCGACTGTCGGCGGCCCGTCCGGTCCGGGGAACCACAGCAGGCGGATCAGCAGTGCTGTCAGGATGCCCGCGAGCCCAGCGACGAGCACAGGGCGCCAGCGGGTCGTCTCGTCGACCAGAGTGGACGCCACAGCGACCGCGCCGACCACACCGAGACCGGTGACGGTCCGGACGAAGTGGTACTCCGAGTAGCCCGTGTGTGAGAACACCAGGGTGATGCAGGTCCCCGCCGCGACACAGCCCGCCAGCCACCAGTACGCCGGGTCGCCACGAGCCCGACTGGTCGTCGTACCGAGTAGTGCGAGCAGGCGAGCCGAGTTGATGAGCAGGTAGTAGACCAGGAGGGTTCCGACGAAGAGGAGGAGCCGTGGCTCGCCAGTTGCGAGCGTCGGGAGCACCCAGCCGCCGGTGGCCGGGAAGGAGCGGTCACCGGAGACCGAGGCGTAGAAGGGCTGGGCCCGGAGCGCTGCGAGGAACTGGATCCGGCTGCCACCGGTGCTGCCGACCAGGCTGGACGTGGCGGCCAGGAAGAACCCAGCAGCCAGCAGACCGAGTACGACGATCCGCCAGGGCGGCCTACGCTCCCTGACCCAGCTGTACACGCCAACCACTACCGCGCCGGCCAGGAAGATCGGCAACACGGTCGGCTTGGTACCGGTCGCCAGGGCTGTCATCAGGATCATCGCCGGCCAGGTACCGCGTGTGGTCTGCTTGCGCAGGATCTGTACCACCGGGCCGACCAGGCCGAGCATCACCAAAGCAGCGAGCGCACCGGTCGGCCCTTGGACCCCCTGTGCGGGCGAAGCCTCGACGACCGGCGTGGTGGCGAGTTGAAGTGTCGCCGGGAACACACCGGTCAGCAGGCCGGCCACAGCTCCGACCCAGGTCTTGCCGGTGAGCGCCTCCCCCGCGGCCCAGCCGGCGAGGACCAGGCTGATCACGAAGGTGATCTGCCACTGGTGCATGAGGATGTGGGACGGCTCGACGTTCGCCATCACCGACTGGCCTGCCATGGAGGCGTTGGCGAACCAGTGGTAGATCAGCGGCTCGCCCAGCACCGACGGGTCGGGCGGAGTGATGTCGTGCTTGAGCATCTGGATCAGACCGAGCTGGTACCAGAAGTCCTGGTGCCGGTCGAACGCGATCGGCGGCAACGGCCAGGCCCGGAGCAGGCCGACCACAGTCCGCACTACCGCCAGCAGCAACAGCACCGCCATCGCCGGCTGCCACCACCCCGGCCCCGGCTGCCACGTCACCCGCCGCCGGAGCGCAGGTACGGCGAAGAACACGGCGTAGAACCCGAGCGCCAGGACCCACTGCAGACTGGGCACGCCCAGCCCCGTACAGGTCGCCCAGACGAGCAGCTGCCAGCAGATGCCGATCACGGCGCCGAACCCGAGGTCCTGCGGCACCGACCGCCCGCCGGCCAGCACCCGCCAGATCAGTACGCCGGGCACCAGGACCGTCAGCAGCCAGGTGATGAGGTACCTGATGGTCTCCGTGACCGGGTCTCCGACCCCCGCCATCGTCAGGACCGTCACCACAGGCAGGGCGATCCACAGAGCGGGCCGGAGCACACGCACGGGCATCAGAGGTTTCTGCTACTCCCACCGGACAACAAGTCGTCGCAGCTTAACGAACCTCCGGGACGGGCCCTGCCACAGCGTTCCTCAGCCTGACTCGGCAACCTTCTTCACGCCCTGGACGAGCATCTCCCACATCCCGCGCGCGTGCTCGGCCTCCTCCTCGGACGCGTTGTTGTCCTGGCTCAGCGACAACGACGTCGGGCTGTCGCCGCTCAGCTCGTACGTGAGTGTGTGGTAGTTCTCCGGCACGTCCGGCTGCCCGCCGAGCGGGCTGTAGTGCGTCACCTTCAGCAGCCGGCCCGGCTCGACCTCCAGCACCTCGCCCTTGTCCTGGTACGCCTTGCCCTCGTACTCGCCGCTCCAGGTGATCGGGCTGCCGACCTTCCAGTCGGTCTCCAGGTCGGCCCCGAACATGAACTCCTTGGTCGCGACCGGGTCCAGCAGCACCTCCCAGACCCGCTCGGGCGACGCCTCGATCTCGACTCGCGCAGTGGCCACGTATCCGGCCATAGGACCTCAACTCCTTTCGCCCCGACGGTAGGCCGGTACCCGCGAGGGGTCTTGGAGAAAAGCGTCAGGCCAGCCGGGCGAGTTCCTCGTCCACCACCGACGGCGCCAGCTTCGCGAACACCGGCCGGGGCGCCGCCACCGGCGTCCCCGGTACGACGGGCCGCGACGCCCACGACGGCGTACCGGAGTAGTCGCCCATGATCACCGGGTACGCCGGTCCGCCGTCCAGATCGGCGACCTCGCGGATCTCCGGCCGGTCGGTGATCGCGCCGGTCCCACCGAGCGTCTCGTGCACCTGCTGCGCCGCGTGCGGCAGGAACGGCGCCAGCAGCCGGTTGGTGTCGCTGACCACCTGCGCGGCGACGTACAGGATCGTGCCCTTGCGGGCCGGGTCGGATTCCTTCCAGGGCGCCTGCTGGGACAGGTACTGGTTCGCGTCCGCGGCGACGCGCATCGCTGCCCCGATGCCTTGCCGGAGCCGCTGGTGATCCAGGTGCTCGCCGACCACGCCGTACGCCGCTCGGCTGCGCGCGAGCAGGTCGTGGTCTGCGGTGGTCAGCTCGCCGGCCGCCGGGATCGCGCCGAAGTTCTTGGCGATCATCGACGCGGTCCGGTTCACCAGGTTGCCCCACGTGCCGACGAGCTCGTCGTTGTTGCGGCGGACGAACTCCGCCCAGGTGAAGTCCGTGTCCTGGGTCTCCGGGCCGGCCGCCGCGATGAAGTAGCGCAGCGCGTCGGCGCCGTACCGCTCGAGGACGTCGCGGACGTAGATCACGACCGACCGGGACGAGGAGAACTTGCGGCCTTCCATGGTGAGGAACTCGGAGCTGACCACCTCGGTCGGCAGGTTCAGTACGCCGTACGGGCCTGGGGTGCTGTTGTTCGCGAGCAGCTCGGCGGGCCAGATCTGGGCGTGGAAGGTGATGTTGTCCTTGCCCATGAAGTAGTACGAGCGCGCGGCCGGGTCGCACCACCAGGCACGCCACGCGTCGTCGTCACCGGAGCGACGAGCCCACTCGATACTCGCCGAGAGGTAGCCGATCACCGCGTCGAACCAGACGTAGAGGCGCTTGCTCTCGTAGCCGGGCAGCGGGACCGGGATGCCCCAGTCGATGTCGCGCGTCATCGCCCGCGGGCGGACGTCGTCGAGCAGGTTCGTGGCGAACTTGAGCACGTTCGGACGCCACTCGGTCCGGGTCTGCAGCCAGGAGCCGAGCTGGTCGGCGAGCGCCGGCAGGTCGAGGAAGAAGTGCTCGGTCTCGACGAACCTCGGGGTCTCGCCGTTGATCCGGCTGTGCGGGTTGCGGAGCTCGATCGCGTCGAGCTGGTTGCCACAGTTGTCGCACTGGTCGCCGCGGGCGCCGTCGTACCCGCAGATCGGGCAGGTGCCCTCGATGTAGCGGTCCGGGAGCGTGCGGCCGGTGGACGGCGAGATCGCGCCCATCGCCGTCCGCGGGATCAGATATCCGTTGCGGTGAACGGTTCTGAAGAGTTCCTGCGCGACGGCGTAGTGGTTGCGGGTGGTGGTCCGGGTGAACAGGTCGTACGACAGGCCGAGGCCCTGCAGGTCCTCGACGATCACCCGGTTGTAGCGGTCGGCGAGCTCGCGCGGGCTGACGCCTTCGCGCTCGGCCTGCACGAGGATCGGCGTCCCGTGCTCGTCGGTCCCCGACACCATCAGCACGTCGTGACCCATCATCCGCTGGTACCGGCCGAACACGTCCGCAGGAACTCCGAACCCGGATACATGCCCGATGTGCCGAGGCCCGTTCGCATAGGGCCAAGCCACCGCGGCGAGGATGTGCGTCATGCGCCGACTGTAGAACCGCACCACGGGCCGGGCGACTGGTTAAAGTCGCCCGGCCCAGGTGTTACGGAAGAAGTACCAGCTTCCCCTTCGCGTGCCCGGACTCCGAGATCTCCTGCGCCTTGGCCGCCTCAGCGAGCGGGAAGGTACCGGCGATACGCACCTTCAGCTGACCGTCGGCAGCCAGCTGCAGCTGCTGGCTCAGCCCACGCCGCGCAACAGCCGGGTCGTCCCCGCCGTACGACACCTCAACCCCGAGCTCCCCGGCAGCCATGTCCGCGATCGTCACGATCCGGTCGGTCCCACCGCGCAGCTCGATCGACTCCTTCAACCCACCCTGCCCCGCGGCATCGAACACCGCGTCGACAACCGGCGCCACCGCACGCACCCGATCGACCAGCCCGTCGCCGTACACAACCGGCGTCACCCCCAGCGACCGCAGGTACTCGTGGTTCGCCTCGGACGCCGTACCGACGACCGTCACTCCAGCAGCAACCGCCAACTGCGCGGCGACAGCTCCAACGGCACCGGCCGCACCGTGCAGCAGCAGCGTCTCCCCCGCCTTCACCTGCAGCAGGTCGAGCACCCGCTGCGCGGTCTCACCAGCAACCGGTACGGCGACCGCCTGCTCGAACGACACCCCAGCCGGCTTCCGTACGGCGTTCCCGAGCAGCGCGTGCTGCGCGTACCCACCCGTCGCCGCCCACCCGGCCACCTCGTCGCCCACGGCGAACTCGGCACCCTCGCCGGCCTCGTCCACGACCCCCGCGACCTCGGCGCCCGGAACCGCCGGGAACGTGGTCGGCATCATCGCCTCGAACCACCCGCGCCGGACCTTGGAGTCCATCGGGTTCACCCCGGCCGCCAGGACCTTGATCCGGACCTGCCCCGGCCCGGCGTGCGGCGCGTCGATCTCGCGGCTGCGCAGCACCTCGGGACCACCGAACTCCTCGAACACGACCGCTTCCATCAGATACCGTCCTTAGTAGTTGAGCCCTCAATCAAGCTTCCTCGTCTTCAAGCCTGAACCCGCCCGGCCTATTCCCGACTGGCCTTTCGGCCAGCTGTCCGCCGTCCGAAAGAACGGCCGGGTGGATGGATCAACCCACGTAGTCTGGACGCCATGGAGAACTCCGAGGCCGTGACCGTCCTGACCGCCGCCGCGCGCCTGGTCCAGGTCGAGCCGCCGCAGATGATCGCGGAACTCTCGGAGACCCTGGCGACCGTCGTCCCGCACCGCGCGGTCGCGAACCTCACCCCGCAGTGCGCCGGTTCTCCGCTCGGCGCGGTCGGCGACCCGCGGATCACCAGCGTGATCACCGGCGCCGAGCTCGCGCCGTTCATCGGCTCGGTCAGCGCCGGCCGGCCCTGGCAGGGCGAGGCGCAGATCGGCGGCACCGAAGAGACCGTGCTCACGGTCGCCAGCGACCACGCGCCGCGCGGCTCGGTCCTGGCCTTCGTCCTCGCGCCCGGCCACCGGGTCGCCGACGAGACGCTGCCGCTCATCCAGGCCCTCTGGGACGTGGTCACCGCGCACTTCAACCGGCTCACCCTCGAGATCGAGCCGAGCGTCCTGGCCCAGTCCCGCGCGGTCGCGATGGCCCGCGAGGTGGTCGCCGCCGAGCTGTCCGACGCCCACACGGCCACGCTCGCCGCGCTGCTCGGCGTACTGCGCAATCGCCAGATCGACGATGCCGCAGCGCGTACGACGGCCGTCGACCTCGCGCTCAACGCGCTGGCCGACCTCCGCACCGACTCGCAGCGTGACCGCGCCGACGCCGGCGAGGAACCCGCAGGCCGCGCCTTCCAGCGCCTGGCCGACTCGCTGCAGACCCTGCTCCGGCACCTCCCGGTCGAGCTGGAACTGGATGCCCCCAGCAACGACCGACTGCTCCCGTCGGACCTCGCGCACGCCGCCCGGGTCGCCGTGCGCGCCGCCGTACTGGCGATGCTCGGTCAGGACGGCGTACGCCGGATCCGCGTCGGCTGGCGCATCAACCCGACCGGCCTGCAGGCCACCGTCCGCGACGACGGCCCCGGCGTACTGGACGACCGGCTCGACCTGGGCCGCATCGCCGAACGCCTCCGCGCCCAAGGCGGCCGCCTCGACGTCGAAGCCGTCCCCGGCTGGGGCCTGACGCTGCGCATCATGCTCCCGGTCGCCCTGTCCGACGTCGCCAAGACCGCCCGGGCCCTCACCACCACACTCTCGGCCGCCGGCAAGATCCTCACCGCCGAACCCCTCGCGGCCCTGGGCCAGCGCGAACTGGAAGTCCTCGAACGCCTCGCTCAAGGCCACCGCAACCGCGTGATCGCCGACAACCTGCACATCAGCGAGTCGACGGTGAAGTACCACGTCGCCAACATCCTGACGAAACTCGCCGTCACCAGCCGCACCGAAGCCGCCGCCTTGTACCTGGCGACGGCCTCGGCCTAGCCGTCGGTCAGCCGCGCGGCCCGGCTCCGGAGATACCGCTGCTCGGGCACACTGATCGTGCGCTTGGCAGCGTCGAGATACGCCCCGCGGGCGGCCTCGAACTCACCCGCCTCCTCCAGCAGATGAGCCCGCACGGCAGCGACCCGATGGTGGGCCACGAACTTCGGATCAGCGGCCAGCGCGTCGACGAGTTCCAGCCCGGCCGCCGGCCCCTGCACCATGGCGACGGCGACGGCCTTGTTCAGCCGCACGACCGGATCGTTCGACAGCCGCACCAGGACGTCGTACAGCGCGACGATCTGCCGCCAGTCGGTGTCGGCGTACGACGGAGCCTCGCAGTGCAGGGCCGTGATCGCGGCCTGCAGCTGGTACGGGCCGGGACGACGGCTGGGCAGCACCTGTTCGAGCAGGTGCACGCCCTCCGCGATCAGGTCGCGGTTCCAGAGCGAGCGGTCCTGCTCGGCCAGCGTGATCAGCTCGCCACTCGGCCCCGACCGCGCCACCCGCCGGGCGTGGGTGAGCAGCATCAGCGCGAGCAACCCGCCGGCCTCCGGCTCGGAGGGCAGCTTCGCCCGCAACATCCGGGTCAGCCTGATCGCCTCGCCGGCCAGCTCGGCCCGCTGGAGCGCCTCGCCCGACGACGCCGTGTAGCCCTCGTTGAAGATCAGGTAGAGCACCTGCATCACCACGCCCAGGCGGTCCCGGAGCTGGGCCTCGGACGGCATCCGGAATCGCGCGCCGGACTGCTGGATCCGTAGCTTGGCGCGGGTGATCCGCTGCGCGATCGTGCCCTCGGGAAGCAGCAAGGCCCGGGCGATCTCGGCCGTGGTCAGGCCGCCGACCGCCCGGAGCGTGAGGGCGACCTGGCTCGGCGGCTGGAGATCGGGGTGACAGCAGAGGAACAGGACCACCAGGGTGTCGTCCTGCTCAGCGGGCTTGGTGTCAGCCGGCGATCCCAGCAGGTCCTCCGGCAGCTGCCGGGTCGCGTCGAGCTGCTCACGGCGCCGCCTGGCCTGCTCGCTGCGCAGCAGGTCCGTCATCCGGCGTACGGCGACCGTGATCAGCCAGCCGGGCGGGTTGGGCGGGACGCCGTCCTGCTTCCACTGGGTCGCGGCCGCGAGCAGTGCTTCCTGTACGGCGTCCTCCGCGACGTCGAACCGGCCGAACCGCCGGGTGACGGCGGCGAGAACCCGCGGCGCGTGCTCGCGCAGCAGGCTCTCGATGCCGTTCGTGGTCGGCGCGGCCTCGGCCACGGTCAGAGGTCCTGGCCGCCGGGCTCCGACACCGGACGAAGCTCGACGCGGGTCTGGACCAGGGCCGAGAACCGTGCGGCCAGCTCGACCGCCCGGTCGTGCGACTGGACGTCGATGATGCCGAAGCCGGCCAGGACCTCCTTGGTCTCGGCGTACGGGCCGTCGGAGGTGACCGGTCGCCCGTCGACGATCTCGACGGTCATCGTGTGGGAGGGGTCGGCCAGGCCGAACCCGGTGACCAGCTCGCCGTTGGCGGCGAGCTCGCCGTAGAAGTCGCCCATCGCCTGGAAGTGCGCGGCGATCTCGTCCTCGGACCAGGTCGCCTCACCACCACCGAGGCCGAGGGTGTCCCAGGCCGAGGAGTCGCCGAACGTCATGATCATGTACTTCATCGTGCGTCACCGTCCACGCGGGTCATCGTCGACTCGTACCCGCCGCCGGGCCACTGCCAGGCGCCGGTGTTCACCGTCCGGGTGGCGTCGAACTCGCCGACGAACTTCGCCGGCGACTCCGGGCCACCGAACCAGATCGTCAGAGTGCCGTCCGACAGGTCGTAGGTGTACTCGAGGATCTTGCCGTTCGTACCGAAGAAGTGTGACCGGAGCGTAGCCGTGTCCGGGTCCACTCCGATGTACTCGATCCCCCGGGTCGGTTCGCCGTCGGAGACGATGTCGATGTGCTGGACCAGGAACGACCGGTTCTCGAACCACTCGTACCGGACGCTGCCGCTCTGGCCCGGCCCGCTGATCGACCAGGTGCCGACCAGCGGGGCGAGCGACTGCAGACTGACGGATTTCCCGGTGCTGTTCACGATGTCCTCCGATGCGTAGGTGAGCTTTCACCCGGTTATCGGAGTCGTCGAGCCCTTCTCTACAGCTCCCGGAAAAGAATCAGGATTCTTCGGTCAGGCGTGGGAAGAGCGCGTCGCCCTTGACCAGTGTGGAGCCGGCGGGGAGCTGGCCCCATGTGCCGGTGTCCTGAACGTGCTGGTCGGCCAGAGCGCCGAGCTTGGCTTCGGCGCCGAGCAGGGACCACAGCTTGGCGGCGGTCTTCGGCATCGTCGGGTGGTGCAGTACGGCGACCGCCCGCAGGACCTCGGCCGACGTGTAGAGGATCGTCGCCAGGCGCTCGCGCTGGGCCTCGTCCTTCGCGACCTTCCACGGCTCCTGCTCGGAGACGTAGCCGTTGACCGCGCCGACCAGGTCGTTGATCGCGGCCAGCGCGTCGTGGAACGCGAGCGTGTCCATCGCCTTGTCGGCCGTCGCGACGGTCTCGGCCAGCTTGTCGGCAAGCACCTGCTCGGCCGGGCCGTGGTCGGTCGGCTCGGGCAGGACGCCGTCGAAGTACTTGCCGACCATCGCAGCGATCCGGGAGGCCAGGTTGCCCAGGCCGTTGGCCAGCTCGGAGGTGTAGACCGCGTTCAGGTGCTCCCAGGAGAACGAGCCGTCCGAGCCGAACTGGATCGTGCGCAGGAAGTAGTACCGGAACGCGTCGGAGCCGAAGTGGTCGGTGATCTCCTTCGGCGCGATCGCGGTCAGCTTCGACTTGCTCATCTTCTCGCCGCCGACCAGCAGCCAGCCGTGCGCGAAGACCTGCTTGGGCACCGGGAGCCCGGCGGCGATCAGCATCGCCGGCCAGATCACGGCGTGGAACCGCAGGATGTCCTTGCCGACCAGGTGCACGTTCGCCGGCCACAGTTGCGCGAAGCGCTCCGGGTCCGAGCCGTAGCCCGCGGCGGTCACGTAGTTCAGCAGCGCGTCGACCCAGACGTAGAGGACGTGCTTGTCGTCCCACGGCACCGGGATGCCCCAGTCGAACGTCGACCGGGTGATCGACAGGTCCTGCAGGCCCTGCTTCACGAACGAGACCACCTCGTTGCGCGCGCTCGCCGGCGCGACGAAGTCGGGCTGCGACTCGTACAGCGCGAGCAGGCGGTCGGCGTACGCGGAGAGCCGGAAGAAGTAGTTGGTCTCCGAGACCTTCTCCAGCTCGGTGCCGTGGATCAGGCACCGCTGGGTGCCGTCCTCGTCGGTCCGGATGTCGGTGGGAAGCTTGAACTCCTCGCAGCCGACGCAGTACAGGCCCTCGTACTCGCCCTTGTAGACGTCGCCCTGGTCGTACAGCGCCTGGACGAACTCGCGGACCCGCTCGGTGTGCCGCGGCTCGGTGGTCCGGATGAAGTCGTCGTAGTCCACGTCGACGTCGACCCAGGCCGGCTTCCAGGCCTCCTCGACCAGCTTGTCGGTCCACTCCTGGGGCGACATGCCCTGGGCCTGGGCGCTGCGCAGCACCTTCTCGCCGTGCTCGTCGGTACCGGTCAGGTACCACTTGCGCTCGCCGCGCTGGGCGTGCCAGCGGGTCAGGACGTCTCCGGCGACCGTCGTGTACGCGCTGCCGATGTGGGGAGCGGCCGTGACGTAGTAGATCGGCGTGGTGACGTAGTAGGGCTTCTCCGACATGACTCAAGCGTAGTGCGCCCGGCCAGCGTGATTTACCGGGGTTCGCGGGCAGCCAGTACGGCGTCGTACACGGTCCGTTTCGGTACGCCGTACCGCTTGGCCACGTCGGAGATCGCCTGCTTGCGCGGTGTACCGGCCTCTTCGTCGGTCGCGACCTCGGCGGCCAGTTCCTCCGGCCCCAGCTGACGCGCCGACGGGTCGACGCCGGCGACCACCACCGTGATCTCCCCGCGCACCCCGTCCGCGGCCCACGCGGCCAGCTCGACGACCGGGCCCCGCTTCACCTCTTCATAGGTCTTCGTCAGCTCCCGGCACACCGCCGTACGCCGGTCCGCCCCGAACGCCTCGGCCATCGCCTCCAGCGACGCGGCCAGCCGGTGCGGCGCCTCGAAGAACACCATCGTCCGCCGCTCCTGCGCCAGCTCCGCGAGAACCTTCCCCCGCTCGCCCGCCTTCCGCGGCAGGAACCCCTCGAAGCTGAACCGGTCCACCGGCAACCCGCTCAACGCCAGCGCCGTCAGCACCGCCGACGGCCCCGGCACCGCGGTGACGTCCACCCCAGCCTCGATCGCCGCCGCCACCAGCCGGTACCCCGGATCCGACACGCTCGGCATCCCCGCGTCGGTCACCACCACGACGGTCTGCCCCTCGACCAGCGCCGCCACCAGCTCCGGCGTCCGCTCCCGCTCGTTCCCCTCGAAGAAACTCGTCACCCGGCCGCCGACCACGATCCCCAGCTCACTGGTCAACCGCCGCAACCGCCGCGTGTCCTCCGCCGCCACCACGTCCGCCGTCGACAGCACCCGAGCCAGCCGAGGCGTCGCGTCCCCCAGATCCCCGATCGGAGTCCCCGCCAAGATCAGTCGCCCAGTCATGGGAGAAGGGTGAACGCCGGAACGTGACTCGGCCTCACCACGCTGAAGTGCCGGCGGTCGAGCGTCGCGATCTCATCCACTCCCAGCTGCTCCGCCAGGGTGATCACAGCAGCGTCCACCATCCCGAGCGGCAGGTCGGCATACTGACCGATCAGGTCAGCGGTGCGTTCCAGTCCGTCGAGCGTTGACGGAACGACGGTGAAGTCGCCCGCCACCAATGAACGTACGAAGGCCGCCTCCGGTTTCGCGCCACCCTGGCGCGCCAGCAGATAGCACACCTCGGTCACCACGAAAGGCGTGATGACGAGCCGTTCTTTGTTCATCCTCAGAGACGCAAACAGCTCAACGCATTGACGGTGGTTCTTGTCCGACGTGATCGCCGCGGCGACCAAAGGGCCGGTGTCGACAACGATCACTGCCGGCCGCGGCCCATCTCCGCGCGGAGGATCTCGTCAGCGCGCTCGGAGATGTCCGTGGCACTGCCCTCGATCGACCCGAACCAGGCTGGTGGCCATGTACCCGAACCCCGCGGATGCTCGTTGCGTGCCTCGGCCTGCAGCTTGAGCAGCCGAAGCTCTGGCAAAAGCTCCGCCGCGGCCCCGTCCGAGAGCGAGTCGATGAGAGCGTGCAGCTCTTCGCGTGGCGTACTCATACGTCGAGTCTAGAAGGTCTGACCGGCGCCGTGGGGATATCCACAGGCAGGAACCCGGACCACCCGGACGGCGGTGTGGGGAGACGGTTGACCGGGGGCTCCGTACGATGGCGGGCGTGACTGCCGTGATCGATGACCAGGGTGCGGGTGCCGTGCCAGCGCGGGAGACGCTCGGACGGGACGCGTTCGGGCGTGAGCTGCCGCCGGTGAAGCAGCGGCTGTACCCGCCGATGCCGCGGGACTTCGAGGGCGGCTGGATCGCGACGCTGGCGATCACGGCGTTCGCGGCGATCCTGCGGTTCTGGAACCTGGGCAACCCGGTGAAGTTCGTCTTCGACGAGACGTACTACGCCAAGGACGCGTACTCGCTGCTCAAGTTCGGGTACGCGCGGCAGTTCATCGACAAGCCGGAGGGGATCGCCGACAAGCAGATCCTGGCCGGCAACCTGGACGTCTTCAAGGACACCCCGAGCCTGACCGTGCACCCCGAGGTCGGCAAGTGGATGATCGCCGCCGGCGAGCACCTGTTCGGGATGAACACGTTCGGCTGGCGGTTCATGCCGGCCCTGTTCGGCACGCTGACCGTGCTGCTGGTGATCCGGACGGTCCGCCGGATGACGCGCTCGACGCTGATCGGCGCGATCGCCGGTCTGCTGCTCGCCGTCGACGGCCTGCACTTCGTGATGTCGCGGGTCGCCCTGCTCGACATCTTCCTGGCGTTCTGGCTGGTCGCGGCGGTCTCCTGCCTGGTCGCCGACCGCGACTGGACCCGCCGGCGGCACGCCGAGTCCCTCGACGACGGCACCGGTCCCGGCGTACGCCGTGCTGTCGGCCGACTGCTGCTGCTCCGCCCGTGGCGGATCGCGGCGGGTGTCTGCTTCGGCCTCGCGCTCGGCACCAAGTGGTCGGCGGTCTGGGTGATCGCGGGCTTCGGCATCCTGGTGTTCGCCTGGGACCTCGGCGCGCGGCGGGCGCTCGGCGTACGGCACGCGTTCTGGCGATCGGCCGTCGTCGACGGCATCCCGGCGTTCCTCAGCATCGTCCTGGTCGCGCTCGTCACCTACACCGCGACGTGGACCGGCTGGCTGCTGCACGACAACGCCTACGACCACGACTACGCCTCGAAGAACCCGGCGACCGGCGTGATGAAGGTCGTGCCCGACGACTTCCGGTCGCTGATCCAC
This sequence comes from Kribbella italica, assembly GCF_014205135.1. Classification (NCBI taxonomy): domain Bacteria; kingdom Bacillati; phylum Actinomycetota; class Actinomycetes; order Propionibacteriales; family Kribbellaceae; genus Kribbella; species Kribbella italica. The sequence goes on from NZ_JACHMY010000001.1 coordinate 4,741,069, forward strand.
TACCACCAGGAAGTGCTCGCCTTCCACACCGGCGACTACATCAAGAACGCCACTCACCCGTACTCCTCGCACCCGGCCGGCTGGATGATCGTCGCCCGCCCGATCGGCTTCGACGCGGTCAACGACATCAAGCCCGGTACCAACGGCTGCGAGGCCAAGGAGGGCACGAACTGCCTGTCGGTGATCTCCGCCGTCGGTACGCCGCTGCTCTGGTGGGGCGGCGCGCTGGCGCTGCTGGCCGCCCTGGTCCTGTGGGTCGCGCAGCGCGACTGGCGCTTCGGCGTACCGATCGTGGGCTACCTGACCTGCTGGGTGCCCTGGTTCTTCTTCGACGACAGACCGATCTTCTTCTTCTACGCCGTGACGATGATCCCGTTCACGGTGATGGCGGTCGCCCTCGTCCTCGGCAAGGTCCTCGGCCCCGCCAAGACCGCCTTCCAGACCGCGACCCCACGACGCCTGATCGGCAGCGCGGTGGTCGGCGCCTTCGTGGTCCTGGTCGTGCTCAACTTCGCCTACATCTGGCCGATCCTCACCGACAAGGTCCTCCCGCACCCCGACTGGCTCAACCGCATGTGGTTCAAGTCCTGGATCTGAGGGAAGAACTGTCGGCATGCGCCGGTTGCCGTTGCTGCTCTGCCTGGTTCTGCTGGGCGCCGTCCTGCCCGGCGCGGCCCCGGCCGTCGCCGCCCCCGCGGGCGATCGCGATGTCGTGGTCCAGCTGTTCCAGTGGAACTGGACGTCGGTCGGCAAGGAGTGCCGCGACTTCCTCGGCCCGCGAGGGTACGGCGGGGTCCAGATCTCCCCACCGCAGGAACACGTAGTCCTCCCGGGCAACGGGTATCCCTGGTGGCAGGACTACCAGCCCGTCAGCTACCGGCTGGACGACACCCGCAGAGGCGACCGCGCCGCCTTCGCCGCGATGGTGTCCGCCTGTCACGCCGCCGGCGTCAAGGTCTACGTGGACGCCGTCGTCAACCACATGACCGGCGGTGGCAGCGGCGGGACGGGCAGCGCCGGGTCGGCGTACTCGCACTACGACTATCCCGGGATCTACCAGACCCAGGACTTCCACCACTGCGGCCGCAACGGCAACGACGACATCGTCAACTACAACGACCGGTACGAGGTGCAGAACTGCGAACTCGTCGACCTGGCCGACCTGGACACCGGCTCGGGCTACGTCCGCGACCGGATCGCCGGGTACCTGAACGACCTGCTCTCGGTCGGCGTCGACGGCTTCCGGCTGGACGCCTCCAAGCACATGCCGGCCGCCGACATCGCCGCGATCAAGAGCCGGCTGAGCAGGCCGGCGTACCTCTACCAAGAGGTCATCCACGGCGCCGGTGAGCCGATCACTCCGGAGGAGTACACCGGCAACGGCGACGTGCTGGAGTTCCGGTACGGCAAGGACCTGGCCAAGATCTTCAACACCGAGCGACTGGCCTACCTGCGGACCTTCGCCTCACCACTCGCGTCGGACCGGGCCGTCGTGTTCACCGACAACCACGACACCCAGCGCGGCTCCGGCGTGCTCACCTTCCGCGACAACGGCCGGTACGCGCTGGCGAACGCCTTCATGCTCGCCTGGACCTACGGCACGCCGAAGGTGATGTCGAGCTACGACTACGCGTCGAACGACCAGGGCCCGCCGGCGACGTCGACCGGCCGGACCACCGACACCACGTGCTTCACCGACCGCTGGCGTTGCGAGCACCGGTGGCAGGTGATCGCGAACCTGGTCGGGTTCCACAACGCCGTCCGCGGTACGACGGTCGGGAACTGGTGGGACAACGGCAACGACACGATCGCCTTCGGCCGTGGCGCCAAGGGGTACCTGATCCTCAACGACGAGACCTCGGCCGTGACCGGACGCTCGTACCAGACCTCGCTGCCGGCCGGCACCTACTGCGACGTCTTCCACGGCGACTTCGCCGGCGGGTCCTGCACCGGACGCACCTACACCGTCGACGCGGGCGGCTGGTTCACGGCCGACGTGGCCGCCCGGGACGGCCTCGCGCTGCACGTCGGCGCGAAGGTCTCCTGATCAGGCGTCCGGGTTCTTCTTGTTCTTCTTCGGCTTGAAGACCTTCGCGCCGACTCCGCCGAACAGCGCCAGGCCCTTGAGTACGACGACCGGCGCGGTCGGGTCGATCTCGCCCTGCCCGCCGGAGACCCCGTAGCCGCCCATGATCCCGAAGCCCTGGTTCCGGATCTCGACACCTTCCGGGACGACGATGTCGATCCCGCCGAAGATCGCGAACGCGTAGACCGTCACCTCACGGCCCTCGAACACCGCGTTCGACATGTCGAGGTCGCACCCGCCGAACATCGCCAGCACGTTGGTCCGCCGCTTCACCCGCCAGCGGCCCTTGCGCTCGCTGCCGCCGAAGATCCCGACCACCAGCTCGAAGCTGTCCTGCGAACCGGTCGGCTCCTCGATCGGCACCCGCCCGCTCGCCGGCACCTGCATCGCCGCGGCCGGCCGGAACGGCTGCCCCGGGATCGCCAGGTCGACGGTGATCGGCTCGAGCTCGCCCAGGGTGCGCGCGCTCAGCGTCTGCTCCAGCCGCTCGGCGTGCTCGTCCTGCGAAAGCCGCCCACTCATCAGCGCGTCCCGCAGCACCTCGACGACCTGGTCGCGATCGGTGTCGGACGCCCGCAGATGCGCGTGCGGGTTCTGGCGCTCGGGCAGATTCTCCATAACCCCGAACGATATCCCGCACTCCGTCCACCCGGGAACGCGAAATTCTTCCTTCCAGGGTCGGCGGGAAGAACCCCAGGGACAGTCAGGGGAAGACCCCGACCGGCTCAGGCGTCGGTAGCCCGCACACGGAAAGCGAAGACAAGTGCGAGCAGGGTGATGACTCCGAAAGCTGCGGCCGTGCCTGGGTATCCGGCGACGCCCAGGCCGAGGCCTCCGATCGCTGCGCCGAGGAACACGCCGAGGGACATGCCGGCGGCGTTGACGCTGAGGGCGGAGCCACGGAGGTCGCCGCTTCGGCGTACGAGGAGGGTGGTGACGCAGGCGGCGACGGTGGCGTGGCTGACGCCCATCAGCGCGGTGAGGACGAGCGTGGTCGGGAGCGTCGGCGAGAAGTAGAAGGCCGTGACGCTGACCAGCGCGACGACCACACCGGCGAGCAGCAGTTTGTCCGGGCCGAGCCACGTCCGGTCGGTCGCGAGGAAGCGGCCGGCGAACAGGTTGCCGAGGAAGAACGACGCACCGCTCAGCGACCAGACCAGCGCGAACCAGCCGGGCTCCAGCGAGAACTTCTCGTCGTAGAAGGCCGCGAGGTACGCCAGGTACCCCATGAAGGCGGCGGTCCGCAGCATCGCGACGGCCAGCAGCGGGACCGCACCGGGGATCCGCGCGAGGGCCCGGTACGTCGCCAGGTAGCTCATCCGGGCCGCGCCGTCGGCGCGCAGCGGCGCCTTGCGCCCCCAGCCCCGCCAGAAGAACGCCGCGGACAGCGCGAGCGAGATGACGGCGGCGGCGATCAGGTTGCCGCGCCAGCCCCACACGATCCCCGGTACGGCGAGCACCGGCGCCGCGAGCATCGCCATCATCGACGTCGTCGCCGACACCAGCGTCGCCGCCCGCCCGGCGGCAGCCGGCGACTTGAACCGGTCCGCCGCGGCCGCGCCGATCGACGGCCCGAGGATCGAGGTCGACGCCCCGATCAGCAGACAGAACGCGGCCAGCGCGAACACGTTGCCCACAGCACCCAACAGCGCGGACAACCCGAGCAGCGCCAGTCCGCCGGCGGCGACCAGCTCACGCGCCAGCCGGTCGATCAGTGGCGCGAGCGCGAACCCGACCACCAGCGCGGCCAGACCACCGAGCCCCCGCAGCCCGCCGATCTCCGCCACGCTGCCGCCCGCCGTGTCGGCGATCGGCACCAGGTACATCCCGAACACGGTGAACGGAATCAGGCTGATCGTCGAGGCCAGCAGGAACGGCCACAGGCGCCGGGCCATCCGGAGATCCCCGGGGACTTCCTCGGGGGTGGTCAGCGAAGGAGAAACAGCTGGGTTGCGGCTGTCGGTGCTCACGTGCGGGACGCTCCGTCCTGGAGGTGGTAGCGGTACAAGCTCGTCGGGCGGGAGCTGAACTGGGAAAAGGGGAACGGCTCGGCGGACACCGCGGTGACCCCGGAGCCGAGGAAGGCGCGCACCACCGCACTTCCGGTCTGAGCATAGACGGCCAGCGGCTTCGCTTGCTCACGGCAACGGTCGACGAGGACGTCGAAACTGCCGTTGCTCAAGGTCATTCCGGTCGCGACGACCGCGTCGGCGGCGTCCAGAACCTCCGTCATGTCGCGGGAAACCGGCAGTCCGGAGGCGGTCTCGCGCAGGTTGAAGTCGCAGGGCAAACAGAGACCACCTCGTGACGTGATCGCGTCCACGAGCGGGTTCACCACGCCGATCAGCGCGACCTTCGCGCCGGGCGCGACGTCGAGCAGCCCGGCGACGGCCGCGTCGCGCGCCCGGGCCCGCACGTCCGGCGTACCGGCCGGCAGGACGATCTCCTCGGCACCGGCGGCCGTGTGGTGCGGCTCGACCGACGCCAGGTAGGCGTCCAGGGCGGCGATCCGCACCGGCAGCGGCGCATCCTCGAGCAACTCCGCCACGGAGAGCCCGGACGCGGAGGCGCAGAACGAAGGATCGAGCTCGCCCTCCTCGAAGGCGCACGCCCCGAAGACCTCACCGACGCGCAGCAGCACGTAGTAGTTCTTGTACGTCACGTCGGCGCCCGGCAGCCGCGTCGTGTTGTGCAACCAGAACGCGCTGATCACCGGCACGGTCGACGGCACGGGCCCCCGTTCCCCGGCGAGAACAGAAGAGGTCAGAGCGGCGACAGAGGTCATCAAGGCAGTGAGGCCAGCCTTTCGGCGTCGTAGGTCAGGGCGGACAACTCAGGACGGCCGGCGGGCTGGAAGCAGAACAGCAGCGACCGGCGATCGGTCGCCGTCCGGTTGGGCGCCGAGCGGTGCACCATCAGCCCCGGGAACATCAGCACCGACCCGGCCGGCGCCTCGATCGTCACCGCCGCGGACTCGTCGACGGCCGCCGGATCGACGTACAGCCCGGTCGGGTCCCGCGGATCGCGCCGCGCCGGACCACCCAGGTGACTCCCCGGGACGAGCGTCATCGCGCCGTTCGCGACCGTGTTGTCGTCGAGCATCACGATCGCCGTCGCGATCTCGTACGCCGAAGAGCCGGCGCAGCCGTACCAGTACGGAAAGTCCTGGTGCCACGCGAACTCCGACCCGACCCCGGCCCGCTTGAAGTTGAGCTTGGCCACGAACGGCCCGAGCGACGACGCCCCGAGCGACCGGGCCATTGGGGTGGGCAAGGAACTCAGCAGGGCCGCCATCGGCCGAGTCAACCGCGGATCGGTCCACAGCGCGTCGATCACCGGCGACATCCCGGACACCGGCGACAGCGAGCGGACCGCCTTGCCCGGCGCGTCCGGCTCCCAGTGGATCGTCGTCCCGTCGATCTCCTCCAGCCGGTGCCCGTCCGGCCAGACCGTCAGCTGGGTCTGCCCGGCCTCCGCCGCGGAGACGACCGCGGCGTGCACCTGCTCGACCGCGTCCCGCAGGCGGTCGAGCTCCATTGCCGTGAACAACCGCGGCAGCAGCACATACCCCGACATGCTCATCAGGCTAATGCGACGGAGTCGCAGAGGGAAACTGCTCGCGCCGTACCAGTGCCGATTCCCGGCGGTCCCAGGACATCGCCGACCACGGTACGGCGAGCTGCTCGAGCGAGTCGATCTCCCGCGGCCGCATGCTGTTCATCGGCCGCGCCTCGGCATGCCGGGAAAAAGCGGAGTCGACGTACCGGGTCCCGGTGTCGGCGGCCAGGAAGACGTGCTGCCGGCTGCTGTCGCACTGGTGTTCCCACACTGCGGACAGGTACGCCGCGCCCGCGGACAGCCCGGCGAACACCCCGGACGTCCGCAGCAGGTCGACCGCCGCCGACATCGCGTAGTCGAACGAGACCCAGTGCAGCCGGTCGTACAGCTCGTGCCGGACGTTGCGGAACTCGATCGAGCTGCCGATCCCGGCGATGATCATCTCCGGGTCCTGGGTGTGCCCGGCGCCGAACGTGATACTGCCGAACGGCTGGACGCCGACCAGGTTCACGTCCCGCCCGCGGTCGCGCAGGTACGCCGCGATCGCGCCGGTCGACGCGCCGGTCCCGACCCCGCCGACCAGGCACAGCGGCCCCGCCGGGGCGACCTGGTCGACCAGGTCGGCCACCGCGCCGTACCCGAGGTAGTGGATGTCGTCGTGGTACTGCTGCATCCAGTGGTACGACGGGTTGTCGCGCAGGATCTCGGCGATCCGGCGGACCCGCAGGTTCTGGTCGAGCTGCAGGTTGTTCGACGACGGCACCTGCTCGACGGTGGCACCGAGGATCTCCAGCTGGACCCTCAGCGTCTTGTCGACCGTGGTCGAGCCGACGATGTGGCACTTCATCCCGTACCGGTGGCAGGCCAGCGCGAGCGCGTGCGCGTAGATCCCGCTCGAGCTGTCGATCAGCGTGTCACCGGTCCGGACCGCGCCGGTCTCCAGCAGATGCCGTACGGCGCCGAGCGCGGAGTACACCTTCATCGTCTCGAACCGCAGGCAGATCAGGTCGTCACCGACGCGAATCGGGTCCGGGTCCTTGATCGCCTCCGCGAGATGGTCGTGCAGCCGGGCTGTGCCAGGGATCGTCACTGCGGGGTGCTCCTCGTGTCAGTACTCAGGGATGGCACGGGCGGAGGCGGATCTTGTCCGACCCGGGCGGCCCTCACCAGCCGCCGGGTCACCTCAGTGGACGGGTGGGTCATCACGGTCGCCGGGGGTCCTTGCTCGGCGACCCGGCCGGCGTCGATCACCAGGACGTCGTCGGCGACGGCCGCGACCAGGCCGAGATCATGGCTGATCCAGACCAGCGCGGTGCCCTGCTGCTTCAGCTCCTGCAGCAGTTCGACGACCAGTCCGGTGCCGTGCTCGTCGAGCGCGGTGGTGATCTCGTCGCAGATCAGTACGTCGGGCTTGGCCAGCAGTGCCCTGGCCAGCGCGGCCCGCTGCAGCTCACCGCCGGACAGCCGGCTCGGCGGCCGCCCGGCAACCATCGCCGACACGCCAAGTCGAGCCAGTACGGCGACCGCCTCGTCCCTGGCCTCCAGGGGCCGGAAGCCCCTGAGCCGCTGCGCAGTCCGCGCGACCTGGTCGACCACCGGCCGCCGTTCGTCGAACGACCCGCGGACCTCCTGCCACACGTACTGGACCCGCCGGTTCTGCTCGGCCGTCCGCTTCCGCAGTACCGGGAGTACGTCGCCGTCGAGCGTGATCTCCCCGTCGTACCGCTCGTGCAGCCCGGCCAGGCACCGCGCGAGCGTCGTCTTGCCGCTCCCGGACCGCCCGACCACGCCGAGACAGGCTCCGGGCAGCACGCTGAGGTCGACCTCTCGCAGGATCGGTTCCCGTCCGCGCACCCGCGCGGACAGTCTTGTTGCCTGGAGCAACGGCTCGCTGCCGTGATCGGTTCCCTTGACGACGGGCAGTTCCGGCCCGTCCGGCAGGACCTCGGATCCGCCGGACGCGACCACCTGCCCGGCATCGAGGACGACGACGTGATGCGCCAGCGCCCGCACCAGATCGAGGTCGTGACTGAGCAGCAAGATCCCCAGCCCCTCGCCCGCCAGCTCCCGCAGCTCTCCCACGAGCTGCAACCGCGTGATCGAGTCCAGCCCCGTACTCGGTTCGTCCAGCACGAGCACCCGCGGCCGGCACGTCAACGCCTGCGCCAGCGCGATCCGCTGCCGCTGCCCGCCCGAGAACTGGTGCGGGAACCGTCGCAGGGTCTTCCGGTCCTGCGGCAACTGCGCCGCCCGCAAAGCCTCCGGTACGACGTCCTGCCCGGGATGATGCAGTTTCTCCAGCTCCCGAAGCCCCGCCCCGATCCGCCGCGCGGGATTCAACGCGCTGCCCGGGTGCTGCGGCATGTAGGCCACCACCCGCCCACGGACCTCCGCGGCCGTCGGGCCGTTGTCGTCGACAACGATCTCTCCGGCGACCTCGACCAGCCCCCGCAGATCGACACGATCCCCGTGCTCCCCGAGGAGAGCCAACGCCGAGGTCGTCTTCCCTGATCCCGAGGCACCGACCAGAGCAGTCACTTGCCCGGCCCACACCTCGAAGCTCACCTGATCGACGAGGATGGATCGGCCTGCTCGCGCCGACAGGTCACGGACTCGCACCAGTGCTGTCATCGGCTGACCTCTGCCATCCGGCGCGTGCGGTGCACCAAGCGGTCGGCCAGCAGGTTGAACCCCAGCGTGAACGCCACCAGCAGCAACGCGGGAGCCAGCACGGCCCACGGCTGCAACAGCAACCCTTCGCGATTGCGACTCACACTCACCGCCCAGTCCGGCGCGGTCGGGCTCAGCCCCAGTCCCAGGAAGTTGACCGACGCGACCAGGAAGACGGCCAGCGTGATCCGGGTGCCGATGTCGGCGGCGACCGGTCCGAGGACGGCGCGGCCGACGTACCCGAGGTGGATGCCGAACCAGCTTTCGCGTTGCATCCGCAGGGCTTCCACCACCGGGCTGCTGGCGGCGTCGAGGGCGGCGGCTCTGACCAGGCGGGCGACCGTCGGCACGTTGACCGCGGCGACCGCGAGCGTGATCGCGAGGGCGGAAGCGCGCCACCCGACCGCGACGACGCTGATCACCAGCAGGGACGGCAGCGGGAGCAGCACGTCCAGCGGCCGGATCAACAGCTCGTCGAGCCAGCGGTGCCGCGTCGAGGCGGCAACCAGCCCGATCAGACCGCCGACGAGGTAGGCGATCGCGACCGCGCCGAGCGCCATCCCGAGCGCCGTCCGTCCACCGTCGAGCAGCAGCGCGAGTACGTCGCGACCGAGCCCGTCGGTGCCGAGGGGATGCCCGGCGCCACGCTCGTACGGCAGGCCCGGAGCAGGGTCGAGAGGGACCAACGGCCCGAACGCCGCCACCAGCAGGGGGATCAGTACGAGCAGCAGCGACACGGCGACCGGCGTACGGGCTCTCATCGCAGCAACTCCGACCGCGGGACCAGCCGGTTGCAGACCAGGTCAGCCCCCAGGTTGATCAGCAGCGCGGCCACAGCAAGGACGAGCGTCAATCCCTGCACCACCGGTAGATCACGCGTCTCGACACCATCGACCAACGCCGTCGCGAACCCCGGGATCGCGAAGATCGCCTCGACCACCAGCACGCCGCCGAGCAGCGTGTCCCCGGTCCGCGCCAGCTCCTGCACGCCCGGCACCGCCGCGTTCGGCAGGACATGCCGCAGCAGCAACCGCCGCCGAGGCACCCCGAGCCGCCGAGCCTGTACGACGTAGTCGGCGTGCAGCGCGTTGATCGTCCCCGCCCGCACCTGCCGCGACAGCAGGCACACCGTCCGCCCGAGCAGTACGCCGACCGGCAGCACCAGCAGCACCGGACTCGCGAGGAGATCACCGCCGACCCACGTCGCCGGCAGCCACCCGAGCTTCAGCGAGAACACCGCCACCAGCACCACCGCGATCACGAAGTCCGGAATCGCGCTCAACGCCAGCGTGATCGACGTGACGGTTCGGTCCAGCCGCCCGTTCTCGCGCGTCCCCATCAAGATGCCCAAGGCAACAGCCACCGGTACGACGACCGCCAGCGTCGCCACCGTGAGCACCAGCGTCGCGCCCACCGACGCCTTCACGATGTCCAGCACCGGCCCACCGCTGATCAGCGACGTCCCGAGATCTCCGCTCAGCACGTTCCCGACCCAGTGGCCGAACCGCTCGATCGCCGGCTGGTCCAGCCCGAGCTGCGCCCGCAGCGAGGCGACCTGCTCCGGCGTCAGCGTCTCGGTGAACCGCATGTCCGCCGCATCACCTGGTAGCAGCGAGGTCAGCACGAACACCAGCACCGACAAGACGGCGAGCTGGAGCACCGCGAGGGCAGCCCGTTGGGCCGCGTAGGCCCGCATTCAGGCCAGCCACACCTTGTCGAACCGGCCCTGGTCCAGGGTGTTCGGCGGAACCGCCTCGACCCCCTGCACCTTGGACGACACGGCGATCAGGTAGTCGGGGTGTCCCCAGGCGAGGATGCCGCCCTCGTCGCGCACCGTCTTCTGCAGCTCGCCGTACTTGGCCGCCCGCGCGGCCTCGTCGGTCAGCACCTGGGCCGACGCGAACGCGGCGTCGAAGGCCGGCCGCCGCCAGTGCGTCGCGTTGAACGGCGACTTCGACAGCAGCCGGTCGGTGATGTACTGCGGGATCGGCATCGCGCCGGACCGGTGGCTGCCGATCGCGCCCTTGGTCAGCAGGTCCTTCTGGTACGTCTGCGAGCTGCCCGTCGTCACCTTCAGCTTCACCCCGGCCTCACCGGCCTGCTCGGCCAGCAGGGTCGCGGCCTCGACGAACCCGGCCGAAGCGTCGGCGGTGAAGATCTCGATCTCCTTGTTCACCAGGCCGGCCTTCTTCAGCAGCGCCTTGGCCTCGTCGAGGTTGCGCTCGCGCTGCGGCAGTCCGTCCGGGTAGTACTGGTAGCCCTTGCCGAACAGGTCGTTCCCGACCACGCCGCGCCCGGCCAGGACGACGTCCACGAGGCGCTGCCGGTCGACGAGCAGCTTGAACGCCATCCGGACGTCGGGGTTGTCGAACGGTGCCTGGTCGGTCTTCATCACGAACGACTGCATCGTGCTGCCCTTGGCCGCCACGATCTTCACCGTCCGGCCGGCCTCGGCGGTCCGCGCGAAGGTCGCGGTCATGTCGTTCGCGTACTCGGCCTGGCCGCCCTGCACCGCGTTGGCCCGCGCCTCCGCCTCGGCGGACAGCAGGTGCAGCTCCTCGATCCGGGCCGCGCCGTCCCAGTAGTCGGCGTACCGCTTGGCGACCATGGACCGGCCGGCCTCGAAGGAGACGAAAGTGAAGGCGCCCGTGCCGATCGGCTTGGTCGGGTCCTTGAACCCGTCCGGCACGATCTGCGTCCCGATCCCGGCCAGCAGCGCGGGGAACTCGGCGTTCGGTGCGGTCAGCGTCAGTTCGACCGTGCGCTTGTCGACCGCGCGGCACCGCTTGAGGTCCAGGGACGCCAGCGACGACTGGGCGACCCGGTCCGGCGCGGACGGGTCCGCCATCCGGGCCAGGCTGTAGAGCACGTCGTCGGTGGTCAGCGACTTGCCGTTGTGCCAGGTGACATCCCGCAGCGTGAAGCGCCAGGTCGCGGCCTGCGCGTCCGGCTCCCACTTCTCCGCCAGCCGCGGCACCGGCTTGAGGTCCGGCCCGAGCTCGACCAGCTTCTCGTAGAGCGCCTTGTGCCGCGCGATGTCGACGAACAGGCTCTGCACGTGCGGGTCGAGCACCTCCTTGGCGCCGCCGCCGGCGAACACCGCCCGCAGCCGGCCACCCTGCTGCGGCTGCGCGGCCGGCTGGTCGCCGCCGCTCCCGCAGCCGGCGATCGCGGCCAGTCCCAGTCCCCCGGCCAGGCCCAGGAACCCACGTCTGTTCAGCGCTTCGGACATCAGTTTTCCTTCACGGTGCGATGGGTCCCGGCGAGTTCCCCCGCCGGCGTCGATCCTGCCGTTAATGAAAATCGTTGTCAAATTCAGGCGCATCTGAACGAATCTCATTCTTGACGGCCCGTCGGCCCCTCGCTGCCCGTGACGGCGTGTCACCGCCAACTACCTCCGAGTACTGGCAGTGACTTCCAGACTCAGCGGTCGAAGTGCCGGCAGCGACCGGTGAAGACCAGGTCCAGAACAGGCCGCAGTACGGCGTCCGCCGGCGTCGACGCCGGGCGAGCGAGGGCGACCGCGGCGGCCAGCCCGTCGGCGGTCGCGAGGATCATCATGGCGGACCGGCCCGCGTCGACGGCCGCCTCGACCTCACCACACTCCTTGCCGTTCTCGACCGCGGTCGCGACCCGTTCGTGCAACGCGGCCGCGGCCTGCTGGACGACCTGAGCCAGCCCGTCGTCATTGAGCGCCTCGGACCGCAGGCTCTGCTGCACGCGGTACTCGACCGTCCGCTGCTCGTCGAGCGGGAGCAGCTCGGCCAGACCGTCCAGCACCATCGAGGAGATCGGCCGGCCGGCCGCCTCACCCGCCTGGATCCGCGCCTCGACCCGGTCGAAGATCGACCGCAGCCCCTCCTGGTACGCGAACAGCAGCAACTCGTCGCGGTTCGCGAAGTAGTGCTGGATCAGCCCGACCGACACTCCCGCCTCGGCGGCCACCCGCGCGAACGACGTACGCCGCAACCCTTCGTCGGCGACCAGCTTCTGGAACGCGGCAGCGATGGCCAGACGACGTTCGGCATGGTCCGCGACACGAGGCACAGTGCAGACAATACAGCCATATGGTTACGATAAAAATATGCACATATTGCTATCGTTGACCTCACTACTGATCCTCCTGAGCCCGGACGAGCACGTGCGGGAGCGCATGGCGGCGACCCAGGCGCCCGGCGTCGCGTACGCCGTCGTGAGCGCCCGCGACGTCGTGCACACCGGCACCTTCGGCACCGACGGCGACGGAAAGCCGGTGACCGCATCCACCCCGTTCCTCTGGGGCTCGGTCTCGAAGCCGGTCACCGCGACGCTGGCGATGACCCTGGCGAAGTCCGGCGAACTCCGGCTCGACGCCCCGGTCGTCAGCTACCTGCCGGCCTTCCGGCTGAAGGAACCAGGCGCCGAGCGGATCACCGTACGGCAACTGCTCAACCAGACCAGCGGAATCCCCACCTCACTGACCCTGACCGACCAGTTCGATCCCGGACGTCGACCGCTGGCGACCATTCCCGACTTCGCCACGATCAGCGCGGTCAGCGAGCCGGGCGCCGAGCACCACTACTCGAGCCTCAACTACCTGGCGCTCTCGGCGGTGATCGAGCAGGTCACCGGCAAACCGTTCGCCGACGTACTGCGGACGCGGTTGCTCGAGCCGCTCGGCATGAAGGGCGCGATCACCGCACCGAGCGATCGCCTGCCGCCCGGACACCGGTACGTCTTCGGGCAGCCGGTCGCCATGGATTCGCCGTACGACGCGGCCGGCGTCGGCTACGGCTACCTGGGCGGCACTCTGCAGGACGCGATCGCCTTCGCCCAGGCCCAGCTCGGCGCGGCCCCGAAGGTGCTGGATTCGGACCTGCTGACCGAACTGCACCGTGGCGAGACCCCTGCGGGCGAAGGGCTTGAGTACGGGCTCGGCTGGCGGCGCTGGCCGCTGAAGAACTTCGGTGTCGACTCGGACCAGCCGGTGGTGTGGCACGGCGGCGCGGTGGCCGGCTACCAGGCCGCGATCATGCTGCTGCCGTCGCAGGACCGGGCGGTCGTCGTACTGCAGAATGCGTACGGGACGTTCCAGGAGCCGCAGCTTCTGGACACGGCGTTCGGACTCACAACCTTGCTGGCAGGCGGCGAACCGACGCCCAGCAAGGCGAGCATCAGCTATCCCGCGGCACTCGCCGGGTTCGTCGCGCTCGCCTTGCTGCTCGTCGTACTGCTTGCCTTCAGCATCCAACGGGCGATCCACCCCCGCCGGCCCAGGAGACTGTGGCGCCTCGCCCTGTCGCTGCTCCTGCTCGGAGGGCTGGCCACGATCCTCGCCTGGTTCCTGCCGCGAGCCTTGGGTCTCGAGCTCGATCAACTCGTGCTCTGGGCACCGGATCTGGCCTGGCTGGTGAACACGATCCTGGGCCTGATCGTCCTGCTCGCCGCGGCCCAGGTCGTGCTCACCGCCCGTCAGCGGCAGGTCAGGCCGCGGACGACTGACGCAGGTGCTCGGCTGACGGGACAGTGACGGGGGTCAGCAGTCGGCGTCGGTGCGGCACAGGTCGCGGGTCGGCAGGCCGCTCAGGACGCGCTCGAGCAGGCCGGCCAGCACGTCCTGCTCCTCGCGGGAGAGCCGGTCGAACACGTACGTCCGGACGGCGTCGACGTGGTCCGGCGCGGCCGCCTCGATCGCCGCCCGGCCGGCCGGCGTGATCCGGACCATCGAGCCGCGGGCGTCGGACGGACACTCCTCGCGGATTACCAGGCCGCGCTTCTCCATCCGGCTGACCTGGTGCGACAGGCGGCTGCGCTCCCAGCCCACGGACTTGCCGAGCTCGCGCGTCCGCAGGACGCCGTCCTCGGACGACGACAGCGGGTGCAGCAGGGCGTAGTCGGCCGGGGACAGGCCGCCGTTGGCCGTCATCCGGCCCTCCAGCGCGGCCATCAACTCCCGGTAGGAGTCGCGGTACGTCTGCCACAGCTGCGCCTCGCGCGCATCGAGCCACTGCACCTCAGCCATCGACCAAGCATACGGGTTCGTTGACAGATCACCGATCGTTCACGGCGTCCGGGACAGTGCCACGGCCAGGCCGACCGTGCCGGCCATCACCAGCAGCTCGACGGCGGCGAGGCGGTAGAACAACGCGGGCCGGTCCGCGAGCGCGGGAAGCGTCGCGCGGCGGTGCCACCAGCCGATGGCCACCAGTACGGCGAACGCCGCGGCCTTCGCGAACACCAGCGCGCCGTACCCGGTGGTGACCCACTGAGTGATCAGCCCCCAGCCGTCCTCGCGGCCGCCGAGGTGGATCTCGGCGGTGAGCAGCCCGGTCGCGCCGACCGTCACGGCACAGATCAGCGCGAGCCGGCTGAAGGTCTCGACCCCGTCCTTGGCGTAGCGAATCACCGCCCCGAGCCCCCCGATCCAAGTAGTCGCCGCAAGCACATGCACAACTAGCGACCCAGTCGCGAGGACACTCCAGGTCCCAGTCCGCTCGATCGCCCCGTGCCCGGTGAGCAACGGACCAACCAAAGCCAACGCGGTCAGCACCAAAGCAAACCTCGCCGTGGCCACCGTCCGGCACCCGCTCAGCACAACAGCCATTACGGCTGTCAGCGCCACCGCAACAGCCAATGCACGCACCTGATCAAGCTGCCCCGCCACCGCGGCATGCTCCGCCAGGTGCGACAACGGCAACCCAAGGATCACCGAAGCCGTCGCGACCAATCCACCGATGCTCGCCACCGCCCACACCCCGGCCGCCACCGCCGCGTCCTGGACAGCCCGGAGCCCTTGCTGACCAAGCTTTCCGTCCGCCTCCGGCTTCAGCAGCACGACGGCGGCCAGCACCGCACCACCACAGAAGATCGCAGCCCCATCGGCGAGCAACCGCAGTACGGGCACTGCCCACGACACCGGCAGGCTTGCGCCATGAAGTCCCGCCGGCAACGACTTCGGCGCGCCACCCGCGAGCAGCAGCGCGACCACGCAAACGACGATGCCTGAGGCAACTACTCCGGCGGCGACCGTGCCTCGTCGCGACTGCCGGGCCGTGGTGGACGAACTGGTCATGCGGCCGGACGGCGGCGTACGATGACGATGGCCAATGCGACCACCACCAGCATCACCAAGGACATCGCGACGATCGTGACGACGTTGGAGTTGCCTTCGTCAGGAGCTGCCGTCGGCGTGACCGGGCTGTTGGGGTCGTGACCGGCATGGGTCACGGTGAAGGCGCCGGCGACGGTGATCGGGTGCCCGTCGGCGGAGACGATCCGGGCGTCGACCTGGTACCGGCCGGTCTCGATCATCGCGCCGACCGGCTGGGTGACGGTGTTGTCGATCACCTGGATGTCGCCGAGGGCAACGTTCACGCCGGTCGGCGACTTCACCTGCACCTGGGCGCCGGTGCTGCCGACGGGCTCGTTGAAGGTCAGCACCACCTGCGTCGGCGGGACCGCCATCGTCGTTCCGTCGCCCGGCGTCATCGAGTCCAGCTTGGCGTGCGCCGCCGCCGTCCCGGTGGAGCCCACCAGGACGAGCAGCGACGCGGCCAGGACCGCGAGTACTTTGCGCACGACTACTTGGCCTCACCCGAGGAAGCGCCAGTACGACGTACTGCCAGACCCAGAGCGATCAGCCCCAGCAGCAGCCCCGCGCCACCCAGCGAGCGGGCGAGCACGTCCGAGCCCGACTCGTCACCGTCGTCCGTGGTGGCGGCGACCGGGGTGATCGCGGCGGCCAGCTTCAGCGACGGCGCCGGGTGCTCGGGCTTGTCGGTGTCGCTCTTGGCGACCTCCGCCCAGTTCACCACCTCGCCGTCGCTGTAGGTCTGCTCCGCCGGGAAGCTCAGCGAGTCGACGCCCTCGGGGAGCCGCCCGACCGACAGCGCGAACTCGTCGAAGTCGTTCGCCGGTACGCCGGCGCCCGTCGACGTCCAGGTGACCGTGGTGATCGCCTTGGTGAGCGTGACGTCGCCGACCTTGACCGGCGCCGGCAGCGTCGTGGTCGTCTTGACGACCTTCCAGCCGTCCTTCACCTGCGCCCCGACCGACGCGAACGGGCGATCGGCCGGCAACGAGACCACGAGCTTCGTCGTACTGGCGGTGTCGGACTCGGTCGGGACGCGGAACACCAGCTTGGCGTACCCGCCCGGCTTGGCGTCCGGGGAGGAGACGGTGACGTGGGCCGAGGCGGAGCCCGCCGCGCCGACCAGGACGAGCGCGGACGCCGCGGAGATCGCGGCGGCGCGCAGGGCAACTTTCGTGAACATGGGTGAGCCTTTCGCGGACACACGGGACCCGGTCCCGCAGGTGCGCGCGACCGGTTCAGGACGGAACGGGGAGAACCTGTCCGGCCGGCGGTCCGCGCCGCGACACGTTGGCGGTGTCTTGGCGCTGCCAGTACGACGGGCCGGCCGTTTCGGCGCGCGGCGCCCGGTGGCTCACCGGGAGTGCCACGATCGGCGCGGGCAGCGCCGGGACCAGTCGCGCGACGATGCGCCGTACGCGCGAAATCCACTGGTGGGCCCGGTCGACCAGACCGATGCCGACGAGCAGGACGACCAGGTGGGCCGTCGCCATCGTCAGCGAACCGGCGGCACCGCCGTGCATCGACGCCATGTGGTGAGCGGAGTCGAGCGAGAAGTGGACGACCAGCTGGATCGCGGCCAGCACAACCACCGCGGCCTCCTGCCGCTCCGCAAGGTGGTCACCGAGCAGCCAGCACGCCGCCGCGAGCGCGAGCAGCTGTGGCAGGACAGTGCCGGTGACGGCGCCGCCCGCGAGAGCATGGCCGATCACCGCGACCCCGACGCTCAGCGTCAGGACCGCGGACGTGGCTGTCCTCTCGGCGTGCAAAACCGGTCACACTTCCTTGCTCGGGCGGTGGGCGGTGGTGAACCGCCTCCTCCATGGTTCCACAGGCTCGCCGTCCCGGCATCGGCTGATGGTTCCGGAACCTGCCCTGGTCGGCGGGTGGTGACTCGACGACCGCCGGCAGCGTCGACCTCGGATTCGTTCTTCGTACCCACCCAATGTGCCCGGCCCGGCCGGGCGATCGGGAATGATGGGGGGCATGAGCAACGATGCAGGGGTGGCCGTGCTGGAGGTCGGCGGCAGTCACGTGACCGCCGCGGTGGTCTCGCAGGGTTCGTGGGAGGTCGGGTCGCTCCGGCGTACGCCGCTGGACTCGCAGACCTCGGCCGAGCAGATCGTCACCCAGCTGGCCGCCGCGGCCACACAGTTGCCGTTGGCAAACGGATTGGCGCTGGCGATGCCCGGACCGTTCGACTACGCCGCCGGGATCGCCTGGTACCGCGGGGTCGACAAGTTCGACTCTCTCTACGGCTTCGACCTGGGCCAGAGCCTCCGCTCCCAGCTGGACCTCGACCGCGTCGTCTTCGTGAACGACGCCGAGGCCTTCACCGTCGGCGAGTGGACCACCGGCACGCTCCAGGGCCTGGAGCGCTGCTGCGGCGTCACCATCGGCACCGGCATCGGCACGGCGTTCCTCACCAACGGCCAGGTCGTCCGCACCGGCGACACGGTCCCACCCGGCGGCGAGCTCTACCGCACCGACATCGCCGGCAAACCCCTGGAAGACTGGATCTCCTCCCGAGCCATCCTCCGCGCGTACGACGGCCCCGACGGTATCGGCGTCAAAGAAGTCGCCGAAGCCGCCCGAGCCGGCGACACCCACGCCCACCAGACCCTCGTCGAAGCCTTCACCGTCCTCGCCGAAGCCCTCACCCCCTGGCTAGCCCGCTTCGGCGCCACCCGAGCAGTCCTCGGCGGCTCCATCTCCGGTGCGTTCGACCTGGTCAGCCAGGTCTTCACCTTCGACGTAGCAGTCACCAAGGACACCGAACACTCAGCCATCATCGGCGCCGCAGTACGTGCGCTCGCCTGAGCCCACCTGTACGACAGGCGACTCCACCACCGGAGGCGCAGAGCCCAGCCTCCACCCCAACCACCAGAGACGGCCGCCCCAACACCTGCACCTCCGCTGGCCGGGGGCGACCGGCTCCCTTCCCTCTCCCCCGCCAACGGCGGCCGTTGTCCGTGGGGCCCGATACGGTGGCCGCATGAGTGGGCGGGGCAAGGCTGCACTGAAGATCGCGACACCTCGGCTTCGGGCCGATCTGGAGCGGGCGACACCTTCGGTGGACGGGATCGAGGACGAGGACCGGCTGCTCGACCTGGAGCTCGAGGACGTGGACCTGCGGGATCTGGAGGCCGAGCACCTGGAGATCGGCGGCTGCCGGCTGACGCGGTGTGATCTCGGTAGGTCCGAGCTGGAGAAGGCGATCCTGGTCGACGTCGTACTTGACCACTGCGATCTCGCCAACGCGCGCTGGTCCGACGCCTCGGCGACCCGCGTGCAGATCAACTCGTCCCGCCTGACCGGCTTCGCGGGCCCGGCGCTCAACCTCCAGCACGTGACCGTGCGCGACAGCGTGCTCGACTTCAGCTCGTTCCGGTTCGCCAAGTTCGTCCGGGCCGAGTTCACCGACTGCCGGCTGCAGAGTGCCGACTTCGTCTCGGCCGACCTGTCCGGCACGGTCTTCCGCGGCTGCGACCTGACCGGCGCCGAGTTCTCCCAGGTGAAGGCGAACGGCGCGGTCTTCGTCGACTGCACGTGGGACGGCACTCGCGGCATCGCCAACCTCGGCGGCGCGACGATCGCGAACTCCTCCCCGATCGACGCGCTCGCCGTCACCCTCGCGATGGCCTCCGCCCTCGGCATCACCCTCGGCGACCCCGACGACTTCACCGCCTAAACGCCCGGGCGCCGTACGCCGTATGCCGGGCGCCGTACGCCGGGCGCCGTACGCCGGGCGCCGTACGCCGGGCGCCTCGCGGCCGCCCGGCCGCCCGGCGCCTCGCAGACTGCCCAGACCTAGCTGGTCAGCACGATCGGCCGCCCCCAGGTGTCGTCGGCGTCGTCGGCCGTCGCCCGCAACTCCTCCGCACACTCACCAGCCGGTACGGCGACGGTGAACTCCCCCCGCTCGCCGTCGGTCCCGGTCTTCGCGAGCTCCGACCACTTCTCGCCACACCGCTTCTCGACCGTCACGCCCACCCCGGCGTACGGCACGAGTCCCTTGTCGTCCGGCGAGTAACGCAGTACGACGTACGTCGACTCCACCCCGCCGTCGTCCTGCGGCACACTCGCGATCGACTGGATGTCGGTGCCGAGCCGGATGTCCACGTCCACCGGCCGCGACTCCACGCCCTGCGGCCCCCGCCAGGTCCGCAACCCCAGCGGATCCCCGTCGTACACGTGCACCTTGGCCAGATCCGACCCGGTGAACTCCACCCCGTCGAGATGCTGACTCCCCTGCCAGCTCTCCCACATCCCGGCCTCCGGGCAGGTCGACTTCACCATCAGAAACGCCGCCGGCGTGAACACATGCCCTTTCACCAGCCCCGACGCTTCCTTCGTCACCATCAACGGCGGCTCTTCGCCGGCCCCACGCCCGGCCTCCGGCGGAGCCCCCTCGACCAGCAGCTCGCACCCTTTGCTCTCGCCGCGATCCTGCACCGCATTCCCGTGCCCCGCCGCGACCCCCGCCATCGCGAACGCCAGCACGAACAACCCCGCCGCCACGCGCTGCCTCACACCACTCACCTCCACGCGCCCACCCGACGCACCTACCCTGGCACAAGCCACCCCCAACCTGCTGCACCCACACCTCCAGGAGGTGCTGCAGCCATGCTCCGCCCCTGACCACGCGCCCCGACTCCGATGTCGACCGTCTTGCCAGTCGCCAGCGAAACGGCACTTCGCGCAGCTCCCCGTCCCAACTCCGGGGCAGCTCTGACATTTGATCAGGTGTAACGTGGCTCACACGTTGGCGCCCTCAGCGTCGGCGGACGACGCCCGGGGGTGACTCGCCGTGGATCATGGCGTGCCGGAACAGTTGATCAGCGCGGGCGGGGCCGCCCTGATGATCGCGGTGGACGACTCCACCGTGGGCATCGCGGTGGTGACCCTGACCGGCGCGGTGTCGCTGTCGGCCGTGCCGCGGATTCGCGACACGTTGATGAAGTGCATCGCCGAGCAGCCGTCGGCGATCGTCGTCGACCTGAGCCTGGCGCGACTGGAGCAGGCCTACGTCCTGAACGTCTTCAGCATGGTCGCCCGCCGCGCCGCGCTCTGGTCCGGCGTACAGCTCATCCTCGTGTCGGGCGCCGCACTCGGCGGCGGCCTGAGCCTCGCCGCACGGACCCTCGGCCGGTTCGTCCGGATCTACCCGACACTGCCCCAGGCCCGAGCAGCCGCCCGGCGTACGCCGCTCCGCCGCCTCGCGGTGATGATCCTCCCGCCGTCCGAGGCCAGCGCGCACAACGCCCGCACCTACGTCACCGACGTCTGTACGACGTGGGGCTGCACCACCCTGCTCGACGACGCCGTACAGGTCGCCAACGAACTCGTCTGCTCCGCCCTCCACCGCTCAGCCGGCGACCTGGTCCTCCGCCTCGAACTCCGCCGAGACCTCCTGACGGTCGCCGTCACCGACGACTGCCCCGACCCACCCGGAGCCACCGCCCTCCCCGGCGGTCCACCAGTGGACCCGATCCGCATCCGCATCCTCTCCGAACTGGCGAAGGCCTGCGGCTCCTCCCCCACCCGCAACGGCGACCGCATCAACTGGGCAGTCCTCCGCGACCCCAACGCCCACCCCGACGACCTCCCCCTCGGCGCCCTGCACCGCCCCCAACTCCCCCCACCAACCCGCCACACCGGCCGCAGCCACCTGGCCCCCTGGCAGCACCACCCCTAACCGTTGCTCCCAGCAACCACCGCCACGCCCTCGCGCGACCTTCCACACCGACACCCTCCGGCTAACCACACTCGCTCACCGAGAGCACCCCGGCCGCCGCTCTCAAGCGAAGCGAGCAAGAAGTTTGGGCACCAACGCCCGCCACAGTGGGGCCACCGCGCGCTAAGCGCGCACCGCGCCCACCCGCGCGGGCCCACCACATCGCCGAGCGAAGCGAAGGCCTCCCATCGCGGCGCCCCCCACCAGCGCGAAGCGAGGGCAACCCCCTAACGCCCCACCCCAGCAGCCGAGCGAAGCGAAGGCCAGAACGGACTCCGCACCAAAGCTGATGCCAGAACGCCGCACCACAACCAACCCCAGCCCCAGCAGCCGAGCGAAGCGAAGGCCGAAACGGACTCCGCACCAAAGCTGATGCACCAAAACGCCGCACAACAACCAACCCCAGCCCCAACAGCCGAGCGAAGCGAAGGCGCAAGGGGGTGCGGGTGGCGAAGCCCCCGCACCGCGGCAAGCGAAGCGCAGCCGCACAAAACGACGAGGGCGACCCGGTCCGCGCTTTCCGCGGACACGAATCGCCCATCGCACTCGTGGAGCTGAGGGGATTCGAACCCCTGGCCTTCTCATTGCGAACGAGACGCGCTACCAACTGCGCCACAGCCCCAAACCACGTCGCCGGTGTTCCTGGCGACCGCGAAACTCTAACACGGTGACGGGGTGGAGCTGAAATCGGTTCCGGGTCCGTAGCGTCCGAAGATTCGCGTTGCGTCCGAAGAAGCCGAGGCTATAGCGCACGGTCCTTCGGACGCATGCCGGTTCTTCGGACGTTGCACCGCAGGAGACGGATCTGCCCGCCGCTGGGAGGTGCGGTCAGGGGGTTCGCGAGGGCCGGATCAGTCGCCGACGGCGCGCTTGATCTCGGGCTCGACGACCGGCTTCTCGACGATCTCGTCGGGGACGATCGGCGGCGCGGTGGGCTCCGGTTCGACGATGCGCGCCGACGAGAAGACCTCGGGGCCGGACAGGTTGATCGTGCGGACCGTCCGGTCGGGGGCCTTCTCTTTCAGCACGTACGTCGGCAGCGTGACGGGCACCGGGTCCCACAGGCCTTCCGACGAGACCGGCTTCGGCTCGGGCTTGGCGGGCTCGGCGACCGGGAGCTTGACCTCGACCGTCATCTCGTTGTCCGGCGACGACGGCGGCGCGACGGCCGGTCCGCGATCGTGGCGAGCAGCGGCCTGCGCCCGGCGCTCGGCGACGAAGGCGGTCCGCTCGCGGGCCTGCCTGCGCAGCTGCACCCGGGTCAGTACGACGAAAGCGACGATCAGCCCAGCCGGGATGGACACGCTCCACCACAGCAGCATCCCGAGCCCGGCCAGTGCCGTCATCGACAGCAGCGAAAGGGTCAGGATCGACAGCACCCGCCGGCGGCGCATGGCGGCCACCCGGCGGGCTCGGTTGGGGACGTAGCGATGCGGCGGCGGTTCGGCCTGCGGAGCCAAGGCCGCAGTGACCGTCGCGCCGTGCGCCGACGTACCGGTCACGGTTGTCCCGGCCGACGTCGTCACCCCCGTCGCAGGAGCCCGTACGGCGTACCCTCCGTCGGTCCGCGACAGCACGCGCGCGGCCGACGACGAGTACGCCTCCGCCGAGCGGCGCTTGCTCGCCTCGTCGTTGCGCTTCAGCATCATCGGGACGAGGTAGGCAGCCCACGCGGCGACGATCGCCACATAGATCAGCCCTGTCGTCCCCATGCGACGACGCTAAGACCCCGGACGGGTCAGGTGGGGTACGTGGGACGGTGTGTCGCAAGAAGACTCGTGTGACTGGTGTGAACAACCACGCAGCGTAATCAGGTCAGCCGGGCCACGAGACCGGGCCCGACCTCCTCGGCGTTGAGGGCGAAGATCCGGTGGTCGCGCCACTCGCCGTCGATGTGCAGGAACCGCGGCCGCTCGCCCTCGTAGCGGAAGCCGAGCTTGTCGACCACGCGCAGGCTGGCCTTGTTCTCCGGCCGGATGGCGACCTCCAGCCGGTGCAGCCCGAGGGTGAACCAGCAGTGGTCGGCCGCCATCGCCACTGCCGTCGGGACGATCCCGCGGCCGGCGTACTGCTCGTCGACCCAGTAGCCGAGGTTCGCCCAGCGCGCCGAGCCGTAGGTGATCCCGGACACGGTCAGCTGCCCGACCAGCGGCCACTTGGCCCGGGCACCGGCGCCCGCTGCCCCGCCGTACGTGATGACGAACGGCAGCATCCGCCCGTACCGGGCCTGACGGTTCCAGTCCCGGGCCATGGCCCGAAAGGTGCGTGCACCGTCGTCCGCACCGGGCGGCTGGGTGGCGTCCCACGGCCGCAGCCAGCTGATGTTCCGCTGCCGGGCCGCACTCCACTCAGCGCCGTCACCGGCTCGCAGCGGCCGCAGCCCCACCTGTCCGTGCTGCAGCTCCACCGGCCAGTGGACGACTGCCATCAGGCGTCGTCCGTCCGCACGTGGTCACCGCCGGCGACCTGGTCGACAGCGTGCCGCAGCAGCGGCTCCAGTACGGTCAGGCCGTCCTTGACTCCGCCACGGGAGCCGGGGAGGTTCACGATCACGGTCTTGCCGGCCACACCCGCCAGGCCACGCGACAGTGCGGCAGTCGGCACGCCCTGCGCGATGCCGTAGGCCCTGATGGCCTCGGCGATGCCCGGGATCTCCTTCTCGATCACTCCGGCGGTCTGCTCAGGCGTCTCGTCAGTAGGCGAGATCCCGGTACCGCCAGTGGTCACCACCACCTGGTACGACGCCTCGACGGCAGCCAGCAGCGCCTCACCCACCGGCGCTCCGTCCGGTACGACCTGCGGCCCGTCGACGCTGAAACCCCAAGCAGTCAGTCGCTCCGCGATCAGCGGGCCGGTGGTGTCGGTGTAGATCCCCGCGGCCGCCCGGTTGGAGATGCTGACGACAAGGGCTCTCACGCGCGCTCCCAGTGACCGGTCTTGCCGCCGTCCTTGGTCTCCACCCGTACGTCGGACAGCACCGCCGCCGGGTCGAGTGCCTTCACCATGTCGATCAGCGCGAGCCCGGCGACGCAGACGGCGGTCAGCGCCTCCATCTCCACACCGGTCCGGTCGGTGGTCTTCACCACGGCCTCGATCAGTACGGCGTCGTCGGCCACCTCGAGCGCGACCTTCACACCGGTCACCGCGATCGGGTGGCACAGCGGCACCAGGTCGGGCGTCCGCTTGGCGCCCATGATCCCGGCGATCCGCGCGACCGCGAGCGCGTCGCCCTTCGGTACGCCGTCGCCGCGCAGCGCCTCGACCACCTCGGCCGAGACGTACACCTTGCCGGAGGCAACGGCTCGCCGGGCGGACTCGGTCTTGTCCGACACGTCGACCATCCGGGCCGCGCCGGTGGCGTCGACGTGCGTCAGCCCACCGGCTCCCGCGGCGGCGCCCACGTCCTCGGCGGCCAGGCGGTCCGCGTCCTGCGTCATCCGGTCTCCTCGTCCAGCAGCCAGAGCTCGACCTGCTCGCCGGCCCGGACGGCGGTGACGTCCTCGGGCACCACGATCAGGGCGTTCGAGCGGCTCAGCCCGCCGAGCAGGTGTGAGCCGTGCCCGCCGACTGTACTGGCCATCCAGCCCTCGTCGCCGGAGGTGGCCGCGGCGCGGACGAACTGGCGCCGCCCGGCCGGTGAGCCGAACCCGTCCAGGCTGATCCCCTGGACCGGGGTCCGCCGGTACGGCATCTGGCCCATCAGCTTGCGCAGCGCGGGCCGCACGAACACCTCGAACGACACGTACGCCGACACCGGGTTGCCGGGCAGCGTGAAGATCGGCACCTCGTCGTCGCCCATCACGCCGAAGCCCTGCGGCTTGCCCGGCTGCATGGCAACCTCGGGGAAGTCGATGGTGCCGAGCTTGGTCAGCACCTCCTTGACCACGTCGTACACGCCCTTGCTGACGCCCCCGGAGGTGATCACCAGGTCGGCGCGGACCAGCTGGTCCGAGAGTGTGTCCATGATCTTCTTCGGGTCGTCGTCGACGATGCCGACTCGGTAGACCACCGCACCGGCCTGCCGCGCCGCAGCGGCCAGGGTGTAGCTGTTCGAGTCGTAGATCTGTCCGTCGCCCAGCCGCGTACCGGGCTCGCGCAGCTCGGCACCTGTCGACACCACGACCACCCGGGGGCGCGGACGCACCTTCACCCGGGCCCGCCCGACAGCAGCCAGTACGGCGACCTGCCGCGGCCCCAGCACGGTGTCGGCGTCCAGCACCTTGTCCCCGGCCTTCAGGTCCTCACCGAACCGGCGTACCGACGCACCGAGCGCCGGCTGCTGAGCGATGCGGACCTGTACCGCTCCCCCGTCGGTCCACTCGACCGGTACGACGCTGTCGGCGCCGCGGGGCATCGGTGCGCCGGTCATGATCCGCACGCAGGTCCCGGTGGTCACCACGATCGGCTCGCTGCGCCCGGCCGCGATCTCGCCGACCACCGGCAGCGTGATCGGCTCGTCCTGTGACGCGCCCGCCAGGTCGGCCGCCTGTACGGCGTACCCGTCCATGGCCGAGTTGTCGAAACCCGGCAGGCTCACACCCGACACCACGTCCTCGCAGAGCACCAGCCCGAGCGCCTCCATCAGCGGCTGCTCAAAGGGAGGCAGGGCCCGAACCCTGCCGAGTACTACGTCCAGGTGCTCGTCAACGCTGCGTCTCACACAGTTGACTCTAGTCGCTCGGGATGGGCGCCCCAGACCATCCTCACGTCCGGCGCGTGCTCCTCGTTGGCACTGCCGTCCGTACGCCGTACTTCGGTGAAGCCGTGCCGGCTGTAGAAGGCCTGCGCCCGGGTGTTGGTCTGGAAGGTCCACAGCGCGAGCCCGCCCGGCCGCAGGTCCTTGGCCAGGTCGACGAGCGTGGACCCGATGCCCTGCCCGGCGACCGACGGGTCGACGTACAGCTGGTCGAGGTCGTCACCGTCCAGCGTCAGCACGGCGACGATCCGGTCGTCGTCCACCGCGACCCAGCTCTGCCCGTCCGGCAGCAGCACGTTGCCGAACCACGCCCGGACGTTGGCCTCCGTGTGGATCGCCGGCGGCAACTGCGAGCCCTCGGCATGCCGGGCCGCCCACCACACCCCGGCCGCCTCGTCGGTGTCCCACGGCTCCAGCGGCCGGATCAGCAGGTCGTCCAGCATCGGCCGGGCTCAGCCGCGGAGCTCGGTGCCGTCGGCGATCTCGAGCCGCTCGCCCTCGGGCGCGCTCACCTCGACCTCGCCGACCACGACCACGTCCTTGCCGAAGGCAACATCACCGCGGACCTCGAGCCGGTCGGCCCGGACCAGCGACGGCGGCCCGGCCGGGAACCGCGCCTCGAAGTCGGCGAGGATCTTGAAGTGGTCGCCGTCCAGGTCGACGTACGGCTCGTCGCCCTCGTGCGTCGTGGTCAGGTCGCCGGACTCGTTCAGCTCGTAGACGTCCGAGCGCAGGACCAGCAGGTCGTTGGTGGTCTTCACCGGCTTGAACCGGCTGCGGTCCACGATCACCGCCTGCGAGCCCTCGAAGGTCTCGATCGCGGTGCCCATGCCGGTCTCCAGCTGGATCACCTTCGGCGAGCCCGGGTCGGACGGGTCGACGGTCTTGCGGTTCACGATGATCGGCAGCCCGAGGACGCCGTCGTGGCCGTCCATCAGCTCGGCCAGCCGGTCCAGGTCGATCCACAGGTTGTTCGTGTTGAACGTCGTGTGCAGCTTGGTGTTCTGGAAGGAGTCCACGTCGTCGGCGTGCACCTGCGCGCTGTCGCGCAGGATCAGCCGGCCGTCGGACTTCCGGACCGCGACGTGCCCGCCCTTGCGGTCCGAGCGGGTCCGGCGGCAGACCTCCATCCCGAACGGCACGTCGTGCTCAGCCATCCAGGCGGCGATCCGGCCGTCCGGCGTGGCGCCCAGGTTGTCGGCGTTGGAGATGAACGCGTGCCGGAAGCCACGCTCGCGCAGCTTGTCGAGCATGCCGGACGCGACCAGCGCGGTGAACAGGTCGCCGTGGCCGGGCGGGCACCAGGCCAGCTCGGGGTCGGCCGGCCACTCCGCGGGGGTCAGGTCGTCGGCGAGGAGCTTGGGCTCCATGTTCTGCTGGAAGTCCAGCGGGAGCCCGTCGACCGGGAGGTCGCCGTACTCGCTGAGCACGGCCAGCGACTCCTCCTTGGTCCGGAAGGAGTTCATCAGGACCAGCGGGAGCGGTACGTCGTACTCCTTGCGGGTGGCCAGGATCTGCCGCGCGATGATGTCGAGGAAGCTCAGGCCGTCCTTGACCGGCAGCGCGGACTTCGGCCCGGTGACGCCCATCGAGGTGCCCAGGCCGCCGTTCAGCTTGATCACGACGGTCTCGGCGAGCGCCGCGCGCATCGCCTCGGCGTCGGTGTCCAGGTGCTCCAGGTGCGGCAGGTCACCCACCGGGTCGATCTCGTCCTCGCGGATCGTGCCCTGCTGACCCGCCTCGAGCAACCGGTAGTAGTGCGAGAAGACCCGGATCGCCACCTCGGCCGTACCGGCCGCCCGCATCTTCGCCTGTGCCTGCTGAAGCCCCGCCTCACTCATGACCCAACACTAGGGGACGGTGTGTGATGGGCCGATGGCGAGTGGCGTGCTTCATACAATCCAGGGGTGATCTCCACCAAGGCTGCCGTGCGGCAGTCACTTCTGGATGCCCGTCGCTCGCTCTCAGCCGGTCAGGGCGTGCTCGACGCTGCCCGGGCGACCAGACAGGTCCAGCAGGCCCGGCGGGTCGCGCTGTACGTGTCGATGGGCCCGGAGCCGCAGACCGGTGGGCTGATCGACTGGCTGCTGGCTGGTGACCACGAGGTGCTCCTGCCGATCCTGTACGCCGACAACGACCTCGGCTGGGGCCTGGCGCCTGGCGCGGCCGACCTGGTGCCGGGCCGGCTGGGCCTGTCCGAGCCACGGGTGGACCTCGGCTCCGAGGCGATCGCGACGGCGGACCTGGTGATCTGCCCGGCGCTGGCGGTCGACCGGACCGGCGTACGGCTGGGTCGTGGTGGCGGCTCGTACGACCGGGCGCTGGCCCGCGTGCCCACCGGCGTACCGGTGTGGGCGGCGGTCTACGACAACGAGATCTTCGACCACCTGCCGAGCGACCCGCACGACCGGCCGGTCCACGCGGCGCTCACACCCAGTGGCCTGATCCCGCTGACCTGAGCCCCGTCCGGCTGCTTGGATAGCCGGATGACTACGGAACGTACCGACCAAGCAGTGGCGGCCGCGGCCGCAGCTGGGCGCGAGCTCGGCCTGAGGGTGACCGACCCGACCGTCCTGTACGACGTGTTCTCGGTCGTGGTGCACCTGAAGCCGTCACCGGTCGTAGCGCGGGTCCCGAAGGTACTGCCCGCTTCCCTGCTCGAGCCGGCCGCCGCGGGCGCCCGCCAGCAGCGGGAGCTCGAGCTGGCGCAGTGGGTCTCCGACCGGGACCAGCTGGTGGTCCGGCCGAGCCCGCTGGTCCCACTGCGCTCGGTGCAGCGCGACGGCCTGTCGATGTCCTTCTGGGAGTACGTCGAGCACGACAGGTCGGCCGAGCCGGACTACGTACAGGGCCTGGTCCGCGCAGCCGAGCTCCACCAGCTGCTGGAGGACTACCCGGGCGACCTGCCCTGGCTCGCGCCGGTCACGAACGTCGTACCGGAGGGGCTCGAGCAGCTGTCGGCCGACACCCGCCTGTTCAGCGCAGCCGACGTGGACCGGGTACGCCGTGAGTGGGACGCCGTCGCGCCGGTGCTGACGACCCGCGAGGGCTGGGAGCGCGCGTTCCCCGACTCGCACGTCCAGCCGCTGCACGGCGACGCGCCGTACTACAACATCATCCCGACGGCGGACGGTGTGCTCTGGTCGGACTTCGAGGACTGCTGCTTCGGACCGCTGGAGTGGGACCTGGCCAGCGTCGGTCCGGAGTTCAGCAAGGTCTACAACGACGCCGCTGCCGAGCTGGGCCGCCCCCAGCTTGACGAGAAGGCCGTCGCCGCGATGGACCTGGCCAGGGCCTTCCAGCTGATCGTCTGCCTACCGCTGCTCCCCCAGATGCCGGACGGCATGGCTGAGACGCTCGAGCCCTTCGTGGAGGCCTGGCGCGCCATGCCGTTCGGCAACGGGCTCGTCTAGCGGCTACCGCTCGGGTTTGGTGAAGGTCAGCGTGTGCTCACGCCTGGCCTCCACCGCGCCCTTGGTGAACGCCCAGGGCAGCGTCTCGCCCTTGACCCACAGCTCGGTCTGGTCGGTGTAGTGGCCGCTGAAGGCGTGGCCGGAGACACCGGTCAGGTTGATCCAGCGCGACTTGTCGAAGTCGGACAGGTCGACGACCATCCGCATCGAGGGGGTCGAGGTCACGTCGTACCCCTCGGAGGCGTCCCAGCCGATCGCGTTGACGACCGACTCGCCGCCGCCCAGCTCGTACGGGCCGCGGTTGAAGAGCTTGTCGACCACACCGATGCCGGACTTGCCCAGCGTCTGGTTGGTCAGCGTGAGCTTGTGCAGCCGGCCCCACTGCCAGTTGCTGGGCTCGCGGGCCATCTTGGTGGTGATCTCGGCCCGGCCCTGCACCAGCGCCTCGCGCAGGATGTCGTCGCGGCTCTCCCGCTGCGGCGTCCGCAGGTCGTCCCACCAGGAGCTGTTCGGCTGGACGACCAGGTTGCGGATCACCTCGAACCAGCGCGAGCCGCCGTCCGGCCAGACCGCCTCCGGCAGCTGGTCGTGGAAGGTCAGCGCGAGCAGGTTGCGCCAGACGATGTTGAAGTACGCCGCGGGCGCGGAGTCGGCCGGCTGGGTGAAGTCCCAGCCCTTCAGCGTGTCCTGGCCCTGCTTGTCGAAGTCGTCGGAGATCCCGATCCGGAGCAGGTACGGGACCAGCATCTCGGCGTTGCGGTTCTTGGTGTCGAGCTGGATCGAGCTCATCGCGGCGACGTCCAGCTTGCCGGCCGCCTGGATCCGCTCGAGGATCTGCTGCGAGCGGTAGCCGTAGTCCCAGTCGTTGGTCAGGTCGTAGCGGTACGACTTCGGCACGACCGCCTGGTTCGCGGTGACGATGATGCCGTCGGCCGGGTCGAACTCGGTCGGCATCGCCTGGAACGGGATGAACCCGGCCCACTCGTACTTCGGGTCCCAGCCGGGGACCGGCCAGTCGCCGGTGCCGGCCCGGCGGATCGGGACCTTGCCCGGCGCCTGGTAGCCGATGTGGCCCTCGCGGTCGGCGTACACGAGGTTCTGCGACGGGACCTCGAACAGGGTGGCCGCGGTCCGGAAGGCGGACCAGCTCTGCGCCTTGTTCATGGCGAAGATCGCGTCGGCCGTCCGGCCCGGGGTGAGCGCGGTCCACTTCAGGGCGATGCCGTACGGCTCGGTGCTCTTGCCCTTGGCGGCGAGCTCACCGGCCTGCTCGGCGTCGTCGTCGACGTCGGAGATCAGCGGGCCGTGCCGGCTCTCCCGGACGATGATCCGCTCCGGCTCCTTCTGGCCGGCGACCTTGAACTCCTCGGTCCGCAGCTTCAGCGGCTCGACCTTGCCGTTGTAGAGCGCGCCGTTGCCGGTCAGGCGCTCCAGGTAGAGGTCCTGAACGTCGGGGTCGAGGTTGGTGAAGCCCCAGGAGATCGCGCTGTTGTGGCCGATCACCACACCGGGCAGACCGGAGAAGCTGAAGCCGGCCACGTCGAACGGGCACTGCGGGCTGAACTTGTTGCAGTGCAGCCCGACCTGCGTCCAGATGCCCGGCATGGTCGCGCCCAGGTGTGGGTCGTTGGCCAGCAGCGGCTTGCCGCTGGTGGTGTGCTCGCCGGAGACCACCCAGGAGTTGGAGCCGATGCCGTCACCGCGGCCGAGCAGGAGCGGCAGGCCCTTGGCGACCTTGTCCACGCTGTCGAGCGACTTGAGCAGCTCCTTGCTGAACATCGCCCGGGCCGGCGCCTCGCTGTCGACCGGCGCGGTGGTGAACTTGTTCTCCTCGTCGACGGCGCCGCTGGACAGGATCGGCTCGTTGCGGCTGTACGGGTACGCCGGGTAGAGGCTGTCGATCGTCTTGGCCGGCAATGACGCGGCCAGCTTGGTCCGGGTGATCTCCTCCTCCATGTTGCCGCCGAGGTCCCAGGCCATCGCCTTCAGCCAGGCCAGCGAGTCGGCCGCCGTCCACGGCTCGGGCCGGTAGTCGGTGCCCTTGAGCGACAGTACGGCGTACTCGAGGCTGAGCCCGGAGCCGCTGTGCTGGTCGAGGTAGGAGTTCACGCCGCGGGCGTAGTCGTCCAGGTACTGCCGGGTGGCCGGGCTGAGCAGGCCCAGCTCCTTCTCGGCGACCCGGCGCCAGCCGAGCGTCCGGACGAACTTGTCGGTCTCCAGGGCGTCCGCGCCGAACAGCTCGGCCAGCCGGCCGGACGTGACGTGCCGGCGGAAGTCCATCTCGAAGAACCGGTCCTGGGCCGCGACGTAGCCCTGGGCGGCGAACAGGTCGGCCGGCCTGTCGGCGTAGATCTGCGGGATGCCGTTGGCGTCGCGGACCACCTCGACGTCGGCGTCCAGGCCGGTCAGCTCGATCGTGCCGTCGTAGGAGGGGAAGGAGTGGCGGACGACGAAAATGCCGGTCCCGGCCACCACGAGCAGGACGGTGGCCAGCGCAATTCCGCTGATGACGAGTAACCGAAGCAGGCGACGCACGGACCCAACCGTAGAGAATGCCGCCCCGCACCCCAAATGCTGATACCGGTCCTTAACGCTGCGTACTCACACCAGCGGGTCCCCCAACGTTCCACGGTCATGTCCAGCGAACTCGAGTTCCTGCCCGTTCCGGCCACCGATCTGGACCGGATCCGATGCAACGGCCACGACGACCACGGCAACCAGCTGGTCGGCTTCGACTCCGGCGCG
Organism: Kribbella italica; assembly: GCF_014205135.1. Taxonomy (NCBI): domain Bacteria; kingdom Bacillati; phylum Actinomycetota; class Actinomycetes; order Propionibacteriales; family Kribbellaceae; genus Kribbella; species Kribbella italica. Next base: position 4,773,043 of record NZ_JACHMY010000001.1, read on the forward strand.
GGGGCGCCGCTGCGGTGCTGCCTGCGGATGTCCACCGAGGGTGAGCGGATCGCCCTGGTCGCCTACCGGCCGTCACCACTCGGCGGTCCGTACGCCGAAGTCGGCCCGGTCTTCGTCCACTTCTCCGAATGCTCCGGGTACGACGGTCCGGACTTCCCCGCCGACTTCCGCGAGCGGCGCGCCGTACTGCGTCCGTACGACGCGACCGGGCGGATGCTGGACGGCGTACTGGCCGAGCCCGGCACCGCTCCTGGCGAGCTGAAGCGGCTCTTCGACGACCCAGCCGTGGAGCTGGTCCACGTCCGCAACGTCATCGCGGGCTGCTGGAACTTCTCCGTACGCCGGGCGTAGCCGCGTCCTCCGTCGGCGCGGTCAGCGCGTAGACCGCGACCGCGCCGAGGGAGTAGCGGTGCTCGGCGAGGCCCTCGAGCTCGCCCGGCGGCCAGTCGAGGTTGGTGTCGAACACGAGCCAGCGGACGCCGTACTGGTTCCAGAGCTGGTCCAGGACACGCTTGGACGGCCGCTTGAAGGCACTGTCGTTCAGCTGCAGCAGCGGCTGGTTCCAGAACGGGCCGTTGATCGCGGCGTCGGCGTTCCGCCGGCCCTGCGCCGTCGGTGTGTAGGCCCAGCCCTCCACCAGCACCCGCCGCTCGGAGTAGGCGGCGAGCCAGAAGTTGCGGGCGTCGCAAGTCCTGTCCGCGTAGACCGGTGTGCAGTGCGAGTTGGTGGCGAGCTTGTCGCCGACAGCGGAGTGGTCGCGGATGTAGCGAGCGGCCTCGGCGCCTCCGGTCGGGACCTGCCGCCTGGTCTGCCGGCACTCCGGCCGGTCCGGACCAGCGACACAGACCTGGTCGGTGAGGGTGGTCACCATCGTCTTCGGGACGTTGACCGCGGCCGCGCCCAGGACGATCAGGATGCCCAGGCCGAGGGCGGCTGTGCGCTCCGCCGTACGGCTGAGGACCAGTGCCGCGAGTCCGGCGACCAGCAGGACGGCCGCCCAGGGCCAGATCACTTGGAAGCTGACAGCCAGCACGCCTTGGCCACTCCGCGGTCTGCGCGGAGTCAGGTAAGCCACGACCTGCGCCAGCACCATCCCGCCTGCCAGGGCGAGCAGCAGCCGCGGCCCGATCTGCCGGAGCCTGGGTCCACTCAGCAGCAGGGTCAGCCCCCAGGCCGAGGCCGCGATGGCGAACGGGAAGGCCGCCCGCAGGAAGTACAGCTGGCTGAACCCCGGATGTCGGAGCAGAGCAGCCGCGGCGATCCCCGCGAGGACGAAGCCGGCGAGGAAGACCGCGGCCGGGTCCTTCCACTTGCGCTCGCGGGCGAAGCCCAGCATCCCGAGGCCGGCCAGCGACCAGGAGACGAGGAGGGTGGCGCCCGTCGTACCGATGACCACGGCGGCTGCGGCGTGGTCGCTGTAGCGGCTCTCGAAGCCGACGCGACCGGCCATCGCGCGGAAGGCCTGGCCCGGGCCGAAGGCGATGCCGGACGAGCCGGCGCTGAACAGGACGAACTGGGCAAATCTTAACGCGGCCAGGACGGCCAGACCGAGTCCCACGGAGGTCCGGTCGAGTCTGCGCTCGGTCACCAGCCTCACGGCGATGGCCAGAGCGACTGCCACCACCAGCAGCGGCACGAAGGACGCCTTGGCCCCGGCGAGCGCTGCCAGGCCGATGACCAGCAGGAGCCAGGTGCCGCGGTGTGGATCCCGGCGGAGTAGGCAGACGATCGAGTAGACGACGGGGAACGCCAGTACTACGGCGAACGCGTGCGTGGGGCTGTACATCAGGACAGCACTCGAGTACGCCGCCTGGCTGATCAGATCGCGACCGCCCCAGCCGTAGACGTCGAAGCTGGTGACCGTCACCAGCAGCCAGGCGGCCAACGGGCCGGCCCACGACTTGCGGGCGAGCCTGGTGGCCAGGGCTGCGACGGAGAGGATCGGGACGAGGGCAGCCGTCACCGGCATCAGGCGGCGGAGCAGGACGTCCAGCTCGATCCCGGTCTGCCAGTTGGCCGCAGCCAGCTCGGCGTGGAGGAACCAGTGGTAGTCGAGCTGCTGGCCGGTGACGAAGGGGATCTGGCCGGGCAGGTGGTGCTTCAACTCGGCGGCCAGGGCCAGCTGGTACGGCATGTCGCTGTACTGGAAAGCTGCGTCCGGGAACGCGATCGGCTCGATCTGGAGACCGGCACGGGTGATCACCCACAGGCCCAGCGCCACGGCTCCGGCAACAGACCAGGCCCACCAGGTCGGCATCGGAGACCGCTTGCTGCGCCAGTACGGGCGGAGGTGCTTGAGCGCTGTGAACGCCGCGATCGTCAGGAGTGGGACGGCCAGCGGGAGGTAGGGGATGCCGATGGCCCGGCCCGGGAGATAGCTCAGGATCGACAGCGCGAACCCGAAGCCGGTCCCGAAGGCCAGATCGACCGCGAACCCGTCCTCATTCCCGCGCAGCAGTCGCCACAGCAGGACGCCGGGCAGCATGATCCCGAGGCTCAGGTAGGCGCTGTACGCCGCAATCGCGCTCCACGGCGTCCCGTACGCCGCCAGCACGACACCGGCGCCCGCCCACACCACGATCCCGGGCAGAACCGCGACTACGTCCCCCTGCCTTTTCCTGGTCCCTCCCCAGTGGTCCCACGCCTGAGGAGACGCTCGCCGAGGGCCGTCGGGTTGCACGGTGGCCGGAACCGACCGAAAACCGGTCCAGACCGCCGGAGTTGGAATACTGCGGCGCTCTGGCGCATTATTAGCAGTCGAGTAGTAGGAGTGCCAGACGGCCTGAAGGGGAAGAACGTGCCGACGTACCAGTACCAGTGCACCGACTGCGGCGAAGCGCTCGAGGTCCGGCAGAGCTTCACCGACGACGCGCTGACGGTCTGCCCGAACTGCCAGGGCACGCTGCGCAAGGTGTTCAACGCGGTGGGCGTGGTGTTCAAGGGCTCCGGCTTCTACCGCAACGACAGCCGCTCCTCGAGCACCAGCACGATCAGCGCGAAGTCGGACTCGTCGTCGTCCTCGTCGGACTCCTCGAAGTCGTCCTCGTCGTCCTCGGACTCCTCGAAGTCGGGCTCCTCCTCGTCGTCGAACTCGTCGGGCTCGTCCTCGTCCGGTGGCTCCTCGTCCGGTTCCAGCAAGACCAGCGCCGCCTGATCCCGCGCTCGTCGCGCGGGCCTGTGGACAACTGAATCGGCTTTTCCGGGGAAACTCGTACCTTCCCTGGCATGACGAACCTCTGGCACGACCTCATCCGCGCCGCCCGCTGGCACCGCCGGCTCCTCGCCGGCCTGTTCGCGGCGGCTGCCGTCTACTTCGGCCTGGCCTCCTTCTCACCGCCGGCCGCGGCGTCGACCGCGGTCCTCGCGGCAGCCCGCGACCTTCCCGGCGGCGTCACCCCGTCGGCCGGTGACCTCCGGGTGGTGCGACTACCACCGGCCTCGGTCCCCAACGGCGTCCTTCGACCGGACACCGATCTGGCCGACCGCGTCCTCGCGACCCCGGTGCGCGCCGGCGAACCACTCACCGACGCCCGATTCCTCACCCCCACAGCGGTTCCAGCCGGCCTGGTCGCCTACCCGCTCCGCCTCGACGATCCCGACATCGCCGCCCTCCTGCGCCCGGGCGACCACGTCGACCTGTACGCCGCCTCGGCCACGGCCGACCTTTCCGCCGCCCGCTTGGCGACTGAGGTCCGCGTCCTGGCACTGCCCGCGCCGAGCCGCTCGTCCGGTGGCGCTTTGGTGGTCCTCGCCACGTCTCCTTCGACCGCCGCCCGGTTGGCGCAGTCCACCACCAACTCGCGAATAGCCGTCGCTCTGACCCGGGACACCAGCTGACACGTTCACCGACCCCTTGAACGTCACTGAGCGGACATCTCCGACCACGATCCGCAGCCCTGCGGCGCGGTCCCTCGCCAGCCTCCGGACGGAGTCCTACGTTGGCCGGGTACAGATCGCCGCGGGTCCACCGGGACCCTCTCGTGGAGGCAGAAAGAGATGCTCAAGGGCTTCAAGGAATTCCTGATGCGAGGCAACGTCCTCGACCTGGCCATCGCCGTGGTCATCGGCACCGCCTTCGCCACCGTGGTGAAGACCGTCGTCGACAACCTGGTCAGCCCGCTGATCGCCTCACTCGGCGGCAGCAACGTGCAGGGGCTGGCCTGGACGGTCGTCGAGGGCAACCCGAAGTCGACCATCGACTTCGCTGCGATCATCAACGCGTTCATCGTCTTCTTCCTCACCGCGCTGGTCGTCTACTTCGTCCTCGTGGTCCCGATGAAGAAGATCCAGGACCGTCGCGCCGCCGCGGCCGCCGCCAAGGGCGAGGCCGAGCCGGAGCCGGAACCGCTGACCATGGACCAGCAACTCCTGGTCGAGATCCGCGACGCCCTCAAGGCCCGCCAGCAGTAGTCCGCCGTCGTCGGTGGCCCTGCCCGATCCCGGGCAGGGCCACCGACGAGACTCCCCCTCCCGCACACCCTCCGCGCACACCCTCCGCGCGCACCCTCCCGCACACCCTTCGCGCGCCCCCTCCCCGGACTGCGCCACCGACGAGGCCTCCCTCCCGCACGCTCCCCTCCCGCACGCTCCCCTCCCGCACGCTCCCCTCCCGCACGCTCCCCTCCCGCACGCTCCCCTCCCGCACGCTCCCCTCCCGCACGCTCCCCTCCCGGGCGCTCCCCTCCCCGCACGCCCTCTCCCGCGCTCCCCAATCCCCTGCGCTCTTTCCGGCCGCAGCGGCCCGAGCCACCGCAGACCTCCCCGGCCGCATCACCGCGGCGGCCAACCTCAACTGGTGACCGTCGGGTACCGCATCCACGTGCAGGCGACCGATTGGCCCTTGTTCCACTAGTCGACCAGGTCCGCGGCCACGTACTCGGAGCCGACCCGTCACGGGGCAAGGCGGCCGACCCCCGTTCACGGCTGACCCCCGTTCAGGGCGGCCGCCCCCGGGCAGGGCCGCCGACGAGGCTTCCTCCCTCCCGGGCTCCTCCTCCCGCGCCCTCCCCCCGGGCTCCCCCTCCCGCGCCCTCCCCCCGGGCTCCCCCTCCCCGCTCTCTCTCCGGCCGCAGCGGCCCGAGCCATCGCAGACCTCCCCGGCCGCATCACCGCGGCGGCCAACCTCAGCTGGTCGGGTATTGCATCCACGTATAGGCGACCGGCTGATCCTTGTTCCACTCGTCCGCCAGATCAGCCGCCACGTACTCGAAGCCCACCCGTCGATAGGTCCGGATCGCCACATCGTTGTCCGGACGGACCCGGAGGAACACCTCGGAGTACCCGGCCTCCAGGGCCGGCCCCAGCAACGCCTTCACGAACGCCGTCCCGATCCCCCGCCCCCGCGAGCCCGGCCGCACGATGATCCGGGCCAGCTCGATCTCGTCCTCGTCGTCGTCCAGCCACAGCTCGCCGTACCCGACGGGCTCGCCGCCCACGTAGTACAAGTAGGACCGCACATCGTCGGCAACCTTCGGCCAGCTCCCCGCGAGCTCGACCGGAAACGGGAACGCGGTCCGCCCCGACAGCAAGGAGACCTCCTGCGCCGAGGTCGCCCACCCGGCGACCACCGCAGCCTTCCCCACCTCGAACCCGCGCAGCTCCACAGCCCAAGCATCACGCGATCCGACCCGAACATCCACGCCTTATCGGCCGGCTTGTCCGCCTCCGGCAAACGCACCGAGCACCGCCACCAACCGATCCCGATGCGGCCCGAAGTCCGGCCGCGGCGGCTCGGGAGACCCCGGCAGCTCGACCGCCGACGGCATCAACCGCAGCAGCGCATCGACCGTTTTCCTTTGGTGTGAAGGGTTTTCCGGCACCGAAGGCAACACCCCGATCGGCAACCCCGGCCGCCAGGGTCCGCGGTACTCACCCAAGGACACCAGCTGCGCGTCAGTCACCCCACGCAACGTCTCCCCAGCCAGCAGTCCATCAGCAACCGCCCCCGAAGCCCCACGCTCGAGCAGCCCCGCACGAGCCCGACCACTGACCTCCGGGTCATCCCCCGTCGCCGGCCAAGCAAGCAACAACCGCCCGACCGCCTCCGGATAATCCGCCGCCAGCAGCACCGCGACAGTGCACCCGTTCGATGCCCCCACCAAGGTCACCGGCTCCGCCGCGCTGGTCAGCAACCGACCCAACTCGCCGACTTCCTGCCTCCAGTCCACCGGCCGTCGCACCCGATCCGGCGCCACAACGTCCAACCCAACCGCTTCCAGCCCCGCCACGATCCCCGGCGCATGCCAGAACATCGCGGCATCGGTCCGGTCCCACAAACCCCCGTGCACCAGGATCACAGCCACCCCGGCACGCCCCGTCAGCTACGACCCATGATGCGGAGGCACCTCACGAAGAATCCGTTCGTCGTCGTCACTCCCGCTGTCCCGCTCACCCCAGGACCGCGCGTCATCGTCCCGAGTCTGCTCAGGAAACAACGGCTCATCATCCTCGTACGGCGTACTCATACCCCCAGATTACGGGACCGCCGTAACCCCACCCACGACTACACCACTTCCTCAACTACCGCCGAGCACACCACTTCCACTGTTCCCGGCCGCAGCGGCCTCAGCCCCCGCCGACCGCCCCGGCCGCATCACCGCCGACCTGACGGGGCAAGTGCTACTTCTTGCCCGGACACCGATTCAGTCCTGCCCCGGGATCCGCGGCAGGTTCTGCTGACCACCCTCGATCTGCCCCTGCCCCTGACCCTGCCCAGGCGCGACCTGCGGGTTGGCCGCCTGCAGCAGCGGCGCGATCCCCGGCTCGCTCTGCCAGCGGTCAGCACCGAGCACCGACCACGCTGTGAGGATCGACAGCGTCGGCGTCGCCAGCCCGCCGAGCTGCAGCGGCTCGGCCTGCTGGAAGCCGAACGTCACCGTCCAGTTCGCCGGATCGGGATAGAACTCCTGCACCGAGTTGTAGTAGAAGCTCAACCACCCACGCTGCTGCAGATGCGTCATCAGCCGGTAGTTGGTCGCGATCAGCTGTACCTCCTGCAGATCGCGCCACAGCAGCTGCATGTCGCGCCGCGCCGCCGCCTTCCGGCTGGAGTTCACCGCGGCGTTCGCCGCCATCATGCCGAGCACGAAACCGGCACCACCGAAGAAGAACCCACCGCTGCTGTTGTACCGGCCGTCGCCGCCGTACAGACGGGCGTAGTGCACCGACGTCTGCAGGTACGCGACCTCACCGGGCTCCAGCACGATCCCGTACAGCGGCAGCGCCTGCGGCGCACCGCCGCCGCGCAGGAAGCGCGCCCAGTCCTGCCCCAGCTGCCACTCCTCCTGCTCACGGCGTGCGAGTTCGGCCGAGTCTTTTCTCTTGCCCACGTCCGTCCTTCCTCCGGCTGCACCCGGCATCATCCCATTTCTCCAGGGTGAACAGCGCGCACCTGTTACAGGTCTGCTGCTTTTGCCACTCGATCCGTCCCGTGACCGGATAGACGCGCCTCCGTGACACTTCTGCCACGGTCCGCGAGACCTCGGTCGACCATGATGGTGCTCCTTGCCTACCCGGAAGGACCGAGTCGTGAGTGCATCAAGGACACGGGGCCTGATCGGAGCGTCGTTAGTGGTAGCCGTCCTCGGAGTCACCGCCGCCTGCGGTGACGAGAGCGGCTCCTCGGGACCCGCCGCCCAGCCCAGCTCAACGCCCACCCCTACCCCCACCTTGCCGACTGCCAGCGCCACCCCGCCCACCCCCAGCGGAACGCCGAGCACGGACTGCCCGGAGACGATCACCGCGGTGCGCAAGCCCGTCGAGGCCGCGGTCTGGGGCAAGGGCGCGGCGAAGTCGGCCTTCCAGCCGGTCAGCGTGACCATCTGCCAGTACGACGCCCAGGCGTCCGGGCAGGACTACGCGACGGTGACCACCAAGCGGACCATGAAGCAGGCGACCGACCTGTTCGCCCTGGTCAACTCCGCCAAGCCGGAGGCCAAGAAGCCCGGCTTCTGCACCAAGGAGCTCGGCCCGACGTACGTGCTGCGGTTCACCGACAACGACCGCGGCGTCCTCTCCTACACCGCCGAGGCGTTCGGGTGTCACCGACTGGTGGCAACCTCGTTCGAGGGCCAGGGCAAGCCTGGTGACCTCGCCGCGCCCCGGGCCACCACACCCGAGCTGCTGAAGTCGCTCGGCCTGCGCTGACCCCGCTCCGGACGCGCCCCCCGAAGCCGTCCGGGACGGGGTCATCCCGCCCGCCTTGCGGGTCCCCCTGGGGTTGACCCGCAAGGTGGGTGGCAGAGCCTTGCCCCAGCACCTCATTGGCTGCACCCTGATCGGCAAGAGCCCATCAGGGAGGCCGTATGCGGCTGGTCGCACTGGTAGCCGCGTTGCTGCTGGCCTGCTCTGCCTGCTCCGACCCACTCGAAGACGCCGTGCCCGACGCCGCCAAGCAGTGCGAAGGCCTCGCCGGCTTCACCTGTACGACGCTGAGCGTGCCGCTGGACCACTCCCAGCCGACCGGCACCAAGCTGGAACTCGCAGTCGCCGCGGCGACCAACGTCGACGCACCCCGCGGCGTACTCCTGATGCTTACCGGCGGCCCCGGCCAGCCAGGTATCACACTGCTCCGTCGCATCCGCTCGTACCTCGACCCGGCCGTACTGCGGGAGTACCAGCTCGTCATGTTCGACCAGCGCGGCACGGGCACGAAGGGGATCGACTGCCCCGAGCTGCAGCGAGCAGTAGGCGGCTCCGACTTCCTCACCCCACCGGCCGACGCCGTCGACGCCTGCGCCCGCCAGCTCGGCCCGAGCATCAACTTCTACGGCACCCCCGACACGGTCGAGGACATCGACCTCCTACGCCGTTCACTCGGCCGGGACCAGCTCACGCTCAACGGCACGTCGTACGGCAGCTTCACGGCAGCGCAGTACGGGCTGAAGTACCCCGACCACGTCCGCTCGCTCGTCCTCGACTCGGTCGTCCCGCACCGCGGCTTCGACCCCTTCGGCGCCGACCTGATGGCCCACACCGGCACAGTCCTCGCAGCGACCTGCAAACGCGACCCAGCCTGTACGACGGACCCGGTGGCCGACCTGGCCTGGCTGGTGCAGCGCGGTGAGCTCGACGGCGCACCGGTGAACGGCACGAGCCTGATCGAGTCGCTGTCGATCCTCAGCCTCAACTCGGTCAACCCGTCCCTCGAAGGCATCCCGAAGGTCCTGCACGACGCCCGCGGCGGCGACACCGCCGCGCTGAAGGAGATGTTCCAGCGCGCGACCAGCCGCGGCACGCCGTACGACGAACTGTCGGCCGGCCTCCACCTGGCCACCCTCTGCTCCGACCTGCGCTTCCCCTGGAAGCCGGACACCCCAGCAGACGCGCGACCCGGCCTGCTCAACACGGCCATCAGCAAGCTGACACCGTCCCAGCTCCACCCGTACGACGTCCGGACCGCTCGCAACCAGCTGATCGTCGACGGCTGCCTGCGCTGGCCGGCGACGCGCGTCTCGACCTACCCGGCAGGCCAGGAGCTGCAGCCGCGGACGCTGATCCTGCACGGCACCAACGACCTGTTCTGCCCGACCTCCTGGGCCGAGTGGGAGCGGGACAACGCCCGTCAGGCGCAGCTGGTCGTCGTACCGGGCAGTGGTCACGGTGTGCAGGGCAGCCAGGTGGACCAGACCGGAAAGGCGCAGGTCAGAGCCTTCTTACTGGGGTGACACACCGGTCTGAGATGGAACTGAGCGACATTGTCTGCAGCACCTCGACCAGCTCGATGCGTCTAATAGTCGTGAGGTGTTGTACGCCCAGTTGGGGAGTTGCCGGTGGAGTTCGAGGAGTACGCGTCCGCGCGCGGGCAGGAGCTGGTGCGTCTCGGGTTCACCATCTGCGGCGACTACCAGCGCGCCGAGGACCTGGCCCAGATCGCGCTGATGCAGGCGTTCCGGTCCTGGCGCAAGGTGCAGCGGGCCGACGACCCGCACACCTACGTGCGGCGGATCCTGGTCAACTCCTACCTGTCGATGACGCGCCGGCGCTCCTTCACCGAGGCGCCGGCGGCCGACCTCGACCCCGACCGCACGGTGCCCGACCCCGCCCACGACATCGTGACCTCCGACGACCTGTGGCGCACGCTGGCCACGTTGTCGGCGCGCGAGAGGGTCGTCCTGGTGCTGCGCTACTACCAGGACCTGGACGACCGGACGATCGCCGACCTGCTCGGCATCAAACCGTCCTCGGTCCGCAGCCTCGCGAGCAGAGCGCTCGGCACGCTGCGGAAGACGAGGCAGACCCAGCGTGTCGACGGACGGTTGCCGTGAGCACCCGCCGGACCGAGAGGTTGCCGTGAGCACCCACCGCGTCGACGACGTCAGCACCCACCATCTCGTTGAGAGGTTGCCGTGAGCACCACCGAGCTCGAGGAAGACCTGCGCGCGACGTTCGACCGCGCCGCCGCTTCCGTTCCGCCTGCCCTCGACCTGGCGTCGCGGGCCACCGACGGCGTCCGCCAGGCCCAGCGCCGTACGTACGTCGCCGCCGGTGCGGCCGTCGCGGCGGTCGCCGTGATCGCGGCTGGGGGCTTCGCGCTCGGCGGCGGTCTGGGCGGGTCGACCGATCCGCAGCCCGCCGCTCCGCCTCCCACACCCAGCGTCTCCAGCGCGAAGCCGGTCGTCGCATCGCAGCAGCTGGCGGGCACCTGGCGTCCGCTCAGGATGGACGGGTTCAGCACGCTGAAGACCGCCCGCCCGGACAACCCGGTTCTCACCTTCAACACCGACGGCACCTGGACGGGTTCCGACGGCTGCAACGGGATCAGCGGCACCTTCACCATCGGCCAGCGCGGCGAGTTCACCGGGACGGCCGGCAACCAACGGCTGATCGAGTGCGCGAACGTGCCGCACACGGCGGTCGTGCAGGCCGCCAAACGGGTCGCGGCCGACCGGACGACGCTGAAGTTCTACGCCGCCGACGGGCGCGAAGTTGCGATCTACGCTCGCACACGGTAGCGGGATTTGCTCGCGGAACGTAGTCAGCTCTTGACTATCCGGAGTCGGAGCGTGAAGGATCGAGGGCGGCCTGTCCATCGATCAGGGGAGCCTAGTGCGACTCTCAGCTACCGTCCCGCTGCTCGCTCTCGGCTCAATGTCACTCGTCGCAGTCGCCGTCCCTGCCGGTTCGACCCCCGTTCCGGCCGCCGCGGCCTCACCCGCGTCGGTCGCTGTCTGCAACCACAACAACCCGATCACCACCGCTGAACACTCGAAGCGACTGGCCCAGCCGACCAGCGCCAAGGACACCCGGCCGCTCGGCCAGGCCCTCGGCGAAGGAGTCGCGGCGGCGGTCCGCTCGATCGAGCCGCTGGACGCGACCGGCCGCCCGAAGTCCGGCCTGCCGTACGGGCTGAGCGTCGGCATCATCGGCGTACTGGGCACGCAGGAGACCGGGTACAAGGTCGTCCTGGACGACTCGGTCGTCGACGAGAAGCGGTACCAGGCCGCCGTACAGAAGAACGTTCCGGCAGCCGGCAAGCCGATGCTCACGGTCGAGCGCAGCTGCCGCTCGGCGCGCTCGGTCGCCGCTGCTTGGAAGGCCGTCGGCGGCCGCGCCTGGTCCGCCGACGCCACGAAGACCACGTTCACCGCCGACCTCGACCCGGCCAGCGAGGACGTCGTCGTCGAGTACGACGCCGCGACCACGTCCCCGGCCGGCGCCGAAGCGCTCGGCAACCTCGCCGGCGTCGACGCGGTCCCGACGGGCGTCGCCCGGACGACCCGCTTCAACGACACCCCCAAGGGCGGCCACTGGGGCGGCGCGCGGATCACCTCGGCGCTGAAGAACTGCACCGCCGGCTTCTCCGTCGTCCGCAAGTCGAACAACACCCGCGCCTCCGTCACCGCCGGCCACTGCGGCGGCCCCGGCACGGTCTGGCGCAGCGGATCGCACTACTACGGCACCACGTCGGTCCGCACCAACTACCCCGACTACGACCAGGCCCTGATCACCGGCAGCTCGTACGGCGCCAAGATCTGGACCGACGGCCCCGGCGACTCCGCCGACACCCGCACCGTCAAGGGCGGCGGCGACCCCGCCGTCGGCGCATCGGTCTGCCAGTCCGGCTCGTTCAGCACGTCCCTGTGCGGAATCACCATCCGCTCCCTGAGCGCCAAGTACTGCGACTCCGACGGCTGCACGACGTACGTCATCCGAGCCACCCGCAACAACCAGATCGCCATCATCGGCGGCGACTCCGGCGGCCCCGTCTACTCCCGCCCGTCCTCCACCACCGCCACCATCCGAGGCCTCGCCTTCGCCGGCTCCGGCTGCGCAGCCTCCCGCTGCACCACCTTGTACGCCGAACGCTACAACTCCATCGCCGGCCACCTCGGCGTCCGCGCCCTCACCGGCTGATCCCCCGCAACCCTTCGTCCAGCAGCCGGCTCAGCACCCCGACCCGGCTCTTCCCAAACGTTGCCCTAGGCAACTCAACCACCAGGTCGCGCACCCCGGCCGGCGCCAGCTCGACCGCCCACCGAATCGCCGCGTCCCCCACCGCGGAATCCCCACCCGCCGCCAGCTCCTCGGCCAACGCCATCTGCACCGCGGGCCCCTGCACGTGCTTCACCTGATGCGGACTCACCAGATCATGGATGTACGGCGTCCCCGCCGCATACCCCGCGGCCCGAGCTGCCGCCATCCCCACCGCATCCCCGACCTCCCGCGCCGCCTTCAACGCACCCCAGGCCGCCGTCCGAATCCCCTTGGTCCGCGGCCCACCCTCGGCAAAGCCCCGCGTCTCCGCAATCGCCTCCCGAGCCCTCAAGTCCCCCGGCGCCCGCACCTCGTACAGCAGCAACACCCGCTCAGCACACTCCGCCGCCCACCCCGCCAGCACCCGCCGATCCGCAATCTCCACAAGCCTCAACCTTATCCTTGAAGCCACCGGTGGAGACTTCTCGACCTACCCCATCGCTCACCCACCCATCCTGCCCCCATCCCTCCACCCGATTCCGCTAGGCTGTCCCATCGTGCGCCCCCGTAGCTCAGGGGATAGAGCGTCGGTTTCCTAAACCGTGCGTCGCAGGTTCGAATCCTGCCGGGGGCACCGATAAAGCGCCTGGTCAGAGCAGACTTCCAGCCCTGACCAGGCGCTTCCCTGTTCAGGCCCGCGCTGTCCTCGCGCTGTTGCAATCGACTCAGGATCGGCCGGTCAACCACGGTCTGCCTTGGTCTGCGGTAGCTACTGAAACGATTCAGCGCTAGATTTCCCTTAGTTGAACGTTCAATTATGGGGAGAATGCGATGAGCTCCGATGACGACCGCGCCACCAGAGACCGCTTCGTGTGGTTGACCCTTCTCAACATCGCGATTGACGATTGGAGCGAGCGAGGCAAGGACCCCACGAACTCCCAGCGCCTCTCAGCCCTCGAAGCCATCAGCCATATCGACTCGCTCGCTTCGAGCCTGCTGGATCTCCGGCTGATGGTGGAGCAGGAGCTACGCGAGGCGGACGGACCCCGAACCGTCATCCCGCTGCCGGACGACGACACGCCCTACGATCCTCGGGACTAGCCCCTCTTGCTAGACGACTTGGCCCCGGCTTGCTCCGCTAGAGCGCCGGGGCCGAGTCACGTCTAGGGTGCGTCGCCGTGGCGAGGTTTGGGCGAGAGCGTGCCGAACGGCCTCCCGCACCTACGGGCCTGGGTCGGCCCGTCCGCACCTTCCTATCGGGGTCCTAGCCCGCGTCCGAGACCGAGCGCAGACGGCGGACCTTCGTTGCCGGAGCCGTACCGGTCAGGCCGTCGAGAGCCTTACGCGACCGGGCCACGTCGGGCCGCTTCGTGTGGGCGTACCGATCGAGGGTCATAACCGACGATGCGTGCCCGGCAAGGTCCTGGACCTCTTTCAGCGTCAGCGCGTCCGGCTGGCCGATCGCATCCACGAGTTGCGAGATCCGCGCATGCCGCAGGTCGTAGAACCGGACCGACGACGGGAGCCCTGCAGCCTTGAGCGCGGGCTTGAAGTACTTCGCCACGACGAGAGAGTGCCGGATGGGCTTCGAGTAGTCGAGCCGCTCCAGGATGCCCTTCTTGTTCGCCCGACCGGTCTTGAGCCCGACGAACAGCGGCAGCTTGCCTAGGTCCAGTGCCTCATCGGGCCGGTGCTCCGCGTACCAGAGCCGAGCCCTTGCGATGTGGAGTTGCAGGTACTCGTCGAGTTGGCCGGCTGAGTCCGTGTCGAGTGGGATCTCACGGCGGCTGCTGGCGTTCTTCGCGTACTCCTCGCGGATGAGTTCGCCGTTCACCGTCACCACCACGCCGCGCACCTTCAGCGTTCCGTCGTCGGTGTAGTTGTTGACTACGAACCCGGCGACCTCCTCCGGCCTTGCTGCCGACTTCACAGCGGTCAGGGCGTACAGGTTGAACGGGTAGGGCATGAACGACAGCACCGTCTCGGCTTCCCCGGCGGTGAGCTGGTAGCGCTCCTCCTCCGCAATGTGCATCTTCTTCACCTTCGGCAGCCGTCGCTTCGGGTTCGCCAGTTCGCCCATGCGCGCGGGGTTGACCTTGATCCGGCCGGTATCGACCGCGTAGTCCAACACGGTCCGGAAGGCGTAGAAGGTATTGCGGACGGTTGTGGCATTCCGCTTCCCCGAGAAGTCCGCCAGCCACCGCAACACCGCCTCATAGCTGATCTCCCCGACCGGCTTGCCTCCGTAGTTCTCCGGGAGACCAGTAGGCGCGCTGCTCTTGAGCAGGATCTGTTCGAGGGACGCGCGGGTGTTGGCCTTCGGGAAGTGTCGGCTGCCCAGGTACTCGCTCGCCACCGACTCGAACGGCTCCGACGACTTCAACGGGTCTACGTGCGGGTTGGTCGGGTCGGTCCAGTCGTTGGCCCAGTCCTCAGCCGCCTTCTTCGTCCGGAAGCCACCCTTAGTCCGCTGCTTGAATGGCGGGTTGGCGTGCGGGTCCTCGTATATGACCTCCCACTTCTGCTTAGAAGGGTGGAGGTTCTTCGTGCGGGCGTTCTTACGGACCCACGCGCAAGGCTTCCGGTCGTTCATAGCGGCTCCCAGTTGCAGTTACCCAGAGTCACCGATTCTACCTGAGCCTGCAGCGGGGAGCCGCTGAACCTAACGGAGCGTGAATAACACCTGTTAAACGCCACTAGTTGCCTAGGGCTACTTGAGGAGCGGCGCGACCAATTGCCCGGCGATCCCTCCGCCCGCCGCAGCCGCTCCAGCGATCAGCCACATCGACCGCTCAAGGCGACGGATTCGGGTCTCATGGTCCTGATGGTTGGTGTTGGACAAGTCGAGCTTGGTCTCAATCCGGACAAGACGCTCGAACTGGGCGAAGTCGTCCGGGGTGGGCGTCTGAGGAGGAGTCACGGCTATACCTTCACTGCGGACAGCACCGACTGGTACGGAGCCGCCGCGTTGGTCAGCAAGTCGCCGCCGGCAGTGTGGAGCCCTTGCATCGTCACCAGGTCCCCGGCGACCAGATTGCGGACCAACTGAGCTTGAGGCAGCGTCGGCAGGCTGTTGGAACTGTTGGCATCCCTGGCGTCCATCGGGTACACGTTGACGCCGTTCACGTACACCGCAGCGCGCCGGTAGCCGTCCGCGTCGAACGTGTATGCGACGGTCGCGGTGATGAGGTAGGTACCGGGCGTCTGAATCACGATCCGGTCGTTGACAAGGTCGGCCATGCCGTCCGTGTCCACGTCGACAGTGTCCAGTTCGATCGTCCGCCCGGCCACGTTCGGGATTGTCTGGGCCACGGTCTGGCGCAATTGGCAGGCCGCCGTCTTCAGGGAGACGATGTCGGCCTGAGCGGTGTCAAGCTCGCCGTCGATGCGGGCGACCTCTGCCTCAACGTCCTCGAAGCCGTTCTTGCCGAGGTCCGGGCCGTCCGGTGCATCTCCAAGCTCCTGCCAGCGGAAGCCGTAGATGGGGGTTGAACCAGGCATTGCTGCCTCCTTAGGTGGTAGAGCGGAAGATGGCGATTGCGGAGAGGATGGCTGTGTTGGAGACGTTGGCAGCCCAGTTGGCTGTGCCACCCGCCTGGACGATCACCGAGGCGGTGATGTCCGGGTCGCTGCCGGGGTCCAGTTCGGTGAAGAGCTTCTGGGCCGAGTTGCTGAGGTTCCCGTTGCCGCCTGCCGCGAGGGTCACCGCTACCTCGTCCGGGTGGATGCCTCCGCCGAAGGTGGTTGTGATGAACGGGTGCATGAGCGCGATGTCAGTTACGCCGCGCGTATTGACCACCCGAACACTCGCCGACACCATGACAATCGCCTCATCTGCCCAAGACGGAATGGGGATGGGCTCGGAGTCGATGACCCAGGTTCCGGCCATGGTCGGGGCCCAGTTGGTTGTAGTGACGCTCGCGCCACCGAACGAGACTGAGGCTCCTGCGAAGTCAGGATCACCGGGGACTGTGATGCGGCCGAGGATAAAGAACGACCCGGCCATAGCCAGCAACCCGACGATGTGCCCTTCCCTCAAGGCGATTGCCTCGCCGGTGTTGAGGATCGGCACGTCAGTCAGGATCGCTCCCCCAACGTCCACGACGTTTGCGCCGGTGCCGGAGTCCCAACTGAGGACCTTGCCCTGCCGGAACTTCAACGACAGCCCGTTGTCCGGGGCAAGGAACGGCACCAAGTCAGAGCTACGCATCACGACACCTGCCCGATAGTCACGAGGAGTTGCTTGCGGGTCGATCCGGTCATCACGCCGTCCGGATCGAGCGGAATTCTCAACTGGTCGATAATGTGCGTCTCGGTCTGGCTCGACCGGGAGCGCGACTGAAACGGGTAGTTGACCTTGACCGGGTCGAACGGCTCCAGCGCCGCGTTGGGGATCGCGCCGAACGTCACCGAGTACGGCACCCCCAGCGACTGCAGGAGGATTGCCCTAGCCGCAGAGAACGCCTGTTCGTTGGTGGTGATGAAGGGGGAGGAGTAGAAGCGCGGCACCTTGCCGAACTTGCCGTCCCAGTAGGTGGGCGAGGCGGGGTTGTCGTCATAGGCCACGCCTCGACTCGGCAGCGTTGTGTCACCGGCTTCTCCCGTCGCTACTACGGCGTTGTAGACCTCCTCCCTAGAGAGGTCCCGCGACATCTCCACCAGGACACCGTTACGGCCGTGGTCGATGGTGAAGACCGGACTGCCCGGGTCAGGCGGAGGCTTGATGACGAGCACGCCCCGGTAATCCCAGAACCAGATCTGGCCGGCTGAGGTCACCAGGTCGTTCAGGAAGGCGTACCGGTCTTCTTCGGCCACCATTGCCCGAGCCACGTAGGCATCCCTAATATCCGTGTCGGCCCACTCGATGACGGCGGTCGGGTAGACCTCATTCACCAAGTCCGCCATGATCTCGCCGCGCGTGTAGGTCAGGGAGGCGTACTGCTTAGGGGCAAGGAGCCGCGCCTCCTTGATGCCTGCCATGCGGTCCTGAGCAGTAAGGCGGATCGGTCCATCCGGGACAACGTCCTGCTCCGGGGTGTTGATGCGGAAGTACCCAAGAGATACCCACTCGGTACGACCGTTGCCGTAGCGGAGCCCGCGCTCAACGAACAACTCATTTCCGTACGGCGCGAGTAGGTCCGTTGCCTGGTCCGGCCACATGCCCTCGCCGTTGGTCGCGAGGTCGAGACTTCCCCGCACGTCGGCCGAACCGTCCAACACCACATCCCCGCCGATGATCGGTAGCTCGGTGCCCTCCGGGGTCAGGCCGGTCTGGAAGGTCTCGCACACGCGGACCCGCGCGACCATCACATGCGAGCCTCTGAGAGTGCGCAGGAACGCTGCGCTCACCGGCCTCACTGGACGATCACCTCGGACGGTTCGGCCACCATCTCCAGCAGGCTTCCCCAAGTCGCGTGAGCCGCCATGAGGTCGGCCCAGGTCGCGTAGGTGTCGAGAACCGTCTGCCAGGTAACGGTTGTGCCGACCACATCGGCACCCGGAGGAGCGACCTCCACCATCGGCAATGTGAAGATCCGCTTGTCCGACAGCCGCCCAACCGGAGCGTCGCTGACATCCCCGACCGTGAAGTATCCGCCCAGCACCTTCGACTCATCGGCGGGCACATGGAGGTAGACCGGCTCCCCGGACGCGAACAGGTAGTCCAGATCCTCAGACTCCTGAGGGGTCTCGGTCAGCAGTTGGAGTTCGTACTCCCGGCTACCCCGCACATCGCTGATAGCGATAGGCATCGTACGACCGACGACCTGATGGACTCCGGTACGGGCCTTGCGCTGCACGTCGCCGACAGCCGCCACGGTGACCTGACGGTTCAGGTACGGGCGAGCCACAACCTTCAGCCACAGCTTGCCGTCAAGGCTCGGGGTGAGCGAGGCAACCTGTACCGCATCCCATCCGGTCGGGAAGGCCACCACGCGGCCATTCCCGCTCTCGTTGGTGGCAGTAGCACCGTTGACTACAAATTGACCCTCTGTCACGTCCGCAGCCACCGCCCGGAACTCGTAGTCCCAAACGATGCCCACGTTCGAGGACGTTCCCGCTACCTTGACCTCGCCAATCTCCGTCGCGCCGGGGATGGTGTCTACCGAAGTCCAGACCGGAGTCGAGACGTTGTCGTGCTTGAAACCGGCATAGATGATGGCCTGATTGTTTTCTGTGATCGTAAGAGGCCCGTAGCTGATGTTCGCTCCGGTGATACCTACGGTGTTGTCGTGGTCCGCGCTGCTGTAGGGAAGTGAGGCCCCGCGAAGGTAGACCATTTGCGCAACGACCGGCCAGTCATCCTCGGCGGCGGTGGACACCTGCGGGTCCTCCTCGGAGGCGGACGCCACCTTTACGAACATGTCGTCAAGCTGACCCCCTGGGAGCCTGGTGTAACCGGGGATGGTGGCGCTGAAGCCGGTGACCCATCCCGAGGCGACGTAGACGACAAGCAGGTCTCCCTCGGTGACCCCTGCAGGTAACGGAATCGTGAAAGGTACGTCCATCGTGCCCGAGACCCCAGCACCCACGCCGACCGAGAATTCCGGAGGCTCAGCGACTACCGCCCTGTAGTAGTTCGGCACGTCTGCCAGAAACTCGTAGTCATCCAGCGTCTGAAGAACTCCGCTGTTGACCTGAGCTTCTGCTCCGCCGCGAACGGTCGTCCAGTTGATCTGATCGGGCGAGCGTTCGACCACCGCCGTAGCAGCGGAGCCCAGGTTGTCAGCGTCGATGCGGACGCGAGACAGCACCGGATCGTAGGTCACCGTCATTGCCATTAGTAGGCCCCTCTCTTGGCTCCGGAGCCGACTGCTCGGCGAGTCTGCCGGTTGCCTTCCCTGACGGTGCGGTCGATGCGGCCTTGTAGCTGCTGGCCATCGATGGTCACGTAAACGTAGGTGTCTCCACCGAGCGCGTGGTTGGGCGTCACATTGCCGTTACCGCCCATCGTCACGATCTCGGGGCCGCGCTCGCCCACGAGGTACGACCGGCCAGCCGACACCGGACCGCCCGCCGCTCGCGCTCCGCTGATGCTGCTGCCGAAGTAGTCGAGCCGACCGCTAGTGACCGCCTCATACTGCTTAGACACAATGGCAATCGCCCGCGCGGTGATGGTGACGGTCTTCCCGCGCAACGAGTTGATCTTGGACTGTGCGGCGTTGACCTGCCGCTGAAGCTGGACGATCTCCGCGTTGAGCCTTGCCCGACGCTCCTTGGTCAGGCTGGGGTCGTTGAGCGCGTTGCGAGCGTCCCTGAGCTTCTGGTCCAGGCTCGCCTTGTCGGCACTGAGCTTCGCTACCAGCTTGGCGTTCTTGATCTTGTCTTCGGTGGTCTTGATCCCGGCGCGAGCATTCCCCAGAGACGTCAGGGTGCTGTCTGCGAAGTCACCCACGCTGTTGCTTGCATCCCACATCGACTTGGCGAGACCGGCGTTGAACGGCGCCATCGTGACGGCCATAGACCGCAGGAGAGCCTTGCCCCACTTGCCGATGAAGCGGGTGATGGTCTCCAGGCCGGCCAGGAACTGGTCCGCGAAGTTCAACACCCACTGCGCGCCGGACAATGCCCAATCCGCAATGGCGTACTTGCCCGGTCCACTGACCCAGGTGACGAATCGCTCCGCAACTGGTAGAACGTGCTTGCTGATCGCCTCGCCAATCTTGATGAGTGCCGGGGTCGCTGTGGTCAACAGCGCCTGGCCCATCTCCTTCAGGCGGGCGCTGTTCTCAGCGTTCTTGCGGGCCAAGGACCCAGCACCGTCAGCGAACGCCTTCTGTGCGTCTTTGCTCTTGTCCATGACCAGGCCGAGCGTCGCGGTAGCCTCCGCCTGCTGCCGAGCCTTCCCGGTCAGGTTCTCCTGACCCTTGGCCAGCAGGGCCGCGTCAACCTCGGCCTGGCTGATCGAGATACCCAAACCCTGCAAGGCATCACGCTCCCCAAGCATCGCAGCATTGAGGATGTCGGAGACCTCGGCAGCGGTCCTAGTGCCTCCCGACCACTCCGCCAGCGCACCCGACAGGCCGATCACATCCGTGCTCATATCTGCGGCCTGCTTGCGGGTGAAGCCCATCGGAATCAACAGGTCAGCGAAGCCAGCGGCCAGGCCGACAGCCTCCCGCGTCGTAAGCCCCATCGAGTGAGCCGTACGGGACGCCCAGCCTTCTACCTGAGGCAGTTGGTCCCCGAAGACAACCTTGGCCTTCTTGCCCATCAACTCCAGCTGACCGGCCATGTTGAAGATCTGCTTACCGGCGACAAGCAGCCCACCACCGAGCGCACCGACGGCCACGCCAGCAATGCCGAAGCCCTTGCCGATACCGGCCACACCCTTGCCCAGACCTCCGGCCATCTTGTTCACGCCGGACATGGACTTCTGGAACTTGGATAGCTGCCTCTCGCCCGATGCAGCCGCTCTGGATAGACCTTTCGCGTCACCGTCAAAGCGGACCTTGACGGTACGCGACGCGCTAGCCACCACGACCCCACTGGCTCAGGACCCGATCGGCCGCGTCGGTCCACTCCTTGGCGATGCGCGGCTCTTCCCGCTCAACCGTGCTGAAGAACCAGTAGTCCTCGCTGCCCTGGAAGCCGCCGGTCTGCCGACGAAACTGGTTCAGGAACCTTGCGCCGAAGTTCGCACCCAGCAGCACCTTGTCGAGTGGCTTTCTGTTCCGGCCAACCCTCTTCTTCCCGCCAGCCTGAACAGTAGGCACTCGGTCACGGCGAGCCTTGATGCCTTGGGCAACAAGAGCCGACTGGGCGTCTGACGAGCGTGCGGCGGTGCGGATCTTCTCCGCCATGTCCTCGCTGATCTTCTGGTTCGCATCACGAAGCTCAGCGCTGGCTTCCTTCGGCAGCTTACGGAACGCCGCCAGGGTCTCCCGAGCGCCGTCAATCCGAACCTTTACGACAATTCCCATCCGGCCGGTGCCTCCCCTCTGGTCTCAGTTGGTGGCCGCTCTTCGAGCAGTTCCAACGCTGTCTTGATCGCCCGTTCGCCTTCTTCGGCCCACACGCTCGGTGGGATGCCCGTCCGGATCGCCAACTGCACAAGGCGATAGCCGAGCGAGCCGACTAGGTAGGGTCCGGCTCCTCGTCCTCGCCAATCATCTCGATGTCGGTCTGCGTCTCGAACTCCTGCAACGTGCCGCTGAACAGCTGCTGACGCTTGGCAGCGATGTGGGCGACCTTGTAGAGATCGGTGAGGTTCGGGGACACCAGCAGGTCGGTGAACGACTTGCCCTTGCTCGCCTTCTCCCACACCAGAACGTCACGGGTGTGCGCCTTGACGTTCCACGGCTCTCCGTCGTCAGGTGTGACCTTGAGAGTGAGCATCAGAAACCCACCGCCGCACGAGTGACGCTGAGCTGAGCCGAGTAGTCCACGTACACCTGACCTACGTCAGGCGCAGACGTACGGCCGTAGGTGCTCTTGGGGAATGGCCCGATGAGTTCGGTAGCTCCAGCCGCGACGGCAACGATGCGCTCTTCAACATCCAGGCCCGACTGCTTGGCCGGGGTCTGAACCGTGACGTTGATCGGAGCACCGGAACCATTCACGACCATCAGAGCGACCGCTCCGTTGTCGATGACATCGCCTTCTGCGGTCGGCGCGGTGAGGTTGACGGCGAGTCCGGCACCGACAATCTTCTGCGTCGCTACGATTTCGCGGGCCATCAGATCGGGTCTCCGAAGACGGGAGCGCCGACAACCGGCAACTCGACATCAAACGTGGTGAACTGACCCTGCGGTCCGCCGAACGGAACGGCCTTCGCAACCACGGTCACGGTGGCCGATACTCCGCCCTTCTTCGGCTCGAACACGATGTCGATCTGCTGCCCGGCCATGTCGGTCAACAGCCGCGCCAGGCCCTGTGCGGCGACGTAGTCCTGGATGCCGTTGATGGCACAAGTCCAGGTCGCCGTGTCGACGTCCTGGACAACGCCGTCCGGCACGAGGGTGCGGAGGGTCTGGGTGGCCTGCTCAGGGGTCAGCATCACTGACGTGGCCTGGTTGGCGTAGTCGGTCGCTTCGACCGTGAACAGCGCGTCCTTCAACACGTACGCGCCAGCTGGGGCAGCCATAAGTCATTCACTCCTTGCGATGAGTTCGACGCCGTAGAGGTCGCCTGCTTCGGTGGGTACTGCGATGGGTCGTGCGGAATCGACGTAGACGACTTCTTGCAGCGCCTGCGTCACTTCGGGAATCAACGTGTCGAACTTGTCGATTGCGGAGCCTTCGTCACTCCCGATCGTCACCGCAATCCGCCAGGTTGTTTGAAACACCAAGGCCGGGCCACGGGTCAGTTCGTTGATCAGCGGCCAAGCATCCCCGGCCTTCGTGACCTTCGGCTTCTTGGCATAGCCCTTGATGCCCGGGACCGTAGACAAGGCGTCAGCAATGCTCTTGCGAGTGGTGATCATCAGCCCATCACCAGCTTGCGCCACGGCGCTTCGAGACGCCTTACCTCCGGGTCACGGCCGGGGAGCCTCGCACCAACCGTGCCTAGGTCGGCGTCTCCTTGGAGGATCGCTAGCGGGATGCCCCGCATGGCGAGGTTCCGGGCGACTCTGCGGAACAGGGCTTCAGACAAGTCCTCGTCCCACTCCGCATCGTCAGCCGGAACCCGGCAGACCTTGGCCTGTGCCTTCTTCTCGGCAGCGAAAGCCTTGCCCAACTCCTCGGTGGTGTAGCTGGTGTCACCGAGGTAGTTGTCGGCATCGGTGACGGTCGGCGCGGTCATGACCTTTCCTCAGTCCTCGTCTTCGTCGTCAGCTTCGAGACGCGCAACCATCTCGGCCTTGTTGCCGGACGCGGGAAGCTCGCGCTCCCGCAGCTCAGCGCGCAGGGTGTCGGCCTTCCAGTCGTTGTAGTCCTCGCTGTCGTCGTCGCCGTCCTCGATCGGCTTGTCCGGGTTGATGCCCTCGAACTCACGCTCTTCGTTGCCCTTGACGAAGACATGCAGCCCTTCCTGCCGGACGGTGTACGTACGGCTGGACGTGACCACCGCACCATCCGGCAGCCGGACGTATCCGGTTGTGTCGAACTCGATCGACTCACCAACGTTGATTTGCTCACTCATTGGTCAGTTCTCCGATCACGCGGCCGCGTTGTAGGTGATCTTGCGGAGGCCGGTGACGTCGTAGACCACACCGGCGAAGTAGGCGAACACGCCCATGTCCCAGCCCTCGACGTCCTCCAGGAGCTTGTCGAGCCGCTGCAGGCCCGAGTTCCAGACGTGAACCGCGTTCGGGTCCGCGACATACGACTTGTCGTTGACGCCGGTCGCACCCAGCGAGGCAGCCGGGTACATGTTGTAGCCAGCGATGTCGATGAACGCGAACTTGCTGGCCGTCTGGCCGTCCCGGTTCTGCGGGTTGATGATCGGATAGATCTTCTCGTCACCTGCGGCGTTCGTCGCCAGGCCGAGCTTGGTGTAGAGATCCACGTGGCCGAACGCCCGGCTGAACCGGAAGCCGTCCGCGAGGAATTGCAGACCGAGCAGACCAGCCTCAACCGCCGCACCGGCCGCCAGACCGGTCGCGCCCACCGCGATTGCAGCGCCGAGTTCAGTGACGACAGCCGCGTTGATGAGGTCAGCGGTCCGGGTCTCCAGCGCGATCTTGAACGACCGCTCGAACTCGCTCCACACCAGGCCGGACACGACCGGGTTACCACCCTGATCCGCGACCTCACGAGTGATGTGGACCTTGCCGGACACCGGAGTCGGAGTGACCGTGGTTCCCGTCGCAGTGGTGACGTCGTCCGGGGTCGGCTCGACGCCTTCCGCATGATCGCGAACCATCGCGTTGGTCGCGGCACGGTCGAGCTTCGACCAGAAGAACGGCTGAACCGAGTTCAGCGAGCCCTTGTGGAAGTAGTCGTACAGCGGCGAGGCCGGAACCGGCGCCTGGCCCAGGAACATGTCCGGCCGGTACGTCGGCTGGTTGACTGCGGTGGTGCCGGCGGTGGTGACGAACTCCGGGCTCAGCCGTTCGGCGGTGAACTTCTGGAGCCGAGCCAGCGCCGCCATGTCACCATCCTTGCCAGCGGCAAGCAGGTCGGTCGCGAAGTCGAAACCGGACGGCGCACCCTCGGTACCCTCGAACCGGTAGATGGGCTCTTCCACGACCTGGAACTGCGCCGTACCCGGACCGACCGGGATCTTGACGTTTTCCAGTTCCGCGATCTTCTCGGTCAAGGACTGGACCTGCGCCATGAGCGCGGTGCCATCCTCCTTGGAGAACGTGGCAACGGCCCCGGTCTCCTTCTCGCCCTCAGGCATGTCTTCCTCCTTGTTTGATGCGGCGGACGCCGCAACGCTTGTGATCTGCGCTCCTGTGAACGCGGGGATCGGCACGACAGCAGCGCCGGTCAGGGTCGTTGCCTTGGCGTGCTGTACGCCGTCCCGTCCGGCGCTGAACTCGCCCTCGACCTCGGCAGAGAACGCCTTTAGCACCCGGTCTTCGGCGAGCGCCAGAACACGGTCACCCTCAGGGGTCCGGGCGACCTTGAATTTCGCCAGTACGCCAGCCGGCTGCGGGGTCAGCTCAGTTGCAACGCCGACCTGCGTGTAGAGGGACTTCCCATCGTGGCCGTAGTTCAGCACCACATCGTTGGGGTCGGCCGGAAGGGTGATCGTTCCCTCAGCGAAGGAGAACCGCGCAACCTTCCCGGTGACCGCGTCACGCGCCGGACGCGAAACCTCATTGAACGGCAGCAATACGCCGGTGAGAGTGCGCGTCTCCTTGTCGACAGCGAACGATGCCGCCGTGAAGGTGAGTGTCTGGTCAGGCATTGTTGTCGGCTCCCTCGGGTACGGCTGGCAGGGCAGCCGGGGTGGTGTTGGCTTCCGGTGCAGGCAGCCCCAACGGCTCCAGGCCGCGCTTCTCGCGCGCCTCGTCCGACACCAGAACCCTGGAACGGATGAGGATTTCGTCGGACTGCGCCGCAGCCAGGTCATCCAGCCGCAGGTACGAAGACGTGTCCCACATGACCTTGAAACCGCGTGGCGTCACGTCGTCCATCGACAACCGGCCTTCTACCGCAGTCATGTACGGGCCAAGCACGGACTCCAGCCGTTGGCGTCGCCGGTCCTGTGCGTTGAAGTAGGTGCGCGAAGTCGTGCTGACTGATAGCTCCTCGGCGTCGATGCCGGTCAGCCGCGCAATCTCGGTGACCGCGAACTCGCGCGCCTGTGCCATCTGCAGCTGTTCGGGGTTGAAGCCGTCGCGGTTGTACTTGAGCGCAGCGGGCACGTAGCCGGTCAACCGCTGCTGTCGCATCCAGAGCCAGTTGTCCAGGATTTCCTGGATCGTCCGCTCATCGGCTTCTTCCTGGGTCTCGTCGCCCGCCGGGATTCCCACGATCGGGTCAGCATCCTCAGCCGGAGTGAACCAGTCGGCTGGCGGCATGCCATCCGCTGCACGCATCGCGATCCGGTTCAGGGCGATGTAGGCACGGATTGCAGCGGAGGCAGTGAGCAAGCCACCGTTCGGGGAATCGATGCGAATCAGGCCCGGAATGTCAGGCCAGACCAGCGCCGATCCCTCCGGGTAGTAGACATATCGCGGCTGCACAGTCACCGTCTCGGCGTCCAGGCGCACAACCTCAGCGGGCTTCTGGTGCCAGCCGACGTGAGTCACCTTCCACCACGACCGCTCCGACAGGAGCATGTCCTCAATCGTTCGGGTCATCGTCACCGAGCGAGCCACGCCGGACTCCGGCTGACTCAACAGGTTCCAGTCGGTCGGCTTCCCGTCCGGCCCGATCAACAGCAACGGGAACTGACCAATCTCGCCGCAGATCAGATCCCTTGCACGCTTGATCGCCGGAGCAGCCAAGGCGTCGGCCCTGGGAATCTTGCCCCGGCCGTAGATGTAGTCATCCAGCGTTGGCGTTCCATACAGAACACCCGAGTCGATGTCGACTCCAAACCGTGGAGCCTTCGACTCGGGTGCACGTACAAGCTCAGCAGACATGGCGTGCCGCACCACCGGCGAACGCCCTAGCAGCAACGACCATAAGCCCATGCTTATAAACGATACCTGAAGCGCACTTGAGGTCTCGGCGCACAACCGTTCACGGCCCCTACGCCGGGACCTCCGCCCGGAGCCCTGTACGGCGCTGGCGAGGTTTGGATGTCATGGCTTGCCGGGCATTCCGGGACCTCCGGGACGCCCCTACCCGCCCAAACGGCTCTCATCGGCCCCTGGCCACGATCAGCCGGACAGGCCCGGCCGCCTTCCTCCGCAACGCACTCACCGCCCACACCGCAGCCTTGATCGCGTCAGCCCGCTCCTTCGAGGCGAGTCGTGGCCCGTCAGCACCGGGCGTGGTCCTTGCCGAGAGCACCTGCCCCGATAGGTGTGCACCGCCGTCGTGCCGGAAGGCATCTTCTGCGATCAGTCTTTGCAACTCGGCAATTGATGATCCCGACCGGCTGACACCCTTGCGGGTCCGCAGCCCTCGCACCGCCGGGTCCTCCATGAGGCTCGCCCCAACCGTCACCAGCTTGCGATAGCCGGTCGCCTTGACCGCTGCA